>NZ_JAULSL010000001.1:0-4877441 GCF_041538325.1 Yersinia sp. 2466 StPb PI | reverse complement strand
GGCGGACTCCACTCGAACAAGATCAATAAAAGAAAGAAATCAGGATTTTTTGTAACTCATCGTTTTTGACACACGCCAATATGGCCTGTAGCAAGCCAAAGTGACATGCGAACCGTTTTTCGGTTGTTTTTACGACTAACATCCCCCTACGATCCCGGAGTAGTGATCCAGAGTAGCGGATGCGATCGGAATGGCGGATCATAGCGCAAAAGGAGCAATAGATCCTCCCCTTCCTCACAGATTAGATCCTTTTTATCCACAGGACATAACTTCTGTTAGGAGTGTAACCCAGTGCACAGCTTTTCGTGTCCCTCATCAGCAATGATCGCAAAATATTTCAGAATATACTGGTATCACCTTCCCCTTTTCTAACAACTGATCCTCATTAATCCACAAAGGATCTCACGGCGATCCTTGCGATTTGTCTGGGAGTCCGTATAATCCTCAGCCCTACGTGTGATGCCTGTGTTCTTGATGGCTTTGGCCAAAAAGAAACCAGCGGTGAACACGGGCAGGCTCTTGGTAAACTCCCGATACAGAAAACTTCTGTGCGGGCGGGCGCAATGTCAATTGACTCAGGACTGTACAATTATTACAATCCCGCTTCTTTATATGTTGCGATTGAGGCGTCGGTGTCTTCACTCCGAGCAGCCAAACGCGTTTACTGAATCAGTAATTATTTTAAGTTTAGGTAGAAATCGCTATGAAACGCACTTTCCAACCGTCCGTATTGAAGCGCAACCGTAGCCACGGTTTCCGTGCTCGTATGGCCACCAAAAATGGTCGTCAAGTTCTGGCTCGCCGTCGTGCGAAAAGCCGTACTCGTCTGACTGTTTCTAAGTAATAAAAGCTAGCCATCTCAGTGGTTAAGCTAGCATTTCCTAGGGAGTTACGTTTGTTAACTCCCAGTCATTTCACTTTTGTCTTCCAGCAGCCACAACGGGCTGGCACGCCGCAAATCACCATCCTCGGCCGCCTGAACGAGCTGGGGCATCCCCGCATCGGTCTTACCGTCGCCAAAAAACATGTCAAACGTGCTCACGAACGTAACCGGATAAAGCGCCTCACACGCGAAAGCTTCCGTTTGCATCAGCATACGTTACCGTCTATGGATTTTGTCGTTTTGGTGAAAAAGGGTGTGGCTGACCTCGATAACCGTGCGTTGACGGAAGCTTTGGAAAAATTATGGCGTCGCCACTGTCGCCAGGCTCCCGCATCCTGATCGGGCTAATCAGGGGCTATCAGCTCGTGATTAGTCCGCTGCTGGGGCCGCGTTGTCGTTTCCATCCGACATGCTCTCATTACGGAATTGAGGCATTGCGCCGGTTTGGGATGATAAAAGGCAGTTGGTTAACACTGAAACGCGTATTAAAATGCCACCCTTTGAACCCAGGTGGCGATGATCCCGTGCCGCCGAAACCCGACGATAACAGAGAACACTAACGATGGATTCGCAACGCAATCTTCTACTCATCGCTCTGCTGTTCGTGTCTTTCATGATCTGGCAAGCCTGGCAAGTGGACAACAGTCCACAACCAGCCGCTCAGACCACGCAACAGACTGCGAATACTGCTACCGGTGATAAAGCAAGCCAGGCTGTGCCCGGCAGTGGTCAGGGTCAACTGATTACTGTAAAAACTGATGTGCTGTCTCTGACCATTAATACCCGTGGTGGTGACATCGAGCAGGCTAACCTGCTGGCTTACCCGGATGCTCTGGGTTCAGATAAAACTTTCGAATTACTGGAAACCACTCCAGCTTTCATCTATCAGGCGCAAAGCGGTCTGACAGGCAAAAGCGGCCCGGATAATCCAGCTAACGGTGAGCGCCCACTGTTTGAAGCGCCTCAAACCAGCTTTGTATTGGCTGACGGTCAGGATGAACTGCGTATTCCATTGACCTTTACCGGCAAAGATGGCTCCGTTTTCACCAAGACTTTTGTGCTAAAACGTAACGATTACGCCATTGGCGTGGATTATCACGTTAAAAACGCCTCTGCTGCCCCGCTGGAGCTGACGCTGTTTGGTCAGTTGAAGCAAAGCATCAATTTGCCTAAACACCGTGATACCGGCAGCAATAACTTTGCGCTGCACACCTATCGTGGCGCGGCTTACTCTTCTGATGACACTAAATATAAAAAATACAGCTTTAGTGATATCGAAGACAAAAATATGGACATCACCACCAAAGGTGGCTGGGTAGCCATGTTGCAACAGTATTTTGCAACCGCCTGGATCCCGGCAGCTAATGAAACCAACACTTTCTACTCTTCTGATTTGGGTAATGGTCTGGCGGCTATCGGCTTTAAAGGTGCGCCAGTTATTATTCAACCGGGTGAGCAGAAACAGCTGGGTGCTACCTTATGGGTTGGCCCAGAAATTCAGGACAAAATGGCGGCCATTGCGCCACATCTGGACCTGACTGTTGATTATGGTTGGTTATGGTTTATTTCTCAGCCACTGTTCAAACTGTTGAAATTCATTCACAGCTTTGTCGGTAACTGGGGCTTCTCCATCATCGTGATTACCTTTATCGTGCGCGGTATCATGTACCCGCTGACAAAAGCGCAATACACCTCGATGGCGAAAATGCGTTTGCTACAGCCTAAACTGGCTGCCATGCGTGAGCGTATCGGTGACGATAAGCAGCGTATGAGTCAGGAGATGATGGCGCTGTACAAAGCTGAGAAGGTTAACCCGCTGGGTGGCTGCTTACCGCTGGTCATTCAGATGCCAATCTTCCTGGCGTTGTACTACATGTTGATGAGTTCCGTTGAGTTGCGTCATGCGCCGTTCATCCTGTGGATTCATGACCTGTCAGCACAAGACCCGTACTACATTCTGCCGATTCTGATGGGTATCACCATGTACTTCATTCAGAAGATGTCACCAACTACCGTGACGGACCCAATGCAGCAGAAGATAATGACCTTTATGCCAGTTATCTTCACTGTGTTCTTCCTGTGGTTCCCGGCTGGTCTGGTACTGTACTATATCGTCAGTAACCTGGTGACCATCCTGCAACAGCAGTTGATTTATCGTGGTCTGGAAAAACGTGGTTTACATAGCCGCGATAAGAAGAAACAGTCTTAACATGATAGATACCCCAGTCACTGGCATACGTCAGTAACTGGGGGAGAGCAGCTAACAAACGCTGCGACTGCAATTAAGAAGGGTATATGAGGCGGTCATAGCTATATGACCGCCTTATTCTTTTAAAGAGAGAAATAACCATGAGCACCACTGATACTATCGTGGCACAAGCAACCCCGCCAGGCCGTGGTGGTGTTGGTATTTTACGTGTTTCAGGTCGTGCTGCCGCAGACGTGGCGCAGGCGGTTTTGGGCAAATTGCCCAAGCCTCGCTATGCCGATTATCTGCCGTTTAAAGATACTGATGGCAGTACATTAGACCAAGGTATCGCTCTCTACTTCCCCGGCCCCAATTCCTTTACTGGCGAGGACGTGCTGGAACTGCAAGGTCACGGTGGTCCGGTTATACTGGATTTACTGTTAAAACGCATTCTGGCGCTGCCAGGGCTGCGCATTGCTCGTCCGGGTGAGTTTTCTGAACGCGCGTTTTTAAACGACAAGCTGGATTTGGCTCAAGCAGAAGCGATTGCCGACCTGATTGATGCCAGCTCGGAGCAAGCCGCCCGCTCAGCAGTAAATTCATTGCAGGGTGCATTTTCAGTTAAAATCCATCAATTGGTGGAAGCACTTACTCACTTGCGAATCTACGTCGAAGCTGCCATTGACTTCCCAGATGAGGAAATTGACTTCCTTTCTGATGGCAAGATTGAAGGCCAGTTGAACGGTGTGATGGCCGATCTTGAGCAGGTGCGCACTGAAGCACGGCAAGGCAGCTTGTTGCGTGAAGGGATGAAAGTGGTCATTGCCGGCCGCCCAAATGCCGGTAAATCAAGCCTGCTCAATGCGTTAGCGGGCCGTGAAGCTGCAATCGTAACCGATATCGCAGGCACAACTCGTGATGTTTTACGGGAACATATTCATATCGATGGGATGCCATTGCATATCATCGATACTGCTGGCTTACGTGAAGCCAGTGACGAAGTTGAGCGCATTGGCATCGAACGGGCGTGGAATGAGATAGAACAAGCAGATCGCGTACTGTTTATGGTTGATGGTACGACGACTGATGCCACCGAACCGGCCGCTATCTGGCCTGAGTTTATGGCCCGCCTACCATCGACTCTGCCCATCACCGTGGTGCGCAATAAAGCGGATGTCACAGGTGAATCGCTGGGGTTAACCGAAGTGAATGGTCACTCACTTATTCGCTTATCGGCCCGTACCGGCGAAGGTATTGACCTGCTGCGTAGCCATCTTAAGCAGAGTATGGGCTTTACCAGTAACACCGAAGGTGGCTTCCTGGCTCGCCGACGCCATTTGCAAGCATTGGAAACCGCTGCCCAGCATTTGGTGCAAGGCCACGAACAGTTAGTAAGCGCTTACGCCGGTGAGTTATTGGCGGAAGAGCTACGTTTAGCACAACAGTCATTGAGTGAAATTACCGGCGAATTCAGCTCAGATGACTTACTGGGGCGCATTTTCTCCAGTTTTTGTATCGGAAAATGAGTGTGATGTTATAGAGCTGGAGCAGATTATCGCTAATTTTGATAATCTGACTCTATGAGTCCGAACTGTTAGAGTCTCGACCGACGGTAGCTCGAACACTTAACTTTATTCATAAACTGAGGTATCCATGATTATAAAACCACGTGTACGCGGCTTTATCTGTGTGACTGCTCACCCGGCGGGCTGTGAAGCTAACGTCAAAAAGCAAATCGACTATGTCACAGCAGAAGGCCCAATTGCTAACGGCCCAAAACGAGTATTAGTGATTGGTGCGTCAACTGGATACGGGCTGGCAGCTCGAATCACAGCAGCATTTGGTTGTGGTGCCGATACGCTGGGTATTTTCTTTGAACGCCCAGGAGAAGAAGGTAAACCGGCGACCTCCGGCTGGTACAACAGCGCAGCTTTCCACAAGTTTGCTGAGCAGAAAGGCCTATATGCGAAAAGCATCAATGGCGATGCTTTCTCCGATGAGATCAAACGACTGACCATCGAGGCTATTAAGCAAGATCTGGGTCAGGTTGATCAGGTTATCTATAGCCTGGCCTCGCCGCGCCGCACTCATCCAAAAACCGGCGAAGTGTTTAACTCCACACTGAAGCCAATCGGCCATGAAGTTAAATTCCGTGGCCTAGATACCGATAAAGAAGTTATCAAAGAAGTTGTGCTACAACCCGCAACTCAAACCGAGATAGACAACACGGTAGCAGTGATGGGTGGCGAAGACTGGCAGATGTGGATTGATGCACTACTGGAAGCTGGCGTGCTGGCTGAAGGGGCACAAACTACCGCCTTTACTTATCTGGGTGAAAAAATCACTCATGATATCTATTGGAACGGTTCTATTGGCGCAGCCAAAAAGGATCTGGACCAAAAAGTTCTGACTATCCGCGATAGCTTAGCTGCCCATGGCGGCGGTGATGCCCGGGTATCCGTGTTGAAAGCGGTAGTGACTCAGGCAAGTTCCGCTATCCCAATGATGCCACTGTATTTGTCATTACTATTCAAGGTGATGAAAGAAAAAGGCACTCATGAAGGCTGCATCGAGCAAGTTTATTCGCTGTATAAAGACAGCTTGTGTGGTGAGGCACCGCATCTGGACGCCGATGGCCGTTTGCGTGCTGACTACAAAGAACTGGCACCAGAAATTCAAAACCAGGTACAAGCGTTGTGGGATCAAGTCACCAATGACAATATCTACCAATTGACCGACTTTACCGGTTATAAGACTGAGTTCTTAAACCTGTTTGGGTTTGCCGTCGACGGTGTGGATTATGACGCTGACGTAAATCCTGATGTAAAAATCCCTAATCTGATTCAGGGCTAAACCCCGGTTATAGCGATAGAACCCGCTGCGCAATTTGTACGCAGCGGGTTGATAATCCGCCTTTCGTCCCAATCGCCTAATAAAAAACACTAAATCCATTATCTCTATTATAGATAAGCTAAGATCATTTTCTTCGTTTACGCTTCATCCCCGCAATGTTTGAATGATTTCATTCTTAGTTATCCCGCTTTTAGCTAAAAGAATAACCGGCAACATAATAAATAAAGCCTCTGGTAGAGACTAAATTAACACTATTCCACAGGGAAATTATGATGAGAATACCTTCACTGACGATACCTTTATTTAGTTTAATTATTGTTACTTCACTAAATGCCCATAGTGAAGAAAATAAAGTTATCAAATTGGGATTTAATCCTGGCCCTTATAAAGAACAATTTGAAAAAGGTGTAGCCCCTTATCTGATCAACAAAGGCTATCGCATCGAATATAAAGATTTTAATGATGGCATCCAGGTTAATAATGCCGTTAGCACTGGCGAGATTGATGGCAATATCATGCAACACCCTATTTATCTGCAAGCGATAAATGAGCGTCTGCGGATTGATAATACCGGTATTGTTCAGGTTCCAACGCCACCGATGGGACTGTATTCTGATAAATATCAGCAAAGCCAAAAAGACCAAAAACCCAAAGAAGGTACTTTGATTTCAGTCCCTAACCAGCCCTCAAATGAGTACCGCGCAGCACTGTTGTTGCAATCTATCGGCTGGATAAAGCTAAAGGAAAAAATTGATCCAGCGACCTTCTCGCAAAAAGACATAGCAGAAAATCCGTACCATCTGGTGATCAAAGAAATGGATAATGCCCAGCAAGTCAGAGCATTACCCGATGTCGACTTTGGTGCTATTCAGGGTAATTTTGCTGTATCTAACGGTATAAAACTCAGCTCAGCACTGCAACTTGAAAAACCAACCACACAGTTTGTGAATGTGGTAACTGTCGCCGGTAAAAATAAAGATGCAGAATTTGCCAAGGATATTATTGCGGGATACCACTCGGCGGAGTTCAAAAAATACATTCTAGGAAATGAGAAATACACCGGTTATATGCTGCCTGATTATCTTAAGTAATGGAATAATCTGATGATTGAACTTCAGCATATTTCTAAAACCTTTGAACGTAAAGGTGTAAAGCTACAAGCGCTTAATAATGTTAGTTTAACCATCGAAGATGGCGATATATTTGGCATTATCGGTTATAGCGGTGCAGGGAAAAGCACCTTATTACGAATGGTAAACTCATTGGAAAGTCCAACATCCGGTGATGTGATTATTGATGGTAATAATCTACATGATTTTAGTCATGAGCAACTCAGGCTACTTAAAAAAAACATCGGAATGATATTCCAGAATTTTAACTTACTGGAGTCAAAAACTGTTTTTAAGAATGTAGCTATGCCGCTCATCTTATTAGGTAAAAATAAAAAATTCATTCAGGAGCGCGTCGCTGAATTGCTGGATTTTGTTGGGTTAGGTGATAAGAGCCATAGTTTTCCTAATGAATTATCGGGGGGGCAGAAGCAGCGGGTAGGTATTGCTCGTGCTCTGGCAACCAATCCATCAATTCTGCTGTGTGATGAGGCCACATCGTCACTGGATCCACAAACTACCGCCCAGATTTTATTATTACTGAAGAAAATTAATCAGCAATACAATATTACAGTGTTGCTGATTACCCATGAAATGTCCGTCATTCAAAAAATCTGTAATAAGGTCGCGGTTATGGAAAACGGCCAAATAATTGAGCAGGGTTCGGTATTAACGGTTTTTGGCCACCCCACTCACCCCACAACCCTTAATTTCGTCCGCACCGTGATCAAGGACAGCCTGCCCGATAGTGTGAGAAAACTGTTAGATAGCAGTCATGCTGGCCGCCAATTTCGTTTAGCATTTATGGGGGCGATTGCGACGCAACCGGTGATAAATCAACTTATCAGGCAATATGATGTGGGCGTGAATATTCTATTTGCCAACATGTCGGAGATACAAGACACCACATTGGGTCATATGGTGCTGCTGTTAAGCGGTGACAACAACCTCATTGATAGTGCCGTCACGCACCTGGCTGGAACAGGAATTGATATACAGGAAATACATTAATGATCGAAACCGCAATTACGTTGGACCAATTTGTCCAGGCGCTACACGACACACTGGTTATGGTCAGTATTTCATTGGTGATCGGTTCCCTTATTGGTATCCCACTGGGAATCTTATTGGTGGTAACCCGGCCCGGAGGGCTAATTAACAATCGCACTTTTTATAATATTCTTAACCCAGTGATTAATATCATCCGATCACTGCCCTTTATTATTTTGATGGTAGCGATTATCCCACTTACCCGCTTGATCGTGAATACCACTATCGGAACACCAGGAGCCATCGTGCCATTGATTATTTTTATCGCACCTTATATTGGCCGATTAGTAGAAAATTCATTATTGGATGTTAACCCCGGAATTCTCGAGGCAGCAAAATCGATGGGTGCCACGCCCCTTCAGGCGATTTGGTATTTTCTATTACCCGAAGCACTGTCATCTTTGATATTGGCACTGACCACAGCCACCATTGGCTTGATTGGTGCTACCGCCATGGCAGGTACTGTCGGCGGCGGTGGGATTGGTGATCTGGCTATAACCTATGGCTATCAGCGCTTTGATACGTTCGTAACTGTCACTACCGCGATTGTATTGATTATTACCGTGCAACTTATTCAATCATTAGGGAATTTGTTTGCCAGTAAAATTCGCCGAGAGTCATAAAAAACCCCTTTTCGGCGAGCAAAAGGGGTCAGATTTTTGGCATAACTGCAATATATACCCTAAATAATTCGAGTTGCAGGAAGGCGGCAAGTGAATAACAACTTGGTTGTAAACCATGTTGAACAGCGCTTGCGCTGGCCCGCAGAGTGAGCCTCATTAGAGGCCCATAATCCCGATGAGCTTACATAAGTAAGTGATTCGGATGATTAAACGTAGCCAACACACCTGCAGCTTGAAGTATGACAGGTATAAAATTAAACTTTAAAGCCGCTAATCACACTCTCCAACTGTAAAGTTTGATCCTGCATCGCCTGAGCCGCAGCAGCAACTTGTTGCACTAGCGCCGCATTTTGCTGTGTTGAATTATCCAACTGATTGATTGCCAGATTAACCTGTTCGATACCCAAACTTTGTTCCTGACTGGATGACATGATTTCATTCATTAATGCCGCCACATTGGACACCCCGCTCATTAAATCATCCATAGTGGTTCCCGCGTCAGCCACCAAGCCAGTACCAATGGCAATATCAGCCACCGAGTCCTCGATCAGTTTTTTAATCTCACGAGCAGATGTCGCTGAACGCTGCGCCAGATTACGCACTTCTGATGCCACCACCGCAAAACCACGGCCTTGTTCACCCGCTCTTGCTGCTTCTACCGCCGCATTAAGTGCCAATATATTGGTTTGGAAGGCGATACTGTCAATCACACTAATGATATCGACTATTTTCTTCGATGAATGATTGATTGAACCCATGGTATCCACCACCTGTTTCACCACCTTGCCACCTTTCACCGCAACAGTAGAAGCATCTCTCGCCAATTGGTTGGCATGACTGGCGTTATCCGCATTTTGTTTCACCGTGCTGGTAAGTTCATCCATTGAGGCTGCGGTTTGTTCAATTGAACTGGCCTGATCTTCAGTACGGGCGGATAAGTCCAGATTACCGCTAGCTATCTGGCGCGATGCTGAGGCAATAGCTAGGCTACTTTCACCGACTTGCCGCATCATTTGCTGTAAATAGTCGATAAAATTGTTGAAACTTTGGTTAATTGCATTGAATTCTGGGCTATTGCTTTCCGGTAAGCGCTGCGTCAAATCAGCCCCTCCCGCCGATAATGCAGTGATATTCTCTTTCAAAGCCGCTAAGCGTTTCATAAAGACGCGGATAGAAAACACCAGGAACAAGAGCAATAACAGCATAATTGGAATCTGTACTAACCCCAGATGCAACAGGATGGCGTGGCTCTGTTTCACCAATAAACTGGTTGGTAAGTCAGTAACCAAATACCACGGGCTATTGGCGATCGGGCGAATAAACAGGGTGTGAGAGGTACCGTCGACATCAAATTCACTCTCCAGTGCTTTTTGATCTTTTAACTGCGGCAATAACCGCTGGGTTTCAGCCGCCATCGGCGAGTTGGCCGCAAAGTCAGACAGATTTTTTAATTCGGCTTTGCCATCCGCCAGAGCACTGCTGCCGACAATCTTGCCATCAGCTTCGACAATCAGAATAGTGCCATTCACTTTCTGTTCCATTTCTTTAACCAAACGGTTAAAGAAACCTAAGGTAACGTCAATGGTTGAAACACCGTAGGCCTCGTCACCTTTATAAATTGCCATCGCGCAGTTGGTTCTTGGCTGTGGGCTGGCATCATCCTGGTAGGCCTTAGCCCACGCGCAGAAGCCTTTAGGCGCATTTAAGCCATCTTTGTACCATGGTTGCTCAAAATAATTTTGTGATTCTGGTGAATTCCAATGGGTGTTGACCGTTAACTTATTTTCTCCATTACGGGCAAAGAAAGTGCTGAACTTAGTCACCCCTTGCTCACGTTTATTAGGTAATGGCCAAATGCCACCACCAAACACATTACTGTCGCCGTACTGATCCACCAGCCCCGGTAATAGTTGATCAATGGTATTGCTGTCCATAATGGCAACAGCCTGTGTAATGCTGCGGGCTTGCGCTTCCACTTTGTTCATTTGCGCCGTGATTGCCGTCGCAATTTGGTCAACGCTATTACCGACAATGGTACTTTCAGATTGTTTGAGTTGTGGTGTCACAAAAAGCTGAATAACCACCACGGTGATTATCAGTAATAAAATAAAAAACGCACTGACGAGTAAGGTAAAGCGGGCTTGAGTGGTTTTTAGCATTATCGTGTCGCTCAATTAAGAGAGCTGGATAGCTCCAGATCTATTAACGGCATTTTGCGCACAGACTTGATGACTGATAAAAACGATTTTTCCGTTCCTCTCCTGCGGTCACAGTTTCAGCGTAATAATTCCCCCCTAACACCAATTTAAGTAATGTTTAAATGTCGTCATACGCGAGATAGTCATTGTTTTGTCGCATAAGTTTGGCCTACTCTGGTAACAAATAACCAATAGATTTCAAAATGCAGGTGAGAGGCCAACACACCTGCAATGAGAAAGATGACGGGTATAAAGCCTCATCCATTTACTGAACGGGAGTATGTCATGCCACAGCAATCCCTTAAAATTGTTACCCTACTGGGTAGCCTGCGTAATGGTTCTTACAATGCGATGGTAGCCCGCGCACTGCCTAAATTAGCGCCTTCAGGCGTCACCATTGAAGCACTGCCTTCTATTCGTGATATTCCGCTTTATGATGCTGATGTTCAGCAGGAAGACGGCTTCCCGGCTACAGTTCAAGCTATTGCTGAGCAGATTCGTCAAGCTGATGGGGTTATCATCGTCACACCGGAATATAACTATTCGGTGCCAGGTGGATTGAAGAATGCGATCGACTGGTTGTCTCGCTTGCCAAACCAACCACTGGCAGGCAAGCCAGTTGCTATTCAAACCAGCTCAATGGGGCCGGTGGGTGGAGCACGTTGCCAGTATCACTTACGTCAGATCCTGGTTTTCCTTGATGCGATGGTGATGAATAAGCCTGAATTTATGGGTGGCGTGATTCAAAGCAAAGTGGATGAGCATGCCAAGGCGTTGATTGATCAAGGAACGCTGGATTTCCTTACCAGCCAACTAGCAGCCTTTGCGACCTATATTGATCGTGTCCGCGTGAAGTAACGCATGATTCAAAACCCCCACTGGCCGCTGGTGATTGGGGGTTACTCTCTTGACCCACACATGTTGGATGCTGCTAAATGGCCGTTAAAATCACTGTCTGGCTTATCCTGACCCTGATATCCACTCTCTGGCTGGGTTGGTATGGTTTAAATGAGCAGCAAGCTGAGCGTGAGGCCGAATTTCGTATTACCCACCGTGAATTGAGCCAGCAATTAGCCCAGCAACAGGCTATTTTGTTTCTGACTCTTGAACCAAACCAACTGTCGCAACTACAGCGCCATTTCCCGCAATTAGTCGCAATTAGCCAAACTAAAGCCGACAAATCAAAAGCAGGCCAGTTAACGCTGCAAGTTCACGGCGGTGATTATCAGCTATCGAACTCATACAATGGCAGTGGCTTGCAGATTAATGGGTTAAAACTGTTGCAGGTAGTGGGTTTACCGGAAAATTTCGACAGCGTGACATTGCGCTATCAGCAACATCTGTTAGCTGTGCTGGGCAAGCCAAATCCAGACAGCTTTTGGCAATGGCAAAAACCATTGGGAGAGGGCGCTCAATCCTTTGCGTTAACTGGCTATGCAACTCCTCTTTGGCGTGACCTGCCTTGGTTAACTGCCCTCCTGCTTTCACTCATATGGGGAGCTACCCTCTATGGTTGGCACCGTTGGCAGCAGTTGGCGCAATACCGCAATCGCGCCGAACAACGGGCTAAATTTGCTGATCAAGCCAGACTCAATGCCATGGGGGAAATTGCCACAGGTATCGCCCATGAGTTGAACCAGCCGCTCACTGCCACCCTGACGTATAACCAAACCGCTCTGCGGTTATTACCCGCGCAGGACGACAAGATTACCCCACTGCTACGGGCGTCAGTTGAGCAAATCAAACGGATTTCGGCGCTACTGGAGCGGCTACGCACATTACTCAGCCGTGGGCAGGTGAATTTACAACCGGTGGTGGTAGCGGATATCTGGTTACGCGTGAATGCTTTATTAAGTAATGAGATAGCCGCCAGCAAAGTAACGGTTGTGAATAGTATTCCAGCGAATTTACCGCCACTCTCGGCCGATCCTTTATGGCTGGAGCAAATTCTGCATAATTTACTCAGTAATGCTATCCATGCCGTACAACATACTGCGACCCCGTTAATTTATTTCACTGCCCGCCTGCAACCACAGCAATGGCTAATTCAGATAGAAGATAATGGGCCGGGGCTAAGCCATCAGCAGTTAGACCACCTGTTCACACCTTTTTATACCACTCGCGAGAGTGGCCTGGGATTAGGGCTAACCCTGTGTGAGACATTGGTACAGCGAATGGGAGGTGACATAAAAGCCGCAAACAGTGAATATGGCGGGGCTTGTTTTACCCTAACCTTTCCCCTGATTGGCGAGAATACGCATGACAAAACACATTTATCTGATTGATGACGATGACGGTGTTCGCGCCGCGCTAACCGCATTACTCGCCACCCTGGGCTGGGAAGTAAAAGCATTCAGTGACGGCCAGCATTTCCTCGATACATTGGCAATAACCCAGCCAAGTTGCGTACTCCTGGATATCAGAATGCCGGGTAAGAGTGGGATGGCAGTATTAGAAGCCATTCAATGCCGTGATAGCACTCTTCCGGTCATCATAATGACTGGGCACGGTAATATTGAATTGTGCCGCCGGGCATTTAAAGGTGGAGCGCTGGAGTTTTTGACCAAACCTATCGACGCCGATGTGCTGATCGAGGCGGTCGGCATGGCACTGGAGCAACATGAGCAAGCGCTGGCAGTGAAAAAGCAGCAAGTGAGCTATCAACAGTTACTTAGCCAGCTCTCACCCCGCGAGCGGGAAGTCGCCGCGCTGATTATCCAAGGGGAAACCAGCAAGCAAATCGCCCATATGTTGTCACTTTCACCGCGAACCGTTGAAGCGCACCGCGCGAATATATTCTCCAAGCTGGAGGTCAACTCGCTGGCATCACTTATTCATAATTACTCCTATATCCTACCAATAATATACTCAAAGTAATTGGTGTTGCAGGTAGGCAGCAAGTGAACAACAAATTGGTTGTAAACCATTTTGAACAGCGCCTGCGTGGCCCGTAGGGTGAGCCTCTGATGAGGCTCATAATCCCGATGAGCTTACGCAGTCAAGTGATGTGGATGCGTGAGCGCAGATAACAACCCTGCGGCGCCAAGTCCGAAGGGAATAGGTAGAAGTACGGAGTAAAACGGGTAGTTAGCCGAATGTTTTTTCACCACTTATCGCCGTAACATAGCGGCACAGTGATGAAATCACTTCGCTAACAATAAGGATTTTATATGATCAAGCCTATTGCCCTGACCTCCGCCTTATTCATTGGCCTGATAGCTCAAGCCTCTGCTGCGGGTCTGAACACTGAACGTAATATCTCTCAGGCGCTGGCCACCGATTTGGCCAGCCGCACCCTCGCTGTTTGCCAGGCGGATGGTTACAACGTGGCGGTAACCGTCGTTGATCGCGCGGGCATCATCAAAACCGTGTTACGTGCTGATAATGCCGGCCCGCACACCGTTAAAGCCAGCGAGCAAAAAGCCTTTACGGCACTATCGACTAAAACCCCAAGCGGGCAAGTGATGGAAAACAGCCAAAAGACACCTGCGGCCAACAACCTGAAAGACATTCCAGGGTTCTTGCTGTTAGGGGGTGGAGTGCCAGTGAAAGCAGGGGATGAGGTGGTCGGTGCAGTGGGTGTTGCCGGTGCACCGGGCGGGCATTTGGACGCACAATGTGCGACAAAGGCACTGGAGCAAATCAGCGCTCAGTTAAAAGCATAAGATTATAACGACAACGCCCCCACCCTCGGTGTCGAAAGGGGGGCGTTTTTATGATCGGCTATCAGTGATCAACAAAGGCAATTTTCAGCACAAACAGTAGCGCAACAACCACTACGCATGGGCTGATTTCACGCCAACGGCCAGTGCCCAGCTTCATCAGGCAATAAGAGATAAAGCCCAGCGCGATCCCTTCAGTGATAGAGAAACTAAACGGCATCATCACCGCGGTAACAAACGCAGGAACGGCTTCAGTCAAATCATCCCACTTCACCCGTGACAGGCTAGATGTCATCAGCACGCCAACATAAATCAACGCACCGGCAGCGGCATAAGCAGGCACCATACCGGCCAGGGGTGACACAAACATCACCAGCAGGAACAAGATACCAACCACAACGGCCGTTAAACCAGTACGACCCCCGACAGACACCCCTGAGGAGCTTTCAATATACGCGGTCACCGATGAGGTACCGATAAAAGCACCGGCTACCGAGCTGATGCTATCTACGTACAGCGCTTGCTTCATGCGCGGGAACTTGCCTTTGTGGTCGGTTAAGCCCGCTTTATCCGTGACGCCGATTAATGTGCCGGATGAATCGAACAGGTTAACCAGCATGAAGGAGAAAATGATCCCCGCCATACTTATATTCAGCGCTCCGGCTAAATCCACCTGCCCGACCACCGAAGTCACACTTGGCGGCATGGAGAAAATGCCAGAGTAATGCACATCACCCAGCGCCCAGCCAATCAGCGTGGTGACCACAATCGACACCAGCACCGCAGCGTGGATATTGCGAGAGGCCAGAACCGCAATAATAAAGAAGCCCAGCGCACCTAACAGCACACTGTGAGAAGTCAAATTACCTACCGCGACTAAGGTATCCGGGTTTGCCACCACGATACCGGCATTTTTCAGCCCCATCATGGCAATAAACAGGCCAATACCACTGGTAATCCCCACCCGTAGGCTCAGTGGGATGTTAGCAATCATCCAATACCGGATGCGGAAAATGGTCAGTAAAAGGAAACCGATTGCGCCCCAGAAAATAGCACCCATGCCGACTTGCCATGAAATACCCATCGCGCCAACCACCACAAAAGCGAAGAAAGCGTTAAGCCCCATCGCCGGAGCCAGTGCTACCGGTAAGTTAGCCAATAAGCCCATAAAGATGCTACCAAAGGCGGCAATCAGGCAGGTTGTCACGAAAACAGCCCGCACATCCATACCCGCAACCCCTAAAATCTGGGGGTTTACGAACACGATATAGACCATAGTCAAAAAGGTAGTGATACCGGCAATCAACTCAGTACGTACCGTGGTACCGTGCTGTTTCAGTTTAAATACACGTTCGAGCAGCCCCTGCTCAGTATCAAGGTTTGGTTTACTCATTCGAAGAGTTCCACAGAAGGGAGTGATAGTCGGGGGATATCCTATAACAAAAAACTATTGTTTAGAGCGGGATCACACTCTTTTTTGGCTATTTTTTATCTTCACTGTTGCGCAACAACGCCTTCATTATGACTGCATATTATTCAACCCGTTGTATTTTATTAACTTGTTATTAGTTTTTCTGCTAGTAGGGTCAATAAACATCGCATTCTTACTCAGGATGATTAAAGTGAAGTGAACGTAGATCTGCACAATTTAAGGATAAGTAGAGTGAATAACATTGAATGCGTCATGTTCGATTGCGATGGCACCTTGGTTGACAGTGAAGTTCTGTGTTGTCGTGCATACGTCGTGATGTTTGCCCATTACGGTATTCACCTGTCGCTGGAAGAGGTGATTAAGCGTTTTAAAGGGGTAAAACTGAATGAAATAGTCGCGCTGGTGAGTAAAGAAAACGGTCTGGATGAATCAATAGCAACGCTGGAAAAACTCTACCGCGCTGAGGTTGCACGCCTGTTTGATGCCGAATTACAGCCTATTGCTGGGGCAAAAGCGCTATTGGAGCAAATCACCCTGCCCGTCTGCGTGGTCTCCAACGGGCCAGTGAGCAAAATGCAGCACTCCCTTGGCCTGACTGGCCTGCTGTCTTTCTTTGATACGCGCCTCTATAGCGGTTACGACATTCAGCGTTGGAAGCCTGATCCCGCGCTGATTTATCACGCGGCAAAAGAGATGCAGGTGGCCGCCGAGCACTGCATTTTGGTGGAGGACTCCGCGGCCGGCACCCACGCTGGGATTGCCGCAGGTATACCGGTATTTTACTACTGCGCCGATCCACACAACCAGCCGATACACCACCCGCTAGTCACCATGTTTGATGATATGCAGCAACTGCCTGACTTGTGGCGCGAAAGAGGCTGGCAGATTACTCATCATTAGTGTGCCGACGGCGCTGGTTTATGACTCAACCAGCGCCATGAACGTTTAATGGCACTTTGTTTCTTAATAGCATGCTGTGGGCTAAAACGGCGGTTAAGGCCATTTGCCAATAAATCCAAAGCCAGGCATAAAACGAAGTAGACCAACGCGACAAACAGAAACACTTCCATTGGATAAACCATGCTGCGGTTATTAACCTGAGTTGCCAGAAAAGTCAGTTCATTCACCCCAACTATATAAGCCAGCGATGTGTCCTTAATCAATGAAATCCATTGATTGATAAATGATGGCACCATCATGCGCAATGCTTGCGGCAAGACCACAAACCATAAAACCTGCCAGCGGTTAAAACCTAGCGACAACCCAGCCTGCCACTGCCCTGCACCAATCGCCACAATCCCCGCTTTTACTGCGTGCGCCAGATAGGCGGAAGCAATCAATGCCAGTGCACACACCACCGTGGTGATTTCGGGGATATCCACACCAAATACAATTGGCAGCAGGAAGTAAGTCCAAAAAATCAGCATTATCACCGGGATGGCGCGGAAAAAGCCCAAAAAAGCCGCCAATACGCCCGCCCAAACACCACGAGACATTGCCAGCAATACCCCCAGCACGGTCCCTAAGATTGCGGAGGCCACTCCAGCCATGATACTGATCAGCAGGGTTAATGCCGCCCCACCCAGAGGGCCATCAGGGAAAGTACCCCACAGTAGATAAGTCCAGTTATCAGCAATAATTGTAAAATCCATCTCAATGCCCCCTGATTGTGGTTCGCTGTTGACGCCACATGCCCCAGGCTTCAATCAACGCGATAATGGCGATATACAATACTGTTGCCACCCCAAAGGCTTGAAATGTCCGCAATGTTTCGGTTTCAACCTGACGAGAAGCATAGGAAAGCTCAGCCACCCCGATAGCCATCGCTAAAGAGGAGTTTTTAATAATATTCATGTACTGGCCCAACAATGGCGGCATGGCAATTTTCAACGCCTGCGGCAACACCACATGGCGCATCGATTGCCAGCCCGTTAACCCCAGCGCATGTGCCGCGTATTTTTGTCCTTTAGCGACACCGCTGATCCCAGAACGTAATTCTTCAGCAATAAACGCCGTGGAATAGAGGGTTAGCCCGATAAACCCGGCTAAAAATTCAAAAGAAGGCCAACTTAACGTGAGTCCGATAAAGGTGATTTCATGGGGCGTATTGAGCCATGGAACCCAGGAAGCAGGCAGAAACTGACTGGCAGCAAAATACCAAAAGAACAGTTGTATCAGCAGCGGCGTATTGCGAAATAGCGTGCTATAGCCAACAGCAAACCACCGCAGCACTTTAAGTTCACTATCTCTGGCGGCAGCGAGCAAAAAGCCTAATAACGTGGCAGCAACCACCGTGCAGGCAGAAATCCACAACGTAAGCAGAAACCCCTGCCACAGCCAGTTAAGATATTGCGGGGCCAACAACCAATCAGTGAGATGATGTAGATTCATAGGTCTTGATACCCATATCGCGCTAAAAGCATCTCAATAGTTATTATTAGCTGTGTTGTAAAATCCATCTTACCTATCCCCCATGGTGTTAATCACTAACGGATTACAATGCAAGCAGCCCCACATCGTGACAATGCAGGGCTTTAATGTTCTCACTTCAAGGACGAAGGATATATTAGGCTTTAGGTTGCTGATCCAATGGCGCAAATTTAAACTCACCGCGCGGCTGGGCTGCATTGGTTGCTGGGCCAAACCAACGATCATAAATCTTCGCCGCTTCGCCATCTTTTTCCAATTTCACCAGTGTTTCGTTAATACTTGCCGTTAAGCGCTCTTCACCCTTAGGAATACCAACCCCTTGGTACTCTTTGGTAATACTGAACGGTGAGATCTCAAAATCAGCTTTTTGTGCCGCCGGTAAGTTACCGAGCAGGCCGACAAGTTTCGCATCATCCTGGGTGATAGCTTGAACGTTACCATTACGCAAAGCAGTAAATGCCAGCGGTGTATCATCGTAAGAAATCACTTTTGCGGTTGGATAATGCTCCCGCAGGGTAATTTCCTGAACCGTACCTTTATCCGCACCAATACGTAATTTGCCGATATCTTCAGGTGTCTTTAGCACACCTTTATGCGCGATAAATTTCTGACCCGTAGCGAAATATGGCAGGCTGAAGTTAACTTCCTTAGCGCGCTCATCAGTAATAGTGAAGTTTGCCGCAATCAGATCAACTTTCTTCGATGTCAGTAATGGAATACGGTTGGCCGGGTTAGTGGCGCGTAGTTCTACTTTTACACCGAGATCTTTCGCGATAGCATTCGCCACGTCCACGTCATATCCCACCAGCTTTTTAGTCTGTGGGTCGATATAACCAAATGGAGGGTTACTATCAAAAACAGCAATCCGCACCACACCCGCTTGCTTGATATCATCCAGTTTATCAGCGTGGGCTGCACCAGACAGCGTCGCCAGACCCGCTAACAGCGTTAATGCCAGTGCGCTTTTTTTTGTGGACAGAGATTGCTTCATTGAAAGCTCCTAAGATGATTGAGATGTTGCGATGTGGATAAGCTATCAATTCGGCGTTAGGTCAGGAAATAATATAAAACGATATATTTATAACTAATTAATCTCAGTCAATTAGTCTGATTATATTGGCAAAGAAAGTGGGATCGGTGGCAAAGGAAAATGAGGAGAATAGGGAGCCTTAGAGTGCATCCCAAAGCCTGTTTCTGAAGTTGTAGGTTGAAAAATGCTGTATATTCAGCAAATAAAAAAATAATCGATGAAAAAACACCCAAAAAAGTGAGCAAGTAACACGATCGTAGCCCTAAAATTTAGCCCAATCGTGTTATTAGCATGTATTAGAAAAAAGTGAACTGACAGAATTATTTGCTACTGGAAATGGCATCAGATCGGGCTTCTTCTGTATTAGCCTTTTCCTGGGGCACTATTACAGCAGGTTTTACTTTACCCTTGCTTTGGCTGTCAGGTTCCTCTGTTATCTCAGACTGACCGATAAAGACGCCACCTTTCTTGATTGAGAAATTACTGCCTTTCACAATGCCGTTTAAACGTCCATTTTCCAGAATTTCCAGATGATCAGAAACACAGATCCCTTCAATACGTCCATCCACCGTAATGTGTGGTGCGGTTAAATTACCCTCAATCTTGCCAC
Source organism: Yersinia sp. 2466 StPb PI (assembly GCF_041538325.1). Classification (NCBI taxonomy): domain Bacteria; kingdom Pseudomonadati; phylum Pseudomonadota; class Gammaproteobacteria; order Enterobacterales; family Yersiniaceae; genus Yersinia; species Yersinia sp. 2466 StPb PI. The sequence continues at coordinate 4,857,373 of NZ_JAULSL010000001.1, read as the reverse complement.
TGCGCATCAGCCTTATGGTGCCATCACTAACGATAATATCGCCGACCACTACACCATAAATTTGAATGTCGCCATCAAGCCTAACATCACCTGTTAATTGCGTACCTGCGGCGATAACGGTATTTGTTTTAGTTGTATCTGGTGACAAATCAGTTAATGGTGAATGGGCTTTATGGGGAATATTCGTCACAGGAAACACCTCATTATTACTGTTAGTTTTCTTTTTAAACATAATTTTTATCAAGATAAAGATAAGGAATAGAGTAGGAGCAAGCAGTAGATAAAAAAATAAATTGTAGACTATATAGCTCACTAAACATGCTATCCATAGCAACCAAAATAGGCTAAGCGTTACATTTTTGTGTGTATACAGACCCATGTTCACTTATCCCGCTCCCGCGTAAAAACATACCAAAATAATCATGTTAAGCTGAAATTTAAATATCACCAAAAACAATTTAGATATAGGAAATACATCTTCCGTCAAAAGGAAAATATATTTCCCACCTATAACAAAATCATCAGGAATATATAAAAACAGAGGAACACAATGCTATTTTATTATGTCAACAAATTAGGATTTAGAATATAAACAAACATGAAACAATATAGAGTTATCTTATATTGTTCAAAAAAGGAGGGCAAATACAAAAAACAATCCCCAACCTGCCTAATTCGCCAGGATGATTGGGGAAATCGTTATTTTTCAGTCTTACTGGAAAGCAGTTTCTCTAAATCATCGCCACCAAGGTGGCGGAAATCCTGCCCTTTGACGAAATAGAAGATAAACTCACAAATATTCTGACAGCGGTCGCCAATACGCTCAATAGAGCGAGCGCAAAACAGGGCAGTCAGTACACTTGGGATAGTTCGCGGATCTTCCATCATATAAGTCATCAATTGCCGCACGATGCCCTCATATTCCTGATCAACCTTTTTATCTTCGCGATAGATCCGAATAGCCTCGTCCAAATCCATACGTGCGAAAGCATCCAGCACATCATGCAACATTTGCACCGTATGGCGGCCCAAAGACTCCAGACTAACCAACAAAGGCTGATGCTGATGAGAGAATTTTTCCAGCGCGGTACGGCAGATTTTATCTGCTACGTCACCGATGCGCTCCAGCTCAGAGATAGTTTTAATAATCGCCATCACCAAGCGTAAATCACTGGCCGTAGGTTGACGTTTGGCAATGATGCGCACACAGGCTTCATCAATCGCCACTTCCATCATATTGACCTTTCTATCGCCTGCAATCACTTGCTTCGCCAGTTCACCGTCCTGATTATGCATTGCGGTGATCGCGTCAGATAATTGTTGTTCCACCAGTCCACCCATGGTCAATACTTGGGTGCGGATATGTTCAAGTTCTGCATTGAACTGGCCGGAAATATGTTTATTCAGATTCAAGTTATCCATAATACTTCCCGTACGTGTAAGTAGGCGAAATTGATGTATACCCTAAATAATTCGAGTTGCAGGAAGGCGGCAATTGAGCGAATCCCCAGGAGCTTACTCAAGTAAGTGACTGGGGTGAACGAAAGCAGCCAACGCACATGCAGCTTGAAGTATTACGGGGATAGGCCGATCAGCCATAGCGACCAGTAATATAATCTTCCGTCTGTTTCTGCTGTGGCGCAGTAAACAGGGTATCGGTATCACTGAATTCGATTAGCTCGCCCAGATACATAAATGCAGTATGGTCTGAGCAACGTGCAGCTTGCTGCATGTTATGCGTCACAATAACTACCGTGTAATCGGACTTCAATTCGCTGATCAACTCTTCAATTCTACCGGTGGATATAGGGTCCAACGCTGAGCAAGGCTCATCCAACAGCAATACATCAGGGCGGATAGCAATACCACGGGCAATACACAAACGCTGCTGCTGCCCGCCTGACAAGCTATAACCACTCTGGTGTAATTTATCTTTGGTTTCATTCCATAATGCCGCTTTGGTCAGCGCCCATTGCACCCGTTCATCCATATCAGCACGGGACAAGTTTTCGAACAGTTTCACACCAAAGGCGATGTTATCGTAAATCGACATCGGGAACGGGGTCGGTTTTTGGAAAACCATGCCAACTTTAGCCCGCAACAACGCAATATCTTGTTTGTCAGTCAGGATATTCTGGCCGTCCAATAAAATATCGCCTTCAGCACGTTGATCAGGATACAACTGATACATTTTATTGAATGTACGCAGCAGAGTAGATTTACCGCAACCTGATGGCCCGATGAATGCTGTGACCTGGTTCTTAGCAATATCCAGCGAGATATTCTTTAGCGCATGGAATTTGCCATAGTAGAAGTTCAGATCGCGAACCTGGATTTTGCTGTTATTGATGTCAGTAGCCATACTCATCAAGACTTCTCTCTTTTAGCCAATGCCGCCGTAGCCGCATTTTGAAATTTATTGGCGATTCGGTATTTTCATTACTCAATGCTGATACTTACGCAGCCGATTAATACTTTTTCTTCGCGAAAATAACCCGAGCCAGAATATTCAGTAACAATACACACAGGGTAATTAGCAGCACCCCTGCCCAAGCCAGTTGTTGCCATTCGGCAAATGGGCTCATGGCAAATTTAAATATAGTAACCGGCAAGTTAGCGATAGGCTGGCTCAGATCAGTGCTCCAGAACTGGTTGGAGAGCGATGTGAACAGCAAGGGTGCTGTTTCACCGGCAATACGTGCTACCGCGAGCAAGATGCCTGTCAAAATACCGGAGATAGACGCTTTCAGCGTAATAGCCGATATCATGCGCCATTTCGGTGTTCCCAGGGCATAGGCAGCTTCACGCAGGCTATCTGGTACCAACTTGAGCATGTTCTCAGTAGTACGGATAACAATCGGCACTTGTAACAGCGCCAATGCAATCACCCCAGCCCAACCGGAGAAGTGCTCCATCTTGGCAACCACGATGGTGTAGACAAACAGACCGACCACGATGGAAGGTGCTGATAGCAAAATATCATTTATAAAGCGGGTAATTTCCGCCAACCAGGATTTACGGCCATATTCAGCCAGGTAAATCCCCGCCATGATACCCAGAGGGGTGCCAATGACTGTGGCCCATAAGATCAATAAACCACTGCCGGCAATGGCGTTAGCCAAACCACCACCCGCGGTATTGGGTGGCGGAGTCATCTCGGTAAACAGCGCCAAAGACATGCCGTCAATTCCTTTGGTCACGGTGGAGAACAAAATCCACACCAACCAAAACAAACCAAACGCCATGGTAGCCATTGAAAGCAGTAAGGCTATACGGTTCTTTTGGCGACGCCAGGCCTGCTTTTTACGGCGGGTTTCCAGTAGCGTCGCATCACTTTGCATATCCATTGTCGCCATCTTAGCGCCCCTCTTTCTTAGCCAGACGCAAAATCATTAACTTAGATAACGCCAGCACGATAAAGGTAATCACGAACAATATCAGGCCCAATTCCATCAGCGCGGCAGTATGTAAACCGGACTCCGCTTCAGCAAACTCATTCGCTAACGCAGAGGTGATACTGTTCCCTGGCATGAAGAGTGAGAAACTGTCGAGTTGGTAGGTGTTACCGATAATAAAGGTCACTGCCATGGTTTCACCCAAAGCGCGCCCCAGGCCCAGCATCACACCGCCAATCACACCGTTTTTGGTGTAAGGCAGCACAATGCGCCAGATAACTTCCCAAGTGGTACAGCCAATACCATAGGCTGACTCTTTCATCATCACCGGGGTTTGCTCAAACACATCGCGCATAACCGCTGCAATGTAAGGAATAATCATGATGGCCAGGATGACACCTGCGGCCAGAATACCAATACCGAATGCCGGGCCTGAGAACAACACACCCACAATCGGGATGCCAGACATCACGTTGCCGACAGGTTCTTGGAAATAGCGGGCAAATAAGGGAGCGAAAACAAACAAACCCCACATCCCGTAAACAATACTAGGGATAGCCGCTAATAGTTCGATAGCCACACCCAGTGGGCGTTTTAGCCAGTTAGGGGCCAGCTCAGTCAGGAACAAGGCAATACCAAAACTGACCGGGACTGCAATAAGTAAGGCGATAACAGAGGTGACAACTGTGCCATAAATCGGCACTAATGCACCAAACTGCTCAGCCGGGGCATCCCATTCTTTGGTCCACAGGAAAGCCCAACCAAATTTTTGAATACTTGGCCAAGAAGCAACAATCAATGAAATGATAATGCCGCCCAGCAGAAATAGCGTAATCAGCGCAGCCAGTTTAACCAGCGCGCTGAAAATGATGTCACCGTATTTGCTCGGTGCTTTGGTAGTCGGCTTATAATCAGCCATAGACTCTCTTCTCATCCGGGTGTTAATTCCCTTCGTACTTGAAGCCGCAGGGTTATTGGTTATGTTCGCTCACCCGAATCACTGACCAGAGTCAGCTCATCGGGGTTCGTTCACTTGCCGCCTACCTGCAACTTCAATTACTTTGGGTATATTAAATCAATATCTTATAAATAAATTATTACAGGCAAAACTAACTTCAATCAGAAGATTGGCTTACCATTGCTGTCTTTAACATTGGTTTTCCAAGCTGCACGAACCTGTTCAACCACTTCTTTTGGTAATGTGGCGTAATCCAGCGCATTAGCTTGTTCAGCACCGTTTTTGTATGCCCAATCAAAGAACTTCAGTACTTCAGTGCCTTTAGCCGCATTTTTCTGCTCTTTGTGCACCAAAATGAAAGTAGTAGAGGTAATTGGCCAAACATCATCACCTTTCTGATTGGTTAAGTCTTGAGCAAACGTTTTGCTCCAGTCTACACCTTTGGCCGCAGCGCTAAAGCTTTGCTCTGTTGGGCTGACTGGTTTGCCATCGGCTGAAACCAGTTTGGTGTAAGCCAGGTTATTTTGTTTGGCATAAGCGTATTCCACATAACCAATGGCACCTGGCAAGCGCTGAACAAATGCCGCAATACCGTCGTTACCTTTACCACCTAAACCGGTCGGCCAGTTAACCGTTGAGCCTGCACCCACTTTCTCTTTCCACTGCGCATTCACTTTAGCTAGATAGCTGGTGAATACGAATGAAGTGCCAGAACCATCAGCACGGCGCACCACTGCAATATTTTGATCTGGCAATTTAACGCCCGGATTCAGCTTCACAATCGCCGGGTCATTCCACTTCTTCACATTACCCAGATAAATATCACCCAGTGTTTTACCGTCTAAAGTCAGTTCACCAGATTTGATGCCAGGGATATTAACGGCCAGCACCACACCACCAATCACAGTTGGGAATTGGAACAAACCTTCAGCCGCCAGCTTATCGTCTGCTAATGGCGCATCAGAAGCACCGAAATCAACAGTATTGGCAATGATTTGTTTTACGCCACCTGAAGAGCCGATCCCTTGATAGTTAACTTTGTTACCTGTTTCTTTCTGATAAGAATCTGCCCACTTGGCATACACCGGCGCGGGGAATGTCGCACCTGCACCTGTCAGGCTTGCAGCAGCGAACGCGGACACAGTGGTCATAGATAAAGTCGCTGCCACAATGCTGGCTACGGTGGTACGCATCAGTTTCATAATCCCTCCTAATGGGATATTAGAATTAACTCTATACCAAAGAACCTGGTATTGCAGGATGGGCTGAGTAATGAACCAAGCTAACAACGCTGCAACTCAAGTACCAAGTGTATAAATTGTTTTCATCAGATTAAGTATGGTGCAGGAGGGAAAATAGGACAGTTTAATGACAGAAAAATGTATGAAATATTACAGTTATATGACAAGCTGCTGGCGTTAAAATAAAATCATTATTTATCATTAGATTAGACTATTTTTTATCTTTTTATTTGTAATAACTTCAGTTGTGATCGTGGTTGGTCACCGCTTTCAAGTAGCGTTGCGCTGTGGGTTCGATACGACGAAATCGTTTCTGATAAAATAACGTCGTTTTTTATCACGTTTAATCCATTATATTAACGAATGAATTCAATTGAATAATGTTGTATTTATGCTCAGCGCTGAGCATATTCAACAAATTGGATGAGTAAACGTAAGATAAAAGAATAAGGAGAGGAAACTCAATAAAAATACGAATATAAAGCCTATTATTTCATTCTCATCACCATCCTGCTGTGCACATTTTCCCAGACGGCTTCCCTCTATTCTCTATTTCCTCAGTGGTTTTTTTTTGCATTGCTGCTAACATTATTTTCTAGGGTTACGATACTGAGTAACACTGAATTAATTTACTCTATTGAACACCGTCACCATTTTAATAAATTTTCAATATTACCCACAAAAAAATCATCGTCTCAGGAGAAAATATTTCTGTCTTAACAACATATTGGCTCTTTCCGAGCCAGACTCTCGGATAGAACAAGTAACCAACGCGGCTACCTACATAAAACTGGCAGCATACGAAAGATAGAAAATATAAATTTTCAGTCAATGCTTTTGAGTTACTAAGCCAACATCTTGTTTTATTACGCTGAATATTTGTCTCTATATTCTATCAAACGCCCTATGCTTTAGAGAATTTTCGTATAGATAATCACAGCAAACTCATTGGGAAATGATATTATGCAATCTGCAACTATGCCCTCAGGAAAAAATAGTTTTTCTGAAAATAATATTATTAGCAGTGTAATTAATAAATATGCAAACACCGGTGTATTTATAATTAATACCAACGATCCGCTGCTGGTGAAATTTTATGATATTCAACTGGGACTAGCAGGTATCAGCCTCGTTCGTTGTCCTAATTTCAGTCAGCTCTGGGCAAACCACAAACTGGCTAAATATGCCGTCAGTTCACTGGCGATGGGGGATAGCGATAGCGCACAACAGGTACACAGCATCGTCAGCCTGGATTCTACTGATGGGCAAACGTTCTCAGCAAATGCCATTGGTTCGTTGCCGGTGTCAGCCGTAAACATCACGCAAACCTTAGGTATTTTTGACGAATCAGGCAGCCCTGCGGGAACAGTACAATGTAAAAAGAACTATATTTATACTGCTAATTGCCCCATCCAGGCTAATGGCACCTTCCCGGCCAGTTTAAAACAAACCCGCTATCCGGTTAATATCATCTATACCTTCGCCCAAACGGTGAATAACCAGACAGTTTACGGGGCCGAAATTGTTACCACACAAAGTTACCCAAAATTAATTCAAAATGATTCACCTGCTGATTTAAATAAAAATAATCTGATAAAAATCTGTCTGGCCCGTCAAGAAAGCGACTGTGACTACTTTAATAATTTTGACGGCAATGTCACCGTACCGATAAAAGGCAGCGTAACCTACTTCGGCAATATTGATTTAAATAATGGCAAGCCTATAAACGCGTATAACTCAATTTATCTGGTCCGCGAACGTCAGGGCGGCGATCCGATCACCCCTGCCAATGACTTTAATTTCTTTGACGACGCTAAAACCCGAATTAATGGCAACGTTTTATCGTGGGATCTAGACTGGCTTAAATTCAAACGTCCCGATTTTGATTCCGGTGAGCGGGTTTATTATATCTTTAAAGTGACATTACAAATTGAAGGAGCGAGTGTAGCCAGTTTTATTACCAATGCTCCCGGTCCGTTCGATCCTGAACAGCGCTTTTTAAATACCAACACACTAAAACCCATGCAGATTACCTATGGTTGTTTAGGTAAAGGCACTCCCATTTTGATGCAGGATGGTAAAGAAAAAGCCATTGACGACATCTTTATTGGTGAATGGGTGCAATCGCAGGATGGGCGAGCGTTAAGAGTCGAAGATGTGATTACCGGCACGGAGCAAAACTATCTTGAGATTGAAGTCAGGGATAGTAGCGGCCAGCTCAAAACCCTTATCACCAGTCTGGGCCACCCCTTTTGCACTACCACCGGTGTGAAACTGGCGAGTGAATTGACTCTGACCAGTCGACTGCTAACCCCAGAGTGTGACTGTGCTATCAGCCGTATCAACAAACAACACGGCGAAATTGAGGTGTACAACCTGCACCTTTCCACTGACGACCCCATCAAAGATCTGACAGAAAGTAGCAGCACCATGTATGCCGCAGGCGTGCTAGTTGGCGATAGCACGATGCAGTATCACTACGAAGAGGCCTACCACCATCGCTCGGTGAATATCCTAAACCAGCTACCGGAAGAATGGCGTCAGGATTATCAAAACCATATTAAAACCATAAGGTAATTGATTGATATGTTTATTAGTTATCCTGATTTTCAGCAAATTATCACCGATGACAAGCTGCGCGTCGTTGCCGTCTGTCAGCAGTCTGATGTCTATTATTTATATCCAGAACCCTTCGTCCTGATTGCTGGTGATCCGTTGGCCTTTGCACTGGATGTGATCCTCAGCCTAAGCAGCAACATTATCTACGGCGACCTTGATTTTACCGCTGAGCTACAATTTGCCAGCGGCGGCGCACTTGAGGCATTCAATCGCCAACACCCAGGGAAGGCTATCCAAGGTTTGCCGGTTATCCCCTATAAGCTAAGTTTCCGCTCACCACCTGACCATGATTCAGCATTAACCCATCAGGATTACGATCCGACCTGGTATTCGGCGCAGTCGATTCAATTTTTGATCTCGCTTGATGCAGATACCACGCAACTGATGAAAAAAACGTTGCTGGATAATATTGTTGGCTTTAATGCTCGTATCGATGGCTTTGTCGAAGGTGTATCGCCACGGCTGAACTACACACTAGATTGCGATCCCGGCCAGTTAATTGCCGAACTGGCGGCCAATGTTAAAGACGCCCAACCGGTGTCCAACAACCGGATCGCGTTTCCCTACATGTTGCTTACTCAGTACATGTACGAAAATCTGTCCCGGCTACCGCTGCTAATCTCGCCAGCCTTCTCCTCAACCAACCCGGCAGAAGCGCTATTATTCGCGCAGGCTTTGCTCGATCGTCTGTTCAACACGTTGGGATCGCCCTATATCGGTAACGCCAACACCAATACTACTTATATTTGTCTGTTGCTCCCCCAGAAACAGCGTCGTCTGATAATTGATTTAAAACGCGTTGAGCTAACCCGGCGCCCCATCTGCTTTTTATTGGATCCCTTTGCCACGGCACAACAAATTGCCAAAGAGGCTCCCGAACAGGTTATCCACCAGATAACCGCACCTGCGTTGCCAGACGGTAACCTGCGGATTAACATCCTTTACGCTTTCCCACAGGGTCTTAAAGACGGGGCGTTTATTGATATACAAATCATTTTACCTCCGGGCGAGCTTTATCCTGCTGGACAACAGCAAACCCTGCTATTGATACCCAGTCAGAGTTATTTGGCCTTCACATTTATTAATAATACGTTCAGCTTGAATGGCGAATATCAGTACCACATTCGCGTTAGCTACCCAACCGCCAATGGATATCTCTCCCTCGTCAGCGAGCAACGAACCAGTAATAACAAAATACTGACGCTGGATTATTCCAGCCTTCCTTGTCAGTTCCTGACCCTCAATATCGATCCGACATTCGCACAACACAGTATGCTCATAGGCCACTACTCCTCCGCTGACCTGTCAGAACCCTTTGAACTCACACTGGCTTCGCCCTGTTTCAGTTATCCGATAACGGGACGTGATGCCTATGCCAAGCTGACCGCCTGGGATAACGATAGCGCCGCCTCAGTGGTGCTCGATATGCCAATCATCCAGTCAGCCACCATCGGTGTTTATAGTTTTCCTCAGTTTGGTGCGCAGCACGCCACCATTATCGCCCGGTTTGCTACTGGCATCCGTTATGTCACGTTACGATTTCAAGCTCAGGGTGAAACGCAAACGCGCGATCATACGTTTACGCAGCAGGATAATTGCTATGAATATCAATGGAATGTCACATCAATTTACGCGGCAGGGTTTCGTTATAAAACCAGTAACGGTAAATGGTCGGACTATGTGACGGGCAATCAAACCATTACACTTGAGGTTGAAAATGAAGACTGAATCATTAAATCCTGAAAAAAATCTGGCGTCCTTTTTTTTGCTTGATCGAGCTTTCGTCTTTCACGATCAGCGGTGCCCGCCCAATGACTATACCTACGGCTGCTTCACGCCTGAGATAGTTCATGACGATCGGGGAAATAAAACCAGTGGTTTTCACCTTACCACCAGTCCGGCAGGCGGCCTCGTCATCCTGATTACACCGTTAGTTCCCCTCAATACCCAAGCTATACAACAGTATATTCAGACACATATCTCCCACTCAGGCGGTAACATCACCCTTAAGCAGTGTACTGCGAAGACGGCGATTTTCTTGCGCTTTCATGAGCCGCTGGGTGACGCCACCTATCTGGTTGAGTTTGAAGGAAACTCTATGTCAACCACCCATTCGGAAGGGATAGAGTTGACTGAGGCCATACAGGGCAACGCGAAGCGGGTTTTTCTTGCCACCCACACACAATTCACGGTAAGCACTACGGTTAATGCCCGTCTCAACAGCGACTGGCGGCAGTTTCTAATACTGGCGTTTAACACCAAAACCCGCACACCAGAAGCTATTGCGCAGCTACTCGACAAGCAAATTACTGCTGGTATCGTCGTGCTGGACGAGGAGTTTAAAAATACCCCGTCGCCGCAGACCAAAGAGACCGTGAGAAAAAATCTGGTCGATCTCGCTGCCAGCATCCTCAGTAATACGCTCGCCAATATCTCGCATATTGATGAGATACCCACCAGAATTGACTATGATTTTTCTTACGAAAGCAGCCTGCCCCAATCTTATGAACTGATCGACGAACAGGATATCGCGACGCTATTTAGCGGCTTTATCGCCAATAAACTTATTTCCTATGACCCTTCGCCGCTGCCTGAGCCTCAACGAAAACAACCTGACGATCCGGGAAAACAGCATACCTGCAAAGTCAGCCTGGATTTCAATGCCAGCAAATTTATGATTATGTCGATTGAACTGACGTGGGCGGATAAAAAAATACCCATGCAGTGGCCAAACTTTCCTCCTCTCACCGTCACCGCCGATAGTCGCGTGAATGAGATAAATATCAAGGTCACCTTTTCCGACTATTCATTCATTAATATCACGCGCCAGTGGCAAGCAGACATCAACCTGACCGTTCAGGATATCGGGTTTCATGAAGTGACCTTTGATGCCCGCCACTTACAATCTGATTTTAAGACGATTTCAGGCAGTGCCAATTACGTCCCAGAAGGTCAGGCCAAACGCGCTACCTTTAATTTTTCATTTTCCGATCAGCAGTGGCAAACCACTTGGTTACTCAATACCCAGTCAAATAGCTTGAATGGCCGTATTGAATACCACTGGCAGGGAAAAACGTCGTCATTTATAAGCAGAAATTACGATTCAGGTGTACAGCAATCGACCTCATTCCGTATTGAACTTCAATACAAAAAATAACCATGAGTTAAGAGGAATAAGCTATGTTAACCACAGCCATCCAGCATTCGATTAAAATAGATACCAAAGAACACTTAGGCGTCAAGGTATATACCTATACCTGCTATGGCGATAGCGAAGATAAAAATATTTTTTATGTTATTCCTGAAACTCCAGTATTTTCTGGTCAGGAAAATAAACCTGACTTCTTATTCTATAAATATCGTAAAGAAGAGCAACAAGGCGGATACGCACAGTTTACCGTCAAACTTCCTGTGCCATCAGAAAGCGAAGCCGACAAAATAAAAGCACAGCTTTATAGTGGGATATCACCGCAACTTGTGGCGAAATCAAAACTTATCGTCCAGTATATTAAAGCTGAAGAATTATTTAATTCCGATCCGACCAATAAAGCCAATCAAGATGCCAAAATTAAAGCTTTTCAAAATGCTGGATTAACCGAAGAGCAAGCAAAAAAATATATACTCGCTTATAACCCTGACGCGGGTGACGATCAATTTCTTGGTCAACTGATGCCCGATAATGCGCGTAAAATAGAATTGCGCCAACCCCGCTATACCTCAGCGCAGGCCTCATTGATCATCAATGAGAACAAAGTATTTTACTGTCAGATGCCCACACCACTGAGTCCCTCTGGTTTGGGGAATAACGATACTGTATTTAGCATGTCGCTAACGGGGCTGGGAGCAACCCTGTTTGAGAATGTATTAAAAGGAACGCCGAGTAACGCCAGTGTCGGAATTCGTTATAACTTCACGCTGGATGCCTCTCTGCCGGCAGTAAAAGTTATTGTCACCTACAACAGTGAGAAAATGAAAGAAGTGACGCAGACCATTACCCGTCATACCTGGTCTGCGGATGAAAAAGAAATCACCCGTGAGTTTTCCGAGAAAGGTGCTGCCAAGGTTTCTGTCATTACCAGCCTCAGCGCGCAAGAAATGGGCATGAAAGATGATCAATATAGCGCTTGGATAAAAACCTTCGAGGACTGGGGACAAACACAGCTTCAACAAATATTGTCTAGCCAGACAGGGCTGGATATGAGTATGGATTTGTTGAACGATGCAGGTAATTTTGATAAATTTAAAGAAAGTCTGAAAAATACGCAGGATTTCACCCGCGTATATGAAGAAAATCGTGTCGTTCCTTTTTCCATCGCGCCGCAGACTCAGTTGCCGTCTATCCTCTCTATTGTTGGTGCTGAGAAGGTCGATGACTATTTCAAAGAATACGATCTTGATGATCCCTTCTTTCAGTTTATTCAACCCGAATTTTATGTCAGTCAGGACCTGGATAAATATGATATTGAAAATATTATTGTTATCGCAAAATATGATGATAACCATGTCAGCACACTCCGCTTCGACAGAAAAAACACCGCGTCGCAAAAAACCGAGAAATGGTATATTGATAAAAAACTGGGGCGCACCTACAGCTATTCATATACGGTGAATTTCTCAGGGTTGCATTCAAAACCCTATCATTCAGGTAAAATAGATATAATTGATAGTCTGGTTCAATATATCAACATGGCACAATGCGGTATTGTCTACGCGCAAATTGATTCGTTACTTGATACACAGGCATGGGAAACATTCAACCAGGTGCTATTGAAAGCCCAATATTCCGATCCAGCGCATGGCGTAGAATTAAAAAGCGATACTCAGGTATTGAATGTTTCCACGCAGCCAAAACCTTTTATTTATCCAGTAGGCATGAAGCCAGAGAATCCCATTTATTTCACCACCAGTTATTATACCCGGGATGGTGGTAATTTTACTTACATCGAACCAGGTATTGAACCATCTCCGCAATTGCCCGGATATGGTGGCACCCGTGCGAACCAGATTCAAATAATGAATGCCTTACCGAGGAAAACGACCTACTCCATATTTTTCATCGCACCGAAGAAAGATGTACTAATTATCATCTTCGACATGATGGTGAACTATAAGACCTACAAGTTTAAACAGACTAAATCGATTAATCTGGAAGAAAAAGATCTCGTGGATACCACCACCCGCCGCGACCTTACCTTCGAGTTTTTACCCGATGGCACAGATGACATTCCTGAAATCACCTATAGCGGCACCATTATTTACAATGATGAGCGCGATCCCAAGCCAATTGAGGGCAAGGTAACCGGTTCATCGGTCGCGGTGGTGGTGAAGTGTTAATGGCCCGTCATTCTTCTGGTGTAGCGGCGGCCAGATGTGCTGCCTCTGAACCGGCCCTCCCGTTGAGGCGGTGATGAACAGTGTTCATTACTATTGGATAGGCAGAGCATCGGTCATTGCATTGATGACTGATGCTCGGTTGATTGTTTTTTATTCAACATGGACACCCCCATGGATAACAGAATAACGGAACAAACTATCGGTTTTATTAATGCAATGCCAGGTAGCCAAGTTTATTATTATAGCGCGTTGGCACCCAGTATTTTGGTAAATGAGCAGGCTATTCCCGAAGTGCATTATCAAATATTCAGGAGCAGCGCCACCGCACAACCGACGACTTACTACGCAATACTCTCATTGCAGACGCAACTGAACAGCAGTATGGCTGCTGCACAGGCAGCGGCGCGGGATAATCCCGATATTCCGCCGGACGCGACCCTGCTCCCCTTACAAATTATTGCCAGCACTGCCACGCTCTGTATTCCACAAGCTATGCCTCAACTGCTGAATCACACCTCGCTGGGGAATAATCAGTTTTGCTACATCATGGCCGCACTGACTGATACGAATGATATTGAGCGAATCGTCGCGCTGCTTCAGCAACCGGAATCAGCACCGATTGCCGTCAGTTATAAAATCGACTACCTGCAACAATTACCCCCCTCAACCTTTGAACTTGATGCCCAATGGGATCAGGTATATGAATATCTGAAAATCTCATTCGGTTTTAATGCGCTGATTTTTTCTTTTAATATTGATGATATTTCCGAAACCTTAATCAGTAATAAGCTGGTTACTATCAAGGTAAGAAATACCAACCCCGACCATTATATGAAACAAGCCACGGCTGAATTGAGCACGATTCTGACTTGCGAATTTTTCACCCCAGTATTTGGTCAAATAAAAACAGCCCCCGCGCCTAAATTTGGTTTCCAATTACAAAACATCTCAGTTAAAGATATTGATAAACGCACGCTCAGTGCCCGAATCACCGAAACTACGGTAGTACGGCGATCTCTCTATCCTCAAGCGCTTTTTGCCACATTGGTTAGCCAGAGCCATTATGATGCCATCGACGTCGTAAGCTATCACGAGCTTCAGGATGATTTTTTCTCTTACCGCAGCATAAAAGCTCAACTGCTGACATCTGAGTTAGACGAAAATATTCAATTGGTGGCGCTCAATTTGACTTATGGTAACACGCGGTCCCCGTTAGTTTTTTCCAGAAATAATATGGCGGCCAAAACGTTCCATTTTTCCGCCATTATCGACCCTGTAACAAAAAAAATGTCCTGGCCGGTGGAGTATCAGTTCACATTATATTTTAACCATCCGGTCGGTGGTGTGATGTTTGTCAGTTCAGCCATCATGAGCACATCCTTAACCGAAATTTTTTTAGACATTGAATCGTTATATAGCCGTTATCATTTCGTTATTGCCACAGAAAAAAGATTCAACTGGGCATGGTATACATCAATATTGGTAAATATCACCTGTACCCATATTGAAAACAAAGAAAACAGCACATCAAAAAACTTCCACATCACCGAGAAAAAACCGTCAGAAGAATACAGCATCATGCTACCAGATCCTGAATGCTATACTTTTTCGGTAATCAAAGAATATAGCATTAGCGCTAACACTCCCCATATACCAGTAAGGTTAGACCAACCCACCAGCCAGGATGTCAGCATATCTTCACGACTCTATAAACAAAGAACGCTGAAAATCACCCCAGCTTTTGACTGGGAAAGAATCACACAGGTTCTAGTCAATGTGACTTACTGCTATAACCAATTCGCCATGAACACGTTAAAGGAAGCATTTTATTTCTCTGAAGACCAGTCAGAACCTGCATTATTTAGCGCAGATCAACCCGACCCGACATTACTGTTTATTAATCTCGACATCATGATTATTGATAATGACGGCGGCGTTGAAAATAAAAAACTCATTACCGATGAAGAACAGATCAATATTACTAACTGACCATGAGGAAATATCATGTTATTACTGAGAGAAAAAACCGCCACGATTAAAAACATCACGTTTTTTTCTGATGATTCAGATGAAAACCAATTTTGGTATTTGCCCGGTGATATTCATATTGCCGTACGCGATGGGAAACCGGTATTTTCATTAATTAAATACACCGGTGATGACGCCAACCAACAGGGCGGGTACATAAACTTTGAGGTCAATACTGCCGTCGATGAAGGCGAACTCAACACCGCGTTTACCGATTACCTGAATAAACTGAAGATCAAGCCGAAAAATGCCCGTAAAGCGCCAGTACCGTTTAATAATGGTACTGTGAACTTTTTTGTTCTGGATGCACAAAATTCCAACGGCCAGTTGATTAGCGCACAAAGCTCTAGCCTATTTGGTAATAACACCGCCATTTTCAGTGCCAAACTGACGCCACAACAGGCGGTTATTCTGGAGGCTGCGTTTAATCAAGCGCAGGCACCAGCGGCGGTGGCTTACAACCTCACTTATACCGGTATCACCCCAGCATTGAAAGTGGATGTTACAGCGGAATTTGACAGCGTTTATAAGGAATTCGGTGCTAAGTTTGGCATTAATATTCCTATTCCGGTCGAGACACCGGCAAGTTTTTGGCTCGGCTTTGACAGCGTGATTAAGAAACTGGAGCAAGATCAAAAACTCGTGATTAAAGTGACCGAAAGTATGCCCGGCGATCAGGCGACCAAAGAAAAAGAGTGGGCATTACAGTTTGTCAAAGAAGAACTACTAAAGATATTTTTCAACGCAACCATTAAACCAAACGCAGAAAGTAATGAGCAGGCAAAATCAGCCAGCGCTTCCATTCTGGAATCATTGATTGGCAGTAAAGATGAAAAAGGGAAAGGCGGTCTTTTCCCCTGCGCATCATTGGAATTAAAAGTGGTCAACATTACCGAGCATAAAACCTTATCCTTTAACTACACTTCATCAAAAGCGATTACTCAGGCCGCCGTACCACAAAACTTTATCGGCACCGACACGTTAAAAGCCCAAAAAGATAAACCTTATTTTATTGAAGTAAACGTCAATGATCCGTTCTTTCAGAAAATCGAACTGCAAATCTTCGGCCCTGATGGCTTTGAAGAGTTCGGTATCAAAGCGGCAGCATTTCAAGCCAGCTACAATAACAATGTCTATACCAGTGATGCCTTTACCGAGGACGGTAAAGAATGGCGGAAAAATATTGCCAGAAGCAAAGACAAAAATGAATTACTCGATATTCAAGGCGAGTTTATTTTTAAATCAGCGAGCAGCTCCGGCTGGGAAGGTAACAGCAGCTATCAGTCAAAATTCAAAACCGCTTCTACCACCATCGGTCTCGATCCGAGTAATTTACTCACTTTCAATGAAATTGATATTTTCCTCGATCGCCAGTTCTCCTGGGATAAATACAATCAGGTGCTGGTTGAACTCACTTATCTTGATGACAAAGAACAAAAGAAAACCAAGAAGTTCTCCTTTAATCCCGATAAAACCAAAGCGCAAACCTTCAAGTATCGCTGCCTGACAGAGAAACCCTGGACGGTTCATTATACGATTACCTATCTTGAGGTCGGCGGGCATACCCGGTTGGTCGACGGTACAGATAATCCGCCTGCCATCGTTATTCCGACATGAGCTACGGTAAATAATCATGGTTGAACGCGTTGCGGTGTTACCAGCGGCATTGGACGCCCTGGTAACCACTTTATGCCATCATGTGCCGGATTTAGCAGGCACGCTATTACCCGACATTCACCGTTTTAGCCAGAAACGGATGGCATCGGGGCTGCTGTCTGCGGCATTTAATACCAGTCTATTGGCTTATAACGGTTGCCCACTGGAGTTCACGACATCCAGCATAAAACCGCAGGCTGTGGCTTGCACGTTTGATACTTTTCTCCCGCTATTCACCCAGGCTCGTGATATTGGGGCCTTCAGTGCGGAAAATTACCCACACGCCTCGTCAGACTCGTCTGCATCCTGCTTCGCACACATTGCCCGGATACAACGGCCGGATACGCCTACCCAAGCGCTAAAATTTGGCTCATGGTTGGGGCGGAAATATACCGCTGACGGCATTAAAACCAAGGTTTACTCCGAAGTACCGCCAAATAATCAAGCATTAATCGCTCTGTATGCCTCCCCGCTAAATCACGCCAATAGCGATTATCCCCTGCATCAGTTAACCGCAGCCGGACTATCGCTGTTGATGATTGGCTATTACCCAGATAACCCTGACACACCAACTGAATATTATTATCAGTGGCACAGCGCAGAAATAACGCTGGCAGACATTGCCAACGTTATGCGGTTATTTGGTATTGAACGTGGGTTTCCTCCGCTGGCCGCGCTGCTCAGGCAGGTATTAGCTAACATGCCTAATCCAGATGAATTCCCCGCCACCACCTATGGTTTCAGCCTGGTCTATAACCATCGACGCCAGTTGGAAAGTTTTAGCCTGTTTACTATGGCGCCGCGCTTTTTAGGCGGCAACGCGCAGGCTGCCATCAAGATTGGTGAGCTATTGCAGCACGTGGCACAGCCCATGCCGCTGCTACAAGCGTTGCTCAAGGAGAATGTGCCTCTTCAGTTTAATGTCATCGGCTTTACGGTTGATGCACAGGCAAGGTGCGGCGTCAGTTGTACCTTCAGCCCGCAGAACGACCTTTGGCGCGAGGTTGCCCTACCAGACCGTAGCCCGCCGCCGCCGCGCGGCATGTCGCCAGATGCAATCCTCCGACAACAGCAATCAGAAAACGGGGCATTCCTGTCCAGCGTCAGAACACCCGACGGCCAGTGGCATCAGGATGCCAATGCTTTTGTCACTGCTCAGGTATTAAGGACGCTCGACTACACCGAGCAAACGGCTTCCTATATTGATCGCGCGCTGGATTTTCTCGCTAGTTGTGAAACCCGCCCCGGTCATTTCAGTTTCTGGCCTCGTCACGCTCATCCCCGTTGGATGAACGGCCAAATGATTGACGCCGATATTGATGACACGGCGATAATTACCGAAATGTTATACAAATTTGGCCGTATTTCGCCTGACGCCGTTCGCCTGACGCTGATTGAGATGAATGGCTATCAGCTACAGAAGGTTGATGCCCGACTTACCGAACCACAGCATCAATGGGCTGAATGTCAAACCTTCCACACTTGGATGAAACAAAATAATGAGATTAGCCAGCTCGACTGCTGTGTTAATACCAATGCGCTAATTTTACTGTATCGTTTTTATGGCGAACAATGCGCAACCCTACCGGCTTATTATCGTATTATCACCATGCTGAATAAAGCCGTCGTCTGGAGCCAAAACGAATATCAGAGAATAACCCAATTAACCCCCTACTACGCTCATCCCGCCGAATGGTTGTCCACACTTGAATATGCCCAAAATATCGGTATCGATACACTATCTGACATTATTACGCCGTTAAAAAAATGGCAGCTTGCCAATAGTGCTAGGGAAATACCACTCTATCGTCGTCACGATGGGCAGTATCTGTGGACCTCATCCTATTTATCAGCGCTAAGGCGTTGTTCTGTTCTCTATGATACGAAGGATACCTATGAACATCTTTCTCAATGATCTGGTCACGCTAAACAAAATTATTCTGGAAAACGCGCAGCAGCAGTTTACCGACAATGTTAATCTGACCAGAAAATTACGGACAACTCTAACGCCATTATCCGATGAATTGATAGCACAGGTCAGTACCGAGAATGTCTCTGGCGAAATACGCTATCAGATTGAAACCATAACAGATGGCATTAGTTGGACGATGGTACTGAGTTTTTTTCTCAACAAAAACATTCAGGAAATGCCTTATGTAGTGCTCAATTTCAATCAGTTTGGCAAATTCAATGAAATGATATTTCAGGACGTGGCACTCAAAGCTGAACGGCAATATCAGGCTCAACTAAAACTAACCCGACTTGAGCAGCGAGATGCGTTATTAAGAGCCTTATCCAACTACGATGCGCAAACCACGTTGGTGATCGCCATCAAATCTGATACCGGCCTGCTAAATACTATTACTGATCCTAAAATATTTTATTTTGCGGAAAATTATTATCCTTATATCTACCGCGGCATTGCGCCACCTAATCCACGTCTTGAATTAATTCTCACACCAATAGAATATCATCAATACTGGTATAACTATTATCAGGATAATATTCGTAAAGATTATCTTTATTATTTACCCGATACGTTTCAACTGGCCAGTAACAGCAATGACAATAATAAACCCATGTTGTCGATCTCCTTTTCTGCACCAGAAGGGGCAACAGAGGTGGCTCAGTTTAATGTGACCTTTGACTATTTCTTGCTACCCAAGGTGGACAGACAACGCATTAGCGACGCCGAAACTACCTTTATCCAATCCCAGCCACAGGGTAAGTTGATCCCTTTTTCCAGTGCGCATAGCCTTAAACTACGCTTGTCATTACCGGCGGGGAAAACCGAAGAAACCAACGCAATAGTAAACCTGCAAAGCGGTATTATTGATTCGTTCACGCTGCCATCGGCGCAGTTTGCAAAAATTTGGGATGCGCTGTTTGATACCACGGCACAGCATCTGTTGCTCAATGGCGAGCTGGAAGTTAAACAGGAAGGCTTTAGCCCTGACAATATCCCGGTACAGCTCAGGATGCCGGTTGCATATAAAAATAATCCCCAGCTGTTTATCGATAATTCCACCCCAGTTGAAATTGTCAAAACGCTGAAGTTTATCAGCAGCCAGGGTGCTTATGATCCCACCGGCCCGAAACCCATAGAACAGATACTAATCAGTATCAACCACCAGACGATAGCACTGAATAGCGAGCAGCCTACCAAAACCTTAGAAGTGAAAGTGTCGGCCTTGCAACTCATTCTTAATCCGCAAGAAAAGCTGATCTACCATTATGATGTGCAGATTCATTACCAGGATGGGGCAAGGAAAGAGCTTAGAGATTTAACCTCGACCTTCGAAATTATTTATGTCCCTTGACACTCTCCCAACGACGCTGTGGCATTAAAGTGTCGTTGGGTAATATATTGTGTTTTTATATATAAACTGATGATAGCGGCAGCTATCTAAAAAACCGGCAACGTAACTTTTGCCGATTCCTGACAATGACTGTTTTAATTTGGTCATAAAAAAATCCGGTATGCTTTTAAACAGCATAACCGGACTTTTCGAGTTAACGGCTATTTCATCCGCCCACAATATTTTGTGCTATATCTATCGCAGCTTATTCAACCGTGACTGATTTTGCCAAGTTACGTGGCTGGTCCACGTCGGTGCCTTTAATTAGCGCGACATGGTAAGAGAGTAACTGTAGTGGCACGGTATAGAAGATAGGCGCGATAATCTCTTCTACATGTGGTAACTGAATGATTTTCATCCCTTCACTGTCAGTGAAACCGGCATTTTGATCAGCAAACACATACAGCAAACCGCCACGGGCACGCACTTCTTCAATGTTGGATTTCAGTTTTTCCAACAATTCATTATTTGGCGCAACCACGATGACCGGCATATCAGCATCAATCAATGCCAATGGACCGTGCTTCAACTCACCTGCAGCATAAGCTTCAGCGTGAATATAAGAGATCTCTTTAAGTTTCAGCGCGCCTTCCATCGCAATCGGATATTGATCACCGCGACCAAGGAACAAGGCATTGTGTTTATCAGAGAAACCTTCAGCCAGCGCTTCAATGGTTTTATCCAGAGACAACATCTGTTCAATACGAGCAGGTAGAGCCTGTAACGCATGAACAATATTCTGCTCCAGACTGGCATCAGCGCCCTTCAGCTTGCCAATACGCCCCACCAGCATCAGTAATACTGTCAACTGAGTGGTAAAGGCTTTCGTTGATGCTACGCCAATCTCAGTACCGGCTTTGGTCATTAACGCTAAATCTGATTCACGCACCAGCGATGAGCCAGCGACGTTACAAATAGCCAGCGACCCCAAATACCCCAACTCTTTTGATAAGCGCAGAGCAGCTAAGGTATCGGCAGTTTCACCTGATTGTGACAAGGTGATCAACAGGCTGTTTGGGCGCACAGCGGAT
This sequence comes from Yersinia sp. 2466 StPb PI, assembly GCF_041538325.1. Taxonomy (NCBI): domain Bacteria; kingdom Pseudomonadati; phylum Pseudomonadota; class Gammaproteobacteria; order Enterobacterales; family Yersiniaceae; genus Yersinia; species Yersinia sp. 2466 StPb PI. The sequence continues at coordinate 4,835,752 of NZ_JAULSL010000001.1, read as the reverse complement.
TTGCGGTAACGGAACTCAGACGCAATCTCTACGTCACAAGGCACACCGGCTAATGATTCAAACCAATAACGCGAAACCATGCCTGAGTTATAAGAGGTACCACAGGCAATAATTTGAATATGTTGAACATTTGCCAATAATGCATCCGCTTTAGGGCCAAGTTCAGACAAATCAATTACACCATGATTTAAACGGCCTTCCAGCGTATTTTTAATCGCCATTGGCTGTTCATAAATCTCTTTCTGCATGTAATGGCGGTAAACACCTTTATCACCGGCATCGTACTGCACCTGAGATTCAATTTCAGGGCGCTCAATAGCATTACCCTGTTTATCAAAAATTGCGATGCTACGGCGAGTTACTTCAACCACATCACCTTCTTCCAGGAAGATGAAGCGGCGAGTCACGGGTAATAACGCCAGTTGGTCAGAGGCAATAAAGTTTTCACCTACACCACAACCAATCACTAATGGGCTACCGGAACGCGCAGCCACCAAACGACTTGGGTCACGACTATCCATAACGACAGTGCCGTAAGCGCCACGTAATTGCGGGATAACACGCTTAACCACTTCCAGCAAAGATCCACCTTGCTGTAGCTCCCAGTGCACCAAGTGAGCAATAACTTCAGTATCTGTTTCAGAACTGAAACGGTAGCCACGACCAATCAGTAATTCACGTAAAGGTTCGTGATTCTCAATAATGCCGTTGTGTACCACAGAGATATAGTCAGAAACATGAGGGTGCGCATTGGCTTCCGATGGCTCACCATGGGTAGCCCAACGGGTATGTGCAATCCCGGTGCCACCATGTAAAGCCTGATTTTCGGCAGCATCAGACAGCGCCTGTACTTTACCCACCCGACGTAAACGCGTCATATTACCTTCAGCGTCAACCACTGCTAAACCAGCAGAGTCATAGCCACGGTATTCAAGACGACGTAAACCTTCGATCAGAATCTCAGCGATATCACGTTGCGCTACTGCGCCAACAATTCCACACATCTATTTTATTCCTATGTAAGGTTCTTTTAGAACCTTGTCGATGTCAGTGACCTGATTTTCCGGATTTTCCGGGTTCCCCGAGCCTGTAGAGTTGGGGATTATTATGTTTTGCTCTGTGTTTTCAGCATCAATAGATAAACCAAAAACACAGGGCAAAACATCCCTTCAAAGAATAAACGATATTGAAGGGGCTGTTTTAATATAACCTAAATAATTCGAGTTGCAGGAAGGCAGCAATTGAGCAGATCCCCAGAAGCTTACTTATTTTAAGGTCAACGACCAGTAAGTAACTGGGGTGATTGAACGCAGCCAACGCACATGCAGCTTGAAATATAACGGGTATAGCTTATTTTTTCTTCACCGGACGCTGCCAGCCCTGAACATGGACTTGTTTAACACGGCTAAGCACTAACTCATTTTCCGCAATATCGCGAGTTACGGTAGTTCCCGCAGCGATAGTGGCACCCTTTGCAACAGTGACCGGCGCGACCAATTGAGTATCGGACCCAACAAAGACATCATCGCCAATAATAGTTTTAAACTTATTAGCTCCATCATAGTTGCAAGTTATGGTTCCTGCGCCAATATTTACGCCCGAACCAATCTCGGCATCGCCCAAATAGGAAAGATGACCCGCTTTCGAGCCTTTACCCAAGCGGGTATTTTTGATTTCAACGAAGTTACCAACATGTGCGCCTTCAGCTAATTCAGCACCTGGGCGCAGGCGGGCAAATGGCCCAACAGAGCAGCCAGTATCCAGGCGTGAGTTTTCTAATACGCTATATGGGCTAATGTCAGAATCATCACCGATCACACAATTTTTCAGTACGCATCCGCTACCAATACGAACCCGATCACCTAAAGTCACATGACCTTCAATGATGACATTGGTATCGATAGTAATATCACGACCATGTGTTAATTCTCCGCGCAAATCAAAGCGCGCGGGATCCAGTAACATCACACCGGCCAATAACAGTTTCTCAGCCTGCTCAGACTGGTATACACGCTCTAGAGCAGCGAGTTGCAGGCGGTTATTTACCCCTTCAACCTCACTCAACCGAGCGGGGTGAACCGCAGCAACCTTCTTACCATCAGCATGTGCCAATGCAATAATATCGGTGATATAAAACTCACCTTGAGCATTATTGTTATCCAACAGTGATAGCCAGCGCTTTAGATCACGCCCATTAGCAACCAGTATTCCGGTGTTGATTTCATTAATTTCGCGCTGTGCATCACTGGCATCTTTATGCTCAACAATCCCCACCACGTCGTCATTCTCACGCACGATACGGCCATAACCACTTGGGTTATCCAGCTTGACGGTCAACAAGCCAATGCCGCCTTGTGGCTTCGCCGCCAGCAGTCGCTGTAAGGTATCCACAGAGATCAACGGCACATCGCCGTATAGCATCAGCACATCTTCATCGTCAGCAAAGTGCGGTGCGGCTTGTTGCATCGCGTGCCCGGTACCCAACTGTTCAGCTTGTAATACCCAGTTCAAAGAGGGATCGGATAGCGTCTTTTTCAGCAGATCGCCGCCGTGCCCATAAACCAGATTAACGTTTTTTGCACCCAGCTTCATGGCAGCATCAATAACATGCTGAACCATCGGCTTACCTGCCAATGGGTGTAACACCTTAGGAAGGTCGGAATACATGCGTGTTCCCTTACCTGCGGCAAGGATGACTACACTCATTGAGCTGTTAGACATAAGCAACCTGATAACTCCAATTTAATAGACGGAAGTAAACCTGTTTAGCGAAATAATTACTACATATTTCTCAACGAAAAATGTACTCAACCCGCATGGTTAAAGGGTTGTTGCTACTCGTCATGTAACGAAAAAATGGGGCGAAAAGTGTCTGCGATCAGCGACGATTCCCGTGCTGTTTTTGTCAAAACACATGTACATATTTACGCTATTAACCACTTATTTTACGACAAGAAACAAGAGTTTTCAGAAAGAAACGCTTTGAGTTTAGCTGAGGCTTAACTAAATAGTAGGAAAGCGGATTAAGGGAGATAAACAAAAGGCGAGTATCTGTGTTATCTGGTGTATAGGTAAAAAAAATGCCAATCAGATTTACTGACTGGCATTCTATTTTTTATTTATACCTTCGTACTGGAAGTTGCAGTAGCGTTAGCTTGCTACCTACCTGCAACCCCAATGACCTGAGTATATATAGTAATTTTATAAATCAACGAGTTAACGCAACCCATTAGTATAAAATTACATCGCCTTCCTGGTCAGTTCGATTACGCGTAATTTCGCAATCGCCTTCGCCAATTCAGCGGATGCCTGAGCATAGTCGACGTCGCCGTGGGAGTTGTTGATATGATCTTCGGCTTTACGCTTAGATTCCAGCGCTTTAGCTTCGTCCAGATCAGTTCCGCGAATAGCTGTGTCAGCCAATACGATCACAACGCTCGGTTGCACCTCAAGGATGCCGCCAGAAAGATAAATAAACTCTTCCTCACCGAACTGCTTCACGATACGTATCATGCCAGGCTTAATGGCAGTGAGCAGTGGGGCGTGACCAGGGAAAATCCCAAGTTCGCCTTCACTACCCGTCACCTGAATTTTTTGTACCACGCCAGAGAACATCTTCTTCTCTGCGCTCACAACATCCAGATGGTAAGTCATTGCAGCCATGTCACCCTCCAGTCAACAGCGTTACAGTTTCTTGGCTTTTTCCACTGCTTCTTCAATGGTGCCAACCATGTAGAACGCCTGCTCCGGCAAGTGGTCATAGTCGCCGTTCATGATGCCTTTGAAACCACGAATGGTATCTTTCAGCGAAACGAACTTGCCCGGTGAACCGGTAAAGACTTCTGCCACGAAGAACGGTTGAGACAGGAAGCGCTGAATTTTACGCGCACGGGATACAACCAGTTTGTCATCTTCTGACAACTCGTCCATACCCAAGATTGCGATGATGTCTTTCAGCTCCTGGTAACGTTGCAGAATAGACTGCACGCCACGCGCTACATCGTAGTGCTCCTGGCCAACAACCAGCGGATCAAGCTGACGGCTGGTGGAGTCAAGTGGGTCAACCGCAGGGTAAATACCCAAAGAGGCGATTTGACGACTCAAAACGACGGTTGCATCCAAGTGAGCAAAGGTGGTTGCTGGTGATGGGTCAGTCAAGTCATCCGCAGGCACGTAAACGGCCTGAACAGAAGTGATTGAACCCGTCTTGGTGGACGTAATACGTTCCTGCAACACACCCATCTCTTCTGCCAGCGTTGGCTGGTAGCCTACCGCTGATGGCATACGACCCAGCAGTGCGGATACTTCCGTACCGGCCAAGGTATAGCGATAGATGTTATCGATGAACAACAGTACGTCACGACCTTCATCACGGAATTTCTCCGCCATGGTCAGGCCGGTCAGAGCAACGCGCAGACGGTTACCTGGTGGCTCATTCATCTGGCCATACACCAAAGATACTTTGTCCAGAACGTTGGAGTCCGTCATCTCGTGGTAGAAGTCGTTACCCTCACGAGTACGCTCACCCACACCGGCAAATACAGAATAACCTGAGTGCTCGATCGCGATGTTACGAATAAGCTCCATCATGTTTACTGTTTTACCAACACCCGCACCACCAAACAGACCCACTTTACCGCCCTTAGCGAACGGGCAAATCAAGTCCATTACTTTGATACCGGTTTCTAACAAATCTTGTGAGCTGGCAAGCTCTTCGTAAGAAGGCGCTTCACGGTGGATTGCCCAACGCTCTTCTTCACCGATCGGACCTTTCATGTCGATTGGGTCACCCAATACGTTCATGATACGGCCCAGAGTTGATTTACCAACCGGCACTTCAATTGGGTGTTCCAGGTTGATGACTTTCAACCCGCGGCTCAGACCATCGGAAGAGCCCATTGCGATACAACGAACAACACCACCGCCTAGCTGTTGCTGAACTTCCAGCACCAGCTTCTCAGCAGTGCCTTCAACCTCAAGGGCGTTGTACACTTTTGGTACAGCGTCTTGGGGGAATTCGACGTCCACTACGGCGCCGATTACCTGGATAATCTTTCCAGTAGCCATCTTGAATCCTCTACGTAATACGTTTACCCGTCATACTTCAAATTGCTTGGGCGTTGGCTGCTTTTTCTCACCCCAGTTGCTTACTTTATTAGCAAGCGCCAGGGGATTTGCTCAGTTGCCGCCGTTTCGCAATCTGAACTATTTAGGGTAATAACCTGGTTAAACCGCGGAGGCTCCCCCGACGATCTCGGTGAGTTCCTGAGTGATGCTGGCCTGACGAGCCTTGTTGTAAACCAACTGCAGCTCTTTGATCAGACTACCGCCGTTATCGGTGGCGGCTTTCATCGCTACCATTCGCGCGGCCTGCTCGCTGGCCAGGTTTTCAACGACGCCCTGATAAACTTGCGATTCCACATAGCGACGCAGGAGGGTATCCAGCAATGCTTTAGGATCGGGTTCATACAGGTAATCCCAGGATTTCTTCTTCAGCTCACCATCTTCCGCAGGCGGAAGCGGTAGTAGCTGCATGATCCGTGGTTCCTGAGACATCGTATTGATAAACTTGTTATTAACGATATACAGCTTATCCAGACGACCTTCATCATAGGCTTGCAGCATCACTTTGACTGGCCCGATAAGCTCTGACAAGGAAGGGTTATCCCCCATGCCAGTAACCTGAGCGACAATCTTGCCACCCACGGAACCAAAGAAAGAAGCTGCTTTTGATCCAATCAGCGCTAAATCACATTCAACGCCTTTTTCAGACCAACCTTTCATCTCAGCCAACAGTCTTTTGAACAGGTTAATGTTCAAACCACCGCACAAGCCACGGTCTGTAGAAACCACCAGATACCCAACGCGCTTAACGTCACGCTCTTCCAGGTACGGATGTTTATATTCCAGATTACCTAACGCAAGGTGACCAATCACACTACGCATAGTTTCTGCATAAGGACGGCTGGCCGCCATGCGTTCCTGCGATTTACGCATTTTGGAGGCGGCGACCATCTCCATGGCTTTGGTGATCTTTTGCGTGTTTTGCACGCTGGCGATCTTGGAACGTATCTCTTTTGCGCCGGCCATTTCTGCTTCTCCTCATTACCAGACGGCCTGCTTTTCTAATGAAAAGCAAGGCCGCATAGCGTTACCAGGACTGGGTTGCCTTAAATGTATCAAGGATGCCTTTCAGCTTGCCCTCGATCTCATCGTTGTACGCGCCAGTTTGGTTGATTTGTTGCAGAAGCTCGGCATGCTCACGGTCAGCAAACGCTAACAGCGCAGCTTCAAAGCTACCTACCTTCGCCAACTCAACATCACCCAGATAACCACGTTCAGCTGCGAACAGAACCAGAGATTGCTGCGCAACAGACATCGGTGCGTATTGTTTCTGTTTCAGAAGCTCGGTCACTTTCTGACCGTGGCTCAGCTGTTTACGTGTTGCATCATCCAAATCGGATGCGAACTGGGAGAACGCAGCAAGTTCACGATACTGTGCCAGAGCAGTACGAATACCACCGGACAGTTTTTTCATGATCTTGGTTTGCGCTGCACCACCCACACGAGATACGGAGATACCTGGGTTAACCGCAGGACGAATACCGGCGTTAAACAGGCTGGATTCCAGGAAGATCTGACCATCGGTAATCGAAATTACGTTAGTCGGAACGAACGCGGAAACGTCCCCTGCTTGAGTTTCAATGATTGGCAATGCGGTCAAAGAACCGGTTTTACCTTTCACTTCACCCTTGGTAAAGGCTTCAACGTAGTCGGCGTTAACACGCGCAGCACGCTCCAGCAAACGGGAGTGGAGGTAGAATACGTCGCCAGGGTAAGCTTCACGACCTGGTGGACGACGGAGCAGCAAGGAGATTTGACGATATGCAACAGCCTGTTTAGACAGGTCATCATAAATAATCAGCGCATCTTCACCGCGGTCGCGGAAATATTCACCCATAGCACAACCGGAGTAAGGTGCCAGGTACTGCAATGCTGCAGATTCTGAGGCGGTAGCTACAACCACAATGGTATTAGCCAAAGCGCCATGCTCTTCCAGTTTACGCACTACGTTAGCAACAGTAGAGGCTTTCTGGCCGATAGCAACATACACACATTTGATGCCGGAATCGCGTTGGTTGATGATCGCATCAATCGCCAAAGCAGTTTTACCTGTCTGACGGTCACCGATGATCAATTCACGCTGGCCACGACCAATTGGGATCATGGCATCCACTGACTTATAGCCCGTCTGAACAGGCTCATCAACGGATTGACGTTCGATAACGCCAGGTGCGATAGCTTCAACAGCTGAGAAGCCGTCGTTTTCTACCGGACCTTTACCATCAATAGGTTCACCCAGAGTATTGACGACGCGACCCAACAGGCCACGACCGACGGGAACTTCCAGGATACGGCCAGTACATTTAACCTTCATGCCTTCGGCAAGATCGGCGTACGGACCCATAACTACAGCACCTACGGAGTCGCGCTCCAGGTTCAGTGCGATTGCGTAACGGTTGCCTGGCAGTGCGATCATCTCGCCCTGCATAACATCGGCTAAGCCGTGTACGCGAATGATCCCGTCACTGACGGAAACAATAGTACCTTCATTGTGAGCTTCGCTCACCACATTGAACTGAGCAATGCGCTGCTTGATCAGTTCGCTGATTTCGGTGGAATTCAGTTGCATATGCTCCAGTCCCCTTAAGACTGCAAGACGTCCGCCAGGCGTTCTAGACGACCGCGAACGCTGCCATCTATCACCATATCGCCTGCACGTATTACTACGCCGGCCATTACGGACTTATCGATTTTGCAATTCAGCTTAACTTTGCGTGATAGACGTTTTTCCATCGCAGCAGCAATTTTAGCTAGCTGTTCGTCTTTCAGTGGGCTCGCAGAGCTCACTTCGACGTCGACGGTCGACTCCAGCGAGGCACGCAGTTGAATAAACTGCTGTAGCACCTCAGGAAGAACCAGTAAACGGCCATTCTCCGCCATAACTCGAATGAAGTTCTGTGCGGATTCATCGAGCTGATCACCACAGACTGCAATAAACGTCTTAGACATTGTTTCTGGTGCAACAGCACCGGAAAGCAATTCAGCGATCTGTTCATTGCGCGTCACTTGGGCAGTAAACGCTAGCATATCCTGCCAACGATCAACCGCCTGGTGCTCAACAGCAAAGTCAAAAGCTGCTTTGGCGTAGGGGCGAGCTACAGTTACAAATTCAGACATCAGCCCCTCCCTCCTTACAGTTCAGCGACCAGTTTATCAACGATGTCGCTGTTAGCAGCTTCATCCACGGAACGTTCGATGATCTTCTCGGCGCCAGCTATAGCCAACATCGCGACTTGCTTACGCAACTCTTCACGAGCACGCTTACGTTCGGCGTCGATCTCTGCCTGCGCTTGCGCCACGATTTTGTTACGTTCCTGTTCGGCTTCAGTTTTAGCTTCATCAAGGATCTGAGCTTTGCGTTTACTTGCCTGCTCGATGATCACCTGTGCTTCTGCTTTAGCCTTCTTCAGTTGGTCGGTCGCATTGGCTTGCGCTAAGTCCAAATCTTTTTTGGCACGCTCTGCAGAAGAGAGACCGTCAGCAATTTCTTTTTGACGCTTCTCGATGGCAGCCATAATTGGCGGCCATATATACTTCATACAAAACAGGACAAACAGGACAAACGCGATGGCCTGGCCGAGGATTGTTGCGTTAAGATTCACAGCACAATGCCTCTTTAAAAGTTAATAGTTTGGTGTAGTTCACGGTAGAGAAAACTCTACTTACGCGACAGCAAACATCACGTACAGACCCAGACCAACAGCGATCATAGGGATGGCGTCAACCAGACCCATGACGATAAAGAACTGTGTACGCAGCAGAGGAATCAGGTCAGGCTGACGTGCAGCGCCTTCCAAAAATTTACCACCCAGGATGCCGATACCGATCGCAGCACCGATTGCCGCTAAACCCATCATTATAGCGGCAGCCATGTACAGCAGATCCATATTCAGGTTTTCCATGACAGTCTCCAATTATTTCAGTTAAACGCAGTAGTGTTATACACTTCATACTTCAAGCTACATGTGCGTTGGCTTCCTTCGTTCACCCCAGTCACTTAACTTATGTAAGCTCCTCGGGATTCGCTCAGTTGCCGCCTTTCTGCAACTCGAATTATTTAGGGTATATTAAGAAAATCAGTGCTCTTCGGACGCCATCGACAGATAGACAATCGTTAGAACCATGAAGATAAAGGCTTGTAACGTAATAATCAGTATGTGGAAGATAGCCCAAGGTAAACTGAGCATCCACTGTGACCACCACGGCAACAGACCCGCAATAAGGATGAAGATCAACTCACCCGCATACATGTTGCCGAACAGTCGCAAACCGAGTGAAACGGGTTTGGACAGCAGGCTGACACCTTCCAGAATTAAGTTAACTGGAATAAATATCGGGTGATTAAACGGCTGCATCGTGAGTTCTTTTACGAAGCCGCCTACACCTTTCATTTTGATGCTATAGAACAGAATCAGGATGAAGACACCCAATGCCATGGACAAGGTAATACTCACGTCCGCAGTAGGTACCACGCGCAATGCAGGTAACCCAAAGACATGTTCACCGATGTAAGGCAGTAAATCGATTGGCAGTAAGTCCATCATGTTCATCAATAAAACCCAAACAAACACGGTCAGGGCTAATGGTGCTATGACTTTACTTTTGCCGTGGTACATATCCCGCACGCTGTTATCGACAAAACCGATAATTAACTCAACAGCAGTCTGCAATTTGCCAGGCACGCCACTGGTGGCACCTGCCGCGACTTTGCGGAACACAAACAGAAAAGCTAACCCCAGCACGACAGAGAAGAACAAAGAGTCAATGTTCAACGTCCAGAACGTTGCAGGGCCAGGTGAGTGGGGATTGACCAACTCAAAGGTACGCAGGTCCAACTGAAGGTTATTCAGGTGGTGACCTATGTAGTCCCTTGGAGTAGAGATTTCTCCTGATGCAGACATGATGCCTCTTACCCTTTTTGTAGTTAAATACGATAACGGTTAAGTACGGTAGCCGCTAATCACAGCCGGTGCCAATATCTGCACAATCAGCACCGCCAAATAGGTTAAACCGAGTGGCGCAAACGCTGCTTTAAACAGCCCCAAAGCCACAATCAGCAAAATTATCGTCATGATAACTTTTAACCCTTCGCCAATGGCAAACGACCACGCAACACGACCTGGAGCTGCTGTTTTTGCCTGATGGCGGCAAGCAAACAACATAAACATGGCGCTGGGCAACCAAGCCGCCAATCCTCCTGCCAGAGCAGAAGCACTCCATTCCAGGCTTTTAAAGCCAAAAGCAGCACTGAGAACAACAAAAGTCATTAACTGCAAAAACAGCAGCTTTCGTGCGATTTTCCCACTGTAAAGGGATACAGGCATGACGTTTGTTCTCTCCGAACCACACTAAGGGTATGCTGAGTGAGGTATAAAACTGCCTTTTACCCCATTGAGTCAAGCAGCAAAAAACGAGCAAATTATACGGGCCACTCAAACGAATTCAATCGATAAGTAGCGAAAAGGTGAACAATTATTTAAATTTTCTTCTTTCGGACTATTTTCACAAGAAAAGCCTCGGAATAAAGCCCCCATTTAATTGTCTGACGATTCCAACCATTACCAATAAAGCGTGCAACTGATCACAAAACTTAAAACAAACTGATTTATATCCCATAAAGCTTCTGTTTGTCTTTAACGAAAAGAGCCATTAAAAAGTTTTATAAATCATAATGTTAAAATTAAACTATTATCGAACAACTTATCTACTTAGTAAAAACTTCCCGTTGACATTTCAGATAATAATCAAGCAACACTTCGTCTACATAAAAAGAGTGATGGCACAGCTAAAGTAATGACTAAAGTGACTATTTGCCAGCTTTCAATATAGTTATGCCATCTGTTATCGCTGTTTTTGTAAACAACACGTAAAATATAATCTGCCGGTACGATAGTAAGCGAAGAAATACTTATCTATATTAAAAATAATAAATACGATAATTTTCCTACCATCCGCCAAGGATTTATTACATTTTTTTGATAAATAACAAAGTTAGTTTGACTTAAGAATGACCAGATGGCGTTCACCTTCCAACTCTGGCACCTGCAATCGCACGACCGATTCAAGGCTAATACCCTCCGGCAGTACGGCTAACTCATCGTCCGGCCTCACCCCTTTAAGCGCATAAAAGCGCCCTTCAGGCTTAGCTGGCAAATGGTGACACCAAGACAGCATATCTTGTAGAGATGCAAATGCACGGCTTATTACACCATCAAATGGCGGTTTTGCGGCAAAGTCCTCAACTCGGCTTTGCACTGGCTCAATATTATTTAAGCCCAGTTCGTGCTGTACCTGACGCAAGAAGCGTACACGTTTACCCAAGCTATCTAGCAACGTAAAGTGCGCAGTAGGCCGTACAATTGCCAGCGGTATCCCAGGAAGCCCAGGGCCGGTGCCCACATCAATAAACCGGTCACCCTGCAAATGTGGGTTAACCACAATACTATCCAGAATATGTCGCACTAGCATTTGCTGTGGGTCACGAACAGAAGTCAGATTGTAAGCTTTGTTCCACTTATGCAGCAGTTCTACATAGCCTATCAACTGTAATTTTTGCTGTTCAGGTAACACAATAGCTGCGGCATTTAGCAGGGAATCTAATTTTTTTAACACAACAATATCCTCTGACTAAGCTCGTTCAGTCAGCATGAAAAGGGCCGGGATGAGGAATGATAATCTAGCTTGGCAGTGGTTTGAACCGTTAGTTGTGGCCTGAAGCAAAGAAGAACTTACCTGCACTGCTTATCCCTTAGCAATGCAGGCAAACGTCGGTTGTTAGGCACTACGGCGTAACAACCCCTGTTTTTTCAGCCAAACCAATAAAATAGAGATTGCTGCTGGGGTAATGCCAGAAATACGCGAGGCTTGTCCGATTGAGTTAGGTTTGTGATCGTTCAGTTTAGCGATGACTTCGTTCGATAAACCAGACACCTGACGATAATCCAGCTCAGCCGGCAGTAGAGTATTCTCATTGCGCAGTTGTTTTTCAATTTCTTCCTGCTGACGCGCGATATACCCTTCATATTTAACCTGAATTTCAACCTGATCCGCAGCTTGTGGATCTGTTAATGCTGGGCCAAAAGAGGTTAGGGTTGTCAGCAAACGATAGTCAATTTCAGGCCGACGCAGTAATTCTTCACCATTGGCTTCTTTAGACAACGGCGCTTTTAGTAATGCATTGATCTCATCAACATTTTCAGAGTGCGGATGTACCCATATATCACGCAGACGTTGACGTTCTTTTTCAATTTGCTCAATTTTCTTGCTGAAATGTGCCCAACGAGCATCGTCAACCAACCCCAATTTACGGCCCATCTCAGTCAAGCGCAGATCCGCGTTATCTTCACGCAGCATCAAGCGATACTCTGCGCGAGAGGTAAACATGCGATACGGTTCTTTGGTGCCAAGGGTGCTTAAATCGTCCACCAGCACGCCAAGGTAAGCTTCATCACGGCGAGGTGACCATCCATCGTCATCGTTAGCTAAGCGGCCCGCATTAAGCCCTGCAAGCAGCCCTTGAGCCGCTGCTTCTTCATAGCCGGTAGTGCCATTGATTTGCCCAGCAAAGAACAGACCGTGGATATATTTGCTTTCCAAGGTCGGTTTCAAATCACGTGGATCAAAGAAATCATATTCGATGGCATAACCTGGTCGAATGATACGGGCATTTTCTAGCCCTTTCATTGAACGGACGATTTGCATCTGTACATCGAAAGGCAGGCTGGTTGAAATACCGTTCGGATAGATCTCATTACTGGTCAGACCTTCTGGTTCAAGGAAGATCTGGTGTGAATTACGATCGGCGAAACGCATGACTTTGTCTTCGATCGAAGGACAGTAGCGTGGCCCGATCCCTTCAATGATCCCGGCATACATTGGGCTACGATCCAAGTTATTGCGGATCACTTCATGGGTTTTTTCATTGGTGTAGGTGATATGACAAGCCATTTGTTCTGGATGCTGGCTAGCATTACCCAAGAATGAAAATACTGGAATAGGCGTATCACCGAACTGAGGAGCCAATTGGCTAAAATCAATGGTCCGCGCATCAATACGTGGTGGAGTACCGGTCTTAAGGCGATTAACGCGCAGTGGTAATTCACGCAAACGCTGTGACAATGAGATGGATGGCGGATCACCAGCACGACCACCACTGTAGTTCTGAAGACCGATATGAATTTTTCCGTCGAGGAAAGTACCAACGGTTAATACCACCGCTTTCGCTCGGAATTTAAGACCCATTTGGGTGACTGCACCCACAACGCGATCATTTTCAACAATCAGATCTTCAACTGGCTGTTGAAAGATCATCAGGTTTGGCTGGTTTTCCAATGCGGTACGTACTGCCTGGCGATACAGCACACGGTCAGCCTGAGCTCGGGTCGCTCTTACCGCTGGCCCTTTGCTGGCGTTTAGTATCCTAAACTGAATACCCGCTTGGTCAGTCGCCATGGCCATCAGACCACCCAGAGCATCGATCTCTTTTACCAAATGTCCCTTACCGATACCGCCAATCGCTGGGTTACAAGACATTTGTCCCAGTGTGTCGATGTTGTGCGTCAGCAATAAGGTCTGACGTCCCATGCGTGCCGCTGCCATTGCAGCTTCCGTGCCGGCATGGCCACCACCAATGATGATGACGTCAAATTGATCTGGATAAAACATGGTACTGCACCTCGCCGTTATGCGAATTTCTGTGTTTGCCCTGGGGTGGGGGATTCTACTCAAGTTTAGACTTTCGACCAAGCGGCTTAGGATCCCCCTTAATTAAAAGAAGATCTTTTTATTTAAAGATCTCTTTATTAGATCTCTTATTAGGATCATGATCCTCTGTGGATAAGTGATTATTCACATGGAAGATCATAGTATTAAGGAAGATCGTTTGCTGTGAATGATCGGTGATCCTATTGCGTATAAGCTGGGATCTAAATGGCATGTTATGCACAGGCACTCTGAGGTGCCAAGGTTGTTATGTGGATATGTACCGGTTTTACCCTGCTTTTAAGCATACTTATCCACATTCGTTCGCGTGATCTTTAATCAAATTAGAGCAAATTAATCCAATTTTTGACCCAAACCTCTGCCGGATCCTCGGGAATTTCATGTTGGATGACGTCAATTTCTAAAATATCACCCAAACGTTTGGCGCCTTGTGCGATCAATTGTTGATCCAATGCTCTCACTGCACCGCAGAAAGTGTCATATTCTGAACTGCCCAAACCAACAGCACCAAAGTGCACTTGAGAAAGATCAGGCTTCTGTTGTTCGATTTGTTCTAATAATGGTTGAAGGTTATCTGGGAGATCACCCGCACCGTGGGTTGATGTGACTATTAGCCACGTACCCTCAAGCGTAAGCTCGTCTAATTCAGGGCCATGCAGCATCTCTGTAGAAAAACCTGCTTCTTCTAATTTCTCAGCTAAATGTTCAGCAACATATTCAGCGCTGCCGAGTGTACTGCCACTGATCAAGGTAATGTCAGCCATAAAGGACCCAACCGAAGTAAAGAGCCGGTATTGTACGCTGTGAATCAGCTGGGATCTACCTGTGGATAATGTGGGTATAGTTATTTAGTGCTCAAGGCACAATGGTACGCATGATGGGGTTTTGCAGGGAGATAAGTGTCTCCGTTGACTGGATCTCATCGATAGTCTGGATCTTGTTGATAAGTACCTGCTGGAGCGCATCTATTGACTTACACATCACTTTAATAAAAATGCTGTAGTGGCCGGTGGTGTAATAGGCTTCTACAACTTCTTCTAAACCTTCCAGTTTTTTTAGTGCCGACGGGTAGTCTTTGGCACTTTTCAAAATAATACCGATAAAGCAACACACGTCATACCCGAGTTTTTTTGGATTAACGTGAACACAAGCCGCGGTAATGATCCCCGCCTGGCGCATTTTCTCCACTCGCACATGGATAGTTCCTGGACTCACGCCAAAATTTTTTGCCAATTCAGCATAAGGTGTGCGTGCATTTTCCATTAATGCGTTCAGGATGCCGCGATCGAGATTATCGATTTGATAAATTTCACCCATATTTGCCTCCTTTTTTTAACGATTACTTAATTTAAGACCCATAAAAATGAATTATTAAAAGTGAAAAGGCAATATTATTTGTTGGATATTGAATTTAACCCTCATTCTGTTGCTTAATCGATGTCAAGCCAGGTGGCATAACCTAATTAGCATAATCAGTAATAACGAATCGAGAAAACGGCAATGAAAAAACAATTTATCCAAAAACAACAACAAATCAGCTTCGTAAAATCATTCTTTTCCCGTCAATTAGAACAACAACTGGGTCTGATTGAAGTACAGGCACCAATCCTGAGTCGTGTGGGTGATGGTACTCAAGATAACCTTTCAGGTTCAGAGAAAGCCGTTCAGGTAAAAGTGAAGACATTGCCGGATGCAACTTTTGAAGTCGTTCATTCATTAGCTAAATGGAAACGCAAAACCTTGGGTCGCTTTGATTTTGGTGCTGACCAAGGGATATATACTCATATGAAAGCATTGCGCCCTGATGAAGATTGCCTGAGTGCTATTCATTCTGTGTATGTCGATCAGTGGGATTGGGAACGCGTGATGGGAGATGGTGAACGCAACCTGGCTTATCTGAAATCCACTGTTAACAAGATTTATACCGCTATTAAAGAAACTGAAGTAGCGATCAGTGCTGAATTTGGTGTGAAGCCATTCCTGCCAGAGAATATACAGTTTATCCACAGCGAAAGCCTGCGTGCGCGTTTCCCTGACCTGGATGCTAAAGGCCGCGAACGTGCGATAGCTAAAGAGCTGGGAGCTGTATTCCTGATTGGCATCGGTGGTAAATTGGCTGACGGTAAATCTCATGATGTCCGAGCGCCAGATTATGATGACTGGACGTCGCCGAGTGCTGAAGGTTTTGCGGGCTTGAACGGTGACATTATTGTCTGGAACCCTGTTCTTGAAGACGCGTTTGAAATCTCATCCATGGGGATACGTGTTGATGCTGAGGCACTTAAACGCCAATTGGCACTGACTTCTGATGAAGATCGTCTGAAACTGGAATGGCACCAATCACTGCTGAGTGGTGAAATGCCGCAAACTATCGGTGGCGGTATCGGCCAGTCTCGTTTAGTGATGTTATTGCTGCAACAGCAACATATCGGTCAGGTTCAATGTGGCGTATGGGGGCCAGAAATTAGCGAGAAGGTTGAAGGCCTACTGTAAATCCCCTTAATACTAGATGTTGTAGGGGGGAGTGCGCTTGCTGCCTACCTACAACACCAATTATATTAAGGATTATTGATTCCCAATATAATTGTGGGTTTTTAATCTATGCTGTAGTGATATATAAATATTTTAAATATCACTATATGCAAGGTTGTTGATGTTATGGCCCTTTTTCATCCTATAAAGCACTATTTACACGCTCGGCCACGATTGTTGTTTTCGGTTGGCGCGGGTGTTGTCACTTATTTCCTGCTGCCAACACATTACTCGGTATTGCTGCGTCTGATGGTTAGTTGGAATGTTTCCGCCTGGCTTTATTTACTGTTTTTATGGTTGCAATTATTACGCACTGATTCGACGAAAATCAGCAAAATAGCCCGGGTGCAGGATGAAAGTGCCAGTATGGTGCTGAGTATTGTCAGCATGGCGTGTCTGGCCAGTATTCTGGTTATTTTATTTGAATTGAGCACGGCGAATCAGCTCTCAGGCTCTGCCAAGGCGTTCCATTTGGTCCTGACAGGGCTGACGTTATTGGTTTCATGGTTATTATTATCCACCGCTTTTACTATGCACTACGCACATTTGTTTTATATGCGCCGCGATAAATCAGAAACGGTTCTACCGTTACTTTTCCCCAAAGAGATAACCACGCCTTCCTATTGGGATTTCCTTTATTTCTCATTTACCATTGGTGTGGCTTGCCAAACTGCCGATGTCTCTACCGGCACGTCAGATATCCGCCGCGTAGTACTCTTGCAGTCAGTGTTATCATTTATCTTTAATATGACGATATTGGGGTTGTCGATAAACGTTGGAGCCGGCCTGCTTAACTAGCGCTTCCAGCGGCGCATCAAGCGGCTTTTTAGCCCAGTATCAAAACGCCAGATATGATCGAAAATTCGCATGATACCGGGCTTACCATACGCAGACATGGCAACAGCATGAAAACGGTGCTGGTGGGCTTGTTGCTGGATTTTAATCTTTCTGACTAATTCGTCTGGTAAACGTTGGGCGATAAAATCTGAAATGATCACTGCATCTGCGTCATACCATTCTCTATCTTCCATTTTATTTAATGTGCTGGCTAAGCAAGCAGCCAGATCGGTACCTCCGCGAAAATGTTGGCCAAGAAAACGAATCGCCTGCTCAATACCACTGGCAGCAGATAGCTCGTAGTGAATTATTTCAGTGGCAAATAGCATGATGTAACAGCGGCGATTATCTGCCAGTGCAATTCGAAGCAGAGCCAGACAAAATGCTTTGGCACATTGTTCGTTAAATCCGCCCATGGAGCCTGAGGTATCGACACAGACGATAAAAGGGCCGCGAGGGTGTTCATCATTGCTTTTAAGACTGACCGGGCGCTGTAAGGTTTTCTCCTGCCAGTTGTCACCCTGCAAACGGTAAGTGAGTAAGCGGCGCTCCAGTAAACGGCGATAAAACTCAAATTCCAGCTCGCTCATCCCTAACATCACCAGTTCCGTCGGGAGCAATCGCAAAATATCATTGCTTTGATGAATGCCACTGACCTCCTCTGGCACTGTATCGGGCTGGCGAACCATGACAGTATAAGGTTCAAAGCGAGCCTCTGGTGTCGGTTGTGCCTTTGCTGAACGGCTACGACCCAATTGCTCGGCCAGTTGTTGTAATTCGGGTTGTTGTTGTAGAAAGTCACCGTATTGCAGTAGCAATTGATAATCGCCACGCTGTAAGTGGCCCTGACTCATATCCCAAAGCCGCCCTGCTGCCCCATCATTGGTTGCCAGTACTGGTTCTAATGCCCCACTGAGCGCCAATCTCTGCTGGAGTTCAGCCAGAAGTTGCTCTCGCTCTTGCTCAAGTAACTGGTGATGAATGGTGATGGTTTGTAGCGTTAGACTGACACGCCAACGCTGTAAAAATAAGGTTTGTAAACTATCGCCGGGTTGAGGGTTTCTGGCTAAATCAGCGGTTTGTAGCAATGTATTGGCTTGTGAAGCAAAGGGCGATTGCCATTGCTGTAACTGAGCCACAATATCTGGCAGATGCACATAAAATAGTGGGCTACTTTCCAACAAGCTTTGTTGGTATAGGGAAAACTCATTTGCCAGAGTAGCCGGAGCTTTAGCCTCGCGGATACGCTGCTGTAAGTTTTGCTTCCAACCAGGAATATCTTTCATTAGCGCCCGTTTAATTCGCGGGAATTTTTCGAAAAATAGTGCTAATTGAGGTGACGCCAATAGCCCGATCACCATCTCTTCGATAAGCTCACCCTCACTTATCGATAGCAGCATATCCAATGTTGCCAGGCTGAGCATCTGTCAGTGTCCGCGCATTTTTTGCTGTTGCTGTTTAAGTTGTTCTGCCACCTGCAACAAGCTGGCCTCGACTTTGGCAAGCCATGAGGAGGGAGTGAATAAACACGGCTGGTGTTGGCTGAATAGCCGCCGTTGTTCGGCAAGACTATGTTCTACAGTGGTTAATTCCACCAGCAATTCCGGGGGAACACTGGCAGTTGCCGTGCCCGGTTGGGAAAGTGTGGAGGGTTGGCGGCTGATATCTAGTATTGTGATATGAAATTTATCATCAATTTCTGCATCAATGGATTGGGCATAACCGACACCATTTAATTTAGCGCGCAAGCTCCCTCCTTTGTTCAACCATTGAGCGAGGGCATCTTTTTCTATTTGCAAATGGGTAACTTGAATATCATGCAGGCTGAGCGGTTTTTGCAGCAAAAGCGTCAAAGTGCTGTCTGTCAGGTCGTCTGGTAGAGCATATTGGGATTTGCGGCTGAACATACCGCTTTGTTTGACGACGGTTAGCGCTTGATGGTCACTTTGCTGTTGTTGGTGCTGCAACCACTGACCCTGAACATGCTGTAGTTTCATTAACAGGCTTTGCTGTTGATATCCCTGCTCGGTTAATAACTGTTCAAGCTGCTGTTGCAGCAGCTTAAGCGAACTGAGGTCATGCCACAGGCAATCTTTCAGCAAGATTAAGTCGATGGGTGTCACTTCACTGCGGCCACTAAAGAAAGCACTGGCTTGTAACAGGCGTAGCGCTTTTTTCCAACGTCTATCTGAGACATAGGGCGCTTGTTCTTGCGCACTGAGCCGTTGACGTAACTGAAAAATAAGCTCAAAACAGTGATCCGGTAAGGTGATTTTGTCGATCAACGGTTGCCACTGATAGAACTCTTCATCGCTGATACTGAGATTTTCTGCCACCGGATTATGATTTTCATTCTGTCGGCTGAGCAGTAGTGAGCGGAAGTTCTGCTTCTCTTGTACGCGATCCAGCCATAGACGGATCAACATGCGGTCATAAAGTGCTTCCAGGCTACTATCAGCGTCAGGCAGCTCGTTAGAGGCAGTAACGAGTAATCGCATAGGGATGCTGTCTTCCCGATCACCATTTCTAAAGCGCCGTTCATTAATCGCTGTCAGCAAGGTGTTTAGAATTGCTGGGCCGGCTTTCCAGATCTCATCCAAAAAGACGATTTCAGCCTCCGGCAGGTAACCGCCTGTCATCCGTTGATAGCGTCCCTCCTCTTTCAATGCCTGAATCGAGAGGGGGCCAAACACCTCTTCCGGTGTTGAGAAACGGGTCATCAGATATTCAAATGCACGGGCATTACGGAAGGCAAATTTCAGGCGGCGGGCAATCAGGCTTTTGGCAATTCCCGGTGGGCCGAGCAAAAAAACACTCTCGCCACTGAGGGCGGCCAGCAAACATAAGCGGATAGCTTCCTGTCTTTCATACAGACCACTTTCAAGGGCACTGCTTAAGCGGGAGATTTTTTCTGCTAATTGTGATGATTGCGCCATAATTGTTCTACATGTTCCGTTAGTTGATTGATTTTTACCTGATAAAAAGGAATAAACCATCTTTTCTTCATGGGATCGCTGGTTTTATTAATAAGATAGTTCGTTGATTCGTAGAATTTTTATATCATCAGTTATTTGTAGTTGATGAATTTTCGCTCTGTTAGGTGCCTATTTAAGAGTAGGCAATCCATTGAAATCGTGCATACTGTGCGCCTTTTGGTGGGCGTATAAACAATACAGAACCGAGGATTAAGGTTCTTAAACGCACGCATCAGCTTATGGATGTTCTAGCAAAAAGAAATCAATTATGAGCACAGAACATAAACAGTCTTTATCGGCGGTAACCCTGGCGGCAATAGGGGTAGTTTACGGTGATATTGGTACCAGCCCGCTCTATACCTTGAGAGAGTGCTTTTCTGGTCATTATGGTTTTGATGTCCGCCCGGACGTGGTGTTTGGCTTTTTATCGCTGATTTTCTGGATGCTTATCCTGATTGTCTCGATTAAATATCTTACCTATGTCATGCGGGCCGATAACGCCGGCGAAGGGGGCATTTTAACGTTAATGTCTTTGGCAGGGCGTAATACCTCTTCCAGAGCCACCTCAATACTGGTGATTCTCGGGTTAATTGGCGGCAGTTTCTTTTATGGTGAGGTGGTCATCACCCCGGCAATATCCGTTATGTCGGCCATTGAAGGGCTAGAAATAGCAGCCCCAGCATTAGACCCTTATATTGTTCCCTGCTCCATTGCGGTACTCACCCTGCTGTTTGTGATTCAAAAGCACGGTACCGGCAGTGTCGGTAAATTATTCGCTCCCGTGATGCTGGTCTGGTTTCTGACGATCGCACTACTTGGTTTGCGCAGTATTATTGCGAATCCAGAAGTATTGGTTGCGCTGAATCCTAAATGGGCGATAGGTTTCTTTACTGAATATAAATCCGTGTCGTTTTATGCGCTTGGCGCAGTTGTACTGGCGATAACTGGGGTGGAAGCCTTATATGCAGATATGGGCCATTTTGGTAAATTCCCTATTCGTTTAGCCTGGTTTACCGTGGTTTTGCCCTCATTAGTACTGAACTATTTTGGTCAGGGCGCGTTATTGCTGAAAAATCCTGAAGCCATCAAAAACCCCTTCTTCTTATTAGCTCCTGACTGGGCATTGATTCCGCTGTTAATTCTGGCAACCCTGGCGACCGTTATTGCCTCGCAGGCGGTTATTTCCGGTGTATTCTCGCTCACCCGGCAGGCGGTTCGCCTAGGCTATTTACCGCCAATGCGGATTATTCATACCTCCGAAATGGAGTCTGGTCAGATATATATCCCGGTCATTAACTGGACTCTCTATCTGGCGGTGGTATTGGTTATTGTTGGCTTCGAACGTTCCAGTAACCTGGCGGCCGCGTACGGTATCGCCGTAACCGGTACCATGGTGATAACCAGTATTCTGTTCTGCATCGTGGCATTGAAAAACTGGCACTGGAATCGGGTATTTGTCGGCATCTTACTGGTGATTTTGCTGATTATCGATGTCCCTATGTTCTCTGCCAATGCGTTGAAATTGTTCTCCGGTGGTTGGTTGCCAGTGTCTCTGGGGCTGGTGATGTTTATCATCATGACGACCTGGAAAAGTGAACGTTTCGGTTTGCTGCGCCGTATGCATGAACACGGTAATTCACTGGAAGCGATGATTGCTTCATTGGAGAAATCCCCCCCAGTGCGGGTTACGGGTACTGCTGTGTATATGTCGCGCGCAATGAATGTCATTCCCTTCGCGCTGTTGCATAACCTTAAACATAATAAGGTGTTGCATGAACGGGTTGTGCTACTGACATTGCGAACTGAAGATGCGCCGTATGTGCACAATGTGAACCGGGTAACCATCGAACAACTCTCCCCGACGTTTTGGCGAGTGGTGGCCAGTTATGGTTGGCGTGAAACACCGAATGTGGAAGAAATCTTCCATCGCTGCGGCCTGGAGGGGTTGCCATGCCAGATGATGGAAACCTCATTCTTTATGTCCCATGAGTCGCTAATCCTTACCAAGCGGCCGTGGTACCTGTTCCTGCGCGGTAAGTTATTTATTGCGCTCAGTCGGAATGCGCTGCGTGCAGCTGACCAGTTTGAGATCCCACCGAATAGGGTGATTGAGCTTGGGACGCAGGTAGAGATTTAATCTGAAAGGCCGTTATGATTAACGGCCTTTTTTGTACCTATTCTTCTTCTTTTCCCACTGTTCAGCGAAACGTTTCGATGGCGATCACAATTTCATCAAATTGGGTTTGCCTTCTGCGGCTATTTTTCTAAACTCAGTATCAGCGAAACGTTTCGCTGTTGGAGTAGAAAATGAAAAAAGGCGCATTACTTAATTCTGATATTTCCGCTGTTATCTCCCGCCTGGGCCATACCGATCAGGTTGTGATAGGTGATGCGGGGCTGCCGATACCGGCAACCACCACACGTATCGATCTGGCACTGACACGAGGCGTCCCTGGATTTCTTCAGGTTCTTGAGGTGGTAACACAAGAAATGCAGGTTGAAAGTGCAGTCTTGGCGGAGGAGATCGTTAAAAATAATCCGCAACTCCATGAAGCGTTACTCGCGCAACTATCACAACTTGAGCAGCACCAGGGAAACCAAATTGTTTTGCGCTATATCAGCCATGAGGCTTTTAAAGAGCAAACCAAACAAAGCCGGGCAGTGATCCGTAGCGGGGAATGTTCCCCCTTTGCTAATGTCATTCTCTGTTCCGGCGTAACCTTCTGAGGCATTTATGCAACCTTTGCTGCAACTTAAAGGGATTGATAAAGCCTTTCCCGGCGTTAAAGCACTCTCCGGTGCCGCACTGAGTGTCTATCCCGGCAGGGTGATGGCACTGGTAGGCGAAAATGGCGCTGGAAAATCGACCATGATGAAAGTGCTGACCGGCATCTACAGTAAAGATGCTGGCAGTCAGTATTTTATGGGTAAGGAAGTGGCGTTTAATGGCCCAAAAGACTCGCAGGAAGCGGGCATTGGCATTATTCATCAGGAACTTAACCTGATTCCTCAATTAACTATCGCAGAAAACATCTTCTTAGGGCGTGAGTTTGTTAATCGTTTTGGCAGCATCGATTGGAAAAAGATGTATGCCGAAGCCGATTTACTGCTGGCGCGCCTTAATATCAGTTACAGCAGCCATCGGCTGGTGGGCGAGCTTTCCATTGGTGATCAGCAAATGGTGGAAATCGCCAAAGTGCTGAGCTTTGAATCCAAGGTGATCATTATGGATGAGCCAACCGATGCACTCACCGACACTGAAACCGCCTCTCTGTTTAATGTGATTAAAGAGCTAAAGGCGGAAGGTCGCGGAATTGTTTATATCTCTCACCGGTTAAAAGAGATTTTTGAGATTTGCGACGACGTCACGGTATTTCGTGATGGGCAATTTATTGCCGAAAAACCGGTTGATAGTCTGACTGAAAACTCACTGATTGAGATGATGGTGGGCCGTAAGCTGGAAGAACAGTACCCGCGCTTGAATATACCCCGTGGTGAAAAGCGTTTGCAGGTCAAACAGCTATGCGGCCCGGGCGTGAAAAATGTCAGTTTCACTTTATACAGTGGCGAAATTTTGGGGGTTGCCGGTCTGATGGGGGCTGGTCGCACCGAGCTGATGAAAATCATCTATGGCGCGCTACCGCGTAAATCAGGTTTTGTGATGTTGGATGGCCGCGAAGTTGTCACCCATTCACCACAAGATGGTCTGGCAAATGGCATTGTCTATATTTCTGAAGACCGCAAACGGGATGGTTTGGTACTTGGAATGTCAGTTAAAGAGAATATGTCTTTGACTGCATTGCGTTATTTTAGCCGTTCAGGTGGTTCGCTCAAGCATGCTGAAGAGCAGCAGGCGGTATCGGATTTCATTCGTTTATTTAATATTAAAACACCTTCCATGGAACAACCTATTGGTTTGTTATCCGGTGGTAACCAGCAGAAAGTGGCTATTGCACGCGGTTTAATGACCCGTCCTAAAGTGTTGATCCTTGATGAACCTACCCGTGGTGTCGACGTCGGGGCTAAAAAAGAAATTTACCAATTAATCAACCAATTCAAACAAGAAGGGTTGAGCATCATTCTGGTTTCCTCAGAAATGCCGGAAGTGCTGGGCATGAGTGACCGCATTCTTGTGATGCATGAAGGCCAGCTAAGCGGCGAGTTCTCTATTGAACAGGCTACCCAGGAAGTGTTGATGGCGGCAGCCGTTGGCAAGCGTGATTTATTGAAAAATAATTTATTTACACTCTAAATAATTCGAGTTGCAGGAAGCCAACGCAAATGCGGCTTGAAATATGACGAGTAGAGCAGGAGTAATCAGATATGAGTTCCCAAGCTATCCAGACAAAACGCTGGTTCAGTAAAGAATGGTTATTAGAACAAAAATCACTGATTGCGCTGCTGGTGCTGATTGCTGTGGTTTCGTCACTAAGCCCGAACTTCTTTACCCTAAATAACATGTTTAACATTCTCCAGCAGACTTCTGTCAATGCCATTATGGCGGTGGGTATGACGCTGGTTATCCTGACATCCGGTATTGATTTGTCTGTCGGGTCATTATTGGCACTGACTGGCGCAGTAGCGGCATCTATTGTTGGGTTGGAAGTGAATGCTTTGGTTGCCGTCGCAGCTGCATTGGCGCTAGGGGCATTTATTGGTGCCATAACCGGGGTCATTGTCGCTAAAGGTAAGGTACAAGCGTTCATTGCCACTCTGGTCATGATGCTGTTATTACGTGGCGTTACTATGGTTTACACCAATGGTAGCCCAGTAAATACCGGTTTTACTGATGTGGCTGATACTTTTGGCTGGTTCGGTATCGGGCGCCCATTGGGTATACCAACACCAATCTGGTTGATGGCTATCGTCTTTATTGCTGTGTGGTACATGTTGCACCACACTCGCCTGGGCCGCTATATCTACGCATTGGGTGGCAATGAGTCAGCAACACGGCTCTCTGGTATTAGCGTAGATAAAGTTAAGATTATTGTTTATTCATTATGTGGATTGTTAGCGGCACTGGCTGGGATTATCGAAGTGGCCCGCCTGTCGTCAGCACAACCTACAGCCGGTACTGGCTATGAACTGGATGCAATCGCAGCCGTGGTTCTTGGGGGTACCAGCCTTGCTGGGGGTAAGGGGCGGATCGTCGGCACCCTGATTGGCGCGTTAATCCTCGGCTTTTTAAATAACGGTTTGAATTTATTGGGTGTCTCCTCTTACTACCAAATGATCGTAAAGGCAGTGGTTATCCTGCTGGCGGTATTGGTAGACAATAAAAGCAGCAAATAACCTCCTAACTCCCTACAGGAATTGCGACCATGAAAATGAAGAAACTAGCTACCTTGATCTCTGTTGTTGCCCTGAGCGCCACCGTAAGTGCTAACGCATTGGCAAAAGACACCATCGCACTGGTAGTTTCCACGTTGAATAATCCGTTCTTTGTTTCAATGAAAGACGGCGCGCAAAAAGAAGCGGATAAACTCGGCTATAACCTGGTGGTATTGGATTCTCAAAATAACCCAGCGAAAGAACTGGCTAACGTGCAGGATCTGACGGTTCGCGGCACCAAACTGTTGCTGATTAACCCAACTGATTCCGATGCAGTCGGTAACGCAGTCAAAATGGCGAATAAGGCCAATATCCCGGTTATCACACTCGACCGTTTGGCAAACTCTGGCACTGTGGTGAGTCACGTTGCCTCCGATAACCGTTTTGGTGGCAAAATGGCCGGTGATTTCATTGCCAAAAAATTGGGTAATGATGCCAAAGTGATTCAGTTGGAAGGGATTGCGGGGGCGTCTGCGGCCCGTGAACGTGGTGAAGGCTTCAAGCAGTCAATGGATCAACATAAATTCCAACTGTTAGCCAGCCAACCTGCTGATTTTGATCGTACTAAAGGTTTGAATGTGATGCAGAACCTGCTGACCGCCCACCCGAATGTTCAGGCTGTATTCGCACAGAACGACGAGATGGCACTGGGCGCACTGCGTGCCTTGCAAACAGCCGGTAAAGCCGATGTGCTAGTGGTTGGTTTTGATGGCACCGACGACGGTCTTAAAGCCGTTCAAGGCGGCAAACTGGGCGCAACTATCGCTCAACGCCCTGACCAGATTGGTGTTATTGGCGTGCAAACCGCTGATAAAGTATTGAAAGGCGAGAAAGTGCAGGCCGTTATCCCGGTTGATTTGAAATTAGTGACTAAATAATATCGAAAAGCAGGGCATATAACGCCGCTACCCTAAAACGGAAAACAAAACGTTACGGGTGGCGGTGTCATTCACAAAGGAATAAATACGATGAAAACAGGCAAACTGGTGGTCTTGGGCAGCATCAATGCCGACCATATTCTGAATGTTGAGCAGTTTCCGCGCCCAGGTGAAACGGTGATCGGGAAGCAGTATAAAGTGGCGTTTGGTGGCAAAGGTGCTAACCAGGCGGTAGCTGCTGGCCGTAGCGGAGCAAACATCGCGTTTATTGCCTGTGTGGGTAAAGATGATATTGGTGACCGGGTGCGCCAGCAATTAGCCAACGATAACATTGATACTGCGCCAATCGAGGCTGTAGCGGATACCACAACCGGTGTTGCTTTGATTTTCGTGAATGGTGAAGGCGAAAACGTCATTGGTATCAATGCCGGTGCTAACTCGGCAGTTACACCTGAATATCTTGGTCGCTACCAGCAGCAAGTTATCGATGCAGATGCATTATTGATGCAACTGGAATCACCACTTGAGACAGTTATTGCTGCCGCTAAATTGGCGAAGCTGCATCAAACACAGGTTATTCTTAATCCGGCACCAGCTCGTGAATTACCGGACGAGCTATTAACGCTGGTGGATATGATTACTCCGAATGAAACAGAAGCCGAGCGTTTAACGGGGATTCATATTGATCAGGATGATGACGCAGCGCAAGCAGCGCAAATTCTGCATGATAAAGGTATCGCTACCGTAATCATTACATTGGGTAGCCGTGGCGTATGGCTTAGTGAACAAGGTAAAGGGAAATTGGTTGCCGGGTTCAAGGTTAACGCCGTAGATACTATTGCTGCTGGTGATACATTCAATGGCGCATTATTAACTGCGTTATTGGAAGGTCAGATAATGGACTCAGCAGTACGTTTTGCTCACGCAGCAGCCGCTATCGCGGTGACTCGCCCCGGCGCGCAGCCCTCTATTCCGTGGCGTGCAGAGATAGACAGTTTCCTACAAGGCCAGGTATAACTTTGGCCACCATGAAAGACGTCGCCCGCCTGGCGGGTGTATCTACGTCAACAGTCTCACATGTTATTAATAAAAACCGCTTTGTCAGTGATCCTATTCGCGACAAAGTGCTGGCTGCTATCAAACAGCTCAACTATGCCCCTTCAGCACTGGCTCGTAGTTTGAAACTCAATCAAACCCGTACCATTGGTATGTTGGTTACCGCCAGTAGCAACCCATTTTATGCTGAAGTAGTCCGTGGCGTGGAGCGCAGTTGCTATGAGCGTGGTTACAGTTTGATTCTATGCAATACCGAAGGCGATATCGATCGCATGAGCCGTAGCATTGAAACTCTGATGCAAAAGCGCGTCGATGGTCTGCTACTGATGTGCACTGAAAATCACCGCCCTTCTCAAGATATTCTGCGTTGCTACCCGTCATTACCGATAATCATGATGGATTGGGCACCCTTTGAGGGCGTCAATGACGTGATTCAGGATAATTCATTATTGGGTGGCGAAATGGCAACCTCATATTTGATTGCCAGAGGCTATACCCGAATTGCCTGTATTGCTGGCCCACAAGATAAAACCCCTGCCAAAGAACGTTTGGAAGGGTACCGTCAGGCTATGGATCGCGCAGGTTTACCTATTCCATCCGGTTATGAAGTTGCCGGTGATTTTGAATTTTGTGGCGGTTTAGTCGCCATGAAACAGTTGCTTGCGCTACCGGAACCGCCAGAAGCGGTATTTACCAGTAATGATGCGATGGCTGTTGGGGTTTATCAGGCATTGCATCAGGCGGGGTTATCGATACCACAAGATATGGCGGTTATTGGTTACGATGATATTGAAATCGCACAATATATGACACCGCCATTGACCACTATCCATCAACCAAAAGACTCCCTTGGTGAACTGGCTATTGATACACTGATTCATCGATTGAATAACCCGGAAGCGGAACCACAAGTTCTGATTCTCACTCCCGAGCTAATCGAGCGGGGATCGGTGGTCAGTTGTTAAACTTCACTCTCCGCAGGTTGTGTGGCTTTTTTGCTATTACGGCCTTGAATTAGATTGTCGCCATCATTTGGTTTCAGTAATAAGAACACCATGGATGAAAGTAATGTCACTATTCCCATTGTAATAAAGGTGTAGTGGAAGTGATCGACATTGCCACCAAACGATAACCCATCATAAAACCGCAATACCACCGCACTAATGGCAACGCCAAAGCTAATGGCCAGTTGTTGGGTTACCGCCAAAACACTGTTACCTGAGCTGGCATTGTTATCGGTTAAGTCAGCCAGTGTGATGGTATTCATCGCAGTGAACTGTGTCGACATTGCCATCCCCAAGACAAACAGCGGCAATATCATCATCCACGGCGACATGCCCGGTGATTGCAGCGCAAATAGCGCAATCAGCACTCCGATAATAACCGTAATACCTACCAATACAGTCCTATAACCCAGTGAACGTAATACTTGAGTAACGGCAGATTTTGCCATCATCGAACCAATGGCGGTTGGGGCCATCATACAACCGGCAATAATAGCGGAATAGCCAAATCCGACCTGCAACATCAGTGGCATTAGGAAAGGAACGCAGCCAGTCCCTAAACGCGAGGCCACGTTACCGGCAATCCCAACCGAGAATGTTCGGTTTTTAAATAGCGGTAAACCAATCAATGGATTTGGATGACCTTTAGCGTGGAATATATAGAAGAGCAACATCAATAAACCACTCAGTAACACCGTGACTGGCAGATAGCTGGCGATATCCGGTCGGCCCATTATCTCCAGACTTACTGATATCAGGACCAAACTGCTACCAAATAGCAGGAAACCGATAATATCAAAGGCACGTTTAGGCATGGTGAAGTCCGGCATATATTTACGGGCATAAAAGATGCCCAGTAAGCCGATAGGAATATTAAGGATAAAGATCCAATGCCAAGTGGTATAGGTCACCAGTAATCCACCTAATAGTGGCCCCATCACCGGGCCGACTAACCCTGGGATAGTGACAAAATTCAGAACCGGCAATAATTCACTGCGTGGGTAAGCCCTGATCAGCGCAAGCCGGGCTACAGGCATCATCATTGCGCCACCCACCCCTTGAATAACTCGGGAGGCCACCAGAAAAGCCAATGAATCTGAAAGTGCACACAGTAATGACCCTAGCGTAAATAGAGATACAGCCAGAATGAATACCCGTCGGGTACCAAAACGGTCCGCTAGCCAGCCACTCACTGGAATCAACATCGCGACCGTCAGGGTATAGCTGATAATTGCTGACTGCATGGTCAGTGGTGAGCGGTTAAGGCTTTCAGCAATTGATGGGAGTGCCGTATTCAGTATGGTGGCATCCAAAGCCTGCATAAAGAAGGCCATGGCAGCTAGCCAAGGAAGGCCCGCCATACTGCGTGCAGATTTTATCATTGTTCGTCCTGATTATAGGGGTGAGTGTGAGCACCTTCTTTATATATATAGATAGAACAGCTAGCCGTTAATTTTTATCTGTTAATAATACCTGACATGCCAGCAAGGCTCCCTGACTGTCACCTGCCAAAATTGTATCAACAATATCCTGATGGTATTGCAGCTTAATCACTTCATCGCCGGTAATGGCGCGAAAATAGCTGTGATAAACCGAACTGAACAAATTGGCGAAAGAGGTCAAAAACGGATTACCACTGGCTTCATATATTAACTGATGAAATTGAGCATCCACTTGAATCCATTTTTCACGATTAAAGTGAGTATCTAACGCACGCATCTCTGCAATCAGTGATGCTAACAATGCTCGCTGTTGCTCATTGGCATTAATGGCTGCCAATGAACAGGCTTGAGGCTCAAGTGAGGTTCTTAATATAAGGAAGTGTTGCATCACTTGATCGAAATTCTCTCTGTTCAGCCACCAAGTGAGTAACTCCTGATCAAGGTAGTTCCAATTTGTTTGTGGCATCACTCGGGTACCAATGCGTGGGCGGGGTAATAACATCCCTTTTGCTGCCAGCATCTTTACTGCTTCACGAACGGCAGTACGACTAACACCAAATTGCTCCCCCAACTCTATCTCACCAGGCAGTATGCTGCCGGCTGCATATTCTCCGGCGAGAATTCGCTGGCCAATCTTCTCAGCCAACAGGTAAGAGAGATTTCGCTGGGCGGCCTGTTGTTGGGTATTTAGTTGCATGGTGATTTGTCCTATCTGTCTTCTTATATATCTATTT
Organism: Yersinia sp. 2466 StPb PI; assembly: GCF_041538325.1. Lineage (NCBI taxonomy): Bacteria > Pseudomonadati > Pseudomonadota > Gammaproteobacteria > Enterobacterales > Yersiniaceae > Yersinia > Yersinia sp. 2466 StPb PI. Next base: position 4,805,118 of record NZ_JAULSL010000001.1, on the reverse strand, counting down.
TACTCTACTGTTTAACACTGGTAGTGAATGTTTAGCTTAATAATTGTTTAAACATTGGTCTTTTAGCCTATTTTTGCTGAAATAAAACGCGGTTGAAAAGTTTTTTCAAATTAGGGGTTGCAGGCTGTCAGGAACTCCCTATAATGCGCCTCCACTGACCGGGAACAACGAAACATACTTCGCCGGGTCAGGAAGCGAAAAGAATGATTTTGACTTCGAAAGAAACCAAAGAAACTCTTGACTCTTCAGCGGGAAAGCGTATTATCTGCCTCCCGCGTTACCGTAAGATTCGCCGAAAGGCAAACGGGTAACGAACGCTCTTTAACAATTTATCAGACAATCTGTGTGGGCACTCGCAAGACGATATCGAAGCCTGTTTCGGCAGGCAGAAGAAATATCAAAGTCTTGAAGAGTGACCAAAGCAGTACACATTTGAACTTCGGTTCGAATGCTTATTTGCAGAAAGTAATCTTTGAGCATCGCTGCTTTTATTAGCAGCAAATCAAACAAATCTTAAATTGAAGAGTTTGATCATGGCTCAGATTGAACGCTGGCGGCAGGCCTAACACATGCAAGTCGAGCGGCAGCGGGAAGTAGTTTACTACTTTGCCGGCGAGCGGCGGACGGGTGAGTAATGTCTGGGAAACTGCCTGATGGAGGGGGATAACTACTGGAAACGGTAGCTAATACCGCATGACCTCGCAAGAGCAAAGTGGGGGACCTTCGGGCCTCACGCCATCGGATGTGCCCAGATGGGATTAGCTAGTAGGTGGGGTAATGGCTCACCTAGGCGACGATCCCTAGCTGGTCTGAGAGGATGACCAGCCACACTGGAACTGAGACACGGTCCAGACTCCTACGGGAGGCAGCAGTGGGGAATATTGCACAATGGGCGCAAGCCTGATGCAGCCATGCCGCGTGTGTGAAGAAGGCCTTCGGGTTGTAAAGCACTTTCAGCGAGGAGGAAGGCAATCGTGTTAATAGCACGGTTGATTGACGTTACTCGCAGAAGAAGCACCGGCTAACTCCGTGCCAGCAGCCGCGGTAATACGGAGGGTGCAAGCGTTAATCGGAATTACTGGGCGTAAAGCGCACGCAGGCGGTTTGTTAAGTCAGATGTGAAATCCCCGCGCTTAACGTGGGAACTGCATTTGAAACTGGCAAGCTAGAGTCTTGTAGAGGGGGGTAGAATTCCAGGTGTAGCGGTGAAATGCGTAGAGATCTGGAGGAATACCGGTGGCGAAGGCGGCCCCCTGGACAAAGACTGACGCTCAGGTGCGAAAGCGTGGGGAGCAAACAGGATTAGATACCCTGGTAGTCCACGCTGTAAACGATGTCGACTTGGAGGTTGTGCCCTTGAGGCGTGGCTTCCGGAGCTAACGCGTTAAGTCGACCGCCTGGGGAGTACGGCCGCAAGGTTAAAACTCAAATGAATTGACGGGGGCCCGCACAAGCGGTGGAGCATGTGGTTTAATTCGATGCAACGCGAAGAACCTTACCTACTCTTGACATCCACAGAACTTAGCAGAGATGCTTCGGTGCCTTCGGGAACTGTGAGACAGGTGCTGCATGGCTGTCGTCAGCTCGTGTTGTGAAATGTTGGGTTAAGTCCCGCAACGAGCGCAACCCTTATCCTTTGTTGCCAGCACGTAATGGTGGGAACTCAAGGGAGACTGCCGGTGATAAACCGGAGGAAGGTGGGGATGACGTCAAGTCATCATGGCCCTTACGAGTAGGGCTACACACGTGCTACAATGGCAGATACAAAGTGAAGCGAACTCGCGAGAGCAAGCGGACCACATAAAGTCTGTCGTAGTCCGGATTGGAGTCTGCAACTCGACTCCATGAAGTCGGAATCGCTAGTAATCGTAGATCAGAATGCTACGGTGAATACGTTCCCGGGCCTTGTACACACCGCCCGTCACACCATGGGAGTGGGTTGCAAAAGAAGTAGGTAGCTTAACCTTCGGGAGGGCGCTTACCACTTTGTGATTCATGACTGGGGTGAAGTCGTAACAAGGTAACCGTAGGGGAACCTGCGGTTGGATCACCTCCTTACCTAACGATACGCATTGCGCAGTGTCCACACAGATTGTCTGATGAATGTAAATGAGCAAGAGCACCTGTTGATGAGGGTGATGATTGTGCAATAAGACCTCGGTATCGAGTTTTTACTGCATCAGTCGTTCGAATGTGTCACCACATTCTCACCTTTACACAAAAATACTGAATCAGTGATTCAGTAGAAATTTTTGTGTCCCCATCGTCTAGAGGCCTAGGACACTGCCCTTTCACGGCTGTAACAGGGGTTCGAATCCCCTTGGGGACGCCACTCCGATAATGTGTGAAAGACATTATCAACTGAATATCTTAAAGATGACTTTAACGAGTCGTGTTTAAGATATTGCTCTTTAACAATCTGGAACAAGCTGAAAATTGAAACATTACAGCCGAAATTTATCTCTCCGTAGATGTACTGAGATAAAGAGTAACCTGTAATAGAGTCTCTCAAATAATCGCAATGCCAATGGGTAATCATTGTTGCAGTGTGAGCGAGAAGACACTCAGCAAGGCGTACAGCGCACAGCAACCGGAGTGAACTTAACGTTCATGAGGATTGCGCGCACTGCACAACATAGCCGAGTGTGTTCACAGCCACACCAATAACGAAAAACACCTTTGGGTTGTGAGGTTAAGCGACTAAGCGTACACGGTGGATGCCTAGGCAGTCAGAGGCGATGAAGGGCGTGCTAATCTGCGAAAAGCGTCGGTAAGCTGATATGAAGCGTTATAACCGACGATACCCGAATGGGGAAACCCAGTGCAATTCGTTGCACTATTGCATGGTGAATACATAGCCATGCAAGGCGAACCGGGGGAACTGAAACATCTAAGTACCCCGAGGAAAAGAAATCAACCGAGATTCCCCCAGTAGCGGCGAGCGAACGGGGAAGAGCCCAGAGTCTGAATCAGTTTGTGTGTTAGTGGAAGCGTCTGGAAAGTCGCACGGTACAGGGTGATAGTCCCGTACACCAAAACACACTTGCTGTGAACTCGATGAGTAGGGCGGGACACGTGACATCCTGTCTGAATATGGGGGGACCATCCTCCAAGGCTAAATACTCCTGACTGACCGATAGTGAACCAGTACCGTGAGGGAAAGGCGAAAAGAACCCCGGCGAGGGGAGTGAAATAGAACCTGAAACCGTGTACGTACAAGCAGTGGGAGCCTACTTTGTTGGGTGACTGCGTACCTTTTGTATAATGGGTCAGCGACTTATATTTTGTAGCAAGGTTAACCGAATAGGGGAGCCGTAGGGAAACCGAGTCTTAACTGGGCGTCTAGTTGCAAGGTATAGACCCGAAACCCGGTGATCTAGCCATGGGCAGGTTGAAGGTTGGGTAACACTAACTGGAGGACCGAACCGACTAATGTTGAAAAATTAGCGGATGACTTGTGGCTGGGGGTGAAAGGCCAATCAAACCGGGAGATAGCTGGTTCTCCCCGAAAGCTATTTAGGTAGCGCCTCGTGAACTCATCTTCGGGGGTAGAGCACTGTTTCGGCTAGGGGGTCATCCCGACTTACCAAACCGATGCAAACTCCGAATACCGAAGAATGTTATCACGGGAGACACACGGCGGGTGCTAACGTCCGTCGTGAAGAGGGAAACAACCCAGACCGCCAGCTAAGGTCCCAAAGTCATGGTTAAGTGGGAAACGATGTGGGAAGGCATAGACAGCCAGGATGTTGGCTTAGAAGCAGCCATCATTTAAAGAAAGCGTAATAGCTCACTGGTCGAGTCGGCCTGCGCGGAAGATGTAACGGGGCTAAACCATGCACCGAAGCTGCGGCAGCGACACTTAGGTGTTGTTGGGTAGGGGAGCGTTCTGTAAGCCGTTGAAGGTGACCTGTGAGGGTTGCTGGAGGTATCAGAAGTGCGAATGCTGACATAAGTAACGATAATGCGGGTGAAAAACCCGCACGCCGGAAGACCAAGGGTTCCTGTCCAACGTTAATCGGGGCAGGGTGAGTCGACCCCTAAGGCGAGGCTGAAAAGCGTAGTCGATGGGAAACAGGTTAATATTCCTGTACTTGGTGTTACTGCGAAGGGGGGACGGAGAAGGCTAGGCTAGCCGGGCGACGGTTGTCCCGGTTTAAGCATGTAGGCGGAGCGACTTGGTAAATCCGGTTGCTTATCAACGCTGAGGTGTGATGACGAGCCACTACGGTGGTGAAGTAGTTGATGCCAAGCTTCCAGGAAAAGCCTCTAAGCATCAGGTAACATTAAATCGTACCCCAAACCGACACAGGTGGTCAGGTAGAGAATACTCAGGCGCTTGAGAGAACTCGGGTGAAGGAACTAGGCAAAATGGTGCCGTAACTTCGGGAGAAGGCACGCTGGCATTAGGTAATGGGACTTGCTCCCGGCGCCGAAGCCAGTCGCAGATACCAGCTGGCTGCAACTGTTTAATAAAAACACAGCACTGTGCAAACACGAAAGTGGACGTATACGGTGTGACGCCTGCCCGGTGCTGGAAGGTTAATTGATGGGGTCAGCCGCAAGGCGAAGCTCTTGATCGAAGCCCCAGTAAACGGCGGCCGTAACTATAACGGTCCTAAGGTAGCGAAATTCCTTGTCGGGTAAGTTCCGACCTGCACGAATGGCGTAATGATGGCCAGGCTGTCTCCACCCGAGACTCAGTGAAATTGAACTCGCTGTGAAGATGCAGTGTACCCGCGGCAAGACGGAAAGACCCCGTGAACCTTTACTATAGCTTGACACTGAACATTGAGCCTTGATGTGTAGGATAGGTGGGAGGCATCGAAGTGTGGACGCCAGTCTGCATGGAGCCAACCTTGAAATACCACCCTTTAATGTTTGATGTTCTAACTCGGCCCCGTGATCCGGGGTGAGGACAGTGTCTGGTGGGTAGTTTGACTGGGGCGGTCTCCTCCCAAAGAGTAACGGAGGAGCACGAAGGTTAGCTAATCACGGTCGGACATCGTGAGGTTAGTGCAAAGGCATAAGCTAGCTTGACTGCGAGAGTGACGGCTCGAGCAGGTACGAAAGTAGGTCTTAGTGATCCGGTGGTTCTGAATGGAAGGGCCATCGCTCAACGGATAAAAGGTACTCCGGGGATAACAGGCTGATACCGCCCAAGAGTTCATATCGACGGCGGTGTTTGGCACCTCGATGTCGGCTCATCACATCCTGGGGCTGAAGTAGGTCCCAAGGGTATGGCTGTTCGCCATTTAAAGTGGTACGCGAGCTGGGTTTAGAACGTCGTGAGACAGTTCGGTCCCTATCTGCCGTGGGCGTTGGAAGATTGAGAGGGGCTGCTCCTAGTACGAGAGGACCGGAGTGGACGAATCACTGGTGTTCGGGTTGTCATGCCAATGGCATTGCCCGGTAGCTAAATTCGGAAGAGATAACCGCTGAAAGCATCTAAGCGGGAAACTTGCCTCGAGATGAGTCTTCCCTGGGGCTTTAAGCCCCCTGAAGGAACGTTAAAGACTATGACGTTGATAGGCTGGGTGTGTAAGTGCAGCGATGCATTGAGCTAACCAGTACTAATGATCCGTGAGGCTTAACCTTACAACACCAAAGGTGTTTTAGATTTGAGAGATAGAAATTTTCAGCGAAGTTCCGAGATTGGGCTGGCTGGCTGTGTGCAGGATTGCATAGCGGGTTAGTTTAGACAGAATTTGCCTGGCGGCCATAGCGCGGTGGTCCCACCTGATCCCATGCCGAACTCAGAAGTGAAACGCCGTAGCGCCGATGGTAGTGTGGGGTCTCCCCATGCGAGAGTAGGACACTGCCAGGCATCAAATAAAGCCGAGACCCCATGCCAAAAGCGTGGGGTTTTTGCTATGGGCAGAATAGTGAAATAGGTATAAATAGTGACCTTAGAGTGGTTGCGTCGCAGGGCTCATAGTCAGACGAGTCAAATATTGCAGGGGCAGGTGAGTCAAATCCGGCGGTCACAGCGATGAATAAAATAAAAGGCTACCTTGATAGGTGGCTTTTTTTGTTTTTATAGCTCTGACTGATCCATCTTGAGCCAGCTATAAATAAACTCTGCGATCTGATCTGGTTGATTAATATCTAATTGCTTTACTACAGTATCTATCGGCTCGTCACTTGCCAAAGCGATAACGTATTCATCAATCAAACCAGCGAAAGGCTTACCTACAGCTGCTCTATAAAGAGCAATTTTGCTGATCGGCTCGTGCTTAAAGCCCTCAACCAAAATCAAATCGATAGTTGATGTATCTAATCGACTAGCCAGATAGTGAAGATCCATCGGAGGCTGTTCTGGTGTTTCTGTCATTAATGCCCAGCGGCAATCACTGGCAACTAACGTTTGATGGGCTCCAGCTTTACGCAATTCATAACTGTCTTTGCCCGGCGTATCAATTTCCATATTGTGATGAGTATGTTTGATTAAGCCAACGCGGATTTGGCGCTGTTGAAGTAAGGGGATCAGATGTTTTAGTAAGGTTGTTTTTCCTGTACCACTGTACGCGGCTATACCGAGTAACGGGGGCGTCTTGCTGCTCATAATGGCTCTCTTTTAGCTTGTTCCCATAACTCGCAATCTGCGGGAGTATTTAGGTTACTGAATTGATTGGGTTGTCCATCGAATACCACTCTTTGCGCGTTGATACTCGTCATAAATATCATTAACTTACGCTCCCCTTTTGCCAGATACGTTGCTAGCGTTGGTTTAAGACTAACATGCATTAAAGCTAATGTTGGATGCTCACGCTCGTTATCACTAACATAAGCAGCAAGAGCCTGCCCTTTTGACTGCCAGAGTTGAGAAACCAGATTAAGTGGAAGCATAGGAACGTCACAGGGAGCAAAGACAACCCATTCGGTAGTTGAATGGCTTAATCCAGCATGCATGCCAGCCAATGGGCCTACAAAGCCAGTAATGATATCGTTAATGACGTGAACGCCACTTTGTTGATAGAGGGCTTGGTTACGATTAGCATTAATCAGTAAATTCTCAACCTGAGGTCTTAACCTATCAATCACATGTCGATACAGTGGCTTTCCATTTAGGGAGATTAATCCTTTATCATTTCCGCCCATTCTGGACGAAAGGCCTCCAGCAAGAATAACGCCTGTAATATTAGGTCGCATTTCTATCACTCCACGGTATTAAACTGACTATGGGATTGTATCTTCAAATAGGTGAACAGGTCAGGATTTACTTTTATTGACAATAGGCTCTCTTTCCCTGTGTGAATATCCCTGCTACTTTGTCAGCATATTTTTGAATAGGATAACTTCGCTATGAAATGTCATCGTGTTAATGAACTGATTGAGCTTTTACATCCGGCCTGGCAGCAAGAACCTGATTTAAATCTGGTGCAGTTTTTACAAAAATTGTCAGAGGAAGCTGGTTTTGAAGGTAATTTCGCAGATTTGACAGACGATATTCTTATTTATCATCTGAAAATGCGTGGCTCGGCATCAACGGAAGTGATTCCAGGACTGAAAAAGGATTATGAAGAGGATTTTAAAACAGCATTATTGAGAGCTCGTGGCATCATTAAAGATTAGTCACACTCCTGTCTGCGTAGGGAGGGGGCTTTAATGATACTATTTCTTATTCTCAGCACGCCGCTGTTACTTATACAGACTGAATGTTGTTATGAACAATTCTGCTTTTAATTTTCAGACTTTGTCTCCAGACCTGATTATGGACGCCCTTGAGGCTGTAGGATTACGGGTGGATTCAGGGTTAACCGCGCTTAATAGTTATGAGAACCGCGTCTATCAGTTTATGGATGAAGATCGTAAACGGTATGTGGTGAAGTTTTATCGTCCCGAGCGTTGGAGCAGTGAACAAATTATCGAGGAACATCGATTCTCGCTTGATTTGGCAGAATCTGAGATTCCGGTTATCGCCCCATTAGCGCTAAACGGCGAAACTTTGCATACTCATGGCGGCTTTTTCTTTGCTGTGTTCCCAAGTGTCGGTGGGCGGCAATATGAAATAGACAATCTTGATCAACTGGAGTGGGTGGGCCGTTTTCTCGGCAGAATTCATCAGGTGGGTAGCGATGGACTTTTTGTTGCCCGGCCAACGATGGGTATTGAGGAATATCTGACCGAGCCACGTCAGTTACTGGCCAGCAGTGTGTTAGTGCCGGCAAAACAGAAAGACAAGTTTCTGGCGGCAACCGATCTGTTGATCGCCACCATTAAGCAGTATTGGCACACCGATTGGCAGCCGTTGCGGCTACATGGTGATTGCCATCCTGGTAATATTTTGTGGCGTGATGGGCCAATGTTCGTCGATTTGGATGATGCCAGAAATGGTCCGGCGGTTCAGGATTTGTGGATGTTATTACACGGCGAGCGCAGAGAGCAATTGATCCAGTTGGATATCTTGCTGGAAGCTTATGGTGAATTTGCTGATTTTGATCAGCGTGAATTTGCATTGATTGAACCTTTACGCGCAATGCGCATGGTTTATTACCTTGCATGGGTCGCCAGACGTTGGCAGGACCCTGCATTTCCGAAAAGTTTTCCGTGGATGGCGGAGTCTGATTTTTGGTTACAGCAGACTGCATCATTTACAGAACAGGTTAAGCTGTTGCAGGTACCCCCTTTGCAGCTGATGCCAATGTACTAAAGCTAAGATAATGGAGATTGTTATAGTATGAAAAATGTATGGTTAGCTCTCGTTGGCATGGTGATGGCATTCAGTGCATCTGCCGCACAGTTTACAGATGGAACCCAGTACCAGACGTTAAATAAACCAGTAACGGGTGAGCCTCAGGTTTTAGAGTTTTTCTCTTTCTATTGCCCGCACTGCTTTCAGTTTGAAGAAGTTTATCATATCCCTCAGGCAGTAAAAAAAGCACTGCCAGAAGGGACAAAAATGACTCGATACCATGTTGAGTTCCTTGGGCCATTAGGTAAGCAATTGACTCAGGCATGGGCTGCTGCCATGGCATTGGGTGTTGAGGAAAAAATCACCCCACTGATGTTTGAAGGTGTACAGAAAACACAAACTGTTCAAACCCCTGATGATATTCGTAATGTCTTTATTAAAGCGGGTGTGAGTGGCGAAGATTATGATGCAGCATTAAATAGTTTTGTCGTTAAATCACTGGTTGCTCAACAACAAAAAGCGGCTGAAGATTTACAATTACGTGGTGTGCCAGCCATGTTTGTTAATGGCAAATATATGATTAAGAATGATGGCATGGATACCAGCTCAATGGATACCTATGTTAAACAGTATGCGGATGTCGTTAAGTTCCTACTGACCCAAAAGTAATTGTACAAAAGGAGGAGCTGGCTTTTGTTAGCTCCTCTTTCACTTATCCAATACCTACATTGTCATCAGCACTTCAATTCTGTATCTATCTCTGCCACGGAATCATCATATTTACTAATGTGACAGTAATACGACTAAATACTGATTTTATATTTTTTTCCATGTTGTTTTCGATAGATTTATTTATTTCAGTGATGGATAAATACGGATATTAGCGATGCTAAAAAGAGAAAACGACTTGATGGTGGGTAATAAAAAAGAGAGAACACTAAATTATCCACCCGTGGAATTTATTTACCTTAAGACTGTAACTGAATAAGTAATATCCACAATTTAGATAAAGAAAAAATGACAGTAAAATAAAAAAACAATGAATGTAACTATATGATTATTATAATTTTAAATATTACCTCTAAAAAATAAGTAGAGCAGATATAATCTGCACATGCTTTTACTCACAAAGTTATCCACAGATTGGATCTTCAGGATCACTACGTAAAAATGCTCTCTTTCGCACAACAATGGACGCTAAAATTCGTCTCTTGTCGCCAGCTATGGCATTCTTAGCGTTAGACCTTGCTGAATAAAGATGAAGAAACCCTATGGCCCAGATTGCAGAAAACCCATTGATCCTCGTTGACGGTTCCTCTTACCTCTATCGTGCTTACCATGCGTTCCCACCACTGACCAACGGCAGCGGTGAACCAACGGGTGCGATGTACGGCGTGTTGAACATGTTGCGCAGTCTATTGCTGCAATATCGTCCTAGCCATGTAGCGGTAGTATTCGATGCTAAAGGTAAAACATTCCGTGATGAGCTTTTCGCTGACTATAAATCCCACCGGCCACCGATGCCAGATGATTTGCGAGCTCAAATTGAGCCGTTGCACCAAATGGTTAAGGCAATGGGGCTACCTTTATTGGTTGTCTCCGGTGTTGAGGCCGACGATGTTATTGGTACTTTAGCGCAGGAAGCTGAAAAAGCAGGTCATGCTGTATTAATCAGTACCGGTGATAAGGATATGGCGCAATTAGTTACGCCAAATATCACTTTAATCAATACAATGAATAACGCTATTTTGGGGCCACAGGAAGTCTGTGAAAAATATGGTGTACCTCCTGAATTGATTATTGATTTTCTAGCACTAATGGGGGACTCCTCAGACAATATTCCAGGGGTTCCAGGTGTTGGCGAAAAGACCGCACAAGCTTTATTGCAAGGTTTGGGTGGGCTGGATGCGCTGTTCAGTAATTTGGATAAAATATCCACACTGACATTCCGTGGTGCCAAAACCATGTCAGCCAAGTTAGAGCAGAATAAAGATGTTGCTTATCTCTCCTATAAATTAGCCACCATTAAAACAGATGTTGAATTGGATGTGACTTGTGATGAGCTAAAAGTTTCCCCCCCAGATGATGATCAATTACATCAGTTATTCAGCCGTTATGAATTTAAGCGCTGGTTAGTGGATGTAGAAGCGGGCAAATGGCTGGACGGTAAAAAAGATCGGCCAACGGCACAAACAAGTAATAAAGCTTTTGTGGCAGTAGAGCCAGCTGATGCGGTTGAGGTCACCGCAGTACTATCACAAGAAAATTATCAGACCATTTTGGATGAGAAATCCTTAGTAGAGTGGATTGAGCGCCTCAAAAAAGTAGAGGTTTTCGCGTTTGATACTGAGACTGACGGCCTGGATACGCTTAGCAGCAATTTAATTGGTATCTCTTTTGCCGTTGCACCAGGCGAAGCCGCTTATTTACCCTTGGCGCATGATTATTTGGACTCTCCTGTACAGCTCGACCGGGATTGGGTTTTGGCCACGCTAAAACCACTACTGGAAGACGATAAAGCCCTTAAAGTTGGCCAGAATCTCAAGTTTGACCAAAGCATGCTGGCACGTTATGGCATTGAGCTGCGCGGTATCGCTTTCGATACTATGCTGGAATCTTACGTTTTAGACAGTGTTGCTGGTCGCCATGATATGGATAGTCTGGCAGAACGTTATCTCAACCACAAAACTATTACCTTTGAAGAGATCGCCGGTAAGGGTAAAAACCAACTGACCTTTAATCAAATTGCGTTGGAACAAGCAGGCCCTTATGCCGCAGAAGATGCCGACGTTACGCTACAGTTGCATTTGGTGCTGTGGCCAAAACTGCAACAAAGTGAAGGGTTAAAGCGGGTATTCCAGGAAATTGAGATGCCGCTATTGCCAATTCTGTCTCGCATCGAGCGTACTGGTGTCTTGATTGACCAGAATATCTTGGCCGCACATTCAAAAGAGCTGACTATCCGCCTTGATGAGTTAGAAAAACAGGCTCATGAATTGGCTGAAGAGCCGTTCAACCTGGCATCACCTAAGCAGCTTCAGACCATCTTGTACGAAAAACAAAAACTGCCCATCTTGAAGAAAACCCCTGGCGGGGCCGCGTCAACTAATGAAGAAGTGTTGGCTGAGCTGGCATTAGATTACCCGTTGCCGAAGGTGATCCTTGAATATCGTGGTCTGGCTAAGCTGAAAAGTACCTATACCGACAAGCTGCCGTTGATGATTAACCCAATTTCGGGCCGGGTCCATACCTCTTATCACCAGGCGGTGACCGCGACAGGGCGTTTGTCCTCACGTGATCCTAACCTGCAAAACATTCCAGTGCGGAATGAAGAAGGGCGTCGTATACGGCAGGCTTTTATTGCGCCTAAAGGCTATCGCATTATGGCGGCTGACTACTCACAGATTGAGCTGCGTATTATGGCGCACTTGTCGCAGGATAAAGGGCTATTAGCTGCATTTGCTGCGGGAAAAGATATCCACCGTGCGACAGCTGCGGAAGTCTTTGGTATGCCACTAGAAAAGGTCACAACTGAACAACGCCGCAGTGCCAAGGCGATTAACTTTGGTCTTATTTATGGTATGAGCGCTTTTGGTCTGGCGCGGCAGCTAAGCATTCCCCGTGGAGAGGCGCAGCGCTACATGGATCTCTATTTTGAGCGCTATCCCGGTGTGTTGGAATACATGGAGCGCACACGTAAGCAAGCCGCCGATCAAGGTTATGTCACCACGCTGGATGGCCGTCGCCTCTATTTGCCAGACATTCATTCTCGTAATGCAACTCGCCGTAAAGCTGCTGAACGTGAAGCTATCAATGCGCCAATGCAAGGTACCGCCGCTGATATTATCAAACGGGCAATGATTGCAGTGGATGCCTGGTTACAACAGGAACCAGAACCATTGGTGCGGGTAATCATGCAGGTACACGATGAATTGGTGTTTGAAGTGCATGAAAGTGTATTGGAAAGCGCGGAACAAAAGATTCGTGAACTGATGGAGCAGAGTATGCAACTGGCGGTACCACTGAAGGTGGATGTCGGTGTTGGTGATAACTGGGACCAGGCTCACTAGCTTTGTGGGTAAGTGGCGATAAATAAAGCATTTTATGTAATTAAGCTACATTTATCCGCCATTATGCGGGGAAGATGTGCGCTGAATCGTGCCAATTTGTGTAACTATACAACAAAAAATTCTTTTGCCCCGCGAAAAAATGATGTAGAGTTACAGACGTAGGGTACAGAGGTAAGATGTTCTATCTTTCAGACCTTTTACTTCACGTAATCGGATTTGGCTATATATTAGCCGCCCCAGTCATTTATTGACTGGGGCGTTTTTTATTGGGATTTGTGAGCACTTTTCGCGAACCGATAGGAAAACAGCCCGGCATTACCCGTGAAAATACGGGTTGATGATTTTTTTACTCTAGGGGGAAGTGGTATTGCCAGGTATTAACTCAGGGCGATATAAAACATCACCCTTGGGGATAACAGCCCTTGCGGGCTGCTGTTAGCGCTTACTCACTCACCTTCATCGTCATAATCATCAATCATAACTTCTGGTGGTATCTCGCTAAACCAGGTATCCAGTTTTTCCCGTAGTTTTTCGACGCCAATCTTCTTCAAAGAAGAGAAAGCTTCAACCTGAATATCACCCATAAATGGAATAATCGCTTCTCGCACCATGTTCAATTGAGCCTTACGGGCGCCCGAAGCCAGCTTATCCGCTTTGGTCAGCAATAATAGAACCGGGGTGCCAACCGCAACCGCCCAGGTAATCATCTGCTGATCTAAATCTTTCAGTGGATGGCGAATATCCATCAACACAACTAATCCTTTCAGACAGTTACGCTTTTGCAAATACTCACCCAGCGCGCGTTGCCATTTGAGTTTCATCTCTTCCGGGACTTCAGCATAGCCATAGCCCGGTAAGTCAACCAGACGAATACCGTCAACGACTTCAAATAGGTTAATTAGCTGAGTACGGCCGGGTGTTTTACTGGTTCTGGCCAGACTTTTCTGGTTAGTTAACGTATTAAGTGCACTCGATTTACCGGCATTTGAACGGCCAGCAAATGCCACCTCAATACCTTCATCACGTGGCAGATGGCGGATATCCGGAGCACTGATGACGAAGTGGGTCATGTGATAGTTATAGTTTCTAATAGTCAAAATTTGTCGTCTCCGTGAGAGATAGCTTACATGCAGCGATTATAACTGCATCAGGCAAAAAAAAGGGGGTTTATCTTTTATACCCTTCAAGTAACAGGGTTCAGGTATACTGGCAGGCGCGCTGGTTGAGTTGCCTTGAGGGCCGCAGATATGGCAAGGATGGCGCATTGCAGGAGGGAGATATCCGGTTGTTATGTCAGTGCAGGGAGTGTGCTGTAAGGATATCCTTCCGCAGAAGATGCGAAAAAGGGCGACAGGTTAATCTGCCGCCTTTTTTCTTTCTCTTCTTTCTGCTAGATTCCGGCCCAATCCTATACTAAATCCGATCCCATACTTATTTACCCATTTAAGAGCACAGGTTATGAAGCAGCCAAATAAAGCACCACGCGCGAATATTGCGGCCCCGAAAGGTACCGCGACGCCTAAGCGTATTAGAAAGACCCGTGTAGAGCTTGATATTGAAGCTCGCGAGCGTAAACGTCAGAAGAAACATAGTGGCAATCGCTCAGGGGCGAGAACCAATGTAGAAGGCAGCAATAAGAAGGGCCAGTCCGAGACTCAAGAGAAAGATCCACGTATCGGCAGTAAAGTACCCGTGCCGCTGGTGGTTGAGAGTAAGGTTAAAGCTAAGCCAACCACTAAGCCGGTGGCTAAAGTTGAAGCTAAGCCACGTCTGACGCCGGAAGAAGAGCTGTCTAAGCTGGAAAACGATGAGCGTCTGGATGCATTGCTGGATCGTCTGGATAATGATGAAGTATTGAGCAAAGAAGATCAGGCTTATGTTGATCTGACGTTGGATCGTATTGATGCCCTAATGGAACAATTGGGTATTGAATTGGGCGACGATGAAGATGACGAAGCGCCAGAAGAAAAGCAGGAAGACATTTTGCAATTGCTGAAACGCGGTAACCCAAAAGATACATTTTAAACCATGAATTGGGTGATCCTGATAATAGCCCTACTGCTTACATGTTATCTAGTGTGGTTATTGGGTAAACTATGGCTACTGTCGCAACGAAGAAAGCGGTTGCGCAGTGCTACTGCGGCCAGACAACGAAAACATCTGCCCTCTAACCGGCCCGGTAGGCGCAAATATCGGAAGGAATGAACATGTCTGAGCAGGCTATAGTTTGGGATTTATCCCTGATTCAAAAATATAATTATTCAGGGCCGCGCTATACGTCGTACCCCACTGCGCTTGAATTCAGTGAAGATTATAATGAATCTGCTTTTCAGCAGGCAGTGAAGCGTTACCCACAACGGCCTTTGTCGCTGTATGTGCATATCCCGTTTTGCCATAAGCTGTGTTATTTCTGCGGCTGCAATAAGCTGGTGACACGGCAACAGCATAAAGCTGATGAGTATCTGGCGGTCTTGGAAAAAGAGATCCGCCAGCGTGCGGCGTTATTTGTTGGGCGTCAGGTTAGCCAGATGCACTGGGGCGGTGGTACGCCCACTTACCTGAATAAAATACAAATTACCCACCTGATGAATCTGCTACGTGAAAACTTTGATTTCCTGCCCGGTGCTGAGCAATCAATAGAAGTAGACCCACGTGAAATTGAACTGGATGTCCTTGATCACCTGCGTGCTGAGGGGTTTAACCGCCTAAGCATGGGGGTGCAAGATTTTAATAAAGAGGTTCAACGGCTGGTTAATCGTGAGCAGGATGAGGATTTTATCTTTGCCCTGATTGCCCGCGCTAAAGCCCTTGGTTTTAACTCAACCAATATCGATTTGATTTATGGTTTGCCAAAACAGACACCAGAGAGTTTTGCTTTTACCCTCAAACGGGTGGCAGAGCTGAATCCTGATCGCCTGAGTGTGTTCAATTACGCACATTTACCGAGTCTGTTTGCTGCTCAACGTAAAATTAAAGATGCCGATCTGCCGAGCGCCGAACAGCGGCTAGATATTTTGCAGCACACCATCAGTTTCTTAACTGAGTCTGGCTATCAATTTATTGGTATGGATCATTTTGCCCGGCCAGATGATGAATTAGCCATTGCGCAGCGTGAAGGTGAATTACACCGTAATTTCCAAGGTTATACCACCCAAGGCGACAGTGATTTACTCGGTTTGGGGGTTTCTGCTATCAGCATGTTGGGTGACAGCTATGCGCAGAATGAAAAAGATTTGAAGACTTACTATTCCTGCGTGGAGCAGCGTGGCAATGCGCTGTGGCGTGGTTTGGCGATGACTGAAGATGATTGCTTGCGCCGTGATGTGATTAAAACGCTGATTTGTAATTTCCAAATCAGTTATCAGCCGATTGAGCAGCAGTATGGTATTCGTTTTGCAGATTATTTTGCTGAAGATTTTGAGCTACTAGAACCTTTCGAACACGATGGGCTGGTGGAGCGGGATGATAAAGGCATTCGGGTAACACCGCGCGGGCGCTTACTGATTCGTAATATTTGTATGTGTTTCGATATCTATTTACGGAAACAGGCGCGCAAGCAGCAGTTTTCACGCGTGATCTGATGATGTCCCCCTCAATGGTCAACATTACCTTGAGGGGGAATTTAGGCAGGAATTACTCTGTTTCTCCCAACTACTCCATTCCCAGCTCTTTTAACTTCCGCGTTAAGGTGTTGCGGCCCCAACCCAGCAGACGTGCCGCTTCTTGCTTATGACCTTGAGTATGGCGTAATGCCGTGGTTAACAGCGTGCGCTCCATTTCCGGCTGTGCCTCAGATAACAGATCCTGATGACCGGAACGTAGGGCGCGTTCAGCCCATTGTGCCAATAGGGTTGCCCAGTTGTCCGGCGTCCGCTGACCTGAAGCATCTGGCGTGCTGGTTTCAAACAATTCAGAAGGTAAATCTTGAGTCAGTACTTCCTGCCCGGCAGCCATCACCGTCAGCCAGCGACAGGTGTTTTCCAGTTGGCGCACGTTACCCTGCCAAGGCAGACGGGTTAGCGCCACTTCGGTCTCAGGGTGCAGATTTTTGGCTTCCACACCTAACTCTTTAGCCGCCACTTGCAAGAAGTAACGAGCCAAACGCGGAATGTCTTCACGACGTTCACGCAGCGGTGGCAGATGTACCCGAATCACATTCAGACGATGGAATAAATCCTCACGGAATTTACCTTCCTGAACACGCAGCTCCAGATTTTGGTGGGTAGCGGCAATAATACGAACATCTACTTTGACCGGTGCGTAACCCCCGACGCGATAAAACTGACCATCAGCCAGCACGCGTAGCAGGCGGGTCTGTACATCCAATGGCATATCACCGATTTCATCTAAAAACAGTGTGCCGCCATCGGCTTGTTCAAAACGACCTTGGCGCACTTGATTCGCGCCGGTAAAGGCACCTTTCTCGTGGCCGAATAATTCAGATTCAATTAAATCTTTCGGGATCGCCGCCATATTCAGCGCGATAAACGGCGCTTTAGCCCGTGGGCTGTGGCGATGTAACGCATGGGCCACTAACTCTTTACCGGTACCCGACTCACCGTTAATCAGCACACTAATAGAAGAACGAGATAAGCGGCCGATGATACGGAAAACGTCTTGCATCGCCGGTGCTTCGCCAATGATATCAGCGGTTGGGCCGCTGGCTGGTTGGCTGCGTGCCGGTTGCTGCTGCTCCTGATAATGGCTGATAGCCCGCTCAACCAGAGCTACGGCTTCATCAATATCAAAAGGTTTAGGCAGGTAATCAAAAGCCCCTTGCTGATAGGCACTGACCGCAGCATCTAAATCAGAATGTGCCGTCATTATGATGACCGGGAGCATCGGGTGGCGCTGCTTAATCTGTTTCAGCAGGGCTAATCCGTCCATGCCAGGCATGCGAATATCCGATAACAACACATCCGGGGTTTGTGTCGCGAGTGCATCCAACACCTGGTTACCGGTATCGAAGGTTGCACAGTTCAGACCTGCTCCAGTCAGTGCACGTTCAAGCACCCAGCGGATGGAGCTATCGTCATCGACGATCCAGACTATCCCTCGTTGCATAGAAACCTCACTGGCGAATAGGCAGGTAAACCGAGAATTCGGTATGTCCCGGCCAACTGTTGAATTCAATTTTACCCGAATGTTGATCGATAAGATTACGGGCGATAGACAAGCCAAGGCCAGTTCCCCCCTCGCGACCACTTACCATCGGATAGAACACGGTATCTTGTAATTGCGTTGGAACGCCCGGACCGTCATCTTCAATATCAATGCGAGCGCTCAAACGATAGCGCATACCATGCAGTGTTATCTGAAACGCAGTACGGGTGCGCAGCGTAATAGTGCCGCCAGCTCCCCCCAAAGCCTGTAATGCATTGCGAGTGATATTCAGCAACACTTGTTCAATTTGGTCTGGATCATGGGCCAGTTCAGGCAAGCTTGGGTCATAGTCACGGATTAACGTCACATTATCTGGTTTTTCCAGCGAGACTAACTGACAAACCCGTTCAGCAACCTGATGGATACTTTGTGTGATGTGTTGACCGGGCCGTTGTGGGCCTAATAAGCGATCAACTAAGTTACGCAAGCGGTCTGCCTGCTCAATGATCACTTTGGTATATTCCAACAATGCCGGATCAGGCAATGCTTTAGACAATAATTGTGCTGCCCCCCGTAAGCCACCTAACGGGTTCTTAATCTCATGAGCTAGCCCACGAACCAGATCACGGGCTGCGACTTGCTGTGCATGTTGTAATTGTTCTTGGCTTAACCGACGCTGATTATCCATCGGCGCCATTTCCAGCAATATAAAACCTTCTGGCAGTGATTGTGCTGTCAGCGACAAAATATGCGCGCGGCCATCAACAACTACGGTCACCTCGTTATCGGTAAAACCTTGACCGGCGATCAGACTTTCCCGCATCAGGTCGATATTAAGAGAAAAATAGCCTAATAAATCGGGCAGGGGTGTACCAAAAAGTTTACGAGAGCTTTGCGCCAGAAGTTGCTGCGCAGCGGGATTGGCATAATGGATAGCCAAATCATCATCTAATAGCAGAATACTATTAATGAGAGAATTAAGGATCTGCCCAGCATCGGGCAGCGTGCCTGTTGCCATTACGCAGACTCCTGCACTCTTTTGGTGAATACATCCTAATCGGTTCAGTCGTGACTGAGCCAGAGGAAATATGACGAAAACGAAAAGTGGAGAAAAAAGCCCATCCGAAGATGGGCCAAAAGTTTCCACGGCAACAACCCTTCATCTTTCAAGTTGTAGGTGTGTTGGCTGCTCTCACTCACCCGAATCACTTACTGGTGTAAGCTCATCGGGATTCTCTCGCTTGCCGCCTTCCTACACCTTGAAATCTATTGGGTAAACTAAAATTAAACGCTGTAATACAGTTCGAACTCAACTGGGTGCGGAGTCATACGAACGCGGTCCATTTCTTCTTTACGCAGTTCGATATAAGCATCGATAGCGTCGTCAGTGAACACGCCACCACGGGTCAGGAACTCGCGGTCTTCGTTCAGTGCAGCCATAGCTTCGTCCAGTGAACCTGCAACTTTTGGAATTTCTGCTTCTTCTTCCGGTGGCAAGTCATACAGGTTTTTGTCCATCGCATCACCTGGGTGAATTTTGTTGATGATGCCATCAAGGCCAGCCATCAGCAGTGCTGCGAAGCACAAGTATGGGTTAGCGGCTGGATCCGGGAAGCGTGCTTCAATACGACGCGCTTTCGGGCTGGCAACCACTGGAATACGGATAGAAGCTGAACGGTTACGGGCAGAGTATGCCAACATGACCGGAGCTTCGTAGCCTGGGACCAAACGCTTGTAGGAGTTAGTCGTTGGGTTAGCCAAGGCGTTAATTGCTTTTGCGTGCTTGATGATACCGCCGATGTAGAACAGCGCCATTTCAGACAGGCCAGCATATTTGTCACCGGCGAACAGGTTAGTACCGTTCTTGGACAACGACATATGGCAGTGCATGCCTGAACCATTATCACCAAACATTGGTTTTGGCATAAAGGTCGCAGTTTTGCCGAATGCGTGTGCCACGTTGTGCACCACATATTTGTAGATCTGAATTTCATCGGCTTTCTTGGTCATGGTATTGAAGCGAGTAGCCACTTCGTTCTGACCTGCGGTAGCCACTTCATGGTGATGCGCTTCTACTACCAGGCCCATTTCTTCCATGGTCAGACACATGGTAGAACGCAGGTCCTGTGAAGAATCAACCGGAGGAACTGGGAAGTAACCGCCTTTCACTGCCGGACGGTGGCCTTTGTTGCCGCCTTCGTATTTGGTGCTGGAGTTCCATGCGCCTTCGATGTCATCGATAGCGACATGAGAGCCACGGATGCTGCTACCAAAACGAACATCGTCAAACAGGAAGAATTCTGGTTCTGGCCCAAACAGCACGGTATCTGCAATACCTGAAGATTTCAGGAATTCTTCTGCGCGTTTTGAGATTGAACGTGGGTCGCGATCATAGCCTTGCAGGGTACCTGGCTCAAGAATGTCACAACGGATAATCAGTGTGGAATCTTCGAAGAACGGATCCATAACAGCGGTGCTGGCGTCTGGCATCAGTACCATGTCGGATTCGTTAATGCCTTTCCAGCCACCAATCGAGGAGCCATCAAACATTTTGCCTTCTTCGAAGAAGTCAGCGTTGACCTGATGAGCCGGAATAGTGATGTGCTGCTCTTTCCCTTTGGTATCGGTGAAGCGCAAATCAACAAATTTCACTTCGTGCTCATTCAGCATCGTCAAAACATGTTCAGCGGACATACTTATATCTCCTGGATTTGTCATAGTCGTCGTGGAACGATTATCGTTTGGGTGTTCAGTTATCTTTTTATTCAGGCTAACGCTCATGCTGATTTTTCATGACCGTTATTCATGCTAAACTGCGTCATAAAGTCTGTTGCGAAATCTATGCCAACTTTCCAAACGCCCCGTTTATGCCATATCATAGGGGTCTGCTGATATTCAGTATGCACCAGGATAGTTATATTGCACTATTTTGGTGCTTCATTTGCGTCGTTGGGCACTGTATTGGTGCAAAGGTGGGCCGAGAGGCTATTTTTGCACCGTGAAAGAGATCACAAACTAACCGCCGTCAGGTTGTTTATAAGAGAAGTTTGTGATCTTGTTTAGTCCCTCGCTTAATACGTGTACAATAGCGCGCTATTTCTAAATGCCTGAGGCAAAAAAGCTGTGATCGAGAATCTGCGTAACATCGCCATTATTGCGCACGTTGACCATGGGAAAACTACCCTGGTTGATAAGTTGCTACAACAATCTGGTACGTTCGGTGAACGTGCTGAAGCAACTGAACGTGTAATGGACTCCAACGATTTGGAGAAAGAGCGTGGGATAACCATCCTCGCGAAAAATACCGCCATTAACTGGAAAGACTACCGCATCAACATCGTGGATACCCCAGGACACGCCGATTTCGGTGGTGAGGTTGAGCGTGTAATGTCTATGGTTGACTCTGTGCTGCTGGTCGTCGATGCAATGGATGGCCCGATGCCGCAGACCCGTTTCGTGACCAAGAAAGCCTTTGCTCATGGTCTGAAACCAATCGTGGTTATCAACAAAGTTGACCGTCCTGGCGCGCGTCCAGATTGGGTTGTCGATCAGGTGTTCGACCTGTTCGTAAACCTGGATGCCACTGACGAACAACTGGACTTCCCTATCATTTACGCATCAGCATTGATGGGTATTGCGGGCGAAGACCACAATGATATGTCGGCAGACATGACTCCGCTGTATCAGGCAATCATCGACCATGTGCCTGCACCAGACGTAGACAGCACTGGTCCATTGCAGATGCAAATCTCCCAGTTGGACTACAACAACTACGTAGGTGTTATCGGCATCGGCCGTATCAAACGTGGTGTTGTTAAGCCTAACCAGCAAGTTACTGTTATCGATAGCGAAGGTAAGACCCGCAACGGTAAAATCGCTAAAGTACTGGGCCATATGGGTCTGGAACGTATCGAAGCAACTATGGCTGAAGCTGGTGATATCGTTGCTATCACCGGTTTGGGCGAGTTGAACATCTCTGACACTATCTGTGATGTGAATGCTGTTGAAGCATTGCCAGCACTGTCTGTTGATGAACCAACTGTTACCATGTATTTCTGCGTTAACACCTCTCCGTTCTGTGGTAAAGAAGGCAAGTACGTGACTTCACGTCAGATCCTTGACCGTTTGAACAAAGAGCTGATTCATAACGTAGCACTGCGTGTTGAAGAAACTGAAGATGCTGACGCATTCCGCGTATCAGGCCGTGGTGAACTTCACCTGTCGGTTCTGATCGAGAACATGCGCCGCGAAGGTTTCGAGCTGGCTGTTTCCCGTCCTAAAGTTATCAACCGTGTTATCGACGGCCGTAATCAAGAACCATTTGAAAGCGTAACTCTGGATATCGAAGAACAGCACCAGGGCGCAGTAATGCAAGCCATGGGTGAGCGTAAGGGTGACGTGAAGGACATGGTTCCAGACGGCAAAGGTCGTATTCGTCTGGATTATATGATCCCAAGCCGTGGCCTGATTGGCTTCCGTACTGAATTCATGACTATGACTTCTGGTACTGGTCTGCTGTACTCCACATTCAGTCACTACGATGATGTGCGTCCAGGCGAGATCGGCCAACGTCAAAACGGCGTACTGATCTCTAACGGTCAGGGTAAAGCTGTGGCATTCGCACTGTACAAACTGCAAGACCGCGGCAAGCTGTTTATTGGTCACGCGACTGAAGTGTATGAAGGCCAGATCATCGGTATTCACTCACGTTCTAACGACCTGACTGTAAACTGCCTGACCGGTAAGCAACTGACCAACATGCGTGCATCCGGTACTGACGAAGCAACCACTCTGGTTCCTTTCTTGAAGAAAACTCTTGAACAGGCACTGGAATTCATCGATGACGATGAATTGGTAGAAGTTACCCCGCAATCAATTCGTATCCGTAAGCGTCACTTGACGGAAAACGATCGTAAGCGTGCAGGTCGTGGTCCTAAAGAAGGTTAATTCTTCTTGGTACTGCTGATACTTAGGGCGCTAGCTGCGCCCTGAGTTCTATCCTCCACACCCTTGAAGCTGCAACTGTGTTAGCTTCGCTCACTAACCCGAATCACTTACCTGAGTAAGCTCATCGGGATAAGTTCACTTGCTGCCTTGTTGCAACTCCAAGGTTTTTGAGGATACATCCTATTTTTTTGCCATTGTTATAAAAATATTATTTTTCCTGACTGGCCCCTCCTTTTTCTTCCTCTCCCTGTTCAGTTTTCTCTTTTCCCGTTACAGTAAAACTCACCATCTAATTGGGAGAGCGCTATGCTGTATATCTTTGATCTAGGGAATGTGATTGTTGATATCGACTTCAAACGCGTATTGGGCGTTTGGAGCAAATTAAGCAGTGTCCCGCTGGCGACGTTGAGTGAGCGGTTTACCATGGGCGAGGTCTTCCAGCAGCATGAGCGCGGTGAAATTAGCGATGAAGAGTTTGCTCACCAGCTCAGTGATGAGATGGGGCTATCTCTAAGTTTTGAACAGTTTGCCGAAGGCTGGCAGGCGGTATTTGTCGCTTTGCGCCCGGAAGTGATCGCCATTATGCAAAAGTTGCGTCAGGAAGGGCATCGGGTGGTGGTGTTATCCAATACTAACCGGCTGCATTGTAATCACTGGCCCCAACATTACCCTGAAGTGGTGGCTGCCGCTGACCATATGTATCTGTCCCAGGATTTGGGCATGCGCAAGCCGGAAGCGAGAATTTATCAGCATGTGCTGAGTGCGGAAAACATCCCGGCGGAGCAGGCGGTATTCTTTGATGATGTTGAAGCAAATGTTGTTGCAGCCAGAATTGTAGGTATCACCGCAATTCATGTCATAGACCGAAAGGTTATTCCTGCTTATTTTCCCTGATAAGTTCTTACTCCAGACGTTAATGGGTTAGCCTTAAATATCACGCTAACCCATAACCGAGCCTAAACACCGGTATTGACTGAGAGATAAACATGGCGAGTTTTCTGCGTTTTCGCTTATCTGCATCTTTAAAACCCTACATTACGTTCGGGCGAATGCTTTACACCCGAATAGATAAAGATGGGTTAACCATGCTGGCTGGGCATCTGGCGTATGTGTCATTACTTTCTCTAGTGCCATTGGTCACTGTGATTTTTGCTCTGTTCGCGGCTTTTCCCATGTTTGCTGATATCAGCATAAAATTGAAAGCCTTCATATTTGCCAATTTTATGCCTGCCACTGGCGATATTATCCAAAACTACCTTGAGCAGTTTGTTGCCAACTCAAATCGTATGACGGTGGTGGGCACCTGCGGCTTGATTGTGACAGCACTGCTGCTGATTTACTCCGTCGACAGTGTGCTTAACATTATCTGGCGCAGTAAGGTTCACCGGTCACTGGTGTTTTCATTTGCCGTTTATTGGATGGTACTGACATTAGGGCCAATTCTCGTCGGGGCCAGTATGGTGATCAGCTCATACCTGCTTTCATTGCAATGGCTGGCAAATGCCCAGGTAGACAGCATGATTGATGAGACATTACGGCTATTTCCTCTCTTGATTTCCTGGGTTTCTTTTTGGTTATTGTACAGTGTGGTTCCGACAGTACGGGTGCCTGCCCGGGATGCACTTATTGGTGCGCTGGTGGCTGCATTGCTCTTCGAATTGGGTAAGAAAGGATTCACGATGTATATCACGCTGTTTCCGTCTTATCAGTTGATTTACGGGGTGCTGGCGGTTATCCCCATCTTATTCCTTTGGGTTTACTGGAGTTGGTGCATCGTGTTACTGGGGGCAGAAATCACCGTGACCTTGGGTGAGTATCGAGCACAGCGGTCTAAAGTGGTCATTGAGGAAAACCAGAGTCAGGAGATGTAAGGCATTATGATTGCGTTGATTCAACGGGCGCTTAGCGCCAGTGTTGTGGTAGATGGGAATATTGTCGGTGAGATTGGGCCTGGATTATTGATATTGCTGGGGGTCGAACAAGAGGACACCGAGCAAAAAGCACTGCGTCTATGTGAAAAGGTTTTGGGGTACCGGATTTTTGGCGATGAGAACGATAAAATGAATCTCAACGTCCTTCAAGCTGGTGGCAGTGTGCTAGTCGTCTCGCAATTTACACTAGTGGCAGATACGCAAAAAGGCATGAGACCAAGCTTTTCCCGTGGTGCAGTTCCGGCAGAAGCTGATCGGCTTTATCAGTATTTTGTTGCCCAGTGTCGTGAGCGTGGTGTAAAAACGGAAACGGGATTATTTGCCGCAGATATGAAAGTCAGTTTGGTAAACGATGGCCCAGTGACTTTCTGGTTACAGGTCTAGAGGCAGAATAGTGCCCAAAACTGAGGGTTATTTTATTGATAATTTTAAAGAGAGAATGCTTCTATGTATCACTTGCGTGTGCCCATAACAGAACAAGAACTCAAAGATTATTATCAATTCCGCTGGGAAATGTTACGCAAGCCGTTGCACCAACCGGTTGGCTCAGAGAAAGATGCTTATGATGCGATGGCCCATCATCAAATGGTGGTGGATGAGCAGGGTAAACCTGTCGCTATTGGGCGGTTATATATCAATGCAGATAATGAGGCTGCGATTCGTTTTTTGGCCGTTGACCCATCAGTGCGCGCCAAAGGTTTGGGAACGCTGGTGGCAATGACCTTAGAGTCAGTTGCGCGGCAGGAGGGGGTGAAGCGAGTTGTGTGTAGCGCGCGTGAAGATGCGGTAGATTTCTTCGCCAAGCTGGGCTTTGTCAGCCAGGGGGAAATAACCGCCCCGCAAACCACACCTGTGCGCCACTTTTTAATGATAAAACCGGTTGTGACCATGGACGATATTCTGCATCGCCCTGATTGGTGCGGTCAGTTGCAGCAAGCCTGGTACGACCATATTCCGCTTAGTGAAAAAATGGGGGTGCGCATCAGCCAATATACCGGCCAGCGTTTTGTCACTACCATGCCAGAGGCGGGTAATCAAAATCCTCACCATACCTTATTTGCTGGTAGCCTTTTTTCGTTGGCGACCCTGACGGGCTGGGGCTTGATTTGGCTATTATTGCGTGAGCGCCATTTGGGCGGCACGATTATTCTCGCTGATGCCCACATTCGTTACAGTGCGCCGGTTACTGGTCGGCCCCGGGCAGTGGCTGAGCTAAGCTCCCTGAGTGGTGATCTGGATAGATTGGCCCGTGGCCGTCGTGCCAGAGTGCAGTTAGACGTGAATCTATTCGGTGATGAAGATGCTGGTGCTGTTTTTTCAGGAACTTACATGGTGTTGCCAGTTGCTGCTGGAGAGGATGCCGTGAGTTAATTCACGCCCTCCGCTATGCCCGCTTTACTGATAACAGATGAGCGGGTGTACATTTATAACTTTCTTTTATCCTCCCGCTTTCTATCTATACATTCTTTTCCTGTGACCCCTCGCACTAATTTATCGAATTCTTTGCTGTGGTATGTGCAATATTCAATAGATAACTTACAGTTATATATTCATGTTTCTGATTGATCATTTTTTGGAGGCGAATCAAAAAGTAATTTTCTCAGTGTTACCCACTGACCAATATACTAAATATGATTGATATAATTAAATAAAATCATGCGTAGATACTTGTCTTATTTCTTTTTGAATCACAGCAATCACCTCCAGATGGTTCGATTTTGATTCCCCATCCTTGGTGTCAAGGAGGGAGTTATGATGGTATGTAATGAGAAAACATCAATTAATGTTATTGGTTCATCCGCAGCATTTAAGCAACTTTTACGTTTAGTTGACCGGGTTGCGCCATCACAACAAACTTTGCTGATTTGTGGCCCTACTGGGTGTGGAAAAGAAGTTATTGCCCAACTGATACACCAACGTAGCAAAAATCCTTCAGCTCCATTTATTGATCTCAACTGTGGCGCAATCCCTGAGCATTTGGTTGAAGCTGAGCTATTTGGTCATGTTAAAGGTGCGTTTACTGGTGCCTCTGGCGATCGGCGTGGTCATCTGGAAATGGTCGGTAATGGCACGCTGTTTTTAGATGAAATAGGTGAAATGCCTTTGTCAGTACAGCCTAAGTTATTGCGTGCATTGGAAACTCGTACTTTCCGGCCTATCGGCAGCAGCGACATTCGCCACTTTAATGGGCGAGTGGTCGCTGCCACTCACCGAAATTTACTTGCTCAGGTAAAAAGTGGTGTTTTTAGGGAAGACCTTTATTACCGCTTAGGTGTCATTACTCTGGATATTCCTGCTCTCAGCCAGCGAAGGGAGGATATCCCCGCATTAATTGACTATTTCTCAGGGTTACAAACTCACCCGTTAGTTTTCAATTCCCAGGCTATGTCTTACTTACAGCAGTATCCTTGGCCGGGTAATGTGCGGGAGTTGCGCAATCTGGTCGACAGGCTTGCGGCATTATCTGATAGCCATTTAATTACGCGTGAGGTGTTGGATACCTTTATGCCAACCTCACAACTCGAAGTGAAAGTGTCATCTGACCTGCTTGCTGATGCCATGCTGGCATTGCCGGGGGCTGATAAGCTCGTTGCGGTGGAGCAGTTATTGATAGACCGAGCGTTGCAGCGTACTACCGGTAATAAAACAGCAGCGGCACAACTATTAGGGATTAGTCGTAAGTCAGTGGAACGGCGAATTCATGGCCGGATGGATAAACGGCCAATAGCATTACAACACTTGCAGGAAGGTATGCGGTTAATGAATTGCTCCGCCTACCATGAAGCCATCGTTGATTTACAGAAAGGGTTACAACTACTGCTGGGAATCGCCTTGGATGAAGAGGTTCGACAGCTTCATTACAAGCTCTATCGCCAACTCAGTATCAGCTATCAAATACTTTATGGTTGGTTAAGCCATGATGCGCTTAAATATCATAATGATGCCATCGCGCTAGGTAAAAAAGCAGGTGATGAGTCTGAGCTGGCAGGATTACTCTTTTGGCGTTGGTCGGCCCAGTTGGTGACCCTTGATTTACCGCATGTCCGCACTCTGGCTCAGGAGTTACTGCAATGGGGCCTGACTGAAAAAACCGCGTCAATATGGAGTGAAGCACATATCGCTCTTGCCAGTACCCTATTTTGGTTGGGGGATAATCAAGAAGTCTTAACATGTTTAGCTCGCAGTAAGTTACTGACTACCCCTTGCGAGTATGCTGATCAACAAGGATTGGATTTGGTTGGCATGGCACTGACCCTGAAAGGGCTGGCTTTATTTCAACTAGGTGAATTTAAAAAATCCAGAGAGGTAGCCCAAAAACTGGCCTCACGTGCTATGGGGGAAGACATTATTGCTTTTCATCGGGTTATCTCCTTACGGGGCGCGGCGTGGCTTGCTTGCTTGTTCGAAGACCGTGACAGTTTAGGTCGCTTGACCCACGAATTAGCAGTGCAGGCGCAGCAATATGGATTTACTTTTTATCAGGGGTTAGGGAAGGTACTGAAGGGGTGTTATTTGCTCATGCAGCATGACTATGTTCAGGCTGAACAGCATATGATTGAGGGTTATGATAGCCATCTGTTGTGCCAAGGAGGAAAGCTTTTTCACTCCTTCCAGGCATGGAAACGTGGCGAGTTATTGCTGCAATCAGGTGAGCCGCAACAATGTGATGTACTGATGTCACAGGCATTGGACTTGGCATTTAAGTATCAAGAACGCGCCTATCTTAGTGAGTTGATGGTCGTCAAAGCCCGTGCCAGACTGGCATTGAATGACATTGTTGGCGCTGAACAAGGCTTTCGCTGCGCCATCGCGAGTGCGCAAACGTTGGGTATTATTCCCGCACAAATTATTGCTACCAGTGAACTGGCTCGTTTGTTAGGGCAATCGCGACGAAAAGCTGAAGCGGTTGCCTTGCTGTCTTCCATTCTGAAAAGCATCGACTCTCACCATGTTCCACCTTTTGTCAGCCGGGCAATTCAGTTGCTGGCTGAACTGGATAAGCCGGAGTGAAGCGGCATTCTGGGGCATGGACGTTTTCGACCAATCACCGTCTCTCACTTGGACAGTATCGTCCATCCTAGGTGTTTTTAAACCCCTTAGATTTTAATTAATTATTAAAAATCAATTGATTATCTAGTTGGCACACAGGTTGCAATTTGTACTGTGGGTAGAGCGAATATCGGATGTACTACCTAATGATGTCTCCCTCTTATTTATAAGGAACACACTATGAGTACTCTATATACAATTAACGTAATCAATAACAGCCCGACAGCGCAGGATTTCTTTTTCTTCCAAAAACCGGCGATTTATACCGGTGGCGCTAAAGTTTACTCCAACAGTATTTATCAGGAAGTGTTATCACCTTTTGCCAGCTCGGGTTCTGTACTGACCTTTGAATGTTTAATGCAATTTTATGCTGGAGCGCAATCTCAACTACCAAGCTTGTTGGTTGGGCAAGATTCAGGATATATCACCTCAAGCCAGCCTGTCGATTTGACCTCTATTACCGCTGGAGTACAAACAGCAAACACCACGGTAATGTCGGTTGATCCTTCTCTTGGTCTGTCTCCTGCGACTTATACCGAGGGGGTGCAACCTGGTGCTTATCGTATTGTCACTCCTGCATTTAACCCCGTCACAGATGTATTTAACGCGGGGTTGGCGGTGCAAAGTGCCAGTGGCAGTAGCGTACTGTCGAGTTTCATCAATGCAGAACCAAGCAAAAATATCGATTGTCAGCCAGTGCTGAGTTTTTATGTCCAAACGGGTACCTATCAGGCGGGGACGGTTATTAACTTCTCTACGTCTTCAGTTGGGTCCGCGATATGTGATACCACCCAAGGTGTGACCGCATTCAATGTTACTTATAACCCTCAGGGCACCTGGACGGTTAGCGCTGCTTGATAAAAACACGCGTGTACGGCCTGCCTGATCAACAGTGCCGTACCTGTACTCCCCTATTTATTATTTCTATGAGGAGGCTATATGCCTAATCTAACAACCAGTATTTCGCTAAATCTATTATTGGGCCAATTTCCGAATCCTGTTAGTCAACTGACTCAGCCACCGCTCAGTAATGAGTGTGGTGCTTATGCATTAACTGCCACATTGGCTGCATTTGCACTGTGGCCGGAAAGTACCATTATCACTTATGGAGAAAATAATAATGTCATTCAACAAGACGATGATTTTATTAACGCTAAGGATAAGATCTATGGTCTGACTGGGATACTTAACCCCGATGGTGGGGCAAACGTTGCGGGTGGCGGATATAACTCACCTGCGGCAATGGCTGCTGTGGCGATAGATTTCGCACGGGTGGTATCGGTGAATATCACCGCTGCTGGCTTATATGCCTTGGGGGCGTTGTATCCAGCTGAGCAAGCTGCCTGTGTGGCGGTGGTAGGGGAGCCAAATGTACATACGGATGCTGTTTATGTAGAGCCGGCTCATGGGCAAGTACAATTGATTTGTGTGGCTTCCGGCCCGCAAGCTCTTCACATGTTAGCTCGTGGTTCCGACGGACTTTATTACGATCCCGCCACCGGAGTTCGTGATAATGATTGGGGTAATCCAACAGCTGAACTCTTTGAACAACTCAGTGGCTATGAATTTGTTGGTTTATGGCTAGTTATTAGTTAATTAATGAGTAATTTGAAATAGTAAACCGATAAACGGTGCTATCGAGTTGTTTATCGGTTTACTTCAATATTTTTTAGTGTGATTTTATAAACCTCCTTTCTTAACCTTTTCTTTAATTTATCATCGTTAAATTATCTATAATCTATGTTTAGCTAAATAATGCAGGGTTGTTTTATTTGGTTTTTTTAAAAAAGAGTAACTAATGCACTGGATCATACAGCGTAATCGTTATTTAATAAATTAACATCTGCTGTTTGCTATTTATAAATATAAATCAACCCTTAATATTATTTATTAAATAGCTAACTATAGATAAATCTAAACTGGTCTGAGTCATTTAATTAAGGAATTTATAATAAATTTTTTAATGGGAGTGAATTAAAATGGATAGAGATTGGCATAGACAAGATATTTTAGCTGCAATACGGAAAGCAAAAGGCTCACTAGCAGCATTATCAAGAGAGAGCGGGCTTTCGCCAAGTACATTAGCTAACACGCTAACACGTCCGTGGCCCAAGGGAGAAGTAATTATTGCAGACGCTATCGGTGTTTCCCCTCGAGAGATATGGCCCAGTAGGTTCATCGATTATCGAGGGCGGATGATTATTCGAAGAGTAAGGCAAAACTAACGTTAAGAGGGTGGTTCAAATGGATAAAAAACTACTAAACTCGCTTAAAATGTTAATACCATTTTGGGAAAATAGTTCGGAAGCTTGGGGGGTTAAGGATAACAAGTCAGTGTTTATTTATGCAAATAATAGGTTTGGTACATTATTAGGCTTACCTGATAAATTTAGTGTGGAAGGGCGATTAGATGGCGAACTTCCTGCGCCAACGGCAGAGTTTCAGACTGAATTTCAGGAACATGACCGTCAGGCGATATTATCGAAAGAACGTGCGACAACGATTGAAATCCATGCATTTGAGCGACGTTCCTATTTTCAACCTTACTTTTGTGATAAGTATCCATTAATAGATAAAAACGGCATTTCACAGGGGCTTATTTTTCATGCCAGGCCAGTAGAAGATATAATATTAACGCATTTAAATAAAATAAAAGTCCCCACCTCACTTATCTTTACCCCGCCATCAGAGTCATTTACCAAAAGAGAGTGGGAGGTGTTATTTTATATTTTACATGCTTTTTCAAGCCCTGACATTGCTAAAAAGCTTAATTTATCAACCAGATCAGTCTGCAATATAATTCAAAATATCTATCGAAAGGCCGGTGTGACCAGTAAAAAACAGGTTATAGAATATTGTTATGAGAAGAAAATTAATAACTATGTACCACAAAGTTTCTTTGAATACTCAGGTTCTTTTCCGCTTGCGGGGAAAGGTAACGTAAATTTAAGGGGAAAGTAATGATGGATAAGACATTACTAAACTCGCTTGAGGTATTAATACGGTTTTGGGAGCATAGTTCAGAACCTTGGGGGGTTAAAGATAATCAATCAAGATTTATTTATGCAAATAACAGATTCAATAAATTATTAGCTTTACCGGATAAATACTGTGTAGAGGGGCGGTCTGATGGCGAACTTCCCACTCCAATATCAGATTTTGAGGTTGAGTTTCAAGAGCATGACCGTAAGGTAGAGCTATTGCAGGATCGTATAACAGCGGTTGAAATACATGAGTGGGATGGCCTTTCCTATTTTAAGCCTAATTTCTGTGACAAATATCCGTTAATAGATAGCGATGGGATATCGCAAGGTGTTATTTTCCATGTAAGACCTGTGCATGATATGTTGTTAACAAATTTAGGTAAAATAAAAGTCCCCACCTCACTTATCTTTACCCCGCCATCAGAATTATTTACTAAAAGAGAATGGGAGGTGTTGTTTTATATTTTACATGCTTTCTCAAGTAAAGAGATTGCTAAAAAAATCCATTTATCAACCAAGTCAGTCTGCAATATAATCCAAAGCATCTATAGAAAAGCCGGTGTAACCAGTAAACGGCAGGTTATAGAGTATTGTTATGAAAATAAGATTAATAATTATGTGCCGCAGAGTTTCTTTGAATATTCGGGTTCGTTCCCTCTTATGTAGGACAAACTTCTGTGCCGATTACATGAAAAATATCATGTAATCGGCGTTGTCACCCAGCAGCAATCTGGTAGGGCAGTGTAAAACGCCCTTATTGCCCCGCTACGCTATGCACTTCACCATGCTGCATAGTTTGATTGACTTGTTGCCCATTGCTGTCAGTAGCTTGTAGAGAGCCGCTAACAGTAGGTTTCAATGGTGTATCGGCAGCCAGACTTCCTTTTATCTGTAATTTTAGGTTGCCCAGGCCATGCAACGGTAATGCTGGCCAACCCCAGTTTTGCAAGATATCCAGATTGACAGAACGGCCGGTCAGCGCCAGTGATAAGGCGCGGGCAGGCGTTTGGTCAATACTGGCGGTGGACTCCAGTAAGCCCTCTTTGGTGAATGCGCTTAACTCACTAAATGTAATCTGTTGTTCATTGGCATTGAGGGCCAGTGACGGACGGCGAATATCATTTTTATTAAATGTCGCATTACCTGCATTCAACATTAATGAGCCAGACCATACACCCCACTGATGGTTTTTTGCCAACAGTAAGTTAGTGCCTGCGGCGTCCAGCGATGTAATCTGGAAGGGGAAGTCAGGGCTGATATCAATCAACAAGTTACGATTAGCACTAAGCTTGCCGACGTACACCTCGGATAGCCAGTTTGGCAATGTTTGTTGCCATTGTTGCTTCCAATCGGCAGGCAGAGTGTAAACCAGCGCGACCAGTGTCAGTTCATCCAATTGCAGGCGATGAGTATCGCGCGCCCAATTCCCCTGAGTTCTTAATAGACCATCCTGCCAGCGGGTTGAGAACTGATTAATTGCGACGCCAGCCGGAGATAAAGTAAATGTTGCTATTGGGTCAATCAGATGAATATTACCCTTGATAATATCACCGGCATTGAAGGACAGTTCGCCATCCTCTGTTTGCCAATCGCCTTGTTTAAACGTGATATTTTTTAGCGTCAAATCGAGGTCATTAAATGCCCAGCTTTTCCCTTCTACTCGCGCATCAATTAAATCAAACCGTTTTAGCGTAATCGGCGGGAGTTGTAAGAATGTATTCCAAACATCATCTATCGATGCTGGTGTTTGTAGGCGAATATTGCTGAGCCGCAGGCGATCGACCAGCCAACTGCCATCAGCCGCTTGGCTGGCGTTACCGGTCAATTCACCCTGCGCGATATCTGCCCCAAAATTGGTTAGGGTCAGGGCATTTTTCTGTATCGAGCCTTGCAGATAAAGTTGTTGCGCGGTAATACCGTTAATGGTTAAAGAACCGGCACTAAACTGAAATTGAGCATTTTCGCCAAGGCTATTACCCGGTTGTGGCTGCCAAGGCACCAAACCGCCAGTCACTTGCTGACCCGCAATCTTCCACTGAGTTGCTGAGTTTTTCGCCTCAAGAGTGGTATCGAGGGCCATATTAGTCAACTGCAAGGTATCAGCCTGTAATGGCAGCGGTGATGGGCTGTTACTGAGGATTAAACGACCATTTTGCAGATTGAGACTGAGAAGGTGACGAGGCTCGGTCAGTTGCCGCCAACTCAGGCCAAACAGCGCTTGTTGGGCAACAAGAAACGGAGGCTGATTGGCCCGGCCCAGAGTGATATCACTGAAACTGATTTGTCCCGGTTGGGACCATGAGTGGTCTATTTTACCCAGAGAGAGGCGATATTCACTATTATCACTAACCCAACGGCTCAGCCAACCGGCAGCCCAACTGGTTTGGAGCAATACGTAACACAGCACTACGGACAGCACCAGTAGTAGTAATAACGTTAGCAGCACTTTCCCGAGAAATTTCATCCGGTCTTTCCACGCCTGTCGGTGATACGGAACCCTGTTTATGCCGTAATTTGTCCATGAGCTCAATAGACAATCAGTTATCCGGCGATAAAAAAATGGCCGGGATCGTTTACGACCGGCCATTTCATTGACGTGTTGATGTAAAGATTATTTTTCTTGTGGGAAGAGTAAGTTAAGCACAATGGCAGTAATACCACCGGCAGCAATCCCGGAAGAAAGCAGCGTTTTTACCCAATCTGGCGCGAATTGTAGAATCAATGGCTGTTGTGCCACACCCATACCAACTGCCAATGACAGAGCCATAATCATAATAGCGCGCCGATTGAGTATTTCACGAGAGACAATACGCACGCCGGAAGCTGCAATGGTACCGAACATCACCAGCGTGGCGCCCCCCAGCACTGGTTCAGGAATATGTTGCACGAAACCTGCAACCGCCGGGAACAAGCCCAGAACAATCAGCATCAGTGCGACAACGAAACCGACATAACGACTGGCAACACCGGTCAACTGGATCACGCCATTGTTCTGGCCGAAGCAGGAGTTAGGGAAGGTGTTGAACACTGCCGACAGCATGGAGTTCAAACCATTCGCCAGCACACCACCTTTCAGGCGTTTCATATACAACGGGCCATGAACAGGTTGTTCAGAGACATCCGAGGTCGCGGTGATATCACCAATGGTCTCCAGTGAGGTCACCATGAAGATTAACATCAGTGGTACCAGCAGATTCCAATCAAAGGAGAGGCCATAATAGAGTGGTGTTGGGATAGTGATCAGCGCGGTATCTACCACCGGGCGGCTCTCTGGCAACATACCCAACGACCAGGCCAGCAAGTAACCCACGGCCATCGCAATGACTAAAGAGGCCACACGCAAATACGGGTTGCGCTGGCGGTTCAGTAGAATAATCACGACTAATACGGCACCCGCTAATAGCAGGTTTTTCGGTGCGCCAAAGGTATGGTCACTCATTGCACCATAACCGCCGCCAATTGATGTCAGCCCAACCTGAATCAATGACAAACCGATGATCATCACCACGATACCAGATACTAGTGGGGTGATAATGCGGCGCGCCAGATGCAGGAAGCGGGAAAGTATAATTTCGGTGCAGGACGCCACCATTAGCGTACCAAACAGTGCCGCCATCATGGTTGGGATATCTGCGCCGCCGTTTTTTAGCGCCAGGCCACCCATAATCAATGGCGAAACAAAGTTAAAACTGGTGCCCTGAATCGATAATAGGCCAGAGCCAACTGGCCCCCAAGTTTTAATTTGCAGTAACGATGCCAAGCCGGAGGCAAATAGCGACATGCTAATAATGCGTTGGGTATCTTCCGCTGGTAGTCCCAGCGCCTGACAAATTAATAAGCCAGGGGTTATCACTGCGACAAACATCGCCAATAAATGCTGGCAAGCAGCGAACAATGTTTGGGCGAGTGGGGGGCGGTCTTCTAAACGGTAAATCAATTCGCTGGGGCGAGTGGCTGCTTGCTGTGGAGTATCAAGCTCGGCGGATTGCGTAGACATGGAGTGGCATTCCCGGATCGGCAAAGAGGGCATTTTAATGATCCGGCTCACAAAAGCAATCGGTTGCGCTGCGTTTTTAAAAATAATTCTATTCGGTGCTCACCTGCATTTTTCTATTACTAAACTTGTAATGGGCGGCGTTTTTTCTTCTAATCCCTTCCTTAACTGTTTTGGCGTTTTTAAGGAACTGTCTAACGTCATATTTTTAATCGATATTTCAATCGCATGGAGTACCAAGATGTTTCATCTCGATACCTATGGCACGCTAGTCGCGGCCTGCTTGGTTTTATTATTAGGCCGAAAACTCGTACAAACTGTCCCATTCCTGAAAAAATACACTATTCCTGAACCAGTAGCCGGCGGTTTGTTGGTTGCCTTCTTGATGTTGCTGATGCAAAAGACTCTTGGCTGGGAAATCAGTTTTGATATGTCGCTCAAAGATCCCTTGATGCTGGCATTCTTTGCAACTATTGGTTTGAATGCCAATCTGGCTAGCTTACGTGCTGGCGGCAAAGCTTTGAGCGTATTTGTGTTTGTGGTCATTGGTTTGTTGCTCATGCAGAACGCAATTGGTATTGCGCTTGCTAAATTGATGGGGCTAGACCCGTTGATGGGGTTACTAGCTGGCTCAATTACCTTATCAGGTGGGCACGGTACTGGTGCTGCGTGGAGTAAACTCTTTTCTGAACGCTATGGCTTTGAAAATGCAACAGAAGTTGCTATGGCTTGTGCAACATTTGGTTTGGTGCTGGGGGGATTGATTGGTGGCCCGGTAGCCCGCTACCTGGTGAAGCGCTCTTCCACACCCGATGGTACGCCGGAGGACAGCGAAGTCCCTTCCGCATTTGAAAAGCCTTCGGCGGGGCGCATGATCACCTCGTTGGTGTTAGTTGAAACCATCGCCATGATAGCTATCTGCCTGATGGCAGGCAATGTGATTGCGGGTTGGTTGCAGGGCACGATGTTTGAACTGCCAATCTTTGTTTGTGTACTGTTTGTCGGGGTTATCCTCAGTAACACGTTGTCGGCAATCGGCTTCTATAAAGTCTTTGATCGTGCGGTATCAGTGCTGGGCAATGTCAGTCTGTCACTGTTTTTGGCAATGGCACTGATGAGTTTGAAGCTCTGGGAGCTGGCTTCACTGGCATTACCGATGCTGGTAATTTTGTCAGTTCAGGCACTGGCGATGGCGTTGTACGCTATCTTTGTCACTTATCGCATCATGGGAAAAAACTATGATGCAGCGGTACTGGCGGCGGGGCACTGTGGTTTTGGTCTGGGTGCAACACCGACTGCAATCGCCAATATGCAAGCGATTACTGACCGTTTTGGCCCATCTCATCTGGCGTTCTTAGTGGTACCAATGGTTGGCGCATTCTTTATTGATATCGCTAATGCGATCGTGATTAAGCTGTATCTTTTACTGCCAATATTCCCAGCGGTGGTAGGGTAACTGCACTTAGGGGTGGGTTTACCTGCCCCTTATTTATTAAGCGTTAGTGTAACGCGCTCGCTCTGGTAGCCAGCGCTCAATCAATGCGCGTGCATGTTCAGGATATTGCTGGTGCAGATGGCGAGCTACCCGTTGGACTTCGGGAATCATCGCCTGATCGCGCAGTAAATCAGCCACTTTGAACTCCGCACTTCCAGTTTGCCGTGTTCCCAACAATTCGCCCGGTCCACGGATTTCTAAATCTCGCTGGGCAATGACAAAGCCATCATTACTATCACGCAACACTTGCAAACGCATCTGGGCGGTTTTACTCAACGGCGTTTTATAGAGTAATACACAATGAGAGGCGATAGCACCACGGCCGACACGGCCTCGTAACTGATGTAATTGCGCTAACCCCAAGCGTTCCGGGTTATCGATTATCATCAGGCTGGCGTTAGGCACATCGACCCCAACCTCGATCACTGTGGTTGCCACCAATAGCTGCAACTCACCCTGTTTAAATGCCTGCATAACTGCCTGTTTTTCTGGTCCTTTCATGCGCCCATGAACTAAACCGACTTTAATTTCCGGCAAAGCAATTTTCAGTTCTTCACAAGTTACTTCGGCGGCCTGCGCTTCCAGGACTTCCGATTCCTCAATCAGTGTGCAGACCCAATAAGCTTGCCGACCCTCTTCCAGACAGGCATTTTTAACTCGCTGGATAACATCACTGCGGCGGGTATCAGGGATTGCCACTGTAGTCACCGGTGTTCTACCTGGCGGAAGCTCATCAATCACTGAGGTATCAAGATCTGCATAGGCAGTCATGGCCAGCGTTCTTGGAATTGGGGTCGCGGTCATAATGAGTTGATGTGGATGGAAACCTTGCTCCTCGCCCTTTTCCCATAAAGCGAGCCGTTGATGAACACCAAAACGATGTTGTTCATCAATAATAACCAGCGCCAGTCCAGAGAACTGCACCTGTTCTTGAAACATCGCATGGGTGCCAACAACCATTGCAACCTGACCGCTGGCGACAGCTTCTTGCTGTGCTATACGGGCTTTACCTTTTTGCTTGCCAGCCAGCCAGCCCACTTGCAGCCCCAACGGTTCTAGCCATTGGCGGAAAGTGGAGGCATGTTGTTCTGCCAGTAATTCGGTGGGTGCCATCAAAGCAACCTGCTTGCCGTGAGCAATTGCCCGTAGCGCGGCCAGGGCTGCAACCAATGTTTTTCCTGAGCCAACGTCCCCTTGAATCAATCGCATCATCGGGAAGTTATGGGTCATATCCTGCTCAATCTCCGCCACTACCCGTTGCTGGGCATGCGTGGGGCTGAAAGGTAGCGCGGCCAGAAAACGTTGTTTGAGCTGTTGCTCTGCCAATAGCGGTAATGCCCGATAGCTTTGCGCGCCGGCCCGGACAGCCAACATACTGAGGTTATGAGCGACTAGCTCTTCCATGATTAATCGCCGCTGTGCAGGATGCTTGCCTTGATCTAAATCAGTCAACTGAATATTTGCTGGTGGGCGATGCAGGGTATGAATAGCTTCTGGCAAGCTAATGAGTGAGCGGCTTAACTCAATCGGCAATAATTCGGCAATAACACAAGTATCCAGCATCGCCAGCGCTTGATCGATAAGTTTGCGCAAGGTCGCCTGACGAATCCCTTCGGTGGTGGGATAAACGGGTGTCAGGGACTCTTGTAATTCAACGCCAATGTTCTCGCCATGCACCCGATATTCAGGGTGAATGATTTCCGCCCCGGTATTGCCCCGTTTGACTTCGCCGTAGGCGATAACATGCTTGCCCGGAGACAAACTGTTTTTCATCGCAGCGTTGAAGTTAAAGAAACGCAGAGTGAGAACACCACTACCGTCGCTGATTTGGCAGGTCATCATGCGGCGGCGGCCAAAGGTGATATCAGAACGTAGAACCTCGCCCTCAACATTAACCGAGAGGCCAGGCATTAAATCGCCAATACGATACAGGCGAGTACGATCTTCATAACGCAGTGGGAGGTGAAGCAGTAGGTCTTGGATGGTTTCCAACCCCATTTTAGCCAGCTTCCCAGCCTGACTTGCGCCAACACCGGAAAGTGTACTGAGGGGTACTGCATCCAGCAGGCGGCCTTTCATTTAAGACTCCGTGGCTTGCATGGCAGACCACCATTGTGCATCGGCAATAACCTGACCCTGCTCATCAATATGTGGTTGAGGTAGCCCTTTCCGTTTGGCGACTTGTGCCAATATCGGATAGCCCCCCTCAAACAGTAACCGTTGCTGC
Source organism: Yersinia sp. 2466 StPb PI (assembly GCF_041538325.1). Taxonomy (NCBI): domain Bacteria; kingdom Pseudomonadati; phylum Pseudomonadota; class Gammaproteobacteria; order Enterobacterales; family Yersiniaceae; genus Yersinia; species Yersinia sp. 2466 StPb PI. Next base: position 4,765,682 of record NZ_JAULSL010000001.1, on the reverse strand, counting down.
TCATCTCCGGACAAGACACTTTTTGCTCGCTGATACATACCTGCATTTTGCCGCTGCCGTTGGGCTTCATATAAAATCAACGCAGACGCGACAGAAACATTGAGTGATTGCACCATGCCGATCATCGGAATAATGATGTCTTGGTCCGCGAGTGCTAACGCTTCCTCAGATATACCGGTCTTCTCTTGTCCCATCAAAATACAGGTTGGGCGGGTATAGTCTATTTCACGAAAATCGACAGCATTATCAGACAGATGCGTTGCCAGAACTTGCATGTTCTGTGATTTCAGATGAGCAATGGCATCGCTAATATGAGTGTGTGTTTTGACTTGTACCCAACTGTTGCTGCCGGCCGCGGAAGAGAGTCGTGTATACATCTGAGTCGTTGGCCAAATTGCATGTACTTGATGGATACCGACAGCATCAGCTGTACGAATGATAGCGGATACATTATGAGGTTTATGTACTTGCTCCAGGCAAACCGTTAGGTCCGGCTGCCTGGTAGCCAGCATTTCACAAATCCGCGCATAGCGTTGAGGATTCATAGGCGTTAGTTACGATTACGGCTGACTTTAACCACATCTGGCATGATACGAATCTTACGCATTATGTTAGCCAGATGGACCCTGTCACGGGTAGTCAGGCGAATAAAGGCACTGTATACCCGGCCATCTTTCTCTTCAGTATTCAGGCTCTGAATATTAGATTCGGCTGCATTGATTGCCGCAGTCAGATTTGCCAAAGCACCTTGCTGATTGAACATATCGACTTTAATTTCAGCAATGAACTCTTGTTCAGTCTCTTGATCCCACTCAACCGCCATAAATTTCTCAGGCTCTTTCTGGTAGCCACGGATATTACGGCAAGACTCATGATGGATAACCAAACCTTTGCCTGGGCTGATATGAGCGATAATCGGGTCACCAGGAATAGGACGGCAGCACTTGGCAAAGGTAATAAGGACACCATCGGCACCCTTGATTGCCAGATTACGGGTGCCAGAGGTAGCCAGCGTTGATAGGTCACCCAACAGGTTTTTGGCCACTACCACACTCATCGCATTACCCAAGCCAATTTCTGCTAGCAAATCATCTAGCGTCGCCAGTTTCATACGGTCCAGTTCATGTTTGATATTATCTTCAGAAATATCAGACAGTTTTCGACCATTTCCTAACGCATGATTCAGTAACCGGCGGCCAAGGCTCACCGATTCATCACGTTTCAGGTTTTTCAGCAACTGGCGAATTTTAGCTCGCGCTTTCGAGCTGACAACAAAGTTCAGCCAGGCCGCATTTGGCCGAGCACCCGGAGCGGTAATAATCTCAACGGTCTGGCCACTGTTCAGTGACTGAGAAAGCGGGTAGGGCTGACGGTCAACACGCGCACCTACACAGGCATGGCCAATATCGGTATGCACGGCATAGGCAAAGTCGACAGGTGTCGCACCGGCGGGTAATTCAACGATGCGCCCTTCTGGGGTGAAAACGTAAATCTCATCAGGGAATAAATCAGATTTTACGCTTTCAATAAATTCAAATGAGCTGCCTGCACTTTGCTGTAACTCCAGCAAGCTTTGCATCCAGCGCTGAGCGCGAATTTGTGCGGTGGTGCCAGACTCACCCTGCTCTTTATAAGCCCAGTGTGCAGCAACCCCCATTTCGGCCATCTGATCCATATCTTCAGTACGAATCTGTACCTCGACCGGAACCCCATGAGGGCCGATTAATGAGGTATGTAACGATTGATAGCCGTTAGCCTTAGGGATGGCAATATAGTCTTTCACTCTACCGGGGCGTGGCTTATACAGGCTGTGAGCCTGACCCAACACGCGGTAGCAAGTATCGACTTCTTTGACTATTACCCGAAAAGCATAGATATCCATGATGGAGTGAAAACGCTGCTCTTTCAGGTTCATTTTGCAATAAATGGAATAGAGATGCTTTTCACGACCACTGACTCGGCAAGGAATACCGGCCTCAGTCAGACGCCCTTCAATCTCCGCCAAGATTTTCTGAATCATCTCTTTGCGGTTACCACGTGCGGCTTTCACCACTTCTTTAATTACGCGATAGCGATTGGGGTAGAGCGCTTCAAAACCCAGCTCTTCCAGCTCGGTTTTTAAATGATGGATACCCAGCCGATGGGCCAGTGGGCTGTATATTTCAAGGGTTTCACGTGCAATGCGGCGACGTTTATCTGGGCGTAAGGAACCCAGCGTTCGCATGTTATGTGTGCGGTCAGCCAGTTTGATCAAAATAACGCGGATATCCTGCACCATCGCCATGATCATTTTGCGGAAATTTTCCGCCTGAGCTTCTTTCTTGTCACGAAAATTCAGTTTATCGAGTTTAGAAACACCCTCGACCAGCTCGGCTACGCTTTTCCCAAACAACTGCTCCATATCTTGATATGTAGCAGGAGTATCTTCAATGACGTCATGTAATAACGCCGCCATTAAGGTTTCGTAATCGAGCCGCATCTCCGCGAGAATACAGGCCACAGCAACAGGATGAGTGATATAAGGCTCACCACTGGAGCGTGTCTGACCCTCGTGAGCATCACGTGCAACAAGATATGCCTGTTTGAGGCGCTTAATCTGCTCCTCTGGCAGGTAACGTTGAATCAGCAGATTCAGGCTTTCAAACAGGTACAAGGCAGACTCGCTGTCTAATTAACGACGACCTTCAGCAATCGCGGTTACCGCTTGGATCTCTGCGGCTTCCTGCTCTTGCTGTTCTTGGCGTTCACGAACATCGAGAATCTGATTAGTAATCAGGCCTTCTTCAATCTCGCGCAGCGCAATCACAGTAACTTTATCGTTTTCTTCTGGAACCAGTGCGTCTTTACCGCCGGACTGGATTTGACGTGCCCGACGAGCAGCGACCAACACCAGGTCAAAACGGTTACCAATTTTCTCTACAGCGTCTTGAACAGTTACGCGTGCCATAATTCTGCTACTCCACAGGTGACGAAATGACGGGGCATGATACTGAAACTCGGTTCAGTCTGCCAATAATTTGGTGATTAAAGCGTCATGCCGCTGTTTCTGGCGGCCTAAACGCAGTCGTTCTGCGCGAATAATGGTTTTCAGATCAGATAAAGCCAGATTGAAATCATCATTTACGATTAAATAATCATATTCAGCGTAATGGGTCATCTCGGCGACAGCTTGCGCCATTCGCTTAGCGATAACCTCTTCGCTATCTTGCCCACGGCCTCGCAAGCGGCGATCCAATTCTTCCTTGGATGGCGGCAAAATAAAAATACTGCGTGCAGTGGGCATTTTTGCGCGAATTTGCTGCGCACCTTGCCAATCAATATCTAAAAATACATCGACACCGGTTGCAAGAACCTGCTCAATCGCCAAACGTGAGGTGCCATAGTAATTTTCAAATACTTTGGCATGCTCAAGGAAAGCATCGTCATCAATCATCTGGCAAAACTCTTCTTTAGAAATGAAGAAGTAATGTTCACCGTGATTCTCACCCGGACGTATTGCACGCGTGGTATGGGAAATAGAAACCTGCGTGTCGTACAGCGGTTGTGTTTTTAACAAAGCCTGAATCAGGCTTGATTTCCCTGCCCCACTGGGCGCGGAAACGATGTATAGCGTGCCTTGGACCATGATGACGTTTCAGTTGATTAGGTTGATATACCCTTCTTACTTGACGTTGCAACGGCGCTAGCAGCCCTCTCTCCAAAAACACTGACTTTAGTCAGCGCATCAGGATTTGCTCGCTTGCTACCTATCCGCAACACCAATTACTTTGGGTGTATATAGAAAGCAGAAGTGTGAATCTCCGCACAGTATACACGGCTGCTACGCGTCATGCAGCGTTACAACACATTTCACCTGAATGTTTCGTCTGTAAACAGCTCGATTTTCTGATTTTGCGGCGAAGATTGCGTAATTTTCATTTGTTGCTGTAAGCAGAAAACTATTTTTCGGTAGCGCCCGCATTTAATTTTTTTGGTCTTCGACGGATAAGACATTTCAGGTTTTACTTCCGGCCACCAAGGAAAGGGACTTATGAGCATGCTGAATTTAAAAATATTTGTTCTGTTGATAGTCAGTTTTATACATTGGTCCTCCAGAGCGGAAGCTATCTGCCCTGAATGGCCGCCAGAAAGAATGTCGGTTGAAATTAACTCACTCAAGAAACAACTGGATAAGTGGAATGTGGCTTACCATCAGCAAGGTATTAGCGTGCATGCCGATGATGTTTACGATCAATTGCAGGAAAAATTGCAGTTATGGCAGTCATGCCATTTATTGCCGGACAAACAGGAAAACAGACTTACTCCTGGTAATGGGAAGTTTCTTCATCCGGTTGCGCATACCGGACTAAAAAAACTTAAAAATGAAGTTGCACTGGCTGATTGGATGGTGGGGCGGAAAAATCTCTGGGTGCAGCCTAAAATAGATGGCGTTGCAGTAACACTGGTGTATCAGGATGGAAAACTGATGCAACTTCTCAGTCGAGGAAATGGTTTGAAAGGCCAGAACTGGACTGACAAAGCACCATTTATTACTGCTATTCCTCAATATATTGCTACCGCTCCTCCCTGGTTAACGCTGCAAGGGGAGCTATTCCTGCAAATGGACGACCATCAACAAGCATCGTCTGGTGGTGCCAATGCCAGGGCGACAGTTGCTGGCGCACTTATGCGTAAGTCTCCAGCGGCATTACTACCCCAATTGGGCATTTTTATATGGGCATGGCCTGATGGACCAAGCAGCATGGTGGAGAAAGGGACACTATTGCAAGCGATGGGCTTCCCCTTGACCGCTAAATACAGCAAACCAATAGTATCAAGTCGCGATGTTGCACACTTTCGCAAACACTGGTTGCAAACACCGCTGCCTTTTGTAACTGATGGCGTTGTTATCCGTCAGGAACAGGAGCCAGCCGGACGCTACTGGCAGGCCGTTCCGGGGCACTGGGTTGTGGCGTGGAAATACCCACCACAGCAGCAACTTGCTGAAATTAAAGATATACATTTCACGATAGGCCGCACTGGTAGAGTGACAGTCGTTTTACAGGTTTCACCAGTAAAAATTGATGACAAATGGATTCGGCGAGTGAATGTTGGCTCGGTCGCGCGTTGGCGGCAGTGGGATATTACATCTGGCGATCAAATCGTTATCGCACTGGCCGGGCATGGTATTCCACGGTTGGATAGTGTTGTTTGGCGGGTAAGCCAACGGCAGACGTTCACTCCTCCAGCAGAGGATCAATTTCATCAATTGAGCTGTTTTCGCCTTATCCCTCCTGAATGTGAGCCGCAACTTCTCTCTCGTTTGACATGGCTTAGTGGCCAAAAAGGACTAGATATACAAAGTGTTAGTAGTGGATATTGGCGAGAGCTGATCCATCATGGGCTGATCAATGATTTGGTGGGGTGGCTATCTCTCACGAAAGACCAAATAGCGGATGTTCCTGGCATAGGGATAGCCCGTGCTGAAAATATTTATCAGCAATTTCAAAGCACAAGGGAAAAACCCTTTTCCCAATGGCTACAGGCATTGGGTTTTGCGCAGGGTACACTTGTCAATTCTCAATGGCGGTCACTACAACAACGCAGTATCGCCGAGTGGAGTTTAATACCGGGTATTGGGCCGATTCGAGCAAAACAGATTACTCATTTCTTACACCACCCAGAGGTGCAAGCTATGGCTGACTTTTTATCGCAACAGAATATTAGCGGGTTCCAACTTGAGGAGTAAACCTTCACGTACCTGACTTAATGCTCTGAATGGTCATATTTGAAGATTGGCAGGCCCAGCCGGAATCGTAATGCTAACAGTCGTGCACTTAGCCCGGTGACGAGTGTAATGATAACAACCCAATTATGTGACAGTTGTGTGTATTGCAGAGCAATGTAGATCCAGGCGGCAGCGAATGAGATACCAGCATAGATTTCTTTCTGGAATACCAAGGGGATACTGTTACAGAACATATCGCGCAGGACGCCGCCAAAAACGCCGGTAATGACGGCCGCAATGGCGGCAATTATCGTACTGTGGCCCATATCAAGAGCGATTTGTGCCCCAATAATAGAGAAAACAATCAGCCCAATTGCATCAAGCACCAAAAACAAATGGCGTAAATGCTTCATTAGTGGTGCCATCCAAGTTGTGACGATTGCAGCAACGGCGACAATAACAATGTATTCCGGGTGTTTAACCCAACCCAGCGGATAATGGCCCAGCAGCATATCTCGGACTGAACCACCACCAATTGCCGTTGCAGATGCAATAATAATGACACCAAACATATCCATTTGACGGCGGCCCGCAGCCAGTGCCCCGGTCATGGCTTCAGCTGTAATACCAATAATATAAAGAACACTGAGTAGCATAATGAATCAAATTTCTTAAGGGCAGTAAAGGCCGCAGAGTAGTGACTAAGGCTGGTTGTCGCGACTGAGATTTTCTAAGTCATATATTTAAGATTACTTTAACTAATCAATTTATTAATTATATATCTAATAAATATAAATAAAAAAAGAATGTATTAATAATTAGGCATGAATAATTGTAGGGTAAAAATAGTAGGTTAAAGCTCTGTGAGAGTACATTAGTACGCTTGTATGATCCTCTTGCGTGATTGCAGAGTCATTCAGGGGATGGTAGTTTTTATCTTTTATTTCAGTGAGATTTGTTCATGGACAATCGTGTTAATCCGTTGCGTTATCGTGGGGCATTGTTTGCCGGTATGGTTGCTATCGGGGTATTACTGGGCGGTTGTGTTGATAACGCTGGTCATGCAAACACTGTAGCGGTGAAAGTTGTACCTCCGACCTGTATTAAAGGTGAGTCAATGACACAAACCACACTCTACTTCGGTTTGAATCGGCCTCATGGCCCCGCTATTTCTATCACTGAATGGCAGTCTTTTGTCGATAATGATGTGACTAGCCGCTTCGATGAAGGCTTGACCGTAATTGATGCCAAGGGGCAATGGTTGGGAAATGATGGGAAAGTTGCCAAAGAAAGCAGTAAGGCATTAGTCCTTATTCATAAAGATGGCAAAGAAGACGCCATTGAAGCTCTGCGCTCCCGCTATAAACAGCAGTTTTCACAAGAATCTGTCATGCGAGTTGATACTACTGTGTGCGTAGATTTCTAACATTCATTTCAAGCCTTTTATCTCCAATTTACGAGAGATAAAAGGCTGATAGCACTATTTTTGGCTTAGAATGAAAGCTTGCCTTATTACAAAATAAGTCCTGCAACGGCGGCAGAAAGTAAACTGACCAAGGTTGAACCATAGACTAATTTTAATCCGAATCGTGAAACGATATTCCCTTGTTGCTCATTCAGCCCTTTGATGGCACCAGCAACAATACCAATTGAGGCAAAGTTAGCAAAAGATACTAAAAAGACAGAAAGAATGCCTAAGCCACGTGGAGACATTTCGGCTGCTACTTTCTTTAATTCAATCATGGCAACGAACTCATTTGCCACCAGTTTGGTAGCCATAATACTCCCCGCCTGTAACGCATCCTGAGTAGGAATGCCAATCAGCAGAGCAAGCGGATAAAATAGATATCCCAGCACTTCTTGGAAACTGATATTGAATAAGCTACTAAATAAAGCATTAATAGCAGAAATTATGGCAATAAACCCGATTAACATCGCGGCTATAATCATAGCGATTTTAAAACCAGCCAGAATATATTCCCCCAACATCTCAAAAAAACTTTGGTCTTCATTAAGTTTGTTTAGCTTTAATTCGGGTTCTTCAGTAACAGGGTAAGGATTAATAATAGAAAGAACAATAAAAGTACTAAACATATTCAATATTAATGCAGTTACTACAAATTTTGGCTCAAGCATAGTCATATAAGCGCTTACAATCGACATGGACACTGTTGACATCGCCGTTGCTGCCATGGTGTACATTCTACGTGGTGATATATCAGCAATAATCCCTTTGTAAGCAATAAAATTCTCTGATTGTCCTAAAATCAATGTACTTACGGCATTGAAAGACTCCAGTTTCCCCATGCCATTTACTTTGGATAACAACGTGCCCACCACCCGTATGATGAGTGGCAATATACGAAAGTGCTGTAAAATCCCAATCAGTGCCGAAACGAAAATGATCGGGCAAAGAACGTTCATGAATATAAATGCTAAGCCTTGTTCGTTCATTCCCCCAAAAACAAAACTAGTACCGACTGAGGCAAATTTCATCAGTGTTTCGAATAATCCAGCAAAATACTTTATCGCACCCAGGCCATTTTCTGAGTGTAAAAAGAAATAAGCCAGTGCAATTTCTAAAACCAATAACTGAAAAATATAGCGCAGTCTAATATTTTTTCGGTCACGACTGGCTAACAACGCCAGTATTGCAATAGTCATCAACGCTAAAAGAAAGTGCAGAATTTGCAGCATAAAAAATCCGTCAGGGATAAAGTTCAGCCAGTATTTTATCCATAACGGCAGGCTTTTTTCATCTGAAATTCTACCGCCTTGGCAATATATATTCTATTTAGCGCCTTAACACAGCTCTAAACATGCGTATTGTTAAAATTTTTACTGCTTTTCTCATCATTTATCCATTGAGTGACTCACTATTTATCTGCCAGCTTAAGTTGCCATCACTCCGGCAAGTTTAGCGCGTCCTCAAGGAGGATCCGGCAGAAATAGCACTATTTGTGTTTAACTAACTCATTGGATGGAATATGAATATGATTAATCTTCCTAGCTGCCGCCCTTTTACTGAGGCTGGCCACTTATCTCAAATATCGGCCTATTACGAAGAAGAGCGTAATACCATGTGGATGTTGTTGCGCGCTCATCCGCGCCCTTGTTTTAATCTGGAGTTAATTGAAAATATTATGACACTCGCGCAAGCTGCTAAAGAATCAAAGTTACCTTTTGATTTTTGGGTGACGGGTTCGGTGGTGCCCAATATGTTTAATGTAGGGGGGGACTTAAACTTTTTCGCGCATATGATCAAAAACCGCAAACGAGAAGCGTTAATGGCATATGCGCGTGCATGCGTAGATTGTGTTCATGCGGCTTCCCGTGGCTTTGATACTGGTGCTATCTCTATTGCGATGATTGAGGGCAGCGCGTTAGGTGGCGGCTTTGAGGCAGCATTAGCCCATCATTTTGTTCTGGCACAAACTACAGCCAGAATGGGATTCCCAGAAATTGCATTTAATCTATTTCCTGGCATGGGGGGGTATTCGCTTGTTGCCAGAAAAGCAGGAATGAGGGTAGCTGAACAATTGATTTGGACGGGTGAGTCTCATGCAGCGGAATGGTATGAGAGTCGTGGCTTAGTTGATAAGTTATTTCAGCCGGGAGATGCTTATCTTGCTACTCGCACCTTTATAGATACGATCAGGCCGAAGTTAAATGGTATGAGAGCGATGATTAGGGTCCGGCAACGTGTTTTACAATTAACGCGTTCAGAACTGATGGATATCACTGAGGATTGGGTTGATTCTGCATTTTCTATTGAGCCGAAAGATATTGCCTATATCGAACGGTTGGTTACGTTACAAGACCGGCATACTTCGGCAATGCCAAAAGCAATATAACGTTATGCACCTAATCCAATGAAAGGTGAGGGTGTTGTGTTACCAGCCAATGCTCCAGTTCATCTGCGGGCATTGGTTTGGCGTAAAGAAATCCCTGCTTTTCATCAATGCCAATAGAATCTAGGAATTCTTCTTCCCCTTTAGTTTCCACACCTTCTGCAATCACCCGCATTTTAAGTGCCTCAGCGACAACGATAATGGCTTTAACCAGAGATTGTGAAATAGGATTATTATCAATATTACGAACAAAACTTTGATCCAATTTAATGGCATCAATAGGGATACGGGCCAATTGAGAAAGTGAAGAATAGCCAGTGCCGAAGTCATCCAAATGAACCTGAGCACCCAAGTGACGTAGTTGTTTCATGATATTGATAGCTGCATCTTCATCATCAATTAAGCAACTTTCGGTTAATTCAACATCAACCAAACTTGATTCTAATTCGCTGGATTCAAGAGACTCAATAAAGCTGGTTACGATAGCTTCATCAATTAATTGCCTGGCTGACACATTGACTGCCACCCGCAAGTTAATTCCACGTTTTTTCCAATTTACCGCTTGTTGCATTGAGGTTTGCAGTACCCATTTTCCCAATGGTCCGATCAACCCGGATTCTTCGGCATAGGAGATAAATTCAAGTGGGGCGATTAAACCACGCTCAGGTGATAACCATCGGACTAATGCTTCGACACTATGAACTTTACCCGTTTTGGCAGATATCTTGGGTTGGTAAAAAACTTGTAATTGATGTTGTTCTAAACCCTTACGTAAATTGGTATCTAGCCAGACGTATTCAGATACTTTCTTATTCATCTCTTGTGAAAAAATCGAATAGGTCTGTTTTCCATGTTCTTTTGCGGTGTACATGGCAGTATCTGCGCTACGGATAATATTCTCTAGTGTATCGCCATGTTCAGGGCACAGTGCTATCCCGATAGAGCACCCAGTATATACTTCAATCAATCCTACTCGGAAGGGCAATTTCATGCGGTTGAGAATACGCTGTGTAGTTGCCTCCAGTAAGCTCATCGAGGCATTCTCGACCAGAACAATAAACTCATCACCGCCTAACCGGGCAAGCATTTCACTTTCACCCAAACAACTTAAAATGGCGAGTGAGACATCTTTCAGTAAGCGATCACCAAACATATGACCGTAATGGTCGTTCACTTTTTTAAAATTATCGAGATCGAGGTAAATAATCCCCACCGAAGAATCACCACGAGTTAGGATCGCGCTATTAATACGTTCATGAATAGCGTGGCGATTAGGCAGGCCAGTAATCATGTCGGTATTAGCCAAAATCCGCAAACGCTCTTGAGCACGCCTTTCTTTAGTAATATCGGTACCAGAACAGATAAGGTAACGCTCGTTTTTGCCACTGCCACTGTGAACAAACTTATTGCGGAATAAAAAGAGACGTTTTCCTTTTACGGTATTAACCCAACGCTCAACTTCGTAAGATGCACCGCGCTGGAAGAAGCCCTCAATATTTTTACGTGATGAGGCTCCCTCTTTGGCTGTCATAAACAAGTCGTAAACATTTTTACCAATGACATCTTGTTCTTTTTTACCGGTATATTCTTCGCTAAGGTGATTGAAACGCTGTACATAACCATCTTTATCGAGAATCACAATGACTGAGTTAGCTTCAGAAACCACTTGTTCTGCAAAGGAAAGCCCCATTACTAAATCGCGCGCTACTGATTCAGTATCCGCGTACGCGGAAGCCGTTCCGCCCCATTCTTTGTCATTAACTTTACGGCCCACCAGATGTAAATGAAGTGGATTACCATAAATCTCGATTTCAATATCTAAACTGGCAGTAATGCCGGTTAAGCCCCGAATTTTCATTGTTTGAACTGAATTAAGGGGAATAGCAATATTTGTAGTCCCTTTAATCGCTGACAACTCTAAAGCTTGACTATCAAAAGCCAGTCGCCAAAAAGGGCTATGGGTACCAAAATAGGTATCAAGGATCGATGTGTTTTGGTCTTCGAACATACGCGATCCCCTAAAAGTGTATATGTGTCTTTTACTTACCTTAGCCAGAAAATTTAAGCAACGCTATTTCTGGCTTACCCTGTGATGGTGGTAATTCTGGCCCTTATAAAACGACCCTGTCTAGACCGACCAACCAATAAAGTATATGTGTAATTTCTTCATACCTGATATTAGATAGTAGTCATAAACATATTAAATGCCCTTTCTGCTCTCAAATTGTGGCATAAGAAGAAAGGTAAGCATGGAAAAAATAAAAAAACATCATATTTTTTATATTGTTACATTGATTTGTACAAAATATTTTAATTGATAAAATAATGAAGAAGAGCCGCTTGTTCGAGGGAGAGAAGTGTGACTTTGGGCGGGTTAACATCACTACAACAGCAAAATGGTGAGCAATTAGGGTATTCCATTTCAAATGAAGTAAGAATACCCAAATCCCAATTATGGTTTTTCTGCGATTCTTTTCAGATATTCATTGTTTTTGAATGCGATCATGATCATTTCAAAACAGATTCGAGAAGTAAGGCCACCAGCAAGGATGCTAAAAAAGCCGCCGATGACGCTGGTATTTATCATTACAAATACGCCGGAAATAATGATGAGCACCAGTAAAAGCCAATATAAACCAGTAAGAATTTTTGGTGTTAGCAAAGCATCGAAAAAAAGTACATTCTTAAGCATTACGAAATCCTTCTTATTTGAGCGTTAAAATTCCAGCAGGGATTATGCATTAGCTTTAAACCTCTTGCCATACACAAACACTTACAAATATTATGGAATTATAATAATCAGATGATTCTCGTTATTACTGCTCAAATTGGGCACTTTAATTACTAAAAGTTCAGTATCATGCCAACGCCGACTTCTTCAATATTAACTGTATTAGCTAGGGCTATTTTGGCTTTAAGATCAGTACAGTGGCAGGGATAAACTGCTTTAGCATTGAGTTGTTTAAAATAGTCAGATGTTCTGGATAGAATCTCACTACTGGCATTTAATAAATGAAAGCCGCCAATAACTGCACGCACACGTTTATCGTTGGTAACTTTAATAGCATAATCGATAATATTGCAGATACCAGAGTGAGAGCAGCCTGTGATTATTACGATACCTTCAGGGCTGGTATAAACCATTGCACTATCATCGGTAACAAAATCTTCAACTTTATGGCCGCAGCAATCGACAGTTTCGCCAATAGGCTCTAGCCCTTCGAAATCGTTGTTACGCGCAATCTCCCCTAAAAAGAGTAAATTATCGGTAAGGTAATATACCCCAGGCTGTTCGACCCGTTCGAAAAGCATCGGATAACCATCCGCCGGTAAATTAGCCCCTATAGATTTATCTTCATAGTATTTCGGCAGAAAAGCATTGGGATGAGCAACAATCTTTATTTTCTTGGCATATTGATGGTTTACCCGATCAAGATGCTGTGCAAGGTGGTTTAGCCCCCAGCTATGGTCGTTATGCCCATGAGAAAGGACAATACTGTCTATCTCAGTCAGGTTAATGCCTAAAATGGCCGCATTACTCAGAAAAACATCGGAGTAACCGGTATCAAAAAGAAATGATTTTTCGTCAATTCGTAAGTGATAGCAGACACCAGGTTCGGCGGTAAGGTACTTATCTATCAAGGTATTATTATCAACTAATACGGTTAACTGCATGTTTTCTCCTTACCTACATACTCTACACTGACATGAGTATTATTTGCGACTATCGTTAAGCGATTAATCAGTAACTGATTATATTTATTCAACATACACCTGATGGCTAGGGAAAAAAGTGCTCACCTCGCGTTGTTTGGAACAAATACGGTCTTGTTTCATCCTTCTACGGTCAGTGATAATTACGCTTGTCTCTGAGGTGAAAATTTGAGGTATAGATGATAAGAAAGGCGACACTTGCGGATATATCCCGTTTGGTTGAGGTTTGGGAACTCGCAGTAAGAGAAACACATTTATTCTTAACCGAAACTGATATTCAGTTTTATTTGCCACAGGTGCGGGATATCTATTTACCTGCTCTGGAGGTGTGGTTATTTGAAAATAGTACCGAGATCGTAGGATTTATCGGCCTGGATAGTAACAAAGTAGAAACGTTGTTTATTGATCCCGCTTATCACGGTAAAGGTATTGGTAAAGCGTTGCTGGTTCATGCTCAGCATTTAAAGGGAAAGTTGCGTGTGGATGTGAATGAGCAAAATCCAGCGGCATTAACTTTTTATCTAAAATGCGGATTTATAAAAATCGGTCGCTCAGAATTGGATGGCGAGGGGAAACCTTTCCCATTGATTCACCTGACTCAGACTGAATAGTAACCTAGGACGGGTGATACTAAGCATGAGCTGTGGTTAGTGTATATCACAAACCATTAAATAACCTTTTCACCACTACGGCGCTACTCTCTTTGCAAGCAATTCCCATCGGTTCATCGTGAGTTGCAGAGTTCAGAACTTCTGAAGTATTGGCTCTGGCTTGGATTGAGGCATATGTACGCATGTTGTTACTTCTTAAATTTACATTTCCATTGCTGAAAATTCAATCAACCCCAGGGGGAATATATGGTTGTAGAAAGTATTCGACCATAAAAATTTATAGCGCTAAAAAAGCCCGTAGTGACACGGGCTTGAGGTGTACTTCGAGGGGCAGTGAGACTTAGTGAGTGCTAGCGTGATAACTTACTCGATATTGAATCTGTTTGTAGAGTAGGTGGCTATATGTCTTGTGGTATATTGGTTTGTGATAATGCGATTTTTCTTTAGGTACACCCTTGTGTACACGATAAAACAGAGTGCTAGTTAATTAGCGTTGATGAGCAGATACAACTAAAGCTATTTCTAACTTAGTTCCTTCCATCATCTCTTCACAAAGGATCAGGTCATGGATTATCTGATTAAGCAGGTCTTTACCTATCGCACCGTCAGCTACCCAGACAGCGATATTCTCCATTTCTCTTACAAATAGCTGAACGCAGTGTTCAAACCCATTAATTTCTAAGAAATATGTTGATAGGGCAATTCCTGATCGTTTGTTGCCATCGTTAAAAGCATGAAATTTGTTGATGGCAAAAAACAAATGGCTCAATTTTTCAACGAAAGTTGGATAGTACCAATCATTCTGTATGTGTTCTAAAACACTATCCAGCACACCAATATCTTTTATTCCATGAAGTCCGCCAGAGTTTTCTATAATCCAATCATGCACTTGAATTGCATGGTTAATTTCAAAGTAATTAAGCTGTATTTCGTCCATGGTTATCCCTAGCGATCTTTCAGTCTTTTAAAGACTTCAAGTGTTTCGGGGTCATTCAATCGTTCTTCCAAAGATTTACTTTTCTCTCCAAGAAAACGCTCGAAGTCACCAGCTGGTACGGCTTTTACATATGCTTCTAGTTTTTCGTGTAATGCGTCGCGAAAGCAGAGGTCACGACTTGCCATTTTAGTTCTGACATCTACAAGCATTGGTTCGTAAAGAGGGTGTTTTTCCATTACACCTAAAATTGACTCTGCCTCTTTGCAGGTTATTTTTCGCCCTAAACTGGTACATTTTTGCTTCATTTCATGTGCTAAACCCGCTTCAAAGCTGGCAATTAGGGTCAGCACTTCTGAATACATTGTGTCGCGAATTTTATCATGCTGGTGAAGCTTCAAGACTCTACGGTACTCAGTCGCGTTTTCGTGAAAGATGCTCTGATAAATTAAGTTTGTTAACCTCCCGTACTTCCAGCCGTTATCTTCAACATACTCATCGAGAGCGTCTGTAAATTTTTTGCGGTAGCTTTCTTCTTTAAATGCCGCAACCAGATAATCTTCGTCCCGTTGATTAATGTATTTGGTATGTCCGCCAGCCCTCTCCGCTAGGGTATCGATTACGATATCAAGTAATCGTGTTCGAATGATTTTCGCCTGCTCACTCTCTACAAGTAACATTGCGAAATTGAGAACGGCCCGATAATTAAACACTCCGATAGTGGGTGCTTTGTTACCCTCACTGATGAGGGAGACATGGTGTAAGTTTTTGAATTCTCTAAGCTCTTTTCCTTTTATGAGCCGGTAACCATTGTTCTTCAACTCACTACTATAATTTGAGATATACCTTTCAACTGTCGCATCACTAATGCCGAATATCTCCATTAACTGACTTTTGGTGAATAGCCGTTCACCATTAAATTCAATCCCTCCTAAAGACATGTGTTTCGCTGCATGAGTTAGTGCATAGGAGTTATTAAGGATGTTCTGCCTATCATGTTCGGAGGTAGTTAGGTCTTTAGCCATATCCGTCGCCTTAAGAGGAAGCATGAATATTCATAAAATATCATTCTATAGTGAATTTGATAGCTTTACTTCTTTGCGGAATTCTATATGTATAACAGCTACCAACATTGTTACCTCTCCGTCGATAATATTAATGTAGGATAGATGTATCCCACATTAAGGAATTATCCCGCCATGAGAATGACCAGCCGCAAAAAAGAGATATTGAGCTATTACGAACCGGGCAACCTCGAATGGGTAACGGGTGAGATTGGCGCACCTCCACTTGATGTTTCCGGTGTGGCCTATTTGATTAATGGCATGACGTCATTCGATAAGCGCCACCAGCTCGAATCAACCCGGCGAACGCTGGAATCAATGGTTAAGGCTGGCTTGTTGGAAAAGATAACGAGCTATGAGCAAAGACAGGACACAACTCAGTCTGGTGATGGGAAAGGCGTATGGTGTAACGTCTCGCGTTATGCCTTGCCTGGCTCCTGTGTGGCTATGCGTGATGATGGTGGGAAGCGTGAAGCCATTGAGGGGGAAGTGGTGCGGATTGATTAACCGTGGTAGCCAAACCTGAATTGAGGTTGCAGGTTTTAATGGTGCTTTTTGCTGGAAACCTCCGTGGAAACCTCACCAGTGGAAACTATGCATTTCGGTGGATACCAGTTTGGATACCTCGCCAATGGATACCGATTTTAGTTTGCTGTCATGCTAGTAGAAATTCCCATTAAAGCCATGCGCACCAATAGGCGGCAGGTTATTGATGCTTTCGAAATGACAATCTTAATATAACTAATCATGCGGCAATGAACCGCTACAATAACCCACATAAAATTTAAGACGTGAGTTATCGTCAGTTTGCAACAAAACCTTGGTGTATGCAGGTTTGCGTAAGTTTAGGATTCTAATCCGTCCTAAACAGTCTTAAATTCATGACGGTTGCCCGCTTTAAGTGACGCACTCAAAAGCATGATTTTGCTGCGTACCTGCTTGCGTACCTCTTCTTTGCGTACCAAATCCTCAGCACGCTCTTCACCTTCTCGGTAAGGTATTGCGATATCACAACACCCGTACTTCTCGCGGTCTTTATTCAGCTTCGCCGTAGATATGCCCCTCTTACCAGACTGAGCTTTAACATTTGTGTGTCAGTATTGCTGACTTGCAAAGTCTACATACGGGATAATCCCACATGTAGCATATCAATGCTGTCTTACATTGTCTTACAGCAGTAAAATGGTTTTATATTCCCTTGATGCTGGTGGTTATTATGAGTAAATCCCAATCGTTAACCTTTCGCCTTCCCCCTGAGCTGGTTGAATCATTTACTATTGCCGTGAGCGATTCCGGCTCAGATAAAACGGCGTGGCTTATTGATGCTGTACGCCAGAAACTTAGCCTGCAAGGTAACAATCCTGATTCGCGTATGCTGGCGTTGGTAGAACGCATGGAGACGGCTGCTGCTGCGCTGGTTGGCGGTAAACAGGGCATTCCCCCACGTCCCTACAATGAAGCGGCGGTGATCCAGATAGTCACTGGCACCATACGGGAAGGATTCGACAATGGCCGTGTTATTGCTGAACGGCTCAATGAGGCTGGTTATCAGACTAAAGCGGGCAAGGCGTGGGATAAGGACATTTACAGCGCTTGGAAGCGTCAGAAAGCTAATAATAAATAACGATTTTGTGCGACACAGCATGGCATCTATAAAGCACCAGCCCATCCGGCGGGCTAATGCTTTAATGTAAACCCAACAAACTATTAAAATTAAAGTTTATATTTAAAAATTATCCCTAACAAAACGGCCTTGCTTGTCAAGGTTGTCATTTTGCCAACCTTTATTTATCACATGCCTCTCTGGTATAAACTTCCAAATCCTTAGGCAATGATCAAAATAATTCTTTGTGTCACCAGATGCTCCTGTAGACTCAAACCAGTTGAATGCTTTAGAACCTCTAGAAATTTTATCAATTTCTCTTATGGCATTATAAATATATGATGACATTTCATATTTTATTTTTTGCTTATTTGACATGCCACGCCTATTGTTTGGGCGACGCAAATGAAATTTATTACCATAGTAACCAGCGGCCCCCATAAATAGATCGCATACTTGCAATCGAATTGAGTTCTTGCTGTTTTCATAAGTTACGTTAACCGTAATATCCTTTCTCCCCCAAGTATCTGGCAGGCGCTCCAAAAATTCAGTTAGGGTGGTTTTGTGACGCTCACTTGAGTGCCCGTCCAACCTGACTAATATAGTCGTACCAGCAGGATCGATAGGGAGATGCTTACAACCAAACGAGTGTTTTAGATATTGATAGTAAATAAGAAATTGTACATCTAACTCGGTCTGAGGTGGTTGCAATGGGTCATGGACGGGATGATGTGCTCTATCCCTAAACATTTGGCGATACTTAATATTGTGGTTCAATATATGATATTTAAAGCAATCAATTAACTCACGATAGTAAGTCACGTTTTCAGGTGAAACATTAGACCACTTCACCTCTTGAGTTATTCCATTTCTCATTTTTATTTTAGTTAGATCAGTTTGTAGTCTATCTACATCTGATTCCGAACCTAAAATCCCGCCAAAAAAACAGTGATAGCGGTTGGGCGGAGGTGTGCCATGAGTCCATGCCTCATCAGCAAAAATTTGATACTTTGCCATAGCTTTATCCCATAAAAAACCCTGCCTCCTTAAGAGCGCCGCATGTCGTACAACATGAAGCTCGGGAGTCAGGGTTCAGTTAATACACTAACTCCCAATTGACACAAGATCAAGTCGTTTTTTGGGCGAAATATACATTACGGCTGACTTCTTCATAAAAAATAGTACATTCAAATTTTTTATGAATCCATCTTAAATGTTAAGAAGAGTAGAATTAAGTATTTCACCTCAGCGTCTCAGAGCAGGCTTCTTCCACTGGTAGGCTGGGCTGGTCATCATGCTGCGGTATTTAGCGCTGTACGCGATACTGCTCTGTATTGAGCGGTGTATCTCTCGTTGGTCTGCCTGGGTGAGCTGGTGGCCTTCATGCTCTAACTTGGCAATGGTGAGCAACTCTATCTCGCGTGGGGTCATACATGACTCCTTCCACCGATAATATCGGTATTGTATTACCAGTCAGATATTTCGGTAATATGAGAATGCAAAATGTTCGTCAATCTATCTTAGATTACAGAACTATGAAGCTCAATATGCCCTTTTTCAATATCGTATCTTAAGTGCTTTGTCAGTGAGTATTGACGGTCATTATCATGATCAAATCGCTGCTCTACCATATCCTGGTATTCCTGAACGGTCATACCATCTTTGATGTATTTATTGATATTGAAACCCGAACAATTAGTGCTGTTGCTGGTGCCTTTACGATTGGATATGCCTACAATTTTAATTTTGAAGTTCAGATAATTAGATAAAGGTAAGTTCTTAATGTTCCGAGCATTAATAATATTCACATGTATCACCATCGGCTGGAATATAGTGTTATGGGATAAAACTGACTGACTAGTCATCGATATTAGTTGATATCGAACATTTCATAAAAGACTTTTACCGTATACGCCCGGTTATCCTATCCACTAATGGACTGAACGCCCGCCAATATACCTGCTCACTTGCTATCAACCGGGCTAGCTTTCGCTCAAACGTTTCCAATCTCATTCCCTTTGGCTTTGGGAGTGTTTCCGGGTGATTAAACAGGTTCAGAACCCGTTCACCGCCGCCCCATATCGCGACACGCTGGCGGCGTATGTTCATCCGCATACGGTCTAACCTGTCCCCGCTCTGGCTTTTATAGTGGAGTTTCCAGCATTCACGACAGCCAATGTCTTTTGAACCGATATACAACTTTGCCACTCGCTTTATACAGTGAGGGCAAACATACCATTGCCGGATGCCGTAACCTGCCTGTGTAGTGGTGATTCGGATTGCCCGCGTAACGCCGTTAATGGTCATAGCGTAGCCATCTGCCTGACGGAATGAATAAAGCGTTCCACTCTCAGTCTGACAGCTAATCTGCGTACCCGGTGCTGTATCTGCCAAACTGCGCCGCATATTAGCCAGGAATGGCAGACCGATACGGGGTAAATCCGTTGTATAGCTGCGCGTTCTGTCTCTCACTGGCGTTACTCCTGCGGATCATTGCGCATAAACTGCGAATCGTGCGCAAACTGAATACGAAATAATATGCGTATTTAACTGCGAATTGTGAATTTATTTTGCGAATTGCGTACCGTGATAGCAGAGCTGGCAACGGTTACAGGCTATTTTGCGCATTGGATTCGGGTTTCGTTTTCGGGGGATTTTTATAACTGCGCAATTCGCAGTTTATTTCGTATTTAAGCGTGAGGTTTCGTGAGGGGCAGCGCCAGCCAGGGAAAAGGCTTCTTTCAGAGATGGAGGCGGCCTACAGTAAGACTTTCAATTAAATATTTATGCTTTATCAACTGCGAATCAGAACTGCGCATTACACAAAGTTATTTTATTCCGTTTTGCGCAGTTCTGTAGATAAGGATAATCGTGATATGAGTAACTATAGGCAAGATTCAATATCACTTTTAATACCATCAACTCTATCTTGGTTAGCCCCAAGTCTGCCGGGGAAAACTGAATAATAGTTAATCTTGGAATTTTGTCCTTGCTGTTTCACTTCGATAATTTCAGCGTTCCCTACGGTTGTTATAGCTTGCCCGTGAGCAACAGGCTTAATAAACGTTTGCAGGGGGCTTAGCCCATAGCTCCGCTCTTCCAGCTTGCTGGAGATACAACTTGTTAAATCATTAACGGTTTTTGTTGATTTAAAATCAGCATAAGGCGGCTGTGATTTGAGCTTTTGAGGGCTGGAAGCGCACCCCGCCAACACCACCGAGGCAACAAGCAGAAACTTTTTCACGTCTAATTCCTTTAAACAAAGAGAAAGATAATTATTGTGCATCGTCGGCATAGATACCAGCAGAGATAACCGCCCCGCCAATTCTACGCTTGCCGTACAGCACACCCACCGGATTACCCTGAGCCGTGGAGTTAACAGGGCCACCAAATGCATAGCTCGGCTTGTTGTCCGGTGATTGCCTCATGGCTAACCCACTCTGCTGAGGTGATATCATCTGGATTACACCACCAGCAGCCATTGCTCCGCCCGCCATTGCCGCCGATCCCCACATTCCACTTGCTGCAAATCCGGCCGCAAATCCACTGGTAGCGAATGTTGCTACAGCAATAAGCGCAACGCCCAAAATAGTCTGAAATAGTCCAGCGCGTTTACTGCCGATGATTACAGGGACAATACGAATTACCTGGCCACCACTGGCAAGCTCAAGTTCATCCATGCCTACGTTACGCTTGCCTTTGAATATTGCAAAGGTTAGCCCTCGCTTGTGAGCATGCATCATGTATTGTTCAAATTCGGGTATTGTCCCCAACGCTTTAAATACCTCTTTTGAATGGCTAATCAACCGCTGATGGTTACGTCCAAACTTTTTAGCTAGCGGCCCACTAAATTCAATCGGTGTCATTATTTCTTGTGCAAATACCGTCATATTATTTTCCTTTAGTGGTGATTAACGCTGCCAATCAGCTTGGGCGGTAGTGCTTTTAATTACATCGTGAACCACCCGCTTAATTATGGCTTCGTTGCTGGTGGTATGGCCTTCGATGTCGATGTGGGAATAGTCTCCTACCTCAACCGATACAGCCTCAAGACGTGCGCCTAGGCTATCAGGTAACTCACCGCCAAAGCGGTGTTTGAGCGCTTCAATAAGGTCATTTCTGAATGCCTCCGCTTTTCGCTCGCCTGGTCTACCAATAGTGCGGGTATCAATCATTAGATTAAGTTTCATATCATTGTGCTCCGTTAATCGTTAGGGCTTTTCGTATCAGTCCACGGGCTATTTCTTGGAGGGATGGTGCTACGCCAATAGCGGATTTGTTGCGTTCCTGTTCCTGAATTCGTTTCATGGCTTCAATACAATCATTATCGATAAGGATCGGCTTGGGGTTAAGGCGAGGTGTTTTCATGTGCATATACTCAGTGCTGTGATTTTATCCATTATCGCACTTGCACACAAAACACACCAATAAATTTCTCCAAATTGTATTTTTAAGGGAATTATTTTCTATTAAGCGCAGCGTAAGTAAAAAATAATTATCGTTACGGACGCGCCTGTAATGTGCCCAATTTATTATCTCTTGATTGTCATTTTTTATGTATATAAGCAAAAGGGTGTTGGTTCAGTCGGTTCAGTTGGTTCAATTTGTAAAGACACTTGTTTTTAAAAGAAAAAATATGAATCCCTGAACCAACAAATGCCATTTTTGAACCAACAAACGCTACTTTCGTGTTGGTTCAGTGGGCGCCCTGTATAATTCTTAGCCAGCCAGTGAAGACATCTCACAGTTCGCAGCCTCTAATGTTGGTTCAAAAGCCCTGTTTGTTGGTTCAGTGTTGGTTCAAAATGGAAATTAAATTCCTTATAAAACAAACATATTTACAAATTGAACCAACTGAACTAACTGAACCAACATAAAAACCTCGCATGTGATAAATATTATTCTTCTGGCTGGCTGCTTTCCGGCATGTGTTGGATCACGTAAACATTAATCTGACGGCCATCAATACGCGGTGACTTACGCTGATAACCTCGCCCGCTTGCTGGTGGGGTTAACATCCCTGCGCCCGCTAATGCTTTGGCAAAGTGTTTTACATTGAAGCCCCGTGCTATCTCATCTTCGAACGCAGCCGGGAAGGTGTAGAACACCATTGCGTCACGGTCATGCTTGCCTTTGTCCCGATACCCCGCCAAATCGCGAATAGGGAGGCTCTGCGGGTCATAAGGCAGTGGCGCGAACCGACTCAGGCCGTAAGCGTTCAGAAATCCCTCTGTTTGCTCTATAATCTGCTGGTGCTCTTTGTTGCCGGTACCGAATTCTTTTATCCAGGCATTGAAATTATGCTGTACCGCATCCCGGCACTCTTGCTTATCCCAACCCGTGACAACCCGCCCAAACAGCAATGCTGCTTCAAGAACTGCAAAACGAGCCGCTACACGGTGAACCTGTTCCCCATAATCAGCCGGTATCAATGAGCGCCAACGGCTTTCCGCTTCTCTAACAGCGGCTACGGCCTGTTGCTGGTGGTCTGCAAGGTGCTTAATCCAGTAACGCCCTGCGGCTCCATAGTTGTGCTGGTAGGCATCTTTCAGAGCGTCAGCGTGGGCCTTGCCGTTGGGTGTATCATGATGCTGGTGCGCCTTCTCCAGTGGGATATTTAGCAAGCGAACCAGTTGACCGGCTTTCACCTTGCGTCCTGAACTGGCGATAAACGTTTCTAAGTCCATTTCCCCGGTGCTGATTGCTACCGTTCGCCAGCGTTTTAAATCACGGTTGCCGCCTTCTTTGGCCCCTTGGAGCTTGCCAACACCGTTAAACAGCGTATAGGCGGACTTAGCCACGCTATCAGGATCAGCGCCTTGCCCTACCTCATCCAGCGGCATCAGCCCGTCATTGTGTGCGGCGGCTTCATTGGCAATACCTAAAGCCGTTCCGAACCATGTCAAACGCAGGGCATCCGGTTCACCGTATAGGCTGCTGGCAATATTGGCCGTGGTGGTTTTTCCTGAACTCGATTGTTCATAAAAGTGAATACCGAACCCATCAGCACCGGCAAGGCCAATTAACGGTGCGGCAAGTGCGGCACCTATCCCCGCCATCATGGACGGATTGCCCCGCGCCAACCTTGCTACCGAATCACGCCAGCTTTCCGGCGTTCCTTTCACTGTGTACCCGGCAGCGGCAGCACTGCGACCATTGAACAGTACCGGTTTTTCGGGTGTTCCGATGATTTCACCGTCTGGCATGATGTACGCGCCGCACTGCCAACCGGTAGCCTGAGCCACACGCCATATCTCAAGGGAGCCGCTACGCTGTAGCCAGTCGGCCAATATCGCCCTGAGTGTGCTTTTGGTGGTCACGTTCACCCCTCCAGCCTTTAG
Source organism: Yersinia sp. 2466 StPb PI (assembly GCF_041538325.1). Lineage (NCBI taxonomy): Bacteria > Pseudomonadati > Pseudomonadota > Gammaproteobacteria > Enterobacterales > Yersiniaceae > Yersinia > Yersinia sp. 2466 StPb PI. The sequence goes on along the minus strand of NZ_JAULSL010000001.1, from coordinate 4,741,857 downwards.
AGTGCGCCAGCCCTCACGCTCTCCAATATCAGCCAGGGGAATCGCTGCTGTAGTCGGTATATCTTCACCTATCGGCAGCCAGCGGATAATCAGGTATTGGTCTTTATCGTCCCTACCAGTGCCAATCACCTCCAGCGGCGAACATAACCAACTTTCATTGCTGATAATCTCGCCACTTTCTTTGTCCACCTTTGGCGTGATCCAGTAAACGCCGTCTTTCCGGCTAATAATATGAGGCTTGAGCGGGTCAGTCTGTGGTCGGTCTTTTTTGCCGCCCTCTATCGCCTTGAGCTGAACGGACATACTCGCCCCCTTTGGTTGGTACAGTGATTGAGTAAAGGCGCGTGTAGTGGCTTCCGTACCGTTCTGTTGGCGGTAGTCGTCCCAGTCGGCTTTATGGTGAGTCGGTGGCGTGACTACCCAGCCAGAAACGGAAATAGCGGCTTTTTCAGCGGAAATAACGCCAATATTCTGCTTGGGTTTGCCTTTTTCGTCACATTCGCCCGGTTCGTGCCAGTCGTTATCTGCGGCAATGATGATTTGTGCCTCTGAATATCGGCGGCGCATCACCTCCGCAACGGGCAACAAATTACCGGCATCAATAGCCGCCACTGTCAACGCATCAGGGCGCATTAAGTGAGCGGTTAGCGTGGTTGCCAGCCCCTCGCTAATAATCACCACCTGCGGCTGTTCTGACGCGTTTACAGCATAGAATGCGCCCCGCTTAGTGCCATCCGTTACCTGCCGTTTCTCTCCAGTGGTTGTAATAGTCTGCGCCGCCGTCACGGTGCCGGTTTCGTCGGTTAATGCCACCAGCAAGCGCCCATCTGTCAACATAGGGAATGTGAAGCCGGTCAACCCCTTGGCGGTGAGGTATTCCGATTCGCCCGGCGTAGCACTGTTGTATAACGTGGTATAACGACGATTGAACTGCTGGCGCTTCTGTTCCTGTTCCGCTGCGACCTGCTGTTTGCGGTGCTGCCGCTCTGCCTCCATTACAGCCTTATCTTGGCTGGTGGGCTGGGGGGCCGTTTCCGTTGTTGTCCGGTAATCAATACCCAACACATTAGCCACTAAACGGGCGGCCTCGGTGGTATCGCAATGATTGACCTTCGCCACTAAATCCAGCCCATCACCCGCGCCACACTGATTGCAGAAATGGGAACCGCGCCCGCCATCGTCGAACCGGAAGCGATCAGTGCCACCACACGCCGGACATTCAGAATGTTGGCGGGGTGAATGCGGTACAGTAATGCCCGCTAGTGATAGCACATCAGGCCAGCGCCCAGCGGCTGAGGTGGTTACTTCGCGTATAAGGTCAATGTTACGCATTGAAAGGGCCTCCGTTGCCTGTCACTGTCGAACCGATGTCGGAACCCATGCTTTGCCAGATTTCAATGCCTACATCTGTGACAGCGTTGTTTTCTTTCAGGCAGTTAGTCAGCACTTCGATTGCCAGTTTTTCCCATTGAGGGTAATTCAGCCTTAAGGCTTCCAGATAGTAGGCATCTACCAGCCCACGGACACCGGACACGCCGCCTACAATGTCAATTCGGAGGGAAAGCCCGCCAGAGTCCACAATGAAGAAATCGCCGCCGTTCTGTTGCGTCACATGGTCATACACTGCTGCCGAATACTGGTTAGCCAGCGCATTGAGTCGGAAATTCTTAGTGATAATTTTCATATATTCCTCAGTGCGTTATTGGCTCGGCATTGCCTTGCTGTGTAAGATGTTCTGTAGCCATTTTAAATAGGTAGTTGATGTGGCTAGTGGCTTCCTCTGTCAGCCCTGTTACTCTTGAGTAATCCAAAAACTTAAGGCTGCGATTGTAGATCATCGCAATCTCCACCTCTGCGTGGCGGTCAGCACCCAATTTGGCATATACCGCTGACTCCACACCCTCCATGAGTATCATGAGTACCATATCAAGGCTGATTAACCAGATTTGCCCCGCATGAGTAAACGCGCGGCCCTTACCGTTGTCAGGCAAGGTTTCCAGCCATAACGCCCCTGTACGCCAGCGGTAAAGCTCTACCATCTTTTGGGGGTTATCCCAGCCATGAGATCCAGCCCATGCGCTGATAAGCTCACCAGCAATGAATACCGGCCATTCACCAGACAACACGCGAGTAGGGATCGAGTTAACAGGTACACCACTAATCAATACCTCATCAGCATCTTTGATTGTGACTTCGCTTTCCTGATTAATGATGTGTTTCATCGGGCAAACCCTCCGTTATGTAGGCTTTCATAAAGCCATCATGTAGCAGTGCCATAGAGTCACGCCCCCACGGTGATAGCCTCAGATTGCCGCCGTTGCTGTCTGCCACAGTCATGGACTGATAAATCATGACCGCCTTTCTATGAGCGTCAGCGCCAAACTTCTCGAATGCCAGTCCCTCCACGTTATTAGCCAGTGCAAAACGTTCTGTTGCTGGGTAAATAACAATGCCGCCATGCTGACCACGGTAAACGGCTGCGCGTTCTGTTGTGCCGTCCTCTTTGGTCGCTTCAATGGTGCCGTGCTGCGCCAACTGCTCGTTAATAAACAGCGTGGCAACTATCCAGCGCCAGCACGTTACAGCTTGCTCATCTGATTGCCTGAACCAGCCGTTAACGTTGCCCTGATAGATTTCAGCCATTACCCGCAAACCATCAGATAGCTTGCTATCGAATTGCCCGGTATCTAGTTGCTGAATACTCGCGGAGTAACCCACCAGCCGCGAATGTTGGTAATTGCCTTCGTCATTGCGGGTCATGAAGTTGATACCGTCTGGGGTGGCTTCTGCGTAATATTTGCCGGATTGCTCCGGCTTTTTAGTGAATGGAATAATATTGTTCACGCAGCCACCTCTAGCATTGCTGCACGAATAGTCTTTAACGTTTCGTGGTTGATCGTAACTAATGCGCCTAGAGCCGCCGACTCATCTTTGTCTTTACACAACTCCAACCACATAGTTAAAACAGCGTCTACTTGCTCAGCGAGACATTCAGCCGAACCCAACATCACGGATACACTAGGCTTGATCATTGTTTATCCTCCCGAAAGTCCCGCATGGCGTAATCACATAGATTATTATTGGCCTCGATCATGACTTCTGGCACACCGTCTAACAGAGTTATAACTGCGCCGATTTTGTCAGAGATGTCGTTCTTGTTGCTGGTGGCAAGTTCAAGCCACATTGCTAAGACCGCTTGCGCTTGCTTTACCTGACAGGTGACATCTTCCAGTTGGTTAGATTTCATGATCGGCCCTTTCTGATTCACGTACGGCAACAGCAGCAAGATTGATTACATAGGCTGTAATCTCATTAGCTAATGACTCACCATCACTACCACCACGGATACGGAGCCTTTCTGAGGCGTCTAATAAATTGGCAATATCATCAAAGATTGCTGATAGCTCCAAAACGTTTACCTTAGTCATGATTCGCCACCCGCTGCGCTTGCTCCTCGATTAGCCACCCAGCAACATGACCAGCCAGCTTGGCTACTAGGCTTGCAATATCTACTACATCACTGTCTTGTAATTCATGGGGATGACTCTCAAGCAAGAGACAAACTAACTCAGCCTGACGTGCCATTTCTGCCGCTTTTTCTAATGTGATTTCATGCGCCATTATTTACGCTCCGTTTGATTAGCTATCGCATCAGGCAGGTTATCCAGAATGGTCAGAACTGAATCAACCATATCGGGGGTATTTCCATCATCTGTGGTTAAGGTTCCTAGCCAGAGGTGAAGCACGGTTTGCGCCTGCTGGATGCGGCACATGACATCATCTAGGGTGATTTTCTTACTACTCATGCCATTACCCTCCGGTTGGGGATTCGACCAGCAAAGGAAAGTACGAACTGACCAGCCAGAGAGCGGCGGGCATCTTGTTCAGAATGGGCAGTGACTGATTCACGGTGCGGCTTGGCGTTCAGGTCAGAACGGCACACGGCGAGAAAGAGAAATTTAAAGCGAGTTGGGGTATGATTTAACATAGCTACCTCGTTACTTACGTTAACGTTGGTGGTGAGACGCCTCGGAACTGCTTCAACAGTCCGAGGCGTTGTTATTTTTGCTTCCTGTGCTTTACCTGTGGATAAGGTGTAATTAAATATAAATACAAGTGTCTTACATATCAACTCTTTTGTGTAATTACTTTTTATGTATACTGTAATACACCAATTGACTGAGGGTAGATTAATGGCTACAGGTTCAAGTAATGCAAAATCGCAATCAGTAACCGCACGCATACCACATGAAGTGCTAGACGAAATGGAAGCGGTAAAAATTGACGGTGAAAGTAATGCCGGTTTTATCGTTACAGCTATGCAGGGTGAGATAGCCCGCCGCCAGCTCAAAGAGAGCGATGAAAATAAGTTGCTGTCCAACCTCAATAGCGCACTAGAGGCACTGGCTCGTATCGAAGATATCGGTACAAAAGCAGGGGGAAATATCAGAGCCATCGTTGATGTAGCGCAGAGTGAAATCAAACTACGCCAACGTAAAAAGCCAAAAGACTGAACCTTTTCAACGTAGGGCCAAAGGGTAGCATTCGCAGTGCTACTCTTTTTTATGGAGTCCGAAAACTCATCGCGCGTACTTGTCGCGAAACTCAATCCGTCTCGCGTAGTGACCCCAATAAAACCTTCGTTAATATGAGTAGAGCTACGAGCAATAGCGCTTTCAATGTCAGGTTTTGACAGGTTACAGGCATTCTCAATGTCAACTTTTGACAAGTAGCCAGCCAGGGTAAGAGCTTCATTCTGGACGGTGAGGTTATACATGGCCTACCCCTAAGCGTTTAGCTAACCAGCGCTGAGAGAGGCGCTCAAGTTCAGCCTTTCGTGGGTGATAGTCCATCCCCATATCAATCAGTGTGATATTGGTGCTTTCCAAATAGGCCAGGTGATCTAGTTGGTCGGTGTTCATGCTGTCGCGCGGCTCACCGTCAATATTATTTACCTGCGCCCACTGCTTGGCTGTTAGCCCACCCAAGACAATGCGGGCTAGCATATTGCTTTCGTTGGTGTAGTGTCGTGGCAGTGTCTGTTTGCCTTGCTCTGCGCGGGCAACATCTAAGGCGGAGCACATCGGCTTAAACATATTGGCGGCACCAATGCGAGCTTTAAGCTGGCGGCGCAGGCGAGAGGCTATCTCTGGCGCACTACGCTGTAATGCTTCTTCGCACTCGATGAAGTAACGGCGAACGGCGCGGCCCTGTTCGTTACGCTCCACCATCGCCAGCTCTTTAGCCATCCCCAATGATAAGCCGTAATCCTTACTGCGACGATCTCCCCCGCGCTTGGATACCCATCCGCTTTCCTGTTGGTCAATATCTGCGCTTTGATTCCTGTAATTTGAGGAATCAAAAATTGCATAGTCAGTGCCAAGCACGAAGCCATATTCATCAATGCGGAGTTTTAACCAGGTGGAGAAGTCATTGCCCACGCCTAGCGCTTTATGTAATGCCTTTGCGCTCACGATATTGCTTTCACGCCCGCCAATCTGACCGGGAATAACCGGCACAATAGCGGCAAAGTCATTACCGTTAATATCGCTCGCCATGTTTTTGGCGTAGGGGTATCCGTCACGGCTATTTGCCATGTTTTGAATGGTCATATTTTTATGCTCCGTTATGCGGCGGTAGAGATATCTGGGTAAAGGCTCAAGATGTCGTTAATCTGCCACTGTGATAGCGGTGAATAACCACCAGCGGTAGCATTGTGATTAACGAGCTGAATGACACGGAGTACATCACCACGGCCCATAAAGCGATAACGGAAGTGGCTACCAATACCATCAGGGTTAGGTTCATCAATACGTTCTAACTGAATATCAAGCTGGCGCTCTAATTCAGTTGCATAATTACGGCCTGAAGCGAGATGGCAATAATAGAGTATTTCATTTTCAGTGAAGCCATTAACGCCGGTACGCATCATGTAGCAGCGCGCGCGGTGTTTCTTCGGCGATGGCTTAATATGATGAACGGCGGTATTATCGTTGGAGCTAACCTGTCCGATAATGCCCGCCTCTGCGCGGGTTTTCTTTTTCATTATGCAGCCTCCCCGCCTTGCGCTGCCAGCCAGTTATTAATCTCTACTGCGCTGAATGCTGTGATTTTCTCGCCCAGCTTAATAGGTCGTGGTAGCGATCCATCTTTAACTTTACGGTCTATTGTTGAAACGCTAACGCCTAGCATTTCTGCAAGGCGAAAGCGCCGGATATACCCAGATTGGGGAATGGTAGCTTGTGCTGCTTGTTCTATTTTCATATGGCCCGTAACCTTTTGTTGATGGTTTATGCGTCGTTACGGGCAAGATTAATTCTGTAAACATGAAAGCATAAGGGAGAGTTAACTCACTGTACCCTTACAATAAGTTAACTCTACCCTTTCCCATTAACAGCTGTTCGTAGGTGTTTTAGAATTACTTCTTCATTTGTGATCATTAATGGAGGAACTTCATTTTTTCGCTTAAGTAAGCAGTCTCGCCATTTCTCAGGGCTAATCTCCTTTCTTTCACCACGGCACTCTTCAGGATAATGACTTAGTATATATATGGCGGATTTAAGTAAGTTTTCTCTATTCGCCGCGTGTCTTTCTGATCTTTTGTTTACCTGTAGGCTGACAACATTAGCGGGCTCTGACTTGAGTTTTTCGCTCGTATTGCCTTCAGCATTTATATTTTTCCCACCAGTAGAAAGTAAACCTAGCTCATAGCTGGTTATATACATACCCCTACGATTTATTTCATACCAACCATCAATATAAAAATCGCCAATTAGGTATTTGGGATCATGGGATACCATATCGCATCGAGGTGGGTATAGTTCACAGATGGAAATATCCCAATCATCCCATAGCGATAGCTCTTGTTCTTCATGTTCAATAAATTCTTGTGGAATAGCCAACATGCCACTCCATTTTTCTATATCTTTCTCTCTCTTATTAACTTCATATCTCTCAGTAATAGAAAAATAATCAGATTTATATGAGAATCTAAGCCAATGGATGTCGGGAATCTTGTCTTTATTTGTTTTTTCTTGTTGTAACTCGACTTCATTTATCAACAATATACTAGTTGACTCTACTTTTAGTAATTCTGGATCAGCATCTTCTTCACCCTTATCTTTCAGGTTAAAAAAGAAATCAATCATAGGCATTTTTATACAAATTTGCAGGACACCAATAGCGGCAAAATGAATTAGGTCTGATACATCACACCCTACAGTCTTTGCCGCTTTTTCTAATGTGTAATATCTATGTTCTGGTAATTTCACAGCGTCACCTTTTACGCTATACCTTAAATAGTAGATTGAGCCAGGCGGTAAGGTTTTCCGCTTTTCGCTCCGTCGAGCTAGACTCAATCTGTTCGGTTACTTCACTTTCTTAATTGGAGTTACGTTATATTCTTCGCCGCGCTCTAAGGCTGTCAGTAACGCTGCCCACTGTGACAGTGCTGCCTTACGCTCATCAAAATATTGGTGCCGGTTGTAAATGCCCTCAACGCCCTTTATGCGGTGATTTAGGCACCGTTCAGCTACTACAGGGTCAACACCTAGCGCGGCTAAATGTGTACGGGCAGTGCGTCGGAAGTCGTGAATAGTGATATTGTCAACGTCCGGCATTTCTGCCCGAACCTTAGCTAGCGCCACGGGTAATGTGCTTTCTTGGATATGGGGAATCATCCTGTTTTGCATTTTTCTGGCTGGCAGTACCCATGCGCTGTTGCATGAGAATGTATGAAGCTCTATAAGCCACTCAACCGCTGGTGGTGGTAATGGAATATCGATAGCGTCACCATTTTTACTACGCTCTGCTGGTAAATGCCATATAGCAGCGTCGAGATCGAATTCCTCCCAACGGGCGGCGCATAGCTCCATTTTTCGCACGCATAGAGCCAACAATAACTTAAATGTTATTTCATTCTGACGGCTGAACCCTTTAGCCATGCGCATAGCTTGGAATAACCGGATTAATTCATCACGAGTTAGCCAGCGATCGCGGCTCACTTCTTTCCCGCCAGCGTCTGCCACCTCAAAGGCTGAGCATGGGTTGACTTCTAATGCGTGACGCTTGATACCGTAATCGAATATGCGCCGCGTCCAACGTAAAACATCTGTGGCTATGGTTGGTGCTCCACGGTCTACGATGGCCTTTAGCATGTCGTCAATGTGTCGTGGCTTTACATCTTCTACCTTCATGCTGCCAATATGCGGGTTTATATCTTTGTCGATACGGCGGCGCAAAATGTCTGGGTGCTTCCAGCGAGGAAGGATCTGGCGCTCAAAGTATTCAGCGGCAAGCTCTGAAACGCGCATGGCGTTCTTTTCGGCTTCCATCTTCGCCAGCGCTTCCGTTTTCCGCTCTTGTTTCTCTCCGGCAACGTCATAGCCAAGCGATACACGTGCTGATAGCTCTTTTACTATGTCACGGGCTTTGGACAGTGATATTTCAGAATATGAACCAATGAGCATGATGCGGGACTTACCAGAGAACTTATAGCGGAAACGCCAGCTTGGTGATCTGTCAGCTTCCCTGTATCGCAGATACAGCCCATTGCCATCTGCCCGGCCTTCAAATCGTTCTCCGGCCTTTATCCAAGCCCGAATCTGCATGTCTGTGAGTTTTGCCATAACGACTACCTGAACATTTAATAGAATGGTGTACCCAAAGTGATGTACACAAAACGCATTGGGTACACCTTTGTGTACACGGTAATAATGCGCTTTAATGCGTCTTTATGATAGCTCATGATAATAAAAAAGCCCGTATATATGCGGGCTTTGCTGGTTTTTTGCGTTCTAGTGATAGCTTGTGAAGGCTTACTCGATATTCTGAATCTGCTCGCGCATTTGCTCGATTAGTACTTTCAGTTCGATAGCGGAGTTGGTCACGTCGGCATTGATAGACTTTGATGCCAGCGTATTCGATTCGCGGTTAAATTCTTGCATCATAAAATCAAGGCGACGGCCTACCGCTTCTTTCTTCTTCAGAATATTGTGCGTTTCTTTAACGTGCGCTTCCAGGCGATCTAGCTCTTCGGCAACATCGACACGTTGCGCCATCAGCACCAATTCCTGCTCCAGACGGGTATTTTCCAGTTGGACTTGCGCTTCTTCCAGCTTATTGAGCAAGCGTTCACGTTGCCACTGCAAGATATTTGGCATATGCGCACGGACTTTAATCACTTCCGCACTAACACCATCAAGGCGCTGTTCGATAAGGGTTTTCAGTGCCGCACCTTCTGTTTCGCGGGAAACGATAAAGTCATCCAGCACGATATCCAATGCTTGCATTAGCTCGGTACTGATTGCGTCCAGATCCTGCTCTTCAGCGGCCATGACACCCGGCCAGCGCAGAATATCCACCGGATTTATCTCGCCTTCATCACTTTGCATTTTGACCCAGTTACCGGCCTCAACTAACTGCTTTGCCAGTTTTTCATTAAGGATCAGAGAGCTTTGTGCGTTAGCATCCAGTTCAAAACGCAGGTTGCACTCAATTTTGCCGCGCGTTAAGCGGCCACGGATGCGTTCGCGGATAACTGGTTCCAGACTGCGAAATTGTTCAGGTAAGCGAATATAGGTTTCTAAATAGCGTTGGTTAACGGAACGCAGCTCCCAGGCTGCGCTACCCCATTCACCCTTAATGTCACGCCGAGCGTAAGCGGTCATGCTGCGGATCATTGTTGCGTACCCGTTTTAAAGAAAAGATGCAGCGATTATAGCCTCCGAGGCGCAGGCAGGATAGGCATTACATCACTAAGGCCGTATAATGCGCGACCAATATCGATTTAAAGCCGGAGAAAGCCCATGCGTCCAGCAGACCGAGCAGCACAACAAGTCCGCCCACTCACCCTGACCCGTAATTACACGAAACACGCTGAAGGTTCAGTATTGGTTGAGTTTGGCGATACCAAAGTATTGTGTACCGCCACGGTCGAAGAGGGTGTTCCGCGCTTTCTCAAAGGCCAAGGGCAGGGCTGGATAACTGCTGAATATGGCATGTTGCCGCGTGCTACTCATAGCCGTAATGCCCGTGAAGCCGCGAAAGGTAAACAAGGTGGCCGTACTTTAGAGATTCAACGCCTGATTGCCCGTTCTTTACGTGCTGCGGTTGATTTGAAAAAATTAGGTGAGTTCACTATCACCTTAGACTGCGATGTGTTGCAGGCTGATGGTGGTACCCGTACTGCTTCAATCAGTGGTGCTTGTGTGGCTCTGGCCGATGCACTTAATAAACTGGTCGCGGCGGGTAAATTGAAAGCGAACCCAATGAAAGGTCTGGTTGCTGCGGTTTCTGTCGGTATCGTTAAAGGCGAGGCCCTTTGCGATCTGGAATATGTAGAAGATTCTGCCGCAGAAACGGATATGAATGTGGTGATGATGGAAGATGGCCGGATGATTGAGGTGCAGGGCACCGCAGAAGGCGAACCATTCAGTCACGAAGAACTCTTGTCGTTGCTGGCTCTGGCCCGTGGGGGAATAGAGACTATTTTCCAGGCGCAGAAAGCAGTGTTAGCACAATAATTGATTAAGGCGACTTGCTAGTCGCCTTTTTTTTGCCTGCAATTTAGATATCGAGTCAGTTAATAAAGCAGTTAACAAGAACAGTCACAATCTGGAGAGGAGAAGTACCCATGAAAGCCTATCAGCGCGATTTTATCGAGTTTGCGCTTAACAAGCAGGTGTTGAAGTTTGGCGAATTTACCCTGAAGTCTGGGCGGATTAGCCCCTATTTCTTTAATGCCGGATTGTTTAATACCGGGCTGGATCTGGCAAAACTCGGGCGTTTTTATGCCGCTGCCTTAGTAGATTGTGGTGTGGAGTTCGATCTGTTGTTCGGGCCAGCATACAAAGGTATCCCAATTGCGACGACGACGGCTGTTGCATTGGCAGAGCATCATGAACGCGATGTGCCTTACTGTTTTAACCGTAAAGAAGCGAAAAATCACGGGGAAGGCGGCAGTCTGGTAGGTAGCCCGTTACAAGGCCGAGTCATGCTGGTGGATGATGTAATAACCGCTGGTACTGCTATTCGTGAATCAATGGAGATTATCAATGCACAGGGCGCGACCCTGGCTGGCGTAATGATTTCATTGGACCGTCAGGAACGTGGCCGTGGTGAGATTTCAGCGATTCAGGAAGTTGAACGTGATTATCACTGCAAAGTGATTGCGATTGTGACGTTGAGTGATGTGATAAGTTATCTGGAAGAAAAACCAGAAATGGCTGATCATCTGGCCGCGGTGCGTGAATATCGCAAGGAGTACGGTATCTAGCCACTCTATTGCTAAGCCAGCAAAAAGGGCCATCAGGCCCTTTTTTTATAGGTTTTTTGACTGCCGCGACTGAGCTTATTGCAACTGCGCCACAATCAGTGGCCAGCGGGCGTCAAACTCTTGTGTTGGCCGGTAGCGGAATTCTGAACGGACAAAGCGCGAAAGCATCCCTTCACAAAATGCCAGTAGTTGAGTCGCCAATAGCGCTTCATCATGTATAAAACCTTGCCCATCACGCAGTTTTTTCTCGCGCAAAACTTGACGCAATTGCACTTCAATACGTTCAAATAGTTGATTAATCCGCCCTTGCAGACGATCTTGTTCAAACATCAGTGCATGCCCGGTCATGATTCGGGTCAGGCCGGGGTTGCGTTCTGCAAACCCTAATACCAGTAGCAGGATTAGCCGGAGGCGATTAAACGTCTCTTTTTCATCTTGCAGAATCAAATTAATGCGGGACATCAGACTATCTTCAATAAACTCGATCAGGCTATCGAACATCCGCGTTTTACTGGGGAAATGTCGATAAAGCGCTGCTTCAGAAACCCCCACATTGGCGGCAAGTTTAGCGGTAGTAATGCGTTGGCTACCATCACTGGATTCCAGCATCTGCGCTAAAGCCTGCAAAATTTCCTCGCGCCTGTTCCTTTTCGTATTCTGTTTTTCTGCCATGTCCGAGTAGACCCTTGCTAAAAATGACTTAATAACAAAAACCCAAATATCGGCCGCACTGGGTACCAAGCCCCGGCGGCTTATGTGATAGCTTTTTTACGATATTGAGGTCTAGGGTAGGTTATTGGCGCCCAGAATGACCAAAACCACCGGTACCACGTTCACTTTGGTCAAAATCCTCAACCAAATTGAATTCTGCTTGTACTACGGGAACAAATACCATCTGAGCGATGCGTTCACCGGGTTCGATGGTAAAAGCCTGTTGACCACGGTTCCAGACTGACACCATCAATTGCCCTTGATAATCGGAATCAATCAGTCCCACCAGATTACCTAATACCACGCCATGCTTATGCCCCAAACCGGAGCGCGGCAGAATGACGGCGGCTAAAGCACTATCACCGATGTGTATGGCTAAGCCGGTAGGTAACAATGTGGTTTGCCCCGGCAGTAAATCAACTGCCTCGTCCAGACAGGCACGTAAATCCAGCCCGGCAGAACCTTCTGTAGCATAGGTTGGTAAAGGAAATTCATTGCCAACACGTGGGTCCAGAATTTTAATGTCGATTTTTTTCATCATAACGGCTGACAATCTCGTCTATTAAACGCTGACTGAGGAGGTGTTTATCGCTGAGCGGTAAACGTTTCTCTCCAGCCAGCCAAAAAAGGTGCAAGGCATTGGTATCACTGTTAAAACCATGCTCTGCGAGCGATACATCATTAGCGCAAATCAGATCCAGCTTCTTTCGCACTAGTTTTTGTCGCGCGTATTCTTCCACATTCTGGGTTTCGGCAGCAAATCCAACCACAAATGGTCGATTTTTAGCCATCGAAGCCACGCCAGCAACAATATCCGGGTTTTTCACCAACTTAAGGGTGATTTCATCACCCTGTTTTTTTATTTTCTCATCAGAAACTTGCTCTGCACGGTAATCTGCTACCGCAGCACAAGAAATAAAAATATTCTGCTGGGCTACGGTGTTCTGCACGACCTGCTGCATCTCAAGAGCACTGACAACATCAATGCGATTAACACCCGTCGGCGTGGAGAGATTCACCGGGCCTGCAATCAGCGTGACTTTAGCGCCTCTCGCGGCGGCGGCCTGAGCAATTGCGAAGCCCATCTTGCCCGAACTTTGATTACTGATAAAGCGCACCGGATCAAGTGCTTCACGCGTTGGCCCTGCGGTAATCATGACACTCAAATGTTGCAGGTCTTGTTTTGCAGAAAAATGACTGTCTGCCAGTGCGACGATTTCCAGCGGGTCCAGCATTCTTCCCAGCCCCACATCACCACAAGCCTGGCTGCCGCTGTCCGGCCCCCACAGCAACATTCCGCGATTAGCGAGAGTCTGCAAGTTCGCTTGGGTGGCCGTAGCACGGTACATCTGTTGATTCATGGCCGGAACAGCCGCAATAGGGGCTGCCGTGGCCAGGCAAACCGTGGTCAGTAGGTCATTTGCCATCCCCGCAGCAACCCGGGCCAGCAAATCAGCCGTAGCCGGAGCCATGATGACCAGATCAGCCCATTTACCTAACTCAATATGGCCCATGGCGGCTTCTGCCGCCGGATCGAGTAAATCATCTGAGACGGGATAGCCCGAGACTGCCTGCAACGTGAGCGGCGTAATGAACGCTTTGGCGGCGGTCGTCATCACCACACGCACTTCTGCGCCCTTGTCGCGCAAGCGGCGTACCAGCTCAGGAGATTTATACGCGGCAATACCTCCGCTAATCCCGAGCACAATATGTTTGCCGGAAAGTCCCGTCATCATGATTGTCCGAATGAAAGCTGTAAGAGGCAATATTTTAGCATAACCACTGAGTAGATTAGCTATCGGGCTGTCGCTTGATGTCATCAATCATCAAATTTGCGAAGCGTTTCGCATGCACTTAATCATGAGTTCGCCAGGCAGAAAGCCTTCTGTCATGCTGCATGTGCTGTTCTGGGATTACAGGAGCCAAAGGATGGATGAATGGTATGGGCAGATAGCCCCAAGGGAGAAATTACTGAAATACGGTGCAGCCATGCTGACCGATGCCGAGTTACTCGCTATTTTTCTGCGTACCGGTATTCCGGGAGTACACGTAATGCAGATGGCTGAATATCTGATTGAAGAGTTTGGCTCACTTCATGGGCTGATGTCGGCGGATTATCAGACGTTATGTGCTCAAAAAGGGATTGGTGCATCTAAATACAGCCAAATTCAAGCTATTGCAGAACTAGCCTGCCGTTGTTTTTCATCCCACCTGATGCGGGAAAGTGTTCTGCAAAATCCCGAAATTACCCAAAAGTTTCTACAAAATATTCTTTCCCACCGCGAACGAGAGATTTTTTTAGTCATGTTTTTGGATAACCAGCATCGTGTTATTCGCCATGAGGAGATGTTTACTGGTACCATTAGCAGCGTTGAGGTCCATCCGAGAGAAATTGTGCGTGAAGCGCTGAAGGTTAATGCCGCCGCGCTGATTCTGGCGCATAATCACCCCTCGGGTAAGGCTGAACCGAGCCAAGCCGACCGTTTGATTACTACGCAGGTGATAAAAGCCTGCTCATTATTAGATATTCGTGTGCTCGATCATTTAGTGGTTGGCCGGGGTGAATGTGTCTCATTTGCTGAACGGGGATGGCTTTAGAGCAATAATAATTGATCCTTTCAGGATCTTTAGCTGTTCGGGACTTGAGCACTTACGCTTCAGAGCGTATACTACGCCACCTTTGAGAATCTTGGGTTTGGCGTGAAGAGCCTATCTCAGCAGGTTTATAGCCTGGTGGCAGGGGTTTCTGACCTGATGACAGTGAGTCTTCTCAGTGAATTTGCTGAGATGGGCTCTAAAGCCTGACGAGGCGGCCAAATCCTATACGAAGCTCGAGCTGATTTGATTTTTGGAGAATAGACATGTCCCGAGTCTGCCAAGTTACTGGCAAGCGCCCGGTGAGCGGTAACAACCGTTCCCACGCAATGAACGCGACCAAACGCCGTTTTCTGCCGAACCTTCACTCTCACCGTTTTTGGGTTGAGGGCGAGAAGCGCTTTGTAACTCTGCGTGTATCTGCTAAAGGTATGCGTGTTATTGATAAGAAGGGTATCGAAACGGTCTTGGCCGAAATTCGTGCCCGCGGTGAGAAGTATTAAGGAACTGAATCATGGCTAAAGGTGTTCGCGAGAAGATCAAGCTGGTTTCTTCTGCTGGTACTGGTCACTTCTATACCACTACGAAGAACAAGCGTACTAAGCCGGAAAAATTGGAATTGAAGAAATTCGATCCAGTTGTCCGTCAACACGTGATCTATAAAGAAGCTAAAATTAAATAATTTTAATTTTGGTGGATTATGAAAACCCGGCTTCGGCCGGGTTTTTTATTATATAAAGTTCAGTGAGATACGTTTAGGGAGGTTACATGCCTGAATTACCAGAAGTTGAGACCAGCCGACGCGGGATCGAACCTTATCTTGTCGGCCAAACTATTCTTTACGCGGTGGTTAGAAATGCCCGTTTGCGTTGGCCGGTATCCGATGAAATTCTGGCTTTGAGTGATCAGCCGGTGCTCAGTGTTCAGCGTAGGGCCAAGTATTTACTAATAGAACTGCCAACTGGCTGGATTATCGTCCATCTGGGAATGTCAGGTAGCTTACGGATATTGTCTGACGAAACTGAAGCTGAAAAACACGATCATGTCGATTTGGTGATCAGTAATGGCAAAATATTGCGTTATACCGACCCACGGCGCTTTGGTGCCTGGTTGTGGGCAAAAGACCTTGAAACCAGCAATGTATTAGCGCATTTAGGGCCAGAACCACTGAGCGATGAATTTTCTGCCCAATATCTGTTTGATAAATCACGTAATAAGCGCACCGTGATTAAACAGTGGCTGATGGATAATAAAGTGGTAGTTGGTGTTGGCAATATTTACGCCAGTGAATCCTTGTTTGCCGCGGGTCTTTTGCCTGACCGTGCCGCCGGTTCATTAACCAACGCTGAAATTGTACTGCTAGTGGCCACAATAAAAGCCGTGTTGCTGCATTCCATTGAGCAGGGGGGCACTACATTGCGCGACTTTCTACAGTCAGACGGTAAGCCTGGTTACTTTGCGCAGGAGTTGCAGGTGTACGGGCGGGCAGGCGAGTCATGTCGCCGTTGTGGGCATCTGATTGAAATTGCGAAACATGGGCAGCGCAGCACGTTTTTTTGCCGCCACTGCCAGCATTAATCGTATACCCTTCGTATTTGAAGCCGCTGGGTTGTGAGCTATGTTCGCTTACCACCTACCGGTAACGCCAATTAACTTTGGCTATATAGGGTATCGCGTAAATAAAGAGTCAGGCCAGTTTACTCATTAGCGCTTTGGTGACCGGTACCGGAAGGAACGGCGTGATATCTCCCCCATGGCGCGCCACTTCCTTCACCAATGAGGAAGAGATAAACGACCATTTTTCTGATGGCATCAGGAACACACTTTCCAGTTTTGGCATCAGGTGACGGTTCATATTGGCCAGTTGCCATTCATACTCAAAGTCTGATACTGAGCGTAAGCCTCGTACCAAAATATTAGCATCGTGTTTTCTGGCGAACTCAGCCATCAGTTCACTGAATCCTAAAACCTCTACATTCTTCAAAGGTGCGGTCACTTCTTTGGCCAATGCCACGCGTTCTGCCAGTGTAAACATCGGTTTTTTGCTGGAACTGTCGGCAATAGCCAGGATGACATGGCTGAACATGGCAGCGGCACGTGTCACTAAGTCCAAATGCCCATTGGTTATGGGATCAAATGTCCCCGGATAGATGGCTTTGGTGGTCATGAGTTCTCGCTTTTCTGATATTGGTGGCTCAATGCCCACAGAGCCGCATATTTATTAAAGGTATATTGCGCGTTTACGACTGCCAGCAATAGCCCTTGTTTACCATCGAGGAAACCTGCACGTAATAACCATGTTTTACAGAAAGCCCCAAGAGTATGGCTGAGAATAGAGAAGTAGCTGCAACTCTTACCTTGCTGATGGCGCTGAGTGGCCCACGCCTTTGCATAACTCAGTTGTTTACGTTGAAAAGCAAAGAAATCACGGCAAGTTAGATGCAATAAATCACCGCTCAACGGGATAACTTTTGCTGAGCCGCTATTGAGCGATTCATGCACCAAATTATCGTTATATTGGAACTGATGATGCGGATATAACCGGGTTACTCGATCTGGATACCAGCCACTGTGGCGCATAAAACGGCCTAAAAACAGGTTCCGCCGTGCACAGCTATAAACCGCGCCTTCCTCCGGTGCGATAAGTACCGCTTCAATAGCTGCTTTAAGCTCAGGGGTTACTCGTTCATCGGCATCCAGCATCAGAATATAATCACCACTGGCATACTGTTGAGCTAATTGCCGCTGTTTACCATAACCCGGCCATTGCTCGTTACAGTAGACTTTAGCGCCATATTGCTGAGCCAGCGCGATGGTTTCATCTTCACTGCCTGAATCCAATACCACTATTTCATCAGCCCAGCTCACTGATGCCAGGCAATCCGCCAGCAATGAGGCTTCATTCTTGGCAATCATCACCACTGACAGGCGTTTTCTTGCACTCATTTAGTGGCTCCGTTGCGGCAGATAAGGCTCCAGCAAGTGTAATAGCCGCTGTAGTGCACCTTGGTTTTCATGCAACACATCAACTGCATGGCGACCATAATAGAGGCGGCAATCTTCATCTGTTAGCAGCACGGTGATTTCTTTTACCAGCGATAGGGTATCTGTTACGGTTATCAACCCTTCAGCCTGTTCCAGCTTGGCACAGATGTCTTTAAAGTTAAATGTATGTGGCCCCATCAACACCGGAATGGCATGGGCCGCGGCTTCCAATGGATTATGACCACCACGTTCAACCAGGCTTCCACCGACAAAGGCCAGATCGGCAATACCATATAGCAGCATCAGTTCACCCATGGTATCGCCAATCACAACCTGTGTACTGCCAGAAGGGATTTCACCTTTGCTACGTAAGGTATAACTCAGCCCTGCTTTCTGTGTCAGTTCAACCGCTTTCGGGAAACGTTCGGGATGACGAGGTACCAAAATCAACAATAATGTCGGGAAGTGTTGCAGCAATTGGCTGTGAGCCTCCAGCAAAATGGCTTCTTCGCCGTCATGAGTACTGGTTGCAATCCACACCGGGCGATGCGGTGCCCATTGGCGGCGTAATGTTACGGCTCTGGCTGCTAATTCAGGGGTGACGGAAATATCAAATTTCAGGCTGCCCGTTACCGTCAACTGAGAACGTCTTAGGCCCAGTTCGATGAAACGGTCGCCATCTTCTTGATTTTGTGCAGCAATCAGTGTGATGCGTTGCAGCATATTACGGATAAAACTACCGATTTTCTTATAGCCAGCGGCAGAACGGGCAGAAAGACGTGCATTGGCAATCACCAGTGGGATCTTGCGACGATGCAGCGCATTGATAAGATTCGGCCACAGTTCTGTTTCCATGATAATGACCAGCTTAGGATTGACCTGATCAAGAAAACGGTTCACCGAGCCGGGGAGGTCGTAAGGCAGATAAACGTGGTGAACATCTTTACCAAACGCAGATTGGACACGCTCAGAACCGGTAGGTGTCATGGTGGTCACGGTAATGGGCAGTGATGGGTAGCGATGACGTAATGCCCTGACTAAAGGGATCGCGGCCAGTGTTTCACCGACTGAAACTGAATGCAGCATGATACCGCCAGCGACAACTTTACCGGCACAAAAACCATAGCGTTCCCTCCAACGCTTGCGATAAGCGGGGGCTTTACGGCTACGTAACAGCAACCGCAGCCAAATCAAAGGTTGAATAAGGTAGAGCAGTACCTGATATAAACGCAGCAACATTCTATCAATTTCATTAATATGGATTATTAAGAATAATACCATATTTGAGCAAGAAAGGCTCTTTTCAACTGGGCCAGCCTGATAGCCGGAGTAGGGCCAGACTATTCATAAAAAAGAATATAATTTTTAACAAATTTCAGTAATTGGGCAGCGATAAAATTGATTTTGCGTGCTTAAAGATGAGAGTGATTATCATTATTTCTTGTTGCGCTTAAATGTATAGCCATAGATACCAGTAAGTTATTATTTGGCGATATTTTTATCTGGAAATATTCCTATTTTTGGCGGTATATCGCTATTTATTGAAGCCTCTACTTTGATGGAATGATATTTAGTAATTAATGGTGTGACCGATAAATTGGTGAGCCGTTATTTGGAGGATATCAGTGAGTCGCGTTATTAATTATTTAAATAATTAATTAGAAATTCTTAACAGTCAGGTGTTGATGTTAATTGAAGCTATGTATTAGCCGCCATCTCTTGTTGGATAATAGGTTAGAAAGATAATCAGACAACCCATAACAAGCGAATCTGATAATTACCAGAGTCGCTTGTTATTACATGATAAATACTGGCAGATAGAATTCCTGGCATGAATAAATCACGGAAAACAAACAATAGTCGCTTATGAAATCAGTGCTTCCAATCGCGCCATAATAGTTTCAGCCGTAATAGTATCCATGCTTTTTTGTTCGGAAATCACCGCAATCTGGTTTTTCCCGTAGCCACCAATTAACCCAGGGTCAGTTGGACCGAACAGGGTAATATTGGGGCGATCCAACGCTGCGGTTAGGTGGCTGAGGCCGGTATCAACGGAAACGACGGCTTTTGCACCAGCCAGAACCTCTGCCACCTGCTGGAGGCTGAGTTTAGGCAAGACCTCAACATGCGGAAAATGCTCCGCTAATCGTAACGCGCGTTGATACTCATGTTCCGCCCCCCATGGTAACTTGATTTTTAAACCGGTGGGTGCAACCAGCTCGATCAATTGCAGCCAATGGCTTTCAGGCCAGTGCTTGCTGTCTCTGGTTGTTGCGTGCAGAAAAACCAAATACTGGCCAGCATCGCTGGGTAATTGGCTTAAAAAGCGCTGCGCGATAGCATAATCGCCATAGCTGTCAGGTTTGTCATAGCCAAGGCTTTTGGCAAACAGTTGGCGTATGCGCTCAACAGCATGTTGTTTAGTATCAATCTCATGACGGCAGTTATAAAACCAACTGGCAAAGGGTTCGCGGGCACTTTTGCAATCTGGGCCATGTCTAACCCCTTTGGCGATACGGGTAATCAGTGCGGCACTTTTAATTAGCCCCTGAGCATCAATCACCACATCATAACGGCGCTGCTGCACAACACGTTTAAAATCACAGCGTTCCTGCCGGGTATCACTACCAAACCAATTCTTACGCCAACGGCGGATGGCAACCGGAATCACTCGATCCACCGCCGGGTGCCAACTGGGTATTTGGCTGAACCCTTCCTCTACCACCCAATCAAAGCGAATCTCTGGCATAGCATTCATCGCATCGGTCAGTGCGGGCAACGTGTGTAAAACGTCGCCCATTGAAGAGGTTTTAACGATCAATACATGCATTAATCGGCCTCACTGACAGTGCTTTGGCGAGCCGATAATTGTTTCTCAAGGGCCGCCATCACTTGTTCTGGCTGGATATCAATCAAACTCTGATGATAGCCTTGCGCGCTATCGCCTTTGCGCACTTTGTGATAGCCGGTAATGAGGCGAATGACCGTAGCTTTATCGGACAGTGGTGGGGTGAAATCCGGGCTGCTTGGGCCATATAAGGCCACTAATGGCTTATTTAATGCAGCAGCAACATGCATTAAACCGGAGTCATTACTGACTACCGCACTACAGGCTGCAATCAATACCACCGCTTGTTCCAGCGAGGTTTGCCCCGCCAGATTGAGGCAGAATTCGCGGGAATTTTCGCCCAAAGTCTGGCGGATCTCTTCACCGGCTTCGTTATCTTTAGCTGAACCTAATAAGACGACCTGATAGCCGGTATCAATCAGTTTCTGGGCCAGCGTAGCATAGTGATAATGTGGCCAGCGTTTTGCCGGACCAAACTCAGCGCCTGGGCAGAAACCCACGATTGGCCGGTTATCAGTCAAATTGAATGACGCAGTAATCTCGGCAATTTCTTCATCCCGAACCTGCAATTGCGGCCATAGCAAAGGTTGCGGTAAATCGTCGGCTGAATGGATTTTTTCTTTATCATAGGCCAGTGCGACATAGCGCTGAACCATCATAGGGAAGGCTTGTTTATCCAAGATACGCATATCATTGAGCAAGAAGTAGCGCATTTCGCCACGCCAGCCAATGCGTTGCTTAATCCCTGAAAAATAAGGTATCAGGGCGGATTTAAATGAGTTTGGCAGCACATAGGCACGGTCATAGCCGGTTTCACGTAAGGCTAAACCCAAGCGACGACGTTCATCAAAAGCAAAAGCCCCATGGCCTAAGGGCATGGGGATTGCATGACGCACTTCTGGCATTCTGGCCAAAAGCGGACGGCACCACGCAGGTGCCATCACATCAATATCTGCTGCCGGATATTCGGCCTTCAGGGTACGGTAAAGACTTTGCGACATCATCATATCGCCAACCCAAGAAGGGCCGATGACCAGTATTTTCATACCGTTTATCAATTCCTTGCAGCAAGTAATTTAGACTGAGCGATTGAGCCAGGCCAGGTATTCGTTGACGCCTTCAGCGACGGTTTTGAACGGCTTTTCGTAACCCGCAGCACGTAACTTGGTGAGGTCAGCTTGGGTGTATGCCTGATAACGACCTTTCAGTTTTTCAGGGAATTCAATGTATTCCACAGGTCCACTGTGGTGGAAGTCTACTACCGCATCGGCAACAGCCTGGAAAGATTCTGCGCGACCGGTACCACAGTTGAAAATGCCGGAGACATTGTTTTGCCAGAACCACAGGTTAACGTCAGCCACATCACCCACATAGATGAAATCGCGTTTGAAGTTTTCACTGCCGGAGAAGAGTTTAGGATTCTCACCCGCATTGATCTGGTTATTCAGGTGGAAGGCAACGCTTGCCATGCTGCCTTTGTGCCCTTCGCGTGGGCCATAAACGTTGAAATAACGGAAACCACAAATTTGCGAATCAGCTTGCGGCAGAATCTCGCGCACATACTGATCAAACAAGAATTTGGAATAACCATAAACGTTAAGTGGTTGTTCGTACTGACGATCTTCGATGAAATTATCGGTACGCCCACCGTAAGTGGCAGCAGAAGAGGCATATAAAAACGGAATGCCGCGATCCAGACAGAAGTGCAGGATATCTTTAGAGTATTGATAGTTGTTATCCATCATGTACTTGCCATCCCACTCGGTGGTGGAAGAACAGGCACCCTCATGGAAAATAGCATCAATATCACCCATGTCATCACCGGCAACGATACTGGCGACAAAATCTTCTTTATCCATGTAATCAGCGATATCCAGATCAACCAAATTGACGAATTTAGTGCCGTCTTTCAGGTTATCAACAACCAGAATATCTTTATAACCGATATTATTCAGTGCCTTAACGATATTGCTGCCAATGAAACCGGCGCCGCCAGTGACGATAATCATCAGGTTCACCCTTGCTAATCTTCTTGGTCGGGCACAATGCCCCACACTCTAGTTGGCGTTATCATAACATTTCATAGGATAGCGCACAGCCGCAAGGGGCTTAATCTCACGGTTTCTATGCGCTTTAGGATTGTTCACCGTGATATGTACTGCATTTTTTATAATATAAGACAAGGTTCCTCGTCAGTTCACTCACTAATCAGTAAAATGTACTGTGAAATTGCCCATCTTGGAGATAACTGAATGTCCCAGCCATTTAATCGACACCCTTTTTATCAGCAATTAGAACAACAACTCATAACTACCCGTGCTGAAGGGTTGTATAAAAACGAGCGAATTATCACCACCGCCCAGCAAGCAGACATTGCTGTAGCTGATGGAAGCCGTGTTATTAATTTCTGCGCCAATAACTATTTGGGCCTGGCCAACCACCCAAGGTTGATCGCAGCCGCTAAGCAAGGCATGGATACTCATGGTTTTGGTATGGCGTCGGTTCGTTTTATTTGTGGTACCCAAGACACACATAAAGAGTTAGAGCAGAAGCTAGCCAGTTTCCTCGGTATGGAAGATGCCATTCTTTACTCTTCTTGTTTTGATGCTAACGGCGGTTTGTTTGAAACCCTGCTGGGGCCAGAAGATGCCATTATTTCTGATGCGCTGAATCATGCTTCAATCATTGATGGTGTACGGTTATGTAAAGCCAAGCGCTACCGTTATGCCAATAACGATATGAGCGAACTGGAAGTCCAACTCAAACAAGCCAAAGCAGATGGTGCGCGTCATATTATGATTGCCACTGACGGTGTGTTCTCCATGGATGGTGTCATTGCCAACCTGAAAGGTGTTTGTGATTTGGCGGATGAGTATCAGGCATTAGTGATGGTCGATGACTCCCATGCTGTGGGTTTTGTGGGGGCTAATGGTCGTGGCACTCATGAATACTGCGAAGTAATGGATCGCGTTGATATTATCACCGGTACTTTGGGTAAAGCACTGGGTGGGGCGTCAGGCGGTTATACCGCTGGCCGCAAAGAAGTGGTTGAGTGGTTGCGCCAGCGTTCACGGCCTTACTTGTTCTCAAATTCATTGGCTCCAGCAATAGTAGCGGCTTCTATTGAAGTGTTATCGCTATTGGAAGACGGCGCTGAACTGCGTGATCGCTTATGGTCGAATGCGCGTTTATTCCGCGAGAAAATGAGTGCCGCCGGATTCACATTGGCTGGCGCTGATCATGCCATCATTCCTGTCATGCTCGGTGATGCGGCACTTGCGCAAAAATTTGCCAATGCCTTGCTGAAAGAGGGTATTTACGTTACCGGCTTCTTCTATCCGGTGGTACCGAAAGGCCAGGCGCGGATCCGTACCCAAATGTCGGCGGATCATACGACAGAGCAAGTCGAGCGGGCTATTGAAGCCTTTGTGCGTATCGGCAAACAACTTAACGTTATTGCGTAAGGAATGTTCATGAAAGCATTGTCTAAACTGAAGGCCGAAGAAGGTATCTGGATGACCGATGTGCCGCCACCAGAGCTGGGGCACAACGATATCATGATCAAAATTCGCAAAACCGCTATCTGTGGTACCGATGTGCATATTTATAATTGGGATGAATGGTCGCAAAAAACGATCCCCGTCCCAATGGTGGTTGGCCACGAATATGTTGGTGAAGTTGTCGCCATTGGTCAGGAAGTGAAAGGCTTTAATATTGGTGATCGGGTGTCTGGCGAGGGTCATATTACCTGCGGTCATTGCCGTAATTGCCGTGGTGGTCGTACTCATTTGTGCCGTAATACCGTGGGGGTTGGGGTTAACCGCCCTGGTTCTTTTGCTGAGTATTTGGTCATTCCTGCCTTCAATGCGTTCAAAATTCCAGACAATATTTCTGATGAGCTAGCCGCTATTTTTGACCCCTTCGGTAATGCGGTGCATACCGCGTTATCCTTTGATTTAGTGGGTGAAGATGTGCTGGTTTCCGGTGCTGGCCCGATTGGTATCATGGCTGCAGCCGTGTGTAAGCATGTTGGCGCTCGCCATGTTGTTATCACTGATGTGAATGAATATCGCCTGGATCTGGCGCGTAAAATGGGTGTAACCCGTGCCGTTAACGTTAGTAAAGAGAATCTGACGGATGTGATGGCTGAACTGGGCATGACTGAAGGGTTTGATGTCGGTCTGGAAATGTCAGGTGCGCCACCGGCGTTCCGTTCATTACTTAACTCAATGAATCATGGTGGGCGTATCGCAATGCTGGGGATACCTCCCTCTGATATGTCTATCGACTGGAATCAGGTGATCTTCAAAGGGCTGTTTATCAAAGGAATATATGGCCGTGAAATGTTTGAAACCTGGTACAAAATGGCAGCACTAATTCAATCTGGCTTGGATTTAACCCCGATAATCACTCATCGTTTCTCTATTGATGAGTTCCAGCAAGGGTTTGATGCGATGCGTTCGGGTAAGTCGGGTAAGGTGGTTTTAAGCTGGGACTAAAATATTCCCTTCGGGCCTTGAAGTTGCAGGGGTGTTGGCTGCGCGCGTTACTCGGCCCATCCATGGGCCTCGCCTCTGCGAGGCCGCTGCAAGCAGCGTTCAAATCTGCTCCCGACAGATTTGTTACCCGAATCACTTACTTGTAGTTGACCTTACATGAATAAGCTCATCGGGATGAGTTTGCTGGCCGCCTACCTGCACCTCCAATGACTTTGGGAATTCCCTTCGGCCTTGAAGCTGCAGGATTGAGAGCGGGGCAGTCAGGTGATGATTGCCCCGTTTTATTAAGGCTTATCCGCTTTCGGTTTATCGCCGTCTTGGTTATTCGATTTTGGTTTATCCACCGGAATAACTGGCGCTACTGGCGGGAAGTATTGCTGCCAATGCCGCTGAACAAAGACCACCGCAGGGCTTTGCATCAAGCTCTCACCTATGATGCTAAACATCCTGTCTGCGTAGATTTTCTCCGCTACATAGCCCTCTTTCGCTTTGCATTGCTTGATAGCTTTCAGGCGATCGCCTTGGGTTGAGCCAGGTAGTTTGGTTTTACCCGACAACCTGCCGCCACTGTTATTTTGCGTATTGTTTTGTACCGGCTCATTGAGAAGTGCACTTGGCCGGACTAATACGATATCAGCAGGTAACTGAGGCAACATTTGTTGCAACACTTTAATGGTGGCCGGATGGGGGTGCCCGATAGCAATAGCCGAACCATTACGACGAGCCAGTTCTACCGCACGGTTAAACTGTTGGCGGATCGCCGCTTCATTTTGTGAGTCATCCAAAAAGACTTTGCGCTTAATGACCTTAACCTGAGTCCCCTCTGCGGCACGGCTCGCTTGGCTATTACCGATGGTCACGCTATCGAGGAAATAGAGCTGATAGTGGTCCAGCTCCCGCATCACTTTCTGCATGCCGGAGAAACTGGAGGTCATTGCGCTGCCCATATGGTTATTCATGCCCTTGGCATAGGGGACATTATTCACCGCCTGGCGCATGATGCGCTGAATCTCTTCGCTGCTCATTGATGGCTGTAATGTATCGCGCTCCAGCGGTTGTTTGCTTAGGGGAGCCATCGGCAAATGAATCAGTATTTCGCGCCCTTGATTATGAGCTTTGACGGCCATCTCTCTGGCATAAGGTGCATTCGGCAGGATAGCCACCGAAATAGGCAGTGGCATCTGTAAAATCTTGTTTTCGTTCTGGGGGCGATAACCAAAGTCATCAATCACAATAGAAAGTTTGCCCGCCTGTGCGGCGTTAGAGATGAGTAGGGTGCTTACGATGATCAATCGACGTGTGTTGAAATAGTGCAATACAAGTTCCCTAAGGTTGTTCGCTATCGTCCTAACCAAGGTTGTGGGTTAACAGCTTGTCCCTGACGGCGGATTTCGAAATAGAGTGATGGCTCACCTTGGCCGCCACTGGTACCAACAAGGGCGATCGGTTGACCAGCTTTCACCTGAGCACCCACATTGACTAGTGCACTCTGATTGTAGCCATACAAACTCATATCCCCTCTACCATGCTCGATAACCACAACCAAACCATAGCCTTGCAGCCAGTCAGCCAATAAGACACGGCCATCGGCGATCGCTTTTACTTCACTGCCTTCTGGTGCAGAGATAACCATGCCTTTCCAGCGTAGTTCACCTTGTAAGGCTTCACCGAAACGATGAGTTACATTACCACGGACCGGCCAGACAGCTTGCCCATCCGGGCGACCAAGGCCGCCAGTGCGTGCCATTAATGAGCGCTCACTTTCACTTGGTTTGTAGCTAGAACCGGTTTTCTTGGCTTGTTGTTCTTTAACTTTTATCTGTTCGCGTACCCGAGCGGCTTCTTTGGCCTCTCGTTCGGCGCGAGCTTTCGCTTCTCGTTCTGCTTTGGCTATTTGATCACGCAAGCGGGTTTCGTTTAGTTTTAACTCAGCCAGGCCTTGCTGATCTTTTTCCAGTGAAGCTTCCAGCGAGGTCAGGGTTTTCTTGCGTGCGGTACGTGCTTGTTCCAGTTTTTGCTGCTGAGTTTTCTGCTCATTCAACACGGTTTTTTGCTGATTTTGCTTTTGCTCCAGCGTTTTTTTCTCGGCAGAGAGATGGGTACGAGTCTGTTTCAGCTCTTCAATAGATTGCTGTCGTGCTTCATTGAGGTAACTGAAATAAGCCAGAATACGCTCACTGCGCTGGCTCTCTTCGCCACTTAAAATAAGCTGTAAACCACTGTGTTGGCCCTGTTTAAAGGCAGCATCAAGTTGTTTAGACAGAATATTTTGTTGCTGGGATTGTTTACTCTCGAGTTTCTCAATCGAGGAGGTGAGACGGGATATTTCTTGGTCTAACTCAGTCAGGGTACCTTGGGTGTCACGCAGGCTGCGGCTGGCCTGAGCAATGGTATTTTCCTGTTGTTTCAACTGATCCAGCAATGAACTGCGTTGCTGCTTTTGTTGCTGAACACTTTTTTCTTTTTCGGCAATATCCTGCTGAATGGTCTTCAACTGGTCTTTGCTTTGTGCGGTTTTTGCTGTAACGGGGGCATCTGCTGCCGTGCCGGATAATGGCAATAGCAATACGCCAGCGCAAAAAACGCTGGCGTACAGTGCTGACCACGGGCGACGCACCAACTGACCGGACAGCCGAGAAACTGTATCTCGGCTGGTGGTAATGGCATCTTCCGTAACCATTAATTTTGCAAATGACGCCTTTTCCTTCATAACGAAGGATTATTCCACGATGAACAGCGGCTTACCAGTCATCTCTTGCGGGATTTCCATTTCCATCAGTGACAACATGGTTGGTGCGATATCTGAAAGTTTGCCACCTTCCACCGCTTTAACCCCTTTATTGCCGACATAAATCAGTGGCACTGGCAGGCTGGTATGGGCGGTATGGGCCTGACCGGTTGCCGGGTCGCGCATCTGCTCAGCGTTGCCGTGGTCGGCGGTGATAAGCAATTGGCCATCGGCGGCTTTTACGGCAGCAACCACTTGTTCAATACAATTATCCAGTGTTTCTACTGCTTTCACCGCAGCATCGTAATCACCGGTATGACCAACCATATCGCCGTTCGGATAGTTACAAATTATCACATCATATTTGCCACTGCCGATAGCGCCGACCAGTTTCTCAGTCAGTTCTGCTGAACTCATTTCCGGTTGCAGGTCATAAGTGGCAACTTTCGGTGAGTTGATCAGGATACGGTCTTCGCCTTTAAATGGTTCTTCAACGCCGCCGTTATAGAAGAAAGTGACGTGAGCATACTTTTCAGTTTCGGAAATACGTAACTGGGTTTTGTCATGCTTCATCAGCCACTCACCGAAGGTATTCTGTAGTGATGCTGGTGGGTAAGCGCAGGCCACTTTAATATCCGCTGCATATTCGGTCAGCATAACGAAATCGCCGAAATTAACTACTTTATCGCGTTTGAAACCGTCAAAATCGGCATTAACAAAGCTGCGGGTGATTTGACGGGCGCGGTCAGCGCGGAAGTTCATGAAGATCAGCGCGTCGCCATCGTTCATCGCCGCATCGGCTTCGCCAGCCGCCTGAATGACAGTTGGTCGGACAAATTCATCGTTTTCATCACGGGCATAAGCTGCTTGCAAACCTGCGACGGCGTTATCGACGGTGAATTCACCTTTTGCCTGAGTCAGCAAATCGTAAGCCAGTTGTACGCGATCCCAGCGGTTATCACGGTCCATCGCATAGTAACGACCAATAATAGAAGCGATGCGACCTTTACCCAGCGCGGCAAATTTCTCAGTGAATCGTTTCAGTGAAGATTCCGCACTGCGCGGCGGAGTGTCACGTCCATCGAGGAATGCGTGCAGATAAATAGCCGTCGCACCGCGTTTGGCGGCCAGTTCAACCATCGCCAGAATGTGGTCTTCGTGGCTGTGTACACCACCGGCAGATAACAGACCCATAATGTGGACCGCTTTGCCTGCTTTAACCGCTTTATCAATCGCTGCTGTTAAGGTTGAGTTAGTGAAAAAGTCGCCGTCTTTGATCTCTTTGTCGAGACGGGTCAAGTCCTGATAAACAATGCGACCAGCTCCCAGGTTGACGTGGCCCACTTCAGAGTTACCCATTTGCCCATCTGGCAGGCCAACATCCAGACCGGACGCGGCAATTAAAGTATGAGGCTGTTGCTGCCATAAACGGTCCATAACCGGCGTTTTAGCATTCAGAATGGCATTATCCTGCTGCTCTTCGCGGTGACCATAGCCATCAAGAATAGTCAGTACCAGTGGTTTTTTAGTGCTCGACATTGCATAACCTCTTTCTTATAAGTCCAAGTGTCAAATAGCAGCGAACATCCAACGATATGCGCGGCTATGTACACTCGGCTATTTACGTTAACGTATTTACACCGCCAGAACGAAGGCGGTAATTTACTACAAAACCGGTTAAAAATAGCCCAAAGAGATCAACATTGGCGTGGGGTTTTGCGTAATTGTCATCATTTAGACGACAAAAGTTTCCGAAATGGCTCGCAGTTTCTGCAATAGCACTTGCATATTGGCTGTATTTGCCGCAACGCGCAGGTATACTCTGTGACCTTGAATATTATCCCCTAACTAACGGGAGTTTTTACCCCCATGTTGCAAGAAATTATGCAATTCATTAGCCAGCATCCGGTTTTGAGTCTGGCTTGGGTGGCGTTGTTCGTCGCCGTAATTTTCACCAGCTTTAAAACCTCTCTCTCTAAAGTGAAAGAGATTACCCGTGGTGAAGCGACGCGTCTGATTAACAAAGAAGATGCGGTTGTGGTTGATATCCGCACACGTGATGATTATCGCAAAGGCCATATCGCCAGTTCTATTAATTTGCTGCCAAGCGACATTAAAAACGGTAATTTGGCTGAATTGGAAAAACACAAAACACAGCCTATCATTGTGGTTTGTGCTACTGGGACAACCTCTCGTGCTTCGGCTGAACTGCTGAACAAAGCAGGCTTTGAACGCGTATTTACCTTGAAAGAAGGTATCTCCGGTTGGAGTGGCGAGAATCTACCACTGGCGCGCGGCAAGTAATCATATTGCCTGCGTTTTAGTGATATGAGTATTGAGCTGTACCCGTATTTGTTATAAAAATTCGCTATATCAATAAATTATAATGTTAACTGAGGTGTATCCATGGCGAAGATTGAGATTTATACCAAAGCAACCTGCCCGTTCTGCCATCGTGCCAAAGCACTGCTGAACCACAAAGGTGCTGCTTTCCATGAAATCGCAATTGATAGTGATCCGGCCAAACGCGAAGAGATGATTGCTCGGAGTGGGCGGACGACTGTGCCTCAGGTATTTATTGATGGGCAGCATATCGGTGGCTGTGATGATTTACACGCCCTGGATGCGCGCGGTGGGCTTGATCCGCTGCTTTAACTCGTCAGTGGGTCCCATTAATTTGATGGACAGAGCCCACGGCGGCAGTGCTATTTAATACAGACGTCTAACTTAGGGTATTTATACACATGTCCGAACAAAACAACACAGAGATGGCTTTCCAGATCCAGCGTATCTACACCAAAGATATCTCTTTCGAAGCACCAAATGCCCCGCAGGTTTTCCAGCAGGATTGGCAACCAGAAGTTAAACTTGATCTTGATACTGCTTCTAGTCAACTGGCTGAAGATGTGTATGAAGTGGTACTGCGAGTGACGGTAACCGCCTCTTTGGGTGAAGAAACTGCATTCCTGTGTGAAGTTCAGCAGGGTGGTATCTTCTCCATCGCGGGTATCGATGGTACCCAGTTGGCGCATTGCTTAGGTGCATACTGCCCGAACATTTTGTTCCCGTATGCTCGCGAATGCATCACCAGCCTGGTTTCTCGTGGTACTTTCCCACAGCTTAATTTGGCACCGGTTAACTTTGATGCCCTGTTCATGAACTATCTGCAACAGCAGGCTGACGGCGAAGGTGCTGAACAACGTCAGGATGCCTGATGAACACCATCAATGCTTCAATGACTGTAATCGGTGCCGGATCTTACGGCACCGCATTAGCCATTACGCTGGCGCGTAATGGCCATCAAGTCGTGTTATGGGGTCATGACCCTAAGCATATTCAGGTTTTGCAACGTGATCGTTGTAACCAAGCTTTCCTACCCGATGTTCCTTTCCCAGATACCTTATTACTGGAAACCGATCTGGCACGTGCGCTGGCAGCCAGCCGCGATGTGTTAGTCGTGGTACCTAGCCATGTCTTCGGTGCGGTATTGCATGAGTTGAAACCACATTTACGCAAAGATGCACGTATCGTCTGGGCGACCAAAGGGCTTGAGGCCGAAACTGGCCGCTTGCTGGCGGATGTGGCGCGCGAAGTGTTGGGTGAAACTATCCCGCTGGCGGTGGTGTCTGGCCCAACCTTTGCTAAAGAGTTGGCAGCAGGGTTACCGACGGCAATTGCGCTGGCATCAACCGATGCGCAATTTAGCGAAGACCTGCAACAGTTATTGCACTGTGGCAAAAGCTTCCGGGTTTACAGTAATGCTGATTTTATCGGGGTGCAGCTTGGCGGTGCGGTGAAAAACGTGATTGCGATTGGTGCCGGGATGTCCGATGGCATTGGTTTTGGTGCGAATGCCCGTACTGCACTGATAACCCGAGGTTTGGCCGAAATGACGCGGCTGGGTTCTGCATTGGGTGCCGACCCTTCCACCTTTATGGGCATGGCAGGCTTGGGTGATTTGGTGCTAACCTGCACAGATAACCAATCTCGTAACCGCCGGTTTGGTATTATGCTGGGCCAAGGGTTAGGGGTACAAGAAGCGCAGGACAAGATTGGTCAGGTGGTTGAAGGTTACCGCAATACCAAAGAAGTTCTGGCATTAGCCCAGCGCCATGGTGTTGAAATGCCGATAACTGAACAGATCTATCAAGTGCTCTATTGTCACAAAAATGCCCGTGAAGCGGCATTGACCTTATTGGGTCGGACCAAAAAAGATGAGAAAAGCGGCATTTGATCGGTTACGCGGGTTTGGCGGAATAAAATAATAACTACATACCTAAAGTCATTGGTGTTGCCGCTAACACTGCGGTGACCTCAACGAATATGGGTATAGTTGCCTTGGTCGTTCCCTTGGGCAATTTTTTATGGGC
This sequence comes from Yersinia sp. 2466 StPb PI, assembly GCF_041538325.1. NCBI lineage: Bacteria > Pseudomonadati > Pseudomonadota > Gammaproteobacteria > Enterobacterales > Yersiniaceae > Yersinia > Yersinia sp. 2466 StPb PI. Next base: position 4,709,846 of record NZ_JAULSL010000001.1, on the reverse strand, counting down.
AGGAGTAGGTAATGTCGTCAGAAGAGTTAGAACTGGTCTGGAGTAGCATTAAATCAGAAGCAAGAGCACTGGCTGAGTGTGAACCCATGCTGGCGAGCTTTTTTCACGCGACATTATTGAAGCATGAGAATTTAGGCAGTGCCCTGAGTTATATTCTCGCGAATAAACTGGCTAATCCGATCATGCCTGCTATTGCCATCCGTGAGGTGGTTGAGGATGCTTATCGTGCAGATGCTCAGATGATAGTTTCGGCCGCGCGGGATATTCTGGCGGTGCGGCTGCGTGACCCGGCCGTTGATAAATACTCTACACCACTGCTGTATCTCAAAGGTTTCCACGCTTTACAGGCTTATCGTATCGGTCATTGGTTGTGGGCGCAGGATCGTAAAGCGTTAGCTATTTACCTTCAAAATCAAGTCTCTGTTGCTTTTGGGGTTGATATCCACCCTGCGGCTACCATTGGTTGCGGCATCATGTTGGACCACGCGACCGGTATTGTTATTGGCGAAACGGCAGTAGTTGAGAATGATGTATCGATCCTGCAATCGGTTACTTTAGGGGGGACCGGTAAAACCAGCGGTGATCGTCATCCGAAGATCCGTGAAGGTGTGATGATTGGGGCTGGGGCAAAAATTTTGGGGAATATCGAGGTTGGACGCGGTGCGAAAATTGGTGCCGGGTCCGTTGTATTGCAGGCGGTTCCCGCTCATACCACCGCAGCAGGGGTACCTGCCCGCATCGTTGGTAAACCCGAAAGTGATAAGCCGTCATTGGATATGGACCAGCATTTCAATGGGATTACCCATGGGTTTGAGTACGGCGACGGCATCTGATCATCTCCTTCGTACTTGAAGCTGTAGCGGTGTTAGCTGCTCTTACTCACCCGAATCACTGACTTATGTCAGCTCATCGGGATGAGTTCGTTTGCTGCCTGGCTACAACTCCAATTACTTTGGATATACACCTTTCTATTGGGTTGCTAGCTGATCACCGACACATTTTGGCTAAAACAACGACTCTCTCAGTAACGCACCCGGATAACCTAATTGCCGCCAGGCTTCATACACCACCACTGACACCGCGTTTGACAGATTCATGCTACGGCTATCGGCTTGCATCGGAATCCTGATTTTCTGTTGAGCAGGTAACGCATCCAAAACACTGGCGGGCAAGCCACGGGTTTCAGGGCCAAACAACAGGTAATCATCAGCTTGATAGCTTACTGCACTGTGGGCTGGCGTCCCTTTGGTGGTTAGTGCAAATAATCGGGCAGGCTGCGCACTGTCGAGATTTTCACAATCTAAAAAGGCCTGATAATCATGGTGATGCTTAATACTGGCAAACTCATGATAATCAAGACCTGCACGGCGTAAGCGTTTGTCATCCCAGGTGAAACCTAAAGGTTTAATCAGATGGAGCTGGCAGCCGGTATTCGCACATAACCGGATGATATTACCGGTATTGGGCGGAATTTCAGGTTCAAATAAAACGATATTAAGCATATGTCCCCCAATAATGAGGGGCGCAGGATATCAGAAACCTCCCCTCTGTGCAGCGGTTGCTAATGTCAGTAGCACGCACAATAATTTAAAAGCAAGCAGCGGAGAGTGTAAGCAGTGGCGGTTTTATATGCTGATTACCACAGTCACTACCAACGGGGTATTTACCATGATCCGGACGAAAGATACATTCTGGGATGCGATCGTTAATCGGGATAAAACAGCCGATGGCCAGTTCGTTTATGCAGTGAAAACGACCGGTGTTTATTGTCGCCCCTCTTGCCCGTCCCGTCAGGCTAAAGCAGAGAATGTTGAATTCTTTGCCGATAATCATGCTGCTGAACAGGCCGGTTATCGGCCCTGTAAACGATGTCAGCCCACTGAATTACCACTGTCACAGCAGCATGCAGACAAAATCAGTCGGGCATGTCGCTTAATTGAGCAGGCCGAAACGCCACTTAAGCTTGATGAGCTAGCGGCGCAGGTGAATCTCAGTGCTTTTCATTTCCATCGTTTATTTAAAGCCATTACCGGGTTGACCCCTAAGGCATATGCCAGTGCAACGCGCAGTGCGCGTATTCGTGCACAATTAGCGGGGCAAGGCTCGGTAACTGACGCTATCTTTGAAGCCGGTTATAACTCTAATGGCCGATTTTATGAGCAATCGAATCAGTTGTTGGGGATGACACCGACCCGCTACCGCAGTGGCGGGCGTGATGTCACGTTGCATTTTGCCGTCGGAGAAAGTTCTCTCGGTGCGATTCTGATGGCAAAAAGTGAGCTGGGTATTTGCGCCATCTTGCTGGGTGACTCCCCAGCGCTGTTGGTGCAGCAGCTACAGGATAAGTTTCCACAAGCAGAGTTAATTGGCGGCGATGCTGAGTTTGAGCAATGGTTCGCGCAGGTGGTGGGGTTGGTTGAGGCTCCTCAGCTCGGGCTAGATTTGCCACTGGATATTCAGGGCACCGCTTTTCAGCAGCGGGTGTGGCAGGCACTGCGGGAAATACCGGTAGGTGAGACCGCCAGTTATGCTGATATCGCCGCCAGAATAGGTTCGCCCAAAGCGGTGCGTGCGGTAGCTGGTGCCTGTGCTGCCAATATGCTGGCGATTGCTATTCCTTGTCACCGGGTTATTCGCCAGGATGGCACGTTGTCAGGCTATCGTTGGGGTATTGAGCGCAAAAAGCTGTTGCTGGAAAAAGAGGGGCAGGGAGAAGAGGTCAGCAAACCGTGATAGCAGAGATCTGCCCGATCCCAGATGATCGGGCAGAGGTACGATAGATTAAGACTTAAGTGGATGCAGCGGCAACCACAGTATCAAGCGCAAGCCCCCTAATGGGCTATCTTCAGCCCGCACCCATCCGCGATGCTGATTGACGGCTGTTTCGACAATCGCCAATCCCAAACCCGTACCACCTGATTCGCGATCCCGCGCTTCATCAGTGCGGTAGAACGGCCGGAATATTTGTTCACGGTCTTCCGGGCTAACACCGGGGCCATCATCATCGACAGTGATAGTAATACCCTGATTATCAGAGCTGAATGCCACCGCAATGTGATGATGAGAGTAACGCAGTGCGTTACGCACGATATTCTCCAGCGCGCTATCAAGTGCTGCGGGATTGCCAAATAGGGTCCATGGCCCGGGAGGTGCGGTGACTTCCAGAGTTTTGCCCATTTGGTCTGCTTCAAACTGGGCATTTTCCAGCACGTCAGACCATAAATCATTCGCTTTAATGGGTTCGCGATGTAGCTCGTTTTTATGTTGGCTACGGGATAACACCAGTAAATCATTGATCATGCTATCCAGTCGCTGTGCTTCCATTTCGATACGTTCCAGCTCTTTCCCCTCACCATGACGACGTCGCATCAACGCGGTCGCCAGTTGCAGGCGGGTAAGTGGCGTGCGCAACTCATGGGAGATATCAGAAATCAGCCGTTGTTGGGCCACAACCATTCTATCGAGCGCACTGATCATCTGATTAAAACTGGCACCGGTGGCCAAAAACTCTTGTGGGCCGGACTCCAGCTCAGGGTGCTGTTTCAAATTACCCCGCGCCACATCATCGGCGGCATTCTTCAACTTACGAGCCGGTTTTGCCAGACTCCAAGCCAACCATAGCAGCAGTGGCGCACTGATAAGCATGGTGACAATCAATAGCAGCAGCGGGCGGTCAAACATCAAATTGATAAAATCAGATTGCGGGCTACTGGCCGGGCGTATCAGATAGAGCTGATAGTTATCTTCACCATCGCGGATAGAGAAGGGGCCGACCATCTCGACACGGCCATATTTCTTCTTTTTCGGCTGATCTGAGTTATCAGACTGGCCGATAAAATTACGGACAATTTGCATTTCGTGACGTTGAGCGCCAATGACACGGCCCTCAGTGGTGACTAACACGAGATGTTGGCCCGGTGGTGCCCATTTTTCGATGGCGCGATAAAGCCTGCGCCACCACATCAGGTCATTGGCGGGGTCACTGGCCAGTTCAGCTTCGATATGTTGCTCGAGCATTGTTCCCTGGCGCTGTTCACTGTCGAGCAAGGCAGTCAGTTGACGCGAGTCGAGCTTTGGCACCATCAATACCAGCATTAATACCAGTGCTAAGGTGAACCAAAAAATAGCAAAAATTCGCGTCGTTAAACTGTTAATCATGTTTCTGATACCATCAGATATCCGCGACCACGCAGAGTTTTAAACCAAGGTAACCCGTCTTTGCGATCCGGCAGCTTACGGCGCAGGTTTGAAATGTGCATATCAATAGCACGGTCAAAAGGTGTTAACCGTTTCCCCAGCACTTCCTGGCTGAGATGCTCCCGCGAGACTACCTGACCGAGATGCTGAGCCAGCAGGTAGAGCAAGGTAAATTCAGTCCCGGTCAATTCCAGCGATTGGCCTTCAAAGGTAGCCTCTTGACGGCCTGGATTCAATTGCAGGCAATCAACGTCCAGTGTTGGCGCACCTTGATCGACATTTTGCTGTTGTTCGCTCCAGTTCGAGCGGCGCAAAATGGCACGGATACGCGCCACAAGCTCACGATCATTAAACGGTTTTGCCAGATAATCATCAGCGCCCAGCTCAAGGCCAAGCACCCGATCCAATTCACTGCCACGAGCAGTCAGCATAATGACAGGGGTCTGGTGATGTTGACGTAATTCTTTCAAAGTTTCGATACCGTTTTTACGCGGCATCATAATATCTAGCAATAACAAGTCGATAGAGTTATCTAGCAGGTTTAACGCCTGTTCGCCATCATAGGCAACAACAACATTAAAGCCTTCCATTTCCAGTAATTCTTTCAACAGCGACGTCAATTCACGATCATCATCAACTAATAGGATTTTATGCATGGTTATTTCTCCTCTTGACGCAAAATACGTTAACAATTGCCGGTATTCCATGACTTTACTTAGCTTTACATGCACTGACCCCAGTTTTACATGCGCTGACGCTTGTTTGCAGCAGGAGCGATAGACTGCTTCACATTGAATCGCATAGCAGCAAATCGCTTAGCAGACAGAACCCAGGAGTTAATAATGCGCAAAGTAACTAAAGTAACAACGTTAATCATGGCGTCAATGTTAGTTCTAGGCTCTCAAGCCGCCTTCGCCGCCGATAAGACCGGGGCCACTGATAGCTGGTGCCACGGTGATAGTGCGATGATGAACAAGAAAGATGGTCGCGGTCACCATAACATGTTTGACGGCGTCAATCTGACAGAACAACAGCGTCAGCAAATGCGTGACCTGATGCGCCAGTCTCGCCAAGGCCAGCCACGCCTTGATATGGCGGACAGAGACGCAATGCACAAGCTGATTACCGCCGATAAATTCGATGAAGCTGCGGTAAGAGCGCAGGCTGAGAAAATGTCCAAGGACCAGATTGAACGTCAGGTCGAAATGGCCAAAGTTCGTAACCAAATGTTTAACTTGCTCACTCCAGAGCAAAAAGCTGTCTTGAACCAAAAGCACCAGCAGCGCATTGAGAAAATGCAGCAGGCGCCAGCAGCACAACCCTCTTCTGCCCAGAAGTAAGTAGTACCCTGTAATACCCTGTTTTCCTTGCCATAGACACCATCCCTGTCTTTCGCCCTCCATGATGGAGGGCTTTTTTTATTCCATTTCCGTATACTCATAATTCTAAAATATCATTTAGGATAAGTTATGGATCCGCAATATGCGCGTTTGGTTAAAGCTGCCGCGCTCAGTGCGACAGGGCTGGCATCAACCTTACTGATTATTAAAATTTTTGCCTGGTGGCATACCGGTTCGGTAAGTTTGTTGGCGGCGTTGGTTGACTCTCTGGTGGATCTGGCCGCTTCTCTGACAAACCTTTTTGTGGTGCGTTACTCTCTGCAACCCGCCGATGAAGAGCACACTTTTGGTCATGGCAAGGCTGAGTCACTGGCCGCACTGGCACAAAGCATGTTTATTTCCGGCTCGGCGTTATTCCTGTTCCTGACGGGTTTTCAGCATTTGGCGTCACCGCAACCAGTGCAAGATCCAGGTATAGGTATCTGGGTCACCTTAATTGCATTATTCAGTACATTGATATTAGTCACTTTTCAGCGGTGGGTGATACGAAAAACCCACAGCCAGGCCATTCGCGCCGACATGTTGCACTATCAATCTGACGTCATGATGAATGGTGCTATTCTTATTGCATTGGCATTAAGTTGGTATGGTTTTCACTGGGCTGATGCGTTGTTTGCATTGGGTATTGGTGTTTATATTCTCTATAGTGCGTTACGTATGGGATATGAAGCGGTTCAAGCCTTGCTGGACAGGGCATTGCCTGATGACGAGCGCCAGCAGATTATTGATATTGTGATGTCATGGCCGGGCGTGATTGGTGCTCATGACCTGCGTACCCGCCAATCGGGGCCAACACGGTTTATTCAACTTCATCTTGAAATGGAAGATATGATGCCATTGATGGAAGCACATATCTTAGCTGAGGAAGTTGAACGCGCACTGTTGCACCGATTCCCCGGTGCCGATGTACTTATCCATCAAGATCCCTGCTCTGTGGTGCCGAAAGAGCGCCATGCGCATTGGGAGTTATAATTTCTTCATTAACGACAGGTAAACTGTGGTTACATTATGGTTCAGTGTTGAAGAAAATACCGCCAGATGGCATGACTTGAATCAATTCAGCTTGGTGTTTTTGCTATAATATCCGATATTAATCTCATAAAGCTGGTTTTCTGTACGGGTCTCTTGTGCAAGACAAAATTAGCAAATAAAGAATTTTAAAAATCGCATCTACAAGTTTAGAGGTAGTCATGGTCAAAAAAATCGGTGTACTAACAAGCGGCGGTGACGCGCCAGGTATGAACGCAGCCATTCGTGGGGTTGTTCGTGCCGCTTTGTCAGCAGGATTAGAAGTTTACGGTATTGAAGATGGCTACCTGGGCTTGTATGAAAATCGCATGAGAAAACTGGACCGCTATAGCGTGTCCGATATGATTAACCGTGGTGGTACCTTCCTGGGTTCTGCACGTTTTCCTGAGTTCCGTGATCCAGAAAAACGTAAAGTGGCCCTGAAGAACATGCAAGACCGGGGTATCGATGGCCTGGTGGTTATCGGTGGTGACGGTTCTTATGCCGGTGCAGACTTGCTGACCAAAGAGGGTGGTATCCACTGTGTAGGTTTACCGGGCACCATCGATAACGATGTGGCCGGTACTGACTATACCATCGGTTTCTTCACCGCACTGGGGACCGTGGTTGAAGCGATTGACCGTCTGCGTGATACCTCCTCTTCACACCAACGTATCTCTATCGTTGAAGTGATGGGTCGTTATTGTGGTGACCTGACTTTGGCGGCTGCCATTGCTGGTGGTTGTGAGTTTATTGCTATTCCTGAAGTCGAATTCAAACGTGATGATTTGGTTGATGAAATCAAAGCTGGCATCGCGAAAGGTAAAAAGCACGCTATCGTTGCTATTACTGAAAAACTGGATGATATCGACGAATTGGCTAAATATATCGAGAAAGAAACCGGCCGTGAAACCCGTGGCACCGTATTAGGCCACATTCAGCGTGGTGGTGCACCAGTAGCCTATGACCGCATTCTGGCTTCCCGTATGGGTGCTTATGCCGTCGACTTGTTGTTGGAAGACCACGACTATACGCAAGGTGGTTTCTGCGTTGGCGTACAAAACGAGAAAATGGTGCATGAACTTATCTCTGTTTGTATCGCGCCAGAGAACAAGAAAAGTAAATTTAAAGAAGATTGGTACGACACAGCTAAAAAACTGTTCTAAAACAGTCTGCTATCCAATATAAAAGCCTCCGCATGCCGGGGGCTTTTTGCATTTATGCCTGCTATTTCTCAGACCACCGGTGTGTCGATTGCTTGATATTTATTGGTCGTGCTGCCTGTATATTTCGTATTGATATAATCAAAACTTTTTTATTCTTTAATTGCGCGGGAAGTTTCTGGCACGCTCAGTATCAGGTCAACCAATTTAGTTGATTACAATTTATACCCGTCATACTTCAAGCTGCGTATGTGTTGGCTACACTCAATAACCCTAATCACTTACTTATGTAAGCTCATCGGGATTATCTCCCTTGCCGCCTTCCTGCTACTTGAATTATTTAGGGTATAGGTTAATAACTATTTAATTAATAACAATATTTATGGGAGCGGGTCAATGCGTAAATGGGGTGTAGGTCTGTCATTACTGCTGCTGGCATCAGGTGCCATGGCAAAAGATATCCAACTACTGAATGTGTCATATGATCCGACACGTGAATTCTATCAGGAATATAACCAGGCATTCAGTAAGCATTGGCAACAGCAAACCGGTGATAAGGTGACGGTGCGTCAATCACATGGCGGTTCCGGTAAGCAGGCGACCTCGGTTATTAATGGTATTGAAGCTGATGTGGTGACATTAGCACTGGCATATGATGTCGATGCTATTGCTGAGCGTGGTCGTATTGATAAAAACTGGATTAAGCGCCTGCCTGATAACTCTGCGCCGTATACCTCAACTATCGTGTTCTTGGTGCGTAAAGGGAACCCGAAACAGATTCATGACTGGTCAGATTTAGTGAAACCAGGAATTTCGGTCATTACACCTAATCCGAAAACCTCGGGTGGCGCGCGTTGGAACTATCTGGCGGCATGGGGTTATGCGTTAGAACACAACAATAATGATCAGGCTAAAGCGCAGGAATTCGTTAAAACGCTGTATAAGAATGTGGAAGTGTTGGACTCCGGCGCGCGTGGTGCCACGAATACCTTTGTTGAACGCGGTATTGGCGATGTGCTGATTGCCTGGGAGAACGAAGCTCTGCTGGCGGTGAATGAAGTAGGTAAAGACAAGTTTGATATCATCACGCCAAGTGTCTCTATTTTAGCTGAACCGACGGTATCTGTAGTGGATAAAGTGGTTGATAAGCGTGGTACCCGGGAAGTGGCGGATGCTTACTTAAAATACCTCTATTCGCCAGAAGGCCAGACTATTGCTGCCAAGAATTACTATCGGCCACGGGATCCGGCAGTGGCGGCTAAATTCGCCAACGAGTTCCCGAAATTGAAGTTGTTTACTATCGATGAAGTGTTCGGTGGCTGGACCAAAGCACAGCAGACACATTTCGCCACTGGTGGCGTGTTTGATGAAATAAGTAAACGATAAAATAATAACATTTTTATAGCCGTAGTAGACTCAGCGCCCGTAGGTTAATGCTTGCGGGCGCTTTGTTTTATTAACCATTTTAACCCTCTGATTATTTTCACAATTCATCTCTTTCTTACAGATAAAAACCGCGTAATTCGCCAGCACGTGTTAAATGCGCTATTGAGTTATTTGGTCTAATAAATGTGGCAAATTATGCGGAGAGAATTATGAGCATTCGTGGCGTTTCAAGTACGAGCTTGATAGATAATCCAGGTTTGGACCCATTAAGTCCGCCATTGAGGGCATTATCGAGGGGTGGGAGTACTGAATCACTGTATAGTAACGTGTCAATTATATGTGAACCTGATGAATGGGATGCCGCTTCAGCAGTTATCACTGAGAGCTATACACCACCAACATTAGCCATAACAAATGAGAAAGCCTCCTTTGGCATTAAGCCCAGTAACTACTCCATTTTTGGTACCAAAGAGAATTATCTAACAGGCTATTTGTTAAATATAGGCAATAGTAAGGGTAAGCCGCCTCTGTTACTACGACCACTCGCTGCTTTGCTGGCATACTTCGGCATTCATGGTTTTGGGCAAACTAACTGTGCTTCTTGTGCCACCGCCGTGGCTGAAACATTTGAGAAGAATACGGTTTATCTTGCAATACCCGAACTGAGAGGTGGGGATGTCAAAGGGAATATGGGGTTGCTAGATAAGAGTGCTAAGTCTGTTGATGAACTGTTGACTCAGCTACAGCAATATCAACCCACTGACGAGTTAAATGGTGTCCTTGTGATTCATCGGCCAGCTATGTTGCGCATGTTACCGGGGGCGACACAAGGGCATGCCTGTAATGTGATTAAATTTAAAGGCAGTAATATTATTCATTTTTTTGATGCGCAGAAAAAGACTTATGTTGAATGTCACCTTAATAATATTGCAGGAAAAAGCGCGGAGATAAGCAAATTTCTTGGCCCAATTGGCACTGACGGAATTGATTTATATAAAAAAGAGTTTCATGAAAATTTTAATAAAAAAGCCGGAGCATCATCTGCCCCAGCTTAATCAGTAACTTAGAACCTGAATTAGGCTTTTTTAGCTTTCGCTGCTGCTTTCACGATAACCGCGAAAGCATCCGCTTTCAGTGATGCACCGCCAACCAGTGCGCCATCGATATCAGGCTGGGTGAACAGCTCTGCTGCGTTTTTGTCGTTAACAGAACCGCCGTACTGAATGATAACTTGTGCTGCAACCGCGGCATCTTGTTTCGCGATATGGTCACGGATGAATTTATGAACTGCCTGAGCCTGTGCCGGAGTGGCTGATTTGCCAGTACCGATTGCCCAAATTGGTTCATAAGCAATGACTGCGCCTTCGAACGCTTTTACGCCCAAAGTAGTCAGCACGGCATCCAGTTGTTTGGCGCAGACTGCTTCAGTTTGGCCCGCTTCGTTTTCTGCTTCGGATTCACCAATACATAAAACGGGGATCAGACCGGCTTCTTTCAATACACCAAATTTCTTGGCGATGAATTCATCACTTTCGTTGTGATAAGTACGGCGCTCAGAGTGACCGATGATGATGTATTGCGCACCGATATCTTTCAGCATGTCAGCAGAGGTTTCACCGGTAAATGCACCAGACAGGTTCACATCAACATTCTGTGCACCCAGAGCGATGCGGCTACCTGCCAACTCGTGCTTAGCTTGATTCAGATAGATAGTCGGTGGGGCAATAGCAACACCACAACCGTCAACGGTGCTCAGTTCTGTACGCAGGCCAGCGATAAGCTCTTTGACCATGTTAGTGCTACCGTTCAGCTTCCAGTTACCCATAACTAATGGATGACGCATGTTTCTTCCTCCAACAAGGGGACGCGAGGGTCAATAATAATGACTGCCCGACAGGCAGTTTACCTGTCCAACAGTATAGAGATGATTAGTGGCAATGGCTTTGCTTTTCGTCATTAATTGCGGCAAGACTATGCTTCAGATAGTGACAGCTTAATCGGTTCAACAGCGAAAGTTAGCCCTTTTTCGCCGTTATCCGCTACCACATAGCGAATTGCGCCAACCGGATGGGCATAGAAAGGCGAACCTTTACCTTGTGTCAGCAGTTGCTGCACATTATCAAGACTTTGCTGGAGCGTGAGTGTGGGCTCAAACTGGCGCATCAGGGCTGCCATATAATTGACAGCCACTAGTCGGGCCGCTTTCTCTTCACTCCCTTTTATCGGCAAATAGGTAATTTGTAAGGTCTTAATCTTACCGGTACCTTTTTCCAGTGCGGTTGAAGCATAGAGATTCTCATTAATCTTACTGGCAGCCCGAGTCAGTGGGGGCAGATCATCTTTTACTGTAATCGCATGAAACTCACTGAGAGGCAGTGTTGGATTCGTGCGGTTATAGCTTTCACGAAATTTGACCAGTGTTAAATCAAAAGTTGGCGCGCCAGAAAGTAGATAAGGCGCGGTCGGCTGAGCCTCTTCCGTTGGCTGACCGCTGTCGTCTGCGGGGTCGGCATGAGCGCGGCTAACTGTTGCTATTAGCAGCAGTATTGCCAGTATCGCGACTCTCTCTTTTCTCATGACTTATGCCGTCGTTAGAAGTGTGTGTAGGGGATTAAAGCGGTAATTGAGTGTGATTGTCAAAATTCACTGCAAAGATTATAGGTTAGTTGCGGCATTGGGGTACTCTATTGAGTATATATCAACTGTAAATTATATCAGGTAAATGGATCGGTTCATTGATGACAATACAGCAGTGGTGTTTCTCGTTTAAAGGCCGTATCGGGCGGCGGGACTTTTGGATCTGGATTGGTTTGTGGCTGTTGGCGATGCTGGTTGTTTTTACGCTGGCAGGTAAGGATTGGTTACCCATTCAGACTGCGGCTTTTGCGATTGTTTTTTTGCTGTGGCCAACGGCGGCAGTGGTGGTTAAACGGCTTCATGACCGTAATAAAGCCGGTTGGTGGGCATTTTTGGTGGTACTGGCCTGGATGCTGATGGCCGGTAACTGGCAGATGCTAGCGCCCATCTGGCAATGGGGTGTTGGGCGGTTTATTCCCACACTAATTATTGTCATGATGTTTATTGATTGTGGCGCATTTCTCGGTACCGAGGGTGACAATCGTTTTGGCCCAGAAGCGGTACCGGTGAAGTTTCTGGCTGATAAAACACCACAGTGAATAGGGTTTGATAAAGCCAAAAGGGCCATGTGGCCCTTTATTATCAGTTAGTTAGCTTTGACGATACTGTCTATTACCAATATTGCTCGCTGGTCATATGCCCCGGTTTGCGGCGTAAATGTTTACGCATCTCACGCTGTTCTTTCAGCAATTGCTGGGTGTCTCGTACCATTTGCGGGTTACCGCATAGCATTACATGGCTGTCATGCGCGTCAATTTTCAGGCCGACAGCGGCTTCCAGTGAGCCATTCTCAATCAAGGCCGGAACTCTGCCGGTCAATGAACCGTGGGACTCTTCACGGCTCACCACTGTTTGGATACGTAACTTGCCGTTGTAGCGCTGTTCAAGTTGTTGCATCAGTGGCAGGTAGCTGAGATCACGGGCGAAACGTGCCGCATGGACCAACACCAGATTTTTGAAGCGTTCTAAATCACGCCCTTCCTGTAAAATTGACAGATAGGGGCCGATCGCGGTGCCGGTGGCTAACATCCACAAGGTATCGCAATCGGGGATCTCTTCTAGCACAAAGAAGCCCGCCGCTTGCTTGGTAACCATCACTTCACCGCCTACGGGCAACTGGTCCAGCCGTGGGCTGAGTTTGCCTTCCGGTACTGTGACCAAATAAAACTCCAGATTGTCGTCACTTGGCGCATTAACGTAAGAATAAGCCCGCTGTACCCGCTCGCCGTTGATATCTAATGCCAGCTTGGCAAATTGACCGGCGGTAAAGGAGTCAATTGGCGCATTGACCCGAATACTGAACAACGAGTCGGTCCAGTGTTCGATGTGAGTAATTTTGCCACTAACCCATTCAGCCATAATTCTTTCCCATCATATACTTATCTGAAGTGATGCCTAAAGCGATGGCGATATTTTAGAGCATTTGGTTGAAAAACATTATCGATAAAATGTTATGCCTTTCGTCCTTGGACCTCTGTCATCATTCTGAAAATGACACTGGGCTATGATTTCTACTGGTATTATCATCGCGTCCCCCTTGTCTTGCAGGAACTGCCGTTTCATCCAAATTGATAGGGGCATCATATTACTATCTCAGGTCAAAAACTCATCCAACTACCACCTTTCATTCGATAACGGCTAATGAATTGTATCGGTACTGGTGTTACGAAAGTGGCCTCGACGGTACGTGCTGGTAACATGGCAACAAAATTAGACGTATCCACCGAATGACCGTCAAGCAGCAATCGCGGCGCACTGACTTTGGGGCCGGTTCTAACCGATTGAGTGCCGATCACCTCAGCGGTAATGTTTTGCTGACGCATGCCTGGAATTTTAACTTCATAAAAATAGCTGCGGGTGTCAGCATAGCCGCCTGAATCGAGATCGGTACCAAAGGAAATATAATCAGGATTGCCTTGACGTACATGCGCCTGGGAATGCCCAGCGGCGTCTTCACTAAAGGCTTTTTTAAATCGCGTAAGCACGTCTTTCGAGGAATCACCGCTTCTGGGGTAGAATCCACCCGCTTTTCTGATGGCCTCCGGTGAACGATCGTCACCGCGATAAAACGTCATCAGATCTTCAGAAGCCCATGTTCTGGCCGCAACTGGGCTACCACGGCCTGATAAGCCTTTTTCCAGAATATTAGCAGTTCGTGTTCTCAGCCCCGATGTGGCGCGGGAGATACCTTTATAAACGCCACGGCCCACGCCTCCTGCCAGCCCGGAAATCCCTGTTCCCAGTGATATCCATCCCAATACTGAGGATGCTTCGGGATTACTATCGGAAATAGCGTTGCTCACAATAGATATTACATCTGAAGCAACGCCCATCGAGCCAACCACCAGTGATATTGCTGAAGCTGAGCTGATTGCTGTCATCACGCTGCCAGCGGCAATTATTGATGCACCGGCGCTAAATATAGCTGCCAATAATCCCAGAGAGCCCAACACGATCCCAGCAATGGCGCTTCCGCTCAGGTGACCGCTTGGATCTAGGCGATTAATAGGATCTCCTGCGCAGTAAGCATATGGATTAATGCCGCCAGCGCCAAACGGGCTGAGGCTATCCGGGCAGTTGAATCGCATTAGTAAAGGGTTGTAGGCACGATAACCGTTACCTAAATGGTAGCTTCCACTAACCGGATCGAGGCGTTCGCCATTAAACCCCGGTAACGGGGAAGGCGTGTAGCCATAGCCGTAGGGTGACCAAGTGTTGAGAGTACCGCTGCTGTTAGCTACCTCTCGTGACCAGAGCAAATTATCATGGTTATCGGTGGCCGTCAGGGTAAGATGGCTGAGCTCTTTTACCCCCAGACAGGCATGACCCAGTTTAATCAATCGATTATTACTTGCCTGATATGTTATGACTTCGTTGACTAACTCATTTCCTTGGTAATACAACACTCGCTTATCGCCATCACTGACGTTCTGGGCCACCAGTCGGTTCAGTGCATCGTAACTGTAGCTACCGCCTGCGATATTCTCTCCGTTTATGCCAATAAGACGACCGGTTACGTCGTAGGTGAGCGTGCGGCCCGATTCATCTTTAATCATGCGCCCATTGGCATCATAGTCGAGGGTAATACTGGCGGGATAATTAGGATGCGTATGAGTTATTGAGGTTAATTGTGTGGGATCGTCATCATTGAGATATCGGTACACTACACTGTCGGTAGTGCCATCGGAGAAAGTGGTTTCCAGGTGGGTCAGATTATTCAGAGCATCATAAGCGTAGCGTTGTGCAGATAACATCATGCCATTAGGCGCGGGTGACAGGTTGCTTCCGGTCGCGACATAGCTGACCAAACGATTACGTTTATCATAGCCGTAATTTTCAGTGTGAATGGTGATATTATTGTGTTTGGTGATACGAGTAGCCAACTGATCGTTTGCCAGCCATGTTTGTAATATGATGATTTCTATGCCTTTGCTATCAGTCACCTTACGGGATGTTTCCCGGCCAAAATCATCGTGAGCTAGCTGAGTTTTCAGGCTGTTCTGCGTTGTTCCATCGGTAATCAGCAAGCTGGCAAGGTAGCCTAACGGGTTATAACTTAGCCGTGCATTCAGATCATCATCCGCAACTTCAATTATTCTGCCGTCAGTATTTCGGTTATAGCGGGTTTGTGCGCCGGTGATATCGGTAAAAGTGGTGTTGCTACCACGCAGCGTCCAGCGATAATGACTGGCACGGGGGGAATCTTGGTGATGGATCACTGTTTCGGTTTTCAAACTGCCGGAAGGGTGCCAGGAAAATTGAGTATCGACACTGTCAGTTTCTTTGGCGTCCAACTGCCGGCCACTAATAGGGTCATAGCTAAACTCTTGGGTGACACCGTTTGCGTTGAGAGATTGCACCGAATTATTCAGTTCGGGAATGTAAGATAGATTAATCACTTCCTTCTCAGGGGTGATGATACTGAACGGAACGGGTGATGCTTCCTGATAGCGATAGGACGTAGTTCGGCCACAGCTGGAGCTTTCGATCAGCCGCCCCAGGCTATCAAAATTCTGAGTACCTAGTAGCCAATGCTGGGTTTTTCCTGCTGAATTCTTACCCGTAAGGGTGAGTGAGGCTACACAATTGCCCTTTAAATAGCCGGGGTAGGTGCGGGTTACTATGCTGCCGTCTGCTGTAGTTTGGCTGACTAGCCGGTCGTAAGCATCATAGGTATGTAAAGTGACATGCCCAAGTTCATCTTCTTCTCGGCATAAGCGGCCCAGTCCATCGTAAGCATAGTGGCACACTCCCTGTGGCTTTCCGGCAGTGTCAATACGGGTCGTGCTCAGAGGGCGTAGATTGATATCGTATTGAATTTTGCTGCTACCACTGTCGATCTCACGGTTATTGTTGTTACCACTCTGGTGGAGAGTTTGGGTAAGCTGAATAGGGTCATTCACTTGCCAACGCGTAATGCCGTCGCTGCCAGCGGCTTTAGTTATTTCCCCCCAATTATCATAAGTATGAGCCGAGTTAATGGCATATTGTTCAGGCCGCTGATTTTTCGCTATCCACCAATCACTGCTTTTCTCTGCGGTGATTTCATTTAACAGGTTATAGCTATAAGACTGAATTTCATACCAAGAAGGTGTCTCTCCCGCATTCGACTGCTGTTGGCGTAATGTGCGACCCAGACCATCAAAATAGGTGCGAAGCTTATTACCTGCGGCATCTGTTTCAGTAGTGGAAAGCTTCCCTTCGCCATCGATCAGGTAGTCCCAACGGGTCGTATTTTCATAGCGAGTGCCAGGGCAGGTAACTCTGGAGGTAAGACGGCCCATTTCATCGTATTGATAATGCATAGTAATACCTTGAGCATCGGTTTTTGCATACAACAGCCCAGTATAAGCGGAGCGAGTGTGAGTTACCGTACTGGTTACACCGTCAGAGCCGATAAATTTTGCTATTTGAGTTAATAAACCACTTTGTATTTGAGTTGTAAAACGCTGAGTGCTGGTGAATTGCTTGCCGCTATCTGACAGCTCATACATGTCCTCGTTAATGGCAATAATTCGCCCAAACTCGGCGTCATTAGCGTCACTTATTGACATTAGGTTCTGTTGCGACAACAACTGGTCGTCGCGATAAAAGAATTTCTTCTCTTGCACCACATACGGAGTATTGCCGAGTCTTTGGTAGGTAAAACGGCAGGTCCGGATTGGCGTGGTATAAGCGGATTCGGCAGGGATGAGTTTTTGTTGTTTCATAAATCGCACAAAACCATTGGGTTCCGCTGGGCAGTTTTCCTCCCCCTGGTTGGCGTACCAACGGGTCACTACCACCGAACCATCAGGATTTTCTTCCTTCGTTGGGTTGCCCCAGAGATCAAATTCAGTTTTCGTTATTTCAACGCGGCGTTGTTCGGTTGCTGGTTTGCTGGTATCAAGAAACGTCGTTGTGGTTTGTTTGGGGAGCTGAAATTGTGCGGGCTGTTGGCCAAAAGGGATGCCTTTTTTGGCATAATACTCAGTTTCTACGGTACATGAACAGCTGCCCTGTTGGGTGCTTTCCCGCGTAATCAGATGGAAATTATTGTATCTACGGGTAATAACAATATTGTGCTTATCACCGAGTTGAGTTTCCGTTGATCCATATTGGTAATCCGTCAGGATCCGATAAGCATTATCGCTATTTGGTAAGAAATTCACGCCACTGGCAAAGCCTAAATAGTTCGTGTTGGTATATTCGTAGAGGGTGACCAACTTTTGCTGCCCAGTTCCGGGGGTGATAGTGTGTCTGACGGCGGCAGGCAACGCGGGCACGGCATTCTCAGGAAAGCGCATCAAGTTATTTTGGTAATCAACGTTTTCAATTAAGCCGGATGGATAAGTCACCTGTTCAATATAACCCTCGCCAGTATAGGCCATAACCCATTGATACTTATTATCAACTAAGGTTATTTTTTGCAATCGTTTGTTGAACAACTGAAATTGTAGCGTGCGCTGTTCCTGCGTCCCTGAAAAAATAGTAATTTCAGGGAATATCGCATCGTCGTAATTTATTTTAAGTAATTCTCTATTGGCATCTCGGATGCTGGCTAGACGCTTGAAACCTTTAAATATCCAGTTAAAATGAACTTCATGCCCTAACGGAGAAATTACTGAAATAACATTTTTAATATTTTGACCTGAATTCCTGCCTTCTAATATTTCGACCACACCTGATTTATAAGTAATAATATAGTTATCATTATTACGCTCGAATTTAAAAGAGCTTAATTTTTTTTGCTCAATTTCTACGCCGTTAGCACTTTCATAAATATGGTATTTATCACCTGTTGATAAATACAAAACTTTATTTAGTGCATCATACTGTGAGAAAGAAAATGAAAACCCCATGCCAAGGCCAATGTTATTATTATCAAACATATTATAATGTAGTGATACATCTATTTCCGGCCCTAAATTGTTATTAGCCACCACACTGGCAATAGGAAAAGAAAATGAATATAAACCGGTTCTCGGGTCAACGCCGCCTAAGGCTGCACTGATGAAATTACCACTCTGAGTGAAATAGTTAGCCACTTGAGTCATATAAATGACCTCCATTGAGTTTTTTTAATATTGAAATGAAAGTAGCCCAGTCGGTAAAACTGAAACTACTTTTAATAATAAATCACGGTTAAGCAATGGGATGAATGCAAGGTGAACTAAGCCAAGACATGGAAGGATATGTCCTGGTCGCCATTAGATTTTACGTCAATATCAGCTCTGTTACCGTATTGGTCATGTAAGAAGAAATGCAGAGATTTAGACCAATCGTTATAAGACCATAGCGCACCGTACCATAGGCGATAAGACCAGAAACAGATACCGCGTTCCTCATGATTTTTCGAGGTAACGCTAATGGTCCAGGAGTTCGACACTTGAAATTTGGCAGTATAGTTAGCTGAGCTAATATCAATTGAGCTATCAGTTGAGGTAGAACAGCCTTTATAGTTGCCTTGCTGTCTATAATAGAACCAGTATCTCTGATCACATAAAGCATCATGGGTAATGGTATTATCTGTCGATTTAAATCGGACGTAATACTTTCTCAAGATACTGTTATAGCCGTCAACACGGTTTTCTTGTTTAGTCAAAATGTCCAAATCATTATCAGTGAATATTCTCGCCGGGAGAATTCTCATTGATATATAGTCAGGTATTGCATTGTTATTATTGTTTATTTGTGCCGTTGTATACTCTATTTTGGTCTCAGTATTGGGATCGTTAATGAAAACCTGAACATATACTTTGAGTGGGGACTCTGAAACTTTAGGAACAGATAAATAGAAGTGACAAGGGTTACCGGGATTGTCTCGTGATATTTGCTTGAGAACAGGATAAACATATTCCCTAGCCACTTTTGATTTGGTTAATATCCTGCTGGGAATAGGCGTATTTTTATAATCGACGAGATTAATATGGTCGTATATTTCATCGCTGGATAAAAATACTGGGTTATTTTTTTTATCTCTAGCTTCAATAATTATATCTACGGGTATTTGATTATTACCATTGGCATAGATAGAAGTCGATTTCTCACCATTGGAAATATAAATACTTAATTTATATATACTTGCTATATCATTCCAGTTAGACATATATCACCTCTTTAGGTTGAGATTTCACCCATCGACTTTATTAGCCATGAGTGGTGCAAATAAATCTTATATTGATGATTTGGCTTATTCAACCGGTGATTTTAAATCCTGTTACTCATAATATGATGTTATTGTATGAAAAATAATTTAATAAAAAACAAAGTGTATCAGTAAATATAAAACTCGCTGAATGATACCGGGGGGATATTAATTGGTATAGACTATTTTGTGGGGTCTTTATAGTATTTTTTAGTCACATTTTTATTCAGAACTCTATTAATACAATTGCTAATTTTGAGGTCCGCTCAGGAAACGGAAATTATTGTACGTTTAGAACATTATTTAACCACTATCGATACGCAACAGATTTATTTAGCGTCAATGATTACCGCTTTTAAATTATCTCTCTCCATGTATTGCTTTTAGGTTATGCCATTATTCACGATTGCCGCATAAATGCTTTACTGCGCTGGAGCACCCTAATATAACGATCTGTTCTGTTCAAAAAACAGGCTTATCGTATAATTATTTTCCAATATTTAAACACATCTCTTCTCCATCAAGGTTCATCTGGACAGTTTACTTTACGGCCATGGTGTTTTTATCTGCCAGTTGGCTATTTGGCAATATGTCGTGCTGGCTCGCTAAAATTTCTAGATTTGTTAGCTTATGCGCCAATAGTGAGGTGTGTCACTTTTTCAATATCAATGTGGCACGTAGTCCGGCTAATAGACTAGTTAAGACAATGAGAAAAATAGAAAATTTCCACCTGCTGGTTATGTTGATCCTCCTGGTTGCCGTTGGTCAGATGGCGCAAACCATTTATGTGCCGGTTATCTCGGATATCGCCCGTGATTTATCGGTTCGCACCGGAGTGGTGCAGCGCGTGATGGCAGCGTATCTATTGACCTATGGTTTTTCACAATTGATTTATGGCCCGCTATCAGACCGGGTTGGTCGCCGGCCGGTGATTCTGGTTGGTATGATGATATTCATGTTGGGGGCGCTTGGGGCTTGGCTGGCGGATAGCCTGACCATGTTGGTTGCTGCCAGCGCTTTGCAGGGGATGGGGACGGGAGTTGCAGGTGTGATGGCACGCACCATGCCACGGGATTTATATGCCGGTACGGCGCTACGCTACGCCAACAGTATGTTAAATATGGGTATTTTAGTCAGCCCTTTAATGGCACCGGTTATCGGTGGAGTGCTGGCCAGTCTATTTGGCTGGCGCGCTTGCTATGCGTTCTTGCTATTTCTGTGTGGTGGTGTGGCGTTTTGTATGTTCCGCTGGTTGCCGGAGACTCGGCCACAGCAAACTGAAAAGCGGCGAATGTTGGCCAGCTTCCGCCTGTTACTCTCTGACCGGGCCTTTAGCTGCTATTTAATCATGTTGATTGGAGCGTTGGCCGGGATTGCCGTATTTGAAGCCAGTGCCGGCGTGTTGATGGGGGGGGTGCTGGGGCTGAGCGGTATGATGGTCAGTATTCTGTTTATTTTGCCGATCCCAGCCGCATTTTTCGGTGCATGGTATGCCGGGCGCGAAGGTAAAACCTTTCACAGCCTGATGTGGCATTCGGTTATCAGTTGCCTGCTGGCCGGGTTGATGATGTGGATCCCTGGTTGGTTCGGCATCATGAATATCTGGACACTGCTGATACCGGCAGCGTTGTTCTTCTTTGGCGCCGGAATGCTGTTCCCACTGGCAACTACCGGTGCCATGGAGCCGTTTCCATACCTGGCCGGTGCGGCAGGGGCATTAGTGGGGGGATTGCAGAATATGGGATCAGGATTGGCTACCTGGTTGTCAGCTATGCTGCCACAAACCGGGCAATTTAGTTTGGGGCTACTGATGTTTGCCATGGCAATTCTGATTTTGCTGTGTTGGTGGCCGTTATCTCATCGGATGCAACCACAAGAGCATCATGCTTAAGTCGGCAGATAAAAACGGGTACTGATTTAATGCGGTACCCGTTTTATTTTTTGCTCAAAGAGGACGAAAAAGATTCACGGGGCGGTTTACAGCAAGAACTCGTGTAATGCTGAGTCTTTGCGATCAAGGAAATGGGTCGAACGGATACGGCGGATAGTGCGGGATTTACCCCGGATCAGCAGTGTCTCAGTGGTCGCCATGTTGCCTTTACGATAAATCCCTTCCAGCAAGTCGCCTTTGGTAATACCGGTTGCAGAGAAAATCACATTGTCATTACGGGCCATATCCCCCAATAACAGCACTTTACCTGCTTCAATACCCATGGATTTGCAACGAATCAATTCTTGTTCACCCATACGGCGGTTATCTTCGTTATCGCCCTTAACTTGATGGCGTGGCAACAAGCGGCCTTGCATATCGCCATCCAGTGCACGGATCACCGCAGCAGAAATGACACCTTCAGGCGCACCACCGATGCAGTACATCACATCGACTTCGCTTTCTGGCATGCAGGTCAAAATGGACGCTGCCACGTCGCCATCTGGAATGGCAAACACTTTCACCCCAAGTTGCTGCATTTCAGCGATGATACCGTCATGGCGTGGTTTAGCCAGTGTGATAACAGTTAAATCACTCAAGGGTTTATTGAGCTTGATGGCGATATTGCGCAGGTTTTGTTCCAGCGGTAGGTTAAGGTCGATAGCCCCTTTGGCTCCTGGTCCAACTACCAGCTTTTCCATGTACATATCCGGGGCATGTAAAAATGTCCCTTTATCTCCCACCGCCAGCACCGCCAGCGCATTTGCCTGGCCCATGGCGGTCATACGGGTGCCTTCAATCGGGTCAACCGCAATATCAACCGCATCACCTTGACCGGTCCCCACGTTTTCACCGATAAAAAGCATCGGTGCTTCATCGATTTCACCTTCACCGATAACAATCTGCCCATCAATATTGACTTGATTGAGCATAATACGCATGGCCCGTACGGCAGCGCCGTCGGCGGCATTCTTATCGCCCCGGCCCAGCCACTTATAGCCTGCCAGCGCGGCAGCTTCGGTGACACGGGAAAACTCGATGGCTAGTTCACGTTTCATGGTTAGACCTGTATCCCCGTCATACTTCAAGCTGCATGTGCGTTGGCTACGCTCGTTACTTGGCTCGTCAATGGGCCTCACAAGGCGAGACCGCTGCAAGCAGATTTTTCATCCCAGTCACCTACTTAATGTAAGCTCTTGGGGCTTTTCTCGCTTGCCACCTTTCTGCAACTCGAATTATTTAGGGTAATAGAAGAAGGATGTAAGCAGGAATTCTACCATCTTTGCGAAGTAAAGCCGTAGGGGTGTCTTTTGGCGGGATGAGATTTTTCACAATAAAAAGGCACCATCAGGAATGATGGCGCCTTTGGTTTACAAAAAACAGTGTAAAACAAGCGGGCCGTTACTCTTCGTGCTCTTCCCATGCCTGGGCACGCGCCACGGCTTTCTTCCAGCCACGGTAGCGAACATCACGTTCAGTGGTTTCAATCCCTGGGCGGAATTCGCGCTCAATCGTTGCCTTGCTTTTCACTTCATCCAGATCACTCCAGAAGCCAGTCGCAAGACCTGCCAGGAACGCAGCACCGAGAGCGGTACTTTCACGAACCGCTGGGCGTTCAACGCGGGTACCCAGAATATCGGCCTGGAACTGCATCAGGAAGTTATTCGCCACCGCACCACCGTCCACACGCAGTGATTTCAGACGTTCGCCGGCATCTGCCTGCATCGCATCCAGTACATCACGCGTCTGGTAAGCAATCGATTCAAGGGTTGCACGGATAATGTGGTTACTGTTAACCCCACGTGTCAGGCCGAAAATCGCACCTCGGGCATACGGGTCCCAATAAGGTGCACCGAGGCCGGTGAACGCTGGCACTACGTATACGCCGTTGCTGTCTTTCACTTTAGTGGCGAAATATTCGGAGTCGGTAGCATCACTGATCAGTTTTAGCTCATCACGCAGCCACTGGATAGATGCGCCGCCAATAAATACCGCGCCTTCCAGTGCATAGTTAACTTCACCTCGTGGGCCGCAGGCAATAGTAGTCAGCAGGCCATGAGTAGACTGAACGGCTTCTGTACCGGTATTCATCAACAAGAAACAGCCGGTTCCGTAGGTATTTTTAGCCATGCCGGGTTGTACACAAAGCTGACCGAACAAGGCCGCTTGCTGGTCACCCGCGATCCCTGCGATTGGAATACGGGTCCCGCCTTTACCACCAATGTTGGTCTGGCCGTAAACTTCTGAGGATGGACGGACTTCAGGCAGCATAGCGCGCGGAATATTCAGCGCTTTCAGCATACGGTCATCCCACTCTTTGGTACGGATATTAAACATCATGGTACGTGATGCGTTTGTGTAATCCGTAACGTGTACGCGGCCTTGGGTCATGTTCCATACCAGCCAGGTATCCACCGTACCAAACAGTAACTCACCGCGTTCAGCGCGCTCACGGGCACCCTCGACGTTATCAAGGATCCATTTCACTTTGGTGCCGGAGAAGTAAGGGTCGACCACCAGGCCGGTGTTGTAACGGATGTACTCTTCCAGCCCTTCTTTTTTCAGTTTTTCGCAGATATCAGCAGTACGACGGCATTGCCAAACAATGGCGTTATACACTGGTTTCCCAGTTACTTTATCCCAAACAATGGTGGTTTCACGTTGGTTGGTAATACCGATACCGGCGATTTCGTCAGAACTGATACCGGCTTTTGCCAGTACTTCAACCAGTGTTGAGCTTTGCGTCGCCCAGATTTCCATCGGGTCATGTTCAACCCAACCGGCTTTAGGGTAAATTTGAGTGAATTCGCGCTGAGAAACACTCACGATATTGGCATCATGATCCAGCACCACGGCTCTGGAGCTGGTGGTTCCCTGATCAAGCGCGACAATGTATTTCTTTTGAGTAGTATTTTCAGTTGTCATAGTTAGCCTACTTTTAAGTTGCCGTAAATCTATTGGGTAGTATCTATTATTTATGCTTTACGTTCTGTGGTCGTTACCGTGGTTTCTTCATCATCAACCACGCACACATCGCACGGTAAATGGCGGCCAATCAGGGCGCGATAACCGAAAGCACCGAGTAATGCACCGACGATAGGCCCGAAAATAGGGACCAGGAAGTAAGGAATATCACGCCCGCCAGTGAAGGCAATTTCGCCCCAACCTGCCAGATAAGCGAATACCTTTGGACCAAAGTCACGTGCTGGATTCAATGCAAACCCAGTCAATGGACCCATAGATGCACCGATAACGGCAATCAAGATACCAATCAGTAGAGGAGCCAGTGGGCCGCGTGGAATACCGTTACCATCATCGGTCAGTGCCAGAATCAGACACATCAGAATGGCAGTAATCACTGTTTCAACCAGGAAGGCCTGGAACACAGAAATATGTGGATTTGGATAAGTTGAGAAGATTCCGGCTAGATTCAGGCTCTCGGCGCTACCGCGAACCACTTGGTGCGTTTGTTCGAAATCGACAAACAGGTTGTAATAGAGGCCATACACTAACGCGGCAGCGCAAAATGCGCCGGCAACCTGCGCCACAATGTAAGGGAGAACTTTACGGCGATCGAAACAAGCGAATAACCACAATGCAATGGTTACGGCCGGATTAAGATGTGCACCTGAGATTGCTGCTGTCAAATAGATGGCCATGGCAACACCCAGGCCCCAAATGATACTGATTTCCCACTGCCCAAAACTGGCTCCAGCCAACTTCAATGCAGCAACGCAGCCTACACCAAAAAAGATCAGCAGACCGGTACCGAGAAACTCCGCAATGCACTGGCCCTTCAACGTCGAACTAGCGGTTTGGCTCATAGTAGATGTCCTACAGACAGAGATTTATAGGGTATTTCTTATTTTTGCCCTTCGAACCGCGAAGGGAGTGATGTAAATTTATCGTTAACGAGCACAAACGAGAAATAGCGAAATCAAAATGTGTGTGGTGTGTCATAAAAATGAGCGATTTCGCGTTATTCACGGCTGTTAAGGGACTTTGAAAGTGTGATCAGACCAGTGGTTTCGCTATCAGTTGTTAAAGGCATGTATAATTTTACAGGATGGGTCATAGCGGTTTTTCGGTTTTTGCTGATAGTTACTGACACGAAATTGCTACAGAGTGTGGTTTGTACCGGTATGGCGCTAGACAGGGGGGGGCTGGCTACATACAATCGGTTTATCAAGAGCATCGTTTTTATCAAGCTGCGTTGCCTCTGCAAAGGAACGCGTTAGAACATAGCGCTTGTTACACCTAGTTCGATGGATATATAGCGCGATAAGTATTCACAGCAGTTTCATCTGCCGAGTGTCAGCTCAGTAGATACGGTGACTTAGTTAATACGGCGACGTCGGCTAAGAATGATGACTGCGACCAAAAGATGTACGCCTTGCTACCATAAGGGGACCGAAGAATGTCATTTGAAGTATTTGAGAAATTGGAAGTTAAAGTTCAGCAGGCGATTGATACCATCACTTTGCTACAGATGGAAATTGAAGAGCTGAAAGAGAAGAATAACACCCTGTCCCAAGAAGTTCAGGATGCTGCTGGTGGCCGTGAAGCCTTAGTGCGCGAAAATGAGCAACTAAAACAAGAGCAGCATGTTTGGCAGGATCGTCTGCGGGCACTGTTGGGAAAGATGGAAGAAGTCTAAGTGCTAGCTGGCTTAACGCAACCGTAATCGGTTGTTGAAGGCGGCTTGTCACGTAGCTACTGCAAATACGAAGTAGCAAAAAGGGCGATATCAATATCGCCCTTTCTTATGAAAATCAGAGGGATATTATTCAATATCCAGTGGTTCTTCTGACAAGATGATCCCAGTGTTATCTGCGTACAAGTGGTCACCAGAGAAGAATGTTACACCGCCAAAGTTCACACGGATGTCGCTCTCACCAATGCCTTCATCTGCCGCACCTACCGGAATTGCAGCCATTGCCTGAATACCGATATCTAACTCCGCCAGATCGTCTACCTGACGCACAGCACCGTAAACCACAATGCCTTCCCACTCGTTTTTCAATGCTAATTCAGCTAACTCAGCATCGATTAATGCACGGCGCACTGAGCCACCGCCATCGACGACCAGAACACGGCCCAGACCATTTTCTTCAAGCAGGTCGAACAACAAGCCGTTATCTTCGAAACATTTTACAGTAGTAATCTTGCCACCAAATGAAGTGCGCCCCCCAAAATTGGAGAACAGTGGTTCTACCACATTTACCTCTTCATGATAGGTATCACAGAGTTCGGAAGTATCATATTTCATAGGATTAACGTCTGGTTGCGGCTGGGAGATTAAGTATATCCCTTTCTGGCTGCTGTTGGCAAAATCATCAATTGTTAAATTTATCCGGGCTGGCCTTTATGGGGTGTGGCCCGGAGAAGGTTTGAAGAACAAACCGCTGGGATTAACTGAATACCAGACCGACAGCAAACAGAACGTTGGTCAGTAATGCGGCTTTAACCATATGCTCAAGCATTGGGCGCATACCCGCAGCAGTAGGCTCACGCAGTACAAACAGCGCATGTTTGACCAGTAACGGAACGGCTAGAATAAAGATCCAGCCGGCCCAGCTATGCAAATTCTGAAGTGTGAATATTGCCAGGCACAAAATTGCTGCCGCGATTAATATGGCATGATAATAACGTGCGACCACCGGCCCCAAACGCACTGCCAACGTGTTTTTACCATTAGCTGCGTCGTTTTCAATATCGCGCAAATTATTAATATTCAAAACCGCCGTTGCCAGTAAACCGCAGGCCGTGGCGGGTAACATCACGATAGTGTCAAAGTGCCCAGCCTGGAGATAGTAAGTCCCCGCGACACTCAGCCAGCCGAAGAAGACCAGTACTGAAATATCACCCAGCCCCATATAACCATAGGGTTTGCTACCGACGGTATAGGTAATAGCTGCCACAATTGCCATTAACCCAAGCAATAAAAAGCCTAAAACATCGCTGGGTTTTTCACAGGCCACAGCAATGAGTGCGATACCGGAAATAATCGTCAGAATAACGGTGACAATCAGCGCCACTTTCATCTGCTGGCGGGTAATCATCCCTTTTTGCATCCCGCGCAATGGCCCGATACGCTCTTCAGTATCACTGCCCTTGATGGCATCACCGTAATCATTAGCCAGATTAGATAGAATTTGCAGCAGGCCAGCAGTTAATAAGGCGAGGAGTGCTACGGCAGGTTTAAAACTATCGAGCCAGACAGCAAGGGCTGAACCGGTAACGATTGAGGCAAAGGCCAGTGGCAGGGTTCGTGGTCGCAGGCTTTCCAGCCAAGCCTGGGTCTGGCTGGTGTTGGTTGATAGGCTCATGTTTCGCTTCATTTTATTATATTAGGAGTCTGGTCCGCCCATATCGGCGTGTTAAAAACATTATGTCTGTCAAAAAACAACAGTGGGAGGCGATGCCTCCCACTCGATATTGTCCTGGCGGACTATTTTATCCAGCATAAAGATATAAAGCGAATTATAGGATAAAACGACTCAGATCTTCATCTGCTACCAGCTCATCAAGATGCTTACCAACATATACAGCATCAATAGTGATGGATTGACCATTACTTTCGCTAGCGTCATAGGAGATATCTTCCATCAAACGCTCCAGCACGGTATGCAAGCGGCGTGCGCCGATATTCTCGGTGCGCTCGTTAACTTGCCATGCTGCTTCAGCAATTTTGCGGATACCTTCGCGAGTAAATTCAACGGTAACCCCTTCAGTAGCCATCAGCGCTTTGTACTGCTCGGTTAATGAGGCACTTGGCTCGGTCAGGATACGCTCGAAATCATCGGTGGTCAGCGCCTGCAATTCAACGCGGATTGGCAGGCGGCCTTGCAATTCCGGGATAAGATCTGACGGGCTGGACACCTGGAATGCGCCGGAGGCAATAAACAAGATATGGTCAGTTTTCACCATGCCGTGTTTAGTTGATACGGTGCAACCTTCGACCAATGGCAGCAAGTCACGCTGTACCCCTTCACGGGACACATCCGGGCCTGACGTTTGACCGCGTTTACAGATTTTATCGATTTCATCGATGAACACAATCCCGTGTTGTTCAACGGCATCAATCGCTTGCTGTTTCAGTTCTTCTGGATTGACCAGTTTCGCGCCTTCTTCCTCAATCAGCAGTTTGAATGCGTCTTTGATTTTGACTTTACGCGGTTTTTGTTTCTGACCGGCGATGTTCTGGAACATAGATTGTAACTGGTTAGTCATCTCTTCCATGCCAGGAGGTGCCATGATTTCAACCCCCATCGGCGAAGCAGCCAGATCGATTTCAATCTCTTTGTCGTCCAGTTGCCCTTCACGCAATTTTTTGCGGAAAGCCTGGCGGGTAGCGGATGGCTCTTGTGTTTCATCCGGCTGGCCCCAGTTATTTTTGGCCGGTGGAATCAACACGTCCAGAATACGTTCTTCGGCTAACTCTTCAGCCCGGTAACGCATTTTCTCAATTGATTGATGGCGAACCATTTTCACAGCCGCATCGGTCAGATCGCGGATAATAGAATCCACTTCTTTACCAACATAACCCACTTCGGTGAATTTGGTCGCTTCAACTTTGATAAATGGCGCATTGGCCAATTTTGCCAGACGGCGAGCAATTTCAGTTTTACCGACACCGGTTGGACCGATCATCAGAATGTTTTTAGGGGTAACTTCGTGACGCAACTCTTCATTGAGCTGCATACGGCGCCAGCGGTTACGCAGGGCAATTGCCACCGCACGTTTAGCTTTATCCTGGCCGATGATGTAGCTATCAAGTTCGCTGACGATTTCGCGTGGGGTCATTTCAGACATGTCACTCTATCCTTACGCTTTATACGTTAATTCTTCGATGGTTTGGAAGCGGTTGGTATAGATACAGATATCCCCCGCAATGCTCAGAGACTTCTCAACGATATCTTTGGCACTTAATTCAGTATTGTCTAACAGCGCGCGCGCGGCAGATTGGGCATAAGGCCCACCGGAACCGATAGCAATCAGGTCGTCTTCTGGTTGAACAACATCGCCGTTGCCGGTAATGATGAGTGATGCTGTTTCATCCGCTACAGCCAGTAGTGCTTCAAGCTTGCGTAACATACGATCAGTACGCCAGTCTTTGGCTAACTCGACAGCCGCTTTAGTCAGGTGGCCTTGATGCATCTCCAGTTTGCGCTCAAACAGCTCAAACAGCGTAAAGGCATCGGCAGTACCGCCAGCAAAGCCCGCAATCACTTTATTGTTATAAAGGCGGCGTACTTTTTTGGCATTACCCTTCATTACGGTATTACCCAGAGTGACCTGGCCATCACCACCAATAACGACATGACCATTACGACGTACACTTACAATTGTTGTCACGAGCGGACCCTCGTTGCAGACTGAATGAGTCCCCGTACTGCCTGTCAAAAAACAGCACGGGGTATATTGAGATTATAAATGGGGGAGGATTGCGACTTTTCAACCCCCTACAGCGAGGGGAATGCATCCTGATTGACCCGCGCCTTTCAAACGTTGCAAGGTACTATCAGCGGCTGCTTTGGTACTGTAAGGGCCAAGGACCACACGATTCCAGCCACCACCGCTGGTAATGCGGCTTTCGATACCGCCAAATGCCAATTGGGCGCGGATAGATTCGGCCTGATCGATGGCTTTGAATGAACCACACTGCACCATCCAACGTTGTGCTTTTTCTTTCTCTTTTTCCGGTTTCGGCGGTGTAACGGCCGGTGTTACCGGAGCTGCCGGTTGCGCGCGTTGTGGGGTAGCCACAGGCGATTGTACCTGCGTCTGCTGCTGTACCGGCGCGGTAGTCTGGCGCGGCGGTGTTAGCGGCTGCTGTTGCAGGGTCGTGACCGGTGGTTTGATGGTCACAGCAGAGCGTGGCACCGTCATCCCTTGGTTATACGGAACCTCTGATAACTGCGTTGGCTGCTGGCGCATATCTGCCTGCATCTGCTCTAGCAATTGGCGCTGCTCATTAGTCAGTTGCGTTTTAGAATTGGCTTCGCCACCAGCAGAGGGCTCTGTAGGTGTTGGGACGCCAATCTGACGGTTTTCCAGCTCTTTAATATAACGCCAGCGTTCTTCGGGTTTGGGCGGTAACCCATTACCGGTACGAGGATCATGGCTGGGCAATAACGGAAGCTCACCCGGCTTATTATGGGTGATGAAATAGAGGCCACCAACAAATACCACTAATAGCGCGACGGCCAGCGCCACCACGGTTTTAGATACTGCTGGAGCACTGCGTTTTTTCCGGCTGGTGCTTTTGCGCCGCGCTCCTGAGCGCCCTCGGCTTACATAATCTCTTTGTGCCACTATCGTTTCGCTGCGTCTTGATGATGGAATAAGTCCGTCATGTTACTGAACCCCTGAATATTTGCCTAGCGTTTAGGCGCAGCAGTACTTTCCCTGACAATTAACTCGGTGTCTAACAACCGGGAGCCACTTTGTACTGAATGCCCTTGTAGCTGCTCAAGTAATAGTAACATGGCTTGCTGACCAATTTGATAACGTGGTTGAGCCACGGTGGTCAAAGGGGGATCACAATACTGTGACAACTTCAGATCGTCAAAGCCTACCAGCGAGACATCCTGCGGGATACGTAGTCCCATTCTCTTTGCCTGCCACATCGCGCCTATCGCCATCACATCATTGTGACAAAATATTGCTGTTGGGGGATGAGGTAATGCCATCAGCACCGCAAAGGTTTCTGCGCCAGCTTCATAGCTAAAGTCACCGCGCATAATATAGTCACTGTCGACAGCGATACCATTACGACGCAGTGCCTGAATATAGCCCTGGAGCCGATAATGACTTAGCGGCAAACTTTCCGGCCCGGCAACACAGGCAATACGTTTGTGCCCCAATTCATGTAGATAATTAACCGCTTCATAAGCGGCAGTCAGATTATCGATATGTACCGTTGGCAGTTCCAGTTCAGGAGCGAACTCGTTTGCCATCACCATTGGCGGCAAATTGCGCTGCTCTTCTTTGCTGGCATCAAAAGGCAGATTGGAACCTAACAACAACATGCCATCAATTTGCTTGGTAATGATCAGGTTAACGAAGCTACGCTCTTGCTGGGTTTGTTGTGCGCAATCGCCAATTAAGATCAGATAACCTTGCTGGGCTGCCGCATACTCAATCCCTTGAATGATATCAGCAAAAAACGGGTCACTAATATCCGGTACAATAACCAGAATCGTGCGCGATTCATTACGTTTAATATTGCGGGACAAAGCATGAGGAGAATAACCCACCGCCAGAACAGCTTGCTCCACTTTTTGCCGGGTTACTGTTGACACTTTTTCCGGGTTCATCAGTGCGCGTGACACCGTCGCAGTTGAAACACCTGCCATTTCAGCAACGTCTTTCATGGTAGCCATCGTGAATTCTTTCTTATGTTCCAACGCCTTTCTCCTTGCTCTGGCTCCGAGCCAGCACTGATGCTTAATGCAGGCTTTCCGTCATTCTATACAGATAGTGGGGGTAATTTGTTACCTAATTTGCATAAAAAGTGTGACATAAGTAGGTTTTTTCGAACTGGCTCGCAGAAAGCGGGGTAATCGATTGCTTTGTGGCACAGATCAAACAATAAATTCCCCAAGTGAAAGAGAGAGTACTCAACGTTATTGGCATTAATTAAGGCGGGGAATTAGCTGTCTATTGGGTCAACATCCAACGTCCACTTAACCTTACGTGCCTGCGGCAATGTATTGATTAGCGGCTGAGAGGTTTTAATCAGCCGTTGTAGCAATTGCCGTGAAGGGTGCTGTAACAGCAATTGCCAACGGAAGCGTCCACTGCGTTTGGCCTGCAATGCGGGCACTGGCCCCATAATCCACAATGCATCATCTTTGAGTGGGCTGGCTTCCAGTAAATTACGCAATTGTTGCAGGAACAGCGCGGATTGCTGGTTATCGTGATCTTCACTGCGCACGATGATATGGCTGGTATAAGGCGGTAAAAATACGCTTTTACGTTCCTCTAGGGCCTGTTTGGCAAAGGCATCGTAGCCCTGTTGCAGCAAAATTTGCAGCAGTGGATGCTCAGGGTGGTGTGTTTGTAAAATAACTTCACCTTGCTTACCCGCGCGCCCGGCACGACCTGAAACTTGTGTATAAAGCTGGGCAAACCGTTCTGCCGAACGGAAATCTGCCGAGAACAGTGCGCCATCGACATCCAGCAAGGCCACTAGCGTGACATCAGGGAAGTGATGCCCTTTAGCCAACATTTGGGTACCAATCAAGATGCGCGCTCCCCCTTGATGGACATCAGCCAAATGCTGTTCCAGCGAGCCTTTGCGGCTGGTGGTATCGCGGTCAATTCGAGTGATGGGAGTATCCGGGAACAGAGGAGCCAGTTCGTTCTCTAACTGTTCAGTGCCAACACCGACAGAGACCAGATGGGTTGAACCACATTTTGGGCATTGCTGAGGCACCGGGCGCTGGCTGTCGCAATGGTGGCAGCGCAACTGACGGTGATTTTGATGCAAGGTGTAATAGTGGTCGCAACGCTGGCATTCAGCAATCCAGCCACACTCATGGCACAGTAGCGCGGGAGCATAGCCACGGCGGTTCAGGAACAAAATTACCTGATTATCGGCCTGTAAATGGGTTTTCATCCGTTTTAGCAGTGGCTGAGAGAGGCCAACTTTAAGCGGTAAGCCTTTTAAATCGAGCAAATGCTGTACGGCGGGTTTGGCATTCCCCGCCCGTTTAGATAGCGTCAACTGGCGATATTTACCCATTTGCACATTGTGCAGGGTCTCAAGCGCCGGGGTCGCCGTGCCCATCACGATAGGAATGCCTTCTTCACGGGCCCGAAATACGGCTAAATCCCGGGCATGATACCGCCAGCCTTCTTGCTGTTTATAAGAGCTGTCGTGCTCTTCATCGATAATAATGACCCCGAGGCGGGAAAACGGCGTAAACAGTGCCGAGCGGGTACCAATAACAATTGCGGCTTCGCCGTTACGCGCCCGTAGCCAGACGGACAAACGTTCGCTGTCATTTAAACCTGAATGGAGCACCTCAACGGGGGCGTTAAACCTTTCGCGAAAACGAGCGATAGTCTGTGGGGTCAGGCCGATCTCAGGGACTAAAACCAACGCCTGGCGGCCTTGTGCCAGAATATTTTCCAGCACGCTCAGATAAACTTCTGTTTTACCGGAGCCGGTCACCCCAGCCAGCAGCCAGACTGCAAACTGGGTATCTTCACTGCGAATCGCCCCAACGGCGGTTGCCTGCTCGGTATTCAGCCGCAGGCGCTCACCCAGAACGGCGAAGCCGTTGCGCCAATCGGTAGTCGCGATTTCCTGTGCCCGCAGGTCAATTAGCCCTTTACTGCGTAATGCCTGCAATGCGCTTTCGGTGAGTGCCATTTCATTAACTTGATGGCGATAGACCGGTTTTTGCAATAATGCGGCAAGCGCTTGTTGCTGCTTCGGGGCGCGTTTTAAGCTTTCCGGTGGTGTGGCTCGCCCTTGTTCGGTTGCGAACCACTGCCACAACGGCGCAGATTGGGCAGGCTTCCCTTGGCGCAACAGAATAGGTAGAGCATGGAACAGCACTTCACCTATCGGGTAATGATAATACTCGGTTGCCCAGCAGAGAATGCGCCACAAGCTGGGTGGGAATAAGCTGCGCTCATCCAGAACGGCGTCAATGGCTTTCAGTTGTTCAAGGGGGAATGTGCTGGTATCACTGATACCCACCACAATTCCGATGGCTTTGCGTTTACCAAATGGCACACTAACGCGAGCACCGACCACCGGGCAGGCCATGGCGCTGTCTAAACGGTAATCAAAGCTACGGGCCAACGGTACGGGTAATGCCACTTGAACAACGGACATGTGTTTTCATCCTGATAACTAAAATTGGTCTAAATAAGTACAATTGGCCTATACCCTAAATAATTCGAGTTGCAGGAAGGCGGCAAGCGAGAAAATCCCGATGAGCTTACATGAGTAAGTGATTCGGGTTATTGAGCACAGCCAACGCACATGCAACTTGAAGTATGACGGGTCTAAATAAAGATTGAACAGTTTACACTGAGTGCTTCACAATGTGCGGATTCGATTGCGCGGTTTGGTCAAATTCTGTATGATTCGCCGCCTTTGGTATAATTCGATATCAAATCCTGTTAACAACCGTTGCTTACTTTATCCGCAGCTGTTCGTTAACAATCAAATTGTTATTTATCAATCGTGTGGTGTCTGGCGGAACAGGGCTGGATAGCGACACGGCCTAAATATAGAGGTTTTCCATGAAACAAGGTATCCACCCTAAATACGAACAAGTTACTGCTTCTTGCTCTTGCGGTAACGTTATCAAGATCAACTCTACTGTTGGTCATGACCTGAATCTGGACGTGTGCGGCGAATGCCACCCGTTCTACACTGGCAAGCAGCGTGATGTTGCTACCGGTGGCCGTGTTGACCGCTTTAACAAGCGTTTCAGCATGCCGGGCGCTAAGAAGTAATTATTGCCCGTCAGATGAAAAAGGCACCTTCGGGTGCCTTTTTTGTTTCTACATTTCAGGTTCACTATGACTAATGAACCGAGTGGTCGCTGGGGATTAGTATTCCCAGGTATCGGGGTCAACACCCAACTCACGCATTAAAATTTTCGCGGCTTCCGGGATTTCATCGCTACGTTCTTTACGCAGGTCTTCGTCATTCGGTAGCGGCTGGCCGGTAAATGCATGCAAAAAGGCCTCACACAACAATTCACTGTTGGTGGCGTGGCGCAGGTTGTTCACCTGACGGCGGGTCCGTTCATCGGTGAGGATTTTTAACACCTTCAGCGGAATGGATACCGTAATTTTTTTGACCTGTTCGCTTTTCTTACCGTGTTCAGCGTAAGGGCTGACATACTCGCCGTTCCACTCAGCCATGGGACACCTTAAATTTGTCGGGAAAATACAAAATTCTGAAAACCGGCCAATTATGCCCGATCTTCGCTGTTCTCACTAAATAAATGTCGATTTTACTAGAGCAACATCACCCATTTAATCATTTTACTACTTATTGATAGCCGTTACCTTTCGATACGGTCCTTGCGGTTAAACAAAACACCACCGAAAACTCACTGACATCATTAAGATAGTTAAAGCCTCTACAATTTTAGCGGTTATTATTCCATTGCTCAATCTATACGCAAAGAAGTTTAGATGTCCAGATGTATTGACGTCCGTAATTTGTGCGTCTAATCTGGCGTAACATTTTCTTGATAACCGGCTGGTGGAAATCCATATGACGCGTAAACAGGCAACAATAGCAGTCCGTAGCGGGTTGAACGATGACGAGCAATACGGCTGCGTTGTCCCCCCGATTCACCTCTCCAGTACCTATAATTTTATCGATTTTAATCAGCCGCGCGCACATGATTATTCACGTCGCGGGAATCCGACGCGCGATGTGGTACAGCGTGCACTGGCGGAACTGGAAGGTGGTGCGGGTGCAGTCATGACCAGCAGCGGGATGTCGGCGATTCATTTGGTTTGCACCACATTCCTAAAACCGGGTGACTTGCTGGTCGCCCCACACGACTGTTACGGCGGCAGTTATCGTTTATTCGATAGTCTGAGCAAGCGCGGTGCTTATCGGGTGCTGTTTGTCGATCAGGGTGATGAAACGGCATTGAGCCGGGCCTTGGCGGAAAAACCCAAGCTCATATTGATTGAAACACCCAGTAATCCGCTGCTACGGGTGGTAGATATTGCCGCTATCTGCAAGGCGGCACATGCAGTAGGTGCTCTGACGGTTTGTGATAACACGTTCCTCAGCCCTGCCTTGCAGCAGCCACTCTCTTTAGGGGCGGATTTGGTGGTTCACTCCTGTACTAAATACCTAAATGGTCACTCTGATGTGGTCGCTGGTGCGGTAATTGCCAAAGATCCTGAGCTGGCGGTTGAGCTGGCATGGTGGGCGAATAATATCGGGGTAACGGGGGCAGCATTTGATAGCTACCTGTTATTACGCGGTTTGCGTACCTTGTCGCCACGTATGGCTCAGCAGCAACGTAACGCGGATGAGATTGTTCGTTATTTACAGCAGCAGCCTTTGGTGAAAAAGCTGTATCATCCTTCTCTGCCACAACATCCCGGCCACGAAATTGCCTGCCGTCAGCAGTCTGGTTTCGGTGCGATGCTCAGTTTTGAGCTTGATGGTGATGAACAGCTACTGCGTCGCTTCCTCTCAGCCCTTGAGTTATTTACTCTGGCGGAGTCTTTGGGCGGTGTGGAAAGTCTGATTTCCCATGCAGCGACCATGACCCATGCCGGTATGGCACCAGAAGCGCGCATTGCCGCAGGTATTACTGACAGCTTGTTGCGCATTTCCGTGGGTATTGAAGACAGCGAAGATTTGATTGCCGATTTGGAAAATGCTTTCCAGTTGGCGGGAACGAGGTAAGCATGAATGCAACAGCGGTAGCAGCGGCGGTGACCGGCCGTCAACTGCATAAGTTTGGTGGTAGTAGCCTTGCGGATGTGAAGTGTTACCTGCGGGTGGCCAATATTATGGCCAATTACAGTCATCCTGGTGATCTGATGGTGGTGTCTGCGGCAGGCAGTACCACCAACCAACTGATTAGCTGGTTGAAACTGAGCCAAAGTGATCGTCTTTCTGCTCATCAGGTGCAACAAAATTTACGTCGTTATCAACATGATCTGATCAGTGGTTTATTGTCTCCAGAAATGGCCGAACCGCTGATTAGTGAGTTTATCCATGATTTGGAGCGTCTGGCGGGCCTGCTGGATAACAAAGTCGACGATGCAATTTACGCCGAAGTGGTGGGGCACGGTGAGATTTGGTCCGCCCGTTTGATGGCGGCGGTTTTGAACAAGCAGGATATGAACGCCACCTGGCTGGATGCCCGTAGTTTCCTGCGTGCAGAGCGTGCGGCACAACCACAAATCGATGAAGGCCGTTCTTACCCGCTGTTACAACAATTAATGGCCCAGCACCCACATCAACGTTTGGTGGTGACAGGGTTTATCTCGCGCAGTAATTCCGGTGAAACCGTGCTGCTGGGGCGTAACGGCAGTGACTACTCGGCGACACAAGTCGGGGCGCTGGCGGGTGTCGAGCGCGTGACCATCTGGAGTGATGTTGCTGGGGTATACAGTGCTGACCCACGCAAAGTAAAAGATGCCTGTCTGTTACCGTTGCTACGATTGGATGAAGCCAGTGAATTGGCCCGTCTGGCAGCACCGGTGCTGCATACCCGCACGCTACAGCCGGTTTCAGGCAGCGATATCGATTTACAACTGCGTTGTAGTTATCAGCCAGAGCAGGGTTCAACCCGCATTGAGCGCGTACTGGCATCAGGTTCGGGGGCGAAAATCGTTACCAGCCATGATGATGTCTGCCTGATCGAATTGCAGATTGCCGGTCATCACGATTTCTCGCTGGCGCAGAAAGAGATTGATTTGCTACTCAAACGTGCGCAAATCAAACCGCTAGCCACCGGTATTCATCCCGATCGCAATCTGTTGCAACTCTGCTATACCTCCGAAGTAGTTAACAGTGCACTAAGAGTGCTGGAAGATGCCGCGCTGCCGGGTAAATTATCCCTACGCGAAGGGCTGGCACTGGTCGCACTGGTGGGCGCGGGGGTTTGCAAGAACCCACTGCACAGCCACCGGTTCTACCAACAGTTAAAAGATCAGCCAGTTGAGTTTATTTGGCAGGCAGAAGATGGGATCAGCATGGTGGCCGTTTTGCGCCTTGGTCCGACTGAACACCTGATTCAGGGCTTGCACCAGTCACTGTTCCGTGCAGAAAAACGCATTGGTCTGATGCTGTTTGGCAAAGGTAATATTGGTGCCCGCTGGCTGGAACTGTTCGCCCGCGAGCAGAAGAATATCTCGGCGCGCAGTGGTTTTGAGTTTGTGCTAGCAGGTGTGGTGGATAGCCGCCGCAGCCTGTTAAGTTACGATGGGCTGGATGCCAGTCGGACATTGGCATTTTATGATGACGAAGCCAAAGAGCAGGATGAAGAGTCGCTGTTTTTATGGATGCGAGCACACCCGTTTGATGATTTGGTGGTGCTGGATGTGACCGCTAGTGAGTCGCTGGCCGGACAATATCTGGATTTCGCCAGCTACGGTTTCCACGTTATCAGCGCCAACAAACTGGCCGGAGCATCCAGTAGCAATAACTACCGCCAAATTCGCGATGCTTTTGCCAAAACCGGCCGCCACTGGCTGTACAACGCCACGGTGGGCGCTGGCTTACCGGTTAACCACACGGTGCGTGATCTACGTGATAGCGGCGACAGTATCTTGGCGATCAGTGGTATCTTCTCCGGCACGCTGTCGTGGTTATTCCTGCAATTTGACGGCACGGTACCCTTTACCGAATTAGTAGATCAAGCCTGGCAACAAGGTCTGACTGAGCCAGATCCACGGGTGGATCTTTCAGGCCAGGATGTGATGCGTAAACTGGTGATTCTGGCCCGTGAAGCGGGTTATGACATTGAACCGAATCAGGTGCGGGTGGAGTCGCTGGTGCCTGCTGGTGCTGATGTGGGGTCGGTAGATCAGTTCTTTGAAAATGGCGAAGCATTGAATCAGCAAATGATTCAGCGCTTAGAAGCCGCGAATGAGATGGGGTTGGTGTTACGTTACGTGGCACGCTTTGATGCTAATGGTAAGGCTCGAGTGGGCGTTGAAGCAGTCCGTGCTGACCATCCGCTGGCCTCATTGCTGCCGTGCGATAACGTCTTTGCCATTGAGAGCCGTTGGTATCGCGATAACCCACTGGTCATTCGTGGCCCAGGTGCCGGGCGTGATGTTACTGCTGGTGCAATTCAGTCTGATTTAAACCGCCTGTCTCAATTGCTGTAATTTGCATTAACTCGCCTCTTCTGCTTAAGCGGAGGAGGCGAAACTGCCTCTTTAACCCATCCCCTCTTTAATGCCGGTCCCCAAGAGCGCATATTGCTGACAGGCTGTAAGCGAATACCGCGAACCCCTGTAACTTCAAGGGTTAGAGGTCTACATGAATTTTCCGCGTATGGCGTGTGAAGATTAATCATCACCCTAAACTTATTTAAAAGTTGACTCTTTAGCCAACTTCCGTCATTTTCTATTTAGCCGTCTAAACGTATAGACGCTCATAAATGAGCGGTAACAGATAACATAAGTCGTCATAACGACAATGGAGTAACAGGGTATGAGTTTTTTCCACGCCAACCAGCGGGAAGCGCTGAATCAAAGTCTGTCAGAGTTGCAGGGTCAGATTAATGTTTCTTTTGAGTTTTTCCCGCCGCGCACCAGCGAGATGGAAGAGACCCTGTGGAGTTCGATTGATCGTCTGAGCACCCTGAAACCCAAGTTTGTCTCGGTGACTTATGGCGCGAACTCTGGCGAGCGCGATCGTACCCACAGCATCATCAAAGGGATAAAAGAGCGCACTGGCCTGGAAGCCGCACCACATCTGACCTGCATTGATGCTTCACCGACTCAGTTACGTGATATTGCTACCGATTACTGGAACAGCGGTATCCGTCATATCGTTGCTCTGCGAGGGGATTTGCCACCGGATAGTGGTAAACCAGAAATGTACGCATCTGATTTGGTGACCTTGCTGAAAGACGTAGGGGATTTTGATATCTCGGTGGCGGCTTATCCAGAAGTCCATCCTGAAGCTAAAAGCGCGCAAGCTGACCTGATCAACCTCAAACGTAAGATTGATGCGGGTGCTAACCGGGCAATTACCCAGTTCTTCTTTGATGTTGAGAGCTATCTGCGTTTTCGCGACCGCTGTGTGGCTACCGGCATCGACGTTGAAATCGTGCCGGGCATTTTACCGGTATCCAATTTTAAACAGCTTCAGCGCTTTGCCACCATGACCAACGTGCGGGTACCACACTGGATGACCAGTATTTTCGAAGGGCTGGATAATGATCCTGAGACGCGCAAAATGGTGGGTGCCTCAGTGGCGATGGATATGGTGAAGATTTTAAGCCGTGAAGGGGTGAAGGATTTCCATTTCTATACCTTGAATCGGGCAGAGTTGAGTTATGCGATTTGCCATACTCTTGGGGTGAGGCCGTAAGTTGTTAAAGGGGCGCTGGCCCCTTTTCATCATAATCATCAAGTAAACAAAAGATAATCAGGGGAATCGCTTCCCCCAAAATCAATGGTTAACCTGTATTGCGCATGCCCGCAGCGACACCGGCGATAGTCACCATCAATGCCTGCTCAACACGGGCATCTGGGTGCTCATGCTGGCGCGAACGGTGCAACAGCTCAGCTTGCAGCACGTTCAGTGGATCGGTATACACATTACGCAACGCGATCGATTCCGCAATCCACGGTAAATCAGCCATCAAGTGGTCATCGTTGGCGATAGCCAGCACCACTTTAATATCCGCGGCTAACTGGTCACGTAATTGCTGACCCAACGGCCACAGTGATTTATCCACTAAACGTTGGTCGTAATACTCCGCCAGCCACAAATCAGCTTTGGCGAACACCATTTCCAGCATCCCGATACGGGTAGAGAAGAATGGCCAGTCACGACACATCGTGGCTAATACTTCTTTCTTACCGGCATCAATCGCTTTTTGCAAACCGGCCCCTGCACCCAGCCAGGCAGGTAGCATCAGGCGGTTTTGTGTCCAAGCGAAAATCCATGGAATGGCACGTAAGCTCTCGACTCCGCCATCCGCACGGCGTTTTGCCGGGCGAGAACCCAATGGCAACTTACCTAATTCCAGCTCTGGGGTCGCGGCGCGGAAGTAAGGGACAAACTCAGGATTCTCACGCACGTAGCCGCGATACATATCGCAGGAAGCGTCCGATAGAATGTCCATCACCTCAACCCACTCTTTCTTCGGCTCTGGCGGCGGTAACAGATTGGCTTCCAGAATCGCTCCGGCATACAGCGCCAGACTGCTGATAGTGACTTCCGGCAGCCCAAATTTAAAGCGGATCATCTCGCCTTGTTCAGTGACGCGTAAGCCGCCTTTTAAGCTACCCGGAGGCTGAGAGAGCAGGGCTGCATGTGCAGGCGCACCGCCACGGCCGATAGAACCGCCACGACCGTGGAACAGTGTCAGAGAGATACCGGCCTTCTCACAGGTTTTGATCAACGCATCTTGCGCACGATATTGCGCCCAGGATGCTGCCATTACGCCGGCATCTTTTGCCGAGTCGGAATAGCCAATCATCACCATCTGCTTGCCTTGGATCAGGCCGCGATACCAGTCGATATTTAGCAACTGGGTCATTACTTCGTCGGCATTGTTCAGGTCATCAAGGGTTTCGAACAATGGCGCAACTGGCAGCGTGAATGGGCAACCCGCTTCTTTCAGCAGTAAATGTACTGCCAGCACGTCTGATGGCACTTTAGCCATGGAGATAACGTAAGCGGCGATAGAGCCTTGTGGTGCTTCGGCAATCACCCGGCACGTTTCCAGCACTTCTTGTGTATTAGCACTCGGTTCCCATTTCAGCGGAACCAGTGGGCGCTTGGAGTTCAGCTCGCGGATCAGGAAGGCTTGTTTGTCCGCCTCAGACCAGCTTTCATAATCGCCGAGGCCCAGATAACGGGTCAGTTCAGCGATGGCATCGGTGTGGCGGGTACTTTCCTGGCGTACATCGATACGCACCAATGGCACACCAAAACAGCGTACGCGGCGCAGGGTGTCCAGCAGTTGGCCGTTAGCAATGATCTCCATGCCACAGGCTTTCAGAGACTGATAACAGGCGTAAAGTGGGTCCCACAGTTGGTCATTACTCACCAGCAAATCAGTCGGTGGCAAGACACGTTCGCCTTTCAGACGGTCTTCCAGATAAGCCTGAGTATTGGTCAACTGGGTACGGACGCGTTTCATTAATTCGCGATAAGGTTCGACCACCTCTTCGCCACCGGCCAATTCACGCAGTTCCGGGGTACATTCCGACATGGACAGCTCTGATACCAACACTTGAATATCACGCAAGAACAGGTCGGTGGCTTTCCAACGGCTGAGTAACAGCACATGGCGGGTAATTTCAGCGGTAACGTTCGGGTTACCGTCACGGTCCCCCCCCATCCAAGAGGTGAAGCGTATTGGCACGGCCTCTACAGGCAAGCGGTAATCGAGCGAGTTTTGTAACTGCTCGTTAAACTCACGCAGGAATGCGGGCACACCTTCCCACAGGCTGTTTTCAACCACGGCAAAGCCCCATTTGGCTTCATCTACTGGGGAAGGGCGTATTTTACGAATTTCGTCAGTATGCCACGATTGTGCAACTAACTGGCGCAAACGACGCATGATCTTGTTGCGTTCGTAATCGGCTAAGTCATTGTGATCCAACTGGCTCAGGCAGGTATTCACTTCCACCAGTTTGTGGATCAGGGTGCGACGTGTAATTTCGGTTGGGTGAGCGGTTAACACCAACTCAATGGATAACTCATCAACCGCGCTGCGCATATCTTTCTCACTCAGCTTTTTATCTTTTAAGCGAGTGAAAAGCTGGGCCAGAGCTTCTGGGTTACTTGCGGCTTCACCGTGTGGTGAAATACTGTGATATTGCTCTGCCGTATTCGTCAGATTGAGGAATTGGCTAAAAGCACGGGCTACCGGCAGCAGCTCGTCGTTGGACAGATTTTGCAGCGTGGTCAGCAGTTCCTGACGGCTCGCTTCATTACCAGCACGCGAAGATTTGGATAATTTACGGATGGTTTCTACTTTTTCAAGGATGTGTTCACCAAGCGCTTCTTTGATGGTGTCCCCGAGTAGCGTACCGAGCATACTGACGTTACTTCGCATTGCGGAATATTGTTCGTTCATATGACCCCTGACCCATATCCCCTTCGCCCTTGACGCCGCAGGGTGGTTAGCGACGCTTACTCACCTGAATCACTGACCGGTGTCAGCTTATCGGGATTAATGAGCCTCAAAGAGGCTCACCCTGCGGGCTAGCATAAATGCTGTTCAAATCGGTCTTCAACCGATTTGTCTTTCACTTGCTGCCTACCTGCAACGCCAATGACTTTGGGTATAAACTTTTATGGTTTCTTTTTGTAAATTAATTTCACCCAAAAGGCCGAGATGGACAATTCCACTCGCCACGTTCAATTCCATACTCCAATTGACACTATTTTTAGCAAAAAAACATCAATTTTAGGGATATTGCTGAAATTTAATTACCAAGGTCAGGTTATCAGTCTTCCTAATAGGCAAAATTGATCGCCTACCCCATAAGAGGTAATTACTGCTGGCAGAAATGGTCAACCAACTGACCAATCAGCTCGCGGGTTGGCTCGATAAAGGCCATATCGATAAATTCATCTGGCTGATGGGCTTGATCGATCGAACCGGGTCCCAGCACCAGAGTTGGGCACACTTGCTGGATAAACGGCGCTTCGGTGCAGTAGTTCACCACCGCGGTACGCTCACCCAATAATTTCTCGATAACCCCTACCATATGGTGATCGGTTGGGCATTCATAGCCTGGGATCGGTGGATGCAGTTCGTCAATGCTCAAACGGCCTGGCCAGCGCTGGCTTACCGGTGTCAGCGCTTCGGTCATTAACTCATTCAGATCACTTAATGTCAGGCCCGGCAACGGGCGGATATCCATATGCAATTCGCAGCAAGCACAGATACGGTTTGCCGCATCACCGCCGTTAATATGACCAAAATTCATGGTGGGATACGGAATAGTAAACGCCGGATTGTGATAACGCTCTTGCAACTTGGTGCGTAGCTTCATCAATTGAGTGATAGATTCATGCATTAAATCAATGGCATTCACCCCACGTGCCGGATCGCTAGAATGCCCAGACTGACCGGTAATTCGGATAGCATTGGAAATATGCCCTTTGTGCGCCCGCACCGGTTGCAGCGAGGTTGGCTCACCGATAATGGCAAAATCTGGGCGCAACTGGCTGGAGGCGGCAAAGTAGCGCGCGCCTGCCATGGTGGTTTCTTCATCGGCGGTTGCCAGAATATACAGCGGCTTGCTCAGTTTGCTGGCATCGATATCGCGCACCGCATCCAGAATAAAGGCGAAAAAGCCTTTCATGTCGGCGGTACCCAAACCATACAACTTATTGTCATGTTCGGTCAGGGTGAACGGTGAGCGCGTCCAACGCCCTTCATCAAAAGGCACTGTATCGGTATGACCCGCCAGCAATAATCCACCATTGCCTTCTCCAATGCTGGCAAGCAGATTAAATTTGTGGCGTGTATCGGGCACGGGTTGGATCTCGACACGAAAACCCAAGTCTGCAAACCA
The DNA here is from genome assembly GCF_041538325.1 of Yersinia sp. 2466 StPb PI. Classification (NCBI taxonomy): domain Bacteria; kingdom Pseudomonadati; phylum Pseudomonadota; class Gammaproteobacteria; order Enterobacterales; family Yersiniaceae; genus Yersinia; species Yersinia sp. 2466 StPb PI. The sequence continues at coordinate 4,665,254 of NZ_JAULSL010000001.1, read as the reverse complement.
TCCGGCCAACAAGTTGATTAACGCCTCATTACTTTGATCGAGAGCGCTATCGGTTGCGCTGATCGATGGCGTCGCGATTAACGCCCGATACAGCTCAATAAATGGAGGTAATTTCATCTTCACTGTTGACAGCCTTTGGTTAGGATAGTATCAATATTCATGCAGTAATTATGAATAAAAATACATTAAGCTTGAGCGTAAGGGAACCGAAAAACACCCTTAAATTTACGAAAATGTCAACGCTCAATCACGAGGGGAACAGCAAAACCTTGCTGAAAACCCAAATACCGGTTTTGACTACTTATGTCTTTATACCGAATTACATTTTTATACCCAAAGTACTTGGAGTTGCAGGTAGGCGGCAAGTGAGTAATAAGCACTGCTGCAACGTCAAGTAAGCAGGGTAAGGTGAACTGAACCCATGTTGAATACGCTAATTGTTGGTGCCAGTGGTTATGCCGGAGCGGAGCTTACGGCTTACCTGAGTCGTCACCCACATATGAACATAACCGGTTTAACGGTTTCAGCGCAAAGTGCAGATGCAGGAAAATTACTTTCTGACCTGCATCCGCAGCTAAAAGGCATTATTGATCTCCCGCTGCAACCCTTGGTGGATGTGGCTCAGGCGGCAAAAGGGGTTGATGTTGTGTTCCTCGCTACCGCCCACGAGGTCAGCCATGATTTAGCGCCGCAATTTTTAGCTGCCGGTTGTGTAGTATTCGATCTCTCCGGTGCGTTTCGGGTTAAAGATACGGCGTTTTACCGTCAGTATTATGGTTTTGAACATAAACATCCCGATTGGCTGGATAAAGCCGTCTATGGGCTTGCTGAATGGCAGGCAGAAGAGATTAAGCAGGCACAGTTGATCGCGGTACCAGGCTGTTATCCAACCGCATCGCAATTAGCGCTTAAGCCGTTGGTTGATAGCAAATTATTGAATGAAGCACAGTGGCCGGTGATTAATGCGGTCAGTGGCGTCAGCGGCGCAGGGCGTAAGGCCAGTATCGGCAACAGTTTCTGTGAAGTGAGTTTACAGCCCTACGGCTTGTTTAATCATCGTCATCATCCAGAAATTGTGGCTCACCTTGGCACGCCAGTTATTTTTACCCCGCACTTGGGTAATTTCGCCCGGGGCATTTTGGCGACCATTACCTGCCGTCTGAACGCGGGTATTACGGCGCAAGATATTGCCGACGCGTATCACCATGCTTATCAGGATAAACCGCTGGTGCGGTTGTATCAGCAGGGTGTTCCCGCGTTGAAAGCGGTGGTTGGTTTGCCTTTCTGCGATATTGGTTTCTCGGTGCAAGGCGAACATTTAATTATTGTCGCTACTGAAGATAACCTACTGAAAGGTGCGGCAGCTCAGGCTGTACAATGCATGAATATACGTTTTGGTTTTACAGAAACCGAGTCTCTGTTGTGGGGCAAGGTAAGTCACTAGCCGAAATTGCTGGTTGCGGTCATGCCTGTAAACCCATAAATTTTACCCGATTAAATAAGGCGCAAAAATGATGAATCCGTTAGTCATTAAATTAGGTGGCGTGTTGCTCGACAGCGAAGAAGCGCTGGAACGCCTGTTTACTGCATTGGTGACTTATCGCGAAAAGCATGAGCGCCCGCTAGTGATTATGCACGGTGGCGGTTGTCTGGTTGACATTCTGATGAAAAAACTCGCTTTGCCAGTAGTGAAGAAAAACGGCTTACGCGTCACCCCTGCTGATCAGATTGATATCATTACCGGCGCACTGGCTGGCACCGCTAACAAAACCCTGCTGTCTTGGGCGGTGAAACATAATATTAATGCTGTTGGCTTGTGTCTGGGCGATGGTGGAACCGTCTCGGTAACGCTACTGGATGCCGAGCTGGGGCATGTGGGTAATGCTCAGCCGGGATCACCTACTTTGGTGAATACCTTGCTGGCTGCGGATTACATGCCCATTATCAGCTCCATTGGTATTACTGCCGACGGCCAACTGATGAATGTGAATGCCGATCAGGCAGCCACCGCGTTAGCCGCCACCCTTGGGGCAGATTTGATCTTGTTGTCTGATGTTAGTGGCATACTGGATGGTAAAGGCCAACGGATTGCTGAAATGACGGCGCAAAAGGCCGAGCAACTCATTGCTCAAGGCATCATCACCGATGGTATGGTAGTTAAAGTGAACGCAGCACTGGATGCAGCACGCTCACTAGGCCGCCCGGTAGATATTGCCAGTTGGCGTCATGCGGATCAGTTACCGGCACTGTTTAATGGTGAGCCAATTGGCACACGTATTCTGGCCTAAATACCCTTCTTATTTGAAGTTGCAGCGCTGTTAGCGGCTCTTACTCACCCGAATCACTGACTTGAGTCAGCTCAACGGGATTCGTGCGTTTGCTGCCTTGCTGCCACTCCAACTACTTTGGGTATATTATGAGTTTTTATTCTGAAACTAGGGAAGAAAGATTATGGCATTGTGGGGCGGGCGGTTCAGTCAGGCGGCAGATCAGCGTTTCAAGCAATTCAACGATTCACTGCGGTTTGATTATCGGCTGGCGGAGCAGGATATTATCGGTTCTGTTGCCTGGTCGAAAGCGCTAGTGACGGTTGGGGTATTAACGGCTACCGAACAGCAACAACTGGAACAGGCACTTGATGCATTGCAAAAAGAAGTGCAGGCCGATCCGCAGGCTATCTTGCACAGTGATGCTGAAGATATTCACAGTTGGGTCGAAACCAAACTGATTGATAAAGTTGGCGATTTAGGTAAAAAACTGCATACCGGCCGTAGCCGTAATGATCAGGTGGCGACCGATCTGAAATTGTGGTGCAAATTCCAGATTACTGAATTACAAACTGCGGTTAAGCAGTTGCAGCAGGCGCTGGTTGCCACAGCCGAAGCGAATCAGGATGCCGTCATGCCGGGTTATACCCACTTGCAACGTGCTCAACCGGTGACTTTTGCTCACTGGTGTCTGGCGTATGCAGAAATGCTGTCGCGTGACCAAAGCCGACTGCAAGATACCCTGACGCGCTTGGATGTCAGCCCATTGGGCAGTGGGGCATTGGCAGGTACTGCCTATGACATCGATCGCGAACAACTGGCTAGCTGGTTAGGTTTCGCCTCTGCCACTCGCAACAGCCTCGACAGTGTTTCAGACCGCGACCACGTCTTAGAGCTACTGTCTGATGCCAGCATCGGCATGGTGCATTTGTCTCGTTTTGCTGAGGATCTGATCTTCTTCAACAGTGGCGAAGCGGCTTTTGTTGATTTATCGGATCGTGTGACCTCCGGTTCTTCCTTGATGCCACAGAAGAAAAACCCAGATGCGTTGGAATTAATCCGTGGTAAATGTGGCCGGGTACAAGGTGCATTGACCGGAATGATGATGACGTTGAAAGGCTTGCCTCTTGCTTATAACAAAGACATGCAGGAAGACAAAGAAGGGCTGTTTGATGCGTTGGATACCTGGCTCGATTGCCTGCATATGGCGGCGCTGGTATTAGACGGTATTCAGGTAAAACGGCCACGTTGTAAAGAAGCGGCAGAACAGGGTTACGCCAATGCCACTGAACTGGCTGATTATCTGGTCGCCAAGGGCGTACCCTTCCGTGAGGCGCACCATATTGTTGGTGAAGCGGTCGTTGAAGCTATTCGTCAGGGTAAAGCGCTGGAAGCACTCTTGCTGGCTGATTTGCAGAAGTTCAGCGCAGTGATTGGCGATGATGTTTATCCGATTCTGGCATTGCAATCTTGCCTGGATAAACGTGTTGCTAAAGGTGGGGTCTCACCACAGCAAGTGGCTTCTGCTATTGTCGAAGCGAAAGCACGCCTAATTTAATTAGTTAGCTATTAATATTGATAATGGGCCGCTTTATAGTGGCCCATTTTACATTTAAACGTATTTGAAATAATTTACATGTTATTTTTCATATTGTTTTATTTTGATTGACGTTACTCTAACGATTATTTTTCTTATTTAATCTACGTTATAAAACCAATATTTTCAGCCTAATAAGATTTTAATTTTAATATTCAGTTGAGTTTATACCTCTTAGTGATTATGATAATCATTATCAACCAGTGGCGTTGTAGTGAAACCTCTACTAAGATTAAAAATAGAGACATATAATTCAAAATAGCCGAAAACCTATTTTATTCCTGCATTACCTGATCCATTAATAAAGTGGCTGGGCTGCTATTAGATTTAATTCTTTATGATTTTTCTATTTTGAAAAAGGTCAGTCATATCGTTAATAGATAATGACTTTCCTTTGTTCAAACATCTCTGGTTATCCGGCATTAGATTTATTGCTGGCCATTATCACGTCTGCTATTCAAGAACTAAAATAGTTAACAGGTTAATTATATTCATATCGTAAGGATGAAATCTAATAAATGGACAATATAGTGAGAGATAAAAGAAAAATAATAACCTCAATGAATAAAATTGCCCTTGGTATATTTATAGCTCTGGCAACAGCGCAAGGCTATTCTGGCAAAGTTCGTGCGGAGGCAACGGTAACCCCTTCGGCTGAAAATGATATGCTATTGGATAAACTCAAGGTAGAAGGAGCGAATAACTCCCAGGACGGTGACTGGGTATATGATGAGCTGCACTCAGTCAGTGAAATCTCTCGCGAACAATTGGATAATCGCCCTGCCCGCCATGCGGCAGATATATTGGAACAAACTCCCGGTGTCTATTCCAGCGTCAGCCAGCAAGACCCCGCGCTTTCCGTGAATATCCGTGGTATCCAAGACTACGGCCGCGTCAATATGAATATTGACGGCATGCGGCAAAACTTTATGAAAAGCGGTCATGGTCAGCGCCATGGTGTGATGTATATCGATCCAGAAATATTGAGTAGTGTTGTGATTGAAAAGGGGGCCACCAGCGGTATGGGCGGTGCTGGCGTCATTGGTGGGGTTGCCACCTTTAATACAGTCAATGCCAGTGATTTCCTCGAACCGGGCAAAGAACTGGGGGGGCAAATACGTGCCATGACCGGTGATAATGGCACTCAGTTTATTGGTGGTGGTGTCCTGGCGCTGGGTAATGAATATGGTGATCTATTAATTGCTGCCAGTGAGCGCAATCTAAAAGATTATTGGCCCGGCAATAAAGGGGATATTGGTGCTCTTCGTTTTGGCAGAGAAGCCGCCCCAGTTTTAGGCAGAGAAATTACAAATAACAAAGTTGAATTTGCCAACTATAAAATGAGCTCACGGCTCGCTAAACTGGGCTGGAATTTGCCCGCCGACCAACGGCTGGTACTCAGCTATTTGCAAACGCAAATAAATAGCCCCAATGCCAGTATGTTAACGCAGATTGTCGATAAGTCAGATCCCTACCGTAGAATTAAAATGGGCTGGAAAAAGAGCAGCGTAAGTGATGTGCTGAACCGTAGTATAGGGTTGGATTATAGCCTCAAGCCTGAACATATTGCCTGGCTGGATGTGGCGGCTAAAATCTATTACGTTGATACCAATGATGAAACCGATACCCTGTGTTCTGATGCCGTTTTTTGTAAAAAGTTTTGGACTCAAACCCGTTTGAACACCCGTGGTTTACAACTGCAAAATACCAATTACTTTACCTTCGCCGACCACCATCAATTACAAGTCAAATATGGCCTCGAGTGGTTTAGTGACCGCTCCACCGGCAACTCAACTCAAGAAACAATGCTGGGTGTCACCCCACCCGGCAAGCGCACCATGACCAGCACCTTTGCCCAGTTGAATTACGAACATGCAGACTGGCTGCGGCTGGAAGGTGGCCTGCGTTATGATCAATTTCGCTTAAAGGGTAATACCTGGATGCAGAGCAAATCTTTCCTTAGCAACTATTCCCGTGAAAACCCATGCAACACAAAGATACATGAGCAACATCTCGCTGAAAACAGGCGGTGCTCCTATAATAACACGGTCAAAATGACCTGGGATGTGGATCGCCGTGAACAACAGCTTTCGCCCACCTTGGCTATCGGTATCAAACCTGGTGTGCAGTGGCTGGAGTTTTTTGGTAATTACGGCAAATCCTGGCGGCCACCGGCGATTACCGAAGTGCTGGCGACCGGCAGTGCACATGGTCACGGCTGGATTTTGCCCAATCCGTTTCTGGCCGCAGAGCATTCCAAAGCCTGGGAAGCGGGCATTAATATTCAACACAGTAATCTGTTTAGTGAACAAGACCGCCTGGTGGCCAAAATGGCCTACTTTGATACCCGCGTCAGCAATTATATTAATCTTGAATTATCCAAGACCAAACCACTGCTAGGTTACGGTTCCTTTGCAAATGCTACCTACATTAATAATTTATTGGCAGCCCGTTTTCGTGGTCTTGAATATCAATTAAGCTATGACATGGGTTTTTTTTATACCAGTTTAAATTATACCAGAATGATTGGTGTTAATAACTTTTGTTCTAAAAGGGCTTGGTTAGGTGGAGCGCAAACCTTTACATCTAATAAGGATGGTATTTATCCTCTCGAAAATGATAACATGAACAATATGATTGATTGCTTGGCGGGGAATAACTTATTTGGTTCTTCTGCTTATTTGCCCGGTGATCGTGGCAGTTTAACTTTAGGTGGAAGATTATTTGATAAAAAGCTAGATCTCGGCACCATTATTCGCTATAACAAAGGACATCAAGACGCATCGGTTATTAATAGCTACGGCCACGCTAATACCGCTTATGTTGCGGATTGGCCGAAATATACCTTATTTGATCTTTATGCTAGTTATAAGGTAACTAATAATTTAACTTTGCGTAGCACAATAGAAAATATAACTAATCGCGCTTATATAGTCAGTTATGGTGATTCACTTTCTTTTGCGCCAAATCGTGGTCGAACTATTCAGGGCGGTTTTGAATATAAATTTTAGTTATCAATGTTAAATATGAAGCCTTAAATAAACATACTAAATATGAATTTAAAATCTTCAGATGGAATAATAACTTCGTCTGTAGTCACACTGACTCAGTGATGAGTCATATAATGGTTGTTAACAATAAGGAAATTTATCATGACAGTAACGATCCAATATCAAAGCCAATTCAGTAACGACACTCTAACCTCTTATACTCAGCAGTGGGCTACCATTCATGGTGATATAAAAGACACGCAGGCACCAGGCTATGCCAAGGACGTTGGTCAATTTTCTGGCGGGGGGTGGTTTAGTGGTAACCAATATTCAATTGGCAGCTCTCATAGTGGTGCTAGTACTGCAATGATCGTAGAGGGTGATTTGAACTATAATATGGCCCACCATACCTTCCACGGGAAAATGGCAAACTTGGAGTTGGGTAAAAACTTGAAAGATAACTCAGATATCACTGGTAAACAGCTTGACCAAGTGGAAGTGAAATTGAGTGGCATAGATCTGACCGGTGAATTTGACCCTACCAAAACAATGGTAGAAAACCATCAAGGGGATATGCATAAAGCCACCTACGGTTTGATGAGAGGCAATGCAGAACCATTGTTGGAAATCCTCGCCGCTAAGGGTATTGATGTGAATACCCCACTGAAGGATATGCCAATCGCCAGCCAATTTGACGTTATGGCGTCAGATGCACCAATGATTGATACCGTTGGTGTGATTGAAAGCAGCGATATGTTGTTAGCCGCTTAATAAATAGAACCGCCGGGAAAGGATTTTCTGGTTGATTCTCGCTGCTGTGTAATATGTGTCAGTGTATTTGTAATGAGTATAAGTGCGCCACCACCGTACTCTGGTAGATCTGGTTTCTTCTTGGCTGCGGCGGTGGTTCATATTGATATTTTAAATATTAGATTAAAATTCGCAGATTAATTTACCTACAGAATAATATAACTTAATGATGAGTGATATTTTTAATTAAAGGGATTTTAATATGACTGTGACGATTAAGTATCATGAAGAATTTAAAAATGAAACTATCTCTTCTTATACCTACTGGTGGGCCACTGATTTTGGTGATATAGCTCAAAAGTCGGGTGACGGAGGATATAGTATTTACTCGGCTGGTCCAAATTCGCCCACCGTTGGTATAAAACTCGCGATTCAAAATAGCTCCCCTCAAAGTAAAGCTGCAATAGTGATGGAATCTAAGGGAGTACACGCGGCGATGGTTATGGAAGCTCACGGAGTGAAGTTATCCGAAGTGTCTCCCATCATTCCCGGTGAAAACGAAAGTCTGCAATTTGGTGCGAATTTAATTCCTATTCCTGATATTAACTTAGAGGATCCTCAGTTTCATCAGCTTCAACTCCAGCAAGTGCAACTGAAATTCAGCGGATTAGATATCTCAAATGATATTGATATCTCTTTTTTAGAGATCCTTTATGCAATGCTTAGAGATAATAGCTATCCGAGTGATATGGATCTTGGTGTCTATGGCCTGCTGAGGGGCAATAACGCTTCCATACTAAAAATACTCGAATCCCAAGGTGTAGATGTAAACACGCCACTCAAAGATTTGGCGCTTGCCAGTCAGTTTGACGTTATTGTTGATATACCCGTCATTGACACCGTGGCTGATAGCAGTGAGCTATTATTAGCCGCTTAACGTTTAACAAAGTTAGTGTTGTATATTAACTTTAAAATTATTTAAGTGGATTAAATAATTTATTCAGTAGTAAAGATTGTTCAATGATAAAGTATTATTTAAAATTAAAAGGATATCATTATGACAGTAACTCTAAAATACAATGAATCAATTAAATATGAAACTATTTCCTCTTATGCTCACCAGTGGGCTGCGGCTTATGGTGACTTAATTAACATACCCAACATCCATGATAATTATACTTTTTCCAGCGGCACTGATATGGATAATAATAGAATCGCTCTGGCTGAATTTCAAAACCCAGATGGGCCAGCCGCGCTAATTATTGGTGGAACTCTATTGGGTGATAATGGCTTCATGGAACGGGGGAATTACATCCAATCCTTAGAATTTGGTAATTCATTTGTTCCTAATGCAGATAACACCTCTAATACCCCTAAGCAGCTTGATCAAGTACAGTTGAGACTAGATGGTTTAAGTATTGACGGTGATTTTTATTATTCGGTATGTTCATTGTCCAGAACGATGCATGCAGAGCCAGGAAAACCTTACCAAGGTGGCGAGGGTGAAGGCATTTACAATTTATTGAGAGGTAATGCTACCCCTATGCTGGAACTCCTCAAAGCCCAAGGTATTGATGTAAACATACCACTTAACGATATGGCGACTGCCACTCAGTTTGACGTTATTGTTGATATGCCGGTTATTGACACTATTGGTGTAACTGACGGGAGTGACATATTATTAGCCGCGTAATAAAGACAACCGACAAATGACTTTCTGGTTAGAAAAATAATACTACCGCCATATTCTCTAATTCACTTTTTATTACTATATAGGCGGTAGTTCATTTTGTTGCTTTTCTGAAAATGACTTTCTTTTGAACATCAATCTGTTCTGATAAATATATATTACTTTAATTTAATATCAGTCGCAGGAATTATTACGAAGAATATACATTCTGTATGGAAATTGATGCCATGGAATCAAGCAAAAACGCTAGCTCTTCGTCGGCATCGCCAACGATATTCTCAGCTCTGGCCCATCATAAAAAAAGTCTCTGGGGTATAGGGCTATTTACTGCTGTAATCAATCTGCTGATGTTGGCACCCGCAATCTACATGCTACAAGTTTATGATCGTGTTCTCGCTTCAGCGAATACCATGACGCTATTAATGCTGACGATTCTAGTATTGAGCATATTTGCCTTTATTGGACTATTAGAATGGATTCGCAGTGCGGTAGTTATTCGGCTGGGCACACGTATTGATATGCAGCTTAATCAACGAGTCTTTAATGCTGCTTTTGCTTCCCAACTTATGGGCCATAAAACACCTGCGGCTCAGGCATTGAATGATTTAACTTCTCTGCGCCAGTTCGCGACGGGCAGTGCTTTGTTTGCCTTTTTTGATGCGCCGTGGTTCCCGTTGTATTTGCTGGTGATTTTTCTCCTCCACCCTTGGCTGGGGGCACTGGCAGCCGCCGGCGCTTGTATATTGATATTTTTGGCTTGGCTCAATCATTGGATATGTAAAAAGCCGCTAAAAGAAGCCTCAATAATCACGGCACAAGCAACACAGCATGCTAATGCGAATTTGCGCAATGCAGATGCCATCCAAGCAATGGGGATGTTAAAAGCCTTACGTGAACGCTGGCTGAGGCAACACTCTCAATTTCTCTATCAGCAAAATGTTGCCAGCGATAAAAGCAGCCGCGTGACGGCTTTATCCAAATCTAGCCGTCAGGCGTTGCAATCTATGATGTTGGGGCTAGGCGCGTTGTTGGTAATCGATGGTGCTATTACCGCAGGTGTGATGATTGCTGGCTCTATCTTGGTCGGTCGGGTGTTAGGGCCAATTGATCAACTGATTGCGGTTTGGAAACAGTGGAGTCACACGCGACTGGCCTACCAACGTCTCTCTTATCTGTTGGCGCAACAGCCTCAACCCGCTACTGGTATGATTTTGCCGCCTCCACAGGGCAAATTAAGCGTCACACAACTTACAGTTTGCAAACCGGGAACACATATTCCGGTATTGCAATCTATCAACTTTGAACTGCAACCCGGTGATGTGCTTGGCATTTTGGGGCCGTCAGGCAGTGGTAAATCCACTCTGGCGAAGTTGTTGGTCGCAAGCCAATCTGCATTCAGTGGCTCGGTTCGTCTAGACAGTGCAGACATTTCTCAGTGGGATAAAAGCCATTTAGGGGCCTTTATTGGTTATCTACCCCAAGATATTCAGCTATTTCGCGGTTCAATTGCTGAAAACATTGCGCGTTTTGGCCCGATTGATAATGCAAAAGTTATTGCTGCCGCACAATTAGCCGATGTGCATGACTTGATTCTGCATCTACCGCAAGGCTATGACTCTCAGCTAGGAGACGAAGGCGAAGGGTTATCCGGCGGCCAGCGGCAGCGAATCGCCTTGGCGCGGGCTGTGTATGGGATACCAAGGCTTATCGTATTAGATGAGCCAAATGCCAGTTTGGATAAAGAAGGTGAAAAAGCCTTATTAGCTGGCATTTGCCAGCTAAAACAGCAGGGCAGCACGATTGTGATGGTCACCCATAAACCAGAACTGTTATCGGGTAGTGATTACTTATTGTTTTTAAAAAGTGGGCAAATAGAGCTGTTTGATCGTACTCAGAGCATATTGAAAATAAAAGATAAAGCAGCAGTTGAACCTGAGACCAAAGCATTTAACACGCGTAATGGCTGGGGTAGTGGGGTGTCATATGACGTTGCTCCCATTCGCACCGCATCACAAAAATAAACACCACGGAGGGAGATAAAACAATGCTACCTGAATCAAGCCGTTTTCCAGTTACTGATGAAAACCATCAGCAGCAAAACCGATTACGGCCACAGATAAATAGTTGCTACTATCTAAATCTTGGTGGGTTACTGGTTGTCGGTGGTTTTATTGGTTTTTTACTTTGGGCTGCGCTGGCACCACTGGATAAAGGGATTGCGGTTATTGGCCAGGTTGTGGTTGCTGAAAATCGCAAAGTTATCCAGCCCCTGCAAGGGGGGCGTATCCAACAGTTACATATTGCTGAAGGGGAAGAGGTAACCATAGGGCAATTACTCATCACCATGGATGATTCAGTGATTCGTAGTCAGCGGGATAGCCTGAAAAATCAGTACTTAAGTGCTTTGGCGCAGGAGGCTCGCTTAACCGCTGAGCAGGATGGTGTGAGTGAAATTATTTTTCCTGAAACATTACTCCTGCATCCAACCCAACCGCTGGTTGAACGTAATATTGTCTTGCAGCAACAACTTTTCCATCACCGTCGCCAGGCTCAATTGAGTGAGATTGCTCGGCTATCTGCGCAAATTACGCGTCATCAAGACCGGTTGAATGGCTTGCAGGCGATGCGGCGTAATAATCAGCGTCAATCGGACTTATTCCAACGACAATTACAAGGTGTTCAACTGTTGGCGAAAAATGGTCATGTTGCTAACAATCAGTTACTGGATATGGAGCGTCAGGCGATATCACTCCATGCACGGGTAGAGCAGGATACCAGTGATATTGAAGAGGCTCATAAACTAATTGATGAAACCGAACAGCATATTTCACAACGGCGTGAACAGTATCAAAGTGAGAATCGTGAGCAATTAGCGAAAGCGCAGCAAAATACCCAAGACTTGAAGCAGCGTTTGAGCATAGCAGAATATGAGTTGGATAATACCCGGATATATGCCCCAGTCAGTGGTGCGGTTATTGCTCTGGCTCAGCATACGGTGGGAGGCGTGGTGAGTAGCGGGCAAACATTAATGGAACTGGTCCCCAGTGGGCAACCATTATTAGTTGAAGCCCAGTTACCAGTAGAGCTAATTGATAAGGCCAGAGCAGGCTTACCCGTTGATCTCAATTTTTCTGCTTTTAATCAGAGTAATACCCCTAAATTATACGGTTCTGTATTACATGTTGGGGCCGACCGTATACAGCATCCGCAAACCTCACAGCCTTATTACCCTTTAACCGTCGCTATTGATATGTCTCAAACCGAGTTGGCCATCCGGCCCGGTATGTCTGTTGATGTCTTTATCCGAACCGGGGAAAGATCATTACTCAATTATCTGTTTAAACCGTTAGCGGATCGCCTGCATGTAGCATTTGCTGAAGAATAACGCTTTTGGCGAGTCACTGTTGGTAACTCATGGAAGATAAAGGAATATGGCGATTTAATTCATGATGATAAGAAAAAATAATACCCGCACTCTTCTTTGGTGGGGGAGTGCCATGTTTACCAGCAGCACCCATATGTACCTGCTCTGGTTGCTGAGTACCGAATCTGTACTGGTTAAACATCCTGATGACGCCCCGGCGGCAGTGATGCTTACCTTGTCGGCAGAAACGCAGTTCACCCAAAACGTGGAACAAAATCCGGTGGTGGGAATACAACAGACTTTTAACGAACCGCAGGTTGAACAACAGGAAGCTCAACCAGAAGACGTGAGTAATTTGCTGACAGCACCTGAGCAACCTAATGCTGTACTGCTAGTTGAGAAAGAGGTGGAAATCACTGAAGAAGAACCTGTAGAAGAACCAGTGAAAATAAAACGTCCACAACAGCAAGTAATGAAACCGCGTAAACCTGTCATTGAGGAAACACCAGAAAACCGCAATAAGCCTTCTCCGCCAGCAGCCGTAGCCAGCACAACACTATCTGGCGAGAGCCATCAAATTGCTGCCGCAGCAAATAGTGATTCCGTGCATAAACAAAAGGTTAAAATGAATTGGCGAAGCCGCTTGCAAGGGCATCTGGTGGAGTTTAAACGCTATCCACCCAGAGCCAGAAAACAGCGACAACAAGGCATCGCCACTATCCGTTTTGTGGTCAATAAAGATGGGCATGTTCTATCTGCTCAGCTTATAAAAAGCAGTGGGGCCGCTATTTTAGATCATGAAGCATTGGCACTTATTAAACGTGCTCAGCCATTACCTAAACCACCTGCCGAGTTGTTATTGCATGGGCAAATAACATTAGCTCTGCCCATTGGTTTTGATTTAAAAAATAAACGCGAGTAATAGCGGTAACGAGCACGGCAATCTATAAGGCGAGTAGTTTGGCTAAACAGGGGATAAACTTCGCCCTGTTTAGTCTTATTCAGATAGCCAACCGAGCGCACAGATAGCGGTTTAGACTAATTCCTTCCTCCGAGGCATTAATTGCCAGACGCCGGTGCTGTTCCGGTGGTAAGCGAAGAACCAGTTTCCCGCTATAATGCTTTTCTGCCAAGGGTTGTGGTGGTATTTCACCATGAGTCTGCATGTCGCGCAGAATATCGGCAACCAACGCAGTGATACCTGCCAAGGCTTCGAAGCGCTCTTTTGCAAGCCATGACAAGCCAGGGAATTCCGCACACAAACCAACAAACTCATTATCTTCTGCCGACCAAGTAATCCGATACGTATAGTGTTCGATGTTAACCATTATCCATTTCCTCGAGTTTAGCCAATGCAGCGATCACCTGTTTTACCTGATAAAATTTGGCCATTCCGCTGCTGTCCTTTTGAATGTTGATCCGAGGGTCTCCTTGCCAGGGAGTACCATAGACATGATGACTACTGGAGTAATGCCTGGGAAAGCCAAAGTAAAAATTACAGATTTTGACGAGTTCGCGGAATTTAACCCCAGCGGGGTTAGCTTTAATCTGAGCAACCCGACTGTCCATGTCTTTCATAGTGCCTCCATTTTAGTATCATTAGTGGTATCAAATCAATAGTGATAGACCCACTAGTGCCGTTTTAAAACGACTAGAATTGAACAAATAGTGGGCATTACGGCTTCAGATGCCAAGCGGGATGATTCAATTCATGGAAGCAGTGCGCAAAATAAGGAATAAAAAACCGGGCATAAAGCCCGGTGTGGGAAAACAAAAAAACTTCCGCGAGTTAAATTAGTCACCTGGGCAGCGCAGGCAGCGTTCAGCCTCATCGGTACCCAACCTTAACTTGGACTGTAAATCACGCAGCGCAGTACGCAAGCCTTCTTCAATGACTGGGTGATAAAATGGCATATCCAGCATTTGATTGATGGTCATCTGTTGTTGATGTGCCCAAGCTAACAGATGTGCGATATGTTCGGCACTCGGCCCCATCATCTCGGCGCCGAGGAAACGGCCGGTTCCCTGTTCGCCATAAACGCGCAAAATACCTTTGTTTTTCAGCATGACACGCGAGCGCCCCTGATTTTCAAAAGAGACTTCACCGATTTCAAAACAACCACATGCACTGAATTTTTGTGATAACTCACGGAAGGTTGAGCCTACCATCGCAATTTGTGGGTCAGAGAAAACAACCGAGATAGGGCTGCGACGTAAGCCGGGAACCACTTCAGGGAATCCACCTGCATTCACTCCGGCGATACGGGCTTGATCGCTAGCCTCATGCAGTAATGGTAATTGGTTACTGGCATCACCGGCGATAAAGATATGTGGCACGCTGGTTTGCAGGGTAAGTCGATCAGCTTGCGGAACCCCTCGTTCGTCCAGAATGAGGGACGTATTTTCCAGACCCCGTTTATCCACATTAGGGCGACGACCAGTGGCAGCTAACACGTAATCAACCATGGTCTCTTGCGGTTTACCGGTTTTATCCAGATAGCGGATAAAGACTTTATCCCCCTCACGCTGCATGACTTCCACTTTCACGTCTGGGTCAAGATAGAACTCTTCACCCAAGGTTTTCGCGGCGTAATTACGTACAATGCTGTCAGTCAGTGGGCCAACACCACCACCGACACCGAACATTTTTACTTGAACGCCCAGCCGGTGCAGTGCCTGACCGAGTTCCAGACCAATAACACCAGGTCCGAATACCGCAACAGATTCGGGTAGGTCATCCCAGCTAAACACATCATCATTAACTATCAGTCGGTCACCCAGCTCATCCCAGGCTGTGGGCCAGGTTGGGCGGGAGCCAGTCGCAATCACGATACGCTGCGCAACAATACTCGTATGATCATCAACTTGTAGCGTATTATCATCAATGAAACGGGCATAGCCTTGAATTTTGTCCGCGGCTGGAATGTTATCTACACCCTCCAGCACAAAACCAACAAACCGGTCGCGCTCACGTTTAACACGACTCATCACTTCACGGCCATTAATCAGAATATCGCCTTGCGGGTGAATACCAAATTTAGGCGCTTTTTCAATATGATGTACGGCTTCGGCTGCTGCAATCAGCAGTTTGGATGGCATGCAACCAACGCGTGCACAGGTGGTACCGTATTCGCCACCTTCAATCATCACCACACTTGGGGTTGACAGTTTGGCAGCGCGATAAGCGCCAAGTCCGGCAGTGCCGCCGCCAATTACGGCGACATCAACGTTTAAGGTTTTCATGTCTGCTCCTAACATAAAAAGGGTAGGCCGAAGCCTACCAAGTATACCCTTCGTATTTGAAGCTACAGGGTTGCTGGCTACATTTGTTACTCGGCCCATCCTTGGGCCTCGCCTCTGCGAGGCCGCTGCCAGCAGCGTTCAAATCTGCTCCCGGCAGATTTGTCACCCGAATCACTTACTGGTCTTGACCTTAAAAATAAGTAAGCTCATCGAGATGAGTTCACTTGCCGCCTACCTGTAACTCCAATGACTTTGGGTATTCACATTATCTTCACTCTATTAATATTATTAAGCAGATAAGTAATTTTCCAAATCATCACTGCCACCAATATGACGGCCACCGATAAATACTTGTGGCACAGTTCCACGACCAGTGACAGCACGCAAGCTGACGGTTGTCGCATCTTTACCCAGCACGATCTCCTCATACTGAATCCCGCGTTCTTGCAGCATTTGTTTCGCTTTGGCACAGAATGGGCAGCCCGGTTTGGTAAAGACAGATACCGATTCCTGTACTTTAAAGTCGGGTGCCAGATATTTCAGCATGGTATCGGCATCGGACACTTCAAACGGGTCACCCGGCTTATTTGGCTCCACAAACATTTTCTCAACCACACCGTTACGCACCAGCATCGAGTAACGCCATGAACGTGGACCGAAGCCCAGATCAGCTTTCTCAACCAGCATGTTCATGCCCTTGGTGAATTCGCCGTTACCATCTGGAACGAAAGTAATATTTTCAGCATGCTGATCAGCTTTCCAGGCATTCATCACGAAGGTATCGTTGACTGATACGCACAGAATGCTATCAACACCGTGCTGTTTAAACACAGCGGCCAGTTCGTTATAGCGTGGCAGATGGCTGGAAGAACAAGTCGGGGTAAATGCACCCGGTAGTGAAAATACAATCACTGTTTTATTGCTGAACAAATCGTCAGTGGTTACATCAACCCACTGGTCCCCCTGACGGGTATGGAAAGTTACTTGTGGGATTTTTTTACCTTCTTGGCTAGTAAACATCTGTAACTCCTTAATTAAAAAATAAAATATTTAAATTTTTATGAATATCTTTTCGTTGGGGCACATTATTCATTTTATCACTTGATAGATCTAATCACTGATTGCTATCTTATCTATCGTCAATGGCTATCATAAAGCGGAGCACAGATGAATATTCGTGATTTAGAATACTTGGTGGCGCTGGCTGAATTCAGGCATTTCCGGCGTGCTGCCGACTCTTGCCATGTCAGCCAACCCACATTAAGTGGTCAGATTCGTAAGCTGGAAGATGAGTTGGGCGTGATGTTGCTGGAGCGCACTAGCCGTAAGGTCTTGTTTACGCAGGCTGGGCTGTTGCTAGTGGAACAAGCCAGAACTATATTGCGAGAAGTAAAGGTACTGAAAGAGATGGCCAGCTTGCAGGGCGAAAGCATGTCCGGTCCACTGCATATCGGCCTGATACCTACTGTCGGGCCTTATTTGTTGCCGCAAATCATTCCCATGTTGCATAAGGCATTCCCGAAACTGGAAATGTATCTGCATGAAGCACAAACCCAGAATCTTCTGGCTCAGTTGGACAGTGGCAAGCTGGACTGTGCCATTCTGGCACTGGTCAAAGAGACCGAAGCTTTTATCGAAGTTCCGCTATTTGATGAGCCGATGAGCCTGGCTATTTATGCCGATCATCCATGGGCCGATCGTGACAGAGTGCAAATGCATGAGCTGGCGGGTGAGAAATTATTGATGTTGGAAGATGGCCACTGCCTGCGCGATCAGGCGATGGGCTTCTGTTTCCAGGCCGGTGCAGAGGAAGACACCCATTTCCGCGCCACCAGTTTGGAAACTCTGCGTAATATGGTGGCTGCGGGGAGCGGCATTACTTTGCTGCCGTCGTTGGCGGTACCGAATGAGCGCAAGCGTGATGGTGTATGCTATCTGGAGTGCTACAAGCCTGTGCCTAAACGCACTATCGCGTTGGTGTACCGCCCCGGTTCCCCACTGCGTGGCCGCTATGAGCAACTGGCGGAGGCGATACGTGAACACATGCAACCGCGTATGAATCCAGATGTTATCAAGGAAAAGCTAGAACAGGCGATTTAAACCGTTCAGTGCTGCCACACGATAGGCTTCAGCCATCGTCGGATAGTTGAAGGTCGTATTAACGAAATATTCGATAGTATTGCCTTCTCCTTTCTGTTCCATAATCGCCTGTCCGATGTGGATAATTTCCGCTGCACGTTCGCCAAAGCAATGAATACCCAAGATCTGCTTGGTTTCTCGATGGAACAGGATTTTTAAGCTACCGGTATCCATCCCGACGATTTGCGCGCGCGCCAGATGTTTAAATTGCGCCCGGCCGACCTCGTAGGGCACTTTCATCGCGGTCAAATCTTGCTCGGTTTTACCAACAGAACTGATTTCCGGGATGGTATAAATACCTGTCGGAATATCTTCAATCAAATGAACGTTGGCTTCACCTTTGATCATCGCTTGTGCCGCGATACGCCCCTGATCATAGGCCGCAGAGGCCAGGCTCGGATAACCAATCACATCACCCACCGCATACACATGGGGCAGCGCTGTCTGGTACATGCTATTGACCTTCAGCAGACCACGGCTATCAGCTTCCAGGCCGATGTTTTCCAACCCTAAACCGCCGGTATTACCGGTACGACCATTGGCATACAACAAGCAGTCTGCTTTGACCTTTTTACCTGATTTCAGATGGACAATAACCCCATCAAGGGTTCCCTCAATTTGCTCAAACTCTTCGTTGTGACGGATAACGACACCGTTATTCCAGAAGTGGTAAGAGAGGGCATCTGACATTTCCTGATCAAGGAAGGCCAGTAGGCGGTCGCGGGTATTGATTAAATCAACTTTGACGCTCAAACCACGGAAGATTGAAGCATATTCACAACCAATAACCCCTGCGCCATAGATAATGACGTGCTGAGGTTCATGGCTGAGCTGTAAAATGGTATCGCTGTCGTAAATCCGTTCATGGCTAAAATCAACATTCGCCGGGCGATAGGGGCGTGAACCTGTAGCAATAACAATGTTATCAGCGCGTAGTGTATCGTTGGTGCCATCGGCATAACGCACGTTGATAGTATTGGCATCAATAAAGCTGGCATCGCCTGAAAACATATGGCAGTGATTGCGATCGTAAAAACCCTGACGCATACGTGTCTGTTGATTAATAACACGATCAGCATGGTTTAAAATATCAGCGAAAGAAGAACTGATGGTTCGGGCATTGTCGCTGTAGAGTGGATTTTGGTTGAATTCGATAATACGGCTAACGGCGTGGCGCAAAGCTTTGGAAGGGATAGTGCCCCAATGGGTACATCCACCGCCCACATTATTATACCGTTCAATTACGGCAACACGGGCACCTTGCTTGACCAACCCCATAGCGGCACCTTCACCGCCAGGACCCGAGCCAATAACAATGGCATCAAAATGGAAGTGCTGTTGCATGTAGGAGAGACCTATTCTTATACAAAATTACAACGATACATTAACATCATCCCAACCAGATACCCAATAGATTTCAAGATGCAGCCAACACATCTGTAAATTGAAAGATGACAGGTATAAATCAATCAACCATGGGTAAATCACCGTGATGTGTGTTG
The DNA here is from genome assembly GCF_041538325.1 of Yersinia sp. 2466 StPb PI. Taxonomy (NCBI): domain Bacteria; kingdom Pseudomonadati; phylum Pseudomonadota; class Gammaproteobacteria; order Enterobacterales; family Yersiniaceae; genus Yersinia; species Yersinia sp. 2466 StPb PI. The sequence goes on along the minus strand of NZ_JAULSL010000001.1, from coordinate 4,645,712 downwards.
TAAAGCGGCAATTCAGTATTGGGATGATACGTTTGTATAACGGTTGTTACTATAAAGTTTGGTATATTGCTGACTATATATCTTAGATTGAGAATTTGGATATCCCTTGGGCACGATTATGGGCGTCAGAGCACAACAAAAAGAGCGGACTCGTCGTTCCCTTATCGAAGCGGCGTTCAGCCAACTGAGCGCTGAGCGGAGTTTCGCCAGCCTTAGCTTGCGGGAAGTCTCTCGCGAAGCTGGTATCGCACCGACTTCTTTCTACCGGCATTTTCGCGATGTCGACGAACTTGGCCTGACAATGGTCGATGAAAGCGGCCTGATGTTGCGCCAACTGATGCGTCAGGCTCGCCAGCGGATTGCCAAGGGCGGCAGTGTTATCCGTACCTCCGTATCTACATTTATGGAATTTATCGGTAATAACCCGAATGCATTTCGCTTATTGCTGCGCGAGCGTTCCGGCACGTCCGCCGCATTTCGTGCCGCAGTGGCACGTGAAATTCAGCATTTTATTGCTGAGCTGGCAGATTACCTCGAATTGGAAAACCACATGCCACGCAGCTTCACTGAAGCTCAGGCTGAGGCCATGGTGACAATTGTCTTCAGTGCTGGTGCAGAAGTGCTGGACGTGGATATTGAACAACGGCGACAGTTAGAGGAACGCTTGGTCTTACAACTGCGGATGATCTCCAAGGGCGCTTATTATTGGTATCGCCGCGAGCAGGAAAAACTCGCCGTATCTCGCACTTAATAAGGTAAGGAAAATGATGGAACAGTCTCGCCGTGAAATCGGCACCCTGCTGCTGGCGTTGATTACTGGCCTGGCAATAAATGGTTCATTTAACACGTTATTCAGCGCGTTTGTGCCTTTTTCAGTTTTTCCGCTGCTAACGTTAATATTAGCCGTATATTGTTTGCATCAGCGCTACCTCAATTTCGCCATGCCACATGGCTTGCCAGTACTGGCCTCCGCGTGTTTCCTGCTCGGGATTTTGCTGTATAGCGCGATTGTTCGGGTTGAGCATCCGGCAATTGGTTCTAATTTCGTTCCTTCTATTCTCTGTGTCGTGTTGGTGTTCTGGATCTTGTTTAAGCTAAAAGCACGTAAGTTGGTGCAATCAGAATCTGAGCCAGATAATTCGGATAACCAGCAGCCGCAATAACCTGAAAGCGATATGTTTTAAAACGAAAAAGGGCAACATCGCGTTGCCCTTTTACTTATCTATTGCCTGTCAGCCGCGCTTTTCCAGCAATACCCCACACTCCATATGATGGGTGTAGGGGAACTGATCGAACAGTGCTAATCGGCTGATTTTATGTGTCTGTTGTAACTGTTCCAGATTGGCGCACAGCGTTTCAGGGTTACAGGAGATATAAAGGATACGCGGATAACCTTGTACCAGCTTGACTGTCTCGCTATCCAGCCCGCTGCGCGGGGGATCGACAAAAATGGTCTCGCAGTTATAACTGCTCAGATCAATACCCTTCAAACGGTTAAACTCGCGTACACCTTGCATTGCCTGGGTAAACTCTTCAGCCGACATGCGGATAATTTGCACGTTATCGATATTATTTGCCGCGATATTGTATTGTGCTGCTGCCACTGAGGGTTTAGCGATTTCTGTTGCCAACACCCGTGCAAAATTGCGTGCTAGCGCCAACGAGAAATTACCATTACCGCAATACAACTCCAATAAATCACCGCTGGCGTTTTTAGTGGCATCAATCGCCCATTCCAGCATATGAATATTCACCGCTGCATTCGGTTGGGTGAAACTATTCTCCACCTGACGATAAATCATTTCACGCCCAGCAACCGGTAACACTTCATCGATATAGTCGTGATCTAGCATGATTTTAGTTTTCGATGCCCGGCCAATCAGTTGCAGATCAAAACCTTGTTCGCGTAGCTTTTCACGCAATTCCAGCGCCTTCTGCTGCCACTCTTCATCTAATTGACGGTGATACAGCAAAGAGGCGATCAATTTACCGCTTAGGGTAGATAAGTAATCAATCTGGAACAGTTTACGCCGCAAAATCGGTTCGGCCCTGATGGCCGTCATCAGCGCACTCATCAGACGATTGATCAACAAACTTGCCACCGGGAACTGTTCAACACGGATACGCTGTTTGGTCTGCTGGTCAAACATGATGTGGTACAAGTCATCTTCATCGTGCCAAACGCGAAACTCGGCTCTCATGCGGTAATGCTCTGCCGGAGAACGGAATATTTCCGCAGCAGGTGCCTGAAACGGCAACATCATCGTCTGAATACGGGCAGATTTTTCCGCCAGTTGTTGGTCGTAACTGTCTGTTGGCAGGATGTCGGGAGTCATGTTTCTTCTCGTCTGGCCATTATAAAAGAGAGGTATTGCTGCGGATTGTAGGGAAAGTGGGAGTGATGTCCAGTTTTGTTGTGTTTATTCCCTATAACGAGGATGGAAGTCTAGACATCTATTTTACTTGATCGTAGCATTGCGGTCCGGCCTCATGCTGTTACTTAAACACCTACGAGTTAAAAGGGAATCCGGTGTAAATCCGGAGCTGACGCGCAGCGGTAAGGGGAAGTTACGGCGATAGGTTTCAACCAGACACTGTCCGCAAGGGCGGGAAGTCATCGCCAGCTCTATTTCACGGTATTAATTCATTTAAGTAATGAAGAAGACGTGACATCAGAGATCCCAAGCCCGAAGACCTGCCGGTATTACGTCGCAATATGCGTGGTCGTCGCGAACTATCGGCCATGGCACTGCGGCATCCGCCAATTGAGTTTGGATGCTTGTATTCATGACAATTAAAAAATATACGCTGATCACAGCCCTTTCTGTGACGGCATTTTCTGGATGGGCCCAGGACAGCACCACAACAGGTAATAAAGACGAAATGGTGGTTACCGCCAACCGTTTCAAACAGCCAGTTTCCACGGTATTGGCACCCACCGATGTAGTAACGCGTGATGATATCGACCGCTGGCAGGCAAAAAGCCTCAATGAAGTGATGCGCCGGCTACCTGGCGTGGATATTGCCCAAACCGGGGGGCTAGGCCAAGGCTCTTCTATGTATATCCGTGGTACCGAAGCCCGCCATGTATTAGTGCTGATCGATGGCATTCCTCTGGCGCGAACCGGTATCATCAATAGTGTCGACTTTAATCAAATACCTCTCTCTCTGGTGCAACGTGTTGAATATATTCGCGGGCCTCGCTCTGCCGTATATGGCTCTGGGGCGATTGGTGGTGTAATTAACGTGATTACACAGTCAGACCAGGAAGGTGGGCAGATTAATGCCGGGGTTGGTTCTAAAGGTTACCAGCAATATGACGGCAGCGTTCGCCAACGTTTTGGTGATACTTTAGCGACGATAGCGGGCGGCTATCAAACCACGAACGGTTTTAACATTAAACCCGACTCACCTAATCCAGTGGATAGCGATCGGGATGGTTTTCGTAATAAAAATTTTTGGGCAGGGCTAGAGCATCAGTTCAACCAAGATATATCCGGTTTCGTCAGAGGTTATGGTTACACCAACAATACTGATTACGATGTTGGCAGTATTTCTTCCCCTGCTTACAGTGGCGATGAGGAGCGATTATATAACCATACTTATGACGCAGGGCTACGTTATGCTGCGGGGGCTTTCTCCTCTCAATTAATCGGTAGCTATCAGAAATACAAAGATTATAACTACAGCAGCCAATATGGGCGTTATGGCGAGGCGACTACGCTGGACGATATGGATCAGCGTAACGTGCAATGGGGTAATACATACAGTTTTGAGAGTGCAACGCTGAGTGCTGGCGTTGACTGGCAGCAACAGCGTTTGACCTCATCGAGTACCACTATCTCTGATACATATAAGCGGGATAATACCGGTTTGTATCTTAGCGGGCAGCAGAAGATAGGTAGTGTGACGCTGGAAGCCTCGGGCCGTGAAGATAAAGATGAGCAGTTTGGCTGGCATGAGACCTGGCAAACCGCCGCAGGTTGGGAATTTATCCCCGATTATCGTGCGACACTATCCTATGGAACAGGATTTTTGGCCCCGTCACTGGGTCAGCAGTATGGTTCGCAGCGCTTTGATATCATATCAAACAGTGATTTGAAACCTGAGGAGTCCCGCCAATGGGAGGCAGGTCTGGAAGGATTGACTGGCCCACTTGATTGGCGTTTGTCTGCTTATCGCTACAAAATTGAAAACCTGATCGATTACTTCTCCGACCCAAATACATACAAAGGGCAGTATTACAATGTTGATTCGGCAACGATAAAAGGGGTTGAATGGACAGGTAGCGTCGATACCGGCATTTTCAATCACCAGATCACATTGCAATATATGGATCCGCGTAATGATAAGAATAATGAAGTTTTAGCCCGTCGTTCTAAACAGCAAGCCAAGTATCAATTAGATTGGACAATGTTCAATCTGGATATGGACGTTTCTTATCAGTACTACGGTAAACGCTATGACAATAGCACCTCAGCCTATAGCTCGACTCAACGTGAATTACCGAGTTATAGCACGGTAGATGTTTCAGCGAGTTATCCGGTTACTTCTCATCTTACAGTTCGTGGTAGAATTGCTAACCTGTTTGATAAAGATTACGAAACGGCTTATGGCTATAAAACCGCTGGACGAGAGTATTACCTCACCGGAAGCTATAACTTCTAAGGCTGATACTGCCCCTCGCCCGACAGCACTGATTTTTGACTCAGGTGTTGGCGGGCTATCTGTCTATCAAGAGATTCGGCAGTTGTTGCCGGATCTCCACTATATATATGCTTTCGACAATGTCGCTTTCCCTTATGGGGAGAAGTCCGGTGAGTTTATCGTTGAACGCGTTCTGGAAATTGTCACTGCGGTGCAGCAGCGCCATCCGCTGGCAATCGTCGTCATTGCCTGTAACACCGCCAGCACAGTAGTACTTCCTGCTTTACGTGAACGCTTTGCATTCCCTGTGGTTGGGGTTGTTCCTGCTATCAAACCGGCGGTGCGATTAACCCGCAATGGTGTTGTTGGCTTATTGGCTACCCGTGGCACGGTACATGCTTCCTATACACGGGACTTGATTGAGCGCTTTGCTACCGATTGCAAAATTGAATTGCTGGGTTCATCTGAGCTGGTGGAACTGGCAGAGTCCAAGTTGCATGGTGGTGCTGTACCTATCGAAACATTAAAGAAAATCCTCCACCCATGGTTGGCAATGCGTGAGCCGCCGGACACCATTGTATTGGGGTGCACTCATTTCCCTCTATTAGTAGAAGAGTTGGCGCAAGTGTTGCCTGAAGGTACTCGCATGGTCGATTCCGGTGCCGCAATTGCTCGTCGCACTGCCTGGCTCATCTCTTCTCAAGAAAATGTAGTTTCTTCTCAGGAAGATAATATTGCTTACTGCATGGCGTTGAATGCAGATACTGACGTTTTATTACCCGTTTTGCAGGGTTATGGCTTCCCGGTGCTGCAAAAACTGCCAATTTAAAGGCGTTTTGACTAAAGATTCAGCGGTTGAAAAGTTTTTTCAAATTAGGGGTTGCAGGCTGGCAGGAACTCCCTATAATGCGCCTCCACTGACCGGGAACAACGAAACATACTTCGCCGGGTCAGGAAGCGAAAAGAATGATTTTGACTTCGAAAGAAACCAAAGAAACTCTTGACTCTTCAGCGGGAAAGCGTATTATCTGCCTCCCGCGTTACCGTAAGATTCGCCGAAAGGCAAACGGGTAACGAACGCTCTTTAACAATTTATCAGACAATCTGTGTGGGCACTCGCAAGACGATATCGAAGCCTGTTTCGGCAGGCAGAAGAAATATCAAAGTCTTGAAGAGTGACCAAAGCAGTACACATTTGAACTTCGGTTCGAATGCTTATTTGCAGAAAGTAATCTTTGAGCATCGCTGCTTTTATTAGCAGCAAATCAAACAAATCTTAAATTGAAGAGTTTGATCATGGCTCAGATTGAACGCTGGCGGCAGGCCTAACACATGCAAGTCGAGCGGCAGCGGGAAGTAGTTTACTACTTTGCCGGCGAGCGGCGGACGGGTGAGTAATGTCTGGGAAACTGCCTGATGGAGGGGGATAACTACTGGAAACGGTAGCTAATACCGCATGACCTCGCAAGAGCAAAGTGGGGGACCTTCGGGCCTCACGCCATCGGATGTGCCCAGATGGGATTAGCTAGTAGGTGGGGTAATGGCTCACCTAGGCGACGATCCCTAGCTGGTCTGAGAGGATGACCAGCCACACTGGAACTGAGACACGGTCCAGACTCCTACGGGAGGCAGCAGTGGGGAATATTGCACAATGGGCGCAAGCCTGATGCAGCCATGCCGCGTGTGTGAAGAAGGCCTTCGGGTTGTAAAGCACTTTCAGCGAGGAGGAAGGCAATCGTGTTAATAGCACGGTTGATTGACGTTACTCGCAGAAGAAGCACCGGCTAACTCCGTGCCAGCAGCCGCGGTAATACGGAGGGTGCAAGCGTTAATCGGAATTACTGGGCGTAAAGCGCACGCAGGCGGTTTGTTAAGTCAGATGTGAAATCCCCGCGCTTAACGTGGGAACTGCATTTGAAACTGGCAAGCTAGAGTCTTGTAGAGGGGGGTAGAATTCCAGGTGTAGCGGTGAAATGCGTAGAGATCTGGAGGAATACCGGTGGCGAAGGCGGCCCCCTGGACAAAGACTGACGCTCAGGTGCGAAAGCGTGGGGAGCAAACAGGATTAGATACCCTGGTAGTCCACGCTGTAAACGATGTCGACTTGGAGGTTGTGCCCTTGAGGCGTGGCTTCCGGAGCTAACGCGTTAAGTCGACCGCCTGGGGAGTACGGCCGCAAGGTTAAAACTCAAATGAATTGACGGGGGCCCGCACAAGCGGTGGAGCATGTGGTTTAATTCGATGCAACGCGAAGAACCTTACCTACTCTTGACATCCACAGAACTTAGCAGAGATGCTTCGGTGCCTTCGGGAACTGTGAGACAGGTGCTGCATGGCTGTCGTCAGCTCGTGTTGTGAAATGTTGGGTTAAGTCCCGCAACGAGCGCAACCCTTATCCTTTGTTGCCAGCACGTAATGGTGGGAACTCAAGGGAGACTGCCGGTGATAAACCGGAGGAAGGTGGGGATGACGTCAAGTCATCATGGCCCTTACGAGTAGGGCTACACACGTGCTACAATGGCAGATACAAAGTGAAGCGAACTCGCGAGAGCAAGCGGACCACATAAAGTCTGTCGTAGTCCGGATTGGAGTCTGCAACTCGACTCCATGAAGTCGGAATCGCTAGTAATCGTAGATCAGAATGCTACGGTGAATACGTTCCCGGGCCTTGTACACACCGCCCGTCACACCATGGGAGTGGGTTGCAAAAGAAGTAGGTAGCTTAACCTTCGGGAGGGCGCTTACCACTTTGTGATTCATGACTGGGGTGAAGTCGTAACAAGGTAACCGTAGGGGAACCTGCGGTTGGATCACCTCCTTACCTAACGATACGCATTGCGCAGTGTCCACACAGATTGTCTGATAGAAAGTAACGAGCAAATAAGGCCGGACTGAGAGATTAGTCGGGCTTTAGTACCTTGTTGGGTCTGTAGCTCAGGTGGTTAGAGCGCACCCCTGATAAGGGTGAGGTCGGTGGTTCAAGTCCACTCAGACCCACCAACTCATCCTCATAGTGCGTTACAGACACACTCGTTTATACCCATAAACGTCGCGTGACTGCACCTTGTCTGAGAATGAGTTATGCCGATAAGGTATTTTGCTTTTTATATGGGGCTATAGCTCAGCTGGGAGAGCGCCTGCCTTGCACGCAGGAGGTCAGCGGTTCGATCCCGCTTAGCTCCACCATATAAAAAAACTATTTCAAAACGTACTGCGGCCGTAAGGCACAGTGTGTTGTGAAATATTGCTCTTTAACAATCTGGAACAAGCTGAAAATTGAAACAATACAGCTGAAACTTATCTCTCCGTAGAATTACTGAGGTAAGGATTAACCTGTATTAGAGTCTCTCAAATAATCGCAATGCCAATGTGTATTCTGATGAAGAGAGTCGCGTGAGCTAAGTGAAGGCAAGGCGTACGGCACGGAGGAAGCGGAGTGAACTTCATGTTCATGAGCATTCCGAGTACCGCACAACGCTGTATTCACGACGCGCAACCGACTTGAACAGAAGAAACACCTTTGGGTTGTGAGGTTAAGCGACTAAGCGTACACGGTGGATGCCTAGGCAGTCAGAGGCGATGAAGGGCGTGCTAATCTGCGAAAAGCGTCGGTAAGCTGATATGAAGCGTTACAACCGACGATACCCGAATGGGGAAACCCAGTGCAATTCGTTGCACTATTGCATGGTGAATACATAGCCATGCAAGGCGAACCGGGGGAACTGAAACATCTAAGTACCCCGAGGAAAAGAAATCAACCGAGATTCCCCCAGTAGCGGCGAGCGAACGGGGAAGAGCCCAGAGTCTGAATCAGTTTGTGTGTTAGTGGAAGCGTCTGGAAAGTCGCACGGTACAGGGTGATAGTCCCGTACACCAAAACACACTTGCTGTGAACTCGATGAGTAGGGCGGGACACGTGACATCCTGTCTGAATATGGGGGGACCATCCTCCAAGGCTAAATACTCCTGACTGACCGATAGTGAACCAGTACCGTGAGGGAAAGGCGAAAAGAACCCCGGCGAGGGGAGTGAAATAGAACCTGAAACCGTGTACGTACAAGCAGTGGGAGCCTACTTTGTTGGGTGACTGCGTACCTTTTGTATAATGGGTCAGCGACTTATATTTTGTAGCAAGGTTAACCGAATAGGGGAGCCGTAGGGAAACCGAGTCTTAACTGGGCGTCTAGTTGCAAGGTATAGACCCGAAACCCGGTGATCTAGCCATGGGCAGGTTGAAGGTTGGGTAACACTAACTGGAGGACCGAACCGACTAATGTTGAAAAATTAGCGGATGACTTGTGGCTGGGGGTGAAAGGCCAATCAAACCGGGAGATAGCTGGTTCTCCCCGAAAGCTATTTAGGTAGCGCCTCGTGAACTCATCTTCGGGGGTAGAGCACTGTTTCGGCTAGGGGGTCATCCCGACTTACCAAACCGATGCAAACTCCGAATACCGAAGAATGTTATCACGGGAGACACACGGCGGGTGCTAACGTCCGTCGTGAAGAGGGAAACAACCCAGACCGCCAGCTAAGGTCCCAAAGTCATGGTTAAGTGGGAAACGATGTGGGAAGGCATAGACAGCCAGGATGTTGGCTTAGAAGCAGCCATCATTTAAAGAAAGCGTAATAGCTCACTGGTCGAGTCGGCCTGCGCGGAAGATGTAACGGGGCTAAACCATGCACCGAAGCTGCGGCAGCGACACTTAGGTGTTGTTGGGTAGGGGAGCGTTCTGTAAGCCGTTGAAGGTGACCTGTGAGGGTTGCTGGAGGTATCAGAAGTGCGAATGCTGACATAAGTAACGATAATGCGGGTGAAAAACCCGCACGCCGGAAGACCAAGGGTTCCTGTCCAACGTTAATCGGGGCAGGGTGAGTCGACCCCTAAGGCGAGGCTGAAAAGCGTAGTCGATGGGAAACAGGTTAATATTCCTGTACTTGGTGTTACTGCGAAGGGGGGACGGAGAAGGCTAGGCTAGCCGGGCGACGGTTGTCCCGGTTTAAGCATGTAGGCGGAGCGACTTGGTAAATCCGGTTGCTTATCAACGCTGAGGTGTGATGACGAGCCACTACGGTGGTGAAGTAGTTGATGCCAAGCTTCCAGGAAAAGCCTCTAAGCATCAGGTAACATTAAATCGTACCCCAAACCGACACAGGTGGTCAGGTAGAGAATACTCAGGCGCTTGAGAGAACTCGGGTGAAGGAACTAGGCAAAATGGTGCCGTAACTTCGGGAGAAGGCACGCTGGCATTAGGTAATGGGACTTGCTCCCGGCGCCGAAGCCAGTCGCAGATACCAGCTGGCTGCAACTGTTTAATAAAAACACAGCACTGTGCAAACACGAAAGTGGACGTATACGGTGTGACGCCTGCCCGGTGCTGGAAGGTTAATTGATGGGGTCAGCCGCAAGGCGAAGCTCTTGATCGAAGCCCCAGTAAACGGCGGCCGTAACTATAACGGTCCTAAGGTAGCGAAATTCCTTGTCGGGTAAGTTCCGACCTGCACGAATGGCGTAATGATGGCCAGGCTGTCTCCACCCGAGACTCAGTGAAATTGAACTCGCTGTGAAGATGCAGTGTACCCGCGGCAAGACGGAAAGACCCCGTGAACCTTTACTATAGCTTGACACTGAACATTGAGCCTTGATGTGTAGGATAGGTGGGAGGCATCGAAGTGTGGACGCCAGTCTGCATGGAGCCAACCTTGAAATACCACCCTTTAATGTTTGATGTTCTAACTCGGCCCCGTGATCCGGGGTGAGGACAGTGTCTGGTGGGTAGTTTGACTGGGGCGGTCTCCTCCCAAAGAGTAACGGAGGAGCACGAAGGTTAGCTAATCACGGTCGGACATCGTGAGGTTAGTGCAAAGGCATAAGCTAGCTTGACTGCGAGAGTGACGGCTCGAGCAGGTACGAAAGTAGGTCTTAGTGATCCGGTGGTTCTGAATGGAAGGGCCATCGCTCAACGGATAAAAGGTACTCCGGGGATAACAGGCTGATACCGCCCAAGAGTTCATATCGACGGCGGTGTTTGGCACCTCGATGTCGGCTCATCACATCCTGGGGCTGAAGTAGGTCCCAAGGGTATGGCTGTTCGCCATTTAAAGTGGTACGCGAGCTGGGTTTAGAACGTCGTGAGACAGTTCGGTCCCTATCTGCCGTGGGCGTTGGAAGATTGAGAGGGGCTGCTCCTAGTACGAGAGGACCGGAGTGGACGAATCACTGGTGTTCGGGTTGTCATGCCAATGGCATTGCCCGGTAGCTAAATTCGGAAGAGATAACCGCTGAAAGCATCTAAGCGGGAAACTTGCCTCGAGATGAGTCTTCCCTGGGGCTTTAAGCCCCCTGAAGGAACGTTAAAGACTATGACGTTGATAGGCTGGGTGTGTAAGTGCAGCGATGCATTGAGCTAACCAGTACTAATGATCCGTGAGGCTTAACCTTACAACACCAAAGGTGTTTTAGATTTGAGAGATAGAAATTTTCAGCGAAGTTCCGAGATTGGGCTGGCTGGCTGTGTGCAGGATTGCATAGCGGGTTAGTTTAGACAGAATTTGCCTGGCGGCCATAGCGCGGTGGTCCCACCTGATCCCATGCCGAACTCAGAAGTGAAACGCCGTAGCGCCGATGGTAGTGTGGGGTCTCCCCATGCGAGAGTAGGACACTGCCAGGCATCAAACACGAGTTACCAGAGTGACATCTGGTAACTAACAAAATCGCTTAGAGCGGTTTTGCACAGCGCGGAGCGCTGGCCCTGTCAAGGGTAAGTATCGGGAAGATACGCGTAAAAGAATCGGTGGAGCGGTAGTTCAGTTGGTTAGAATACCTGCCTGTCACGCAGGGGGTCGCGGGTTCGAGCCCCGTCCGTTCCGCCACTTATTTAAATTATGCCTGCTTATCTTAGCAGGCATAATGTTAAGCATAATTTAGGGGCGTAGCTCAGTTGGTAGAGCACCGGTCTCCAAAACCGGGTGTCGCGAGTTCGAGTCTCTCCGCCCCTGCCATATAAATAGCCCTTCGCGAAAGCGAGGGGTTTTTTTATGCCCAAAAATCGTAATTAGTACATTTATGATACGTCGATACACTTACACTACTTCTTTAACATAGTTCTGCTTTTATCTTGACCTCTGTTCTGGCCTCTATTCCCTCATATTTTCCATCCATTTTACCAATTCCGAAAAGATCTTTTTGTTCGAACAATATTCTGCCATTAACAACAGTTCTTTTTTAAACCTGACAAAGTTTTAAAAGGTAACGTTCCCAATGCATACCTATTTAGCTGAATTTATGTACAAAACGATTGTTATTCTGTGGTGTGACGTTGCTCATTATTACTTTTACAAAATGTACTAAAACTAATTAACATTTTAGCTATCAGGAAGCTCACCTTAAAAAACATCATATGCTTTTAGAACAACATAATTTGCAAATTGGCCGATGCTCAGGACAGTAAATGACCTGAATGATTACCTTAACTGTTCTTCGGAATGGTAGTGAGTCAGCGGCTCGACGATGACAAGTGAGGAGAGAAATATGTACAGGCGTTTACTGTTAGCAGCAGCTGTAACAGCGGCAATGTGTAGTGCAGTCCAAGCGGCTCCGCTAGTCGTGGGTTTTTCTCAAATTGGTTCAGAGTCCGGTTGGCGCTCTGCGGAAACTAAGGTTTCTAAACAAGAGGCTGAAAAGCGCGGTATTACATTAAAAATCGCGGATGCTCAACAAAAACAAGAGAACCAAATCAAGGCTGTTAGATCGTTTATTGCTCAGGGTGTTGATGCCATTTTTATTGCTCCTGTGGTTGCAACGGGTTGGACACCGGTTTTGCAGGAAGCGAAAGAAGCTAAAATCCCGGTATTCCTGCTTGACCGAATGATAGAGGTGAATGACCCCTCCCTGTACACCGCCGCAGTGGCTTCAGACAGTGTATATGAAGGTAAAGTCGCTGGTGAGTGGCTACTGAAAGATGTGGCAGGTAAACCTTGTAATGTTGTTGAACTACAAGGCACTGTTGGCTCGAGTGTGGCTATTAACCGTAAGAAAGGTTTTGCTGACGGGATAGCGTCGGCACCTAACGTAAAAATAATTCGCTCTCAGTCCGGGGATTTCACACGGAGTAAAGGCAAAGAAGTAATGGAGAGTTTCATTAAAGCGGAGCAAAACGGTAAGAACATCTGTGCTGTCTATGCACATAACGATGATATGGCGATAGGTGCCATTCAAGCCATTAAAGAAGCCGGGTTGAAGCCGGGTTCAGAGATCAAAATTGTATCCATCGATGGCGTTCCTGATATTTTTAAAGCGATGAGTAGCGGAGAGGCTAATGCTACTGTTGAGTTGACACCGAATATGGCAGGCCCTGCTTTCGATGCATTAATTGCGCTGAAGAAAGATGGCACCCAACCGCCTAAGTTTATCCAGACAGAATCTCGTCTGTTACAGCCTGATACGGCTAAACAGGAATACGAATCCAAGAAGAGCCTTGGTTATTGATTCAAATGGCGGGGCTTGCCCCGCCTGCTTTCGTCACCTGTATTTGGGCAATATCTGAGTCGTTTTTGAACGTGGGTACATCTGATGGAAACACTGCTAGAAGTCCGTGGCTTGTCAGTTGAATTTCCTGGTGTTAAGGCATTGGACTCTGTCGATTTTTCTCTGCTTCGCGGTGAAGTTGTCGCATTGTTAGGGGAAAATGGTGCAGGAAAGTCGACTTTAATCAAAGCATTAACTGGGGTCTATAAGCGGGCCGCCGGTGAAGTTTATTTAGATGGTAAGGCCATTTGTCCCCTTGATACTGCGGATGCCCAGAAACTGGGGATTGGCACTGTTTATCAAGAGGTCAACTTGCTGCCCAATATATCTGTTGCGGCAAATCTATTCATTGGCCGTGAGCCATTACGTTGGGGGCTAATTGACCATCGCACAATGAATCTACAGGCAGAAAAGCTGCTAACGGGCTATGGTCTTACATTAGATGTGCAGCAACCGTTAGCTAACTTTTCTATTGCAATACAACAGATTGTCGCCATTGCTCGTGCGGTCGATCTATCAGCAAAAGTACTTATTCTGGATGAGCCAACGGCAAGTTTAGATGCTAAAGAAGTCAGTATGTTGCTGGATATTTTGCGTCAGTTACGAGATCAGGGTATCGGTATGGTATTCGTGACGCATTTCCTCGATCAGGTTTATCGGATCAGTGATCGTATTACTGTCTTACGCAATGGCAAACTTGTTGGCACTAAAACAACCGCAGAACTTCCCCGTATCGAATTGGTTCAGATGATGTTGGGTCATAGCTTTGATGAGCAATTACTCAAACGTGGTGAACATAATATTGTGGCAAGCAACCCACTGGTTGAGTTTAAAAACTATGGTCGGCGGGGTGTGGTGGAAAACTTCGATTTGGCTGTTTCTCCTGGTGAAATTGTCGGACTTGCTGGACTATTGGGGTCTGGGCGCACCGAGACTGCGCAATTAATTTTTGGTGTTACGACACCGGATACTGGGGAGGCCAAAATACAAGGCAAGCCCGTTAAGATCCGAACACCACGCACGGCATCAAAATTCGGTTTTGGCTATTGCCCAGAAGATCGTAAAACTGATGGCATCGTCGGTGCTGCAACAGTTCGGGAGAATATTATTCTGGCCTTACAGGCCCAGCGCGGATGGCTAAGGCCACTTTCAATGCGGGAACAAACGCAAATTGCTGAGCAATTCATTCAGCAGCTTGGTATTCGTACTCCTGGCCCTGAGCAACAAATTCAGTATCTCTCCGGTGGAAACCAGCAAAAAGTTTTATTAGCGCGCTGGCTTGCCACAAAACCTCGATTTTTGATTTTAGATGAGCCAACGCGCGGTATTGACGTGGGGGCGCATGCTGAAATTATTCGGCTGATTGAGAAACTGTGTGATGAAGGGCTGGCACTGTTAATTATCTCTTCCGAATTAGAGGAATTGGCAGGTTATGCCGATCGCGTCATTGTTCTGCGTGACCGTCGACATATTGCACAACTCGGTCACGATGAGATTTCCGTTCCTGCCATCATGCAGGCGATCGCGGTGCAATAAGGAGTTACTTCATGGTTAATAGGAGCCTGTCAATGCCGCAACGACCGCGCAAAGTTAAATGGGTCTTGCCGAAAGGTGCCACTCAATTTGGTGCTCTGGCGGTCATTTTATTGATTGATAGTTTAGTCGCCCCGAACTTTTTCTCGATCCATATTCAGGATGGACGGTTGTTTGGCAGTGTCATCGATATTCTAAATCGCGGTGCTCCCGTTGCTTTACTGGCATTAGGTATGACACTGGTCATTGCTACTGGCGGCATTGATTTGTCGGTTGGTGCGGTAATGGCAATAGCCGGTGCAACTGCAGCCACACTGACCAGTGCTGGATATCCTTTACCCACGGTATTAGTCGCCGCCCTTGCGGTTGGCGCGTTATGTGGTTTATGGAACGGTTTCTTAGTGGCGGTATTACAAATCCAACCGATTGTGGCCACCTTAATGTTAATGGTGGCAGGACGGGGGATAGCCCAGCTTATTACTGAGGGGCAGATTGTTACATTTGATACAGGTGGCTTGGCGAAGTTGGGTAGCAGCACGCTGATGTATTTGCCGATGTCAGTAGTCATCGCATTTAGTATGTTGATTATAGTGTGGTTATTGACCCGAAAAACAGCACTGGGTCTATTCATTGAGTCCGTTGGTATCAACTTACGATCAGCACGTAATGCGGGAGTGAGTACTCGCTTGGTGCTGATTGCCGTGTATGTGATTTGTGGTATCTGTGCAGCGGTCGCTGGCATTATTGTGACGGCAGATATTCGTGGTGCCGATGCTAACAATGCTGGTTTATGGCTGGAGCTGGATGCAATTCTGGCGGTAGTCATTGGTGGTGCATCTTTAATGGGAGGGAGGTTTAATCTTTTGCTTTCGGTTATTGGCGCTTTGATTATTCAAGGGATGAATACAGGGATCTTACTTTCAGGCTATCAGCCAGAATTTAACCTGGTCCTTAAAGCTATTGTGGTATTAGCCGTCTTGATTGTGCAGTCACCGATGATCTCATTTAGCCATATCTTCACGAGGCGAAAATAATGTTAAAGCGCAATATTCCTTTGCTGATTACTATCGCCGTTTTTATTCTGGGATACGCTTTTTGTCTCAGTCAGTTCCCCAGTTTCTCCTCCACCCGAGTGTGGTGTGATTTACTGACTGATAATGCTTTTCTGGGCATCGTCGCTGTAGGGATGACTTTCGTTATTCTATCGGGCGGCATCGATTTATCGGTTGGGTCGGTAATTGCATTTACCGGCGTGTTATTGGCTAAGTTAATCGGAACTTATGGTATTCACCCAATGTATGCTTTTGCCATTGTCTTAGTTATGGGGGCGATGTTTGGTGCATTGATGGGATGGATTATTGATTCTCTGAAACTCCCTGCGTTTATTATTACTCTGGCTGGGATGTTCTTCGTTCGTGGTATGAGTTTTATCGTCTCTGAAGAGTCGATACCTATTGATCACCCACTTTATGCCACGCTGGCGAATTATGCCTGGAAAGTTCCTGGTGGCGGGCGATTCACATTATTAGCCTTCATCATGCTAATGGTTGTGGCATTTGGCATTCTGTTGGCTCATCGAACCCGCTTTGGTCATAATGTTTATGCCATTGGCGGTAATAGCGTTTCTGCTGGACTGATGGGTGTTCCTGTCAGGCAAACGACAATTAAAATTTATATGTTATCGAGCACGTTAGCCGCGCTATCGGGAATCGTTTTCTCACTCTATACCTCTGCTGGCTATGCATTAGCAGCCAGTGGTGTTGAGCTAGATGCCATTGCCGCAGTCGTTATCGGTGGCACATTACTTACCGGTGGTATCGGGACAGTTTTCGGCACGCTGTTTGGCGTCTTGATTCAGGGGTTGATTCAGAGCTATATCACATTCGATGGCACACTTAGCTCATGGTGGACCAAAATTGTCATCGGAATATTATTATTTAGCTTTATTGCGATTCAGAAGGCGATGAGTGCTTTTTATCTGAACCGGCGTGCTCGCCCTCAGTCGCCGCCACTTAATCCCGTATAGCGCTCTGAGCTGCGTTATTCATCGGTGTTTTTAACAGTTGTCGAATCAATGTTTGCTGGTCACTGTTTTGCAACCAAACAGCATACAGTGGCCGCACAATAGCTGGCATATCAGCGTTCATGGCCAATTGAGGGTATTCTTTTTGCCAGTGTTCGGGCAGGAAAGCACAGCCACCGGTGGTTTCCAATAGCTGCCGGGTCAAATGTGCCGATGTGGTCGTTAATACCGGCATTTGCTCGCTCTCCAGCAATCTATTCTCTTGCTGATGAAAATCAGCTCCCCACTCAAGCTTGATGTAAGGTGCCTCATTTGCATTTTTATGCTCGGCGTCTGGCTCAGTTTCTTTCGATAAATCAATCGGCTCAAAAGAAAATAGTCGCAGCGAAAAATGCCCTAACAGTTGGCTTGCCAGTTCATCCATTTTAGGCGGTTCGGTCGTTATCAATAAATCCAGTTGCCGCTCGTGCAACTGTTTCACCAGCGAGTGCCGCAGTGCAATCCGCGCCTCAAGGCGCAATGCCTCTCGTTGTTTATATAATTGTTGCAACCACGGAGTGAGGTATGCCTCCCACAGTGAGGCGGTTGCACCAATGGACAACTCGGTATGCTGTAGTGAGTGAGCAACCTCTTTTTTGGCTAGTTGCCAGGTACTCATCAGTGTTTCTGCGTAAGGCACCAAACGTTCTCCCGCAGGTGTCAGACGAATATTATTGCGATGACGAGTGAATAAATTTGCACCTAATTGATTTTCCAACTGACGGATACGAAAACTTACCGCCGACTGTGTTAAGTACAAAGATTCAGCAGCGCGACCAAAGTGGCGAGTCCTACTGACCTCCAAAAAGGTTTTCAGTAATTCGGTATCCAAACCCATCTCCAATTTTTTTTGTCGTTAAGATTTAAATGTTTTGTTTTACACGCTGTCAAGCCTATCTAATACTCCGCGCCATAAACAGCACGACCATGAGAGAATTAGGAGCGTGTCAGATGGCGGATAGCTTCATCACGACCAATCGTTTTTTTGATAATAAGCATTATCCTCGCGGGTTCTCGCGCCACGGCGATTTCACCATTAAAGAGGCGCAATTACTAGAGCGCCATGGCTACGCCTTCAACGAACTCGATCTCGGAAAACGCCAGCCTGTAACGGAAGAAGAACAGTTGTTTGTTGCTGTTTGTCGCGGCGAACGTGAGCCCGTCAGTGCCGAGGAGAAAGTCTGGTCCAAATATGTGACCCGAACTCGTCGTCCTAAACGATTCCATACTCTATCAGGCGGCAAGCCGCAGATGGATGCGGTGGAAGATTATACCGATAGCGACGATTAATCCCCTCTTATCCTTCGTCCTTGAAATCGCAGGGGTGTTCGCGGCGCGCTCTTACCCGAATCACTTACTTGAGTAAGCTCATCGGGATGCGTTTGCTTGCAGCCTACCTGCGATTCCAATGACTTTGGATAATACTCTTCGTTAGTGGAACCACAGGGGTGTTAGCGGCGCGCTCTTACCCGAATCACTTACTTGAGTAAGCTCATCGGGATGCGTTTGCTTGCTGCCTACCTGCGATTCCAATGACTTTGGATATCAGAGAGGTGTTTGATAATAGTGGATTTTTTTCTCCCCTATTTACATCAGGCTCTTGTGTAACTGCAACAGCAGCCGGTCCATACAACGATAGCTCAGTGCTTCCGAAAGATGATTTCTTTGGATGTAATTCTCCTGAGCGAGATCGGCAATGCTCCGCGCTACTTTTAAAATATGGTGCCAGGCGCGTACCGACAAACCCAGCGTCAGCAGGACTTGCTCCAGAAAGGCCGCATTCTCAGGAGTGAGGGAGCAATATTCGGCAATTTCTTGGCTATTAAGCTGAGAATTTATCTTCCCTGCTCGATCCAATTGCCTCTGCCTTGCCTGCAATACTCGTAGCCTGACCGTTTCACTGCTTTCCCCTTGATGTTTCTGAGCCCCCAGCATACCTGATGGCAGCAATGGCACCTCTATCGACAAATCAAACCTGTCCAGAAACGGCCCCGACAATTTTGCCAGATAGCGCAGAATCTGTTGTGGCGGTGTACGGTTATGGACACCCTGATAATGGCCGCTGGGGCTGGGGTTCATTGCGGCAATCAGTTGCACTTTGGCAGGAAAGCACACTTTAGCCGCTGCACGAGAAATGATAATTTCGCCTGATTCCAGTGGCTCGCGCAGTGAATCCAGCACCCGACGTTCAAATTCAGGTAATTCATCCAGGAAGAGTACACCATTGTGCGCCAATGAGATTTCACCGGGGCGTGGAATAGAACCACCGCCAATCAGTGCCGCCATTGAGGCGCTATGGTGGGGGGCGCGAAAAGCCCGGCAACGCCATTGGGCGGGTAGCACGTTACTGTGCAGTAGACCGTTAATGGCCGCGGCCTCTAATGCCTCTTGATCCGTCAGCGGCGGCAATAATCCAGTTAACCGATTTGCCAGCATCGTTTTGCCCGTTCCTGGTGGCCCGAGTAATAGCAGGTTATGGCCCCCCGCCGCAGCAATTTCTAAGGCTCGCTTAGCCTGTGACTGCCCAATGATATCTTGCAGGTCGAGGCTGCTATCCCACTCTGGTGTAGATTCAACTAGCTGGCCCTGAGCAAGGGTATTTTCACCCTGTAAAAAACCGCACACGGCTAACAAGTGATCGGCAACCCGGCTGTTACCTTGTGGAATAAGACCTATCTCAAGATTATTCGCGACCGGAAGAATTAATTGCCGCTGAACTTGGCTACTGGCGAGTGCTGCCGGAATTGCGCCGCTAACCCGCCTTAGCGCCCCTGATAGGGCTAACTCACCCAAGAACTCATAGTGGGTTAATTTATCCGCAGGAATCTGTTCTGACGCTGCCAGTATTGCTAAAGCGATAGGGAGATCATAGCGGCCACCCTCTTTCGGCAAGTCTGCCGGTGCCAAACTAACAGTGATACGTTTCGCCGGAAAGGTGAATCCACTGTTGATTAATGCGCTCCGAACCCTATCTCGAGCCTCTTTTACGGTGGTTTCCGGTAATCCGACCAAAATCAATCCGGGGAGCCCATTGCTGATATGAACTTCTACTGTAACCGGTGGGGCCTGAATGCCTAATGTGGCGCGGGTATGAATGGTTGCCAGTGACATGCTGCTTTCCTTTGCCGTGATGTGTCCTTAGGGCTACCGGGACTTTTATTAATCGACCGGGCTGAGATATGAGGTAGCCGCAGCAGTGTGCCCTAGGTCTTTTTTGAGTACAGCGAAAAAGAATTGATTTGCGAACGCTCGCGAGAAATTTCGATGCAAGGGAAGTATCAAAATTAAAAATTGCGATACGGTACGCAAAAAATGGCCAAACTACTGATATGAGTATTACTAATTGATAAATAATATATTTGTGTCATATCGTGTAGCGGCTCACAGAATAATAATTTAAATAAATATTGTCAGATAACCAATAACTGTGATAACTCTGTAGGTATTCGTTCGACACTGACAGATGAACAACCTAATTATGAAAGCGATTGTCCAAGTGATTAACCTAGTCCTAATTAGCGTGGTGGTGATTATTATCCCACCGTGCGGGGCTGCACTTGGACGAATAAAGGCATAAAAATCAAGCCTTAATCTCAAGAGAACCCCCGCACCGAAAGGTCCGGGGGTTTTTTTATTGGTACGTTAAAGACGCGAGGAACATAAAATGCACAACAGAATAAAATCCTGTGCCTCCCGCAAAAGGTCGGGGAAATAACTATGAATGGTGCTCAGTGGGTGGTTCAAGCGTTGCGTGCGCAGGGTGTTGATACGGTATTCGGCTATCCGGGTGGAGCAATAATGCCTGTCTACGATGCTTTGTATGATGGTGGTGTCGAGCATTTGCTCTGCCGCCATGAGCAAGGTGCTGCGATTGCTGCCATTGGCTATGCCCGTGCAACCGGTAAAGTCGGGGTGTGTATTGCCACTTCTGGACCTGGAGCCACTAATCTGATCACCGGTTTGGCTGATGCATTGCTGGATTCAGTGCCGGTCATTGCTATCACCGGTCAGGTGGGGTCTGCTTTAATCGGTACTGATGCTTTTCAGGAGATTGACGTATTGGGTTTGTCACTTGCCTGTACCAAACACAGTTTTCTGGTTGAATCATTAGAGGCGTTGCCTGGTATCATGGCGGAGGCGTTTGCCATTGCTACCAGTGGCCGTCCTGGACCGGTTTTAATCGATATTCCGAAGGATATTCAGTTAGCTGTGGGTGATTTAACCCCGCACCTGATGCCAGTTGAAGAGCATCTTGTTGATTCTGCTGCCGAGTTACAACAAGCCTGGGATATGCTGGCAACCGCGCAAAAACCGATGTTGTATGTCGGTGGCGGGGTTGGCATGGCACAGGCCGTTCCTGCTTTACGTGCTTTTATCGAGGTAACGGGTATTCCTGCGGTTGCCACTCTGAAGGGTTTAGGCGCACCGGATACTAATCATCCGTGCTATCTGGGTATGCTGGGGATGCATGGCACTAAAGCCGCAAACTTTGCGGTGCAGGATTGCGATTTATTGATAGCGGTTGGCGCGCGGTTTGATGACCGTGTCACCGGCAAGCTGAATACATTCGCCGCAAAAGCAAAAGTTATCCATATGGATATCGACCCGGCTGAATTGGGTAAATTGCGTCAGGCGCATGTCGCGTTGCAGGGCGATTTGAAAGTATTGCTGCCCGCATTACAGCAACCGTTGGATATCCAGCCGTGGCGTGATGAGGTCATGGCATTGAAACACCAGCATAGCTGGCGCTACGATCACCCTGGCCAGGCAATTTATGCTCCGTTGTTACTGAAGCAGATATCTGAACGCAAAGCACCACAAGCGGTAGTGACTACCGATGTGGGCCAGCACCAGATGTGGACGGCGCAGCATATGAACTTTACCCGACCTGAGAATTTCATCACATCCAGCGGTTTGGGCACGATGGGTTTTGGTGTGCCGGCCGCGGTTGGCGCACAAATGGCCCGTCCTGATGACATGGTTATCTGTATCTCCGGTGACGGTTCGTTTATGATGAATGTTCAGGAGTTGGGCACGATAAAACGAAAACAGTTACCGCTGAAAATCGTATTATTAGATAACCAGCGATTGGGTATGGTTCGACAGTGGCAGCAACTGTTTTTTGATGGACGTTATAGCGAAACCAATCTTTCTGATAACCCCGATTTCATCACACTGGCCAGTGCGTTTAATATCCCCGGCCAACGTATCACCCGCAAAGACCAAGTCGACGCCGCTCTGGATGCGCTGTTTAACAGCGAAGGCCCTTATCTGCTCCAGGTTTCCATCGACGAACTCGAAAACGTTTGGCCGTTAGTGCCGCCAGGCGCAGGTAATGAAACCATGCTGGAGAAAATCTCATGATGCACCATCAATCCTCTATCCAACATCAAATCTCTATCCAAGCCCGCTTCCGCCCTGAAATGTTAGAGCGTGTATTGCGGGTTGTGCGGCACCGTGGCTTCCAGGTTTGTGCTATGAATATGTCGCCAATGATTAATGCTGAGAATATTAATATTGAATTGACCGTTGCCAGCGGGCGACCTGTCGATTTACTGTCTTCTCAGTTAAGTAAGCTTATGGATGTCGCCTGCGTCGAGATCCTACAACCTAATACATTACAGATACGCGCCTGATGCGCCACAAGGAAAGAAAAGAATGACGAAGAAAGCTGATTTTATTTGGTTTAACGGTGACATGGTTCCGTGGGCAGAGGCTAAAGTTCACGTGATGTCTCACGCGTTACACTACGGCACGTCAGTCTTCGAAGGTGTCCGTTGCTACGACTCCCACAAAGGGCCGGTAGTTTTCCGTCACCGCGAACATATGCAGCGTTTACATGACTCAGCTAAAATTTATCGTATGCCGGTTTCCCAGTCGGTTGATGAGCTGATGGAAGCCTGCCGTGCGACATTGCGTAAAAACAATCTGACCAGCGCGTATATCCGCCCGTTAGTGTTTATTGGTGATGTCGGTATGGGTGTGAACCCGCCAGATGGCTATAAAACAGATGTGATAATCGCCGCGTTCCCATGGGGTGCTTATCTGGGTGCGGAAGCGTTGGAGCAAGGCATTGATGCCATGGTGTCCTCATGGAACCGTGTGGCACCAAATACCATTCCAACTGCGGCAAAAGCCGGTGGTAACTACCTGTCCTCCTTGTTGGTGGGCAGCGAAGCACGCCGTCACGGTTATCAGGAAGGGATTGCGCTGGATATTCATGGCTTCTTGTCTGAAGGTGCGGGTGAAAACCTATTTGAAGTAAAAGATGGCATCCTGTTCACGCCGCCGTTTACCTCTTCAGCCCTGCCGGGTATCACCCGTGATGCGATTATCAAACTGGCGAAAGATATGGGTCTGGAAGTGCGTGAGCAAGTGTTGTCACGTGAATCTCTCTATTTGGCGGATGAAGTCTTTATGTCCGGTACTGCGGCAGAAATTACCCCGGTACGCAGCGTGGATGGTATTCAAGTCGGTATTGGTAAACGTGGCCCGGTTACCACCAAGATCCAACAAGCATTCTTTGGCCTGTTCACCGGTGAAACTGAAGATAAGTACGGTTGGCTGGATCCAATCAATCAATAATCAATAAAAACTGACAGACAGAATCAGCAGGTGGTTCGTTCGCCACCTGCAACACAGAATACATTGGAGTGAAGAGACAATGCCTAAGTACCGTTCCCATACCACCACTCATGGCCGCAATATGGCCGGCGCTCGTGCACTGTGGCGCGCTACCGGTATGACCGATGATGACTTCGGCAAACCGATTATTGCAGTGGTTAACTCATTTACCCAGTTTGTACCGGGCCACGTTCATTTGCGCGACTTAGGCAAGCTGGTAGCGGAGCAAATTGAAGCGTCTGGCGGCGTGGCTAAAGAGTTCAACACTATTGCGGTGGATGATGGGATCGCGATGGGCCACGGCGGCATGCTCTATTCACTGCCTTCACGTGAATTGATTGCCGACTCCGTAGAATACATGGTTAACGCTCATTGCGCGGACGCCATGGTGTGTATCTCTAACTGCGACAAAATTACCCCAGGGATGCTGATGGCGTCTCTGCGTTTGAATATTCCGGTGATCTTTGTGTCCGGCGGCCCGATGGAAGCGGGTAAAACCAAGCTGTCCGATAAAATCATCAAACTGGATCTGGTGGATGCCATGATCCAGGGCGCAAACCCGAATGTCAGTGATGCCGACAGTGAGCAGATTGAACGCTCTGCCTGCCCGACCTGTGGTTCCTGCTCGGGGATGTTTACTGCCAACTCGATGAACTGCTTAAATGAGGCGCTGGGTCTGGCGCTGCCGGGTAACGGTTCACTGTTGGCGACCCATGCTGACCGTAAACAACTGTTCCTCGATGCTGGTAAGCACATTGTTGAGCTGACTAAACGTTATTACGAACAGGATGATGTTAGTGCCTTGCCGCGCAGCATCGCGAACAAAGCCGCATTTGAAAACGCTATGACGCTGGATATCGCGATGGGCGGCTCGACCAACACCGTGCTGCACTTACTGGCCGCAGCACAGGAAGGGGAGGTTGATTTCGATATTAGCGATATCGACCGTTTATCTCGTCAGGTGCCTCATTTGTGTAAAGTCGCGCCGAGCACGCAGAAATACCATATGGAAGACGTGCACCGTGCAGGTGGGGTTATGGGTATTTTAGGCGAACTGGACAGGGCTGGCTTGCTTAACCGCGAGGTGCGTAATGTGTTGGGGCTGAATCTGACCGATACGCTGGAAACCTATGACGTGATGCTTACCGGTGACGAAGGGGTCAAGCAGATGTACGCCGCGGGCCCGGCGGGTATTCGTACCACTAAAGCCTTCTCGCAGGATTGCCGCTTCCCATCACTGGATACTGACCGCGAAGAGGGTTGTATCCGTACTCGCGAACATGCTTACAGCCAAGACGGCGGTTTAGCTGTGCTGTACGGCAATATCGCCGCGAACGGTTGTATTGTTAAAACCGCCGGTGTGGATAAAGAGAGCCTGACCTTCCGTGGCCCGGCAAAAGTGTATGAGAGTCAGGATGATGCGGTAGCAGCGATTCTCGGCGGTAAAGTTGTGGCGGGTGACGTGGTCGTTATCCGTTACGAAGGGCCAAAAGGTGGGCCGGGGATGCAGGAAATGCTCTATCCGACCACCTATTTGAAATCCATGGGATTAGGCAAGAGCTGTGCTTTGCTGACTGATGGCCGTTTCTCCGGCGGGACGTCTGGTTTGTCGATTGGTCATGTTTCACCAGAAGCGGCCAGTGGCGGCCTGATTGGTCTGGTGCAGGATGGCGATTTCATTGATATCGATATCCCGAACCGTGGCATTGTGTTGGATGTGAGCGAATCTGAGCTGACCGCTCGTCGTGAAACTGAAGAAGCCCGTGGCGATGCTGCCTGGTCGCCTAAAGCCCGCGAACGTCAGGTTTCTTATGCACTGCGCGCTTATGCTCTGCTGGCAACCAGCGCCGACAAAGGTGCTGTGCGCGACAAAAGTAAGCTGGGAGGCTAATACCCATGGCGGTATCACAACCCTTATCTGCTGCCCCTTGCGGGGCAGAATATCTGCGGGCGATATTGCGCGCGCCGGTGTATGAGGTGGCGCAAGTCACCCCGTTGCAAGTGATGGAAAAAATCTCTTCCCGCCTGGCTAATACTATTTTGGTTAAACGTGAAGATCGCCAGCCAGTGCACAGTTTTAAGCTGCGTGGTGCTTATGCGATGCTGGCGGGTCTGACAGAAGAGCAGAAAGCCTGTGGTGTGATAACCGCCTCTGCCGGTAATCATGCGCAAGGTGTCGCCCTCTCAGCCAGTAAGCTGGGTATCAAGGCACTTATCGTGATGCCGGTAGCAACCGCTGACATCAAAGTGGATGCCGTGCGCGGTTTTGGTGGTGAGGTGCTGCTGTTCGGTGCCAATTTCGATGAAGCCAAAGGCAAAGCTATCGAGTTATCTCAGCTGCAGGGTTATACCTTTGTGCCGCCGTTTGACCATCCGGCCGTTATCGCCGGGCAGGGGACGCTGGCGATGGAGTTACTCCAGCAAGACGCACACCTTGATCGGATTTTTGTCCCGGTCGGTGGCGGTGGGCTGGTGGCCGGTGTGGCGGTGCTTATCAAGCAACTGATGCCGCAGATTAAAGTGATCGGGGTTGAAGCGGAAGACTCAGCTTGTTTACGTGCCGCACTGGATGCGGGCAAGCCGGTTGACCTGGCCCGTGTTGGGTTATTTGCCGAGGGTGTCGCCGTTAAACGTATTGGCGATGAGCCATTCCGCCTGTGCCAAGAGTATTTGGACGAGGTGATAACCGTCGACAGTGATGCTATCTGTGCGGCAGTAAAAGATTTATTTGAAGATGTGCGTGCCATCGCCGAACCTTCTGGTGCTTTGGCGCTGGCGGGCCTGAAAAAGTATGTTCAGCAGCATAATATCAAAGGCGAACGTCTGGCCCATGTGCTGTCCGGTGCTAACGTGAACTTCCACGGCCTGCGCTATGTGTCAGAACGTTGTGAGCTGGGCGAGCAGCGTGAAGCTTTGCTGGCCGTAACTATCCCCGAGAAAAAAGGCAGTTTTCTCCGTTTCTGCGAGTTGCTGGGGGGGCGTTCGGTCACTGAATTCAACTACCGTTATGCGGATGCCGATAATGCCTGCATTTTCGTAGGGGTACGTTTGACGCGCGGCTATGCCGAGCGGGCAGAGATATTGGCTGAGCTACAGGCAAAAGATTATCAGGTGGTGGACCTATCTGACGACGAGATGGCCAAACTGCATGTGCGTTATATGGTGGGTGGTCGACCTTCCAAACCATTGCGTGAGCGGCTGTACAGCTTTGAATTCCCTGAATCACCGGGCGCATTGCTGAAGTTCTTGCATACATTAGGTACGCACTGGAATATCTCTTTGTTCCACTATCGTAGCCATGGCACTGATTTTGGTCGGGTATTGGCAGGGTTTGAGTTGTCAGATTCTGAGCCGCAATTTGAAGAGCACTTGGCCGCTTTGGGCTATGATTGCCATGATGAAACCAACAACCCGGCGTTTAAGTTCTTTTTGGCGGGTTAAGTTTTGGCTGGATGAAGTGGCGGTGAATACCTATCAACCACAATAAAACTCAGGGCTAATAAGCGCTGAGTTTTTTATTTCCACTTAGTTATATTTAATCTTCTTATATATTCTCAAAAATAAGCATTCCAAATGAAATTCAGTATTAGTGCAGTGTAATATCATCTGTGGATTTATTAATTGAGATGAATAATATCGCAGTTAATAACCATGTCGTTGAATGATTATTTTTCATGGTTTGAATAATATATGGAGTTTTTATATGAGTGAAACATTAGCCTTGATTAAAGCATCAATTAAATCATCGGCGCCTGACTACATCCCCCCTACACCGCTAAGTAACCGTTTGAATCCCCTGCAAAACTCAATTCGGTCTTATTCAATGCGTGATGGGACGACAACAATTGAAACAACGCGTCGCAAAGGGGAGATCGTTAGGCAAATTGTAACAAGAGAATACATTGATGCTGCAAGCAATAAGACGGTTAAAATGAAAACCTTTGATGCAGCTACCAATACGATAAATCAGGCTATCGAGCACTTTGATTCTAACAATAATATGACTAAGAGGGTCGTTGAAAGTTTTAGTTATGACCCAGTTAAAAAGGCAGTACAATTGAGCGAAACAGTGGTAGTAAAACAAAGTTTCGATGCTAAAAATAATATAACGCACCGCGCTGAACAGAAAACTAATGCTGCTGGTGAAATCACTTATAACCTGGTTGATACCTATCCCAACGTAAACATTACCAACAACTTGCAAAGCGACACCTGCCAACTGACCGATTCGATAAACAGTTTCCCTACCAAAGAGAGCGCTCCTGCTCCTGTGGAGGCGACTATGTGTAATCCTTTAACTCTGGGGCCGAGGAATCTTGTTCCCGCCATAAATTACGCTTCACGATTGTAAACTACAGCAGCCCCCAAAATGCTTCGATCAACGGCTCATTGAGCCGTTTTTTGGGCACACACACACCCAGCTCAAATGGCTCGACCAACGAGATATCATCCAGCAAGGAAATGCGGTTGCGCACCGGTTCCGGGCTGTTATCCACCACCACTGATGGGATCAGTGCCACACCGCAGCCCAATGCTACCATTGATACAATTGCTTCATGGCCGGAAACCGTAGCATAAATCAATGGGTTACTGATGCGCTGGCGGCGGAACCACAAATCAATGCGTTTTCGTGATGGGCCATGCTCAGGCAAAATAAAGGGGACCGTGGCCCAATCGGGCTGTTCCACCGAGACCTGTGAACGCACTGCGCAAGGCAGGGCTGGCGCAATCAAAACCAGCGGAATCTCGCCAATCTGGGTAAAGGCGATGCTGGTGGGGAGCACTTCAGGGCGACCAGCAATACCGAGATCAGCCTCATTCGATTGCACTTTATCTACCGCATCGGCGGCATCACCGGTAGTGAGTTTGATTTCAACCAACGGATGACGTGCGCGAAAACGATCGAGAATGGGGGGTAAATGGCTATAGGCGGCGGTGACTGAACAAAATAGCCGCAGTTCGCCACTGAGTGATGGCCCGTGCTGACCCAAGGCATGGCGCAGCTGTTGGTACTGTAGCAATGTCTGTTGAGCAAAAGCCTTGAGCTGTGTACCGGCATCGGTCAGTTGCACCGTGCGGTTGTCTCGTAAAAACAGGGGCTGTCCGAGCGTCTCCTCCAGCCGCTGAATCTGGCGCGATAGGGTGGATGGACTGACGTGTGTCGCTTTAGCCGTGCGGCCAAAGTGGCGGCTTTCAGCCAAATGCAGAAACAATTTCAGGTCACGTAAATCCATAACAGACAGCCTCTTAGGTGAGAAGAGCTATTGTATTGCATAAGAAATAAACTGTATTGCAGAATTTGCAACGTCACATTGTTAATATATCAATTTCAGCAATGTGTTTCCTGTCATATAGTGAATCCAAGATAATCCCCGGACCAGACAGGGGATGTGAAAAACAGCAACACACAACATTAGCTACACAAACACAATATTCGTTTGCAGTAACCAAAATAAATAGCTGCACCCACAAAACAGAACCCGAACGGAGTAATACCATGGCTAACTATTTCAACACATTGAACCTGCGTCAGCAGTTGGCGCAATTAGGTAAGTGTCGCTTTATGGCACGTGACGAATTTGCCGATGAAGCAAGCTACCTGAACGGTAAAAAAGTGGTGATCGTCGGTTGTGGCGCACAAGGTCTGAACCAAGGCTTGAACATGCGTGACTCTGGTCTGGACGTGGCTTACGCTCTGCGCAAAGAAGCGATTGCCGAGAAGCGTGCTTCATGGCGTAAAGCGACTGAAAATGGCTTCAAAGTAGGCACTTACGAAGAGTTGATCCCACAGGCTGATTTGGTGGTTAACCTGACACCAGACAAACAGCACACCGCAGTGGTTCAGGCAGTTCAGCCACTGATGAAAGATGGTGCAGCACTGGGTTACTCTCATGGCTTCAATATCGTTGAAGTGGGTGAGCAAGTTCGTAAAGACATCACCGTTGTGATGGTAGCGCCGAAATGCCCTGGCACTGAGGTTCGTGAAGAATACAAACGTGGTTTTGGTGTGCCGACGCTGATCGCGGTTCACCCGGAAAACGATCCTAAAGGCGAAGGCATGGCGATTGCCAAGGCTTGGGCGGCAGCAACCGGTGGCCATCGCGCGGGTGTGTTGGAGTCCTCTTTCGTTGCGGAAGTAAAATCTGATCTGATGGGTGAGCAGACTATCCTGTGTGGTATGTTGCAGGCCGGTTCATTGCTGTGTTTCGATAAGCTGGTTTCTGAAGGTACTGACGCGGCTTATGCTGAGAAACTGATTCAGTTCGGTTGGGAAACCATTACCGAAGCGCTGAAACAAGGCGGGATTACGCTGATGATGGACCGTCTGTCCAATCCGGCTAAACTGCGGGCTTATGCGCTGTCTGAACAGTTGAAAGAAATCATGGCTCCGTTGTTCCAAAAGCATATGGATGACATCATCTCCGGTGCTTTCTCCAGCGGTATGATGGCTGATTGGGCGCAAGACGATGTTAAATTGCTGGGCTGGCGTGAAGAGACCGGCAGAACAGCATTCGAGAATGCGCCACAGTTTGAAGGCAAAATCTCTGAGCAAGAATATTTCGACCACGGCGTATTGATGATTGCCATGGTGAAAGCCGGTGTTGAGTTGGCATTCGAAACTATGGTTGACTCCGGTATCATCGAAGAGTCTGCATATTATGAATCACTGCATGAGCTGCCATTGATCGCCAACACCATTGCCCGTAAGCGCTTGTATGAAATGAACGTGGTTATTTCTGATACGGCTGAATACGGTAACTATCTGTTCGCGAACGCGGCGGTTCCGTTGCTGAAAGGCAAATTCATGGATTCACTGCAAGCAGGGGATTTGGGTAAGAGCGTTGCCGGTACTGCGGTTGATAACGCGCAACTGCGTGATGTGAATGAAGCCATTCGTAACCACCCAATTGAAGCCGTAGGTCACAAACTGCGTGGCTATATGACCGATATGAAGCGTATTGCAGTTGCGGGCTAAGTCCCTTTTGTCTTTGACGCCGCGGCATTGTTAGCGGCGTTTAACTCTGCGTGAAACAGGCCGCTGCCATTAAATAATGGCAGCGGCTTTTTTTTATCTCAAATTTAGTACATTTCTCGAATACAAAAATTAATTAAATTAATGCTATCTCGGCCCGAAAAAAATCCAGTAAGGTGTTAATCGTGGTTTAACACATCGCAGACAAATGCAGTATTAAACGCTATCAATCACAATATTCTTATGAAGGTAATCACGCACCTCGCTAATTAGCGAGGTGTTTTTATTTGTGGGTCTGGCAAAGCTGAATAATAAAAAATAATGGCATTTAAATAATGTTAAGGAGGTGAGAAAAGACCAATAGATTTAGCAGTAAATATTCTCGTTAATTATAAAAACCTTAAATAAGGAAATAAGATATGGGAGAAGGACACAGTAATACCACAGGCCACGGTGCTCGTGGCCCAACCGGTGGTGTCAAGGGCGGCTCGACAGGATTTGGTGGCGGAAACCCCAATAGTGGCAAGGGATGGGGAGTATCACAAACACCCTACGGACCTCTTCGCAATTATAATCCAAGCAAGTTCGGTAGCCGTTCTGGCGGTAATCGAGGTGGCAATAACCGTTCACGTCATCGCGGCAATCCTCCAAGTCCCCCTAATCTGGCACAAAGGCCAGAGCTACAAGTAGCAATAGTCCCTGGTGTTGCCGTTCCCCTATCACTGGTTGCTGGTGAATGGGGGTTTACGCTGCTTAAACCAAAGGTAGTTGCTGCGGCACTTGATCTGGCTCTGACGCGAATGGCGATGTTTGCCGTGGATGCGGCACCTTATGCCGG
Source organism: Yersinia sp. 2466 StPb PI (assembly GCF_041538325.1). Classification (NCBI taxonomy): domain Bacteria; kingdom Pseudomonadati; phylum Pseudomonadota; class Gammaproteobacteria; order Enterobacterales; family Yersiniaceae; genus Yersinia; species Yersinia sp. 2466 StPb PI. Next base: position 4,614,511 of record NZ_JAULSL010000001.1, on the reverse strand, counting down.
GCGGTTCGCCGGGGTAGTTGGCATGTTGCTGGCACCCTCTGAAATCGCGAAAGATGATATGTCAGTGACCCGGCGCACGGTCGTCACCCTGCCTGCCGAGCGCATCATCAGCGTGCCATTGGCACAATTACCCACACAATCAGCAGTAGTGGCTAATGTCCGGCTGCATGATGTGGTACAGGATGGTGTGCAGAAAATCGCGGTAGTGAAATCCAAACATGTGCCGATTACGGTGCCAGTAGTACAGGCTAAACCCACTGATCGGACAGGGGTATTTACCGCTCAGATCCTCAATGAGATGCCACCTATCCACATCCATATTGATACGAGTTCTTCCCCTCCCACGGCAACGCAACCAAGCGGTGTCAGTGAGGTGAGGGATAGCCCTGTAACACCGGTATTTTCTCCACTGGGAAGTAACAGCCATGACGCGATTGTCTACTTCCCCGCAGAAGCGAACACTGACCCTGTCTATATTTCAGTCACGACAGTGCTAATACCAGAGCAGATTAAACAGGTGGAGGAGGAAAATCGGCAAAAACAAGCACAATGGGATACCAATTATCCGGTTGAAGCGGCGGAATACCAGGTAAGCCAAGCGAATGACGCTTTGGCCCTGGAACAGAATAATATTGTACCCTATCAGGCGGCACTGGATGAGCTTAAGGGGACCTGGGAAGGGCGTCTTTTAGACGATCCTGATCGATACCCTTTTAGAGATGAAATCGAAGAATTCATCTCTATATCGAGTAGTTCTAGATACCGTTTTATGTTCGACATTGAGATAAAGAACCGCCAGGAGCTGGAGAATCTATTAAATATTGGCGGTGAAGCCTTTGATCCCTTCCCTGATGGCATGAGTCCAGAAGAGATGGAATACTATGGATATCATGCTGGGTTGCTCATGCAGGCGTTAACGATTGGGCATTATGATCTGTTGCGTAAACACCTGTTGGCTTATCAGGCTAATATTAACACGGCTCAGTTGGCTTTAGATTCTATTCAACACCAATTAGATATGGCTATAAATGCCGTCAATAATGCTGAGCAGCATTTAACTCAGGTTAGAGCTAATGTTGAGAATGCATCTTTGACGGCAGAAACCGCAGAATGGCTGCGACCTGCTGAGTTTGAGCAATGGAATGCCGAAGTAACAGAACGGTGGCAAATTAAAGATGAGCAGCGGGCAATAGAGATAGCTGAATGGCAACAGCGCGTTGAACGTGAGCAACTGGCGGCAGAAGCGGCAGACGGCTTTGCTAAACAGCAAATAGCTATTCGCCACAATAGCTTTTCTTTACCCGCTCATCCGAAAGGAAGTACCCAGACGCCTGGTTTTGCCGGGGTAGGAATGGGGACGATTGCCTTAAGTTCCCCGGTAGCCAGAGGATTTAGCGCCACGTTACGGACAGCATTGGCGAGATTCAGTACGATTGCTCCCCCCTTGTTAGCTAGACCAATAGCAATGACTGTTGGTTCTGGTTTCTACCCAACCAAGGTAGGGGGAGGGCCAGATAAACCTGCACTTGTGGGTAGCTTCCCGCTTAGCGAAATGGGGTTACCCCCTGCAACACCGCTACCGCAGCAAGGTGAAATTGATCTTCCTGTCAGAATGCTGATGACGGATCAGGATGATTGGACGGATGTTTATGCAGTAAAAACCGGTGCCGCAAATATTGCCGCTAAGGTAAAGGTTGCCACTGCCCAATTTGATCAATCAAAAGGTGTTTATACTTTTACCACCGACAGCCAGCCGCCACGCACCTTTATTTTTACACCAGCAAAACCGCCAGGCATGGATATCAGCTCGGTATTGCCACAACCGCCCAGTGCACCGGTTGTTCCGTCGCATACTGGGGCTGATATCACCTTCCTGGCTACCAAGCCGAGCTTAATATTTCTGGCTCTGGAAGAGGGTGATTTCCACGATTACATCATTTGGTTCCCGGCAGCGTCGGGGCTGGAACCGGTGTATATTTATCTTAAAACGCCACGGGATGAGCCGGGTGAAGTAACCGGTCGTGGGCAGCAAGTTGCAGGCGTTTGGTTGGCAGAGGCGGGTAAGGGGCTGGGAGCACCCATCCCAGTACAGATTGCCGATAAATTACGTGGCAGGAAGTTCAGTAGTTTTGATAGATTTAGGGCAGCGTTTTGGCAGGAGGTTGCGAATGATCCTGAGCTATCTGGGCAGTTCTCACCTTTAAACCAGAATAGAATGAAACGTGGTTATGCTCCATATCCAATACCAACTGAGCAAGTAGGAGGAAGAGAGAAATTTGAGCTTCATCATATTAAATTTATTCGTGATGATGGTGCAGTTTATGACATTGAAAATATAAGGGTAATGACACCAAAACGACATGTAAATATTCACTCAAAGACTGGAGGCGAGTAATGGAATTAAAAAATAGTATAAGTGAATATACTGAGTTGGAATTTTTAGCTTTTTTAAAAAAAATTTGGGCCGTAGATGTTTCAGAGAAGGAACATGATGCTCTTATTCATCATTTTGTAATGCTCACTGAGCATCCTCACGGGAATGGATTGCTATTTTATCCCGATTCAGACGTTGATAATAGTCCCGAAGGTATTCTTGAGTTCATTAAAAAATGGCGAGCCGAAAATGGCAAGCCTGGATTCAAAGAGTAACTTATATCGTTAAGTAAAAATATAGGCCGCCTTTCTGGCGGTTTATATTTTATTAATTAGTTAATAAAATATAAACACTCATTTATTATATCATTTGGTCCTCAGATTATTAGTGGCTGGGAGCTCCGATCCCAGTACAGATTGCCGATAAATTACGTGGCAGGACGTTCAGTAGTTTTGATAGATTTAGGGCAGCGTTTTGGCAGGAGGTTGCGAATGATCCTGAGCTATCTGGGCAGTTTAATTTGCGTAATGCAGCATTTATTCATAAAGGTTATGCCCCGTATCCTCAACGGAAAGAACAGATCGGTAATCGGGGTAAGTTTGAACTTCATCATGTCAATCCAATTAAGGATAGCGGGGCAGTTTACGATGTAGATAATTTGCGTGTAGTAACACCGAAGCGACATATTGAAATCCATTCAAAAAAGGGAGTGTAGGATGACATCAAAACATAAATTAGAAGATTACACTGAGGCTGATTTCTTAGAATTTGCCAAGAAAGTATGTAACGCAGATTATGAAACTGAAGCTGAGGCCAATGAGGCCGTGCGTGAATTTGTTCGCTTATCAGAACATCCTGACGGTACAGATATCATTTTTTATCCTAGTCCAGATCAGGAAGATAGCCCTGAGGGGCTTCTAAAAGCGATAAAAAAATGGCGAGCCGAGAACGGCAAGCCTGGATTCAAAGAGTAACTTATATCGTTAATTAATAATATGGGCCGTCTTTATGGTGGTTTATATTTGCATGATTTATAATTCTGTAATTAATGAGTCGGTTATATGATATAAATAGCTCTAAGTTCGGATGAGGATGTGTTAACTTTTCTATCTTAATGCCTATGTATTTCATGGGAGTGAGATTTATTAAATTAATCCTATCCCGGCCCGAAAAAAATCTTGTAAGGTGTTAATCGTGGTTATACACATTATGGGTATATCTATTGTTTCTCAATATTATTAATTAATAGACCTTGCTAATTAGTGAGGTCTTTTTTGTGGGTGATATTAATCAAATAAATGAAAAGGCATTTAAATATAAAAGGAGAGCAGTAATGAGTGATATCCAAACTGTTTTGACGCGTTGGGGTGTATGGGCTAGGGATAACTCTCATCTGGATTATCCTCATATCGCTAGCGGGTTTAAGGGATTGGTGACGAGCAATAGACAGGTAGAGTCATGTTGCGATAATGACGGATTAGCCATTGATAAAACAATAGGAAATTTACAGCGGGCCTCGCGAGAAAAAGAACTGGAGCTTATCCTTCGACATTATGTGTATGGGCAATCTAAAGCCTCTATTGCCCGATTGAAAAAATGTAATGAACGGGAGATTCGACGTCAATTACAAGTTGCTGAAAGTTTTATTGAAGGATGCATAATGCAATTGGGTATTTCACTGGAAATGCAGGTGGAGTGATTTTTTATAAACATGATAAGCTTTAATAGAATAGAGCAATCAAGAATAGATCTTATTATCGGTAATTAGACTTGAATCAGACGTGGAATAGGGCGGGGCAAGGCATATGACTGGTTGTGGTAATTAGAAACCAGAATATAAACTGTCTCTGCGACAGTTTATATTCATTAATTTTTTATTTTAAATTGCTGCTAAATGCCTTTCGGTTACCTAAATCATCAATTAAGACAAAATTGACCGTCTTGCTGCCTGCTGGGGGTAAACGATTGAGCGAAAAATCGAGCTTCGAAAAAGGAGCAACCATATCTGGCAGGCTTTCAGTTGAGCCTAATGTCAGTGAGGCTAATGATGCATAATAAGGCGTCGGGTTATCAACTTGAATCAGGGCGGTATCGCTTTTTGTCTCAAGAGTAAAGGTTAACGCCTTACCTAAAGTATCTCCTGGGGCTGGTAAGTTTTTAGGGCGGTAAAATACTTTGTATTGCATGCGCAAGGCCAGCGTGACGAAAGATTCATCCTCAGTTTTAGGGGTCACCTTCGGTGGAATTTCGTAAACATTGAGCCAAAATGCAGACTCCCTATCAACGGGTAATTTACTGGCCCCCGATAAGATCAATCGCAGGCTACGTTGTGCCTGTGGTTGTAGCCGAAATAGCGGAGGCAACACTAATACCGGTGAAATAGACTTCTCTGGTGTTGCGGTCAAATCACCGTCATCCACCCAGACCTGCACTGCCACCGGATAGCTATTGCTGTTAACCAGTTGTAGTGACTCTTCGGTGCTACCTTCACTGAAGATAATACGTGTTCTTTCCGCAATGACACTTGCCGTGGCCGGTATACTGGTAACCATAAGCAACAAAAGTAACCCACCAATCCCACTATTTATGTGTCTGAAAAACATATTATTGGACACGTATAACCACTTGCGCATGTGCATTCACCGCTCCTGGTGTCACAGTTTGCCCGCTGATTTTAGTTAACTCAGCCCGAAAGTTCTCAGTGTAACTGTTACCCCCACTCACCGTGCCGGTTATTTCTTGGGCGCCCTGGAAGATGCCATACCAGCCGGCGTTATTACCGGTTTGAGTTACATTCTTTGATAGCAGATAAATCGGGCTATTATTGCGGTAGATACGGATGCCTACACCGCTTGCTGTTCCGGCAGAACCATAACTATCTGACACCAAGTGGCTGATCCCGCCACTGCCGTTCATTAATCCCAAAGCTTGCGCTTTAGCGGCATTTGCTGCTGGTACCAGAAAGCCCATCGCTACCGTGCCAGCAGTGACACCTGATGTCACACCGGTCTGGCACTGAAAGTCTACTTTAAATTCAGCAGAAGTGGTGCTGCCACTGTTCAGCTCTGCCACAGAAATTCTCGGTAATATCACTGTGGGGGTAAAGTTGGTTACCGCACAAATCGTGGTGCGACGGAAAGTGACATAATTGTACAATCCAATAGAGGCAGGCCAGGTAGCATACCAGCCGGGCCAGTTTGATACTGAGTCAGTTCCTTCAATAGGGCCACTAATCCCTGGCCCTTTAAACGCGATATAAGCATTGGGTTGGGTATAGGCATACAGGTAAGAGGCTGCATTGTTAGTGCTGGCACGGGCATAATCAATACGAAACAGCTCGGTATACAGGTTACTGAAATTCTTGGCTTTGACTAAAATACGGCCACTGCTGTCTTTATCCAGGTCGGTTAAGCGCCGCCCTTTCCATAAGCGCGAGTAATACTCGCCAGTGGATAGATTTGTAAGCCTGATAACAACATTGCGGACATAGGTGGCAAAACCAGAGGGAACATTACCGGCAATGGCACCATCTTCATTTTTACCACCAAAGTCATTATCTCCGTTAGTAGCATACATTTCGAAGAGTTGATCAACATCGGCCGCAGCGCAGCGAAATAGCACCCGATTAGGGTCATAACCGGTGTTCAGGGCAAAGGTGGTGAAGTCAGAGGTACCTGCGGCTAATAATGTCCCATCGGGTTGAAAATTCGCCGCCGTGCTAAGGTCAATAAGGCCCGGCAAGCCGAGTGAGCCATTATTATAATCCAGAGAACCCGCCCAGTCACTTGCCGTACCATCGCCAACACCAAGCTGACTTTGTATCGTAATCCGGGTACAGGTTGACCATGCTGAGGTGCTGCATAACCCTATAAATAATATCATTCCAGCCGCAATACGCTGGCGGCGGTGACCGGCAGTGGCTGTTGGCCGTGATAGTTTGCAAGATATTAACTGCTCTGTTGTTCTTAACATTATTTTTCTCATAATTGTTAACGGTGGCAACTGCCTGTTATATGAATAATATCCTGCTCGGTATCTTGACCATCAAAAGTATAAGGTAATTCACACTGCTCACTGCTGTTCTCACCCCAGCGCACATAAAGTAAGCCTTTGTCGTCTTTTACACGTACGTAGATCTGATTCCCTTGACCTACCATCCCGACAATTTCATTTTTGCTGTTATAAACATCGGCACCCAGTGGTAACCCTCCGCCGTCATTGGTTTGGGTTTGAATTAACACAGCATAGCCTTTCAGAGTTTCGAATTTGACTTTCACTGCGGCCCCGGCATAAGGAACGACGCGGCCTTGATTCTCTTTCAGTTCAGTATTGCGATTAATACCTTTAGTATCCAAACCCACCGTATTGTAATTATAGGGTGTTAATGATGGCACCAAGGCAAATCCGTTATTATCAATTCTCGCCCCTTGTGCATTTCGTACTGTTGCACCCTGAGCACCATCCGCTTCAATTAAACCAAAGGTCTCGCCCAAATAAGGTCCGAGTGTCATACCTTTACTATGTATTACTGCGGCTCCGCGAGCACCAACACCATATTGGGTGTAATTATTGCCGCGGGAATAGCTGCCATTGACGGTCGCATTAGGGAATTGTTTTTGCACATTTGCCCCCCAGTTATTTGAACTGCTACTGATATTGCTGTCGTCATAGCCGGCATTCACTGAATAGTTAAAGCTGTTTCGTTCACCGGCGGTACCTGATAATGACGTCTGATAGCTATTACCACTTTTGGGATTACGGCTAGCGGACATCGATAAATATTGATTTTTATTTCCAATATTGAGTGGGATAGACACCGTTAGCGTCGCAATATTTTCAGTATTACCGTAGCGCGTTGTCGTCTGATTCGTCGTATCGTCATCCCAATTATATTGGGTTGAGGTATAAACAGTGCGCTGACGGCTAATGGCAAGGTTATAACTGACATCTTGGTAGCTATTTGAATAGTTTAGCTGTAACTGCGTATCTCGTTGCGTATCATTATAATAATCACTGGTCGACGCTGATGCAGAGAGTTGACCATAATTGCCCAACGTCTGGTTAATTGAGGTTGTAAACTGGCTGCGTTGTTTATAGGTTGTTGAATCCCATGTCCCGCCATTTTTTTGCGTTGAGCGCACACCAAAAACGTCATTTAAATCGCGATATCCTTTGGTTGAATAGCGATATCCGGCCAATGAAAATGTGGTCCCGGTTTGATTAAATGTCTGGCTATAGGTTGCTTGCATCCGCCAGCCATTCTGCGTGTCATCATTTTCAACTTTAGCATGAGAGTAGGTAGTATTGAGGCCAAAGGCCCCGATGGGGGTACCTAATACGCCACCGACAAGGAGTGCCGTATAGTCTTGCGCTAAACGCAGGCCACTGTTCGCAGTTAACTGATTGGTAAGACCGCGCTCATAGGTGAAGTCAGTGAAATAGTTATCAATATTGGTGAAATCACGAGATTCGCCGACCACCGCATTATAACGGCTAACACCTGGGCGCATTGAGTCCGGGACGGCACTGAATGGCACGGTAAATGTCGAACGGCTACCATTCGCTTCAATCACCTCAACATTGAGGTCACCCTGACTGGTGGTGCTATATAAATCGTTAATAACGAATGGGCCAGGCGCAACCGTAGTTTCATAAATTTCACGCCCATTCTGGCTAACAACCACCCGCGCATTGGTACTGGCAACACCACGAACTTCAGGGGCAAAGCCACGCATGGATTCTGGCCACATACGTTGGTCGGTTGCCATTTTAACGCCACGAAACGACATGGTGCCAAATAATGTACTGTCGGTGAAGGTTTCGCCCAGCGTTAATTGACTATCCAATTGGGGGATAGGGCGCTGGACATAAGTACGAATATTATTCCATTGGGTATCGCTGCTATTATCATTACTGGAATAACGTACGTTTGATTGTTGACGCAGTTGCCATAATCCGAGATTGAGGCCACTTTTTAAGCCAACAAAGCCGTAATCAGAGGTGTTGTTTTGCTGAGACTGCGTCTCACTGCGATAAAAGTTGGAACTGTAGTTAATGAATGCGAGCTTTTCGCCTTCCTGCCATTCACTTTGCTCGATATAACCTCTGGGCCGGTTTTGCAACAAAGCTTGTGGGATCGACAATTCTAGACGAAGTTTGGCTTGGTCAAAGTGAAAAGAGGCACCTTTTACCCGCTCAGCCAGCGGCTTGCATTGTTCTGTAGACGAAGCCGCAGTATCCGAGGGGGCGGATTCTGTTTTGAGCGTATTAGGTTCTTTGGTTGCAGTACTGTCTTTGCCAGTAAGAACAACGCCAGCCGCAGTTAAGAATTCATCACTCAGGCAGGGGTAAACCTCTGATGAGTCAGCGTTCTTAATAAATTCAATGGTAGTGCGTTTAAACGGTTTGTTATTAACCAAGACATCGACAGCATCGTAATTTCCGGCTGTGGCAGAATTCTCTTTATTGAGTTGATTCAAACCTGAAGCAAAATTGGTCCCTAAAAACAGAGATTCATCGAACTCGAGGTTTTGTGGCTCATCCTGAGCCAAAGCCGTATCAACATGTAAGATTAAAGCAATACATAGTGTTAATGCTTTCTTGCGTCCAAAGAATTTTCTCTTCACAGAAGCGCGTGCAAGCCTCATAAATCTTCCTTTACCGGCTAAATACGATAACTTCCGGTATCTTGCCCGCCGAAATCATTCACTATCAGGAAATTAACAATAGCATTAGAAGGTACAGATGAATTTGGGATAACCCATTCTGCTTGAGACATCGGTGAAATCATCTCGGATTTCATTTTAAGTTTTTTACCACTGCCAACAACTTCACCACTGGCAATAGTGGCATAGAATCCTGTTGGGTTTTTCCCTGTTACAACAACATCTTTACCACGTTGGCGCACACTGAAAGTCAGTGCGCTGGAGACCTGATCAACACGGCCAGTAATACTTTCAGGTCGATAAAATACTTTAATGCGGTTACGCATCAACACTAACATTTTATTACTTTTTTCTGCTTTGTTGACGGGAGGCACCTGTAAAAAATTAAGATAGAACACGGATTCTCTATCTGTTGGCAGGCCGCTACCGGTATATTTCAGCCGCAATGTTTGTCCCGCATTGGCTTCCATGCGAAAGAACGGTGGTGTGACGATAAAGGGTGCTTTGCCTGTTTCTGGTGTTGATTGGGCATCACCACTGTCTAGCCAGACCTGAACCGCATTGGGGAAGTTGTCTTTATTTGTTAATTGTACGCTGTGCTCTTTTTCGCCCGCCGAATATATAATTCGGCTACCCGTCATGATGACGCTGGCTTTAGCAGAAGAGATGCCCATAAGAATTAATAACGCGATGAACAGATAACGATAACTGTAGCTATGTATGTTAACCATCATGGGGATACCCTCTGAATGAAACTGGCCGAATAGCTATTTTGTTGGTGCTTGAAGCTGCTGAATACACATCGGGGAACTTTACCCGAATCACTATTGTGAAGATTATCGGGATTAATGAGCCTCATTGAGGCTCACCCTGCGGGCTAGCATAAATGCTATTCAAAAAGGTCTATGACCGATTTGTCATTTACTTTGCCTGATTGCAGCGCCAATTAGTTAAAGTATATCCTATTCGGCAAAGCAGGTATTACAGGTAAGAAACTGCATATTGTACTGATGCTATCACAGAACCAGCGCCTGCTTGTCCAGTTGCAAAATATTGAACTGCAAAATCATGCTCTGCTGCTGTATCACCAGCCTTTAACACTATACCATCTTGCGCCAAACCACTATTCAGATCGATACCCGAAGTCGTTGTTGTGTCTTTCAGCAATTGAAGCTCAACGTTTGCTGCTGTGCCGGTATTTTTTAAGTTACCGGAAGCTGTGACTTGGTTAGCGACGAAAACAGTTTTGACATCAATATCATCAGGGCCAACTGCACAACCAGATACACCCAGGGTAAAGGCCGTTTTACCTGCTGTTTTCCCTGAAGCATCCAAATCGCTGCTGGATACAGTTGGCAGCAATACCATTGGGTTGGCATCAACGCCGTTGACGGTAACAGAACAGGTTTGTGCTGTGACTTCACCTTGGAAAGTAATTGTATTATTACTTGCTGCCATTGCAATAGTTGTAGATGCTGAGAATAACGCCATAGCCAAAGTTAACTTGTTCATTTAAAACTCCAATATAATAATTAAATGTGGGTGAGCATTCATTCGAATTTAAATATGAATGAATACTTAACTTAATAGATATGAAGTGGGTTAATGACTATATGTGCGAATGTTATTCGATTATACTTGTCAGCTTTCCACATTCTTTTCGTTTAAGTAAATCGGTGGTAATTATTCCGCCACGTCTGTTACTTGATGAGGGAGATAATATAGAAAGCTGTCTTAACTTCACATCAGATAAACGAACCAATCTATGTGGGAATATTCCTACAAAAACTGTGTATCTATAAATTATATCTCAACTTATTGTATTTAAATGGTTTTTTTATTTAAAATAAAACAACTAATGGGATCTTTCTTGTTGTTTTTGTTAAAAAATCTTGGTTTTGCTGTTTTCTAGCACCTAAAAATAGCTTTTCAATATAATTTTACTGGTTATTTTGTAAAGTTTAGTGGAGTATTTGTATAGAAAGTATAGATAAAATCATGAGGGATATAATATCCATAATATTATTTATTAAAAATAACCTTATAGCATGAGGATTACGTCAGATGAGAGCCACTGGACTAAAACTGAGTTATTGCGCCGCCAGAAAGGTGGCGCATCACTAACTTAGTTACGATATAACACTTTAATAATGTGATATCCAAACTGGGTCTTAACCGGTCCATAAGGTTGCAGCAGTTCGCAGCTAAATACCGCTTTATCGAAAGCTGGGACCATATCCCCTTTATTGAACTCGCCCAAATCGCCGCCATTACGTTTTGACGGGCAGTTAGAGAATTTTTTCGCTAACTCTTGGAAATTTGCACCGTTATTCAATTGCGCCAGAATATCGTTTGCCTGCTTTTCATCATCAACCAAAATGTGCAGTGCAGAAGCTTTGTTTGCCATAGTAACAATCACCACTAAGTTATTTAGACTACATAGTTATTTGAACGAAGGTTATCTTCAATAGGGCTTGAAGCGCGCCAGTGTAGCGTATTTTGGTCGTAATGGGGCCACTGCGGCGAGCGTTTTACAAATCAAAAACAGCAGGTGGTTTTTTTTCGCCGACCGCTTTCTGCTACAATCCTGTTCCCCCGTTAACCCACTGAGCTTCCGAGTGCCATGCGATTAAATCCCAGCCAACAACAAGCCGTCGAATTCGTTACTGGCCCCTGCCTGGTGTTGGCCGGTGCGGGATCGGGCAAAACCAGAGTTATCACTAACAAGATTGCCCATTTGATCCGCCAGTGTGGCTATCAACCGAAACATATTGCGGCGGTGACTTTTACCAATAAAGCGGCGCGTGAAATGAAAGAACGTGTGGCGCAAACATTGGGGCGTAAAGAAGCACGTGGCTTGATGATAGCAACCTTCCATACTCTGGGATTAGAGATTATCAAAAAAGAGTATGTGGCGTTGGGGATGAAATCCAACTTCTCGCTGTTTGATGCACAGGACCAATTGGGGCTATTGAAAGATCTGACCCACAAGTGGTTGGAAGACGATAAAACGTTACTGCAACAATTGATATCCCAGATCTCCAACTGGAAGAATGATCTGCTCTCGCCAGCGGCGGCTGCGGCACTGGCGCGATCCGAGCGTGATAAGCTGTTTGTGCATTGCTACGGCTTATATGACGCCCATTTGAAAGCCTGCAATGTGTTGGATTTCGACGACCTTATCACCCTGCCGACACTGCTGCTGCAAAACAATCTGGACGTGCGCGAACGCTGGCAAAATCGTCTGCGATACCTACTGGTCGATGAATACCAAGATACCAATACCAGCCAATATCAAATGGTTAAATTACTGGTGGGCAACCGGGCGCGTTTTACCGTAGTCGGTGATGATGACCAATCTATCTATTCATGGCGCGGAGCGCGACCACAGAACTTAGTCTTATTGAATGAAGATTTCCCGCAATTGCAGGTGATCAAGCTGGAGCAAAATTACCGCTCCTCGGGCCGTATTCTAAAGGCGGCAAATATTCTGATTGCCAATAACCCCCATGTTTTTGAAAAGAGACTCTTTTCTGAGCTGGGTTATGGCGATGAGCTGAAAGTGATCACTGCCAATAATGAAGATCATGAGGCGGAAAGAGTGATCGGTGAGCTTATCGCCCATCACTTTGTCAAAAAGACTCAATACAGTGATTACGCCATTTTGTATCGCGGTAACCATCAGTCGCGGTTGTTCGAAAAGCTACTGATGCAAAACCGTATCCCTTATCGTATTTCGGGAGGCGATTCATTTTTCTCGCGGCCAGAGATCAAAGACCTATTGGCGTATTTGCGGGTATTGACCAATCAGGACGATGACAGTGCATTTTTACGTATCGTGAATACACCCAAGCGTGAGATTGGTTCAACGACCGTGCAAAAACTGGGGGAATGGGCCAATTTACGTAATAAAAGCCTGTTTCGAGCCAGTTTTGATTTGGGATTAGGCGAGCATCTGAAAGGCCGTGGTCTGGAGTCATTGCAGCGTTTCACGCACTGGATAGATAGTATTATTCGGTTGGTAGAACGTGAGCCAGTGGCGGCAGTACGCGATCTGATTCACGGCATCGATTATGAAAGTTGGTTGTTCGAAACTTCTCCCAGCCCAAAAGCAGCAGAAATGCGGATGAAGAACGTTAATCTCTTATTCAGTTGGATGACTGAAATGCTGGAAGGCTCTGAGCTGAATGAGCCGATGACACTCACTCAGGTCGTTACACGTTTTACCCTACGCGACATGATGGAGCGGGGAGAAAGTGATGAAGAAGTGGATCAAGTGCAATTAATGACCTTGCATGCCTCCAAAGGGCTGGAGTTCCCTTATGTGTTTTTGGTTGGCATGGAGGAGGGCTTGCTGCCGCATCAAAGCAGTATCGATGAAGATAATGTAGATGAAGAGCGGCGCTTGGCCTATGTGGGTATCACCCGCGCCCAGCGTGAGTTGTTCTTTACCTTGTGCAAAGAGCGGCGGCAGTATGGTGAGCTGATTCGGCCGGAACCCAGTCGCTTTCTGATGGAGTTACCGCAAGACGACTTGAAATGGGAAGATGAGCGCAAAGCTGTTAGCCCGGAAGAGCGGATGCAGAAAGGCCAGAGTCATCTGGCCAATATTCGTGCGCAATTAGCGAATGCGAAGAAACAGTAGTGAAAGCTAAGAATTGCCACGAAGGCGAAAACAGTAACGGGCAGTGTCTTGGTCTGCCCGCTTTTACCCCGCTAAGGCGTTACGGGTTTGCCATCGACAGTCACGTTTTTCACGTCGCTGAAGTGCCAAGGGGTATCACCCCGTAACTCAGTAAAGACCACGTTATTAAATTCACTGTCACGTAAATCACTGATAGCGGTTGGGTTTACCTGTTTCAATTGCACATTGTTGACATGTACCAAACGGTGCCAGGCTTGGTTTGCCGTATCGCCTTTGATTTCAATCGCAGCGTTTTTGCCGGTTATATTATCTAATGTCACATTGTTTACTGTGAAATCATAGAATTGAGCCGGTATTTTAGCTGGTGGATAGTCGATATTGGCATTACTGTCGGCATAGTCCAGCGTCATCACTACCGCCTGTTTGGCCAAATCGCGCATGGCATTATTACGGAATGTCACGTTACGGGCGCCACCACCAATGGTGCTGGTGCTCTTGGCACGCAGGCCAATATCGGTCAGATACATCACGTTGTTTTCCGCCAGAATATCCTCAATCCAGGCACCGGTATGGCTACCGGTTACAATGGCACCGTGGCCCATACGGAAATAGTTATTAAACAGCCATGCACCTTTCATCGGCTCTTGCTGCTGTGCTTTTTCTCCAGTACCGGCAGCAAAATTGATGCAGTCGTCGCCAGTATCAAAGAAGTTATTAAACACCATTACATTTTGGCTATTACCAAACTCGATACCATCACCGTTGTTTGCATCATAGGTTTGATGAATTAAACCGTTGGCGACCACGTTGTGGTTTTCCAGATTCATAATGCCGTGGAATGCGGGGTTACGTACGGTAAAACCTGCCAGATAGACGTTCTCTACACCGCGCAATGTCATCAGGCTGGAGCGACGTTGACCATAGGCATTTTTCAAATCCATACCATCAGAAACAGCCTTCTCAACCTGATTTTTAGCCAGAATCCCATCTTCATGCACTTTGCTGTTTTTGCTCGCCACATATTGTGGCAATGGATGACCTAGCTCATCGGTCACTTCAGCCGTTTTTGCCCGTTGCCAGCCATTACCATCAATCACCCCCGGACCGGTAATACGGATGTTGCGGAAAGTCCCTGGTGTGCTTTTATTCGGGTCAATGGCATTGATCAGTGAGGCTGGGCGCTCAATGGTGGAATAGGGATATAAACGGTAACCCGCTGGATAATCATCAGGGTTCTCTGAGCCTAATAGTGTTGCACCTGCTTGCAGGTTGAGGGTCATATCACTTTTTAGCCACAGCGCGCCACTTTTGAAAGTACCCGCGGGGATTTCAACCCGGCAGCCTGGCTTACAACTATCGATTGCCTGTTGGATCGCCTTGGTATTCAATGTCTTGCCATCATCAACTGCGCCGAAGTCGCGCACGTTGACGATTTGTGGTTTGGCGCTGGTTTTTGCCGTAACAAGATTACTGGCAGCGGATAACGAGCCATCAGCATATTGGGCTTTTACCGTGAATTGATAGCGGGTATCGGGTTTCAGGCCATCAACGGTGAAGTTTTGTAGCACAATCTTATGCTGGAAATTATCTTTATCATTGGCATAAAAGTGATCGATATAGGGCTTGGCGGGAGAGAATTTATTATTGTTATCACTGGCTTTACCCAGCAGCTTTCCAGCAGAATAAATTTGATAATCGACAATTTTACCTGTGTCTTCTGGTGCTTTCCACACTAATACAATAGTGCTCTCATCATAAGCGAGAGTAGGAACCTGAAGCTGTTGAGGGGCATCGTGGGCACTTGTTTTAGCTGCAATTGCCGTTGGGGTGCTGGCTATCAGACTGGACATCATTACCAACATAGCCAAGCTATGTGGACGTTGAAGCTGTGCTCGCATTGTTACCTCTTCCAAAAAAGAAACGTCGTTTTATAAAAATACACACAATGTTTCTTTTTTAAGCTGAGGATGATCACAATCTGATGGTTTTGTAGAGATTTCAGTGTGAAGGATGAGGGGATAGGGCGACTCAGGCCGCCCAACAGCAAAGAATTTAATTAAGTTCTTCTAATGACAGTGGCCATTGGACATAGCTTTGCCAATGGCTTTCCTGTTCCAGCGCCTCTGCTCGATAAGGGTGCTGTTGTAACCAGCCATGGGGTAGCAGCACATAAAGAACCTCGCCCGTGGCCCGAAGCCTGACGGCTGGTAAGGTATCATCCCGCCGACGGCTGGAGAAAATAATCGACAGACGCAGGATTCGACACAGACGCTGTGCCATATTCACCGGCAATGCATTCTGCTGATTCAACAGGGACAAATCGAGAGTATCACTCTGGTTTTGCAACAATGCGGACAGTAATAGCTTTTGCGCGGGGGTAAAACCGGGTAGGTCTAGATTGCGGATCAGATAAGCAGCATGTTGGGGAGCATGTTTAAAATCGACACTTAGACCAATTTCATGAATCAAACAGGCATTTTGCAATAACTCCCGACATCGACTATCGAGTTGCCACTCTTTTTCTACCTGTAGCAAAAAATTATCGGCCAACTTGCTCACGCGCTTGGCTTGTTCGATATCGAGTAAATAACGGCGCTGCAAATTGCGCACTGTCCGGCTACGAATATCTTGCTCGACCGGTAAATGAAGCATGCCGTAGACTAGCCCTTCGCGCAGCGCGCCGCCAGCCAGTGTCATACTGTCAATTGCCAGTTCCTGAAATATCGCAATCAAGATAGACAAACCACTGGGGAAAACCAGCGCTCGCTCTAGTGTTAAACCGGGAATCTCCAGTTCTTCCAACTTGCCGCACTGAATGGCTCTCTGCTTGAGCTGTTGTAATTTGGCCAGCGTGATCAGTTCATCCATGCCCTGAGCAACCATAATTTCTTGTAGGGCCTGAACCGTACCCGATGCTCCAACACAAATTTGCCAGCCATGGTCACGAAAACGGTTCGCGACCGGTTTGATCATCTCACGAGCAGCCAGTTCCGCACGCTCAAAATTGTCTTTTGCCAGATTGCGATCGCTAAAATAACGTTCCAGCCAGGTGACGCAACCCATTGATAAACTGACGAGAATGTTCGCTTGAGCACCATTGCCGGTGACCAGTTCGGTGCTACCACCGCCGATATCCACCACCAGCCGCTGCTCCGGCCCACCAGTGGTATGTGCCACACCATGATAAATCAGACGAGCTTCTTCTTCGCCACTGATGACCTGAATCGGACAACCAAGAATGTCGATTGCAGTTTGCAGGAACTCTTCAGCATTTGAGGCAAGACGCAGGGTTGCAGTTGCAACCACCCGGATCTGGTCCAAAGGAATGTCCTGCAAACGTTCTGAAAAGAGCTTCAGACATTGCCAGCCGCGTTCCATCGCTTCTTGTGATAAATGGTTTTGACTATCCAGACCCGCAGCCAGACGGACTTTCCGCTTGATTCGGGCCAACGTCTGGATACTGCCTGCCACCTCACGTACTACCAACATATGGAAACTGTTGGAGCCAAGATCGATGGCAGCATAAAGTGAGGTGGAACTTAGCATCATTTATCAGCTCGGTCGCTTACGGTTATTCCGTGGTGCACCACTGCGACGTGGGGCAGAGTTACGGCGTGGACCATTCCCGGTACGGGTACGGGCCAGACGTTTTGGCGCCGGCAAATCAGTTAATAGCGCATCGCTATTATATTTGCTTACCGGAATGCTATGACCGGTGTAGGTCTCGATAGCCGGTAAGTTTAACGCGTACTCTTCACATGCCAGGCTGATAGAATGACCACTTTCGCCAGCACGACCGGTACGGCCAATGCGGTGAACATAGTCTTCACAGTCGTCAGGTAGGTCATAGTTGAACACATGGGTGACCAGTGGAATGTGCAAGCCACGGGCGGCAACATCGGTAGCAACCAGAATATCCAAATCACCTTTGGTAAAATCTTCCAAAATACGAAGGCGTTTTTTCTGTGCCACATCACCGGTCAGTAAACCAACACGATGACCATCAGCAGCCAGGTGACCCCAGATCTCTTCACAACGATGTTTGGTATTGGCAAAAATAATACAGCGGTCTGGCCACTCTTCTTCTATCAACGTCTGAAGCAGACGCATTTTTTCTTCATTTGAAGGGTAGAACAGCTCTTCCTGAATGCGGTGGCCGGTTTTTTGTAACGGTTCCACTTCAACATATTCAGCGTTATTCATTTGTTCGAATGCCAATTCACGTACCCGGTACGAGAGTGTGGCAGAGAACAACATGTTTAAACGTTTATCAACGGAAGGCATACGGCGGAACAGCCAGCGGATATCTTTAATAAAGCCCAGATCGTACATCCGATCAGCTTCATCCAGAACCACAACCTGAATCGCACCGAGGTTAATATAATTTTGTTTCGCGTAGTCGATTAAACGGCCAGTAGTACCGATCAGAATGTCAACGCCACTTTCCAGCACTTTAAGCTGTTTATCGTAGCCGTCACCACCATAAGCCAAGCCTAATTTCAGGCCAGTCATCTGGGAAAGTGATTCCGCATCGGAGTGAATTTGTACTGCTAATTCACGCGTTGGTGCCATAATCAATGCGCGTGGTTGATTAGTCTGGCGACCCTCTTCAGCCGGGTGAGAAAGCAAATAATGGAAAGTAGACGCTAAGAATGCCAGCGTCTTGCCGGTACCTGTTTGCGCCTGACCCGCTACATCACGCCCAGAGAGGGTGAGTGGCAATGCTAACGCCTGGATCGGCGTACAGTTATGAAACCCTTTGTTTTCAAGAGCTTCTATAACTAGCGGGTGCAGGGCGAAGTCGGAAAACTTCAGTTCGGTCAAGTGTGTTTTGCTCATAGTGTGGTAGAATATCAGCTAACTATTGCTTTACGAAAGCGTATCCGGTGAAATAAAGTCATCCTATTGTTGGTTAATGCTACACCAACGAGGTAGACACAATCCTTTGGAGTAGAACATGAGCGATAAAATTATTCACCTGAGTGACGACAGCTTCGACACTGACGTGCTGAAAGCCAGCGGCCTGGT
Source organism: Yersinia sp. 2466 StPb PI (assembly GCF_041538325.1). Taxonomy (NCBI): domain Bacteria; kingdom Pseudomonadati; phylum Pseudomonadota; class Gammaproteobacteria; order Enterobacterales; family Yersiniaceae; genus Yersinia; species Yersinia sp. 2466 StPb PI. Next base: position 4,595,799 of record NZ_JAULSL010000001.1, on the reverse strand, counting down.
TCTGGTCGATTTCTGGGCTGAATGGTGTGGTCCGTGCAAGATGATTGCTCCGATTTTGGATGAAATTGCTGAAGAGTATGAAGGCAGACTGACCATCACTAAATTGAATATTGATGATAATCAGGGCACGGCACCGAAATACGGTATCCGTGGTATCCCTACACTGTTGTTATTCCGTGACGGTGAAGTAGTGGCCACCAAAGTGGGTGCCTTGTCTAAAGGCCAGCTTAAAGCCTTCTTGGATGCAAATCTGTAAGCGGTATTAGCCGTCAATGATGAAAGTCATTGGCGTTACAGCATTTATGCCTGCCCGCAGGCTGAACCTCAAGGATGAGGCTCATTCACCCAATGAGCTGGCGCAGGTCAGTTATTCGGGTCAGAAGAGCCACTAGCATAGCTGCGGCTCCAAGGCTGTAGGGTATGTTTAGCGGCAGTTGTGATTTCTCACACTGACCGCTAGACGCCTGCAAAGAAGCGTGTTAAGTTTACTCCACTGCATATAGAACATTCCTGTGTATCGTGTCCGGGTTTATAGCATCTAGCTTATTCTTTAGTATCTAATTTACTCTTTAGCATCTAATAAATAGTCTGTAGCACCTAAATAGTTTGAATCTAAAGCATTACTCTATGTCGAAACAATGTGTGTTGAGAATGATTATGAACTCAATCAGTTTTTTGACAGTCTAACGGTTTTACAAATCAGTCTAAGGCACCTTCAATCTTTTGACCGTTGTGTCGCGCAAATCTCGCGTAAGTCATTACTTGCGTAGTTTGTTCAAGACCGGTGATTGAATGTCCCATTAAACAGGCACGGATGACGCTGCCATACCATTCACGACCATAGTTCGAGACATACCCCGAGTTTAAGAACCCACCATTATGAATCTTACCGAATTAAAGAACACGCCGGTTTCTGATCTGATAACACTTGGCGAAAATATGGGGCTGGAAAACCTGGCCCGGATGCGTAAACAAGATATTATTTTCTCTATTCTTAAGCAGCACGCGAAAAGTGGAGAAGATATCTTCGGTGACGGTGTATTGGAGATATTGCAGGATGGATTTGGTTTCCTCCGCTCTGCAGACAGCTCCTACCTCGCCGGTCCCGACGACATCTATGTATCCCCAAGCCAAATTCGCCGTTTCAACCTTCGCACTGGTGATACCGTTGCCGGTAAGATTCGTCCGCCGAAAGAGGGTGAGCGTTATTTTGCATTGTTAAAAGTTAACGAAGTTAACTACGACAAACCGGAAAACGCCCGTAACAAAATCCTGTTCGAAAACTTAACCCCATTACATGCCAACTCTCGTCTGCGCATGGAACGTGGTAATGGTTCGACGGAAGATTTAACTGCCCGTGTACTTGATTTGGCCTCGCCAATCGGTCGCGGTCAACGTGGTCTGATTGTGGCACCGCCTAAAGCGGGTAAAACTATGCTGTTGCAGAACATCGCTACCAGCATTGCTTACAATCACCCTGATTGCGTCTTGATGGTATTGCTGATTGACGAACGTCCTGAAGAAGTGACTGAGATGCAACGTCTGGTTAAGGGTGAAGTTATCGCTTCCACTTTTGATGAGCCAGCATCCCGTCACGTTCAGGTAGCTGAAATGGTTATCGAGAAAGCGAAACGTCTGGTTGAGCACAAAAAAGACGTTATCATCTTGCTGGACTCCATTACTCGTCTGGCCCGAGCATACAACACCGTAGTTCCTGCTTCAGGCAAAGTGCTGACAGGTGGTGTGGATGCTAACGCCTTGCATCGTCCTAAGCGTTTCTTTGGTGCTGCACGTAATGTTGAAGAGGGCGGTAGCCTGACTATCATTGCCACGGCATTGGTTGATACCGGTTCTAAAATGGATGAAGTTATCTATGAAGAATTTAAAGGTACCGGCAACATGGAACTGCATTTATCGCGCAAAATTGCCGAAAAACGTGTGTTCCCAGCCATCGATTTCAACCGCTCTGGTACACGTAAAGAAGAGCTGCTGACCACCACTGAAGAGCTGCAAAAAATGTGGATCTTGCGCCGTATTCTTCATCCAATGGGTGAAATCGATGCGATGGAGTTCCTCATCAGTAAACTGGCAACAGCGAAAACTAACGATCAGTTCTTCGATAATATGAGACGTTCGTAAGTCGAGTAAAATCAGTCAAAACGCCACGCACAGTCGTGGCGTTTTTTGCTTTTGGAATATACGATAGTTGGGTTTGTTATCCATTAAGTGATGGGCATTCCATAATTTATGGCTATTTTGGTAGTTATTCTCATTACCAATGAGAAAATAGCAAAAAATAGAGTTGGGAATAACAAGCAAGGCTGTCATCATATTCGGAAATAACTGAAAGCGTGGGGAAGGCATGGTATGTGCCAAGCCGCATGCTAAGCTGTCGTATCATTTTTGCAGAGAGCGGTTAAACGTGAACTTACTCACTATGAGTACTGAGATATTTGTTATATTCCTGTTTTCTCTGGCATTTTTATTTGTTGCTCGCAAAGTTGCCAAGAAAATCGGACTTGTTGATAAACCTAATTACCGCAAACGCCACCAAGGGTTGATTCCATTAGTGGGCGGAATATCTGTGTTTGCGGGTATTTGTTTTACCTTTCTGATAACCAATCAGCAGATCCCTCATTTCCGACTCTATCTCGGTTGCGCCGGTTTATTGGTGTTCATTGGTGCTTTAGATGATCGCTTTGATATCAGTGTAAAAATCCGTGCCTTTGTTCAGGCATTGGTGGGTATCGCCATGATGGTAGTCGCAGGGCTCTATTTGCGGAGCCTGGGACATGCTTTTGGTCCGTGGGAGATGTCATTAGGGCCATTTGGCTATGTCGTCACACTGTTCGCGGTGTGGGCAGCGATAAATGCTTTCAATATGGTGGATGGTATTGATGGTTTACTGGGGGGGTTGTCTTGTGTCTCTTTCGGTGCCATGGGTATTCTATTGTATCAAAGCGGGCTGATGGCATTGGCATTATGGTGCTTTGCCATGATAGCCGCTATCTTGCCTTATATTCTGTTAAACCTTGGGTTATTAGGGCGTCGCTATAAAGTCTTTATGGGTGATGCGGGCAGTACGCTAATTGGCTTCACCGCTATTTGGATGTTGCTGCAAACCACACAAGGGAATTCCCATCCGATTAACCCGGTGACTGCATTATGGATTATTGCAATTCCATTGATGGATATGATTGCCATCATGTACCGACGTTTACGTAAAGGAATGAGTCCTTTCTCACCAGACCGTCAACATATCCACCACTTGATTATGCGTGCCGGTTTTACCTCACGGCAGGCATTTGTCTTAATTACACTGGCGGCAGCGTTGTTAGCGGCGATTGGTGTTATTGGCGAAAGGCTGACATTTGTCCCTGAATGGGTGATGTTGGCATTATTCTTGCTTGCATTTCTGTTGTATGGCTACTGCATTAAACGAGCATGGCGTGTGGCACGTTTTATCAAACGGATGAAGCGTCGGATGCGTCGTGCATCGCAAAATAAGCATGAATCTTAACCTGAGGCTTTTAGGCAGTGATGAAACCAGAATCGATGTCGACTGATAAAACAGGGTCTACCCATAATGAGCCTACTGTGGATAACGAATTAGATATCCGCAGCCTGTTCCGTACTCTTTGGCGCGGTAAGGTGTGGATTATCGGTATGGCAATTCTTTTTGCTGCAATCGCGCTGGGTGTTTCCTATCTGGTGAAACAACAGTGGAGTGCAACAGCCATTACTGACCGGCCAACAGTCAATAATTTGGGTGGTTTTTATTCTCAGCAGCAGTTTTTACGTAATCTGGATACTCGCATCAATAGCGGAGTTGCCAGTGAGCAACCCGGTATCTCTGACGAAGCTTATGGTGAGTTTATTACCCAACTTGCGGCTTACGATACCCGTCGTGATTTCTGGCTGCAAAGTGATTACTACAAACAGCGTCTGGAAGGTGATGCCAAGGCTGATGCCGCATTACTGGATGAGCTGATAAACAATATTGTTTTCACCCCACGCGATGACAAGAAAATGCTGAATGACAGCATTAAATTGACGGCAGAAACGGCCAGTGATTCCAATAAATTACTCCGTGGTTATATTGATTTTGCCAGTCAGCGTGCAGCTAGCCATTTGAATGATGAGATTCAAGGGGCATGGGCGGCTCGTACTCAATCGATGAAAGCACAAGTTAAACGGCAAGAAGCGGTCGCTCAAGCGGTGTTTGATCGTGAAGTGACGGCAGTTAAGCAAGCATTGAAAGTCGCAGGTCAGCAAGGAATTAACCGAAACCAAACAGATACTCCGGCAGAGCAGTTACCAGATTCCAAGATGTTTATGCTGGGTAAACCGATGCTTGAAGCCCGTTTGGAAACATTACAGGCTACCGGACCAAGTTTTGATATTGATTACGATCAGAACCGTGCCATGCTGGCAACATTGAACGTCGGTCCAACGTTGGATAAAACGTTCCAGACATATCGCTACTTACGTACACCGGAAGATCCAGTTACCCGTGATAGTCCGCGCCGTATTTTCCTGCTGATTATGTGGGGTGCGATTGGTGCACTGGTTGGGGCTGGGGTGGTGTTGGTTCGTCGTACCAGTATACCAGCGTAATTCATTGGCGTTGCCGTCGGGTAAAACGGCCATGTAGCAGCGCCAGGTAAAAAGAGTATAAATCGTTAATGGGCGCATTGTGCGCCCAACTTGCAGGCGTTGTCTGCGGCTAACTGACCTTAAAGAGATTCACTGTGAAAGTGTTGACTGTTTTTGGCACCCGGCCTGAAGCCATTAAGATGGCTCCTCTGGTGCATGCCTTGGCTCAGGATGAAGCCTTTGAATCGAGAGTCTGCGTGACGGCCCAGCATCGCGAGATGCTGGATCAAGTGTTACGCTTATTTGAGATTCAACCGGACTATGATTTAAATATCATGAAACCGGGACAGGGATTGACGGAAATAACCTGCCGTATTTTGGAAGGGTTAAAGCCTGTTCTAGCAGAATTTAAGCCAGACGTTATTTTGGTTCATGGCGATACGACCACGACACTATCAACCAGCCTGGCAGCATTTTATCACCGTATTCCTGTCGGCCACGTCGAGGCTGGATTGCGCACAGGGAATCTCTATTCTCCGTGGCCGGAAGAGGCCAACCGTCAACTGACGGGGCATCTTGCTATGTACCATTTCGCGCCGACCGAGAATTCCCGCCAAAACCTGCTCCGTGAGATGGTGCCGGCGAACCGCATTTTTGTCACCGGCAATACGGTGATCGATGCGCTGTTCTGGGTGCGGGATCGGGTGATGAATAACCCGGAGTTACGCTCCAGCCTGGCGCAACGCTACCCGTTCCTTGATACCAGTAAGAAGATGATTTTGGTCACGGGTCACCGTCGTGAGAGCTTTGGTGGTGGTTTTGAGCGGATTTGCAGTGCGTTAGCTGAAATTGCCCTTAAGCACCCCGAGGTGCAGGTGGTTTATCCGGTGCATCTCAACCCGAATGTCAGTGAGCCGGTCAATCGTATCTTGAAGGGTATTGATAATATCATTCTGATTGACCCGCAAGATTACTTGCCATTCGTTTATCTGATGAACCACGCTTACCTGATCCTGACCGATTCTGGCGGTATTCAGGAAGAAGCGCCTTCATTAGGTAAGCCGGTGCTGGTGATGCGTGATACCACCGAACGCCCGGAAGCAGTCGATTCCGGTACGGTTCTGTTGGTTGGCACTAATATTAATAAAATTGTCGATGCAGTGACCCGCTTGCTCACTGATGAAACTGCCTATCATCAAATGACACGGGCGCATAATCCTTACGGTGACGGGCATGCCTGTCAACGCATCCTTGAAGCTTTAAAGAATCATCAGGTGACGTTATGAGTTTTGAAACTATTTCTGTTATCGGTCTTGGGTACATTGGTCTGCCAACTGCTGCTGCTTTCGCGTCGCGCAAGAAGAAAGTGATTGGGGTTGATGTCAACGCCCATGCTGTTGAAACCATTAATCGCGGTGCTATCCATATCGTGGAGCCGGATTTAGATAAAGTGGTGAAGATTGCTGTTGAAGGCGGTTACCTGCAAGCGGTGACCAAACCGCTGGCAGCTGATGCGTTTCTTATTGCCGTACCGACACCGTTTAAAGGCGATCACGAACCGGATATGGTTTATGTTGAATCAGCCGCTAAATCTATCGCCCCAGTATTGAAAAAAGGTGATCTGGTCATTCTGGAATCCACCTCTCCAGTTGGTGCGACTGAACAAATGGCCCAATGGCTGGCTGAAGTGCGCCCGGACCTGAGCTTCCCACAGCAAGCCGGTGAAGATGCTGATATCAACATCGCCTACTGCCCTGAACGTGTGTTACCCGGTCAGGTCATGGTTGAACTGATTCAGAATGACCGTGTTATCGGTGGTATGACGCCGAAATGCTCCGCCCGTGCCAGTGAGTTGTATAAAATCTTCCTCGAAGGCGAATGTGTGGTGACTAACTCCCGCACCGCTGAGATGTGTAAGCTGACGGAAAACAGCTTCCGTGACGTTAACATTGCTTTTGCCAATGAGTTGTCACTGATTTGTGATGAGCAGGGCATCAATGTGTGGGAACTGATTCGCCTGGCGAACCGTCACCCACGCGTAAATATTTTGCAGCCAGGTCCAGGTGTGGGCGGTCACTGTATCGCGGTTGATCCATGGTTTATCGTTTCACAGAATCCACAATTGGCACGCTTGATCCACACGGCACGTTTGGTGAATGACGGCAAACCATTGTGGGTGGTGGATCGGGTTAAAGCCGCCGTTGCTGATTGTTTGGCAGCCACCAATAAACGTGCTTCTGAAGTGAAAATTGCCTGCTTTGGCTTGGCATTTAAACCCAATATTGATGACCTGCGTGAAAGCCCGGCAGTCGAAATTGCCCATTTGATCGCCGAATGGCATATCGGCGAAACATTAGTAGTTGAACCTAATGTTGAGCAACTGCCAAAATCACTGGCAGGTCACGTGACACTGAAAGACACCGCGACTGCGTTGCAGCAAGCGGATGTGCTGGTGATGTTGGTCGATCACCGCCAATTCAAAGCAATTAAACCTGAAGATGTGAAGCAATTGTGGATTGTTGATACTAAAGGAGTATGGCGTTGAGACGTATCCTAGTTACTGGTGGGGCCGGTTTTATCGGCTCTGCAGTGGTAAGACATATTATCGATGGTACCTCAGACAGCGTAGTGGTGGTGGATAAGCTCACCTACGCCGGTAATCTGGAGTCACTGGCTGTTGTCGCCCAGAGCGAACGTTATGCATTTGAACAGGTAGATATCTGCGATCGCGCCGAATTGGATCGGGTTTTTGCGCACTATCAGCCGGATGTGGTGATGCATCTGGCAGCAGAAAGCCATGTGGACCGCTCGATTGATGGTCCAGCAGATTTTATCGAAACTAACGTGGTGGGCACTTACACTATGTTAGAAGCGGCGCGCCATTATTGGCAGCAACTGCACGCTGAGGCGAAATTAGCATTTCGCTTCCACCATATCTCAACTGATGAGGTGTATGGCGATCTGCATGGTACGGATGATCTGTTTACTGAAACTACACCTTATGCGCCAAGCAGCCCTTATTCAGCGTCTAAGGCGTCCAGTGACCATTTAGTTCGTGCCTGGTTGCGGACTTATGGCCTACCGACGCTGGTAACTAATTGCTCAAATAACTATGGTCCATATCATTTCCCTGAGAAGTTGATACCGCTGGTTATTCTGAATGCACTGGCGGGTAAACCGTTGCCGGTGTATGGCAATGGTGCACAGGTTCGCGACTGGTTGTATGTCGAAGACCACGCGCGGGCCTTGTATCAGGTGGTTACCGAAGGTGTGGTGGGCGAGACATACAATATTGGCGGCCATAATGAGCGCAAAAATATTGAAGTGGTTGAGACCATTTGTGCACTTCTGGATGAACTTATCCCCGCCAAACCGGCCGGAATTGTGCATTACCGTGACCTGATTACTTATGTCAAAGACCGTCCAGGCCATGATATGCGCTATGCCATCGATGCCGGCAAAATTGAGCGGGAATTAGGCTGGCGGCCACAGGAAACCTTTGAAAGCGGCATCCGCAAAACCGTATTGTGGTATTTGAATAATGAATCGTGGTGGCGGCGGGTTCAGGATGGTTCTTATGCCGGTGAGCGTTTGGGCTTAAGCGACTGACGATAGGTTTGAAGTCTATTAAACATTGGGATAACGTCATCCAGTAGTTTGCATGATGTTTTGCCTGTGTATAACGTCTGCCTGATAGTTTCAGGAGATTGTATGTTTCAGGAGATCGTATGAAAGGCATAATTCTGGCTGGTGGTTCCGGTACCCGCTTGCACCCCATCACCCGTGGCGTCTCTAAGCAACTGCTTCCCGTCTATGATAAACCAATGATTTACTATCCGCTGTCAGTGCTGATGCTGGCAGGGATCCGTGACATCCTGATTATTTCCACCCCAGAGGATTTACCATCATTTCAGCGCTTACTGGGCAATGGCGATGAGTTTGGTATTCATCTAAGTTATGCCGAACAACCGAGTCCCGACGGGCTGGCACAGGCATTTATTATCGGGGAAGAATTTATCGATAATCAGTCTTGCTGTTTGCTTCTTGGCGATAATATCTTCTTTGGTCAAAGCTTTAGTCCGAAATTGAGACATGTAGCGGAAAGGACCAAAGGGGCAACCGTTTTCGGTTATCAGGTGATGGATCCCGAGCGCTTTGGCGTAGTGGAATTTGACGACAATTTCCGCGCGTTATCTATCGAAGAGAAGCCAAGCCAGCCTAAATCCAATTGGGCGGTGACCGGGCTTTATTTTTATGATAATCAAGTTGTTGATTTTGCTAAACAAGTTAAACCATCGTCGCGTGGTGAACTGGAAATTACCAGTATCAACCAGATGTATCTGGAACGTGGTGAATTGACGGTTGAGTTATTGGGCCGTGGTTTTGCCTGGCTGGACACAGGGACGCATGACAGCCTGATTGAGGCCAGTACCTTTGTGCAAACCGTTGAAAAACGGCAAGGTTTCAAAATTGCCTGTCTGGAAGAGATCTCCTGGCGCAATGGCTGGTTGGATGATGAGGGTGTCAGGCGTGCGGCGACTGCGCTAGCCAAAACCGGTTACGGCAAATATCTATTGGATCTGTTACATGCCCGTCCACGCCAGTATTGAACCCTTGGCCTGGGAAAGTGAATTTTTCCAGCGCCACAGTGCAAAACTGATTTTCTCCGACTCAGCCCCGCTGCTTAATTCGGCTGAGTTGGAAGCTTTTACGCTTACCCAAGCTAAAGTACCTACCCATCGCCTTGATCTCATTGATTCTCTTGGTCAACTTGATTTCCATCTGGTGGAAGGAGAAGTCGATCTCTCGTTAGCCATTGATGTAAAAAATGTAATTGGCACGGAAAATGCTTTATCTGAGGCAGATGTCACTGTATCCAGACACCGAGTTGCAACGGCGGCGGATATCCCGCAATTGCGCAGCGTCGCCACCAATGCCTTTGCATTAAGTCGTTTCCGTGCGCCGTGGTATGACCCGCAGGACAGCGGCCGATTTTATGCATTGTGGGCAGAAAAAGCCGTATTGGGTACGTTCGACCATCAATGTTTATTGGTGACTGATACGTTGGGCCAGCTAGCGGGGTTTGTGACGCTACGAGACCTGCAAGATGGCAGTGCGCGTATTGGCTTGTTGGCGGTATTCCCCGAGGCACAGGGTAAAGGTGTTGGTTCATCGTTAATGTCGGCGGCAAAGCAGTGGTGCCATAGTCATGGGTTACAGCGGTTACGGGTAGCCACACAGATGAGCAATATTGCTGCTTTACGTCTTTATATTCGCAGTGGTGCTGCTATTGAGAGCACCGCGTATTGGTTATGCAGGGGATGAGATGATTCCATTTAACGCTCCACCAGTAGTAGGCTCCGAACTTGGTTATATGCAGGCCGCGATGGCTAGCGGTAAATTATGCGGTGATGGCGGTTTTACCCGTCGCTGTCAGCAGTGGGTGGAGCAGCGTTTCGGTTGCCCGAAAGTTTTACTGACGCCTTCTTGCACCGCCTCACTGGAAATGGCTGCGTTGTTACTGGATATCAAACCCGGCGACGAAGTGATCATGCCGAGTTTCACCTTTGTTTCCACCGCGAATGCCTTTGTGCTGCGTGGAGCAAAAATGGTGTTTGTCGATATCCGCCCAGATACCATGAATATCGATGAAACCAAGATTGAAGCCGCGATTACTGATAAAACCAAGGTTATCGTACCGGTCCATTATGCAGGTATTGCCTGTGAGATGGATACCATTATGGCATTGGCGAAAAAGCATGATCTGTTTGTGGTAGAAGATGCCGCTCAGGGTGTGATGTCCACCTACAAAGGCAAAGCGTTGGGGACTATTGGCCATATCGGCTGCTTTAGTTTCCATGAAACCAAGAATTACACGGCTGGCGGTGAAGGTGGCGCGACGCTAATTAACGACCCGTCACTGATAGATCGTGCTGAAGTGATTCGCGAAAAAGGCACCAACCGTAGTCAGTTCTTCCGTGGATTGGTAGATAAATATACCTGGCGTGATATCGGCTCTAGCTATCTGATGTCTGACTTACAGGCTGCTTATCTGTGGGGCCAGTTGGAAGCCGCAGAACAGATTAACCAACGCCGTTTGGCGCTGTGGCAGACCTATTATGATGCTTTCAAACCGTTGGCTGATGCTGGGCGCATTGATTTGCCAGTGATCCCCGGTGATGTGGTGCAAAATGCGCATATGTTTTATATCAAACTACGCGATATTGACGATCGTTCTAATTTTATCAGCTACTTAAAAGAAGCTGAGATTATGGCGGTATTCCATTATATTCCGTTGCATGGTTGCCCGGCAGGTGAGGCATTTGGCCGTATGGCGGGTGAAGACCGCTTTACCACCAAGGAGAGTGAGCGTCTGGTTCGCTTGCCTATCTTCTTTAACCTGACTGATGTGAATCAGAAAACGGTCATTAATACTGTTCTGAGTTTCTTCGCCTGATATGTCTCTGGCAAAAGCATCGATTTGGACTGCTGGCTCTACGCTGATTAAAATCGGCGTAGGGTTGTTAGTGGTTAAGCTGCTGGCGGTGACCTTTGGTCCCAGCGGCGTTGGGCAGGCAGGTAATTTTCGCCAGCTAATTACGGTATTAGGCGTGCTCTCCGGCGCGGGTATCTTTAACGGTATTACTAAGTATGTTGCTGAATATCATCAACAACCTGAACGTTTACGTGCGGTGCTGGGTACCTCTTCAGCGATAGTGTTGGGGTTCTCCACTCTGCTGGCGTTAATTTTTTTGCTGGCAGCTAAACCTGTTAGTTTTGCGTTATTCGGCCATGGGGATTACCAGAATGTGGTGCGCGCAGTGGCGCTTATCCAGATGGGTATTGCCTACGCCAACCTGTTTCTGGCGATCCTCAAAGGCTATCGCGACGCCATGGGTAATGCGCTGGCGGTGATAGGCGGCAGTCTGATTGGTGTCGTGGCGTATTATCTTTGCTTTCGTATCGGCGGTTATCCCGGCGCATTAGTGGGGTTGGCATTAGTCCCCGCGCTGGTGGTGATACCTGCGGCAGCCATGCTGATTCGCCGCAAGACTATCCCCCTAAGTTATCTTAAACTTAGCTGGGACAAGGCATTAGCCAGCCATTTAGGTAAGTTTACCATCATGGCACTGATTACCTCAGTGACCTTGCCAGTCGCCTATGTGATGATGCGTAACTTGCTGGCAGATCAGTATGGTTGGGATGCCGTCGGGATCTGGCAGGGGGTAAGCAGTATTTCAGATGCTTATCTACAATTTATTACGGCCTCATTTACGGTCTATTTGCTACCCACACTCTCAAGGCTCAAAGCTAAAGCGGATATCTCTCGTGAAATCCTGCGCTCACTGAAGTTTGTCTTACCGGCAGTGGCGACCGCCAGTTTGATGGTGTGGCTGTTACGTGATTTTGCTATCTGGCTGCTGTTTTCGCACCAGTTTACCGCTATGCGTGACCTTTTTGCCTGGCAGTTGGTGGGCGATGTGTTGAAAGTCGGGTCGTATGTGTTTGGCTATCTGGTGATTGCCAAAGCCTCTTTGCGCTTTTACATTCTGACGGAAGTGAGTCAGTTCTTACTGTTGACCGGGTTTGCCCATTGGTTAATTCCAATGAATGGCTCTTTAGGTGCAGCACAGGCCTATATGGCAACTTATATCGTCTATTTTGCGCTCTGTAGCTGCGTATTCATTATGTATCGTAGACATTCATCACCGTAGACACTCTTTACAGTAGAAAAAAATGACAACCCTGATTCATGTACTGGGATCTGATATCCCGCACCATAATCTGACTGTGCTGCGCTTCTTTAATGACGTGCTGGCAACGCGTGCGCCGATAGAACAGGTGCGGCATTTTATGGTCGCGGCAAAAGAGACAGCACCTTTTTCGTCATTCCCTCAGTTGGATATCGAAACGCACAGCAATAAGAAAGCGTTGGCAGATGCGGTTATCGCCCGTGCACAAGCTGATCGCAGCACGCGCTTCTTCTGGCATGGTCAGTTTAATGCCACCCTGTGGCTGGCCCTACTGAGTGGCAAAATCAAGCCACGCCAGGTTTACTGGCATATTTGGGGCGCTGATTTATATGAAGATGCCAAAAGCTGGAAGTTTCGCCTGTTTTACCTATTGCGCCGTATTGCTCAAGGGCGGGTTGGTCATGTTTTTGCGACCCGTGGCGACTTAATCCATTTTCAGCAGCGTCATCCTCGGGTGCCCGCATCGTTGCTCTATTTCCCAACCCGTATGGATCCGGCATTGACGGGGGTTAACATCGAAAAGTCGTTAGCTGGCCCGATGACTATTCTGGTGGGGAACTCTGGTGATACCACCAATCGTCATATCGAGGCGTTGCAGGCCATTCATCAGCAATTTGGCCCTGATGCCCGGGTTATTCTGCCGATGGGGTATCCGGCTAATAATGAGCTGTATATCGAGCAGGTCAGGCAAGCTGGGCTGGCGCTGTTTGCCGCAGAAAATCTGCGTCTCCTGACAGAACAGATCCCGTTCGATGATTATCTGAATATCCTGCGTGAATGCGATTTGGGCTATTTTATTTTTAATCGGCAGCAAGGTATCGGCACCTTATGTTTATTAACGCAATTTGGTGTGCCTTTTGTCTTGAGTCGCAAAAACCCTTTCTGGCAAGACTTGGCTGAGCAGCATATTCCGGTACTTTTCTATGGTGACTCATTGGATGAGCCGTTGATCCGTGAGGCACAACGCCAATTAGCCGGGCTGGATAAGCAATCTATCGCTTTCTTTAATCCAAATTATATCGAAGGTTGGCAGCAGGCGCTGGCGTTGGCCGCAGGAGAACACCCATGACGCTGGGGCAATTTGGTGGTCTTTTCTGCGTCTATCTGATGGCAGTTATTTTTATCCTGACATTAACCTATCAGGAGTTTCGGCGGGTTCGTTTTAACTTCAATGTGCTGTTTTCAATGCTTTACCTGCTGACTTTCTATTTTGGCTTCCCATTGACTTGTATGCTGGTGTTTCAGTTCGGGGTCGCGGTGGTGCCGGTTGAGTACTTATTGTATGCAATGCTGTCGGCCACGGCCTTTTATGGCATTTATTATGTGAGTTACAAAACTCGCCTGACTAAGCCGCGCAGCCAGCCACGGGCGCCGGTATTCACCATGAATCGGGTGGAAACTAATCTGACCTGGATACTGTTGGCACTGGTGGCTATTGGCACTGTCGGCATCTTCTTTATGCAAAATGGTTTCCTGTTGTTTAAGCTCGATTCCTACAGCAAAATCTTCTCCAGTGATGTTTCGGGTGTGGCACTGAAGCGCTTTTTCTACTTCTTTATCCCGGCGATGTTGGTGGTCTATTTCTTGAAACAAGATATGCGCGCCTGGTTTTTCTTCCTGGCAAGCACGGTGGCGTTTGGCATCCTGACCTATGTTATCGTCGGCGGTACCCGCGCTAATATCATTATCGCGTTCTCATTATTCCTGTTTATCGGTATCGTTCGCGGTTGGATAACCTTGTGGATGTTGGCTGCGGCAGGTGTCTTTGGGATTGTTGGTATGTTCTGGCTGGCCCTGAAACGCTATGGTTTGGATGTGAACGGCGCAGAGGCGTTTTACACTTTCCTCTACCTGACACGGGATACCTTCTCGCCGTGGGAAAACCTAGGGCTGCTGCTACAAAACTACGACAAAATAGATTTCCAAGGGCTGGCACCGATTATTCGTGATTTTTATGTCTTTATTCCCAGTTCGCTTTGGCCGGAGCGTCCAGACTTGGTACTTAATACCGCCAATTACTTTACTTGGGATGTGCTGGATAATCACTCCGGGCTGGCTATCTCTCCAACCCTGATCGGTTCTTTGGTGGTAATGGGCGGGGTGCTGTTTATTCCACTGGGTGCTATTGTCGTAGGATTAATCATTAAATGGTTCGATTGGCTCTACGAACAAGGCAAAGCAGAAAACAACCGTTATAAAGCGGCAATTCTGCAAAGTTTCTGTTTTGGTGCGGTATTTAACATCATTGTATTGGCACGGGAAGGATTAGATTCGTTTGTGTCACGCGTGGTGTTTTTCTGCGTGATTTTTGGTGCCTGTCTGGTACTGGCAAAATTGTTGTATTGGTTGTTCGATACCGCGGGTTTGATAACGCAACAGTTACAGCGTCGGGTTAACAAGCCGAAGCGTTCATCCACTCCTGAAACGGGCCGCCAACTGTAAGGATCGTAATGGAACCGAATACTGTTATTCCAAAATATAATGTCCGTGGTTTCGAGATTTGGGGCTTTCGTGATATGGCTCAAACGCTGGATCATTTGCTAAGCAGCGGCCCGGTGAAGACCGGAACGCTGGTGGCAATGAACGCAGAGAAACTGCTCAAAGCTGAGGATGATGCGGCGTTGCGTGAGTTGATCACCGAGGCTGAATATCTGTATGCCGACGGTATCAGTATGGTGCGTGCGATTCGTCGTAAATACCCACAGGCGAAGCTGTCACGGGTAGCGGGTGCAGATTTGTGGGAAGCACTCATGCAGCGTGCCGGGCAGCAAGGGACGCCGGTCTTTTTGGTGGGCGGTAAACCTAACGTGTTGGCAGAAACTGAAGCTAAATTACGCGCGCAATGGAATGTGAATCTGGTGGGTAGCCAGGATGGCTATTTTACACCAGAGCAGCGCGAAGCCCTGTTTGCGAGAATAGCGGCTAGTGGCACGGCGATAGTGACTGTCGCCATGGGATCGCCTAAACAGGAAATGTTTATGCGTGACTGCCGTAAGTTCTATCCCGATGCACTGTATATGGGCGTTGGTGGCACCTATGACGTCTTTACCGGTCATGTCAAACGTGCACCTAAGATATGGCAGAACATGGGGCTGGAGTGGCTTTATCGCCTGCTGGCGCAACCAAGTCGTATCCGGCGTCAGTTCAAGTTGCTTAAGTTTGTTGGTTATTATTACAGCGGCCGTCTGTAATATTGTCTTTTGGGCAGGGTTTCACCAACCCTGCTGTTATAAAACCTCTCGCATTTATTCCTTCTACCAATATCATCACGCCTTAATTCCATTTTGGAATCGATTCTTTAATTTTTATTCCATAAAGTTTTAGTTTCCTGTTTGCTAATCTGACCCAGATACGGAAGGATACCGGCCGGTTAGGGTTATGTGCTCATAATCGCCTTTTATTGTGGGTGGTTTCCCTATTCGTTAACTTGCATAAATTAAAGTAGTCATCATTAGGCTGAACACGTTGGTGCAGTCGTTAGATTTTTTTGTGTGAAAAACGTCTATTTTTAATAAAAACAATAGATTAATTAATAAAAACAACCGGGAAAGCCGGAGCAGACACATCATCAGTTCACAGAGGATATATGGCAGATAACGAAGAGAAAAAAGGATTACACCGTGGGTTGGAAGCCCGGCATATCGAACTGATAGCGTTAGGTGGGACAATTGG
The DNA here is from genome assembly GCF_041538325.1 of Yersinia sp. 2466 StPb PI. Classification (NCBI taxonomy): domain Bacteria; kingdom Pseudomonadati; phylum Pseudomonadota; class Gammaproteobacteria; order Enterobacterales; family Yersiniaceae; genus Yersinia; species Yersinia sp. 2466 StPb PI. Next base: position 4,579,777 of record NZ_JAULSL010000001.1, on the reverse strand, counting down.
CGTCGGGTTGTTTATGGGGTCCGCCAGCACCCTAAAATGGGCCGGGCCTTCGGTATTGCTGGCTTATATCATTGCTGGCTTATTTGTATTCTTTATTATGCGGGCCATGGGCGAAATGCTTTATCTGGAGCCGGTTGCCGGCTCCTTTGCCGTCTATGCCCATAAGTATCTTAGCCCCTATTTCGGCTATCTAACGGCTTGGGGTTATTGGTTTATGTGGATAGCGGTAGGGATATCAGAAATTACCGCGATTGGGGTATACGTTCAGTTTTGGTTCCCAGAAATTCCACAATGGCTACCTGCGATTGCCGGGGTGGCCATAGTGGCGCTGGCTAATCTGGCGGCGGTCAGATTATATGGTGAGCTGGAGTTCTGGTTCGCGATGATCAAGGTTACCACCATCATTGTGATGATTCTGGTGGGGTTGGGGGTTATCTTCTTCGGTTTTGGTAATCACGGACAAGCGATTGGTTTTGATAACCTGACAGCCCATGGCGGCTTTTTTGCCGGCGGGTGGAAAGGATTCATGTTTGCTTTGTGTATTGTGGTGGCGTCCTATCAGGGGGTTGAGCTGGTGGGTATCACCGCCGGTGAGGCTAAAAACCCGCAAGTGACATTAAAGCGAGCCATTAATAATATTTTATGGCGCATCCTGATTTTCTATGTTGGCGCGATATTTGTCATTGTCACTATCTTCCCGTGGAATGGTATCGGCACGGAAGGCAGCCCGTTTGTCCTGACATTTGCCAAGATTGGGATAGTTTCAGCTGCGGGTATTATTAACTTCGTGGTGCTGACTGCGGCACTGTCAGGCTGTAACAGTGGTATGTATAGCGGCGGGCGTATGTTGTATGCACTGGCGAAAAACCGCCAGTTACCGGCCTGCCTGACTAAGCTGTCGGCCAGCGGTGTGCCAGTTTACTGTATTGCGGTGACGATTCTGTGTCTGCTGGTGGGGTCAAGCCTTAATTACATTATTCCAAATCCACAGCAGGTGTTTGTCTATGTTTACAGTGCCAGTGTATTACCGGGCATGGTGCCGTGGTTTGTGGTCCTCGTTAGCCAGCTGCGTTTCCGCCAGGTACATAAAGAAGCGTTAAAGCAGCATCCGTTTAAATCCATCATGTTCCCGTATGTAAACTATCTAACTATCGCTTTCTTGATATGTGTACTGGTCGGGATGGGGATTAACCCTGATACCCGTTTATCTTTGTTAGTCGGGGTGATTTTCCTTGGATTGGTGTCGGCATGTTATTTCGGACTGAGAATGCATAAACACAACGTTGCTGAAACATCTCCAAAGTAATTGGCGTTGTAGGTAGGCCGCAAGCGAATGACGAATCTGCTGGGAACCGATTTGAATGCTGTTTGCAGTAAGTAGTCTTGTAGAGGCCCGGTCCATGGAAGGGTCGGGTACCGAGAGCAGTGAACATCCTTGCGGCTTCAAGTATGAAGGGGATAAAACGTCTATAAAACCAGCGAACAAGGCAAGGGGGGGCTATTAATGGCTAACTTTTGCGGCAGAGTGTGCAAAGCGTAAGCAAACACACCATTTCTTCTAAAAAAGCACTAGACAGCCAAGTATTAAAACCGTAGTATCCTCACCCGCAACGGCGCTAAGCGCCCGTAGCTCAGCTGGATAGAGCGCTGCCCTCCGGAGGCAGAGGTCTCAGGTTCGAATCCTGTCGGGCGCACCATTAATTTTGTGTGCAAGAGCTGCGGTGGTAAGATTGCCGCGTACGACGAAGTAAGCTGTAAAGAAGTTATGGTGGCTATAGCTCAGTTGGTAGAGCCCTGGATTGTGATTCCAGTTGTCGTGGGTTCGAGCCCCATTAGCCACCCCAAATTTTGTGGAACATGCGATGGTGGCGGAATTGGTAGACGCGCTAGCTTCAGGTGTTAGTGTCCTTACGGACGTGAGGGTTCAAGTCCCTCCCTTCGCACCACACAAACATGTAGATATTCATTAATATTTACATGGACATAGGTCGAAAGACCATGTAGAGTCAACAGTAAGAAATCGGCGAGTAGCGCAGCTTGGTAGCGCAACTGGTTTGGGACCAGTGGGTCGGAGGTTCGAATCCTCTCTCGCCGACCAATTTCAGAAGAAACCCCGAAATGCGGGGTTTTTTTTCGTCGGTATAATATCGATTCCCCATCATAGCCCTCTTTTTTCATCCTGTTGTATTGACGGTCGCTAATCCGACCTCACAGTCTGTCCTCCTTGTATTAGAACCTTTGTTGGCACCCTTTGATCAAATTAGTCCTATAGGGTGACCAGACTGGTGATTTATCAGGTAAAAGAATAGGTGTTGGTTTTTTGCGACAAAAGGCAGAGGCTTTGTCTCCAAACAGAGACATATAAGATTATGATAAACATAAAGAAAAACAATGATGAGTTATAACGTCGTTTTGTAGCGACAGATCACTTAGACAGTATTGGTCGCGCGATGGCTGGTGCGTTGTATCGCATCATCTATTAGGATGAAAATAAATTTATTATTTATCAGTCAATTAAACGCTTACTTGCGGGTAATTAGATGAAATTGCTCTCGGTTAGATGGAGTTGGCACGCTAAGTGCAATATCTACCCTGTAGATGCTCATCTCACTTATTATGATAGCGTGGTGTTTATAGCCAAATTAGCTTCATAAACCCAGAGATGATGCAGAGCCGATTTTAGGGTGCCTATTGTCCATGTAAACGATGTCGAATATCTTCATCACATACCGGGCATAACGTTGAGTGAGGCGCCGACATTGTTGTCTGTAGACCTGAAAATTTTAGACGCTTGCCTTTCCGGCAAGCGTTTTTTTTTGCATACCCTTCGTACTTGAAGCTGCAGGGTTGTTAGCTGCGCACACTTACCCGAATCACTTACCTGAGTAAGCTCATCGGGATGCGTTTGCTGGCTGCCTACCTGCAACTCCAATTACTTTGGGTATTCTTTGCTACTTGAAGCCGCGGGGTTGTTAGCTGCGCTAGTTACTCGGCCCATCCGTGGGCCTCGCCTCGTTGAGGCCGCTGCAAGCAGCGTTCAAATCTACTCCCGACAGATTTGTCCCCCGAATCAGGAGCAGAAAAAAGGCCCCGTAGGAGCCTTTAGATTGCTGTTTTGCTAATGGTCAGAGCGATTCACCATTCTGCCGCAAGGTCAACAGTAACCCCTCACGACGCGCCTGCGCTGCATCTTCAGGGCGATGCAGTTTATCCAGGGCATCAGCTAGCCATGCATAGTCATAACCGTCTGGACGCTGCTCAAGCGCTGCTTTAAAGGCTTCGTGGGCCTTCTCCCATTCACCGTGTTTTAGCATGAGTTGGCCCAAGGTGCTATTAAGTAGCGGGGTCGCGCCATGCTGCTTGATGTGCTGGCGCAATGCTTTCTCCAGCGGCTCTGGGTTACCTGATTTTAAGCGTGGGATCAGGAGTACTAAGCGCTCATCATACTGACGCTTCAGGCCATCCAGAATGATTTGCTGGGCGACATCATGATCGTCACACTCAATTAGATGTTCTGCCAGTGCGACTTGCAGCGGGATCTCATTGCGGACTTTACGGCTTTGATCTTTCCACCAGCGTTTCAGACCATCACTGCCTTCTTCCGCCATACATTGATTCATCATGCCAATATAAGCTTGCTGCTCCAATGCGGCGATTTCTTCTGGCGTATGGACCTGCACTTTGCTTATCGCGGGTAAAATTTCCAGCAATGAACTGTAAGCACCGGTACGCAGGAAAGCCTGTTCAGCCAGACGCAGCACTTCTGGGTGACGTGGAGCTTGATCCAATAAACGATCCACCCCATGGCGGGCCGCATGAACGTGGCCTTGCGCCAGTTGAATGCGCACTCGGGTGATATCTACCGGCAACTGATCTGTATCAGCAACTTCTGCTGCTCGTTCCAGATATTGATTGGTACGGAATTCATCGCCACGCTGTTGGGCAGCTTCCGCAGCCAGCAGGTAGTTCACCATCGGTTGTTCAGCATGATCGGCATTACGGGTGAGCAACTTTTCAACCTGCTTGAAATCCCCTTCGGCTAGTTTGATCAATGCAGCTTTGGTTTGCTTACGAGCGCGGGTGCGTTTGCGGCCCATAAACCAACCACGGGTACGGGCACCGGTGCGGAAAATACGGCGCAGTATCCATTCAATGATAAGGAACGCGACCAATACCAGCACCAATATAATCACCAGACCGGTCACGCTGGTCTCAACGTTATAGTTGTCAGTTTGAATCAATACATAGCCTTGGTGCCCAGCCAACATGGGGCCGAGGACGATGCCAGCGGTCAGGATAAGGAATAACAGTAAAACTCGCAGCATACTTATTCCCCCTGAGCGGCAACTGGCGGTTGTGCCAGTAAGTTACGAACCCGGGTTTGCATCAATTTTTCCAGCATTGGCTGGCTCTTCAATTGATCAGGTACGTCCATTGAGATTGACTGTTGACTCAGGCTCTCTAGCTCATCCAGAAAAGCTTTGGTGCTCGGGTCATTCACATCGAAATAAGCGCGAACCCAAGTGGAGATAGTCTCCAGTGACTGTTTGTACACTTCGTCTTGATGGCGAGGGACTGCCTGAGCCGCGACCAGCAAGCGGGAGCGAATATTCTCACGTAAATAAACATCCTGATTCGGTGCCAGCAGTGGCTCTGCGCTACTATCACGGCGGCGGATAGTAATAAAATCAGACATAAAGCTGTGCCAGCTTTTGGTCAGATTCTGACGCCATTCGGCTAATGAACTGGACAGCTCATCGCTATCGGCATCCATCGGCGAATCATCGGTATTATTATCAGCCAAACGTAGATTATCCACCTGATTCGACAGCTGATTCAGTTTGAGGATAATGCCGTCAAAATCCACCTGGCTTACCGCCGAAAGGGTACTGATGTCCTCGGTGAGTGCGCGGCGTACGTCGATAAGACTTGGGTCATTCATGTCAGCCAGACTGGCATCGGCACTTTTCAGTAAAGTCGCTGCGGTGGCGACATCCTGATCACTCCACAGTTTGCGCCCCGCCATTTTCACCAGAAAATCCGCCTGGGCCAGTAGCCATGTTTTGGCATCGCTACCCGAAATAGTAGCGACTTTTTCCTGTAATTCATTAAGTTGGCGGATCAGCGAGGTTTGCTGACGATCTGCTGCTTCCAGCGCTTTGCCTTGCTGTTGTAGTAATGACTCAAGCTGCTGTTTTTCCTGCAATTGGCTCTGTTTTAGTTCAGCCAACTGTTCTTGTAGCGCGATATTCGCCACATCTTGTAACTGAGCCTGCTGCTGTCCGTGATAATAAAGCCCGGCACCCAGCGCGATAGCCAATGCAATAGCAATGGCACCCAGAATTGGGCCGGTTCGTTTCTCCCGGCGGCCTTCAGGTTCTGGCTGTTGGTGCCTCTCAACCGCAGTGGTTGTCTCTTCCACTGGTGCGGATGGGGTATTTTGTTCCGTCATATTGGGCATCCCATAGTCAGGTTTCAGGTTTATTGAAAGTCTTGTAGCGCGCGGATCAGCGCGTCATTATCCGCATTTTCTGCCACCCGGGTATCACGCCAGCCCATTTGGGCGGCCAGGGCAGCCAAACGCTCACTCACTACAACCAGGCGGCAGCGTAGCAGCCACGAAGAACGATAGTAATCAGGAACTAAAGTATAGATCTGTTGTAACATTTCGCCGCTAGTCACTACCAGAATATTGACCCCCGCACGTTGCCAATGCGCACTTTGCTCACTGCCATCATAAAAGATGGGGCTGCGTTGATAACATTCACAGTAGGTAATTGCCGCTCCTCGCTGTGCCAGGCTTTCGCCTAGCAGTTCCCGCCCGCCGTTACCGCGCAGTAACAGCACCTTTTTACCGGACAGTGTTTGCAGGTCTGGTAATGATAACAGCATCTCGCTGGTCTCCCCCATCGGGGGGAAGGTGACATGCAAACGGCTGGCAGTATGCAATGCCAATGCGGTGGTACGGCCAATAGCATAATAAGATAACTGTGCTGGCCATAACAGGTTATTTCTTTTTAACAGTGGGTTAGCGTAGCGGATAGCATTCTGTGATAACGCAAATACCAGATCGCCAGCTTGCATATCTTGGAGCAATGCCGGTAGTTTAGGCAGGTCTATCCCCGGAGAGAAATCAATCAATGGCGCATGATAGGCAACCCGGCCCAGCGCACGCAGGCGACTGACTAACTGCTCTCCAGCAGGAGATGGACGGGTTACCAAAATGGTCATAGTGGGGGGTTATCCTGATAAACATTGGCCAATATTGCGCGCGCACCACGTGATAGTAACTCATCGGCCAGCTCAATCCCCATTTGCTCTGCATTCTCAGCAGGGCCACGGCGCTCACCGCGAATGATCTCACTACCATCCGGCGCACCGACTAATCCACGGAGCCACAGCGTGTTGCCTTCTAACTCAGCATAGCTGCCGATCGGCACCTGACAGCCTCCTTCGAGACGGGTGTTCATGGCTCGCTCGGCACACACTCGCAGCTCGGTTGCACGATGATTGAGTGGTGCCAGCAGTTGGCGGGTAAAATCGTCATCCAGGCGGCATTCAATGCCAACTGCACCCTGACCGACAGCCGGTAACGACTCCTCGGCGGGCATGGCGTAGCGAATCCGCGATGCCAATCCCAGGCGATTGAGGCCCGCAACCGCCAGTATAATCGCGTGGTAATCGCCGTTATCAAGCTTGGCAAGGCGAGTGCCTACATTACCCCGCAGGTCGCGGATAATCAGGTCCGGGCGACGCTCGCGCAATTGGCACTGGCGACGCAAGCTGGAGGTGCCGACGATGCTGCCCGCAGGTAAATCATCGAGATGAGCAAAATGTGGCGATACAAAAGCATCACGCGGATCATCGCGTTCACAAATGGTGACCAGACCCAAGCCCTCAGGGAAGGCGATAGGCACATCTTTCATGGAGTGGACGGCGATATCCGCACGGTCTTCCAGTAGGGCCAGCTCTAACTCTTTGACGAACAAGCCTTTACCACCGACTTTTGCCAGTGGGGTATCCAGAATGATGTCCCCACGGGTAACCATTGGGACCAACTCAACCTGCAAGCCGGGGTGATTGGCTTGCAGTAAATGTTGAACATAATGTGCTTGCCATAAGGCGAGCGGGCTTTGTCGCGTGGCAATTCGAATAATTTTGTCTAACATTGCTTGTTACCGTTTTATATTTTGCGGCCCATCCTATCATTGACCAGTGAATGCTGTCAGTGCGATAGCCACATAAAGACGACGGATAAGAGCACAAGAAAGCAGCTATTGTAACAAATACATGGCGGGATAACTTCTTCCTTAATACCACGGCGTCGTTATCAGCCAAGCTACCTGTGAATGTCAGCTAAGAAAGGGATAGATAGACATTACAATTGTAGGGATAGCTTTACGGTCAATCGGCAAGGTGTTAGATTGATCACGTTTCCAGCAATAATTCGTTAATTGTTATTCAAACAAAATGTCTTCAAACAAAATGTTTTTTGGTCAGTACAACAAAAAGTACATTTTTCGCTGAAAGTCAAAAAAAGTAATAAACGAATCTGGGACGCGGGTTTTTTTCTAAGCACCGGAACAATTCTAAGCACCGGAATAACCAGGCGAGACGTCTTGTACCTCTACATCGAGACACTGAAACAGCGACTGGATGCGATCAACCAATTACGAGTCGATCGCGCCTTGGCGGCTATGGGGCCAGCCTTCCAAAAGGTCTACAGTCTGCTACCGACCCTACTACATCATCATCATCCACTGATGCCGGGTTACCTTGATGGTAACGTTCCCCATGGCGTCTGCCTTTTTACGTCCAATGAAACGCAACAGGATTATCTGTCTGAGGTTGAAGCCAAGTGGGGCGAACCTTTGCAACAGAGTGTCGGCGGCGAACTGCCGATTACCGGCGTCTATTCTATGGGTAGCACTTCCTCTATTGGGCAATGCCATACTTCAGATCTTGATGTTTGGGTGTGCCATCAGGCCTGGCTCGATTCTGAAGAGCGTAACCGCTTGCAACAAAAATGCAGTTTGCTGGAAAAATGGGCTGCATCAATGGGTGTTGAAGTCAGCTTCTTCCTGATAGATGAAAACCGTTTCCGCCATAATGCCAGTGGCAGCTTGGGGGGCGAAGATTGCGGTTCAACCCAACACATATTATTGCTGGATGAGTTTTACCGCAGCGCGGTTCGTCTGGCAGGGAAACGTATTCTGTGGAATATGGTTCCGGTTGAAGAAGAAAATAATTATGACGATTACGTACTGTCGCTCTATGCGCAGGGCGTATTAACACCGAATGAGTGGCTGGATTTGGGCGGTTTGAGCACCCTGTCAGCCGAAGAGTATTTCGGTGCCAGTTTGTGGCAATTGTATAAAAGTATCGATTCGCCCTATAAGGCGGTGCTGAAAACCTTATTGCTGGAAGCGTATTCGTGGGAATACCCCAATTCTCAATTGCTGGCGATGGAGATCAAACAGCGCCTGCATGCCGGTGAAATTGTGGCCTTCGGTCTTGATGCTTATTGCATGATGCTTGATCGCGTCACTCGCTATCTGACCCAAATCAATGACACTACCCGTCTGAATTTGGTGCGGCGTTGTTTCTATCTGAAAGTGTGCGAAAAACTGTCCCGTAGCCCGGCGAGTGTCGGCTGGCGGCGTGAAATCCTCAGCCAACTGGTCAGTGAATGGGGTTGGAGTGACGAGAGTTTGGCGGTGCTGGATAACCGTGCTAACTGGAAGATTGAGCGGGTACGTGAAGCGCATAACGAGCTGTTGGATGCGATGATGCAGAGTTATCGCAATTTGATCCGTTTCGCGCGGCGCAACAATCTGAGTGTCAGTGCCAGTCCGCAGGATATCGGCGTTTTGACCCGTAAACTGTACGCGGCATTTGAAGCTTTACCTGGCAAAGTGACGCTGGTTAACCCGCAAATTTCACCGGATTTATCGGAAGAACATCTGACTTTCATTCATGTTCCGGCCGGTCGTGCTAACCGCGCGGGTTGGTACTTATATAATCAAGCGCCCTCTATGGATGCGATTGTGAGTCACCAGCCGCTGGAATATAACCGTTACCTGAACAAACTGGTGTCCTGGGCCTATTTCAACGGCCTGTTGACCAGCAAGACACGGCTACATATTAAAAGCGCCAATCTGTGCGATACGGTGAAATTGCAAGAATTGGTGACGGATATCTCTCACCACTTCCCGTTGCGCTTGCCTGCACCGACACCTAAAGCACTCTATAGCCCGTGTGAGATTCGCCATTTGGCGATTATCGTCAATTTAGAGCATGACCCGACAGCGGCTTTCCGCAATCAGGTGGTGCATTTTGATTTCCGTAAACTGGATGTATTCAGTTTTGGCGAGCAGCAGCAGTGTCTGGTGGGCAGTATCGATTTGCTGTATCGCAACTCCTGGAATGAAGTTCGAACCTTGCATTTCAGTGGTGAGCAGGCAGTGTTGGAAGCATTGAAAACCATTTTAGGCAAAATGCATCAGGATGCGGCTCCGCCGGAGTCAGTGGATGTGTTCTGTTACAGCCAGCATTTGCGTGGTTTGATTCGTACCCGCATTCAGCAGTTGGTTTCCGAGTGTATTGAGTTGCGCTTATCCAGTACCCGTCAGGAACCGGGCCGTTTTAAAGCGGTACGAGTTTCCGGCCAGACCTGGGGTTTGTTCTTTGAACGCCTGAGTGTTTCCGTTCAAAAATTGGAAAATGCGGTCGAATTTTACGGTGCGATTTCTAATAACAAACTGCATGGGTTATCGATTCAGGTAGAAACCGATCAAATTCATCTGCCGCCAGTGGTGGACGGTTTTGCCAGCGAAGGGATCATTCAGTTCTTCTTCGAAGGCACCGCAGATGAAAAAGGCTTTAACATTTATATTTTGGATGAATCAAACCGCGTTGAGGTTTATCACCACTGTGAGGGCAGTAAAGAGGAGTTGGTGCGAGATGTCAGCCGTTTTTATTCATCGTCTCACGACCGTTTTACCTACGGCTCCAGCTTTATTAACTTCAACCTGCCGCAGTTCTACCAAATTGTGCAATTAGATGGCCGTACCCAAGTGATCCCTTTTCGCAGCAACACGTTATCCCATCTATATATCGTCGACAAAGAGCCAAGCCAGCCTGCGCAGCAGTTGCAGTTACATTAATTTCCCCTGTGTCCTTGAAGCCGCAGGGGTGTTAGCTGCGCTAGTTATTCGGCCCATCCGTGGCCCTCGCCTCGTTGAGGCCGCTGCAAGCAGCGTTCAAATCTGCTCCCGACAGACTTGTCCCCCGAAGCACTGACTTGAGTCAGCTCATCGGGATGCGTTTGCTGGCTGCCTACCTGCAACTCCAATGACTTTGGGGAATGACCTGTGTCCTTGAAGCCGCATGCGCCTAGATAAAACTCACCTCTTCACCCGCCTGCGCACTAGCCGCTTGCGATAATTTGGCGAAGAATTCTTCGCCGCTGCGTGAGCAATACCAGTGGCCTTCACGATAATTGAAATGGTAACCACCCGCTTTAGTCGCCAACCATACCTGATGCAGTGGCTCTTGGCGGTTGATAACAATCTTACTGCTATTTTCGAATGTCAGGGTCATCACTCCGCCATTAGTTTCATAATCGACATCACTATCGCCGCTAAAACCATCCAGTGTCTCTTCAATGTAAAGCATCAATTGATCGGCTAACTGATGAAACTCGCTATCGTTCATATTCAATTCCTATTGCTTTTCATGATCCACCTGCGATTATAGAGAGCATGGACGCATGAATCACAAGTATTAATGCGATTATACCCTTCATACTTGAAGCCGCAGGGGTTAGCAGTGTGCACTCACCCGAATCAATTACCGATGTAAGTGCATTGGGATTCGTTTGCGGCCAACCTGCAACGCCAGATTCTTTGGGTATAATAGGTGCTAAAACAATTTACAGGCGTTAAAAATGAAAAAAGAATTATGTTGGCCGCTGGCGGCGATGATGGTATTCGCACTGGCGGGTTGTGGCTTGAAAGGCCCGTTATATTTTCCACCCGCTGACAAACCAAAAGTAGAAACCGCGCAACCGGATAGTGGTCAGGTAGAGCGAAACCAGCAGGACCTGTCAGGTACCAACCAGACAAAATCTATTGCCGGGCCGCAGTAATTATTTTTATCGCAGCCAGATTGAGTCAGTATTTAATTTGCCCGTGCCAAATTTAGCCGGTAAATGAAAGTCAGCGGAGTATGAAATGCAGTTCTCCAAAATGCACGGTCTTGGCAACGACTTTATGGTTGTCGATGCAGTTACCCAAAATGTTTACTTTTCGCCGGAGTTAATTCGTCGATTAGCAGACCGGCACACTGGCGTGGGCTTTGATCAGATGCTGGTGGTTGAACCGCCTTATGATCCTGAGCTGGATTTTCACTACCGTATTTTTAATGCCGATGGCAGCGAAGTTTCTCAGTGTGGCAATGGTGCACGTTGTTTTGCTCGGTTTGTTCGGTTGAAAGGGTTGACCAATAAACGTGATATCAGTGTGAGTACCCAAACTGGCCGCATGATATTGAGTGTTACTGAAGACGAGCTGGTTTGTGTCAATATGGGCGAGCCCAATTTTGACCCGCAAACGGTGCCTTTCAGAGCAACTAAAGCAGAGAAAACCTACATTTTACGCGCGGCGGAACATACGGTGTTGTGCGGCGTGGTATCAATGGGCAATCCTCACTGTGTGATGCAGGTTGATGATGTTTCGGTTGCTAATGTTGCCTTGCTGGGTCCAGTATTGGAAAGCCATGAACGCTTCCCCGAACGGGCTAATATTGGTTTTATGCAGGTGGTTAGCCGCGAGCATATTCGCTTACGGGTGTATGAGCGTGGTGCTGGCGAAACGCAAGCCTGTGGTAGCGGTGCTTGTGCAGCAGTGGCGGTGGGGATCCAGCAAGAGTTGTTGGCTGAAGAGGTTCATGTTGAACTGCCAGGCGGCAGTTTGCATATCAGTTGGAAAGGGCCGGGCCACCCACTGTATATGACCGGGCCGGCAACACATGTATATGATGGCTTCATTCATTTATAATATCCTGCGTACTTGAAACTGCAGGGTTGTTCGCTGCGCGCACTCACCCGAATCACTTACTTAAGTAAGTTCATCGGGATTCGCTTGCTGGCTGCCTACCTGCAATTCCAATTACGTTGGCTATAGGAACGGGTGTTAAATGAAAAGTTATGAGGAGCAGGCGTTAGCTGGCATCGAGTTGGACGACGATGCTGTCATGCAGTACTTATTGCAAAACCCTGACTTTTTTATCCGCAATGCCCGTCTGGTCGAACAGATGCATATTCCTCATCCTGTTCGCGGCAGTGTCTCGCTGGTGGAGTGGCAGCTAGGGCGACAACGTAATCAGATTGGTCAGTTGGAAGAAGAGATCACCTTGCTAATGGAGCAGGCGGGCTTGAATGAAGTGTTGTTTAATCGCTTGCTGCAACTACAAAGCAATTTGGCTGCGGCCAGCAGCTTGCAAGATATGCTTAATCGCTTGCAGCGCTGGGCACGCGACTTCGGCTTGGCAGGTGCTAATGTGCGCTTATTCAGTGACCGCTGGCATATTGGAGCGCCGTCTGATTTCACCCATTTGGCACTTGCCCGTCACGCCTTCGAGCCACTACGCATTCAGCGTTTGGGGAGCGATAACCATTATCTGGGCGGTTTGAACGGGCCGGAACTGCTGTTGTTATTGCCTCAGGCCAAGCAGGTAGGGTCGGTCGCACTCTCGTTACTGGGCAAAGATGGCGATCTAGGTGTCATTATCTTCAGCAGCCGTGATACGCAACATTATCAGCAGGGCATGGGTACCGTGATGCTGAATCAGTTATCAACGTTATTGCCGAGCCTGCTGGAGCGTTGGATAGAGCCGGTATGACCGAATTCAGTGCCTCACTTGCCCCGCAGGTAGAGGCTTTCTTGCGTTATCTCAAAGTTGAGCGTCAGCTCAGTCCATTGACTATTACCAGTTATCGACGCCAGCTACAGGCACTGATGGAAATGGGCGAGCAAATGGGCCTGGTGCACTGGCAGCAGCTTGACGCGGCTCAGGTGCGGTCACTGGTTTCTCGCAGTAAACGTGCCGGTTTACATTCCTCAAGCCTTGCGCTGCGCCTCTCAGCTTTGCGCAGCTTTCTTGATTGGCTGGTGAGTCAGGGCGTATTGCAGGCCAACCCCGCAAAAGGGGTGAGTACACCACGTTCAGGCCGCCATCTGCCAAAAAATATTGATGTCGATGAGGTCGATAAACTGTTGGATATCGACCTCAATGATCCCTTGGCAGTCCGTGATCGGGCGATGCTGGAAGTGATGTATGGCGCGGGTTTGCGTCTATCCGAACTGGTTGGCATGAACTGCAAACACGTAGATTTAGCCAGCGGTGAAGTCTGGGTGATGGGGAAAGGCAGTAAAGAGCGTAAAGTGCCGATTGGCAGGACCGCAGTGACCTGGTTAGAGCATTGGCTGGAACTGCGCGAGTTATTTGAACCTGGTGACGATGCTATCTTTTTAGCCAATACCGGTAAGCGAATTTCAGCGCGCAATGTGCAAAAACGCTTTGCCGAATGGGGTGTAAAGCAAGGTGTCAGCAGCCATATTCACCCACACAAATTGCGCCACTCTTTCGCCACTCACATGTTGGAATCCAGTGGTGATTTGCGTGCGGTGCAGGAGCTACTGGGCCACGCCAATCTGACGACCACACAAATTTATACTCATCTCGACTTTCAACATCTGGCGACAGTGTATGATGCTGCTCATCCACGCGCCAAACGAGGCAAATCCTGATGCATTTTTATCGCCCACTCGAGAGTATTTCCGCCATTAGCTTCGATTTGGATGACACCCTGTATGATAATCGGCCAGTGATTACCCGCACTGAACAAGAGTCGGTGGCATTCTTACAGCAGTATCATCCCAATCTGGCGCAGTTACAGGCTGCTGATTTTCACCGTTTTCGCGCTGAATTGCTGGCGCAGGACCCGGGCATCTATCACGATGTTACCCAGTGGCGTTGGCATGCGATTGAACTGGGCTTGATACGTCATGGCTTAAGTAAGTCTGAGGCGCAATGTGGCGCTGATGCAGCCATGGAGAACTTTGCCCTATGGCGTAGCCGTATTTATGTGCCAGCGGCCACCCATGACACTTTGAGCGCGCTGGCGGAGCATTATCCGCTGGTGGCTATCACCAATGGTAATGCCGACCCTAAAGCCTGTGGTCTGGATCGATACTTCCAGTTTGTGCTGCGCTCCGGCCCCCATGGCCGTGCCAAGCCTTTCCGCGATATGTACCATAAAGCGGCAAACCATCTGGATATCCCACTCAAACAGATTCTGCATGTGGGTGATGATTTGACCACCGATGTCGCTGGTGCGCTACGTTGCGGTATGCAGGCTTGCTGGATTAATGACCGTCAACAGAACCTGATGACGGCCAGTGATAGCCGCTTATTGCCACATATTGAGATTTCTCAGTTGGCTTCCCTGACAGCATTGCTATAATCCCCTGCAATAAATCTGTATAAATTCACAGTGGAATGGTGGCAAAATACCCGCATACTCGGCGATTTAGCTATTTTCCCTTACCCGATAAACGGTGCCTATGGACGTTTCTGATCTGCTCGACAGCCTGAATGAAAAACAACGCGAAGCCGTGGCTGCGCCACGCTGCAACCTGTTGGTCCTGGCCGGTGCAGGCAGTGGCAAAACCCGGGTGCTGGTTCATCGCATTGCCTGGTTGTTATCAGTAGAAAATGCGTCTCCGTACTCAATTATCGCAGTGACGTTCACCAATAAAGCGGCGGCCGAAATGCGCCACCGTATTGAACACTTGATTGGCACCAGTCAGGGCGGAATGTGGATTGGGACTTTCCATGGGTTGGCGCACCGCTTGCTGCGCGCTCACCATATGGATGCTAACTTGCCGCAGGATTTTCAGATTCTCGACAGCGACGACCAGCTACGGTTATTAAAACGTTTGGTTAAAGCACTGAATTTAGATGATAAACAATGGCCACCGCGTCAGGCGATGTGGTACATCAACGGCAAAAAAGACGAAGGATTACGGCCACAGCATATTGAGAGCTATGGCAATCCGGTTGAAGCCACCTGGCTGCGTATCTATCAGGCGTATCAGGAAGCTTGTGACCGCGCCGGTCTGGTAGATTTTGCCGAGCTGTTGCTGCGAGCACACGAATTGTGGCTAAACAAACCCCATATTCTTAATCATTATCGTGAACGCTTCACCAACATTTTGGTGGATGAGTTTCAGGATACCAACAATATCCAATACGCCTGGATCCGTCTGCTGGCAGGTGACCGTTCTAATGTGATGATTGTCGGTGACGATGACCAATCAATCTATGGCTGGCGTGGGGCGCAGGTGGAAAATATCCAGCGCTTCTTGAAAGATTTCCCCGGCGCTGAAACCATCCGGTTGGAGCAGAATTACCGTTCTACCAGCAATATTTTGACGGCAGCAAATACTCTGATTGCCAATAATGATGGCCGCATGGGGAAAAACCTGTGGACGGACGGTGCCGAAGGCGAACCGATCTCACTCTATTGCGCCTTTAACGAGCTGGATGAAGCGCGCTTTGTGGTTAACCGCATCAAAGCCTGGCAGGACAACGGTGGTGCTCTGAATGATTGTGCCATCTTGTATCGTAGCAACGCCCAATCGCGTGTTTTGGAAGAAGCACTATTGCAGACCGCGATGCCGTACCGTATTTATGGCGGTCAGCGCTTCTTCGAACGTCAAGAGATTAAAGATGCACTGGCTTATCTGCGGCTAATTTCCAACCGCAATGATGATGCGGCTTTTGAGCGAGTGGTCAATACACCTACTCGCGGTATTGGCGATCGCACCTTAGATGTGGTGCGCCAAACCGCCCGTGACCGTCAGCTAACGCTGTGGCAATCAACCCGTGCCATGTTGCAGGAAAAAGTGCTGGCAGGCCGTGCAGCCTCTGCGCTGCAACGGTTTGTTGAGCTGGTCGACTCCCTGGCTCATGAAACGGCGGATATGCCGTTGCATGTCCAAAGTGACCGAGTAATTCGTGATTCCGGTTTGTGGTCGATGTACGAACAGGAAAAAGGTGAAAAAGGTCAGGCGCGCGTTGAGAACCTTGAAGAGCTGGTCAATGCGACCCGCCAATACAGTTATCAGGATGAAGATCAGGACCTGATGCCACTACAGGCATTTTTGTCTCATGCAGCGCTGGAAGCGGGAGAGGGGCAGGCCGATGCTTATCAGGATGCAGTGCAATTAATGACTCTCCATTCCGCGAAAGGCTTAGAGTTCCCACAGGTGTTCATTGTGGGTATGGAAGAGGGGATGTTCCCGAGCCAGATGTCACTGGATGAAGGTGGCCGCTTGGAAGAAGAGCGCCGACTGGCCTATGTCGGGGTCACCCGCGCGATGCAGAAACTGACACTTTGCTATGCTGAGAGCCGCCGTCTGTACGGCAAAGAAGTGAATCATCGGCCATCCCGCTTTATCGGCGAACTGCCGCAGGAATGCGTCGAAGAAGTACGGCTACGTGCAACGGTTTCTCGCCCGGTTAACCACCGCAATATGGGGACGCCGATGAATGAAAATGACAGTGGTTTCTCACTGGGTCAGCGGGTGCGTCATCCTAAATTTGGTGAAGGTACCGTGGTTAATCTGGAAGGTAGCGGCGAACACAGCCGGTTGCAAATTGCTTTCCCCGGAGAGGGGATTAAGTGGTTGGTCGCGGCTTACGCCCGATTAGAAGCCGTATAAATTTACCCTGCGGTCTTGACGCCGCAGGGGTGTTAGCGGCTCTCACTTGACTGTGTAAGCTCATCGGGATGCGTTCATTTGCTGTCTTGCTGCAACGCCAATAACTTTGGGTAATTAATGTAGCCGCGGCATTAGCGGCTCTCATCCTGAGGCGCTTGCTTGGCATCGGTTTCAGCCTGCAACAAAATCGCTTTCCCCATCCACTGCGTCACATCCTGAATACCCGCATCATCCAAATGCCAAATATCTTTCAGCACCATAAACACTTCTGAGCCATAGATTAACGAGAAAGCATAGATCACCCGTTGCAAGGCCTCCGGTGACAACTTCCCTTCCAGCGGCTCGACAGCCAGCTTCAATAACCGCTTACGGTTACCACGCACCAACTTTTCTTCACTGTTAGGATTGCTGCGGTCAGCCGCCCATTGTTGCAATGACAGATGCAGCGCGGCACGAAGTACACCTTCGTGTTGCAACATGCGTGGATAAGCAAAAGAGAGTAGTTCTGCAATGCGTTGCCGAGCATCTGGTTGGGTAGGCTGCCATGCCAATATCGGCCCAAGGCTTTCATCGACCATGGCAGAAACCAACGCACTTTGCGTCGGGAAATAACGATAAGCCGTAGCGCGCGAGAGTTGCGCCGCATTTGCTACGTCTGTTATCGACGGAAATGTCCCTTGTTCATACATCGACATCGCCGTATCGATCAGTAACCGTCGGGTTCTGGCTTTGATGGTGGTCAGTGATGGAGAGACGCGCTCCTGTTTATCCTGATTATGCACGGTCACTCCATGGTCAATAACGAGTATCTGCGCTCACTATAACAAACCGACCGCACAAATCGCCATGAATGCATTTCACCTGCAAACTAATTTTGAGACTCTAGTCTCAAAAATCAGCAGTATCCTTTGCGAAAATGATACTCTAGTCTCAATATGATTCTATCTTAACCAACTCGCTTCGTTGTTCGGCTGTAAGTAGAAAATAAACTTCCAATAAAAAGAAGTGAGCTACACGCGCATTCATAGAAGGATGTTCAGATGCCTCGTCATATTTTTATCGCGACTACCACAGATACCAAAGGCGAAGAGCTGACATATGTCAGTGAATTGATTAAAGCAACCGGGCTAACAACGGTCACGGTGGATTTATCGACTAAAGAAGGACAACGAGCCAGTGGCGCAGATATCTCTGCCGAGACAGTAGCGGGCCATCACCCCGATGGGCGTCAGGCGGTGTTCTGTGGTGATAGGGGGCGGGCGATAAGTGCAATGGCCGTCGCTTTTGAGCGTTTTATTGCCAGCCGTGATGATGTGGCCGCGTTATTAGGTCTGGGAGGTTCCGGCGGCACCGCGCTGATTACACCGGCGATGCAAAGCTTACCGATTGGTATTCCTAAACTGATGGTATCTACCATGGCTTCTGGTGATGTTTCAGGTTACATCGGTGCCAGTGATATCGCCATGATGTATTCCGTCACCGATATTGCCGGGCTTAACCGCATTTCTCGTCGTGTACTGAGTAATGCCGCTCACCAGATTGCCGGAGCAGTCTATTTCGCCAAAGAAGAGTTACTGGTTGATGATAAACCGGCGCTGGGCTTGACCATGTTTGGTGTGACAACTCCCTGTATTCAGGCCGTCAGTGCCGCATTATCAGACGAATATGACTGTTTGGTGTTCCACGCCACAGGTAGCGGCGGCAAAGCTATGGAAAAACTGGCCGAAAGTGGATTGCTGGCGGGGGCACTTGATCTGACCACCACCGAGGTCTGCGACCTGTTATTTGACGGGGTATTGGCCTGTGGGCCGGAACGCTTCGATGCTATTGCTCACAGCAACATCCCGTATGTCGGCTCTTGCGGTGCATTGGATATGGTCAACTTCGGCAGCCCGGCAACTATTCCGGCTAAATATGCCGATCGCTTGTTCTATAAACATAACGCCCAAGTGACACTGATGCGCACCACCGAGCAAGAGAATATTCAAATGGCACGCTGGATTGGTGAAAAGCTCAATCGTTGTCAGGGTGAAGTGCGCTTCTTAATTCCAGCCGGCGGATTCTCAGCATTGGATGCGCCGGGCCAGCCATTCTGGGATGAAAAAGCGTTGAAAGCCTTTATTGATACGCTGGAAGAGACCGTCATTCAAACTGATAAACGCCGCTTAGTGCACTATCCGTTCAACATCAATGACCCAGAATTTGCCCAGGCCGCAGTAGAAAACTTTAAAGAAATAACAAAGAGCCCATCCCATTAGGGCCATTTTATTCGTGGAGAGATATATGCCAAAATTTCAACGCCAGGCCATTTTAGCCAAATTTCGGGAAATGATTGCCCGCCGTGAGCCGATTATCGGTGGCGGTGCGGGCACAGGGCTGTCAGCTAAATGTGAAGAGGCTGGTGGAATTGATCTTATCGTTATCTATAACTCAGGCCGCTATCGTATGGCGGGGCGTGGGTCGCTGGCAGGTTTGCTGGCCTACGGGAATGCCAATGAAATCGTGGTCGATATGGCCAAAGAAGTGTTGCCGGTAGTCAAAAATACGCCAGTGCTGGCGGGAGTGAATGGTACTGACCCATTCTGTCAGTTCGATCACTTTTTGGACCAATTGAAAGCATTGGGTTTTTCTGGCGTGCAGAACTTCCCAACCGTTGGGTTAATTGACGGTAACTTCCGTGCCAATCTGGAAGAGACTGGCATGGGGTATGGCTTGGAAGTGGATATGATCCGCCTGGCTCACGAAAAAGATTTACTGACCACCCCATATGTTTTCAGTGCCGCCGATGCGGTTGCCATGACACAAGCGGGTGCTGACATTATTGTGCCACATATGGGGCTGACGACTGGCGGTAACATCGGTGCGGACACGGCACTGAAACTGGCGGACTGTGTGCCTCTGATTAATGACTGGGCTGCGGCGGCAAAAGCGGTACGTGAAGATATCATTGTGCTGTGTCACGGCGGGCCAATTTCCTCACCAGAAGATGCCCAATACATTATGGATAACTGCCCGCAATGTGACGGTTTTTATGGTGCCAGTTCGATGGAACGTCTGCCGACTGAAATTGCACTAACGGACACCACCAAACAGTTTAAAAATATAAAGCGTTGATATTTTGCCAATACCAAAGGGAAAGCCTGTTTTGTGAATTTTGCCGGTTTTTGGCTAAATGAAGATGCAGGATACACAAAACCGAAGTCGATGTTGGCTTCGGTTTTTTTTTGCTTTTTAGCCAGTTCATGCCAGATAGCTGCCGCCAAGATGTGTTATCGCCTGTTGTGTCTGTAACAACTAAAAATAAAGCTCACCTATTAACTACTTTTAACCGGTTGACAGTCTTTTTCTTCTCGGCGTAACATGCGCGCACTATTCTTGATGAGGACATTCGCCTTGGACACACCCAGTAGATACTGGCTCAATAACCTGTTCATATGGTGCAACTTCTAAGGCTATCCTCATATTTGCTGATAGCCTTCGTGGTTGTCAGCGGCCCCGCTAAGCCGTCGCTGTGAGTCAGATCTCCTTATGGTCTGAAACATAGAGTATTTATCAATACCTCGCTGTTTCTGTGCTTCAATGCGTTATCCCTATCCATCACCGCAAGGGAGTTTTGGCACATGCTGAGCGCATTTAAATTAAGTAACAATCGCTTATCCCGTTTGGAGCTGGATGAATCAGATGAGTCAGATGATCTGACCTCATCAATTTGGGTCGACTTAGTTGAACCGGAAGAAGGGGAGCGCGAACGCGTCCAGTCTGAGTTAGGGCAAAGCCTGGCGACCCGGCCAGAGTTGGACGACATCGAGGCTTCCGCCCGCTTCTTTGAAGATGAGGATGGCCTACATATCCACTCCTTCTTCTATTATGAAGATGCTGAAGACCATGCGGGTAACTCAACCGTGGCATTTACCATCCGTGATGGTCGCCTGTATACCCTGCGTGAGCGCGAGTTACCGGCTTTTCGTTTATATCGGATGCGGGCGCGTAACCAAACACTGGTTGATGGCAATGCCTATGAGCTGTTGCTGGATCTGTTCGAAACCAAAATTGAGCAGCTAGCCGATGAAATCGAAAACATTTATAGCGATTTGGAAGCCTTAAGTCGCGTCATTATGGAAGGGCAGCAAGGTGATGAATATGACGCCGCGTTGTCTACCTTAGCGGAACAGGAAGATATCGGCTGGAAAGTGCGCTTGTGTCTGATGGATACCCAGCGAGCACTGAATTTCTTGGTACGTAAAGCCCGCTTGCCGAGTGGTCAACTGGAGCAAGCCCGTGAGGTATTGCGCGATATTGAATCCCTATTGCCACACAATGAATCCCTGTTCCAGAAGGTTAACTTCCTGATGCAGGCAGCAATGGGCTTTATCAATATCGAGCAGAACCGGATTATCAAGATCTTCTCGGTGGTATCGGTGGTGTTCCTGCCGCCAACACTGGTGGCATCCAGCTACGGGATGAACTTTGAGTTTATGCCGGAATTGCGCTGGTCATTTGGCTATCCGGGCGCGATCAGTTTGATGATTATCGCGGGTTTAGCACCGTACTTGTATTTCAAACGCAAGAACTGGCTCTAACCTAACCTAACCTTCGCCCTTGAAGCTGCAGGGATGTTAGCTGCGTTCACGCACCCGAATCACTTGGACTGTGTAAGCTCATCGGGATGAGTTCACTGGCAGCCTACCTGCAACTTCAAGTTATTTGGTTACCAATATCATAACTCGATGAGTAACCGGGCATTTTTGTCGGCTTGCTATCTAGGCGCGGCGCTTACGTTGGGTGTAGAGCGCATCCAATGTGAACAGCAACAGTGCCGCCCAGATAAAGGCGAAAGTCACCATTTTATCGTTGCCAATGGTTTCGCCGTAGAAGGTTACCGCCAGAATAAACATCAACGTTGGCCCGAGGTATTGGAAAAAGCCCAATGTCGATAGTTTTAAGCGAGTGGCGGCGGCGGTGAAGAACAGTAGCGGGATAGTGGTAATCACCCCGGCTGCTGCCAATAACAGGTTAAGCGACCACGCATTGGTGCTCATGTGGCTGGTTGGGCTATCGGCAATAAAGAACAGATACACCGCTGCTATCGGCAATAGCCACATAGTTTCCACCAGCATGCCGGTTTGGGCATCTATCCCGAGTTTTTTACGAATCAGACCGTATAAAGCAAAGCTTATCGCGAGTCCCAGGGCGATTATCGGTAGCGAGCCAAACTGCCATAATTGAATCAATACCCCGCCGAACGCTAATGCCACCGCAACCCACTGCATGCGACGAAAGCGCTCACCCAGAAACAACATGCCGAATAACACATTTACTAGCGGGTTAATGAAATAGCCCAAACTGGCTTCCAGCATATGATTGTGGTTTACCGCCCAGATAAACAACAGCCAGTTACTGGCAATCAACACAGCAGTAACTGCTAGCAATAACAGGCGTTTGCCGTTTCTACAGGCACTGCGTACCTGTGGCCAATTGCGGCTAACAGTTAGCAGAATCAACATAAAGAAAAATGACCAGATAATCCGATGAGTCAAAATTTCATCAGCCGGCACCTGCTGGATGAGCTTGAAATAAGCTGGGGCAATACCCCAAATAAAATAGGCTGCCAGAGCAAATAAAATGCCCTGACGGGTTCGTTGTTTATCCATGGTGTAGCTCGGGACAAGAAAGGAGATGCGGTGAGTGTACTTAACTTCGCGTTACGAATCATCACCGCTGACGGGCAAATCAGCCAACCAGATAAGTTGCCGTTGCACTAGCGATATGCATTTGGCTTTCATTATGCAGCTCAACCCGGGCAACCGACACTTTATTGCCACTGCGTAAAATACTGCTGCTGGCAATAAAATGCTCGCCTCGGCCGGGGCGTAGATAGTCAACACGCAGATCGATAGTGCCCATTTTAGCCAGCTTCATTTGCAATTGTTCTTTAATGAGCGGTTCATGGCGTACCAGGCTATTCCCAACGCACACCAGTCCGGCAGCAACATCCAGCACTGCGGCAATAACGCCACCATGCAAAATTCGTTGTGCAATATTGCCAACTAACTTGTCATTATTATCGAAAGCAATCTCGGCGTAATCTTGCTCGAAACGGGTTAATCGCAGACCAAGCTCACGGTTAAATGGCATGTGATACACAAATACTTCGCCAATCACGCGGCGAGCATCCTCTAACGTTAAAGTTGTTACTGGCATTTTTCCCTATTCTCTTCTTGGTTGCCGATAAGCAATCATAGTGCAAGTTAACGAATTGTTTATTTTATGCTTCTGTTTTGTTGTTTTCCAGCCGTTAAGCCATAAATATAAACAACACTAATATCAGATAACATTTGTGTGTAGAATGAGCTGTTTTCATTACAAATAGAAATAATCCGTAAGGTGATGGGGGAATAATGGGAAGATTTTGGCGGATACTGATAGCGCTGTTACTGGTGCCAACGTTGGCACAGGCAGAAGCTGCAACGGTTGAGAAGATTCATGATGCACCTGAGGTGCGTGGTAGTATTATTGCGGCAATGTTGCAGGATCACGATAATCCGTTTCTGCTTTATCCATATGAAACAAACTATCTGTTATATACCTATACCAGTAATATCAATAAAGATGCTATCAGCTCTTATGATTGGGCTGAAAATGCCAAGAGGGATGAAGTTAAATTCCAACTGAGTTTAGGTTTCCCTATTTGGCGTGGTATTGCCGGTGATAACTCATTACTGGGTGCTTCTTATACGCAACGTTCTTGGTGGCAGGCATCCAATAGTGATGAGTCCTCGCCATTCCGCGAAACAAACTATGAACCGCAACTGTTCCTGGCATGGGCAACTGATTACGAGTTGGCGGGCTGGACTTTCCGTGAAGTAGAGTTTGGTTATAACCACCAGTCTAACGGTAAAGCGGATCCAACCTCACGTAGCTGGGATCGTGTATACACCCGTGTGATGGCACAGCGTGGCAATTTAGAAATTGACTTGAAGCCTTGGTATCGTCTGCCAGAAAGCGACGAGAAAGATGACAACCCGGATATCAATAAATACATGGGTTATTATCGTCTGAAAGTCGGTTATGCCTTGGGTGACAGTGTATTCAGCGTGGATGGCCATTATAACTGGAATACCGGTTACGGCGGCGCAGAAATGGGCTGGAGCTATCCTATCACCAAGCATGTTCGTTTCTATACCCAAGTGTTCAGTGGCTATGGTGAGTCAATGATTGACTATAACTTTAGGCAAACACGGGTGGGTGTGGGTATCATGTTAAACGATGTCCTTTAACGTCATCCGGCGTTAGAAAAGTTTCAGACACAGGCCGGTTAACCGGCCTGTGCAGATCTTATAGTTGGGGAAGAGTGTGTCGACCGCAGCAGTGATAAATAGGGAATTACTGGCAGTGCAGGTATTGCGAGATACTTTCGGCTATCAGCAATTCCGGCCCGGACAACAGGAAATTATCAACGCCACCCTATCAGGGCAAGACTGTCTGGTAGTGATGCCTACCGGTGGTGGTAAGTCCTTGTGTTATCAGATTCCGGCACTGGTGACGGATGGGTTGACGCTGGTAGTCTCTCCGTTGATCTCGCTCATGAAGGATCAGGTCGACCAACTGCTGGCCTACGGCGTTGGTGCGGGGTGCTTAAACTCGTCGCAAACGCGTGAACAACAGTTAGCCGTGATGGACGGTTGCCGTAGCGGTCAGATTAAGCTGCTGTATATTGCTCCAGAACGCTTGGTCATGGAGAGTTTCCTCGATCAATTGTATCAGTGGCGGCCAGCTTTATTGGCGGTGGATGAGGCGCACTGTATTTCTCAATGGGGTCATGATTTCCGCCCGGAATATCGTGCTCTAGGCCAGTTAAAGCAACGTTTCCCTGATTTACCGGTTATTGCGCTCACTGCCACGGCGGATGACGCGACGCGGGGGGATATTGTTCGTCTGCTTAATCTGGATCAGCCACTGATTCAAGTCAGCAGTTTTGACCGCCCCAATATCCGTTACACCTTGGTAGAGAAGTTCAAACCGCTCGATCAATTATGGCGTTTTGTGCAAGACCAACGCGGCAAAAGTGGCATTATCTATTGTAACAGCCGGGCAAAAGTGGAAGACACCACCGCCCGTTTGCAGAGCCGTGGCTTAAGTGTGGCGGCCTACCATGCCGGGCTGGATAACGAGCGTCGGGGACAGGTGCAGGAAGCATTCCAGCGCGATGATCTGCAAGTGGTGGTCGCGACCGTGGCCTTTGGTATGGGGATTAACAAACCCAACGTCCGCTTTGTGGTGCATTTTGATATCCCGCGCACTATCGAGTCTTATTATCAGGAAACCGGCCGTGCCGGGCGTGATGGCCTGCCTGCTGAAGCCATGTTGCTGTACGATCCGGCGGATATGGCGTGGTTACGTCGCTGTCTGGAAGAGAAACCAGCAGGGGCACAGCAAGATATTGAACGGCATAAATTAAATGCTATGGGCGCTTTTGCGGAGGCGCAGACTTGTCGTCGTCTGGTGCTGCTCAACTATTTTGGTGAGGGTAAACAGCAGTCGTGTGGTAACTGTGATATTTGCCTCGATCCGCCGAAGCGCTACGATGGGCTGGCTGATGCACAAAAAGCCCTCTCGTGTGTTTATCGTGTCGGACAGCGGTTTGGTCTGGGGTATATTGTCGAGGTACTGCGCGGGGCGAATAACCAGCGTATCCGTGAAATGGGTCATGACAAGTTATCAGTGTATGGGATTGGCCGCGAACAAAGCCACGAACACTGGGTCAGTATATTGCGCCAGCTTATCCATCTCGGGTTGCTGAGCCAAAATATCGCAATGTTTTCAGCGTTACAACTGACTGAGGCCGCTCGCCCGATTCTGCGTGCTGAATTGCCGTTACAATTGGCAGTGCCGCGTATTCAGAGCCTGAAAGTGCGCAGTAGCGCTAATCAAAAATCTTATGGCGGCAATTATGATCGCAAGTTGTTCGCCAAATTGCGCAAGTTGCGTAAATCTATCGCTGACGAAGGCAATATTCCGCCTTATGTGGTGTTTAACGATGCTACCTTGCTGGAGATGGCGGAACAGATGCCGATTACTGCCAGCGAGCTGTTGAGCGTCAATGGTGTTGGGCAACGCAAACTGGAGCGTTTTGGCGCGCCGTTTATGGCGATGATCCGCGACCATGTAGACAACAACGACGACTAACCGGTCGCCTTTCGCTAACGCCGCTGCGATTTTCGGTTCGCAGGGTATATGAGAATCTATCATGTTGATGCTATTCCTTACCGTTGCGCTGGTCCATCTGGTTGCATTAATGAGCCCAGGGCCGGATTTCTTTTTTGTCTCGCAAACTGCAGCCAGCCGTTCGCGCCGTGAGGCGATGATGGGGGTGGTCGGGATCTCGCTGGGAATTGTTATCTGGGCTGGTGTGGCGCTGATGGGGTTGAACCTTATCTTGCAGAAAATGGCGTGGTTACATCAGATTATTATGGTCGGTGGTGGGCTATATCTGTGCTGGATGGGGTGGCAACTGCTGAAATCTGCCCGAGCCAAACGTCATGGTAGCGAGGGGGAGGTTCAAGTTGCATTACCCGCCCGTGGTCGGACCTTCCTGCGCGGCTTCCTGACTAATCTATCGAACCCGAAAGCCGTTATCTATTTCGGCAGTGTGTTCTCACTATTTGTTGGCGATGACGTCAGTGCGGGTGCGCGCTGGGGCTTGTTTGTGCTGATTGTTGGTGAAACCTTCGTTTGGTTCACTATTGTCGCCTGCGTATTTGCCTTGCCGGTGATGCGCCGTGGCTATCAGCGTTTATCAAAATGGATTGATGGACTGGCGGGGGTACTGTTTGCCGGTTTTGGTATCCATTTGATCTTATCGCGCTAATTAATGCCCCAACTGGCAGATGATGCCGGTTGGGTAATCATTTGTTTGAATTAGCATTACACTTTTCTGGCGGTTGCCAATAACGCGCCTACCAGCATAAATAAGCCACCAAATATCCGGTTCAGTAATTTCATTTGTTGTGGTGATTTAATCCAGCCAGCAATTCGGGTAGCGAGGGTGGCGTAACCAATCATCACAATAATATCAACCACCACGCTGGTGGTGCCGAGAATCAGATATTGCGCCACTTGCGGTTGATGTGGCAGCACAAATTGTGGGAATAATGCCGCTAGAAAAACGATGCTTTTTGGGTTGGTAAGGTTAACAAACACCGCGCGTTTAAACAGTTTTCGCCGCGGCATACTGTTGGCTAGCGCATGCAGATCCAGCGCACCGGCAGCGCGCCATTGCTGAATCCCAAGCCAGATTAAGTAAGCCGCACCAAGCCATTTTAGTATTTCAAATGCCAGCAAGGATTGTGAAATCAGTGCACCCAACCCCACGCCAACTAATACAATGTGCACGGCTAATCCCAATTGCAGCCCGCAAATTGAGGCCACAACCCCGCGCGTACCGTGGCTGATGGCGGTGCTCATGGTGTTAATGGCCCCAGAACCAGGGGACAGGCTGAGGATCAATGTGGTCAGTAGATAGGTTAACCACCAGTCTAAGGTCATCGGCAAAGCTCCCTGAATGCATAAATTTATGCCACAATACTCTATTGCTAATAGTTGTGCTATGGCTCACAGAACGACTGGGTTTACCAGAATATCAGGTGTATTGAACATTGAGCAATTCCGGTCAAAGGATGTCATCAGTCATGATTTACAAGGTCATGCTATATCGAGCCACGCTATGCCGTTAGACAATAGCTGGTTAACGCGTGAAGAGCAGTTTGCTGCTTTTGTTAACGGGCCGCTGTTAGATTTTTGGCAACAGCGAGATGAGGATGAGTTTATCGGCGTCGATGATATTCCGATTCGCTATGTCCGCTTTCGTGCACCACAACACACTCGAGTGGTGGTGGTGGTGCCCGGCCGCATTGAAAGTTACGTTAAATATCCTGAAGTGGCTTATGATCTGTTTCAGCAAGGCTATGATGTGATAGTGCTGGATCATCGTGGGCAAGGGCGGTCGGGTCGCTTGCTTGAGGATGGTAACCGTGGTCATGTGATTAAGTTTGATGATTATATTGAGGATTTTGCGCAGTTAGTGCAGCGCGAAATAACTGATAGCCATTATCAGCAGCGATTTGCCCTGGCTCATTCAATGGGTGGTGCAATTCTAACGCGTTTTCTGGCCAGAGAACCGGATGTGTTTAATGCGGTAGCATTATGTGCTCCGATGTTTGGTATCCACTTACCGATGCCCGGCTGGTTGGCTCACCGCATTGTCGACTGGGCCGAAAGGCATCAAACGCTGCGCGACTATTATGCTATTGGTACCGGCCAGTGGCGGCCACTGCCCTATCTGGTCAATGTGTTAACCCATAGCCGTGAGCGATATCGCCGCTATTTACGCCAATATGCGGATACACCGGAAATACGTCTTGGTGGGCCAACCTATCATTGGATCCGAGAAAGTCTGCTGGTGGGCGAGCAAATTATCGCGCAAGCAGAAAAGATAACCACGCCGGTTCTATTATTACAAGCCAGTGAGGATCGGGTAGTACATAACCCGGCTCATGATGCTTTTTCTCAGGCAATGACTTTGGCAGGACACCCTTGCGAAGGGGGACAACCTAAGAGAGTTCAAGGTGCACGCCATGAGATCCTGTTCGAGCGGGACCAGCTTCGTGCCGAGGCGCTGAGCGCCATATTGCGCTTTTTCGCGCAACATCAATCATCAGTCGGCCATTATGGCTCCGACGCCACCAGAGGTTAGAACATACCGCTATGTATCATGTTGTTGCTTCCGATTTAGATGGCACCCTGCTATCACCTGATCATCTTTTAACGCCATATACTAAAGAAACACTCAAGTTGCTGACGCAGCGCGACGTGCATTTTGTGTTTGCCACTGGTCGCCATCATATCGATGTGGCACAAATCCGCGATAGCTTGGAAATCAGTGCCTTCATGATTACCTCCAACGGCGCACGGGTGCACAACACGGCGGGAGAGCTGATTTTTAGTCATAACCTTGATGCAGATATTGCGCGTGATTTGTACAATATTGAGCACAATAACCCGGATATCCTGACCAACGTCTACCTGAACGACGAATGGTTTATGAACCGTGAAAGCCCGGCACAGAAAGAATTTTTCCGTGAGTCGGTATTTAATTATCAGGTATTTGAACCTGCATTACTGCCAACCGATGGTGTGTGTAAGGTTTACTTCACCTGTGAAGATCATGACAAGTTGTTGATTTTAGAAGAAGCCATCAATGCACGTTGGGGCGATCGAGTTAATGTCAGTTTTTCTTTCCCAACCTGTCTGGAAGTGATGGGCGGCGGTGTCTCTAAGGGGCATGCGCTTGATCAAGTTGCCAAAATTATCGGTTATTCACTGAAAGAATGTATCGCTTTTGGTGATGGTATGAATGACCTGGAAATGCTGTCGATGTCTGGCAAAGGCTGCATCATGCGTGATGCGCATCAACGGCTAAAAGACATGTTACCGAATCTGGAAGTGATAGGTTCAAACGCCGATGATGCAGTACCACACTATTTGCGTAAGATGTTTTTAGGAACAGATAACTAACTGATTTACCGAAGTAAATTAAATTTTTCGTAAACGAAAAAGTGGCGCATTAAACATAATTGCGCCACTGGTTTATTCCGTTATCTCAGAGCATCAACTTACTGGTGTTGCCCCTGTTTTTGCAGGAACTGCACACCTTGATCCGGGAAGTCAGTAAACACCCCGTCAACCTGCGCTTGATTGTAGATAATATCGAATAGCTGATTGACGTTAGTCGCGTATTTCGGCAGCTTATCCGCACGGATGGTGTACGGGTGAACCATCATATTGTTGGCATGCGCATCTTTGACCATATTGGTCAGCTTGATGTTATCCGGCGTAGAGGTTTCAACCACCAGCATATGGTAGTCAGGGCCGATGCCATCGGCATACTGTGCTACTTGCTTCATCGCTCCTGGCTTGAACATCCAGTCGTAACTGTAATTGACCCATTTGCCATCAGGTTTCTGTTCGTAGGTTTCATTCCAGTCGGTATAAGCCACCAGTTGGACCAGTTTCAGGTCCATACCCATCTTCGGTTCCAGCTCGTTTTTGATGCGTTTTAATTCATTGGCATCAAAGCATTGCAGATAAACTTTATCGCCCTTGGTGGTGTAACCGTACTGTTTCAGTACTTCCAACACCTTGGTTGAGATGTCTTTCCCTTCTTGTTTATGGAACCACGGTGCTTTTATTTCTGGGTAAATCCCAACGTTTTTACCGGTCGAATGATTCAAACCTTGAACAAATTCAATCTCTTCCTGGAAGGTATGTACACGGAAGTCAGATTTGCCCATCGGGAAACGGCCCGGATAGCTCTGCACTTTCTTACCGTCTTTATCAATATCAAAGCCTTCGGTAAATTTCAGTGATTTAATTTCTGGTAGCGTAAAATCAATGGCGTAATAGCGGCCATCTTTGCGTGCGCGATCGGGGAAGCGCTCAGCCACATCGGTCACGCGATCCAGATAATGGTCGTGCAGAACCACCAACTCATTATCTTTGGTCATCACCAAATCTTGTTCAAGATAATCCGCACCTTGTGCGTAGGCCATGGCTTTAGCGGGCAGTGAATGCTCCGGCAGATAACCACTGGCACCACGATGTGCGATGACAACTTTGCTTGCCGACGGTTTGGTGACTACTGATGACTGCTCGGTGGCCTGAGCCATACCGGTAACTGAGGATGCCAGAATAATACTCGCCAACAGGGTTTTGATGTGGGTTTGCATTGATAGTGCTCCATTTATCAATCTCAGGGTATGAAAAAGGCTATGTCGCTATAAATCCATCAATAACGACACAGCCTGAAAAAACGTAACTAGATGAACTTATAAGCCCTGTTTTCTAGCCAGCTCTGCGTGATGCTTTTTCTCACTAAACATCACAACGATCAGTAACAGAACAGCCAAGATACTGCCGCCGATCATGACCATAAAGCCGCCGTCCCAACCGAAGTAGTCCACGGTATAACCGACGATGGCACTCGCTGCTACCGAGCCGCCCAGATAACCGAACAAGCCGGTGAAGCCCGCTGCGGTCCCTGCTGCTTTTTTCGGTGCTAATTCAAGCGCATGTAAGCCAATCAACATTACCGGGCCATAGATCAGGAAGCCGATGGTGATCATACAGGCCATATCGATACCTGGGTTACCGACCGGGTTCAGCCAGTAAATGATGGTAGCGATAGTCACCAGAGTCATAAAGAACACACCGGTGGCCCCGCGGTTACCTCTAAACACTTTGTCGGACATCCAACCGCACAACAGCGTCCCTGGAATACCAGCGTATTCATACAGGAAATAAGCCCATGAGGATTTATCCAGTGCGAAGTGTTTCACTTCTTTCAGGTAGGTCGGTGACCAGTCGAGGATGCCGTAACGCAGTAAATAAACAAAAACGTTAGCAATCGCGATGTACCACAACAGTTTGTTGGGCAATATGTATTGCATGAAGATCTGTTTAGCGGTCAGTTCTTCTTCTGCTTCTTCACTGTAGTCATCTGGATAGTCGTTTTTGTACTCTTCAATCGGCGGCAAGCCCACGGATTGAGGGGTATCACGCATCAGACCAAAGACAATCAATGCCACCAGAATGGCACCAAAAGCAGGCATGTAGAGTGCAGCTTTCCAGTCGTTAAACCACGCCATCCCCAGCAGGAACAGTAATGGTGGTAAGCCACCACCGACGTTATGGGCGCAGTTCCAGACTGACACGATACTGCCGCGTTCCTTCTTCGACCACCAGTGCACCATAGTACGGCCACATGGCGGCCAACCCATACCCTGGAACCAGCCACATAAGAACAGCAGCACGAACATCACGGCGATACTAGATGTTGCCCAAGGCACAAAGCCCATAAACAGCATCACGGCGGCGGCGAGAATCAAACCGGCAGAGAGGAATATCCGTGGGTTAGACCGGTCAGAAACCGAACCCATGATGAATTTTGAGAAACCGTAGGCAATAGAAATACCCGATAACGCGAAGCCCAGATCCCCGCGAGAGAACCCTTGTTCGATCAAATACGGCATGGCGAGAGTAAAGTTTTTACGCACCAGATAGTAGGCGGCGTAACCGAAAAAGATGCCCATAAAGATTTGCCAGCGTAGGCGGCGGTAGGTGGGATCAATCTGTTCTGCTGGAAGCCGGGCCTGATGCGGCGCGGGCTTAAAAATACTCAACATGAGTGCCTCCGATGGCTTTTTTGTAGTTTTTGACCCCGGTATAGCCTGGTATCTACCCGGTAGTTAAACGGCTAACTTGCTGTCGTTTATGTTCCATAACGAGCGCCATGCTAGATAAATTCGCATAACTTATCTGTGAGTGATGGCTCATTTGTTACAGTTATATGAAAGCGGCGGCAATTTTGAGCGATTGGTTAACATTTTGAAACCCACAATGACAAATTACCTGTGACTTTGATCACAATCATGGTTTTTAAACACCACATTGCTTTCGTTTTTCGTTCGTTTTTGTTCCTTATCAAACAATAACCTTAAAGATTGTGGCTCAATAGACGCATAATTAGCCGCCAGGCGGCTGTCTGATAATGTGGGGTCCTTCATGACGAACAGTTCTCCTTACACAGAAACGGATGTCATCATCATTGGTGGTGGTGCGACCGGTGCCGGGATTGCCCGTGACTGCGCTCGCCGTGGTTTAGCCTGTACGCTCTTGGAGAGGCATGACATTGCCACTGGTGCGACTGGCCGTAACCATGGCTTGCTACACAGCGGCGCACGCTATGCGGTAACTGATGGCGAATCTGCCCGCGAATGTATTGAAGAAAACCGTATTCTGAAACGTATTGCACGCCATTGTATTGAGCAAACGGATGGCCTGTTTATCACGTTGCCGGAAGACTCGCTGGAATATCAGCAGCAATTTATCGCGCGCTGCCAGGACGCCGGTATCGAGGCCGAAGCCATTGATCCAAAGCTGGCCTTACGGCTGGAGCCTGCTGCTAATCCGACGTTGATTGCTGCCGTCCGCGTGCCAGATGGTACCGTCGATCCCTTCCGTTTAACTGCCGCGAATATGCTGGATGCGCGTGAGCACGGTGCGAATGTACTGACTTATCACGAAGTTATTGGCTTGCTACGCCACGGTGATAGGGTGAGCGGCGTGCGCGTTTTCGATCATAAGAATCAGCGCCAGTATGATATTCATGCACAAATAGTGGTCAACGCTGCGGGGATCTGGGGGCAACATATTGCTGAATATGCTGATCTTCGTATCCGCATGTTTCCGGCAAAAGGTGCTCTGTTGATCTTGGGTCATCGGATCAACAACATGGTGATCAACCGCTGTCGTAAACCGGCTGATGCTGATATTTTGGTTCCGGGCGACACCATCTCATTGATCGGGACGACCTCAACCCATATTGAATACGATCAAATCGATAATATGGTAGTAACGGCACAAGAGGTGGATACCTTAATCCGCGAAGGATCAAAACTTTCACCCCAGTTGGCGCAAACGCGCATCTTACGTGCTTACGCCGGTGTCAGGCCGCTGGTTGCCAGTGATGATGACCCGTCGGGGCGCAATGTCAGCCGTGGCATTGTGTTACTGGATCATGCTAACCGCGATGGTCTGGAAGGTTTTATCACCATTACCGGTGGCAAGCTGATGACCTACCGTCTGATGGCGGAGTGGGCAACAGATAAAGTGTGTGAAAAATTAGGTATTACCGCAGCCTGTACCACCGCCCAAGCGCCACTACCCGGTTCACAGCAATCAGCGGAGCAAACTCTCAGCAAAGTCATTTCTCTGCCTGCCAGTATTCGTGGCTCAGCGGTTTATCGCCATGGGGATCGCGCGACACAACTATTGGCCGGAAACCGGCTGGATAATAGCCTGGTGTGCGAATGCGAGGCAGTGACTGCCGGCGAAGTGCGCTATGCGATTGAATCGCTATCGGTCAATAACCTACTGGATTTACGTCGTCGTACCCGTGTTGGCATGGGGACCTGTCAGGGTGAACTCTGTGCCTGCCGGGCCGCGGGTTTACTCAGCCGCTTTAAAGTGACCACGCCGCAGCAATCCCGTGAACAGCTGGTGCAATTTCTTAATGAGCGTTGGAAAGGTGTGCGCCCGATAGCTTGGGGCGATGCTTTGCGGGAGAGTGAATTTACGCACTGGGTCTATCAAGGGCTGTGTGGTCTGGATGACACCCCGCCTGCGGCCAACGTTCAGGAGAAACCAGATGAAATTTGATGTCATTATCATCGGTGGTGGCTTGGCTGGTCTGGCGTGCGGTATCCGCCTGGCTGAGCAAGGCAAATATTGTGCGATTGTCAGCGCTGGGCAAAATGCGCTGCACTTTTCCTCCGGCTCTTTGGATCTATTGGCAAAATTACCGGATGGGCAGGCAGTCAGCCAGCCGTTATCCGCACTCGCGACCTTGGCTGAATTAGCGCCTGAACACCCCTATAGCAAGATGGGGCAAGTGGCACAAGTGGGTGAATTAGCACAAGAAGCTGAATCTCTTTTACAGCGGTGCGGCCTGAAATTGGTGGGCAGCGCGGCGAAGAACCACCTGCGGCTTACGCCGTTGGGCAGTTGCCGGCCAACCTGGCTCAGCCCGGCGGATATCCCGGTTGCACCATTGGAAGGCCCGCTGCCGTGGCAAAAAGTCGCGGTAATTGGTATTGAAGGTTTCCTCGATTTCCAACCACAAATGGTTGCCAGCGCCTTACAAGAGCAAGGTGTTGATGCGACGCCAGATTATCTGCATTTACCGGCGCTTGATCGTCTGCGGGATAACCCTAGCGAATTTCGTGCGGTCAATATTGCTCGTGTGCTGGATTTACCAGAAAACCTGCAACCGCTGGCGGATGAGTTATCCCGTCTGTCATCAGCAGCAGAAATGATTTTGCTGCCAGCTTGTATCGGGCTGGATGTGTCTGCGCCACTGGAAGCATTGCGAGCCGCAGTCGGGAAACCCATTCAACTGCTGCCGACGCTACCACCGTCGTTACTTGGTATGCGATTACATCAGGCTCTGCGCCATCGCTTCCAGCAATTGGGGGGCATTGTCATGCCCGGTGATGCGGTATTACGTGCTGAGCTGGTGGGGGACCGGATTACTGGGCTTTATAGCCGTAACCATGGCGATATTCCGTTGCGTGCCGCCCAGATGGTGCTGGCCAGCGGTAGCTTCTTTAGCAATGGGTTAGTGGCCACTTTTGAGCATGTTTACGAACCGATACTGGATCTGGATATTTTATCGCTACCGAACCGTGCCGACTGGAGCCGCAGCAATATGTTTGCGCCCCAGCCTTATCTGCAATTTGGGGTTAACACTGATAACCGGTTACGGGCGCTACGTGGGGGTATTGCACTGGATAATCTACATGTTATCGGTGCGGTACTGGGGGGATACGATCCGTTGCAACAAGGCTGTGGCGCAGGGGTTTCACTAACCAGCGCACTGTTTGTTGCAGAGCAGATTGTCAACGCAATGGAGGTGACATTATGACGTGGTTACCGCAGAACGGAGACAGCAACACTTTTTCTCAGAATCAACATTTGCCGCAGGATAAACACTTGGCACGGGATAACAGTTTTGAAAGTTGTATTAAGTGTACGGTGTGCACCACTTATTGCCCGGTCGCCAAGGTTAACCCGCTTTATCCGGGGCCGAAGCAGGCTGGCCCTGATGGTGAGCGCTTACGTTTGAAAGATCCGGCACTGTATGACGATGCATTGAAATATTGCACGAACTGCAAACGTTGCGAAGTGGCATGCCCGTCCGATGTTAAAATCGGCGACATCATCCAACGTGCTAAAGCCAGTTACAGCAGCAATAAACCCAAACTGCGCGATGCGATCCTCAGTCATACCGATATCATGGGCACCCTCTCAACACCGTTTGCACCGGTAGTGAATGCGGTCACCGGTTTGAAACCGGTGCGTGCCTTGTTGGATAAAGCGCTGAAAATTGATCATCGGCGTGAATTACCAAAATACTCGTTTGGTACCTTTCGCCGCTGGTATCGTAAACAAGCTGAAAAACAGCAGCAATATAGCGAACAGGTGGCATTTTTCCATGGCTGCTTCGTAAATTACAATCATCCCCAGTTAGGTAAAGATTTAGTCAGTGTATTCAATGCGATGAACATTGGCGTTCAATTACTTAAACGGGAAAAATGCTGTGGCGTACCCCTGATTGCTAATGGATTTATTGAGCAGGCGAAAAAACAGGCACGGGTGAATCTGGAATCCCTGACTGATGCGGTTATCGGGCGGGATATCCCGGTAGTAGCAACTTCATCAAGTTGCACCTTTACCTTGCGTGATGAGTATCCGCACTTGTTAGATGTTGATACTGCACCCGTGCGCGACAAAGTGGAGTTGGCGACACGCTATCTCTACCGCTTATTGGATCAGGGGCGCGACTTACCGTTGAAAGCGCTGTTCTCGGCAAACAATACGCCGTTGCGTATTGCCTATCACACACCTTGCCATATGGAGAAAATGGGCTGGACGGCCTATACCCTGGCTTTGCTACAGCGTATCCCCGGTATTGAGCTGGTGGTATTGGATTCGCAGTGTTGCGGGATTGCCGGAACTTACGGTTTTAAATCAGAGAACTACGCAACATCGCAAGGGATTGGTGCCTCACTGTTCCAGCAAATCGAGGAGAGTGGGGTTGATTTGGTGATTACCGATTGTGAAACCTGTAAGTGGCAGATTGAAATGTCGACCAGCAAAAAATGCGAACATCCCATCACTTTATTGGCACTGGCTTTAGCTTAATTTTGGAAAAGGATAATGCAGGCAGAGCGCTGATGAGCCGCGCTCTGTTAAGGAATACTATTTTAGCTTGAGCGTGCTAATAATCGATTCGGCTTCAGTCTGAGCTTGCTGCTGATTATCTGCGGGCAGCGTAATTTGTATTGTCATCAAATGGTTATCGACTTTACCCATCAACACAGACGAATAGGCTTTCTGGCCGCCACTGGTAATAATGCTATCTAACTGCTGGAACGGTTGTCCGTCAATTTTAATGGCTTTATTGGTGACGACTTGCAGGTTAGCATCACGGGCGCGTTGCTGGTCTGCTAAACGCGTTGTCAGTACTTCCAGTTCTTCATTGGTGTTATCACCTAAAATCACGATAACTGCTTTATCGCCGGTTTTATTGGCGTAAACGTGCATGTTATTCGCTTGATTGCCCATCTTTCCGCTTTGATCAGACAAGTCTGCCGGCAAGCTGAAGGCCACTTTGCCTTCCAGCAGGCTGACCGGTTGGCCCACGTTACTATTGCTGTTGCCATCACAAGCACTTAATCCTGCAACCAACAGACCGACAGCAAGAAATTTGGTTATTTTATGCATGGGAATCCCTTTATTGATGATTAATATCCCCTTGTTACTTGAACTTACAGGGGGTTAGTGACACCCCTGCAACGCCAACTAATCTGGGTATGGCCTTATCGCACCTTATTCAGACGCTAAAAGCAATCTATTGTTCAGTGGCAGTAGCCTGCTTTAGTGCTTGCTGTTCGGTCTGTCGGGCAAAATATTTCAGCAATACATTGAGCATCACGCCATAGGCGGGTAGGAAGAACAACATGCAGATCAGCAGCTTAAAGCTATAATCCACCAAAGCGATTTCTACCCAGTTTGCAGCCATAAATGGGTCAGTACTGCGATAGAACGCAATAAAGAAGAACGCCATGGTGTCACTGATATTGCCAAAGAACATGGCAGCAGTAGGGGCAACCCACCAGGCACTGCGCTGACGCAGGCGGTTAAATACCTGAACATCCAGAATCTGGCCGAGTACATAGGCCATAAAGCTGGCAATCGCGATACGGGCTACCACCAAGTTAAAGCTGGTTAATGCCGGTAACCCCTGCCAACTCCCCTGATAAAACAGGGCTGAAATCAGATATGAAATCAGCAACGCTGGCACCATAACCGACAGAATGATCCGGCGCGCCAAAGGAGCACCAAAAATCCGTACAGTCAGGTCAGTGGCAAGGAAGATAAACGGAAAAGTAAAAGCGCCCCAAGTGGTATGAAAACCGAAGATAGCGATCGGTAATTGCACCAGGTAGTTGCTGGAGGTAATGATGACAATATGGAATAGCGACAGCCATACCAAAGCGGTCATCCGCTGTTGGGCAGTAAACGAAAACATAAATGTGACCTTTTTGGTTATTGGGGTGAGGGAACCCAAACAGAATGTGCCGCAATTTCTGCGACGCGGCGGCATAATACGCGTTTGCGCAACGAATGCAATGGCTAATTTTAACGCAAACGTTAGCGTCGCTTGCGCCTAAAAATCGACGGGGTAAACTATCCGCCTTCGCACACGGGCTTATATTTTATCTTTATACTGCTAGCAAACCCATAACGACCAACAAGAGACTCACCATGACCGATATTTTTGCCAATCCAGACAAAACACTTGATGCACTGGGCCTGCGCTGCCCTGAGCCGGTGATGATGGTGCGAAAAACGGTCCGGCACATGGAAGATGGCCAAACTCTACTGATTATTGCTGACGACC
The DNA here is from genome assembly GCF_041538325.1 of Yersinia sp. 2466 StPb PI. Taxonomy (NCBI): domain Bacteria; kingdom Pseudomonadati; phylum Pseudomonadota; class Gammaproteobacteria; order Enterobacterales; family Yersiniaceae; genus Yersinia; species Yersinia sp. 2466 StPb PI. Next base: position 4,541,407 of record NZ_JAULSL010000001.1, on the reverse strand, counting down.
CTGCCACCACCCGCGATATTCCCGGTTTTTGCCGTTTTATGGACCATCAGTTGTTGGCACAAGATATCGGGCAGACGCCGTATCGGTATTTAGTCAAGAAAGGGGCAAAAGCGCAGTAACACCCGCCTCTGCCCCAATTATCAGAACCGATGCTTGATTCAAACATCCCGCTTGCGCAGTAGCCGTAACGCATTGGCTGTTACTAAGGCGGTAGCACCGGAATCTGCTAATACTGCTAACCAGAGACCGGTTAAGCCCAGTAGTGTGGTAACCAGGAAGATTCCCTTTAGGCCCAGTGCGATAGTAATGTTCTGGCGGATATTGGCGTTGGCCGCCCGTGATAACAGAATAATTTCTGCTAATCCGGTTAACCGGTTGTGGGTCAACGCGGCATCGGCTGTTTCCAATGCCACATCGGTGCCACTACCCATGGCAATACCAATACTGGCTGCTTTCATCGCCGGAGCATCATTGATGCCATCACCGACCATCACCGTAGGTTGTGCCGCATTCAATGCCATAACCGCTTGCACTTTATCGGCGGGCAGTAATCCGGCGCGGTAATCAATCCCCAATTCACCGGCAATTGCCGCTGCGGCTCGTGGATTATCGCCAGTGAGCATCACCCCCTGAATACCTAACTTCTTCAGCGCATCAATGGCTTGCCTGGCATCAGTTCGTAACGTGTCACGTAATGCCAATAAACCAATTAGCGTTTCATCTTCCAGCACGGCGACGGCTGTTTTACCGCTGCTTTCCAACTGGTCGAGCTGTGTTTGCCACTCAGCAGTCAATAACTGTGGGGGCAACTTACTGGGGGCGCTGACGCGCACCGTCAGACCATTAACCACACCTTCAACACCCACCCCCGCCAGAGCTCGACGCTCACTCGCCAGTGGCAATATTGGGGTGTTTTGCTGTGCGCGTTGCATAATAGCGATCGCTAACGGATGGTGGGAGCCAGCTTCAACGGCGGCGGCCAACGCTAACAGGCGGGTTTCACTCACACCGGCTATAGGCAGAATATCGGTAACTTTAGGTTTGCCCTCGGTCAGGGTGCCGGTTTTGTCAAAGGCAACCGTTTGAATTCGGCCCAACTGCTCCAGTGCTGCTCCCCCTTTGATCAATGCACCACGGCGGGTTGCCGCCGCTAATGCAGATGTAATTGCCGCAGGTGTGGAGATAACCAACGCACATGGGCAACCTATCAGTAATAGTGTCAGGCCGCGGTACAGCCAGGTTTCCCAAGGTTCGGCGAAAGCCAAAGGCGGTACTAACATGACCAGCGCTGAAAGCAGCATGATCGCTGGCGTATAAATACGACTGAAGCGGTCAATGAAACGCTCAATGGGTGCTCGGCGTTCTTCTGCTAATTCAATTAGTTGCAGAATACGGTCAATAGCATTATTGCCGGGTTCTGAGATAACTCGCATTTCAGTGGCGCGATCGACCGATAAGCTCCCGGCCGCAACTTTTTCGCCTTGCTGACGCTCAACAGGGATAGATTCTCCGGTGAGGGCGCTTTCATCGAAACTGGCAAAAGGGGTCATTAGTTCGGCATCTGCGGGTAAGCGGCCACCGGGCGAGATTTCGATGATATCGCCGGGGCGCAAACTGGCGACAGGAACCTGCCTACGCTCACCGTCTTTTAACAACAGTGCCTCTTCTGGCACCAGTGCCATCAGGGCAGTTACCCCACGGCGTGCACGGTTTGCGGCATAAGATTCGAGCAGTTCGCCGACCATAAACAGCAGTAATACCATGGCCGCTTCAGCGGTTGCGCCAATAAACATCGCCCCGATAGCTGCCACGCTCATCAAGGTTTCAATGGCGAAGGGAGTCCCAGAGCGGATAAGCTTCCAGGCTTTGGCGATGATCGGGATCAGACCGACAATGGTGGTTGCAGTGAAGGCAAACTCACTTAGTTCAAGGCTGAATAACGAGATCCCCCAACTGATAAGCATCAGTGTGGTTAATAATGCGATAGGTAAGTATTCGCGCAGGCGTGATTCTGGCGCAGCGGCTTTACTTCCTGCGCTTGATTGGGTATCGACCAGAGTGAATCCAGCCTGAGTGACTGCATTCACGACTTGAGGGCGGATATCTATGCGTGCATCAACCACTAATTTTTCTGTGGCAAAGAGGACTTTTACATTTTCAATCCCGACCAGATTACTGACGGCATTTTCAATTTTTCGGGCACAGCTTGGGCAGTCCATCCCTTTGACCTGCCAACTGAAGCGCTGGTTATCTGCAGATATCTCTGGCGCGAGTATGTCGCTTTCGTCATCACCCTCATCGCTTTGGCCCTGACTACAGCAACCCCCATCATTATGTGAGTGTTCACTCACTGAGTCTGAGCTGTCATTGCTGGCACTGGTTGTTTTCTGGCTGCTGCAACCGGTTTGTTGTTTGGCATGAGTGTGACCACAGCCACAGTTGTTGTGTGTATCCGTTGGATGCTGATGTTCAGAATGTGAATGCATGGTGCCTCCTGGAAAGCATGTAACAGGTATTGCAGCACTCTACACCTTGGAGTCAACTCCAGAGTCAAGAGGGAAATGAGAGTAATTGCTAAATGGGATTTTTGCTACCTGGCAGGGTATGACTAAAGTGAGCGTATCCAGCGCATTGAAATGCGCGCCCCTTTGGTGGAGCACGCAGCTCAAACGGCTAAAAACGTATTGCGGTACTGATTTAGTTACAAATACAGCGACCGGACAATCAGGAAATGCCCGACAAAGTAGCAGCCAGCGACAATTGCATCTGAAGCCCGGAATGAAAAACGATAGCGATTCAGTAGCCAAATGCTATGCGAAACCAGCAGTAACACGGTACCTGCCAGCAGAGAGAAGCTTAAATCTGTACTGCGGGCAAAGTATTGTTCGCCCGCCATCCAGACCATCAGTAACGTCATGCCAACGAAAGCGATCACTGGCCAGCGCATATCTTCCAGCCGTGTCCAGATAGTGGCTATCAGTAATGCGCCAATCACGATCAACACCAACGGAAGAGGCCAGAACAGCGTGAATGTCATCTGGCTGGCAAAACTGATGGTATAGAGTAAATGGGAAAGGAAGAATGCGCCCAGAGCATAAAGTAAGCGCTCACTGGGTAGCAGTAATAATGCATCAGCTACCAGAGTCGCAAGTAAGCCCAAGACAATGAGATAGCCGACAGGACCAAGAATAGGTGCTTGCCAGGCAAGTAACAGTAAAAGTAACAGGGTGACAGGTTTGAATACCCAACGCTGCCAGCGTGGGCCTCGGTAAGTTGCATCAACAAACAACCAACCAGAAAAAAATACGGCAAGGAATGGCCAGCTCATTATTTATCCTTTTTTCTATGCAGGTTTTAGTGAAAGTACCTGTGTTGTAATGATAATCCGTAATGCTAATGACTCCGAGTATACATTCATCAAGTGTAAGGGATGGAAGCCAAGAGCGATAGCGACGCTATTGTGATTTGCATGATTTGTGCCACTTAATGCGTAACAGTCCGCATAATCAGATTTAGCGGCACCATCCGCCAGCGGAGATCTTGGTGTTGTTTGGCCCACATGTTATGTTAAGGCCGATTTCCTTTCGCTAAATCAAGGGATAGAGGCAGTAGCGCCATGGCCAATGAACAATTGCTTTATCGTATTCAATTTATAAATAACGGTAAGAATTATCAGCTCTATGTCCGTGAGGTAGGCCCGAGTAACTTGTTTGGGTTTATTGAAATTGCTGATTTTGTCTTTGATAGTCAATCAACATTGCTGGTGGACCCTTCAACTGAAAAACTGAAAACAGAATTTTCAGGTGTTAACCGCAGCTATATTCCTCTTCATTCGGTGATTCGTATCGATGCCGTGACGGAAAAGGGCAGCGCTCGGATCTCTGAATTGGGCAGTAATGTGATGAGTTTCCCCTATCTGCCGGGCAATAAGTCCTGATGGGTAGTGTATGAATAAACCTCCGTTATTATTGATTGCTGTGGTGGTACTGATAGCCGTATTGGCGACCCGTCAGTATTGGCAAAAAAAACGGCAGGATACAGAAAATAACCGAGCGCTGGTGCGCAGTTTACAAGTTGAAGTCATTAATAAACGAGAAGTATTAGCGCCCAATCGTCGCTCACGGCAGCGCGAAGAAATTGTCGCAGAAGAAAAACGCTATGAAGTTACTTTCCAGCCACTTATCAGTAGTATTGAGGTGAAAAGTAACCGTGAAATCAAAGTGATACTGCCACAGCAGGCGTATAATAGTATTGTACAAGGCGCACAGGGAACGTTACGTTTACAAGGCTCCCGCTATATTGGTTTTACCCCGACGTCAGTCCCCGACTAAATCTGTCGCCAAATAAGTCAGCCTGCAATCAACAATTTGCCGCTACAACCAAGGTATATCCAATAGACTTGAAGTTGCAGGCGGCAGATAAGTTTATTTTTTAGGCAATGATGGTTGCTTCTTTTGCCAGGCCAGTAATTCAAAGACACCGAACACAAAGATTTTAAGTTGCTGCAAGCCACTGATCGGTTGATCTTTAGGTTGTGTAGATTTGAGTAGAACCAGTTGCAAACCATGCATCAAAACCATAAATATCATGGCAACATTAATAAAGTATCTCAATGGTTTAGGGAAGGGTTGGAACAGATTTAGCAGTAAGAAAAACCATACCCCTAACATCAATAACCGGCCGAGATTAATCCACATGGTGTTGCTCCAGTTCTTCCGCTGATACAGCGTGTTGGTGAGTCTGTTCATTACGAATATAGAGACGATAGGCCACTTGACCGGCAATTTTCTCGCGATGTAACTGCCAACTGCCGGGAACATCCGCAGCGGCACTTTCAGCCTCAGCTTCAACGTAAATCCAAGCCTGTTCTGCCAGCCAGTTATATTGCTCCAGCAGTGTGATGGTTTCAGCTAACAAGCCTTTACGGAAAGGGGGATCAAGGAATACCAGATCAAAAGGCTGCCCCGGTTGAGCCAGCCACTGCAAAGAATTGGTATTCACTACTTGACCATTCTCGGCACTCAATAATGCCAGATTGCTGCCAAGTTGCTTGGCGACATGCCGATCGGCTTCTAATAATATGGCTTCACCGGCATAACGGGATAGCGCTTCCAGCCCCAATGCGCCGCTGCCAGCAAAGCAATCCAGACACCGGGCACCCTGAATCATCGGTGCCAGCCAGTTAAACAGTGTCTCTCTGACCCGGTCAGTGGTTGGGCGTAGCCCTGGGCTATCAGGCACGGGCAATTTACGGCCTCGCCATTTGCCACCAATGATGCGGATCTGCCCCGCTGCCTGATGTACTGCCGGTTTTGCGCTAGATCGTTGGGTTGTCGATCGTGTTGTAGGTCGTTTTGCCATAGATTGCTTTGCTTGAAAGTTGGTCAGTATTGCAGCGCTGAATAAAAGAGTTAATCGCTATTCTACCTACGACTGCTGTGTGGGGGAAACGTTAAACCTTTGTTGACTGAATTCACAATAGAAACCAGCATCGTGCGCGTGTTGCTGTTCAGGGGAAAGTGATAGACTTGCAAACTATTATCTTATTTTATGCAAACCCGAAGTCATAAGGGTAAAGCCATGATTAAACCGCGAGGAGTGTAGTCGCAAATGGCAAAAGAAAAAAAACGTGGTTTTTTTTCCTGGCTGGGCCTTGGCCGTCAGAATGAAGAACAACCAACAGAGCCATTGGCTACTGAAAAAGAAGGTGTTGCTGAGCATGCTGAAGAGCAAGCCATCAGTGAGAAACAGATTGAGATAGCATCTGAGCACCCACCTGTTGAGGTAGAAGAGCATGTCACTGCCGCACCGGGTGAATGGGATAGCGCCGTTGTCAGTGAAGCCGCGGCTGAAATTCTGCCTGAGCTGGATGTAGACCCTACAGCGCAGGGGGTTGAAGAACCGATAGATTTCTCTTCTGATCCTCAGTATTTACAACATCATTTCTCACAACATGAGAATGAAGACGATAATGTTGCTCAATGGGATGAAGGCACCGTCAGTGCGCCAGAACTGCCATTGACAGAAGATAACCTGGTTCTCGATGTCTCTACGCCACAAGCTATTGTGGAAGAGCCGTGGGTCGAGGTTAGCGGCGAAACAGCAGTAATTGAAGAAGAATTTGAGTCACAAACAGAGCTTGAAGCGGTAAACGAAATTGTGCCGGTAGCGGTTCAGGAACAAGAACGCCCAACCAAAGAAGGTTTTTTTGCTCGTTTAAAACGCAGCTTACTTAAAACCAAGCAGAATCTTGGCTCCGGTTTTATGGGGCTGTTTAGTGGTAAGAAAATCGACGACGATCTGTTTGAAGAGTTAGAAGAACAGCTCCTGATCGCCGACGTTGGCGTCGAAACTACCCGTAAAATTATTACCTCTCTAACCGAACATGCCAGTCGTAAGCAGCTAAAAGATGCCGAAGCGTTATATGGCAAGCTTAAAGAGGAAATGTCTGAAATTCTGTCTAAAGTAGACAAGCCATTGGATGTCAGTGGCAAAAATCCCTTTGTTATCTTAATGGTTGGCGTTAATGGTGTGGGGAAAACTACCACCATCGGGAAACTGGCGCGTCAATTCCAGGCTGAAGGTAAATCTGTCATGCTGGCGGCGGGTGATACTTTCCGCGCGGCTGCGGTAGAACAACTGCAAGTTTGGGGGGATCGTAACAAGATTGCCGTGGTGGCACAGCATACCGGTGCAGACTCTGCTTCGGTGATTTTCGATGCTATTCAGGCAGCGAAAGCCCGAGGTATTGATGTGCTGCTGGCGGACACTGCCGGGCGTTTACAAAATAAAGCCCACCTGATGGAAGAGTTGAAGAAGATTGTCCGAGTGATGAAAAAGCTGGACGGCGACGCCCCCCATGAGGTTATGCTGACGTTAGATGCCAGTACCGGACAAAATGCGGTGAGTCAGGCGAAACTGTTTAATGAAGCAGTCGGTCTGACCGGAATTACCCTAACTAAACTGGATGGTACCGCCAAGGGCGGGGTGATTTTTGCCATCGCAGATCAGTTCGGAATCCCAATCCGTTATATCGGTGTTGGGGAAGGTATAGAAGATTTGCGGCCATTTAAGGCTGACGATTTTATTGAGGCTCTTTTTGCCCGAGAGGACTAATACGGATGATTCGCTTTGAACAGGTCAGTAAAGCTTATCTGGGCGGACGACAGGCGCTCCAAGGGGTCGATTTTCATCTGCGCCCAGCGGAAATGGCGTTTCTGACCGGCCATTCCGGTGCAGGGAAAAGCACCCTGCTGAAACTGATTTGTGGTATCGAGCGCCCCAGTGCCGGTCATATATGGTTTGGTGGTCACGATATAAGTCGCTTGAAAAACCGAGAAGTACCTTTCCTGCGTCGCCAGATCGGGATGATCTTCCAGGATCATCACCTGTTGTTGGACAGAACGGTATATGACAATGTCGCTATGCCATTGATTATTGCTGGTGCCAGCACTGAAGATATTCGCCGCAGAGTATCCGCAGCACTGGATAAAGTAGGGTTGTTGGATAAGGCGAAAAACTTCCCAATTCAACTTTCCGGCGGTGAGCAACAGCGTGTAGGCATTGCTCGGGCGGTAGTGAATAAACCGGCAGTATTACTGGCTGATGAACCGACGGGTAACCTGGACGATGCATTATCCGAAGGTATTTTGCGTTTGTTTGAAGAATTTAACCGTGTGGGCGTTACCGTGTTGATGGCAACCCACGATACGTCGTTGATTGCCCGGCGGCGCTACCCGATTCTGACATTGAGTCAGGGGCGGATGTTAGGAGCGCATCATGGCGAATAACGCACAGAAAGCAAAAACCAAAGCGCTAAAAGGCGGTTGGCGTGAACAGTGGCGCTATTCGTGGGTTAATGCCATTGCCGATATGATGCGCCAGCCATTGGCGACACTGTTAACGGTGATGGTGATTGCCATTTCGTTAACACTGCCAAGCGTATGCTATATCGTGTGGAAGAACGTCAGTCAGGCGGCAGATCAATGGTATCCAACCCCACAACTGACGGTCTATTTAGATAAAGCACTGGACGATAACGCAGCTGAGAACGTGGTGACTACGCTGAAAGCGGAAGCAGGTGTGGAGAAGGTTAATTATCTGTCGCGGGAAGAAGCGATGGGTGAGTTCCGCAACTGGTCCGGTTTTGGTGGAGCGCTGGATATGCTGGAAGAAAATCCGCTGCCCGCTGTTGCCATCATCACCCCTAAATTGGATTTCCAAAGCTCAGGGACGCTGGATACCCTGCGTGATCGGGTTAGTAAGGTGGAAGGGGTGGCTGAAGTCCGCATGGATGATAGCTGGTTTGCCCGTTTGGCCGCGCTGACAGGCCTGGTCGGGCAGGTCGCGGCCATGATTGGTGTTTTGATGGTGGTTGCCGTGTTCCTGGTAATTGGTAACAGTGTGCGTCTGAGTATCTTTAGCCGCCGCGATACTATCAATGTTATGAAGTTGATTGGTGCAACGGATGGGTTCATTCTGCGGCCGTTCCTGAACGGCGGGGCAATGCTGGGATTTGGTGGTGCGGTGTTATCTCTGATCCTATCAGAAGGGCTGGTATGGAAGCTTGGCTCGGTGGTTACGCAGGTGGCAGCGGTGTTCGGTACCCAATTTACCTTACATGGCTTGAGCTGGGATGAGTGCCTGTTGCTGGTGTTGATCTCTGCCATGATCGGCTGGATTGCAGCGTGGCTGGCAACGGTCCAACATTTACGTCGATTTACACCGCAGTAAAGAATGTTTGTTATACTCTTTCCCTGCGGTGTTGAACTAAAGCAGGGAAAGAGGTATTTGCTGTAGTGAATTCCATCTACACTTCTTGATCCGCTTGACCGGTTATCTGCTAAGATCCAGAGTCAAAAAGTGTGATCTAGTATGAACTTTTACGGCAATAACCAGTCCAATAACACAGTGAAATGATAATGTGCCCAGCGCTTGAATCTGTTTAAGCAGATGCTAAAATATCTGCGCTGAGACAAAACTGCACTAAACATGCAATGAGAGGGTTTTGAATGACCAAAGAAATGCAAACTTTAGCCTTAGTACCCCAAGGTAGTCTGGAAGCCTATATTCGGGCCGCCAACGCCTATCCGATGCTGACCGCAGAGGAAGAACGGGAGCTGGCTGAACGGCTGCATTACCAGGGCGATCTGGGAGCGGCTAAACAGCTTATCCTGTCTCACCTGCGCTTTGTCGCTCATGTTGCCCGCAACTATTCCGGGTATGGTTTGCCACAGGCTGACCTTATTCAGGAAGGTAATATTGGCTTGATGAAAGCGGTTCGCCGTTTTAACCCTGAAGTCGGGGTACGTCTGGTGTCCTTTGCGGTACATTGGATCAAAGCAGAAATTCACGAATATGTTCTGCGTAACTGGCGAATTGTCAAAGTCGCAACCACCAAAGCTCAGCGTAAATTGTTCTTCAACCTGCGTAAAACCAAGCAGCGTCTGGGTTGGTTTAATCAGGATGAAGTCGAGCTGGTTGCCAAAGAACTGGGTGTGACCAGTAAAGATGTTCGCGAGATGGAATCACGCATGTCCGCACAGGATATGACATTTGATCCATCTCCAGATGACGAAGCACGTGATGGCCAATCCATGGCGCCGGTCCTGTATTTACAGGATAAAACCTCTGATTTTGCTGATGGCATTGAAGAGGATAACTGGGATAACCATGCGGCAGATAAATTGTCTTATGCGTTGGAAGGATTGGACGAGCGGAGCCAGCATATTATTCGCGCCCGTTGGTTGGACGATGACAACAAGTCAACGTTGCAGGAACTGGCCGATCAGTACGGTGTATCTGCTGAACGTGTGCGTCAGCTTGAAAAAAACGCGATGAAAAAATTACGCATGGCGATTGAAGCCTAATACATATACCCAAAACCATTAGCATTGCAGCTAAACACAACTGTGATGTTAGGTTACAACGGGATATGACGTAACATGAAGGGCGATATTATTTATTAATGTCGCCCTTTTGCTTTTTTGGCACTCTTCATCAACAAAATTTATTTAGCAAAACCCGCTTTATCTAGCAAAACCAAATGAGCTGAGATCGCTATTTTATTGATACTGGCTATTTGTGCCAGCCTTGTGTGCCACGGCTAAAACCACAGGCGTGCATAAAACCATCCATCGCCTCATGTTGTTCGGCTATAACCTGCTCATCCTTAAGTTGCCAGTGCTGTACTGTCGGTAACTGACGCTGCGTTTCTTCGATCAAATATAATCCCACGCCACGGCGACGAGTCACCTCTCTGACATACAAATCCTGAAACTCAGCCTGCTGACCATTCACCGTGATTTTGACTGCACCTAATAGACGCTCGTTAAAACGCGCGCCAAACAGCGGCTTACCATCGTTAATCCACTGCTGCCAGAGCGTTGGCTGTTGTTCAGGCCAGATCTTCGCTAAATCGATAAGATCCTGATGAGTAAGGGTTGTTAATCGTTCAATAGTCAGTTTCATCGTCGAGAGACCACAAAAAAGTAAGGGTAATGGGGCTGTGGTTTATTGTACTAGATCACAGACCAGAGCGTTGTGTAAGTTTTTCTGTACGTTCACGGCGGAAAATGTTTTTTCGCTACTGCATTTTCCGAGTTTTACCGGAGTAAAAGATCACATAACCAGCACAACCCACTATCATTTGAGTAAAACCCATTCAATTTAATCCTAATTTTATGCTGTTTACACCGCTTGTTTCTGCTTGTCCTAGTTGATTTGCAGCATAAAACTCCTGTTTAATGACATGAAAAATAAAGTCTTATTAGAGAAATCTATTACTTTTGAGACTAAATCATTATTACTTATGAATAAAACGTTACATTCGATAAAACGTTAAGACCGACACAACAAGCACGTTCACAATGACAGATGGGGAATTCGCGGATGAAATTAACAAAAGGTAAAGTGTTGCTGGCTGGGTGTATAGCAATGGCGATGAGCCACTCTGTACTGGCTAAAGACATTAAAGTCGCCATTGTTGGCGCGATGTCAGGCCCGGTTGCCCAATATGGTGACATGGAATTTACCGGCGCACGTCAGGCTATTGCTGATATCAATGCCAAAGGTGGAATCAAAGGCGATAAACTGGTTGGCGTGGAGTACGATGATGCCTGCGACCCGAAACAAGCTGTCGCCGTTGCCAACAAAGTCATTAACGACGGTATTCGTTATGTTATCGGCCATCTGTGCTCTTCTTCAACTCAGCCTGCTTCAGACATTTATGAAGATGAAGGTGTGATTATGATCACTCCTGCTGCAACCAATGCCGATCTGACCACGCGTGGTTACAAAATGATCATGCGCACCACCGGTTTGGATTCTGATCAAGGCCCAACCGCTGCCAAATATATCATTGAGACTATTAAGCCTAAACGTATTGCAGTGGTACACGATAAGCAGCAGTACGGTGAAGGCTTGGCGCGTTCTGTACGTGACAGCTTGAAAAAGCAAGGTACCGAAGTGGTGCTGTTTGAAGGCGTGACCGCGGGTGATAAAGATTTCTCTACGTTGGTGGCTCGTCTGAAGAAAGAGAATGTCGATTTCGTCTACTTTGGTGGTTACTACCCAGAGATGGGGCAGATCCTGCGTCAGGCGAAGCAAGCAGGTCTGACAGCTCGCTTTATGGGGCCAGAGGGTGTTGGTAACTCCTCACTATCTAATATCGCTGGTGACGCTTCTGAAGGCATGCTGGTGACATTACCGAAACGTTATGATCAGGTGCCAACTAACCAGCCTATTGTTGATGCGCTGAAAGCGAAGAAACTTGACCCAACCGGTCCGTTTGTTTGGACAACCTATGCTGCATTGCAATCGCTAACCACAGCAATGGAACGTAGCGGCAGCCAAGAGCCGGCTGATTTGGTCAAAGATCTGAAAACCGGTAAGCCGGTTGAAACAGTGATGGGGCCATTGAGTTGGGATGAAAAAGGCGATTTGAAAGGGTTTGAATTCGGTATTTTTGAATGGCACGCAGATGGTTCTTCAACTGCGGTCAAATAACAATAATATTAGAATCATTAAGTTGTAGGGTTGCTCCCGCAGCAACCCGGCCCCTTTTACCAACTGCATCCCCCCCATGTTTCGGGGGGATTTTCCTCTCTGCACACAGTAGATTTGGCGCAGTTGGCTAGGGCAGCCAGGCAAGTGAATCAAAGGGTTAGGGTATGTCAGAGCAGTTTCTTTATTTTCTGCAACAGATGTTCAACGGTGTTACGTTGGGCAGCACGTATGCGCTGATCGCCATTGGTTATACCATGGTGTACGGCATTATCGGCATGATCAACTTTGCTCACGGCGAAGTGTATATGATCGGCAGCTACGTTTCGTTTATCGTGATCGCCGCATTGATGATGATGGGGATCGACGCTAGCTGGTTATTGATCGGCTCTGCTTTTCTCGTCTCTATCGTGATCGCCAGTGCTTATGGTTGGAGTATTGAACGGGTGGCCTATAAGCCGGTTCGTAGCTCCAAGCGTTTGATTGCACTGATCTCGGCGATTGGGATGTCAATCTTCCTGCAAAACTACGTCAGCCTGACGCAAGGCTCACGGGATTTAGCACTACCGAGTTTGGTTACTGGGCAATGGACTTTGGCAGAAACCAATGGGTTTGCCGCGACCATCAGCACCATGCAACTGACCATCTGGGTAGTCACTTTCTTGGCGATGCTGGCATTAACCTTATTTATCCGCTATTCCCGTATGGGGCGTGCCTGCCGTGCCTGTGCTGAAGACTTAAAAATGGCGAGCCTGCTGGGTATTAATACTGACCGGGTTATCTCGCTGACCTTTGTTATCGGGGCATTGATGGCCGCCGTGGCAGGGGTATTACTTGGCCAGTTCTATGGGGTTATCAACCCATATATTGGTTTTATGGCCGGTATGAAAGCCTTCACCGCAGCCGTATTGGGTGGCATTGGTAGTATTCCTGGCGCGATGATCGGTGGCTTGATTCTGGGTGTGGCTGAAGCATTAACTTCTGCTTATCTAAGCACTGAATACAAAGATGCAGTTTCATTCGCATTGCTGATTGTGGTGCTGCTTGTTATGCCTACTGGGATCTTAGGCCGTCCAGAGGTTGAAAAAGTATGAAACAACTCAACTTTGTTAATGCCATTATTTCCAGTTTTGTGCTCTTCGTCCTTGCCTCGTTTGTAATGGGTTTGCAGTTGCAGTTAGACGGCACCAAACTCATTGTGCAAGGGGCGGCAGAAGTCCGCTGGCTGTGGATTGGCGCGGGTTGTATCGTGGTGTTTTTCTTCCAACTGGTGCGCCCGTACATCCAGCAAGGTATTAAAAAAGTCTCTGGTCCGGCATGGGTATTGCCTAGTTTTGATGGCACCAGCCCCCGTCAAAAACTATTAGCCGCAGCAATTATTATCGCCGCAATCGCCTGGCCGTTCCTGGTCTCCAGAGGTTCAGTGGATATTGCGACCCTGACGTTGATTTATGTCATGTTGGGGTTGGGATTGAACGTTGTCGTGGGGCTATCTGGCCTGCTGGTACTAGGCTACGGTGGATTTTATGCCATTGGTGCCTATACCTATGCGCTGTTGAATCACTATTACGGTTTAGGTTTTTGGGAGAGTTTACCGCTGGCTGGCATAGTCGCAGCACTGTCTGGCTTCTTGTTGGGCTTCCCAGTATTACGTTTGCGGGGGGATTACCTGGCGATTGTCACTTTGGGTTTTGGTGAAATTGTACGTATTTTGCTGCTCAATAATACGGAAATCACCGGTGGCCCGAATGGGATTAGCCAAATTCCAAAACCAACACTATTTGGTTTAGAGTTCAGCCGCACTGCGAAGGATGGCGGTTGGGATACTTTCCACAACTTCTTTGGCCTGACTTATGATCCTAGTGACCGTATCATTTTCTTGTATATGGTGGCGTTGTTATTAGTGATCCTGACCTTGTTTGTGATCAATCGACTGCTGCGTATGCCGCTGGGCCGAGCATGGGAAGCATTGCGTGAAGATGAAATCGCCTGCCGCTCATTGGGCCTTAGCCCAACCAAAATCAAACTGACTGCATTTACTATCAGTGCCGCGTTTGCTGGTTTTGCCGGTACTTTGTTTGCCGCCCGACAGGGTTTCGTTAGTCCTGAATCCTTCACCTTTGTTGAATCGGCTTTCGTGCTAGCGATTGTGGTGTTAGGTGGCATGGGGTCGCAGTTCGCGGTCATCCTGGCGGCGGTATTGCTGGTGGTTTCGCGGGAATTAATGCGTGACCTCAATGCTTACAGTATGTTGCTGTTAGGTGCATTGATGGTACTGATGATGATTTGGCGTCCACAAGGGTTGCTGCCAATGAAACGGCCACAGCTAAAGCTAAAAGTCGCAGAGATAAAAGCTAAAAAAGGGGAGCAGGTATGAATACGCAACCTTTGTTAGCAGTTGAAGGGCTGTCCATGCGTTTTGGTGGGTTACTGGCGGTGAACAATGTGGGTCTGACCCTCAATCAGGGTGAGATTGTCTCGCTGATTGGCCCTAATGGGGCAGGTAAGACCACAATTTTTAACTGCCTAACCGGTTTTTACCGCCCGACTGGCGGCACGATTAAGTTACGTGATCGTCATCTTGAAGGGCTGCCCGGCCAGATGATTGCCCGAATGGGGGTGATTCGTACTTTCCAGCATGTGCGTCTGTTCCGTGAAATGACGGTGGTGGAGAACCTGCTGGTGGCTCAGCATCAGCACCTTAAAAGTGGGGTTTTTGCCGGTTTGCTGAAAACCCCCGGTTTTCGGCGAGCAGAGGCCGACGCGTTGGAGCGTGCAGCCACTTGGTTGGAGCGTGTCGGCCTATTAGAGCTGGCAAACCGACAGGCGGGGAATTTGGCCTATGGTCAGCAGCGTCGTCTGGAAATTGCCCGCTGCATGGTGACTCGCCCTGAGCTATTGATGTTAGATGAGCCCGCTGCGGGATTGAACCCCAAAGAGACTGATGAACTGAATCAGTTGATTATGGAGTTACGTGACCAACACCAAGTCTCGGTATTGTTAATCGAACATGATATGAAACTGGTGATGGGAATTTCTGATCGCATTTATGTGGTCAATCAGGGAACGCCGTTAGCACAAGGCACACCCAGCGAAATCCGTAATAACCCGGATGTGATCCGGGCCTATTTGGGCGAATAACTTATTTTTAAGTAGAAGTATTTTTGGGTAAATAAAAAGTGGGCGAGGCATAAACATAACATGTTGTCATTTAATAACGTTTCAGCCCATTACGGCAAAATTCAGGCATTGCATCAGGTTAGCCTGCATATTCAACAAGGTGAGATCGTTACACTGATTGGTGCTAACGGTGCGGGTAAAACCACACTGTTGGGGACATTGTGTGGTGAGCCTCGTGCGACCGAGGGCAGTATTGTTTTTGGTGAGCAGAATATTACGGATTGGCAGACCGCACGCATTATGCGTGAGGCGATTGCGATTGTTCCTGAAGGCCGACGGGTATTTTCCCGGATGACGGTTGAAGAAAATCTGGCGATGGGGGGATTTTTCGCTGATCGTCAGCAATATCAGCAACGTATTGAACGGGTTTACGACTTGTTCCCGCGATTATTTGAACGTCGGGCTCAGCGAGCAGGAACCATGTCTGGTGGCGAGCAACAGATGTTGGCGATAGGCCGTGCCCTGATGAGCCAGCCAAAATTACTGTTACTGGATGAACCCTCATTAGGATTAGCACCGATAATTATTCTGCAAATATTTGATACTATTCAACAATTACGAGAAGAAGGAATGACTATTTTCCTCGTTGAGCAGAATGCGAATCAGGCTTTGAAGTTAGCAGATCGTGGCTATGTACTAGAGAATGGTCGTATTGTTCTGGAAGACACGGGGGCTGCGTTGTTAGCTAATGAAGCCGTGCGTTCAGCTTATCTGGGCGGTTAAATCGTCGTTTTTCATTATCTATGAAGGCCCGTTTCCGGGCCTTAGTTATTAGCTAATCATAAAGCTAGCTTCTAGCTGTTCGGCATCATGCCTGTGGTGTAATAGTGAAATTGAGTGTATCGCTATAACTTCCTTTATCGGTTGTCTTGGTATTATAAAGCCGTATGCGTGGTGACCAGCACATCTCACCGTTATTATCATTTCTCAACTGAATAAACTTTTTCTCTTTTGGCAGTAAAAAGTTTTTCGTATTACCTGCTTGGCTTTGAAATTCCACGGTATAACCGATGGTCTTATCACTCTCAGCTTCCTTTAACTGAAAATGTACAGTGTTTGCTGCTAATCCATTTCGGTTGGTGGCGCTAATCATATAACGCGTCCGTTGAATCCCGGTGGCGCGATAGCGGATACAAAAACGGTTACCTACTGGATTAATCAATGGCGCGTGTACGCTTTTCCCTTTAGCGCCGTGCTCAATTTTCTCAAGTAATTCATCTAAATCGAAAGACTTCAATTGCCATGTTTTTGCGTCCATACGGAATTTAGGATCAATTTTAAGGGCTTCTGGTGCCACGTCTGCCTGAGGATTAAAGAGTGTGCATTGTTTGCCATTCTGACCAAAGGAAACGCCAGTAGATGACATTAATGAGTGATATTGCCCTTTGTAATGGATCGCACCTCCTACAGTTGCACCGATTCTGATATCCTTGAGGACATGTGCGGCAACCTTGAATGAAACATAGTAATACTTCTTGTCAAAGGGTGATGATTTGAGATCACGGTTGAACAGTATTTCCTGAGTATTATCATTCGAATCTGAGGGCGCTTCGCCATTGAGCGAAAGATTAGTGATATCATTAAATTGAATACTGAAATCTCGTGAACCATCAGCTTTATAGAAATAAAGTGACAGGAGCGCACGCCGGTTAGGTAACCCGATATTTCTCATCTCATCAGTTGGGATATTTAGTAATTTTCCCCAGGCTAATATATGCTTTCCATTTACCATTGTTCCTGATGAGGAATATAAATCTTTCAGCATCGCCCGAAAATAAACCTCCACGCTGTCATCAGCGTTTAGTTTGATTTTGCAATTAGAGTATTGTTGGGTGTAGGGATAAAAATAGAGGTTTGCCATAGCTATAGGCTGAATTATTAGCAATAATAGCCCCATAAGGAATAGTCTGTATTTAACATTCACTTGATTATCTCTCCATGACTATCAGTTATTTATTTCAGCTATTCGTTTCAAATATTAATGTTAGCTGCCCATGATATTTCCCTGCGGAATTTGGCCCACTGGGCGCTAATGCTGAAATATGTAATATATAGTCGGTACTGGTTTGGCGGGTTCTACCCTGGGT
This sequence comes from Yersinia sp. 2466 StPb PI, assembly GCF_041538325.1. Taxonomy (NCBI): domain Bacteria; kingdom Pseudomonadati; phylum Pseudomonadota; class Gammaproteobacteria; order Enterobacterales; family Yersiniaceae; genus Yersinia; species Yersinia sp. 2466 StPb PI. Next base: position 4,524,137 of record NZ_JAULSL010000001.1, on the reverse strand, counting down.
TATGTTGAATGTCTCAGGGATGGCTGATAACACGCGCAGGTTGGCGCGATCCGTGCCCCAGCGCACTTGCGCGGGGGAGAATGCCTGATCTGCTCCCGTCAATACAGTAGAGTGACGAGTCAGTATCAGTGGATTTTTCACCGAAATTCGAAATCCTTCTTGCCTGCGTAGCTTGACGACTACTGGGAGTTCCTTTTGATACAGCAAGTGATTTTCGGGGCTACTTTCCAGTTTTATACTGCTATACCAACCCCCTTGTGGCTTTTCAACCTCGATCCTGGGGTGTGCTGTCACTTCTAACCTGACATCGATATTCCCCAGAGGAATTGAATCTGCCCTTGCCTGTGAGGGGAGTAATAGGGATAGGGCGATGATTTTTATGATATTCATAATGTTCCTTATCTTTACCCTGCGATACATCGCAAGTTGAAGGGCTTATCCTCGATCATTCCTCGTACATCACTGACCGCCAGCTGCCGATGTTGGTCGGGATAGAGATTAAAGTCCTCTATATCCTGTTCCTGGGTTTTCAACTGACGCCACTGTAGGCGGGTGTTACCGGTATTCTCCAACACCATCCCCCCGTCAAGACAGCGGTGTGCCCACTGGGGTTGCGGTGATGCCGCCAGATGCCTGACCAATCCCATATAACTTAACTGCACCCCCAACACGGCAGTATGGCCACCGGTAACTTGCAAGTTATTAACCGGTACTACTGCGAGTCGATATACCTGCTCTTTATCCGGCGTGCTAAGTGCTTTAAGAAATATTCTCCCACTCTGCTTTGGTCCCAGAGTCAGTTTTGCTGGGAATGCAAACAGTGCGGGATGTTGCTGTTCGCCTACCGAGGTTAGTGATTCTTGTTCTGGCGACTCACCTGGGTTATTAAGCTGGTACAGTTGAACTGTCACGTACTCAGGGTCTAAACCGTAATTAGTTACTGTCACCACTGTACTTTCCTGCTCTATTTCCAGCACATGTGGCTGAATATCTATGGCACTGAAAACCGAGGGCGGCAGGAGGCTAGCCGCAATGAACAGTAAACGTTTCATTATCTACCTTACCGCTGAGTCGTTTGGTTGACAGGGTGATGGGGGTTCCGGGATATAGATTCAGGCTATCTGTCTTGTCGCCGGAGTTCAGTTGCTCAAATTTGCTATGAACCGTGCCGCTGGAGGTAAGCATGAGATGACCGCCCGGCAAGCATTGATGCTGCCAGTGACGAGCCTGTGCAGTTAAAGGGGGTACATGATGAATCAACACACCATAACCAATACTGATGGTCATGGGAGCATGGATTTTGCTTTTGTCCTCATGCTGACCGACAGCTTTGATATCGACTACCGGGTTGATATACAGCCGATACAGCGTTTCCTGCGTCGGAGATTTTAAGGGCAATAGTCTAATATTACGCTTCTGTTTCGGTCCTAAAGTAATCCGGTTGGGGTTAAAAATCATTTCAGGCTGCGAGATATCACTTATCAGTGTTTTCTGTTCAGGATGCACCCCAGGGTTATCTACTCGTTGTAGTGTGATATCCAGATACAGTGGCTTATCACCGCTGTTATAGACTTGGATTGTCCGGTGTTGGTCCAGTGATTCCACTGTGGTACGGGTAGGGATAGCCACTAACTGCGCATAAGTGGCGGTAATCGGTACCAACAAGAAGGCGATAGTGGAGAGTAAATAGGCATATTTCATAACAATTCCTGTTGGTATTAATCTAAGTGACAAAGATAAATATGATCGCGTTGCTGGCTCATATTGCAGCGGTAACGGGCTAAGTGGTTTTGAACCTGAATATTTTTCAGCTTGGCACGAGAGTGAATAGAAAATAGTCCATTGGGGTGGACGGTATCTCCAGTTTCCTGAATAACCCCGCTAACAGGTTGCCCGTGCTCATCCTTGAGAAAACCGCTGTAAAGCAGGTTCAATGTGATATCGGCCTTACTGGAAAAAACTTGCCCAGGATGGGCGCGAGCAATATTGACGGGTAACTGAATATTCATATCCAGGTCATTGCGTTCGATATGTGTTTGCACAAAGAAACGGTCCTGATACCGTGGAATCGGTATAGCGTAAGTACCCGCGCCGGTTATCGGATGGCCTTCCGCATTGAAGCTATATGGCGTGCCAGCTAAGTCCGGTGTCTCTATCAGTAATGCGGTTCCGCTGTAGCTGCTGCGGCCTAATGCCATGCCTTGCGGGCTGATAGCCAGCATGCCGCTATAACTGATGCTGCCATTGGCTATCTTGTTATCAACTCCCATTCGTGCCGATACATCACCACGGCTGCCACTGCGATGAGCAAAGCTGCCGATGCTGGATGTTTTCCCACTGGCACTGCCATCAATACCCAAGGTGCTGTTGCCATAGTTATCGTTAAATTCTTTTTGATAACTGGCACTGGTAACCAACTGCTGCTGATCATAGGCACTGTTGATGCTGGCGCTGCTTTTGAGAAAGGAGAGTGTGGTATTAAGAAATACACCGTAATTATTCTGGTTGTTCCATTGCCCGCCTTTTTGTACACCAAGGGACAGCGCAAGGTTATATTGCGGCCGTCGCCAGTCCCAGCGGCTTTGGATACGGTGCTGCTGGCTGGTGCTAAATTGATTGAATTGATAGCTCAGTTGGATTGGCCCCAATTGGCGACTATAAGAAGCTGATGTGCTACCCGCATTTGGTGCGTATATAGACACACCTGGTGTTTGATAACGGGATACAGAGGCATATCCTAGTACGGTGCTTCCACCGGTTATGCGCAGATATCCGCCATCACGTTTTTCGCCAGACATCACGCCCAGAGCAGGGGTAAGGTCGAGATCAGAAAAAATAAAGGGGCGCGAAATATTCCCTTCTGCTGCCCAGTGGCTGGCGCTATCTTTGAGTAGCGTGATATTAGCTTGCACGCTTTGCAGGTTCATACTGCGGCCAAACTGCATCAGGTGGGGAGAGCTATGGCTACGCGCTATTCCTTTACCCATAGTCAGGAACCAGCCATTATTGGTTTGAGTGTTAATATTACTGATGGTTTGGCTTTCCTGGCTGACGACTTTCCCTGTACGGTCGACTAACCGGACCTCAACGTTGTAATAGCCGCCGGGAAGTTGGTTGTAATCAATTTCATTACGGCCCAGTTGGGCAGGGATTCGGCGGATAAGTTGGTTATCGCGATAGATTTCGAAATCGCCATCGCTGGTGGCATATAGCACTAAGCTGCCCGCGGAGGGCTTATTAATAGTTAAGTAACTTTGGCTACCCAGCGTCACGAATTGGTCTAAAGCAGGGTTAATCAGGGTATGAATGCTGCCAGCACTGTTATCCAGATTATTTTGTTTACCTGCCCGTAGGTAGTGTGCTTGGAAGTTCTTTTGCAAATACCAACTATCGATACCTATTTGAGTTTGCTGTTGATATTGGGGCTGGTGTGTGGCGTGATAACTGTTTTTTGAACGGCTAGTGTTATAAAACCAATTAGCGAAGCCAAAAGATTGCAAGGGTAGACCAATATATCCTTGCCCTCGGCCTGAAATAGCGCGGTAATTTTCTGCAGTCATACGCAGGTCAAAGGATTGATTATGGACCAATCCCCAAGTGGTGACAGGCATTAAATAACGGTTGCTGTTATTGGTTACCGTTACTACATTATTGACCTTATCTACGGTGACGCGATGATTAGATAAGATATAATCGCAGCCATTCTGGCATTGCAAATAAGGTATTTGGGGTAAAATATTTTCTAATAGAATAATTGATTGTTCATCAATATGGTTGTTGCGATATTGTTGTTGATCAAAACTTAACTGCTGTTTTTTTTCCGAGAAAAAAAATGGACTGGGTAATGTTTTGCCCTCTAATATACCCAGTAATTGTAGTGTGTTATTTTCTTCCACAGCGGAAAAACCAACAGGTATTAATTGTTCGATCGTTATCTCTTCTGCCTGTGCTGAAATAATTGTAGCAAGTAATAAAAAAAGTAAAGTGGCCTTATTAATTATTAGATTGTTTGTCATAGGATTCCATTCCACTGTTAACTACTATTGCGATATGCCTTCTCCCTTTGAATAATATATTTCTATGGTAATGGTTCTGGTTACACCATTACGTTATGTTTTTGGTTCAAAGGAGCATGCAGCCAGGAGTTTACCCCCTGACTGTATGTGTTAATAATAAGGAAATTATAATGTTTTACTGAGTTATGCAGCCGTTTCAATAACTAGATTAAGTGTGCCAGTGTATACTTCGGCAGACTTAAGTCCGTTGCCGTTTACGCTAATGTCTAGAGTGGTATCGAGTACTGAGTTAGTTAAGGGGAATGTTGCCATATGACCACCAAGCCCAACATTAGCAGCTCTACTCAGCATCGTATTACCTATCATTACGGTAGGGGTAGATTGTATTCTTGAACCATTGTTAGACACTAAATCAAATGGTTTTCCAAGGCCAATACGAACTTTACTGTCGCCATTAGATTCTACTCGGATGTTCTCTGTCGCCTTGTATGAGTTCATGGTGGAGTTCATGCTAAGTTTAATTAAACTCAGTTCGTCACCATTTGATTTGGAAAATTTGACTATTTGAGGTACTTCTAATTCAACCGTAATCTCTTTCGTTAATGCAGGTTTGAAATATACACTCTGATCAGACTGATTCATACTCTGAATACCTTGAATTTGAGCGTTATTTATACCAGATTGTAAACTTGTCATTACATTCGCATTGGCGCTAACACTGGTGGTTAATATCGCCATAGTAATAATAGAAAGTAGCGTCTTTTTCATTATTAAATACCTGATAGTCCGTTATATATAAAATCCTTATCCAACTGGAAAGGGATTAATGATGCTTGTGGCTTTTATGGTGATGATAATGAGGGTGTTAAAAGTCATGTTAATACACTTCCACATAAGCCGGAAAGAACACTAACATTTTAAATGGTATTTTTTCAAGTAAGAGTTAGTCCTATTTTATTGTGCTGATTATATTTCATTTAATATTGTTATGGATGGCTGGTGTAATATTATTAATATTTATTCTTGATGGAATTTTTAGTGTTTACGTGTGGGTTTTTAAGTTTTTTTAATTTAATATTGTTTTTTAAATGGTGGTAATTTTATTTTTATAATGGTTTGTGTTATTGGGGTAATTAATGATGTTGACATGTCTTGTTTATTTTTATGTCATGTAATTGTTATATTTCCGTCATGAAAGGGTGTCATGTTTGCTTGCGAACAAAAACTGATTTATTTCGCTCACTTGTCCACAGTAATTCATTGATGTGAGCTATACGGATTTATTCAGGGGCCAATATGTTTAATAAAATCATTCGTAAGACATCGCTTGGTATTGCGCTGACATTGGCATTTAGTGCCAATACGATGGCAGTGACTGAAATTCCTTTTTGGCATTCGATGGAAGGGGAGTTAGGTGTCGAGGTTAATTCATTAGCTGACCGATTTAACCAGTCCCATAGCGACTATAAAATCGTACCTGTATATAAAGGGAACTACGAACAGAGCCTGGCGGCAGGGATAGCCGCGTTTCGCTCGGGTAAAGCCCCCGCAATCTTGCAGGTGTATGAAGTGGGCACTGCCACCATGATGGCCAGCAAGGCGATTAAGCCGGTATTCCAAGTATTTAAAGATGCCAATATCAAATTTGATGAATCGGTGTTTGTGCCAACAGTGGCCGGTTATTACACCGATGCCAAAACCGGTCACTTATTATCTCAACCATTTAACAGTTCCACTCCCGTGTTGTACTACAACAAAGATGCCTTTAAGAAAGCAGGGCTGAACCCGGATCAACCGCCAAAAACATGGCAGGAATTGGCGGCCGATACTGCAAAACTGCGCGCTGCGGGTTCAAGCTGTGGGTACGCCAGCGGCTGGCAGGGTTGGATTCAAATTGAAAACTTCAGTGCCTGGCACGGCCAACCTATTGCCAGCCGTAACAATGGCTTTGATGGCACCGATGCGGTACTGGAATTCAATAAGCCAGTACAGATTAAGCACATCCAGTTGCTGTCAGATATGAATAAAAAAGGCGATTTCACCTATTTTGGCCGCAAAGATGAGTCCACTGCCAAGTTCTATAACGGTGATTGTGCCATTACCACTGCTTCTTCAGGTTCCCTTGCGGATATTCGCCATTACGCCAAATTTAACTATGGCGTTGGCATGATGCCTTACGATTCTGACGAGAAAAATGTACCACAAAACGCCATTATCGGCGGTGCCAGTCTGTGGGTGATGGATGGCAAAGATAAAGATACTTACAAAGGTGTCGCTGAATTCCTGCAATACTTGGCTCAACCGGAAATTGCTGCTGAATGGCATCAGAAGACGGGTTATCTACCGATTACGACGGCAGCCTATGAGCTGACTAAACAGCAAGGTTTCTATGATAAGAACCCAGGTGCTGACGTGGCGACTCGCCAGATGTTGAACAAACCGCCATTGCCGTACACCAAAGGCTTGCGTCTGGGCAACATGCCACAGATCCGTACCGTGGTAGATGAAGAGTTGGAAGGGGTGTGGACCGGTAAGAAGACAGCTCAAGAAGCGTTGGATAGCGCCGTTAAACGTGGTGATGTGTTACTACGCCGCTTTGAACAAGCTAATCAATAAGGTTATTTGGCTACTCTACTTGCCAGTTTGGGTGCACTGTTCGCACCCAAACTGCCTGCGCCAATAACGCCAACAAATAGTGCTGTGCGGTATTAAATTAGGGCGTCACGTTTTCAATTAGCACGCTGGTGTAATCAATATCACATCTGAGAAACGGTTAATTTTATGTCACCTTCCCGTCCCGGTTTCTCCTGTAGTTGGTTGCCTTACCTGTTGGTATTGCCCCAACTGGCCATTACCGCTGTTTTCTTCCTGTGGCCTGCCGGGGAGGCGCTGTGGTACTCGGTACAAATGTTGGACCCTTTTGGCCTCTCCAATAAATTTGTCGGGCTGAGTAACTTTATTCAGCTTTTTCAGGATGAATACTATTTGGCTTCGTTTTATACCACGCTGATTTTTAGCTCGTTGGTGGCTGGTATTGGTTTGATTGTTTCGCTGTTTCTGGCCGCCATGGTGGATTACGTTCTGCGCGGCAGCCGTATCTATCAAACCTTAATGATTCTGCCGTATGCGGTGGCCCCTGCTATCGCTGCTGTATTGTGGATTTTCCTGTTTAATCCGGGGCTGGGGTTGATAACACATTTCCTTGCCACATTGGGTTACAACTGGAACCACGCGCAAAACAGCGGGCAGGCCATGTTCTTGGTGGTGTTGGCTTCAGTATGGAAGCAAATCAGTTATAACTTCCTGTTTTTCCTTGCCGCGCTGCAATCCATTCCGCGCTCATTGGTTGAAGCCGCTGCAATTGACGGCGCCGGACCAGTACGCCGCTTCTTTAATCTGGTGCTGCCGCTGATTTCACCGGTCAGTTTCTTCCTGCTGGTGGTGAATCTGGTCTATGCCTTCTTCGATACTTTCCCCGTTATCGATGCGGCGACGGGCGGTGGGCCGATGCAAGCCACGACGACCCTGATTTATAAAATTTATCGCGAAGGCTTTGCTGGCCTGGACTTATCTAGCTCTGCCGCTCAGTCGGTGGTGCTGATGTTACTGGTGATTGGCCTGACGGTTATCCAGTTCCGTTTTGTTGAACGTAAGGTGCGTTACCAATGATTGAGAATCGTCGTGGGCTGGACATTTTTTGTCACGTCATGCTGATTATCGGCGTGTTACTGATTTTATTCCCACTGTATGTGGCTTTTGTTGCCGCGTCGCTGGATGACACCCAAGTGTTTCAGGTGCCGATGACCCTGATCCCCGGGCCCTATTTGTGGCAGAACATTAGCCACATCTGGCATGTCGGGGTGGGGAATAACAGTGCGCCTTTCGGGTTGATGCTGTTTAACAGTTTCGTGATGGCGTTTGCGATTACTGTTGGCAAAATCACCGTGTCGATGTTGTCTGCTTATGCCATCGTTTACTTTCGCTTCCCGCTACGTAACCTGTTTTTTTGGTTGATTTTCCTGACCCTGATGCTGCCGGTGGAAGTGCGTATTTTCCCAACAATTCAGGTGATTGCGAACCTGAATATGCTCGACAGTTATACCGGGTTGACCCTGCCGCTGATGGCGTCAGCCACTGCAACGTTCTTATTCCGCCAGTTCTTTATGACCCTGCCCGATGAGCTATTGGAAGCGGCGCGCATTGACGGTGCCGGGGCGATGCGCTTTTTTTTGGATATCGTATTGCCACTATCTAAAACTAATTTGGCCGCGCTGTTTGTGATCACTTTTATCTATGGTTGGAACCAATATCTTTGGCCAATTTTGATTACCAGCGATACCTCTATGGGCACCGCGGTGGCTGGGATAAGGAGCATGATCTCTAGCTCAGGTGCGCCAACCCAATGGAATCAGGTGATGGCAGCGATGATCCTGACTTTAATTCCACCGGTCGCGGTGGTCCTTCTGATGCAGCGTTGGTTTGTACGCGGCCTGGTAGACAGTGAGAAGTAATCTGATATGGCATGTTTAAAACTTCAGGCAGTAACCAAATCTTATGACGGCGTCACGCCAGTGATTAAACAAATTGATTTAGATGTCGCCGACGGTGAATTCATCGTAATGGTTGGCCCTTCTGGCTGCGGTAAATCGACGCTGCTGCGTATGGTTGCTGGATTGGAGCGCACCACCAGTGGTGATATCTATATTGATAATCAGCGGGTTACCCATATGGAACCCAAAGATCGTGGCATCGCGATGGTGTTTCAGAACTACGCGCTGTATCCCCACATGAGTGTGTTTGACAACATGGCTTATGGCCTAAAAATTCGTGGTTTTGGCAAAGAGCAGATCCGCCAGCGAGTGGATGAAGCCGCACGTATTCTGGAACTGCAACCGCTACTAAAACGTAAACCGCGTGAACTATCTGGCGGCCAGCGGCAGCGGGTGGCAATGGGGCGGGCCATTGTGCGTGAACCGGCGGTTTTCTTGTTTGATGAGCCACTTTCCAATCTGGATGCCAAACTGCGGGTGCAGATGCGCCTTGAGCTGCAACAGTTGCACCGCCGACTAAAAACCACCAGTCTATATGTGACCCATGATCAGGTTGAGGCGATGACATTGGCTCAGCGGGTGATTGTGATGAATAAAGGGGTTGCCGAACAAATTGGTACGCCAAGCGAGGTTTACCAACGGCCAGCGACACTGTTTGTGGCCAGTTTTATCGGTTCACCGGCGATGAACCTGTTAGCTGGCACTGTCAGCCCAGATGGGCACGCCTTTATTTTATCTGATAGCCTAACTCTGCCGTTGGAACAGCCTCGGCCACAATGGGCGGATCGGCGCTTGACCCTCGGCATTCGCCCGGAGCATATTCAGCAGGTAACTTCGGCGCAGGGTATACCGATGCCACTATTGACGCTGGAATTGTTGGGTGCAGATAATCTGGCACATGGTCAGTGGGGTGGACAGAGTGTTATTGCCCGCCTATCCCACGAGGAAATGCCTGTGGTGGGCAGTACATTACATTTATATTTACCACCAACGGCGCTGCACTTTTTTGATTCAGATAGCGGACTACGGATGGAATCATGAGTAAAAACTGGCCTTACCCTTCGATCGTCGCTCACCGCGGTGGTGGTTCACTGGCACCGGAAAACACCTTAGCAGCCATTGATGTTGGCGCTCGTTATGGCCACAAGATGATTGAGTTTGACGTAAAATTATCGCACGACGGCCAGATATTTCTATTGCATGACGATACGCTGGAACGCACCAGTAATGGCTGGGGAGTTGCCGGTGATTTGTCATGGGAAAAACTTTTTCAATTAGATGCCGGAGACTGGTATAGCACAGCATTTCGTGGTGAGCGCCTGCCTCTTTTATCCGAAGTGGCAGCTCGCTGTGCACAGCATGATATGGCTGCTAATATCGAGATTAAACCCACCACTGGCACTGAAATAGCCACTGGCCGAGCTATTGCACTGGCTGCCCGCTTGTTGTGGCAAGGTCAGGCGATACCGCCGTTATTGTCCTCTTTTTCGTTTGATGCATTAGCTGCAGCCCAGCAGGCCGCACCTGAGCTGCCACGTGGTTTATTGTTGGATAAATGGGATGACAACTGGCAGGCGATGACCCGTCAGTTGGATTGTGTCTCTTTGCACATTAACTACAAACAGTTGACCGCGGAGCGAGTAGCGTTACTCAAAGCCGCCGGGCTGCGTATTTTGGTCTATACCGTCAACCAACCAGCGCGTGCGCAGGAATTGTTAAAGTGGGGCGTTGACTGTATCTGTACTGACCGTATAGATTTGATATGCCCTCGTCCTTGAAGCTACAGGGGCGTTAGCTTGCTGCCTACCTGTAACCCCAATGACTTTGATATAAATAAAACAGGAAACAGAGTAGGTCAGCCATTCTTACATTTACGGGCTGGTCTGGCCCGGCTTGACAGGAAGTGAACCATGCCCGCCTTTGTTATTTCGCTCTGGCACCAGATTGTGTTGTCTTCACCGTTATTTGTGCTGCTTGCGCTGGGTTACTGTTTGGTACGATTTGGTAAGTGGCCCTCTGCCATAACTGATGGCCTGACCCGCTTTGTTTTCTCCCTCGCATTGCCCGCTATGCTGTTTCGTATGATGTGCGATTTCTCTGAGCGCCCAGCGGTGGATGCACGCCTGCTGATTGCCTTTTTTGGTAGTTGTCTAGTGGTGTTTGTTATCGGGCGGATTGTTGCCAGCCGGATATTTCATCTGGATGGCGTGTCCGGTTCCGTTTTTGCCCTCGGCGGCATTTTCTCTAATAACGTGATGCTGGGCCTGCCTATTGCCACCATTATGTTGGGGGAGAAATCTATCCCAGCAGTGGCGCTGGTTTTGGTGTTTAACGGCCTGATCCTCTGGACATTAGTCACCATCTCGGTGGAGTGGGCGCGCAATGGCTCGCCAACACTGGAGGGCTTTGCGAAAACTGCTCGTAGCGTGCTGACTAACCCTCTGATTATAGGAATTATTTCCGGCACTTTATTCAGCCTGACTGGTCTGCAATTACCGCAGTTTATTGATCAACCTGTAACCATGTTAGGGCAGGTAGCACCGCCGTTGTCGCTGATTGTATTGGGAATGGGGCTGGCGGAATATCGCGTCACGGAAGGCTGGCAAATCAGCAGTGCGATCTGTTTTCTCAAATTGATTGTTCAGCCGATGGTGATCTGGGCATTGGCATGGGCGATGGGCCTGCCAGCGCTGGAAACGCAGGTGGTGGTATTACTGGGGTCAATGGCTACCGGCGTGAATGTGTATCTGATGTCACGCCAGTTTAATGTACTGACTGGCCCAGCCGCCGCCAGTTTGGTGATGTCTACAGTGCTTGCCGCGGTCACAACACCGTTAATCCTGACCATTATCGGCGTGGGAATGTAACTCTTAGGTGATTATTGGAATAGTACCTGAGATGAAGATAGTTCGACTGGGTTAAATACGAGCAGATGTAAACCTAGTTTGTGCAAAGTTGCGTTGTGGCTTCCGCTACAATTGCACTTTATCATTCTCAATGAGCCAAACTATCGTGTTGTTACTGGTCGTTACCACCATTTTATGGGCATTTTCATTTAGCCTGATTGGCGAATATCTGGCAGGACAGGTGGATAGTTGGTTCTCTGTGCTAATGCGGGTTGGGCTAGCCGCGCTGGTCTTTTTGCCGTTCTTGCGCTGGAAAAACATCCACTGGCGGGTGATTCTGCTGTACATGGCCGTGGGCTCAATTCAGTTAGGTATCATGTACTTGTTCAGCTTCCGTGCCTATCTCTACCTGACGGTACCGGAATTCTTGCTGTTCACGGTGATGACCCCGCTGTATGTCACTTTGATCTATGATTTACTGCGCCGCCAGCGTCTGCGCTGGGGCTATGCTCTGAGTGCGTTACTGGCAGTAGTCGGGGCGGCTATCATTCGCTACGACCATTTGAGCGAGCATTTTTGGTGGGGGTTACTGCTGGTTCAGGCGGCAAACCTCTGTTTTGCCATCGGACAAGTGGGCTACAAACGCTTGATGGAAGTCCACCCGATCCCACAGCATGTGGCATTCTCATGGTTCTATATTGGTGCTTTCGCCGTCGCGGTTGTTGCCTGGTTTGCCTTTGGTAACCCACAAAAACTACCCACGACGCAATTGCAGTGGGGCGTGTTGGTGTGGCTGGGCGTCGGGGCTTCTGCGCTAGGTTATTTCATGTGGAACTATGGCGCGACACAAGTCGATGCTGGCACCTTGGGGATCATGAATAACGTGCATGTTCCGGCTGGGCTGCTGGTGAATCTGGCGATTTGGCAAGAAAAGCCCCATTGGCCCAGTTTTATCATTGGGGCCATTGTGATAATGGCTTCGCTATGGGTACACCGGCGTTGGGTCGCTCCGCATTCTTTACAAACGGCAGACTCTCGCAAGCGTGTTGCCGGGCCGAACGAATAAAAGCTTCAGTAACCGGTTGGCGCTGCTCTCCATCACGGACGGCCGCGTATAACCGGCTCCATAAACCATTTCCCAGCGTTTTAGTGACGACCAATCCCTGACGTTCGAAACTCTCTACCACCCAATGTGGTAGGGCGGCGATCCCCATGCGTGCTGACACCATTTGAATCAGTAGCAAAGTATTATCCACATTCTTCAGCGGCGGATTTACCCCCGCGGGTTGCAGGAAATGCCGCCAGACATCTAACCGTTGCCGCTGTACCGGATAAATCATTAACACTTCTTGCGCTAAATCTTCCGGCTCGATGCGGGCCTTATTGGCTAATGGGTGGTCTGGTGCCAGCACCAGACGCACCTCAAAATCAAACATTGGCGAATAGTGCAGACCACTGCGCGGCAAGATATCTGATGTCAGCACCAGATCCAGCTCCCCTTGCTGCAAGGCGGGTTGAGGATCGAAAGTCACGCCTGATTGGAAGTCCATCGCCACTTGCGGCCAGTTTTTGTGGAAGTTATCCAAGGCAGGTGCCAGCCACTGAATACAGCTATGGCATTCGATGGCGATGCGCAGCGCAGTTTGGTGCGGCTCATTGCAGGTTTGCAGTGCCTGTTTAATTTGTGGCAGCACTTGTTCTGCGAGTTGTAACAAGATCTCTCCCTGCGTAGTGAAACGTAGCGGCTGGCTTTTACGCACAAACAGACGGTAGCCCAGACGTTGTTCCAGATCGCTGAATTGATGAGACAAGGCCGATTGTGTCTGATGAAGTTGCGTTGCCGCCGCCGCCAGCGAGCCGGTATTACGCAAAGCTTGCAGGGTGCGTAAGTGTTTCAGTTCGATCATGAGAGTCCTTCACAGTGACAGTGAACAAAATGCGCTTGTGGATTATACAGTACCTGCTGATTATGGATGTGTAAACATCTGGATGGCTAAATGGGAAATATGACGATGACAATTTTAAATCACACACTGGGTTTTCCGCGTGTAGGTCTGAAACGTGAACTGAAAAAAGCACAAGAAAGTTACTGGGCAGGCAACTCCACGCAAGAAGAACTGCTCAATGTGGGTCGTGAATTGCGCGCCCGCCATTGGCAACAGCAGCAGCAAGCAGGTATTGATTTGGTGCCGGTCGGTGACTTCGCGTGGTATGACCATGTATTGACCACCAGCCTGCTGTTGGGCAACGTCCCAGAGCGCCATCAAAATACGGATGGTTCTATTGATTTGGATACGCTCTTCCGTATTGGCCGTGGCCGTGCACCAACCGGTAAGCCTGCGGCAGCGGCGGAAATGACTAAATGGTTTAACACCAATTATCACTACATGGTGCCAGAGTTCCAACTAGGTCAGCAGTTCAAACTGGGCTGGATTCAACTGCTGGATGAGGTGGACGAAGCGCTGGCATTAGGTCACAAAATCAAACCAGTATTGCTGGGCCCGGTAACGTATCTGTGGCTGGGTAAAGTTAAAGGCGAGCAGTTTGACCGTCTCTCTCTGCTGCAAGATATCCTCCCGGTGTACCAACAAGTGCTGGCTGAATTAGCGAAACGTGGCATTGAGTGGGTACAGATTGACGAACCTGCACTGGTACTGGAGTTACCACCAGAGTGGCTGGACGCTTATCAGTCGGCTTATCAGGTGCTGGAAGGCAAGGTTAAATTGTTGCTGACCACCTATTTCGACAGCATCGGCCATAACCTTGACGTTATCCGTGAGTTGCCAGTGCAAGGTCTGCATGTTGATGTGGTTGCAGGCAAAGATGATATTGCTGTTCTGGATACAAAATTGCCAAAAGGGTGGCTGCTCTCGCTGGGGGTGATTAATGGCCGTAACGTGTGGCGTGCTGACCTTAGCAACTGGTTCGAGCGCCTGCAACCACAGGTTAATGGTCGCCCATTATGGTTGGGTAGCTCTTGCTCCTTATTACACAGCCCGATTGATTTAAGTGAAGAAACACGTCTTGATGCAGAAGTGAAAAGCTGGTTTGCCTTTGCGCTGCAAAAATGCGCTGAACTGGCATTATTAACACAAGCGTTAAACACGCCGAGCGAAGCCAAATTGGCCGAACTGGCAGCGTACAGTGCACCGATCCGTGTCCGTCAATCCTCCAGCCGTGTACATAATCCGCAGGTGGAACAACGTCTGGCGGCCATTACTGCGCAGGATATTGAACGTCAATTGCCTTATGAAGGCCGAGCTGAAGCGCAGCGTAAGCGCTTTAACTTACCAGCCTGGCCAACCACCACTATCGGTTCATTCCCGCAAACTACTGAGATCCGTGGCCTGCGTCTGGACTTCAAGCAAGGCCGTTTGGATGGGAAAAACTACCGCACAGGTATCAGCGAACATATCAAGCAAGCCATTGCTGAACAGGAGCGTTTAGGTCTGGACGTATTGGTTCATGGTGAAGCAGAACGTAATGATATGGTTGAATATTTTGGCGAACATCTGGATGGATTCGTTTTTACCCAAAATGGTTGGGTGCAGAGCTACGGTTCCCGTTGTGTTAAGCCGCCAGTGATTATTGGTGACATCAGCCGCCCGCAAGCTATCACGGTTGAATGGGCCAAATATGCTCAATCGCTGACGGACAAACCAGTAAAAGGCATGTTGACCGGCCCGGTCACTATCCTGTGTTGGTCATTCCCGCGCGAAGATGTTAGCCGTGAAACCATCGCCAAACAAATTGCACTGGCGCTGCGTGATGAAGTGGAAGATCTGGAGAAAGCCGGTATTGGTATCATCCAGATTGATGAACCTGCGCTGCGTGAAGGCTTACCCCTGCGCCGTGCCGATTGGCAAGCGTATCTACAATGGGCCGTCGATGCCTTTAAACTGAATGCGGCTGTCGCGCAGAATGACACCCAGATTCATACTCATATGTGTTATTGCGAGTTTAATGACATCATGGATTCCATTGCTGCGCTGGATGCCGATGTGATTACCATTGAAACCTCTCGCTCCGATATGGAATTGCTCGAGTCATTCGAAGATTTTGCTTATCCGAATGAAATTGGGCCCGGCGTTTATGATATTCACTCACCGAATGTGCCAAGTGTGGAGTGGATTGAAGCATTACTACGTAAAGCCGCTCAACGTATCCCGGCAGAACGTTTGTGGGTTAACCCGGATTGTGGTTTGAAAACCCGTGGTTGGCCAGAAACCCGTCAGGCACTGGCAAACATGGTACTGGCTGCGCAGCGTTTGCGTGCAGAACAACTCTGATGCTATCTCAGTCTAATCGTTAAATTCTGGGCGCATCTCGCGCCCTTTTTATTGCCGTTATTTCACTTATTCAGATATGGGATTGGCGGCAACACCATGTTGATCAAACCAATCGAGCATCCGCTGCCAGCCATCCAGTGCGGATTCGGCGTGATAACTTGGGCGGTAGTCAGCATTAAAAGCATGCCCAGCATCTGGATAAACAATGATTTCTGCATCGGCATTTGCTGCACGTAATGCCTGACGCATAGTATCGATATGTTCTTGCGTAATACTGCCATCTTTGCCGCCATACAACCCTAGCACCGGAGCATTGAGATCAATCGCGACATCAACCGGAGATTTGGGTAACAGTAAGGTTTTTTCACCGACCAGTTTGCCATACCAAGCCACTGCCGCTTTTAACTGTGGGTTATGGGCCGCATACAACCACGCAATCCGTCCACCCCAGCAAAATCCGGTAATGGCCAGTTTACTGGTATCCCCACCATGGCGTGATGCCCAATGCGCTGCATGATCAAGATCCACCATAACCTGACGGTCTGGCACTTTACCCACCAGATTTTTCACTAATGCATTGATGTCATCATATTCTTTGGCATCGCCTTGGCGGAAGAACAGCTCAGGTGCAATGGCCAGATACCCCTGTTTAGCTAGTCTGCGGCAGATATCCTGAATATGCTCATGTACGCCAAAGATTTCTTGCACGACAATAACCACCGGATATGACCCGTTTTGCTGGGCCGGTTTGGCAATATAGGCCGGTAATTCATCGCCCTGAGACGGAATGGTGGTTTCTGTGCAGTGAATACCTTGTTGATCGGTATGGCGGGTCGTCGAGGCCAGTGGGCCTACCGCAGAGGTGAAACCGTCTGCCGCCTGCCTGGGAGTCATAAGTTGATCAGTTTTCACTGTAGTCTCCTTGCGATATGAGAAAAAATTACCGAGTTGAATTACCCATTACTCCCCGATTTTTGCTATTGCCGAGTTTAACTATAGGTAATCTTTGAGATTAATGAGATCAGGTTTTTTGTAATTATAATTTTTGGTGATTCATATCTTGAATTTTATAACTCAGACTAATAGTTGATAGAGTTTAACAATCGATAGAAGTTAGCAATTGATAGCAGTTAGCAATTGATAGCAGGATATTGGTCTATCATTCCTGCTTATAGAGAAATATACCTTTCGTACTTGGCGTTGCAGTGGTGTTAGCTGCAACTGTAATCAGCTTGGGTATAATTGTCATTTCTCGCCAGCTTTGTCTAAAAAATAGTCTTAACTGCCATTAAATGTGATTTTTGTCACATTTAAAATGTATCGTGTAATTCATTTCTTTTGGCAAGGTGACTGTCATCACGAAATAAAGTGATAATTTTGAGTAAAGTATTTCTTTGCACCTCCCTACAACATCTCTCATGAAAGAGGACTCTCACACATGGCTAAATCTGACGTTTTTCACTTGGGCCTGACTAAAAATGATCTGCAAGGGGCGACTCTGGCTATCGTTCCGGGTGATCCACAGCGTGTTGAGAAAATCGCTAAATTGATGGATAACCCAGTACATTTGGCCTCTCATCGTGAATTTACTTCGTGGCGCGCCGAATTGGATGGCAAAGCAGTGATCGTCTGCTCAACGGGTATCGGTGGCCCATCGACTTCTATTGCGGTTGAAGAGCTGGCACAGCTTGGTGTACGGACTTTCCTACGTATTGGTACCACTGGTGCTATTCAGCCACATATTAATGTTGGTGATGTGTTGGTTACCACCGCCGCTGTGCGTTTAGACGGAGCCAGCCTGCACTTTGCGCCGATGGAGTTCCCAGCAGTGGCTGACTTTACCTGTACCACTGCATTAGTTAATGCTGCCAAATCAGTGGGGGCGACTACTCATATTGGTGTGACCGCCTCTTCCGATACCTTCTATCCGGGGCAGGAGCGTTATGACACCTTCTCTGGTCGTGTTGTCAGCCGTTTTAAAGGCTCCATGGAAGAATGGCAATCTATGGGCGTGATGAATTATGAAATGGAATCTGCAACCTTGCTCACCATGTGTGCCAGCCAGGGCTTGCGCGCCGGCATGGTCGCAGGGGTAATTGTAAATCGCACCCAGCAAGAGATCCCAAACGAAGAAACTATGAAAGCGACTGAAAGTGACGCGGTGAAAATTGTGGTAGAAGCAGCTCGTCATTTGATCTAGGCCCGCCGTCTGAGCTAATAGCGACGATTGGCGAGTCAACAAACTGTCTGTTATCGGGTCAGTCTTCTGGCCCGTTTTTTATTTTTCCGGTTTATCTGCTAAGGTCATCACTCTTATAAAGAACAATAATAAGAGGAAAATATGACGAAAACTGCTCTATCCCATCCCTCCCTAATCGCACTTGATGGCGGTATTAATTTTCGTGACCTTGGCGGTAATCAGGCTGCTGATGGGCGGTGTATCAAGCGCGGATTGCTGTTCCGCTCAGGTTCACTCGACCGCTTAAGTACCAGAGATTGTGATTTCCTCAGTAGTGGCTCCGTCGCTCAAATTCTTGATTATCGCGATGCCGATGAAGTTCAGGCTAAACCAGATGTGGTGTGGACTGGCGCCAGTTATCACAATATTCCGGCCAACCCGCTGAGCAGTGAAGTCAATGCCAATTTGGAAAAACTGACTAACGAGACATTAGCGGCATTTGATGCCCGTGGTTTTATGTTAGAGCTTTATCGCCGGCTGCCTTTTAATAATCAAGCCTATAAACAACTGGTTGGATTGTTGCAAAATTGCGCATCTTCGGAGCATGCTGCTGCGGGTGTGGTACAACATTGTGCTGTCGGGAAAGACCGTACTGGTATTGGTTCTGCACTGGTGTTATTTGCCTTGGGTGCCGATGAATCGACGGTATTGGAAGATTATCTGTTGACTGAAACCACTCTGGCCCCTTTCCGTGAGCATATGCTGGCAGAGTTGGCACTCAAACTGAATGACCAAGCGTTAGGGCAATTCGCTTTTGTCTTATCGGCCAAAGAAGAGTTTATTCAAACTGCTCTGCGTAGTATTCAACAGCGTTATGGTAGTCGTGAACAGTGGTTGCAACAGGAGTTCGGCCTGGGTAGCGCTGAGCGCAAAAAGTTACAGTCCTATTTTTTAGAGTAGTGGTTTATCTACCCGCACTCTTTCTGATCTTTATGATATTGAGTCACCACTGGGTGGCTCTTTTTAACCGCTTAATGATACAAACTACCGCTTAACCAGATCGCTGATATTTCTCTTAGGGGTCAGGCGTATGTTAACGCCTGACAAATTCCCTGGAGAGAATGCTCATGCAACATGCGATTACCTTTGTTATCGCTTCAGCGTGTATCCTTATGATCTGCTACCGTTTATACGGTATCTTTTTTGTTCGTAAGGTTTTGCGCGTCGATGACAGTGAAGTAACACCTTCCCACACCTTCGAAGATGGTAAAGATTACGTTCCAACTAAAAAATGGGTGAACTTTGGTAGCCACTTTGCGGCAATCGCTGCGGCTGGTCCATTGGTCGGCCCTGTGCTGGCAGCCCAATATGGTTATTTACCTGGTTTTCTGTGGTTGCTGATCGGTTGTGTGATCGGCGGCGCGGTTCACGATACGGTTGTGCTGTTTGCTTCCATGAAACATCAGGGGAAATCCCTGTCGGAAGTGGCAAAATCAGAGCTTGGTCCGGTTGCTGGCTGGTGTACTGGTCTGGCAATGTTGTTCATCATTACTATTACCATGGCCGGGTTGTCGATGGTGGTGGTACATGCACTGGAACGTAACCCTTGGGGTACTTTCGCCGTGTTCATGACAATCCCTATCGCTATCTGCGTTGGCTTATGGGAGCGCATGACTGGCAGCATGAAGGGCGCTTCTTATGTCGGTATCGCTGCTATCATGGTGTGCGTATTTGTCGGCCCTTATATTGAAGGAACCTGGCTGGGCGATTGGTTAATGCTGAAAGCGGATACCGTCAGTATCATCCTGCCAATGTATGCTTTCTTTGCGACCGCCCTCCCTGTGTGGATGCTATTAACCCCTCGTGGTTATCTTTCCAGCTTTATGAAGATCGGTGTATTCGGTGCGTTGATTGTTGGAGTTGTATTTATTAACCCTGAAATTCAATTCCCGGCATTGACCCAGTTTATTCATGGTGGAGGCCCGGTGTTGGCAGGCCCAGTCTGGCCGTTTATCTCTATTACCATTGCCTGTGGTGCCATTTCTGGTTTCCATGCCTTTATCGGCTCAGGGACAACACCAAAACAGATCGACAAATGGAGTGATATCTTACCCGTCGGCTTTGGTGCGATGCTGGCCGAATGTATGGTTGGGGTTATGGCCTTGATCGCGGCAACCTCCTTGCATCCTGCTGACTACTTTGCGATTAACTCTTCCGCTGAAGCCTGGAGCATGCTCGGTATGGAAGTGGTGAACTTGCCAAAACTGAGTCAGGAAATTGGCCTGGATCTCTATGGTCGTACCGGTGGTGCGGTAACCTTAGCTGTTGGTATGACGGATATCTTCATTCGTGTGCCATGGTTCAGCAGTCTGGCGGCTTACTTCTTCCAATTTGTTGTTATGTTTGAAGCGGTATTTATTCTGACCGCTGTTGACTCCGGCACGCGTGTTGCTCGTTATCTGCTGCAAGACTTCTTAGGTGATATTTGGGCACCACTGAAACGTACTGATTGGTTACCAGGTACATTGGCATGCAGTGTTATTGCCTGCGCACTGTGGGGTTACCTGCTTAACTCAGGTGATATCAACTCTGTCTGGGCGTTATTCGGCGTATCAAACCAATTAATGGCTTCTGTTGGTTTAATCATTGGTGCCACTATTATTCTGCGGTTGGCAACCAAACGTATTTACATGCTGACCTGTGTTATTCCACTGGCCTATCTGTTTGTAACCGTAAACTATGCTGGTTACTGGATGATCACTCACGTGTATTTCAACTCAGCAGCTAAGGGCTACAATCTGTTCAATGGCATCATCTCGATTATTATGATGACACTGGGCGTCATTATCCTGATATCAGCACTGAAAAAATGGCGTGAATTGTGGATCCGCCGCTCTGCTGAAATAGCTGGCAATAAAGTAGTGACGGCTAACGCCTGATATCTTTGATTCATTGCATTAACCTGCACTCTTTCTTACTCGAAGTTGCAGTGTGGCTAGTGGCTCCGGCTTAAACGAATCACTGACTTGAGTCAGATTATTAGGATTCGTTCGTTGGCAGCCTTGCTGTAACGGCAATGATCTTGAGTCTATAAACGGTCGGAATCTTCCGGCCGTTTATTTTTTGTTAAACAAAGATCACGACACATTGGGTATGCTAATAGCAACTATGTTGCTAACAGGAAAATGCATGTGACCCTGAATGATGTCATTACTATCGTTATCGATTTTGTTCGTGAACACGAAGCATGGGCGATTCCTATCGTCTTTATCCTGGCTTTTGGTGAGTCGCTAGCTTTTCTTTCTTTACTGCTACCTGCAACGGTCATCTTGCTCGGATTGGGGGCGCTAATTGGTGAAAGTGGTATCTCTTTCTGGCCCATTTGGGCCGCTGCTGCGGCAGGTGCTTTCTTTGGCGACTGGCTCTCCTATTGGGTTGGTGTCCATTACAAAGACCGAGTAGGCACTTTGTGGCCACTTTCTCGCAATCCTCAGTTACTCGTTCGTGGCCATGCATTCTTTGAGCGTTGGGGATTCTTTGGCGCGTTTATTGGCCGCTTCTTTGGCCCACTACGCGCAGTTGTTCCTTTGGTTGCCGGGATCTGTGCTATGCCAAAGTTCTACTTTCAGTTAGCCAACATCACTTCCGCTCTAATTTGGGCCTTCGGTATTCTGGCTCCGGGCGCGTTCGGCATTCAATGGCTATCTCACTGGATAGATTAAGTACGTAAGTGGCACGCCGTTCGTCAATGGATAGCTGTTTTAACCTATTTGGGGTCGCAAGGTGAGCGTTTTTTGGACTGTGTGTTATTTATGCGCACAGCTTCGCAAGATAGCATGTAACGGAAAAACACTCTGGACATCCATACAGTATCCCCTTACCTTGACTGACAATAGGTTAATGGGGAGATAACCGTGGATATCAGTTTATTTTATGGACTGGCAGGCTGCCTTATCGGTGGACTTATTGGTTGGCTAATTGCCAGCTTGTACCAGCAACGGAATAAAGCGCAACAGGATATAGAACGGCGATTACTAGAGCAGTCCTTACAGCAGGCGCAGCAGAATATTGTCGAGCTACAAACTGCTTTACAGCGCAATGAGCAGCAATTACGGCAAGATGAATTGGAACAACGTAGTTTGCACAGCCAATTGGCAGCAAATGCTGAAAAACTGCAACAGTTAGCTCATTGGCGTAATGAATGTGATCAACTCAATCAAGAACTCCGTGCTCAAAGAGAAGTGAATAGCGCCCAAGAGGCGGAACTGCGCGAAGTCACTATCCGTTTGGAAGAAACACGTCTGACTGGCGAGGAAAAACAGCGACTTCTCATTAACAGTGAACAGCGGCTGACCACACAATTCGAAAATCTGGCGAACCGCATCTTTGAACAAACTGGCCGTCGTGCGGACGAACAAAATAAACAAAGTCTGGACCGCTTATTACTGCCTTTACGGGAACAGTTGGATGGTTTCCGCCGTCAGGTTCAGGATAGCTTTGGACAAGAAGCCAGAGAGCGCCACACGCTGACCCATGAAATACGCAGTCTGCAACAATTGAATGCTCAAATGGCGCGAGAAGCACTAAACCTGACTAAAGCACTGAAAGGTGATAATAAAACGCAGGGGAACTGGGGGGAAGTCGTTCTGGCTAAAGTGCTTGAAGCTTCTGGGCTGCGTGAAGGTTATGAGTATCAAACTCAGGTAAGTGTAAAGCTTGATAGCAACAGTCGTATGCAGCCAGATGTCATTGTGCGCTTACCACAGGGTAAAGATGTGGTGATTGACGCTAAAATGTCGTTGGTTGCATATGAGCGCTATTTTAATAGCGAAGATGACGCTGAGCGAGAAGTAGCACTCAATGAGCATTTATCATCGCTGCGCGCCCATATTAGAATGTTAGGCCGTAAGGATTACCAACAACTTCCGGGGTTGCGGTCGCTTGATTATGTATTGATGTTTATTCCGGTGGAACCTGCATTTCTGGTGGCCATTGATCGCCAGCCAGAGTTGATAAGTGAAGCACTACAGCACAATATTATGTTGGTTAGCCCGACAACATTGCTGGTGGCTTTGCGGACGATTACTAATTTATGGCGTTACGAGCATCAAAGCCAGAATGCACAGCGTATTGCCGATAGGGCAGCCAAACTCTATGACAAGTTGCGCTTATTTGTTGATGATATGGAGTCGTTGGGGCAAAGCCTCGATAAAGCGCACCTAAGTTATCGTCAGGCAATGAACAAACTGTCGCAAGGCCGTGGTAACCTGATTGGGCAAGTAGAAAGTTTTCGCACTCTGGGGGTCGAGGTAAAACGGCCTATTAGCCCATTACTGGCAGAAAGAGCCAGCGCTGAGCATCAACCAGAAGGCGATTTAGCGCTATCTGATGATGCTGAGTCAGAGACATATCCAAAGCAATCAGGATTGCAGTAAGGCAACATGAGTGGCACCGCTGAGTTAGCTTATAATCAGTGACGCGGATGAGAGCTACTAATGCCGCTGTAGTTTTGTGTAAGAAGGATATAAATGATTCGGCACCGCTGAAGTATCAGGGTTAGTTGCATGGTCCTCTTCTGTATGATGTTGAGAATACTGCGAATAAGCAGTTACCTTAATACCAGGTGAGGTGGGGCTTTCATCGGAGTTCTGGTACACTTCCTCGAAAGATTGACTGAAAAGCAGGCACAGAAAATGGTAGATCAGGAGAAGGAAACCACTCATTTTGGTTTCCGCACCGTAGCCAAAGAACAGAAAGAAGGCATGGTGGCAGAAGTTTTTCATTCCGTAGCCGCCAAATACGATCTGATGAATGACCTGATGTCGTTCGGTGTTCACCGTATTTGGAAGCGTTTTACCATTGACTGTAGTGGTGTTCGGCGCGGTCAACGGGTATTAGATCTGGCGGGTGGCACCGGAGATTTAACGGCCAAGTTCTCTCGCCTTGTGGGTGAGCAGGGTGAAGTGGTTCTGGCTGATATCAATGAATCGATGTTGCGTATGGGTAGAGAAAAGCTACGTGACAAAGGTATTGTAGGTAATGTCAGTTATGTGCAGGCTAATGCTGAGGCTTTACCTTTCCCTGATAATTACTTTGATTGTATTACCATTTCATTTGGCCTGCGAAATGTAACCGAAAAAGAAAAAGCCTTACGCTCTATGTTTCGGGTATTAAAGCCCGGTGGTCGTTTGTTGGTTCTCGAATTCTCCAAACCACTTCTGGAACCTTTGAGCAAAGCCTACGATGCTTATTCCTTCCATATTTTGCCCAAGATTGGCGAACTTGTGGCCCAGGACTCTGAAAGTTACCGTTATTTAGCGGAGTCTATTCGGATGCACCCCGATCAAGAAACGCTGAAAGGCATGATGGTAGATGCCGGGTTTGAAAACGTAACCTATTCCAATTTAACCGGTGGCATTGTTGCGTTACATCGGGGCTTTAAGTTTTAACAGGAATATGGCTATGCCGCTAAAATCACTGATATCTAAATCCTTCTCACTGAAACCTATGTTGCTGTCGCAACTCATTACTGCTGCGATAGAAACATCATTAAACAGTGTGCTGTTTCGCGATAAAAGCATGAAGGCTGCACGTTTACGCTTGGTAGGGAAAGTCCTGCGGATCGAGTTACGTGAGATCAATTTTCCTTTGCTGTTGGTATTTAGTGAACGGCAGGTTGACGTGTTAAGTCAATGGGATGGTGATGCGGATTGCATAGTTAAAACGGAAGTTGCTGTGTTGGCAAAACTGCGGGATCGCCAGCAACTTTCACCTTTGATGCGTAGCGGTAAACTGATTGTTGAAGGCGATATACAAGTGGTTCAGCAAGTTGTCGCGCTTTTGGATCTTGCTGAGTGGGATCCGGCTGAGTGGCTGGCGCCCTATATCGGTGATATTGCCGCGGAAACCATCGGGCAGGTTGCGCATAAAAGTAGCTATTTTCTGAGTGGACAATTGCAGCAGCAACAACACTATCTGGCTGAAGCAATAACCGAAGAATGGAAAGTGGCTCCAGCACCGCTGGAAGTGGTGTGGTTTAACGAAGAGGTTGATGCCACAGCCCGTGCAACTGAGGCATTGAATGCCAGATTGGCAACCATGGAGAAAAAATAATGACGCCAGGAGAACTTCGGCGCCTGTATCTAATTATTCGGGTTTTCTTGAGCTACGGGTTAGATGAGTTAATCCCGAATATCCGTTTGACGTTACCACTACGTATTGGCCGTCATCTGTTTTTCTGGTTGCCGAATCGACATAAAGATAAGCCATTGGGTGAGCGTTTACGCCTTGCCTTACAAGAATTAGGACCAGTCTGGATCAAATTTGGTCAGATGATGTCTACTCGCCGTGATCTCTTCCCACCGGAAATTGCCGATCAACTTGCCCTATTACAAGACCGGGTTGCTTCATTTGATGGCGCACTCGCACGAAAGTATATTGAAATAGCAATGGGTGGGCCATTAGAAACCTGGTTTGACGATTTTGATCAGCAAGCTTTGGCCTCCGCCTCAATTGCTCAGGTACATACGGCGCGTTTAAAAGAGAACGGTCAGGAAGTGGTCCTGAAAGTGATTCGCCCTGATATCTTGCCGATTATCAAAGCAGATGTGCGCTTGATGTACCGGCTGGCTGGCTGGGTACCTAAGTTGTTGCCTGATGGACGTAGATTACGGCCACGCGAAGTGGTGCGTGAATACGAAAAAACCCTGCTTGATGAGCTGAACCTGCTGCGTGAGGCAGCTAATGCTATCCAATTACGTCGTAATTTTGAAAACAGCCCAATGCTCTATATTCCCGAAGTCTATTCCGATTATTGCCGGGAAAGTGTATTGGTGATGGAGCGTATTTACGGCATTCCGGTATCTGATATTACGGCTTTAGAAAGCCAAGGTACCAATATGAAGTTGCTGGCCGAACGTGGGGTTCAAGTCTTCTTCACCCAAGTTTTTCGTGACAGTTTTTTCCATGCAGATATGCATCCGGGGAATATTTTTGTCAGCTATGAGCATCCTCATGATCCACTTTACATCGGTATTGACTGCGGTATTGTAGGCTCATTGAACAAAGCAGATAAGCGCTATTTGGCTGAAAACTTTATTGCTTTCTTTAATAGGGATTATCGGCGGGTTGCGGAACTGCACGTTGATTCAGGCTGGGTTCCCCGTGATACCAATGTTGAGGATTTTGAGTTCGCTATTCGCACTGTTTGTGAACCCATTTTTGAAAAACCACTGGCCGAAATATCGTTTGGACATGTGTTGTTGAATCTCTTTAACACTGCGCGCCGCTTTAATATGGAAGTGCAGCCACAGTTGGTTCTGCTACAAAAAACCTTATTGTATGTCGAAGGCTTGGGTCGTCAGTTGTATCCTCAGCTTGATCTCTGGACAACAGCGAAACCGTTCCTGGAAAGCTGGCTACGGGATCAAGTCGGTCTGCCTGCTGTTATCCGGGCATTGAAAGAAAAGGCACCTTTTTGGGCAGAAAAATTTCCTGAGTTGCCGGAATTGGTTTACGACAGCTTGCAGCAACATAAATTATTACAGCAAAGTGTTGATAAACTAACCACCCAGATGCAAGGTCAGCAACAACGTCAGGGTCAGTCACGGTATTTGTTCGGTGTTGGCGCTACACTATTAGTCAGTGGTACCATTTTATTTTTGGCGGATGCGGTAGAAATCTCTACGGGATGTATTATCGCAGGCGCATTGGCTTGGTTTATCGGTTGGCGACGAACCAGTTAATTTGTTTATTGCTAAGAGTGCCGGTTAATGGGCGAGAGCATAGCTTGGGCGTTATGTATGAGTGTTATGTAAAAGTTGTTCAAGAAGTCATTCATCAGTTAAAAACGCTATGCGCGAGTTCAAAATGCGGTAAGTTAGATTAGTATCCAAAGAGGCAGTATGACGTATAATGCGGCCCTCTGTGGAATAACCCCTGTAATATAGAGGTGAATGTGATGGGCGGTATAAGTATTTGGCAGTTGTTAATCATTGCCGTGATTGTCGTTCTGCTGTTTGGCACGAACAAACTGCGGACTTTGGGGTCAGACCTGGGTGCATCCATCAAAGGCTTTAAAAAGGCAATTGGTGATGATCCACAGACTCCTCCAACTAACACTGATAAAACCAGCAATGATGCTGATTTTGCAAAATCGATTACTGAAAAACAGCAGCCGGTAGTTAAAGCTGAAGAGTCTAAGAGTCACGACAAAGAGCAGGGATAAGCTGTGTTCGACATCGGGTTTAGTGAACTGCTGCTGGTACTTGTGATCGGCCTAGTCGTGCTTGGGCCGGAAAGATTACCGGTTGCTGTAAGAACGGTTGCCGGTTGGATTCGTACACTACGTTCACTGGCGGCAACCGTACAAAACGAGTTGGCACAAGAACTTAAGATTCAAGAGTTGCAAGACAGCCTGAAAAAAGCAGAACAGGCTGGCTTGCAGAATCTGACACCGGAGTTGAAAGCTTCGATGGATGAACTTAAGGAAGCCGCAGAAGCGCTGAAACGTTCTTATCACTCAGACGTTAGCTCCCAGGCACCGCATACTATCCATAATCCACTGGTGACTGAGCCGGAAGCGATTCATGATGGTGTTACGCCTGCGGAGTCCGCAACTCAAGTTTCGGCATCACCGCAAATTCCTGATGTCGATAATGCGGGCGCGTTGGTGACAATTAAACCAACTGTTGAAACTGTGCCTGCTGGCGTTGAGAAACCCGTAGTTCAGGTTGAGGAATCTGTTAAGCCTATTCCTACTGTAGCCGGGGATCTTGTGACTGTTACGAATCCATCCGTAACCAAGGTCCAAACTACCGCAACTGACTCCCATAGCACTGATTCATTCAGTACTGAACAATCTCGAACTCACCAACCTGGCGGCGATCGGTAAACATGGCTGTTGATGATACCCAACCCTTAATCACTCATTTGATAGAACTGCGTAAGCGGCTATTGAATTGCATAATCACTATTTTGGTGGTTTTTCTGGTATTGGTATTTTTTGCCAATGATATTTATCACTTGGTATCAGCACCGTTAATCAAACAGTTGCCCGCCGGTGCCAGTATGATCGCAACAGATGTTGCATCACCTTTCTTTACCCCGATTAAATTGACCATGATGGTCTCGGTGTTTGTTTCCGCACCGATGATCCTTTATCAGGTGTGGGCTTTCATTGCCCCAGCGTTATATAAGCATGAACGCCGTCTGATGGTGCCGCTGCTTATCTCCAGCAGCCTATTGTTTTATCTGGGTATGGCATTTGCTTACTTTGTGGTTTTCCCGTTAGCTTTTGGTTTTTTTGCCAAAACAGCACCGGAAAGCGTGCTGATTGCCACGGATATCACTAAATACCTTGATTTTGTTATGGCGCTCTTTATGGCTTTTGGTATTTCTTTTGAAGTCCCAATTGCGATAATTCTACTGTGCTGGGCAGGGGTTACAACGCCCGAGGCATTGAAGAAAAAACGCCCTTATGTATTTGTCGGCGCTTTTGTTGTCGGCATGCTTCTCACCCCGCCAGATGTACTGTCTCAGACATTATTGGCGATCCCGATGTATCTGCTCTTTGAGGTTGGGGTGTTCTTTGCTCGTTTTTATACGGGTAAGCAACGCCGGGTAGATATTGACGAAGAGGATGAAGAAGCGGATAGCCATCCGAAAGTACCTTAAATCTGTGGGTATATGCCTGGATATTTTAGCCGCCCTTTGAGGCGGCTTCTGTTTTGGAACGTTCATGTTTGATATTGGTGTGAATTTAACCAGCGCGCAATTTGCCAAAGATTACGATCAAGTGGTCAACAGAGCCAAAACTGCTGCAGTTACCGGTATGCTTATTACTGGTACTGATGCTGAAGAAAGTCAGGCGGCACTGGAGCTTACCCTTGCCTATCCCGGCTACTGCTGGTCAACTGCGGGTGTTCATCCCCATCAGGCGAGTTGTTGGCAAATAGATGTTGAACAGCAAATCAGATTATTAGCAGCGAATGCGGCAGTAGTCGCTATTGGTGAATGCGGACTGGATTTTAACCGCAATTTTTCTACTCCAGTAGCACAAGAAGTCGCATTTACTGCACAGCTGGCGCTGGCTGCCGAACTCGAACTGCCGGTATTTTTACATTGCCGCGATGCCCACGAACGTTTCATTGCCTTGCTTGCGCCTTGGCTAGATAAGCTCCCCGCTGCGGTTGTGCATTGTTTTACTGGCACGGCTGATGAGTTGGACTCTTGTCTGGCATTAGGCTTATCTATTGGTATTACCGGTTGGGTGTGCGATGAGCGTCGTGGTCTTGAGCTGCGGGCGTTACTGCCACGTATTCCTGTTCAGCAATTGTTGCTAGAAACAGATGCCCCCTATTTATTGCCAAGGGATTTACATCCTAAGCCGGCATCCCGCCGCAATGAACCCTGCTTTCTACCCCATATCGTCCAGCAGGTTGCTGTCTGGCGACAAGAAGACCCTAAATGGCTGGGGCAGAAAACTGATGAAAACGCCCGCCGGATTTTCCGGTTGGTTTGAGTTAGGAGAACAAGATGAGCTATGCATTTCCGGGCACCTTCCCTGGTCGCCGTATGCGCCGTGTGCGCCGTCATGATTTCAGTCGTCGTCTGGTCGCAGAGAATCAGCTGACAGTCAATGATCTGATCTATCCGGTGTTTGTTATGGAGGGGACCAACCAGCAGCAAGCCGTCCCGTCAATGCCGGGTGTTTCACGTATGACGATCGATCTGCTAGTGAAAGAAGCTGAGGCCATAGCTAAGCTAGGTGTGCCGGTCATATCGCTGTTTCCAGTTATTGAATCTAGCTTGAAATCATTACATGCCGAAGAAGCCTATAATCCGAATGGCTTAGTACAAAGAACCGTGCGTGCGTTAAAGGACGCAGTACCAGAGTTAGGTATCCTTACTGATGTTGCTCTCGATCCTTATACAACCCACGGGCAAGATGGGGTAATTGATACCGATGGTTATGTCATTAATGACATAACTAAAGAGATTTTAGTCCGTCAGGCGTTATCACACGCCGAGGCTGGTGCCGAGATTGTCGCGCCAAGCGACATGATGGATGGACGCATCGGTGCAGTGCGCGATCAACTAGAGCTACAAGGGTTGGTGAATACGCAAATTATGGCCTATTCAGCGAAATATGCGTCTTGCTACTATGGCCCATTCCGTGATGCCATTGGCTCTAGCAGTAATCTGAAAGGTGGGAATAAGAAAACCTATCAGATGGACCCGGCCAACAGTGATGAGGCTTTACAAGAGATTGCTCAGGACTTGCAGGAAGGTGCTGATATGGTAATGGTTAAGCCGGGGATGCCATATTTGGATGTGGTACGTAGGGTGAAAGATACCTTTGGTGTGCCGACCTTCGCCTATCAGGTGTCAGGCGAATATGCTATGCATATGGCTGCCTTCCAGAATGGCTGGCTGCAAGAGAAACCAACCGTTATGGAGTCTCTGTTGTGCTTTAAGCGTGCCGGTGCTGATGGGGTATTAACTTATTTCGCCAAGCAAGTCGCACAATGGTTACATGACGATCATATGCAACGTTAAGCCATGGGGATGGTTGTTGATAAGGTAGGTACCGAGCGTGCCTACCTTGGCAGATATATTATTGCTTTTCGAATTGACGATTATCCAAACTTTGCATCACTTGGCTATTAAGCATGTTCAGTAACAACATTGAGCGCGCTTCACCGTCTGGTTCAGTATAAATCGCCTGTAACCCAGCAAAAACACCCTCAGTGATCGTCACGATATCGCCTGGAACCGGCACCTCTGGAGCAATGATTTTATCCGTTGTATGAGATTGCATCTCGGCAATAACAATTGCTGGGATCACAGCGGGTTGTGCGCCAAAACGGACGAAGTGGCTTACACCACGTGTTGCGCTGATTGTTGTGGTGTGAATATGTTCAGGATCGAACTCCACAAACAGATAGTTAGGGAATAAGGGCTCAGTCGCCTCAATGCGTTTCCCTCGCACTATCTTTTCGATAGTCACTATCGGTGTCCAGCAATCCACAGTTTGCCGCTCTAAATGTTCTTTGGCGCGCAAAAGCTGACCACGTTTACAATATAATAAATGCCAGTGTTTCATAATTTCACATGCCTTTAAGTACTACTTGGCAGCATAACAAAAGTAGAAGGATATATATAGAGAGGAAGAATACATCAGTCAGGATATATAGTTTGTTATACAAAGATTTAGTCTATTTTATATCGACAAAATCATATTTGTACTGATGATAATTAGCGATAAATTGCAGCATGATATTTTTTTGAGTGAGCCTGTATTCATTTTTAACAAAAAGACAGCAACTGCTATAAAGACAGCCTATAATGGCGCATCACATAGCCGCCGAAATGATCAGCATGAAATACCGTGACTTACGTGACTTCCTCTCGTTGCTGGAACAGAGGGGTGAACTTAAACGTATTAGCCAGCCCATTGATCCCTATCTGGAAATGACAGAAATTGCCGACCGTACCTTACGCGCCGGTGGGCCTGCATTACTGTTTGAAAACCCTAAGGGTTACACAATGCCCGTATTGTGTAACTTGTTTGGTACGGCCAAACGGGTTGCCATGGGCATGGGGCAAGAAGATGTCAGCGCCCTGCGAGATGTTGGCAAGTTGTTGGCTTTCCTGAAAGAGCCGGATCCGCCGAAAGGTTTCCGTGATTTATTCGATAAACTGCCGAAATTTAAGCAAGTGTTGAATATGCCAACGAAATGCTTGAGTTCGGCTCCTTGTCAGGAGCAAGTTTGGCAGGGCGATGATGTCGATCTTAGCCGCATTCCAGTTATGCATTGCTGGCCTGAGGATGCAGCTCCGTTAGTATCGTGGGGGCTGACTATTACGCGTGGCCCGCATAAAGAACGACAAAACCTGGGTATCTACCGCCAACAAGTGTTGGGTAAAAACAGATTAATTATGCGCTGGTTATCCCATCGTGGCGGCGCTTTGGACTATCAAGAGTGGTGTGAAGCACACCCCGGTGAACGTTTCCCCGTCGCCGTCGCCTTGGGCGCAGATCCTGCGACTATTCTGGCTGCGGTAACCCCGGTTCCCGATACGCTGTCTGAATATGCTTTTGCCGGTTTGTTGCGCGGGCATAAAACAGAGGTCGTAAAGTGCCTTTCCAACTCACTTGAAGTTCCTGCGAGTGCAGAAATTGTATTGGAAGGATATATTGAGCAGGGTGATATGGCGCCAGAAGGCCCTTATGGTGATCATACGGGTTATTATAATGAGATAGATAGCTTCCCTGTTTTTACGGTCACACATATTACTCAGCGCAAAGATGCAATTTACCATTCCACTTATACGGGTCGTCCACCGGATGAACCTGCGGTGATGGGGGTTGCGCTGAATGAAGTGTTTGTTCCTATTTTACAAAAGCAATTCCCGGAAATTGTTGATTTCTATCTTCCGCCCGAGGGGTGCTCATACCGGCTGGCTGTTGTAACCATCAAGAAACAATATGCAGGGCATGCTAAACGCGTAATGATGGGGGTTTGGTCGTTTTTACGTCAGTTTATGTATACAAAATTTGTTATTGTTTGTGATGATGATATTAATGCTCGTGATTGGAATGATGTCATTTGGGCAATTACGACCCGAATGGACCCATCCCGCGATACGGTGTTGATTGAAAATACACCAATAGATTATTTGGATTTCGCTTCACCGGTTTCCGGTTTAGGATCGAAAATGGGGCTGGATGCCACCAATAAGTGGCCTGCTGAGACTTCGCGTGAATGGGGGCGTCCAATTAAAATGGATGAAGACGTTCGCGCCCGTATTGATGCTATTTGGGATGAGCTCGCCATTTTCAGTGACAAAGAGACGAAACGCTAACCGGCGTCGATTTTGTCCTTGGTTTTGCATTTGATGACCCGACAGAGGGAAGGCATGACAACTTTAAGCTGTAAAGTAACCTCCGTAGAGGCCATTACCGATACGGTGTACCGGGTGCAATTGGTGCCTGCATCTGCGTTTTCTTTCCGTGCTGGGCAGTATTTGATGGTAGTAATGGACGAGCGTGATAAGCGCCCATTCTCTATGGCATCCACGCCGTTGCAGCAAGACTTTATCGAGCTGCATATCGGGGCGTCGGAACTGAATCTGTACGCCATGGCAGTGATGGACCGTATTCTGAAAGAGAAAACGCTGGATGTGGATATTCCTCACGGAGAAGCATGGTTCCGTGAGGGTAGTGAACGTCCATTGGTCCTGATTGCTGGCGGCACTGGTTTTTCCTATGTGCGTTCAATTTTATTGGCGGCATTAGCCGAGCAACCTGACCGTGAAGTATCTATCTATTGGGGTGGGCGCGAAGCCGTGCATTTATATGATCTAAACGAGCTGGAAGCGCTGTCAATTAAGTATCCACAGTTGAAAGTTATCCCAGTGGTAGAGCAGCCGGAAGATGGGTGGCGTGGCCGCACAGGAACGGTATTGAGTGCTGTATTACAAGACTATGGCTCTCTTGCTGAGCAAGATATCTATATCGCTGGCCGTTTTGAAATGGCTAAAATTGCTCGTGAGCGTTTTTGTGCTGAGCGCGGCGCTCAGGAAGCGCATATCTATGGTGATGCTTTCGCCTTTATCTAATATACCAGTCATATTTGAAGCTGCATCGGTGTTAGCTGCCTTAGTGCAACTTCAATTATTTTGGGTATATTAAAATTTTATCCATATTGTTGTTTGTATCGCGGATAAAAAAAGCCCGCCCCTGACAGGCGGGAAAACGGCAACTAAACACCAGGTACAGCGGTTATAAGGGCCTGTATTCAGGCCCTTAATATTTTTCAGATTAATTCGTTTGGAGGTTATACGCGTTCAAAAATGGTCGCAATGCCTTGGCCTAAACCGATACACATGGTTGCCAAACCGAACTGCACGTCACGGCGTTCCATCAGATTAAGTAAGGTGGTAGAGATACGAGCACCTGAACAACCCAGTGGATGGCCTAATGCAATAGCGCCCCCATTCAGGTTCACTTTGTCATCCATGCTTTCCAGCAGACCCAACCCTTTCATGCAAGCCAGCGACTGAGCTGCAAACGCTTCGTTTAATTCAAATAAACCAATATCTTCCAAGGTTAGCCCGGCACGTTTTAATGCCAATTGGCTAGCGGGCACGGGGCCATAACCCATGGTTGACGGATCGCAACCCACCACGGCCATTGAGCGAATACGGGCTCGCGGTTTTAAACCTAATGATTTAGCTCGGGATTCACTCATGATAAGCATGGCAGAAGCGCCGTCGGATAATGCAGATGATGTTCCGGCAGTCACCGTGCCATTGACCGGATCAAAGGCTGGGCGCAATGCTGCCAAACCTGCGAGATTAGTTTCCGGGCGAATAACTTCATCGAAATCAAAACGTTTCAGGATACCATCAGCATCATGCCCATTGGTGGCGACAATCTCACTGGCAAAATGGCCCGTCTGAGTCGCGGCATAAGCGCGTTGGTGAGAGCGAACAGCAAATTCATCTTGAGATTGGCGGCTGATATTGTAGATTTTTGCCAGCATTTCAGCAGTTAATCCCATCATTCCGGCGGCTTTAGCCACAGTTCGGCCCATACCTGGATGGAAGTCCACACCGTGATTCATTGGCACATGACCCATATGCTCTACGCCACCAATCAAACTGATTTGTGCATCACCCACCATGATGGCTCTGGCACCATCATGTAAAGCTTGCATTGATGAACCACACAGGCGATTAACAGTAACGGCTGGTACGCTATGGGGGATTTCTGCCAGTAAAGAAGCATTGCGAGCGATGTTAAAACCCTGCTCCAATGTCTGCTGCACACAACCCCAATAGATATCGTCAATTTCGGCCGCGTTTAGCCCAGGATTACGGCTCAGAACCTCACGCATTAAGTGAGCGGAGAGATCTTCAGCCCGAACCTGACGGAATGCGCCCCCTTTGGAGCGGCCCATAGGTGTACGGACGGCATCAATAATGACTACATTTTCCATATTTTCAGACCTCATGCCGGTTGACTGGTAGAAACATCAAGCAGCGCTGCTGCCACAGGATAATAGCTTTCGTTGTGTTCAGCTTTGGCTCTCAGCCCTGCGGGGACTTGATACAGCGCGCCAAGGTGAGCATAGCGCTGGGCCATTTCGACATAGTTTGTACTGCCGATAGTATCGAGATAACGGAACACGCCCCCGTGGAAAGGAGGGAAGCCAAGACCATATACCAACGCCATATCACCTTCGGCTGGGCTGGCAATAATGCCTTCTTCCAGGCATCGCACCACTTCATTGATCATCGGTATCATGGTGCGGGCAATAATATCGTCGTCACTGAATTTCTGAATCGGTTGGCTAACTGTTGCCAGCAAGTTATCCACAATTTCGTCATTTTCTTTACGCGGCTTACCTTTTGCATCTTGGGTATAGCGGTAGAAGCCTTGGCCATTTTTTTGGCCAAATCGTTGGTTATCGAACATCACGTCAACCGCATCGCGATAATCTTTGTTCATCCGATCAGGGAAGCCAACGGCCATCACGGCTTGTGCATGGTGTGCGGTATCAATACCCACGACATCTAGCAGATAGGCTGGTCCCATCGGCCAGCCAAACTGTTTTTCCATCACTTTATCAATTTGGCGGAAGTCAGCACCGTCTCTAACCAACATGCCAAAGCCAGCCAGATAAGGGAATAACACGCGGTTAACGAAGAAGCCTGGGCAATCATTAACCACTATTGGTGTTTTACCCATTTGTGTGGCGTATGCCACCACCGCAGCGATGGTTTTATCTGAGGTTTTGCTGCCACGAATGATTTCAACCAACGGCATGCGGTGCACGGGGTTGAAGAAGTGCATACCGCAGAAATTCTCAGGGCGTTTAAGTGATTTTGCGAGTTGGTCGATAGGGATTGTAGAGGTATTAGAAGCAAGTACCGTATCTTCGCCGATCAGTGCTTCAGCCTCTGCCAGCACCGCAGCTTTGATTTTGGGATTTTCCACTACCGCTTCCACAATGACCTGAGCACGCTCAATGCCGGTGTAATCCAGAGTGGGTTGGATAGTCGCTAAAATGTTTGCCATTTTCAGGCCATCCACTTTGCCGCGTTCCAACTGTTTATTCAGTAATTTGGCCGCTTCGTTCATCCCCAGAATCAGGGATTTGTCATTAATATCTTTCATAATGACTGGCACACCTTTCAGTGCTGACTGATAGGCAATCCCACCCCCCATAATCCCGGCGCCCAAAACTGCTGCTTGTTTCGGTGCACTAACACCTTTCGACAGTTTTTTCGCCTGCCCTTTCACAAATTGGTCGTTGAGGAATATCCCAACTAACGCGCGTGCTTCATTGGAACCTGCCAACGGGACAAAACTGTTGGTTTCCAGTTTCAATGCTTCAGCTCGGCCAAGTTTAGCGGCAGCTTCGATGGTTTTTACTGCAACCAGTGGTGCTGGGTAGTGCTTCCCGGCGACTTGCATCACCATGCCTTTAGCAATGGTAAAGCACATGGCCGCTTCAGTTGAATTGAGTTTCAGTGGGTCAAGTTTCGGCTGACGCGCGGCTTTCCAGTTCAGCTTGCCGTCAATCGCCTGTTTCAGCATGATTAGGGCGGCATCGGCCAGTTTTTCGGGGGTGACAACGGCATCAACCAAACCAATTTTTAATGCTTCAGCGGCATTCACATCTTTGCCTGCGGCAATAATTTCTAATGCACTGTCCGCACCTAACAAACGTGGTAACCGCACAGAACCGCCAAAGCCTGGCATGATGCCCAACTTGGTTTCCGGCAGACCGATCCGTGTTTCTGGCGAGGCAACACGGAAATCTGTGGCCAGAATACATTCACAGCCACCACCTAATGCATATCCATTGATCGCAGAAATGGTCGGAACCGGTAAATCTTCCAGACGGTTGAAAATATCATTAGCAAAAACCAACCACTGGTGCAGCTTTTCTGGTGGGGCATTAAACAGGGATAAAAATTCGGTGATATCGGCACCGACGATAAAGGCCGCTTTGGCGGAGCGCAACAGCAACCCTTTGAGTTCGCTTTGTTTCTCTAACACCGTTAGGGCTTCACCCAGATTGGCTACAGTTTTAGTATCCAGCTTATTTACTGAACCCGGTGCATCAAACACCAACTCGGCAATGCCGTTTTCCAACCAGTGAAGCTGTAGTGTTTCGCTTTGGTAGAGCATATCTATCTCCTGAATAAGCGCATGTGATCTGGTATGACCAGATATTCAGGAAGTGTGGATATTTTGTTAACGAATTGCAAATAAGAGATTGATTTTTTGCAGTGAAGATCACAGTCATTCAGATGGGGTAATTGATTTCTATCATATTTATTCGCAGTGGATTGGAGGGGGAAATATTCAGTTTTGGGGGGCGGGTAATGTATTTGATAGGCAGATAAGCGGTCGCTAAAACATGATTCTGGCGACTATGATAAGATGAAAAAAATTAAGTTCTAATAGCAAAGGGTACTGTGATGGAAACGCTGGCTTCTTTATATAACGAACATTTATCCACTCTACAACAGCGCACCCGCGATGTGCTGGAACGCCATCAGTTAGACGCTTTACTGATTCATTCCGGTGAGTTACAACGTATTTTTCTCGATGACCGCGACTATCCTTTTAAAGCCAATGCGCAGTTCAAAGCTTGGGTGCCGGTCACTCAAGTACCAAACTGTTGGTTATGGGTCGATGGGGTTAATACACCAAAATTATGGTTTTATTCCCCAGTTGATTATTGGCACAGTGTTGAGCCATTACCAGATAGCTTCTGGACCAAGGCTATCGATATCCAGCCATTAGCCAATGCAGATGATATTGCCCAGCAATTACCGGTGCAACGGGAGCGTGTGGCCTATATCGGTTATGCCCAACAACGTGCGCAGGCGCTGGGGTTTAGTGCTGAAAACATTAACCCGCAACCAGTATTGGATTACCTGCATTTCTATCGTTCTTATAAAACGGATTATGAACTGGCTTGTATGCGTGAAGCACAGAAGACGGCAGTTGTCGGTCATCGTGCAGCACATGAAGCATTCCAGTCCGGTATGAGTGAGTTCGATATCAATCTGGCCTATCTGATGGCTACCGGTCATCGTGATACTGATGTCCCTTACGATAATATTGTTGCGCTGAATGAACACTCGGCGGTACTTCATTACACCACGTTCGAACATCAGCCTCCGGCAGAAATGCGTAGTTTCTTGATGGATGCCGGTGCGGAATATAACGGTTATGCCGCAGATCTGACTCGCACTTACGCCGCAAACAGTGATAGCGATTTTGCCGCGTTGGTTAATGACCTTAATACCGAGCAGCTTGAACTGATCAAAACCATTAAAAGTGGTGAGCGCTATACCGATTACCATATCCAGATGCACCAGCGCATTGCGAAGTTATTGCGTACGCATCATCTGGTTACCGGTATCAGTGAAGAGGCCATGGTCGAACAAGGCATTACCTGCCCATTCCTGCCGCACGGGTTAGGCCATCCTCTTGGGCTACAAGTGCATGATACTGCTGGTTTTATGCAAGATGATAAAGGCACCCATCTTGGCGCACCATCCAAATATCCTTACTTGCGTTGTACGCGTATTTTACAACCGCGTATGGTACTGACTATTGAGCCGGGTCTGTACTTCATCGAATCTCTGCTGGCACCTTGGCGTAACGGTGAGTTCAGCAAGTATTTCAATTGGGAACGTATTGATGCGCTGAAGCCTTATGGCGGTATTCGTATAGAAGATAATATCGTTATTCACGATAACCGGGTTGAGAACATGACACGTGACCTGAAACTGGCCTGATGCAGCCTTATCTAATCCCTGCAAGTCCGGTGACTATCAGCGAAGAGATCAAAAAAAGTCGTTTTATCACCTTGCTGGCCCATACCAGTGGGGTGAGTGAAGCGAAAGATTTTGTTCAGCAGGTTAAGCAGCAGCATCCCACCGCCCGGCATCATTGCTGGGCTTTTGTTGCCGGCAAGCCGACGGATTCGCAGCAATTAGGTTTTTCTGATGATGGTGAGCCCTCAGGTACTGCGGGTAAACCTATCTTGGCTCAACTGATGGGGAGTGGCATTGGTGAGATAACCGCAGTAGTTGTGCGCTATTATGGTGGCATCAAACTCGGTACTGGTGGGTTAGTAAGGGCTTATGGTAGCGGTGTTCAACAAGCGTTAAAACAGATCGAAGTAAAATATAAAGTCCCACAGGTAGAATATACTTTGCAGTGTGACTATGGGCAGCTTGCCATAGTAGAAACCTTGTTACAGCAGGTTGAAGGCCAGATTATACGGAGTGAGTACGCACAATTCGTAACGCTTCATCTCTCTTTGCCAGCAACTCAAGCCAGTCAGGTTGGGGACAAATTGCGTGATCTCAGTCGTGGTACGTTGCAATTGACGCCCATTTCGCAATAATCCCCATCCAAGTGAATTGCTAAGGAACGTGCCGGAATGCATTTTCGTGCCATAACCCGTATTGTTGGTCTGCTGGTCATCTTATTCTCTGGAACAATGTTTATTCCCGGACTGGTGGCATTGATCTATCGTGATGGTGCCGGCCGTGCCTTCAGCGAAACCTTTTTTGTTGCTCTGGCAATTGGCCTCTTTCTTTGGTTGCCGAACCGAAAACAGAAGCATGAGTTAAAGCCTCGTGAGGGCTTTCTCATCGTGGTTCTGTTCTGGACGGTGCTGGGCAGTGTAGGGGCATTACCTTTCTTATTCTCAGAGCGGCCTAATCTTTCATTAACGGATGCATTCTTTGAATCATTCTCCGGGCTGACTACTACTGGCGCGACCACATTAGTAGGGTTAGATTCACTGCCGAAAGCCATTCTATTTTATCGCCAAATGCTGCAATGGCTCGGCGGTATGGGGATAATCGTGTTAGCGGTGGCTATCCTGCCTATCTTGGGGGTCGGGGGAATGCAGCTCTATCGGGCGGAAATGCCTGGCCCATTGAAAGATAATAAAATGCGGCCCCGCATTGCGGAGACAGCTAAAACCCTGTGGCTTATCTATGTCTTACTGACCATTGCTTGCGCGCTGTCTTTATGGGGGGCAGGGATGTCGGTATTTGATGCAATCTCCCACAGCTTCTCGACAATTGCGATTGGCGGCTTCTCGACCCATGACGCCAGTATCGGTTACTTCAACAGCCCAACTATTAACACCATTATCGCTATCTTCTTGCTGATTTCTGGTTGTAACTTTGGTTTGCACTTCGCGGTATTGAGTGGGCGCAGTTTAAAAGTTTATTGGCGTGACCCTGAATTCCGTATGTTTATCTTTGTCCAATTGACACTGGTCGCCGTGTGTACCTTGGTGCTTTGGTATCATAATGTCTATAAATCCGGTCTGGAGACGATAAATCAGGCATTTTTCCAAGTAGTATCAATGGCTACTACTGCGGGTTTCACCACTGACAGTATTTCAAAATGGCCGTTGTTCCTGCCGATACTCTTATTATGTTCTGCGTTTATTGGTGGTTGTGCGGGCTCAACCGGTGGCGGCCTGAAAGTTATCCGTATTCTGTTGCTCTACCTGCAAGGTTCGCGTGAGTTAAAGCGACTGGTCCACCCGAATGCGGTTTATACCATCAAATTGGGGCGGCGGGCGCTGCCGGAACGAATCCTGGAGGCGGTCTGGGGATTCTTCTCCGCGTATGCTCTGGTATTTATTATTAGCATGCTGGCTATTATCGCGACCGGTGTTGATGAGTTCTCTGCTTTCGCAGCGGTGACTGCGACGCTGAATAACCTTGGCCCTGGTCTGGGGGTGGTAGCTGATAACTTCACGTCGATGAACCCGGCCGCTAAGTGGATATTGGTGATCACCATGCTATTTGGTCGGTTAGAAGTTTTCACCCTGCTGGTTCTATTCACTCCAACATTCTGGCGTGAGTAATTCTGCATAAGGAACATTGCAATGAAAGTTCTGATTCTTTACTCCAGCCGAGATGGCCAAACACAGACTATTGCTTCTTATATAGCTAAACAGTTATCAGCGGCAGCTACCTGTGAAATACAGGACTTATCGCAGGTAGGGCAAATCGATCTGAATCAATACCAGCAAGTCATGATTGGTGCGTCGGTGCGTTATGGGCACTTCAGCCCAGTATTGAGTAAATTCGTCAACAAACACGTTGAACAACTTAATCAGATGCCGAGTGCGTTCTTTGCAGTGAATCTGACAGCACGCAAGCCGGAAAAGCGATCCCCGCAAACCAATGCCTATGTGCGTAAGTTCTTACTCAGTACCCCGTGGCAGCCAACGCTATGTACGGTATTTGCGGGCGCTTTGCGTTATCCCCGTTATCGCTGGATAGACCGGGTGATGATTCAACTTATTATGCGTATGACGGGCGGCGAAACGGATACCAGTAAAGAAGTTGAATATACGGATTGGCAACAGGTAAGCAGTTTTTCTCAGGATTTCTTGGCGCTACAGTACAAAAAATAGCAATAATGCCGTTTATCACGGCAAATCGTTGAAATAAAACGCGGTTGAAAAGTTTTTTCAAATTAGGGGTTGCAGGCTGTCAGGAACTCCCTATAATGCGCCTCCACTGACCGGGAACAACGAAACAGACTTCGCCGGGTCAGGAAGCGAAAAGAATGATTTTGACTTCGAAAGAAACCAAAGAAATTCTTGACTCTTCAGCGGGAAAGCGTATTATCTGCCTCCCGCGTTACCGTAAGATTCGCCGAAAGGCAAACGGGTAACGAACGCTCTTTAACAATTTATCAGACAATCTGTGTGGGCACTCGCAAGACGATATCGAAGCCTGTTTCGGCAGGCAGAAGAAATATCAAAGTCTTGAAGAGTGACCAAAGCAGTACACATTTGAACTTCGGTTCGAATGCTTATTTGCAGAAAGTAATCTTTGAGCATCGCTGCTTTTATTAGCAGCAAATCAAACAAATCTTAAATTGAAGAGTTTGATCATGGCTCAGATTGAACGCTGGCGGCAGGCCTAACACATGCAAGTCGAGCGGCAGCGGGAAGTAGTTTACTACTTTGCCGGCGAGCGGCGGACGGGTGAGTAATGTCTGGGAAACTGCCTGATGGAGGGGGATAACTACTGGAAACGGTAGCTAATACCGCATGACCTCGCAAGAGCAAAGTGGGGGACCTTCGGGCCTCACGCCATCGGATGTGCCCAGATGGGATTAGCTAGTAGGTGGGGTAATGGCTCACCTAGGCGACGATCCCTAGCTGGTCTGAGAGGATGACCAGCCACACTGGAACTGAGACACGGTCCAGACTCCTACGGGAGGCAGCAGTGGGGAATATTGCACAATGGGCGCAAGCCTGATGCAGCCATGCCGCGTGTGTGAAGAAGGCCTTCGGGTTGTAAAGCACTTTCAGCGAGGAGGAAGGCAATCGTGTTAATAGCACGGTTGATTGACGTTACTCGCAGAAGAAGCACCGGCTAACTCCGTGCCAGCAGCCGCGGTAATACGGAGGGTGCAAGCGTTAATCGGAATTACTGGGCGTAAAGCGCACGCAGGCGGTTTGTTAAGTCAGATGTGAAATCCCCGCGCTTAACGTGGGAACTGCATTTGAAACTGGCAAGCTAGAGTCTTGTAGAGGGGGGTAGAATTCCAGGTGTAGCGGTGAAATGCGTAGAGATCTGGAGGAATACCGGTGGCGAAGGCGGCCCCCTGGACAAAGACTGACGCTCAGGTGCGAAAGCGTGGGGAGCAAACAGGATTAGATACCCTGGTAGTCCACGCTGTAAACGATGTCGACTTGGAGGTTGTGCCCTTGAGGCGTGGCTTCCGGAGCTAACGCGTTAAGTCGACCGCCTGGGGAGTACGGCCGCAAGGTTAAAACTCAAATGAATTGACGGGGGCCCGCACAAGCGGTGGAGCATGTGGTTTAATTCGATGCAACGCGAAGAACCTTACCTACTCTTGACATCCACAGAACTTAGCAGAGATGCTTCGGTGCCTTCGGGAACTGTGAGACAGGTGCTGCATGGCTGTCGTCAGCTCGTGTTGTGAAATGTTGGGTTAAGTCCCGCAACGAGCGCAACCCTTATCCTTTGTTGCCAGCACGTAATGGTGGGAACTCAAGGGAGACTGCCGGTGATAAACCGGAGGAA
This sequence comes from Yersinia sp. 2466 StPb PI, assembly GCF_041538325.1. Taxonomy (NCBI): domain Bacteria; kingdom Pseudomonadati; phylum Pseudomonadota; class Gammaproteobacteria; order Enterobacterales; family Yersiniaceae; genus Yersinia; species Yersinia sp. 2466 StPb PI. The sequence goes on along the minus strand of NZ_JAULSL010000001.1, from coordinate 4,481,120 downwards.
GGTGGGGATGACGTCAAGTCATCATGGCCCTTACGAGTAGGGCTACACACGTGCTACAATGGCAGATACAAAGTGAAGCGAACTCGCGAGAGCAAGCGGACCACATAAAGTCTGTCGTAGTCCGGATTGGAGTCTGCAACTCGACTCCATGAAGTCGGAATCGCTAGTAATCGTAGATCAGAATGCTACGGTGAATACGTTCCCGGGCCTTGTACACACCGCCCGTCACACCATGGGAGTGGGTTGCAAAAGAAGTAGGTAGCTTAACCTTCGGGAGGGCGCTTACCACTTTGTGATTCATGACTGGGGTGAAGTCGTAACAAGGTAACCGTAGGGGAACCTGCGGTTGGATCACCTCCTTACCTAACGATACGCATTGCGCAGTGTCCACACAGATTGTCTGATGAATGTAAATGAGCAAGAGCACCTGTTGATGAGGGTGATGATTGTGCAATAAGACCTCGGTATCGAGTTTTTACTGCATCAGTCGTTCGAATGTGTCACCACATTCTCACCTTTACACAAAAATACTGAATCAGTGATTCAGTAGAAATTTTTGTGTCCCCATCGTCTAGAGGCCTAGGACACTGCCCTTTCACGGCTGTAACAGGGGTTCGAATCCCCTTGGGGACGCCACTCCGATAATGTGTGAAAGACATTATCAACTGAATATCTTAAAGATGACTTTAACGAGTCGTGTTTAAGATATTGCTCTTTAACAATCTGGAACAAGCTGAAAATTGAAACATTACAGCCGAAATTTATCTCTCCGTAGATGTACTGAGATAAAGAGTAACCTGTAATAGAGTCTCTCAAATAATCGCAATGCCAATGGGTAATCATTGTTGCAGTGTGAGCGAGAAGACACTCAGCAAGGCGTACAGCGCACAGCAACCGGAGTGAACTTAACGTTCATGAGGATTGCGCGCACTGCACAACATAGCCGAGTGTGTTCACAGCCACACCAATAACGAAAAACACCTTTGGGTTGTGAGGTTAAGCGACTAAGCGTACACGGTGGATGCCTAGGCAGTCAGAGGCGATGAAGGGCGTGCTAATCTGCGAAAAGCGTCGGTAAGCTGATATGAAGCGTTACAACCGACGATACCCGAATGGGGAAACCCAGTGCAATTCGTTGCACTATTGCATGGTGAATACATAGCCATGCAAGGCGAACCGGGGGAACTGAAACATCTAAGTACCCCGAGGAAAAGAAATCAACCGAGATTCCCCCAGTAGCGGCGAGCGAACGGGGAAGAGCCCAGAGTCTGAATCAGTTTGTGTGTTAGTGGAAGCGTCTGGAAAGTCGCACGGTACAGGGTGATAGTCCCGTACACCAAAACACACTTGCTGTGAACTCGATGAGTAGGGCGGGACACGTGACATCCTGTCTGAATATGGGGGGACCATCCTCCAAGGCTAAATACTCCTGACTGACCGATAGTGAACCAGTACCGTGAGGGAAAGGCGAAAAGAACCCCGGCGAGGGGAGTGAAATAGAACCTGAAACCGTGTACGTACAAGCAGTGGGAGCCTACTTTGTTGGGTGACTGCGTACCTTTTGTATAATGGGTCAGCGACTTATATTTTGTAGCAAGGTTAACCGAATAGGGGAGCCGTAGGGAAACCGAGTCTTAACTGGGCGTCTAGTTGCAAGGTATAGACCCGAAACCCGGTGATCTAGCCATGGGCAGGTTGAAGGTTGGGTAACACTAACTGGAGGACCGAACCGACTAATGTTGAAAAATTAGCGGATGACTTGTGGCTGGGGGTGAAAGGCCAATCAAACCGGGAGATAGCTGGTTCTCCCCGAAAGCTATTTAGGTAGCGCCTCGTGAACTCATCTTCGGGGGTAGAGCACTGTTTCGGCTAGGGGGTCATCCCGACTTACCAAACCGATGCAAACTCCGAATACCGAAGAATGTTATCACGGGAGACACACGGCGGGTGCTAACGTCCGTCGTGAAGAGGGAAACAACCCAGACCGCCAGCTAAGGTCCCAAAGTCATGGTTAAGTGGGAAACGATGTGGGAAGGCATAGACAGCCAGGATGTTGGCTTAGAAGCAGCCATCATTTAAAGAAAGCGTAATAGCTCACTGGTCGAGTCGGCCTGCGCGGAAGATGTAACGGGGCTAAACCATGCACCGAAGCTGCGGCAGCGACACTTAGGTGTTGTTGGGTAGGGGAGCGTTCTGTAAGCCGTTGAAGGTGACCTGTGAGGGTTGCTGGAGGTATCAGAAGTGCGAATGCTGACATAAGTAACGATAATGCGGGTGAAAAACCCGCACGCCGGAAGACCAAGGGTTCCTGTCCAACGTTAATCGGGGCAGGGTGAGTCGACCCCTAAGGCGAGGCTGAAAAGCGTAGTCGATGGGAAACAGGTTAATATTCCTGTACTTGGTGTTACTGCGAAGGGGGGACGGAGAAGGCTAGGCTAGCCGGGCGACGGTTGTCCCGGTTTAAGCATGTAGGCGGAGTGACTTGGTAAATCCGGTTGCTTATCAACGCTGAGGTGTGATGACGAGCCACTACGGTGGTGAAGTAGTTGATGCCAAGCTTCCAGGAAAAGCCTCTAAGCATCAGGTAACATTAAATCGTACCCCAAACCGACACAGGTGGTCAGGTAGAGAATACTCAGGCGCTTGAGAGAACTCGGGTGAAGGAACTAGGCAAAATGGTGCCGTAACTTCGGGAGAAGGCACGCTGGCATTAGGTAATGGGACTTGCTCCCGGCGCCGAAGCCAGTCGCAGATACCAGCTGGCTGCAACTGTTTAATAAAAACACAGCACTGTGCAAACACGAAAGTGGACGTATACGGTGTGACGCCTGCCCGGTGCTGGAAGGTTAATTGATGGGGTCAGCCGCAAGGCGAAGCTCTTGATCGAAGCCCCAGTAAACGGCGGCCGTAACTATAACGGTCCTAAGGTAGCGAAATTCCTTGTCGGGTAAGTTCCGACCTGCACGAATGGCGTAATGATGGCCAGGCTGTCTCCACCCGAGACTCAGTGAAATTGAACTCGCTGTGAAGATGCAGTGTACCCGCGGCAAGACGGAAAGACCCCGTGAACCTTTACTATAGCTTGACACTGAACATTGAGCCTTGATGTGTAGGATAGGTGGGAGGCATCGAAGTGTGGACGCCAGTCTGCATGGAGCCAACCTTGAAATACCACCCTTTAATGTTTGATGTTCTAACTCGGCCCCGTGATCCGGGGTGAGGACAGTGTCTGGTGGGTAGTTTGACTGGGGCGGTCTCCTCCCAAAGAGTAACGGAGGAGCACGAAGGTTAGCTAATCACGGTCGGACATCGTGAGGTTAGTGCAAAGGCATAAGCTAGCTTGACTGCGAGAGTGACGGCTCGAGCAGGTACGAAAGTAGGTCTTAGTGATCCGGTGGTTCTGAATGGAAGGGCCATCGCTCAACGGATAAAAGGTACTCCGGGGATAACAGGCTGATACCGCCCAAGAGTTCATATCGACGGCGGTGTTTGGCACCTCGATGTCGGCTCATCACATCCTGGGGCTGAAGTAGGTCCCAAGGGTATGGCTGTTCGCCATTTAAAGTGGTACGCGAGCTGGGTTTAGAACGTCGTGAGACAGTTCGGTCCCTATCTGCCGTGGGCGTTGGAAGATTGAGAGGGGCTGCTCCTAGTACGAGAGGACCGGAGTGGACGAATCACTGGTGTTCGGGTTGTCATGCCAATGGCATTGCCCGGTAGCTAAATTCGGAAGAGATAACCGCTGAAAGCATCTAAGCGGGAAACTTGCCTCGAGATGAGTCTTCCCTGGGGCTTTAAGCCCCCTGAAGGAACGTTAAAGACTATGACGTTGATAGGCTGGGTGTGTAAGTGCAGCGATGCATTGAGCTAACCAGTACTAATGATCCGTGAGGCTTAACCTTACAACACCAAAGGTGTTTTAGATTTGAGAGATAGAAATTTTCAGCGAAGTTCCGAGATTGGGCTGGCTGGCTGTGTGCAGGATTGCATAGCGGGTTAGTTTAGACAGAATTTGCCTGGCGGCCATAGCGCGGTGGTCCCACCTGATCCCATGCCGAACTCAGAAGTGAAACGCCGTAGCGCCGATGGTAGTGTGGGGTCTCCCCATGCGAGAGTAGGACACTGCCAGGCATCAAATAAAGCCGAGACCCCATGCCAAAAGCGTGGGGTTTTTGCTATGGGCAGAATAGTGAAATAGGTATAAATAGTGACCTTAGAGTGGTTGCGTCGCAGGGCTCATAGTCAGACGAGTCAAATATTGCAGGGGCAGGTGAGTCAAATCCGGCGGTCACAGCGATGAATAAAATAAAAGGCTACCTTGATAGGTGGCTTTTTTTACCTTCAGTTAAAACAAAATACAATATGAGTATTATGATCGGTTAGACTAGCGCCAGAACTAGTTAGAATGAGTATCCAATGTCATGTCGAATCAACATTCCCCGCTAAAACATCTCAATACTTTTGCATTAGCAGCTTATGCGAGCAAAGTAATTAGCGTTAACTCACCTGAAGAATTGATTAATGCTTGGCATGAGTCTGTTTCTAAGCATCAGCCAGTGCTTTTACTTGGCGAAGGCAGCAACGTGCTGTTTATTGAAAACTATTCAGGAACAGTATTACTTAATCGGATTAAGGGTATCACTTCTACTGAGGATGATATTGCCTGGCACCTGCATGTTGGGGCTGGAGAAAATTGGCATCAATTGGTTTGTTATTCATTACTAAATAACATGCCAGGCCTAGAAAATCTGGCGTTAATCCCAGGTTGTGTCGGTTCTGCACCCATTCAGAATATTGGTGCTTATGGTGTTGAGCTGCAAAAGGTATGCGAATACGTTGATTTACTTGATATGGATAAGGGTACAGTGCTACGCCTTTCCGCTAAAGATTGTCAATTTGGCTATCGCGACAGCATTTTTAAGCATCACTATGGTCATGGATTTGCCATCGTAGCCGTAGGCATTAAATTGGTAAAATCATGGATCCCAACATTGGGCTATGGTGATCTAACGCGAATGGATCCATCGACAGTTACAGCAGAAGAGATATTCAACTCAATTTGTACCATGCGGCGTAGTAAGCTACCCGATCCCGCAGTGACCGGCAATGCAGGCAGTTTTTTTAAGAATCCAGTTGTGGATGCCGCTGTAGCTGAAGAGATTGTAAAGCGCTACCCCAATGCGCCCCATTACCTGCAACCCGATGGGTCTGTTAAGCTGGCTGCTGGTTGGCTTATCGATCAATGTGCGCTTAAGGGATATCAGATTGGCGGTGCGGCGGTGCATCAGCAGCAGGCGCTAGTGTTGATTAACCTAGCAGAAGCGACAGGTCAGGATGTGATAGGCCTTGCCAGTTATATCCGTCAGCAAGTTGCTAAGAGATTTGCAATCTGGTTGGAACCAGAAGTGCGATTTATCGCAAGTAATGGTGAGGTTAATGCTGTGGAGTGTTTGTCGTGAAAGATATTAAAATCCCTTTACGGTTGATTGGCATATTAGCTGATGGTGCTTTCCATTCAGGAGAGCAATTAGGCGAAACCTTTGGGATGAGTCGTGCCGCAATTAACAAGCATATGCAAACTATCAGAGAGTGGGGACTAGATGTCTTTACTGTCCCTGGTAAGGGCTATAGTTTACCTGCACCTATTCAACTGCTTAATGAACAAACAATATTAAATTATCTCCCCGCAGGCCAGGTGGCTATCTTGCCTGTCGTCGACTCGACGAATCAATATTTATTAGACCGCATTACTGAATTGAAGTCTGGCGATGCTTGTGTGGCTGAATACCAACATGCAGGGCGAGGAAGACGGGGACGTCAGTGGATCTCTCCCTTTGGTGCGAATCTCTATTTATCTATGTTCTGGCGGCTGGAGCAAGGCCCTGCTGCTGCAATGGGATTAAGCCTGGTGGTTGGGATTGTTATGGCTGAGGTTCTACGTAAACTCGGAGCTGAGCAGGTTCGTGTAAAATGGCCAAATGACCTGTATTTAAATGATAAAAAACTGGCAGGTATATTGGTAGAACTCACAGGGAAAACAGGAGATGCTGCTCAGTTGGTAATTGGTGCCGGCATTAATTTAACAATGCGTGAATCAACGACTAACGTCATCAGTCAGGATTGGATCAACTTACAGGAAGCGGGTGTTAATATTGATCGTAATAAACTGACGGCTGAACTGTTATCTGAATTACGACTTGCAGTCGTTAAATTTGAAAACGAAGGCTTATCTGCTTTTATTTCTCGTTGGCGAGAAATGGACAATTACCTTGATCGCCCTGTGAAATTGATTATTGGCAATCAAGAGATATTTGGTATTGCTAGAGGTATTGACCAACAAGGTGCATTATTATTAGAGCAAAATGGCAATGTAAAACCTTATATTGGCGGTGAAATATCTCTACGTGGCGTTTAATCTTATAATAGATGGGAGGCTAGAACCTCCCACTTTGGCTATTTTCTCAAACGTACACTCTCAACGGCATGGTTGGCACTTTTAGTCATTATCAGACTGGCACGCTCACGCGTTGGTAGTATATTTTGCTTTAAATTCAATCCATTAATCTCTTTCCATAATTGAGTGGCAATCTTGATTGCCTCTGCTTCAGGCAATTTAGCATAATTATGGAAATAAGAATCAGGATTGGAAAATGCACCCTGTCTAAACTTAAGGAACCTGTTTATATACCAACTTTGAAGTAAATCTTCAGGGGCATCGACATATATAGAGAAGTCTACAAAATCAGAGACAAATACATGGTGCGGATCATGAGGGTAATCCATTCCACTTTGTAGAACATTTAAGCCCTCTAATATGAGAATGTCAGGTTGCTTGATGATCTTATTACCGTCAGGGACAACATCATATATTAAATGAGAATAAACCGGCGCCGTAACATAACCTGTCCCTGATTTTACTTCTGAGACAAACTTCACCAGATTATGCATATCATAGGATTGTGGGAATCCTTTTTTCTTCATCAGCCCACGCTCATTCAGGACTTTATTGGGATAAAGAAAACCATCTGTTGTAATCAGTTCTACACTGCGATGTTCCGGCCAGCGGCTCAGTAACGCTTGCAGTAAGCGCGCGGTGGTGCTTTTACCGACAGCAACACTGCCTGCAATGCCAATGACATAGGGAATACGCTGGCCATCAGTTCCAAGGAATTGTTCCAGAACCGCCTGTCGCCGCAAATTAGAACTAATATAAAAGTTAAGCAGGCGCGAAAGTGGCAGGTATATCTGTGCCACTTCATCTAATGAAAGGTCTTCGTTAATCCCTTTGAGTTTAACGATTTCTTCTTCTGTTAGTGTCAATGGTACTGAGTCGCGCAAGGCTGCCCACTGAGTACGATCGAACTGTAGATAAGGCGTCGCTAAAGATTGATCTCTTTTTGTCATAAGCCAAATTCTGCCTGTTAACGCAGGTTGGGAAAGGCGCTGGACGCCAACTCCAGATAAGAAACAAGCTGCATATTATAGGCAGCTTGCTTTTTGGCGTAGACATTTTTGTGCTTAGTGAGTGATTTATTTGATGTACGTTGCTATTCCAATCAATTAAGAACACAGATGGTAGGTTCTACCCTTTTTATAGATAACAATCACGGTCATCAACTGGCTATGGCAGTATGTGATTGATTTACTGAAAATAAACGTTTGAAATAGATTGCGGTCGGATGATAGCTGCCATCGGGTGTGCAGGCATAATCCGGAATTTCTCCCATGCAACGATAACCTTGTGCACGGTAAAAAGATTCAGCAGGAGAACCTGCTTGAGTATCGAGATATAGCAATCCACGGCGTAGTTGAACCGCGGTACTCTCCATCGCGAGAATCAATTTGTGCCCAATACCAGTACGACGGCTACGGCTATGCACCAATAATTTCTGCACTTCGGCTCGATTTAAACCATTTGGCTTTTGGCAAAGGTCTAATTGGATAGTTCCAGTAATCCCCATCTCATCGCGTGCTATCCATAATAGTAATGCTCCTTTGGCGATGGCCGGGCGCAGACCATCGTAATAGCTCTCAGCTTCTTTCTGCGACAGAGAGCGGGAGTCATAGCCTACAGATGCCCCATGAGCTACGGCATCAATCAGTAAACTTGCCAGCTCACTGCGATATATAGGCAATGTTGCCGCATTAAGTAAAACTATCTTCATGATAAAACTCCTCAACCGCTGCTGGTCTATGCTTATGTCTATGTTTAAGCAATAAACAAGCCAAATATGAGTAGTGTGATTACCCTCATTGGAGCAATATTTTTTTAGACGAGATGCACTCAATTGGGGCACTCTCCCTTTTTTGAGGCGCAAAACTAAATTTATACTCAGTCAGTGGTACTAAAATTGGTGGCACAATGAGAGGTGAACTCATTTAAGGGGGAATTTTTCATTCATGGCGTTGATTACAAAAGCGGGTGTGCTGGATGTGAAATGAGCTAACTATGGTTAATAATACATCTGGCTTTTAAAAAGTGGCTGTTTTGTGAGCGAAAGGTCGACTTATGCAATTTTTTTGTTGCATCATAAGCTCGCTCTACCTAGAATGCGCTGCACTTGATGCCGGCATAGCTCAGTTGGTAGAGCAACTGACTTGTAATCAGTAGGTCCCGAGTTCGACTCTTGGTGCCGGCACCATTCAAGTACTAAAATTTAGGTGGGGTTCCCGAGCGGCCAAAGGGAGCAGACTGTAAATCTGCCGTCATCGACTTCGAAGGTTCGAATCCTTCCCCCACCACCATATTTACTCTTGAGTCTCAAGCCGATTCAGTGTCATGAATCTAAATGAGTTACTTAAGGGGAAGGTGAAAACCTTCGACGAAGGTTCGAGCCGAGCGTAGCGAGTCAACGACGCGCAGCGGCGGCCCGAAGGGTGAGGAGCGAAGTGACGAATAATCCTTCCCCCACCACCATATTTAACCTTGAGTCTCAGGGTGATTCAGAAGATCGAACTCCTAATACACACTCAAGGCGAGAGCACCGCTCTCGATGAAGAGTGAAGTGGCCAAGCCCTTCCTTTCAAATTTCTGCAGATTAAGTCAGGTAGCCGAGTTCTAAGATGCGGGCATCGTATAATGGCTATTACCTCAGCCTTCCAAGCTGATGATGTGGGTTCGATTCCCACTGCCCGCTCCAAGATGTGCTGATATAGCTCAGTTGGTAGAGCGCACCCTTGGTAAGGGTGAGGTCGGCAGTTCGAATCTGCCTATCAGCACCATTTCTCATTCTCTCGTCCCCTGATTTTCTTTCTGTGTTATGGATTCAGCAAGCATGCGCTTGGTTGATGTGGTGAAACCACCGATTCCGTGTCTTAGAGGGACAATCGATGTCTAAAGAAAAGTTTGAACGTACAAAACCGCACGTTAATGTGGGTACTATTGGCCACGTTGACCATGGTAAAACTACCCTAACTGCTGCAATCACCACCGTACTGGCTAAAACCTACGGCGGTAGTGCTCGTGCATTCGACCAGATCGACAACGCTCCGGAAGAGAAAGCGCGTGGTATCACCATCAACACGTCACATGTTGAATATGACACCCCGTCGCGCCACTATGCGCACGTTGACTGCCCAGGGCATGCCGACTACGTTAAAAACATGATAACCGGTGCTGCTCAGATGGACGGCGCGATTTTGGTTGTTGCTGCAACTGATGGCCCGATGCCACAGACTCGCGAGCACATCTTGTTAGGTCGTCAGGTTGGTGTTCCTTATATCCTGGTCTTCCTGAACAAGTGTGACATGGTTGACGATGAAGAATTGCTGGAATTGGTAGAAATGGAAGTCCGCGAACTTCTGTCTCAATACGATTTCCCTGGCGACGATACTCCCGTTATCCGTGGTTCAGCGCTGAAAGCGTTAGAAGGCGAGCCAGAATGGGAAGCAAAAATTATTGAATTAGCTGAGGCACTGGATAGCTACATCCCACAGCCTGAGCGTGCAATCGATAGACCATTCCTGCTGCCAATCGAAGACGTATTCTCTATCTCAGGCCGTGGTACAGTTGTCACTGGCCGTGTAGAGCGTGGCATTGTTAAAGTTGGTGAAGAAGTTGAAATCGTTGGTATTATCGATACCATTAGAACAACATGTACTGGCGTTGAAATGTTCCGCAAACTGCTGGACGAAGGCCGCGCGGGTGAGAACGTTGGTGTTCTGCTGCGTGGTACTAAACGTGATGACGTACAGCGTGGACAGGTATTAGCTAAGCCAGGTTCTATCAAGCCACATACTAAATTCGAATCAGAAGTTTATATTCTGAGCAAAGACGAAGGCGGCCGTCATACTCCGTTCTTCAAAGGTTACCGTCCTCAGTTCTACTTCCGTACAACGGATGTAACCGGTACTATTGAATTGCCAGACGGCGTTGAGATGGTGATGCCAGGTGATAACATTCAAATGATTGTTAACCTGATTGCGCCTATCGCAATGGATGATGGTCTGCGTTTCGCAATTCGTGAAGGCGGCCGTACGGTAGGTGCCGGCGTTGTTGCTAAAGTCATTGAATAAGATTTGACGCGACATGCGATAAAAGGGCATCATTTGATGCCCTTTTTCTACGTTGTCATGCTAGAACCTATCTCATCAGTGGTTTTTTCATCATAATTACTGGTGAGATGGGCTCTGGAAATACGGCGAATAGTGCCGAGTGGTGCCGATTAGAGAGTCTCTAGAGCATCCTTCGGCTTGGTTTGCTTTGCGATGCGAAGCAAAGTTGTTGTTCTGAATCATAGTGACAGGTTGGTTTATGAGTGCGAATACCGAGGCTCCAGGGAGCGGACGCGGCCTGGAAACGGCTAAATGGCTAATCGTTGCTGTATTATTAGTTACAGCTATTGTTGGTAACTATTATTTCCGTGATTACAGCCTGCCGTTGCGTGCGTTGGCAGTTGTAGTAATTATCGCTGTTGCCGGTGCTGTTGCATTGATGACGGCAAAAGGTAAAGCCACTGTAGCGTTTGCTCGTGAAGCACGCACGGAAGTGCGTAAAGTGATTTGGCCTACCCGTCAGGAAACTCTGCATACAACGTTAATCGTTGCTGCGGTAACTGCTGTAATGTCACTGATTCTATGGGGGCTAGATGGTATCCTAGTCCGCCTGGTATCATTTATTACTGGCCTGAGGTTCTAAGATGTCTGAAGCACCAAAAAAGCGTTGGTACGTCGTTCAGGCGTTTTCCGGTTTTGAAGGCCGCGTAGCTCAATCGCTGCGTGAGCATATCAAGTTACATGACATGGAAGAGCTGTTTGGCGAAGTCATGGTTCCAACGGAAGAAGTCGTCGAAATTCGTGGTGGTCAACGTCGTAAAAGTGAACGCAAATTCTTCCCAGGCTATGTACTGGTCCAGATGGTGATGAACGATGCCAGCTGGCACTTAGTGCGTAGCGTGCCACGTGTAATGGGCTTTATCGGTGGTACATCCGATCGCCCTGCACCAATCAGTGATAAAGAAGTTGATGCGATTATGAATCGTCTTCAACAAGTGGGTGATAAACCACGTCCTAAAACACTGTTTGAACCAGGTGAACTGGTGCGTGTCAGCGATGGTCCATTTGCCGACTTTAACGGTGTTGTTGAAGAAGTGGACTACGAGAAGAGCCGCCTGAAAGTATCTGTTTCTATCTTTGGCCGTGCAACACCGGTCGAGCTGGATTTCAGTCAGGTAGAAAAAGGCTGATTCATTTTTCAGCAGTGATTGAAATTTGAGTCTTGTCTTAGGCGCGAAATTAAAATATAATTTCGCGCCTTTTGTTTTTAGATGTCTTGCTTTTTGTCATCCGTGGCAACTTATTTCATCGTAAATAATAGCGAGACAAAACACGGGGAGCCTCGAACGCGAGGCGATACTACCCAAATCGAGGAAATCGTAAATGGCTAAGAAAGTACAAGCCTATGTCAAGCTGCAAGTAGCAGCTGGTATGGCGAACCCAAGTCCACCAGTTGGTCCAGCTTTGGGTCAGCAGGGTGTTAACATCATGGAATTCTGTAAAGCGTTCAATGCTAAGACTGAAAGCATTGAAAAAGGCCTGCCGATCCCTGTTGTTATTACTGTTTATTCTGATCGCTCTTTCACTTTCGTTACTAAAACCCCGCCAGCAGCAGTTCTGCTGAAAAAAGCGGCAGGTATTAAGTCTGGTTCTGGCAAGCCGAACAAAGACAAAGTAGGGACTGTGACCGGTGCTCAGGTCCGTGAAATCGCAGAAACCAAAGCTGCGGATATGACTGGTGCTTCAATTGACGACATGATGCGTTCAATCGAAGGTACTGCTCGTTCCATGGGCCTGGTAGTGGAGGGTTAATAAATGGCTAAGCTGACCAAGCGCATGCGCGTGATCCGTGACAAAGTTGATGTGACTAAGCAATACGATATCAACGAAGCTGTTGCCCTGCTGAAAGAGCTGGCTACTGCTAAATTCGTAGAAAGTGTAGACGTTGCCGTTAACCTCGGTATCGACGCACGTAAATCTGACCAGAACGTTCGTGGTGCAACTGTGTTGCCACATGGTACTGGCCGTTCAGTACGCGTTGCTGTTTTCGCTCAGGGTGCAAACGCTGAAGCTGCGAAAGAAGCAGGCGCTGAATTGGTAGGTATGGAAGATCTGGCTGATATGATCAAGAAAGGCGAAATGAACTTCGACGTTGTTATTGCTTCCCCAGATGCAATGCGCGTTGTAGGTCAATTGGGCCAAATCTTGGGTCCACGTGGCCTGATGCCTAACCCTAAAGTGGGTACTGTTACTCCTAACGTTGCTGAAGCAGTTAAGAATGCTAAAGCAGGTCAGGTTCGTTATCGCAACGACAAAAACGGTATTATCCACACTACCATTGGTAAAGTTGATTTCGACTCAGATAAGTTGAGAGAAAACTTAGAATCTCTGGTTGTTGCGCTGAAGCGTGCTAAACCTGCTACAGCGAAAGGCGTTTATATCAAGAAAATCAGCCTCTCCACCACCATGGGTGCTGGCGTTGCAATCGATCAAAGCGGTCTGTCAGCAGTAGTGATCTAATCACGAATTGATTTTATCGCTTTACGTGGGCGTAAGGTTTGTCTAGAATCTTACGCCCATGCTTCTGTTGATGGGGTTACTTATCAGCAGAACACCAGAATTTTCGGTTGGAGCTTGGCCTTATCCAAGCCTCCGTCCAAGACCGCAGGTGTGTCGTAAGACACTTAATTTCCTGCGTAGACGGTGACAGAACCTAAAGCATTTTTTCTTTCCTATAAAGAATTGTCCTTGCTGAATTCTGCTCACCGTGTTTCAACGCCCGTTCATTGCATTTTGTAGTGGATTGGGTGACGTGAGTTCCGGGGAATTACTCTCCGGTTAATCCAGGAGCAAGAACTAATGGCACTAAATCTTCAAGGCAAACAAGCGATTGTTGCTGAAGTTAAAGAAGTAGCCAAAGGTGCGCTGTCTGCGGTTGTTGCGGATTCTCGTGGCGTTACCGTTGACAAAATGACTGAACTGCGTAAAGCAGGTCGTGAAGCTGGCGTTCACATGCAAGTTGTTCGTAACACCTTGCTGTGCCGCATTGTTGAAGGCACTCAATTCGAATGCCTGAAAGACACGTTTGTTGGTCCAACCTTGATCGCATTCTCTTCTGAACACCCGGGCGCAGCTGCTCGTCTGTTCAAAGCATTTGCTAAAGATAATGCAAAATTTGAGGTTAAAGCAGCAGCCTTTGAAGGCGAGTTAATCCCTGCGGCTCAGATCGACCGCCTGGCAACTCTGCCAACCTACGAAGAAGCAATCGCACGTCTGATGGGAACCATGAAAGAAGCCGCTGCTGGCAAATTGGTTCGTACTCTGGCTGCGCTGCGTGATCAGAAAGAAGCTGAAGCGGCTTAATCGCCCTCACTTTTGTCAGTCACTGCTTTTTAACGTATAAACTATTTCTGTATTTTAGGAACACTTGTTATGTCAACTATCACTAAAGACCAAATTCTGGAAGGCGTTGCAGCTCTGTCTGTAATGGAAATCGTTGAACTGATCTCTGCTATGGAAGAGAAATTCGGCGTTTCAGCTGCTGCTGTTGCTGCAGGTCCTGCTGCTGCTGCTGAAGCTGTAGAAGAACAAACTGAATTCAACGTTGTTCTGGCTTCATTCGGCGACAACAAAGTTGCAGTAATCAAAGCTGTTCGCGGCGCAACTGGCCTGGGCTTGAAAGAAGCTAAAGATCTGGTTGAGTCTGCACCTGCAGTTCTGAAAGAAGGCGTGAACAAAGACGAAGCTGAGTCTCTGAAAAAATCTCTGGAAGAAGCTGGTGCTTCTGTTGAGATCAAGTAAGTTTAGCTTTGAGTTCGCAGCCTAACTTATAGGCTGATGGCTGGTGACTTTTTAGTCATCAGCCTTTTTGCGCTGTAGGGCGTTAGTCGCATTTCACACTGTTTAGCGGCTGACTAACCCCCCAATATTCCTTTCTATTTACGACTTAATATACTGCGTTCTCAGCTACGACCCACTCGGGTAGCTCGGTAGTCAAAGTAACGCGATGAAATGGTTTAAGAGTGATAGAAAAGAGTATTTCGAGAAGTGTTTCAACTTCTCATTCTAAATAATAGTGTTGCATGAACTGTCCTATGTTCGGGGCAGACAGAGTGGGTCGACTTTTCAGCGAGCTGAGGAACCCTATGGTTTACTCCTATACCGAGAAAAAACGTATTCGTAAGGATTTTGGTAAACGTCCACAAGTTCTGGACATACCTTATCTCCTTTCTATCCAACTTGACTCGTTCCAGAAATTCATCGAGCAAGATCCCGAAGGGCAGCACGGTCTGGAAGCAGCATTCCGTTCTGTTTTTCCAATTCAGAGCTACAGTGGCAATTCGGAGCTGCAATACGTTAGCTACCGTCTTGGTGAACCTGTATTTGATGTTAAAGAGTGCCAGATCCGTGGTGTGACCTATTCCGCACCGCTACGCGTTAAGCTGCGTCTGGTAATCTATGAGCGCGAAGCTCCTGAAGGTACGGTCAAAGACATCAAAGAACAAGAAGTCTACATGGGTGAAATTCCACTCATGACCGAAAACGGTACCTTTGTCATTAACGGTACTGAGAGGGTTATCGTATCTCAGCTACACCGTAGCCCTGGCGTATTCTTTGACAGTGATAAGGGTAAAACCCATTCATCGGGTAAAGTGCTGTACAACGCACGTATCATCCCTTACCGCGGTTCATGGTTAGATTTCGAGTTTGACCCGAAAGACAACCTGTTTGTCCGTATTGACCGTCGTCGTAAATTGCCTGCAACCATCATTCTGCGCGCATTGAGTTTCACCACTGCACAGATCTTGGATCTGTTCTTCGAGAAAGTGGTCTTTGAGATTCGTGACAACAAGCTGCAGATGGAATTAGTTCCAGAGCGCCTGCGCGGTGAAACGGCATCCTTTGATATTGAAGCGAATGGCAAAGTTTACGTCGAGAAAGCGCGTCGTATTACTGCGCGTCATATTCGCCAGCTTGAAAAAGACGGCATTGATCGCATCGAAGTTCCGGTTGAATACATTGCCGGTAAAGTGGTTGCAAAAGACTATATCGATACGAACACCGGTGAGCTTATCTGTGCAGCCAACATGGAGCTG
Organism: Yersinia sp. 2466 StPb PI; assembly: GCF_041538325.1. Classification (NCBI taxonomy): domain Bacteria; kingdom Pseudomonadati; phylum Pseudomonadota; class Gammaproteobacteria; order Enterobacterales; family Yersiniaceae; genus Yersinia; species Yersinia sp. 2466 StPb PI. The sequence goes on along the minus strand of NZ_JAULSL010000001.1, from coordinate 4,465,530 downwards.
TCACTGGATTTACTGGCTAAACTGAGCCAGTCTGGCCACAAGCATATCGAAACATTGTTCACCAACGACCTGGATCACGGTGCTTATATCTCCGAGACCCTGCGTGTTGACCCAACCAGCGATCGTTTGAGCGCCTTGGTTGAGATCTACCGCATGATGCGTCCTGGTGAGCCACCAACACGTGAAGCTGCTGAAAATCTGTTTGAGAACCTGTTCTTCTCTGAAGACCGCTATGATTTGTCAGCGGTTGGCCGGATGAAGTTCAACCGTTCCCTGCTGCGTGACGAAATCGAAGGTTCCGGTATCCTGAGCAAAGAAGACATCACCGAAGTGATGAAAAAGCTCATCGATATCCGTAATGGTCGCGGCGAAGTGGATGATATCGACCACTTGGGCAACCGTCGTATTCGTTCCGTTGGTGAAATGGCTGAAAACCAGTTCCGTGTAGGTCTGGTTCGTGTTGAGCGTGCAGTTAAAGAGCGTTTGTCTCTGGGTGACCTCGACACTCTGATGCCTCAGGACATGATCAACGCCAAGCCGATTTCGGCGGCGGTGAAAGAGTTCTTCGGTTCCAGCCAGTTGTCACAATTTATGGACCAGAACAACCCGTTGTCTGAGATTACGCATAAACGCCGTATCTCTGCATTGGGCCCGGGCGGTTTGACCCGTGAACGTGCTGGCTTTGAAGTTCGAGACGTACACCCGACTCACTACGGTCGCGTATGTCCAATCGAAACGCCAGAAGGTCCAAACATCGGTCTGATCAACTCCTTGTCTGTCTACGCACAGACCAACGAGTATGGTTTCCTGGAAACACCTTATCGTCGCGTACGCGATGGTGTGGTGACCGATGAAATTAACTACCTGTCTGCTATTGAAGAAGGCAATTTCGTTATCGCTCAGGCGAACTCCAACCTGGACGAAGACGGCCGCTTCATTGAAGACTTGGTCACTTGTCGTAGCAAAGGCGAATCAAGCCTGTTTAGCCGCGACCAAGTAGACTATATGGACGTTTCCACTCAACAGGTGGTGTCTGTTGGTGCTTCTCTGATTCCATTCTTGGAACACGATGACGCCAACCGTGCATTGATGGGTGCGAACATGCAACGTCAGGCGGTTCCTACTCTGCGTGCTGATAAGCCGCTGGTGGGTACTGGTATGGAACGTGCAGTAGCGGTTGACTCAGGGGTAACCTCTGTAGCCAAACGTGGCGGTACGGTTCAATACGTAGATGCATCCCGTATCGTTATTAAAGTTAACGAAGACGAAATGTATCCGGGCGAAGCAGGCATTGATATTTATAACCTGACCAAATACACCCGTTCAAACCAGAACACCTGTATCAACCAGATGCCGTGTGTGAATCTGGGTGAGCCAATCGAGCGCGGCGACGTGCTGGCAGATGGCCCATCAACAGATCTGGGCGAACTGGCATTGGGTCAGAACATGCGCGTAGCGTTCATGCCTTGGAACGGTTACAACTTCGAAGACTCCATCTTGGTCTCCGAGCGCGTGGTACAAGAAGATCGCTTCACCACCATCCACATTCAAGAACTGGCATGTGTGTCCCGTGACACCAAGCTGGGGCCAGAAGAGATAACGGCTGATATCCCGAACGTGGGTGAAGCTGCACTGTCCAAACTGGATGAGTCCGGTATCGTGTATATCGGTGCTGAAGTGACTGGCGGCGACATTCTGGTTGGTAAGGTAACACCTAAAGGTGAAACCCAACTGACGCCAGAAGAGAAGCTGTTACGTGCGATCTTCGGTGAGAAAGCGTCTGATGTTAAAGACTCTTCTCTGCGTGTACCAAACGGTGTTTCCGGTACGGTTATTGACGTACAAGTCTTTACTCGCGACGGTGTAGAAAAAGATAAACGTGCGTTAGAAATCGAAGAGATGCAACTGAAGCAGGCTAAGAAAGACCTGACTGAAGAGTTGCAGATCCTGGAAGCGGGCCTGTTTGCACGTATCCATGCAGTACTGGTTTCTGGTGGCATCGAAGCTGACAAGCTGAGCAAGTTACCACGTGATCGTTGGCTCGAACTGGGCCTGACCGACGAAGACAAGCAAAACCAACTGGAACAGTTGGCAGAGCAGTACGACGAAATGAAATCCGAATTCGAGAAGAAGATGGATGCCAAGCGTCGTAAGATCACCCAAGGTGATGATTTGGCACCAGGCGTGCTGAAGATCGTCAAGGTGTATTTGGCGGTTAAACGTCAGATTCAACCGGGTGACAAGATGGCCGGTCGTCACGGTAACAAAGGTGTTATCTCCAAAATTAACCCGATCGAAGATATGCCTTACGATGAAAACGGTACGCCGGTAGACATCGTTCTGAACCCGCTGGGCGTACCATCGCGTATGAACATCGGTCAGATTTTGGAAACCCACTTAGGGATGGCAGCGAAAGGCATTGGCGAGAAAATCAACGCCATGCTGAAGAAGCAGGAAGAAGTTGCCAAACTGCGTGAGTTCATCCAGAAAGCCTACGATCTGGGCGACAACGTTTGTCAGAAAGTTGATCTGAGCACCTTCACCGATGACGAAGTATTGCGTCTGGCTGAGAACCTGAAAAAAGGTATGCCAATTGCAACACCAGTCTTCGACGGCGCGACAGAGAAAGAGATCAAGGAACTGTTACAGCTAGGTGGTCTGCCAACTTCTGGTCAGATTACTCTGTTTGACGGCCGTACCGGCGAGCAATTTGAACGTCAGGTTACTGTCGGCTACATGTACATGCTGAAACTGAACCACTTGGTTGATGACAAGATGCATGCGCGTTCTACCGGTTCTTACAGCCTGGTTACTCAGCAGCCGCTGGGTGGTAAGGCTCAGTTCGGTGGTCAGCGTTTCGGTGAGATGGAAGTGTGGGCGTTGGAAGCTTATGGCGCCGCGTACACATTGCAGGAAATGCTTACCGTCAAGTCCGACGATGTAAACGGCCGTACCAAGATGTACAAAAACATCGTGGATGGCGATCACCGTATGGAACCAGGCATGCCGGAGTCCTTCAACGTATTGTTGAAAGAAATCCGCTCGCTGGGCATCAATATCGAGCTGGAAGAAGAGTAACTCTTCGCCAGACGGCAGACTCTTACAGCCGGGAGTCTGCTGGTGGTTCGCACTGGTCACAGGGGCGCTCAAATTTCGTTTTGAGCGCCTATCAGGTCTAACTCCGACAGGAGCCAATCCGTGAAAGACTTATTAAAGTTTCTGAAAGCGCAAACTAAGACCGAAGAGTTTGATGCGATCAAAATTGCTCTGGCATCGCCAGACATGATCCGTTCATGGTCGTTCGGTGAAGTTAAAAAGCCGGAAACCATTAACTACCGTACGTTCAAACCAGAACGTGACGGCCTTTTCTGTGCCCGTATCTTTGGCCCAGTAAAAGATTACGAATGCCTGTGCGGTAAGTACAAGCGTTTGAAACACCGTGGTGTTATTTGTGAGAAATGCGGCGTTGAAGTGACTCAAACCAAAGTGCGCCGTGAGCGTATGGGTCACATCGAACTGGCTTCTCCAACTGCGCACATCTGGTTTCTGAAATCGCTGCCATCCCGCATCGGTTTACTGCTGGATATGCCATTACGTGACATCGAACGTGTACTGTACTTCGAATCCTATGTGGTTGTTGAAGGCGGTATGACCAACCTGGAACGTCGTCAGATCCTGACTGAAGAGCAGTATCTGGACGCGTTGGAAGAGTTTGGTGATGAGTTCGACGCGAAAATGGGCGCCGAGGCGATTCAGGCCCTGTTGAAAAACATGGATCTGGAAGCTGAGTGCGAGATCCTGCGTGAAGAATTGAACGAAACAAATTCTGAAACCAAGCGTAAGAAGCTGACTAAGCGTATCAAGCTGCTGGAAGCGTTCGTACAGTCTGGCAATAAGCCAGAGTGGATGATCCTGACCGTGCTGCCTGTGTTGCCGCCAGATTTGCGTCCATTGGTTCCGTTGGATGGTGGTCGTTTTGCGACTTCTGATCTGAACGATTTGTATCGTCGCGTGATCAACCGTAACAACCGTCTGAAGCGCCTGCTGGACTTGGCGGCTCCTGACATCATCGTACGTAACGAAAAGCGTATGCTGCAAGAAGCAGTAGATGCATTGCTGGATAACGGCCGTCGCGGTCGTGCGATTACCGGCTCTAACAAGCGTCCGTTGAAGTCACTGGCTGACATGATCAAAGGTAAGCAAGGTCGTTTCCGTCAGAACTTGCTGGGTAAACGTGTTGACTACTCAGGTCGTTCGGTTATCACCGTTGGTCCATACCTGCGTCTGCATCAGTGCGGTCTGCCTAAGAAAATGGCTCTTGAGCTGTTCAAACCGTTCATCTACGGCAAGCTGGAATTGCGTGGTCTTGCTACCACCATTAAAGCCGCCAAGAAGATGGTTGAGCGTGAAGAAGCTGTGGTTTGGGATATCTTGGATGAAGTTATCCGCGAACACCCAGTGCTGCTGAACCGTGCACCAACCCTTCACCGTTTGGGTATCCAGGCGTTTGAACCGGTTCTGATCGAAGGTAAGGCAATCCAGTTGCACCCATTGGTTTGTGCGGCATATAACGCCGACTTCGATGGTGACCAAATGGCTGTTCACGTACCGCTAACACTGGAAGCTCAGTTAGAAGCGCGTGCGTTGATGATGTCTACCAACAACATCCTGTCACCAGCGAACGGCGAGCCAATCATCGTTCCTTCTCAGGACGTTGTATTGGGTCTGTATTACATGACCCGCGACTGTGTTAACGCCAAAGGCGAAGGCATGGTTCTGACTGGCCCGAAAGAAGCTGAACGTATTTATCGTGGTGGCCTGGCATCGCTACATGCTCGCGTAAAAGTGCGTATTACTGAAGAAATTCGTAATGTCGAAGGCGAAAGCATTACGCGTACCAGCATCATCGATACGACAGTTGGCCGTGCTATTTTGTGGATGATCGTCCCGAAAGGCCTGCCTTACTCTATCGTGAACCAGCCGCTGGGCAAGAAAGCTATCTCCAAGATGCTGAACACCTGTTACCGCATCCTGGGCTTGAAGCCAACGGTTATCTTTGCTGACCAGATCATGTACACCGGTTTTGCTTACGCAGCACGCTCAGGCGCCTCTGTAGGTATCGATGACATGGTTATCCCAGAAGCGAAAGCAGGGATCATCGAAGAAGCTGAAACTGAAGTTGCCGAGATCCAGGAGCAGTTCCAATCTGGTCTGGTAACCGCAGGCGAACGTTATAACAAAGTGATCGATATCTGGGCCGCGGCTAACGAACGTGTTGCCAAGGCGATGATGGATAACTTGTCTGTAGAAGATGTTGTCAACCGTGACGGCGTTGTCGAACAGCAAGTGTCATTCAACAGCATCTTTATGATGGCCGACTCCGGTGCGCGTGGTTCTGCTGCACAGATTCGTCAGCTGGCAGGGATGCGTGGTCTGATGGCCAAGCCAGATGGTTCGATCATTGAAACGCCAATCACTGCGAACTTCCGTGAAGGTTTGAACGTACTTCAGTACTTCATCTCAACCCACGGTGCGCGTAAAGGTTTGGCGGATACCGCATTGAAAACTGCGAACTCCGGTTACCTGACCCGTCGTTTGGTTGACGTGGCACAGGATCTGGTGGTAACCGAAGACGATTGTGGTACCCATAACGGTATCGTGATGACCCCGGTTATCGAAGGTGGTGATGTTAAAGAGCCACTGCGCGATCGCGTTCTGGGTCGTGTGACCGCAGAAGAAGTTATCAAGCCGGGTACGGCTGATATTCTGGTTCCGCGTAACACCCTATTGGACGAAAAATGGTGTGATCTGTTAGAAGAAAACTCCGTCGACAGCGTTAAAGTTCGTTCAGTAGTAAGCTGTGAAACTGACTTTGGTGTGTGTGCAAACTGCTATGGTCGCGACCTGGCACGTGGTCACATCATCAACAAAGGTGAAGCAGTTGGTGTTATTGCAGCGCAGTCAATCGGTGAGCCGGGTACCCAGCTTACGATGCGTACGTTCCACATCGGTGGTGCGGCATCTCGTGCGGCAGCAGAGTCCAGCATTCAGGTTAAGAACAAAGGCAGCTTGAAACTGAGCAACGTCAAGTTCGTTACCAATGCAGCGGGCAAGCTGGTTATTACTTCTCGTAATACCGAGCTGAAGCTGATCGACGAATTCGGCCGTACTAAAGAAAGCTACAAAGTGCCTTACGGTGCTGTAATGGCTAAAGGCGATGGCGCAGAAGTCCAGGGCGGCGAAACCGTTGCTAACTGGGATCCGCACATCATGCCAGTTGTGACCGAAGTGAGCGGTTTCATTCGCTTCGCGGACATGGTTGACGGCCAGACCATTACCCGCCAGACCGACGAACTGACTGGTTTGTCTTCTCTGGTAGTACTGGATAGTGCAGAGCGTACCGGTAGCGGTAAAGACCTGCGTCCGGCACTGAAAATCGTTGACGCCAAAGGCGACGATGTATTGATCCCAGGTACTGATATGCCTGCTCAATACTTCCTGCCAGGTAAAACGATTGTACAGCTGGAAGACGGCATTCAGATCGGTGCGGGTGATACCCTGGCGCGTATTCCTCAGGAATCAAGCGGTACCAAGGATATTACCGGTGGTCTGCCACGTGTTGCTGACTTGTTCGAAGCACGTCGTCCGAAAGAGCCTGCAATCCTGGCTGAAATCAGCGGGATCATCTCGTTCGGTAAAGAGACCAAAGGCAAACGTCGTCTGGTTATCTCACCGTTGGATGGTAGCGATGCATACGAAGAGATGATTCCGAAATGGCGTCAGCTCAACGTGTTCGAAGGTGAAATTGTAGAACGCGGTGACGTGGTCTCCGATGGCCCAGAATCTCCACATGACATTCTGCGTCTGCGTGGCGTTCACGCAGTTACCCGTTACATCACTAACGAAGTGCAGGAAGTTTACCGTCTGCAAGGCGTTAAGATTAACGATAAACACATCGAAGTTATCGTTCGTCAGATGTTGCGTAAAGGCACCATCGTTGATTCAGGTAGCACTGACTTCCTGGAAGGCGAGCAGGCAGAAATGTCTCGCGTTAAAATCGCTAACCGTAAGCTGGCAGCCGAAGGCAAAATCGAGGCTACGTTCACGCGTGACCTGCTGGGTATCACCAAGGCATCCTTGGCGACCGAGTCCTTCATCTCTGCGGCTTCGTTCCAAGAAACCACGCGCGTTCTTACTGAAGCGGCAGTTGCCGGTAAACGTGATGAACTGCGTGGCCTGAAAGAAAACGTAATCGTGGGCCGTCTGATCCCAGCCGGTACCGGTTACGCTTATCATCAGGATCGTGCACGCCGTAAAGCTCTGGGTGAAGTTCCCGTTGTACCGCAAGTTAGCGCGGATGAAGCAACGGCTAACCTGGCTGAATTGCTTAATGCCGGTTTTGGTAACAGCAAAGACTAATCTCTTTGTTGTTCACCAACGTAAAAACCGCTCCTTACGGGGCGGTTTTTTTTTGCTTTTTTTAGGATTTAAACGGCCGGTTTATTGCAGAGAACGCCCTAAATGGCGATCCCAATCCTTCCACACCGGCTGTAACCCCGCCTGTGTCAATGCCAGTGCTACCTGCTCCGGTGTGCGATTATCATGCGGAGCAAATTGCTCAAGTTCTGGATGATTATTTGCATACCCACCAGGCTGAGTTTTGGAACCCGCACTGACATTATTAATCGCGACCGGAATGACATTGTCGCGGAAGAAAGGTGATTCACGGGTAGATAGCGACAGTTCCACATCCGGGGCAAACAATCTAAAAGCACAGATCAATTGCAGCAGTTGCGGCTCACTCATCAGAGATGCAGGCTCGATACCGCCCGCACAAGGTCGTAGTCGTGGAAACGAAATAGAGTAGCGACTTTGCCAATAGGTCTGTTGCAGATAAAACAGATGCTCCGCCAGCATATAACAGTCCGTGCGCCAACTATTAGACAGCCCGATCAACGCACCTAGTCCGATCTTGTCGATCCCAGCCCGACCGAGACGATCTGGGGTTGCCAGTCGCCAGTGAAAATCTTGCTTGTGCCCGCGCAAGTGATGTTGCTGGTAAGTCGCTGGGTGATAGGTTTCCTGATAAACCATCACACCGTCTAATCCCAACGTTTTTAGCTCCGCATACTCTTCTTGCGCCAATGGTTGAACTTCCATCATCAGTGAACTGAATCGGCTACGGATGACTGGGAAGTGACGACGAAAGTAATCCATTCCTACTTTTGCCTGATGTTCACCAGTGACCAGTAGCAGATGTTCAAAGCCTAGCGCTTTGATAGCATCACACTCACGGATGATTTCTGCTTCATCTAAGGTTTTGCGCTTGATGCGATTGCTCATCGAGAAACCACAATAAGTGCAATCATTAGCACACAGATTAGAAAGGTAGAGCGGCACATAAAAACTCACCGTGTTACCAAAACGCTGGCGGGTTAATTGTTGAGCCTTCTGCGCCATCGGTTCGAGATAAGCCAGTGCTGCGGGCGAAATCAACGCCATTAAGTCGCCGCGATTCGGTTTGACGGCATTAATGGCCCGTTCAACATCAGCGGCGGTTTTACTGTTAATACGCAGAGAAATATCATCCCAATCTAATTGTTGCCAGTGTTGGCTGAAATCTTCAGACATGATGCTCCTCCTCTAACTGGCTGAGAAAGCCAGTCAGTGGGCTGGTGGCAATGGCCTTGCCAAACTGTTGGTTGCCAAGCCCCGCCTGACGCGCCAATTCACCGGATTCAACCGCCAAACGGAAAGCATGCGCCATGTGTACGGGTGAGCGTGCCACGGCAATTGCGGTATTGACCAGCACGGCATCAGCTCCCAATTCCATTGCCTCAAGCGCATGGCTTGGCGCACCAATTCCAGCATCGACTACCACGGGCACTTTGGCCTGCTCGATAATGATTTGCAGAAAGTCGCGGGTACGTAAGCCCAAATTTGAGCCAATCGGTGCACCCAATGGCATGACGGCAGCGCAGCCTGCTTCTTCCAGCCGCTTGCACAATACCGGGTCCGCACCACAGTAAGGCAAAACAACAAATCCCTCTTTCACCAGTATTTCGGCGGCTTTCAGGGTTTCTATTGGGTCAGGCAGTAAATACTTCACATCGGGATGAATTTCCAATTTTATCCAATGGGTACCCAGCGCTTCACGCGCCAGACGGGCGGCAAATACAGCCTCTTGCGCAGTTTTGGCCCCCGAGGTATTAGGCAGCAAACGCACACCTAATTGTTGCAAGGGCGCAAGAATTGCATCGTTCCCTGCCCGTAAATCAACCCGTTTCATCGCCATAGCAATCAGTTGTGACCCCGAGGCGCGCAATGCTTCCAGCATTAGTTCCGGGGTGGAGAATTTTCCCGTACCGGTAAATAAACGTGAGGTAAAAGTGGTATCGGCGATCTTCAGCATGTCAGCCCCCGGCAATCGCTTGGAATAGCAAAATGTTATCACCCGCGTGTAACTGGCATTTTTCCCAGTCAGTGCGGGGGACGATGACCTGATTAATTGCCAGAGCCGTACCCGGCTGGTGGCGTTTGAGCTGATTGAGCAGCATTGCCGCAGTGATATTGCTCACCACTTCTAATGGCTGATCATTGAGCACAATCTGTATATAACCCGTTTTCACTGTGCACCTCCGCAGGCAGGGCAATGCTTGGCCCGAGTCAGTTGCAGGGTGCTCCAGCTCTGCTGCTTGCCATCGAATAAGCGTAATTTCCCGCTCAGTGCCGACGGCAGTCCTGCCAACATCTTGATGGCCTCCAGTGCTTGCAAGGTACCAATGACGCCGACCACCGGCCCCAATACGCCAGCAGTACGGCAGTTACGTTGTGGTAATTCTTTATCGGGATATAGACAGGCGTAGCAGCCTTGAGAATAAGGCGGTTCAATCACCAGCAATTGCCCGCTGAATCCCACGGCACTACCGCTAATTAATGGTTTTTGTGCAGTGATACAGGCTGAATTTACCTGATGGCGCGTCTCCATGTTGTCGCTGCAATCCAGCACCAAATCAGCGTTAGCTACCGCATCGGCCAATGCCGCACCTAGCAGCCGCGTATCAAATGGGACAATTTCAATCAACGGATTGAGGCTTTGCAAATGACGTTGGGCTAACCGTGCTTTACTTTGATTAGCTGAGGATGTTTGGCTGATATCTGTGGTGCGATACAGGATTTGGCGCTGTAAATTGGTCAGTTCCAGTTGGTCATCATCAGCCAGTAATAGCTTACCGACACCGGCTGCCGCCAAATAGAGCGCAGCAGGCGAACCAAGGCCGCCAAGGCCGATAATCAGCACACAGGCACTTTTCAGCTTCAACTGGCCCTCAGGGCCGATATCCTCCAGTAATAACTGGCGGCTGTAGCGCAAGAATTCGCTGTCACTCAACTCATACTTGTTTGTCATCAGCCAGCTCCTTGCCCTCAATCAGGTGCAGTAATTGTGCTGTTGCCTGCTGCCAATCGTCACTCAGGGTAATGGCACTGACGACCGCTACACTACCGACACCCGTGGCCAGGACCGCCGGTACGCGCTCAATGCTGATACCGCCGATGGCAACGGTCGGGTAGCCTGGCGTGTTGTCGACCATCTGCTTGAGTACCGTCAACCCTTGTGGTGATGACGGCATTTGCTTGGTTTGTGTGGGGAAGATGTGGCCCATGGCGATATAAGAGGGCCGGACAGCTTTAGCTATCGCCAGTTCCTGCTCATCATGGGTTGATACGCCCAGCCGTAATCCAGCTTGCTGAATCGCGGCCAAGTCGGCTGTTTCCAAATCTTCCTGACCCAGATGAACACCATAGGCACCATGCTTAATCGCCAGCCGCCAATAATCATTGATAAATAAGCGTGCCTGATAGCGTTTGCCTAACGCTATGGCAGCGGCAATGTCTTGTTCTACCTGCGCATCATCTAACTCTTTGATACGTAGTTGTATTGTGGTTACACCTGCGGCAAGCAGGCGCTCTATCCAAAGTAGGCTATCGACGACGGGATAGAGACCAAGACGCTGTACCGTCGCAGGGAAACCTTTCTTTGCAGAAAATGAGGCATGATTAGACAGGTTCATTATTGGCCTCGCTCTTGAGGTTAACGGGGCTGTGATACAGCTCGCTGCCGCGAGAGCGGAACTCCGCTGACATCTGTTCCATACCTGATTGTAAAATTTCGATCGGTTGGGCTGCTGTTTCTTGTGTCGCTGCTAGCTCTTGCGTCACAGCCTGTTCTTGCGTAGCGGCATAGTCGCGGACTTCCTGAGAGATTTTCATCGAGCAGAATTTCGGCCCGCACATTGAGCAGAAGTGGGCCACTTTGCCGGACTCCTGCGGCAGGGTTTCGTCGTGATAGGCTCGTGCGGTTTCTGGATCAAGCGCCAGATTGAACTGATCTTCCCAGCGGAATTCAAAGCGCGCTTTCGACATGGCATTATCGCGGATCTGCGCACCGGGGTGGCCTTTGGCCAAATCTGCGGCATGGGCGGCGATTTTATAAGTAATAAGTCCTTGTTTCACATCCTCTTTATTAGGCAGGCCAAGATGTTCTTTCGGTGTGACGTAACACAGCATGGCACAACCGAACCAGCCAATCATGGCCGCCCCAATACCTGACGTGAAATGGTCATAACCCGGCGCAATATCCGTGGTTAGCGGGCCTAAGGTATAGAATGGTGCTTCATGGCAGTGTTCCAACTCTTCCGTCATATTGCGGCGAATCATCTGCATCGGCACATGACCGGGGCCTTCAATCATCACCTGCACATCATATTCCCAGGCGATTTTGGTCAATTCACCCAAGGTATGCAGTTCAGCGAACTGGGCTTCATCATTGGCATCCTGGATGGAACCAGGGCGCAGACCATCACCCAGTGACAGTGAGACATCATAGGCAGCACAGATCTGGCAGATTTCGCGAAAATGCTGATACAGGAAGTTTTCCTGATGATGGGAAAGGCACCACTTCGCCATAATTGAACCGCCACGGGAGACGATACCGGTCAAGCGTTTGGCAGTCATCGGCACATAACGCAGCAACACACCGGCATGGATAGTAAAGTAATCCACCCCTTGCTCGGCCTGCTCCAACAGCGTGTCACGGAACATTTCCCAGGTTAGGTTCTCAGCCACACCATTTACTTTTTCTAATGCCTGATAGATAGGAACGGTACCAATAGGGACCGGGCTGTTACGTAGGATCCATTCACGGGTTTCATGGATATAGCGGCCAGTGGACAGGTCCATCACGGTATCGGCACCCCAGCGGGTTGACCACACCAGCTTTTCTACTTCTTCTTCGATGGAGGAGGTCACCGCAGAGTTACCGATATTGGCGTTCACTTTCACTAAAAAGTTACGACCAATAATCATCGGCTCAGATTCTGGGTGGTTTATATTGGCGGGAATGATAGCTCGGCCCGCCGCCACTTCCTGACGTACAAATTCGGCAGTGATATTTTCTGGCAGGTTAGCGCCAAAAGCCTGTCCTGGATGCTGCTGGCGTAGTACCTCACCACGAATACGTTCACGGCCCATATTTTCTCGCAGCGCGATAAACTCCATCTCTGGCGTGATGATACCCTGACGGGCGTAATGCAGTTGGGTGACGCATTTGCCTGTGATGGCTTTCTTCGGGTGTGGCAGATGCTCAAAACGCAAATGATCCAAGCCTTCGTCGGCCAAACGTTGTTGGGTGAAGCCAGAGCTGACAGAGGTCAGTGCGGCGCTATCCTGGCGTTCAGCTATCCAGCTATCGCGTAATTTGGGTAACCCGCTGTGAACATCCAGTTTGGCATTTGAGTCACCATATGGGCCGGAAGTGTCATACACCGGGATGGCTTCGTTATCTTCATAGCGTGGTGCGTCTTTGCCACCGCCAATCAGTGTCGGACTGAGCTGGATTTCGCGCATCGGTACCAGAATATCTGGCCGTGAGCCTTGTAGGTAAATACGTTGGGAGTTGGGGAAAGTGACACCTTGCAAAGTATCAATAAACTGTTGAGCTTGTTCACGTTGTTGTTTACGTGGAAGTTGTTTACGTGGAATAGGTTTACGTGGGCGTGATGAACTTTTAGTGGTTGTATTATTAGACATAGCAATTCCTACCAGTGTGGTTTATAGGGAAAATTGCTTGTCTGGAGCTTGGCGGGAGTAACGATGTTGGCCAGTAACCGGCAGCTACCTGTAAGGATAAAGACCGGGCCTGTAGCGATAAATTACTCTTGTTCCCTTCGCGGGTATTAACCCGATCAGGTTCCGCGGATCCCGAATTAACGGTCTCAGCCTGCGTTTGCTTTCCTAAGAAAACAGGTGCTAGGCACTCCGACAAGAAACCCCAGTATATGAGGTTGAATTAAAACTACAAGCCCGTGCTGTTCAGCGGGCTATTTTACCGGCCCTGTTTGAATAACTGGCTGGGCGGCTTGCCATGACTCGGCTGCCCATTGAATCAATTGATCTTCCAAGCGGAAACGGGCATCAAGGGCTTCGCCGATATCAGATAATGCTTGTTGAAACTCGATACAACTGTCCTGATCGATCTCAATGTTGGTATAACGATCATGGAATGTCATGATCGTTTGAGTATTATTTTTTAACGCAGGATACACTTTGGTCGTCAGCGCCATTTTTGGGCTAGACGCGCCTTCCACCTGTTTGATAATTCTGTCATAGATATGAAAATGCCCGGAAGAGAGATAATCCACTAAATTATGGCAAAAGTTCTCCAGCGCTTTTTCGTTAAGCGGGGTATGCTTTTCTTTTTGCGGCTTAATACCGATCACTGTGCAATATGAAACTAACAGTTCTTTACGCGCATGAAGCCATTGATCAATTAATTCATTACTGCCGCCAACGCGTTGAGTCAGGCTTTCTAGTCGGTTGAGCATGAACGACTCCGTGAGTAAGGAAAAGTAATAGTGGGTTACAAAAATGTAACAAGCCGGATTCTAGATTGCCAGTGAAGTCGAGGTTGTGCAACAACGATATGGAACTACAACTTACAGGTAAAGAAAGTGGCTGGTGGATTGTCAGTCATGAAAACAAATTATGGTTGCCGAAAGGGGAGTTACCACAAGGTAATGCCGCTAATTGGTCATTGCAGGGCGCAGCGGCAAGGCAAATCGGTGAATGGCAAGGGCAGGCGGTATGGTTGATCCGTCAGATGATGTCTACTGATATGGGTTCCGTGCGGCAATTACTGGATGTGGATCGCGGCTTGTTCCAATTGGCTGGGCGTGGTGTGCAACTGGCAGAGTTTTATCGTTCTCACCGTTTTTGTGGTTATTGCGGTCACCAAATGCAGGCCAGCCGTTCCGAGTGGGCTTGTCTGTGTAATCACTGCCGTGAGCGCTATTACCCACAAGTCGCCCCTTGTGTGATTGTTGCCATTCGCCGTGATGATGAAATTTTATTGGCGCAGCATGTACGGCATCGTGGCGGCATTAATACCGTATTGGCAGGCTTTGTCGAAGTGGGTGAGACTCTGGAGCAGGCGGTTTCCCGTGAAGTTTTAGAAGAAAGTAATATTCACATTAAAAATCTGCGCTACGTAACATCACAGCCTTGGCCGTTCCCCCATTCACTGATGATGGCGTTTATGGCCGAGTATGACAGTGGTGAATTGCGACATGACCCTAAAGAGCTGCTAAATGCCGGTTGGTATCGTTATGACCAATTGCCATTACTGCCGCCGCCAGGCACCGTAGCACGACGATTAATTGAAGATACCGTGGTGTTATGCCGCGAGCACCGTGAGTTGATCTAATCAGAAGGGAGTGCTGAAGCGCTAACCTCATAGCCGACGCAGTTTAAACCCCACGAGAGTGAGTCATTATCACGCCCTTAATAGCGGCGGCAGTTAGCAGGAAAGTATTATCTGACATGCTACAATATGGTCCGCTAAAAGATGGCCGCCAGATAATTAAGGGAGCTCCACCATGAATGAGTTGAAAAACGATCGCTATCTGCGAGCCTTATTGCGTCAACCGGTAGATGTAACGCCGGTATGGATGATGCGTCAGGCGGGCCGTTATTTGCCGGAATATAAAGCTACCCGTGGGGTTGCCGGGGATTTTATGTCGCTGTGCAAAAATGCGGAACTGGCTTGTGAAGTGACGATGCAGCCATTACGTCGCTATCCATTGGACGCCGCGATTCTGTTTTCAGACATTCTGACCATCCCCGATGCTATGGGGCTGGGGCTCTATTTTGAAACCGGTGAAGGCCCACGCTTCCAATCCCCGATTACTTGTCGCGCCGACGTCGAAAAGTTACCCATTCCCGACCCAGAAGAGGAATTAGGTTATGTGATGAACGCGGTAAGAACCATTCGCCGTGAGCTGAAAGGTGCGGTGCCATTAATTGGTTTTTCCGGCAGCCCATGGACGCTGGCAACCTATATGGTTGAAGGTGGTAGTAGCAAAGCGTTTACCAAACTGAAGAAAATGATGTATGCCGAGCCGCAAACTCTGCATCTGCTACTGGATAAACTGGCCGATAGCGTCATCTTGTATCTCAATGCGCAAATCAAAGCTGGCGCTCAATCTGTGATGGTGTTTGATACTTGGGGCGGGGTACTGACTGGGCGTGATTATCTTGAATTCTCCTTGAACTACATGCATAAAATCGTCGATGGCCTGATCCGTGAAAACGACGGGCGTCGGGTGCCGGTGACCTTGTTCACCAAAGGTGGCGGGCAATGGCTGGAAGCAATGGCTGCTACCGGTTGTGATGCATTAGGGTTGGATTGGACCACGGATATCGGCGATGCGCGCCGTCGGGTGGGTGATAAGGTCGCTCTGCAAGGCAATATGGACCCCTCTGTGCTATACGCACCACCTGCCCGTATTGAGCAGGAAGTGAGTACTATTCTCGCAAGTTTTGGCCAGGGTGAAGGGCATGTGTTTAATCTGGGGCACGGCATTCATCAGGATGTCCCGCCAGAACATGCAGGGGCTTTTGTTGATGCAGTGCATACATTATCAAAGCCTTATCATCAAAACTAATCGCTTATACCCAAAGTCATTGGGGCGGCAGGTAACCGTACTGTAGCTTCAAGCTCGAGGGAGGTTGGCCGATGATAGATACCAAAGCGTTACGGGCAGAACAGTTACAACGAGCATCTGAAATTATTCTTCACGATGATTTTGATAGTGGGTCAGTGCACTTTATTGCCGGTGCGGATGTTGGTTTTGAGCAGCAGGGGGAGATTACCCGTGCTGCTATCGCGATTTTGCGTTATCCCTCGCTAGAACTGGTGGAATATCAGGTTGCCCGCGTGGCAACTTCACTGCCGTATATCCCCGGTTTACTCTCTTTCCGTGAATATCCTGCATTATTAGCCGCCTGGGGGCAGTTGCAGCAACGGCCTCAACTGGTGTTTGTTGATGGGCAAGGTATCGCACATCCGCGTCGTTTAGGCGTTGCCAGCCATTTTGGGCTGTTGGTTGATGTCCCGACCATTGGTGTCGCCAAAAGTCGCCTGTGTGGGCACTCTCTGCCGCTAGAGAGCGATAACGGCGCATTACAACCACTCATTGATGGTGATGAGCAACTTGGCTGGGTGTGGCGTAGCAAAGTCCGTTGCAATCCACTGTTTATCTCGCCCGGTCATCGGGTCAGTGTTAGCAGTGCTTTGGCGTGGGTACAGGCTTGCATGGCGGGCTACCGTTTGCCTGAGCCAACCCGTTGGGCTGATGCTATCGCCTCAAACCGCCCGCAATTTCAGCGTTGGGTGCGGAAAAATCCTGATTTACTTGGCAACCATAGGGATATGATTTAATTTCGGGTACACTGCCGCGCAGATAATGAATAATGAGAACTTATAATGATACGTAATCCGATTCATCTACGTCTCGAGAAGCTGGAAAGTTGGCAACACCTGACTTTCATGGCTTGCTTATGCGAGCGGATGTATCCCAACTATCAGCAATTTTGTCTGGAAACTGAATTTGGCGACCCGGCTGTTTACCGGCGCATTCTGGACCTGATCTGGGAAACTTTGGTCGTAAAAGACGCAAAAGTTAACTTTGATAGCCAGTTAGAGAAGCTGGAAGAGGCAATTCCTTCAGCCGATGACTATGCTATCTACGGTGTTTATCCTGCCATCGATGCCTGTATTGCATTGGGCGAGGCCATCCATTCGCGTTTGAGTGGTGAAACACTGGAACATGCTGTCGCTATCAGCGAAGCATCAATTCGTACCGTTGCAATGTTGGAAATGACGTTGGCCGGTAAAGAAATGACCGATGAAGAACTGAAAATTTTGCCTGCGATTGAAGAAGAATGGGATATCCAATGGGAGATTTTCCGTCTGTTAGCTGACTGTGAAGAGCGCGACTTAGATCTGATAAAAGGGCTACGATCTGACCTGCGGGAAGCGGCTGTTAGCAACATTGGCATAAATTTAACGCAATAAGGCAAGAAAACGTGATTTAACGCCTGATTTGTCACGTCTTAAGGCTTCACATCTGCCCCCTGTCTGTTCTACATTTGGGGGGCGAAAAAAAGTGGCTATCGGTGCGTGTATGCAGGAGAGTGCTGTCCATCGGCATATCCGTCGCACTCGATGCTTTGCAAACGATAAACACACTGTAAGGATAACTTATGAATAAGACTCAACTGATTGACGTAATCGCGGACAAAGCGGACCTTTCTAAAGCACAAGCTAAAGCTGCTTTGGAATCCACACTGGCTGCAATTACCGAATCTCTGAAAGACGGTGATCCAGTACAATTGGTTGGTTTTGGTACTTTCAAGGTAAACCATCGTAATGAGCGCACTGGCCGCAACCCACAGACTGGTAAAGAAATCAAAATTGCTGCAGCTAATGTGCCAGCGTTTGTTTCTGGTAAAGCACTGAAAGATTCTGTTAAATCTTAATAGTGTGTCAGTGAAAATAATAAGCAGGGGGGTGGCAAAGCCCCTTTTGTTTATGCAGCGGGTGCTGATGACCCTCGGTTTAGCCTTTGGTCTCAGCGCCTGTAGCAGTCAGTCAGGTTCCCCTCAATTTAGTGCCAGCGGATATATCGCCGATAGCGGTGTCGTTCGTTTATGGCGTCAGGATAATGCGCAGCAGCAGCCACAAGTGCTGATGAGCGTCTACAGCCCCTATTCCGGGGACAACACTCGCGTAACCTTCTACGAATATCAAAATGGCATTTTGCGGGAAATTCGGCGCAACGATTTGGGTCATAACCCGCAGAGCGTCGAGCTGCGTTTTGATGAACAAGGACAGGTGAGTTTTATGCAGCGCCAGTTGGCCGAACGGCGTGAGCAGCTCTCTGCGGATAATATCGCGGTCTATCAGTTGGAAGCGAAACGAATTCTCGAACAGAGCAGTGCACTGCGCGCCGGAAATGTCAGGTTAATTCAGGGACAGTGGCGAGATGGTGTGGTTACCACCTGTGATAAGAAGACGTTGCGATTGAAAGTTGACGATAACTCACAGGCATGGCTGAGCAAACGGGGAGAGGGCAGTGCGCAACCTCTGGGCGTCGCGTGGTTGGATTCGTCGGAGGGTCAGCAATTGCTGTTGGTTGCCAATCAGGACTTCTGCCGCTGGGAGCCGACAGCCGGTAGTTTGTAAGACCTGATAAGAAGCAGGGCACAGCAAGCTGCGCCCGTAGAATACAAGGGTAGATTTATTTACCGCGAGCAATCGCCCGATAACCAATGTCTTTACGGTAGAAAGCCCCTTCCCACTGAATATTTTCAGCTAACCGATACGCGTTTTGCTGTGCCTGGGCGACGGTGGCACCCAGCGCAGTTACACACAATACGCGACCGCCGCTAGTGACGACTTCATTATTGCCATTCAGTTTGGTTCCGGCGTGGAACACTTTACCGTCAGCTACCTCCTGCTGTGGTAATCCATGAATGACATCACCGTGGCGATAATCTGCCGGATAACCGCCAGCGGCCAACACCACACCCAGCGATGGACGCTCATCCCAGTCAGAGGTCTTCTCATTCAATTTGCCTTGCGCACCGGCTAAGCACAATTCAACCAAGTCTGAACGCATGCGTAGCATGATGGGTTGAGTTTCCGGGTCACCAAAGCGACAGTTGAACTCAATCACTTTTGGTTGCCCGTCAGCGGAAATCATCAGACCGGCATAGAGGAAGCCGGTATAGACATTACCTTCTGCCGCCATACCGCGCACTGTCGGCCAGATAACACTTTCCATCACTCGCTGATGAACTTCATCAGTGACTACCGGTGCCGGGGAATATGCCCCCATACCACCGGTATTCGGGCCGGTATCACCATCGCCAACCCGCTTATGGTCCTGGCTGGTGGCCATTGGTAATACATTTTCACCATCAACCATCACGATAAAGCTGGCTTCTTCGCCGTCGAGAAACTCTTCCACCACGATACGGTGGCCTGCATCACCAAAGGCATTGCCTGCCAGCATGTCATGAACGGCGGTTTCTGCTTCTTCCAACGTCATCGCAACAATCACGCCTTTACCGGCGGCCAGCCCATCTGCCTTAATCACGATCGGTGCACCGATTTCACGAACATAGGCTAAAGCAGGCTCCACCTCGGTGAAGTTCTGGTAAAACGCAGTTGGGATATTGTGGCGCGCCAGGAAGTCTTTCGTGAAAGCTTTAGATCCTTCCAACTGAGCCGCGGCTTGCGTTGGTCCAAAAATGGTCAAACCGGCTGCGCGGAAAGCATCAACCACACCAATAACTAACGGTGCTTCCGGGCCGACAATGGTCAGGCCAATATCATGGTTCTGGGCAAAGGCCAACAGACCCGCAATATCCGTTGCCGCGATATCGACATTTTCTAAACCAGATTCTAGCGCTGTGCCGGCATTGCCCGGTGCGACATAAATTTTGCCCGCTAAAGGCGACTGTGCTGCTTTCCAGCCCAGCGCATGTTCACGCCCGCCATTACCAATAATCAAAATATTCATCAGATGACTCCGTTAAGCGGGTTAATTAATGGCGGAAATGGCGCATGTCGGTAAAGATCATAGCGATGCCATGCTCATCAGCCGCAGCAATGACTTCATCGTCACGGATTGAACCGCCCGGTTGGATAACACAACTGATCCCGACAGATGCAGCAGCATCGATACCGTCACGGAACGGGAAGAAAGCATCGGAGGCCATGGCAGAACCGGCCACTTCTAATCCTTCATCCGCTGCTTTGATACCAGCGATTTTGGCAGAATAGACACGGCTCATTTGGCCTGCGCCTATACCGATAGTCATATTGTCGCGCGCATAGACAATGGCATTGGATTTTACGAACTTGGCTACTTTCCAGCAGAACAGTGCATCACGCAGTTCTTGCTCCGTCGGCTGGCGCTTGGACACCACACGCAGATCGGCTGCAGTCACCATACCTAAATCGCGGTCTTGGACCAGCAAACCACCATTGACGCGTTTGAAGTCCAGACCGGTAGCACGCTCCTGCCACTGGCCACAGGTCAGAACACGGACATTTTGTTTGGCGGCGAGCAATGCCAGTGCTTCAGTGCTGACCGCGGGTGCAATAATGACTTCAACAAACTGGCGGCTGATAATGGCGCTGGCGGTTTCGGCATCCAATTCACGGTTAAAGGCAATAATGCCGCCGAAAGCAGAGGTTGGGTCAGTTTTATAGGCTTTTTCATAAGCGGCGAGCAGAGAATCAGCAATCGCCACGCCGCATGGGTTGGCATGTTTGACGATCACACAGGCAGGCTCACTGAACTCTTTCACACATTCTAACGCCGCATCGGTATCTGCGATGTTGTTATAGGAGAGCGCTTTACCCTGTAATTGCTGTGCGGTAGCCACAGATGCCTCTTTAACCTCTTCTTCTATATAGAAAGCCGCTTGCTGGTGGCTGTTTTCACCGTAGCGCATATCTTGTTTCTTTATATAGTTAAGATTCAGTGTGCGTGGGAAGCTGCCTGATGGTTGCTCTGTGTCACCATGATAAGCTGGCACCAGCGCGCCGAAGTAGTTGGCGATCATGCTGTCGTAGGCGGCGGTATGTTCAAACGCCTTGATAGCCAGATCAAAGCGGGTTGGATACGTCAACGAACCCTCATTATTATCTAGCTCAGTAATAATGGCGGGGTAGTCACTACTCTTGACCACGATAGCGACATCTTTATGGTTCTTGGCGGCGGAGCGCACCATGGTAGGGCCACCGATATCGATATTCTCAACTGCATCTTCCAGTGAGCAATCCGGGCGAGCAACTGTCTGAGCGAACGGATATAGATTCACGACAACAATATCAATTGGCTGAATATCATGTTGAGCCATGATGCCATCATCCTGACCACGACGGCCCAAAATGCCGCCATGCACTTTTGGATGCAACGTTTTAACGCGTCCGTCCATCATTTCCGGGAAACCGGTATAGTCAGAAACCTCAGTGACGGGCAGACCCGCATCGGCCAGCAGGCGGGCAGTTCCACCGGTGGAAAGTAACTCGATGCCACGCTGAGAAAGTGCGGCGGCGAATTCGATGATACCGGCTTTGTCAGACACACTGAGTAGAGCACGGCGGATTGGGCGGCGTTGTTGCATGGTTTTATCCCTTGGCTTTGGAGTCGCAGTTATTCTTCGCAATCATTCAATAGAGCGTTATCTGAATCCTACCTTCTTATATAGATAACTATATAGAGAGGAACAAACTCAGATAACGTCCCAAATAGGGAGCAATGCCACTCTTTGCTGCTTTCAGCAGGGCGATTCATCCTCTACCACAATAAAATACGCTTTATCCTGAGTGGTATTCCCCAGTTTTATAAAAAATCACATCATGTCATCGATATTTTGCCGACAAGGTCACTCTTTTTCGCCGCGGGGAATTGTAGCGAAAACGATTGCGTGATGCTCGTCAATTTTGAGTGCAGATTCAATCTGTGGATAAGTTTGTGCACAACTGGGTATAAAGCGGGGTTTTGCTGTGGAATGCAGCAAACAGTCATTTTTATTGAAATTAGCGGTTGCGGGCGGCGCGGAACTCCCTATAATGCGCATCCATCGAGACGGCACACAACGAATCAAGTAGTTAAGTGACCGGCAAAGAGAACAGAGAAATTCAACGAAATTAGTAGTTGACTCTGAATGAGGAAAGCGTAATATGCGCACCTCGCGTTACCAACCACCGGTTGCTAACGCACTGCTCTTTAACAATTTATCAGACAATCTGTGTGGGCACTCGCAAGACGATATCGAAGCCTGTTTCGGCAGGCAGAAGAAATATCAAAGTCTTGAAGAGTGACCAAAGCAGTACACATTTGAACTTCGGTTCGAATGCTTATTTGCAGAAAGTAATCTTTGAGCATCGCTGCTTTTATTAGCAGCAAATCAAACAAATCTTAAATTGAAGAGTTTGATCATGGCTCAGATTGAACGCTGGCGGCAGGCCTAACACATGCAAGTCGAGCGGCAGCGGGAAGTAGTTTACTACTTTGCCGGCGAGCGGCGGACGGGTGAGTAATGTCTGGGAAACTGCCTGATGGAGGGGGATAACTACTGGAAACGGTAGCTAATACCGCATGACCTCGCAAGAGCAAAGTGGGGGACCTTCGGGCCTCACGCCATCGGATGTGCCCAGATGGGATTAGCTAGTAGGTGGGGTAATGGCTCACCTAGGCGACGATCCCTAGCTGGTCTGAGAGGATGACCAGCCACACTGGAACTGAGACACGGTCCAGACTCCTACGGGAGGCAGCAGTGGGGAATATTGCACAATGGGCGCAAGCCTGATGCAGCCATGCCGCGTGTGTGAAGAAGGCCTTCGGGTTGTAAAGCACTTTCAGCGAGGAGGAAGGCAATCGTGTTAATAGCACGGTTGATTGACGTTACTCGCAGAAGAAGCACCGGCTAACTCCGTGCCAGCAGCCGCGGTAATACGGAGGGTGCAAGCGTTAATCGGAATTACTGGGCGTAAAGCGCACGCAGGCGGTTTGTTAAGTCAGATGTGAAATCCCCGCGCTTAACGTGGGAACTGCATTTGAAACTGGCAAGCTAGAGTCTTGTAGAGGGGGGTAGAATTCCAGGTGTAGCGGTGAAATGCGTAGAGATCTGGAGGAATACCGGTGGCGAAGGCGGCCCCCTGGACAAAGACTGACGCTCAGGTGCGAAAGCGTGGGGAGCAAACAGGATTAGATACCCTGGTAGTCCACGCTGTAAACGATGTCGACTTGGAGGTTGTGCCCTTGAGGCGTGGCTTCCGGAGCTAACGCGTTAAGTCGACCGCCTGGGGAGTACGGCCGCAAGGTTAAAACTCAAATGAATTGACGGGGGCCCGCACAAGCGGTGGAGCATGTGGTTTAATTCGATGCAACGCGAAGAACCTTACCTACTCTTGACATCCACAGAACTTAGCAGAGATGCTTCGGTGCCTTCGGGAACTGTGAGACAGGTGCTGCATGGCTGTCGTCAGCTCGTGTTGTGAAATGTTGGGTTAAGTCCCGCAACGAGCGCAACCCTTATCCTTTGTTGCCAGCACGTAATGGTGGGAACTCAAGGGAGACTGCCGGTGATAAACCGGAGGAAGGTGGGGATGACGTCAAGTCATCATGGCCCTTACGAGTAGGGCTACACACGTGCTACAATGGCAGATACAAAGTGAAGCGAACTCGCGAGAGCAAGCGGACCACATAAAGTCTGTCGTAGTCCGGATTGGAGTCTGCAACTCGACTCCATGAAGTCGGAATCGCTAGTAATCGTAGATCAGAATGCTACGGTGAATACGTTCCCGGGCCTTGTACACACCGCCCGTCACACCATGGGAGTGGGTTGCAAAAGAAGTAGGTAGCTTAACCTTCGGGAGGGCGCTTACCACTTTGTGATTCATGACTGGGGTGAAGTCGTAACAAGGTAACCGTAGGGGAACCTGCGGTTGGATCACCTCCTTACCTAACGATACGCATTGCGCAGTGTCCACACAGATTGTCTGATAGAAAGTAACGAGCAAATAAGGCCGGACTGAGAGATTAGTCGGGCTTTAGTACCTTGTTGGGTCTGTAGCTCAGGTGGTTAGAGCGCACCCCTGATAAGGGTGAGGTCGGTGGTTCAAGTCCACTCAGACCCACCAACTCATCCTCATAGTGCGTTACAGACACACTCGTTTATACCCATAAACGTCGCGTGACTGCACCTTGTCTGAGAATGAGTTATGCCGATAAGGTATTTTGCTTTTTATATGGGGCTATAGCTCAGCTGGGAGAGCGCCTGCCTTGCACGCAGGAGGTCAGCGGTTCGATCCCGCTTAGCTCCACCATATAAAAAAACTATTTCAAAACGTACTGCGGCCGTAAGGCACAGTGTGTTGTGAAATATTGCTCTTTAACAATCTGGAACAAGCTGAAAATTGAAACAATACAGCTGAAACTT
This sequence comes from Yersinia sp. 2466 StPb PI, assembly GCF_041538325.1. NCBI lineage: Bacteria > Pseudomonadati > Pseudomonadota > Gammaproteobacteria > Enterobacterales > Yersiniaceae > Yersinia > Yersinia sp. 2466 StPb PI. Next base: position 4,441,170 of record NZ_JAULSL010000001.1, on the reverse strand, counting down.
ATCTCTCCGTAGAATTACTGAGGTAAGGATTAACCTGTATTAGAGTCTCTCAAATAATCGCAATGCCAATGTGTATTCTGATGAAGAGAGTCGCGTGAGCTAAGTGAAGGCAAGGCGTACGGCACGGAGGAAGCGGAGTGAACTTCATGTTCATGAGCATTCCGAGTACCGCACAACGCTGTATTCACGACGCGCAACCGACTTGAACAGAAGAAACACCTTTGGGTTGTGAGGTTAAGCGACTAAGCGTACACGGTGGATGCCTAGGCAGTCAGAGGCGATGAAGGGCGTGCTAATCTGCGAAAAGCGTCGGTAAGCTGATATGAAGCGTTACAACCGACGATACCCGAATGGGGAAACCCAGTGCAATTCGTTGCACTATTGCATGGTGAATACATAGCCATGCAAGGCGAACCGGGGGAACTGAAACATCTAAGTACCCCGAGGAAAAGAAATCAACCGAGATTCCCCCAGTAGCGGCGAGCGAACGGGGAAGAGCCCAGAGTCTGAATCAGTTTGTGTGTTAGTGGAAGCGTCTGGAAAGTCGCACGGTACAGGGTGATAGTCCCGTACACCAAAACACACTTGCTGTGAACTCGATGAGTAGGGCGGGACACGTGACATCCTGTCTGAATATGGGGGGACCATCCTCCAAGGCTAAATACTCCTGACTGACCGATAGTGAACCAGTACCGTGAGGGAAAGGCGAAAAGAACCCCGGCGAGGGGAGTGAAATAGAACCTGAAACCGTGTACGTACAAGCAGTGGGAGCCTACTTTGTTGGGTGACTGCGTACCTTTTGTATAATGGGTCAGCGACTTATATTTTGTAGCAAGGTTAACCGAATAGGGGAGCCGTAGGGAAACCGAGTCTTAACTGGGCGTCTAGTTGCAAGGTATAGACCCGAAACCCGGTGATCTAGCCATGGGCAGGTTGAAGGTTGGGTAACACTAACTGGAGGACCGAACCGACTAATGTTGAAAAATTAGCGGATGACTTGTGGCTGGGGGTGAAAGGCCAATCAAACCGGGAGATAGCTGGTTCTCCCCGAAAGCTATTTAGGTAGCGCCTCGTGAACTCATCTTCGGGGGTAGAGCACTGTTTCGGCTAGGGGGTCATCCCGACTTACCAAACCGATGCAAACTCCGAATACCGAAGAATGTTATCACGGGAGACACACGGCGGGTGCTAACGTCCGTCGTGAAGAGGGAAACAACCCAGACCGCCAGCTAAGGTCCCAAAGTCATGGTTAAGTGGGAAACGATGTGGGAAGGCATAGACAGCCAGGATGTTGGCTTAGAAGCAGCCATCATTTAAAGAAAGCGTAATAGCTCACTGGTCGAGTCGGCCTGCGCGGAAGATGTAACGGGGCTAAACCATGCACCGAAGCTGCGGCAGCGACACTTAGGTGTTGTTGGGTAGGGGAGCGTTCTGTAAGCCGTTGAAGGTGACCTGTGAGGGTTGCTGGAGGTATCAGAAGTGCGAATGCTGACATAAGTAACGATAATGCGGGTGAAAAACCCGCACGCCGGAAGACCAAGGGTTCCTGTCCAACGTTAATCGGGGCAGGGTGAGTCGACCCCTAAGGCGAGGCTGAAAAGCGTAGTCGATGGGAAACAGGTTAATATTCCTGTACTTGGTGTTACTGCGAAGGGGGGACGGAGAAGGCTAGGCTAGCCGGGCGACGGTTGTCCCGGTTTAAGCATGTAGGCGGAGCGACTTGGTAAATCCGGTTGCTTATCAACGCTGAGGTGTGATGACGAGCCACTACGGTGGTGAAGTAGTTGATGCCAAGCTTCCAGGAAAAGCCTCTAAGCATCAGGTAACATTAAATCGTACCCCAAACCGACACAGGTGGTCAGGTAGAGAATACTCAGGCGCTTGAGAGAACTCGGGTGAAGGAACTAGGCAAAATGGTGCCGTAACTTCGGGAGAAGGCACGCTGGCATTAGGTAATGGGACTTGCTCCCGGCGCCGAAGCCAGTCGCAGATACCAGCTGGCTGCAACTGTTTAATAAAAACACAGCACTGTGCAAACACGAAAGTGGACGTATACGGTGTGACGCCTGCCCGGTGCTGGAAGGTTAATTGATGGGGTCAGCCGCAAGGCGAAGCTCTTGATCGAAGCCCCAGTAAACGGCGGCCGTAACTATAACGGTCCTAAGGTAGCGAAATTCCTTGTCGGGTAAGTTCCGACCTGCACGAATGGCGTAATGATGGCCAGGCTGTCTCCACCCGAGACTCAGTGAAATTGAACTCGCTGTGAAGATGCAGTGTACCCGCGGCAAGACGGAAAGACCCCGTGAACCTTTACTATAGCTTGACACTGAACATTGAGCCTTGATGTGTAGGATAGGTGGGAGGCATCGAAGTGTGGACGCCAGTCTGCATGGAGCCAACCTTGAAATACCACCCTTTAATGTTTGATGTTCTAACTCGGCCCCGTGATCCGGGGTGAGGACAGTGTCTGGTGGGTAGTTTGACTGGGGCGGTCTCCTCCCAAAGAGTAACGGAGGAGCACGAAGGTTAGCTAATCACGGTCGGACATCGTGAGGTTAGTGCAAAGGCATAAGCTAGCTTGACTGCGAGAGTGACGGCTCGAGCAGGTACGAAAGTAGGTCTTAGTGATCCGGTGGTTCTGAATGGAAGGGCCATCGCTCAACGGATAAAAGGTACTCCGGGGATAACAGGCTGATACCGCCCAAGAGTTCATATCGACGGCGGTGTTTGGCACCTCGATGTCGGCTCATCACATCCTGGGGCTGAAGTAGGTCCCAAGGGTATGGCTGTTCGCCATTTAAAGTGGTACGCGAGCTGGGTTTAGAACGTCGTGAGACAGTTCGGTCCCTATCTGCCGTGGGCGTTGGAAGATTGAGAGGGGCTGCTCCTAGTACGAGAGGACCGGAGTGGACGAATCACTGGTGTTCGGGTTGTCATGCCAATGGCATTGCCCGGTAGCTAAATTCGGAAGAGATAACCGCTGAAAGCATCTAAGCGGGAAACTTGCCTCGAGATGAGTCTTCCCTGGGGCTTTAAGCCCCCTGAAGGAACGTTAAAGACTATGACGTTGATAGGCTGGGTGTGTAAGTGCAGCGATGCATTGAGCTAACCAGTACTAATGATCCGTGAGGCTTAACCTTACAACACCAAAGGTGTTTTAGATTTGAGAGATAGAAATTTTCAGCGAAGTTCCGAGATTGGGCTGGCTGGCTGTGTGCAGGATTGCATAGCGGGTTAGTTTAGACAGAATTTGCCTGGCGGCCATAGCGCGGTGGTCCCACCTGATCCCATGCCGAACTCAGAAGTGAAACGCCGTAGCGCCGATGGTAGTGTGGGGTCTCCCCATGCGAGAGTAGGACACTGCCAGGCATCAAATTTAGTTGTGCTGATATGGCTCAGTTGGTAGAGCGCACCCTTGGTAAGGGTGAGGTCCCCAGTTCGACTCTGGGTATCAGCACCAGTTACATGGGCTAAAGTTCGGTAGTAGTAGAAAAGAATTTACCTGGCGGCAATAGCGCGGTGGTCCCACCTGACCCCATGCCGAACTCAGAAGTGAAACGCCGTAGCGCCGATGGTAGTGTGGGGTCTCCCCATGCGAGAGTAGGACACTGCCAGGTATCAAATCAAGTAAAGACCCCATGCCAAAAGCGTGGGGTTTTTGCTTTTGTGCTATCCGAAAATAGATGTTAGTGACGAGTTTGTTGTATGCTGAAAATGTAGCTAAATCACAGATAGCCCTCAAAAATAGAGTCATAGAAAATGATAACCCTCTGCATTTGTAGAGGGTTTTTGCATTTTGGCAGTATCGAAAATATATGCCGACTGTTCACTGCACTAAGTGCTATTGAGATGGTGGTAATGAAACATTTTCAGGTTGTGGCAGATCACTCGACTTTTTACTGAAAACCCGCTATCTTCAGGCATCTAGAAGTCTAAACGTATAAACGGATATATTGAGGATATAGGCATGCCAATTAGGGTTCCTGATGAATTACCCGCAGTGAGTTTCTTACGCAATGAGAATGTCTTTGTGATGACCTCATCGCGCGCGAAAACTCAGGAAATTCGTCCCCTGAAGGTGTTGGTTCTGAATCTAATGCCTAAAAAAATTGAGACGGAGAATCAATTCCTACGTTTACTCTCTAACTCACCCTTACAGATTGATATCCAATTGCTGCGCATTGATAGCCGTGAGTCAAAAAATACGCCAGCAGAGCATCTGAATAACTTCTACTGTGACTTTGAAGATATCCAGGATCAGAATTTTGATGGGTTGATCGTGACTGGCGCACCTCTCGGTTTAGTTGATTTTTGTGACGTCGCATACTGGCCACAGATCGAGCGTATTATTGCTTGGGCAAAGGACCACGTGACCTCAACCTTGTTCGTATGCTGGGCGGTACAGGCGGCCTTAAATATCCTGTATGGCATTCCTAAGATGACTCGCGAGGCCAAACTCTCTGGTATTTACCAGCACCAAACTCGAGAGCCACTGGCACTGCTCACCCGAGGGTTTGATGAAACATTCCTGGCACCTCATTCTCGCTATGCCGATTTCCCACTTGAGGTGCTTAAGCAATATACAGATTTGGATATCCTGGTCTCATCAGAAGAGGCTGGAGCTTATTTGTTTGCCAGTAAAGATAAGCGAGTGGCTTTTGTTACCGGTCATCCTGAATACGACGTCGACACGCTAGCGGGTGAATATCAGCGTGATGTGGCCGCCGGTCTTAACCCACAAGTTCCACTCAATTACTTCCCTGATGACGATGCTTCTTTACCACCAAAAGCATCGTGGCGTAGCCACGGTCATCTGCTGTTTGCGAACTGGCTGAACTACTACGTGTACCAAATCACCCCATTTGATTTGCGCCATATGAATCCTACGCTCGACTGACTTTTTATCACCTCAAATGTTAATAAAGGCGGCTGAATCGATGCCGCCTGTCTATTATTCCCCAGTAAAAAAGCTTATTCCCCTTCGATAAACTGGTCTGATCTCTTTGCTAAACAATGAGTTATCTTCGAAAAACGCTAGTAATGGAAGCCTATTCCTATCTGTCTATAACACATACCTATGTTAACAATATGATAAATAAAGATTAAAAAAATATTTTAAATAAAAATGGAAATCGTTTTTGATTTTAATGATTAATTGATTATTCTTAGTCCTGTCGGGGTGAAAAATAACCATGAAATCCAGCCTTAAATTTCCAGCCGGAAGGCATTACCCGATAAGAATCCAAGAGTGACGCTACGTTAGCGTTGATGTGAATGAAGTGAGATTGGTAAGGGGAAGGGTAATGACACAACAGTTAGTTGGCACGGAGTTAGTTTTCACACCGCATTTTAATGCTGCTGAGCGGCAAGTTTTGCCAGATGAGGCCATCGAATTTTTGACCGAATTGGTGGTGAAGTTTGCTGAGCCGAGGAACAAACTCCTTGCTGCACGGGCATCGTGGCAACAGACCATTGATCAGGGTGCTTTACCTGATTTTATTTCGGAAACCAATTCCATTCGTGATGGTGACTGGAAGATTCAAGGTATTCCTACAGACTTACGTGACCGCAGAGTGGAAATCACCGGGCCGGTTGAGCGCAAGATGGTGATTAATGCCCTCAATGCCAATGTGAAAGTCTTTATGGCCGATTTTGAAGATTCATTAGCACCGAGCTGGGATAAGGTTATCGAGGGTCAAATTAACCTGCGTGATGCGGTAAAAGGCACAATTTCTTATGCAAATGAATCTGGCAAAATTTATCAGTTAAAACCTAATCCTGCCGTATTGATTGCCAGGGTTCGCGGCCTGCACTTGCCAGAGAAACATGTTAAATGGCAAGGGGAAGCAATCCCCGGAGGCTTATTCGATTTCGCATTGTATTTCTACCATAACTATAAGCAATTACTGGCCAAAGGTAGCGGCCCTTATTTTTATTTACCAAAAATGCAATCCTATCAGGAAGCCGCCTGGTGGAGTGATGTTTTCAACTTTACTGAGCAACGTTTCGATTTACCACAAGGCACCATCAAAGCCACGGTATTAATTGAAACATTACCCGCAGTATTCCAGATGGACGAGATCCTCTACCACCTGCGCCATCATATTGTTGCTCTCAATTGTGGCCGTTGGGACTATATCTTTAGTTATATCAAAACGCTGAAGAATCACAGTGATCGTGTATTACCGGATCGCCAGTCAGTGACGATGACGAAACCTTTCCTCAGTGCCTACTCTCGCCTGCTGATCAAGACATGTCATAAGCGTGGTGCGTTGGCGATGGGCGGCATGGCGGCCTTTATCCCGAATAAAGATGCAGAAAAGAATGCTCTGGTACTGGATAAAGTTCGTGCTGACAAAGAGTTGGAAGCCAGCAATGGCCATGACGGTACTTGGGTTGCGCACCCAGGGCTGGCAGATACCGTGATGGAGGTCTTCAATCGGGTATTAGGTTCACGGCCAAATCAGTTAGAGGTCACGCGTGATCAGGATAAACCGATCACGGCTGCTGAGTTATTGGAGCCTTGCACTGGCGATCGTACTGAAGAAGGGATGCGAGCCAATATTCGGGTGGCAGTGCAATATATTGAGGCATGGATCTCTGGCAATGGGTGCGTACCAATTTATGGCCTGATGGAAGATGCCGCAACAGCAGAGATTTCGCGTACTTCTATTTGGCAATGGATCCATCACCAGAAAAGCTTGAGTAATGGCCAGACGGTGACCAAAGAACTGTTCCGCAGCATGTTGAGTGAAGAAATGCAGGTAGTGAAGCTTGAGCTTGGCGCAGAGCGCTTTGATGGCGGGCGGTTTGAAGAAGCCGCGCGTCTGATGGAGCGAATTACAACACAAGACGAGCTTATCGACTTCCTGACGCTACCAGGCTATGCATTACTGGCCTAAAACACTCTTCGTCCTTGAAGCCGCAGCGGTGTTAGCTACGTTCGTTCACCCGAATCACTGACTTGTGTCAGCTCATCGGGATTCGTTCGCTTGCTGCCTACCTGCAACTCCAATGACTTTGGGTATCACACCCTATTTAACCCTACAAAATTGAATAATAAGGAATATCGCCATGACTACCTCTCGTACTCAACAAATTCAGCAGTTGGAACAGGAATGGACATCGCCGCGCTGGAAAGGTATCACCCGACCATATAGCGCAGAAGAAGTGATTAAACTGCGCGGTTCAGTAAATCCTGAATGCACGCTGGCGCAGCACGGAGCACATAAACTGTGGGAATTACTGCATGGTGGTGCGCGCAAAGGGTATATCAACTGTCTCGGTGCGTTAACCGGTGGTCAGGCTCTGCAACAAGCGAAAGCCGGTGTTGAGGCAATTTATCTGTCGGGCTGGCAGGTTGCCGCCGATGCGAATACTGCCTCTAGCATGTATCCCGATCAGTCGTTATATCCAGTCGACTCGGTCCCTGCGGTGGTTAAAAGAATTAATAATAGCTTCCGCCGCGCGGATCAGATTCAGTGGTCGAATAATATTGAACCGGGTAGCAAAGGGTATACCGACTATTTCCTGCCGATTGTGGCTGATGCTGAAGCCGGTTTTGGTGGTGTGCTGAATGCTTTTGAATTGATGAAAGCTATGATTGAAGCTGGCGCGGCGGGGGTGCATTTTGAAGACCAACTGGCTGCGGTGAAGAAATGTGGTCATATGGGCGGTAAGGTGTTGGTGCCGACTCAAGAAGCGATTCAAAAATTGGTTGCTGCCCGTTTAGCCGCCGATGTTCTGGGTGTGCCAACCTTGTTGATTGCCCGTACTGATGCTGATGCGGCTGATTTACTGACTTCTGATTGCGACCCATATGACAGTGAATTCGTGACCGGCGAGCGCACAGCCGAAGGCTTCTTCCGCACACATGCCGGTATTGAGCAAGCGATCAGCCGTGGTTTGGCTTATGCCCCTTATGCTGATTTGGTCTGGTGTGAAACCTCTACGCCGGACCTGGAACTGGCTAAACGCTTCGCGCAGGCGATTCATGCGAAATTCCCTGGTAAATTATTGGCTTATAACTGCTCGCCATCATTTAACTGGAAAAAGAATCTGACCGACCAGCAGATTGCCAGCTTCCAGGATGATCTGTCGGCGATGGGTTACAAATACCAGTTTATTACCCTTGCAGGCATCCACAGCATGTGGTTCAACATGTTTGATTTAGCCCATGCTTATGCGCAGGGCGAAGGCATGAAGCACTATGTTGAGAAAGTGCAGCAGCCAGAATTTGCATCAGCTGAGCGCGGTTATACCTTTGCATCCCATCAGCAAGAAGTGGGTACGGGCTACTTTGATAAAGTCACCAATATCATTCAGGGTGGCGAATCATCGGTGACGGCATTGACTGGCTCGACGGAAGAACAGCAATTCTAAATGCGGTTTGATTGAACGCGAGTCTTTCAGGAGCCTGCATATGCAGGCTCTGTTCCGTATGGCGGGGGTGAGTATGGCGGTAAAACTGGAACGATTAATCGCTCAGACAATCTTGCAGGGCTTCGATGCACAATATGGTCGCTTTCTAGAGGTTACTGCCAGCGCTCAACACCGTTTTGAGCAGGCGGACTGGCATGCCGTTCAGCAGGCGATGAAGAAGCGTATTCACCTCTATGACCACCATGTCGGTCTGGTGGTTGAGCAACTAAAGCACATCACCGATCAGCGCTGTTTTGATGCAGAATTTCTGGCACGGGTAAAAGAGATCTACACCGAGTTGTTGCCGGATTACCCGCGTTTTGAAATTGCGGAGAGTTTTTTTAATTCTGTTTACTGCCGCTTGTTTAAGCACCGTGATTTAACGCCGGATAAGCTGTTTGTTTTCAGCTCGCAACCGGAGCGGCGCTTTCGTGAGATCCCCCGCCCGTTAGCGCGCGATTTTTCCCCAAAAGGGGATCTGAGTGGCATGTTGCAGATGGTTCTTAGTGATTTGCCGCTACGTTTGCCGTGGGAAGATCTGCCGCGTGATATCGGCTATATCACAGAGGCTCTTCGGCAAGCATTCCCTGATGAGCAACTGATAGGCGCACGGTTTCAAATCGCTAATGAACTGTTTTATCGCAATAAAGCGGCTTGGTTAGTCGGTAAGTTGCGGTTGGCTGAAGGGGTTTATCCCTTCCTGCTCCCCATCCATCACAATGAATCTGGCGCCCTATTTATTGATACTTGCCTCACCGGTAAAGCGGAGGCCAGCATTGTGTTCGGTTTTGCTCGCTCTTACTTTATGGTTTATGCCCCGCTGCCAGCGGCAATGGTGGAATGGCTACGGGAAATATTACCGGGTAAATCGACAGCTGAGCTGTATATGGCAATTGGTTGCCAGAAACACGGCAAAACTGAAAGTTATCGTGAATACCTCACCTTTGTTCATCAATCCAGTGAACAGTTTATTATCGCCCCAGGGGTTAAAGGCATGGTGATGCTGGTGTTTACCCTACCGTCATTTGATCGGGTATTTAAGGTCATTAAGGATCAGTTTGCGCCGCAAAAAGAGGTCAGCCAGGCACGAGTTTTAGAGTGCTATCAATTGGTTAAAGAGCATGACCGCGTCGGGCGCATGGCGGATACTCAAGAGTATGAGAATTTTGTTATTGATAAGCAGCGGATAAGCCCGGAGTTACTGGCCGAACTACAACGGGAAGTGCCGGAAAAGTTAGAAGATTTAGGCGACCAAATCATTATTAAGCATCTCTATATGGAGCGGCGGATGACGCCATTGAACCTTTATATGGAGCAGGCCAATGATCAGCAACTAAAGGATGCTATCGAGGAGTATGGTAATGCCATTAAGCAGTTGGCTGCGGCAAATATCTTCCCCGGTGATATGTTATTTAAGAACTTTGGTGTGACCCGCCATGGTCGCGTGGTGTTCTATGATTACGATGAAATTTGCTATATGACAGAGGTGAATTTCCGCGATATTCCGCCAGCGCGCTACCCGGAAGATGAGATGGCCAGCGAGCCGTGGTATAGCGTATCGCCCAATGATGTATTCCCTGAAGAGTTTCGTCATTTCTTATGCACTGATCTGAAAATACGGCATTTTTTTGAGGAGATGCACAGCGACCTGTTTCACGCCAGCTATTGGCGTGGGTTGCAGCAGCGTATTAAGGACGGGCATGTGGAGGATGTTTTTGCCTATCGCCGTAAGCAGCGCTTCTCCCAGCGGACGTTAAATTAACGGCTACTGCGCGTGCGGATTTTGGGTTTGCGCTGTGCTCGAACTCCTCACGTATTACATATACGCTCCGGGTTCTGCGCGCAGGGCGTACCCAAACTCCTTTCGCTCGCTACGCCTTGATTGAATACAAGCGCGTAAGCGACCGGAGCGCCCCGAGGCGCGGTAAACCCGTTGATCATTGCGCTTAATCTACGGCGTCTTTACCATCTGCCTGTTCTCACCGAACGAAAAAGTTTTTATGCATTCGATTTTTTAACTAATTACGATTCCCGCCACCATAGGATTGAGTGATTTCTTTCGCAGCATGAATAACCAGTGCGCCAAGTTCGGTGACGCGGTCGTCGGTAATGCGTGATACCGGGCCGGAGATAGAGATTGCGGCAAAGGCTTCATGGTGTTCATCGAACAGACAAGCGGCGATACAACGCAAGCCGAGGGCATGTTCTTCATCATCAAATGAATAACCTTGCTTGCGAGTCAGTGCCAGATTCTCTTTCAGGCTGGCTGGATTGGTACGGGTATGTTGGGTATATGCGTGCAGCCCTTTCTTATGTAACAACTGCACTAATTGATCATCTGTCAGGGTAGAGAGAAAGGCTTTACCCGCACCGGAAGCATGCATTGGCAGTTTGCCACCAATGGGGGCTGACATGCGCATTAGCGCAGTACATTGTACTTGATCGATAATAATGGCCTGGTAGTCGCTATGGTCGAGTACCGCCAGGTTGACGGTTTCGCCTGATTCATCCATCAAACGGCGTAGCATCGGATGCACCATGGCCAGCAAATTGCGGCTTTGCAGGAAGCTACTGCCGACAATAAAGGCGTGAGCCCCCATGGTCCAAAGCCCTAAATCCCCCACCTGACGGACAAAACCTTGCTGTTGCATGGTTGTCAGCAGGCGATGAGTGGTAGAATTCGGCAACCCCGCCTGTTGTGCTAAATCCGTCAGGGCGACACTGCCTTGTGATTCGGAAATATATTCCAGTAATTTAAGCCCGCGCGTTAATGACTGAACCTGACCGGTTGCTGTCGGGGTGGTTTGTGCAGCTGCCTTGGGTTTTTTCCCCCGTTTAATCGGAATCGGTAACGCCATAAATCCACCTCTCATCTATTTTTATGGAATTCATTTTCGTTTTTCAATTATGCATGCAAACGATAGAAAACGCTCATCCGATGAGTCGGTTTCTCTACCTGAAAAAGTCTCAACTGCTAGCGGACTCATTACATTGATAACTTGTGCTAGGATGACAGACGGGTTTATACCCGTCATCTTTCAAGATGCAGGGTTGTTGGCTGCCGTCACTCACCCAAGTCATTGAGTTATCTCAACTCCTTGGGTTCATTTCGTTGCCGCCGACCTGCAACTCGAAATCTATTGGGTATATAGGGATGAATTTTTCAGCATGTCTGATACAAATAAACAACCAAGATGCGTCGGGTAATGGCAAAGCAACAGGGTAAAGAGGCGACAGACAGTGGTGGACACAGTATTAAACAATAAGGTTAAGCAATTGCATCAGCAACTGGCACAACGGATCCTGGTGCTGGACGGTGGTATGGGCACGATGATCCAGAGCTATCGGCTGGAAGAGGCTGATTATCGTGGAGCGCGCTTTGCTGATTGGCCAAGTGATCTGAAAGGCAACAACGACTTATTGGTGCTATCTAAACCGGAAGTCATTATCGCCATTCACAATGCCTACCTTGAAGCGGGCGCTGATATTCTCGAAACCAATACATTTAACTCCACCACCATTGCGATGGCGGATTATCAGATGGAGTCGCTGTCAGCCGAAATTAACTATGAAGCTGCTCGGTTGGCTCGGATTTGCGCTGATGAATGGACCGCCCGTACCCCAGAAAAGCCGCGCTATGTTGCCGGGGTTCTTGGCCCGACCAACCGTACCGCGTCGATCTCGCCTAAAGTTAATGATCCGGCGTTCCGTAATGTCAGTTTTGATCAGTTGGTTGAGGCTTATCGGGAGTCTACCCGCGCCTTGATTGAAGGTGGTGTTGATCTGATTATGATCGAGACGGTCTTCGATACCCTTAATGCGAAAGCGGCTACCTTTGCTGTTGAGTCTGAATTTGAAGCCATGGGTGTGCTGTTGCCGGTGATGATTTCCGGCACTATTACCGATGCCTCGGGCCGGACATTATCAGGCCAAACCACAGAAGCTTTTTATAACTCGCTGCGCCACGTTAAACCGCTCTCTTTTGGCCTGAACTGCGCGTTGGGGCCGGATGAATTACGTCAATATGTGGCGGAGTTATCCCGTATCTCTGAATATTATGTCAGTGCGCACCCGAATGCCGGTTTGCCTAATGCTTTTGGTGAATACGATCTGGAAGCCAAAGAGATGGCCGAACAGATTGGTGAGTGGGCACGGGCTGGATTTTTGAATATTGTCGGTGGTTGTTGTGGTACCACACCACGACATATTGCGGCGATGGTTAAAGCCGTCGCTGGCGTCACTCCGCGCCCGTTGCCGGATATTGCAGTGGCTTGCCGTCTGGCTGGTCTGGAACCGCTGACTATCGATGCTAACTCGCTATTTGTTAACGTCGGCGAGCGCACCAACGTCACCGGTTCGGCTCGTTTTAAGCGGCTGATAAAAGAAGATAAATATGATGAAGCGCTGGATGTAGCCCGCCAACAGGTTGAAAGCGGCGCGCAGATCATCGATATCAATATGGATGAGGGGATGTTGGACGCAGAAGCCGCGATGGTGCGCTTCCTCAATCTGATTGCCGGTGAGCCAGATATCGCCCGGGTGCCAATCATGATCGACTCCTCTAAGTGGGATGTGATCGAAAAAGGCCTGAAATGTATTCAAGGCAAAGGAATTGTTAACTCTATTTCGATGAAAGAGGGCGAAGCTGCCTTTATCCATCACGCTAAGCTGGTGCGCCGTTATGGTGCTGCCATGGTTGTGATGGCATTTGATGAAACCGGGCAGGCGGATACCCGTGCGCGTAAAATCGAAATCTGTCGCCGCGCTTATAAGATATTGACCGAAACTGTCGGCTTCCCGCCGGAAGACATCATCTTCGATCCCAATATTTTCGCCGTGGCGACGGGGATTGAAGAGCATAACAACTATGCGGTCGACTTTATTGAGGCATGCGCCGATATCAAAGCCGAGCTCCCTCATGCCATGATTTCAGGTGGTGTCTCCAACGTCTCCTTCTCATTCCGCGGTAATGATCCGGTACGTGAGGCGATCCATGCTGTTTTCCTCTATTACGCTATCCGTAATGGCATGGATATGGGGATCGTCAACGCTGGCCAACTGGCGATCTATGATGATCTGTCGGATGAGCTGCGTGATGCGGTGGAAGATGTGATCCTTAATCGCCGTAGCGACAGCACTGAGCGGTTGTTGGATCTGGCCGAAAAATATCGCAGCAGCAAAAGTGGTGAAGTGGCAATTCAACAAGCGGAGTGGCGTGGCTGGGATGTAAAAAAACGGCTGGAATATTCACTGGTTAAAGGCATCACTGAGTTTATCGAGCTGGATACCGAAGAAGCCCGTCAGCAGGCTGAGCGGCCAATCGAGGTTATCGAAGGGCCATTGATGGCCGGGATGAATGTGGTTGGTGACCTGTTCGGTGAAGGGAAAATGTTCCTGCCACAAGTGGTAAAATCTGCCCGAGTGATGAAACAGGCAGTAGCCTATCTCGAACCTTATATTGAAGCCAGTAAGCAGAAAGGCACTACCGCGGGCAAAATCCTGCTGGCAACGGTTAAAGGTGATGTGCACGATATCGGCAAAAACATTGTGGGTGTGGTTTTACAGTGTAATAACTATGAGATCATCGATCTGGGTGTGATGGTGCCGACCGAAAAAATCCTGCGCACGGCGCGGGAGGAAAAGGTCGATATCATCGGCTTGTCCGGCCTGATAACCCCGTCGCTGGATGAAATGGTTAACGTTGCCAAAGAGATGGAGCGACAGGGTTTTACCTTGCCGTTATTGATTGGCGGCGCGACCACCTCGAAAGCCCATACCGCGGTTAAAATCGAACAGAACTACAGTGGTTCCACCACTTACGTCTCCAATGCCTCACGCAGCGTTGGCGTGGTTTCAGCGTTGTTATCTGACACGCAGCGTGATGATTTCGTAGCAAAAACGCGCAAAGAATATGAAACCGTCCGTATTCAGCATGCACGTAAAAAACCGCGAACTCCGCCGGTCAGTTTACAAATCGCGCGGGATAACCAAACCGTAATCGATTGGGAAAGTTATACGCCGCCAGTTGCCCATAAATTAGGTGTGCAGCCTGTCGAGGCCAGTATCGAAACTCTGCGCAATTATATCGACTGGACGCCATTCTTTATGACCTGGTCGTTGGCGGGTAAATACCCACGTATTTTGGAAGATGAGGTGGTCGGCGAAGAGGCTAAACGCCTATTTGCCGATGCCAATGAACTGCTGGATAAATTGTCGGCAGAAAACTTGCTGCATCCGAAAGGCGTGGTGGGGATATTCCCAGCTAACAGCGTTGGCGATGATATCGAAGTTTATCGCGATGAGCGGCGTGAGGATGTGCTGGTGGTCAGCCATCATCTGCGCCAACAAACCGAGAAGACCGACTTCCCGAACTATTGCCTGGCAGATTATGTTGCACCTAAATCTAGTGGCAAGATTGATTACTACGGAGCATTTGCTGTCACTGGTGGCTTGGAAGAAGATGCCTTGGCCGAGGCTTATGATGCTCAGCATGATGATTACAATAAAATCATGATTAAGGCCTTGTCAGACCGTCTGGCAGAAGCTTTTGCAGAATATCTGCATGAGCGGGTACGTAAGGTGTATTGGGGCTTTGCACCGAATGAAAACCTGAGCAACGAGGAATTGGTGCGCGAGAACTACCAAGGGATTCGCCCAGCACCGGGGTATCCGGCTTGCCCGGAACATACTGAAAAAGGCCAAATCTGGCAGTTGCTGGATGTAGAAACTCACACTGGCATGAAGTTGACCGAATCCTACGCCATGTGGCCGGGTGCCTCGGTATCAGGCTGGTATTTCAGCCATCCAGACAGTAAATACTTTGCGGTGGCACAGATTCAGCGTGATCAGGTGGAAGATTATGCCGCCCGTAAGGGGATGCCGGTAGCGGAGGTTGAGCGCTGGTTAGCCCCGAACTTGGGTTATGATGCCGACTGATAGTTAAGTTAGTTGTTAAGTAAAATGAAAGGAGATAGCAGTGATGACTATCTCCTTTTTTAATGCTCTTTAACCAAGTGGTTTGCGCGCTTTAGCCTCGCATCACACCGGCTACGGCATTTTTCTGTTCGGAGCCACCATGAGCGCCTAGCAGCGGTGTTTTGCCTTCCATCATTTCACTGACGCCACCACCAATTATCTCGGTAACTTTAGACGATGCATTTACTCTCGCTCCGCCCTGGGTGTGTTTGCCGTTGATATCCTGTAATTCCAGACCATTGGTTTGTAAGTTTACATCGCTGTCTCTATTGGTTATTTTTCCACCGATTAGTTCAGTTTTACCGGCTACGTTCAAATTAACTGACTGTGTACCGCTAATGGCTGATTGTTCTTCAACCGCTTTATTTTCAACGACTTCCACTTCAACTTTAGCTTTGCCGCTGCCACCTTTGACTTGTTCATCCTGAACATTACTTTTGATTTTTTTGCCTGCTGCTTTGGCACCTTTCTGCCACCATTTATCTTCGGTTTCTGCTTCTTCCTTAGACTCGGTTAGCGTTTCATTGCTCCCCTTTTTGGTATAGCTGAGGGGTTGTACGTTATCTTCTTCTTTAGAACCAAAGTAGCTTGAAACTTGGTCATATTGCTTTTTAACTTTATCGAATAACTTATTGGATTTAGTGGTCAGGGTTTTTTTCACTTTATCCGAGCCGATTGGGGTCGCATCGGCTACCTGATTAATCATACTGTCTTGTTTCTCGTTACTGTGATTGAAACTCAAGCCAGTGTTGACATTAACTTCCTGTCGGACATCTTCACGGCTTTGCACTTTCAAGTTACCGCCGATAGTGCCAGTAATATCATTAGCTTTGAGCATAGCACCCGCCAGAGCAGTGTCTTTGACGCTATTCAGGGCGATATTGTTGCTATTGATATGGGTGTTTTGTTGCATTACAGCATTCAGTTTTTCAACACCGACATCCAATTTAGCGCTGATATTATGGAGTTTTTCGCTACTTTGCTTGTCGACCACCCCTTTATCATCTTTATTGAAAGAGCTATTTTGGTTGCCATTGGCGCCGGCTGTGAAGTTCCAGTTGTTTTTGTGTTCCTGGTCTTGTGCTGACTCCAGCATGATGCCGCCATTATCTGCCGTCAGTGTGGTTTGCTGGCTGGTGATATTGGCATTTTGCATATGGATGGCTTGGTTATCGTGACCGCCAGCTTTAATGTTGACTGCGCCATTGCTGTTAATCACACTGCCTTGATGTTTGGTGGCTGACTCGTCTTTATTAGCAACGTTAACTTCTGCGCCTGCCTTTATCCCTTTACCATTTTTATCGGTACCACTGCTTGTACTCATACCCGCATTGGCACTGGCTGACCAGGTCATATCCTGCTTCGACCCCTGTGATTGCGCGGCCAGAATATCGACTTTGCCACCGGCTGCCAGCAGAATATCACCGGTAGCTTGTTCTTTACTGCCGAACGAGGTGCCGGTGAGTGTCAAATCTTTCCCTGCATTCAGCTCAATACCTTGCTGGCCTTGCAGATGACTGACTTGGGCAACGGAGGTACTGCTTTGCCCCTTACTGTTACCGCCACCTAAACCGGCACCGAAGTTTTTACTGCCGACGTTAGTACCAAGGTTCGCTTTGGCATTAGCCTCAACGTTATTATGGTTTTCACTGGTGTGGTTAGTGACTTGATCAAAAACAATATTACCGCCTGCGCTAACCGTAGTTTTGCCACTACCTGCATTGATATTTGTGCCTTGATAGCTCGCATCCTGTTTCACATTGATATTGACACCATTTGCTGCGTTCATGCTACCAACTTGCGCAATTTCACCTTTTATATGCTGATCTGTCGATCCCCCTTTGCCCTTACCATCAAGGGTAATGTCTTTGCCTGTAGAGGTGTAAACTCGAATATCTGCTTCGCCGAAGGTTTCTGTAACATGTTGGTCAACACGATTAACGGTAGCTTCAAAGGTATGACGCGATGCATCCAGCGTAATGGCTCCTTTGTCCGCTTGATATTTTGTGCCTTGATCTTTGACTTCGCCGTTGGCATTGAGCGCGATGTTACCGCCTTTGATTGATGTTACGACAGATTGGTTACTGTTGAGGTGGGTCTCTTTGGTTCCACCTTTAGCCGCAAGATCTATCCCAGCGTTAGGCGCGCCCACTTCGCCTACCGCTTCAACCATGCCGCCAATATCCAGTTTTTGCCCATCGGCTATCACTTTTTCAACCGGGCGGGTCACTTCGCCATAAGCAATATTGGCCTCATAACCGACATCAACCTTGGTGGTTTTGGTATGCGTTTTTTCACTATTCTCAGCGGCCAGATTATGGATATTATTGCCCTGAGCCTGATAAGCGCCACCGACGTTATGGTCCGTTCCCTGATTGGTGACGTCTTGTGTTGCGGTGATATTCAGATTACCCGCTACCTGTGAACCCGAGACCACGGAGGTTGATTTGTCAGTGCTGGTTTGGGTATCTTCGTAGCCTACGTTTACACCACTGCCGGCTTTATCCATGCCGCCGGTGTAGTGGAAATCAACCCCAACGGTTTCTTTGGTTTTATTGCTGGAGAGAGTGTCTTGCGTAGCGACAAATGAAACATTTTCGCCTTTAATTTCTGCATCGCCTTTGGTGGCAGTGATGTTAGAGCCGATAAATGTGATGTCTTTTTGGGCGTCCAGTTTGACTGTGCCACCTTGCAGTGACGCAGCGTGATTTTTGATGCTGTCAGTTTTTTCGCTCTCACTGCTGTGATTCAGTTTCAAACCTGCCTGGTATTGGTTGTTACCATCATCGCTGGTAAAGCCCGAGATAGTAAGTTTGCTTTTCTGCTCATCAATTTTCTGTTGGGCTTGAGCGGCTTTAACATTAACTTCACCTAGCGTTTCAATACCCAGTTCACCGGCACTTGCTACCATACTGCCAATAACATCAACATTATCTTTACTGATTATTTTGAGATTAGCATCTGACGCTAATTCGCTGCCGATAACTTTTTCATCGCTATTATTGGCTTTATGGGAACTGCCAGTAATATTAAAGGCGACACCGGTACGCTCATCAATTTTAGTGGTGGTGGTACTAATGGCGTTATCAATCTTAATGCCGCCTTGATCTGCCTGAATATAACCATCTTTGGTACCTTTGACTTGACTGCCGGTAATGGAAACACCTTTATTACCTATAACTAGAATTGTTCCATCAGCGATTATTTCAGAACGGTGATTGGTTTCTGCATTCTTATTGTTGTTATTATGATCGATACCCCCTAGCCCTAAATTTTGTTCATTTTTACCATTTGTTGTTTTCTGATTTTTGGTCTTTTCCACATCAATCTTGACTTCATTGGCATTGATTAATAAATCGCCGCCAGCTGATGCCTTAACACCATTGCCGGTAATTTTTCCTTCTGCCGTTAAACCCAAATTCCCATCGGCTTGTAGCATGGTTTTATTGAGTGTTTGAGTGTTTTCTTTATTGTCCCAAGATTTATCCTCTCTCATTTGCACATAGTTATGGCCTTTTTCATGCTTTGAGCTTTGTTCAATCTGGCCTTTGAGTTGTAAATCTTTTTCCGCTTTGACTGAAAGATTATCGCCTGCCCTTACAGAAGAGCTTGATAATTTTATATCCCCTTTGGTTGATTTAAGAAAGATGTTATTCTCCGCAATAATAGTGGTTCCAATAACTGTTTGTTGTTGGTTTTTATTATCTTCAGATTTGCTCCAGTTATGTAGCCCCCACCCACCCTTTTCTGAATAGCCATTGGCCTGTGTATTAGTGAGTTTCTCTGTATCCAGTTTAATATCCCCACCTTGAATAGTGATGTTTTTACCATCAATGATGGCGGCACTAAGATGATTTTTTTTCTTGGCAATAATTGAAATATTTGCGCCTTTAATTTTGGTGCGTTTGAGTGTCTGTGTTGTCGAACCGCCAGAAGATGATTCAATAATATCGCCTGAAGTAAAGATATCACCGGCGCTGACTGTGATATCTTTACCGCTTAAGTTGGCGGGGGTCGGGTTATAATTCAAATTTGGATCGGAATCAACATCAAGATTCAATCTTCCCGGTGTTAAAATTTCTATCGAGTCACGGGCAGAATACCCACTTGACATATTTACCCCATTACCTTCTGCGGTGTTAACAATACGAATTCTATTGGCCTGCATACCACCAAATATTTTACTGTCGTATGCTGAATCCACATATTTTTGTGATTCTAATATCTCCCCGTCAACGCTAACTTTATTTTGCCCGAGGATGATGTTAATGCTCTCTCTGGAGTCTACAGCTCCCAGCATATTAATACGTGGCGCAATTAAGTCTATTGGCCCAACTGTTGATATATAACCTGTTATATTTAATAAATTGGTGTTATTGCGAGTATCAAAGCCTTGTAAATTACCTTGATCTACTAGCGGATTACCGACTACCAGTGAGTTTCGATTGGTATTAATAAAACCACAGCTATTACAGGTAATTCCATTAGGGTTAGCCAGAATATAGTCAGCTGCCATGCCAAAGACTTCCTGCTTACCTAATAATAATGAAGGGTTACGGCTGATAACCTCATTCAAAATAATACTGGCTGCTTGACCATTTAAGTTCTGGTTGGCAGATAATTGCCCGGCAAGTTGTGATTGACCGGTACTGAGAGAGTTATTAAGCACGGCTCCCGCTTTGTTAACGTTAAATTCATTATATTGGTTATGTGATAACCCCGATGCTGAGGGTTTTACGATATCGATGACTGGGACGCCATTTACCGTATTAATTGCTGGATTGTGGGCAGGATCACCGGCACCGACAATCCCAGCAGCATAACAGGTGGCCACTGATACTGAAATAATAGCAACGGCTGCCGCCAGCTTTCCTGCCGGGGAGAGCTTGAACTTATTTTGTTTCATTTTTACTTCTCCATTTTTGTCATATAGTTTGGTATTGATAAAAATTGGCTTTCGCTGGCAGCGGATTAATTAAAAGGAATAAGAGAAGCGCGCCAGAATCTGAGTAGGGTCTTTATTCTCTGTTTTACCGGACAATAAGTGGCCACGGCTGGCTTCAATATCCAGTTTGATATCGCGGTAACTGAGATTGATGCCGGCACTTAACCCCATAGCACTGCTCCAGCCTGGCGATGATTGTTGTATACGACCCACATCTGCCCCTAACCGCGGGGTTAGGGTGGTGTTGCCGAGTGTAAAGTTGCGCGACAAGGTATTCTGGAGATACCAGCCTCGATCCGCCGATAAGGTATTGCGACTAAAGCCACGAATAGCGTTGCTGTCGGTGACGCTCAACCATTCAACGCCCGGTAATCGGTCACGGGTGTATTGGCCATAGAACTGATTGCTAAACAGATAGAAATCATCAAACAGTTTGAAATATTGATTGGAAGTCACAGCGGCTTTAGCTTTGGTGAATTGGCTGTCTTGATAGCTGGCTGATATGTTTTGATCTGCACCCAATAAGGATAATCCCTGTTCAATGCTGACATTCACATTGAATATGCCGGTGGGCAGGATGTGCAGATGATTAATACCTAATTCAAATACCGTCAGTGTCGGGCTGCTGACGGCGATTTTCTGTTCGTTAAAGTAGTTTTCAGCCTGTTTATAGGTTAGTTGTGCGCTTAAGCCATTAATTTGGTCTTGGTCGCGATAGAAAACATAATCGGTGCGTAAGCCATGCTGCTGGGTTTTACCTTGTAGTTCGATGGTATTGAATTGTAACTGCACCGGATAAAGGTATTCGGAATAACTGCCAAACCCACTAAAGGTCAATGCGCCATAAGGAACGGAATAAAACAGTGAATAGGCGCGGCTATGGTTTTTCTGTGGATTATCGGTGGTACTGCTGATATTTAAGCTGAGAGAATCTGATAACCCAAGGGGGTTATCGAAAGAAAATGCATTGCGGCTTAACCATTTACCGGTACTTTTATTACCATAATTATCCAGGGATGTTGTCAGATGCCAGGGTTTTGACCGGATATTACTCAATCTGAGAATTGAGCCGCCCGCCTCTTTTCCTGGTAAAATATCAACAGTTATTTTATTGGAGGGTAAACGGTTAGCTTGATCGAGCCCTTGGTCGAGTTGTTTAATATTTAATGGTTCCCCGATCATATTGGGGAAAACATTTTCACCGTTTAATTCTGGGTCAACACTTTCGATGCTCTCAATAAAACCTTCAGTTACATCGAAACCCAATTCGCCCTCGTTATCGGGAGGAATAAACTGGACGCGGGCGGTAATATAACCTTTGTTAAGATAAAGTTGAGTGAGTTCACGCGCCAACAGATTAATGTTTTCGCTACCAATACATTGCTCCGGTATTGGGCTTAAAGTCTCTAAATCCGCCTCAGTCAATAAGGTAATACCCTGAATATAGACGCCGCTAATGGGAAGACATTGCGCGTTATCATCTAATTCAGGTGCACTATTTTCGGGCGTTTCTATCTCTGCCTCAGGCTGTTTAACATGAGGCAGACGACGCTCTTCTATTAAGTGATTAATTTCAGTGCTGCTGTTCTGTAAGTTCTGGCGTGACTCATTGATCGGAGAGGGAATATCTACCCCCGGAGTCATGTTAGCGTGAGCGCCCGTGCTCAATAAAAAACATAATGCGGTACGTTTTTTTATCATGATGTTTGTGGGGGGAATTTCCTGGGTATAACGCGATGAGTGGACCCAGTCCTTTCCGTCCTTGAGTCAAATTTACGGGCAGCACTATTACCGTCCCTAAAGAGTAGAGACGGCGGATTGAGGATAATAATTAAGGAATATTCAGAGAGAAGGGAAAGATAATAATTTTTTAATATTAAGCGGTTATTGAGTGACTGTTTTCAGAATTATTTTAAATATTATCAGGGTAATGCTGGGTGTTATTGATGTTGTTTTTCTGTCTAAAGCGGGGAATAAAAAGAAACAGAAAAATTGAAAATGCCCGAATGGTTCGGGCATTTATACTCTTTGGTATTACTTTTTATCTTTCTCTACTGGTTTACCTGACCAGTAGCCCGCCAGTAGTGAACCGGAGAGGTTATGCCAGACCGAGAACAATGCGCCGGGTAGGGCAGCCAGTGGCGAGAAGTAAATTTTACCCAACGTAGCCGCGAGTCCTGAGTTTTGCATACCGACTTCAATGGCCAGTGTGCGGCAGGTAGATTCATCAAAGCCGAACAGTTTCCCGCCCCAGTAACCACTTAACAGGCCAATACCGTTATGCAGGATAACCGCAATAATCACCACGAAACCCACTGAAGCGATATGACTCTGGCTACCGGCGACCACGCCACTAATGATAGCGACAATACAGACCATCGACATCGCCGGTAGATAAGGCTCAATGCGTTTCACCGTTTTAGTAAAGGTGTGATGGATAATCAGCCCTGCGCTAATAGGGATGACCACGATTTGCAGAATACTTTTCAGCATTCCCACGACGTCAACACTGATGGTGGCGTCGACATATAAACGGGTCAGTAATGGCGTGGCAAAAACCCCCACCAGGGTAGAAACCGCAGAGATGGTCACTGATAACGCGACATCTCCTTTGGCCAGATAAATCATCACATTAGATGCTGTCCCACTGGCAACGCTGCCTACCAGTACCATACCGGCAGACAAGTCCGGTGGCATACGGAATAGTATCGCCAGAATCCAGGCAGTGAGCGGCATAATCAGATAATGCAGGAAAGTTGCCGCGGCTACCGGTGCTGGGCGCGAGAGTACACGCTTGAAATCATCCAGCCGCAGAGTGACCCCCATAGCAAACATGATCAACATTAGTAACGGGGCGACATAAGGCCCGATACCGATAAAGGTGGTCGGGCGGAAATAGGCCGCGACTGACAGCAGCAGCGCCCACAGCGGGAACAGCCGGGTGATTTTTACTAACATGAAGCGAAAGTCCTTAGTCGTCAGTGTCAGATATAAGAAAACCGGACGAAATCGCCCGGTCAGTGTTATCAGCTTGTTGTTGTTAGCAGTGTATAGTTAGTTTTTACTCTGACTCAAGCCGTGTTATTCAAACAGCGTATTATTCAAATAAATTGTTACTCAAACAGATTGTGATGCAGGGTTTGCACCACTTTTTCAGCATCATTCCCTGGCACTAGGAAGCACAGGTTATGGCTGCTGGCGCCATAGCAAATCATGCGGATATTGAATGGGTCAAGGACACCGAATACTTCCTTACCGACGCCACAAGCTTGTGACAGGTTATTGCCGATAATCGCTACCAACGCCAGATTCTCTTCCACTTCAACCCGACATAGTGAGGAGAGTTCAGTCAGCAGTGAGGTAGTCAGCAGACTGCCTGCCGTTGATGTCGAGCCTGTAGTATCGAGAGTTAGTGCGACACTCACCTCAGAGGTGGTTATCAAATCAACTGAAATATTGTGGCGCGCCAGAATATTAAATACTTCCGCCAGAAAACCACGTGCATGCAACATATTCAGGCTATGTAAGGTCAGCAGCGTCTGTTTGCGGCGCAATGCCAAGGCACGGAACAGTGGTGGACTCTCGGTTTCATTACAGACTAAGGTGCCGCCAGCCGCTGGGTCTTTGCTTGAGCCGACAAACACTGGAATATCACTGCGCACGGCTGGCAGCAGGGTGGCCGGATGCAAGACTTTGGCACCAAATGTCGCCATTTCAGCCGCTTCTTCGAAAGCAATTTTATCGATGCGTTTTGCTGCCGGAACCACCCGTGGATCGGTGGTATAAATCCCAGGGACATCTGTCCAGATATCAATGCGGCCAACATTCAGTGCTTCACCCAGTAACGCGGCGGTGTAATCGCTACCGCCACGGCCAAGGGTAGTGGTGCGCCCTTTGCTTTCACTGCCGATAAAGCCTTGTGTGACAACAATGGCCTGCGCGATACGCGGGGCCAATTGCGTTTGAGCTAATTCAGACAGCAATTGGGTATCCGGTTCAGCACGACCAAAACGGTCATTGGTTCGCATGATTTTACGTACATCAAACCATTCCACTGCCACCTGACGCTGGCGTATTAGCTCGACAAACAGCAGTGTAGACATCAATTCGCCGTGACTCACCAGTTCATCGGTTAACGCCGCAGACGTTGCCAGACTGGCCGCTTCAGACAGCATGGCGATGTTTTCCAGCATGCGTTCAATTTCATCGCGGATAACCACCGGATTGCCGAGTTTGGCTAGAATATCGGATTGAATTCGACTAATTTCTGCTAAATGAAGTTCACGCTTTTCAGGCTCACAGCCATCGGCAAGGGCGACCAACAGATTGGTAATGCCAGCCGAAGCTGACAAGATAACCAAACGAACGTCCGGGTTCGATAAAACCACATCGGCGCTGCGACTCATGGCAGCAAAATCTGCCACGCTGGTGCCACCAAATTTGGCAACCACGGTCGCAGAAGGGGCGCTGCGGCTCTGCTGGGGTGCTGCTTGAATCATCTAAAAAAACCTCGTATCAGGGATGCCATCTTGGAGGGCATCAGTATTTATCTCTGTACAAGGAAATAACGGGTTATCGACTTTCTGTCAATGAAATGGCTATGAGGTATTTTCATCTTTAATAATATGCGCTGTGATATCACTAAATTGACTATTCCCTTGGTACTTGAAGCTGCTGGAGTGTTAGCTACGTTCACTTACCCGAGTAAGCTCATCGGGATGCGTTTGCTTGCTGCCTACCTGCCACTACCATTACTTTGGCAATAGATACTGTTAGACAATGACACACTGCGAAAACAGGGATGAGATCAAGTGTTGTTTCGAGAGATAGCACCTATCGCAAGAAAAGAGATCTCAATCACACCCGAACAGGATACAATTAACCCATTCGTTTCATTATCCTTAAGCCTAGAAGAGCGCCGCTATGAAAAATATTAATCCTAGTCAAACCGCTGCCTGGAAAGCGTTACAGCAACACTTTGAGCAGATGAAAGATGTCACCATCAGCAGTCTGTTTGCCGAGGACGACCAGCGTTTTAGCAAGTTTTCAGCCACTTTTGATGATCAAATGCTGGTGGATTTCTCCAAAAACCGCATTACCAGCGAAACTATGGAAAAGCTGCAAGCTCTGGCGAAGGAAACTGATCTGGCCGGTGCGATTAACTCCATGTTTTCCGGTGAAAAAATCAACCGTACTGAAGACCGCGCAGTACTGCATATTGCTTTGCGTAACCGCACTAACACCCCGATTGTGGTGGATGGCAAGGATGTGATGCCAGAAGTGAATGCGGTGCTGGCTAAAATGAAACAGTTCTGTGACCGCGTGATTGGCGGTGACTGGAAAGGTTATACCGGCAAGGCGATTACTGATGTGGTGAACATCGGTATCGGCGGCTCAGATCTCGGCCCTTACATGGTGACTGAAGCACTGCGCCCGTACAAAAATCATCTGAATATGCATTTCGTTTCAAACGTTGACGGCACCCATATTGCTGAAACGTTGAAACCGTTGAACCCAGAAACCACGCTGTTCCTGGTGGCATCAAAAACCTTCACCACCCAAGAAACCATGACCAACGCCCACAGTGCGCGTGACTGGTTCCTGTCTACTGCGGTTTCTGTGGAACATGTCGCCAAACACTTTGCTGCATTGTCGACCAATGCCAAAGCTGTGGGTGAGTTTGGCATTGATACCAACAATATGTTTGAATTCTGGGATTGGGTTGGTGGCCGTTACTCGCT
The DNA here is from genome assembly GCF_041538325.1 of Yersinia sp. 2466 StPb PI. NCBI lineage: Bacteria > Pseudomonadati > Pseudomonadota > Gammaproteobacteria > Enterobacterales > Yersiniaceae > Yersinia > Yersinia sp. 2466 StPb PI. The sequence goes on along the minus strand of NZ_JAULSL010000001.1, from coordinate 4,415,088 downwards.
GTGGTCCGCCATTGGTTTGTCTATCGCGCTGTCGGTTGGTTTCGAACACTTCGAACAACTGCTGAGTGGTGCGCATGCCATGGATAAACACTTCGCCGAAACGTCTGCGGAGCACAACCTGCCTATCCTGCTGGCATTGATCGGCATCTGGTATAACAATTTCTTCGGTGCAGAAACCGAAGCTATCCTGCCTTACGATCAGTACATGCACCGTTTCCCAGCTTACTTCCAGCAGGGCAATATGGAATCTAATGGTAAGTATGTGGATCGTAACGGTACCCCAGTGAATTACCAGACCGGCCCTATTATCTGGGGTGAACCAGGTACTAACGGCCAACATGCGTTCTATCAGTTGATCCATCAGGGCACCAAATTGGTTCCTTGTGACTTTATTGCACCGGCTATCAGTCATAACCCACTGAGTGATCATCACGCGAAGCTGCTGTCGAACTTCTTTGCCCAGACCGAAGCACTGGCATTTGGCAAATCACTGGCAGAAGTTGAAGCTGAATTTGCTGCGGCAGGCAAAACCCCTGAGCAAGTGGCTCATGTCGCGCCATTTAAAGTGTTTGAAGGCAATCGCCCAACCAACTCCATCCTGCTGCGTGAAATTACGCCGTTCAGCCTGGGTGCATTGATTGCGTTGTATGAACACAAAATCTTCACCCAAGGGATTATCCTGAATATCTATACCTTCGACCAATGGGGTGTTGAGCTGGGTAAACAACTGGCTAATCGCATCTTGCCAGAACTGGCAGATGATAAAAACGTAACTAGTCATGACAGTTCTACCAATGCGTTGATTAACCGTTTCAAGAACTGGCGTTAAGCTTGCGGGCTTAAGCTCTTTGATCCGTGCTTATTAGCCCCTTACCCAGTAAGGGGCTTTTTTTCGGCCCGGATTATTTCACCTACTTTCAATGGGAGTATTTATGGCCAAAAATTCGCGTTCTCAATGGATAGCCAAAAATCTACAGCGTTTACTGAATGTGGGGTTGATTGCATTGGCCGCTATTTTGGTGGTCTTTTTGATAAAAGAAACCTTCCATCTTGGTAAGGTCTTATTCGTCAATAATCAGGATGCATCTTCTTACATGCTGATTGAAGGGATTGTAATTTATTTCCTGTACTTTGAGTTTATTGCTTTGATTGTTAAGTATTTTGAGTCGGGTTATCACTTCCCGTTGCGCTATTTTATCTATATCGGCATCACCGCGATTATCCGCTTGATCATCGTTGATCATGAAAACCCAATCGATACATTAATTTATTCTGGTTCGATATTGTTGCTGGTGGTGACGTTGTATTTGGCGAATACCGAAAGATTAAAAAGAGAATAAAAATGGCGGCCATTACGGCCGCCCTAAAGACACAGTACCAGAGGGAAAAAATACCCTTCTTACTTGAAATTGTAGCTTTGTTTACTGCACTCTCTCACCCGAATCACTGACCTAAGTCAGCTCATCGGGCTTCACTCGTTTGTTGCCTTGCTACAATTCCAATTACTTTGGGTATTGGGTGATGAAATTTAGAATGATGATATCGTTAACCCTTCACCCCACCGGCCGTTAAGCCACCTACCAGCCAGCGTTGTGCCAGCAGGAAGACTGCGGTGATGGGAATGGCAGACAGTACCGCAGCAGCGGCGAAATCGCCCCACAGATAGTTTTGCGGATTCAGATATTGCTGCATACCCACCGCCAGCGTGTAGCTGTTCACATCACGCAATAGCAGTGATGCCACCGGGACTTCGGTGATAGCAGCGATAAACGACAGAATAAACACCACGGCTAAAATCGGTACCGACAGGGGTAACAGCACCAGTCGGAAAGCTTGCCATGGGGTTGCGCCATCCAGTGCCGCGGCTTCTTCCAGTGAGTTATCAATGGTTTCAAAATAGCCTTTGATGGTCCAGACGTGCAGGGCGATGCCGCCCATATAAGCAAAAATCACCCCGCCGTGGGTATTCAGCCCGATAAATGGCAGATACTGTCCGATACGGTCGAATAAAGCATATAACGCCACCAGTGACAGCACTGCGGGGAACATCTGGAAGATCAACATGCCTTTCAGCAGGGTGCTTTTACCGCGAAAACGCATGCGGGCAAAGGCGTAAGCGCAGGTAGTGGAGAGCGTGACAATCCCAATGGCGGTAATGACCGCAATCTTGATGGAGTTCCATAACCACAACATCACCGGGAACGGCGGTGGGGTTACGCTACCATCAGCGTGAGTCACACTCATACCCAGCGCCAGTTTCCAGTGTTCCCATGAAATCTGATCTGGGATCAGGCTACCGGTCGCAAAGTTGCCGGGCCGCAGCGAGATGGTAATTACCATCAGTAACGGGAACATAATCAGCGCGATAAAGCACAACATCAGAAAATGAGTGCCCCATAGACGCAAACGCTGGGATTTAGGTTGAACCATTGCCATTTGCATCTCCTCCTTAGTCAAAGTTCATTTTGCTGGCTTTCAGATTCAGTATCGCGAGCGCGCCGACCAGAATGAAAATCAGGGTGGCAATCGCTGCCGCCAAGCCAAAGTCCTGGCCGCCGCCCCCTTCAAAGGCAATACGGTAGGTGTAGCTGACCAGCAAGTCGGTATAGCCTGCTGGCGTGGTGGTGCCAATCATATCCGGGCCGCCATTGGTCAATAACTGAATCAACACAAAGTTGTTAAAGTTAAAGGCGAAGCTGGCAATCATCAGCGGTGTCAGCGGCTTAATCAGCAGTGGCAACGTGATACGGAAGAAGTTCTGGAACGGGCCTGCGCCATCCATTGCCGAGGCTTCATATAAGTCCTCGGGAATCGCTTTGAGTAGCCCCATGCACAGAATCATCATGTAGGGATAGCCGAGCCAGGTGTTGACGATCAAAATCATGCTTTTCGCGGTAATAGGGTCACTGAACCAGGCGGGCTTGATGCCAAACAGGCTACTTAGCATCAGGTTGATTTCACCAAAGCTTTGGTTAAATAACCCTTTGAAAATCAAGATTGAAATAAACGACGGTACCGCATAGGGCAGTATTAACAGCACGCGATAAACCGCTTTGCCTTTCAACGAGTCCCATTGCACCACGCAGGCTAAAACCATACCGACGGCAACGGTCAGTACCACGGTCAGTAGCGAGAAAATAATGGTCCAGATAAAGATGGAGATAAAAGGCTTCTGTATCCCTTCATCATGCAGCACCCGCAGGAAGTTTTTCCAGCCGATAGTGACAGTAAAGCCGGGACTGAGTTTTTCGTTTTGCCACTGGCCGTCGGCGTTAATGGCTTGGTAAAAACCGACATCAGGGTTTGGCCGATAGATAACCCCGGTTTGCTGATTGAGCAGCTCTTTACCGTCAGCGCCCAGTTTATAGAGCGGGCTGGTCGCTGAAAACTGCCGCAGTGAACTCATGCGCAGTTCGCCACCACTGGGCAGCAGTGCCACCAACTCAGCGAGTGCCTGGCGATTCTGAGTAATGATACGCAGTGACGCGCGTTCGCCGGTCTGTTCAGTGCTGGTGGGGGCGACTGTGATTTTTTTCTCACCCGTCGTATCAAGGCTGAAAGGTGCGGAAATCAGAACAGAGCTGTCATCAGGGTTGGTAAGCTGCAAACGCCATTGGTTATCACTGGGATAAAGGCCAAAGGTAAAGGTTTTACCGGTCTGAAACTGCCGATCCATTAATACTGATTGGGCACGCTCAAAGGTTAATTGGTTGGTACTGCTGTAGTTGGTAAAAGCGATAGCGATAGTGCAAATCAGTGGGAACAGCACAAACAGCCCCATACCTGCCACGCCGGGATAAACATAGCGCCAGGCATAGGCGCGACGATTGGCAAAGACATACAGCCCCAGACTCACCAAAATTAGCGTCACGATGGCAAAAAGATATTCACCCTGAGCATACATCAAGACGATCAAGTAGCAGGTGAATAGACTTAATGTGCCGATAATCAGCCATTTAAGCACATCACTCTGCCACCAGGCGGTTTTCTTTTTACGACTTTCGAACTCGGTGTGGGATAACTGCATAATATTCCCTTCGTACTTTGAGTATTGTTATAGTGTTACAGCAAGTGGTGCTGGGCACGACGAATCGTGCCCTTTTGCAGGTGAAACTGTTATTTGGTAATACGCGTTGCTGCGTCGTTCAATGCCGCTTCAACTGTCTGACGCCCGCTGATGGCGTTCAGTACCGCACTGCGGGTGGCATACCAGAAAGCCGCCATTTGTGGAATATTTGGCATGATTTCACCCTTGGTGGCGTTATCCATGGTTGCAGCAATGCGTGGATCTTTTGCCAGTTGTTCCTGGAATGATTTCAGTGCCACTGCGCCCAGAGGTTTGTCTTTATTCACTTCAGCCAGACCCTGATCAGTTAACAGGTAGTTCTCCAGGAATTCAGTTGCCAGTTCTTTATTCGGGCTGGCGGCGTTAATACCGGCAGTCAACACGCCGACGAACGGTTTGGATGGCTGGCCGTGGAAGGTTGGCAACAAGGTCACACCGTAATTGATTTTGCTCTTATCAATGTTGGACCATGCCCATGGGCCATTGATGGTCATTGCTGTTTCGCCTTTGTTGAAGGCCGCTTCTGCAATGGAGTAATCTGTATCGGCATTGATGTGCTTGTTCTTCACCAGATCGACAATAAATTGTAGACCCGCTTTCGCGCCAGCATTGTTCACGCCAACGTTTTTCACATCATATACACCGTTTTCGAGTTTGAAGGCATAGCCACCGTCAGCGGCGATAACCGGCCAGGTGAAGTACGGTTCTTGTAGGTTCCACATGATGGCGCTCTTGCCATTGGCACGCAGGGTTTTATCCAGCGCTGGGATTTCTTCCCACGTTTTTGGTGCTTCTTTCACTAAGTCTTTATTGTAAATCAGAGACAGTGCTTCAACCGCGACCGGGTAACCAATCAGTTTGCCATTAAAGCGAACGGCGTCCCAAGTGAACGGGAACAGTTTGTCTTGGAAGGCTTTAGAAGGGTGTAGCTCAGCCAGTAAACCGGATTGTGCGTAACCGCCAAAGCGGTCATGAGCCCAGAAGATAATGTCCGGGCCATCGCCAGTGGCAGCCACTTGCGGGTATTTTTCTTCCAATTTATCTGGATGCTCGATAGTGACTTTGATGCCGGTATCTTTCTCGAACTTCTTACCGACTTCCGCCAACCCGTTATAACCTTTATCGCCATTGATCCAGATAACCAGTTTACCTTCTTCAATCTTGGCAAAAGCAGAGGAAGAGAGCACCAGCGTGGCTAATGCTGAAAGAGCCAAAACACGTGCGGTCTTACCAATGCCGGATTTTGTGAAGCTGCGAGTCATAATCCAATCCTTTTATCCAATTTTGTGGGTATCGACTTTCTTGTGAATCATTAGCTGCGAATTCTGTAGCCCATTTTCAGGCTGGTGTAGCCGTGAATCACTAAGTGAGGAGGGTGTGGCAGCGCTGCAAAAAATGTTGGGCTGCAAATTATTTATTACACTGACCAAAACACTACGCCGACATATTGAGTCACAACCGGATACACCATCATCCTCCCCCCCTCTACGCCCCCCAGTAGGTTATTGTGACCCAGTTAACACTGCTGGCTATTCTGTGGTGTCAGACACATTAATGCAGGTCGAAATTTGCAAGCCAGATCACGTATTTGTCTTTCCAGTGGAACTTCTGCCCACGCGGGTCGTTCCCTCATCCTCCCATCTCCTCCCCCATGAAAAACTTTGTTACGGATGATTACCAAATAGTGCCACTCGCGCACTATCGGCAGCATTGAAACACCGTCGCCAACAAAATGTGGTTGTTCGGTTAATTATCACCCAGACAGATCAGCACCTTGAAGCGTTAAGCAATGTGCAGCCCTATACTCAGGCCGCGACGTCGTCCGAGGCAACCTGCTCTAAGCATGGCGGTACGACGCGTAGTGCGAGAGTCATCAGGGGCTGGGAGTAATGGATGGGTTATGCCGGGGTTTGCTTCCGCCATTTTTCTTCATTCAGGTTCATATGAAAAGTTGTTTGCGTAAGCAAAGGAGTAACAGATGGCTAATGTAACGCTGAGCGGCGTTTATAAGGCCTTTGGTGAGGCGGTGATCTCCAGAGATATCAATCTGGAAATCGATGACGGTGAGTTTGTGGTGTTTGTTGGCCCATCAGGGTGTGGAAAGTCAACGCTGCTGCGGATGATTGCCGGTCTTGAGGACATAACCTCGGGTGAGTTGCTGATTGGTGGCAAACGGATGAACGAAGTGCCGCCATCTGAACGCGGTATTGGCATGGTGTTTCAGTCATATGCACTTTATCCCCATCTGTCGGTAGCAGAGAACATGTCGTTCGGTCTGAAATTGGCGGGTGCGAAGAAAGCCGAAATTAACCAACGGGTGAATCAGGTAGCCGAAGTGCTGCAACTGGCTCACCTGCTGGACCGGCGGCCAAAAGCGCTATCCGGTGGTCAACGCCAGCGTGTGGCAATTGGCCGGACACTGGTCGCTGAGCCGGATGTATTCCTGCTCGATGAACCCCTGTCCAACCTGGATGCGGCACTGCGGGTGCAGATGCGCATTGAGATCTCGCGCCTCCACAAGCGTCTGCAACGCACCATGATTTACGTCACCCATGACCAAGTGGAAGCGATGACGCTGGCAGACAAGATTGTGGTGCTGGATGCCGGCAATGTTGCGCAGGTCGGCAAGCCGCTGGAGCTGTATCACTACCCAGCTAATCGCTTTGTCGCGGGCTTTATTGGCTCGCCAAAAATGAATTTTTTACCGGTTAAAGTGACCGCCGTTGAACCTCGTCAGGTACAGATTGAACTGCCAAATCCAAATGGCCAGTTAGTGTGGCTGCCGGTGGAAGGTACTCAGGTTCAGGTCGGTGCAAATATGTCTTTGGGTATTCGCCCGGAACATCTGCTGCCAAGCAGTGCCTCTGAAGTCACGCTGGAAGGTGAGATTCAGGTGGTAGAGCAACTGGGTAATGAAACTCAAATTCACATCCAAATCCCGGCAATACGTCAGAACCTGGTCTACCGCCAGAACGACGTGGTGCTGGTAGAAGAAGGTGCAACATTCGCTATTGGCCTGCCGCCGCAACGCTGTCATCTGTTCCGTGAGGACGGCACTGCGTGTAAGCGGTTGTACCAGGAACTGGGCGTCTAGCCAAAGCAGAATGTAAAGCACGCATGCCGACAGGCAAATATAACAGGAGATTACTGATGACTACTCTGCGCAAGTTACCGATAGCACTGGCTGTTGCCGCTGGTGTTCTTTCTACTCAAGCTATGGCTGTTGATTTCCACGGGTATGCACGTTCCGGTATCGGTTGGACAGGAAGCGGTGGCGAACAGCAATGTTTCAAAGCCACTGGCGCCCAAAGTAAATACCGTCTGGGTAACGAGTGTGAAACGTATGCGGAAATTAAATTAGGCCAGGAATTGTGGAAAGAAGGCGACAAGAGCTTCTACTTCGATACCAACGTGGCGTATTCCGTTTCACAACAGAATGACTGGGAGTCAACATCTCCTGCATTCCGTGAGGCTAACGTGCAGGGTAAAAACCTGATCGAATGGTTACCGGGTTCCACCATGTGGGCCGGTAAACGCTTCTATCAACGTCATGACGTCCATATGATTGACTTCTACTACTGGGATATCTCAGGTCCAGGTGCAGGTGTAGAAGCTATTGATCTGGGCTTCGGTAAGTTATCTCTGGCAGCAACCCGTAACTCAGAAGCGGGTGGTTCAAGTGCCTGGATCGATAATGCCCGTAAAGATGCTGACCACACTGCTAATGATGTGTTCGATGTGCGTTTAGCCGGTTTAGAAACTAACCCAGGCGGCACTTTGGAGTTTGGTGTGGATTATGGCCGCGCCAATACTCAGGACGACTACGCGTTAGCTCCTGATGCCTCTAAAGATGGTGTCATGCTGACGGTTGAACATACCCAAAGCATGATGGGTGGCTTTAACAAGTTCGTGGTGCAATACGCAACAGATTCAATGACATCATCACAATCAGGTCACTCTGAAGGTGCAAACGTTAATAACAACGGTAACAGATTACGTGTTATCGACCACGGTGCCATCAACCTGGCTGAGAAGTGGGACATGATGTACGTCGCGTTGTATCAGGACACTGACTGGGACAACCAAAACGGCACCACTTGGTACAGCGTGGGGGTGCGTCCGATGTACAAATGGACCCCAATCATGAGTACCTTGCTGGAAGCGGGCTACGATAATGTTAAGTCACAACGTACCGGTGACCGTAACGGCCAGTACAAACTGACTCTGGCACAACAGTGGCAGGCAGGCGATAGCATCTGGTCACGCCCGGCAATTCGTGTCTTCGCAACTTATGCCAACTGGGATGAGAAGTGGGGCTATAACGATGTCAGCGGTAGCGCGGACAACGGTCTGGCACAAAACGGGACTATCGGTACTGATAGCCGCGGTAAGAGCAACGAAGTCACCTTTGGTGCGCAATTCGAAGCTTGGTGGTAACAGCATGATGCAGCCGCCCTTTGGGGCGGCTGTTTGATTGTTTAAACAAGAAAAGTGAGATGCCCTAAATAATTCGAGTTGCAGCCAACGCCCATGCAGCTTGAAGTATGACGGGGATTTGGTTAACTCTGCCGACCTTGCCTGTGCACAGTTAGCGCTGACGCTCAATGTATGAGGGTAATAACAATGAAAAAGAATCTACTGTCACTTTGTCTGGCATTGGCTTTAGGGGTTACAGCACCTCTGGCGGTGCAAGCAGAGTCAACTATTTCTCCGGCGAATGTTTCTATCGCGCCGACGATCAGTACCGCCACCTTACAGCAGTTACCATGGCAGCCATTAGTGCCACCGACTACGCAGGACATCAAACTGACTGCGGCGAGTCCACAAATCTCTCAAGGGAATGTTGAAGGGGCTGTTGCCGCTTTTGCTTTACCCGCCGATCGTGGATCGATGGAGATTACACTTAGCAGTTTAGTGACTGATAATCAGCTCTTTTCCCCTAGCGTTTTAGTGCTGGACGAGCAAATGCGCCCAGCGGCTTACTATCCATCCAGCTATTTCACTTATGAAAAAGCGGGCATTATGACCAGTGATCGTCTGCAAGGGGTGATGAAACTGACCCCGGCACTGGGCCAGAAACAAATTTATCTGCTGGTTTATACCACCCGTGACGATTTAGCAAAAACCACCAAGTTACTTGATCCGGCTAAAGCTTATGCCATGGGTGTCGGCAATGCGGTACCGGATATCCCAGATCCTATTGCGAAACACACCCCGACAGGCAACCTGAAAATCAAGGCAACTACTGAGCAGGGGATGGGCAACGTTATGATTGGCTTAATACAGTCAGCACCGGCTTCGGCTCCAGTCGTGGTCGGCAGTGCGGTTCAACCTACGCCAGCCGCAGTACCCGCACCGATAAAACCTGCGGAGCCAATGCTGAGCGACACTGAAAACTACTTCAACCAGGCGATTAAAGATGCGGTGAAAGCCGGTGATGTCGATAAGGCGCTGAAATTGTTGAACGAGGCGGAACATTTGGGCTCAACTTCAGCCCGAAAAACCTTTATTGGTAGTGTAAAAGGCAAGGGTTAAATCCCGGCACTGCCGAATATGGCTAGATGGTTGGTGCGCTTTGGCGCACCTTTTTTCGTTGGGTCTTATATACAGCTACTGCCGCTCGCAACGCCTCGTTTTGCTATTGGTTATCTTCGCGACACCTTGTTTTGGTTAATTCTGCTTTAAATCTCAAACTCACTTATTTAGTTTTTTGCTAGAAAGAAAAAGATTAAATGAGAATTTAAAAGGCATGCGATTGAGCTTGCGCCGATATCATAAATTGAATGACGGTTTATTGTTTATCCATTCAAATTAAGGTGCTATTGATGCCGAAGGAAAACCAACTCTGCCTATCGGCCACGCTACAGTCGTGGCCGATTCCATTTATGGCGCAACCGTGGGCCCCGCCGATCACAGAAGATAATCTTTCATTGTTAACTATGAGTTCTATCATGGCTCAGTTTACATCCCTTCAGGAAGAGAAGATATTGCCATTAAAGGTGACGGCAAGAGACCATGAGTTATTAGAAAAGATGGCACAAGAGCTGCCCAATGTAAGTTCGACGTCGGATCCTGTTTTCAGTCAGGCGATGCAGTTAATTGATAGTGCCAGAGTCCTGGATCAGAAAACGTGGACGCAACAATTTCCAGCAATCAGTGACGCCCGAGTCGGGCGAATTGTGGATTTTTATCTACAACTCCATGCTGTAGAGGGATTGGAGTTTGCAAATAGTTTAGATGATTTATCACATTTAAGGCCTGGGTTAACCGCGGCTCAAGGGTATGAAAAAGCTCGTGTTATCAGCCTGGAGCGGGATATCCTGTTTAAGTTATGCCAAAAGAGCCTGACACTATCCACAGCAGAAAAACTGACGCCACTCGCCGCCCTGAGTCTTGCCTGGTGGTTGAATCAAGAGTATCAGCCCACGCTGGCTGAATTATCCATGGCAGTTTATCGGCCTGAAAATAAAGAGACCAAGCTTCAGGCGGCGATACTTTATAACCATTCCCATTATGGCAATCGCTATGGTGAAACAGCAGGAATTTCCACTGCGGATTTAAACGATTGGGGGCTGGAGCATCTAGATTCGCCGGAACTAGCGGTTTCCAGAGCGGTCAGGGTGTTAAGGGTTATCCATGAAGGGATGGATGCTCAGCCTACGATATTGCAAGCACCAGAGGCCTATCTTGCTAATGGATTTGCACCGAAAAATGCCCAGGGCAGCTATCTGAAAAAGGAGTCGCTGGAATTGGGGGAAATGATTTTAACCGGATGCGGACAGATTGGATTTGATGCCTGTAGCCAACAGGATTTCACTCAATTTATCGATTTCGAACACGCAGTAGGCAGTTTGGCGTTTTCGCTCAAAACTACACTTAAGTTACATTATCAATTGCAAGGTAGGGCTTTTGATGAGTTGGTAGATAAGAATACCGAGCAACTGTATACATTATTACTTCAGGAAGAAGAGCAATTACATAAGAGCGGTGGAGCGCGCTACAGTCCGACGGCAATCTTCTTATCTCACTTCAGCCAATCTAATGAAGTCGAGCCTCTGACCGTAGAGCAAACGGCTGGTGTCATCAAAAGAATAGCCGGATCAATCGATGTGTCCCATTTGTCTGAGTCAGCTCAAGTCACCTTTAATAGAATAAATCTAATGGTAGACAACGTCGTTGCCGGTACAGCCATTGACGTGGAACATGAAAGATTTGTATCGGACCTTAAATCGCTGGCTCAACTTACTGAGCAAAGCCACCCCTTATATATTTTGGCGCATTATCGACTTTATAAAACAGCGCAAGAAAAAATAGAGCGACAACTCGCTTATCTCGATATGCGTCTAGCCTATCGCCATCTTCCCGCCGCTTTTGATGACGATCAGGCGATAAGAGAGATCCTGACAGAGGCTGGGGTGGAAAAAGTCGATGATTCCAGAGCTTATTATTACCGTTATAGCGACCCGCATAAGCAAAATGATTCACCTGTTAATGAATTTAAACGGCGTCGGGATGCAAGCAATCGCTTTGTCGCCAATATGTCGATGCCTGGTAAGAACGGTAGGTCGATTGATGTTTATAAGACGCTAGATGCGAAAAAAACTGAATACCATGAGTGGATAAAATCGCATCCGGCAGTCCGCTCTCAGGCAATCAAAACATTAATTGAGAAAGGTCAGCGGCCAGAGAGTGGTGCGCTACAAGATAAAATCAATGCCCTTGCCAAGGACTATCGGCCAGAAACTGAAAATTCGCGTTTTTGGCGCACGGCCTGGACATCGTTAGAAGAGAGTTGGGTGTGTAAACTCCCACTACCTAACCCGATGTGTACTATCGCCAGAGTCGAAGGTCCGCGTTCCCGTAACGAAAATGAAAATATGGCAGCGGGTATGGTGGCTATGGTGATGGAGGCGGGTCAGCTCAGGGGAATGGAACGCGGGGTGAAATTGATTGAAAATTCGCCACTTGGCGTAAAGCCATCGGGTCCTTTGGCTCCTCCGTCACGGCCTGTTATACCTTCCCGTTTGCCGGTTGCGGAAGGCGAAGTGATACCAACGCGTCAGACGATACCAAGCCCGCCTGGAAAGCCAGTTGAAGTGCAATGGGTTGAGCTAAAAGATCCACTCGTCTCTGGTGGAATGCGTGAAGCTTGGGTCAGACAGGGGGGCGGCGCGACCTATTGGGAAGTCGACTTAACCACCGGTAAGGACGTGGGTGTTGTCTTGAAACAAGGCCCTGAATTTAGCCGGCAGGGCAGGTTACCAGGGGGCGGGCCAACGCTATCAAAAGCGACTAATCCTGAATTTAATCCTGCCATTAAATTAGGCAAGAAAATTGGCAGCGGATTGACAGCTGAAATCTATCTTGATGCCAATAACCCCGGTTTTCTTCTCAAGAAAATAGGTACGAAAGATCCATACCTTATAGATAAGGTATTCAAGAAAGAAGTTGAGTTTTTTAATCGATACTACGGCGAAGGCGCTGCGGAGTTAATTAGCAAGGGTGATATACATTATATAAGAATGTACCGAGTGCCAGGCAAAACGTTGGCAGAGATTAATACTAAAGTTTTCCCGCCAGGTGCGAAGGAAAGCTTTTTACGTATGCTGGACAATTTAGGCTATTGCAATATCATCCATAATGACTTGAATTTTAATAATGTTTTATATGATGAAAAAACCAACACTTTCTACCCTATCGATTTCGGTGATGCTGAGGATGGGTATTATTCACTAAGTGAACCGAACAGTGGCAAGCCAGATCGGGGTATAAAAATGCGGGCTGGATTTATCTTTGAACATATTGAAGAGTTTAGTTTGTTAGCCGTATTAAAAAAAGCAACCTGATGTCGCTGGGGAGCTAATCTGCGCTACAATGCCCCCTTATCTACGAATTAGCGGGGGGCGATATTTTCTTCCCAGCAGGGAGCAAACTGCATGTCTACCGGCGATGCATCAATTATAAAACCTATCCAATGGTGTGCCATTGAGCAGCCGAATTTACCAACTGCTATCGCTGATTGGTTGATGGAGTTGGGGTCGATGACCCGGCGTTTTGAGCAGCATTGCCAACGGGTTCATGTCGAACCCCAGCGAGAATGCTTTATTACGCGTAATGAGTTAGGGGAAGATGCGGAGCACTTACCTGTAAGCGAACGCTATTGGCTGCGGGAAATCATTTTGTGTGGTGATAATGAGCCTTGGCTGCTTGGTCGCACGGTTATCCCCGAGCAGACATTGTCTGGGCCGGATAGGGCGCTGGTGGATTTGGGCACCCTCCCACTCGGGCGCTATTTATTTGGTGGGGACAATTTAAGCCGTGATTATATTCAAGTAGGGCGGCAGAATGAACTTTGGGCGCGCCGCTCGTTGCTGCGTCTGTCAGGCAAACCCCTGTTACTGACGGAAGTTTTTTTACCGGCCTCGCCACTGTATTCGGTTTAAGCCGTAGTAAGATTTTGGAGATGGATAAATTGAAGGGAAGTACTGTTCAGACCAAATGGCAGGCTTATTGCCGTTTAATGCGGATTGATAAGCCTATTGGCTCGTTATTGCTATTGTGGCCGACGCTGTGGGCATTATGGCTGGCAGGGCAGGGTATCCCAGAAACCAAAATACTGATTGTGTTTGTGTTGGGTGTGTTTTTTATGCGTGCGGCTGGTTGTGTCGTCAATGATTATGCTGACCGAAATATTGATGGCTTTGTAAAACGCACCGCATCCCGCCCGTTACCCAGTGGCATTATCAGTGAACGAGAGAGCAAAATCCTGTTTGTCGTTTTGGTACTGCTCTCGTTTGGTCTGGTGTTAACCCTTAATAGCATGACCATTTGGTTATCATTGGCAGCACTGGCGTTAGCCTGGATTTATCCGTTTATGAAGCGGGTCACTCATCTACCCCAAGTGGTATTAGGCGCAGCTTTTGGTTGGTCAATTCCGATGGGATTCGCTGCGGTGAGTGAGAGCTTACCCTTGGTTTGTTGGCTGTTATTGCTGGCGAACATCTGCTGGACCGTCGCTTATGACACGCAATACGCAATGGTTGATCGCGACGATGACCTGAAAATTGGAGTTAAGTCCACGGCGATTTTATTTGGTCAACATGACAAGCTGATTATAGGTTTACTGCAACTGGCTACACTGGTGTTGATGGTTGCTATCGGCTGGCTGATGGGGTTGGGCGGCGCATTCTATTGGTCAATCCTGCTGGCGGGTGCCTTGTTTATCCACCAACAAAAGATGATTGTGCAGCGTGACCGCGACGCCTGCTTCCGTGCGTTTTTGAATAATAATTACGTAGGGCTGGTGTTGTTTTTAGGGATTCTGATTAGTTATTGGCAGTAAATACGTTTCTGGAAAACAGTCAAAAAAATGGCCAGATGATGAATCCGGCCATTTTTGTTTAGCGGCTTGAGGAATCAATCTTCTGATTTATCCTCTGCCTCGGATTCTGGCCGTTGATTGCTGGTTTCGGCTGGCATACTGACACTCTCGATAGTCAGTTTCACTTCCGGCGTCATCAACGCACTCAGCATATTGTAAACTTCCAACGTATGTTCCTGAACCGCGTCACCACTGTCACTGATATATCCCTCTTCACGCAAGGTACCGACCAGTGTTGAAAATACCGCTTTATCGAAGAATTCTGGTGCGTTAATCCCGTGCAGAACAGACAATCGCTGCGCCATGATACGGCTCTCTTTCTCCAGCGCTCCACGGTTAATGCTCGGATTGGCACTGAGCAGCGACAGGGTAATCGCGTATCGTTGCAGGGTTTCCCGCACACCGGCGGCCAGTAATTGCAGTGGGCGAATTCGGGCCGGATTCAGCACTAGTTCGGTCCCTTTGTCACAAATCAACTGCTGGCGGGCCAGTTCATCTATCAGCGTGTCCAGCGTCTGTGGTAACTGCTCTTTGCTGTAATGCAGGAACAGTTCAGCTTTCAACATCGGATAAATCATACTGATTTGGCGCAACAATTCGTCACGGGTAATGCGGCGGTGGTACATCACCATGCTGGCTATCAGTGACGGTAGCATCAGTAAGTGCTGGATATTATTGCGATAATAGGTCATCAGCACGGCTTGTTCCCGTGGCAGGATGATAATGTCACCAATGTTGTCTTTCTCCACCTCAAACTTATTCATATTCAAGGCGTGATTAAGTAACTCTTCCGGTGTTTTATCCGGCACAGTGACATCTTTCGCATAAGGCACATTACGCATCAGTTGCAGATAGCAATCAAGTTGCTCAAGCAACTGCTCGCGGGTGAGTGAACGCTGACGTGAGGCTAACAATGCGGTAGAACACAAGTTCATGGCATTCGCTGCTGCCGCATTATTTATTCTCACCATGATCTTACCGGCCAAATCATTTACCGCCGGTGTCAGCCAGCTTGGGCGCTGAGCTTCAATCGGATCAATGGCATCACGCCATTGCGGTACATTGGTGTTCAGATAGGTGGTCAACGGGATCGGTTCACCAAAGTTGACATAGCCCTGACCGAGGTTACGCAACTTACGCAAGCCCCGCAGCATCTGCAACAGGCTCTCTTTCTCTTTGGTCGCACCACGCAGCTCTTTGGCATAGGTACCCACTTCCATCACATGTTCGTAACCGATATAAATCGGCACCAAAGTGATTGGACGTGAGCCACCACGCAACATCGCCTGAATGGTCATCGACAGTGTGCCAGTTTTTGGCTCCAGCAGGCGGCCGGTACGTGAGCGGCCTCCTTCAACAAAGTATTCAACTGAATAACCACGGGTGAACAGTTCACCTAAATACTCGCGGAAAACCGTTGAATAGAGTTTGTTGCCTTTAAAGGTGCGACGAATAAAGAACGCGCCCAAACGGCGGAAGATAGGCCCGGCAGGCCAGAAGTTAAGGTTAATCCCGGCGGCAATATGCGGCGGCACCAGCCCTTGATGATAAAGCACGTAGGAGAGCAGCAGATAATCCATATGGCTGCGATGACAAGGCACATAGACGATTTCATGGCCATCTTGCGCCAACTGCCGCACCCGTTCTGCATTATGGACGTTAATACCTTGATACAAACGGTTCCACGTCCAGCTCAATACTCTGTCAGACAGGCGCACGGCTTCATATGAGAAGTCGGCTGCGATCTCTTCCATCAGCGTAATGGCATTTTGCTGTGCTTTCTCATGGGAGATTTTCTTGGTCCGCGCTTCATCGGCGACAGCCTTTTCAATCGCCTTTGATGTCAGCAACTTTTTGAACAGATCCTGCCGGGCAGGCAGACTAGGGCCAACCGCTGCCAGGCGTTGACGGGAGAAGTGCATCCGCGCTACGCGAGCCAGTTTGTGGGCGATAGTTTTATCGGTACCGTGCTCGCTGGCCATCCTGCGCAGTGAAACTGTGGTAGAGAAACGCACAAAACTATCGCGACCCAGCCACAATACCGCGAAGAATTTTTGCACTCCGTTAAGCACGCGCAGATGGGGTGTTCCGTGGCCTTCACGCCCCGGCGAACGACCAAACATCACGGAAACCGGTAACATCTGGATATCTAACTCGGGATTATTGCGGTGCAAATCCAGATAGTCGTGGAACAGCTTTACCGATTCCTGTTTAGGCGCGTAGTAGCGAAAGACCCGCGGGCCATTATCGATAAACACATGGCTGGGCAGTTGCACTCCATCGATTTCCAATGGAATCAATGGGTCGGGCAGGTCTTGTGCTTGACACTGCGCTCGCAAAGTCAGCAAATCAGCCTTAGAATTGTAAGGCAAAACGTACAGAATAGGACGAGAGGGGTCTAGCCCTAACTCAGTCACAGGGTCTGCCGGAATAACCTTGCTTTTTACCAACATTTTAAGTGGTAAATTCAATAACTTATAATATATTTTACGCCAACCTGACATAACTACATGAAGCCTCTTGTTAGCAATTCGTCGCAAGGATACCAGAAACTGGTTTTGAGATCTGTGGTGATAAGACAACAGAAAGCGGCAAAAATCATCATTAACTTAAGATAAAGGCAATAAAACATGGCGAATCAATCAACAGGGCTGGCCCGAGTCTATAAAGCGGCCGGTTATTCTGTGAAAGGCTTAACGGCTGCCTGGAAAAACGAAGCGGCATTTCGTCAGGAAGCTGTTGCTGCCATAATCGCTATCATACTGGCCTTCTGGCTGGATGTAGATGCTATCGCACGCCTTTTATTAATTGGTAGCGTGGTTTTAGTCATAATTATCGAAGTCATTAACAGTGCGATTGAGGCGGTAGTGGACAGGATTGGCAGTGAGTTCCATGAGCTATCGGGGCGCGCCAAAGATATGGGGTCCGCGGCGGTATTCCTCGCTATCTTGTTAGCGTTATTTGTTTGGATAACCGTACTTTGCCAGCATGCCGGTTAATGTTATGACGAACAATGCCGCAGAAATAAGCTGTGATTAATCCCTGTTTTTATTCACTCTTTGGTTCCCAACACCCGCTTACCTGTATATACTCACAGCAAGACTGTATAAACAAACAGGGGGTGGAATGAAAGCACTTACTACCAGACAGCAAGAGGTTTATGACCTGGTTCGCGATCACTTAGCGCAAACCGGCATGCCACCGACCCGTGCCGAAATTGCGCAGCGTCTGGGGTTTCGCTCTCCTAACGCCGCTGAAGAGCATTTAAAAGCACTGGCCCGTAAAGGCGTCATTGAGATTGTTTCTGGCGCTTCCCGTGGCATTCGTTTGCTGATGGAAGAAGAAGATGGCCTGCCACTGATTGGTCGGGTTGCCGCAGGTGAACCTTTGCTGGCACAGCAGCATATTGAAGGGCACTACAAAGTAGACCCATCAATGTTTAAACCGAGTGCAGATTTTCTGTTGCGGGTTAATGGGATGTCGATGAGAGATATCGGTATTCTGGATGGCGACCTATTAGCGGTGCATAAAACGCAAGATGTGCGTAACGGGCAAGTTGTAGTGGCACGAATTGATGATGAAGTGACGGTAAAACGCTTGAAAAAACAAGGTAATATCGTACAGCTTTTGCCAGAAAATAGTGAGTTCCAACCGATTATTGTCGATCTGCGCGAACAAAGCTTCACCATTGAAGGATTGGCCGTCGGTGTTATCCGTAATGGTGACTGGATCTAACATTAGCGTTTTATATTGAACTGATAAGCCGTTCCTGCTCAGGAGCGGCTTTTTATTATTAATGACCCCATTAAACGATTCAGACGCCCAAATTAATTGACGTTGCAGGCAGGCAGCCGCAAAGAAGCTCGCTAATTCCGATCAATGCTAACGACAAGTAGATGATTTGGATGACAAATCTGCGGGGAGAAAATTTGAATGCTGCTTGCTGCGGCCTCTCAGAGGTGATGTCTGGGAAGGGGCCAAGTAACAAGTACAGCTAGCCTGCTACAGCTCCAAGTATGGAAAAGTTATTTAGATTGAGACGATTCCGACAATAAGTTATTACCTACTGTTTTAACTGAATAATATCAGTGCTTATTTTTACTTTATAGCTATAATCTCAGTGATTAATATTATCCTGACTTTAATTGCTAGTATCCTCTGCTATAGTTATTCGTACGGTAAGCGAAACAACGAAGTTTAATTTTAAATTATGACTGTGAGTGACTAATTTAAATGTGGTTGTTTTTATCAATAGAGAATGTTTATCGTATTGAATTAAATAAACTGACTAATCCCAAGGTAACGGAGATATTATGAATAAAGATCAAGCCGACGGTAACTGGAAGCAGTTTAAAGGTAAAGTGAAAGAAAAATGGGGCAAGCTGACTGACGATGACTTAACGGTAATCGAAGGTAAGCGTGACCAGCTAGTGGGTAAAATCCAGGAGAAATACGGCTATCAGAAAGAGCAAGCCGAGAAAGAAGTCAAAGCCTGGGAAGACCACAGCAAATATCGCTGGTAACAGCATTAAATGGAATTAAACTGATATTGATATAAATTAATCGGGTCTCTCGTTTCATAGAATATGCATTGTTAATCAACCCCGTCTAGTTATTGGTGTATCAACTCCAATTATATTGAAGCGGTGAGGTTATTTTAATAAAAGCTATTCTAGCTCACCTGTATTTATATCTACATCTGCACAAGGACGTGCCTTATTATTAATTATTACCCTGTCGCATTGCTCGCGGCAGTCTACTTTTTGCTAACCGATATATACCCACCAGGGATCTCTATCTATACCCTAAATAATTCGAGTTGCAGGAAGGCGGTAACCGATTTGTACAGCATTTATGCTAGCCCGCTGGGTGAGCCTCAAGGATGAGGCTCATTAATCCCGATGAGCTTACATGAGTAAGTGATTCGGGTTATTGAGAGCAGCCAACACACATGCAGCGTGAAGTATGACGGGTATAAGGCAAAAGTAATTGGAGAGCAGCTAACATTGCTGCAACTTCAATTAGGTACGCAGCTATTTCTTTTTAGTAACAATAGAGTGGTCATGGTCACAATGCTCATGGCTTTCGCATGCTTCAACTTCCCCGCATTCAGCACATAAACCGTGCGCTTCAACCACACTGTGACGCAGCACAAAACCTGATTGTTTTGCTAACTGTGACAATGCCTCTTCAATGCCCACGGTGGTGCGTTCAGTGACTATTTTGCACCGATCACAGATAAATAGAGCTGAAGTATGGGTTGGCTCTTCAAAATGATGACATAGCACATAACTATTAGCTGACTCGACGCGGTGAATAAACCCTTGCTCCAGCAAAAAATCCAATGCGCGATAAACAGTTGGAGGCTTGGCTTGTGGCTCAGACACACGCAACAAATCCAACAGGTCATAGGCACTGATTGCGCCAGGTTGTTGTGCCATTAAGCGTAGTACTTCAAGACGTTGCGGTGTCAGCCGGACGTTACGTTGTTGACACAGACTTTCAGCCTGAGCCAGCAGCTTTTCCTCATCGATAGGTTTCATGATATCCATCCCGCAGCATTTGAATTGAAATGATTTTACCATATTTAGCGTTAATCGCCGATAGGTGAAAAAACGAGGGGAAGGTGGGTATCACACTTTTGTTAATTCACAGGATTCGATGACAGAACGATCAGTCGTAGAGTTCAATTATCACACAGGCAGCTATGGTCAGCTTCTATGGTATAATTACTCATTCCATCCCTTTGTAGGGTTCGCTCGGCGGGCAACTTTAAAGGGTATTTGATGAAATAATAACCGATGAAATCACCGTAAATGCACGCAGCCCAGACTTTTTCCAGCACCCCGGCCAATAAGCCACACTACCCTCTACAACGCTTTTCCGTCGCGCCGATGCTCGATTGGACCGATCGTCATTGCCGTTATTTTCATCGTTTGTTAACCAAGCAGACCTTGTTATATACCGAAATGGTCACCACCGGTGCCATTATTCATGGTAAAGCTGACTATCTGGCTTATAGCGAACAGGATCATCCGGTGGCACTGCAACTTGGAGGCAGTGACCCGCAGGCGCTGGCCCATTGTGCCAAATTGGCTGAACAACGCGGCTACAATGAAATAAACCTAAATGTGGGTTGCCCGT
Source organism: Yersinia sp. 2466 StPb PI (assembly GCF_041538325.1). Lineage (NCBI taxonomy): Bacteria > Pseudomonadati > Pseudomonadota > Gammaproteobacteria > Enterobacterales > Yersiniaceae > Yersinia > Yersinia sp. 2466 StPb PI. The sequence continues at coordinate 4,394,497 of NZ_JAULSL010000001.1, read as the reverse complement.
CTGATCGGGTACAAAATGGTCGTTTTGGCGCTTGCCTGATGGGTGAGGCTGAACTGGTTGCTGACTGCATTAAAGCTATGCGCGATGTGGTTTCTATTCCTGTCACCGTTAAAACTCGTATCGGCATTGACCAACTGGATAGCTATGAGTTCTTATGCGAGTTTGTGCAAACGGTGGCGGACCGTGGCGAATGCGATATCTTTACCATTCATGCTCGCAAAGCCTGGCTCTCAGGGCTTAGCCCGAAAGAGAACCGTGAAGTGCCACCGCTGGATTATGAGCGGGTTTATCAGCTCAAGCGTGATTTCCCAACACTGACTATTGCCATTAATGGTGGTGTGAAAACGCTGGCTGAAGCCAAAGAGCATCTTAAACATCTTGATGGGGTAATGATGGGCCGTGAAGCCTACCAAAATCCAAGCATTTTGACCCAAGTGGATCGCGAACTATTTGATGTAAATGCCCCAGTGGTCGATAGCATTAAGGCGATTGAAGCGCTTTATCCTTATATCGAACAGGAGTTGTCTCGCGGCGCTTATTTGGGCCACATCACCCGGCATATTCTTGGGATTTTTCAGGGAATTCCTGGTGCGCGTCAATGGCGTCGCCATCTAAGCGAAAATGCCCATAAGCCTGGTGCTGGCGTTGCTGTAGTAGAGCAAGCCTTAGCGCTGGTCACTCGGCCTTATACCCTTCGTCCTTGAAGTCGCAGGGTTGTTAGCTACGCTAGTGACTCGGCCCATCCGGTGGGCCTCGCAAGGCGAGGCCGCTGCTTGCAGCGTTCAAATCACTTGACTGTGTAAGCTCATCGGGATGCGTTCACTTGCTGCCTACCTGCGACGCCAATTACTTTGAGTATAATAGAATAGTAAATTAGCTATAAGTTAGTCAAATTGACCATGCATATCCATTTTTCTGGTAGATGTTAATATTACTTAATCATTAAATTCAATGAATTAGCTGATATGTTAAAGTTGGCATGCTTCTTGTAATACTTCTTATAAAATCCCCGATTTGTTCGTTATATTTAATGATGTGGTTGTGGGACATACACAATTATTAAGGAGCCAGCCATGTTTGAAATTCTCTTTGTTATCGGCTTTTTTATCATGCTGATGGTAACCGGTATTTCCCTGTTAGGGATCTTCGCTGCATTACTGGTGGCTGCTGCTTTTATGATGGTAGGGGGCTTATTCGTCATGATGATTAAGCTGCTACCTTGGTTGATTCTGGCGGTTGTGGCCGTCTGGATATGGCGTTCGATGCAGAAACCGATAGTCCGGCGTTACTAAAATTTCCCTTTCTTGCGGTAGCGATCACAGCCTGAAAGATTAGTGGGGCGAATCAGAGGGAAAACGTATTTTTTCTCGGGCGTGCTTGCTAGGATGCTAACCGATACGATTTGGTATCGCATTTTCATCCCTGCCAGAGGTAAAAATAGCCGTATAAACGGCAGTTAGCTCTGACAGAATACGCTGCTGTACCCCTACATGTGCATCAAAGAAAGCGTTGTAAAGAAGGGCTCCCTAATCGGAGCCCTTTGTTTTTTCAACAATATTACCTTAGGAATGGCCAAACAACTCAGGGTATCAGCAAGCTGGATCCTGTGGTCTGGCGGCTTTCTAGGGTTTGATGGGCACGGTGAGCATCACGCAACGGGAATTGCTGTGCTTTTGCCACATCGACATTAATGGCTCCGCCAGCAATCAGTGAAAACAGTTCGTGGCTGGCACTTGCTAACTCTTGCCGATTGGTGACATAAGTGTTGAGGGAGGGGCGAGTAACATATAGCCCGCCTTTTTGGTTCAGGATGGCAAGATCTACTCCTGTCACTGGGCCGGAGGCATTACCGAAACTCACCATCAAGCCTCTGCGCTTAAGGCTATTAAGCGAATCCAGCCAGGTACTTTTCCCAACCGAGTCATACACCACACCCACTTTCTCGCCATTAGTCAGCTCTGCCACCCGCTCGGCGATATTTTCTGTACGATAGTTAATCGTGGCCCAGGCGCCAGCGGCTTTTGCCAATTCGGCCTTTTCATCAGAGCCAACACTGCCGATAAGCTTAGCACCAAGCGCTTTCGCCCACTGGCAAGCAATTAGTCCGACACCACCCGCCGCCGCATGGAATAGGAATACCTCACCCGGTTTTATCTCGTAGGTTTGGCGCAACAGATAGTGGACGGTCAGCCCTTTGAGGAATGATGCTGCGGCCTGCTCGAAAGAGATGTTGTCAGGAAGTATGGCAATCTTCTCTGCCGCAACATTATGCACTTCGCTGTAAGCCCCGAGAGCTGATTGGGCATATACCACCCGGTCACCGACATTGATTGTGTTAACCGACGAACCAACTTTAGTGACAATTCCCGCCGCCTCTGTTCCCAACCCACTGGGAAACTGTGATGGTGAATAAAGCCCACTGCGAACATAAGTATCGATATAGTTAATACCGATCGCTTTGTTTTCTACCTGAACTTCATGTGCTGCAGGGTCAGAAGGGGTAAAGTCAAGGTATTGCAACACTTCCGGCCCGCCAGTGGTACTGAATTGGATATGCTTTGCCATGGTAGCTCCTATAGATAGGTGTATTTTCACCCTACAGGGTTCTGCACGGAGTGCCAAGATCTGGCTAATACCGATATGTAATAGGGAATATTATTACCTCTGCGAATAAGACGGTGCGGCAATGTGGGCGGCATTTTTTTTCCTCATCAGCGAACTTTCTGAACTCATCAGCTCCATTCATTTGCGGTCTACCTGCAACTCCAATTACTTTGTGTATATACTAGGCCGTTATATTTTCTATTCGATATTTTCCTATCGCAACAAAGGTAAAGAACACTCTTCATGGCCGCAAAAAAACCAACCAACAATATGGCAGAGCCACGAGACCGCCAGATGGAAGGGCTGAAACTCCCGCCTCATTCGCTGGAGGCAGAGCAGTCCGTGTTGGGCGGTTTGATGCTGGATAATGAACGCTGGGATAATGTGTCAGAACGCGTTGCCAGCAATGACTTCTTCAGCCGCCCGCACCGCCGAATCTTTACTGAAATGCAGCGTTTGCTGGAAAACAGCAAACCTATCGATTTGATCACCTTGTCTGAGTCGCTAGAGCAAAAAGGCGATCTGGATTCGGTGGGGGGATTTGCCTATCTGGCAGAGTTATCGAAAAACACCCCAAGTGCGGCGAATATTGGTGCCTATGCTGATATTGTGCGCGAACGTGCGGTAGTTCGTGAAATGATCTCGGTCGCCAATGAGATAGCTGACGCCGGTTATGATCCCCAAGGGCGTAGCAGTGAAGATTTGCTGGATTTGGCTGAATCCAAAGTGTTTCAGATAGCTGAAAGCCGCGCCAGTAAAGATGAAGGGCCGAAAAGTGTCGATCAAATCCTCGAAGCCACGGTCGCGCGAATTGAGCAACTTTATCAGCGGCCCCATGATGGGGTGACCGGTGTTTCAACCGGCTTTACCGACCTTGATAAAAAAACCGCCGGTTTACAGAAATCAGATTTGATCATTGTCGCCGCGCGTCCATCAATGGGTAAAACCACGTTTGCGATGAACTTGTGTGAAAACGCCGCGATGATGCAGGAAAAACCGGTATTGATCTTCAGTTTGGAGATGCCCGGCGATCAGATCATGATGCGTATGCTGGCGTCGCTGTCACATGTTGACCAGACCCGTATCCGAACCGGCCAACTCGATGATGAGGATTGGGCGCGTATTTCCAGCACCATGGGCATATTGATGGAAAAACGCAATATGTACATCGATGACTCATCCGGTCTGACACCGACAGAAGTGCGCTCCCGCGCGCGGCGTATTTTCCGCGAACATGGTGGTTTGAGTCTGATTATGATCGACTACCTGCAATTGATGCGGGTGCCGTCTCTTTCTGATAACCGAACGTTGGAAATCGCCGAGATTTCGCGCTCACTCAAAGCACTGGCGAAAGAGTTGCAAGTCCCGGTAGTGGCGTTATCACAGCTTAACCGTAGTTTGGAGCAACGCGCTGATAAACGGCCCGTTAACTCCGACTTACGTGAATCCGGCTCTATCGAACAAGATGCGGACTTAATCATGTTTATCTATCGTGACGAGGTGTATCACGAGAACAGTGATGAGAAAGGGATCGCGCAGATTATTTTGGGTAAACAGCGTAACGGTCCGATCGGATCTGTCCGGCTGAAATTTAACGGTCAATGGTCGCGCTTTGATAACTATGCTGGTCCACAGTACGACGACGAATAGTTTCCCCTTAGTCCTTGACGCTGCAGGGTTGTTAGCGGCGGTGACCCATGCGGCACCTCTCGCTTACTGCCTTGCTGCAACGCCAATGACTTTGGGCATAACATCTATTAATTATTAAGGATAAGAAATGAAAGCGGCAACAGCAGTAATCGACCGCCGCGCTCTGCGACATAACTTGCAACAGGTACGGCGCATGGCGCCACAAAGCCGCCTGATTGCTGTTGTGAAAGCAAACGCTTATGGCCACGGGTTATTAGAAACAGCGCATACTTTGCAGGATGCCGATTGCTACGGCGTCGCGCGCATCGGTGAAGCTCTGATGCTACGTTCCGGCGGGATCGTAAAACCTATTCTACTGCTGGAAGGGTTTTTTGCCGCAGAGGATTTGCCTATTCTGGTGGCTAACCGGATTGAAACCGCAGTACACAGTATTGAGCAATTAGAAGCGCTGGAAGCGGCGGATCTCCCGGCACCGATCAATGTTTGGATGAAACTCGATACCGGTATGCACCGTTTAGGTGTGCGCCCTGAGCAGGCCGACGCTTTCTACCAGCGCCTATGTGCTTGCCGCAACGTTATTCAGCCCGTCAATATTATGAGCCATTTCAGCCGTGCCGACGAGCCTGAAGTGGAGACCACCCATCAGCAACTTGCTTGCTTTGACGCCTTTGCTATTGGCAAACCGGGTAAACAGTCTATTGCTGCCTCTGGCGGTATTTTGCTGTGGCCACAAGCGCATCGTGATTGGGTTCGTCCCGGTATCATACTGTATGGCGTTTCGCCGATGGATGAACCTTATGCCAGTCATTTTGATCTACTGCCAGCGATGGCATTAAAATCCAGCCTGATTGCTGTGCGTGAACATAAAGCTGGTGAGCCAGTGGGCTACGGTGGTACTTGGGTTAGTGAGCATGATACGCGCTTGGGTGTAGTGGCGATTGGCTACGGTGACGGTTATCCGCGCAGCGCACCATCGGGTACGCCGATGTGGGTCAATGGCCGCGAAGTGCACATTGTGGGGCGGGTATCGATGGACATGATTTCAGTTGATCTTGGGCCAGATAGCAGCGACAAAGTCGGTGATGAAGTGCTGTTGTGGGGGGCGGATTTACCGGTTGAGAAGATCGCAGCTTACACCGGTATCAGTGCCTATGAATTGATCACCAAGCTGACCTCCCGTGTAGCGATGGAATATTTAGGGGAATAAGGTAAGCTGACTAATCAAGGTATAGACAATTATTATCAATCTAGGAGAGCAGCGCCGTGTTCCAAAATGTTGATGCCTATGCAGGTGACCCGATCCTGTCATTGATGGAGAGTTTTAAAGCCGATAGCCGAGCACATAAAGTGAATCTGAGTATCGGGCTTTATTACAATGAGCAGGGTGAGATCCCGCAAATGCAGGCAGTGGATACCGCTGAAACCCAATTGAATGCTCAGCCACATGGGACACCGGTTTACTTGCCGATGGAAGGTCTGCAATCTTATCGTACTGCTATTCAGCAGCTACTATTCGGCAGCGATCACCCTATGCTGGCTCAGCAACGAGTAGCGACTATCCAAACTGTTGGTGGCTCCGGTGCATTGAAAGTGGGTGCTGATTTCCTTCATTCCTATTTCCCAGATTCTCAGGTGTGGGTCAGTGACCCTACGTGGGAAAACCATGTCGCTATTTTCAGTGGCGCAGGGTTTAAGGTGAATACCTACCCGTACTTTGATAATGACAAGCTGGGCGTAAAATTCGATCAAATGCTGGCAACGTTGCAGCAGTTACCAGCCAGAAGCATTGTTTTGCTCCATCCTTGCTGCCATAACCCAACTGGATCTGATCTGACGAATGCACAGTGGGATCAGGTTATTGGCGTGGCTAAAGACCGGGATCTGATCCCGTTCCTGGATATTGCCTATCAGGGTTTTGGTGCTGGGCTGAATGAAGATGCTTATGCGATTCGAGCCATGGCGGCAGCGGAATTACCCTGTCTGGTCAGTAACTCCTTCTCTAAAATCTTCTCTCTGTATAACGAACGGGTCGGTGGCCTTTCCGTGGTATGTGAAAGTGAAGAAGCTGCTGGTCGGGTATTGGGGCAACTGAAAGCCACGGTGCGGCGTAACTATTCCAGCCCGCCAAACTTTGGTGCACAGGTTGTTTCAAAAGTACTGCATGACAGCGAGTTACGGGCGCAATGGCAGGCTGAAGTGGAGCAGATGCGTCGGCGTATTATTGAAATGCGCAGCACGTTGGTGGAAGCCTTGAAGGCGGCACTACCCAATCGCAATTTTGATTACTTAATGCAACAGCGTGGCATGTTCAGCTATACCGGTTTTAGTGCTGCACAAGTGGATCGTCTGCGTGACGAGTTTGGCGTGTATCTGATTGCCAGCGGCAGGATGTGTATGGCAGGTGTCAACCACAGTAATGTTCAGCGAGTAGCGGCTGCGTTTGCGGCAGTACAGTAATTAGTTATCGCGTTATCTAACACGACGAACTGTTTAAGGCGATAGAAATATCGCCTTTTTGCTTTATTTTTTCCACCATCTTTCCGTCACTTATCTACATAACCTGTCTGGTTAGCCCTCCGCCAATGGCTGTAAATCGATTAAAGAATATACTAAATAAGGTGGCAGACCCATGCCCAATGATCATTCATCGCTCACAGTAAATCTTCTGTTATAAGTGCAAGCTAATACTTCAGCATGTTGCTGTATCCGATGGAATGAATACGCTATGAGGCCCTTTCGCTAGACGGCACTGGCCCATTACAGGAGATAACCCAATGAATAATTCAGCATTATTGGAATACTGCATGTCTAAACCGGGGGCAGAGCAGAGTGATCATGAGGAATGGCAGACCAATCAGATTAAAGTAGCCGATGTGATGTTTGCGATGGTGGGTGAAATTGGTGGGCGGCCCTCTATTTCGGTAAAAACCAGCCCTGAGTTGGCGGAGAGTTTGCGAGAGCAACATCCGGAGATCGTGCCGAGTGAACACTTGAATAAAGCGCACTGGAACACGGTGTTTCTGGATGGACAATTACCGAACTCACAATTTTACTCGTTAATTGACCGCTCTTATCAATTGGTATTGCAGGGGTTACCGGAACATAGGCGACAGGAGCTGGCTGTTTGATACCCCCTTGGTACTTGGAGTTGCGGGGTTGTTAGCCAGGTTCATTATTTTGGCCCATCCTTGGGCCTGGCTGATTTGTTGTTCACGGGTTGCCAACCTGCAGCTCCAATGATTTTGGATGCTGATAGATTATTTGATGCTCTACTTACGTTGCAGCATTGGCTTGAGGAAGCGTGCGGTATGTGACGCGGCGCATTCTGCAACAGTCTCTGGTGTACCGGCGACCAGAATCTCGCCACCGCCACTACCGCCTTCTGGCCCCAGATCGACAATCCAATCAGCAGTCTTAATCACATCCAGATTGTGCTCAATGACCACAATGGTATTGCCCTGATCGCGCAGCTGATGCAACACCGCCAGCAGTTGCTGAATATCAGCAAAATGCAGGCCGGTAGTCGGCTCGTCCAGAATATAGAGCGTCTGACCGGTGCCGCGTTTTGATAATTCACGCGACAGTTTCACCCGTTGCGCTTCACCACCCGACAGCGTAGTCGCAGATTGCCCCAGACAGATATAGGACAGGCCCACATCCATCAGTGTTTGCAGCTTACGCGCCAATGCCGGAACCGCATCAAAGAACTCGCGAGCCTCTTCGATAGTCATCGCCAGCACTTCGTGGATACTTTTACCTTTGTATTTTACTTCCAGCGTTTCACGGTTATAACGCTTACCTTTACACTGGTCGCATGGCACATAGATATCGGGCAGGAAGTGCATTTCGACTTTAATCACCCCGTCGCCCTGGCAGGCCTCACAACGGCCCCCTTTGACGTTAAAGCTGAAGCGGCCTGGCGTATAACCACGGGTACGTGATTCAGGAACACCGGCAAACAGCTCACGAATGGGGGTAAAGATACCGGTATAAGTCGCCGGGTTAGAGCGCGGCGTCCGGCCAATCGGGCTTTGGTCAATATCGATGACTTTATCGAAATGCTCCAAGCCTTGAATTTCACGGAATGGCGCCGGTTCGTTGCTGGTCGCGCCGTTCAACTGGCGCTGGGCGATACAATATAAGGTGTCGTTGATCAGCGTTGACTTACCTGAGCCAGAAACCCCGGTAATACAACTAAACAGCCCGACCGGCAGTGTCAGCGTGACATCTTTCAGGTTATTGCCGCTGGCGCCAATCAGTTTTAACACTTTGGTTGGGTCCCCCGGCACGCGTTGCGCAGGTATGGCGATTTCTCGTTTGCCGCTAAGGAACTGACCGGTCAGTGACTTAGGTTCAGCCATGATGGCCTCAACGGTCCCTTCGGCCACCACCTCACCACCATGCACACCCGCACCCGGGCCAATATCAATCACATGGTCGGCTGCGCGGATAGCGTCTTCATCATGTTCCACTACAATCACGGTGTTACCCAGATTGCGCAGATGAATCAATGTTTCCAGCAACCGTTCATTATCACGTTGGTGCAAACCGATGGACGGTTCATCCAGTACATACATGACACCCACCAAGCCGGCGCCAATTTGACTGGCCAAACGGATACGTTGCGCTTCACCACCAGACAGTGTTTCCGCCGAACGGGACAACGACAGATAATTCAGCCCGACGTTAACCAAGAACTTCAGCCGATCGCCAATCTCTTTCAGCACTTTCTCAGCAATTTGCGCCCGCTGACCACTTAGTTTCATGTTTTGGAAGAAGGTCAGTGCGTGGCCGATGCTCAGTTCAGAAATCTCGGGCAGAGTGGTGTTTTCGACAAACACATAACGCGCTTCGCGGCGCAAGCGAGTACCGTGGCATGAAGCACAGGAGCGATTGCTAATATATTTGGCCAGTTCCTCACGTACTGCACTGGACTCCGTCTCTTTATAGCGACGTTCCATATTGTGCAACACCCCTTCAAATGGGTGGCGGCGAACGGTGGTATCACCCCGATCGTTAATGTATTTGAATTCAATGGTATCTTTGCCAGAACCGTATAAAACGGCGTGCTGTATCGCGCTATCGAGCGAGTTAAATGGCGTTTCGATATCAAACTTATAATGATCTGCCAGTGAACGCAGCATCTGGAAGTAATAGAAGTTGCGGCGATCCCAACCACGGATGGCACCACCCGCCAGCGACAGCTCTGGATTCTGTAATACACGGTCTGGATCAAAGAACTGCTGTACCCCTAAGCCGTCACAAGTTGGGCAGGCCCCCGCCGGGTTGTTAAAGGAGAACAGGCGTGGTTCCAACTCACTCATACTGTAGCCGCAAATCGGGCAGGCAAAGTTGGCGGAGAACAGCAACTCTTCGGCGTGAGGGTCGTCCATATCGGCAACGACGGCAGTACCACCAGAAAGCTCCAGTGCCGTTTCAAATGATTCAGCCAGACGCTGAGCCAGATCTTCACGCACTTTGAAGCGATCGACCACCACTTCAATGGTATGTTTTTTTTGCAGTTCTAATTTCGGTGGATCAGACAGATCACACACCTCGCCATCGATCCGCGCCCGGATATAGCCCTGCATAGCCAGACCTTCCAGCGTTTTGGTATGTTCGCCTTTGCGATCTTTTACCACCGGAGCCAGTAACATCAAGCGGCGGCCTTCCGGCTGACTGATGACGTTATCCACCATCTGACTGACGGTTTGCGCGGCTAGCGTAACATCGTGATCTGGGCAGCGTGGTTCACCGACACGGGCGAACAGCAAACGCAGATAATCATGGATTTCAGTGATGGTACCCACAGTCGAGCGTGGGTTATGCGAAGTTGATTTTTGCTCAATGGAGATTGCCGGTGACAGACCTTCAATATGGTCGACATCCGGTTTTTCCATCAGCGATAGAAATTGGCGCGCATAGGCGGAAAGAGACTCAACATAACGGCGTTGCCCCTCGGCATACAAGGTATCAAAAGCCAGTGAGGATTTGCCTGAACCCGATAGACCGGTGACCACGATCAGTTTGTCGCGCGGGATAATCAGGTTGATATTCTTAAGATTATGGGTGCGAGCGCCCCGAACTTCTATATTATCCATTCAAACACTTCCCGGATGTAAACTGAGCCTCTCCCGCGCCCTTTTTTACTCTTCGTACTTGAAGCCGTAGGGTTGTTGGCTGCGTTCACTCACCCTAATCACTTACTGGCTGTAAGCTTATAGGGACTCGCTCGCTTGCCGCCTACCTGCAACTCCAATTACTTTGAGTAATGTATAGACGCATTTTGCAACGTCAAAAAAGGACACAGCCAGTACGAAACGGATAATTATGACACAAAAAAACCTGAATGGATATCCAGTATTCGAGTGCAATTAAGGCAGATGTCATGATAAAACTGCAACACATTTCGCAGTTATGATCTACTGTGCCGTTTAGCAGTTAGCGTGTTAAACTTACTCGTTTATACTGTACAAAATTTACTTCATCAGGAGAGTTCACATGGCCAGCAGAGGCGTAAACAAAGTGATTTTGGTCGGGAATTTGGGCCAAGACCCGGAAGTCCGCTACATGCCAAACGGCGGAGCTGTTGCCAATATCACCCTGGCCACTTCCGAAAGCTGGCGTGATAAAGCCACCGGCGAGCAGAAAGAAAAAACTGAATGGCACCGTGTGGTGTTGTTCGGCAAACTGGCAGAAGTGGCGGGTGAATATCTGCGTAAAGGCTCTCAGGTTTATATTGAAGGCGCACTGCAAACTCGTAAATGGACAGATCAGGCTGGTGTTGAGAAATACACCACAGAAGTTGTGGTTAATGTGGGCGGCACCATGCAAATGCTGGGTGGCCGTCAGGGCGGCGCTGCTCCGGCAGGTGGTGGTGCACCACAAGACGGCGGGGCGCAAGGTGGTTGGGGTCAACCTCAGCAGCCACAAGGTGGTAACCAGTTCAGCGGCGGTCAGACTTCACGTCCGGCCCAGTCTGCACCAGCAGCACAACCACAAGGCGGCAATGAGCCACCAATGGATTTCGATGATGATATCCCGTTCTGATTGCGCTGTTTTTTAAGCACAACAGTGCTGATTAGGAAAATAAAGCCCTGCCTTGGCGGGGCTTTTTGTTGGTTTTAAGCCGCGCCTGAGGGATGAGATTTTTATACCTCGATATATCTGTTTTGCTTTCTTAAAATTGGTATTGGCAGCTTTGCAAACCAAAAAATTCTTTTATCACTATAATCAATACTCTTATGTTCATCATATGGAGCTTGGTCATGGTCACGGTTCACCATCTGAATAATTCACGTTCACAACGTATCTTGTGGATGCTGGAGGAACTGCAAGTTCCTTATGAGTTGAAGCGCTATCAGCGCGACCCCGGCAGCTTACTGGCACCACCAGAATTGAAAAAAATCCATCCATTGGGAAAATCACCAGTGATTACTGACGGTGATCTCACCTTGGCGGAGTCTGGTGCCATTATTGAGTATTTACAGGAAACCTATGATGCACAGGGGCTATTTAAGCCCACCGGTCACTATGATCGTCAACAGTTCCGTTACTGGATGCATTATGCCGAAGGTTCATTGATGCCATTGCTGGTGATGAAACTTATCTTTAGCCGATTGGGTGGGCCGCCTGTGCCGTGGATTATTCGCCCGGTTGCCAAGGCTCTGGGTGATGGCGTACAGAAAAGTTATCTGAATAAGCAAATTGCTACTCACCGCGATTATCTGGAACAGCATTTGACGAATAATCAGTGGTTTGCTGGCAGTGATTTCAGCGCGGCGGATATTCAGATGAGTTTTCCTATCGAGGCAATCAACACCCGTGGTGGTCTTGAGGGGTTCCCGAAACTGCAAGATTTCTTAGTGCGCATTCATCAGCGCCCAGCCTACCAACAGGCGATTGAGAAGGGCGGAGCCTACAAACTGGAAGGCTGATAACCGATGATTCGGCATCATTGCCACGCAAAGTAAATGAGTGTGAGGCTACTCACACTTTTGTTTCCCGTCAAATTAATGCTCCCCCGACAAATTAATGTAAAAAAATGCAATAAATGTCGCTATCTGGTGTTGATTAGTCGCTACGAATAGCTAGATAATCGTTTGCCTTACAATAAGGCTATTTTATTTGCCATTTTGAACTTGGGCAGTGCTAAAAATCCTCACGTACCGAGTGTACGCTCCGGTTTTTGCGCGCTGGCCGCGTCCAAACTGCCTGCAACAAAGACGCTTATTGTAGTTTTTCTTCGATTTTTTTCAGTCATGCGTGCTTCCAGCTAATCGTTTGCTATTTTCTCCACCATGAAGATGTTGGAGGCGTTGTCGAGTTAATCGGCAAAAACGGAAACGATTACGTAGGGAAGGGCGCCTGACTTGCTGACTACTTTAAAATGACACACAGGGGACATAACCATGTCTAGCACCAACCCTCAAGTGAACCGGGCAGTAACGCCAAAAGGTTCGCTTGATGCATTTTTCAAGCTTAGTGAACGCGGCAGTAATGTACGCCAGGAAGTGCTGGCTGGCCTGACAACCTTTCTCGCCATGGTCTACTCGGTCATTGTTGTACCAAGTATGCTTGGCAAAGCGGGTTTCCCACCAACAGCGGTGTTTGTGGCAACCTGTCTGGTTGCCGGTCTTGGTTCTTTGTTGATGGGGTTGTGGGCCAACTTGCCGATGGCGATTGGTTGCGCCATATCACTGACAGCGTTTACGGCATTCAGCTTGGTGCTGGGGCAACACATCAGTATTCCTGTGGCATTGGGGGCAGTATTCCTGATGGGGGTGCTGTTCACTATTATCTCTGTGACCGGTATCCGTTCATGGATATTGCGTAATTTGCCGATGGGCGTGGCACATGGTACCGGTATCGGTATCGGCTTGTTCCTGTTGCTGATTGCAGCAAACGGTGTCGGCCTGGTTATCAAAAACCCGATTGAAGGTTTACCGGTTGCACTGGGTGCATTTACCTCTTTCCCGGTCATAATGACTTTGCTAGGGCTGGCGGTGATTTTCGGTCTGGAAAAACTGCGAGTGCCGGGTGGCATTCTGCTGGTGATCATCGCCATCTCGGTTATCGGCCTGATTTTTGATCCGAGTGTGACCTATCAAGGGCTGTTTGCGATGCCTAGCCTGGCGGATGCTAACGGTAATTCATTGATTTTCAGCCTTGATATCATGGGTGCATTGAAACCTGTGGTGCTGCCAAGTGTATTGGCATTAGTGATGACTGCTGTATTTGATGCCACCGGGACTATCCGCGCGGTAGCGGGTCAGGCTAATTTGTTGGATAAAGACGGCCAGATCATCAGCGGCGGTAAAGCTCTGACATCTGACTCCGTTAGCAGCATTTTTGCTGGTTTGGTGGGCGCTGCGCCTGCTGCGGTTTATATCGAATCTGCCGCCGGTACTGCCGCTGGTGGTAAAACCGGTTTGACCGCCACCGTGGTAGGTATTTTGTTCCTGCTGATGCTGTTCCTGTCGCCACTATCCTATTTGGTTCCGGCTTATGCGACGGCACCGGCTCTGATGTATGTAGGGTTGCTGATGTTGAGCAACGTCTCCAAACTGGATTTCGAAGACTTTGTTGATGCGATGTCTGGCCTGCTTTGTGCCGTGTTTATCGTGCTGACTTGTAATATCGTCACCGGTATTATGTTGGGCTTCAGCTCGCTGGTTATTGGCCGTATCTGTTCCGGTGAATGGCGTAAACTGAATATCGGTACCGTGATTATCGCTATCGCGTTAGTGGCATTCTATGCGGGTGGCTGGGCAATCTAAGCGATGAGTTTTTGCTGGCATCGGGGTGACGCTGTCCCGATGCCACAGCGGTTTTTAATAACCCTATTTTCTTTGTTTTTTCCTGCCATCAGTTACAGGTTTTTTCCCCGTTTAACAAAAAAGTGATCTACTATCAAAAGCTAAACTCCGGCCCTGTCTACGGGCGGGTGAGGTTAAATCTTATATTGAGTTGTGTTGAGTTGAGTCTAAGGAAAGCATGGAAATTTTTTTTACAATCCTCATCCTGATTCTGGTGGTGTCGCTTTCCGGCGTTGTCACTCGGATGTTGCCGTTTCAAATCCCCCTTCCTCTGATGCAGATTGTCTGTGGTGCCTTGTTGGCCTTTCCCCACTTTGGTTTGCATGTCGATTTTGACCCGGAATTATTCCTGGTGCTGTTTATTCCACCGCTGCTCTTTGCCGACGGCTGGAAAACACCGACACGAGAGTTTATTCACCATGGGCGGGAGATATTTGGTCTGGCGCTGGCATTGGTGCTGGTCACCGTGGTGGGTATCGGCTATCTGATTTACTGGATGGTGCCGGGTATTCCGCTGGTAGCCGCGTTTGCACTGGCGGCGGTATTGTCGCCAACCGATGCTGTGGCATTATCCGGCATTGTGGGGAAAGGGCGCATACCTAAATCGATTATGGGCGTATTAGAAGGGGAGGCGTTGATGAATGATGCCTCTGGTCTGGTTGCGCTAAAGTTTGCCATTGCGGTGGCAATGGGGACGATGGTCTTTACCGTGTCTGGTGCCACACTTGAGTTCCTAAAAGTGGCGATTGGTGGCCTGCTGGCTGGTGTGGCGGTAACCTGGCTATACAGTAAGTCACTGCGCCTGATGAGCCGCTGGAGTGGTGATGATCCGGCAACACAAATTGTCTTACTGCTGCTGTTGCCATTCGCTTCTTATCTGATTGCTGAGCATATTGGCGTCTCCGGCATTCTGGCCGCAGTGGCGGCAGGGATGACCATCAGTCAGTCCGGGGTTATCCGAAACGCACCATTGACGATGCGGTTACGTGCCGACAGCGTGTGGTCGATGCTGGAGTTTGTGTTTAACGGCATGGTGTTCATCCTGTTGGGGCTGCAATTACCGGGGATTTTGGAAACATCAATCATACAGGCTGAACTGGACCCAACCATTCAAACCTGGAACCTCTTCGCGGATGTTGCCATTATTTATGGTGCGTTGTTGGTACTGCGCTTTAGCTGGCTATGGTCGATGAAGAAAATCAGTAAACGCATCCTGACCAAACGGCCACTGGAGTTTGGCAATTACACCACACGTGAACTGTGGGTGGCATCGTTTGCAGGGGTACGGGGAGCGATTACTCTTGCCGGTGTCCTCTCTATTCCGTTATTCCTCAGCGATGGTTCAGCCTTCCCATCCCGTTACCAGTTGGTATTTATCGCCACCGGCGTGATTCTGCTGTCGGTTATTATCGGGGTGATTGCTTTGCCGCCATTGCTGCGTGGTGTGGTGGTAGCAGATAAAAGTGCCAGCCGTGAAGAAGTGCGTTTCGCTCGGGCGGCGACTGCCGAGGTGGCAATTGTTAGCCTGAATAAAATGGAAGAGCGGCTGGCAGCCAGCAGCGAGGAGAATATTGACCCGGAGTTGCTAAAAGAGATCAGTTCACGAGTTATCGGGACATTGCGACGGCGTACCGGCAGTAAGGATGAAATTGAGAACACCTTGCTGGTTGAGAATCTGGAGCGGCGTTTTCGTTTAACCGCATTACGAGCCGAGCGTGGGGAACTGTATCACCTGCGTGCGACGCAGAAAATCAGCAATGAAACGCTGCAAAAACTGCTGCACGATTTGGATTTGCTGGAAGCGTTACTGATCGAAAAAGAGGGTTAACGCTTCTTAAATCCGGCTGCCGTTCGGTGGCCGGTTTATCTAACGGAATCAACTTTGCGGCCCGCACTAATCAATAAAATATTCTATTATGGTAATAGCAACCCTTAAGGACGAGTCACTCGATATTGGTTTTATGTTAATGGGAAGGAACCTGTGTATTCAAAGAAACTCTGAGGAATATAATTATTGATATTTTTCTCATGGCAGTATTCTATGATTTGTCGTTTGCTGGAAACCCCTGTTTTTCTATAGAGACTTTGGATGGTATTACTGATGGTTCTGGGTGATAGATGAATTTTTCTGGCGATATCCACATGGGAAAATGAATGTAGAAGATAAAATAACACTTCCCACTCTCTTCTGGAAAATAAGTCAGATGGTGGTGTGAATACAAGAGATGTGGGTGTTTTTATTTTATTTAAATGAGTTAATATCATATTATCTACCGCTCGACCATGAAAAATAGTTCCTACAGATACGCCATTTTCATCAATTAATGGATATTTATCAAAAAACCAAGGTTGAAAATAGGGGTGCCCCTCAAATGCATGTATTTCAACTGACGTTATACGATCTTGCGATAACTCTACCTTACGGTCATGTTGTTGAAATTCATTTTGAAACTCCGATGTTGATGCCGGGAGTTCGCCATCGAGTCGTCCTTCTACGTTGAATTTATCCGGTAAGGATAATAATTCATGGTATTTTTTATTTGCATAAATAAATATTGAATTATTATCTTTCGCTCCCCAAGGCTCTGAACTCTGTGCCCAAAAGCGAATTAAAACGTTAAGTGAATCTAATAAGTTAGTTTTCATTATTTCACCATTTAATTAATTTACTATTTAATGATTGGTAATGTTTTAGTATTAATGGGGGTTGTTAAGTTATTAAATAACGATTACCCTTTGCAGTCTAGTTTATTATTTACTCTATTTTCCACAAGGAAGTGTTACATGATCAATATATCCGGTTTTAATTATGATAATGCTATAGAAGATCCCGTCGTTGGGATCTCAATTGCAGAAATGTTTAAGAAAGAAGGTTTGCAGGCTTATGGAACTCGCGTTGAGCAAGGCAAGCGCGTGAGTTGCCATAGTCATGCTCAAGATGAGGAGTGGTATATTATTCTCTCGGGTGAAGGTGCTATCTGGACTGCGGATGTCATTGATGGAGAATTAAAAAATAAGCGTGTAGATGTTTTTGCTAAAGGTTCTGTATTTTGCATCTACCCTAATACCGCGCATCAACTGGCAGCGAAAACCGACGTCGAGTTCATATTCTTGTGTCCGCAATCGCATATCACTCGTGACCGAATCCTGTTTGACGATATTGTGGCAGAGTAAGGCAAAAAAAGGGTGAGGATACCCTCACCCGCAAGTACTCAATGGAAAACCCAACGTAATGAATTAGTTAATGAATAACCTGCGCCAGAAACGCCTGGGTGCGCTCTGATTTCGGGTTAGAGAAAAATTCGGCGGGTGGTGCTTGTTCCACTATCTCCCCACGGTCCATAAAAATAACCCGATCGGCAACGGTACGGGCAAAACCCATCTCGTGGGTTACACACAACATGGTCATGCCTTCATTTGCCAGACTGATCATGGTATCCAGCACTTCTTTCACCATCTCAGGGTCCAGCGCCGAGGTTGGTTCATCAAATAGCATGATTTTGGGTTTCATACACAGCGAACGGGCGATTGCCACCCGCTGCTGCTGGCCACCGGAAAGTTGGCCGGGGAACTTATGGGCGTGCTCTGCAATCCGCACCCGTTCTAAATAATGCATTGCCAATTCGTCGGCCTCTTTCTTGGGCATCTTACGTACCCAGCTTGGTGCCAGCGTGCAGTTTTGCATCACCGTTAAGTGCGGGAACAGATTGAAGTGTTGGAACACCATGCCGACCTCGGTACGTACCCGTTCAATATTGCGCAGGTCATCGTTAAGTTCGATGCCATCCACCATGATTTTCCCCTGCTGATGCTCTTCCAGATGGTTGATGCAGCGGATAGTGGTAGATTTACCTGAGCCAGAAGGACCGCAAAGTACGATGCGTTCGCCAGGGCGCACATGTAAATTGATATCTTTCAATACGTGGAACTGCCCGTACCACTTATTGACGTTTTCCAGCGTAATCATCATTTTATCGCCTGGAGTTGGCTGATTGTCGCTCATGTTATGCCTCAATGTGTGGAACGTCCGGTGTGAAAGCGCTTTTCCAGATGCTGGCTGTAGCGCGACATGCTGAAACAGAAAACCCAATAGACAGCGGCGGCAAAGACATAGCCTTCGGTCGACATCCCCAACCAGGCAGGGTCGACGGTGGCTTGCTGCACGCTGCTGAACAAATCAAACAGACCAATGATGATAACCAGACTGGTATCTTTAAACAGGGCGATAATGGTGTTTACCAACCCGGGGATCACCATCTTCAGGGCTTGTGGCAAAATAACCAGCCCTTGGGTTTTCCAATAGCCCAGCCCCAGTGACTCGGCGGCTTCGGTCTGTCCTCTGGGCAAGGCCTGTAACCCGCCACGCACCACTTCTGCCACATAGGCTGATTGGAACAACACCACCCCGACCAAGGCACGGATCAGTTTGTCGATGCTGGTGCCTTCGGTCATAAACAGTGGCAACATCACCGAGGACATAAACAGCACGGTGATTAGCGGCACCCCGCGCCAGAACTCAATAAATACCACTGACAGAATACGCACCACTGGCATACTCGAACGGCGGGCCAAGGCCAATAAAATCCCCAGCGGTAGCGCACCGGCAATACCTACTGCGGCGATGATCAGCGTCAGTGTCAGGCCGCCCCACTGGCGGGTTTCAACCCGGGTTAACCCGAGGAAACCGCCATATAACATCAACCATACCAGCAGTGGGTACGCTACCATCCACACCGCCAAATAGCGGCCTCGATGTGGCATAGCGCGCCAGAACAATGGAATGAGCGTCAGCAATCCGATGATCAAGGTGGTGTTGATGCGCCAACGCTGCTCAATAGGATAAAGGCCATACATAAATTGGCCAAAGCGCGCATGAATAAACACCCAGCAGGCACCCTCACGGGTACAATCAGTGCGCGATGTACCTAGCCAGTTGGCGTTAAAAATAGTCCAATTCAGTAATGGCGGGATCAATTGCCACATCAGCCACAGGCACAGCAGCGTCAGCAGACTATTAGTCCAACTGGAAAACAAATTCTTTCTCGCCCAAAACACCATCCGGCTTAACGGGTTGCCCGGCCGTACTGTGCTGGGTGGTTCACGGGTTAGTGTCATCGTCATTCGCTTCCCTTAGCGCTCTACCAGCGCGATCCGCCGGTTGTAGAGATTCATTAAAAATGAAATGGATAGGCTGATAACCAAATAGACTGACATGGTAATGGCGATAGTTTCTATCGCCTGACCAGTCTGGTTCAGCACTGTGCCGGCAAACAACGACACCATATCTGGATAGCCGATAGCGGCTGCCAGTGAGGAGTTTTTGACGATGTTCAGGTATTGACTGGTGAGTGGCGGAATGATGACTCGTAACGCCTGTGGCAGAATAACTTGGCGCAAGGTGACGGTGTTGGGCAGCGCCAGTGAACGGGCTGCTTCATGCTGACCATAGGGCACGGACTGAATGCCTGAACGAATCACCTCAGCAATAAAGGTCGAGGTATAAACCGACAGTGCCAAGGTCAAGGCCGCCAATTCAGGGATAAGAACCAGGCCACCTTTAAAGTTAAAGCCGCGTAACTGCGGTAGATCCCAATGCAGTGCCGAGCCATACAGAAAATGGGCCGCTGCTGGTAGGGCTATCAACAGTAGTAAGGCAATCGGCCAAGTGCGGTGAAACTGACCGGTATGTAACTGACGGAAATGGTTATAGCGATACAGCGCCACGATGATAACAACGGCCAGCAGCACAGCGAGTATGGCGGGTATAAAACCGGCAGCAAACTCCGGTGATGGTAGATACAAGCCACGGTTGCTGAGAAAAGCCACACCGAAGGCATCCAGACTCTGTCGTGGCCCTGGTAGATTGCGTAATACCGCGAAATACCAGAAGAAGATTTGCAGCAAGGGCGGGATATTACGGAATGTCT
Organism: Yersinia sp. 2466 StPb PI; assembly: GCF_041538325.1. NCBI lineage: Bacteria > Pseudomonadati > Pseudomonadota > Gammaproteobacteria > Enterobacterales > Yersiniaceae > Yersinia > Yersinia sp. 2466 StPb PI. Next base: position 4,374,498 of record NZ_JAULSL010000001.1, on the reverse strand, counting down.
CGATATAGATAGTGGACAGTTTGCGTAACAGCCAGTTATCAGATAAACGCGCCAGCCCAAGGAAGAACCCGAGGATCGACGCAAAGAAAATACATAATACTGATACCAGCAAGGTATTGAATAACCCGACCAAAAACACCCGGCCGTAGGTATCACCTTGCTCATAATCGATAAGATGCTGAACAATACCAAAACCGGCGCTGTTATTCAGGAAAGCAAAGCCGGAGGTGATGCCCCGGGTCGACAGGTTGGTAATGGTGTTATGGAAAAGATACGCACCGCATCCGATCAGTATCAATAGCGCGATAATTTGATACAACCAGGCGCGTACCGCTGGATTGGTCAGCGAAAAGACACCTTTGACGGTTGGGCGTTGTGACATAGTGTGGGCCTCGGTCTGGATAATACATCCGGCAGGGCGGGCCTGCCGGAGAGGTAATCAGTAATCAGCGAACCGGAGGCGCGTACTGGAGACCGCCATTGTTCCACAGCGCATTCTGGCCGCGTTTTATTTTCAGCTCACTGCCCAAACCGACGTTACGGTCGAAGCTTTCGCCGTAGTTACCCACTTGTTTCACGATTTTAACCACCCAATCGTTAGGCACTTTCAGATCTTTACCATAGTTGCCTTCCTGACCTAACAGATGTGCCATATCCGGTGTGGTTGGTTTTGCTGCCAGTGCTTCGACGTTTTTCGACGTCACACCCATCTCTTCAGCATTTAACATGGCAAACAGTGTCCAGCGCACGATGGCGAACCAGTCCTCATCACCCCGGCGCACAACCGGCCCCAGTGGTTCTTTAGAGATAACTTCCGGTAATACGATAAATTCGTCTGGTTTACCTAACTTGATACGCAGTGCGTACAGTTGTGATTGGTCAGAGGCCAATGTGTCACAGCGGCCGGAATCCAATGCCTTGGCACTTTCGTCAGAACGGTCGAAGGTAACTGGAGTGTATTGCATTTTATTGGCTTTAAAGTAATCAGCGACGTTCAACTCAGTATCTGTACCGGCTTGAATACACACCGTCGCCCCGTCCAGCTCTTTGGCGCTTTTCAGCCCCGCTTTATTGTGGGTCAGAAAGCCGATACCGTCGTAATAGTTCACTCCGGTAAATAACATCCCCATGCCAGCATCACGGGATGAAGTCCAGGTGGTGTTACGTGACAAAATATCAACTTCACCCGATTGCAGGGCGGTAAAACGCTCTTTTGCGGTCAGCGGGGTGTATTTTACTTTTTCTGCATCACCAAAGATGGCAGCAGCTACGCCACGGCAGACATCGACATCCAGACCAGAGAACTTGCCGCTGGCATCTGCATAGGAGAAGCCGGGCAATCCATCACTGATACCACATTGTACAAAACCTTTTTTCTTCACCGCATCCAAAGTAGTGCCCGCGTGGGCCTGACCTGCTAATGCCACTAATGAGGCGGTGGCAACCAGTGTTGAAATCATTATTTTCTTCATGAAAGCGTCCTGTGAGGCAAAGTCGAGCCTATTTTAATTTTGTAGCGCACCAGTGATGCACCGTCGCTGTCTGTTGGCGTGTAGCCAGTTTGGTATTAGCAAATGGGATGCCAGAGTTGCATTTCATTGATGATATGAGTAATTACTTAGCGTTAACTCTTTGTAGGTAATTTCTGACCGGGTAGGATGCACTTAAATGGCGCATTTAACGGTGGATTGATACTTTTTAGTGCAGAAAATTCTTATATACAGCGATGAACGAGAGGTAAGAGTAATTGAACCAGACTGAGGTATACATTTCGTCAATGTAATAACATAAAAAGCGGCATAGACAGGTGAAATTCGGATTTTTTAAATCTCTGATCCGTTATCTAATCCTCTTGGGAGTGTTTTAACGTAAACACATTAGAGAGAAGGATAAGGATTATGCCTCGTTATTTAACCGCCCTGATGTGCGGGCTGCCATTGCTGTTTACCGCCAGTTGTCTGGCACAGGTGAATATTGAAACTGCAAAATGCAGTGATACCGATTTTACTCAGGTTCTGTCTTGTTACAGAGAAAAGCTGGCCGCAGAGCCACTTATCTATAACTTGCTCAGTCAGGAAAACCTGCCGGGGTTGGAGTGGCGCCGTTACCAACTGACCTCGCAGAATTGGTCGCCGGAGAGCTTGGTCTCCCCTGCTGCATGGCAGCATGAAGTGGAGATCTTTATTCCCGAAAATAGCACGTCCACCAAGGCGCTGGTGGTCATCAATAATGGTACCAACTATGGTACTGAAACCATTCCTCCCTCCGGTCCTAGCGATTTTGCTATCGAGACCTTGCAAAATATTGCCCGCTCGACTGACACGGTGGTGATTGCCATTAGCACCATTCCCAATCAGTACCTTGAATATCAACAAGATGGGAATCCGCGTAAGGAAGATTATAGTGTTGCACGTAGTTGGACTTTATTTATAGATGCCCCAGAAGCCCGTTCAATATTACCGCTACATGTCCCGATGGTGGCGGCGATTTCTCAGGCGATGACCATGGCGCAACAAGCCTTGCCGGAAAAAGCCTTAGACAGTTTTATTGTCACTGGTTTATCCAAGCGTGGCTGGACTAGTTGGCTGACGGCAATTGCGGATTCACGTGTGGAGGCTATTGTGCCTTTTGTGATTGATCTGCTGGATACCCGCGCCGCATTGGAACATATGTATCAATCTTATGGTGGCAACTGGCCTATAGCCTTCACCCCCTACTATCAGGAAGAGATTGATAAGAAACTGAGTACCCCCGGCTTCGCCAAACTGATGCAGATTATGGATCCCCTACAGTACCTGACGAGCGAGTATCAACCCCGGCTCAGTATTGCGAAATACATTATTAATGCCAGTGGTGATGATTTCTACGTGCCTGATAATACGCATTTTTATTATGACAAATTACCCGGTGATAAAACGTTGCGGGTGGCACCTAACTCTAGTCACTCCGGTATTAAAGCATTTAGCGAACAGTCGTTGATCACCTTTGTTAACCGTTTACGGCAAGCCACACCGATGCCGCAGTTGAATACCACTCTGGTAATGAAAGATAAGGTGCAAACCGTCGCGGTTAGTCTGTCAGAGACGCCAGAAAAGGTGCTGTTATGGACCGCAGCTAACCCCGATGCTCGCGATTTCCGCTATGCGTGCGATGTAAGATATAGCGCATTTCCGTTGGCTGTGGCCCCGGGTAATACCCTTGAAGTTGCACTTAGCACGCCAGCTACCGGTTGGCAGGCGACCTTTATCGAGGCCACATTCAATGATGGCTTCGTGGCAACCACGCCAGTTTATGTCTCGCCGCAGGAGAGTTATCCCACTACAGCCCCTCCTACCGGTGGGCCTGCATGCAAAACGTTGCCAGGGCGTGCGCTTATCACACCAGACGATGCGATAGATGATCCCGATGAAGCTGAAGCGCAGTTATAGCTCCGCGATATTGAGTGGATTTTAGCTAATAAAAAACCCGACATAGGCCGGGTTTTTATGACAGATCTTGTTGATGCTTAATACAGCGATGGCGCACCGGCTGGGCGGGTTTTAAAGCGGCGGTGTAGCCACAGATATTGCTCAGGTGCGCGCATGATCTCTTTTTCGATAACTTTGTTCATATAGCTGGCGGCCGCTATCTCATCATCAAGCGGATAGTCTTCTAATGCCGGCTGGATCAGCAAGTCATAGCCGCTACCATCTGTTTTACGCAGTAAAACCAATGGCAACAGTGCCGGTTTGGCTAGCCGGGCCAACATAAAAGTGCCACTGGTGGTCGCGGCCTGATTGACGGCGAACAGTGGTGCAAACACACTGCCACGTGGGCCGTAATCCTGATCCGGTGCAAACCACACAGCCTCACCTTTTTTCAATGCCTGCACCATGCCACGAAGATCTTTACGGTCCAGCATGGCCTTATTCGAGCGCATACGGCCCCAGGTCTGCACCAATTCCATCACTTTATTGTTATGCGGGCGGTACATCGCCATCATTGGCTGACATTGCCCCATTACGCGGCCGCCAAGTTCCAGCGACATAAAATGGACGCCAATCACCAGTACGCCGCGCTGTCCTTGCTGCGCTTTTTTCAGGTTATCCAGACCCGTCACGGTAAACCAGCGCTTAATGCGCGCATCGGGCCAAAACCAGGCCATGCCGGTTTCCAGCAACCCCATGCCTAAGGATTCAAAATTACCGACGATAGTCCGTTCAAGAGTCTGCTTATCCATATCAGGGAAACAAAGTTCCAGATTGCGCCGGGCGATAGATACCCGCCGTTTCAGGAAGCGCATTGAGGTACGCCCCAACCAAATTCCTAACTTGTTTAACAGCGGGTAGGGGAGTTGGACTAACAGAAATAATACCCCCAGGCCAAACCAGGTCAGCCAGTAGCGCGGGTGGAGCAGTGAGATATGGAATTTCTGCGGCTTTATCATATGAACTCTATCGTTATGCGTTAAGTGCGGGTTTGTAACGCATATGGATGTAACTCGATAGCGATACATTTCTTCAGACACCGGTGGTCAACTATCGTTTTGGTGAATACGACAATTGACATAATTTTTACATTAAAAGCGGGGTCGCGTAGGGGATGGTCATGAAGGCAGGCTATCTATAAGCGATGGGGGCTTTCAGAGGATTATACCATATTCGCGATAAATGAAAGAAAAAGATCAACGCTAGATGTGCTGGCGGAATTATCGCGATATAAACTGCGTTACTGTTCGGCATATCGCAGAAAATGGTGCCTTAGAATCGAGGAAAAATAAGTCAACTGGCTGGAAAATGGGAGACTCATCTCAATTTCGATTAATTATTGTTACCGTTGTTCTATTTTTGGGTTATTGACGTGCCACAGAGGGAGTTATAAATTCAATTTGTGTTTTTAATGTTATTAATTTGATGTTTATTTGTGTTTATTATCTTTGTATTTGATCACATTTATTCTTTCTTATATTTAATTAACCAATTATTAACATAATAAATCATTAAATTTTACTTTTTTGGGCTTTCATCACAATTCACTCTGACTCGTCGCGCAGCCTATTGTGTTCCTTTGTTAATCTCATATGTGTGAAAAGCAGTCACATGAAAATAAAACAGTCACGGTGTCACACTACGGGCTTCTCACCTCGCAACCAACCCGTTATCTGAAAGAAAACAAGAAGGTATTGCTATGAAACTTAATCTCGCATTACTGAATGCATGTGTTGTTTCCGCATGCATGCTGTTCGCTACGCAAACGATGGCAGAGAAAAAATATGAAATTGCTGTTGTCGCGAAGGTTACCGGTATTCCTTGGTTTACCCGTATGGAAGTTGGCGTAAATGAAGCAGCAAAAAAACTGGATGTTAATGCTTATCAGGTTGGGCCTGCCACGCCAGACCCGGCGCAACAAGTTAAAGTCATTGAAGACCTTATTGCCAAAAATGTAGATGCCATCATTGTGGTGCCGAACGATGCCAAAGTGCTGGAACCAGTACTGAAAAAAGCGCAAGAGAAAGGCATTGTGGTGTTAACTCACGAATCTCCTGATCAACGTATCGGGCAGTGGGATGTTGAGACCATCGATAGTGAAAAATATGCTCAGGCCAACATGGACGAACTGGCGAAAGCCATGGGGGGCAAAGGGGGTTATGCGATTTATGTGGGTTCCCTGACTGTGCCATTGCATAACGCTTGGGCGGATTATGCTATCAAATACCAGAAAGAAAAATACCCCGATATGTTCGAAGTCACTCCACGCCTGCCAGTGGCTGAGAACATTGATAAGTCTTACTCCACCACTCTGGATCTGATGAAAACCTATCCGAAAATGAAAGGGATCATTGGTTTTGGTTCACTGGGGCCAATTGGTGCCGGTCAAGCAGTGGCTAAGAAACGCGCGAAAGATCAAATCGCGGTAGTGGGTATCGCTATGCCTGCACAGGCAGCGCCATACCTGATGCGTGGTGATATCAAAAAAGCCCTGTTGTGGGATCCAAAAGACGCCGGTTTTGCTGTGGTGCAGATTGCAGATCAATTACTGAAAGGCCAAAAAATCACGCCAGACTTGACCATCGAAGGCTTGGGTAAAGCCGATGTGGATAGCGAGAAAGGCGTGATCCGTTTCAACAAGATCCTTGAAGTCACTAAAGATAATGCGAAAACATTAGGTTTCTGATTTTCAGACGCCACACCAGGGAATTACCGGCTAACGAGCCGTGCTTGGCAGTAAATCAGGCAGCGGGAGAGCATCCCCGTTGCCCTCACCATCATCACCGAATTGCTGTAAAAATAGCGCCATGCTTATGGCGTTAGGGAAGGTATTGTCATGACTCAGGCCAACGCATTTATCACTCTTGAAAATATCAGTAAGCGATTCCCCGGCGTGCTGGCGCTGGATCAGGTGAATCTCACACTGAATAAAGGAGAAGTGCACTGTCTGGCAGGCCAGAACGGCTGCGGCAAGAGCACCATTATCAAAGTGATTTCAGGAGTTTATCAGCCAGAGAAAGGCGCAAGTATCCTGATAGACGGCAAGCTGTTCCATCAGTTTACGCCGCAACTCTCATTCTTCTATGGCGTGCAGGTGATATATCAAGACTTGTCGCTATTTCCTAATCTCACCGTTTCGGAAAATATTGCCGTCCACCGTTATCTACCAGGTGGTGATTTTTGGGTGAAGCGTAAAAGTATGCGTGAGCGTGCGTTAGCCGCCATGCAGCGAGTGGGTGTCACCCTTGATCCTGATAAAAAAGTTGAACAGCTCTCTATTGCTGACCGCCAGTTAGTGGCGATTTGCCGCGCTATCGCTGCCGATGCCCGCTTGGTGATTATGGATGAACCTACTGCCTCGCTAACCAGTCAGGAAGTGAAAGGCTTGCTGGACGTGGTACGTGATCTCAAATCACAAGGTATCTGCGTGGTGTTTGTTAGCCACCGGCTGGATGAAGTGATGGAAGTGGCCGACAGAATCAGTGTCATGCGCGATGGCCAACTCATTGGTACCTGGCCGGCCAGCGAGCTGGACAGCCATGAGCTGGCGTTCCTAATGACCGGCCAGCGCTTTACCTACAGCCAGTTACCGCCACTGGCGGCAGAAGCCACGCCGTTGCTGGAAATCAAAAAACTGAGTCGTGGCGAGCAGTTTCGTAACATCGATTTGACCCTACATCAGGGCGAAATTGTGTCGATCACCGGGTTACTGGGGGCGGGGCGTACTGAACTGTGTCTGAGCCTGTTTGGCATGACCCAACCCGATAGTGGCGAGGTGTGGGTCGCCGGTGAACAAGTGCATTTCCGTAACAACCGTGATGCGATCCGCCACGGGATCGGTTATGTCTCTGAAGATCGCCTGACACAGGGATTGATCATGGAACAATCGATCTATGACAACACCATCGTGTCCGTTTTTGACAAATTACATACCCGCAGTGGGTTGTTGGATCATGCCAAAGCCGCAGCGCTGGTGAAAAAACTGGTGCAAGATCTGAACATCAAAGTGTCCGATACCGCCCTGCCGGTCAAAACGTTATCGGGCGGTAATGCACAGCGCATCGCTATTGCTAAATGGGTAGCGACGCAACCGCGTATTTTGATCCTCGATTCTCCGACCGTCGGCGTAGATATCGCCAACAAAGAAGGGATTTACCATATTGCCAAAGCCTTGGCAGAGCAGGGGATGGCGGTATTGATGATTTGTGACGAGATCCCGGAGGCTTACTACAACAGTCACCGGATATTAGTGATGCGCAAAGGTGAACTGGTGGCCGAGTTTTACCCGCATCAGTGCACCGAACAACAGGTAGCCGAGGTGGTCAATGGATAAGCTAAAACTGCGGCAACTGACGGGGCGACATGAGTTTTATCTTGGGCTATTGGTATTACTGTTAGTCATCGGACTGAGTGTAAAAAGCCCGGAGTTCCTGACCTTAGGGAATCTGACCGATGTCGCCACCAGTTATGCCATTTTGGGTATTCTGGCCTGTGGCCTGTTTGTGGTGCTGATTGCCGGTGGTATTGATATCTCCTTTCCGGCGGTAACGGCTATTGCGCAATATGTCATGGCGTCGTGGGTGATTACCCATGGCGGCAGCTTCGCGCTAGCGTTTGTTCTGGCCATGTCAGTTGGTTTAGTGCTGGGGCTGATCAATGGGTTGCTGGTGTATTGGTTGAAAGTCCCAGCGATAATTATCACCATTGCCACACTGAATCTGTTCTATGGCCTGCTGGTTTATTTCACCAACGGTACCTGGTTGTACGGTTTCCCTGACTGGTTTATGACCGGGATTAACTGGTTCTCGTTTACCGGCAGTGACGGCTATGACTATGGCTTGACACTACCGCTGTTCTGCCTGGCGGCGACCATCATTTTCACAGGTGTATTGATGAACTACACCCGTCTTGGGCGGCAGATCTTTGCCATGGGCAGCAATAAGGATGCGGCTTCCCGCCTGGGCATTAATATTCTGCGTTTGCATCTCTACGTCTATGGCTACATGGGCATGCTGGCAGGGGTGGCGGCGGTGGTACAGGCGCAGATTTCCCAGTCAGTGGCACCTAACTCATTGATGGGGTTTGAGCTGACCGTGCTGGCCGCCGTGGTCTTGGGTGGCACCAGTATGACGGGGGGCCGTGGATCCCTCAGTGGCACCGTGCTCGGCGTGATGTTGCTGGCATTTTTGCAAAACGGTCTGACGCTGCTGAGTGTCTCCTCTTACTGGCATACGGTTTTCAGCGGCGCAATCATTTTGGTGAGTATCAGTACCACCGCATGGAATGAAAAACGCAAATTGCTGAGGGAGCACTGATATGACCTGGCTAAACCGAATTATTCCTAACGACCGCATTATCCGCCTGCAATTATTGATTCTGGTGGCAGTGATGTTGGCCTTCTCATTGACCTTGGGCCAACGCTTCTTCAGCTTGGGTAACTTCCAGTCTATTTCCTCGCAGTTGCCGATTTTAGGCATGCTGGCGCTGGGGATGGGGCTGACCATGCTGACCGGCGGTATTAACTTATCCATTATTGCCGGAGCGAACGCTTGCTCATTAGTCATGGCTGCCATCATTGTCAGCCACCCTGATCAGCCGCTGTTCCTGTTACTGGCATTAGTTGCTGGCTTGCTGGTGGCGGTGGTGATTGGTGCGTTGAATGGCTTACTGATTTCAGTGGTCGGGGTGTCGCCAATTCTGGCGACGTTGGGCACCATGACATTGATTACCGGCCTGAATATTTTATTGTCCAACGGTGACGTGATCTCTGATTTCCCACCGGTGATTCAATACATTGGCAGTGGTGATATCGCCGGTATTCCAGTCGCGATGATCTTGTTTTTACTGGTCTCCACTGGGCTGTGGGTGCTTTTGGAACACACGACCTTGGGGCGTAGCATCTATCTGGTCGGCTCCAATGAGCAGGCCACCCGTTTTAGTGGCGTGAATACCCATCGGGTACAGGTCGCGGTCTATATCCTGTCAGCCATATTAGGATGGGGGGCGGCTATCCTGATGATGGCGAAATTTAACTCGGCCAAAGCCGGTTACGGCGAATCCTATCTATTAGTCACCATTCTGGCATCGGTATTGGGTGGCATTAACCCGGATGGCGGCTTTGGTCGCATCATCGGCTTGATCCTGGCGCTGGTGGTACTACAACTATTGGAAAGTGGCCTGAATTTGCTGGGGGTGAGTAGCTACCTGACCATGGCGTTATGGGGTGGGGTGCTGATCCTCTTTATCGCATTACAGAATCGTAAGGCTTAAGAATTGAGGGATACAACAATGGCAAGTTACTTTATCGGCGTAGATGTAGGGACCGGCAGCGCAAGGGCCGGAGTATTCGATTTGCAGGGCCGCATGGTCGGGCAGGCCAGCCGTGAAATTACCATGTTTAAGCCCAAGGCGGATTTTGTTGAGCAGTCTTCCGATAATATCTGGCAGGCGGTGTGTAATGCGGTACGAGATGCGGTGAATCAGGCTGATATCAACCCGATCCAAGTGAAAGGGCTGGGGTTCGATGCCACCTGTTCGCTGGTGGTGCTGGATAAAGAAGGCAACCCGTTGACCGTTAGCCCGTCGGGGCGCAGCGAACAGAATGTAATTGTCTGGATGGATCATCGTGCCATTACCCAGGCTGAAAGAATTAATGCCACCAAACATCCGGTATTGGAGTTTGTTGGCGGCGTGATTTCACCTGAAATGCAAACTCCAAAACTGCTGTGGTTGAAACAGCATATGCCAACCACGTGGAGCAATGTCGGTCATCTGTTTGATTTACCGGATTTTCTCACCTGGCGAGCGACTAAAGACGAAACCCGTTCGCTTTGTTCTACGGTGTGTAAATGGACTTATCTGGGCCATGAGGATCGCTGGGATCCGTCCTATTTTAAATTGGTCGGGCTGGCTGATTTGCTGGACAACAATGCGGCGAAAATCGGTGCTAGCGTTAAACCGATGGGCGAGCCGTTGGGCCGTGGACTTAGCCAACGGGCGGCATCAGAAATGGGATTGATCCCTGGTACTGCGGTCAGTGTCTCTATTATTGATGCCCATGCTGGCACTATTGGCATCCTCGGTGCCAGTGGTGTGACTGGCGAAAATGCCAATTTTGATCGGCGCATTGCGCTGATTGGTGGTACCTCAACGGCACATATGGCGATGTCACGTTCCGCGCATTTTATTGGCGGCATCTGGGGACCCTATTATTCGGCTATTCTACCGGAGTACTGGCTAAATGAGGGCGGACAGTCGGCGACGGGAGCATTAATTGACCATATTATTCAAACACATCCGTGTTACCCAGAGCTGTTGGCACAGGCCAAAAGCAAAGGTGAGACTATTTACGAGGCGCTAAATCATATTCTGCGCCAGCTTGCCGGTGAACCGGAGAATATCGCCTTCCTCACCAAAGATATTCACATTTTGCCGTACTTCCACGGTAATCGTTCACCGCGCGCGAATCCGAATCTGACGGGCATTATTACCGGCTTGAAGCTGTCTACCACCTTTGAAGATATGGCGTTACGCTATTTGGCGACCATTCAGGCGCTGGCGCTGGGAACGCGGCATATCATCGAAACCATGAATAAGAACGGCTATTGCATTGACACTATGATGGCCAGCGGCGGCGGAACTAAAAACCCGATCTTTGTACAAGAACACGCTAATGCGACGGGTTGTGCCATGCTACTGCCGGAAGAGAGTGAAGCCATGTTGCTCGGCAGCGCCATGATGGGCACGGTCGCAGCAGGTGTGTTTGAGTCGCTGCCGGAGGCGATGGCTGCCATGAGCCGCATTGGTAAAACGGTCACACCGCAAACTAACAAAATCAAAGCCTATTACGACCGTAAATACCGCGTGTTCCACCAGATGTATCACGACCATATGCGTTATCAGGAACTGATGCAGGAGGAAGGATGAGCCAGAGTGATGAATGGCAAATAGCCAGTGACGCATGGATGACTTATAGCCGCGAGTTGGCGGCGTTAAAGGATAATGTCGATCCGCAGGTGTGGTTGCAGGTGCTGGAGATGTTGGCTGGGTGCCGTGGCAAAATCGCGGTAACTGGGGTGGGCACATCAGGTATTGCCGCACGAAAGGTTGCTCATATGCTGGCTTGCGTAGAGCAACCGGCGATTTACCTGAATGCCACTGATGCAGCGCACGGCGATTTGGGTTTCCTCGGGTCACAGGACATCATCATTTTGATCTCTCGTGGCGGGAATTCCGATGAGCTGACCCGGTTGCTGCCAACGCTGCAACGCAAGCAAGTGCAGATTATCAGTGTAACGGAAAACGAGCAGTCGGCTATCGCGCAGGTATCTGCCTTGGTGCTGAAAACACATGTGAAGCAAGAGATAGACCCGCTGAATATGTTAGCAACCACATCTATTGTTCTGGTATTAGCCCTGTTTGATGCTATCTGTGCCTGCCTGATGGCACGCAGAGGTTTTACCAAACAGGCCCTACTGGCGGTGCACCCTGGTGGAGATGTGGGTATCGAATTACGTAAACAGCAGTAATTAACCGATAAAAAACACCGCGCCAGTGTCATCGCGCGGTGTTTTTTATTCTGAATATTTCAATGTATTACCAGAAACCCAGCACTTTCCACCAGGCGCTACCGATAATCAGCCAGATAGGGATAACCACCAGACTGATCAGGAAACCAATCTTCCACCAGGTCGCCAGTGGGATAAAGTTACAACCAAACAGGATAGGGGCCGGGCCGCCAGAGTAGTGGGTAGTTGCCATATACAGGTTACTGAACATACCAAATACCAATACTGTCAGCATTGGCGGAGCACCTGCTGCAATAGCAATGGAGACAAAAATGGCATACATGGCACTGATATGGGCGATGGCACTGGCCATCATATAGTGGCTGTAATAGTACGCCAGCAGCAGGATTCCCATCATTGGCACCCAGTTCATCCCCTGCACTGAACCGGCAATTGATGAGCCAAACCAGGTAATAAAACCCAGCTTATTCAGTTGGCTGGCGAGTGTTAGCAGTACCGCAAACCAAATCACCGTATGCCAGGCTTCTTTCTCGGCAATCACATCATCCCAGGTCAGCGCGCCACTCAGTAATAGAATTGCCAGTCCAATAAAGGCGGTCATGGTGGCATCAATATTCAGTGCTGCGCCACATACCCACAGCGTCACCAGCCCGACGAAGACCGATAATACAATCCATTCGTTGCGGCTCATTGGCCCCATTTCTTTCAATTTCACCATTGCCAAGGCGCGCATTTCCGGGGTTTTCTTTATTTCTGGCGGGTAGAAGCGATACAGCAACAACGGGATTACTGCCAAAGAGATTAAACCAGGGACGATGGCGGCCAATGCCCAACTGGTCCAGGTAATGGTAATCCCCATTTCACCGGCCAGTTTGCCAATCATTGGGTTGCCGGCCATTGAGGTCAGGAACATCGCACAGGTAATGGCATTACACTGGAAGATACATTGCACCAGAAATGCCCCGATTTTGCGTTCGGTACCGCGTTCTGGTGTCGATTCATAGGCTTCAGAAATTGAGCGAAACAGCGGCGTAATGATGCCACCACATCGGGCGGAGGTAGACGGCATCGCCGGTGCGAATAGCAAATCGGTCAGCACCAAACCATAAGCCAGACCTAGCGAGCTGTGGCCCAACTTACTGATAAACAGATAACCGACCCGGCGGCCAAAACCTGTTTTAATAAAGCCGCGTGAGATAAAGAAGGCGCAAGCGATCATCCAGATTGTCGGGTCAGCAAAACCGGCTAACACTTCTTTGATGCTCAGCAAACCTGTAGCCGCGACTACCGTCAGGCTAAATATCGCCATTGCGCCTAACGGATATGGCGACAAGATCAGGCCGATAACCGTCGCTGCAAAAACCGCCATCAGGTGCCAGGCGCGCGGGTCTACCGATTCCGGGACGGGGCTAAACCAGATACCTATCCCAATAAATAGGATAAGTAACATCCTTCCTATACGTGTTTTGAATATCGACATGATTATTTACCCTGATGCTATTTTATGTGCAGTGTTAATCATCGCCAGTGAAAAAAACGGTAATAATGAGATGATTAAGGCGGTGATTATATGAAATAACTGTATAGACAAAATAACGTGGTCATGTTGATCAAAGTCATTCTTATATTGTTCGGGATGGGGATGCGTAGCGGGAGATATATATTATTCTGGCGAGAACAATTCAGACGGAATTTAGCGGTTACTCTACTTTATTAATTATCCTATGCGGGATTTTATCTGTTAAAACAACGTGATTTTGCATTAATAGACGAGAAGGTAAAGCCAGGGTAAATCTGAGTAGAGGAACGTCGGACAGATTAAATCTATTGGTAAAGATTAATGCATAAACGTTGCTTATTGGATTTATTACTTTTTGCCTACTGACAATTGAATATTATTCTGAGTGTAGCTCTATTTTTGGCAACAAAAAAACCCGCACCAAGGCGGGTTCTTTTTATTCAGAATAACGTAACTGCTCAGAGCTATCACCTTCATCTATCGTACGTTATTCCAATAGTTTTGGTATCTATTATTGGCTGTTACAGCGCAATAACATTTACCGCTGCTGGGCCTTTAGCGCCGTTCTCAATAGAGAACTCCACGTTTTGGCCTTCATCTAAGGTTTTAAAATCATTACTCTGGATGGCAGAGAAGTGAACGAACACATCTTTGCTACCATCAGCAGGAGAGATAAAACCAAAACCTTTATCAGCGTTAAACCATTTTACTAAACCAGTCATTTTATTAGACATAGAGATACTTCCTTCAATTATTTTTGATTGCCGCCATAGGCGAACGGATAGGCTTGGGTACAACTTATGGGGCACTTAGAAGGAATTTCGCGAAGAAGAGGTATCTGTCTGATAACGCTAATACGGAGAACTGCTTTACTAAAACTGCTTGCATAAATGTTACTGTCAACCGGGTACTGCTTATTACTTTATTTGGAGAGCGGGTTACACTGCTCGGGTCTGGCCGTCATCGCTATCGGCAACCTGCTCCCCTAATCACGCTGTATTACAGAGCGACTACGTTTACCGCTGATGGGCCTTTAGCGCCGTTCTCAATAGAGAACTCAACTTTTTGACCTTCATCTAACGTTTTGAAATCATTGCTCTGGATGGCAGAGAAGTGTACGAACACATCTTTGCTACCATCAGCAGGGGTGATGAAACCAAAACCTTTACCAGCGTCAAACCATTTTACTAAACCAGTCATTTTATTAGACATAGGGATACTTCCTTCAATTATTTTTTGCCACAATAGTGCGGCGAACGTGGTCTGTTTTTCAGCGGATTACTTATTTGGGCACTTAGGAGGAGACTCACGGAGAAGGGATATCTATGGATAACGCTTGAACTGAGGACTGCTTTACTAAAACTGCTTTCATAAGGTCTGTGTTCCAAACCGATGAGGCTATTTAACCACAACACATTCCTCGTGGCAACACAATATTTGACTATCATAATCAGTATCAATGGTTTTTTCATCTGGAATGGGGTGCGACGTAATGCCTTTTATGTTACTAAACAGCCTATTACACCGATAAAAGTTGTTGCTAAATTGTGGGGTAATATTTTGTGTTAATGCGCTCATAGCCGGAGGGGGATCCCCCCGGCTGGTTAATTTAGCGGGGAGAAACTGTTACTGTGCCGCTACGGTCACTGGCAATCATGACGCGTTGACCTGCACTGAAACGCGTTGGCCCTTGTGCCTGTACGACGACGATACTGCTGCCATCATCTCGGCGAATTTCCAGTTGTACACCTTCACTACGGTTCATGGCGCTTTGCACGCCTTGACCTGCCATACCACCGGCTACCGCACCACCTGCCGTTGCCAGGCTATTACCACGGCCACCACCTATAGTGTTACCCAAGAAGCCCCCGACTACAGCACCGCCAATGGCACCGGCCACATTATTTTCACTGCCGCCCTGAATGGTGACTGGCCGTGCAGAGATAACGGTGCCGTAGGTTACGGTCTGTACTTGTCGTGCCTGAGAGGCGGTGAAAGTATCACCAGACGCAGTTCTGTTGTTGGCACATCCACTTAATACTGTCGCTGTAAGTGCTACGGCAATGACCAGCTTATTCATAATCAAACCCCTATTATCGGTACAAATCAGACTTCGTCAGCAATACCCTTCCTACTTGACGTTGCAGCAGTGTTAGCTGTTTTCACTCTGAACCTTGGTCAGCTCAACGAGATTCGCTTGTTACCTTACTGTAACGGCAATTACTTTGAGTATAGATAATTGTTAACAATGACTATAGCGTGAGAACTCTTAATCTGAGGAGATAAATATGATAGCAGTGTACATATAGGCGGATTCTCGCCTTATTTTCATGTTACCGTCATGCTAAACATAGTCATTTATCGACTCAGGAAGGCTGTCTTGCTACGCTCTATTCTTGCCGCCAAAATTTTCCGCCTCGACTTAGGTCGACTAATCCTTATTCTAGCTGTAATGAGCGCTTTTGTGACGCTAGCGAACAGTTTCTATGCCAGTTATCGGGTACAGCGGCAGCTACTGATTGATAACACACTCGAAGCCAATCGTGTCTATGCGACTAAACTGGCATCCAGTACGGATATTTTCCTGAGAAGCGCGCAAAAGCAACTGCATTACAGCAGTATGATTGTCGCCAAGAATTTTGATGATCATGAGGCGCTGCAAGCGGAAACCGCACGGCTAAAATACCAAACCGATAGTTTTAACTCGGTGGTAATAACGGATGCGCATGGTGTTATCCGCGCAACATCCCCGGACAATCTCCAGTTATTAGGTCACGTATTGACATCACCAGGGTCAGTGGAGGCGTTAAAACTACGTCGCCCGGTAATTAGTAAGCCTTATGTATCGGCAGCAAATAATCTGGTTATCAATATCTCGACCCCCATCTTTACGCCGGATGGACGTTATCGCGGTTATATCGGCGGTACTATTTACCTGCGCAAGCAAAGTATTTTAAATGAGCTATTGGGTGAGCATTATTATCGTGATGGCTCCTATATCGTGGTGCTCGACAGCGATCGGCGCATCCTTTATCACCAAGATACCAGCCGTATCGGGGAAATACTTGAACCTAAACCCATCACGGAAGCGATAAAAACCTCCACTAACGGCAGCTTGATGGTTACCAGTACTAGCGGCGAATCAATGCTAGCGGGCTATGCCATTGTCGAACCCTCCGGTTGGGAAATCATTACCTTGCGGCCCGAAGCGTCAACGTTGAAGCCACTGGAAGGTTTAATGCTAAAAGGGCTTGGTCATATCACGCCATTGGCGCTACTCACTTTGCTGGGTGTTTGGCTGTTATCCCGGTTAATTGCCCGCCCGCTGTGGTTGCTCGCCGGCAGTGCCAACCATATGGATAAGCCCGATATTGCCAGCAGCATCAAGGAAATTCCTTCCTGGTATTTCGAATCGACCCAACTCAAACGGGCGCTATTGATTGGCATCAGTTTGTTGCAAAAGAAAATCGGTAAATTGAAGTTTGAGGCACAAACTGATCCCATGACTGGCCTGTTTAACCGGCGTGGATTGGCCATCACCCTCGAGCCTATCTCACAGCTTGGGCAGCATTTTTCGGTTATTGCACTGGATATTGACCACTTTAAGTCGATTAATGACGCTTACGGCCACGACGTTGGTGATGAGGTTATTAAGCAATTGGCAGTCCAAATCCGCGATAGCTCCCGTGACACGGATATCTTGTGTCGTAGCGGAGGGGAGGAGTTTCTGATGTTGCTGCCGGGTACTACGTTGGATGTGGCCACACAGGTCGCCAACCGGCTGCGTCAAAATGTAGAAAGGATGGTGATATCGGACATTCGCCCTATTACGATTTCGCTAGGCGTGGCGTACTGGAATGGCGAGGGTATGCTGGAAGATTCGCTCAAACTGGCGGATGAAGCCCTATATCGAGCGAAACAGCAAGGGCGCAATCGGGTAGAGATTGCGTAATAAAA
The DNA here is from genome assembly GCF_041538325.1 of Yersinia sp. 2466 StPb PI. Taxonomy (NCBI): domain Bacteria; kingdom Pseudomonadati; phylum Pseudomonadota; class Gammaproteobacteria; order Enterobacterales; family Yersiniaceae; genus Yersinia; species Yersinia sp. 2466 StPb PI. Next base: position 4,357,027 of record NZ_JAULSL010000001.1, on the reverse strand, counting down.
AAGGCGCGCTCCGTGTGGAGTACGCCTTTTTAAACAACAAGTTAACTGACTAGTATCAGTTCATGCCGTATTTTTTCAATTTCTTACGTAGCGTGCCACGGTTGATGCCCATCATCAGGGCAGCGCGGGTTTGGTTGCCACGGGTGTATTGCATCACCATGTCCAACAATGGCTGTTCAACTTCAGCCAGTACCAACTCATACAGGTCACTCACATCCTGACCATTCAGTTGAGCAAAATAGTTCTTCAGTGCTTGTTTAACCGAGTCACGCAAAGGCTTTTGAGTCACCTGATCTTGTGAATTTACGGTTGCAACGGTCAGTACGTCAGAATTTACGCGTTGTTCGAACATAGTTCTGTCAGCTCTTTTTTCTGTTTACGCAAGATTTTCGAAATATGCCTCCAACGCCTCCAGCTGTTCGCTGGCATCCTCAATGGCGTTGAATGTGCGCCGAAACTGGTCGTTAGGGGCGTGCTCCTGGAGATACCAAGAGACGTGCTTACGTGCAATACGAAATCCCTTGCCTGGACCATAAAAGTCGTGCAATTCCCGTATATGCCCGTTTAACAAGCGCTGCACTTCGCCAAGTGGCATCGGTGGCAGCAGCTCCCCAGTGTCCAGATAATGCTGGATTTCCCGGAAGATCCAAGGTCTTCCCTGAGCGGCACGTCCTATCATCAGAGCATCAGCCCCAGTGTAGTCGAGCACCGCTCTGGCTTTATGCGGGTCAGTGATGTCGCCATTCGCGATAACGGGAATGGAAACAATCTGCTTAACTGCCCGAATGCTGTCGTATTCCGCCTCACCATTAAACAGGCAAGAACGGGTTCGGCCATGAATCGTCAGGGCTTGTATACCACAATTTTCGGCCAGTTGGGCAATTTCTATACAATTACGGTGTTCGGTCGACCAACCCGTCCTGATCTTCAGCGTTACTGGCGCATCTACCGCATTAACCACCGCGGAGAGGATTTGTTTAACCAAATCAGGATGTTGCAATAATGCAGAACCTGCCAGCTTGCGATTCACTTTCTTGGCCGGACATCCCATATTGATATCGATGATTTGTGCACCATTAGCCACATTGATTCTGGCTGCTGCTGCCATCTCATCCGGGTCGTTACCGGCAATTTGCACGGTACGAATCCCAGGCTCATCGCTATGAACCATACGCAAACGTGACTTATCCGTCCGCCAGACCTCGGGATTCGAGGAGAGCATTTCAGATACCGTCATCCCAGCCCCCATGCCATGACATAGCGCTCTGAAGGGGCGGTCTGTTATACCAGCCATCGGGGCGGCAATCAGGCAATTTGTAAGCTGGAAGTGTCCAATACGCATAGACAAAGAATGACCACACTGTGTCCGTAAGGGCGCGTATATTACGCATTTTTGCGCCCAGATGAAAGGCCAAACTTTGACCAATTGATGAAAAAAGAGCGATAAAATACCCGCCAAGCTGTGCTAATTAATTATTTATTCATATATAACATGGTGTTAACTAAAATTGATTAATTTGTGCGCTTCAGGATTTTCTCCTAAACATCACAATTATCGACTAGTTATGCTACATCTGTCTGGTCGAAAGTGCTGATTTATTCATCAAATCAATGATAAAGCACAGATGGAAATGAGTCAGACCTCCCATTTTGATTAAAAAGAGAGTGTGGTGGATTGCCAGAAATGCTAACTCAGCAAGGGATGTGATGGCCCCTGCTAAGGTTTAACAGCCCTGGCAGGGGAGTCGGTTTTTGCGCGTTTACTGCTTGATACCGGTAATACGGCACCACTCTTCTTTCTCTGCCACTGGGTCGAGGGTGAACTTATCCTCGTAAGCCTGTGCGACGCCCACAGCCTGGGTCGCCAGTACCCCAGACAGACCCAAATGACCGCCGGTTACCGGTAGTACACTAATCAGTGGCGCCAGTTCGCGCAAGGGGCCTGCCAGAATATTGGCGACCACCACATCAGCAGATAAGTCTGCTGGCTGGTCTTTGGCGAGATACAGCTCCAGACGCTCTGAAACGCCGTTACGCTGTGCGTTATCACGACTGGCCTGAATGGCCTGCGGATCGATATCGATGCCAATAGCGCGCGTTGCACCGAGTTTTAGCGCTGCAATTGCCAGGATGCCAGAGCCACAACCGAAGTCGATAACAGTTTTACCGTCCAGGCTGAGGCCATCGAGCCATTGCAGACACAATGCGGTGGTTGGATGGGTACCGGTACCAAATGCCAAACCGGGGTCCAGCATCACGTTGACCGCGGTTGGGTCCGGCACATCACGCCAGCTCGGGCAGATCCACAGGCGCTCACCGAAACGCATCGGATGGAAATTATCCATCCATTCACGTTCCCAATCCTTATCTTCCAACTGCTCAATCTTATGGATAAAGCCTTTACCGAGTTGCGGGTTGTATTCCAGCATGGCGATCACTGCGGCCATCTCCGTTTCAGCATCATACAGGCCAATCACATCAGTATCGCCCCACAGTCGAGTTTCGCCTGGTAGCGGCTCAAACACCGGATTATCGTGGGTATCCTGAAACGTAACTGACACCGCGCCACTTTCAATCAATGCGTCCCCAAGGGATTCGGCCTGATTGCCGGTGGTGTTTAATTTTAGTTGAATCCAAGGCATGACTTTTCTCTCAAAAGCTCAATCCCCTTCATCTTTCAAGTCGCAGGGGTGTTGGCTGTGCTCACGCCACCCGAATCACTTGACTGTGTAAGCTCATCGGGATGCCCTCGCTTGCCGCCTTCCTGCATCTTGAAATCTATTGGGTATATAATTGAGCTGATATAAATTAATCGTTTCTAATCAGCGCTAACTACCACGGGCTGCCGCGCTCTAGCCCTGTCGCCAAACTGATTACCGATATAAAACGCCAGCAGATTAAGCACCAGTGACGGCACTATCGGGTGTAGGCCGGCTATCTTAATATTGAAACTGGCCAATACCGTATAGCATACCGCACCGACAATCATAGAGCTAAGGGCTCCGTGAGCATTGGCGCGCTCCCAGTACAGCCCCAGCACCAATGGCCAGAGGAATACCGCTTCCAGACCACCAAAGGCCAACAGATTCAGCCAGATAATCATTTCTGGCGGCCGCCAGGCAGCAAGTAACAGTAACAGTCCCAGAATAAGCGTCGATAAGCTGGAAATACGCGCCAACTTGCGTTCATTCTTCAACTCTTCTGGCCACAGATTGAGATATAAATCTTTCACGATGGTTGCAGAAGATTGCAGCAACTGGGCATTGATGGTCGACATAATCGCCGCCATGGGTGCCGCCAGAAAGATCCCGGCAGCAAAGGGCGGCAACACGGTGATCATCAGTGTCGGGATCACCTGATCGGGGATCTTCAGGTCCGGCAGGATAGCCCGGCCCAATGCGCCAGCCAAATGCATGCCGAACATCAGGATGGCGACCACAATGGTGCCGATGATAATGCCACGATGTACCGCTTTGCTATCACGATACGAAATACAGCGCACGGCAGTATGTGGCAGGCCAATCACGCCAAAGCACACCAGGATCCAGAACGAGGCCATAAACGGCAAATCAAGGATCTTGTCACCACCTTGCGGTGAAACTAGCGCTGGATCAATATGTTGTAGTGTATCGACAGCTTTATGCAACCCGCCTGCGGCATGGATCACTGCAACCAATAGCAAAATAGTGCCGATCAACATCACCAGCCCTTGCAAGGCATCGTTCAATACACTGGCGCGGAAACCACCAAAAGAGGTATATAACGCGATACTGATACCAAATATTAATAAGCCGGTATCGTAAGGAATGCCTGCCGCAGTTTCCAGTAAACGTGCACCACCAATAAATTGCACGGTCATGGCACCGACAAACGCCACCAACAAACTGATACTGGCCAGCCACACCAGCAATCGGCTCTGATAGCGGGCATACAGCATATCGTTGAGGGTTACAGCGTTATAGCGGCGCGCCAGAATGGCAAACTTCTTGCCCAGAACACCCAGCGACAGCCAGACCGCAGGTAACTGGATCATCGCCAATAACACCCAGCCAAGGCCATACTTATAGGCAGCACCCGGCCCGCCAATAAATGAACTGGCACTGATATAAGTGGCGGTCAGGGTCATTGCCAGTACGAATCCTCCCATCGAGCGATTGCCGATAAAGTATTCGTTTAGAAAACTTCCGGTTTTTTGGCGGGTATAGGCATAAATTGATAAGCCAAATACCATTGCCAGATAGCCCACTAATGGCAGGACAACATCAGTTTGCATTCTCATCCTCCAACGGAATATCGCGGAAGACGAAACGCACCATCAGAGCGCACAACACAATAAACACCAGTGGCAGCGCAATACAGGCGGCTTCAAACCAAGCCGGGAGGCCAGTCATGCCGGGGATATTACCGGGTAAATACGCAGTCAATATCCAGCCAGCCAGATAAGCCAATGTTAAACCAAAGGCCCAGCGCGCTTCTTTGTGGGCTTGTATGAATCTTGTTTCCATTGTTCTCCCCATACCCTTTGTACTTGGCGCGACAGCGTTGTTAGCCGCTCTCACCCACCCTAATCACTGACGTGAGTCAGCTCATCGGGATGTGTTCGTTTGCTGCCTGGCTGTCACACCAATTACTGTGGGTAATAATATCTTTGTACTTGGCGCGACAGCGTTGTTAGCCGCTCTCACCCACCCTAATCACTGACGTGAGTCAGCTCATCGGGATGTGTTCGTTTGCTGCCTGGCTGTCACACCAATTACTGTGGGTAATAATATCTTTGTACTTGGCGCGACAGCGTTGTTAGCCGCTCTCACCCACCCGAATCACTGACGTGAGTCAGCTCATCGGGATGTGTTCGTTTGCTGCCTGGCTGCCACGCCCATTACTGTGGGTAATAATATCTTTGTACTTGGCGCGACAGCGTTGTTAGCCGCTCTCACCCACCCGAATCACTGACGTGAGTCAGCTCATCGGGATGTGTTCGTTTGCTGCCTGGCTGCCACGCCCATTACTGTGGGTAATAATACCTTTGTACTTGGCGCGACAGCGTTGTTAGCCGCTCTCACCCACCCGAATCACTGACGTGAGTCAGCTCATCGGGATGTGTTCGTTTGCTGCCTGGCTGTCACGCCCATTACTGTGGGTAATAATACCTTTGTACTTGGCGCGACAGCATTGTTAGCCGCTCTCACCCACCCGAATTTACTTATCGGATTTCATTAGATTGCCGCTTGACTACAACACCAATAACTTCAGATAGATAAGTCGAAATAAAGTCTCAAAAGAAAAAAGACCGGTGATTAACCGGCCTTGATATAAAAGACTAACAGCATGGAGGGCGAAATATCAGGTTTCTTGTAACCCGAGTTTCTTCTCCAGATAGTGGATATTGGTGCCACCGTGCTGGAAGTTTTCGTCGTTCATGATGCGCAGCTGTAACTCAACGTTGGTTTTGATACCGTCGATAATGAGTTCCGCCAGCGCATTTTTCATGCGAGCAATCGCCACGTCACGGTTTTCACCGTAAGTGATCAGCTTGCCGATCATGGAGTCATAATATGGTGGCACAGTATAACCGGCGTAAATATGAGACTCCCAACGCACACCAAAACCGCCCGGCGCATGGAAACGGGTAATTTTACCCGGACTTGGCAGGAAGGTATTCGGGTCTTCGGCGTTGATACGGCATTCCACGGCGTGGCCGTGTACCTTCACTTCATCTTGTTTGATGGAGAGAGGTTGGCCCGCAGCGATACGCAGTTGTTCTTTGATCAAATCCACACCGGTGATCATTTCGGTAACCGGATGTTCAACCTGAATACGGGTGTTCATTTCAATGAAATAGAACTCGCCGTTTTCATACAGGAACTCGAAAGTCCCCGCACCACGATAGCCGATCTCTACACAGGCTTTCGCGCAGCGCTCACCGATATAACGGCGCAATTCGCTGGTGATGCCCGGTGCTGGTGCCTCTTCAACCACTTTCTGGTGGCGGCGCTGCATAGAACAGTCACGCTCAGCCAGATAGATAGCATTACCCTGACCGTCAGCCAAAATCTGAACTTCGATATGGCGTGGGTTCTCAAGGTATTTTTCCATATAAACCATGTCGTTATTGAAAGCCGCTTTGGCTTCCGCACGGGTCATGTTGATGGACTGCTCGAGATCTTTATCATGACGAACCACACGCATGCCACGACCACCACCACCACCTGATGCCTTGATAATGACCGGGTAACCGATACGTTTGGCAAAGGCTTTATTCTTGGTAGTGTCGTCAGTCAATGGGCCGTCAGAGCCAGGTACGCAAGGTACACCAGCTTTCTTCATCGCGCTTATTGCTGAAACTTTATCACCCATCAGGCGAATAGTTTCGGCACGTGGGCCGATAAAGATGAAACCTGAACGTTCTACCTGTTCGGCAAAATCAGCATTTTCAGACAGGAAGCCATAGCCGGGGTGAATAGCCACCGCGCCGGTGATCTCAGCCGCAGAAATGATTGCCGGGATGTTCAGATAGCTTTTAACAGAAGGTGCGGGACCAATACAAACAGTCTCGTCAGCCAATAACACATGTTTAAGATCACGATCCGCAGTAGAGTGAACTGCCACAGTTTTGATCCCCAGCTCTTTACAAGCTCGCAGGATACGCAGCGCAATCTCACCACGGTTAGCGATTACGATTTTATCAAGCATGGAACGCCTCGTTACTCGATGACGACAAGAGGCTCGTCGAATTCAACCGGCTGACCGTTTTCAACCAGAATGGCTTTTACAGTACCGGATTTATCTGCTTCGATTTGGTTCATCATTTTCATCGCTTCAACGATGCAAAGAGTGTCACCAGCAGAAACTTTCTGACCTACTTCAATGAAGGCTTTAGCATCCGGGCTCGGGGTGCGGTAGAAAGTACCGACCATTGGGGAGCGCACGATATGGCCACTGATTGCTGCTGGTGCAGCCGCTTCAGCAGGTGCTGGTGCAACGGCGGCAGCCAGTGCGGGCTGTTGCTGTGGTGCAGCAAAAGCATATGGCTGTTGCATCATTGGGTAGTTTGGTGCGGCGGGAGCACGACTGATACGTACTGACTCTTCGCCTTCTGAGATTTCCAGCTCTGAAATGCCGGACTCTTCAACCAGTTCGATCAGTTTCTTAATCTTACGAATATCCATGAGTGTGATTCCGTACTCTTTGTGTGTTGCATTAGTTGGATTTTGACAAGCGATTTACCGCTGCCTGTAAAGCAAAGTTGTAGCCATCTGCGCCAAGTCCACAGATTACGCCAACTGCAATATCAGAGAGATATGAATGATGACGGAAAGGCTCCCGGGCATGCACGTTAGATAAATGGATCTCGATAAACGGGATCTGTACACCTAACAATGCATCACGCAGTGCCACGCTGGTATGCGTAAACGCTGCTGGGTTGATCAGGATAAAATCGGTATTACCCCGTGCCTGATGAATTCTATCGATCAGCGCGTGTTCTGCATTTGACTGCAAATGAGACAGCGCCACATCCAATCCCTGAGCTTGAGCCTCTAACTGACTGACAATCTCAGCCAATGTAGTGTAACCGTACTTTTCCGGTTCACGCGTTCCAAGCAGATTCAGGTTAGGGCCATTCAGAAGCAAAATGTGCAACTTATCCGACATTGTGCTGGTATCTCCGGCAATTAGTCCATCATCGTAAAAAATAACCTGATGTCACCGATTTGTCACCTTTTTACGACGAATTTGACACTGCGATCGGCACTAAGGTCGGGCATTATAATGATATCGTAGCAATTAGCAGCTAAATACTGGTCTTATCAGCGAAGATATTCAATAGAAAAGAGTGCGAACTGTGCGTTCAGCATTATTTATGACGGGGAGAATCATGATAAGTTCCGGCCACTAACGGCACCATTGCCGAAATTTTTTATAGCGTAGTGCCAGCAATATAATCGCTGCCACGGCGTAGATAATCGGCAGTGGCGAAAGCGTTTTCACCGACCAAAGATAATGAATTGGCGCAAGGATGGCGACAACATACACCAAATTATGCAGTTTTTGCCAGTTGGGTCCCATTTTTCGTTGCGCCCATAAGGTGGAGGTGACTGCCAGTGACAGTAACAATAACCAACTGATAATTCCCAATGTCAGATAGGGGCGGGTGACCAGCTCGCGCCCCAGCAGGCCAATATTACTCAGGCCCAGTTCCAGCAAGGAGTAGCTGACTAAATGCAGGGTTCCCCAGGCAAAACACCATAAGCCTAATAACCGGCGGCAGCGGATCAACAGGGGCTGTTTACCATAACGCGCCAGCGGCGTGACCACTAAAGTAGCTAGCAATAGTTTCAGTGTCATGCGGCCGGTAAAATGCTGAATATCTTTGGCGGGGTCGGCACTGAGCCAACCCTGATTAACCGATAAAATAAGCCACAGCAAAGGCAGCACTGCTGCCAGCCAGATAGCCACTTTTAACCCTTTAATCTGCCGTAGACTCAGGCGCATCAGAAATTCTCCCGCAGATCCAAGCCACGGTAGAGGGATGCAACTTGGTCCGCATAACCGTTGAACAGCAGAGTAGGTTGGCGCTGCACATCAAGGATACCGCCGGCGCCGATAAAACGCTCAGTAGCTTGCGACCAACGCGGATGATCGACATGGGGATTCACATTGGCATAAAAACCATATTCGTTAGGCGCACTGAGGTTCCAAGTGGTGGGCGGCTGATCATGGGTCAGGCGAATATGAACGATAGATTTTATCCCTTTAAAACCATATTTCCACGGTGTGATAAGCCGCAGCGGGGCACCATTTTGCGGTGGCAGGGCTTTGCCATACACCCCCAGAGTCATAAAGGCGAGTGGATGCATAGCTTCATCCAGTCGTAAGCCTTCGACATACGGATATTTTAGCCCACCACCAATAAAACGGTCTTCCTGTCCCGGCATCTGATCCGGTGCATACAGCGTTTGAAATGCGACATAGCGGGCATTACTGGTCGGTTCAACCAGCTTGAGCAGTTTCCCTAACTCAAAACCAATCCATGGCACCACCATGGACCAGGCCTCGACGCAGCGCATACGATAAATGCGTTCTTCCAGCGGGAAGCGTTTTATCAGGTCATCGATATCCAGTGTCATTGGTTTAGCCACATCACCGTCGATACGTATCTGCCAACCCTCAGTTTTTAGCGTGCCAGCATTGGCGGCGGGATCAGCTTTATCCAGACCAAATTCGTAGAAGTTATTGTAACCAGTCACTTTCTCTTCCGGCGTCATCGCCAGATCCGGGTGGTACACCGTTGATTTGGTAAACTCCAGTGGCTTACCTGAGGGCGCTTTAGGGCGATCATTGCCTTTAAACCATGCCAACAAGTCGGCCTGTGCCGCGGTGGGCAAGGCCAGTGACGCCGCCGTGATCCCCAACGCCTGCAACACCTTGCGGCGCTGATAGAAAATACTTTCCGGCGTGACGTCAGCTTCGGTCAGCTTGCGTGGTTTGGTACTGCTACCACGGAGACTATTTTTTGAATGAGAGAACAAGTTGTGCATAGACCTACTCCATCGGGCAGGGGAGTCATACTGACCATTATGGTATTAATCATGGCGGCTTATGGACACAAGTGCGAGGCTGCTGGGAAAAATATGAAATTTCTGAGAGCGGAGTGATAGGGCCGGGTGGTAGCAATATCCACCCGGTGACTTTTGTAAAATCAATAATTAGCGAACTTTAACCAACGTCCGGCCAGTGACTTCATTCGCCAGCAGGCGTGCGGCGATAGTTGGCGCATCTGCCAGCGTGATGGACTGTGATGCCTGCTGATAGAAGCTGTCAGGTAAGATTTTCAGCAGCCGCTGCCAGGCTTGCTGGCGGCGCGGTTGAGGTGTCATCACCGAATCCACGCCCTGCAAGCGCACGTTGCGCAGAATAAATGGCATCACGGTGGTGGGCAGAGTATAGCCACCCGCCAAGCCACAGGCGGCAACGGTGCTATTGTAATTCATCTGTGCCAGCACTTTGGCCAGCAATTTGTCGCCGACAGTATCGATTGCACCAGCCCACAACTGTTTTTCCAGTGGGCGCGACGCATCAAGATAATCATTGCGGGAGAGCACCCGATGCGCACCGAGACTTTTCAGGTAGTCACTGTTGCTGTCACGACCCGAGATCGCCGCAATCTGGTAACCGAGCGCCGACAGTAAGGCAATTGCAGTGCTACCTACGCCACCACTGGCCCCGGTGACCACCACTTCGCCACTTTCAGGGGTGACACCACCGTCTTCCAAAGCCATGACGCACAACATGGCGGTGAACCCTGCGGTACCGATAATCATGGCTTTTCGGGGTTCCAATCCTTCAGGCATGGGGACCAGCCAGTCGCCATTAACACGCGCTTGCTCGGCTAAACCGCCCCAATGATTTTCGCCCACCCCCCAGCCGGTCAGTAACACTGACTGACCGATATGAAAACGTGGGTCTTCACTGCTGTGAACAGTGCCAGCAAAATCAATGCCTGGAACCATAGGGAATTCGCGGATAATCTTCCCTTTACCGGTGATGGCTAGCGCGTCTTTATAATTCAGGCTGGACCAATTGACATCAACCGTGACATTACCGGCTGGCAATTGCGAGGGCGATATTTCACGCACTTCGGCGACAGTACGGCCTTCAATTTGCTCAAGTACAAGTGCTCGCATGTATCACTCTCCCGATATATTTTTCTGCAACGCCAATAACGTTGGGTATAAATAGTGTGGATAATTCAAAAAAGGGATGGGTTAAGAGTGAGCTAATATAGCGGTAACAGCAACCTTCGAGCCTGATCAAGAACAAAAATCAATTCATTGATTTTTATCATGGCTATCCTTTGAAGAGGGATTAATCGAACATCAGGGAAAGGGGCGAAAATATTGTGTTATTGTCGCATTATGAAGTAAAAAGTCAGTTTTATAGCCTATTTTTGTCATATAGTGTGCTCCTCAAGGGAAATGAGGACTTTTCTTCACTTAATTGCGCTTCGCAAGGCTAAGGGATGCGATTTACAACCAAACTTTCTGCGTTTATGACGCTACTGGTCGTCTCGGCTATGTGCTTAGTGCTACTGGGTAGCACGGTAAGTTTCTTCTATTTGTGCCAGAAAAAAATGGAGCATCGTCTCCAAAGTATCGTGACAGCTTATGATCAGTCGCTTCTGCTGCAACCGGCGGATAAAGCGCGAGAGTGGCTGCCTATTATGATGCGAACAGTTGGTGTGGTGGAGCTTAGCATTCAGGATCAAGCCAACACGCTATATCATCTCAAGCTCCCTGCAATTTATACACCCTGGAATAGCGAAAGCAGGCACCGCAACCTGGTGGTACCGATGCTGCATCAACCCGGGGCTTCGATGCATTTCACCTATATTGACCCTTTGAGCAGCTACGCCCGCTCTCTGTACGCTGCGGCTGTTTTATCGCTGGTGGTTGTGGTGATTGCCATGATGCTACTGCTAAGTTTTCGTTGGTTGCGTGATCAGACCGCAGGCCAGGAAAAACTGGAGCGCCGAGCGAGGCGTATTCTTAACGGCGAACGTGAATATGCTATCAGTAGCGACGGACATGAATGGCCGCCTTGCGCCAGTCGTGCCATTGATCGGCTATTGGCCGAATTGATAGAGGTGAGGGAGGAGCGTAACCGTGTTGATACACTGATTCGCGCTTTTGCCGCCCGAGATGCCAAAACCGGTCTCAGTAATCGCCAGTTTTTTGATAATCAACTCACTACCCAATTGGAGGAAGAGGGCGCCCATGGGGTAGTAATCATGGTGCAGTTGCCTGATTTTGATAGTTTAAATGATACGGATGACCATCAGCAGGTACAAGAACTGATGCATTCGTTGATTAACTTGCTTTCTTCTTTTGTTGCTCGTCATCCCTCTGCACTATTAGCGCGTTACCATCAGAGTGATATCGCGATTTTGCTGCCCCATAAGACGCTGAAAGATGCCGATGTTATGGCTGCCCAATTGGTTCATGCGGTCGGGGCGTTACCTGAACCCCATGTTATTGACCGCGAATCATTGCTGCATATGGGGATTGTGGCGTATCGCAGTGGTGAGTCCGTTGAACAGATTATGGATAATGCTGGACAAGCGACTAAAAATGCGGCGATGTATGGGGGGAATGGCTGGTATGTATTCGATACTCAAGTGTCAGAAAAAGGGCGTGGTAGTGTCAAATGGCGCACTTTGCTGGAGCAGACGCTGGCTAACGGCGGGCCAAGGCTTTATCAGAAGCCGGTGATTACTGTTGACGGTAAAATTCATCACCGTGAAATAATCAGCCGTATATATGATGGTGAGCAAGAGTTGTTGGCTGCTGAATTTACACCATTAGTGCAGTTGCTCGGTCTGGCTGAGCGTTATGACCGTCAAAAAATTGATCGGATAATTCCTTTATTAGCTTTATGGCCGGACGAAACTCTGGCATTTTCTATCTGCGTTGATTCATTATTGCAGCGTTCTTTCCAGCGTTGGCTGCGTGATACACTCTTACAATGCAGAAAGTCTGATAGAAAGCGAATTATCTTTGAACTTGCAGAGGCAGATGCGTGTCAACATATCGACCAAATCCGTCCGATGATGCGTTTATTGCTTGGCGTGGGCTGCAAGGTGATGGTGTCGCAGGCCGGATTAACGGTTGTTAGCACCTCTTACATCAAATCACTGCGGGTTGAAATGATTAAACTTCATCCTGGGTTAGTAAGAAGCATTAATTTACGTTATGAAAATCAGTTGTTTGTGGAAAGTCTGACCGGTGCCTGTGCGGGGACGGATACAAAAGTTTTTGCCGCAGGAGTGCTTACCCGTGAAGAATGGCAAACGCTGAAGGATAAGGGGATTTATGGTGGACAGGGCAATTTTTTTGCTCCGCCAACACTTTTGAACCCCGGAAAGAAAAAATATTCGTATTAGGGCTATGTTTAGCCTGATCGTTGAGCAAAAATTAACGTAGAATGTGCCAGTCATTTCCGTAAATCGTTGGTGGGCGCTTACTTCCGACGAGAATCAGGTTAAATGTTAGATTTTATGTGCTGTGTTACGCCGGTCGTTACGCAGAATCTGTGTTGTGCCGAGGGTTTATTCAACCTTTTCAAGCGACATGGGTTCGTGATGGAACGAGATGTCAACAACGCAGCTACTTTTTCACCGAATCAGGACGTTTTTGCGCCTTGTCGCTGCTTCGTGTGGTTGGTAAAGTAGGCGGATTTTATTTTCCGCCCCCAGCTTGCAGGATTATCCTTTCGTTATGTTTAAGAAATTTCGTGGCATGTTTTCCAACGACTTGTCCATCGACTTGGGTACCGCCAATACCCTTATTTATGTTAAAGGACAAGGCATTGTACTGAATGAACCTTCAGTGGTTGCTATTCGCCAGGATCGTGCCGGTTCACCGAAGAGCGTTGCGGCTGTGGGCCATGATGCCAAACAGATGCTTGGGCGTACCCCCGGCAATATCGCAGCTATTCGCCCAATGAAAGACGGCGTTATTGCCGATTTCTTTGTTACCGAGAAAATGCTGCAACACTTTATCAAGCAGGTTCACAGCAACAGCTTTATGCGCCCAAGTCCGCGTGTATTGGTGTGCGTACCGGTCGGGGCTACTCAGGTTGAGCGCCGTGCGATCCGTGAATCCGCTCAGGGCGCTGGCGCTCGTGAAGTGTTTTTGATTGAAGAGCCTATGGCTGCGGCTATTGGTGCCGGGCTGCCGGTTTCTGAAGCAACCGGTTCGATGGTTGTGGATATTGGTGGCGGTACCACAGAAGTGGCCGTTATCTCTCTGAACGGCGTAGTTTACTCTTCTTCTGTCCGTATCGGTGGCGACCGCTTTGATGAAGCGATCATTAATTATGTGCGCCGTAACTACGGTTCATTGATTGGTGAAGCGACTGCCGAACGTATCAAGCACAGCATCGGTTCTGCTTACCCGGGTGATGAAGTTCTGGAAATTGAAGTGCGCGGTCGTAACCTTGCTGAAGGTGTACCTCGTGGCTTTACACTGAACTCCAATGAGATCCTTGAAGCGCTGCAAGAGCCGCTGACGGGTATCGTTAGCGCGGTAATGGTTGCGCTGGAACAGTGTCCGCCAGAATTGGCCTCTGACATCTCTGAACGCGGTATGGTGCTGACCGGTGGTGGTGCATTGCTGCGTAACCTGGACCGCCTGCTGATGGAAGAGACCGGTATTCCGGTAGTGGTGGCAGAAGATCCATTGACCTGCGTCGCTCGCGGCGGTGGCAAAGCGTTGGAAATGATCGACATGCATGGCGGCGATTTGTTCAGCGAAGAATAATAGTCAGCCAAAAAGGAGGAGAACTAGATCAGATGAATCGATATCCAGCTTACTCAACGTAAGAAGGATAAATTCGTCCGATTTAGCGCCTCCTTTTGTCGTCGAGGAATACGCATAATTTATGAAGCCGATTTTTAGCCGGGGTCCATCCCTGCAATTGCGACTGTTCTTTGCCGTTCTTGCAGCCATTGTTTTGGTTATCGCTGATAGCCGATTGGGCACGTTTGTCAAAATACGTACCTATATGGACACTGCCGTTAGCCCTTTCTATTTTCTGGCCAATGGGCCACGCAAAGTTCTCGACAACGTTTCTGAAACTCTGGCTACCCGTGAACAGCTAGAGTTGGAAAACCGTGCATTACGCCAAGAGTTGTTGCTTAAAAATACTGATCTTCAGTTGCTCGGGCAATTTAAGCAGGAAAATAACCGCTTACGTGAATTGCTGGGTTCTCCTTTGCGTCAGGATGAACAAAAAATGGTCACGCAGGTGATGTCCAGCGGGACAGATCCTTACAGTGATCAGGTGGTTATCGATAAAGGTTCTAACAACGGGGTATACGAAGGCCAGCCGGTTATCAGTGACCGTGGTGTCGTCGGCCAGGTTGTCGCGGTGAGTAAACTAACCAGCCGTGTATTATTAATTTGTGATGCCTCCCATGCGCTACCGATTCAGGTGCTGCGTAATGATATTCGTGTGATTGCCGCAGGGAGTGGCTGTACCGATGATTTATTACTAGAGCACTTACCCAGTAATACAGATATTCGCGTTGGTGATGTATTAGTGACATCCGGGTTAGGTGGACGTTTCCCTGAAGGTTATCCGGTCGCGGTGGTCTCTTCTGTCAAAGTTGATAATCAGCGGGCTTATACCGTGATTCAGGCTCGACCAACCGCTGATTTACAGCGCCTACGCTACTTGTTGTTATTGTGGGGGGCCGACCGTAATGGCGAGATGCCATTGCCGCCAACTGAAGTTCGCCGCGTAGCCAATGAACGACTGGCTCCGATGATGTCACAAGTGCTGCCTGCCGCAGATGCTATGGGGCCACCGGCACCATCGGCCGCTACAACCGCCACACCAACAGCAGTGACTGCGCCGGGAGTATCGCCATGAACCGTTACAGCAGCAATGGCCGTTGGGTTATCTGGTTATCCTTCCTGATTGCCATGGTGCTGCAAATTATGCCGTGGCCGGAACAGATTTATATGTTCCGACCGTCATGGCTGGCATTGGTATTAATTTATTGGGTGATGGCATTACCCCACCGTGTGAATGTTGGCACCGGCTTTGTTCTCGGGCTGATTATGGATCTTATTTTGGGTTCAACACTTGGGGTTCGAGCGCTGGCACTCAGTATTATTGCTTATCTGGTCGCTTTTAAGTTTCAACTATTCCGCAATATGGCACTGTGGCAGCAGGCACTCATCGTGATGCTGCTTTCACTCACCATGGATGTCGTGGTGTTCTGGTCTGAGTTTTTAGTGATTAATGTCTCATTCCGCCCAGAAGTATTCTGGAGTAGTGTAATTAACGGTATTTTGTGGCCTTGGCTATTCTTGTTAATGCGTAAAATTCGCCGCCAATTTGCGGTGCAATAAGGACTTAAGACCCATGACTGCCCTGTATCTTGCCTCTGGCTCTCCGCGTCGCCGTGAATTACTGGCCCTGCTTGATGTCCCTTTTGAGGTACTGAAAACCGAGGTCGAAGAGCAACGCCATCCAGAGGAGAGTGCGCAAGAGTATGTCCGGCGCTTAGCGTTGGAGAAAGCTCAGGCTGGGGTGAAGGTCGCACCACAGGATCTGCCGGTATTAGGGGCCGATACCATCGTGGTGTTAAATGGGCAAGTTTTAGAAAAACCACGGGATAAAACCGATGCGCAGCGAATATTGAATGCGCTGTCCGGTCAGCAACATCAGGTGATTACTGCGGTGTCTCTGGCTGATCGGCAAGATGTATTATCTGCCATGGTGGTGACAGATGTGACATTTCGTGTGTTATCCCAGTTGGAAATCAGTGACTATATTGCTACCGGTGAACCCATGGACAAAGCGGGCGCTTACGGTATTCAGGGGAAAGGTGGTTGTTTCGTCAGAACCATTACCGGCAGTTACCATGCCGTAGTGGGGCTGCCGTTGGTAGAAACCCATGAATTACTAAGTAATTTCATTGCGCTACGTAATGTGAGAGGAATACATGACAGCTGAATTACTGGTCAATATCACACCGTCTGAAACGCGAGTTGCCTACATTGATGGTGGCATCTTGCAAGAAATACACATTGAGCGAGAAGCGAAAAGAGGGATCGTCGGTAATATCTACAAAGGTCGTGTCAGCCGGGTTTTACCGGGCATGCAAGCGGCGTTTGTCGATATTGGTCTGGATAAGGCCGCCTTCCTCCATGCCTCCGATATCATGCCCCACACCGAATGCGTGGCCGGGGATGAACAGAAAAATTTCAATGTGCGCGATATCGCTGAACTGGTGCGCCAGGGACAGGATTTAATGGTGCAGGTGGTGAAAGACCCCCTCGGCACCAAAGGCGCACGTTTGACCACGGATATCACTCTACCCTCTCGTTATCTGGTACTCATGCCAGGAGCGGCCCATGTTGGGGTGTCGCAGCGAATTGAAAGTGAAGTCGAACGCGAACGCCTGAAAAAAACCGTGGCGGCTTACTGCGATGAACAGGGCGGTTTTATTATCCGTACTGCCGCTGAAGGAATTGGCGAAGAAGAGCTATCAGCCGATGCTGCCTTCCTCAAGCGCCTGTGGACTAAAGTCCAGGAGCGGAAGAAACGCAATATCACCAAATATAAGTTGTATGGCGAGATGGCACTGGCGCAACGTGTACTGCGTGATTTTGCCGGTGCGGCACTGGATAAAATCCGAATCGACTCCAAGCTGACTTATGACCTGCTGGTGGAATTTACCAGCGAATACATTCCTGAAATGACTGCAAAGCTGGATTTGTACTCGGGCAAACAGCCAATTTTCGATCTTTACGATGTTGAAAATGAAATCCAGCGCTCATTGGAACGTAAAGTTGAGCTAAAATCAGGTGGTTACCTGATTATTGATCAAACTGAAGCCATGACCACCGTGGATATCAACACCGGTGCTTTTGTGGGGCATCGTAATCTCGACGAGACTATTTTCAATACCAATATTGAAGCCACTCAGGCCATTGCCCGCCAGCTACGCATGCGTAATTTGGGGGGGATTATCATTATTGATTTCATTGATATGAGTAATGAAGAGCATCGTCGTCGTGTATTGCATTCATTAGAACAGGCATTGAGTAAAGATCGGGTAAAAACCAGTATTAATGGTTTCTCTCAGCTAGGCTTAGTCGAAATGACCCGCAAACGCACGCGGGAGAGCATCGAGCATGTTTTATGCAACGAATGTCCAACCTGCCGTGGCCGTGGCACCGTTAAATCGGTAGAAACCGTGTGCTATGAGATATTGCGTGAAATTGTCCGAGTGCACCACGCTTACGATTCTGATCGCTTCCTGGTCTATGCGTCTCCAGCGGTAGGAGAAGCACTGAAAGGTGAGGAGTCGCATGCTCTGGCTGAAGTGGAGATCTTCGTCGGCAAGCAGGTCAAAGTGCAGATTGAACCACTGTATAACCAAGAACAGTTTGATGTGGTGATGATGTAAGATTTCCCGCTGCCACACTTGCAGCGGATAGCAAGGAGAGATGTGTGAGGCGACTGCCCAGGATAATATTTGCGACAGGCGCCACAATGATTGTTGTGGTGGCACTGTTGGTCAGTGGGCTACGCATGATGCTGCCTCTCATCAACGACTATCGTCTGCAAATCGTGGCCAAGGTTCAGTCCATCAGCGGTATTCCACTGGAAGTGGGGTTCATGCAGGGATCGTGGGAACCGTTCGGCCCAACGTTGGAATTGCGCGATATTCGCGCTAAATTGCCGAAAGCCGATTGGCAGGTGCAGCGGGTGACCCTTGCGCTTGATGTGTGGCAGTCACTGTTGCACTGGCGCTGGCAGTTCCGCGATATGACCTTCTATCAGTTACAGTTAGATTTGAACACCACACTGGATATGCAGCAAAACAGCAGCCGCAATCTTGAAGCGAGTAATCTGACTGATATCTTCCTGCGTCAATTAGATCACTTTGATCTGCGTAACAGTCGTGTCTCATTCCTCACCCCATCTGGCCCGCGCGCTGAATTAGAGATTCCACAACTCACTTGGCTTAACTCCCGGAACCGGCATCGCGCCGAGGGGCAGATCAGCCTGTCGACCATTAATGGTCAGCACGGTGTGGTGCAGGTGCGGATGGATCTACACGATAATCAGGGCATCCTAAATAATGGCATGGTCTATATGCAGGCCGACAAGATCGACCTGAAACCGTGGATCAGCCGCTGGCTGCACACCAATACCGGGCTGGACAATGCGGAATTTAGTCTGGCGGCCTGGCTGAGTATCAAGAGTGGCACTATTTACAGTGGCAATGTGTTACTCAGTGAGGGGCAGGCCAATTGGACTGTCGCGGGCAAATCACATCAGTTGGCGGTAGATGATTTTGTGTTGGAAGGCCGCCGTCAGGGTAATGGTTGGCAGGTTGATGCGCCGGAGCTAAGACTGAAAACCGATGGTCAGGCATGGCCTAAAGGGCATTTATCTGCCCTGTGGTTACCGGAGAACACGCAGTTTATTGGCCCAGACCAATCCCAGGAGTTACGCATTCGCGCCGCCAATATTCAGTTGGAGCGGGTGGGGCCACTGTTACCGACCTTGTCACTTTTTACCCCTGAGCTGATGAATCGTTGGGCGGATTTGCGGCCACAAGGGAATATTGATGCACTGGCATTGGACATTCCTATCAGCCAACCAGAAAAAACCCGTTTTCAGGCTAAATGGCACAATATCAGTTGGCAACAATGGGATTTGTTGCCGGGGGTTAATAATTTTGCCGGTGCGCTGAGTGGTTCCGCAGCGCGTGGGCGGTTGGATATCAATCTCAAAGACAGCCTATTACCTTATGGTGATATGTTCCGCGCGCCGCTGGAAGTTAGTCAGGCCAGTGGTACAGTCAACTGGCAGATTGATGATAAAGGCTGGGAACTGTGGAGTGACCAGCTCGATGTCCGAGCTAAATCGCTGTGGGGCAACGGCAGCTTCCACTATCAGCAACCCGATATTGGGCAGCCATGGCTGAAAATCCTGACCGGCATCCGCCTGTATGATGCGGCCGATGCATGGCGCTATTTCCCTGAACCGCTGATGGGTAAGAAGTTGGCAGATTATCTGACCGAGGCGTTACAGGGTGGGCAGGTAGACAACGCAACACTTATTTATAACGGCAATCCTCATGATTTTCCTTATAAACATAAAGAGGGCCAGTTCCAGGTTTATGTGCCACTGCGTAACGCCACCTTCCAATTCCAACCAGATTGGCCTGCGTTAGAGAATTTGGCAATCGACCTCAATTTCCTCAACGAAGGTTTATGGATGGATGCCCCTCACGCGATGTTGGGTAAGGTCACTGGCAGTAATATCAGCGCGATTATCCCTGACTATCTGAAAGAAAAGCTGTATGTCGACGCCGAAGTGGTTGGCGAAGGGCGTGATATTCATGACTACTTTACGGAGACACCACTGCATGATTCTGTGGCGGAAACTCTGGAAGAGCTGCAAGTCGGCGGTAAAGTTAGTGGGCGCTTACATTTGGATATTCCGTTGGAAGAAGACCGTATTACCCACGCCAGCGGCGAAGTGACGCTCAATAACAACAGCTTGTTGGTGAAGCCATTGCAAAGCCAACTGGAAAACATCAGTGGCAAGTTCCGCTTCAACGATGGCAATCTTGATAGCGATACCTTATCCGCTAACTGGTTTGGGCAGCCATTGACGGTTGATTTCACTACGCAAGAGCAGCCAAAAAACTTTTTGGTGAATGTTGGGTTGCGTGGTGACTGGTTACCGGCCAAGTTGCCCGGCGTTCCCGCTGATGTCGCGAAATTGCTCAGTGGTAGCGCCAATTGGCAAGGCAAAGTCGCCGTACAATTACCGAAAAATGGCAAGCCAGACTATAAAATTGATCTGACGGCTGACCTGAAGAAAGTAAGCAGTCACTTACCTGCTCCACTAGATAAAACAAGTGGTCAGGCATTACCCATGCATGTACAGGTGGTGGGGGGGCTGGAGGCGTTTACCCTCTCCGGCAGTGCTGGCAGCAACAATACATTCAACAGCCAATGGTTGTTGCAAAAAGAACAAGTAGAGCTGGCGCGGGCTATCTGGCAATCCGACAGCAAAAAAGTCCCGTCACTGCCGGAGGATAAAGGTTTGGTCCTTAAACTACCGGCACTGGATGGTGAGAGTTGGTTGGCGTTGCTGGCACCGGAGTTTACCAGTGTCAGCACACCTTTTAGCGCATCAGTACCAGCAAAAATAAAAGGCAATAAATCCAATGTGATACTTCCTACCCGGCTGACTTTACAGACGCCACAGCTTTTGGTTGGTGGGCAGGCTTGGCACCAACTGACACTGCTGGTTGAGCCATTATTAACCGGTACTCACGTCACGGCAAAAGGTCAGGAAGTGGATGGTAGCCTGCTGATGGCCGAACATGGGCCATGGCATGCTGATATCGATTATCTTTATTACAACCCGCAATGGACCACGCACGAAGCACAAGATCCCCTGGCGCAAGCTGCGTTGCAGGAGCCACAAACTGCCAGTAAAATTTCGTTCCGTGATTGGCCTGCGCTGCAATTACGCTGCAAATCTTGTTGGATTCTGGGGCAAAATGTTGGGCGTATTAACGCAGATCTGACGCCGAAAGGCTCGGTGCTGGCGTTAACTAACGGCTTGATTGAGGCTGGCAATGGGCGGGCTAAAGTTTCCGGCCAATGGCAGCAAGACAGCAATGGCGATAAAACCGCGCTTAATATCGCGCTGAGCGGGCCGAAGATCGATGAAACCATTTCATTCTTCGGCCTGACAACACCGATAAAAGATGCCTCTTTTGATATCAATGCCGATGTTAACTGGCGTGGAGTTCCGTGGCAGCCACAGATTAATACCCTGAATGGGACATTAAAGAGTAGATTGGGCAGAGGCCAACTGAGCGATCTCGGTGGTGGGCGCGCCGGTCAGTTACTGCGTTTGGTCAGCTTTGACGCACTATTACGTAAGCTCCAGCTTGATTTTAGTGATACGTTTAGTCGTGACTTTGCGTTTGATTCTATTCGGGGCACGGCAAATATTAAAAATGGTGTAATGCACACCAATGATTTAGTGGTGGATGGATTGGCGGCCGATATTGCCATGAGTGGTAATGTGGACTTGGTTAAACGCCAGATAGCCATGGAAGCGGTTATTACACCAGAGATTTCTGCCACTGTCGGCGTCGCAACAGCCTTTGCGATCAACCCAGTGGTTGGGGCTGCGGTATTTGCTGCCTCGAAGATATTAGGGCCATTATGGAGCAAGGTTTCGCTGATTCGTTACCAGATTACCGGTAGCTTGGATCAACCAACCATCCATGAAGTATTACGCCAGCTAAAGGAGAGTAAGGCGCCATGAAAAATGCCAATGTTGCATTATTGCAGTTATGCAGCGGTGAAAATACCCGTGACAATCTGGCTCAAATTGAGCAGCAGATCAAACAGTTAAACTCTGGTATTAAACTGGTTATGACGCCGGAAAATGCACTGTTATTTGCCAATGCTGCCTCTTATCGACACCATGCCGAGCAACATAATGACGGGCCGCTGCAACAGCAAATTCGCGAGATGGCACGCCATTACGGAGTGTGGATTCAAGTGGGCTCCATGCCGATGATAAGCCGCGAGTCACCGGAGCTTATCACTACCAGTAGCTTGCTGTTTGATGACCAGGGCGAACTTAAAGCTCGTTACGACAAAATTCACATGTTTGATGTGGATATTAACGATATGCATGGCCGCTATCGTGAATCTGATACTTATCAGCCGGGTGAACAACTGACGGTGGTTGATACACCGGTAGGCCGCTTGGGCATGACGGTTTGTTATGATTTACGTTTTCCAGGCTTATTCCAAGCTTTGCGGGCGCAGGGGGCTGAGATTATTTCGGTGCCGGCGGCCTTTACCAAAATGACCGGTGAAGCTCACTGGGAGATTTTATTGCGCGCACGGGCGATTGAAAACCAGTGCGTGATACTGGCCGCAGCACAGGTAGGGCGTCATGGCGCCACCCGCCGCACCTGGGGCCACACTATGGCGGTTGATGCCTGGGGTAAAATATTAGGGCAGAACCCAGATGCGGTTGCTGCCTTAAAAGTAAAAATTGAAACCACAGGTTTGAACATTATCCGTAATCAGATGCCGGTATTGCAGCACAATCGCTTCCTGCCGTCTCCGTTGCCGTCATCGCATAAACCATCATCTAATTAAAGAGTGAAAACTATGAGCCTCTCGTTTGTCAGTGAGCAGTTACTCGCTGCTAACAAGCTGAACCATCAGGACTTGTTCTCAGTGTTGGGGCAGTTGTCTGAACGCCGCCTCGATTATGCTGACCTGTATTTCCAGTCCAGCTACCACGAGGCCTGGGTGTTGGAAGACAGCATCATCAAAGATGGCTCGTACAATATTGATCAGGGTGTGGGTGTGCGCGCGGTCAGCGGTGAAAAGACTGGTTTTGCTTATGCCGACCAAATCACCCTGAATGCTTTACAACAAAGTGCTCATGCCGCACGCAGTATTGTGCGTGATAACGGTAACGGTAAAGTGCATACCTTGGGTGAGATTCACTATCAGGCGCTTTATCCCTTGCTAGACCCGCTACAAAGCTTGTCGCGCGAAGATAAAATTGCGCTGCTCCATCGGGTCGATAAAGTGGCCCGTGCTGCTGATAAGCGGGTGCAGGAAGTCAGTGCCAGTTTGACCGGTGTCTATGAGCAAATCCTGGTCGCGGCCACCGACGGCACGCTGGCGGCAGATGTGCGCCCATTAGTGCGGCTGTCGGTCAGCGTATTGGTGGAAGACAACGGCAAACGCGAACGCGGTGCCAGTGGTGGTGGTGGTCGTTTTGGTTATGACTACTTCCTCGAAACTGTGGATGGCGAAGTGCGAGCTGATAACTTTGCCAATGAAGCGGTCAGAATGGCACTGGTAAATCTGTCGGCTGTTGCCGCCCCTGCTGGCGCTATGCCAGTAGTCTTAGGTGCAGGTTGGCCGGGTGTATTGTTGCACGAAGCGGTCGGTCATGGTTTGGAAGGTGATTTCAACCGCCGTGGCAGCTCAGTCTTCAGCGGCCAAATGGGTAAGTTGGTGGCTTCAGAACTGTGTACCGTGGTGGACGATGGCACCATGCAAGGTCGCCGTGGCTCTTTGGCCATCGACGATGAAGGGGTGCCGGGCCAATACAACGTGCTGATTGAGAACGGTATTTTGAAAGGTTACATGCAGGATAAGTTGAACGCGCGTCTGATGGGCGTTGCACCGACCGGTAATGGCCGCCGTGAATCCTACGCGCACTTGCCAATGCCACGGATGACCAATACCTATATGCTGGCCGGTAAATCGACACCGGAAGAGATTATCGCCAGTGTGGAATATGGCCTGTACGCGCCTAACTTTGGCGGCGGTCAGGTGGATATTACATCCGGCAAGTTTGTGTTCTCAACCTCCGAAGCTTACTTAATCGAAAAAGGTAAAATCACCCGTGCGGTGAAAGGGGCCACTTTGATTGGTTCTGGCATCGAAGCCATGCAGCAGATTTCGATGGTCGGCAACGATCTGGCGCTGGATAAAGGTGTCGGCGTTTGCGGCAAAGAGGGGCAAAGCCTGCCAGTTGGCGTCGGCCAACCTACTTTGAAGTTAGACAATCTGACGGTGGGTGGCACGGCGTAGGGGTTGGTAGTTGGATGCTCAGTTTAGTTCTCAACTGGGCATCCAATAGCTATAGTATATTCAGCGATATCCCTGATATACCTCAGCCACTCGTTTAAAGTACTCGGTCAAATAGTCGATACAGACCTGAACTTTAAGTGGCATTTTATCTTTCTCGGTATAGAGCGCATATACTGGGCGCGGATCTGAATGGTATTTTTTAAACAGTATTTCCACCTCGCCGCGTTTAATTTCCTCTATTACCCACATTAACGGTGCGTAAGCGATACCCGCACCCGCGTTAAGCCAACGGATCATGGTTTGTGAGTCATTGGTGACAAAGCGGCCCTGTGGCGATATTTGCGTGGTAATACCTTCTGGCGCGATTAGCTCAAAGTTACTGTCTGGTCGCACGCTATATTCCAGCCAGGAGAAATTGGTCATATCACTGGGTTTTTCTGGTGTACCATGTTGTGCTAAATAACTTTTGGCGGCGCAGACCACCATCGGCATGGAACCAAGGCGGCGTGAAAATAGCCCCGAATCCTGTAATGCACCAACGCGGACCACCACATCTAAACCATCAGCAATTAAATCCGGTGCCGGAATGCCGGTGACCAGATTAACGGATAGGCCGGGATACTCTTTCAACATCTCTGCTGTCATCGTTGCCAGTACATTTTGTGCCATCGTCGATGAGCAGCCGATGCGTAAGGTTCCGGTTGGGGTGTTGTTAAAGGCATAGAGTTGTTCATGGACTTCCTGTACTTCCTGCAACATGCGCCGACAACCCTGATAGTAAATTCGGCCTGCCTCAGTTAAACCAATGCGGCGAGTACTGCGGTTAAGCAGCTTAACATTCAGCTCGGTTTCCAGTTTTGACACTGTTTGGCTAATCGACGACACACTCATTTCTAACTGCCGTGCGGCGCCAGTAAAAGACCCACACTCAACCACCTTGGCAAATACTGACATCCGTTTTAGTCTTTCCATGGTTCACCCTGAGTTGATTGCTAACGCTTGATTGTTAACTGTAGCTTAAAAGTGATTTAGATCACACATCGTAGATAAGGTGATAATAAGCAGGCTAATATACTGCTGTCGGGAGAATCGTTTTAGGTTTGCAAGCCACGCTGTCGAAGTGTTATCTCGCCTCGCTAAGGTTACAGTCATGTTGCTTAGTTAAGTTTAACCTACAAGTTAGTCTTATGGCTGGTTCACCGGCACCCTATAATAGAAAGGATCTACAGAATGACGTTGCTTCCGGTGATGGTGATATTTGGCCTCTCTTTTCCGCCAATATTTTTTGAGTTGCTCCTTTCGCTGGCGCTGTTCTTTGTTTTGCGCCGTGTGCTACAACCTACTGGTATTTATGAGTTTGTCTGGCATCCAGCACTCTTTAATACCGCGCTGTATTGTTGTCTTTTCTATTTAATATCCCGTCTTTTTTCCTGAGGTCGCCGTGAGTACTTTTTCATTAAAAATAATCCGTATCGGCATCACCTTATTGGTGGTTTTACTGGCGGTTATCGCTATTTTCAAAGTTTGGGCTTTTTATACCGAATCACCCTGGACCCGTGATGCCAAATTCACTGCCGATGTGGTGGCTATCGCACCGGATGTCAGTGGCTTGATCACCGATGTGCCGGTAAAAGACAATCAACTGGTGCAGAAAGGGCAGATTTTGTTTGTTATTGACCAACCGCGCTACCAGCAGGCGTTGGCTGAAGCCGAGGCCGATGTGGCCTATTACCAAACACTGGCGGCGGAGAAACAACGTGAATCCGGCCGGCGGCAACGTTTGGGGATTCAGGCGATGTCACAAGAAGAAATTGACCAGTCCAACAACGGATTACAAACCGCCAGGCATCAGTTGGCAAAAGCTATCGCGGTACGAGATTTAGCCAAACTTGATCTGGAACGCACCACCGTGCGTGCGCCTGCACAAGGTTGGGTGACGAATCTGAATGTTCATGCCGGGGAGTTTATTAACCGTGGCGCTACCGCTGTTGCACTGGTGAAAAAAGATACTTTCTATATTTTGGCCTATTTGGAAGAGACCAAGCTGGAGGGGGTTAAAGCCGGGTATCGGGCGGAAATCACCCCACTGGGCAGTAACCGTATTTTGCACGGTACTGTCGACAGTGTCTCCGCCGGTGTCACCAACAGCAGCAGCAGTGTCGATAGCAAAGGGTTGGCGACGATTGACAATAATCTGGAATGGGTGCGGTTGGCGCAACGAGTACCGGTGAAGATCCGTTTGGACAGTGAAGATCAACAGCATCCCTATCCCGCAGGGACGACGGCTACCGTGGTGATAACCGGGGCGACTGATCGCAATCCTAATCAGGCTTCACCGATTGTTAAGTTGATGCATCGCCTGCGTGAGTTTGGTTAAGATGAACAGCCCGACATTTATTCGCCTGCGCTTTGCGTTCAAACTCAGTTTTGCCATTGTGGCCGCGCTGTTTCTGGGCTTTCATCTGCAATTGGAAACACCACGTTGGTCGGTGCTGACGGCGGCCATTGTTGCTGCTGGCCCGGCATTTGCTGCGGGCGGTGAGCCATTCTCTGGTGCGATTCGTCATCGAGGCTGGTTACGTATTATCGGGACATTCATCGGCTGTATTGGTGGTTTGGTTATCATCGTTCTGACTATCAGAGCACCAGTATTAACCCTGATGCTTTGCTGTTTGTGGGCTGGCGTTTGTACTTGGATCTCCTCACTGGTTCGGGTTGAGAACTCTTACGCATTCGGGCTGGCGGGTTACACTGCGCTGATTATCATTGTCACCACCGGTGAAACGCCATTACTGACACCGCAGTTTGCTGTCGAGCGCTGTAGCGAGATTGTGCTGGGGATCGTCTGCGCGGTGATGGCGGATCTGCTGTTTTCACCACGATCGATCAAGCAGGATATTGATCGTCTGGTCGATAAGGTGCTGGTAGATCAATATAAATTATTGCAGTTATGTATTCGTCCGGCAGAAAAAAACGATATCGATCGGGCCTGGAATGATCTGGTTAAAAATACCACGGCCCTGAATGGGATGCGTAGTTATCTGATGATGGAATCTTCCCGCTGGCAGCGCTGTAACCGCCGCTTACGGGTATTGCACACGGCGTCATTAGCCCTGATCACTCAAGCCTGCGAAACCTATCTGGTATTGATCAATCATCCCGACTTACTCAGTGCCGAGCTGAAGGCGATGCTGAGTGAACCGGCAGAGACGCCGGCTGAAATTCATCAGCAGATGAAGAAATTGCGTCAATATATTGGCGGCAGTCACAGTGCGGCGATCCCTGCGACCATCAGCAGTTGGGTGGGGGCGGCGACACGTTATTTATTGCTATCAAAAGGGATTCATACCAACAGCAGTATCAGCCGGGTGGAAGAGGGTATTCTGGACGGCGATGAGCCAATCAAACATGTTTCAGCCGAAGGTCATCATGCGATGATCAATGGCTTGCGTACCGGTATTGCTACGGCGATCGGCGGCCTATTCTGGCTGTGGACTGGCTGGACATCTGGGGCGGGCTGTATGGTCATGATTGCGGTGGTGACCTCACTGGCAATGCGCACCCCCAATCCACGGATGGTGGCGATCGACTTCCTGCTAGGGGTGATTATGGCGCTGCCTATTGGGGCGCTCTATTTTATGTTTATTATCCCTGCGACCCAGCAAAGTATGCTGTTGCTGTGCATCAGTCTGGGATTACTGGCATTTATTATTGGTATCGAAGTGCAAAAGCGCCGTCTTGGCTCGCTGGGAACATTGGCCAGTACTATCAATATCATGGTGTTGAGCAACCCGATGGAGTTTAATGTCAGTATATTCCTCGACAGTGCGTTGGGGCAGATTGTCGGCTGTTTCGTTTCTCTGATTGTGCTGTTGTTGATCCGCGATAATGCCAAGGACCGAACCGGCAGAACCTTGCTAAACCGCTTTGTTTACAGTGCGGTATCGGCATTGACCACCAATAAAGCCCGCCGCAGCGAAAACCATCTACCGGCGTTGTATCAACAACTGAATCAATTATTGATGATGTTCCCCGGTGATATTGATAAGTATCGACTGGCATTGACGCTGATCATCGCCCATCAGCGGCTCAATAACACCGAGATCCCAGTTAATGCTGAATTGAGTGCTTTTCACAAACAGATCCGCTATACCGCCGATCGGGTTATTAATGCCAAAAATGACCAGAAGCGGCGCTATTACTTCGCCCGTTTACTACAGGAATTAGATCAATATCAGCAAAAATTAGTCGATTATCAATCGCCTGATTCTGTTATCCGCCCGGTAAAGCGGTTGGCGGATATGTTGCATCGTTATCAGAGTGCGCTTATCTAGCGATACTCTTCGTCCTTGAAACCACAGGGTTGTTAGCGGCGCTCACTTACCCGAATCACTGACCTGAGTCAGCTCATCGGGATGCATTCACTGGCAGCCTACCTGTGATTCCAATGACTTTGAGTATCCCCTTTAGAGTGAAACCACAGGGTTGTTAGCGGCGCTCACTGACCCGAATCACTGACCTGAGTCAGCTCATCGGGATGTGTTCACTGGCAGCCTACCTGCAACTCCAAGTTCTTTGGGTATATACTTCATAGTGAAGCAACCTTCCTCGCCCTCCATTGATGGGGGCATCCTTTCCCTCAGGAGGTCGACAAGATGTCAGCACAAAATCTATTACGCGATCCATTGCACAATCCATTACAAAACCAACGACACAGCGACGGTGTGTACCATATCGGCTATTTTGTTGGTGGTAAATGGCATCAGGCGCAGGACACTTTCGACGTACATAACCCTGCTACCGGCCAGTTGGTGGCGAAAGTGGCTAAATCGGGTACCCAAGAAACTGAAGCCGCGATTAAGGCTGCCAGTGCGGCTTTCCCCGCTTGGCGAAAAACACCCGCCAAGCAGCGGGCGGAAATTCTTCAGCGTTGGTATTTGTTGATTATGGAACATCAGCAATCATTGGCTGAGATAATGGTTTCTGAGCAAGGTAAACCATTGAAAGAAGCCTTAGGCGAGATCGCCTATGCCGCCAGCTTTATTCAATGGTTTAGTGAGCAGGCCAAACGTGCCAATGGTGAGATTATTCCGCCAGCCAAAGAGGGGGCACGCATTCTGGCTACTCGCGAACCGGTTGGTGTGGTGGCGGCCATCACGCCGTGGAATTTCCCGCTGGCAATGTTAACCCGCAAACTGGGGCCAGCATTGGCTGCCGGTTGTACCGGATTGATTAAACCGGCCAATAACACGCCGTTATCCGCTTTTGCTTTACTGGCATTGGCAGAGCAAGCCGGTGTGCCTGCTGGCGTGCTCAATGGTGTTGCGGGCGATACGCATGCCATCAGTGATGCCATCATGGCCAGCCCGGAAGTGCGTAAAATCTCCTTTACCGGCTCAACCGAAGTTGGCAAAACCTTAATGCGTAATGCCGCAGCCACCATGAAGAAAATTTCCATGGAACTGGGCGGTAACGCGCCGTATATCGTGTTTGATGATGCTGATTTGGATGCCGCAGTTGCTGGTGCGATGGCGTGTAAATTCCGCAATGCCGGGCAGGTGTGCGTGTGCGTCAATCGTTTTTACATTCAGGATGGTGTGTATGACGAGTTTGTCAGCCGTTTAGCCACTGAGGTTAAAAAACTGAATGTTGGTAATGGTATGGATAAAGACGTCAATATGGGGCCATTGATTAATCTCGCCGGGCTGGAGAAAGTTGAGGATCACGTCAAAGATGCGCTTGAGAAGGGCGGTCGCCTGCTGGCGGGGGGCAGTCGTCATCAACTGGGGGGAAATTTCTTCCAGCCTACAGTTATTGCCGATGCTAATGAGCAGATGAAAGTCGCCTCTGAAGAGACATTTGGCCCACTGGCTGCCTGCTTCCGCTTCAAAACCGAAGAGGAAGTTATCAAACGAGCTAATGACACGCCGTTCGGGCTGGCAGCTTACTTCTATACTCAGAATCTGCAACGTGTATTCCGGGTTTCAGATGCGTTGGAAAGCGGTATGATTGGTGTCAATGAAAGTTCAGTTTCTACTGAGCTGGCACCTTTCGGTGGTGTTAAAGAGTCTGGCCTTGGCCGTGAAGGGTCAGTGCTGGGGTTAGATGAGTTTATGGAAGTCAAAACCCTGCATTTGGGTAATTTATAAATTGGATTGGTGAATAAAACGTGGGCATGGGTTATCGCAATGAGCAGCACAACAGCTATTGGCAGCCTGAGGGTTAAGGAGAACCATGAATAAACGACTTATGGCCATTCTGGGCGCAATACTGTTGCTGGCAGTGGCGGCATTGCAGGGGATTGGCGGTGTCACGGCGCGTGATATCGGTCAATCGGCGGATCTGGAACGCCCACCTTTATCGGCATCTGCATCGATTGAACAATTGACCCAGCACCAGCAGGTGGCTAAATACCTACAAGTGCATCATCGCCTGCCGGATTTTTACCTTACCAAGCAGCAGGCGCGTGCGCAGGGCTGGGATCCCAAAGACGGCAATCTGTGTAAAGTATTGCCAGGCAGAGCGATTGGCGGCGATCGTTTTTCTAACCGTGAACGCCAACTGCCTGAGGCGAAAGGCCGTAACTGGCGTGAAGCCGATGTTAATTATCGTTGTGGGCATCGCGGTAGCGATCGTTTGCTGTACTCCAATGATGGCCTGATTTATCTAACTCAGGATCACTACAAGCGTTTCATTCGGATGGAGTGAGAAGATGGTAAAAGTGGTATTTGATTTTGACCATATATCCGATCTTCCTGCATTTTACCGCGCATTTTGCCAAAAATTTGCGCTGAGCGAAGATTTTGGCGCCAATCTGGATGCTCTGTGGGATGTGGTCACAGGTGAGATAGCCTTACCGGTAGAGATTGAATTTATTCATTTCAATCACCGCCACAAACGCCGCTTCGGTGCGATTGTGCTGCTGCTTGAGGAAGCGGAAGAGGAGTTAGCAGGCAGCCTGCGTTTCAATATAGTGTGAATTAGCCTTCTTGAGTCGGGAGCCGAGTCAGACCCGGCCCCGCCCGATTATTGCTGCTTTTCAGACAGTTCACGCAGATATTGGAAGATCTGACGGAATGATTTCGGTGGCTTGTTAGTGGCTTTCTCTTTCTGGGCATTACGTATCAGGCTACGCAGTTGTTGGCGATCCGCATCTGGATATAGATCCAACACCGTAGGGATCGCGACATCACCTTCTTCAACCAAACGGTCACGCAGCATTTCCAGCTTGTGGAACAGCGAGATTTGTTGGTTATGGCGATTTTTCAGCTTATCCAATGCGGTTTGGATAGGTTCTACATCACGGGCACGTAGCATTTTACCAATTAACTGGATCTGGCGGCGGCGGCCTTCTTTCTTGATTTTCTGTGCCAGTTCAACGGCTGCCAGCAGATCTTCATCCAGTTGGATTTTCTCCAGCGCATTTTTACCCAGCTCAACCAGCTCGGTGCCGAGTTCTTTCAGCGCTTCGGCATCACGTTTAATTTCACTTTTACTGACCCAGATAATTTCATCGTCATCTTCGTCTTTATCTTCTGGGACTTCATCTAGCCAATCTTCGGGCTGTTTGTTCATGGTCAAATTCCTTAAAAAGAGGCTAATCGTAGCAGGTTGTTGGCTTTCTGCGAAATAGTACAAAGATCTCTGATAGACTCAGAACCATGGCGTTCTATATTGTATCCGTGTAAGTCGTCGTGTTACGACTCTTTCCTGAACGATTATCTCATTAATTATGGCAGACTGATGAAAGTAGTCACTCAAGTTGCAGAACAGCGTAAAACGCTGGAACAAGCGGTTGCACAGGCTTTGGAATTGGCCCGTGTGGGTTCTGATGCGGCCGAAGTCGCTGTAAGTAAAACCACCGGAATTAGTGTCAGCACTCGCTTTGGTGAAGTGGAAAATGTGGAGTTCAACAGCGATGGTGCGCTGGGAATTACTGTTTATCACCAGCAGCGTAAAGGTAGCGCGTCTACCACCGATTTAAATCCAGATGCAGTCGCCCGCACGGTGCAGGCTGCGCTGGATATTGCTCGTTACACTTCACCTGATCCCTACGCTGGCGCGGCAGATAAATCGCTGCTGGCTTTTGAGGCGCCTGATTTGGACCTGTTCCATCCGAGCGATTTGGATGCAGAACAAGGTATCTTGCTGGCCGCCCGGGCGGAGCAGGCTGCATTGCAGGCCGATAAGCGGATTACCAATACCGAAGGTGGCAGTTTTAACAGCCATTATGGCATCAAGGTGTTTGGTAACAGCCACGGCATGTTACAGAGCTATTGCTCAAGTCGCCATTCGCTTTCCAGCAGCGTTATCGCTGAACATAATGGTGATATGGAGCGAGATTACGCTTATACCATTGGCCGACGGATGGAAGATTTAGCCAGCCCGGAATGGGTTGGTGAGGAGTGCGCTCGTCGTACTTTATCCCGCTTATCGCCACGTAAACTGCCGACCATGCAATCACCGGTGCTGTTTGCCGCTGAAGTGGCGACCGGCTTGTTTGGTCACTTGGTTTCGGCGATCAGCGGCGGCAATATCTACCGTAAATCGACCTTCTTGCTCGATCATTTGGGTAAACAGATTTTACCTGAGTGGTTAACTATTGAAGAGCACCCACATTTACTGCGTGGTCTGGCTTCGACCCCGTTCGATAGTGAAGGTGTGCGTACTTTACAACGGGAAATCGTTAAAGATGGGGTACTGCAAACCTATCTGTTGACCAGCTATTCAGCCCGTAAACTGGGGCTGCAAAGTACCGGTCATGCTGGTGGTATCCATAACTGGCGTATTGCCGGTCAGGGGCAGGATTTCGCCGGGATGCTGAAGCAATTGGACAAAGGTTTGGTGGTAACTGAACTGATGGGCCAGGGAGTCAGTACCGTAACCGGTGACTATTCTCGCGGCGCGGCAGGTTTTTGGGTTGAAAACGGTGAGATTCAGTATCCAGTCAGTGAGATAACGATTGCCGGTAATCTGAAAGATATGCTGCGTAATATTGTCAGCGTAGGCAGTGATATCGAAACCCGCAGTAACATTCAGTGTGGCTCTGTTTTATTACCTGCGATGAAGATTGCGGGCGAATAACATCGTGTAGCTTCACACCTAAAGCTGGCATTGGTTGCTGGCTTTTTTTTTGATTTTTATTCAGCCCTCATCTCATTTCTTAATTGATTACAAGAAATCATTGTCAGTTTCAGTGTCTATTGCCTATGTTAAGTGTGAGCAATGTACTAATGATCAGTATTTCAATAACAATAATCCCATCCCCAATTTGGTCTTGCTGCGAAACCCTGCTGCAACACCACGTTAGAAGGGTATAGAAGGAATGTGAGCATGGGTAAGAAAATGATGGCGTTAATGGCGGCGGTGTTACTCAGCGCCAGCACTTTAGCGATGGCTGCCAGCGTGGCTGATAACATGGAAACCATTGCTGATAATTACGGCAAAGTGTTGAAGGCTGACTCTACTGATGTGATGAAGCAAGGCTTGCAGGCGATGCGTGCAGCGGCGCAGGATGCACAAAAGGGCATACCTACCAAGTTGAAGAGTAAAGGCGAGGGTAGCGCGGAGGTGAAGGATTTCCGTCATGGTTTGGACTTATTTATCGGGCAGATTGATGGTGCGCTGGCATTAGCGAATCAAGGCAAGCTCGATGAAGCTAAAAAAGCAGCGCAAGACTTTAAACCGACCCGCGATACCTACCATAAAAAGTATCGTTAATAATCCCTTTCACCCGAATCACTGACTTGAGTCAGTGATTCGGGGCTTGTCCATTTACCGCCTGGCGGTAACGCCAATGGCTTTGGTAATAGTGTTAGCGGTGATATTCACCGGCCGCTTCTGGCTGGTACAGCAGTTCTAACACAGTAATGCGGGCTTCATCCCCACCTGGTAGCTTCCAACTAATTTCATCATTGACGTGCAGCCCCAGCAATGCCGCGCCCAGCGGAGCCATCACGGAAAGTTGTTCGTTACTGTCTTGTAGCGATGCCGGATACACCAGCGTGCGGATATGCTCTTCCTGGTTATTCAGATCGCGAAAACGCACACGGCTATTCATGGTCACCACATCTGCCGGAATGGCGTTTGGTGGTAGAATTTCTGCACGATCCAGTTCTTCATTGAGCGCTTGAGCGACCACTGTACCGGCAAAAGCCGGTTGCGCCAGTAACGCATCCAAACGTTCAGCATCCAGCTCGTTAATCGTGATGGTTGGCTTGGTCATACCACTCTCCAATTCAATTTCAGCAAAACATAAAAACAACACCCCCACGCCATAGGAGAGGGGGTGTTAGAAAATAGCTTAATATTGATCTGATATTAGGCGCTTCTGACTAGAAAAGAAAGAGATCAGGATCACGAACTTTTTTCCACTACAAACCGCACTGACGTATTTATATAAAAGTTATTTTGTTGTTAATGATTAAGTTAACTATCTAACAGGCGTTTTTTGCGAAAGTGATCCCACCGGTACATTACATTTCCACTTTGAACTGGAAAAAAAGCCGCTACACAGCTATTCCGCTTGCAGGTAGGGTGATGTTACAGCGCAGAGAGAAGATAACTGAACTTATCTTTATCATCAGAAAGTTGTTACAGACCTTAAATAATTCGAGTTGTGGGTAGGCGGCAAAGGAGTGAGTCCCTGAAGTAAATCACTAGGGCGAGAAAACGCAGCCAACGGCCCTACAACCTGAAGTATGACGGATATAGCAAAAATAGGGGATTGCCAGCGTGAATGATGTAGCCGCATTAAATGCCGCCGAGGAACCTGGAAAAGAAGAGGTAATGATTATTACTGAGCGGGTATTAGCTGAAATTACCGCAATGTTAAATAGTGAAAATATTTTTACCAATAAAGTTCAGCAACAAATGTTGACATCACATATCCGTGCCATGGTATTGCGTTCCATAACTGGTGAGCCATTACCTGAAGTGGATAAATCATTATTTGATGAGATTTCAGCACATTCGATGCAAATGGCCCAGCAAGTGGTCGATAAATTTGCCAATTTGCCCATTGAAGAAGCCTATTTGTTGTCGGTGCATTTTGAAGTAGCGAAAGACAATAACCCATAAAACAGTGATCTGGAGAAGTGACTATGAGTCAAATTACCGTTGTGATTGGCGACCGTTTAGGTAAAGGCCAAAAAGTGGGCCAGGGTGTTGAATTGGCTGGTGGCCGCGTAGTGGTTATTCCCGGTGTTGCCGCAGACATGAAATTGGGTGATGTGATGAACAGTGAAAAAGCTGACTTTGGCATTTCATTCTGCGGCAGTGGCGGTGCGGGCGCTATTACGGCGCAAAATAAATATGGTTACAAAGCAAAATACGGCATGCGTTCTGTTGAAGAAGGCGTGACGGCAATAAATGAAGGCTGCAAAGTGCTGGGCTTCGGATTTATGGATAAAGAAGAATTAGGCCAGAGATTAGTCGACGCTTATATCAAGAAATACGGTCAACCGTAATGAAAGAGCAATATACCACTCAGGTGCAAGTGAAAGGTAAAGGCGATACTAAGGAAAAAGCTTTCGCTAATGCACTCGGTAATGTCCAGAATACGGTGTTGAAATCGACACAAAATATTCTGTTACGGATTGAGCCACAAGACGTAAAAGTATTAAACGCAGAATTATCAGTTAAAAATGAGAAGTTTTTATTCTTTTTCCTGCCGCGTGAAAGAAAGACATATAGCGTTGAATTAGATATTACCGTGAACGTGACAATTATTAATACGGATAAGGTCGTCTTCATATCTAAATGAAAAGGATATACTGATGTTTCTAATCATTCTTTTTAAGTCGATTATTATCGGCGGACTGGTCGGTGTGGGGGTAGGTGTTGGGGCCGCCCGTATGTTTCATGCACCGACAATACAGGGGATGGGGGCATTTCGTACCCTGGGCGAACTGAACTCATGCGAGGGAGATCCTGCATCGCACCTCTCCTTTGGATTAGGTTTCTTCTTCAACGCCTGGGCCTCTTCGGTGGCAGCAGGTGCCTTTACTCAGGACGTCGACCACCGCATCATTCCTAACTGGGGTGCCGCCGCATTAATGATTAAAAATCGTAATGTAGCGGAAACCATGCATAACCCGAAAAAGATGGCAATTGCCTGCGGGATTATCGGGGTTATTGTTGTCAGTTTCCTAAACACCACTGCTTCTGCGGTACCAGCAGCATTACAGGTTACGGCCATTAAAGTATTGGTACCAGCAGCAAATATTCTGGTTAACACCGTGATGCCGGTTATTTTCTGGCTGGCGGCTATTGATGCCGGGCGTCGCTCTGGTTTCTGGGCCACTATTTTTGGCGGGTTGGCTCAGCTAATTATGGGTAACGCTGTACCTGGTCTAGTGTTGGGTATTTTAATTGGTAAAGGTGTTGAGGAAAGCGGCTGGAATAAAGTGACTAAGATCATGATGACAGTGATTGTTCTGTTATTTGTGCTCAGTGGTTTCTTCCGCGGATTCGATCTGAAATTCCTGGAGTCATTTAGCCTGAGCGCGCCGGTTTGGCTCGATACCATTCATAACGCATTGAGCGGAAAATAATACAACGAGAGGAGCTTGATGATGGATGAACAAACCAAGAATAATTTCTGGTATGCCGACTGGTCATTTCCGATCTTTGTAGGATTATTATCCTCCGGCGTATTTGCGGGTACTCATATGTATTATTTATATGGTATCGGTGCATTTAACGAAGTGGCATTTGTTTCAATGCTACGTGCTGGTATGGATACCGGTGTTTATGGTGCGGTGGCGGCATTTGGTGCCAGCTTCTTATTCGCCCGTATTATTGAAGGTTCGCTTGTCGGTATTTTAGATATTGGTGGCGCGATTCAAACCGGTGTTGGTCTGGGTGTGCCAGCATTATTACTGGGCGCCGGATTTGTCTTCCCGGTGGCTAATTTTGCCGCCTCACTGGTAACCGGCCTGATTATTGGTTTAGCTATCGGCTATCTGATTATTTTGGCGCGTAAATTTACGATTAACCAAAGTAATTCTACTTATGGTGCCGACGTTATGATGGGGGCTGGTAACTCCTCTGGCCGTTTCCTCGGGCCATTGATTATCCTGTCAGCCATAACAGCATCAATTCCAATTGGGATTGGTTCTTTAGGTGGCGCTTTACTGTTTTATCTGTGGAATAAACCAATTACTGGCGGGGCGATTTTGGGTGCCATGATTTTAGGGTCTATTTTCCCAGTCGCTATTTCATGATGTCAGGGGTAAATATTCAAATTACCGGATATTTACCCTGCTAACACTGCTGCAACGTCAAGTAAGAAGGACATAATGGAGAATAAAGATAATGTATGACTTTATTATCACACGCGCACTATTAGTTGACGGCCGTCAGGTTAATATCGTAATTAATGATGGAAAAATTGTGGCCGTCGATGCGGCTATTACCACTGAAGATAATAATCAAGCCGAGCCTTCAGTTTCTTGCGCTAAAAAAATGTTGGATTTGGCCGGGAAATATTACATCAGTGCTGGCTGGATTGATTCCCATGTGCATTGTTACCCCGCATCTCCTATTTATCATGACGAAGCTGATTTGGTCGGAGTCGCCAGTGGCGTGACGACGGTGGTGGATGCCGGCAGCACTGGTGCCAATGATGTGGATGATTTTTACCGCCTAACCCGTACCGCCAAAACCCATGTTTATGCTTTTCTGAATATTGCGAAAACCGGCATCGTGACGCAAAACGAATTAGCGGATATGACGCAGATTGATAAGCAAAGTGTCAGTCAGGCTATTGCCCGTAATCCTGATTTTATTATCGGTATTAAAGCCCGCATGAGCAGCAGCGTGGTCGGTAAAAACGGCATTAAACCGTTGGTGCGA
This sequence comes from Yersinia sp. 2466 StPb PI, assembly GCF_041538325.1. Lineage (NCBI taxonomy): Bacteria > Pseudomonadati > Pseudomonadota > Gammaproteobacteria > Enterobacterales > Yersiniaceae > Yersinia > Yersinia sp. 2466 StPb PI. The sequence goes on along the minus strand of NZ_JAULSL010000001.1, from coordinate 4,318,976 downwards.
GCCAAAGAGATTCAACAAGAAAATAATCAGCTACCCTTGATGGTACATATTGGCAATAACCCGCCGGACTTGGATGAGATTGCCGACTTGTTAACGCAAGGCGATATTATTACTCACTGCTATAACGGTAAGCCCAATCGTATTCTGACCCCTGCCGGGACCTTGCGTGATTCTATCCAACGTGCATTGAAACGCGGTGTATTACTGGATGTTGGGCATGGCAGTGCCAGTTTCAGCTTTGATGTTGCCGAACTGGCCATCAAGCAAGGTATTTACCCGCACACCATCAGCTCCGACATCTATTGTCGCAACCGTATTAATGGGCCAGTGCACAGCCTGGCGACGGTGATGTCCAAATTTTTCACCCTCGGTTTGAGCCTTAAACAGGTTATTGCTTGTGTGACAGAAAATGCCGCGCAAGCCCTGCATTTGACTCACAAAGGGATGCTGGCAACGGGCTATGACGCTGACCTGACGATTTTTGAGCTGAAACAGCAACCTCAGCTATTCAGTGATTCAGAAGGTAAATCGGTTACCGGTGAGACATATCTGGTGCCACTGGCGGCGGTCGTTGCTGGTGACGTAGTATTAACTGACGAAGGGAAGTCAAAAGATGTCTTCAGTCTATGAAAAATACCAGTTAAAACATGTAATTAATGCTTCTGGTCGCATGACGATGTTGGGCGTTTCAACGCCACGGCAGGATGTGGTTGAGGCGGTAGATTTGGGCCTAAACCATTACTTCGAAATGAAAGATTTGGTCAATAAGACCGGTGCTTACATTGCTGATTTGCTGAATGTTGAGAGCGCGGTGGTTGTCTCCTGTGCTTCTGCCGGTATTGCTCAGTCGGTCGCTGCGGTGATCGTGAAAGATGATGCCAATTTACTGGTTAATCTACATGCTGCCCCGCGCGCAGTGCCACACGAAATTGTTCTGCCGAAGGGCCATAACGTTAACTTCGGTGCGCCGGTCGATACCATGGTGACGCTGGGGGGAGGCAAAGTGGTGGAAGCCGGTTATGCCAACGAATGTTTACCGGAACAGTTGGAAGCGGCGATCACGCCAAATACTGCGGCGATCTTGTATATAAAATCCCACCATTGTGTGCAAAAAAGCATTCTATCCGTTGAGCAAGCGGTAGTGATTGCGCGCAAGCATCAATTGCCATTAATTGTTGATGCGGCCGCAGAAGAAGACTTGCAATGTTATTACCAGATGGGTGCAGATTTGGTGATTTACAGCGGTGCCAAAGCTATTGAAGGGCCAACCAGCGGGCTGGTGTTAGGCAAGAAAACCTATATTGATTGGGTGAAGTTGCAATCAAGTGGTATTGGCCGGGCGATGAAAGTGGGTAAAGAGGGTATTCTCGGCCTGACCCGTGCTATTGAAAGCTATATGACGCTGGAAAAAGAGACCGGCCAGCAAATGGTAGAAAAAATGGCACCATTTATCAGTCAGTTAAATACCATTGACGGCGTGTCTGCGAAAGTGGTTTGGGATGCTGCCGGGCGTGATATTGCCCGTACTGAAATCAGTTTTGATGAAGCTAAAATGGGGCGCTCGACACCGGATCTGGTGGATGCGCTGAAAAATGGCGATATTGCTATCTACTTCCGCGCCTATAAAGCTAATGAAGGCAAAATTGAAGTGGATGTGCGCAGTGTCACGCCATTGCAACTCGAGATTATTTATACCTGCATTAACCGCCTGGCTAAGGGAGCCTGACTGATGAAATTGACCCCGAATTATTACCGTGACCGGGTGTGCCTGAATGTGCTGGCCGGTTCAAAAGAGAATGCACGCGAGATTTATCAAGCCGCTGAAGGCCATGTTCTGGTGGGAGTGTTATCGAAGAACTATTCGGATGTCGATAGCGCAGTCAAAGATATGCGCGAATACGCGGCTGTTATCGATAATGCCCTGTCGGTAGGGTTGGGCGCGGGAGACCCGAAGCAATCAACAATGGTCAGCCAGATTGCGCAGCAGGTTCAACCGCAACATGTGAATCAAGTGTTCACCGGTGTTGGCACAAGTCGTGCTTTATTGGGGCAGCATGATACGGTGGTTAACGGCCTGATTTCGCCGACCGGCAAAGTGGGTTACGTAAATATCTCCACCGGGCCACTCAGTTCACAGCAAAAGGAAGCGATTGTTCCAGTGACCACCGCCATTGCTATGTTGAAAGATATGGGCGGCAGTTCGCTAAAGTTTTTCCCAATGAACGGGCTGGACTCTATCGATGAGTACCGTTTTGTGGCTGAGGCTTGTGCTGCTACCGGCTTCTGGTTGGAACCCACCGGTGGCATCAGTCTGGATAATTTTGAACAAATCGTACAAATTGCACTGGATGCTGGGGTAACGAAAATTATCCCGCATATCTACAGTTCGATAATCGACAGCAAAACGGGCAATACTCGCCCAGAAGATGTGCGAACCTTATTAGCTATCGTGAAAAAAATAGTACCGTAATTATTTGATTTACCTTATATAAAATCACTAGCGGTGAAGACCTGTGTTGCCGTGTGAGATAACGCTCCCCCTCTGGCCATGGTGGCGGGGGGATGCCCATACACCCTGAATAACGGAGTGGAGCAGTGAGATTTCCCTATCAACGTCTGGCCTACATGTTCGATGCATTGCAATCGGAAACGCTGCCTCAGGATGAGCTGGCGAAACGTTTTGCGGTTTCGACACGTACCGTGCGGGCAGATATTACGGCGTTGAATGAGATCCTTGAACATTATGGTGCGCACTTTATCCATAACCGTGGCTTTGGCTACCGATTGATGATCGATGATGCTGAACGCTTTCGTGCTCTACAGCAGCAAAACCGCAAAATGCACCTAACCCCGCGAACTGCCAATGAGCGAGTGCATTACCTGTTAATCCGTTTTCTGACCTCTGCTTTTTCATTGAAGCTGGAAGATTTAGCTGATGAATGGTTCGTTAGCCGTGGCACATTGCAAAATGATATGGCTGAGGTGAGAGAAAGGCTAAACCGATACCATCTGACGATTGAAACCAAGCCACGCTACGGCATGAAATTGTTTGGTGCCGAGTTGGCTGTCCGCACGTGTTTGACCGACCTTTTGTTTCAGCTACATCTGCAAGATGCTGATAACCCATTATTAAAAAATGAGTTTCTTAACATTCAGACTATCCCCGAATTAACGGGATTGCTGCATGAGCTATTGGCGCAATATGCGGTACGGCTAACTGATGAGGGTGAGCACTACCTTATTTTCTACTGTGCTGTGGCGATAAAACGCATCGCCGACGGTTATCCGTTATCAGATTTTGATGCCGAAGATGTGGATGAGGCGGTCAAACTCGCCTCCGGCCGTTTGGCAAATGAGTTGAAACTATTATCGGGCAAAGACATTTCGGCAGCAGAAGAAGCGTATTTGCGGGTCAATATTGCCGCCCGCCGAGTGCAAGTCAGTCAGCCTGGTACCAGTCGCCCCAGTGAAATCAACGCCGATGATGAAGAGACATTGGTGGATTACATCCTCTCTTATATCAACGCCCACTATAACTACAATTTGCAGGGCGATAAGCAGTTACGAATTGATTTACTCACCCATATCAAGACCATGATTACGCGGGTGAAGTATCAAATAACTATCCCTAATCCATTGTTATCCAATATTAAACAGCACTATCCGATGGCTTATGACGTAACACTGGCGGCGGTATCCAGTTGGGGCAAATATACGCCTTATAGCTTGAGTGAGAATGAGATAGGCTATCTGGTACTGCACATCGGTGTTGGGTTGGAACGCCATTACAATATTGGTTATCAACGTCACCCACAGGTGATGTTGGTGTGTGATACCGGTAACTCCACTACCCGAATGATTCAGGCACAGATTGCTCGTAAGTATCCGCAGATCGTGATGACACAAACCATTTCCCTGCGTGATTACGAAAATCTCGACCATATCGACGAAGATTTTATTATTTCTAATTCACGTCTGGCGGAAAAGAATAAGCCGGTGGTAGTAATGTCACCGTTTCCGACTGAATATCAGTTAGAACAACTGGGTAAGTTGGTGCTAGTGGATCGCACTCGCCCTTATATGTTGGAAAAGTTTTTCGACAGTAATCATTTTATGATTATCGACCAGCCGATGACACAAGAGCAGTTATTTAAAAAAGTGTGCAGTCAGTTGGAAGAGGAAGGGTTCGTTGATGCGGACTTTTACCCATCGGTGGTGGAGCGTGAGGCGATTGTCTCCACTATGCTGGGGGAGGGGATTGCACTGCCACACTCACTCGGCCTGTTAGCCAAAAAGACCGTGGTGGTTACCCTGTTGGCTCCCAATGGCATTGCCTGGGGTGATGGTGAGGTAGCCCATGTCATTTTCCTGTTAGCTATCAGTAAAACTGACTATGAAGAAGCGATGGCGATTTACGACTTGTTCGTTACTTTTGTGCGAGAGCGTTCAATGAGCCGTTTATTGAGCAGTCAGCATTTTGATAGCTTCAAGGCGATAGCGATTGATTGTTTGAGTCGAATTTGAGTTATGCCAAAGCAAATTTCTAGCGATGGAATAGAAAAGGCTATCCGTGAGTGGTAGACAGCCGTTGAAAAACCGAGGGGCGTTGGGGCGTATCAGCTATGTAGTGATACGGGTTCTGGTTTGTACAATTTAGTCAGATTTGAAATATCGATGCTCTCTTCTGCTTTCCCTAGATCGTAAGCCGCCTGGAGGCGGAGCCACATTGCCGGAGTGCTTCCCAGAACTGCCGTCAGTTTCACCGCCATTTCCGGTGAAACCGCGGAGTGACAGGAGACAAGCCGCTGCACCGTGGATGGCGCAACACTCACGCGGTTAATAATCAAATCACTGCCAGCCATATCTCCTCACAAACCACCCTTTCACTAACTGCGTTGTCACCATATAGCCGGTTAAGATCACCATCAGCCACGGGAAGTAAGAGAGTGGCAGCGCTTGCAATTGCAGGAATCCAGCCAGTGGAGAGAAGGTTAGCCCGATACCAATGACCACCACCGCCAGTGTCATTAGACATAGCGGCCAAGAGGCGCGGCTCTGGATGAAGGGAATTTTACGGGTACGGATCATATGCACAATTAAGGTCTGGGATAGCAGCCCTTCAACAAACCAACCGGATTGGAACAACGTCTGCATTTCTGGTGTATTGGCTTTAAATACCCACCACATCAGGCAAAAAGTCAGTACGTCAAAAATAGAACTTATCGGACCAAAGAACACCATAAATCGCCCCAAATCGCCGGCGTTCCAGCGTTGTGGCTTTGCCAGTTGCTCTTCATCAACGTTATCGAATGGAATAGCAATCTGCGAAATATCGTACAGCAGATTCTGGATTAACAGATGGAGTGGCAGCATGGGTAGGAAGGGCAAAAATGCGCTAGCAATCAGGACGCTGAAGACGTTACCAAAGTTAGAGCTGGCAGTCATCTTGATGTATTTCAGCATGTTGGCAAATGTGCGGCGGCCTTCAATTACCCCTTGCTCCAGCACCATCAGGCTCTTTTCCAACAAGATGATATCGGCGGCTTCTTTGGCAATATCTACTGCTGAATCTACCGAGATCCCAATATCAGCAGCACGCAGTGCCGGTGCATCATTGATGCCATCCCCCATAAAACCGACCACATGACCGGCATTACGCAGGTTCTGTACGATGCGCTCTTTGTGCATTGGTGTCAGCTTGGCGAACACCGTGGTAGTGCGGGTGGCTTCAGTCAGTTGTGTCTCTGTCATCTGTTCGATATCACTGCCACGCAAGACATGCTCGACAGATAATCCAACATCTTTACATACCTTACGCGCAACTAACTCGTTGTCACCGGTAAGAATTTTGACGTTAACGCCATTGCGTTTTAGCGCCAGTAGCGCCGGCGCTGTGCTCTCTTTCGGCGGATCGAGAAAGGCGATATACCCTTCCAGGATCAGGTCATATTCATCAATAACAGCATAGTTTTGCTGATAAGCCGGCATGATACGGGTGGCAACTGCCACCACCCGCAGTCCTTGCTGGTTCTGTTCATCGGTAATGCGGCGGATGCGTGCCAACAGCGCGTCGGTCAATGGGATAATTTCACTCCCTTGGCGGACATGGCGGCAAATGGACAACATCTCTTCCAGCGCGCCTTTGCAGATAAGTTCGTGATAATCCGCTTTATCACTGACCACCACTGACATGCGACGGCGTTCAAAATCGAATGGGATCTCATCAATTTTGCGGTAACCCGCCAACGTATCGGCCGCCTGAGATTTTGAATCTTTTGACTCAGCCATGGAAGATAACACCGCGACATCCAGCAGATTTTTCAATCCCGTTTGGTAATAACTGTTGAGCCAGGCGTAGTGCAGCACCCGCTCACAGTTGGCCCCGAACACATCGGTGTGGCTTTCCAACACAATTTTATCTTGCGTCAGGGTGCCGGTCTTATCGGTACACAGAATATCCATCGCGCCAAAGTTCTGAATAGCATCTAAGCGCTTGACGATCACTTTCTGCCTGGAGAGTTTCACCGCCCCTTTTGCCAAGGTCGATGTGACGATCATCGGCAGCATTTCCGGGGTTAAACCCACGGCAACAGAGAGCGCAAACAGCGCGGCTTCCCACCAGTCACCTTTGGTAAAACCGTTTATCAACAATACGATAGGTGTCATGACTAGCATAAAGCGAATCAGCAACCAACTGACTTTACTGATGCCACTCTGGAAGGCATTAGGTTGCTCATCCTGATGCGTTACACGCTCTGCCAGCAGACCGAAATAGGTTTGGTTACCGGTGCCCACCACGATAGCCAGTGCCGAACCGCTAACGACATTGGTGCCCATAAAGCACAGCGTGTCTCGTTCGAGTGGATTTTGTTCCTCACACTCACGGCATTGCGCCACTTTCTCAACCGGCAGTGACTCACCGGTTAAGGCGGCCTGACTGATAAACAGATCTTTGGCCACCAGAATACGTAAATCCGCCGGGATCATATCGCCCGCAGATAGTTTGATGATATCGCCGGGCACTAACTGAGAGATCGGTAGCTCGCGATGCTCGCTCTTGCCCGTATGGGCATCACTGCGCACCACGGTTGCGGTATTGCTGACCATGGCTTTTAAAGCATCCGCAGCGCGGTTAGAACGTGCTTCCTGAATAAAATGCATCAGGGTGGAAATTAACACCATGGCACCAATCACCAATGCGGCGGTGAGGTCTTCGGTGGCGTAGGAAATCAGAGCCAGAATGGTGAGCAGCAAGTTAAACGGGTTGCGATAGCAGTGCCATAAGTGGACCCACCAACTGGTAGCTTGCTGATTTTCAATGAGATTACTGCCATTTTGCAGGCGAATGGCTGCTGCTTCTTGTTCCGTTAACCCTTCGGGGTGGCTCTGAAAACGCAGATAAAGTTGTGGTGGCGTTTCATTCGCGCACTGCAAACGTTGTTGAGTCAGCGCTGCGGGCAAATCTTTTGTCGCACTTCCCTGCGGCAAGCCATCTAACATGGTTTCCCGGCGAATTAGGCGGCGAGGCAGGTTACGGCTCAACACATTGAGCAACTGCCGGGTGAAATTTTTAACTTGCATGGTTTGAGCCTTACTGTCATGTCACAAAGCCGTTTGTCGGACGGTCTTTATGTTGCGCCCACGGCAAATCTGCCGTAGAGAGGGCAAAAACATCATCAGCAGAAACTAACGCAAGGACGTGCGTAGTGACCGCTTATCAGATTGTTATCCGATAAAGCAGCCACCCTGAATGGGGAATTACCTTACCGGACACACCAAAAGGTGTAGGTCGAGGGAACAGGGTCCACTGGGTAATTAACCTCCGGTTTTATTTAAAGATTGTTAGCGGCTGTCTAACAGCTAAACAGACATTAAACCGCATCACTGTTCTCGCCACGCCAAAGACCACCCCGACGGTAAGATATGCCGTTAGGGCAGTAATATGCTGCGAGTCATTGGGATATCATGCGCTGAGTCTGATTCTGCGCATGCTAGACTTCCCACAACTTCGGTAATATAAATAATCAGTTTATTATATGTTTCCAAACCTAAACATTAGGTAAACCATGCAAAACCGTTTGACCATAAAGGATATTGCCCGCATGAGTGGAGTTGGAAAATCCACGGTTTCACGGGTATTGAATAACGAAGGTAGCGTCAGTCCACAAACTCGTGAACGAGTGGAAGCTGTCATCCGTCAGCAGGGATTTACCCCGTCCAAATCAGCCCGAGCCATGCGGGGTCAGAGTGATAAAGTTGTGGGTATTATTGTCTCGCGTCTGGATTCGCCATCTGAAAATCAGGCGGTGCGCACGATGCTGCCACTGTTCTATCAGCAAGGTTATGACCCTATCCTGATGGAGAGCCAGTTTGATCCTGAATTAGTCAGTGAACATTTACATGTGTTGCAACAGCGCCATGTAGATGGCGTCATTTTGTTTGGTTTCACTGGGTTAACCGCAGAAATGCTCTCGCCATGGCAGGAACGAATGGTGGTGCTGGCGCGCGAGTATGCGGGTTTTTCTTCCGTATGCTACGACGACGACGGGGCAGTGCGCTTGTTAATGGATAAATTACGTCACGCGGGGCATCGGCATATTAGCTATATTGGCGTGCAGCCGTCGGATGCCACTACCGGTATGCGTCGTCATCAATCTTATCTTGATTACAGCCAACAACATGGCCTGCTACCGACAGTTGCACTGGGTGAACTGAGTTATCAAAGTGGCTTCCAGCTCGCACCTCAGGTGATAAAACCCGATACCTCGGCGCTGGTGTGTGCCTCTGACACTATCGCTATGGGGGTGAGTAAGTATTTACAACAGCAGAGCCTGCAACACATTCAGGTCTGCGGCATTGGTAATACACCGCTGTTGCACTTTTTGTTCCCAAATACCCTGTCAGTCGAGCTGGGTTATGGCACCGCAGGAGTGAAAGCCGCCCAACAATTACTTGATCAACTTAATCATAGTCAATCAATTCAACAAATTATCATTCCTGGTCAACTGGCCTGATTCTTCTTTTCTCGACGTGATGCTATCTGAAATCCCACCCTGTGTGGTGGGAGTGCGTGATGGGCGAACCCATGGTTTACGGCCAATAACATCATAAAAAGTTGTCAAATTGTGATCTCTAACGCAAGTTGGGAACGTTCCCATTCCATAAAAATCAATACATAGCTAATCTTTAATGAGCTGTATATTTAACAGGCTATCGATGTATTTTTTCTTTAAGACTGACCCTACTGCTTTTATTAAGAAAAACGAATAAGTCGCACGTTATCTCACCTTTACGAAAGGTACGTTGAAATGAGCAAAGTAAAACAACAAGATATCGATCAATTGATCGTACTGGTGGGAGGCAGAGATAATATTGCCACCGTCAGCCACTGCATTACCCGGCTACGCTTTGTGTTGAATGACCCCTCTAAAGCTTCACCTAAAGAAATTGAAAATCTGTCGATGGTTAAAGGTTGCTTTACTAATGCCGGGCAATTTCAAGTGGTTATCGGGCCTGAAGTTGACGATTACTATCAAGCGCTGATTGCTAAAATTGGCCTGAATGAAGTGGATAAAGAGCAGACCAAACTGGCTGCACGGCAGAACATGACTTGGTTTGAACGTGGTATTTCTCACTTTGCCGAGATTTTCTTCCCGTTGCTGCCAGCGCTGATAAGCGGAGGCTTGATTCTTGGCTTCCGTAATGTGATTGGCGATATTCCGATGTCTGATGGCAAAACGCTGGCACAGATGTATCCGGCATGGAAAACCATTTACGACTTTCTCTGGTTGCTGGGCGAAGCCATCTTCTTCTACCTACCGGTGGCTATCTGCTGGTCGACAGTGAAGAAAATGGGGGGCACCCCAGTATTGGGGATTGTGTTGGGTATCACCTTGGTATCACCACAACTGATGAACTCCTACCTGCTGGGGCAACAGATCCCCGAAGTTTGGAACTTTGGCTGGTTTACCATTGAGAAAGTAGGTTATCAGGCACAGGTCATTCCATCAATTTTGGCGGGTTTGGCGCTGGGTTGGATTGAAACTAATCTGAAGAAAATTATTCCAGCCTATCTTTATTTGGTGGTGGTGCCGGTAGTTTCCCTGTTGCTGGCGGTATTCCTCGCCCATACGCTTATCGGGCCATTTGGTCGCATGATTGGTGATGGTGTGGCCTGGGGAGTGAAAGCTGTTATGACAGGCAGCTTCGCGCCGATTGGTGCCGCACTGTTTGGCTTCTTGTATGCGCCGCTAGTCATTACCGGCGTGCATCAAACCACGTTAGCCATTGATATGCAGATGATTCAGAGCATGGGCGGTACACCGGTATGGCCGCTGATTGCGCTGTCTAACATCGCACAGGCATCTGCGGTATTGGGCATTATTATCATTAGCCGCAAGATCAATGAGCGCGAAATATCGGTACCTGCGGCAATTTCAGCCTATCTGGGTGTCACAGAACCGGCAATGTACGGTATCAACCTCAAATATCGCTTCCCGATGTTGTGCGCCATGATTGGTTCTGCGTTGGCGGGCCTCATTTGTGGTCTGACTGGGGTGATGGCGAACGGTATTGGTGTCGGTGGCCTGCCTGGTATTTTATCCATCAAACCACAGTTCTGGGCGATTTATGCTGTGGCAATGTTAGTGGCGATCGTGGTGCCATTGGTGCTGACTATACTGGTTTACAAACGTAAAGAGAGTCGTGGCGAATTACCGGTCTAAATCGTATTCCTCCGCCAAAGGTTATCCTGTGGCGGAGCTGTTTCTTTAATTTTCTCTGTTTTTACTACGAATAAGAGTCTGCTATGAATAATCCTATCCCTTGGTGGCAAAACGGCGTCATTTATCAGATTTACCCGAAGAGTTTTCAGGATAGCACCGGTAATGGCTATGGTGACCTGGCTGGCGTGACGCAAAGGTTGGATTATCTGCACAAACTCGGCGTTGATGCCCTCTGGTTGACACCGATTTATGTCTCGCCACAAGTGGATAACGGCTATGACGTTGCCGACTACTGTGCCATTGACCCTGCTTACGGCAGCTTAGATGATTTCAAAACTTTGGTTGCGGCTGCTCATCAGCGGGGTATTCGTATCGTAATGGATATGGTGTTCAATCATACCTCGACTGAACATGCCTGGTTTAAAGCATCAGCGGAGCGCAACAGCCCGTACCGTCAGTTCTATATTTGGCGTGATGGTGAGGGTGATAATTTACCGAATAACTGGCGCTCGAAATTTGGTGGTAATGCCTGGCAATGGCATGCTGAAAGCGGCCAATATTATCTGCACCTGTTCGCTACCGAGCAGGCGGATCTTAATTGGGAGCACCAGCCGGTACGTGATGAACTGAAGAAAGTGTGCGAGTTTTGGGCTGATATTGGTGTGGATGGTTTGCGCCTGGATGTAATTAATCTGGTATCCAAACAGCAAGACTTCCCGGATGATTTTGCGGGTGATGGCCGCCGTTTCTATACCGATGGCCCCCGTATCCACGAATTTTTACAAGAAATGAGCCGTGATGTGTTTCAACCGCGCGGCCTGATGACAGTTGGCGAGATGTCGTCCACCCGCCTTGAGCATTGCCAGCGTTATGCCGCATTGGGCGGGGATGAGCTGTCGATGACCTTTAATTTCCATCATCTAAAAGTGGATTATCTTAATGGGGCCAAATGGTCGCTAATGCCGCCGGATCGGGTGGAACTCAAACAGATATTTAACCAGTGGCAGCAGGGGATGCATAACCGTGCGTGGAACGCGTTGTTCTGGTGTAATCACGACCAGCCGCGCATTGTATCGCGCTTTGGTGACGAAGGTGCACTGCGCGTGCCAGCGGCCAAGATGCTGGCAATGGTGCTGCATGGTATGCAAGGTACGCCATATATCTACCAAGGCGAAGAGATTGGCATGACCAATCCTAATTTTACCTCGATTAATCAATACCGTGATGTCGAAAGTCTGAATATGTTTGCTGAGCTGAGTGCACAAGATCGCGATCCTGACGAGTTATTAGCGATTCTGGCAGCCAAATCTCGTGATAATAGTCGTACCCCGATGCAATGGGATCGCAGCCGTAATGCCGGTTTCAGTCAGGGAACCCCATGGATCGAACCCTGCAGTAACTATGCTGAAATTAATGTTGATAGCGCGCTGGCTGATGCTGACTCGGTGTTTTATGCCTATCAATATCTGATAGCCCTGCGTAAACAACATGATGTGTTCACTTTTGGTGACTATCGTGATCTCTGCCCGCAACATCCAGAGTTGTGGTGCTACTTGCGCCACTGGCAGGGTAAACAGTTGTTGGTGGTGGCTAACCTGAGCGGTGAACCGCAACAGTGGCAGCCAGAGGAGATTGCGCTGGACGGTAACTGGCAATTGTTGATGAGCAGCTACGGCGAAAGTGCTTTCCAGCCGCAGGAGATGGTGTTGCGGGCATATGAGGGGATTTATTGGGTGAGGGAATGATTCAGTTCAGATCAGTGGCTTCTCTCCTTGCTCGGCAGCTCAAATGTGCTTTTAACTTCAAAGGCCAATTCAAAACAAAACGCTATGGTTTTGATTCTGACTCTCTTTTGACGTTGAGCGCAATCAGGAATATTGCCGACGAGGATGGAGGCCGCAATGGTTAGGTGAACACTGAATGCATATCAACCGAAACCAGAGCCTATCCATCACCAAAACTAAATCACTCTCCCAGCTTTAGCGCGGGTAACTGCGCAAAAATACTCACTAGCCCCTCGCCCCAGCCCTTACGGATCATCATAAAGTAGGGGTGATCTTCGGTGATGCGATATTGCTGTTCGGTACTGAAACTATCGAGTGAATAGATCATCACATCTAGCGGTAAACCGACGGATAAATTACTGCGCAAGGTTGAGTCCATCGAGATCAACGCGCACTGCATGGCCTGATCCAACGTGGTGTGGTAATTCAACACCCGATCAATAATCGGTTTGCCGTACTTACTTTCGCCAATTTGAAAATAGGGCGTGTCCTGCGTGGCTTCAATAAAGTTACCCTGCGGATAAATATGAAACAGCCGCAGTCCTTCACCTTTAATTTGCCCGCCTAACAACAGGTTACAGTTAAAATCGGTTCCGCCGCTGTTTTGCTGCGCACCGCTGTCTCGGTTAATCACCTCGCGCACCGTCTCGCCCAGAAGTGTTGCGGCCTCATACATCGAGCGCACATTCAGCAGGTTAGTTTGTTCCGGGTCCAGACAGCGGCGTTGCAGCAAACTGACAATACTCTGTGTGGTTGCCAGATTCCCCGCACTTTGCACCACCAGCGTTCGTTCACCCTCTTGCTGAAACAGGTGTAACTTGCGAAAAGTGGAAATATGATCCACCCCGGCATTGGTACGGGAGTCAGAGGCAAACACTAACCCGGATGACAGCCGCATGGCCACACAGTAGGTCATAACACATTATCCTTAGAGCCTATCTCACTAGAGCTATTTTATTTGCCAGCAACGCGCTTTATTGCGACATATCGCGTCGCGGGTTAGATAACATATGTACGGCTGCGATGGTCTGCATATCTTCAAAGCCACCACCACGGCGAATACCTCGCACCGGGCAGGCATCCAGATAATCAATGCCCACCGCCAGTTTTAAATGCTGGTTCGGTTGACAGGTATTATTGGTGACATCAAAGCTCTGCCAGTGTCCATTCAGCCACACTTCTGCCCATGCGTGGGTCGCGACATGACTGGAGGATTCTGTATAAAGATAGCCGCTCACATAGCGTGCCGGAATATTTAAACTTCGGCAACAGGCAAGAAAGACGTGGGTGTGATCCTGACAGACCCCTTGTTCGGCGGCAAAAGCTTGTGCCGCACTGTCCTGTACCGTGGTGGTACCGGGGCTATAGGGCATTTTTGCCAGCAATTCACCCATCATTTGCGTCAGGCAGTCTAATTGCGCATCGGCGTGGGTAGCACCCTGACAATAACCTGAAGCAAACTGGCGAATGGCGGCATCTGGCTGAGTCAATGGGCTGTGGCGAAGAAAGACCAGTGGAGAGAGGTGGTCGCCGCTGTCATCTTCTACATTGTCTGCAATCTCTACCACGCCCTGAGCTTGAATGGTGATGGCTTGATGAGGCTTATCCAGGGTGAGTACATGTAGCACATTACCAAAGGCATCCGTGGTACAAATGGCCTCTTCCGGTAAGGTCAGTTGCCAGGATAAAATGCGCTGGTGGGCTGAATCCTGTGGGGTCAGGCGCAGATACTGAGTGCTGTGTTGCACCTGTTGTGCATAGGTGTAATGGGTGCTGTGATCGACATTCAGTCTCATTGGACCTCCAGATAGGTTTGGCGGATGCTGTCAGCGATAGCGTTGATCTTGCCTAAAAAATCCATCAGATAGCTGTGTAATCCGTCGGCCATCACATCCGTAATGCTGCTAAATCGCAGCTCAGCAAGCAAAATATTGACCAGCCGCCGAGGTTGGTTGCTACGATTGCCACCAATCAACGCCAACTGCTGTTCCATATCGTTAATGCAAGCCAGCAGCGAACGCGGGATCTCATTGCGTAAAATCAGTAACTCAGCAATCGCCTCCCGACTCAGTTGCTGCTTATATAAACTGTGGTATGCCTCCCGAGCACTGACGGCGCGTAATAAGGTGTCCATCCGGTAGTATTCGCGTACCGGGTCATCGTCGCTATCCAGTAATTGGTTTTTCACATCCAATAGGCGCGCGGTGCTGTCAGCCCGTTCAATCAAGGTACCCAATCGAATAAAATACAGTGCATCACTGCGCAGCAAGGTGCCATATACCGCACCGCGAAATAGATGTGAGCGCTCCTTAACCCAATCAAAAAAGGCATCAATTCCGGTAGCGCTGATACCTTGGCGGCGTAGCTGTTTCATCTCAATCCAGGTGGCATTGATACTTTCCCAAACCTCGGACGATAAGCTGCCGCGTACTGCATGGGCATTGTTCCACGCCATCTGCAAACAACTAAAAATACTGCTGGGGTTGTTGCTGTCGAGCACGAAGAAATTCAACAGGTGGGTCATCGAGACCTGCGGATAGTGCTCGATAAACAGTGTCTGGGTGTTGCTCAGGCTGAGTGGCACCAGTAGATCAAAATTCACCCGATTGCTGGTTGGCATCATCGATAACCGGTTGGTGACATCCAGCACCCTGGTGATGTTTTCTGCCCGCTCCAGATAGCGGGCCATCCAATAAAGCTCACTGGCAGTTCGGCTTAGCATGCATCGTCCTCCAATACCCAGGTATCCTTGGTTCCGCCACCTTGCGAAGAGTTAACGACCAACGACCCTTCTGCCAGTGCGACTCGGGTTAAGCCCCCAGGCACTAAACGAATTTCTGCACCACACAGGGCAAAAGGACGTAAATCAATATGGCGCGGCGCAAGTCCGCTATTCACAAAGGTCGGGCAGGTAGAAAGGGCGAGGGTTTCTTGTGCGATGTAATTTTGTGGTCGCGCCAAGAGTAATTGGCGGAATTGGGCTATTTCAGCTTGTGTCGCCGCAGGGCCAATCAACATGCCATATCCCCCGGCGCCATGAACTTCTTTCACTACCATCTGATCCAGATTAGCTAATACATATGAAAGATCAGTGGGTTGACGGCATTGCCAGGTGGGAACATTCGCCAGAATAGGTTCTTCGGAAAGATAAAAACGAATCATTTCAGGGACATAAGGATAGATGGATTTATCATCGGCGACGCCAGTACCAATCGCATTAGCCAATACCACCCCACCTGCGCGATATACCGACAGTAGTCCGGGGACACCGAGCATGGAGTCAGGGCGGAAAGCCAGCGGATCGAGGAAGGCATCATCCACCCGCCGGTAGACAACATCGACTTTGCAGGGGCCTGCGGTAGTTCGCATAAATACTGCCCCTTCTTTGACAAATAAGTCAGCACTTTCAACCAGTTCAACCCCCATCTGTTGAGCCAAAAAACTGTGTTCAAAATAGGCACTGTTAAAGCGCCCCGGGGTTAGCACCACGACGGTGGGGTCGTTGACCGGTGTGCTTTCGCGCAGCGTTTGTAACAGGTGAGAAGGGTAGCGCTCAACAGGTGCGATGCGTTGTTGTGCAAACAACTCCGGGTAGAGCCGCATCATCATTTTACGGTTTTCCAGCATATACGAGACGCCGGACGGGGTACGCAGGTTATCTTCCAGCACGTAATAGAGACCATCGTTGTTGCGGACCATATCCACACCGATGATATGTGCATAAGTATTACGGTGCAGGTTCACCCCTTGCATACAGGGCTGATATTGGTCATTCGCCAGCACTTGTTCGGCCGGAATAATGCCCGCTTTCAGGATATGTTGTTCATGGTAAATATCATGTAAGAACGCATTCAACGCTTGTACGCGCTGGCGAATGCCGCGATCCAGCATTTGCCATTCGCTGGCGGGAATAATGCGTGGCACGCTATCGAACGGTATTAATCGCTCTGCGCCATCATCGTCACCATACACATTAAAGGTAATGCCTACCCGGTGAAATAGCAGTGCAGCTTCTTCACGCTTACGCGCAATGGTTAGCTGATCGGCCTGTTGTAACCATTGCCAATAGGCATCGTAATGGCCTCGGTGTTGCCCCTCAGCCAGTAACATTTCATCGAAAAATCGTGATACGGAAAGGTCGATGTTCAGCATTATCACCTCGCTAACAGAACAGGCTGTATTGGTGATCAGGCATAAACTGTGCCAGCTCGTAAAACAGGCAAAATAAAGGGGATTAGAGCGATTTCAGCCCTATTAGGGTGCAATTAGTGAGTGTAGTGCATTATTACCGAGCAGAAAGTTGCCACATCATGATCATGATGATCTGCAATAGCGCATTGTGAAAGGCACAGAGAAAATATTAGCAGGATAACAATAAAAAACGGCTGGTAATCACCAGCCGTAGACGCAATGACATCAGAATTAACGACGTACCGCGATAGCTTCGATTTCGATCTTCACATCTTTTGGCAGACGCGCAACTTCAACACATGAACGCGCAGGGAATGGCGCATTGTGTTCAGTAAAGAAAGCTTCGTAAGTGGCATTAACGGTGGTGAAGTCATTCAGATCTTTCACAAATACAGTGGTTTTCACGATATCGGCAACTTTCAAACCCGCTGCTTCAACGATAGCTTTTACATTCTCCAGTGACTGACGCGTCTGTGCTGATACATCATCGGCGACCAAACCTGTTTTTGGATCAACAGGGATCTGGCCTGACGTGAGGATCATACTACCCAGATCGACACCTTGAACATAAGGGCCGATGGCGGCAGGGGCGAGCTCAGTGCTGATATTGCGTGACATGTTGACTCCTGGTTACGTAATGCGGAAGGAACCCGTCATCTTTCATGTTGCTGGTATATTGGCTGCGCTCATCGGGACTATAAGCCTCATCCTACGGGCCAGCGTTTGCCGCTTTCCTGCACCATGAAATCTATTGGGTTTAATTATTTCTATATTATAAAGACGGGGTGGGTTACGGCAACCCACGCGAATCAAATTTGCGATGTTGCATTGCTGCGAATATTGCCACTATTGTAAATATTAACGGGCAGCAATATTCGCTTAAGCCGAGCATTAATCCGCTTGCAGCACTACCTGGTGATCAAACTCTTTCTCGCAATATTTACATTTAAGGTGGATTTCACCTTGTTGCGCTTTTACTTTAAAGCTGGAGTCGACTGGCTCATTGTGGCTGATGCAGTTACTGTTTGGGCAAGTGAGAACGCCATCGATCTGCTCTGGCAGGCTTAGGGTCAGTTTCTTCACCACTTCGTAGTTATCGATGCGGTTAACGGTAGCATCCGGTGCATACATCGCCAGTTGGTTGGCTTGTTGCTCTGTCAGGAAGGTATTTTCTATTTTAATCAAATCCTTACGACCTGACCGTTTAGACGGTAGATTCAATCCAATAGTAATACGTTGATCAGTGGCGGTCAGTTTGAACAGCGACAACAATTTAAAGCCGATTTGTGCCGGAATATGGTCAATCACAGTGCCACATTTAATCGCTTCAACCTGTAGTTTGTAATCCTGAGTCATGTTCAATCCCCCTTAAAGAGCCAATTCTGCGTTTAAAACCAGTGCCAGCAGTGCCTGACGTGCGAAAATCCCGTTACCTGCCTGTTGGAAATAGTAGGCATAAGGGGTCTTATCGACATCGGTGGTTATTTCATCAATTCTTGGCAGCGGGTGTAGCACTTTGAGATTCTCTTTCGCGCCATTCAAATCAGCCGCCCGCAAGATAAACTGTGCTTTGACATTGGCATACTCTGACGGGTCAAGGCGCTCTTTTTGCACCCGGGTCATGTAGAGAATATCCAGTTCTGGCACCACTTCTTCAATGCTTTCGTGCAGGCTGTATTCGATACCTTTTTCTGCCAGCATTTGCAGAATATAAGCAGGCATTGCCAGAGCATCCGGGGCGATAAAGAAGAAGCGATTGCCGGTGAATTTGGCTAGCGCCTGCGTGAGTGAGTGCACGGTACGGCCATATTTCAGGTCGCCGACCATGGCGATATTGATGTTATCCAGCCGGCCTTGGGTTTCCTGGATGGTGAACAGATCGAGCAGCGTTTGCGTCGGGTGCTGGTTTGCACCGTCACCGGCATTAACTACCGGTACATTCCCCGAGAACTGAGCGGCCAGACGGGCGGCCCCTTCTTGTGGGTGACGCATGACAATGGCATCCACATAGGTACTGATGACTGACATAGTATCTGCCAGTGTCTCGCCTTTTTTGCCAAGGGAGGTATTACTGCTATCAGAAAAACCGACCACTGAGGCACCTAAACGGTGTATGGAGGTTTCAAATGACAAACGAGTGCGGGTCGAGGCTTCGAAAAAGCAACTGGCGATCACTTTGTGTTTTAGCAACTCAGGTTGCGGACTACTTTTCAGGCTGGCGGCGGTACGCAGCACCAACTCCAGTTCGTCGCGACATAAATCGTTAATTGAGATGATATGTTTGTGATACAACGTGTTGGCCATTTTTCGCTCTCCTCTATGACCCGTTATACTTCCAGCTGCATGTGTGTTGGCTGCTTTCGCTCACCCCGGTGACTTACTTGTCGTTGACCTTAAAATAAATAAGCTCCTGGGGATTTACTCAATTGCCGCCTTCCTGCAACTCGAATTATTTAGGGTATATATTTTAATTGGTGATAATGCTTAATTCGGCACCGATCAGCAGACAAAAAAAAGCCCCTCAACGAGGGGCCTTACGGGATCGGTTTAGCAACGGGAGAAAGAACGGCAGTTGGCTGCCTGTTGGCAGGCAATTTTGTCGACCATCGAGAGGGTCATTTTCAACAAAACGCACTTGGCTTTCCATCATATCTCCCGGCAAATTGTGGCGAATTATACTCGCGTGTGGTTTCTCTGCAAGGGGTAAAAGCCGCATTTTTGCGATTAGCAAACGATTACTCATCAGGATTGGTTTCAATTATCTGATGATTAACGCCAATGGCCGCCCTCTGGATGGCATTATCACCAGAGGGAATACAACCTGATTTTGTCGCCCGCTATTCAAGTGATTTGACTAGCTTGCCAGGTAAATTACCGAGGATGAAATCATTGATGATACTGTCAAAATCCTTATCGCTCTTAAAGCCTAATGCTTTGGCATAATGTGCTGCGAAATCCCCAGGCCAAGAGCTTACGATTTTCTCAATTAAGGGATCTTGCTGAATCTTAATGTGATCAGCGACAGCGTCACCTGCAATACGCCGCAATGCATCAATCATTTGCTGTACGGTAATAGATAGCCCAGGCAAATTAATCACCCGCCCACCCTTAAGTTGACTGGTATCCAATTGGTGACCATGGATAAGATTATTAATTGCCATCTTCGGCGATAGCAGCCATAACGGTGTTTGCAGGCTAACAGGGCAAACCACGTCAATACCTTGCAACGGCTCACGGATAATGCCGCTGGCAAAACTGGAGGCCGCGCGGTTTGGTTTTCCTGGGCGTACCACAATGGTTGGCATACGCAGGCTACGACCATCAACAAATCCCCGGCGGCTATAGTCTGCTAACAATAAATCGTTTAATGCTTTTTGCGTACCATAGGAACTCTGAGGCGACCATACCTGTTCATCCGGCACGACAGCCGGTAACTCACCGCCAAATACCGCTACTGAACTGGTGATAATCACTTTAGGGCAGTGTCCAAGCTGACGAGCGCGCTCGAGTAAACTGCGGGTAGCATCAAAATTGATCCGCATACCCAAATCAAAATCTTCTTCTGCCTGACTGGAGACAATCGCTGCCAGGTGGAAAACGGTGTCAACGTGTTGATTAAAAACGCTGGCAAGCCAGTGCGGATCAGCGATATCACCGCAAAAAACCTGTACCCGTTCATCTGTAATCGCCTCCAGAGGCACCACATCACAGGCTATAATTTTACTGATCCGACGCTGCTGACCTTGCTGGTCGGTTAGATAATCCTGTGTCAGTAAATGTTCAATCAACCGACGACCAAGAAAGCCCGCAGCTCCTGTTACCATTATGTTCATCGTCTTATCCTTTATCTGCATTGTTAGCGGTTTACTGTCTTGGCCGGGACTAAAAATACGAGCGCCGCACCAATAAATAGCATGGTGGAAATAATCAGCATTCCGGTAGTGGTGCTTTGGGTCAGGTCTTTCAGGTAGCCCATCATATAAGGTGCGACAAAGCCTGCCAGGTTGCCCCAGGAGTTAATCAGAGCGATGCCGGCTGCGGCTGCGGTTCCACCGAGGAACGCAGTTGGCAGGCTCCAAAATAGTGGCAAGGTACTCAATGCCCCCATGGCACCCAGAGTTAAGCCCATCATGGCAATAACGATGTTGTCACTGAAACTGGCGGAAATAATCATCCCGATCCCGCCCAATGTCGCGGTTAAAGCCAGATGCCAGCGCCGTTCGCGCAAACGGTCAGCACTACGTGATACTACGATCATGGTCAGAGCGGCGGCACCGTAAGGAATGGCACTTAACAAACCAATGCTCAGTACGTCTTTTACCCCACTCTCTTTGATCAGTGTCGGTAACCAGAAGCCGATAGTGTAGAAACCTGCAATCAGGCAGAAATAGATAAGCGTGAGCAACCAGACTCGGGGTTGCAGGAAAATCTCTTTCAGGCTGCTGTGGACATGATGTTGTGTGTCGTTATCAATGTTGGTCTGTAAGATCTTTTTCTCTTCGTCGGTTAGCCATTTGGCATGACTGATACGGTCAGTCAGTTTAAAAATCACCAAAATACCGATTAAAACGGATGGGATACCTTCCAGGATAAACATCCATTGCCAACCTGCAAAGCCATGGAATCCATTAAATGCGCCCATGATCCAACCCGATAACGGTGCGCCTATCACGCCGGATAATGGAACGGCGGTGGCGAATAAGGCGTACATGCGGCCACGGCGGTTAGTTGGGAACCAATAAGAAAGATAAAGAATGACGCCGGGATAGAATCCAGCCTCTGCAATTCCCAGCAAGCAACGCATTACGTAAAATGACATCGGTGTGGTGACAAAAGCCATCCCTGCCGAGATGATGCCCCAGGTGATCATAATACGCGCAATCCACAACCGTGCCCCTACGCGGTGCAGCATCAGGTTACTGGGGATTTCCAGAAAGAAGTAGGCAATAAAAAAGATCCCGGCGCCGAATCCATACACCGCCTCTGAAAATTGTAAGTCATCCGCCATCTGCAATTTGGCGAAGCCAACGTTAACCCGATCTAAATAAGCGACGACATAGCACAGCATCAGTAAGGGTAAAATATGCCACGCAGCCTTGCGATAGGCATGGTTCTCCGCGGGGACCACGTTAGGTATCACTAATTGTTCAGTGGGTGATTCAGACATGATGGAGCCTCTTATTTTAGTTATTTGCAGGGGAACAAGGTTCAGCGAAAATCCGTTTGGTTATCGCGCTGGCGTTGTACAGAAATAGAGGATGTTAATTTTAGTTATTTAATGTTTAATAAAGTTAAAAGTAAGGGTTTTTTCAGCAAGTAAATGCGATTAAACTCACAATTGTTAACAATAGGTAAAGGAGGTAATGTAATGCTTTGATTTAAAGTGGATTTAAAATTCAAATTTTCACAAAAATAAACATCAATCCAGCTAGAGCGAGTTATAAATGGAGGAACAATAGGGAATAGAGGGCAACAGGTGTGACCGGCACTGATGTAACAGGAAACTCGGTTGTATCGGCCAACAGACAAGAACACCACGATTTATCGATGCCGCTGAAAGGGAGGAGTATCTGTGCTGGTATGGGCGTCATGCTGTTGGTGGTGGCCATCAGTTAGCATCATGGGTTTTCTGGCAGTGAAAAGGGGTGGGCGCTGTATTTAATTGAAAGGACCGGGATAACACCAAAAGGCGATAATCACGCGAATCGGTCAGCGTGGACGATGGTTAAGGGGGATAGGTGTGAAAATGTTGAATAGCAAAGGTGGTGTGCTTCAGCCATTAGTGATTGTTTGGGCACCGCTCACCTGAGCGGTGAAAATCAATCTTCATCAAAGCCGGAATTAAATAACTCAATCACTGCCGCCAGCGCCTGAATTTCATCAGGGCCGGTCGCTTCAACCTCAATCTGACGGCCTTTGGCTGAATCCAGCATCAGCAGTGCAATAACACTGCTGGCCTCAGCTTCGGTACCGCTATCGTTGCGTAACATTACTTCAGCATCAAAACTCTGAACCAGTTCGAACAATTTCATTGCGGGTCTGGCGTGCATCCCCAACTTGTTTTTGATCTCAACGGTCTGCTTGATTGTCATTATTTACGCTTTTCCAGAGTACGATGGCGTGATTGGACATTTTTGCCGCGAGCGCGGAAATAATCGGCCAACTGTTCAGCGACATAAACCGAGCGGTGTTTACCACCAGTACAACCAATGGCAACCGTCAAATAACTGCGGTTATTGGTTTCCAGCATCGGCAGCCACTGTTCCAGATAGCTGCGGGTCTGATACACAAAGTTATGTACTTCGGTATGGCGATCCAGGAAAGAGATTACTGGCTTATCCAAACCTGTCATTGGGCGTAATTTAGGGTCCCAGTGCGGGTTTGGCAAGAAACGCACATCGAAAACATAATCGGCATCGATGGGGATACCGTGTTTAAAGCCAAAAGACTCAAACACCATCGTCAATTCGCGTTCACGTTTACCCAACAGGCGGGTACGCAGCATCTCAGCCAATTCATGCACTGACATTTCAGAGGTATCAATGATCAGATCAGCCCGTGAGCGCAGAGGCTCCAACAGGTCACTTTCTTCATCAATAGCACTTTCTAATGACAGGTTTTTGGTCGATAACGGATGCAAGCGACGGGTATCGCTATAGCGACGAATCAGGGTATTGCGATCGGCATCCAAAAACAGCAACTGTGGTGAAAAGCTGTCCGGCAGTTGAGTCATGGCATGTTCAAATACCTCAGGTGATTCAGGCATATTACGTACGTCTATGCTCACTGCGGCAGAGATATTCCTATCGGCAAGTGTACTCGCCAATTGCGGCAGCAGAACCACAGGCAAGTTATCGACACAATAAAAGCCCATATCTTCCAATGCGCGCAAAGCAACAGACTTCCCTGAACCGGAACGGCCGCTGACAATCATCAGCACCATGTGAGTAACTCCCCTTGGTATTTATCCCCGTCATCTTTCAAGTTGTAGGCGTGTTGAGCGCTTGCCCACATCTTGAAATTTATTGGGTATACATTAGAACCCTATATTCCGGCTACAAGATCCGGGCATAACGGATAAAATAGTTTCCACTTTCCCAATTACGCCGTTTCCGGTGGTAATTCAGTAATGATTTGATAAAGCTCATCATCACTTTGTGCTGCACGCAGACGCCGACACACTGTTTTATCAGCTAATCGCTTGGCCACTAAAGACAAAGTGTGTAAGTGAGTTTTACATTGATCTGCCGGAACCAACAAGGCAAATAACAGATCAACCGGTTGGTTATCAATAGCATCGAAGGCAATAGGTTGTTCCAGACGGATAAATACACCCACTGCACGCAGTGTGTCTTCTTCCAACTTGCCATGAGGTATCGCGATACCACTACCAATACCGGTGCTGCCCATACGTTCGCGGGTTAAGACAGCATCGAAAACCACCTGTGAAGGTAGGTTAAGTTGCTTGGCAGCCAACTCGCTGATAATTTCCAAAGCCCGTTTTTTACTTGAGCAATGTACGGAGCTTTTGGTGCACTCGATATTTAATACCGAGCTTAATTGCAATGCTGGATCGTTGATCATCTCATCTTTCACTTAAGCGCTGTTTTAAACCGTTTCCGGCGGGGATTCACTCCCGACGCTGGAAACGGTTATGTAGCGAGTGTAGAACCTTTATGGGTGAATATACCCTTTGTACTTGAAGCTACAGGGTTGTTCGCTATGTTTACTTACCCGAATCACTGACTTTAGTCAGTTCATCGAGATGAATAAGCCTGCTTGCAGAAATACGATTAAAATCGGTTTCTGGCCAATTTGTCATTCGTTTGCTGCCTACCTGCAACGCCATGTTCTTTGGGTATAACAGTCGCAAGGATTCTTAGTGTTGTTTCAATTTGTCTTTATGTTTGTTCAACTGGCGGGCCAGTTTATCAACCAAAATATCAATTGCGGCGTACATATCCTCCTGCTCTGAGCTTGCGTGCAACTCGCCTCCATTCACATGTACCGTTGCTTCTGCAATTTGTTTTACTTTCTCAACACTTAAAACCACATATACCTGGTTAATGCGATCAAAATATTGCTCAAGTTTGGCAAATTTAGTGGTAACAAACTCGCGTAATGCTTCGGTTATTTCGACATGATGTCCGGTAATATTGAGCTGCATAGTGTCTTCCTTCTCAGTTCAGGTCAAACCAACTGTTTACGCTGATTTGACGGCGGGATGGATAACGACTCTCGGTACTTCGCGACGGTACGCCGTGCCACCATGATGCCTTGTTCACATAATAATGTGGTCAGCTTACTGTCACTAAGAGGTTTAGCAGGATTTTCTGCTGCAACCAATTTTTTCACCAGTGCACGAATTGCAGTGGAAGAAGCTTCACCTCCGCTATCAGTATTGACGTGGCTGGAGAAGAAATATTTTAGCTCGAAAATACCCCGTGGACTGTGCAGGAACTTCTGCGTGGTCACGCGAGAGATTGTCGACTCATGCATATCCACAGCCTGGGCGATATCGGCCAGTACCATGGGTTTCATAAATTCAGGCCCATTCTCAAAAAACGCTACTTGCTGCTCTACAATACAACGCGCCACCTTCAGCAGTGTTTCATTGCGGCTTTCAAGACTTTTTATCAACCATTTTGCTTCTTGCAAATTGCTACGGATAAACTGCCCGTCACTGTCATTGCGGGTACTGCTACCCATCGCCGCATACTGCTGGTTGATTTTTAGGCGTGGAATGCTATCGGCATTCAGCTCGACCGTCCATTGATCTTTGTCTTTACGCACCAAAACATCGGGAATGACGTACTCGGACTCCCCGGTATTGATGGATTGACCCGGACGCGGATCCAGAGACTGAATCAGGCCGATCGCTTCTTTAAGTGTATCTTCTTTTAGCCGACTCAAGCGGATCATCGTACGGAAATCATGGTTACCCAGCAAATCCAGATAATCGCTAACCACCAGACGTGCTTCGGCAAGATAGGGGGTATCTTTGTCATATTGTGACAACTGTACCAACAGACATTCACGCAGGTTACGTGCCGCGACACCAATAGGATCAAAGTGTTGTATCCGCTTAAGCACCGCTTCTACTTCATCCAGTGCGACGTTCTCGTCCCCCATGCTTTCCAGAATATCTTCCAGTGGCACCGTAAGGTAACCGGTTTCATCGACCGCATCCACGATAGAGGTCGCAATGGCAACATCAGTATCAGAGAATGGGGTTAAATCCACTTGCCACATCAGGTAGTCTTGTAGCGTTTGGGTCGTTTCCCCTTGATAAACCGGCAACTCATCATCGCTATAATCATTGCCCATTCCTGATGGCGTGCCTGCGGTGTAGATCTCATCCCAGGTGGCATCAAGTGGCAACTCTTCGGGCATATCTTTTTGTTCCAGCGCCTCGCGGGTATCAAGCGATTCACTGTCTACGGTCTCTTTTGCATCTATCTCTTCATGAAGATCAGTTTGCTCAAGCAGGGGGTTACTCTCCAGCGCTAACTGAATCTCCTGCTGGAGTTCAAGTGTAGAAAGTTGCAACAAGCGAATAGCCTGTTGAAGCTGCGGAGTCATAGCCAGTTGTTGGCTGAACTTGAGTTGCAAACCTTGCTTCATAATGCGGTATCAATTTTCCTTTATAGATGAAGGAATATCCGTCATCTTTCAAATTGCAGGGGTATTGGCTGCCGGTTACTTGGCCGCACCTGCGGGCTAGCATAAATGCTGTTTAAATCGATTTATGACCGATTTTATTGTTTGCCGCCTTCCTGCACCTTGAAATCTATTGGGTATTGGAAAAAGGTCAGAGACGGAATTCTTCACCGAGGTAAACACGCTTAACTTGTTCGTCAGCCAGGATTTCCTGTGGCGTACCGTGAGCGATTAAATGACCCTGGCTTACGATATAAGCCCGCTCACAGACGTCTAACGTTTCACGCACGTTATGGTCGGTAATAAGAACGCCAAGACCACTGTCGCGTAGATGTTCAATAATTTTTTTAATATCGATAACGGAAATCGGATCAACCCCGGCAAAAGGCTCATCCAGCAGAATAAACTTAGGATTTGCCGCCAGTGCACGGGCTATTTCAACACGGCGGCGTTCACCACCGGAAAGCGATTGCCCCAAGTTGTCACGTAAATGGGTGATATGGAACTCTTCCATTAATTCATCAGCCCGTTCCTCACGCTGCTCAGCAGAGAGGTCTTTACGGATCTCCAGCACCGCCATTAAGTTGTTAAATACACTCAGGCGGCGGAAAATAGAGGCTTCTTGCGGTAAATAACCAATACCGCGACGAGCGCGTTCATGGAGAGGCAAGAGGCTGATATCTTCGTCATCAATCACAATACGCCCGGCGTCACGCTGGACAATGCCGACGACCATATAAAAAGTGGTAGTTTTCCCTGCGCCGTTCGGCCCAAGCAGGCCCACTATCTCACCGGATTTCACATTGAGGCTTACGTCTTCGACCACTTTACGGCCTTTGTACGCCTTAGCCAGCTTTTCTGCGATTAATGTTGCCATAAATGATTACTTACTCTTCTTTTGGCCTGAAGCTGCTGGCCCTTTGTCTTGTAATTGGGACGGTAATAACACGGTGGTGACGCGGTTGCCTTTATCACTGAAGGCTTCCATCTGCTGTTTTTTCACCAGATAAGTGATGCGATCACCTTTGATATTACTATCAAGTTGCTCCAGATAAGCATTGCCAGTCAACACCACAAAATCATTTGCGACTTCATAACGCAGTTTCTGCCCATGGCCTTTTACGGGTTTGCCACTGTCTTGCATCTGGTAGAAAGTGACTGGATTACCATAACCTTCAATGACCATTTTGCTTTGATCACCGCCTGGGCGCGTAACCACGACTTTATCAGCTTTAATCTCAATGGTACCTTGCTTGATAACCACATTGTCGGTAAATGTGACAGTATTGGCCTCCATATCTAACGCTTGTTTAACGGAGTCAACCGTGACGGGCTGATCAGTATCACCCGTTAACGCCAGAGCGGGCAGGCTTGCGGCCAAAAGTGAACTGGCAAGCAAAAAATGACGAAGTTTATTTTTGGATTTCATAAGAGGTTTTAACCTTTTCAATCAGCTCAGCGGTTTTGTCCCGCAAGTTCCC
This sequence comes from Yersinia sp. 2466 StPb PI, assembly GCF_041538325.1. Lineage (NCBI taxonomy): Bacteria > Pseudomonadati > Pseudomonadota > Gammaproteobacteria > Enterobacterales > Yersiniaceae > Yersinia > Yersinia sp. 2466 StPb PI. The sequence goes on along the minus strand of NZ_JAULSL010000001.1, from coordinate 4,291,136 downwards.
ACGCATTTTCATGCCGTTAGATGTGAATCCAACACCAAAGAGGGTAACTTCATCGTCTGAGGATACATCCTGAGTGATCAAATTAACCTGGGCGTTATCGGTTTTAATTTTTTGTAACTGTGCGTCTGGTGTCAGGCTATCAACTTCAACATGACCATACAAATACAGCATCTTATCATTGGTCAATTTGGCGCGGTCGGCGCGCACTGTCCAAGTAGCGACTGCATTCTCCGCAAACAGAGTCATGACCGGTTTGGTAAACCAGGTTAACTCTTGAGTGCTGAAGTTTTGTACGTCTTCAGCCACCAATTTATAATTCAATTGCCCGACCGGATTGAATACCACGGTCACAGTATGCTGGCTCTGCGAAGAGGGCTCATTATCAGTGGCCACGGTTTGCGTGTCCTGCTGATTAAAGCCGGATATATTCCAGCCAATCAATGCCAAAGCAATCAGTGCCAAGGATAATGTTATCCATAGTCTTGTTTTACTCATATCGACAATCCTTTGGCACCTTCAAGTTTATCTTGAGCTAATAATATCAAATCACATATCTCGCGTACTGCACCGCGCCCGCCATGGATTCGCGTCACATAATGTGCCTTGGGAAGAAGTAACGGATGGGCATCCGCGACTGCAACAGATAACCCAACTTGTGCCATGACCGGCCAATCAATCAGGTCATCCCCAATATAAGCAACCTGCTCAGGCTGGCATGCTAATGCTACCAACAATTCGTTATAGGCCACCAGCTTATCAGATTGCCCTTGATAAAGGTGGGTAATGCCTAAGGTGTTGGCGCGGTCTTCCAGTAATTTTGCGCGACGGCCAGTAATAATGGCTACTTCAATACCTGAGGTTATCAGGCAGCGGATACCATAGCCATCACGCACGTTGAAAGCTTTCAGCTCTTCGCCCTGATTACCCATATAAATCAGGCCGTCGGACATCACACCATCGACATCACAAATCAGTAGGCGAATTTTCGCCGCACGTGACATCACAGTGTCGGCTACTGGTCCATAGCATGTGTCCTGATATACGGTGTCGCTCATTTTACCCTTCTTACTTGACGTTGCAGCGTTGTTAGCTGCTCTCTTTCACCCGAATCACTTACTAGTGTAAGCTCATCGGGATGCACTCGTTTGCTGCCTAGCTGCAACCCCAATTAATTTGGGAAACCCTTCTTACTTGACGTTGCGGCGTTGTTAGCTGCTCTCTTTCACCCGAATCACTTGACTATGCAAGCTCATCGGGATGCATTCGTTTGCAGCCTAGCTGCAACCCCAATTAATTTGGGAAACTCTTCTTACTTGACGTTGCGGCGTTGTTAGCTGTTTTATTCACCAGACAGTCCACGGTTAGACCACGCCGGCTCTCAGCATGTCATGCATATGCACCACACCCAGCAACTGATCGCCATCTGCGACCAATACGGCGGTAATATGGCGCAACTCCATCAGGTTGAGTGCATCCACAGCCAACATGGTTGGAGGGACTCGAATACCGCCACTGGTCATTACATCTGCAATTTTCGCGTTATTCAGATCGACACCCAAATCAAATATTCGGCGCAAGTCACCGTCGGTAAAGATACCTTTAATCATCATCAAATCGTCACAGATGACAGTTAAACCTAGATTCTTCCGAGTAATCTCCAGTAACGCATCGCGTAATGACGCATCGGGACTGATGTGCGGGAGCTCTGCACCAGTGTGCATGATATCGCTGATTCGCAACAGTAACTTGCGCCCCAGTGCTCCGCCTGGATGGGAGAGAGCAAAATCTTCTTGAGTGAAGCCTCGGGCCTGTAACAATGCAACTGCAAGCGCGTCCCCCATCACCAAGGTGGCCGTGGTACTGGTGGTCGGCGCCAACCCTAATGGGCAGGCCTCTTGTGGGACCTTGATGCACAAATGAATATCGGCCGCTTTACCCATGCTACTTTCAGGATTATTGCTCATGCAGATTAGCGGAATTTTTTGGCGCTTTAGAACCGGGATGAGAGCGAGGATCTCGTTAGATTCCCCTGAATTAGAGATGGCGAGCACAATATCTTGTGGCGTGACCATGCCGAGATCGCCATGACTGGCTTCACCGGGGTGGACGAAAAAGGCAGGTGTTCCCGTGCTGGCGAAGGTGGCGGCAATTTTGCAACCAATATGGCCAGATTTGCCCATCCCCATAACCACAACTTTGCCATGGCAGTTAAATATTGCATCGCAGGCTTTGGCAAAATCGTCATTAATATATTGATCGAGTTGTGCCAGTCCTTCGCGCTCAATCTGCAGCACCTGTTTTCCCGCCTGTTGAAAATCCACTCTTGGCAATGAGTTAATACCCGACGGTGAATCAGTTGCTGGCTGTAAATCATAAGAAGACATACTTGGTTCCCATTGAATGAACATGGTTATGCCACATTAAAGGGTGCAAAAAACAGCACCGCTAGATAAGCGATAAACCCACATAATAACAGAGCACCTGCCATATGACCGATGCGATGTTTACGCCCCAGGCAAAGAAGGGTAAATATCACACTGACACCGAGCATCACCCAATAGTCGCGCTGGAAAGCTTCTGGATTAATATCGCCAGGGGAGAGCAGAGCAGGTACACCTAACACAATCACAATATTAAAAATGTTCGAACCGATGATATTGCCGACCGCCATATCATCTTCCCCTTTCAGCGCGCCAGCGATAAAAGTAGCCAGTTCAGGCAAACTGGTGCCAATGGCAATAACAGTCAGCCCTATAACCAGTTCACTGACACCTGCGACCCGGGCAATGACCGTGGCATTATCGATAATCATTTTGGCCGAGAGTGGCAAGATAATGAAAGCTAACACTAACCACAAAAGAGCGACGGTATTGCTACTGTCTTGAGGCAATTCAGCCAACTGTTCGCGAGTCAGGATGTCATTGCCTTCCACATGGGCCAGACGGGCAATTTTCAGCATCAGAATAATAAACGCCGCTGCTGCTACCAGCAAAATAATACCATCTCCACGGCTGAGATGGTTATCAGCCAGCAGGAAACCACATAGCACCGTCACTACCAGCATCAACGGTAATTCACGGCGTAAAATCTCTGATCGTACTGTTAATGGGCGTATAAGGGCTGCACCACCGACAATCAGCAGTAAATTGGTAATATTAGAGCCAAGCACATTCCCAACCGCCATATCGGTTTGATTATTCAGTGCTGCAGTCACCGAAACGATCAACTCAGGTAGCGATGTGCCGATACCGACGATGGTCATCCCAATAATAAGGGGGGGGATGCCGAAAGAACGGGATAACACAGCGGCGCCATAAACTAATCGATCAGCGCCATACACTAATAAGACCAAGCCGATGATTAATAGTGTTATCGCAAGAGGCATGCAGAGTCCTTTATTAGGTATAATCCCGATCCGTTGGTAGAAGCTGACTGTTGGTAACCCATTTTCGGTGGAAAACAGCTAGCCCATGGGTAAAAACCACTAACAGCGTTTTACGCTCTTTTTTGAGTTAACCCTAATTTTGACTGTGAGTGCCAGAAAAGTAAAACTTATGGCAACTTTGGCTACGAAAAAGTGACAATAAGTTGCCAAAATACTTCCCATTGTGCTCGTTGCCGCCATTTGATGTAGCATTGGCGCTCGGATGAGTAATTAAAGGCCTAAAGGGACGAATGATAATGAAGCAATTGTCGTCGAATTTGATAGAGATCCGCGGGATGAGTTTTACCCGTGGTGAGCGTCCGATATTCGCCGATATCAACATGACGGTCCCCCGCGGCAAAGTGACTGCGATTATGGGGCCATCAGGAATTGGTAAAACCACATTGTTGCGCCTGATCGGTGGGCAACTTGTACCGGATGCAGGTGAAATCTGGTTTGATGGTGATAATATTCCGGCGCTTTCACGTCAGCGTTTGTATGATGTGCGTAAGAAAATGAGCATGCTGTTTCAATCTGGTGCGTTATTCACTGATTTGACCGTGTTTGAGAATGTGGCTTTCCCATTACGCGAACATAGCCGTTTGCCGGAGGAATTGCTGCACAGTACGGTGATGATGAAGTTGGAAGCCGTGGGGCTGCGTGGGGCGGCTAATCTGATGCCTGCCGAACTTTCCGGCGGTATGGCGCGGCGTGCTGCACTGGCAAGGGCCATTGCCCTTGATCCTGAATTGATTATGTTTGATGAGCCATTTGTGGGTCAGGACCCTATAACTATGGGGGTGCTGGTAAAACTGATTGATGAGCTGAATCATGCATTAGGCGTGACTTGTGTGGTGGTTTCCCACGATGTGCCTGAAGTCCTTAGTATTGCTGATTATGCCTATATTGTTGCCGATCAGCATGTTATTGCCGAAGGAACACCGGAACAGTTGCAAGCCAATAACGATATGCGGGTGCGCCAGTTCCTTGATGGTATTGCCGACGGGCCGGTGCCTTTCCGTTTCCCAGCCGGTGATTATAAAACTGAGCTGTTATACCCAAAGTAATTGGAGTTGCAGGTAGGCAGTAAGCGAGCTATCCCCGATGAACTTACTCGGTTAAGTGGTTCGGGAGTTATCGTAGCTAACCCCCTGTAGCTTTAAATACGAAGGAGATAGGCTGATGGAGTATTCATGTTAGTACAGGCGTTAGCGTCTTTAGGGCGTAGGGGCATTAATGTCAGCGCATCCTTTGGTCGCGCGGGTTTAATGTTATTCAATGCCCTTGTCGGGCGGCCTGAACCGCGAAAACAATGGCCATTATTGGTTAAACAGCTCTATAGCGTCGGTGTGCAATCGCTACTGATTATCGTGGTTTCCGGTCTGTTTATCGGCATGGTTCTGGGGTTACAGGGCTTTTTGATCCTCACCACATACAGTGCTGAAGCCAGTCTTGGGATGATGGTGTCTTTATCACTGCTACGTGAGTTGGGGCCAGTGGTAACCGCACTGTTGTTCGCCGGTCGCGCCGGTTCTGCTCTAACCGCGGAGATTGGCTTGATGAAAGCCACTGAACAGATTTCCAGTTTGGAAATGATGGCAATCGACCCGCTGCGTCGAGTGGTGGCTCCCCGGTTCTGGGCAGGTCTTATCAGTATGCCATTATTAACCGCTATTTTTGTTGCCGTCGGTATCTGGGGTGGCTCTGTGGTGGGGGTTGACTGGAAAGGGATCGATGGCGGTTTCTTCTGGTCGGCGATGCAAAATGCTGTGGAGTGGCGTACCGATTTACTGAATTGCCTAATTAAGAGTCTGGTATTTGCTATTACTGTGACCTGGATTGCGCTGTTCAATGGTTATGATGCGATCCCAACATCTGAAGGGATTAGCCGGGCAACGACCCGTACCGTAGTGCATTCATCGCTGGCGGTATTGGGATTGGATTTTGTGCTGACAGCACTGATGTTTGGGAATTGAGTCGATGCAAACGAAGAAAAGTGAAGTCTGGGTAGGTTTGTTTATACTGATTGCTATTCTGGCGGTCGTATTTCTCTGCCTGAAGGTTGCGGATATCAAATCAGTAGGCAACCAGCCGACTTATCGAATTTATGCAACGTTTGACAATGTGGGTGGTCTGAAAACCAATTCGCCGGTCAAAATTGGCGGTGTTGTGGTGGGGCGGGTGGCTGACATCACGCTGGATACCAAAAACTACAGCCCACGTGTGGCGATAGATATTCAGCAACGTTATAACCATATCCCGGATACCAGCTCTTTGGCGGTACGCACTTCTGGCTTATTGGGTGAACAGTTCCTGGCACTAAATGTCGGTTTTGAAGACCCGGATATGGGCACCACTATTTTGAAAGATGGCGGTATAATTCAAGACACCAAATCTGCACTGGTGTTGGAAGATCTTATCGGCCAGTTCTTGTACAAGAGTGGCGGGGATGGTAATTCTGATGCGCCAGCAAGTGAGCCAGTAGCCCCAACGGCAGCGGCGCCCACTCCGACAGATAACGGCAGCTTACCTGCAACTCAACATCCTTAAGAGGGTCTCTGAATGTTTAAACGTTTACTTATGGTTGCGTTGCTGGTGGTAGCACCACTGGCGAATGCTGTCGATCAAACTAATCCATACCGAATGATGGATGAAGCCGCGCAAAGAACATTCACGCGCTTAAAAACCGAACAACCTAAGATCAAACAGAACCCAGACTATTTGCGCACCATCGTACGTGAAGAACTGTTGCCATTTGTCCAGATCAAATACGCCGGTGCGTTAGTCCTGGGTAGCTATTATAAAGCGGCGACCCCTGCGCAGCGCGAAGCGTACTTCAATGCGTTCAGTCAATATCTGGAACAGGCTTACGGTCAGGCATTGGCGCTGTACCACGGCCAAACTTACGATGTTGCACCAGACCAACCACTGGGTGATGCCAATATTGTTGCTATTCGCGTGACTATTCTTGATCCAAATGGCCGACCACCTGTGCGTTTAGATTTTCAATGGCGTAAAAATAGCCAAACCGGTAACTGGCAGGCGTATGACATGATAGCCGAAGGGGTTAGCATGATTAGTACTAAGCAAAATGAGTGGGCTTCTATCCTGCGTCAGCAAGGGGTTGATGGCCTGACTAAGCAGTTGTTGATCGCCGCGAAACAGCCAATTACGTTAGATAAGCAATAATTATGGTAGATAAATTGAGCTGGCAGTCACAGCAAGAAACGCTGGTGCTGCGAGGTGAATTAGATCGTGAAACACTGCTACCACTTTGGCAGCAGCGTGAGGCGTTATTGGCGGGTAAGACTCATATTGATGTCAGCCAATTACAGCGTGTCGACTCATCCGGTCTGGCATTGCTGGTGCACTTTCGCGAACTGCATTCTCTTCATGAACCGGCAGGCAAACAAAGTGTCTCATTAACGATTACTGGTGTCAGTGATCGGTTGTCTACTCTAATTGAGCTGTACAACCTCCAGCACATCATTCCGGTAGAAATGGCTCGTTAGTTAAGTTCGCGGCTTTCTGTGTCGTCTATACCAAAAGCTATACCCAGGTAAGAAGGGTATAAAAGCCAAAGATATTCAAAGGCCCCTGTGCGTAACAACGAAACAGGGGCTTTTCTTTAGTTTCGGAGCTCGCCGTATTCCACTAATATGTTTGGCTGGCTATGCTTCACTTAAAAATAACGATCCTCTTAAAATAGAATGAATCTTATGGATACTAACGAAATTAAAGACGTGCTGATGCAAGCATTAGCATTACAAGAAGCGCATGTTACCGGTGATGGCAGCCACTTTCAGGTGATTGCTGTCGGTGAGTTATTTGCCGATATGAGCCGGGTGAAAAAACAGCAGGCTGTGTATGCGCCTTTGATGGAATATATCGCTGATAACCGTATTCATGCCTTATCAATTAAGGCCTATACGCCGCAAGAGTGGCAACGGGATCGCAAACTAAACGGCTTTTAATGCTGTTGGCCCGGGAGCTGTTTAACGAAGCGTCGACAGTTCTAAGGCGGGCAGTAAATTCGAATTGACAACAGAGAGTGGTCACAATGGATAAATTTCGTGTGCAGGGGCGGACTCGCCTAAGCGGTGAAGTCACTATTTCAGGAGCGAAAAACGCCGCATTGCCAATAATGTTTGCTGCATTGCTGGCTGAAGAACCAGTAGAGTTGCAAAATGTCCCAAAGCTAAAAGACATTGATACCACCATTAAGCTGCTCAGCCAATTAGGCACAAAAATTGAGCGTAATGACTCTGGTTCAGTTTTTGTTGATGCCAGCGGTGTGGATGAGTTTTGCGCTCCTTATGATTTAGTCAAAACCATGCGTGCCTCTATTTGGGCGTTGGGGCCACTGGTTGCCCGTTTTGGCAAAGGCCAGGTTTCTTTACCCGGCGGCTGCGCTATCGGTGCGCGTCCGGTTGATTTGCATATTTCCGGTTTGGAACAACTGGGTGCTGAAATCAAGCTGGAAGAGGGCTATGTTAAAGCGTCCGTCGATGGCCGCCTGAAAGGCGCGCATATCGTCATGGATAAAGTCAGCGTTGGCGCGACTGTTACCATTATGAGTGCTGCCACATTAGCTGAAGGCACCACCGTAATTGAGAATGCGGCCCGTGAGCCGGAAATTGTCGATACGGCTAATTTCCTCAATACGCTGGGTGCGAAAATCAGTGGTGCAGGTACTGACAGAATTACCATCGAGGGCGTTGCTCGCTTGGGTGGTGGTGTTTATCGTGTGCTGCCTGATCGCATTGAAACCGGTACTTTCCTGGTTGCTGCGGCCATCTCTGGTGGTAAGGTTGTGTGCCGTCAAACTCGGCCTGATACGCTGGATGCGGTATTGGCTAAACTGCGTGAAGCTGGTGCTGATATTGAGATTGGCGACGACTGGATAAGCCTTGATATGCACGGGCAGCGTCCGAAAGCGGTTACGCTACGCACTGCGCCGCACCCTGGTTTTCCAACCGATATGCAGGCTCAATTCAGCTTATTGAATTTGGTGGCGGAAGGAACCGGTGTTATCACTGAGACCATTTTTGAGAACCGCTTCATGCATGTGCCTGAGCTTATTCGGATGGGCGCACATGCAGAAATCGAGAGCAATACCGTGATTTGTTATGGTGTTGAGCAACTATCAGGTGCCCAGGTGATGGCCACTGATTTGCGTGCTTCAGCCAGTTTGGTATTAGCGGGCTGTATTGCTGACGGGGTAACTATCGTTGATCGTATTTATCATATCGACCGTGGCTACGAGCGTATCGAAGATAAATTGCGTGCCTTGGGTGCCAAGATTGAGCGTATAAAAGGCGAATAAACCCGCTAAAACGCAAGAAAAACAGATGCCAGCCGATGATATCGCGCTGGCATTTTTTATGGCTAAACTCTTCTTCTATCACGACGTAAGTGCAGTTGGCTGCTTTTTTACCCGAATTTCAAGATGACTATTACGGTTGTGGGGTTGTCTGATGACCTAGCACGGCATTTTGATCTAACTCGCTGATAGTGATTTGTGCCGTCATCTGTTGGCCGTTACGTAACAATAAGATAGGGATGGTGGTGCCGGGGCGGATTTCTGCTACCTGATCCATAGTTTCGATAACGGATGTCGCCGGTTTATTATTAACACTAAGGATGATATCGCCAATTTGCAGACCTGCATCTACTGCGGGGCCATGAGCTGATATGTCATTGACCTTAATCCCATGCACCCGATCCGTACTATTGCCGCTGGCATTGAAGGGCGGATATTCCTCGCCGGTAACTCCGATATAGCCACGTATCACTCGACCGTCACGGATAAGTTTCTCCATCACTTTGGTCGCAAGTGCTGTCGGAATCGCAAAACCAATCCCTTCCGGTGTTTCGCCGTTACTGCTCTTATCAAAGGACAGAGTGTTAATTCCCATCAGTTCGCCCAAGGTATTCACCAGCGCACCGCCAGAATTCCCCTGATTGATTGAAGCATCGGTCTGAAGGAAGTTTTGTCGCCCGGAATCACTTAAACCAATACGCCCAGTGGCGCTGATAATCCCTTGGGTGACGGTTTGGCCAAGGTTATAAGGGTTACCAATTGCCAGCACGACATCACCGATATGGGGGGCACGATTAATATTGATTGGAATTACTGGTAGGTTCACCGCATCAATTTTTAGTACCGCTAAATCAGTTAAGCCATCGGAACCCACGAGTAATGCCTCGGATACTCGGCCATTTTGTAGTGCCACAATTATCTGTTCAGCATTATTGATAACGTGCTTGTTGGTAAGGATATATCCCTTATCACTCATGATTACGCCAGAACCCAATGTACGAATAGCCAGTCCATCTTGTGTCGAGCTTAGGCTACGGTTATAGACATTAACCACCGCAGGGGCAGCTCTGCGTACCGCCTGGTTATAACTGGCTGGAGCCTCTTCATCTATGCTATTGCTCTTGCCGGAAAAGATATGGCCCGGACTACGGAGCATAGGTATTGCGACCAGCAAGACACCGGCAATAATTAGCCCCAAAATAATAGAACGCAATAGCTTAAGAAACATGAGGTTTAAGGCGTAAATGAATGGATGACAGGAGGATAGCATGAGTTTGGCGGACACAGCATTGTGCTGTGTCCGATTTTTCTGCAAATTAGCGTATTAACAGGTAAATATTCTCTTCACCGCGCACAATATTCAGTGCAATTACCGCCGGTTTCGCATCAAGGGCTTTGCGCAACTGAGTAATATCCTGAACCCGGACACGGTTTACAGCAATAATCACATCATCTTTCTGCAAACCAGATTGCGCTGCAGGTGAGCCTTTGGTCACGCTCTCAACTTTGATGCCCTTACTGCCCCCTTTTATTTCCCCATTGCTCAGGGATGCACCCTGCAATGATGGCGATAAGGTTTCTGCGCTAGTTGACGTTGGGCTGCTGTTTTCCAGGGTTACGGTGACTTCAAGCGGTTTCCCATCGCGCAGCATGCCAACTTTAATGGCTTTACCTGGCCCCGTGGTGCCCACTTTGGCCCGCAACTCAGCAAAGCTACTGATGGGTTTCCCATCAACAGAAACCAACACATCACCGGCTTTGATGCCTGCTTTAGATGCGGCTGATTTTGGTAGCACTTCACTGACAAAAGCACCACGCTGAGCATCAATATTAAAGGCTTTGGCCATGTCAGCGGTCATTTCGCTGCCACGAATGCCCAATAGCCCGCGCTTCACTTCGCCAAACTCAATCAATTGTTGGCTGAGGTTTTGCGCCATGTTACTTGGAATAGCAAAGCCGATACCGATGTTGCCGCCACCTGGGGCCAGAATTGCGGTGTTAATCCCAATCAATTCACCATTGAGGTTAACTAGCGCGCCGCCAGAGTTACCACGGTTGATGGAGGCGTCGGTCTGGATAAAGTTTTCCAACCCTTCCAAATTCAAGCCACTACGACCCAAGGCTGAAATAATCCCCGATGTTGCTGTTTGCCCCAGACCAAATGGATTACCGACAGCAACGGCAAAATCACCCACTCGCAGGTTATCGGAATCGGCCATTTTAATCGCGGTCAGATTTTTGGCATCGGTTAACTGCAATAACGCGATATCGGTTTGTTCATCACGTCCTAGCAGCTTCGCATCATATTCACGACCATCATTGAGCTGAACGCGAATTTTATCCGCATTATTGATAACGTGGTTGTTTGTCAGCACATAGCCTTTTTCGGCATTAATGATAACACCCGACCCTAACCCCTCGAATGGACGGCTGCTTTCTTTACCGGCGGGTGCATTCGGGCCAAAGAAGAATTTGAATTCTTCTGGCAAACGTTGCTGTTGTGCCTGTGTTCCTGACACATGAACACTGACTACCGCGGGCAAAACTTTTTCCAACATCGGTGCCAGGCTAGGGACTGCCTGCCCGGCTACTGCCGCTGGGAGAGCTGCTGCGTTCACCATTGGAACAGACGCGAGACCTAAGCCGACACTCAATGCCAGCGCACTAAGAAATAATGACTTTTTCTTCATTGATTTAAACTCTCTCAATACCTAACGGTGAATGAATAGGATGGATGGCTGTTACAGGCCCGTTGTAAATTAAGACTCTGGATTAGCTAAAAAATTCACTTATTTCAAAAGGCTACTGCTGTCCTAAATATAAGCATCCTAAGATATGGCTTGATATAAGGCTCGCTATGAAGCAATTCAAGGAGAGGTAAGTATAGAAGTGTAAATGTACTGACCACGGTAATGTGAGATACACCCCACCGTAGTCAGTATGATAGCTAAACGTGTGCTTAATCGCGGGTCTGATGCTCCGGGCGTAATAACCCCGATGCGCCTTCAGAGTAATCCCGAGGTGGCATTTTTACCGGTGCCTGATCATTATCTGCTTCAGATTCAGTCAGACGGTAGCGGAACGGGTTATCTTGCAGTGGCAAGTCCGGTAATAAGTTATTGGAGCTTTTCGCCATATGTTGGTAGAGCTGGCGATAGTCGCGAGCCATATTATCCAACAACTCAGCACTGCGGGCAAAATGCCCAACCAGTTCCTGACGGTATTCTTCCAAATCAGTTTTGCTTTTCTCCAGCTCATTTTGCAGCACTTGCTGCTGACGCAATTTGCGGTTGCCAAAGCGCATAGCCACCGCGCCAATCACGATACCAACAACCAACCCAATAAGCGCATACTCCCAGGTCATGATGACTCCTTTTTTGACTTCATTGTTCAGCAGGACTTTTTCACTTAATAATACCCACTATAACCGTTAACCTTGTCGGAGTGGAATCCTGATGCAACTTTGCTTATGGTTATCAGGCTTTCTTCGCAGTGGCAGTGTCGGTAAATGCGGCGATTGCCCGATAAATCAGCAACAAAGTCGCGCAAAAAGTAGATAACTATTTTATCAGGGATTGTTGATAAACATGCAACCAAGTACACCTACAGCACTTTACCAGCAGGCACTTGATGCTGGCGACTACCAACCTGATGAGGTACAACGGCGTGCTGTAGCACGGTTGGATAGGCTTTATCAGGAACTAAATCAACGCCAGAGTATAGCGCCGACCAGCACGAGTCTGCGCGGGCGGCTGAACCGTTTGATTGGGCGAGCTGTACCCCGGACCCCCATACGACCCGCCCAGGGGCTATATATGTGGGGCGGTGTTGGGCGGGGTAAAACCTGGCTGATGGATCTGTTTTTCCACAGCTTGCCGGGTGAGCGCAAGCTGCGACTGCATTTCCATCGTTGTATGCTACGGGTACATCAAGAACTGACTGAGCTGCAAGGTCATGAAAATCCGCTGGAGATTATTGCCGACGGTTTCAAAGCGCAGACTGATGTGCTGTGCTTTGATGAGTTTTTTGTCTCGGATATTACTGATGCCATGTTACTGGCGACATTGCTGGAGGCACTCTTTGCCAGAGGTATCACGTTGGTTACCACCTCCAATATTCCACCGGATAATTTGTATCATAACGGTTTACAGCGTGCCCGCTTCTTGCCAGCCATTGAATTGATTAAACAGTATTGTGATGTGATGAATGTCGATGCGGGGATTGATTACCGCCTGCGGACCCTGACTCAGGCAAATCTTTATCTGACGCCCTTGAATCCACAAACTGAACAGGCGATGGACGATATTTTTGTCAAACTGGCCGGTAAAGAGGGGGACCAAGCGCCGATACTGGAAGTAAATCATCGGCCATTGCCTGCTATTTGTTCAGCACAGGGTGTTCTGGCGGTAGATTTCCATACATTGTGTGAAGAAGCCCGCAGCCAGTTGGATTACATTGCGCTATCCAAACTCTATCACACGGTATTACTGCACAACGTCCACCGCATGGAGACGCGAGATGAGAATACGGCCAGGCGTTTTCTGGCACTCGTGGATGAGTTTTATGAACGGCGGGTAAAATTGATTATTGCGGCAGAAGTATCAATGTTCGATATTTATTGCGGTGAGCGCCTTAAATTCGAATATCAACGCTGTTTATCGCGGTTACAAGAGATGCAAAGTGAAGAGTATCTCTCTTTACCGCATCTGCCATAGGGATAATCTGCACGACCGTTATTCACTTCTGACCCGCTAAAATGCTATTCTGTGGTGGGCGATTTTCCTTCGCCCTAACTTAACATGTTTAATTTATACCTTTCTCGTCAAAAACAGTTCGATTTTTAACGTCGACTTCTCTATAATCTTGCGACCCCACGTTACAACAAAGTTTTTTTCCCAAAAACTTTGATAGTGCCGGCATTGGCTATTCGAAGGGGTAGGTTTGCTGGACTGATGGTCGTGTGAGCCTCAACTGTTTTTGAACGTTTGGGTGTTCACCAACGTGTAACTTATTAATTGGGTAAGCTTTTATAATGAAAACTTTCACAGCGAAACCAGAAACTGTAAAACGTGACTGGTATGTTGTTGACGCGAACGGTAAGACCTTAGGTCGCCTCGCTACTGAACTGGCTAGTCGCCTACGCGGCAAGCACAAGGCGGAATACACCCCGCACGTTGATACTGGTGATTACATCATCGTTCTGAACGCAGAAAAAGTTGCTGTAACCGGTAACAAGCGTACAGACAAGATTTATTACCGTCATACCGGCTACGTCGGTGGTATCAAACAAGCGACCTTTGAAGAGATGATTGCCCGCAGTCCTGAGCGTGTGATTGAAATCGCGGTTAAAGGCATGCTGCCGAAGGGTCCGCTGGGCCGTGCAATGTTTCGTAAACTTAAAGTTTACGCAGGTACTGAGCACAATCATGCGGCGCAGCAACCGCAAGTTCTGGACATTTAATCGGGATTATGGCAATGGCTGAAAATCAATACTACGGCACTGGTCGCCGCAAAAGTTCTGCTGCACGCGTTTTTCTTAAGCCGGGTAGCGGTAATATCGTTATTAACCAACGTAGCATCGAAGAGTACTTCGGTCGTGAAACTGGCCGTATGGTTGTTATGCAACCGCTCGTACTGCTAGATATGGTTAGCAAGTTTGACATGTACATCACTGTTAAAGGTGGTGGTATTTCTGGTCAAGCTGGTGCTATCCGTCACGGTATTACCCGTGCACTGATGGAATATGACGAGACTCTGCGCCCAGAACTGCGTAAAGCTGGCTTCGTAACGCGTGATGCGCGTGAAGTTGAGCGTAAGAAAGTGGGTCTGCGTAAAGCACGTCGCCGTCCACAGTTCTCCAAACGTTAATTTTTTGCCTTTATGGCATCAGATTAATGGCAAAAACCCGGTGTCTCACCGGGTTTTTTTATGCCTGAAAAACCACTTTCCATAGCATCACATATTATATTTTCGTTGCTAAACCGTTGTCGGATAGACAATTAATCACGAAATCGCAGCACCATCCCCACAAAACATGCAAAATCTGGTAAACTATCACCCACTTTTGTGCCTGTTCGGCGAACTGTTGGCGTCCGTGTATCTCCCTGGCTGAATAACTATCTCGACCAAGGCTTATTTACGGCAACAGCTGTCGAGATGACGAACCGGCGGTAAAACGACTCAGGATAGCAACCTAACCGTGGGCTATTCGCACTGTTTTCTAGATAATCTTGGAGGTTTTCATGGCTGTCGCTGCCAACAAACGTTCGGTAATGACGCTGTTTTCCGGCCCGACCGACATTTTTAGCCATCAAGTACGTATCGTACTGGCGGAGAAAGGTGTCAGTGTTGAGATTGAGCAGGTTGAAGCTGGTAATCTGCCGCAGGACCTGATTGACCTCAATCCCTACCAGACCGTTCCTACTTTGGTTGATCGCGAGTTAACATTGTATGAATCCCGTATCATCATGGAGTATTTGGATGAGCGTTTCCCTCATCCTCCATTGATGCCGGTATACCCTGTTGCACGTGGTAGCAGTCGTTTGATGATGAATCGCATCGAGAAAGACTGGTATTCCCTGATGCATAAGATCGAACAAGGTAATGCTCAGGAAGCTGAAGCAGCCCGCAAGCAGCTACGTGAAGCTCTGTTGTCTATCGCGCCGGTATTTAATGAAATGCCTTTCTTTATGAGCGAAGAATTCAGCTTGGTTGATTGCTATCTGGCTCCGCTGCTGTGGCGTTTACCTGTCTTAGGTATCGAGTTAACCGGTGCTGGCTCTAAAGAGTTGAAGGGTTATATGACACGTGTGTTTGAGCGTGATGCGTTCCTGGCTTCCCTGACTGAAGCTGAACGTGAAATGCACCTGAAAACCCGAGGTTAACTGTTATGGAGATGTCGGATATGTCTCCGCGCCGTCCCTATCTGTTGCGCGCATTTTACGAGTGGTTGATTGATAATCAACTGACTCCGCATCTGGTTGTGGATGTCACCCGGCCGGGTGTTTCGGTGCCGATGGAATTTGCCCGTGATGGGCAGATTGTATTGAATGTAGCACCGCGTGCCGTGGGTAATTTGGAGCTGGGTAACGAGGGTGTAAGTTTCAATGCCCGTTTCGGTGGCGTTCCTCGTCAAGTTACCGTGCCGATGGCTGCGGTAATGGCTATCTATGCGCGTGAAAACGGCTCTGGCACTATGTTTGAGCCTGAAGAAGCTTACGATTCTGATGCTGATGGCAATTTTGAGGCTTTCACAGAGGAAGGCAGCGAGACGGCACCGGCTGAGAACCTGACATTAGTCACTGGTGATACTCAGGTATCACAGGACGATAGTCATTCCCCGGATGATGAGCCACCAAAACCGCCACGTAGCGGTGGTCGCCCAGCATTACGGGTTGTTAAGTAACGAACAACACTGTTCTCTTGCACCAAGCGTTACCATACCCAATAAGGGCGGCATTAGCCGCCCTTATTATTTCTGCCAAATAACCAATAATTAAGACAGTTTTTTCAACTCAGCCAGACAACTATCACGTTGACTCATCATATCGCTATTTCTGATAGTCGATAAGGTATGAGATGCGCGCTGTTGGAAGCTGGCTTTGGCTGCACTGTCTTTGACATCTGCCGGTGCGGTACAAATATCTGATACTGTCAGTGTTTTACTGTCGCTCACCGCTTTTAGTACTGCGGCCGGGTTATAAATCAGTGCAGAAGAGAGTGCCGATTTCACCCCAGCAGTGAAATTCGCATTACCGGCATCGACCAGTTTAGGGGCCATGGCAATCCAGTTGTCATCACCCAGCTTAATATTATTTTCTACCGCAGGCAGTTGCCCCGCTTTTGCCAGCTCGGCTACCACAGCGCGCGCGCCACGCGCCTCAATATTATAACCAACTTCTTGATAATTCAAAGACATAGCCAATGCGCTGCTGCTGATCGCCAGCAAGCCGCCAGCAATAAAAAGTAAGTGAGATTTCATAACAGATAATCCTTTATTTAAAACAAGGCGTAATAATAAGGCTAGCCATGGGGTCAGGCCAAAAAACATAGATACAGAAAGTATAAGTACGGAAAGCATAAACCTATCGGAGCTCGGCCTTTACTATAGCGCTTCAGCTATAAATTGCTGCAAATAAGGTGGTTGAGATTGTTACAAAATCTTGAGTTGAAGTGGATGTGCGTGGAAAAAAAGCAGTAAAAAGGGCTGGATAACCAGCCCTCTAGTGTTAAGTCTATGGCAGGATACTTTTACTGTCAGACTTCCAGATAATTCATGATGCCATCTGCGGCTTTGCGGCCTTCGGCGATGGCTGTCACCACCAGATCAGAGCCACGGACGATATCGCCACCGGCAAAGATTTTCGGGTTACTGGTCTGAAACGCATTATCAGTGCTCTCAGGGGCCACTACGCGGCCCTGCTTATCCAATGCCACGTCATGCGCCGCCAACCACTCCATGCTGTGTGGACGGAAACCAAATGCCATTATCACTGCATCTGCTGGCAGCACATGTTCAGACCCTGGGATCTGCTCAGCCACGCTGCGGCCTTGTGCATCAGGTGCGCCCAGTTGGGTACGAACCATCTTCACACCACAGACGTTGCCGTTGTTGTTAACTTCGATGCTTAATGGTTGCAAGTTGAATTTAAACTCAACTCCTTCCTCACGGGCGTTTTTCACTTCCCGCTTGGAACCTGGCATGTTGACCTCATCACGACGATAGGCGCACACCACATCTGTTGCCCCTTGGCGAATCGATGAACGCACACAGTCCATTGCGGTATCACCGCCGCCCAGCACCACGACACGCTTACCTTCCATATTGATATATGGCTCGTGGACGGTCGCATCAAAGCCCATCAACTGCTTGGTATTGGCAATCAGGTATGGCAGCGCATCATAGACACCCGAGGCATCTTCATTTGCCAGACCACCGCGCATCGATTGGTAAGTACCCACACCGAGGAACACCGCGTCATACTCCTTCAGCAGCGCATCCATGGTGATATCTTTACCGATTTCAGTATTGAGTTGGAATTCGATACCCATCTCGGAGAAGATTTTACGGCGCTTAATCATCACTTCTTTTTCCAGCTTAAAGGCTGGAATACCGAAGGTCAGCAAGCCGCCAATCTCTGGATGGCGGTCAAATACCACGGCTTGTACGCCGTTGCGTGCTAATACGTCGGCACAGGCCAGCCCGGCAGGGCCAGCACCGATCACCGCGACACGTTTACCGGTCGGGTGAACATGCGACATATCAGGCTTCCAGCCCATCTCAATGGCTTTATCGCTGATGTAGCGCTCGATGTTGCCGATAGTCACCGCACCGAATTCGTCGTTCAGGGTACAAGACCCTTCGCACAAACGGTCCTGTGGGCACACACGGCCACACACTTCCGGTAAGCTGTTGGTCTGGTGGGCCAGATCCGCCGCTTCCATGATGCGCCCTTCGTTGGCCAGTTTCAGCCAATTAGGAATGTAGTTATGAACCGGGCACTTCCATTCGCAATAAGGGTTACCACAAGACAGGCAGCGGTCTGCCTGTGCTTTGGCCTGGGTTTCCGAAAACGGCTCGTAAATCTCAACAAATTCAATTTTACGGATCTTCAGCGGCTTTTTTGGCGGATCTACGCGCTGTAGGTCGATAAACTGATAAACATTCTGACTCATTTCAACCCCTTACTGCGCTTGAACCCGCAGCTCGGCTGCGGAACGGCTACGGTGGCCCAACAGTGCTTTCACGTCGCTGGATTTCGGTTTAACCAAAGCAAATTTGGTCACCCACTCTGGCCAGTTAGCCAGAATTTCTTCGCCACGGCTAGAACCGGTCAACTGAACATGCTCAGTGATCAGCCCACGCAGATGCTCTTCATGGATTGCCAATTGATCAACATCCAGGACTTCCACCAGCTCAGGGTTAACACGTTTACGGAATTCACCATCTTCATCAAGAACATAAGCAAAACCGCCGGTCATACCAGCACCGAAGTTAATCCCAGTGCGACCCAGTACGCAGACAATACCACCAGTCATGTATTCACAGCCGTTATCACCGATACCTTCAACAACGGTGATAGCCCCAGAGTTACGCACGGCGAAACGCTCACCTGCACGGCCTGCGGCGAATAATTTGCCGCCAGTCGCGCCATAGAGACAGGTGTTGCCGACAATGCTGGCCTCATGGCTGCGGAAGTTAGAGCCGACAGGAGGGCGCACTGCAATACGGCCACCGGCCATCCCTTTACCGACATAGTCGTTGGCATCACCGGTCAGGGTTAACTCAACGCCACCGGCATTCCAGACACCAAAGCTTTGACCGGCAGTACCGGAGAAATAAGCTTTGATGGGGTCGGTTGCCAGACCTTGATCACCATGTTTAGTGGCAATCGCGCCCGACAGCGCGGCACCTACGGAACGGTCAGTATTACGGATATCGAAGTAGAACGTCTTGCTGTGTTTCGCTTCAATGTGCGGTTCAGCTTGCGACAGTAACTCTTTGTTCAGTATGCCTTTATCGAACGGAGGGTTACTTTCGGTACAATATAGTGCCTTACCCGGATGTGGCGTAGCGGTTTTCAGCATCGGCGACAGGTCCAGTTTATTCTGTTTGGCTGAGATGCCATCCAGCTCCAGCAGCATGTCAGTACGACCAATTAAATCAACCAGTTGGCTTACACCCAACTCAGCCATGATTTCACGGGTTTCCCGCGCGATAAACTGGAAGTAGTTAACCACCCTTTCAGGCAAGCCGTGATAATGGTCACGACGCAGTTTTTCATCCTGAGTTGCTACACCGGTGGCGCAGTTATTCAGGTGGCAAATACGTAAGTATTTACAACCGAGTGCCACCATAGGCCCGGTACCGAAGCCGAAGCTTTCTGCACCCAGAATCGCGGCTTTAACAATATCGACGCCGGTTTTCAAGCCACCATCCACTTGTAGACGGATTTTATGGCGCAGGCCGTTGGCAACCAGCGCTTGTTGCGTTTCAACTAATCCCAGCTCCCACGGGCAACCGGCATATTTCACTGAAGAGAGCGGGCTGGCACCGGTACCACCGTCGTACCCAGCAATGGTAATCAGGTCGGCATAAGCTTTCGCTACACCGGTAGCAATGGTACCCACGCCCGGCTCAGATACCAGTTTCACCGAAATCAAAGCTTTCGGATTGACCTGTTTCAAGTCGAAAATGAGCTGTGCCAGGTCTTCGATTGAGTAAATATCATGGTGCGGTGGTGGGGAGATCAATGTTACTCCCGGTACGGAATAGCGCAGTTTGGCGATATAGGGTGTGACTTTATCACCCGGTAACTGGCCGCCTTCACCCGGTTTTGCACCTTGTGCCACTTTGATCTGGATAACATCGGCATTTACCAGATACGCCGGTGTCACACCGAAACGACCAGAGGCCACCTGCTTAATACGAGAAACTTTATTCGTACCGTAACGGGCTGGATCTTCGCCACCTTCACCGGAGTTAGAGAAGCCACCCAGACTGTTCATGGCGATAGCCAATGATTCATGGGCCTCCGGGCTAAGTGCGCCGATAGACATTGCCGCCGTATCAAAGCGAGTAAACAGTGATTCAGCCGGTTCCACTTGATCCACCGGGATCGGGGTGCCTTGCGGTTTAATGGCTAACAGATCACGCAGTGTGGCAATCGGGCGCTCATTAACCAGCTTGGCATAAACCTGATAATCGCTGTATTCACCACTGTGAACCGCTTTTTGTAAGGTGCTGACCACATCCGGGTTATACGCATGGTATTCGCCGTTGTGAACAAACTTCAATAAACCGCCCTGATCCAACGGCTTGCGTTTCAGCCAGGCACGTTTAGACAGATTTTGCAGATCCTGTTGGAAATCACTGAAGCTAGCTCCACCGATACGACTGACCACGCCCTGGAAACAGAGATTAGACAAATCACGATGCAGGCCAACCGCTTCAAACAGCTTGGCACAGCGGTAAGAGGCCACAGTTGAAATGCCCATTTTGGACATAATTTTGTATAGGCCCTTGTTGATCCCATTACGATAGTTAAGCATCACATCGCGATACTTCTTATCAATCGCTTGGCTATCAACCAATTTAGCCAATGATTCATAAGCTAAATAAGGGTAAATCGCAGTCGCACCAAAACCGAGCAGCACGGCGAAGTGATGCGGGTCGCGGGCACTGGCAGTTTCAACAATAATGTTGGCGTCGCAGCGTAGATTTTTCTCAACCAGGCGGGTCTGGATAGCGCCGACAGCCATTGGTGCGGGTACCGGCAGGCGGTTAGGGGCGATGGCACGATCAGACAGTACCAGCATCACGGCACCGTCACGGACTTTGCGCTCTGCTTCTTCACATAATCTCAGAACTGCTTGTTCCAGGTCAGTTTCGGCAGGGTCAAAGGTCAAATCCACACGATCAGCACGATAATGTTCCCCTTCCAACGTGGTTAACTGTTGGAAATCAGAGAACAACAGGATCGGCGATTTAAAGCTCAGCCGGTGCGCCTGACCTTCTGCTTCGCAGAACACGTTCATTTCACGACCGATACTGGTCGCCAGTGACATAACGTGTGCTTCACGCAGTGGATCGATGGGCGGGTTGGTGACCTGCGCAAATTGCTGGCGGAAGTAATCGTAAATAATACGTGGGCCGCTGGATAGCACCGCAAATGGGGTATCATCGCCCATTGAGCCGGTGGCTTCCTGACCAATTTCACCCAGCACACGGATGACTTGGTCCAGCTCTTCACTGCTGTAACCAAATTGCTTCTGGTAGGTTTCCAGTGTCGAATCATCTAACTGACGGCTGCCCACCTGATCTTCTGGCAGATCTTCGAACGGCACCAGACGCTTAACGTTCTTCTCCATCCACTCTTTATACGGGTGGCGGCTTTTCAGATCGTTATCCGTTTCGGCTGAATGGAGGATCTTACCGCTGCGGGTATCGATCACCATCAGTTCACCGGGGCCGACGCGACCTTTTTCAATCACTTCATCGGGCTGATAATCCCAGATGCCCACTTCAGAAGCACAAGTGATCAGCTTATCTTTGGTGATAACGTAGCGCGCAGGGCGCAAGCCATTACGATCAAGGTTACAAGCGGCATAACGGCCATCTGACATCACAATCCCGGCCGGGCCATCCCACGGCTCCATATGCATGGAGTTGAAGTCAAAGAAGGCGCGCAGGTCGGTATCCATATCTGGGTTGTTCTGCCAGGCCGGTGGCACTAACAGACGCATGGCACGAATCAAGTCCATACCGCCACTGAGGAACAGTTCCAACATGTTATCCAGTGAACTGGAGTCAGAGCCGGTCTCATTGACGAAAGGAGCCGCATCCTGCAAATCCGGGATTAATGGCGTTTTGAATTTATAAGCACGTGCACGCGCCCATTGGCGGTTACCGGCGATGGTATTGATTTCGCCGTTGTGGGCCAGATAACGGAACGGCTGAGCCAGTGGCCAGCGTGGCACGGTATTGGTTGAGAAGCGCTGGTGGAACAGGCAGATTGCCGACTCCATGCGCAAATCAGCCAAATCAAGATAGAAGCGCGGTAGATCCGCAGGCATGCACAAGCCTTTATAGATCGTCACCAGATTAGAGAAACTACATACGTAGAAATCTTTATCTTCTGAAATACGCTTTTCGATACGGCGACGCGCCACAAACAGGCGGCGTTCCATATCACGTGGACGCCAGCCAGCAGGGGCGTTCACAAAAATTTGTTCAATCCGAGGCAGGGAGGAGAGGGCAATTTCACCGAGAACATCCGGGTTGGTCGGCACTTCACGCCAGCCGATAATCGACAGCGTTTCGTTTTGCAATTCTTCTTCTACAATGCGGCGGCTTGCCTTGGCGAGTTCTTCGTCCTGACTGAGAAACATCATGCCTACGGCATAGTTTTTGGCCAAACGCCATCCGCGTTCTTCAGCGACCATCCGGAAAAAACGATCCGGTTTTTGTAACAACAAGCCACAACCGTCGCCGGTCTTGCCATCAGCAAGTATCGCGCCACGGTGTTGCATGCGGGCCAGTGCGTGTATAGCGGTACGCACTACCTTATGGCTAGGTTCGCCTTCTATGTGGGCGATTAGGCCGAAACCACAGTTGTCCCTCTCAAGGGATTTATCGTACAACATATCAGTGAACCTCCCCAGGCTCTGCGAGACTCTCACAAACCGACTCCAGAAGGACATGGTTACATCAGGCGGGGTGGGCTGAGAGCCGCGTATTTCGCGACAAATCTGCTTTTCCGCCCTCCGCCAATGGCCTCTTGTGACGGTTCTCACAAGTGGTATAAGACTTGTTTTAAGAGGGAGTCTTAAATTACTGCATAATTATGACTAGACGTTTGCCCGTCTAGAAAGCTTCCAGCGGACCTCCAACTTAGCGAGAAAGAATACTCAGGTCAAATATAGGCTTAAGATATATCTTTAAGGTAATAAATGGGGTTATCACAATGAAAAATATATATTTATTGGTACTTTTAACCCATCTCATACTCAATGAGATAGGCGTGAAATTGTGAGCTGTCTCACTATAGTGCAATCGACAAATCTCTGCACCATGCTAGTGCTGGCGGGGATGTTAGAATTAAACTCTGCTATTTAAATATTTATTGGTTTATTAAACTATTTTTCACTGAATTGTAATAGAAGCGCTAACAGGTTGGTGGAAATAAGAAAATTTAATCATTGGTCAAGTGATTTTATTTGCATTTATAATGAATGGTTATGCGAGGTTGCACCCAAGGGCGTGGGAGTTGATCTCTGTCATCGCGAATTGCATCGCTAGCGGGTAGCCTTAAGCTCTTTTTGACAGGCAGTGCCAAGATTATGCAGTTGCAGAAATTAGTCAATATGTTTGGTGCGGATTTACAGCGCCGTTACGGTGAAAAAGTGCATAAACTCACGTTGCACGGCGGGTTTAGCTGCCCTAATCGTGATGGAACACTCGGTCGAGGGGGCTGTACCTTTTGTCAGGTGGCTTCATTTGCCGATGAGAACATGCAGCAACAGAGTATTGCGCAGCAGCTAGCGGCGCAGGCAAAAAAAACTAATCGGGCAAAACGTTACCTGGCCTACTTCCAGGCCTATACCAGTACTTATGCAGAGGTTAATGCTTTAGCTGTGATGTATGAACAGGCTTTAGCCGAAGCTGACATTGTCGGTTTGTGTGTGGGAACCCGGCCCGATTGTGTCCCGGATGCGGTATTGGATTTATTGAGTGGTTATCACCAGCAAGGTTATGAAGTCTGGCTGGAGTTGGGGCTACAGACCGCTAATGATAAAACGCTCAAGCGTATTAACCGTGGGCATGATTTCGCCTGTTATCAGCAAACAGCCCGCCGCGCCCGTGCCCGTGGGCTGAAAGTATGCTGTCATTTGATTGTCGGCTTACCCGGCGAAGATAAGCCACAGAATATGGCAACGCTAGAACAAGTGGTGGCAACCGGTGTTGATGGGTTAAAACTGCATCCGCTCCATATCGTGGAAGGTAGCACGATGGGAAAAGCATGGCGGGCAGGGCGGTTGGCGGAACTGGCGTTGGAACAATATGTTGTGACTGCGGGTGAAATGATCCGCCATACTCCAGCGCAGATTGTCTATCATCGGATCTCTGCCAGTGCGCGCAGACCCACGTTGTTGGCCCCGTTGTGGTGCGAGAATCGCTGGACCGGTATGAATGAGCTGAATAATTATATGCTGGCCCATGGCGGGCAGGCCTCGGGGTTGTGAGCGGCTACTGCGCGTGCGTATTCGGGGTTTAGGCTGTGCTCGCCATCCTCACGTAACTGGTATTTATAAGGGCAGGTGTACGCTCCGGTAGCTGCACCCAAACTACTTTCGCGCGCTACGCCCTGGCCTTTGCGAGCTGCCGGTTGGCAGATAATCGGCTTATTTCCCAATCTCTCACCGTGATTTGCAATCTTTTCCACACTTCTAAGCAAGCCATCTTATCTCTTGGCGGTTTTACGGTATGATTTATACCCTTCGTCCTTGAAGCTACAGAGTTGTTAGCTACGCTCGCTCACCCGAATCACTTACTTGTAGTTGACCCTACATGAAAAAGCTTATCGGGATTCGCTTGCTGGCTGCCTACCTGCAACTCCAATGACTTTGGGTGTAGATTCCAAGGCATATTCAGAAACACTGACAGGGGTTGCTATGAAGCAAATCAGGGTATTAGCCCAGTACTATGTTGATTTAATGGTTAAGTTAGGACTGGTTCGCTTCTCACTGCTACTGGCCTCTGTGCTGGTGTTACTGGCCATGGTGGTGCAGATGGCGGTGACGTTGGTGCTGAGTGGCTCTGTTGAAACCCTCGATCTGGTACGTTCCATTTTCTTTGGTTTGTTGATTACGCCTTGGGCAGTCTATTTCTTGTCGGTAGTGGTTGAGCAATTGGAAGAGTCGCGCCAGCGCTTATCGCGTCTGGTTGAAAAGCTTGAAGTGATGCGTTATCGCGATTTAGAGCTGAATAAACAACTGACCGAAAATATTGCTCAACTCAATCAGGAAATTGTTGAGCGTGAAAAAGCGGAAAAAGCGCACCTACAAGTGGTTGATAAACTAAAAGAAGAGATGGGGCACCGTGAGCAGGCGCAGGTTGAGCTGGGGCAGCAGTCGGCGTTATTGCGATCCTTTTTGGATGCGTCGCCAGATCTGGTTTATTACCGCAATGAAGATAATGAGTTCTCTGGCTGCAACCGGGCGATGGAGCTGTTGACGGGCAAGAGTGAGAAACAGCTGGTTGGGCTGACGCCCAAAGATGTCTATGCGCCGGATATCGCCGAAAAAGTGATGGAAACCGACGAGAAAGTCTTCCGCCATAACGTCTCTCTTACCTATGAGCAGTGGCTGGTTTATCCCGATGGCCGCAAAGCCTGCTTTGAACTGCGTAAAGTGCCCTTTTATGATCGTGTTGGTAAACGGCACGGATTGATGGGGTTTGGGCGTGATATAACCGAGCGTAAGCGCTATCAGGATGCGCTGGAGAACGCCAGTAGGGATAAGACTACCTTCATCTCAACAATCAGCCACGAGCTGCGTACGCCGCTTAATGGCATTGTTGGCCTAAGCCGTATCCTGCTTGATACCGAATTAGACAGCGAACAGCTAAAGTATCTGAAAACCATTCATGTCAGTGCTATTACTCTTGGGAATATCTTCAACGATATTATTGAGATGGATAAATTGGAAAGGCGTAAAGTCCAGCTTGATAATCAGCCAATTGATTTTACAGGTTTTATGGCAGATCTTGAGAACCTTTCGGGCCTGTTGGTTCAGCCAAAAGGGTTGAAGTTCATTATGGAACCGCAATTGCCGCTGCCGGAGAAAGTGATTACCGATGGCACCCGCTTGCGCCAGATTCTGTGGAACTTAATCGGCAATGCCGTGAAATTTACTCAGCAAGGTAAAATTGTGGTGCGGGTACGGCGTGAGGGGAGTGACCGTTTGATCTTTGAAGTAGAAGATTCAGGTATGGGCATCCCCGAAGATGAACAGGATAAGATTTTCGCCATGTATTATCAGGTGAAAGATCGCAATGGTGGCCGCCCGGCAACCGGTACTGGCATTGGTCTGGCGGTATCTAAACGCTTGGCACAAAGCATGGGGGGCGATATTACGGTGAAAAGTACCCAAGGGGCCGGTTCATGCTTTACCTTGACCATTAAAGCACCTGCGGTGCAGCAAGCCGCGAGTGTGCCATCAGGCGATGACATACCTCTGCCTGCGTTGCATGTATTGCTGGTGGAAGATATCGAGCTGAACGTCATTGTCGCGCGCTCGGTATTGGAGAAATTAGGCAACAGCGTTGAGGTGGCAATGAATGGCCATGATGCACTGGCGATGTTTAAACCTGATGATTTTGATTTAGTGCTGTTGGATATCCAGTTGCCGGATATGAGCGGGTTGGACATTGCGCGCCAAATTCGGGCGGAATATGTGGCAGAGTCATTACCGCCACTGGTGGCATTGACCGCCAACGTACTTAAAGACAAAAAAGAGTATTTAGATGCTGGGATGGATGACGTGCTGAGCAAGCCGTTGTCAGTTCCTGCGCTCACGGCGATGATTAAGCAATTTTGGGATCATAAGCCCTCAACCTCGGCGAAAAAACAGGAGCATAAAGTGATGCAAACCCATGAATCGTTACTTGATACTGCAATGCTGGAGCAATACATCGATTTGGTTGGCCCACAATTAATTCATCAAAGCCTGGAAATGTTTGAACAGATGATGCCCAGCTATTTGTCGGTGTTGGACTCAAACATGACGGCACGGGACCAAAAGGGTATTACCGAAGAGGCGCATAAGATTAAAGGTGCTGCCGGTTCTGTCGGTTTGCGTCATATCCAGCAGCTTGCACAGCAGATCCAAACCCCGACACTGCCAGCATGGTGGGATAACGTGCAAGATTGGGTCGATGAATTAAAATTAGAATGGCGCAATGATGTGCAGGTGTTACGTGAGTGGGCGGCGGAAGCTGAAAAAAAATAACCCCGACCGAGGCCGGGGTGCGCGAATACTGCGCCAACACCAGGGAAATCGTCAACCTGCGATACTCGTCATACTTCAAGTTACATGTGCGTTGGCTGATTTCATTCACCCCAGTCACTTACTTATGTAAGCCGCTGGGGATTCGCTCAGTTACCGCCTTCCAGTAATTCGAAATACTTAGGGTATATTATTTCGATTTCGAGTGGATTCGCAGGTTGTAAGGATTCTTCCATACATCATACAAGCAACAACATAGCAAATGTAAGCGCTCTTGTTACAAGATTCATTAAAATTTGTGATAGAGATTCGTCTTTGTCACTAGAACGGGTTAAGCGATTGACAGAGTAAGAAAAGGAGAGGTGTGATGAAAACGGTCGGTGTAGTGCTTAGTGGATGTGGGGTATTTGACGGTGCTGAGATACATGAGTCTGTCTTAACAATCCTGGCATTAGATCGTGCGGGCGCAAGTGTTTTGTTCTTCGCCCCCGATAAACCACAACTGCATGTTATTAATCATGTTACCGGCGAAGAAATGGTCGAGAAACGGAATGTGTTAGTGGAGTCGGCGCGCATTACTCGCGGCCAGATTAAGCCTCTTTCTTTAGCCAATTCAGAGCAATTGGATGCCTTGATTGTACCCGGTGGTTTTGGTGCCGCAAAGAACCTCTGCGATTTTGCAACTCAAGGTTCTGAATGTGTTATTGACCCAGATTTATATAAACTTATTCAATCAATGCATAAGTCAGGTAAACCAATTGGTTTTATGTGTATTGCGCCAGTGATGTTGCCAAAACTGTTGGGTAAACCGATCCGTCTGACAATTGGTAACGATCCCGATACTATTGATGCAATTGAAGTTATGGGTGGAGAGCATGTTATTTGCCCTGCCGATGACGTGGTGGTCGATGCTGAGAATAAAGTGGTCACCACACCTGCCTATATGTTGGCAACATCAATTTCTGAAGCGGCTAAAGGGATTGATAAGTTGGTAACTAAGGTACTGGATTTAACCGAATGACGTTAGCCAGACGCAGATTAAACCAGCTATGGTATTGGGGAAAACGGGGCGTGATCGGCATCGTCACACTGTGGTTGGCGGGCATTTTGATTTTCGCTTTTTTGCCGGTCCCTTTTTCCATGGTGATGATCGAAAGGCAACTGGGTGCTTGGTTGACCGGTGATTTTTCCTATGTAGCGCACTCTGACTGGGTGCCGATGGATGAAATTTCGCCTTACATGGCGCTAGCAGTGATGGCGGCTGAGGATCAAAAATTCCCCGAGCATTGGGGATTTGATGTGGGTGCTATCGAATCGGCACTCTCCCATAATCAGCGCAATCAAAATCGTATCCGAGGTGCCTCGACTTTGTCACAGCAAACAGCGAAAAATCTGTTTCTTTGGGACGGGCGTAGCTGGGTGCGAAAAGGGTTGGAAGTGGGATTGACCGCCGGTATCGAACTGATATGGACCAAGCGCCGTATTCTGACGGTGTATCTCAATATTGCCGAGTTTGGTGAGGGCATTTTTGGTGTGGAAGCCGCTGCACGCCATTTCTTTAATAAACCCGCCAGTAAATTGAGTGCTTCAGAAGCCGCCTTGCTGGCAGCGGTCCTGCCTAATCCACTGCGTTTTAAGGTTAATGCGCCATCAGGTTATGTTATTTCCCGCCAGCAGTGGATTTTACGCCAGATGCGGCAGTTGGGTGGGAAAGACTTCATACAGGCGAATGATTTAGATTAATGGCTTGATGTTTTGGATAGCTAAAAATGGGCCTGGATTTCTCCCGGCCCATAATAGGATTTCTCTTTCTAACTAATTGATTATTTTACAATAGTAAACGCAGTGGTGACGTGCTTAACGCCACTAACCTGGCTGGCAATCTGTGCCGCTGATTGCCCTTCCTGCTGAGTCACCAGACCCAACAAGAACACTTCGCCGTTCTCGGTGGTGACTTTCACATTTGAAGATTTAACTGAATCTGCGGTCAGTAACTGTGAACGAACTTTGGTGGTGATCCAGGTATCCATTGAGGCGGTAGTCAGATCAACCGGCTTGCCTAAGCGCATCTCGTTATACACTTCCGTTGCGCCATCGACACCTGCGGCAATTTGTTTGGCGCGGTTAGACAGCTCTGCGGTTGGCGACTGCCCGGTCAGCAAAACTTTCCCTTGATAAGCGGTCACCACAAAGCGTGTTTGGCTTTTTATCTGCTGATCTTTGCTCAGCGCATTGACGACTCTGGCCTCAAGTGTGCCATCGTCTACCTGAGTGCCGACAGAGCGTGGGTCTGTGGCAGATTTAGTCGCAACGGCTGCGCTGCCGACAACCACGGCACCGACACAGCCTTGCAATAGCAGGGCGCTGAATAGCATGGCAAAAATATAACCAACCTTCATTCGTGCTCCTTTAATCGTCCTGATGAGGAAATAGAGTGTTATCAATTAAGTCACACAAGCAATTCACTGTGAGCATGTGCAATTCTTGAACGCGTGCACTGCGGTGCGAAGGTATACGGATTTCAACATCCTGCTGACCCAACAGGCCAGCCAGCTCACCGCCATCGTAACCGGTAAGGGCAACGATGGTCATATCACGGGTTACAGCTGCTTCGACCGCTTTCACAATATCACGGCTATTGCCACGAGTGGAAATAGCGAGCAAAACATCACCAGCATGGCCGAGTGCTCGTACCTGCTTGGCATAGACCTCATCATGTAAACGGTCGTTGGCAATAGCGGTCAGAACAACATTATCAGCATTTAACGCAATTGCAGGCAGACTTGGTCGTTCTGTTTCAAAACGGTTTATCATGCTGGCGGCAAAGTGCTGCGCGTTAGCCGCTGAAGTCCCATTGCCGCAGCAGAGAATTTTATTGCCGTTGAGCAGTGACTGAACCAACGTCATTGCTGCACGGGATATGGCATCAGGCAAAGCCTCAGCCGCGGCAATCTGGGTTTGAATACTTTCTGTAAAGCAGCCTTTGATTCTATCCAGCACGTTGATTTAATCCACTCAGTAAAATTAATATGCCCTTGGTACTTGAAGCCGCAGGGGTGTTGGCTACGTTCGTTACTCGACTCAGCCAGTGGAGCAATGCAAGTGACGTTAAAAATGGTTTACAACCAATTTGTCATTCTCTTGCCGGCAACCAGCGACTCCAACGTCTTAGGGCATAGCCCGGTAGTAAACCGGAAAAATTGTTAATCCGTATTGAAAGCATTAGGCAGCCACTCTACTTGGCTACCCGTGATGGCAAAAACATCAAAACGGCACGATGTTGTGGCAAAACTGGCGCCTCGCTGTGCCAGCCAAATGGTGGCAGCCCGGAGTAACCGCTGTTGTTTGCTGTGAGTGACGCTGGCAGCAGCGCCACCAAATAGGGCATTACGCCTAAAGCGAACCTCAACAAACACCCAAGTTTCCCCGTCGCGCATAATAAGGTCAATCTCACCACATTGGTAGGTGACATTAGCCGCCTGAAAAATTAAACCAACCCGCTCCAGATAGCTGCGGGCCTGATTTTCGTAATGTGTGCCAGTGTTCCGTTGGCTCATATTCCCTTCTTCCTTGAAGTTGCAGGGTTGTTAGCTACATTCGTTACTCAGCCCGTCCATGGGCCTCGCCTCTGCGAGGCCGCTGCAAGCAGCGTTCAAATCTGTTCCAGACAGATTTGTCACCCGAATCACTTTACGCCGCCGGTACTACCATACCTTGACGGTATTGCAACCAAGGCAGCTTACGGGTAATAACACAATCGGCTGATGCCGTTAAATCACCGGTTGTACCGCTGACCTGGAAACCAGGAATTTGGCGCATTTGCGCAAAATGATTCGATAATGTCCACGCATCGATCCCCATGGCGTACAGACGCACCAGCGAATAGTCGTTGGCATATTTAGCCGACGCCTGCTGCATTAGTGCTGGATTAGCACCGGCCATCAATGGAATATCACTAAACTGAATGCCTTCCATCTCCAAACGGTAATCCGGGCCAGCACCGGCCTGATAGCTACGTGAACTGGCAAATAGCGCCGGTTTGCTACGCGAGCTGGTGGCCATATCAATCATTGGTTTAATCAGTGTCAGTTCAGCCGGAGTCGCAATGATATAAACTGCATCAATGTTACCACCAGCGGAAGTGGAAACGACGGGCGCATCTACTGGTGGTGCCGGGATTGTCAGACCTGCAATGGTGACAGATGCCGGTGCCGCAGCAGGCGTGCCTGAAACGGCAACTGGCTGGCCAGTTAGCCGGATACCCGCACCACTGTTGATAGCTTGTTTCAGTTCAGCAGTTGAACCGAAGTTTTGCTGCAATACTGTTTGCCCACCCTGTTTCTGCCACTCTTCAGCGAAGGCTTTGGCGATGCGATCACCAAAGGCACCGCGCGGGGTCAGCAACAATGGCATTCTCTTTTCCTGCCCCCATAAATGATGCGCGGCATCGCGAGCTTCATCTTCTGGCGATAAGGCGAAGTAACAGATGTTGGGACTGTTAGTACTGGCTTCCGGCTGATTTAACGCCAAGATATTCAATGTACTTGTTGTGGCCTTCAGTTGTTCAACTTCAGGTTTAAGCAGTGGGCCGACAACCAAAGTCGCGCCATCCTGCTGGGCCTGAGCCAGTAATGCCGCAATAGGCTGCGTTGTTGTGTCGTAGACCTTTACCTGTGCATTGTTGGCGGCAACAGGAGCAGCTACCGGCGCCGGTGTGGTAATCGGTGCTACCTCAGCAGGTGTTGCAGCGGCGGTATCAGTTGGCGTGGTTGCTGCTGTATCGGGGGGCGCAGCAGCAGGTGCGGCTACCGGTAACCCATTTTGAGCGGCAGTGAAACCTTGCTGGATAGCATCGGCAAATACCTGTGCCGGGCCACTGAGTGGCAGCAACAGTGCAATTTTCGCCGTCGAGGCCTGGCTGAAGTTACTGATCTGCGTTAATCCCGTTGGCAGGGTTTTCGCTGCCGGGTTTTGAGGATAACGGTTCTGCCAGTCTTTAATAGCGGCTTTCAGTAGCTCGGGATCTTGTTTGTTATCCTGATACACACGCAGTAAATCCAGCCAACCTTGCAGCACGTTTTCATCTGCATTAATCACAATATTGTTCAATTCTTGTGGTGTCAGTTGTGCCAGCGATTGCCAGGTGCCATCAATATTGTCCTGATGGGCTTTATCTTTCAGTAAGGGTTCCTGAGCGATAAACGCACGAATCAGTGGCAGAGTAGCTTTACCTTGATTGGCGGCAATTTGCGCCTGATAGAAACGAACTTGCTGGTTAGCCGAGAGTTGGGTCGCATCCAACTTACCAAGAATATCAGCAGCAGCAGGGTTATTTTTCTGCGCAATCAGCAGTTCTGCGGTCAGTAATTGCTGTTCCTGACGTTGCGTATCGCTCAGATTAGCCGGTAGTGTACCGAGCTGTTCTGCCGCCTGAGGCGTTTTCCCTTCACGTAACAGGGCACGAATGGCGAGTAATTGCCAGTCAGCCTTGTTATCATCACCACTCTGTTGCAACTGTTGCAGATAATAATCAGAGTTCGCGCTTGCTTCGTCCTGTATATTTGCGGGTGGCGGCGTCTGTGGCGCTCTGCCTGAACAGGCTGCCAGAATCAGTGCGGCCAGAACTACAGGGACAAGCCCTGCTTTGGAACGAACGAATGTTGAGGAAAGCATACTGTATCCAGTGATGTTTTTTTCAAGATGCTCAATATTAAATCGGTAATTCGGATGAAACAATGAATCAACACGATCGAGCAGTGATTTCTGCATCTACGCTTTATGTGGTACCCACCCCAATCGGTAATTTAGGGGATATTACCCACCGGGCGTTAGAGGTACTGAAAGGCGTTGATTTGATTGCGGCAGAAGATACACGCCATACAGGGTTGTTATTACAGCATTTTGCGATCAACGCCCGCCTGTTTGCACTTCATGACCATAACGAACAACAAAAAGCCGATCATTTGCTGGCGAAACTGCAAGCAGGCCAGAGTATTGCACTGGTTTCAGATGCAGGTACGCCACTTATCAACGATCCGGGCTACCACTTAGTGCGCCGTTGTCGTGAAGCGGGCATCAGGGTGGTGCCACTCCCGGGCGCTTGTGCGGCGATTACAGCACTTTCTGCCGCCGGTATTGCCTCGGATCGTTTTTGCTACGAAGGCTTCCTGCCTGCGAAAACCAAAGGACGTAAGGATACTCTGCAAGCGCTGATTGAGGAACCTCGAACACTGATCTTCTACGAATCAACGCATCGCTTGTTGGAAAGTTTACAGGACATGGTAACCGTACTTGGCCCACAACGCTATGTGGTACTCGCCAGAGAATTAACCAAAACTTGGGAGTCTATCCACGGCGCACCGGTTGGCGAGTTGTTGGCTTGGGTTCAGGAAGATGAAAACCGCCGCAAAGGCGAAATGGTCTTGATTGTCGAAGGACATAAAGTACAAGCCGATGATGCTTTACCGGCCGTTGCGTTACGTACTCTGGCATTATTGCAAAAAGAGTTGCCGCTGAAAAAAGCCGCAGCGTTGGCGGCAGAGATTCATGGCGTGAAAAAGAATGCGCTCTATAAGTACGCACTTGAGCTGCAAGATGGTGCTCAAGAGCAAGCGGAAGATGACATTCAACAGTAATGTGATTATAATCCGCCGCGGAGTTGACCAGACAGTCGCCGCTTCGCTGCCGTCCCTTTCGGGGGAGACAGGTGAAGGGGAGGAAAGTCCGGGCTCCATAGGGCAGGGTGCCAGGTAACGCCTGGGAGGCGCAAGCCTACGACAAGTGCAACAGAGAGCAAACCGCCGATGGCCCGCGTAAGTGGGATCAGGTAAGGGTGAAAGGGTGCGGTAAGAGCGCACCGCACGGCTGGTAACAGTTCGTGGCAGGGTAAACTCCACCCGGAGCAAGGCCAAATAGGGGTTCACATGGTACGGCCCGTACTGAACCCGGGTAGGCTGCTTGAGCCAGTGAGCGATTGCTGGCCTAGAGGAATGACTGTCCACGACAGAACCCGGCTTACCGGTCAACTCCACTCATTCCACAAGACCCCGCTTCGGCGGGGTTTTTGTTTTGTGCGATATGGTTTGCGGGATGTCTGTTTTATCTTAACGCTGATAGCGTAAGGCATCCACGAACAACGAAAATGCGGTGGTATGTTGCCGGCGGCTCGGGTAGTAAAGGTAATAACCGGGAAAAGGCTCGCACCACTCTTTCAGTACCCTGACTAAGCTGCCACTGGCAATCTCAGCTTTTACCGCATCCTCTGGTACGAATGCCAGACCAAAACCCATGACGGCGGCATCAATGCGTTGTCGCAAACTGTTAAAGGTCAGTTGCCCATCAACACGAACTCTTAATTCATGCCCCTCTTTTTCAAATTCCCACGCATAAAGGCCACCCATTGTCGGCAAGCGCATATTGATGCAACGATGATTTTGCAGATCTGCCGGAGTGGTGGGTATGCCATATTTAGCCAAATATGAAGGTGAGCCAACGACAGCCATACTCATATCCGGCCCAATCCGTACCGCAATCATATCTTTTGCTACCTGTTCTCCAAGGCGGATGCCGGCATCAAACCGCCCGCTGACAATGTCAGTTAAGGTGTTATCGACCGTGATTTCCACATTAATGTCCGGGTAATCGGCGAGAAATGATTTCAGTACCGGCCAGAGGGTCGAGTCCACGGCATGCTCGCCAGCAGTAACGCGAATATTCCCCGCAGGCCGCTCGCGCATTTCGCCTAAGGCATCCAGTTCACTCTCAATTTCTGCAAAACGTGGTCCCAGACTATTTGCCAGTCTTTCGCCCGCTTCTGTCGGGGCAACGCTGCGGGTCGTGCGGGTCAATAAGCGAAGCTCAAGTCGTTCTTCCAACCCACGAATGGAATGACTTAAGGCCGATTGTGAAACCCCCAGTTTTGCCGCCGCTTTGGTGAAGCTTCGCTCCCTGGCAACCATAAGAAAGGAAATTAAATCGTTAAAATTCTCTTTTAACATCAGTCTCTATACCTGTTTATCTGCCTGTGTGTTCCAGTATAGTTAAATTTATGAGTTAAATTCATATACACATGCGCATTTATCCATCTAATCCTCTGCTCGGACATTTGCTACCTTTTTTGCTACCGACATTTATTTAATGAATGCCTCGTAATGACAAATAAATTACAAGTAGGAGTAAAAGAAATGCAAAAGCGCACATTGGGTCGCAGTAATCTCGACGTGTCCGCCATGGGCTTAGGCTGCATGGGGATGAGTTTCAGTTATGGTCCGGCCGCCGATAAACAGGAGATGATCTCTTTGTTGCACAAAGCGGTGGACCTTGGCGTGACATTCTTCGATACCGCAGAGGTCTACGGGCCTTACACCAATGAAGTATTATTGGGTGAGGCGCTGGCACCTCTGCGCGATAAAGTGGTGATTGCGACCAAATTTGGTTTTCAGGCTGATCCGAACGGCGGGCCAAAATGGATCGGTTTAAACAGCCGACCAGAGCATATTAAAAAAGTGGCGGAAGCCTCACTCAAACGGCTGAAAACGGATGTTATTGATCTGTTTTATCAACATCGCGTCGATCCCAATGTACCCATTGAAGATGTGGCCGGTGCAGTACAGGATTTAATCAAAGAGGGTAAAGTAAAACACTTTGGTTTATCTGAAGCTGGGGCGGCGACCATTCGCCGAGCTCACGCTGTTCAGCCGGTAACCGCCCTGCAAAGTGAATACTCATTATGGTGGCGTAAGCCGGAGCAAAAAATCATACCAACGCTGGAAGAACTTGGCATTGGTTTGGTGCCTTATAGCCCACTGGGTAAAGGTTATCTGACGGGTAACATGAATCAATCAACCCAGTTTGCCAGTGATGATTTTCGTAGCACGTTACCACGATTTACTCCCGAAGCCTTGGCCGCTAATCAGGTGTTAATCACCTTGATTCAGCAGGTCGCTCACCAAAAGGGTAGCTCGCCTGCGCAAATCGCTCTTGCCTGGTTGCTGGCGCAGAAACCCTGGATTGTACCGATCCCCGGTACGCGCAGACTGAATCGGTTAGAAGAAAATATTGGTGCGGTGAATGTAGAGTTGACCACTGCTGATCTGCAACAGATTAATAACGCGGCTGCACAAGTAACGATAATGGGTGATCGCTATCCCGAAACATTGGAGAAGCTTACTGGATTGTAATTTGTTCGCTTAATATCAGAGCAGAAATAGAGGCAGGATTGCTACTTTACAGGCCTATACTCTCTAGGTAGCAATTTCCTTGAAACTAACTTTCCCTATACTCAAACCGTTTACCCTCGACGTTTTTTAAGGTTTATCGAGCTTCAAATCACAGTGTTTATGATACCGGAGATACATCATGACGATAAAAGTTCTCGGTTATGCAGCCAAATCCGCACAAGTTCCCCTTGCCCCACTCGAGTTTACCCGTCGCGATCCGCGTCCTGATGATGTGGTGATGGATGTGCTCTATTGCGGTGTCTGTCACTCAGACCTGCATCAGGCGCGTAACGACTGGGGGTTCAGCAGCTATCCGCTGGTACCCGGGCATGAAGTGGTTGGGCAAGTCACTGCCGTGGGTAAAAGTGTCACGAAATTCAAGGTGGGTGATTTTGCCGGAATTGGCTGCATGGTGGACTCCTGCCGAGTGTGCCAACCCTGTCAACAGGGTCTGGAGCAGTATTGTGCAGAGGGCAATGTGCAAACTTACAATGGTGTTGATCGTCACGACCATACACCAACCTATGGTGGCTACTCACAATCCATTGTAGCTTCTGAAGATTTTGTGCTGAAAATGCCTGCTGGTTTGGATTTGCAAGCTGCCGCGCCACTACTGTGCGCCGGTATTACCACCTGGTCGCCGCTGCGCCATTGGAAAGTGGGTAAAGGCAGTAAAGTCGCGGTAGTTGGCCTGGGTGGCTTGGGTCATATGGCATTAAAGCTGGCGAATGCATTAGGGGCTGAAGTGACGCTCTTTACCCGTTCACCGAGTAAAGAGGCTGATGCTCGTCGTTTAGGTGCACATCATATTGTGTTATCCACCGATGATGCACAAATGGACGCGACCAAAGGGCAATTCGATCTGATTATCGATACCGTGCCTTATGTCCATGATATCAACCCGTACATGCCGACACTGAATGTGGATGGCACCCTGGTATTTGTTGGTTTTCTTGGTGATCTTAGCCCAATGATAAACACCATGCCATTGATTCTGGCACGGCGTTCGGTGGCCGGTTCATGTATTGGCGGCATTGCTGAAACACAGGAAATGCTCGATTTCTGTGCTGAACACGGCATTGCTTCAGATATAGAGATGATCAAGATTCAGGATATCAACGACGCCTATGAGCGGATGCTGAAAAGCGATGTGAAATACCGTTTCGTGATCGATATGGCGTCGTTAAAACCGTAATTATACTGGGAGTCACGCGGGGGGAACCTCGCACTTTTCCCATTAAATCTTAGCTGGCGTGCTCGCCCATATTCACGCAGGCAAATCGATGAGCAGGGCACGCAGCGGCGTTTCAGCTTTAATCACCAGATGCCGTTCTTCTTGTACAAAAGCACCATCACCGCAGGTCAGGCGCTGAGTTTCACTGGCTTGCGGCCCATCCACCGTTACTGTTCCGTGAATGGATTGCAGATAAGCCCTTGGGCCGTGTAGGTCAATGGTGTACTGTTCGCCCGCGGCTAAATCCAGATGATGAATCCATACTTGCTGACGCAGTTTCAGGCTGCCCTGCTCACCGTCAGGAGACGCTAGTAGCCTTAGTGGCTGCGTGCATAATGACAGGTGCTGGGCGGGATTGCTTTCCTGCTCAGGGCAGGCATTGAGCCATAACTGAATGCGAGTTAATGGCTTATCAGTACTCAAATTATGCTCGCTATAGCTGACACCTGATTGAGCAGAAAAGAGCAACACATCGCCAGTTTTACCGCGCACATAGTTACCCAGACTATTTCGATACTCAGCCTCACCTTGTAAAATCAGGTTTAAAATATCAACCTGCGGATAAGTTCGTGGTTGAAATGAGGATCCCGGTGCTAACACTTCCTGATTCAAAACGCGCAGTGAGGCATAACCCAATAGCTTCGGGTCAAAATAGTGGCCGAATGAGAAAGTATAACGGGCTTGGAGCCAACCATAGTCAGCTTGCCCGCACTGTTTTGCTGTTCTGCATGTGATCATGACAATGATTGCCCTATCCTGATATTAATTGATAAAGAGATGGTAAGCGTCTGGACGACGGATTGTTAGCCAGTTAATCTGGTCGCTATATTCAAATTTCCTGATTGAGAAAATGATGGCCAAAGATCGGGCGCTAACGTTAGAAGCATTGAGAGTAATGGATGCTATTGACCGCCGTGGTAGTTTTGCCGCGGCGGCTGATGAATTGGGACGGGTACCTTCTGCGCTGAGCTATACCATGCAGAAACTTGAAGATGAGCTTGATGTGGTGTTGTTCGACCGCTCCGGGCATCGCACCAAATTTACCAATGTTGGGCGGATGCTACTGGATCGCGGGCGGGTGTTACTGGAGGCCGCAGACAAACTGACTACCGATGCTGAGGCACTGGCGCGCGGCTGGGAAACACATATCACGATTGTCAGTGAGGCATTGTCTCCGGCATGGAAACTGTTCCCGTTGATCGACAAACTGGCGCTCAAAGCTAATACTCAGGTCTCCATATTTACCGAAGTATTGGCCGGGGCATGGGAACGGTTGGAGCAAGGGCGGGCTGATATCGTCATTGCGCCCGATATGCATTTCCGTGCATCTTCAGAGATTAACAGCCGTAAACTGTACAAAGTGACCAGTGTCTATGTTGCCAGCCCAGACCACCCCATTCATTTGGAACCAGAACCTCTGTCAGAACTGACCCGAGTGAAATACCGTGGTGTCGCTGTAGCGGATACCGCTCGTGAGCGGCCAGTTATCACGGTGCAATTGCTGGATAAACAGCAACGTTTGACGGTCAGCACCATCGAAGATAAGCGGCGGGCCTTATTAGCTGGTTTGGGTGTGGCGACCATGCCCTATGAAATGGTAGAAAAAGACATTGAAGCGGGCCGTTTACGGGTTGTCGGGCCAGAGTTCAGCCGTGAGGCCGATATTATTATGGCATGGCGGCGCGACAGTATGGGGGAGGCTAAGTCGTGGTTCCTGCGAGAAATCCCTAGATTGTTCGCTAATAAGTAAACGGCTACTGCGCGTCGTCATACTGAGATTGTGCAGTGCTCACAATCCTCACGTACTACGTGTACGCTCCGGTTTTTCCGCGCTGTACGCACTTAGTCTGACTTAGCTCGCTACGCCTTAAGCTGTTATGGCTACTGCGCGTTAATCTGTTAATAAAGTGAAACGTGTATCTCGTCCATGTGGCTCCAGCAGGTCTTGCTGTGGGCCGATGGAGATAATCCCGTAAGGGTTTATAGTGCCGTGGCTGCGATAGTAGTGATTGCGGATATGGGCAAAATCTACTGTTTCAGCGACGCCTTGAATTTGATAAATATCGCGTAAAAAGCCATATAAGCTGAGATAATCGCTGATACGGCGCTTATCACATTTGAAATGAGTGACATATACCGGATCAAAACGCACTAATGTGGTCCATAAACGCAAATCCGCTTCCGTCAGTTGGCCTCCAGTCAGATATCGCTGTTTCGCCAGAATCTGTTCCAGCTTGGCCAATGCATCAAATAAGGTATTAACTGCCTCGTCATAGGCTTCCTGTGTAGTGGCGAATCCCGCCTTATACACCCCATTATTGACCTGATCGTAAACCCACCCGTTGATATCATCAATATTACTGCGTAACGCTGTAGGGTAATAATCCCCCGCTTTGGCGCCGAGGCCATCAAAAGCAGTATTGAACATACGAATGATATCGGCAGATTCATTGCTAACGACTGTCTGTTGCTGCTTATCCCATAACACCGGAACGGTTACCCGCCCGCTATAATTTGCATCGGCGCGCAGATAAAGCTGATAGAGATAGTCAAGATGATAGAGTTCGTCGCCGGTGGCGGCAGGGAAATCATTAGCGAAGGTCCAGCCATTCTCCAGCATCAGTGGATGTACCACAGAAACTGAAATCAGTGACTCTAAGCCTTTCAGTGTGCGCATGAGTAAAGTGCGGTGTGCCCATGGGCAGGCAAGAGAAACATACAGATGGTAACGGTGTGCTTCGGCTTTAAAGCCAGCTTTACCTTGTGGGCCCGCCTGCCCATCAGCAGTCACCCAATTGCGGAACTGTGAGGTACTGCGTTTGAAATGGCCACCGGTAGATTTTGTGTCGTACCAGATGTC
Organism: Yersinia sp. 2466 StPb PI; assembly: GCF_041538325.1. NCBI lineage: Bacteria > Pseudomonadati > Pseudomonadota > Gammaproteobacteria > Enterobacterales > Yersiniaceae > Yersinia > Yersinia sp. 2466 StPb PI. The sequence continues at coordinate 4,250,570 of NZ_JAULSL010000001.1, read as the reverse complement.
TTTCCACATGCCGTCTACGAGCTGTCCCATCCAATCCCCCGTGTTCTTGAAATTGTAGCGTTGTTAGCTGCTCTTATTCACTCGAATCACTTACCTGAGTAAGTTCATCGGGATTAATGAGCCTCATCCTTGAGGCTCACCCTACGGCTAGCCTATAAATGCTGTTCAAATTGGAAACCAATTTGTCATTCGCTTGCTGCCTGACTGCAACTCCAATTACTTTGGGGATTGCATTTTATAGTATAGCCTTACCACTTCTTACCCAGCAGGCGGTCAATACTGAAACCACCCGGGCCGGCAACCGCCAACACAATGAAACCGCCAGCGATGGTTAGGTTTTTCATGAACATCAACTGGTTAACGCCTTCCGCAAAGTTAGTGTGGAAGATAAGTGCCGTCAGAATAGTGAAACCCGCGGTGAACAGTGCAGTGGTACGGGTCAGGAAACCAAACAAAATTGCCAGACCGCCGCCAAATTCCAGCAAAATGGTCAATGGTAGGAAGAAGCCTGGGACACCCATCGCTTGCATATATTGTTGCGTGCCAGCATAGGCATCACCCATTTTGCCGTAACCGGCTACAATAAACAGAATCGGCATCAGAATGCGTGCTACCAACAGGCCAGTATCTTGTAATTTGTTCATCGACGACTTCTCCAAAAAGTTGTTCTATTAATGCCTGGCATCTGCGGGCGTTAATGGTTAATCAAAGGTGCTTGTGTGTGGTCGCTTGCCGGTGTTATCCCGCAAACTCCCTGAGTTGATGAGAGAATGTTAGTTGAGAAGTTGAGAAGTTGTTAGCAAGTAAAACTGTCTGTTTTTATCAAAAAAACTGAAGTGTAAGCAGATTAAAGCCGAAAAACGGTCTGTTTAGGCATAAGAAATGGGGAAGGGCAGTCAGTAGCCCGCATGAGATACCGATATGCCACCAAGTGAAGTAACGGCAGGTTAACGTAAGAGAAAAGTGTTACGAAACAATCGGATAGTTCCCCATAACCCAACCGCCCGACGCGACCAGCGGATGAATTTACTCGGGTGGCGGATACCGTATAGCGCGACCAGGCTGGAGCCAATCATCAAATATTTTCGCATACCGACGATTTGTGCCCAACCGCGATCATAAGGTGCAGTGACCTCAAGCCAATGTGTGGCACTGTTGGCGAGATCCAGACGTTGCTGCTGGATCTCATGTAACAATGCGGCCTTTTCCTGTGCTAATTTACGGCGGCTCAACGCTCTTTCTCCAATAACTCGCGATCCGTTTCCAGTTGCTTACGGGTAGAACCCAGCAGTGTGGAGCGGCGCGCCTTGGTGAGAGTCCAGATAATACCGATTATCGCTAGTGCTAATAGCACGGCAGTGGTAGTGCCAAGCGCCATTAAACGATAGGCAGGATCAATACCCCATATGACTAATACCAGCAGACTCATCAACCCGAAAGCGGTAAACAGCAAGGTAATCCCTGCCATCATCAGCAACTGAACCAGTGTTGCTTTTTCCTCTTCCAGCTCAATAGCAGCCAGACGTACACGGGTTTCAACCATGCCTACCACAATGGTAGCGATACGATGAACAGTATCGAGGACCCCTTTACCGGGGCCCTGAGTGTGAGGAAGCTCAGCCATAATCAGCGGCGAGACAACAGAACGCCTAACACCACGCCGACAGCAGCACCGATGCCTACGCCAGTCCAAGGATTGTCGTGAACATAGGTATCTGCTTTATCAGCAATTTCTTTAGTTTGGGCTGCGATTTTATCGCCGGTTTCGCTCAGACGCTCGCGAGTATCTTTCAACGCGCTTTCCGCTTTGGCTCGCAGCTTTTCTAACTCAGCTTTCGGCTTATCGGTCGAAGTTTGCAGCACTTCTTCCAAAGTATCTGCCAGTGACTTAAGTTCAGCGCGTAAATGTTCAGAGGTTTTATCTTGTGGCATGTAATAGCTCCTTAACATAACTGAGGTGAATACATAACGTAGCGAATATTTTACAAGGTTAAAAGGTTAATAATCTTAAATAACCCTGATGAGTCGCCATTCTCGTATTTAAAACCGGAGTTGCTACTTTTGTGCCTGAGCTTGCTTTAACTCAGCTTGTGCTTCCACTAACTTCTTCTGCTGCTTGGTAATTTTGCTAGCATCACCTTTTTGCTGAGCCTCTTTTAACTCTTGCTGACGCTCAGTGACTTTGTGCTGCTTTTGTCTGATTTTTTGTTGTCGTTCGGCCTTTAGGCTCTCCGCCGTGCAATTGCTCTTTACTTCTTTTAAGGCTGTTGCCAGACCAGCAGCGCGGCGGGTATTGCCATGTTGTTTGGCATAATCTATCTGTTGTTGGATTTCTTTGGCTTTTATATCGCATTCATTGTCTACCACTGCCTGAGCAACATTACAAAACACGACAATGGGTAAAACCAACAGGAGAGAGTGACGTAACAACATAGTATTGCTTCCTTTTACAGCAAGAGTCAGGGACGAAACAGGTTGCCGTGAATGTTTAAGCATAGCGCTGAATTATGTGATACCCAAGTTTACCACAGGATTTTTTATAGATTAATCAGATATCAGCGGAATAAATGGACGAAAAACAAGAGATGACTACGGGGATTTCGCTCCCCGCAGCAATAATTATCCCACTTTCTGTGGGGTATTTCTGAATGCAGGCAACAGACGCTGACGTTTCTTGGACTCGCTCGAGACAATCACATAACCACTCGGCAAGATATCCTGTAAAACGACAATGGCTTCTTTCTGCTGTTCTGGGGATTCCAGGCTCACCACCAGGCTATCATCCTCTGGAGTGATGCTTTTTATCCGAATTCCACGTTGATCGAGATGTTGATACAGATAAAACCCATCAGGCAAGGACAACCCCTGTTGGTTAGGTCGAATTTTCAACGCACTTTCTGTGCGCAAAATGATCGGCGTAAACAACAGGGCTGCCAGCAACAACGCTGTAACTGGCAAGATAAGATAGTGCCAGACCGGGCGGCCGAAACGGCCCCTGAGGTTGATCACTCTGGCTTACCTTTATTATTGTCATTGCTATCGGCAACCGGCGGCGTATTTTTTTTGCGCCAAAGCACATATAAAGAACCAAACAAGCCAATCACCAATAGTGCCAGTGGCAATAACATCAGGACGAACATCACTTCGTCTTCATATTTTAGGAATACGGGGGTTTTACCAAAGGCAAAGCCCATGGTTGTCAGGATCAATACCCACAGGAAACCGCTCATCCAGTTGAAGAACTGAAAACGGGCGTTGTTCAGGCCTGAAAGCCCGGCAATAGTTGGCAACAAGGTACGCACAAATGCCAAGAAACGGCCTACCAGTAGGGCTGATAAACCATGGCGATGGAACAAATTATGGGCGCGCTGGTGGTAATGAGCGGGTAGATGAGACAACCAGCCCTGTACTACTTTCGTATTCCCCAGCCATCGACCCTGAATATAACTGACCCAGCATCCAAGGCTGGCGGCAGTAGTCAATACCACGAGGGTCACAGGGAAACTCATTGCACCTTTTGCAATCAGTACACCAACCAGAATCAGCAGACTATCGCCCGGTAAAAAGGCTGCTGGCAGCAAGCCATTCTCCAGGAAAAGTATGACAAACAGCAGGATATAAATGGCCCATACCAGAGACGGGTTCGCGAGTGTCTCATAGTCTTGTGCCCATAGAGCATGTAAGAGTTCTTTAATGATATCCATCTGGTATTCCTAAAACGTCATTGTTGTATACCCTTCTTACCTGACGTTGCAGCGGCGCTTTCTTACCCGAATCACTGAGATGCTAATCAATGGGCGGGATTCGTTCGTTTTGCCTGACTGCAATACCAATTACTTTGGGTATATTCGTTAGTTTATAAACACGACTCGCAAAAATAACGGATGGCTTTTCGTGTTTAAGCGATGGTTTTGATAAATGTGTTAAAAACAAACCAATTCGCTGATATCAATAGGTAAATATACTTCTCGCTGTAACTGCCTGGACAGCTACGACAACTGACCATCATGGTGGTAGGTAAGCATCCCGCTATATTGAATATTACTCTCTTTCCAGCCACCCACACGATTTTGCTGTGTCGATACATGGAACATCCAGTTGGAGTAGTTAAGCAGTGGCAGTGATTGCCTCGGCTGTTTGTATATTTCATCCGCCCGACTGTTGCGAGACATCGGCAGATATGCCCCAGACCATGAGTTATTGGCCAACGACGGATTGGCTGAGCCAGTAAACTTGGTGGCACCCAGCCGATTCTTTATGGCCGTTTTTTTGACCGGCAAACCCATCAGACGTAATTGGGAGGAGATGACCTTATTTTGCAGGTGCAGGTAAGGTGAAAATGCACTTACAGATGATGGCGTGTCGCTAACATCGTGGTGGTCATGATAAACAGAACTCAGCGCTGAGAGCGCCATGCCGGATGGGGTAGAATGAGTGGGCGATAGCAGGTTGCCGGAGACCGAACCGGCCCAGCCAGACACTGCAATAAATAGAGCAAACAACCAGCGCATGTTTTTGCGTTTCGCTCCCAAAGCACCCAAGTAAAAAAGTGCTGCCACTTTAGCAAAATAGCGGGATATGAAACAGGGAAATATAGAGACCTACTGGGTGTTTATTAAGCAATGGTTTAAAAATAGGCTTGATACTGACGTTTGTTGACAGAAGTCGACATTTACTGACTACAAAGCAGCATAATCAGACCGGGAAGAGAAAGAAAAGAATCAGTTTCTCTTCCCATGGCCTGCAACAATCCGGGCAAGGATCAGCTTTTACTATTCGCGACCATATTGTTATTCATCATCAGATTATCGAGATGAACAACGGGGTTTTCTGTGAATAAATAACGATCCACATTAAATTCAAAATCATCGGTAGTAGCACGAAACAGCATCTGCTTGGTATTTTCCAGATGTTGCCACATAGCAAGTTTACTGGCGTAAGGATCTTTACGCATCAGTGCCTCAAGGATCCTGTCGTGATCTTCGCACCAGCTCTCGATCGATTTATCATCGATATGCTCATGCAATTTGATCCAGTAAGGGTTATGTACCCGCTGGCTCCACATTTTTTCGACAATCGTTGCCATGGCGGTATTTTGGGTGGCCAGAGCAACCTGCACGTGGAATTTCAGATCCCATTGTGAATCACGGAAGCGATCTTCCTGGCGCGCATGCTTTTGGATCTCGATTAATTGCACGATATCTTGCCGCGTAACCTGAGTGGCGGCAAATTCAGCAATATTACTTTCGATCAACTGGCGGGCCTGTAATAGCTCAAAGGGGCCTGCGGTGGCGAATTCAATGCTGTGGTTGGGCATCACGAGGTGCTTTTGCTGATTCGACATCACGTGGATGCCGGAGCCTTTACGCACTTCGACGTAACCCTCTACTTCCAGCATGATAATCGCTTCACGGACCACGGTGCGGCTGACATTCATCTCTTCTGAAATGTAGCGTTCTGCCGGCAATTTATCCCCCACCGGATAAACACCCGCTTCGATGCGCTGCTTTAACTCTGCGGCTAACTGCTGGTACAACCGTCTGGTTTCTGTGAATTCCATGATTAAGGCTCTTGGGATCAATTGAGGCAGCAAATTTTGCGGCTCATTTTGTCTGGAAGGCATGATATCCCGAACGAGATACAATTGGACTTGTTATACCACTTATCCCTATTGGGTTCTAGTCATTGCTATCACAGTTGTGATGGAAAATACGTCCTAAACTCAGGGCAAAGAAGAAGTAAAAAGCCCGGTAAATGATTACCGGGCTGGAGTCGAACCAATGGCTCAATAATGACTAGTCAGATTAGTTCTGTCCGGCAGGTGCCTGTTGTATCGGATCGATTGCAGGTTCAACCGCCGGGCGGTTTTGCAGTACCGTCCAGATAACCACTACTGCTAACACATCAAATACCGCCAGTGCAGCAAACAGCGGGCTGAAGCCCATGGTGTCTGCCAACGCACCCACCACCAGAGCGAACATGGTACTGGCAGTCCAGGCCGCCATACCGGTTAACCCGTTGGCGGTGGCCACTTCGTTACGACCAAATACGTCGGAAGATAGCGTAATCAGTGCGCCGGACAGTGATTGGTGAGCAAAGCCCCCAACACACAGCAGTGCGATAGCGGCATAAGGGCTAGTGAACAGGCCGATAGTCCCCGGTGCAATCATTAACAGACCACCCATTGTTACCACCAACTTACGGGAAACAATCAGGTTAACTTTGAAGTGTTTCTGGAACAACGGCGGCAGGTAGCCACCCAAAATACAGCCTAGATCGGCAAACAGCATTGGCATCCAGGCGAACATGGCGATTTCTTTCAGGTTAAAGCCATAGGCTTTAAACATGAATAGCGGGATCCAAGCGTTAAATGTTCCCCAAGCTGGTTCTGCCAAGAAACGCGGGATCGCAATGCCCCAGAACTGACGGTTACGGATAATCTGCAATGCAGACATCTTTTTCGCGTTAGCAGTGGAGTGCTGTGCTTCCTGACCACTGAGGATGTATTCACGTTCTTCATCAGTCAGTTTTTTCTGGTCTTTCGGGTGTTTGTAGAGGATTAACCAGGCAATAGCCCAAATCAGACTGAGCACACCGGTGATGATAAATGCCATCTGCCAACTGTGCATCACGATAGCCCACACCACTAGTGGTGGTGCAATCATGCCGCCGATAGAGGAACCGACGTTAAAATAACCTACAGCAATGGAGCGTTCTTTTGCCGGGAACCATTCGCTACTAGCCTTCAGGCCCGCTGGGATCATAGCAGCCTCTGCCATACCTACCGCACCACGAGCGATAGCTAAACCGCCCCAACTGCTGGCTAACGCGGTACTCATACAGAAGATGGCCCACATAATGGCAAACATGGCATAGCCCACTTTGGTGCCCATCACATCCAGAACATAACCGGCTACCGGTTGCATCAGGGTGTAAGCAGCAGAATAAGCGGCAATGATGTAAGAGTATTGCTGTGTCGTGATATGTAACTGCTCTTGCAACGTCGGTGCGGCAACCGCAATAGCATTACGTGTTAAGTAACCCAATATGGTGCCGACGGTGACCAAAGCGATCATGTACCAGCGTAAGCCTTTAATTTTACGCATCATTTATAACTTTCTCCCAGTCTAAGATTACTGCTATGAAGCGCGACCTGTAGCGGCGTCTCATGGCGCAATTTGGTCCAACCTACATCGCTGTGCATGTGGTGGTACCCGACCCTGCTTAATTGACGTTACAGCGGTGTTAGCTGCTCTCATTCCCCCGCATCACTGACTGGAATCAGTTTTGCCGGATTCACTCGTTTGCCGCCGACCTGTAACACCAATTACGTTGGGTCATACCTTCTTATTGGCGTTGAGGCTACGTGCTGTCACGAGCTTCAACTGCTTTGGGTATCCCTTCCTATTGAGAGCAACTGTGCTGTAGCTGCTCTCATTCTTGCTTGTGTCTTCCCGCTTGGGTCAAATCAGCGCATTTGATAGAGCAATGCGGATGAGATGACTGAGGGCGACGCAACAATAACTTGTCATACAGATTTAAAAGTTGAGTGATATCACAAAAACCACTTTTCAATTAGGGAATAATAGAACCCGACAGACTTAGTGCCGCAAGGGGCTAAATAGATTATAAATGTTGAGTATTTGTTCTTTTTGTTAGGTTTTTGCGATCTCTATCGATAAAAAAATGCTGGACGATAGATGAAATTGGTGTGATAACTTCGCGATAACAGAGAGCAGTGCTCTAAGATGTACTCAAGTGAGGAACCTAATATGTCGCAGTTTTTGACCGAAGACTTTTTGCTGGACACCGAATTCGCCCGTCGTCTGTATCATGACTACGCAAAAGATCAGCCGATCTTTGATTATCATTGCCATTTACCCCCTGAACAGATCGCAGAAAACTACCGCTTTAAGAATCTGTATGACATCTGGTTGAAAGGTGACCACTATAAATGGCGTGCTATGCGGACTAATGGTGTAGCAGAACGTTTGTGTACCGGCGATGCCAGTGATCGTGAGAAGTTCGAAGCTTGGGCTGCCACGGTTCCACATACTATTGGTAACCCGCTGTATCACTGGACTCATCTTGAATTGCGCCGTCCATTTGGTATTACAGGTAAATTATTATCTCCTGCAACGTCAGAAGAGATCTGGCAACGCGGTAACGAATTACTGGCTCAGGACAGTTTCTCTGCGCGCGGCATTATGCAGCAGATGAATGTAAAAATGGTCGGTACCACTGATGACCCGATTGATGACCTACGCCACCATAAAGCTATTGCTGCTGATGGCAGTTTCAACATCAAAGTGTTGCCAAGCTGGCGTCCAGATAAGGCCTTCAACATTGAAGCCGCTGGTTTTAATGACTACATGCAACGCTTGGAAGCTGCCGCTGATACCTCTATCAGCCGCTTTGCCGATCTGTGCACGGCACTGAACAAACGGATGGACCACTTTGCCGCGCACGGCTGTAAAGTATCGGATCATGCCTTGGACGTCGTGGTCTACGGTGAAGCAGATGAAGCCACGTTGGATGCGATTCTGGCGCGCCGTCTGGCCGGTAATCAGCCCACTACTGAAGAGATCGCCCAGTTTAAAACCGCAGTGTTGCTATTCCTGTCTGGCGAATATCACCGCCGTGAATGGGTGCAGCAATACCACATCGGCGCTCTGCGTAACAATAACAGCCGCATGTTTAACCTGGTGGGGCCGGATATCGGTTTTGACTCCATCAATGACCAACCACTGGCGCAGCCACTGTCCCGTCTGTTGGATGCTCAGGGCCTGCGTAATGCATTACCAAAAACCATCCTTTACTGCCTGAACCCACGTGATAACGAAGTTATCGGCACGATGGTTGGCAACTTCCAGGGCGAAGGTGCTGCGGGGAAAATGCAGTTCGGTTCCGGCTGGTGGTTTAACGACCAGAAAGATGGCATGCAACGCCAAATGACCCAACTGGCACAACTTGGTTTGCTAAGCCGCTTCGTTGGCATGCTGACGGATAGCCGCAGCTTCTTATCTTATACGCGCCATGAATACTTCCGTCGCATCCTGTGCCAGATGATTGGTCGCTGGGTGGAAGATGGCGAAGCTCCGGCAGATATTGAACTGCTGGGTTCAATGGTGAAAAACATCTGTTTCGATAACGCGAAGCAATATTTTGCCATCGAGCTGTAATCGCTTTGAATAACAAATAACAGGGCCGGTTAGCGGCTCTGTATAACTCTAACTCATTATTTATTTAACGCCCGGCTGCACTGCGGTAAAGACCTTCTCTACAAAGAAAGGATTGCCTGCAAAGCACGGACTGTCAGTAATGCCGGTCCATGGCTGTATGCGTTATGAGGTGAACCCTGATGCAAACTCTAAACCGTCGTGACTTTCCCGGCCGTAGCCACCCTGACAAGATCATTCAATTTGGCGAAGGTAACTTCCTGCGTGCTTTTGTTGACTGGCAGATTGATTTACTCAATGAACACACCGATCTGAATGCCGGGATCGTGGTGATCCGCCCGATCGATACTGATTTTCCACCGTCACTCAGTACTCAGGATGGTCTGTACACTGCGGTGATCCGTGGTTTGAATGAGCAGGGCGCAGCGGTGCGTGAATCCCGCCTGATCCGCTCAGTTAACCGTGAGATCAATATTTACCGTCAGTTCGATGAATATTTGGCGCTGGCCCGCGATGCCAATATCCGCTTTATGTTCTCAAATACCACCGAAGCGGGTATTGCCTGGAATGAAGCCGACCAATTCAGTGACGCACCCCCAAGCTCTTTCCCGGCTAAATTGACCCGTTTACTGTTTGAACGTTTCGAGCATTTTGCCGGTGCCGCAGATAAAGGTTGGGTGTTACTGCCTTGCGAACTGATTGATTACAATGGTGAAGCACTGCGCGAACTGGTGTTGCGTTATGCCAGTCACTGGCAGTTACCTGCCGCTTTCACCCTGTGGTTAACGGAAAACAATACTTTCTGTTCAACGCTGGTTGACCGCATCGTTACAGGCTATCCGCGTGATGAAGTGGCTGCCTTACAGACCGAACTGGGTTATCAGGACAGCTTCCTGGATACCGCAGAATACTTCTATCTGTTTGTTATTCAAGGGCCAAAAGAACTGGCTCAGGAACTGCGCCTCGATCAGCTTGAGCTGAACGTGCGTATCGTTGATGACATCAAACCCTATAAAGAACGCAAAGTTGCCATTCTGAACGGTGCACACACCGCGCTGGTACCCGTGGCATACCTCTCTGGGCTGGACACTGTCGGCCAGACGATGGATGACGCACAAATCAGCAGCTTTGTAGAGAAAACCATTACCGAAGAGATTGTACCGGTATTGGATTTACCAGAAGACGAATTATTGTCGTTCTCGCAAGCGGTATTAAGCCGGTTCCGCAACCCGTTCATTCAGCATCAACTGCTGTCTATCGCCTTGAATGGTATGACTAAATTCCGTACGCGTATTTTGCCACAGTTGCTAACCTACCAGCAGCAGCAAGGTAAGTTACCACCGCGTCTGACCTTTGCTCTGGCAGCCCTTATCGCCTTTTACCGTGGTGAGCGTGAGGGTCAAACTTACCCGTTGCAGGATGATGCTCACTGGCTGGAACGCTTTTCCACCTTGTGGAGTGGTGTAAAACACAGTGATATCACTCTGGCTGAGTTAGTTAACAGCGTACTGTCTGATGCGACCCATTGGGGGCAGGATTTGACCGCCGTTCCACAACTGGCCAACCAGGTGACAGAGCAACTGCAAACAATCATTGATCGTGGCATGAGAGCTGCGGTAGCGGCCTATAGCTAAAGGTTTAACTATGCAAAGTATTATAAAAATTCACCCGCTGGATAATGTTGCTGTCGCACTGCAAGACCTGGCCGCAGATGAAGTCATTGAAACCGGTGAGCTCAGCGTTAAGCTGGCTCAGCCGGTGGCCCGTGGCCATAAGTTTGCTTTAACAGCGATCGAACCGGGTCAGATGATCGTTAAGTATGGTTTGCCTATTGGCCATGCATTAATTCTCATCCAACCGGGCGAACATATTCATTCGCAAAATGCCAAGACTAACCTCAGTGATCTGGATGAGTATCAATATCAGCCGGAATTCAGTGACCTGCCACCACAAATGGCAGATCGTGAGGTACAAATCTACCGTCGTGCTAACGGTAATGTGGGGATTCGCAACGAATTGTGGATAGTGCCGACTGTTGGTTGCGTGAATGGCATCGCCCGCCAAATCCAGCAGCGTTTCCTGAAAGAGACTCAGGATGCAGAAGGTATTGATGGTGTTTATCTGTTCAGCCACCCATTCGGTTGTTCACAACTGGGTCAGGATCATGAAAATACCCGTACCATGCTGCAAAACATGGTACGTCACCCTAACGCGGGTGCGGTGCTGGTGATTGGCCTGGGTTGTGAAAACAATCAGGTAGATGTTTTCCAAACTACGCTGGGCAAGGTTGATGAAGATCGCGTGCACTTTATGGTCTGCCAGCAGCAGGATGATGAAGTTGAAGCCGGTTTAGAGCATTTACATGCGCTCTATCAGGTGATGCGTAATGACCAACGGGTGCCGGGCAAACTGAGTGAACTGAAATTTGGTCTGGAATGTGGCGGCTCTGATGGTTTGTCCGGTATTACGGCTAACCCTCTGCTGGGGCGCTTCTCTGACTATGTTATTGCGAATGGCGGAACCTCTGTACTGACCGAAGTACCGGAGATGTTCGGTGCGGAACGTATTCTGATGAGCCGTTGCCGCGATGAAGCGACTTTTGAAAAGACGGTCAGTATGGTCAATGATTTCAAACAGTACTTTATCGCTCACAACCAACCGATTTATGAAAACCCATCACCGGGTAATAAAGCGGGCGGTATCACCACATTGGAAGAGAAATCCCTTGGTTGCACCCAGAAAGCGGGTCAGAGCAAAGTGGTCGATGTACTGAAATATGGCGAGCGCTTGCAACGTCCCGGCTTGAACCTGCTCAGCGCACCGGGCAATGATGCGGTGGCAACCAGTGCTTTGGCGGGTGCTGGCTGCCATATGGTGCTGTTCAGTACTGGTCGTGGCACACCTTACGGTGGTTTTGTACCGACGGTGAAACTGGCAACCAACAGTGAATTGGCAGTGAAAAAGCCACATTGGATTGATTTTGATGCTGGTAAGTTGATTCACGGCACCTCAATGGACACCTTGTTGACTGAGTTTGTCGAGTTGATTGTCGACATTGCCAATGGTAAACCGGCGCGCAATGAAGTGAATGATTTCCGCGAACTGGCGATCTTTAAAAGTGGTGTAACCTTGTAAATAGTATGTCTTTCGAATAATATGAAACGGTGTTTTATTTTTTATAAATAAGCTCCGATACCCAAAGTAATTGGAGTTACAGGTAGGCCGCCCGCGAATAAACCCCGATGAGCTTACTCAAGTAAGTGATTCGGGTGACAAATCTGCCGAGCTGATTTGAACACTGCTTGCAGTGGCCTGAACGAGATAAAGCCCATGGATGGGCCGAGTAAAGGGCAGCTAACAATCCTGTGGCTTCAAGCACGAAGGGGGTTCATTATTAACAGTCAGACTCAGTGCGGGTAACTGCACTTCAGGACTCCCCACCATGACCTTCTATTGGTTTGCTCAATCCATTGGTGTACTGGCATTTTTTGTCGGTATCACCATGTTTTTCAACCGTGATGAACGGCGTTTCAAACTTCAACTTTCCGCATACAGTGCCATTATTGGTTGCCACTTCTTCCTGATGGGAGCCAGTGCTGCCGGCAGTAGTGCCATGCTTAACGCATTACGTAATCTGGTAGCCGCTAAAACGCGCAGTAATATTGCGATGATGGTCTTTATCATCCTGACGCTGACTTTTGGTATTTGGCGTATGCAACATGCGGTGGAAATATTGCCCATTTTTGGCACGGTAATTAGTACTTGGGCACTGTTTCGCACCCATGGGCTGACCACCCGTTGTGTGATGTGGGTCTCCACCGTCTGCTGGGTTATCCATAACGTATGGTTGGGCTCTATTGGTGGCTCATTAATTGAAGGCAGTTTCTTACTGCTAAACGGTTTTAATATTATCCGTTTCCGCCGCCTGCAACTTAAAGGAATAGACCCTTTCCGGGTTGAGAAGAAAGCGGTAAAAGAAGACGCCGCCCAATAAAACTGGGGGCTGTAATCGCCCCCACGGGTTATGACACTATCCTGATTCAGATGCTTTTACGGTTCGCCAGTGGATCTGGATTAGCCAATCTGGCATCGTCTGCCTGGCAGGCTGCGGCAGTGAACAGCACATCGGTGGAGGAGTTCAGGGCGGTTTCGGCTGAATCCTGTAACACACCGATAATGAAACCAACTGCGACCACTTGCATTGCTATTTCGTTTGGAATACCAAACATGCCGCAAGCCAATGGGATCAGCAACAGCGAGCCACCGGCAACCCCGGATGCACCACAGGCACAGACCGCAGCCACTACACTCAGCAACAGCGCTGTGGGTAAATCAACCGGAATACCCAGCGTATGTACCGCCGCCAGTGTCAGCACGGTGATAGTAATTGCCGCGCCGGCCATGTTAATGGTGGCACCCAATGGAATGGAGACTGAGTAAGTGTCTTCATTCAGGTTCATCTTCTTACACATTTCCATATTTACGGGAATGTTAGCCGCTGAACTGCGGGTAAAGAAGGCGGTTACACCACTTTCACGCAAGCAGGCAAAGACCAGTGGATATGGGTTACGGCGAATTTTCCAATACACAATCAGTGGGTTTATTACTAATGCCACCAGTAACATACAGCCAATTAATACGATGAGTAGCTGTGCGTAACCCAGTAACACGCCAAAACCCGTTTCTGCCATGGTGGAGGCAACCAAGCCAAAAATACCCAGCGGCGCAAAACGGATAACCACTCGTACCACTTTGGTCACCGCATCAGACATATCATTAATTAAGGCTTTAGTGGTATCCGCAGCATGACGCAAGGCAATACCCAAGCCTACGGCCCAGGCCAGAATGCCGATATAGTTGGCATTGAGCAGCGCATGAATCGGGTTAGCAATTATGCTGTTCAGCAAGCCTTTCAGTACTTCTACAATCCCACCGGGAGGGGTGATTTCAGCAGTATTGGTCGCCAGAATAAGGGTGGATGGGAACATAAAGCTAACCACCACAGCAATCAATGCGGCTGAAAAGGTACCCAATAGATACAAAAACAGAATAGGGCGGATACTGGTTTTTTGCCCCTGTTTATGGTTGGCAATGGAGGCCATGACCAGCATCAAAACCAATATCGGTGCAACAGCTTTCAATGCACCAACGAATAATGTACCGAGCAGACCAACGGCTGTAGCAGCAGGGGTAGAGACCACGGCCAAAATGATACCCGCCACCAAACCGACCAGTATTTGTTTAACTAAACTACCACGGGCGATAAACCCGATAAATCCAGATGGTGTCTTTTCCATAGTTTTCCAGTGATGCCTCTTCCCAAGTTAAACTTGTTTTATTTTTTTACCCATTTAGCACTCAAACCGGAACGGGACTGAGCGCTTATGTTCACACCTGTAACTTAATATTATTTGTAACTGGGTGTGTTTGCTTTGACAGTATAAGGGAATCTATTGGCGAGGAAAAAGACAATCAGCAAAATCCAATACGGATCAATATTGCATAACATTTCGTTTACATTTATGTGATCGTAATAACATTTGGTGAGTGGCGAAATATACGGGATAAATGCGGGGTTATTACTCCCCCGCATAATAGATTGTAGCGTCAGGCAGCTTACTTGTGGATAGTCTTATCTGCTGCTAAACGGCGGTCTGCACGATGATTTACCCAGACATTAATTAACAATGTCAGTGCCAGAATACCGGCTACCACACCTAATGAAATGCCAATAGGGATATGGAACAGGTCAATAATCATCATTTTGATACCGATAAACACCAGAATGACGGATAAACCATACTTCAACATTGAGAAGCGTTCGGCCACGTTTGCGAGTAAGAAATACATGGCACGCAGACCTAAAATAGCGAACAGATTAGAGGTCAACACAATAAAGGGATCGGTGGTCACCGCGAAGATAGCTGGGATGCTGTCAACGGCAAAAATCACATCACTTAGCTCAACCAGAATTAATACCAGCACTAGTGGTGTTGCATAGAGCAGGCCATTTTTACGCACAGTAAAGCGGTCGCCATGTAACTCATCCGTCATGCGTAAGTGATTACGAATCCAGCGAACCAGTGGTTTCTCACCGATGGGAGTATCGTCTTCTTTTGCCAATGCCATTTTGATACCGGTAAACAGCAGGAAAGCACCAAACAGATACAGGATCCAACTGAATTGCGACACCAGCCAACTGCCGGCGAAGATCATAATAGTACGCAGTACAATCGCACCCAGCACACCGTAAATCAGTACCCGGCGCTGCAAATTGGCAGGAACAGCAAAATAGCTAAACAGCATTAACCAAACGAAGACGTTATCTACGGCGAGTGCTTTCTCGATCAGATAGCCAGTCAGGAAGGCAAGTGCTTGCTTGTCGGCGATATCACGCCCCACTGTTTCGGCCAGATACCACCAAAAACCAGCATTAAACAGTAAAGACAAACTAATCCACACTAGAGACCAGCAGGCAGCCTGACGCAGTGTCATGGTTTGTGCACCACGACGCCCCTGTAGGAGTAAATCGATGGCAAGCATAATCGTCACGATAACAGCAAAACCACCCCACAATAAGGGAGTACCCACGGTATTCATCATTCATAAACCTCTTAAAAACAAAAACGGCCAACGTCGGAAGACGCTAGCCGCTATGTCTGAGCTGCAAGCAAACCTCGCCTTCCGGCAAGGTCTCACTTACAACACCGATAATGTAACAACACCCATAGGTGCTAGTACATAATGAGGTTGCCCGGTAACCGGGTGCTTTCGCACCGTAATGACGGCTGACCGGCAATGAAGTTACTCCCCTTTGCCGCGCAAAAATAATGGAAAATGGGCTGCTGGTCAATCATTGAAAGTAAATTAACTTACAGCCGGTGGCTGGGTATCGGCTGGGAAAATAACCCCAGTCTGGCGGCGAATATCTGTTTGAATACGCGAGGTGAGCAACGACAACTGCAAACCAGCGTGTTCTACCTGCGCATTTTCCACCAAATTGGCAAAAACCTCAGCTTCATACAGCATAGTATTAATATGCTGTGGCAGCGTCAGATCCACCGAATGGCCCCCTCTTGGGGTAAAGGCGATAGACAGACATTCAGAGATACTTTCAATAATCAGCGAACCATCCTCCCCCTGAATTTCACTGGGGATATCTGATTGGCTGACTTTTGAATGGATGAGAACCACATCAAAATCGCCATAATTCATACAGACGGTGCCGTGGGCATCGACCCCACTGGGGAGCAAACTGGCGCTGGCCAGTACTGATTTCGGCTCGCCCCATAATGCCAGTGCGCTAGCCAAACAGTAGTAACCAATATCCATGATTGAGCCATTAGAAAAGGCCGGGTTAAAGGTGTTGGGATTTTCGCCGTTCAGGTAGCGCTGGTAACGTGATGAATATTGGCAGAAGTTAATGGTGACTTTACGTAATTTTCCCACCTTGGGCAGTGCCTGCTTTAACTGAATAAAGTTAGGCAGATAGGCAGTTTTAAAAGCTTCAAATAGCACGACCTGATGTTCGCGGGCACAGGCAACCAGCGCTTCGACTTCAGCCAGATTTGATGCCAGCGATTTCTCGCAAATAACGTGTTTTTTATGGCTGAGGAACAATCTTGCCTGGGGATAATGTAGGGAGTTCGGGCTGGCAATATACACCGCATCAATCTGGTCACTCGTCGCCAAGGCTTCCAGATTATCAAAGCAGTCAGTAACGTTGTAATCATCGCCAAACTCTTGGGCCTGTTCCAGCTTACGGGAGTAAACGGCAACCAGTTTCATCTTGCCACTTTCGTGGGCGGCATCAACAAAGCGTGCGGTGATCCAATTAGTGCCAATAACAGCGAAGCGAATCATAGTGAACTCCGTTACTACAGAAGAAAAACACGTTGAACCGCCAGATGGTTACACCCACAGGGAGATTTTCTTGGCGAATTCCCTTCGTACTTGACGTTACAGGGGGGCGCTATGTTCACTTGCTTGCCGCCTGTCTGCCCCTTGAAATCTATTCGGTATGGCTTTGTAAATCAAATACTAATAAATCGCACCAAACAGATCCAAATGAGTCAGATAGAGGCGAGTGTCAAACTCTAACTGATGATATTGCGGCTCCATATGGCAGCACAAACTATAGAATGCTTTGTTGTGATCTTTCTCTTTCAAATGCGCCAATTCATGAACCACTATCATTTTTAGGAAGGCTTCTGGCGCGTTTTTAAACACAGTGGCGACCCGAATCTCTGCTTTTGCTTTCAATTTGCCACCTTGCACCCTGGAAATTGCGGTATGCAGGCCGAGAGCATGCTTCATCACCTGAATTTTACTGTCGTAGGCCACTTTACTTAACGGCTGAGCGTTGCGTAGATACTGGTTTTTTAAATCAACCGTGTATTGATACAACATCTTATCCGTATTGTAATCATGGGATTGTGGATAGCGCTGACGTAATACATTCCCCAGACGCTGCTCGGTGATGAGTTGGCGTACCTGAGACTGTAAGTTTTCGGGATAACCTTGCAGATAAGTCAGTTCCTGCATATGTATTTGCTCTGGCTAAGTTAGGCAATCAATTGATGGCTGATATGGGCCGATAATAACGTTTTCCCATCGTTTAGACAAAATCCTATTGTGCAGTTGGGCCAAATCTAATGACTTAAATAAAAAGTATCAGTACCAGCATCACGTTACACTTTGCTGGTACTGGTTTTTCGTTAAGAAATTAGTATCTAACTAATTTAAAATTGGTAATTGATACCCAAAGTCGCTTGGGTATCTGAGTAATTGTGCTTACCTAACTGCTGACCAAGGTGGCTCCATAGCTTAAGGTTGTTATTGAACTTGCCCTCAACACCTAGTTTCAACTCAGCAATGTTGTTAATTCCTTGCGGTGTAATATGGGCATCATCCAGTAATAGCCCTTTATTCCCGTTGCTATTTATCCAATTAGTTTCAATGAACGGTTTGATTTTTAAGGTGTTAGTAGTAGATAAAGTATCAGTGCCAAGTTCTAGCGTTGTAAGTAATCCTAATTTGGTCGTAACCGTATTGTGCTCTTCTATCTTTATCTGTGGCCCGGTGAGTTCTTTATGTTGCAGCCCACTGCTACGTTGCAACAATACTTTCGCCTGCGGTTGTACAAATAACTTAGCCTTCTCTTTTTCGATCAATTGAATTTTGTAACCTGTTTCTAACGCCGAGGTGAATATATAAGACTTATAATTCGCACCGGTGACGACTTCTGGTGCCTTAACCTGATTATTAAACATTCCGTATTGTGCAAGTAAACCAATATAAGGCCCAAGTTGACTGATGTTGTTGGCATGCCAGACGCTATATAACCCTAAGTTATAGCCAACTACAGACCCATTAGCTTGATGCTGAGATGTGGTGGAATTGCTACGACTGCTGGCTTTACCGATACCGGCAGTTATTCCCAGAATTCCTAGATCATGTTCACCGCTGCTCCATTGGCTTATTTCGCCCCCTAATTGAGTTGAATAGCGGGTGCCTTTGGTGTGGAGTTGGTCCTGACCGGAGCTAAAGCGGGTTATCGCCCCATTGGTGTTTAACCACATGCCGGTAACTTTTTGCTCGCCCGTCATTGGGTCAATGTAGGGAGTTTCTCCTTGGCGATGCTGTAGGTCGTCAGTAATAAACATCTGTTGTGCAGCCATTTGGTTGGCAAGATAGCTACCGGCTTGCGGATTGTGGCCAATGACAAGTGTTGATTTAGCTATATTGTCTACGATATCCGCTGGTGGGATATTGATGCCTGCTTTCGGTTTTTTTCTCTCTTGTAGCTGCTGTTGTTTTTGAGCAATAGGCTCTGGGGAGAGCACTTTAGCAGCAACGGGTTTTATCGCCTGGAAGAGATCGCTGGCTTCAGTAAATACAGCACCTACTTCATCGAATAAACTATCTTTACTATCAGCCCAGGCAGTTGTGCTACCCAATACTAATAACAGAGCGCCAATAGCTTTAGCACAAGGCGTTATACGATAAGGTGATAAATGGGCGTCAGTAGGTTGCAGTGTTTCTTTGCCACTATCGGGCTGAGTAATATTTGACATATACATTTTTTATTTACCTTCCTGGTAATTAATGTTAAAAATTTATCAATGACGAGATATATTATTTTCCAACGACAAACATTGGTTTCCTCTCAATGTGTTGCATTTGAATTTGGTTAAAATAAATATAATTTTTGATGCGATTTAATTAAATAATGATATATTAATTATTTAATTTGTTATGTGAATAAATAATAATATATAATTAATAAACTGTTTAAGTTCGTCTGGTTGGGTATTTTATATTGAGCCAAAAGAATTTGAGTCATTTGATAATGAGTTAACATGAAAGTAAGCTTTGGTAATGATTGGTATCAGGGTAAAATACGCCATTGATTAAGCTATGTTGAGCTATTGGTCAGATTGCTTATCAGGTCATGCCTCTGGCATTTCTGCCTTTTAGCTAGCTTTGGCCTTGCTAAAATGTCATTTAAGCAAAAAAACATTTTACTGATCGCCCGTTTTAGGGGATAAACAGCCCAAATTTATTATTCAGGAGCGGTGATGAGCCAACTCTTACTGGGAACGCAAAGCCTTGAGCTTGAGCGTTTTCCACCACAAGAAAATTCCAATACCCTACAGGCGTGGGAAGCAGCAGATGAATATCTGCTACAAAACATTGACTTAAGCCAAATTGATGGCCGCCCGGTGCTGGTATTTAATGATCAGTTTGGAACGCTGGCCTGCGCTTTACATGCTTATCGTCCATTCAGTGTCAGTGACTCTTATATGAGCCAGTTGGCGACGACGCATAACGTGCAGTTAAATCAGTTAGATGAAAATGCCGTTACCCTATTAAGCAGTATTGATGCGTTACCCGCCGCTCCTAAGCTGGTGGTGATTAAGATCCCTAAAGCTTTGGCGCTGTTGGAGCAGCAATTACGCGCATTGCGCCTGGTCGTAGCCCCAGATACGGTGATTATTGCTGGGGCGAAATCCCGCGATGTGCATAATTCAACTTTGCAATTGTTCGAAAAAATTCTTGGCCCGACCAAAACCACGTTGGCGTGGAAGAAATCCCGCCTGATTCACTGCGAAGTGGCAGATATTCCACTGGCAGATGCACCGGAAACCACCGATTGGCCGCTGGCGAATACCGAATATGTCATCCATAACCATGCTAACGTTTTCTCTCGCAATAATTTGGATATCGGTGCGCGCTTCTTTATGGAGATCCTGCCGTATGATGTGGCGGGCAAAATCGCGGATCTGGGTTGTGGTAATGGTGTCGTCGGTTTAATTGCATTGGAACAAAATCCATTGGCAGAAATGCTGTTTGTCGATGAGTCCTATATGGCCGTTGCATCCAGTGAGCTGAATATCACCTATAACCGCCCACAAGACTTACCACGCTGTGAATTCATGGTAAGCCATGGTTTGGCCGGTGTTGAGCGTGAGAGCCTGCAACTGGTGCTATGTAACCCTCCGTTCCACCAACAGCATGCGGTCAGTGACCATGTGGCCTGGCAGATGTTCTGTGATGCTAAACGTTGTCTGAAGGTGGGGGGGGAACTGATGATTGTGGGTAATCGCCATCTGGACTATTTCCACAAACTTAAACGTTTGTTCGGTAACTGCGAAACATTAGATTCAAACCAGAAATTTATGGTGCTGAAAGCAGTGAAAACGGCATCATCCCGTTCCGAGGGTGGTGGTAGCGGCAGTCTTGATATGTCGTATAGCGATTTCTAAATACCCTTCGTACTTGAAGCCGCAGGGGTGTTAGCTACGTTCACTCACCCGAATCACTTACTTATGTAAGCTCATCGGGGTTTGTTCACTTGCTGCCTACCTGCGACTCCACTTACTTTGGGTATTCCCTGCTTGAAGCCGCAGGGGGGGGTCATGCCACCCCCTGTTTTGCTTATTCCTGCTTATATAACCAGCGCCAGACGCGTCCCTTGATCAATTGCCCGGCGTGCATCCAGCTCAGCGGCGATATCCGCGCCACCAATCAGATGCACGGTTTTTCCCATATCCAGCAAGGGCTGATGTAATTCCCTACGCGGTTCCTGGCCCGCACAGATAATGATGGTATCGACGGGTAAACAGCTCGCCTGTTCTGCACGGGTGATATGCAAACCTTCATCATCAATGCTGTCGTAACTCACACTGTTAAGCATTTTCACCCCACGCATCGCCAGGCTGGTACGGTGGATCCAACCGGTGGTTTTACCCAAGCCTTCACCCACTTTACTGGTTTTCCGTTGTAACAAGAAAATCTGTCGAGGTGACGGATGCACTTTGGACCCCGCCGGGGATAATCCGCCACGATGTGCCAAATGTAGATCGATGCCCCATTCGCGACTGAATGCAGCACTGTCCAGACTGCTGGAATCACCGGATTGGCTGAGGTATTCGGCGGTATCAAAACCAATTCCCCCCGCACCAATAATGGCCACGCGCTCACCGACCGGTTTTTTATCGCGCAATACATCCAGATAAGTAAGGACTTTCGGATGCTCAATCCCCTTGATAGCTGGCAGGCGTGGCTGGATACCACAGGCGAGGATAATTTCATCAAAATCAGCCAACTGCTGTGGCTGTACCGAGGTATTTAGCTGCTGAATAACACCATGGAGCACCAACTGACGGCGGAAATAGCGCAGCGTTTCATAAAATTCTTCCTTACCTGGGATCTGCTTGGCAATGTTGAATTGGCCACCGATATCTGTTGCAGCATCAAATAGCGTCACTTGATGACCACGGCTGGCAGCGGTAACGGCGAAAGCCAGTCCGGCCGGCCCGGAACCGACGACGGCTAACCGTTTTGGTGTTTCTGCGGGGAGTATGGGCATTTCGCTTTCACGGCACGCGCGAGGGTTGACTAAGCATGAAGTGAGTTTGCCTTCGAAAATCTGGTCCAGACAGGCCTGATTGCAGCCGATACAGGTGTTAATTTCGTCGGCCCGATGTTGTGCTGCTTTTTGGACAAACGCCGCATCAGCGAGGAACGGGCGCGCCATTGACACCATATCCGCGCAACCATCAACCAGTACCTGCTCAGCAACCGCAGGGTCATTAATGCGGTTAGTGGTGATCAGCGGAATAGCCACTGCCCCCATCAATTTGCGCGTCACCCAACTGAATCCGGCCCGTGGCACCATGGTAGCGATAGTGGGAATACGTGCTTCATGCCAACCAATGCCAGTATTAATCAGGGTGGCACCGGCCTGTTCAACCGCCTGCGCCAATTGTTCAATTTCTTGCCAACTGGAACCTTCTTCCACCAGGTCAAGCATCGAAAGGCGGTAAATCAGTATAAAATCAGTTCCGGTCGCCTCACGGACTGCCCGCACAATTTCTACGGCAAAGCGCATTCTGCGAGTAAAGTCCCCGCCCCAGTCATCATCGCGCTGATTAGTTCTGGCGGCGAGGAACTGGTTAATCAAATAGCCCTCAGATCCCATCACCTCGACACCATCGTAACCCGCTTGTTTGGCAAGCTGTGCACAGTTGGCAAAGTCGGCAATAGTTTGCCGTACTTCATCACTACTCAATGCCTGTGGGGTAAAGGGGTTAATCGGCGCTTGCAATGCGGAAGGAGCCACGGGGTGTTTCTGATAGCTGTAACGGCCGGCATGTAGGATTTGCAGCGCGATCTTACCGCCCGCCTGATGTACTGCATCCGTCACGATTTGATGATGGGGGACTTGCGCCGCATCATTTAATACTGAGGCCCCCTGATACACCACGCCTTGCTTATTGGGGGCGATACCCCCGGTGACAATCAGGGCGACACCACCGGCGGCCCGCTCAGCATAGAATGCGGCCAAACGTTGAGGTCCATCGGGTAATTCCTCTAGCCCGGTATGCATCGAACCCATTAATACGCGATTTTTCAGGGTAGTAAAGCCAAGATCAAGGGGCGCGAGCAGGTGAGGGTAAGCTAACATTGCAGTCTCCATCGGGTGCATTCTGGCTATATTGCAGCAACGTAAATCTGCGCAATATCACCAAACCGTTATTGTTATGTCTCTGCCGCTCTGGCCGAATGCAGCAAGTGGTCGGATGAGATTTTTTATTCAAATTTAGACGGTGCAGTGCAACTTGGGAAATCGCAGTGTGCTGATTGTGATAGCCGTCATGAATATGACATCAGGGAAGGGGCAGTAACATGAAGTATTAAACGAAGGAATTATACCTATAAAGTATATCCCCTTCGTTTCTCGCGATGGCTATTTATAACTTGGCTATTAATCAGTCACCAAAAACCCGCAAGCGGTGGCCATCAGGATCTAAAGCCACAAAGGTATAGCCGAAATCCATCTGTAATGGTTGTTGCAAAATAGGTAAGCCGCGTTGTTGCCAGTCATTATATAACGATTGCACCGCCGCTTTATCGGTCAGGGCAAAAGCCACTTCACCGCCACCGCCCGTGGCTGTCGCCGCCGGTTCAACCGTATGTTTTGACCATAAGCCCAGCATTACCCCTGAATCCAGTGCAAACATGGCAAAAGTTGGGTGAAGCTCTACTGGTGCTTTTGCCAGCAAGTCAGCGTAAAACGTCGCGCTGTTGGCTGGGCTATCAACATAAAGAATAATGAAATTCGGATCTGCCATGGTTTTTCCCCTTATCCCTTTAGTACTTGAAATCGCAGCGCTCGACCGGCCTTGCCTGAAATTCCAAATACTTTAGGTATGTCATCAAATGGATAGTTTTTTTGTTAACCGAATATCGCTTAACTGGGGGCTATCCTAGCGGGGTCTACTGACAGTTTCTGTCAGTAGTGATTATTGATTTGTAGTGACAATAAAAAACTACGGTTTTGGTGGTGTCGACAGCAGCGACTGATCATCGATGCCTTCCGCTTCCCGCCACTGTTTTAGCAACAGCTGTCGGCGCTGAGGATAGCGTTGATCCGTAAGAGAAATAGCGCTTATTCGATCCGCGCGAAAGTTACGGATGGTTTGGCGTAGCTCACACCAGGCCACCACTACGCGCACCTGTTCAAAAAAACCGATAGCAAAAGGCCAGATGCGGCGACATGAGTTAGCCCCTTTCAGGTCTTGATAGGTAATATCCACTTTGCGCTCGGCACGGATTGCGCGGCGCAATACCGGTAGCGCCAGTTCACAGTCAGGCATATGGCCGACAGGGCCGATGAGCAGTGTCGAGGCATCTAATTCGTCACGTAAATCTGTAGGTAAAACCGCTGCGATTTTCGCCAAAGCATTACGGGCAGCGGCACTCAGATGGGTATCTCCACGATGGCTGACCCAGCGCGACCCTAATACCAGTGCTTCTATCTCTTCTTCGGAGAACATCAAGGGCGGCAGCATAAAACCTGGGCGCAGCACATAGCCCAGACCGGGTTCGCCTGCAATATCAGCGCCTTGCTGTTGTAGGGTGGCAATATCGCGATAAAGTGTCCGCACACTGATAGCCAGTTCCTCCGCCAACGCAGCACCTGTTACGGGATAGCGATGGCGGCGTAGCACTTGAATCAGGTCAAGCAGACGCTGGCTGCGGGACATAATAGCTCTCGTCGGAGTATAAAAGCTGACTATAGCACCTTCAGTCAGGCCATTTTACTGGGTGGCAGCAAAACTAGGGAGCCATTGAGAATTTCCTCTGTAGCAAGCCGATAAGCCGCCTACCGTAGAGGCCGATAATCAGCCCACTGATAATCAGTATCATCGCGACAATTTTCGCGGCGGGAATGCTTTCACTAAAAATCATCACGGAACCTAGCAGGCCAAAAATCGGGACTAGCAGCGATAATGGCGCGACAACGGAAACCGGGTATTTGGTCAGTAATGAATTCCAAATCCAATAGGCAAACAGCGTATTGGGATAGACCTGAAATAGAATAGAGAACAGCGTGGTTACATCGAACTGGGTGGCTAACTCAGTAAAACCGCTGGAGCCATTAAATAAATAGCTCAGTAGAAATAGTGGGATAGGGGAAAATAGGCTCGACCAAACTAGAAAGGCAAAAACCTGTTTGGTATTGGCTTTTTTAATTATAATACTCACCAGCCCCCATACCACTGCACCGCACAATACCAATATCAGGCCAGTAGGCGTGACAGAACCATCACTGATGAAAATAATACTGATAAGCCCTAAGAGCGCAACGGCGATACCAATACATTGATATCTTGAGAGTTTTTCGCGAAACAGCAATGCGCCAAGGATCATGGTGAAGAACGCGCCGAATTGCAGCACTAACGAAGCGATTCCCGCTGAGACACCCGCTTTAATACCCAGATTGACGATACCCCATAAACCGATACCAAACAGTAGGCCGTAACCTATTATGTATCGCCATGAAGTATCAGGCTTTTTGATAAAAAGGACTGCGGGTAGGGCGCAGAGCGTGAAGCGAATCCCGGCTAAAATAAGCGGGTCTGCGGCAATCAGGCCAAGTTTTATTACCGAAAAATTAGCCCCCCAAATTGCGGTAATGCATAGAGCAATTAAAAAATCAGTTAGTTTCACGCAGCCTACCTAGGGTGAGAGAATTAGTCGGTTGTTGTTATTTCACAGTGGCAGTTCACAAACTGAGTAGTGATAATCAGTAGCGAACATGAGAATATTTCCAGGACAGCGGTATCGCAATTCAGGATACCGCTGCGAATAATGTGTTATTAATTCTGTTTATATAAACCAGCGACCATAAAGCAGCTAAATGAACTAAATAGCATCTCAATCCCGACCAGAGTCGTAACCATGGTGATCGACATCAGTGGGCCAGCACTCACCAATAGATAGGTAATAATCAGATCTAAGACGCCGAGCAAGATTTGTAGCCATGCCCCCGGCATTCCCCATGTTCTAAAACCGGTTATCAACCGCATCACTCCACCAAAGGCAAACAGCACCGCCAGCACCACTGCCAGACTTATCATCCCTATTGCTGGATTGGTAATAAATACATAACCCATCACAATATATGCGATGCCGAGTAAAATACCGGTCACCATTGGCCAAAGATTATGGGAACGGTTGGTTACCATACCCACGATCATTGCAATCCCACTGAGTAGCAGTAGGACACCAATAATTTTGCTGAGAACAACGCTGGAGGCCAGTGGGTTAATAAGGCAAAAGATCCCGCCCAGTAATAGCAGGATTGCGATGACCCGCATGATAATCCGTTGTTTTTTTAAGGTACTTTCATCAAGGCTCATAAGGTATTTCCGATCTATATTCAGCATGACGATGACTCCTGTATAGTCTGAACTAGGTTATCGATAACTATCATGAGTATAGGTCGAACAATAGATGTATAAATAAAATCAATGATATTCAACTAATTATACTGTGGAATATTTCCTGTACGCCAGATGTGCAAATAGCATTGCAGTGGCACTTATCATCCCCCCCAGAATACAAACACCTGACCATCCCGCATTCGCATATACCATCGTTGCACTGATAGCTCCGATGGCGCTACCGATGGAATAGAACAACATATAGCCAGCAACCAGGCGGCTTTGGGCATCAGGACGTAGCGCCAATATGATGGTCTGATTGGTTACATGCACCGCCTGAACGGCAAAATCTAATATCACGACACCGATAACCAGCCACCAGAGTGAATGAGGCAAAAAAGCGATCGGCAGCCAGGAGAGCAGTAGTAACGCCAAGGCGACTTGCGTTGTTTTCACTCCCAACCCTCGATCTGCCAACTGCCCCGCATGAGCGGCGGCGAATGCGCCAGCGATACCTGCCAGCCCAAATAAACCTACCTGACTAGGCGATAATACGTATGGCGGGCTGCTGAGTGGTAACACCATTGCGGTCCACAGCACACTAAAAGCCATAAATATCAGTAAGGCCAGAGTAGACCGTACACGCAACTCGCGCTCACGGGTAAATAACCCCCACAGCGACAGCAGTAGCTGCCGATATGACGATACAGCCGGTTTGGCAACGGGTGGGATAATGCGATAAAGCATAATAACCATCAATAGCATCACTGCTGCGGAGCAAAAATAGACGGAACGCCAACCGGCAAAGTCGGCCATCGTACCTGAGATAAAGCGCGCGAGTAGAATCCCCAACACGATACCGCTGGTGATTTTACCCACTATTTTGCCTCTTTGTTGCTCTGGAGCCAGTGCCGCAGCAAAAGCCACAATCACCTGTACCACGACAGCCATCAGGCCGATAATCAGCATCGCCACCAAAAGTAGTGAAAAAGTGGGGGCAAGGCTAACCGAAATCAATGCCACAGCAGATAACAATAACTGCCCGATAATTAATTTTCGGCGATCCCACAGATCACCCAAAGGCACAATGAATATCAGCCCCAAGGCATACCCTGCCTGCGTCAGAGTAACCACCAGACCGATCGCCGACGGACTAACGTTAAGATCCGTTGCCATTGTATCGAGTAGGGGCTGAGCAAAATAGACATTGGCGACCGCCATGGCGGATACCATCGCCAAGAGTGGCACCACTATTGATGTGAGGTGTGGTGCCAGAGCTGTTTGTGGTAATCGCCGGGTGCGACTCTTTGCTGATTCTTTTCTGATGGACATAAAAATACCTGATGCCTTTCTGGTTTTTATTTGAAACCACTTAATTGATTTTTAACAGAGGTGGTTTTAATATGCAACCAGCTTATCCAGCAAATGATCGGAGTAAAAGAATGACTAAAACGAGTGAAGGCCAGATAGGGGCAGAAGAATGCCCGGTTGCCAGAGCGCTTAAGGTTTTGGGGGATCGCTGGTCACTCATGATAATTCGTGATGCTTTTGATGGGATCCGCCGTTTTGGTGAATTTCGGAATAACCTTGGCTTGGCAAAAAATATCTTGGCGGGTCGCCTGCGTGAGTTGGTTGAACACGGCATTCTGATGATAGTCCCGGCCTCTGATGGCAGTGCTTACCATGAATATGTGTTGACGGATAAAGGCCGCCAATTATTCCCTATTGTGGTCAGCTTGCGCCAATGGGGCGAAGATCACTTGTTTGCTGTTGGCGAAAAGCACTCTATTTTAGTTGATAATCAGAGTGGACATCCCATCAGTAAGCTGACAGTATCCTCACAAAAAGGTAAGGTATTGGATGCCAGCGAATGCCATCGGGGAAAAGTGATTAAGCGGTAAGGAAGGTATCTGCGGCGGGAAACATAATCTCAATGGATATTAATGACAGGAAAGGCAAAATGGATTCTCGGATACTGGAAATACTGCAATACACATTGAAGCCAGGTAGTGGTGTGGAATTCCACCGAATTATGCAAGAGATCAGCATTCCCTTGCACGCCAGGGAGGGGATGGACGTCGTCGCTTATGGTCAATCGCTGCACGACCCAGATGCTTATTACCTGATGCGTGCCTTTGACAGTCAAGAGGCATTAGTGAATGCTGAGGCACGTTTTTACAGCAGTGACGGCTGGCTTGCTGGCCCGCGGGTGGCAATTGTTGAACGTATTGAAAATAGTCTCAAATCCGTAATATCGATGCCAACTGCCGCCATTGATGCTTTAAGAACGTAATTGGTCAATTCATAGCATTCTTATACTGAATACGTTATCAACTGATAACGTATTTAATTGCCTCTGGGATTGATTATTGCTCTGCCTGATAAGTGTCGCGTAAGAAAAGGGTTAGCACATCTTTTGGTGGTGTCACCTCACATTCAGACAGCAGCCACCCCACCGCGCCTCGGTGATAAGCACCATGATGCTCAACATGGGAAAACATCTCTTTTCTACTCATTGCCCCTTTTCCCCCATCGACAAATTTGAAGTTAATCATTTCATCCAATTGTTGTTCAACCAGAGAGTGAAGATACTCGAGATAGCGATTATCACTGATAGCAAAGGCGTTATTCAGCACCTCTAGAGGCGGTGTTTCAACCGTATTCAGCGCAGTATAACGGTGGGGAACTCCCTGAATATTGGCGATAAATATTTGATCAACTACATAAATATGATTCATCAGGCGAATCATAAGATGACGTTTATCTTTATAAGCCGCGGTATCAACATTGGCGATAGCGGAGAGGATCTCTTTATCAGCCCAGGCCTTGTATTGAAAAAGCATATCAAAGTGAGTAAGCACAGACATTTTCAGATCTCAGCGGAGAGTTAGATGGCTATTTTATAGTACGAGAATTATTGTAGGTCGTTAAGTAGCGTTGAATTTTAGCCGACTAAAACATTTCATCAACGAAGGGACTGTCTATTGAATATTCGGCAAGAAAATAGCAATGACCTATATATCTTAAGATAATTAGGTAAAGCGAGAGGCTTGGGGGATGAGTAAATTGCTATAACCTGAATCGATGACATTATCGCCATTTCAAGGTGCTTTTCTCTTCTTCTACTAGAATATCCAGCCAATCCGCATTGAACAATTTTCGTTTAAATTGGCTAGCCACTGAGACAGATAAAATCAGATAAAGTGTAATTGTATCCGTGAGATTCCATTCAACAGTCTCTATTCAAGATTGTGCAGTTATGCTTCATTGAGTTGAGCAAATATAGCGCGGCGTCACTTTAATGTTTGTGTAACCAAGGATTTTATAATCAAATTGATGATTTATTAATCTAAATCAATAAGGATTTCTACTGATAGTCAAATACTCTCCTTTTCACAAGGAAGTACAAAATAATGTTTTTCCCTAAGAAATATTCAATATCAATTCTGGCATTAGCGTTTGTTTTATTCTCTTTCCCTACTTCCGCCAAAGTGACTAATTCATCTGATGACCATGTAAAACAGATGATTATCAACGAGTCTATAGAGTCGTACCCTGGCAACTGCCCATGTCCTTTTAACTCTGCCAGCAATGGAAGTAGTTGTGGAAAACGTAGCGCGTGGAGTCGGGCAGGTGGTTATTCCCCCATTTGCTATAAAAAAGAAGTTACCAAGGAAATGGTTACTGAATGGCGTGAATCTAACAAAGCCTAAGATATAAAATTTTTAGTACATGAATGGCAACCCACCCTAGAAAATGCTGCGACACAGGTTACCAGATACAAAAAAGCCAACTCGAAAGTTGGCTTAATGTGCTGATTTAATAGCTAAAATTTGGTGGCCCCTACTGGACTTGAACCAGTGACCAAGCGATTATGAGTCGCGTGCTCTAACCAACTGAGCTAAGGGGCCAGACTTGGGCGCTGATTATACGGTAGTTTTTATACTGCGGTCTAGAGCTGATAAATCAGATGGCTGTTTTATGCACAAAATTAAGGTTTTTTACGCACATAGCAGGTAATTACGTGCGGATGCAGGCTTGAGAATCGGTGGTTTGGGACCAAAAAGAAAAACCCCGGCACGCCGGGGTTTTTGTGTGTTTGCTGCTGTCGCTAACGATTAATCGTCCAGGAAGCTGCGCAATACTTCAGAGCGGCTTGGATGACGCAATTTACGCAATGCCTTGGCTTCAATCTGACGAATACGTTCACGGGTTACGTCGAACTGTTTGCCCACTTCTTCCAGGGTGTGGTCAGTGTTCATATCGATACCGAAACGCATACGCAGAACTTTCGCTTCACGAGCGGTCAGGCCAGCTAACACATCGTGGGTGGCAGAGCGCAGGCTCTCTGATGTTGCAGAGTCCAGCGGCAGTTCCAGAGTGGTATCTTCAATGAAATCGCCCAGATGTGAATCTTCATCATCACCGATCGGGGTTTCCATTGAGATTGGCTCTTTGGCAATCTTCAGCACTTTACGGATCTTGTCTTCCGGCATCAGCATGCGTTCAGCCAGTTCTTCCGGTGTTGGCTCACGGCCCATCTCTTGCAGCATCTGGCGTGAGATACGGTTGAGTTTGTTAATGGTCTCAATCATATGTACCGGAATACGGATGGTACGCGCCTGATCCGCGATAGAGCGGGTAATGGCCTGACGAATCCACCACGTGGCGTAAGTTGAGAACTTATAACCACGGCGGTATTCGAACTTATCTACTGCTTTCATCAGACCGATATTGCCTTCCTGAATTAAATCAAGGAATTGCAGACCACGGTTGGTGTATTTTTTCGCAATAGAGATAACCAAACGCAGGTTAGCCTCAACCATTTCTTTCTTGGCACGACGCGCTTTCGCTTCACCAATAGACATACGGCGGTTGATGTCTTTCACTTGCTCAATTGTCAGACCGGTTTCTTCTTCGATCTGGCGCAGTTTCTGCAAGCTACGTTGAACATCGTCCGAGACATCTTTCAGTTTTTCAGACCAGGGTTTACCCATCGCAATTGCTGCGGCAAACCAGGTATCACTGGTTTCATTGCTGGCAAACAGAGTAACGAAGTTTTTCTTCGGCATTTTGCACTGCTCAACACACAGTTTCATGATGATACGTTCTTGAGTACGAACGCGATCCATCATGGTACGCATGTTGTTGACCAGATAGTCGAATTGCTTCGGTACCAGGCGGAACTGTTTGAACACTTCAGACAACTTCAGAATTTCAGCAGCAGCATTGGCGTGGCTACGACCATTTTTCTTGATTTCCATGCGTGCGTTTTCGTACTGCTCGCGCAAATCGCTGAATTTCTGGCGTGCCAGCTCTGGATCGATGCTGTTGTCGTCTTCTTCTTCGTCTTCGTCTTCATCTTCGTCGTCGTCGTCATCCATCTCTGCGGTGGATAATTCAGAACCAACGTGAGTCGCCGTCGGCGCAATATCTTCTTCGGCGTTTGGATCAACAAAGCCGTTGATCAGGTCAGATAAACGGGCTTCACCCGCTTCAACGCGATCATATTGTTCTAACAGATAAGTAATCGCTTCAGGGTATTCAGCAACTGAACACTGAACCTGATTGATACCGTCTTCAATACGTTTGGCGATATCAATCTCGCCTTCACGTGTTAACAGCTCAACGGTACCCATTTCGCGCATGTACATACGCACCGGGTCGGTAGTACGCCCGATTTCGGATTCAACACTGGATAACACCTGCGCAGCAGCTTCTGCCGCGTCATCGTCGGTATCAGTGGTGTTCTCGGCCAGCATCAAATCATCGGCATCAGGTGCTTCTTCCAGCACTTGGATGCCCATGTCATTAATCATCTGGATGATGTCTTCGATCTGATCGGAATCGACGATATCTTCCGGCAGATGGTCATTGACCTCAGCATAGGTCAGATAGCCTTGCTCCTTACCACGGGTGACAAGTAGCTTCAGCTGTGACTGCGGGTTTTGCTCCATAAGACGGTATCCACACTTCAGAGTATTTGGGTTGGTGTCGGTCGGCGAAACCGCCAACAATAGCATTTGGGGCCTTTTTTTGTCGCCGCTGCCCGCTATGGCGGCATATTGTAGGGAGTCGCCCCCACATTTATCGGCAATTAAGCCGTTGGGTGTTTCATTTTTTTCTGGCTAATGCCAGATTCAAAGACCAAAGCTCTTTACGTTCTTCGGCGTTTAATCCATGTGTCCGGTCACGCGCTATCAGGGTTTCCTGACGTTGCTCCAAGATGGAGTCATACAGGCTCGTTAGCGTGTCGACAAAAGTCGGTTCGACCATGTCCTCAACAATCATGTGGTTCCATGTTGCGAGAGTTTCAAGCTGTTGGCTGAATTTATTATCCCGATACAGTTCCAATAACTGCCCGGTTGTCAGCCCTGGCTGAGCCAGACAAGTCTCAACCAACTCAATAAATAACGGTAAACCGGCTAACTTGGCTTGCTCGACGCCCTGTAGTGAGGGAATAAGTGTAGCTAGTTGTGGGTTTTGTACCAGTAGCCCTATAAGTATACGCATGGTTGTGCGTTTTAGCTGGGGCGGTTGGTAGGTATTCGTGTTTTCAGCCTGTTTTGGCATCAGCTTATCGAGCTGGCTATCATCGAGCAGGCCCAACTTATTACCGAGCTGCTGGCGCAGATAAAGACGTAATGTCTCACCGGGTACCTGACTGATTAAAGGTAGTGCCAGAGTGCTTAACTTGGCGCGCCCGTCGGGGCTGCTCAAATCCACCTGTGGCATCAACGTTTCAAACAAAAAGGTTGAGAGTGGCTGTGCCCCTTCCATCCGCTGTTCAAATGCGTCTTTCCCTTCTTTACGTACCAGAGTGTCTGGGTCTTCGCCATCGGGCAAAAACATAAAGCGTAGCTGACGGCCATCATTTAGATAGGGCAGCGCCGTTTCTAATGCTCGCCATGCCGCATCTCTGCCCGCCCGATCACCGTCGTAACAACAAATTACGTTATCGGTGGCACGGAATAATAATTGAATATGCTCCGCAGTGGTCGCGGTCCCCAACGAGGCAACGGCATAGTCAATACCAAATTGCGCGAGTGCTACCACATCCATATAACCTTCCACCACGAGTAAACGCGTTGGATTGGGATGATTCACTTGCGCTTCATACAAGCCGTAAAGCTGGCGGCCCTTATGAAAAATTTCTGTTTCTGGGGAGTTTAGATACTTTGGCACTCCGTCACCCAGAATTCGCCCGCCAAAAGCGATAACCCGCCCACGTTTATCGCGGATAGGGAACATGACGCGCTCACGAAAACGATCGTAAGTCCGCCCTGTATCATTAGTCACCAGCATTCCTGCATCGTTCAGCGCAGTACGGCTCTCACCATCACGGCCAAAACGTTTTAAGGCATTGTCCCAACCTGGGGGGGCAAAACCAATAGCAAAATGTTGGATGATTTCTTCACTCAAACCGCGATGCTTAAGATATTCGCGTGCCTGATTGGCATTCGAGCCGTTGAGTGACTGTTGATAGAATCCGCTAAGGCTTTCCATCAGTTGATAGAGACTTTGTCGTTGATGACGTTCGATCTGGGTGGTGCCGGTTCCTGCCTCGTAAGGCACTTCCAGCCCATGCATGGTGGCTAATTCCTCAATACTTTCGACAAATTCGAGTCTGTCGTAATTCATCAGGAAATCAACAGCGTTACCATGTGCGCCACAGCCGAAACAGTGATAAAACTGTTTTTCGCCGTTAACAGTGAATGAGGGTGTTTTCTCATGATGGAACGGACAGCACGCATGGTAATTTTTGCCTTGCTTCTTCAGCTTTACCCGTGCGTCGATAAGATCAACGATGTCGGTGCGCGCTAGCAAGTCATTGATAAATACGCGTGGAATTCGTCCAGCCATAAGCCCCTATTCGGTCAGTCCATAAACGAGAACAAGCCGCGCATTCCTTTCGGAAAGCACGGCCTTCGTATGCAACTACTCGATCTGCGCGTTCTTAGAACATAAAAAACTACGCGGTGGGGTTACCCCCGAAGAATTAATACAGACGAGTGCGGCGTGCGTTTTCGCGAGCCAATTTCTTCGCGTGACGTTTTACAGCAGAAGCTTTAGCGCGTTTACGTTCGGTAGTCGGTTTTTCATAGAACTCACGACGACGAACTTCAGCTAAAACACCCGCTTTTTCACAAGAGCGTTTGAAACGACGAAGAGCTACGTCGAATGGCTCGTTTTCACGTACTTTAATTACCGGCATGTGCCTCTCACCTCAATAGAAATCGGTTTGCTGCTGGCCAATCGCCAGCCTTCTCAAAATGGTGCGGAATTTTACTTCAATGGATGCTGCTTTGTAAAGCACCACAGCAAATTGAAACAGGCACGCCCCTGTGATGTCGCCCTCGTTCTTTACAAGAAAGTTGGTGCCGAGAGTGCGACGGCCGCTGATTATATACTAAACAAGGCTGTTGATCGAATTAATCAACACTCTTTTCAAATATGACCACTATCAACAACATTTAGGTGCTCAAAGCGTGAAAATGCCGTCTTTACCGTCAGAGATCATGACTGGCGGCGCTGTTATGCTAAACTATCGGCCGCACGTGAATGATGGGAAATGTAATGCGAGTTTTGGGTATAGAAACGTCCTGCGATGAAACCGGTATTGCAGTATATGACGATAAAGCCGGTCTGTTAGCTAACCAACTGTACAGTCAGGTTAAATTGCATGCTGATTATGGCGGTGTAGTGCCTGAGCTGGCTTCCCGTGATCATGTGCGCAAGACTGTACCGCTGATTCAGGCAGCATTGAAAGAAGCCAATCTGAGCGCTAAAGACATCGATGGTGTGGCGTATACCGCAGGCCCGGGTTTGGTTGGCGCATTGCTGGTCGGGGCGACAGTCGGCCGCGCATTGGCATTTGCGTGGGGGGTTCCGGCGGTGCCGGTCCACCATATGGAAGGCCACCTACTGGCACCGATGTTGGAAGAGAACGCACCAGAGTTCCCGTTTGTCGCTCTGCTGGTCTCTGGTGGTCACACTCAGCTAATCAGCGTGACCGGTATTGGTGAGTATCTGCTATTAGGGGAATCTGTCGATGATGCGGCAGGTGAAGCCTTTGATAAAACTGCAAAATTATTAGGCCTGGACTATCCTGGGGGGCCGATGCTGTCGCGTATGGCACAACAGGGTACGGCGGGTCGTTTTACTTTCCCGCGGCCAATGACCGATCGCCCTGGACTGGATTTCAGTTTTTCTGGTTTGAAAACGTTCGCCGCAAATACTATCCGTGCTAACGGTACCGATGATCAGACCCGTGCTGATATTGCCCGTGCATTTGAAGATGCAGTGGTTGATACGTTGGCGATTAAATCCAAACGAGCGCTGGATAAGACCGGCTTCAAACGTTTGGTCATTGCCGGTGGTGTCAGTGCAAACCGCACTTTACGTTCAAAATTGGCGGAGATGATGCAAAAACGGGGCGGTGAAGTATTCTATGCTCGGCCAGAGTTTTGTACTGATAATGGTGCAATGATCGCCTATGCTGGGTTGATCAGGCTGAAAAGTGGTGTGAGCAGTGAGTTGAGTGTTTCGGTTAGGCCGCGCTGGCCGTTAGCCGAGTTGCCGAAAGTCTGAGTGGGGCTGTGGCGGTGTTGCCGCGTCATCTCGTGATGCTCACATACTGATGTATGCTCCGCTCTCTCAATTCCTTGCGCCTTGCCTCGCTCCCGCTCAGCCATTCTAAGATTGGTGCCGAAAGTCTGAGCGAGGCTGCGGCGCTGTTGCCGCAGTCATTCAAAATGCTCATGGATGAGAGTCCACGCCGTTTTTTCATTCCTTGCGCCTTGCCTCGCTCCCGTTCAGTCATTCTCGTTTTGAGGAGAATCAATCTTCTTTCTCTTCCAACTCTGCGGCTTCTTCGGCCGGGGTTTTCTGCTTTTTCTTTCTGAGTTTATCCCAGATTTTACTTTCCTTGCCGCGCCATAAACGTTGAATGTTATCGTGGTGGCGCATCAAAATCAGGCAAGAGAGCATGGCGACTGGGAAGGTGAATTGAGGTTTAAACCACCAGACGTAGAAGGGCGCAATTAGCGCACTGATAATTGCGCCTAAAGATGAATACCCACTCAATAACACCGTCAACAACCAAGTACCGGTCATCAGACCGGTTAGATCCCAGCCGATAGGGGCGATGGCGCCAAAAGCAGTAGCAACGCCCTTGCCACCTTTAAAATGGAAAAAGACCGGATAGATGTGACCAAGACAAGCAGCGATAGCGGTCAAGCCAAGATACAGCGGGGAAACGTGCAGCAGGTAAGCAATCCAAACGGGTAACATGCCTTTCAGCACATCGAAAATCAGCACTGTTGCTGCGGCTGCTCGACCACCGATACGCAGCACGTTGGTCGCACCGGGATTACCGGAGCCATGTTCACGCGGATCTGGTAGCTTAGCAACCCGACACACCAGGATTGCACTGGAAATAGAGCCACACAAATACGCGAAGATAATCATGCCAAGCGCGATAGCACTCATAACACCGCCCTGTTGAATAATGATCGTTTTAATCGCAACATCAGTGGATAATACGCATATTCCGCTGGAAGTGGTATCCGGCAGGCGCAAAAACAGAGAATGACGTGATGGACATCGTATTTATTGAAGAACTTAGTGTCATAACCACCATCGGTGTTTATGACTGGGAGCAGACCATCCAGCAGAAGCTGGTGTTCGATATCGAAATGGGTTGGGATAATCGTAAAGCTGCTGCCAGCGATGATGTGAATGATTGCTTGAGCTATGCAGATATCAGTGATGCGGTGATACAACATGTAGAGTCACAGCGTTTTGCCTTGGTTGAGCGGGTGGCAGAAGAGATAGCCGAGCTGCTATTAGTCCGTTTCCAATCGCCGTGGGTGCGGATTAAAGTCAGTAAACCAGGGGCGGTGGCACAAGCCCGTAATGTCGGAGTGCTCATTGAACGTGGTCAACGACCTAACTGATTTTTTGTGTGTTGTGATGACATAAAAGTGCAACCCTGAATAGATAATGTAGTCTGATTGGTTGGTGTGATAATTATCGAGTTTGAACGGCATTGTTTTTTTAGCATATGGTTTTGTTAATCCTATGCTTTGTAACATTGCCGTTTTTTGTGTTTTCTATTACATGGCATTGGGTATCGTAGATGACGGATATGTATTCGCTGTTTGTGGCTGTTGTTTTAGGTGTGGTAGAGGGATTGACTGAGTTTTTACCCGTGTCATCCACTGGGCATATGATTATCGTCGGTGAGCTATTGGGCTTTACCGGCGACAAGGCAAAAACCTTTGAAGTTATCATTCAGTTAGGGTCGATTCTGGCGGTTGTCGTGGTGTTCTGGCGGCGGTTATTTGGCCTGATTGGTATCCATTTCGGCGCGGTACCTCATGAGGGGAAAACCAGCGGTCACCTGACTTTGGGCCATATTTTACTGGCAATGATCCCCGCCGTGGGGCTGGGGTTGGTATTCCATGACCTCATCAAATCGCTGTTTGATCCGAGAAATGTCATGTATGCCTTGGTTGCGGGTGGGGTGCTTTTGCTAGTCGCAGAATGGTTCAAACCTAAAAATCCTAAATCTGTTGGTTTGGATGATATTACTTACCGTCAGGCTTTCGCGATTGGCTGCTTCCAGTGTCTGGCGTTGTGGCCGGGGTTCTCCCGTTCTGGTGCCACCATTTCCGGCGGTATGTTGGTCGGTGTTAACCGTTATGCCGCGTCTGAGTTCTCCTTCATTCTCGCAGTGCCGATGATGATCGGGGCCAGTGGACTGGATCTTTATAAGAGCCTGCACTTCCTGACGCTGGGTGATTTACCGATGTTTGCCGTCGGATTTATCACGGCATTTATCGTGGCTCTGATTGCTATCAAAACCTTCCTTTCACTGATTAAACGTATCTCTTTTGTACCTTTCGCCATCTATCGCTTTGTGGTCGCGGCAGCCGTGTATTGGGTGTTTATGTAACATACCCGTTATACTTCAAGCTGCATGTGCGTTGGCTACGTTCATCACCCGAATCACTTACTCATGTAAGCTCATCGGGTTCTCTCGCTTGCCGCCTTCCTGCAACTCGAATTATTTAGGGTATAAAAAGTGCAGCGAAATATAAAAAAAGCCCTGATTAATCAGGGCTTTTTCGTTATGAATGGCTTTATTCTGACGCAATTACTTGAGTTTGTTTCCATTGGACTAATGCTTGTTGG
Source organism: Yersinia sp. 2466 StPb PI (assembly GCF_041538325.1). Taxonomy (NCBI): domain Bacteria; kingdom Pseudomonadati; phylum Pseudomonadota; class Gammaproteobacteria; order Enterobacterales; family Yersiniaceae; genus Yersinia; species Yersinia sp. 2466 StPb PI. Next base: position 4,211,956 of record NZ_JAULSL010000001.1, on the reverse strand, counting down.
CGGCGACGTTTAAGTTCGTCGCGAATGGCCAATCCTTGTAACCCGCTGGCGACTACTTCCTGCACTGATACGCTGCTGGCAATATGGAATGCGGCGCGCAAATAATCGCCCTGCGGATAAGGATTTTCTTCAAATCCGGTACGGCCTCGGGCATCAGCCTCACTGGTCATAATCATCTGCTCAAGACGTTCCGGTTTGCGCCACACATCAATGGCATCAAACAGTTTGAGTAGAGTTTCGGGGCGAAGCTTATTCACTGTATGGATAAGGTCATGGTATTCCGCCACCAGTTTCGCCAAGTCACGTATCGGATTAGGTACCCGTAAGCGCTGACATAACTGCTCAACCAATTTAACTCCAGCTGGGCCGTGGCCGTGATGGTGTGGCCAGAATTCTTTTGGTGTCAGACCTTTACCCAAATCATGGCAGAGAGCGGCAAAGCGGACATCAACCTCAGGGCTAAGTTGAGCCGCAATGGCTAATGTCATCAGCGTATGGATACCGGTATCAATTTCTGGATGCCACTTTTCGGGAGCTGGTACGCCAAATAAACGTTCAATTTCTGGAAATAGCACCGCCAGCGCACCGCAATCACGTAACACTTGAAAATAGATCTGCGGGCTTTGTGTTTTCAGCGCTTTCTCGGTCTCTTTCCATACTCGCTCTGGCGTCAGAGCCGATAGCTCGCCACTTTGTGCCATTGCTGCCATCAATGATTGAGTCTCAGCGGCGACGCTAAAACCTAAATGGGCAAAACGGGCAGCGAAACGGGCAACCCGCAGCACACGTAGTGGATCTTCGCCAAAGGCGTCGGAGACATGACGCAGTACTCTGTTTTCCAAATCTTGTTGGCCGTGGTAGGGGTCAATCAATTCCCCCTCGGCGCTACGGGCAATGGCATTGATGGTCAAATCGCGACGCAACAAATCCTCTTCCAGCGTGACATCTGGCGCGGCATAGCAGGTAAAACCGGTGTAACCTGCGCCGGATTTACGCTCGGTACGAGCTAGTGCGTATTCTTCATGGCTGACAGGGTGCAGAAACACGGGGAAGTCTTTACCAACCTGCTGATAGCCCTGTGTGAGTAACTGTTCCGGGGTGGATCCCACCACGACCCAATCCTGTTCGGTGACCGGCAGATTTAATAAGCTGTCGCGTACCGCGCCGCCGACCAGATAGATTTTCATATAAATCCTTCGTTCTTGACGTTGCAGCGTTGTTAGCTGCTCACTTGAATCACACTTTACCGCCTGGCGACAAAGGCTTGTTTCAGTATAGTTGGGGATGAGAATAGATTAAACAACCAGGCCACCCTGGCGGGCAGCCAAACGCGTCGATTTTACAGTCTTATTAAACGGCTATCAGTTCATCCAGCGATTGTTCTTTTTACGGCTTGGGATCAGATGTGGCAGTACCAGACCAAGGAGCAGGCCGATACCGGCAACACCGCCGCCGTACATAAACCATTGCAGGATAATGGTACGCTGTTTGTCATCTAATTGCAGATTCACAGCGCTGACTTTCTTCTGAGCAACCACTAACTGATTCTTTAGTGACTCGTTTTCTTTTTGCAGCTCGGAAATTACGCTGTCGCTGGCCGCGACCTTCTGTTGCATTTCAGCAGTGCGCTGATTCCAGCTATTATCAATATTAGCCAGCTTATCTGTCAGGATTTTGACTTGTTGTTCAAGGTCCGGTACCCGAATACGCAGACTTGGCGTTTCACTCAATTGATTCAGCGCGATCCAGGTGGTTTTCCCTTTACTGTCGCGGATTTGACCGTAATTTGTGCTGTCATCAACACTTATCAGGGCGACTTCATCTCCGCCTTTTAACGTGCCAACAATACGGTATTGGTTACCGGGACCGCTATGAACGTAGGTATCCAGCTCATCAGAGATGTAGCGTTTTTCTTCAGCGTGCGCGCCCCAGGAGATACTGAGACTTAGCATCGCGAGGCAAATTAGGCGTATTTTCAGCATTAGAGAGTCATTTATGAGTGAATTTATGGAACGATAGTAGTGTGTTCAGTTTGCCGACGCAACGCATAAACCGGAATGAGAACTATCTTACTCTCATAGCCAGCGCGGCTTTAGCCACTTTGTTGTTCATTTTAACCACGCTGAAAATTTGTCTTATGAAGCCTTATGGCAGACCTGTTAAAATAGAGGCTGACTCGGGGTAGCCACGCGGTTTTTTTGTGTAAAATAGCGAAGTCTGTGTAAAACAGGCAAACCGCCGCGAAAGAGGCATAATGCCCGTAAACTCGCAACATACCGGTGTGAATGAAATTATGACCGTTGAAATAGAATTAAAATTTATTGCTACTCCTGCGGCCATTGCCGCTTTGCCCGAGCGGCTTACATCCTGGCAAAGCCAGCATTCTGCGCCGCAGACGCTGACCAATATCTATTTTGAAACTGCCGATAAGCGGCTGCGCCAACATGATATTGGCTTACGTATCCGTGGTTATGATGGCCGTTACGAAATGACGGTTAAGACCGGCGGTAAAGTGGTCGGTGGTTTACATCAACGCCCTGAATACAATGTTGATATTGATAGTGACCAATTGGATTTGGCGCGTTTCCCTGCCGATATCTGGCCGAACGGTTGGGTGATTGAGACATTACAAGCAGAACTACAGCCGCTATTCCGTACGGATTTTACTCGAGAGAAGTGGGTAATTACTTACGGCGAGAGCGAGATAGAGCTTGCTGTTGATCAAGGCACTATCAGTGCCGGTGAGCTGTCGGAACCCTTGCACGAAATTGAGCTGGAACTGAAAAAAGGCAATCAGGCAGATTTGCTGGCATTGGCCGCAGAACTGGCACAAATTGGCGGTTTACGGCAGGGCAATCTGAGTAAAGCAGCCCGTGGCTATCATTTAGCACAAGGCAATCCACCTCGTGAATTGCGCCCGTTACTGGTGTTGCAGCCAGCGGCCAAATCCACCGTTGAGCAAGGTATGGTCGCAGGGCTGGAGATGGCCCTGGACCATTGGCAATACCATGAAGAGCTGTGGTTACGTGGCGAACCGGCCGCTAAAGCTATGATCATTGAAGCATTGGCAATGGTGCGTCAGTCATTAGCTATTTTTGGTGGTTTGGTCCCGCGCAAAGCCAGTACTGAATTGCGTGCCGGGCTGCTGGCGCTTGAACCGCAGTTAGAACCGAAGAATGTCGATGCTGAGCAGCTTTGCTATAGCAGTGATTACCTAAAATGTAAGTTAGCGCTCACATCTTGGCTGGTTACCTCTGGCTGGCGGCCATTTATGGATGCCAAAGCACAGACCAAGTTTGAAGGGTCATTCAAACGCTTCTGCGACATCATGTTGAGCCGCAGCGCTGCTGATCTGAAAGACGCTTTTGGCCAGCATCTGGATGACGATGGTTATTTGGCGCAACTCCCTCGCTTGAACCGGCAGATCATGTCTTTCCAATTGCTCTCAGGCTTCTATCCGCAGAGTGAATGGTTGCCGTATATCGATGGCTGGTTTGGTTTACAGCAGGAGATTATGCACCGTCAGGGTCACTGGCGTGATACCGCCCGTAAGGAAGCGCTTGCGCAGGCAGCCTTTTGGTTGAACGGTGCTGCTAGTTAATAGATAGCAGCTTGAGGAATGCTTTATGTTGCCACTCTCTTCGGATTTACAGATTCAGGCGCAGAATATACGACAGCGCTTTTATGAGTTACCGGCTCCGCCAGATTTACACGAGGAAGATATCTCTGTGCTGGCGTTGAGTGATTTTGTCAGTGATATGTTACTGATTCACCCTGAGTGGCTGGAGGAGTTGCATCAGCAACCCCCGCAACCGCAGGAGTGGCAATTTTATCCACAATGGTTAAATCTGGCGTTGGCCGAGGTACATGACGAAGCGGCATTATTAGCCGCATTGCGGCTGTTTCGCCGCCGGATGATGGTACGCATCGCCTGGTCACAAACACAGCAAACCAGTGTGACTACTGAGACCTTGCAACAACTGAGCGGGTTGGCTGAAAGCCTGATTTTGGCGGCGCGCGATTGGCTGTACCAGGCTTGTTGCCGTGAGTTCGGTACCCCCTCTAATGCCGAGGGGGTACCGCAGCCGCTGCTGATTTTGGGCATGGGCAAGTTAGGCGGCGGTGAACTGAATTTCTCCTCTGATATCGATCTGATTTTTGCCTACCCAGAAAACGGCCAGACCCAGGGTGGGCGTCGCCAGTTGGATAATGCCCAGTTCTTTACCCGCTTGGGGCAACGGCTGATTAAAGCGTTGGATCAGCAAACCATTGATGGTTTTGTCTATCGGGTGGATATGCGTCTACGCCCGTTTGGTGACAGTGGCCCGCTGGTACTGAGTTTTGCCGCGCTGGAGGATTATTACCAAGAGCAAGGGCGCGACTGGGAACGCTATGCGATGGTTAAGGCACGTTTGATGGGCGGGGCTGAAGACCACTACAGTAAAGAGCTGCGCCAGATGCTGCGGCCCTTCGTCTTCCGCCGCTATATCGATTTCAGCGTGATCCAATCGCTACGTAACATGAAAGGGATGATTGCCCGTGAGGTCCGGCGGCGTGGCCTGAAAGACAACATTAAGCTGGGGGCCGGCGGTATTCGTGAAATCGAATTTATCACGCAGGTATTTCAGCTTATTCGTGGCGGCCGTGAACCGCGCCTGCAAGAGCGGGCTTTACTGCCGACGTTGCAGGCAGTCGCCGAGCTGGGTTTATTGCCACCACAACAAGTGAACGACCTCAGCAGCAGTTATCTGTTTTTGCGCCGTTTGGAAAATCTGCTGCAAGCTATTGCTGATGAGCAAACCCAAACGTTACCCGGTGATGCACTGAATCAGGCCCGATTGGCTTGGGGCATGGGGTATACCGACTGGATAGAAATGAGTGCTGCACTGGAACACCATATGCAGGCGGTACGGTTGGTATTTGACGACCTGATTGGCGATGATACTCCCGATATCGGTGAAGATCCTCGTCATGGTTTGTATAAAAGCTTATGGCAGGATGTGCTCGAAGAGAGTGATTTAGCCCCTTTGACGCCACATTTAGACGAACCAGCCCGCCGGCAGTTGTTGACGACGATTAATGATTTCCGCCATGACGTTGATAAACGCACCATTGGTCCTCGGGGCCGTGAGGTGCTGGATCAACTGATGCCGCGCTTGTTCTCCGAGGTTTGCTCGCGCCCGGACGCCAATGTCGCCCTCAGCCGCTTGATTCAGTTGCTGCTCAGTATCCTTACCCGCACCACTTATCTCGAATTACTGGTGGAATATCATGCGGCACTAAAACATGTTATTCGCCTGTGTTCTGCCTCGCCGATGGTGGCCAGTCAATTGGCCCGCTACCCGCTGTTATTGGATGAGTTGCTTGATCCGCAATCGTTCTATCAACCACTGGAACCCGGTGCTTATCGCGATGAATTGCGCCAATACTTATTGCGGGTGCCGGAGGATGACGAAGAGCAGCAACTCGAGGCGTTGCGTCAATTTAAGCAAGCCCAGCAATTGCGTATTGCTGCTGGTGATATCACCGAGGCACTGCCGGTAATGAAAGTGAGCGATCACTTAACTTATCTGGCAGAGGCCATGATTGATGCGGTTATTCAGCAAGCCTGGGGGCAGATGGTGGCTCGCTATGGCCAGCCGAGCCATCTACAGCAGCGAGAAGGCCGTGGTTTCGCCGTGATTGGTTATGGCAAGTTGGGGGGCTGGGAGCTAGGTTACAGCTCAGATTTGGATCTGGTGTTCTTGCTCGATTGCCCGCTGGATGTGATGACTGATGGCGAGCGTAGCATCGACGGCCGTCAGTTCTACCTGCGTTTGGCTCAGCGGGTGATGCATTTGTTCAGCACCCGCACCTCGTCAGGCATTTTATATGAAGTGGATGCTCGCCTACGGCCATCAGGTGAGGCGGGCATGCTGGTCAGCACCGTTGAAGCTTTCGCCGATTACCAACAGCATGAGGCTTGGACTTGGGAGCATCAGGCACTGGTTCGCGCCCGCATCGTTTATGGTGATCCTCAATTGCATCAACAGTTTGATACCATCCGCCAGCAAATTCTGTGCCGCCACCGAGAAGACCCACAATTGCAGCAGGAAGTGCGCGAAATGCGAGAGAAAATGCGCAACCATCTGGGCAGCAAACAGCGTGGTATCTTTGATATTAAGGCTGATGAGGGGGGGATTACCGATATTGAGTTTATCGCGCAATATCTGGTGTTGCGCTATGCGGCCAGCGAGCCACGGTTGACCCGTTGGTCAGATAATGTACGCATTTTTGAGTTGATGGCTAATTACGACATCATGGCACCGCAAGAGGCAGCAGCACTGACCCGTGCTTATGTCACCATGCGTGATGAGATTCATCACCTGGCATTGCAGGAGCTATCCAGTAAGGTTTCTGCTGACAGTTTTATCACCGAAAGAGAGCAAGTTGCTGCCAGTTGGCGAAAATGGCTGGTGACGTCAGATATTGTTGCCAGCGAATAAGATAAAGTGCAGCAGTGCCCGTTATGACTGGGTACGTCGGTTATTAATAGTATGCAAGGTGTCTGTGATATTATCCGGCACCACATATATTCGTCATACTTCAAGCTGCATGTGTGTTGGCCGCGCTCAATCGCCCGAATCACTTACTGGTCTTGACCTTAAGAAATAAGTAAGCTCGTCGGGATTCACTCGCTTGCCGCCTTCCTGCAACTCGAATTATTTAGAGTATAACAAACACAAAATTGGAGCGAAGAGATGTGTGTTTTCGGGGTTAATAACAGCTCACTTTGGGGGGCTAACGTATGAAAGTCACGCTGCCTGATTTTCGCCGCGCCGGTGTATTAGTCGTTGGTGATGTCATGTTAGACCGCTATTGGTATGGGCCAACCAGCCGGATCTCACCAGAAGCACCGGTGCCAGTTGTTAAAGTTGATACCATCGAAGAGCGCCCCGGTGGTGCTGCAAACGTGGCGATGAACATCGCATCCCTTGGCGCTATCTCTCGTTTAGTTGGGTTGACCGGCATCGACGATGCTGCGCGGGCGCTGACCAACAAGCTGAATGAAGTACAGGTGCGCTGCGACTTTGTTTCGGTGCCTACCCATCCAACGATTACCAAATTGCGGGTACTTTCCCGTAATCAGCAGTTGATCCGTCTGGATTTTGAAGAAGGTTTTGACGGTGTTGATCCGCAACCTATCTTTGATCGCATCCAGCAGGCGCTGCCACAGATTGGCGCACTGGTGTTATCCGATTATGCCAAAGGTGCATTGAACAGTGTGCAGCCGATGATCCAACTGGCACGTAATGCGAAAGTTCCAGTACTTATCGATCCTAAAGGCAGCGATTTTGAGCGTTATCGCGGCGCAACACTGTTAACCCCTAACTTATCCGAATTTGAAGCCGTCGTCGGTCACTGTAAAAATGAAGAAGAACTGGTCAGCCGTGGCATGAAGCTGGTGGCTGACTTTGAGCTTTCAGCTCTGTTGGTGACTCGCTCCGAACAAGGGATGACACTGCTACAACCGGGGAAACCCCCATTACATCTACCCACTCAGGCGCAGGAAGTGTTCGATGTGACCGGTGCGGGTGATACGGTGATTGGGGTATTGGCTGCGGCACTGGCTGCGGGTAATACGCTTGAAGAGTCATGCTTCCTGGCTAATGCTGCCGCCGGTGTCGTTGTTGGTAAGTTAGGTACCTCAACGGTTTCACCGATTGAGCTGGAAAATGCCATCCGTGGTCGTGCGGAAACCGGTTTTGGGGTGATGGATGAGCAACAACTGAAAAAAGCCGTTGCGCAGGCCCGTCAGCGTGGTGAAAAAGTGGTCATGACCAATGGCATTTTTGACATTCTCCATGCGGGTCATGTCTCTTATTTGGCTAACGCCCGTAAGCTGGGTGACCGCCTGATTGTGGCAGTGAACAGCGATGCCTCTACCAAACGCTTGAAAGGCGAAAAACGGCCAGTTAACCCACTTGATCAGCGCATGATTGTATTAGGTGCGTTGGAAGCTGTGGATTGGGTGGTGCCGTTTGAAGAAGATACGCCGCAGCGCTTAATTGCCGATATTCTGCCGGATTTGCTGGTAAAAGGTGGTGATTATAAGCCGGATGAGATCGCGGGCAGTGCCGAGGTTTGGGCCGCAGGCGGTGAGGTTAAAGTACTGAATTTTGAAGATGGAGTTTCCACCACCAATATTATTCAGTCAATCAAGAATGGCCGAGGCTAGTAGGTGGGTGGACTAAAACAGGAGTTGAGTCTGGCACAGGGAGTCGGGTTGCTGTCCACTTCACTGCTGGGAACGGGCGTTTTTGCCGTTCCTGCATTGGCGGCGATGCTGGCCGGAGACGACAGTCTATGGGCCTGGCCGATATTAATTATACTGGTTTTTCCGATTGCTATCGCGTTTGCTGCCCTAGGCCGCGACTTCCCTAGTGCCGCAGGGGCTGCCCACTTCGTGACAATGGCCTTTGGCCCGAAGCTGGGTAATGTCACTGGTTGGCTATTCTTGTCTGTTATTCCGGTTGGTTTACCCGCCGCCTTGCAAATTGCTGCCGGTTTCTGGCAGGCAACATTCGGCTGGAGCGATACTGGGTTGCTGATGGTGCAACTGGTCACTTTGCTGGTTATTTGGCTGCTGGGCACGCGTAGCGCGGGTTCCAGCGCTAATGTACAGACATTGATAGCATTGCTGGTCATTGCGCTGGTGGTGGCTATTTGGTGGCAGGGGGCGATTCAACCATCACAGATACCCTGGCCAGAGCTACAAGATATTTCTCCGCCGAATATGTTCAACGCGTTGGCCGTAATGTTCTGGTGTTTTGTCGGATTAGAAGCCTTTGCACATTTGGCGACAGAATTCCGCCATCCCGAACGTGATTTCCCACGCGCACTGATCGTTGGCTTACTCGTTGCTGGTGCGGTGTATTGGGGCTGTACCGTGGCGGTGTTGCATTTCCATGCTTATGGCGAACAACAGGCGGCTGCGGCGTCGTTGCCGGGCATTGTAGTGCAACTTTTTGGTCAGCATGCACTGTGGATAGCGTGCATTATTGGCTATCTGGCCTGTTTTGCCAGCGTCAATATCTATACCCAGAGTTTTGCCCGCATGGTGTGGTCGCAGGCGCAGGTTCGGCCTGAAAGCAAACTTGCGCAGCTTTCTGCCGGGCAAACGCCGGTTAACGCACTTACTGCCGTGGTGGGGAGTTGCCTGGTATTTGCGTTACTGATTTATTGGCTATCGCTGCCACTGGACCTGCTGATTGTTTATGCCAATGGCATTTTTGTGCTGATTTATTTGCTATGTATGCTGGCGGGGATTCGCTTATTGAGCGGGCGCTCGCGGGTGATGTCGGTGATTGGCAGTATTCTGTGTTGTGTATTGCTGGTGATGATAGGTTGGAAAAGCTTATACGCTTTACTGATGTTTTTCCTATTGTGGGTGCTGCTTTCCAGAATGCGGCCAGCGGCGATATCCTCGTAAACTCAGGGCGCGATATCGAACTGCGCCCTGATTATCACTACTGACATGCGACCAAGCGTTACTCGCCGGTTTTGTCATCACCGCTGTTATCATCAATAACGGCTGGGACGTTGTTGAATTTGGCTTCCAGCTCTGTCACGCGTTGTTCCAGTAACGCCAGTTTTTCTCTGGTGCGTAGTAACACTTGAGTTTGTACGTCGAACTCTTCACGATTAACCAAATCCAGTCGTGTTAATTGCGATTGCAGCACCAGACGAATTTTCTTTTCGACGTCTTCCCCGAATTCGCGAATTCCTTTCGGCATAGACTCATGCACCTGGCGGGCGATTTGTTCAATTTTTTTCGGGTCAATCATGATATTTCCCTAATGAGATGTGGATTACTGCTTATTAGTGTAATGCCTCACGTTGATTGTATAAACCTCCAAACATCTACATTTTGGTAATTGCCCAGACGAATCAATAGCGCTATAGTCATAGGGCTTATTCTCAGGGCGGGGTGCAAGTCCCCACCGGCGGTAAATTGTGGTGCGGCATATCTGTGTCGTGGTGCAAAAGCCCGCGAGCGCTCACGTTGTTTCTCTTGTTAAAGAGGGCAAGGTAGAGGTCAGCAGACCCGGTGTGATTCCGGGGCCGACGGTTATAGTCCGGATGGGAGAGAGTAACGGTATCTGCCGGGCTTATAGCTCGCTTGCGTTATTTCGGCTATTTCTATTTATATATGAAGCAATGTTATATATGAAAGAGTGGCCTTTTACTCCTCAAGACCGCCCTGATTCTGGTAATCCATAATTTTAATGAGGTTTCTTACCATGAATCAGACCCTTCTATCAGATTTTGGCACGCCTGTTGAGCGTGTAGAACGTGCTGTCGACGCGCTGCGTAACGGCCGTGGCGTTATGGTGTTAGACGACGAAAGTCGAGAAAACGAAGGTGATATCGTTTTTGCAGCTGAAGCAATGACTGTTGAACAAATGGCACTGACCATCCGCCACGGTAGTGGCATTGTGTGTCTGTGTATCACTGACGAACGCCGCCAGCAGCTTGATTTGCCGATGATGGTGACCAATAACTCCAGCCAGTTCCAGACGGCATTTACCGTGACAATTGAAGCGGCTAAAGGTGTTACGACCGGCGTTTCTGCGGCTGACCGTTTGACGACTATTCGTGCGGCCATTGCTGACAACGCTAAACCTGCTGATCTTAACCGCCCGGGCCATGTATTCCCGCTGCGTGGTCAGGTAGGCGGCGTATTATCGCGTCGTGGTCATACCGAAGCCTCTATCGATTTGGCAACACTGGCGGGCTACAAGCCAGCAGGTGTGTTGTGTGAACTGACTAATGACGATGGCAGCATGGCCCATGCGCCAGAGGTTATTGAGTTTGCTAAATTGCATGATATGCCGGTAGTGACAATTGATGACCTGGCTGATTACCTCCAGTCTCAGGCAAGAAAAGCCAGCTAATAGAGTGGCGATATCAATGGATATTGCCTGCTGATGGTGTTGGTTTAAACACCGGGTTGTCTCTATTTTCCTGAATAGAGTGCGGCCCGGTTATTTCCTATCATGTCTTGACCCCTAAGTTAACCCTTCTCTGACTTTCCCCATTCAATTTTATTGAATATCTTCATCACTGTTATCTGGCTGTGCAATGAAAAAAAAGCGCGTAATGTATTTCTTATGATTTCAAGCGCCATTTTCTCTCTTAACAGTAAGGATTTCTTATGAACAGCTCTCGTATGCCTGCACTGTTTCTCGGCCACGGTAGCCCGATGAACGTGCTGGAAGAAAACAGTCACACTCAGGCATGGCGTACGTTGGGTGAGACTTTACCGCGTCCTAAGGCGATTCTGGCCGTCTCCGCCCACTGGTATACCCGTGGTACCGCAGTGACGGCAATGGAGCAACCTCGGACTATCCATGATTTTGGTGGATTCCCTCAGGCGTTATTTGATACCGAATATCCAGCGCCGGGTTCACCGGATCTGGCAGCACAAGTTCAGCAATTATTGGCACCTATCGTTGTGCGGGCTGATACCAGTGAATGGGGATTGGACCACGGTAGCTGGGGGGTATTGATTAAAATGTACCCTGAGGCTGATATTCCGGTGGTGCAATTGAGTATTGATGGTACGCAACCGGCGGCTTATCACTATGAGTTAGGTCGCAAGCTGGCAGTGCTGCGGGAGCAGGGCGTGATGATTGTCGCCAGCGGAAACGTCGTGCATAACTTGCGTATGGTTAGATGGCAGGGTGATAGCAGTCCTTATCCTTGGGCTGAATCTTTCAATCAATTTGTGCGAGACAACCTTAACTATCAAGGTGATAACCATCCTTTAGTGAACTTTATGCAACATGAAGGGGCTGCGCTATCTAATCCGTCACCAGAGCATTATCTGCCACTTTTGTATGTGTTGGGGAGCTGGGACGGCGTCGAGCCGATTTCGATTCCCACTGATGGGATTGAGATGGGATCGCTCAGTATGTTGTCGGTAAGAATTGGATAGTTCGACGTTATAAAAAGAAAGGTTTGAACTGATAAAGTCAGCGAGCCAAGGGTTGACCACTCCTACGGTTTACGCACTTGTATTTGAAACTAAAAGTGGCCCCAACGGAGTGTTTCCCCTTCATTTGACCTTGTCAGCAGTCTGAGGGAAAGCGAGTGCTTTCCCTTAAGTTATGCGCAGCCTTAGCCCAAAATAATATGCGGGTAAAAACGCGACAGATCTTGGGTAATCAGTTCTCTGTCTTCACGCAAACCAATGCCACAGGGTTGATCATTCACTAGCCAGCTACCTATCAGGGTATAGCTGTCGCCGAACTTAGGCAGCGGATGGAATTGCTGCACAATCATGCCTTCTTCCCCGTATGGCCCGTCAACTCGGGCAACTTCTTTACCGTTTTCCACTATCTGGATATTGGCACCTTCCCGTGAGAACAGCGGCTTGGTGACATAATGGTCCATCTTCGGATGGTCATCTTCGGCAAAGTAAGCAGGCAACAGGTTAGGGTGATTTGGGAACATCTCCCACAGCAGCGGCAATAAGGCTTTATTAGAGATTATGCTCTTCCACGCAGGTTCCAGCCAGCGCACGCCAGCATCTTCCAACTTGGTTGAGAACATTTCACGGAACATAAACTCCCACGGATAGAGTTTGAATAAATTACTGATAACCTGATTATCCAGATCAGTAAATTGCCCTTTCTCCCCTAAGCCGATCTCTTCCATAAACATGAATTCAGTTGGCAGACCTGCTTCCAGTGCGCAATCTTGCAAATATTGCACCGTGCCACGATCTTCTTCACTGTCCTGACAGCAGGCCAGATGCAGTAAGCTAAAACCATGGTTATCACGCAGGTCGACAAAGCGCTCAATCAACTTCTCTTGCATGCTGTTGTATTGATCAGAATCCTGACTCAAATTGCCTGCGTTGATCTGATCTTCCAACCATAACCATTGGAAAAAGGCGGCTTCATACAATGACGTTGGGGTGTCCGCATTGTTTTCCAGCAGTTTTGCTGGATTGATGCCGTCATAGGCCAGATCAAGGCGAGAATAGAGCGATGGCTGATGAGTTTTCCATGAGCTGCGAACAAAATCCCAGCAGTGTTTTGGAATGCGGAATTTTGCCATCAGTTGATCGCTATTCACCACTTTCTCAACCACTTGCAGACACATCTGATGCAATTCTGCGGTAGTTTCTTCCAGCTCTTCAATCTGTGCCAGTGTGAATTCGTAATACGCATCCTCACACCAGTACGGCTCGCCATACATGGTGTGGAAACGGAAACCGAATTCAGTGGCTTTCTCGCGCCAGTCTGGGCGTTCGCTAATCGCTAAACGTTTCATTAATCAGACCTTAACCACCCATGCTGCGTGTGCTGGTTTTAGATGATGTCGCGGCACTACGTTGCATAGAAGACTGCTTAGCCACGGACTCACCAAAGCCACCACGAGTGATAGTGTTGGTTACCGCAGGCTTGGGTGCCATGGCGGTTCTTGGCACGTTCATGGTGCGGCCAGTGGTGGCTGAACCAAAGTTTTTACCTGTCGCATCAACAAACTTGCCATTCGCTGGGCTATTTGGCGCTTTCGATGTGAATAGTGGCTGGCTTGCACCACCGCTCATCATCCGGCCCATCATATAACCGGCCATTAATGGCATCCACATACTGCCACTTTGTTGTGGTGCGGCCGCCGTGGTTTCGCCAGAAGATGATGAAGATGTTGGTACCATGCCAGCTTGAGCAGGAGCCTGAGTACACTGAGATTCACCAAACTCTGCCACACAGTCTTCGCGGGTCGCATATTTTGGTGCAGTTTTAGCCGCTTCTTGTAATGCCGTGTTGTAAGCGGTGGTACATTCCGCGCTCTTGGACGGATTCGCCTGAGAGCAATCATCAGCATTTTGATACAAAGAGACGGTTTCATCGGTTTTTTCACAGCCAGCCAGCATAAATACAGCACTGACAGCTAAAGCTACGGGCGCAAGACGGTAATTGCGCCAGGATTTACGGAAAGTCTCTTGATTGATGTTTTGAGTCCGTTTCATCATTATTTATCTCATTTCAGGGCTTTTGTGCCCTTTCCCAGTAAGTACGCTCTAGAATAGGGGAAAGATGTACGAAATTAAAGCGTGGGGGCTTGCCAGCGGCAGACTTTACAAAGCTATACGAAATGCTGCGAGTAGCTTCGCTTTTTTCATTGGCAAAAAGTGCTTGGCGGCGAAGACGTAGGGCATAGAAACCGGGCACAGCCTGATGCTGCACCCGGAGAGTCCGAGTCCGTAAAAATCAGTTACGGAATGGATTGCCACTACGCGCCGCTGCTGGTGCTGCGGTAGCTGGTTGGCTTACAGAAGTAGCACGCGGTGCTGATTGAGCACTTTCGCCATCAGCATAAGCATTCTGGTTGGCATTGTCCGGTGCGAGACTGGTGGCTGAAGTTGGCACTGGCTTGTCCAATACGCCATTCAGTTGCATCAGATCGTCCATATTCAATGTCCCCAACGCGGATTGGATGTTTAACTGATTAATCAGATAGTTATAACGCGCGTCAGCTAATTGCTGTTTGGATTGATACAAGTTAGTCGTTGCAGTCAATACATCCAGAATAGTACGGGTACCCACCTGGTATCCGGCTTCCATGGCATCTAATGAACTTTGGTTGGAAATGACCACCTGCTCATAAGCCTTGATACTACTGATGGAGGCTGAAATATTATTGAATGAGGAGCGTACAGTTTGCACCACACTACGGTGCGCACTTTCTAGCTGTTCACTGGCACCGACGAAATTGTACTGTGCTTGTTTCACCGCAGAATTGGTGGCCCCGCCGCTATACAGTGGCAAACTCAGTTGCACACCAATTTGGTTTTGCCCAGCATCATTATTCACTTGCTGGCTGGTTGGTGACCCCCCACTGTAACGTGTATTGGTTACAGAAGATGAGGCGGTCAAATCGACCGTCGGCATATAACCGGTTTCTGCTGACTTAATTTGCTCACGAGCCAAATCTTGGCTCAAACGGGCAGAAAGCAAGGCAAGGTTACGTTTTTCAGCTTCTTTCAATAAGTTAGTAACTGCTTGTGGGCGCTCAGTCTTCAAGCGACTCACATTCAGTGATGCCAATTCAGGATAATAAACACCGGTGATCTGGCGCAGGTTTTCCAACGCGTTATCCAAATTGTTACGGGCAGTCACTTCTGCTGCTAACACGGTATCGTAGCTGGCACGGGCGTTTTGCACATCGGTAATTGCGACTAAACCTACATTAAACCGCTGGGTCGTTTGGTCCAACTGGCGATAGACCGATTGCTTCTGTGCTTCGGTGTAAGACAGGCTATCAATCGCTCTGAGTACGTTGAAATAGGCTGTTGCCGTGTTCAGGATCAGTGCCTGTTCGTCGGTCTGGAATGTGACATCCTGAATACCCGCCGCCTTTTCCTGTAAGGTCAGGGCGCGCCATTTAGACATATCAAAAATAGTTTGAGTCAGTTGCAGGGAGCCTAATGTCGCGTTGCTATCCGGGCTATCGGATGCATCACGGAAACCATTAGTATGGCTGTAACCTGCACCCAAACCGAGCTGTGGTAACAGCGGGCTGCGAGCTTGATTAATTTTTTCATATGCAGCATCGCGGTCAGCAGCCGATTTGCGTAAATCCGGGTTACTATCCCTGGCTTGCTTATAAACTTGCAGCAAGTTCTCTGCCTGGCTCATGGTACTGAAACCAGCCAGACTCAGCCCGATAAGAAGGGGGAGCAGTTTCTTCATTTGCAGTCCTTGTTGTGCAGCATTTGTGCGGCAATTTTACTATGGTAGCTGTCGATAGACGATATTGTTGCCGATTCTATCAGAGTCTGCCAATGGGATAAGGTGGCTGATTGTGCCATCTCGCCTTAATTTACTTAAATCTATCACAAAGCTAAATGAGTATTCAGACAACTCATCTGTATCGAGCTATCTTGGGCAAATAATCTTTATCAAAATCATTTCTATCGGCTAACTCTATGCCTGCTATTTTAAAATCCTGTATACCCGTCATACTGCAAGCTGCATGTGCGTTAGCTGCTTTCGTTAACCCCAGTCACTTACTTATGTAAGCTTATGGGGGATTATGAGCCTCACCCTACGGGCCAGCGCAGGCGCTGTGCAAAATGGTTTACAACCAATTTGTCGCTCAATTGCCGCCTTCCTGCAACTCTAATTATTTAGGGTATAGCCTGTGTAGTTTGGCTGTCATCAAAAATCACAATTAAGCTTGGATACTTAAGTAAGGAGAACAGTTAATGACGTCAGTACAATCTTCACCGGTGACCTTTGACAAGAATGATGTGGAAATTATTGCACGTGAAACACTTTACAGTGGTTTTTTTTCACTGAATTTATACCGATTCCGCCACCGCCTGTTTAACGGTGAAATGAGTGGTGAAGTTAAGCGTGAAATTTTCGAGCGTGGCCATGCTGCGGTGTTGTTACCCTATGATCCGGTGCGTGATGAAGTGGTATTGGTTGAGCAATTACGGATTGCCGCCATTGACAGTAGCCCGTCACCTTGGTTATTAGAAATGGTAGCCGGAATGATTGAAGGGGGTGAAACCGTTGAGGCGGTCGCCCGTCGCGAGGCGCAGGAGGAAGCCGAAATTGACATTGGCCGCTGTAAGCCGGTGCTCAGCTATTTAGCCAGCCCCGGGGGCACCAGCGAACGTTTGTCTATTATGGTGGGCGAAGTTGATGCGACAACGGCGAAGGGCATTCATGGCTTGGCCGACGAAAATGAAGATATTCGAGTGCATGTTGTTAGTCGTGAACAAGCTTGTCGTTGGGTTGAAGAAGGTGCTATTGATAACGCAGCCTCAATCATTGCATTACAATGGTTGGCGTTGCACCATCAATCGCTGAGAGCAGAATGGCAGTCATAAAGAGAAAAAATAATGAGTAAGCGCTATACACCTGATTTCCCTGAGATGATGCGGATATGTGAAACTAACTTCGCACAATTGCGTCGTTTGATACCTCGCGTCGATGAAGTGGGCGAAAACGTGGCTTATCAGGTTAATGGCGGCAGTTATAGGCTGACAATTATTGAGTCAACCCGCTACACTTCGGTAGTAGAGATTGTGCAAACCGAGCCTGCGGTGAGTCACTGGAGCCTGCCATCGATGGTGGTGCGGCTTTATCATGATGCACAGGTCGCGGAAGTGTGTGCCAGTCAGCAGATCTACCGCTTCAAAGCAAGTTATGATTATCCGAATAAAAAGTTGCATCAGCGGGACGAAAAGCATCAAATTAACCAGTTTCTTGCTGACTGGTTGCGCTATTGTTTGGCGCATGGAGCGGTGGCAGTTCCGGTTTGTTAGACAGACTTATAACCTTGCCTACAGAGAGTGAAGAATCGTGATAATTCTGGTTGGGAAGGGTGCAAAAACAAGGACACCATTTGGAAAGCCTGTTTAAACTGCCTATGGCGAGTGGGGCCAAAGTCAGAATTTTACAAATAACAGATACCCACCTCTTCGCAGGTGAACATGAGACCTTGCTGGGTGTGAATACGTCCCGCAGTTATCGCGCTGTGTTGGATGCGATTATTGCTGAGCAACATCCATTTGATCTGATTGTTGCAACCGGTGATTTGGCGCAGGACCATTCGGTTGCTGCCTATCAAAATTTTGCGAAGGGTATTTCCCGTTTGCCGGCGCCTTGCGTATGGCTACCCGGTAATCACGATTTTCAACCGGCGATGGTAGATGCACTGGCGGATTCAGGCATTGCGCCTTCGAAGCAGGTTCTGGTTGGTGATAACTGGCAAATTCTGTTATTGGACAGTCAGGTATTCGGTGTTCCTTATGGTGAACTGAGCGATTATCAGTTGGAGTGGATGGAGCGTTGTCTGGTGGCTTACCCAGAACGCTATACGCTGATTTTATTGCATCATCACCCAATGCCATCCGGCTGCACTTGGCTTGACCAACACAGTCTGCGTAATGCGCATATGTTGGCGGCAGTGCTGGTTCGTTATCCGCGTGTTACCACCTTATTGTGTGGCCATATCCATCAAGATTTGGATCTCGATTGGTATGGTAAACGGCTGCTGGCCAGCCCTTCTACTTGTGTGCAGTTCAAACCGCACTGTACTAATTTTACGCTTGATACTGTGGCCCCGGGATGGCGCTACCTCGACTTACTGCCTGATGGAATACTTGAAACTGAGGTTCGTCGGTTAGCCAGTGATGAGTTCTGCCCGGACATGGACTCGGATGGTTATTGATGAGTACGCTTCTTTATATTCACGGCTTTAATAGCTCCCCCAGTTCGCTCAAAGCAACCACCTTTAAAAGTTGGTTGCAGCAGCACCATCCTCATATTGAGATGCTGACACCGCAATTACCGCCGTATCCGGCACAAGCAGCAGAAATGTTGGAAAACATTGTGATGGATAAAGCTGGGCAATCTATTGGTATTGTTGGTTCTTCCTTGGGCGGCTATTTTGCTACCTGGCTTTCCCAGCGTTTCAGCATTCCTGCGGTGGTTGTTAACCCGGCAGTGCGGCCTTTTGAGCTGCTCAGTGATTATCTGGGCGAGAATGAGAACCCCTACACAGGTCAACAATATGTGTTAGAGTCTCGACATATTTACGACCTGAAGGTCATGCAAATTGAAAAGTTGGAATCCCCAGATTTACTCTGGTTATTGCAACAAACCGGGGATGAGATCCTCGATTACCGTCAAGCGGTTGCTTATTACACCCCTTGCCGGCAAACAGTAGAATCAGGTGGAAATCATGCCTTTGTTGGCTTTGATCACTATTTCTCCCCGATTGTAACTTTTTTAGGGCTAGCGACTGCCTGATAACAGGCCGTATATGTGCCACCGATACAGCAGGTTTGGTATTACTACAATTTTGGTATTACTACCGTTGGGTATCGTTACTACAGTGGGTATTGCACTGGGGCCGAGATGGCCCACCAGGCATGTCACCGCCAGCCTTCCAACCATTAGCCGAATATTAATCAACCATGACTGAATCCAGCTATAACGCTGATGCCATTGAAGTACTCAGCGGTTTAGAACCAGTGCGTCGTCGTCCGGGCATGTATACGGATACCACGCGGCCAAACCACCTTGGTCAAGAGGTGATTGATAACAGCGTCGATGAGGCGCTGGCGGGCCATGCCCGGCGTATTGACGTTATTCTGCACGCCGATCAATCGCTGGAAGTGACTGATGATGGCCGTGGTATGCCTGTTGATATCCATCCAGAAGAAGGTGTTCCCGCCGTTGAACTGATTATGTGTCGGTTACACGCAGGCGGCAAATTCTCGAATAAAAACTATCAGTTCTCTGGTGGTTTGCACGGTGTAGGCATTTCAGTTGTGAATGCTTTATCCAAGCGAGTAGAGGTCACGGTGCGCCGTGATAGCCAAATCTACAGTATCGCCTTTGAAAATGGCGATAAAGTGCAGGAACTACAAGTTATCGGGACATGCGGTAAGCGCAATACCGGTACCAGCGTGCATTTCTGGCCGGATGTCTCATTCTTCGATAGCCCACGTTTCTCGGTTTCGCGTTTATCCCATTTGCTGAAAGCGAAAGCCGTGTTGTGCCCCGGCGTAGAAATCGTCTTTAAAGATCTGGTGAATAATACCGAGCAGCGTTGGTGCTATGCCGATGGCCTGACCGATTATCTGATGGAAGCTGTTGATGGCTTGATTACCCTGCCAGAAGCACCGTTTGTCGGCTCTTTTGCCGGTGATACTGAAGCGATTGATTGGGCGCTGTTGTGGTTGCCAGAAGGCGGTGAACTGTTGACAGAAAGCTACGTCAACCTGATCCCCACCATGCAGGGCGGAACTCACGTCAACGGTTTGCGTCAGGGTTTGCTGGATGCCATGCGCGATTTCTGCGAATACCGCAATATTTTGCCCCGTGGTGTCAAACTTTCGGCCGATGATATCTGGGAACGCTGTGCTTATGTGTTGTCAGTAAAAATGCAGGACCCACAATTTGCCGGCCAGACGAAAGAGCGGCTCTCCTCACGTCAGTGTGCTGCTTTTGTGTCCGGTGTGGTAAAAGATGCCTTCAGCCTATGGTTGAATCAGAATATACAAGCGGCAGAACAACTGGCTGAATTGGCCATTTCCAGTGCTCAGCGCCGTATGCGTGCGGCAAAAAAAGTGGTGCGTAAGAAGCTGACCAGCGGCCCGGCATTGCCCGGTAAATTGGCGGATTGTACTTCGCAGGATCTGAGCATGACCGAATTATTCTTGGTGGAAGGGGATTCCGCCGGTGGTTCGGCTAAACAGGCACGTGATCGTGAATATCAGGCGATCATGCCGCTGAAAGGCAAGATCCTAAATACCTGGGAAGTTTCGTCAGATGAAGTGCTGGCCTCGCAGGAAGTACACGATATCTCGGTAGCCATTGGTATCGATCCAGACAGCGAAGATTTGAGCCAACTGCGTTACGGTAAAGTTTGTATCCTGGCGGATGCGGACTCCGATGGTTTGCATATTGCCACCCTGCTGTGCGCCCTGTTTGTGCGTCACTTCCGGGCGTTGGTGCGCAACGGTCACGTTTATGTGGCGATGCCGCCACTGTATCGCATCGATTTAGGCAAAGAAGTGTTTTATGCCTTGGATGAAGAAGAGAAAACCGGTGTTCTGGAACAACTGAAGCGTAAACGCGGTAAACCCAACGTTCAGCGCTTTAAAGGGTTGGGTGAAATGAACCCGTTGCAGTTACGTGAAACGACCCTCGATCCGAATACTCGCCGTCTGGTGCAATTGACCATTGGTGATGATGATATTGATAAAACGCTAGCAATGATGGACATGTTGTTAGCGAAAAAGCGTTCCGAAGATCGGCGCAATTGGCTGCAAGAGAAAGGGGATACCGCTGAAATCGAAGTTTGATCGATGGCAGGGTTTAATAGATGAAAGTGACGTTAGAAGAGTTGCAGGCATTTACCTCGGTAGTTGACTGCGGCTCGATTACCGCGGCGGCAGAGCAACGTAGCCAGACCACATCGGGTATCAGCCGTGCATTGAGCCGATTGGAGCAAAAGCTAGCGACCACTTTGCTACGCCGCACCACCCGCCGGTTGGAATTGACCGAAGAGGGCGAGCTGTTTCTCAGCCATGCACGCCAGATTCTTGGCGCGGTGGATGATGCTGAGGAACAGATTGCTCTGCGGCGGTTGAAGCCTGCTGGTCGGTTGCGAGTGAATGCAGCAGCCCCCTTTATGCAGCACGTTATCGTGCCGATGATCAGCGGCTTTCGCGCCTTATATCCGCAAATCATTCTTGAACTGAATACCGACGATCTTAATATCGATCTGTTGGAGCAACGTACTGATATCGCGATCCGCATTGGTGCTTTGCGCGACTCCACTATTCATGCACGTTTGCTGGGTGCCAGCCGGGTGCGTATTCTTGCCAGCCCCGACTATCTGCAATGTCACGGTACCCCGCACACTATTGATGACCTCGCAAATCACAGTCTGCTCGGTTTCACTCAGCCTGAATTCCTTAATCAATGGTCGCTACCTCATTTGCCAGGCGGGCATTCGTCGATTATCCCGAATTTAGCGGCTTCCAGCGGCGAAACGCTACGTTTATTGGCTTTACAGGGTGAAGGGATCGTCGAACTCTCTGATTTTATGACGCGTAAAGATCAACTGGCGGGGCATTTGGTTGAAGTTATGGCGGATCAAACTCTGGAAACCTGGCAACCGATCAATGCGGTGTATTATCGCAATACACAACTTGCCGCGCGGATTACCTGTTTTCTCGATTATGTGAGTGAGCAGATTCAGTTGCAGGGGAGCCATTGGCTCAGATATTAGCGGCTAACACCGCTGCAACTTCAAGCCAGAAGGGTATTAGCCAAAGTAATTTGAGTTGCAGCAAGGCAGCAAACGAATGAATCCCGATGAAGCTTACTCAAGTAAGTGATTCGGGTGAGTGAGAGCGGCTAACACCGCTGCAGCTTCAAGCCAGAAGGGTATTAGCCAAAGTAATTGGAGTTGCAGCAAGGTAGCAAACGAATGAATCCCGATGAGCTTACTCAAGTAAGTGATTCGGGTGAGTGAGAGCGGCTAACACCGCTGCAGCTTCAAGCCAGAAGGGTATTAGCCAAAGTAATTGGAGTTGCAGCAAGGCAGCAAACGAATGAATCCCGATGAGCTTACTCAAGTAAGTGATTCGGGTGAGTGAGAGCGGCTAACACCGCTGCAGCTTCAAGTAAGAAGGCTAAGATAAAATGTGAATGTTCACATCCAACACATCATCCTTAATCACTTCACGGTGTTGATGCATATGTTCCATCTGCAAATGTAACTCCAGATGATGCACACTTTGCCACTTCTCCAGCATGAAAATAGAGTCCGGCGAGTTCTTTTGCCAGTCAAGCTGGGTGGGAACGTCAACCATCGGCACATAACCGCCACAACCTTCCTCGGCCAGTACCGCCGGAATAAGCTTCTCAATTGCCTGTAATACTGCCTGACGGCGCCCTGGTTTGACTTTGATTTCTGCAAAAACGGTAATCATTACTGCCTCTATTTATCTCTGATAGGAAATCAAACGGCCTGATAGTTAAAGTTTTCGGCTAAATGCTGACGATAACGGCTGATGTCACCTTCAATGTCTGGTTGTTTAATCACATCATTACACATAAATGTTGGCAGAGGTTCCATTCCAAGGAATTGGTTCGCTTTATGGAAATGCAGATAAACACCGTCAACGCCCACCCCATGGAAGAACTGTTTCGGGTCATTGAACGCTGCAAGTGGTGCGTTCCAGGTGACTGACAGCATGTAGGTTTTACCCTGAATCAAACCGCCAGAACCATAACCTTTAGTGGCATCAGAACGGGTACGGCCATCACTGGCATACAGTTTGCCGTGACCTGCGGTAAAGACGTCATCAATATATTTTTTCAGAATCCACGGTTCACCCATCCACCAACCGGGCATTTGATAAATAACGGTATCGGCCCACAGATATTTTTCAATTTCACTTTCAATATCATAGCCTTCATCAACCGTGGTGATTTTCACCTGATGGCCGTTTTCACGTAGAAAGTCGGCAGCGACATTCGTGAGCGTGAGGTTAAGCGCCCCTTTGGAGTGCGCAAACGCTTTCATGGCGTTAATAATTAATACATTACTCATTGATATAATCCTTGTGAAACGGGGGGCTAATAACCCAAAACAGCGGCCTACCCGGAATGCTGAGTATGCTAATGGTTTTTACGCGAGAGAAAAATGGACAATAATGCACAACACTATTGCTAAATAAGCAACAAAGCCCTCTATTTAAACCTTTTAAGCTGTAAATGTGCGAAGCTCCCCGCATTGGATTTCATATGACAGAAACAGCAGAACAACAGTTTTGAGGCAGCTCTCAGAACGAAGTTAATACCTGGTAGCATATAGCTGCGTACCAAGTTATAGCGGTACACTGCTTGTCTTTTAGCGACACTCGTTTACTCAGGTCAGCGCCATTATGTCCCCTCATACTTTGCTCGTGATTGATGATGATGAAGAGATCCGCAGCTTGCTGACGGAATACTTCACTAAAGCGAATTTTCGTGTGCTTTCGCTACCTGATGGCGAACATTTGCTGACAACATTGAAGCAGGAGTCCGTGGATTTAGTCATTTTGGATGTCATGTTGCCTGGTGATGACGGCTTCACCCTTTGCCGCAAAGCACGGCAAGTATCGGCAGTGCCGATCATCATGTTGACGGCGGCATCTGATGAAAGTGACAAAGTGATTGGGTTAGAGCTAGGCGCAGATGATTATCTGGCTAAACCGTTCAGTGCCCGCGAGTTGCTGGCGCGAGTTAAGGCGTTATTACGCCGTAATCAAATTGTGCAAAGCCCCGGCACTGAGGCACGATTTTTGTGTTTTAACGGCTGGAAACTGGATTTAGTTCGGCGGGAGCTTATTGATCCGCAAAAGCAGAGTGAGCCGTTGTCGGGGATTGAATTTACGTTGCTCTCGTTATTTTTACGTCATCCCAATCAGATCCTCGACCGGGATCAAATCTCTGAGATAACCCGCCGACGGGAAAATAACCCTTTGGAGCGGGGGATTGATGTGCAAATCAGCCGCTTACGTCAGCGTCTACAAGATAGCCAGCGCTTACTACTGCGTACCCTGCGTAATCAGGGTTACATGCTGTGTTGTGATGTTACCCGTGAATATTGATTCGGGCCGTTATGTCCGTTGGCTACAGGATATGTTCCGGCCACTCTGGCCGCGTTCACTTTTGAGCCGCATGCTGTGCATGCTGGTGATTGCCCTGCTGCTGGCAGAAAGTATCTCTGGTTCAATTTGGTATCGTCAGTTTAGTCTGCGCAATCAGGCCAGTCTGGAAAGTACTATCAAAGGGCTGGTGCAAGGGATGCTGACTAGCTACAACTTTATGTCATCTCTGCCGTATAACTACCGCCATTTAGTGTTGCAACAACAATTGGCGTTAGGTGGCTCGCAGTTTTTTATTTCGATCAATAACCATGTATTGGATGAAGTGCAATTGCTGAACAGTCAGGCCGCCAGAACCGTGGTCTCGCAGGCAAAACAAGAACTGCGAACACAATTAGGGGAACGGCAGGCGGCGATTATCTCCCTGACACCCGCAGATCAACTAAAAGTTTTTAACGCTGGAGTTCTGGTTGATAATCTCCCCCCTGCCTGGGTACGTTTTGGTATCACTACATCCCATAAAGATGCGCCAGTATTAGTCATTCAGTTACAACTGAATTCCAATGAATGGCTGTTTCTGGCAGCACCACTGCCACCGCCTTATGATCAGTTAGAAAGCCCGTTGTTTAGCCTGCGTCAGGTCGGCTTTACTCTGTGTAGTTTGCTTCTGGTTTTACTTTTTACCTGGTGGCTGATTCGGCGTGAACTGAAACCATTAGCACGGCTAGCCCATGGCGCACTTGAACTCAATAGTTCACTGGACAGTGAACCATTGCCAGAGGAAGGCAGTGCAGAATTGGTTACCGCGACCCGTTCTTTCAATCAAATGCAAAGCCGTCTGCGCGCTTACCTGCATAATCGTGAAATGCTATTTATCGCTATCAGTCATGACTTGAAAACCCCGCTAACCCGCCTACGGTTGCGGGTAGAAATGCTAGAAGATGAGACTTTGGGGAAAAAATTTGAACGGGATGTCGCTGACTTGGAAATGATGGTCAAAGGCGCACTGCAAAGTATGAAGGATACTGATTTACATGAAAATATGGAGTCCATAGATATCATGAATTTGCTAAGGCAAACGATGGACGCCTATCTCAATGTTACTGTTTCCGGTAAAGCCAGCCCGATCTTTGGCCGCCCTCTGGCGATTAAGCGCCTACTTAATAACATCGTGGAGAATGGGCTGAACTATGGGCAGCGAGTAGAAATAATCCTGTCAGATCACCGAGATTACATCATGCTGTTTATCCGTGATTTTGGCCCCGGAATTCTCGAGGAGCAGTGGGAGAAAGTATTTAAGCCTTACTATCGTTTGCAACAGGATAACCGTGGCAGTGGGTTGGGGCTTGCTATCTCACGTAGCATTGCCAGAGCACATGGTGGTGAAGTGACATTACGTAATCATCCCGCCAGTGGGCTGATAGTTGAAGTCCGTTTACAACGCTATAACTGAGTCTAATACGCATGTTAAAGACACTATCTCTTATTTTTCTGCTGTTGGTCGCGACCAATGCCACTGCCGTTAACGTTGAAGTCCTGCATTATTGGACTTCATCCAGTGAGCAGGCGGCACTGTTATCGGTAAAACAGGCGCTGGCCGAAAAAGGGGATAACTGGCAAGATTTTGCTGTTGCTGGTGGTGCAGGAGAGAGTGCATACAGTGTATTGCAAACGCGTGCTATTGCCGGTAACCCTCCCGGGGCGGCGTTACTAGAAGGTAAGGCTATTGAGGAGTGGGCCAGACTGGGTTTTCTCTCTAGCCCTTATACGCCGGAGCAAACCGTTGAGTGGGATCAGGCTTTGCCTCTCGCCATCAAAGCCAACATTAAATATCGTGGTGAGTATGTTGCCGTACCGGTAAACATACATCGTATCAATTGGATGTGGATTAACCCGAAACCTTTCGCCAAATTGAAATTAGCCGTACCTACCACATGGGATGAGTTTTTTGCCGTAGCCGATAAGTTACAAGCTGCCGGGTACATTCCATTGGCACATGGCGGGCAGGCATGGCAGGACGCCACGGTGTTTGAGAATCTGCTGTTAGGCATGGAAGGCGGGGAATTCTACCGCCAGGTGTTTATGGAACAGCGCAGTAGTGCCATCACCAGCGAGAAGATGGTGCGAGTGCTGGAAAAGTTTCGCAAGCTTAAAGGTTATATCGACCCCGATGCCGCCAATCGTCCGTGGCATGAGTCGGTAGAAATGCTGCGCAGTGGTAAAGCTGCCATGATGATTATGGGCGACTGGGCCAAAGGCGAGATGATGCAGGATGGTGATAATCCCGGCCAAGCGTTTTTGTGTGCGCTGGCTCCCGGTACTCAGGGCTATTTTATTTATAACACGGACAGCTTTGCTATTTTGCAGCAAAACGGTAATCCAGTCGTGGTATCGGGCCAGCGCCATTTGGCTGATGTACTGATGGATAAGCAGTTTCAGGTTACGTTTAATAAACTAAAAGGCTCGATCCCCGCCCGAATGGATGTTTCTTTGCAGGATTTTGACTCCTGCGCGCAGCAGTCAGGCAAGGCGTTCCGCCAGGCGGAGGCCTCGGGTAAATTGCTGCCGAGTATGGCGCATTCGATGGCGACAGATGCACAAACCAAAGAGATCTTCTTCCACGTACTGAACTCCTTTTTTATCCATCCAGAGCAGACTCCGCAGCAGGCTGTGCAGCAGCTCAATACTGCCTTAATCGCGGTAAAATCTTAAGTTCAAGGCGTCAAAGCAGTACGCGCAAAATTAGAGAGTGCGAAAATAATTAGACCGTTAGCAATGTTAGCCAATGCTATTTAGCTTTTCCACCACCTCAGCGGAGAGTATCAATTCAGCACTGGCCAGGTTCTCCTGTAAATGTTGCGGTGATGACGTGCCAGGGATGAGCATGATATTTGGAGAGCGTTGCAGCAGCCAGGCAAGCGCAACCTGCATTGGCGTGGCCCCCAGTGACTGTGCGACTTCACTGAGTTGTGTCGACTGCAATGGTGTGAAGCCACCGAGCGGGAAAAAAGGAACCCAGGCGATATTCTGTGCAGCAAGCTCGTCGACAAGTAGGTCGTCATTGCGATTTGCCAGATTATACAAGTTCTGTACGCAGACAATGGGGGTGATTTTTTGGGCATCGGCGACCTGTTTTGCTGTCACGTTACTCAATCCAATATGGCGAATCAGCCCTCGCGCTTGCAGTTTGACCAGTGTCTCAAGGGGGGCGGCCAAGGAACCTTCTGCCGGTTGGTGGACAGCAAACATGCTACGCAAATTCACGACTTCCAACACATCAAGCCCAAGGTGACGTAGATTATCTTCGACCGCGCGGGTGAGTTCATCGGCGCTGAATGCCGGTAGCCAGTTCCCCGTCTTATCGCGTAGTGCGCCCACCTTGGTAACAATACACAGATCATTAGGATAAGGATGGAGGGCTCGTTTAATTAATTGGTTAGTAATATGCGGCCCATAAAAATCACTGGTATCAATATGTTGGACCCCTGATTTGATGGCGTCGCGCAACACCTGAATCGCCTGAGATTCATTCGAGGGTGGGCCAAATACACCTGGGCCAGCCAGTTGCATCGCGCCATAGCCGAGGCGATTAATCTGCCGATCGCCAAGTCGATAAGTAAGAGTACGTTGTGACATGGGATATCTCCTGAGTAAGTAACGCAATGATTGTAGCTGGCTTATAGCTGTGCAACTATCTGGCTAAATGAAGACAAGTTGTACGGAGTGGCGGACAATGCAAATTGATATTGCACTGCTTCATGCGGTGGTCGCGGTGGCAAAAGCGGGCGGATTTCGTGAGGCTGCACGCATGATAGGCAGTAATCCTTCGTATCTCAGCGATGCGGTGCGGCGGGTGGAACAGCAACTGGGTGTCCGGCTATTTCATCGAACCACTCGAACGGTGGCATTGACTGAGGTAGGTAGAGCACTGATGGAGCGGTTAATGCCTGCGATGAGCGAAGTTGATGCTGCACTGGATATTGTTAATCGCTTTCGTGATACCCCGTCGGGCACATTACGTCTAAATGTCCCTGTTAGTGCTGCGCGGCTGGTGTTGCCTGCCATTGTTCCTACTTTTTTGAAACGTTATCCAGACATTCAGTTAGAAGTGGTGGCCGAAAGCAACGTGCAGGACGTATTCCGTGATGGCTGCGATGCGGGTATCCGCTATGATGAATGTCTCGAGCAGGATGTAATTGCGCTTCCGATAGGAAAACGTCAGCAGCGCTTTGCTGTTGCCGCAGCTCCTGAGTATCTCGACCTGCATGGTCGGCCGGAACATCCGAGCGAACTCCTTAACCACCTCTGTATTCGTGGCCGTTATGCCAGCGGCATAGTGCCTGAATGGGAGTTTGAGCGAGACGGCGAGGTGGTGCGAGTTAAGCCAAATGGCCCGCTAATGGTTAGCATTGGTGCTGCCGTTGACCTTGCGGTGGCAACGGCGATTGCTGGCGGTGGGATAATCTATCTATTTGAAGAGTGGCTGCGACCCGCGATTGAACGTGGCGAACTTGAAGCAATTCTAACCCCCTGGTGGCAGCAGTTTTCAGGCCCATATCTGTACTATCCCGACCGTCGTCTTATCCCTTCACCACTCAAAGCGTTTATTGATTTTATCCGCGAACTAAATGGTTAACCATTTAGCGCCGCCATTATCTGGCGTCTGAAGCCAACCGGGTGATCATCAGGGTCTTAAGATAATCCGTCGCTTGAGTTTCAGCCCCCTGATCTATTTTGAATTATGGGATTATTAAATTCCCTCCGGCTCGTCATTTTCCTCATTGTTGGGTGTTTCACTGTCAACGACAAAATGAACGATTCCCCGCTTTCCCGCCGCCAGTGCCTGTTGAACCAATTCGCGGGCTGTAGGGATTTCATCTCGGTCTAGCACTGTTTCCGCCAGCATCTGCATATTGGTACCAGTAATCACTTCAAATTGAGGTTGATGCACACTCAATTGGACTGCACTGCGAAATGGGGAACCCCCGAGCAAGTCGGTGAAGAACACCACACCGTGCTCAACAGGTAATGTATCCAGTGCCTGCTGTAACGCATGGTCTAGCTGTTGAGTACTCATACCGACCGGAAAGTCGACCGCAATGATTTGCGGTTGTGGGCCAATGACTTGTTCCACCGCGTTATACAATCCACTGGCAAAACGCCCATGGCCGGTGATGATAATGCTTACCATAAAAGGTCCTTGGGCGCTGGCCGTTAGCCAGCGCATTAAAGATTGAGACTGATTGAGGTGCTACAACACACCGAGCCATGACAGTGCGATAGACAATACAAAAGTCACCAGAATGAGCGTAACCGGGCTGACTTTCTTGGCGCGCAACAGGTAATACATCAGCAAGGTGTAGACCATGGGCAGCAGATTTGGGAAGACTTTGTCAAAGAAGGCTTCCTGAATAGAGACCTCGTGGCCCGCGGTCACCGCGACTTTTGCCGCCACGGTAATATGGACATACGAAGCAATCAGCCCACCAACGACTGTCACACCAAGGATGGTCGCTGCTCTGGAAATAGCCCCCGAACTGGCACGCAGTTTATCGATGGCTCTTACCCCCAAGGTGTAGCCCAGATGGGTCCATACCACGCGCAGTAAAAATAGCGCCAGATAAACCACGAAGAAGATGATTGGCCCCAAAATACTGCCCTGACTGGCAAAAGAGGCACAAACCCCCGCGACAATCGGCAATAAAGTGAACCAGAAAATAGCATCACCAATTCCCGCCAGTGGCCCGAACAACGCCACTTTCAACCCTTTGATCAGGTCTCGACTTTCGTGGCGTTCCTCCAGAGAGATCAGTAACCCCATCAGGAAACCAACCGCATTGGTGTTGGTATTAATAAACTCCAGATTATCTTTCATGGCGGCAGACAGAGCGGCTTTGTCATTGCCATAAATCTTCTTCAGCAACGGGGCTTGTGCACTAGCAAAACCAGTCGCCTGCATACGTTCGTAGTTAAAACCGGACTGTAACAGTGCTGACCGAAAACCCAATTTGGTGATATCCCGGCGCGTCAACTTGGTGGTTGGTTCAGTGTTGGTATCTGTCGTTGTTGGCAAGGTATTAGATTCCATCATTCATCTCCTCAGGAGCGGCAGCAGCATGGGCGGCTTTTTTCTGTTGGTTGTAATATTCGTAGATAGCGAAAGCCGTTCCCAGTAGCGCAACAGGCAACAGATTCTGTACCGGTATAAAGGTGACAAACAGGAAACCAATAATAAAGAAAGGGGTGAACGGGGTTTTCATCATAACTTTCAACAGTAAGCCGAAACCAACCGCAGGCAAGATACCACCGGCAACCTCAAAGCCATGAGTCAACCAGACTGGCATTGATCGTACCAGGCTTTGCATCGCGCCCTGTGAAACGTAAGCGCACAAGAATGTCACGGCGGCATAAGTCACAGCAACAATGGCGGTTAACAACAAGTTCAGCCGCCCGAGAGCTGCGCCATCAGCTTCTTCTGCATAACGGTCAGCCTTCTGCATAAAGAAGGAAAATGCTGAGTAATAGAACAAAATGATGTATTGCATTAAGAAGCTAAAGGGCAGGCCCAGTCCGATGGCCGTTTTCGCGTCGACACCGGTGCTGTGGGCAATCACGGTCGTCATAATACCTGCCAACACTGGGTTTGGTGGTTGGGTACCGCCAATCGGGGTCAGGCCAGTAAAGGCCAGTTCGGTCAATGCACCGGTAATCAAACCCGTTTGGATATCACCGAGAATGGCACCCGTTAAGGTACAAACGATTAGCGGGCGGAAGATATACAACGCTTCCAACCAAAAATCGATCCCGACAATCAGTGCCATGATTGCCAGCCCAATACCTTGCATCATTGTTATTTCATGCATAAATAATTCCGTCACCAAAGGCGTTGTAGGGCAGGGTATTATCGGATTAAGTCCGAGACTCTCAGATTGCTATACCCTGATGCGGCGGCTTTTTACTGGACTTTATCTTTGCCGTCACTCGGTGTGTCCTGAATAAAGACATTTACGTTATGCTGTTGAATTGCGTGCAGGTTGGCCAGATCGTTATCATCGACATACACTTTTTTGGTTAGCGGACGTTTGCCTTCCGAAAAATGCATATTCCCGACGTTCACGTCGCGGATAGGTACCCCGCCCTCAACCAAGCGGCGAGCTTCATCCGGTGTGCGACAGACGATAAAAATCTTCTGTTCAGCAGAGGCTTTACCAATAACATCAATGGTTTTCTGGATGGAGAAGAAACGGATCCCTAACCCCATGGACTCGGCGGTCATCGACATAATTTGCTGTTGGAGTTTGTCCTGCGCGACACCGTCGTCGGCAACTAATAACAGGTTTGCCCCAAGAGATGAGGACCACGCCACGCCGACCTGACCGTGAACTAACCGGTTATCGATGCGTAACAGCAGAATGTTGGGTGATGCCATGGGTATTCTCCTACTTCTATTGCAAGCGAAACGACATTGACTGCAAGCAAAAACGACATTGTCGCTGTGTGTTGATTTGCACGCCGTCGTCCCAACCACCGTTATCGGGGGAGCAAGTAAAAGTGGAAGGAAGTCCAGCGCATAGCCAGTATATGAAGGGAAGAGAAGCGGTAGGCTACATGATGATATCGTTTTGTTACCCCGTTGATAGAAAGGGCGGCAGATGTTGCAAGCTTGAAAGATAATGCTGTAAAGCTGAAAGATTGAGTTTATCTGTGGGTTGTGACAGTAACCCCGCAGATGAGGTACTATCGCGGGCAGAAATCGACAATGAACTTGCGGTGCCGATCCGCTGAAGCCAGTGATCGCCATCCCAGAGTCTGAGGATAATTGAGTAATGAGTGATTTGACTCATGACGGTGCAGAACGCTTACCGCTGCACACCTTTACTGAAAACGCCTATCTGAACTATTCCATGTACGTCATCATGGATCGGGCGTTGCCGTTTATCGGCGATGGTTTGAAACCGGTACAACGGCGTATTGTCTATGCGATGTCCGAGCTGGGGCTAAACAATAGCGCCAAATTCAAGAAATCAGCTCGTACCGTGGGTGACGTGTTAGGTAAATACCATCCACATGGTGACAGTGCTTGCTATGAAGCGATGGTATTGATGGCGCAGCCTTTCTCCTATCGCTATCCGCTGGTGGATGGGCAAGGGAACTGGGGGGCACCGGATGACCCTAAATCCTTTGCCGCCATGCGTTACACCGAATCTCGTTTATCCAAATACGCTGAAGTTTTACTGGGCGAACTGGGGCAGGGGACGGTTGACTGGGTGCCAAACTTCGACGGCACCATGCAGGAGCCGAAAATGCTGCCTGCGCGCCTGCCTAATATTCTGCTAAATGGTACTACGGGCATCGCCGTCGGTATGGCAACCGATATTCCGCCACATAACGTGCGTGAGATTGCACAGGCGGTACTGGCACTGATTGATAAACCCACGGCTTCACTGGAAGAGTTGCTGGAGTTTGTACAAGGGCCGGATTTCCCAACTGAAGCCGAAATTATCACGCCGCGTGATGAAATTCGTAAAATTTACCAGAATGGCCGTGGTTCAGTCCGTATGCGGGCATTGTGGAAGAAAGAAGACGGCAGCGCGGTAATTACTGCGTTACCGCATCAGGTTTCTGGTGCCAAAGTGCTGGAACAGATCGCCAGCCAGATGCGCGCCAAGAAATTGCCAATGGTTGAGGATTTACGCGATGAATCTGACCATGAAAACCCTACACGTCTGGTAATAGTTCCACGTACCAACCGGGTCGATCTGGATCAAGTGATGAACCACCTGTTCGCTACCACTGATCTGGAAAGAAGTTATCGTATCAATATGAATATGATCGGTCTGGATCATCGCCCATCAGTGAAAGGGCTATTAGAGATCCTGACTGAGTGGCTGGTATTCCGCCGCCAAACGGTACGTAACCGCCTGAATTACCGCTTGGAAAAGGTACTGAAACGGCTGCATATTTTAGAAGGTTTATTGATTGCCTTCCTTAATATTGATGAAGTTATTCATATCATCCGCACCGAAGATGAGCCAAAGCCACTGCTGATGCAGCATTTTGCCATTTCGGAAACGCAGGCTGAAGCTATCCTCGAATTGAAACTTCGCCATTTAGCCAAATTGGAAGAGGTGAAGATTCGTGGCGAGCAGGATGAATTAGCCAAAGAGCGTGATCAACTACAGGCATTGTTAGCATCAGAACGTAAACTCAACACGCTGATTAAGAAAGAGATTCAAGCTGACGCGGCCGCTTACGGTGATGATCGCCGTTCACCATTGACCGAACGTGGTGAAGCCAAAGCGATGAGCGAACATGACATTGTCCCTTCAGAGCCGGTTACCATTGTACTGTCTGAAATGGGTTGGGTGCGCAGTGCCAAAGGCCATGATATTGATCCGAGTGGATTGAGTTATAAAGCGGGTGATAGTTTCCGTGCTGCGGCTCGCGGTATGAGTAACCAACCGGTGGTGTTTATTGACTCAACTGGCCGTAGTTATGCATTGGATCCGCTGACCTTGCCTTCTGCGCGTGGGCAAGGGGAGCCACTGACCGGTAAGCTGACTCCGCCGCCGGGAGCAACCATTGAACAGGTATTGATGGCACCGGATGACCAGAAATTATTGATGGCATCGGATGCCGGTTATGGCTTCGTCTGTACCTTTAATGATTTAGTTGCTAAAAACCGTGCAGGTAAGACCATGATAACCTTGCCGGAAAATGCCAAAGCGTTGACGCCGTTAGAAATTCATGGGCCGGATGACATGTTGTTATCTATTACTGCCGCCGGTCGTATGTTGATGTTCCCGGTCGCGGATCTGCCTGAGTTATCAAAAGGTAAGGGTAATAAGATAGTCTCCATCCCATCGGCACAAGCGGCTGCGGGTGAAGATCGTCTGGCATGGTTGTTTGTCCTGCCACCTCAGACCTCCATCACTCTTCATTTTGGTAAACGTAAGTTCACCTTGCGCCCAGAAGACTTACAGAAATTCCGGGCAGAGCGGGGTCGGAAAGGTTCGCCGTTACCACGTGGCTTGCAGCGTATTGATCGGGTTGATGTTGATGCGCCGTCAGTACCAACCAATACCGAAGAGTAATCGTCGCTAGAAATGAATGACCACCCGGCTTGAGTTGCTGTGGTGGTCATTATTATATTGTTAGTCAGGCATCACCCCGTGAATGTAATCGATGGCAGGCGCAATTTGCGTGCGTTGTCGCGTTACATAATTATGGCGATGAATCTGCGCGGTATTTTGTGGGTAAGCCGTTATACTAGCGTCGATCGCATGTCTAAGAGTGAGTGTTTAAGAGGTTGTTATGCTATTAATTTTGCGCACGGTGCTGGCAGTTTTATATTGTATTCTGGTGTGTGTGTTTGGTTCGATTTATTGCCTGTTTAGGCCGCGAAACCCACGTAATCTTGCGACGTTTGCGCATCTGTTCGGTCGGATGTCGGTATTGTTCGGGATTACAGTTGAACAACGTATCCCCAAGGAAGCGGCGGACTACGGTACCTGTATTTATATCGCCAACCATCAAAATAATTACGATATGGTCACCATGTCGAATGTGGTTCAGTCCGGTACGGTCACGGTGGGTAAAAAGAGCCTGCTATGGGTGCCTCTGTTTGGCCCGCTATATTGGCTGACTGGTAACTTGCTGATTGATCGTGATAACCGCGCCAAGGCGCATGGCACTATTGCTCAGGTGGTTGAGCAGGTCAAAAAAAGAAATGTTTCTATCTGGATGTTCCCAGAAGGTACACGTAGCCGTGGCCGTGGGTTATTGCCATTTAAGACCGGTGCTTTCCATGCCGCTATAGCTGCTGGTGTGCCTATTGTGCCTATTTGCGTGTCCAGCACCAATAATATCAATTTAAACCGCTGGTCAAATGGCAAAGTCATTGTAGAGATAATGCCGCCCGTTGATACCAGTGGCTATGGCAAAGAGCGCGTGCGTGAATTATCGGAACATTGCCGCAACCTGATGCTGGCTAAAATTGAGCAGCTCGATGCCGAAATTGCCCAACAGGCAGAGCAGCAAGCGGCGGGAAAATAATACTATTGGCTTTTATTGATAGGTTATTGCGCGGCTTGTTTTGCTTAAAGTAAATTTTGGATTTCCATTTAAACGACTCTGGTCGTGAGCGTTTTGCCGTCCTTCAGCGTTATTCGCAGTCAGGCAAAATTTTGCAGTAGGTTTGATTGTGGTTTTCACGGAGAAGATATGTCACTCAGTCGTCGCCAGTTCATTCAGGCTACGAGCTTAGCGCTAGGCGCAGGTTCGCTGCCATTGAGGGCACAGGCTAATAGTACCCAGCAACCCCCATTACCGGTTCCACCCTTATTGGAGTCTCGTCGTGGGCAACCGCTGTTTTTGACGCTACAGCGTGCACATTGGGCATTCAGTGGCGGTCAAAAAGCCGCAGTCTGGGGGATTAACGGCATGTATCTGGGGCCGACAGTCAGGGTTTTCAGCGGCGATGATGTGAAGCTGATTTATAGCAACCGTCTGGCTGAACCGGTATCCATGACAATCAGTGGGTTGCAGGTTCCTGGTACTCTAATGGGTGGCGCGGCACGTATGATCTCCCCTGGTGTTGACTGGTCGCCGGTATTGCCGGTACGGCAAGCGGCCGCAACCTGTTGGTACCACGCCAATACCCCTAACCGTATGGCACCTCATGTATATAACGGGCTGGCAGGGATGTGGCTGGTGGAAGATGAAGTCAGTAAAGCGATGCCATTGCCGAGTCATTATGGTGTCGATGATTTCCCGATTATTATTCAGGACAAGCGGCTTGATAATTTTGGCGTGCCTGAATATGACCCGCCAGCCAAAGGTGGCTTTGTTGGCGATACATTGCTGGTCAATGGGGTGCAAAGCCCGTTTGTCGAAGTCTCTCGTGGTTGGGTTCGATTACGTCTATTAAATGCCTCTAACGCTCGTCGCTACATCTTGCAACTCAGTGATGGCCGCCCTTTGCATGTTGTTGCCAGTGATCAGGGTTTCTTGCCTGCGCCCGTGGCCGTACAGCAGCTTTCGCTGGCTCCCGGTGAGCGGCGCGAAGTGGTGATTGATATGTCACAAGGCAATGAAGTCTCCATCACGGCGGGTGAATCTGCCGGTATCATGGATAGGCTCCGTGGGCTGTTCGAACCCTCAAGTATTTTGATTTCTACGCTAGTGCTAACATTAAAACCAACCGGTTTATTGCCGCTGGTGACCGATAATCTGCCGATGCGTTTATTAGCCGACCAGATTTTGGACGGCAACGTGATTCGTTCCCGTGAGTTCCGTTTGGGTGATGATTTACCGGGCATTAACGGTGCTATTTGGGATATGAGCCGTGTGGATGCTCAGGCCCAGCAAGGGACTTGGGAGCGCTGGACTCTGTATGCCGACATGCCACAGGCATTCCATATTCAAGGGGTCTCCTTCCTGGTGAAGAATGTCAACGGCGCGCCGGCGATGGCCGAGGATCGCGGCTGGAAGGATACTGTTTGGGTTGATGGTGATGTAGAGCTACTGGTGTATTTCAATCAGGTTTCCTCTGAGCACTTCCCGTTCTTGTACTACAGCCAGACACTTGAGATGGCGGATCGTGGCTCTGCGGGGCAGTTAGTGACACAGGCCGCACCAACACTTGGGTAAGGCGTTAGGTTAAGGGTTACCGGGTTCGGTTGATATAAGATTAGTGCTTACTTGGCCTCAGATGAGCAAAGAGCGAATATCAACCGCAACCTAATCCACTCTACATTCACTCACTTGATGGTGTGAGCCTGGTAATCAAAAGATATATCCTTCCTCTTTACGTGGAGAAATGCGTATAATCGCCGCCCGGTGATGATTTCTTAACCCGAACCACCTCAACTTTCCTCAATTCAAAGAGTGTTGCCATGAGTACCAGCTTGATCCAACCAGAACGTGACCTGTTTTCCTATCAGCCTTATTGGGCTGAATGTTATGGCACCGCGCCATTCTTACCCATGTCACGGGAGGAAATGGATATATTGGGCTGGGACAGTTGCGACATTATTGTTGTCACCGGCGATGCCTATGTGGATCACCCCAGCTTTGGCATGGCGATCATTGGTCGTATGCTGGAGGCGCAAGGCTTCCGGGTTGGAATTATTGCTCAGCCGGACTGGACCAATAAAAACGATTTCATGCGGTTGGGTGAACCCAATCTGTTCTTCGGCGTTACGGCTGGCAACATGGACTCGATGATCAACCGTTATACAGCCGATCGTAAGTTGCGCCACGATGATGCCTATACGCCGGATAATCAAAGCGGTAAGCGACCTGATCGGGCCACTTTAGTCTATAGCCAGCGCTGCAAAGAAGCGTATAGCCATGTGCCGGTATTGCTCGGCGGTATTGAGGCCAGCTTGCGCCGCATTGCTCATTATGACTATTGGTCTGATACTGTGCGCCGTTCGGTTATCGTGGATGCCAAAGCGGACATGTTGGTCTACGGCAATGGCGAACGGCCTTTGGTTGAAGTGGCTCATCGCCTGGCGGCGGGTGAGAAAATTGCCGATATTCAGGATGTTCGCAACACGGTTGTGATGCGCAAAACTGCATTACCGGGCTGGAGTGGGGTTGATTCTACTCGCCTGGACAAACCGGGGCGTATTGAAGCCATTCCCAATCCGTACGGTGAAGATCTGCCGTGCGCCACTGATAGCATTCCTGAATCCGAAGCTAAACCGGTTACTGTTCGTGCCGCCAAACCCAAACCATGGGAAAAGACCTACGTCTTGCTGCCTTCTTATGAAAAAGTGAAGGCAGACAAAGTGTTATATGCCCACACCTCGCGGATTTTGCATCATGAAACCAACCCCGGTTGTGCACGGGCCTTGATGCAAAAACATGGTGATCGCTATATTTGGATTAACCCACCGGCTATTCCACTGAGTACGGAAGAGATGGACAGCGTGTTTGCGCTACCCTACCAGCGTGTGCCGCACCCAGCCTATGGCAAATCGCCGATCCCCGCCTATGACATGATTCGCTTCTCGATCAACATTATGCGTGGTTGCTATGGCGGCTGTTCATTCTGCTCTATCACTGAGCATGAAGGGCGTATTATTCAAAGCCGCTCTGAAGATTCTATTATTCGT
The DNA here is from genome assembly GCF_041538325.1 of Yersinia sp. 2466 StPb PI. Taxonomy (NCBI): domain Bacteria; kingdom Pseudomonadati; phylum Pseudomonadota; class Gammaproteobacteria; order Enterobacterales; family Yersiniaceae; genus Yersinia; species Yersinia sp. 2466 StPb PI. The sequence continues at coordinate 4,173,646 of NZ_JAULSL010000001.1, read as the reverse complement.
GAAATCGAAGAGATTCGCGACAAAGTCCCTGGTTTTACCGGTATTATCTCTGATCTTGGTGGCCCAACGGCTAACATGTATATGCTGCGCTGCCAGTCGCCGAGGGCAGAACAGACCTGTCGGCGTGCATCCTGTGTTTATCCTGAGATTTGCCCGCATATGGATACTAACCATCAGCCGACTATCTCTTTGTACCGCCGGGCGCGTGATCTTAAAGGGATTAAAAAGATCCTGATCGCCTCGGGGGTCCGCTATGACTTAGCAGTAGAAGATCCGCGCTATATCAAAGAATTAGCCAGCCATCATGTGGGTGGATATTTGAAAATTGCACCGGAACACACCGAGGAAGGGCCACTTTCCAAAATGATGAAACCGGGAATGGGCAGCTATCAACGCTTTAAAGAGTTGTTTGATACCTATTCCAAGCAGGCAGGTAAAGAGCAGTATTTGATCCCTTATTTCATCTCTGCCCATCCGGGCACTGAGGATAAAGATATGGTCAATTTGGCGCTATGGCTGAAGAAAAACCGTTTCCGTCTGGATCAGGTACAGAACTTCTACCCGTCGCCACTGGCTAACTCTACGACCATGTATTACACCGGTAAAAATCCGCTGGCGAAAGTGGATTATAAAAGTGAAGACGTCGTTGTACCGAAAGGGGATCGCCAGCGGCGGTTACATAAGGCCTTGCTGCGTTATCATGATCCGGCTAACTGGCCAATGATCCGTACTGCATTAGAGGAGATGGGGTTGCAACATCTGATTGGCGGCCGCCGGGAATGCCTGGTTCCGGCAGCGACAATCGAGGAACAACGTGAAGCTCGTCGGGCGCTGCGCCACCATACTCCGGCCCTGACGAAGCACACTGCTATCACCCGCCAGCGTCAGCCAGGTAGCCGAAGCACAACGTCTGCTATCAGCAAAAAACCGCAGGTTGCCAGTAGCACGCCAGTGGCAAAACCGTCAGTAAGCAAAACTGGGGCGAGAAAATCCCCGGCAAATCAGACGGCTGCCGGCGCAAAGGGCAAAGCTAAGCATCATTAAACTGAATACATCGCCTTGAACTCAGTTGTCAGACCCGAAAACATCCGGGTCTGGCCCGAGGCGTTTATTGCTGTCTAACTTCGAAATTGCCGTCAGTTCATCTTTATGCAATTTAAAATCAAACACTTCAAAGTTTTCCTTGATACGCGCCGGTGTTACCGATTTCGGGATAACGATCAACCCACAATCGAGATGCCAGCGGATCACGACCTGTGCAGGTGTTTTATTGTATTTTTGCGCTAACTGGCGAATAACGGTTTGATCGAAAACGCCCTCACCACCTTGGGCCAGCGGGCTCCAGGATTCGGTTGCAATATGATGGGTGGCATTCCACGAATGGAGCTGGCGCTGCTGTAGCAGTGGATGTAGCTCAATCTGATTGACGGTTGGCGCCACACCCGTTTCATCAATCAGCCGTTGCAGATGAGGAATCTGGAAGTTACAGACACCAATGCTGCGAATTAAACCTTGTTCTTTCAATTTGATCAGTTCACGCCAGGCACTAACGTAGTGATCCTGTGTTGGGTTGGGCCAATGGATCAGATAGAGATCGACATAATCGAGCTGAAGTTTGCTCAGGCTCTCTTCTAGTGCTTTTTTCGGATCCTGCTGGCTGTCATTCCACAGTTTAGTGGTAATAAATAGCTCATCACGAGCCACACCCGCCGCCTTCAGTGCCGAGCCGACACCCTGTTCATTTTTATAAATTGCCGCAGTATCGACAGAGCGATAGCCCACCTCGAGTGCTTTGCTGACAGCAAGCTGTGTTTCTTCAATCGTTGCTTGCCAAACGCCAAGGCCAAGTTGTGGCATCAGGTTGCCATCGTGCAATTTGATAATGGGTTGTGTTGCCATGTCTATCTCCTTCGCTGACTGATTGGGCTGTGTTTGCCCTGTTTACCCGTAATGTAAGTTTAGTCGTGATCATTCTATTTATGATCTTGCTAGCGATTAATCATGTGTGAGAAGTATCAAAATGTGCACAGATCTATCGGCGATCTGCCACTGAGAGATGAACAGCAAAATGCGTGGTAATAAGCTAAAGCCTAGCAGTTAATAACGATAGCACCCTTTTAACGGTAAGTGAAAAGAGTAAGTAGATGTTGAACAGAAGGCATCCTGTTCAACGATGCCTTCTGTGTTGAAAACTGTAAACTGGGCTGATGCTATTATTAGACCGCAGCTTCGTAGATACGTTTACTATCAGCTAAAGTGATATCACTGTGTTCGCCAAGCTGAGTCATACCGTGCTCTTCCAGTTTTTTAATCAAATCAGGAATAGAACTGCCATCCAGTTTGTAGGCCGACAGGCGAGTAGCAACGCCCATGCTTTCAAAGAAATGACGGGTAGCTTCAATTGCGGCATCGATGCGGTGCTCTTCGCTACCGTCACGTAGGCCCCAGACACGCTCCGCGTATTGCAGCAGTTTGGCGCGCTTTTGTTGCTTCTTCGCCACTAACAGAGCGGGCAGTACTACCGCCAGCGTCTGAGCATGGTCCAGACCATGGCGGGCGGTCAGTTCGTGGCCTAACATGTGTGTCGCCCAGTCTTGTGGCACACCGGCCCCAATCAGGCCGTTTAATGCCATAGTGGCACTCCACATAATATTGGCGCGCACATTGTAGTTTTCTGGCTCCGCCAATGCTTTCGGACCTTCCTCAATCAGGGTTAACAACAGCCCTTCAGCAAAGCGATCCTGCACTTTTGCATCAACCGGGTAAGTCAGATATTGCTCAATGGTATGTACAAAAGCATCGACAACACCGTTCGCGACTTGGCGCGGTGGCAAAGTATAAGTGACAACCGGGTCCAGCACGGCAAACAGTGGCTGGACAAAGGGTGAGAAGAAGTGCTGCTTATCACCAGTTTCACGGCGGCTGATAACTGCGCCATTGTTAGCTTCAGAACCGGTAGCAGGCAGAGTCAGCACTGAACCCATTGGCAGTGCTTCTTTAATATCGCTGCCAGTGGTTTGCAGAATATGCCATGGTTCTTGTGGGTAATTGACGGCAGCGGCGATGAATTTGGTGCCATCTAATACTGATCCCCCTCCCACCGCTAGCAGGAAGTCGATTTTCTCTGCCCGGCAAAGCGCAACAGCTTTCATCAGGGTTTCATAGGTTGGATTCGGCTCAATACCGCCAAACTCCAGGAAATCAAAGCCTTTCAGTGCCTGATGGACTTGATCCAGCACACCATTTTGTTTGATGCTGCCGCCGCCATAGGTAATCAAGATGCGGGCATCAGCAGGAATTTCTTTACTCAATTGTGCTATTTGACCAGTACCGAACAGCACTTTAGTGGGGGTATGGAGGGTAAAGTTTTGCATTATTTGTCTTCCAGCTTATGGGTGATGAACAATTATGGTAATCAAAACGCGACGTATTAGCCGGTGATGCAATGATTGTTTATTGCCGTACCATTGGCAGCCATTGTCGGCAACTTAGCGCGATACCTCAATGCACATTTCTGCCTTGCTCTTGCCTATTTCTCCAAAGCACTGTAGAAAATGCGGTAAATATTGCACAATTTATATCTGATCGTTTTAGTTGCTAGATTATCTCAGATAACTCCAGTAAGTGAGAGTATATGGTTGAGGTTAATGATATTCAGGTACAGATGGCCGAAAAAATTACACGTTTGGCTAAGGGGAATGGCTTAACGCCCTCTGCTGTGCCACGGGTGAAAATTTTGTACTCCACAGTGCACCAGCCGCGCACTCCGGTAATGTACACCCCCAGTGTAGTCATCATATTCCAAGGGCACAAAGTGGGTTATCTGGGCAGTAAAGTGTTTCAGTATGATCCGAAAAATTACCTTATTCTGACGGTTCCACTGCCGTTTGAATGTGAAACTTTTGCCAGCCCTGAAATACCTCTGGCGGGAATATCGATTCATATAGACAGCCAGATGCTACAGGATCTGCTGATAGATATCGGTGATGATGAGCTGGATAAACCGTTCGGTAATACCTCTGGCGTCAATTCATCGGCGCTGACCGAAGAGATGCTGTGTGCCACCGAGCGCTTATTGGATGTGATGTCCAATCCCCGTGATGCCAGAGTGCTCGGCCCACAAATTGTGCGGGAAATTCTCTACTATGTACTGTGTGGTCAATGCGGAGGAGCCTTGCAGGCGCTGGTTAACCGCCATGGGCACTTTAATCAAATTACCAAAACCTTGCGGCGTATTGAAAATCAATTTGCAGATAATCTGAATGTTGAGCAATTAGCGGCAGATGTGAACATGAGTGTTTCGGCGTTTCATCATAACTTCAAAGCCGTCACTAACACCTCGCCACTGCAATATCTCAAATCTTACCGGTTGCATCGCGCACGAATGATGATGTTGCACGATGGGCTAAAAGCCAGTACCGCAGCCAACAAAGTAGGGTATGAGAGTGCTTCACAGTTCAGCCGTGAGTTTAAACGCTATTTTGGTCTCACACCCAGTGAAGAGGTCGCTAAACTGCGGACTAACTGATTTTACGGCCCAGCGAATAATGGCAATAAAAAACGGCGCAGTGAGCGCCGTTTAACTGCTTGAGTCACGAGGCAAACACAGGGTTACTCAGTGACACTTTTACGTTTACACCACACCAACACCAGTGTGCCGACCAAACCAATCAGCAACAACACTATTGGTAAAATCATCAGTGCTGTCATCACCTGGTTTTCATAGTGCTTAACGAATGGGATATGACTTAGCGCGAAACCTAACCCAACGACACTCCCCACCCATAGCAGCCCGCTTAACCAATTAAAGAACTGAAAACGTGCACTGTTCAGGCCAGAAATACCCGCCAGCGTTGGCAGTAAAGTCCGTACAAAAGCGAGAAAACGGCCAATTATCAGGGCCGCCAAACCATGGCGTACAAACAGAGTATGGGCGCGTTGCCGATAATGAACCGGTAGCTGTAACAGCCACCTTTTAACTATTTTAGTATCGCCTAACCACAGCCCTTGCAGGTAACTGAGCCAACAACCCAAGCTGGCAGCAGTGGTTAAAATTATCATGGTCGGTAAGAACCCCATGACTCCCTTGGCAATTAATGCACCCGCCAATAGCAACAAACTATCACCGGGGAGGAAAGAAGCCGGTAGCAAACCGTTTTCTAAAAATAGGGTGGTAAAGAGAATGCCGTAAATGACCCAAATCACATTCGGATCGGCAAGTTTACTAAAATCCTGCTGCCATAAGGCATGAAGGATTTCGCGTAATACATCCATTTCTGTTCCTGTTTGCCTAGCGTGTGAGGATATTGTTGTAAGGACTGGTCTAGTGTATCCGTAATGGCGCGGATCCACATTGATCTTATCCTCAATAATCGAATTTTTGAGGGATATATACGTGTCGATGAGACTATTTGTGTAAGAGAGGATTAATGCGCGGATATTGTTACCGCGCATTAACAAATCAATCGTTCAGAAACCCTTACTGCACTGTTTTGATGCGCTCAAATCCTGCGGCCAAATCGTCCTGCAAATCTTGTACATTCTCCAGACCAATATGCAGACGAAACAGTGTGCCTTTTATCCCGTCCCCTTCATACTGACGAATGGCACGGATATTCTCCGGTTGATAACCCAGAATCAAGGATTCAAAACCGCCCCATGAAAAGGCCATACTGAAGTGGGTGAAATGGTCGAGATAAGCCTCTAACTGTTGCTGACTTAACTCTTCTTTTAATTCAAAAGAGAACAAGCCATTACAGCCAGTGAAGTCTCGTTTATAGAATTCATGGCCTTTGCAGCTTGGCAGGGCAGGGTGATAGACAGTGGCAACTTCCGGGCGCTGAGCCAGCCAGTTAGCAATTTCAATACTGCTTTTCTCGTGTTGTTTTAAACGCACGCCCAGTGTGCGCAATCCACGGCTAGCAAGATAAGCTGTGTCAGCATCAACCATTTGCCCCATCAGATAAGAGTCTTCCCGCAGTTGCTCCCAACAACGCGCGTTGGCAACGGCAATCCCCAGCATCGCATCAGAATGACCAATGATGTATTTAGTTCCTGATTGGATAGAGATATCAATACCAAAATCCAGTGCTTTAAACAGCACACCCGCAGCCCAGGTGTTATCCATCATAATAATGATGTCTGGTGAAACGGCCCGGATGGCTTGTACCATTGCCGGAATATCTTGTACTTCCATGGTGATGGAGCCGGGTGACTCAAGGAATACCACTTTGGTTTTTGGGGTAATTAATGAGTCGATCCCGGCACCTATCATCGGATCAAAATAGGTCGTGGTGATATTCATGCGTGATAAAATTTTATCGCAAAAACTTTGGGCCGGCTCATAAGCAGAACCGGTCATTAGCACATGGTCACCCGTTGCGACAAATGACAAAATTGCGTTGCTGATAGCCGCGGCACCGCAAGGATAAAGGACGCAACCTGCGCCACCTTCCAGCTCTGTCATCGCCTCTTGCAGCGAGAAGTGAGTCAGGGTGCCTCGGCGGCCATAGAATAATTCGCCTTTTCCCCGATTGATAGTGGCATGCTTCTTCGCTTTTACCGAGTCGAAAACCAGCGATGAAGCTCGCTGGATCACCGTATTCACTGAGCCTTGAGTAAATCGTTTACTTCTGCCCGCACTGACTAAGGCTGTTTCCAGTTTTTCTGTCGTTTCTTTGTTTGCAGACATGATCGTGTCGTCACCTTTATATAGGATATGCTGTAGTTCCAGAGCCAGCATTCATTTTAGAGATATATTCCTTACGTTAGCATGATGATTGTTATGTGGGGGCAGCTTTCACCATGAAAAAAACTAAAGAGAGTGACGCGCTGTTTTCTGACGGTTTGTAATGGAGAAATTCTGTGTAAGTGGCAAAACAAGGGATTTATTAAGGAGTCTTGGTGAGAGTTCTTTAGTTCAATCAATCACTTCTTATCTTTATATCTAATGTTATCGGCATGGAATAATTAAGGTCGCTATCATTTCTATTAATTTACATAATTGTTTCAATCAGAATAATTCTCTTTCATTCTTAAAAAATCGTCTCAAATACTAATGATAATTACTATCAATTCCCGATTTGTTTGATATGATCGGCACCTGATTTCGTCCTTAAATTGATATGCATATTGGGTGGAGGCACAGCGTGAAAATAGCTGGCAAAGAGATTAAAGATAAATCATTCGTGCAAGGCCGGATGATAGCAGGCGTAATGGCATTATTGCTGGTGGCCGGTTTGGCAGGTCATGCACAGGCCGCGCCAGGCAACAGCAGTGCAGTCGCTGCATCTGTTGCTACACCAACAACTGCAACGTCAACCCCACTACCTACACCGGAAATCACACCGGTCGCTGCAAATGCACAAGCTGTTGCACCTGCAAACCCAGCACCTATGGTCCAGCCTCTGGCGGCACCTGTGCCACAAGGGTTGGCAATGGACTTATCTGTCTGGGGCATGTATCAGCATGCAGACGTCGTCGTTAAAGGGGTGATGATTGGTCTGGTGTTAGCCTCAATCGTAACCTGGACTATTTTGTTCTCCAAAGGTACTGAATTATTCCGTGCTCGCCGCCGTTTGCAGCAAGAACATGAAGTTATCGGGGCTGTGACTGATATGGATACCGCGTCTGAGCGGGCGGAGGCTTTTAGCACCGATAGCATTAGTGCCTTACTGCTACGAGAAGCGCAAAACGAGCGCCTATTGTCGACAGAATCCAATGATAACAATGGCATTAAAGAGCGTACGGCTTTCCGGTTGGAACGCCGTGTAGCAGCCATTGGTCGCCAAATGGGTAAAGGCAATGGATTCCTGGCTACTATCGGTGCAATCTCACCGTTTGTCGGGTTGTTTGGCACCGTGTGGGGCATTATGAACAGCTTTATTGGTATTGCTCATTCGCAAACCACCAATCTGGCTGTTGTTGCACCGGGTATCGCAGAAGCCTTGCTGGCAACGGCGTTAGGTCTGGTCGCAGCAATCCCTGCGGTAGTTATCTACAATATATTTGCTCGCTTAATTGGTAGTTACCGTGCACAGGTGGGTGACGTTGCCGCCCAAGTATTGCTGCTATTAAGCCGCGATCTTGATCTGGCGAGCAGCGCTGAGGCAAAGTCATCTAAGCATCCTCACCAATTGCGTGCGGGGTGATTTATGGCCATGCGTATGAATGACAATCTTGATGAAAGCGGTGAATTACACGAAATCAACGTGACACCCTTTATCGATGTAATGTTGGTACTGCTGATAATCTTTATGGTGGCAGCACCATTGGCAACAGTCGATATTAAAGTGGATTTACCAGCGTCTTCAGCGGTACCACAGCCGCGGCCGGAAAAACCGGTATTCCTGACAGTTAAAGCCGATAATCAGCTTTATGTCGGTGACCAGCAGGTTGACCGCGACACTCTGGCCGCGGCGTTGGATAAAATGACGCAATCCAATAAAGAAACCACTATCTTCTTCCAGGCGGATAAAGTGGTGGATTATGAAACTCTGATGAGCGTGATGGATGCGCTACGCAAATCAGGTTATCTCAAGGTTGGCTTAGTCGGTATGGAAGCGGGCATGGCAAAATAGCCTGTAACACAGGCGCGGTTACGGTTGCCGCGCCTGACATTAATCTTTCGGCGTATTACGGCCCACTTCACTGGTATCTACCGCCCCCAACGCTTGTAGAAGGTCGCCTTCCAGTTCATGAGTATTTTGTGCTTCGTAGTAATTCTCCTCACCTACGCACTCTTTCCAATCGATATATCTTGGCGAACGGGTGTTATATAAAGGTTTATATCCAATAGCGATGAAAACCATGGTGATCCCATTCTCTTTTATTTTTTTGCACATACCTTTTTTGATAAGGCTTTGTGTGACATAAAAACCTTTATTTTCTTTATGTGCACTTTCAAAGCTATCATTACCATCAGAAAGAATTATCATCAGCTTTTTATTGGTGTTAGAGCTGATTTCATTAAATAAATTATTAGCAGATAATATCCCTGAACTTATTAGTGTACCGCCTAAAGGGGACATATTAATCATATCATCGATAATCTCATTACTATCATGTTCATTTAATGAATAGGAGTTTGCTCGATTTAAACAAACGTAGCTATTGAATATGTCATCAACTGGAAAGTTAATTGCTTTCGGTGGTATCACTGCGCTGTCGCGTGGTATTGAGTTTATCGTTGCAACGTAATCAATACTCTCTCCTATTATTTCAAGTTGATATAATTGTTGGAGGATCTTTTGTGAGCGGGAAAGGAATGTATAAGCAGACTCTGCATCCTCAATATTTAATTCATCAATTTTATTTTTAGTGTCATTATATATCTCGCTGGTTACTTTCCCATATGCGATATGGTCAATATTTTCTAATCCCTCCAATCCAGGGAATTTTTTTAACCCAGATAATGTATATTTACGAAGGTAATCACCATTTGGGCTATGTTGCTTTGGCACAAAAGGTAAATGGCAATACTCCTTCGTTTGTGCACCGTTCCCAATACGTTGTTTAGTCCCCCATGAAAATGGTATAAACCCTATGGTATGTATATTCTCATTTTTTAATATGTTATTATTGAGGCGGTTAAATATGTCTCTCAACGCATCTATTTTTTTTGGCTCGGATTCATTATGATTAAAATGATCATCCATTGAACCAGAGTAATCTGCGACAAATACTACATCTATATTCTCTATCGGTGCACTGATTATATTTTTTCTTGCTGCTCCTCTATCTGTTGCATTTATCATCGCACTAAAATTGGTTACTGGATTGTTAGTTAAAAATCTAGCCAAGTAGCTCATGTTGATCTCAGCCGCATACTCAATTCTGCCATTATTATTGATTATATCTATAGTCGGTGTTGAAAATATTTCTGCTGGCAGATAAGCATGAGCATAAGAACTCACTATGGCTTCATTCTGCGCTATTTGAGTTAAACTCGGAGTACTATGGTTATTTTCTACTGTCAGTGCTAATGTTGCTTGCTCCATTGCATCTGAGAGTTTGGCTTTTTTCTGTAAAAAATGAGTGAGCTCAAAAGAAAAAAATATTAGCCCAATAACCAAGGGCAAAAATATAATAAAGGGAAATAAGATAGCCCCTTGCTCATTCTTTATCAATGGCACCAATAGTCGTACTTTAATGTGAGTAAATCTATTTTTTATCATAAATAGCCTTTTTTATAAATAAGTTCATCCTCGCTAGGATTAACGCTCGATAGTTACCGCTGATGACCTTAATATAGGGATGGGTTCTATCTGGCTAAACAACGCTTGATACCCTGTGGGGGCAGGTAAACATAAGGTTACCTGGTACAGTGGCACCCATCGGCCACGATTACTGTAAGGTGATAAATCGGCCATTTCACGCAATGACCTAATGGGGTGACAAGTACCGACGATAAACTCTTCACTCTTAGTATCATTAATAATCTTATTACCAGGTGCTGCCGATTCAGCGGGATTAAAATGTAATGTTTCAACTGTTATCGCGAAATTATCACTGAATATACCCGAAGTTAATAGCATATTGCTCGCCAGAGTTGTTAAATCATTAACATTATTTTGAGTTAGTATTTCATCATCAGAATATAACCTGTTCCTTTCCCGAATTATTCCGGCAAGCGAATATGATATCCGGTCTAGTTTACCTACGGTTGATTGATATTCAGTCACTGAAATAAATAGTTTTATTAATAGCATTATTATGAAAATGACAAATGAAAACTCAATAATAGCTGAACCATTATTATTTCCAATAAAGTCTATGTTATTTATTTTCTTGTACAAAAATCACCTCGCGAGATAGTTGGATATTAGCCCAGCGTGAGGGGATAGGAAAAAAAAGAGGTTGATAGATGTAAGTTACTGTGTATTTGGCCAGTGGCGACGTTTCTGAGCCTGAATATATCTGACTACTGAGGTCAGATATACTATTGCTAAATTCTACAGTAGTATTAATCGCATTATTATTTGTTATGACAACACCTAAAATACCATTCTGAGCATTTAAACTTTGCCTCAATATGGCACTATTACTGCCCTCTCTATTCTTAGTCGATTTTACCGCTTCTGAAACCGCCAGATCTAAACTGGCAGAGATATAGAGCAAACGGCCTATCTCTGCACAAGAGAGTAACGTCAATAAAAATAGAACAAAGACTACCGTAAAATCAATAGTGACCGACCCCTCATTCGAACGGGAGAATTGCTCTCTTATTTTACTCATTTACGCACCTTTATCACTTAATCTCTCTTGCTGAAGGCTCTGAACTTGACTTAGGGCGAGTATTAACTCATCCGGGTCTTTAGCCATTTTTTCAGCAATAATGATTTTTTTTGCATAGGTTGTATCACCGAGTTGAATCAGTGAAAAGACCAGGTTATGTAACCTTAACGAGTTTTTTTTACCCGACAAATAATCAGGTAATAATATTCTCACTGCATCGCTATAACGGTTATCAAGCATTGCTACTACAGCAAGATTATTCATTGCCGTCCCATCAGAAATAAATAAGGCTCGCGACTTTTCAATAGCCACTTCTGCTTTATGCACTTCACCACTATTAGCCAATACAATGCCGTGTAAGTTGTGAGCTTCTGCATTATTAGGAGAAATAGTTAATAATTTATTTATAACTGTTATAGCATTTGTCGAGTCATTATTGTTAATCAAGTTTTTGGCTTGCAAAATATATACAGGCTCACTCGGTTTGTTAATCATCGGTTGTAAATAATATAAAGATGACTTTGTGTCGCCGGTAAGATAGTAGGCGTTAGCCAGTTTTAATCTTATCGCATCATCTTCTTTTTGTTTTAATCTGGTTCGGTATAAAGTGACCAATCCGGCATGATTATTTGCCTTTAGCAAGATACTCTCACGATATAGAAACTCTTTATTACTTATGCCACTATTCGTGGAGCAACCACTTATCATAAAAATTAAAAGTGAAACGGTAATAGTTTTTTTACATTGTTTGTACATATTTGAGTAACTCCAAAACGCTAGGTGATATAACTAACACAACAAAAGGAATAAGAATAAAAAGAAACATAGGGAAAGTCAGTTTTGTTGATAGCTTACTGTTTTTTTCTTCTGTGATTAACAATTGCATTTCTCTCATATCTTGAGAGAGTTTTATTAGTTGTTCATAAACGGTTGAGCCGAAACTGATGCTATATTGTAATGCACTGCAAAACATTTTTATTTCTGTTTCGGTTGATAGTTGTTGAAATTCTTTAATCGCACTCTCTAGCCCATTAATTTCTGCGCGCTTAGTTATTTTTTCTACGATTAAACTTAAATCGATATTTATTAATTTGAATCTTTTAGCCGTATAGCTTAGTGCGCTATCTATAGTCATTCCTGATTGGACACAGGCAGCGGTAATATCGATAAAAAAGGGTAGCGAATTTAACATTTTTTTTATTTTTTTATTCACAATATTTCTGGTAATAACTTTTGGTAGATATATAGTTGTTATCAGCATAAGCAAACAAATCATAAGGAAACTCATGCTACTAGTCGCTATGAAACTAGTTTTTACCAATATAATCATCACTATCAGAAATAGCGAAATAATCAATATCTTTAAATAAGTCACCTTATGAAGTATATAAGGTAATTTTATAAAAGAAGATAGCGCTATTTCTTTTTTATTTTTTGACTTTTTTATTTCACGTTTAGAGGATAAAATATGGTCATTGTTAATTTTATTATATATTTCTTTCTTATTGTATTTTTTCTTGCTAATGAGTAATGAGATAAAACCAAATAGTACCATGGCAATAAAAATTATATTCATAGTGCTTTCCTAAGCATTGACCTTATCAGTGCTATCCCAATTATCTCGCTGGAGATAATATAATAAAAAATAATCCTACCAGTAGGATGGTTCCACATTGACTCAATAATCGTTGGATCCATAAAGTAAAGAAAAAGAGAGAATACAAAAGGTATGATAGAGAGAATATTTACTGACATCCGTGTTTGTGCCGTCATAACGGCTTTCTTCTGTTCGGATGTTTTGCTTTTTGTGATCACTTGGGACAAACGACTGGTCAGTTCTCTTAATTGCCCACCTTGTTGCAAGTTAAGCAAAATGATGGTGATAAGAAAGTAAAACTCGGGGTAACGAAAGCGTTGATAGGCATCATAAAAAACAGTTTCAGGAGACTCACCTACATTCAATCGGCGGCAAATAAGGCTTAATTCATTCCCTAATGGCCCACCTACCTCTTTCCCACAACGTTCTAATACTTGGTTAATGCTGGCACCGCTACTGGCAGCCATATTAATCATCAACAAAACCTCTGGGAAATCTCTTTTAAATAGCGTGTGATTATTTTTACGCGAAAAGTGTATTTGAAAAAATATGATACTGAACAAAATAAATGTCAATACCACCAGAGTATTTATCCCAACCCATGTTTTATTTATAATGTAAATGCATATTGCATAACCGATAGGTATGGCTATATGCATTTTATTTTTGTTTATATCAATGCTTAATAAATAGTTCACCCATTCATTGGCTGTTTTTTTTAGTAATGACGTAAGGAAAAAATCATTGGTAGTGGTTTTTTTTGGGTTTTTAATTATGGTCTTCTTTATTTTTATCCATTTTAAGTTAATGAGTAAAAGTAATAGAATCCCAGATAAAAGTATTATGTTGTAAATCATTATTTCACCGTGGAAAAAATACTACTTAGTTCATTTGATAAGCTGTATATATCAGCATTCACCCTCACAGCAGATCGGCTGAATAAACCATGATTAATAAATTCTCCTTGGATTTTTCCCTGTTCGTCACGCTCTTTGGACGGTTCAAATGAGAATATGTTTTGTAATACGACATTGTCCCCCTCCATTCCCATAATTTCACTAATATGGCGTACCTTTCGTGAACCATCATTCATGCGTGAAACTTGCACAATAAGATTGATGGCGGAGGCAATATTTCGGCGAATAGTAAATATGGGCATATTAACTGGACCCATCATGATCATGCTTTCGAGTCGGGCAATAGCATCGCGGGGAGAATTAGCATGTAAGGTGGACATAGAGCCATTATGGCCGGTATTCATTGCCTGAAGCATTTCAAATGTTTCCTCACCACGGCACTCCCCGATAATGATCCTGTCGGGGCGCATACGCAGTGAGTTTATTACTAAGTCCCGCATCGTGATTTGCCCAGTATTCTCTAGCCCGGCGAGTCGTGTCTCCATCCGTACCACATGGGGCTGTTCAAGATTTAACTCGGCAGCATCTTCTAAGGTGATAACTCTTTCGTTTTCAGAAATATATTTTGATAATGCGTTGAGCAGTGTTGTTTTTCCTGAACCTGTGCCACCAGAGATAATAATATTGACCCGGCAACTGGCTGCAATTATCAAGAAATTAGCCATATCACTGCTCATAGCACCCATATTAACCAGATCTTCTAGTTTTCGTTTGTTGGTACTGAATTTTCGAATTGAAAGTGCTGTGCCATCCAATGTGATTGGACCGATTGCCACATTGATTCGGCTACCATCAATTAGGCGTGCATCTGCTAACGGTCTACCTTCATCAATACGGCGATTGACTCTTTGCATCAGGCGTTTGGCAATATCAGTCAGTTGACTGTTATTAATAAAACGGCGGTTGGTTAAGGTTAGCAACCCATAACGTTCAACAAATATCTTTTCAGGGCCATTGACCATAATATCGCTAATAGACTCATCTTCCATCAGTTCTCTTAACGGGCCAAAACCGGTAATCTCATCGGCGATCGTTGCAATAATATCTTTTTGCTGCTGAGTATTTAATCTATATTCATTGTCATTAAATAAATCATCGTAGGTTTGTGAAAGTAAACCAAAAAGTTTGTCATAATCATCAACCAGATGTTCTACTTTATCGATATCAATGTTAGCCAGCATTTTTTCTCGTATTTCTTCTTGGATGATTAATGATATGTTCATTTTTAATTTTTACCTTTTAGAAGCTTTCTTAACCATGATTTTCTCTTGTTTGATAAATCAATGGTTATGCCTAATGTGTATTTAGCCAATTCGGTTATTATGGTTTTCTTTCGGCCAAAGTAATTTTTATCACTTAATGATTCCGTTGTTTTATGTATGAAAGGGATTCGTATATCTATCTTACGCCCAAGTAATGACGGGATATCTGAAGTATCCAGCATATCTCTTGTTATTGGTCTGCTTTCATTTAAACAGACTAATAGTCGGGTTGCTTGCCTGTTGTCTCGTTTAAATTTTTCATAAATATCAATAAACGTTTTAGCGACACGGACTGACATCATACTATTATCAAGCAATACGATAATGCAATTAGCGTGTTCTATATAATCAGTGAGTTTTTCTTTCGGTACGTTATGAATCGGTTGATCAAATACAATAAAATTGTGCTTTATATCTCTGTGTCCATCAATTTCAGCTATATCTTGCCCTTTACCAAACATAAGAGATAAATTATTTTGATATTCGGTTATTTCTGTAACCATCTTTTTTTCTGTAACAAGATCAAGATCCTGAGATCCATTATTGCCCTGTAATAATAGAGTTGGTGATTGCTTTATCTGTGTGATCGCGGTTGCTAAGTGATAACTGATCAGGGTGGTTCCGATGCCTCCCTTACAGCCCAATATACTGATAAAAAAGGCTTTCCTTTCAGACTCGATAGGGATGTCTTTGAGTAAATGTTGCGTCAATTCAGACAACTGCGACTTTATATTTAAGTATAATATGCCACGCTGAATGAATTGTTGGGCGATACCAATTGAATCAATATCGCCAACTAAAACACACCAACAGTCACGCGGGATAAGAATTTTTATTAAATCTAATGTTTTTTCAATATTATCATTACTCCCGATGTCAATAATAGCACCAATGGTTTTATCGGATAAATTTATTTTTGGCACGAGAAAAATACTCTCATCAAATGATTTAATATCATTAATATCGGCAAGCCTGACTTTCTCCGCGGTTTCTTCGCGCAGCCATTCCCTGCTGGAAATAATAGCAATGGTGTTTTTTATCTTATTATTTTTTTTGTTTATTGCATCTTTGTTAAGAATTAATTGCATATGTCACCATTAAAGGAAATTACTTTGATTGCGTTATTTTGAAAGAATTCTATTTTTATTTACTGCGCATCCTACTTCGCTATCCCGGGACATCCGATAATCATTGCGTTGATATTTGCATCGTCGCTCGTTATCTCTTTGCAAAACAGGTGTAGATAATGACTGGTTTTTATCTGTTGCTAACAAGTCTCTTTTAGCTAATGAACAGGCTTGGTCATTCTCATTTGGCTCGATAATAAATGAGGCATGCACAACGCTAGAGAAAAAAATAACACTGCTAACTATCCATAGTTTCATTTTATGAAACCTCCTTTTCGTAGGAATTCCTTAGCCACTTTTTTCCTTTTTATTTCCATTATATGAGTGAAATTAAATAAGCGTTCCAATGTTGATGTGTGCATAAAATCAGGTAATTCCACATCCTTTCCGGCAACCGGCTTCACCAGGCTGACGGTGGCGACGACCACCAGTTCAGTTTGATTTTTTTGCGTTTGTGCATTGCGAAAGAATGCCCCTAAAATAGGAATATCACCTATGAAGGGGATCTTTTTAAGGGATTCCCGCTCTGATTTACTGATCAATCCACCTAGAATAAAGCTTTCGCCATCACCAAGTTCTAATGTGGTCGCTGCCTTACGTGTGCGTAATGAAGGATAAGCATTACCCCCTTCGACGCTAAAGACTTTATCTACACTACTGACTTCTTCTTCCATACTAATGCGGATACGATTTTTCTCATTTACCTTGGCCGCAATGTTTAGCTTGATACCATAAGTTTTGTATTTAATTACGGTGCTGCTTTGGGTGGTATTAAAAAGTGGTATTTCGCCACCAACTAAAAATGAGGCACTTTCACCGGACAGTACCGATAGATTGGGTTCGGCCAGAATACGTGCAATTGAGTCATCATTAATGGCATGAACTAATGTACTAATTCCGGTGGCATTGAACTTTAAAAATTGAAAGGAGCCAACGGATGCTTCGTTGATACTGCTCCAATCTACCCCTATATTCTCACTAAAGTCTTTAGTCACCTCTGCAATGGTTAATTTCACATTTACTTGGTTAGATTCAGGGAGTTTAATCTTATTAATTATCCCTAAGTAATTAGGGTTATTAAAATGTTGGTCTTCGCGATTTTTCTCTCTTTTCTTGTTTATTGCTTCACCGACAATAGCTGCAATAGTGTCTTTCGCCTCTTCTGACTCTGCCTTACCCGTCAGCAGATAGCCATTACCAATTTTATTGATTTCTATGTTGCTATCAGGATATTCAATTTTTATTCTCTGATATGCTGAAGTAATGATGTCATTTACCATGACGGCAGTTTTTATCATTGGATTATTATCTTTATTAAATAAGATAAACTCTGCTATTCCTTCTTTTTTTGCATAAACAATAATGCTATTTTTACCAATCAGTTCATAATCAGCAATAGCAGCGGCAGAGACAAAAACAGTATCAATCGCCTCATCTGTTTTTATTATATATGACTCGCCTGATGATAAATAAACAGGCTTGGCATATGCATGATTGACAACTATTTGGCAGGTTGCAATGGCGAAGAGTAAAAACAGTTTATTCCAACTGATATATTCTGGCCTGGGTGTTCTCATCCTCTTAGCTCTCTTGTTATGCGTAGTTTAGGTATGATGTCATATATATTTGTTGATTGATTATTGCCAGTAACTATACTCGGCGCCAGAACGATATCTCCCGACTTTTCTGCGATATGAATGATGTCAAGTTCCTCTCTTTTAATTATGACGGATATATAACCAGTTACGACTTCTCCGGTCTTTTGATTTTTGTTGTTTTTTTCTGGTAATTCGTCTGTCGAATTCTTTTTTATTCTTATTATTCTCATGGCGGGTATGATTTCATTCAACGAAAAGGTTTGACTTTTTTTATCACTCAATTCTTTCGTGTTAATGACTGTGCCACTACTCATGCCTTTATTTTTATCTGTCTCAAGCACTCTTAATTGAAATGAGAGGGAATCACCTACTTGCAATGTATCTAACAAATACCCATTTTTCTGACTAATAGTGAATTTATAAATAATTTCACCTTTCTTTAAATTAAGGTAATTGAATTCATTACTATCGGGTGAAGCCAAAACTACGGGTGTAATATAAGAACCCGCTACAAGGTTTACTTTCAATAAATGACTGTTGATATCTGTTTTTCCTGATATGTTGCTTTTTATTAATTCACTTGATTCAGGTACCATGATGGCTTTTAGTGCATAATCGTTTTGAGTGAGTAGGGTACCTGAAGAGAGATCATGTGTTGACTGTGCCAGGACAATCTCAACTTCTTTTTCTTTATTTAAATCGACGAAATTATAGGGTGTATGCACATCAGGCTTGGTATTGATCATAATGCCGGCAGCCCCGATGGCGACAATCAAAATTGAAAATAATAAAAGAAACTTACGATTCATTAAAATAACCTTGTGTCATTATTAAGTTAATGTGGCTTGATATTTTAGGTGAATAGCGACAATGTAAAACCCGAGGTAATTGCAGCAGCATAGGGAACCCCTCGTTGTTGAATATCGTGTTTGTTAATCAATAAACCTATTATCATTACCACACCGCCCATAATGGCGGTATAGATAATGAAATCTAGTGATTGTTCTGCGGTGAGTGCCAGCAGCAATGCAGTAATGAGTTTTACATCGCCACCACCGATAAGTTTAAAATGAAATATTATATAGCCCATTAGTAAGGAAAAAAGTGGAATGGTGATGTTAACCGTGCTGTTTGTTGTATACCCCAATGCTATGGAACTGAATATAATAGAAATGATAAATTTATTACTGATAATTCGATTACATATATCGCTATAACAAACGAACAGTAGCTGTAATGCTAGCAGTAGTATTAAGGATGATTTTATTATATCCATCATTTTTCCTAAAACAAAAACATGGCAACGATAAGTTGCCATGTGAAAATCCTGATAAATATTAGAATGACGGTGCGACGCTGTTACCCCTATTAGCCCCCTGGCGCTGATACTGCTGTTCTAGCACTAGCAACGGCCCCATTTACTAACTCGATTAGGGTTGGCCTTGCTAACGTAATAAATACGCCCGCTAATGCAATCACCATAACGTACTCAATAATAGAACCACGGGTATCTTTCAGAAATCCTCGGGTTTTAAGTCGAGTAGCAACACAACCTTTATTGATTAAATCCATCATGTTCGTTTTCCTGTTAAATGGTAGGGGAGTATTCCCCATTTTTAAGTTTTAAATGTAAAGAGTCACTGCTCTTTATTTAGCTACTATCCGACTTGATATAATCAGCCTTGCTGGTAGTGACACCTATTTAACGTTTTTTTTCGCTTGCTGGCCTTTTTATTACCATCATTTAATCTTTTTAAATCACCCTCATCTTATTATCACTATCAGAAGTGCGGTTTATCCCCACTAAATAAGATAATAATAATTAGCGTTGAGAGAAATGAGAGCCAGCAGAAAGAGAAAAAGGCCAACAGAGAAATAAGTTTCTTCCAACGGTAACTGTGTAAAAAACTTTGTTGTGTCGCGATAGGTGATATTACGCTAGCCCCTGGCTTGAATGGTTGGGTTACTGGCGCAAGCTGCTCCTTATTAGATGCAGCAGTGATAAGGGGGTCTGCGTGCATTTGTTGTTCAGCTTCATCATTGATGACAATCTGACTAACAGAACCGGTATAGCGGACACCTTTACGTGGGATGGTATGTATAAGTGATTCTTTCAGCCCGACCTGAAGAAATGCTTTTCGCAACATATAGAGCTGCCCATAGTAGCTACTTTCACTTACAGCTCCGCGCTGTTCTTTCCATACCTGATTAATAATCTGCTCTTTTTCTGTTACACCACTAAGTAGCAGTTGTAAAAATCTAAGGTTATTTTCAGTTAATATTACCACCGAACCGTCAGGACCATTTAAGCAACGTTGCGTAGGGGAAAATAGCACCGTTCCTTCTAATTTAAACATAATCTCATTTGTCTCCATACTGATGGTTACCTATCCTATATAAGACGTTATGTGTTCTTTCAGTAATTTAAGATTATTAAGAGTGCCATGCTTTGTCTCTATTCTAATTCTCAATCTTCTTTAAAGGCTATTTGTGTGTATTTTTGCATTTGATAATTATTCTTAACAAGCAGTTAATTTATTTTGTTGTGGTGTTGTTTATTATGTTTCATTACATATTCTTACCTGAATTTCTCTTTTCCTTTTATTTAAAGAGTTAAATAAATTTAGTTTGCTATTATTCTTCTGTTTTTGCTTTTAGTCTTTCATTTTTATAATTTTACTCTATTAAATATAATATTTGTTTTTATTGGTGGCGAAAGTTAATAGACGATGATTTAGCAGGATAAATTTCTCTGGCAGGGCGATAACAACTGGGCTAACCGATATGAATTGATCGCAAGTGATAGTGTGTGGGGTGAAGAGTAAACTGTTAAAGTCTTAATCGCTAAACAGTGATAACTACAGTAGGTACCTTTATGACCATGGATTTATTTGATCAGTTGCCTCATGATCCCTGGATTGAAACGTTAGCGCCCGGTGCGGTTGTTTTACATCATTATGCACGGCAGCAGGCCGCATTATTATTTGCTGATGTTATTGCTATCACCACTGCCGCGCCTTTTCGCCATCTCATCACCCCCGGCGGTTACCGGATGTCGGTTGCCATGAGTAATTGTGGTCAGGTTGGTTGGGTGAGTGATAGGCAAGGTTATCGCTATAGCCCGGTTGATCCTTTGACTGAGAAAAGCTGGCCTGCCATTCCGGCAAGTTTTATGACATTAGCTGTTGATGCCGCGCAACAAGCGGGTTTCTCTCAATTTGAGCCAGATGCCTGCCTGATAAATCGCTACGAGGCAGGGGCTAAATTATCATTACATCAGGATAAAGATGAGCTGGATCTGCGTCAGCCAATAGTCTCGGTATCGCTGGGGCTAGCTGCGGTATTTCAATTTGGTGGGCTGACGCGTGAGGCTAAATGCCAGAGAGTCTTATTAACGGAAGGGGATGTTGTGGTCTGGGGTGGGCCTTCCCGTTTGAACTATCACGGTGTACTGCCATTGAAAGCCGGTTTTTCCGCTACGACCGGCGCTTATCGAATTAACTTAACCTTCCGTCGCACTCGCTGATTTGAGAGGTTATAAGAAAGTGTGAGAATGCCCTCAATCTTATCTGGCAAGAGTAAGGGCGATGAGAGTTTTATTGCTGTTGACTATCTTTTTTATGCAGCAACATATACACCGCAGGAATAACCAGCATCGAAAGCAGTGGTGCACTCACCATCCCGCCAATCATCGGTGCGGCAATACGTTGCATGACCTCTGACCCTGCCCCGCCGCCCCACATAATGGGAAGCAAGCCGGCCATAATAGTGGCGACAGTCATGGCTTTTGGTCGCACCCGCAGCACCGCGCCTTCATGAATAGCTGCACTCATCTGGCTGGCCGTCATAGCAATGCCGGGTTGCTGATGTTTTTTCACCGCCTGATTGAGATACAGCACCATTATTACACCAAATTCAGCGGCCACACCGGCCAGGGCGATAAAGCCCACCGCGGCGGCAACGGAAAAGTTATACCCCAAGCCATACAGCAGCCACACCCCGCCAATCAGTGCGAAGGGAAGCGTCGCCATGATTAATGCGGCATCGCGGACACTGCTGAACGTGACATACAACAAGACAAAAATGATCATCAGGGTAACCGGTAACACAATTTTCAGTTTTGCTGTTGCCCGTTCCAGGTATTCAAACTGCCCAGACCAGCTAAGGGAGACGCCTTCCGGCAGTTCCACTTGTTGTGCCACCGCTTGCTGCATTTCAGTAACGGCTGATTTCAAATCTCGCCCGCGCAGATCAACATAGACCCAGTCAGATAAGCGCGCATTTTCACTTTTCAGCATCGGTGGGCCTTCTGTCACCTTGATACCGGCCAGTTCCGCCAGTGCGACTTGCCCGCCACCGGCAGTCACTACCGGCAAATCACGCAATTTTTGCAGTGAATCACGTATTTCCCGTGGGTAGCGCAGGTTGATTGGATAACGTTCACGCCCTTCAATGGTTTCACCGATGTTTTGCCCGCCAATCACGGTTGCCACCAGTGATTGCAGTTCTTTTACTGAAACGCCATAGCGAGCGGCCCGTTGACGGTCAATGTTAATATCCACATAGCGGCCACCTGCCAGTCGTTCCGAAAGGGCTGAGGTCACACCTGGCACGTTGCGCACCACTTGTTCGATTTGCTGTGCCACCTGCTCAATTTGGTGCACATTTTTGCCATTCACTTTGATCCCAACCGGACTTTTGATACCGGTAGAGAGCATATCCAGCCGATTGCGGATCGGTGGCACCCACAGATTGGCAATACCGGGAACCTTAACGGTGGCGTCCAGTTCTTCGATCAATTTGTCCATGGTCATGCCAGGCCGCCATTGATCCTTGGGTTTAAAACGAATGGTGGTTTCGATCATGGTCAGAGGGGCCGGATCTGTTGCCGTCTCTGCTCTCCCGGCTTTACCAAATACTGTCGCTACTTCCGGTATGGTTTTTATCAAACGATCGGTTTGTTGCAGTAAATGGCTGGCTTCGCGTACCGAAATCCCCGGCAGTGTAGAAGGCATATACAGTAAATCACCTTCATCCAACGCGGGCATAAACTCGCTCCCCAGACGGCTTAATGGATACAGGGTTGCCAGCAGTAATATACCCGCGATAGCCAATGTAGTTTTTGGTCGCGCCAGTACGGCGGTTAACACCGGATGATAAAGGGCGATTAGCCCACGGTTAATGGGGTTGGCATTCTCATCAGGGATTTTGCCGCGAATAAAATAGCCCATTAATACCGGTACTAACGTAATGGCTAACCCCGCCGAAACAGCCATGGCATAGGTTTTGGTAAAAGCCAGCGGAGAGAACATCCGCCCCTCTTGCGCCTGTAATGTAAATACCGGAATAAACGATAAGGTGATGATCAGTAAACTGCAAAACAGCGCCGGACCGACTTCAATGGCCGCCTGCTCTGAAATGCGCCAGTAATCCTGACTGACCGGTGTTTTCCCCGGGTTATCTCGCCGCCATTGCTCCAACACTTTGTGCATATTTTCGATCATCACGATCGCGGCATCCACCATAGCCCCGATGGCGATGGCTATCCCACCCAGCGACATAATATTGGCATTGACCCCCTGATAGTGCATGACGATAAACGCCCCGAGAATCCCCAGGGGCAGGGTGATGATAGCCACCAATGCTGAGCGGAAGTGGAACAAAAACAGTGAACAGATCACCGCCACCACTAAAAACTCTTCCAGCAATTTGAATGATAAGCTGTCGATGGCCTGAGTAATCAGGTGTGAACGATCATATACCGGTACGATTTCTACCCCAGCCGGTAAGCTGCGCTGAATCTGTTGCAGCTTCTCCTTCACGCCGTTAATGGTTTCCAGTGCATTTTTGCCATAGCGCATCACAATGATGCCACCGGCAACTTCCCCTTCACCATTAAGTTCCGCCACGCCACGGCGCATTTCTGGCCCCATCCGCACGGTAGCGACATCGGACAGTAAAATGGGAATACCTGCACGAGCAGTGATCACGATATTCCTGAAATCATCCAGCGTTTTCAGGTAACCGCTGGCGCGCACCATATATTCTGCCGCCCCCATTTCTAGCACCGAACCACCGCCTTCCTGATTACTATCAGTAATGGCGCTGGCAATTTGTTGATGGGATAGATTCAGCGCCCGCATCCGTTCCGGGTCGAGAACGACTTGATATTGGCGCACCATGCCCCCGACACTGGCCACTTCAGAGACATTGGGTACTGTTTTCAACTCAAATTTTAGTGTCCAATCCTGCAAGGCACGCAGATCGGCCAGACTGTGTTTGCCGGTTCTGTCGATTAAGGCATATTCATAGATCCAACCCACCCCCGTGGCATCCGGTCCCAACGAGGCTTTGGCTTCAGCCGGCAAGGTAGCCTGCACCTGACTGAGATACTCCAGCACCCGTGAACGTGCCCAATAAGGATCAGTGCCATCATCAAACAGCACATAGACATAGGCGTCGCCGAACATCGAGAAACCGCGTACGGTTTTAGCACCAGGTACTGATAACATGGTGGTTGTCAGTGGATAAGTCACCTGATCCTCGACCACTTGTGGTGCTTTACCAGGATAACTGACACGGATGATCACTTGGGTGTCTGACAAGTCTGGCAGCGCATCCAGCGGGGTTTGTTGCAGTGACCAAATTCCCCACGCGGCCATCATCACCGCGCCAAGCAGTACCAACAGCCGATTGCGCAGTGACCAGCGGATAATGGCGGCAATCATAGGTGGCTCCTGTGGGTATCGGTGCTGCTATTGCTTGTTACCGGCTGGATTTGGCGGATTTGTGCCCCTTGTTCATTGAGAGTGAAAGTGAAATTAACCTGACTACCAGCAACGATTTCCGGTGATAACGGCTCTGCCGGTAGTTGGAAGTCCATCGTCATCGCTCCCCATTTCAACGCCGCGATCGGGCCATGGGATAAGGTGATTGTTGAGCCGTTGATAGCGGTGACTGTTCCTTGCACCGAGTAGATATCAACAGGTGCTACGGCAGTGTTATTCGCTGTTGGCGTGGTATTCTCAGTTAAGGCGGGGGTATCCTCCATTTGTGGCAGAGCGCTTTGCAGACTGGCTTCTGAATCAATCAGGAATTGGCCTGAGGTCACCACCAACTGACCGGCGTTTAGCCCGGATTTTATCTCTGTCCAGCCGTCCTGAGTTTGCCCGGTACTGACATCCACCGGCTTAAAGTAGCCATTAGCTTCAGCCAGCAGCACCCGGTTACTATTGCCTGACATCAGCAAGGCTTCTTGTGGAATAGCCAATACCGGTTTTAGATTATCTGCTGGCGCGGATTGTACATTCAGGTACATGCCCGGTTTCAGCTTTTGTTGCGGGTTTTCCAGGACGATGCGCGCTTTTAAGGTGCGGGTAGCGAGATCCATATTAGGTAATAGCTCGCTGACGGTGCCGTGGAAGGTTTCACCCGGCCAACTGGCGGTCGTGGCGGCAATCGTACTGCCGATAGTGACTAAACTGGCTTGTGATTGCGGATAGTCCACCACTATCCATACCGGATCAAGGCTGGCTAACTCAAACAGTGATTGTGTCGCAGTCACTTGTGAACCGGCCCGAATATCCAACTTACTCACATAACCCTCAGACGGAGATCGTAATGTGACCCGCGTTTGCGGCTGGCCGCTTTTTTCGACACTGCGAATCACCTCTTCTGGCATAAATTGCAGTTGTAGCCGTTGGCGAGCGGCGGCCGTTAATTGGCTATCACCCAAGGTGCGGATTGCCAGATACTCTTGTTGCGCGGCACTCCAATCGGGAACCCATAATTGCGCCAATGGCTGATTTTTACTGACCGGTTGTTGATTGGCGCGTACATACAATTGTTCAATAATGCCGTTAGCCCGCGCCGCGATAACCTGCACGCTGCGCTCATCGGTTGCCACTGTGCCGTAACCGGCAAGACGATAGTTGAGTGATCGCATTTCCACCGCGGCAGTGCGCACGCCTAAATTCTGCTGTTGGCGGGGGCTGATGCTAACGCCGCCCTGCGCTACGGCTTCATCGGCATAGCGCGGCACCAACTCCATATCCATAAATGGCGATTTGCCAGGTTGGTCGAAACGCTGACCGGGGGACATAGGATCATACCAATACAGCACCTTACGGCTATTTTTTGCTGGTGTTTTTTCAACCACTATGGCTGCCGTGGTGGAGTGTTCTGAGGTGGGTTTAGCCAACAGATAACCGGCAACGCCACTGATCACGGCGACGGCCACCAGCGTCAAACTAGATAGCTTTTTCATCGCATGCTCTCCTGCGGGGTCAGATAACGGATGGCAGCCCAGGTACGGGCTAACTCTCTGGCGGCATTACTGGTATTGAGCTGGCTATCGAGCAGGGAGCGCCGTGCTTCCAGCACACTGCTTAAATCGCTTTTATTGGCCTGATACTGCGCCATAACCAATTTAACCCGTTGTTTTTGCAGTGGTATAACTTCATCAGTCTGACGCTGCCATAATTGCTGTGTGGCCTGATATTGCGCCAGCAGAGTATCGAGTTGCGCCCGGTGGTCGCGGGTGAGTAATGTAAGCTGGTCGTTGGCTTCCATTGAGCGCGACACATCGGCGGCATAGTCTTTATCCTGACGTTGTGAGCGGAATAGTGGCAAATCAACAGTGATCATGACGCCCGCCATATCGTCATACTCGTCAGCTCGTTTAGCGTAATAGACTTCGATCCCAACGTCCGGTGTGGCGGCAATGGCTGATTGTGCGGAGCGGGCTTTGGCAACGTCAGCTTCACGGCTGGCAAGCAATACTTCAGGGTGCTGTTGGATGGCATCACGCAACACGGTGATATCCGCCGGTAGGCGGGCGAAAGGAGGCAACGGGCCGCTGATATGCTTGACCTCTACACCGGTCAACTGCGTCAATTGGGTTTGTGCCAAGGCAACATCACGTTGTGCGGTGGTCAATCTATCCTGCATGGCAGATAACGTCAGGCGCGCATCCAATACACTGCTGGGTAATGCACCACCACTGGCAACACCGGCCCGTTGCAATGCGACCTGTTTTTCGCTTTCTTTTACCAGCACTTGCGCTGCGCCCACCGCCTGTTCGGTCAGGGCGAGATCAAGCCACGCCTGAGCCGTCTCTTTTTGCAGCCTGGTGCGGATAGTTTCACTGCCTGCTGCCGTTTTGCGCGCTTCAGCACTCAGGGTATCAGCCTTTCTTTGTCGCTTATCACTACTGATATAGTCCTGCATGATACCGACCCGCTGCATGGTCATGCCCTCGCGGGTGAAGCGGCGGGCATTACTGCCGCCGACGGGGAGGTTTTCAATACCAAACTTCAATTTTGGATCGGGCAGTTGCGTGGCTGAACTGGCCATATTCTCCAGTGCATTGACCTGATGCTGATTAGCTGACAGCTCAGCCGAGTAGCGTTCAGCGGAGGCCAACGCCTGTTCCAGTGTGATATCTGCCGCGTAGCTCACCGCTGGCAGCGTGAAAAGTGCCGCCATTAACAGTGCGGTAAATCCGAATGGCAGCGCAGCCGTGGGGCGCACCTGCTGTGGGTGATTCAGTAAAGGGGTCATCATTATCCCGCCTTATGGCCGCTGTGCTGAAATGGCAGTTAGCTGATAGCCTCGTTCGGTCTGGTGGAAACTGAATGTCACGGATGTACCTGCGGGTAATGGCTGTGCGGCCAGGCTCTCCGGCAGGTCAAATGTCATGGTCATCGGTGGCCAGTTCAATGCCGGAATGGCGCTATGAGCAATAGATACGCGGGTGGCATGCCAGGTTTTTATCTGGCCCTGGGAGTGATAGCTCTCTGCTGGCGCAGAATCCGCCATTATTGTATGACTATCATGAGACATCGGGCTATTTTCACTCATGGCCGGGCTGGCGGCGAACAGCGGAGAAGAAAACAGTAATACAGCAGATACAGCGCTAAATAAGATACGCATAGCAATAACTCCAAAACATAGAATAAGCACAACACACCACGATTAAGTGGCCTGAAGAAAACGGTTATTTATGTCTGGATCTATTCTCTAAAGCGGCAGAAAGCGATTTCAGTGGGGGGGCCGACAATGGGGGGGGTATGCCAGTCAACGCGCTGGACGCGTGGTGTTTGTTGCCTATCAGCCAATACTAACTCCGTATTGGTGGGTAAGGCTGCCAGCACCAACATGCCGCTGTCAGACTGGACAGAGTCAGGGATGCAGTGTTTTTCACATAAGGAGTTTTGCGCCTGACCATGAGACATATCCATCATTGATGGCATGTCGTGCATTTGGTTTTCTGTTGCTAAAGGGTCAGGCTGTATATGCCCTTGATGCTGGGTAAATACCGGCGAGGCAGAAGGGGCAATATCACACTGATGGCCGGCGATGGCCAACTGCGCGTTGAGAATCAGCCAGCAGGCAACCAGCAGCATACCGCACATGCGCATTTTACTGGCGCGCATCCGGTGCATAAGCT
Organism: Yersinia sp. 2466 StPb PI; assembly: GCF_041538325.1. Taxonomy (NCBI): domain Bacteria; kingdom Pseudomonadati; phylum Pseudomonadota; class Gammaproteobacteria; order Enterobacterales; family Yersiniaceae; genus Yersinia; species Yersinia sp. 2466 StPb PI. The sequence goes on along the minus strand of NZ_JAULSL010000001.1, from coordinate 4,145,460 downwards.
GTGGTACTCCCCTAAATGCTGGCATGTTTAACCTGAATGTGTGGTGATATTAAATAATGCTGCCAGCGAGTATAGGACCATCTCCCTGTTTTTAGAATGGTTTTATCGGGTTGCACTGAGTGAAATGAAAGGTTACCAAAACGTTAGTATGCTGAATTTATTCTATTTATTTCGATATCTGAAGTCGCAATGGGGGTTGATTAGAAGAAATATTTACTTTTCTTTAAGTTATTATCCAACGCCCGCTGAGTTATTAGCCCACACCGCTATGCATCAATCGGCGTGGGCTGAATAAGCCTAAGCCTTACCAGGCATAACTGACAGTAGCGGTGGCAACACGGCCACTGCCATAGAAGCAAGCTGCCATCTGTGCACAACTGGCAACATATTCTTTGTTGAACACATTGTTGACGTTAACTTGCAAACTGGTGCCTTTCATCGCTGGCAGAGCTTGTCCCAGTTCATAACGCATCATCCAGTCATACAATGTCACCGCTGGGACTTTAAAGCTGTTCTTGGCATCACCCCAACTGGTGCCGATATAGCGGACACCAACACCGGTGGATAAGCCATCGACTACTCCTTTATCAAAGGTATACATTCCCCATAGTGAGGCGGAATGGCTTGGTGTGCGGGCTGGCATTTTGCCTAATTCAGCCAGTGTTTTGGTTTCACGCACTTTCCCTTTGGTGTAGGTATAGGCAGCAATCAGGTTGATATTGTCGTTAATCTCACTGTTTAACTGCGTTTCGATCCCCTGAGATTGCACTTCACCAATTGGGACGTTGTAGGCCAGTGCCTGGTCGTATTGGCTGATATTTTTCTGGCGTAAATCGTACAATGCGGTCGTCAACAAGGTGCTGCTGCCCGGTATCTGGTATTTGAGGCCAAGCTCAACTTGACGCGCGGTAACCGGGTCCAATGCCCCAGTCCCCGGCGCGCCTTTGGCGGTGCTAGGTTCAAATGAAGTACTGTAACTGATATACGGCGAGATACCTGAATCAAAGGCATACAACACACCAGCACGGCCGGTAAAGGCATGGTCGTCTTGTTGATCCTGAGTGGCGGTTTTGCGGCTTAGCGTTTTTAACTGTGACCAGTCATAGCGCCCGGATAAGAGGAAATTCCACTTATCCAGTTCAATTTGATCTTGTAAATAGACCCCCACCTGATCGAGTTTGGTCAGATCACTGCTATTGAGTGACAAGTCACTCTCTTTAATATTCAGACCATAGACAGGTGATACCCAATCCAGATTGTATTTTGTCTGCACGGTGCCCATAAAGAACTGACTATCAATACGGCTACGTTTGTAATCCAGCCCAGTCAGCACCGTATGGTTTAACTGCCCGGTCCAGAAATCAGCTTGCAGTTGGTTATCAACGGCAAACTCAGCCATGGTCTGGCGCTCGATTTGCGGGCGGCGAGTCATGGTGCGGTTATCTGGCAGCAAATTCATAAAGACCAGATACTTGTAATCTTGCTTGTTATAGCTGTAGCGCAGGTTCTGGCGGAATTTAAAGGTGTCATTGATATAATGCTCAAGGGCATAACCGACAGAGGTCTGCTCGCGTTCAGACTGATCAAATGACGGGTCGCTAACGTTAAAATCGTAAGGTATATGGCCGTATGCAGTACCAAACACGGTTCCAGTGGCTGGCAAGAAGTTACGTGAACCGGCTTTGGGTTCTTTCTGATAACTGGTCAGTAAGGTAAAGGTGGTGTCTTCGTTCGGGATAAAGGTTAATGCCGGGGCGATAGCAAAACGCTCCTGTTTAAAGGTATTTACGGCATCATCTTGTGTTCTGCCAAGCCCGTTCAAACGATAGAGTACTTTACCTTCATCATCCAACACGCCACCGAAGTCGAATGCTGCTTCAGCCAGGCTATTATTGCCTGCACCCACCTGCACTTTATGAATACTTTCCGCTGTTGGGCGTTTACTGACCATATTGATCAGGCCGCCGGGGTTCACTTGGCCGTAAAGCACTGATGCTGGGCCGCGGATTACTTCAATTCGTTCCAGCAGCCAGGGGTCTATCTGGCCTCCACGGCGTGCACCACCTAATGAGTTGTAGCTTAAGCCATCGAGAAAACGCGGGGCATAGCCAAAACCACGAATGATCACTTCGTCATTCATATTCGAGCCGCCACGGTATTCCGGCACGACACCGGCGGTATAGCGCAGGGCCTGTGCCACAGAAGCCGCTCCTTGATCTTGCATTTGCTGGCGGGTAATAACTGAAACTGATTGTGGGGTGCGGATCAGTGGTGTGTCAGTTTTAGTCGCGGTGGCGCTGTTTTTAGCGACGAAACCATCATCTTGTTGGCCGCTGCCCGGTTTGGCGACAACCACTAATTTATCTTCTTTAGCCGCAGTGGCCGCTAATGCGTTGAGTGACGGTATCAGTATCAAGGTGGTGGTGAATAATAAGGTCTTTGCTGTGCAGCCTGCGCGAAATGGCAATGTTGTTGGTATCTTCTTGCCAGAAATATCAAACATGATTTATCCCTACCTGGAAGTACAATAATGGAAAGTATTTGAACCTCATACGTCAGGTTCTTGATGCCAACCGGGCTTTATTTGCCTCTATTTAGCTTGGTTGTTACAAAAAAACGTTATATTCCAATCCAATAACCGTCGCATAGCACATCGGCCATATCTAAATTACGATGATAGGCTGGCACACTGGAGAGAATGCTTACTATGTTATTGCAAATAATAATACTTCTCAATATTATTTGTATTTAGGTAATAACCTTATATATATTAAGTCTTATATCCATTTGTGATGGCGCACAGTCGCCGCGCTATCAATGAATAAAGACGTAATCATAAATAGACCGTGACCGGTGTGATGACATAAAGAGGGCAGCGTGTGAGAGTGGCGAGCGAATATCCAGAGAGTCAGCAGTTATTACAGGATCCTTCGGCGGGCAGTGAATCATGGTGGCAGCGCATCGCACAATGGGGAACGCCCCTGACTGAACCGGCAGCAGCTGGCAAAGTAAAGCTGACTTTCCTGTGGCGCGACCGACAAGGAAAGGCGCGTGATTCGGTATATAGCTGCGTGTATATCGATGTTAACGGCGTGACAGATCATCATAGTGTTAATCCTGAATCGCTCACTCGGCTGGGCCAGACGGATGTTTGGTATTGGCAGGCAGAGGTAGAGTCTGATTTTCGTGGCAGTTACAGCTTTATTCCCGTCTCAGCAGAGAAATGTTTGAATTTGCCAGCCGGTAGCCCGCAAGAACAGCGTCAGGCACAGCGCGATTGGTGGATCTCATTGATGGATCTCGCTGAGAACGATCCGTTAAACCCGATTGCCGCGCATTGCAGTTATCGCGGAATGTCACTTTCTGCGGTTCATTTAGCCGATGCTTTGCCGCAAACGGCCTGGCAGCCAATCGATGCGGGTAAAATTCTGCCCGCCGAACCGCAACGTTTACAACTGATTAGTTGGCACAGCCAGTTATTGGGCAATAGTCGCAATGTGTGGATTTACTCAACGACAACCGGTGCTGAAGATAAAGCCGAACGCCCATTGGCTATCTTGCTGGATGGCCAATATTGGGCACTCAGGCAGCCGGTGTTTGGCATATTGGATAGTGAAACCGCCGCAGGGCATTTACCTGCTAGCGTCTATGTGTTGATCGACATCATTGACCAGACTCATCGTTCGCAAGAGCTGCCTTGTAATCAGGATTTCTGGCAGGCATTGCAAACAGAATTACTGCCGCAGATTGCATTGCAACAGGCTTTTACGGAACAAGCGTCTCGTACTGTAGTGGCCGGGCAGAGTTTTGGCGGGTTGGCATCGTTGTACGCTGGATTACATTGGCCACAGCGTTTTGGTTGTGTGTTGAGTCAGTCCGGTTCGTTCTGGTGGCCTGATGTTGATAATTTCAAGGCACTGACGGCGGGGACTGCTGAACGTCAGGGCTGGCTGACCGAGCAGGTGTATCAGGGATTGGGGGCGAGTCAGCCATTGAATATCTTTATGGAAGCAGGTCGCCGTGAAGATGTGATTTATCAGGTCAATCAAGCCATGAGTGCAGCGCTTCGTCAGGCAGGGCATCGGTTGCAGTATCGAGTCTATGCGGGTGGGCATGATGCTCTATGCTGGCGGGGGGGCTTGATTGATGGATTACGCTGTCTGTTAACCTGATCGACTGAGTTTTAACCGCCTTCGGCGAGCAGAGGGCAGACTCGCTCTCTGCTCGCTTGTGGATTAAATTTTAAATCGCCCCTTCGGTATCACCAATGGTGTATGTGAAACCGGATCATCAATGATCAAACACGGCATACCAAATACCTGTTCGACCAAATCTGCTGTGATCACCTCGCGCGGGTGACCTTGTGTAACTACCTGCCCGTCGCGCATGGCGATAATATGGGTAGCGTAACGACAGGCATGATTAAGATCATGCAGAACAGCAACCAAGGTATGGTTATGTTGCTGATTAAGGTTACTGAATAACTCCAATAAATCAATCTGATGAGCGATATCTAAATAGGTGGTGGGTTCATCCAGCAGCAGCAGCGGCGTCTGCTGTGCCAATACCATAGCTATCCATACTCGCTGGCGTTGCCCGCCAGATAATGCGTCCACTGATCGGTCAGCCAGTTCACTGACACCGGTGGCTTGCATAGCATTATTGACCGCCAGTTTATCGGCCTGTGTCCATTGCTGTAATAACTTCTGATGGGGATAACGGCCACGCGCCACCAAATCTAACACGCTGATACCGTCGGGTACTTGCGAACTTTGTGGCAACAAACCCAAATGACGTGCCACCTGCCGGGTATCAATGCTGGCGATATTCTTGCCGTCTAAAATTACCTGACCTGCTTGCGGTTTCAGCAAACGGCTCAGTGCGCGTAGCAGCGTTGATTTACCACAGGCATTGGGGCCGACAATCACCGTAAATTCACCATCAGGAATGGAGATGCTCAGGTTCTGGCTGATTATCTTACCGTCGTAGCCCAGTGTTAGGGCGTCGGCTTGTAAGCGGGAGGAAAAAACGCTGTGGTGTAGGGTGGCTGCAGGGGTAACAATACTCATGATCGCCCGGACTCCCGGATTAAAAGCCAAATAAGATACAGGCCGCCGATGCTGGTGGTAACCACGCCGACCGGCAATTGATTAGGTGGAAATAGGTGTTGGGCGCAGAGATCGGCGGCAACCAGTAATAAGGCGCCCATCAGTGCCGATGTGGTTAACGTCACTGAAGATGTGCCCGCCAGACGCCGTGCTATTTGTGGGGCGGCTAATGCAATAAAGGAGATAGGCCCAGCGGCGGCGGTGACGGCGGCCATTAGAATGACGCCAATCGCCATCAGGCTCAGGCGAGTTTTCTCAACGGGAACCCCTAAGGCACCAGCGGCATCATCGCCCATTTCCAGCAGTGGCATGCGGCGGCTAAGCAGCATTGCGGCTATCGTCGCGGCAAAGATAAACATCAGTGATGGCAGGCCCTTAGCCCAGCTCAGACCATTCAATGACCCCGCCCCCCAAGCCGCGGCAGTCATCGCTGACTCCAGTGATGCCGTGATTGTCAGCCAGGTATTGAATGCAGTGAGCATCGCGCCAATGGCAATGCCGACAATAATTAGCCGAAAGCCCTGAATCCCTTGTCGATATGCCAGCAGATACACCGCAATAGCTGCCAGTAAGCCGCCAACCAAGGCGCTGCTGGCAATCTCGAAATAGTTACCATTGAACAGCGTAATTGCCACTAACGCACCGGTATAGGCACCCATATTAAAGCCGATGATGTCAGGGCTGCCAAGTGGGTTACGTACTAATGACTGAAATATTGCGCCACTGATACCCAGTGCGGCACCAAAAATAAGCGCCATCACTGCGCGGGGTAAGCGCCATTGATTGACGATAATATCCACTGCACCGCGGGTTTGCCCGAACAAGGCATTAAGTACCTGTTGAGGCATTAATGCCAGAGTTCCCGCCATTAATGCCAGCAGTGCGCCCAACAAACAGGCCAGTAGCAGCAGGCTGCAAACAACTAAACTGCGTGGTCGGATGCGTAAATTTATCGCGCCATCGGGGCGACCAAATAGCCACGGCGAGGTGACAGACTTCATAGCGCGGTCATCCTTTTGTTACGTCGAACTAGCCAGATTAGCAAAGGCGCGCCAATAAATGCCGTTACGACGGAAACCCGTAACTCGCCCGGCACCAAGAAGCGGCCAATAATGTCAGATACCAGCAACAGGATAGGTGTCATCACTAATGTGAATGGGAGAATCCAACATTGATTCGGCCCAACAATCCAACGGGCGATATGGGGGACCATCAGGCCAACAAAGGCGATAGGGCCAACGGCTGCGGTAGCGGCACCGCACAACAAGGTGACGGCGATGACCGCCCAAAATTGGGTTTGGATAATTCTGGCCCCAATCGCGGCCGCCAGATCCTCTCCCATATGCATCGCATTGAGTGGCCGAGCCAGCAACAGGGAGATCACACCGCCGAGCAGGATTGCCGGAGTGACGGCCAATACCACTGACATACTGCGGATATCCAATGACCCTGCCTGCCAGAAGCGCACCCGATCAAAGACCAGTGGATGTGTCAGTGATATGCCAGAGGAAATCCCCATTAACACAGCGCCAATCGCGACACCGGAAAGTGTCAGGCGCAGGGGATTAACGCGCCCGCCGCCCTGAGCACCGACCCAATACACCACCAGTGTGGTTAACATCGCACCGATAAAAGCGGAAATAATATAGCCCTGGATGGCATTAACGCCGAAAAAAATGATCCCGACGGCGACGGCAAAACTGGCTCCGGCATTGACGCCAAGAATACCGGGGTCAGCCAGTGGGTTACGGGTTAGGGCTTGCATGACTGCACCCGATAGCCCCAGCGCTGCACCGGCGAGTACACCAATCAAGGTTCGCGGCAGACGTGATTCAACGATCAAAATGCTATCGGCGCTGTGCTCTGTGCCGAGCAAACTCTGCCAGACCACGGAGAAAGGGATGGCTTTGGCACCGAGCATCAGGCTGGCAGCCATGACCAATAGCAACACAACAATGCTGAACAGCAGCAACAGCCCGCGTCGGCGCGCTGTTGGTACCTCTGACGTCGACACCAGTGTCAGCGGTTTTATTGAATATTGATCTGGAGAATAATCAGCAGGCATTGTAACTCTTCTTTAACAAATGATTATTGTTATCGATTTGATTATCATTATTATTTTGGTGAGATATGTTAGCACGCATTATTGTTAGAATGCATCGCTGTGGTAACGCAGGGGGAAATTTAGCCTGCTCGGTCACATTCCTGAATGCGCTCAACGTCAGAAGCGGGACTTACCCAATCAATGAGCAGGTTTAAACATCCCTTCAATTCGGGCTAACAGATTACTCGCACTGTAATAATCCAAGCGGAAAGTGTCATAACCCACGGCATAAACACGGTTGTGCTCAATCGCTGGAATATGAGCTAAAAATTTATTACTTTTCAATGCATCAACTGACGGTTGATCACCGGAGAAGAGTAAAATAGTCTCACCGTTCAGACCTTCAGCCAGCTTCTCGCCACCTAACTGAATAATATCCTTACGATGTCCCATACTGGTGTTACCTTTCACGGCTTCAGGTATTTCAGCGAGCCTAAAGCCCAGCTCCTGCAACAATTTGCCCTGTGCCGAGTCTTCAGTCCACAAGTTCGCGGTGCTACCGGCGGCTTGATAGACAAAAGCCGACGTTGGCTGCGGCGGTAAGGTAATACTCTGTTTCACCTCATTGAGCCGGTTGGCAAATTTATCAATCACATCTTTCGCATCGGTTTCATGGCCAGTTGCCTGCCCCAATATCATTGCTAACTCTTGCCAGCTTTTATCATCGTAATTAATCACTAAGGTTGGTGCGATAGCAGATAACTGCTCATACAATTTCACTGCCGAATCCCCCCCGGTGGCAGAAATAATAATTAAGTCAGGGTTCATGCCGGCAACAGCTTCGGCGTTTGGCTCAGTCTGATATATCGGTACCAGTTTTTTTGCCTGTGCGACAGCCGACCATTGAGTAAAGAACCCTTGATTATCTGCGACGGTGGAGCTGGGCGCGGTCGCTCCACTGGCAATCACCGGCGCATTGATCGCCAATAAGGTGCCAGTGATGGTGATGCTGGTGGAAACAATCCGTGTAGGTTGCTGAGTTAATGTGACCGGGCCTTTAGCCGTTTCCACCGTCCGGGACCATGCTGGTGAGTTGTCGTCTGCCGCTGATGCGTTGTTCTCCTCCGCGGGTTTGCAGCCGGATAACCAAAATGTCAGACACAGCAAGCCCAGTAGGGCAGGCAGAGAACGGGATGTTTTACAGGCAGGCATATAGTGGGACATAACGGCGTTTTCTCTTTCTATTTAACGGTGCTAGGTCGTAATTTATCATGCCATAAAATGAATGGTAGTAATTATTATTCCTATTACTATTTGCAATGTGGTGAGTGAAAGGGAGGATTGGCGTGCTCATCTTCAAGACAGGAAACCTAGCGAAATATCGCACCAGTCAAACCATTTAGAGGACGATCAGTCGCATGCTGGCCATGACTCATTAGCATGGTTTAAGCCAATTCAGCCGGCCTCTGGGGGCTGCGGCTAGCGCGAATTAAGGTATAATACCGGCCAGTGATCGTTGGCCGCTCTTCTTTTAGTATCACCGTCGCCGTGCTAAGCACATGCCTATATTGCAATGAATAAAATTGTTATTTCCCCAGCCTGGTTTCCTTGCTAAAAAAATACAGAATCAACCATAGCAAATAAATAGTTAAATTTTGCTGTATCGCGTGCCTGATGGTTTGATATGGATTTTTGTTATTATTTTATTTATCTCGCCCAATCGCATTTAATAAGATATTTAATTCTGCAATTGCAAAAACAGGTAATTCTCTATCTGTAAGTAAATTAATTGATTGGCTAACTATTCTAAGAGTTAATAGGTAATGGGGCGCTGTATTTATATTCAGAATAAATACATATAATGTGGAAACTACTGAACGTTGTTAATCAGTTTTCGATCAAGATTATCGAACGTTATTTACATTTTAATAGGTGAAATCAATCGGTTGTTTAATATTGATCGGTTATCTTGATCTTTTGTGTTGGTTTCATGCTATTTTGGTGATGAGTCCTGATAATTAACCTTTTTCCCTGCGGGGATTATCAGCGATAAACACCTTGAAATCTCAAGGAAATAAACTAAAAAAATAAGACACAGGGGTATTCCCGTGAATTTTCTAAAACATATCACCATCAGGATGGCGTTATTATCTATTCTTGTTATATTTTTGTTGCTTTGGGGAGGCGTCTCGACCTTTACATTATTTTCACTTAACCAATTGACGCATTCATTACATTTGAGTTCTAACCAACAAAAAAACATTAATATTATTAATCGGGGTAATGACCAATATTTTCGTGTGGTTACTCGTTTAAGTCGTGCCGCGGCATATCGTCAAAGCGGGGCAACTGCCGATGCTGATCGTGAATTGGCTTCAGCCGGTGTAGCACTAAAAAATACCCAAGAGAGTTTGGCGAAATTTAAACTGCAATCTCATGAGTCGATGGATCCATTACTGACAGATAAAACTATTCAAAGCTGGTCAACATTATTGAGTAATGGGATTGAACCGATGGCTAAAGCGGTGGCCGAGAATCGCTTCGAAGATTATAACAATTTGTTTAACAAAGATTATCCACCATTAAGCCGAGAGTTTGGCGCTACCGTCGAGAAGTACAATTCTGCGGTTGATACTGCAACAGAGGCTGCCAGTTTGCGGGTGGAGACATTAGTCGACTGGTGTCAACGGGCGCTTTTTGCTGCATTAATTGCCGGTGTTATCATTCTGTTCTTAACCGATCGCTATATCGTCAGTTATTTGGTGCGTCCGCTGGAGTCGATCAAGGTGCACTTTAAACGCTTAGCTGAAGGGCAGTTAGGCCGGCCAATGCCTGAGTTTGGCCGTAACTGCGTCGGGCAACTGATCCCTTACTTACGTGAAATGCAAAATAGTTTGGTGAATACGGTATCAACCATTCGCAACAGTACCGATGCGATTTATACCGGAGCCGGTGAAATTGCAGCAGGAAATGCGGATCTCTCTTCCCGTACCGAGCAACAAGCGGCGGCACTGGAAGAAACCGCAGCCAGTATGGAACAACTGAATGCAACGGTGAAACAGAACGCTGAAAACGCCCATCAAGCCAGTAAGTTGGCTGAGAATGCCTCTGCAACAGCGAAAAATGGCGGGCGGATTGTCAACGATGTCGTTGCCACTATGAGCAGTATTACGGAAAGCTCACGCCGTATTGCGGATATTATCGGTGTGATAAACAGTATCGCCTTCCAAACCAATATTCTGGCACTGAACGCAGCAGTTGAAGCGGCCCGGGCTGGTGAGCAGGGGCGCGGTTTTGCGGTAGTAGCAAGTGAAGTTCGTAATTTGGCCCAACGTAGTGCACAAGCGGCGAAAGAAATCGAAGGGTTGATCAGTGAATCGGTATCCCGAGTGAATATTGGCTCACAGCAAGTATCTGAAGCAGGGGAGACGATGAATAGCATCGTGCAGGCGGTGGCCAATGTAACCGACATTATGGGCGAGATTGCCTCTGCTTCTGATGAGCAAAGCCGCGGTATTGGTCAAATTGGGCAAGCTGTCGCCGAGATGGACGGCGTCACACAACAAAATGCCTCCCTGGTACAAGAGTCTGCCGCTGCGGCTGCCTCGTTAGAAGAACAGGCACGGCAACTGACAGAAGCGGTCTCTGTTTTTAATTTATCAGATAATATGCAAGCCACTCATTCTTAGTTACGCTTTGATTCAATTTAATAAATAACAATTATTGTCGTAATAAATAGTAGAGAACAGCCACCGGATTGCGCTAAGAGTCAGCGCCGTCTGGTGGTTTTCTATTACCAGTTTTAGGTATTTAGCCACAAAAACGATATAGTGAGCTAGGTTGTTATTAGCTTTCAATAATAAAAAAATTCATGTTTTAATCGGGTTAAACAATGAGAATTGCTTACTTTCGCAGCATTTTATTTTTACTGGCGATGATTATTTCATCGTCATCTTTTGCCATTAACTGCCAGCGTGCAGCGACACCGGTTGAATATACTGTATGTGGTAATGAGGATTTACACTGGCTGGATCAGACATTTAGCGATATCTATCAGTCCATGTTGGTTAAATATGATACAGAAACAGTGTATCAGCAACGACAAATATGGGAAAAATCCCTTAACAGTTGTACCAGTGATAGCTGTATTCAGCGCGCCTATTTTCAGGGCATTGCCTCCATGTCTGATATTGACAAAAAATTTGACTGGGCTGGGCAGTGGTGGAATGTCACCAAAGGGAATGACCGGGGGGGCGTTATCAAAATAACCCGGGTTGCTGAGTGGGGATTTAGTATCGATAGCCGCGCCTGGTCCGGTGAGAATACCGGTAATTTTAGAGCTGAAGCGCGTAAAATTGAAGGGTTGGCGGTTGTTGATCTTATTGAAAATACAGCAAGCTGCCGGTTATTACTGATCCCGATAAAAGATGGTTCAATTCAGGTGCACAGCAATGGCAGTTGGGGTTGCCGAATTTCGATGCCTAAAGATGTCTTTATTGACGGGCAGTATATTCGGGCTGAAAAAGATCCGCGTGAGACTCCGAGCTTACTCTCGGTCGGTATTTTTACTGATACCAACAACGATAAACTTTTCCGTGAGTTAGTCGGCGACCATTACGCCCAGTTTGTCGCCTCAGCCAACGTCTATATTTATAGCAATGACCGGGATAACCGGGAGGCAAAAGTATTATCCACCTGGGTGCGAGGTGCAGCCAATAAGCGTGCATCAATCATTATGTATAACCGTGCCGGTTTGATGTGGGCCGCGTATGTTGCGCCTGAAAAAAATGGCACGCTGCGGGTTCACTATTTTACCAATGTGCCTGAAGATAAAGATAAAAGACCCAAAACGATTGTTGAATGGCAGCAGACCTTTATGGATAACTAATTATCCCCTTTGCCTTTGAAGCGGTAGGAATTAATGAGCCTCATTCTTGAGGCTCATCTACTTTTACTCTAAGGTACCAATCACATTCAGCGCCATATCATCAGGCACTTCGTTATAAGACAACACATTCAACCCATTGCAGAATAGTCGTGCATAGCGTGCAATTAATGGCCGCAATTGCGGGGTTACCAATAAAATAGGTTGGTGATTCTCTGCTTTCATCTGCTCTTTAATGATCGGCATATTCTGCTGCAACTGGGTCAGGATATTTGGGTCGACTGGGAAGTTATCCAATACCACTTTCCCCGCTTGCTGCGCCTGATTCAACGAGCCAAGCAACATATTTTCTAATTCGTTATTAATGGTATAAACCGCCAGGTTTTTGTCATCGCCATTGATACCATTGACGATACCGGTACGTAATGCGTAACGCACATCTGAGGTGAGGAGCAGTGAATCTTTGGTGATAGTGGCACTTTCTACTAAGGTGGTGGCGATGGTGACAATATCTTTCAGCGACACATTTTCGGTTAATAGCTGACGATACACCTTCAGCAATTGGCTAAAATTCAATCCGCCAGCCAAATCTTCAGCCAAACGTGGCGACAGCGACTCAAGCCGTTGGTGTAATAGGGTTATATCATCATAATTAAACAGTTCAGATAAATGGTCACGTACCACTTTATTCACATGGGTCGCGACCACACTGGCACAATCCACCACCTGATAACCGAAGTTTAGTGCCGTGGGCTTATCTTCCGGTGCTACCCATACCACGGCCAGGCCGTAAGTCGGATCGATTGCCAGTACACCATCAACCTCGCCGTATTGTTCCGCTGTTGGAATCGCCATCAGTCTATCAATATAAACATCGCCACCGGCGACTTTGACACCATTAATATTGATGGTGTATTGGGACGGTTTTAAGCGGAAGTTTTCCCGTACTTTGACTTCCGGTAATAGAATTCCGCAGGTTTCGGAGATGATTTGCCGCACCCCTCGCAGCCGCTGAATCAGCGGTCGGCCTTTTGATTCATCGACCAGTGTGACCAGCTTATAGCCCAAATTCAGGCCGATAGGTTCAACTATCGGAATATTTTCCCAGTTGAGGTTCAGGGCATTATCTTCAGAAATGGCTTGGTCGAGGATTGTAAGATCGGGCTCAGCATCCGCTTGCTGAATTTTTTTACTTTGCTGCCAAGCGGCGAACAGGAGTAATCCGGTGAAGCTGAGAAAGGCAAGATGGGGCATCCCCGGCACAATGGCGAGTATGAACATCACGAATGCCGCAGCATACAAGATAGTCGGTTTTGCCAACAACTGATCTTTAATTTCATCAGTCATGTCACCGCCATCACTCACCCGAGTGACAATAATTGCCGCCGCGGTTGCTAATAACAGGGACGGAATTTGTGCCACCAGACCGTCACCAATGGTCAACAATACATATTGTTGAAACGACTGGCTGGCGCTGAGATCGTATTTAAAGATACCGATACAGATACCGCCGATCACGTTGATCACCAGAATCATAATACCGGCGATGGCGTCACCGCGAACAAACTTGGATGCTCCATCCATCGCACCGTAGAAGTCAGCTTCGCTGGCCACTTCTTTACGGCGCAAGCGCGCTTGCTCCTGATTGATTAACCCGGCATTAAGGTCGGCATCAATCGCCATCTGTTTACCCGGCAGTGCATCCAAGGTAAAGCGGGCCGACACTTCAGAAATTCGCTCAGCACCCTTGGTTACCACCACAAAGTTGATTGTCGGGGTGGTATCAGAAGAGGAGCGGCAAGAGATTGTGGCGCAACTGAATGGGCAAACCATCTTTTCGCAGCAATCCTTTATTTCAATTCCCTCTAAAAGCAAAAGTGGCGGCGGCAAGTTCTCTGACAGCATTGATGGTAAGGAGCAAGCGAAAGAGACCAAAAGTAATCTGGCAGTTGAGGTGCCGGAACCGGAGCAATCTCTGGAAGAGGTGGTGGATAAATCACGTAAAGAAATGGAAGAGTTATCACGCATCATTATGCAAATTACTTCTGCCTACGATGCGCAATCCAACCTGCAAATGGAAGTGGTGCCACAAGGGCTACGTATTTTGATTCAGGATGATAAGCAGCGCGATATGTTCCAGCGCAGTAGCGCTGTACTGACGCCGTTCTTCAGCCGTCTACTGGCTGAGTTGGCTCCGGCATTTAATGAGATGGACAATAAAATCATTATTACCGGCCATACCGATGCTTCCCGCTACCGTGATCAGGTGTTGTACAACAACTGGAACTTGTCTGGCGAGCGGGCCTTGATGGCGCATAAAGCGCTAGTAAAAGGCGGGCTGGATGACGGTCGGGTATTACAAATCAATGCGATGGCTGATCAGATGCTATTGGACTCAGTCGAACCTCTTGCGGCTAAAAACCGCCGTATTGAAATTATGGTCTTAACCAAAACGGCTTCAGACACCTTATATCAGTTCTTTGGCAACCACGGAGAGAATGTAGTGAAACCGGCAGCGAAAAAAGCCGGATAGTTATGTTCATCTTTTCACCGCCCAGTCTACCCTCGAACCTTCAGGACTGGGCGGTGCTTTTTAATACAATGACTTAACTTAAGTTGCCATACCTACACGCTGAGTTCAGGCGGCAAAACCTAACGTGGTGTGATAGTGACGGTATTCCCATGGGTAGCAATGGTGACACGTTGCCCCGGTTGGAATTGGGTAACGCCCTGAGCTTGAACCACCAGGAAGGTGGTACCGTTATCGCGGCGCACTTCCAGTTCAACACCACTACTGCGATTCATCATACTCTGGACTTGTTGGCCGACTACGCCACCGGCAACGGCACCTGCTGCGGTTCCGAGACGGCGACCAGTACCGCCGCCAATGGTGTTACCCAGAAAACCACCCACCACAGCCCCACCGACCGCACCCGCAACATTATTCCCATCTCCGCCCTGAATAGTGACTGGACGGACAGAAACCAAGGTTCCGTAAGTTACAGCTTGAGCCTGGCCGGCCTGAGAACTGCTAAAAGTATCGCCCGAAAGGGTATTATTATTGGCGCAACCACTGAGAGTGGCGATGGCGAGGGTTACAACAATGAATGGTTTTATCATAAAGACCCTTCCTACTTGAAGTTGCTAACTTATAACCGATTGAATATTGACCGGTAAAATAATCATAGCACGACTTATTTGCTTATTAATTGATAGATAGATAAAAAGTAGAGTTAACTCAAATTTTATAGGACGATTAGCCCCAATCAGAGGGCATGTTATCGTCTCTCTGGCCGACAATTTACCGGCGAAAGTAAAATCACGGCAGTGGAAACACATTTAACTCTGCGTTAAGTGAAATTTATAACCTAATACACCTATAACAGATTGTCCCTCTGGCAAGTATTCGCTATCACTGTCATCGCCATGATCCATTTTGTAACATTAAGATTTATCATTAAAAATGACAAAACAGTCTGTTAGAGTTCTCAAACTGAATGAAATTGATAAGAATCCGATTTTCTGGCTGATTTAACAATTCGCACTAGGAATAATGATTAAATTAATAACTAATCATCTTGTATGATTTATATCCGCAGGTCTGGTTGGTTTCATTTTTTATAAAATGTTCAGGGAAGGGCTAATGCTTAACACTTTTTAGGTAGAATAATGACCTAATGAAATGTTAAAAAAATCAGTTTTAGTTAATAATTGATACCAACATGGCGACCTAAAGATTGTTTTTCGTACAGATTTTTACCGCTGGTGGTGAGTATCGACAAGCGTCAGGCCCCGCAAGGGTTTGTCGCATTTTGACCGTATTTCAAAGTGTGTTAATTCAACGTTTTCAATGGCAAATTACATTCTGATGATCAATTAAATTCACTTAAAAAAGGTAAATGATGCATTTCATCTTTAAGTTGGATGGAATTTCCATTTCCAGTTAAATAACTAAAGTAAGTAATATATAATTAAAGTCATTACATTAATTTACTATTTTGGGTTAATGATATTGAATTCCATCTGCATCCTCCGCATTACCTCCTGACAGATTTTTTATTTTCTGGCAAATGAAATGTTTTGCTGAAACGGTTTTAGTTCACAGATATTTACCCCTTTCAGACTCAATCAATTATCCATTGATAAAGATCAACTTAATTATATTTGCAGAGTTACAAACTATTAACAGAATATCCTTCATCTTTTTTCAAAGTGCAGGTGTGTTGGCTGCTCTCACTTACTCTAATCACTTACTTATGTAAGTTCATCGGGGTTCTTTCGTTTGCGGCCGCCCAGCATTTCGAAATCTATTGGATATAAGACCATGCTTTTTATAGGGATATACCCATCATTAGTATCGGGTATGTGAACAATATAATAATAATGACAGGGGAAAAAACATGCTTTCCCAGCATGGCGTTAACCGTCGTGATTTTATGAAGCTTTGTGCAGCGCTGGCTGCCACCATGGGGCTCAGCAGTAAGGCTGCCGCAGAAATTGCCAATATGGTCGGTTCACCACAACGGCCGCCGGTCATCTGGATTGGTGCTCAGGAGTGCACCGGCTGTACCGAGTCACTGTTGCGCTCAACGCATCCCACCCTGGAGAATTTGCTGCTCAGTGTTATATCAATGGAGTATCACGAAGTGCTGTCAGCAGCATTTGGTGAGCAGGCGGAAGAGAATAAGCACCGCGCTATTGAACAGCATAAAGGGAAGTACATACTGGTGGTGGATGGTTCTATCCCACTGAAAGATGGTGGGATTTACTGCATGGTGGCGGGCAAACCTATTGTCGAGCATATTCGCGAAGCGGCGGAACATGCGGCAGCTATTATTGCCATTGGCTCCTGTTCTGCCTGGGGGGGCGTGCCAGCCACTGGTGGCAACCCAACCGGCGCGGTCAGTTTGCAAGCGGCGCTACCGGGGAAAACCGTGATTAATATTCCCGGCTGCCCGCCGAATCCGCATAACTTCCTGGCAACCGTCGCTCATATCATTACCTTTGGGCGGCCGCCGGCGTTGGATGCCAAGAACCGTCCTACCTTTGCCTATGGCCGTCTGATCCATGAAAACTGCGAGCGTCGCCCGCACTTTGATGCCGGTCGTTTTGCCCGTCAGTTTGGTGATGAAGGGCATCGTCAGGGCTGGTGCCTCTATCACCTTGGTTGCAAGGGGCCGGAGACCTACGGTAACTGTCCAACCCTAGAGTTCTGCGATGTTGGTGGTGGCATCTGGCCGGTCGGCATCGGTCATCCGTGCTACGGCTGTAACGAAGAGGGGATTGGTTTTACCAAAAGCATTGCTCAATTAGCCAATGTCGAAAACCCAACACCACGCGCTGAAAAACCACAGATCCATAATGTGGAAGGTGGCAAGGTTTCTACCACCGCCACCGCGTTGCTGGGTGGGGTGGTGGGATTGGTTGCCGGTGTCAGCCTGATGACGGTGCGTGAGCTGGGGCGGCAACAGAAGCAGCGCCGTAAAGATGACGATCACTCATCGCGGGAGGAATAGCCGTGAACCGACGTCACTTTTTCAAATTAGCCTCGGGCGGTGTCTTGCTGGCGGGACTTTCCCCCAGCAGTAAAGCTGAGGTCCAAAACCGACCACCGATCCCCGGTGCGCTTGGCATGTTGTATGACTCGACGTTATGCGTCGGTTGTCAGGCGTGTGTCAGTAAATGCCAACAGATTAATCACAGCGAGTTTGCCGCGCACGGTGAAACCTACGCCGGTGGTGATGCTATCTGGTCAAATAACGACAAACTTAGCCCCTATACCAACAACATTATTCAGGTGTGGACCAGTGGTGCAGGTATCCATAAAGATCAGTTGGAAGATGGTTACGCCTATATCAAAAAGCAGTGTATGCATTGCGTTGATCCCAACTGTGTTTCCGTCTGCCCGGTCAGCGCACTGCGCAAAGATGCCAAAACCGGCATCGTTCACTATGACCCGGATATCTGTACCGGCTGTCGCTACTGCATGGTTGGCTGCCCGTTCAATGTGCCGAAATACGATTACGATAATCCCTTTGGCAAGATCCATAAATGTGAGTTGTGTAATCAGAAAGGGGTGGAGCGGCTCGACAAAGGCGGTTTGCCTGGTTGTGTTGAGGTGTGTCCGACCGGGGCGGTGATATTTGGTACCCGTGAAGCGTTGCTGTCAGAAGCCAAACGGCGGCTGACGTTAACACCGGGTGAGAACTATCGTTTCCCACGTCAGACACTCAGTGCCAACGACACATACGAGCATCCGGTTGCCCATTATGATCCGCACGTATACGGCGAAAAAGAGGGCGGTGGTACGCAGGTGTTGGTACTGGCGGGTATTCCGACCGAGAAACTTGATTTGCCACCGTTGGCAGAACTGGCAACCGGTGCGCGTTCGGAGCATGTTCAGCACACCCTGTACAAAGGCATGATCCTGCCGCTGGCGGTACTGGCCGGTGTGACGGCGCTGGTGCATCGCAATACCCGCGATGAGCGCAAAGACAGTGATGCCGACACGCACGATAAAAAGGACGGTCCAGATGACGATGCATAAATCCAGTCCATTGGGTGGGCGGCTGGTCAGTTGGCCGGTGATGCTGCTAGCGCCTTTTGTTGTGTTATGCGCGCTGCTGATAGTTAAACGTTTGGTGCTCGGGCTGGGTTCAGTCAGTGATTTGAACGGCGGCTTCCCGTGGGGGATCTGGATCGCTTTCGACTTATTGGTGGGAACCGGTTTGGCCTGTGGCGGCTGGGCGTTGGCCTGGGCGGTTTATGTCTTTAACCGGGGCGAATATCACCCGCTGGTACGCCCGGCGCTGTTAGCCAGTTTATTTGGCTATGCGCTGGGGGGATTGTCGATCACCATTGATGTTGGCCGCTATTGGAACCTGCCTTACTTCTTTATCCCCGGTTACTTTAACGTCAATTCGGTATTATTCGAAACCGCCGTCTGTATGACCATTTATATCGGTGTAATGGCGCTGGAGTTTGCCCCCGCACTGTTTGAACGCCTCGGTTGGAAGGTTTCGCTCAAGCGGCTGAACAAAGTGATGTTTTTCGTCATTGCATTGGGTGCGCTGCTGCCGACTATGCATCAGTCCTCAATGGGTTCATTGATGATTGCCGCAGGTGCGAAGATTCATCCGCTGTGGCAAAGCTATGAAATGTTACCGCTATTTTCATTGCTCACCGCCGCCATTCTGGGCTTCTCTATTGTCATCTTTGAAGGCTCTTTGGTGCAGGCCGGGCTGCGTGGGCGAGGTGCCAATGAAGCACCGCTGTTTACCCGGCTGACCACCATTATCGACCTATTCCTGCTGCTATTTGTCTTGCTGCGCTTGGGTGAAGTGGTAGTGCGGCACAAAATAGATTATCTGCTGCATTTCGACCGCTACGCTATCGCCTTTTGGGCTGAAATCGGACTGATGACTTTGCCGCTCATCATCTTCCGTATCCGGCGGGCCAGAGAAGATAGCCGCTTACTGTTTATCGGCGCGCTGTGCATGATTGCGGGCGCGGCGCTATGGCGGCTCAACTACTCGCTACTGGCCTTTAACCCCGGCGGTGGCTACAACTACTTCCCAACCACCAGTGAAATCCTGATCTCAATTGGCTTCGTCGCCATTGAGGTCTGCGCCTACATTTTATTGATTCGGCTATTGCCGGTGCTGCCTGCTCACGGGCAATTACATAAGAATAATCAGACAGAGGTAAAGCATGAGCCAACGCATCACCATTGATCCCGTCACCCGCATTGAGGGACACCTGCGGATCGACTGCGAAATTGAGGACGGCAAGGTCATTAAAGCCTGGTCCTCCGGCACCATGTGGCGTGGCATGGAAGAGATTTTACAAGGCAATGATCCCCGCGATGCCTGGATGATTGTGCAGCGTATTTGTGGCGTATGTACCACCATCCACGCTATCGCCTCGGTGCGCGCCGTGGAAAATGCATTGGGGATGGAAGTCCCAGTCAATGCGCAACATATCCGCAATTTGATTCTGGCCGCGCATAGCATCCATGACCATATCGTGCACTTCTACCAACTGTCGGCACTGGATTGGGTGGATGTCACCTCAGCGCTGCAAGCCTCGCCACAGAAGGCGGCCGCCATGTTGAGTGGCTTATCGAGCTGGCCACTGAACAGCGCGGAAGAGTTCAGCCGTGTACAGCAGAAAATCAAAGACCTGGTGGCCAGTGGGCAGTTAGGTATTTTTGCCAACGGCTACTGGGGCCATCCGGCAATGGCGTTGCCACCAGAAGTGAACCTGATTGCGGTAGCGCACTATTTGCAAGCACTGGAGTGCCAGCGCGATGCCAACCGCATTGTGGCGGTATTGGGGGGCAAAACACCGCACATTCAGAATCTGGCTGTAGGGGGCGTTGCCAATCCAATCAATCTGGATATGCCAAGTGTGCTTAATCTGGAGCGCTTGATGTTGGTGAAATCCTTCATCGACCGACTGGGCAGTTTTATCGAGCAAGTTTATAAAGTGGACACGGCGGTGATCGCTGCCCACTATCCAGGTTGGCTCAATCTGGGTAAAGGGGCGGATTACTATCTCAGCGTGCCGGAGCTACCGACCGATCGCAAAGGGGAGACTTTCCTGCTGCCGGGCGGCTATCTGGATAAGGGTACTTTCCGGCCGATTGCCAACCATAACGATCCTTATCTGATCAAAGGGATTGCCGAGAGCGGCAAACATGCCTGGTATCAAGATGACGAGCCGCTGGCACCGTGGGAGGGCAAAACCAACCCGAACTACACCGGCTGGCAGGAAGAGGGCAAATACTCGTGGGTAAAAGCGCCAACTTTCTACGGCAAAACGGTAGAAGTTGGGCCGCTGGCATGGTTGATGTGCGGTCTGGCGGCTGACCACGCGCCGACTAAACAGCATTTCAGCGATATTGGCGCGGCCTATCAGAAATTGAGCGGGCAGGCTATCACGCAAGATCAACTGCCATCGACGCTGGGTCGCATCATTGGCCGCGCAGTGCATTGTTGCGTGCTGCATGAAACGCTGGCTCAGCAATGGACGGCGCTGGTGGCCAATATCGGTACCGGCGACGTAGAAACCTTTATCAAACCGAATATTCCGTTAACTGGCGAAATCCGCGGTGTTGGCTTTGAAGAAGCGCCACGCGGCATGTTGTCGCACTGGGTGGTCATCAAAGACGGCAAAATCGCCAACTATCAGGCGGTGGTGCCCTCCACCTGGAACGCCGGCCCGCGTAACTACAATGACGAACCCGGGCCATACGAACAAGCGCTGGTGGGTACACCGGTTGCTGATCCGGCCAAACCGCTCGAAGTGGTGCGGACCATTCACTCATTCGACCCGTGTATGTCTTGTGCCGTACATATTGTTGATACAACGGGCAACGAAGTGACCAAAGTCAAGGTGCTGTGATGGGGATTTTGGTATTAGGTATAGGTAACTTATTACTCAGCGATGAAGCGGTGGGGGTACGTCTGGTTGAAGCATTGGAACAACGCTTTGAGATACCCCCAGGTGTTGAGGTGTTGGACGGCGGTACCGCCGGTTTAGAGCTGATGGAAGCGATGGCAAACCGCGAACATTTGATTGTTGCTGATGCGGTATTCACCGGCCAGCCTCCGGGCAGTGTCGCGGTGCTGCATGATAAAGAGATACCGGCTATGTTCAGCCGCAAAGTCTCGCCCCACCAGTTGGGGCTATGCGATGTGTTGATGGCACTGCAACTGACCGGTGAATCCCCGCGCCAACTGACATTGGTGGGCGTGGTGCCAGAATCTCTGGCGCCAGGAATTGGCCTGACACCGACGGTGATACAGGCGATGGAGCCAGCATTGGAGCAGATTCTGGCCGCATTGCGCTTAAGCGGAATTACGCTCAACGCGCGGGAGCAAGACCATGTCTGACTTCCTTGATGACGCTGGCATTATCGGGCTGACGCAAAACCCGGCTCCTTTACTGGAGCAGGTTTTCAGCCAGATTGCCGCGGATGAGATGCGCGGCTTGCCATTCTACCGTGACCACATACCGCTACGCGCCTGTGGCTTTCAGTTATTTGAGCAGCAATGGGTGGGCGCGTTATTAACCCCGTGGATGCTGAGTTTAGTGGTATTACCGGGGCCGCAGCAAAGCTGGCCGCGTCGGGTGGTGGGTGAGCGCTTGATGCTGGCACTGCCATGCGGCACCATCAGTTTTACGCTCGGCGAAATAGCCGGTTGCGGCCAGTACCTGAGCCGCTCGCTGATGTCGCCATTGGACACTACGCTGCAAGCGGAACAGGCGCTGCTGCTGGCAGAACAGAGCGCTCGCATGGTGCTTTCACTGCCCATTAGCAATG
The DNA here is from genome assembly GCF_041538325.1 of Yersinia sp. 2466 StPb PI. Lineage (NCBI taxonomy): Bacteria > Pseudomonadati > Pseudomonadota > Gammaproteobacteria > Enterobacterales > Yersiniaceae > Yersinia > Yersinia sp. 2466 StPb PI. The sequence continues at coordinate 4,123,096 of NZ_JAULSL010000001.1, read as the reverse complement.
CTGATGCACCGGCTAATCCACGGCGGCGGGCGTTGTTTAGTCAAATGACGAATCAGCATGCATGAAATCAGTTTATGCCTCAGTACGCTGGAGCTGATTGAAACACAGGCCAGGCTTAACGGGGCCAAACGAATAACGGCGGTATGGCTGGAGATTGGTGCGCTCTCTTGTATTGAGGAGAGCGCATTGCGTTTTAGTTTTGACGCGGCCAGCCGTGAGACATTGGCAGCTAATTGCCACTTGCATATCAATTACTTACCCGCACAAGCCTGGTGTTGGGAGTGTAGCGCCAGTGTTCAGATTGAACGGCACGATGCCGGGTGCCCGCATTGTGGCAGCCATGCTCTGCAAGTGGAGAGTGGTGACAGTTTGCAGGTAAAACAGATAGAAGTGGAATAATCCTGAAGGAGTGAATTCCTATGTGCACGACTTGTGGTTGCGCCAGCGGCGAAACAAAGATCGAAGGCGACGACAGTCACCATCATGACCACGACCATCATGATGATGGTCACGGCCACCATCATCACGATGGCCACCACCATGATGATCACCATCATGACCACCCCAACGATGCCCAGCCGCAAAAAACTCAGCATAAACATAAATATGTTGCCAAAGGCACGCAGCCGGTCATTGTCCATCATCACTATTATTACCATCAGGGCGATGTTCATCATCACTACCACGGTAAAACGCCTGAACCGGTAGCGATACCGGAATCAGCTCAGCCGGAAGCTGAAACCTTTGCGCCACAAGTGCATGCCGATCAACAAGGGCTGCATTACGGACAGGGCGAGGCTGGCAGCCATGCACCGGGCATGGGTCAGCGCCGCTTGCTGCAAATCGAGCAAGACGTGCTGAGCAAAAATAACCAGTTAGCTCACCATAATCGTGAGCATTTTGTCGAACAACATATTCTGGCGCTGAATTTGGTTTCCAGCCCCGGTTCTGGCAAAACCACGCTACTGACCTCGACCTTGCAACTGCTGGCCGGGCAAGTGCCTTGCGCGGTAATTGAAGGTGATCAGCAAACCACCCATGATGCCGAACGTATTCGCGCCACAGGCGTACCCGCGATTCAGGTCAATACCGGTAAAGGCTGCCATCTGGATGCGCAGATGGTGCACGATGCGGCACACCGTTTAGCTCTGGCTGATGATAGCCTGCTGTTTATTGAAAACGTCGGCAACTTGGTGTGTCCGGCTAGCTTTGATCTGGGCGAACGCCATAAAGTGGCGGTATTGTCAGTTACTGAAGGCGAAGATAAGCCGCTGAAATACCCCCATATGTTTGCAGCTTCCACCCTGATGATTATCAATAAAATCGATCTGCTGCCCTATCTGGATTTTGATATTGAACAGTGCATTGCCTATGCCCGTCAGGTGAATCCTGATATTCAGGTGATTGCGCTGTCTGCCAGTAGCGGAGAGGGGATGGATTTGTGGCTGGAATGGCTGGAGACACAGCGATGTGCATAGGCGTTCCCGGCAAAATTGTGGCGGTGGGTGAAGACATTCACCAACTGGCATGGGTGGAAGTGAGCGGAGTGAAGCGTGAAATCAATATCGCACTGGTATGCGACGATACCCCAGCGGCATTGCTAGGTCAGTGGGTGTTGGTGCATGTTGGGTTTGCCATGAGCCTGCTTGACGAAGAAGAGGCACAACAGACACTGGCCGCGCTGGAACATATGCAGGCAGTTGGGCTGGATTGGGATGCCAGCGCCGCAAGCGAGGCACGCGATGCGTTACGTTGATGAGTTTCGTGATCCCGCATTAGTGAGCGCATTATTGCAACGGATCGAACAGTTATTGCCGCAGATCGCGGATCAACAGCGCTTGCCACTACAAATTATGGAAGTCTGCGGTGGGCACACTCATGCGATCTTCAAATTCGGCCTTGATCAACTGCTGCCTGAGGGGTTGGAGTTTGTCCATGGACCGGGCTGCCCGGTGTGTGTGTTGCCGATGGGCCGCATTGATAGCTGTTTGGAAATCGCCACGCATCCTGAGGTGATTTTTTGCACTTACGGTGATGCGATGCGTGTGCCAGGGCGCAATGGTTCGATGCTGGATGCCAAACGGCGCGGCGCGGATATTCGCGTGGTCTATTCGCCGTTGGATGCACTGACGCTGGCACAGCATAATCCTGATCGCCAAGTGGTGTTTTTTGGCCTCGGCTTTGAAACCACCATGCCTGCCAGTGCCTTAACCCTGCAACAAGCCAAACGGCTCGGGTTGACCAATTTCACTGTGTTCTGCCAGCACATCACCATCATTCCTACCTTGCGTAGCTTGCTGCAACAACCGGATGTGCGTATCGACGCTTTTCTGGCTCCCGGTCATGTCAGTATGGTGATTGGCACCACGCCCTATGGCTTTATTTGCGACCAATTCCACAAGCCATTGGTGGTTACCGGTTTTGAGCCGCTGGATATCTTGCAGGGGCTAGTAATGCTGCTTGAACAGATGGTCAGCGGGCGTTGTGTGGTAGAGAACCAGTATCGGCGTATCGTGCCGGACAGCGGCAACTTACTGGCACAACAGGCAATGACAGAGGTTTTTGTTGCTAAAGCCAGCAGCGAATGGCGTGGTTTGGGGGAAATCGCGGATTCCGGCGTACAACTCAGCCCTGACTATACCGAATTTGATGCCGAATTACGTTTCAAACCACAGCAGCAGCAGGTGGCAGACTCTCCACGATCTCGCTGTGGTGATGTGCTGACTGGGCGTTGCAAGCCTGATCAATGCTCACTGTTCGGCGGTGAGTGTACGCCAGACAATGCCTTTGGCGCGCTGATGGTGTCATCCGAAGGGGCCTGCGCCGCTTATTATCAGTATCGATAACCCTTGGTACTTGAAGCTGCTGAGGGGAGCTGCGTTCGCTTGCAGCGCCTACCTGCAACTCCAATGACTTTGGGTTATTAATAAGGTCACAACTAAATGAATAAGAAAGAGATTACTCTGGCCCACGGCAGCGGTGGCCGGGCAATGCAGAGCTTGATCGAATCACTGTTTCTGGCGGAGTTTTCCAATCCGGCGCTGAATGAACGGGAAGATCAGGCGCGTATCGCGCTGACGGATCTAACCGTACAGGGCGATCGGCTGGCGGTATCCACCGACAGCTATGTCATTGATCCGATCTTTTTCCCCGGCGGCGATATCGGCAAGTTGGCCGTGTGCGGCACAGCAAATGATGTGGCGGTCAGTGGCGCAACGCCACGCTATCTCTCCTGCGGTTTTATTCTGGAAGAAGGTTTGCCGATGGATGTTCTCACGCGCATTGTGCAATCAATGGCGGCTACCGCGCGGCAGGCGGGGATTCAGATAGTTACAGGTGATACCAAAGTCGTGCAGCGTGGCGCGGCGGATAAGATCTTTATCAATACCACCGGCATAGGCGTGATCCCCGCAGATATCCATTGGGGAACCGCGATGATCCGTGCTGGTGATCGGATCGTTGTCAGTGGCACTTTAGGTGATCATGGCGCGACCATTCTGAACCTGCGTGAAGGGCTGGGGCTGGAAGCAGAGCTGGTGAGCGATTGTGCACTATTGGCACCGTTGATCGCTCCGCTGCGATCTATTCCCGGAGTGCGGGCGTTACGTGATGCTACCCGTGGCGGCGTGACGGCGATCCTACATGAATTTGCGGCCGCCAGCGGTTGCGGCATGGAGATCAACGAATCAGATCTCCCCCTGAAACCGGCGGTGCGGGGTATTTGCGAATTGCTGGGGCTGGATGCACTCAACTTTGCCAACGAAGGTAAGCTGGTGCTGGTGGTGTCACCAGAGGCACAAGAAGTGGTATTAACAGCGCTCCATAACCATCCACTCGGCCAGGATGCCGCCGTTATCGGGCAGGTGACTGAGAATAAACAAGTGCGCTTATGCGGTGCGTATGGTGTTTCGCGTAGATTGGATTTGCCTCTGGATGAGCCATTGCCCCGTATTTGCTGATCCCATTCGTCCTTGAAGCCGCAGGGGTGTTAGCTGCGTTCGCTCACCCGAATCACTGACTGATGTCAGCTCATCGGGATTTGCTTACTTGCTGCCTACCTGTAACTCCAATGACTTTTGGGAACCCATTCGCACTTGAAGTGACAGGCGATTAACTATTTGATAAGTGGGGAAATGTGCCGAATGGGTCGTAACGGCGTGAGCCGTCGAAGCGCCCATCGGTGCAGTCGCCCCGCAATCTCCGAGCTATAAAACAGGTTGCTGGCAGCCTTGTGAAGGAGTTTCTGTGGATAAAAATGGCCTCTGCCTGCGGGTAAAAGGTAAGGTGCAAGGCGTGGGGTTCCGCCCTTATATCTGGCAGCTTGCCCACCGCTTTGCGCTAAGGGGCGATGTCAGTAACGACAGTGCGGGCGTGACGATTCACTTGTGGCAATCACCGGCGCTGGCGGATTTCTTACAGGCACTGCCGCGTCATTGCCCGCCATTGGCACAAATTGATAGTGTCACCACCTCGCCCTACCATTGGGCGCAGCCGCCACTGGATTTTGTGATTCATCACAGCGGTGCCGGGCAGATGGATACGCAAATTGTACCGGATGCTGCAACCTGCGACGCCTGTTTGGCTGAAATGAACCATCCTGCCAATCGTCGCTACCGCTACCCGTTTATCAACTGCACCCATTGTGGCCCACGTTTTACTATTATTCACCGCATGCCCTATGACCGGCCTTATACCGCCATGCGCGAATTCCCACTATGTGCCGCCTGTCAGGCAGAATATGACCATCCGGCCGATCGCCGTTTTCACGCCCAACCCAATGCCTGTGCCGATTGTGGCCCGCAATTGTGGCTAACGGGGCGAGAGGGACAATCGATTGCGCACAACTTTGCGGCGCTAGAGCAAGCCGCAGCCGCCCTGTTGGCAGGAGATATTGTTGCCGTCAAAGGGCTGGGAGGATTCCATCTGGCGGTAGATGCCACCAATGCTGCTGCGGTGGCCCGTTTACGGCAGCGCAAGCAACGGCCTTCCAAGCCGCTGGCGGTGATGTTACCGAACGCCGACTGGTTATCACGCTGCGTGCAAAGTAACGATAGCGCCGCGTTATTACGCGTGTTACGTAGCCCTGCGGCTCCGATTGTGTTGGTTTCGTCGCGGGCTGATAGCCCGCTGTGTACGGCGCTGGCACCGGGCTTACCTGAAATTGGCGTGATGCTACCCGCCAATCCGTTACAACATTTGCTGCTGCAACAGGTCGGACGGCCTCTGGTGATGACCTCCGGTAATGGCCGTGGTAAACCCCCGGCATTGAGTAATGAGCAGGCGCTAGGTGCCCTGAGAGATATTGCTGACCACTGGTTATTGCACGATAGGCAAATTGTGCAGCGGGCCGATGACTCATTAGTGCGACTCACCGGCAGCAGTGCTGAAATGCTACGCCGAGCCAGAGGGTATGTGCCAGATGCTTTCGAGTTACCTCCGGGATTTAGCCAGCAGCCAGCAGTTCTGGCGCTGGGTGCGGATATGAAAAACACGTTTTGCCTGCTGCGTGATGGTAATGCAGTGTTGAGTCAACATCTGGGGGATCTGGAAGACCGCGATATCGCACAGCAACAGCAGCAGTTAGTGGCGCTGTTTTGTGATATTTACCATTTCACACCACAGGTGATAGCGGTGGATGCTCACCCCGGATACGTCAGCCACCAATTAGGGAAAACCCTGGCAGCACAGTGGAATATCCCTTGTGTTGACGTGCTACATCATCATGCCCATCTGGTGGCTTGTCTGGCAGAGCATGGCTGGCCTCGCGAGGGTGGGGCGGTGATTGGTGTGGCATTGGATGGGCTGGGTTATGGCGCTGATGGTCAATTGTGGGGCGGTGAATGCCTACGAGTAGATTATACGAGCTGTGAATATATTGGTGGCTTGCCCGCAGTGGCACTACCCGGTGGCGATCTGGCCTCGCGTCAACCGTGGCGTAACCTGCTGGCCCAGTTACAGCGCTATGTCCCCAATTGGCAACATTTGCCTGAGAGTGCGGTGATTCCTCAGCCGGAGGGTAGGGTATTGGCGCGGGCGATTGAGCGGGGGATTAATGCGCCGTTGGCCTCTTCAACTGGGCGCTTATTTGATGCAGTAGCGGCTGCACTCAATCTTGCCCCGCTATCGATAAGTTGGGAGGGCGAAGCCGCCTGCCAGTTGGAAGCACTGGCGCGACAAAGTGCGGTTTCAGTGCCGCCAGTGACGATGCCGCTGTGCGATAACCAACTGGACTTAGCCACTTTCTGGCAGCAATGGTTGGCTTATAATGCCACTCCGGCGGAGCGGGCCTATGCGTTCCATTTTGCTCTGGCCCAGGGATTTGCTACTTTGGCGCGGCAGGCGGCCCAGTATTATCGTATTGATACTATTGTCTTTTCAGGTGGGGTGCTACATAACCGGTTACTGCGTGAGTTACTTAGCGCACAACTGCATGATTTCCAACTGTTGCTGCCCCAGCGTCTGCCTGCCGGTGATGGTGGGCTGGCTCTAGGGCAAGCACTGATTGCCGCTGCGTCAAAATGCCATAAGTGATGATTATGGCTAATGGTGTTTGATTACCGCTAATTGTGTTAATAATAAAGCTCGTTGACTCGGGGTGCCTGCCGCTAAATGCGTAATGGCTGAGATTTTACCCGTATTACCTGATCTGGATTATACCAGCGGAGGGAAGTCGCGGTATCGTTGTTGAGTCCATAAACAACGGTCCCCCTTCTTCTTCGCCGGTGGGGGATATCATGAATACTATTCGCTCTGACTTTTCAATCGCTCCTCTCCCGTACCCTGATGCACTGGCGGCGGCCTGTTTGCAACAATTCCAAACTACACCGCCATTAGTCCATTGCCTGACTAATGAGGTAGTACAGTCCTTCACTGCCAATGTGTTACTGGCATTAGGGGCTTTTCCTGCCATGGTGGTTGAAGCTGAAGAGGCCGCACAATTTAGTACAATGGCGAACAGTTTACTTATCAATATCGGCACGTTACACCGCGCTCAGGCCGAATCCATGCTGGCGGCAATCCAGGCGGCAAATCAATCCTCTACCCCTTGGGTGCTGGACCCCGTTGCGGTCGGCGGGTTTGTCTATCGTACTGATTTTGCCCATCAATTATTAGCGCTAAAACCGGCGGCAATACGGGGTAACGCCTCGGAAATCATGGCATTAAGCGGTATGGCGACTATGGGGCGTGGGGTGGATAGTGTCGATTCTTCGGTGAGTGCACTGCCTGCTGCTCGCCAATTGGCACTACAGGTGCAGACTGTGGTTGCGGTTACCGGTGAGGTGGATTATATCACCGACGGCCTGCGTGATTTTGCCGTGACCGGTGGCGATAAGCTGATGACCCGGGTAGTGGGGACGGGGTGCGCACTTTCTGCCGTGGTAGCGGCATTTTGCGCACTGGAAGGCGACCGTTTACATCATGTGGCAACGGCTTGCCGGGTGATGTCACAAGTCGGCGGGCAGGTATCTCAGCAGGTGGCAGGCCCTGGTAGCTTTATTCCAGCTTTTCTAGATGGCCTTTATCAACTGAAAATAAGCGATCTGGTATAGCCTCTCCCCGGTTAACCTCTTAAAAATAGCGTTACCGCTCAGCCCTATAGCCTTGAGCGCCAGCGGCTGAACGGCCCTCAATCATAATGTGTATTACGGATAAGAACTAATAAATCATCCAGTTTCATTGGCTTACCCAAGAAATAACCCTGAACTTCATCACACATCAGAGTCTGTAACTGCCCGAGCTGCTCGGCGGTTTCTACCCCTTCGGCGGTCACCGTCATGGACAGCGCATGGCCGAGGTTAATGATTCCTTCGACAATTGATTGGCCTTCATGTGACTCGGCCAGTTCATCGGTAAAGCTCTTATCAATTTTCAATCCATCGAACGGGAAGCGGCGCAGATAATTCAGTGAGGAATATCCAGTACCAAAGTCATCCATCGATAAGCGCACACCCAGGGTTTTCAATGCTGTCATGGTTTTAAAGGCACCATCGGCATCTTCAATCATTATCCGCTCGGTGATTTCCAGCTCCAATCGATGGCTAGGTAGCCCAGTGAGCAGCAGGACTTGGCGCACTCGTTCTATCAGGCGCTGGTTCCTGAATTCAACCGCAGAAATATTAACGGAAACAATCAGTGACGAGGGCCATGTCGATGCATCCTGACATGCCTGTAGCATGGTCCAGTCGCTAATTGAGGTGATAAGCCCCGTCTCTTCGGCCAGCGCAATAAATTGATCCGGCATCAGCAGCCCCAAAATCGGGTGGTTCCAGCGCACCAAGGCTTCAGCACCCGTCAGTTGTGTTCCCTCAATACGGTAGCGTGGCTGGTAATAAAGGTTAAATTCGTTGTGCTTAACGGCCTGACGTAAAAAACGCTCTAGCTCACTGCGTTGCATCAGGCGCTCATTCATTTCACTGGAGTAGAAGCTCCAACGGTTACGGCCACTGTTTTTAGCTTCATACATGGCAATATCTGCAAATCGTAATAGCTCTTCGGCTTGCATTGAGTCTTGAGGTGCCAGTGCAATACCAATGCTGGCCCCGATATAAATATCCTGATCATTTATCACGTAAGGACTTTCGATTCGGGTGATAACGCGCGTACAAAGCTGTTCAATTTCTTTGCGTGACGCAAGACCTGTGATAATTAGAACAAATTCATCTCCCCCCTGACGCGCGACTAAATCTTGATCACGCAAACAACTTCTTAGGCGTTCAGATACCTGATGCAGTACCAGATCACCGGTAACATGACCAAAAGTGTCGTTAACAGGTTTAAACTTATCCAAGTCAACATTGAGGATAACCAGCGGGTGGGGGGCCGCAGCTAAATGGCGTAACTTATTTTCCAGGAATTCTTTCATTCGCAGACGGTTGGGTAAACCGGTCAATGCATCATGTAGAGAGAGGTGCTGAATCCGTTCCTGTGCTTCTATTTCACGGGTGATATCCGATGCGGTGCCACGGAACCCAATGGTTTCGTTGTTTTGGATGATAGGTTTGGCATAAATACGGCAAATGCGTTTATCGCCTTTGGCGGAGAAATAAGTGCATTGCAACTCATTGCGAGATTCAGTCAGATGGGTGTGCTGTAACCAAGAGCGCAGCGGGATAATATCGCAATTTAACAGTGAATCAAGATTACGCCCCAGCCAGCGCTCCACACTTAATCCGGTAATGGTCAAAAACCGTTGCGACAGGTAGGTGATGCGTAAATCGGCATCGGTTTCCCATAACCAGTCGGTAGCAGCTTCGGCGACATGACGAAAGCGTTCTTCGCTGGCGATTAAAGCAGATTTGTTTTCATCCGCTACCCGTGCTTCTGACATCGCCCGCCGCAGAACTAACCAGCCGGTCAGCCCAAGAATCAATGCAACCAGCGTCAGTAGTGGGAGTAATATGTTGAGCAGTTGCGCGCCGGGCATATCCTGATTCCAATGCAGCGTCAATGCGCTGTTATCACTGGCAGATAATAGAACTGACGGGCTGGATGCCGCGTCTTTTTCATCCTCAGGGGTACGCAGTTGATGAATACCATAATCTTCGCCCAAGGTATTTAGCTCGGGCTGTGTCAGTAAATCGATAAACACCAGAACAGAGGGTGCTCCAGCCACTGTTTTAACGCGTGGATCACTACCAGTAGTTAAGGCCGCAGCCGCAACAATGGCCGGTTGCCCAGCCACGTCGATGGTTTCAGTTGCAATATATTGTTTGTCTGCCCGCGCTCGGGCGGCGTCAATCAACGGGGTTATATCTTTGTTGAGCCAATCGGGCAGGCTAATATCTTTCAGTTGCCCATTGATGACCGAATAACGGGTTTTTCCTAGCCCATCAACAACAAACACTCCCTCATAATTAAAGTCGCTATACAGTGACGGCCCCAGATTTTGGCTGACAAAAGCCCAGTCAGGATCGACTTTTACATGCAAATGTTCATAAGCATCACCCCAGAAAGCATTGTCTTTTATTCGGGTTTTTATTGAGTCTTGCCGCATTTTCCAGGCTTTTTCTACCAGAAAACGACTTTGAGATGTCGCTCGTTCATTTAATTGCGAGGCGATATAGATAATGCCTACCGCTGCAATAATGATGGTTGCCCCAACCAGCAAGGCCATGGCCTGTAAAGTTTGTTTTGCAAAGAAAACATTATCTCCTTTTGCCCGTGATGGTGATTCTGGCTGGCTGGAGTCCGTCATAGTGAGTTCCCTTGGCACTTACAAAATTTAGGCTGATCCTAAATAGGATAAAACATCCATTTAATCAGCAGGAAGTGAAGACTCAGAAGAAATATAAACTAACATGAATATAATCTTAGTCTCTTATCATTATAGGTGTAATACGTTACCTTCTCTTTGGCCCGCAAAAGGTTGCGCGCTCTTTATGAAATTATCACTTTTTGCCGAGAGTAAGGAATGACCATGGTTACACTGAATTTGGTTTGGTCCACGCTAATCAATTACGTGCCACGAATCCTACGGACTCGGCTGAATTTGCTCTTGCTGTTGAGTCTTGTGACACATCAGGTTTTTGCAGCAGCACCGCTGCCTGCGGTTACTGTTTCGGTCGTAACCTCAATCACACCGGATACTGCGTTACAGTATTTGGGGCGCGTGGAGGCGATTCAGGCGGTGGATGTGACGACCCGTACCGAAGGGTTTATTGCTGCGCGGTTGTTTACCGAAGGGCAGATGGTCAAGCAGGGCTCTCTATTGTATGAAATTGATCCCGCGTTGCATCAGGCCGCAGTAACGCAGGCCCAGGCGCAGTTAGACAGTGCGACTGCCAGTGCTAATCATGCTCAGGTGAACCTCACCCGCTTACAGCGTTTGGGAAGTAATCGCTCGGTCAGCCAGGCGGAAGTTGACGAAGCACAAGCGCAGCGCGATATCAGCCGCGCGGCGGTAGCTCAGGCGCAGGCGAACCTGCAAATCCAGCAATTACAGCTCAGTTTTACCCGTATTTACGCGCCGATAACCGGTCAGATTGGTCACAGCCGTTTTAATGTCGGTAGCCTAATTAATCCTGCCAGCGGCACGTTGGTCAATATTGTCCAACTTGATCCGATTCGGGTAGCTATCGCAGTGAATGAACGAGATTACATTACAGCAACCTATCAGTTGTCGGTTGCAGGTCCCTCTGCGGACAGCAGTACATTGCCGTTTGGCAACTTTACTCCTCGTATTCAACTGGCGAATGGTAAGCAGTACCCGGAACGCGGCGTTTTTGAGTCCGTTGATAATCAAATTGATAAACAGACCGGTACCGTTACCCTGCGTACCCGTTTTGCCAATCCACGGCATTTATTACTGCCCGGTGGGGTGGTGAATGTGTCGCTGGCAGCAGAAATGGCAAAACCGGTTACTGTCATACCGATTGCCGCATTGCAGCAGAATAAGCAGGGACACTTTGTTTTGGTGGTGAACGATAAAGATCAGGTCGATGTGCGGCAAGTGACGTTGGGTGAGCAGTTTGAACAACAATATGAAGTGACTGACGGGCTGAAAGTGGGCGAACGAGTGATTGTGGCAGGGCTACAACATGTCCGGCCAGGGATGACGGTTAGCGCCAGCGTTGCTACACCACTGACAGTAAATTAAGGGGAAGGCCAGATGCTGCATTTCTTTATCCGTCGGCCCAAGTTTGCCATTGTTATTGCACTGGTGATAACCATTGTTGGCTGGGTGTCGTTGTATGTGATTCCGGTGGAACAATATCCTGATATTACGCCACCGGTGGTTTCCGTGAGTGCCGTCTACCCCGGAGCCAGTGCCCGCGATGTTGCACAAGCCGTGGCCTCACCACTGGAAGCGCAGGTCAACGGTGTCAGCAATATGCTGTATATGGAATCGACCAGTGCTAATAACGGCAGTTATCAGTTAAGTATTACCTTTGCCAGTGGTACCGACCCCGATATGGCGGCGGTTGAGGTGCAAAACCGCATTTCTCAGGTGAGTGCTCAGCTGCCGGCGGAGGTGAATGAAAACGGTATTTCCGTGCGCAAACGGGCCTCTAACTTGTTGCTGGGAGTCAGTGTTTTTTCACCGAAACAAACCCATGATGCGCTGTTTGTCAGCAATTACACCAGTATTCAGTTGCGTGATGCCATTGCGCGTATCAATGGTGTCGGCGATGTGCAGGTATTTGGCGCGCGTGATTACAGCATGCGGGTTTGGCTCAATCCGCAACGGATGGAATCACTGAATGTCAGCGTGCAGGATATTGTCGCAGCATTACAACAGCAGAACGTACAGGCGGCTGCCGGGCAGATTGGCTCATCACCGTCGGTGCCCGGTCAGCAGCAAACCCTGACCATCAGTGGACAAGGGCGGCTAACGGACCCACAACAGTTTGCTAATGTGATTATTCGTAGTAATCCTCAGGGCGGCATGATTCGGTTAGGTGATGTTGCTCGCGTGGCGCTGGGGGCGCAGAACTATCAGGTCAGTGCGGCGCAAAACCAGACTGAATCGGCATTTTTAGTAGTTTATCCGGTACCGGGTGCCAACGCGTTAAATGTGGCTAATGGGGTACGGGATGAAATGGCTCGGCTATCAGCCTCTTTCCCGCCAGACCTGACGTATGAAATCAATTACGACTCCACCCTGCCGGTTACCGCAACATTGCATGAAATCGCAGTGTCACTGACGTTAACCTTAATTGTGGTATTGGCGGTGGTGTATCTGTTTTTGCAAAGTATGCGGGCAACTTTTATCGTCGCGCTTACCATTCCGGTCTCCCTGCTCGGCACCTTCGCTGTACTGTATATCTTTGGTTATTCGGCCAATACCCTGAGCCTGTTTGCCATTATTCTGGCGCTAACCATTGTGGTTGATGATGCTATTGTGGTGGTGGAAAACGTCGAGCGCTTATTATCGAATGACCCTGATCTGTCACCGGCGCAAGCAACCAGACAGGCAATGACTCAAATTGCCGGGCCGATTATCGCAACCACCCTGGTACTGATGGCGGTATTCGTGCCGATTGCCATTTTGCCAGGGATTATCGGTGAGCTATACCGGCAGTTTGCGGTAACACTGTCGGCGGCGGTGATTTTATCCAGTATCAATGCATTAACCTTAAGTCCGGCGCTGTGTGCGGTATTGCTGAAACGGCGCACATTGGCAGATACCGGTCTGTTCGGCGGTATTAATCGTGGGCTTGATCGCGCCCGCGACGGTTATGTTTCATTGACCAGCCGTATCAGTAGCCGAGCGGTATTCAGTATCGCCGCGCTACTGCTGGTGGGGCTGGCAACCTGGTGGGGTTACACGCGTTTACCCACCTCGTTCCTGCCGGAGGAAGATCAGGGATACTTCTTTGTCAGTTTACAACTACCAGATGGGGCTTCGCTTAATCGGACTCAGACGGTGATGGACCAGATGTATCAAGTGGTTACTGATAATGATGCCGTCGAGGATGTGATAAAAATCACCGGCTTCAGTTTGCTTAGCGGCAACAACTCGCCCAATGCCGGATTTGCCATTGTGATGCTAAAACCTTGGGGGCAACGGCCTCATATTGATCGCGTGCTGGCCAGTATTCAGACCAATTTGGCCGCTATCCCTTCGGCGATGATCATGGCAGTAAACCCACCGGCTATTGCCGGGTTGGGCAGTGCTTCTGGATTTGATTTACGTATTCAGGCGCTGTTAGGCCAGTCACCGCAAGAGTTGGCGCAGGTGAGCCAGGGAATTATTTTTGCCGCTAATCAGGACCCGAAACTCAGCCGGGTATTTACCACCTTCAGCGCTTCGGTGCCTGAAACTAATCTGAGTATCGATCGTGACCGCGCCGCGCTGCTACAGGTACCGGTCAGCCGAATCTTCCAAACCTTGCAAACGTCACTTGGGGGAATGAATGCGGGAGATTTCACCCTGAATAACCGTATGTTCCGGGTGCAATTACAAAATGATATGGATTTCCGCCAGCGCACCGCGCAGATAAATAGTCTGAATGTGCGCAGTGACAATGGTGCATTGGTCAGTCTGGCAAATCTGGTGACGTTAACCCCCTCGGTGGGTGCGCCCTTTATCAGTAATTTCAACCAGTTCCCTTCGGTAGCCATCAGCGGTTCTGCGGCTGATGGTGCCAGCTCTGGTCAGGCAATGGCGGCGATGGAGTCGTTATTGGCACAGAATTTACCGTCAGGTTACAGCTATAGCTGGAGCGGAATGTCGTGGCAGGAGCAGCAAACCGGCGGGCAAGTGGTGTTTATCTATCTTGCTGCATTGGTCTTTGCCTATCTGTTTTTAGTCGCCCAATATGAGAGTTGGAGTATTCCGCTGGTGGTTATCCTCTCGGTGGTGTTTGCCGTAGGCGGGGCGGTAGCAGGGCTGGCGACAATGGGGTTTGCCAACGATGTGTACGCGCAAATCGGCTTAGTGTTGCTGATAGGGCTGGCAGCTAAGAATGCGATTTTGATCGTCGAATTCTCTAAAGCCCGCAGAGAAGAGGGCGCGAGTATCCGTGATGCGGCACAGGAAGGTGCTAAGCAGCGTTTTCGTGCGGTTATGATGACTGCTATTTCGTTTATCCTCGGGGTGATGCCACTGGTTTTTGCCAGTGGAGCCGGGGCGATGAGCCGTCAAATTATCGGTATCACCGTGTTTGGTGGCATGTTGATGGCCACTGCGGTAGGGATACTGTTTATTCCCGCACTGTATCTGCATATTCAGCGACTGCGAGAATGGGTGAAAACCCGCAAAGAGGATTCTGGCAGCGACCCGCAACCTTGAGCCGATGTGTAAAAGTGAAAACCCGCCGCTGGCGGGTTTTTCCTTATTGTGGCTCAGGCTTTGTGGTAACTCATATCGCTATCCATCACTAAATGACAGTCGGCGGGCTGGCTGAACTGCAATACCTTGAACACATTAGGGCCGTCAGTGGCGAGGTAAAAATCCTCGGCCTGTTGTGGCGATAAACCGCCACGGATCTTGCGCTCAATCAGGCGATCCCGCAGTAATTCTGGGGCGGCATTAATATAAATAGTGTAATCAGCCAGTGCTTTCAACTGCTGCCAACCGGGTTGTTGCAGTAATAACCAATTGCCCTCCAGCACGATAATCGGTGCGTCGACAATAATGGCATCTTCAACCGGGTCATGTAACCGGCGGTCATAGGCAGGCCAGGTCGCTCCAGGTTGCTGCAAGCTGTGGATAGCCTGACGTAGCTTAGGCAAATCAAAGGTTTCTGGTGCTCCCTTTTTACTGCGTAACTGGTGGGCATCAAGGTAGTGATTGTAGTGGTGAAAGCCGTCCATAGGCAGACATTGTACCGGTGTTAGAGTGGTGTCACGTTGGGAAAGCCATTGCCAAAATGTGGCGAGGGTGGATTTACCGGTACCGGGTGGCGCGCATAAAAAAACCACCATGCGGCGCTGAAGCTGCTGTTGTTGCTGAGACAGTGAGGCTAATAGTGGCAGATGCAGATGAGTAATATCGCGGTCGGGAAAATGCGCGCTGTTCTGTAGCCCATTAATGTTAAGTTCCACTCTCATAAGTCAGTTCCTGTAATAATGACGTCACTGCCAACGTCAGCCCGGTTTTCACCATATTCCCGTAGCGGGTCTGATTAAAAATGGTGAAGTCAGAAAACTTCATCTTTTCAATCATTTGAAATAAGGTTTTATTCTGGGTCACGGCATTGAGATTACCCATAAATTCATAAACGATATCGTCATGAAACTCAGTAATATCTCCGGTTTCTTGCAAATGCTCACTGAGCTGAGAAAATAACAAAATATCGGCATAAACCGCTTTTGTTATTTGCCCCAACGCATAAATTAAGCGCAAAGAAACATCCAGACTGTCCAGTGGGCCTGACTTGGCTAATAAAGGCTTGACGGCGTATTCCTGAATATCTTCATCATTATTGATAAATAAATAGGGCAGAAGGCTTTTAATACCCTGAAATAAGATCTCATTGGCATTCAGCAGAAAATCATTGAGATTTTCAGGGCTGGCGAGCCTTTCGAGTACGTCATCTTCAGTTAATGCAGTCATCCTACCCTTAACACCATTATCGATAGTGGAGGGAGTTGATGATATTACAGGTGTTATCCAGCCCGTTAATCAAAAGTGTTTGGGTTTGAAGTTGGCCCCCATTTTTTTCCTTAATACCGGTGACGATATCACCCTGAGTTATGCCGGTTGCGGAAAAAATAATCTGCCCGGAGCGCACCAATTCGGTCAGAGAATAGACCTGATTAAGGTTAACCCCCATTTGCTGGCAGCGTTGGTGCTCCGTGAGGGCAATATCCCGATTCGTCACGCTTTCCCCTTTGGCCTGACAAAAGTCGATCAATTCAGCTTGCATATCGCCGCCCAAAGCACGAATGGCACAGGCCGAGATAACGCCTTCAGGTGCGCCGCCGATGCAATACATCACATCGGCCTGCCCGTTGGATAAGCAGGTCATCAGGCTGGCGGCCACATCGCCGTCCGCAATAGCATAAACTTTAACACCGAGTGCATTGGCCTGTTCGATAGCCTGCTGATGGCGCGGTTTGTCGAGGGTAATCATGCGTAACGTATTTAAAGGTTTGTTTAACTTAGCCGCCACACAGCGCAGGTTTTCTGCCAGTGAACGGCGCAAGTCAATGGAACCTTTGGCTTGTGCACCTACCACTAATTTTCGCATATACATATCAGGCGCATGTAACAACATCCCTCGTGGGGCAAAAGCAATCACAGCCAGCGCATTGGCTTGCCCCATCGCGACCATGCGGGTACCTTCAATAGGATCAACAGCAATATCAACAGGTGGTCCACCGGCACCGAGTTGTTCGCCAATATACAGCATCGGCGCATGGTCAATTTCGCCTTCTCCGATAACAATGCTTCCTTGCATCGTCATCTGATTTAAGGCCTCGCGCATGGCGCTGACGGCAACGCCATCAATAAGGTTTTTGTTACCGCAGCCGAGCAGTGGCCAGGCCGCCATTGCTGCTTGTTCGGTGGTGCGGAAAATATCATATGCCAGTGTTTTCACTCTCGACTCCGATATCCACGTTAAAGTGCGCTAACAGATAGTGTTCTGCTTTTTCATTCCAGACCCCATGAGTTTCGGCGACCAGTTCGGCTAATTGCGCAAATAATGGATCCGTTTTACCTCGTTCGGCAAAATCGTCAATGGCGGTGAGGGGCATGGTAATGCCGTTATAAATCAGTTTCTTGCCACCCGGTATATGGGGGAGGTTGAGCACCGTTTCAGGTACAGCATCCAGACCGCCAATATGAGTAATCATAAAAGAGGGTTGTATGCGTCGCTGGGCAGAAAGCGTAAGTGCCTCTTCCATGTCACCGGTAGAGCCACCAGAAGTACCGACAATATGCGTACTGGAGTAGTGGACGTGATAGAAGTTAAACGGCACTTTAAAGTGCTTATCTGTCGGGCCGGCAAAGAAGTTCAGGCAACCATCTTCTGCCAGCAAATCATCACCCAATTCAATGACTGCTGGCACAGCTGCGTAGACAAATACATCATCAAAACCCTGATTCCCCGTGAGTTGACGTAATGTATCGATGGGGTTATCCAGCTTGCTGCTGTTGATGTAAATCAGTTCGATACCTTTATCTGCTGCCTGTTTTCTTGGTAGTAGTTGCTCAGCACGAGCCAGACGGACTTCATCTATATCTACCACCACCACGCGGGCCGGTTTGATATCACCGTTGATGGCATAATCGATAGCCCCCATTCCCATTGGCCCGGCACAAGCCAATAGGGCCAGATTACCGCCGGGCTTAATGCCCATGCGGTGTTCATAAACATATTGTGTGGTGTGATAACTGGCGTGATAGGCTCCAATAATGCAACACATCGGTTCAGCCAGCGATGCGGCGGCAAAATAGTTGCCGTGATAAGGCAGTACACAGCCGAGATCAATAGCCAGCTTGGGAATAATCATGTAGGTGGCGTTACCGCCAAAATATTCGTAGCTGTAACCTGCTGAATAGCCACTGGGTAGCCCCATCGCAGGTTGCAACACAAAACGTTCACCAGCACGATAGCGGGTGGCTAAATTCTTACCGACTTCAACAATGACCCCCGCACATTCATGGCCAGTAATGGCAGGGTGTTGCGCCACATCACCCGGTACTCGTTTGTGCTCACTACCCAGCAAAGCTGCTTTGTAAGTCGACAGGCAGACGCTGTCGGAAATGACGCTAACCAGTAATTCGTCATCGCTGATCGGGGGTAATTCAAACTCACGTAGGCGGACATCTTGCTTACCGTATATTGCAGCCACTTTCGTTTTCATACTGATTCCTTTGGCTTATCACTTGTAGTCAATTGCTCGAATAAAATATCCAGAGCCTGGTCGCCAAGATAATTTTTAATTAGAATCAATGGCTTGTCCGTCACGCCCTGTGCTCTGCCTTCAAGGCTGGCGTGGGTAACAATGATGTCAGCATCGGTTGGAATGTTTTCGATGGCGTAATGTTTTACCGCAATCGGGTAACCGGCTTTCTCCAGTTTTTTTCTAAACGTGGTTGCTCCCATGGCGCTGGACCCCATCCCGGCATCGCAGACAAAGGCTATCAACCGTACCGGATGATCATTGTTGAGGTGATTGGCCAATATGCCCTCGGCTTTTAGATTCTTCATGGCGGTTTGCGACTCTTCAAAGCTCTCTTCGCTGGTGGCTTTGTCCATTTTCAAGATGATGGAACCCACCAAGAACGAAACTGCAGTACCGGTAAAGACACCCGCACAGGTAGCTAGGAAACCACCGCGAGGGGTTAATGCCAGATACGCGAAGATAGAACCAGGACTCGGACCTGCAACCAGGCCAGCACCTAATAATTCAAAGACATATATGCCACTCATGGCACCGGCGATCATGGCAATGATCATCAGTGGTTTCATAAGAACATAAGGGAAATAGAGCTCGTGGATACCGCCGAGGAAATGAATAATCATCGCGCCGGGTGCTGACTTCTTACTCATACCTTTGCCAAATAGTGAGAAAGCCAGCAGAATACCTAACCCTGGCCCTGGATTTGAGGCGACCATAAAGTAAATTGATTTGCCGTGGATAGCAGTTTCCTGCATTCCCAGTGGGTAATAGATTCCCTGGTCGATGGCATTATTCAGGAACAGCACTTTGGCAGGTTCATTAATCACCGCCAGTAGGGGTAAGAAGCCAGTAGACACCAGTGCTTCGATGCCTTGTTTGACCAGATTATTCGCCTCCATCACCGCCGGGCCGATCACTTCATAGGCCAGTAGGCAGAGCAACATGCCGCTGATACCGAGGGAGAAATTATTAATTACCATCTCGAAACCGGCTGGAATGTGTTTCTCCAATCGCTTATCGATATGTTTAATTAAATAACCCCCTAGTGGCCCCATCACCATCGCGCCGATAAACATCGGAATATCAGCACCAACAATAACCCCCATAGTGCCAATACCGCCCATCACGGCCCCGCGTTTACCCCCAATCAAATGCCCACCGGTAGAACCAATCATTAACGGTAGCAGGTAGGTAATCATCGGGCCGACCAACTTGCCGAAGTGTTCGTTCGGCGTCCATCCAGTCGGGATAAATAATGCAGTGATAAACCCCCATGCAATAAAAGCCCCAATATTAGGTATTACCATTGCTGTTAGAAAACCGCCAAAGGATTGTACTTTGGCGCGTATTGATTTATTAGCCATATTAATTCCTTGTTATTGTATTATCGGAATAGGTTAATAATGCTTAAGGATATCTTTTATATTTTCGGTGTTGGCAGCATTCAGTAATGATGTAATAGATTCATCGTCACAGAACATTTCACTTAATGCCTGAATAGCATAAATATGGGAGTCCGCATCTTTTGCTGCCAGGCCTATTAGTAATTTTACCGGTTCACTGTCAGCGTCGAAAATCACGCCTTTACGCAGCAATGTCAGGCTGAGTGCGGTGTGGTTCACGCCATTTTCAGGGCGGGCATGCGGCATAGCTATTTCTGGTGCCAAAATATAATAAGGCCCTATCTCACGTGTGGCATCTTTGATCGCCTGACTATATTCAGGTTTAACCGCATGATTATCGATTAGGCTTGCCATTGATAAATCAATAGCGTGTTCCCAATGCTCGGCGGAAGGATATATCGCAATACTATTTTCAGGAAAGAAATCGATAAGCGCCTGCATAGGGAGTCCTTATATTATTATTTTATCTTGGCGACCCATTAATTCATTCTCGTGGGCATTAACTGAAATTGAGCTTATTCTTGACGACGCGCTTAATCAAATCGATGAAAAAATGTGATCTGTGATACTAATGAAATGCAAACACTGAAAAACAGTAACTGTGATCACAATTATTTTATATAAATTAGTATTTGTATAAAAATGCAATAGTCTATATTTGAATTTAATCTCAAATATTTAATTTTAATAAATTATTGATTTTGTGATTTTCGTCTTGTTTGTGGCATTGCGTAATGCATTATTTGTGAAAATTAAAGTGAGTGCTGTACTCCCAGCAGCAAAACGATGTTTTTTTGACTGGATGAGGCGTACCTTCCTCGCGGTGCTGCATCTTCGTGCATTTGCCTCTAAAAAGTGCGGGGAAAGCGCACATACAGTGCTATCTCCCGTTACATCTCCTTTTCCCATTACTTAAAGTGCGGGTATTTCCGTTGTTCAGCGGTTATCTAGCATTTGGTACAAACATTGCTTTAGCCATAGACCGCACTATTACCATTAAATTTCTTTGATAGGGATAAGGTATGTCACAGGCGAAACAAGCACCGGAATTAAAACGTACGTTGGGCAGTTTTCAATTATGGGGTATTGCCGTCGGGTTGGTGATTTCCGGCGAGTATTTTGGTTGGAGCTACGGATGGGCGCAAGCGGGCACCTTAGGGTTCCTGTTTACCGCTCTGGGTGTGGCCGCGATGTACACGGCATTTATTTTTAGTTTTACCGAATTAACCACCGCTATTCCTCATGCCGGAGGGCCGTTTGCTTACGCTCACCGCGCTTTTGGCCCAACGGGTGGCTTTATTGCTGGTCTTGCGACGTTGATTGAGTTTGTATTTGCTCCTCCCGCCATTGCCATGGCAATTGGTGCCTATATTAATGTTCAATTCCCCGCAGTTGACCCAAAGTGGGTGGCGGTTGGGGCCTATCTGATATTTATGTCATTGAATATTCTGGGTGTCAGTATTGCTGCAACCTTCGAACTGTTGGTGACGATATTGGCCATTTTTGAGTTGCTGGTATTTATGGGCGTGGTCGCACCAGGCTTTGAAATCAGTAACTTTGTCAGAGGCGGTTGGGCTGGCGCGGATACATTCAGTATCGGGTCATTATCGGGGATTTTTGCCGCTATTCCCTTTGCTATCTGGTTCTTTTTGGCGATTGAAGGGGCTTCGATGGCTGCAGAGGAAGCAAAAGAGCCACAACGTACCATTCCGCGCGCCTTTATTGGCGGTATTTTGACCTTAGTGCTACTGGCATTAGGTGTGATGGTATTTGCCGGTGGGGTGGGCGACTGGACTAAGCTATCTAATATCAACGACCCACTGCCACAAGCAATGAAAATTATCGTTGGCAGCGACAGCGGTTGGTTACACATGCTGGTATGGCTTGGGCTGTTTGGTCTGATAGCCTCGTTCCATGGCATCATTATGGGCTATTCCCGCCAGATTTTTGCCTTGGCCCGCGCCGGTTATTTACCTAAGCCGCTGGCCAAAGTAAACCGCCGTTTCCGTACCCCACACCTGGCGATTTTGGCTGGTGGTGTTGTCGGGATTGGTGCTATTTTTTCTGACTCGTTGATTATTATTGGCGGCATGCCACTGACGGCAAATATTGTCACTATGTCGGTGTTTGGTGCCATCGTGATGTATATCATCTCAATGTTGTCATTATTCAAACTGCGACAAACAGAGCCACGCCTGACTCGCCCATTCTCCGCGCCGTTCTATCCGTTTGCGCCAGCATTGGCGTTAGTTTTGGCGGTTGTCTGTCTGATTGCGATGATCTATTACAACCCGCTGCTGGCTCTGATATTCGCTGGAATGATGTTGGTCGGTTATATTTATTTTCGTCTTACCCACCGTTCACGCGCTACTGCCGCATTTGATCCACAGCTCAGTGCTGCCGAGTGATCCATTCTTGCTATTAATGTCATCATTGTTCAGGCTGTTTATGCAGCCTGAACAACTAAGGGACGCAGTATGTACCAGACAACACTGAGCCATCGTAGTTACCACTTTGGCGATTTACGCGATTTGATGGCTAAAGCTTCACCGGCACGTTCGGGCGATTATCTGGCGGGCGTTGCGGCAGAAAGTGCTGAAGAACGCATGGCTGCCCGTATGACGCTGGCAGATCTGCCGCTAAAAACGTTTTTACAGCAAATGCTGATTCCTTATGAGCAGGATGAAGTCACACGGCTGATTATTGATAGCCACGACCCGCAGGCTTTTGCGCCAATAGCGCATCTGACCGTCGGCGATTTTCGTGACTGGTTACTCAGCGAGCAGGCCGACAGTGTGACGCTAGCGCAAGTCAGTGCTGGTATCACCCCAGAAATGGCCGCCGCGGTAAGTAAAATAATGCGTAATCAGGATTTGATTCTGGTGGCGAAAAAATGCCGTGTTATTACCCGATTCCGTAACACTATTGGCCTTGCCGGCCACTTAAGTGTGCGGCTACAGCCCAATCACCCCACGGACAGTTTGCCGGGTATCGCCGCCAGCATGCTTGACGGCCTGCTGTATGGCAGCGGTGATGCTGTGATTGGCATCAATCCCGCCAGTGACAGCTTGCCATTGTTAGAAAAACTTAATTATATGCTGGATGACGTGATAAGCCGCTTTGAGATCCCCACTCAATCCTGCGTATTAACGCATGTTACTAACACGATTAAGTTGATTGAACGCGGAGCACCGGTTGATTTAGTGTTCCAGTCTATCGCGGGCAGTGAAGCTGCAAATGCCGGTTTTGGCATCAATCTGGCTTTGTTGGAAGAAGCACACTGTGCGGCATTGAGCCTCAAGCGAGGCACTGTCGGTGACAATGTGATGTATTTTGAAACTGGGCAGGGCAGTTGTCTCTCCGGTAATGCTCATTTCGGGGTTGATCAACAAACCTGCGAAGCGCGTGCTTATGCGATTGCTCGCCGCTTCTCACCGTTACTGACTAATACTGTCGTCGGGTTTATCGGGCCAGAATATCTTTATGATGGTAAGCAGATTATCCGTGCCGGTTTGGAAGACCATTTCTGTGGCAAGTTACTGGGTGTCCCACTCGGTTGTGATGTCTGCTATACCAACCATGCTGAGGCGGATCAGGATGATATGGATACCTTGCTGACCTTACTGGGGACCGCTGGACTGACCTTTATGATGGGGGTGCCGGGAGCTGATGACATCATGCTTAATTATCAAAGCACGTCGTTTCATGATGCGTTGTATATCCGGCAATTGCTCGGTCTGAAACATGCACCAGAGTTTGGTCTGTGGCTAGAAAAAATGAATATTATGGATGCTCAGGGGCGCTTGCGTGATACCACGGCCAATCATCCGTTATTAGCGCAGTTGCCACCTATGGGGGCATTCTGATGAGCGGAAATGAGATAATAAACGGGGTGTTACATCGCAATTCGTGGGCGGTTTTGCGCCAGTTCACGGCGGCGCGTATTGCTCTTGGCCGTACAGGAGCAAGCTTACCTACTGAAGAGCTGTTGAAATTTGGTTTGGCACATGCGCAGGCACGGGATGCCGTGCACCAGCCTTTTATCAGCGAGGATCTTGCTAATCAACTGGCAGATTCAGGATTACAGACACTTACCGTCAACAGTGCCGCGCCGGATCGTGCAACTTATCTGCGCCGCCCGGATCTTGGCCGAAAGCTATCGTCGCAAAGCCGTGAACAGTTGTGTGCATGGCCTGATAAGCAAGCCGATATTCTGTTAGTTATTGGTGACGGTCTGTCATCGAAAGCGGTACACCGGCAGGCAATTCCTTTGGTGATGGCCTTACGACCTTATTTGCAAACGCTCGGCTTATCACTGGCCCCGATAGTGTTGGCTCATCAATCACGGGTAGCATTAGGGGATGATGCAGGGGAGTGTTTACAAGCCAAAGCGGTTGTCATGTTGATTGGTGAAAGGCCGGGGCTTTCTTCCCCGGATAGTTTGGGGGTTTATATGACTTGGGGGCCGAACACGCGGCGGTTGGAGTCCGAGCGCAATTGTATTTCTAATATCCGGCCAGAGGGTTTGGATTATCCTCAGGCGGCTTTTAAGTTAGCCTGGTTGTTGGAGCAATCTTTCCAACGGCATTTATCGGGGGTGCAGCTTAAGGACGAAAGCGATAACTCGGCATTGCACGGGCGGGTAAGGCCAATTTACCCACTGATAACATGAGTAGTATATATGTCTGGATGTTTACGATTTAATGGCGGAAATTGCTATTTTTTGTGCTTTTAATTCGCCTTTTAACATGTATTTTGGATAATGTTAAGTTATTCTATCTAAATGTTGCAGGCCGCTCTATCCTACACATCGCCTCGCTTTACAACTATTCTTATAAATATCTCACTAAATTTGAATTTTTTAACAGGTATTACTCCGCGTCATCATTTTCATGCTTTATGCAGTGGAGCTATTGGGAACATAAGGAAGAAACAATGGGACTACGAAGAAAGAGTGTTAAACCTATGCAACTCAATGATATTACAATCATTGATGATGCCAAACTGAAGAAGGCAATCACCGCAGCGGCGCTGGGCAACGCCATGGAGTGGTTCGATTTCGGGGTGTATGGTTTTGTCGCTTTTGCACTTGGTCAGGTATTTTTCCCCGGTGCTGATCCCGGTATTCAGATGATTGCTGCGCTGGCGACTTTTTCCGTTCCTTTCTTGGTTCGGCCCCTTGGTGGCTTATTCTTTGGTGCGTTAGGTGATAAATATGGGCGGCAAAAAGTCCTGTCCGTCACCATCATTATTATGTCGGTCAGTACCTTCTGTATTGGTCTGATTCCCTCTTATGCCTCGATAGGTATTTGGGCACCGATATTATTGTTATTGGCAAAACTGGCACAGGGTTTTTCGGTTGGTGGCGAATATACCGGAGCCGCTATTTTTGTGGCTGAATATTCACCCGATAGAAAACGTGGTTTTCTTGGTAGTTGGTTGGATTTTGGTTCCATTGCAGGTTTCGTATTAGGCGCTGGAGTCGTTCTGCTTATTTCCAGCATTGTGGGTGAAGCCAGTTTCCTTGAGTGGGGATGGCGTATTCCGTTCTTCGTTGCTGCGCCATTAGGATTAATCGGTATCTATTTGCGTCATGCACTTGAAGAGACACCGACCTTTCAACAGCACGTCGATAAAATTGATAATGATTCACGCCACAATATTGCCGAGCCACCTAAGGTTTCTTTCCGTGAGATTTTAACCAAACAATGGAAAAGCCTGATTATCTGTGTCGGGATGGTTATTGCCACCAACGTCACTTATTACATGCTACTGACCTACATGCCAAGCTACCTATCCCATAGTCTGCATTATTCTGAAGATCATGGTGTATTGATTATCATTGCAATCATGCTGGGTATGTTATTCGTTCAGCCTGTGATGGGATTAATGAGCGATAAATTCGGCCGTAGACCTTTTGTTATTTGTGGCAGTATTGGGCTGTTTATTCTCGCTATTCCCAGCTTTATTTTGATTAATAGCGGCATCATCGGTTTGATATTTTGTGGTTTGTTGATCCTGGCTATTTTGCTTAACTGTTTTACGGGGGTGATGGCCTCAATATTACCCGCAATGTTCCCAACCCATATCCGCTACAGCGCATTAGCTATCGCATTTAATGTGTCGGTGTTGGTTGCAGGGCTGACACCAACGGCCGCAGCGTGGTTGGTTGAAACAACGCAAAATCTGTTTATGCCCGCTTATTACTTAATGGTGGTGGCGGTTATTGGTTTGGTTACTGGAATATTTATGAAAGAGACTGCCAATATGCCACTGAAAGGGGCGACGCCAGCCGCGTCTGATCGGGCGGAGGCCAGAGAGATATTGCAGGAACACCATGATCATATCGAACACAACATTGATGATATTGATCAAGAAATAGCCGAACTTGAGAAAAAGAGAAAGAATCTTATCGCTCAACATCCTGATATTAATTAATCAGTTTTGAGGGGTACGTCAGAGTGTTAATTTGATTTATATCAATAAAATTCATTTCTATACAATGGTTTACCTTTCTATTCAAATCTGTCTTTGACCCTCCCCCAAGGGGAGGGCTTAGATTATCAGTCATTATTCCAACTTATCTAGAACATTTCCTCTTACTGGAAGGATACCATGACAGTGAAAAAGACATTTGCAACAACAGCCCGACTGGCTATTGTTGCTTTAGCTGCAGTCACTTTTAGCCATTTCGCCGCGGCGACGACACAAACGGAATTTTTGACTCAACATGGCTTAGCGGGAAAAACTACTGAGCAAATGATTGAGACCATCGATCAATCCAAACAAGAACGCCCTTTGGCATATTCAGCTTCGGTAACGAGTGCGGAACTCACCTTATCCGATGAACAACAGCGGTATTCTTTTCCCTTGGGTGATAAGTTCTATCTCTCATTCGCCCCCTATGTAAACCAAACTCACCCATGCTTCAATCACAGTTTGTCTGGCTGTCGTGGTGAATTGGCGAATACCGCATTTGATGTGAAAATTACCGATAAAGCCGGGAAAGTTATCCTGCAAGATACACTGACCAGCTATCAGAATGGTTTTATTGGTGTGTGGTTGCCACGCAATACTGAAGGGACTATCGAAGTGAGTTATCAAGGCCTCAAAGCTGTATCACCTTTTGCGACCCAAGCTGAAAGCCAAACCTGCATGACAACATTGCAACTAAAAAAATAAACGACTTAACGGCAAATCTTAACAATCGATAGAATAATAATAACCAGCTTAGCGGCTGGTTTTTTATTTCCTCGTGGCTGTAATAATAGATGTTTTTCTTGCCACTCTCGAGTGTTTTTTAAATTATTAAATCCTGTTTATACTCCTTATGACGAGGGATAATATCTGGCGTAAGTGATATTAAGTTTACGTTATGCTAAATGAAATGACTAAGAGAAATATAATTATTTATAAATTATTATTTTTACGATATAGTTCGCTCCTTTATGGTGAAAATACGCAAAATTAAAGGAAACCTATCCGCATACGTTATAACTTTCCTTTTTCTGTTTACTTGGCTACCTGTCTCTATAGCCGAGTTCATTAAGTGTAGAAGATTATATTATGTTTCAATTGATGCAGAGTGTTTTGACAAGTTCCTTTAATGCGGTCTGTATTATCTATCTTTGCATATCATTACCTTATCTTTATATTATTACCAGACAAAAACCTAATCAGTTACATTATAAAATTCTAATGGGCGTGATTGCCGGTTTTACTGCAACCTATCTTGCTGATTTTCATAACCAAACCAGTGCGACACTCTATGGGTTAATCATTAGTCCTATTGTCCTGACAGCATTAATTTTTGGCCCAATCCCCTTATTGATAAGCTATGCTATCCATGCGGTATTTGTATTTGGATTATCGCCATTTTATGATATTTTCATTATGTCTTTCATGTTTTTATCTATAGCGCTAAAAATTTGGGATAATAAAAGATATGCTACTTTTTTCCTTTCGGTTTTCATTCCACAATGTATAAATATTGCTTTGAATTTTGAACGGCTAATCTCTTTAGGATACCTTCCCCGTTCAATATTTAAATCCGCGATGAGCATTATTTTACTCTCGATACTCTATTTTATTTTTAGCCGCTTTCAAAAAACGTTTAGTAAATTCTCTATTTTGCAATTCCAATCCTCGACGGATCAACTGACTAAATTACCTAATAGATTCAGTATTAATCACCATTTGGATAATTTTAGAGAAACGCATAAGGACTGCTTTATTGCACTGATTGATATAGATTTTTTTAAAAGGGTTAATGATAATCATGGACATTCTGCCGGTGATAAAATTTTATATGATATCGCCCAGGAACTAACGTCAGTGATTAGAGGAAATGATTTTCTGGCGCGGTATGGCGGTGAAGAATTTTTGCTGTTAATACATACCGCAGATAACAGAATTGCCAGTGAGATCTTGGTGCGGATAACTACACATATCCGCGATACGCTGTTTATTACACCGGACAACCACTCTCTCAACATTACGATATCTATCGGTGCAGCTTTATATGTTAAAGACACCTCATTTGATGATGCGATTAAGTCAGCCGACAAAGCACTCTACCGAGCGAAGAATGGTGGTCGAGATCAAGTTGTTTTTCATTAGGTTTTGTATGATTAGGCCATTGTGTAAGTCAGGATCTTTAACTTAGCATAGGCTTTTCCCCT
The DNA here is from genome assembly GCF_041538325.1 of Yersinia sp. 2466 StPb PI. Taxonomy (NCBI): domain Bacteria; kingdom Pseudomonadati; phylum Pseudomonadota; class Gammaproteobacteria; order Enterobacterales; family Yersiniaceae; genus Yersinia; species Yersinia sp. 2466 StPb PI. The sequence goes on along the minus strand of NZ_JAULSL010000001.1, from coordinate 4,094,715 downwards.
AAGGCCTTTGTAGCTTAACAGCGGGTCCACATACATTGTAGAGGTTGGCGGTGACCAGAGAACATGTTGTTATTGTCATTGATATGCAAAATGGGGTTTTTGCTAATCCACGTTTTGATCGTGAAGGTCGCGTCGTTCGTATTAATCAGTTGATCGACCATGCTGACCAAGTCATTTTCATACAGCATGCAGAAGATGAAATGACACAAGGGAGTGAATTGTGGCAACTGCTACCGGAATTACATTACCCGCAGAATGCTATTTCTGTTACCAAAACAGCGTGTGATTCGTTTTATCTTACCTCGCTCGACACTATTATTGCCCAGCTAGGGGCTACTCATCTGACTATTTGTGGTTGTGCCACGGATTACTGTGTTGATACCACCATCAAAATTGCCGCCAGTAAAGGGTATGCTCTGACCATCGCTTCTGATGCCCATACCACTGCGGACCGGAAATATGCCACGGCTCAGCAGCTTATCGCGCAACATAATGAGGTTTGGTCTGAGCTGTCCATTCCGGGGAACCGTATCACAGTAAAAACGACGCAGCAGATCCTCGCTGACTGGCTGGATTAAATTCCTCTGGGCATACTCGCTTAGCACTATTTTATTAGGTGATGTGTGCCCATAGTCTGATGCGATACACTAGATAAAAATGATGAGTAGGAATAAGTAAACACCATCCAGATTACGTCTACGGTACTGATGATTTGGTAAGGTTCGCTGATATTATTCTTTTCTCTTATCACCCATCCATGTTTTTTTATCTTTAAAATAGAGAAATATCAAGAATTAATCTTGTGTTCATAGAACACGAATGGCGTATTTTATATAAGATTAATGGGACTATGCATTGTAATTAAAGTAATGTAATTCCTAATTCCTTGTAGGATTATTCTCTTTCTTTGTGTGATAAATCTTTTTTTGATGATAATCAATAAAAAATATACATCTGTAAATTGAAGTCTAGTTGGTGATTGATTTTGATATTTTTCTTAAGTTAGATTTAAATGCTGACTTTTTCTTTAGATGTAGTTTTTTATTCCGATAAAAATAACCATTTCAATATATTTTCTTATGGGACAAATCTTGTTCTATTTTTTAAATATACGTATAAATAAAGACATATAGATAAGGTATGTTGGATGTTAACTTTATTTTAGTCTTTAGATGGCTGGATTTAAAACGAAGCACCTTGGGTGTGTTCGCCGACTGATAGCCTGGGACTCTCTCTCCTCTAAACGAAAATCGCTTACTTATTGAATCATTAGTTTATGACGTTTTCCTCTTTCGTCTGATTTGTAAGGTGCGATGCCATCAATACACTTTCAATAAGATTTTAATCTTTTAAGGATATATATGAACGCAATTTTTAAAGTTATTTGGAATATATCCTTGAGTATATGGGTTGCGGTCGGTGAGTTTGCCAAGGGAAAACAAAAATCAAAAACTACCCAGCGAGGCTCCACAGCCACACCTTTACTTGAGAAATCAGGTAAACATCTTTCTCCTAAAATAGCTATTGTAGCCGCCGCCGTGATGGGGGTGTTTGGTATTCAACCTGCTTTTGCTATCAGTGTCGGCGATTGTGCTGCTATGGGCACAAACTGCGTGACGGTATCAACCGCGGCAGGTTTAGTCGCTGCATTAAGTAGTGCGGGGGCGGGAAGTACTGCCACCACGATCCTATTGACAGCAGATATCAATCTTGCAGCCGCATATGCTGGGGGGATCACAGTAAACCAAGCCGCAAATGCCCGGCAAAATCTGGTGATTGATGGTGGTGGCTATAACTTAAACTACGCGAACTATGCTTTCCTCATGGCGGCAGGAACCACAAACAATGCCGCCTGGAGTTCGCAAAATGCAACGTTCCAACTCGTCAACTTTGGCGACATTACGTCAACGCTTGCGATCACAAGCGGCATAGTTTCCCGACTGGTGTATGTACAAGACGACACGACTCGGTTAGACGTCACTTTGGATAACATCAAGTCAGTACCCAATGGAAAACTGGTTGCGATGGGTGTTGATAGCGCTGCGGTCGCACCCAATAAGATCGGTAGAGTGATATTCGGCAATATTACCCAGCCTATTACCTTAAATTTTGGCACTTATAGACAATCAGTTTTAGGCAGTAATATTACATTTACGGGACATTTCAACTTAACAGGGATAACAAGCCCTGATTATCCGGCGGTATTCTGGAGTAATGATACAGCAGCGAATAGCGTGCTTCATTTTGCCAATGGTGCCGATGTTAATATTACGGGCACGCGGCTCACTAATGGACCCGGTGTTGTTGGTGTTGGCGTGGCCTCGTATAACTATATGATTGATGATGGTGCCAAATTAACCCTGACTATCGATAGCCAAAACCCGTTAGGGGTGGCTAACTATGGTGTACAGATAGGTTCTTATAATCCGGTTACCGGATTATTTGGTTCCGGTGCAGTGATTAACATGAATAACTTGGCGGGTGATGTCATCAGTAATGCCCCCAGTACGACAACAACTTCATATATTTACAATGGTCCGGCCTCGCCTAATGATGTTATCTACAATCTGGCCGCGGGTTCAAATCTTGTTGTTGCTGCCGGAGCGGCCAATGATGGGATTATTGCCAGCAAAACCCTTGCAGGGACGGGGAATATTTATATCCGTTCAGCGGCGACCATCTCTGATGGCACGCAAAATACCACCGCGGGTACTGGGATTAATATCAGTGCTGCCTCATCGGGCAATGTGGTCGTTCGTAATGAGGCTGAGGGTACTATCAGAAAAGCAACCGGTATCAGTGTCACTGATACCGGTAGTGGGACGGTTAATGTCACTAACGCGGGCACGATCAACAGTACTACTGCCGGGATAGTCCTTACCCATAATGGCAGTGGCACGGCTAGTTTGACCAACAGTGGTTCGATTACTAGCACCACGGCGGGGATTGCAGTTTCAGCTGCCACGGCACAAACAATCAATATTGATAATACTGGTGGCACAGTGAGTGCCAGTGTTGGAACAGGTATTAATGTTCTAACCAATGCGTTGCTAAATATGGTCGGTGGGGCGATTACCACGACGGGTGCGGCGAATGCTTTAACTTTTGCTGGCACTAGCAATAGCCATGTTTTGACTGACTTGATTCTTAATCTGAATGGTACCGGTGCCGCTTTCTCAAAGGCGGCGGGTGTTAATCTGGCATTAAACCATATCATCTTCAACACGGTGACGGGCACTGCGCTAAATAGCCTGGCCGGTCTGACATTTGCCAACAGTGTTAATGGCAATAATATTATTAATGTGACAGGTGCGGGGACCGGGATAAATTCTGTTGGTGGGGGTCGATCTCAGTAATGCGTATTTGGACATTAATGTGACCGACAGTGCTGGCACCGGGCTGCAAGTAGCCGATGGTGCAGTAACGGCGACCACTATTGGTGCGAATACCCTGATCAATGCAACGGGTGCAACGGCGATTAATTTCGCAGGCACCACTGCAAAGACATTGAATAATAACGGGACGATTAATGGTGCGGTGACATTTGCCGGAACAGCGGCAAATATAATCAATAATAACTCGATATTGAATGGATCATTAACCACAGGTTCCGGCAGCGATACATTAGCTCTTGGTAGCACATCGCAAAGTAATGGTGCGATTAATCTGGGTGACGGGAATAACAATGTCACTATCGAGAATGGCGCACAGGTATCCTCCATTACAACAGGCACAGGCGACGATACTTTTACTCTTAATAATATGACGCTGGGGAGCACTTATTTAGGTGCTCTAAATGCCGGTAGTGGCTCAAATACCCTGAACTTCAATAACTCATTTGATTCTCTGGCGAGTGGTACGTCGTTACAGGGCTTTACTAATATCAATCTTATCGATAGCCAAATTACCCTGAATTCTGACGATAACGTCGGTAGCGGGGCAATTAATATCAGCGCGAGTAGCGAGTTACTTTTTGGCAGCACATTCAATAGCACACTGAACGCCTCATTAGGCCATGTTGCCGGCGGGGATGGTTTAGCCATTGTTGATAACGGTGCTAATGTTTCGTTGAGCCAGGCCAGTACTTTTGCTGGCGATTGGCAAGTGAATCAGAGCGGTACTCTAACAGTCAGCAACAGCAATCAGTTGGGGACGAGTAACCTTTCACTGGATGGCACACTGAATTTGAATGGTGTGGCTACGTATAACAACTCCCTGTTGGGAACCGGTTTATTAAATATTGATACCGCGAATAACACCTTCAATTTTGGTGCTAATACAGGCACGGGATTCGCCGGTACGATTGATATGAAAAACACTGTTTTCACCCTGAGTGGTGATAATACAGCCGCATTGAGCAATGCCTCCTTTATTGCGTCTGCGGGGGCTCTGGTTGCGGTGGATAATAGCAATCAGGCGATAGGTAATTTTATTCTCAACGGCGGTACCTCTGCATTTTCTAATGGCAGTTTAATTACTGCCGACACGTTGGCGGTAACAAACGACAGCAATATCAGAGTCGATCCGGCCATGAGTACCGCCGGAAACATACTCGATCAAGACACTGGCAGCTCAGTCAAATTAATTGACAGTAGCAATACCCTATCAGCAACAGATTTGGCGCGACTGACACTCATGGATTTGTCGGGTGCGAGTTTAGGTCCTGATACTTCAATGAGTGTTATTCAGGGGGCGAATACGGTAGCACAAGCCCTTTATAACTATACCTTATCCGGCGTCGGTAGCGGCTTGAGCATAACCTCTGTGCTGACTCGGTTGGCAATAATCTCCGGGCAGACATTAACGCTGACGTCACAGGGCGCATTGGATACCAATAAACTGCTGACTGCTCAACTGACTGGTAGCGGTAATTTAGCTATTGGCGCGGATAACAGCGAAATGACGCTGAACAATGCCACGAACGATTACACCGGTAGCACATTGGTGAATGGCGGCATCTTGAATCTGGGCAGCGATAATGCGCTGGGACAGACCTCTGGATTAACAACCGCGGCGGGTACTAATACTAATATCAATGGTCACAGCCAGACTGTCGGCGCACTGACCAATGCTGGTACGGTAACGTTGGGCACGGGTGGGGTGCTGAACAGCGGCGTGCTGTCCAACAGCAGTATCCTTGATATCACTGGCGGGACACTGAATCTGGCGGCGGGCGGAGTATCAACGGCGACCGGCGGTTTGACTGGTGCGGGTACTCTGAACATCAACGGCGGTGACTTGGCGGTCAGTGGTGCCAACAGCGGCTTAAGCGGCCAGACCCTGATTGCGTCGGGCGCGTCGGCAACCCTGAACGGGGCCGGTACACTGGGCAGCAGTACCATTAATGTGCTGGGTGATTTAAACCTGAACGGGGCCAATGCGGCACTGGCCAATGTGCTGAGCGGCACGGGCGACATCAATACCAACGCTGCGGTGACCCTGACCGGCACTAACAGCTTTAGCGGCGCACACCATATCGGTGCTGCCGGTACGTTGAGCGTCGGTCAAGTCAGTAATCTCGGTGCTTCAACCGCTACTGTGAATCTGGATACCGCCACCTCCAATCTGGTGCTAAACGGTCTTAGCGGCGCGGTTGCCAATGCTCTCAGCGGCGTGGCGGATTCGACTGTTGATATCAACAATGGTGCGAATGTGTCGCTGACCGGCAATAACAGTGGCTTCCTCGGTCAGTATGCGCTGGCGGACAGCAGTAAATTGACGGTGGCCTCAACCAATAATTTGGGGGCTGCTTCCTCTGTGGCCCTGGCGGGTGCACAGGATATTCTGGCGCTGAGCGGCTTTAACGGCATCTTTGGTAATACGGTCACCGGCAGCGGTATCTTGCAGGTCACCGACAGCAGTGATGTGACCCTGAATAACACCAACAGTGTGGACAATGCGGTCACGGTGGATATCACGGATGCCACCTTGAATCTGGCTGATATCGCGCTGTTTGACCATGCACTGACCGGCACTGGCACGCTGAACATTGATACTGCCAATAACATTTTCAATTTTGGTGTTAATACTGGCACGGCATTCGCCGGTACGATTGATATGGAAAACACTGTTTTTGCCCTGAGTGGCGATAATACCAGCACATTGGGCAATGCGTTGTTTGTGGCCTCTGGCGGTACGTTGATGACCGTAGGCAGTGGCAATCAGATACTGGGTAACTTTACCCTAAATGGTGCGACGACAGTATTTGGCTCTGGCAGCTTAATCGTCACTGACACGTTGGCGGTGACGAATAGCAGTATCATCCAAGTTGATCCGGCTCTCACCACTGGCGGGAATTTACTTGATCAGGACACTGGCAGTTCAGCCCAATTAATCAGCAGTAATAATACGCTCTCTACACCTGAGTTGGCGCTCCTGACATTACAAGACAGTTTGGGTAATAGCCTGGGTAATGGCACAACTGAAGATATTACTCAGGGGAGCAATATAGTTGCTGAGGCACTTTATAACTACGGATTATCGGGCAATGGCGGTGGCTTAAGTGTGACGTCAAGTCTGACTCAGTTGACGTTACTTTCCGGCCAAAGTTTGACGCTGACGTCACAGGGCGCGGTGAATGCTGATCACACCTTGCTGGCGAAAGTGACTGGTACGGGTAATTTAGCTATTGGCGCGGATAACAGCGAAATGACGCTGAACAATGCCACGAACGATTACACCGGTAGCACATTGGTGAATGGCGGTATCTTGAATCTGGGCAGCGATAATGCGCTGGGACAGACCTCTGGATTAACAACCGCGGCGGGTACTAATACTAATATCAACGGTCACACTCAAACCGTGGGCGCACTGACCAATGCTGGTACGGTAACGTTGGGCACGGGCGGGGTGCTGAACAGCGGCGTGCTGTCCAACAGCAATAGCCTGAATATTGCGGGCGGGACACTGAATCTGGCGGCGGGCGGAGTATCAACCGCGACCGGCGGTTTGACTGGTGCGGGTACTCTGAACATCAACGGCGGTGACTTGGCGGTCAGTGGTGCTAACAGCGGCTTAAGCGGCCAGACCCTGATTGCGTCGGGCGCGTCGGCAACCCTGAACGGGGCCGGTACGCTGGGCAGCAGTGCCATTAATGTGCTGGGTGATTTAAACCTGAACGGGGCCAATGCGGCACTGGCCAATGTGTTGAGCGGCACGGGCGACATCAATACCAACGCTGCCATCACCCTGACTGGCACGAATAGCTTTAGCGGCGCACACCATATCGGTGCTGCCGGTACGTTGAGCGTCGGTCAAGCCAGTAATCTCGGCGCTTCAACCGCTACTGTGAATCTGGATACCGCCACTTCCCATCTGGTGCTGAACGGCCTTAGCGGCGCGGTTGCCAATGCTCTCAGCGGCGTGACGGATTCGACTGTTGATATCAACAATGGTGCGAATGTGTCGCTGACCGGCAATAACAGTGGCTTCCTCGGTCAGTATGTGCTGGCGGACAGCAGTAAATTGACGGTGGCCTCAACCAATAATTTGGGGGCTGCTTCCTCTGTGGCCCTGGCGGGCGCACAGGATATTCTGGCGCTGAGCGGCTTTAACGGCATCTTTGGTAATACGGTCACCGGCAGCGGTATCTTGCAGGTCACCGACAGCAGTGATGTGACCCTGAATAACACCAACAGTGTGGACAATGCCGTCACGGTGGATATCACGGATGCCACCTTGAATCTGGCTGATATCGCGCTGTTTGACCATGCACTGACCGGCAACGGCACACTGAATGTGGCGAAGAATGATGCCAGCACGGCATTTGATTTCGGCTCTTCAGTGGGCGGCGCATTCAGTGGCATTGTGAACCTGACCAACTCGACCTTTGCGTTAAACGCGGGCAACACAGCCGCGCTGGCAAATGCCACACTGAAACTCTCAGCCAATAACGTGACCACCGTTGGTACGGATGATCGCACGTTGCACGGCTTGGATCTGAGTGGCGGCACCCTGATTTTTGACGGGGCAGCGCCGCAGTCACAGGCCAGCGGTGTGGTGACGGTCACTGATCTGGCGCTGAACAGCGGCACCATCAGCGTGACGGGCACTGACAGTTGGACTAACCAGAATCCGGTGCTGGCACCGAATCTGTCGATCCTCGATCAGGATCGGGGCGATATTATGCTGGCGCTGATTAATGCCGGTACGGTGAGTGGGGCGGCCAGCGGTCTTAATCTGATGATCAACGGTACGACGGTCACCGACACCGCGCAAGGCGTGGTCTCTGCCATCTTGCAGGGCGGGACGACGGTAGCGAATGCCACCCATAATTACGGTCTGACCAGCAGCGACGGCAGCGGTGGTAATGGTTTGTATGTCAATTACAGCCTGAGCGCGCTGGAACTGTTAACGGACGGTGCCGATGCCTTGTTGCTGGCAACAGACAGCAGCGCGACCTCGAATAAAGAGCTGAATGCACTGGTATCAGGGGTGGGTGGTTTGCAGGTGGATGCCACCAATGGGGCGCTGACGCTGGCCAACGGCAGTAACAGCTATCAGGGCACGACCACGGTCAATGCCGGTGAGCTGATCCTGGGGGCTAACGGTGCCTTTGGTCAGACGTCATTACTGGATATCGCCAGCGGTGCCAGCGCCAACATCAACGGTCACACTCAAACCGTGGGCGCACTGACCAATGCTGGTACGGTAACGTTGGGCACGGGCGGGGTGCTGAGCAGCGGCGTGCTGACCAACAGCAATAGCCTGAATATTGCGGGTGGGACACTGAATCTGGCGGCGGGCGGAGTATCAACGGCGACCGGCGGTTTGACTGGTGCGGGTACTCTGAACATCAACGGCGGTGACTTGGCAGTCAGTGGTGCTAACAGCGGCTTAAGCGGCCAGACCCTGATTGCGTCGGGCGCGTCGGCAACCCTGAACGGGGCCGGTACACTGGGCAGCAGTGCCATTAATGTGCTGGGTGATTTAAACCTGAACGGGGCCAATGCGGCACTGGCCAATGTGCTGAGCGGCACGGGCGACATCAATACCAACGCTGCGGTGACCCTGACCGGCACTAACAGCTTTAGCGGCGCACACCATATCGGTGCTGCCGGTACGTTGAGCGTCGGTCAAGCCAGTAATCTCGGTGCTTCAACCGCTACTGTGAATCTGGATACCGCCACCTCCAATCTGGTGCTAAACGGTCTTAGCGGCGCGGTTGCCAATGCTCTCAGCGGCGTGGCGGATTCGACTGTTGATATCAACAATGGTGCGAATGTGTCGCTGACCGGCAATAACAGTGGCTTCCTCGGTCAGTATGCGCTGGCGGACAGCAGTAAATTGACGGTGGCCTCAACCAATAATTTGGGGGCTGCTTCCTCTGTGGCCCTGGCGGGCGCACAGGATATTCTGGCGCTGAGCGGCTTTAACGGCATCTTTGGCAATACGGTCACCGGCAGCGGTATCTTGCAGGTCACCGGCGGCAGTGATGTGACCCTGAATAACACCAACAGTGTGGACAATGCGGTCACGGTGGATATCACGGATGCCACCTTGAATCTGGCTGATATCGCGCTGTTTGACCATGCACTGACCGGCAGCGGCACACTGAATGTGGCGAAGAATGATGCCAGCACGGCATTTGATTTCGGCTCTTCAGTGGGCGGCGCATTCAGTGGCATTGTGAACCTGACCAACTCGACCTTTGCGTTAAACGCGGGCAACACAGCCGCGCTGGCAAATGCCACACTGAAACTCTCAGCCAATAACGTGACCACCGTTGGTACGGATGATCGCACGTTGCACGGCTTGGATCTGAGTGGCGGCACCCTGATTTTTGACGGGGCAGCGCCGCAGTCACAGGCCAGCGGTGTGGTGACGGTCACTGATCTGGCGCTGAACAGCGGCACCATCAGCGTGACGGGCACTGACAGTTGGACTAACCAGAATCCGGTGCTGGCACCGAATCTGTCGATCCTCGATCAGGATCGGGGCGATATTATGCTGGCGCTGATTAATGCCGGTACGGTGAGTGGGGCGGCCAGCGGTCTTAATCTGATGATCAACGGTACGACGGTCACGGACACCGCGCAAGGCGTGGTCTCTGCCATCTTGCAGGGCGGGACAACGGTAGCGAATGCCACCCATAATTACGGTCTGACCAGCAGCAACGGCAGCGGTGGTAATGGTTTGTATGTCAATTACAGCCTGAGCGCGCTGGAACTGTTAACGGACGGTGCCGATGCTTTGTTGCTGGCAACAGACAGCAGCGCGACCTCGAATAAAGAGCTGAATGCACTGGTATCAGGGGTGGGTGGTTTGCAGGTGGATGCCACCAATGGGGCGCTGACGCTGGCCAACGGCAGTAACAGCTATCAGGGCACGACCACGGTCAATGCCGGTGAGCTGATCCTGGGGGCTAACGGTGCCTTTGGTCAGACGTCATTACTGGATATCGCCAGCGGTGCCAGCGCCAACATCAACGGTCACACTCAAACCGTGGGCGCACTGACCAATGCTGGTACGGTAACGTTGGGTACGGGCGGCGTACTGAGTAGTACAGGGGCGCTGACCAACAGCAATAGCCTGAATATTGCGGGCGGCACACTGAACCTGGCGGCGGGCGGAGTATCAACCGCGACCGGCGGTTTGACTGGTGCGGGTACTCTGAACATCAACGGCGGTGACTTGGCAGTCAGTGGTGCTAACAGCGGCTTAAGCGGCCAGACCCTGATTGCGTCGGGCGCGTCGGCAACCCTGAACGGGGCCGGTACACTGGGCAGCAGTGCCATTAATGTGCTGGGTGATTTAAACCTGAACGGGGCCAATGCGGCACTGGCCAATGTGCTGAGTGGCACGGGCGACATCAATACCAACGCTGCGGTGACCCTGACCGGCACGAATAGCTTTAGCGGCGCACACCATATCGGTGCCACAGGGGCATTAACGGTAACGCAGGCCAGTAATCTCGGCGCTTCAACCGCTACTGTGAATCTGGATACCGCCACCTCCAATCTGGTGCTGAACGGCCTTAGCGGCGCGGTTGCCAATGCTCTCAGCGGCGTGGCGGATTCAACTGTTGATATCAACAATGGTGCGAATGTGTCGCTGACCGGCAATAACAGTGGCTTCCTCGGTCAGTATGCGCTGGCGGACAGCAGTAAATTGACGGTGGCCTCAACCAATAATCTGGGGGCTGCTTCCTCTGTGGCCCTGGCGGGCGCACAGGATATTCTGGCGCTGAGCGGCTTTAACGGCATCTTTGGCAATACGGTCACCGGCAGCGGTATCTTGCAGGTCACCGACAGCAGTGATGTGACCCTGAATAACACCAACAGTGTGGACAATGCGGTCACGGTGGATATCACGGATGCCACCTTGAATCTGGCTGATATCGCGCTGTTTGACCATGCACTGACCGGCAGCGGCACACTGAATGTGGCGAAGAATGATGCCAGCACGGCATTTGATTTCGGCTCTTCAGTGGGCGGTGCGTTCAGCGGCATTGTGAATTTGCAAAATACCATTTTCAATATCGATGGTTTGAATACAACAGCGTTGACGAATTCCACACTGAAATTATCCAGCGGCAGTCTGGCCTCCGTGGCCGACGGTGTACAGAATATCGGTGGGCTGGCGCTCAATGGCGGTACGTTGCTGTTTAATAATCTGGTGGATAACTCAGGTATCATCAGCTCCTTAGGAACCCTCACGGCGAATAATATCGATACCACCGGTGGCGGTGAGGTTCGGGTTAATTTACCAGCGAATGTCACACCAGATCTTGGCGGTTTGTCGGTGATGCAACTGGATGAAGGGGAGATCATTGTGACCTTGGCCTCCGGCGCTGCGACCGGAACCGGGCATGAGCTGACGTTATCTGATGCACTTGGTGACCCGTTAAGTGCGACCGTTTATCAGTCTATTTCTAACCCTGGTGCACTCTCACCGGCGGCACTGGGTTCGTTTAATTACGGCATGACCACCGGGACCGGTTTTGATGGGTTGTACGTCAATTATGGGCTGAAGGCGTTGGAGTTGCAGAGCACAGGTAATGACGCGCTGATATTAACGGCAACCTTGGCAAACAATGGTACACAGGCTAATGATCTCTCCGCTCAGGTGACGGGCAGTGGCGACCTGGCCTTTGTTTCCGCTAATGACGGCAGCATTGCATCGTTATCGAATTCGACCAACAGCTATACCGGCGCGACATGGGTGCGTGCAGGCAATGTCCGTCTGGCTGCGGATTCAGCACTGGGGCAAACTTCTCTGCTGGCGATGAGCACGGCGACGAATGTGGATCTCAACGGGACTCAGCAGACGGTGGGTCAGTTAGCCACTGAAACCGGCAGTACATTGGACTTCAATAGCGGCAAGTTAACCGTCACTAATGGCGGGCAGGTTGATGGCGTATTGACGGGCGTTGGTGAGCTGGATCTGGCCGGCGGTTTACTGAGTATCACTCAAGCTAATAGTGGTTTTACTGGCAGCACTGACATTGCCAGTGGCGCGACAGCACATCTGTATCAGGTCCAAGGGCTAGGCTCGGGAGCGATTAACAATAACGGCCTGCTTAATCTGGATAATACCAGCGGGGAGCTGCTGAACGCGTTGGCGGGTAGCGGCAACGTCCAACTTTCCAACAGTGCCAATGTCCAACTGGCCGCAGACAATAGTGGCTATTCGGGCTTATTTACCACTGACGCAGGGACGGTGTTGACCGCCAATAATGCAGGCAATCTGGGGAGCAGCAGTGTTGCAAACAACGGTGAGCTAATCTTGGATACGGCGTCAGTCTGGAATTTATCCAACGCGATCAGCGGTAGCGGTACATTGGTTAAACGTGGCAGCGGCACGGTAAAAATTGATAGTGGTACAGTCAGTGCCAGTTTGACGACGATTGAAAACGGTTTGCTGCAACTGGGCAGTTCAACAGCCACCTCGACCCTGACGGTGAATGAGTCACCATTGGCCCGTACATTGGTGGCCACACTGGCATCCAATGTCGTCAATCTGGTCAGTGACGTGTTGATTACTAACACCGGCTCATTAGGTGGATACGGCCAGGTGACAGGGAATGTGGAAAACCGTGGCAACCTGATTATGCCAAATGCCTTAACCGGCGGCGATTTCGGGACCTTCATTATTGATGGTAATTATACCGGCGATAACGGCACTGTGGTCTTCAATACTATTCTGGCCGGTGATTCATCAGTAACCGATCGGCTGTTGATTACTGGCAATACCGCAGGGCAAAGTTTTGTCACCGTGAACAATATTGGTGGTAATGGTGCGCGGACCTCTGAGGGCATCAAAATCATTGATGTCGGTGGCGATTCTGCCGGGCAGTTTACCCTGAATGGTCGTGCTGTGGCGGGTGCCTATGAGTACTTCTTGTATCAAGGTGGTGTTAGCTCGCCGACCGATGGTGACTGGTATCTGCGCACTCAAGCAGATGAGCGCCGCCCTGAACCGGCAAGTTATACCGCGAACCTGGCCGCGGCCAACTCAATGTTTGTAACCAGTTTGGCTGATCGCTCCGGTGAAACAGTGTATACCGATGTCTTTACGGGTGAAGAGAAAACGACCAGCCTGTGGTTACGCAATGAAGGCAGCCATAACCGTTCCCGTGATGACAGTGGCGAATTGAAAACGCAAGATAACCGATATGTGATGCAGTTGGGGGGTGATGTGGCGCAATGGAGCCGCAACACACAAGATCTGTGGCGCGTCGGGGTTATGGCGGGTTATGCCAATAGCAGCAGCTCTTCTGTGGCACAGGAAACCGGTTATCGGTCCAACGGTTCGGTAGATGGCTACAGTGTGGGGGTATATGGCACATGGTTTGCTGATAGTCAGGATAATACCGGTGCTTATGTTGACACCTGGCTGCAATACAGTTGGTTTAATAATCAGGTTGATGGACAAGATCTCACCACCGAGAAATATGACTCGAAAGGGTTCACTGCTGCGGTCGAGAGTGGCTATGCCTTCAAAGTGGGCCAGAGCGTTAACCAAAATTACTTTATTCAGCCAAAAGCTCAAGTGGTGTGGATGGGAGTGAAAGCCGATTCTCATACAGAAACCAATGGCACAGTAGTCTCCGGCGAGGGGAATAACAACATTCAAACCCGCTTGGGTGTGAAGGCCTTTATCAGCCCAATACCTACCGCTGAAAAAGCCAACGTTCCGGCATTTAAGCCATATGTTGAGGCCAATTGGGTCCATAACACCAAAGATTTTGGCACCACCCTCGATGGTATAACCGTGAAGCAAGCGGGTGCAGCCAATATTGCTGAGTTGAAATTGGGTGTCGAAGGCCAGATCAATAACAAGCTGAATCTGTGGGGTAATGTCGGCCAGCAAGTGGGTAATAATGGCTACAGCGACAGCAGTATCACGTTAGGGGTTAAATATAATTTCTAACTGAAACCAGCCGTTATAAGCCATTAACGGCACATATCATCAGGTATGTGCCGTTTTTTTATGGTTAAAGCTGTACTGAAAAATATTAATGACAGTGGTGGCTGTAGTTGATTCTTTTGGTTTTATATTTTGAATTTATTTTGTTGGCAGCTTATTAAGCTGAGTTTCCTGTATTGTACGATGCTAAATCAATATCATTATTTAAATTATGGTATTTAATATTGCATTAAATTAAATGTGTAATGAAATTAAATTGACGATTTAAGATTTTTGTTATAAAAAATTGAATATAAAAATATTATATTATTCATTAAGTTAGTTTGATCTCTTGGTTTTGTATTGACAGGGTTTATCAGTTTTTCACCCCGTTAGATATTGGCTTTGTTTTCTCCCACACCCCGCAATCACTCTCTCGCGACAGGAAGTCACGCGTATTTCTTGTCCGTTTTGGCCTCGGCCGCTTTACAGGGAAAGGACAGGATATGTCAGCTATAGAACCGCAGGAAAACCGGCAGACCGGAATACTGAATACCATCGAGCGTATCGGTAATGCGATGCCAGATATCACTATGTTATTTATTTATGCATTGGGTGTGTGCTGGGCGCTCTCCTTTGCATTGTCATTTATCAATTTCGACTATTACCACCCTCTGACGGGTGATCAGATTAAAGTGACTAATATGTTGGCACCCGTTGAGTTGGTGACCTTTATTACCACTATGGTCAAAAATTTTATCAACTTCCCACCACTGGCTATCACTATTGTGGCAACGTTAGGGATCGGGGTTGCTGAGGGCAGTGGCTTTATTCAGGTGATGCTGAAAAAGATGCTTAACGTCACGCCACAACGAATTTTGACACCCGCAGTAATATTTATCGGGGTGGTGAGTCACGTCGCATCTGACTCGGCGTATGTTATTTTGATGCCAGTGTCTGCCATGATGTTCTATGCCAGTGGTCGCCATCCGTTGGCGGGCATCGCCGCCGCTTTCGCGGGTTTGGCCGGCGGATTTTCTGCCAGTTACACGCCATCGATTATCGATCCGATCATGCAGGGCTTCACCCAAGGTGCGGCACATATAATTGACCCGAGTTATAACGTCAATGTGTTGTGTAACTATTTCCTGAGCTTTGGCAGTACCTTTGCGGTGATTTTGGTGTGTTGGTTTATTACCGAGAAAATTGTTGAGCCACGTCTGGTTAAGTCGATGCCATTAAATGACGATCTCAGCGTGCTCCACAACAGTGATGAACTGCAAAAAGTGACAGCTCAAGAGAGTAAAGCGTTTAAAAAAGCCGGGTTGACCATGTTGTTGATGCTGATTGGCCTGGCGGCTGCGCTTTACCCGGAAAATTCCTTATTGCGCTCGCCCGAGGGCAGCCTGACCCGCCCTGATGCACCGATTATGCAGGCGATAGTACCCTTGTTGTTCTTTATGTTTGCCATTCCCGGGCTGATTTATGGCTTTAGTGCCGGTACCTTCAAAAGCACCAAAGACGTTACCAGCAGCATGGAAAATATTACCCGTTCATTGGTTTCGTTTTTAGTGTTCAGCTTCTTCTGCGCCCAGTTTCTTTATTCATTCAGCCATTCCAATATCGGCACGTTGTTGGCAATCTCTGGGGCGGATTTCCTGCGCACCCTGGCAATGCCAGCCGGTTTCACTATTCTTGGGGTGATTCTGCTGTCTTGCGCCTTAGATATTATTATCACATCGGCTTCATCCAAATGGTCGATTCTGGCACCGGTATTAGTCCCGATGTTGATGGCAGTTGGTATCTCCCCTGAACTGACCCAGGCCAGTTTCCGTGTTAGCTCAACGGTGAATATCTCGACACCGATGTTTGCCTTCTATCCGTTGATCATTATGTATTGCCGTCAGTATTGCTCTAAAACCGGGGTTGGGACGCTTTGTGCCATGATGTTGCCTTATACTCTTGGGCTGACCATTGTATTAACCCTGATGCTATATCTGTTCTGGGGGTTGGGTATCCCGCTAGGATTCCAGAGTGGGTATACCTATCCGGCTGGCAGTTAATCCCCTGTTTACCTGCAATGCTGATGATATGAATTAAGTCTATAAGGAATAAGAAATGACAATGGCACTCTCAGAACAACTGACCCAACGCTTCTTCCGTTATCTGGCGGTGAGCAGCCAGAGTGATGGCGCGTCAATGACGCTACCCAGCACGGTCGGGCAGCATAAGATGGCGCAAATGTTAGCAGAAGAACTGCGCCAGTTAGGATTGGAAGATATCGTCATTGATGCCTATGCGACGGTAACTGCGCGTAAACCCGGCAACCAACCCGCCGCACCACGAATTGGTTTCATTACGCACATTGATACCGTTGATGTTGGTTTATCGCCTGATATCCACCCGCAGCGGTTGCGCTTTACCGGCAGTGATCTCTGCCTGAATCCTGAACAGGGTATCTATCTGCGCACATCAGAGCACCCGGAAATCCTTCGTTACCAAGATGAAGAAATTATTTTTGGTGATGGCACCAGCGTGTTGGGGGCGGATAATAAAGCGGCGGTCACGGTGGTGATGACGCTGTTGGAGAACCTGAGTGCCGATGATTGCCATGGGGATATCGTGGTGGCATTTGTGCCGGATGAGGAGATTGGTTTGCGCGGTGCCAAAGCGTTGGATCTGGCACGGTTTGATGTTGATTTCGCCTACACGATTGATTGTTGCGAACTGGGGGAGGTGGTATTTGAGAACTTTAACGCCGCCTCAGCCGAAATTGATATTGTTGGGGTAACGGCTCATCCTATGTCTGCCAAAAATGTGCTGATCAACCCTATCCGCGTAGCTTATGACATTATCAGTCAGTTCGACCCACAGGAAACACCGGAACATACTGAAGGGCGGGAAGGGTATGTCTGGTTTACTGATGTGGTTGCCAACCCCAATCACGCCAAACTGAAGATTGCGATTCGCGATTTTGATAATGCGTTATTCGAGGCACGCAAACAGCGAATTGGTGAGGTGGTTACACAGATTGCAGCGAAGTATCCACGAGCGAAAATCAGCCATTCAGTCACCGACGTTTACAGCAATATCAGCAACTCTATAGGTGAAGATACCCAGGCGATTGATTTGATTTTCTCTGCCATGGCCGCGTTGGATATCGAACCTAAGGTGATCCCAATGCGTGGCGGCACCGATGGTGCAGCGTTATCGACTCAGGGGTTATTGACACCAAACTATTTCACCGGAGCCCATAACTTCCATTCACCGTTTGAATTTTTGCCAATTAGCTCCTTTGTAAAATCGTATGAGTTAACCCGAACTATCTGCTTGTTTGCCGCTAAATAGCTTATCAGGGGAGGGGGTATATAGCCCCCTTCCTCAATGTAAACCCCGCTATTACCTTAATCTAATGCCTCTTCCTGCACTTCTAACACATGGTATGCGGTTGAGCAGAACAGTGAATTCAAACGTTTCATATCACCTAATAGCCCCATGTGCAGACTGCTGGTTTCAATACTCTGCACATTTTGTTGATGCAGGCGTTCAACGTGAGAGTGAGAATAGCGGCGATTTAATAAACGGAAACGATGCTTGGCACGACGTAGGCGTTTGGCGTTATTGATATCGCGGGATAAAAACACCGACATTCCTAAATCCAGATTGGCTACCAGACGGGTGTGCAGGGTATTTAACTCTTCAAACCCCTCGGCCGAAAATGGCTTACGAGCATTGAGTGACTTGGCTGCCACATCAGCAGTCATGCGGCCAATAATATCGCCGGCTTGTTGCAGATTAACCGCCGTATCAATAATTTCAGCCCAACGACGGGAATCAATCTCACCCAACTCATCCTGCTGGATTTGCGCTAAATAGAGTTTAATGGCGCTATACAGCATGTCGACTTCATCTTCCAACAAACTGACTTCATGCTTTTGCTGTTTATTCCCCTCCAGTACTTCTTTAAACCGCACGAGCATTTGCTCCAGCACATCACCCATTCGCAGGGTTTCCCGCACTGCGTTTGCTAAGGCTAACGAAGGAGTATCGATGGCGGTAATATCAAGGTAGCGCGGGGCCGAGGGTTGTAGGGTAGTTTGGTCATCGCTGACTAATCGGCTACAGATACGAGTCATCACTCCAACAAATGGCAGCATCAACAAGCAGCGCAGCAGGTTATAGAATACGTGGAAGTAAATGACGACTTCGGCGGCGGGCAAATTACGGCTAATGAGCCATTGCCCTAACATATTGACCCAAGGGAGGACTAAAATACAGCCGATCACTTTAAACAGTAGGCTGCCCAGCACCACTTGTCGGGAGATGGCATTCTGCCCACGGCTGCTGATCAGTGCCAGCAAACCACTGCCCAGATTAGAGCCAATCACAATACAGAGAGCGATATTTAGTGGAACTAAACCGGTAGCGGCCAGTGTGGCGGTCAGCAATACTGCGGCCAGACTGGAATAACTGATCATGGCGAACAGTGCGCCAATCAATAATGCCAGAATGGTATCACCGGTCAGAGATGAAAAAATGGCTTGCACGGCGGTTGCTTGCGTAATCGGCCCGGCGGCAGTGACAATCAGTTGCAGTGCCAGAATAATCAACCCGAGACCGATGCCTACCCGCCCCATCTGACCAATCCGACTTTTGCGCTGACCGAGGAAAACAATAACCCCACCCAGGATTAGCAACGGTGAGAGCCAGGAGAGATCAAATGTCAGCACCCGCGCCATCAGCGCCGTCCCGACATCTGCCCCTAACATAATTACTAAGGCCGGCGACAAGGAGATAAGCCCCTGCGATACAAATGAGATAACCAGTAACGCGGTAGCATTACTGCTCTGTACTAGCGCCGTGACACCAATACCGGCGATAAAAGCCGTGGGTTTTTTCTGAATACTGGCGCTCAGAACCCGGCGCAGATCGGCACCATAAACACGCATGATACCGGTGCGAACAATGTGTGTTCCCCACACCAGCAGGGCGACAGAAGAAAGCAGATGAAGCAGAGTCAGCATAGTTAATCTCAGTTGTGGCAAGACCCATATCGTTGAACTGCCTCAACGACGGTTGAACACACCTGAAAAGGCGGGTGGGCCTGGCTCTGTGTAAGTTAGATCCTATTTAAGTCTGTACAGTTTGAGGTTACGGCCATTTGACGATAAAACGGCCCGTTGATGGATGTTGCAGTGTTTTAACAGGGTTACCTTGTGGTGCAGGGCGACCGACATCTACACGCGGGTGAGTTAGGGGTAGATGTAAGGTCATTCCCCAGATAAAGGGGACTTGCAAGACGATATCGACACTAAACATGCCCCATTATAGCAATTTTTGCTGCCAATGACGTCAGTTGTGGGTTTTGGTAACAATACAGTGCGGCCAAGGTGCGGTTTGCCATCTGGTGGCGTGCGCTCTCTTGACCGCTTTTATGCTGTTACCCAGCCACCCGCAGCCAGGCAAATAGCAGCGCCACCATAATCACAACCACAGCCGTGGCAATCACTAAACGTTCAGCAAATAGACGTCGCATCGGTAAACTCCTCAGGCAAAACTGTAGCGTTCTGAATGATACTTCGACATAGGAACACCGATTTCATTCAGTGCAGACTCGATAGCATCCATCATGACATTGGGGCCACATATAAAATACTCGTGACTGGCATAGGGAGGGGGCAAGTGCCGTTTGAACACCTCGGCATCAATGAATCCTTTTTCCCCTGTCCAGTCTGGCGCGGGGTTCGACAACACATGAACCACGACCAAATTAAGCCGTGATTTTAATGCTTCTAACTCTTCACGAAAGGTGATCGATTCCCAATCTTTGCTGCCATAAAGTAGCAGGGCTGGCCGTTGGTCACCGCGATCAGCCAGTGTTCGCAACATACTCATCATTGGCGTTATCCCAACACCACCGGCGACCAGAACATGCATGTCTGCCGGATTTCCTAATGTGAATGCTCCATAGGGACCATCCAAATAGACCCGTTGCCCGATGGGGACTTTAGGTATGTTAGAGGTAAAATCCCCCAGATTGCGGATCGACATTTCCACGCGCCCGTCACTCACCTGTGCGCTGGATGAAAAAGAGAACGGATGGGCGGTAATGTTAAACGGGCTACCCCAAATGGTTAACCAACCGAACTGTCCGGGAGTGAAACGAAAACCGTCATGGCCATCGGGCATCATTACTAAGGTGGCGGTATCACCCCGTTCCTGCCGTACTGCTACCACGCGATAGGGGCGTCGCAATATAAACAGCGGTTTGACTATCCGCACATACAGTAGCAAACCAAACCAAAATAGAATCAGGCCAACCCAAAGTGCTCTTTTTAATGGGTCGTCGAGGTAAAACCCCCAGCCAACCATATGCATGACCCCGGCAACAACCGCCACTACGGCCAGAATAATGTGAGATAAATGCCAGATTTCATAGCGTATTTTTAGTTGAACTCGCCACAATGCGGTAATAACCAAAGCAATTAATGCATAGGTTGATAGGGCGGCAAAACGGGCTCGCCACGGCGCGTCGAAGGAGTTTAGTAGTGCCAATAACTCTGGACGAACAACAAACAGGATTAAGGGATGTGCGATAACCAGCCCGACTGCAATCAAAGAGATTCGGCGGTGGAAGTGATAGATAATATCCTCACCCCAAGGTTCGGTGACATAACGAAAACGGGCAGTCAGACCAAATTGTAGCCCCATTATTGCCAATCCGGCATAACCAAGGGCAATCGAAAACTCCGTCCAGAAATCTCGAGCTGGGGGTAATGTACCGGTTAATAATGCCAACAGAGGGGCCAGAATAAAAAAAAGGTATATCCCAACCCAAATGACACTACGCACAGCATAAGTCGACATATTGCTCACACCAGAATTATGAATAACATGCCAATAAGTATACTAAGCGAAACATAAGATAACCATTTATAAACATCACCATAACAATCTTTGCCATCATATTCCTACAGAGATTATTATTGGGTGAGATGACTCAATCTGCCAGATAATCGCATGTGAACATTAGTTTTTACGCGATAAATAGAGAAAAAATTTTAATCTATAATGATTACCTCTGTCAGCTTTTCCATCTTTTTCAACTCATCACTGCGGGCAGCGGCTAAGTTTTTGTGTGCAGCGACCTCGCATTCGCTTCGTTCTGCTGTACTGATGTTAACCGATGAGACATTTTGGGGCCCGCAGGGGAATATCGTTGAAAGCGTTTGCGGCCACTCTGCTTTTAAACAACTGTATGGTGTGTCGTTCTTCGAATACTGGTCGCAACCACAGACTCGCTCTCCTGAATATGATTTTCACACCGGGATGTCGGCGGTGGAAAACCTGGCTCTGGTACGTAGCTATCATTTCCCAGACCATGCCACCGTTGTTGATATTGCGGGAGGGTTAGGCGGATTGCTGCTAAAAGTATTACAGGCTAATACGACACTGCACGGTATTTTGTTCGATCAAGCTCCGGTGCTGGAAAGACATCGTCTTGGTGAACTGGGGGATGACTCAAGATGGAGGCTCCAGCCTGGCAGTTTCTTCGAATCATGTCCTCCGGCAGATTTTTACTTATTAAAATATATCACTCATGACTGGCCGGATGAAAAGACAACACTAATACTCCATAATTGTCGTAAGGCCATGCTTCCTAATGGAAAAGTCCTCATTATGGATACCATTATTCCTGAAGGTAATATCCCTCACTTCGGGAAAAATATGGATCTGCTCTTGATGGGGAGCTTTGACGGTGGGAGAGAACGCCCCGAAGCTGAGCTGAAAGTGATACTCGCCGGAGCCGATCTGAAACTAAACCGCATCATAAATACCGGCAGTTACGTATCGATAATAGAGGCTGTTGCGCGTTGAATATAGACCTATAAGCCTGACATTCGCCCATTTTTAGTGCTGATAAGAATAGGCGGATGAGCAGCTCTATCTACCTTGGGCAAGAGAACTGGTGGCATTGGCGTAGAAAATTCATAATTTCTCCATAATATAATCAGGTCATGATAAACATATTTAATTTGGTAACTATATTAAGTAAATACAATATCTTACGATTTTTTCTTCTGTGTATTAATCCTGCCAAATGTATCTAAGCGATCTATTAATCCTGTCAATTTATCAGAAGCTTGATGACGGAACCTGTTCATCGTATGCATAGATGGGTATCATTCCGACATTAGTAATGCAAATCATTAGCGTTAGCACTCAAGGATATTTACATCCCCACTTTTCAGGAGAGAAAATGCAATTACGTCTAGCTTTATTTTCGTCATTACTGGCCGCAACTGTTGCGATGACAGGGTGTGATGATTCATCTGCCGCGCCAGAAGAATCAGCCAAAATCAGTATTGAGCATGCGCAAGGAACCACTCAGGTTCCACTAAACCCGCAAAAAGTCATCATACTGAACCCATCCGTGCTCGATACTGCCGATGCCCTGAACATTAAGGTGGCAGGTGTCCCGCAAACCAGTACTCATCTACCCGCATTTTTATCCAAATACAGCGGCACTGAATACCTGAATGCTGGCACATTATTCGAACCCGATTACGAGGCGTTAAGTCAGGCTAAACCTGACCTGATCATTGCCGGTGGCCGTGCTCATGATGCTTATGACAAACTTAGCGCTATCGCACCGACTATCGCACTTGATGTCGATACCAAGCACTTTACCCAGAGTCTGACTCAGCGTACTGAGCAACTGGCCTCTATCTTTGGTAAAGAAGAAGAAGCGAAGGCACTGCTGGGCAAATTCTCATCTCAGATAAACGAGATAAAGCAAAAATCAGCTAATGCCGGATCAGCCATGGTAGTGATGGTCAGCGGCGGGAAAATGTCGGCCTACACGCCGGGTTCCCGTTTCGGTTTTGTGTTTGATGAGTTAGGTTTCACCCCTGCGGCCACTTTCGAACAAACGGGTAGTCATGGGAATGTAGTGACCTCTGAATTTATTCTCAATGCTAATCCTGAGTGGTTGTTTGTACTGGATAGAGACAATGCCATTGGGCGTACTGAAGGCCAATCGGCACAACAGATTCTTGATAACCCACTGATCCATAAAACCAAAGCATGGCAGAATGATCAGGTTATCTATCTCGACTCTTCCTCGCTCTATATTGCCGGTGGCGTACAGAGTTATACAAAACTGATGGATAAGGTCAGTGCTGTGTTGGATAAATCAGCGCCAGCGCAGTAATTCTCACTGATGAAGAATCTTAGCTTTCTAGTTGGCCTGGTTATTTTACTGGGCCTGATGATCTGTAGCCTGTTTATCGGTGCCGGCCATGTCACTTTTGCCGATGTCTGGTCGGATCCCGATATGCGCGACATCTTTATACTTAGCCGGGTGCCACGAACGTTGGCATTAGTCCTTGCTGGCAGCGCCATGAGTGTTGCTGGCCTCATCATGCAGATGCTGACGCAGAACCGTTTTGTCGAACCTTCTATTGCGGGTACGACCCAGTCCGCCAGCCTTGGTTTATTGTTGGTCATGGTTTTCAGTCCATCAGCTCCGGTGATGGTGAAAATGTTGGTGGCTACGGTATTCGCGATGGGGGGGACGGCACTTTTTATGATGTTGTTGGCGCGAATGCGGATGAAATCAGCGCTGATGGTGCCGCTGACCGGCATTATGCTGGGGGCGGTATTTAGTGCAGTAACAACCTTTGTGGCGATGGAGTTTGATCTCCTGCAATCGTTGGGCAGTTGGGAGTCTGGTGATTTCTCGGGTGTCTTGCAGGGTCGCTATGAGTTGTTGTGGATAGTGGGAGCCTTAACGCTGATTGCCTGCCTAATCGCTGATCGTTTTACCGTGGCAGGCATGGGGCGGGATTTCTCGGTCAATGTTGGGCTAAATTATCAACGCGTTATGCTGACGGGAATGTCTATTATAGCCATCATCAGCGGCGTGGTTGTGGTCGTGATTGGCGTGCTTCCTTTTCTCGGTTTGATTGTACCCAATATTGTCAGTATGGCGATGGGAGATAACCTGCGCCGAACCATACCTTGGGTGAGTCTTTGTGGCGGTGGTCTGGTCGTGTTATGCGATATTATTGGTCGATTAATTAGCTATCCATTTGAAATCCCTGCCAGCGTTATTCTGGGCGCGATTGGTGCACTGGTTTTCCTATTATTAATTGTTAGGACAAAACGCCATGCAGGTTAATGAGTATTCATCAAAAGGGAATTGGCTTCAGGGCGCAAATCGGGCATTAAGCATACCGGCAAAGCGGTTGTTACTGTTGAGCATTATTGCAGTCGCTGCGATTGTCATCTTCATGACAATTAATCTGGGAAGCAACATCCAGTATATTCTGGTGCATCGCGGTCTTATTCTAGCCACCATGCTGTTGGTGGCCTTTGCTGCGGGAGTTGCTACTGTCTTATTCCAAACAGTAACCAATAACCGTATTTTGACGCCATCAGTGATGGGATTAGAAGCACTGTTTATTCTCATCCAGACCATGTTGGTGTTTTTTGTTGATGCCAATGGTTTCAGAGTGCTAGGTATTACGGGGAAATTTCTCTGTGAGTCGGCACTGCTGTTATTGTTCTCGGTGTTTCTTTACCGTTGGTTACTGACCGGTGTGGGGATCAATCTGCATAAGGTGCTGCTGGTTGGCTTGGTTTGTGGCACGTTGTTCCGCAGTCTATCGAGCCTGATGCAACGTCTTCTTTCGCCGGGGGAGTTTGCCATATTGCAGGGGAGGGTGTTTGCCACCTTTACCCGAGCGCCAGCAGAGATTATTGCCGTTTCTACGGGGATAGTTGTGATTGTGGGCCTTATTGTTTGGCGCATGCGCCATTGTCTCGATATTATCGCCCTTGGTCGAAATACCGCAATTAATCTCGGCGTTGCCTATCAGAAAAAGATAACCACTATTTTGCTGCTGGTCTCGCTGTTGGTCGCCATCTCTACAGCACTGGTGGGGCCGCTGACATTTTTAGGTTTGCTTATCGCTAATTTGGCTTATCCAATTGTTGGTTCATTCCGCCATCAATATTTGCTACCCGGTGTTTTTCTGCTGGGAACCATTACATTGGTTGGTGGGCAATTGATTTTGGAGCGCTTACTGAATATGTCTGGGACATTATCGGTGGTTATTGAGTTTGTCGGTGGTGTGCTGTTTATTTATCTTTTAATAAAAAAGGCTCCGGTATGATTGAAATTAATGACATTAATAAAAAATACCAGGATACAGCGGTTCTCAATAATATAAATGAGAGCATTCCTTCTGGTGGTGTTACTTCAATCATTGGACCAAACGGTGCTGGCAAATCTACGTTATTGTCGATTATGAGCCGATTGCTGGCGCCTGATATTGGTAGTGTGCTGTTTAATGGTTTGGATGTGGCGAAAACCTCTGGCGATAAACTGGCGACTATTTTGTCAGTCTTACGTCAGGAAAATCACTTCACCAGCCGCCTGACTGTAGCAGATTTGGTTGGCTTCGGGCGCTATCCCTATTCAAAAGGGCGGCTCAACGAAAATGACCGTCAGTATATTGATGCTGCGATGGAGTTTCTTAATCTGGTGCCGCTGAAGGATCGCTATCTTGATGAGCTTTCGGGGGGGCAACGGCAACGCGCCTATGTAGCAATGGTGCTTTGTCAGGATACAAAATATATCCTGCTGGATGAGCCATTAAATAATTTAGATATGAAACATTGCGTTGCGATGATGAAACAATTGCGGCGTGCCGCAGATGAATTGCACAAAACCATTATTCTCGTTATCCACGATATCAATTTTGCTTCTGCGTATTCTGACCACATTATTGCGATGAAGAATGGTGAGGTTATTTATCGAGGGGCACCCGCAGAGATTATGCAGCCCGATATTCTTGAAGAGATTTTCGATATAAAAATCCGTATCGAAAAAGTACAAGATCAGCATATCGCGGTCTATTATCGTTAAGGTGAAAAACGGGCGTAACTATATATTTACGCCCGTTTTTATCCCGTGATTAGAACAACACAGAGTAGTTCACACCAAAGGTACGGCCACGTCCTTTATAGGTATAGAGATCAGGTGCTCCGTAGGTGGGGCTATACAGAATTGGTGCGCGCTGGCCCCAAACGGTGGTGTACTCTTTATCCAGCAGGTTTTCGATGCTGAAGCTGATTTTACCCACTGGCAAGGTGTAGCTGCTCAGGAAATCAATCGTGTTATAACCATCAAGTTTACGGCCTTTACTGTCTGACACATCGAAGGTCTGCTGGGATTGTACCCGCAGGTTCCAATCACCCGGAGCCCAACCAACATAAGCGGTGGCTTTTGACGGACTGGCGGTATCAACAGTGAGTTTCTGCCACTTGCCGTCAGTTTTGGTCTCAGATTTAATCAGGTTAAATGTTGCTCCGGTACTCCATTCGCTGTCTTCGAAGAAATAATCCGCTGCGCCTTCAACCCCGTAGATCCGGCGTTTGTCCGGCAACACACTGATGGTCATGTCTGTTTTGTTGATGGCAATAGTTTGGTCAGACAGTGAGTAGTAACCGGCGATTTGAGTGCGCAGGTTATCACCCGTATAGCGCCAGCCCAATTCATAAGCATTAACCTTAATACCCTCCAGCTTGGAGTCATTTACGTTGACGCTTTTTTGCAGTTGGTAGTGGCCGTTGACCAACTGATAGGTCCCGGAGCCGTAATATTTCGCCAGATCGGGGATCTCAAACCCTTGAGAGAAGTTGAACCACGTCTGCTGGTTTTGTGCCAGATGCGCCAGCAAACCGGCATTGAACAGGACGTTGTTGTAATCCGTTTTCCCGCCTGGCACTGCATCTGCGGAGGTCGCGCTGCCGTTAGCAATAGCTTGTTGTTGCGCATAGCCGACGAAATCATCGACCTTGTTCTCGGTGTATTGATAACGCACGCCACCACTCAGGGTAAAGATGGGGTTGATGTCATAGCTGGTTTGCAGGAACGGCGCGAGATTGGTGGTGGTGTAACTTGGGTAACGGCCAACATTGTAGGCATTTTGTAAGGTCATCCCGCCAGACTGCTGTGCCAGTGCCAGATTGAAGAACTGCTGGTTGGCGTTGAAGCTTTCATGCTCCGCGTCGACACCATAAGTCAGCGTGAGGCTGTCGATGGGTTTACTGTTTAGCGTCAGTTTACCGCCGTAAAAGTCGGTTTTCTGCTGTGATGCACCAATACTGGTTACCGCAGTACCTGCTTTGTTCAGGGTTGGGAACGGATAAAAGGTCAATGATTCATCACGGTAAAACACCTGTGCCACCAAATCCTGACCCCAGAAGTCGGTATTGGAGTATTGCAGGTTGATGAGATGGCGCTCAGTGCCCGGAATACGATCTGAGTTCAGATTGCCGCTGTTAGATGCCTGGCCGGTACCCGTCACTGCCGAGAAGTTTTCCCCCAGATATAATCCGTGTTTGCCATCGGATTCGCTGTTGAAATACTGGGTGGTTAACTGCAATTGCTGATGGTCATCAATGTTGAAGGTACCTGTGCCCATCACATCAAGGCGACCGGAATATTGCAGGCCGGTCTGGGTATTATCGATCAACACCTCATCGCCTTTACCGTCATACAAGCCGCCATAACGTTGATAGGAAACAGAAAAACGACCGAATGCTTGCTCATTCCCGCCGCTCACCGCAGCCCCGATATTCTCATCGTGATCGTTATGGCTGTTAAAACCGGTTTTGCCGCCAACTTGTAGTTCGACCTGTTTTTCTGCCTGACCTTTTTTGGTCACAATATTGATCAAGCCGCCAGTGCTACCCCCACCGTAAAGCGAAGTGGCACCGGAGATAACTTCTATATGCCCAATATTAAACGGATCTATGGAGTCAAGCTGACGGCTGTCGCTGCGTGAAGAGTTCAGGCGCACGCCATCGATCATCACCATCATTGAGCGGCCACGCATATTCATGCCGTAGTTGGTCCGGCCCTGACTGCTAACATCCATGCCAGGAATCAATTGCGCCAAAATATCTTTGATTTCCTTGCCAGCTTGAACTTGTTGTTCGAGTTCCTGACCTTCAATCACCCAGGTGGTTTGTGCCATTTCGGCCACGCTGCGGTGTGAGCGGCTGGCAGAAACCACCATTTGATCTTCTGCCCATGCTGCGGGCGCGAGCATAGCTAACAGGCACGGATTTAATACCCAGAGGTGTCTGCGTTTCATTGTTATTCTCTTTTTCCCATATTGGAGGTTATGTTAAAAATTAAAGTTGGTTTAACGATTGTTTTAAACCCAAACTCATTGGAGTTGCAGGTAGGCAGCCTGCAAACACATCCCGATGAGCTTACTCAAGTAAGTGATTTGCGCGCGCACGTGCAGCTAACCCCCCTGCGGTTTCAAGGACGAGGGGATCTGTGCGGGGAATAACGGCCGGCGGCTGGCTGCGCCATTGGATCACCGCTGGGGTGGATGTTAAATCGAACTGTTCACGACCTAAAACCCGGTTGAGAATACGCGCCGATCGCCAAGCCATCAGGCTGAGCTGCGGTTCTGCAATGCCGTGGCTATGCATACCGGCGTTGACTGCAAATAAGCAGTTATCGTGTGGGCCGCGCCAATCGAGGGTGAAGTCGGGAGCCACGCGGTATTGATAATCGGCAGTGGTCATCAGGCGGCTGGCCAGTGGTTTAAGGAATGCCGGACGTTCCTGTTGATAACCGGTCGCGAAGATAGTCACGTCGCTGTCAAAGGTTTCTTTGCCCTGATCGAGATGGTGATGGGTGACTAATTGGTAACCGTTACCTTGCGGATGCATCGCTGTCAGTGAGCGGCTAGGGAGCAGGCGCGCCCAAGGCTTTTCACGTAACACCTCAAACTGATGGTACATAGCACGGTAAATAGCCAGTAGCGACTCACTGGTAATGCCGTCAGACGTCATCTTCTGTTCAGCCAGCATATGTTGCTTGGCGTTGTCGTTCAGAGTATAGAAACCGTCAACGTATTCCGGGGTGAAGTACTCATTGGCAAAAGCGGCTTCATCCAGTGCGTTGTAATTATTCCGGCGTGAAATCCAATCTAACTGTTTCGGTTGGCCCCACTCTGCGCGGAAGATGTTGAGGAACAGGTCAGCTCCACTCTGACCACCACCGACGATGGTGACACGTTTACCAGCCAGATCGGGATTGCGCAGTGCCATTTCACTGGCATGGAAACAGCGATCGTTTTGCTCGCCGACACATTCCGGCAACTTGATACGTTTGCCGATCCCCAGACAAACATGGCGTGCATGGTAGACATTGCGTGTTGTGGTCACGACAAAATGGCGCTGCTGGTCGTCAAAATCCACACTCTGAATATCCTGGCTGAACTCTAGCGAACTCAACCCATGGGCAGCCCAACTGAGGTAGTCTGCAAACTCTTCCCGTGAAACCGTTCGGTGTTCAGTCGTCAGGAATCGGTAGAATTTCTTCCTTTGGACTAAGTAGTTAAGGAAGCTATAGGGATTGGTTGGCGACACCGCACTGACCAAATCTTTCAAAAAGCTGGTCTGCATGTGGCAATCAGGCACCATCATGCCGGGATGCCAGGTAAAGTGCGATTTACGCTCAAAGAATTTGCTGTTAAAGCCGGAAACTTCGCTGCCGAGGGCGGCAATACTGAGGTTAAATGGGCCTATGCCAATGCCGATGAAATCTAAAGTTTGATTCATTGGGCTAGCTCCTTGGTGACCAAATAAAGAGGGTTATCCAGATCCTGCAAGTAATTTGGCAACATTCGACTGCCACCATCCTGCTCTGAATAGGTGAGTTTCACCGGGTTGAGGACTACACGAATAATTTGTGGTTTAAACAAATCAAATAGGGAGAAACGCTCTGCCATGTCTGGATGCTGTGCCATGTAGCGCTGCAGTACCTGTGCCAGCAGTTGATAGAATTGGTGTTCATTGATGCCACACACATGCATCAGTGGTGAGATAAATCTCAGCACGGTGACGAAATGCCCGGTCTGTAGGTCATGTATCAGGTAGTCGGCAGATAAGCGTGCGGTGACGGCTTTCACGACACTGGGCAGTGAGGCCGCTTGCGGGAACTCTTTATCAACCAGGCGCATATCGCCCTGGAAGTCTTTCAATAGCACACGTTGTGGAATGTGGTCTTTCATCACCAAAGTGATGTTTTGGCCGTGGGCGATCAGTGCCACACCGTAACAACACATCAGGTGGTACATTGGCACCACGACCACCCGAAACATCTGTGCTAACCAGGCTTCGGCACTCAGCCCCGAACGTGCAATATAGGCGGCAATCAACGGATGCCCCTGATTATCGGTTTCCATCAGTGTGGCCATCAAAATTGCCTGTTCGCCCGGTTGTAAATAGCAGGACGGATTTTCTCGCCAAATCACGCCAAGCATTTCCTGATAGCGATAGGGCGCTTTACTCAAGGTGGCATAGGTCTGGTGCATCATATAACCGGCAGCGGGTTCTCCGAGGATCTCAGCACCGCTTGCTCGTAGCGTAGGGTCTTGTGCAAAGACTTGCTGTAACCAATGCGAAGCCGCAGGACCTGCGCTGATATATTTACCGGGGATGCCGCGATAACAAGAGGTGTTGTAGATGGTCAGTGGCAATTTGATATCAAATGGTACGCGGCGACTGACATTCGTTAAGGTACGTAATGATTGTTGCGCCAGATAGTGGTCACCAAACTCACCCAGTTCGATCAATTCACCTTCGGCTAATTGTGGCAGGAAGTGCAGGGCGATTTTTTGCTGCCACTGCCATGGGTGTAAGGGCACCGGTACCCAGTCGTCATTCAACGCGAGCTGCTGCCAGTGGCGCTCAAATCGCTGGCGTTCCGAGCTATCCATCGCACTGTCGAGCAGCCTGTCCAACGGGAATTGTGCATCCGCGCACCAGACAAAACTGCCACGTTTGGCGGCGATCCAATGCAGGCGGAACTGCCCTTGATATTCTGGCGCGTAGTGATGCAGGGCGGTTAGACCCCAGCCACGGCGGCCTTTGTTGAAGATAAATTTTGGGTGGCCAGCCAGCAGACATTGTAGTGCATCAGCATCAAGGGCAATCAGATCTTCGGCACTCATGCCCTGACGGGCAGAGAGTAACTGCATGTCTGCGCGCAGCGTGGCATAGAGGTCTTCCAGGTGTTCAGCAACCTGTGCATCGTCCATCTGCAACACTTGCGCCAGTTGGCGTAGCATATGGTCAGCGGTCAGCGGCACTCCTTCGCAGTGCAATGAGGCGGGGTCAATATGCAACCAGCCCCAGATACCCCGTTCGGCACTAAAGCGATAAACCGCGCCCGGTAAGGTGATGATCCATGCCTGGCCTGCTGGCGCGGCACACAGGGTGCGTTCATATTCCAGTTCAGCCAGGATCTTGGCGATCATCTGACGGTTAACGCGCTGCCAGTTGGCGTAATTGTCAGTGGTCATACCGTACCCTCTTGGAAGAAATCTGCGCGCTGATTCACTATCAGCCGCGAGCGTTTATGCGGGAAATCAAACTCTTTCAAGGTGTGGTAGCCCGCGGCAGGCAGGTGGCGGAACAGGCGCTGGTTATCGGCGCGTGGCTCAGCTACTACCCGGGTTGTGCGTGGTTCATCCAGATACAGATAGTGTGTCAGGCCACGTAACCAACTGCGGATGTATTGCGCTCCTCGCCAGCGCTCTTCACCTACCAGCATGTGTAGTCCACGATCAAAAGGCTGCCAACGGTAATGGCGACCAATCCGGTCTTCTGCTGCCCAATAAACTTCGAAATAACCAAAAGGTTGATCGTCAAAGCAACCCAAGAGCGGATAGCAATAATGCGAATCCAACTGACGTTGCAGATACGCTGCCTGAACCTCAAGCGGGCCACTCATTTCCCAAAAAGCATCTACGCGCGGCAAGTTCATCCAGCGGGTAAACTGCTCTGTGTCGCGATCAATTTCCGGTAAGCGGAAGCTCAGGGTATGTTTAATGTGCGGATCGAAACGGCGATAAACTTCGCCGTTAGGGCGCGCAGCACGTTGTGGGAACCAGATATCTCGCTCGGCGTCATACTGCATCTGATCAGTCGCCCGATGGCGTTCCGCTCCCAGCCACAGTGGTAGTTGATAAAATAGATCCCGTGCCAGATAGTCGCCATAGCTCAAGGCAAACACGGCCTGTGCTTGCGGCTCTTCCCGCCACTCTGCATAGGGCAACGCAATACCGGTTAATTGCGGTGCAGCAACGAACAACTGATCCAATGCCGGTACCAGCCAGCCTGGTGGCAATGGTCCGGGTGAGTGCAATACCGCGCTGCCGTCCAACCCTAAGCTGAGGGTCAGATTTTTTTCCAACTGTTCACAGCGAAAACTGCCTGCGGAGTGCATCAACTTAGCTTGTGGCATCATTGGGCAACTCCCAGGCGCTCTTGGTGAGGGAAACGAAATGGGTTTGCGAAATCAAAGTAGATAACTGCCGGATCAACGATGGTATTTTCATTGTGGTCATGCAGATAACAGAAGAAATTACCCTTGCAGTTCCAATGCGTGCTATCGAGTACGTAATCTAAACAAAGGGTATTTTTAGCCGTAGCCCGCAGGTTATGGAGTGCGTCGCGCACCCGCATCATCAGATTCTCTTCGCTGTCGAAACCGGCAGCCGCTAATGCGGCGGTTACTGCCAGACTGGAGTTGACTAGCAAGTAATAGGGGAAATAGCGCAGTAGTTGTTGTTCAGTGAAGCGGTTTTCCGCTCCGGCTTCGCCAATTTCTTCCAGCCACGGTGTGGCATCTTGGGTAAAGCCGCTGCCCTGACAGTCGCGATACAACATACCGATCGGCAAGTCTTGTTGCATTTCTACCAGAATGTTTTGCTGATGGGCTAATAGCACCAAACCGTAATCAGCTTCGGTGCTGAACAGTGGTAATAAGACCTGTTGGCAATAGGCATCCAGCCAGCAGTGGGTGGCCTGGCGTAACGGAAGATTTAGACGCGCCGCCAAACGGCGCACTGCGGCAACCAGCAAACTGTCGCCTCCATCTGGCGCGGCCTGAGTTAAGGTGACCAGCACATTGGTTTGAGCATCTGGCTGGCTGAACAACAGGTTGTCGCGTAGCACCATCAGACTCTCCTCTTGCACCGTGCCATCAGCGGAACATAAACCGGCCCAACCGTCCTCCTGCATGACCCTGAAGGTTGGATAGCGCGTTTGTAGTGCTTGCCAGCGCGGGGTTTGAGCCAAGCGGGCCAAGCGAATTCCACGTTTAACTTCTTTTACCGATAGCGTACGTACCGAGTTGGTCAGGCGGACACTGAGGGAAAACTTGATCATGTCGCGATTTGATGGGCTATACAGCGAACGCGAGGAACTGGTCGGCAGCCAGCGTTCACCTGCTTCACCCAAGTCTTGCAGTGCTTTCAGTTGTACCAACTGCTGACACCACTCCTGGGACAACAGGTGATCAGCCTGCCAGGGGTGCATCGGCAGCAGCCAAATATCATCGGTAAAGTGTGCCAGTAGCTGTGGTGCACTCTCGCTGGCAAAACGTTGCAGACGTTGTTGCAGTGTCAGGGTGAGACTCTCACCGCACAAAAAGCGTTTATCCACGGCAAACCAGCGTAGTGGAAAACGAGCGGCAAAGTCTGGCAGATAGCGATGGGCCTCTTTTTCATTGAAGGGTTCATGGGATTTTGGCGCTGGATGGAAGGCATGACCGACCAATAAGCCTTGCTCAGCCTGAGCAAAATTGAGTGGCTTATCACGCAGTGACGGCCAATCCAGACGAATATTGATAGCCTGTTGGGTGTTGTCATGACTTTCCAGAACCCGCTGGCGGAAACGTGTAACCACCTCATCTGACAGGTCACCTTTTACTGCGGGTTTATCCAACAACAAGGTCACCAACTGTTCCATGCCAAGTGCCGTTCCCGCACCATCGTCCTGCTGATATAGATAGGCTGGGAACAGATAGTGATGATGTTGTGTTGGGGATATATGGCGTAAAGCAATACGAATAGCTTGTGACGATGAAAGAGGGATATGGAGCTGTGGATAGGGTTGATTGTTTGCTGTCGGAAGGATTTGCCAGTCCCGGGTTTCACGCATCAATGCGTTGAGGAAACATTGCGCAGCCACATCGGTTGTCGCGGTTTCTAACTGGATAGTCATTATTCCATGCCACTCTTGATTCAATTGAGAATCATTCTTATATCAATAATATTTATCATTATCAATTAACTTATGATACAGTTTTTCTATTAAATATGCATAAATCCCCTATGTTATTAACGGTTAACTCACTTTTAATGCAAATTTCATCACAGTCTGAAACACGTTCAAGCGGGCATATACCTTCTTCTAATTGGCCGTTAGCCTTTTGTGCCGGCTTGCTGGGGATTGGGCAGAACGGTTTATTGGTCATGTTACCGGTATTGGTTAGCAGAACACATCTGTCACTGTCGGTGTGGGCCGGTTTACTTACCCTCGGATCCATGCTGTTTTTGATCGGATCACCGTGGTGGGGACGGCAATCGGAGGTTCGTGGGTGTAAATTTGTGGTCATCATGGCGCTGGCTGGCTACTTGCTAAGTTTTGTGTTGTTGACGCTGGCGGTATGGGGCTTAGCAGCGGGATGGTTACCGGAGATGGTCGGGCTGGGTGGGCTGATTGTGGCACGTATTATCTATGGCCTGACAGTCTCAGGCATGGTGCCCGCCTGCCAGACCTGGGCCTTGCAGCGCGCAGTGTATGAGCAGCGCATGGCTGCATTAGCTACCATTAGTTCAGGCTTGAGTTGTGGTCGTCTTCTTGGCCCACTTTGTGCCGCTCTTGCCCTCTCAATACACCCAATGGCACCGCTGTGGTTGATGGCAATAGCACCATTGATCGCACTGTTGGTGGTCTGTTGCCAATACAATGATCCGCCATTGCCGCCGGTTGCACATCAACAAAATCATTTACGTTTCAGCATGCTACCCTATTTACTCTGTGCACTGCTGCTGGCGGCAGTTGTCAGCCTGATGCAGCTTGGTCTGGCACCGCATTTAAACCAATTATTCAGGCATTCAGCCACCATGGTGAGCCACCATGTGGCAATTTTGCTTAGCGTGGCCGCAGGTTGTACCTTGTTGGCTCAGTTTTTGGTGGTACGCCCCCAACGTTTCAGCCCCTCTCAGCTTCTGTTGGTGGCAGCGTTATTCATGGTAGGTGGTTTAGGATTGATGTGTACCCAGCCATTGGTATTATTCTATGCGGGGTGTGCGCTAGCTTCTTTCGGTGCGGCGATGGCAACGCCGGGTTACCAATTGATGCTGAACGATAAATTATCCACGGGCAAAGGTTCCGGGGTGATAGCGACCAGCCATACATTGGGTTATGGCATGAGTGCGTTGATGGTGCCGTTAGTAGCAAAATTTTACGGTGAGTCGCAGTTGATTGCTGCGGCTCTGATGATGGCCGTTCTGTTGGGCGGGATAAGTGGCTGGCTGTGGTGCCAGCATCGGGTCACAGCACATTCTGCGGGAGAGTAACTGTCATGTCCGGCGCATCAAGCTACCGAGTTTTCGATATCAAATTGAAAGTAAAAGAAAATATCTCACCGTCACTGTTACGTTGCGTATTTGAAGGGCCAGAAGTCAATCGTATGAAACTTGAAGCGCCAGATCAGCGTATTAAGCTGCTATTGCCCGCAGACAACGGTCTGATTACTCAGGTATCAAAAGGCGACGATTGGTATCGTAATTACCTAACTATCCCGAAAGAGCAGCGACCGATAATGCGCACTTATACACTGCGTGCATTGCGTGCTGAGCAGAACGAGATGGACGTGGAATTTGTTTTGCACGGCGTGACCGGCCCAGCATCGGCTTGGGCAACACATGCCAAACCAGGCGATGCCATTCAGGTTGTTGCGCCGAATGCCGAGTATCAATCTGACAGTGGCGGTTATGAGTGGATCCCGCCAGCGCAGATGATGCAGGCGTTACTGATTGCCGACGAAACAGCATTACCGGCGGCGGTGGCTATTTTGGAACAGCTGGCATTACAAGCTAACCCTCCACATGTTCAAGCTTTTTTTGAGGTACCGCTGGTGGGTGATTGCATCAATCTTGAGCGATTTCCGTTTGCGCAGGTTTACTGGTTGCCACGTGATACGCCGCATCACCCCGCCCATGGCAGCTTGTTAGTTGACGCGGTACGTCAATGGGTACAAATTCCGGCTGCGGCGCAAGTCGCGGCACAATCATTAGCAGAGAATAGTCTGGGTGGTGATGTGTTATGGGAGCGAGCCGAAGGTACCAGTAGTTTCTATGCCTGGGTGGCGGCTGAATCCTCAACAGTGAAAGCTTTGCGCCGCTATCTGATTGGTGAACGCTGTCTGGACCGTACTTGCGTAAACTTTATGGCGTACTGGTGTTAATCAATTTGCTATATCAAATGCCCCTGCAAAATTAGCCCCCTCTGGGCCAGTTATTCAATCCCCGTCATAAAAATGGCGGGGCAGTGACAATTTCAAATATCTCTCCCTCTCCCCCTCGCAAACACCGATGTTACGAACTGCGTAATGTATTAATAACCTATATAAATACTGACATTATGCTAATGTCAGTATTAAACCGATACCAATCATCAGTTCCAGAGTCAACAAGATTATTCAGGGGAGTTTTTTAGTGGGCGACCCTTAAAAAATAAACCCATGATGCAAATTTATTTGCAGAGCTTTGTATCAAAATAGGTGTGTTATTTATGAATAAATATGATGATATTAAGCAGTTCAAAGATAAAATAGACATGCACGATATTGATTATAAAGAAATTTCTGAAAAAGAAGTTCAAGCGGATGCTTTTTCATGGCCGCTTATTAAACAGTTGGCTTCACAAGACAATGATTCATTTTTAGAAAATGGTCGAACTATACAGCCGACACCTCAGCTTGTTTCAGCCACTGAGTTCGCCGAGCCTGATGTGTTAAACGTGATGAGTGAACCTCACGCTATAAATAGTGATCCTCTGCTAAATACCGAGGTAACAAACCGGCCAGCCGCAATGCGATCACTGTTTCCTGCGCCACCGGTTGCCCATACTCTAGCTCCGCAGCCAGTCAATTTAAACGAACCTGCTATACCGCAAGCGGTTTCTAAACCTATACTTACGACACAATTTTCATCCTCACCAACTGGCCCGTTGGAATCAGGTAAAAAAACTGAATTTAAAAACATTTTTTCACAAAAAGAACCACCAAAAGAGCAGGTTGTTTTTGCCGAGTCATCGCGGGATATTCCTTTACAAACGTTGTTAGAGAGCATCGCCTTATGCCGTTAGTTTGTGTATGTTCACCGAAAGGTGGTGTCGGTAAAACTACTTTTGCAGCCAATTTGGCGCACTCACTGGCACGTAGTGGTAGCAAGGTTCTACTTATTGATTTCGATGTACAAAATGCTCTGCGCTTGCACTTTGGTGTCCCTTTGTCGGATGAACGTGGTTATGTTTCTGAGTCAGGTAATGCATCTGACTGGAGCCAATTTATCCTTAAAGCGGGAACGAATACCTTTGTCTTGCCTTATGGCGAGGTGGATGAAGCGAAACGTCTGGCTTTCGAGCATGAATTAACGGCTGATCCACATTTTTTACAACGGGGGCTACATTCAGTCCTCAATTATCCTGGATTAGTGGTTATCGCTGATTTTCCTCCGGGACCAAGCCCGGCGTTAAAAGCGATGCAAGGGATTGCGGATATGCATTTGGTGGTGATGTTGGCAGACACTGCATCTTTATCTTTATTACCTCAAATAGAGAAAGGCAAACTTATCGGCGCCCCTTTAGATAACAAAATGGGAACCTATTTTGTTGTTAATCAAAGTGATAATCGTCGTCAACTCAGCCATGATGTCTCACAATTCTTTGAGCAACGTCTGGGCGATAAATTGTTAGGAATGATTCATCGGGATGAATGTGTGCCAGAAGCGAATGCTTCTCAACGTTCAATTATTGATTTCAGCCCCGTGTCAGCTGCCGCATTTGATATTGAGCTTATTAGTAAAAAAGTTGCAGCTATTTTGGGAATAAAGATCGGCGGGGGGGAGGTTTACTCTACGCCTAAACATGACTTCTATTAAATACTGGCTGAATTCAAGATGAAGAAAATTCAATTTTATCTTCTGTTGTTACTGTTATTGCCAATCGCTATCTTGGTTGTTGTTACACCAATGGACAGTGAGAAGCAGTACATTTTTGCATTATTCAGCATTGCTGCGTTCTTTTTACTTGGCATAAGTAAAAGCAGAAAAGTAACAATAGTAATGACAGTATTGTCATTTTTGATGTCATCCCGATATATTTATTGGCGCACGACTGAAACGCTTCATTTTGGTTCTGTAACCGAGACAATATTAGGCATACTTCTTTATAGTGCAGAACTTTACATCTGGATTATTCTAAGTCTTAGTTATTTACAGACTATTTGGCCATTAAAACGAACGATTGAACCGCTGCCTGAGAATACCGATTTATGGCCAACGGTTGATGTTTACATTCCTACCTATAATGAAAGTCTGGATGTGGTTAGAGATACGATTCTGGCAGCCCAATGTATTGATTACCCAAAAGAAAAAATAAAAATATATGTATTGGATGACGGAAAACGAACTGAGTTCGCTGTATTTGCTGCGGATGTAGGGGTTGGTTATATCACTCGAAATGATAACCGTCATGCTAAAGCCGGTAACCTTAACCATGCGATGAAGATTACGCAGGGGGAGTTAATCTGCGTTTTTGATTGTGACCACGTAGCTACCCGCGGTTTTTTACAGGCCACGGTGGGTGGGTTCCTGGTTGATAAGCGGTTGGCGTTGCTCCAGACGCCACACTACTTTTACTCCCCCGATCCGTTTGAGCGCAATCTATCAACAGGCCGTTCTGTTCCTAATGAAGGGGCCCTTTTTTATGGCCCTATTCAGCAAGGGAACGATAACTGGAATGCGGCATTTTTCTGCGGTTCTTGTGCTGTTATTCGCCGTAAGGCATTAGATGAAATTGGTGGTTTTGCGGTAGAAACAGTCACCGAAGACTCCCATACTGCGCTGAAATTACAGCGTTTAGGTTGGAACTCAGCCTTTATTTCCATCCCACTCGCCGCGGGGCTGGCGACTGAACGTTTGGCGTTACATGTGATCCAACGGACCCGTTGGGCGCGGGGGATGACACAAATTTTCCGTGTGGATAATCCCTTGTTAGGGCGTGGGCTGAGCCTTCCTCAGCGTTTGTGTTATCTCAACGCCATGATTTATTACCAATTTGGTTTGCCACGCGTGGTCTTTTTACTCGCGCCACTGGGCTATCTTCTCTTTAACCAGAGTATTATTGCCTCGTCAGCCGAATTGATTTTCGCCTATGTTTTGCCCCATTTAATTATGTCTATTGCCATCAACTCACGCAGTAATGGCCGCTTCCGCTACTCTTTCTGGGGTGAAGTTTATGAAACCGTAATGGCATTCCATTTGGTTATTCCAACCATCGTTACGATGATTTCACCAAAACGTGGCAAGTTTAACGTGACG
Organism: Yersinia sp. 2466 StPb PI; assembly: GCF_041538325.1. Taxonomy (NCBI): domain Bacteria; kingdom Pseudomonadati; phylum Pseudomonadota; class Gammaproteobacteria; order Enterobacterales; family Yersiniaceae; genus Yersinia; species Yersinia sp. 2466 StPb PI. The sequence goes on along the minus strand of NZ_JAULSL010000001.1, from coordinate 4,054,870 downwards.
GATAAAGGCGACCTACTGGATAAGAGTTATTTCGATTTCAATATTGTTCGACCGCATATTATTGCAGTTGTTCTGATGTTGCTCGGCATTATATGGGGATTAGTGCGCGTAGCATTGCCAGATTATTTTGGTGTTAATCCGAATGTAATTGCACTTAATATCGCCTGGGCTACTTTCAGTGTCATTCTATTATTTGCGGCTATTTCTGTTGCGCGCGAGACTCGTCAGACACGTAAAACGATCCGCATTGACGTCCAGTTACCGGCCATTATTCATTATAGTAATGGCATATCACTGCGTACTCACACCCTGGACTTGTCAATGGGCGGGGTTCGTCTGGCGATTAAAGACCAACATTTCCCAACTGAGGGTATTGAAGAGGTGGAGCTGATGTTACAACGCGGTGCTGTCAGTCTACCTGTCACGCTTATTGATGTTGAACTCGGTGCTGTGCGGTTGATGTTTGGTGATATTCCACTGGTTAAACGTCGGGAACTGGTTCGTATTGTGTTGGCCCGTGCAGATGCCTGGATTACCGAGCCTTATCCTCAGGATCGACCATTACATTCATTACTCAGCATTATTCGTTGTGCGTTTGAACTCTTTTATCTGCCGTGGAAGCAACGTCGGGCTAGAAAAAGAAAGCTGGCCCTCCAGAAAAAAGGAAATGCGGCATGAAAGGGATATTGAGCAAGATATTGCCGTCATTGTGGTTTACAGGTGTGGTGGCCGCGTGCTCTCTGGCATTTTTTCCCATCAATGGGTTTGCTGTAGACACTAATCGTATCGCGGGCCAGGAACAGCAAACTGAAGATGCAGCCACCGCGGGAGATTTCCCTTTATTACCTCGGCCGAACAGTGATGACTCAACCGCTGGGGCAGTGGCTCCTGCGGTTGATAATTACCCGCAAATCGCCAGCGCCCCTGAAAACCGCCCTTTGTATGATTCAACTCTACCGACACCCGTAGTTGATAACACGGTAGTGGTGACCCGCCCGGCCTCATACAACGCGATAGTGAATACCACGATTACCATTAAAGATATGGGGCAGCCCAATGGGTTGCTGTTAAGTGGCGGTCAATTGCAATCAGGCATTGTCTTCACGTTACCCAATGATTTGGTGATTACCAATGCAAAACTATCTCTGGCGCTAAAATTATCATCAGAGCTGGCTGGTAAGAATTACAGCTTACAGTTAATGCTGAACGGGCAGCCGTTAGGGACATTGCCACTAACGCCGTCAAGTGAAAACAGCGCGATATACCAAGTTGATGTCCCTGCGGCGATGGTGGTCGCGACCAATAATCTGAGTATGAGTATTACTGGTGACAACACGGTATTGCAGTGTGAAACAGATCAATTGAATAAATTTTGGGTCAGTATTTTACCGACCTCAAGTATTCAATTAGAAGGGCAACAACTGAATATTGGTAAGAATTTGGGACTATTCCCCCGGCCATTCTTTGATGCTATGCAGATGAAAGAGACCAAAGTGGTTATGGCATTCCCGGCTAATATTCGTGCTGATGTGATTGGTGCTGCCGCCGGTGTTGCTTCATGGTTTGGTTATCAGGCTAATTACCGTGATATTGATTTCCCGGTACAATTTGATTCACTACCCGAAGGTAATGGTATTTTATTTGGTAAGCCGGGTGAGCATATCGGTGATTTTGTGTTACCGCAAAGCACCGGCCCAAGTCTGCAATTGATTGATAACCCGCACAATCCGGTGGCTAAATTACTCTTGGTTATTGGCAATAATGAGGAGGAGTTGCGTCAGGCTGCATGGCGTTTAACTTCCGGGCCATTACCGCCAGAGGCGAATAGCCTAAGTGTTAAAGCGCAAGCTATCCCGCGTAGCATTCCCTATGACGCTCCACGCTGGATTAATACTGAACATCCCGTATTACTTAAATCTTTAGTGCCAAATCTCGATGCTTTGACTGCTAATGGTATTTATCATGACGGTATTCATGTTGATTTCCGGGCGGCACCCGATCTATTTATGTGGGATGGAGAAACTATACCCATCCATATCGGCTACCGTTTCCCGATTGAAGACTGGATTGATGAAAATAGCTCCCAACTTAACGTATCGATTAACAATATTTTCTTGTATAACCTGCCGGTAAATAAGAAGGGGTTGATTGAGTCCCTGTGGCGGGCGGTTGGTGGCGATACTCGTCAGGAGAGTTATACCCTGCGTTTGGCTCCTTATCTGATTTATGGTGATAACCAGTTAGAGTTCTATTTCGCGATTAATCCGAAAGCCGGAACCCCCTGTAATCTACTAAACAACAATAATATTAAGAGCCGTATCGAACCTGATTCTTATATTGACTTGAGTCACACCCATCACTTTACCCTGTTGCCTAATCTTTCGTATTTTGTCGGCGCATCCTTCCCTTTCACCCGCTTGGCTGATTTCTCACAAACCTTGGTATTATTGCCCGAAAAACCAAGCAAAACAGAAGTTCGTACATTACTTGGTCTTGCGGCTCGTGCCGGTAATTCAACCGGAAAGCCAGTTATCCACGTCAAGGTGAAGCTGGGCGTGTCCGCAAATGAAAAAGATATTTCACTGTTTGCTGATAACGATATTTTGGTGGTGTCGACATTAGACCATGCTGATTTCACCCAAACACTATTAACCGCGACATCATTTGGCCTGGAAAATGGTGTGCTATCAGTGAAAGAACCGTCGACGTTAGAAAAGTTGGCGGATTACCTCACTGGGGTTTGGTTCCGCCAGCAAGTTGAGGCCGATCGCTACCTTTCATCGACCGATAACTGGCGCGGCTTCCTGAGTTTCCGTTCTGGTTGGAATCCGCAGAAAGTCGTGGTGCTGGCAACCGCAACAGGTGATGATCAATTAGCGAGTATTCACGGCGATTTGAAGTTATCGACGGTTAATGCCGGCGTGCGTGGCGATCTGGCAATTATTACCAATGAAAATGGTGTGCGCAGTTTTAGTGTTGGGGAGCAATTCCCTCGTGGTGAGCTGCCTTGGTATCAAATGGTTATCTGGTATGCCAGTCAGCATATCGTGATTTTGGCGTTACTTGCTTTACTGATCTCAGTCATCATTGGTGTGAGCATGTTTGGGTTATTAAAACGCCGTGCAGCAATACGCTTAGGCAAAGATCCTGAAGAATGATAATAAAACTGTTGATGATGTGGGCCTATTGTATGGAGCGGGGTTGATATGAAATCAAGTCATGTAAAGTCACCATTGATTAATGCCCTGTTGCTTACTGGGATGGTCGGATTTGCTGCAATCCCTGTCTGGGGACAGGCGGCAGAGAATACGCCAGCGATAAAGGCATTGTTAGATCAGGCCACCTACTGGCATGAGAAAGCCCATAATGATCTGGCGACTAACGCGCTGCAAAAGATCCTGATGGTCGATCCTACCAACGTTGATGCTTTATATCTAATGTCCCTTTATGCCTCTGAAAAAGGGGATAAAGCCGAGTCGCTTGAATGGCGTAAAAAATTAAATGCGGCCTCCCCGGATGACCCACGTTTGCAGTCGTTAGATAATGCCAAAGTCATGCAGTCCATTTCGCCGAGCCAATTAGCGGCAGCGCGCCAGTTTGCCAGCCAGGGCAATATTCCCAAGGCGATTGAGAGTTATCAGAATTTATTTAACGGTAATAAACCGTTGGATAATTTAGCGGTAGAATATTATTTGACCATGGCGGGGGATGCGGCGACGTTACCAACAGCTATCGCCGAATTACAGCAACGTGTAGCACAGTCCCCAAATGATGTTGCTGCCCGCGTGGCGCTGGGTAAAGTGCTGACCTACCAACAGACAACCCGCCGTGATGGTATTGCCATGCTTAATAGTCTGGCGGCGACTAACCGCGAAGCTGATGCTGCTTTGCGCCAGGCACTGATGTGGATAACACCGCAACCGGCAGATGAAGGGCTTTATCAGGCCTATCAACAACGCCATCCCGATGATCAGGTTGTCGCCGATTACTATAAAAAGAATATCGGTGGAGCAGCAAAAGGCCAGGGTTACAGTGAACTTAATCGCGGTGATTTAACCAATGCGAAAAGCCAGTTTGAGTCAGTGCTGGCGATCAACCCTAACGATGGCGATGCATTAGCGGGTTTGGGATTTATCGCTTTGCGCAGTGGTGATTTCGCCAATGCAGAAAACTACCTGACTCAGGCGGCCAAACAAGGTGGGGCAAACAGCGCACAACTGGCGGCGCAAGCGCAAGATGCCCATTTCTACGGCGAGTTGGATAAAGCTAAAAAAGCCTTTGCCAGCGGGAATATTGACGGTGCGCTGGCATTGAGCGCCCCATTGGCACAGGCCACAGGGGACAAAGGCACTGCGGTGGCGCTGTTCCGGGCTGATTTGTTGCGGCGCAAAGGTGATTTGAGTGCTGCTGAACAGGCTTACCGCAATATCCTGGCGCAGCAACAGCAAAATAATGATGCGAAATTGGGGCTGTATTATGTATTGCGGCAGCAAAAGAATGATGCCGAGGCACAGCAAGTGCTACAAACCGTGCCAAACAATCTCAAACCCGCCGCCGCGCCCGCTGGGATCAATGTTGATCCGATTCGCCGTGAGGCTGCATTAGCGCTGCAACGTAATGATCCTACGGCGGCATTAAATCTGTTACAACAGGCGCTAACTAAGCAGCCATCGAATATCTGGGTTCGTCTGGATATGGCGAGAATTCTGCAACAACAAGGAAATACAGCCCAGGCGCAAAGTCTGATGGCTGAAGCTTCGGCTCCCGGCGCACCGGCGGATAATCTATATGCTGCCGCTTTGTTTGCCGCTGAAAACAAAGATTGGGCAACCAGTAATGCTTTACTCAATCAGATCCCGCCAGCCCGCCAAACTAAAGAGGTCCGTGCGCTCGCTGACCGTATGGAGTTCAATCAAAAAATAGCGACAGCAGAAACGGCTCTGGCAAAGGGTGATTCAGCCAGTGCTGCGGCAATATTGCGCGGACTGGCACAAAATCCGCCTACCGCCCCTGCCGATGTCGGTAATCTGGCTAAAGATTTGATGGCTGCCGGTGACAGCACCACGGCGGTTAGTTTAGTGCGTAAAAGTATCAATAACGGCATTCATGGCAAGGCGGGCGATTATGCGGCACAAATCAGTGTCTTGACGCAATCTGGCCTGACGCAAGAAGCGGAAGCCTTATTGAGTAATCCCGCGATTCAAAGTGGCAGTTCGCCGATAGAGATCAGTCGATTACGACTAGGGACCACTATCAATCAGGCCGATGCATTGCGTGAGCAAGGCCAGTATGCTGCGGCGTATGACAAGTTGATTGTTGCGCTACAAAGTGATCCGCAAAATATTGACCTGATGCTGGCGATGGGGCGTCTTTACCAATCCGGTAAAATGAATGATGAAGCCGGTAAAGTTTATGCTTATTTATTAAAACGTGATCCTACTAATGAAGGGGCGCGGGTAGGGGCGGTAAACGTGGCACTGGCTAATGGTGATGTCCAGAGCGCCAGACAATTGATGTTGGGCATGCGCGGGCCAAGAACCCCTGAGCGCTTATTGCTTGCTGCCCGGGTCGCGGAAGCTGAAGGAGATCATGAGCAGGCTTTGGCTTTGTTACGTTCCGCCAAAGGTAAAATGATTGGGCTGGAAGGGGCAGACAGTGTTGGTGGCGCGAATATTGCTGGTTTACAACTTAGCGACAATCCGTTTATTAACCAGACCACCCGCACGCAGCCGCGGACCAATTCAAGCTATGGCGCGGTGTTGCCGTGGCAAAATGCGGGCACAGAAGGCGCTGCCATGGGGGGCGTCAATAATCTGGCACCTACCGCTAACGTTGCGCAAAACGGCACCCTGAAGCAAGTTGATCAGATGCTGGATACTTTACAGGATAAAACTGCCAGTTGGGCGCAGGCCAATATCAGTATTCGCAGTCGCGATGGTGAATCGGGCCTGAGTCAATTGACTGAAGCCAAAGCCCCGCTCACCTTTGCCGGTGTGCCTTTTGATACCTCCCGCCTGAGTTTTACCGTCACGCCGGTATCCCTCAATGCAGGTTCAACCTCAGGTACGGGCAGTAATCGTTTTGGTACCGGGGCATTGCAGCAGGGTTTGGAAGTTAAAAATGCGACAGAGACATCAGCACTTGCCGCAACTAACTCAGCGGCGGTATTAGCGGCGGCGACAACTGCTCAATTGCAGGCTCAGGCGGATAGAGAAAGTGCGTGTAATGGCGCAGGTGCTGGAACGCAAGGTTGTGTTGATGCCAGGGTAGTGGAAAATGATGCCAACAGTGCTAAACAACTGGCGGCTAATAATCTGGTCACAGCCCAAACCTTTAGTCCAAATGATTTCACCGCCGACTCCCCAGGCTCACAAAGTGAGTCAGGGGTAGAGCTGGCCCTGGCCTTGGCGGGGGAAGATTATAAAGCCGACATTGGTACCACGCCGTTAGGGCAAGATATGAGTGCCCTTATTGGCGGCGTGCAATGGGCACCTAAGCTTGGCGAATTCGCTAAACTGGCGATGACAGTAGAACGTCGGCCAGTGACGGATAGCTTGCTTTCATACGTGGGTGCAACCGATAAGATCAGCGGATCGCGATGGGGGGCAGTCACTAAGAATGGGGGTGGCTTAAACCTGAGCTATGACGATGGCGATGCCGGCCTTTATGCAGGATTAAATTATTACAATTATATCGGTGATAATGTTCCGAGTAATGGTTCAATTAACTCTTCAGTCGGCGCGTATATTCGTCCTTACCGCTATGATGACCGTGAATTAAAAACGGGCATCAATATCAGTTATATGAATTTCTCTAAAAATCTCAGTTATTTCAGTTACGGTCAAGGGGGCTATTTCAGCCCGCAAGATTATGTCAGTGTCTCTTTCCCGGTTGAGTATAGCCAACGTTATGGTAACTGGAATTATAAATTGGGTGGGGCGGTAGGCTATCAATCCTATTCGCAGGATGAGAGTAAATATTTCCCGAATAATCCAGAGTTGCAGGCTCAACTGGAGCAATTGGTGCGCGATGGTTATAGCACTGAATCCCGTTATGCTGCGCAAAGTAAAAATGGCATCGGATATAACTTCAAGGCTGATGGCAGTTACAACTTACAGAAGAATATGCAGATCGGCGGACAGGTTGGCTATGATACTTTTGGCGACTACTCCGAAACTACCGCCTTGGTCTACTTCAGATATTTGTTGGATGGGAAATAATCATGCAAGAGAATAACTATCTTTCGGAACAACAGGATTATTACCGTCAGCAGCAGCATCAGCCGGGATGGCAAAATGTGGTGCAAGTGCTTTTTTCAGGTATTCAGGCTAATGCTGACAGTGCGGATGGCAGGGCTTTTATCCGCAACATGGGGACTCAACTGGCACAGCATAACCCCTTACCGATAAGTCATACCGTGGGTGAGTTTGAAGATCAAATTAATCATCTATGGTCCAGATATCATTGGGGATTTTTGCGCATTGCCGCGAATGAACAGGAAATGCAGTTAAGTCACTGTGCATGGCCGGACACGGACAATCTGACTGAACAGTCGCAGTGGAAAACTGCATTTGCAACATTTTTGGAAGGTATTTATAAGGAGTGGCTCAGGCAGCAGGGAGGGCAGTCAGAAGTGAATGTCCGTTGGCTGGATAATAAAACCGAAGGTCCATTAGTGTTCCGTTATAAAAACGGCATTTGAGGCATATTATGCTAATTATGAAGGTCATGCGTGTTGTTGTTACCGCCGGTGTGCTATTTGGCCTACTGTTTTCCACCGGGGTACAGGCTTATCAGCCCGGCTGGGAACAATTTAAAAGCCGGTTTCTTAAGCCCGATGGCCGAATTGTTGATACGGGTAACCATGATATCAGCCATACCGAAGGGCAAGGTTTTGGTATGCTACTTGCCGTATTCAATGATGACCGGCCTACCTTTGATTCATTATTGGGTTGGACTCAAAAGACATTATACAATGCAGATACCGGATTATTTTCATGGCGTTATGAGCCGAATGCTAAAGTAAAAGTTGCGGATAAAAATAATGCTACAGATGGCGATATATTGATTGCTTGGGCATTATTACTGGCTGGGGATAAATGGCACAATCGCGACTATACGAGTCAATCTAATCAGATACAGAATGCTATTATTAAGCACACGGTCATTAACTTTGCCGGTTATCATGTATTATTGCCAGGCTCTGCAAGTTTTAATCATACCAGTTATGTTGTGATCAACCCGTCTTATTACATATTTCCAGCCTGGAATGCATTCTACCAATACAGTCATTTGAAAATATGGAAAGACTTGAATGACGATGCTATCCAGCAGTTATCAGCGATGAAGCTTGGCAAAGTCAATTTGCCGACTGATTGGGTGTCATTGCAGTCGGATGGTAGTTTCGCACCAGCCAATGGTTGGCCTGCACGTTTTAGTTTTGATGCGGTGCGTATTCCATTATATCTCAGTTGGGGAGGACATAATGGCAGTACATTGGCGCCTTTTATTGGCTATTGGCAAGGTTTTTCGCGTTTAAAAACACCGGCATGGGTCAATGTTGTTACGGGGGCTACCGCGGAATATGCACTGACACCTGGGATGCTGGCGATACGGGATCTTACCTTAGGTGATGCTGCTCAATTAACGGCAGTATTACAACCAGAAGAAGACTATTACTCCTCTTGTTTACGCTTATTATCCTGGTGGGCGGCACAGCAGAAATGAGTAAAAAGCACGTTCTACTTGCAGGGCGTGCTTAGGTCGGTTCATCACGGCAACATCCGCTTTATCATGTCAGGATCAGAGCATTGTCACGATTTCTGGTTGATTTTTTCCATTAAAATAAGTCGTTACGTAATAAATTTGTTCTATGATTGAGAACCGGCCCTCTAGTTATTGATGGAGGGAGAGTTCATATAAGGAGAACACAATGCCTCATATGCCTTTGATAGCGCTTCCCCACACTCATTCTGATTGTTGTCTTTGCCATAGTCCGGCGTTCGTTCGTATCAATACGGTGTTTGCTCAGAAAGCTGCTCATTCTGCCCCTATAACAGCGGCAACCGTTGCTGCGGCGATCCCAGGCGCGACTCAGCAAAGAAGAGATGTCGCGGCCAATACTGTGCGTGTGATGGCCTTTGTTAATATTCGCCTTTTTGATGGTGTTTCAGACCATTTGCGCGATGGGTTGCAAGTATTAGTGGAAGGTAACAGGATCAAGTCGGTAGAGCCGGCTGATAAAGCATTGCCACCGGATGTGGAACGGATAGACGGTGGTGGCGGTGTATTGATGCCAGGGCTGATCGACGCACACTGGCACGCCATTATGGCTCGGCCATCAATGATGACGGCGATGACAGCAGATTTTAATTATATCCAGGCGCTGGCAATTGCAGAGGCGCAGGCGACTATAATGCGTGGTTTCACCACGGTGCGTGATATGGGCGGGCCGGTTTTTGGCTTGAAACGCGCCATTGATGAGCAGGTGACGGTCGGGCCACGCATCTATCCTTCCGGCGCATTTATCACTCAAACTGGTGGGCACGGCGATTTCCGTCTGATTGGTGAATTACCGCATACGCCATCAGACCCCTTGAGTTATGCCGAACGCGTAGGTATGACGGCGATTGCCGATGGTGCCGATCAGGTGTTACTGCGTGCCAGAGAACAATTGATGCGAGGCGCGTCGCAACTCAAATACATGGCAGGGGGTGGTGTAGCCTCTATGTATGACTCTATCAGTGTGACCGAGGGATCGGTACCAGAGATTCAAGCGGCAGTTACGGCGGCTGAGAATTGGGGTACCTATGTCACCGTCCATGCTTATACGGCACGGGCGGTCACCATGGCGATTAAAGGTGGGGTTAAATGTATCGAACACGGCCAGTTGGTGGATGAGGAGACCGTCCAGTTAATGGCAGAAAAAGGCATTTGGTGGAGCTTGCAACCCTTCCTTGATGACGAGGATGCGGTGCCAATGGCCAGTCCGGCATCACGTGCCAAGCAGCTTGAGATGGTTGCCGGTACTGATACGGCCTATAGGTTGGCGAAAAAATATAACATCAAGACAGCGTGGGGCACCGATACATTATTCGATGCCCGACTGGCAACCCGACAGGGTGCTCAATTGGCCAAGCTGACTCGCTGGTACTCACCGCTTGAAATTCTCAAGATGGCCACCAGCGTTAATGCTGAACTCTGTGCCTTCTCCGGTCCAAGAAACCCGTATCCCGGTAAGTTGGGTGTGGTAGAGAATGACGCACTGGCTGACTTGATTCTGGTTGATGGTGATCCACTGAGTGATATTCAACTCATTGCTCGGCCAGAGAAAGCATTCAGGCTCATTATGAAAGATGGGCAAATCTTCAAAAATACGTTGGGCAGCGATCTGTAGTGACTTTTTATGATCGAATAGCTGTTTTTCTGCCTGTTAACGCCACATTAACTGAGGCCGAATAATGAATGATATGACTTCCCTTAGGAAGCCAGAGTGGTTTTTTTTCAGGGGGTTAGCGAGTACCAACCTGAACTTATGGCGCGGGTCGTTAGTTCTGTTATCGGTTATTGCTCTGAGCGGCTGCACCGGCGTAGCGGCGCCTTCATTTTCATTGGTGGGCTCTTACTTTCCTTCCTGGATGGCGTGCGCTTTTATCGGAATAGTTGTGGCGGTGATGGCTCGCATTCTGTTTATTCGGATGGGTATTGATGAGGTGCTGCCATGGCGGCTGTTGGTGTATGTCTGCCTGGCGCTTGCTGTGGCATTTATCAGTTCCCTATTACTGTTTACACGATGAATGATGAATATGAATAAACTATCAGGGAGTGGGCGTAAGCGGCAACTGGCGCTCATCGTCGCCGGCGTTATCATCGTCGCGGCAGTGATATCAGGCTGGCTTTCCGTGCGGCAGACTACACTGAATCCATTATCTGAAGATGCAGAATTAGGGGCCAGTGTGGTGCATGTTGCCAGTTCGGTACCTGGCCGTATTATCTCGATTAATGTCGTGGAAAACAGCAAAGTTCGGCGGGGTGACCTGCTGTTTTCCATCGAGCCGGATCTCTATCGGCTGCAAGTCGCACAGGCGCAAGCTGAATTGCAAATGGCAGAGGCTGCTCGCGATACCCAGCAACGGACGGTGGTCGCTGAACAATCCAATGCCGCGATTACCAATGAACAAATTGTACGGGCGCAAGCCAATCTCAAGTTAGCGACTCAGACATTGGCCCGGCTACAACCTCTGCTCCCTAAAGGTTATGTCACCGCCCAGCAGGTCGATGATGCGGCGACGGCGAAACACGACGCCGAGGTCAGCCTGAAACAGGCATTAAAACAGTCATTTGCTGCGGAGGCTTTAGTCAGCACGACTGCGGCCGCTGAAGCGTTGGTAGTCGCACGGCGCGCGGCGCTGGCTATTGCTGAACGGGAGCTGGCGAATACACAAGTACGTGCCCCCCATGATGGTCGGGTGGTGGGGCTGACGGTCTCGGCCGGGGAGTTTATCGTCCCGGATCAGGCCATTTTTACCCTTATCAATACTGAACATTGGCATGCCTCGGCCTTTTTCCGTGAAACGGAATTGAAGCATATCAACGTGGGGGATTGCGCTACCGTGTATGTCATGGCGGACAGACAGCGTGCGATTCAGGGGCGAGTTGAGGGGATTGGTTGGGGTGTCAGCTCTGAGGATATGCTGAATATTCCACGTGGTCTGCCTTATGTCCCGAAATCATTAAATTGGGTACGTGTTGTTCAGCGTTTCCCAGTGAGAATCAGTCTGGAAAAACCGCCGGAGGACCTGATGCGAATCGGGGCGACTGCTGTGGTTGTTGTGCGCAATGACGACGGTTGCTGACGGTACGCTCGGTGGCATAATCCGTCAGGCAAAAGCGGATTTAGCCTATTTCCCTGGGCGAGTGGCGATGGCCTGGCGGGTTGCTGCACTCTGTGCATTGATGGCTATGGTTGCCATGGTGTATGGCATCCCGGAATCCGCGATCAGTTGCTATCTGATTATTTTCGTCATGAAACCGGATGGCGTAGAAAGCATGGTGATGGCGATTGCTATCACCATTCTGGTGTCGCTGGTGGTTGGTCTGGTGTTTCTGCTTATTCATTTCACGTTGGAAGCCGCGCCACTGCGCATGGCAGCCTTGATTGTCAGTTCGTTTTTGTTTCTCTATCTTGGCTCAGCCAGTAAGCTCGGCCCGGTGGGGAGTATTATTGCGCTGGTTATTGCGTTTGTGATGACGCTGCTCAGTGATATACCCATGGGTGAGGTAGCAACGCGGGGGCTGTTGTATGCCTGGTTAATGGCGGTTTCCCCGATGTTGCTGATTATTGGCTTTAACCTTTTCTTTGGCCGGGCACCCCAGACGTTATTGCGGGCCAGTTTAGCCGAGCGACTTTTCACCGTAGCCGAGACATTGCGCCAACCCGATGCCACCAATATGGCTAAGCTAACTGAGCTACTACAGGAAGGGCAAAATGAGCATCAACAGCGGGCGCTTTTTGTACGTATCTTCCATCTACGCCCCTCGTCTGAAGCAGCCTGGTTGGAAAGTGCCGTAAAAAGCAGTTATCGCCTGCTATTGGCAACGTCAGCTTTATCTGCTGGCTCACCAGAGAATGAGCGTATTGAACTCGCGGGCTACTGTTGCGATGCGGCACAGGCGATAGCGGCGGGCAATCTTGCTGTTACCCCTCACTTTGCTATTGAGAATGCGGGTGATGAGATCAATGAAATCAGAAACGCACTGCTAGCACTGGCGAATGCGGATAATGGGCAAGATTTGGCTGCCCCGAAATCCTCATTCTTTGCCGCAGATGCACTGACCAATCCTGCTCATCAGCGTTTTGCGCTAAAGACCACTGCCGCCGCCCTTATTTGCTATCTGGTCTATACCGCATTGGATTGGCAGGATATCCATACTGCCATGATCACCTGCTATGTCGCGGCGTTAGGTACCACCGGTGAGACAGTGCATAAACTGGTACTGCGGATTATCGGGTGCTTGATCGGCGCGTTAATGGGGGTTCTGGCGATCATTTTCATTATTCCCTACCTGAGTGATATTGGTCAATTGATGGCGCTGGTGTTTGGCTGCATTCTATTGGCCGCTTGGGTTTCCTGTGGCAGCGAGCGTATCGCTTATGCCGGTGTGCAGGTTGGGCTGGCATTCCTGCTGACGGTGTTGCAAGGCTTCGGGCCAAGTACAGATCTGGGGGTGGCCCTCGATAGGGTGCTTGGGATCTTACTGGGTAATCTGGTGGTGTATTTGATTTTTACCCGGTTGTGGCCGGTGGCTATTGTAGATGCGGTGCGCATACATATTAGTAACACGTTGACGGGACTGACAAATTTGGCAGCGCTGTCGCCTGATGCACGGCCTGCGGCACTAAGAGAAGCGACAACCATTGAGGCGGAGATTACCCAAGCGCGAGAAGAACTGGCACTGGTTCCCTTTGAGCCAGCACAATTACGCCCTTCACGAGAAGAGTGCGCACGCTTGTACGCGATACTGGCAGAAATGAGTAAATTGTGCCCAGTGCTGTTTCTACCGACTGAAAAGTCGGCGTCTGATGTGGAACAACTGCGTCAGCTCTCGCTTGTCGGTGACATTACCGCGCAACAAGGCGAGCACGTGCCAGAGAGAGAATCTTCATGGCAGGGGTTATCGCCAGTTGAACTGACTATTGGGCAACGTATAAAAAGACTCGGGGAACTTCTGGGAACTTGATGACATGACGACTCACGCGGTACTGATGGCTAGGATAGCCAAAATGGGCCTTATTTGCACGGCGGCTGGCTTATGCATATTGATTACGGGGTGTGCCACTGAGCGACTTGACCTCGCGCCAGCCTCCTATTCCGAACCTTGGGTCGCGGATGCCAATACGGGCAGTGCTGCGGGCGCGGGTAATTTCTCTGTGCCAGCTAATCCGCTGGTGGCAGAACTTCCTCAGCCACCGGCAATAAAGAGCGGACATCTTTACTCATTACCTGAGCTGATTGATATTGCCCAGAATCAGAATCCAGATACCCGCATTGCCTGGCAGCAAGCGCGACAGGCTGCATTGGCTGTCGGCATGGGGGAGGCGGTATTTTTACCGATCATTTCAGCCAGTGTTATTGGTGGCTACCAGAGTACCAGCACACCGTTACCTTACGCGATTGGCAGCCATAAGGATGTCAATACCTCTGGGAGCGCAGTTGTTCCGGCGCTGGCATTACAGTGGCTTATCTTTGATTTCGGGCAGCGTAGTGCATTACTTGACGCAGCTAAACAAACCTCTTATGCCGCCAATGTTAGCTTTAATGGGATGCATCAGAAGCTAATCTACGATGTCACACGGACTTATTTCCAATATGGTGCCGCGCAGACCCAGAGGCAGATAGCAGAGCAAACGCTGAAAAATAGCTTAAAGATTCAAGATGCTGCCGAACAACGTCAAAAAAATGGTATTGCCACCACCGTCGAAGTGGCGTTGGCGCGCCAACAGGTGGCACAGTCTGAACTGCGCCGCGTGATGACAAAAGGTACGGAACGTGATGCTTATCAGGCATTACTGGGGGCGATGGGGGTTTCTCCCTCATTAGATATCAACATCGCTTATGCCGAAGACCGCGCTTTGCCAGATGTTGCCAGCACGCCGACCGAAAATATGATTCGTCTGGCCCTTTCCCAGCGGCCTGATGTGTTAGCCAGCTATGCGGCGGTAGAAGCTGCCAAGGCAGGTATCAAAGCCACTGAGGCCGACTTTTTGCCAAAAGTCTATCTTGCCGGAGCAGTCGCAGGCGGTGATGGGCGCTTTGATATTCAGGGTCTACCTGGGATTAGCCAGCAGACTTCATCCTCTAGCATTTTGGTGGGGGTCAGTGTTCCTCTTTACGATGGCGGGATACGGGCGGCGCGGGTCAAAGAGGCGGAGTCTCGTGCGGCAGTTGCAGCGGAAGGATTTAAGAAAACTCAGGAGTTGGCGGTGCGTGAAATCGTGGTGGCGGCGGATACTTTGCACTCGGCACTTGAGTCTAATCAGGCGGCACTCAATCTGGTGAAAACGTCATTTATCACCTATGACGCTGCACTGGAATCTTATCGTAATGGTGTAGGTACCATCACGGTCGCTAACGAAGCGGCCAATGGCTTGTTGAATGCACAACAGATGAGTACCGATGCCCACGCCGCTTCGCTGGTCGCCGCTGCCAATCTGGCTTTTGTGATGGGTAAAATGACAAATACCTCACAACCTCTTGAGTTGCTTCATTAATCATAGAAATAAAGGGGCTTTCTTTTGGCGATAGGGGATGTCATTCAGGGGGTTGCACAAATTAACACAGGAGATGATAACCCATTAATGACATAGAGGTTTTTATCTATATTTTTTACACTGACAAAATACTGTACATCATCACGTGTTGTCTGAATGAATTTCGACCAGACATTATCTGGAACATCATCAATAGCTCTTATAATTTGAGTGGTGAAGTTGACTGTATAAACACCGTTATTATCCAAGGTGGTGTAGTTGAATGGCAGAGCGCGATTTAATATATATGATGATGTTTTATCCTGCGCCGTTCCGGTGAGTTTTATAAAACCATCACCATTGCGGGATAAAAAGATACTCATATCTGCCAGTAATGAAACAGAATCATAGGTATTAATGTTTTTTTCAGGTATAGCTCAGAATCGCACTGTAAAACAACTTTAGGCAATAGTTGATAGACCCAGAAAATGGCGACGGCAGCTAATATCATCAGGTAAACCACGGTAAGGTAACCTTTTTTTCATCGTGCTTCTCCCGAGTTAATCCTGATCGTTCTGCAAGAAGGGTAATCACTGTCTTCTTTTTTTGCACAGATACCAATAAAGGTAAGTTGATTAAATTTATAATAATTACTTCCTTTTAGATAAAAAATCTCGTTATTATCATTTTTGCAGTCTATTTCATCTTAATGTAAATCGTTTTTAACGTGGTTGATTAGCTGCTCAGTGGCAGGATAGGTGGAGTTGTTCTTAACATACAACATACATTTCCCAATTCTACCGGCAAGTACATGGCTTTTCTTATTAATGATGATCTCAGCGAGTTATAATAAATTTTGAATGTAGTTATAGTGAACGCATATTTAAACTTTAAATAATTTATTGTCAATTTGTATTTTTAGGGAATGGCTGAGTGCGGTTTAAGTTTTTTTTGAATTCCTAAATTAAAAAATGTACAAGCTACTATTGGCTATATTTTAAGATGTATAGCATCTTCCTTTATTTAATTTTTGGAGTAAAAAACTATATATCTGCTAATTTGTGGCGTATGTCGCCGCATTGTCGATCTTGAAATAGAATAAATGCTGTTTTTAGGGTGTTTGTTGTAGTTGTCATTAGGTGTGTTTAGGTGTCATCGATACGATTTAAATTTTTATGTTGAGAATTACCGAGATACCAGCAGACCTCCCAAGAGGGTTTATGAACAAATGCGTTATGGTGGTTATTCATAAAAAAATATCTTTTTCTCTTTAGCATTGCAATCTGAACTATCCAAGCATTTAGATAAGATAACTGAATTAATACTTAATGATTCATCTATTATTCTGGCTAAAAAACACAAGTATTAAAGCTGGTTTCAAAGCAGGATACACAACGCTATTGTGAACGCCATGTTCGGGATACTCAGGGTAACAAAAACATACATTATTTATTGTGTTCTTGAATGATAGTCAGGGTTTAGCTGCCGACGGTAAATTACCTAATAATAACCCAGACATTATATATGGTAATTACAGTAATAATATAATTGACGATATAATCCAGAGTACTATTGGTTTACTGGAGGGAAAAGAGTTACAAGCTGAAAGTAATGCAATGAGTTACCCGGCCAGTGAGAACGCACTCATGGGCAAGGAACGCACCGTTATGTGTTATTTAAAGTTAGGTATTAACCCAGTGACTATAGCCCAGATAATCAAGCTCAGCATCAAAACGGTTAATGCACATAATAACTCAATAATGAAAAAGATAAAAATGGGAAAAAGAATACAATCGTATCGTTTTCATATTAATGAGGCGTGTTTGGCGTAATCTAGATGGTGCCAAAATCAAGAGAGTTTTTTTGTCGATAATTTGGGACTTGTCGCTACGATGGTACAGCTCTCTTTTAACCTTCGTTCTGAATCCACCGGACCGTACAGCATTATGCTGACGAGGTAAATTGATAGGTATCGGAGTAGTGAGGGGCGGATTTTTCTGGCAAATGCCAGGTTTGGCTGTATTAAAAATGATCGCCCAGTGATGATTTTCATAGGATTAGTCTTGCTGAGGCGAGCTGATTAAGTGATCAATATCAACTTATTGACCTATGTAATTGATTTTATACATTTATCACCTAGCTATACACTTAGCGTGGCTGACGCTGGAGAGAGTCAACTCCGTACAACCGAAACCGGATTGTTCTCGGATATCATTTTTTACTTGTATTACCAACTGCGTTGATAATCGTATTTTTCGCTGCACAGCAGTTTCTCATCGGTATAAATCTGCCACATACCTCTATTTTCTGGTACTGCATGTATCATTCAATGAAATTATATATCGATAAGTCATTTTTACGTTATTAACAGTTAACTGATTCATTGTGATAACCGTTAGGTTCCTCTTTATCCCTCTTTGTTGTGAAATACTCTGGCGTCAGATCACACTCTTAAAAAAATAAAATGTAGGACCATTCCTACAATGCATTTCGTGCAGTCTTGGTTTAAATTTCATGATGATTTTTAACGTGCTAAGGCACAAGGATTTTTTCTTACCTAACAAGAAACTTCTTATTCTTCAATGTGATGTTGCATTTTTTCTGAAATGCTAATAGTTACATTTTGTAACATTTAACCCATTGGTGTTACCTGGCTAATGTTTTTACACTGCCGCCACTGGGTATTTAATCGATATACTTATGTGTGTGAAAAATACCTGTCAGATACTGTGTTATGCCATCCTGCGAATGCGAAGGTTATCTACGAACAATTATTTTCCTTAATTTCATTGCCACGGTTTATTGGTGAGCGATGGCTATTGTTCCAGGTGATGCCGATTATTTTTACGCATCTTTTCAGGGGTGGATTTCCTAAATTCCCGTCCTCTAACAAGGAAAGTCAATGGCCTCGTCAAGCTTCCAAAATGAGATACCCAAAGCGCGTATTAATATTAAATTAGACCTCCACACCGGCGGTGCCCAGAAGAAAGTCGAACTACCTTTAAAACTTCTGGTGATGGGCGATTACAGCAACGGTCAGGAACAGCGTCCGCTGTCCGAACGTGAAAAGCTTAATATCAATAAAAATAATTTCAACAGCGTGTTGGCCGAGTTCCAACCGAGCCTGAAATTAGCGGTGCCTGATACTTTGGCAGGGGATAATACCGATACCGCCGTATCTCTGACCTTCAACGACATGAAAGATTTCGAGCCGGAAAGTGTCGCCCGTCAAATCCCACAACTGCGTGCCTTGCTGGCAATGCGCAATCTGCTGCGTGATCTCAAGTCCAATTTGCTGGACAACGCCACCTTCCGCCGTGAGCTGGAAAACATCCTCAAAGACGAAGCATTGAGCGATGAGCTGCGTGCTGAACTGGCGGCATTGGCCCCCAAAGACTGTTAATCGCCGGATTGGCTGCTTGTAGAAAGAAGAAAAGGAACATGCTGATGTCTGTACAGGAAAACAGTGCGCAGGGTACTGCGACGACCGTATTAGAGAAAAACCGTCCCGTAGCCCAGGGGGTTTATGCCTCTTTATTTGAAAAAATCAACCTGAGCCCAGTCTCCTCATTGACGGGTCTGGATGCTTTCCAGAACAACGATACCATGGCGGATGCCACTACTGATGAGCGTGTCACTGCCGCCGTCAGTGTCTTTTTAGACCTGCTGAAGCAGTCGTCGAAAAAAGTGGAAAAGCTGGATAAAACCCTGCTGGATGGCCACATTGCGGCGCTGGATGATCAAATCAGTCGCCAGTTGGATGCGGTGATGCATCACCCTGATTTCCAACGGGTGGAGTCGACCTGGCGTGGCGTGAAATCCCTTATCGATCAAACCGATTTCCGTCAAAACGTGCGTATCGAACTGCTGGATATCAGTAAAGATCATCTGGTGCAGGATTTTGAAGACGCCCCTGAAATCGTGCAAAGCGGTCTCTACACCCAGACTTACATTCAGGAATACGACACCCCCGGTGGCGAACCGATTGCCGCCGCTATCTCCAACTACGAGTTCGACCGTAGCCCGCAAGATATCGCGCTATTGCGCAATATCTCCAAGGTCGCCGCGGCAGCCCATATGCCGTTTATTGGCTCAGTGGGTCCAGAGTTCTTTGGTAAAGAGAACATGGAAGAAGTGGCCGCCATCAAAGATATCGGTAACTACTTTGACCGTGCCGAATACATCAAGTGGAAAGCCTTCCGCGACTCAGATGATTCCCGCTATATCGGCCTGACCATGCCGCGCGTGCTGGGGCGCTTACCTTACGGCCCGGACACGGTGCCGGTACGCAGCTTTAACTACGTAGAGCAGGTGAAAGGGCCGGACCATGACCGTTATCTGTGGACCAACGCCTCGTTTGCCTTTGCCGCCAATATGGTGAAAAGCTTCATCAAAAACGGCTGGTGTGTGCAGATCCGTGGCCCGCAGGCCGGTGGCGCGGTGACCAACCTGCCTATTCACCTGTACGATTTGGGTACCGGTAATCAGGTCAAAATCCCGTCAGAAGTGATGATCCCGGAAACGCGCGAATTTGAGTTTGCCAATCTGGGCTTTATTCCGCTGTCGTACTACAAAAACCGTGATTACTCGTGCTTCTTCTCGGCCAACTCTGCCCAGAAGCCTGCGCTGTATGACACCGCTGATGCCACTGCCAACAGCCGTATTAATGCCCGCTTGCCATACATCTTCTTGCTGTCACGCATTGCCCATTACCTGAAGCTTATTCAGCGCGAGAACATCGGCACCACCAAAGACCGCCGTCTGTTGGAGCTGGAGCTGAATAACTGGATCCGTGGGTTGGTGACGGAAATGACTGATCCGGGTGATGACTTGCAGGCTTCCCATCCGCTGCGTGATGCAAAAGTCACGGTGGAAGATATCGAAGACAACCCCGGTTTCTTCCGCGTGAAGCTGTATGCCGTGCCGCACTTCCAGGTTGAAGGTATGGACGTGAATCTGTCATTGGTTTCCCAGATGCCGAAGGCGAAAGCCTGATTGTCATCATTTTTCAAACTGCAGCATTGTTGGCTACGCCCATTCACCCCAGTCAATGACCGGGGTGAATGCCCTTGCCGTAATTTGAAATTTATCGGGCATGATTGTACGCAAGGAAGTACCCATGAAGATTGAACGTCCTCTGTGGACTCGCGGAGTTTTGATTTCCCCGCAGCAATTTCAACAACAGGCTTCTTGGGAGGCCTGGACCAATGAATGCATCGCACAAATGGGCGTCATGCATCCCTGGGGAGTCCTTCAGGCCACTTTTGCATTAGATGCATTGGCTCAGGGCCGCCTGAAAGCAGAACGTTTGCACCTTCGTTTTCAGGACGGTGTCCTGGTGGACACCGATTGTGCTGATGTGTTGCCCCCGACACTGACACTGGCCGCCAATCTGCCGCCGGAGGCCACCGAAGCCACGGTTATGCTGGCGATGCCACAACTGTATGCCAACGGGGGGAACTGTCTGCAACCCGATGAGCGGGGCGAACGGCCCGTGCGCCATCGTCAGGCCTGGCGCGATGTACAAAATCAGTATGGGGATGATAAAAAGCAGGTCGCGGTGATGTACCACCAACTGACCCTGCGGTTGGACAGTCAGGAAAACGGCGATTATCAGGTCTGCCCGGTGGCGCGTTTGCTGCGGGATGCGCAAGGTCGCTGGACACTGGACCCACGTTTTATCCCGCCTATGCTGAGCCTGCAGGCCAGTGCCTGGTGTGGCGAACAGTTGGAATTACTGATGGTGCAGCTTCGGGCGCGTTTACAGCGACTGATGGGCATGCGCCGGGAAAGCAATGCACGAATGGCCGATTTTGCTGTCGCGGATGTGTCGCTGTTCTGGCTGCTCAATGCCCTTAACAGCGCTGAACCGGTGCTGGGGAATTTTCAGCGTTATCCACAGATCCACCCAGAACGGCTGTATCAGGAACTGGCAAGACTGGCGGGCAGTTTGCTGACGTTTTCCCTTGAACACGAGGTGACAGCGATCCCAGCCTATCAGCATGAACACCTGACCCGCGTCTTTCCTCCCTTATTTGCTTTGCTGAATATTCTGCTGGAAGCCAGCCTCCCTTCTCGGGTGGTGGCGATTGAGCTGGAGCATGAACCGCGTATCAATCAGTGGCGAGCGACCCTGCGTGATCCTCGCTTGCGTGAGGGGGCCGATTTCTATCTGTCGGTACGTTCCACTCTGTCTTCAGCGCAGTTACAAACCCAGTTCCCGCAGTTGTGTAAAGCCGGAGCGCCGGATGATGTCGGTAATGTGGTGAATGTTGCACTGAGCGGGATCCCATTGCGTCCCCTGAGCCATGTCCCTGCCGCCATCCCCTTGCGCCTGGAAAATCAGTATTTCTCCCTTGATCTCAGCCACCCTGCTGCGAAGCAGATGATGGAGGCAGGGGCTTGTGTGTTCTATGTGCCTGGTACGCTGGGTGAGATCCAACTGGAATTGTTTGCGGTGTTGCGCGCATGAACCATCAAATAACTGAACACTCCCCTACGGGGAATATTGATGCATTACTACAGGATACCTGGCTGCAGGTGATCAGCCTGCGTCAGGGAATGGCCTGCTCCGAAGGTGAAGGGCAGGCATTTTGGCAACGCTGTGTTGCAGACATTGAACGTGTCCATCAGGCGCTGAAAGACGCCGGCCACAGCGAACAAAGTTGCCAGCACATCAGGTACGCACAATGTGCTCTGCTGGATGAAACTGTGAAAGGCCGCGGTGTACAGGATGATGCCTACTTTGTGTGGTGTCACTCGCCCTTGCAGGCGCATTTTTTCAACACTCTAGATGCCGGTAACCAGCTTTATGAGCAGATGCGCACCGTGTTGCGTGAGCCCGCACCAGATAGTGCAGTACTGACCTGTTTTCACCGGGTGCTGATGTTGGGGTTCCTCGGGGGATATCGCTCTATTGCGGTACCTGAACGGGAACAACTGGTCAGCCAACTGACCGCACGGGTACCGGCGTTCAGCTTTTCACCATCACGTGGGATCTTGGCAACTGCCTCATCCCGTAACCGTCTTGGGGTCTGGCTGCGTTACTGGCCAGTGCGACTGGGGTTGGCTGCGCTGATGGTCGCGCTGCTGTGGTGGGGTCTTGACCACTGGCTATCTGGTTTGTTACCGACATTGTTACCGGGGCCAATGTGATGAGTCCGCTGTGGCGATATGGGTTATGGCTATGGGCGGGTCTTCTGGCGGGCATATTGTGTCTGGCGTTCCTGCCTTTCTCTCTGTTAGTCGGCTGGCTTATGCTGTTGCTGGTTGCCCTTATTTGCTTGGTGGGAATAGGGCGGGCTAGACGTCAACCGAACATGGCATTCTCTGAACCGCTATTCTCCCTACCATCCGAAAATCCGCTTCCACCTGAAAACCACCGTTTACCGGTGGTGCTGGTCTGTGGTGATGGTCTGGCATCATTATTTGGCACCGAGAGGATGCTGCAGACTGCGCAAGGCTGCTGGCTGCGAGTGGATGAGATAAACAGCCTACAACTGTTTACCCGACAGCTTCTGTGGCAGCGGCCTGAATGGGCTGCTCAATTGACAGTGATGATGGTGGTGAACCCGCAGCAACGCAGCGATGAACGCCAGCTGGCAGCCGATTTACAGGAGCTGCGTTGGCAACTGATGCAACTGTGTAGCGATAGCCGCCATCGCATTCCCTTATTGGTGAGTAGCACGGTGGCCACACTGATGGCCCATGATGCGGTTTGGTTGTCACAACAGCAAACTCCGCCGCTGACGCTCTGGTCAACCATCTCGACGCCGGGATCTCTGGCCGACTGGCAGCGCGCACAAAGCAATGTTGTACAGGCGGAACGACTGAAACAGACGGTGTTGTTCAGCTGCCATCATGACTGGCTGAAAGCACAAGTGCTCCCGGTGTTGCAGGCGCGCAATGAGGATGTGGCACCGGTCTCTGTACAGCAGATTATTCAGCAGCAGGTTGCTGGTCTGCCAGATATAGAGCAAAGCTCCCTCTGGCAACATTGGCTAACCGCCCATACCTCGCTGAGACAGGTGTCCGGTTGGCATCCACCGTCGACGGCTGCGCATGACGTCTTGCCTTTGCCAGATTTTGTCTTTTCAACACTTCCCCTCGGCAGTGGTGTGTCGTCACGTCGCCGGGTGCTGCGCCATGGCGTCACTTTACTGACCCTGGCGGCAATAGTGGCTTTGTGCAGCAGTGCCTGGCAAAACCGACAATTGTTGCACCGTGTGAGTTTTGATATTCGCCATTACCACAGCATAGCCATGACGGATTATGGCCCAAAAGCAAAAGCTGTTGAGGTATTACGCCATGATGCTGCACAGCTCAATGAGTGGTTCCGTAATGGTGAACCACTGCGTATGGGATTGGGGCTGTATCAGGGGGAACGTCTGCACCAGCCTCTACTCGATGCTGTTCAAGCCTATATCCCACCGCCAGCGATAGAGGAAGTGGGCGTAGCAACAACGGTGCGCCTCGACGCGCTGTCGTTATTTGATACGGGCAAGTTCCAGCTCAAACCGGGCAGTACCAAAATGCTGGTCAACGCGCTTATCGACATCAAAGCCAAACCCGGCTGGCTGATAGTGGTTGCAGGGCATACCGATATTACGGGTGATGCCGACGCTAATCAGACGCTGTCACTTAAACGCGCAGAAGCACTACGCGACTGGATGCTCTCAACCAGCGACGTCTCACCCACCTGCTTTGCGGTTCAGGGCTACGGGGCGACACGCCCGATTGCAACAAATGACACTGCGGAAGGCCGTGCGCTCAACCGTCGTGTCGATATTAGTTTGGTGCCGCAGGTTGATGCCTGCAAAGCACCAGCCCCCAAGACTCATCAAATGATTGATGAGTGATTAACCTAGAAATGGAGAAGTAACCCATGGCAATTCCAGTATATCTGTGGCTGAAAGATGATGGCGGTGCGGACATTAAAGGTTCCGTAGATGTTAAAGATCGCGAAGGCAGCATTGAGATCGTGGCACAGGAACATAACCTGTATATCCCGACAGACAACAACACGGGCAAGCTGACCGGCACCCGTATCCATACCCCGTTCCTGTTCACCAAGGAAATCGATTCTTCCAGCCCGTACCTGTACAAAGCGGTAACCACCGGCCAGACCCTGAAATCCGCTGAGTTCAAATGGTATCGCATTAACGATGCGGGCCAGGAAGTGGAATATTTCAATACCAAGCTTGAGAACGTGAAACTGGTGAAAGTGGCACCGAAGATGCACGACATCAAGGATCCGGCCAAAGAGAAACACAATCACCTCGAAGCTATTGAGCTGCGTTACGAAAAAATTACCTGGACTTACAAAGACGGCAACATCATTCATTCCGATTCCTGGAACGAGCGTACTACCGCGTAATTACCCGTCATTCTTCGCGCCGCAGGTGCGTTGGCTACGTTCGCTCACTCGGGTCACATAGTTATCTATGCTCCCAGGGATTCGTTCATTTGCCGCCTGCCTGCAACACGAATTATTTAGGGTAACCCGCAGCAGCAGGCGGTTCGCCGTCTGCTTTTTGTGTTTTTAGCTCAGTATCGGGGTATCGGTATTCAGCCAAACGCACACACATTTTATCAGATGACCTTATGGGCCTTGGTTTATGGCTATGGGCGGTAGCGTGCCCGACGCCAGCTTCATCTGGCTATTTTACTTGCCATTTTGCACCTGGGCAGTGCTCGGGCCATCACGTACTGCGTGTACGTTCCGGGCCTTGCGCGCTGTCCGTGTTCAAACTGACGGCGACAATAACGCCAGTGAAACCGGCTAACGTATCAGGTTTCGCATACAAGGAAGAGAATTTATGACAACGCATTCAGCACACTTATTACGTCGGTTAAATCCCTATTGCGCGCAGGCACTGGCCGGTGCTGCAACCCTGTGTCAGACCCGTGCCCATGCCGAGATAACCGTTGAACATTGGTTGTTGAAACTGCTGGAACAGGGTGAAGGCGATATTACGGTGATTGCCCGTCGTTATGAGTGGGACATGGACAGCCTGTGGCAGGGGTTGCTGGCCCATCTGGATACTTTGCCGCGCACGGTGCAGGGCAAACCCCAGTTGTCAGCCGCGTTACAGCAACTGATCAAAAGTGCCTGGCTAGATGCCTCGTTGCAGGAAGATGCCGATGCGGTGCGCTCGGTTCATCTGTTATCTGCTCTGATAAATTCGCCATCATTATTGACCGCAGAGGCGGGATGGCCGTTGCTCAGCCTGAGCACCACCCAGTTACACCGCCTGTTACCTTTGCTGGACAGCCAATCCGATGAACGTCCTGAGGTGCAGCAGGCAGCGGCACTGGCAGACAGCCCGGTCAATCTGACCAATGAGGCAGCGACTACTACCTCTACCAGTGGCCAGCCGCAACTCAATGACGCCCTGCAAGCGGCGCTGGATAAATTTACCCTCGATGTTACTGCTAAAGCGAAAACCGGGCAGATTGACCCGATTTTTGGTCGAGATACCGAGATCCGCCAGATGGTCGACATCCTGTCGCGCCGCCGTAAAAACAACCCGATTCTGGTCGGTGAACCGGGTGTGGGTAAAACCGCCTTGGTTGAAGGGCTGGCGCTGCGCATTGCCGAAGGTAACGTGCCGGATAGCCTGAAAACCGTCAGCCTGCGCACCCTGGACTTGGGCCTGTTGCAAGCCGGGGCTGGGGTCAAAGGCGAGTTCGAGCAGCGGCTGAAAAATGTTATCGAGGCGGTACAACAATCGCCAACACCGGTGTTGCTGTTTATCGACGAAGCCCACACCATCATCGGTGCCGGTAATCAGGCCGGTGGCGCAGATGCCGCCAACCTGCTGAAACCAGCACTGGCGCGTGGTGAACTGCGCACCATTGCTGCTACCACCTGGTCGGAATACAAACAGTATTTTGAACGGGATGCCGCATTAGAACGCCGCTTCCAGATGGTGAAAGTTGACGAGCCGGACGACGCCAAAGCCAGCCTGATGCTGCGCGGCTTAAAGGGCCGCTACGCCCAGCACCACGGCGTGCATATTCTGGATTCTGCTATTACCGCTGCGGTTACCCTGTCGCGGCGCTTCCTGACCGGTCGCCAACTGCCGGATAAAGCGGTGGACCTGCTCGATACTGCCGGTGCCCGCGTGCGCATGAGCATCGACACGCTACCGGTCGCGCTGATGGAAATTAACGCCGAACTGGCTGCATTGGCGATGGAGCAACAGGCCATCGAACAGGATTTGCTCCTGCTGCCGAGTATCGGTTCAACCCGCTTATCTGAGATTGACCAACGCCGCGCAGAACTGCTGGTTGGGCAGCAAACGCTTGAACAGCAATATGCAGCAGAGCAACGCCTCACCGCCCTGATTATCGACGCGCGTCAGGATATCGCCAACGCGGCACATCTGGCCAGGTTGCAGGAAGAGTTAAGTCAGATTCAGGGTAATGCGCCGCTGCTGTCGCTGGATGTTGATGTGCGCACGGTGGCGACGGTTATCGCCGACTGGACCGGCGTGCCGTTGAGCAGCCTGTTGAAAGACGAACAGACCGATTTATTGCAACTGGAAAACCACCTCGCGACCCGGGTGGTCGGTCAGGATGCGGCGCTGGTTGAGATGGCGCAACGCCTGCGCGCCGCCAAAACCGGCCTGACGTCCGAAAATGGCCCGCTGGGGGTGTTCCTGCTGGTTGGCCCCAGTGGGGTGGGCAAAACCGAGACTGCGCTGGCACTGGCCGACACACTGTTCGGTGGCGAGAAATCGCTGATCACCATCAACATGTCTGAATATCAGGAGGCGCACACCGTTTCTCAGTTGAAAGGTTCGCCACCGGGCTATGTCGGTTACGGTCAGGGCGGCATTCTGACCGAGGCGGTGCGCAAGCGCCCGTACAGCGTGGTGCTGCTTGACGAAGTTGAGAAAGCGCACGCTGATGTCATTAACCTGTTCTATCAGGTATTTGACCGTGGCTTTATGCGCGACGGTGAAGGGCGCGAAATTGATTTTCGTAACACCGTGATCCTGATGACCGCCAATCTGGGCAGTGATCATCTGATGCAGTTACTGGATGAACAACCGGAAGCGACCCATAGCGATCTGCATGAACTGCTGCGCCCGATCCTACGTGACCACTTCCAGCCCGCCTTGCTGGCCCGCTTCCAGACCCTGATCTACCGCCCACTGGATGCCACCGCGTTGCGTACCATCGTCGAGATGAAACTGGCACAGGTCGCTAAACGCCTGAACAAACATTACGGCTTGCACTGCTCGATTGAAGAAAGCCTGTACGACACGCTAGTCGCCGCCTGCCTGCTGCCGGACACTGGCGCGCGCAACATCGATAGCCTGCTCAATCAGCAGATTTTACCGGTGCTGAGCCAACAACTGTTAAGCCGCATGAGTGAGCAACAGCGCACCACCTCGCTGACCTTGGGCTGGGATGAAGCCGACGGCATTACCCTTGAATTTGAAGGAGGCGAAAAATGAATACCTCTCTCCCTGCTATTCGGTTTGACCATAGCCACCACAAACTGGTGGTCCGCGACAGCACGGCCTCTGTTGATGTACTGGGCTTTGAAGGTCACGAAAGTTTAAGCCAGCCGTTCTGTTACGACATTCAATTCACCAGCGCAGACAAGGCGATTGACCCGGCCACGATGCTGATGCAGGACGCGTCACTGACATTGGCGGCCCCGGTGGCCGAAGCCTTTGGCGTGACGGTTCAGCAGACCCAGCGGGTGATCCACGGCGTGGTGACCGGATTTAAACGCCTGTCTGCTTCAAAAGATGAATGCCGTTACGAACTGAGTCTGCAACCGCGTTTGGCTTTGTTGTCGCGCAGCCATCAGAACGGGATTTATCAGGACATGTCGGTGCCGCAGATTGTGGAAAAAATTCTGCGTGAGCGCCATGACATGCGCGGTCAGGATTTTGTCTTCACGCTGGCCCGTGAATATCCGCGCCGCGAGCAGGTGATGCAATACGGCGAAGATGACCTGACCTTTATCAGCCGCCTGCTGGCGGAAGTGGGGATCTGGTTTCGTTTTACCGCTGACCCCAAACTCAATATTGATGTGGTGGAATTTTACGATGACCAACGTTTTTACCCGCCAGGGCTGACGCTACAAGCGGTGCCACCTTCGGGGATGCACGACAGCGGCGTGGAGTCGGTCTGGGACTTGTCCAGTGCTCATCAGGTGGTTGAAAAATCGGTCAGTACCGGCGATTACAACTATCGCACCGCGACTGCCGATATGATGGCCGGGGCCGATATCACTCGGGGTGATACCACCACCTACGGCGAAGCTTATCATTACGCCGATAACTACCTGACCGCAGGCAGCGAGGGGCGTGAGCCGGAAAGTGAAAGTGGGGCGTTTTATGCCCGCCTGCGCCATGAACGCTACCTGAACAATCAGGCGCGCTTTTCGGGGGTGGCCAATGCGGCGACATTGGGGCCGGGTCAGGAACTGAAAGTCACCGGAAACGATGTACCGGCACAGTTTGGTAAAGGGGTGGTCATCACCCGCATCACCAGCTATGCCCGCCGTGACCGCAGCTATGAAGTGCATTTTGAGGCCATCCCTTACTCCGAAGATTATTGCTTCCGTCCAGCACTTATCCGCAAGCCGACCATGGCCGGGACCTTGCCGGCGCGGGTGACCAGCACCACTGCGAACGACACTTATGGTCATATCGACAAAGACGGGCGTTACCGTGTCAATCTGATGTT
The DNA here is from genome assembly GCF_041538325.1 of Yersinia sp. 2466 StPb PI. Taxonomy (NCBI): domain Bacteria; kingdom Pseudomonadati; phylum Pseudomonadota; class Gammaproteobacteria; order Enterobacterales; family Yersiniaceae; genus Yersinia; species Yersinia sp. 2466 StPb PI. The sequence goes on along the minus strand of NZ_JAULSL010000001.1, from coordinate 4,025,907 downwards.
CGACCGTGACAGTTGGGAGCCGGGTTACGAAAGCTTGTGGGTTCGTCAGGCTCGCCCGTATGCGGGTGACACCTACGGCCTGCACCTGCCGCTGCTGGCGGGCACCGAAGTGGCGATTGCGTTTGAGGATGGCAACCCGGACCGGCCGTATATTGCCTCTGTGTTGCACGACTCGGCGCACGGCGACCATGTCACCATCAGTAATTACAAACGCAACGTACTGCGCACTCCGTCGAATAATAAACTGCGCCTTGAAGATGAACGAGGTAAAGAGCACATCAAGCTCAGCACCGAATACGGCGGCAAAAGCCAGTTGAATCTGGGGCATTTAGTTGATAACGAGAAACAGCCTCGGGGTGAAGGTTTTGAGCTGCGTACCGACAGTTTTGGTGCATTGCGTGCAGAAAAGGGCCTCTTTATCAGTGCCGACGGTCAGGCCAAAGCCCAGGGGCAGGTGCTGGAGATGGCGCAACCTATCAGTTTGATGAAAGGTGCGCTAAACCAGATGACGGAATGGGGAAGCATTACTCAGACGCATCATAATTTCCCGCCAGAGAACAGCAGTTTGAAGCAGCTGTTGACTGACTCAACCCAGCTTAAAGGTCCTGTCCTGTTGATGAGTGCGCCACAAGGTATTGGCGCGGTTACGCCTGAAAGTCTGTTGCTGCAAAGTGGCAAAGCAATGTATCTGCAAAGTCAGGGGGAAATAAACCTGACCAGCTCTCAGCGATTTTCGGCAAATGCCTCCCAAGCGGTCTCTCTGCTTTCACAACAGGAAGGGATGCGGCTGGTCTCAGGCAAAGGGCCATTAGAAGTTGAGTCACACGGCGATGTACTTTCCCTGACAGCATTAAAAGATGTCACTGTCCAGTCAACTCAAGGGCATCTGCAATTGACCGCCAAGAACGGCATTACACTGGGGTGCGGTGGGGCATATATCCGTTTAACACCACAGGGTGAAATTGAAATCCACGGGCCAGGACTATTAAGCCTCAAAGGGATGCATAAAATGGAGTCCCCGGCGAGCCAGGATTTCCCATTGCCAGAATTACCCAATTCGGTGTGTAAAGAGTGCCTTAAAAAGGCACAGGCACTCGCGCAAGGCTTTGTGCCAAGGAGCGCATAACAATGAATAACGAGCAGGTTATTAAGTGGGTTGAATTAATTGAGTCATCCTGTAGCGATTTAAAAATAAAACACATCGATATGATTATCGATCAGGCGGGAAGTGACTTTTCGTTGCTCCCGACACTCACAAACTTTGAAACTGCCATTCAATGGGACTCTCTGTTTAAAGACCTTCCTGAAGAAATACTTTTGGAGGATGCGCCGTTGTTGATCCGTATCGATCTCGACAATACGCTACAGCGGCAATGGATGATTGAATTGGCCATGCAGTTAGCCGGGACAGGGCAATTATTAATGCTCTGTTCGGTCTGGCCCTTCGCCAGTCTCGCTGATTACTTAACTCGCTGTACTAACGTGGTCTGTGGCAGCCAGGAGGGGATTTTTCGGTTCTATGACTCCCGAATTTTTCCTTTGCTATTTTCGCATATTCTCGATGCCAACCAGCAAGCTCATCTTCTGCGCCCGGCTATTTTTTGGAGCTGGCTGGACAGAGATAACCAACCCCGTCAAATCGCAGGGAATGGCGCATTGCTCAAACGTGAGGAGGAGATATCTATGCTGATCCTCGACGACAGGCAACTGGAAAATTTAATGTGTGTCTGTGACGTGAATCTATTACTCAGACACCTCACTGTTCCAGATACCTTAATAATGGGGCAGGAAACAGTGTTCTCTGTTTGTTACGAGGGAATGATGGCGGCCACGGAGGCAGGGTTATTGATGGATGACGAAAGGGAGGATTCCGTCAAGCAACGCCTCTTGGGAACAGTGACATGAAACTCAACAAATTCAGCCTGCTGGCGGGGCTTTTTCTGCTTTCGGCTTGTACCCAATCTGGCGCAGAAGCGCAAGGCGGTGGTGGCGGCACCATCGAAGCCATCAACCACACTCGCTGGGCTATCAATAACTTCAGCGTCGATAGTCAGTCCGGTATTGATGTTATTGGCCCTTATCAGGGCGGTGGTGGCGGTTGCTGCTATGGCGTCTCTGGGCCATGGCGACCGGGGATGACGGTCAGAGTTGACTGGGAAAGTGGTGTCGCGTTTGCGAGTGATGTCCCTGAGATTCCACAACCAAAACGCCCCGTCTCTGCTCCGCAAAATTCTGATCTCTGGCAGAAATATTTCGAACAAAAACAAGAATGGTCAAGGAAAATCAAAGCATTGAATCGTCAGCATAGCAAGATTGTACCCGTACCTGATTACACCGGGCAAAAAACCTGCGGTATCACGGTGCACTTTATGCCCTGTGATGAAGTAAAAGTCACCACCTCCTGTGCCACTTACAACAGCCCTAACTACCCAATTAAAGAACCACTGAAGATGTCGGAGCCTAAAGACTGTCCGAAATAAGTGTCTCGGTTGACTTCTGAACGCTTAACTCATTGATAAAAAGGTGCTTATGATTTCCTGATTTCTTGGTGAGCGGTAAATCCTAAGCCACGTGTTATTCATCAGTCTTACCTCAACGGAAGGAACAGTGACATGAAACTCGACAAATTCAGCCTGCTGGCGGGGCTGTTTCTGCTCTCAGCATGTACCCAGCCCGGAGCTGAAGCACAGGGCGGCGGGGGCGGTACCATCGAAGCCATCAACCACACTCATTGGGCTATCAATAACTTCAGCGTCGATGGCCAGTCGGGCATCGACATTATCGGCCCTTATCAGGGCGGTGGCGGCGGTTGCTGCTATGGCGTCTCGGGGGTATGGCGCCCGGGGATGACCGTCAGAGTTGATTGGGAGAGTGGTGTCGGTGAAATGGACGGATTTCCAGGGTTTGCTGACAGAGTTAAATATAAAGCCTGGAAAAAAAAATGAGTGCCAATAACCGGCAGCATAGCAAAGTGGTACCTGTGCCGGACTATACCGGGCAAGAAACCTGCGGTATCACAGTACATTTTATCCCTTGTGATGAGGTAAAAGTTACCACCTCCTGTTACATCTACAACAGCCCTAATCACCCAATTAAAGAACCGCTGAAGATGCCGGAGCCAAAAGTATGTCCGAAATAAGTATCCCAGAGGACTCTTCATCCTATTAACCTACTGATAAAACGGTGCTTATGATTTCCTGATTTCTTGGTGAGCGGTAAATCCTAAGCCACGTGTTATTCATCAGTCTTACCTCAACGGAAGGAACAGTGACATGAAACTCGACAAATTCAGCCTGCTGGCAGGGCTTTTTCTGCTCTCAGCATGTACCCAGCCCGGAGCTGAAGCACAGGGCGGCGGGGGCGGTACCATCGAAGCCATCAACCACACCCATTGGGCCATCAACAACTTCAGTGTTGATGGTCAGTCCGGCATTGATGCCATCGGCCCTTATCAGGGAGGGGGCGGCGGTTGCTGCTATGGTGTACCGGGGCCATGGCGACCGGGAATGACAGTCAGAATTGACTGGGAGACAGGAGAGTCCTCTACAAAGGATTTTCCGGGATTTGAAAATGAATCTAAGTACTTAGAATGGGAGGAAAAAATAAAAGCAAGTCATCGCCAACATAGCAAGGTAGTACCCGTACCTGATTACACCGGGCAAAAAACCTGCGGTATCACGGTGCACTTTATGCCTTGTGATGAGGTAAAAGTCACCACTTCCTGTGCCACCTACAACAGCCCTAATTACCCGATAAAAGAACCGTTGAAGATGCCGGAGCCTAAAGTATGTCCGAAATAAGCACAGAAAAGGATATTGCCTGGTATCCGGCGCAATTTCCGGCTCAAGGGCGGTTACCGACCCAGGCGGCACTGGTGGGGAAAAACTGCCATCAGCAGGATAGCCAAGAACGGGCCTATCGGCAGGAGCTGTGCCTGGCCGCAGACCGGCGGGTCGAACCGCCATGCTGTAACACTTTGCATATCAGCCTGTTCTTCGACGGTACCGGCAATAACCTTAACAACGATCAGTATTTGTCAGACCCGAAACACCCAACCAATATTGCCCGGCTGTTTCGTGCCACCATCGGCACCGGCTATGCCGGGGGCGCGGAAAAAGAACCGCTGGATAGCAGCGACAGCATCAGCAAAAAATATTTCAAATACTATATTCCCGGCGTCGGTACCCCATTCCCTGAGATTAATGACCTTGAATACAGCATGACCGGACTGGCGGGGGCACGCTTTGGTGAAGACCGGATCAACTGGGGGTTGTTGCGGCTGATTGATGCCCTGATGCGGACCATGGGCATGGGTAAACTGGATGATAGCGCCTGCTTGTCGGCGATAAAAGGAATGAATACCTCCTGGGCATCTCTTGGATTCGGCGGGTCACATAACCGCTATGAAGAGTTCAGTAAGCAGCTCAAACAGCTTGAATCGAAGCTGCGCACTGCGTTGGCACCGGCCGAGCCGGGCAAGGCTAAGTTGCTGGGCATCAAGCTGTATGTGTACGGTTTTTCCCGTGGTGCTGCCGAGGCGCGCGCCTTTGTCCGCTGGCTGAGTGAGTTGTTGCCAAAACCAGAAGCTGAAGGCCTGCAGCCGGAACAATGTCTGGCGATAAATGATTTAAAAATCCCATTGAGTATCGAGTTCCTTGGGCTATTGGATACGGTGGCATCGGTGGGTATTGCCCATGTGGCACCGGTCGCCGAAGGGCATATGGCCTGGGCCGACGGTACCCAGGAACTGCCCGATGAGGCCACCTATGGCGGATTTATCAAACGTTGTGTGCATCTGATTTCGTCTAATGAGCAGCGGTTATGCTTCCCGTTGGATTCTATTCGTCACACCGACGGTAAATACCCCTCGAACAGTGTGGAAGTCGTCTATCCGGGGATGCATTCCGATTTAGGTGGTGGTTATCCGCCAGGCGATCAAGGGAAAGCTAATGGAAGTAATGATCGTTTCTTATTATCACAAATTGCGCTACATGAATTGTATGCATCGGCTTTTAATGCCGGTGCACCTCTTAAAGTTAGGGCTGAAATTTTACCCAAAGACTTACAAAAAGACTCTTGGCGCGCGTTTGATGCTGAAGTTCTAGGCCAATTTGCGATCGCACAAGATCTCATCACCCGCTTCAACGCCTGGCGTGAAGTCACACTAAATCTGCCGCCAGCCCCACAAGAGTTAACCGCTGAACAGGCTGCACAGTTTGAACCGGTGCGTGCCAGCGTCACGCTTGAAAAAGCGGTGGATAACCAGATGGGGTGGATCACTGCCTGGCGTATTAATCGCTATGCTGGGGCTACTCTGCTTAACACCCCGTTTTATCAGCAAATAAATGATAAAGATGGTACCGCTTTGCAACTCAAAGCTTCCAAAGATGCGCGCGATGCCAAACAGGCGGATGTGGAAAAAGAAAGGAAAAAATTACTGGCTGAACATCGCCCTGGTGACCCAGCCCCACTCCTACCTCCGGGGGTGAAGGATTTTGACCCAGATATCGCCAAAACCCAGCTCTATCAGGCCGCTCAGGAGTTTGGTCATGACTATCGTGGCGAATCACGCAGCCTGACCAGTACCTGGCAGTTGGTGCTGGATAAAATCCCACAAACGGCCATTTTCCTGATCAATACCGATGACGAGCGGGCAGAATTCAAACGGATGAAAACCGATGGCGACGCGCATGTCAAGGTGCTGTTCCCGCCGCAGGGCGAAGCGAGCAATGCCGAGCAACCCAGTGGCTTACTTCGTGACTTATATGACGATCAAGTTCATGACTCCCGTGCGTGGTTCCTGCACGCCACCTTTGGTAGCCGCGAGCCCTGGGGCGGCTATTTCCGCGACCGAATGGTCTACTTCGGCGACAACTGCAATAAAGAACTGTCACTGCTGACCATCGCGGGCAATGTGGTGGGTGTGGCCACGCTGGTAGGCGGAGTTGTCTTTAGCTTTAAACAGAAAAAACTGGCGGGAAAATTGTCAGGACTGGCAGGTACCGCGGGTGTGATGGCTCTGGAAGCCAAAGCGCTGGATTTAATTACCGGAGAGCCACTCCCCATGTTGCCGGAAGCCGATCTGTTGACGGCATTCACGCAGGCACCTGGTGCCGTGGCCAGTCTGCAGAAAGAGCTCCTCGGTGAACAACAGCTCGAACAGGCAAAAACAATGATTGCCTCGCGCTGGGCACAGGCGGAGTCATTACTGACGTCGTAGTCAGGAGTTAAACCATGAAAAATATCATACGACAGGGCGATAGCCTGCGGGAATACGGTGGCAAAGTGTTGGGGGGGCATTACCAGTGCTTTGGTAAAGGTATCGCCTGCAAAGGAGATGCAGCCCTGTGTCACCGCCACGGTATGACCCGCATTGTGGAAGGCAGTGCCATCTCAGAGGTTGACGGGCAGCCTGTCGCGTTACACGGGCATCGCTGCGCCTGTGGCTGCACGCTGGTGAGTTCTTTCCCCGATGTCGGGATAGAGCAATGAGACCCCAGCCAACCTTTCCCGCTTACCGTCATGCCCGCCCGCCGACAGGTAAACGCTGGCTGGCTGCCGGGGCAACCGTGTTATTGCTGACCGGCGGTATCGCTGCACTGCTACGTCACCCGGAAGCAGGGTACGGCCAGGTGGTAATGGTGATTGGCTTTATTACCGTGCTAAGTGCGTTGGTCTGGGGGCTACGCGTCCTGTTTTATCGTATGGCGACGCATAACGCGCGGTTATATCACTATGAAGTGAAACAGGTTCAGCAGCAATGGTGGGCGCGGCACTGCCAGCATATCGCGTTGACCGAGGCGGTCTTAATCGGGCCGGCCGGAACAACGTTAACCCAGTGGCAACGGCTGATTAATCGCGATCACCGTCAACCGGACGTCCGTATTGAGTCCGGTGGTAAGGCACTGCGCTTACTGCACTCGTTTGCCGTCGATATCACGGAAAGAGAAAAGCATCTGGCGAAAACCCTGGTATTACAATGGCGCGAGCAGCATCAGGGGCCACTGGCAATAACGCCGCTGCGTTGTTACTGGTCAGGTTCAGCGGCGTCCTGGTTAGTTTTTTCCACGCAAATGGCCTTGTCCTTTCCCGACGTCGTGTTACCCGCGCACCCTGTCGTGTGGCGAGGTGAGGAAAGCATGACAGAAATCATTGATGAGCTTACGCATTCGGCACCTGAGTCTTTCTTTCTCTGTGCGGGATGCTGCTCACTCCCGGCTTCACATGAAAGCCGATTACCGGCTGGGGAAGCCGCTGTTTTGTGGCTACTGGGCCAGACAGGTAAAGTGCAATTCTCGCGTGGAGAGGTTTTTAACCCTTCCCCTGATGAGAGTATCGTCGCTGTTGCCCAGCGAGCATTAGATCAAAGTGAATTAACTCAGCCCCCCGATACCAGCTTTTTATTTTCACAACCCCCTATTCCTGACCTGAACGAAACGGGGTGGAATGTGACTCAGCATGTTCAGGATCTCAACTGGGGTGAGCTTGCTGAGATTGAATCGATGGTGGCTCAAACGCTTGCCGCCTTCTTCGCGGAACACCATGCAATGCCTTGTGGCTGGCTGGCTCGCGATCCTAATCACACACTCGCGCTTGGAATTGTTAAACCCTATGGATCAGGAAAATAAGCCTGCTGAAATATCAGTGGCCCTTACCGTTGTTATCTTTATCACTACGCTGACGCTGGTCATCTTTCTGGGAGGGCTGGCATGGTGGTTCTGGGGGGAGCAAAAATCCACCGACTGGAACGTGGTGCGCAATCTGGTGATGATATGTCTCTTTATCTGGATTATCTCGCTGAGCGTACTGACATTAGGTTTTATTGCCGCCCGTCAGCTCATCAAAGATAAAGTTCAGGGCCCCAAACGCACCCTTAAAGCCACTCGACAGAAAACACCCTACTCTGAATCCATTAAGCTAAAAACCCGTCTGCGCCGCCGTTACGGTCTGTTCTGGCGCTACAAAGTCCGGCTGCTGATGGTGGTGGGTGAACCTGATGAAATCGCCGCATTGGCCCCGCAACTGGCGGAACAGGGCTGGTTGGAAGGGCAGCGTACGGTGCTGGTTCACGGTGGTAGCGTGCAAAATCCGGCCGATGAAACCGGGCTGAGTGAGTGGCGTAAACTGCGCCGTGGCCGCCCGTTTGATGGCATTGTTTGGGCGATAACCGCCGCGCAAAGTAGTCATCCACAGTGGATGGACAACGGCCTGCGAACCCTGGAAAAAATGGGTGCCACCTTGCATTATCAACCACCGGTATATCTGTGGCAGGTCTGCGACAGCGAGTGGGCTCAGGATACGCGGGTGGAGCAGCCAGTCGGGGTGGTGTTCCCGGCGAAAGCCACGCCAGAGGCGGTTGAGCTTCAACTGCGCTCTCTGTTGCCTCAGTTACGTGAGCAGGGGATGCAGCAGCTCTCTGTCGAACCACACCACGATTTTTTGTTGCGCCTGGCGCAGTCGCTGGAGCAGGGCGATGCCACCCGCTGGCGACAGCGCCTGACGCCGTGGTTTACCGAGTATGCCTCGCGTATTCCCCTGCGTGGGTTGATGTTCAGTTTGCCGGAGGTATCAACATCGGCGGTGCGTGTACACGAGAAAAACTGGACTGCATCTGACCGCTGGCAGGGGGTACTAGATGACTGTCGTTCTGCCCGTGGACGCCGTGTCGGGCTGCCGTGGGAGCAGACAGTGTGCTACAGCTTGCTGGCACTGATAGTGCTGTGGGGCGTGGGCAGTGTGGTGTCATTTGCGGTCAACCGTCACCAAATGGTCTCTGCCGCGCAGCAGGCACAGCAACTGGCGCAGTCGCAAGCGGTCTCTGACCAGCAACTCATGGCCCTACAAGCCCTGCGCAATGATATCGGGCGCTTACAATCTCGCGTGGCGCAGGGGGCACCTTGGTATCAGCGCTTTGGCCTGGATCATAATGCGCCGCTGCTTGAGGTCCTGATGCCGTGGTATGGCCAGGCCAACAACCGCATTCTTAGGGATGCCACTGCGCAAAGCCTGCATCAGAAACTCAGTGAACTGGCGGAACTGCCGGCTAACAGCCCGCAACGTGCGGCACTGGCAAAAACAGGCTATGACCAGTTAAAGGCCTATTTGATGATGTCACGCCCGGAAAAAGCCGATGCTGCATTTTATGCACAGGTGATGCAGACCACCGAGCCTGCGCGTGCCGGTGTGTCTCCTGGTCTGTGGCAGAGTCTGGCCCCAGACTTATGGCAATTTTATGCGCAAAATCTGCCTGCTCAGCCGGACTGGAAAATTAAACCGGATACCGGGTTGGTAAGCCAGGTACGGCAGGTCTTGCTGGGGCAGATTGGTCAGCGCAATGCAGAAAGTACGCTGTATGAAAACATGCTGCTATCGGTGCGTCGCAACTATGCCGACATGACGCTGACGGACATGACCGGCGACACTGATGCTCAGCGTCTGTTCCAGACCTCGGAATCTGTGCCCGGTATGTTTACCCGCAAGGCCTGGGATGAGCAAATTCAGCAGGCAATAGATAAAACGGTGGCCTCCCGTCGCGAAGAAATTGACTGGGTATTGAGTGATAACCGCCGTGCGATATCAGAAGACATTTCACCGGAAGCGTTGAAAAAGCGGCTGACGGAACGTTATTTCACCGATTTTGCTGGGAGTTGGCTGAGTTTTCTCAACAGTTTGCACTGGAATGAGGCGCATAACTTGTCGGATGTGATTGACCAACTGACGCTGATGAGTGATGTACGCCAGTCGCCGCTGATTGCGCTGATGAACACGCTGGCGTGGCAAGGACAGACTGGGCAGCAGAATCAGGCGTTATCGGATTCTCTGGTGAAGTCCGCCAAGGCGCTGATGCATAAAGATCAGACCCCGGCCATTGACCAGAGTGCCGATGGGCCAGTAGGCCCGCTGGACGAGACCTTTGGCCCGCTATTGGCATTGATGGGCAAAGGTGATGCACAAAACAGGATGTCGTCCGACAGCTCGCTGAGCCTGCAAACGTTACTCACCCGCGTGACTAGGGTACGGCTTAAGCTCCAGCAAGTGGTTAATGCCTCGAACCCACAAGAGATGACTCAGGTACTGGCCCAGACCGTTTTCCAAGGGAAAAGTGTCGACCTGACGGACACGCAGGAGTACGGCAGCCTGATTGCCGCCAGTCTGGGAGAGGAATGGAGCAGTTTTGGGCAGACGATGTTTGTTCAGCCGCTGACTCAGGCGTGGGAGACCGTGTTGCAACCTTCGTCGGCCAGCCTTAACGACCAGTGGAAAAACGCGGTGGTGGCCAATTGGAAATCAGCCTTTGACGGGCGTTACCCGTTTGCCGCCAGTAAAAGCGATGCTTCACTGCCGATGCTGGCCGAATTTATTCGTAAGGATAGCGGGCGTATCGACAGCTTCCTGACCCGTGAGCTGGGTGGCGTGCTGCATAAAGAAGGGACACGCTGGGTTCCGAGTAAAGTGAACAGCCAGGGGCTGACGTTTAACCCGGACTTTCTGGCGGCCATTAATCAACTGAGTCAAGTCTCCGATATTCTGTTCACTGACGGCAGTCAGGGGCTGCGCTTTGAGCTACTGGCACGTCCGGTTCCGAATGTGGTGGAAACCAATTTAGCGATTGATGGACAGAAATTGCATTATTTCAACCAGATGGAAAGTTGGCAGAGTTTCCGCTGGCCGGGTGATACCTACAAACCCGGTACGCTATTGACCTGGACTGGCGTGAATTCCGGGGCCCGTTTATACGGTGATTATCAGGGGACATGGGGATTGATCCGCTGGCTGGAACAGGCAAAACAGAAAAAGCTGGATGAAGGGCGTTATCAACTGACCTTCACCACCATGGATAACCAATCACTGCAATGGATATTACGCACCGAGCTGGGCAAAGGCCCATTAGGTCTGCTGCAACTGCGTAACTTCACCCTGCCTGCGCAAATTTTTCTGATACAGAACGCCCCTCCAGCGGCATCTGATCGGACCGATGATGAGGATATGGCAGAGGATTAATCTCTTTTGTCACCCCCTGATATTGACCAACAGGAGCCATGATGGCGACGTTAAATACCCTGATCACTGCCTGTGCCGCGGCCCCTGATTCACTGTTATTAAAGGCAGAACAACAGGTTACACTTTGGGAGCGCTGGTTGCAGCCGGTGACGACTGACCAGCACAGTGGAGAAGACCTCAGTTACAATGACGACTTCCAGCAGATGCGTGAAGAGGTCAATAAACTCTCAGGTGCTGATACCACGTTAGCCAGCGAGCTGGCAGAAAAACTGTTAACCCTGCATGGCAAAGATGTGCGGGTGGCAACCTATTACATTTGGGCGCGTTTACACCGTGATGGCGAGGCTGGGCTGGCGGATGGACTGGCACTGCTGGCCGGGCTTATCAGCCGTTTTGGTGAAACCCTGCATCCGTTGCGCGCAGCCAGTCGGAAAACTGCGCTGGAATGGCTATCGAGTTCTCGCGTGCTGGACAGTTTGTCGCTCTATCCTGAAGTGGATAATGCGGATTTTGCACGCATCGTTGGCGCACTGGCGTTAATCGAACAGAGCCTTAGCTGCTGGGATGACGCATCCCGTCCGCAGTTTGGTGGATTGTATCTTGCCTTGGAACATCGTCTGGCGCAGTCCGGTGGACCGAATGCGGTGGTGCCACAAAACAGCAGCGGGTCATCATCGGCAGGGAGTCAGGGCCAGACTGCTATGGTTTCACCGGAGTTGCGGCCAGTCCAGTCGGGGCGTGACCTGCTCGACCAGGCTAAAACGTTAGCAAAATACCTGCGTAACCAGCCGCAGGGATGGCTCTCCGGGCATCATCTTATCAAGAGCGTGCGCTGGGATACGGTACACCAGTCACCGCCGTTGGATGTGAGTGGACGAACCAGACTGGTACCGCCGCGCCCGGAATATCGCGCTCTGCTCAAGCGTCTTTATCTGCAACAAAACTGGCTGGAGTTGTTGGAACAGGCGGAATCGATATTTGCCGAAGGGGTCAACCATTTCTGGCTCGATGTGCAGTGGTATCTGCATCAGGCACTCAGTAAAGCGGGAGCCCCATTCGATGGCTGGGCAGCTTGTATCACCCAGGATTTACGTCTGTTACTGACCCGGCTACCAGGGCTGGAAGGGCTATGCTGGAGTGACGGCACGCCGTTTGCTGATGAGGTGACGCTGGGGTGGATAAACCAGCAGGTGCTGGAGTCGGTGTCGGGCTGGGGCAGCGAGTCTGCTGCCGTGGTGTCATCCGGTGAAGATGGCATTCTGTTGCTGGAGCCAGAAGCTCTGGCTCAGGCGGACAGTGAAGGGATTGAAGCCGCACTTAACTGGTTGCAATCCCGTCCGGGTATTACCACTGCCCGCCATCAGTGGCTGCTGCGTTTGGTGATGGCCCGCGTGGCGGAGCAGTACGGCAAGAACGATATGGCACTGCATCTGTTGATTGACCTTGATAGCAGCGGCGCATTGCTAACCTTGCCGCAGTGGGAGCCGGGGCTGGCGTTTGAAGTCAAAGCCCGAAGTCTGAAGCTGCTGCGGATGAAAGCACAACGCAGCGACAGTGACAAAACCCGCCTGCATGTCGAAATGGAAAGCCTGCTCAGTGGGCTTATTGCCCTTGACCCGGCCCGTGCGGCCGTATTATGCGGATAACCGAAAAGAAAAATATTGCATAAAAAACGTGTTTTTCCTTGCTCCACGCTGTTTCTGAAACACTGTTTTCTTGTATTTCACCCTTTCCATTAGCACAATGAAAAATATCATTATGGACGACTTAACCCTGCGTTATTTTGACGCCGAAATGCGCTACCTACGCGAAGCGGGCGAAGAGTTTGCTCGTGCGCACCCTGATCGGGCTGCCGGATTAAATCTGGATAAAGTCGGGGCGCATGACCCCTATGTGGAACGTCTGTTTGAAGGCTTTGCCTTCCTGATGGGCCGACTGCGGGAAAAACTGGATGACGACCTGCCGGAGCTGACTGAAGGGTTGGTCAGCCTGCTGTGGCCGCACTACCTGCGTACCATTCCGTCGCTTTCTATTGTGGAGTTCACCCCACAATGGCAGGGGATGAAAGAGCGTATGGGGGTGAGCAAAGGTTTTGAAGTGCTTTCCCGCCCCATTGGGGAGCGGGAAACCCGCTGTCGCTACACCACCACGCAGGATATGGACTTACTCCCGCTGACACTACGCCGTGCCGAATTGGACAGCGAACCAGATGGCCGATCGGTTATCCGGCTGCGCTTTGATTGCAGCGCACTGGCCGACTGGAGCCGTATCAACCTGAGCCGCCTGCCGCTCTATTTTGATGCCGATGCGCCACTGGCTTGCGCCCTGCATGAGGCGCTGACCCTGAATACCGCCAAACTCTGTATCCGTCTGCCGGGGCAGGCTGATCGCCAGCCGCTGGACGGCTATTTTGCCCCGCTGGGGTTCGGTGAGAAGGATACCTTGTGGCCGAAGGCAGACAGCGCGTTCAGTGGTTATCAGCTCCTGCTGGAGTATTTCACCTTCCGCGAAAAGTTTATGTTTGTTGCGTTGAAGGGGTTGGAGGGGGTCGAACTACCAGCGGAACTGCCCTGGTTTGAGATTGATGTGGTGCTGGAAAAACGCTGGGAACATGATTTTTCATTCTCCGAAAAGAATCTGCGCCTGCATTGTGTGCCGGTGATTAACCTGTTCCCGCTGGAATCTGACCCACTGTCGCTCTCTTCATTACAGACCGAATATCAGCTGCGCCCGATGCGCATTCAGGACGGCTATACCGAAATTTATTCGGTAGATTCAGTGATTTCTTCCCGCCATAGTGGGCATCAGGTCTATGTCCCTTTCACCAGTTTCCGTCACAAGGGCGGAATGTTGCGCCATGATGCGCCTGAGTATTACTACCATACGCGGGTCAAACGCGGGCCTTCGGGGTTACACGATACCTGGTTGGTGCTGGGGGGTGAGGCGTTTGATAACCACAGCGTACCGGATAATGAAAACTTGTCACTGAGCCTGACCGGCACCAATGGGCAGTTACCGCGTAAAGCGCTACAAAGCACGGTACTGGATACTGTGGTGAAGTCTACCGGTGCCCAGGTTCGGGTGCGTAATCTGTCGGCGCCTTCGTTGCCGTGCTATCCGCCCAACCGTGACCGTTTTCATTGGCGGGTACTGAGCCATCTGGGCAGCAGTTTTTTGTGGATGATGGATAACGCTGAAGTGCTGCGCGGCACGCTGGCGCTGTATGACTGGACGGACAACGAAATGAACCGACGTCGACTGGAGGCTATCGCCGAGGTTAAACATAGCGAGATTGAACGCTTTGAGCGGGGCTATCTGTTGCGCGGGGTGCACATTGAAATCACTCTCGACAGCAACGGCTTTACCGGTACCGGGGATATTTGTCTGTTCGGGGAAATGCTCAGTCGCTTCTTTTCCCTGTATACCGATATTCATCTGTTTAATCGTCTGACTCTGATACTGCAACCGACAGGAGAACGTTTGGAATGGGAAGAGAATCACACGACCCGCATTCCCGGCTGATCACTCGGCTTAAGCGGGATATCGGACAGATCAATTTTTACCGCTTCTGTCAGTTGCTGGAGCAACAACCGGGAACCTTGCCGCTGGGGAGTACCAATAACCCAGCGGATGATCCGGTGCGCTTTCGTCCGCATCCGGGCATGGGTTTCCCGGTCAGTGAGCTGAAGGCGCTGGAAACTGATCCGGCGCAGCCTGATGCCCCGCTGACGGCGCGCACCACCTTTATGGGGTTGTACGGTGTAGATTCGCCTCTGCCGACGGCCTATATCGACGATATCACCCAGCAGCGGGAAGGGCATGAGGCGCTGGAAGGATTCCTCGATATTTTCAACCATCGTTTTATGACGCAGTTTTATCGCATTTGGCGCAAATATTCCTATCCGGCCACTTTTGAGTCGGGCGGCAAAGATAGCACCTCCCAAAGCCTGTTGGGGCTGATTGGCATGGGTATTCCAGGTTCGCAGCAGCATTTTGCCACCCCGACATCACGCTTTCTGGCCCTGCTGGGGGTGATGCGTCAACCGGGGCGAACTGCCGAAGGGGTACAGGCACTGGTCCGACTGCTGGCCCCCTTTACGCAGGCTGATGTGACGCCCCATTGCCTGCGTACGGTTCGTCTGACCTCACAGATGACATTTGCCGACGAAGGGGGCAACTGGCTGGACGGTTACACCGTACTGGGCGATGAGGCCATCGATGCCAACAGTCAGTTACTGATTTCTCTGCAGACGGCAGACCGCGACGAGGCCGGTGACTGGTTACCGGATGGCCCGCTGTATACCGATTTTCTGGTGCTGTTGCGGGTGTATCTGGGCTGGCGCTATCGAGCCTGTATTCAACTGACTGTCGCAACACGGTTGCTGCCGGCGTTGGTGTTGGATGAGACGCCGGTAAGATTGGGACTGACCGGGGTGCTGGGGCTGGATGACGATACGCTGTCAGACGATATACCTGAATACTATACCGTGGAGCTGGGACACTACAGTGGACTGACTCCACAGAAATACCAAGAAGGAAACCGACGTGTTAGCTATTACTTCGAAAAATAAAACTTGGGCCGCCTGGAAAAATAAAATCTGCATCTCAGCATTGGTTTTATTGCTCAGTGGCTGTGGGCTGACGCAAGCAGTGACTGATGGCACCGTATCGGCCACAAAATCACTGTTTTATAAGCAGATAAAGGTACTGCATTTAGATTTTACCGCCCGTGAAGCTCTGAATACCGATGAGCACGAAGCGAACTCGTCATCGGAGCCGGTGATGGTGCGGGTTTATCAGTTACGTGATGATAAAACCTTCTTAAAAACGGTGTATCAACAACTGGCGAGCGACGGGGAGGCGGCACTTAAAGATGACCTGCTGGCCAGCCGCAGCGTGATAGTGAAACCGGGCGGTGCGGTAACATTGGATATGCCGATGGAAAAAGATACCCGGTTTGTGGCGGTGGTAGCGCTGTTCCGCCATCCAGATATGGCCAAAGACCACTGGCGTCTGATTCTGACGCTGGACGACCTGCATCCCGATAAGCCTCGGACCCTTGAATTGGGTAATAACAGCCTGACATTGCGGGCGGAGACAAAGTAATGCCGGACGCCTCCTCGCCGTCACTGTATGAGCAATTGCTGGGCAATTTCACTGGCGGGCTTGAACTACATCAGGTCAGTGAAGCTAACCAGGTCATTCTCTCGGTGCTCGACAATATGCAGCGCATTCTCAACTGCCGCGCCGGTACACTCAGTCATCTGCCCGATTATGGTCTGCCGGATATGAGCGAGATCCTACAGGGATTGCCGGGCAGTGCGCACGCGCTGCTGACTACGCTCTCAGCCACGTTGCTAAAATATGAGCCACGGTTGAAAAGTATCAACGTGCTGCTACTGCCACAATCCGCTCCTGGCCATCTGGAGTATGCCATTGAGGCGGAACTGAAAGGGCTAGGACTGGTGCGTTACGGCACGGCATTTATGCCGGAAGGCCGGGTGCTGATACGTCATCTTAAACAACAACATTATCTCAATCCGGGTGAGTCATCTTAACGCCTATTCAGGGAAGACAAACACATGATATCGAATACTGAGCGCACGGTTAAAACCGGCGGTGACCCCCGCCATTTTG
Organism: Yersinia sp. 2466 StPb PI; assembly: GCF_041538325.1. Classification (NCBI taxonomy): domain Bacteria; kingdom Pseudomonadati; phylum Pseudomonadota; class Gammaproteobacteria; order Enterobacterales; family Yersiniaceae; genus Yersinia; species Yersinia sp. 2466 StPb PI. Next base: position 4,009,269 of record NZ_JAULSL010000001.1, on the reverse strand, counting down.
CTGAATTTAGTGCCTTACGTGACGAAATCGGCAAATTACATCATCCAGCTCGCCCGGATGTTGACTGGGGGCGGGTCGAGCAGCTTTGTTTGGCGCTGTTTCGCCAGAACGGGGTTGAGTTGCAGACCACGGTAGATTTTACCTTGGCACGTACGCACATTGCCGGTCTTGCCGGGTTGTGTGAAGGGTTGGAGCTGTTGGCGGGCTTGCTGTCTCATCAGTGGAGTGCATTATGGCCGCCGCAAACACATGCCCGGGTGGCGTTATTGGCCTGGTTGAGTGACCGGTTGCAGCAAGTTTGGCGCACCATGACGTTATGCTACGGTGACCTGGCTCAGGTGTACCGGGCAGAGCGTGCGTTGGAACAGTTGTGCACGCAGTTGCAAACGCTAGAGCTCAAACATCTGAGTAAATTGGATGGGGTGCGCCTGATGTTGCATAACGCAGCACTACGTCTGGAGAGCGCTGAGGCCGCCGCTGATACGCCAGACCGATTAAGTATTCCGGTACGGCATGCCGGTGTCTCTGAACCACAACGACAGCCACAACCGACATTCTCGTCGGCTGCGGTCAGCGAACCACTGGTTTATCTTGTCAACGAACCGGCCCCGGCACGTGTTGAGGTGGAGTTGTCGCCGCCTTTGCCGCCCCCACCACGTTGGAAAGCGGGGCACGGTTTTGTCGCCGGGCTATCGCTGATGGCCGTTTTGATGACGGGCAGTTTCTTTATCTGGCAGTCGCTGTCATCTAATCCATTGCGCGAGGCATTGCTGATCCGTGTCGCGCCATTACCTGCGCCACTGGCAGCCAAATCAATCGATGAACTGAGAAAACAGACCTCAGATGCTGAGTTGGCACGATTGGCTGGCCCGGTATTGCAAGGCAGTGGCACACAGTTGGAACAACTGACACAGTTACCGCCGTTATGGGCACAAATGCGGGGGGATGGGGTGTTATCACAAGCGCAGCAACTGTGGCCCGCCAGTCAAGAAGTCAACCGACTGAGTGCATTATGGCAACAACAGCGAGAAGCCGGTGCTGCGCCATTGGTGGAGTTGAAACACTATGCATTGGCACAAGAGCGTTTGCGGCAACTGGCAGAGCGACTGAATGGATTGGATGAAAAGAAGGGACGCTATATGACGGTTTCGGAGCTGAAAACGGTGGTGTTTGCGATACAACAGCCGCTGGCAAAAACCTTACCGCTGGAAGAGTTGTTGCGTCAGTATCAGGTACAGTCCGAGTCAGGGCAGACTCCGTCATCGGCACTGCGCCAACAGATTGACAGTCGGTTTAGTCAACTGCTGAACCGCTATGCGTTGCTGGCGTTACCCAATACGGAACAGCACCCGTAGCTGAGACCGCCGTTATCCCTATAGCAACTTAGGGGTAACGGTGTAATAAATCTGCTACCTGACAACGTTAGGGTTTTCATCAGATGATTTGAATAATTTTATACATTCAAATCAATTAATCTTGGCATTCATACAGATAAAGACACATATTTGGCAATGGTATTTGTGAAGGCAGAGGATGTCACGGCGGCCCCCCTGCTACAAGCGCGTCATGTGATGAAAAGTTGCCCAAAATGAATAAACAAAAAAAGTATGAAATAGCCCCATTGAAAGATAGCAGTGAGAGCCTGCAAGGTATTGAAATCAGTGCGGAGAAAAGTGAGTGAACGCGAACGCCACGGTCCCATCTTCCCGACATGTATTTCACTATGCCCCGTTTCGAAACTTGTTTTTTGCCCGCCTCCTCACGGTATTAGGTAATGGAATCGCACCGATTGCACTGGCTTTCGCGGTGTTGGATATCGGCGGTTCCGCAGCAGATTTAGGTCTGGTGGTAGCTGCACGTTCTGTTTTCAATGTTGCCTTCTTATTGATTGGTGGAGTACTTGCGGATCGTTACTCGCGAAGTAAGGTTCTGCTGTCTTCATCTGTTATTGCCGCCTTATCTCAAGGGATTGTTGCCTGGTTGGTGCTGGATGGAACAGCCACAATTATGTGGTTAGCGGTCCTTGGGACGATTAACGGCGCGGCAGCGGGTATTGCCCTTCCTGCTTCTTCAGCAATGGTTCCACAAACAGTACCAGCACGTAACCTCAGGGAAGCAAACGCTTTTATCCAGTTGGGCATCTATGGCGGGACGGTGATTGGCGCCTCACTGGGCGGGGTTCTGACGGCTGCCATTGGGCCTGGCTGGGGATTGGCCGTCGATGCTTTGGGGTTTGCCGCTTCAGCACCGCTTTATCTCTTGATTCGCACTGCCTCGGCACAGCTCCTCGCATCGAAAACCAATATCTTGCAGGATCTACGGGATGGCTGGCAGGAGTTTATTGCTCGTGCGTGGGTGTGGACTATTGTTGCCCAGTTCACTATTGTTAATGCCGCTTTTAGCGGCGTAGTGATGATCCTTGGCCCGATAGTGGCTGATGCTTCATTTGGGCGTGCCAGTTGGGGGATTATTGTTGCCGCACAAAGTATTGGCCTGATTGCCGGTTCTTTTATTGCACTCCGCTGGCGGCCACGACGCGATCTGTTTATTGGTGTCCTTCTGGTTGCACTTTGTGCAGTCCCTATCACTCTCCTTAGTATGGTGTCTTCGACTGCCATCCTTATGGGGGCATTTTTTATTGCCGGCGTCGGTTTTGGGCAATTCGGTGTTGTGTGGGCACATTCTCTACAAACCCATATTCCACCCGAGAAACTCGCGCGTGTTTATGCCTATGATGCGATGGGGTCATTTGTGGCAATTCCTATCGGGGAACTTGCTGCGGGGCCTCTCGCTATGCATTATGGCAGCCGGGCCGTTTTGCTGGCTTCAGCCGTTGCTGTCGTGATAGCGACTATCGCCGCCAGCCTGACTCCGGCAATTAGGCGACTAAATAATGCCGCTCAGGTGAAGCAGCATATTTAGAGGCTTTGCCGCAGTTCATCAGGCGGCAAAGCTTATCCAGTGATACTGTTGGCGCTTAGCTACAATATCACTGGGGGATTACGGCTTACAGTGCTCAGCGATGATGCGAATATCTTTTGGTGTGGTACGACAGCAACCGCCAATCAGTCGTGCTCCCAGGCGCTGCCATTCCCCAACCAGATCAATCAGGTGGTTGTGTTCGCCACCACAGGCATGCCAGGTTTTGCTTACAGCATCGTAATGTTCCCCTGAGTTTGGATACACCAACAGTGGCTTGTCAGCCAATGCAGCAAACTGCTGTAGCGCCGGGGTCACGTTTTCCAGCGCAATACAGTTTATGCCGATGGCCAGTACTTGCTGATTGCCGCGCAGTAGCGCCAGAACTTCGGTCAGGGGGGTACCGTCACTAAGGTGTTGGCTGTCGCGTAGCGTGAATGCGAACCAGCCACCCAAAGTAGGGAATTGTTGCAGTAGTGTTAGCAACGCTTGCAACTCATCGAACGATGGCAGTGTTTCACAGGCCAGCAGGTCAACCCCAGCCTCAGCCAGTGCCGCGATACGTGGCCGGTGGAAGGCGATCATCTCATCCTGTGGCAGCCGGTAATCGCCTCGATACTCAGATCCATCTGCGAGATAAGCGCCGTATGGGCCAACGGAACCGGCAATCAGCAGCGGCTCAGCTTGCGGGTGCTGATTCAAAAAGTCGTTGCGTGCCTGCTGTGCCAACTGAACGCTTTTGGCAATGAGTTCCAACGATTGTTGCTGGTCGAGGCCACGGCGCAGGAAACCCTGTGGGGTCGCCTGGTAACTGGCGGTGATGGCACATTGTGCCCCTGCGTTAAAATAGTCCAAGTGAACCTGATAAATTAGTTCAGGATTCTCAATTAGCACCTTAGCGGACCACAGCGGATCACTAAGAGAGCAACCTCGCGCCTCCAGTTCAGTGGCTAATGCGCCATCCAAAATCAATGTGCGATCAGCGCTTAAGAGCGCAGAGATAGGGTTGTTAACCGGCATGACTCTCTCCCAATGGTTGGTTTTTCCCGGCACGATGGGTCAGGTAATAGGTGATATAGCACAAGGCAACAAAGGGTAGCCCGCAGTATAGGGCGATACGTTGCTCAGGATCGAAGGCCAGACCGATACAGGCTAACAGGCACAGGCTGAAGCCTGCGATCGGCGTCAGCGGGTAACCCGGCGCGCGGTACTTCAGTCCCTCGATTGGCAGCCCACTGCGTAGGTAGTTGCGGCGAAAAACATAGTGGGCTGCGCAGATACTCAGCCAGACTGCGACGACGGCAAAACCAGAAATCGCTGATAGTGCGACAAACACCGTATCTGGCGCGATAACACTGGTCAACAGTGCCAACAAGCCGCCGAGCATGCTAAAGATCAGCGCATTAATAGGAATGCCGCGTTTATTGATGTGGGAAAAATAAGCAGGCAGTGTTCGCTGATTGGCCAATGACCACAGCATGCGGCCAGAGGCGTAAAGACCAGAGTTAGCGGCTGACAGGATGGCAGTCAGGATCACGAAATTGAAGATATCGGCGGCATAGGGTACACCGATACGTTCAAATACCAGTACAAACGGGCTTTTGACAACCTCGGCCTGATCCATCGGGATCAACGCAGCCAGAATAAATACCGTACCGATAAAGAAAACACTCAGGCGGATCACTGTGGTGCGGATTGCCCACGGAATCGCTTTTTCTGGTTTCTCTGTTTCGCCCGCAGCGATACCGATTAACTCGGTGCCGGAGAAAGCGAAATTGACCGCCACCATGGTCATCAGGATCGGTAAGGTGCCGTTTGGCAGCCAGTCAGATTGGGTCAGATTGTGCAGGAAGGGGGCAGGTGTGCCGTCCTTCATCGGTAATAGGCCGAACATCGCCGCACCGCCCAAAATGATAAACGCCAAAATGGTGACGACCTTGATCAGTGAGAACCAGAATTCGCTTTCGGCAAAGAAGCGGGTAGTGACCACATTGAGCAGAAAAATAGCCAGACAAAAGATAAGGCACCATAACCACACCGGTGATTGAGGGAACCAATACTGCATACAGAACCCAGCGGCGGTCAGACTGGAACCGAGGGCTACTGTCCAGGTCAGCCAGTATAACCAGGCAACGGTATAGCCAGTGGCTGGGCCAAGATAGCGGGAAGCATACACGTGAAAAGCCCCGGTTTCTGGCATTGCTACCGACAGTTCACCCAGGCAGAGCATTACCAGATAGACCACCACAGCACCTATCATATAGGCCAACAGTGTGCCGAGGGCACCCGTGGTGGATATTATATAGCCGGTGTTGAAGAATAAGCCGGTGCCAATCACGCCCCCGAGAGAGAGCATCACCAGATGCCGGGCCTTCATTGTACGTTTGAACTGCCCTTCGACGGGAACAGGTGAGTGCATGATATTTTATCCGTTTAGACGTCTATATCTCTAAATGGCTGTTAGTTATACCGGCAATACCTTATGAAATCAATGCTAGATCAACAGTTATCACTTAAGAAGAGCATGGCGCGAGGGGGGAGGGGATTTAGCGCGTTAGAGGTGCACTGGTGAATAAACACCGGCACATACTATAGGGTATGTGCTGGCTTATACTGGGTTTCCGTCTTCTGGCCGGTTGATGCCACCATGAATACTGGCTTTTAGCCAAGTTGCGTAAACATCGGTAATAACAAAGACAGTTTGATCACTACTGCATTGGCGATATCCAGGAAGAAAGCGCCGACCATCGGTACAATCAGAAACGCAACGTGAGATGGTCCGAAACGCTCGGTAATCGCTTGCATATTCGCAATTGCTGTTGGAGTTGCCCCCAAACCTAAACCACAATGCCCAGCAGCAAGAACGGCCGCATCATAATTCTTTCCCATAATCCGATAAGTGACAAATATGGCATACAGAGCCATGGTTAGCGTCTGCACCAATAAAATCGCCAACATCGGTAATGCCAGAGACGCCAATTCCCACAATCTCAGGCTCATCAGCGCGATTGCCAGAAAAAGGGAGAGGCTTACGTTACCGACTACGGAGACTGCACGGTCAAAAACCTGATAAAACCCGGTATAAGTGAGTAGATTACTAAGAATAACCCCGACAAATAAGACATAGACGAAGATCGGTAATTCAAATAGAGATCCCGCCAGTAACCCCGAGATATAGCGACCAGCCATCAAACAAATGGCAATCATGGCGATAGTTTCTACTAATACCAGCGCAGTGATCATCCGCCCTGACTGGGGTTTCTCGAAGGTTGTGGGTTGCAAGGCATCTTCGGCTCTGCCATTGGGAGTGGCGGAATGTTTAATGAGATAAAGGGCAATAGGGCCGGCGATCAAGCCACCTAATACCAAACCGAAAGTTGCGCAGGCCATGGCAACTTCCGTAGCATTACTTAAGCCATAATTCTCCGCAAATACGGCACTCCAAGCCGCACCGGTGCCATGCCCACCAGAAAGTGTTATGGTTCCCACCAGCAGCCCCATCAGTGGCTCCAGCCCCAGAATTTTGGCCATACCGATGCCAACCATATTTTGCAGTAACAGCAAACCAATAACGACCACAAAAAACTTTATCAATACCTTACCGCCAGCCCTTAAGCTTGCCAGATTCGCATTAAGGCCAATTGAGGCAAAAAAAGTCAGCATTAGCGGATCACGTAGTGATGTATCAAAGCTGGCTTCCCAACCGGTTGTCTGATGAATAAGCAGAAACAGTAATGCGAGCAGCAAACCACCCGCAATAGGTTCCGGGATAGCATATTTTTGTAGTAGAGGAATATTCTGGACACATTGCCTTCCTAGCAATAGCACCAGCGTTGCAGCAACGAGCGTACCATAAGCATCAAAGTGAAACATATCGAGGCCCCACACAGGTAAAATAGTGATCTGTTATTTAAGTTTTTTAAATAGGGCTAACAAACATATATTGGAGGATTCATGGTGACGCTCCTGATAACGGTGAGGCTAAGGAACTTTTTCGTGTAGGAATTCTATTAGCATAAAGAATAGCTAAATTAACGTTATCGCTTAATTAAAGCGTAGCACGACTTTCTTTTATCCTGTGTCTTTGGTGATGCTTTTCTGTATAACATGTTGTTTAAACAATAGATAATGGAATCTGGCATCACTTATTAGTTGCCTACCACCACAGAAAATAGCGGCTCGATATCATTATGAATTTGCTCCGAGCGATAAAGCCCGGAGCTTGTAATCTATTAGCTAATAAACTCAACGGCCCCGCCATTGAGATTATACATTGCGCCAACTATTTTAATTTTCCCCTCTTTCTCTAATCCATTGAGAATACTACTCCGGCTCCGTATTTCATTGATCGTATGCTGAACATTGGTTTTAGCAACGGCATCGACAAACTGATCATTTTTACCGGTTCTTTCTCCGTTAAATTGGGTTGCGTCAATTGCTGGCTTAATTTGATTTAACAAGCCGGTCAGATTACCGAGTTCTACGCCGTCGATTGCCCCCCGAACTGCGCCACACGAAGTATGCCCCAAGACCAGAACTACTTTTGCTCCCGCGGCCGCACAGGCAAACTCCATACTGCCCAATAAATCGTTATTGGCAATGTTACCGGCAATACGGGCATTAAACGTTTCACCAATCCCGGTATCAAAAAGAATTTCCGCCGGAGCCCGTGAGTCAATACAACTGAGAATAACCGCCGCGGGGAATTGACCTTCAGCACTGGCCCGTTTTTGAGCCAAATAATCATGCTGTTGCATCTTGCCTGCTCTAAAGCGGATATTCCCTTCTTTCATGCCAGCAATAATTTGCTCCGGAGTGAGTTTATCTCGCTCTTCACGCGTTAATGCTGCTGCGTAAGATATCCCTGGTGTGGCTAGAGTTAATCCACTGGCGATACCAAGCACCGACATTCCTACCGCAGTTTTTAATAGTGAGCGCCGTTGTTTGGAATGTTTAATATCTGATTGATTGATTGGGGGTTGTGACATGTTTATCTCCTCAAATATGATTTTTGGTACATTTTCATTTAGACACTATATGGAATAGCTGAATAGTGCTTATGAATGTAGCTTGCTATTGCTCAATAGTGAGCATTTCCAGATATTTCTTGTGGTATGAGTATCAATGAGTTAAGGAGAAAAACCCACGTGTGCGGGTTGGGGATATAAAGGCATTTAACGGCTAAACCCAATATTGTTATCAATTTAAGTTTTTCTTAAGTATCCATCATTACACTCCTTATTATCAGTAAAAGGAGCGATTATGAGCATGAATATTCAGGCACCTTACCAGTTGTTATTTGCTCAGAATGAGCAAGAAGAAAACGAACTGCAACAATATATTCAGCGGGAGTATAGCCGTGAGTTCAATGCCACTATCCCACATTTTTTACCTCATTTATTAGGACTATATCGTGCCGATGGTGTCCTTATTGGTGCCTGTGGCTTGAATCGTGGTGATTTCGGGGCACTTTATCTTGAGCACTATTTGGACGCACCTATTGAGGTGGTCATTGCAACGCAAACAGGGCATTCAGTTTTACGTAATCGTTTGGTTGAAATAGGTAATTTTGCTTGTTCGGAATCGGGAAATGCACGAATTATGTTTGCGGCTATTTGCCGGTTGTTATGTGAGAACCAGCTTGATTACGTGGTGTTTACCGGTACCCGAAAATTACGCAATATTTTTCACCGATTGAATTTAAAACCACTGGAACTGGCCCCTGCGCTGGCAAATCGTCTCGGTGAAGAGGCTTTTGCATGGGGGGAATACTACCAGAGCCAACCCTGTGTGATGGTGGGGGACTTAAATCAGGGCCGCCAAGTGCTGAGTAAAACCAGCTTATTACTTTCCTTGTTTGCGCCAATGCCCAGCATTTTTACTTTTCAAAGGAGGACACAACGATGATCCTTTTTGAACAGTTGGCGAAAATGGCGGCGCAAGACCCTCTGCGCCCTGCATTGTGCGATAGTTATCAGGTGATTAACTACGGTGAATTACTGCCCAAAATAGCGGCATTGGCAGAGAGGTTCCGCCACCAGAAAATAGCGCGACTGGCACTCTTGCTGGATAACGGCATTGACTGGGCCATTATCGATTTGGCTTGCGCATTAGCCAATATTGTTATGATACCGGTGCCGGTTTTTTTCAGTAATGAACAGCAGAATTGGCTACTGGATAGTAGCGGTGCGGATGCTTTGATTGGCCCTGCACGCGCGGATTGGATAACTACCACATCATTTGAATACGCTCTGCAACGCCGCCAACCGATAGCGGTGCCCGAGTTACCACCGCATACCGCAAAAATCACTTATACATCGGGGACCACGAGCCATCCCAAAGGGGTATGCCTGAGTTGGGATCATCAGATGCAAGTCAGTCTATCGCTTATCGACAGAGTGGCTCCTGCCAATGTTGAACAGCATCTGACATTGCTGCCCCTTTCAACATTACTTGAAAACATTACCGGACTGTATGTTCCGCTGTTAAGCGGGGCATGTAGCCGTATACCGCCGCTTGCTGAAGTGGGTTTTACCGGCTCCAGCCAATTCTCCTATCAGATCCTTGCCCAAGCAATTCAACAGTGGCGCCCGCACAGCTTGGTACTGGTACCCGAGCTATTACGCTTGTTGGTGATGTTATGTGCCATAAATCCAGATCTGACACAGAGTTTACGTTTTGTTGCTGTTGGCGGGGGCAAGGTTGCCACGGATTTAGTGGCTAAATCACATCAATTAGGATTGCCGGTTTATGAAGGATATGGGTTATCAGAATGTGGTTCGGTGGTTGCCCTAAATACGCAGGGGGATATGTTGCCCGGCTCAGTGGGTAAACCATTAGCGCATTGTCAGATAAGCATCGCGCAAGATGGGGAAATTCTGATTTCTGGTTCAACAATGCTTGGCTATTTGGGCGAGCCGGCACCGGCACAAGCTGTGACGACTGGTGATCTTGGGCATTTTGATAACCAAGGTTTTCTGCATATTACTGGCCGTAAAAAGAATGTTCAGATTACAGCATTTGGTCGGAATTTTTCCCCAGAATGGGTTGAAGCCGAAGCCCAAGTTTTTCCGGCGATATCTCGTATTGTCATCTTTGGTGATGGGTTAACCGCCAATGTCGCCTTGATCCAACCGACACCCGGTTATGAAAATAGTCTTGCAGATCAAATAGCTCAACTTAATAGACGGCTGCCTGATTACGCACAGGTTCACCATTATCTTCTGGCCCAGCTAAGTGTAGAAAACGGGTTATTAACCAATAACGGGCGTCCGAAAAGGCAGCAAATTCTGTCCGAGTATCACCTCCGTATCGATCAATTAATTGCAGGGGGTAGGGTATGAATTTCTATCAACAATTACAGCATGATACTGCGGCGGATAGAGAGAAACTCCTTTCTGCTCCGGTTATAGAGGCTTGTCGTAGTGGGAATATTAACGCCGAAATGTATATCGCCTTTTTGACCCAGGCTTTCTATCACGTTAGCCATACCGTCCCTTTACTGATGACGGCGGGTGGCCGGATGAGCTCAGAGTATGAGTGGGTTCGTGGGGCTATCGCCGAATATATTGATGAAGAATATGGGCACCAGGAATGGATATTAAATGATATTCGCACTTGTGGCGGTGATGCGCAGGCCGTTCGTCATGGTCAGCCAGTATTGGCGATAGAGTTAATGATAGCGTTTCTCTACGATCATGCCTCCCGCCTTAACCCGATGGGTATTTTTGGTATGGTGCACGTCTTGGAAGGGACCAGTGTTGCTATCGCAACAACGGTTGCCCAACAGCTCAAACAAGGGCTGGGGTTACCGGAAAAAGCCACGAGCTACCTCAGTTCACACGGTGAACTGGATAAAGAACATCTGACTTTTTTTGAATCATTAATGAACCAGGTTGAAAAAGTCGAAGATCGTGCGGCGATTATTCATTCTGCCAAGGTGGTTTACCAGCTTTATGGGGACATGCTGCGTGGCCTGATGGATCAACCGCAATGAAACTCAATAATAGCCGAGTTCTACTGACCGGGGCCAGTGGCGGTATTGGCCGGGCACTGGCCCATGCATTGGCGAAACAGGGCGCGTGTTTGATATTGCACGGGCGCAATGAAATTGCCCTTACACAGCTTTTGAATGCATTACCTAATCCCGAGGATCATCAAGTATGGGTAGCCGACCTTTGTGACTCGGCGGCATTGGCAAAACAGGTTGAAGTGCTTAGGGATCAACCCAGCATTGATATTTTAATCAATAATGCTGGCACCAATCACTTTGCGTGGCTTGAGGATCAAAGTGAGCAACAGATAGTACAGCAGTTATCACTGAATATTCAGGCGCCGATATTACTGACTCGAGCTTTACTACCCTATATCAGTAATCCCGGCATTATTATGAATATTGGTTCCAGCTTTGGCAGTATTGGTTATGCCGGATATAGCGTGTATTGCGCCAGTAAATTCGCCCTTCGTGGCTTTAGTGAGGCACTGGCCCGTGAATTAAGCGGTTCGGCCATCAATGTTCTTTATTTTGCGCCTCGAGCCACACAAACCACGCTTAATTCAACGGCTGTTTATGCCATGAATGCAGAATTGGGGACAAAAAGTGACAGTGCCGAGTTTGTGGCTAAACAGGTAGTTATTGCGCTGAATCAAGAAGTAACACGGCGCTGGCTTGGCTGGCCGGAGCGGTTCTTTGTCAAATTAAATGCAATTTTCCCCAGCATTGTTGATAAAGCTCTCGCGAAGCAACACGCTATTATTGCCCGCTATGCTCAGGCTTCCAGTGATAAGAAGGATTCACCATGAAGACGTTAGTATTATTACTTACCGTTTTTGGCAGTACCGCTGTTTATGCCCAAAGTGAGTTGGTCGATATCCAAAATCAATGGGCTGTTTGCCAATATCAGGTGGTGGCAAAACAGAAAGAGTCCTGTTTGGAAAAACTCAGTACGATTGCAGATAAGGCCAGTTCAGCCAACGGATCACGTGCTGATCTATTAATTTGGTCTGCTATCGTTAAAAGCAGTTGGGCAGGAGAGAAGGGGGGGCTGGGAGCGTTGGATTTGGTTAAGGACGCGAAAGTTAAGCTGGAGCTGGCAATAAAACTCGATGCTAATGCGTTGGATGGCTCTGCTTATACCAGCCTCGGAACCCTCTATTATCAGGTTCCTGGTTGGCCTATTGGTTTTGGCGATAAAAAACAAGCCGAACTGTTGTTAAAAAAAGCGTTACAGGTAAATCCAACCGGCATAGATCCCAACTATTTCTATGGTGATTTCCTGTTGGAGCAAGGGCGCAAAGCGGATGCAAAAGGCTATTTACAAAAAGCACTGGCGGCCCCAGCACGTTCAGGCCGAGAATTGGCAGATAAAGGCCGTCATCAGGACATTCAACAGCGACTTGATAAACTCTGAAGTTTCACTCTAAAAGGTAGCGCCACGATGCACAGAGAACGGCATAGTATCGAAAAGATAGGCTGGCTGCGGGCCGCAGTTCTTGGCGCTAATGATGGGATTGTCTCTACCGCAAGTTTGTTATTGGGTGTCGCGTCAGCCAATGCCACACATCAAAGTATTCTTTTGACCGGCATTGCAGGTCTGGTTGCGGGTGCGATGTCGATGGCAACAGGGGAATATGTCTCGGTATCTTCTCAGTCAGATACAGAAAAGGCCGCATTGGCGGAAGAGCAAGCAGAACTGAACGCCGATTTTCAAGGTGAATATCGTGAGTTAACCTCGATTTATGTTCATCGCGGCCTTGATGTAGCACTGGCCAAGCAAGTGGCTGAAAAACTGATGAGCCATGATGCGTTAGGTGCTCACGCCCGTGATGAATTGGGGATATCTGAAATCACTACCGCTCGCCCATTACAAGCGGCCTGGGCTTCTGCGATGAGCTTCTCAGCGGGCGCAATACTGCCCTTGTTGGTGGCGTTTATTGTCACGGCTGACTGGGCAATTCCAGCCATTAGCCTGTCAGCATTGGCTTCTCTGGCTATTCTGGGGGGGATTGCCGCGAAAGCAGGCGGAGCGCCAATATGGCCAGGTATTATTCGAATTACCTTCTGGAGTGCGCTTGCGATGGGGGTATCATCGGGGGTTGGCATGCTATTTGGTTCAGTCACAAGCTGAAATCAGAATAGGGCGGATCTGACAAGTAATCCTGATAATAGAACGTTTCATTTCAGCTAGTTAAAAGAGTTATTGGGTAACAGATACATCTTCCTCTGCTGCGAATTGGCTTAACATGTAGAAAGCTGCATCAGCCTAATTTCACCACCGTAATCCCTTTCTTCGTTTCTTGCTCAAACTTGTACAATTATTATTTTCTTGTACAAGTTTGTATTAACCCGCTATGGTTAATCTATAGGTGTTTTCGGCAAGGTAAATGGCATGGCGACATACAGTATCAGTGAGGTGGCGCAACTTTGTGGTATTAATCCAGTAACACTGCGTGCCTGGCAACGGCGTTATGGCTTGTTAAAACCACAACGTACTGAAGGTGGCCATCGGCAGTTCAATGACGACGATATTGTCCGTATCCGCACTATTGTGCGCTGGATAGAACGCGGCGTCCCAGTTAGCCAGATCAAACCTTTACTCGACGGTGGCACAGCACCTGGCGACAGCACTAACTGGGTAACACTGCAACAACAGTTACTGGCGCTGATTCAGGCTCCCGCACCGCATAAACTCCGTAGTCGTATCTTTGAATTAGGGCGCGAATATCCACCTCAGGCCCTGATTGAATATGTGCTAAGACCATTACGTTCACAGCTTAAGAATGAACATCAATTGCTGCACATGCTGAGTCGTCTGCTGGATGGCGTGATCATTGAATACGCGACTTTTTGTATGCTGGGTGCACGCAAGAAGCCAGGCGAGAATGTATTACTACTGGGATGGGGAAACATCGATCCTACCGAGTTGTGGATGGCCGCCATCGTTCTGGCGAAAAACAATATGCATATCGATATTTTGCCGGGATCGCTGGAAGCTCCGCAATTGGCTATGTTTAAGGCCGAACGCTACTTTCTCTGCACCGATGGCGTACTCAATACTGCCAAGCGGCGGCAATTAGCAGCTTGGTGCGATGCAGGCTTGAATATTACGCTTATCGATAACCATGCTCTGCTAATCCTTGCTTCGGAGCACTACCATGAGTAACGCTGAAGCACTGCTGGCACGTTTTTCACAATTCTATACCACGTTGGATACAGCACGTCTGGTCGAGCTATCTGATGTTTATCATCGCGATATCCACTTTATCGATCCCGTTGGAGAACATCAGGGATTGAGTTCACTTGAAGTTTATTTTCAATTGCTGCTCAGTAACTTAAGCACTTGTAGCTTTACCCTCACTGACATTCAGCACCATGACCAACAAGCCTCTGTGTGCTGGCATATGACTTATGCCCATCCCCGTCTGCGCCGTGGCAGCTTGCTCAGTTTAGAGGGTATCAGCCAGTTACGCTTTGCTGAACAGCGGGTTATCTATCAGCGTGATTACTACGATCTGGGTGCCATGCTGTATGAACATATACCGCTACTCGGCGGGATTGTTGTCAAATTGAAGAAGAGGCTACAAGCATGAAACACGTGGTGATCACCGGAGCCAGTTCCGGGATTGGGCAGCAATTGGCGCTCGATTATGCCGCCGAGGGCTGGCAGGTGACCGCCTGTGGACGTGATGAAGCCCGGTTGATGGCACTTGGCGCGCATAATTCGGCAATTACGGCGCGTCATTTCGACATAACCGATTTGTCTGCTACGCGTAGCGCGTTGGCGCAATGTCCGGCCGATCTGGTTATTTTGTGTGCTGGAACCTGTGAATACCTTGATAACGGTGTCGTAGAGGCTGAACGGGTTGCACGGGTGCTTAATACTAATTTTCTTGGTCCGATCAATTGCTTAGATGCCCTGTTACCACAACTGTCGTCCGGGAGCAGGATCGCATTGGTGGGGTCAACAGCCAGCATCATCCCCATGTCGCGCGCAGAAGCTTATGGTGCCTCAAAAGCTGCACTTGCCTATTTTGCCCGTAGCCTGGCCGTGGATTTGGCAAAATCCGGTATTAATGTTTCGCTGATATTACCCGGTTTTGTTGCCACACCGCTGACTGACCGCAACGATTTTGCCATGCCGATGATAATCACCCCTAAGCAGGCTTCGCACTATATTCGCCGTGGTCTGGCAAAAGGGGCCGCTGAAATTGCTTTTCCCCCACTGTTCGCCGCGCTGTTACGACTAACAGCTCTACTTCCACAAGCTCTACAACGCTGGCTTGCCAAGCGTTTGGTGAGGTAATCCAATGAGAATTGCCATTATCGGCAGCGGGATTTCCGGTTTAACCTGTGCATGGAAGTTAGCTAAAAAACATCAGGTTACACTGTTTGAAGCCAATGATTATCCCGGTGGGCATACCGCGACCGTGGACGTCACGCTGGAAGGGCGCAGCTACGCTATCGATACCGGATTTATCGTCTATAACGAGCGGACCTATCCGCAATTTATTGCTCTGTTGGCTGAATTGGGCATCAGTGGGCAAGCCACGGAGATGAGCTTCTCGGTTACGCATCCTCGCAGTGGACTGGAGTACAACGGCCATACGCTCAATACTCTATTTGCCCAACGCCGTAACCTGCTGAATCCACGCTTTTATCGCCTACTGGCAGAGATTATGCGTTTCAATCGCCAATGTAAGAAAAACCTGGCGAATGGTGGTATTGCGGCTCAAACGGTGGACGATTTTCTGCAACAGGAAGGTTTTTCCCCCTATTTTGCCCAGCATTATTTGTTACCGATGGGGGCCGCTATTTGGTCTTCTTCAATGACTGATATGCGCCAGTTTCCATTAGCACTGTTTTTGCGCTTTTTCGATCACCACGGTCTGTTAGACATCACCAACCGCCCACAATGGTTTGTAGTGCCAGGCGGCTCGCGTGAATATGTGCGCCGCATGTTGGCCATAATGGCAGACAACCTGACATTGCACCTGAATATGCCAGTCCTGCGGGTTGAACGCCAACCACAAGGGGTGATACTTCATAGCGCCTTGGGGCAACAACATTTTGATCAGGTGATTTTTGCCTGCCATGCCGATCAGGCACTGCGTCTTCTGGCCGATGCCAGCCCGCAGGAGCAACGTGTTTTAGCTCAGTTGGGCTATCAAGCGAATGAAGTCATCCTGCATACCGATATTCGTCTGCTGCCACGCCAACGCCGTGCCTGGGCCAGTTGGAATTATCGCTTACCAGCCAGCGACGAGCATGCAGAGAATCAACTCGCCAGCGTGACTTACAACATGAATATTCTGCAAGGCTTGGATGCGCCACAGACCTTTTGTATCACACTCAACCCACAGCAACCGATTGAACCGGCGCTAATTCTGCGCCAGTTTAGTTATCACCACCCGGTATTCAATCAGACTACTGTACTGGCACAACAGCAGCGTTCGCTGATAAACGGGCAGCACAATACCTGGTTCTGCGGCGCTTACTGGTATAACGGATTCCACGAGGATGGGGTACGCAGTGCGCTGGACGTCACGCAGGTTTTGTTGCAGGAGAACGCCGCATGAATAGCGCCCTTTATGTAGGACATGTGCGCCATCGTCGCTTCAGCCCGGTCCAACACAGCTTTGATTACCAAATCTTCATGCCGTTGATTGATCTTGATGAACTGACACAATTGCCCGCGCTGGGTATTGCGTTGGAACGCTTTGCCCCAGCGTCGTTTTATCGTGGCGATTATCTGGGTGGTGGCGATATTAAACACAAAGCGCAGCAACGTATTGCACAATTGACCGGCGAAAAGTTGAATGGCCGCGTTATGCTGTTGTGCCAGTTGCGCTATCTGGGATGTTACTTCAATCCCGTCAACTTTTACTATTTGTATAACGATGATGACAAACTGTGTTGGTTGTTGGCCGAAGTTCGTAATACCCCGTGGAATGAACGCCATACCTATGCCGTAAATCCAGAAGGTACCTCAACCATAGATAAAGTTTTTCATGTATCACCGTTTAACCCGATGGACATGACCTACCACTGGCGGCTCTCTGCCCCCGCACAGAGACTGCGCATTCATATCGAAAATCACCGTGTCAGCCGCGAATTTGACGCGACATTACTGCTTTATCGACACCCTCTAACGCGGGCAACGTTGCGCCGACAGTTATGGCTTCTGCCTCTAATGACACTGAAAACTGCCACCGCCATTTACTGGCAAGCACTGAAGTTATGGCTGAAACGCACCCCTATTTACCCTCACCCCGCCGCCGGCGGCAAGGATGAACGATGAGTTCCTCAGAATACACCCTCGCCGATAGCACCCCTTTTTCGGGTCACAATAAAGGTGCTCGTCGCATTATTTTTACCTTGCTACAGCAGTTGCAAGGGGGCGGATTATTGCTGCGTGAAGCAGGTGTCGGTGAAATCCAGTTTGGTGATACCCAAGCTCCGCTACAGGCTGAAATCGAGGTTTATGATCCCCGAGTTTACCGCCGAATACTGTTGGGTGGCAGCATTGCTGGTGGAGAAAGCTACATTGACGGTTATTGGAGCAGTCCTGATCTAACTCGCCTGCTTCAGTTGCTGGCCAGTAACATGCAGTTGGTCGATAAGATGGAGGCCCGTTTAAGTTGGCTGACCGCCCCTTGGCATCGGCTGGTGCACCTGCTACGTGATAATAGTCGGCGGCAGGCACGGCGCAATATTGCCGCACATTACGATCTGGGTAACCGCTTCTATCAGCAGTTTCTCGACAGTGAAATGCTTTATTCCAGCGCGTTGTACAGTGAAACGGAGATGACATTGGAACAGGCGCAACAGGCTAAAATGCGTCGCTTGTGCCAACAGTTAGATCTGCAACCACAAGATCATCTGTTGGAGATCGGTACTGGGTGGGGAGCGCTGGCGGAATTTGCCGCGCGTGAGTATGGCTGCCGCGTCACCACCACGACTATCTCGCAGGAACAGTACGTTTATGCCCAACAGCGTATTAAGCAAGCTGGATTAGAGGATCGCGTTACTCTGTTGTTTGAGGATTACCGTGAGCTGACGGGGCAATATGACAAACTGGTCTCGGTCGAAATGATCGAAGCCGTAGGCAAACGTTTTCTGCCTCTATTTATCAAATGTTGCCAGCAGTTACTGAAACCTAAAGGCAAAATGGTGTTACAGGTGATCACCATTACTGACCAGCGTTATCAGCAATACAGCAGCAATGTGGATTTTATCCAGCGTTACGTCTTCCCCGGAGGCTTCTTGCCATCGATAACCGCGCTGTGCGATACCCTCACACGCCATAGCGATCTGGTGATGTGTGACCTATTCGATATTGGCCGTGACTATGCCCGCACGCTGCAACAATGGCGTGAGCGTTTTGAGCAGAATTGGCCTTTATTACAGAATCAGGGATTTGACGAACGTTTTCAGCGCCAGTGGCGATTTTACCTGTGCTATTGCGAAGCTGGTTTTCTGGCGCGATCCATCAGCACCGTACAACTGAGTGCTGAGCGTCGATGAGATTGGGCACCGGATTTTGGCTAACTACGCTCGGTTTTGATGCCTATTGGACGCTGGCCATTATTTGGCGTGAACAAGTAATGCTTTTTCTACTTCTGGGCGCTGCGCTGGCACTGATATTTACCCCGCGGCAACAGCGTATATGGGTCCTGTTAGCGGCGCTACTGGGTATTACCATGGATGCGTTTTGGTGCTATCTCGATATCTTTAAATTTGCTGGCGGGGGCGGTGTTCCCATATGGATGTGCGCATTGTGGCTTACTTTCACTAGCTGGTTTTATTGGCTACTGAGACGGATTATCCCGACGGTGAAAACAGTTGTGTTGTTAGGTGCGCTTACCGGCCCACTAGCCTATGTCATCGGCTGGAAATTGAATGCGATGACCCCACAAATCGCACCTGAAATGATGATCCTCACCCTATCTTTAGGGTGGGCTATTTATCTGCCAGTTGTCAGTTGGCCAATACTACGCAGGAGAATTGAATGAAGATGCTGTTAACTTTTCTTCTTTGTCTGAGTACTCAGGTGGCACAGGCCAGCGATTGGAGCACGTGGCCGACGGTAGGCAGTGCCACGCTACGTTGGGGGCCCTTTGATATTTATTTTTCAGTATTGCGTACACCGAGCGGACGCTATGAGGAGGGGGGATGGCCGCAGGCACTGAGTATTAACTATCAGCGTTCTATTACCCAAGAAGAGCTGGTGAACGCTACACAAGAACAATGGCAAGCCATGAAAATCAGCGTGTCTGCAGCACAGCAGCAGCGTTGGCTCAAGCAGATAGCGACGATATGGCCGGCAGTAACCTCTGGCAGCCAACTCACTTTCGTGGGTGATAATACTGGCGGACAATTTTATTATCGCGCGCCATCTAATCCATATATTAAGCCGATTGGTGATCGTTTCGACCGTGCTTTCCGAGATGCATTTCTCGCTATCTGGTTGTCACCGACGACACAATATCCTGACTTGCGGCAACAATTGACTGGAGGTATCTGATGAAAATCAAAAGCCTGTTACTGGCTTTCCTGTTTGTACTGGCTGGATGCAGTGCAGATATCAATGACTATCAAAACAATAAACCTACTTTCGATTTGTTCGGCTACTTCAGCGGTGAAACCCGCGCCTGGGGAATGTTGCAGAATTATCAGAATAAACAGACTCGCCGTTTTGAGGTGGTTATCCAGGGCGATGTTGTCGGCAATACCCTGACGCTCAACGAGAAGTTTGTTTTTGCTGATGGCGAGCGCCAGACCCGAATCTGGCGCATCATCAGAAACGCTGATGGCAGCTATCAGGGGACGGCAGGGGATATCATTGGCGTGGCCCATGGTTATACCGCAGGTAATGCTTTCAACTGGCGTTATGATATGGACGTGAAAACAGAGAACGGCAGCATAAAACTACACTTTGATGACTGGCTATATCGCCAGGATGATACCCATTTGTTCAACCAGACATCACTGCGCAAATTTGGTGTTGAAGTCGCCAAAGTGACACTGTTTTTTGAAAAGAAAAGCTAACGTTCTGTTGTTGGGTGCAATAATTCATCGAGTAAAGTATGTGAAGAGGAGATTTAACGATGAAAGGAGCGATTCAATTTATTAATATTTTCGCCACGGTGTTGTGATTGATCCTGTCGCGTAAATAACAACGATGACGAATCTCGATGAGAGCGTTTGTTATTCTCAATAGCGTATAACATTATCTCAATTTCACTGATGTTAACATCGCGATTAATTTCATCGTTTATCAGCGATAGCCCCCGTTATGGTCAGATAAAATGATAAATAAAGCCTATTATTCAATTGAATCTTAATACTACGACGTACTGAATTATGTGCTTTACTTAGAGTAGTCATTGTATTTACTGAGGTTACAGTCAGTTATTTATCGGGCTTTTGGGTCGCTAATGTGGCTGTTCTAAGTCCGTCATCAATACACAATTTCTATTTTTATTTGCCGAATCTGCGAAATAAAAACCAAAAAGGAAGGTTGTATTATCATGACTCAGATTTTCACTTTAACATTATCCCCTTCGCTAGACAGCGCAACAACGACGCCCAAAATCTACCCTGAAGGAAAACTACGTTGCACGGCACCTATTTTTGAGCCGGGTGGTGGCGGTATTAATGTCGCTCGTGCTGTTGTTTATCTTGGTGGTCAAGCTCATGCAATTTTTCCTATTGCTGGCCCTACAGGGGAGCACTTGAAAGAATTGCTTGATCGGGAAGGTATTGAGACGAAAACGCTGAAAACGCAGGATTGGACACGGCAGAACATGCATGTCCACGTAGACAACAGTGGTGAACAGTATCGTTTTGTTATGCCAGGGGCACGATTGAGTGATGCTGAGTTTGATCTACTGGTACTACAAGTGCAAAACATCCCTTCAGGATCGATTTTGGTTATTAGCGGTAGTTTGCCGCCAGGTACTGGTATTGAAAAATTAGTTCACCTGATTCAGCAGGCTAAAGCTATGGGATTGCAGTGCATCATTGATAGCTCTGGCGATGCATTAAAAGCGAGCTTAGATTTGGGGGGGCTTGCCTTGGTAAAACCTAATCAGAATGAGCTATCGGCCCTTATAGGGCGGGAGTTGAAGCATCCTGATGATGTACGCCATGCTGCTAAGGAGTTGGTTAACCGTGGCGCTGCCGAGCGAGTCGTGGTGTCGCTTGGGCCACAGGGAGCATTGGCAGTCGATCGTGATAACTGGGTACAAATCGTTCCCCCGCCGGTGAAGAAGATGAGTACCGTTGGGGCAGGGGACAGTATGGTTGGCGCAATGACGCTGAAACTGGCAAAGGGTGCAGACCTGTTTGAGATTGTACGTTTTGGTGTTGCAGCAGGTAGCGCGGCAACACTTAATCTTGGCACTCGCCTTTGTTCATTGGAAGATACTCAACGTCTGTATGACTATATTTGTAAGAGTTCGCATCATCCTATCAGTTGGTAATGAACCGGATACCAGCTCGTGGCCTGGATGCGTGGGCAACGCGTTTAGCTAACAAAGAAAATCCGCAACGAACTGAACTCAATGCCCTAAATATTTGGGGCATTTTTAGGGCTGAAAATGGGTTTTAAATTTATACCTTGGTGCTTTCATACTGAACCCAACTGAATGTTGCAATCAGTTCCCGAGGAGGGGGCCTAAGCTGGAACCCCAGAAATTTCCGCTGTGTAAATGCGCCAACATTCGAACCAGTCTGCACCATTACTTACGCGGGTTATCAGTGCTGTTGTCCGACGGCTGGCGCGATTTTATCCGGAAAAAGAACCTATACATGATCTCGCAGTGAGGCTTTCTGTCCCTAGCGATTGATACCTATTTCTTAGTCAGCCAGGGAGATGTAGTGCTCCAGAAGATGATATCTGCGCCAAGATAATTGTCGGCAAATTGTACAAACTCATCCTTGCTAAATGGCTTACCCGTATTGGGGTTCTTGTAGGTCAAGGTCGGCTCCTGCACTGCCATGGCAATGAGTGCTAGCTTACTTTTGTATTTGTTGAAGAACGGATATGAGTTCTTCATTTGCGCTTTGCGGTTGGGAACAATATCTGGGCCGCCAAGTCCAATATTATTGGCACTCGCGAACTCAAACAGCCGGCCCATGTAATTGTGGTCGTTGTTCCATTCGCACGGCCAGAAATTGACATATTGCACCACATGGGATTTGGTGAACACCTTTCGCGCAAAGGTGAGATTTTCCATTTCGCCTGCAAAATAGTTATCGCAGGAAAATCCCTCGGGTAGCTTTTTCTCGTCAAGATCAATGGCTGTTTCGGGTAGGTTCACACCATAGACTCGACCATCGAAACGCTCTGCAATCGCTGCCAACAGAGCCTGATAACGTTGGCGCACAGCAGGATCCCATTGCTGTGCCACCCAACCCGAACCACTCGGCTTTCCTTCGCCAGGATTATCAAATTGTGGCGATATCCCCCCACCGTATCTGGCATCATTCATCAGATAATCAGGAACGTACCGGGCATTCTGTTCGAAAAACCGATCCTGGATCTGGATGAAAAGTTTTTTATTGGCTACCTTAAGACGAGCCAAGTCCTTCTCAATCTGCGAGAAGTTGTATTTGTTCTTCTCAGGTTCGAGTGAACGCCAATTGTAAACGATCTGCGCACCGCCAATATCGCTACGTGCGATAATGACTGATGCCGCTTCGAGGTCGCCAGAGCTGGTATAGACAAAATTTTCTGGCATTTTAGCTAATATGGGCAGTGTCGCAGTAAGCAGTGTTATTGCGACAGTGAGCCTAATGCTTTTGGTCACGAGATTATCCCTTTTTGAAGGTTCGGTTAGGGGGACATGACTTTTACACGTCCCAGACTGGTGAGTTATCAATGTGATATAAACCCACAATCAGACCCAGCCAAGCAATTTTTCCCCATCTGGACGCAGCTCCCCATTTGGGGGATACATGTCTGTAGCGAGTTTCATGGGGATCACTGAATAATAGATGAATAGCCTAAGTTTTCATTACAAAGCCATTTTTTTGCAATAAATTTGGTTCAATCATGATATGTTTGCAAAATTAATCACTCGCGATTGCACGGGAGACATCGACTATGTTGGACAAGTCTGCATTATTACGCGTTAGCGCGCTGACGGCATCCTTGATGCTGGTTGCCTGTAACCAGAATTCCGGTGCCAGCACTGCTGCGGTTGGAAATATACAATCCCGCGAGCAGGCGGTCTTGCCGACCACGGCGATTGAACAGAATATACCATCGGCTGTGACAGTCGCGGCTGAAATACCGGCGGGATGCCGGATCCAGTCATCCGGCGAGTGGAAGGCATCTGTATATGCGCAGCCGCCCAGGCTTATAGTGTCAGGCGAGGTTGAAACTTCTACCGGTGGATATGAGGTCATGCTTGAGCGTGGCGGGGCTGGTCTCAATCCAGCTATCGTAATGATGGAACTGAAGGTCGTCCCGCCGCCCGCCGACGCGATGGTATCGCAGATGATTACACCCCATTCGGTAAAGACTGAAGTACCTGACATGAGTCGTGACCTGACGCGAGTTGTTATCAACTGTGGTGGTGGAAAGCTCGCGGAGATAGCAGAAATCTCGGTGCTGAACTGAGCAACCCATTGAATGATGTCGCGGGAGCTGTGGCCAATTTGACTGTGCATTCGCTGAGCGATTGTGAGGTGGAAGAGTTCGGTTTTGCCCCGCGCGCAGCTGACACGCACGTTCAGGGCTATGGTCTGCGTGTTGGAAGGATTTAAATGCAGTGCCACTGCCCTGCTCATAGATCACAATATGTGACCGCACTTGTTTGAAATCCTTCGAATTAACCAACCGGCGGCCAATGTTTTGCCATTGGCCGGTAATGCCGAAAGAGCTGTGTTCCGTGGCAGTGGTGGCCCAGCGCCGCCTCGGCCCTGGGATACGTATCCAGCTACGCCTGCCCATTTTCGCTGTCAAAGAAGGCCTTCACTGTTCCCAGACTCTGATTACCCATCGAAGCATATTTGACCAGTGATTTATAGCGGTCCAGGTCGCCACGGACCTGAAGTTGCTCAAACAATGCGTTGGCTTCTGCAAGCAATAGCGGTTCCCGCTTTTTCTTCTCCCGCACAGTTGCTTTCAGTACTTTATTTCTGGTCACTATGTCAGCAAGCGTTCGCCGTCCTTGTTCCTTCCAATTTCCAGTTGCTGCGCGAACATCGTTTGGAACCAGGCCACAGGCATATAGCACTGATAGATCACTTGCACACTGCCATCCGTTCTGCTCGCCAGTGTCCACGTCGTCTTGTCACACACTTTGCGGGTATCCAGTACCTCCTCCATGAGACGCGAGTCATTCGGGGAGGCAGTCATCGCGCGAATGGTACCTTCCTGTTGTAATCGCTGGCTCAAGAGATAGCGGGTCAAAATGAAGACATTACTAACATCGGGGTGTACTAATCAACGGGGAGTAGGTCATAGGGGATGCAAGCAGGCTCCAGAAACTGCCAGAATAAAGTTTCATAAAATGGTTTCTACATAGTCGGTACACCTAAAGTATTATGTATTAATACCCTGAATAAAATGCAAAAAACTTGATTTATAAGAATCATTCTGTATTTCTATACATAAGATATACTTATCTCTATTTGCATAATAACTATATTTTTTATTAATATAATCACCAAATGCAGCCATTCTTTTTCAGTGCCCAATGATTTTTAAGAACATTCCCACTCCATAATGCCTAACAGTTCAATTGCAATATTAAAGGCTTTGCTTTTGGTTTTAAATCCTGCTCTAGAATGAAATGAAAGTTATATAATTCATTTTTTTTGATTGGTTCGGGATTTAATTTTTTTAAGTTAAAAAGTTGTCGGTGTATCTCTTTTTTAAACAATGTTTTATAGTGCTTAACTATTTTTAAAAACCAATCTCTGGTCTGAATGTTTTAATTCAGCTTCTTTCCTTGCTATCTGAGGGAGGAGGTAAGGTGTATGTATGCAGAATTTTTCTATTGTCGTTAATAATAAATACTTAGAGTTAGGTCTATTCGAATTGTTAAATCATGTATTACAAAAATCTGGCTATGAAGGTGCTGTTAATGTAGAACCTCAATTTTACTCTGAAAATGACTTTTTATTCATAGATGTCAGTAACATTGACCGATTTAATGTATTGAGTAGTGCAGCTAATAGTATTTTATTTGATAAAGTATTCATCATAACATCTAGGTATGATTATGATTTTAATCGTTTTTTCATTGAGATGGAAACAAAAGGAAAGGTTACACTTCTCTGTTTTGATGATCCATTATCTATTTTAGAAAAAAAAATCATGTCAGTCCTTAAGCGAAAGAAAAAGTATACCAATCAGTTAAGTTTTTCACTTGGTGATTTAACATTAAGTAATTACATAAAAAAAATAAATCTAACAAAACAAGAGGTTATTATAATCACTTATTTTAAGTGTGGTTTACCCGGACATGCTGTAGCAAAAATACTAAACAAGAGTGAAAAAACAGTAAGTGCTCAAAAGAGATCGGTAATGAAAAAAATTGGGGTGAGAACTAATGCAGAGTTATTACAAAAACTCCAAATAAATTAATAATTTATTTGAAAAAAATACATCTTGTGGGAAATTTCCTACTAAATTCATCCTTTTCGCCTATATTAATATCTATATGTATTAAGTAGATTCAGGATATCGAATAGCTTAAAAGCAGTAATGAGATATTCTAATTTTTCCTGTGACAATTAGTCATACCTATTTATAGGTATGACTAATTGTCAGGCCTAAATCTAATGAGAGTACACCATGAATAAAGTATTTAAAGTCATTTGGAATAGTGCCTTAGGCCGCTATGACGTTGCATCTGAAATCTCTAAATCAGGAAAAAAAACTAAGTCACTTTGCTCAGGAACTGTCGATACAACTTTAGGTTTAACGACCCCCTCTCGCCTGAGCCAAATTGCCATCACCTTGATGTTCACATTAGGGGCGAGTTCTGTCTTTGCCGCAGATATTAGCGTACCGGTATTTACGCCTGATGTAGAATTTGAACAGACCTTCACAGGGACTGGCAATACCTTAGTAGGCAGTTTTAGCAATATCGCTAAGGGCGATATTGGTTTTAAAAACAGTAAACTGGGTGATATTCCCCCGGGGAACTTCCTCTATGGTGCTGAGAATCTGATCAGTAAAAACATTTTCAACTTAGGTGAGATGGTTACTGAAACTTTCCTTGACCCGAAAGGCACTGGCGCATTAATTACTATTAATGTGTATAGCAGTACTGCGATGTCAATTAAACCGCTTGCCGATTTTGTGGTACCTGTTTCTTATGCGGTTGGTGAAAATGGCCAGTATGTGAATCGCAACTTATTCCATGTGCAGGATAGCAGTGATCTGACCGTGGCTGTCGGTAGCACGGCCGCAGGTTGGGTTAATGACAGCAATAACTATTTTAACGCCATTCTTAAAGGCAGCCTGAAAAGTGAAGCGGCGACAACAACTTCTTCAGGATTCTATGTTGACTCTACTACATCGGCCCAGAATACAGTCTTAAATTATAACGCCAAAACTGTAGTCAACCTGGGTAATAACAATAATAACATTCGCGATAGTAGTACCGCGGTGGCCAATTCGGTGCTTGATGACTTCGTCGGTACCTTCACCAGTCCCTATTTAGGGGCCCAAAATGTTCAAAATTTTGCTGATTTCCAAAAATACAACAATGACTTGATTGCAGGTATTAAAAGTGGTGCGATCGTGCTGGACAGCAAAGGTTATCAAGCCGAGCTGGCGCGGGCCTATTTCACTAACGGTTCCAATACTTCACCAAAAGTCACCCCGATCTATCTTGATATGGGGATTGATGCTAATGATGCCGTAAATCACATTGTCGATTCTGACCGTGTTGCCTTTATTCATGGTGATGGTCAGCATGCCATTGTGAATATTGGTGCTGATGCCAATATTCAGGCGTTCAATACGGATATTTCACTGGTGCGGCTGGAAGACGGTGCAACCCTGAATAACGCCGGGACTTTGGGGTCAACTTCTGCAACAGTTCGTGGTACCAATATTATTTTTGCCACTGACAGTACGGTTATTATTGACACTACTGGGGTACTGGATGCAGGGACTAATCCTGAGATGCTGGACTTCAAGCCCACACCTACCTCAACATTGCCGTTGTACATAGCTAACGGCAGTCATACCGCTATTTTAGCTAATGGAGCTTCGTCAGTTACCAACAATGGTGTGATTAATACCGCTTCTCGTGGGGCAAGCGCTTATACTCGCGCGGCGGTGATCGATGGCAACTCATCCTTCGTCAATAACGGCGCGATCAATATTGCTTCAACTATCGATTTGTCTCCTGCAGCAGGTTATTTGAATGAGGGGGTGAGTGTTCAGAAAGGCTCTACCTTTGAAAATAACGGTACCGTCTATGTGGGCCGTCAATCACAACGTTCGTTAACTGACGTGGTCACTGACCTGGCCATTAAGACTCAGTCTTATGCCGTTAGATTACTGCAAGATACCGTTAACTTGAGCAATATCGCCACCTTTACCAATAGTGCGACCGGTAAAATCGTGATTGGCAGCAAAACTGAAAACTCTACAGCTATTGCTGCACAAGGAGCGAGAACAGTAGTCAATCAAAACGGCACTATTGAGCTCAACGGTGCTGGTGCTGTATCTGGACAAAATGCAGGACAGAATATCGGTATCTCTTCCAGCGCTAACGCCACGAATATCTTCAATAATGGTGATATCGTTATAAATGGTATCAATACCGTCGGTATTAAAGTACTGACCAACAGTTCAGCCACTAACGCCGGTAACGTTTATGTAAATAACGGGCTTGATGCTGCCACTAAACTGGCGAACTACGGTATTCAGGCGGTTGGTGCGGGCGCGGTGGCTAATCTCTCTGGTGAGGTAAAGCTGGCGGGCGATGGGGCTATCGGGGTGG
Organism: Yersinia sp. 2466 StPb PI; assembly: GCF_041538325.1. Taxonomy (NCBI): domain Bacteria; kingdom Pseudomonadati; phylum Pseudomonadota; class Gammaproteobacteria; order Enterobacterales; family Yersiniaceae; genus Yersinia; species Yersinia sp. 2466 StPb PI. Next base: position 3,981,372 of record NZ_JAULSL010000001.1, on the reverse strand, counting down.
TTGCTGAAGATAAAGGTACCATTAATGTCTCCGGTACCGGCCAGGTTGAGTTTGTCTCCGGCACCAAACAGGTGGGCTACCTGATTTACGGTACCGGCTCTAGCGTCAATAACATTGCCACGGGTGATGAAACGGTTTCAACCGAAGGCTCTACACTGTATCGCGTTGATAAGGGTGCCAGCTTTATCGGGACCACTGCCTCAACCATGAATGCCACCGGTAAAGATTCTTCTCTTATTCAAGTCACCGGTGTTGGCAGTACATTTAACTCCGGCGCGTTAGATATGGTCCTGTCTGGCGAGGGCTCTACTGGGGTAAAAGTCGAGGGTGGCGCCAGCGGCACCATCACAGCAGATGCCAGCCTAGAATTGAGCGGTGATGGGGCTACTGCCGGGATCGTCGATGGCAACTACTACGGCCTGGATGGTATTGCCACCGGTGCTACCGGAAAATCTGTCTTAACCAGTTCGGCGGTATTGACTACCGGTAACACCGCATCTGGTGCCTATGGCTATATCGCCCGTAATGGCGGTGAGCTTATCCACAATGGCTCCATTGATTTTACACAAGCAGGCAGTACTGGCGTGCTGGTAGACGGCGGGATTCTGACCAACCAAAACCTCATCACAGTCAATGGGACTGCGGTCAATATTCAGGGCGCTAACTCTACCGTGAATAACAGCGGTACCGTTAACGCAACCGACGGCACCGCCGCTTATCTGTTGGGTGCGGGTGCGAGCCTGACCTTATCCGGTAACGGTGAAACCAAAGCGGGCGGCACTGCCCATGGCGTACTGCTTGATACCGGTGCCACAGCACTGACCGTGGATGGCGCAACCATCACCATGACGGCGGGCGGCACAGGTAATGCGATTGAAAACAAAGCGGAAATTACCGGCATTCAGTTAAAAAACACCTCGCTGACGGTGGGTAATGGTGCAGGTATTCGTACCGGTGCCTCCCTGGCGGCAACCAACTCTGGCACGATCAATGTCAACGGCAGCGGTACCGGTATTCTGTTTGCCAACACCGGCGACACCATCACCGATAATACGCTGGACATGTCCGACTCGGCCGGTCTGGTGATTAACGTCAATTCAGCCGCGGGCAAAGGGATTGTCACCAACTCCCGTCAGGATCTGAAAACCGGTGCCAGCGTAAACGTCAATGATGCCGCAGGCGGTGCAGCCCTGATTGTCAAAGGCACTACCGGCCGTGTCGAGCAGTCCGGTAACCTGATATCAACATCACTCACCAGCCCGGTGGTGGACATCAATAACGGTTATGTCACCAGCTTCGTCAACAGCGGTACCATTCAAGCCAACAGCGCCACGCAGCAGGCTGTCGTAACCAATACTGGGACGGGTCTGGCATTTACCAACGCCACGGGTGGCACAATTGTTGGCAAGGTGGATCTGTTAGCGGGCAACAACACCGTGACCCTGATGCAAGGCAGTAAAGGCACTGACTTCACCACCGGCAGCGGCGATGATGCCTTCATTCTGAAAGGGCTGACATTAGCCGATACCGGCGTGTTCAGCTCACTGAACGGCGGTACCGGCAGCGATACGCTGACGCTGGACAGTTCGCTGTATACCCTGAGTGATGCTGATGCCATCCAGAATATGGAATACATCAACCTGATCAATAACTCAACGCTGACACTGGACAATGTGCTGCTGGCGCTGGGTGACAGTCAGGATGACAATGCCAACACCGGTTTTAATCTGGGTGACGGCAGTCTGTTGCAGGTTAATAACCTGAATGCCGTGAGCTTTAACAGCAAGTTGAACGGCCTCGGCACGATGGCCGTTAATACCGCCGGTAATGCCTTTGATTTTACGGCCAATGCGGCACAGAACGCCTTTAACGGGGTACTGGCATTAGGTCACGCCACCTTTGAACTGGCGGCGGATAACACCGCAGCATTAGTGAATGCCACCCTGAAACTGGGCGCGGACAGTATCACCACCGTCGGTGACGGTGTGCAAACTATCGGTGGGTTGGCCTTTGACGGCGGTACGGTGAAATTTAACACCGGCACTCCGGGTGAGACGGTGGCGAAAAGCACTATCCATACCACCAAAGAGATGAACCTACTGGGCACCGGGACGGTGGTGGTGGACATCGACAGCGTCGACAACAGCCAGACGCCGGTCAATCCTGTGCTGCCCATCATGGAGCAGGATGACGCCAATACCTTGCTGCAACTGGCGGTGAGTGATGTGGCCGTGCAAGGCAATGGCGGCAATCTGGTGCTGAAAGACCAGAATGGTAATGTCATTACCGATGCCACCACGGCCGATATTGCACAGAATGGCACCACGGTCGCCAAAGGCACTTACGATTATCGCCTGAGCAGCGGTACGGGTAACGACGGTTTGTATATCGGTTACGGCCTGACCGAAGTTGAACTGCTGGGCAGCGGTGCAGATGCACTGGCGCTGTATGCCACCAATAAAACCGGTCCTGCGGCGGATTTGAGTGCCAAAGTGACGGGCAGTGGTGAGTTGGCGATTGATACCGGTGCAGGAAATACGGTAACACTGTCCAATCTGGACAATGATTACACCGGTTCTACCGATGTACGCAGCGGTACCTTACAGATGCTGAATGATAATGTGTTGGGGAATACCTCGCTGTTATCACTGGCAGCAGATACCGCCTTTGACATGAAGGGTCACAGCCAAACCGTGGGCGAACTGAACAGTACTGCGGGCTCAACGGTTGATCTCAATGGTGGCAGCTTAACCTTGAGTCAGGGCGGTGTGTCTGAGGGTGAACTGACCGGCAGTGGCGCGCTGACAATTGCCGCCAATGTGCTGAGCGTTAAGGGTGCCAATACTGGCCTGAGCGCGGTGACTAATATTGCCAGTGGCGCACAAGCGTTACTGAACAATGCAGCGGGTCTGGGCGATGGCAATATCGTTAACGCCGGTCTGCTGACACTGAAAGGGGCTGCGGGCCAGTTAGCAAATGCTATCAGTGATGCTGGCAGTGTGGTGCTGGAAGATAGCAGCGACATCACATTGAGCGGTGATAACAGCCTGTTCAGTGGCCTGTTTGCTATCACGAACGGCAGCCAGTTAACTGCTTCTCAGGCAGAACATCTGGGGACGGCGGCGGTCACCAACGACGGCGCATTGGTGCTCAATAGTGCGAGTGACTGGTTGCTGGCCAACAGCATTAGCGGCAGTGGCAGCCTGACTAAAAACGGCAACGGTACGCTGTCATTGACTCAAACGGCGGCCTATACCGGCCAGACAGATATCAATGCGGGTGGCCTGATGTTAGGCAGCAGTGCTGACCCCATGACGCTGGCAAGCCAGCAGGTGAATATAGCCAGCGGTGCCTTTATGGGCGGTTTTGGTGGCGTAGCGGGCGCGGTTGATAACCAGGGCGTGCTGTTTGTGGGCAACCCAGCGGCACCGATGGTACCGGCGATGGGCCGTCTGGCTCGCCTGGCGCCGGCCAGTAATATCTTTACCGTTGGCACTGACTTAACCAACAGCGGCACGGTATTTATCGGTAACAAGACCAGTGACGGCTCCGGCACCACCGGTAACCAGTTAGTGGTCAACGGTAACTATATTGGCAACAACGGTCTGCTGCACTTCAACACCGCGCTGGGTGACGATAACTCGGCCACCGACAGCATGATTGTGAACGGCAACACCAGCGGCACCACCAATGTTAGTGTGGATAATGCGGGCGGTACGGGCGCTAAAACCTTAAACGGTATTGAGCTCATTCAGGTGAATGGTCAATCCGACGGTGAGTTTGTGAACCCTGGCCGTATCGTAGCGGGTGCATATGATTACTCACTCGTACGTGGGGTGGGTTCAAACGCCAGTAACTGGTATTTGACCAGCCTGAGCAATTTGCCGATTGATCCAGAAAATCCGGTCGACCCGGAAAACCCGGCGGGTCCAGGCGAGGAAACTAAACGTCCTGAAGCCGGCAGCTACACCGCGAACCTGGCCGCAGCCAACACTATGTTTGTGACGCGTCTGCACGATCGTTTGGGTGAAACACAGTATATCGACGCCCTGACTGGCGAGCAGAAAGTGACCAGCATGTGGCTGCGTAACGAAGGCGGACATAACCGTTCACGTGACACCAGTGGTCAGTTGAAAACCCAAAGCAACCGCTATGTGATGCAATTGGGTGGCGATATCGCCCAGTGGAGCAACGATGGTCTGGACCGTTTACACCTGGGTGTGATGGCCGGTTACGGTAATAGCAAGAGCGACACCCACGCGAAATCGGGCTATAAGTCGAGTGGTTCGGTTGATGGTTACACCGCCGGGGTGTACAGCACCTGGTATGCCAACGACGAAGACAAGTCGGGCTTGTATGTTGACGGTTGGGCGCAGTACAGCTGGTTTAACAATAGCGTGCAGGGCGACGGTCTGGCGACGGAAGAGTATAAATCGAAAGGGATCACCGCGTCGGTCGAGAGCGGCTACACCTTTAAGATCGGCGAGAATAAGTCTAAGAACGAAACGTACTTTATCCAGCCGAAAGCCCAAATCACCTGGATGGGTGTGAAGGCTGACGAGCACCGTGAAGCAAACGGTACTCAGGTGAGTGGTCAAGGCGACGGTAATATCCAGACCCGTCTGGGGCTGCGTTCTTATATGAAAGGCCACCACGAAAGTGATAATGGCAAGGATCGCGAGTTCCAACCGTTTGTGGAAGCCAACTGGATCCACAACACCAAAGATTTTGGCACCAATATGAACGCCGTTGAAGTGAAACAAGCTGGCGCGAAGAATATCGGTGAACTGAAAGTGGGTGTTGAGGGGCAATTGAACAAGCAACTGAATGTCTGGGGTAACGTTGGCCAGCAATTGGGCGACAAAGGTTACAGCGATACTGCAGTGATGTTAGGGGTGAAATACAACTTCTAATAAGAGTGACACAAGCTGAATAGTGGCACTTCGGTGCCACTATTCATCCACCGAAAATAAGTTATAGTCCATTTTTAATATAGATAGAATAGTAGAGAAAGGATGCGTCGTATTATGCGGGTTATTATTTCAGGCTATTGTAGTTTGACACGCTTTTCACTAGAGATAATCCTTAAAGAAATAATGTCAATCCAAAAAAAACAAATAAGTATTAATGCAGATAAATATGTATTGATAGATAACAAATATATAAAAAAAGATGAGAGAGATATATATATCCTGGATGTAGATAATAGCTCTCTTTTTGATTCATTTAAAACCATTGAAAAAATAAGGAAGTCAAGTCCCCTTTCTTTTATTATAGTGCTTGGTAGAAAAAATGAAAAGATGGGAGGCTATAGCTATTTGTCCGTTGTGGCTGATTGTATACTTTGTAAGACAGCATCTATAAAAACAATTAAAAACATGTTAATTGTTTTTTTAACTTCAAGTGAACCTCCTAAAAAATTTCATCGAACAAAATTAGTCAAAAAGTTAATTAGTTACTAAATCCAATACGGCACTATTGCAAAAATAAGATGATGGTAAGATAAATCTCCATTTTGGCCGAAGGAGTAAAGCACGACCCCATTCACAGGTCGGCATTTTCAGAGTGCTATTATTCTCTGGTCTGTACGCTGGTACTAAAACTGTGCTTAGTTGTTAATTCTGATTTGGGAATCATGACAATTAAATAAGCATTACAAAGCCATGCGAAGTAAATAAGTTAAGTTCTCGCTGGATTTGAAAGTTATCTTTTAAATTTACAGGGAATGTTTTGCGCGGGTATAGAAAATATAAATAATAAAAACAATGCATTTTTAATAAATATATTGTTTGAGGCGAGGTCAATGAAACCTAATAATCTACGTAAAGAAGAAGTCATGGGCATATTGGAAGAAACTTGTAATGTTCTGAAAGAACAGTTTGGTGGATCTGTCCCCCCAGTGGGCAGTTGGCCAAAAACCAGAGAGTTGGCTGATAAAGCGCATTTGGATATTTATACTGCAAGATTAGTATTAATGAAGTTGGTTGATGAGAACAGAGCCAAGATGTCTGAAACTAAAGTGTTGAATTCATTACGCTGGTTTATTACTCAGACAGCAGAAGAATAGAGGCGACGATCCCATGGGCTTGTTGCAAATAATGAGAGCCGGTGACTCTCCTCATCGATGGGTGGGATAATTGGCCCTGTCGCATTAACAGATCGAGGTCGGCAAAATAGCACTGCCTATTTTTTTATAGCGGCCAACAGATAAAATTGTTCTGCCGGTGACAATCCGTCGCCAGCAGGATGATGAAGTTGTCCTTTGCGTATCATCTGTACCAGCTCAATACCCGCCAACAAGGTCTGTGCCCGTCGAAAGGAGTTGAATCCCAGCATCGTGCGTATCCGACGTTTGATATTCCGGTGATCTTGCTCGACAAGGTTGTTCAGGATCTTACTTTGCCTGACGGTAATCGCTTCCTCATCGGGTTTGTCGGCATTGAGCGTGGGCAAAGCTGCGGTGTTAGCACCACTTTTATCGATAGTGACTACCTAGGGTTTATCCTGGTGACGAATGGCCTTGCCGAAGAAACGCAGGGCTGCGGGGGCATCACGTTTGGCGGTCAATAGAGCGTCGATAGTCTGGCCATTGGAGTCCACAGCATGACACAGGTATTTCCACTGGCCGTAAACACCGACGTCCCACGCTGCGCTTGTGCCGACTGAAAGCCTTATATAGCAAAGGGGTTCCCAGCGATACAGGGTAGAATGGCCAACGATAATACCGCGTTCTGCCATCATCTCTTCTAGGTTGCGCAGACTCAGGGCGTAAGCGAGATACCAGCGAACACATTGGGCGATAATATCAACGGGTAGTGCAGACGTTTGAAGGCTTTTCTTATCAGAGACATTTCAAATAACACCTTAAAACTGTATGTTAACCGACGACAGCTTCATGCAACAGAGCCACTTAGCTTCCACTGGGCTAACCAGCAGAGCCAAAACAGTTTAAAAACATAACTTCACTTAGTCACTCATCCACAGTTCGTGGGGAAAATAAGAATACGTCGATCTTAAATATAGCTATTTATACGGGACGTATAAAAGTTTAACTAGTGCTTAGTGCAGAGATTGGAATTGTCTGAATTATTATCTAATAGCCATTATCCTATCAATAAGTGAAATTATTTCATGTTGAGTGTAGTGCTTAACTTTCCAATGGAGGGTAATATACGACTGAAATTTAGCTTTGTAATTTAAACTCTAGTTTTAAATTAGTCGCGTTCTTTTTGGTTTTTATATTTTACAATTTAATTGGATGAAAAAGAGGCAAGGATGAGAGGGTTTTTATTATCACTTTTAGTATCTGGTGTAATTATGGGGACAATGGCTCCAGTTTTTGCTCAGAACGTTCCTTTTGATAGTAGCGGGAAAATGGGGAAAACTGGCTGGACGTCCTGGAAAAGAGTGGTTTTATCGAAAAACATGCCACTTATGAGATATTGTAGTCGCGACTATTACAAAAATGGCCGTTACGTTACGTCACAAAATAAAATAGTACGCATGTATCAATTTTGTTGAGCAACGAACAGTTGAACGAAGTTAACCATTATTTATTATGGCATCATAAGTAGATATATTAATTAAGGATGATTTTTAATGAAAAATAAACTGTTATCCATTTTAATTTCTGGGATGATTTTTGGCATCGCTGCATCTGGCCCTGCCTACGCACAAAATGTTCCGTTCAATGCTGGAGGCGGTGGTAAAACCATCTATGGTCCTTGGAAAAAGGTCCAGAATGGGTTTATATCAATTACGTGCTATCGAACAGTATATTATAAAAATGGTAATACTGCTCAGCAAAGTAAATGGATTCCATTTGGTACAAAATGCTAATCAAATTTAGTATTCACTGATGTTTTATAGAAAAATTTAATTTCAGGCCATCGTTCAATGACGAAGGCCTTTACTCCATTGAATTTTGGTACTTTTATATAAAGTCCCCAATCACGGTATTTCAAATAGCTTTCCAGTATCACATCTCTTTTTATCTGCTTTCAGATTGTCAGAATTTGCTTACCTGAGCGGCTGTTGTGTCGTTGAAGGGGTCCGCTTGATGGTTAGGAAGTTGGATCCATTTTTTTCCCTTAGGTCAGAATCAAAAGAGGGGGACTGGGCCATGAGTTTCATCAGATCAGGTAGCGTGAGGTTGACGATTGATTTAAATAAACACCATTTTGATAACCAATCCAAATTTCAGGCAGATCTTCCCTATGCTGCCTATCGTAATCATCGCTCTGTTTTGAACTCCAGCCGACGTCGGGGCAACAACTCTTCTGCCCGGATACCGGCCCACGCACTGTTAAAAACCATCCGGCTATCACACAGTACACACTGGTACGGATCTACATTCGTAAATTGTTTCATCAGCGACACAAAGCCCAGCTTCTGCGGTTTTTCCCTTCATTTCAATCCCCAGTGCAGTATAGGGTTGTGCCGTATTAACGTAGGCTAGTCAGCAAAAGTTGCGCTGCCGTGTTGGTGCCACTTTTATCAATGGTCACTACTTCCGGTTCGCCGTGATGTCTAATGGCCTTGCGAAAGAAACGTAATGCGGCTGCGGCGTCTCGCCTGGCGGTCAGCAGGAAGTCAATGGTTTGACCCGCAGTATCGACCGCACGGTACATATATTTCCACTGACCTTTGATTTTTATGTAGGTTTTGTCCATGCGCCACCGACGGTCCACTGTGCGCTTATGCCGACGAAACGCCTTATCCAACAACGGCACCAGGCGGATAACCCAGCTAACCCAGCGGTGAAATGTGGAAATGGTCAACGATAATGCCGCGCTCTGCCATCATCTCTTCGAGATTGCGCAGGATCAGGGTATAAGCGAGATACCAGCGAACACACTGAGCGATAACATCAGCGGGGTAATGCAGTCGACGGAAGGCGTTTCGGATTAGAGACATGGGCAGGTAACATCACAAAAAAACAGCATGTTACCGGACTGCACCTTAATGCGACACAATCGTTTATCACCACTGGATATTTGCAACAGTGCCCAATGGTTCAACAACTAGAATAGGTAGCCATAAAAGTAATGGCTACCTATTCTAATTAGGTTAAATCACTTTAAGTTAAATGAATAGCTAATTTTTATCACTAAGTAAGTTACGATAAATAAGGCCGCCTATAATGCCGCCTAATATAGGCATTATCCAGAACAACCATAATTGCTGTAATGCCCAACCGCCCTGGAAAATAGCCACTGCCGTACTACGTGCAGGGTTAACGGATGTATTAGTAACTGGAATACTAATTAAATGAATAAGTGTCAACGTTAGGCCAATTGCCAATGGAGCAAATCCAACCGGAGCTCGTTTATCGGTCACTCCGTGAATAACGATAAGGAAAAATGCCGTCAATACTACCTCAGCAACAATGGCTGCCTGCATAGAGAAGCTACCGGGAGAATATGCGCCGTAGCCGTTTGAGGCGAAACCATTTACTGATGCATCAAAACCAGTTTTACCATTGGCTATAAAAAATAGAATAGAGGCCCCAATGATACCACCAATGACCTGAGCAAAAATATAAGGGGCTATATCTTTAGTTTTAAATCGGCCTCCAGCCCATAAACCTAAAGTAACGGCTGGATTAAAATGCGCTCCGGAAATATGCCCTACGGCGTAAGCCATGGTTAAAACAGACAAACCAAATGCCAGTGCTACACCAGTAAAGCCGATACCTAACTCAGGGTACGAGGCCGCCAATACAGCACTACCGCACCCACCAAATACTAACCAAAAAGTACCAAAAAACTCAGCAGCTAACCTTTTAGACATGACTACCTCATAATATCAACGACATTGAAATAAATACAAAAAGTATCAGTAATTACATACCTCTATATTGTGTTTTTACTAACATAGAGCAATGATTAATACGTCATCTAAAAACAATCTATTTAGACGAGGAATTAAATTATTAATTTTCATAAAATGGAATAACTTACAATATGAACATTGTATAATATTCATATTGATTGTCTTTAAGGATTCTCCTATAATTAACATGATATATCATGTTAATTAATATTCAGAAAAATTTAAGCGTTTCATAAGCTTTATTAACTTATAAGGTAGTAGCCTTAACAAGGCAGTCTAGGAAAATGTCAGTATTGCTGAATTTTTCATCAATCATCTTTGATCTGGAGGCTCAAAACACCACTATTCTGATCAGTTATGTCGCATTAACAGATCGAGGTCCGCAAAATAGCACTGCCTATTTTTTTATAGCGGCCAACAGATAAAATTGTTCTGCCGGTAGACAAGGGGGCTAATCAGGCGGATCAGTTATTCAATATCAGTCGGTTTGACGGGAGAAAAGAGTCCGTCACTGAGAATATGGATAATCCGCCATTACGTTCTTTCTTCCGCAGGCTTTCAGTCGAATGTCGCTGTACGATTAGCCCACACCGATTTCGGCATACGATCGCCACTGAGATGATGAAATCACCGGATCGTAATCTGAAAGTGGTTCAGACCCTGCTAGGGCATTCAAGTATTGCGGTCACGCTGGAATATGTTGAGGGCGATATAGATAGCCTCAGACTGGCGTTGGAAGAGACTTTTGAGAGAAAAGAGGTTTTTTTTAAAAATCGGCATAACAGAAAGAAAAAATTACCGCTTTCCTTAACAGAATATTGACAGGTGCGCTGAAAAACTGTCAATTTCCTCCGCCTTAAGACACAATAAAACCGAAGTTTGTCATCGACATTCTCCGGTTTATTGTTCCCCTATGTTCAACCAAGGTGTAGCAGTTACAGCCTACTTTCACGATGATGATTCGGGTACTTTGTCATGCCTGTTAAAAATCTTAGTCCTTAACAAGCAGGTTATGAATTTGGTGCCCGGACTCGGAATCGAACCAAGGACACGGGGATTTTCAATCCCCTGCTCTACCGACTGAGCTATCCGGGCAACGGGGCGCATTAAACCGTATTGGCGGCAAGTCGTCAATGAGTTTCTCTTATAAAGGCGATCGGTTGCTCTCTTTTCATGCAAAAATAGCGAGAAAACTGTTGGGAAGTGAATTTTTATGGTGCATCTACATATTTCATCTACTTGATTTATAGATTTTTTATTTTTTAGTGTGTTAAATAACAATGGCTTAGATATTCACTAAAAGTGCATTTTTATTGGCCTGCAAGGTTGAACCTGTGGGCAAAACATGCAATTATTGCGAAAATTTAGCGTTACTATTCATCCCTCTAATCCATATCATTTCGATTAAGTAAGCAGGAGGCGGTTATGACAATAGTAGACTATTCAATGCATAATGAGCGCTTCTCATGCTATTTCTCCTGTTTATCTGCTGTTAAGTTCCTTGTTACTTCCATGCGGTAAGGCTATCTGTCGTTCACTGTTAGGCATTATTAAAAATAGAGCTGGATCTCTGATTTTACTGATGTCTATTGGTCGATGCGAAGACCAGTTAACTCACTATTCTAGCTTCTATTTGAGCGAGTGATCGTGTGCGTAATAGATATCAATTTGCCGGCATTGCATAAAATCTTCACCTTATGCGATGTCATATACATGCCAAAATGGCAGCCTCATACCTGACCGTTTGAGAGTAAGTGACATGACACTATTAAAAATAGCAACAAGTGCTCGTTTGGCTTCTTATATAGAAAGCCAGCGGGGAATGGTATACCTCAATCAAACTGATTTTACTGATGTTGCCGCTGTGGTGATGTCGGTTGAAGATGCCAATGCCGGTATATTGTCAAAGTTGCATGATCTGGGTTTTGCTATTCCTACTTTTGTTGCTGTCACGGCACAACAGACGGTTTCTGCCGATTATTTGCCTCTGATTAAGGGGATTATTACGCTCGGCGAAGCAAACAAAGCTTTTTACAATGCTCAGGTAGAAGCTGCCGCCAGTGAATATCAAAAAAATCTATTACCGCCATTTTTCTCAACATTGAAAAAATATGTCGAGATGAATAATTCAACTTTTGCTTGCCCAGGGCATCAGGGTGGCGAGTTTTTCCGTAAGCATCCTGCCGGTCGCCAGTTTTTTGAGTTTTATGGCGAGACCATTTTCCGTTCAGATATGTGCAACGCAGACGTCAAACTGGGTGACTTGCTGATCCATGAAGGTGCAGCTAAAGATGCACAAAAATATGCAGCTAAGGTCTTCAATGCGGATAAAACCTATTTTGTTTTGAATGGTACATCGGCTGCAAATAAGGTCGTGACTAATGCCTTATTGACCCGTGGTGATTTGGTATTGTTCGATCGTAATAACCATAAATCCAACCATCATGGTGCGCTGATTCAGGCTGGGGCGACACCAATCTATTTGGAAACGGCCCGCAACCCGTTCGGTTTTATTGGTGGTATTGATGCTCATTGTTTCGACGAGCGTTATTTACGTCAGCAATTGCGGGAGGTTGCCCCAGAAAGAGCAGAAGAGGCGCGGCCATTCAGATTGGCGATCATTCAGTTGGGTACCTACGATGGCACGGTGTATAACGCACGTCAGGTGGTTGATACTATTGGTCATTTGTGTGATTACATTCTATTTGATTCTGCGTGGGTAGGTTACGAACAGTTTATTCCGATGATGAAGGATTTCTCACCGCTATTGCTGGATTTAAATGAAAATGACCCTGGGATTATTGTGACTCAGTCAGTGCACAAGCAGCAGGCTGGTTTCTCCCAAACCTCGCAGGTACATAAAAAAGATAATCATATCAAAGGGAAAAAACGGCACTGTAATCATAAACGTTTTAATAATGCATTTATGTTGCATGCCTCAACCAGCCCGTTCTACCCATTATTTGCTGCACTGGATATTAACGCCAAAATTCATTCTGGTGACAGTGGCCGCCGCATGTGGATGGATTGTGTCAAGTTGGGCATCGATACGCGTAAACTATTATTAGAACGCTGCTCAATGTTGCGGCCATTTATTCCTCCCACTGTCGGTGGTAAAAATTGGCAAGATTACGATACGGACGTTATTGCCAATGACACACGTTTCTTTAATTTTGTGCCTAATGAACGTTGGCATGGATTTGAAGGGTATAACCAAGACCAATATCTGGTTGATCCTTGTAAGTTATTACTGACGACACCGGGTATCGATGCTAACAGCGGCCAATATACCCAATTTGGTGTTCCGGCAGCGATACTGGCTACCTTCTTGCGTGAAAATGGCATTGTGCCGGAAAAATGCGATCTGAATTCAATTTTGTTCCTGCTAACACCGGCAGAAAATCCAGCAAAAATGGCACATCTGGTTGATATGCTGGTTCAGTTTGAGCGCTACGTGGAGCAAGATGCTTTATTGTGTGATGTATTACCGACGATATACCGTAAGAATGAAGAGCGCTATCGCGGCTACACTCTACGCCAGTTATGCCAAGAAATGCATGATCTCTATGTCAGCTATGATGTTAAACAACTGCAAAAGGATATGTTCCGCAAAGCCAGCTTACCGCCGGTATTAATGAACCCTCAAGATGCCAATATCCAGTTTATTCGCGATAATATCGAGCTAATCCCTATTGCCGAGGCTGAAGGGCGCATTGCTGCTGAAGGCGCACTCCCTTATCCACCAGGCGTATTGTGCGTGGTGCCGGGTGAAATGTGGGGCGGGGCGGTACAGCGTTATTTCCTGGCGTTGGAAGAGGGGATTAATTTATTGCCCGGCTTCTCGCCTGAATTGCAGGGCGTTTATATCGAAAAAGGTGATGTAGAGTGGCGGCGTATCTTTGGTTATGTCATTACGCCGTAAACTGAGGTACTGATAGACAGCCGATGAGAGCATCGGCTGTCTCACAATAAGTTATTACAAATTAGGCTTATCAATAACCTAAATAGCGTGCGACTAAAACTGTGCCGGAAATCAGCAATAAGATATTTATTAATCGGATAAGCTGGTCGCGACTTATCCCCAAACTGATTTTATTGGCGATAACCAAACCAACTAACATCCCCGGTACCAACAGTAGTACCATCCATAAAATAGATAGGTCCATGTAGACCCCTGCCAGCGTAAACAAAATAACTCGCGTGAGGGTACTCAGGCCGATAAGCGTGGTCTGGGTAATCCGCAAATTATCTTTGCTGGCTATTCTGCCGGATAAATAAATAGCATAAATAAACCCGCCGCTGCCAAATAGCGCGCTGAAAATACCGCCAATCAAGCCAAAAGGAATGGCGGCAACAGGTTTGAATTGTCCTTGTGGTTTACGCCGGCTAAGGGCGTAAATGGCATATAAAATGACAAATATGCCGAGCGCCAGTAGCAAAATATCAGGGCGAGTACGTAGCAGTAACGTCGCGCCGATCAGACTACCAATAATCATTAGTGGGACTAATCGCTTAAGTTCAGCAAGGTCGGCATGACGGCTATGGCGAGCTACATTGGTAATGGCTGCAAACATATCGACAATTGCCAATAATGGGACAATCTTAGCGACAGGAATAAATAGCGCTAATATCGGACTGGCAATTAATGCAGAACCAAATCCTGTAATACCAAAGATGATATAAGCGATGACCATAGTGGAGAAGATTACCACCATTTCAAACAGGGTAAGTCCAAAGTCCATTTGTTCAATCTGCCGATAGTAGGGATAGGATGATTAGCGATACTATAAACATTTTATTGAGAATGGTTGTTATTCAAATGTGCACTTTTGTCGGGCAATCACACTTTAGACATAAAAAATGACACTGTGGGTGGAGCCTGTCATTTCAGTTTTCCCTTGGTTGGCGTTGCAGGGGGGATTAGCCACCTGCAACGCCAATTTCTTGGGCTATAAAATCCGCTATAAATAAAACTAGTGGCGGTGATAACTCTTCTGCGCGCTGTTCACTTTCACCAGATAACGGCGAGATTCGCCTGAAGGGTGTTTAGTGGTCAGCGTTTGGAATACATCACCAGGAGCCATATTGTTGATAATATTAACAGCCTGGTTCTTATCGCTGGAGAATACCCGCAATACGCTACCAGCTCCGCCGTTATAAGAGGTAATAACAGCATAACGCCGTGAGGTGGCATTCTGAATTCCGCCTAGATAAGTATTTTGCAGAATTGACAGATATGCCGTACCAGCATCAATATTATTTTCTGGATCAAACAGATAGCTACGGCTTGGCTGGCCACTTTTACCCTTCATTTTGAACACATCTCGCCCGGCAGTATGCTGTACAACTTGCATCAGGCCCAACGCATCAGAGCCACTGACCGCATATGGGTTGAAGCTAGATTCTGTTTGCATAATTGCCAGGATCAATGACTCTTCGACGCCATAACGCTCCGCTGACTGGCGCACCAGTGGCAGGTATTTATGGGCACGTTGATCCAGATGGTTAGGGACTAATTGCAAGGTGACCGACCAGATAACATGCAGGCCGGAAGTGCGTTTTTGCATTCTGGTTTGTAGCAGATAATCAGCAAAATGGGCCGCACGCCATTCCCAACGGATCGGCTGGCCATTGTTATCTAGCACCTGCCCATAGAGGAAGGGCTCTTTACTGATCTGAATATCGTTAACATCCGAATAGAGGTCGATAGAGCCAGGATCATCACCCATTAAAAGTGTGGTAATAATCGCCTGACGCAAGTGAGCCGCCGGATCTGTCGTGGCAATGGTTTCAACCGTAATTGTACCGGCATCGAAGTTGATATGGCTGCGGGTTTGATATTGATCCGTATACTTAACGTAATCTTTTGGACCCGCGATTAAGACTTCTTTTAATCCCCAAATATTTTCAATGTTATGGGCAAATTGGCCCATTAAAATCTCAAAACCGTTGGTATCTTTGACATAGGCTTCGTTTTCTGTTTGATTCTTATTGCCTGAGCAAGACACTAACAATGGTGCAATTATCAGCAAAGCTAAAATTTTCTTCATCTTACAAGCCATATCTTGATGAGGAATAACAACGGGGCCAGCGCAGACCCCGTGTGGTTACTTACTCGGTGGAGTATAACCTTCAATATGAACATCCTGCCCTTCGAACAGGAAGTTAACCATCTCCTGCTCTAACAGTTTGCGGTCTTCGACATTCATCATGCTCAGTTTTTTCTCGTTAATCAGCATGGTTTGCTTGGTTATCCATTGTGACCAAGCTTCTTTTGATATTTCGTTATAGATACGTTTGCCAATCTCACCTGGATAGAGCTGAAAATCTTGCCCCTCAGCATCATGTTTTAAAAATGTGCAAAAAATTGTTCTGCTCATGCTAAATCCTCTTCTATGGCGCTATACCCTTCATACTTGAAGTTGCAGGGGGTTAGCTATGTTGGTCACTCGGCTGTTTTGCCAACTGATGTAATAGGCGTTCAACTGGGGCCGCCAATCCTACCGCGGGTGGTTGTGCTAAGTTATACCAGAGACCTGCACCATCATCCATGCATCCACGGGATGACGCCGTATTCAGCCACATGGGGACAATATCCAGATGGAAGTGGCTGAAGGTATGACGAAAAGCAGTTAACTGCTGCAAACTGCTGCTGGCAATACTTTGTTGCTGCAACCAACGCTCCAGTTCGGCTTGTTCAGAAAATTGCGGGAAGCAAAATAGCCCCCCCCATAGACCTACTGGCGGGCGCTGTTCGAGCCATACCTGCGATCCGTTTTGCATCAACAAAAAGTAAGCTGTTTTTTCCGGTAATGTCTGTTTGGGTTTTTTACCGGGGTAGCGTGCCCAACTGTGATTAGCATAAGCCATACAACCGGTATTCAGTGGGCAAAGCTCACACTTGGGCTTAGAACGGGTGCACACCGTGGCACCTAAATCCATCATCGCCTGATTAAACTGACCTACGCCTTTGGCTGGCGTAACATCTTCACTGATTTGCCACAGGCGGCCTTCGACTTCCTTTTTACCGGGCCATCCCTCAACAGCGTAACAACGGGCCAGCACTCGTTTGACGTTACCATCTAAAATAGGAAAATGTTTCCCTAACGAGAGCGACAAAATAGCGCCCGCAGTTGAGCGCCCAATCCCTGGCAGTGCGAGAATCTCGTCAAAAGTAGTAGGGAACTCGCCTTGATGGCGTTCAACAACCGTTTGGGCGGCTTTATGCAGATTTCTGGCACGGGCGTAGTAACCCAGCCCGGTCCATAAATGCAGAACTTCATCCAACGGTGCCGCAGCCAGCGCACTGATATCAGGGAAGCGCAACATAAAACGTTGGAAATAGGGAATGACGGTCGCAACCTGAGTCTGTTGCAACATCACTTCTGACAACCATACCTGATAAGGTGTTTTATCCAATTGCCACGGCAAGGTTTTGCGACCAAAGCGTTGGTACCACTCAAGTACCTCGTGCGCGAACTGTTGCGCTTGCATCATAAGTTGGTATCAATATCCGGCAGGTAATAAATTAGAGCTGGATTGCAGCATAGAGTTCTCACCCTGTAAACCCCCTTCGTACTTGAAGCTACAACTGTGTTAGCCGCACTCACGCACCCGAATCACTGACTTTAATCGGCCACTTTGGTTATATCTACGTTATTTACTGCTTAATTTTGTACTTATGACGCCCAGAGTTGATAAACTACCGTATCTTTGCATAATGCGCGTTCACATACGCAATCAACAGACAGAAAGTACCATGATAAATGACGTCATATCCCCGGAATTTGATGAAAACGGCCGAGCCATACGCCGTATTCGTAGTTTTGTCCGTCGTCAGGGGCGGCTGACCAAAGGTCAACAACTGGCGCTAGATAGCTACTGGCCGGTGATGGGCGTGGAATATCAAGCAACGCCAGTTGATGTAAACGCCTTGTTTGGCCGCGAAGCTCCGGTGGTACTGGAAATAGGTTTCGGCATGGGGACTTCACTGGTGACCATGGCTGCCAGTAATCCGCAGCAGAATTTTCTGGGGATAGAAGTGCATTCTCCGGGGGTTGGTGCTTGTTTGGGGGCTGCTCACGAGGCGGGACTAAGCAACTTGCGGATTATGTGTCATGACGCGGTTGAAGTGCTGGAAAATATGATTCCAGATGCTTCACTGGATATGGTACAGCTATTCTTCCCTGACCCATGGCACAAAGCGCGCCATAATAAGCGTCGTATCGTCCAGATACCTTTTGTTGAATTGGTGAGAAGTAAATTAAAAGTGGGTGGCGTGTTCCATATGGCGACCGACTGGCAACATTATGCGGAACATATGTTGGAAGTGATGTCAGGTGTAAACGGATACCGCAACCTTTCAGAACAAAATGATTATGTTCCTCGTCCGGACTCGCGTCCGCTGACAAAATTTGAATTACGTGGCCAGCGTCTGGGACATGGCGTTTGGGATCTGATGTTTGAGAGGAAAGAATAATGGCTAATTATAGTTTCCAATCTGATTATTCGTGATGAAATTAACAGTAAGTTTATTTTATTTTGTTGATTAATAAGTGATTTAGTGGGGTTTCTTGTTATCTCATCAAATCACACTAAAAACCACGATATCCTACATTTTACTGTAGATTAGAATGTAGCTCGTTAATCCACCTGTGGTGTAATGGATGTCATATAACAGTGACACTCATGGCGCTAATAGGTGGATAAACCAGAAAAAAAACCACTATCAACTAAAGCCATCGACGCGATGAAACCCGGTGATAAGGCCAGTTGATACCGGCGAAAATCGCCATTACGGATCACTTGTGCGCTAGCGGCATTAAAGCTTTCTTCTACCGCTATACCAGCCCCATAACTCACAAACTCACCCAAGTTAAGATCGGTCACTTCCCTAATATCTCGCTAGCGCAGGCTGGTGCTGAACTGCAAACACTTAAGTAGGCAAAGAATGAAAGCCGCCATTGGCAACAGTACCGCTTATATAATGCTGAATTTCTTTGAGCAGTTATTGTATCTGCATGAATCAATAACGGTGCCGAAGCACCGTTATTGATGAGAGCTAATAACGATTAGAAGTTGTATTTCACCCCTAACATCACTGCAGTATCGCTGTAACCTTTGTCGCCCAATTGCTGGCCAACGTTACCCCAGACATTCAGTTGCTTGTTCAATTGCCCCTCAACACCCACTTTCAGTTCACCGATATTCTTCGCGCCAGCTTGTTTCACTTCAACGGCGTTCATATTGGTGCCAAAATCTTTGGTGTTGTGGATCCAGTTGGCTTCCACAAACGGTTGGAACTCGCGATCCTTGCCATTATCACTTTCGTGGTGGCCTTTCATATAAGAACGCAGCCCCAGACGGGTCTGGATATTACCGTCGCCTTGACCACTCACCTGAGTACCGTTTGCTTCACGGTGCTCGTCAGCCTTCACACCCATCCAGGTGATTTGGGCTTTCGGCTGGATAAAGTACGTTTCGTTCTTAGACTTATTCTCGCCGATCTTAAAGGTGTAGCCGCTCTCGACCGACGCGGTGATCCCTTTCGATTTATACTCTTCCGTCGCCAGACCGTCGCCCTGCACGCTATTGTTAAACCAGCTGTACTGCGCCCAACCGTCAACATACAAGCCCGACTTGTCTTCGTCGTTGGCATACCAGGTGCTGTACACCCCGGCGGTGTAACCATCAACCGAACCACTCGACTTATAGCCCGATTTCGCGTGGGTGTCGCTCTTGCTATTACCGTAACCGGCCATCACACCCAGGTGTAAACGGTCCAGACCATCGTTGCTCCACTGGGCGATATCGCCACCCAATTGCATCACATAGCGGTTGCTTTGGGTTTTCAACTGACCACTGGTGTCACGTGAACGGTTATGTCCGCCTTCGTTACGCAGCCACATGCTGGTCACTTTCTGCTCGCCAGTCAGGGCGTCGATATACTGTGTTTCACCCAAACGATCGTGCAGACGCGTCACAAACATAGTGTTGGCTGCGGCCAGGTTCGCGGTGTAGCTGCCGGCTTCAGGACGTTTAGTTTCCTCGCCTGGACCCGCCGGGTTTTCCGGGTCGACCGGATTTTCTGGATCAATCGGCAAATTGCTCAGGCTGGTCAAATACCAGTTACTGGCGTTTGAACCCACCCCACGTACGAGTGAGTAATCATATGCACCCGCTACGATACGGCCAGGGTTCACAAACTCACCGTCGGATTGACCATTCACCTGAATGAGCTCAATACCGTTTAAGGTTTTAGCGCCCGTACCGCCCGCATTATCCACACTAACATTGGTGGTGCCGCTGGTGTTGCCGTTCACAATCATGCTGTCGGTGGCCGAGTTATCGTCACCCAGCGCGGTGTTGAAGTGCAGCAGACCGTTGTTGCCAATATAGTTACCGTTGACCACTAACTGGTTACCGGTGGTGCCGGAGCCGTCACTGGTCTTGTTACCGATAAATACCGTGCCGCTGTTGGTTAAGTCAGTGCCAACGGTAAAGATATTACTGGCCGGCGCCAGGCGAGCCAGACGGCCCATCGCCGGTACCATCGGTGCCGCTGGGTTGCCCACAAACAGCACGCCCTGGTTATCAACCGCGCCCGCTACGCCACCAAAACCGCCCATAAAGGCACCGCTGGCTATATTCACCTGCTGGCTTGCCAGCGTCATGGGGTCAGCACTGCTGCCTAACATCAGGCCACCCGCATTGATATCTGTCTGGCCGGTATAGGCCGCCGTTTGAGTCAATGACAGCGTACCGTTGCCGTTTTTAGTCAGGCTGCCACTGCCGCTAATGCTGTTGGCCAGCAACCAGTCACTCGCACTATTGAGCACCAATGCGCCGTCGTTGGTGACCGCCGCCGTCCCCAGATGTTCTGCCTGAGAAGCAGTTAACTGGCTGCCGTTCGTGATAGCAAACAGGCCACTGAACAGGCTGTTATCACCGCTCAATGTGATGTCGCTGCTATCTTCCAGCACCACACTGCCAGCATCACTGATAGCATTTGCTAACTGGCCCGCAGCCCCTTTCAGTGTCAGCAGACCGGCGTTAACGATATTGCCATCGCCCAGACCCGCTGCATTGTTCAGTAACGCTTGTGCGCCACTGGCAATATTAGTCACCGCGCTCAGGCCAGTATTGGCACCCTTAACGCTCAGCACATTGGCGGCAATTGTCAGCGCGCCACTGCCGGTCAGTTCACCCTCAGACACACCGCCCTGACTCAAGGTTAAGCTGCCACCATTGAGATCAACCGTTGAGCCCGCAGTACTGTTCAGTTCGCCCACGGTTTGGCTGTGACCCTTCATGTCAAAGGCGGTATCTGCTGCCAGTGATAACAGCGAGGTATTCCCCAACACATTATCATTCAGCATCTGTAAGGTACCGCTGCGTACATCGGTAGAACCGGTGTAATCATTGTCCAGATTGGACAGTGTTACCGTATTTCCTGCACCGGTATCAATCGCCAACTCACCACTGCCCGTCACTTTGGCACTCAAATCCGCCGCAGGACCGGTTTTATTGGTGGCATACAGCGCCAGTGCATCTGCACCGCTGCCCAGCAGTTCAACTTCGGTCAGGCCGTAACCGATATACAAACCGTCGTTACCCGTACCGCTGCTCAGGCGATAATCGTAAGTGCCTTTGGCGACCGTGGTGCCATTCTGTGCAATATCGGCCGTGGTGGCATCGGTAATGACATTACCATTCTGGTCTTTCAGCACCAGATTGCCGCCATTGCCTTGCACGGCCACATCACTCACCGCCAGTTGCAGCAAGGTATTGGCGTCATCCTGCTCCATGATGGGCAGCACAGGATTGACCGGCGTCTGGCTGTTGTCGACGCTGTCGATGTCCACCACCACCGTCCCGGTGCCCAGTAGGTTCATCTCTTTGGTGGTATGGATAGTGCTTTTCGCCACCGTCTCACCCGGAGTGCCGGTGTTAAATTTCACCGTACCGCCGTCAAAGGCCAACCCACCGATAGTTTGCACACCGTCACCGACGGTGGTGATACTGTCCGCGCCCAGTTTCAGGGTGGCATTCACTAATGCTGCGGTGTTATCCGCCGCCAGTTCAAAGGTGGCGTGACCTAATGCCAGTACCCCGTTAAAGGCGTTCTGTGCCGCATTGGCCGTAAAATCAAAGGCATTACCGGCGGTATTAACGGCCATCGTGCCGAGGCCGTTCAACTTGCTGTTAAAGCTCACGGCATTCAGGTTATTAACCTGCAACAGACTGCCGTCACCCAGATTAAAACCGGTGTTGGCATTGTCATCCTGACTGTCACCCAGCGCCAGCAGCACATTGTCCAGTGTCAGCGTTGAGTTATTGATCAGGTTGATGTATTCCATATTCTGGATGGCATCAGCATCACTCAGGGTATACAGCGAACTGTCCAGCGTCAGCGTATCGCTGCCGGTACCGCCGTTCAGTGAGCTGAACACGCCGGTATCGGCTAATGTCAGCCCTTTCAGAATGAAGGCATCATCGCCGCTGCCGGTGGTGAAGTCAGTGCCTTTACTGCCTTGCATCAGGGTCACGGTGTTGTTGCCCGCTAACAGATCCACCTTGCCAACAATTGTGCCACCCGTGGCGTTGGTAAATGCCAGACCCGTCCCAGTATTGGTTACGACAGCCTGCTGCGTGGCGCTGTTGGCTTGAATGGTACCGCTGTTGACGAAGCTGGTGACATAACCGTTATTGATGTCCACCACCGGGCTGGTGAGTGATGTTGATATCAGGTTACCGGACTGCTCGACACGGCCGGTAGTGCCTTTGACAATCAGGGCTGCACCGCCTGCGGCATCATTGACGTTTACGCTGGCACCGGTTTTCAGATCCTGACGGGAGTTGGTGACAATCCCTTTGCCCGCGGCTGAATTGACGTTAATCACCAGACCGGCCGAGTCGGACATGTCCAGCGTATTATCGGTGATGGTGTCGCCGGTGTTGGCAAACAGAATACCGGTACCGCTGCCGTTGACATTGATCGTGCCAGAGTTGGTTGCCGCCAGGGAGGCACCGGTACGAATACCTGCACCATTACCCACCGTCAGCGAGGTGTTTTTTAACTGAATGCCGGTAATTTCCGCTTTGTTTTCAATCGCATTACCTGTGCCGCCCGCCGTCATGGTGATGGTTGCGCCATCCACGGTCAGTGCTGTGGCACCGGTATCAAGCAGTACGCCATGGGCAGTGCCGCCCGCTTTGGTTTCACCGTTACCGGATAAGGTCAGGCTCGCACCCGCACCCAACAGATAAGCGGCGGTGCCGTCGGTTGCGTTAACGGTACCGCTGTTATTCACGGTAGAGTTAGCGCCCTGAATATTGACCGCAGTCCCATTGACTGTGATGAGGTTTTGGTTGGTCAGAATCCCGCCGTCTACCAGCACGCCAGTACTGCCTGCTTGTGTAAAATCAATGGAGCCATTGTGGATAAGCTCACCGCCATTACGGGCGATATAGCCATAGGCACCAGATGCGGTGTTACCGGTAGTCAATACCGCCGAACTGGTTAAGACAGATTTTCCGGTAGCACCGGTGGCAATACCATCCAGGCCGTAGTAGTTGCCATCGACGATCCCGGCAGTAGCCCCATCACCGCTCAATTCTAGGCTGGCATCTGCTGTGATGGTGCCGCTGGCGCCACCCTCGACTTTTACCCCAGTAGAGCCCTCGCCCAGGATGTTCATTGTCAAAGCACCCGAATTAAAAGTACTGTTCTCCCCGGTAACCTGGATAAGTGTTGAATTGATACCGTCAGCATCTAATGTAGAAGCATTGCTCCCCGCGAAACTGGCTCCGGTATCAATACGATATAATATCGAACCTTCAGTGGAGACTTTTTCATTACCCACGGCGCTATTATTAATGGTTGAACCAGCGCCAAATGCATAGTAACCAATCTGGTTTTTACCACTTTTAAATTCTACCTGCCCATTAGCACTGACATTGATTGTTCCATTATTACGGGCATGGACGCCGATGGTGCCGTCGCCATATAGGTTAACGTTACCTGTCAGATTCGCTACAGCATTATTACCTTCGGCCCAGATACCGTAATTAGCCCGACCTGAAGCATCGACACCACCATTGATATCAATCTCACCAGAGCTTGAGGCAGAAGCACTATCATTCACTTTTGTGGCATCAGAAAATACCTTGATACCGACTGAGTTGGTGCCATTGAGGATAATTTTACCGGTATTATTGACGTTACGGGTCTTCTCGGTAGAGGAAATACCAATGTTAATACCAGTCGGATCGCTGCTTGCACCATTGATAGTAATAGTACCAGCCTGATTTACAGTAGTATTAGCACCGCGAGCATCGATACCAACGCTGTTACTTGTCTTGCTTCCAATAATAATATGTCCGCTGGCATTATTATTAAATGTACCGTTGCCAGAAAGATATACTGCATAGGAACGCATTTTAATCAGTAGATCATCTGCCACCTGACCAATTTGACGCTGTGCTTCACGACCAATATAAATCAGGCCATTATTATTAGACGTTGAAGTACCTTGAGTAACGATACCACGATTATAATAGCCACCAGCCGCATCACCAATCTCAGCTGTGGAAGCCATATTAATAGTACCGTTGTTGGTAAATTGGGTGGTATCACTTAATAGTGCCACTGCAGTGCTCGCACTGCTGGTACGGGAGGCTACGTTAATAATGCCGTCATTGGTGACCACAGAGCTACCATTGGCTAAAATCGCAGTATGATCACCGATTGTCACATCACGTTTTTGAGTTGCAGCGAAGTCTTTGATTTCGTCATTGGTACCCGCATCTATAATCCCGGTCACACTATTATTGACCGTGCTGTTTGTTGCGAAAACAATATAGGTACCTGAAATGGTAGCTGCAGCAGAGCCGATAGTCCCATTATTGTTCAATGTTGCGCCGTTGGTTAAACGGATTAACGATGCATCAGTGTAGAATGCCTGAATATTTGCGTCAGTGCCTACGTTAACAATAGAGTGCTTACCCTCGCCATGAATAAAGGCAACCTGGTCTTTATTAACTAAATAATTAACTGCGTCATCAACACTGATTTTAGGATCTAAGATAACTTTTTGTGCGGTATTATTATTTTTTAAAGCAAGTGCCAACTGAGCTGCATACTCTTTGTCAGTCAATGTTACTTTGTTATCTTTAATCGCCTGAATAAGCGCTTCATTATAGGCTTTTAATTCTGCAAAATTAGTGACGTTTTGCTGACCGATAACACTCGTGAATTCGCCTGTGTAATCGTCAATGACAAATGAAGCCGCATAGCTTGAACTATCGGAAATATTGTTATTACGATTGCCTAAGCTAACAATAGTTTTCCCATCATAGTTAAGAACCGTATCACTTACCGAAGTATTATCAGAGACAACATGGAACACTGACGTTGTTGTTGCTGCTTGTTGTGTGTCAGTTTTCTTCTGCGTACCTTTTAAGATAGCATTAAAATAGTTGGCAGTGTCTGATGTCCAGTTAGAGCCGGTGCTACCCACATTTACAGTCATATCACTATTAGGTTGCAGCACGAAGAATCGGCGATCGACATATTGCCCATCAACACCGACTGGAAGTGAAGTAGTAACATTAATCGCTGAAGCAGGGGCACTTTGCATTTTACTGCTATCGTAAACATTGACACTCACTTTTTTGCCGGTGATCGGGTCAACATATTCAATAGCTGTTGTTTGCGCACCAATAATGAGTCGATTGAAATCGATCAATTCCGCACCAGATGTAATCAGAGACCGATCAAGTGCCCCTAAGGTCGTGCTTATATAACCGTTTTGGCCTTTAGCTATGTTCGCAAAGCTCCCCGACAAGGTATTACCTGAACCTGTGGAGATCTGTTCAAATTGAACTTCAGGTGTAAATCCGGGAACACTTATATCTGCAGCAAAAGCAGAGTTCGTCCCTAATGTAAACATCAAGGTAATGGCAATCTGGTTCAGGCGAGAGGGTGTCGTTAAACCTAAAGTTGTATCGACAGTTTCTGCTCCTGAGCAAAATGACTTAATCTTTTTTCCTGATTTAGAAAACTCAGATGCAACATCGTAGCGACCTAAGGCACTATTCCAAATGACTTTAAATACTCGATTCATAAAACGCTCAATTTTCTCTATTTATTTTGGGTTATAATTAACGAGCAACATTTTTCACTTAACCAAAAGTAAGTGTGTTGGTGAACTGCCACTGGTGAATGCTTTAAATCTGATGTTGCATTATTGGTACTTATAGTAAACGTACGGGGTTATACATATATATAGGAGAGAAAGACTACTCTTGTAGGAATAATCCCACGGCGGACGAGGAGCTAACAATTAAGTTTTATATATCAATAGATTAATTTAATTTCTTGGATAGGAATAATCTCATAATGATATGAGAGTCTTATGTAAATTAGTCTTGTTTTTTATTTTAAAACGTAATCAATTATAGGCATTTATCGGCAAGGATAAATAATATATGTCTCTTTTTAATAGAGATATTCTCCTTTTAATTCTTAACAAAAACACTATATTTAATATTGCCTATTTAATTTTAGTGAGAGTTCTTAACTAAAACCGCTCAATTATGCATAAAAAGAAAATTTATTAGTAGTTATGATCACAAAACTGATGAGTGCGATGCATCGCTCCAAATATGACTGACCTGTCCCTTGGAATAGATGCCGCTCTCTATGAGTGATATGGGTTCCTTCATGCTCGAAATCCCCCGTCAACCAACCAGTGGATGTGAAAAGGGTGTTCCGCCATTGGGGATGTGACAAATTTATCCTGAACTGCAGTGTGTAACGCGATGAGCACGCAGAAATCGGGGTGAGTGAGGTCCTTGGGTAGATATTAACAGGTGGTGTTGCCATAAAGCCTTAGAGGTCGATTAAAATTGATTCCAATGGAATCAAGGCTTGGTGACAGTGGCAACCTCAAGTGAGTGAGGGTAAGCTAGGCGCATGCTGCTAGTATCTGCTAAACTCGTGATATTGATAAGCTACTGAAAATCAGATGGTTATTAAAGTGTAGGTTGAAATTAAGATTTTACTCTACGCGCTTAAAAATACCATTAAAATCAAATAGGAAAGAATAATGGCTAACAATCGTAGTCGTCGTTTACGCAAGAAGATGCATATCGACGAGTTTCAGGAATTGGGTTTTTCCGTACAGTGGACCTTCCCTGAAGGGACTGGTGTTGATGTAATTGATAAAACTGTCGATGCTTTTATCGATGAAGTCATTGAAGCCAATGGTCTGGCATTTGATGGTAGTGGCTACTTGCAGTGGGAAGGTTTGATTTGCCTGCAAGAGATCGGTCATTGCACTGATGAGCACCGTGCATTGGTTACTAAATGGCTGGAAGCTCGCAAGTTGAAAAATGTAGAAACCAGTGAGTTATTTGATATCTGGTGGGATTGATCTTCCGGTTTAACGGCAGATAATTAATAAGGGCGCCTAAGCAGGCGCCTTTGTTTTTATCAGGCATGGCTAGTGGAAGCTGTTACTAAGTTCTATTGGGAGCATTTTTTTGGCAAAAATTTTAGAGGTAGCAACAATCTTAAATAATGCCTTACTGGCAGATATCTTACAGCAGGTTCGCCCGCTGATTGGTCAGGGGAAGGTTGCTGATTATATTCCCGCATTAGCGGAGGTCTCGGCAGATAAGCTGGGCATTGCTGTGTGTACTCTGGATGGCGAGATTTTTCAAGCCGGAGATGCTGATGAACGCTTCTCTATCCAATCGATTTCGAAAGTGTTAAGTCTGACTCTGGCATTATCCCGTTACGGCGAGCAAGAGGTGTGGCAGCGGGTAGGCAAAGAGCCCTCCGGCCAGCCCTTTAACTCACTGGTTCAGCTAGAATTAGAGAAAGGTAAACCACGCAATCCTTTTATTAATCCAGGGGCGCTGGTGGTATGCGATATGTTACAAAGCCGCTTGAGTGCGCCGAAACAGCGGATGTTGGAAGTGGTGCGCCAGCTCGTGAGCGATGATAGCATCAGCTACGATCCTCGAGTGGCTCGTTCTGAGTTTGAACATTCAGATCGTAACGCGGCTATCGCATATCTGATGAAGTCTTTTGATAATTTTGATAACGATGTGCTGACGGTACTGCAGACCTATTTCCACTACTGCGCCCTGCGCATGAGCTGTGTCGAACTGGCTCGCTGTTTTGTCTATCTGGCGAATCAGGGGCGCAGTATTGGTAGGCATAGCCCGCTGATTACGCCGATACAGGCGCGGCAAATTAATGCCTTGATGATTACCAGTGGCATGTACGATGGGGCGGGTGAATTTGCCTTCCGCGTTGGTATGCCGGGCAAATCCGGGGTAGGTGGTGGCATTATCGCCATTGTGCCGGATGAGCTGTGTATTGCGGTGTGGTCACCAGAATTGGACCATGCGGGGAACTCTCTTGCCGGAACTGCTGCCTTAGAGCTATTGGCACAGCGGATTGGCCGCTCCATTTTTTAAAACAGCGCTTCAGGAGTCTTATGTTACATAAAATGAAAGCATTACGAACGGCAGCCCTGACGGTATTGATGCTGACTGCCGGACAGGTGCAAGCTGAATATCAGTGTAGTGTAAAACCGCAGGATGATGTGATTATCAGCCCGCAATCTGTGCAGATAGTGGGAGCCAGCGGTAATTTGCAGATTTCGCCTGATGGCGATGTTACCCG
Source organism: Yersinia sp. 2466 StPb PI (assembly GCF_041538325.1). Lineage (NCBI taxonomy): Bacteria > Pseudomonadati > Pseudomonadota > Gammaproteobacteria > Enterobacterales > Yersiniaceae > Yersinia > Yersinia sp. 2466 StPb PI. The sequence goes on along the minus strand of NZ_JAULSL010000001.1, from coordinate 3,952,838 downwards.
TAATGGTAAAACACTGACGCTGACCGATGCGCAGCGCCAACAGGCGTTCCGCTACCAGACTGCGTTGCGCAAAGATTTGCCGTGGATAGATCAGGGTGCGCAACAGCATCTTGAAAAAGCACGAGTTTCTTTGGATAAAGTGATTGTTCAACAACTGGGGAGCAGCAGTAATGTGCGCAACCGACTCACCACATTGAATGATCAACTAAAGCAACAGATGAACCGTATCATTGAGAAACGTAGCGATGGTTTAACCTTCCATCATCAGGCCATCGATCAGGTAGAAAAAGATGGTCGCCAGTTGGTGCAGCAAAGTATGGGCGGTGTGTTGCAAGATAGCTTGAACGAGATGGGGGTTAAGCAGGCGACTAGTGGTAGTGGTGGTAATAATCCGTTGCAAGCCATTATGGGCAATCTGGGTGGGTTACAACAGGCTATTCAGAACGAATGGAATAATCAGGAACAGGAGTTCCAGCAGTTTGGCCATGAAGTCTGTGGGCGGGTGACGACACTGGAGCAGCAGCGTAAGGATTTACTTAAGGCGCTGAACTAAATCCCCTTGATATTCAATCCATTGTGGGTTAGCTAAAGCAGGTTTAGGTTGTAGGCTTCGCCTGAACCTGCTTTTTACGCATAGATTTACAAAAACAGTTCTAGCAGTGAATTAAGGAATAATTTTCCTTTCTCGGTAATTTGCCAGTACTCCTCTGTTTCGATTAAATACCCTTTGGCCAATGCCTCGTCTAACTGTGGGCGAATAGTGCTTTCAGCCAGACCAGTGAAGTGGTAGAAATCTGCCCGTGGTGCGGCTTCTAATAACCGGAAACGGTTCATAAAGAACTCAAAAGGCCGGTCAGCCGTTTCCACTTCATACTGTTTATCCAGATATTTACCCTGCATGAAGCCACGGGGATGTTTGGTCTTTATCGTCCGTAGGATGCGGCCATCGCTAAACGTGACTTTACCGTGCGCCCCGCAGCCAATTCCCAGATAATCACCAAAGCGCCAGTAATTGAGGTTATGTTGGCATTGGTAGCCCGGTTTGGCATAGGCCGAGGTTTCATACTGCTGATATCCGGCATCACTAAGTAATTGATGTCCTTGCTGGAAAATATCCCACAGTGCATCGTCATCTGGCAAAACCGGCGGGCGTGAACTGAAACCAGTATTAGGCTCAATCGTCAGTTGATACCAAGATAAATGTGGCGGATCCAGTGCGATAGCTTGGCGCAAATCATCCAGCGCCTCTTCCAGTGTTTGATCAGGCAAGCCGTGCATTAAATCCAGATTAAAGCTACGTAAGTTCAGTGAGGTTGCCAGCTCTGCGGCTCGTTTAGCTTCATCTGGCCCATGAATCCGCCCAAGACGCGTTAATTTCTGTGCGCTAAAGCTTTGTACGCCGATGGAGATACGGTTAATACCGGCGCGTTGATAGCCGCTGAAGCGGTCAGCTTCGACAGCGCCTGGGTTTGCTTCCATGGTGATTTCAGCACCGGCTGTAAGGGGTAATCTGGCACGCACACCATCAAGCAGTTGTTGCATCGCTGCGGCACTGAGTAAACTCGGGGTGCCACCACCAATAAAAATAGTGCTAATTTCACGACCACTGGCCAGTGGTACGTCGGCATCAAGATCCGCTAATAAGTGCTCTACATATTCCTGATGAGGAACATCACCTTTCAGTGCATGAGAGTTAAAGTCACAGTAAGGGCACTTCTGCACACACCAGGGAATATGAATATAGAGACTGAGCGGCGGTAACTTAAGCATTACGCAGCGCATCCAACATCAGTTTCAGCGCCTGACCACGGTGTGATACTGCGTGTTTTTCTTCACGAGTTAATTCTGCGGCGGTTTTACCCAACGCCGGGATGTAGAAAATAGGATCATAACCAAATCCAGCCGCACCAGCAGGTTGATGGGCAATCACACCCGGCCATTGGCCGTGAAATACTAAAGGTGTTGGGTCTTCTGCATGGCGCATGTAAACCAGCACGCAGTGGAATTGGGCACCACGTTGTACATCAGGGGTATCTTTCAACGCCACTAGCAGTTTTTCGAGGTTATCTTGATCACTGGCATCAGTACCCGCGAAGCGTGCGGAGTAAATCCCTGGTGCGCCACCTAGCGCATCAACAGCAAGGCCCGAGTCATCGGCGATAGCAGGCAAACCGGTAATTTGTGCGGCATGGCGCGCTTTTAATATGGCATTTTCGATAAAAGTTAAGCCAGTTTCATCGGCGGACTCTACGCCTAGTTCGGTTTGTGCGACCACATCCAAACCAAAATCGGCCAGCAAATTTGCCAACTCACGCACTTTGCCGGGGTTACCGGTGGCTAATACTATTTTTTGCATGGAGGGATCCTGAATTTTATTAGAGCTGACAGTTATTCTTGCGGAAGTCTCTATCACTCGAGCAGTGCCGCAACTTCTGGCGGGATCTGTTGCGGATTAACAATTTTGATCTGTTTGTGCCGCCCCTGTTCACCTTTTTCGATAACTACCTGGCTTTTCGCTACCCGAAATTGTTTAGCGATAAACTTGATCAAGTGGGTATTAGCTTGGCCATCTACCGGTGGGGCGGTAATGGCGATTTTCAGTTCATCGCCATGTAAACCGACTATCTGATCACGGCTGGCTTTGGGCTGAATATATAGCCTCAGAACCAGCCCGTCCAGCAAGGGTGTTACTGCACTCACAGCATAACCCAAAGCTCGCCTAACATATCCATACCTAAGAAGTTGATCAGATACAGGATAAGAATAACGATCATCGCCGAAAAATCGATACCGCCCATGGCAGGCAAGATGCGGCGAATCGGAGCCATTAAAGGCTCAGTCAACTGATACAGCAGATAGTCCATCGGACTACGGCCTTGGCTTACCCAACTCATCAATGCACGGATAATCATTACCCAGAAAATCAGGTAACCGGCAGCTTTAAACAGTGCAATAACACCAAACAGCAGATTATAAGGGTTGAGTGAGATAGCACCGCTACCAATCAGCAGCAACAGTGGGAACTTAATGGTCATCAGCAGGTATGCCAGCAGCAGTGATGCGCTGTCGATTGGCCCCATGGAAGGAATGATCCGACGCAATGGACCAATAATCGGCTGGGTAATTTTCACCACAAATTGTGAGAATGGGTTGTAGAAATCGCTGTGAACCCACTGCATCCAGATACGCAACAGCAGTACCATCACATACAGGTCAATGACCGTTTTGGCCAAAAAAGTCAGCGTTAGCATGAGTTGCTTTAGTCCTTATCCTTAATATTGGATATACACAAATAGAGAATCTATCAGCGTACTTTATAAGCCCCTATCTTAACGAGAAAGCAATAAGGGTAGTGTCGGATTTTGTAAATTTTGTCGTAGTTAGAACAGCTTTTCCATTTCTTTCGCCCGTTTGATAGCGGCTTGCATGGCGCTGGCAACAGTTTCTGGTAAATGCTGCTCGTTAAATACCCTAATTGCCTCGGCCGTCGTCCCTCCTTTCGAGGTCACCTGTTCACGTAGTGTCGAAAGTGGCAATTGCGGGTTAGCTTCCACGAGTGCAGTCGCTCCAGAGGCGGCTTGTTGCACCAGTAGGCGTGCGGTTTCACTATCAAAACCTAACCGTTCGGCTTCCTGTTGCATTGCTTCCATAAACAGGAAGAAATAGGCCGGTGCACTGCCTGCTGCGGCAATAACGTTGTTGATGCCGTTTTCATCATTCACCCAACAGACTTTTCCTACCGAGCTCATCAGCGAGGCGGTAAAGTTACGATCGTCCTGTGAAACCTGCTCTGGTGCATATAGGCCGCTCATCCCTTTACCCACCAGAGATGGGGTATTAGGCATAATACGCACCAAATTGAGTTTATCCCCCAATAGCGCATAGAAACGTGCAACCTGAACACCTGCAGCAATGGAAAGCACTAGTTTGCCGGTGAAATCGACATTATCTCGCAATGCCTGACATACATCGGCCATTAATTGAGGTTTAACCGCTAAGACGATCACCCCAGCCTTTTGTGCTTGAGTGTTATTATCATCACTACTGATGACACCAAATTCAGCGGCCAGAGCATCACGATTTTTAGCTGAAGGTGCGCAAACGCTGATCATTTTAGCGGGATAACCACCGGCAACCAACCCTGCAATAATTGCGCGAGCCATATTGCCAGCGCCAATGAATGTTATGTTGCGATGTTGCATCAATTTCTCCTATGCCCTTGGTACTTAAAGCCGCAGCCCGAAGGTGTTAATTAACATTAGCGGCTCTGACGCTACTGACTTTGGGGGTTAAGCGCGGGTACCAAAAATGGCGGTACCAATACGCACTAATGTACTTCCGGCACTAATAGCGGCTGCCATATCATCTGTCATGCCCATAGAAAGCGTATCCATCTGAGGGTAGCTGGCTTTTAAAGTCAAGAAAGCCTGATGCATTTGCTCAAATACCGCCAGTTGTCGCGGGTAATCGCTTTCCGGTGCCGGAATAGCCATCAATCCGCGTAAATTCAGGTTAGGCAGCTCACTAATACTGGCTGCTAATGCGGGTAGCTCTGTTAAGGCAATCCCGGATTTACTTTGCTCATCACTGATATTGACCTGAATCAGTACGTTCAGTGCGGGCATTGCTGCTGGGCGCTGAGTGCTTAGGCGCTGCGCTATCTTCAGCCGATCAACGGTATGACACCAGGCAAAATTTTCTGCCACTAATCGGCTTTTATTGGATTGCAGCGGGCCAATAAAGTGCCATTCAAGATCGGCACTATTGGCAAAGTAGTGGATTTTATCTACCCCTTCCTGCACATAGTTTTCGCCAAAAGCATATTGCCCTGCCACGATGGCCTCTTCGATAGCGCTCACAGGTTTGGTTTTACTAACTGCAAGCAATGTCACTTCTTCTGGAGAGCGTGCGCAATTGTGTGCAACTGTTGCGATCCGCGCTCTGACATCCTGTAGATTCTGCTCAATTGTGCTCATATGGACCCAGGAGTTTGATATGGATTTCACCAGTCTGGATGATAAAAACACAGACCAGGATAACCCTGTATTTAGCGATGGCACAGCTAAATGCATTGACTTAGAAAGCCCCGAACATACCGATGATGGCTTTGATGAACAGGACTTCGCGAATAAGGTGGCGGCTAGTGTAAATCATAACGCATCGGATCTGCACCTTTGTACCGGTTATCACCCGGTATTACGTATTGATGGCGTACTGAAAACCTTCACTCACTGGCCACGGGTGAGTGTCAACTGGCTCAATAAGCTCAGTCGGCACTTATTAAGCGAGGCGCAGTATCGCCGATTGCGGGAAATGGGGCAGGTGGATTGTGCTTATACGACAATTAGTGGACAACGGCTACGGGCTAATATTTTTCAGCAACAGCAGGGGCAATCGGTAGCTTTTCGTATTATCTCTGCGGCATGCCCATCACTGGAAGAGTTGGATGTCCCACCGATTATTCACCAACTCGTTGAGCAAGATAATGGGTTGATTCTGGTTACTGGTGCGACAGGCAGTGGTAAGTCCACGACATTAAGCGCGATGATCAGTGCCATCAATCAGCATCAGGCTCGTCATATCATTACGCTTGAAGATCCGATTGAGTTTGTTCATAGCAGTCTTTCATGTTTGATCCAGCAACGGGAGCTGGGGAGCCATACCCAATCTTTTAGTCATGCCTTAACTGGAGCATTGCGTCAGGATCCCGATATCATTTTGTTGGGTGAGTTACGTGATCTGGATACGATTCGTTTAGCTCTGACTGCCGCTGAAACGGGGCATTTGGTGCTGGCTACGCTACATACTCGTACAGCAACACAGGCAATTGATCGGCTGGTAGATGTTTTCCCTGCGGCAGAGAAAGCCACTATTCAGGCACAATTGGCAGCGAGCTTACGTGCGGTTATCGCACAAAAGTTATGTAATAAAACAGCCGGTGGGCGCATTGCCGTTTTTGAAATTCTGATACAAACCACTGCCGTCAGCCATTTGATTCGTGAAGGTAAATCCTATCAGCTCCCGAATGTGATACAAGCTGGCGCGCAATGGGGGATGCAAACCTTTGAGCAAGGGATGGTGCGGCGGGAGAGGCAGGGGATATTGGCAGAGAATAATGTTAGCCAATTAACATAGCGCCGCTAACCAACAGTAAGTGATTCGGGTGAATGAGAGCCGCTAACACTGCCACGGCTCCAAGTAAGAAGGGTAATTATGCTGACGGGATCTGCTGAGTAATACAGTGAATATTCCCCCCACCGAGCAGGATCTCTCGGGCGGGAACACCGGTAATCACAAAGTCTGGGAACATCTGCTGCAACAGATCTTGCGCCACGCCATCGGTACGGTAATCTAACAACGGGTAAATGATTTGTTGGTTACTGATCAAAAAGTTGACGTAAGAGCCAGCCAGTCGTTCACCAGCGGTACGGGGAACCGCATCGCTGGATAGCACATCGAAAGTCTCTTCTTCGGTGTTATACAGTGGGCCGGGAGCCGGTAGTTTCCAGATTTTTAGCTTGCGGCCTTTGGCATCAACCGCATTGGATAACACATCAAAAGCAGCAACTGATCGTGCGTACTGTGGATCTTGTTGATCGTCGGTCCAATGTAGGGCAACTTCACCCGGGCGAACAAAACAGCACATATTGTCGATATGACCATCAGTTTCATCGTTATAGACGCCATCTTGCAACCAGATGAAGTGTGTAACACCCAGGTATTCACGCAATAACTGTTCAATCTGCGCTTGATTCAGATGCGGATTGCGGTTTGGATTCAGCAAACATTCAGCGGTGGTTAGCAAAGTGCCTTCACCATCGGTATGAATCGAACCACCTTCTAATACCAGTGGGGCGCTGTAATAGGCGTTATGCAGGAAGTCACTCACTTGAACGGCAACTTTCTCATCTTGTTGCCAGTTGGCATACAGGCCACCGTTAAGGCCGCCCCATGCGTTGAACTGCCAATCCACAGCGCGGCGTTCACCGCTACCGTTAATCACCATCGTCGGGCCGGTGTCACGCATCCAGGCATCATCACTGGCCATTTCGACCAATGTTACGTTAGCAGGCAGGGTTGCTTTAGCCTGAGCCATAAATTCAGCTGGCACGCCCATAAATACGGGGGTTGTACCGCTGATGGCCTCAGCAACTTTGGCAAACGTCTGCTGAGCGGGAGCCCCCTTGCCACGCCAGTTATCTTGACGGTATGGCCACAGCATCCAGACCGCATCCTGCTTTGCCCACTCGGCAGGCATAAAGAAGCCATCCTGCTGTGGTGTGCCGGGTAGGGCTTGTGAAGCTGAAGCTTGTAAAATCGCATCTTGTGCAGACATAAATTATCTCCGGGTCTTGCCGTCAGAAGTGGCTAAAGCTTGATACATTTCTGGGCGGCGATCGCGGAACAAGCCCCATGAAGCGCGCTGGGCAGCGATTTCTTGTAAATCAAATTCATGTACCAAAACAGCCTCATCCGTTTTGTTGGCCTGAGCCAGCAGAGCGCCAGTCTGGTCAGCAATGAACGAAGATCCGTAGAAGGTCATTTCCAGGCCCGCTATAAATTTACTTTTCTCGGTACCGATACGGTTAGATGCAATTACGGGCACCAGGTTTGCAGCGGCGTGGCCCTGCTGTACGCGGGTCCAGTGTGGTTGGCTATCGATTTCAGGATAGGCAGGTTCAGAACCAATCGCGGTCGGGTAGAAGATGATTTCCGCACCAAGCAGTGCCAGGCTACGGGCCGTTTCCGGGAACCACTGATCCCAACAGATGCCAACGCCTACTTTGGCATAACGAGTTTGCCAGACTTTAAAACCGGTATCGCCCGGAATAAAGAATTGTTTTTCCTGATAAGCCGGGCCGTTAGGAATATGGGTCTTACGGTATACATCTAACACCGAGCCATCAGCATCAATCATAACCAGCGAGTTATAATAAGCATTGTTGGCTTTCTCAAAGAAGCTCAGCGGTAACACTACTTCCAGCTCGGCTGCCAACTTGGCGAAGTGCTTAATTAACGGGCTACTATCCAGCTCTTGGGCCAGTGCATAGTGTTCCGGGCTTTGATCAATACAGAAATAAGGTGCGGCAAACAGCTCCTGAATCAGGATGATCTGTGCACCTTTGGCATGCGCTTGACGTACCAGTTTCTCGGCATTTTCAATGTTCTTAGGTAGGTCCCAAGAGCAAGCCATTTGGGTCGCAGCAACAGTCACTTTTGTCATGAGAAAACCTCAATAAATGTAAAAAACACCCGCATGGGGTGTGCAATATTTGAGCCGCTGATTGGCATAGGTTCAGTATACAATCCTGTGGGTACAGGTGTCACGATATGCGGGGGATTGCCAAACCAGACGGTGGAAACATAATCTGGGTAACCGTATCTGAAGCTGAATAAAAACCTATTCAGCCAGCCTGTTCATCAAACCAACTTTCCAGAATAATGACCGCAGATGCAGCATCGACACTGCCTTTATCCAAAGCACGGTAGCCGCCACTGTCAAATAAGTTGGCGCGGGCTTCTACGGTGCTGAGGCGTTCATCCTGTAAGGCTATTTGTACACCAAAGCGGCCATGTAAGCGGTTGGCAAACCTGCGCGCGCGGGTAGTTAGGGGTTGCTCGGTGCCATCCATATTCAGCGGCAGTCCGACAACGACTAAATCAGGTTGCCACTCTTTCAGCAGTTTTTCGACTTTCTGCCAGTCTGGCGTGCCATCCTGCGCTTTAAATGACGTTAGCGCGCGGGCAGTGCCGGTCACTTCTTGGCCAATGGCTACGCCGATACTTTTAGTCCCAAAATCAAAGGCAACAATCGTGCGATTAGCCATTAGGCGTGTCCTGCTTGCGGAGCAATATTAAAGATATTGATACCCAACTTGTTGGCCGCAGCTTGCCAACGTTCTGCAATTGGCGTGTGGAACAGAATGTTGGTATCAGCCTCAATCGTCAACCAGGTGTTATCCAGCAATTCCTGCTCTAGTTGCCCCTTTTGCCAGCCTGCATAACCCAATGCCACCAGTAGATTTTTAGGTTGTTCTGGCGTCCCTAGAGTCTCCAATACATCTTTGGAGGTGGTTATCATCGTATCGGCTGAGATAGGAATACTGGAGCCGAATCCCTCCCGTGGTGAATGCAGGATAAACCCCCGATCCTCTGCCAGTGGCCCACCGGTTAATACCGGTTTATCCAGACGTATCGCTGGATCCCGTGGTGAAGGGCTGATTTTCAGTTTTTCCAGCACAGTTTCTACCGTGAACTGTTCCATAGGTTTGTTTATCACTAAGCCCATTGCGCCCTCTTGGTTATGCTCGCAGATGTAAATAACCGAGCGCATAAATAGGGGGTCCTGGAGTGAAGGCATAGCGATAAGAAAATGATGCTGTAAATTCATTATGTTATATAGGGGATTCGCTGAGTTAAGGGGTGAACTTTTGTCAGTATGCGGATAAATGCCAATAAAGTCACGGATCCCCTTCGTCCTTGAAGCCGCAGGGGGGTTGGCTGCGTTCACGCACCCGAATCACTTACTTGAGTAAGCTCATCGGGATTAATGAGCCTCATCCTTGAGGCTCACCCTGCGGGCTAGCATAAATACTGTTCAAATCGGTTCCTGACCGATTTGTTACTCTCTTGCCACCTACCTGCAACTCCAATGACTTTGGGGAGGGTATCTGGTTTATTTATTAGCTAACCGCGCTTCGATTGCATCCATCAGCATTTTGGTAATGGACACATCCGGGAAGGCAGCTTCAATTTCACGGATGCAGGTCGGACTGGTGACGTTAATTTCAGTCAGACGATCGCCGATAATATCTAACCCGACGAAAATTAAGCCTTTCTGCTTCAGTACCGGTGCGACAGCGCGGGCAATCGCCCAGTCGCTCTCACTAAGTGGACGAGCTTCGCCTCGGCCGCCGGCCGCCAGATTACCACGGGTTTCACCTTGCGCCGGGATACGTGCCAGGCAGTAAGGCACCGGCTCGCCGTCAACCACCAAGACCCGTTTATCGCCTTCTTTAATGGCGGGCAGGAAGTTCTGCGCCATGCAGAATCGGCTGCCCAATTCGGTCAGCGTTTCAATAATCACCGACAGGTTAGGATCATCTTGTTTCACACGGAAGATTGAGGTCCCTCCCATCCCATCCAGCGGTTTCAGAATGATATCACCGTGTTTTTGATGGAATTTACGAATGCGGTCTTTATTGCGGCTGACCAGAGTATCCGGCGTTAATTCAGGGAACCAGGCGGTAAACAGCTTCTCATTACAGTCACGCAGGCTCTGCGGCTTGTTCACTACCAGTGTGCCCTTATCTTCTGCGCGCTCCAGAATATAGGTGGCGTAGATGAATTCAGTATCAAACGGCGGATCTTTGCGCATCAGGATGACATCAAGGTCGTGCAGGGGAATATCCTGTTCAGCGCCGAAACTGAACCAACTCTCTTTATCCTGTTTTACGCTGAGTAGACGGGTACTGGCTCGGCCTTCACCACCCTGTAAGTACAGGTCGCCCATCTCCATGTAATGCAGTTCCCAACCGCGGCGCTGTGCTTCCAACAGCATGGCGAAGCTGGAGTCTTTCTTGATATTAATGGACGAGATTGGGTCCATTACGATGCCGAGCTTGATCATTCTTCTCTCCTAATGGGAACGAATTTTATCCCAGATCACCAAACCGCACCTGTAAAGCAGTGATTGCGGTAAGAGCTGTAGTTTCGGTACGTAGAACTCGTGGACCTAGCAGGATATCAGTAAATCCAAGGCGCGAGGTCATGGCAATTTCATCGGCAGAGAGGCCGCCCTCCGGGCCAATCAACAAACGCACGTTGTTGAGTGTAGGGGGAAGGGTATTGATGCTGTTGCTGGCGCGCGGATGCAGATTCAGTTTCAGGCTATCATCCTGCTCAGCACACCAGTCTGATAGTTGCATGGCGTTGCGGATTTCCGGGATCCTATTGCGGCCACACTGCTCGCAGGCAGCGATAGCAATTTTCTGCCACTGCTGGAGTTTCTTCACTAAACGCTCGCCATCGAGCTTAACCCCACAACGTTCAGAAAACAGCGGAGTAATCACATTGACACCCAGCTCAATCGATTTCTGCACGGTAAATTCCATTTTCTCGCCCCGGGAGATCACCTGACCCAAATGTAAGCTCAGTGGTGATTCACGGTCTTCCAATTGCCCTTCACCAAGCCGAACCCGCAGATTTTTTTTATCTGAGCGGACAATTTCGGCAGCGAAGACCTGATTGCTACCATCAAATAGTTGCAGGCTTTGCCCCTCAACCATACGGAGCACGCGGCCTACATGATTGGCTGCCTCATCGCTCAACGCCAGTTCGGTATTCGCCTGCAAAGGCTGTGGATGATAAATGCGGGGTATGCGCATGGGTTGCTCTAAGTCCTGAAACGAAAACATACCGCGCAGCGAGTGGTGCCACGCGAAATAAATAAGTGCCTAAGGAGACCAGAGGCAGGGAAGTATCAACCCATATACTAGATTAGCCTTTTTGCTGCTGGCAAGCCCGTTGTACATAAGGGTTATGATTACCCTGAGCTTTCGCTATCCGCTCATCACGTTGGCATTCCCAGTTGGTGACAGGGTACTGGCGGTTCCAGACCTCAAACAGCTTGCTTTGTTGGCTGGAAAGTCGCAGTTGATATTGATCGCGCATATAAAAATAGGTGCGGGCAATTGCTCCGCGAGCACGCGCTGGCGGCTCTGCCAGTTTATTTTTAAAATCAATTTTCATATCACATTGACCGTATTGGCCCTGGCCGCCATTCCATTGGGAATACATGAAGTTATTGCGGTCACCATTCACTTCGCCAATAGCCGGTTGCAGATTATGCAGATCAGTTTCTATTTGACGATAGATGGGATCTTTAGTGCAGTTTTTGCGGCCACCTTGTTGCCAGCATTGGCGCTGGTGGCCAAATTGCCAAGCCGGAACCACATGCTCCCACTCGATCCTTGCTGCTCGCTGGGCGTTTTTTCTTGGTTGATAGCCACAACTTTTCAGGTCAGGAATACCTTTCTTACCTTGCCAATCAATTTTGCATCCGCAGTAAAAACTGCTGGGGGCATCCTGATTAATTTTTACAGCGACCGCTTTGGCCTGAGAAAAGTTATTAATGCTTTGACTGTGACTGACCAGAGGAAGCAACGAGGAGGATAAAACCAGCAAGAATAGAATATTGCGTAACATATCTCAAAACAGCCCGATGATGAAAAGCAGGCAGGTTATAGATAATACTGATGGATAGCAAATTAACATGCTGTTTTATAACAAGTAACACCAATTCCTAACAGCTTTTTAGCGCGTTAAATTGCAGCTTTTCACCACAGTGGCGGCAGCGATATTCGCTCTCGCCGCGCTGTACTTTATTGTGGCGACGAATGGTTAATGCATGTTGCTGGCATTTGCACTGATAATTGAAGGTCTTACTGCGCACCGAGGCGACTTCAAACTGGTGGGTGCGGCTGGCGGGGACTTGCAATACCTGCTCCATCATCCAGCGCCACTCTTTACCATGGGGAGCAACTCGGCCAAATTGGCGATAAACCAGCAAGTGAGCCAGTTCGTGCGGCACCACTTCCTCGATAAAGTCCTGCTGATTTTCCAGTAACAATACAGGGTTAAGACGAATCTCGAAGGATTGCAGATAGGCACTACCCGCGCTAGTGCCGCGTTGATGATAATTGATTTTCGGCTCCGAGTAGGCGGTGCCAAGATGTTGATTCGCTAACTGCAATTTGTGGCGCAGGCAGCGCATAACGGCTTGCTGTAACGCGATTGGGATTCGTTGTGTACTCATATCGCCGAAGAATAAAACGGTCGATAAGCAGATGCAAGCCAGTAGGCAGGACTATTTTGAGTAGATTATTATATAAAAACATATAATATAAAAATATATAATGAAATCTAGTTATCCGAAGGGCTTATGAATAACCATCAAATGATCAGCATGGATCTTATGAGGCAAGCGGCAGCAGCGGCTGGTGATGTATTACGGGTGCTGTCAAATGAGGATCGTTTGCTCTTACTGTGCCAATTGAGCCAGGGAGAAAAAGCAGTAGGTGAATTAGAAGCCGCATTGGGGATTCATCAACCAACGTTATCACAACAGCTTGGTGTGCTGCGTAGTGATGGGCTAGTGAACACTCGCCGCGACGGTAAGCGGATATTTTACTCAATCGCCGATAGTAAAGTTTTGGCACTGTTGGAGCTGCTCTATCAGCTTTATTGCCCACAAGAGAAGGAGGCAATATGACTATCGATTGGATTAACTTTACCCCTTACAGTGCACTGGCCGGAGGGGCAGTATTGGGCGTTGCAGTAACGTTTCTATTGTTAGCCACTGGCCGGATTGCTGGTATTAGTGGCATTTTGGGGGGCTTACTTTCGCCAAAAGCAGGGGATCGCGGCTGGCGTATGGCATTCATCATTGGTTTGGTTATTTCACCTTTGGTTTATTCGCTGTTTACCGCGTTACCGGTTATCCAAATTGATGCAGCTTTGCCCACTCTGATTTTAGCCGGATTGCTGGTAGGAATTGGGACGCGCTATGGTGCCGGATGTACCAGTGGGCATGGCGTCTGTGGGCTAGCTCGTTTCTCGCCACGTTCACTGGTGGCGACATTGAGCTTTATGTTTACCGGCTTTATCACTGTGGGGCTGGTTCGCCATCTATTTGCTTAGGAACAGAATATGAATCTATTTTTCTCGCTGTTGGCCGGGCTGATATTTGGTTTGGGCCTGATAGTTGCAGGTATGGCCAACCCTGCCAAGGTCTTAGGTTTTCTCGACATTAGAGGTTTATGGGACCCGTCATTGGCATTGGTGATGGCAGCCGCAGTGGCTATCGCGCTACTCGGTTTTACCTGGGCCAAAAAACGTAAAGTCAGTTTGCTGGGGCAACCCTTGCAATTGCCAACCTCTAATCGTATTGATCGGCGGTTAATTGGCGGTAGCCTGTTGTTTGGCGTCGGTTGGGGATTGGCGGGGATATGCCCTGGGCCGGCACTGGTATTGCTGGGCGCAGGGATGTTCAAAGGGGTTATCTTTGTCGCCGCGATGGTGGCGGGAATGGCAATATTTAGCCTACTAGAGCGTGCTCGTTAGATATAAAAAACCCCGCCAGGCGGGGTTTTTGCTGTTCAGCGCTTAACGGTTGAAACTTATTTCAAGCCAGCAGCCTCACGCAGCAAGGCGGCTTTGTCGGTTTTTTCCCAAGGGAATTCTTCACGACCAAAGTGACCATAAGCTGCGGTTGCTTGATAGATCGGATGCAACAGATCCAGCATCTGAATCAAGCCATAAGGGCGCAGTTCGAAGAATTCACGTACCAAGGTAATCAATTGATCCTCAGAGACCTTACCCGTGCCGAATGTTTCCACCATGATGGAGGTAGGTTCTGCCACACCAATGGCGTATGAAACCTGAATCTCGCAACGGTCAGCCAGGCCAGCCGCAACAATATTTTTCGCTACATAACGGGCAGCATATGCTGCTGAGCGGTCAACTTTGGATGGATCTTTACCGGAGAATGCACCGCCCCCATGACGAGCCATGCCGCCGTAGGTATCAACAATGATTTTACGCCCAGTCAGACCACAGTCGCCCATTGGGCCACCGATAACGAAACGGCCTGTCGGGTTGATATGATATTTGGTAGCTGCGGTGAGCCACTCAACAGGTAGAACCGGCTTGATAATCTCTTCCATCACCGCTTCTTGTAAATCTTTCAGACTGATATCTTCTGAATGCTGCGTCGACAGAACAACCGCATCAATACCGACAATCTTGCCGTTATCATACTGGAAGGTAATCTGGCTTTTTGCATCCGGGCGCAGCCATGGCAAGGTGCCATTTTTACGCACTTCAGCCTGACGCTTTACCAAACGGTGTGCATAGGTAATAGGTGCAGGCATTAAAACGTCGGTTTCGTTAGTGGCATAGCCGAACATCAGGCCCTGATCACCCGCGCCTTGTTCTAAGGGGTCTGAACGGTCAACACCCTGATTAATATCAGGTGACTGCTTCCCAATCGCACTTAAAACGGCGCAAGAGTTAGCATCAAAACCCATCTCAGAATTAACATAACCGATTTCGCGCACGGTTTTACGGGTGATCTCTTCGATATCTACCCATGCGTTAGTGGTAACTTCACCGCCAACTAATACCATACCCGTTTTGACATAGGTCTCGCAGGCAACACGCGCTTTTGGGTCTTGCTCAAGAATTGCGTCCAGTACCGCATCTGAAATCTGATCAGCAATTTTGTCTGGATGCCCTTCAGAAACAGATTCCGACGTAAATAAGTGTTTAGCCATTATTTTCTTTACCTTGAATACAAGTGAAAAGTCACTGCATAGCGTTGGGTGCCAGGCAACAGAAGCCTACGTTTGGTTAGGTCTTCTGATACGTTGACGTTTTACAACGCCTCTTTAGGCAAAGCCTTTAGCAGTCGATCCCATTCGTACTTGAAGCCGCCTGGTTGTTAGCTGCACGCAGTCCTCCGAACCACTCATTTGAGTAAGCTCATCGGGCTGGTTCGTCTGCTGCCCACCCGCAACGCCAAGTTTTTTGGGCGTATAAATTTAGAAGCCTTGCATGATTTGTCGCACACGTAGCATTCTAGCAATTAAAATGTTTGGATGTATTAACATCTGGACGTCTATTTTAGGTCAGCTTTTACTCTTAATGCCAGCCCTTTTTGCATCAAGATATTTCTTGCTTTGGTTGTCATGGTGTTTATTTACCGCTTGATACAGTTATACCCGTCATACTTCAAGCTGCATGTGCGTTGGCTACACTCAATAACCCGAATCACTTGCGACAGTAAGTTCATCGGGATTATCTCGCTTGCCGCCTTCCTGTAACTCGAATTATTTAGGGTATACACGCTATTTTCATTTTGCATTTTGCTCGCGTTATAGGTATAAACTGCGCGCGCAGCTTATTTGATATGCAATGATGAAGATGGCAGAGGATGACATTAGCTCATTGTTACATTTGCAGAGTTTTGCACTCAGGTGTTTAACCGTGAATGGGCATGAAAATAGCGGCGTCATCAAACTGTTACTTAATCTGTCTATACCCAATAGATTTCAATATGCAGCTATTTCCCCTGTAACTTGAAAGATGACGGGTTTATTTAAAGTCTTGTCCGTTCAATCTGAGCGGCATGCGTGGAGGTGGTTGGATTAATGATCCGTTGTCAACTGGTTGCTGCACATCAACAGCTACGTCGTTCTGACGTTCAATCCCCCTTTGCAACCTTCCTTTCTTGTACTCCATCAAGGCGATGTTACACCCACATGGGTGCGTCTCAGGATTCGCGGGCAGGTTAACAGCCGCCTGAAGCACTGAATTTGGCTAGCCTGACCACTTTGCGGCTAATCCGATTCACAAAATCTCAATACGTATTTACAGTCGGACGTATTTTCCATTTAAACGTGTTTTACCCTTTTGGGTAATGAATAGCTGAGTGATAAACCACTTGTGGATAGCGCTTTGCAGCGTAATATTCTGCCGATTCGGCGTCCACGTGGGTTGTCCTTGCTGGTTGTAGCTGCGATAGTGGCTGACTTTATCGTCAGTATCGCAATAGAGGCGAATTATGTCTGATGATAACTTGATTGGCCGTCCGTCAGCAGCGGGCGCACATGTTTCTTTACGCTCTATGCAGGAGGTTGCCATGAATGACCGTAATGCCAGCAAGATGCTGAGCACGTATAACGTCGCCTATTGGGGTGGCAACTATTATGACGTCAACGAGTTGGGTCATATCAGCGTTTGCCCTGATCCAGATGTTCGTGAGGCGCGTGTCGATCTGGCGCAACTGGTCAAAGGAATGCAGCTCGAGCAGGGGCAACGTCTGCCTGCATTATTCTGTTTCCCACAAATTTTACAACATCGCCTACGCTCAATTAACGGTGCATTTAAACGTGCGCGTGAGTCATTTGGCTATGAAGGCGACTACTTCCTGGTTTACCCGATTAAAGTAAACCAGCATCGCCGGGTTATTGAGTCTTTAGTCAATTCTGGTGAGCCGTTGGGGCTGGAAGCTGGCTCTAAAGCTGAAATGATGGCGGTTTTGGCCCATGCAGGTATGACCCGTTCGGTTATCGTTTGTAACGGCTATAAAGATCGTGAATATATTCGTCTGGCATTAATCGGCGAAAAACTGGGCCATAAGGTTTATCTGGTCATCGAAAAGATGTCAGAAATCAAAATGGTATTGGAAGAAGCCGAACGCTTGAATGTGGTTCCGCGCCTGGGTGTTCGTGCGCGCCTGGCATCACAAGGTTCCGGTAAATGGCAGGCCAGCGGTGGTGAGAAATCTAAATTTGGTTTGTCTGCCACCCAAGTGCTGCAATTGGTTGATATGCTGCGTGACGCCAATAGTCTCGAAAGCCTGCAATTACTGCATTTCCATTTGGGATCTCAGCTATCCAACATCCGTGATATCTCCACCGGGGTTCGTGAGTCCGCACGTTTCTATGTGGAATTACACAAGCTGGGTGTCAATATCCAGTGCTTCGATGTGGGTGGTGGTTTGGGGGTGGATTACGAAGGGACGCGTTCTCAGTCCGATTGCTCAGTAAACTATGGCCTGAATGAATATGCCAACAACGTTATCTGGGGTATTGGTGATGCTTGTAATGAACATGGCCTGCCGCATCCTACCGTGATTACGGAATCGGGCCGCGCAGTCACCGCGCACCATACCGTGCTGGTTTCCAATGTGATCGGCGTAGAACGCAATGAATTTAATGAGCCACAGCCACCGGAAGAAGATGCACCTCGTGCGCTGATAAGCCTGTGGGATACCTGGCTGGAAATGCAAGAGCCGGAAAACCGCCGCTCTCTGCGCGAATGGCTGCACGACAGTCAAATGGATTTACATGATGTGCATAGTCAATATGCCCATGGGATACTGGACCTGACACAACGTGCCTGGGCGGAACAGATGTACCTGAGTATCTGCAATGATATCCAGAAGCAACTGGACCCAAGCAATCGTGCACACCGGCCAATCATTGATGAGCTGCAAGAGCGTATGGCCGACAAGCTGTACGTGAATTTCTCGCTGTTCCAATCTATGCCGGATGCCTGGGGTATCGATCAGTTATTCCCAGTGTTGCCACTGGAAGGGTTAGATAAGCCACCAGAACGCCGCGCGGTATTGCTGGATATTACTTGTGACTCAGACGGTACTATCGACCATTATATTGACGGCGATGGGGTAGCAACCACCATGCCGATGCCGCCATATGATGCTGAAAACCCGCCATTGTTGGGCTTCTTTATGGTTGGTGCCTATCAAGAGATTCTGGGCAATATGCATAACTTGTTTGGTGATACTGCCGCGGTTGATGTGTATGTATTCCCAGACGGCACGGTTGAAGTTGAGCAGACTGACGAAGGTGATACCGTCGCAGATATGCTGGAATATGTTCAGTTGAACCCAGAGAAATTGTTGAACCAATTCCGTGATCAGGTGAAAGAAACTGATCTAGATACCGAGTTGCAGGCGCAGTTTATGGAAGAGTTCGAAGCAGGTCTGTACGGTTATACTTATCTCGAAGATGAATAACGGCTAACGGCTGCTTTTTCAACGCAAGAAGTCTCTCTATATTAAGGGCAAACTCAGGTTTGCCCTTTTTGTTTGCCCCTGTCACTGGTGATTGTCCAAATATCAACCACACTAATATTGGTCATTTATGATGCTTATCTGAGAGGTGCTTGAATGGGATGGGTCAGTGTTTGTAAGGTAAATTACGTCAAGCCCGATTTTCCTTTCTCAGCGCAGATTGATGATAAAAGGATTGGCGTCTATGTCATTGATGGTGAGTATTTTGCGATGGAAGACATTTGCCCTCATGCCAATGCATTGTTAAGTCAGGGCTTTATGGATGGAGAAACCGTTGAGTGCCCATTACACGGTGCATTGTTTGATGTGCGGACCGGTCAGTGCTTGCGTGAGCCAGGCGATAGGGATTTAGCAACCTATCCAGTGCGCATTAAAGGTGATCAGATTGAGGTAAATCTGGACGTAGATAGTGGCGGGTAATATTTAGTAATAAGAGAGTAACGCCCGCAAAAATCACGGGCGTTATACAGTGATAATTGACGGGGTTTACTTCTCAGCAGCAATACGTTGGCGAATATGATCAGCCCGCGCTTGTGATGACGGATGATCGTCAAACATGCTGCTGGTACGGCCTGCTTCCATGGTTGCCAATTTTTCAAAGCTAGTGACTAAACCATTTGGATCGATACCGCGTTTTTTCAACAAATCGAATGAGTAATCATCCGCTTCGCTTTCTTGTTTCTGTGAAAATTGAGCGTTAACCAATTTCTCGCCAATATCTGCTAACTGAGACTGAGACAACTGCCCGGCAATCCCGCCAGCGGAACTGGCCGCAGTGCGCAGGGCAGTTGTGCCATAAGCCACTTGCATCGCTTTACGGGTATGCCCCAATGCCACATGGCCCATCTCATGACCGAGTACACCTTCCACTTCATTGTCGGTCATCATATCCATCAGCCCGCTATAAACACGAATACAACCATTTGCCATGGCCCAGGCATTCACATCCTTTGTGACATACACCTTATAGTTAGCTGGCGTACCATTAATGTTATCGCCTAATGCGGCTGAAATTTTCACCAACCGTTTGGCATAGGTACTGTCTGTTGGCGCTATCTGCGCTTTCTGATCCATTTCAGCGCAAGATTTTTCGCTGAGCATTTTTACATCAGCATCATTCAAGGTTGCCGCTTGAAATGCCTGTGCGCCTGACTGCATTAAGCCATCAGTATTCATATTCTGGCAGCCGCTAAGCAGCGCTGTAAGGCTCAGTGCAATCATTGAGGTACGAATTTTCATAACACTTTCTTCCTGTGGTTATGCCATTTTATTATTGGAGAGGACCGTTCTCTTCGTGATGATAACGTATCAGTTGCGTTATCTATCCATCATTATTCGCCAACAGTCACTGTTGCATTCTTATTAACTATTGCATTAATCGCTGTTGAATCGACGACGGTTGTTCTACTCTGTCGGCAATAGGTCTTGCCCGAAATATTCGTGGCAACGTATGGTTTATATCGGTTTGTTTGCAAAAACGAACACTGCCAGCCGACAGAGTGGTTAATACACTCATTGTGTGGCTAAAAACGCAGCGAGGGTAACGCGACTCAATCGTTACAGCTATAGCTTTATTCTGAAAATATGGAAGTTTTAGCTCATTTAGTTTTAGTGATTGCCGTTTCAATGCTGAGTCTGAGAAAATGGTAAACTTGAACGCTTTTTTTTAATCCGACCTGGAGTAAAACATGTCCTCTCGTAAAGAGCTTGCCAACGCGATCCGCGCACTAAGCATGGACGCAGTGCAGAAAGCGAATTCCGGCCACCCCGGCGCCCCTATGGGTATGGCAGATATCGCCGAAGTTTTGTGGCGTGACTATTTGAACCATAACCCAACCAACCCACACTGGGCTGATCGCGACCGTTTCGTGTTATCGAATGGTCACGGCTCCATGTTGATCTATAGCTTGCTGCATCTCACTGGCTATGATTTGCCGATGGAAGAGCTGAAAAACTTCCGTCAGTTACACTCTAAAACGCCTGGTCACCCTGAATATGGCTATACCGCTGGCGTAGAAACTACCACCGGCCCGCTGGGTCAGGGCATTGCGAATGCTGTTGGTTTCGCCATTGCAGAACGCACGCTGGCCGCACAGTTTAACCGCCCAAGCCATGACGTTGTTGATCATCACACCTACGCATTTATGGGTGATGGCTGCATGATGGAAGGTATCTCCCACGAGGTGTGCTCTCTGGCTGGCACCATGAAGCTGGGCAAACTGACCGCTTTCTATGACGACAACGGTATCTCTATCGATGGTCACGTTGAAGGCTGGTTCACTGACGACACGGCGGCTCGTTTCGAAGCTTACGGTTGGCATGTGGTTCGTGGTGTTGATGGCCATAATGCTGATTCAATCAAAGCGGCTATCGAAGAAGCTCACAAAGTTAGCGACAAACCTTCACTGCTGATGTGCAAAACCATTATCGGTTTTGGCTCACCGAAGAAAGCCGGTACGCATGACTCACACGGTGCACCATTAGGTGCTGATGAAGTTGCTGCTACCCGTGAAGCATTGGGGTGGAAATACCCTGCATTTGAAATCCCACAAAATATCTATGCTGCGTGGGATGCTAAAGAAGCCGGTCAGGCAAAAGAAGCTGCCTGGAACGAGAAGTTCGCAGCTTATGCCAAAGCTTATCCAGAACTGGCTGCTGAATTCAAACGTCGTGTCAGCGGTGAATTGCCTGCTAACTGGGCGACTGAATCCAAGAATTTCATCGAACAATTGCAAGCTAATCCTGCCAAGATTGCCAGCCGCAAAGCATCACAAAATGCGCTGGAAGCCTTCGGTAAAGTATTACCTGAATTCTTGGGCGGCTCTGCTGACCTGGCACCGAGTAACCTGACTATCTGGTCTGGTTCTAAATCACTGAGCGATGATCTGGCGGGTAACTACATTCACTACGGTGTCCGTGAATTTGGTATGTCTGCCATCATGAACGGTATTGCTCTGCACGGTGGTTTCATTCCTTACGGCGCAACCTTCCTGATGTTTGTGGAATATGCCCGTAACGCGGTGCGTATGGCTGCTCTGATGAAAATCCGCAGCATATTCGTTTACACCCATGACTCTATTGGTCTGGGCGAAGATGGCCCAACCCATCAGCCGGTTGAGCAGATGGCCAGCCTGCGTGTAACACCAAACATGAGCACCTGGCGTCCTTGTGACCAGGTTGAGTCTGCGGTGGCATGGCAGTATGCGCTGGAACGCAAAGATGGCCCGAGTGCACTGATCTTCTCCCGTCAGAATCTGGCACAACAGCCACGTACTGCTGAGCAGTTAGCCAATATCGCTAAAGGCGCATATGTACTGAAAGATTGTGCAGGCCAGCCTGAACTGATCTTCATTGCTACCGGTTCTGAAGTTGAACTGGCAGTGGCAGCAGCAGATCAACTGACCGGCGCAGGCCACAAAGTGCGTGTTGTTTCTATGCCATCAACTGATGCATTCGACAAACAAGACGCCGCTTACCGTGAATCTGTATTGCCAGCAGCGGTTAGCGCGCGCGTTGCCGTTGAAGCCGGTATTGCCGATTACTGGTACAAATACGTTGGCCTGAATGGCGCGGTGGTTGGTATGACCACCTTCGGTGAATCTGCACCAGCAGAATTGCTGTTTAAAGAATTTGGTTTCACTGTTGAAAACGTGGTAGCGAAAGCTCAGGCGCTATTGAAATAAGAGACTGCGTTACTATGAAATATGCCCAAAAAACTTGGTGGTGCCGCTAGCATTCCAGCAGTTCCAAGCCAAAGGGTATACCGGGTGTAAACGGTGATGACAATCCCGGTAATACACCTGTTAAAAGACCGCTTCTGCGGTCTTTTTTTTCGCCAATTGATGGATGTATTGTGCCCTTTATCAGGCAGATATTCCTTTTATGATTAGTTTGGTTTATTCTGGCTGAAGCGTTTCAGTCATGATTGATTTTCAGTTTCAGTAAAATTAGCTGAGGAAAAAGCCGGAAGTATTCTGGCTGAATTGTGATAAGACGATTAACATCTTAGGGTACGGTGCAGTACGCTATGGGGTTGCATGATAATAACCAGAAACAGGGAGTAACATGACAATCCGCATAGCGATAAATGGCTTTGGCCGTATTGGCCGTAGCGTTTTACGCGCATTGTATGAATCGGGTCGCCGGGCAGAAATTTCAGTAGTTGCTATTAATGAGTTGGCTAATGCACAAGGGATGGCCCATTTACTGAAGTATGACTCCAGCCATGGCCGGTTTGCCTGGGATGTTCGTCAGGAATGTGACAATTTGTACGTCGGTGACGATATCATCCGGCTGATACATCAGCCAGAAATAGAGCAGTTACCTTGGGGTGAGTTAGGAATTGATGTTGTTCTAGATTGTAGCGGCGTGTATGGCAGCCGTGCCGATGGCGAGGCTCATATTGCCTCCGGTGCCAAAAAGGTACTGTTTGCCCATCCTGGCGGCAATGATTTAGACGCAACAGTAGTCTATGGTGTAAACCATCAAGATTTACTGGCGGAGCACCGGATTGTTTCCAACGCTTCCTGTACCACGAACTGCATTATTCCTATTATTCAGTTGTTGGATATCGCTTATGGCATCGAGTCTGGCACTGTGACCACCATTCATTCATCAATGAATGATCAACCCGTTATCGATGCTTATCATCAGGATTTACGCCGTACCCGGGCAGCAAGTCAGTCAATTATCCCGGTTGATACTAAACTGGCGGCAGGGATTACCCGTATTTTTCCGAAGTTTTGTGACAGGTTTGAAGCTATCTCGGTACGGGTGCCAACCATCAACGTAACCGCTATCGATTTAAGCGTTAGCGTGACAAACCCGGTTGGTGTCGCTGAGGTTAACCAGCTTTTTCAAAAGGCAGCAAGAGGTTCATTTCGTGGTATAGTTGACTATACGGAATTACCCTTGGTGTCGACCGATTTTAACCATGATCCGCACAGTGCAATTGTCGATTGCACGCAGACTCGGGTCAGTGGGCAGCACCTGATTAAGACCTTGGTATGGTGCGATAACGAATGGGGTTTCGCCAATAGAATGTTGGATACGACATTGGCGATGGCCCGAAGTGGTTTCTAGTATGGCATGCTAACGTCTTGTTTTTCCGCAGTTTTACTGCGGTTATATCAGCGTTGATGTGCAGCTTATGCAACTTTAAAGAGAATCAACAAGAGGATTCACCATGTCTGTAATTAAGATGACCGATCTGGATCTGGCTGGCAAACGCGTGCTGATCCGTGCGGACCTCAATGTTCCGATAAAAGATGGCAAAGTGACTTCTGATGCGCGTATCCGTGCATCTCTGCCGACGATTGAAGCGGCACTGAAGCAAGGCGCTAAAGTAATGGTTACCTCTCACTTGGGTCGCCCGACCGAAGGCGAGTACAACGAAGAGTTCTCCTTGCTGCCAGTAGTTAACTACCTGAAAGACAAACTGTCTTCTCCGGTACGTCTGGCGAAAGACTATCTGGACGGCGTTGAAATTGCAGCAGGCGAGTTGGTTGTGCTGGAAAACGTTCGCTTTAACAAAGGCGAGAAGAAAGACGACGAAACGCTGTCTAAGAAATATGCGGCACTGTGTGACGTCTATGTGATGGATGCGTTTGGTACTGCTCACCGTGCACAAGCTTCTACTCACGGTGTGGGTAAATTTGCCCCTATCGCCTGTGCCGGCCCGCTGTTGTCAGCAGAACTGGAAGCACTGGGTAAAGCGCTGGGTAACCCAGCACGCCCAATGGTTGCCATTGTGGGTGGTTCTAAAGTATCAACCAAACTGACCGTGCTTGGCGCACTGTCTAAAATCGCCGATCAACTGATTGTTGGTGGTGGTATCGCCAATACCTTCGTTGCAGCTCAAGGCAACAATGTCGGTAAATCTCTGTACGAAGCAGACCTGATTCCAGAGGCCAAGCGCCTGCTGGAAACCTGTGATATCCCGGTTCCTACCGATGTGCGTGTTGCAACCGAATTCTCTGAAACTGCTGTTGCGACACTGAAACCAGCTAACCAAATCAAAGATGACGAACAAATTCTTGATCTGGGCGACGAGTCTGCACAACGTCTGGCTGAGATCCTGAAAAATGCCAAAACCATTCTGTGGAATGGCCCGGTTGGTGTATTCGAGTTCCCTAATTTCCGTAAAGGGACCGAGATAGTCGCTCGTGCCATCGCAGAGAGTGACGCATTCTCTATCGCGGGCGGTGGTGACACTCTGGCAGCAATCGATCTGTTCGGTATTGCTGACCAAATCTCTTACATTTCTACCGGCGGTGGTGCATTCCTTGAGTTCGTAGAAGGGAAAAAACTGCCAGCGGTGGTGATGCTGGAAGAGCGCGCTAAGCAGTAATTTAGATAACGGGGGGCGAAAGCCGCCCGTTTCGCTTTTAGCTAATGAAGCTCGCGGGCTTTATACCCTAAATAATTCGAGTTGCAGGAAGGCGGCAACGAAATGAACTCAAGGAGTTGAGATAACTCAATGACTTGAGTGAATGATGGCAGCCAACGCACATGCAGTTTGAAGTATGACGGGTATAGGCGATTTACATTTAGGGCCTATCCTCACCGGATAGCTGCTATCTTCAGTCGACGAAACAGGACAACGTACATGTCTAAAATTTTTGATTTCGTAAAACCAGGTGTCATCACAGGTGATGACGTTCAGAAAGTGTTCGCAGTAGCCAAAGAGAACAACTTTGCTCTGCCAGCAGTTAACTGTGTCGGCACCGACTCTATTAACGCAGTGCTGGAAACAGCAGCCAAAGTGCGTGCGCCAGTTATCGTTCAGTTCTCTAACGGTGGTGCAGCATTTATCGCAGGTAAAGGCGTTAAAGCAGAAGGTCAGGGTGCTGCAATCCTGGGCGCTATCTCTGGTGCACATCATGTCCATCAGATGGCTGAACACTATGGTGTTCCTGTTATTCTGCACACCGACCATTGCGCCAAGAAATTGCTGCCATGGTTAGACGGCTTGTTGGACGCAGGTGAGAAACACTTTGCGGCTACCGGCAAACCACTGTTCTCTTCTCACATGATCGACCTGTCTGAAGAGTCCCTGGAAGAAAATATCGAAATTTGTAGCAAATACCTGACTCGCATGGCGAAACTGGGTATGACGCTGGAAATCGAACTGGGTTGCACCGGTGGTGAAGAAGATGGCGTGGACAACAGCCATATGGACGCATCTTCTCTGTATACTCAGCCACAAGATGTTGATTACGCTTACGAAAAACTGAACGCTATCAGCCCACGTTTCACCATCGCTGCCTCTTTCGGTAACGTACACGGTGTTTACAAGCCAGGTAACGTGAAACTGACCCCAACTATTCTGCGTGATTCTCAGGATTATGTTTCCAAGAAGCACAATCTGCCGCACAACAGCTTGAACTTCGTATTCCACGGTGGTTCAGGTTCTACTGCTGCTGAAATCAAAGAAGCGGTTAGCTATGGCGTAGTTAAAATGAATATCGACACCGATACCCAATGGGCAACGTGGGAAGGTATTCTGGGCTACTACAAAAAGAACGAAGCTTATCTACAAGGCCAACTGGGTAACCCAGAAGGTGCTGACAAGCCGAACAAGAAATTCTACGACCCACGTGCGTGGCTGCGTGCTGCACAGGTGACTATGGTTGCTCGTCTGGAAAAAGCCTTTGAAGAACTGAACGCCAAAGACGTTCTGTAATTCGATACTGCTTTGACCGACTTAAAAGGCCCCTTGGGGCCTTTTTTCTTTGCAAAAAACGAATCTAACCTCATTTCCGCCGCCTTGATTGACTGAGTAGTCTGATATTTCAGCGTAAATTTCTCTGCCAAAATTGGCAACAGGCTCATTGTTAGTTACCCTAAACAGGCTGTCAGTTGTAGCCGTCAGCATTTTGCGGTGATTTTTTTGCGTAATCTCTCCCGCAGGGAGCTTTTTGTAGGATGATTCAAATGGAAGAATTAAACGTAGTTGATGGTATCAATGAAGCGAGTACCTGGTTGGTGAATAACCAAGATTTGCTGATTCAATACGCGGTTAATCTGGTCGCAGCATTACTTATCTTAACCGTCGGTTCAATCATCGCCAAAATTGCGTCACGGATGCTTGGTCGGGTCATGAAGTTACGTGGCATTGATGTCACCGTCGCAGACTTCCTGGCAGCAATGGCGCGTTACAGCATTCTGGCTTTCACTATCGTTGCGGTGCTGGGACGTTTGGGTGTGCAGACTGCATCGGTGATTGCCGTTATCGGTGCCGCGGGTTTAGCTGTTGGTTTGGCGCTACAAGGCTCGCTATCAAACTTTGCCGCCGGAGTGCTGCTGGTGGCCTTCCGTCCATTTAAGGCAGGTGAATATGTCGATCTGGGCGGTGTAGCCGGTACTGTGGTTCAGGTGCAAATTTTCTCAACGACCCTACGGACGGTCGACGACAAAATCATCGTGGTACCCAACGGCAAAATTATTGCTAATAACATCATCAATACCAGCCGTGAACCGAATCGCCGTACCGATATGGTCATCGGTGTTGCCTATGATGCTGATATTGATGTGGTAAAGAAAGTGCTGGGTGACATCATTGCCGCAGATAAACGTATCATGCATGACAAAGGGGTTACCGTACGTTTGAATGAGATGGCTGCCTCTTCCCTTAACTTCACGGTGCGCGTCTGGACTACCAATGGCGACGCGATGGATGTGTATTGGGATCTGATGGAAAACTTCAAGCGTGCGTTGGATGCTAACAAAATTGGCATTCCTTACCCGCAGATGGACGTGCATTTGCATCAGGTAGCAAAAACTGAGGCAGATTAGTCTGCGTACCTGAAGCTGTAGTGTTGTTTACAATTTGGCTATAGCCATGTCAAATCGGGTCGTTATCGGCCCGTTTTTTCCTTTTTCCATCCTTGTTTTCCCTCTTGCTTAGCCATTATTAGTTTTACTTATTATTGATAAGAAATATCAATTTCCTCTGATGCCGCTCTCCCCGTAATATGCTGCTAATTCCTCTCCAATTCTCTCGGCCCGTTTTGAGTATTATTTAAAGGTAACAGTATGTTAGCTGTCTATTTACAGGGCTTCGCCCTCAGTGCTGCGATGATTTTACCCCTCGGGCCACAAAATGCCTTTGTGATGAACCAGGGGATTAAGCGTCAGCACCATTTGATGAGTGCCTCACTTTGTGCGCTGAGTGACATTATCTTGATTTGTGCGGGGATCTTTGGCGGCAGTGCCTTGCTGAGTCGTTCGCCATTGTTACTGGCACTGGTCACATGGGGCGGTGTGGCTTTCCTGCTGTGGTACGGTTGGGGCGCATTGATGGCAGCCTGGCGTGGGGGGGGCTCCTCATCTGCAGCCGCAACCGGCGCGCAAGGGCGTTGGCCAATAGTTATAACCCTACTGGCGGTAACCTGGCTCAATCCGCATGTCTATCTCGATACCTTTGTGGTGCTCGGTAGCCTTGGCAGCCAGTTATTACCCGACTCCCGGCCTTGGTTCGCTTTGGGAGCCGTGAGTGCCTCTATTGCCTGGTTTTTTGCCCTCGCGCTATTGGCTGCGTGGTTATCACCGTGGCTTAACCGCCCAACGTCGCAGCGGGTGATTAATCTGTTGGTCGGAGGGGTAATGTGGTTTATTGCTTTTCAGCTAGCGCAACAAGCACTAAATCTGTGAGTTTTTATCATTAATCCGAATCCCATGATTCATAAGATATGCTACGGTTGATGTGTTAATCCGGTTACCGACAGCAAATTAATCACGCTGCCAATGAGATTCGAGTGAGTGTAATTAACTGCAAATGTATTTGTCGCTGATTGAATTCACTGGTTATCTAGCTGAGGTCGACTGAGTTGTCATAAATAATTTGCCATGTATATCTTAGGAGGCACTGTGAAGTTGAAGACATTGGCTTTGGCCGCAATGATGGGATTAGGGACGTTACCTTTGGCGCTACAAGTTCAGGCAGCCGAAGTGCCAGAAGGGCCGCATGTTGTCACCTCCGGTACCGCCAGTGTTGATGCGACACCGGATATTGCCACTATCGCTATTGAAGTCAGTGTATCTGCCAAAGATGCGGCAGATGCCAAAAAACAGGCGGATACCAGGGTCGCGCAATATTTTGATTTCTTACGTAAAAGTGGCATTGAAAAGAAAGATATCAATGCTGCCAATATTCGTACTCAACCTGAATACGATTACCAGAAAAGCGGTGAAGCGGTCTTGAAGGGATACCGTGCCGTGCGCCAGGTTCAGGTAACATTACGCCAACTGGATAAGTTGAATGAGCTGCTAGATGGTGCGCTGAAGTCTGGTCTAAACGAGATCCGTGCGGTGGAACTCGGGGTAGCAAACCCGGACACATACCGTGAGCAGGCGCGTAAAAAAGCCATTGAAAATGCTATCAGCCAGGCAGGATCATTGGCTGATGGATTCAAAGTTAAACTTGGGCCGGTCTACAGCATTCGTTACCACGTCGCTAACTACCAGCCTATGCCGGTAGCACGCATGTTTAAAAGCGCTGAAGCGGCACCAGCCACCGATGCCGCACAAACTTACGAACAGCAGACCATCCATTTTGATGATCAGGTTGATGTCGTGTTTGAACTCCAAACTGCGACCAGTACCGCTAAATAAATCAATCCTGCCGTAATACCTGACGCCCATAAGACAACAGGGCGTCAGTCACCTTTCTCATGGTTCTGCTTTCCGGTGCAAACCGGTGCCAGAACAGCATTCGTCGTTGCAGTAATCCTGGCGTCAGATTGATTAATTCGCCTGAAGCTAGCTCTTTCTCGATTTGCAGATGCGGGATCATACAACAGGTGGTTCCTTGTCGCGCTAACTGCACAAAAGCTTCGGAAGAGTTAACAATATGGCAGGGCACGCTGCCCGGTGATAAATCAAAGTTCTGCTGTAAAAACGCCTGATGCATATCATCCAGATGGTCAAACGCCACCGCTGGCGCTTTCAACAATGCCGAGCGGGTTACGCCATTAGGGAAATAACGCTCAGCGAAAGGTTTGGAGGCGACAAACAGGTAATCCAGCGCACCGAGTTGATCAACCAGACAACTGGGGAGCGGTTGAGGTTGGATACTGACAGCACCCACAACCTCGCCGCGACGTAACCGTTCCTGAGTTCGAGTCTCATCCTCGACTTGTAAATTCAGCCGGATAGGGGAATCAGCCAGCACCGGTTTCAATGCCGGTAGCAACCAGGTCGCCAAACTGTCGGCGTTCACTGCCAGCGACAATAACAATGGTGTATCTCCGCCATTATCATTGCCCAGCCACTCTTCTTCCAGTAACTCAACCTGATGCAGTAACGCGAGCAGTTTCTGCCCTTGTTCGGTAGGCCGTGGTGGCACGGTGCGCACCAGCAGCGGTTGTCCAAACAGATTCTCCAACTGCTTGATGCGTTGAGATACCGCCGATTGGGTGATGCAAAGTTTTTGTGCAGCGCGTTCAAAACCGCGTTCACGGATCACCGCGTCCAGCGCTTGTAGCGTACGGTAGTCTGGGCGTTTCATCGGAGTCATCTCTCCAAATATTAAGTCGATACAGCACTATGCCACATTTTAGCCAGTTTGTTATGACAGGATGCCAAGGTGTCAGCCACAAATAAACCG
This sequence comes from Yersinia sp. 2466 StPb PI, assembly GCF_041538325.1. Classification (NCBI taxonomy): domain Bacteria; kingdom Pseudomonadati; phylum Pseudomonadota; class Gammaproteobacteria; order Enterobacterales; family Yersiniaceae; genus Yersinia; species Yersinia sp. 2466 StPb PI. Next base: position 3,922,569 of record NZ_JAULSL010000001.1, on the reverse strand, counting down.
GCATAACTGTGATCCGGCTAGAATTAACTACCACGCGAGTTGGCTTTATTCACACAATCACCACTGCGGATGCTCTATAATGACCTCAGGTTTTCTTTCACATCAAGGCGTGAACTTACCATGACTCAGGATGAACTTAAAAAAGCAGTGGGCTGGGCAGCATTAGATTATGTAAAACCTGGTACCATCGTTGGGGTCGGCACTGGCTCGACCGCAGCACATTTTATTGACGCACTTGGCTCCATCAAAGGCCAGATAGAGGGGGCGGTTTCCAGCTCTGATGCCTCTACTGCCAAACTGAAAAGTTACGGCATCCACGTATTCGATTGTAATGAAGTGGATGTATTGGATATCTATGTTGATGGCGCTGATGAAATTAACGACCAGATGCAGATGATCAAAGGCGGTGGTGCTGCGCTGACCCGCGAGAAAATCATTGCTGCTATTGCTCGTCAGTTTATCTGCATCGCGGATGCGTCCAAGCAGGTTGCTATACTGGGTAAGTTCCCGCTGCCGGTTGAAGTTATCCCAATGGCCCGCTCTTATGTGGCTCGTGAACTGGTTAAGCTGGGTGGCTTACCGGAGTATCGTCAGAACGTCCTGACTGATAACGGCAACGTTATTTTGGATGTCCACAATCTGAGTATTTTGGATGCCATTGCGTTAGAAAATAAAATCAATGGTATTGCCGGTGTCGTTACGGTCGGCCTATTTGCTAATCGGGGGGCTGATGTGGCACTGATTGGCACCGCCGACGGCGTTAAGACCATAAAATTAAAGTGATCGGTTAACTCGCTCTCAGGATGAGGTTCGCTACTTCATCCTGAAAGTTTTTTTGCCTTTAAATATCTTTTCTTAAAATCGCTAAATTTGGTGATATATATCACATTTCTTCATTTCGTTTTATTAACCTGCCATTAACCCTCTTCACGCCAGTTTTTTATTCCATAAATTAACATTGACACTGATTGTTATGCTGGCTGGCAGGCAATCGTTTGTATTGCTGCCCGCGTAATATTTGTTATGTTGACAGGGTGCTGACCGGATTCATTCGATAGCGGCAGCCACATCTGAAGTCTGAAAATAGGGTCGGGGACATGGCAAAAGTATCACTGGAGAAAGACAGAATTAAGTTTCTGTTAGTGGAAGGGGTGCACCAGAGCACGGTTGATAATCTGCGTGCTGCCGGATATAGCAATATTGAATATCATAAAGGTGCCTTAGACACCGAATCACTGAAAGCATCGATCAAAGATGCTCACTTCATCGGCATTCGATCGCGTACGCATCTGTCTGAAGAAGTTTTTGCGGCAGCAGAAAAATTAGTCGCGGTAGGTTGTTTCTGTATCGGTACCAATCAGGTTGATTTAAAAGCGGCTACCAAACGCGGTGTGCCGGTATTCAATGCACCTTTCTCCAATACCCGTTCGGTAGCTGAAATGGTACTGGGCGAGTTACTGCTGATGTTCCGAGGCATTCCATCGGCTAACGCCAAAGCTCACCGTGGTGAGTGGAACAAGCTGGCGGTGGGTTCCTATGAAGCCCGTGGCAAGAAGCTGGGCATTATCGGTTATGGTCATATCGGTACCCAACTCGGGATTCTGGCAGAGAGTGTCGGGATGAAAGTATTTTTCTACGATATCGAAAATAAACTGTCGTTAGGGAATGCACAGCAGGTGCGTCACCTGTCTGATCTACTGAATATGAGTGATGTGATTAGCCTGCATGTGCCGGAAAACCACTCCACTAAAAACATGATTGGCCCTGAACAGTTGGCTCTGATGAAGCCGGGTGCGATGCTGATTAACGCCTCACGCGGTACCGTGGTCGATATCCCGGCCTTATGTGATGCGTTGGCCAGCAATCATTTGGCAGGCGCGGCAATCGACGTATTCCCTGAAGAGCCTGCAACTAATAAGGACCCGTTCAATTCACCCTTGTGCGAGTTTGATAATGTGTTGCTAACACCACATATTGGTGGTTCCACTCAGGAAGCGCAGGAAAATATCGGTGATGAAGTGGCAGGTAAGCTGGCGAAGTATTCCGACAACGGCTCAACGCTGTCTGCGGTCAACTTCCCTGAGGTTTCTCTGCCTGCTCACGGCGATAATACCCGCCGTCTGTTGCATATCCATGAGAACCGCCCAGGCATCCTGACCAGCATTAACAAAATCTTTGCCGAACAGAATGTCAACATTGCGGCACAGTATCTGCAAACCAGTGCTGAAATCGGTTATGTCGTCATTGATGTTGAGACTGATGATGCGGAAAATGCAGAAAAAGCATTGCAGGCGATGAAGGCGATCCCGGGAACTATCCGTGCTCGTTTGCTTTACTAATAACTATTTGTATTGAATGACTAAACACCCGCTATCTATAAAATATCGGGTGTTTTTTTATTTTGCAGGATTATCTCTTACCACTGCCACACTTTTGTTGGTGTCACTATCTCTGGCAATGGTACATCCCAAAGCTCACAGGGCAAGTGCTCTACCCATTGGCAATCATGGGCCAGGCCAATAGGATAAGGGCGCCCTTGCTGCCAGTGTTGCAGCGTACGGTCATAAAAGCCACCACCCATACCTAAACGTTGCCCGAGGCTATCAAACGCCACTAACGGGGTTATTACCATATCCAATTGGTTTAGTGGCAGAACTTCTCGCACATCTAATTGTGGTTCAAGGATTTTCAGGCGATTACGGATAAGCGTGCTATCAGGGCGATAACGCAGAAATAATAAATTACCGGGGCTGAAAGGGTGCAAAACCGGCAGATAAACCTGTTTTTGTTGCTGCCATAGCAGCTCAATAATGGGGCGGGTATTGAGTTCACCATCGAAGGAGAGGAACACGGCAATGGTGTTAGCCTGACGGATTCTGTCATGCTCAGCGATATGCTTTGCCGCCAGATGCGCTGACTGATGCTGTTGTTCCGCAGTCAACAGACGCCGACGTTCACGAATCTCACTACGAATCTTTTGTCGCTCAAGGGCATATTGCGCAGTCAAAGGCATATTATTTATTCAAAAATATGTTGTTAATTTAAAGGATAATTTTTTGATTAAAAAGACATTTTATTGATTCGGAAGATATATTGCTGATGCCAGTAGACAGCCAATGTAAAACGAACGTGATAACCCCAAATGCTGGTTAATCGATAAAGAGGGGATCTCCGAGATGCCGCCGCAGGCTGTAACCCTTGAACCCATGGTTCAAGGTGAACGCAGCGTCGCAACCTTAAGGCTTCTCGGCGGACCGAGCATGCGCACCAGTTACGGAGTCACTACATTCTGTTGGTATTAAATATCGGCTCAGGGGACTGGCCCGCTGGCAAACACCTCAGAGAAATTTTTTACTCACTGCTGAATCTATCATTCAACAGAGATTTATTCAAACTGTGCATCCTGACGTTCAGAGATGCGACCTTGTTCAAGCAACGCCTGTTCAATGGTCTGTTGTAACATCCGAATACGTTGCTCCATATTGGATGCATAGTCACGGGTTTTCAACCTTTCCTGAGCTAATTCGTGACAGACATTCAATGCTGCGATAAAAACTAACTGCTCAGTATTTGTGACTCTAGTGCGAACTTTGAGATCTTGCAACCGTTGGTTAAGATCTTCTGCTGCCATGTTCAACGCGTCTTGTTGTTCTGGCGGACAATTGACTCTTAACGAGCGACCAAAAATTTGAATATCTACCGGTTGTGCAGACATGCCACCTTCCTGACTAATTTTCGCGCCAACCTTGTAAACCAGAGGCAAAATGCTCGTAGTTGCAAAGCGGGCGTCACTATATATATCTCGATACCAAGATTCAACCCCTAATACCCGTTGGGTATTAGGGTCTAGCGCGTTGCGTTTTCTGGTATAGCGACCTTTCTTGGTGGTAGCATAACACGAACTTATCCTGCCAACGATGACCAATACGCATGTCTATAGAGAATACATTACCAACTTACCAATCACTTGCCTTGGCGTTAAGCCAGCAAGCGGTAGCATTAACCCCCGCAGAAATGCATGGCCTGATCAGCGGCATGCTCTGTGGTGGCAGTAAAGACAATGGCTGGCGCACGCTGGTACATGACCTGACCAATGAGGGCGTTGCCTTTTCACAAGCGTTGGGATTGCCGTTACAACAGTTACATGAAGCAACACAAGAAGCGCTGGAGAACGAAGGTTTTATGTTCCAGTTGCTTATCCCTGAAGGGGACGATATCTCGGTTTTTGACCGTGCTGACGCATTATCAGGTTGGGTCAACCATTTCCTGTTAGGTTTGGGTATGTTGCAACCGAAATTGGCGCAGGTGAAAGATGAAGTGGGTGAAGCCATTGATGATTTACGTAATATTGCCCAATTAGGCTACGACGAAGATGAAGATCAAGGAGAGCTGGCTCAATCATTAGAAGAAGTTATTGAGTATGTGCGTGTGGCGGCTATTTTGTGCCATATCGAATTTACTCAACAGAAGCCGACTGCACCAGAGATGCGTAAGCCAACACTACATTAAATGATATGGTGTAATATGTTGAATTAAGTCGATTAAATCGGATGTTCCAGGAGGGTGTGATGACTCAGCAAGAATACCAGAACCGCCGTCAGGCGCTGTTGGCGAAGATGGCCCCGGGCAGTGCAGCACTGTTTTTCGCCGCACCGGAGGCTACGCGCAGTGCGGATTCCGAATACCCTTATCGTCAGAATAGCGATTTTAGCTACCTGACGGGGTTCAATGAACCGGAGGCGGTGTTGATTCTGGTAAAAAGCGATGAGACCCATAACCACAGCGTGTTGTTTAACCGGGTGCGGGACTTAACCGCCGAGATCTGGTTTGGCCGCCGTTTAGGGCAAGATGCGGCCCCCCTCAAGTTAGGTGTTGACCGCGCATTATCCTTCGATGAAATCGACGAACAGCTCTATTTGTTGCTCAATCGCCTTGATGTGATTTATCACGCGCAGGGGCAATATGCTTATGCAGATAAAATTGTTTTTGCCGCGCTGGAAAGATTACGTAACGGTTTTCGTAAAAATTTACGTGCACCGGCCACGCTAACTGACTGGCGTCCATGGTTGCATGAAATGCGCCTGTTTAAGTCAGTTGAAGAAATTACTGTGATGCGCCGCGCCGGTGAAATCAGTGCGCTAGCCCATACTCGCGCGATGGAAAAATGTCGCCCAGGTATGTTTGAGTATCAGTTGGAAGGGGAGATTCTGCATGAGTTCACCCGCCATGGCGCGCGTTACCCGGCATATAACACTATCGTTGGCGGTGGTGAGAATGGCTGCATTTTGCATTACACCGAAAATGAGAGTGAATTGCAGGATGGTGAGTTAGTGCTGATTGATGCAGGTTGTGAATACCGTGGCTATGCCGGTGATATCACCCGCACCTTCCCGGTTAACGGCAAATTCACGCCAGCACAACGTGAGATTTATGACATCGTTCTGGCCTCGATTAATAAATCAATAGAATTGTTCCGCCCGGGTACCAGTATCCGCGAAGTCACCGAGGAGGTGGCGCGCATTATGATTACGGGTCTGGTTGGTTTGGGCATTCTAAAAGGTGATATCGAGCAATTGATCGCTGAAAAAGCGCATCGCCCCTTCTTTATGCATGGTTTAAGCCACTGGTTAGGATTGGATGTGCATGATGTCGGTGATTATACCAATAGTGACCGTGGCCGCATTTTGGAACCGGGAATGGTGCTGACCATTGAGCCGGGTCTCTATATCGCCCCAGATGCTGATGTACCGCCAGAATACCGTGGTATTGGTATTCGTATCGAAGATGACATCGTGATTACTGCTGACGGCAATGAAAATCTGACCGCCGGTGTGGTGAAAGATCCCGATGCCATTGAAGTCCTGATGGCGGCAGCGAGATAACTGATGAGCGTAATCATTGTTGGTGGTGGTATGGCCGGAGCAACTCTGGCGCTGGCTATTTCATCCCTCACCAAAGGGCGGGTACCGGTTGCTTTGGTTGAAGCACAACTTCCTGATAGCAGGCAGCATCCGGGTTTTGATGCCAGAGCGATTGCCTTGGCACAAGGCACCTGCCAACAACTGGAGCGCATTGGTATCTGGGCGCATCTGGTTGATTGTGCCACCGCCATTGAACATGTTCATGTTAGTGATAGCGGTCATTCGGGTTTTGTTAACTTACGCGCCGCTGATTATGGTGTTGCGGCACTGGGTAATGTTATTGAGCTACATGATGCCGGTAAAAGGCTGTTTGCCTTATTGCAGAAAGCGCCGGGAGTGACGCTGCATTGCCCGGCTAAAGTGGTAGATGTGGTTCGTACTGTTGCATCAGCCGGTGTGACGCTGGATAACGGCCAACAACTGAGTGCAAAGCTGCTAGTGGCAGCCGACGGATCTCATTCGGCACTGGCGCGGGCTTGTAATATTCAGTGGCAGCAGCAGGACTATCAACAGATCGCCGTGATTGCCAATATTACGACTTCCGAACTACCGGCAGGTCGGGCTTTTGAGCGTTTTACCCGCAATGGGCCGCTGGCATTATTACCGATGTCTGAAGGGCGTAGCTCGCTGGTCTGGTGTCACGCTAAACACGAAAAGCAGCAGGTCGATAGTTGGGATGACGCCCGTTTTGTGGCGCAATTGCAGCAAGCTTTTGGTTGGCGGTTGGGTAAAATTCTCCATGCGGGTAAGCGCTACAGCTACCCGCTGCAATTATTGACGGCTTCGCGCCATATCAGTCACCGTCTGGCGTTAGTGGGTAATGCGGCGCAAACACTGCATCCCATTGCCGGGCAGGGTTTCAATCTAGGGCTGCGTGATGTGATGTCGCTGGCTGAAACTATCGCGCAGGCGGAGGGCGACCCCGGTGAGTATGCGGTTCTCAGCCAATATCAGCAGCGGCGACAAGGGGATCAACAGGCGACTATTGGTGTCACTGATGGTTTAATTCGTCTGTTTGCCAATCGCTATGGGCCACTGGTGGTTGGGCGTAACCTTGCTCTGATGTCAATGGAGCTGATGCCTGCAATACGTGATACTTTCGCCCGGCAGACATTGGGATGGGTAGAGCGTTAGTATTTAATGGGAATATATTGGCATGCAATCATATGACGTGGTAATCGCCGGTGGCGGAATGGTCGGTCTGGCGCTGGCCTGTGGCTTACAGGGCAGTGGCTTGCGCATCGCTATTCTGGAGCATCAGCCCGCACCAGAACCTCTCACTGCACCGCTGACTGATGAGTTGGCGCTACGTGTCTCGGCGATCAATGCTGCCAGTGAGCGCTTATTGAAAAAAATAGGGGTATGGGACAGCATTTTGGCGCTACGGGCCAGCCCCTATGGCGGCATGGAAGTGTGGGACCAAGACAGTTTTGGCAAAATAGCGTTTCATGCTGATGAATATGGCTTCAGCCATCTCGGTCATATCATTGAGAACCGAGTGATTCAGCAGGCGCTATGGCAGCGTGCCAGCCAATTAGCTGAGGTTACGCTGTTGGCACCGGCCAGCCTCAAACAGGTGGCATGGGGTGAAAGCGAAGCTTTTATCACGCTAACTGATGACCGTATGCTCAGTGCGCGGCTGGTGGTTGGGGCCGATGGCGCTAACTCATGGTTGCGCCAGCATGCGGATATCCCGCTGACTTTTTGGGACTATGCCCACCATGCGCTGGTAGCGACCATCCGCACGGAAGAAGCACATCAGGCAACGGCGCGTCAGGTATTTCATGGTGATGGTATTCTGGCTTTCCTGCCGTTTAGCTCCCCACACTTGAGTTCGATAGTCTGGTCACTTCCTCCTGAGCGTGCTGCCGAGTTAGCTGCGCTACCTGCCGAGCAATTCAACCGCGAACTGGGCATGGCGTTTGATATGCGTTTGGGGCAATGCCGGCTTGAGAGTGAGCGCCAGACCTTCCCGCTGATGGGGCGCTATGCACGTAGCTTCGCGGCACACCGGTTGGCGCTGGTGGGGGATGCTGCCCATACTGTGCATCCGTTGGCCGGGCAGGGCGTCAATCTGGGCTTTATGGATGCCGCTGAGTTAGTCTCTGAGCTGCGCCGTTTACAGCGCCAAGGCAAAGATATCGGTCAGCATCTCTATCTGCGGCGTTATGAACGTCGCCGCAAGCACAGTGCTGCGGTGATGCTTGCCAGTATGCAGGGTTTCCGCTCCCTGTTTGCGGGCAGTAACCCTGCCAAAAAGCTCCTGCGTGATATTGGCTTAACGCTGGCTGATAACTTGCCGGGGATAAAACCACCGTTAGTGCGGCAGGCCATGGGATTACATGATTTACCCGATTGGCTAGATGAGTAGTCTTGTGAGTCACTAAACCTCCCTCAGTTGAAATAATCTAATTTCAGCCCTATTTTCGCATTAGTTTTTCTCACTGATAACCAAAGCCTGAAAAGTTGAAACTGACAGGGTTTTGGTTATTTGGTTATATAACATCGCAATTTTTACTGATTAATTGTTAATAATGTGCCTCTGTGCGCATTTTTTCAGTGGAAAACTCTGCACAATACCCCTGCCTTTTGTCCTCTTAGGGCGTGCTATTGCCTATTTTAGCTTATGGTTACCTGATGAGTTCGGTGATAACGTTGGGCAAAAGGTATCGTTTGCGTAACGGTATTCATGCCTGTTTATTAGGGGGGTGAAGCCGGTATAAAACACTCATGACATGTTATAGCCAAAGCAATTGGAGTTGTAGGTAGGCGGCAAGCGAATGAATTCCCGATGAGCTTACACCAGTAAGTGATTCGGGTGAATGAACGTAGCCAACGCCCCTACGGCTTCAAGTGCGAAGGGTATATTGAGGGAGAGTAGATGGCTAAGCAGACCCCGCTGTATGATCAGCACGTAGCGTGCGGTGCGCGCATGGTAGATTTTCATGGCTGGATGATGCCATTGCATTATGGTTCCCAAATCGACGAGCACCATATCGTGCGTCAAGATGCCGGTATGTTCGATGTCTCTCATATGACTATCGTTGATCTGCACGGTGCCCGTACCCGTGAGTTCCTGCGTTACCTGTTAGCCAACGACGTTGCCAAACTAACCCAACCGGGCAAAGCCCTTTACACCGGGATGCTGAATGCGTCCGGCGGTGTTATCGATGACTTGATTGTCTATTTCCTGCAAGAAGACTATTTCCGCTTAGTGGTTAACTCCGCTACCCGTGACAAAGATCTGGCCTGGATAATCCAGCATGCTGAACCTTACCAGGTTGAAGTGACGGTGCGTGACGATCTTGCCCTGGTGGCGGTACAAGGCCCAACGGCTCAACAGAAAGTGGCTACTTTACTGACTCCTGAGCAGCAGCAGGCGATCGCGGGCATGAAACCATTCTTTGGTATTCAAACGGGTGATTTCTTTATCGCGACTACCGGTTATACCGGTGAATCAGGGTATGAAATCGCACTGCCAAAAGAGCAAGTTGTTGAATTTTGGCAGCAATTGCTCGCCGCTGGGGTGAAGCCTGCGGGTCTTGGTGCGCGTGATACTTTGCGTCTGGAAGCGGGTATGAACCTTTACGGTCAGGAAATGGATGAAGGTGTTTCTCCGTTAGCCGCCAATATGGGCTGGACGGTAGCCTGGTTGCCAGAAGACCGTCAGTTTATCGGCCGCGAAGCACTGGAAAAGCAACGTGCGGACGGAACTGAGCAACTGGTCGGCTTGATCATGACCGAAAAAGGCGTATTACGTAATGAGTTGCCCGTGCATTTTTCTGATGCGCTGGGTAACTCACATGTCGGTGTGATAACCAGTGGTTCATTCTCGCCTACATTGGGTTTCAGCATTGCGCTGGCCCGTGTGCCTGCGGGAATTGGTGAGAGTGCGGTGGTTCAAATCCGCAACCGTGAAATGCCAGTGCGGGTCACAAAACCCGGTTTTGTGCGGGCGGGTAAGCCGGTCGCGCTGTAAGTCTTCCGAATTATAAGAGCCTAAACTTTTGGCTCTATCTCTTTTTAAGGAGCAGCAATGAGCAATGTACCAGCAGAGTTAAAATATGCGTCATCTCATGAGTGGGTTCGTGCCGATGGCGATGGCATCTATAGCATCGGTATCACTGAGCATGCGCAAGAGCTACTGGGCGACATGGTGTTTGTTGATTTGCCTGAAGTGGGCAGTGAAGTTTCAGCTGGTAGTGATTGTGCTGTTGCTGAATCAGTTAAAGCGGCTTCCGACATTTATGCCCCGATCAGCGGCGAAATTGTTGCGGTTAATACTGAGCTGGAAAGCTCACCAGAACTGGTCAACAGCGCACCTTATACCGATGGTTGGCTGTTCAGCATCAAAGCCTCTGATGAAGGTGAGCTGGCAGGTTTGTTAGATGCCGAGGCGTATTTGGCGACCATTGAAGAATAAATGAAAAAAAGCCTGAGGTGAGTGAAGTGCAATGAGCTAAGGGTTGACCACGTCTACGGGCGTTCCGGTGGCTTACGCCACTACGACCCGAACGACGTGTTTCCCCTTAGTTCGGCTTTGTGAGTATCTCTAAAACCTCTCCAAGGCGCGGTTAATCTCAAATATCTCCCGTCCCATGCCCTATTCAGGAATGTGTAGCAAATGACTCAGAATCTCAGCCAGCTTGAACATAACGATGCTTTTATTCAGCGCCATATCGGCTCCTCTGCTGAACAACAGCAACAGATGTTGGCCGCCATTGGTGCCAACTCGTTAAGTACATTGATCCAGCAGATTGTTCCGGCAGATATCCAATTGCCAAGCCCACCACAAGTGGGTGATGCCGCCACTGAACACCAGGCGCTGGCGGAACTTAAAGGGATTGCCAGCCAGAATCAGCGCTATAAATCCTACATCGGCATGGGCTACAGCCCGGTACTGACCCCGCCGGTTATCCTGCGTAATATGCTGGAGAACCCAGGCTGGTACACCGCTTACACACCTTATCAGCCCGAAGTTTCTCAGGGCCGCCTTGAAGCGCTGTTGAATTTCCAGCAATTGACACAAGACCTGACGGGGTTGGATCTGGCTTCTGCCTCTTTGCTGGATGAGGCTACTGCTGCGGCAGAATCGATGGCATTAGCCAAGCGAGCCAGTAAGCTGAAGGACGCTAATCGCTTCTTTGTGGCTGATGATGTTCATCCACAAACGCTGGATGTGGTGCGAACTCGCGCTGAAACTTTTGGTTTTGAAGTGATTGTCGACCGCGCTGAAAAAGTGCTGGAGCTGGATGGTGTTTTTGGTGTGTTGCTGCAACAAGTAGGCACCACTGGTGAACTGCATGACTACAGCGCGCTGCTGTCTGAACTGAAAAAACGTAAAATCATTACCAGCGTGGCTGCCGATATTATGGCGCTGGTGCTGTTGACTGCGCCGGGGACACAAGGTGCCGATGTGGTATTTGGCTCCGCTCAGCGCTTTGGTGTGCCGATGGGGTATGGCGGCCCACATGCTGCATTCTTTGCCTGCCGTGACGAATTTAAACGCTCGATGCCGGGCCGCATTATTGGGGTATCACGCGACGCTGCCGGTAATACTGCGTTGCGTATGGCGATGCAGACCCGTGAGCAACATATTCGCCGCGAGAAAGCTAACTCCAACATCTGTACCTCACAGGTGCTACTGGCCAATATTGCCAGCCTGTATGCGGTTTATCATGGCCCGCAGGGCTTGCAGCGTATCGCTGGCCGTATTCACCGGATGACCGATATCCTGGCTGCGGGTTTGCAACAAGTAGGCCTGAGTCTCCGTTTCCAGCACTGGTTCGATACCCTGACAGTTGAAGTCAAAGACAAAGCTACGGTATTGGCTCGTGCATTGAGTTTTGGTATTAACCTGCGTACTGACATTCATGGCGCTGTGGGTATCACGCTGGATGAAACCACCTCCCGCGAAGATATTCAGGCCCTTTTTGCCCTGTTAGCCGGTGATAGCCACGGCCTGGATATTGACCAGCTTGACGCAAAAGTCAGCCAGAGCAGCCAGTCGATACAGGCTACGATGCTGCGCCAAGAGCCGATTCTGACCCATCCGGTATTCAATCGTTACCACAGCGAAACCGAAATGATGCGTTATATGCATCGTTTAGAGCGCAAAGATTTGGCACTGAATCAGGCGATGATCCCGTTGGGTTCTTGTACCATGAAGTTGAACGCTGCCGCCGAGATGATCCCGATTACCTGGCCGGAATTCGCTGAGTTACACCCATTCTGCCCGCCGGAGCAAGCGGCCGGTTATCAGCAGATGATTGGTCAACTGTCACAATGGTTGGTGCAACTGACGGGTTATGACGCAGTGTGTATGCAACCAAACTCAGGTGCGCAGGGAGAGTATGCCGGTTTGCTGGCTATCCGCCGTTACCACGAAAGTGGCAATCAGGCGAGTCGCCATATCTGCTTAATACCAAGCTCAGCCCACGGCACTAACCCCGCGTCAGCACAAATGGCCGGTATGTCGGTGGTGGTGGTAGCCTGTGATAAGCAAGGCAATATCGATTTACATGACTTGCGCCAAAAGGCAGAAGACGCGGGTGATGAGTTGTCTTGCATTATGGTGACCTACCCGTCAACCCACGGCGTGTATGAAGAAACCATCCGTGAAGTTTGCCAAATCGTTCATCAGTTTGGCGGGCAAGTTTATCTGGATGGCGCGAACATGAATGCGCAGGTTGGCATCACTACGCCGGGTTATATCGGGGCTGATGTATCGCATCTTAACTTGCACAAAACTTTCTGTATCCCACATGGCGGTGGCGGACCAGGCATGGGGCCAATTGGCGTCAAAGCCCATTTGGCACCTTTTGTGCCCGGTCACAGTGTGGTGCAAATCGACGGTATGACCACTCAGCAAGGTGCCGTTTCAGCCGCGCCATTTGGTAGTGCATCAATTTTACCTATCAGTTGGATGTATATTCGCATGATGGGCGCTGATGGCTTGAAGCAAGCCAGTCAGGTGGCTATTTTGAATGCCAACTACATCGCTACCCGCCTGAAAGCCGCCTATCCGGTGTTGTATACCGGTCACGATGGCCGTGTGGCACATGAGTGTATTCTGGATATTCGTCCGCTAAAAGAGGCGACCGGTATCAGTGAAATGGATATCGCTAAACGCCTGATCGATTTCGGTTTTCACGCGCCGACCATGTCGTTCCCGGTTGCCGGAACACTGATGGTGGAGCCGACAGAATCAGAAAGCAAAGTGGAACTGGACCGCTTTATCGATGCGATGTTAGCGATTCGTAGCGAGATTGACAAAGTGGCCCAAGGCGAATGGCCGCTGGAAGACAACCCGCTGGTGAATGCGCCTCATACTCAGGCGGAGCTGGTGGGGGACTGGCAGCACCCTTACAGCCGTGAGCTGGCTGTGTTCCCGGTTGCAGGTGTGATGGAGAACAAATACTGGCCAGCGGTGAAACGTTTGGATGATGTGTACGGCGACCGTAATCTGTTCTGCTCATGTGTCCCAATTGCTGATTATGAGTAATTTAAAATAGAGATAAGTTGTGCATGAATCTGAGGGTCGCGTATGCGGCCCTTTTGCTATGTTGATTATCTCGCCAGTATTGGCATGCTAGTTTGGCAACTCTTTATCGCAGCATAGGGAACCGGGATATGAATAAGAAAGTTGCATTAGTGACGGGCGGCAGCCGGGGAATTGGTCGTGCGACCGCATTGCTGTTGGCAAAACATGGTTATCGGGTGGCGGTCAATTATATCAATGACCAGCAGGCCGCGCGGCAGGTGGTGGCGGAGATAGCGGCTGCGGGAGGGTTGGCGATTGCGTTACAGGCGGATATTGCTGATGAATCACAGGTTGTGGCGCTGTTTGAACAACTTGAGGCGCAACTGGGGCCAATCAGTGCATTAGTGAATAATGCCGGTATTCTGTTCCCACAAACCAGTATTGAAGGCTTGACCGCCGAACGTATTAACCGAGTGCTAACGACCAATGTGACAGGGTATTTCTTATGCAGTCGCGAGGCGGTTAAACGCATGGCTATGCGCCATGGTGGCCATGGTGGGGCAATTGTTAATGTTTCTTCTGCCGCGTCCCGCCTTGGTGCGCCGGGGGAATATTTGGATTATGCGGCCTCCAAAGGGGCTATTGATACACTGACCATCGGTTTGTCGCTGGAGGTGGCGGCTGAGGGGATTAGGGTTAACGGGGTACGGCCAGGTGTTATCTATACCGATATCCATGCCAGTGGTGGTGAACCCGGGCGGGTTGACCGGATCCAAAGCTTGTTACCCATGAAACGGGGTGGTCACCCACATGAAGTTGCTGAGGCGATTGTTTGGTTGCTGTCAGACTGTGCCTCTTATGTCACCGGCAGTGTATTGGACCTGGCGGGCGGAAAATAAAACAGATGCGGTTTGCCAGTCGATTGACATAGCTGGCCTAACCGCATGTACTTCAACATGATTATTTCAGCCAGCCCTTTTGCTGCGCAGCCTGTAACTGGGGCAGTAAATATTGCCAGATCTGAGGATAGCGCTCAGCGACTCGTTGGTTGCGATCCAGCACTTGTTGCAAACGGATACCATTTTCTATCCAGCTTTGCCCTTCGGTATGCAGGTTAATCAGCATTGGCAAAATGCGGTCCAGCACGGTCGCAAAGCACGCATCGGCGGTTTCTTCTGCTTCATATTCGTCCCACAGCGCGGTAAATTGCGCGTTTAAAGCGGGAGGGAGCATACCGAATAACCGTTTAGCCGCGGCCACTTCTTGTTCATGAATGGCGGCTCTGGCGGCCAAATCATAAACGATGACATCACCGGCATCGATTTCAACAATATCGTGCAGCAGTGCCATTTGAATTACGCGGTTGATATCAACATCCGGGCCTGCATAGGGGGCCAGACTCATTGCCGCCACCGCAAAATGCCAACTGTGCTCAGCGGAGTTTTCCTGCCGTAAGCTGGCAATCACTTTGGTGCGGCGCTGTATATCTTTTAGCTTATCAACTTCCATCAGAAACTGGACAGTCTCGGTCAGGGGGCCAAAATCCAGAACTGGCAGTGTTAATGACATAACAAACAACCCTCAAATCAGATAAAGGTAGACCGGTAATACGTTACCTGATTATCTGCAATTACTCTGTTCTTTTTGCTTCATCTGGCGATAGACATGGCGAGTTACATGTATTGACAGAATATTTAAGCTTACACGTGTACACTGGAATCATTCTCAGTTAACCTGAGTGCAGTATATTTGCGCAATTGGCTACCTACCGTGCCGCTCATCGGGATTGATTACCTTGCAGCTTGACTGCAACGCCAATGTCTTTGGGTATACAACAGCTAATATTCAGGATAATAAGTATTGAATAATAAATCAGTTACACCCTCTGCTACAGTTACACCACCTACTTCTGCGGCCCCCTCGATATTGTCACCGGCCACAACGACCCCAGCCTATCCATGGGCAGAAGAGATAGCTAATAGCATTAGCCATGGTATTGGTGTGGTGTTTGGAATTATCGGGCTGGTGTTGCTTTTGGTGCAGGCAGTAGACAGTGGTGCTGATACCAAAGCGCTAACCAGCTATAGCTTGTATGGCGGCAGTATTATTTTGCTTTTTCTGGCATCAACACTGTATCACGCCGTGCCACACCGTAAGGCGAAGCTCTGGCTACAGAAGTTTGACCACTGTGCCATTTATATTTTGATTGCCGGCACTTATACCCCCTTTCTGCTGGTGGGATTGGATTCGCCACTGGCCAGAGGGTTAATGGCGGTCATTTGGGGGCTGGCGCTGTTCGGTGTGATATTTAAGCTGGCTTTTGCTCATCGATTTGAGGTGTTGTCGCTCGTGACTTACCTAACGATGGGCTGGTTATCACTGATTGTGATTTATCAGCTGGCGGTGAAACTTGAAATTGGCGGGTTGGCATTACTGACTATTGGCGGCTTGCTTTACACTTTAGGGGTGGTTTTCTACGCCTCTAAGCGTATCCGTTTCGGTCATGCTATCTGGCATGGTTTTGTGTTGGGTGGCAGTGTCTGCCACTTTATGGCGATCTATTTGTACGTTTGATGCTGTAGCCACATGCATAAATTGAGGCCGGATAACCGGCCTCTGGTTCGAGTAAGACTACTTCTCATCACTCAGTGAGTAGGGCAACGGCTGAATAGTCAGCACACTGCCAACATCATCGCGCACTCGTAGCACACTGTCTGCCGCCAGATCGTTGTTCAACACCGCCTGCACCCACACAGTGCCATCACTGAGTTGAATTGCGGCTAACACGGAACCGGTACGACGCCAGTTCTCACCTAATTGCCACTCTAAATCTTCACCGGCTGCCGGTACACGGCTGGCAGCACCCGCTAACCAGTACAGCGCGCGTTTGTTGGCTCCGCGGTATTTGGCTCTGGCCACCATCTCCTGCCCGGTGTAACAACCTTTACTGAAGCTAATGCCATTCAACGCCTGAATATTGGTGGCTTGAGGAATAAACTGCGCGCTGCTGTCAGTATCAATAATTGGCAAGCCTGCTTCAATATCCAGCGCCAGCCACTGTTTACTGTTGTTAAACTGCGCGCGGTCGGCCAGTGTTTCTACTAGTTGCTGGGCTTGCGCGGCATCAGTTACCAGCAAAAAACGCTCGGCGGGGAGTGAGAAATGCAACAGTGTGTTATTACCTTGCTGGGTCACCGGATGCTCGGCACTCGGTAATTCGGCAAAAACCTCAGCCAGCGCAGTTTTCGCCTCTGCCCCTGCAATGCCTAACAGAACGGCGTCAGGCTGTGCAGCAATAGCCACTTTAGAGAACACGGCATATTTCTTGAGTTCGCTTAACTGGTTATCCAGCAGGCTGCGGCGCTCAATAAATGCCAACCCCTCGCCACGATAAAATAGCCGCAGGTTGCTCCACATTTTCCCTTTAGCATCACAATGGGCGCACAGGATATGCTGGTCGGTGGACAGAGCATCGATATCCGCAGTAACTTGCCCTTGCAGATATTTCACTCGGTCAGCGCCAGTTAAGGTAATGAGCGCCCAGTCATCGAGCGAGATGAGTGTTAATGGCAGCCCGGAAGAGGCGACCGGTGGTTGTGCAGAGAACGGAGTGTTATGTGCCATGCTTACCTGCAAATGAAAAGTATCTGCCAATGAATAGCACCTGCCAAGGCGGTGCCGTGAGCTTATGTCCCAATGGTAAAATAGCGGAGTAGCTTTGCAAGCAGTTATTCCACGGATTGGTCATTATTATCCAATATCTAAATTAACCGACATCTGAGGTACAATGACCGCAGATTCTGCAACAGCATGTTAAAGGTGTTTGAAAAAAACAGCATTTGCTGAGCATTTAGCATCTTAAAATGACAATTCAACGGTGATAATCTTCCCGTTGGATGTATCAAATTGTTACTCTAGCAACGCACCGAATCAGGCGCTTATTGGCGGCCGGGTTCGGATAATATCCTTCACTGAGGAGTCAATCAGGACATGGAAATCGATAATAAGGCCCGTATTCACTGGGCGTGCCGTCGTGGTATGCGTGAACTTGATATCTCTATCATGCCGTTTTTTGAACATGAGTATGATGGCTTGAGTAATAACGAGAAGCAGGCATTTATTCGCTTACTTGAGTGCGATGACCCAGACTTATTCAACTGGCTGATGAATCACGGGGAGCCGCAGGATAGCGAGCTGCGTCAGATGGTCAAACTGATTCAAACACGAAATAAAGCCCGTGGCCCAGTGGCGATGTGATTTGCGGGTATCCTGGCACACTCAACTCTTCTCTTTATTGTCTCATGGTGTTTTAGTGATACTTACCTTGGTTGCGCCTTGGCCTCAAGGGTATACCGCATTGTGGTTGGTATTGCTGACGCTGGTAGTGTTTGAGTGTATCCGCAGCCAGAAAAATATTACGTCCTGTCAAGGCGAGATCCGGTTGAAACCCGGCAATTTGGTACTATGGAAAAGGCTCGAATGGATCGTGGCCAAACAGCCATGGATTACCCGTTATGGCGTGTTATTAAATCTACAGCAGTCGAGCAGCCGTTCAGCCCGTAAGCGGTTGTGGCTGGCCGCCGACAGTATGTCAGAAGATGAGTGGCGGCAATTATGTCAGCTATTGCGGCATTCATTTGGCTCAGATGAGGGGATGAATCAATGAAACCCTTAATCTGGCTGGTAGAGGATGAACCAAGTATCGCTGATACGCTGATTTATACCTTAGAAAGCGAAGGTTTTACCCTCCGGTGGTTTGACCGGGGGGAACCGGCGCTGGCAGCACTGGCGGATGGCCGGCCCGCTTTAGCGATAGTGGATGTTGGCTTACCTGATATCAATGGTTTTGACCTGTGCCGCCGTCTATTGGCGCGCGAACCCGCGCTGCCGGTGGTATTTCTTACCGCCCGTAGTGAAGAACTGGATCGCATTGTCGGGCTGGAGATTGGTGCCGATGATTATATTGCTAAGCCCTTCTCACCCCGTGAAGTGAGTGCCCGCGTGCGCACGGTATTGCGGCGCTTACAAAAATCACAAATTCTGGCCGCCTCTGCTATGGTGCATCAATTCGGTGATTTCACCCTGGATGAGGCCGGCGCGCGGGTGACCTATCATCAGCAGCCTCTCTGGCTCACCCGCTATGAATATCTGTTACTGAAAACCTTATTACTGGCCCCCGAGCGCATATTTTCACGTCAGCAACTGATGGATATTGTTTGGGCGCAGGCAGAAGAGAGTCAGGACCGTACTGTCGATACCCACATTAAAACCCTGCGCTCAAAATTGCGTATGGCTTACGATGAGGAGTCACCAATCCGCACTCATCGTGGGTTGGGCTATAGTCTGAGTTACCGATGATGAAGAGTCAGCGATGAAAATCGGCGTGCGCTTACTGCTAGGTTACTTTCTGATAGTGGCCATTGCCGGTTATTTTGTTATTCGTATTTTCGTACAAGAGGTGAAACCTGGCGTCCGGCGCGCCACCGAAGGCACATTAGTGGATACCGCCACACTACTGGCACAGTTTGCCCGGCAAGATATGCTGCTGGATAACGTTGCCAGTGGTCAATTGGCACAAGCGTTTGCTTCGCTAAATTTGCGGCCAATAGGTGCCAATATTGAAGGTATTCGCAAGGATCGTAACGAATATCGCGTTTATCTGACGGATACCGACGGACGGGTGATTTTTGATTCATCGGGTAAAGCGGTAGGGCAAGATTATTCGCGCTGGAATGATGTTTGGCTGACGCTACGCGGTGAATATGGCGCACGCAGCACCCGTACCAATCCCGCAGATGAACAAAGTTCGGTAATGTATGTGGCGGCACCGGTCATTGCTGAAAACAAAATCATTGGGGTGCTCAGTGTGGGTAAACCCAATATTTCCATGGCGCCCGTTATCAAACGCAGTGAGCGTAAGATCTTGTTGGCTGGTGGTGTCTTGCTCGGTATTGCTCTGCTGATTGGCTTGGGCTTCGTATGGTGGATAAACCGCGCTATCGGCAAATTGGTAGATTACGCTGAGCGGGTGGCCGAGGGGCAGGTTGTGGCGCTGCCAGCGATCGGCAGTAGCGAGTTGAATGATTTGGCCCGCGCACTGGAAAGTATGCGTCTTAAATTGGATGGCAAAGCCTACATCGAACAATATGTTCACACCATGACTCATGAGCTGAAAAGCCCATTAGCCGCCATTACCGGTGCAGCTGAACTGCTACGTGAGTCGCCCCCGCCAGCCACCGCCCAGCGGTTTATTGTTAATATTGAGCAGCAAAGTGCACGCATCCGGCAACTAGTAGATAAAATGTTGGTGCAGGCACGGCTCGAGAGCCGGGTTGACTTACAGTTTTCACCATTGGATATCAGTCACATACTTAAACAAACCTTCAGTGCGAAAGAGGCACAGGCTGTCAGCCGCGGTATTTGCCTGCAACTAAAAAGCGCCGATAGCGCAATATTAACCGGGGATGGGTTATTACTCAGTCAGGCGCTGACCAATCTGATTGATAATGCACTGGATTTCACGCCTTTGGGCGGGGCCGTGATACTCAGTGGCGATCGGCATGAGGGGGAGTATCTGATAACGGTTGAAGATAATGGCAGCGGTATTCCCGATTACGCTCAAGAGAGAATTTTCGACCGTTTTTATTCATTACCAAGGGCCGATAGCCCGAAAAGTACTGGCTTGGGGCTGAATTTTGTGCGCGAGGTGGCCGCTATTCATCGCGGGTGGATTTCGCTGGAGAACCGCTTGCCACAAGGGGTGAGTGCCTATTTAACGTTGCCGCTGGATGCCACATGATTGGCTGACTTCACCTTCACTTCACATAGCCTCATTCTGCTTTCACTTCACTGACTTAAGCTGCTCTCCTGACCTTAAAAGGAGCGCAAGTCATGTTCAAGTCCGTACTGTTTTGGAAAATAGCCACATTGCTGGGCTTAATTCTATTGATGATGATCCCGAAAGAGATGTTACTGAACGTTATCTCTGAACGCAGTGGTTATCGGCAAAGTGTTATCGATAAAGTCAGTGATAGCACCAGCCGATCGCAGAAGATCCTTGGTCCACTAATTGTGGTGCCTTATAGCGAATGGGTAGAAAGCGAAGTTGATGGCAAAAAAAAGAGAGAGTGGGTTAATCGCAGTCGCTACATACTGCCGGAGGTCATGACCGTTAGCGGTGCGCCGGATGTTGATGTGCGGCGATTGGGTATTTATAAAGCGCAAGTTTATCAGGGGGCGCTTAATTTCAACGCGCAATTTGACGCTACGGCATTGGACGACTTGATACATGACGGCGTCACTATCGGCAGACCGTCACTGGTGGTGGCGCTGAGCGATTCGCGGGGTATACAGCAAATTTCGCCACTCACGGTGGGCAGCCAAAAAATTAACTTCGAACCCGGTGCTTTCCTGGGGCGGACTGCGCAAGGTGTTCATGCAGAGCTTTCATTAGCGCAAATTCAACAGAAAAAATTTGATATTAGCTTTACACTGACGCTGACTGGCACCAATAGTCTGTCGGTAGTCCCTATCGGGCGTAGCAGTGAGCTAACCTTACAAAGCAATTGGCCGCATCCTAATTTTGTCGGCGAGTTTTTACCGTTGCAGCGCAAGGTGGACGAAAAAGGCTTTCGTGCCCATTGGAGCACTGACTGGCTGGCCAACAACATAAATATCAACTTTGCGGGTGATGACCCACATGTCGACTTCAATGAGTTACCCGCTTTTAGCACCAGCTTGATTGAACCGGTCGATCACTACCAGTTAACCGAACGAGCCATTAAGTATGCCATTTTGTTTATTGGCCTCACTTTCTTCAGCTTCTTCCTGTTTGAAAGTCTAACCTCACTGCGTGTGCATCCAATTCAATATCTGCTGGTGGGGGCCGCCCTGGTGCTGTTCTACCTAATGTTGCTGGCGTTCTCTGAACATCTTGGCTTCACGCTGGCTTATACTATCGCCAGTTTGAGTTGCAGCTTGTTGATCGCTATCTACCTGAGTGCGGTGCTGGGCGGGTGGCGGCGAGGCGGATTGTTTGCTGGTGGTTTATTGCTGTTGTACGGGGTTTTGTTTGGCTTGCTGCAATCGGAAGACAATGCATTGTTACTCGGCGCAGGGTTGCTATTTATTATTCTGGCCGCAGTGATGGTGTTAACCCGGCATTTAGACTGGTATCAAGTGGCTAACCCACAGCTATTGACCGGGCAGAAATCGACCGAAGCCAATACCGATAAGACGGTGAATAAACCGGTAGCAGTAGAGGGCAGCAGTACCGACGCGTTTCGCTTATGGGATTGATATAACGCAAGGGATACAGAAGCGGGCACATCAGGTGCCCGTTTGGCTGACTACAGCAGCGCGTCCATCTCTAAGAGAATTTGATCACACCATTGCTCGATGCGCTCTTCGCTCAAATCGTATTGATTGACCTCATCCAATGCTAAACCAACAAAGTGTTTACCATCGGCGCTGAGTGGTTTTGGGCTAGTAAATTCAAACCCTTCCGTCGGCCAAAAACCGATAAACTCCACTCCCAGTGGGGCGATATGATCGTGCAGCATACCAAGAGCATCCAGGAACCATTCGCTATATCCGAATTGATCGCCCATGCCATACATGGCGACAATCTTTCCCTTCAGATTAAGCTGCGTTAACTGTGGCCAGATGGCTTCCCAGTCTTCCTGTAATTCGCCGAAATCCCAGGTAGGGATACCTAAAATCAGGATGGAATAGGCTTCCATTAACTGGGGGCTGGCATCCTTCAGGTTGTGCAAATCAACCAAATCTTCGCCAAGAATATCGCGGATTTTTTCTGCCACCATTTCGGTATAGCAGGTGCTGGAGCCGTAAAAGAGACCAATCTTCATGATGTATAGCCATAGCATTACTAATAAGGAATAGCATCGAGTGTACCAGATTTGTCTCGTCATCAGGCATAATGGCGCTTGAGTTCAATCAAAGAGAGAAACAACAATGCAACAGCAAAATAACCCGCTGATTGAACAGTTTCTTGATGCCTTATGGCTGGAAAGAAACCTGGCTGAGAATACACTAGCGTCATATCGTCTGGATTTACATGCATTAACCGGATGGTTAGAACATCACGGCAGTGATTTATTGCGTGCAGGTTCGCAGGACTTGCAATCCTTTCTTGCTGAGCGCATTGAAGGCGGCTATAAAGCGACCAGTTCGGCACGCTTACTCAGTGCGATGCGTCGTCTGTTCCAATATTTATACCGCGAAAAGCTGCGTGAAGATGATCCGACGGCTCTGCTCTCATCACCTAAATTGCCGCAACGCTTACCTAAAGATTTAAGTGAGGCACAGGTTGATAGGCTGCTCAACTCACCCAATGTTGATATTCCGCTAGAATTGCGCGATAAAGCCATGCTGGAAGTGCTTTATGCCACGGGCTTGCGGGTATCGGAGCTGGTGGGGTTGACCATCAGTGATGTCAGCCTGCATCAGGGTGTGGTGCGAGTTATTGGTAAAGGAAATAAAGAGCGGCTGGTGCCATTGGGCGAAGAAGCGGTGTACTGGATTGAAAACTACATGGAGCATGGGCGTCCATGGTTGATTAATGGCCAGTCACTAGATGTGCTGTTCCCCAGCAATCGTAGCCAGCAAATGACCCGACAGACTTTCTGGCATCGCATCAAACACTATGCGATCCTTGCAGGTATTGATAGTGAACGGCTTTCACCCCATGTATTACGGCACGCTTTTGCCACGCACCTACTGAATCACGGTGCTGACCTGCGTGTGGTACAAATGTTACTGGGCCACAGCGATTTGTCGACAACCCAGATTTATACTCATGTAGCTACGGAACGTTTGAAACAGCTACATCAACAGCATCATCCACGTGCATGATTGTTTTGTAGAAAAACGATGTTGTGTGGAAAGAGATAGGATTCATAAATGAGAAAAAGTTTATTGTTACTGCCGGTGTTCATCGCCGCATTCGCCGGCCCGGTTAACGCAGATGATGCCGCTATCCAACAGACGCTAAAAAAATTAGATATTCAGCAAGCTGATGTCCAGCCTTCGCCGATCCCAGGTTTGAGCACGGTGATGACCGAAAACGGAGTGCTTTATATCTCAGCCGACGGTCAGCATCTGTTGCAAGGGCCACTGTATGATGTGAGCGGTAGCCAGCCAGTCAATGTGACCAATCAGATGTTGGTGAAAAAACTTGAAGCATTAAGCAGTGAAATGATTGTGTATAAAGCACCGCAGGAAAAACATGTTGTTACGGTGTTTACCGATATCACCTGTGGTTACTGCCATAAGTTGCATGAGCAGATGAAAGACTATAACGCGCTGGGCATTACTGTGCGTTATCTGGCGTTCCCACGTCAGGGCTTAAGTTCTCAGGCAGAAAAAGATATGCGATCCATCTGGTGTATGGCTGATCGTAATAAAGCGTTCGATGAAGCAATGAAAGGTACCGAGATATCACCGGCTACCTGTAAAACAGACATTAGCAAGCATTACCAGCTCGGCGTGCAGTTTGGTATTCAGGGCACGCCTGCGATTGTGCTGCAAAACGGCACTATCGTTCCCGGTTATCTGGAGCCGAAAGAGATGTTGGCAATGCTGAATAAGCATCAGGCTTCCTTAAAAGCGGCGGGTTAATCACCCGTGACACTCAAAACTCAACTTCGTCGTCGTGAGGCGGCGGATGACAACCATTTACCGGCGCAATTGCATCCGTTGCTGCGCCGCCTCTATGCCAGTCGTGGGGTTAAAACTGCGACAGAACTGGAACGAGGCGTAAAAGGTCTATTGCCCTGGCAGCAACTCGATGGTATTGATGCCGGGGTTACCCTGTTACAGCAAGCACTGGCTGACAAACGGCGTATCGTGATTGTCGGCGATTTTGATGCCGATGGTGCCACCAGCACTGCACTGGCAGTACTGGCTTTGCGCAGCATGGGTGGCAGTAATGTTGATTACCTGGTGCCCAATCGCTTTGACGATGGCTACGGGCTTAGCCCGGAAGTGGTTGAACAGGTCGCTGCCCGTGGTGCGGAATTGATCGTCACGGTTGATAACGGTATTTCTTCTCATGCCGGGGTGGATTTGGCCCATGCCTTGGGCATTCAGGTGCTGGTTACCGACCACCATCTGCCGGGTGAAACCTTGCCAGCGGCTGAAGCTATCATTAATCCGAATCTGGTTGGTTGTGATTTTCTCTCCAAATCACTGGCTGGGGTGGGTGTTACCTTCTATCTGATGTTGGCATTGCGCGCCCGTTTGCGAGAGAGTGGTTGGTTTGAGCAACGAGCTTTAGCCGTGCCCAATCTGGCTGAACTATTGGATTTAGTGGCGCTGGGGACGGTTGCGGATGTGGTGCCACTGGATGCCAATAATCGGATTCTGGTCCATCAGGGATTAAGCCGTATTCGTGCGGGGAAATGCCGTCCAGGGGTCCGTGCACTATTGGAAGTCGCCAACCGTGATGCCCGTCAATTGGCTGCCAATGATCTCGGCTTCTCCCTTGGCCCACGGCTTAATGCTGCTGGTCGTCTCGATGACATGTCTATTGGGGTTGCACTTCTTCTCACTGACGATATCGCTCAGGCCAGAGCTTTAGCAATCGATTTGGATGCTCTTAATCAGGCGCGCCGAGAGATAGAGCAGGGGATGCAGGTTGAGGCGCTGCAACTGTGCGACCAACTGGAACGTACCAGCACGACATTGCCCTACGGCATTGCGATGTACCATCCAGAATGGCATCAGGGTGTGGTAGGGATTTTAGCCTCGCGCATCAAAGAACGTTTTCATCGGCCAGTCATTGCTTTTGCCCCAGCGGGTGAGGGGTTACTGAAGGGGTCGGGGCGCAGTGTGGCTGGGTTACATATGCGCGATGCTCTTGAGCGACTGGATACATTGAACCCAGGATTGATGCTGAAGTTTGGCGGCCATGCAATGGCGGCGGGATTATCATTGGAACAAGATAAATTCGATGAGTTCCGTCAGCGTTTTGCCGATTTAGTCGGTGAATGGATGGATGCCTCACAATTGGAAGGCGTTATTTGGTCCGATGGTGAACTGAAAGGCAACGAATTATCGCTGGAAACGGCGGAGTTGTTGCGTGATGGTGGCCCCTGGGGGCAGTCTTTCCCAGAACCGGCATTTGATGGCAAATTCCGTATTTTGCAGCAACGGCTGGTGGGGGAGCGTCATCTAAAACTGATGATTGAGCCGCTAAATGGCGGTCCGCTACTCGATGGTATTGCGTTTAATATCGATACCACCTTATGGCCGGACAGCAGTGTGCGTGAGGTTAAGCTGGCTTACAAACTCGATATCAATGAATATCGTGGTAATCGTAGTGTTCAGTTGTTGGTCCAGCATTTGTGGCCTTATTAGGCAACATTCCAATGAAGCCCGATGAGCTGGCTCAGGCCAGTGATTCGGGTGAATAAGTCGCGTTAACGCCACTGTGATTTCAAGTAAGCAGGAAATATAGTCAACGAGCTATAAACCGCCGGACAGATCCGTTAGAATTACCAATTCTGTGCCCTAAATAATTCGAGTTGCAGGAAGGCGGCAACTGAGTAAATTCCGATGAGTTGACGTCAGTCAATGATCCGGGTGAACGAAGACAGCCAACACCCATGCAGCTTGAAGTATGACGGGTATAATGACATTCCGTCATCTACGACTCAACGTAAGACTCAAAACCATGTTTGAAATAAACCCGGTAAAAAACCGAATTCAGGACCTGTCTGATCGGACAGACGTTCTCAGGGGGTATCTTTGACTATGATGCCAAGAAAGAGCGACTGGAAGAAGTAAACGCCGAGCTGGAACAGCCCGACGTCTGGAATGAACCTGAGCGTGCGCAAGCGCTGGGTAAAGAACGTTCTGCGCTAGAAGAGATTGTCTCGACCATTGATCAATTGGATCAAGGTATGGAAGACGTTTCCGGCTTGCTGGAATTGGCGATTGAAGCTGACGATGAAGAGACTTTTAACGAAGCCATTGCCGAGTTAGAGATCCTTGACGGCAAGCTGGGCCAGCTCGAATTCCGCCGCATGTTTTCTGGTGAATATGATAGCGCCAACTGCTACCTGGATTTACAAGCGGGTTCTGGCGGTACTGAAGCCCAAGACTGGGCCAGCATGCTGCTGCGTATGTACCTGCGCTGGGCTGAATCAAAAGGCTTCAAAACTGAAATCATCGAAGAATCTGATGGTGATGTTGCAGGCCTGAAGTCTGCCACCATTAAGATCATCGGCGATTACGCCTTTGGCTGGTTACGTACTGAAACTGGCGTTCATCGCCTAGTTCGTAAAAGCCCATTTGACTCCGGTGGCCGTCGTCATACCTCTTTCAGTTCTGCTTTTGTCTATCCAGAAGTTGATGACGATATTGATATCGAAATCAACCCGGCAGATCTGCGTATTGACGTTTACCGCGCATCCGGTGCGGGTGGTCAGCACGTCAACAAAACGGAATCTGCGGTACGTATTACCCACCTTCCGACCAATATCGTGACTCAGTGTCAGAATGACCGTTCTCAGCATAAGAACAAAGATCAAGCGATGAAACAGTTGAAGGCGAAGCTGTATGAGTTTGAGATGCAAAAGAAAAATGCTGATAAACAGGTTCTGGAAGACAATAAGTCTGATATCGGTTGGGGTAGCCAGATCCGTTCTTATGTACTGGATGACTCCCGTATCAAAGATTTGCGTACCGGCGTGGAAACACGTAACACGCAAGCGGTACTGGATGGTGATCTGGACAAATTCATTGAAGCAAGTTTGAAAGCCGGGCTATGAGGAACTGAGATGTCAGAGCAAAAACCACAAGTCGCTGAGCAAGCGCAAGAACCAGAACTCAATAGTGAGTTACAAGCTCGTCGGGAAAAGCTGGCCTTGCTGCGGGAAAAGGGAATTGCGTTCCCTAATGATTTCCGTCGTGAGCACCTCTCTGACCAGCTACATGCTGAGTACGGCAGTAAAGAGAATGAAGAGTTAGAAGCGCTGAATATCGAAGTCACCGTGGCTGGCCGTATGATGACTCGCCGTATTATGGGTAAAGCATCATTCGTCACACTACAAGATGTCGGTGGCCGTATTCAGTTGTACGTTTCCCGCGATGATCTGCCGGAAGGCGTTTATAACGAAGAATTCAAAAAGTGGGATCTGGGCGATATTCTGGGTGCTCGTGGCAAGCTGTTTAAAACTAAAACCGGTGAGTTGTCTATCCACTGTAGCGAACTGCGCCTGTTGACTAAAGCGCTGCGTCCGCTGCCGGATAAATTCCACGGCTTGGCTGATCAGGAAACCCGTTACCGTCAGCGTTATTTGGATCTGATCGCTAACGATGAATCTCGCCATACTTTCAAAGTTCGTTCGCAGGTGATGTCTGGTATTCGTAGTTTCATGGTGGAAAAAGGCTTCATGGAAGTCGAAACCCCTATGATGCAAGTGATCCCTGGTGGTGCTTCAGCGCGTCCGTTTGTGACTCATCACAATGCGCTGGATATCGATATGTACTTGCGCATCGCGCCAGAACTGTATCTGAAACGCCTGGTTGTTGGTGGTTTTGAACGTGTATTCGAAATCAACCGTAACTTCCGTAATGAGGGAGTTTCCCCGCGTCATAACCCAGAGTTCACCATGATGGAACTCTATATGGCGTATGCGGATTACAAAGATCTGATCGTGCTGACTGAAGAGCTGTTCCGCACTCTGACTGAAACCGTATTGGGTAGCAGTGTGGTGCAGTATGGTGAGCAGACATTCGATTTCGGTAAGCCTTTTGCCAAACTGACCATGAAAGAAGCCATTTGCAAATATCGCCCTGAAACCAATGTGGCAGATTTGGACGATATGGACAAAGCTTTGGCTATCGCCGAGTCATTAGGCATTAAAGTTGAGAAGAGCTGGGGCCTGGGCCGCGTTCAATGCGAGATCTTCGAAGAGACCGCAGAAAGCCACCTGATTCAGCCTACTTTCATTACTGAATATCCAGCAGAGGTTTCTCCGCTGGCACGTCGTAATGATGATAATCCGTTTATCACTGACCGCTTTGAGTTCTTTATCGGTGGCCGTGAGATTGGTAACGGTTTCTCAGAGTTGAATGATGCTGAAGATCAGGCTCAGCGTTTTGCTGATCAGGTTAGTGCTAAAGAAGCTGGCGATGATGAAGCGATGTTCTACGATGAAGACTACGTCACCGCGCTGGAACATGGTTTGCCGCCAACTGCTGGTTTGGGCATCGGCATCGACCGTATGGTGATGTTGTTTACCAACAGCCACACCATCCGTGACGTTATCCTGTTCCCAGCGATGCGTCCGGTTAAATAAGTTTATTGTGGTAGCGGTAATCTATAAGGGTGCTACGGCACCCTTTTTACTAAGCAAAAACCGCCATAGTTATACTTGGTTTAATCTAATCGCTTAAAATACCGGCGCTTAGACCATATCTTCGCTTGCCCACGAGAAAGAACCGGTTATAATGCAAACCGCACACCGAAGCGGGTGTAGTTCAATGGTAGAACGAGAGCTTCCCAAGCTCTATACGAGGGTTCGATTCCCTTCACCCGCTCCACTGTCTCATTTAGCTACACTACGCAGCTAAATCAACAAGTTAGAAATCCATAGTCTCTCTAATTGTTGCCATTGAACTACACGAACACCTGTCGCGTTTTGGTGTGTGGTTAATTTGGGTAGCATATCAATACACTGGCGGTTCTTCCAGAGTCTTACCGCGACAGTACAACAAGAAATCTATGCCGCACAAACCATGTAGGCTCTAAACTTTACCCAAAACACTACACAATAAGCATTTAAGCCCGATGTGCTGTCTATGATAGCCAAAACAGGTTTATGGTGATGGTACTTGCACACCTTATGCAAGCTCTGTCTGCGTCTCGCCCACGCTCCGATTATGGTACACAAGGCATCCTGATAAGTTATTGTGTAATGAGAATACTGATGAAGTCGCTACGCTCCGCTTATGGTTGTTGTATCACCAACGGGGCTTTATGGCTTCTATTGCCCACAGTTCTACTTCCCCCCCATTCTGGCCTCTTTTAAAAGGGACTACTTTCTATCTTTTCTTGCCTTAAAATATTGCCTGCTAAGTGTCCGCACTGTTAAGCACTTCAACCAGACGCGAATCATTCGCATTTATAATATCAAAATATCGATAGCTGTTTACAGCGCGTAGAAAGGCTGTAGAGAAGAGTTTGTGTATAGCTGTAGGTTTGTATGACTAAGCCCCGCAAGGGGCCTTAATGCAAGGGTTATCAAGGCGCTAGCATTGTGTGATTAGTTATTCATAGTCTTCTTGATACGGTAAACGGTAGCAACACCACACTGTGCAATTTTGGCTATTTCTTCAATCGTGTTGTTACCTGCTGCAAGTAACCGTAAGACCTTTGCATGCAGTTCTTTGTTTGCCTGCTTGCCTTTGTATTTCCCTTTTTCTTTCGCTATCGCAATCCCTTCATCACGGCGAGCAGCAATAATCCCTCGTTCAAACTCTGCTACAGCACCCATCATAGTGAGTATCAATCTTGATGTAGGACTATTATCAAACGTCTGATTGTTATCAATAAAAGTGACTTTAACGTTTTTCTCGATTAGCACATCAATTAGTTGTAAGAGTTCTTTGGTGTTTCTTGCAAGTCGATCAATTGATTTAACTGTTAACTCATCACCAGAACGTAGCAAGGCCATGAGACGCTTTAACTCTGGTCTGTCTTTAGTCGTCTTGCCAGATTCAGTCTCGGTGACTACCTCGTCACACAGTGGCTCAAGTACGGCTAGCTGTCGTGCTAGATTTTGACCTTTGCTAGAGACACGGGCGTATCCATATTTCATATCACACCTTCATTTATCATTTAAGTTATCTCAATGATAATTTATCAAATAGGTTATATCAAGGTCTAAATGATAGGTTTTTCACTATGACTTCTAACCTATCGTTGGGGTGTACCCAAATGATAAACAGACATAACAGATAGCAAAGAGGTGGTTAGGTGTTATGTATATGTAAGTGAGAATGCATATCAACAACAAACAATAATGATAATCAAATAAAAAATGTTGTCGCAGTTTCATTTTTGCATGGTTTTGAGGGGTTAAGGGGTAATCCTGTTAAGAAACTATTCCGTTGCGGTATTATGTAGGCCAGATAGGGCGGGGGCTGTAGAGGATTTCGTCATGAAATCTTGTTTAGATAATTGTGATTTGCATCCGTTTATTTAGTACCAATTATATGGGGATATAAGCTATATTTAATGCCTAATATTTATAGGGAATTAAGTATATGGGCAAAGATAGACTCAAAATTATGTTCCTGAGCGGAATATGCTATATCATTTTATCTTCAACTGCTTTTGCAGGTCTAAATTTTAAAATAGATAATTCTAAACTTCTCCCTATGCCGGATGTATTAGAAAATTGTAAACTCGATGAAAATATAAATGATTTCTATAAGTTGTACACTATATTTGCAAACGCTAATGGTCAGGTTATTAAAAATAGAGAGTGTTCGGATGAAGTAGGTCTGAAGATTGCTTATAAGTTGGATGATCTGTCTGAAGTGGTTTACTGAATTTGGCCACCTGAACAGAGGTGATATGCTCACCTCAGAACAACACAGGTGCTCCAATGAAAAGAAGAAATTTTAGTCCTGAATTCAAACGCGAATCCGCTCAGTTGGTTGTCGATCAAAACTACACCGTCTCTGATGCCGCTAAGGCTATGGATGTCGGTCTTTCCACGATGACAAAATGGGCCAAGCAACTGCGTGAAGAGCGTCAGGGCAAAACACCAAAATCCTCTCCGATAACACCGGAACAAATCGAAATACGTGAGCTGAAGAAAAAGCTACAACGTATTGAAATGGAAAACGAAATATTAAAAAAGGCTACCGCGCTCTTGATGTCAGACTCCCTGAACAGTTCTCGATAATCGGGAAACTCAGAGCGCGTTATCCTGTGGCCACTCTCTGCCATGTGTTTGGGGTTCATCGCAGCAGCTATAAATACTGGAAAAACCGTCCTGAAAAACCAGACGGCAGACGGGCTGTGTTACGAAGTCAGGTACTTGAGCTACATGGCATCAGCCACGGTTCGGCCGGAGCAAGAAGCATCGCCACAATGGCAACGCAGAGAGGCTACCAGATGGGGCGCTGGCTTGCTGGCAGGCTCATGAAAGAACTGGGGCTGGTCAGTTGCCAGCAGGCGACTCACCGGTATAAGCGTGGCGGTCATGAACACGTTGCTATCCCGAATCACCTTGAGCGACAGTTCGCCGTAACAGAGCCAAACCTGGTGTGGTGCGGTGATGTGACCTATATCTGGACAGGCAAACGTTGGGCATACCTCGCTGTTGTTCTCGATCTGTTTGCAAGAAAGCCAGTGGGCTGGGCAATGTCGTTCTCGCCGGACAGTAGACTCACCATGAAAGCACTGGAAATGGCATGGGAAACTCGGGGTAAGCCCGCAGGAGTGATGTTCCACAGCGATCAGGGCAGTCATTATACGAGCAGGCAGTTCCGGCAGTTACTGTGGCGCTACCGGATCAGACAGAGTATGAGCCGGCGTGGAAACTGTTGGGATAATAGCCCAATGGAACGCTTCTTCCGGAGTCTGAAAAACGAATGGGTGCCAGTGACAGGTTACGTAAGCTTCAGCGATGCGACTCACGCCATAACGGACTATATCGTTGGATATTACAGCGCACTCAGGCCGCACGAATATAACGGTGGGTTGCCACCAAACGAATCAGAAAATCGATACTGGAAAAACTCTAACGCGGTGGCCAGTTTTTGTTGACCACTTCAAACATATGCCGACTACTGTTTGAGTATATTGTAGTTTTAGCCCTCACTCTCTGAACCCCAGAGTTGTTCCATCCTCTTTAGACTCTGGTATTGCTGTTTTAAAGTGCTGTCAGGTGCATCTGGTGCAACCTTGTCAATTAATTCCCTATTTGTGTTTTTGAGCGCTTCGTTCAATAGCAGGGTTGTCATCTCATGCTTGACTTGCATATGCCTAAACTTTGCAAAGTTCTTATCCGCGCGTCGTTCGCTACTGTAGATCCAATACCCTAAATACATAGAGAAAATGGACATGGATACAACAACGGAAACGGTTGGCTTAAAACCGTAGTGAAAGCCCACAAAAAGGCCTATTGCAACTCCAATGCACATTAAGACAACGCAAAAGGTCATGATTTTTAGAAAAATAACCGTTTTTTCCATAGAACACCTGCCACTAAAAGAATCTATCATCCGAGCCATTATGCCACTATAAGGATGATTCTGCTGCCGCCGAAGTTTTTGAACGCAATGCCTGAGAGGGGCGCTGGCAACCCTAGGAGATCCACTTTTCCGCGTCCAGCTAATCTGGCTATGTTTACACCGCGAACCAGTTTCTGGTTAGCAGCTATCGGTTCAGGTTTGTGTGTTGCGAAGGTGGGAAAACGGCAAGTTTACTTTTAACGGGAAAGGTTTAATACAACGAGAATGAGAAAAGCGTAATTGTTAAAAATATTAAAACATAAATTGTTCTTTAAGATGTTAACCCTTCCTCGGGGGGGAAGCCGGACATACCAACCCTTAGGCCATCTGAGAAGATAGCCTGTAGGTTGCTCGGTTCCCCCGCCAGATGAAGAACAAGTCTTCCTCGTGGTGTGACGACCTTTCTTGAAAGATGCATTATGCGCAAAAGTAGTTACTCAAGAATCCGCCGATAGCTACTTTCACCCTCTGCTTGGCTGCATCAAACGCTTGCGCGCCCTACCTACCACAATCAACGTTTTGCAGAGTTCCCGTCCTGACGTTTTCCGCAGATGCGCGGTAAAGCTCCACCAACCCGGACCGGTTTACCGTATGAGGTAGGTGTCAGGCCCAACATAGCACACGCTGAATTTCAATAAAAGCTTCATATATCATATAACTGCGTTCATATTCTGAACGCACTAAATCGCACGGTAATTAGTGCGCTGTATAGCCCCGTGCGCCTGATGTATCTTGAAAGGAAAGCGCAGTTTTGGGAGGGGTATATGTCATTGAAATCGACAAAGGAACGGTTGACGCACTTGCTTGCGATAAAGGACAACAAGGTCATTGCGTTGTCGGGTAAATGGGGCACTGGCAAGAGCTACATGTGGGAGCAGGTCAAAACATCGTCCGTCGATGAGACGGTCAAGGGGGCGCTTTATGCCTCTCTCTTTGGCTTAACCGAGATGGATCAAGTCAAAATGAAGCTAATTCAAAGTGCAGTGCCAGCGATCGAGGCCAATCCGGGATTGTGGGCTAGTGCGCAGCAAACCGTAAAGTCGGGCGTTAAGGTGCTAGAAGGGTTTCACAAAGGATTTGGTGCTCTGAATGATATCGGCCTGGTCTTTGCCCCTGCGATACTTCGGCAAAAGTTGATTGTCCTCGATGATATCGAACGAAAGCATGAAAAACTAAATATTGACGAGGTGTTAGGTTTTATCGATGAGTTCACCCAGCAACATGAGTGTCGCTTTGTGCTCATTCTCAATAGCGACCAACTCGCCAAACGGGATGTGTGGGACTTGCTTCGTGAGAAGGTTGTCGATCAAGAGCTTAGGCTAACAACATCAACATCTGAAGCTTTTGACATCGCGATTGGATTGACCACTTCGGATTATGCAAAGCAAATTCGACCCGCAGTTATATCCTGCGGTCTGACCAACATTCGTATTATTCGAAAGGTTATTAGAATAATCAACAGCATCTTAGATGGTAGACAAGAACTGACAGAGGCTGTGCTCTGGCGAGTGATCCCTTCGACTGTCCTCCTCACAGCAATCCACTATAAGGGTATCGAGGATGGCCCGGACTTCGACTTTGTGCTCAACCAAGGCACTGGGAACATAGGGAACTTTTTCAACACACAAAAAGCGAACGAAAAAACGGAAGACATTAAGCAGTATGCGAGATGGCGGCAACTTACTCATGAACTCAAAATTTCACAGTGTGATGATTTCGAACTTTTGGTGGTCGAATTTTTGCAGTCTGGTTTATTCGATACTTCCCAACTTTCTGAAATTATTGGTGACTATATCGCGAAAACTGACGTAATGAATGCCGAACATGCGGTCTACACATTCTTAGAGCGATTTGTATGGGACCGTGATTTAACAGAAGAACAACTGTTCGCCGAAGCGACAGAACTTTCCAGTAAATCACATTTGATGGCTGCCAATGTGGTCAGCTCGCTTTGCGAAACTATTTCGAAACTTCCTGGTGGTCTTACCCTAGTGGATAAGACCTTGACTGAGTGGATTTCGGCTTTCCGACGCAAGAATTCAGAGGACGCTGAACTCCCCTATTTATATCAGGGTAACAATCTTCATCCTTTGATCCGAGCTGAATTCGAAAAGGTTAAATGCGTGGTGCAAGCTAAGACATCTGTATACGACGCCTGTTGCTATCTAGCTGAACACAATGCTTGGGGAGAGCGTCAAAACATTGCATTTAAGTCAGCAACAGTGCAGGACATGGAGGCTACGATTAAAAATCGTGCGATTCCAGATATGCGCTTTTTCATCTCAAAAATGATGGATATCTGCATCAATAAAGAATTATATGAGAAACAGTTCGGGTCAGCTATGGATAACTTTATTCAAGCTTGCAATAACATAGTGCAAGATCCGCAATCTGGCCGCCTCAGAAACGTTATTGAGTTCGTGTTTGATGGTTCTCCGCTTGAGAGTTTGTTGGAGCGTTTATCTCCAACACAAAATCCTCCTGCGTAATACAACTTACTCGTAAGCCGTGGTTTTTTACGGAACCCAATCGTTTATTGCATATACGGTGGGGCAAGTCATGCCAACAAACGACCGTTTTCCGGCACCTTCCAATCGCTCGTTTTCACACTGTTGGAAAATTAGCCTTGGCTTTTCTGGCAGGCCATCCTATTTTCATCACCGCTTTCTGGCAGGGGCCGGATGAGGAGATATCGTCAATGCACGTTGCAGACATAACCCATGACATGCACCAAACGCCGCCGGGAGCCTCCCTGGCACGTTTTTAATTCCGGGTAATGAAAAGTCATGGTGTGGAGTTAAGGCTATCTCTGAGTTACCTGCAAATTATCAACCAGTTGCTGTCTGAACTCTTTACCAAATGGCCGGACATATCCAAGTTTAGGATCAATTTCAGCGCCAAACGACTCATACCGGTAAAACTCCCCTTCCATAGGTTTACCGCGCCAGTCAAAGCGCACATAGCCGTCTGGTTGAGTCTGGTAACCAGTTTGTCGTGCAGAGATAAGGACGTCGTCGCAGTTTTTGAACGCTATACCTGAGAGGAGGTACCAAACCCAGAAGAACCACTTCCCGCGCCCCACTTTCCCGGCAGCTTCCCTCATAGCTTGAGGTTGTTTTCCTTTGCCCATTTTCTTAACCTGCCGCAGGCGTTGGAGTAGGGGGAAGATGTATTGAAAGAAATCATTCTTCCCATGGTCCATTTGCCATACCAAGCTTTTCCATACAGGTCATCGTCAGATCGCTTATTGATCAATTCAACGATTTCGCTTTTAGCGTTCTGTAGTTGGCTGCTTAGCGAGCGTAAATCCAAATAGCTATAGTCGCGATAAAACCGTTGGGCGAGAAGACCCAGTTGGTTCCATTTATAACCCGTTTCCGGGAAATCAACAGGCTTTCCCTTTTCATCAAGCGTTATCCATTTGATAACTAAATTGTTCCAGCCAAGTAAGTAGGAGACAAGATTGCAAACGCTCATTACAGTGTCTTTCGCATGTCCTTCCATTGATTCATCTGATGCTGATTCGGGCGGAATTGATGCGAGATAACCTGACAATTTATTAAAGTTTTTGTCTATTGCTAATAGGAGTTCTAATTTGGTTTGTGGCACACCCATGAGAATTCCCTCCCTAGTTGTTGGGATATTCAGCGAGTTTGGCAACGGAGAGGGGCCTACGCGAGCACTTTCTGGAAAAGATGTGAGAGAAAACGCATTATTAATCTGATTCGATTGTATTTTTTATTTTTAACTTATTGTTTTATTTTATAAACCTCTTCTCGGAATATGAAATTACGCTCGATACCGTGAGCACGTTAACGCAGATATCGCCATACTGAAAGGAGCGATTCTTTATGCTCCTCACTTCAAAACCAGCCAAAACACTAGGAACGATAAAACACCCGATACGTTCAGTTCTGTTGGTACTAACCTGTGACGAATCAGATCGCTTAAAGATCACATTCACTCGCTATTTACGGCTAGAAGGTGATTGTTTTTACGCTGAATAACCTACAAAAGAAGGAAGTGTGATTCTCTCTGATCTGTTTGTTTGCCGGCCGTTAAAAAGTAGTGAAACCAAAGTAATTAACTGTATTCTGTTCTTATGCCAAATATCTATCGGTATTCCCTATGTTGATAGCCTACTTAGATGCGTTAAATATTTTGAGCACGCCTGTTTGGGTCGTTTTACCCAAAAATCAGGAAATACTTTTTGCTAACAAGGAAGCCCGAACAATTGCAGGTGATAGCCCACTCCAGTTACTGCGCAATGGCCGGTTTTCAGCACATGCACAGCAGCATTTGGATGCATACCTGCCGGCTTTGGCAGAAGAAGATCAAATCGTTGAAATCTGGACTATTCAAACAGCAAGCAATAGCTTTCCCCTGAGTTGTCGGCTCTCTTTGACACAATTGGAACCGCACGGAGACGTTATTGTTTTCGAAGGGCTTTATATTGCAGGTGCGGAGGTTACTCGCCCCAATGTCGGTCGATTGTGCTCTAAACCCTACTGTCGCGACGAACGGGGTTTTTATGAGCAATTTTTCGACACCAACACCGCCCCGATGTTATTGATTGATCCATCGGACGATGGCCAAATTGTGGATGCTAATCAAGCAGCAACCCGTTTCTATGGTTATTCCCGGGATGAGATGTGTATGAAACATACTTGGGAAATTAATACCATGGGTAAGGATGTTTTGCCCGTAATGCGTGAAGTGGCCAAGCTACCTGGTGGGCACAAGCCTCTCAACTTCATCCATAAATTAGCCGATGGAAATACCCGTCACGTGCAAACTTACGCCGGCCCCGTTGAGTTGGATGGTATGCGGTTAATGCTTTGTATCATTCATGACATTACTGAACAAAAACGCCTTGAACAGGCATTAGAAGATGCGGCCTTACGGGATCCACTGACTGGCTTGGGGAATCGGCGGCAATTCTTTAATCTTGTTGAACATGCTAATGCGCAAAGCCAACGTTATGCACAAGGCTTCAGCTTGATGTTGGTTGATGCAGACCATTTCAAGCAAGTAAATGATTTGCACGGGCATCATAAGGGTGATGAAGTCTTGATATTACTGGCAAGAACCCTGGAATCTCGCATTCGTGAAAGTGACATGATTTTCCGCTGGGGAGGCGAAGAGTTTGCCATTCTGCTTCCTTCAACCAATTTAGCGGGCGCATTACAAGTGGCGGAGTCTATTCGTGAGGCTGTTCAGTTAGTCTGTCAACCCAATATGCCGCGACTCACTGTAAGCATTGGTGTAGCACAACATCAGGCTGGCGAAGATACTGATAGCTTATTCAAACGCATGGATGAGGCTCTTTACCGTGCAAAAGCGGCAGGGCGAAATAGGGTGTTGGCGGCATAGGCCGATAAGTGGGGGATTAGCTGACCTCTCTTTACCGATAACTAGCCGCTATACGAACACCATAGCCTGGTCGTAGCATTTATCTATTCCAGCGGCAAATGATCGAGTGGTTTTACCTCGCGCAGGACGAAGGTGGTTTGCATCTCTTTAATGCCCGATAATCGGCGGATAACTGACATGGCGAAAGTGGAGAAACTATCGAGGTCTTCCGCGACCACTTGCAGCAGGAAGTCAGCATCTCCAGCGACAGCATAGCAAGCGATAACCGGCGTTAACTCCCCTACCTGCATTTCAAATAGCTTGGCTTCTTCTTCACTGTGGCTGTCAATTTTCACCCGAATAAATGCCAAGATTCCCAAACCAATTTTTCGTCGATCGATATTGGCTTGATAACCGGTAATAATTCCGCTCTCTTCTAATTGCTTTACCCGCCGCCAGCAGGGGGAGGTTGCCATCCCGACTTTATCGGCCAGCTCCTGGTTCGTCATACGGCCAGCATGCTGTAACTGTTTCAGTATTTTAATATCTGCCGGTGTTATGATTGATGATGGCATTTTCTACCTGATTGTTATTTTATTTGGGAATGTATTACCAATATTAGCTGAATTCAGGTGATAAAAGAAAGCACTTACCTGCCAGCGAGGGATATGATTATGAGCAAATATTATCGGTAAAAGGACAGTGGCTGTGGCAGAGCAAATGCGGATCGCGATTATGGTTAACCCTGAACTCCCTGTTGGTTTAATTGCCAATACCACCAGCGCGGTAGGGATTGGTTTAGCAGCAAAATTTCCGCAACTGGCGGGGACAATGTTGTCCGATTCAGGGGGGAAAGAAATTGATGTTAGCTCAAAATTACCGGTACCTATTTTACAGGCAAATGCTTCGCAGATGAGAGAGGTGCTGTTGAAAGCATTGGCGGCGACCAATGAACGGGCAATTGTGCCTTTCCCGGCATTTGCGCGTGCAATGCACAGCTTTCAGGATTATGCAGATGCGTTCCCGCAACACTCTCTCTGTGATGAACAGCTCGATGGTTTGGGATTGGTCGGGCCAGAAAAATGGATTCGTTCATTGACTGGCGCGTTAAAACTGCTGCGCTAGTCAGGTAGGTTATCAATGGAAAAGAAACGGGTTCTGGCATGGAACCCGTTTCTTTATTGGCTATCAGTGGGTTAAGTTAACTGGCTTAATTGCAATACGTTACCGGCGACACCATTGATATACAACTTGCGATATTCATTTGCGGGCAGGCTAACGGATAATTCACGCCACGCCGGTTGATAGCTGCCGGTGCGCGCAAAGGTGATATCAATACGGTGATTATCGGTAGTCACCTGCCAACTCAGCCACAATGCATGGCCCTGCTGCCAGCGGTGGCTTTCGCCATCATCTTCAAACAGCATTCCACTCGATCGCCCCGCGCCCTTGGTGGGGTAGAGTGCCAACTCGCGTTGTGAGTCCAACTTGGCATTAACAAAGGCGATGCGGCGTGACAGCGGCAGCGCTGCGCCGGCTCGTACCAATAGTGGCAAACGCTCCAGTGGCGCATCAAGGATGATCTTTTGCCCGCCGCCATACCATTGGCCGGTGTGGAAACAATACCAGCCGCCATTATTATCAGGCTGGCTATTATCAGGTAAGTACACTTCCCGCAGGCGTTGTCCGGCTTCTACCACACTGGCAACTAACAAGTCGCGACCCAGCATAAAGTCGTCATTTTCTGTAAACGTGCCACTATCGTGCTCATGATCGAGGAAAGTAGGGCGCAACATAGGCTCATCATCATGGGTGGCCTGCCACTGTAAGGTGTAAAAATAGGGCAGTAACCGATAACGCAGCGCCATAGCATCACGAATCATCGGCGTGGCAGCAGGGTACATCCAGGGCTCGTTTACCGTGTGGTCGTCATTCCATGAGTGAATAGTAAATCGTGGATGCATCACGCCATTTTGTACCCAGCGAATAAATAGCTCGGCTTCGGGTTTGTCACCCGAAAAACCACCGACGTCGTGGCCGAGGTTGTATAACCCTGACAGGCTCATCCCCAGCCCCATGCGGATGTTATAGCGCAGCGTTTGCCAACTGGTACGGTTGTCACCACTCCAGGTCTGGGCGTAGCGTTGCATACCGGCACAACCAGAGCGTGATATTAAATACGGGCGTATATCTGGTGCAAATGCTTGTTGAGCCTCCATTGAGGCACGCATCATCAGCAAAGGCATTACCGGTCTGATATGTTTGATAGCGATAGATTCACCGAATCCATTGCAGCGCGCTTCACCATCCCACACTTCATATTCATTATTATCATTCCAGGTAGAACCGATCCCCATCTCCAGCAGTTGTTTGGTCACATTCTCCTGCCACCAATCCACGGTTGCCGGATTGGTAAAATCAAGGTGGGAGCCTTCATCATCCCAGAATGAAGAGCGCTCTGGCAACCCGCTTTCGCCATCACGAATAAATAATCCGCGTTCGGCAACGTGCTGATATTGTGGGTGATCTTGTAATAGACACGGTTTAATATTGGCGGCTAACTTAATGCCCGCTTGCAGGAAAGCCTGACTCATCACCTTGGGCTGCGGCACTTTGTCGTAATTCCAGTTAAAAACATAACGCTTGTTGTTGATTGAGGTATAGCCCGATGAGAGCTGGAAAGAGTCGCAAGGAATATCATGCTGCTGACAGAGTGTAATGAATTTTTGCAATTGCACCTGTGCATCGGGAGCATCGGTGTAGTGCATGGTTGAACCGCTGTACCCAAGGCTCCATTTGGGGCCAAATTTGGTTTTGCCGGTCAGGCGGACAAATGCCTTGGTGACATCCAACACTTTCGGGCCGAGGAACATATAGTAATCGAGATCGCCAGCTTCAGCCTGATAGCGGCGATAGGCCAGATGGTAGTTATCAATCTCATTCCCTAAATCTAACCAGCAACTGCTTAAATTGTCATAAAAAAGACCAAAGCTGACATCATCACGGCGAGTGATGGTAAACGGGATATGCTTGTAGAGTGGGTCAGTACTGGCGGCGTTGTAACCCATAGCATCTAAATTGCGCATTTCAAAGCGGCGACCCGCACGGTTAAGATCACCGGCCTTTTCACCTAATCCGTAATATTGCTCATTGGGATATCGCCGCTGATAGTGAGCAATAGCTTCTCCATGGGGGCTGAGTAAATAAGCGCTGGTGGGCCGATCCGCCGCCAGTGGCTGCCACTCGCCGTGCTGATTTTTATATTCCCATGCCAGATATAGCGGTTGATAAATGGTCACTCGCAAACATTCAGTGGTGACTATCAACTGTTGTTCATGGTGTTCCAATTGATAACCTGGGATGGAGAAACCGTCCAGGCTAAGTCGGTCACGGCCAGACCATGGCACGTCGCCTTGTGGGGCAATGCTCCAGGTGCGGTTTAAGGCCAGCTCACCATTCTTTTTAATCAGCACACGGCAGAGGTTTGGCTCTAATATATACAGACAAAATATATGATGATCATCGACCAGTAATTCCAAATGGTCGGGATATTGATTTATTAACTGCCAGTTTTTTAATATTTTCATCACAGCTCATCTTTTTTCTGGCAACAGTACGGGTGCACCGTTGCCGGGTTAATAGCATCAGGCAACCGGTTGTGTTTTATTG
This sequence comes from Yersinia sp. 2466 StPb PI, assembly GCF_041538325.1. Classification (NCBI taxonomy): domain Bacteria; kingdom Pseudomonadati; phylum Pseudomonadota; class Gammaproteobacteria; order Enterobacterales; family Yersiniaceae; genus Yersinia; species Yersinia sp. 2466 StPb PI. The sequence goes on along the minus strand of NZ_JAULSL010000001.1, from coordinate 3,880,869 downwards.
CGGCGCTCAGCAAACAGGGCAACCAGGAACACAGCACCAATCAAATCGAAGAAACCCATAGCAATAAACAGCGGGTTAAAGCCAATGGTGTCGGATACGGCCCCAATCAATAAAGTAAACAGGAAGCTGGCAATCCAGGCGGAAGAGCCGCGCAGACCATTGACGGTGGCCACTTGGTTTTTATCAAAAGAATCAACTACTAACGCACTGAGCATGCAAGAGATAACCTGATGACCGAAGCCACCAATAGAGATTAAAGCAATAGCCAGATAAGGGTCTTTGGTGATGGCAACAAAGGCCAGTGAAACCATCATAAAGGCACCGGTTACGGAGCTGGCAACTACTGAGTTGATACGACTGCAACCGAACCATTTTTGGTAGAGTTTGGTTAAATAGCCACTGGCAACACTGCCGATATCTGCCGCCAGGAAGGGGAGCCAGGCGAACATGGCAATCTGTTTCAGATCCATGCCCCGCTCGGTTGCCAAATAAAGTGGAACCCAGAAGCTAAATACTGCCCATGCTGGCTCGGCTAAAAATGCCGGGATAGCGATACCGTAAAATTTCTTATTCTTACTCAGAATAGCCAATGATTTAAGGAAAGGCAGTCGAGGGAGTACCGGTTCATTGTCTTGGTGAATCAGTTCAAACTCTTCCTTACTCAGGTTTGGATGGGTGTCAGGTGAATGATAAAAACGCCACCACAGCACAACCCAAACCATAGCCAAAGCACCGGAGAATAAGAATGCACCTTGCCAGCCGAAAGCCACATGAGCCAATACGATAATTGGTGGGGCTAACATCGCACCAATAGAGAACCCCACCCCCGCCCAGCCAGCAGCAATGGGGCGTTCCTTTTTCGGGAACCAGTCAGAAATCGCTTTGGCGTTTGCCGGTGTTGCCGCCGCTTCAGCACTACCCATAAAGAAGCGCAGCACCGCCAATTGGAACCAGGTACCAGCCCCTGCGTGCATCATGCATACCACCGCCCAGACACTGGCGCAGATCAGGAACCCCATTTTCAAGCCGATGACATCAATCAGCCAACCGCAGAGTGGCTGGAAGACGGTGTAAGCCAACTGAAAAGACGCCACAATCCACGAGTATTGTTCAGTGGTCATATTCAGGCTGGTTTTTAACTCAGGGGCCAGAATACCCAGAGAGTTACGGGTAATATAGTTAACGGTGACCCCGAGTAGAAATAGTGCCAGCATCCACCAGCGTAATGATTTTATTTTTCGCCGCTCGACAACTTTAGCGGATTGATTAATCTCAACACTCATCCCAGCCTCCTGATGTTAGTCGGCAGTAAATTAACCGGACCAACTTATTGTTTTGGTATGATCTATTCTCGGTTATTAAGATTACGCTGAGTTTTAATGTGACTCCGTTCACATTAAACTCGATTTAAAAAACTCAACTTATTGATAATATTTGTTTTTTGTATGTTTAATCAAAGTTAACCGGACTGATAAGTTTTTAAAATTGGTTTACCAAAACAAGGTAGCTAGCTTAAATTGGCTTTAATACGCATTTTTTTGAAAGGATTTTCATAAGCTGGGCAATATTTCAGCATTTATATTGAATAACGGCCTGAATAAGCTATTCACCGGCTATGAGAATTTTTTCATTTGCTAATTTGAGAGAGATCACAAAATGAATGGAAAGCTAAAAATACAAGAAATTGCTAATCAGACTGGCCTTTCAATTAGCACGGTATCGAGAGTATTAGCCGGTAAAGCCAATACCAGTGCGAAAGCAAAACAGCAGGTAATGGCGTATGCGCAGTCGCAGGGGATATTGCAGAATTTGTCCAGCGGGCGGTTGATGCTAAATAATATTATGGTATTTGCTCCTCATCGCGCCTTTGATGTACGTACCGATATTTTTTACTACAAAGTTATTCAGGGGATTATTGAGGCGGTCAGCCAACATGAAGTCATGATTCGCTACTGTGGATTATCTGAAACTCACTGTGATATTGGGTTATTTTTGGAAAAAATAACCCATCCTCAAACCGAAGCAGCAATCATTATTGGTATCGACGATCCACGCATTCATACATTAGCCGCTGGGGTGCATAAGCCGTCGGTGTTAATTAATTGCCGTGACAAAGAAATGTCATTGGATAGTGTGTCGCCAGACCACCAACTGATTGGTGAGTTTTCTGCCAACTACTTGATACAGCAAGGGCATCGGCGCATTCTGACCCTGCAATGTTTACGCCGCAACACAATGGAACTGCGCTTGGTGGGAATAAAAGAGGCTTTCGCCGATAACAATATGCGCTTTGATGATGGGCAGCATCTGATTACCACTCATGGCTTTGGCGCGGAAGAGGCTGAGCAAGCGTTAACCGCTTTTATCATAGGTTGTGAAGATAAGAGCCAACTGCCGACAGCCATTTTAGCCGGGGGGGACTATATGGCGGTTGGTGCGGTTAATGCATTGAATAAACTGAACATGAACGTGCCTGATAACGTATCCGTTATGAGTATGGATGGTTTTAATCTGGCAGAGATTCATGATGTTCCACTGACGGCGGTGCATGTTCCCCGAGATGAGTTGGGGGCTGAAGCTATACAGTTATTGCAACGACGCTTATTACGCCCAGATGCGCCCTTCAGTAATACCTTATTGCAGGGCAAATTAGTGGCTCGTGCTTCGGTCAAGCAGGTCAATCAGAAAAGAGTGATGTCTACGGCAAATAAGCCATTGGATCAGTTATATGATTTGTAATTCTTAGTATGGAAAATCATCAATGTCTATCTCATAAAATAGCAATTACCGCTATAGTTTACAGTTAGCTTTGCACTGTTTACGGCGGGCAAAGAGAGAAATATGCATAAATGAGTTTTATATAAGTCAGATGGGGATATCTTATATCTTACCCGTCATCTTTCAGAATGCAGGTGGGTTGGCTGTTCCCGTTACTTGGCCCATTCATGGGCTTGCCTCTGGGCCGCTGCAAGCAGCGTTCAAATCTGCTCCCGACAGATTTGTCCCCCTAATCACTGAGTTGTCGTGAGTGAGCATGATCGGGATTAGTGAGCCTGATTAAGGCTCACCTGACGGGGCGAGTATCAACGTTGTTCAAATCGGTTCACCACCGATTTGTCTTTTTCTTGCCACCTTCCTGCACCTTGAAATCTATTGGGTATAGCACATTGAATTTAAGGATATTACCGCATGGAATTTAAAGACTATTATGCCGTGATGGGAGTAGAACCAACCGCTTCCCTGAAAGATATTAAAACGGCCTATCGCAAGTTAGCGCGTAAATACCACCCGGATGTCAGCTCTGAACCCGATGCTGAAAGTAAGTTCAAAGAGGTCGCTGAGGCCTATGAGGTATTAAAAGATACTGAACGGCGCGCCGAATACGACGAGTTAAGGCTACACCGTAATGACCCGCGTTTTACACAGCAACAGGCTGCCTATAATTCAGGTAATCAACAATGGCACAGCAGTGCGGGTGCCGGTTCCCAAGATTTCTCAGACTTTTTTGAATCTTTCTTTGCCAACCGTGGTGCTTCCGCTCATCACACCTCTCAGCGATCACCTCGCGGTGTACGCGGCCAGGATCTTGAGATGGAGTTACCCATCTTTTTAGAAGAGACTTTAGCGGAACAGACGCGTTCTATTTCTTATAAAATACCGACAGTTGATGCTTCGGGGTATCCGGGAGCGGAGACCGCCAAAACGCTAAAAGTGAAAATTCCTGCGGGTGTGGGAGATGGCGAGCGTATTCGTCTTAAAGGGCAGGGTGCACCGGGTTTTGCCGGGGGAGCCAATGGCGATTTATTCCTGGTTATTCGTATTGCGCCGCATCCATTGTTTGATGTTGATGGTCAGAATTTGCAAATAGTGGTGCCGTTAGCCCCATGGGAAGCAGCATTAGGTGCCAATGTCGAGATGCCAACACTGACGGGCAAAATAACGTTAACGGTCCCGGCAGGTAGCCAAAGTGGTCAGAAATTGCGTATCAAAGGCAAGGGGCTAGTCAGCAAAAAAGGCACCGGCGATCTGTACGCGATCCTCAAGGTAGTGATGCCGCCAAAACCGGACGAGAAAATGCGAGCGCTCTGGCAACAACTGTCAGATCAGGCATCGTTTAATCCTCGCACCGGGTGGGAGTAACAGATTATGGCTGAAATAGAAATCACCTATACCGTGACTGAATTATGTCAGTCAACAGGAATAATGCAGGATGAACTGGTCGAGGTGGTCGGGTTGGGTGTGATTGTGCCACTTGAGCCTGCTGACAGCGTCTGGATTTTTGACGCTGATGCACTGAGTTGCCTTCAACGCGCCCAGCGGCTACAAAATGAGTTGGATCTGGACTGGTCTGGTGTAGCAATGACCCTAACATTGCTGGAAAGGGTTGAGCAGCTAAAGAAAGAAAATGACCAACTGCGCAGGCAGCTCGATCGTTTCTTGCAGATATCTTAATGCGATAGCACGGGTTGTGCCCATTTCGGCCAACCCGTATTTTGCTCTTTCTATCTCAGATATTATCCGATGGATAGCACCGAGCGGATATCGCTGTTTTTATTGATATCCCAGATTGCCGTGACATCATCCAGTGAATGAAGCTGGGTCTCAATAGCGAGCTTTTGTTGTGCCGCCAGAACGAAAATATCTGAAACAATTTGTTTTAATTCAGGGATCGCTGGGAAATTACCTGTACCACTACCCAGTATGTGCAAATTTGCGCTGCGTAACACCGCGGCGGGGAGTTGTAGTGTTGGAGATGCCATGGAACCAACATTGACTAAACGTATGCCTTGATCAGAGCCACCAGCATGAGAGGCAAGGTCATGATGGGTCAGTGCGGCGAAGAGAGCCTCGGTAGCAGGCCCCCAGATATAATCCACAATCACGTTATACCCAGCGGGACCCGCCGCTTGAGTAAATGCCTGCGTCAATTCCGCACCCTGCAATGTCAGGTCTACTGTGGCATCGGCCCCCAGTGTTGCCAATACATCCTGACGCCTCCCGGCGGCGATGACTCTGCCTGCCCCTAAATGACGTGCTGCTGCGATGGCCAGTTTGCCTGAGGTGCCCGTCGCACCAAGGATAAGCACGGATTCACCCGGTTGGATCTTGGCCCGCCAGGAAAGCGGTAACCAGGCAGCCAATGCCGGGTTAATCAAGGCTGCCGCAGTCGCATTGTCAACTTCTGGCGGAACCGGAACATACCAGGATGCTACTGTGCGTTCGGCCATGGCACCAAAAGGTTGGCGAAATGAAGCAAAATAAACACGTGAACCATCAGGTAAATGCCCGATACCATCAGTACCAGGAACGATAGGTAATGTTTTCGGGCTGGAATAATGGGTGCCTTTAACGATACCGCGATCAAGTTGTTTGATACCAGCAACCGCAACATTTATCACCGTTTCACCGTGCAGCGGTGTTGGCTCCACAAACTGCCTCACAACCGGCGCTTCACCCAATGCCTCTACTATTGCAGCCTTCATCGTGTCACCTCACATTAGTGTGCTATTTAGCAATAGTCACCAATCTGCACCCAATTTATTATGAAGACAATATGCCCAGTAAGTGACTAATTTTCTTGTTAGATAAGGTATTTAAAGGCTGCTGACGCCTCCATCTACCCGTAATTCTGTTCCGACGATAAAACTGGATTCATCTGAGGCGAGAAAGACCGCAGCATGTGCAATCTCACTAGATGTTCCCATTCTCTTAATCGGTACCAGTTGGCGGATTTGTTCAGCAAGGTGCTCTTGTTCACTGCCGGATAATCCCAGTTTTTGCAGTGCCGGCGTCTGTGTCGGCCCAGGACTCAAGCCATTGACCCGGATTCCTCTGTCTGCCCACTCGCCTGACAAGGTTCGCGCAAGAGAGAGTAACCCCGCCTTGCTGGCGGCATAAACGTTGCTTTGCGGTAAACCGATATGAACACTGGCGGAGCCACAAAGAATCACCGAGGCAGGGTTAGCCAGCAGTGGCAACAGTGCTTGTAACAGGAAGAAAGGGCCTTTCAGATTAGTTGATAATACTCGCTCAAAACTTTCTTCATCCCACTCTTCTATCGAACGATGAGTAACATCGCCTGCGTTGATATAGACGATATCGAGACGTGGCCAAACCAGGGTAAGTTTTGTCGCTAGCTGATATTGATCGGCAATATTACTGGCATCACTATTTAGCAGCAAAACTTGGTCGCCAAGCTCTTCATATGCGGCCTGCAAGGCTGCGCTATTTCTACCCGTGATTGCTACGGTTGCACCTTCAGCCAGAAATTGACGAGCAGTTTCCAGCCCGATGCCACTGGTTCCTCCTGTAATTAGTGCATATTTATCATTTAAACGATTCATGGTGAGTCTTCTCATTAATAACAATGGAAGACCATTTTTAATACAAAAGTATCTAAAGTATAGTAGGTACCAATTGGATACTAATGATGCAACAGGAAAGCAATGACAACCTATCAGCCGCTGACAGCAAAAAATAAATTAGAGCCGGGCAATTCGATTGTGGAAGAAAAGTGTCCGATGGTGCAATTTGTCGAACTTATCGCGGGGAAGTGGGCTATCCCAATTCTTTATCGTTTGATCGTCACTGCGGCTCCTATCCGATTTGGTGAGTTGCAGCGGGCAATTGCGCCTATCACCCAAAAAGAGCTTACCCGGCAATTACGTGCTTTTGAACAACGCGGTTTGGTCTATCGCAAGATCTATGCCGAAGTTCCCCCACGTGTTGAATATGAAATTACGTCATTGGGCAAAACATTACAGCCAACATTGGATTCGTTGGCCCAATGGATGAGAGACCATCATCAAGCCCTCAAGGGCAAGGAGTGACTAGGATTATTGTCGTGCCAAGAAGATCCTATTTTTTCTCAATTCCGCTATTGGCAGTCGCGTAATACAAGTTGTATGTACTACATTTAAAAGACTGCTCACTAATTCGGCAGTAACAAAAATGGCAACAATAGTTTCAAGGAGAGAGTATGAGTAAAATACCAAGTTGTTGTTCAGAAGATAACCACCCGAATAGCCGACGGAATGTACTAAAAGCTGCATTGGGTATCACTGCTGCGAGCGTCATCGGTGGGATTGGTTTGGGGCTACCCCAAATATCATATGCAGCGGCTATGACCAGAGAAGAACGTGATAAGTTAACGCCAGATCAAATAGTTGAGAGTTTAAAACAGGGCAATAAGCGGTTTGTTTCTGGTAAAATGCAACAACATGATTATCTTGCACAAAAACGCAGTAGTGCAGAAGGGCAGTTCCCTACCACTGTCATTTTGAGTTGTATTGATTCCCGCGCACCAGCAGAGATAGTGCTGGATACGGGGATCGGTGAAACCTTTAATGCCAGAATTGCCGGTAACATCTCTAATGATGATTTATTAGGTAGCCTGGAATTTGCTTGTGCTGCTGCGGGAGCTAAAGTCATCCTGGTTATGGGGCACACGGCTTGTGGTGCAATCAAGGGAGCTATTGATAACGTTGAACTTGGCAACCTGACTGGTCTGCTTAATAAGATTAAGCCAGCAATTGAGTCGACGCAATTTGATGGAGAGAAAAGCAGTAAAAATGAAAAATACGTCGATGCTGTAGCGAAGAATAATGTCAAACACACCATAGATGAGATACGTAAAAATAGCGAAATAATTAGAAACTTAGAAAAAGAAGGGAAAGTAAAAATAGTAGGTAGCATGTACAACTTAAATGGTGGTGTGGTCGAGTTCATTATGTAATATGTTTGCTTTAATTCTATCCCATTCCCCTTGATAAACGTCAAGGGGAATAATAATTACTTCTGATAGGGTATTAAATTAGATATCCTGTTATTTTTTTTATTACACACACCTGCTTGGCTAAGAATAGTATTTATGCTTATATAAATGAGACGGTGTTATAATCAACGTCTGATAGCAGAGTGTCTAGTAAAGATTATTTTTTTAAATTGAATCGCGGGTGAATAAAATAAGTATATGAATATTTGTAAAGGCAAAGCATATAATTGTTATAATTTTGTTTTTAAGTAAATAACTTGCTTTCATATTGTTAAATAGTATTTATCTCTTGAAGTTTTTCGCCTTTATTGTATTTTAACCTCTGTGGTTGCATGTTTCTTTTGGGATGAATAAAACAAGTTTCAAACATTTTCAATAAGAATGATACCATCATGATGCTGTATTATCTTATTACTATGAATAATGCATTTTCATGATTAATGGTTTTTGTCTAATTATTGACTTGATCAATTATTATCTGGTGACTTTATTCGTTAAGAATTATATATATGTATTAAATTATCGTTTAATATAAAATATAATTATAATATATAATTTAATTTGTTTTATTCATTAAACAAAAGTAATAATAATCACTTGTTTTCTTATCACATCAATGTTGTATGTGATTGGTCTTTATTAACCGAGTGAATGTATTTGAGGGGTTATTTATGTATGTCGATACAGTCTCTGTTGTCTCTGGCAGTAAATTTATTGATGTCAATGGGAAAGGAGTGATTGATTATGAAAAAGAGATATCACTGGATTGCTGTATGAACAAGATTCATTTTCATACTAAAAAGCTAACAATTGATATTAATGAAAAACAAAAGAGATTGGTAATGTGTTTATTTAGTGATGTCAACCGTAAACAAGATATCATAAAAGTAGTATGGTATGAAAATCATAAAAGTATTTCAGATAATAATTATCATCAATTAATACATAAGTTTAGAGCACATTTAAAAAGTGCAGGGATACCTGATGGCATTGTTAAAACCATAAACAGATACGGTCTTAGATTAGATGCAGGGATATTAAAAAATATGGTATCAAACAAAATGAATGATAGGTTTATTGGCTACTAAAATAGACTTGTCACATCTGTGTTTTCCTCATTATAAATGAGAGGTTAGGGTGTTATCATTTTTTAAGAAGATAGTTATAACACCCAGCCAAACTCTGTTTAGTAATAAAATAAATTTGCTAGATGTGCTCTTAATCTTACTTATTTTATATTTCCTAGGAATGCTTATTAATGCAGTGTCAAGTCAAAATGAAATGCCAGTTCCAATATTATATAAAGGTTACAATGGTGAGAATGATAAGGTAAAAAATAAAGAAATAATGATAAAAGAGATCAAAAGGTTAAAGTTATTTAGCAAGGGCATTAAAGATAACATACAAAAAAACAATGTTACTAACGATATAGCTAATGCTCCTTTGTATATGGGGAGGCTGAAACTGGTTGGTATACTCGAACATGCAGACGAGTCAAAATCTATCGCCATAATAGACTCTGGCGTGGCACAAGAAACCTACTTTACTCATGATAAAGTAGCCGGTACTAATAGTGTTATTATTGTAAAAATACTTAAGGATAAAGTAATTATTAGTGATGATGAGGTTTATTATTCACTGGTTATATTGGAGTGAGTACGCCCTGAATTAAAATGTAAGGGGAGTGTGAATGCATATCAATAATGTCTTCTTGGCATATGGTCGTATATTTTGTTATTTTATTAAAATCACATCACTGACACTATCAAAAATAACTATAGTGCTAGTTTTCTTACCACTAGGTGTAAATAGTGAAAGTTTCTCTGCGCTGTTCAAAGATGCAGATATAAAAGAGTTTATTAATACAGTAAGCAAGAATATCAATAAAACTATAATAATAGATCCTAAAGTTCAAGGTTTGGTTAGCGTCCGTAGTTATGAACTATTAGATCAAGATAAATACTATCAATTCTTTCTTAATGTACTCGATGTTTACGGATATACCGTAGTGGAAATGCCTAATAATATCTTGAAAGTAATACCATCAAAACGAGCTAAAGGTTCAGTTGTTCCTACACTAAGAGAATCGGGGGAAACTTATGGGGATGAACTTATCAATAGAATATTCCCACTTAAACATATCTCTGCCAAGAGTCTTGCCCCACTATTGCGCCAATTAAATGATAATTCTGAATCTGGTAATATTATTCACTATGAGCCATCAAATACTATATTAATTACGGGACGCGCTGCTGTAGTAAACCGCTTGTACTCGATAATCAATACATTCGACCAAGCCGGAGATATAGATGTTGAATACTATAAATTGAAACATGCTAATGCTGTTGATGTGACTAAACTAGTCAATGAAATCATAAATCAAACAACTTCCAACAAACAAGAGCCATTCAATTTAGGAAGAATGATTGCTGATGATAGGACTAACTCTGTATTGGTGAGTGGTGATAGCCATATCAGAAAAAAAGCCATTAAAATGATAAAGGAGCTTGACCATCAACAGAATAGTTATGGAAACACAAAAGTTATATATATGAAATATGCTCAAGCATCGAAACTTTTGGAGGTGCTAACTGGCATTAGCCAAGGTTTTCTCAGTAACAAAAAAACAAACTCGACAGGCAAGAAACAGAGTGGAAATATTGCCATCAAGGCATATGATCAAACAAATGCTTTGGTCATTACAGCTGAACCGAAAATGATGAGAGAGTTAGACTTGGTTATCGAAAAGTTAGATATCAGACGAGTTCAAGTCTTGGTCGAGGCCATCATAGTTGAGACCCAAAATGGAGAGGGATTAAACCTTGGCATACAATGGGAAAATAAATTTTCTGGTGGGGTCAACTTTATCCCAAACTCAGGAAGGACAAGAAATAATAGTGACGGTCTACTGCCCATGGCAATTACAGGATTAACTGCAGGCTTTTATAAAGGTAACTGGAGTGGTTTATTTACTACCCTGGCAACTAATTCAAATAATAATATTCTGGCAACACCGAGTATTGTCACGTTGGATAATATGGAGGCTGAGTTTAATGTAGGTCAAGAGGTTCCTGTACTGACATCGACACAAACAACATCTACAGATAGGGTCTATAACTCAATCTCAAGGCAAAATGTTGGTGTCATGTTGAAAGTGAAACCACAGATAAACAAAGGTGATTCGGTTCTTCTTGAAATCCGGCAGGAGGTATCAAGTATTGCTGACGGTTCTGACGTCACTGCTAATAATTTAGGCTCTATTTTTAACAAGAGAGTCGTTAATAATGCAGTTCTGGTAAAAAGTGGTGAGACGGTTGTTGTGGGTGGGCTATTAGATAAAAAGATAAATAAAACAGTAAATAAAGTTCCTATCTTGGGGGATATTCCTTTTATTGGTGGTTTTTTTAGGCAGAAAAAAGAGAAAATTGAAAAAAGTAACCTTATCTTATTCATTAAGCCAACAATACTCAGGGAAACAAATGACTATAACTTGGTGACCGCAGAGAAATACACTGAATATAATCATGGGAATACAAATAAGCCTTTTATAAATAGTGCTCTAAAGTATTATAAGGAGAGGGGGGGAGAAAAAAGAAATCATGATGATTTCAATAAACTTAAAAAGGATATAAGGGCATTTTACCGTGACGTAGGGATTGAGTTATGAACCAAGATGAGAAGAAGTTAGTACCATTAACATTGAATTGGTCTAAAGATAATGGTGTTATCTTACTCCCAGTAGAAAATGGATATCAAATTATATGCCGCCATTCAGCTTCGCTTGAGGCAATACTTGAAGGGAATAGAGTCGCCTATCAACCTATGGGCCTTGATTTTGTTACTGATGATGAGTTTAATAATACTCTGACGGCCACGTATCAAAATAGTTCAATGCAGTCACATAAAATAATGAATGCAATAAGTGATGAGATCGCGATTTATTCATTTGCTAGTGAATTGTCTGACAGTGAAGACCTATTTGACTCAGATAATGAGGCTCCAGTAATAAGACTAATCAATACCATTTTAACAGAAGCAATTAAAAATTTAGCGTCAGATATCCATATAGAATCTTTCGAAAAAAAACTGGCTATCAGATTTCGTATTGATGGAGTATTAAAAAATATATTAGAACTGAAACACAGTGTAGCACTATTATTAGTTTCTCGGATTAAAGTTATGGCGAAATTAGATATTGCAGAGAAGCGTATTCCCCAAGATGGACGTATTGCACTGAACTTGGCCGGGCGAGTTTTAGATGTTCGCGTGTCTGTTCTACCGTCAAATCATGGTGAGCGCGTAGTTATGCGCTTACTGGACAAAAGCAGTATTAAGTTGGACTTACAATCTTTAGATATGTCAGCAAAAAACTATGGCTTGATGAAAAAACTGGTGCTCAAGCCTCATGGTATTATATTGATTGTTGGCCCTACGGGTGCAGGCAAAAGTACTACACTCTATGCAGCTCTAATGGGAATAGATTCAGGTGAAAGGAACATTATGACTGTCGAGGATCCCATCGAGTTTGATATTGATGGTATATCTCAGACACAGGTTCATTCAAAAATTGGCATGACTTTCTCTCGAAGCCTAAGAGCAATACTGCGACAGGACCCTGATGTTATTCTTATTGGCGAAATACGAGATGTGGAAACTGCACAAATAGCAGTACAAGCCTCTTTAACCGGCCATTTAGTTTTATCAACGTTACATGCTAACAGTGCTGTTGGTGCTGTAACCAGGCTGAGAGATATGGGGATCGAACCCTTTATGCTATCAAGCTCATTATTGGCAGTATTATCTCAACGTTTGGTGCGCCGACTATGTATCGAGTGTCGGCAAGAGTATACATTTATGCCGGAGCAACTAAACAGCTTGGGCATAAATTATGGAATGACCATAGCAGGAAATACGCATCGTGCGATAGGTTGCGACAAATGTAATGCGGCCGGTTATCGCGGGCGAATAGCTTTGCATGAGCTCTTAGTTGTTGATAATCGCTTACGGGAAGGTATTTATAAAGGCTATAGTGAGCATGATCTTGTCCAGTTGGCGCAGCAAACTATACGCAGCATTGAACAAGATGGGGTGGATAAAGTTATGACTGGCTTAACAACAATTGAAGAAGTGGTCAGGATAAGCTTAGAGGACAAGCATGCCTGTATTTAAATATGTCGCTATCAATAATGACGGAGTGAAAATAAAAGGTAATATTGATGCCGAAAGTATGTTGGCTGCCAGGAATATTATCTATCAAAGAAGATGGTATTTATTAAAGATTAATATCATAAAATTAAATTATTTTACAAGAGTAATGAAGTACTTTAACACTGTTAATAATGATGATCTTGTGTTAGTTACTCGACAAATGTCGACATTAGTGAATGCAGCAATACCATTAGACGAAGTATTGGCAATTATCGAGAAGCAAAATAAAATGAATGTAATGAATAGTATAATATATGACATAAGGATGAAGATTATAGAAGGCTATTCATTTTCAGATTCACTTTCAAATTTTTCAAATGTTTTTAATCCATTATATAGGTCAATGATCACTGCTGGTGAACTATCGGGGCATTTAGGTATGGTGTTGTCTCGACTTGCAGACCATATAGAACAAGCGCAGAAAGTGAAACGAAAACTTGGACAAACACTTATATATCCGATTGTTCTAATTTTAATGTCTCTCAGTGTGATTATTATCCTTTTATCGGTAGTTGTCCCTAATATAGTAGAGCAGTTTTACTTAGAGAGTAATGCATTGCCTTTTTCTACACAAGTTCTCATGACAGTTAGCAACGTGATAAAAAATAACATATTGACTATTTTAATGTTAATTTCTTCTGTGTTAATTGTAATTAATAGAATATTGAAAATAAAGAAGGTAAATAAACTCTTTGAATATTATTATTTGAAGATCCCTCTGGTTGGAGAGGTAATTATTAGGTTGAACATATCCCGTTATTTAAGAACATTAACTATTTTAAACGGCAATAACGTTGATTTAATCCAGGCAATAAAAATAAGCAACTCTGCATTGACAAATGAATATATTAAATCACAGTTAAAAAGCACCGCTAAGTTAATTAACGAAGGCAGTAGTCTATCGTCTTCTTTAACTATTAGCCGAGTATTCTCACCTATGATAATACATATGATTGCATCAGGTGAACGAACTGGGACATTGGATGTTATGTTGGAAAAAGTGACTGCTGTCCAAGAAGATGAACTGATGGTTAAGATAAATATATTTATAACAATACTAGAGCCAGCAATAATGATTTTCATGGCTGCATTTATCTTTTTTATTGTTTTGTCAATATTTCAACCAATATTGCAGATTAACAGCCTAATTTCATAATATATATCGAGGATGGATGATGAAGGAGACGAAATCGGATGGATTTACATTGCTGGAAATTATGGTGGTTATCATGATTTTGGGTGTTTTGGCTAGCTTAACGATACCCAGTCTGATGTCTAATAAAAACCGAGCTGACCGGCAAAAGACATTAAGCGATATTGTTGCTTTAGAAAATGCATTGGACATGTATAAGTTGGATAATGGCCATTACCCTACAGAGTTACAAGGTATTCATTCATTGGTTGTCAAACCAACAGAGGTACCCATCCCGAGAATTTATCCTCAATATGGTTATATTCGGCGATTACCGCAAGATCCGTGGGGAAACGCTTACCAAATGAGTAATCCCGGAAAGAATGGAGAGATAGATATATTTTCTGCAGGACCGGATAGAGAAATAGGTAGTGAAGATGATATTGGCAACTGGAGTGTATCATCATAATTAAAACAGATATACGTAGTAACTTGAGTCCCGACAACGCATAGGTAATTACTTGCGATATTATACAGGTTTTACATTGTTAGAGGTTATGATCTCATTAGCTATTTTTGCTATTGCGGGTATCAGCATTATGAAAAATATTAGTGAACAATTAATTTTGACCAAAGCGTTAGAAGATAAGATGGCATCTTCTTGGGTTGCAGATAACGTTTTAGCTGAAATTAAAATAATGAATGTTACACAAAGCGGAGATTTGGCGAAGGGACGTCATTTTATGCTTAACCAATTTTGGTATTGGCAAACGAAGGAAGTATATAATCATAGTAAAGGATATCATGAAGTTATCGTTGAAATTCGTAGTCAGGAAAATAGCGAACATCCTAATTATATAGTACAAAGACACCGGATTACTAATGACTAAACGTTTATCTTATGGCTTTACATTGTTAGAGGTACTACTTGCTGTTATTATTTTTACCATGATGAGTTTAACTATCTATCAGGCTGTTATTGTTATTGCGAAAGGAAGTGCCGCCGCGAGTAGTAAGGAAAAAATATTATATAGAATATACCAAGTAATAGAAAAACTTCAAGATGATATATCTCACGCGATAACATATCAAAATTTTATTTCAAATGATTACCAAGGCGTTTCCTTCCAAATAGGGAAGGGGCTTTTGGGAAGTGATGATTTTGGGGTTTATTTCTTACTAAATAATAATGATAATTTAAAATACGATTTTGACTATATGCCAGAAAGTATAGGCTATAGGTTGAAAAATAAAGTTTTACAAAAATTATCTTATACTAAAATTGGTTGCATAGCAGATCCGGAATACAAGATTTTAGATGCTATAGATGGAGTCTCAGCATTTAGAATGCAGATATATCATGAAAGAAAATGGCTAAATGAGTGGCGGAGCGACGTTGTCTTACCTTACGCCGTTGAATTTACCATAGAATTGGAAGGTATTGGCATGGTAAGACGAGTTATTATTTTATTGAATAGTGGAGTTTTATAATTGTGGATAGTTTAGAGACACAGCATGGTGCTGCACTATTGCTAGTATTATCTATTCTATTATTGATTAGCGCAATGGCTTTCACGTCACTTTATCACTGGTCTGATTTATATAATCTATTTAAGATAAGTGAAATAAGAAAGTCACAGAAATGGATATTATTAGAAAGTGAAGGTGAGATGTTAAACAGAATCATTGGGCCTCTATTAAATTCTAAATATATAGGTGATGAGTTAGGTCACAGTTTGACCCATCCCAAAACCATTAAAATAAACGAGAATGATATATATTATAATTTGGTTGATAGAACTAACTGCTTAAATATTTACTCTATTAAATATAAGTCATGCAATAATACAGTGGAATCTTATGCCAGGACGGTTTTTAAAAATATGTTAATTAATTCAGGGGGAGGAAAAGAAGAAATAAATAATATTATGGAATATATCTCTGGTTTTATTAACCGTGATTGTTGCGAAAATAACAAATATAATATCTATACTGGTTCAATACTTAGGCCAAAGTATACTAATTCCAATGATGACTTAGCTGTTTTTTTACCCGATTATAGTAATAAGTTACTTTTACAACTGACACCACTGATCTGTACTAGAAATGACAACGTATTATTAGTTAATATAAATACGCTTGAAATACAACATGCCAAGCTCGTTCAGGCAATGCTCATGAATACTCTTAGTGAAGAAGATATTGTCAGGGTTATATTATCCAAACCAGCAACTGGCTGGGGTAATGTTGAAAGTTTCTTTGATTCGATGTTAAATAATTCAGTGGTGGCAATCAATGATAGACAAAAGATAAGAGATATTTCCATGTCAAACTTTGCAACAGATGAGTATTTTATCTCATTATCATTTGGTCTTGATGGTAAGGATGAATATTATCAATTAAGTAACTTCCTTCATATTAAAAAGAAACAAGTTACGGTATTGCAGCGGATGTATGGTATTGGCGAACCATATAATGAATAGTGTTGCCTCTCGGGCTACTCTACTGATTAGACTCGGGAATTATGAGCACGATTCTGTTTATTGGTATATCAAAACGCATGATGGTAAAAAGAGTAGTTATGGTAAGCTCAAGAGTCATACTGAAATTAAAAATCTAAAATTAGATCCTAAATATACCGTTAAAATATTAGTTCCAGCAAGTTGTATAATATTCAGACGAATTGATATCAAAGGAGTGGCAACAAGTAAAAATATGAAAGTTATTTCTTTTTTACTTGAGAAATCAATTGTGGATGATATAGATAAATTTCATACTATTAATTTAAAATGTAATGATGATTTCTGTTATGTAGCCGCTGTCGAACATCAATTAATGAATCGCTGGATAGGATGGTTAAAGGATGCTGATATCACTGCAAAAACTATTGTGCCTGATGTATTGGCTCTACCATTTAGTCTTGGACAATGGTTTGCGGTAAAATTAGACCATGAATGGTTGATCAGAGATAGTGAAATGTCAGGCTTTTCAATTTGTAGTGAAATATTAGAAAAAATATATGCTTCAAGGTTGTCATCTGTTCATATAAATACCTTTTATCCGGCTAGCAGTAAAGCTATCAATTGGCAATCAACACAATATTGCGATGTGCTCCGAGTTATGGCTGAAAATGTCGCTCATACTGATGTTAATCTTCTCTGCGGTAAGTATAATAATTTCTTTAAAATAATTATTAAGTGCCAACCTATTTTCAAACCTATTTTTCTGTGTTTGCTTCTATCTATTTTTGTATGCCTAAATTATGGGGTTAATAGATATAAAATAATGAAGGATATTGATATGCTAAATGTAGAATCTACATATTTTTATACTAATTTTTTTCCAGTTAATGAAAGTGACATTGATGATATAAGTCATTTTAATGATTACATCGGTCATCATAGAGATATGTTATCAAAAACCAGCTTTCTTGATTTAATGCACAAATCAGGTGTTGTTATTGATAGGTTTAATTTGCATGTAAATAGTGTTAACTTTAATAGAGATACACAAATGATGTCATATAATATCTCCACAAGTGAACCTGATGCTATAGCACTTGAATTAAACGAAGGAAATGAAAGTCTTAAAGGAGTGATTTTAAATAAAATAGCCAATGGCCATAGTACGCATGATATTATTTTTAATAATACACCATGAAGTTAAATTCACATTCTGTTCTATACTATTTTTGGCAATTAAGAACCATCCTATCATTCTTATTGATGGTTATTGTGGTACTTTATACAATTAAAATTTTGATGGATTGTAATATATTACGGCAGAAACAGGTGCTATTAAGGGATGAAATTCTTCATTATTCTACAGAATCTACAAATCTAAATCTACGTCGGCAGTATAAGGTATGGCATGATTATTATTCACATGACAAATTTGATAAAGAGATTATTAATATTTTTAACGGCGGGAATAACATCTTGCAGATATCGACATTATCCGATGGAACTGCTGCTATAAAATTTGATGGGGTTAAATTTTCTAACGTACTAGATGTGATTCATTTTATGTCTCACTACTATAATATTTATATTAGTGATGTGAATATTTATCGTAATGACAGTGAAAGTGGTGAGTATGTAATGGGGAATATTTATTTTGTAAAGCGAGAATCAAAAGGAATATAATTAAATTATGATTGATACTTATAGTCTGGTCGGTGTTTTATTTTATACTGTTGTTGGGCTATGCATAGGGAGTTTTTTGAATGTTGTTATCTATCGGCTACCAATTATGCTTTCTGCTACTGCACCCAAACATAGGGTCGTCAGTCGACGAATTAAGGATGATAGCCTCAAAGACAACATTAATTTATGTTTTCCAAAATCATTTTGCCCAAATTGCAATAGCCAGTTACTTATTAGGTACAATATCCCCGTAGTCAGTTGGTTATTATTATGTGGTAGATCCCGGTGCTGCCATCAGAGAATTAATCCTCGTTATCTAATTGTAGAGTTATTGACGGCTATTTTAACCTTACTTGTTGCCTTTTGGGCTGAAAGCGATTATTCAACAGTCGCCTGTTTACTTTTAATTTGGTCGCTGATTACGTTGTCTTTTATCGATCTTGATTGTTACTTACTTCCAGACTGTATTACATTGCCATTATTATGGATAGGACTTGTTTTTAATATAAACAATGTTTTTTGTTCTCTGTCATCTGCAGTGCTAGGTGCTGTAGTGGGTTATGTTTTTTTGTGGTTACCCTATTGGTTATTTAAGTTATTTAAGGGTGTCGAGGGAATGGGATATGGTGATTTTAAATTAATGGCAGCTATGGGAGCTTGGTTTGGTGTATCAGCAATACCCATGTTGATATTGTTATCCTCTAGTTTAGGTATCATTATCTCTATGGTGATTTCTCTCTTGTCAAAGAAGAAAGTAAAACACATCGCCTTTGGCCCTTATATTTGTCTGGCTAGTGTGGCTCATCTATTTCTAGGGGAGGTTATTAGCTTATTTTAATAATGAATTTATTTAATATTTCGCTCAACTCTTTACATTTGTAATCGTTATTCATACCGTCATTTTTTAATTTTTCATATCTTACCTCTGTTAGTTCTGACCGCGAATGACTACTCTGCTGTAAACTGAGAGAGTTATCAGAATTCATCATAGTTATGGCACTATTCACTATTTTCTCTTCACTTGGTAACTTTTCCATACCACATATTTCTTTTAGATAACGCATCCCAGCCGTTAATGCAGTTAATTGTTCTATTTTTACTTTTTGAGTTAAATTTTCATTTTTGTGTGTTTGGCATCCAAAAATAATTGGTGTGAAAAATAAAATCACCCTGAGTTTCATTATGATCATTCACCTTCTTGATTTTTCATTGTTACTAATAATATCTCAAAAATGTAATTTTCATGGTGGATATTTTTTGTTGGTTATCAATATTTATTGATAGACTTTCACCTTTGCTATTGATTCTTATGTTCTCTATCATTTTTCGCTTAAAACTAACGAATTTAACTTTATTAATGTTTGAAGGAGACTGTCAGGTAACACTATTTCTGCTATTTTATTTAGTGATGACTACCATGTGGGGAAGGAAATGGATGAAATAATGATTGGAGATATTCTCTTTACTCCACAAAAGAGAATAATCAATAAAGGGGGTTCTTTCATAAAAATGAGGAATAAAGAGTCTGAAGTGTTATTTTTATTATGCCATAATTATCCAGACTCTCTCACCCGCGATGATATTGAGAAGGAGATATGGGGAGGTAGCTATGTAACAGATAACACACTAACACAAACAATTAGTAACTTGCGTAATGCATTAGATGATAAAGCACATGAATTAGTGACGACTATCCCCAAAAAAGGATATTGCATTGGTATTAAACCGATTTTTATTTCAAGTAAAGAAAAAGAAAGAGGTGGTGGGGGAGGAGTAGATTGTCTTGATGTTGTTAAAAATAATAAATATATTTTATCCGGCGTTGGTTTTCGTTATAAAGTTGTTTTACTGGCAGTGTTTATAAGTTGTTTTTTTACTTCGTTATATGTGACATTAAATTCCCATACAATTAAGATATTACATCCTACAATCATGCCTATATTGATAGGTTTGGATAACACGCTAGATGAAATTTTCTTATCCACATACCGCAAGGCACCCTACGTTTACTTAAAGAAAACAAAACAGGGGGAGTATATTGCTTGTAAATATCAAACTGGGGAGCTGATATGCGAGCGAAAATAATATTTATTTTGATCTTTAGTGTTTTTATATCAATAGGGCTAGGGTATGGCGCTGGGCGTATATATTCTTATATTCACCCAATGAAAGAGATTGAAGGCTATTGGGAGGTTAACTATTGTTTTAATCATTCACCTAACACTTATCATGTTTACTCCAGAGTTAATATTATGGGAAGAGAGATAAACTCATCTGCCGATGTGTATGGTGAAAATCATGATTTGAAAGCACGGCGTAATATTGTCTTTCGTGTGGTTGATGCGAGTAAAGGAGTTTTTATCGGTGATGTGTTATCTCTATCAATATATAATAATGACGATAATTGTTTATATGATTTCCTTAATACACCCTATGCAATAAGTTACCCTGTTTTCTATAAATTAGATGAAAATACTATTTTGATTGAACAATCCCAGGGGCATCCTATTCATAATTTTCGCTTATTAACACGCAGTGATACATGATGTAATCTCCTGAAATATACTTGTAATGTTTGGCGAGTAATGTTGGTATATTAATTATCGTCGGTGTAAAAATAATGTTATATCACATCAGGTTGTTTGTTATAAGGCTTCTCTCGCATGTTAAAGGATTAGGCCCAATCTCCGATGGAAAAATCGGTATATTGTTTGGTCTAATACTCGTTATTAGCCTTTTCTCCTTATTGCAGTTATTTTCCATCGGGTATTTATCTCATATATTGGATAGTACCACCGTTAATGTTGAAAAAACGCACTATAGCCATCAGCAAGAAGTGTTGATGGATCGCGCCAGAATGGAGCTATTAATTGCTAGCGACAAATTCAATCGGGCCGGTATCTATTATATGGAGGACAAAGAGACCGGTTCTGAGGGGAGCTGGCATAGTCTTTTGAATGAAGCACTGCAATCTATGCAGCAGTCACAGCAAAATTATCGTGAGTTATTACTTCTTTCTGTTCACGATAAACGACCAGAATTCATTGCATTAAAGGAAAGTTATCAGCAGTTATATCAAGGTTTGACTGAGCTTGGGCAGGGGTTGTCAAAGAACAGTAATATTGATCGGTTTTTTGAAGTCCCGATACAAGGCTTTCAAAGTGATTTTACCGAAAAGTATTACCACTATTTGCAGCAAAGTGAGAGTAATCGGGCTGTAATGGATAGCCAGCTATTATCGTCCTTATCGTCAGCAAAGCAGGGGGTTATTACAGCATTGACGGTATTGCTGTGCCTTGCCTTTTCGGTTTGGCTCGGTGTTACACGCTTAATTATCCGGCCACTTAATGACCTTATTTCCCATATTAACATTATTGCCGCCGGTGATTTATCACGCCAGATTACATATTCATCGTTTACCAGCCGCGAGGCTCGTCAATTGGCTGATAGCATATGCCAAATGCAACAAGGCTTAATTGTCTTGGTGAGTCAGGTTCGCGCAGGTGCAGAAATCATCCTGACAGGTGTTAATCAAATCGCCGCAGATAGCCATCGTCTTGCTGAGCAAACACAGTCGCAAGCACAATCACTGGCCGCAACAACACAAAGCATGTATCAGCTCACTACCCGGGTAAAACAGAACACGATGAGTGCCGATCAAGCCAATCTTCTGGCTAATGAAACCGGCGTTATCGCCCGTGAAGGCGGGGAAATGATGTCTAGCGTCGTGGTATCAATGGCTGATATTTCTGCCGGTTCGCAGGAAATAACGGCAATTATTACGCTCATCGAATCGGTGGCTTTTCAGACCAATATTTTAGCATTAAATGCTGCCATTGAAGCAGCGCACGCCGGTGAGCATGGGCGCGGTTTCTCCGTTGTAGCACGAGAGGTTGGCTTGTTGGCACATCAAAGTGGCAATTCCGCGCTGAATATTAAGCGGCTTATTCATAATTCATCCAGCTCTATCTCCACAGGGAGCGGTTTGGTAGCGCGGTCAGGTGATAACTTACGGGCTATTATTGATGCAGTTAAAAAGGTGACTGATTTGATGGCGGAAATATCTGCTGCATCACACGATCAGAGTCAAGGTATTGAGGGGATAACCACACAAGTGGGGATGATTAATGAAGTGACAAAATTGAATGCTGAGTTAGCCCAGCAATCCACCGGTGCATCGGAGGTATTACAAAAACAAGCATTCCAGCTCAATCAATCTGTTGCTCGTTTTTGTTTACCGACTACTGGGCGGTCGGCTCAAGGTTGTTATGAAGCGGCCCCTGCCAACTTTTAGTGCACCAGCATGCTTTTCAGCATCTTGGTCCATCCAATTGGATCACCGTAATATTCATTTGCGGGTAGGGCGGACAGTTTTCCCTGCCTATCTTGTAGCACAAAGGTTGGGAAGCCGTGTCCATGCACCCTCGCCAGTAAGGCGCGACTATCAGCAATATGCTGAGTCGATGCTGTCTGGGCGGAACTGAATGCGTTGATAAATGCTGTCCGGCTTAACCCAATATCAGTGGCAAGTTCAATTAATACCGAGGTGTCGGCGATACGGCGGCCCTCTACGTAATGAGCTTGCTGGATGTGATGGAGCATATCCGCGCCTTGTCCGGCCAATTGTTCAGCCGCTAAAATGGCGGCAATAGGTGGCGTGGAATCCATAATCGCTGAAGTATCATTCAGCAAGTGATTAAAATAAGCCTTACCAAACGTTTGTCCGGTGAGTTCGGCAATACGTTTGTCATGAGGCATCACATAACCACGCCATTGGCTATCTATCTGGCGACGATTCGGTCCAGACATCATCCCACCACCGTGCAGTACCAGTGTCAGATCAGGAATGCTTTGTGCGGCTTGCACCAATGGCGCTGCGCCATAGCACCAACCGCATAAAGGGTCGAAAATGTAATGTAAAGTTAGCGGGGTCATTATGTTCTCCTCTTAGTCCCCGTCACCATTCAAGTTACCGCCTTCTGGCACTTTGGTTGATGACAGGGTAATGCCGTACTGATTCATTTTAAGCGCCGCTTATTGCGGCCATTTCATCTCGTTTTTCAGTACCTTAGCACTTAACTCCAAGCTAGATTCATCTTTCAACTCTGGATAGTGTTTTTTCATCGCCGCAATCAGTGCTGCGGAATCCTTCGCCTTAGGAATCTCTGTATTCAGTGTGGTTAAATAGTTCTGAGTAAAGGTCACTGATGCCAATGTTTGTGGCGCGTTATCGAGATAATGCCCAGGAACCACGGTCACTGGTTTGAGTGCTTTAATCTTTTCCAATGTTGTTAGCCAGTGCTGGCGTGATTCTGCGGTTTGAGTATCCGCGACCCATAAATGGATATTACCGGAGACAGCGACACCGCCAACAACAGCTTTCAAGGATGGGATCCAGACAAATGTCTTTTCAGGTGATGGGCCGTCTAGCCCTTCAACATCAATGTTTTGCCCATCGATAGTGAAACTCTTGCCCTGTAGTGCTTGCGGAACAATTATCCGGGTAGGCGCATTTTCTTTTAGAATCGGTCCCCAATAGGCCATTTTGCCGTCTTTGGTCGCTTCTATTTCTTCAATGGTCTGGGGTGTGGCTAGTACCTTGGCTTGTGGGAATGCTTTTGTGATGACATCCAGACCGAAATAGAAATCAGGATCGGCTTGGCTGATATAAATGGTGGTCAGTTTTTTGCCACTTTGCTGGATTTTCTTCACCAGTGCTTCGGCGTCATTGCGCTGAAATTGCGCATCAATCAGAACCACTTCGGTTTTGCCGCTGATAATCTCAGAAGAGACTGGGAAGATGCTCTTTTCGCCTGGATTATAGACTTCCATTTTGAGTTGTTCGACAGCACTTGCGTTTGCTACGGCTGCGAAGGTTGCCAGGCCGGCAAAGGTCATTTGTAATAGCGTTTTGTTAAACATATCGGTTTTCCTGAGGATGACTGGGGTATGGGTTAGATAATAGATTGCATCGTTCGATAGAAAAACCTGATAATGAGCAACTGTTTGTTGCTTAAATCGAGCTAATAATGGATAGGATCACTGCTGCTGAGGTTTTTGTCGCGATTGTCGAGCGTGGCAGTATGATTGCTGCCGCCGAAGCATTAGAGATGTCACGGGCGATGGTGACACGCTATCTGGCTGAGATGGAGCAGTGGGCGGGGGCGCGGCTGTTACATCGGACAACACGAAAACTGAGCCTGACCCATGCTGGCGAAACCACCCTTGAACGTTGCCGACGTATGCTTGAGTTTGCCCAAGAGATGGATGTGATTGCAGGGCAAGGCAGTGATGAATTGCGCGGTTTATTGCGAATCAGTTGTTCTCAGTCTCTTGGGCAGAGTGCTTTGGTGATTGCTGTCACTGACTATTTACGCCGTTATCCCCAGGTCGCGGTTGATTTACAAATCAATAACCGGGCAGTCAATCTGGTAGAAGAACGCATTGATTTAGCATTGCGTATAACCAATGAGTTAGACCCGAATTTAATTGCACGGCCACTTTCCATGTGCCATTCCGTTGTCTGTGCCTCTCCGGCCTACCTGTCAGCCAACGGAATACCCAAAACACCCTATGATTTGGCAGTACATAACTGCCTGACATACTCATATTTTGGCAAAAGTTTGTGGCATTTTGATTTACAGGGCGAAAAATCAGCCGTTGCAGTCAGTGGCAATTTGAGTGCCAATGAGTCAGTAGTTTTGCTAAGTGGTGCGTTGGACGGGGCCGGGATTACTCTGCAACCCAGTTATTCTGCCGCCCCCTATATCGCCCGAGGCGATTTGGTCAGCTTATTACCGGGTTATCAGCCGCAAGCAATGGGTATTTACGGTATCTATACTTCACGGCGGCACATGCCAGCAACATTAAGGACAATGTTAGATTTTCTCGTGGAGTGGTTTGCAACCAATCCCCATTGGCTTAACTCTGCTTTCTTGACGCTATAGCGGTGAGTTACATTCTCAAACATATTTTTGTGATCGGTGATGCCTATAAATTACTTTTTATTTCATAGCATTATACGTAGCAAATGCTGCCTTTTTAGTTACTCCGCTATTTATAACCTTGTTCACTACTAGTCAGTATTCCTCAACTCATGCTATTTCTATTTAGTTAGTTAAGAAAATAAACAATTATAATTTATAAGGTTATTACTGCGTTTTTGGCGATGCTCACGGTTTCACCTCTTCTGTGACTCACTACATGGTGCCGGTTAATTAACCATTATCGGCAACAATTTGTTTTGCCCGCTATCTACTGCGAGCTGATATTGTCTGACTGGGAGCTGGTATTATGCCTGTTGCGCTGCTGGCATTGGCACTGAGTGCTTTTGCTATTGGTACCACCGAATTTGTCATTATGGGGCTGCTACCTCAGGTGGCGGGTGACTTACATATCTCGATTCCAACTGCCGGTTGGTTAATCAGTGGTTATGCGCTGGGAGTGGCAATTGGCGCACCTATCATGGCAGTTCTGACCGCAAAGTTGCCACGTAAAAAGACATTATTACTATTAATGGTGATCTTTATTATCGGTAACCTGATGTGTGCTCTGGCATACAACTATGATTTCCTGATGCTGGCCAGAGTGATAACGGCGCTGTGTCATGGTGCTTTCTTTGGGATTGGTGCCGTGGTTGCCGCCAATCTGGTGGCGCCGAATCGACGAGCTTCGGCGGTGGCACTGATGTTTACTGGCCTGACGCTGGCCAATGTGTTGGGCGTGCCCCTAGGGACCGCGCTGGGGCAGGCCTTCGGTTGGCGCTCAACATTCTGGGTGGTTTCAGTCATCGGTTTATTCTCACTGGCCGCCCTTTACAGCAAATTACCTTCTTCTCAGGAGGAGGCCCCGACCGAACTGCGTAAAGAGATAGCCGCATTGCGCGGAGGGGGAATCTGGCTATCTTTATTGATGACGGTCTTTTTTGCCGCCGCTATGTTTGCTCTCTTTACTTACATCGCCCCCATTCTGACAGAAGTGACGCAGGTTTCGGAACATGGTGTCAGTTGGACATTGTTGCTGATGGGGGTTGGTCTGACATTGGGCAATATTGTCGGGGGGCGGCTGGCCGATTGGCACCTTTCCGTCAGTCTGACGATGACTTTCCTGTTAATCGCGCTGTTTTCTGCCTTGTTCAGTTGGACCAGCTATTCATTATTGGCAGCAGAAGTGACGCTGTTTCTATGGTCAGCGGCAGCTTTCTCAGCAGTACCTGCACTACAAATCAATGTGGTTACCTATGGTAAAAAAGCACCTAATCTGGTGTCGACCCTGAATATTGCCGCCTTTAATGTCGGCAATGCTTTAGGGGCATGGGTTGGTGGTGTGGTGATTGCTCGTGGGTTAGGTTTAACCGCAGTGCCCTTTGCCGCCGCAGCACTGGCGGTGATGGGGCTGCTACTGTGTCTGTTTACCTTCTCCCGGGCGCGGGCCGGTAAGGTGAAAGCTGTTTAGGCCCGTTGCGAAAACTTAATATTGTTGGGTAATCACTTGGGTTAGGCGCTGCTGGAAAGTGATGGCCTGCTGCTTTAAATGCTCGATAAACGTATCTACCAAAGTAGATGATGGGCGATGTTTCGGTTGTATCAAACTGATAGTAAAAGGGATTTCGACGCTGAATGGCCGCACGCACACACCTTCAGCGCCCCCTTTGCTAATATAGTCTAATGCCGTGAGTGGATTGACAATCGATACCCCCACCCCTTCCCGTACCATGGCGCAGACCGATGCAGCACTGTGGGTTTCCAGCACTAACCTTCGGCTAACGCTTTGTTCAATAAATAGTTTATCCAATAATTGGCGATAACTGTCGGTAACGGACAAGCTGATAAAGTTTTCACCCTGGAAGTCTTGTGGTGTCAGTAGTGATTTATCCCGCAACGGATGGTCACTGGGCAATACGCAAATCTCATTCACGGTCATCAGAGGATGGCGCAACGTACCGGCAGGAGTCTGGGTGTTTTCTGTCAGACCAAGGTCATGACGCTGAGCTGAAAGCCACTCTTCCAGTAGGGGCGATTCCTGCGGGATGATGCTCAGACTGACTTCCGGGTAGCGGTCAATAAAGGGTTTGCACACGGCGGGTAGCAGCGATTGAGAAAAGACCGGTAGGCAGGCAATAGAAAGCTGCGCCTGTTGGAATTGACGAATACCCTCAGCAGCTTGTCGGATGCGATCAAGACCGTAATAAGAGCGTTGTACCTCTTCAAATAGCCGCAAGCCTTGTACTGTGGGATAGAGGCGGCCACGTACACGCTCGAAGAGTGTTAATTGGACTAATTGCTCAAAGCGGGCCAGTTCACGGCTAACGGTGGGTTGGGATGTCTGGAGTAATAAGGCGGCTTCAGTCAGGTTACCGGTGGTCATGACACCATGAAAAATCTCGATTTGTCGTAGGGAAATGGTGGGCATCACAACACTCCTGAAGTGGCGACGGTTTACTGAAAGCCATATCATAAATGAATAGACTCACGGTAAATAGATATTTTCCTAACAGGTATTCAGTTGCTAATAATGAGGTATCAGCGAAATCATTTTTTTCGCCCAACATATTGATGAACAATTATTAGGAAAAACCTATGCCGCGCACACTTTATGACACCACTTCGGCACTGACTGCCCACAATCTGCTGGCTCTGCCTGAGCAATTTGGCTGCCCGGTGTGGGCGTATGATGGTGAGATTATTGTTAAACTAATCAACCAATTACGAAACTTTGATGTTATTCGTTTTGCCCAGAAAGCCTGTTCGAATATTCATATTCTCGGTTTGATGCGTGAGCAGGGTGTCAAAGTCGATTCAGTCTCGTTGGGTGAGATAGAACGTGCGATACATGCTGGCTTCCAGCCGGGGCAGGAACCGGCCGAGATCGTATTTACCGCAGATCTGCTGGATCAGGCCACGTTATTACGGGTGACTGAATTAAACATTCCGGTCAATGCCGGTTCAATCGACATGCTAGATCAACTGGGGCAACATGCCCCAGGGCACCCCGTTTGGTTGCGGATAAATCCGGGTTTTGGCCATGGTCATAGCCAAAAAACCAATACTGGCGGTGAGAACAGCAAACACGGTATCTGGCATCAAGATTTACCACAAGCTATTGAGAAAATTAAAAAATATGGTTTAACGCTGGTGGGTGTTCATATGCATATTGGTTCTGGTGTTGATTATCAACATCTGGAGCAAGTTTGTGATGCCATGGTTCAGCAGGTGATTGCACTGGGGCAGGATATCAGCGCTATCTCTGCCGGTGGTGGGTTATCGATCCCTTATCAATTTGGTGATGATGAGATTGATACCGAACATTATTATGGCTTATGGAATAAAGCCAGAGAGCAAATTGCTGCCCATCTCGGTCATCCGGTTAGTCTGGAAATTGAGCCAGGCCGCTTTCTGGTGGCAGAGTCAGGTGTTTTGGTGGCGCAGGTGCGGGCTGTTAAAAATATGGGCCGTCGCCACTATGTGTTGGTGGATGCCGGATTTAACGATTTGATGCGGCCAGCAATGTATGGCAGTTATCACCATATTTCGTTGCTGCCTGCTGATGAGCGCGACCTCACATCGGCACCGTTGATTGATACGGTAGTTGGCGGCCCGCTGTGCGAGTCAGGTGATGTATTCACCCAGGAAGCGGGTGGTGGATTGGAAACCCGCGCATTGCCAGCCGCTAAAATTGGTGATTATTTGGTATTCCACGATACCGGGGCTTATGGTGCGTCGATGTCTTCGAACTACAACAGCCGCCCATTATTGCCGGAAGTGCTGTTCGAACAGGGGCAGCCACGCTTAATTCGCCGTCGGCAAACCATTGAAGAACTTATTGCATTAGAGCAGATTTAACGACTTTGTTATCAAAAGGATAGGTTGAATTAGCTTATACAAAAAAGTCCTCAGCCGATAGCCAGAGACATAACTCAAGGCTATCGGTTACCTGCATTTGATCCTATTTGCATTTGATACAAACGTCCTCAGCGGTAATAGGGCCCTGGTACCACCGAATCACGTAATTTTAACTCACCGATGAAAGGGGGCAGCGGTAGCACCGGTTTGCCCGCAATCAGCTTCAACGCCTGAGTAATGGCGGCTTCAATCATCGCATCAATTGGCAGATACACAGTTGAGAGTGCCGGTTGCAGGTAAGGTGCGGTAGGTTCGTCATCAAAACCAAATAACGAAACATCTTGTGGTAGCTTTTTCCCCGCCTGATTAAGGGCTTTCATCGCCCCGATAGTCATATCATCATTGTAGATAAACAGCGCGCTGAAGCTAATATCGCGTGCCAATAGCGCCTGACATCCTTGATAACCGTCAGGTACGCCACTATCGCCATGGATAATCAGATCTTCATTCAGCGCGATTCCGTGCGCCTCCAGCGCTTGCTGATAACCGGCAAGGCGGGATTGGGCCGTGGAGGTGGTGATTGGCCCGGTAATATAGGCAATATCACGATGCCCTTGCTGTATCAGATAATTAACCGCATTAAATGCAGCTTGTTGCTGTTCGAAGAACACACAGCGCTCACGGGCTTGGGGTAAATCACGATTAATAACCATCAAGGGGGCGGCAACGTTGGCAAGCAATTGCATTAAATCAACTTCAGACATTGAGCGAGTGTAAAGAATAATGGCATCACAGCAACGGTCAGCCAGTAACTGAACTGCCTGCTGTTCGCCTTGTGGCGTATCGTGGCCATCTGTCACGATCAAATGCTTACCACTGGCTTCAATCAGTTTCGCAGCCTGCTGGAGTAAACGGCCAAAGTAGGGGCCTTCAAAGTTCGAAACCACTAACCCGATGCTGTTGGAGCTTCTGTTGGCCAGTGATTGTGCTAGAAAATTAGGGCGGTAACCCAGTTCGTCCATCGCCTTAAACACCGCCTCACGGGTGCTTTCCTTCACCTGCCCGGTGCCGTTTAATACCCGGGAGACAGTGGCCTTGGAAACACCGGCGCGCAAAGAGACATCCAACATGGTAATCATCAATCGTAAACCTCTTGGCTGGGTAGCTATTGCCCCAGTCGGCCCGTGTCATAACACGATAACTGCCGTGCGTGGCACTCTCGTTGGGTGCGGCGTAGTGGGCGATTTTTGTGGCATAACTGCCGGATATCGCGGCAGTTTAGCATAGCGCAGGCGGGTTGCAGCTCTTTGTTATCGACAGTTCTCAGTCATCTGCGGGCGTTTGCGGGCTGGCGACAGAATGGCGGCGGACCAGCGTTGGGCTGAACATATTGGTGATTTCTGGCAACGGGGTATGGTTGGCCAGCGCCAGCGCCAATTCTGCGGCCTGTGTCGCCATCGCAACGACCGGGTAGCGGATGGTGGTCAGCCGGGGGCGCAGATAACGAGAAATTAATACATCATCAAAACCAATCAGTGAGATCTCTTGCGGCACTTCGATGCTGTTGTCGCTGAGAACAGACAATGCGCCAGCAGCCATGGAGTCGTTATAACAGGTAACTGCCGTGAAGTGTCTACCACGGCCGAGCAGGTCGGTCATGGCCTGTTCGCCGCCAATCTCATCTGGCGTACCGTAGGATATTAAGCGGTCATCAACCGGAATCTCAAACTCTTTTAGTGCGTCCAAATAGCCTTGTAGGCGATCAATGGCATCGGAAATTTGGTGATTAGAGCAAATAATAGCGATGCGTTTATGCCCTTGCTGAATCAGATGGCGGGTTGCCAACCAGGCACCATAACGGTCATCTAATGCGACACAGCGGGTTTCGAAACCCGGTAATGTGCGGTTAATCAACACCATACCGGGGATCTGTTCCATTAATGATGTCAATTCTTCATCGGACAGTTTTTTGGCATGAACCACCAGGGCGGCACAACGATGGCGAATCAGTTGTTCGATGGCCTGACGCTCTTTCTCTTCGTCATGGTAACCGTTACCAATCAGCAAGAAATTTCCGGTGGCATAGGCCACTTGTTCGACAGCTTTGACCATCGATCCAAAGAATGGATCTGACACATCAGAAACAATCATGCCTACCGTTTCAGTTGATTGCTGGGCCAGCGCCCGCGCATTGGCGTTTGGGTGATATTGCAGTTGTTCCATGGCGTTACAGACCGCCATACGTGATGTCTCACTGGCCTTGGGAGAATTATTGATAACACGAGATACCGTCGCGACGGAAACACCCGCCAGCTTGGCAACATCCTTAATAGTGGCCATTTTTCTTCCAGAGATTTTCAGGGTAATCGCTTACATCCCTCAGTTTTGCGGAAAACGGTGTTGCCCGCAAGGGGGGAAGATCGCAACTTGGTGAGAAAAAATCACAGAAACAGCAATTAGCACGATTACCTGTGGTTTTCGCAAGCCACAGGTTTCGATTTGACCTGCCTTGGTTAACCCAGCGCATTAAATGAAACGGTTAGTACAAAACGATTATGTTTAGTCTAAATTGTGCTTTGGTCTTACTGCCCGCTGAATGTTATTTTTATGATCTATTTAATTGCCTGAGATAGCCATGTCCATCATCCGTTACCCCCAGCTTGCCCACTGGGGCGCTTTTACCGCTGTTGTTGAAGATGGCAAACTGATCCGTTGCGAGCCATTTGCCAATGATCCCAACCCTTCTCGGTTGTTGGAATCCATTACACCCATGGTTTATTCCGATAAACGTATTCGCAAACCGGCGATACGCCGATCGTGGTTACAGCAGCGAGAGAAAAGTGATCGAACTTTGCGTGGTCGGGAAGACTTTGTTGAGGTGGAGTGGGATGTCGCGCTGGATTTAGTGGCGCAAGAGAATCGCCGGGTCAGGGACCATTATGGCCTGTCAGGGATATTTACCGGCTCCTATGGTTGGTCTTCTGCCGGGCGTTTACATCACGCGCGTTCATTAGTCCGGCGTTTCTATTTCAGCGGCGGCGGCGGGGTTGATCAACTGGGCAACTACAGTTGGGGCTCGGCACAGTTTTTTCTGCCTTATGTGATTGGTACTTTTAGCCCGTTGACCGGCAGGGTGACATCATGGCCGAGTGTGGTTGAGCATTGTGAACTGTTTATTGCGTTCGGCGGGTTGGCACTGAAAAACGCTCAGGTCTCTTCCGGTGGCTCGGCGGAACATTCATTAAAACCCTGGTTGGAAAAACTGGCACAAAAAGGCACGCCAGTGATTAACATCAGCCCGATGCGGGATGATTGCCCGGCATTTGTGAATGCCGAATGGATACCGATTCGTCCCAATACAGATGTAGCACTGATGCTGGCGCTGGCTTATGAAATCCAACGTGTTGACGGGCAGGATGAGGCTTTTCTGGCTACTCATTGCGTGGGCTATGAGCAATTAGCTGATTACATTCGTGGGGTGAATGACGGTATTGCTAAAACCCCTGAGTGGGCCAGCGAGATTACCGGTATTCCCGCACCAAGAATTATCCTGTTAGCCCAGCAACTTATCGGTGTTCGCAGCTTTATGACCTGTTCCTATTCAGTACAGCGCGCGCACCGTGGGGAGCAACCTTACTGGATGGTGATTGCCTTATCAGCCATGCTGGGGCAAGTGGGGCTGCCCGGCGGTGGCTTCTCATTTGGTCATGGATCGATGAACGGTGTGGGTAACCCGCGGATAGACACGCCGGGGCCAAGCATGCCTGTGGGTAAGAACCCCTCTGGATTGGCTATTCCAGTGGCCCGCATTTGTGACATGTTGCTGCAACCGGGGCAGCCGTATCAGTTCCAAGGGGAAACCCATACCTACCCCGATATTCATTTAGTGCATTGGGCTGGCGGCAATCCATTCCACCATCATCAGCAATTGAATCGGCTGGTGGAGGGGTGGCAAAAGCCGGACACCGTGATTGTGCAGGATATCTGGTGGACACCTGCGGCTAAAATGGCCGATATCGTGCTGCCAGTGACCAGTTCGCTGGAACGTAATGATATTGGTGGCTCGTCACGGGATCGCTATGTATTGGCGATGCATCAGGCGATTGCGCCACAACATCAGGCCCGTAACGATTTTGATATTTTCGCTGATCTGGCCGAACGACTGGGTTATCGCAGTGAATTTACCGAAAATAGAGATGAAATGGCCTGGATTCGGCATATCTACCAGGAGTGCGGAGTGGCACAACAGCCACACGGGGTGGAATGGCCTGATTTTGAATCTTTCTGGCAACGGGGCCATGTTGATTTACCTGCTCCGCCAAAGGAGTTCGTGTTCTTTGATGCTTTTCGCGAAAACCCACAGACTAATCCGCTGCAAACGCCAAGTGGCAAAATTGAGCTGTTCAGTGAGAAAATCGCCAGCTATCACTATGAGGATTTTGCGCCTCATGCCGAGTGGCAACCACCGGTTGAGTGGTTAGGGGCACCACAAGCTGAGCAGTGGCCGCTGCATCTGATCTCTATTCAACCCGAGGATCGTCTGCATAGCCAACTTGATCCTGCACCATTGGCGCAAGGGAATAAAACTGCCGGCCGTGAAACGCTGTATATGCACCCACAAGATGCAGCCAAACGTGACATTACTGAGGGCAGTCAGGTTCAGGTCAGCAACTTACGGGGTCATTGTCTGGCGGGAGTGCGTATTACTGATGGTGTTACTCAAGGGGTAGTGTTAATGGCAACAGGGGCCTGGTTTGATCCCGGTTTCGGCGGCAA
The DNA here is from genome assembly GCF_041538325.1 of Yersinia sp. 2466 StPb PI. Lineage (NCBI taxonomy): Bacteria > Pseudomonadati > Pseudomonadota > Gammaproteobacteria > Enterobacterales > Yersiniaceae > Yersinia > Yersinia sp. 2466 StPb PI. Next base: position 3,846,993 of record NZ_JAULSL010000001.1, on the reverse strand, counting down.
GCAGCATAAAGTTGAACAATCAGGTAACCCCAACGTTCTGACGCTAGACATTGGTACCTCGCGTTTAACTCAAGGCCCGAATGCAATGAGTTGTCTGGTTGAGGTGGCGCGGTACTAATTTTATCTTAGCCAGGCTTAGGGTGTTGCCGGTGGGATAGCGGCAGCACCCATTATTTTGGCAATGCACCTCAATGAATTACAAACCTATTTCGTCTTTCTGACAATGTTCACTACTGGTTACACTTTGCACGTAAATGTTGCGATTGCTTGCTGGCTGTGGCTTCACTGAAACGGATACAGTGTTCATCCCAGAGGTATTAATTGGTGAGTAATCAACATACGCTGTGTGTTAAAAGCCAGTTTTTTATTTGCACCAACCTACGCAGATGCGTAGGTTTTTTTTTATTTCTTCCTGCTGTTGCGATTATCAGCCCCCTCTTAGCAATATTTTAGCCACTATTATAGTATTCTCTCTTTTTCATATTCATTGTCTTATAGGGAAATAAACATGGGTTATCGCTTATTGCGTGCTCTTTTTCGTCGATTATTTCGTGTCACCATTGATGGTGTGACGGATCAGTTTACCCATCAAAAACTGATAATTACGCCGAATCATGTCTCTTTCCTTGATGGGGCTTTGCTCGCATTATTTCTGCCGATCAAGCCGGTTTTTGCGGTCTATACCAGTGTTTCTGAGAGCTGGTATATGCGCTGGCTAAAACCTTATATCGATTTTGTCGCACTTGATCCTACCAAGCCAATGGCTATCAAACATTTGGTCAGGATGGTGGAACAAGGCAGGCCAGTCGTGGTGTTCCCTGAAGGGCGTATTACCGTGACCGGCTCATTGATGAAAATCTATGATGGTGCTGCATTTATTGCCGCCAAATCAGGCGCTACGGTCGTCCCAATCCGTTTGGAAGGGCCAGAATTTACTCATTTTGGGCGTTTGGGTGATGTGCTCAAACTCCGCTGGTTCCCAAAAATCAGCATTCATGTTTTGCCTGCGACCACGTTACCCATGCCGCAAGCGCCGCGTGCCCGTGACCGTCGGGTGTTGGCGGGTGAACACTTACACGCCATTATGATGGCCGCGCGTATGGCTATCGTGCCACGGGAAACGCTGTTTGAAGCGTTGTTATCGGCACAAACTCGTTATGGGCGTTTTAAACCCTGTATTGAGGATGTTTCATTTAAAGAAGACAGTTATCAAACGCTACTGAAAAAAATCCTCGGTGTCAGCCGTATCCTGCAACGCTTCACCGCGCAGGGCGAGCATGTTGGGATGTTATTACCGAATGCGACGATTACTGCGGCGGCGATCTTTGGTGCTTCTCTGCGTGGCCGTATTCCGGCAATGCTTAATTACACTTCGGGTGCCAAAGGGTTGAAGAGTGCAATTACTGCGGCGTCGTTGAAAACCATCGTCACCTCGCGCCAGTTTTTGGAAAAAGGCAAACTGACACATTTGCCCGAACAGGTTACTGAGGCAAATTGGGTCTATCTGGAAGATTTAAAAGACACGGTTACGCTGGCCGACAAATTGTGGATTTTATTCCATTTATGTTGTCCGCGCCGGGCGATGTTGCCACAACAGGCGGATGATAGCGCACTGATTTTGTTCACTTCCGGCTCGGAGGGGAACCCAAAAGGCGTAGTACATTCTCATGCAAGTATATTGGCTAACGTTGAGCAGATCCGCACCATTGCTGATTTCACCCCGCGTGATCGCTTTATGTCTTCGCTGCCGCTGTTCCATGCTTTCGGCCTGACGGTGGGGTTATTCACTCCGCTGATGACCGGTAGCCGAGTATTCCTTTATCCCAGCCCGCTGCATTATCGGGTGGTGCCAGAATTGGTGTATGACCGTAACTGCACCGTGCTGTTTGGCACGTCAACTTTCTTGGGCAACTATGCTCGCTTTGCTCATCCTTATGATTTTGCTCGGTTGCGTTATGTGGTGGCTGGGGCTGAAAAACTGGCTGATAGCACCAAACAGATTTGGCAGGACAAATTCGGTATTCGTATTCTGGAAGGGTATGGCGTCACCGAATGTGCGCCGGTAGTGGCGATTAACGTGCCGATGGCAGCGAAAGTGAATACCGTTGGGCGCATTCTTCCTGGTATGGAGGCGCGCTTGATAACTGTGCCGGGAATCGAGCAAGGTGGGCGTTTGCAATTGCGCGGCCCCAATATTATGCGCGGTTATCTGCGCGTAGAGCATCCGGGGGTGTTGGAACAACCGGCGGCGGAGAATGCTCAGGGTGAGCGTGAGGAGGGTTGGTACGATACCGGTGATATTGTCACCCTCGATGAGCGGGGGTTCTGCGCCATTCGCGGGCGGGTGAAGCGTTTTGCCAAATTAGCTGGTGAAATGGTATCACTGGAGAGTGTCGAACAACTGGCATTACGTATCTCGCCCGAGGGGCAACATGCCGCAGCGGCTAAAACCGACAGCGCCAAAGGAGAAGCACTGGTGCTGTTTACCACTGACAGTGAAATTACCCGCGAACGGCTGATTAAAGCCGCACGTGAGGGTGGGGTGCCAGAACTGGCAGTTCCACGTGATATCAGAGTGGTGAAAGCATTACCCCTACTGGGGAGTGGTAAACCTGACTTTGTTACGTTAACTAAAATGGCACAAGATGCGGAGATGAGCGAATGAGTCAGCAAGAATTGTCAGATAAGCCTTTGCTCTCCAGAGGAATGATCGCTGTACTTGGCGCTCAGTTTTTCTCAGCTTTTGGTGATAATGCACTGCTTTTTGCCACCTTGGCATTAATTAAGCAGCAGTTATATCCCGACTGGAGCCAGCCTATCTTGCAAATGGCCTTTGTGGCCACTTATATCATCCTGGCTCCGTTTGTCGGGCAAGTGGCTGATAGCTTTGCCAAAGGGCGTGTGATGATGGTCGCGAATGGCCTGAAGTTGGCTGGTGCATTAGTTATCTGTTTTGGTCTGAATCCATTTCTTGGTTACAGCCTGGTTGGAGTCGGGGCCGCGGCTTATTCACCAGCTAAATATGGCATCTTGGGAGAAATCACTTCCGGCGAGCAGTTGGTTAAAGCCAACGGTATGATGGAGGCATCAACCATTGCGGCTATTTTACTCGGTTCAGTCGCCGGTGGGGTGCTGGCTGATTGGCATCTGATCGCGGCATTGAGTGTCTGTGCGCTGGTGTATGCCATTGCGGTGGTGGCTAATCTATTTATCCCACATCTGGCTGCTGCCCGAACCGGCAGCTCATGGCGGCCACGGGCCATGACCGGCAGTTTTTTTGCCGCATGCCGCATTCTGTGGCGGGATGGCGAAACTCGCTTCTCACTGGCGGGGACCAGCCTGTTCTGGGGCGCAGGGGTCACGTTGCGCTTCCTGCTGGTGCTATGGGTGCCGGTAGCATTGGGGATTGCCGATAACGCCACCCCGACGCTGTTAAATGCCATGGTGGCGATTGGGATTGTGATTGGCGCGGGTGCTGCGGCACGTTTCGTGACACTTAAAACAGTAAAACGCTGTTTACCGGCGGGGGTATTAATTGGTGTGGTGGTGGCGGCATTCTCACTGCAACACAGTATGCCAATGGCCTATTTACTGTTGATTATTATCGGGATCTTAGGCGGTTTCTTTGTCGTACCGCTCAATGCCTTGTTACAAGAGCGCGGCAAACAAAGTGTGGGCGCCGGGAATGCCATTGCAGTGCAAAATCTGGGTGAGAATACCGCAATGTTGTTGATGCTGGGGCTGTACTCGGTGGTAGTAAAGCTGGGTGCGCCGGTCGTCGCGGTTGGCGTTGGTTTCGGTGTGCTCTTCGCGCTGGCGATTGCGTTGCTATGGGGCTGGCAGTGGCAGCAACTGCGCCGTAAAGCGGCTAAGTGATGGAATAATAGTCAATATCAATGCCGCCGAGTGCGGCATTATTTATTGTCAGTAGTCTAAGGCCGAATTAGCGGCCTTTTTATTGAATGTAACTTATTGAAATTCAGCTATTTTATTTTAATTGTGTCCACATGCTGACCGCAGCTCGGGGCTATCCTTCCTAATTTTTGCTTTTGCCTTAGCTTGAGGCGGGATCTCAAAAAACAATAGAGTTGATTTGAAATGGAATTTTCAGGATTAAGTAAAGGGATTAAGTTTTTTGCAACTATCTACAATCAGTTACGTGAAGATAGCGCGAAGATATTTGCACACTTATTTATCATCGGATGTGGCTTTCCTGCTATCGCTTACTTATGGGGCGGTGAAGAGCGAGCCTTGACCATTTTTGGTTCTATGGTAGGTAATGATGAAATCTATAAATATTCCGTAGCAGGAATTTATGTCATTTCTCTGTCCCTAAAGTGGGTATTCGTTTTTAAGAGATGGGATCTTAATGGATTTATTTATAAAACCTTAGATGAGCTTTCAAGTGTATTTCTATGTGTGATGCTCATAATCAGTGGGTTTCTTCTTTTTGCATCTATGGTATTGAATGTCGATTATCCATTTTTATGGGCTGCACTCTTTATCACAGCTTTTTGTCTGTATACAGGATTAGCCTATTTTTCAAACTTTACAGTGGATGAGTTTGAACGAGTGGGGAAAGAAAGAGCCGACAAAAAAGCCCGCACGCGGCAGGCTGATTGAAAGCGGGGAGGGTATCAAAAACCCAGATCAAATTGGTCGTTACCCAGATGCCCTGGCAGAAACAGATCGCGGGGTAGGGTTGCGGTGTTATTACGGCTGGGGCGGGACAGGATTTTATCGACTGATTGCAGTGTGGTGAACGTACAACTGCAAAGCAGGTTCTGGCACTGGTGGTAATTCTCTTTGGTATTGCCGGTTATCATTCTGCTTGTGCGGGTGCGACTAACAGCACCACATTGTGGGCATGACATCATGATAATAACTCCAACCTTTTCTTGCTTGGCTAAAGTATAACCTATTCATTCCCTGAATTCTTTTACTCTGTTTCTTCTCCGGCCATATCCCAACTGGATATTTTCACCTCAAAATTTAGCGCGGTAGTAAATCCATTATCCCCGATAGTGTGCGTGACCTGGGTAATTATCCATGCCGCCTGATCAATCTCTGGTTTAAATCCTTGCATGACAGCAGGCAGTTCTGGGAATAAGTCAGCACGGCCGCGTGCCAGTGTCATCGTAAATTCAGCCGCGCCGCGTTGCAGTTTCGACCACTTCGCGGCAGCGGCGCGACGTGCTGCACGTTCTGTCTTGAACGTTTCGCGCATCACAAAAACATTCCCCTCCTCACCCTCCAGATACCCACCCTCTTTGCTGGTTGATGCCGGTTCTTTCGCTTTCTTGGCGGGCGCGGGTGTTGCGGTTTTCCTGCGTCGGCGTCGGCGTTTGACCGTGGCTTTTTTGGGTTTACCAAAATTCAGATCCAGCCAGTAGGCGGTTACGCCAGTGTAAGCGTCACGGTCAGCTACCCACACCGGCGCGCCCTGCGCCGTGTGCAATTCTCCCATTACGCTATAACGCGCTGTGCGGCTCATAGCGAGGCGCACGCCTCACGCACCCGATCACGACACCCATCACCCGAATGCACATCACTATGACCCAAAAGCAGCGAATCAGCCGAAGGTGCCCGACCTCCCTTAGACCCTTCAGCGCGCGATTGTCTCCCCTCCACGCCTGCACGCAAAAAGGGGCGCTTTTTGTGCATTTGTGCAACTGGCAGCAGGCCGCGCCAGTTCTGGGCTGAAAGGGGCTAAATAGCATCAAAAATATTGTGCAAACTTGTGCAGAATTGCGGGGTACTTTTGCGGGTAAAAAATACCCGCCGAAGCGGGCTTATATAAAATTTACGGTTTAATTTTGGAGTGTCTGTGCATAAATGACGAATATAAAGGCTAGAAAATATTTTTCATTAAAACAACAAATGAAGTTTTCGTATTAGCTTCATTTGGATTTTATTAAAATAACTTATTGTGACTTTAGGATGTTTATTAATGTAGATTTCCATTCGCGAGCGTTTTTATTTTCTGGTTCGACTTGCATTAAGAAATTAACCTTTCCGATTAATGAAAATAAATAATATGGATCTTTTATTTTTAACTGTGTCACATGCGATATAAAACCATATTTTAATATGAAATTCATAGTGTTCTTTAATTCACGGCGGAAACTTCTGGGGACACGAATATTATCTTCGGTAATCGCGATGCCAGTTATTATTTTTTTTTGAGCATTAATAAGTAATGCTGTTTTTTTAGTGTTAACCTTTAAACCGTAATCTGAAACTATCTCTGTTATGACTTCGATCAGCGTATGAGGAACATAATCGCCAGAAATTGCTAGATCATCAGCATATCGGGAATACTTTAAGTTATACTTCAGACAAAGATTAGTTAACCTTTCATCTAACCCTTTTAAAAGTAGATTTGATAAGTATGGGCTTGTAGCTGCTCCTTGAGCTAGATGTTCATCATAACAACATAATGCGGCTAAATAGAATGAAACATTATTAGCATACCCTCGTTGTTGAAAATATCTTACAACCCAATTAATTGGAATCGATGGAAAAAAATCTTCTAAATCCATTTTTAGTAATGTTTTAGAGCCAATATGAATTTTAGCATTAGAAATAATAGATTTTTTTGGGGTGAATCCATGGCATGAGTAGTGGGGGTGCTCAGTTAAAAGGATATTTTTATATATCCAGTGCTGACAAGAAAGTAGAGAAGGATATGGAGCAACTATATTACGGTCGCCACCTCTTCTTTTTGGAATGGTAAATTTACGATAAAAATTATTTGGACTATTAATCATTTTATTAAGAATAGATTCATTTATCCCAAGCAACTGTGATAGATGTTCTTTTTCGAAGATAATAGGAGATTCAGTACTGATTAATTTTTGTATATAAACTAGATATACCTCGAATAATTCGTAGGATATACCTCTATCGTGAAAGAACTCAGACCAATGCTCAAGAGTATTTTTTTTCATATTCATAATTGTGACTTACAGAAGATACCTTCAATACTTTAAGCCAGTGGTTCGAGGCAGCAACTTTTTGCGATAACGCAAAAAATTGCTGGATCGAACCGGCAATATAAAGTGAGTAGCGAGTAACGAGCTACGAGCTTTATATTGCCCACTTCCGTAAACCGAACAACGAGAGGTTTACGGACTGGGCTAACGCGATCCTAAACTAGTGAGCGACACCACTCTAACATACTAGCTTCTGTAAGCCACTGATTTTATACTATCTGACTTTTATTGAATGTCAATTACTTTTTAGGCTCTATATTTTCTATGTATTGGAAATATATCTCTATCTAACAATCTTATACTTGGCACATATTTTATTTCTGGATTTAATTTTGGAGAAATAAAATCAGGAGGAACATTTCTCCATACTTTCTTTCTTCCACCATAGTTAGATGAGTTTTTTAATATGAAATCTTTCCCTGCTATGGTTAATTCAATTATAAATTCCTTTGAATATAAAAAATCTATTTTTTCAAGCCTTTTTACGGCTTGGTTAAAATCGGGGAAAGGAATTTTAACTCTATTAAAAGCTGAAAAACTGTCTAATTTCCCTCTAGCCTTGAACAACGTAATCAGAATTTTAAATTCTATATTGTTAACATTACTCACTATGCATCCCCCATCGCTCTTGTAAATAACGTTAATCTAGTACTTTCATTACGATATCTGTTCCACCAGAATATTGGGAAAACACTGTTTGGAATGTTTCCATCAGCTCTATAATACAAAGCTTCAGCAAATCCATATCCTAAGCTTGGAAGTGATCTATCATTATATTTTTTAGAAAGAATTTCTTCAAGTCTTAGCATTTTATCAATGTATTCTTTTCTTATGTCTTCTGGGTAATAATCTGTTATTCCCTTAGACATGGTTATTTGAGAGCTGATGTTTATTCCTGCTTTTTTGACGTTATTTAACCCTTCCTCTGTGGCAGCAATAACTTTTACTTTAATAGAGAATTCGTCTTTTTTATCGGTCCCAAATTGGTTTATTATACTTTTCACTCGGTCAATGACTGTTTTGCCTGAACCGACAAATTCATCGACTAGAACTATGTCTCTATGTGGGGCAGACGACATTATTGTTTTGTATGCATGGGCTGCGTTATTTACATGTTTATAACTTGACCAATCTAACTCTTGTAATATTGTTTTTAATGAATATAGAACTAATTGGCCACTATCAGCATCATGACCCATAGTCATAGCTGTAACAACAGTAGATCTATCGTGCAACCCTGGGTCACTGACTATATCCAAGGCTAGATCTTTAAGAATTTGTACGAACCTTTCGCTATCTAAATACTCGATTCTACTAACTAAGCTAATGAGCAGTTCTCTCTCATCATGTGTGTCACAATCTTTAAATAAAAGATCTTCAAGGCGATCCATCTTCTTGTCTACCCAAGGCTGATTTTGGGATAACAATGTCAAGTTACGGAAAAGCTCTCTATTCATAATGTCTAGATAGTTATGTTTTATTAACTTTTATTATAGATAAGTAATAAAGTCAATTAATCCTCAAATACGATCACTAAAATTGATTGCAGATAGTGTTTTTTTTACTGCTATTTTGGATGTTTGTCACATAACAACTGCTCATTTTGTAGGTAGAAAACAGCATCCCCAAAATCCACCTTACCCCCCATAGCCAGCGCCCGCAATTCCCACGACTCCGGCTCTATACCGATTTTTCGCAGGAAGCTCAGTACCTGATCCGCTAACTCACCGACAGGCTGATACTGAGCCGCTATCTCTGCTTTTTTCACCTCGCGATTATCAGAGACTTTCTTACCCTTATCCCCATCATTGCGGATACGTTCGGCCAGTTCTCGCCGTTCCTTGCGCCCCATATCTTCAAAAAGCTGGCTGGTTTGCTGGTGATAGCGTTTTATCTGCTTGGCTGTTGCGTTCTTGGGTAGTTTTGGATAACTAAATTCTGCGCTTGGCGGGGTGCTTTCAATCGATCTTACTGGTTGAGGATCGCTACCGCGTACAGTTATTGACAGAACTCCAAGGGGCGGCGGGCCGCCCTGAACGTCAACAGAAAAATCCGCATCAGCTTTGATTTTAGGGACAATTTTGTAAGTGGTGGTGCGAGTATAGATAATTGAATTAGAACCCGATTCAGGGGCAAAGACGCCAGTGATCCGGCTGACGTTATCCCCGTAATCGTTGCCATTCTCGGTGATGTCGTAATTGAGCCTAACGCGCAAATCTTTGCGGGCGACTAATGGGCCGCCTTGTGCGAGGGTGTAACCCGCCCAGTTGCCTTCATCTGCGGCAACCTGAGCTGGTGATATCTCTGGGAATAAACGCAGCTCCTTATCCCGCAGACGGCGTAATTCACGGTATACCGTGACCGGCGCACCACCTATTTGCTGGAACTGGCGAATACGCCAACGAGACGCCCAGGCACTGACTCGTTTGGCTGTTTCCTTCAGTGGTTTTCCGCTTTCGTCGTCCAGCTCATCATCAAGCGCATAACCGTCGATATTCTTTGATATATATTTGGCTATGTAGCCGGTGGCGCTACCCAGTTCTTTATCAATGGGTACCACATGAAAACGGGCTTTAAGCGCTTCTTGTGATTGCAACTCTTCTGAATCTTCCCAACGGGCATAGGTGCAAAAAATGTCACGGGCCGGTTCGATATCAGCAGGCAACATAAATAGCAGCATATGCCAGTGGGGTGTTTCGTCGTGGTGAGGCTCCGCCACACGGAAACCAAATACCCGGATACCCGCGCGTTTCCAGGCTGCACGGACCTGTGACCAGATACGACACAAATACTTTTGTGTTTGCCGTGGATTTGCACCGCGCCATTTGTGGTTGCGCTTGCCACTGTTGTGCATGGAATGGAATTTCGACGGCGCTGTTAAGGTGTAGAAATCACCGGCTAAATTCTCTTGTTCCGCGATATCCTCAAACCCGCGCATTCGGGTCATTAATTCACAGCGGCGGATCGCAGGATTGGCTATACTGCCGTCGTATTTATCAACCAGCGAAATCCGGTTTCCGTCTTCATCTTCCAGCTCAAACGCCTGTAAGAATTCACGGTTAGACCTCTTCTGTGCTTGCCATTCCTTGAGGGCGGGATCACTGCAATAGGGTGCTGATTTGGCGTGCACATAACCCGCCGCAATCATCAGGTGTTCACGCCACTGATCATGGATATGCTTCAGACGGCGTAACCACCATGAAGGGGACTCAATACGGGCAGTGGCGCGTAATGCTTCGTCCGCTGTCATCGTTTGGCTTTCGTATAATCCCCAGCCCGGTGCGTTAGTATTTAGCTGACGAGTTAAAAAACCGATATAACCATAGCCGGACACAATTGCGGTTTCAATATCACCATCAGGCAATCCCATTTGATGGTCATATTCGCGGATAAACTCGCCAGTCATGCAATCTGACAGACGATAGGCCAACCGTTTGATATCTCGCTTACCATAGTAAGGAATACGGCGAAAATCATCGTAGAAAGGGAGTAATACATGGGACCGAATATCAATCTGATATTGGTCAGTTACAGAGTCGATACGCGGTAATAGATACTTTTCGATTGAGTTAATTAAGTAGCTATTGGCTCGTTTGGCTCCACTGTTTTGTTTGATGTTCTCCACTCGTTGGGTGTAGTAACGGCGGATATAGTGAGGCAGCGACTCAAGGCGGCGCATAACACGACGCGCGCGCGGAATGGGTTCATTGATTTGAGCAAAGCGCCTGAATAAATCCTCGCTGATCGGTTTTTCACCGGCAGCGGTCGCAATTGCTGGTCGTGGCGCATTCCATGAGTAAGCCCCGGTAAACGTTTCAGTGTTACCGGGGTAAGGTTCAGATGGGGTTGGGGCGCTACGACCGCGAGAATGGTTAGCCATTCAATTGTGCCTAAGAGTAGCGATGATTTCCCCAGTGCTTTTTCTACCATCCCCCTTACAACTGATAGAGCGCGGAGCCTTAATTGAGTGAAGGGTGAAGCAGCTGTAGAGATCTCGGGTGACAGGGGTATCGCTATTGGACGCAACAGCATGACAACCATTTTCAGCCGCTCTTGCCAGTAGGCGAACTAACCGAAATTGCTGATCAGCGCTAAAACCGTCGGTGTGGTAACTCGTAAAATCAGCGGTACGGGATACTGGGATATAAGGTGGATCGCAATAAATCACATCACCCGCAACAGCCATTTCCAGTGCTTCGGAAAAATCACAACATAAGAAGGTCGCTTTCTTGGCTTTTTCAGCAAAGAAACGTATCTCGGATTCGGGGAAATAGGGTGCTTTGTATTTGCCATACGGGACGTTAAATTGCCCTTGTTGGTTATAGCGACAAATACCATTAAAGCAGTGGCGATTGAGGTAAAGGAAGATAGCTGCTCTGGATATATCATCACGGTTTCGTGCATTAAATATTTTGCGGAAAATATAATATTGTTCGTGGGAATTAGCAGTGAGAAACAGTGAGGAAGCCACATTGATTAAATCGCTCGTTTCTCTTTTGGCCATTTCATAGAAGTTAATCAGATCATCATTGATATCTGTTATCAGATATTCATCATAATCCGTATTTAACATAACAGAACAGGAGCCAGCGAACGGCTCTATCAGTCGTTTACCCGTTGGTAAATGCTGAAGTAAGGTTGGCATAATTCGGGCTTTAGAACCGGCCCATTTCAGCGGGGAGCGATTCATAAGGCACCCCGATAGTGTTTTTTCTTCTCTTCATGGATTTGCTGGCAAGTGACACAAAATATCACTCCCGGCACACTGATGCGCCGTTGCTCTGGAATTACAGCCTCACAGCATTCGCAGATAAAAGCAGACGGTGTGATTGGCTTGTAGCGTGCATTGGCTATCTGGGCAGCTAATACCATTTCTTGCCGTTCTTGGGCGATATCGATTAAGTCAGCCATTAACGTTGCCCCTCAGATACAGCCTTGAGGTTTTCAGCAACCTGACGGATTAGCTCAATAGCCTCAATGCTATTTAGGTCGCGCTGAGATATATGATCGGAAAGGGCGGTTAACTTTTCTGATAGATTAAGCGCAAAGGCTTTGCGTTCTTCTATTCGGGCATTATTTAAATGTTGATGCATGGCTTCAGTTGAAGCGGATATTGCGGCAAGTCTGCGATTCATCATTTTGATATTCCTCGTTTTCAGGCAATAGGAATCCCGGCGCGGTATAAAACGCCTGTGGTTTTTCTGGTCATTAATTACGGGTCTTGATTGATTACAGCATCAGCATCGGGTAGTTCTTTCGGGAATGTGACGGTTAATTCCGATAATTCCCTCATCGCCTTAATAACAGCCAACCGATCCGATTCATCCAATTCGTGAAACTTCAATTTATGTTTATCGCGATGCAGCCCAGCGGTGAAGTAAATCAAACCTCTGTGGCGAAATGACACACCTGATAAAAATGCGGAAACTCTGTTCGTTCTCCTTAATGCTTTGTTAAGCATTAGCCGGACGTTGGCCGTTTGAATAAGGCCGATTTTTATTTGCTCCGCTGTGAGTTCAATTGCTCTTGCAGACTTTTGCATAGCAATACCTCCGGCAAAGATGAGTTAAGCGAATATCCCCATAAGGCGGGAAAACCAGCGACGTGGTGCTCTGGGTTTCGCCATATAAGGTGTTCTCAGTCCTGGGATAAACTGCACTTCGCTAGCTTTCGGTTGGAAGTGTCGACCGTCTGGCGTTTCTAACCAACCGTGATAATGAAAACGGTGCGTTAACTGGCGTCGGTTCATTTCTTGGCCGTTTCGTAGCATTGCAGCCAGTGACGGACATTGATTAGCGGTCATAAAGTGATCTCCATCAAATGAGTAGTTGCAGGGGTAGTGCATCGCGCCCGGCGCACGTTTTTTTGTGGTACTGTTTTTACGCCGGTTCATACTGTGAGAAGGAACCCCGGCGTTATACCTACCAACCACAAAGGAAATTGAATTTATGAAAAATAAAATTGTTCCTGTTTACATTCCTGCCGAAATTGAGTGCCGATACATTGATTCCGGCAGAAATATAGGTATTCGATTCCACTACGATTTAATCCCGCCAAGCAAACTGCCTAAAGATGGAATTTTATTTACTTCATTAAATCTTGAGATGGCGAAGGATCTCGCAGCTGCTCTCCAGACTTACATTGATAATGCTTCCGAAATAAAACCAGAAAATCAGACTCATTAAGGATTTGCCCTTTGCCATGGTTTGAATAGCGAAAACTAATCCCGACCTGGTCACCATTACTATTTTTTAGTGTCGCAGTTCTAGTCATTATCTTTTCCTAGTTATCTTTAAAACCCTTTCGCAAATTGATTTATTTGAGGGAGGGCTTTAACCCTTCATCTCATGCAATCGATCAATGTAATTCGTCGCCTGTGCCTGCGCGTCAAACTTGCCGTAAGACTGATCGCCTTGGCTCACTTGGTAGCGAGTAATCAAATTTATTTTGTTCCGCTTCAGGCGGGTAATAGAGAATCCACGATAAACGCAGGTGTGTTCGCTGACTTTCACCAGCGCATGACATGGGTTGTAAACTAATTGGCTTGCAGCAGCGGATAGTTGCAATGGGCTAATCAATTCATCATCTCCACATAGCGCTCGGCTTTATAGCGGGCGTTTAAGTAAATCGCATATAGATTCACTTCACGCTTTGAGCCTTTCTTTTGCTGGATGATAGGTAAACGTCCGGTATCAGCTTGGGTGCGGATCGTGTTCTTGTTGATACCTAGTCGTTTGGCATAGTCAGCGATGGACTCAGACAACTTATCGCCAAAAGGATAATCTGGGGGCAACTCCCTGATAATTGACGTATTCACACTTCTATTCTGTTTCTTTAGCATAAGTGATACCCTCTAAGATCACGCACTTTTAAGTTGTTTAGGTCACTTACACGTGACCTTGATAAGAGGATAGTCATTTGGACGTGACCTTGTCAAGCATTTATGCGCAAAAGCTAAAAGCCATCCGCAAAGCTGAAGGGCTAACTCAGAAGTCTTTTTCCGAACAAGCAGGTATCCCACTCGGAACAATTAAGAATTATGAAACTGGTCAGGTAGAGGCTGGTTTAAAAGTTATTGAGCTTGTAGTTAACAATCCCCAATTCAAGAAATACACGATGTGGTTAATGACAGGGGATGTCGCACCAGAAATCGGCCAGATCTCACCAGATCTCTCCCCTGATGGGCCAGAAAGCACATCTGCGAACCAAAAATGCCAGAAGGTTGGTTAATTGCCTACAAAATAAAGAAATTTTGGGGTAAAGGCGGGATTTGCTACGAAAGGAACTTCTTCGATGAGTATTAAGTCACTTGGCGCTGAAGGCTACATGGTCGATGTGCGACCACAAGGCCGTGAAGGGAAGCGGATCAGGAAGAAGTTTAAAACTAAGTCTGAGGCGCAGCAATTTGAACGCTGGGCTATTGCTACACAAAATGATAAAGACTGGCTGGAAAAACCAGCAGACAACCGGCTTCTGACAGAATTAATAGCGCTGTGGTGGAAATACCAAGGCCAAACAATGAAAGCAGGTAAAAGCATATTGCAAAAATTAGAGCGCATTGATGAAGCTATGGGATTTCCCAAAGCATCGCAGGTCAACCGCGCCAGCTTTGCTGACTACCGAGCAGCACGTATTGAAAATGGAATAAAACCGGCCACAGTCAACCGCGAACAAGGGGCTTTGTCGTCGCTGTTCACTGTATTGATTGATAACGGTAACTATCACAACGAACATCCAATCATTGGTATTAATTTGATGCGCATTCATGCGCGTGAGATGGGATTTTTATCTAAAGATGAGATTAGCGCCTTACTCGATTTACTAACGGGTAAAGAACAACTGGCCGCAAAGCTATGTCTATCCACCGGCGCGAGGTGGGGCGAGGTTGTTAAGCTGACCCAAAATGATGTTATTCAGCAACGTGTGACTTTCGTTAATACCAAGAACGGCAAGAACAGAACAGTGCCAATTTCGTCGGAATTATTTAAAGAGCTGAAAGCAAAAGGTAATGGAAAGGTTTTTCCAGATGTTGATTATTTGCTGGTACGGCAGTCTCTTAAAGAGGTTGCCCCCGACTTACCAAAAGGTCAGGCAATCCATGCATTACGGCATACCTTTGCCAGCCACTTTATGATGAACGGAGGCAATATTTTGACACTGCAAAAGATACTCGGTCACTCCAATATTTTGCAAACCATGACTTATGCGCATCTTGCACCGGACTACTTGCAGGATGCAGTTAGATTTAACCCTTTGGCTACGGCCAGTAGTTCTTAAGAAATCAGAAAGTGCCAAATGATCGACTTACCGATTACAGATAAATTCAAGGGACATCTGAAACAGGTCACTAAAGAGATATTCACCAAATATCTTAGTGACAAAGGCGTTTCACTTCAGTGCGTGCAGTATGGAAAAGAAGACCCTGTAGTTTCATATGTTCCAGAGGTTGATGAAGAAATAATTACAGTGGGTATGGTTCCTCGTAGGGCTACATCAGAACGATATATTTATCTGTAGTGGTCAACAAAAATTGGCCACGACTTTAGAGTTTTTCCAGAACAATCGCTCTGATTTATTCTCAATCTAACACTCTCGCTATTCTGGATGTAATTAAATTTTAAAGTCGGCTAAGTGTCATAAACTTCTCTCAACTACTAATACTGTAGACTGAAGAGTATGTTAAACCGATGGCTAAATATTCAGTTCAGTGGTTGTTCATGAGTAAATCTAAGAATACTTTTCGTATCCTCTGAATGTGTTTTGTTGAAGATTTATTATGTTTTAATAAACAATCTATTGAAAATTATGCACATAGTCGTTAATTTGGGATTAGTTAAAATTAGGAAAAAGTAAGAAAATTTCCTATTTCCGGGCAAGGAGTTTTATGTTAAACGCAAAATTTTCAAGGAGAACATGTGCCAAGTCCTAAAGTATTTGTGTCGTCAACATGCTATGACCTCGGTATGGCAAGGGAGCAACTTCGCTCATTTTTATTGAGAATAGGCTATGACCCGATTTTAAGTGAGTATTCTGATGTGCTTTATGATCCTAGGGCACACACTCATACAAGTTGTATTCAAGAAGTGCCAAATTCCGATATCGTTGTAGTTCTTATCGGCTCTCGCTTTGGTGGGAAAGCAATACCTGATGCATTGTCAAATGTAGATTTAGAAAACCTAGTTAACACCAGTTTTGATGTAACAGTGTTGAATGATCCAGAAAAACTATCGATAACTCAATTAGAGGTATTGAAAGCTATAGATGCAGCTGTACCAGTATTTGCTTTTGTCGATGAAAAAGTGATGCATGATCATCATGTATATCAGAAGAATAAAGAACTAGTTGATAAGATCACATTCCCTTCTATCGATAAGCCCGAAACAGCAAGGTATATATTCGAATTTATCAATTTTCTTTCTCACAGGAATAAAGGAAACAGCATTATTCCGTTCGGAAAAATTGAAGATATCGAAAATCATCTCAAAAAACAGTGGGGTTTTCTCTTTCAGCGTCTTCTTCGAGAACAGAGAGAACAACAGGTCGAGAGCAGAAAGTTATTTACAATCACTGAGCAGATTGAAGACTTGAAAACAGCAATGATTTCAACTATTGGTAATGCTCAGAATAGAGAAGTTGCGCGAGGTGTAATTAAATACAGGCGACTTGCCGATTTTCTTTCTGGGATTAACTTCCCCGATTTTAATGTTGTAACAGAAGGGAATATCGGATTTGAGGAGCTACTCACTTCTGCAGGTATTGTCGCCGTTAGAGAAATACCTGATGCCAGAAACTCTTTTGGACGATCTGCATTATTGAAAAGTGATGGTACTTACTACGAAGTGCGATTCGGCCAAGAATTTTTAAATCGTATAAATATCGATTGGAACAGTTTTATAACGCTGACAACTGACATCAGGCATGTGATTTTTGATGCCATCATTGATATAGGCCGGATGGGCCCTGGGGTTGTTAGGTATAAAGATGAGGTTTTTCAAGATAGATTCAATGAGTATTTGGAGAGAGACGAAAGCAAATCTATGACATTGGAGGATTTTTTGAAGGCTGAGCCGACTGATAGTTCAAATGAAAGTTAATTAATCCAGTCACGGCAATGGTTTTTTTATTGCGGATTCGACTTCACTAAAAGCCGCACATGTTGGGGGCGCTAAGTCAGCTTTTGGCACTTAGCCAACTTTTAGATCTGGTCGTACCTTTCTGCAAAGATGGCCAAACAAAGTAAAGACTAAACCTGATAGTGATCCACAAATTGCCCAAATCACCTACGCGGGAGCAGGTTTCACCACGCAGCAGCACGCATATAAGTGACTGTTTTATATGTAAGTGATTGATTTTAAAAAAGAGTTGTAGGCCGCATTAGCGGCCTTTTTGCTATTTGAACTCAACTGAATTTAAGGTGCAGGGAAGGTAAAGCGGGTGTGGATTTCTTCCAATGCATTAAGCACCTCCTGCTCCAGAACGACATTCTGGCTATCAATATTACTTTTCAGTTGTTCCAGTGTGGTTGCACCTAACAGTGTACTGGCCACAAACGGTTGCTGGCGAACGAAAGCCAGCGCCATCTGTGCGGGGTCCAGCCCATGACGTTTTGCCAGTGCCACATATTCCGCTACCGCTAACTCGGATTGTGGCCCGGTATAACGTGTAAAACGGCTGAACAATGTATTCCGTGCGCCGGTAGGTTTTGCGCCATTAAGGTATTTGCCGCTCAGGGTGCCGAAGGCCAGGCTGGAATAAGCCAATAGCTCAATGCCTTCATGTTGGCTTATCTCGGCCAAACCAACTTCAAAGCTGCGGTTAAGCAGGCTGTAGGGGTTCTGTATTGAGACAATACGCGGTAAATCATGTTTTTCTGCCAGTTGCAGATAGCGCATCACCCCCCATGGGGTCTCATTTGATACACCGATATAACGGATTTTCCCTGCCCGCACCTGCTCGTTCAGGGCTTCCAGTGTTTCAAGCAAGGTGACCACTGCAGTATGTTCGCTGTAGCGATAATTCAATTTACCAAAACAGTTGGTTTCACGTTGTGGCCAATGTAACTGATAAATATCGAGATAATCAGTATTGAGGCGTCTAAGGCTATCTTCCAACGCGATGCGGATATTTTTCCGGTCCAGTGCCATATTGGGGCGAATCGGTTGATCGCTGCCGCGTGATGGCCCGGAGACTTTACTGGCTAAAATGATTTTGTCACGCTCACCGCGTGCTTTTATCCAGTTACCAATGTATTGCTCAGTTAACCCTTGGGTTTCTGGCCTTGGGGGCACTGGGTACATTTCTGCGGTATCGATCAAGTTAATACCGGCCGCAACGGCGTAATCCAGTTGCGCATGGGCATCGGCTTCACTATTTTGTTCACCAAATGTCATGGTGCCCAGACCCAGCAGGCTGACTTCTAATGAACTGTGGGGGATACGATGATATTGCATTGCCGACCTTCCTTAATGTCTGAAATTATCAGGCCATACCTTTGGTAGTTGGTATTGCAGCGTCGTTAGCTACGCCCACGCACCCGAATTTTCTATTTGAATAACTGCTTCAGGATGTGTTCGTTTGGCCTTACTGAAACACCAATTTTTTGGGTATAAGTAAAACTTGCCTTATTCGACTATATCGAAGCACCGCAGTTGGGGGAAGCGTGTAAGGGAAAAGTACAGAAAAAAGTGGGAAACGGGGCCGTGAACTGCTCCTGGAAGGTGTTGAACCCGCTATCTTGCAAGTGTATTGCTCGGCCCATCCTTGGGCCTCTCTATTGCAAGCAGCCTTCTCGCACCTTTAAATCTATTGAGTAGATGTTTTTTTATCAGTTGGCTTACTCTTTTTTCCGCGCATCAAATTCAGGGTTTCAACCCCCATTGAGAAGAACATAGCGAAGTAAATGTAGCCTTTTGGAATGTGGATCTGGAAACTTTCCAACATCAGCGTGAAACCGACCAATATCAGGAAAGAGAGCGCCAGCATTTTGACTGATGGATGGCGATTAACAAACTCACCAATTGGTCTGGCAGCAAACATCATCACGCCGACAGAAATAACCACGGCAGCCATCATAATAAACAGATGATCTGACAGCCCAACTGCTGTTATCACTGAATCCAGACTAAAGATGATATCCAACAGCATAATTTGCACGATAGCCGCAAAGAAAGAACTGACATTACTGGTGTGTTCAGTATCGCTCCCCTCAATGGTTTCATGAATTTCCTTGCTGGCTTTCCAGATAAGGAACAGCCCCCCTAACAACAGGATCAAGTCCCGCATAGAGACACCGTGGCCTGCCACTGTAAACAGAGGTTCGGTCAGGCGGATAACCCAGGCAATAGAAGCAAGTAATGCGAGACGCATTAACATGGCCCCAGCCAAGCCAATACGGCGGGCTCTGTTTTGTTGCGCTTTAGGTAATTTTGCGACCACCAAAGAGAGGAAAATAATATTGTCTATCCCAAGAACAATCTCCAGGATAGTCAGCGTGCCTAGCGCCAACCAGGCATTTGGATCGGCAACCCATTCAAACATTGCGCCTATACACCTTACGGAAACACAAAAATACAATTATACGCTTTTATTTATTAATCGGAACAGAGTCAAAGTAATTGGTGTTGTAGTAGGGAGTCTAGCGCACTGGTTACAACAAGAAATGACGGGCCAGCATCGGGCCAGTAAAGGTCTTTTTCAGATAAAAACCACGGGGTAGTGTCATGATCGGTTGCCCTTTTTCACCGATGGCTTCAGTTAACGCACGGCTATTGGCGGCCTTCGGGCGCAATTGGAGTACCTCACCGTGGCGAGCGGTGATGGTTTCTACTTTGCCAAGAACGATAAGGTCCATTAACTCTTCCCAGTCACGCCGCAGTAGTTCTTCTTCTTGCGCATTCGGGCTCCATAATAAAGGCGCGCCGACTCTACGTTCCGCGAGCGGGATCTGCCGCTCTCCTTCTACGGGTACCCACAATACTCGGGCCAGTTTATGCCGCACATGACTGCTTTCCCAAGTGATGCCACTGTTGCCGGTCAGGGGGGCGACACAAACAAAGGTGGTCTCCAATGGTTTGCCCTGAGCGCTGATAGGTATGGTTTTCAGCTCAATGCCGATGTCGGCAAAGTCCTGTTCAGGTTTACTGCCAGCACTGGCCCCCAAATAAAACTCCAGCAACATACCAACCCAACCTTTTACCCTCTTTAAGTCCGCCGGAATAACCCATTGAGCACGCGCTGCCAATTCGCCAAGGGTAAAACCTGACAAAGCTTGAGCACGTTGAAAAAGTTGATGTTCATCAGTGGGTGGTGCCGGTGGCAGTGAATAAACAGACATGGGGATAAACCTGCTAAAGTCGGTTAAAAAACAAGCTGAATTAAAAGTGACGCTAGATGTATTGTTATGCATTGTGGATGGAATGAATAATAGCATGATTTAACGGAAGTTTTCTTTCCTCCCACGGATGAAATACTTTTATTCTGATTATCTTGTGCACCTACTGACAGCGATAATGAACAGGATCTTACACCTATTTATCCACAGATTTATGGGATAACCCCAATAAATCCCGATCACTGGTTCAATTTACAGCCTTGACGACGGCTTTTTTTGCGAGTTTTACTCTTTTTTGCATAACTTTGACGCATTATCTGTGGATAAAAACTACATTGATGGATCTTTAGCCAGCTACAGATCCAAAACGGAGATAGATCACATATTACTGCCGTGAAAACCTGTGGGAAACCTGTTATTTTATTGAAATTAATCATTTATTTTTTTAGATATTTTTGTCGTATTATTCCGTTAAAATGAGTTGTACCTACTTTTCCCTAGAGTTCTACACACCTATATCCACAGAAAAAGTGAATAAAATGTCGTGCGTAGCCCTGAGGGTGTTCATAACTTTGCTTATATCTGTGAGTTATCCCCGAGTTATCAGGTTTAGCTGGCTGATAAGCAGTGGTTTACCGCCTGTTGCTAGTGTGAAACAATCAGAGCATCTTTGAGTTTTAAGCTTATCGAGGTAGTCCGGTGATCGATGATGATGGCTACCGCCCGAACGTGGGTATCGTAATTTGTAATCGGCAGGGAGAAGTGTTGTGGGCCAGGCGTTACGGTCAGCACTCTTGGCAGTTCCCACAAGGGGGAATAAACCCCGGTGAAACACCAGAGCAGGCAATGTATCGCGAACTTTTTGAAGAGGTAGGACTTAACAAAAAGGATGTCCGAATTCTGGCTTCAACCCGTAACTGGTTACGTTACAAATTACCAAAGCGTTTGGTGCGTTGGGATACAAAGCCGGTGTGCATCGGCCAAAAACAACGATGGTTTCTACTACAGTTAATGTGTAATGAAGCCGATATCAACATGCAACGTAGCAGTACCCCGGAGTTTGATGGCTGGCGCTGGGTCAGTTATTGGTATCCGGTGCGTCAGGTGGTCTCTTTTAAACGTGATGTTTATCGTCGTGTGATGAAAGAATTTGCTGCAACCGTAATGCCTGTGCAGGAGGTTATTCCACCACGGGTACCGCCCGCTTATCGCCGTAAAAGAGGTTAAGTTAAGCCGATCATGCTCATGCGTTTGCGAGAAATAGTTGAGAAAGTGGCGATGGCAACCAGCCTGACGGATGCGTTAGAGCTGTTGGTCAATGAAACCTGTCTGGCGATGGACACGGAAGTCTGCTCGATATATCTGGCAGATAATGACCGCCGTTGTTACTACCTGATGGCGACACGGGGTTTGAAAAAGCCCCGTGGTCGCACCATTACGCTGGCTTTTGACGAAGGTATCGTCGGGCTGGTGGGGCGTTTGGCCGAACCCATTAACCTGGCCGATGCTCAGAGTCATCCCAGTTTTAAATATGTACCACAAGTTAAAGAGGATCGCTTCCGGGCGTTTCTCGGGGTACCTATTATTTATCGTCGACAGTTGCTGGGTGTATTGGTGGTACAGCAGCGCGAGCATCGCCAGTTTGATGAGAGCGAAGAGTCGTTCATGGTTACGCTGGCCACACAACTGGCGGGGATCCTCTCCCAATCGCAACTGAATGCGATTTTTGGCCAATATCGTCAAACACGAATCCGCGCGCTGGCGGCGGCTCCTGGCGTGGCAGTGGCGGAAGGTTGGCAGGATACTTCACAACCGTCCCTTGATTTGGTTTATGAGGCCTCAACGCTCGATACTGTTCAGGAGCGTGAACGCCTGACTCAGGCATTGGAAGAGGCTGCGGCAGAATTCCGTCGCTTCAGTAAGCGTTTTGCTGCCAGCTCACAAAAAGAGAGCGCGGCAATTTTCGATCTCTATTCGCACCTGTTAAATGATGCTCGCCTGAAGCGTGAGCTTTTCGCGCAAATTGACGCCGGTTCGGTGGCTGAATGGGCCGTTAAACAAGTGGTTGAACAATTTGCCGCCCAATTTGCCAGCCTGCAAGACACCTATATGCGTGAGCGAGCCAGTGACCTGCGGGCATTAGGTCAGCGCTTGTTGTTCCACCTCGATGATAGCACCTCTGGGGCCAGCCAATGGCCTGAGCGTTTTATCCTGGTTGCCGATGAGTTAACCGCCACTCTATTAGCCGAGGTGCCACAAGATCGTCTGGCGGGGGTGGTGGTGCGTGATGGTGCCGCTAACTCGCATGCCGCGATTTTAGTGCGCGCCATGGGCATCCCAACGGTGATGGGCGCTGATATCCAGCCTGCTTTGCTGAACCAGCGGCTATTGATTGTTGATGGCTACCGTGGTGAGGTGCTGGTTGATCCCGAACCGGTACTGGTCAAAGAGTATCAGCGGCTGGTTACTGAAGAGATTGAGCTCAGCAAGCTGGCTGAAGACGATGTCGAACAACCTGCGGCCCTGAAAAGTGGTGAGCGGATTCAGGTGATGCTGAATGCGGGTCTTAGCCCGGAACATGAGCAATTGCTGGGTGGGCGGGTTGATGGTGTTGGTCTATACCGCACTGAAATCCCTTTTATGTTGCAAAGCGGCTTCCCATCGGAAGAGGAACAAGTTGCGCAATATCAAGGCATGTTACAGCTTTATCCCAACAAACCCGTCACGTTACGTACCTTGGATATCGGTGCCGATAAACAGTTGCCCTACATGCCCATCAGCGAAGAAAACCCATGCCTGGGTTGGCGCGGGATCCGTGTAACGCTCGATCAGCCAGAGATCTTCTTGATCCAGGTTCGAGCGATGCTGCGTGCCAATGCCGGAACCGGTAATTTGGGTATTCTATTGCCAATGATCACCAGCCTGGAAGAAGTCGATGAAGCTAAACGCCTGATCGATCGTGCTGGGCGTGAGGTTCAAGAAGTCTTGGGCTATAAATTGCCACAGCCTAAATTGGGGGTAATGATAGAAGTACCCGCGATGATCTTTATGCTGCCCTACCTCAAGTCGCGAGTAGATTTTATCTCAGTTGGCACCAATGATCTGACCCAATATTTGCTGGCAGTAGATCGCAATAATACTCGCGTTGCGTCGCTGTATGACAGCCTGCATCCGGCGATGCTACAGGTGCTTAGCCATATTTTGACGCAGGCGACACAAGCGGGTTTGCAGGTGAGCCTTTGTGGTGAAATGGCGGGTGACCCGATGGGCGCATTGTTGCTGGTCGGGCTGGGTTATCGCAATCTCAGTATGAACGGTCGCAGTGTGGCACGAATTAAATACCTGCTGCGCAATATCGATTTAGCAGATGCGGCAGCATTGGCCGAACGAGTATTGAGCGCCCAAATGACCACTGATGTGCGTCATTTAACAGCCGCGTTTATGGAACGCAGGGGCTTAGGCGGCTTGATCCGCGGCGGGAAGTAA
Organism: Yersinia sp. 2466 StPb PI; assembly: GCF_041538325.1. Lineage (NCBI taxonomy): Bacteria > Pseudomonadati > Pseudomonadota > Gammaproteobacteria > Enterobacterales > Yersiniaceae > Yersinia > Yersinia sp. 2466 StPb PI. Next base: position 3,823,182 of record NZ_JAULSL010000001.1, on the reverse strand, counting down.
GCGTATCCCGTTGGCGCTATAGCGTTGTTAGTGCCAGTCACTGGCGACTATTCCAAGGCTTTTTGGTTTGTTTGCGAGTGACATTCACTTTCTGGGGTTGTGTTGTTTACAGAACTTTTCTGTTTGGTGCAGCCCAGACCGGCCTAAGCCTATGCTATTATGCGCAACCTGTAGCCCTAACCGGGCAAGAACATTAATTTTCTCAAAATATGAGACATTTCGTGGTGATAGATGAGCAATAGCTATCTGGCGTTTCCTAAATTTGATCCGGTCATTTTTTCCATTGGCCCGGTTTCCCTTCATTGGTACGGTTTAATGTATCTGGTGGGTTTTGTCTTCGCCATGTGGTTGGCGGTTCGTCGGGCAAATAAACCGGGTAGTGGCTGGACCAAAGAAGAAGTCGAAAACCTGCTGTATGCGGGGTTCCTCGGGGTATTTGTCGGTGGCCGTGTCGGTTATGTGCTGTTTTATAACCTGCCGATGTTCCTCGATAATCCACTGTACCTGTTTAAGGTATGGGATGGCGGTATGTCATTCCATGGCGGTTTGATTGGTGTCATCTGCGTGATGTTGTGGTTTGCCCGCCGCACTAAACGCAATTTCTTCCAGGTCGCTGACTTTATTGCTCCCCTTATTCCATTTGGTTTAGGCGCGGGCCGGCTCGGTAATTTTATCAACGGCGAGTTGTGGGGCCGTGTGACTACCGATACCCCGTGGGCGATGTTATTCCCAACCTCTCGTGGCGAAGATATCGCCATCGTTGCTGCTGACCCGGCGAAATGGCAGGCGATATTCAATCAATACGGTGTACTGCCGCGTCATCCTTCGCAACTGTATGAAATGATTCTTGAAGGGGTGGTGTTATTTATCATCCTGAACCTATTTATCCGTAAGCCGCGTCCTATGGGCAGTGTTTCTGGCCTATTCCTGATTGGTTATGGTGCGTTCCGTATTATTGTGGAGTGTTTCCGCCAGCCAGATGCTCAACTCGGCTTGTTCGATGGCGTGATCAGCATGGGGCAGATACTCTCTGTACCTATGATTCTGGCCGGTATCATTATGATGATTTGGGCGTATCGCCGTCCTGCGCAACAACTTTCGTGAGGTAACATGAAACAGTATCTGGATTTGATGAAAAAAGTTCTGGAAGAAGGCACTCCAAAAGCTGACCGTACCGGTACCGGTACTGTGTCGATTTTCGGGCATCAGATGCGTTTCAATTTACAAGACGGTTTCCCACTGGTAACCACTAAGCGCTGCCATTTGCGCTCCATCATCCATGAGCTGTTATGGTTCCTCAATGGCGATACTAATATTGGCTATTTGAAGGAAAATAATGTCTCAATCTGGGATGAATGGGCTGACGAAAACGGCGACCTTGGCCCGGTTTATGGCAAGCAATGGCGGGCTTGGGGGGCTGCAGATGGTCGTAAGATTGACCAACTCAGCAACGTGGTAAAACAGCTTAAGCAGGATCCCGATTCACGCCGTATCATCGTCTCAGCATGGAATGTGGGTGAACTGGAGCAAATGGCACTGGCGCCGTGCCATGCTTTCTTCCAGTTCTACGTGGCAGATGGCAAGCTTTCTTGTCAACTGTATCAGCGTTCTTGTGATGTATTCCTCGGCTTGCCATTTAACATTGCCAGCTATGCTTTACTGGTACATATGATGGCGCAGCAATGCGATTTGGAAGTGGGTGATTTTGTCTGGACAGGGGGGGATACACACTTGTACAGCAACCATATTGAGCAGACAAATCTGCAATTAAGCCGTGAGCCACGTGCATTGCCGAAACTGATTATCAAACGGAAACCTGACTCTTTGTTTGATTACCGTTTTGAGGATTTTGAAATTGAGGGGTACGATCCTCACCCAGGAATTAAAGCGCCGATTGCTATCTAATCTTTAGACCGGAGCCGCAATGGCTCCGGTTTTATACCCGTCACCTTTCAAGTTTCAGGGGGCTGCTCCTGTTTACTCGGTCCATTCCCATTCCCATTCCCATTCCCATATCCAGCTCTTGCCTCTGCTTGTTGCCTCCCTGCATCTGGAAAGCTATTGGGTATATTTTCGTCAAACCCTTTTCTTTGCTACCAGCATCCTTCCTGCAATAAAAATGCGAGCTGCGCCGCACTCTTTTCTGCATTTATGTCGTCGTAGATAAAATTTTGCGCACCGTTTCCAGCCCTGATAATTCGTCACTCGACCTCAAATTTCAGCCACGTAAACTTACGCCATGGACACCAATATAAGATTAACGAAAACTTACCTGACTCGTAGGAATTCTCTTAAAAAACAAAAAGGTATCAGCCTGATTGAATTGCTGCTGGTGATTGTATTAGTGGGTATAACAGCACTTTGGGGGGCGCAAAGTTGGCATCATTACCGGCAGCGGGAACGGCTCGCAGACAGTGCTCGTCAGTTACTCGCCTTCTTAACACACTTACAAGCACAGGCTAATCGTCGCAATGACACAGAATTGCTGTGGATACAGCAGAATGGCCAGGGGTGCCTGGGAAGTGGTGATAAACCTACGGCTCGCTGTTCGGCACTTACCGACGGCGTGTTTATTCCACCTTACCCAGATGTCGCTATTGCGACTTCATTGCAAAAAGAGATGGGCTTCTTTGGTGTGAGGAATACGGCACAGGCAGGAAATATCATGCTCAGTAACCCGGCAGGGTCTATCCGGTTAGTTATTTCCAGTCGAGGGCGCTTAAGACTGTGTAGTGAGGGCCAGCCAATGTCAGGTATTCATATATGCTAATAATGGTCAAAAATATGCCAGCATCGGTCTGTTCTGGGCGGAAACGTATAACAGGTTTTACGCTACCGGAAATGATGTTGGCATTGAGCATTGGTAGTTTGATTATGCTTGGTGCCGCAGAGGTTTTCCCTAAGCTACGCAAACAAATATCAATTTTGCAGCAGCGCTATTATCTGGAGTTGGCACTGAGTCAGGTTATGGTTGTGCTAGAAAAAGATCTGCGGCGTGCAGGATTTTGCCATGGCGAGTGTCAGGGAAAAGCGGTTACAACCCATCATTATCCCGCAGAAGCGACAAATTCGTGTCTGATAGTTGCTTACGATCTCAATCGAAATGGTCGATGGGAAGGGGAGAAACATCAGGAGTCCGAATACTTTGGCTACCGCCTGCGTAATAAAGCATTAGAGGTCCAACGTGGTGAACTGAATTGCGCTGGCAGTGGGTGGGAAAAGCTGCTTGATCCACAAGAGATAACGATAACCCATTTTTCTATTAGTCGGTTACCTCAGCAAACATCAAATCAGGTTTATCGGGTGCAATTAGCGGGGCAAAAAACAGGTAATCCGGTAATCCATCATCAGCTTACTTATACGATACGCGGGAACAATCTATGAAGCTGAATCATCAACGGGGGACCAGTACATTGGCAGCCGTCGCTACACTTTTCGCTCTTGGTTTATTTCTGCTGTCAGCACTACACCGTCAATTGGATAATATTCAACAGATTACATCTGAAGAACAGCACTATTTACGTGCTTTTAATCAGGCAACATCATCACTGAACTGGGGGATACGTCAGGATTGGTCGTTCAGTTTGCCATGGCGGACAGGTTCAACATGGTATTGCATTCAGCAGCAGCAATATGGCTTAAAGGCCTGTGTTAAACCAGCATCACTAAGCGGTTTTTTTATTCTCAGAGGGGAGAGTTACCTCCTCGGTTCACAGCCACCCTTGATGCTATATCAACGGGTCATGCTGAATATTGGCAAAGGGTCTGTGGGTCACTATCAACTGGTTAAGGCAGCTCATGGCTGGTTGGATTTCTGTCCTGATAAGGATGCACAGTTTTGCGATTACTAAAATGCTGCAATAGGTGCTTGTTGATGAAACGGAGTGACCAATGCGATCCTCGCAACCAACGAGGGTTTAGCCTGCCTGAAGCCTTAATTGCGGCACTGTTTTTCTCTGTCTCGTTACTGGGGTTGTTGCAATACCATCAGACTCTTTTACAGGGTTTCTCTTCTGTGTGGCAACAGCGTCAGGCTTGGTTTCTGCTTCATCAACATATTGACAGTGCAGGGGAGGCTAGACCTGATAGGGGATTCATATCGGGAATGAAACCTAACTGGTTATATCGTCAGTCCATTAGCCGAATTGAAGGGGAATGCGCCGAGCTTAATTTCACTCTTGCGGTACGGAAAAACCTGTCAGCAGAGTTAACCCGTTGGTTTTGCTCTACGAATGGAAGTGGCTAACGGCATAGTTATCCCCCATAGATACGACGTTGCTGAGGCGGCAAACAAGGGGATCCTGATTGATGAACCGCCGAGGTATACAGATGAGCGACTATATCGGTCTTATAATAGAGATAACCTATTGCGCTCATTCATTATCAAGTTAGAGTATTAAGCCTCAGGATTTACCCACAAGTGATAATAAACTGGTTTAATCACTTATGGCTATTTTCCATAGTGCCTTAAGGGAGTAATCATGTTCACGGTTTATCATTCTAATCAATTAGATTTACTCAAAGCGCTAACGACTGCGCTGATAGAACGAGAGCCGTTGGATAACCCTTTCCAGCAAGAAGTGGTGCTAGTTCAAAGCCCAGGAATGGCACAATGGTTACAAATGCAACTGGCACAACAATTTAGTATTGCAGCTAATATTGAGTTTCCGCTGCCCGCAACCTTTATCTGGGATATGTTTACCCGTGTTTTGCCCGGAATCCCAAAAGAAAGCGCATTTAGCAAAGACGCCATGACATGGAAACTTATGTGGTTGCTGCCAGATTTACTGGAAAGCCCGGTATTTTCTCCCATGAAACGCTATTTAAGTGACGATAATGATAAGCGCAAAATCCATCAACTTGCAGCACGGGTTGCTGACCTTTTCGACCAATATTTAGTGTATCGTCCTGAATGGCTTGCCAGTTGGGAACGGGGCCAACTCATTGACAATCTGGACGATGCTCAACTGTGGCAAGCCAAGTTGTGGGTGGAACTGACCAATTATACCCGCCAATTGGAACAGCCCGAATGGCACCGTGCCAATCTCTACCAGCGGTTTATCCGCACCCTGCTTGAAGCGAATGTCTGCCCCGTTGGGTTACCCAAGCGGGTATTTATTTGCGGCATATCGGCATTACCTCCTATCTATTTACAAGCTCTACAAGCGCTGGGTAAACATATTGATATTCATCTGATGTTTACGAATCCTTGCCGCTATTCTTGGGGCGATATTCAGGATTATGCTTTTTTGGCTAAATTGCAAAGCCGCAAACGTAGACATTATCGCGAATCAATTGAAGTCAATCTGTTCCGCCAGCCAGAGCAGGCTGAACAGCTCTTTAATGCGAATGGTGAACAAGAACTCAGTAACCCATTATTAGCCTCGTGGGGGCGGCTCGGGCGGGATCATATGTATTTATTATCTCAGGTTGATGATATTCAAGAGGTCCACGCTTTTGTTGATATTGACCCTGACAATCTACTACATGGTATTCAGCACGATATGTTGGAGCTGGAAGACCACGCAATTATTGGCATCACGGCGGAATCCTTAGCGCGTAGCGACCAAAAGCGTCGATTAGATCTCAGTGATCGATCTCTTAGCCTGCATGTTTGCCATAGTCCTCAGCGAGAAGTTGAGGTTTTGCAAGATAACCTATTGAATTTATTCTCAACTAATCCTGAACTTACTCCACGCGATGTCATTGTGATGGTTGCCGATATTGACAGCTATACCCCTTATATTCAGGCCACATTTGGTAATGCGACAGGGGACCGCTATCTGCCGTTTGCGATTTCTGACCGTAAAGCCAGTCAGGCCCATCCGGCGCTACAGGCTTTTATTACCTTACTTGATCTCCCCCAAAGCCGTTTCACCTCTGAACAAGTGTTGGCGCTGTTGGAGGTACCTGCTTTAGCCAGTAAGTTTGGTATTACTGAAGATGGCTTGCGCCGCTTACGGCAATGGGTGGGGGAATCGGGTATTCGTTGGGGGCTGGATGATGACAATGTACGGGAACTCTCCTTACCCGCGACGGGTCAGCATACCTGGCACTTTGGTATCACCCGCATGTTGCTGGGTTATGCCATGGATAGCACCGCCGGAGATTGGCAGGGTGTTCTGCCATATGATGAGTCGAGTGGCTTAGCTGCTGAACTCGCTGGGCAATTGGCAGATATGTTGATGCAACTAAGCCAATGGCGGCAGCAATTAAGTGAACCCCGAGCACTCAGCGAATGGTTACCCCTGTGCCGCCAATTATTGGATACCTTCTTTGAACCCGATAATGACACTGAAGCGGTGTTGGTGCTGATTGAACAACAGTGGCAGAAGGTTATCAGCTATGGTATTGCTGCCCAATATCCCGATGTGGTGCCACTTAATCTGTTACGGGATGAACTGGCTTCGCGCTTGGATAATGAGCGCATCAGCCAGCGTTTCCTTGCCGGGCCAATCAACTTCTGTACTCTAATGCCTATGCGCTCGATCCCATTTAAAGTTGTTTGCTTATTGGGGATGAACGATGGCGTTTACCCACGAACGCTGCCGCCGCTGGGATTTGATTTGATGGCAAAGCAGGTTCGCCGTGGTGACCGTAGCCGCCGTGACGATGACCGCTATCTGTTCCTCGAAGCGCTACTTTCGGCTCAGCAACAGCTCTATATCAGCTATATCGGGCGCTCTATCCAGGATAACAGTAAGCGTTATCCATCAGTGTTGGTCAGTGAACTGATTGAATATATCTCACAAAGTTATCATTTACCGGGTGACGAAATGCTCAATGCTGATGAGAGCGCTCAGCGGGTGATTCAGCACTTACTCTGCTGGCATGCGCGGATGCCTTTTGCGGCAGAAAATTTTATTCAGCATAGCGAGTTACAGAGTTACGCTGCTGAATGGCTACCCTCTGCTGAGTCCAAAGGGCGACCGCATCCAGAGTTTAATCAGCCATTATCGCCTGAACCTTTATCTGAAATTACATTGGATGAGTTAATCCGCTTCTATCGCCACCCTGTGAGGGCATTCTTCCAACTCCGGCTAGGAGTGAATTTTGTTATTGAAGAAACAGAATTACCTGATGAAGAGCCATTTACTTTAGATAACCTCAACCGCTATCAGTTTAATACTCAGTTACTGAATGCATTGATAGATGAGGGAGACATCAATAGCGTGTTTACCCGAGCTCGAGCGGCCGGTAGCCTGCCTTATGGATCGTTCGGTGAGCTTTATTGGGAAAGCCAGCAAGAGGAAATGGTGCCATTAGCTGAACAGATTCGTAGCGAGCGCCTTGAGCATCATAGCATTGAGCTAAATATCGAATTGGGTGACATCACCCTTACAGGTTGGATTCATCAGGTTCAGGAAGATGGATTAATTCGTTGGCGTCCCGCGGCATTAACGGCGATAGACGGGCTTTTATTATGGATTGAACATCTGGTCTATTGTGCTGGTGGAGGTGATGGGCAAAGCCGGATGTATGGTCGCAAAGGAACTGCATGGCGCTATGATTCTTTGGGCCGTGATGAGGCTCATCACTATTTACAACAGTTAATCAGTGGGTATCAGCAAGGAATGTGTGAACCACTGTTATTGCTGAGCAAAAGTGGTTGGGCATGGCTGAGCCAGTGCTTTGAACGCGAGTCAGGTCAGATTTTGTGGGATGAAGAAACACAAACTAAAGCCCGCATGAAACTTTTACAAGTTTGGCAGGGTGATCAGCGAGTTGCAGGTGAAGGTGAGGATAGCTATGTGCAAAGGGTGTTCCGCCTGATGGATAATCCACATCTCGACAAGATATTACATGAAACGGAACGTTATTTATTACCGATTGCCCGCCATAATAAGGCGTGAGAACTGCTGATGGCCAAACCAGGCTTTCATACATATCAATACCAGAAAGTTGGCTGCGGCTTTAAGCGGTAATTTTTAAGGGGTTAGGGGAGAAACGGAATGCATAAACAGTTTGCTCGCATCATGGGTATATTTTTCTTATTAGGTTTGCTGGCACCTCTCAGTTGGGCTGCTGCGCCTGCGTGGCAACCTCTGGCAGAAGCCATTCACAAAAGTGAACATGACCTGCGTAAATACCAGGCAATAAAGTTGCCTAATGGTATGACGGTATTGCTAGTTTCTGATGCGCAAGCACCTAAATCCTTGGCAGCACTGGCGTTGCCTGTCGGATCATTGGAAGATCCCAATAACCAGTTGGGTTTAGCTCATTATCTGGAACACATGTTATTGATGGGTTCTACGCGTTTTCCTGAACCAGGCAGTTTTGCCGAGTTTCTGAAAAAGCATGGCGGTAGCCATAATGCGAGTACGGCTTCTTATCGAACCGCTTTTTATTTTGAAATTGAAAATGATGCATTAGCTCCGGCAGTTGAGCGTTTAGCCGATGCTATTGCACAGCCTTTGTTAGACCCTATCAATGCTGATCGTGAACGTAATGCGGTCAATGCTGAATTGACGATGGCCCGCTCGCGCGATGGGATGCGCATGGCGCAGGTTAATGCTGAAACGCTTAATCCAGCACACCCTAGTGCGCGTTTTTCGGGGGGTAATCTTGATACGCTGAAAGACAAGCCTGATGGCAAATTACATGATGAGCTGCTGAGTTTTTATCATCGTTACTATTCTGCCAATTTGATGGTGGGGGTGCTGTATAGCAATCAGTCTCTGGAGCAGTTGGCACAATTAGCGGCTGATACCTTTGGCCGGATTCCGAATCGGGAGGCAAAAGTCCCTCCAATTACGGTACCTGCTGTAACACCGGACCAAACCGGTATTATTATTCATTATGTTCCAGCCCAACCGCGTAAACAGTTAAAAATAGACTTTCGCATTGAGAACAATAGCGAAGAATTTCGCAGCAAAACAGATACCTATGTTAGCTATTTGATTGGTAATCGCAGTAAAGATACGTTGTCCGACTGGCTACAAAAACAGGGGCTGGCAGATGCTATTAATGCCGGTGCCGATCCAATGGTAGACCGTAATGGTGGGGTGTTCTCTATTTCGGTATCACTTACGGATAAAGGTTTGGCCAAACGTGACGTCGTGGTGGCCGCTATCTTTGATTACATCAAAATGTTGCAAAAAGACGGCATTAAACAGAGCTATTTCGATGAGATAGCCCATGTTTTAAATCTGGATTTCCGTTATCCCTCAATCACGCGAGATATGGATTACATCGAGTGGCTGGTGGATATGATGTTGCGAGTACCTGTCGCACATGTGCTTGATGCGCCCTATCTGGCGGATCATTATGATCCCAAGGCCATTGCTGCCCGGTTGGCTGAAATGACGCCAGAGAATGCGCGGATCTGGTTTGTCAGCCCTGAAGAGCCTCACAATAAAGTGGCCTATTTTGTTGATGCCCCTTATCAGGTCAATAAAATTAGTCCACAAGAGATGAAAGACTGGCAACAACTTGGGGAGAATATCACTCTGAGCCTACCGGCACTTAACCCCTATATCCCAGATGACTTTACGCTGATCAAAGCAGATAAAAATATCACCCGGCCACAGAATGTTGCGGAACAACCGGGGTTACGGGTGTTTTACATGCCAAGTCAGTATTTTGCTGATGAACCGAAAGCCGATATCGCGCTGGCTTTCCGCAATCCTCATGCGTTGGATACCGCCCGCCATCAGGTACTATTCGCCCTGACTGATTATCTGGCCGGCCTTTCACTGGATGAACTGAGCTATCAGGCTTCGATCGGCGGAATCAGCTTCTCAACCGCCCCTAACAACGGTTTATATGTCAGTGCTAATGGCTTCACACAGCGGATGCCACAATTGCTAACCACGCTGGTTGAAGGTTATTCCAGTTTTACGCCAACAGAAGATCAATTAGTGCAGGCTAAATCTTGGTATCGCGAGCAGTTGGACGTGGCTGAGAAAGGCAAAGCTTATGAACTGGCGATTCAGCCAGCGAAATTGCTGTCTCATGTTCCTTATTCTGAACGCAGCGAACGGCGCAAATTGCTTGATACTATCAGCGTGCAAGATGTGCTGACTTATCGTGATAGCTTGCTGAAGCAATCTGCGCTGGAAGTATTGGCAGTGGGTAATATGACTACCCAGCAAGTTACCACTCTGGCGGAATCGTTGAAAAAACAATTGGCTTTGACGGGAACTACTTGGTGGACCGGCGAGGATGTTGTTGTTGATAAGGCACAACTGGCCAATATGGAGCGGCTTGGCAGCAGTTCTGATGCTGCGCTGGCGGCAGTCTATGTTCCAACCGGCTATACGGAAATTGATGGTATGGCGCGTAGTGCTTTGCTGGGGCAAATTGTTCAACCGTGGTTCTATGATCAATTACGAACCGAAGAGCAACTCGGCTATGCAGTATTTGCCTTCCCGATGTCGGTTGGCCGACAGTGGGGCTTGGGGTTCTTGCTGCAAAGTAACAGCAAGCAACCTGATTACCTTTATCAACGCTATCTTGCCTTCTATCCACAGGCAGAAAAGCGCCTGCGTGAAATGAAACCTGCTGATTTTGAACAATATAAACAAGGGCTAATTAACCAATTACTGCAACGACCACAAACTCTGGATGAAGAGGCTAGTCGTTACAGTAATGATTTCAATCGTAATAATTTTGCGTTTGATAGTCGCGAAAAAATGATTGCTCAGGTGAAGCAACTTAATAGCACTGTATTAGCTGATTTCTTCCAGCAAGCGGTTATTAAACCGCAAGGTCTGGCACTGCTTTCTCAAGTTAAAGGTCAGGGGCAAACGGCTGGCGGATATGCGGTGCTTAAAGGATGGACGACCTATCCGACAACATCTGCCTTGCAGGCTACCCTGCCGCAGAAGGTATTAGCTCCATGACATCAATGACTCCCCAGCGGCTGGAGCCGCTGACGCTCCCCTTATACGGTGAGAGGCTGATTGAAGCCTCTGCCGGTACTGGTAAGACCTTTACCATTGGGGTTCTTTATCTGCGATTGCTGCTTGGTTTGGGAGGGGAGGCAGCATTCAGTCGTCCCCTGACAGTAGAGGAAATCCTGGTGGTGACCTTTACTGAGGCGGCAACTGAAGAGTTGAGGGGGCGAATTCGCGACAATATCCATGGGTTGCGTATTGCTTGCGTACGGGGAGTCAGTGATGACCTAATGCATAAGGCTTTATTAACTGAAATTAGTGATCTGGGCGAGGCCGCAGCACAGTTACTTACTGCTGAGCGTCAGATGGATGAAGCCGCAATTTATACTATTCACGGTTTTTGTCAGAGAATGCTGACGAACAATGCTTTTGAATCTGGCATCTTGTTTGAACAAACATTGGTTCAGGATGAACAGCCCTTACGCAGACAGGCCTGTGCCGATTTTTGGCGGCGTCATTGCTATCCGCTTCCGTTGGCTGTTGCACGCGCAGTCAGCCAGGAATGGAGCGGGCCGGAGGCATTGCTCAAAGACCTTGCTGCTTATTTACAAGGTGAAACACCAAAATTTCGGCAAGCACCAGGTGATGATGAAACGATACTCAGCCGGCATCAGCAAATAGTTGTGCAAATTGATGCTGTCAAAGCGCAATGGCGTGCGGTGGCTCATGAGTTGGAAGCTTTAATTAGTGCATCTGGCGTTGATAAGCGCAGCTATAGCAGCCGATATTTAGCTAACTGGCTAGAAAAGGTCGCTATATGGGCAGAGCAGGAAACCGGTGATTATCAGTTACCTAAAGAGCTAGAAAAGTTTCGCCAATCGATATTATCTGAGAAAACCAAAAAAGGTGCGATCCCCCAACACTCGGTGTTCAGTGCGATAGACCGCATCTTCGAACAACCTTTGACACTAAGAGATTTGATTTTAGCCCGCGCAATTAGCGAGATACGAACTTCCGTCCAGCAGGAGAAACGGCAGCGGGCAGAATTGGGTTTTGATGACTTGCTCAGTAAATTGGATGTGGCATTACAGCAGCCAGGTGGTGAGTTGTTAGCTCAATCTATTCGTACCCGTTATCCAGTTGCAATGATTGATGAGTTTCAGGATACCGATCCTCAGCAATACCGTATTTTCCACACGCTTTATGGTAACCAAGGTGAGTGTGGTTTATTACTGATTGGCGACCCTAAACAGGCTATTTATGCTTTCCGTGGCGCAGATATCTTTACCTATATTCGTGCTCGTTCAGAAGTAAGTGCCCACTACACGTTAGAGACCAATTGGCGTTCCTCTTTCCCGATGGTTCAATCAGTAAACAGGCTTTTTAGTTCGGTTGAGGTTCCCTTTCTGTTTGAACAAATCCCTTTTGTCAAGGTGGCGGCGGCTGAAAAAAATAGCTGTCTATCTTTTGAAATTAAAGGGAAAAAACAGCCAGCCATCTCTTTTTGGCTGCAACCGGGTGAAGGGGTTGGGGTTAGTGAATACCAGCAATTGATGGCCAGGCAGTGCGCCAGTCAAATCCGTGACTGGCTGGTGGATGGGCAGAATGGGCTGGCGCAATTAGTGACAACGACAGGCTCAAGGCCGGTTCAGGCATCTGATATTACTATTTTGGTTCGTAGCCGGGCAGAGGCTGCGCTGGTTCGAGATGCACTGAGTGCCTTAGCTATTCCATCGGTTTACTTATCCAATCGCGACAGTGTTTTTGATACTGCAGAAGCCAAAGATCTATTGTGGTTATTGCAAGCTGCATTGGCCCCTGAGCAGGAAAGAGCCTTACGCAGTGCGATGGCTACCGGGATGCTAGGGTTGGATGCACAGATGCTGGATGCATTGAATCACGATGAACGGGCTTGGGATTCTCTGGTCGATGAATTCGATGGCTATCGCCAACATTGGCAGCGCCGTGGTGTGCTTCCTATGCTGCGAGAAATAATGGCACAGCGTCATTTAGCTGAAAACTTGTTGGCGACCCCTGGTGGGGAGCGTCGGCTGACAGACTTACTGCATTTGGGAGAGTTATTACAAGAGGCCGCATCACAGCTTGATAGTGAGCACGCACTAATCCGTTGGCTGGCACAACAAATAGCACAACCAAATCATCAGTCAGATAATCAACAATTGCGTTTGGAAAGTGATCGCCATTTGGTTCAGGTGATTACAATTCATAAATCAAAAGGGTTGGAGTATCCGTTGGTTTGGCTCCCTTTTGTCGGCAATTTCCGTCAGCAGCAGGACGTGCTATATCACGATCGTCATAGCTTTGAGGCTCTGCTTGATCTGAATGCTGATGAAGAGAGCCAGGCTTTGGCGGAAGAAGAGCGGTTGGCAGAAGACTTACGGTTACTCTACGTTGCGCTGACCCGCGCGGTTTATCATTGCAGTATCGGTATTGCGCCGCTGATTAAAGGCGGGCGGAAAAAACAGGGCGAAAGCGACATGCACCTTAGCGCTTTAGGCTATTTGGTTCAACATGGACAAGCTGGCGACGCGCAATATCTGGCGGATAAGTTGGCGGAGCTAACCACATTTTCGGGCGGTGATATTTCGGTCTCACTGGCGGAACGTCCTGACGCTACAGCTTGGCAGCCACGGCCTGAAGTTTTGCCAGAACTCGCCGCGCGCCAGTTTAACCGACAAATGCACGACTTTTGGCGGGTTACCAGTTATTCCGGCCTACAGCAGCATGGTGCCAAATCGCAGGTTCTGAATCTCCCTTTACAGGAGCTATTGCCACGGCTAGATAGTGATGCCGTCGGTGAGCAGGCACTCATCACCGCAGCTGATTTAACGCCCCATACCTTCCCGCGGGGGGCGGCACCGGGGACTTTCCTGCATGATTTACTTGAGCCATTAGATTTTAGCCAACCTATTGAGCCAGACTGGCTGGCGCAGCAACTACAGCAACAGGGCTTTGGTGAACAATGGTCGCCAATGTTGTATCAATGGCTAAGTGACATTATGCAAGTCCCCCTTAACGATGCGGGCGTAACTCTGGCGGGATTGACGCCGGAGAGTAAGCAGGCGGAACTACAGTTTTATTTGCCTATCGATACTTTGTTACGCGCTAATCAATTAGATGCCTTAATCAAGCATTATGACCCGCTCTCACGTCAGTGTCCGGTGTTAGATTTTCAGCAAGTCAGAGGGATGCTTAAGGGCTTTATTGACTTGGTTTTCTGCTGGCAGGGTAAGTATTACTTATTAGATTACAAATCTAACTGGCTGGGAGAAGACAGTAGTGCTTATACCGTACAATTGATGGCCCAAGCGATGGCTGAGCATCGTTATGATCTGCAATATCAGCTTTATACCTTGGCTTTACACCGTTATTTACGTCATCGCTTGGGCGATTATGACTATCAACGGGACTTCGGGGGTGTCATTTATCTCTTCTTGCGTGGTGTCGATAAACAACATCCGGGTAATGGTATCTTTAGTTGTCGCCCTGAACAGGAGCTGATTGAAGGAATGGATTGTTTATTCAGTGGCAATGAGGTCGTTCTACTTTCAGGTCATGAAAGTGGTACAGCTCAGGCAGATGAGGATTCATCAAGATGATGGTTCTACTGGACCAAGCGGTTCGTGACCACTTACTACGCCCTCTGGATGTTCAATTTTCTCGCATGATTGCAGGGGATGATGAGCCTATGCTGCAATTGGCGGCGGCTATTCTCAGCGCCGAGGCGGGAGCCGGGCATGTGTGCCTGCCATTAAGTTATCTGCAACCAGAACAACTGTTTGGTGGGCGGCAGGCTGGGTTATCTCAAGCATTATGGCTGGCTGCTGGTGCTCCAGAGCTGTCGCGTTGGATACAAGGATTAAATAATTCTCCAGCGGTCAGTGATGGCTCATTACCAACGCCGTTGGTGTTGCAAAATGAACGTTTGTATCTCCAACGGATGTGGCAGTACGAGGGTGATGTGGTGCGGTTTATTGCCAGTGACAATACCGCTTTATTCGTTAATGAGGCCAGGGGGATTAACGAAAGCCTATTAACAGAGACACTGGACCGCCTATTTGGTCGATCAGACACGGAGATTGACTGGCAAAAGGTGGCCGCCGCAGTAGCCGCTACTCGCCGTATCTCGGTGATTTCTGGTGGGCCGGGGACGGGGAAAACCACCACAGTAGCCAAGCTATTAACTGCGCTGATACAGCTTAGCCGAGGGCAGCGTTTACGTATCCAGCTTGCTGCCCCAACGGGTAAAGCCGCTGCGCGGCTGACTGAGTCATTGGGGAATGCCATCCGCCAACTCACACTTACAGACGCCGAGCGCAAGTTATTCCCAGATCAAGCATCCACTCTGCACCGTTTATTAGGTGCTCAACCAAATAGTCAACGTTTGCGTTATCACCGAGGTAATCCACTAAATCTTGATGTGCTGGTGGTAGATGAAGCGTCTATGGTGGATTTACCCATGATGGCGCGGCTAATTGCCGCTTTGCCCGCTAAAGCTCAAGTCATTTTCCTCGGGGACCGAGATCAGTTAGCTTCGGTTGAGGCCGGGGCGGTATTAGGGGATATTTGTCGCTTTGCTGAGTTGGGTTATAGCAAGGCTCGTGCAGAACAGTTAGCACGGCTGACAGGATGCACATTGGCCGGAAATATACCGATTGGAGCAGTCTCTACGGATACGGTCAATGTGCGTGATAGCCTGTGTTTATTGCGTAAGAGCTATCGGTTTGATGAGAAATCGGGTATCGGGCAGCTCGCTTTAGCGGTTAATGCAGGCAAGTATCGGGATGCATTATCAGTATTAAAGGGGGCCTATTCAGATGTTGAACATTTTTCTCTGACGGATTCAGATGACTACCAACGGTTGCTGGAGGATTGCGTTGCGGGCTATCAGCATTACCTCCAATTGGCAGCTACAGGTGCGCATGCTGTGGATGTGCTGGCGGCATTTGGTCGTTATCAATTGTTGTGTGCATTGCGAAGTGGGCCATTTGGTGTCAGTGGCTTGAATGAACGGATTGAGCAGTTGTTGCATCGCAAGAGGTTAATTGAGCGCGCACCTGGCCCATCTGGGCGTTGGTATGCCGGTCGGCCGGTGATGATTGGGCTTAATGACAGTGCGTTAGGTCTCTTTAATGGCGATATTGGTATCGCGTTATATGACGATGAAGGAGAGCTACGGGTGTATTTCCAGTTGCCGGATGGCAACATAAAATCGGTGCAACCCAGCCGTCTTCCCAGCCATGAAACGGCTTATGCCATGACAGTTCATAAGTCGCAAGGATCAGAGTTTGAACATACCGCCCTGGTATTACCGAATACTTTTATGCCGGTATTAACGCGCGAATTGGTTTATACCGCGATCACTCGCGCCCGCCAGCGTTTAACTCTGTATTGTAGCGATACGATATTGGGCAATGCGATACGCACACCGACTCTTCGTCTGAGTGGGTTAGTGGATCGTTTGAATGCATTGACGTGAGTTATACGCTGCTGCTTGAAGCCACAAGGAACACGTTACACGGACCATTCCTTGGTCTGGCAAGGGGGGCCGCTGCTTGCGGCCTCCCTATAACGCTAATTATGTTGGGAATAAATTAAATAAAACCCTGATAAAGCATTTGGTCGCAATATTTATAATCAATACGGCTATAAATCAGCCAACAGAATCTTTGAGCGCCGCTGATAGTTATACAGTTCCTGCTTCTGAATCGGTAAAACCTCTACTTCGGCAGGTGTAAAACCGCGTTCTTGGAACCAGTGAATACTGCGGGTGGTGAGTACAAACAATTTTTTAAGCCCCATCTGTCGCGCTTGATTAGCAACGCGCTTTAATAGCATTTCTCCCCGAGAAGAGCTGCGATAGTCAGGATGTACTGCCACGCAGGCCATCTCACCTATTTGTTCTTCAGGGAACGGATAGAGCGCTGCACAGGCAATCGTCAAATTATCCCGTTCAATAATCGTGAATTTGTCGATTTCCATTTCAAGCTGTTCCCGCGAACGACGCACCAGAATGCCTTGTTGTTCCAGCGGGCGAATCAATTCAAGTATGCCACCAATATCATTGATGGTAGCGCGGCGCACTTGTTCAGCACTCTCCATAACAATCTGAGTACCGATACCATCGCGGGAGAATAGCTCTTGGACTAGCGCTCCATCCTCCTGATAACTCAGTAAATGGCTCCGGCGCACACCGCTACGGCAAGCTTTCACTGCACCACGTAGGAAGCGTACCGTACCGGAGTTGTAATCACCCTCTTGTTCCAGATCTTCAATCCGTTTTTGAGCATCATTTGGGAACAGCTCTGAAATAATGTCACCTTCACTGTCAGTCACCCCTTGGGATGAACAGAAACCGATCATCTTTTCTGCTTTCAGTTTGATAGCTAACTGGGTGGCAACTTCTTCTGATGTGAGATTAAAGCTCTCGCCGGTCACCGATACAGCAACCGGGCCTAGTAACACGATTGCGCCATTATCTAATTGACGGTGAATTGCCTCTTCATCGATACGACGAATACGCCCGCTATGACAATAATCCACACCATCATCCACCCCCAGCGGCTGAGCAATAATGAAGTTGCCACTGACTACATTAATATGTGCGCCTTGTAGCGGGGTATTATTGAGACTCATTGATAGTCTTGCAGTGATATCCAACTGCAATAGGCCGGCTGCTTGTTTCACCATTTCCAGAGTTCGGGCATCTGTTACCCTGGTATGCTTGTGATAAATAGGTTCGTAATGATGCTGTGCCAAATTGCTGTCGATCTGTGGGCGCGCACCGTATACCACGACCAACCTGATCCCAAGGCTATGCAACAAACCGATATCATTGACGATATTCGCGAAGTTTTCATGCTCAATCGCCTCGCCACCCAACATGACAACGAATGTCTTGCCACGGTGCGCGTTGATATAGGGAACTGAGTGGCGAAATCCCTGGACCAGTTCAGTACTACGTTCCTTCACGGCAGACCCTCTTTGAATTTTTATTCGGTATTTTTGTATTTTTATTCTTTTTTGACCAAGATGGCAAGCACCAAATTACTATCAAATGCATATGTATGGCGTATCTGTATTAATAAATTGAATAACATAAAAATGTTTTTCTAATGACAGCGTGGGATTGATTCGTTAAAGTTTTTGCACATAAATTTTTTTGTGCGCTTTTTATTCATATTTTGGTAGTTACTTTGGAGTTACATGGCAGATTCAAATCATAATCCTGGGCGTCGTCGTCTGTTGCAAGGTGCTGCGAGCGCCTGGATGCTGAGTGTTAGTCGAGTTGGATTTGCTGCTTCCTCACATATTATTGCAGTCCGGGTTTGGCCCTCTTCAACCTATACCCGAGTCACGCTGGAATCCAATACTCCGCTGAAGTATCGTCAGTTCGCTCTTACCAATCCTGATCGTATTGTGGTTGATATTGAAGGGGTACATTTAAATAGCGTCCTGAAACAGATAACTAATCAGGTTCAGTCCGGTGACCCTTATCTGAAGCAAGCCCGAGTAGGGCAGTTTGATAAAAATACCGTCCGTTTGGTTTTGGAGTTGAAGCAGAGCATCAGCCCCCAGCTATTTACTCTAAAACCTTTTGCTGAATTTCGAAATCGTTTAGTGGTGGATTTATATCCCGCTCAGGGCAACAACTCTGCTGAGGACGATCCATTGTTGGCATTATTGGAAGATTATAATAAAGGCGACGTGGAGCGTAGCTTACCCGCAGAGACACCAAAAGCAGGCAAAGCAGGGCGCGATAGACCGATAGTTATCATGCTGGATCCTGGTCACGGCGGAGAAGATCCCGGTGCTATTGGTAGAAATAAAACCCGTGAAAAAGACATCGTGCTACAAATTGCCCGTCGGTTACGGGCGTTAATTCAAAAAGAAGCCAATATGCGGGTGTTTATGACCCGTAATGAAGATGTTTTTATCCCGTTGAAAGTGCGGGTAGCGAAGGCGCGCAAACTGCGGGCAGATTTATTCATTTCAATTCATGCGGATGCATTTACCAGTCAGGCGGCCAGAGGTTCCTCCGTTTTTGCGCTATCAACCAAGGGCGCAACCAGTACCGCCGCGCGTTTCCTGGCCCAGACACAGAATGAGGCCGACCAGATTGGGGGGGTTAGCAAAAGTGGTGATCGCTATCTGGACCATACCATGATTGATTTACTGCAAACGGCGACGATTAATGACAGCCTGAAGTTTGGTAAAGAAGTGCTGAATCGCATGGGGAAGATTAATACGCTGCATAAGAACCGTGTCGATCAGGCGGGGTTTGCTGTATTGAAAGCACCTGATATTCCTTCAATTTTGGTTGAAACAGCATTTATCAGTAATCTGGAAGAAGAGCGCAAACTACGTACCAGCCGTTTTCAGCAACAAGTCGCAGAATCTATTTTTGCTGGCATCAAAGCCTATTTTGCTAATGGTGGGGCGATGGCCCGACTTTAACGCGTAGGGCATTGTTATTGATTGAGATATATACCCTAAATAATTCGAGTTGCAGGAAGGCGGCAACTGAGATAATCCCGCTGAGTTGACGTTAGTCAATTATTCGGGTGAACGAAAGCAACCAACACACATGCGGTTTGAAGTATGACGGGTATAAAGCCAGAAACAAAAAAACACCCTTGAGGGTGTCTGATGTTGATATGAAAATGATTAAGAATTGGTTGCGGGGGCCGGATTTGAACCGACGACCTTCGGGTTATGAGCCCGACGAGCTACCAGGCTGCTCCACCCCGCGTCCGTCTTAATACTATTTTCTATCTTACTACTTAGTCGTGTAATTGGTTGCGGGGGCCGGATTTGAACCGACGACCTTCGGGTTATGAGCCCGACGAGCTACCAGGCTGCTCCACCCCGCGTCCGTCACTACACTTTATTTGCTTCTCACTACTATTCTACCTAATTCGTCTTAACTTTCAAGACTATCGAACGACATTTGATACTGCTGGTAGCCAGTATCGGTTGGTTGCGGGGGCCGGATTTGAACCGACGACCTTCGGGTTATGAGCCCGACGAGCTACCAGGCTGCTCCACCCCGCGTCCGATTGAGCGCACTATACTCTGGATGAGATCTGTTGCAAGTATTTTTGCCACTTAATTAGGGTAAATAGGTTTTTTCGATTAATTTATCAACTATCTGTTTCCTTTTTCCCCATAACGGGGTCAGGAGGATTTTTTTCCACCTGCCGATTCCTTTATCTATAGGCGTTTGTTATCGTTCGCCAGTAGATAAAATGAGTAAAAGAAGGCGTGAAATGACAAGTCGTTGGGGCAAATACCTACTAAGTGGAATAATGATTGCTGTTCTGGCGGGGTGCCAATCGCGGCCAACCGATCGTGGGCAGCAATATAAGGATGGGCGTCTGGAGCAATCACTGGAACTGGTGAATGAACCAAATGCAACAGGTAAGCCAGTTAACGCAAAAGATTATTCTGATCAGGTGAAAGTGATTAACCAATCTTCACCGGGTCTCTATAACCGCAATAGTAATACATTCAATGCGGTCGAAAACTGGATGTTGGCAGGGGCCGATACCAGCAAGCTAAGTTTATTTGGTTTGAATGCCTATCAGATGGAGGGGGTCGATAATTTCGGTAACGTACAGTTTACTGGCTACTACACTCCGGTGCTTCAGGCCCGTTATACGCCACAAGGTGAATTCCGCCACCCACTTTATCGGATGCCCGCTAAAGGAAAGCGCCGTTTACCCGATCGCGCTGCTATCTATGCAGGTGCATTGGATAACCGCAGTTTAGTTATCGCATACACCAATTCGCTGGTGGATAACTTTATGATGGAAGTACAGGGCAGCGGCTATGTTGATTATGGCGATGGGCGACCACTGACCTTCTTCGGTTATGCAGGTAAAAATGGCCATGCTTACCGTAGTATTGGCAAAGTGCTGATTGATCGTAGCGAAGTCGCTAAAGCAGATATGTCGATGCAAGCCATCCGCCACTGGGCTGAAACCCATAGTGAAGCTGAGGTCAGAGAGCTTTTAGAGCAGAATCCGTCCTTTGTGTTCTTTAAACCAGAAATGTACGCGCCGGTGAAAGGGGCCAGTGCGGTTCCATTGATTGCCAAAGCGTCAGTTGCATCTGATCGTTCCTTGATTCCGCCAGGCACCACATTACTAGCTGAAGTGCCTTTGCTGGATAATCAGGGCAAATTCACGGGTCAATATCAGATGCGCCTGATGGTGGCATTGGATGTTGGTGGTGCGATTAAAGGTCAGCACTTTGATATCTATCAGGGGATTGGCCATGAAGCTGGGCAGGCTGCTGGGTACTACAATCATTATGGTCGGGTTTGGGTACTGAAAAATGCCCAAAGCAGCGGACCGCTATTTACCGCTTATCAAGGTGGCAAAACAGTCGCGCCAGCGGGTAATGGTTCATCATTACTGGTAAATAATCAGGGTCAGTAAGCTTCCTTATTACCTACAATTGCCGGTATACGGTCGGTTTCACTCTTTATCAGGCGGCCAATTGGCCGCTTTTGTCTTCATATCATCGATATTATTAACGTCATTTCGAAGCAATTAAGGTAACACATTGATGAACACAGCCTTTTCCGAAGCTTACCAACAGCGGTTTGGTGGCATAGCGCGTCTATATGGTCAGCAGGCGCTGGAACTGTTTTCGCAGGCGCATATCTGTGTCATTGGTATTGGCGGTGTCGGCTCATGGGCAGCGGAAGCGCTGGCGCGCACTGGTATCGGCGCGATTACGTTGATTGATATGGATGATGTTTGCGTAACCAATACTAATCGTCAGATCCATGCCTTACGGCACAATGTCGGCCAAGCTAAAACCGAAGTGATGGCGGAACGTATTCTGGCTATCAATCCTGAATGCCGCGTGACGTGTATTGATGATTTTATTACTGCGGATAATGTCGCGGAGCTTTTAAATAACAATTTTAGCTATGTCATTGATGCAATTGATAGTGTACGGCCTAAGGCGGCACTACTCTCTTATTGTCGCCGCTATAAAATCCCAGTAGTCACCACCGGTGGTGCAGGTGGGAAGTTCGATCCAACACGTATTGAGGTAGTCGATCTGGCAAAAACTATTCAGGATCCGCTGGCGGCTAAGCTACGTGAAAGGTTGAAAAGTGACTTTAATGTGGTGAAAAACAGCAAAGGTAAACTGGGGATCGACTGTGTTTTTTCCAGCGAACCACTGGTTTATCCCCAGGCTGATGGATCAGTTTGTGCTTCGCGCAGCACAGCGGAAGGACCTAAAAAAATGGACTGTACTTCAGGTTTTGGCTCGGTAACCATGGTTACTGCGACCTTTGGTTTTGTTGCTGTGTCCCATGCATTGAAAAAAATGATGGCGAAAGCAGCCCGTCAGGTGAAATAACCCCTACTCTATATATTGGGCGGCGATAGCCTTTACACCTTGTGCCAGCGCCAGTAAACCGCTGGCGCGCGAGGTGCTTAGCTGCTGGCGTAGCCCTAACTGCTCAAACAGCGCCAATGGGTCTTCTGCTAATACCTGCTGTGGGGTTTTCCCCTCCACCGCAGTTAAAATAACCGCCAGTAATCCACGAACAATGCGGCCTTCGCTATCACCATAAAAATGTAAGCTACCATCCGGCAGGCGTTGATGCCCCAGCCACACTCGATTTTCACATCCAGTTAGCTCCAGTTCATTCTGTTTTAGTGGCTCCGGTAATGACGGAAGCTGTTTTGCTAGCAAAATCAACTGACGATAACGATCTTCCCACTGTTTATGAACGCTGAATGTCTCCAGCAGTTTAGCAGCAGTAATATCGTGACCAAAAGGGTGTGGGGCAATCATCATCTTCTCAATTAGACCGGTGGTTATTGGGCGAAATTATTATCTGTTAGTTCTTAATCTTGCAATAGTTCCAGAGCCTTAGCTATCGCGTTACACAATATATCAACATCGTTCGCGGTATTGTACGGTGCGAATGAGGCACGCAGGCTGCCACTCACCCCTAATGCTGCCATGAGTGGTTGTGCGCAATGTTGCCCGGCGCGCAGTGCGATACCCTGTTCGGCCAATAACGTTACTAAATCGCTATGGTGCACACCATCGAAAGTAAACGCCAATAAACTGGATTGCTGGCAACGGAAGCTGCGAAAACCCGGTAATTTAGCCAGTTTATTCTCTGCCAATGTGGCTAAATCTTGGCTATAGGTTTCTGCTTCTGTCAGATCAATATGTTCGAGCCAACTAAGAACGGCAGAGAAACCAATGACGCCAGCAATATTTGGCGTACCAGCCTCAAAACGGTATGGCACCTCATGGGACGTAAATCCACCGAAGGAAGCATGAGTGAGCATTTTACCGCCACCGTGCCAGGCTGGCATCTCGTCGAGTAATTCAGACTTGCCGTACAGCACGCCTATGCCGGTCGGCCCATAAAGCTTGTGGGCTGAGAAAGCGTAAAAATCAATATCTAGCACTTGAACGTCTGCCGGGTTATGCACAACACCTTGCGCCCCATCTACCATCACTACACAGTTATATTGATGGGCAAGTTCGATTGCCTGAGCTAACTCGGGGCTACCACCCGTGACGTTAGACATTTGGCCCAGCGCCAATATGCGTGTTTTATCATTAAGCAATTGCGGTAATTGCTGTAAATCGGGGAGATGATCAAGGCCGATGGGTAATTTAACCATTCTGGCCCCTGTCTGCTCTGCAACCATAAGCCAGGGGATTAAGTTGGCATGATGTTCAGCTTCACTGACAATAATTTCATCACCCGTTTGCAGACGAGGGCGGGCATAGCTTTGTGCTACTAAATTAATGGCTTCGGTAGTGCCTTTGGTCCAAATGATATTTTCTGCTGCGGGTGCATTGATAAAGTCAGCCACTTGTTGGCGGGTTTCCTCAAAACGAACCGTCAATGACAATGCTGATTGATGTTGGCTGCGATGTACTGTTGCGGAGTCCTGCTGATAAAACTGTTGTGTCGCCTCAATCATGGCGCGGGGTTTCAGCGCAGTTGCCGCACTGTCCAGATAGGTTATCTCATCACTAATAGCCGGGAATTCCTGACGAAAATCCGTGGGATTAAAAGCTTTCATACTGTTGTTCTCATCCTTTGGGTTACTTCGGAACTGTCTCATTTTGACTCATTTTGTTCATAATTTGCCCGCTAATGGCTCGGTTCACTGGAAATATGTCATAAGTGAGTTATGCTAAATAGTAACGGACATAACCATTTGTCTGGTAATGAAAATGAGTTTTTTAGCATTTTAATCTGCAAGGAGTCACCCATGAAAAAGACAGCTGCCGTAATTTCTGCACTTATGCTCACTTTTACCTTAGCAGCCTGTTCAAGCAACTATGTTATGCATACCAATGATGGTCGCACTATCGTTGCTGATGGTAAACCTAAAGTAGATGATGAAACTGGGATGATAAGCTACACCGATGCCAACGGCACCGAGCAGCAAATTAACCGTTCAGAAGTAAAAGAAATGGCTGAGGGTAAGTAGTTTAACGCGAAGTCACCGTTCAAAAGATGCCTAATACGGCAATCAAACCCTCTGCAACAACTTAAATTTAAGCTCTGACTATGTGCAATGCAAAGTCGCGTTTAAATTTAAGCGCTGAAAATAGGGTAAAAAAAAGCACCGCTAAAATAGCGGTGCTGCATAAAATCACTATGGACAGACAGGGTAAATGTACAGGAAGTGAAAAAAAACAGTAGCTTAGCTACTATGTCTGGACTACCAGACCATTTGCAAACACAACATCACAACCACAAAGCCAAAAGCATTTCAGTACCTGGATACTAAACCTACTTTTCGTTCCGGCTTGGGAAGTGCCGCCACTATAGGTATTTGCTGGCGCATCATCAACGGACAATTTATAATGTCTCGGATTATAAAAACTAATAAGTAAACAAAGGGTTTCATCTAAGGATGAGCCGTTATAAAAAAGTATCCAATTCATGTCAAAACGATTACCGCCCCTGAACGCCTTGCGGGTTTTCGATGCGGCCGCACGCCACTTGAGTTTTACTAAAGCTGCTGATGAATTATTTGTCACGCAAGCGGCTGTTAGTCACCAGATAAAGTCCCTGGAGGATTTTCTCGGGCTAAAACTGTTCCGCCGTCGTAACCGCTCGCTGTTACTGACTGAGGAGGGGCAAAGCTACTACCTCGATATTAAAGAGATTTTTACCTCCATCAATGAAGCAACTCGTAAATTGCAGGCGCGTAGCGCGAAAGGCGCGCTCACTGTAAGCCTCCCTCCTAGCTTTGCTATTCAATGGCTGGTCCCTCGTCTATCTGGATTTAATGCGGCTTATCCGGGGATCGATGTCAGGATTCAGGCGGTAGATCGGGAGGAGGACAAACTTGCTGATGACGTTGATGTGGCTATTTTCTATGGCCGGGGTAATTGGACTGGTTTGCGTACTGAGCGTTTGTATGCAGAATTCTTACTTCCTGTTTGTGCGCCTACTTTATTAACGGGTGAGCATGGATTAAAAGTACCGGCAGATCTGGCTAATCATACGTTGTTGCATGATACTTCCCGCCGGGATTGGATGGCCTATACCCGTCAACTGGGTGTTCCTCAAATTAATGTGCAACAAGGTCCGATATTCAGCCATAGTGCGATGGTGGTTCAGGCTGCCGTTCACGGCCAAGGTATTGCGTTAGTGAATAACGTCATGGCTCAGGCAGAGATTGAAGCAGGGCGCTTGGTGTGCCCGTTTAATGATGTTTTGGTGAGTAAAAATGCTTTTTATCTGGTTTGTCATGACAGTCAGGCAGAACTAGGTAAAATAGCCGCCTTTCGTCAGTGGATATTGGCAAGAGCTGCCAGCGAGCAAGAAAAGTTACGCTTTCGCTATGAGAACTGATTAATCACCCTATTCTGCGTAGTAATGACAACCCATTCACGATGGTAACCCGCTACGATAAAATGGGCTATTGTCGGGCGATATAACGATATACCCACGTCATTGGAATCGCAGCTAGCACTTCTGCAATGTCGAGTACGAAGGGTATAACTCTATCTAATTTAAGGTTAATGACGATGAATGGTCGTTTAATGCTGATATTTGCCGCACTGAGCGGTTTTTTCTATGTCGCTTTTGGTGCCTTTGGTGCTCATGTATTGAGCGCCTCACTGGGGCCGAATGAGATGGCCTGGGTTCGTACTGGGCTGGAGTACCAAGGGTTCCATACGCTGGCGATTCTGGCGTTAGCTGTTGCGATGCAACGGCAAGTAAGTATTTGGTTTTACTGGAGTGGTGCCTTGTTAGCGCTCGGAACGCTACTCTTTAGCGGCAGTTTATATTGCCTGGCTCTATCGCACCTGAAACTGTGGGTATATATCACGCCAATCGGCGGCGTATGTTTTCTGGCGGGATGGATTTTGATGTTGATTGGCGCGCTGCGTCTAAGAAAAAGGGCAGAACGCCATGAATAATAAAATTGCTTTATATTGCCGCTCTGGCTTTGAGAAAGAGTGTGCGGCAGAAATTACCGCGAAAGCGGCACAGCTTGAAATCTTTGGTTTCGCTCGAGTAAAAGAAAACAGCGGTTATGTGCTGTTTGAGTGCTATCAGTTGGAAGATGCCGATCGCTTGATTCGTGAAGTGCCTTTTCGTGAGTTGATTTTTGCCCGCCAGATGATGGTGGTGGGTGAGTTATTAAAAGATTTGCCGCCGGAAGACCGTGTTTCACCGATTGTGGGGATGTTAGTCGGTGTTATTGAAAAAGCCGGTGAGTTACGTGTTGAAGTTCCTGATACCAATGAAAGCAAAGAGTTGCTTAAGTTTTGCCGTAAGTTAACGGTACCTTTACGCAGCGCAATGCGGGAACAAAAAATTCTTTCTGCCCGTGAAAATCCTCATCGGCCAGTGGTACACGTGTTCTTTATCGCGTCTGGCTGCTGTTATGTTGGCTACTCTTACAGCAATAATAACTCGCCGTTCTATATGGGTATCCCCCGTCTTAAGTTCCCATCTGACGCACCAAGCCGTTCAACCTTAAAACTGGAAGAAGCTTTTCATGTGTTTATCCCTGCGGATGAATGGGAGGAGCGTTTGGCCAGTGGTATGCATGCAGTTGATCTAGGTGCTTGCCCCGGTGGTTGGACCTACCAATTAGTGCAGCGCAGCATGATGGTTCAGGCTATTGATAATGGTGCGATGGCACAAAGCCTGATGGATACCGGACAGGTAACCCATCATCGCGTCGATGGTTTTAAATATGAGCCAACGCGTAGCAATATCTATTGGTTAGTATGCGATATGGTAGAAAAGCCGGCTAAAGTGACGCAACTTATCATCAAGTGGTTGGTAAACGGTTGGTGTCGTGAGGCAATTTTCAACTTGAAATTACCGATGAAAAAACGTTTTGAAATCGTTTTGGAAAATATGGAAATGATGGATGAACAGTTGAAAGAAAACGGTATCAATGCCCATATTCAAGCTAAACAGCTCTATCATGACCGTGAAGAAGTGACGGTGCATGTGCGTCGTATTTGGTCCGGTGTTCCGGGGCGTCGGGATGAGCGTCAATAGTCATATATATTTGGTACTTGCAGCCGCAGTGGTTTAGCGGTGGCTCCAATTACTGGAATATGAGTATCGTGTTATCCGCAAGGGGCCATTTGGCCCCTTAATTTTAAGGTAACCTAAGTTGTTGCAAATTACCGCTTAATGTCAAATCGGTTTTCAGTGTAGCGATTTGCTTACAGATAAATGCCATATCTTGGTGTTGCTGCAATTTCTTCCGCCATTTCTCCGGCACTGATTCCAGATCTTGATAAAGCACTTCAAGGTTGCTGGCATGCTGCAATAGCAGTGCGGCAGTTTTGGCACCTATCCCCGCGACGCCTGGAATTTTGCTGCTGCTGATGCCCGCAAGCCCCCAATAGTCAGGCAGTTGGTGTGGCAATACACCAAACTCTTGTTTTACAAATGGCATATCCAGCCAGCGTTTTTGGAAGTAATCGCGAATCTGTACATTTGGCGCTAACAGTTGGCAGTAACCTTTGTCGGTGGAAACGATCGTCACTTGATGGCCGGCTCCACCAATTTTGGTCGCCAAAGTTGCCGCCAGATCATCGGCTTCATTGCCAGGAGAATGCCAGCAAGCGACCCCGAGTGAACTAAACGCCTCACGGATCTGCGGCATTTCTTGTTGCAGGTTGTCCGGCATCGGTGAGCGGCCAGCTTTGTAATCAGGCAAGCATTGATGACGCCAACTATCGGAACGATCATCCTCATCAAACACGGCGACAGCGTGGGTGGGTAAACTATGTGAAATAAGCTGTTGCAACGCATGCTGGCAGGCATTAATGCAAGGTGAACCTTGTACTGCATGGATGCGACGAATCAGATTAAGTGCATCAACGATAAGAAGATGGATTTGCATAGCCTGTCTTATATAGTCATTAAGCCAGATTAATGTCGGGCAGCCACACGACTAAGTGCTGGCGCTGCCCGGTGAGGTATTACTATTTAAGGCTTAGCTGCAAATTTCGTAGCAAGGGGTATAAGCAGTGCCAGGCAGTTTCATTCGATGCTGTGCAATAAATCCTTGCAGTAAGCTATCCATTTGTTTCATCAATTGTGGATCGCCATGCAATTTATAAGGCCCATAGGCTTCGATGGCATGAATTCCCACTTCTTTTACGTTACCCGCAACGATGCCTGAGAATGCACGGCGTAGTGCCGCAGCCAGTTCTTCAGGGGGCTGGTTATGAGACAGATTGAGATTCGCCATATTTTCATGACTCGGTTCAAACGGATGCTGTAAATCTGGCTTGATACGGATAGACCAGTTGAAGCTATAAGCATCCCCCGTATTACGGCGGTTTTCTTTCACCAGTGGCATCGCTTTCTTCATTTGACGGGCGACTTCAGCCGGGTCATCGATAATTATCTTGTAGTATTTGCGCGCGCCATCACCCAGAGTGTTCATGATGAACTCATCCACCACTCGGAAATAATCCGCGCTCTCTTTTGGCCCGGTTAAGATAAGTGGCAGTACCTGCTCACTGTTCTCTGGATCCATTAATATGCCTAGCAGATAGAGCAACTCTTCCGCTGTCCCTACGCCACCTGGGAAAATAATGATGCCATGCGCGATGCGGACGAACGCTTCAAGCCGTTTCTCAATATCCGGCATGATAATCAATTCATTGACCAGCGGATTAGGTGGCTCTGCTGCAATGATGGAAGGCTCAGTCATACCAATAAAACGGCCATTTCTGTAACGTTGTTGGGCATGGCCAACGGCGGCACCCTTCATCGGTGCTTCCATCGCTCCTGGCCCACAGCCAGTGCAAATATTTAACTCTCGTAAACCCAGTTGGCTCCCCACTTTACGGGCATACAAGTATTCAGTTTCATTGATTGAATGGCCGCCCCAGCACACAATCATATTGGGGTCTTCATCAAGATGGAGGGCTCGGGCATTACGTAAAATAGAAAAGACCAGATTGGTCAAATGGCTGGAGCTTTCCATATCGAGATGTTGAAAACGCCCAGCGCTAACAATTTGACCATTCACAAACAAAATATCGCGTAACACCGCAAACAGATTTGCCTGTAATGAACGAATAATTTTGCCATCAACAAAAGCATGTTCTGGTGGATTTACCAGTTCGAGTTTTACACCTCGTTCACGGCGCAATACATTGATATCAAAAGTTTCATAACGCGATAAAAGCTCTTTGCTGTTATCGGTTAGGCTGCCTGAATTGAGAACTGCCAAGGAGCAGTTACGGAATAAACGGTACAGATCACTGCTGGCTGTACGTTTGAGCATATCCACTTCGAGCTGTGATAACAGATCCATTGAGCCGAGTGGGCTGACATGTGTAATCAAAGTTACTCCTTTACACCCCGGAGGGTGGTAGTGTCCGTGTATACCCTTCGTACTTAACGTTGCTGGGTGTTGGCTGCCTACCAGCAACACCAATTACTTTGGGTATATCAGAATGCTGCTTTCTATTTTGCCGTGGAATATCATAGAGATCTTTAAGTATCTATCCCTGATTTCTCTACTGAAAAATAGCGTGAAGATACGGTAATTAACCTTAACGTTGTCCCTCGGTTTTTGCCAATACTAACGTGCGTTGTGCTTAAATGTTGCGTACATGTACGCATATATTTATTGCCGGGCCATACGGCCAGTTGATGGAAAAAAATCAGTATTGGAGCGCCAAGGGTTGATATCCAGTCCGCCACGGCGGGTATAACGAGCATAGACCGACAGTGTTTCAGGCTGACAAAAACGCATTATGTCGTTGAAAATACGCTCTACACACTGTTCGTGAAATTCATTATGGTGCCGGAAAGAGACCAGATAGCGTAGCAGTGCCTCTCGGTTAATCTGTGGGCCACTGTAGCTGATTTGTACTGATCCCCAATCTGGCTGGTGGGTAATCAGGCAGTTGGATTTGAGCAGATGGCTAACCAGGCTCTCTTCTACTCTGTTGGCCGTGGTAGCCCCTTGCAGATAATCGGCGCTAAATTCATAGCTATTGATACGAATATCCTGTTGGTCGAGACATTCGCCCGAGAAATCGGCAATGGGTTGATGTGTTATTTCATTGAGTTGATATAGCGTGACACTGACATCACCTTGAGCGCAGGCCGCCAAATCGCGTTGCAATGTGGCGCGAACACTTTCCCAATCAGCAAACACGGTTTGGTTAAAACTGTTGAGATAGAGTTTAAAGCTTTTGGATTCAATCAGATTAGTACTATCCGCATTCAGGCTGATTTCACCCACGGCAACTTGTGGCAGGCCATTACTGTTTAGCCAAGACAATTCATAGAGCGTCCAGATATCTGCACCATGAAAGGGCAGGTTATCTGGATATAAACCGAGAGGTTCACGGTTCATGCTGCGTGGCACAGCTTGCAACAAGGTGACGTCATAGTGATCGCGATAAGCGGTTGGTTTGCCCAGCGTCAGTTCCGCCAGAGCCTTATGGTCTTGATATGAAGACATGCTGTTCCCATGATGAGAGAAAGGTACAATAGCTTTAGTTTATCAATTTATGCCGCGTTTAACTGCATTTCTGAGTTGGGGTAACACTCAGAAATGCAGCGCAAGCCGCCGCGATACTGAGAATCGAGAATGGACCAGAATGTTTCAACGGCACTGAATAGCTTTACCCAACGTTATATCAATCTATGGCAGCAGCAGACCGGGCATCTGCCCGCCAGTGAAGAACTTTATGGTGTTCCTTCACCTTGCATCGTGGAAACTCAGGACAGCCAGGTATTTTGGTTGCCACAGCCAGCGGTTGCCGATGCCACATTGGCTAATATTGAACGGGCGTTGGAGATTCAGCTTCACCCGGATATTCATGCGTTTTACACCTGCCAATATGCTGGCGACATGATGGCTGATTTAGGTGATCACCGTTTTACGCTGCTACAAGTGTGGAGCGAAGATGATTTTATCCGTTTACAGGAGAATCTAATTGGTCATCTGGTCACGCAAAAAAGGCTGAAACTCTCGCCAACGCTGTTTTTAGCAACCACCGAGTCAGAGATGACAATGGCTTCATTGTGCAATGTCACAGGTAATGTGGTGTTAGAGCAATTTGGTAGTAGTAAGCGCACCCTGCTGGCATCGACTCTCATACATTTTCTTGATGCATTGCGTCCAGTATTACCTGAATAAGCGAGTGGTTATTGTTTATTCTGGTCAAGTCGGTGTGCGAGATCTCTCACACCGGCTGTGAGACATCACTTCTATTCTTTAACTGTAAAGTTTTTGTGTCAAATTTATCTTCAATAAAATCATTTTGTTATAAACGTTCATTTTTTTATATGTAAAAGTATCAGCATCATTATTCTTACAGTGCCTTGCCACCCTTTGTCGATTAAGCGATCCTTCTAATCGCCGGATAGGATCTGGCGGAGAAGGACGGTATCTGGATGCTACCACTTCAGGATGAAGAACACTGGGACTGCTTAGGACGAGTGAAGGGATGTTTCAGGATGGAACAAAGGACACCTCCAGGATGGAGATTGAGAGCCGGTTCAGGATGAATGGTGGGTTAGGATAACCTCAGGATTAGCATCGGGATGGTGTAGGACACTGCGACGGATTGCTGGTTAGGATAACCACACGGAAAAGTTTTCATGGATTGAGCAGGGAGCATCACTTTTAGCGGGATAGCTATGAAACGAATTGAGGGGTACTGGTAAAACAGTACCCCTTTTTTTATGCTTATTTTGCCCAATATCCTTCTGTTGTCTATGGCGTGAGTTTGGGCATCGCCTTCTTCAATGGTATGCTTGGCCGCCGTTGGACCAGCCCGGCGAATGGCTGTTTTTTGGTTGAGAGCATAATCATGAGTATAGAAAATCAGGTGCGTCAGAACTTACGGGATATTGAGCTTGCCATGCGAGCAATTGATCTTTGGCAAGTTGTTCCACCGCCAGCGGCAGCCTTCGAAAGTAATGAGCCTTTCAGTATCGATACCATGGATGCCGAGCAGTGGTTGCAATGGGTACTGATTCCCCGAATGTATGCATTGCTGGAATCGAATAACCCACTTCCGACACGTTTCGCCATTACGCCATACTTTGAAGAGGCATTAAGTGGTGATAGTCGGCCAGATTGCACCATACTGCTGGCACAATTACAGTGTCTCGATGATCTGTTGAATAAAGAAAGTAACTAATGCTGGAAATAATTTACCAAGATGAATATATAGTTGCGGTGAATAAACCCGCCGGTTGGCTGGTTCACCGTAGTTGGTTGGACAGTAATGAAACCGTATTTGTGATGCAAACGGTGCGCGACCAGATTGGCCAGCATGTTTATACCGTCCACCGTCTGGATCGCCCAACATCAGGTGTGCTGCTGATGGCGTTATCCAGTGATGTTGCCCGTGCTCTTTCGGCGCAGTTTGAACAGCACCAGATTCAGAAAATATACCATGCGGTGGTTCGTGGCTATGTGCTGGAAGGTGGTACGGTTGATTACGCGATGAGCGAAGAACTGGATAAAATCGCGGATAAACATTCCAAACAAGATAAAGCACCACAACCGTCAGTTACCCACTATCAGCCTTTGGCTCAAGTGGAAGTTCCTGTTGCTATTGGGCGCTATGACACATCACGCTTCAGTTTATTGGAGCTGAAACCGGAAACAGGGCGTAAGCATCAGTTACGGCGACATATGGCACATATACGCCACCCAATTATTGGTGATAGTGCCCACGGTGATTTGCGTCAGAATAGAGGCATTGCCCAACACTTTGATTGCTCACGGCTCATGTTGCACGCTAGCCATTTACAATTGAATCATCCAGTTACTGGTGAGGTGCTTTCGCTTACGGCGCGTTGGGATGAATCCTGGCAAGGCTTGATGTCACACTTTGGCTGGTTGGGTATTACCCCTCATCTTGAAAGGGTTGAGTTTCCGGCGACCGAAGGTCAGGATAGTGAATAATTTTTTCTGGTTAAAAGGGAATATCTTTTATGGCTCAGGTCGGGATTTTTGTCGGCACTGTCTACGGTAATGCGTTGTTAGTGGCGGAAGAAGCTGAAAACATACTGAAAGAGCAGGGGCATGAGGTAACACTGTTTGAAGAGGGGACTTTAGAAGCCTGGCAGTATTATCGTCAACATTATGCACTGGTTATCACATCTACTACCGGACAAGGCGACTTCCCTGACAGCATAGCAGCACTGTTCGTCGCTGTTCGTGATCAGGTAGGGTTTCAGCCAGAGCTACGTTATGGCGTCATTGCACTAGGTGACAGCAGTTATGATAATTTCTGCGGCGCAGGGCGAGCATTTGATGAACTGCTGCAAGAGCAAGGGGCGACCCGGATTGGTGAACGACTGGATATTGACGCGATGGAACACCCTGAGCCAGAAGTGGTTTCAGCGTTGTGGGTAGAAAAATGGGGCCGCTTGCTTAAGTAACATAGCTTCTGCTCAATGACGTATTGTGGCGTGCAGTGTGCTGCCACAATACGTGTTCAGCTAGATTTAGCGGCCGTTGGTCAGCTTTTCTAAATCTGATTCAATTTCTGAAATCTTATTGGCGACAACGCTTTCTAAATGGCGTAAGTCATCCAGGATTTTGCGTTTCAAATCCACTTCAATCTGATCGCGCTTACACAGTTGATCCAACTCATCAATGACGTAACGGAGATTAGGATTGATTTCATTGATTTCTTTGTAACCATGTCCAGCGTTATCCGCCACTACAGTTTTGCGTTGGCGTGGATATTTGAATTTCACACTCTTAGCAAAAAACTCGCCTTTATCTTTGCGGAAATAAATTTTCAGAATGTCGTTATTGGCCTCCTGACGCAGGCTATAGCGATCGACATCTTCTGGTTGTGTGATTCCTAAGCTTTTCAGATTGTCATACATAGCGCCACCTTTTTGATTTTATATTCCACAGTTTATGATTATGACGGTAAATTTCGCCAAAGTATGTGATTGCAGGCGATAACTTCACAAAGCAAAAAAATAGCGGGTGATTAGCCCGCTATATTCATCTTAGTCGATGGTGCGTAATAACTCATTAATACCGACTTTTCCACGGGTTTTCGCGTCAACTTTCTTCACGATAACTGCACAGTACAGGCTGTAGCTACCGTCTTTCGAGGGCAGGTTACCGGAAACGACAACAGACCCGGCCGGAACGCGGCCATAGTGAATTTTACCAGTTTCACGATCGTAAATACGGGTGCTTTGCCCAATAAATACGCCCATAGAGATAACGGAACCTTCTTCGACGATAACCCCTTCAACCACTTCTGAACGCGCACCGACAAAGCAGTTATCTTCAATGATGGTTGGGTTGGCTTGCAGTGGCTCAAGCACGCCACCAATGCCGACACCACCGGACAAGTGCACATTCTTACCAATTTGCGCGCAAGAACCGACAGTTGCCCAGGTATCGACCATGGTGCCTTCATCAACGAAAGCGCCAATATTCACATAAGAAGGCATCAGTACGGTATTACGAGCGATAAATGCGCCTTTACGTACGGTTGCTGGTGGTACGACACGGAAGCCTTCACGTTGGAACCGCGCTTCATCGTAACCGGCGAATTTCATTGGTACTTTGTCGTAGTAACGCGTTTCTGCGCCTTCCATGACCTGATTATCATTGATACGGAAAGACAGCAGTACCGCTTTCTTCAGCCATTGATGGGTAACCCACTGGCCGTCAATCTTTTCTGCCACCCGTAGTGCACCGGTATCAAGCAGATCAATCACGTGGTTAATCGCTTCGCGGGTTACGGTATCAACGTTGGCCGGCGTGATATCTGCACGGCGTTCGAAGGCGGTTTCAATAACGTTCTGTAGTTGCTGCATCCTGTTCCCTTCAAAATGGGTTGTAAGAAAAATTAATGACTAAAAAGTTATTTGTATCACAGTTTATCGTTCGGATTGAGGGTATCTGTCAACCGTTGTGCTAATTCGCGGCGGGTTTCAATACTTAAAGCGCGGCGATCTTTGTCTGCTAATACAAATAAATCCTCCACCCGCTCGCCAATAGTTGTGATACGTGCGCTATGCAGCGATAACCCTAAATCTGCAAATATCCCACCTACCCGAGCCAGTAAGCCCGGCTGGTCCAGTGCAATTAGCTCCAGATAAGTACGGCGCTCGTTATGGGTTGGCAAGAAATTGGTTTCAGTCGGTACACTGAAATGCCGTAATTTAGGTGATAACCGCCTGACGCGCGGATGTTGATAATTCGGCTGGGTCATCGCTTGTTCTAAGGCATGACTAATGATGGGATGTCTATCTTGAGCCAGTGGACTGCCATCTGGCTCCAATACGATAAAGGTATCCATCGCCATACCATCACGGTTGGTGAAAATCTGTGCATCATGAACACTCAGATTGCGGCGATCCAGCTCACCGACCACCGCAGCAAACAGTGATGGGCGGTCAGGGCTCCAGATGAATATTTCGGTTCCCCCCCGTGTTGCCTGACGGCTAACTAACACCAGTGGCTTGGTTGAGTCATGCTCTAATAAGTGGCGGGCATGCCAGGCTAATTGATTGGGTGAATGACGCAGGAAATAATCAGCCCGGCAGCGGCTCCAGATGCGGTGCAATGCTTCTTCATCGATATTATCCATCCGCAGCAGCGCCAGAGCTTGTAGCCGGTGGTGACGGACACGTTCGCGCAAATCCGGGCTGTTTTGCATACCACGGCGTAACTGTTTTTCTGTAGCGAAATAAAGTTCGCGTAACAGGCTCTGTTTCCAGCTATTCCACAAATTTTCATTGGTGGCGCAAATATCAGCCACCGTCAGACTGACTAAATAGCGCAAGCGAGTTTCGCTTTGTACTTCGGCGGAGAATTGCTGAATAACCGCAGGGTCCTGAATATCCCGACGCTGAGCTGTCACTGACATCAAGAGATGGCAACGAACTAACCAAGCCACAAGTTGAGCTTCGCGCGAGTTAAGGCCGTGCTGCTCGGCAAATTCCAATACGTCGTGAGCGCCCAGTATTGAATGGTCGCCCCCACGCCCTTTGGCAATATCGTGGAACAGCGCTGCTAGCAACAATAATTCAGGTTGAGGCAGGCGTGGGTAAAGCTCGACGCAGAGAGGATGGCGTGGCCGGGTTTTTTCATCGGCAAAGCTTTCGAGTTTAAGTAACACGCGGATAGTGTGCTCATCTACGGTGTAGGCGTGAAACAGGTCAAACTGCATCTGGCCAACGATACTGCCCCATTGTGGCATATAGGCCCACAGCACGCTGTGGCGATGCATCGGTAATAATGCTCGGGAAACCGCACCTGGGTGGCGCAAAATGGCCATGAATAGCTTGCGGGCTTCAGGAATGTTACATAAAGGCTGTTTCAGATGCCGCCGGGCATGGCGTAAGCGGCGTACTGTGGTGGAATATATGCCTTTGATATCCTGATTGCGCACCATCAGATAGAACATGCGCATAATAGCTTCAGGCTGCTGGATAAATAAGTTCTC
Organism: Yersinia sp. 2466 StPb PI; assembly: GCF_041538325.1. Taxonomy (NCBI): domain Bacteria; kingdom Pseudomonadati; phylum Pseudomonadota; class Gammaproteobacteria; order Enterobacterales; family Yersiniaceae; genus Yersinia; species Yersinia sp. 2466 StPb PI. The sequence continues at coordinate 3,786,349 of NZ_JAULSL010000001.1, read as the reverse complement.
ATCACGCAGATCTATCAAATCCCCGCGTAACTGAAATTCATCATCCAGTGGACGTGGTTTTTCATTGGTACCCAGCGCCAATATGGCTTCGTCAAACAGTTGTAGCAGCATGTTGTTCAGTTCGCTGACCCGGCGCGTCATACGATAAAAATCTTTCATCATCCGTTCGACCGGTTCATTGCCTTCGCCCTGATATTGCAAAAGCTGAGCCACACTCAGTTGGCGGTCAAACAGCAGGCGGTTATCGTAGCGAGTTAATACCAAATGCAGCGCGAAACGGATGCGCCACAGAAAACTCTGGCTTTCAATCAGCTCATTGCGCTCAGCTTTGGTCAGAAAACCGAAATCAACCATCTCACTTAAGGATGTGGCACCAAAATGGCGGCGGGCTACCCATTGTAGGGTGTGGATATCCCGTAACCCACCAGGGCTACTTTTAATATCAGGCTCTAGGTTATAACTGGTGCCATGGTAGCGTTTATGCCGTTCTTGTTGTTCGGTGATTTTGGCATGGAAAAATTGCGGAGAGGGCCAGAAATTGTCGCTGAAAATGTGCTTCTGCATCTGTAAAAACAGGGCTACATCACCGCAAATCAAGCGTGACTCAATCATATTGGTGGCGACAGTGAGGTCGGCTAACCCCTCGAGCAAACACTCTTCCAGTGTGCGCACGCTGTGGCCGACTTCCAGTTTCAGGTCCCATAGCAAAGTGATCAACTGGCCGACGCGTTGCGCATCTTCATCGCTTAGACGCTGCCTGCTGAGAACCAATACATCAATATCTGATAAGGGGTGTAGTTCACCACGGCCATAGCCGCCCACAGCAACCAGCGCGGTTTCAGCCACATCATCAAAGCCATAGAAGGTCCACAGCCGCCGTAACAGGCGGTCAATGTAATCACTGCGCGCAGCAATTAATATCTCGGCACTGATTCCGCCATTGAATGCTTCCGCCTGCCAAAGTTGGAAAGTCTCAAGCCGCTGCTTGAGAATCGGGCAATTAAGGTCACTATCGAGATAAGTGCTCGGTGGTGCGGGCTGCTCAGGAATGACCTTCGGTACCGCAGGGGATACAGAGTGCTCGGTGTGATTGTCAGACATATGTTTACCCGATAAATGCGACCTGATAAAAAGACGCAGCCCATAAAAAAGCCGGCGGCTGCCGGCTTGTCATTATTACTCGTGCGTTATGATGTTGGGGATGGTGTCATCCTTTCGCAACGTCATTATTTCGCAGCCGTTATCGGTTACCACAATAGTATGCTCATACTGTGCCGACAAGCTGCGATCTTTAGTTTTTACCGTCCAGCCATCTTTCATGGTACGAATTCGGTAATCCCCTGCGTTGACCATAGGCTCAATGGTGAAAGCCATACCAGTTTGTAGGATTACGCCACCGTCGTCTGCATCGTAGTGCAGCACTTGTGGTTCTTCATGGAAACCTTCGCCAATACCGTGGCCACAATATTCACGCACCACAGAAAAGTTCTCTGCTTCCACAAATTTTTGGATCTCTTTACCCAGAGTGCGCAGGCGGATACCCGGTTTGACCATTTTGATTGCCAGGTACAGGCTCTCTTGAGTGACGCGGCACAGGCGCTCACCTAAAATGGTAGGTTTGCCGACGATAAACATTTTTGATGTATCGCCATGGAAACCGTCTTTAATAACAGTCACGTCGATATTGACGATGTCACCGTCTTTCAACACTTTCTCATCACTTGGAATGCCGTGACAAATAACTTCATTAATGGAAATACAAACCGATTTAGGAAAGCCGTGGTAACCCAGACAAGCAGAGATAGCCTGCTGATGGTTGGTGATATGATCGTGGCAGATACGATCGAGTTCACCAGTGGTTACCCCCGGTTTTACGTGAGGTTCAATGATCTCCAGCACTTCAGCAGCCAGGCGGCCAGCAACGCGCATTTTTTGAATATCTTCAGGTGTTTTTATTGAGATTGCCATGCAAAAGTGTCCGTAGGGGCTGTGAATACCAACCAGCCGCCGTAATATGAATAAGCAGGTAATAAATATCATATACCCTAAATAACCTGTCGCTAATGGTACCAGCCCTGCAATTAGCTGCCAAACTTTCGTTTGCAGTGACGACACTAAATGCAACAAAAGTTGGTGTGTTGCGGCTGTTTATGGTATAAAGCGCGCCGGCAAACCGCACTATTATGTTGTCGTTTCAGGTCCGATTTCAGGGCATGTCCTGATGGCAGGTAGCTGTTTAGCTGAGTAATACCAATCGCACTCATATGTGTAAATAACACACACGTGTCGACACATACGCCGGGGTGCCCTAAAGTTTTTGATGATTATCAATTTCTTATGGGGTCGGCGTTATGGGGCACGTGGAGGCATAACCCCAACTGATACTATAGAGGTTTTAATCATGGCAACTGTTTCCATGCGCGACATGCTCCAGGCCGGTGTTCACTTCGGTCACCAGACCCGTTACTGGAACCCGAAAATGAAGCCTTTCATCTTCGGCGCACGTAACAAAGTTCACATCATCAACCTGGAAAAGACCGTACCAATGTTCAACGAAGCTCTGGCTGAATTGAAAAAGATCTCTTCCCGTAAAGGTAAGATCTTGTTCGTTGGTACTAAACGCGCAGCAAGCGAAGCGGTAAAAGACGCTGCCAACAACTGCGACCAGTTCTTCGTGAACCATCGCTGGTTGGGCGGGATGCTGACTAACTGGAAAACTGTTCGTCAGTCCATCAAACGTTTGAAAGATTTGGAAATCCAGTCTCAAGACGGCACCTTTGACAAGCTGACCAAAAAAGAAGCGCTGATGCGTACTCGTGAACTGAACAAGCTGGAAAACAGCCTGGGCGGTATCAAAGACATGGGCGGTTTACCAGACGCTCTGTTTGTTGTTGATGCTGATCACGAACACATCGCTATCAAAGAAGCTAACAACCTGGGTATCCCGGTATTCTCTATCGTTGATACTAACTCCGATCCAGATGGCGTTGACTTCATCATCCCAGGTAACGATGACGCGATCCGTGCAGTTAAACTGTACCTGAACGCCGTTGCTACTGCCGTCACTGAAGGTCGTTCTCAAGATCTGGCCGTTCAAGCGGAAGAAAGCTTCGTAGAAGCTGAATAATAAGTCAGGCTCGTTGGAGCCCTTATTAACCAGGTATTGAAATATGTTGGTTAGGGGGCCTTTATAGGCCCCCTTTGCGTATCTAATGTGAGATCTTGTTTTCACAAGAGAACCGAGGAAATTTAAATGGTTGCTATTACCGCTGCTTTGGTAAAAGAACTGCGTGAGCGTACTGCCGCAGGCATGATGGAATGTAAAAAGGCGTTGGTTGAAGCTAACGGCGACATCGAGCTTGCCATCGACAATATGCGTAAATCTGGTCAGGCTAAAGCTGCCAAGAAAGCAGGCCGTATCGCTGCTGAAGGCATCATCCTGGCTCAACTTTCAGTCGACGGTAAGTTCGGTGTGATTCTGGAACTGAACTGCGAAACTGACTTTGTTGCTAAAGATGCTGGCTTCAAAGCATTTGGCGAAGAAGTTATCAACGCAGCTCTGGCTGACAAAATCACTAATATCGACGTTCTGAAAGCTAAGTTTGAAGAGCAACGCGCCAATCTGGTAGCTAAAATCGGCGAGAACATCAATATTCGTCGTATTGCTGCTCTGGAAGGCGATGTTCTGGGTACTTATCTGCACGGCGCTCGTATCGGCGTTATGGTTGCAGCAACTGGCGCTGATGAAGAGCTGGTTAAGCACATTGCTATGCACATTGCTGCAAGCAAACCAGAATATGTTAAGCCAGACGATGTTCCTGCTGAAGTTGTTGCTCGCGAGCACCAAATCCAGTTGGACATTGCTATCGAATCCGGCAAACCACGTGAAATTGCTGAGAAGATGGTTGAAGGCCGTATGCGTAAGTTCACCGGCGAAGTTTCTCTGACTGGTCAGAACTTCGTTATGGACCCAAGCAAAACCGTTGGTGATTTGTTGAAAGAGAACAAAGCTGACGTAACAAACTTCATCCGCTTCGAAGTGGGCGAAGGCATTGAGAAAGTTGAGACTGACTTTGCTGCTGAAGTTGCAGCAATGAGCAAACAGTCTTAATGCTAAAAATGGGGCCGCCAATCGGCGGTTCCATTTTATCCACTCGATACCCGTCATACTTCAAATTACAGGTGCGTTGACTGCTTTCGTTCACTTCAGTCACTTACTTATGTAAGCTTCTGAGGATTCGCTCAGTTGTCGTCTTCCTGCAACTCGAATTATTTAGGGTATAAGCTTAGTCCTGTCAGTTTTCAGCACACGGTATTGCTTTGAACATTTGACGGTCAAGTTCCCAATATTTATTACTGCTGCTTAGGACAGAACACCATGGCAACCAATGCAAAACCCGTATATCAGCGTATCCTGCTTAAGCTTAGCGGCGAAGCCCTGCAAGGCGCGGAAGGTTTTGGTATCGACGCAAGCGTTTTGGATCGCATGGCTCAAGAAGTTAAAGAGCTGGTCGAATTGGGCATTCAGGTCGGTGTGGTCATTGGCGGTGGTAACCTATTCCGCGGTGCCGGTTTGGCACAGGCTGGGATGAACCGCGTAGTGGGCGACCACATGGGAATGCTGGCTACCGTAATGAACGGCCTGGCAATGCGAGATGCACTGCACCGTGCCTATGTGAACGCCCGCCTGATGTCTGCTATTCCACTTAATGGTGTGTGTGATAATTACAGTTGGGCTGAAGCTATCAGCTTGCTGCGTCATAACCGTGTGGTGATTTTTGCCGCAGGTACAGGTAACCCTTTCTTCACCACCGATTCCGCGGCCTGTCTGCGTGGTATCGAGATCGAAGCTGATGTGGTGCTGAAAGCGACGAAAGTTGATGGAGTTTACTCCGCAGATCCGGTTAAAAACCCTGACGCAACACTGTTTGAGCAGCTAACCTATCAGGATGTTCTGGAGCGCGAGCTAAAAGTTATGGATCTGGCGGCCTTCACTTTGGCCCGTGATCATAACTTGCCAATTCGTGTTTTCAATATGAACAAACCTGGCGCTCTGCGTCGCGTGGTGATGGGTGAGAATGAAGGGACGTTGATCACTAAAGAAGTGACAGCGATCGCTAAATAAGCGGCAGCCTGTATTGTCAGGGGCATGCGGCTTTCAGATATGCCCCCAATGCCTGCAACTGTTGGTTTGTATATTCACCGGCTATACTCATGCTATGGCCTGCCAAGTAACCAGTTTCCAAGGGTTCACAACGTGATTAACGAAATTAGAAAAGATACTGAAGTGCGTATGGAAAAATGCTTTGAAGCTTTCCAAAACCATATCAGTAAGATCCGTACCGGTCGTGCTTCTCCAAGTATTCTTGATGGCATTCAGGTTGAGTATTATGGCACTGCTACGCCATTGCGCCAGTTGGCTAACATTGTGGTTGAAGACTCCCGTACTCTGGCATTGACCGTGTTTGACCGCAGCCTTAGCGCCGCGGTTGAGAAAGCGATCATGACCTCCGATTTAGGGCTGAATCCTTCTTCCGCGGGTACCGTTATTCGTGTTCCACTGCCAGCATTGACAGAAGAGCGCCGTAAAGACTTGATCAAAGTTGTTCGTGCAGAAGCAGAGCAGGGCCGTGTATCGATTCGTAACGTGCGCCGTGATGCTAACGAAAAAGTGAAAGCTTTGCTGAAAGATAAAGAGATCAGTGAAGATGAAGACCGCCGTTCTCAGGATGATATCCAAAAACTGACCGATGCTTTTATCAAGAAAGTTGATACTGCATTAGCGGCTAAAGAAGCTGAGTTGATGGATTTCTAATTCTGACTGACAAAAAACAGAGCGTCGCTTAGGTGGCGCTTTGTTTTTAGCAGGATCACTATTTTGCCGATTCACTAGGTTAGTAGAGTCATGCGATATCGGCAGTAATACGCTATAAAATTGGGCCGAGGATCTTTATTAGACCACCTGTTATTCGGGTCGGTTGCGCTCTCGCCTATCATAAAAACAGTTATTCAGAGCACTCTCATGAAGCAACTGACTATTCTTGGTTCTACTGGCTCCATCGGTAACAGCACTTTGGGTGTTGTCCGCGCTAATCCCGAATTATTCAACGTTACTGCACTTGTGGCTGGTCGCAATGTCGAGCAGATGGCAATGCAATGCCTCGAGTTTTCTCCTCGCTATGCCGCGATGTCAGATGAAATATCGGCCAAAGCGTTGCGCCAGTTATTGGCTGAGCACGGTTCGAAAACCGAAGTTTTTCATGGTGAAAAAGCGGCCGGTGAACTGGCTGCGTTAGACGATATTGATCAAGTGATGGCAGCAATTGTCGGTGTGGCAGGCCTGTCTTCAACGCTGGCGGCTATTCGTGCAGGTAAACAGGTATTACTGGCTAACAAAGAGTCACTGATTACCTGCGGCAAGCTTTTCATGGATGAAGTGAAACACAGCCATGCACAACTGCTGCCAATCGACAGCGAACATAATGCGATTTTTCAGAGTTTACCTGAGAAAATTCAGCGTAAACTAGGCTACTCTTCACTAAGTGAGAATGGCGTCTCGCGCATTATTTTAACTGGCTCGGGTGGCCCACTACGTGAAATACCTTTATCGCAATTTGCCGATGTCACACCAGATCAGGCTTGTGCTCATCCAAACTGGTCTATGGGGCGCAAAATTTCAGTCGACTCTGCGACTATGATGAATAAAGGGCTTGAATATATCGAGGCCCGTTGGTTATTTAATGCCAGCGCAGAGCAGGTAGAGGTTATTTTACATCCTCAATCTGTCATTCACTCGATGGTACGCTACCATGATGGCAGTGTATTGGCACAGATGGGAACGCCAGATATGCGTACCCCGATTGCGCATGCGATGGCGTACCCTATGCGAGTAAGTTCAGGTGTCGAACCACTGGATTTCTGCAAGATACATGAATTGACTTTTGCTGAACCGGATTATCAACGTTATCCATGCCTGAAGCTGGCTATTGATGCTTCTAATGCAGGCCAGGCAGCAACGACGGCACTGAATGCCGCGAACGAAATATCCGTTATGGCATTTTTAGCTTCACGCATTCGTTTCACTGATATTGCAGCCATCAACCTTAGGGTTGTGGAACAGTTATCATTGGCTGAACCCACTAGTGTGGATGAGGTGCTGATCATTGATCGTCAAGCCCGTGATACGGCAGCTCAAGCAATAGAAAAATTGAATCATTAAGTTGTATTGGCTGTTTTGGGAATTTGTTAGGGCAAGGCTGAGATGGTATAGTCTGCACCGTCAATAGATAGATAGACTGTTGATTAGTGGCCCAATAGGTATTTAAACCGTCTATTTTGGCTGTCACTTAAGAAGCCGTGACTTGGTACACGGCTTTTTTTGTGGGCTTACTGCCTAATGTTCGGGACGAACAATTGATTTATTGAGGAAATGAGTTCGCATTATGTCGTCTGTAAATGAAGATAGGGCTAACTTGTGCCCCCTGATTCCGCGTCATGTCGCTATCATTATGGATGGTAATGGGCGTTGGGCTAAAAATCGGGGTAAATTAAGGGTCTTCGGTCATAAAGCGGGAGTGAAATCAGTTCGTCGTGCAGTAAGTTTTGCTGCCAATCACCATTTGGATGCGCTCACGCTTTATGCTTTCAGTAGTGAAAACTGGAATCGCCCTGCTCAGGAAGTCACCGCTCTGATGGAGCTTTTTGTTCGTGCGCTGGACAGTGAAGTAAAAAGTCTGCATAAACATAATGTTCGTTTATCTGTTATTGGTGATATCAGTCGATTTAGTGAACGTTTACAACAACGGATCCGTCGCTCAGAAGCGCTAACTGCCGACAATGACGGTCTGAAACTCAACATCGCTGCCAATTATGGTGGCCGTTGGGATATTATTCAGGGTGTGCGCCATCTAGCTGAGCAAGTACAGCAAGGTGAGTTGCAGCCCACAGATATCAGTGAAGAATCGCTAAACTCGCATATCTGCCTGCATGAGCAATCTGAGGTGGATTTAGTGATCAGAACCGGTGGTGAACATCGCATCAGTAATTTTTTGTTATGGCAAATTGCCTATGCTGAACTTTACTTTACTGATGTACTCTGGCCTGATTTTGATGAACATGTCTTTGAAGGTGCGCTGAATGCATTTGCACAACGCGAGCGTCGCTTCGGGGGAACTACACCTATCGATGCCACTGCATCCTAGGGGGAACTTTTGCTGAAGTATCGTCTCATAACTGCTTTGATTTTGATTCCGGTTGTCATTGGTGCCCTGTTCCTGCTTCCGCCGGTTGGTTTTGCTATTGTCACTCTCTTTGTCTGTATGCTTGCAGCCTGGGAGTGGGGGCAATTAGCTGGGTTCGCCAGTCGTTCTCAGCGTATTTGGTTAGCAATACTTTGTGGTTTTCTACTGATCTCAATGCTGCTTAGCCTTCCTGCCTATCAGCATTCTGCTCATCTACCACAAGTGAGTGTCCCTCTCTGGCTCTCTATGGGCTGGTGGGTCGCAGCATTGCTGTTGGTGCTTACTTACCCACGCTCTGCGGCGTTGTGGCGCGATTCACGTCTGTTACGTATAATTTTCGGCGTTCTGACTATTGTTCCCTTTTTCTGGGGCATGGTGGCATTACGTCAGTATGGTTATGAGCAGAACCACCATATCGGCGCCTGGTGGCTGCTGTATGTGATGCTTTTGGTATGGGGTGCGGATTCTGGCGCTTACATGTTTGGTAAATTATTCGGTAAACATAAATTAGCGCCTAAAGTATCACCAGGTAAAACCTGGGAAGGATTAATTGGCGGTTTACTGACATCAGCTCTGATATCATGGTTGTTCGGTCGTTATGCTCCGTTGGATATCATCCCGGAAAAACTGTTAATCTGTTCCGTGGTGGCTGCATTGGCCTCAGTACTTGGCGATTTGACCGAAAGTATGTTTAAACGTGAAGCGGGAATCAAAGACAGTGGTCATCTGATTCCTGGTCATGGTGGGATACTGGATCGTATCGATAGCCTGACCGCAGCTGTGCCGGTATTTGCCTGCTTAATGCTGTTAGTGTTTTAATCCGTCACTGACGGGGAGTTTAGGGAATATGATGAGCATACTCTGGAGCCTGGCCGCGTTTATTATCGCACTGGGGATCTTAATTACAGTGCATGAGTTCGGTCACTTTTGGGTGGCGCGGCGCTGTGGTGTCCGTGTCGAACGCTTTTCGATTGGTTTTGGTAAAGCGCTGTGGCGTCGGACGGATCGTCAAGGTACCGAGTATGTTATCGCCCTTATCCCGCTGGGCGGCTATGTTAAGATGCTAGATGAGCGTGTTGAAGCTGTTGCTCCTGAGCTTCGTCATCAATCTTTTAATAATAAAACTGTTTTGCAACGCGCGGCAATCGTCAGCGCGGGCCCTATTGCCAACTTCCTTTTTGCTGTCATTGCTTACTGGCTGGTGTTTATCATTGGTGTGCCAAGTGTGCGCCCGGTAGTGGGTGACATTTCGCCACAATCCATTGCTGCACAAGCCAATATTTCTCCAGGAATGGAACTTAAGTCTGTAGATGGTATCGAAACGCCTGACTGGGACTCTGTTCGTTTGGCCCTCGTCGGCAAAATCGGTGATAAACAAACACAGGTGGGTGTGGCACCATTTGGTTCTGCTAATGTGGTGCAAAAGACACTGGATCTGCAACAGTGGCAGTTCGAGCCTGATAAGCAAGATCCTGTCGTGGCGTTGGGTATTATTCCACGAGGCCCGCAGATTGAATCTGTCTTGGCTGAAGTTCAAACCGGGTCTGCGGCACAAAAGGCAGGTTTACAAGCAGGGGATAGGATAGTTAAAGTTGGTGGTCAGCCACTGGATCGTTGGCAAACATTTGTTTTACAGGTTCGTGATAACCCCGGTAAGCCACTGGTGTTAGATATTGAAAGGGGTGGTACCCCCTTGTCTTTAACCTTAATACCAGATACAAAATCGGTTGGAGAAAACCGCAATGAAGGTTTTGCGGGTGTAGTGCCGAAAGTTATACCGCTTCCGGATGAATATAGAACGATTCGCCAATATGGCCCGTTCACGGCACTCTACCAAGCTGGGGATAAAACCTGGCAGTTGATGCGGTTGACGGTAGGCATGTTGGGTAAACTGATTACTGGTGATGTTAAACTGAATAACTTGAGTGGCCCGATATCTATTGCACAAGGCGCTGGGGTTTCAGCTGAGTACGGATTGGTGTATTACCTGATGTTTTTGGCACTAATCAGTGTCAACTTGGGCATTATCAATTTGTTCCCGTTACCGGTATTAGATGGTGGACATCTGCTCTTCCTGGCGATAGAAAAGCTGAAGGGTGGGCCGGTTTCTGAGCGAGTACAGGACTTCAGTTATCGCATCGGCTCGATTTTGCTGGTGTTATTAATGGGGCTTGCACTTTTCAATGATTTCTCCCGTCTTTAACGGCTGGGGATAGGTTAGGAAGAACGCATAACAACGATGGCGATGAAAAAGTTGCTCATAGCGTCGCTGCTGTTTGGCAGCGCCACCGTATACGGTGCAGACGGGTTCGTAGTGAAAGATATTCATTTCGAAGGCCTGCAACGGGTCGCCGTCGGTGCGGCGTTACTTAATATGCCGGTTCGCGTAGGCGATACCGTCAGTGATGATGACATCGGTAAAACTATCCGTGCGTTGTTTGCTACAGGCAACTTCGAGGACGTTCGTGTCCTGCGCGATGGTGATACGCTGATTGTTCAAGTCAAAGAACGCCCAACGATTGCCAGCATCACTTTCTCCGGTAACAAAGCGGTGAAAGATGACATGCTTAAGCAGAATCTGGAAGCCTCTGGCGTCCGGGTTGGCGAAGCCCTGGACCGTACCACTATATCCAGCATTGAAAAAGGACTCGAAGACTTCTACTACAGTGTGGGTAAATACAGCGCTTCAGTGAAGGCTGTTGTTACACCGCTACCGCGTAATCGTGTTGATATCAAACTGGTCTTTACCGAAGGTGTCTCTGCAAAAATTCAGCAGATTAACATCGTAGGTAACCACAGTTTCACAACTGATGAGCTTATCTCACGCTTCCAATTGCGTGATGAAGTGCCATGGTGGAACGTGGTTGGTGATCGTAAATATCAGAAGCAGAAGCTAGCCGGTGATCTCGAAATCTTGCGCAGCTTCTACTTAGATCGCGGTTACGCCCGATTTAATATCGATTCTACTCAGGTGAGTTTGACGCCAGATAAAAAAGGCATCTATATCACCATCAACATTACCGAAGGCGATCAATACAAGCTTAATAGCGTTGTTGTGAGCGGTAATCTTGCAGGGCATCAATCTGAAGCGGATAAGCTGGCAGCGATTGAACCGGGTGAATTGTTTAACGGCAGTAAAGTCACACGCATTGAAGAAGACATCAAGAAGATGCTGGGCCGCTATGGCTATGCTTATCCGCGTGTGGTCTCTCAACCAGAAATTAACGATGCTGATAAAACAGTCAAACTGCATATCAACGTAGATGCGGGTAACCGTTTCTATGTCCGCAATGTTCGTTTCGAAGGTAATGACACCAGTAAAGACTCCGTATTGCGCCGTGAAATGCGCCAGATGGAAGGTGCATGGTTGGGTAATGATCAGGTCGAAGCGGGCAAAGAACGTTTAAACCGTCTGGGCTATTTCGAAACCGTTGATGTTGAAACTCAACGTGTTCCAGGAACTGCTGATCAGGTCGATGTCACTTATAAAGTCAAGGAACGCAATACCGGTAGTTTAAACTTTGGTATTGGTTACGGCACAGAAAGTGGTGTCAGCTTCCAGGTTGGGGTTCAGCAAGATAACTGGTTGGGTACTGGTAATACCGTCGGTATTAATGGTACGAAGAACGACTATCAGACTTATGCTGAATTTACCTTAACTGACCCTTACTTCACCGTTGATGGTGTAAGTCTGGGCGGGCGTATCTTCTATAATGATTTTAAAGCAGATAACGCAGACCTGTCTGGCTATACCAACAGCAGTTATGGTATTGACGGTACTTTAGGCTTCCCAATTAATGAGAATAACTCATTACGGGTTGGTTTAGGTTACGTCCATAACTCCCTGTCTGACATGGAACCACAAGTCGCGATGTGGCGATATCTTGACTCTGTTGGTCAAGATCCTAATCTGACTGATCGTGCCAGCTTCACAGCGGATGACTTCACACTGAATCTGGGTTGGACTTATAACAACCTTGACCGTGGTTTCTTCCCAACGTCAGGGGTTAAATCATCAGTTAATACCAAAGTGACGGTACCTGGCTCTGATAACGAGTTCTATAAAATCACTTTCGATACATCTGCTTACCAACCGTTAGATGAAGATCATTCATGGGTGCTCTTAGGCCGTGGTCGCTTGGGTTATGGCGACGGTATCGGTTCGAAAGAGATGCCATTCTATGAGAACTTCTATGCCGGTGGTTCCAGCACTGTCCGTGGTTTCCGATCAAATAATATCGGTCCTAAAGCGGCATACTATAATGCTAATGGGACCATCAGAGATTCAACCGATGCGGTTGGTGGTAACGCGATGGCGGTGGCTAGTTTAGAACTGATTACACCGACGCCGTTTATCAGTGAAAAATACTCAAACTCTGTACGGACCTCCTTCTTCATTGACTCAGGTACTGTATGGGATACTAACTGGGAAAATACCGCACTGACGCGTGCTGCTGGTGTACCTGATTACAGTAAGGCGAGTAATATTCGTGTGTCTGCCGGTGTGTCATTACAATGGATGTCGCCATTGGGTCCATTAGTGTTCTCATATGCTAAACCGGTTAAAGATTACGAAGGTGATAAGTCAGAGCAATTCCAGTTTAACATTGGTAAGACTTGGTAATTGATTGGCAAAGTAGTTCTGAATTTTAAAGACAGCACTGGTAGTTGAAATAACCTAAGGTAGCGCTAGTGAGTTTGGCGCTATTTTAGGCACTATTCAGTATTAAGTGCACTTCAAGGTGTCTCTGACACAAACGGGTAATGGTAAGGAGTTTATAGTGAAAAAGTGGTTGTGTGCCGCAGGTCTTGGTTTAGCATTGGCAGCTTCTGCCAGCGTTCAAGCCGCTGACAAGATTGCTATTGTTAACGTTTCCAGCATTTTCCAACAATTACCTGCGCGTGAAACCGTAGCTAAGCAGCTGGAGAATGAATTCAAAGGCCGTGCAACCGAACTGCAAGGAATGGAGCGCGACCTGCAAACTAAAATGCAGAAGCTGCAACGTGACGGTTCTACCATGAAAGCCAGTGATCGTACCAAGCTGGAAAGCGACGTAATGAAACAGCGTGAAACTTTCTCTACTAAAGCCCAGGCTTTTGAGCAAGATAATCGCCGTCGTCAGATGGAAGAGCGTAACAAAATTCTGAGCCGTATTCAGGATGCTGTTAAATCTGTTGCTAGCAAAGGTGGTTATGATGTGGTGATTGATGCAAATGCTGTTGCATATGCAGACCCTTCTAAAGATATCACTGCTGACGTGCTGAAACAGGTTAAATAAAACATGCCTTCAATTCGACTGGCTGATTTAGCTCAGCAGTTGGATGCACAGGTGTACGGTGATGGCGATTTCGTCATCACCGGCATCGCTTCTATGCATTCCGCCGAGCCTTCGCAAATCACGTTTTTGTCAAATAGTCGCTATCAAGAACAACTCGCTACTTGTAATGCAGGTGCGGTGGTATTGACTGAGGCTGACTTACCTTTCTGTAAATCTGCAGCTCTAGTGGTTAAAAATCCGTATTTAACCTATGCACGTATGGCTCAGATAATGGATACCACACCTCAACCGGCCCAGGATATTGCACCGAGTGCAGTTATCGCTCCACTGGTAACGTTGGGAGAGACGGTTTCTATCGGTGCAAATGCAGTGATAGAGTCCGGTGTTGTGCTAGGCGATAATGTGGTTATCGGTGCTGGCTGCTTTATTGGCAAGAATACTCACATTGGTGCTGGTAGCCGTTTGTGGGCCAATGTTTCCGTTTATCATGAAGTTGTTATTGGGCAGAACTGCTTGATTCAATCCGGTACGGTCATTGGTGCAGATGGTTTTGGTTATGCAAATGATCGTGGTAATTGGATAAAAATTCCACAGCTCGGTTCAGTGCATATTGGTGACCGTGTTGAGATTGGCGCTTGTACCACGATTGACCGTGGTGCACTAGATAATACCATTATTGGTAATGGCGTCATCATTGATAACCAATGTCAGATTGCACATAACGTTGTGATTGGCGACAATACCGCGGTTGCGGGTGGTGTTATCATGGCAGGCAGTCTGAAAGTTGGCCGCTATTGTATGATAGGCGGCGCGAGTGTGATCAATGGTCATATGGAGATTTGTGACAAAGTCACCATCACCGGAATGGGAATGGTGATGCGCCCAATCACTGAACCTGGGTTATACTCCTCCGGCATTCCGTTACAACCAAATAAAGTTTGGCGCAAGACCGCTGCTTTAGTGATGAATATCGATGGAATTAATAAACGCTTAAAAGCTATTGAGCGTAAAATCGATAAAGAGTAGTCACTCAAGACTGATACTCTGAGTCAATAATTAAGCTTATTGGCAAGTGATGCCAAAAGTAGATACTTAAAGAAATTGGTGTCGCAGCCTGACAAAATAAATCAATCTTGATGAACTTATGTGTCAAGTGATTCAGGTAAATACGTGCAGTTACGCCGTTGTTGCGTCAAGTTCGAAGGGTATACAGAGTTCCTAATTTGCGGCCTGCCTAATGCCTCCCTTTTGGGGCAGTGCAGGCCGTGTTGTTGATAGCATTAGTTTTTTAGACAGGAAGAGTATTTTGACTACTGACACTCATACTCTGCATATTGAAGAGATTTTGGATCTACTCCCGCACCGTTTTCCGTTCTTGCTGGTAGATCGTGTCCTTGATTTCGAAGAAGGAAAATTTCTGCGTGCAGTGAAGAACGTCTCTTTCAACGAGCCATTTTTCCAAGGCCATTTCCCGGGTAAACCTATCTTCCCAGGCGTGCTGATTTTAGAGGCGATGGCGCAGGCGACCGGTATCTTGGCATTTAAAAGCCGCGGTAAACTTGAGCCGGGTGAACTTTATTATTTTGCTGGCATTGATGAAGCTCGCTTCAAACGTCCGGTAGTGCCTGGTGATCAAATGATCATGGAAGTTCAGTTCGTTAAAGAACGCCGTGGTCTGACCCGTTTTACTGGTGTTGCGAAAGTCGATGGTGAAATCGTCTGTACTGCCACGATGATGTGTGCTCGTAGCAGGCCAGTAACCCCACCAGCAGAAGCTGTTGTTGCAAAGTCTGTTGTTGTCGAACCCGCAGTTAAGGAGTCCTGATACGTGATTGACAAAACCGCCATTATCCATCCAAGTTCTATCGTCGAAGAAGGTGCCATTATTGGTGCCGGCGTTCGTATTGGCCCCTTCTGCTTTGTCGGATCTCAGGTGGAAATTGGCGCTGGCACGGAACTGAAATCCCATGTCGTCGTTAATGGTGTAACCAAGATTGGCTGTGACAATCAGATTTACCAATTTGCCTCCATTGGTGAGGCGAATCAGGATCTGAAATATGCAGGCGAGCCTACTCGCGTTGAGATCGGTTCGCGTAACCGTATCCGTGAAAGCGTATCTATCCACCGTGGTACGGTCCAAGGTGGTGGATTAACTAAAGTAGGCAGCGACAATTTGCTGATGATTAATGCCCATATCGCCCATGACTGTATCATTGGTGATCGTTGCATTCTTGCGAACAATGCAACTTTGGGTGGTCATGTGGAAATTGACGATTTTGCCATCATTGGCGGAATGACGGCTATCCATCAATTCTGCGTGATTGGTGCGCATGTGATGGTGGGCGGTTGTTCAGGCGTTGCTCAGGATGTGCCTCCTTATGTCATTGCTCAGGGCAACCATGCAACACCATTTGGTATCAATATTGAAGGGTTAAAACGTCGCGGTTTTGACAAAGAATCACTTCATGCGATCCGTAATGCTTACAAGTTGTTGTACCGCAGTGGTCGGACGCTGGATGAAGTGAAACCAGAAATTGCCGAATTGGCGGAGCAGGTTCCGGCGGTTAAGGCATTCAGTGATTTCTTTGCGCGCTCTACTCGCGGCATTATTCGCTAACTTATGCAAAATAGCCCATTAGCTGTTGATTGTCCGTCGAATACCGGGCGTCCTTTAACTATCGGTTTAGTCGCCGGAGAAACTTCTGGCGACATCTTAGGCGCTGGGTTGATTCGTGCGCTGAAAGCTCAGGTTCCCGATGCCCGCTTTGTTGGTGTTGCTGGGCCGTTGATGCAAGCTGAGGGATGTGAAGCCTGGTATGAGATGGAAGAGTTGGCAGTGATGGGCGTTGTTGAAGTATTAGAACGCTTGCCACGGTTACTCAAGATCCGCAAAGATCTGACCCAACGCTTTAGTGAACTCTCCCCAGATGTTTTCGTGGGTATCGATGCGCCTGATTTCAATATCACCCTCGAAGGGCGTTTGAAACAGCGTGGCATCCGAACCATTCATTATGTCAGCCCCTCTGTTTGGGCCTGGCGACAAAAACGCGTTTTCAAAATTGGTAAAGCGACCGATATGGTGTTGGCTTTTCTTCCTTTTGAAAAAGCGTTTTACGATCGTTTCAATGTTCCATGTCGCTTTATTGGTCATACCATGGCTGATGCCATGCCTTTAATCCCTGATAAGCAAGCGGCAAGAACAGAATTGGGGATTGCGTTACATGCGCCATGTCTGGCCCTGTTGCCGGGTAGTCGCCATTCAGAAGTGGAAATGCTCAGTGCCGATTTTCTGCGTACTGCTGCCATCTTGAGGCAACAGCTGCCTGAGCTGGAAGTGCTGGTTCCATTGGTTAACAGCAAGCGTCGTGAGCAGTTCGAACGAATTAAAGCTGAAATTGCCCCTGACTTATCCGTCCATTTATTAGATGGCAATGCCCGGGTGGCGATGATTGCCAGTGATGCTACCTTGCTCGCCTCGGGCACTGCGGCGTTGGAATGCATGTTGGCTAAATGCCCCATGGTGGTAGGTTATCGTATGAAACCCTTCACTTTCTGGTTAGCAGAACGATTAGTTAAAACACCTTATGTCTCATTACCGAATCTGTTGGCAGGCGAAGAGCTGGTGACAGAATTGTTGCAGCAAGAGTGCCAACCACAAACATTAGCCGATGCATTGTTACCGCTATTACAAGGTGGTGATGCAGTTGAGGCGTTAAAAGAACGTTTCCTGATTTTGCATCAGAGCATCCGTTGTGGCGCGGATGAACAGGCAGCACAGGCGGTATTGGAGTTAGCAGGTCGATGACAGATATTTTTATATACCCGCAGGCGAATTTTATTGCCGGTGTGGATGAAGTTGGCCGTGGCCCATTAGTGGGGGCTGTTGTCACTGCGGCGGTTATTCTCGATCCGACACGGCCAATTGTCGGTTTGGCAGACTCGAAAAAACTGAGTGAGAAGCGGCGTCTATCACTTTATGACGAAATTACGGATAAGGCCCTGTCCTGGAGCCTTGGTCGCGCTGAGCCAGAAGAGATTGATCACCTAAATATATTGCATGCAACAATGCTGGCAATGCAAAGAGCGGTAGCAGGATTACATATCACACCCGATTATGTGTTGATTGATGGTAATCGCTGTCCAAAACTGGCGATGCCGTCATTAGCCGTTGTAAAAGGGGACAGCCGAGTTGCAGAGATCAGTGCCGCCTCTATTCTGGCTAAAGTGACCCGTGATCGTGAAATGACTGAACTGGATCTCATTTTCCCCGAGTATGGTTTTGCGCAGCACAAAGGCTACCCGACAGCATTCCACCTGGAGCGGCTGGCAGCACTAGGCGCAACTGAGCACCATCGGCGCAGCTTTGGCCCGGTTAAGCGCGTGCTAGGGCTGATATAAGCCGGTATTGTCGCTGAAAGACACTCATAGTTATGATGCCCTCAGACACTCTGTTCTGCGGGTGTGATTCAATCCACTAATTTCTGGTATCTGGATATGGCCGAACCTCGTTTTGTCCACCTGCGTGTTCACAGCGATTACTCCATGATCGATGGATTAGCCAAGATTGGACCCTTGGTGAAGAGAGCTGCTGCATTAGGTATGCCCGCTCTGGCCATTACTGACTTCACTAACCTTTGTGGTTTGGTGAAATTCTACGGTAGCGCCCACGGTGCTGGGATTAAACCCATCATTGGCGCAGATTTCTACGTGCAAAGTGAAATCTTGGGTGATGAGTTGGCTCACCTTACTGTGTTGGCACGCAATAATGAAGGTTATCAAAACCTTACCTTATTGATCTCCGAAGCTTATCAACGTGGTTATGGCGCAGCTGGTCCGATAATTGATCGCGATTGGCTGATCAAGCATAAAGAGGGGCTGATTCTGCTATCCGGTGGCCGGATGGGGGATGTCGGCAAGTTTATGCTGCGCGGTAATCAGACTCAGGTTGATCAGTGTCTTGAGTTTTATCAAGAGCATTTCCCTGACAGTTACTATTTGGAGCTAATCCGTACCGGTCGGCCAGACGAAGAGAACTATCTTCATGCGGCAGTCGCGCTAGCGACTGAGCGCGGCCTGCCAGTTGTTGCGACCAATGATGTGCGTTTTATCGTTGAGTCTGACTTTGACGCCCATGAGATCCGCGTTGCTATTCATGACGGTTTTACATTGGTTGATCCTAAGCGGCCTAAAAATTATAGTCCTCAGCAGTTTATGCGCGATGAAGAACAGATGTGTGAGCTGTTCGCGGATATTCCTGAAGCGCTGCTCAACAGTGTTGAAATAGCCAAACGTTGTAACGTCACCATCCGCCTTGGGGAATACTTTCTACCGCAGTTCCCTACCGGTGAGATGAGCACGGAAGATTTTTTGGTAGAAAAATCAAAGCAAGGTTTGGAAGAACGGTTGGAATTCCTCTTCCCCGACTCGCAAGTGCGGGCGCAAAAACGGCCAGAGTATGACGAGCGGCTCGATATTGAGCTAAAAGTTATCAACCAGATGGGATTCCCTGGTTACTTCTTGATAGTAATGGAATTTATCCAGTGGTCTAAAGATAATGGTGTTCCGGTAGGGCCAGGGCGAGGCTCAGGTGCAGGCTCTCTGGTGGCATATGCGCTCAAGATTACCGATCTGGATCCGCTGGAATTTGACCTGCTGTTCGAACGTTTTCTCAACCCTGAACGTGTATCAATGCCCGACTTCGACGTTGACTTCTGTATGGAGAAACGTGATCTGGTGATTGAACATGTGGCCGAAATGTATGGACGCGATGCAGTTTCTCAGATTATTACCTTCGGTACGATGGCTGCCAAAGCGGTTATCCGCGATGTGGGTCGCGTGCTGGGCCACCCTTATGGTTTTGTCGATCGTATCTCAAAATTGGTGCCACCAGATCCTGGAATGACGCTGGAAAAAGCCTTTGCCGCTGAACCGCAACTTCCTGAAATTTATGAAGCCGATGAAGAGGTTAGGGCGCTGATTGATATGGCGCGTAAGCTGGAGGGGGTAACACGTAACGCTGGGAAACACGCCGGTGGGGTGGTTATTGCTCCGACCAAAATTACTGATTTTGCACCGCTATATTGTGATGCGGAAGGCAAAAACCCGGTTACTCAGTTCGATAAAAATGATGTGGAATATGCCGGTCTGGTGAAGTTCGACTTCCTCGGTTTGCGTACGCTAACTATCATTAATTGGGCGCTGGAGATGATCAATGCCAAGCGCGCCAAAACTGGGCTAGAACCGATAGATATCGCCTCTATTCCGCTGGAAGATAAGCAAAGCTTCGATATGCTGCAACGTTCGGAAACGACAGCAGTATTCCAGCTTGAATCCCGAGGTATGAAGGATCTTATCAAGCGGCTGAAGCCAGACTGCTTCGAGGATATGATAGCTCTGGTGGCATTATTCCGCCCCGGTCCGCTGCAATCAGGGATGGTAGATAACTTTATTGACCGTAAACATGGTCGTGAAGCACTGTCCTATCCTGATATCGAATGGCAACATGAATCCCTGAAGCCTGTACTGGAGCCGACCTATGGCATCATCCTGTATCAGGAACAGGTTATGCAGATTGCGCAGGTTCTGTCTGGTTACTCCCTTGGCGGCGCGGATATGTTGCGTCGAGCTATGGGTAAGAAAAACCCAGCAGAGATGGCAAAACAGCGTTCGGTATTCGAAGATGGGGCCAAAAGTCAGGGCGTTGACGGTGAATTGGCGATAAAAATCTTTGACTTGGTAGAGAAGTTTGCCGGTTATGGTTTTAACAAATCTCACTCCGCTGCTTATGCTTTGGTGTCCTACCAGACGTTGTGGTTAAAAGCACATTATCCGGCTGAATTTATGGCTGCGGTAATGACCGCCGATATGGATAACACCGATAAAGTCGTTGGCCTGGTTGATGAATGTTGGCGTATGGGGCTGAAGATTCTGCCACCAGAAATTAACAGTGGCCTGTATCACTTCCATGTAAATGATGAGGGTGAAATTGTTTACGGGATTGGTGCTATCAAGGGGGTTGGTGAGGCGCCGATCGACGCGATACTGGAGGCGCGTAAAGAGGGCGGTCACTTCAAAGATTTGTTTGATTTATGTGCCCGCGTCGATACGAAAAAGCTGAATCGGCGGATATTAGAAAAGTTAATCATGTCCGGTGCTTTTGACCGTTTGGGGCCGCACCGTGCCGCATTAATGAGCTCCTTAGGCGAAGCGTTAAAAGCCGCAGACCAACATGCGAAAGCAGAGGCCATTGGTCAGGCCGATATGTTTGGCGTATTGGCTGATGCACCTGAGCAGGTTGAGCAATCTTATGCTAATGTGCCGCGGTGGCAGGAACAAATTGTTTTAGACGGTGAGCGGGAAACGCTGGGGTTATACCTAACCGGCCACCCGATTACTCAATATCTAAAGGAAATCGAACGTTATGCTGGCGGGCTGCGTTTGAAAGATATGCATCCGACGGATCGGGGCAAAATGACCACTGCGGTAGGGCTGGTAATCGCTGCAAGGGTTATGGTAACAAAACGCGGGAATCGCATTGGTATTTGTACTTTGGATGACCGCTCCGGGCGTCTGGAGGTGATGCTATTCACCGATGCATTGGAAAAATATCAGCATTTATTGGAAAAAGACCGTATCCTGATAGCCACTGGACAGGTCAGCTTTGATGACTTTAGTGGTGGACTTAAAATGACCGCCCGTGAGTTAATGGACATCAGTGAAGCTCGTGAAAAATATGCCCGTGGGCTTGCTATATCGCTGACCGACAGGCAAATTGATGACCAGCTTTTGAACCGTCTCCGTCAGTCGTTGGAACCCCATCGAGCGGGGACGATCCCAGTGCATCTTTATTACCAACGGGAAGATGCTCGCGCCCGGCTGCGGTTTGGAGCCACATGGCGCGTGACGCCCACCGATCGCTTATTGATAGATTTGCGAACGCTGATAGGTAATGAGCAGGTGGAACTGGAATTTGACTAAAATAGGAATGCTATGAGTCTGAATTTTCTTGATTTTGAACAGCCGATTGCAGAGCTGGAAGCGAAAATTGACTCGCTGACTGCAGTCAGCCGTCAAGACGAAAAATTAGATATTAATCTGGATGAAGAGGTCCAGCGTCTGCGTGAGAAAAGTGTTGAGCTGACGCGGAAAATTTTCTCGGACCTCGGCGCATGGCAGATTGCCCAACTGGCACGCCACCCTCGTCGTCCTTATACCCTGGATTATATCGCTAATATCTTTACTGATTTCGAAGAACTGGCGGGTGATCGCGCTTATGCCGACGACAAAGCTATTGTCGGTGGTATTGCTCGTCTGGATGGTCGCCCGGTGATGATCATTGGTCATCAAAAAGGCCGTGAAACCAAAGAAAAAATTCGCCGTAACTTTGGTATGCCAGCGCCTGAAGGTTATCGTAAGGCACTGCGTCTGATGGAGATGGCTGAGCGCTTTAAGCTGCCAATCATTACTTTCATTGATACACCGGGGGCATATCCTGGTGTTGGCGCAGAAGAGCGTGGTCAATCTGAAGCCATCGCACGTAACCTGCGTGAGATGTCACGCCTGAGTGTTCCTATCGTCTGTACCGTTATTGGTGAAGGTGGCTCAGGCGGCGCATTAGCCATTGGTGTTGGCGATAAAGTGAATATGCTGCAATACAGCACCTATTCCGTTATCTCCCCAGAGGGCTGTGCATCTATTCTGTGGAAAAGTGCTGATAAAGCACCGTTAGCCGCAGAGGCCATGGGTATTACGGCTCATCGTCTGAAAGAATTAAAGATGATTGACTCGGTTATCCCTGAACCTTTAGGCGGCGCACACCGTGATTACATCACTATTGCTGCTGCTTTGAAGGCGCAACTGTTGGCTGATCTTAGTGATCTGGATGTTTTGAATGACGAAGAATTATTGAATCGTCGTTATCAGCGTCTGATGAATTACGGTTATTGCTGATTAAGCATGCCCGATTTATTGGGCATCGCAGAGAAATATTGAAATCCGGCTCATATATTATGAGCCGGATTTTTTACTTATAGATTCTGAGTCATAATATCTAACCCCATAATAATTTTGGCAAAAATTTAATTTCATGTTGTTATAGGTAATTGGCGAACAATATGAGGATTCACCGATGAATATCATCGCAATCATGGGGCCGATGGGGGTTTACTACAAAGATGAACCTATTCGTGAGTTAAACGATGCCCTGCTGGCTAAAGGTTTTCAGTTGATCTACCCTCAGGATCGTGGTGATCTGCTTAAACTGATCGAGCATAATGCGCGGATTATTGGTGTGATTTTCGATTGGGACCAGCACAGTAATGAGCTTTGCACTGAAATTAATGATCTGAACGAATATCTCCCACTTTACGCATTTATCAATACGACCTCCTCATTGGATGTCAGTTTGAATGAAATGCGCATGGCTCTTTATTTCTTTGAATATACGTTAAATGCGGCAGATGATATTGCCCAGCATATTGAACAATATACCGCTGAGTATATGGATAGCATCACTCCGCCGCTAACCAAGGCGTTATTTAATTACGTCAAAGAAGGGAAATATACCTTCTGTACGCCGGGGCATATGGCGGGGATGGCATTTCAAAAAAGCCCGGTAGGCAGCTTATTCTATGATTTCTTTGGTGCTAACACCCTCAAGGCTGATGTGTCGATTTCAGTGACTGAACTCGGATCACTATTAGACCACAGTGGCCCGCATCTGGAAGCCGAAGAGTATATTGCCCGTACTTTCAATGCTGAGCAGAGTTATATGGTGACGAACGGGACATCAACGGCAAATAAAATCATTGGCATGTATTCGTCCCCTTCGGGCAGTACGGTATTGATTGACCGTAATTGTCATAAGTCTCTGACACATCTTTTGATGATGACCAATATCATTCCGCTATATTTGCGCCCGGCCCGTAATGCTTACGGTATTTTGGGCGGCATCCCGCAGCACGAATTTACGCGCGAATCTATTACTGAGAAAATTGCACAAACCAAGAATGCCAGCTGGCCAGTGCATGCGGTGATAACGAACTCAACCTATGATGGGCTGCTCTATAATACTGATTATATTAAGCAGACACTGGACGTCCCTTCAATTCACTTTGATTCCGCCTGGGTGCCTTATACCAATTTCCATGAGATTTATGAAGGGAAAAGTGGCATGAGCGGGGAACGGATTGCGGGTAAAGTTTTCTATGAAACGCAATCGACACATAAATTGTTGGCCGCATTCTCTCAAGCTTCGATGATTCATATTAAAGGTGATTACAATGAAGGCACTTTTAACGAAGCTTATATGATGCATACCACCACCTCTCCGAATTACGGCATTGTGGCATCAATGGAAACTGCCGCAGCAATGATGCGTGGTAAACCGGGCAGGCGCATGATTATGCGCTCCATTGAGCGTGCGATGCATTTTCGCAAAGAAGTTCGCCGTTTACGTTCACAAAGTGACAACTGGTTCTTTGATGTCTGGCAGCCAGAAGATATTGACGAAATAGCCTGTTGGCCGTTGCAACCGGGGCAAAAGTGGCATGGCTTTAGTAATGCGGATGCAGACCATATGTATCTGGATCCGATCAAAGTGACCATCCTGACGCCGGGTATGAGCAGTGAGGGGGAACTTGAAGACGAAGGGATCCCTGCGGCATTAGTCGCTAAATTTCTCGATGAACGCGGCATTGTGGTAGAGAAAACCGGGCCATATAATTTACTGTTCCTGTTCAGTATTGGCATTGATAAAACCAAGGCGATGAGCTTATTACGCGGCCTCACTGAATTTAAACGCGCTTATGATCTTAACTTGCGGGTTAAAAATATGCTGCCGGATCTGTTTGCTGAAGATCCCGATTTTTACCGCCATATGCGCATTCAGGAGTTGGCCGCCGGTATCCACCAATTGATCCGTAAACACGACTTGCCCCGTTTAATGCGCCAGTCTTTTGATGTACTGCCAAAGATGAAACTCACGCCGTATGACATGTTCCAACAGCAGATTCGCGGTAATATAGCGGCCTGCGAAATGCGTGATTTGATAGGCAAAGTCGTGGCCAACATGATCCTGCCTTACCCACCGGGGGTACCGTTGGTTATGCCAGGTGAAATGATCAGTGAAGAGAGCCGCGCAGTCTTGGACTTCCTGCTGATGCTGTGTGCAATTGGCGCGCATTATCCTGGGTTTGAAACCGACATTCACGGAGCTAAACGTGATGATGATGGTCGCTATTGGGTCAATGTGCTGAAGACAAATGATTAAACTGGAGTAATACATGTTAGCAATACGTCAGATACATCATATTGCAATCATTGGCTCAGATTATCAGGTCAGTAAAAAATTCTACTGTGAGGTGCTGGGGTTCAGCTTGATAAGCGAGGTCTATCGTGAAGAACGCGACTCATGGAAAGCTGATTTAGCCTTAAATGGGCAATATACTATCGAGTTGTTTTCTTTTCCCTCCCCGTCAACACGACCTAGCCGCCCAGAGGCTTGTGGTTTACGTCACCTGGCTTTTCAGGTTGATAATATTGAGCAGGCAGTCAGTGAACTGGGGGCTACCGGTGTGATTTGCGAAGCGGTTCGCATTGATCCCTATACCCAATCACGTTTTACTTTCTTTACTGATCCAGATGGTTTACCTCTGGAGCTATACGAAATAACGCTGGAATGACATGAACTCAGCCACCTTTATGCCTAATGTGTTACTCAATCCTTTGTTCGCACAATTGGGTGATCATCGCCATGTGCTGGTGGGGTTCAGTGGTGGGTTGGATTCCAGTGTATTACTGCATTTATTGGTTAGCCTGCGCCAACAATTGCTCCCTGAGCTGAAAGTTCGTGCGATTCATATTCATCACGGATTAAACCCATTGGCAGACAGTTGGGTAAAACATTGCCAGCAGCAGTGTGATCAATGGGAAGTTCCACTTGAAGTAGTGCGAGTGAAGATTGATCCGCGACACAATGGAATAGAGGCTGCCGCCAGAACGGCTCGCTATCAGGCATTTTCCTCACATTTAGCTGCCAATGAAGTGCTACTTACGGCTCAACATCTGGATGACCAGTGTGAAACCTTCTTACTGGCACTTAAGCGGGGCAGTGGTCCGGCGGGGCTGTCCTCAATGGCAGGCAGAATGCCGTTTGCCCATAGCCAGTTGTTGCGGCCATTGTTGGCCTTTTCCCGCGCAACGCTTGAGAACTATGCTCAAGCACAGCAACTACGGTGGATTGAAGATGACAGCAATCAGGACCATCGTTTCGATCGTAACTTCTTGCGATTAAGTGTGTTGCCTCTGCTTCATCAGCGCTGGCCGCATTTTGCTCAAGCGACGGCGCGCAGTGCAAGTCTGTGCGCTGCGCAGGAACAATTATTGGATGAGTTGTTGGCAGATAATCTGCAACAACTGCAAAGTCTGGATGGCGCGCTTTCTATTGAGGGGTTATTACTGGCCTCAGAAGCCAAACGGGGGGCGATATTACGCCGTTGGCTGGCTAGATGGGGGGCAGTGATGCCATCGCAAAACCAACTGCAACGTTTGTGGTTAGAAGTTGCTATGGCAAGGCAAGATGCAGAGCCTCAGCTTACTTTGGGGGCACATCAGGTTCGCCGCTTCCGGCAATATTTATATCTATTGCCACCGCTGGCTGAAATAAATATACGGCATCTACCTTGGGCCAACATTGAGGCTGGGCCTAATCATGTCGCAATCCCCCCTGGCCCTTTGATTCTACCTGCCAATCTGGGGGTATTGAGTTTTATTACTGAAGGGGGGCAAGCGGTCAGGGCTGCGGCAACCGGCGAGGTAATCAGCATCCGTTTCGGTTTACAAGGTGATATCAAGATTGTCGGGCGGCATCATTCGCGCCATAGCAAAAAGATTTGGCAAGAGTTGGGGGTACCGCCGTGGCAACGGGAGCGTATTCCGCTACTCTACTTTGGCGAACAATTAATTGCTGCGGCTGGAGTGTTTGTGGCTCAGGCAGGCCAGGCAAAAGAAGGCGAACCTTGTTGGTACCTAAATTGGACCAACGCGGAATAATAAAATAACAACACGCAGAACAGTCTATTTTGAGGAGCAATGATGAAATTAGTCGTCAGTATAATGATGTTATGGGGATTGAGTAGTTTCTCGGCGTTGGCAAAAAATGATATCGAAGCGGGGCGAGTTAAGTCTGCCAGTTGTGTGGCTTGTCATGGTGCACAAGGTAAGGTTTCGGTGCCGATGTATCCTAATCTGGCTGGGCAAAATGCCATGTATTTAGAACAATCATTAAAAGCGTATAAAAAAGGAGAGCGTACTGGTGGGCAAGCTGGAGTGATGCAGGCTTATGTTGTGCCTTTAACCGACGAGGATTTCTCTGATTTGGCGGCTTACTATGCCAGTTTAAAACCTTGATTCGGTTTGGTCTGCCCTGAATGCAAAACGGGCCACTCTTCAGCGGCCCGTCATCAATATAATGGGATGAAGCTATGATGCACTCACCACAACAGTCCCTATCTCGGGGTGACTGAAGCTGGCAATATAGTCCAGACGCAACTCGCGCATTGTTCCTTCTTGCTCGATAATCAGGTATTCGACCTTTTTTCTCAGCAGCAGATCGCTGGCTTTACCTTCTACGATCTCACCGCCTCTCAACTTCAACGTCAGTATCAGGTGATGTTGGCAGGCGAGCTCTAGATTATCGTAGTCATCACAATTGATGGGTTGATACTCTTCACTCATCGACATAATCGCTCACCAATAAGTTAGCGGCGGCAAAGGCCGCCTGTTCTCTAACGGAGGACGGTAGTGCGTCGTTAGCCGCAACTTCGTCCAATGCTTTCAATACACAGCGCAATGCGTCTGGTACGTAACCCAGATCGCCACTTCCAATTTGGGCATAAAAACGGCGTACTAATTCACAGTATTGCTGCACAGTAATCCTCCTGGAAAAGTTTAACCCAGTAGATTCTCAGCGGAAGCGACACACTGTCAACCTACGAAGATAAACTCTGAACTTATAAGGACTATAGCACAGGAGTGATAGAGATATTAGAGTGTGGCACAAGGTTTCTTTTTCGCATTGATGCCACTAATCGTTCTCTTTATGCAGGGTTGGCTGGCTGCTGGCAGACTGGATCAAGTACACTGTCTGCCAGATAATTAAGAGGTCACCCATGGCACTAAAAGCAACCATCCATAAAGCTGCTGTTAACATTGCGGATATGGATCGTAATTTTTTTCAGGATGTTAACCTGACTATCGCGCAGCACCCCTCCGAAACTGACCAACGTATGATGCTGAGGTTACTTGCATGGATCTGCCATGCTGATGAGCGTTTGCAGTTTACTAAAGGTCTGAGCGCTGACGATGAGCCGGAGATTTGGCGTCATAATGACCATAACGGTATTGAATTGTGGGTTGAGCTGGGGTTACCAGAGGAGAAACGTCTGCGTAAAGCCTGTAATCAGTCACAGCAAGTGGTGCTGTATGCCTACAGTGAACGCGCCGCCAAGGTGTGGTGGCCACAAGCCCGAGATAAGTTATCCGGGCACCGTAATTTGCGGGTGCGCTTCTTGGGTGATGAACAGATGGCCAAGTTGGCGGCACTTGCGAATCGTAATATGTCGTTACAGGCTACGTTGCAAGAGGGAACTATTTGGTTGTCGGATGCTCAGAATAATCTGGAAATTAGTTTTGATGAATGGCAAGGCGACGGGCAATAAGCGTGCTGATTATATCTAATTATGTCAGTCTACCTGACAGTGAGATTGAGCTGACGGCGATCCGGGCGCAGGGCGCGGGGGGACAGCACGTCAATAAAACCTCAACTGCCATTCATTTGCGCTTTGACATTAAGGCTTCAAGCCTGCCAGAGTACTATAAAGAAAGGTTATTATTGCTAAATAGCCATTTGATGACGGCAGAGGGTGTCGTTATCATCAAAGCGCAAGAATACCGCAGTCAAGATATGAACCGCGAAGCGGCATTGGCGCGGCTGGTGGCATTAATCCATCAGGCAATGGTGGTAGAAAAGGCTCGTCGGGCGACAAAACCGACCAAAGGCTCAAAAATAAGGCGAGTCGAGGGCAAAGTCCGCAAAGGTGCGACCAAAGCACTGCGCGGCAAAATACATCAGGAGTGATGCCATTATTTAGCCTGGGATTTATACATTGTGACTAATGTGGCTTCATTCCTTATATATCGGACACAGTATGGGAGAATAACTGTGAAAAAATTAACAATAACGCTATTTTTGGCAGTAGGTGCACTGTCATTATTAGGTTGCAACAATCGACATCAACCGGTTGAACAGGCTTTACAACCTATGCAGCAAAGCTATCAGGGCGTATTACCCTGCGCGGATTGCAGTGGTTTGGATACCTCACTGTTCCTTGATAGCGATGGGACTTTTATCCTGAAGGAAATTTATCGTGGCACTGCTCATGCTGGCGATAACAACGAGAGCGATCAAACCTTTGCTGAATACGGTCAGTGGGCGCGTACTGCTGATAAGTTGGTACTTACTAATGGGCAAGGGGAGAAACGCTACTTTCGGCCGGTAGGTAAAAATCTGGTGATGCTCGACCAACAAGGATTGGCGATTCAGTCAGCATTGAATTATCAGCTTACCCCGAGTGATCAGCCGTTACCCAAAACGCCGATGCCGTTGAGCGGTATGTATAAGTATTTTGCTGATGCTGCCGTATTTACCGATTGTGCTACCGGCCGAACCTTCCCAGTCGAGAATAATATTGCACTGGAAACCGGATATTTAAAAGCCCGTAAAAAGGTCGGTGAACCGGTATTTTTAACCCTTAATGGCCATTTTGATGTGCGGCCATCGATGGAAGAAGGGCAATCAGACAAAACGCTGATTCCGGCTGATAACATTAAGTTTAATGCCAGTAAGAGTTGCGGCAGTAAATAGAATCTATCCGTTGCTGCAATAAAAAGCCGCTGGTAGTGAGTTAACTATCCAGCGGCTCAGCGGTTTACTTAGGGTCAATTAGCGCTTGATTTGGCCCAGCAGGAACTCAATGATTTCGCTGGTTTTAATCATCTGCTTCTCACCAATACGGCGGTTTTTATATTCCACCTCTTCGCTGTCGAGATTGCGGTCACCAATCACGATATTGTGTGGCACGCCAATCAGCTCCATATCGGCAAACATCACGCCTGGGCGTTCTTTGCGGTCATCGAGAATCACGTCAATACCATGGGAACGCAGAGTGGCATACAGCTCTTCCGCCAACTCTTTCACGCGGAAAGATTTGTGCATATTCATTGGCAAAATGGCTACCTGGAACGGTGCAATCGCATCCGGCCAAATAATGCCACGGTCGTCATGATTCTGCTCAATGGCCGCTGCTACTACACGGGATACGCCAATACCGTAACAACCCATGGTCATCACTTGGTTACGGCCATCTTCGCCCTGAACCGTGGCTTTCATCGCTTCCGAGTATTTAGTGCCTAGCTGGAAGATATGACCGACTTCAATACCACGCTTGATAAGTAATGTGCCTTTGCCATCAGGGCTGATATCGCCTTCAACCACATTACGTAAATCGGCAATTTGTGGCAGCGGTAAGTCACGCTCCCAATTAATACCAAAGTAGTGTTTGCCGTCGATATTCGCGCCAGCACCAAAATCACTCATCGCTGCCACACTGCGGTCAATCACGATTGGCAACTGCAAATTAACCGGGCCTAATGACCCTGGACCTGCGCCAATCACTGCACGAATCTCTTCTTCGCTGGCAAAGGTCAGTGGTTTGGCGACTTGTAGCAGTTTCTCTGCTTTAATCTCATTGAGTTCATGATCACCGCGAACCAGCAACGCAACCAGCTTGTGACCACTCTCTTCGTGAGCATGCACTAATAAGGTTTTCACTGTTTTCACTATTGGAAGGTTGAACTGCTCGACCAATTCAGCGATGGTTTTTGCATTCGGGGTATCAATGATACGCAGCTCTTCCGTGGCGCTAGCCCGTGGTTCACCAGGAGCCACTGCTTCAGCAAACTCAATATTAGCGGCATAATCAGAACTGGTTGAGAACACAATGTCGTCTTCGCCACTCTCGGCCAGCACTTGGAATTCATGCGATGCACTGCCACCAATTGAACCGGTATCTGCCAGAACTGCACGGAAATTCAGATCCATACGAGAGAAAATCTTACTGTAGGCCGCATACATCGCGTCGTAAGTTTCCTGCAACGATTCCTGAGTGGTATGGAAAGAGTAAGCATCTTTCATCAGGAACTCGCGAGCACGCATCACGCCGAAACGTGGGCGAACTTCATCACGAAACTTGGTCTGGATTTGGAAAAAATTCAGCGGCAACTGTTTGTAAGAGTTGATCTCACCGCGAATCAGGTCAGTAATTACTTCTTCATGAGTTGGGCCGAGCACAAAAGGGCGTTCGCCGCGATCGACAAAACGCAATAGCTCAGGACCATACTGTTCCCAGCGACCACTCTCCTGCCACAAATCAGCCGGTTGTACGACGGGCATTGAAACCTCAATAGCACCGGCGTTATTCATTTCTTCGCGCACGATGTTTTCGACTTTCTTCAACACCCTAACTCCGGTCGGTAACCAGGTATAAAGACCTGATGCCAGTTTACGGATCATCCCGGCACGAAGCATCAGTTGGTGACTGATCACTTCAGCATCGGCAGGTGTCTCCTTTAGAGTGGAGAGCAGATATTGGCTAGTACGCATGATGTTTTGGTTCCATTAGCACTGCAACAAGTAGAGGCAGTCCAAAAAGTAAAAAGTGGTTTAGTTTACCAGCGAGTACGGGTTGTCAAAAGAGAACTGGCTGAAATTTAGCGTGGGTCGAGCGACAACACTTCTGTTTGCTGGCCCATAACCCGCCAACGCACATTAAATTCCAGCAACAGAACCGCGTATTCACGACTTTCATTATCGTCTTTACGGTAGGCTGGGCGGGGGTCTTGTGCCAAAACCTGGCTGATAAAACGCCGCAAATGTGGATAACGCGTCTGCTGCTGTACTAACTGTTGCTCAGCGGTGGCGGAGAAACACACCGGCATACCTGCATCTGGGGCTGTCTGCGCAAAACCAGCGCGCGCCAGTGGCTGGCTCTCTGCAAAAGGCAGATAGGGTTTAATGTCAATCACCGGGGTACCATCAACCAGATCCAGACTACCCAACTCCAGAATCACCTCTGCGCCCTGGCAACGTATCCCTTTCAGCTCAATCAACGACATGCCGATAGGATTTGGCCGGAAAGTGGAGCGAGTGGCAAATACGCCCATCCGTGTATTACCGCCTAAACGTGGCGGGCGAACCGTCGGACGCCAACCCCCCGCCATGGTTTGATGGAAAACGAACATCACCCATACATGACTGAAGTCAGATAACCCACGCACGGCTTCCGGCTGATTATAGGGAGCCACTAACTGTAACTCACCACCGCCATCTTCAATTAGACCGGGCTGTCTTGGCACCGCAAACTTTTCTTTATAGGGTGAGCGAATCACCCCGATCTGATTGAAGGAAAATACACTCATTTTGATGAAACGTTCAGTGCAGAACCTTGGCACACCGCTTGTTGATAGCAGCCAGGAACGCCACTTTGTATTTCACATCCGTGTAGCAGCACCGCATTGGCTTTCATATAAGAAGCACGGGTCTGCATTCTCTTACGGGCGGTGGCGATACTGGCTGGAGAGTCTTGAACGGTAGATTGGCAAGACTCACCGGATACTTCGCCTAAGTCGCGGAAAGGCTTGCCAACAAGTTCTTCAGCACTTTTATAAAGTTTTACCGGTGCCGGACGAGGGGCTGCCGTTGGGCTGGGTTTAGTCACCGGAGGTGGTTGCTTAACCGGACTTTCTGTGGTGGATGGCTTTGATTGAAGCATGGAGCATCCAGTTAGCGAAAGTGCTAACAGACACAGAGGTAACGCACGCATAGAGATTCCTCAGCCTTTTTTATTTAAGAGGCGCTATTGAAGCAATCTATGATGCAAATAACAAGACGGGCCATGGCCCGTCTTGCAATATATTTAGCAAACACTGATTTTAGCTAACGCCATATTCAGCAAAATAGCCAATTAACACTTACCAGCCTTTTACTGCACCACCGTTGAATGCTTTGTTTGCTGCATCGTAAACTTCATCAGACTGATATGCCTGAACGAATTTCTTCACGTTTTCCGCATCTTTATTGTCTTCGCGGGCTACGATCAGATTGACGTAAGGTGACTCTTTATCTTCCACGAATAAGCCATCTTTAGCAGGTGTTAAGCCAATCTGGCTGGCGTAGGTGGTATTGATAATCGCCAAGGCGATTTGTTGGTCATCCAAAGAACGTGGTAACTGAGGGGCTTCCAGTTCAACCAGTTTCAGGTTTTTAGGATTCTCAACCACATCCAACACGGTTGGCAGCAGACCAACGCCGTCTTTCAGTTTAATCAGCCCCACTTTTTGCAGCAGCAACAGAGAACGGCCCAGATTGGTCGGGTCATTTGGCAGTGCGACCTGAGAACCCGGTTGTAACTCTTCCAATGACTTGATTTTCTTAGAGTAACCAGCAATTGGATAAACGAATGAGTTACCCACAGACACTAACTTGTAGCCACGATCTTTAATTTGCTGATCCAGATAAGGCTTGTGCTGGAAGGCATTCAGGTCAATATCACCTTTGCTCAATGCTTCGTTTGGCAATACATAGTCGTTAAAGGTAACCAGTTCAACATCCAGACCATATTTATCTTTTGCCACTTTTTGAGCAACTTCAGCAACTTGTTGCTCGGCACCCACAATGACACCAACTTTAATGTGGTTTGGATCTTTCTCTGCCGGGCCGCAACCCACCAGAGCTAAGGTACCAATCAGTGCACTGACTGCCGCGATAGATTTGAATTTTAAAGACATATCCCTTCCTCTATAGACATTCGTTAAGATGCGCCGCTGTGTGAGGCAGTCGCTATACCCTTGGTACTTGGCGCTGCAGGGTTGTTAGCAACTTTCACTTACCCGAATCACTTACTTGAATAAGCTTATCGGGATATGTTCGCTTGCCGCCTACCTGCAACATCAATTCCTTTGGGTAATTGATGTGTTAAGAACTATTTGTGGGTAACGGCTTTTACGATCCGATCGCCACTGAACTGAATCAGGTAAACCAAAATTACTAATAATACTAATACAGTATTCATTACCGTGGCGTTATAGCCAATGTAACCATACTGATAACCGATCTGGCCTAAGCCACCGGCACCGACTGCACCACCCATCGCGGAATAACCGACCAGGGTAATTAATGTAATAGTGGCGGCATTCACCAAGCCGGGTAGGGCTTCGGGCAACAACACCTTTTTAATAATTTGCATTGGGGTCGCTCCCATCGCACGGGCAGCCTCAACCAAACCAGATGGAATCTCTAGTAGGGCATTCTCCACCATACGAGCAATAAAGGGGGCTGCACCGACCGTTAGTGGCACAATCGCCGCCTGTAACCCAATCGATGTACCGACAATCATTCGAGTGAATGGAATCATCCACACCAATAAGATAATAAAAGGTATGGAACGGAAAATATTCACAACTCCAGACAGGGTGCGGTAAATCTTATTGTTAGCGATAATTTGCCCTGGGCGGGTGACATACAGCAGCACCCCAACCGGTAGCCCTAGCACAAAGCCAAAGAAACCAGACACAAAAGTCATCATTAGAGTTTCCCAGACGCCTCGGCCCATTAACCACATCATTGCCTCAGACATAACCCAGAACCTCTACTTTTACATGATGATCTTGCAAAAACTTGATGGCAGCGAGGCCATCCTGATCGTCGCCATGCAGCTCTGCTAACATGACACCAAACTTAACGCCACCGGCATAATCCATCTGCGAACTGAGAATCCCGATATCAATATTGAAACGGCGCACCGCTTGTGAAATGAGTGGTGCGTCAACGGACTGACCGGTGAACTCCAATTTCAGCAGTGGAACGCGATCTGCAGTTGGTTCCTGCGTCATACGCTGGGCGTAATCTTCTGGAATATCCAAATGGAGTGTTGATTGGATAAATTGTTGCGCCAGCGGAGTTTTCGGATGCGAGAACACTTCACTGACACTGTCTTTCTCAATCAATTTGCCTTCACTTATTACAGCAACCTGATCACAGATGCGTTTCACCACATCCATTTCATGAGTAATAAGCAAAATAGTCAGCCCCAGACGACGATTAATGTCCTTAAGTAGCTCCAGAATCGAACGAGTGGTTGCCGGGTCTAATGCGCTGGTGGCTTCATCGCACAACAAGACTTTTGGATTACTGGCTAAAGCACGCGCGATAGCAACACGCTGCTTCTGACCGCCCGACAAGTTAGCCGGGTAAGCATCTTGCTTATCCGCTAAACCGACCAGATCCAACAGTTCGGTAACTCTCTTCTTTATATCTGCGCGTGACGTGTTATCCAGCTCAAGAGGCAACGCAATATTGCCATACACCGTGCGAGATGACAGTAAATTGAAATGCTGAAAAATCATGCCGATTTGACGACGCGCGCGCGTCAGTTCACCTTCAGATAAGGTTGTCAGATCTTGCCCATCAACCAGAACCTGGCCGCTGGTAGGGCGCTCTAACATATTGGCACAGCGAATCAGTGTACTTTTACCCGCACCTGATGCACCGATAACGCCATAAATTTGTCCAGCAGGGACGTGTAGACTCACGTCTGTAAGTGCGGTAATAGTGTGCGAACCCTGTTGGAACACTTTGCTGATGTGAGAAAGTTTAATCATATTATTCTTATTTTATCGTCGTTTCCGTGGCTAGATAAAAAGTAAACTTCAGCGGAACCAAAGTATAGATTGGATGTTAAGGCGTCTAGACGGCCAAGTCAACTGGCAACACCGATTCTCTTCCATTCTCAATCGGTAATGAAACATGCGATACTAGTGGGGTTTACAGCCCTCAGGAGCAGATAAGTGACTCAGCCCGTCCCCGCAATATTTTTAGATCGTGATGGTACAATTAATGTTGATCACGGTTATGTCCACGAAATTGATAACTTCCAGTTTATAGACGGTGTTATTGATGCTTGTCGTGAATTGAAAGAAATGGGTTTCGCTTTGGTATTGGTAACCAATCAATCAGGTATTGCACGCGGTATGTTTACCGAAGAGCAATTTGTAAGTCTCACCGAGTGGATGGATTGGTCTCTGGCTGACCGTGGTGTTGACCTGGACGGCATCTACTTCTGTCCGCATCACCCCGATGGCAGTGTAGCGGAGTTCAGTGAAACATGTGAATGCCGTAAACCGCTGCCTGGCATGTTACTGCAAGCACAAAGCGAATTGAACATTGATATGGCTTCTTCTTATATGGTTGGTGACAAAATTGAAGATATGCAGGCAGCATTAGCGGCTAATGTCGGCACTAAAGTGTTAGTTCGCACTGGTAAGCCTGTTAGCGCAGAAGGAGAGGCGCTAGCTGATTGGGTGCTAAATAGTCTGGCTGACCTGCCAAAAGCGATAAAAACGCGTCATAAGTAGTCTTTGCGTTCAAATAATCAGCAGTTGGAAAAAACTTTAAGATAAACTCTTGCCATTCTGAGGCGGCTCCCTATAATGCGCATCCATCGACACGGCGCTGTGAGCAACTTCACAGAGTGGCCGGGAAGAACAGAGAAAATTAACTGATTAAGTGGTTGACTCTGTAGCGGGAAAGCGTATTATCTGCCTCCCGCGTTACCGTAAGATTCGCCGAAAGGCAAACGGGTAACGAACGCTCTTTAACAATTTATCAGACAATCTGTGTGGGCACTCGCAAGACGATATCGAAGCCTGTTTCGACAGGCAGAAGAAATATCAAAGTCTTGAAGAGTGACCAAAGCAGTACACATTTGAACTTCGGTTCGAATGCTTATTTGCAGAAAGTAATCTTTGAGCATCGCTGCTTTTATTAGCAGCAAATCAAACAAATCTTAAATTGAAGAGTTTGATCATGGCTCAGATTGAACGCTGGCGGCAGGCCTAACACATGCAAGTCGAGCGGCAGCGGGAAGTAGTTTACTACTTTGCCGGCGAGCGGCGGACGGGTGAGTAATGTCTGGGAAACTGCCTGATGGAGGGGGATAACTACTGGAAACGGTAGCTAATACCGCATGACCTCGCAAGAGCAAAGTGGGGGACCTTCGGGCCTCACGCCATCGGATGTGCCCAGATGGGATTAGCTAGTAGGTGGGGTAATGGCTCACCTAGGCGACGATCCCTAGCTGGTCTGAGAGGATGACCAGCCACACTGGAACTGAGACACGGTCCAGACTCCTACGGGAGGCAGCAGTGGGGAATATTGCACAATGGGCGCAAGCCTGATGCAGCCATGCCGCGTGTGTGAAGAAGGCCTTCGGGTTGTAAAGCACTTTCAGCGAGGAGGAAGGCAATCGTGTTAATAGCACGGTTGATTGACGTTACTCGCAGAAGAAGCACCGGCTAACTCCGTGCCAGCAGCCGCGGTAATACGGAGGGTGCAAGCGTTAATCGGAATTACTGGGCGTAAAGCGCACGCAGGCGGTTTGTTAAGTCAGATGTGAAATCCCCGCGCTTAACGTGGGAACTGCATTTGAAACTGGCAAGCTAGAGTCTTGTAGAGGGGGGTAGAATTCCAGGTGTAGCGGTGAAATGCGTAGAGATCTGGAGGAATACCGGTGGCGAAGGCGGCCCCCTGGACAAAGACTGACGCTCAGGTGCGAAAGCGTGGGGAGCAAACAGGATTAGATACCCTGGTAGTCCACGCTGTAAACGATGTCGACTTGGAGGTTGTGCCCTTGAGGCGTGGCTTCCGGAGCTAACGCGTTAAGTCGACCGCCTGGGGAGTACGGCCGCAAGGTTAAAACTCAAATGAATTGACGGGGGCCCGCACAAGCGGTGGAGCATGTGGTTTAATTCGATGCAACGCGAAGAACCTTACCTACTCTTGACATCCACAGAACTTAGCAGAGATGCTTCGGTGCCTTCGGGAACTGTGAGACAGGTGCTGCATGGCTGTCGTCAGCTCGTGTTGTGAAATGTTGGGTTAAGTCCCGCAACGAGCGCAACCCTTATCCTTTGTTGCCAGCACGTAATGGTGGGAACTCAAGGGAGACTGCCGGTGATAAACCGGAGGAAGGTGGGGATGACGTCAAGTCATCATGGCCCTTACGAGTAGGGCTACACACGTGCTACAATGGCAGATACAAAGTGAAGCGAACTCGCGAGAGCAAGCGGACCACATAAAGTCTGTCGTAGTCCGGATTGGAGTCTGCAACTCGACTCCATGAAGTCGGAATCGCTAGTAATCGTAGATCAGAATGCTACGGTGAATACGTTCCCGGGCCTTGTACACACCGCCCGTCACACCATGGGAGTGGGTTGCAAAAGAAGTAGGTAGCTTAACCTTCGGGAGGGCGCTTACCACTTTGTGATTCATGACTGGGGTGAAGTCGTAACAAGGTAACCGTAGGGGAACCTGCGGTTGGATCACCTCCTTACCTAACGATACGCATTGCGCAGTGTCCACACAGATTGTCTGATGAATGTAAATGAGCAAGAGCACCTGTTGATGAGGGTGATGATTGTGCAATAAGACCTCGGTATCGAGTTTTTACTGCATCAGTCGTTCGAATGTGTCACCACATTCTCACCTTTACACAAAAATACTGAATCAGTGATTCAGTAGAAATTTTTGTGTCCCCATCGTCTAGAGGCCTAGGACACTGCCCTTTCACGGCTGTAACAGGGGTTCGAATCCCCTTGGGGACGCCACTCCGATAATGTGTGAAAGACATTATCAACTGAATATCTTAAAGATGACTTTAACGAGTCGTGTTTAAGATATTGCTCTTTAACAATCTGGAACAAGCTGAAAATTGAAACATTACAGCCGAAATTTATCTCTCCGTAGATGTACTGAGATAAAGAGTAACCTGTAATAGAGTCTCTCAAATAATCGCAATGCCAATGGGTAATCATTGTTGCAGTGTGAGCGAGAAGACACTCAGCAAGGCGTACAGCGCACAGCAACCGGAGTGAACTTAACGTTCATGAGGATTGCGCGCACTGCACAACATAGCCGAGTGTGTTCACAGCCACACCAATAACGAAAAACACCTTTGGGTTGTGAGGTTAAGCGACTAAGCGTACACGGTGGATGCCTAGGCAGTCAGAGGCGATGAAGGGCGTGCTAATCTGCGAAAAGCGTCGGTAAGCTGATATGAAGCGTTATAACCGACGATACCCGAATGGGGAAACCCAGTGCAATTCGTTGCACTATTGCATGGTGAATACATAGCCATGCAAGGCGAACCGGGGGAACTGAAACATCTAAGTACCCCGAGGAAAAGAAATCAACCGAGATTCCCCCAGTAGCGGCGAGCGAACGGGGAAGAGCCCAGAGTCTGAATCAGTTTGTGTGTTAGTGGAAGCGTCTGGAAAGTCGCACGGTACAGGGTGATAGTCCCGTACACCAAAACACACTTGCTGTGAACTCGATGAGTAGGGCGGGACACGTGACATCCTGTCTGAATATGGGGGGACCATCCTCCAAGGCTAAATACTCCTGACTGACCGATAGTGAACCAGTACCGTGAGGGAAAGGCGAAAAGAACCCCGGCGAGGGGAGTGAAATAGAACCTGAAACCGTGTACGTACAAGCAGTGGGAGCCTACTTTGTTGGGTGACTGCGTACCTTTTGTATAATGGGTCAGCGACTTATATTTTGTAGCAAGGTTAACCGAATAGGGGAGCCGTAGGGAAACCGAGTCTTAACTGGGCGTCTAGTTGCAAGGTATAGACCCGAAACCCGGTGATCTAGCCATGGGCAGGTTGAAGGTTGGGTAACACTAACTGGAGGACCGAACCGACTAATGTTGAAAAATTAGCGGATGACTTGTGGCTGGGGGTGAAAGGCCAATCAAACCGGGAGATAGCTGGTTCTCCCCGAAAGCTATTTAGGTAGCGCCTCGTGAACTCATCTTCGGGGGTAGAGCACTGTTTCGGCTAGGGGGTCATCCCGACTTACCAAACCGATGCAAACTCCGAATACCGAAGAATGTTATCACGGGAGACACACGGCGGGTGCTAACGTCCGTCGTGAAGAGGGAAACAACCCAGACCGCCAGCTAAGGTCCCAAAGTCATGGTTAAGTGGGAAACGATGTGGGAAGGCATAGACAGCCAGGATGTTGGCTTAGAAGCAGCCATCATTTAAAGAAAGCGTAATAGCTCACTGGTCGAGTCGGCCTGCGCGGAAGATGTAACGGGGCTAAACCATGCACCGAAGCTGCGGCAGCGACACTTAGGTGTTGTTGGGTAGGGGAGCGTTCTGTAAGCCGTTGAAGGTGACCTGTGAGGGTTGCTGGAGGTATCAGAAGTGCGAATGCTGACATAAGTAACGATAATGCGGGTGAAAAACCCGCACGCCGGAAGACCAAGGGTTCCTGTCCAACGTTAATCGGGGCAGGGTGAGTCGACCCCTAAGGCGAGGCTGAAAAGCGTAGTCGATGGGAAACAGGTTAATATTCCTGTACTTGGTGTTACTGCGAAGGGGGGACGGAGAAGGCTAGGCTAGCCGGGCGACGGTTGTCCCGGTTTAAGCATGTAGGCGGAGCGACTTGGTAAATCCGGTTGCTTATCAACGCTGAGGTGTGATGACGAGCCACTACGGTGGTGAAGTAGTTGATGCCAAGCTTCCAGGAAAAGCCTCTAAGCATCAGGTAACATTAAATCGTACCCCAAACCGACACAGGTGGTCAGGTAGAGAATACTCAGGCGCTTGAGAGAACTCGGGTGAAGGAACTAGGCAAAATGGTGCCGTAACTTCGGGAGAAGGCACGCTGGCATTAGGTAATGGGACTTGCTCCCGGCGCCGAAGCCAGTCGCAGATACCAGCTGGCTGCAACTGTTTA
This sequence comes from Yersinia sp. 2466 StPb PI, assembly GCF_041538325.1. Classification (NCBI taxonomy): domain Bacteria; kingdom Pseudomonadati; phylum Pseudomonadota; class Gammaproteobacteria; order Enterobacterales; family Yersiniaceae; genus Yersinia; species Yersinia sp. 2466 StPb PI. The sequence goes on along the minus strand of NZ_JAULSL010000001.1, from coordinate 3,745,913 downwards.
ATAAAAACACAGCACTGTGCAAACACGAAAGTGGACGTATACGGTGTGACGCCTGCCCGGTGCTGGAAGGTTAATTGATGGGGTCAGCCGCAAGGCGAAGCTCTTGATCGAAGCCCCAGTAAACGGCGGCCGTAACTATAACGGTCCTAAGGTAGCGAAATTCCTTGTCGGGTAAGTTCCGACCTGCACGAATGGCGTAATGATGGCCAGGCTGTCTCCACCCGAGACTCAGTGAAATTGAACTCGCTGTGAAGATGCAGTGTACCCGCGGCAAGACGGAAAGACCCCGTGAACCTTTACTATAGCTTGACACTGAACATTGAGCCTTGATGTGTAGGATAGGTGGGAGGCATCGAAGTGTGGACGCCAGTCTGCATGGAGCCAACCTTGAAATACCACCCTTTAATGTTTGATGTTCTAACTCGGCCCCGTGATCCGGGGTGAGGACAGTGTCTGGTGGGTAGTTTGACTGGGGCGGTCTCCTCCCAAAGAGTAACGGAGGAGCACGAAGGTTAGCTAATCACGGTCGGACATCGTGAGGTTAGTGCAAAGGCATAAGCTAGCTTGACTGCGAGAGTGACGGCTCGAGCAGGTACGAAAGTAGGTCTTAGTGATCCGGTGGTTCTGAATGGAAGGGCCATCGCTCAACGGATAAAAGGTACTCCGGGGATAACAGGCTGATACCGCCCAAGAGTTCATATCGACGGCGGTGTTTGGCACCTCGATGTCGGCTCATCACATCCTGGGGCTGAAGTAGGTCCCAAGGGTATGGCTGTTCGCCATTTAAAGTGGTACGCGAGCTGGGTTTAGAACGTCGTGAGACAGTTCGGTCCCTATCTGCCGTGGGCGTTGGAAGATTGAGAGGGGCTGCTCCTAGTACGAGAGGACCGGAGTGGACGAATCACTGGTGTTCGGGTTGTCATGCCAATGGCATTGCCCGGTAGCTAAATTCGGAAGAGATAACCGCTGAAAGCATCTAAGCGGGAAACTTGCCTCGAGATGAGTCTTCCCTGGGGCTTTAAGCCCCCTGAAGGAACGTTAAAGACTATGACGTTGATAGGCTGGGTGTGTAAGTGCAGCGATGCATTGAGCTAACCAGTACTAATGATCCGTGAGGCTTAACCTTACAACACCAAAGGTGTTTTAGATTGAGAGATAGAAATTTTCAGCGAAGTTCCGAGATTGGGCTGGCTGGCTGTGTGGAGACATATAGCGGGTTTAGTTTAGACAGAATTTGCCTGGCGGCCATAGTGCGGTGGTCCCACCTGATCCCATGCCGAACTCAGAAGTGAAACGCCGTAGCGCCGATGGTAGTGTGGGGTCTCCCCATGCGAGAGTAGGACACTGCCAGGCATCAAACACGAGTTACCAGAGTGACATCTGGTAACTAACAAAATCGCTTAGAGCGGTTTTGCACAGCGCGGAGCGCTGGCCCTGTCAAGGGTAAGTATCGGGAAGATACGCGTAAAAGAATCGGTGGAGCGGTAGTTCAGTTGGTTAGAATACCTGCCTGTCACGCAGGGGGTCGCGGGTTCGAGCCCCGTCCGTTCCGCCACTTATTGCAAAACCCTGGATCTCTGATTCAGGGTTTTTTGCATTGTAATTTTTATATATTGTTGATCTGCTGGATATATTTCTGCGACAAAACCCAACCACAACTCTCTTATTGTCAGTTTGCGACTCCACCATCTGGCTCTCTGTGCTATTTATAATTTTAATTCAATGGGTTATTTACCACACTTTTAACAGAACAGAATGGTTAAGAGCAGCCTGGATACACTATAGGAATAAGGAAATATCGATTCTTGATGGGGTAAGCCCTCAGACAGAGGGCTTAATGTTATGCGGGTTCTTTACGGCAAATTAATAATGTATGCCCAATACCAAGACCATCAATATCTTTCTCAACGTAGAATCCAGCGGTAGATAAGCACTGGTAAAAAGTATCTGAATGATAAAAACGGCTATTACCGTTAGCCATACATGTAAAATAAAGAGATGAGGCATTCAAACTGAATGCACCAGCTTCAAATTGTTGCCTATCCCAAAATATCTCCATGATGCATACGTAACTATCGGGCTTCATTGCATGATGAATAAGCTTAAGAATATGGACGATTAGTTCTTCACTAAAGCAGTCTAGAAACTGACTCATCCACCAAACGTCTGCTTCTGCTGGCAATCGATCAGCTAATAACAGATCCACAGGATATGTACTGATACGGTCGCTATAGCCTTTGCTTTTGACGTTCTCGTTAGCTAAGACTAACTGTTGTGGCAAATCCAGCAATGTTATTTTCACATCAGGGTCATAGGCCGCACACTGTAAAGCCCACTTCCCAGTATTTGCACCAATGTCATATATATGTTTTGGTTCAAGATCAAAAATAGCTTTTAGCGCAAGCTGAAAGGCATTATCGGAATAAAAATGATCAAAGGCGAACCAACTTTCACGTGCGGCAGTCGGCAACTCGCTTAGTGCAGGGTAAATAGTAGGCCATTCACCAAATACGGATAATCCGGCTGGCTTTCCTGTCTCTAGTGCTTCTTTTAGATTGAATAAACCCTGATAACAAACGTCCTGAGTGAAGTCCATATTTACGCGGGTCATTTGATCATGCAATAAGTAGTGACCGACCTTGCCCAGATAAAATCGGTTTTCCTGTTGGTAGAGGATATTACCGCTAAGCCCCATGTCTAGCAGGATGCTGATTGCATATCGGCTTAGTGTGCAATGAGTCTGAAGCTCATCGAGTGTAATACCACCTTTACCTGATTCATCTAATGCAGCTAAGATTCCTGACTCTCTCAGGTTAAGCGCAGCTTGAAATAGCATAGGGGCAAAAGCTATTTTCTGAGCTTCAGTGATTGCCGCCAAAGCACTAATTTGGTCTTTATCATATCCGTAGCGCAAGCTTACGTCCTCGTAATTCAGGTAATAGCTCACCATTTAGCATTATTCAGCTTTAATGGTGAGCATAAAATTAAGATAACTATTTGTTATATAATGTTTTTATATTGACAGGCGATTTAGTTGAATCTGGATATCTTTATTCAAGTTAGCGATCCAGCGATTATATTTTGAGTGTATTTTCCCATTTTTGGCATCCATGTTAGTACTGCCAATATATTTGATTTGGTAATTATTAGCATTGTAATTAATTTGGATTTCAACAGTGTGATCGCGATTTATTAACTTCCCGTTAATCACGCCTTCAGCGCCAGGTATCATTACCCAACCACGGTTTATCCCACCAGCCAGAATCGCTTTTTGTACTTCTGAAGTCGTGTGACTACCAATTATCGTTTGGTTAACGTTTTGGATAGGCGTCGTACCTGCACATCCAACAATAAATGTGATAGATACCAACCCGACCAAGAGTGCTTTTAATAGTTTCATGATGATCCAATTAATTAATGATTTTCATGTTAACCCATGATAGGAGTAACGGAAGAATGCTAAATAGCAGAGATAAAATACTCTGACTTATTCTAATACACAAATATTCTTATGTTTGTTTTGTTTTAAATAAATGTAAAATTTATATTGTTATTTTGCGTCATTTTTTATTTTAAAATTATAATTACTTTTATTGAGTTTTTATCTAAAGAATGTTGAAGCTATGCCGATAAATAAAATATTTTACTTTTTAATTTTTTAAAAAATGCGATGTGAATGGCCGATAATTAAACCAAAAGATAATAGATAAAGTTTTTAAATGCTTTTTACCTAAAAATAGAATAAATTATCTCGCTTTGCTGTCTGGAAGTTCTGATATCGTGGCTCATTCATTGAATGTATTGAACTGGCGTGCTTTGGCTCCTGGTATGGAGTCGCAAGAGCACTGGCTTGCCTGGGCACAGGAGGAGGCACTCTCGGCGATATGGCAAGGGGATTTACCCAAGTCATCGCATATCCCTATGATGTCCGCTAGAAGAATGAGTACAGGCAGCCGACTAGCTGTTGAAGCGGGGCTTTCGTTACTAGAGGAAGACACGGCTGATATGGCGATATTTACCAGTCGCCATGGGGAATTAGAGCGCACTTATAAAATATTGCAATCCCTCCATCAGCAGCAGAATATTTCGCCAACAGATTTTGCTATGTCAGTGCATAATACTGCCTCCGGCTGGTTAACTATCATGGCGAGCAATACCATGCCAGTGACGTCTCTTGCCGCAGGCATAGATAGTTTTCAACAAGGTATAGTCGAAGCTATGGGGATGCTGGCTTGCGGCGCTGAGCGTGTGTTATTGGTCGATTTCGATGGAGTAATGCCTGATTTTTATCATTCTCAGACTTCTCCAATAGGGTTGCCCTATGCCTTGGCATTAGTGTTAACCACCGGCGATGATTTACAGTGTGAACGTATTTCTAAGATTGATGTTAATAATTCTGAATTGCCTCAGGGTCTTAGTTTTTTACGTAATTGGTTGAGCAAAAAGGGTTCTTTCGTTATACAAGGCCAGCATAATAATTGGCACTGGAGTCAGTGATGGACAGTTCTCTTGCAGTACAAACTGCACCCCAACATTCTTCTTTGCTAAATCGGTTATGGCGAGTGGCTGCAACCGGTTTTTGTTTTGCACTTTTTGGCCTAGGTGGGCTGTTATTATCTATTCTATGGTTTACCTCTCTGCGCCTAATTGTTCGCTCTGAAGTAGTGCGTAACCAGATCACTCAGCAAAGTATTCGTTATAGTTTTCAACTGTTCTTGCGTATTGCTAAATTTCTGGGTGTTTTTGATTATCAAATAGAAAATAATGAGCTGTTTTGTGAGGACTCGGGGTGTCTGATTGTTGCTAACCATCCTAGCTTATTAGATTATGTGCTGTTGGCAGCACACATGCCAAGATGTGATTGTATTGTCAAAGAAGCGTTGTTAAATAACATATTTGTTTCCGGTGTGATTAAATCCGCAGGATACTTAGTTAATGCTGAATCAGATAAATTATTAGCACACTGTAAAGCGCGTTTAGGCCGAGGAGGAAGTATCCTTATATTTCCTGAAGGGACCAGGACAACCGCAGGTTGTGCACTGAATTTGCAACGAGGAGCGGCGAATATCGCGCTACATAGTGGGTGTGATATTCGCGTAGTATATATTGATTGCAACCCACCAATGCTGACGAAAGAACTAAAATGGTATAATATACCGCCGGTAAAACCTCAATTTAATATTATTGTTCAAAATAAAATCAATAGTAATGACTTTATTCAAGATAGCGATTTATCGTTAGCACTTGCTGCACGACGACTTACTAAACATTTAACCTGTGCATTAATGCCTGAATCTAAGAGAAAGAGTTAATGGAATTACTAAGTTGTGAGATTAAACAGCTAATTATTGATGCCCTAAATCTGGAAGGTATGTCGGTGGATGATATTGACTCACAGGCTGCATTATTTGGTGACGGTTTAGGCTTAGATTCAATCGATGCGCTAGAACTGGGATTAGCACTCAAAAACCGATATAGCGTTGTACTCTCTGCTGAGAGTGAAGATATGCGTCAGCACTTTTATTCGGTAGAAACGCTCGCGAAATTTATTTCTCAACAGCGTAACTAACAGGATATTGTCATAATGGAAAAACAAGAAATTTATCAGCAAATTACAGCTCTTCTGGTTAAGCTATTTGAAATTGATGAAGCTGACATCAAACCAGAATCACGGCTTTATGAAGAGTTAGAGCTAGACAGTATTGATGCTGTCGATCTGGTTGTACATTTGCAGAAAGTGACGGGTAAAAAAATAATGCCGGAAATGTTCAAATCCGTTCGAACGGTTCAAGATATTGTCGATGCCGTCGATAATTTATTAAACACCAAGTCGTAAATGGTGAAATCAGGTGACAGCTAATCAGCGTAATTTATTCATTGGTCGCCTGACTGTTTTGCTCAAAATCCTCACCGTTATTGCACTTACAGCCTACCCACTGGCGGTATGGTTTGGTTTATCGCGCTGGGGAATGCAGGTATTAGCGCCAATATTGTTATTAATGTTTACATTGCGCCTCTTTGCCGTGCGCAGCAAAATTAAGCAACAACTTTGGTTAGGTAAAGCGCTGGCGCTTGCTGGCATTATTCTGTCTTTGGCAAGCTGGGGTTTAGGCAAGGCGCAGTGGTTGTTGTTTTATCCTGTCGCGGTAAACATCATTTTACTGGTGCTGTTTTCCTATTCTTTATTTCGCCCCCCACCCATCATTGAAAGATTGGCAAGGCTGTCCGAGCCTGAATTATCTTCCCGAGCGGTGGCTTATACCCGAAAGGTGACACAGGTATGGTGCGGATTTTTTGCAGTAAATGGCACCATTGCTCTGGCAACCTGTTTATACGGCAATATGCATATATGGGCTTTATATAACGGTGGCTTGAGCTATTTACTTATTGGTTCTTTGATGGGTCTGGAATGGATAATCAGGAAAAGGGTTCAACAGCAGTAAATCTACCCATGGCGAATTGGTTGGATCATTCTCGGGATGATGACCAGGTTATCGCCATGTGTGGCGCAAAGACCATAACCTTGAGTCAATTTAGGTGCGATGTTACCTATCTATTTAATAAAATTAATTTTTTACCCAATCAGCGCTGGGCATTATGTTTTGAAAATAGCTATTGGTTTACTGTTGCGCTGCTGGCTACGCTGTATTGCCAAAAAACGCCGGTAATTTTCGGCCATGCACGTGAGGCCGTTCTCAAAGAGCAATTGCATGAGTTTGATGGCCTGCTGACGGATCAATTACTGAATCTTGCCTGTCCAAGCGTTATAGTCGCAAGCCATGCCTCTAGTGAGACTGCCTATCATCCATTACCTGATTGGCCTTCTGCTGCGTCATTAATCCTCTTCACCTCGGGTTCTACGGGGGCTCCAAAAGCAGTCGTTAAATCTGTTGCGAGTTTGGATACCGAAAGCCATTGGCTGGCTGTTCAATGGGGAGGGCGCTTTGATAGAAAGAATAACCCATTAATTGTTGCGTCGGTGTCTCATCAACATTTATACGGGCTGACTTTTCGTATCTTTTTACCCCTCTCGCTGGGTATTCCCTTTCAGGCTGAGTTGATTGGTTATCATGAACAACTTCAGTCACTACCTGAATCTTGCTCACCAATATTTATCAGTAGTCCGGCATTTCTAAAGCGCATGGATACAAAATTGTCGCCGATTTTGTGTCGACAGATATTTTCCGCGGGCGGGCCGCTCAGTTATCAGGATGCGCAATCTACTTTAAATACACTGGGTACATTGCCAACAGAGATTTATGGTGCCACTGAAACCGGTGTTATTGCTTATCGCCACCAATCAGCACCTGAACAAGCATGGCAGTTTTTCTCCGGTGTCAGTTTGGACATCAACAGCGACAATACTTTCACTGTTTACTCTGCCTTGATACCTGAATCAACAGGTATACCAATGAGCGATATTATAGAGCTATCCGATAACCGGCAGCGTTTTTATCTGCTGGGGCGTAAAGATCGAATAGTTAAAATAGAAGAGAAGCGTGTTTCACTCACAGAGATAGAACAGCGCTTAATGTCACTTCCTGAAATTGCAGATGCGACGGTATTGGTCTTAAGCCAAAACGAAAGAGTGAACATTGCTGCTGTTGTGGTATTGACCGACACAGGTAAAGAGCAACTTGCAGCAGAATCATTGAGGTCTTTTACTCAAAGCTTACGCAATACTTTGCGTCACTGGCTTGAGCCGGTCTCTGTTCCTCGTCGTTTACGTGTGATTGATGTTATCCCGCTGAATCCACAAGGGAAGCGTGATTATGCCCGCTTACAGGAGCTATTCTTATGATGTTGCCCGTCGTCGTCAGTCAGCAAATAACAGGTGATCACTTTGCCAGCATCGATCTCTTATTACCTGCTGATTTACTGTGGTTTAGTGGTCATTTCCCCACCTGTTCAATATTGCCCGGCGTCGCACAAATCAATTGGGTTATGCACTACGCCAATCAGTTACTGGGTCAGTTGCCGGTCGTGAGAAGTATCGATGTCGTAAAATTCCAGCGGCCACTGATGCCTGATGATGAAGTCACTCTCGTACTTAATTGGCAACGAACAAATCATAAACTGATGTTTAAGTACCTTGTCCATGGCGAAATAACTGCCAGTAGTGGAAAAATATCTCTATGTCAGTAACCACTTTCGCGCCGTGCGTGGTTATCCCTTGTTTCAATCATGGTGAGACTATGGCGGGTGTTTTATCTCAGTTGGCTATGTATCAATTGCCGTGTCTGATAATTGATGATGGCAGTGATGTTGATACTGCCAATGAGCTAACACGCCTGGCGGCGAAATACCCGTGGGTGGTGCTAATAACACAACCCGAAAATCGGGGGAAGGGGCATGCCGTTCTGAATGGACTGACCGTGGCACAAAAGCAGGGTTACAGCCATGCGCTACAAGTCGATGCTGATGGCCAGCACCAATTATCTGATATTCCAATAATGCTGGGCGAGGCGGAAAAATACCCCCATCATCTAATTTCAGGGCGACCGGTTTACGATGAGTCTGTACCGAAGGCGCGGCTTTATGGCCGCTATATCACCCACTTCTGGGTATGGATCGAAACTTTATCTTTGTCGCTGAAAGACAGTATGTGTGGTTTTCGCGTTTATCCGATTGCCGAAACACAGGCTTTGGCTGCCCGGCACCCATTGGGTGTGCGAATGGATTTTGATACTGAGGTGATGGTGAGATTATATTGGCAGGGAACTGAGAGCCGGTTCTTGCCAACACAGGTCACCTATCCCGCAGAAGGTATTTCACATTTTGATGCGCTGCATGACAACTTACGTATTTCGTGGATGCATACCCGGCTATTTTTTGGCATGTTGCCGCGTATTCCTGCGTTGCTAAAGCGTAATATGCAAAAGCCCGAGCACCATTGGTCCCAGACGAAAGAACGCAATGGTTTGTGGGGGATGCGCTTGATGTTACGCAGTTATAAAATTCTGGGGCGCACAACTTTTAACCTGTTGTTATATCCTGTTATTGGCTATTTTTGGCTTACCGGCCATCGTCAGCGCCAGGCATCAAACCATTATTTACAACACCTTACGGCTTTCGCCAAACAGCAAAATCACCCCTTACCGGCATCCTTAAACAGCTTCCGCCATTTCATGCGGTTTGGTGAGTCTATGCTCGATAAACTGGCGAGCTGGCAAGGGGATTTAGTGATGGGTAAAGATGTGGTTTTGGTTGGGCGTGAGCGCTGTGAGGCACAAATTGCCAGCCGTCAGGGGGCGCTAATTCTGGCATCGCATTTAGGTGATATTGAATCTTGTCGCGCTTTGGCTGAGCTATCTGTTGGTGTAAAAGTTAATGCATTGGTCTTTACCCAGCATGCTGCCCGTTTTAATCAGGTCATGCAGGAGATTAACCCACACGCACTGATTAACCTTATCCAGGTAACCTCTATTGGACCTGATACTGCCATTTTATTGCGCCAGAAGCTGGATGAAGGGGAGTGGGTCGCGATTGTTGGTGATAGAACCTCCGTCAGCCCTTATCAACGAGATAACCAACCAAGAGTCATTTGGAGCACCTTCTTAGGCCACCCAGCACCTTTCCCGGTTGGGCCGTTTGCGTTAGCTGCGGCATTGCGCTGCCCGGTGTTTTTGATGTTTGGTTTAAAACTCGGTAGGCAGGGGAAGGAGGCTGCACCATCAGGTGTTATTGATCCCGCATCTGCTGCCCGATTACATGTTTATTTTGAACCTTTCGCCGATCCATTGATATTACCGCGAGCAAATCGTCAGTCGGCATTGCAACAGGCAGTGGAGAGTTACGCCGCCCGCCTGGAGCACTACAGTTTATTAGCGCCGCTCGATTGGTTTAATTTTTATGATTTTTGGCATTTAAACGATGAAAAGCCAAACCAAGGAAATCAGTGACATGAATTTACCCGATGACCCGCGTTTTACTACCCGGATAGTTCACAATATCCCGTTTCATGATATTGACCCTATGGGGGTGGTGTGGCATGGCAATTATTTCCGTTATTTTGAAATTGCTCGTGAGGCTTTACTGAATCAAATTGATTATGGTTACCGCGCGATGCAGGCGTCAGGCTATGTGTGGCCAATAGTTGATACGCGAGTGAAATACATTGCCCCGCTCGAATTTGAACAGCGTATTCATATTTGTGCCTCTATTGAAGAATATGAGAACCGCTTACGTATCGGTTACCAGATTTATGATGCGACCAGCGGGAAGCGCATGACAACCGGCTACACCATTCAGGTTGCCGTTAAAGCATCCACGAAAGAAATGAGCTTTGTTTCACCGCCGGTACTGCTGGAAAGAATGGGTATCGTCTCATGAAATCGATATTCACCGTTCTCTTACTGTGTCTCAGTATCAGCGCTCATGCGGTAACGTTGGCATCGTTACAACAACGATTCAGCGAACAACCGGTGTTGCGCGCCGAATTTGAACAGCAGCGCAGTATTAGTGGAATGAATAAACCTTTAAAATCAAGTGGTAATTTACTGATTTCACAGGATAAAGGGCTGTGGTGGTCACAGCAGCAACCTTTCGTTCTGACACTGCTACTCGACGATAAGCGCATGGTGCAAACCATGGCCGGCCAGCCTGCGCAGGTTATTACTGCTGACAGCAATCCGCAAATGTTCCAATTTAATCACTTATTAACGGCACTATTTCATGCTGATACGTCGATTTTGGAGCAGAATTTTACCTTAGCTTTCACTGATAGTGGTCAAGATCGTTGGGTGTTAGTACTCACCCCGAAAACCACACCATTGGATAAGCTCTTTAAAAGCATCACGTTGCACGGTCAATATTTTCTGGAAACTATCGATATTGAAGATATGCAGGGAGATGGGACCCACATCCGGTTTTTCAACCAATTAACTGAACCTAAGATACTGAGCCATGCCGAACAGCAGCTTTTTGCGCACTGATTGCCATCGAAAACTGGCTATCGGCTGGTTACTTATCTGTTTGCTGTTACTGGCAACATTACTCTGGCTGATCCCTCGTAGTCAGATTAACAGCAGTGTCTTGGCACTATTGCCCAAGCAGGAGTTGGCAGGCGTACCTGTCGAATTAACCGCAGGGTTTAATCAGCGTCTTGATCGCCAATTAGTGTGGCTGGTTAGCCCAGCAGAAGACCAATTGGCTCCGGTGAACTGGTGGTTGCAGCAGTTACAAAAAATGCCTGCGCTGCATCAGGTCAGTGGTGAGATGACTGCTCAACGTTTACAGGCGTGGGGCGCCTTTTTCTTTCAGCATCGTAATGTATTGTTGGATGAGGCTACCCGTCTGCGATTAAGCCATGGTGGAGCGGCACAGGCTCAGTGGATATTGGGGCTGGCGTATTCGGCATTTGCTGGCGTGAGTGGTAAAGAGTTGCAGTATGATCCTTTACTGTTGGTTCGTGGCTCTCAATTAGCACAACAACAAAACAGTGGGGCATTAAGTATCAGTAAGGGCTGGCTGGTGGCGAAAGATAGCCAGGGACGCCCATGGTATTTGATTCACGGTGAATTACGCGCTTCATCTTATGATATGGCCAGTGCCCGTAGCACCGTTGAGTCATTGGCTGAATTAAAGCAGCAACTTCAGCAGCGTTGGCCCGGTACTGAAGTCTTGGAACGCGGCACCCTTTTTTACAGTAATTACGCGAGTCAGCAGGCTGAAAGTGATATCTCGACCATTGGTTTGATCTCCGTCGCCGGTGTATTCCTGCTGATATTGATAATGTTTAAATCGCTATTGCCACTCGCCTTATGCCTTTTATCAATAACTATTGGGGCATTGGCTGGGGCGGTTGCCACGTTACTGGTCTTTGGCGAAGTCCATGTTATGACGCTGGTATTGAGTGCCAGTATCATTGGTATTTCAGCGGATTACACGCTTTATTACCTGACAGACCGCATGGCGCACGGTGGCCAAACGACGCCATTGGAGAGCCTGGCAAAACTTTTCCCAGCCCTGTCAATGGCGCTACTCACCACCGTAATTGCCTATCTGATTCTGCTTATTGCGCCTTTCCCTGGGTTGCAGCAATTGGCTGTTTTTGCCGCCGCAGGTCTAACCGCCGCCTGTATCACGGTGATGTGTTGGTATCCGATATTGGCTAAACGGTTGCCGGTGCGCCCGGTTCCGCGCCTAAAGCTTATTTATCTGTGGCTAGAGAGTTGGCAAAACAACCGAATGTTACGTTTAGGCTTGCCGGCCCTGATTGCTATTTTGACTATCAGTGGGTTAGCCACATTAAAAATTAATGACGATATCAGTGAATTGCAGGCGATGCCGCGTGAGTTCCAGCAACAGGAACAGCGCATTGCGGCACTTACCGGTCAGCACAGCGATCAAAAATGGTTCGTTGTGTATGGTGATAATGCTGAACAGGCATTGCAACGTCTGGAGCAATTCTCTCCACAGCTATCACAGGCGAAAAAGGCTGGATGGATTGAAAGTTATCGTGTGTTGCCGCTGCCATCATTATTGCGGCAGCAACAAAATCTGGCATTACTTGAACAAACCGCGCCAACTATTATCCACCAATTGCAACAGGCGGGTATTAGCGTTTCTCTGCCAGATTTGCCAGCACAAGGCAACCAGCATACATGGGTGACCCCGGAACAATGGCTTGGCTCGGTGGTCAGTGAGGGCTGGCGATTGCTTTGGCTCTCATTACCTGATGGGCGCACAGCGATGTTGGTGCCGGTAAGTGGTGTCAGTAATCCGGCGGCACTGCAACAGTTAGCGGAGTCCGTGCCAGGAGTGACTTGGGTTGACAGGAAAACAGAGTTCAATGCGCTATTTTCTCTCTACCGCGCCTATCTATCATGGTTGTTACTCATTGCAGTGGTTGCTATAGCTGTAGTCTATTGCTGGCGCCTGGGTCTGCGTCGCGGCCTCTATTGTGTGGCACCGACGTTACTTTCATTGGGGATGGGGCTGGCGGTACTTTCTCTTACCGGCCACTCGTTAAATCTCTTCTCGTTGCTGGCATTAATATTGGTTCTGGGGATTGGTATCAATTATACCCTGTTCTTTACCAATCCCCGAGGGACGCCTAGCACGTCAATGTTTGCTATTTTTATGGCGGTGTTCACCACGCAACTGACTTTCGGCATGCTGGTATTTAGCCACACCCAAGCCATCAGTAGCTTTGGCATTGTGCTGAGTAGTGGTGTGTTTACAGCCTTCTTATTAGCGCCTCTGGCGCTGCCCAAGCCAAAAGGAGAGCCTGAGTGAATTATAAACGCTGTGGGGTGTTACTCGTTTTAGCCTTATTGATTGTAGGGTGTGCCAGTTCGCCGGACCAAACACAGCCTAAAGCCTGGCTTAAGCCCGGGGTGCGGGTCGCTTTGCCGCAACCGACTTTGGCACAACCTATCAATCAGCAGCAATTACTGACTGCAACAGCGCAGGGGAAGCAGCAGTCATTATTAGTGTTACTTCAGGCTGATGGGCAGCGCTTAACCTTGGTTGGGCTGTCGCCGCTTGGGATCCGCTTGTTCAAGGTTTCCTATGACCTGCAAGGTATTCATTTAGAGCAAACCATGAAAATTGTTGGATTACCTCCAGCAAATCAGGTTCTTGCCGATATTATGCTGAGTTATTGGCCCATCATATCATGGCGTCCGTTATTACCCGGAAATTGGCGGTTGGTGGATGAAGGGGATACACGCAGACTCTATGATGACAAAAACCAAATAGTGACAGAGATTCGCTACCAGCTATCAGGTAACACCCGTAAGCCAATCACTATTGAGCAATTTGTCTTTCACTACCGTATTACTATCCAAAATGTGGAGGAGTAACAGCGATGGTCTATTTCTCTGCTGTTGGCATGGTTAATGCGTTAGGTAGCTCATTGTCTGAAGTGAGTGCGAGCCTTCGTGCCGGGTTAGCCCCAGGCATGGCTCCCCAGCAAGGGTGGCTCTTGGGTGATTCGCCGATTTGGCTGGGTGCGGTGAATACTGAATTGCCTACCTTGCCCGAGCCACTTTCACAGCACAATAGCCGGAATAATCGCCTGTTGTTGGCGGCATTGTCGCAGATTCAACCTGAGGTTTCCGCATGCATTCTTCGCTATGGCGTATCACGGATTGCTGTGATTATGGGAACCAGCACCTCAGGTATTTTTGAGGGGGAACGGGCGGTTAGAGAATATCAGCCTGGTTCTGGTGACGTCGGCGGGCAGTTTCCGCCAGGGTATCACTATCAACAGCAGGAGTTAGGCGATCCTAGCATCTTCCTCTCGCGTTATTTGGGGCTGAATGGCCCGAGTTATACCGTGTCTACGGCTTGTTCTTCCAGTGTACGGGCGATTATCAGCGGTAAGCGTTTGATTGAGTCTGGAATAGTCGATGCGGCGATAGTCGGTGGCGCTGACAGTTTATGTCGTATGCCCATCAACGGTTTTCATAGCCTGGAGTCACTTTCGGCTGAGCGTTGTACCCCTTTTGCCGCCGAGCGCAAAGGGATCAACGTGGGTGAGGCAGCGGCGTTGATTTTATTATCACGTGAACCTTCACCTGTAGCGTTACTCGGGGTTGGGGAGTCCTCCGATGCCTGGCATATGTCCGCCCCCCATCCTGAAGGGCATGGGGCGGAACAGGCTATCAGGATGGCATTACGTCAGGCAGGGTTGCAGCCCGCTGATGTGGGCTACATCAATCTACATGGCACGGCGACGCGGTTAAATGATCAGATAGAAGCGCAGGTCGTGAATAGGGTTTTTGGTCATCAGACCCCTTGTAGTTCAACTAAACATCTTACCGGGCATACGCTGGGGGCCGCTGGGGCCACAGAGGCGGCACTCAGTTGGCTGATGTTAAGCCGGACTCTACCCTTACCAGTACAAGATTTTTCTCATGCTTCTTGGGATACTACTTTGGCCGAGATTAATTTGGTCACCAAGCCGGAAGTACTTAAAACCCCGGTTATTTTGTCGAACTCATTCGCTTTTGGTGGCAACAATGCGTGTGTGATATTAGGAGCCGGCTGATGGCGTATTCCGCTGAACATTACCTCCCACATCAATCACCAATGGTGATGCTGGATAACGTCCATTGGGTAGGGGAGGACGGGGCTGAATGCAGGGTCACCTTGAGTAAGCATGGGGTGCTTGCGCCGTTCCTCGATGCTCAGGGCTGCCTCCCCAACTGGTTTGCTATCGAATTAATGGCACAAACTATCGGCGTGTGGCGTGGCTGGCATGGCTTGGCGCAAGCGATACCTCCCACGATAGGGATGCTACTTGGTGGGCGAGCTATCAGCTGTGAATTACCGGCATTTCCTGCGGGTAGCGAACTTCAGGTTTGTGTCCAGTTAATCCTGCAAGATGAAAAAATTGGCAGTTTCGAGTGCAGTATCAACATGGCTGGAAAGCAGGTTGCTCGTGGTCGGCTAAATACTTATCAGCCAGATGCCGAAGAAATAAAAAAACTCACATTGAGGAAAGGCGCATGAAGCGTTCTGTTTTAGTCACCGGGGCCAGCAAAGGGATCGGGCGGGCCATCGCACACCGTCTGGCTGCGGATGGTTTTTTAGTGGTTGTTCATTATCACCAAGATCTTACTGGCGGTGAAGCGACACTGGCTCAGATTATTGAGGCGGGTGGTGAAGGGCGCTTGATCTGTTTTGATATCAGCGACAGGCCGCAGTGTAAAGAGGTACTCGAGCAGGATATCGCCACTCATGGCGCTTACTACGGTGTGGTGAACAATGCCGGTATTACGCGTGATGGTGCATTCCCAGCATTGACGCAAGAAGATTGGGATGGCGTCATTCATACCAATCTGGACAGTTTCTATAATGTGTTGCACCCCTGCGTAATGCCGATGATCGGTTTACGTAACGGCGGGCGCATTATTGCGCTTTCTTCGGTCTCCGGTGTGGTGGGGAATCGTGGTCAGGTGAATTACAGTGCGGCTAAAGCGGGGGTTATCGGGGCTTGTAAGGCTTTGGCGCTGGAGTTGGCTAAACGCAAGATTACCGTGAATTGTATTGCACCTGGGTTGATTGATACTGGCATGATCAATATGGAGCCTATCGCGCTGCAAGAAGCCATGCGGATGATCCCACTTAAACGGATGGGAGAAGCTGAAGAGGTGGCTGGTTTAGCCAGTTACCTGATGTCAGATATCGCCGGTTATGTCACGCGTCAGGTGATTTCAATTAATGGAGGAATGGTATGAGCAGCAGGATGGTTGCCATCAATAGAGTTGTGATTACCGGCATGAGTGGGGTCACTGCCTTTGGCAATAACTGGGCGGATATTTCAGCACGTATTTATGCCGGTCAAAATGCGGTGCAATATATGCCGCAGTGGGAAGAATATCAGGGGTTGAATACCCATTTAGGTGCGCCGATTGATGATTTTGTGGTGCCCGCACATTACACCCGTAAACGCATCCGCTCGATGGGGCGGGTATCCTTATTGGCCACCAGAGCCACTGAGCTGGCGCTAGAGCAAGCGGGTCTGATGGGGGAGGATGTACTTACCAATGGGGATACTGGGATTGCCTATGGCTCTTCTACCGGTAGCACTAAGCCGGTGAGTGAATTTGCCACGATGTTAACCGAAAAACACACCAACAATATTACCGGCACGACCTATGTGCAAATGATGCCGCATACGGCGGCGGTGAATACTGGGCTGTTTTTTGGGTTGCGCGGGCGGGTTATTCCTACCTCAAGTGCTTGTACGTCAGGTAGTCAGGCAATTGGTTATGCCTATGAAGCAATCCGTCATGGCTACCAGAAAGTGATGGTTGCTGGTGGTGCAGAGGAACTGTGTCCTTCCGAGGCGGCGGTATTTGATACCTTGTTTGCTACTAGCCAGCTAAATGATTCACCAAAATTATCACCAAGGCCATTTGATCGCCAACGTGATGGTTTGGTTATTGGTGAAGGGGCTGGCACGTTGATTCTGGAAGAACTGGATCACGCCAAAGCACGTGGTGCCACTATTTACGGTGAACTCATTGGTTTTTATACTAATTGCGATGCCAGCCATATTACTCAACCACAAAAAGAGACCATGCAAATCTGCATTGAAAAGGCGTTACTAAGCTCGGGCCTGGCTGCCACTGATATTGGCTATATCAGTGCTCATGGTACCGCGACTGAGCGTGGCGATATTGCAGAAAGCCAGGCTACGGCGGCTGTTTTTGGTAACCGGACCCCCATTTCCTCTTTGAAAAGTTATTTTGGTCATACCTTAGGGGCTTGCGGTGCTCTTGAAGCCTGGATGAGTCTGGAGATGATGCGGGCCGGGCGTTTCGCACCAACCATTAATCTGACCGACCCTGATCCTGCCTGTGGTGACCTGGATTACCTGATGGGCGAGGGGCGTTATATTGATACCGAATTCTTCCAGACAAATAACTTCGCGTTTGGCGGCATTAACACCTCATTGGTGATCCGTCGCTGGCCGTAACCGCCATTGCTTTCCTCATTGTTGATTTTTTATCAAAAGTATTGTGTTGAATATGGCATTTTTTGGCAATAAAACTCTGGGCATAATCAGTTCAGATTTTTACCGGGTGGCTCGGGTAAATGGCCCCCGGTAATCAGCCAATTTTAAACATGTCTAAGCACGATAAAAATTCAAAATGAGGAATTACTATGAGCGTACCTGCATTCGGCCTGGGAACTTTTCGTCTTCAAGATCAAGTTGTTATTGATTCAGTGAGTCAGGCATTAACCGCGGGCTATCGTGTTATCGATACCGCACAAATATATGAAAATGAAGCAGCTGTTGGCCAAGCTATTGCGCAAAGCGGCATCCAGCGTGATGAGTTATTTATCACCACTAAGATTTGGATTGCTAACTTAGCGCAGGGCAAGCTCATCCCTAGCCTGCAAGAGAGCTTGCAGAAGCTGAGAACAGACTATGTGGATTTAACATTGATTCACTGGCCTTCACCAAACGATGAAGTACCCGTCGCTGAATTTATGGCTGAATTAGTGAAAGCCAAAGAGCTGGGCTTAACCCGGCAGATTGGTATTTCTAACTTCACCATCGATTTAATGAAACAGGCCATTGCGGCGGTGGGGGCCGAGGTAATTGCTACTAACCAAATCGAACTGTCACCCTTATTGCAGAACAGTAAGGTCGTTGAATTTGCGAGAGAAAATGGCATAGCGATCACTTCTTATATGACGCTGGCTTATGGTAAAGCGCTAGAAGAACCCGTGATTAAAACGATTGCGGAGCAACATGGTGCCACTCCCGCTCAGGTGATTTTAAGCTGGGCGATGCAACTGGGCTATAGTGTGATCCCATCATCGACCAAAGCCGCTAATCTGGCCAGTAATATGTTAGCGCAGGAATTGCGCTTGAGTGCCGAAGATATGGCACTGATAGCGTCGTTGGATCGTGGTGAGAGGTTAGTCAGCCCTGAAGGCCTGGCACCTGCATGGGATTGATCACGCTTTAAACCATTATCTGAACCACCCTATGTTGGGTGGTTTTTTATTTTGCAGGGAACATTTGTGCCAGACGTTCATTGATAAAATCAATAAAACAACGCAGCCGGTTACTGACGACCTGATCACTGTAATACACCGCATTAATCGGCATAACGACGGGTAGAGTCTGTTCTACCAGTAGCGGCACTAAGTCCCCGCGTTGTAGATCGCCTCTGATCATGAAATCCGATAAGCAAGCAATGCCATTTCCCTCAAGGCAAAGGCGGCGTTGCGTCTCCCCATTATTTGACGTTAAATCTGAATTTATTTCATAAAGTTGCCCATCAGCACCTGCGAGCGGCCAACGATTTAGCACCGGTAAATCATTGAACCCCAGACATAAATGATGCTGTAAATCAGCCACCGTTTGCGGGGTACCATGTTGCTTTAGGTAGGCAGGTGAGGCCAAAATATGGCGATAACTGGTCATCAGCTTTCTGGCTCGTAAGGTTGAGTCCTGTAACGTGCCGACCCGGATAGCAATATCAACCTTTCTTTCAATTAGGTTAATAAAGGTTTCTGACGAAACCAGTGATAATGTCACCAACGGATAACGCTGACGAAACTCCGCCATCAGCGGAGCCAGAATGTGCAACACCACTGGAGTAGAAGCATCGATACGCAGCAATCCTTTGGGATTTAACTGATTATCGAGTATCTCGTTTTCCGCCGTGGCCATTTCCCGCAGAATATTTTGCACTCGCCGAAAGTAGTGCTCGCCTTCTTGTGTCAAGCTGATTTGCCGGGTTGTGCGATTTAACAGCGTCACCCCTAGCTTGCTTTCGAGTTTTTTTACTGTCCGGCTGACGACTGAATTAGCTTGATCGAGTTGCTCTGCCGCACGGCTAAAACTGCCACATTCCACTACGGTAACAAAAGTAATCAGTTCATCTGAATGCGCTTTCATTGTTGCCACTCCAGCAAAAATATTTTGATATTTTGAGCATTTTTGTCATTTAACCATAGGTACATAATAGCCGCTATTAAATTGACCCGTATTTCTGGAGTAATTATGCCACTTGCATTATGGGCACTGACCATCAGTGCATTCGCTATTGGTACCACTGAATTTGTGATTGTCGGGCTGGTTCCGACCATCGCAGAACAACTGGCAGTTTCTGTGCCATCCGCCGGTTTATTAGTTTCAATCTATGCATTGGGCGTTGCTATTGGTGCTCCAGTGTTAACCGCATTAACCGGGCGCATACCGCGTAAAATGCTATTGATTGGCTTGATGGTCTTGTTCACCCTAGGGAACTTATTAGCCTGGCAATCACCTGGTTATGAGACTCTGGTGGTTGCTCGTTTACTCACCGGTCTGGCTCACGGTGTGTTCTTCTCGATTGGTTCGACTATTGCTACCAGTTTGGTGCCAAAGGAGAAAGCGGCGTCGGCGATTGCTATTATGTTTGGTGGTTTAACGGTGGCACTGGTGACTGGGGTTCCGCTCGGGACATTTATCGGCCAGCATTTTGGCTGGCGGGAGACTTTCCTTGCGGTGTCACTGATTGGGGTCATTGCCATTATTGCCAGCGCCATTTTGGTTCCCAGTAATATCCCCAATAAGGCTTCAGCCAGTATAAAGCAGCAACTACAGGTGCTCACCCACCCACGTTTACTGCTGATTTATGCCATTACCGCCTTGGGATACGGTGGTTTCTTCACCATGTTTACTTTCCTCGCGCCAGTGATGCAAGAGCTGGCAGGATTCTCACCTGCCGCAGTGAGTTGGATCTTACTGGCGTATGGGGTATCGGTCGCTATCGGCAATATCTGGGGCGGTAAACTCGCAGACCGCCATGGTGCAGTACCTGCTTTAAGTTTTATTTTTACCGCACTTGCTGTCTTACTGTTTGTTTTCCAATTCAGTGCTAACCACAGTATTGCGGCATTAATTACGTTGCTGGTCATGGGGATTTTTGCCTTTGGTAACGTCCCCGGTTTACAAGTTTATGTGGTGCAGAAAGCGGAAGAATATACGCCACATGCCGTTGACGTGGCTTCGGGCCTGAATATCGCGGCGTTTAATGTCGGAATCGCGTTAGGATCGATTATTGGTGGGCAGACAGTTATCCGGGTTGGGTTGGCTCAGACCCCTTGGATCGGTGGCGTGATTGTTATTGGTGCGCTATTACTGGTGACACTGAGTGGCAAGCTGGATAAGAAGCACCCACGGCAAGTTGCTGTCAGCTAAATCCCTGCCAGTATCTATTGAAGCCCGCGATTGTGGGCTTCTTTGTTAATAGAAGGCTTATTAGTGCATTATGAATCACATAGATTGAATCTCTGCTTGTGTATCCCAACATCAGAATAATATCGTGGCTAAAAGAAATTACTGACAGGAGCATCTGGGCGTATAATCAGTGAACTACCGGCTGTTGTTACCTCTCGAGCCAGAGTGATTTCGAATAAGGAATAGGCCATCAAAGTGCCGAAACGAACATATGCAATGCGATATGTTGCAGGTCAACCGGTTGAACAAATCTACCCAGGTTCTGCTAAGCAACTGGGGCTGGGGTTACCGCCAGGCGCGCCATTGCCAACATCTGAATTTTTGCGGGTGATGGTGTGGAATATCTTTAAGCAGCAGCGGGCGCAATGGCTCTCGGTGCTCAAAGAATTCGGGCGTGATACTCAACTGATGTTACTGCAAGAAGCACAAACAACACCTGAGCTGGTGCGGTTTGCTACGTCTCACTATCAGGCCGCCGATCAGGTTCCTGCCTTTGCACTGCCTCAGCACCCTTCAGGTGTGATGACGCTTGCAGCCACCCATCCGGTCTACTGTTGCCCCCTGCGTGAGAGAGAGCCGTTACTGCGGTTGTCTAAATCGGCCTTAATTACTGTTTACCCAATCCATGACGGCCGTTTATTGATGGTGGTTAATATTCACGCGGTGAATTTCAGTCTTGGTGTTGATGTTTACAGTAAACAACTCGAGCCCATTGGGGAACAAATCGCGATGCATCGTGGCCCGGTGATTCTGGCGGGGGATTTTAATGCCTGGAGCCGACAGCGGGTTAATGCTTTACAGTGTTTTGCCCAAGTGGTGGGGTTAGCTGAAGTTGAATTCCGGGCTGATAACCGTAGCCGTGCGTTTGGCCGACCGCTTGATTTTGTCTTTTATCGGGGTCTTACTCTGGCAGATGCATCAGTATTAGTGACCCGAGCCTCTGATCACAATCCACTGCTGGTTGAATTCCAGCCATAAAAAAAGCACCCCGAAGGGTGCTTTTTAACAGCTTTAATCGCGATTCTGACTCTACGTATCCGGGGTCGATTTGCCGTTAACGAACAACGTCAATTTCAAGCCTGGTTGTAAACTATTAGCCTTGCTGACTACCGAATTCCATCGCATCACATCGTCGGTGTTTACACCGTGACGCTTGGCAATACTGGCAAAAGAATCACCTTTACGAACCTGATAGGTGATGCTGTTGCTGGTCGTTGTATTGCTTGCCAGTTGCAGGGTTTGCCCAACTTTTAAGGTGCTCTTGGCACGTAAGTTGTTCCAACTCTGCAAATCGCTGGTCTTGATATTCAACCGCTTGGCAATCGTAGATAAGGTATCACCGGAGCGAACTTTATACTGCGAACCTGATGCTGATTTTGAGCTGTTCTGTGCCAACTTGGTTGGTTGAACGGCGGCAATATCAGTATCTGCCAATGAATCTTTAAGCTGCTCAGCATGGGCCTTTGGCAACATAATATAACGAGGACCATGTCCATCAGGTGCCGTTACATTGCGCTTATACCCAGAATTAAAGGATTTCAACTTAGTAAGTGACATCCCCGCCATCTCAGCCGCCTGAGTTAGCTGTATCTGCTGACCTACATCAACACGTGCTAATGCACGGTCTTTGTCGGGTTCTGGCAAGTTTATACCGTACTTTTTGCTGTTCTTGATTAAATCACCCAAGGCCAGCATTTTTGGAACATAAATTGACGTTTCACGTGGAAGCGACAATGCCCAAAAGTTGGTCGGTTTACCCTTTGCCTTATTAGCCTTAACCGCTTGTATGACTCTGCCTTCACCACTGTTATAAGCAGCGACTGTTAACAACCAGTCACCGTCAAACATTTTGTTCAGGCGCTCCATCATATCAAGCGCTGCTTTGGTAGACGCAACCACATCTCTGCGACCGTCATACCATTGGTTTTGTTTCAAGCCATAGTTTCGACCTGTACTCGGCACTATCTGCCATAGCCCTGCGGCGTTGGCGGATGATGTCGCGTGTGGGTCAAAAGCGCTCTCCACTATGGGTAGCAGTACCAGTTCCATCGGCATTTTACGTTTCTTAATCTGCTCGACTATCAGGTACATGTACGGCTCTGCCCGTAATGTTACATCGTGGAGATAGCTCTTATTTCTTAAGTATTTTTGCTTTTGTTCACGGATCCGGGAATTTTCCGGAACCTTCATCTTCAGCTCGTCGCTAATGAAGTTCCACAAATCTTGCTGCGCGAGGCCACTTTCACTATCAAGCCATCGCGCGCTGCCCTCTCGGACGCTATTTGTGTACTCTCCTGCTTCACTCTCTTGACCTGCTGAAGACAAACTCTGCGCATGCTGTACGGGAACCTGTACGTCCTGCTTGGACGTCTGGCACCCAACAAGCAAGACTGAGGCGAGAAATATCGCTTTGGTCTTCATGTGTGTGTCAATGTCAGTTGCTTAAAAGACGACCAATCATACTTTGCTTCGACAAAAAACACAACTAAAAGCTCAGAAGTGGTCTTTCTGGGCGCGTAATTCGGAAAAAACTGAAGCAAGTGAGGCTGGTGGCGAGATGACGCCTATTTTCCTTTGTAAATCAATGTCATCGCAACGTAAAAAAACATTAATTTTACGCTCTAATTGCAATTTTACCGGCAAACTAGGTAGGTTTTTTGCCCGTAATTGCATGATTTGTTGTTGATATGTAGCAATATCTTGATCTGCGGGCAAAATGAAACGGGCAAACTTAAGATTTGCGAGAGTATATTCATGCGCGCTGCAAATTAAGGTTTCAGCGGGAAGCTGCGCCAGCCGTTGAATTGACGCATACATTTGCTCTGGTGTGCCTTCAAATAGTCTGCCGCAGCCGGCAGAAAAAAGCGTGTCGCCGCAGAAAAGATAAGGTTCGCTGTAGTATGCAATGTGCCCAAGGGTATGGCCAGGGACGGCGATAATGGTGTAGTTTTGACCATCAATTGTCAGGTGATCACCCCCATTTACGATAACTGTCGCACCTTTATTTGCTGTTTCCTGCGGGCCATAGACGGGAATATTGGGGAAATGGCGGTGTAATTGTGCCACACCACCGACGTGATCGTTGTGGTGATGGGTGAGCAGGATGGCCTGAGGAGTGTATTGGCCTTGTGCCAGTGCAGACAGCACCGGCGCTGATTCACCCGGATCAACAATAACGCAGTGTTTTTGTGGGTTTGCCAATAACCAAATGTAATTGTCTTGAAATGCCGGAATACTGATAAGATTCATTGGATACCTCTTTTTTGTTGGCAACCGCTTGAGTGTGAAAGAAGATAATATACCCGTCATCTTTCAAATCGCAGGTGTATTGGCGGCTCCCGTTCATCCGCATCACTTACGGGGGTTAGCTTATCGGGGTTCA
This sequence comes from Yersinia sp. 2466 StPb PI, assembly GCF_041538325.1. NCBI lineage: Bacteria > Pseudomonadati > Pseudomonadota > Gammaproteobacteria > Enterobacterales > Yersiniaceae > Yersinia > Yersinia sp. 2466 StPb PI. Next base: position 3,721,830 of record NZ_JAULSL010000001.1, on the reverse strand, counting down.
CTTACTTGCCACCTTCCTGCACCTTGAAATCTATTGGGTAGAAACATGAAACCAGCGCAAACACACCAACAGATCGATGCGCCTGCATCTTGGGCGGAGTTACCTTGGGGAGAGTATTATCGCGCAGCGCTCGAACAGCAATTACAACCTTGGTGGCCGAAGCTATTTGGTTTTCATCTGTTGAAAATAGGCCAGTTGAGTGCGGAAATCGCCAGCGATAAATGTGCTATCTCCCATCAGGTTAATGTGGGGGAACAAGGTACTAATATGCAGGTGCTGGCCAGCCCATACCAGTTACCTTTTGCTGAAAAGTCAGTGGACGCCTGTCTGTTATCTCATTCTTTAGCCTATGCCACTGACCCACATCGTATTTTGCGTGAAGCAGATAGGGTGCTTATTGATGACGGCTGGTTGATTATCAGTAACTTCAATCCGATGAGTGTGCTGGGTGCCGGCAAGCTGGTGCCAATATTACGCCAGCGGCAGCCTTATATTAGCCGAATGTTTACTCAGATGCGTTTGCTGGATTGGCTGAGTTTGCTGAATTATGAAGTTATGCATATGTCGTGCTTTCACGTTTTACCCTGGCATAAAGAAGGTGGGCGCTTTATCAGCACCCATCTACATGCGCTGGGGTGTGTCAGCCTGATTGTGGCCCGTAAGCGCACCATACCTTTGACATTTAATCCGATGAAGTTTGGTGCACGTAAGCCTTGGTTTAGCCGTGCGGTTGGCGCAACCAAAAGTTATCGCGACCAACCTTGATTCGGTGTGTGAAAGCCACTAATACCGTGGCAACGTCAGGTAAGAAGAGTTAGTTGGGGATATAACCAATATCGTCTTGTGTCGGTGAATTGGCCGCAAGACGTGCCAGTTCATCGCAGCGCTCATTTTCAGGATGGCCAGCATGGCCTTTAACCCATTCCCATTGTACGGTATGGCCTTGGATTGCCAGATCCAGCCGTTGCCATAAATCGACGTTACGTACCGGTTTGCGGTCTGTGGTTTTCCACCCGCGCTTTTTCCAGTTGTGGATCCATTGTGTGATGCCCTGACGCACGTATTGGCTGTCAGTGCTGAGCGTCACGTGGCAAGGTGATGTCAATGCCTCCAAGGCGACGATAGCAGCCATCAACTCCATACGGTTGTTGGTTGTCAAACGGTAGCCAGCACTAAAGGTCTTTTCATGTTGTTTGTAACGCATAATTGCGCCATAACCACCGGGGCCAGGATTGCCAAGGCAAGATCCGTCGGTGAAAATTTCTACCTGTTTAGTCATCTCTGGTAGACTCTTCCTATCTGTTTAAACGTTAAGTCTGACATAAACGAGCGCTATGAGCACTGGCAATATGCAAGTTACCCCGACCAGACAGATTGTTCTGGATACTGAAACCACTGGTATGAATAAGCTGGGCGTTCATTATGAAGGCCATCGGATTATTGAGATCGGTGCTGTTGAAGTGATCAACCGCCGTCTGACCGGCAGAAACTTCCATGTGTATGTGAAACCGGACCGTCTGGTCGACCCAGAGGCCTACGGTGTCCATGGTATCAGTGATGAGTTTCTGGCCGATAAACCCACATTTGCTGATATTACACCGGAGTTTCTCGAGTTTATCCGTGGTGCTGAGCTAGTCATTCATAATGCGGCGTTTGATATCGGCTTTATGGATTACGAGTTCCGTATGTTGCAGCAGGATATTCCGAAAACGGAAACCTTCTGTACCATCACCGATAGCCTGTTATTGGCGCGCCGCCTGTTCCCCGGCAAGCGTAATAACCTTGATGCGTTATGCGATCGCTATCTGATAGATAATACCAAGCGAACGTTGCACGGCGCATTACTCGATGCCGAAATTCTGGCAGAAGTTTATCTGGCGATGACCGGCGGCCAGACGTCTCTGTCTTTCTCTATGGAAGGTGATCAGTCGCAGAATGATTCTTCTGAAAATATCCAGCGTATTACCCGGCCAGCATCTGCGTTGAAAGTAATTTATGCGGCTGAAGAGGAGTTGTCAGCCCATGAATCGCGTCTGGATTTGGTGATGAAGAAGGGCGGCAGTTGTTTGTGGCGGATGCCGCTTGAATCGGAAGATAGTGCAAATGCAGAATAAAATGATTTCCAGATGAAAAACTGCGCAACCGGCTTATTTTGCTGGAAAAAGTATTGACGAGATTGCATTCCATACGTAATATCCGTCTCGTTCTTAACCGGAACAGCAGCGTGGTGCGGTAGTTCAGTCGGTTAGAATACCGGCCTGTCACGCCGGGGGTCGCGGGTTCGAGTCCCGTCCGCACCGCCAACATTCAGAAGCCCTGAGTTATTGCTAACTCAGGGCTTCGTTGTATCTATACCCTTGGCACTTGAAGCTGCTGGGGGGTTAGCTACGCTCACTTACCCAAATCACTTGACTGTGTAAGCTCATTGGGATGCATTCGCTTGCTGCCTACCTGCAACTCCAATTACTTTGGGTATACCCTTGGTACTTGAAGCCGCTGGGGGGCAAAATAATAGAACTCCCCCCCCTTGGGTAACACATCAATAAACCCATTGTAGAATTTACTGCGTAGCTTTCGCATTACCTGCTTGCGCGGCTGTTTTTACCCAACCATCAAAGGTGGCCTGATGGGCCTGAATCCAACCATTCACATGACGTTCAATATCGGCATCTGACGATTCACCCGCGTGCATCCGCATGTTCTGAGCATTCACATCATTAATCGATAATTTCATGATAGAGAACAGCTTAGCGGCGGCCGGGTTAGCTTCAGCCCATTTTTTGTTAGCCACGATATGCATCACACTCGGTGGGAAGCCGTAGTTCGCACCGTTAGACAGCTTGGTGTCGATAGTTTTATCTGGCAGGGAAGAGAATGGAACCTGCAACCATACTACGTCACGGCCCGGCACCAATACATCACTGACCCAATAAGGTGTCCAGGTGTAATACAGGATTGGTTTGCCTTCTTTGTAACGTGTAATCGTATCGGCAATCATCGCGGCATAGTTACCCTGATTATGGATAACGGTATCGCTCAGACCATAAGCTTTGATCTGATGATTTATCGGCGCTTCACAGCCCCAACCTGGGTTACAGCCGGTTAGATCGGCTTTACCATCGTTATTAGCATCAAACAATTTGGCGACTTTCGGATCTTTTAGCTGCTCAATATTGGTAATGTGGTATTTATCAGCGGTTTTTTTATCGATCAGATAACCCTGTGCCAATCCTTCAATATAGTTACCCTGACGATAAAATTTGGCATCGCCACCGGCAGCATTATATTGGTCGTTATGCAGTGGTTCCCAGTTTACCGCCAGATAGGTGGCATCACCTGCGCCGATAGTTGAATACGCGACGTTGTAATCTACTTCTTTGGTCGGTTGGACATCGTAACCGAGTTTTTCCAAGGCTTTATTGACCAGAGAGGTCTGGAAGGTCTCTTCCGAAATGGTACTTTGCAGCGGCTGGACAGTGATGCCTTTGCCCGGTAATTCTGCGGCGGATAACTGAGTGCTGATCAGTGTGGTGAGGGCCAAAGCCCAGATTCCTGTCGAACGCATAGTTGTTCCTTTTTAAGCTATTTTACTTGCCATTTTGAACGAGGACAGTGCTCATCATCCTTACGTACTATGTGTACATTGCGGTGATTGCGCGCTGTCCATGTCCAAACTGCCTGCGACAATTACGCTTAAATTTGAGCGTAATAATTTGAAATTACTTAGTATTTCTAAAAGGTTTGGTGATAAGACCAATCGGGCCGGCTGTATACCAGAGGCCAATGCCTTTGGTACGGCGATCGCGGCCTAATGATTGGGTCAGGCGGTCAAGGATGATCGCCAGAATCACAATACCGACACCGCCGACTGCGGCCAGCCCCATATCAAGGCGGCCAATACCGCGCAGTACCATTTGACCTAAGCCCCCTACAGCAATCATCGAGGCGATGACTACCATCGACAGTGCCAGCATCAGGGTTTGGTTCACACCCGCCATGATGGTTGGCATCGCCAGCGGTAACTGCACTTTGAACAGTAATTGGCGTGGATTGGCACCAAAGGATTCAGCGGCTTCGATAAGATCTTCTGGTACCTGTTTGATGCCCAAAATGGTCAGACGAACAATGGGTGGCAGAGCAAAGATGATGGTCACGACCACGCCGGGGACGTTACCGATACCGAACAGCATGACGATGGGCACCAGATAAACGAATGCCGGTGTAGTCTGCATGGCATCCAGTAACGGCCGAATTATACGTGCGGCATTATTACTGCGTGCCAGCCATATCCCCATCGGTAGCCCGATAAGAATACAGAAGAACAGCGAAGTCAGAACCAGCGCCAGTGTCACCATTGCTTGTGACCACGCACCGATAGCGCCAATAGCAACCAGTGATATCAGGGTTGCTACGCCCATTCCTAAGGTGGAGAACTGCCAGGCGATCAGCGCGAAAACCAGAATGGCGATCGGTGCTGGCATACCCAGTAGTAGGTGCTGAAAGCCACTGAGAATAAAATCAACCGGCACGCGAATGCCCTGGAACAGGGGGCGAAAATGCAGCACAACCCAGTCGATACCGTGGGTGACCCAGGAATCCAGTGGCACCCAGGTGTTATGAAACGGATCCATCAGACTGAAATGCTCGGGAGCAGCGGCCGGAGTACTATTCAACCAATCGGTACTTTGTGTCGCAGTGCTCTGAACGGCCTGAGAAGCAACCTCATGGCTGGTACTGCTGGCGGCATGGCTACCCTCAGCCATGCTCGCTCCCCACGGGTCAACAGCGGCTGACAGTGTCTGAGGGGCGGTATCTGTTGCCGCCGGTGCTGCTGAAGCTGCCGCATCCGTCGCCCAAGGATTACTGTCTACGGGGGTACTGCTTTGAATTGGATCACTCATTTGGCGTCTCCTTATCTAAAGCCTGCAACAGCATGGCCTTGGAAATAATACCGATATAACTGTTGTCTTCACCGACCACAGGGACCGCACACGGGGCCTGGGCAACCAGTGAAATCAACTCACTGAGGGGCATATCTGCGGGAACCGGCGCTGGATCGGCCAGTAAGGCACTATCCAGCGACTGGCTCTCCGCCAAGGCTTTTTTCAGTGAATCTATCGATACCACGCCAATAAACTTCTGCCCGCGTTCCAGCACATAGCCATAATCGCGGTCTTCATCTTGAAGCAGTTTTAACGCTGAACGAGGGCCGAAACCCGGAGTTTTACGAATTAATGATACCGGGCGACGGCGCGCGATATCCTTGGCACTAAAGACGTGGCTGATATCGACGCCACGGAAGAAGGTGCGCACATAGTCATTAGCCGGATTATTCAGTATTTCATCCGGGGTGCCGACCTGTACTACTTCGCCGCCCTGCATAATGGCGATACGATCACCAATGCGCATGGCTTCATCCAAATCATGAGAGATAAAAACAATGGTCCTTTGATGTTTGGCCTGTAATTTGACCAGCTCATCTTGCATTTCTGTACGTATTAAGGGGTCTAGCGCTGAAAAGGCCTCATCCATTAATAAGATGTCAGGGTTATTGGCCATCGCCCGGGCTAAACCGACGCGCTGACGCATCCCGCCGGAAAGTTCATCGGGGTAGGAGTGGGCGTAGCTTTCCAGACTCACCTGACGCAGTGCTTCCAGCGCTTTGTCGTGACGTTCCTGCAAAGGGACGCCAGCCAGCTCCATACCGAATGCGGTGTTATCGAGAACATTCAAATGGGGCATTAATGCAAAGGACTGAAAGACCATACTGATCTTATTACGGCGTACGGTGCGCAGGGCACTATCAGATATTTTGGCAATATCTTCGCCATCGATCAGTACTTCTCCACGGGTGGGTTCTATCAGACGATTGAGAAGGCGTACCAGGGTGGATTTACCAGAACCGGATAACCCCATGATGACGAATATCTCGCCTTCTTCAATGGCCAGATTGGCATCTTTAACGCCAACGGACAAACCAGTTTTGGCAAATATCTGCTCTTTATTCTTACCTGATTCAAGCAGCTTAAAAGCCCGTTCTGGATGCTCACCAAATATTTTATATAGATTCTTTACTTCGAGTTTAATTGCCATGCAGCTGGTGTATTCCTCTGTCAATTTTGAATTATGTTTATTCGATCAATGTTATCCTGATGAAAAAATAGAGCGCCATATACCCTAACACAATGAGAATCTGAGACAACCCTCAATGTTCTTATAATCTGAATTGTAATAGACCTTATCCCAGGATATATCTTTTTAATCTGTTAATTTATATACGTTAATATTGTGGTTTTTTGATGTTCACATCTTGCTTAATATTGATATGCTAAGTGGACTATAATTAGCCAGTTAATAGCGTGAATATTGTCCATATATATTCATTCTATTGAATATACTGTTATTGATTATATTCCCTCGATTCTTCTTGTGGTCAGCCTTGGGCTTGAGCATCCGTCATCGTGCTGATATGACATTTTTATCGTCACAAGAGACATGCTGAATCCCCCTTATATACTGGCCTGCGCCTAAATTAGTAGTCAGGTAATAATTTCAGTTTTTAGTTGTGGTTCTGTTCATTGCGTAGGTAAATATAGCGGATGAGTGGTGGTGAGTTTACAAGGTGATTGAGGCATTAAATCATCACCAAATAGAGGGCAGCCTTGCTGCGGCTGCCAGTGGATGTGGATCGCCTCATTTTTATGCCATAAAAGTGAGGGTGGGGCACCGATAGGGAACGCTTAAAAATCCCAATCTTCGTCTTCGGTGTTGACTGCCTTACCAATCACATAAGAGGAGCCAGAACCGGAGAAGAAATCGTGATTCTCGTCTGCATTTGGTGATAATGCCGCCAGAATGGCCGGACTGACTGCTGCCTGACTGGTAGGGAATAAGGCTTCATAACCTAAATTCATTAATGCTTTATTAGCATTATAATGAAGGAACTTTTTGACATCTTCGGTCCAGCCAACCTTATCATACAGATCCTCGGTGTAACGCACCTCATTGTCATATAAGTCTTGCAGCAGATCGAAGGCAAAGTTCTTTATTTCCTGGTGGCGACTATTGTCGACTTTCTCCAACCCTTTCTGAAATTTGTAGCCGATATAATAACCATGTACTGCCTCGTCACGGATGATTAATCGAATAAGATCGGCAGTGTTGGTTAATTTTGCCCGGCTGGACCAATACATCGGTAAATAGAAACCGGAATAGAATAAAAATGATTCCAGAAATACACTGGCTATCTTTTTCTTCAGTGGGTCATCATTATGATAGTGCTGTAAGATAATATTGGCTTTATTTTGTAGTGGGTCATTCTCTTCACTCCAGCGATAGGCATCGTCCACATCAGATGTCATGCAAAGAGTAGAAAAAATAGAGCTATAAGAGCGAGCATGGACCGCCTCCATAAAGCTGATATTTGAGAATACCGCTTCCTCATGAGGGGTAATGGCATCTTTAATCAGTGCCGGCGCACCCAATGTATTCTGAATAGTATCCAGCAGTGTCAGGCCGGTAAAAACCCGAATCGTAAGCTGTTGTTCATTAGGTGTCAGCGTTGCCCAAGAGGGAATGTCATTTGATAGTGGGACTTTTTCCGGCAACCAGAAATTAGCTGTCAGGCGGTTCCATACTTCTAGGTCTTTATCGTCTTCAATCTTATTCCAGTTAATGGCACTGACGTGTGTTATCGGTTTTACTGCGTTCATATCATTTTCCTTATCAACCATTTTTATTCATTCAGTGCCGCGAATTACAGCGAGCAAGAAACACAACCTTCGACTTCAGTGCCTTCAAGCGCCATCTGACGCAGCCGGATGTAATAAATGGTCTTAATCCCTTTCTTCCAGGCATAAATTTGCGCTTTATTAATATCGCGGGTACTGGCGGTATCACGGAAGAACAGGGTCAGTGATAGCCCTTGATCGACATGCTGTGTTGCCTCAGCGTAGGTATCGATAATTTTCTCCGGCCCTATCTGATAAGCATCCTGATAATATTCAAGGTTATCGTTAGTCATATAAGGTGCGGGATAATAGACTCGGCCAATCTTGCCTTCTTTACGAATCTCAATCGGTGAGACAATCGGGTGAATGCTCGATGTCGAGTGATTGATATAGGAAATAGAACCGGTAGGCGGCACCGCCTGCAAGTTCTGGTTATAAATACCGTGTTCCATCACTGATTGGCGTAACGCGGCCCAATCTTGCTGGTCGGGCAGTACAATAGCTGCCTGAGCAAATAGTGCCTGTACTTTGGCGGTTTTAGGCAGCCAGCTCTGCTCGATATATTTTGTGAAATAAGTACCCGAGGCATAATCTGACTCATCAAAGCCTTTAAAGTGGTGGCCTCGTTCTATTGCCAGTTGGTTCGAGGCGCGGATGGCGTGATATACCACGCTATAAAAGTAGATATTAGTAAAATCGAGCGCCTCTTCAGAGCCGTAGAAAATACGCTCGCGGGCCAGATAACCGTGCAGATTCATCTGCCCCAAGCCAATGGCATGGGATTCTTGATTACCTTTCTCGATAGAAGGTACTGAGCGGATATTGCTCATATCGGAGACGGCAGTCAGCCCACGAATAGCGGTTTCAATCGATTTGCCAAAGTCTGGTGAATCCATGGTATGCGCGATATTCATCGAACCAAGGTTACAAGAGATATCTTTACCGATATGGCGATAGCTAAGATCGTCATTGTATTCGGTTGGTGAATTAACCTGCAAAATTTCTGAGCACAGGTTACTCATATTGATTCGACCTTTAATCGGATTGGCGCGATTAACTGTGTCCTCAAACATCATGTAGGGATAGCCGGATTCAAACTGGATCTCGGCTAGAATCTGGAAGAACTCGCGTGCCTTGATTTTGCTTTTATGGATGCGCTTGTCATTGACCATCTCGCGGTATTTTTCGCTGATGCTGATTTCTGACATCGGTAAACCGTAAACCTGTTCTACATCGTAAGGAGAGAACAGGTACATTTCTTCGTTATTCTTCGCCAACTCAAAGGTAATATCCGGGATAACCACACCTAATGAGAGGGTTTTTATACGAACTTTTTCATCGGCGTTTTCGCGTTTGGTATCCAGAAAACGTAAAATATCGGGATGATGGGCATGGAGATATACTGCCCCCGCACCTTGCCGTGCGCCCAACTGGTTAGCATAAGAAAAGGCATCTTCCAGCATTTTCATGATAGGGATGACGCCGGAGGATTGGTTTTCAATCCGTTTGATTGGCGCACCGACTTCACGAATATTACTTAGCAGGAAAGCGACCCCGCCGCCACGCTTGGACAATTGCAGTGCTGAGTTAATGGAGCGGCCAATTGATTCCATATTATCTTCAATGCGTAACAAGAAGCAGGAGACAAGCTCACCACGCTGTTTTTTACCACAATTGAGGAATGTCGGGGTGGCCGGTTGGAATCGACCAGAGATTATCTCTTCTACCAGTTCTTGCGCCAGTGTCGGGTCACCTGCTGCCAGTGTCAGCGCCACCATGCAAACACGGTCTTCGTAGCGTTCCAGATAACGTTTGCCATCAAAGGTTTTCAGGGTATAGCTGGTGTAATATTTAAAGGCGCCAAGGAAAGTGGGAAAACGAAATTTTTTGCTATAGGCCTGCTGGAATAAGCTTTTGATAAAGCTGAAATCGTACTGAGCCAGCACCTCTTTCTCGTAATATCCTTCTTCGACCAGATAATCGAGTTTTTCTTGCAAATTGTGGAAGAACACGGTGTTTTGATTGACGTGTTGCAAGAAATATTGACGTGCCGCCAACCGGTCTTTATCAAACTGGATACGTCCATCAGCATCATAGAGGTTTAGCATCGCATTCAGTGAGTGATAGTCAAGCTCGCTACTGGATGGATCAGTGATATTCAGTTCTGTCGTTGCCAAAATTCAGTTACTCCCTTGCGCACGTTAGCCACATCTTCTGCTGTACCCAGTAGTTCAAAGCGATACAGATAAGGAACCTGACATTTTTGGGAGATGATTTTCCCTGCCAGGCAATAGGCGTCGCCAAAATTAGTGTTACCCGCCGCAATAACGCCGCGAATCAATGAACGGTTGTGTGGATCATTTAGAAAACGGATCACCTGAATCGGTACTGCTCCTATCGGGCTGCCACCGCCATAACTGGGCACTAACAAAATATAGGGCTGCTCGATCTGCGGTGTTTTCCGGGCACCGGCAATAGGGATACGTATTGCCGGGAGTTCCAGCTTCCCGACAAAACGGTGGGTGTTCTCCGAAGAGCTGGAAAAATAGACCAGCGGATTCATCTTGTCCCCCCATCAGGCACTGACGGCCTGAACCAGTGCGTTAATTTTGTCAGGGCGGAAGCCGGACCAATGTTCATTGCCGGCAATAATCACTGGCACCTGCTGATAACCAAGAGATTTCACATGATTTAATGCTTGCAAATCTGCTGTTAAATCAATTGTTTGATAGGATATTCCTTGTTTGTCGAATGCTCGGTAAGTGGCATTGCACTGGACACAATCAGGTTTGCTGTAAATGATAATACTCATGATTCGCATTTACCTTTTGTAATGAGGAAAGGCGGATTAGTCAGGTTGTTAAGGTGCCGCGACGACCTGCCTCTGATAATCAACTGCGGTTTCATTTCCGTAGGTGATAAAATAAATACTATATCTAGTGTTTATTTAATTCAACCACACTACATGTAGTTATTTATTGAGAATTCATGCATTGTTCAGCGACAGGGCCGCCAGCACGGGGCTGGCGGTAGATTTAGTAATAATAAGGAGGATAAAAATATTTCTATTGCGGAGTTGTTGCGGGCAAGATGATTTACTGGCGCAGGCTGACGGCTAAGCGGTTAAAGGCATTCATGATACTGATAGCAAAAGTTAAATCGGAAATTTCAGCATCGGTAAAATGTACTTTTAAGGCGGCGAAGATATTATCAGGTGTGCCACTGGTGGTGATGTAAGTCACCGCTTCTGCCCAGTCTAATGCTGCTCTTTCTGCTTCAGTAAATGCATTACTGAGTCGCCAGCCAGCTATCACATCCATTTTGGCATTATCAAAACCGTTCTCACGCAAGAATTTACCGTGCATATTCAAGCAGAATGCGCAGCCGTTGATTTGTGATACCCGCATAAAAATCATTTCTATCAATGCTTTAGGTAATGAACTCTTATCTAACGAGAGAGACGCATTAACCAGTGCTTTATAGGTTGTAGGTGAAAGTTCGGAAAAATAAAGACGTTGTTCAACCATGATATGTTCCTGTGAGGTACCGTAGAGTATGGCGCTACTCTAGCGCTGTGATGACCTATACTATAGAGCCATAAATTACTTATTTTAGTGGGTCATGATGAGGTCTTTTTCACATCTTCTGAGCCTGGATAGCCAACAAAACGAGCCGGTCTACCGTCAGCTTTATCAGCGTATTAAAGATGCCATCGTGCAAGGAGCATTGCTGCCTGACTCGCGGTTACCCTCGATTCGGGTGCTAGCCAGTGAAGTGGGGGTAGCACGAGGTACGGTGGAAAATGCCTATGGTCAATTAATTGCCGAGGGGTATTTGCAAAGTCGTGGGCAGAGTGGGACTTACGTTTCCGCTCAGTTACGTGATACCCCTTTGCTGCCATTAACTCAGAGTGCGCAGCCTGTTGTGGTGAATAAAGTCTCAACGGTTAGTCCGGTGGCGCGGCCCTTCGAGCTAGGATTACCGGCGCTGGACGCTTTCCCCCGAGCGCAATGGGGGCGAATCATGGCCAAACAGTTACATAATCTCACCGCATCATCCCTTGGACATCCCCCCGCTACCGGGCTGGCGTTATTGCGCGAAGCAATAGCACATTATTTACAGTTATCACGCGGGGTGAGTTGCCAGCCTGAACAAGTTTTTATTTGCTCAGGCTATCAGTCATTGCTGGATCTGGTGATCAGTACCTTACTGCAACCGGGCGATCGTGGCTGGTTGGAGGACCCCGGCTATCCTGTGACACGGCAACTGATTCGCGAAGCTGGGCTTATTCCGCATCCGGTCGCAGTTGATCAGGACGGAATGGATGTCGGTGCGGCAATTAACGACTGCCCCCAGGCACGTTTTGCCATCGTCACCCCAGCCCATCAAAGCCCGTTAGGGGTGGCGCTCAGTCTGGCACGACGTATTGCCCTGTTGGATTGGGCCGATCAGCAGCATGCATGGATTATTGAAGATGACTATGACAGTGAGTTCAGGTATCAAGGGCGGCCACTGCCACCGTTGAAAACGTTGGACCGGCAGGGGCGGGTGCTCTATGCCGGTACCTTCAGCAAAGTGATGTTTCCGGCACTGAGGCTGGCTTATCTGGTCGTTCCAGCAGAACGGGTGGCACTATTTAATCAGCGATGCCAGTTACGCATTTGTACCAGCCCACCACTGATACAGGCCAGTGTGGCGGAGTTTATCAATCAGGGGCATTTTTATCGCCATCTGAAACGTATGCGTCATTTATATGCCGAACGGCGTGAGATGCTATCGACAAGTCTGAGGCGTCAGTTGGCAGGCGTTGTTGAGGTTGAACAGCAAGCTGGAGGGATACAATTACTGGCGCGATTGGATAAGGGTTTTGCTGATTATGCCGTAGCAATACGGGCGCGGCAGCAAGGGTTAGCGGTTCAGGCGCTATCAGATTGGGCGTTGGCGGAAACGAGCCAGGCAACCGGTAGAAATGGATTGTTGATGGGATTCACTAATCTCACTTCTGTGGCAGAAACTGATCGGCTGGTGGCCCTATTGGCCAAAGTTATTACTTCTATGTCTGCTTAATAACCACCATTTACCGAGTAAATGAATTGGCCCGCAGTGCATCTATTATCACTGGGGCCACCGATTAACCAAACTGCCAGATATCGTCATCCCTATAAGTAGACACAGCAATGAGGGGGATAAGATACCGGCGATTTATCAGCTATCAGATTATTTTTAACGGCGTGCTAACAGCACACCCAGAACGATACCGACCGCAGCACCAATACCGACACCTTGCCATGGTTTGTCGCGGATGTAGTCATCTGCGTTACCTGCAACATCTCGGGCATGCTGTTTTAGGCTGGTCGAACCGTTGAAACGCGCTCGCGCATCACGTAATACACCTTCGGCATTGTGGCGCACTTTGGTCAGTTCCTCTTTGGTTTTCTCACCTGATGAACGCAATACATCGTCAAGAGTATCTGCCAGAAGGGTCACGTCCTGATTGAGATCTCTTTCAATTTTTTCTGATTTCTTGAACATTTGACTCTCCGTTTTGCCTGATGAACATTAAGCATAGTCCATCACGTCGCTGTGACATGCGCTTCAGGACTAATCCGAAGGCGAGGGGAGAATTAACCACCATGCCTCCCGAACAGGGCTGCTTTTAAATAGCGTGATTCATAATGTATGGCGTAAATAATAATCACTATTACTTTGTACATTTGGTTACTTAGCGAAACCAATGACTCACGGAAAGGAAAAATTGATTCCTCTATGATTCTTTCAACGGCCCCACCGGGGGCTTAGCGAAACAAACTCTGAGGATTTTAAAATGAAAAAAGTATTAGCGCTGATCGTTGCTGCAACCATGGGTCTGTCTTCTGTTGCTTTCGCTGCTGAAACTACTGCGGCCGCTACAGCAGTACCAACTGCAACCAGCACTACTGCTGCGCCTGCCGCAGAAAATGCAGCACCAGCTAAAGCAACTCACCATAAAAAACATAAAGCAACCAAACAAACCACAGAACAAAAAGCACAGTCTGCTAAAAAACATGTGAAAAAAGCACCTGCTCAAAAAGCACAGGCCGCTAAAAAACACGTGAAAAAAGCGCCAGCTCAGCCAGCTCAGAAAGCCCAAGCCGCTAAAAAACACCATAAAGCTGTTAAAAAATCAGCAACAGCGCCAGCAGCATAATTATGCCGGAATGCGGGCTACTAAGTACCGCACAGTCTAGCCAATTCCAGACACCCGGTTAACGCCGGGTGTCTTTTTTTATAGGCTAACCATCATGATCAATCGTTATCTGTTCGAGCTGATTTTCAGTGTGATGACCCTATGTGGTGTATCACTTGCCTGTGTGCTGTTTCTTACCGACACCTTTATTTAGCCTCGCACAGTTTGCATGGTTTGTGCGTCACCATTATCATATTGAAATATCAGTGCAAAATATGTTGTTGATGCAGGAACTCAACAATCTGTTGAACCGTTTGCTGATGTAACTTTTCTCTTTCCGTCACTGACGTCGCACAGATAAAGTCTTCGCCTTCCTCTGCCAGAACTGCGCGGGCTGCCGGTTTACAGGTTGGCAGGAAATCGAAATGTCCGCTGTGGGCTAAGGTTCTTGTGGTTATACCCGGCGGATTAAGCTGCTTTATCCACTCGCTCCCGCCCAGATTTAGTGCCATATTCGGTGAGATAAAATAGTGAGCATTAATCAGAAGCAGTGGGGCTGTTAAATGAAACAGGCTACTGTTTTGATAAAAGGGCACCATGCCGGGGTCCAAAGCGACCGCAAAACGTAAACGTTTATCGGCATAATTCCCTTCAAATTTCCGCACTGGAAGTGCCTTTAATTTTACGTCCGCACGGGTATAAAACTGGCAGTTGGCTTGTTCGGGCTGCTGTTGGCAGCTGGCAATGAAACGTGGAAATGAAAGCGTTGCACCCAATGCCGCAATAGCACTATAACCCCCTTTCGAATGGCCAATTACCCCAATAGGCTGATTATCCAGTACCGACTTCCAGCGCGAATCAGACAGTAATGCGCTAATAATAAAAGAGATATCTTCAGTTTGTAACCATAGCTGTGCCGATTTGGCCGGAATAGAATTACCAGTGGTACTGCCTGGGTGATTGGCTGCGACTACCACCATACCTTGCTGCACCAACTTATCTGCCAACCACGCCATACTGGTATTGTTGCCACCACTGCCGTGGCTGAGGACAATCAATGGAAATTGGCCTGTGGCAAGGGGGGCATCAGGTAAAACCGAGATACCGTTGAAGACGGCACTATCACCCAGTAGGGACGTTGTTCCCTGTTTCGCCGTTGGATAATAAATTAAGCTATCAAGTTGGCGCAGGCGTTGAGTGTCATTGAATGAAATGTGAGTAACCGCTGTTTGCCAGCCATAACTGACCATCGGGAAAAACAGCAAAAAACAGAAGCACAGCACAGCATTTTTCATGATTTAATATCCTGACTGATTGAGTTATTTGTCACCTTAGAGGGAAGAGCATTTAGCCGCGACCTCGATCATGATCCAGTCCCTGAACCTGCTTGTTTTCGCTTATCTGGCTGTCTACACTACAAAACCGTTATTCACGATATCCACTTGTTAAGGCAAGGGTTATGCCACTGATTCCCGTCTCTTTTCTGTTATCAATTTTATGTATTGGTTTGTTTTATCATTTGATTAAATCCGGTAAACAGAGAGGATTATTACTGCTGCTATTGCTGGTTTGTGCATTACAAAGCGGGTTGATTGGCTTGCGCTATGGCTATCATCTTGCCCTGTTTAATGGCTTACAACCTATCGTCGCTATGACTATCCCCCCGCTGACTTATTTAGCACTCCTCAGTACAACCGGGGAGAGGAGGGCGGGTATTCGCCAGCTTGGGATACATGCTTTAGGCCCTATCGGTACGGCAATTTGTGTCTGGATCGCGCCGCAGTGGCTCGATGCAATGGTCATTATCAGTTATTTGTCTTATGGCCTTGCGGTGCTGGTTTACTTGCGCCCTGGTGAGGATCGTTTGCAACAGATCTCTGTGGAAAAAATTTGGCTTAGCTACCGGTTATGGCTTCTGATGGCTATCTTGCTGATTGGGTCGGGGGTGGGCGATATCATTATCAGTGCTGACTATGCATTTTTTGCCGGAAATCAGGCTGGGTTAATAGCCAGCTTGAGCAACCTTTTGATTACGTTGGCAATGTGCTACACCCTAGCGACCAGCGCACATCGTGAAGAGCCGATTGCTGCGGTGTCGGCTGAGTTGGCGGTAATGGATGATAAGCCATTAGCTGAATCGCTGGAGGCGCTTTTCTCTGTCATCTTATTGACCTTAAAGAAAAATAATCTGTATCTGGAGAGTCAACTCAACTTATCAACGTTGGCGCGCAAAGTTGGTGTTGCCCCGCGCAAAGTGTCGCAGGCCATTAATCAGCAAACGGGGCAAAATGTTTCGCAATACGTTAATCAGTTGCGGGTCGATCATGCCGCGATGCTATTGATGCGTACGGAGCTGCCAGTGATCGATATTATGCTAGAGGCGGGGTTCCAGACTAAATCAAATTTTAATCGCGAGTTTATGCGAGTTAAGGGCATTACCCCATCGCAATGGCGTGAAAACAAGCCCTCACTGGGGGCGGAATAAGATTTTATTATCCGTAACTCAGTCAGCCTCTTTTTGTGGTGGTTTTGGCGTGCGACGCTACCACGCCAGCAACGGATTATTAACGCGCCAGTCGAGTAGAAACAACGCTGATGAGATGAACATGGCGTGTAGACTATTCCGAAATAGTCGTTTTGAGCCAATAAATACGTGGTTTCCCTTATTTATTACGGTAAGGTCGCTCAATAGTAGTCAAAAAGAGGGGAAATAAATGTATTTACGGCCAGATGAAGTGGCTAAGGTCCTGGAGAATGCCGGTTTTGATCGGGATTATACGGTTGATCAGGCTTACGGTTATCGTAAAGCGGAGCATTACGTTTATGTTAACCGTGAAGCCCGAATGGGCAGAACAGCATTGGTTATTCACCCAGCGCATAAAGATAAAAGCTTGTTGTTTGCCACACCCACGGCAACTATTCGTATCAGTGATAAGTATGTGGAGTTTCCGCTCTATCTGGCCGGTGAAGCTGATGACCGCTACGGTATTGCCCACGGTTTTAGCTCAAGAGAAATGTTATTGCGTTATCTAAACAGTATGTACCCGTAAAACTAGCTCGCCTTGGCGCAATAAATGTCACCGCGCCGTAGCGCCAGAATCAATGCAATACGGCGTCAGCTTCCTGATTAAACTGCATATTATATTGTCGGCGGAATTGCGCCAATTCAAAGGCATCTAAATCCAGTTCTGCGAAATAGAACAAAGCCGCTTCGGTATGTTCGGCCGTTAGCATTGGGGATATATGTGAGCGAATCAGCGTATTGCGCCATTGCATCACATTTTCATCGGAAGAGTCTTTGATAAAGGTTTGGTAAATAAAGACCAGATAAGCTGCCTTTCTCACATCCTCGGCATAGCCATTGCTGGTGGAGCGGATAAACATTTGTGTCTGACGTTGCCCCATCTCTTGCAACATGGATTCAATGTAAATCGGTTTTATCTTCAGTAAATTGGCCAGTGTATCCACCGCTTTGCGGGTATCTGATGTCAACACACGGTAGCCGACAATAAAAACTACGATCAAAACAGCAATAATTATCCACGTCATTGAATGTTTCTTTGCGCCATAAAAGGTGTAATTGACAACGTAAAATTATCTGGCTGTTAAATCGCCTGAGTAGATAAAGTCAACGAAGTGTTTAAGGGTTATCGCCACTGAAATTATCGCTATTTTGTTGCTGATTATTCAGATGATGATTGAAAGCGGCAGCATCTTTCGCCAGAGCATCAAGATGTGCACCTAACACTTTAATCTGCCTAACTAATGAATGTTGTTCTGGCAAGGTGTTGGCAGTATTAAGCTTTCTAAGCAACATATCATTTTTAGCACGCAATGCTG
Organism: Yersinia sp. 2466 StPb PI; assembly: GCF_041538325.1. Lineage (NCBI taxonomy): Bacteria > Pseudomonadati > Pseudomonadota > Gammaproteobacteria > Enterobacterales > Yersiniaceae > Yersinia > Yersinia sp. 2466 StPb PI. The sequence goes on along the minus strand of NZ_JAULSL010000001.1, from coordinate 3,704,094 downwards.
TTTCCCGTGCTTTTGACTGCTCCAGTTCATGTTGCAATGCATTGTAGCTTGCCTGCCATGTCTGATGCTGCTTCTCAAAAGTTGACTGCAACTCACTCATTGCATTAAGAAACTGTACTTCAAGCTCACGCATTGTCATTGCTTTTCCTTTATGACGGCTTCCGATTTTCATTGGCATTATAACGAAGTCTGAGCATAACCTCACCCGCTAGAATCTGTCTTTCTATCCCGGCACAGGATGCCACCGGACGATGTATGACAGTTGGTTTTATACCCGTCATACTTCAAACTGCATGTGCGTTGGCTGCCATCACTCACCCAGGTCATTGAGTTATTTCAACTCCGTGGGTTCATTTCGTTGCTGCCTTCCTGCAACTTGAATTATTTAGGGTATATCATAATTTATGCACGATTTGTTTTTATCATTCATTTAATACTCAAAATAAATAAGCCTTGCTATTAATATCTCAGCATGCGTTAATAGCTTCATCGGTTTGTAGCACAGACCTATTTATGTAAGCCATTTAAGTAAAGCAGTTCCTAGTTAAAGCGATATTTTTTAGACATCACTTCTCCGACGAATTTCCTTCTTTAGTGCCCCCATAAGTAACTCTTGATCAGCAGACCACAATTGCCACGTTTTGGCACAAATAATGAAGGAAATATCTCTATGTCTAATAAAATGACTGGTTTAGTAAAATGGTTTGACGCTGGTAAAGGTTTTGGTTTTATTTCTCCTGCTGACGGTAGCAAAGATGTATTCGTACATTTCTCTGCAATCCAGGGCACTGATTACAAAACTCTTGATGAAGGCCAGAACGTAGAGTTCAGCATCGAGCAAGGCCAGAAAGGCCCTTCAGCTGTAAACGTAGTAGCACTGTAATTTACACTGCTATCTATCACGTTTAGCTGTAATTAAATCTGGCTCAGGTCAGATTTTTTTTGGTAAACGTATTGTTGGTAAAAAGTATTGTTGGAAAGTTGCGATAGCGATGATGGCCTAAGCCGGAGCAGACAATAATATCCTCAATAATATTATTCTTATCTCTAAAATAAGATTAACCAACAACCTAAAAACCTCGCCACGGCGGGGTTTTTAGTTTTCTAAAATCGTCGATATTGATTCATTACTCTGGAATATCCCCCTTAGTTATATTTAAACTGCCGCCGATACACCGCAGGTGTGATCCCTACTTTTTGGCGAAATGCATTTCTAAAACCTTCAATGGTCTGAAATCCGCAATATTCGGCAATCCTCGCAATACTCATCTGATCCCTTTCTAGTAATTCTTTCGCTTTGTGCATTCTCTCGTGCTGTAACCATATTTTGGGTGATTGGCCCGTGGCGGCAGAAAAATGCCGTAAAAATGTCCTGTCACTGAGCGCCAATTCGGCGGCCATTTGGCTGACACTCCAATTTTGGGCCAGTTGCCCGCGCACTTGCTGCATCATTTTTGCCATATCCCGATGCGTTTCTTTGGCAAGCGGCAGCGGAATAAATTGCTGTTGCCCGCCCCGTCGCTGGGGAGCCATGACTAACCGCTGTGCTACCTGATTGGCGATTTTAGCCCCAAAATCACGGGTAATCAGATGTAAGCAGGCATCAATACCGGCACTGCTACCCGCAGAGGTGATAATTTGCCCCTCATCTACATACAACACATTGGCATCGACATGAATGTCAGGATAGTGTTGTGCCAGATAATCGGTATAGCGCCAGTGAGTTGTGGCGCTTTTCCCCTGTAATAACCCCGCAGCCGCCAGTACAAAAACGCCAGAACAGATGGATATAATGCGTGCACCACGTGCAACTGCTTGCTGCAAAGCCTCGGTAAGTGCTGTTGGAGGGAGGGCGTCAGGGCTGCGCCAACCGGGTATCACAATGGTTTTAGCCTGTTCCAGTAGGGACAAATCGGTATCAACTTGAATATGTAGGCTGCCATTGGCCGTAGTGATGTGTTGTTCTACACCGACCACTTGGTGCCGGTACCAGGGAAAATCAAATTCAGGGCGAGCTAAACCAAATATTTCCTGCGCAATACCAAACTCAAATAGGCACAATCCGTCGTAAGCCAGCGTCACCACTAATCCCGGCTCCTCCGTTGGTCTGTTGGCAGATATTGATGCAGTTGAAATATTCATTGGCGTATCTCAGTGGTTTATTGTCATTTCTGCCACTGTAATCGGCTAATGCCATTTCATAAAGTGATGCTTCATAATATTGAATGGAGAAATCATATGAGCAGTTTAGTCAGTCAGATCCCAGCGGCTTGTGCAGAACGCGCATTACAGTACTTTTCCCAGCGTTTAGCATTTGAAACTGATTGCTCAGATGTCTATACCAGCCAGCAGCAAGGTAATGTAGATTTTGTGTTGGTAGATGTGCGTAGTGAGGCGGCGTTTGCCACGCTACACCTACCGGGAGCTATCAATATTCCTCATCGATTAATGGATACCACTTTGCTTTCACTCTATCCGCCAGAGACATTATTTGTGATTTACTGTGCTGGTCCCCACTGCAACGGTGTTCACCGCGCCGCCGTTAATTTGAGCAAACTTGGCTATGCGGTTAAAGAGATGATAGGAGGTGTCACCGGCTGGCGTGATGAGGGGTTACCGCTGCACACGAAAATCACGGACATAGATAAACCCAGGGATCCAGTGAGCTGTGGCTGCAATATTTGAATATAAAAGTGCTTTTTCTCCTGCGATGGACAACCACTGCTATTATTCTTGGCGTTCATTATAGGTTAGCTGATAGAGTAATCGTGTTTACTCATTGCAGGAATTCTGTATGCGTTCTATTTATCTGTGGATAGTCGTAGTGGCTATTAGCATTACGGCGCTCATATCTCAGCTCAGCTTCTTTTTTATTGAACCTCAAATGGGGAACAGTGAAGGGAAAGTTTTAGTGCTTAAACGCATTCCTAAGATGGATTTTATCGATAGCCCTCGGGGATACTGTCAGCGCCAATATCCTACAGAAGACTATTCACGCTGCGAGCCAAAAATCCTCCCTTCGCTTTTGGAGAGTACTCAAGTTTTGTATGAGTTGCCGTTTAGCGCTTATTTTTACGAGATGACCTACCAGCCTAATGGTTAAGTATTTACTGTAAATTTGTGTGTTCGCTAGAATAGCTACTGCATATTGTGAATTTTAATATACGTGTAAATAGTATAGTTTCATTACTTTAATATTTATCGCATAAAGGATTTAGCGGTGAATTAGATGGAGGTTATGATATCCAGGTATTGGTGTGGTTTTGTCAGATATCGCAACGGCATTACGTAACAGAAATAAATGTAATAATATGAGTACTATTCTGCGGGTATTATTCTAATTGGAATTGGGAACATTATTTATTACCAGTATATTAACCCGAACTGGCGACAGAGCGGCTTCGTGCATGAAATGATTTACAGGTGTCCGAAAATCCAGCTACACCTGATGTTGATCGTGACAGGCCTGTGATATGTCTATCGATATGTATACCCAGATATTCAAGTATTTTACCTTCAAGGTGGGTGGGCGTGTAAAGGGCTGTGAGGGATAATCTGTGTCAGAAAAATTATTCTGGTGCGAAAGAATGTCTACTCAATCACTCTCTTTCTCTCATTATTATGATAGATTTCCCTCAATGGGTAATAATTCCCGATTGGAACTTATCTTAATATCCTCGCAGTGTTCCGATGCTTGACGGAAAAATAAAAATTGCACCAATGGCTCGATAATTAATCTTCTTGATTGAAAATAACGCGGCCATGAATTAATAGGCTATATCTCTTGGTTTGTGGGTACTAATCGGCGAATCTTGTTGCAAGGCGATATTATAAGGAATATATCGACTATTTCATTTACTATCTTTGTCGTTTTTATAGATGTAGATCAATTTTATTTATAATCAATTTTAGATCTGTCTTGTTTTTTTTTGATTTACCTCATCTAAACCTGACTTTTGTTAGTTGAATGCTGTTAAGTTCTAACTAAAGTTGTGAAATTGGTCTTTAATACTAAAAAAGACATCTATTACCCATATTAATGTTTAGTGCTACGCTTAATTATTTGTTGAATCTTTGCCTGACAGGCAATGCCCTATATTCACTGGCTAATTTATCAAAGGATGATTCATGTCTAAACGTCTATGGCTCCGAACTACCTTACTCACAGCCGCTCTACTCAGTGTTTTTTCTGTTCCCGTTAGTGCCGCAACACATACACTGCAACTGGCTATCGGTGATGAACCCACCGAAGGCTTTGACCCAATGCTAGGCTGGAGTCATGGCAGTTATCTGCTATTGCATAGCCCGTTGCTAAAACAAAATGAAGATCTTAGCTGGAATAATTTTCTGCTGAGCCAGTATAAAACCAGCAACGACGGTAAAACCTGGACTCTGACGCTCAAGCCGGGCCTCAAATTCTCTGATGGATCTCCTCTGACGGCCAAAGATGTGGTGTTTACCTATAACAATGCTGCTGCCAGTGGCGGTAAAGTCGATATGGGTAATTTCCTCCGCGCCGAAGAAATCGATCCCCTCAATATTCGAATCCAATTGAAAGCGCCACAAAGTACTTTTGTAAATGTGTTGGGATCGCTGGGGATCGTTTCTGCTGATAAATATAATGCCAAAACCTATGCACAAAACCCTATTGGTGCTGGCCCGTACCGTTTGGTGAGCTTCCAACCTGGTCAGCAAATGATCGTGGAAGCCAATCCTCATTATGCCGGTAATAAGAATGATTTCGATAAACTGATTTTTGTTTTTCTTGATGAAGACAGTGCCTTTGCCGCGGCGCAAAGTGGGCAGTTAGGGGTCGTCCGCATTCCACCATCGATGGCGGCAGGTCCGGTCAATAACATGAAGTTATGGGTGCGGCCAAGTGTAGAAAACCGTGGCATCGTGTTCCCGACCACTCCGGCGGGTAAGAAAGATGCTCAGGGTTATCCGATTGGTAATGATGTAACGGCTGATGTTGCTATCCGCCGTGCCATTAACTATGCCATTAACCGCCAACTCCTGGCCGACCAAATTATGGAGGGTCATGCTATTCCTGCCTATACAGGTGTACAGGGGCTGCCATGGAATAACCCAGATTCGGCCATTAAAGATGGTGATAGCGAAAAAGCCAAACAGATATTAGAACAGGCCGGTTGGGCGCTGAACAGTGAGGGTATTCGAGAAAAAAGTGGGGTGCCGGCCAAAATCACGCTTTGGTATACCAGCGGTGATACTACGCGCCGCGATTTAGCCCAGGCGTTGCGTTCGATGCTGAAACCTATTGGTATTGATGTTGATTTGAAATCCGGTAGCTGGGAAACCGTTGAACGTAATATGCATGCTAACCCCACGTTGTTTGGCTGGGGTAGCCTTGATCCCATGGAGCTGTACCATCACTACAGCAGTAAAGCTGCCGGTGTTGAATATTATAATCCAGGCTACTACCAGAATCCGGTAGTTGATAAACATCTGCAACAGGCACTGGATGCGCCAACCTGGGAACAAGCAGTGCCATTTTGGCAACAGGTTGATTGGGATGGAACGACCGGTGCCGGTATTCGCGGTGATGCGGCGTGGGCGTGGTTATTGAATATTCAGCATACTTACCTGGCTAATGATTGCGTTGATTTAGGTAAGGGGGCACCGGAAATCCATGGTTCCTGGTCACTGCTTAATAGCCTGGATAGCTGGAAATGGACCTGTCAGTAATGAAGGGGGTCTCGCTATTTACTCTGCGTTTAATTTGCCTGCTGCTAATCACCGCAGTAGGCACTTTTACGCTGCTGAGTTTTTCCCCGGTAGACCCAATACGCGCCTATATTGGCAGTGAGCTGCTGCATGTTCCACCGGAACAATATCCGCTGATTGCGGCGCGGTGGGGGTTGGATCTGCCTTTGTGGCAGCGTTTTCTGCATTGGTTTACTCAGGTTTTGCAAGGTGATTTGGGTTACTCCATGCTGTATAACGCGCCGGTCTCACAGGTCATTGGTGAACGTTTTGCCACCTCGTTTGCGTTACTGCTTTCGGCATGGCTATTCTCCGGCATTGTTGGGCTACTGCTGGGGCTGACTGCGGGGCGTTATCTTAATCGCTGGCCTGATCGTTTGATCTCAACCCTGTCATATTTATTAGCTTCGCTACCCACTTTCTGGATTGGTTTATTGTTGCTGTCATTATTTGCGGTGAAGCTGAATTGGGCGCCGATTTGCTGTGCATGGGCACCTGGAAGCAATGCTGAAACAGCCAGTTGGAGCGACAAACTGCGTCATCTCATTCTGCCGATGCTGGCCTTGGGATTATTGGGGGTTGGCAATATTGCGTTGCATACCCGAGCCAGGGTTGCTGAGGTGATGAATAGCGAGTTTATTCGTTATGCACGTGCTCAGGGAGATAAGGGCTGGTCATTGGTTCACTTCCATATTTTACGCCATGCCATTACGCCAGCGCTTTGTCTGCAATTTGCCTCTGTGGGGGAATTACTGGGTGGCTCGCTATTAGCGGAGAAAGTTTTTGCCTATCCCGGCTTAGGGCAAGCCACTATTGATGCCGGGCTTCACGGCGATATTCCGTTACTGATGGGGATCGTCATGTTTTGCGCCATATTGGTCTTTTGCGGTAACAGCGTTGCCAACGCACTGTTACACCGCTTAAATAGGGGAGCTGCGCGGCAATTATGACTTATAACCCAAACCGGGCGTTGTTTCGGCTGTTCGTTTCATTGGCGCTATTACTCATTTTAATTGTTTATGGCTGGGTTATTTATCCCATTGAAGTTCCGATGGATCTGATGGCGCGCCGCCAGCCGCCATCACCGGCTTATTGGTTTGGTACTGATAGTCTGGGGCGCGACTTGTGGTTGCGCTGTTTTCAGGGTATGACAACCAGTTTACAAATTGGCCTGATTGCTGCTTTTGCCAGTGGGCTGCTGGCGATGCTCACTGCCAGTTTGTGTGCTATCAATAAAACGCTGGATTATATCATTCGCGGATTAATTGACAGTATGTTGGCATTGCCCCACTTGCTGTTATTGGTGCTGATCTGCTTCACTTTGGGGGGCGGGAAACAAGGCGTTATTCTGGCGGTAGCCCTCACCCATTGGCCAAAGCTTGCCCTGATTTTACGCGCAGAAATCTTACGTATTCGCGAGACTGATTATGTGATGTTGTCTCATCGGTTGGGTAACAGTAATTTTTACCGTTGGCGTCATCATCTGCTACCGTTATTACTGCCACAATGGATTGTTGGCACACTGTTGATGTTTCCCCATGCGGTGTTACACAGCGCAGCGCTCAGTTTTCTTGGGTTTGGGCTGTCACCTCATGAGCCGTCGTTGGGGATCTTATTAGCGGATGCACTGCGTTACCTGAGCAGTGGGGCATGGTGGCTGGCTTTTTTCCCTGGCCTGATTTTGGTGGGATTGGTATTAGTATTTGACCAGTTTGCCCGGTCGCTGCAACAACTCTGGGTGAGGATAACCTGATGTTGAAATTTGCAAAATTTGCTATTGATGTTGCTCATTACCGCTGGCTGGGGCGAAAAACCTGGCATCCTCTGCTGAGTAATATTTCTTTGGAGGTGAATCCGGGGGAACTGGTGGCGTTAGTTGGCGGTAGCGGTGAAGGCAAAAGTCTGTTGTTACAAAGTGCATTGGGTTTATTGCCAGACAATATGCGTTGTCATGGCGAGATTATCCTTGATGGTGAGGTGTTGTGCGCCCAAGACAAAATTGAACGGCGCGGAAAAACGTTATGTTACGTTCCTCAAGGGGTCAGCGCGCTAAATCCATTAATTAAAGTCGGCTCACAAATGACCCGCGCCGCGCAGCTTAGTGGTGTAAAACTGCGGCTAGAAGATGTGGCAATGCAACTGCAAACCTACAATCTTGCGCCAAGGTTGGTGCATGACTTCCCTCGCCAACTCTCTGGCGGCATGGCAAAACGGGTGCTGACCAGTTGTGCCACCCTGACCAATGCCCGCTATATTTTGGCTGATGAAGTGACCTCGTGGCTCGATGACGAGCATGCCTGCCAGTTACTGACTCACCTGCGGGCTTTTTGCCAACAAGGGCGGGGCATTTTATGGGTAACTCATGATCTGGCATTGGCGGCACGTTTTGCCGATAAGATTGCGGTGTTACATCAGGGTAAGCTACATGAGACGCTGAGTGCTGAAGAATTGAAGAATAACGGTGGTAGCCCCTTGCTACAGTCACTATGGGCGGCGCTACCGGAGCAACAATTTGTCAGTCAGCACATAGCCTTGTCGGAGGTGGGCGAATATGTTTAGTGTCGATAATCTGACGGTGGTTCAAGGTGGCAAACTGTTGTGGGATAGCATCTCATTTTCTCTAACAGCCGGAGAGCGCTTAGGTATTTCGGCTCCCAGTGGTTTTGGTAAAACGACCCTTGGCCGGGTATTAGCACAATGGCAGTCAGCCACTTCCGGCCAGATTTTGCTCGGTGGCGCGCCACTGGCAAAAAAAGGTTATTGTCCTATTCAGTTAGTGCCACAGCATCCAGAACAAAGTTTCAATCCTTACCGGACTACGGGGGAGAGCTTGCATGATGCCTGGCGACCCGCAGCACATTGGCTTGAGCGGATGGCCGTTAATCCTGATTGGTTGAAGCGCCGGCCTGATGAATTGTCGGGGGGCGAGTTGGCGCGTATCGCACTATTGCGGGCACTGGATCCGCGCACCCGATACTTGATTGCCGATGAAGTAACGGCACAACTGGATGCACATGTTCAGGCACAAATTTGGCGCGTTTTATTAGACGAAGCGGCACACCGCCCATTGGGGCTCATTGTTTTCAGCCACAATAAATCCTTATTGGAAAAGGTGTGTTCACGTATATGGATACCAGAGCGTGAAAGTAAAATCCCTCTTTATCAAAAACCAGTGGTTAAGCCTCAAATTGGTTTGGCATTGATAAAAACAGGATGAGTTAATAACGGTAAATTAAAATGTAATCGATTAAATAATTATCTAGAGTGATAGTCACTCAATGTATGAGATGTTTTATTTCCAAGTGAAAATAGAATTATTGATTAGGATCATGTTCTGTTTAAATAATGATAAAAACGCGGGGTTATACAGTGGAGATGATAATTAACATCACGGTAAGATAACTTTACATAAATAAATTGAGATAGCGTTCAATATTAACTTGAAGTAGGTGGCTATTCTATACACAGTGATTAGTATTTTAACGTATTCTTATCAGGCTAACACCCCTTAGGGTTTGTGTGATTTTGTTTCTGTCTCAGCATGCCGACTTAACATCTATTTTTGGTGGGAGTTCTGGTGTTCTTTATTTGTGATGAATATAAAACCGCATCATTTTACATCTAACTAATTGATTTTCAATTACATTTAATTACCCTACCCTCATCGCTACAGTGTTTTTTATCAAGTTGGTAATTAATGATGAATTTTCCAGTTTTTGGTCTATATTGGTTAGAGGTGTTTTTTTTATAGCAACATATTGATTTATAATTATCTATGCTACAAAAAGAACATACCGAAACTGAGCGCTGAATAAGGGATTGGTTAGCTATGGGAAGCAAACGTTTAATCGATTCATCCGTTTGTTGTTTACTGTGGATAAATGCAGTAATCCTTTTCTGTTTTAGTAAAAAAATATTAGCGGATGCCATTCACCTATTGATTGGCATAACTAAAAGCGGTAAAAAATACCCATCAAAAATTCATCATACAAATCAATCCAGCGGGATAACACCTTTATACACGATTGTAATATCTTGCTGTATAACGGGCGGCAGTCGTTCTTTCGATATTTTAAGTTGCAGCGCAAATGTCGGGCAGCATATTGAGGGTGGTTAAAACGCAAAAGCAGAACTCAAATGAAGAATCTAACAAGATATGCAGGAGGATGCGCTTAAATTCTGAAATATACTAATTAACTGGCATCAAAAGCCTATTTTATCAGTAATAACAAGGGATAACCCTTTACTGACAAGGCAAATTAGAGGGCTAGCAGTTATAGAGCTAGTAGGTTGTTTTTCTCACTTTCACTTTCTTAACACCATACAGGAGGGCTTATGCAGCTCACCCCAAGAGAAGTTGAAAAACTCATGATCTACACGCTGTCTGATGTGGCGTTCAAACGCAAAGCGCGTGGCTTGAAACTCAATTATCCCGAAGCCGTTTCTATCATCACCGTGACTGCAATGGAAGGGGCCAGAGATGGCAAATCGGTAGAAGATGTCATGAAAGAAGCCAGCAAAGTTCTCACTAAAGATGATGTGATGGACGGGGTAGCTGATCTGATTCCGAATGTTCAGGTTGAGGCAATTTTTACTGACGGTAGCCGGTTGGTCACGGTGCACGATCCTATTAAATAACACCGATGGCAGCATGCGAGTAAAACCTGAACTGATTATTGCAGAGGATTAAAGCATGAGCGCAAAGAAAAGCACTAAAGATAATGCAGAACAGAATACCCCTCTCGGGGGCTGTATTTTAGCTGATACACCGATCACCTTTAATGAAAATAAGCCAGTAACCAAAGTTAAAGTTCGCAATACCGGTGACCGACCCATTCAAGTGGGGTCGCATTTCCACTTCTTCGAAGTTAACCGTGCACTGGAGTTCGACCGTGCTGCGGCTTATGGCAAGAGACTCAATATCTCCTCAACCACCGCAATTCGTTTTGAACCCGGTGATGAAACCGAAGTTCCGCTGATCCCTTTCGGTGGCAAGCAAACACTGTATGGCTTTAACAATCTGGTGGATGGTTGGACCGGCGAAGGCGTGGTGCCTAATAGCGAACGCCCAGATAAGCTAGAGGCTATCCGTCGTGCGGCTGAGCGTGGTTTCAAATCGTCTAAATGACACCTTTATAATATAGAAATTCACATACGTGTAATCAGCTATATATGTGTAATCAACTCTATAGTTACACGTACCGGAAAAAGAAAGGAGCGACAGATGCCTCAAATTTCTCGGCAAGAATACGCGGGTCTATTTGGCCCAACGACTGGCGATAAAATCCGTTTGGGTGACACCAATCTGTTTATCGAAATCGAAAAAGACCTGCGTGGATATGGTGAAGAGTCCGTTTACGGTGGTGGCAAGTCATTGCGTGACGGGATGGGGGCGAATAACCATCTGACCCGCGATAATGGTGTGCTGGATTTAGTGATAACCAACGTCACAATTGTTGATGCTCGTTTAGGGGTAATTAAGGCTGACGTCGGTATTCGCGATGGCAAAATTGCCGGTATCGGTAAAAGTGGTAACCCAGGTGTGATGGATGGGGTGACACCAGGAATGGTGGTCGGTGTCAGTACTGATGCCATTTCAGGTGAGCATTTGATTCTGACCGCTGCCGGTATTGATAGTCATATTCATTTAATCTCCCCACAGCAGGCCTATCATGCGCTGTCCAACGGTGTGGCAACCTTCTTTGGTGGCGGGATTGGCCCAACCGATGGTACCAACGGGACAACTGTGACGCCGGGGCCATGGAATATTCGCCAGATGTTACGTTCTATCGAAGGTCTGCCTGTCAACGTGGGTATTCTGGGTAAAGGTAACTCCTACGGACGTGGTCCACTGCTGGAACAAGCCATTGCTGGTGTGGTTGGCTATAAAGTCCATGAAGACTGGGGTGCGACCGCCAATGCCCTGCGCCACTCATTGCGCATGGCAGATGAGATGGATATTCAGGTTTCGGTACATACCGACAGTTTGAACGAATGTGGCTATGTGGAAGATACCATTGATGCATTCGAAGGCCGCACTATTCACACCTTCCATACTGAAGGTGCGGGTGGGGGGCATGCACCCGATATTATCCGCGTGGCCAGCCAACCTAACGTGTTGCCAAGCTCAACCAACCCAACTCTACCATACGGTGTCAACAGTCAGGCTGAGTTGTTCGACATGATCATGGTATGTCATAACCTCAATCCAAATGTGCCAGCTGACGTCTCATTTGCTGAAAGCCGTGTGCGTCCGGAAACCATCGCGGCAGAAAACGTTCTGCACGATATGGGTGTTATCTCCATGTTCTCTAGTGACTCGCAAGCCATGGGGCGCGTCGGGGAAAACTGGCTACGTGTAATGCAAACCGCTAACGCGATGAAAGCATCACGCGGGAAATTACCAGAAGATGCACCGAATAACGATAACTTCCGTGTACTACGTTATGTGGCAAAAATCACTATTAACCCCGCAATTGCACAGGGTGTTAGCCATGTTATCGGCTCAGTCGAAGTAGGTAAAATGGCCGACCTGGTACTGTGGGATCCGCGCTTCTTCGGAGCTAAACCTAAAATGGTTATCAAAGGTGGCATGATCAACTGGGCGGCAATGGGTGACCCGAACGCATCATTACCAACGCCACAACCGGTATTCTATCGCCCAATGTTTGGTGCGATGGGCAAAACCCTGCAAGACACTTGCGTCACCTTTGTTTCCCAAGCCGCTCTCGACGATGGCGTGAAAGAGAAAGCTGGGCTGGAACGTCAGGTTATGGCGGTTAAAAACTGCCGTACCATCTCTAAACATGATCTGGTGCGTAATGATCAAACCCCCAATATTGAAGTGGACCCTGAAACCTTTGCGGTGAAAGTGGATGGCGTACATGCCACCTGTGAACCTATCGAAACAGCATCAATGAACCAGCGCTATTTCTTTGGTTAATAGGAGGTTTGGACGCTAATCCGTTACTTCAGAATTCAGCTTGCCCACAGTAAGTATTATTTAGTGCCAAGGAGGGGGCGCGTTTGGATGAATGATACAGAAAAGGATTTCATTACTGTGGGCAATCTGACACAGGCAAGGAGTCAACAACATGATTTTGATAGAGCACATTCTTGGCAATGTGAAAAAGGATCCGGTTTGGCAGGCGAAACTTAAAAATGCCACTGTTGATCTGTTGGTTTTGGATCAACGGGAAGCGCAAAAAAGCCGCTGCCGTAAATCCACCATGCAGGGGTTGGATCTCGGTATTTCTCTCGACAGGAACGTGGTACTTGCTGATGGTGATGTGCTGACATGGGATGAAGAAAGCAACGTAGCAGTAGTGGTGCAGATCCATTTGCGCGATGTGATGGTGATTGATTTGAGTGAACTGAAAAACCGTTCAGCGGATGAGTTGATTAAAACCTGCTTCGAACTGGGCCACGCATTGGGTAATCAGCATTGGAAAGCGGTGACTAAAAATAATGAGGTGTACGTACCTCTAACGGTTGCTACCACCATGATGGACTCGGTCATGCGAACACATGGCTTCCAGCACTTACCTTTCCGTTTTGTTAAAGGGGCAGAGATTCTGCCATTGCTGACCAACTCTGAAGCACGGCTGTTGTTTGGTGGCGCTGAAGACACTGATACCCATGTTCATGTTGCCAGCCCTCTGGATGAACCCCATGGTTCTGGCTTACATATTCACAGTATTCACTCTCATGGTGAAGGTCATAGCCATAGCCACGACCACGATCACAGTCATGGTGATCATGATAGCGACCATAAACACTGATTGAGGCAGGGAGGCACCGCAATGAATGCATCAGATCTGATTCGTATCATGCAATTTGGTGATTCCGTACTGCCGGTCGGGGCCTTTACGTTTTCCAATGGTGTGGAATCAGCCATTCAAACCGGCGTGGTTCATGACGTGCCCACATTAAAAGGCTTTGTCCTGACGGCGTTAAAGCAGGCAGCGAGCTGTGATGGTATGGGGGTTGTCGCGGCCCATCGGGCCGTAATGGCGGATGATAGTGATGGCATCATCCGTGCTGACTGGGCAGTAAATAATCGTAAGTTAAATGAAGAAAGCCGCTTGATGGCAACCCGAATGGGGAAAAAATTGGCGGAGATGTCTATCCATGTGGTGGAGCACCCGCTGATCAGTTGGTGGCTGGGGCAGATAAAAAGTGGCAATACCGCAGGCACCTATCCGGTGACTCAGGCGGTAGTTATGGCTGCACAAGGGATAAGGCAGCGGGAAGTGGTGGTTATGCATCAATACGGTGTAGCGATGACGATATTAAGTGCGGCTATGCGTTTGATGCGCGTGACCCATTTCGACACCCAGCGCATCTTGTTTGAGTTGAACCATGACATTGAGACGTTCTGTGATATTGCCGAGATAGGTGATATTGACCAGATGTCTTCTTATGTGCCGATTGTGGATGTATTGGCGGCGGTGCATGTGAAAGCACACGTCAGATTATTTAGTAACTAACTGATTAATAAATTGTATTCTGAGTGCTTGGTTTTGTATTAACCGAGTGCAGAGCTAAAGCCAGATCAAAATTAAGAGGATTACCCCGTGAATAGCCATTCAACCGATAAACGCAAAAAGATTACCCGCATTGGTATTGGTGGCCCGGTAGGTTCAGGTAAAACCGCCATCATCGAAGTGATCACCCCGATTCTGATTAAACGGGGGATTAAGCCACTGATTATTACTAATGACATTGTGACAACAGAAGATGCCAAGCAGGTGAAACGTACCCTGAAAGGCATTTTGGATGAAGAGAAAATCCTTGGGGTTGAAACTGGTGCCTGCCCGCATACCGCGGTACGTGAAGACCCAAGCATGAATATTGCCGCAGTAGAAGAGATGGAAGAGCGTTTCCCGGACAGTGACCTGATTATGATTGAAAGTGGTGGTGACAACCTGACACTGACTTTCAGCCCGGCACTGGCTGACTTCTATATCTATGTTATCGATGTGGCTGAAGGGGAAAAAATTCCGCGCAAAAATGGCCCTGGACTGGTTCAGGCAGACATTCTGGTCATCAATAAGATTGATCTTGCCCCCTATGTCGGCGCTAGTTTGGATGTGATGGAAAGTGATACCAAAGTGGTGCGTGGCACGCGCCCTTATATTTTGACTAACTGTAAAACCGGTCAGGGGATTGAAGAGCTGGTGGATATGATTATGCGTGATTTTCTGTTTACTCACGTACAGCCTGAAGGAGCAAATGCATGACATCGCAGAGCCAGAATATCGTGGAGACACCTTCACGGGTTCGCGCTCACGCATTAGGTGTTAACGCGCCGGAATTAGCGAGATATCAGGATGAACCGGTGCAGATGCGTAGCGGGGCCGTAGGGAAAAGTGGTTATCTCAAACTGAGATTTGCCAAACGTGAGCATCGCAGTATTTTGGCCGAAATGGAAAGACGGGTGCCGTCGATGGTACAAAAAGCACTGTACTGGGATGAAGAAATGCCTGAATTACCTTGCGTCACCATGATTTCGACCTCGGGGTGTATTTTACAAGGGGACCGGCTGGCAACTGATATACATGTGGAGGCTGGAGCTTGCGCGCATGTTACCACACAGTCGGCCACCAAAGTTCATATGATGAATGCGAACTATGCCTCGCAGATACAGAATTTCACCGTGGAAGAGGGAGGCTATCTGGAGTTTATGCCGGACCCGCTGATCCCACATCGTAATTCACGTTTTATTACTGATACCACTATTAATATTCATCCGACGGCAAGCGCAATTTATTCAGAAATACTGATGTCAGGGCGTAAATACCATCATGCCGAAGAACGGTTCGGCTTTGATGTGTATTCGTCGAAAGTGGCGGCCCATGATTTGGCAGGAAAAGAGCTATTTGTTGAGAAATATGTTCTGGAGCCGAAGTCAGAGAGTCTTGATGCTGTTGGTGTGATGCAAACATTTGATGCTTTCGGCAACGTGATTTTATTAACCCCGAAAGAGCATCATGACCGCATTCTGGCTCGGGTGGCGGCCCATTTTGACATTAAAGCCGGTATCGCCAGTGGGGCAACACGCTTACCTAATGACTGTGGTTTAGTGTTTAAAGCACTGGGTATCGACAGCGGCGGAGTGAAGGCCGAGATTCGCCAGTTCTGGAAGATAGCTCGTGAGGAGATTCTTGGTATCACGCTGCCGGCGCAGTTTTTGTGGCGCTAATACTCAGGCTGGGTAATCAACATTATGGAGGCGAGGCCCAAGGATGGGCGAGTAACGAGAGCAGCAAGGCAGCAAACGAATGAATCCCGATGAGCTTACATCAGTAAGTGATTCGGGTGCGTGAGAGCAGCTAACACTGCTGCAGCTTCAAGCTAGAAGGGGATTACCCAAATTAATTGGAGTTGCAGCAAGGCAGCAAACGAATGAATCCCGATGAGCTTACATCAGTAAGTGATTCGGGTGCGTGAGAGCAGCTAATACTGCTGCAGCTTCAAGCTAGAAGGGTATTACCCAAATTAATTGGAGTTGCAGCAAGGCAGCAAACGAATGAATCCCGATGAGCTTACATCAGTAAGTGATTCGGGTGCGTGAGAGCAGCTAACACTGCTGCAGCTTCAAGCTAGAAGGGGATTACCCAAATTAATTGGAGTTGCAGCAAGGCAGCAAACGAATGAATCCCGATGAGCTTACATCAGTAAGTGATTCGGGTGCGTGAGAGCAGCTAATACTGCTGCAGCTTCAAGCTAGAAGGGTATTACCCAAATTAATTGGAGTTGCAGCAAGGCAGCAAACGAATGAATCCCGATGAGCTTACATCAGTAAGTGATTCGGGTGCGTGAGAGCAGCTAATACTGCTGCAGCTTCAAGCTAGAAGGGTATTACCCAAATTAATTGGAGTTGCAGCAAGGCAGCAAACGAATGAATCCCGATGAGCTTACATCAGTAAGTGATTCGGGTGCGTGAGAGCAGCTAACACTGCTGCAGCTTCAAGCTAGAAGGGGATTACCCAAATTAATTGGAGTTGCAGCAAGGCAGCAAACGAATGAATCCCGATGAGCTTACATCAGTAAGTGATTCGGGTGCGTGAGAGCAGCTAATACTGCTGCAGCTTCAAGTAAGAAGGGTAAAGATAATGAATGCAAAAACAGATAACCAATCTGGCTGGACACAACTGGCCGCTTCGAATGTTTTTATTGAATTTATTGATACAACTCTGCGTGGCTGTGCTCAGGTAATGTTCCAGAATAATCCACTCACCGGGCTATTCTTTTTTATCGCCATATTTGTCGGTGCTTATGGTGAAGGTAACCCGGCTGTTGCCTATGGCTGTGTGTTAGGTACGGTGGTTGCCACGCTTACCGGTTTAACCATGCGTGACCGTAAATCATGGCGTGCAGGGTTGTATGGCTATAATGGGTGCTTGGTTGGCGCGGCTCTCCCGACATTTTTAATGGCAACTCCGGTGGTATGGGCTTGCATTGTGCTAGGCAGTATCGTGTCGGTAATCGCCACCGTGTGTATTGCCGATATTTTAAAAACCTGGAAAGTCGCGGCATTAACTGCACCCTTCGTGTTCACCACTTGGATGATTCTGCTGGCAAGTTACGCCTTTAGCGGTTTGCACAGTAGCGCATTACCCACACCGGCTTTGCCACATCAATTTATATTGGAATCCGGGAGCATCTTTGGTGGCGGCAATACTTTTGTCAGCATGTTTAACGGTATTTCTCAGGTATTCTTATTCAGTAGCCTGGTCGGAGGGATTCTATTTGTTATCGGATTGGCGGTGGAATCTTTGTGGGCGGCTATTTTTGCCATTTGTGGTGCGATATTAGCCATCCTCACCGCCGCTTTTCTAGATGCTAATCCCCATGATATTAACGCCGGGCTTTATGCTTTCAGTGCGGTATTGACCGCGATAGCTCTGGGCTCGACCTTTAATAAACCCAGTTGGCGTGTGCTGGCTTACACCATTGTGGGGGTTATATTTACCGTGTTGGTTCAGGGGGCGCTGAATACCTTATTGTTACCGATTGGTATTCCAACACTGACCATGCCGTTTGTTTTAGCTTCATGGCTGTTCTTGGTTCCGAATAAAGATGTGATGCCAGCACATCGACAATAACTATTCCGCTCTGGACGTTTTGCTCTGAACATTTGATCGCTATACGGCTGAAAATAATCTGGAGTGCGAACATGACGACAGTGACAGAAAAAAGAGTGGCGTTTGGTAATCAGCAAACCAAACGCCACGCCATCTATCTGCTTATCGGATTGCTGGTAGTTAATGGGTTAGCTTGGGTTTGGGCTTTTACCGAATTTAATGATAATGCGGTACTGATGGGGATGGCTTTTCTGGCATACAGTTTTGGCCTGCGCCATGCTGTTGACGCGGATCATATTGCGGCTATCGATAATGTTACTCGCAAGCTTATGCAACAAGGTAAAACGCCGATTGCTGTCGGGACTTTTTTCTCGCTCGGCCACTCTACTATTGTGATATTAGCCTCGCTGGCTATTGCCGCGACGGCTATGGCATTTAAAGATGATATGGCGTGGTTTCATGAAACCGGTGGGTTGATTGGTACGCTGGTGTCATCGGTATTTTTATTACTATTCGCTTTTCTCAATTTAACTATCTTGCTTTCAGTGTATAAAAAATTTAAACAAGTCAAAGCGGGCCATGTTTATCAAGAAGAAGAACTGGATCTTTTAGTCGTCAACAATGGGGGGCTGCTGGCCAGAGTTTTCAGACGCGTATTTAATATGGTCAATAAAAGTTGGCACATGTATCCGGTGGGGTTTTTATTTGGCTTGGGTTTTGATACGGCGACCGAGGTGGGGGTGTTAGGGATTTCTGCCGCCAGTGCTACTCATGGCATGAACTTGTGGTCCATTATGGTATTCCCAATTTTATTTGCAGCGGGTATGGCATTGATCGACTCACTCGATAATTTTGTCATGATTGGTGCCTATGGTTGGGCCTTCTCTAAACCGGTGCGAAAATTGTATTATAATATTACCATTACGGCAGCGTCGGTTATTATTGCTTTCTTTATCGGTGGGATTGAAGCGTTAGGATTGATTGCAGACAAAATGAATTTAACCGGAGGAGTCTGGACGCCGATTAATAATATTAGTGAGAATTTAGGCGAGATTGGTTACTGGATAATAGGCATGTTTATATTATGCTGGATAATTTCGGCTGTTAATTATTATGTGCGAGGTTATGATAAGTTGAGTGTTAGTCGTTAACTTTACATTTATCACAAAAATAAGGCGCTAATTAAACATTTAAAGTTAATTAGCGCCTTATTTACTTCGCGACTCTGTGTTTAACGTTGCGCACCTACAAGTTACATATGTTTCTTAGCGAAACCTACAATATCCTGTTTAATTTCAGAAAGTTTACTTTCAGGTGCTTTCTTACATACTTCAACTACCTTCGGTGTCACGACAGTATCAGTTTCTTGCAGATCAACATAATCGCCTTTCTTATATTGAGTATCATCATTCAATACCCAATACACAACCGGAGTAAATGACTTAGGATTCAGATCGAGGAATTCTTTGCAGGTCATATCACTCGGGGTCGTGCCCGTTGCTTTAGTGGTTGTAGATGTTGCTGCAAAGGTTGTTGCGGCAGCGGAAAGCAGTAAACCAGTCAATGCAATATTACGAAGTGATTTGAAGGACATGCTTATTTCCTTATTTATTTGTCAAATATCATTGAATATTTACAAAGTTAAACTAAGGGTGATGTATATCACTCAGCTATGGCGACTCAGGATAATGTTCTATTCCTGAGTGCTGCTGTATTATTATATATTAATGGCATTAACGCCATTAATTAAACGTATTATATAATTGGTCATCCAGTATGGATAACTTTACAATGTGTAAAGTGGGCTTTATATATTATAGATGTAATCTATCTAGGAATGGTAATGAATGTTATTTTACTACTTTATTTTAATTACACTCCGTGAATATTAGGCAGCTACAAATGAGGGCAAATAACCCACGATTAAATACAACTATTATTTGATTTTCATCAAAAATAATTCTACTTAACCATGATTTTTCTCATTTTTTATCTATACTTAATTCACCTATAACAATTTTAGTCACTCTATTGATGAAAATATTACAGGAAATTAAGTCTAAAGTTTCGATACCACTTTGCCTCGCTATTCTGGTGGCAATAAATGGATATATGGTCTTAAGCCCAGTGCTGTTGCGGGCGATATCTCATTCAACCGATGCTGTAAACAATTTCAGTACATGGAAGGAGGCATTAAGTTTTCTTGAATTATTTGAAATTCCTCGATTTATGATCGGTCTGGTATTGATATTGATGGCAATCGCACTTTCGATGAGAACCCGCATTGCATGGTTTTTCACCGTGTTATTGCTGTTTACTATCGTTGCTATCAATCTCTTTATTCTTAAAGATCATAATACGCTGACGACTTATTCTCTTGTGATTATTGTTGCCTTGCTTTTTTATTGGCGCGATTTTGATTATCACAGCCTCGGCAGCGGTACCTTCTTTGCGGTCGTCAGTATTGCATCATTGATCGTCTATAGCATGCTCGGTACGCTCTATATGGGGGATGAGTTTGCTCCGGCCGTTACCGATTTACCTACGGCTTTCTATTTTGCGATCGTTTGTATGTCGACAGTGGGATTCGGGGATATTATTCCTCACTCTACGCTGGCACGGATGTTTACTCTTACGGTGATTATTTCCGGTATAACGGTCTTTGCTGCTTCAATTTCTTCTATTGCCGGACCGATGATCAGTAATAATATCAAACGTATAGTTAAAGGTAGGATTTCTCACGTGGAACGTAAAAATCATTTTATTATTGTCGGTACCAACTCCCTGGCACTGAATGTCTATAATGGTCTACGTGACCGGGGTGATGAGGTTACTGTGGTTTGCGCCGTCGGTAGCCAGCATGAATTTCCTTCCGATGCAGATATTATCGAGGGCGACCCATCATCGGTTGCGACATTGCAACTGGCAGGTGCGGCTAAAGCAAAATATATTATCGCCTTATGTAACAGTGATGCTGATAATACCTTTACCATTTTAGCTGCCAAAGAAATTGCGGGTGAGTCCACCAAGACGCTGGCATTAGTGAATGAAAGCCAGAATATGAAAAAAGTTAAACGGGTAAATCCTGATATGGTGTTCTCATTGCCGTTGCTTGGCAGTGAACTACTGGTTAGGACTCTGAATGGCGATACCATTAATAACGATCTTATTACGGAGATGTTCTTTGGTAACTGTCAGAAGTTAGATTGATCTGGCGAGCTTAATCTGCAGTAGTACACAAAAACACCCTCAGCATTGAGGGTGTTTTATTGTTGGAGAGTATTTTATTGGGTAGCTGCATGTGGGTCTTTTGGTTTTTCTTTAGGGCCAATCATCAAACCTAATTCAACAGCGATGAAGCCTATGATCAGGCTGGCGACCAAATAACAGATTGAGACTAAAATTCCTGTAGGGTTCCTCATCATTTCGACCGCACCAAAGACAAAACTGGAAAAGGTTGAAAGACCGCCCATGATCCCGGTTGCGACCATCAAATGCACATATTGGTTAATTTTATCTTTTTTAAATAAAGAGGTAGTCAGCCCTAATAAAAATGCTGCAATAATGTTGGCGACAAAAATATCCATTGGGAAGCCGTCGGCCAGTCGCGGCACGGATAACATAATAAACTCGCGACACATGGCACCAAAAGCACCACCAACAAAGACTAAAATAATAAGATTTAGCATAACATTTCCCTCTGATTAATAAGCCAACCAGGCACCCAATGCCGCTGCTGCCAGACCGACGATGACAGAAATAATTAAATATCCAGCAGCCATTGCTCTACCACGAGCAGTGGCCAGTTTTGCTGCATCCAATTGCATGCTACTAAAGGTGGTATAACCGCCAAGAATACCGGTTAGTACCGCTGCATTGATTAAGTCGCCATAGCGATCACGCCAGTCAACACTAAAGAGAATACTCAAATATCCAATAACAAAGGCACCAGAAATATTAATCAAAAAAGTACCTAGGGGAAAATTACCTTGATATATTTTGCCAACCCTCAGCCCTATCCACCAACGTAAAAGTGATCCGATACCGCCACCAAATCCAACCCACATTACATCGATTACAGTCATAACAAACCCCTCAATGGTAATTCGTCAGAATAAGAATAATTGTAGTATAAATAAATTACGTGATCGTTCGAATATGGCGAGTTATCGGCCTTAAGTATTATGTTTTATTCGAGTTTAATCCGCGGAACTAATATAAATAAAATGAAGATCGGTGAAGAAGATAACCGGAAGTTAATATAGTTCATCTTCTGTATTGTTCCCTAGTGAAACTATATTGCTATTGCTGCCAACGATAGCTGTAGAAACCTGCGTTTGAAATCCGCCAAACCTGCATTTATTGCGTTTTTCGGCTCACATTAACTGCAATTATCAGTGGATATAAACCCACTATATCTGCAAATGAACCTGCATTTTATGGGGCTGACCTGCATTCCATCTTCATGGACCCACAATAACTGCAACTCTAAAATTTTAAACGCCAGAAGCACTCGAAGGTAATCATTCGCTATGAGCTGGTCAACTTTTGATACTAAATAGGTAATCCGGCAGCCAAAATACGATCACGTAACTCCACGACTTCCATCAAACGCTTTAAACCGATGAGGGTATGACCATTAAGATCATGCGCTTCATCCACAAACAGAGCGACGGGACGCTTACTTTTCTTAATCAACTCCTGCAATTCTCGTTCCCGACGTTCGCCTTGCTTGGGAATTTGTACCGCTTTATCCTGAACCAAATCATAGAACAGAGCAGAAATCAGCGTAGCCAGCTTAATGCCGCTTTTCTCCACCTACAGTGATTTGGCCACCAATAGTCAATTGACGTTTTTTATTGTCTGTCCTATGGTTAAATTGTAACGTTTCATTAAGTACCGTTGATGATCCTCTAACCAATAGAAGGTGTTCAATGATATCAAAATTAATCGCGACAATTTTCATTGTGTTTAGTGTAAATTCAGCCCTCGCAAATGGTCAGATTAGATTTGTAGGTGCTATAACAGAATCTACATATAGAGCAAGTGACTTTGAAAAATCTCTCACGAGCATTAACCGTCTCAGTAAAACGGTGCGTGCTGTTTCTGATATAAAAAACAAGATGATTAATATTAACTACCTTAATAAAGAAAAAACCTTCGCAGTAACTCAGATTAGTTATAAATAATAGCTTTTGAAAATGTATAAATTTTCCTGTTGCTAAAACCATTCAAAATAGGAATAAAATGATTTGTAATAAACATGTTGAATTCAGTAGAATATGAGGGGAAAATAAGGAACAACCACAATTGTCGGAAATATAGCTACACCGTGCACAAAAAAATAATTGTATTCTTCTCAAAAGACGTGATTTGTCACAAAAAAGTTGAAGCTTATAGTGGAATATTAGTAATCAATGTGGCGACCGCGACTGGATACAGTATCTCGATGCGCTGGAAATATTTATAAATAACAACACCATAAGTAAATATTATTCACAAATAGTGTTGCATACTGACAATGCAAAACCATTAAAACATCCAATACCTTTTCAAAACAAAGGTAAGGTAGTATTTAAAACGGGAATTCCCTCCATTTATTATAGAGTTCAACCAAGCTAGTCGCTTCATATTTCTTAAGTATATTTATTTTATGAGAACTGATTGTTTTTAAATTAATACTCAATAAATCCTCAATGTCTTTAGTGTCCATACCAAACATTAAAAGTGATAATATTTCACTTTCCCGCCTAGTTAATTTCAATGATTTATTTTCATGGGACATGGAAATATTTGGAATTTTATTCCGGGAAGTTACAAGTCTATGAAAACACTGAAATATGGTTGATTCTATCTCCATGAGCGTTGCTGTTTTACAAAGGTGTATTACATCCACACCTTTAAAATAGGAATAATTATTTGATAATTTACTTTCTTTAGAGTAAAGAACAAGATTGATTTTATTTATTTTTCTCTTAATCTTTTCTAGTATAGAATACTGATTAATTATGGGCACATTATCAATATCAAAAACAACAACCGGATTGACGGACGTTAATATCTCACGCTCAAACTCTGGCAATGAGGTACAGACCTTAAGGACCGTACTGACTCTATCAGGCTGGTGAATGATCACTGGCTCTATAATCGCTCTTAAGGCGAATCGGATTAAATCACTGCCACTGAATATAACAATATCTCTCATAAATCACCTTTTGCATTTAAATTATCTAACGATTAATTGAATAAAAAACAGTTAAACGCAAAATCAAATATCTGGTGTGGATTAAAGAGTGTGCGTTGAGACCTTCCTTGGTCTCTTTATCCATCGTGGTTTAATAGCGGTTAATCGTAAAAATACTTTCCTGTCAGAACAATAAAAATCACCGTTACGCTCAACAGCCTAAAATTACGGACTTATTAAGTTCAACGTTATTTATCCAACACGCCATGGGAAATTCACTTCCCTCGGGCGAGGTTAATAACGCATTCGACGTAGGACATTAATAATAATTGATCAAGAACACGGCTTTACCATTCGCTTTACCCGGTGTGACGTTCGCTTCTGTTTGAATATAACGGGCAGACAGCGGAACACGGATTGTAGAACTGCCGTCTTTTGGCAGCGTCACTGTTTGTTCTGCCGCAAAGTTAAACAGCGTTGGGGTTTGGCTACTACTTCCCCAACCAATCTGGATACCTACGCCCGATGCTGCACCGGATACCGTCGAGTCGATAGCCATAATCCCATTGGCGGCATCAATTACATTGGTAGCAGGTGTCAGGCGCACGCCAATACCGTTATTGAGCGAGTTGGATGGACTCCCCATTCCGGTATTGTAATCCATCAATATCGTCGTATTGGTACTGTTATAAAAACCGTAGAATCTAGGGCAATTTATAAGGTTAATTGACGCATCAATCCAAGGTGTTGTTGAGTTTATCCCCCTAAAAATTTCATTTTTGTCATAACGTCCCAATGCAACCGTGACATCTGGTGTGGTGCAGGTTTGCGTAGACACCGTCAGGGTTCCCTGAAAATTGATATTGTAAAAAGTAAACGGCAACCCGGTGACGGGAACAGAACCCGCATGAGTATTCACCGCGGGCTCAATCGCAGTCGTGATACTCGGGAAATTTGCACCGCTAATCGTAAAGCTACCGGGGGTAATAGCCCCCGTTTTAATGAGCGAGACATAACGTGTTGAACCGCCAAAATTCAAGGCGCCGCCTAATTCATTGCTTACCTGCCTTATAGGGTTCTCTACATCCGTGATTACCGCAGGCCGGTTAACTATTATCGGATTGCCATCCGGGGTTCGTGAAATGGCCACACCAATCCCCGGAATATTGGTCTGATAGACGGCACCCGCAAACGGACCGGTCATCAAGCCGCTCAGAGGGAGTGGGGCATGGCTAATCAACGTTGAACTGCTGTACCAAAATGATTTACCTACGTCAGCCTGTGCCCACTGGCACTCCATAAGCGTATTTTTCATCACCCAGGCCCCTTGATAAAGAACCGTCCCCACAGGAATATCGACCCCTGCCGAAATCACTGGTGGACTCAAGGGGACTGTTTCGGTTTGAGTCGAGCCAGCGGGAAATGAACAATTCGCCACGGCCCAGCTACTGGTACTGATAACACTTAACAAGAGGCCGCCAAACAGCCCACCCACTTTATTCATAGATAGTTTCATACATCATTGCCTCTTTTTCTGGCAGTAAACAGCATTGGGTTAGTGCCTTCCTGCAGCGTTATCGTCTTTTCCGCTGAAAAAATACGTCATATCGAAGCCTTTACTCACGAAGTGATTGCTCCTGAGGCACACAGGTCGAGGTAAACCGCATCATCGCGCTGGCTTTACCGTTGGCTAATTGCGGCGGCAGAATATAGTTCAGGTAACATTGCTGGCCGGTACCTTCACCCCAACTGACTTGCAAACGGCCACGCTCCTCGCTCACCCGCGCATAAATCTGACCACCCTGACCGACAGAACCCACTACCTGACCTTTGGTGTCTAACACTTGCGACCCAAACGGCACCGGCTCGCCATCTGACTGGGTGGCATTGACCAATATCGGATAGCCCTTGGTACTTTTATATTTCACCATCACCACCGCACCGGCATTCGGCGCCACTTTCTGACTGGTGGATTCCAGCTCCACGTCATAAGAGGTCCCCTTCGGATCGATGGTTATCTCATTCATCTGATAGGCACTCAGATACGGCACCACGGCATAACCCCGGGAGTCAATTTTCACGCCGGAGTAACCGGACACTTCGGCCCCTTCAGCGCCCTTCGCTTCCACCACCGCAAAGGTCTCACTGCTGTACGGCGTTAATGTCACGCCACCGGGGTGGGCAATCATGCTGCCTGAAATGCCGACCGAGCCACTCTGATAGTCGCGACCACCACCGTAAGACGCCATACTGGTGGCTTTAGAACCGCGGTACTGACCATTGACACTGCCACTGGCCCCCGACCCGCCGTTGCTGTTCATGGCGGTTGCCCCATAACTGAACTGGCTTTGCTCGCCAGCACTGCCTGAAACCGATGCCTGTTCGCCCCAGTTGCCCTGACCATTGCGGTTCATTTCCAGTCGCATTTGCGGCACGTTCTGCTGGTCATTACGCCCCAACGGGAAACTCATACTGACCAGATAAGTATTTTGCATCTCGCCAAACCCGGAGCGGCTGCGGTTCACGCTGACGCCGTAGGTCATGCTTTTATAGTTGTTGCTGTAACCCACCTGATACTGCTGGTCACTGCCACCTTTATTCCAGTAATCCTGCAAAGAACCACTGATATACATCTGGCCCCAGCCGTCCGGTAACCCCTGATTGGCGGTCACGGTTAAGCGGTTTTTTGCCCGGTAGATACTGTTGGCGTCATAGCCCTGACGTTCGGCATCAAGGGTTTGCATCGCCGTGGCGAAATCGAGATAGCCCTGAGTCGAAAAGCGGTGCGCCGCCACACTCAGGTTACTGTTGGTTTCAGCAATCACCTTGCTGTAACTGACCTGATAGCTCTGGCCACTTTCATTGCCGTTACGCAGGCGGGTATTGGCCTGGGTCACGTCGACCGCCACCGCCCCAATCGGGGTACTGAACGCAGTCCCGACCTGCACGGCATAGTAGTCTTCACTGGCCTGCGCCCCGGTATAACCGGTAATGCTGTTGTTCAGACCACGCTGATAGGTTCCCTGATAAAGACCCGGGGTAAAGGAGAGCGAATCATTGCGCACTTTACCCACCGTCAGGCTGTAGCGCTGCGAACCGGGGCGCAGCAATTGCGCCACTGCCGCAAACGGCACCTGGAAATTCTGTGTGCTGCCGTCGGCTTCACGCACCGTGACATCCAGATTGCCGCCGTAACCGGTCGGATAGAGGTCATCAATGATAAATTCGCCCGGTGAAACCGTGGTTTCATACAACACCTGACCACTCTGGCGCACGGTCACCAGCGCATTGGTGCGGGCAATCCCGCGCACTTCCGGCGCATAGCCACGCAGGGACTCTGGCAACATGCGGTCATCGGTGCTGAATTGTGCTCCAGTGAAAGGCACGGTATCGAATAACTGCCCGGTGGTATTGGATTGTCCCAGCAACACCCGGCCCAGCGCAGCCGGGACATCCCGCTGCACATAACTGTTAATACTGGTGTATTTGCTGTCACCGTCTTCTTGCCAGTTATACGAGCCGTTATGACGGAAATACCATGAGCCGAGGTTTACCCCGGTGTTAATCCCGGCAAAAGCCGAGTTAAATGTCTGTCCGTTGGCGGAGGAGCTGTAGCCATTGAGTGAATAGCCCAACATCCCTGACGTCACGCCGCTGTCCCACAACGCGGGGTTGACGGTGCCACGGGCGGTACGGAGTAACAATGCCTGGGGAATAGCGATATCCAGCCGTTGTTCGCCGCTGTCAAAAGCCACCTGGGCATCGGGGATCAGCGACGCCAGATCAACACAGCCGTCCTCTTCTTTCAGCGGGGCCAGTGATTCAGGCGGCAATACTTCTGTCTTGAGATTAAGACTGGCAATGACCGACGAGGATAAGCAGGCATGGACACTTTTATCGTCGCGGGCCTTAAATTCCACATTCTCATTGCCAATCAGGGTATTGTTTAAATAAATGTCAGCCCGGTAAGTGCCGGGTAACACGCTGCCCCCTTTCGAGAAGCGGCTTAAATCAATGCCGGAACCACCGTGTTCGGTATTTAAGTAAATACTGTCAAACTCCACCGCCTGAGGTTTATTAGGCTCAAGTGATACAGTACTCTCTGTTTTTCCAATGCTATCAACAGCAAAAACAGTTGGTGACAAAAAAACGGTAATAACCGCCGCCGCAACGGGTGTTAAACCAACATTGCGGGTACGCCGTTCTGCTGAAAAAGGCATTGCAGGGTGTTTCATTATTCAATTATTCCGTAGTGTACAGACGTATTCCGCCCCCACGAGATAACCAGCGGACGCTGTGTATAACTGCTGTATATAAATTAAATTAAGGTTTAATGGGCTGACTCAGTTTATTGAGTGCGCCATAATCATTAACAAATTCAAAATCAACGTTATTGCCGGCGGTATTTCCCGGTAACGAAAAGGTCAGCGAATTATTAGGGCTAATCATTTGGCCTTCAACTGGCGCTGTTTTACTGCCCGTTATCCCCACCGTGACCAAAGAAACATGAAACGGTGTCGGATTGGTGGCTTTAAGTCCGCCAGGGACTTTGGTCCAGACTAAAGATTGTGCAGCATCATTCGCATTACCCACTAACCCTGCGGGACGGAAAAACAATTTAATACGGGAGCGGTACGCCATCTGCAAATAATTCTGACTGCTACCCGAATCCACTTTCGCGGGAATTTCCAATACGTTCAACCAAAACACCGATTCTTTATCTGTGGGTAAAGAGGCTCCGGTATAACTGATGCGTAATGTCTGGCTTTTATTTGGTTCGACGCGATTGATTGGAGGCGTAAGCACAAAAGGCACTTTCAAGGTTTCCGGGCGGGCATTCACATCCCCATTGTCAATCCAGCTTTGTAATACCACCGGGCCGGTGCCGGTGTTATTAACCTTTACCGTCACTTCTTTTTGTTTTTCCGGATAAATTACCCGGGTGCCGGTAATAACCACACTGGCCTGAACAGAGCGTCCGACAAATAGAATCAAGAACAAGGCTGAAAATACTGTTAATAAAAGACGGTTAGTGCTGTTCATAACAACCTCGACACTTATTGAATGTGTGCATGCTTTAATTTTAGTTATTATCGTCAAAAAGGGCAGATATCTGCCCTTTAAAATTTATATGTTACTCGTTAATACTTATTTGTATTGAATAGAGTAAACCACGTTGCTGATAACTGTACCGGCAGTGGTTGCGCCATCAGCATAATATTGAACCGCATACGGCAGTGAAGCAGAACCCGTAGAAGCATCAATATAAGTCGTGCTGGTCGTCTGGTTGCTGTTACCGGCTTTAATTGGCGTCATGGCGTTAGACGCGTCCAGCAGTTCCAGGCTAACCTGACCGGCAGTACCGCTTACATTTTTCAGGTGACCGGTAACCACATCGACACTTGGGCCTGCTTCAAAGAAAGCAGAAACTGTTTTCAGGGTGCCAGCACAGTCGCTCAGCGCCATGTTAAAGCCTGTGCTACCAGCAACCTGGTTAGCAGAAGTCAACTGGTTGGTACCGACAGTTGGCAGTACCACTGTTGCGTCTGCACCCTGGCCGTCGACGGATACGTCACAAGTAGACGCTGTCAGTTCACCGTTAAAGGTGATGGTACCGGTAGAAGCGGCTTGAGCAGCGTTAACACCCGCGAATGCAGCAACGATTGAGACAATAATAGCTAACTTTTTCATATATATTCCTAACGTTTTAATTGAGCTATATGAAATATAAATTCATATAACAGGTGAATGTTCACCTAAAGTGAATAATCATCTTTATTGCTTTTCGATATATTTATCGAATGCATTGGTGATGATTAAGTAATGTTATTTTAAATCAGAAATACAGCTTCCATAAAGGTTGGTGGTGCATTTTTAAATATCTCTAATTTTTTATTTCTGTTTTAAGGTAAACAATTTAATAAGCATTCTCGCTAAATTGTGTGCAAATAATATGAGATATTTCTCGGTAGCGGAAGTCGCCATTTCTGTTGTGCGTGATGCTTATTTTGAACTAAAAAATTAATTAATTGCTTAATAACAATGGGTTGTGATTTTATTGTCATTTTCTTTGTTAAATAAACCACATTAAAACCTGTTTTATTTCGTTTATTTATTTTCGGAGTCATTACCCAGATTTGTGTGAAATTTCCCAGATAATTTTGTATTTATAGAATCATTTCTGTGAATGTTCTGACCATACCCCTTGGGTGAGGATAAACATAGTATAAATTAATTGGGGAAGGATTCAGCGCTATGCCCCTGAAATGAAAAAATGGCTGCGCTGGTACTGGCATCATCTCACCGACCTGCATCCCTAGCATTTGGATGAAACCTACGTCAAAATCAGCGGTAAATGGGCTTATTTGTACTGGGCCGTCGATAGCCACGGTCGGACTATCGATTTTTGAAGAAAATGCTGGGTAACCGAAGAGATTGGGAATAGCCGCGACACCGCATTACAGATAAGGCACCGACCTATGGCAGAGCACTGGCGCTGCTGACAAGTGAGGGAATATGTCCACCTGGCGTTGAGCATCGGCAGGTGAAATACCTTACAACGTGATTGGATGTGATCATAGTAAGCTGAAGTGGATAATCAATCTGATGCTGGGCTTCAAGTCGATGAAGACGGCTTACGTCACGATTAAAGGCATTGAGGTGATGCGCTCATTACGCAAAGGACAGGCTTTATGGCCATCTTCAGGGCGAAGTGCGCCTGGTGAACTATGTTTTCAGTCTCTGAGGCCTTTGACCTGAGAGGAAACTTACCTTTCGTGACTATTTGCAACAGTGATCCCCGAGCACTGCGAGCCTAAAAAACAGTATGTTACTTGATTGTTGCCTTAATATGATACAGCCCTTATCGCTGAGTCTTCGAACGCCAAAATCATGTCGTCAACTAAACGTTGTGCCATTGGAGTTAGTGCCACATTCTGGCTATGAATAAAACTATAGTGCCCCTGAGGTAAAGACTCTTTAATCGGGATATAACACAATCGGTCTTTAAGATAGGGAACGTTTAGTAATTCTTTTGGCGCGATAGTTAAGTACCCTTCATTAAGAATAAGTTGTTCTCCCAGTATTGTTGAATCGCCAATAATTAGAGAACCTAATGGACTCCGACCATTGGGGAAGACAAATTTATTCATATCACTGTAATATCCTGCACTAGCTTTTGGTAGATACCACTTTGCTTCCTTCAATTCAGCTAATGAAGTACACATAGCAAGCGGGTGACCTTTAGAGGCAACGACACAAAACTCTGATGTCATCAGAGGCTTCTCAACAAAGCTACCGAGTGATATATGTGGGTTAACGATACCAACAAAGAAATCCATCTGACCAATACGTAAATCAGGCAACAGCTCTGACAATTGCCCTTCGCTCAGGATTATATTGACGTGTGGATATTTTTTTTGAAACTTTATGATTACATCAGGGAGAATAGAGAAGGATAGTAAATACGAACACCCTAGTGTG
This sequence comes from Yersinia sp. 2466 StPb PI, assembly GCF_041538325.1. Lineage (NCBI taxonomy): Bacteria > Pseudomonadati > Pseudomonadota > Gammaproteobacteria > Enterobacterales > Yersiniaceae > Yersinia > Yersinia sp. 2466 StPb PI. The sequence goes on along the minus strand of NZ_JAULSL010000001.1, from coordinate 3,672,615 downwards.
ATAGTTCCGCTTAAAGATAAGTGAATCTGTTCTATTTCATCAGTGGCCCGTTGTATCTCATTTAAGATTAATTGCATTCTGGGTCTGAAGACTCTTCCCATTTCCGTCAGCACTATCCCCTTAGCTCCTCTTATCAATAAAGGAACACCTAACGTTTTTTCCAAGTCTCTTACCGCTCGAGTCAGTAATGGCTGAGTTTGACCTAATGCCTCAGCCGCAGCACGATAACTTCCATGCTTTATCACGGCATGAAATGCTTTAAGTTGGCTTAGTTTTGGTAACCTATTCATAGAGTATTCACTCTCATCATTCTTCAAATTTATCAAGACTAGATAGTTAAATATAATCCAACGACTAACAGTGCCTGAAAAAGAACAGGCACATCTCTTTGAAGAGTGGGTGGGTATGTGCAAGATTATCTGATCCAGACTTTATAGTGGTCAACTAAAATTGGCCAGAGCCGCCGCTGGCGTTCCACGCTTCTTTGACCCGGCTGCGTTTAACCACTCGCTCAGCATCGGGTTCATCAGTCTGGCTATGCCAATGCCGGTAGCTACTGCGATGAACGTCAAAAATCTGGCACAACGACGTAACCGGATATCGCGCCCTAAATGGGGACAGTTTGGATACCTACGCTAATGCGACAGAACCGTAATAAATGAAGATCAGCAGAAATTAGAATAGATAACGAGCACCCAGCACCACTTCGCTGGAAACCAGACGGGCTTTCATTTGCTCGTCTTTCAACCCTCTAACGTTGTTGAAGTTATTGTAGCCACTTTCAACGTTGCCCATATCAACGTAACGGTAGCCCAGATCGAGGTTAAGACGCTTTATCGGCGCATAACTGATCCCTGCACCAAGTGAGTAAGCTAGGTTGGTTTGCGTATTTGAACCATATTGACGCGAGGTATTACCCTGCCAGCCATCAGATTCTACTTTAGCGATACCTAAACCAAGGGTACCATAAATCGAGAAATCATAACCCAATGCGTAGTCACGGTAAGCATTGAGCATCAAACGTTGTACATCCACTTTGTGGTGATTAAAGCTGTTGGCAAAGGTGGTTGAACCGCTGGTGTATTCGCTCTTTTTCTTGAAAACGTATTCACCCTCAGTGCGCCAGCCATTACCAAACTGATAGCCCGCGGCCGCAGCACCATTAAAAAAGCTCTCTCTTTCGTTACCGCGGACAAAACTCCCAACGCCCGGACGGCTGCTGGTGTCCATATTTTTTGCAGATTGCTCAACATGCAGTAACTTCAGTGAACCGTAATAACCTTGCAAATAATTATCAGCAAAAGCCTGGCCAGAAATAGTCGCTAAAGAAATAGCCAGCACAAGAGGTTTAATATTCATACGTTCCTTGCTTTAAAGAAAATTAATGATGATGTAGAACATCGCAGTCTGGATTATTTACATCATCGCAATTGATTCAGTTAAAATAACCAGCCCGAAGCAAGGAAACAATTCGTTCGATTACTTAACCTACTAGGTATTTTTACTTAGTAAGTGGAGAGCATAAAAAGGGCACTGTGGCAAATAGTCGCTAAGGGGGGTTCCACGCGCAAACCGCCGAAAATTCCGTCTGGCCTGTTAATCGATTTTTTGAGGCATAACCCCGTTGCACAAACGTTCGTTTATGCTTGGTTACTATAGGGCATCGGCAAATCAACGGCTTATTTGATGCAAAAACCTATTGCTAAATCATCCAGAAAGGCAAGAGGTCACTGCAATCCACCCTCGCGGAATTTTCGGCGGTTTGCGCTTACAACCCCATATACAGCACGATTAGTACCATTGGTACCTCAAACCAAAATGTCGTCAAATCACAGCTTCGCTTCCAGTGCCAGTGGGCCTGGTTGCAGTTAATGTGGGTTAGTCTGAATGGAATGCAGGTTGACGCCATCAAATGCAGGTTCATTTGCACTTAATCTGGGTTTACCACTCCGAATACATACAGATAATTCGGGTCGAAAAACGCGATAAATGCAGGTTTGTGAATTTATAAACGCAGGTCGCTACAGATAGCACTTTATACCGATTGCGTGGGGGGTATCACTTGCAGGGACAAAGGATAGCGTTAAAATAGAAATGCCGTTTCAGAAATCCGATAAGCAGAGACAGGAGCCATCATGCCCTACCAAGCAGACCCTTCCCGATATAACCAAATGCAATATCGTTTTTGTGGAAAAAGTGGCTTACAGCTTCCGGCGTTATCGCTTGGGCTGTGGCATAACTTCAGTTTTAACAATACATTAGAATCGCAACGTACATTATTGCGCAAAGCCTTTGACCTAGGGATTACTCATTTTGATTTGGCCAACAACTATGGCCCACCTCCTGGCTCTGCCGAGCAAAATTTTGGTAAATTGCTGCACGACGATTTTAAGCCTTACCGTGATGAGCTGATAATCTCGACCAAAGCCGGTTATAACATGTGGCCTGGCCCGTATGGTGCGGGCAGCTCGCGCAAATATCTGCTTGCCAGCCTGGATCAAAGCTTACAGCGTATGGGGCTGGACTATGTTGATATCTTCTATTCGCACCGTGTAGATGAAAATACGCCAATGGAAGAAACCGCCTCGGCACTGGCTCAGGCGGTACAAAGTGGCAAGGCACTCTATGTGGGGATTTCTTCATATTCTTCTGAGCGTACCGCCACAATGGTCGAGCTATTGCAGCAATGGAAGGTTCCGCTGCTTATTCATCAACCTTCCTACAATATTTTGAATCGTTGGGTTGAGCAGACTCATTTGTTAGATACGCTGGAGCAACAGGGGGTGGGTTGTATTGCTTTTACCCCATTGGCTCAAGGGCTGTTGACGGGGAAATACCTCAATGGCATTCCCGATGATTCTCGAATGAAAAAAGAAGCGGGCGGCTCGTTGAAGGAAAATATGTTATCAGCCGCCAATCTGCGCAGTATCAAGGCACTGAATGCATTAGCTCAACAACGTGGGCAATCATTGGCACAAATGGCATTGAGCTGGTTATTGAAAGATAATCGTGTGACCTCGGTATTGATCGGTGCCAGCCGCCCAGAGCAGTTGGAGGAAAACTGTGCAGCCCTGACTAACCTGAGTTTCAGCGCTGAAGAGTTACGTGAGATTGATCAGCATGTGGCCGAGGGTCAGCTTAATTTATGGCAGGCCTCTTCGGACCGCTAACCGGTGATAACGTGAGAAGCCGAAGATGTTCTCCGGCTTTTTTAGGGGCAAAACCCTTATTTTGCTTTGGGTGATGAGTCCTCCGCCAGCCCTAGCTTCAGTAGTTTGCCGTCACTCTCATCAGTTAGCAGATAGACATAACCATCTGGCCCGACCCGGACATCGCGGATACGCTCACCGCGATCACCCAGTAAACGCTCCTCTGCGATCACTTTGTCACCATCCAACTGCAAGCGAATCAACTCTTTCTGTGCCAATGCCCCGATAAATAGTGAATGTTGCCAGGTGGGGAAGCGGGCTGCGTCATAGAAAGCCATGCCGCTGATACCGGGTGATTTCTCCCAGTAATATGCCGGTTGCTCGGTACCCTCGACATGGGTACCTTTCGCCTCTGGAATGGCTAAACCTGAGTAGTTAACACCATGAGTGGCTAATGGCCAGCCGTAGTTTTTCCCGGCCTGCGGGATATTGATTTCATCGCCGCCTTTAGGACCATGCTCATTAGCCCACATTACTTCAGTCCATGGGTTAAGCGCCAGACCCTGTGGATTGCGATGGCCATAGGACCAGATCTCTGGCTTTGCCGGAGACTTATTGGCAAATGGATTATCTTTTACTACCTTACCATCAAGTGTCAGACGTACGATTTTACCTTGATGTAGGCTTAAGTCTTGAGCCGTAGGGCGCTGATTGTTTTCGCCCAGAGTAATAAAGATATGGCCTTGTTTATCAAAGGCTAATTTGCCACCAAAATGGTTGCCGGTAGATAATTTGGGTTGCTGGCGGAAGAATACCTTGAAGTTTTCAATGGCTGTCCCCTGAGGATTAAGATGGCCATAACCCACGGCGGTGCCCGCTTTACCCTCTTTTCCCACTTCAGCAAAACTTAGGTATATACGGCGATCTTGAGAGAATGTCGGTGATAATGCCACTTCTAGCAGACCACCTTGCCCCTTGGCATAGACTTCTGGTACCCCCTTTAAAGGTTCTGATAGTGGCTTCCCTGCTTGCCATAAACGTAATTGCCCAGAACGCTCAGTGATTAATATTCCCCCATTATCAGGCAGAAATGCCAGTGACCATGGATGATCCAATCCATCCTGTAATTCCGTTACGGTCACCGCCGGAGCGGCAAGGGCGGTCATCGAAACAAATACGCTAAATAACAGGCCACTCAAGCTATAGCCCAGTGTTCTATTTCCCAATATTGTCATCAGTTGCTCCTTTAAAATGCCAACAACTGTTAACTTTAGAGTATTAAGGGCAAGTCAGCGAATAACACCAGTAAAATCAGCGACTACATTACTGTAGCCAGTGCCATGCTGAGGAGTGCATTCTGATTTCGTTTCACAAAAAAAGCTCACAAGCTGAGCAGACGAAAAAGTGGCAAAGGCTAAGTTCAGACAATTCTGCAAACCGATAAGGTGTCCTAATTAATGATGCTGCCAGCCACTCATGGCTATTGCGAGTACGAGAAATCCATAATTGATGAGTGAATAATCATTAACTTAATGATATATAACTACATTAAACTTAATTCGCCTAGAAAAAGAATCATAATTTTGCGATAAACATCACATTGCATTTGCTTAGAAATGTGAAGAGCATCAATGTGAAAAGTCAATTAGAGACGATTATATGACTAGTTGAATTACTGTCTTAACTATCAACGCCATATACTGCCGACAACCAGAAACAATGGGGCTGGGCAAGGGGCACGATAAAGTACAGATAAAGGGAATTCACCATTGCACTGGCATACAGTTAACGTGTGTCTTTTGAACATCAAAAGGTGTTGGGTATGGAAAAGAAAAAAATTTATCTATTTTGCTCAGCCGGTATGTCTACCTCGCTACTGGTTTCCAAAATGAAAGTACAAGCAGAGAAGTATGAGGTGCCAGTGATTATCAATGCTTACCCCGAGGCCCTGGCCGCAGAACATGGTGCCCAAGCGGATGTCATCTTGTTAGGACCACAAATCGCTTACATGTTGCCTGAAGTTGCAAAAATGTTCCCCAATAAACCCGTTGAAGTGATCGACGCGCTCCTATACGGCAAAGTCGACGGTCTGGGGGTATTAAAAGCTGCCGTAGCCGCAATAAAAAAAGCAAAACAATAAGGGGTGCACTGTGAGCGCATTTATTAATTCTCTGGAAAGGGTCATCTTGCCTTTTGCTATTAAAATAGGCAGACAGCAACATATTAATGCTATCAAGAATGGGTTTATTCGGCTGATGCCGTTAACCCTGACGGGTGCCATGTTTGTACTGATCAACAACGTTTTCTTAAGTTTTGGCGAAGGGTCGTTCTTTTTCTCAATGGGCGTACGATTAGATGCCGATACCATTACCATGCTCAATGGTTTTAAAGCGATAGGCGGCAACGTTTATAACGGTACTCTCGGTATCATGTCGTTAATGACACCATTTTTTATCAGTATGGCGTTGGCTGAAGAGAAAAGGGTCGATCCTCTGGCTGCGGCCCTGCTGGCAATTGCTGCCTTTATGACCGTGACGCCATACAGTGTTGGCGAGGCCTATGCCGTCGGGGCTAATTGGTTGGGAGGGGCGAATATTATCTCCGGTATCATCATCGGTTTGGTGGTTGCAGAGCTCTTTACCTTTATCGTGCGACGTAACTGGGTTATCCGCCTGCCAGACAGTGTGCCGACATCAGTTTCCCGTTCTTTCTCTGCATTAATTCCCGGGTTTATCATTCTTTCCATCATGGGCGTGATTGCTTATGCCCTTGGATTGCATGGCACCAACTTCCACCAGATCATTATGGACACCATTTCAGCACCGTTGTCGAAAATGGGCAGTGTTGTGGGATGGGTGTATGTCATGTGCTCCTCACTGTTGTGGTTCTTCGGGATACACGGTGCGATGGCCTTATCTGCACTGGAAAGTGGCATTATGATGCCATTTGCATTGGAGAATGTCGCAACCTATACCCAGTATGGTTCTGTTGCTGCGGCGCTGGCTGCCGGTAAAGAATTCCATATGTGGGCTAAGCCGTTTGTTGACTCCTATATCTTCTTGGGAGGCACTGGCGCAACACTTGGACTGGTTATTGCCATCTTTATTGCTTCTCGCCGTGAAGACTATCGTCAGGTAGCAAAATTGGGTGCACCGGCTAGTATTTTCCAGATTAATGAACCTATCCTATTTGGTTTGCCGGTCATAATGAACCCGCTGTTCTTTATTCCGTTCATCTTGGTTCAACCGGTATTAGCAATTATCACTTCAGTGGCGTATTACACCGGCCTTATTCCGCCAATCACCAATATTGCGCCGTGGACCATGCCGGTCGGCTTAGGTGCCTTCTTCAATACCAACGGCAGCATTGCCGCGATGTTATTAAGTTTATTCAACTTAGGTATCGCGACATTGATGTATTTGCCATTCGTAATAATTGCCAATAAGGCGCAGAGCGAGATAGATCGTCAGGTTGAAAGTGAAGAAGAGATTGCTGATAGCTTGAAATTCTAAGCGTTAAATCTGTTTATCGTATAAGGCTGGAGGCCGGTATGAAATATCAATTTCCCGATGATTTTTGGTGGGGCAGTGCCACCTCCGCAGCCCAATCCGAAGGGGCGTCACTGCGGGATGGCAAGAGCAAGAACATCTTCGATTATTGGTACGAAATTGCACCGGAACGTTTTCATGGTCAGATTGGTCCTGAAAACACCTCCACCTTTTACGATAACTATCAGCAAGATATTTTGCTATTAAAGCAACTGGGCCATAACACGTTCAGGACATCGATTTCATGGTCGCGGCTGATACCAAAGGGTGACGGTGAGCTTAACCCCAAAGCTGTCACGTTTTATAACGCGGTGATCGATAGCCTACTGGCGAATGGCATTACCCCTTTCATCAATCTCTATCATTTTGATATGCCGTTATGCATGCAAGAGAAAGGCGGTTGGGAAAATCGTGCGGTTGTGGAAGCCTATGGCCGCTATGCTAAAAGCTGCTTTATGTTGTTTGGTGATCGGGTAAAGCATTGGTTTACTTTTAATGAGCCGATTGTGCCTGTTGAAGCCGGCTACCTGAACGACCTGCATTACCCTGGTGTGGTTGACTTTAAACGTGCGGTGACTGTTGCTTATCACAGCGTATTGGCCCATGCCAACGCGGTGCAAAACTACCGAGAGCTAAAGCAGGGGGGGGAAATTGGTATCATTTTGAACCTCACCCCGACCTATCCTCGCTCCGACAGTGCGCCAGACCTGATTGCAGCTAATCATGCCGATTTATTGCTTAACCGTAGCTTCCTCGATCCCGTCACCAAGGGGGTTTACCCTGATGAACTGATTACGTTGCTGCGAGAGCACGACTTATTGCCACAAATTGAAAACGGTGATTGCCAGTGCATTGCGGCGGGCGTCGTTGATCTGTTAGGGGTTAACTATTATCAGCCAAGACGGGTTCAGGCGAAAGATATCCCAACCCCTCGAGGGCTGGTGAAAACGCCGGAGGATTTGTTCAGTTTTTATGCGATGCAAGGGCGCAAAATCAACCCGCATCGTGGTTGGGAAATCTACGAAAAAGGGCTGTATGACATCCTGAAAAATCTAAGAGAGAATTATAACAATATTGCGTGTTATATCTCTGAGAATGGCATGGGTGTTGAGGGCGAAGAGCAGTTTATCACGCCATCAGGTAGGGTTGATGACCAGTATCGCATCGAATTTATCCGTGCACATTTGAAGTGGCTACATCAAGCATTACAAGAGGGCAGTAATTGTAAAGGGTATCATCTGTGGACCTTTATTGATTGCTGGTCTTGGCTCAATGCATACAAAAACCGCTATGGTTTAGTTCGGTTGAATATTGCCGACCAGACGCGAGTATTGAAACAAAGTGGCTACTGGTTTGCTGATGTCGCCAGGCAGAATGGTTTTAATTAATGGCTTTAATTTACGGAGTAACAATAGCATGTTTGATTTAGATAAAATCGTGGGTGAGGTGCAGCCTACCGATGAGATGGAAGATGTGGTTATGGGGCTGATTATCAACGCCGGGCAAGCCAGAAGTTTGGCCTACAAGGCTCTGAAACAAGCCAAGGCGGGTGACTTTTCCCAAGCGGATGAGCTGATGGTGCAATCTCGTCTGGCGCTGAATGAAGCACATTTAGTTCAGACCAGGTTGATTGAAGCTGATCAAGGTGAGGGGAAAACCAAAGTAACATTGGTGCTGGTACATGCTCAGGATCATTTGATGACGGCAATGTTAGCCAGAGAGTTAATTGATGAGCTGATCGAATTGCATCGAAAGTTACAGTGAACTTTGTCTAACACATTGGCTATTTTGAACGAGGGTGAAGGTAAATAAGATGGAAGTCAGATTAGTACGTCAAAAAGATTTTTTTAACGGAAAAGAATTCCATCTGTTTATTTATAACAAAACGGAAAGTGCCACCGGCTTACATCAGCATGATTATTATGAATATACGTTGATATTAACCGGTATGTGTTATCAGGAAATAAACGGTAAGCGAGTCTTTTTAGAGCGCGGCGATTTTGTTTTTATTCCGATGGGGTCCCATCATAAAAGTTTCTATGAGTTTGGTGCTACCCGTATTCTGAATGTGGGAATAAGTAAAACCTTCTTTGAAGAGCACTATTCTCATCTATTATCGCGGCCTATTGTGGCCTCTCAGGCTTATCGCCTAAAGGGTGATTTTCTCTCTTATATTGAATCGGCAATTTCTGCGCCACACTTTAGGGACGATGAGCTTACTGAACTGGTAGAACTGCTGACTTTTTATGTCACTAACCGCATCAGCCATCATAAAGAAAGTGACACTAACGACGATATTCCACTGTGGCTGAAGACCAGTATCGACAAAATGCATGATAAGTCGATGTTTGGTGAAAAAGCGCTGGTGAATATGATCGAACTGTCTGGCAAAACCCAAGAGTATTTGACCCGCGCTACCCGGCGTTATTACCAAAAAACGCCGATGCAGATTATCAATGAAATCAGAGTTAACTTTGCTAAAACTCAACTTGAAATGACCAATTATCTGGTCTCTGACATTGCTTTTGAAGCAGGTTACAGCGATACCACGTTATTTATTAAAAACTTCAAAAAACTCACCTCTTTTACGCCGGGGAACTATCGCAAAAAGTTCAACTGCGTCAGAGAGGGGTTATCCGATTAGCTTCCGGCCAGATAGCTGCTACTGGAATGGCCTGACAAGGTACCCTCAATGGAAAAGTTACTTATTGTTAATGCTGATGATTTTGGTCTATGCAAAGGTCAAAATTACGGAATCATTGAAGCATTCCGGCATGGTGTTGTCTCATCGACTACAGCGATGATGAATTGTGCGGATATCTATCATGCAGCGGAACTGAGTAAGCAAAATCCAACGTTGGCTGTGGGGATGCATTTTGTTCTCACTTACGGGCGGCCGTTAACGTCAATGCCATCATTAGTTGATGCCAGTGGTGCTCTGGGCAAATGGTTGTGGCAACGCGCCGAAGCGGGTGAGCTGAATCCTGGCGAGATAGCTCGGGAGTTGGCGGCTCAGTTTGATAAGTTTGTTGCTGTCTTCGGCCGTGCACCCACTCACATCGACAGCCATCATCATATACATATGTTGCCGCAAATTTATCCGCTGGTTGTTGCTTTTGCCCACGAGAAATCTCTTCCACTGCGTATTGATCGCAATGAAGTACAGCGGCATGAGATTGTGCTTAATAACCCGCGAAGCAGTGAGTGGTTCGATGCCGGTTTTTATGGTGAGGCTTTATCTGAGCAGACATTTTTGCAGTTGTTGGAAAATGCCAGTCAAAAAGCAATTAACTCACTTGAGATTATGTGCCATCCGGCGTTTGTTGATAACATCCTCATGACCAGCGGCTATTGTTATCCACGCTTGACCGAGTTGGACGTGCTGACGTCGCCGGCATTAAAGCAAGCCATTGAGCAGCGTGGCTATAGATTGGGGTCATATTTGGATTGCTGAAATTATTAACATAAAGTCGCCCTTTGCCGATAATCATTATACTGACTTAGCGAGTGATAAGGATATGTCCGATGGGTATAAATGCGAGTTTACCAATAGCAGCAACGACGGGAAATGGCAGCAAGAATACTGCAAGTGCAGGAAATGATTTGGCATCTCAGATAAAGAATGTAATAGCAAAAATCGCTGAGGTTACGCAAAAACTCAAAGATGGCATTGATATGTCAGAAGATCAGCGAAAAAGTATTCAAGCTCAATTAACGATGTTACAGCAGCAACTGGCTGAGTTGTTACGTCGTCAGGCACAACAAGCGCAGCTAAAGCATGATGGGAAAAGTAGTGCTATTGAGAACGTAGACCAGATAAAAGCACAAGATGGCAATATAGATATCTATATTTGATTCATTAAATTTTAATAAACTAACAGTATTAGCAATCACTTTTCAGGCCTCGCTTTTGAGGCTTTTTAACTAATAAAGAGAGTTCGTTATTATGTTTTTGGGCGTTTGAATATATTGTATTTTTTGATGAAAATTGAGTTAAGATCCGTGTCGCATTCCTAAACGTATCCTCATGTAGGAAAGTGATGCGGGGATAAACGCCCAGCGACTGTTGAGGTAATTGGTAAAGCATTAAAAAAAATCGAGGCCGAGGTATAAATGACCGCAAAAGTTAAGGCTAGCTTGGCTGGTGGTATTTGTTCCGCTGCGGCAATTATTTCTGTCCAACATCCCTTGTAGCGACTCATTTTATCCTTTTTACATCGGGGTGTTTTTCACTCGCGGCTTCATGGTAGATATCAGCTAACCACGCAGCTATTTCCTCCTCAGTCAAAAATGAAGGAATAATGACGTCATATATTCGAGATGATTTCCCCTCATTGCAATCTACTCGGAATAGCTGCCATTCATTGGCAACACTTTTAACACCCAAGCGGCGACCAAAAACACCATAAATGAGCATAACAGGGTCCTCTATCTCAATATGTACGTTCAGTTAACTCCTATAGCAAATAAAGTTCAATATGGAAATTATGAGGATATTCCTCATGCCTGAATAATTGTCTCACCAAAAGGTGGGGGATCAAAATATGGCGCGATGTTGATTAGTTACCATTGCTAATGGTGGTGTTCTTAGGTTTAGTATTTAACAGCTACCGCTTCATTGTATGAAATAAGACCATTCTATATGGCTTATATAGATAGGATTAACTAGATTTAATTTATATATAGCGACTAGCAAAGGTAATAGAAAATGTTTAAGCACCGTTTGTCTGTGATCGCATTAGCGCTGATTGATTCTCTATCGTTATCTTCAGCCCCTTCCATAGCTAATCCCGGTAATGGGAATGGCGGTGGACACGGAAACAGTGGCGGAAACCACGGTAATAGTGGGGGCAATGGACCCGCTAATAAGGGGAGTAAAGCCAAAAATGGTAGTGATAATTTAGTTTCAGTAAATCTAACCTATGACCGTGTGCGCCCATTAGCTGTTAATTACGGATTGACTGGTTATCAGTCATTACCTCCCGGTATCGCTAAAAATCTGGCACGGGGTAAGCCGCTTCCACCAGGCATCGCTAAGAAAGCAGTTCCTGCATCTTTACTGGGGCAGCTACCTGCTTACCCAGGATATGAGTGGCGTATAGTTGGCAATGACTTAGTACTTATTACATTAAGTACAGCGATTGTTGCATCAGTAATAAATGGCGTATTCGATTAAGTATCCAAAGAAGGATACTCATCAGCGATTTTAACCACCTACGAGTTTAAGCCACTGGCCTTATAAGCCGGTGGCTTTTCATTTGAAATATTTATCTAGTGGATCGAAGTATCGGTACTTTCTGTAGAAAGCTAACATTCTGGCGGGACTTAGACTATACCGGATCATACAACTTATGGCTGCGGGATGTTCCACGGCACACCGGCAAAGCTTTCAATGACAGCAAGTCGTTTGTCTGCAGGAACCGGACAGGCAATATCAGCACAAGCTCAAATAACGATAATTCAATGACTGGGACGGAGATCTATGGTAGATCTCTGCTGTTATGGAATGGTATATCACAGCAAAACAGACTTTAATTCTGAGTTAATTCAATATTAAACCCACCTTAAATATTCAGAGTGGTAAACAGATTAAAGCCAAATAATAGCGAATGGAGTCTAAATGAAAGAACTATTAATACTAATAGCAACACTAGTAATCTGGGTGATTGTTGCTAAATTTTTAGCTAAATATTTCATTCATAAAGGGCATCGAGACTTGATGAGTAAAACAAGTGGGGTTATTGTTGGTGCAGTTGTTGCTTTTACTTTTTTGATTATTGTGGTAATCCCGATACCGGAAGAGACAATATTGACATCAGCCAACTCTCGCTCATCCGTCACAACGACTATACCAGAAAAAACAATTGATAAGCATGAAGAAAAGACGAAATCAATCGCGCCTCAAGTGCTTATAGAGGAACCTCGCAATCCTGATAATAATGAAAGCATAAAGACGTTGGGTATTAGCCCGGACATTTTTGAAAAAAGAATGAATGCCAACTTAGAAACATCTAATAGTTCGCTTAGACTAAAAATTAATTTTAAAAAAAATGGAGTTAAGAATACGTTCAATTATGCCTTTAATGATCATTTGGTTATTGTGGGAACGATCGACAAACCCAGTCAAAAATTATCAGAGATAACCCTGATAACAAGCGGCGATGGGACTGCTAAGTCTGGTATAGATATTGGCGCTGTGGTTGTTTCGGCTTTCTCCGCCACGCTGGGAGAAAATACGATGAAAACGGGTGAGCCAGGAATAATAATGATGAAACTGATGGCAATGAATAAGAGCAGCACAAAAGATAATGAACCAAGCTCAACCATTTTTAATGGCATAAAATTTAGTTTTTTCAGTAGTGATACTACCGGTTATCGGTTTACAGCAGAACCAGCCTGATTCCATATTATCAGCAATATAGGAAATGCTATCGTTATCAAAATAGCGGGGTAATGCTAGGTAATTTCTACAGCCAGGGCATCGCTCAATTAGGATTATTTGATGATAATCAGCCAGAAATTAACAGTGCAGTGCTGATGGCTGCGCTAGACGATATTAATAGGTCAGACAAAGGAAAGGTGTGGTTTGCCGGACAAGGCATACAGAAAGCATGGCAGATGAAACGTGAGATGCTATCCCGGGTGGGCTGAATTACCGGTTGTGAGATGAAGGTGGTAAGTAGTGAATGGGGCTCAACACTGAATAGACATATTGAGCCATAGCGACCAAATATAGACGGAGTTTTACCATTCTCTTACCATTAATTTACCATTGCCAAATCCCACAAACAAAAAACCAACCCTAACGGATTGGTTTTATTTGGGATATTTAGTCGGCATGAGAGGATTTGAACCTCCGACCTCCGACCTCCGACCTCCGACCTCCTACCCCCGACACCCCATGACGGCGATCTATAGGCGAAAAAAAACCTCTGGGTTAGCAGAGGCTTTTTAATCTTCAAAGGAGCCGCGTATTTTTTACGTATCCTTTTGGTCCAAACTAGGTCAGTGCTTCATCCGGTCATTTATCATAAGTCACTGGTTTATATGATACTGTCCGGTCACTGTCCTATCAAAAGTGCTGGGGTCCCTGTAATTAAGCGTATAATAAATTGATTTTTATAATTATTTTGTTTTTATATTTAATTGAGGGTTCAATGAAGGGACCAAAGAAACAACATGAGCAAAGTTGTTTCGTCTTTCAGCGTTAAAATCATCGATAACGCTAATGCTGAGGAGTTGAACTCACGACAAGCATCAAAATCTATTAGGGTCAGAAATAGCATATTTAACGCTCAGTGGTAAATCTTACACCTACCCAAACATTTTTTAGCCTGAAGCAAGATGAATAACAGATGATAGTTCAGAATTTAAACTCAAAGAAATTAACCGCATGATAAATAACAAAATATTAAATAACTTCAAATAGAGTAAAAAAATAGCACTTTTTGCAAAAATGCTTCAAAGCCCACGGCAACTGGCTTTCGTTACTCCCATCTCTAATCTGCCTAAAAATCCCTCACATCTTGATCAATTCGTGCTTTTTGAGAGTTGATCGTCATAAGCGATCTGAAGATACTACCTCCATCAAAACAACAATGGAGAAATGTATGACAGAAAGAAAAAGATTTATCCGTTTACCTGAAGTGCTGAAAAGAACGGGTCTTTGCAAAGCTTGGATCTATAAACTTATTAGTCAAGATCGTTTCCCTGAACCTATAAAGCTTGGTGAGCGTGCAATAGCATTTGTCGAGAGTGAAATAGATGAATGGATTGATCAGATGATTGAGTTATCCCGAAATAAATCGGCCTGATATTTCAATATCGTAAAATAAAAATATTGTTATAAAAATACAGATGAAAACTGTATGGAATTCTTTTAACTAAAATAAGGTGATAAATATGAAGATTAAAACTTTTGAAAATACAGCAACAGAGTTTTTTTATGTGTTATCAATGAAGATTTATGTAGAGGCGGTCAGTGATACAGAAGAAAGTTATAGTGTATTTTGTGACCGAGCAATGAATATTCCATTTATGGATGCATTCTTTTCAGAAATAATAAGTCTCATAGAGAAAAACTTTAATCACTATGTCAAACGTTATGGCGCAGATGAAAAACTAGCAGATGTTGATTTCAAAGCAGTGAAAAGAGCGCTGTTTGAAACTCACACCGAGGCATTAGAAATAAACGAGTGCTGATTTTTAATAGGAATATTCATTCTATATTAACGCATATCGTAAGTTAATAAAAATACCAGTAATGCTTATTTAGCCCCGAAAGGGGCTGATAGAACTACGCCATCAATTTGAACTAAATATAATGAGGTGTTAAATGAAAAATAGATTAACTGTCAAAGATTTTAAAAATAAAAATTCATTTTTCTTCTATGCAGTATCCTTAATAGCATGTCAGGAAAGTATTGATGAAATCAGCAGCTATTACAATGGTAATAGAACTGATTCATTAAGCAACGATGTTTTATTGAAACTTCTGATAAACAATATCGTTATGTATATATTCAATAACTTTGAAAATATGGTTGAGACCTATGGATATAATGAAAACCTTGATGAGGTAGATTTAGACCAAGTCATAGAGAAGCTCGGTGTTATCCTGAAAGAAAAAATAAGTGAAGGGTTAGTCTAACCATTATGATTGATATCTGGCCTCTAACGAGGCTGGGATAGATAATCTACGGTTTCTCTTAGTGTTGTATCATATATTACTTGTATTGGCTCAGACTTGATCTGCCATTGTCACGATACAGAGCTTAACCTAATCTGATAGGCAGCTTTGTGCCAACAGCGGACGTTTAACCGTTCCGGAAGAATACTAATTCCGTGTACGACTACACTCCGAAAAAAGTTTTCTTCTTCAACTGCTGGAGTTTCTATCAGAACTCGAGTATGACACTGGTTCACTACTTTGGTACGAAATCGAATTCGTATGATAAATGCACCGCTATGTAAGGCTGAGAAGGGATCAATATGTTAACCGTATGGGGTCGAAAAACGTCTTCGAATGTACAGGCATTGATGTGGTGCATTGGAGAAATGGAGCTGCCGTATGTAAGGCACGATATAGGGCATACATATGGGGGGACTGATACAGATTTTTTCTTTTCGTTAAACCCAAATCGAACAGTCCCGGTTCTACAGGATGGTTCGGCTCTTCCACTGTGGGAAACAGGCGCAATTCTCCGCTATCTGGCAAATTCCTACGGCTCGGAAAGCTTCTGGCCTACAGATGCACTGAAAAAGGCGAATGTTGATCGCTGGGCTGAGTGGTCAAAAATTAATGTTGCGATGGCATTCACCGCACCGGTGTTCTGGCGTGTTGTCCGCACACCGGAGAAACAACGTGATGAAAATGAGATAAGAGAAGCTATGGCAAATTTGGAGAAGAATCTTTCTGTGGCAGAAGTGCAGCTCGGAAAGAATCGTTTTCTAGCTGGCGATACCTTTACCCTAGCCGACATCCAACTTGGCCATGTTTTATACCGCTATTACGACATTAACGTGATTCGACGACCTTTGCCCGCTTTGCTTTCTTATTATGAGCGACTTTCCTCCCGTCCAGCCTTCCGGGAACACGTCATTGTATCTTATGAAGAGCTTCGAGCTTAGGTTGCGGCCGGAAAAGTCATGAGTAAATCGTCACAGGCCCATAGTCATATTTAAGGCCTTTAAAAAGGTTTAATCGAGACGATGAGCATAATGCACAAATGTCCGCTTCTCGCTCAAAGCAGACTGTCAGATTTGTTTGCGTTCTGCCAGAGAAAACTGTCAGATCAGGTCTGAGCTAATACATATTACTTTAGCTTTTTTTCTTCCTTGACTCTAATCTCTTCAATAAACTTGGCTCTATCACCATTAAAAAGAACCGCAGGATTAATGTAATATATATATTTTGATTTACTTTGTGCGATGATCTTTTTATCAATAAGTTCTTTGATGCCCCTATAGTAAACAGGGTTAGATAAATTAAAGTCACATTGAGCTGCAATGTCTTTTGCTTTTTCAAAGTTCATATAGACTTCATCTTTACCAATGACGTCAGACATCACGAACATAAAAATATAAAAAAGCTTGTTGCCGGTAAGGGTTAGATCAAATAAAACCCGGACTCGTGATATGAATATTTTTACGAACTTGGCTTTATCCACTTCTTGTATCGAGTGGATGACTTTTTCATATTTATCACCTTCGGGTGTTTGAAATTTCTCTCCACGCGCCACAGTTCTTTTTCGGCCTCTGGTTTCTATTTCAATATCATCTTCGAAAATAAATGGGTTTTGGTTAAATGTTTTTCCAGCCATAAATACTCCTTTTTATTATTATGTTTAATCTATATAATATTTTTAATAGAAATGTCAAATATAGTTTGAAGTTTTATCTTCATTTTTTATAGGAGTAATGAAGTAAATACCATCAATAATGAAGTAATCACCATCAATCACGAAGAAAAATCTACAATCGTGAAGAAAGATCTACAATAACGAAGAAAATAGACTTCTAACTCATTGTTACTAAATGAGTTATTTTCCCTTAAGAAGTATAAGAAATATAAGAACTAAGAGGATTGGGCATTCGCCCTAGATTTTTATAACAGATGACGGGCTTTTCTTTTTGTTTATCGAGTGCCGAATAAAATGGCACCCAATGACGTTCTGTTAATTTGTTTTTCCGTGTCATTGTATTAGCGGCTACGCCGCGATTTTTTATGGATAAATCCATCATTATCGGAGGCAAGCTCCTCACAGCAGAGTGATTGTTAATGACAATCACAAAGCGCTGCTATCAATTTATATTTTTCCGATATATGGGATTAAGAGTAATCTTTTATTGATAATGATACTATTTCTTCACTGTTGTTTCATTTACCTTCATATTTAGCATTGAAATAGATGCAAACTACTTCACCGAGTGAAGAAAACAATTTTGATATCATCGTTGGGGCGTAGCCGTGCGACAGCACCATGAGCTTTAGCTCATAAGATAAAAATGTTTTCAAAAAAGATCTCAATAAGTTTTTGCTAAAACGAAGAGAACAATGATATCAGGAAACTTTTTTATAAAACTTGATGTTAAATTTAAAGATAAAAATATCAATGAATATAAATCATTCAATGCATTTGGTTTGCAGTGCTTTGGTAATATTTTATTTTGATGAAACATATTAAATGCTTAGATAAAACTCAGATTTGAGGAGGAAATAATTGAAACATCTCTTGTCTTAATAAGGCCAGTCTGATGCTGGCCTTTCTTGTTATTAAGTCATTATATAAATCATGATCTTTAAGTTGTTAAAACTTTCCCTGATATTGTATGAATAACTACATATTGTCAGATGACTTTTTCATCTGTTTTACTTAAAAAGCCATTAAATCGCTCTCTGAGCTTCATCTCACTCTACTCATCCACTCTCAATATAGCAAGAAAATGATCGATTAAAACGATCTATAAACTAACATTGATAGTTTTTAACGATTAATTGGCTCTTATTGATCGAGTTTTTAATTGATATAAACGATCGATAATATATTTATGATAGGTAATAGCTATCATAAGTTTGATTTTGATCGTTACAAACGATATGACGAAAAACAAAAATAATTTAATCCTATCAATTGGTTAAAAAGTTGGTTTGTTCCTTCGTATCAATCGATGCCTCGTATAGAGCCATCTTATTGGTGCCGGAACGGCCTTTATCCTCTCAAACTGACTTCTTTCGAGGGTGTGTATGAGTAAAAGCATTGCGCTATCGCTGGCACTGACGGTTATAGCTTTATCAGGGTGCCAGCAACTTAATGAAGGCGTGAATAAGGTCAATGGGGCGATTAATACCTCGTTATCCTCATTGAACGGAACAGTAGATAACGCATTAGGTCTTTCCACAGCAAAACAAGATACCGGCCCGGCATCCTCAGTTGCTGGCCTTGGTCCTGTCTGTAAGGACTATGAAGAAAATGCAATGGCAGCAGAAAAGAACTGGACGGGTAAACGGATCTCAATTGCTAATGCCACTGTTCTTGAAGTCACTAAAGGCAGGAGTGCCAGCGATATGCTCAATGGTATGCCAAAAGCGGCTCATGCCAACTATTACCTGCTCTTCAAAACATCAGATACCAGCTATTGCGGCGGTATGGTGTGGATCAATTACTACTCTGGCCTTGATGATGCTGTTCTTACTTACAGGAAAGGTCAGAAGGTCAGCATTACCGGGACTATCAATAATTTCGAAGTTCGTGGTTTCACTACGGTAAACAATGCTGATATGCCGGTTCGTCTCGTTGTCCTCAAAGACGGCACTATCAGTCATTAATAAAGGATTAAATCTATGCGTAATTTTTTATTCGTTGTTGGTCTCGCGGCTCTGTTATTCGGTTGCGGTGATAAAGGCATCTATGGCAGTTATGAAAGTCCTCAATATGGGGTGAGGCTTGATATTCAGAAAGACGTGATCAAGTTTAAAGACGGAGTATTCACCGTGAAAAGCTGGGATGAAAGTCAGAAGCCTGTCTATGTTGCCAAAACACAAAATAAAGATCTCGGTGCTTGGACTTTTAAAATCGAAAAAGTCAATGATGGCATCATATATCAGGGTGTGAAGTTTAAGAAGGATTGATAAATGGAAAATAATACAATTAAATGCCCGTACTGTTTCAAAGAGAGCTTGCGTGGAGTTCACGTCTGCACAGGGTGCCAAGCTTCAGTATTGTATGGCACTTATCCCAGTTGGTATGCCTTTTCCATTATCCTGCTGTCCTTTGGACTGTCTGCTTTTATAGGTATGGCAGCAGGGATTGCCGGAACTGTAATCAGTATGCCAATAATTGCTGTTGTAGGGTTTGTTGTAGGTAAGATCGCTTTTAAAGATAATATTGTTTTCAGGCGAAGAATGTAATATCAGTATTTCGAATAAACCTGAACCACGTCTTATTAAACAGGCGTGGTTTTTTTATGTGGTACATAGCGTTCATAACCTCATTAATAAATGTTCAATCTTAAAATAAACAATAAAATATCATGTGATATATTTGACATTCATTTCACTTGCAATGTATATAATAATAAACAAAGGAGTTAATAATGAGTGATAAGCAAAAAGAAGTTTTAGATGAAATATTAAAAGCATTAGTGATTATTGAAAATAAGACAAGAATAAAAAGAGATGAGTTTGATAAATATCCTTCAGAGGATTTAATGCACATCCTGCTTAAGGAGTTAACACCACTACAAGAATCATATCTAAAAGAAAATATTATTGGCTATGAGTATTTATCAGAAGATGAAGAGATAAAATGGTTTTGTGATGCATGGCTTTATTATTTCTATGACTGAGACTAGTATTGTACGGCAAAGTTAGTTAAATAGGTGTTGATTTTAAAGAAAGCTATCAGGAAGTTCGAATAACGATGTTATCATATGTTTAGTGAATTTTTCTGGTCCTTTTTCTAAGGGATCATAATATTTACCATTTGTATATATTATCCAATGGTAGCTTTTTGATCCTAAATACCTACAATAGCAAACATAATTTTTATTTATAACAAATGATGAGACTTGACGCCCTTGGATTCTCACATTAAATATATGATTGAGAATCTGCCGCATTTGACTTACTGTAATTTTAAGGTTTGAATTACAAAGCTTGATTTTTTTAACAACGTCACTGGCTTCAGAATAAGGTTTCGACATTAGCATTGCTGCTACCGCAATCCCACAACCAGTATGAGACTCAAGTTGTTCGACAAAAATCACGCTCATCTCCCCTATGTATTCAGCTAACTTTAAGCTGAGGATAATAACGATAACTTTTAAAGTATGATGCCATTTTATTACTATCATCCATTTTCTTGATTCAATAATTGGCTATACCCGCGTTCCATTTCTTCTATAAAACACTCTCTAATTGTAGGAAATCCGCACACTAAACACTCTTTTTCTCTAATTTTAAATAATTTATAGAGATAGCTTTCTTTGATCTGTGATACATGTACGGCAGGGAATGGTCTGCTTTGTATAATCTTTTTGTTTAGCTCTATGTCATCAATAAGGTTATATTGATCCCCTGTTATATCAATTACAAAGTCATTAATCTCTAGCCAATAGTGACTTATTTGGCTATTTTTTCCAGTCGTAGCACTTACTCCTCTTAACTCAAGTTCAGGCCATAATGTCAGAAAATGATAGGAAAGAAGCATTGAGGATAATTTGCAACTCATAACTGGAAAAGAATCGATAACAAGACAGGTGTTATCTTTATCACATTTTTCGATCAACTCCCGAAACTTAATTGCTTCTTTTTTTATTTCGTTAATGGTTAACAAAATATGATCCTTAGTTGTAAGGTATGATTCATTATCAATGATACATTATTGCCAATGAATTAAAAAGAATATTGTATTGTCTACGATCGTTATATATCCCTATAACCCGGAGGTCGTAGTCTTGAAACATTGCTCTTTCCGGTTTGCTTTGATTGCATGGATGGTGTGAGTTTCATGCGGTTATCAATATCTTGTTTTTCCTGCTTGTAGCGACTTGGAAAACGATTGATTTCCTCCTTCGTCGGTATATAGTCATCACTGTTAAACCTTGCTCGTTTCTCAAACTCAGCACGGGGAACATAGATACCCAGCACCTCATCAAAGACATAGTTTTCAGCAATGCGCTTATCGTGCTCAACGTCAGTGGCCGTAGGTTTCTTCTTGGCCCAGACAAATTTCTCTCTTATATATCCTACTACCAACAGAGTGAAACGCTTGAAGATACCATCCTGACGGGGTTCAACTTGTTTCTTCTTAGACTTAACAGGAGCGCGTTTACCTGCTCTGGTTTTTGCTGAGGATGGGGTTTTCAATTTAGTGCGTGTGTAAGGTGTGGGAGCAATCAGAACAGGCTGTTGGTCTTCTGATGATGACTGCGAACCCGTTTCAGGCAATACGATTTCAACAGGTTCACGCAGCTCGGACACGGTGAAGCTTCTGAGGTCAATAATGATCTGTTGGTCCAGATCTTTAAAGGTTCGGTAGGTGACCTGAGCTTCCTGTTTCATCTCATCACGAACAGCCTGTTCAGCAGCACGGTTTTCCTGAACACTCTTGCTTTTCCACTTAGCACGGTGAATACGCTGCATCGGGGGACGACTGGTTAACGTTGCCTTGGCAAGCCATAACGCCTTGTCTTCAACATCCAATGTAATAGCGGCATTTTCCAAGGCTTCATTGTGTTGAGCATCAATAGAACGGTGATCAATACGTTCTGCAGTGCCAGCGGCTTCAAGATAACCATTGGTGAGGGTAGACCACGCTTCACGCCATAGGGTCACGTTTATCTTCTCATTCCAGCTTCTATCCTTTTTGCCAAAGCCTTCAGCCGTAATTGGCTTTAATGTCAACATCACATGTGCATGGGGATTATTACTGTCCAGATCGTGGAATGCGATATCGGCAATCATTCCCTTATCGACAAAATTATTTTGACAGTATTCCAACACCAGTTTTATTTTATCCTCATTGTTTAGCTCACAGGGAATAGCAACATCAAAATAACGGGCTGTCTGACCGTCTTTCTGGCGTTCAGCTCTTTCGACTTCATTCCATAAGGTTGCTGAACTTTCAATAATACGAGCCGGTGCAGAAACTGGTGCTAATATTTGATGATGGAATAAATCTATCCTGTGGCTGAAATCGTAAGTATTACCTGTGCGATCATCTGTTATTTTGCAACGCGCATGATAAGCCGCCTTTCTACAGGAAGACATACCCTCAGACCGTTTCACAATTTTAAACTCCAGATGAAATATCGCCATAAAATACAAACCTTAAATATAACTATGCTGCTGTTAGTTTTTCGTAAGAAAAACTTTTGTTTTGACCTTGGTTTTTTTTAGCCTGCGGCAGGCTACCGTAGGTAGACCCCACACGCTCACGAAGTGAGTGTATAAGTGGGCATTGTTTTGATAACAATGTAAAAGCTCTCCTTATTAATTAATACAACTAATATGAAAGACTGTAAATAAAGAGAAAACAAAACGCCGAATTAAGCGGCGCAATATAGATAAAAGGAAGATGTTATCCGTTAATGTTATTAGATGGCTTGCAATGAATGTCCGAAGAACAAGACGAGTTATCTATTAGACTATGAAAATAAAATCAGGAATGGGGAAAATTAAGTAACGTGGTGAGTAAGAGGCTTTGGAAATAACTATTATCTACAATCGTGTTGCATAAATACGTTTCATGGCGGATTAATGGCAGTTAGTGTTATCAATAGTTTGTTATTTAAATAAATATGATGTAAATAATAAAGAGAAGATATAAAAAGGAAATAATATGAGGTTTGGTGAACTTAACGATGTGGCATTAGTTTTACTTGGCGTTAATGCAATAATGTGGGGAATTAATATTGGACTATTGAGCTTATGGATAGTGAAATAAATATTACTCATAACATTGATTTTTATTGTAAATATGCTAATGAATAGAAAAGGAGTAAAATACAAGGGGCATATATGTTTAAAAAAAATGATGAGGCTATCGATTTAGAAGCCAAAAGGCTGCTTGATGACGGGATCTTTACTGATTTTGAAAAAGCCTATTTAGAAGCAGAAAAAACAATAATATATATAAGGGAAAAAGCAAAAGAGAGACAAGAGAAAAATAAGTTTCGATTGAAGATAAAATCAATAAAGAAACAACTGAGTTCTGATCATGAAAGTGTGAATATCCCTTACAGAAATAAAAATAAATACTAAGGGGGATTTATGACAGAAAAGACAATTAAACAACAAATCGCAACAGCACAAGAACGACTTTACTTTTTGGAATCTAAAAAGAAAAAAGACGACAAAAAATTAAATACACGACAGAAAATAATTTTAGGCGCAGAGGTTGCTAAAGTTTTAAGATGTGATATTAGTCAAGTAGATAAGAAACTAGTGTTTGGTATCTTGCTGGATATTTACTCTCTTCATGAGAGTGATATTGAAAACTATCGTGAGCGAGGCCAGATTTATCTTGATACTGTCATTAATAAATCTAAATCCTGATATCATTTTATTTCACGTCCGAACGGTGAACCGGTTTAAAACTTGTTTTTAAGCCGGTGAGCTGTTGAGCAAGCCCCAGATGGGCGCGGTAGTCTATTTCTTTATTCCGCTATGTTAAAAATATTCTTTGTTCATCTTGACCTCTTTTTTATTTTTGTTAATTAAATGATTACGTGAAAATAAAAAAGGACAAGAAAATGATTAAACAGCACAAAAAAGGATTTTCCTTATTAGAGTTGGTATTGGTTTTAGGGGTTGGCACTGCAATGGCTTTTATTAAATTTCAAGATATGAAAAATGAGCAAGAAGTTGCTATAGCTAATACGGTAGGAGCGCAGATAAAGCAAGTTGGTGAGGCAGTTAATCGCTATATCAGTATCCGCTATGACAAGCTTTCAACCCTGACAAGCAGCACCAGTCAATCCAATGATCCGGGGCCAAGAGTTTGTTCATCCAATGGCTGTGAAATCACTTATCAGACATTAATTAATGAAGGACTATTGCCTGTCAGTTATACCGGGATAAATGCCAATAAATCTTCATATAAGGTTTTATTGAAACGTTCAGGTATAGCTCCTAACTATGTGATCAATGGCCTTGTGATGACAACGGCAATATGGAATGAAGGAGGAAAAGTTCGCTATGACCTCCTTGGTAAAGCGATGCAATCGGCAGGAATAGACAGCGGAATGACCCGATCACCCACTGTAGCTTCTGGCTATGGTGGTCAATGGAATGAAAAATCATCTGACTACAACAATATCACTACAGAAGGTTTATTGGCCTATCGTGTGGGCTATGATTCATCAATGTATTCGGTTTATCTGCGCCGTGATGGCACATTGCCAATGACGGGAGACCTGAATATGGGCGGCAAAAGTATTAAAAACGCCAAAGATATTACCGCTGCAGGCACTGTGATGGCTGAGATATTAAAATCGACAGGAGCAACCAATGTTGGCGGTGCCTTAACCGTTGTAGGGAATTCGACTTTGACTGGCCCTGTAGAAGTAAGATCCACCTTATCGGTCAGTGGTGCTTCAACCTATGGCGGTATTGTTCAGGTTAATAATGTGATTAACGCCACCGGCAATATCAATACGACTGCAGATATCAGCAGTAAGCGTGTTTATTCCGGTTATATCCAGTCGACAGGACGTATCACAACAGATGAGTATGTTCAGATAAATGGGATTGCTGTATCTGGCGCAACCTGTTCACCTAATGGGCTTATTGGGCGGTCAAATACTGGTGGGGCGCTTTTCTGCCAATCAGGAGCGTGGCGTTCTGGCGGTATGAACATCAACTTTGATGCTGCGATACATGTCTATGTAGGAGATGGGGGGCGATGCCCTGCCAACTATGTGGTTGTCGGTGTTGGTGGTTTTTACGCAACTTACACAGCTGGTTATCTTTACTGTGCGCCTGTTAACTGAGCTAATGGATAATAATCCATGTATATTATTGATCCTTGGTTAGATTTTTTTAGTGAAAGTTAACTTTTCTTTTACTTGGTATAGTGATTTACCTTACATTTCTTTGATGAGAAATGTAATAAAGTTATTTAAAAACAATTGCTTGCCGGTTATTGACTGTGGTGATATTTTGCTTTGCACTTATCATATAAGTGATATAATTTAATAGTATACCGACGCGTTTTTGCAGCCTAATTCAATGGCTACATATGCTTGAAAAGATACGAAACTATTCACGCTAAATGATAACTTAGGGACTTAAAAGTGGCTAAGAAAAAACCATTAGAGAAATATAGTATTCAAGAGCTAGTCTCAGAAATAAAATCAAAAGATAAAAATAGTTTTTTCAAAAATTATATAACGCATGCTAGGTTTCCTAATTTTAAAGGGCTTGAAAATTTTGCAAGAGTTGATTTCAATTTTCCATTTACCGCATTAGTTGGTGCGAATGGAATAGGTAAAAGCTCTATCCTCCATGCACTTTTCGGAATGCCTGAGGGATATAGCACTTCAAAGTTTTGGTTTTCAACAGCACTAGATCCTATTCTTTCAGTTAATAAAAATCCACCTCGATATGTATATGGTCATTGGCATACTGAATATAACAGCATTGTTGAAACAAGAAAATCATTAGTAAAAAGGGATACTCGAAGTTATGAGGTTTGGGAGCCGACGAAAGTAAGCAAAGGTGATGGCATGGTTGATATGCCTGTTGATAACTTTCCAAGAAAATCTTCTGACCGTTGGAATCCTGTTCAAAAAGATGTTCTTTATTTAAACCTAAAAATGATTATAGGTGCATTTGATAGAACAATGCATTTAGGTGAAGATTTTACTTCGTTAAAAAAAGGCCAAAGTAAAAAAAATGAAGAGATGTTAAATGGCTCAAAGAGGCTACGTAGGGTAGTTGATAGAAATGTTAACAGTTGGTCTCTCGGAGGTGGAAGAGAACGTGTTTTTGAAAATCGGATGTTAAGTGATAATGAATTGAAGTTTATTTCATCTATTTTAGGCAGAGATTACATTTCTGCACAATATATAAGACATTCTCTTTACCCTAAACAAGAAGGTGAAGATGTAAGCGTGATTTTTGATCGGGGGATTAAATATTCAGAAGCATACGCTGGTAGTGGAGAACTTTCGGTAGTAAGCATTGTTATTAAGCTTTTATCCTGTAAAGATTATTCGCTTGTTCTTTTAGATGAACCTGAAACATCTTTGCATCCCGGAGCACAAAAAGAGCTTTTAAAATTTATATTGCATTTGATAATAATTAAGAAACTACAAGTTATTGTATCTACCCACTCAATGGATCTTATTGAAGATATTCCTTATGATGCGATAAAAGTTTTAGAGGATAATGGGGAAAATAAAACTCGGATAATTAATAGTTGCTCCCCTCATGTGGCATTACACCGTCTTGGTAAGTCTACGACTTCAAAGCGTAGAATCTATGTTGAAGATATTATGGCTAAAAATGTTATAGACAGGGCCATGAAGATTTTAGACAAAGGGGATGCCGATACATTTGAAGTAATGGTAGCCGAAGGCGGCTCTGACTCCATTTTAGTTTATCAAATACCAGTGCTTATTCAGGCGGGTTTAAATAGCTTCGTATATTTAGATGGGGATAAAAAATATGTTGAAGAATTTACTAATCCTCAAACAGTTTCGCCATCGGAATATGAAAATTTAGATGATATATTAAAATCAAATATTGGTTGCGTGCCAAAACTCCTTATTAATGGTGGGAATGATTCTGAGGGGATAAATAAAGATAGGATTCGTAAAAAACTAGATTATTTAAGCTGGATTCGCAGTCAACTAGATTATTTACCTTTAAAATGTCCTGATGCAATAGTATTGAACGCAATGGGAATTATGGATGAATATCCTACATCTCAAGAATATAAAGAAAGATTTTGTCGCGAAGCAGGGGGGGCGGATTTAAATTCTCAGCAGTTATCGGGAATAGCTGTGCATTATCTAAATAAAATGGATGACAATAATCCTAATTTGATTAAAATAGTCGATAAGCTTAATGAGTGGTTACTTGCAGTATAATCTTGGAGTTAAAATGTCACAATTACCTAAAAATAGGATAGAAATCAGTGCATTAGATATGTTTAGTGGTTGTGGTGGATTAAGTCAAGGATTATTACAAGCAGGTTTTAGTGTTAAGGCAGCAATAGAAATTGATCTTAAGGCAAAAGAAACATATGAACAGAACCATCCCCATTCCTTAATGTATCATGCAGATGTTCGAAGTTTAGATCCTAATAAAATTCTCCATGATCTAAATATGAATCCGGGAGAATTAACTTTATTGGCCGGATGCCCTCCATGCCAAGGATTTTCCCGTTTGAGAACCAAAAATAAAATTTCTTCGATTGAAGATTGCAGAAATGATCTTATTTTCGAATTTATACGTTTCATTCAGGTTATGAAACCAAAAATGGTTATGCTTGAGAATGTACCTAATTTAGTATCAGATGGCCGATTTAATAAACTTTTACAGTTTTTAGATTCTAATGGCTATTTGTCTACTTTTGATGTTTTAAATGCTTCTGACTATGGTGTACCACAGCGGAGAAAAAGATTAATACTTTTAGCTTGTAAAGGTCATAAACCGAACTTGGCCGAAAAAAATAAGAAGATTGTTAATATTCGTGAGGCTATTTTTAATATTGAATTAAAAATTGCTAACAACGATCCTCTTCATTATTTAAAAGAAAATCGTTCACAGCATGTTATGAACATTATAAAGCATATTCCTAGAAATGGGGGGAGTAGAACTGATTTACCTGAGGAATATCATTTAGCATGCCATAAAAAGGTATCAGGTTTTTTTGATGTGTATGGACGTATGTCTTGGGACGATGTTTCTCCAACAATTACAAGTGGATGTAATAATCCATCCAAAGGTCGATTCTTACATCCAACTGAAGATCGAGTCATTAGTTTAAGAGAAGCAGCTGTATTGCAAGGGTTTCCTGTGGATTATTTATTTAATATAAAACATGGGAAAGGCGCTATTGCTCTTATGATAGGTAATGCATTGCCTCCACCTTTTATTAAGGCTCACGCTAAAAGTCTATTAAAAACCAAGCTTGTTAGTGGATTAAATTGAAAGTTAAATAATATAGTCTAACTTTATGGTATATTTTTATGCTTAAATCAATTTCTAACAACCGAAAATAGTGAAGCTACATATACTATGTCTTCGGTATATTCTTATCATGAAGGGTATGTTCTTGTATATATTGATTACTACTTATGAGCAAATTCAAACGGCCTAATGATCCCATCCCGATTAAATTCCCCCACCACCGCATCATCGGCCTGCGCAAGTCAAGATGCTTGCACCCATATAAGCTGTATGACGCGGATGGATTATTTGGCGTTCTTTGACCACAAACTTGATTCAATCACAATATGCTACAAGTCTTAGAACGGAAAGCACAACCACATACTTCTGCTTGGGTATGATTACTCATTTAACGCAGACTTTCTTTGTTGGAATAATAGGAGCGCATCACTATCACGCAGCAATAGCCTTATGTTTCTGCACTTGAATATAATCCCCCCACCATTGCATAAGATCTGCTCTTTCGACGAGATACTCTGCACGATTGTAAGCAGCTATAATCTCAGTGCTTTTGGTATGAGCTAAAGCTGATTCAAGCACTTCAGTCCTGAACTTACCGCTTTCTTCTGCAGCAGTCCTTGCGATAGATCGCATACCGTGGGCAACCAATTCACCACCTAAACCCATACGGATTAACGCTGCATTGGCTGTTTGCTCATGCATATGGGTCAGCGGAGTTTTTATGCTGGGGAACACCCATTCACGATGGCTACTGATAGGCTGCATATTTTCTAGTATACGAAGAGCTTCTTTGCTGAGCGGCACCTTATGAGGACGTTTCATCTTCATAAATTCAGGGGGGATGTTCCAGATTTTGTTTTCTGTATCGATGTCAGCCCAACGCGCACGAACAGCCTCTCCGGGGCGAACCCAAGTAAGTAACTGCCATTCAATCAGCATACGTGTTTCCAGCCGTATGGAAGCATTCGCCAATGCAGCCATAAATCTTGGTAGTTCGCTGGGGGGAAGGGCGGGCATATTTTGCTTTTTAGGTTTACTAAAACGCTGACCGAGGTTATCAGCAGGATTAAACTCAATAAGTTCTTCTGTCGCTGCCCAGCGGAAGATTTCATTCAAGCGGGAAATGATTCGGCGCAGGGTTTCCAATACACCGCGTTGTTCAATTGGGTCAAGATGCTGCTTCAATAACTTAGGCCGGATCTCTTTGATAGGAACATTGCCTAATCCGGGGAAGATATTTCGTTCAAGACTACGCCAAATGTCTACTGCATGGTCTTTGGATATACCAGATGTCTTTACCTTCTCATCTAACCACTTTCGAGCAACGGCTTGTAGCGTGTGCTCAGTAGCATCCTTTAATGCATTAGCTTTATCGTTGTTATGGACTTGTGGATCGATGCCATTGGCAAGTAAAGATAGGTATTCATCCCGCAAAACTCTTGCTCTTGCTAACGTGAGGTGGGGGTAGGTTCCGAGGCTTATCTTTGTTCGCTTTTTAGTTACTGGCACTGCATACCTGAAATACCAATTTTTCTTTCCACCCCTTGAGAGGGGGGCGATTCTTAGCATTAGGCCATCACCGTCAAACAAGTTGATTTCTTTGTCTGCAGGTTTAGTGCTTTTGATTTCAGTATCCGTGAGTTTTTTAGCGAGTTTTGCCATTTTGGGACCCTCAAGTTTTGGACCCTTTGTGTAGGGTCCCAAGGAGGGTGCCATAAGTAGTGGTTTCTAGCAATTCTCGGTAGACTACTATAGACGTAAAAAAGCCCGCAAGGCTGGTTCCATGCGGGCTTAGTAGACTTTACTATACTTCAATAAAACAAAATGTGGTGGAGCTGGGGGGATTTGAACCCCCGTCCGAAATTACTACGCCGTCGGCACTACATGCTTAGTCCAGTCATTACATTCGCCGGTTAGCTGCGGACGGACACGCCACTAACAAACTATCCTGATTAGTTTTAATGCTTCAACCCCAGGCAAGGTTTCCACACGAGCTCTTTTGGGTTTGACCTCTCTTGATCCCCGTCCTAAGAGCGGAGGCTAGGGAGAGAGGGAACCTTCAGTTTCTTAGGCTGATTAAGCTGCTAAAGCAGCAGATTCGTATTGCGAGTCGTTTGCAATTATTTTTTTTGCGGTTTTTTACGAGGCCTCCGCACCTCGGCATGCACCTTGGGTTTCGCGAATCCCGTCGAATCCAGAATCAGCCCCAAAGAACTTCTATAGTATACCAGAACTATACGCTGATAAGCCAGAGACTTAACGGTTAGCGTGTTTCATTATTCTGGCTTTATCGACCTGCCATTCACGATCTTTGATGTCATCACGTTTATCGTGATCTTTCTTACCTTTTGCGACACCGATTTTAACTTTAACCCAAGCATTTTTCCAATATACGGAAAGGGCAACTACGGTAAAACCGTCGCGATTAACTTTACCGAGCAGCGAATCCAGCTCGCGTTTGTTTAGCAGCAGTTTACGGGTACGCATTGGCTCGCAGACAACATGAGTCGACGCAACGTTCAACGGCGTAATGGTGGCGCCAAACAAGAAGGCTTCGCCATTTCTAAAGGTTACGTAGCTATCACTAATGTTGGCTTTGCCAGCACGCAGAGATTTTACTTCCCAACCTTGCAGCGCAAGACCCGCTTCGAACTCTTCTTCAATGAAGTATTCATGGCGGGCTCGTTTATTTTGCGCAATGGTTGCGGAACCGGGTTTGTATGCTTTTTTCTTTGTCATAGTATTGATCATTATACTGTATGCGGAGGCGAATGAAATCCTTTCCCGCAGGATGCCTGTGCATTTTGTCTCATTTGTTGCGTAGAATGCCTAGCAGATTTTTTGTCTGGCGGTAGATAAATGGTATTATCAGCGCGTTTTATGTCTCACAGGAAATGTTATGCCACAGATTAGCCGCTCTGCGTTGGTTCCGTTTAGCGTAGAACAGATGTATCAACTGGTTAATGATGTTCGCTCTTATCCAGAATTTTTGCCTGGTTGCACCGGCAGCCGGGTGCTTGATGTTACTGAAAATGAAATGACGGCCGCAGTTGATGTCGCCAAGGCTGGTATCAGTAAAACGTTTACTACACGCAATACATTGACTGATAACCAGAGCATTAATATGCAATTGGTAGATGGGCCATTTCGGAAATTAATGGGCGGATGGCATTTTACCCCATTAAGTGCAGATGCTTGTAAAGTTGAACTGCACCTGGATTTTGAATTTACCAATAAGCTGATTGAGTTGGCTTTTGGTAAAATATTCAAGGAATTAGCTGGCAATATGGTGCAGGCGTTCACTCAACGTGCTAAAGAGGTATACAGTGTCTGAGATTCGCGTTGAGGTGGTTTATGCCTTGCCTGAACGCCAATATTTGCGGACTGTTTCACTTGAGGCTGGCAGTACTGTTGAGGATGCTATCAAAGCATCAGGTTTACTTGAGTTACGATCAGATATTGATCTGACAAAAAATAAAGTGGGTGTTTACAGCCGCCCGGTAAAGCTGGGAGATAAGCTTTCCACGGGTGATCGTGTTGAGATTTATCGCCCTCTGAGCGCAGACCCTAAAGAGTTACGCCGACAACGCGCCGAACAGGCAAAAAAATAAGGCACCGTCTGTGCCTTATTTTTATTGTAGCCCTGAACTGCTATCGAAGAAAAAGCGTACGCCATCCTATGGTTGCATAAGCATTAGGCGGCTTGTTGCCTAAAACCATAATCAGTATTCGTTCCCTTCATCTGTTCTGCAATCTTCGGATAAATTAATTTCCTGCTAATGTTGGTTCGTTTTTGATATCAGTCAGCACGCCGCTGCTATCAAAGGTCAACGTCAACGTCTGTTGTGTTACTTTCTGGTGGCCAGGTTGTTGGCGGAACACATAGAACCAGGTTTTGGTGCCAAACGGGTCCTGTAGCATTGGTGTGCCTAAGGTATATGCCACTTGTTGCTGGGTCATACCTTTATGAATTTTGGACGCGTCATTAGATGATAAATAGTTACCCTGATTAATATCAGGCCGGTAGACCACCTTCTCCAGCGTTGAACAACCCGCAGTAAGCATTGCAAGCATCACAGCGGCGGCAGTCAGCATTTTACAGCGCATAGTAATCACATTCCTTTAGGGCGTAGGATGACGATGATAATAGACCTTGCAGCAGTTGGAAACCTTTACAGGGCACCTGTATGACCTCTGGAAAGGAAAAAAGTTAATCTTTTCTATGCTGCGAGCAATTCTTTTGCATTTGCCAAGGTGTTTTTCGTCACTTCACTGCCGCCCAGAAGGCGCGCCAACTCTTGCAAGCGGGCTTTTTTATCTAGCCGATGCATATGGGTTTCGGTTTCAGTGCCATCGGTTTGTTTACTCACAAAGAAATGTTGATGGCCACAACCCGCAACTTGTGGAAGGTGGGTCACACACATAACCTGAGTCGATTCACCAAGCTGACGCAACAGGCGGCCCACTATGGCTGCCGTTGGTCCACTGATACCAACATCAACTTCATCGAAGATAAGCGCAGGAGTATCCATTTTACGCGCTGTAATCACCTGAATCGCCAATGCGATGCGAGACAGTTCACCACCGGAGGCGACTTTGGCCAGTGCTTGTAGCGGTTGACCTGGGTTGGTAGTGACGCAGAACTCAATGCGGGTCGCCCCTTCAGCACTGAGGTGCTCTGGCTCAAAATGGGTGTCAATCGTGAATTGGCCATGTGGCATTGATAATTCATGCATGCTTTCGGTAATTAGCGCGGCCAATTCATCAGCATAATGCTGGCGTTCTTGGTGCAACCGGTTAGCTATCTCTAACGCGTGTTGATAGTGAGTATTTACCGCGTGGCTGAGTTGCTCATGGTCGTTTTCTTGCCGTGACAGCTGTTCTTGCTCATCCAGCAATTGCTGGTGAAACAAGGGTAACTCTTCTGGTGCTACATGGTGTTTACGGGCCAGATTTAATTGACGAGATAACCGTTGTTCCAATTCATACAAACGGTTAGGGTCCATATCAAATTGCTCCGCATAATGGCGTAGCTCATCACTGGCTTCACTGATTTGGATAGAAGCCTCTTCTAGCATATTTAATAAATTATTAAATTGTTCATCCATGCCAGCCAGTTCGGCTAACTGGTGTTTGGCTGAGAAGAGCTGGCTGAGAATGTTATTCTGTTCATCATCCGACAGCAATTGTAAGGCTTGTTGGCTGAGTGACAACAACTGCCCACTGTTTGCCAAACGCTTATATTCGATATCAATTTGTTCATATTCCCCCGCTTGTGGGACAAATGAATTTAGTTCTTTCAACTGATATTGCAATAATTCCTTTCGGGCGTTACGTTCCAGAGATTGCTGTTGATGGAGTGCCAGTGCCCGGCAGCTTTGGTGCCAGATTTGATAGGCTGTTTTCATTTCGCTCAGCAAAGCAGACTGGTCTGCGTAGGCATCTAATAGCTGTTTTTGATGATCTGGTCTTAATAGCAACTGATGGGCATGTTGGCCGTGAATCTGGATGAGATGTTGGCCTAACTCTCGCAGTTGTGACAGGGGGACTGCCGTACCATTAATAAAGCCTCTTGAGCGGCCATCGGTTCCAATAGCCCGCCGCAATAGGCATTCATTACTGTCATCAAGATGGTTATTTTCCAACCACTGTCGGGCCGATGGGGTGTCTGTCAGTGAAAAGCGAGCACAAATATCAGCACGCGTTGCACCTAAACGCACCATGCTGCCATCTGAGCGGCTACCAAGGCATAACCCCAATGCATCTATGGCGATAGATTTACCTGCCCCTGTTTCGCCAGTAATTGCTGTCATCCCGGGTTGAAAATCGATTTCTAACTCACGCACAATTGCAAAATTACTGATGGTTAATTGGGCCAGCATGGTAAATCTCCTGTACATAAACACATGGCTGTATTTGAATACAGTATAGACTGGTTTTATATACAGTAAAGTCCTTGCGGCACTTTTTAGAATAATTTTTTCGACCAACCTAGTTTTGTACTTAACGTATTGAAATAACTGTAGTCCTTTGGATGAATAAGATTAAGGTGAAAATCACTACGGCGAATTAATACTTCTTCACCCTCCTGAATCGGTAGTGCTATCTGGCTATCACAGCTTATTTCCAGGTCGCTGGTGATTTGCGAAAACTTCAATCGGATGGTGCTGCTACTATTAATGACCAGAGGTCTGGCGGTTAGAGTGTGTGGGAACATCGGGACCAATACGATGGCGTCTAGGGTGGGGGTGAGGATTGGACCACCAGCCGAGAGCGAATAAGCCGTCGAGCCGGTAGGGGTGGCAATGATCAGGCCGTCTGAACGTTGAGAAAAAGCGAAGCGGTTATCGATATACACTTCGAATTCAATCATATGTGCCACTTTACCCGGATGCAAAACCACTTCATTGATTGCTGTGCTGATGCGGCTTTGCTGATTGGTACGAGTCACTTGTACTTCTAGTAAGAAGCGTTGTTCGCTTAGGTATTCGCCTTCCAGTACATCTGAAAGTTGTTGTTGGGCATTATCCGGGTCCAAATCAGTCAGAAAGCCCAGATTGCCTCGGTTGACACCGATGACTTTGATATCATAGCGAGCGAGTACTCGCGCGGCACCGAGCATATTGCCGTCGCCCCCGACCACCACGGCTAAATCGGCTTTTTGGCCAATATCAGCCAAGCTGCCGGTAATGGCATCGGTTAAATTTAGATCTTTGGCGATCTGCTGTTCAACCATCACGTCATAACCTTTGGCGTTTAACCAGTGGTAGAGCATCTCATGGGTGGCAAGTGCAGCCGGATGCCGTGGGTGACCGACAATACCAATACAATTGAATCTTTTATTATTCATTGCCGTGATTTTCCTTACTGGGGTGTCTTTTACCCCACATTATGACCGGTTCCCTTGAATCCCCGGTTTTGATCCCCATAATAAGCCAAGTAGCGAGATTAATGCTAAAACGCGGAGATATCCATGAGTAGTAAAGAACAGAAAACACCAAACGAGCAAGTCTCGGAAGAAATGGAAAATGCAGCAGAGCAGCAAGTGGAAGCGACACAAGAGACGGGTGAAGGTGTAGATCCGCGTGTTGCCGAGCTTGAAGCGCAGTTGGCTGCAGCCGTACAGCGTGAGCGCGAAAGCTTGCTACGCGCTAAGGCTGAAGTTGAGAATATCCGTCGTCGTACTGAATTGGATGTTGAAAAAGCGCATAAGTTTGCACTGGAAAGATTTTCATCTGAATTATTGCCAGTGATCGATAATCTGGAACGTGCACTGGATACTGCTGATAAAAGCAATGCCGAACTGACTTCGATGATTGAAGGTGTCGAGTTGACGCTGAAATCACTGCTCGATGCAGTAGGTAAATTCGGCATTGAGGTTGTCGCTGATACCCATGTGCCGTTTAATCCTGATGTTCATCAGGCAATGACGATGCTTGAATCTGCTGATCATGAACCAAATCATGTGATGATGGTGATGCAAAAAGGCTATACGCTAAATGGCCGTTTGCTACGCCCGGCAATGGTTGCGGTATCTAAAGCGAAAGCTTAAGGTGTCCTGACGTGAAAAAGGCACCTTCGGGTGCCTTTTTTTATTTAACTATCTTGGTATTTTAATCTGCTGTTGGTAGTTTTGGTTGCCAATCAATAGCTTGTTGATTGTGCTGTTGCAGTAGCTGATTTGCTTGTGAAAAGTGCTTACAACCAAGAAAACCACGATGGGCAGACAGCGGCGATGGGTGCGGCGCTTTTAAAATAAAGTGGCGTTGGGTATCAATGATCCGGCCCTTCTTCTGGGCATGTGCTCCCCACAGCATAAAAATCACCCCATCACGATGTTCATTCAGGGCTGCAATGACTTTATCAGTGAAGGTTTCCCAACCAAGGTTAGCATGAGAGTGCGCATTACCTGCTTCAACGGTTAGCACGGTATTGAGCAGCAATACCCCTTGTTCGGCCCAGCTTTGCAAGAAGCCATGATTGGGGCGCTCAAAGCCTGGAATATCGGTAGCCAACTCTTTGTACATGTTCACCAAAGAGGGAGGCGCCGGCACACCAGGTAACACAGAAAATGATAATCCATGTGCTTGATTGGGGCCGTGGTAGGGGTCTTGCCCTAAAATAACCACTTTAACCTGATCCAATTCAGTCAGGCGGAATGCGTTAAATACATCTTTTTGCGCAGGATAGATAGTCTTGCCAGCACTGCGTTCTGCTGCCACATAGGCCAGTGTATCTCTAAAGTAAGGCTGTTCTTTTTCCTGGCCGATCACATCGTGCCAGGTAAGGGAGGCAGACATAAACACTCTCCTTGGTTTCTGCAAAGTATTGATGTGCGTTAGCTTACCGGTTCAAACCGGTGAGTGAAACCGTTAAACCTGACTCTGTGACGTAATGATGATTTTTTGACCTTTTTATGCAAAAAATGTTGAAAATTTACAAAAATATTTGCTGTCAGTCGTTTTGATAAAATTGATATAAAACATAAATTTGCCGATGGAGTTATTACTGACATGGCCGAAAGATTGATTTAAGTCAAAGAATTGCGACGGTCTGACTGGTATACAGAACAATAAGACAACAATGGTTTTACCAAATAACCAAGATAGTTTCTCCCCCTTGGAATTTATATCCGCATTATGGAGGCACCAAATGATTACTGGTATTCAAATTACTAAAGCTAACAATGAAGCCTTACTGAACTCTTTTTGGCTGTTGGATGATGAAAAATCTGAATTGCGCTGCGTTTGCGCTAAAGCGGGTTATGCCGAAGATCAGATAGTTCCTGCCAGTGAGTTAGGCCAGATTGAATATCGCGAAGTTCCACTGGAAGTGCAGCCAACAGTGCGTGTTGAAGGTGGTCAGCATTTGAACGTTAACGTTCTGCGCCGCGAAACACTGGAAGATGCAGTGAAAAATCCAGAAAAATATCCTCAGTTGACGATTCGTGTTTCTGGCTATGCAGTGCGTTTTAACTCTCTGACACCAGAACAACAACGTGATGTGATTACTCGTACTTTCACTGAAAGTCTGTAATTTTTGTCATAACGTTTAAGTCATTCAAAAATTCTAAGGGAGCTTCGGCTCCCTTTTTCATCTCTGCTATTTAGTGGTCGATAAATTTGATAACGATCACACTTCTCTATATTTATAAGTAAATCTTATCATTTCTATTTAAGAACTCATCCGATGTGTCGATAGATAAACCCATAACGCCGAACTAATTATCTGGATTATCTTTCGACAAGGAGTTGGCATGAGTGGACCTGTCAGTTTGATTGGGCCTACTGCATTAGTAGGTTTAATGAGTCAAGTGAACCCATCGGAACTGCCAAAGAGGGATGTCACCACCGCGGACAAGCCTTCAGTGGGACAACCGACTCATCATACAGCAGCAACGCTGGCAGGTAATGAGCTTTGTTACAGTATGCAAGCTAACGTTAGCCTGACACGAAGTAACGGATCTGCGACGGGGAGTGAGCATGTTGCGATATCAAATGGACAAGGATCACAGCAAGGGGACTATTCATTAGCATTACTCGCTAAAGATGTTTACGCTCCTGCTGCTGGGAGCATCGGCGGGTTTACACGTTTGAGTGATGGTGAGTTACTGGCTGCGGGAATAGATCCGGCGAGTTTATTTAATAGTGCTTCAGGATTTCAGGCTGGGATTTATCATGATAATCAGCAGTATGTTTTATCCTTTGCCGGTACCAATGATGTAAATGATTGGCTAAGTAACATCCGGCAAGCCACTGGCTACGATGATGTACAGTATAATCAAGCCGTTGCTGTAGGGAAAACAGCAAAAATGGCATTTGGTGATGCGCTGGTGATTACCGGGCACTCATTGGGGGGCGGTTTGGCGGCGACCGCAGCATTAGCGAGTGGAACATTTGCGGTGACATTTAATGCCGCGGGTGTTTCAGACCATACCATAAATCGCCTTGGTATGGACCCCACTCAAGCACGGATTTCAGCAGGAAACGGTGGTGTGCGCTGCTATAGCGAACAATATGATTTGCTGACAGATGCACAGGAATCTACGTGGTTAATTCCTGATGCGGTAGGCCATAAAATCACTCTGACAAATAGTGACAAACTCACAGGGATAGATGATTGGCTGCCACATAAGCACCTTGAACGCCGCTTATCGGCACACAGTATTGATAAAGTGATCAGCTCAATGAGTGAACAACAACCTTGGGAGCGGCAGTATGCCTGAATCGACACTGGCAATGAGGGTGAGGCGCCATTTGCGTTATGCCATCTACGGTGTTTTGATGCCATTAATAAGTTTTGAGGGGCAGGCGATGACAGATATTAATACAGCTTTTACTGATCCGACTGTAATACCGATCGCTGATGCGATTGTCCACGGAGATGTAAAACAGATCCATCAGTTAGCAAATGAAAAGTTGTTGCAGCAGCAAGGTGATCGGTCGCTAACCCTGATGCAGTGGGCTATTCTCAACCAACAGCCAGAAAGTTTAGCGGCGTTGCTGCAAGAGCATGCTGATCCATTTCAGTCGGGCATGCGGGGTGATACCGCCTGGCATACGGCGGCTAGTGTGCAAGATGCGCATTACCTGCAAATTTTACTTGAAGGTCGTATGAAACCTAATGCGCGCAATAGTGTGACACTGGCGACGCCATTGGCTGCGGCTGTTATGGCGGGGCGCGGAGTTCAGGTTATCCTGCTGTTAGTTGCTGGGGTCGATCCGAATATGGCTGATCGGATGGGGGATACACCACTGCATTTAGCGGGCAAAACCAATGCGCCAGATCTGGCATTGCGGCTATTAAAAGCCGGTGCTGATCCTGAATTACGCAACAAGCAGGGGGCGACCTTTCAACAATATTTTGCCATGACGCCTTTGAATATTCAAAGTGCTGAAATGCAACAAAAACACCAGCAATTGAATACCTGGCTGCGCGGGAAGAAACTCGCTGAGATTTATCAGCAGTAGCAGAATATTAGCCGGATAGGCTAAAACGCAACTTGAGTGCGAAATACAGTAAGGTTGTCGCCATCGTGCTGATAATAAAAAAGCCGCTATTGTAAGCGGCTTCTTCGCAAGAATGCTAAATCAATCAGCACTCTTGGTATCAGGTTTTTCCTTTGGCTTACGCCGCTTACCAACATTTTTGGCATCGCGGTGACGTACCTTAACCTTTACCTTCTCTTTGCTGGCTTCTTTTAGCTCTTTACGCTTTGCTAAAACCTTTTTAGAAGGCTTACCGGTGGTTTTTTCGCTTGGTGCCTTACTGGTCGGGCGTAATTCATCAATAACCCGTGGCTTCAATGGTTCGTTCAGATAACGGCCAATTTTACCCAGCAATAGATGGTCATGCGCTTCAACTAATGAGATAGCAACACCTTTGCGCCCGGCGCGGCCAGTACGGCCAATACGGTGCAGATAGACGTCAGATGTCAGCGGCAGATCAAAGTTGAATACATGACTGATATCGTCGATGTCGAGGCCGCGTGAAGCCACATCAGTGGCAACCAGAACGTTAACCCGGCCATCGCCTAAACGAATAACGGCTTCGGTGCGCTTCGCCTGAACCATTTCACCTTCGAGGAACCAGGCGTTAATTCCGGCCTCACGTAGCCAACTGACCAGTTGGTGTACCTTTTCACGGGTTCTGACGAAAATGATGGATTTCTGCACTTCCGGTTGCTTGAGCAGATGCACTAGCAGCGCGGTTTTGTGTTCGATATTGTCAGCACGATAGTACCATTGCTGAATTTTTTTACGTTCGCGACGAGATGGATCGGCTTCCAACTCTACCGGCTCATTCAGGATGCGTTCCGCAAACTCACGGATAGCTTCACCTTCAAGCGTGGCGGAGAACAGTAAGGTTTGTTTACGCCAGCGAGTCTCTGCGGCGATGGTTTCAATGTCCTGCGCAAAGCCCATATCCAGCATACGGTCGGCTTCATCCAGAATCAGGGTTTCTACTGC
This sequence comes from Yersinia sp. 2466 StPb PI, assembly GCF_041538325.1. Lineage (NCBI taxonomy): Bacteria > Pseudomonadati > Pseudomonadota > Gammaproteobacteria > Enterobacterales > Yersiniaceae > Yersinia > Yersinia sp. 2466 StPb PI. The sequence continues at coordinate 3,632,306 of NZ_JAULSL010000001.1, read as the reverse complement.
CCGACAGTCAAAGTTCTCTTCTTTGATGTATTGCAACAAGCGGCCAGTGGTCGCAACAACGATATCCTGATTTTCACTAAACACTTCCGCGTGGTTCATATAAGCCACACCGCCGGTGATCGTGGCGATATCCAGTTGTGTATGCTTGGCCAATTCACGGGCTTGATCCGCAACTTGCATGGCTAATTCACGGGTTGGCGTCAGGATCAGTATCCGTGGCGGGCCAGATTTTTTGCGTGGGAAATCGAGCAAATGCTGCAAGGCAGGCAGCAAAAAGGCGGCAGTTTTGCCAGTACCTGTTGGAGCCGAACCCAATACATCGCGCCCATCCATAGCTGGCGGAATAGCCGCAGCTTGAATGGCGGTAGGGCGCTCATAGCCTTTGTCGCGCAGTGCGTCAATCAGGCGTTCATCGAGATCGAGTTCGGAAAAATTGGTTACAGTCATGGTCTTCCTCTACTTGGGGCGCCGATTATAGACGGGTTAGCCGAATTCTTCACCTGTTTAAGCGGTAATGATGTCTTTTCCCTTCAATCATATTGTCCTATGCTACGCCGGTTATGGATTCTGGTGACTAATGTGGGCGAACAATTGAAAAAAAAACCGGTGTTACGTGGTGGTGGTTTCACTTTTAAACAATTCTTTGTGGCACATGATTGCTGTGCGATGAAGGTAGGCACTGATGGTGTTCTACTTGGGGCTTGGGTGCCGGTGGAAAAAGCCCGTAAAGTGCTGGATATCGGTTGTGGCAGTGGACTTATTGCTCTAATGATTGCTCAACGTTCAACATCTGAGGTATTGATTGATGGCGTTGAACTGGAGCCAGAAGCCGCACGGCAGGCAAGCAGCAATGCGGCGTCATCTCCCTGGGCTGAGCGGGTTCGTATTTATCAGCAGGACGTGCACCAGTTTGCTGAAAACCACCCTCATCAGTATGATCTGATTGTCAGCAATCCACCTTATTTTGCTCCGGCGGTCGCCTGCCGGGATGAGGCCCGCGATACTGCGCGTTACACCGGCTCCTTAACGCATGATGCTTTACTAAACTGTGCTGAGAAGCTTATCACACCGAGCGGTGCGTTTTGTGTGGTTTTACCTCATGACTTGGGAATTGAACTCTCCCGCCTTGCTATTCAACAAAACTGGTTCGTTCACTGCCAAGTAGACATCAGGGATCGTCCTGGTAAGCCGCTAAATAGAATGTTATTGACGTTATCGCGCCAGACGGGAGAGACGGAGTATCAGCATTTAGCTTTGCGTCAATCTGAAGGGGTCTATTCCCCTGAGTTTTGTCAGTTGATCAGCGAGTTTTATCTCAACTATTAGTTATCGTGATAAGTGGTTGTAGTGATAAGCCAAAAATCAGGATAAGCAGGGCGCGATAGTGAAACGCGCCCTGAAAAGCTATTATGGATGGAGAATGGTAGGCTGTGGATTCTCTATTTGATCAGGATAATCAAGCGTATAATGCAAACCACGGCTCTCTTTACGCTCCATGGCACAGCGCACGATTAACTCAGCGACCTGCACGAGGTTACGTAATTCCAGCAGATTATTGGAGATACGGAAGTTGGCATAATATTCATCAATCTCCTGCTGTAATGTGTTGATACGGCGTAAAGCGCGCTCTAAGCGTTTGGTGGTGCGCACAATACCGACGTAATCCCACATGAATAAACGCAGTTCATGCCAGTTATGCTGAATGACGACACGTTCATCAGAGTTATCAACACGGCTTTCGTCCCAGTCTGGCAAATGTTTCGCCAATTTGGCATGTGGCAAGCGCATAAGAATATCTTCAGCGGCAGACCAGCCATACACCAGGCACTCGAGTAGAGAGTTAGAAGCCATGCGGTTAGCGCCATGCAAGCCGGTATAGCTGACTTCGCCAATCGCATATAAACCATCCAGGTCAGTACGCCCATGTTGGTCTACCATTACACCGCCACAGGTATAGTGAGCAGCAGGTACGATAGGAATGGCTTCTTTGGTCAGATCGATACCGAGCGACAGTAGTTTTTTGTAGATCATCGGGAAGTGTTGCATCACGAAATCAGTCGGTTTATGACTGATATCCAGATACATACAATCAGCACCAAGGCGCTTCATCTCATGGTCTATGGCGCGGGCGACGATATCACGCGGGGCCAACTCCCCTCGGGGGTCAAAATCAAGCATAAAGCGGCTGCCGTCAGGGCGCTTAAGGTAAGCACCTTCGCCACGTAATGCTTCGGTCAGTAAGAAGTTACGCGCTTGCGGATGGAACAAGCAGGTAGGATGAAATTGGTTAAATTCTAAATTAGCGACACGACACCCAGCACGCCATGCCATGGCGATACCATCGCCAGAAGAGATATCGGGGTTAGTGGTATATTGGTAAACTTTGGCGGCACCACCGGTAGCTAAAACGACCGCTTTAGCCCGAAAAGTTTCAACTTTCTCAAGCTCCCGGTTCCAGATATAAGCGCCGACCACACGTTTAGTGCCCGTCAGACCAATTTTATTGGACGTGATAAGATCGACAGCATTACAGCGTTCTTTCACTAAAATGTTAGGGTGGGTCCTTGCTTTACCTACCAGGGTAGTTTCTACTTCTTTACCTGTAGCATCAGCAGTATGCAGTATACGGCGATGGCTATGGCCGCCTTCACGGGTAAGGTGATAACGTTCTTCGCCGCTGGCATTGGTTTCGGTATCAAACAGGACGCCTTGATCAATAAGCCATTGCACGCAAGAGCGGGCGTTACTGGCAATAAACTCTACGGCGTCTTTGTCACAAAGCCCGGCCCCAGCAATCAGGGTGTCATCGACATGTGAACTAATGCTGTCAGTTTCATCAAAAACGGCAGCAATACCTCCCTGAGCATAAAAAGTGGCACCTTCATTAAGTGGCCCTTTGCTCAGAACAGTTACTTTACAATGTGGCGCCAGGCGTAAAGCCAATGACAAACCGGCAGCGCCACTCCCGATGATCAATACATCGCTAACGTGTTCAGATGATGATTGCATATCGTATGATGTGTGCAGAAGAAGAGTGAAATTCATGTTAGCCTATCTGCCAGAGCAAAAGCTATGGCTATAAGATGTCTAAAGAATATTCAGACAAATAATCTGGCAACATGGAACTTTGCAATTTTTATAAACTCCAAGCGTGTGCTTGCTCAGGAAAATAAAGATATGGCTGGCAGTACTACTTTTAGCGTGAGGATAGATTTCGGGAGAGTTCACCTCGGATGAGCGAGCAGTTAACGGATCAGATGCTGGTTGAACGGGTCCAGAAAGGTGATCAGCAATCGTTCAATTTACTGGTAATTCGATACCAGCATAAGGTTGCGAGCCTTGTATCCCGCTATGTGCCTCAGGGTGATGTCCCTGATGTAGTTCAGGAATCTTTTATCAAAGCTTATCGTGCATTGGAGTCATTTCGTGGCGATAGCGCTTTCTATACGTGGCTTTACCGTATTGCTGTGAATACAGCAAAAAATTACTTAGTTGCTCAGGGGCGGCGCCCACCATCCAGTGATGTGGATGCAAATGATGCTGAAAATTACGAAAATGCGGGTGCATTGAAAGAAATATCGAACCCTGAGAACTTAATGTTGTCTGAAGAATTGAGGCAGATAGTTTTTAAAACCATAGAGTCACTTCCTGAGGATCTGCGGATGGCAATTACACTCAGGGAGTTAGATGGTCTAAGCTATGAAGAGATAGCTGTGATTATGGACTGTCCGGTCGGTACTGTTCGTTCCCGTATCTTCCGTGCCAGAGAGGCTATCGATAATAAAGTTCAGCCGCTAATTCAGCGATAAGCGGACACATAAAGGGTATTTGGCATGCAGAAAGAAAAGCTTTCCGCTCTGATGGACGGAGAAACTCTCGATAGTGAGCTGCTTGGTTCTTTATCGAAAGATAAAGCATTGCAGCAAAGCTGGCAGAGCTACCATTTAATCCGTGATACCCTGCGGGGGGATGTTGGTGAAGTCTTGCATCTGGATATCGCCAGCCGAGTCGCAGAGGCACTCAAAAACGAGCCTGCTCGTTTTGTACCTATTGCTGTGCCTGAATCTCAGCCACAACCTCATGTCTGGCAGAAAATGCCTTTCTGGCAAAAAGTTCGCCCATGGGCCAGCCAGATTACTCAGGTTGGGGTTGCCGCGTGTGTTTCTCTAGCGGTAATTGTTGGGGTTCAACAATACAACCAGCCCGAATCAGGTAATTTGCAACCAGAATCACCTGCATTTAATACCTTACCGATGATGGGTAAAGCCTCGCCAGTAAGTTTTGGTGTGCCTGCTGATGGTTCTTTCGGAACGTCTCAACAGCATCAGGTTCAGGAGCAACGTCGGCGAGTCAATATGATGACTCAATTGCAAGATTTTGAATTGCAACGCCGCTTGCCACAAACTGACGTGTTGCAGCAGCCTTCAACATCGACACAAGCCGCTATTCAGGTTCCCGGAACTCAGTCCTTAGGAATGCAGCAGCAGTAATGAAGCAACTTTGGTTCTCCGTCTGTTTAATGACGGGCAGCCTGTTCATGCCAACAATTGCTTCGGCGGAAACGACGCCGATAGCAATGTTGCAGGAAATGAGCAGTGCCAGCCAGTCGCTCAACTATGAGCTATCCTACATTAATGTTAATAAGCAAGGGATTGATTCTCTTCGCTATCGACATGCTATTTTAGATAAAAAAACCTTTGCGCAATTGCTGCGTATGGATGGCCCACGTACTGAGATCTTACAGCGTGGTAATGAAATAAGTTATTTCGAACCTGGTTTCGATGCTTTCACTCTGGCGGGTGAACATATAGTTGATGCATTACCATCTATCGTATTCCCCGATTTTGAAAAACTGTCAAAATACTATAACTATATTGCACTTGGCCGTGCCCGTATTGCAGACCGACCATGTCAGGTTATTCGGGTAGTCGCCCGTGACAGTACCCGATACAGCTATATTATTTGGATGGATGAAACGAGCAAACTCCCAATGCGGGTAGATTTGTTAGATCGTGATGGTGAAACACTTGAGCAATTTCGTGTGATTTCTTTTGCTATCGGTGAACCTATTCAGGATATTTTGCAAGGTCTGGTAAAGCTCTCTTTACCGCCATTACTTGCATTACCTGCTAAAACCAAGGTTGATTTTACCTGGGCCCCACGTTGGTTGCCGGAAGGTGTTTCCGAGATTTCACGCAGTCGCCGTACATTACCGAATATGGAGGCACCAACAGAATCACGATTATATTCTGATGGGTTATTCAGTTTTTCAGTAAATATAAATCCGGCAGGTAAAGATGCGCCTTCAGAGCAATCCTTACGTCAAGGTCGTAGAACTGTGCATACTGAAGCTCGTAATAATGTTGAAATTACCATAGTTGGCGAGCTTCCGCCTACAACTGCAAAACGTATCGCTGACAGTATTGTTTTGGAATCAACAAAATGATGAAAGAATGGGCTACAGTTATTTCGTGGCAAAATGGTGTTGCTCTATTGCGTTGTGAACCACAGTCTGGTTGTGGGAGTTGCAATGCGCGCACTGGATGCGGTAGTCATTTATTAAATGAATTGGGGCCGGAGTCGGAGCACCAATTACAAATAGCTATCTCGCAACCGCTTGAACCTGGCCAAAAGGTTGAAGTCGGTATTAGTGAGGGGAGTTTATTACGTTCTGCTTCTTTGGTTTATCTAACGCCTTTAGCCGGATTGATTGCGGGTGGCGGTTTATTTCAGGCTTTATTTGTCACCGATGCTTTTACTGCTCTAGGCGCTATTTTAGGTGCGGGGCTAGGTTTTTTGCTCGCCAGAACATTAGCCAGCAGAATTGAAGGACAGAGTGACTATCAACCAATGATTCTACAGATTGGTTTACCCCCAACGACTATACGAATTCAGTAACAGAATAATTCCTTTCCTCTTACCCATGATAGGCCGGAATACGGTTCTGTATCATATGTTCAACTAAAGCAATAAAAAGATCGGCACTGATAAGCGCTGAGTAATCTACTGAGAAAAGTATATTACCTTTAGCATCAAATAAGCGTATTTTATCATGATCTTTCTCGCGTAACGTCTCGACACGCAGGATGTCTTCAATGCTGATAATACCGTCTGTTGTAATTAATGAGTGTGCACTAAGTGAAAGTGGAGTTGTATCTATCTGAACATTTTTCACCATGATTACATTTAAAAGACCATGGTATATGAGTGATTTTAGCCAGTTGTCATTCTTTTTAATTACATCAAATACTATTTTTTTTCCTCGGGATAAAGAGTTTAAACTTACTATCCCGACATGCATGACTTGTTGATGGATTATTGTGTTTATCAGCGGGTAAGCATTAGTTATATTATTAATTATAATATTCCATGGCTGCAATTTAGAGGTGCGAAATGCCATTGTGTTAATTTTGCCATTAGGGTTTACTCCTGTATGGTATTTATGAATGTATTGTATTTTATTAAATGTAATAAAATAGACATTTCCACTGTGATGATTGAAGACCCGTACTCCTTTCTCATAAAGAAAGTAGGTAAACATTGGATTACAGTGTAAGCGCAAATACAGGAAGGTACTCAGCGAGATAGCTGCAATAGCGACACATAAGATCGAAAGAATTGATGGGGTTGAAAAAATAGATGTCGCTATTGATAAGGTAATTATTATAAAACTAAATACTAATATAAGTATTATTGCGACGATAGTGGCTCTGGAGTTATTTTTTCTAAACTCATGGCGGCTCAGTATTTTTCCTTCATCAATCATAATATTCTCCATATGGCCGCCAAGAGGATATTTCACTTGGTTGTTATAAAGTCACATGAATACTTTAAATTATTATCCAACCGGGTAAATGAGCATTTTCCGAAAATGAATTAATCATCAGTTCGACAAAATAGAAATATGTGCACCCCTAAATTAGGCGGGTAGGGTATCTATCGTGCTGATTATAATCAGTTAAATAATAGACACTAGCGCGCTTTATAAGCGATAGGCACAATAAAGTTATTGGTATTAAACTATTTTTACCGGGATATCAGCACGGAACAGCGCTAAGAGTATGTACTATCAATAGCGATGTAAGGTAAGGCGTTGATACATTTTTACAGGATAAATCAGCTAACAAGCTAAGTGTGATGCCTTTCACGAGGCAGACTTACAGTGTAAGATGCGTGCATATTTATGTGGGTAGTTTTGGGTTTGAGTCCATCGCTGTGTCCACCAATAATTAATTAAAGACAACGACTAGAGAAAAATTCATATAAATGAAGCACATAAGAAACTTTTCTATTATTGCCCATATTGACCACGGTAAGTCGACACTGTCGGACCGTATTATTCAGATTTGTGGCGGATTATCTGAGCGTGAAATGGCCGCTCAAGTACTGGATTCTATGGATCTGGAGCGTGAGCGTGGTATTACCATCAAGGCACAGAGTGTGACGCTTGATTACCATGCTAAAGATGGTCAAACCTATCAGCTCAATTTTATCGATACCCCTGGTCACGTTGACTTCTCTTATGAAGTTTCCCGCTCCTTAGCGGCTTGTGAAGGGGCGTTGCTGGTTGTTGACGCAGGGCAAGGCGTTGAAGCACAAACGCTGGCGAACTGCTACACCGCGATGGAAATGAATCTGGAAGTGGTTCCTGTTTTAAATAAAATCGACCTGCCGGCTGCTGACCCTGAGCGTGTTGCGGAAGAAATTGAAGACATCGTGGGCATTGATGCGACTGATGCGGTACGTTGCTCAGCGAAAACTGGTGTAGGTGTACCCGATATCCTTGAGCGTTTGGTGCGTGATATTCCGCCGCCAGAGGGTGATCCTGATGGTCCATTGCAAGCGCTAATTATCGACTCCTGGTTTGATAATTATCTGGGTGTTGTATCGTTAATTCGTATTAAAAATGGCTCATTGCGTAAAGGCGATAAGGTTAAAGTAATGAGTACCGGGCAGAGTTATAATGCTGAGCGCCTCGGTATTTTTACACCAAAACGTATAGATCGCGATATGTTGAACTGCGGTGAGGTTGGCTGGTTGGTGTGTGCGATAAAAGACATTTTAGGCGCACCGGTCGGCGACACATTGACTCTGACCCGTAACCCGGCGGAGAAGTCATTACCTGGCTTTAAGAAAGTAAAACCACAGGTTTATGCAGGTCTGTTCCCTATTAGTTCAGACGATTATGAAGCTTTCCGTGATGCACTGGGCAAGTTGAGTCTTAATGACGCCTCTTTGTTCTACGAACCAGAAAGCTCCACCGCATTGGGCTTTGGTTTCCGCTGTGGCTTCCTTGGCTTACTGCACATGGAGATCATTCAGGAGCGTCTGGAGCGTGAGTACGATCTGGAGTTGATCACCACCGCACCGACGGTCGTATATGAAGTGATCACCACCAGTCAGGAAACTGTTTACGTTGATAGCCCATCCAAGCTGCCTGCGTTGAACAACATCGAAGAGCTACGCGAGCCAATTGCTGAGTGTCATATGCTGTTGCCGCAGGAATACCTGGGTAACGTCATCACGTTGTGTATTGAAAAACGTGGTATGCAGACCAACATGGTTTACCACGGTAACCAAGTGGCGCTGACGTATGAAATTCCGATGGCTGAAGTGGTGCTCGATTTCTTCGATCGCCTGAAGTCGACATCCCGTGGCTACGCCTCGCTGGATTACAATTTCAAACGTTTCCAGACCTCTGACATGGTGCGTGTTGATGTGTTAATCAACAACGAGCGTGTAGATGCGCTGGCGCTTATTACCCATCGTGATAATGCGCAATACCGTGGCCGTGATCTGGTTGAGAAAATGAAAGAATTGATCCCGCGCCAGCAATTTGATATTGCAATTCAGGCTGCTATCGGTAACCACATCATTGCCCGTTCTACTGTGAAACAGTTACGTAAAAACGTACTGGCGAAGTGTTATGGCGGTGACGTTAGCCGTAAGAAGAAACTTTTGCAGAAACAGAAAGACGGTAAAAAACGTATGAAACAGGTCGGTAACGTTGAATTACCGCAAGAGGCTTTCCTGGCTATTCTGCACGTTGGAAAAGACAGTAAATAAGGAGTTTTGATGGCTAACATGTTTGCCTTGATTTTAGCGATAGCAACACTGCTGACAGGGATTATCTGGTGCTTCGAGCGGTTTAAATGGGGACCGGCTCGCCAGGCAAAAATTGCGGCAGTTAATGCGCAAACTGCGGCGATCAAGGCACAAACGGGTTGTGCTGTAGATAATAAGACTTTAGCACAGGCGGCAAGGCAGCCTGGCTGGATAGAGACTTGTGCTTCAGTCTTCCCGGTGTTAGCTCTGGTATTTATCGTTCGTTCGTTTATTTACGAACCGTTCCAGATCCCTTCTGGTTCGATGATGCCAACGCTATTGATCGGTGACTTCATCCTGGTTGAGAAGTTTGCTTATGGTATTAAAGATCCCATCACGCAAACTACGCTGATCCCTACGGGACATCCAAAACGTGGTGATATCGCGGTATTTAAATATCCACTCGATCCGCGTTTGGACTATATCAAACGTGTAGTGGGCTTGCCGGGTGACCGCGTTAGCTATAATCCAATCAGCAAGGAAGTGACGGTGCAGCCTGCATGTAATACCGGTACTTCTTGTGATAGTGCGTTGCCAATTACTTACAGTGCATCTGAGCCAAGCGATTTTGTGCAGACATTCCGCTATAGCGGCAATGGCGAGGCTTCTGCTGGCTTCTTCCAAATCCCGACAAATCAGGCAGTGCCTGATGGTGGGGTACGTTTGCGTGAGCGCACCGAAACTCTTGGACCGGTGGCACACCATATTCTGACCGTCCCTGGGCGTCAGGAGCAGATAGGCGCTTATTATCAACAACCTAACCAGCCTTTAGGGGTTTGGGTGGTGCCGGAAGGTCATTATTTTATGATGGGCGACAACCGGGATAACAGTGCAGATAGCCGCTTCTGGGGGTTTGTGCCGGAACGTAATCTAGTTGGCAAGGCCACTGCTATTTGGATGAGTTTTGAAAAGCAAGAAGGTGAATGGCCAACGGGTGTTCGTTTAAGTCGAATTGGTGGAATTCATTAGTATCGGCTATACCCAGATGGTGGAGTTGCAGCCAGGTAGCAAACGAGCACATCCCGATGAACCGACAAAAGTCAGTAATTCGGGTGACAAATCTGCTGGGAGTAGATTTGAACGCCGCTAGCACTGCTGCAACTTCAAGTAAGCAGGGTATTTAAACGCAGCATTATATTTCCACTCGTTGTAGAATAACCCTTCGAGCGATAAAAGTTGGCTTCTTTATGGGAGCCACTGCAAACGAAACAGTTTTGTCCTGCAATATTGGCGGATCAGACCTGTTCCGTATGCTGTAGTTTTTGACGCATTCTTGATCTATTGGTAACTCATGAACCCCATCGTAATAAACAGGCTACAGCGGAAGCTGGGCTACACTTTTCAACAGCAGGAGCTCTTGCTGCAAGCACTGACTCATCGTAGCGCCAGTAGCAAACACAATGAGCGTTTGGAGTTCCTGGGTGACTCTATATTAAGTTTCGTTGTTGCCAATGAGCTGTATCGTCGCTTTCCCCGTGTCGATGAAGGGGACATGAGTCGGATGCGTGCCACATTGGTTAGAGGAAATACACTCGCTGAAATGGCCCGTGAATTTGACCTCGGTGAATGTTTACGCCTTGGGCCGGGTGAATTGAAAAGTGGTGGTTTCCGCCGTGAATCAATTTTGGCAGATACCGTCGAAGCCTTAATTGGCGGTATATTCCTCGATAGCGATATTCATATGATTGAACGGCTGATTCTCGACTGGTATCGCAGTCGGTTGGAAGAAATCAGCCCAGGTGATAAGCAGAAAGACCCGAAAACGCGCTTGCAAGAATATTTGCAAGGCCGTCATCTGCCATTGCCCTCTTATCTGGTTGTGCAGGTTCGCGGAGAAGCACATGACCAGGAATTTACTATCCACTGCCAGGTGAGTGGCTTGAATGAACCGGTAATAGGTACCGGCTCAAGTCGCCGTAAAGCTGAGCAGGCGGCAGCGGAACAAGCGCTGAAACAGTTGGAGCTTGAATGAGCGAAGTAGAAAAAACGTATTGTGGTTTTATTGCAATTGTAGGTCGCCCGAATGTGGGTAAATCTACTTTGCTAAATGAACTGTTGGGGCAAAAAGTCTCCATCACTTCACGTAAACCACAAACCACACGCCACCGTATTATGGGGATCCATACTGAAGGGCCTTATCAGGCCATTTATGTTGATACCCCGGGACTGCATATTGAAGAAAAACGCGCGATTAACCGCTTAATGAATCGCGCGGCAAGCAGCTCTCTCGGTGATGTGGAATTAGTGATTTTTGTAGTCGAAGGCACCAATTGGACTGCCGACGATGAAATGGTTGTTAATAAGCTGCGCAGTTTACAATGCCCGGTATTATTGGCGATCAACAAAGTTGATAACGTAACAGACAAAACCAAGCTGTTGCCCCATATTCAGTTCTTAAGTAAGCAGATGAATTTCCTGGACGTCGTACCAATCTCTGCCGAGAAAGGGATGAACGTGGATACCATCGCTGGCATCGTGCGCAAGCTTATGCCGGAAGCGGGTCATCATTTCCCGGAAGATTATATCACTGACCGCTCTCAGCGTTTTATGGCGTCAGAAATCATTCGCGAAAAGTTGATGCGCTTCTTGGGTGAGGAATTACCTTACTCAGTCACAGTTGAAATTGAACAGTTTGTCCCAAATGAGCGCGGTGGTTATAACATCCATGGGCTGATTTTGGTTGAACGCGAAGGCCAGAAGAAAATGGTCATCGGTAATAAAGGTTCGAAAATCAAGACCATTGGTATTGAAGCCCGTCAGGACATGGAACAAATGTTCGAAGCAAAAGTGCATCTTGAGCTGTGGGTGAAAGTGAAATCAGGCTGGGCAGATGACGAACGTGCATTGCGCAGCTTAGGCTATACCGACGATCTGAAGTAAGACTTGCCAATGGACGGTTGGCAACGCGCATTTGTCCTGCATGGGCGACCCTACAGTGAAACCAGTTTGATGCTGGATTTATTTACTGAAGGAGAGGGCCGCATGCGGGTGCTGGCCAAAGGTGCGCGGGGTCGCCGCTCCAATCTAAAAGGCTGCTTGCAGCCTTTTACGCCATTATTGGTTCGCTGGACCGGGCGTGGTGAAGTTAAAACCTTACGCAGTGCTGAGCCAGTATCACTGGCTCTTCCATTGACTGGCTCTATGTTGTATAGCGGTTTATATGTCAATGAGCTGCTTTCCCGCGTGTTAGAACATCAAACCAATTACTCTGCTTTATTCTTCGATTATCTGCATTGCTTACAGGCTTTGGCAGGCAGTGATGGATCGCCCGAATATGCCCTGCGCCAGTTTGAATTGGCGATATTGGCTCATCTTGGCTATGGTGTGGATTTTCTCCACTGTGCGGGGAGTGGTCAGCCGGTGTCTGAGACCATGACCTACCGCTATCGGGAAGAAAAAGGATTTATCGCCAGCTTGGTGGTTGATCACTATAGCTTTACTGGCCGCCAATTATCGGCTTTGGCTAACCGTGAATTTCCTGATGCCGATACTTTACGTGCAGCCAAGCGCTTCACCCGCATCGCCCTCAAACCCTATTTGGGGGGTAAACCGTTAAAAAGTCGCGAACTGTTTCGTCAGTTTGTGATTAAGCCACCAGCGGATCCAGTGCCGTAGTAGCAATACCTTCATTTTTAAACTGCCCATCATCAACTTTCCCGTACAGTAACCTATCCGCTGACAGTCTAGTCGGTGTAAACTGCAAGGCACTTATGCGTTTAAGGGCCGGTTTTTGCGTGCTCATTGACCTATTAAAGATGCATCCATATCTGGAGGGCTGTCATGGCTGATTTGTTGTTGGGCGTCAATATCGATCACATTGCGACATTACGAAATGCACGTGGGACCATTTACCCCGACCCTGTTCAGGCCGCGTTTATTGCCGAGCAAGCGGGTGCCGACGGTATTACCGTGCATTTACGTGAAGATCGCCGCCATATCACTGATCGAGATGTACGCATCTTGCGCCAAACTATCCAGACCCGCATGAATCTGGAGATGGCGGTTACCGATGAAATGGTTGATATTGCCTGTGAGTTACAACCGCACTTTTGCTGTCTGGTGCCGGAAAAACGCCAAGAAGTTACCACCGAAGGCGGGCTAGATGTTGCCGGTCAACTCGATAAAATGACCATTGCGGTGAGCCGATTATCTGAGGCCGGCATTCTGGTGTCACTGTTTATCGATCCCGATATGCGCCAGATTGATGCAGCCGTTACTGTGGGTGCCCCTTATATTGAAATCCACACCGGCGCGTACGCAGATGCCACCACCGATTTGGTGCGTCAAGCTGAATTAGTGCGTATCACCAAAGCTGCGACCTATGCCGCAGGCAAAGGGTTGAAAGTGAATGCCGGTCATGGCCTGACCTATCACAATGTGCAACCGATCGCAGCCTTACCAGAGATTCATGAGCTGAATATCGGCCATGCAATTATTGGTCAGGCAGTAATGACGGGCCTTGCGGCTGCCGTTACTGAGATGAAAGTATTAATGCGGGAAGCGCGTCGTTAATGGCGATTTTGGGGTTAGGCACTGATATTGTTGAAATTTCAAGGATTGAAGCGGTGGTGGAGCGCAGTGGCGAAAAACTGGCGCGGCGTATCCTTAGCCCATCGGAATGGCAGCACTATCAGCAGCATCAGCAGCCAATTCGTTTTCTGGCAAAACGCTTTGCCGTTAAAGAGGCCGCGGCCAAGGCATTTGGTACTGGTATTCGTAATGGCTTGGCATTTAATCAGTTTGAAGTTGTTAACGATGCACTGGGTAAGCCGACGCTGCGTTTACATCAGCGCGCGGCAGAATTGGCCGCTGAGCTGGGTGTCAAATCCTTACATGTAACGTTGGCCGATGAACGACGTTATGCCTGCGCAACCGTAATTATTGAAAGCTAGGCCCGTTTTAGCCGCGAATAGTGGTGAAAGAGAGCAGGGGCGTGCATGCGAATGCCGCCCTTTTTGTTATGCGCGAATATATTGTTGGTATTAAAAACGAGTCTTGCTGCGGGGATTACAAACGTTCGGCGTGATGCAGTTGGACAAACTTATCCCACAATTGTTCGTTACTCTCAACCCAGGCAGGATCGATAGCAATCGTATTATCGATAGGACAGACCAACTGGCAGGTTGGTGTTTCGTAATGACCGACACATTCCGTACAGCGCATCGGATCAATCTGATAGATCTCTGCACCCATGGAAATTGCCTCATTAGGGCATTCCGGCTCGCACATGTCGCAATTAATACATTTACGAGTGATCAACAGGGCCATGCTTTCTCTTACCTTAGGTCGGGTATTCTCAACTGCGGGGGATTATACCCCTCTGGTATCCTTAGACCAGTTTTTTTACCAGTGCCGCACTGTGCTTAATACTCGCCTGCGCTCTTTCCAAGTCTTGTTGGATCATCGCCATAAATAATAGATCAGTCAGAGCATATTGCGCGGTGCTAGAGGAGATCGCGGCACTGCGAATCGCGGGTTCTTCCGAAATGGTATATAAGCAATGATCGGCACGTTGCTGCAAACTGTTGGGGGAAAAACTGGTCAATGCCAGCACTTTGGCACCACAACGCTGTGCCTCTTCAGCCGCCAGATTTATCTCACGGCGTTCGCCGCTAAATGAGATAGCCAGCAGTAAATCCCGTGCATCCAATGCTTGTACGGCGGCCAGTTGTGCATGCATATCGGTTTCGGAGACCGCCATAATGCCTATTTTCAGTAACTTATAAGCCAGATCTTTTGCCACCAGCCCCGAAGCACCAATACCGGTTAGAATAATCCGTCGTGCCGACAATAACATCTCTAATGCTTGCGTAAGTCGTTCTTCACTATTGATATCCAAGGTGGCCCGTAGTGCTGCGGCTTTCTCGCTCAGGAGTTTTTCCCCAACGATTTTTAAACTGTCAGTGCTCAAGATCTGATTATGCAGTGTCACTGCCTGTGCCGGTGCCGCGACAATTTCACTCAGGGCCAGTTTTAGCGCCGGGAAGCCTTTATAGCCTAATTTTTGGGCAAATTTAACCACTGCAGATTGGCTAACCCCGGTTTGCAGCGCCAACTTTTGCGAACTAAGATGACGTGCCTGCTCAGGATTGGTTAGCAGAAAATCGGCTAACTTACGGTCATTTTGTGCCAGCGTTGGATAAAGCTGACGAATGCGAAGAAGACTACTCATAAATCAGTTCCTGAATGCGGGAGAACTTAATAATACCCGGAAAGACTCAAGATAAAGGGCAAGTGATGGAGCATAGCACCCTTTTTTGCTGATCATTCGATGAATGGCGCAAGAAAATAGTCGCTTTATAGAATATAATATTCAATTATATATTTAATTTTACGAATTAAATATTCAAAGAGGAATATGTCATGAATCTAGGATCATTGATTTCAGAAAGTCGTAATCCGGCCACGATGGAGCTGGATAAGCTCTCTACGCTCGAAATGTTGACCTGCTTTAATGATGAAGATCGCAAAGTGCCGGAGGCCATTCGTTTGGTGTTACCGGCTATCGCTCAAGCGGTAGATTTAGCCGCGGAGTCCTTAAAGCAAGGTGGTCGGCTCATTTATCTGGGGGCCGGTACCAGTGGTCGGCTCGGCGTGCTGGATGCTTCCGAATGCCCACCGACCTTTGGTGTGCCTCATGGCAGGGTGATTGGTCTAATTGCCGGTGGCCCGGGTGCTTTATTCAAAGCGGTGGAAGGTGCTGAGGATGATATCGCGCTCGGTGTGCGGGATCTGCAAGATTTAAAGCTGATGGCAACTGATATGGTGGTCGGGCTGGCAGCTTCTGGTCGCACGCCTTATGTCATCGGTGCGCTACGTTATGCCCGCCAACTTGGTTGCCCAACGGCGGCTATTTCTTGTAACCCAGACTCTCCTATCGCGCAAGAAGCTCAGGTTGCGATTTCACCGGTAGTAGGGCCGGAAGCCCTCACTGGCTCTACGCGTATGAAGTCGGGTACTGCACAAAAGTTGGTGCTGAATATGTTATCCACTGGGGCGATGGTGAAACTGGGTAAGGTTTATCAAAATCTGATGGTAGATGTGAAAGCGACCAACGTGAAGTTGGTTGATCGCGCTTGTCGTATTGTGGTTGAAGCCACCGGGGCCAGCCGTGCAGAGGCTGAAAATGCCTTATCACAAACCGAGTTTGACGTAAAACCAGCCATTTTGATGATTCTGAAAGGCGTGAGTGCCGAGCAGGCTCGCCAGGATCTACAGCAACATAATGGCTATTTGCGTGCAGCATTGTAAGACTCACACTCAGGGGATTAGCACTCGTTGATAATTGGCCTCGATGCCGCAGGCAAAGTGATGTTGTATTTAGTCGCGATGATTGTCACCATACTTGCAGGTTTCATATTTAACTGGTTTATGGGATTCAATGATCCTGAGGAGTAACGTTTGAGCGCAGAGCAGGCCACATCGACCTTTGAGCAAACTGACAGTAACCGCGAGGGGACGGCCGAGGCATTATCAGAAAACGCCAAACGCATTGTCTTCTTTGATCTGGATGGCACGTTACATCAACAGGACATGTTTGGCAGTTTTTTGCGTTTTTTGTTGCGACATTTGCCGCTAAATCTGTTGCTGGTGGTCCCATTACTGCCGGTGATTGGGTTGGGATTGCTGCAGGGCGGTCGTTGCGCTCGTTGGCCAATGAGCCTGTTACTGTGGGCGATAACCTTCGGTCGGCGCGAAGCGCATTTGAAAGATTTAGAATTACGTTTTGTGAATGATTTTCGCCAAAAAGTTACCGAATTTCCCGTGGTCGTGATGCGTTTGCGCCAATATTTGGAGAGCCATGACGCACAGGTATGGTTGATAACTGGCTCGCCGCAACGGCTGGTGGAGCAGGTTTATCATGATTCGGCGTTTATTCACCGTTTGCGGTTGGTCGGTAGCCGCATGGCGCGGCGTAATGGCGGCTGGGTGCTACCTCTGCGCTGTTTGGGGCCAGAGAAAGTGGTGCAACTGGAACAGCGTTTGGGATCGCCGCTGAAACTTTATAGCGGATACTCGGACAGCAAGCAGGATAACCCACTATTGTATTTTTGCGAGCATCGCTGGCGGGTCAGTAAAAGCGGCGAATTACAGCAATTAGAATAAACGCCCATTGCAGTCATTCGCCATTTTAAGTGGTTTTGGCTCTAGTGTGTGACGTCATTATCATGGTGGCCGAGCCGCCATATTCGTTCGGCATGCCGACCCAGTAACCACAAGCTAATGCCGAGCAGCAGGAAGAAGATAGTTTTCGGCATCGCATCCCAGAAGAACTCAAAGAAACGGGTATACAAGTTGATGGCCAAAAATGTCAGGCCGAAGCCGCGCAACATGGCATCATCTCGTTTTAGTCCCAGCCAAATAGCGACGCTGGCGGCAATGGCAAACAATAGACTCCAATGCAGCAACTCTATCTGGCGCACTTGATACCAATAGTCCAGGTCACCGTAATTGCCAAAAATAGACAATAACCACAGGGCAATAAACAGATAAAGCAGCCCCATCGCCTGTGACACCCGATCTAGCCGACGTTGTGCCAACTGCGGTTGCAACACCAGTGCCGCTGCACAAAGTAGCAGGCCAAAAGCAATAAAGCGTATCGGGTAGCTCATTCCCAGCCAGTAGGCACCCCAACCGGACAAATAGCCAGTTTCTGCCCCAAACGCATTACCCAGTGACAGCAAGGCAAATAGCCATACTAATGGCGCACGACCAAACCAGCCCACCACACCATAGATGACGGTACCCAACAGCAGTAATACTGAGATGCGGCCACTACCATTATCCAACCACTCACCGAGTTGGCCGATGGCGGCTGCGGTAAATATTACGCCGAGAAAGAGTACGGCTTCATTACTGTAGATCTTACTGGGATCTCGCCGGCGGCGGTTAAAGCCCCAGCCGTAAAATACGGCGGCCAATATCGCCGTGACCACCACCCGTACCGGGGGATCAAAGCGGAAAAACTGGCTTATCCAGTTGAGTAAGAAAGTATCAGCCATCAGGCTGCCAATGGCGATAACCAGCGAAGCCAGTGCGGCAAGAAAGGCGTAACCGGCTAATCTGCGCCAGTCAAACGGTTGAACATCGATATTCTGTAACAAACGTTGATGCTCTTCCTCAGGGATAACGCCTTCACTGGCCCATCCATTCAGGGTTTTACGTACTACCGCGGCATTTTTCTTGCTGAGCTTCATGTAGCTGGCTTCCATATGCTGATAATTTATATCAGGAATGATTTATATCCTGCCGGAACATTAACCGATCATTATGGACTGAGCTACTTTATATTGGAGATAGTGGGTATAGCGGTTGTCGCTGGCTGTGTATAATGCACGCCGCCAAAGTACCAGAGAGGTTAATGTGTCTGCTGATAAAAGTTTGTTTTCTGAATTTGATTTACCTGTTGAATACAGTGATGAGTACTGGATGCTACGGGCGTTGACGCTGGCTCTGCGGGCACAAGAAGAGGGAGAAGTCCCGGTTGGCGCGGTGTTAGTGCTGGGCAACCAGGTGATTGGCGAAGGGTGGAATAAGTCTATTCGCGATAACGACCCTACCGCTCATGCAGAAATCATGGCGCTACGGCAAGGCGGGCAGGTGGTGCAGAACTATCGTCTGCTGGAAGCCACGCTATATGTGACGCTGGAGCCATGCGTAATGTGTGCCGGAGCCATGATACACAGCCGGATCCGTCGCTTGGTCTATGGGGCCAATGATTTAAAAACCGGTGCTGCCGGTTCGCTGGTGGATATCTTGCGCCATCCGGGGATGAATCATCAAATAGAGGTCAGTGCCGGGGTACTGGCAGAGACGTGTTCCCACCAATTAAGTGCTTTTTTCCGCCTACGACGTGAGCAGCAAAAGGCGTTGAAACTCGCGCGGCAGCCATGATTCGGCCCATCCGTGGGCCTTGCGTCTAGGAGGCCACTGCTGGCAGCATATTGAAATCTATTGGTTAGTTACGTGTTTTCGCATCATGTTAGTTATTGATTGACCAGCCTGGGCCGACAACCGGATAAGCTTTACCCAGCTCAGCTTCGATAGCGGCATGTTGGGCTGCTTTTTTCTCTCTTTCCTGCAAATATCCCACCAGACTGACCTGATAACGACGGATGTTTTCCACATAGTTATAAGCCTCATGGCCACGGGCGTAGCCATAAGTGGTACTTGGGTAGTAGCGCTTTTGACTCAACATCGGTAGGCGCATTTTTACATCAACCCAACTGTCTGGATTACCATTCTGATTTTTAGTCAGGCGGCGAGCATCCAGCATATGACCATAACCCAGATTATAGGCGGCCAGCGCAAACCAGATACGCTCATCTTCTGGAATGGTCTCCGGCACTTTTTGCATTAACCGCTGCAAGTAAATGGAACCGCCTTTAATGCTTTCCTCAGGATCAACCCGGTCTTTAACCCCTAAACCATTTGCTGTGGCGCGGGTTAGCATCATTAACCCCCGCACGCCAGTCGGTGAGGTGGCTTGTGGGTTCCAATGGGATTCCTGATAAGCAATCGCCGCCAGCAGTTTCCAGTCAATTTCCCCGGCATGTTTTTCAAACAAGGATTGGAAAGAGGGCAACACACTGTCGATGGCTGACAGGAAGGTTTTGGTATCGACATAATCAAAGCTACCGACATGGCCGAGATATTTTTCCTCCAGCCGCGCCAGACTACCGTCTTCAACCATCTGGCTGTAGAAATCGAGCATGGCGGCATACAGGCTATCATCGTCCCCTTTCTGGAAATACCAAGTTACTGGCTCTTCATCCGTAACATCAAAGGCAACCGCTAATTGCGGATGGATGCGTTGCAGTAGGGCAATTGTCACCGAATCACCCAGGGTATAGTCAAGTTTGCCGTCCGCGACCTGTTCCAGTAACTCTTTGCCAGAACGATCAACGGATGATCCCCAGTTAAGATCGGGATATTTGCTCTGCTTAAGTTGTTTGAGGGTGGTCATATGGGCCGATCCAGAGGCGACTATCAATTGACCCTTTAGATCACTGAATGATTTTGGTCGTGGTTTACCCAATCGGTATACTAACTGTTGCGAGACTGAATAATAGGCAGGGCCAGTACGCGCCCGATTAAGACGCTCACGGTTATAAATTAGCCCGGCAGCCAGCATGTCTGCATCATCGTTATCAAGTGCATCAAACAAGTCATCAATATTATGATGAGGGGTAATGACGAGCTTAACCCCCAGATAGTCCGCAAAACGGTTGGCTAGCTCATAGTCAAGACCGGAAGGGCCATCCTTTCCGGTAAAGTAGATAAGTGGTGAGCTAATCGTGCTAACACGTAGCTCGCCACGGGCTTTTATACGGTCTAGTTGTCCTTCTTGACTACTGCGCCAGGGAATATTGGGCCACAGCGCGAGGGCCAGAAGTAAGGCAACTACACCGATAACAAAGTAATTTAATTTTATGCGCGTCAAATAGTTATCTCTCGGCAGCGCTCTTTATGTGTGTGTTGTGAAGTAAGAATCGACATGGTTAAAACCCCAGTGGAGTGGCATTTTGCGCAACAAATCGTCAGTGTGCAACTTTATTGCGAGCTTATTTATTCAGTATTGGTGTTCTCTAGATAACGACAATTTCTGACTCAATTATTAATAATAGCTACGCAAACGGTTTCGTCGGAGGCGTAGATTCACTATAATGCCCGCGTTTTCCCCTGTTTTGCGCCAATAAATGCTGCGCCCAATGAAGTGCTGTTCCAGTCGCTTCGAAGAGAGAGAAACTTAGATTATGGAAATACTGCGTGGTTCGCCCGCTTTGTCGGCTTTTCGTATTACCAAACTGCTGTCCCGTTGCCTGGATGCTCACCTTTTGGTGAGTGATATCTACGCCGAATATGTTCACTTTGCCGATGTTAGCGCTCCGTTAAGTGCTGATGAACACGCCAGGCTCCAACGGCTGCTTAAGTATGGACCCTCTCTCCCTGAACATGCGCCAGAAGGGCGTTTGTTACTGGTTACGCCAAGGCCGGGGACCATTTCTCCGTGGTCTTCCAAAGCGACGGATATTGCGCACAACTGTGCGTTGCCACAGGTTCTGCGTCTGGAACGTGGCCTGGCTTTCTATAT
The DNA here is from genome assembly GCF_041538325.1 of Yersinia sp. 2466 StPb PI. Classification (NCBI taxonomy): domain Bacteria; kingdom Pseudomonadati; phylum Pseudomonadota; class Gammaproteobacteria; order Enterobacterales; family Yersiniaceae; genus Yersinia; species Yersinia sp. 2466 StPb PI. The sequence goes on along the minus strand of NZ_JAULSL010000001.1, from coordinate 3,611,107 downwards.
TCAAGGCCCAGACCTGAATGAAAGCCAATGGCAGCAATTGTCGGCGCTGCTGCATGACCGCATGATGGAAACGGTATTCACCGATTTGCAGCAAGCAGAGCAGTTATTCTCTCATCATCAACCTGCCCCAGTACAACGGGTGGATATCTTAGCGCAGGGCCGCAGTGCACTGGAGCTGGCTAATATTAAGCTGGGCCTGGCTCTTGCTCCAGATGAAATTGACTATTTGCTGGCCGCCTTTACCGGTATGGGGCGTAACCCGACGGATATTGAGCTGTATATGTTTGCTCAGGCAAACTCTGAGCATTGTCGGCATAAAATCTTTAATGCAGATTGGATAATTGACGGTGTTTCTCAGCCTAAGACACTGTTTAAAATGATCAAAAATACCTTTGAACACACGCCGGATTACGTGTTGTCAGCCTATAAAGACAATGCGGCGGTGATGGAAGGTTCTCAGGTCGGGCGCTTCTTTGCTGCACCTGATAATGGCGTTTATGATTACCATCAGGAAGCGGCGCATATCCTGATGAAAGTAGAAACTCATAACCATCCGACGGCAATTTCACCCTGGCCGGGTGCTGCTACCGGGTCTGGTGGCGAAATCCGTGATGAAGGTGCTACCGGGCGTGGCGCTAAACCTAAAGCCGGTTTGGTGGGTTTCTCTGTTTCTAACCTGCGTATTCCCGGTTTTGAACAACCGTGGGAAGAGAATTTCGGTAAGCCGGATCGTATTGTGACTGCGCTGGATATCATGACCGAAGGTCCACTGGGCGGCGCGGCCTTTAACAACGAATTTGGCCGTCCGGCGCTGCTGGGCTACTTCCGTACTTATGAAGAGCGCGTCAACAGTCATAACGGCACTGAGTTACGTGGCTACCACAAGCCGATCATGTTGGCTGGTGGCATCGGTAATATTCGGGCCGATCATGTACAAAAAGGCGAGATAACAGTCGGTGCCAAGCTGGTGGTGCTCGGCGGCCCGTCGATGAATATCGGTCTGGGTGGCGGCGCGGCCTCTTCCATGGCATCGGGTCAGTCAGATGCGGATCTGGATTTTGCTTCGGTACAACGTGATAACCCGGAAATGGAACGCCGCTGTCAGGAAGTGATTGACCGTTGCTGGCAGTTAGGTGACCACAACCCGATTCTATTTATTCATGACGTCGGTGCGGGCGGTTTGTCTAATGCCATGCCAGAACTGGTCAGTGATGGTGGTCGTGGCGGCCGTTTTGAGCTGCGTGACATCCTCAATGATGAGCCGGGCATGAGCCCGCTGGAAGTGTGGTGTAACGAGTCTCAGGAGCGTTATGTTCTGGCTGTTGCCCCCGCGCAGATGGCTCAGTTTGATGAAATTTGTCGCCGTGAACGTGCGCCCTATGCCGTTATAGGTGAAGCCACTGAAGAAAAACATCTGACACTGAATGACCGTCACTTCGATAATCAGCCAATTGACATGCCTTTGGATGTCTTGCTGGGTAAAACGCCGAAGATGCTGCGTGATGTCACCCGCCTTCAGGCACAGGGTGATGCATTGCAACGTGCTGAGATAAGCATCGCTGATGCGGTCAAACGGGTGATGCATTTACCGGCAGTGGCAGAGAAAACCTTCTTGATTACCATCGGTGACCGTAGTGTGACCGGCATGGTGACACGTGATCAAATGGTTGGCCCGTGGCAGATTCCGGTGGCCGACTGTGCGGTTACCAGTGCCAGTCTGGACAGCTACTATGGTGAAGCGATGTCATTGGGTGAACGTGCGCCAGTGGCATTGCTAGACTTTGCCGCCTCAGCCCGTCTGGCGGTAGGCGAAGCACTGACCAATATCGCGGCCACTCAGATTGGTGAGCTAAAGCGCATTAAACTGTCAGCTAACTGGATGTCAGCAGCCGGTCATCCGGGTGAAGATGCCGGTTTGTACGAGGCGGTGCGTGCGGTGGGCGAAGAGCTATGTCCTGCGCTGGAGATTACCATCCCGGTGGGCAAAGACTCCATGTCGATGAAAACCCGCTGGCAGGAAGGTGATGAGCAGCGCGAAATGACCTCACCGCTCTCTCTGGTCATTACTGCTTTCGCCCGTATCGAAGATGTTCGCCATACGGTGACACCACAGTTACGCACTGATAAAGGCGATAACGCGCTGTTACTGATTGATTTAGGTGCTGGCCACAATGCCCTGGGTGCAACCGCCCTGACGCAAGTCTACCGTCAGTTAGGTGATAAACCTGCTGATGTGCGCGATGTACAGCAACTGGCAGGTTTCTTTAATGCGATGCAGTGCTTAGTGGCCTCTCAGGCATTACTGGCCTATCACGATCGCTCTGACGGCGGCTTACTGGTGACACTGGCTGAAATGGCCTTTGCCGGTCACTGTGGGGTGCAGGTTGATATTCACACCTTGGGTGATGACGCGCTGGCGGCGCTGTTTAATGAAGAGCTGGGAGCAGTGATTCAGGTACGTGCTGAACAGCGTGCTGAGGTGGAAAAAATTCTGGCAGACCACGGTCTGGCAAACTGTGTTCACTATCTGGGCCGTGCTGTTGAGGGGGATAGCTTCGATATTCGCAGTGGCACTGAGGTGGTATACCGCGAGAAACGCAGTACTCTGCGCTTGTGGTGGGCAGAAACTACCTGGCAAATGCAGCGGCTGCGCGATAACCCTGATTGTGCTGATCAAGAGCATCAAGCTAAACAGGTTGAAACTGATCCGGGCCTGAATGTCCAACTGACCTTTGATCCCGCAGAAGATATTGCCGCACCTTATATCATCAAGCAGGTTCGGCCAAAAGTGGCCGTATTGCGTGAGCAGGGTGTTAACTCCCACGTAGAAATGGCTGCCGCCTTCCATCGTGCCGGGTTTGATGCAATCGATGTACATATGAGTGACCTGCTGGCCGGCCGAACTGATTTGCAATCATTCCAGACCTTAGTGGCCTGTGGTGGTTTCTCTTACGGTGATGTGCTGGGGGCGGGTGAAGGTTGGGCGAAATCTATTCTGTTTAACAACCGGGTTCGTGATGAGTTTGAAGCCTTCTTCCATCGCCCAGAAACATTGGCCTTGGGGGTCTGCAACGGTTGTCAGATGATGTCTAATCTGCGTGAACTTATTCCAGGGGCTGAACATTGGCCACGCTTTGTCCGCAACCTGTCTGATCGCTTTGAAGCACGCTTCAGTTTGGTTGAAGTGGCCAATAGTCCATCACTGTTTATGCAAGAGATGGCCGGATCTCGCCTGCCAATTGCTGTTTCTCACGGTGAAGGGCGGGTTGAAGTGCGTGATGCGGCCCATCTGGCGCAGCTTGAGCAGAACAATCTGGTGGCATTGCGCTTTGTGAATAATCAGGGTGAGGTGACCGAGGTTTATCCGGCTAACCCGAATGGCTCAGCTCACGGGATTACTGCGGTGACTAGCGCCAATGGGCGGGCAACAGTAATGATGCCGCACCCAGAGCGGGTCTTCCGCACCGTCAGTAACTCCTGGCATCCAGAAGAGTGGGGCGAAGATAGCCCGTGGATGCGTATGTTCCGTAATGCGCGTAAGCAATTAGGTTAAGTGAATCGGCTTTGATTGTGATAACAGGGGCATCAGTTGATGCCCCTTTTTTACGCATGCTGATAAGGGCTTAAGATATATTCATTTATCTTTAATAAATTGAGTCATACCCCGTGGTCTGATTCGCTAATGTCATATGAAAGGTTTTGCTAGAAATCTGGTGGTCGGTTGCCAATCCTGTAACGACTAATCGATAGTTCCCAGGTGGCAAGTTCACTAAAAACAAGGTCATATTTTTAGAGCGATTATCAATAAGTGTCGCTGTCTGTGTTTTCTTTTGCTGCATTTTGGCAATTTCTTGTCGGTACCTGAGTCAAGTAATCAACGTTACTCATATTTGTGAGTTATCAAACCTCATAATTTATAAAGTAATAATGATTTAAACAGCATGCCTCCAAAGGGAAGAGTAACGGGCGGTCAAAAGATGCACGGATAATTAAATGCCACTATATTTTTTAACTTACTGATTTTAAATGTCTTTATTGTTTTGTCGGTAAATTGCGACAATAGCCCTGCAACCTGTCTCAAATAGGAGACATATAAATATTTGATTTATATCATTTTTATTTAATAAGGGGATTGCTGTCGGGGATTGGCGACAAAACAGCAGTAATTGATGCAAGTTGGCGGGCATTACGTGGATAATAATCGGCTCAATAAGTTTATTTTTCTTTTAAATCATAATCTTAATTTATTTTTAATAAACTTGGCACGCAAGCTGCATTATTACTTACAGTTGCTCATTCAACTTATTATGATAGTCCCGCAGTTAAGCGGAATATGCGCTTCATAAACCATCGAATGATGCCTAAGACTGGTACCTATCGTCCACCAAACCGATATCGTGTGAATTCACTTTATCAAACATCGGACGACACGTTGAGTGAGGTACCGCCTATGTCCTGCTGTGATGAATGGTTCATCAATTTTGGACATGTTTGGATGCTATTCGTCTCATCCTCCCGATGATTGCTTCGGCTTCATCAAACTGGAGACGATGCTTAAGGGCATCCACATATTCTGCGACGGGGCAATTTATTGCCCCGTTGTCACATCTATACCCGCCATACTTCAAGCTGCATGTGCGCTGGCCGCCTTCCCGCAACTCGAATTATTTAGGGTATATTATGGTCAAAGATACGCTACGCTCGCCGTTTTTACTGCAAATAACAATAAAAGCAGGTCTGATGATGATTCTGACGATAATGGACAAGCCGCATTAATTAAAAGCACTTAGCTCAAAGCCAGGTGCTTTTTTTTTATCTCAATCAAGAGACATTGTTCCTGGTACATACCCAATAGACTTCAAGTTGTGGGCAGGCGGCAAACGAGATACAAATCGGTCGGGAACCGATTTGAACAACATTTCTGCTAGCCCGCAGGGTGAGCCTCAAGGATGAGGCTCATTAATCCCAATGAGCTGACATCAGTCAGTGATTCGGGTTATTGAGTGCAATCAACACACCTGCAACTTAAAATATGACGGGTAATTGGGGCACAAGCATTGTAATCCTCACGCAGTCAGTTAGCATCACCACAGAATGATAGGTAATGAGATGATTTCGTTGAAAAGATGGCGTTTATTCCCCCGTTCTTTACGTCAATTGGTGCTCATGGCATTTCTGTTGGTGCTGTTACCTTTATTGGTGCTGGCATATCAGGCTTATCAAAGCCTTGACCATCTAAGCACGCAGGCGGCCGACATTAATCGTACTACGCTGGCAGATGCGCGGCGCAGTGAGGCGATGACCAGTGTGGCGCTCGAAATGGAGCGTAGTTATCGCCAGTACTGTGTATTAGATGATGCAACACTGGCAAAGTTATATCAGCACCAACGTAAACAGTACGCTCAAATGCTTGATGCGCACGCCTCTATCCTGCCAGATGCCCGTTACTATCAGACTCTGAGCAGTTTACTGACACAACTTTCTGATATTAAATGTAAAAATAGTGGCCCGGAACAAAATGCGTCAACGCTATTAGAGCAGTTCTCCCGCTCCAATGCCGAAATGGTACAGGCAACGCGCGATGTGATTTTCTCCCGCGGTCAGCAATTACAAAAAGATATTGCCGAACGTGGGCAATTCTTTGGTTGGCAATCCCTGTTGCTGTTTTTGGTCAGTGTGCTGTTAGTGGTGTTGTTCACCCGGATGATAATCGGGCCGGTTAAAGGCATTGAGCGGATGATTAATCGCTTAGGTGAAGGGCGACCATTAGGTAATACGGCGCTATTTAAAGGGCCACGCGAGTTACGCTCACTGGCACAGCGTATTATTTGGCTCAGCGAGCGCTTAGCGTGGTTAGAGTCACAGCGCCACGAGTTTTTGCGCCATATCTCTCATGAATTGAAAACACCACTCGCCAGTATGCGCGAAGGGACCGAATTGTTAGCGGATGAGGTTGCCGGACCATTGACGCAAGATCAAAAAGAAGTTGTGGCAATCCTTGATAACAGCAGTCGTCATTTGCAATTATTGATTGAGCAATTATTAGACTATAACCGTAAACTGGCAGACGGCCCCGGTGAACATGAGAATATTGAACTGGCGGAAATGGTTGAGGATGTTATCTCAGCCCATAGTTTACCCGCACGGGCCAAGACTCTACATACTGAGACGGATCTGCAAGCGGACATTTGTTGGGCAGATCCGACATTATTAATGCGGGTATTGGATAATCTCTACTCCAATGCGGTGCACTATGGCGAGGAATCCGGTACCATTTGGATTCGCAGCCGTCGGGTAGATAACCGCGTACAAATTGATATTGCCAATACCGGGGCGCCGATCCCGCGTTCTGAAGAAACCATGATATTTGAGCCTTTTTATCAGGGAAGCCATCAGCGAAAAGGGGCCGTCAAAGGTAGTGGGTTGGGGCTGAGTATTGCTCAGGACTGCATCAGACGTATGCAGGGCGACTTGCAACTGGTAGCTGTTGATTACGCTGCGGTTTGCTTTCGTGTTGAATTGCCATTAACCGCCGAGAATGAATGAATAATGTACAAATGGTCTATGAGCAGCATTATTAAAAAGACCGTCTTTTTATCATGTCCGACATCAATTGCGGCAGCTATGCCCGCGGGCAAATCTGGTACGGGTATTTTTTGGCGAGCATTGTTGCTGGCCCCACTCTTACTTACCGGATGTACTGATAATCCCGCCAGTAGCCGTTTTTCACAAGCAGTGCAGTTGGTCATACCGGAAACGAAAATCGTTGATTATCGGACCTTATCCTGCGATGTGCTGTGGGATCTTGATGATAAAGAGACACTGGAAAACTCCCTGTACTGGCTACGGGCAATGGACTGTGCAGAGCGTATGGGGTCTACTCAAGCGCGAGCATTAGCGAAGTCATTGCCGGTAGTGGCATGGCCTTCGGCCTTCAAGCAGGGCATTTTAGTCAGCAGTGCCGAGCCTTCAATGGCGGAACGTCGTCAAGTGGTTGAGCGTTTGAACAGTTATAGCCAAAGCGTCCCTGGCGCTGTGCGCCCACTGATTCAGCTATGGCGTGAGCAACAGGTGCTGCGCATCTCTCTGGCAGAAGAGCGCATTCGCTACCAGCGCTTACAGGACGAATCGGACACCCAGATTGATCGCCTGCGAGAAAGCCAGGTCCGGTTGCAATATAACTTACTGGATACTACCCGTAAGCTGGAAAACCTGACTGATATCGAACGGCAGCTTTCATCACGCAAGCAGTTGCAGAATGAAATTCCAGAAACGGATGTGGATAGCAAACCAGCCATCGTGCCGAAACCGCTAGAAGCTAAACCACAGCCCAAAGTTGAGCCAGCTAAACCGGTTGAAGCCAAACCGACTGAAACTAAACCGGTTGAAGCCAAACCGACTGAAGCTAAACCGGTTGAAGCCAAACCGACCGAAGCTAAACCGACTGAAGCTAAACCGGTTGAAACCAAACCGGCAGAAACCAAGCCGACAGCGCCTCAAGCTGATACTAAAGCGGCCCCACAATCGGTAGAAAAACCGGCTGATACTTATACTCCGCCAGTGGTACCACCAACGGATGTACCACCTGCCACCAATAAGGAATCTCATGACGCCACGCAAACCGGCCAATCTACTGCTGGTTGATGACGACCCCAGCTTACTTAAGTTACTGGGGATGCGTTTAACCAGCGAAGGGTTTAATGTCACCACGGCTGAAAGCGGCCAGGAAGCATTGCGTTTGTTAATGCGTGAAAAGATAGACTTGGTTATCAGTGATTTGCGTATGGATGAAATGGATGGCATGGCGCTGTTCGTCGAAATTCAGAAACATCAGCCAGGTATGCCAGTGATTATCCTGACCGCCCACGGCTCTATCCCTGATGCGGTGGCTGCCACCCAGCAAGGGGTGTTCAGTTTTCTGACCAAACCGGTTGATCGCGATGCTTTGTATAAAGCCATTGATGCAGCTTTAGAGCTTTCTATTCCTGCCGGTGATGATACCTGGCGTGAAGAGATAGTGACCCGCAGCCCGGTTATGTTGCGCCTGCTGGAGCAGGCTAAAATGGTGGCGCAATCTGACGTCAGTGTGCTGATTATCGGGCAAAGTGGAACCGGTAAAGAGGTTCTGGCGCAAGCTATCCATGCTGCCAGCCCTCGGGCGAAAAAAGCCTTTATCGCCATTAACTGTGGTGCATTGCCGGAACAGTTGTTGGAGTCAGAACTGTTTGGTCATGCTAAAGGCGCGTTTACCGGTGCGGTCAGTAGCCGTGAAGGGCTATTTCAAGCCGCAGAAGGCGGCACGCTGTTTTTAGACGAAATTGGCGATATGCCACTGTCTTTACAGGTTAAATTACTGCGAGTGCTGCAAGAACGCAAAGTGCGTCCGCTGGGCAGTAACCGTGATTTAAGTATCGATGTGCGGGTCATTTCAGCCACCCACCGTGATTTGCCTAAAGCCATGGCAAAAAATGAATTCCGCGAAGATCTCTACTATCGTTTGAATGTGGTGAATCTGAAGATCCCGGCACTGCATGAGCGCTCAGAAGATATCCCGCTGCTGGCTAATCATCTATTACGTGAATCAGCTAAGCGGCATAAGCCCTTTGTCCGCAGTTTCTCAACTGATGCTATGAAGCGGTTAATGACCGCCAGTTGGCCGGGTAACGTGCGTCAATTGGTCAACGTGATTGAACAATGTGTGGCACTCACCTCAGCTCCGGTCATTAGTGAAGCATTGGTTGAGCAGGCACTGGAAGGGGAAAACACGGCATTACCAACCTTTGTTGAAGCTCGTAATCAGTTCGAATTGAATTATTTGCGTAAGCTGCTACAAATCACCACCGGTAATGTGACCCAGGCTGCCCGGATGGCGGGGCGTAACCGTACCGAGTTTTACAAGTTATTGTCGCGCCATGAGCTGGATGCCAATGATTTTAAAGAATAATTATTGTGAATGCGTGGCAATAGTTATTCCCTGATAAAGCTGAAATAGAGTTTAAATACAAATGAGCAGATCACTTTCCATTGCGTTAGCCCAGTTGAATTGGCTGGTTGGCGATATTGAAGGCAACATTGAACGTATGTTGCAAACCTTAAATGAGCAGCAGAAGGCGGGTGCCTCACTGGTTATGTTCTCCGAGCTGGCTTTGTCCGGTTATCCGCCAGAAGATCTGCTGTATCGTGATGATTTTTATCAACGTTGTGAAGCGCAACTGGATCGTTTGCAGGCGGCAACGCAGCATACGGCGATACTGGTGGGGCATCCGTGGCGCGAAGAGGGCAACTTGTATAACGCATTGTCCCTGTTTGCTGATGGTAAATTGCTAGGGCGCTATTTTAAACAACAATTGCCTAACTACGGTGTGTTCGACGAAAAACGTTATTTCTCTGCCGGTCATGAAAGCTGTGTCGTGGAACTGAATGGCTACCGGTTGGGGCTGCTTATCTGTGAAGATTTATGGTTCGATGGCCCGGTAGATGCCGCTAAAGCTGCCGGTGCAGAGGTGATATTGTCGATCAATGCCTCGCCATATAACCGTGAAAAACCGTATATTCGTAAAACTCTGATGGCAGCACATTGCCAGCGTACCGGGTTGCCATTGGTCTATCTCAACCAGATTGGTGGGCAGGATGAGCTGATTTTTGATGGTTGCTCCAAGGTATTCGATGCGGCGGGTAATATGACGCATCGTTTGGCGGCTTTTGCGGAACAGACTACCTTATTGCAATTGAATGAGTGCAATGTGGTCCCTATGACGGCCCCTGTCGCAGAGTTACCGCCATTAGCGCAAGTGTATGAAGCGCTGGTGTTGGCGGTGCGTGATTACGTGACCAAAAATGGGTTTAATGGCGCGGTACTGGGCTTGTCCGGTGGGATTGACTCGGCGCTGACACTGGCGATTGCAGTTGATGCGCTGGGCAAAGATAAAGTCCAGGCATTGATGATGCCGTTCCGCTACACCGCCGATATCAGTATTGCGGATGCTAAAGAAGAAGCTGAAATTCTCGGTATTGAATTTGATGTGCTGTCCATCGAGCCGATGTTTGATGCTTTTATGGGCCAACTGGCACCGATGTTTGCCGGAACAGGGCGCGATACCACGGAAGAGAATCTACAGGCACGCTGCCGCGGTGTTGTATTGATGGCCTTGTCTAACAAGCGTCGCAGTATTGTATTAACTACCGGTAACAAAAGTGAAATGGCGGTGGGCTATGCCACGCTGTACGGTGATATGGCCGGTGGTTTTGATGTATTGAAAGATGTGCCAAAGACCTTGGTGTTTAAACTGTCGGAATACCGTAATACCGTCTCTTATGTGATTCCACAGCGGGTGATTACTCGTCCACCGTCAGCTGAGCTGGCTCCTGATCAGAAAGATGAGGACAGTCTGCCACCTTATGATATTTTGGACGCTATTCTCGAAGGGTACGTCGAGCAGGATAAGTCGGTGACTGATTTGGTCGCAGACGGTTTTGATGAAACTATCGTGCGTAAGGTCATTCGCCTGGTAGATATCAATGAATATAAGCGGCGTCAGTCGGCTGTCGGGCCACGTATTACTGCCCGCAATTTTGGTAAAGATAGACGCTATCCGATTACATCAGGCTTTGGCCGCAAGAATTGGTAAAACAGGGATTCACCATGAAAAAAATTGACGCGATTATTAAGCCATTCAAACTGGATGATGTCCGTGAGGCACTGGCTGAAGTTGGTATCACCGGGATGACAGTGACAGAAGTAAAAGGTTTTGGTCGCCAGAAAGGGCATACCGAACTGTACCGTGGCGCTGAGTATATGGTGGATTTCCTGCCAAAAGTAAAAATAGAAATTGTGGTTGCTGACGATATTGTCGATACCTGCGTTGAAGCGATTATGCAAACGGCCCAGACAGGTAAAATTGGCGACGGCAAAATCTTTGTATTTGATGTCTCTCGTGTGGTGCGTATCCGCACCGGTGAGCAAGACGAAGAAGCGATTTAAATTTGGCGACTGGTGGAGAGACTGCACCGATGGGCACGCTGCTACGACCCATTCGGCACATTTCCCCACCTATTGACATGATAATAAGCCCGTTTCCACAAGCGGGCTTTTTTACACCTAAATTCGAAGTAATTGGCGTTGCAGGTAGGCCGCAAGCGAACACTCCTGCAACTTCAAGTACCAAGGATTTATGCTGGAACAAATAACCCCAGCCAGTAGAACAGGTTCAACACGATACCTGCAAGAATCACCGCCACCACTGGTGCGGCAATCTTCATCACCGGGCGACCAATAGCTTCATTCAGGAAATATAAGGCGGTAGTGATAGTGAAACCGGTATAACCGGCCATCTTGATCGACGCAAAAATTGCCCCGATTAACAGCGCGTATTCCATCAGCAAGTTCATGGCGTTACGGATATTATCAGACGCATTACGTACTGATGGGAAGCGGCCTAACCATTTTCCGATGGAACGCAGCATTAGCACTTCCAGTGATATCACCACCGCGCCGATTATCCCTGCCAGTAAGGGGTTTGGAACCAGATAACCGACCACAAACACGAAAGTGAAACCTGCAACGGCATAAACACCGGTCGCCAGTGCCGTAGTAGCAATCAGCGGCACAAATCCGAGGCCACGCATAAACTCAGCCAGTGATGCCTGATGGATTAATGCCAATGACTCTTCCGGCGTGATACCCGGCGCGTAAGCTTTTGCCAGTGTATAAATTGATACTTCGCTACCACCAAAAATCTTCATACTGGCGACGGCTGAAATTAATCCACCCACTACCGCCAGCATCGGCAAGTTCTTAATAATTCGCTGGGTTCGCTCTTCAAATACCGAGTGTCCGCCACCACCTCCCAGGTGGGTTTTTGCCCGTAAGTCTTGGGCAATGGCAATGCCGATAAGCAGAATCATACCGACAAAAATTTCAATTGATTCAGGGAATAGCCCGGTGAAACGGGTAATCAGCAGACGGGTCAGCAGCACGATAAAGGCGGAAATAACCGCAGTCTTCCAGCCAAATTGGTAGAAAATAGCCACCAACGGGAATAGGGCAAAGGCGGATATCACTGGGCTACTCAACTCCCCCAGAGAACCGATAAAATTCACTGGTAATGAGGTGAGCGCAGTATTAACTGCCGGTAAGCTGGTAAGGGCCAAAATACCCCACGCAGCACCCAGAGCAAATGCCAGATAGCTATTGATTGCCAGCACACCAATGATGTCAGTTGGCAAAAACAGTAACCAGGAGTTAAGTAAGCCGGTCGAGAGGGTAAATGAGATACCGACTGAGGCGATAAAACCCACACTCAGACCAAAAGCAATACTCCCCGCTTCACGGCGGCTCATATTCCCTTCAACCAACTGTGGCAAAATAGGGCGGATACCGTCATGAAACACGGCAACGGAACGGTGAGAAAGCAGCGCGGTCATCCCTGTCAGCAGAGCAACCACAACAATATGAATATAATCCACGGTGGTGTCCCCTTTAGCGCAACTGTGTAATCAGTAGTGGGATTGCATGTTCAATATGTTCGACGGATAAGCCAAATGCCACTTTGCCCTCAGTCACCAATTTCTCTATTTGCTCAGGTTTCGCCTTGATTCCAGGCTTGGCGATAGTGGCACTTTTGTTATAACCAATAATCGCGATAGCCATTGATAATGCCGCTCCAGCACCAGTGTTACAGGCACCGATATAATAGTCCAATTGACCTTCTTTCACTTTGATAGCCGCATCCATGTCCGAGAGAATAAATGTCTCAAAGGTATTAGGTGCCGTCTGCTCAATCATTTCGCGTATTAACTCTCGTTGCAGCCCGGCAATGCCAATCTTCTTCATAATCACTTTCCTTGCGTGGCGAAAAATTTATTAGGATTGTGGCGCAACATCATTTCCACCTGAGCGTGGGAAATCCCTGCGGCCAGTAACATGGGAACAAACGAATCAACTAAGTAACTAAACCCGCTACCGCCATTCGCTTTTAAATGTGAGCGACGGGTGATATCCATCGACAACATGACTCTGTCCAGCAACCCGCGTTCAGCCAACGCCACTAACATCGCGACCCTGCGTTGGTCCGGGAAATAACTATTTTTACCTATGGTGTCGAATTGGACATACACGCCCATCTCGATCATTTGCACAATAAGATCAGTTTGCTCTTTCAGGTCACAATGGCCGATAACGACGCGATCGAGCGCTACACCATGTTGTTTGAGTAGTGCAATTTGCTGCAATCCCATGGTACTGAAACTGGTATGGGTTGAGATGGGCAGGCCAGTTGCATGATGAGTCAATGCTGCAGCATGAAACACTTTCTCCTCATCAGGGGTAATAACCCCTTCGCTGGTCCCTATCTCGGCAATGACGCCCGCTTTTAGTGCCGTGCCATCAATACCTGTCTCGATCTCATCAATCATGGTTTGTGCCAATTGCTGTGCGCTACTTTCACGCACCCTCTGCGGGTAAAAACTGTCAGTGTAGTAACCGGTTGATGCGATGATATTTATGCCACTGTCACGCATCAGATTCAATAAAAACTGAGGGTTACGGCCCATGTATCGGTTGGTCACTTCGATGATGTTCAGTACCCCTTTACTCACCAGTTCACGCATTTCGTCACAAATCGGCTGATATTGATCGAGGCGACAGTCCAGATTATTTTTAAATCCAGACAAATCAATGTGGAGATGCTCGTGTGCGTAGGTGTATCCGTTAGGATTGATCATCGGGTAGGCTCCGAAGAGGGTTTGTATAGGGGCGAAATTTCATCCAGATATCGGCAGTTTTTTATTACTGAATGCATAATTTCATTAGTAGTGCTTACGATATCGACAACTAATATATCGGCAGTTTTATCAATCAGTACAGTAACAATATTGTTTATCGGCCATATCATTCAATAAGACCATCATTAGAACCTATTACCAGGGCTAAAGCATTGGCTTCTTGTTTTACCTGAGTTGATTACCCTGACTGTCGTAACAGCCCAGTAGCCGGGGTTTTCCGCTCTGAATTCCATCCATCAATACCACGTCACTGCGGGTAACAAATATCTGAGTGCGGAAACTCATGATAATTGGGCTACCAATTGGGAATTTACCGGCCAAACGCAGGCAGTAATCGATACTGCTATCTTCAATCGGAGATACCGCGCGTTGGCTGAACTGATTGTCATGCCAAATTAATGCGTTTTGCAAATGGCCACGGCGATAATAACCGCCGCCAAAAAAATAGCTGCTATCAGCTACATGGTGTGAGATTTCAGACAGATAAAGCATAGAAATCTGTTCTGGTTGGTCAGCATGCTGATTGGCGGGGATAGTGCCGGTGAGGGCATGCCCGGGTTCACTGTGTGTCACGCCTAATTGAGCCAATTGGGGCAGGGTAGTGCAACTGGTGGCTGACGGGGCATTGATCTGTTGAATGTTAACGCCTTGTGCCAACAGGATATCGCGGGCCGCCAGCAAGGTATGCATATTAGCGGTCGGCAAGGTCTGGCGCGAGTGGGGGTCATACAGCATGCAAGGGAAGTGTGTTATCCCGACCAGGCGCACGGCTGGCATTTCATTGATGGCAGCAATAGTTACGGGTAAATTTTCTAAGGCGAAACCGGCTTCCTGCCCGGCATACAGTACGTCTCCTGGCTGAGATACTTTCAGCATCAGCGGTTGGATAGTATGTTGGCGGTACGCGGCTTGAGAGATCTCCAGTGCCTTCTCCAACGAGAAAACAGTAATGACCTCTGGCCGCTGGCGCACTATCTCCTCGACCATTGCTGAGGGCGGCTGTACTAAATGACCTACATGAGCGACAGGAATAGCATGGCGGTATAGTTGCCGCGCCTCCTTAAAATCAACCGCGACCATTCCCTGAAAACCACATGCCAGCAGACGGCGGCATAGTTCAGGGTTACGCCCAAACTGTTTACTCATCAGATACAGTTTTATCTGGTACCGACTGGCGGTTTCAACCAGTAGACGGGCATTGGCCTCAGTTTGTTCGACGTCAATAACATAGCTGTCTGGATAAATTTCCCCCTGTTGCCAATATGAGATAGCGGCATCGATTAATTTAGTATTTTGTTTTAAAAGGGTTTTTAAAAACATTTGATGTCCTAAGGGCGCCCGAGGCAGAATTATTTTGCTAAATTATTATTATTTTGAATATTTAGTGAAAAAAGACCCTGATGTTGTTTGTTTAACGACACATCCGCGAAGCTCATTTCAGCGCAGCGGAGGTATGTCACTAGAAAGGTATAGACCGTAAAGGTTCGCGAGTAAATATCCTATTTCGTTTTCTGTCGGTTTTAGTGAAAAATAGGCCAATAAATCCTGATTGATCTCACGGATATAGTAAATTTCTTCACTTTGGGTAATTTCCGCTAATATCGCCGGATCCAGGGCATGGATCTCTTCGCCCCGGCGGGTGCGCATTAATGCATTCGCCATATGGGTAATGGCCATCATGCCCTGCTCACCCCTAACCGGTAGCTGCCAAAAATTCTCTAAGCGGTTGATAACTTGGTCTAAACCTTGACCAATGTCGGTATCGATAATCCCTGATTGACACAGAATATTAAGACGCGCATCAATACAAATTTCCAAAGAGTTGACCTCCTGAAAATGGCTTAGTTTGCAGCCAGGCAAATAATATTAATAGCGAGGCTCTATCTCGCCATTTTGTACTGCCCGCTGATGGTTAAGCAACAATGCCTCATTGATGCCTTTTTCCAGTAATAATTTGATTGGATGGTTATCTGGCCGGATGAGGATCACCGCCTGCGAAGCCTGAATATATCGCTCATCACCTTGTAATTTGATCGCCTGCAAGTGTTCATGAGGAATATCTTCGGCCAGATTCCAGATAGCAGCATCAATATCACCACGGTTAATATGTGCGATACAGTCACTATAAGGTAATTCAACCCGCTCAATGGGTTGGCCAGCAAATTTAATGTCAGTCAGCAAACATTGGTCGGGTGAGCGCGGGTCCAATCCCACCCGCCGAATTTTGTGCTGCTCACCAGGGCGGCAAATAAGCTGGTGGCCGTCCACGTAAGAGCCATTACCCAGATTTAATGCCAGTGACACTTTCCCTTCGTTCAGATAACTTTTCGCTGCCAGATGCGATACGACGGCCATATCGTAGACACCATCTATCAGGCATTCGATACGTACTTCGGCCCCGCGCATATGGGCAAAATAGAGCGGAAGTAGGGTGAATTGTTCCCTTAAGCCGCTGGCCAAGCCTTCATAAAGCTTGGTATAGGGCAGTGGCATGGCGCATACCATATTGCCTAAATCAGCCTGTTGCAGTAACTGCGGCATATTCAGGTCAATAAGCAAGGTACCATTACGGCCTCGACGCTCAACGATGATCGCCCCATCAGCTTCCAGTACTTTTAATGCGTGCTGAACTACACCGACTGAGATACCGAAATCTTCTGATAATTCATCGATGGTTTTAAGTCGATTACCGGGGCGCTCACCAATTAAATAGCGCGCCATGGATACCAATGCCAACCCTTCTTTTTTTATGAATTTCTTACTCATGGTAGGTCAATTCAGCCTTATTTCACTCAGCAATAAAATCTATTACCGAGTAATAAATAGTAAGGGGATAATTGTAGCCACACTATTAATTTTAGTTGTATGGATAGCTAGACATTCATCCGAATGTCTCATCGTGGCAATATTAAGGTAGGATATATGAGATCTGTATCACGTTCTACCAAATTTAAACGTAATAACCAGATGGTTTTTTTAGAACAGAAATAGAGGAGAGGCTGAGCAGCCTCTCGATGATAAATTCAATAGTTAGATGACTTTATGTGGGCCGAAACATTCATAATGTATATGCGCGGATGCTACCCCTTGCGCCAATAACTGGCTGCCAGCATATTGCATAAATGCCAGCGGGCCACAGAAATAATAATGTCTATTGGGATCGGCCGCCAGCCACTGATGTGAACTGAGATCCATCAGCCCTTGGCTGTGATAATCATCACCGGCACGGTCCTGAGCGGTGGGTTCGCGGTACCACACGTGGCGGCTAAGATTCGGCATATTCTGTGCAAGGGTCGCGACTTCATCGGCAAACGCGTGTACCCGGCCATTTTCAGCGGCATGTAGCCAATGTATCGGCGCTGCATGTTGGTTATCATGAAGGGTATTGAGCATACTTAACATTGGCGTCTGGCCGACACCGGCAGAAATCAATGCAACAGGCGTTTCTGGTGAGATATCGAGAAAGAAATCGCCACGAGGGGGAGCGATACGTACACTATCTCCTTCGTGCAGTTGCTGGTGTAAATAGTTAGAAACTGTGCCTTGTTCTTCGCGTTTCACCGCAATACGGTAAGTCTTGCCATTGGGTGCCGCAGTGAGTGAGTATTGGCGGATTTCCTGATATTCAAGTTGTTCATCTTCAATATAAATCCCCAGATATTGCCCCGGTTTGAAATCCAATACCCGGCCACCGTCTTCCGGCGCTAACACAAAGCTGCAAATCACCTCGCTCTGCATCTCTTTTTTAATGATACGAAAACGGCGTAAGGTCCGCCAGCCACCGGTGCTGGCCTCTCCCTGCTGATAAATCTGACTTTCTCGCTGAATAAAAACATCTGCCAACACACCATAGGCCTTACCCCAGGCATCTAACACTTCTTGGCCGGGGGAGAACATCTCATCCAGAGTGCTGATCAGATGATGGCCGACAATGGCATAGTGCTCAGGTTGAATATTCAGGCTGGTATGTTTCTGAGCAATACGCTCAACAGCGGGCAGTAGTGCAGCCAAATTATCGATATTGGCTGCATAGGCGCAAATCGCATTAAACAGAGCTTCACGCTGATCGCCATTAAACTGATTACTCATATTGAAAATGTGCTTCAGCTCAGGGTTGTGCTCAAACATGCGATCATAAAAATGTGCAGTGAGTTTGGGGCCGGTGGCTGCAAGTAACGGAATGGTGGACTGAACGGTAGCGATGGTTTGGTTATCTAGCATGGTGTGCTCCTTATTCCCGTGGTACTCGGCGTCACAGCGGTTTTGTTACTCGGCCCATCTACGAGCCTTGCTGCCACGCTAATTACTTTGGGTATTATAGTGTGTAAATCAATACATGTATTTTAAATGCATCTTATAGATTGCACCCTAATTTGTAAATGCAGATTCCACTTATAAGGGATTACCTTGACGTGTCAGCTCACAGAATGTGAAAAAATCACATGATGAATATGAGGATAATTCCATTGCACTGGATGAAGTCTGAACAGGTCAAAGCCTTACGCAGTCTGAAGCCAATCGTTTGCGTAAAAACCTCTGTCAAGACCTATCTTACCGGGGGGGAAACAGTTTACACTGTGGGCTAGAACCCAAACGGGTAGCCCACTAGGTATAACTTGTTAGCTAAGTCAGGAGAGCCGGATGTTAAAGCGTGAAATGAACATTGCCGATTATGATGCAGATTTATGGCGTGCAATGGAGCAAGAAGTGGTGCGCCAGGAAGAGCACATTGAGCTGATTGCCTCTGAGAACTACACCAGCCCGCGTGTTATGCAGGCGCAAGGTTCTCAGTTGACGAATAAATATGCTGAAGGTTATCCAGGCAAACGTTACTACGGTGGCTGTGAGTATGTTGACGTTGTTGAGCAACTGGCCATTGACCGTGCTAAGGCGTTGTTCGGTGCCGATTACGCTAACGTTCAGCCACATTCCGGTTCTCAGGCAAACGTCTCTGTTTACTCTGCATTGCTGCAACCCGGTGATACTGTATTGGGGATGAACCTGGCCCATGGCGGCCACCTGACCCACGGCTCACCGGTTAACTTCTCCGGTAAACTGTACAATATCGTACCTTACGGTATCGATGAATCTGGTCAGATTGATTATGAAGATCTGGCGCGTCAGGCCGAAATTCATAAACCAAAAATGATTATCGGTGGCTTCTCCGCTTATTCCGGTATCGTTGATTGGGCAAAAATGCGTGAAATCGCTGATAGCATCGACGCATGGTTCTTTGTCGATATGGCTCACGTAGCAGGTCTGGTTGCTGCTGGCGTTTATCCTAACCCAGTTCCACATGCACATGTCGTTACCACGACCACGCACAAAACATTGGCTGGCCCACGTGGCGGTCTGATCTTGGCGAAAGGCGGTGATGAAGATCTGTACAAGAAACTGAACTCTTCTGTTTTCCCTGGTAACCAGGGTGGCCCATTGATGCATGTTATTGCCGGTAAAGCGGTAGCATTGAAAGAAGCCATGGAGCCTGAGTTCAAAATTTACCAGCAACAAGTAGTTAACAATGCCAAAGCGATGGTGTCAGTGTTCCAGGAGCGCGGCTATAAAGTGGTTTCTGGTGGTACTGAGAACCACCTGTTCCTGTTGGATCTGGTGGATAAAGATATCACCGGTAAAGACGCCGATGCCGCTTTGGGCCGTGCGAATATTACCGTGAACAAAAACAGCGTACCTAATGATCCAAGAAGTCCGTTTGTGACTTCAGGCGTGCGTATCGGTAGCCCAGCGATTACCCGCCGTGGCTTCAAAGAAGCGGAATCTCGCGAACTGGCTGGCTGGATGTGTGATGTGTTGGATAACATCAACGATGAAGCAACCATTGAGCGCGTGAAACAGAAAGTACTGGCTATCTGCGCCCGCTTACCGGTTTACGCATAATATTGCTGGATATCGTTAAGCTGTAATGAAAACCCGCGAATGCGGGTTTTTTTATATCTGATATTGATATCTGTAGCGTGAATGTAACGATGCGATAGCGGCCGCGCAATCTGTTGTTACTTTGTAAATTACCCTATTTAAATGTGAAGTTCATCTCAAACTGTATGTTTGCATAATTACAACGTTGCCAGCGGAAGAGGCCTCTGTCACAGTATCGGGCTGAGCCTGGAGGGATTCATGGTATTGCAATCAACACGTTGGCTGTCGCTCAGCTATTTCACCTATTTTTTTTCTTATGGCATTTTCCTGCCTTTTTGGGGCATCTGGTTACAAGGGGAAGGCATTCCACCGGAAACCATTGGTATCTTGCTGGGCGCCGGTTTAATCTCCCGTTTCCTTGGCAGTCTGATCATTGCCCCCAGCGTCAAAGATCCTTCTCATCTGGTGACAGCAATCCGAATTTTGGCACTACTGACATTGGCCTTTGCGGTGGGTTTTTGGTTTGGTAATGGTTGGGCCTGGTTGATGGTGGTTATTGCGGGTTTTAACCTGTTTTTTGGCCCACTAGTGCCACTGACCGATGCGTTGGCGGCCACCTGGCAGAAACAGATAACCATGGATTACGGCAAGGTCCGGCTGTGGGGGTCACTGGCTTTTGTTATCGGTTCGGCATTGACCGGTAAGCTGGTCTCTGTTTGGGGCCACACGGCTATTCTCTATAGCCTGACTTTCGGTATCGCCGCCATGTTACTCGGGGCGCTCCTCAAACCCAGTATTATGCCGCAGGGTGAGATTAAACATCGTAATGTTGTCGCCACCCACTGGAAAGTATTACTGTCTGAGCCACAGGTCTGGCGTTTTTTACTCTGCGTGACCCTATTACAAGGTGCGCATGCCGGTTATTACAGTTTTAGCTCTATTTACTGGCAAGATGCTGGTTATTCCGCCGCCACCATTGGTTATTTATGGTCGTTGGGCGTGGTCGCTGAGATTCTGGTGTTCGCATTTAGCAATGTACTATTTCGCCGCTGGACTGCCCGCAGCTTATTACTGCTTTCGGCGATCACCGGGATAGTGCGCTGGAGCTTAATGGCATCAACCACCGAATTGCCGTGGTTGATCTTGATTCAGATTTTACATTGTGGCTCGTTTACTGTCTGCCACTTGGCAGCCATGCGTTTTATTGCCGCGCGACGTGGGCCGGATGTGATCCGTTTACAGTCAGTTTATTCTGCACTGGCGATGGGCGGGGGAATTGCGGTCATGACGGTGATCTCCGGTTTCCTGTTTGAGCATTATCAGGGAGGGGTGTTCTGGGTTATGGCATTGATTGTGATCCCGGCACTGTTTATTCGCCCTCGGGTAGTGCCGAGTCAGCCAGAGTCTGCCAGTTAAGGCAGCTCCAACACACTGCGTAACTGCTTGTTTTGTTGCTCAGTGAGCGGTAGTAGTACCTGAATCAGCGGGGGCGTTGATTCAGGTTGCCGTACGGCATACGGTGTGAGCACCACAGTAGTACCGGGCGGGGCACCCGATTGCAGATAAACGTCGTGGGGTAAATATTTAATATGTAATGGCAGTAAGGTTAACTCACGTACCTGCTGTTCCACTTGCTCTTCCAATTCTGGGTTATTCCGCGTCAGCAGTAAAATCTGCTTTTCCTGTAATGCATTTTCCTGCATCAGCCAGGCACCAAAGCTAATGGCAATCAGACCGACTTCGTCGACAGAAAATTGAATCTGATATTCCTGTTCAAAAGTAGCCAGCGCCTGTCGCGTGGTTCGTAACAGCCGCGGGTATTTTTGGATAACTTCTTCCAACAAAGAATTATCAATCCCGATATTGAAATAACAGCGCTCAATTGCGGGAGCGAGATGGGCAAAAAGTTGGCTGATAAGTGCTTCATTGCTACTGAGTGTCATCCCCGAAAGTTGCTGAAAATGCGTGATCAATTGGTGAATGGCGTTGATTAGACGGGCATCTTCCGCTGATTGAGTGCTGTGATAGCTGTGTGCTTTAATCATCGTTAGCATCAGAATCAGCATATCCCGTTCAACTCTATTCAGCGCATGACCTAATAACGGATTAAATGAATCAAACAAGCTGTCAGCCGCCGCCAGTGCGGGTTTGCATTCTAACCACTGTTGCTGAGTGGGTGATAATTCCGGCAACACCTGCTGTCGATTTTCCCAAGCACAATAAGCCAAATACAGTTGTAAAAACTGACGGTCTTTTTCATTTAACTGTCGACTGAGATGGGGTTCACATTGGCTGATTATCTGTGGCAGATGCTGCGATAGCACCGTGTTATCCCATGACAAAGCCTGATACAGGTGGGGAGCAAACTGGTTCTCAACGAAATGCGGGCAATAGCGTAACCCACGCCGTAGCCAATGAATTAGGCACAGCCTTTTATCAAGATGGCTACCGTGAATCAGACAACTATCGTCACTATCGGCGCTAAGCTGCAAATGGTAGAAACGCTGGATTTCATTAGCAACCTCGGTTATATCTTGCCGGGTAGTCGCTAGCCCGACGCCATTGAATTGGCTGATGGTGTCCAGTTGTACCTTGTGTGCAGGCATGAATAGCATCAGCACCATATGGCAGCGTCGTTGTTGACCGGATAGCGGTTGATCGGATAACTGGGGCACAGAGGGAGTGTCCAAGCTCATATAACCTTCCGTGATGAATGTGTTGTTGTTTATCAGGCTTAAGCATAGCAAAAGAGATTCTATTCGGTTTAGTGGGGCTCTGGGCTTTTACATCGACTTATAACTTACATCACAGTTTTCCCCGTAGTGCTTGAGCTATAGGGTCGTTAGCTGACTGCCTGCCGGTAACACCAATGACTTTGGGCACATCATAAAATATCTAAGGATTGATTAATGTGTGATATGTTATACCATAACAATATGATGGTTAAACGACGGATAGCTTTGCTGCTGGCGGGGGGGATTTTTGTTTATAGCCAGTTGGCGCAGGCCCATCCGCACAGTTTTATTGATATGGATGCCACTTTCGTTAGCGATAAACAGATGCTGGTGGGGATGAAAATGGTATGGACTATGGATGAAATCACATCTGCCGATCTGTTATATGATGCAGAAAATGCCAAAAGTGACTCTGAAATCTGGAAAAAACTGGCGGCTGAAGTGATGGCTAATGTGCTGGGGCAGCATTATTTCACCGATATTTATCGTGACGGTAAACCGGTGAAATATAAAAACTTACCAACAGAGTATCACTTATCCCGCAAGGGGCATCAGGCAGTTTTAGAGTTTATTTTGCCACTGGCAGAACCCCAACCGTTGGCGGGGAAGCCTTTCATCATCTCCACTTACGACCCGACCTATTTTGTTGACATGACCTATGCGGGCAACAAGGCGGTAAGGTTATCAACTGACATGGAGAAAAGTTGCCAGTTAACCTTATTTACCCCAGATCCCAATGCTTCGTTACAAGCGTATGCATTATCGTTGGATAAAAGTGATTCGCCAGGAGAAGACATGGAACTAGGAAAACAGTTTGCACAGCGGGTTACCGTACAATGTCAGTAGGTATCACGGCAGTTTCACGCCCCCGGCACTGGCTGATAAATTTATGGCCGCTAATACTGTTTTTACTGATCTTAGCCTGTGCAGCCCAGCTGGCATGGCTTTATTGGCCTGAGATGCTTTTCAAAACAGTCGTTTGGCAGAAAAGCATGCATCAGCAGATGGCCCAATTACTGCAACAAGTTAAAGCTAATCCCCATCAGACTGGTTTTACATTGATGATGTTTAGCCTGATTTATGGCGTATTGCATGCAATGGGGCCGGGGCATGGCAAAGTGGTGATTATCACTTATTTGGCGACCCATCCGGCACAATTAAAAGAGAGTCTGAAGCTAACTTTTGCCGCCTCACTATTGCAAGGTGGTGTGGCTATCTTGTTGGTAACGTTACTGCTGGGTGTTTTACAACTCTCATCACGGTATTTGCATCAAAGCAGTTTCTGGTTGGAGAAGGGCAGTTTTCTGCTGGTTATCGCACTGGGGGTTTTGCTGTGTTTACGGGCCTTAAAGCGTCTTTATCAGCAGATTAAACTGCTCAAACCGCAAAAAGTCAGCATCCAACGTATACAACCGTTGCCTGCCAACCATGTTCATAGTGACCATTGTGGTTGTGGGCATCGCCATCTCCCTAGTGCTCAAGAGCTACAAGCTGGTGATGACTGGCGCACTCGTCTGGCGATTGTTCTGGCGATGGGGATGCGGCCCTGTTCCGGCGCGATTATGGTGCTGTTATTTGCCAAAGTGATCGGCGTCTACGGGTGGGGGATTTTGTCAGCGATAGCGATGGCAATCGGAACATCCCTGACCATTTCGCTACTGGCGCTGTTTGTCCATTATGCGCGGCGTCTGGCGGTGTACTTAAGCCGTAATCGTGCACCGGTAGCCTGGGGGGCTATTGCGTGGTCTACTCTGGCATTAACCGGCGGGATTATTCTGCTGTTTGCCGGTGTGCTGCTCTATCTTTCTAGTCAGCCGGAGTTTATCGGCGGCATACGGCCCTTTGGCCGCTAAAGTTAACAAAGAAAAAAGGCAGTCAGGATTAGCCGACTGGCTTTTTTTATATGGCTGGATGCGTATATACCCTATAGATTTCAAGGTGTAGGAAGGCGGCAAACAAGAGAACCCCGAATCACTTACTCGAGTAAGTGATTCGGGTGAACGAGAGCAGCCAACACACCTGCAATTTGAAAGATGACGGGTATATGATATTAACGTTTCAATGCATCACTAATCTCATCGCTCATCGCTTGAACGATAGATTTAACAATACGTGGATTACCGGCTACGATATTGCCAGAACTGAAATGGTTATGACCGCCAGCAAAGTCAGTCACGATACCGCCAGACTCACGTACCAACAGTTCGCCACCAGCAAAATCCCATGGCTTCAGACCAATCTCAAAGAAACCGTCAACACGGCCAGCGGCCACATAAGCCAGATCCAGCGCCGCTGAACCGGTGCGACGAAAATCTGCACACTGTTCAAACAGTTTACCCACCACGCGCAGATAAGCTGGCGCATGTTGTTTTACTTTGAATGGGAAGCCGGTCGCCAGAATAGTGCCGTCTAAATCTTTAGCATTGGTGCCGCGCAGACGATAACCGTTTAATTGCGCGCCCTGACCACGGGTGGCTGTAAACAATTCGTTACGCATTGGGTCATAAACGACTGCCACTTCGGTACGGCCTTTGATGCGTACAGCGATAGAAACAGCGAAATGAGGGAGGCGTTTGATGAAGTTGGTAGTGCCATCCAGTGGATCAATAACCCATTGTACATCATCGTCTTCACCAACCAACTCACCGCACTCTTCACCAATAATGGTGTGTTTTGGGTAAGATTTACGGATGACCTCGACAATCAGGCGCTCTGCATCACGGTCTACATTAGTAACAAAGTCGTTAGTCCCTTTCTGGCTCGCTTCGACAGCGTCCGGGGTTTCATAATTTTTGGCAATCAGGTTACCGGCCTTACGCGCAGCGCGTATGGCGATAGTCAGCATCGGATGCATGGGTATCTTCCACTAGGATGTTAAAGAACGAGAAACGGGGCGCAGTATAGCAGGGGTTCTGATAAATGCCTATACCCGTCACCCTTCAAGATGCAGAGGTGTTGGCTGCCCTTATTTGCCCTGGTCACTTAGTTATCTAAGCTCCCAGGGACTCACTCGGTTGCCGCCTGCCTGCAACTCGAAGTAGCTTGGGTATATGTCTGTGTTAAGATATGGCGATTCCCCGTTATCTTCAGAGTTTGTATGCTACACAATATTCGTATCGTTTTGGTCGAAACCTCGCACACCGGCAATATGGGTTCAACAGCCAGAGCCATGAAAACCATGGGATTAACCAACTTGTATCTGGTTAACCCTTTAGTCAAACCCGATTCGCAGGCGATTGCGCTATCTGCCGGCGCCAGTGATGTCATTGGTAATGCTACTATTGTCGATACTTTAGATGAAGCATTGGCTGGGTGTAGTCTGGTTGTCGGTACCAGTGCCCGTTCACGCACCTTGCCTTGGCCAATGTTAGAGCCGCGTGAATGTGGTGTGCGCAGCGCCCACGAAGCAGAACATGCTCCGGTTGCATTGGTATTTGGCCGCGAGCGGGTAGGGCTGACGAATGATGAACTACAGAAATGCCATTATCATGTGGCGATCCCGGCAAACCCCGAATACAGTTCATTAAATTTGGCGATGGCGGTACAAATTTTAGCCTATGAAGTGCGGGTAGCATTCCTTGATCGCCAGCAGGCTGCGGCACCGGTAATAGAAGAAGAGGAAGCTCCTTATCCTTTGGTAGATGATCTGGAGCGCTTTTATCTGCATTTGGAGCAGGTGTTATCCCATACTGGTTTTATCCGACAGGCACATCCAGGCCAGATTATGAGTAAATTGCGCCGTCTGTTTACCCGTGCACGCCCAGAGGCTCAAGAGCTAAATATCTTGCGCGGTATGCTGACATCCATTGAAAAACAGGATAAATACCCACAGCATGATGCGGGTGAAAGTGCGTTAGATAACAAAAAATAAGGTTTTATATCAATTGGTTATTATTAAAATCCTGCCATATTATTCAAAATGGAATAGGTTAATAATACTTGAGTAAATTACTAGGTTAAATAGTTGACTAAAACAGTCAAGAATGTCAGAATTCTGGCTTGTTTTCACCAACAGGTAATTTTAGCTATGAGACTGACATCCAAAGGCCGTTATGCCGTGACCGCCATGCTTGATGTGGCATTACATTCCCAGGACGGGCCAGTTCCTCTGGCAGATATTTCTGAACGCCAAGGGATCTCATTATCCTATTTGGAACAACTGTTTTCACGGTTACGCAAAAATGGCTTAGTTGCCAGCGTTCGTGGTCCAGGTGGCGGTTACCTGCTGGGCAAAGATGCATCAGCAATCGCGGTAGGTGCAGTAATCACCGCCGTAGACGAATCTGTCGATGCTACCCGTTGTCAGGGTAAAGAAGGCTGTCAGGGCGGTGATCGTTGCCTGACTCACACCTTGTGGCGTGATCTGAGTGAGCGCATCAGCAGCTTCCTTAACAATATTACGCTGGCAGAGCTGGTGAATAACCAAGATATCCTAGAGGTTGCGGATCGTCAGAATAACGATACGCGCCGTACGGCTAATGGCCGACCGCAAGAGACGATTAACGTCAATCTGCGCGCATAAGCAGAATCTGCGGAATTTTACGTTTTGGAAGTGATGTACGGAGCATAAGAGCAATGACCGAATCAAAAATAAAGACACCGATCTATCTGGATTATGCAGCAACCACCCCGGTAGACCCTCGTGTCGCTGAAAAAATGATGCAGTATCTGACTCTGGACGGTATTTTCGGTAACCCCGCCTCGCGTTCTCATAAGTTCGGTTGGCAGGCAGAAGAAGCCGTTGATATTGCACGTAATGATATTGCTGCTCTGGTAGGTGCTGACCCTCGTGAGATTGTCTTCACCTCCGGTGCAACTGAGTCTGATAACCTCGCAATAAAAGGTGCGGCTAATTTCTATCAAAAGAAAGGCAAGCACATCATCACCTGTAAAACCGAACATAAAGCGGTGCTGGATACCTGTCGTCAACTGGAGCGTGAAGGCTTCGACGTGACTTATCTGGCACCACAGTCAAACGGTATTATCGACCTGAAACAGCTTGAAGCGGCCATGCGTGAAGACACCATTTTGGTCTCTATCATGCACGTGAATAATGAAATCGGTGTGGTGCAGGATATCGCTGAAATCGGCGAAATGTGCCGCAGTCGCGGGATCATTTTCCACGTCGATGCAACGCAAAGTGTTGGTAAATTACCGATTGATCTGAGCAAACTGAAAGTTGATTTGATGTCCTTCTCAGCCCATAAAGTTTATGGTCCGATGGGCATTGGCGCGCTGTTTGTTCGCCGTAAACCACGTATTCGCATCGAAGCACAACAGCACGGTGGTGGTCATGAGCGTGGTATGCGCTCAGGCACCTTGCCAGTCCATCAGATAGCCGGTATGGGTGAAGCTTACCGTATCGCCAAAGAAGAGATGGAAAGCGAAGCTGCGCGTCTGCGCTCACTGCGCCTGCGTTTGTGGAATGGTTTGAAAGATATCGAAGAAGTTTACCTGAATGGCGATTTAGAGAATGGCGCACCTGGCATTCTGAACATTAGCTTCAACTATGTTGAAGGTGAGTCGCTGATCATGGCACTGAAAGATCTGGCTGTTTCATCAGGTTCAGCCTGTACCTCCGCGAGTCTGGAACCTTCTTATGTGTTGCGTGCGTTGGGGATGAACGACGAACTGGCTCACAGTTCAATTCGTTTCTCTCTGGGGCGTTTCACCACTCAAGAAGAGGTAGATTACGCCATTGCACTGGTGCGTAAATCTATTGGCCGTCTGCGTGATTTGTCCCCGTTATGGGATATGTTCAAACAGGGCGTGGATATCAGCAGCATTGAATGGTCTCACCATTAATTCCAGACTTTAAGACTCAGGAGTAATCACATGGCTTACAGCGAAAAAGTAATCGATCATTACGAAAATCCACGCAACGTCGGTTCATTCGACAACGCAGACCCTACTATTGGTAGTGGCATGGTTGGCGCACCCGCTTGTGGTGATGTCATGAAATTGCAGATCAAAGTCAACGAAGCCGGTATTATTGAAGATGCTCGTTTCAAGACTTATGGTTGCGGTTCAGCCATTGCTTCCAGCTCTCTGGTAACTGAATGGATGAAGGGCAAATCTCTCGATCAGGCTGAAGCGATCAAAAATACTCAAATCGCTGAAGAACTGGAGTTACCGCCAGTCAAAATTCACTGCTCGATTCTGGCAGAAGATGCCATTAAAGCAGCTATCGCCGACTACAAAAGCAAACATACTGCCAAGTAGTTGTAACATAGGTTATCAATTGTTAGCAGAGTTGAGGAAGGTGTATGTCGATATCAATCAGCGACAGTGCTGCACAACGGGTCAGTGCCTTTTTAAATCACCGTGGTAAAGGCTTGGGTCTGCGCTTGGGCGTAAGGACATCGGGCTGCTCTGGTATGGCATATGTACTCGAATTTGTTGATGAAATGAACGACGATGACGTCATTTTTGAAGACAAAGGTGTGAAAGTGATCATCGACGGCAAAAGCATGGTCTATCTTGATGGCACCGAATTAGATTTCGTCAAGGAAGGGCTGAACGAAGGCTTTAAGTTTAACAATCCGAATGTCTCAAGTGAGTGCGGATGTGGTGAAAGCTTTAACGTTTGACTCCTGTTTTTGTTTCTACCTCAGGCACTTGTGCTTCATACAGCTCTCTTGCATAACAAGAGGGCTGTATAATATTTGCTAAGTCATCACTATATTCCAGAGCATGCTATGGATTACTTCACATTGTTCGGGCTGCCGCCCCGCTATCTGGTTGACGGCAACCAACTCACTACCCGCTATCAGGAATTACAACGTCAATTCCACCCTGACCGTTTTGCTAACCAGCCTGAACGCGAGCGTTTAGCCTCGTTGCAACAAGCCGCAACCATCAATGACGCTTACCAAACCCTCAAGCATCCGTTAAAACGTGCCGAGTATATGTTATCTTTGCAGGGTTTTGATTTAGGCAATGAACAGCACACCATGCGTGATACTGCGTTTCTGATAGAGCAGTTGGAACTGCGTGAAGAGCTTGATGAGATTGAACGCAAACCCGATGCTGAAACGCAGCTTGCTGCATTCGGTAGCCGCTTAGCATTGATGACACAAACGCGCAGTCAGCAAATGGTGGAGCAACTGGATAAGCAACAGTGGGAACTGGCGGCTGATACTGTGCGTAAATTGCGTTTTTTGGATAAGTTACAACAGCAGGTTGAACAACTTGAAGAGCGCCTGTTTGATGACTTTTCCTGAGTGCCTGATAAGGTAATGAAATTGTATCTAATTGATAAGAATAAATAAAATTCAATTTATTGATGACTGCAATGCCCAGCTACTTCTTATTAGGGCGCGTCACTAACGTTTTTATATGCTCTAAATAATTCGAGTTGCAGGAAGGCGGCAAGTGAATGAGTCCCGATGAGTTGACGGGTGTCAATGATTCTGGTGACAAATCTGCCGGGAGCAGATTTGAACGCTGCTCGCAGCGGCCTCGTAGAGGCGAGGCCTATGGATGGGCCGAGTAACGAACGTAGCCAACGAATATGCAGCTTGAAGTATGACGAGTATAGATTGATGGAAGCTCAACATGGCCTTATTACAAATTAGTGAGCCTGGTTTAACTGCGCAGCCGCATCAACGTCGGCTGGCCGCAGGCATAGACTTAGGTACGACCAATTCATTGGTCGCCACCGTGCGTAGCGGTAAAGCACAAACGCTGGTTGATGAGCAACAGCGGGATCTTTTGCCCTCAGTGGTTCATTATCAAGCAAATAGTATTGATGTTGGTTGGAATGCCCGCAATTTGGCGGCATTGGACCCAGTCAATACCATCAGTTCAATTAAACGTATGATAGGTCGCTCTTTGGCAGATATCGTACAGCGCTATCCTAATCTTCCTTACCAATTCCAGCCCAGCGAAAATGGCTTGCCGATGATCCAGACTGCCAGCGGGTTGGTGAATCCGATCCAGGTGTCTGCTGATATTCTTAAAGTATTGTCTGCACGTGCCCAAGCGGCACTGAGTGGTGATCTGGATGGTGTCGTGATCACTGTGCCGGCGTATTTTGATGACGCTCAGCGTCAGGGTACCAAAGATGCGGCACGTCTGGCGGGGCTACATGTATTACGTCTGCTTAATGAGCCGACCGCAGCGGCAATTGCCTATGGCCTGGATTCAGGTCAGGAAGGGGTGATTGCCGTTTATGATCTTGGCGGTGGCACCTTTGATATCTCTATTTTGCGTTTGAGCCGTGGTGTGTTCGAAGTGTTGGCAACCGGTGGTGATTCTGCCCTGGGGGGCGATGACTTTGACCATCTATTAGCCGATTGGCTGCGTGAACGAGCAGGTATTGACTCCCGTGATGATCATGGTATTCAGCGGCAATTACTTGATGCCGCGATCGCGGCTAAAATCGCGTTGAGTGACGCCGAGGTTGTAGATGTCTCTGTTGCTGGCTGGCAGGGGCAAATAACCCGTGGGCAGTTTGAATCGCTGATTGCAGCGTTAATCAAACGGACATTAATGTCTTGTCGCCGTGCGTTGAAAGATGCCGCAGTGACTCCTGATGAGGTGCTGGAAGTGGTGATGGTTGGTGGTTCAACCCGTGTGCCGCTGGTGCGTGAGCAAGTCGGGCAATTCTTTGGCCGCACGCCGCTAACCTCGATTGATCCCGATAAAGTTGTGGCGATCGGTGCCGCCATCCAGGCCGATATTTTAGTGGGTAATAAGCCCGATAGTGACATGCTGCTGCTTGACGTTATCCCGCTCTCATTGGGGCTGGAAACCATGGGCGGCCTGGTGGAAAAAGTTATTCCGCGCAATACCACTATTCCAGTGGCCCGCGCGCAGGAGTTCACCACCTTTAAAGATGGGCAGAGTGGGATGAACATCCATGTGCTGCAAGGCGAGCGTGAATTGGTGCAAGATTGTCGTTCATTAGCCCGCTTTACCTTGCGTGGCCTACCGCCACTCCCTGCAGGAGGTGCGCATATTCGTGTTACTTTCCAGGTAGATGCTGACGGGTTATTGAGTGTTACCGCGATGGAGAAGTCCACCGGTGTTGAGGCATCGATTCAGGTTAAGCCATCCTATGGACTATCTGATGATGAAATTGCCAATATGATTAAAGATTCGATGGCGAATGCGCAAAGTGATGTCAGTGCGCGTAAGTTAGCGGAACAACAGGTCGAAGCATCCCGTGTGCTGGAGAGTTTACAAGGCGCATTGGCAGAAGATGCAGCATTACTCAGTGAGCAAGAAAGTACCGCTATCGCTCAGGCGATGGCCTTATTACAGCAGCAGATGCAGGGTAACGACCCACACGCAATCGAAGCTGCGATCAAAGCGTTAGATGCGCAAACGCAAGATTTTGCTGCGCGCCGGATGGATGCTTCCATTCGCCGTGCGTTGGCTGGTCATTCAGTGGATGAGGTTTAATCATGCCCAAAATAGTATTTCTGCCCCATAAAGACCTTTGCCCGGATGGTGCAGTACTGGAAGCAACCCAAGGTGAGACGATACTCGACGTTGCCTTGCGCAATGGGATCGATATTGAGCATGCCTGTGAGAAATCCTGTGCCTGCACCACCTGCCACTGCGTGGTGCGTGAAGGGTTCGATTCCTTACCAGAAAGCAGTGAGTTGGAAGATGATATGTTGGATAAAGCCTGGGGTCTGGAGCCGGAGAGTCGCCTGAGCTGCCAAGCTAGAGTGACCGACGAAGACTTGGTAGTTGAGATCCCGCGTTATACCATTAACCATGCGCGGGAGCATTGATATGAGCTTAACGTGGCAAGATACTCGGGAAATCGGTGAAGCACTCTACGACAGATTCCCGGATACCGATCCGAAAACTGTGCGTTTTACCGATATGCATCAATGGATTTGCTCTCTGGAAGATTTTGACGACGATCCGCAGAAATCGAATGAAAAAGTGCTAGAGGCCATTCTATTAGTGTGGTTGGATGAGTTTGAGTGAGTATCGTAGGGTCGCGAAAGCGGCCTTTTTTGTACCTGATCTGATACCTTATACAAAGAAATATTATTGGGTCCGCCGCAGTCAACACAGGGCTGCGTATAACTAGCTG
The DNA here is from genome assembly GCF_041538325.1 of Yersinia sp. 2466 StPb PI. NCBI lineage: Bacteria > Pseudomonadati > Pseudomonadota > Gammaproteobacteria > Enterobacterales > Yersiniaceae > Yersinia > Yersinia sp. 2466 StPb PI. Next base: position 3,578,659 of record NZ_JAULSL010000001.1, on the reverse strand, counting down.
AATAACAGCAAAAAATAATAACGAGGTAATAATGACAACAGAATTGATGCAAGTATCCCTGTCGCATAATCCGGCAGATGCCCGTTGGGGCGAGAAAGCGCTGTTGAGTACCGATGCTGAAGGGATGACTATCCACCTGACGGACAACGGTAAATTAGGTGCGATTCAACGTGCTGCGCGCAAAATAGATGGGCAGGGAATCAAGCACATAAAACTGGCTGGCGAGGGCTGGGGGTTGGAGCAAAGTTGGGCATTTTGGCAAGGGTTCCGTGGGCCAAAAGGTCAGCGCAGCGTGGAGTGGGCAGAACTGCCAGAGAACGAAAAAACTGAACTGAAACAACGCATAAAAATTATCGATTGGGTGCGCGACACGATCAACGCACCGGCGGAAGACTTAGGTCCAGAGCAATTGGCTAAAAATGCCATTGATTTGATGTGTGCCGTCTCGTGCGATGCGGTCAGTTACCGTATTACCAAAGGCGAAGATCTACGCGAGCAGGGTTATGCTGGGATCTATACCGTGGGTCGTGGATCTGATCGTGCACCGGTATTGCTGGCCTTGGATTATAACCCAACCGGTAATCCTGATGCGCCGGTAATGGCCTGTCTGGTAGGTAAAGGAATTACATTTGATTCCGGCGGTTACAGCCTGAAGCAGAGTGCGTTCATGGACTCGATGAAATCCGATATGGGCGGTGCAGCCACCGTGATGGGAGCCTTGGCCCTGGCGGCGGCGCGTGGCTTGAAACAGCGTGTGAAGTTGTATCTGTGTTGTGCCGACAATATGGTTAGCGGTAATGCCTTTAAACTGGGTGATATTATCCGTTACCGCAATGGTAAAACTGTAGAAATCATGAATACCGATGCTGAAGGGCGTCTGGTACTGGCTGATGGCCTGATTGATGCCGCTGAACAAAACGCACCGCTGATTATAGATGCTGCCACTTTAACCGGTGCGGCCAAAACGGCATTGGGTAACGACTACCATGCTCTGTTCAGCTTTGATGATGAACTGGCACAAGCGCTGCTGAACAGCGCGCAAAGTGAACATGAACCTTTCTGGCGTTTACCGCTGGCGGAATTCCATCGCAGCCAGTTGCCATCTAACTTTGCTGAATTGAATAATGTGGCGGGCGCTGCCTACAGTGCGGGTGCCAGTACTGCCGCCGCATTCCTGTCGCATTTTGTGAAAAACTACCAACAAGGTTGGCTCCATATTGACTGCTCTGCCACTTACCGTAAAAGTGCGGTTGAACAATGGTCTGCCGGTGCTACAGGTTTAGGTGTTCGTACCATTGCTAATTTGTTGTTGGCGAAAGCAAAACAGTAAGTTTGGTGAATGAAGGGGCTAGCACACCCACGGGCACTCCGGCGGCTCACGCCGCTACGACCCGAACGGCGCGCTTCCCCTTCGTTTGGCTTTGTAAGCTACTAATGGGGCGCATTTACGTCCCTTTGTTCGATCTGCTTGACGTTTTTCGGAGTACAAGATGAGTTTGCTACAACCACCTGCCAATGATAACCATGATCACCACCATGATGAGGACCAGAGTCTGGAGTCGTTGCTAAAATTGGCGGCAACTGAGTCAATTTATCGCACTGCTTTTTTCCGCACGTTACTGGACGCCACGGTGTTAGTGCTGGTGGCCGGCTCAGAACCGGGCGGTGAGGATAGCGAGATGACCTTCACTGCGGGCAATGGGGTCAATATTCTGCATTGGGAAAAGCAGGATGGTGAATCAGTTATTCCTTTCTTCAGTTCGCCAGAAGTATTGCAACAGGCGCTGAGCCAGGCTGAGGATGAGCAAACTGACCTCGAAAAGCAGCCTTTTGTTGCTATGCCAGTACGAGTGTTATTTGAAATGACACAGGGTGCACATCTGTTCCTGAACCCGAAATCAGAACATGGCAAAGAGTTTTGGCCGCAAGAAGTGGCGATGCTATTGGAAAATGGCGGTTTAGCCCAACCGGCTGAAATGATGGTGGATAAAGAGAGCCAAATCTTGTTGGGCCAGCCGGAAGAGTATCCGGCGGCGATGGTTGATGCGTTGATCCAACTGTTCAGCCAGCGCAAACCGGTGCGGCGTGCTTTTCTGGCATTGATGCATGATAAAAGTGTGGATGAGCAAGCTAACTTACTGATTGGGTTAGAAGTGGATGGTTCGCCCGAAGAGATAGATCAGCTAATTCAGGAAGCGGGCAATGTGGCCAGTGACCATGCACCGGATGATCGCCCGGTCGATTTCTGTCTGGTTAATGAGAAAGAGCGTGGGGTAAGCCACTATCTGATGACCCATACGCAGGCGTTTTATCAGCGCCGTTGGGGCAGTTGGCTGAGAAATGTGATTCCCTCGACCAGCCATTAACTCGCTGTTGGCGGGTCAGGTTAGCTAGATATAGGAAAGGGAGCCGTAACTGGCTCCCTTTTTTGACACACCATTCTCATTGCTACATGAAGAACTTAACGTGTTATTTAGAAGGTGTAAGCAACGCCCATATTAATGGTCATTGGGGTCGCAATATTTTTACCTTTAGAGACTTTCACTTCAGAACCGATTGACAGGTTAGAGGTCAGGTTTACATTGACACCCACACCTGCGTTAGCTCTGGTCCCTTTCAGGCTGTTATCAAACATTTCGTTGTTAACCATCACCTTGTTGCTGGCCATCAGGTCATGATCCACTGAGAAGATAGCGTAAGGCTTAATTTCAGTACCACCATTCAACACAAAGCGATAACCGGTGTTCATCCCCAAAGTACTAGTGGTAGAACGTGCGCCTTGGCTCTGTGCTTCCATGCCGTTAGACAGTTGGTACTGGCTCTTGCCGGAGCTAAAGGTGTTCAGCGCGACATAAGGAGAGATATACATCTCATTGATATTGATATGTTTACCTACCTTCATGGCCAGACCCAGACCGGAGAAGTTAGTATTGCCGGTGGCGCTGCCGCCTTTAGCAGTCACACTGAGGTTCTGTTTAAACTGGTTAGTTTTCAGCACACCATTAATGTAATAACCGCTGTTAGCCAAATATTGCGCGTAAGCACCCAATGAGTTGCTTTCCACACTGCCGCTGCTCTGGTAATCAGATTTGATATTTGAGCTGCTGTAGCTGGCGAAGCTACCGATACTGAATACGGCATTACCTAAATCAATGGCTTTATCGCCACCTAAAGTCATGCCATTCAACTTCTGGTTGAAGTTGGCCGCTGTGCCTTTCACGTTATAGCTGTCGTTCAGGTAAGTGAGCCACACACCGCTTTCGTTAGCTGACGAACTTTGTTTATCCAAACGATTCTGAATTGAACTTAACTCAGCATTAAAGATAACCGGCATGGTATTGGCGACAGCCAGCACACCCGCGGTGCTTGGTGTCAGAGCTGCTTTATCGGCTACCAGTTTGAAGCCGCCTTGACCATTACTGACTAGGTTGTGCTTATAGTTACCCAGATCTACCGGGCCATTAGCCAGTGCAAAGCGCGCGTTATTGGTACCCTGTACATCAACGACATTCAGGTTAGCCGGAGCAACACCGCTGGCATCGATCTGAACGTTGAAATCACCATTGGCATCACCCGTTACATTCAGTGGTGCCGTGGTATGGCTGTGCAGGGCTGAACCTAAGTTAAAGCTACCGTTACCTGCCAATGAGTTCATGGTCAGTTGCGCTTTTGTTTGGCTCATATCGATAGAGCCGCCCGCTAGCGTGACATCTTTAAAGGCGAATTTAGCGGGTTTGCCATTCATGGCGCTAAAGGCCGCACGGGAAGTTGGGTGTAGCCTGACATAAGGTGCATCTTCGGCCACCAGCACCATGTTACCGGCTAAATTCAGGTCTGCATTCTGGGTTGCTGCACCGTCATGGACGCTCAGGAAGCTGCCTTGGTTGGCATCAATAGTCCCTTCGACTGCGGCAGTTTGGGTGAAAATGGTGGTACCGCCATTTAACTCCGCGTCTTTCAGCGAACTGTAGATCAGCGCATAACCGTCTTCAACCAGTATCTTATTGGCTTGCATGCGCGACTTAAGCTTCAAGATACCGCCGTTTACCGTGGTGTTGTCAGCTTTCGCATCGCCAATAACGGTGAATTCTGCACCGTTATTAACCGTGGTATAATGGGCGCTTGCGCTACCAGCAAGCTCGAAATGACTGTTATTCAGTTCGGTATGCTCGGCCGTGGCACCATCGTTAACAATGAACTTGCCGCCATTAATCGTCGTATACTCTGCTGTGGCACCGCTCGCCAAAGTGAAGGTACCGTTCTCAAGTGTGGTTTTATAAGCACTCGCCTTGTCATTAACCGTGAATTCGCCATCATTGATAGTCGTACGTATCGCTCCCGCACCAGCTTCAACGGTGAAAACACCGCCATTCAGCGTGGTATCTGCTGCGATAGCTTGGCTTTGCAGGGTTAAGTTCCCACCGTTGATGATGGCTTTAGAAATAACAGCTTTATCTTTGGCAGTAATGTCACCTTCACTGACCATATCACTGACAAAAGAATAATCTCCCGCTGTAACCTGGCCGCCTTTGGCAACAATAGCCCCTTCTGATTTGGCTCGTTCAGTCTCACTTATCCCTTTAAGGCTCAACTGACCTTCTGCACCAATATTGGTATTTTTATCCGTACCACCGTTATTTTCCATAATGCCTTTGGTGATAACAGTACTATTTGCCAACGCGCCAAGCGCCAACGTTACGGTGCCATCTTCGCTAATCACGCTGTTAATGATTTCGCCGTCTTTTTCCACATTTTGTGTGCCGCCTGATACTTGGGTATCGACTGCAAAGGTTCCGGTAGCGACGGTTTGCTGCTCAGTGCTGGCAATTTTTTGCTCAAATGCAGGTATATCAATAGTCGTAGTCGTTACTGTCTCTAAATTAGCTAATGCTGCTGCCGCATTGTTCATTTCTGTGGCGCTGGTGGCGAGCTTATCCGCAGCGTCAGTTTTAATCTTATTGGCAGCAGTAACCTTAAGCTCAATGTTATTAAAATCAGCGTCGGCAGACTGATGTTTCTTGGTTGCGTCATCAGCTACCTGCTGTGCTGCCGCTGCATTTTTGATGGCCTTTTGCGCGGCTTCAGCCTCAGTTTTTTTGTCCACAGGCGTGCTTGTATCATCAATCAGTTTTTGTAGCTCGTTGACGAGATCTGGTGTCTTATCATCCCAGGCTGCATTGACAGCTTTAATTGCCGTGGTTTTTTCAGTATCAAGTTGTTTTAAGTTATCTTCAGCTTGAATTTTTTCTTTCTCAGCGTTTTCAACACTTGTCTTAAGAAGAACGGATTTAACATTCAGGACTGCAGCATCAGCTTTTGCCTTGATGTTTGCTTTTTTGGCTTCTTCTTCTGCCTGTTTAGCAACAGCCAGCTCGTTGAACTTAGCTTGTTTATCGGCAAAATAAGCCGCCAGTTTTTCCTTTTGTTCCTGGCTAATCACACCTTGAGTCAGGTAATTGTGTACCTTAGTCAGAGTATTTTGGCTTGCTTGTTGCCGCTGTGTAACTGCCGTGGCTTTTTGCTCAAGTTCTGGCGAAATAGCTGAGTTATCGTTGGTTAATGACGCAGTAAACAGTGATTTGGCTTCTTCAGCGGTGAACTGGCCCGGTGCTTTGCTATTGAGCGAGGCTGTAAAAGCATCTGCTGCTGCTGCATTGAGTTTGTTTTTGTTGTCTTCGGTATCGTCTTTTGCATAAGCAACAACGGCCTCTAACTGCGTGATATTTTTTTCAAATACACCTTTAAATGAGTCTAGTTCTTTGTTCGCTTGTTCTTTTTGTGCCGGTGCTAATTTAGCAATGCTGGTTTCAATATCCTTAATCTGCTGCTGGTGATCCTGTCGCATTGTTGTAATTTGCGACTCAGCCTCGGCAATCATCTTTGGTGTAATTTTTGGGCTTTCAGGAAAGATGCTTTCCAGCAAGATATCTTCAGGGGCTTTGGTGTTAACCACCGGGGTGTTAGCGGGTATGGAAAAGCTGCCAGCATTGCCCATACCGAGAGTTGCACCGGGTATAAACGTAGATGTTGACGCAGCAATTGCCCCACCAGATATCAATGATGAGACCAAAATAGATAACGGCAATAAACGTGTGTTTAATGTGTTGCGATGACCCATGGTTTTATACATTCCTATTTACAGATGAATTTAAAAGACGAAATACTCAAGAGGGGTAATAACGACAAAATGTTGGATGAAATATAAAGAAGTAAGCTACCCATTCCTATTTATTAAAATATTAATTCGGGTGGTTTATATTAATTTGATTTTTAATTTTATTTTTTTGTGAGGATTTCCTTGTTTTTATGTTGATTTTATTGGTTTTTATTTTATGTTCTGCCTTGTCTTTCATTGGCGGATTGAATAATTTAATTTTTATTAAAAAAATATTAAATAGGTTTTTGGTGTGCGTTGTTTAGAAAGGGCGATATAAATGCGAGCCAATGCGCATTTTTTTATGAAGATAATCACTTGACTCTTCCCTCCCTATATTCCCTTTCATACCAATGCTATAATCTTGCTATCAGCCAGGGAGCAAAATATGAATCACAATGGTTTGCGTCGGTTAATGTCAGGAATTAAGGGGGGGCGGGCGGCTATATTGCTCGCTGCGGCGTTGTTATTAGCCGCTTGTGATGACAGCAATAATAAGGGCGTGGTCACACCGCCTGCGGCTCAAGCCAGTACCTCGGCGGCAAAAACACCGGCGAGTAAACCCACAGATACGGTGGTACTGGCGGAGCTGGCAAAACGCCATGCTGGTCAGCCGCTCACCTTGCTGGATGCCTCTGAGCTGCAACTTGACGGGGCCAGTGCCATGGTACTGACCTTCTCGCAACCACTGAATCCAAATCAGGACTTCGCCGCGCAGGTGCATTTGGTTGATACTGTCAGTGGCAACATCGACGGTGCCTGGGAGCTATCCGATAATCTAATGGAGCTGCGTTTACGCCATCTCAAACCGGAGCGTAAATTGCTGTTGACTGTCGACAGCACGCTGCAAGGGGTAGGTGGCGCGCAACTGGGTGCACAACAACAGCAACAAATCACCACGCGTGATATTAAACCGAGTGTCGGCTTTGCCAGCAAAGGCTCTTTGCTGCCGGGCAAACTGGCGCAGGGCTTGCCGGTGATGGCGCTCAATGTTGATAACGTCGATGTTAACTTCTTTCGCATTAAGCAAAGCAGCCTGGCTAACTTCCTCGCTAACTGGCAGAACCGCAGTGCGCTCTCTAACTGGGAATCGGACGAACTGCTGAAAATGGCTGATTTAGTCTATACCGGCCGTTTTGATCTCAATCCTGCGGTTAATACCCGTGAAAAGCTGTTGCTGCCCTTAGCCGATATCAAGCCGTTACAAGAATCTGGCGTCTATCTGGCTGTCATGCAGCAAGCCGGTCACTACAGCTATACCAATGCTGCAACCCTATTTACCCTGAGTGATATCGGTGTTTCGCTACATAGCTACCATAACCAGATGGATGTGTTCACTCAGGCATTAGCCGGTGGTGCGGCGTTGAAAGGCGTGTCACTGCAACTGTTAGATGATAAAGGCCAGGTGTTGGCTCAGGCCGAAACCGACGGCAAGGGCCATGCGCAGTTGGGAAAAAACGCTAATGCCAAACTGCTACTCGCCGCGCAAAATGGGCAGACCAGTCTGATCGACCTTAATGCGCCCGCTTTAGATCTGGCCGAGTTTGATATTGCCGGTCCAGAGGGTTTCCAGAAGCAGTTCTTTGTCTTTGGCCCCCGTGACCTGTATCGGCCAGGTGAAACCTTAATTGTTAATGGGTTACTGCGCGATGCTGACGGTAAACCCCTAACAACCCAACCAGTTAAAGTCGATATCCTCAAACCGGATAATCAAGTGGTGCGCAGCTTTACCTGGCAACCACAGGATGGCCTGTATCAATACCAATATGCCATACCTGAAGGTGGCCCAACTGGCGAGTGGTCACTACGCTTGAATGTGGGTGATAACCAGCCACGATTGTACAAATTCAAGGTAGAGGATTTTCTGCCAGAGCGTATGGCGCTCGATATTGCCACCAGTAAAGAACCGATCGCCACTGACAGTGAGGCTAACTTTGCCGTCACTGGCCGTTACTTATACGGTGCCCCGGCCTCGGGCAACCGTCTGCAAGGCCAATTATTCCTGCGCCCACTGCGTGAAGCTGTTGCCACACTGCCCGGTTTTGAATTTGGTTCGATTATCGAAGAGAACCTCTCCCGCACCTTAGATGAGTTTGATACCACCTTAGATAACGAGGGGCAGACAGATATTGCGGTGGATAACAGTTGGCAGCATGCCCAATCGCCGCTGAAATTGATATTACAGGCCAGCTTGTTGGAGTCGGGTGGGCGGCCAGTCACACGCCGTGCTGAGCAAGCGGTGTGGCCTGCTGAGGCGTTGGTGGGGATTCGCCCGCTGTTCAATAAACAGCAGGTTTATGATTACCGCAGTGACAGCTATAAATCACAGGCGATGGTGGATCAGGATACGCAGGCTGATTTTGAAATTATCTATGCAAATGCCAACGGCGAAAAGCTGGCCGCCAATGGCATCAAAGTGAAGTTGGTACGTGAGCGGCGTGATTACTACTGGCAGTGGTCAGAAAGTGATGGCTGGCAGTCGTTATTTGATAAAAAAGATCTGACTCTGGCAGAGCAAAGCGTGAATATCGCCGCCAACGGGAGCGCTAAAGTCAGTTTCCCGGTGGAGTGGGGCGCATACCGCATTGAGGTGAGTAACCCAGATAATGAATTGATCAGCAGTTCTCGTTTCTGGGCCGGTTACAGTTGGCAGGATAATACCGCTGGCAGTGGTGCGGTGCGTCCTGATCAGGTCAAATTAACATTGGATAAACCCGCTTACCGCCCAGGCGAAAAAGTGAAGTTACATATTGAAGCGCCAGCGGCGGGTAATGGCTATCTGCTGGTGGAATCCAGCGACGGCCCGCTGTGGTGGCAGGAAGTGACTATTCCTGCGGGGGGTGCAGAGGTCGAAGTGCCGATTAACAAAGAGTGGAATCGGCATGACCTGTATCTCAGTGCCACAGTGATTCGCCCCGGTGATAAATCACAACAGGCGACGCCAAAACGAGCGATTGGTTTATTGCATCTGCCGTTGGTGGATGAAACCCGCAAGTTGGCATTGCAATTGGATGCCCCCGAGCGTATCCGGCCCAATCAAACTTTAACGGTAAAAGTGAAGGCCAGCCGCAGTGGCGCGCCGTTGCCGGAGAAAGTGCAAGTTTTACTGTCAGCCGTTGACAGCGGGATCTTGAATATTACGGATTACGCCACGCCAGATCCTTACGATGCCTTTTTTGGCCGTAAGCGCTACAGCGCCGATCGCTATGATGTCTATGGGCAATTGATAGAAGGGCAAGGGCGTTTAGCCAGCTTACGTTTTGGTGGTGATGGTGATGAGGAAGATGCGCTGTCCCGTGGGGGCAAGAAACCCATTACCGAAGTGACTATTGTAGCGCAGCAAGCCCAACCGGTGACATTAAACGCGCAGGGTGAGGGTACCGTTGAGCTGGCGATTCCAGATTTTAACGGTGAGTTACGTTTAATGGCCCAAGCCTGGAGTGATGAAGATTTTGGCAAAGCAGAGTCGAAAGTGGTGGTGGCAGCACCATTGATTGCTCAACTGGCAGCGCCACGTTTTCTGGCCGGTGGCGACAGTACCCAACTGGCTCTGGACTTAAGTAATTTATCTGGTCAGGCACAAACCTTAGCGCTGAAATTGGCCGCCAGTGATTTACTGGCGCTAAATGGCGCGCAAACTCAGTCCGTTACGCTGGCGAACGGTGAGCGTAAAACGGTACTGATCCCGGTTCGGGCGCTGAACGGGTTTGGGCAGGGTGATCTTGGTCTGACGATCAGTGGCATGGTACTGCCAAATGAAGAACTGCCAGATTACCAGCATCATTGGAAAATTGGCGTGCGGCCAGCCTATCCGGCCCAAACGCGCCATTTCGCTAATGTGCTGCGCAGTGGTGAAAGCTGGAGCCTGCCTGAGCAGGCTACGGCGGGATTGAGTGCTGAAACATTGCAAGGTCAACTGCTGATAACTAGCCGCCCACCTCTCAACTTGGCACGTTATATCAGCGAGTTATACGCCTATCCTTATGGCTGTCTGGAGCAGACAGTCAGTGGACTGTATCCCTCACTGTACAGCAACCATGCACAGTTGACTGCGCTGGGTATTAAGGCCGATAGCGATGAAAAACGGCGACAGACGATTGATGTCGGGATTGAGCATTTGCTCAGTATGCAGCGCTACAACGGCGGCTTTGGTTTGTGGAGCAACGACAGCCCGGAAGAGTTCTGGCTAACCGCCTATGCCACTGACTTCCTCTACCGTGCCAGCCAACAAGGCTACAGCGTGCCTGCGGCGGCACTGACGGCGGCGAATACCCGATTACAGCGTTATTTACAGGATCCTAATCAGGTTGAAATTCGCTACAGCGAGCAAACCAAGCATACCCGCTTTGCGGTGCAAGCCTATGCGGGGCTGGTATTGGCGCAGCAGCAGCAGGCTTCGCTCGGCGCATTACGGCAGTTATATAGCCGTAACAGTGAAGCGCGTTCTGGCTTACCACTGGTGCAGTTGGGTGTGGCATTGAAATTGATGGGCGACATGCCTCGTGCCAAAGAAGCCATCACTCAGGGGCTAAATACCATACGCAGTGATAAGGATTACTGGCTGGAGGATTACGGTAGCCCGATACGCGATGATGCCCTTATTCTGGCACTGTTAACCGACAACAATCTACTGCCGCAAGCACGTGATAGTCGTCTGTTGGCCCTGTCTGATGCCTTGACCAGCCGCAACTACCTATCAACGCAGGAGAGCAATGCTATATTCCTTGCGGGGCGCACCTTGATGAATGGCGCTGAAACGCCGTGGCAGGTTGCTATCGCGCCACAAGCTGAGCCAATTGCGGATAGCGTGACGCTGACCCAAAGTACCGCGTTAAACCAAAACTGGTCGGCATCACAACTGGCTGCGGGGATGCAACTGCAAAATCGGGGTGATACACCATTGTATAGCCGCGTTGCAGTGGTGGGATATCCGCAGCAAACCCCGGCACCATTCAGTAATAATTTGCATATCACCCGGAGTTACATTGGGCTAGATGGCAATCCGTTGCAGTTATCACAACTGAAAAGTGGTGAGTTAGTCTTGGTGCATCTGGATGTTTGGGCCGATAGGCGGGTACCGGATGCGCTGGTGGTTGATTTGCTGCCTGCTGGTCTGGAACTGGAAAACCAGAATCTGGGCGATAGCAGCGCCAGTTTGGGAGAGAGTGCCAGCAGCGTGACTGAGCTATTACAGGATATGCAGCAATCGGATATCAAACATCAGGAGTTTCGTGATGACCGTTATGTCGCTGCCGTCAATGTCGATGGTTACCGTCACACCACGTTGCTCTATCTAGCGCGGGCGGTCACGCCAGGCCTCTACCAGGTACCTGCGCCACAAGTAGAATCGATGTATGTACCCGATTGGCGTGCGCTAGGGAGTACTCCAGCGCAGCTTGAAATCGTTAAGTGAATACTCACTTCCCCTGAGCGACGAAACAGTTGTCAGGGGAAGTAATACGATTCATGCGCAAAAATATCTATTCCCGCTATCGGCGTATGGGCTGGGCGTTGGTGCTTATCCTGGTGTTGTTTCCGGCCACTCTTTGGCTGGCAGATAGACTTTGGCCATTGCCTCTGGCCGAGGTCCAGGTCGCGCGGGTAGTGGTTGGTGAAGATGGTACACCGTTATGGCGTTTTGCCGATGCTGACGGCGTATGGCGTTATCCGGTGACGTTGAGTCAGGTTTCGCCGTATTATCTACAAGCACTGCTCACTTTTGAAGACCGCTGGTTTTACTCTCATCCCGGGGTAAACCCATTGGCGCTAGCGCGTGCCGCCTGGCAGGATCTGCGCGCTGGTAAGATACTTTCAGGTGGCAGCACGCTATCTATGCAGGTTGCCCGCTTGATCGACCCACATCCGCGCACGTTAGCTGGCAAATTGCGTCAAGTCTGGCGTACTTTTCAGTTGGAATGGCATTTTTCCAAAGTTCAAATTCTCGAAATCTACCTTAATCGCGCTCCATTTGGTGGCACCCTACAAGGGATTGGCGCTGCCAGTTGGACCTATTTAGCTAAGCCGCCCTCTCAATTAACCGCGGCAGAAGCCGCATTGCTGGCAGCATTACCGCAAGCCCCTAGTCGGCTACGTCCCGATCGCTATCCTCTACGGGCAAAGGCTGCTCGAGACAAAGTGTTAACCCGACTGGCGGATTATCAGGTTTGGACAGCAAAGGATGTGGCTGATATTAAACAAGAAGAGGTCTGGCTGGCACCGCGTCAGATGCCACAATTGGCTCCTTTACTGGCTCGCCGTTTAACCAGTGGTAATCAGCGCGAAGTGATCCACACCACACTTGATACCGGATTACAGCGCCAATTGGAAGATATGGCGGCGAGTTGGCGTCATCAATTACCTGAGAAAACCTCGCTAGGCTTGCTGGTGGTTGACCATACCACGATGAAGGTGCGTGCTTATCTTGGGTCGGTGGATTTTCAGGACAACAGCCGCTTTGGTCATGTGGATATGGTCAGTGCATGGCGCTCACCGGGGTCGACACTCAAACCTTTCCTGTATGCCATGGCACTGGATGACGGCCTGATCCATGCTGAATCTCTGCTTCAGGACGTGCCACGTCGCTTTGGTGATTACCGGCCTGGCAATTTTGATACCGGATTCCATGGGCCGGTCAGTGCTAGTGAAGCTCTGGTGCGTTCGCTGAATTTACCGGCGGTTCAATTACTGGAAGCCTACGGCCCAAAACGTTTTACCGCCAATTTACGCAATGGTGGTCTGAACTTACGTTTCCCCTCTCACAGTGAACCCAGTCTGGCGGTCATTTTAGGCGGAACCGGTTCACGGTTGGATCAATTGGTTGCCGCGTATAGCGCTTTCGCCCGTGGCGGAATGGCAGCAACATTGCGTTTTGAACCGCAGCAACAAATACAAGAACGGCGACTATTCTCACCGGGAGCGGCATGGATTACCCGGCGCATTATGGCCGGTGAAGCCAGACCATTACCGGATGACATTTTGCCAGCTACCGTGCCACTGGCATGGAAAACCGGTACCAGCTACGGCTATCGTGATGCTTGGGCTATTGGCATCAATGCACGTTATACAATAGGCGTGTGGGTGGGGCGTCCAGATGGCACTCCGGTTGCCGGGCAGTTTGGTTATGCTACTGCGATACCGATACTTAATCAGGTCAATAACCTGTTGATGGCAGGGTTACAGCAAAGCATTCGCAGGTTACCGTCAGATCCAAGGCCATCGTCAGTCAGTCGGGAAGAGATTTGTTGGCCGGGTGGGCAACCGCTAGCGGTTGGTGATAGCAACTGTCGACAGCGGCGTCAAAGCTGGGTGCTCGATGGCACGGTACCGCCCACACTGACCGCACCCGGCCAGGAAAATATGCAGGGTAGTCAACTCAGTATCTGGCTAAATCAGCAAGGCGAGCGGGTTGCCGCGGATTGCTTAGGAGCCAAGCCAACGCAAGTGGCCTTGTGGCCACTGCCAGTGGAACCATGGTTGCCACTGGCTGAACGGCGTAATCAACGGTTACCCGCAGCAAGCCAGCAATGTCCACCGCAAGGGGAAGGCAGTGCTGCACCATTGCTGATTTTAGGTATACGTGATGGTGCTGTAGTTAAGCGCTTACCTGGTCATAATAGCCTTGATCTGCGCCTGGTGGCGCAAGGCGGGAGAGGTCAACATTGGTGGTTCCTCAATGGGGAGCAGGTGGCGGTAACCGAGAATAATCAGTCATGGGTACAAAGCTTATCTGTGCCGGGCGGCTATCAGCTTAATGTATTGGATGAAAGTGGCCAGGTGGGTAATATAATGTTCCGTATGGAATAGTCATACTGATAAAATTAATTAATAACAATGGCTAATTAATTTTTGTATTTATCATTAAAATAACATCCCTGTGATAAATAAAATGATATCAATGCTTTTATTAGCCAGATAAAGTAATTACATCATGGTTTTTAGCACTGCTACTTATTGCTGGGGATTATTAGATGAACCATAATTACTTAATGATATTTTTCACGCTAATATTAACTGAAAACGTTTCTGCTCAACAGGGAAAAGTGTGTTTCTTTGCTAATAATAACTATACGGGAAATCAATTTGCGCGGGGCAGGGGCAAGAAGTAAGTGATCTTAAGGATGAATGGAATGACAAAATATCATCTATTTTTGTTCCCTCAGGTATGATTGTCACGGTTTATGAAAATAATGATTTCTCAGGAAAATTATTGACATTTAGAGATGATGTTGATTTATTTTCCTCTCGCAGTTGGGCTGATTTAAATAATGAGATTAGCTCCTTTAGAGTTCGAAGCGCTGCCTGTTTTTATGAGCAAGATAACTTTTTAGGTGAATCAATTTGCCTCTCTGGTAACGAGTACGTTGATCTGTTTAATAATACTGATCGCCGTAGGAAGCAATCACATATTTTAAACCCACTTAATGATCAAATTAGTTCGATAAAACTACCACAAAATACCCAAGTAACAGTTTATAAAAATGATAACTATAGTGGTGATTATTTTACTCTGACTGATGATTACTTAACTTTTGACTTAAAAAAAATAGGCATGGATAATGGAATTAGCAGTATTCATGTTTCTCAGCAAGAATATTTTATTTGCGATCAATATTGTGCTGTAAAAGATAGAGTTATTATCCCGATACAATACACCTTTGGTCGATATTGGGGTGATGAACGAATAGGTCCAAAACAAGCTTTGGTCAGTTTTGATTTGAATGATCAAGGTGATTATTCTATAGAAATAATCGGCGGTGGTATATTTAAAATAAGAGATCGTGAGGTTTTTTTTATTCATGAAAGCAGAAATAATAGTTCTATATTCAAATTGAGCAATGAAAGCGATACATTGTCAATGTTATCGACATTTAATGGTGGCTATTTCGAAGTTCAATTTATGGAGTCTATTGGTGAACAGGTAGTCTATTACTATCCACTGATCACCTATTTGTTTGATGCGGATAAAACGAGTGTTAAGTTTTTTATTAATAACGCAAATGAAACTCAACCATTAATTATAAATAAAATAGTGTTGACGGCTGAAAAAAATAAAAGTAGGGCAGGGCGAAGTCTGGTTGGAAAAACCGCTTGTTGGTTAGTTCCCCTGCTTAATATTTATAATTATGTTATCCAAGGGCGGTGTAATCAGGTAGACCGGTTTGTCACTAATGCTTATGATTTTTTCAATGGCGATAACAATAAGATATTACAAGTATCCGGTTCTTCGAAGCCCTTCCCTAAATTAATGACGAATGAAGCGTTGTCTGCTGATGTTTTTTTGACGGAGTTGTCAACTGAGCCGGTCGGTATATTGACTCAAATTAATTCTGATATGAACGGTAAATCATTGACAGTACCGGCCAGTGCACGGGCCTGTAAAGTTTCAATGAAAGATGAAGTGCTCCCTCATTTACGCTTTCGCCGCCAGCTTATTCCCCCCTGCATTGATTGGACATTGAATATTTTGACTGATTTTACACTGCTCTTTGGTGACAGTCTTGATAGTTGGAACGCTGAAAATTTTGGTCGGGTTATTGCGCGGATTATCAGCTCAGGTGATACCGGCTATGCGGCATTAGATACAGCGACCGATGCGCGGTTTATTGAAAGTGTCCGAACCTATATCGCGGAGAATATTGATAATATCGCCCTGTTAAAGACAGCATTTGATTTTTCACAACTTAGCTATGCTGTTTATTTACATCACAATAATCTGGATTTTAATGTCGAAACACCACAAGTAGCACAGCTACTACCTCAAGGGCGCTATGAGTTGGCACTGCAAAATTTCGAGTTTGTCGAAACCATCCCCAGAAGACGGCAACACAATCAATGGCTAGAACAGCCTGAAATGCACTTTGATATTGAAATCATTAGCGGCGCAACCGAAGGCACGCTGGCTGCCAGGCAACATGTCCTCGCAGATATCGAAGAATGGCAACGGCGCTACAGTGAGGCCGCGCAGACCTTAAAAAGCGCAACGAATATTGAAAATATTGGCAATCTCAATCCGTATGAGGGGATGGATGTGGTTATTTCTGCCTCGAATTTGGTGAGTGACGTGGTGCTGAGTTGGCTAATAACACCTCGTGATGATTATATCTATGTGATCGTTCGTCTATCAGGAGAGGTTATTAGCATCACGCTGGCCGTTGATATTAATGAGTTTGATGTTGGTGTCGCCGGCTCGCTGACTCATCCAGCTTATGTGCTATATCCAACGGCTGAAGGCGTTATCAGAGGCGCAGGTACAGCGGCTATCAGAGCATTAGCCGACTATTTAGCCAAAAAAGGGAAACGCGCACTGGTATCGGATGTGATCAGCCAACCTTCAGCCATTGTGAAAAAGAAGGTGGGCTTTCAATTTATCAATGAACTTTGATATTAATAACGTTTTACCTGCAAAGCACTGCGAGTATGGCAAACGGTTTTTTATACAAAGTGTGAGTTGTACGCAAAAATGAGTAATTAAGATAAATATTTTTTAATGAAATGTTGTGATTCCCGTATGCAAGCGTTAATCGCGCACTTATAATCGGCGGCCACTGTACAGGGGTCGGCATAATTTTGTAGTAAAGGAACCGTTCGCCAGCCAAGTTTATATCCTTATTTAGGGTAGTTAGCGGGGCGGGTTCCACGTCCGGTCAATATTAGAAATTCAATAGAGGTTATCATGGCTTTAGAACGTACTTTCTCCATCATCAAACCCAATGCTGTTATCAATAACGACATTGGTGCTATTTATGCGCGTTTTGAAAGTGCTGGTTTCGAAATCATTGCTGCAAAAATGCTGCGCCTGACCAAAGAACAAGCAGAAGGTTTTTACGCAGAACATAAAGGCCGCCCGTTCTTCGATGGTTTGGTTGAATTTATGACCTCTGGCCCAATTATGGTACAAGTTCTGGAAGGTGAGAATGCCGTTCAGCGCCACCGTGATATCATGGGGGCAACTAATCCAGCTAACGCACTAGCAGGCACTCTGCGTGCTGACTTTGCCGACAGTTTTACCGCTAACGCAGTACACGGTTCTGATGCGGTTGAATCAGCTCAGCGTGAAATTGCCTATTTCTTCGCTGCGGATGAGATTATTTCTCGTCGCTAATGAGTTGATTCTGTGTAGAAATGGCCAGGATTTAATCAACTGAAACAATAAAGTTGCCCGGACGCCTTTCCAATCATGGAATCCATGCTCTAAAATTCGTACAATGCCGCGCCCCGGTGGAGACATCTCTCCCGGGGCGCTCTATTATTTATTTATCGCC
Organism: Yersinia sp. 2466 StPb PI; assembly: GCF_041538325.1. Lineage (NCBI taxonomy): Bacteria > Pseudomonadati > Pseudomonadota > Gammaproteobacteria > Enterobacterales > Yersiniaceae > Yersinia > Yersinia sp. 2466 StPb PI. The sequence goes on along the minus strand of NZ_JAULSL010000001.1, from coordinate 3,561,244 downwards.
GTTTCGAAAGCCTATCCGGTTTAACACGCAGCGCCGTAAAGTGTAACAACGAGGCCACGACAACTCATGTCTGAACAATTATTAACTTCATCAGCACCAATTGATGCTGTCCCTACGCCAGACAACGCGCCCGCCATTGCCGCGCCCGTCACTGGCAAAATTAATTTGCTCGACTTAAATCGCCAGCAAATGCGCCAATTCTTTGCTGAAATGGGCGAGAAGCCTTTCCGTGCAGATCAGGTCATGAAGTGGATATATCACTATTGCTTTGATGATTTCGAGCAAATGACCGACATTAATAAAGTGCTACGCGCCAAATTGCAGCGGGTAGCAGAAATCCGTGCACCGGAAGTGACTGAAGAGCAGCGATCAACGGATGGCACCATTAAATGGGCCATCAAAGTGGGTGATCAGCAAGTTGAAACCGTCTATATCCCAGAAGGCGACCGCGCAACGCTGTGTGTGTCATCTCAGGTAGGCTGCGCACTGGAGTGTAAATTCTGCTCCACGGCACAACAGGGCTTTAACCGTAACCTGCGGGTATCGGAAATCATCGGTCAGGTATGGCGTGCGGCCAAAATTATCGGCGCAGTAAAAGCCACCGGTATCCGCCCAATCACCAATGTGGTGATGATGGGGATGGGTGAACCTTTGCTCAATCTGAATAACGTGGTGCCGGCCATGGATATCATGATGGATGACTTTGGTTTCGGCTTATCTAAACGCCGTGTGACCTTGTCTACTTCCGGCGTGGTTCCGGCGTTGGACAAGCTGGGTGATATGATTGATGTGGCGTTGGCTATCTCATTGCACGCGCCGACCGATGATATCCGCGATGAAATCGTGCCAATCAATCGTAAATACAATATTGAAACCTTCCTGGCTGCGGTACGGCGTTATTTGGATAAATCCAAAGCCAATGGCGGGCGGGTTACCGTCGAATACGTTATGCTGGATCACATCAATGACAGCGTGGAACAAGCTCATCAACTGGCGGAATGTCTGAAAGACACACCATGTAAGATTAACTTGATCCCATGGAACCCGTTCCCTGGCGCACCTTATGGCCGTAGTTCAAACAGCCGGGTGGATCGTTTTTCTAAGGTATTGATGGAATATGGTTTTACCACCATTGTTCGTAAAACGCGTGGTGACGATATAGATGCTGCATGTGGGCAGTTAGCGGGTGAGGTGATTGACCGCACCAAGCGTACCTTGAAAAAGAAAATGGCCGGTGAACCTATCGCTATTAAGACAGTCTGATTGAAAGTATTGATTTGTTCTATATAACTAATTGTTATTTAACTTATAATTTGTTAGATGCTCAATACTGAAAAAGCTATACCCTAAATAATTCAAGTCGTGAGTATTGCGAACGTGCATGACGCTTGAGGTATGACGGGTATCTTCACATATAAGGACAATTGAGAAAGCATGAAGCTGACAAGACTGTGGAGAGTTTGCCTGATTGTGACCGTATTGGCTGGTTGTTCCGGTTCATCGCCGGAAAAGGTTAGCCAACCCGCCGCCGGGCAGACGCGTTTACAACTGGGTTTAGAGTATTTGGCGCAGGGTGATCTTAATGCCGCGCGGCAGAATCTTGAGAAGGCTGTAGAGGCTGATCCACAGGATTATCGCGCTCAATTGGGTATGGCGTTTTACGAACAACGTATCGGTGAAAACAGTGCCGCAGAGCAGCGTTATCAGCAAGCGATGAAACTGGCACCTGGAAATGGCACGGTACTGAATAATTACGGTGCGTTTCTGTGTGGTTTAGGGCAGTATGTACCGGCCCAACAACAGTTTAGCGCAGCAGCGCTGCTGCCCGATTACGGTCAGGTGGCAGATAGTCTGGAAAACGCTGGATATTGCTTTTTACGGGCCAATCAAAATGACCAGGCTCGGATACTGTTGAGTCGGGCATTGAAGTATGATCCTGATAAAGGTGAGCCGCTGCTTGCAGAAGCTCAAAGGCATTTTGGAGAAGGGAATCGCGCTCAGGCGCAACTATTACTGGATGTTTACCAACATACACTTCCGGCCAGTGCTGAAAGTTTATGGTTACAAATTCGTTTCGCCGCGCTAGCAGGCCGTCAAGATAGTGTTCAACGCTATGGCAAGCAGCTTGCGCGAAGTTTTCCACAATCCAAACAGTACCAGCATTTTCTAGCTAATGAATACTGAAGCCTCCCAAGATCAAACAGTTCCAGAGACGACAGGTGTGCGCCTGCGTCAAGCCCGCGAAGCTCTAGGGCTAACTCAGCAGACGGTTGCAGAACGTCTGTGTCTGAAGGTATCCACAATCCGTGATCTTGAGGAGGATAAAGCGCAAGCTAATCTCGCCTCAACATTCCACCGTGGTTACATTCGTTCTTACGCCAAATTGGTTCACCTCCCTGAAGATGAACTGTTACCCATGTTGGAAAAACAAGCACCAATCAGGGCAACAAAAGTGGCCCCAATGCAAAGTTTTTCATTGGGGAAAAAGCATAAAAAACGTGATGGCTGGTTGATGAGTTTCACCTGGCTTATTGTGTTGGTTGTGCTGGGGTTGACAGGAGCATGGTGGTGGCAAAATCATCAGGCGCAGCAAGCAGAGATAGCCACTATGGCTGATCAATCCTCTGCCCAGCTGTTGCAAAATGGCGGGCAATCTGTGCCGCTGTCTGATGAGAATAGCGATCCTAACGCGCCGACCGATACCCAGGCTCCGATTGCGAATAGTCAGCCTGCCTCTACACCAACGGCAAGTGGTACTGCACCGGTAACAAACAGTACAGCACCTGTGGATACGGTAAATAACCGTGTCGAGACAGCAACTAATCAGGGAGCGACTCCGGCGGAGTCTGTGGTCGTTTCCCCGAGTCAGGCAGTTGTGCCTGATGCTTCTACCGCGCAATCACCACTACCTACAGCAGACGCTGGGGTAAATGGTGCGGCATCATCTGTGGGTTCATTGGTAATGAACTTCAAAGCTGATTGCTGGTTACAGGTTGTTGATGCGAGTGGAAAAACATTGTTTAGCGGTATCCAAAAAGGAGGCGCGACCCTCAACCTATCGGGGAAATCCCCTTATAAACTGACTATCGGTGCACCTGGTGCGCTGACAATCACATATCAGGGTAATCCGGTTGATTTGAGTAAGTTTATTAAGGCTAATCGCGTAGCCCGCCTGACTGTCGGTGTAGAGTAATATTGTGGTTTTGACAAACTATGTTGTGGTTCAGCTAAACCGCCACTGTAGTTTTGAAAAACTGCTTTGTTGTATAAACTACACGACTGTAAAGGAGAGTGTGTAATGCATAACGAACCCCCAATTATCCGACGTAAATCTACCCGGATTTACGTCGGTAAAGTGCCAATTGGTGATGGTGCGCCGATTGCAGTGCAATCGATGACCAATACTAAAACCACGGATGTTGCTGCGACTGTTGCCCAAATCGTAGCATTGCAACGTGTTGGTGTGGATATCGTGCGAGTCTCAGTACCCACCATGGAAGCGGCTGAGGCGTTTAAATTAATCAAGCAGCATAAAGACGTCATTGTGCCGCTGGTTGCCGATATTCATTTTGACTACCGTATCGCCCTGAAAGTGGCTGAGTACGGTGTTGATTGCTTGCGTATTAACCCCGGTAATATTGGCAACGAAGCCCGTATCCGAGACGTGGTTGCTAGCGCTCGCAACTACAACATCCCTATCCGTATCGGTATCAATGGTGGATCGCTGGAGAAAGATATTCAGGAGAAATACGGTGAACCTACGCCGGAAGCCCTGCTTGAATCCGCGATGCGGCATGTCGACATTCTTGACCGCCTCAATTTTGATCAGTTTAAAGTCAGTGTTAAAGCCTCAGATGTTTTCCTGGCGGTAAACTCCTATCGTTTGTTAGCCAAAAAAATCGACCAACCTTTGCATTTGGGTATTACCGAAGCGGGTGGTGCGCGCAGTGGTTCAGTTAAATCTGCCATTGGATTAGGTTTGTTGCTGTCTGAAGGTATTGGCGATACGTTGCGTATCTCGCTGGCGGCTGATCCGGTTGAAGAAGTCAAAGTCGGTTTCGATATTCTTAAATCTTTGCGTATCCGTGCCCGTGGGATTAACTTTATCGCTTGCCCAACATGCTCGCGCCAAGAGTTTGACGTTATCGGTACTGTGAATGCTTTAGAACAGCGGTTAGAAGATCTGATTACACCTATGGATGTCTCTATCATCGGTTGTGTGGTCAATGGCCCGGGTGAGGCTTTAGTGTCGACTATCGGTGTGACCGGTGCTCATAACAAAAGCGGTTTCTACGAAGATGGTGTTCGTCAAAAAGAACGCTTTGATAACAAAAATATGATTGACCAGTTGGAAGCCAAAATTCGGGCTAAAGCATCAATGCTTGATGCTAATAATCGGATTGTTATCAATCAATTGGATGATGAATAAACATCGTTGGTCATGGGTTGTCGGTCAGCACAAAAGCGGGTTTTAGCCCGCTTTACATTGCGCCTGTAGGGGTAACAAGTTGTCATCATTGAATATATGGGTGGCAAGCCTCTATAATCGGCTTTATTTTTTGCACCATGCCCAAAGTAATTAGAGTGGCTGCGAACGGCGCTGCTGCTTCAAGTAAATAGGGTATAAAACTACAGAGAACAGACGTGGCAAAGAACATTCAAGCCATCCGTGGTATGAACGACTACCTGCCAGCCGATACGGCAGTATGGCAGCGCATTGAAAGTATCTTGAAGCAAGTACTTGCAGGCTACGGTTATAGCGAAATTCGCATGCCGATTGTAGAGCAGACCCCGTTATTCAAGCGCGCGATCGGTGAAGTCACCGACGTGGTTGAAAAAGAGATGTATACCTTTGATGATCGCAATGGCGAAAGTCTGACACTGCGTCCTGAGGGAACCGCAGGGTGTGTACGTGCAGGTATTGAACATGGTCTGCTGTACAATCAGGAACAGCGTCTGTGGTACATCGGTCCGATGTTCCGCTATGAGCGCCCACAGAAAGGCCGCTATCGTCAATTCCATCAGTTGGGTGCGGAAGTTTTCGGTCTGCAAGGGCCGGATATTGATGCCGAATTAATTTTGCTGACTGCCCGGTGGTGGCGTGCTTTAGGTATCTCAGAGCATGTGCAACTTGAACTGAACTCCATTGGATCATTGGATGCGCGTGCTGATTACCGTGAAGCGCTGGTGACTTTCCTCGAGCAACACGTTGAGGTACTGGACGAAGATTGTAAGCGCCGGATGTACAGTAATCCGCTGAGAGTGCTGGACTCCAAAAATCCCGATGTTCAATTGCTGCTAAATGATGCGCCTAAGCTATCTGAATATCTGGATGAAGAGTCAAAACAACATTTTGCAGGTCTGTGTGAACTTTTAGACCAGGCCAGCATCCCATATACCGTCAATGAGCGTTTAGTTCGTGGTTTAGATTATTATAACCGTACGGTATTTGAGTGGGTCACCAATAGCTTGGGCGCCCAGGGCACTGTGTGTGCCGGTGGGCGTTACGACGGTTTGGTTGAACAACTCGGTGGGCGTGCAACGCCTGCGGTTGGTTTTGCCATGGGCCTTGAGCGTTTGGTTCTGTTAGTGCAGGCCGTAAATGCTGACTTCCAGGTACCAGCGACAGTAGATGTTTATGTCATTTCGTCTGGTCAGGATACGCAAGGTGCTGCAATGCTACTTGCTGAGAACCTGCGTGATGCCATGCCAACGCTGAAATTAATGACCAATTACGGCGGTGGTAATGTCAAAAAGCAATTTACCCGCGCTGATAAGTGGGGTGCCCGTGTTGCATTAATGCTTGGCGAAAGCGAAGTAGCAGCACAGCAAGTGGTCGTAAAAGATTTGCGAAATGGTGAACAAGAAACGCTGGCGCAAGCGGATGTTGCTGCGCGTCTGGCTTTGATGTTGGGTTAAGGAGAGAGACACCGTGGAAGTCTATACCACTGAAAATGACCAGGTTGATGCAGTGCGCCGTTTCTTTAGTGAGAATGGTAAAGCGCTGGCCGTGGGTGTGGTGCTCGGGATTGGTGCATTAGTGGGTTGGCGTTACTGGCAGAGTCATCAGAACACTGTCTTGACGGAAGCCTCCTCTGCCTATCAGCAAGCCAGTGATGCTTTGTCAGCTAACAGTGCTGATGGTGTTGCTCTTGCTGAAAAATTTGTTCAGGGCAATAGCAATAACTACGGCGTACTGGCCGGGTTAGAGCTGGCTCATCACTTTGTTGAGCTAAATGAGTTTGATAAAGCGGCGCAACAACTCACTCAGGCGCTGGGTCAGACCAAAGATGAAAATCTGTTGTCACTGATTAATTTGCGTCTTGCACGTCTGCAATTGCAATTGAAGAAACCAGACGACGCATTGAAAACGCTGGATGCGGTGCAGGGTGATGGTTGGACTGCGATGGCTCAGGATGTCCGTGGCGATGCGCTATTGAGTAAAGGTGATACCGCAGGTGCGCGAGCTGCTTACAGCAAAGGCGTCGAATCAAATGCTTCTCAGGCGCTGCAAGCTTTGCTGCGCATGAAATTGAATAATTTGTCCAGCTAAGGGGTATTCCCATGCAATTGCGTAAAACACTCTTAGTAGGACTGGTATCTGTTGCCCTATTGAGCGGTTGTTCACTGTTTAACAGTGAAGAAGATGTGGTTACCATGTCACCACTGCCAAAAATTGAGAATCAATTCACACCAACTAAAGTGTGGAGTACCTCAGTAGGTGGTGGTGTCGGTGATTATTACTCCCATTTGCGCCCAGCCTGGCAGGGGACGACTGTCTTTGCCGCCGACCGTAAAGGCTTGGTGAAAGCCATGGACGCCGACAGCGGTAAGCAAATCTGGCAAACCGATTTGTCTGAAAAAACCAACTTCCTTTCCAGCAACCGTTCTGCAATGTTATCTGGTGGCGTCACTGCATCAGGTGCCCATGTGTATGTCGGCAGCGAGAAAGCGGTAGTTTATGCGCTTAATTCCGATGATGGTCAGGTTGCATGGCAGACCGTGGTGGCGGGTGAAGCATTATCTCGTCCGGTTGTCAGCGATGGGGTGGTACTGATCCATACATCAAATGGCATGCTGCAAGCACTGAATGAATCAGACGGTGCGATTAAGTGGACATTAAACCTCGATACACCAGCGCTGTCTCTGCGCGGTGAATCTGCACCAGCAGTCGCATTCGGTGCAGCGATTGTCGGTGGTGACAATGGCCGCGTCAGTGCGGTAATGATGGAACAGGGCCAGTTGATCTGGCAACAGCGTATTTCCCAAGTGACAGGTACCACTGAAATTGACCGCCTGAACGACGTTGATACCACGCCTGTGGTTGTTGATGGTGTGGTTTATGCTTTGGCATACAATGGTAACTTAACTGCATTAGATCTGCGTTCCGGCCAGATCCTGTGGAAGCGTGAAATGGGATCAGTGAATGACATCATTGTCGACGCGGGTCGCATTTATCTGGTCGATCAAAATGACCGAATTGTTGCGCTGAAAACAGATGGCGGTATAACCCTTTGGAGTCAAAGCGATTTATTACATCGTAACTTGACAGCTCCTGTGATGTATAATGGGTATCTGGTTGTAGGTGATGCCGAAGGTTATCTGCACTGGGTGAATACCGATGATGGCCGTTTTGTAGCTCAGCAGAGCGTAGACAGCTCCGGCTTCCTGAGTGCGCCAGTGGTTGCCAGCGATAAGTTGCTGGTTCAGGCGAGAGGCGGCACGGTATACGCGTTCACCCGTTAATCCTGATTTAGTGCCTGTTTAACAGGCCAATAATAGGTCAATACCCAAAGTTATTGGTGTTGCAGCAAGGCAGCAAACGAATGAACCCTAATGAACTGATACCGTCAGTTATTCGGGTTAGTGAATGCCGCTAATATCGCAGCAACGTTCAAAACGCAGGGTTTTAAGCGGCTCCTGAGATTCAGGGGCCGTTTGTCTTCTAAAAACTGCGCTGTTGCAGGTTTGGTACAGCGCTGTAATGATTTGAAAATTAAGTAATGAGGCTTCAACAATGATACCTGTCATCGCGCTGGTCGGGCGCCCGAATGTGGGTAAATCCACTCTATTTAACCGTTTAACGCACACCCGTGATGCGTTAGTTGCGGACTTTCCCGGGCTAACGCGTGACCGTAAATATGGTCGTGCCGAGGTCGAGGGGCATGAGTTTATTGTTATCGATACCGGAGGTATTGATGGCACAGAAGATGGCGTAGAAACCAAGATGGCAGGTCAATCGTTATTGGCGATTGAAGAGGCCGATATTGTCCTGTTTATGGTTGATGCCCGCGCAGGCTTGATGCCTGCGGATCAGGGGATTGCCCAGCATCTGCGCAGTCGTGAAAAAGCGACTTTCCTGGTTGCCAACAAAACTGATGGTATTGATCCAGATACTGCTACAGCAGATTTCTATTCATTGGGCTTAGGTGAAGTTCATGCTATCGCGGCGTCCCATGGTCGTGGTGTGACTCAGTTGATTGAAGATGTTATGGCACCTTATATGGATGCCGTAGAGTCTGAAGTTGAATTGACCGATGAAGAAGCGAATGCGGCTTATTGGGCCGCACAGGAAGCTGAGGACGACGCTGTTCCTGAAGATGACGCAGAAGATGATTTTGACCCACGGACTCTGCCAATCAAACTGGCAATTGTCGGGCGTCCTAATGTAGGTAAGTCCACACTAACCAACCGCATTCTCGGTGAAGATCGGGTGGTGGTTTATGATATGCCGGGCACCACGCGTGACAGCATTTATATTCCTATGACCCGCGATGAGCGTGAATATATCCTGATTGATACTGCGGGTGTGCGTAAACGCGGCAAAATCACCGAAACGGTGGAAAAATTCTCAGTAATTAAAACCTTGCAGGCAATCGAAGATTCCAATGTTGTACTGTTGGTTATTGATGCTCGTGATGGTATTTCGGATCAGGACCTGTCGCTGTTGGGCTTTATTCTCAATAGTGGGCGCTCACTTGTTATTGCGGTGAACAAATGGGATGGCATGACAGAAGAAGCGCGTGCGCAGGTTAAAGATATGCTGGATCTGCGTCTTGGTTTTGTCGATTTTGCGCGGATTCACTTTATCTCAGCCTTACATGGCAGTGGCGTGGGTAATCTGTTTGAATCTATTCAAGAAGCCTATGACTGCTCAACCAAACGTGTGGGCACTTCCTTACTGACCCGCATTATGCAGATGGCCGAAGAAGACCATCAGCCTCCTTTGGTGCGTGGCCGTCGCGTCAAATTGAAGTATGCCCATGCTGGGGGTTACAACCCGCCGATTGTCGTAATCCACGGCAACCAGGTTACTGACCTGTCGGATTCGTATAAACGCTACCTAATGAATTACTTCCGTCGTTCACTAAAAGTAATGGGTACGCCAATTCGCATCCAGTTTAAAGAGGGCGAGAACCCATTCGCGGGTAAGCGCAATCCATTAACACCAAATCAGATGCGTAAACGTAAACGTTTGATGTCGCACCTGAAAAAAGGTAAGTAGTAACAGCAAAGCGCGGGCATTCCGCGCTTTTTGCACATTTAACGACCGCCGTCAGTAAAACGCAGCTTTGGCCGCTTAACCGTAAACAAAGGGAGTTGAAAGTCAGTCATGTCTTGGGAAACCTGGAGTTTTGCATTTAGTGTTACGATGCCTAACTTGCTGATGATGTTACTCGGTGTGCTGTTACGGCGCTTTGGCTTGATGGATGATCGCTTCTGCGATGGTGCCACTAAGCTGGTCTTCAATCTCGCCCTCCCTTGTCTGCTGTTTTTTAGTGTCGCGACCAATCATGTCAGCTTATTGGATAACCTACCCTTGGTTGTTTATGGCGCTATTGGTACGTTGGTGACCTTCTTGCTGTTGGAAGTCGCCGCCAAGTGGTTGGTAAAAGACCCAAAAGAGCGTGGTGTATTCGTGCAGGGAGGGTTCAGAGCCAATACCGCTATCGTGGGGTTGGCTTTTGCCATGACGGCATATGGTGCCGAAGGGGTGGCACTCGGCTCGATGTATCTGACGGTGACAGTGATTTTATTTAATATGCTGTCGGTGATCACCCTGACTCGCAGTCTGCAAGCTGGGCAGGGCGGCAAAATCAGTAAATTGGCACTGTTACGCAGTATTGTGACTAATCCGCTGATAATTGGGCTACTGTGCGGTTTACTCTACGCACAAACGCAATTACCTCTTCCTCAGGTGATTGTCCAGACGGGGAGTTATATCTCTGCTTTGGCATTACCATTGGCTCTGTTGTGCACCGGAGCGAGCCTCGACTGGCACGCGATGTTCCGTTCTTCCAATGTGGCAGCGTTATCTTCAACAGCTAAATTATTTGTGGTGCCAATATTGATGACCGTTGGTGGCTTGTTGATGGGCTTTCGTGGGGCGACATTAGGGATTATATTTCTGTTCTCTGCCACCCCAACGGCGGCTGGCAGTTATGTTATGACCCGCGCCATGGGAGGCAATGCCACCCTGGCGGCGAATATCATTGCCATCACCACGGTCGGTTCATTCTTTACCACCGCGCTGGGGATTTACTTCCTACGATCGCTCGGGGTGATGTAGTTTTTAAGGAGAAGTCGATGGATGCATTATGCCCAGTTTGCCAAAAACTGATGACCGAAGTAAGTGGCCACTTTCATTGCTCTAATTGCCATGGCAACTATCAGCAACAGGCGGAGTGCCCTGATTGCGTCAAACCGTTGCAGGTACTGAAGGCGTGTGGCGCGATTGATTATTTCTGCCAGCACGGTCACGGACTCATTTCGAAAAGCCGCGTTCACTTTAGTTACTTGCCGACGATTTGACTGGCAGCAATTGAGCCAGGCGGCGTTACTCTTTTGCCGCTTTCCGTTGACGAGCCTTCTTCGCCACATTGATTTGGGTGATTTCACTTTCTACCCAACCGTCCTGCAATCGGGTGGTCAGCTTATCACCAGCCTGCACCTGCTTAGTGGTTTTCAGCACTACCCCAGCCGGAGTCTGCGTGACACTGTAGCCACGGGCCAAGGTTGCTAATGGGCTGACGGCCTCTAACTGCGAGCAAGCGATACCAAAACGCTGCCGGTAACCATTAAGCTGGCGCTCTAATGCCTGGCGCAAACGGTATTCCTGCTGCTGTACTTGTTGGCTGTAACGGTGAATTTGCCCTTGCGGTTGCACTTGCGCGAGGCGCTGCTGGAGCCTTTCGGTGCGCCGGCTTAACCAGCGGATTTGGTTTTGCGCGCTCTCTTCCAGACGGCGTTGCAGCTTTAATAACAGGGTCTGCTGACGTGCCAGTCGCAAATGTGGGTGTTGTTGCTGTAAACGGTGTTCAAGGCGGGTGAATTGCTGGCCGCGCTGCGCCAGATAATAATCCATCGCCATTTCCATCCGCTGCTGCTGCCCTTGAATTTGCCTGACCAGCTCAATCTGGTTACGACTCACTAATTCTGCGGCAGCAGACGGTGTTGGCGCCCGCAAGTCAGCAACAAAATCAGCAATAGTGATGTCGGTTTCATGGCCGACTGCACTGACTATTGGGATGTGGCTATTGAAAATAGCGCGGGCGACCCGTTCGTCGTTAAAACTCCACAGGTCTTCCAGCGACCCGCCGCCGCGCCCGACGATTAATATATCGCACTCGGCACGTAGGTTAGCTAACTGAATGGCACGGACTATCTGCAATGGAGCATCAACGCCTTGCACTGCTGTTGGGTAAATAATTACTGGCAATGATGGGTCACGGCGTTGCAAAACCTGTAGAACATCATGCAGCGCCGCACCACTGGCAGAGGTGATGACGCCAACTTGCCTGGCAGGACTTGGCAACGGTTGTTTATGATGCTGATCAAATAGCCCTTCTGCCGCCAGTTGTTGCTTGAGTTGATCAAACTGTTGTTGCAGCAATCCGTCACCGGCAGGCTGCATGCTTTCCGCAATTAACTGATAATCGCCACGCGGCTCGTACAGGGTAATCGATGCCCTAACCAACACTTGTTGACCATTTTGTGGGCGAAACGTAGTACGGCGGTTAGTGTTGCGAAACATCGCGCAACGCACCTGCGCTTGGGCGTCTTTTAGGGTGAAATACCAGTGACCGGATGACGGTTGGGAGAAATTGGATATCTCGGCCGTGAGCCAAATCTGGCCCATTTCCATTTCCAGCAGTTGTCGCACCGTCTGATTAAGACGGCTAACAGTAAAAATTGTTGATGCGGAAGATTGTGACATGTGACCTGGATCAAATTTTAAAACAAGCACTTAATTGATCGATATTACCTACCTCAGACCGGTTGGCAAGAAAAATTATGAGAAAGTGCTGGAGGCAACCGATTACGCTCTGTATAATGCCACGGCAATATTTTATCTTTTCACATCCACCTTGGTGAGATATTGCCCATGCTACGTATCAAGAAAGAAGCTCTGACATTTGACGACGTTCTCCTGGTTCCAGCCCACTCCACAGTTTTGCCTAATACGGCCGAACTTGGCACTCAACTGACCGCAACTATCCGCCTAAATATCCCTATGCTGTCCGCAGCCATGGATACCGTTACCGAAGCTCGTCTGGCCATTGCGCTGGCACAAGAGGGCGGTTTAGGTTTCATTCACAAAAATATGTCCATTGAGCGCCAGGCTGAAGAAGTCAGCCGCGTGAAAAAACACGAAAGTGGCGTTGTTACCGAGCCGCAGACTGTTACCCCAACCACCACCCTGCGCCAAGTGAAAGAATTGACTGCCCGTAACGGTTTTGCAGGTTACCCGGTGGTAACCGAAGATTATGAGCTGGTTGGCATTATCACTGGCCGTGATGTGCGTTTTGTGACTGACTTAGACCAACCCGTGACGGCGGTGATGACACCGAAAGAGCGTCTGGTTACCGTTAAGGAAGGCGAAGCTCGTGAAATTGTCTTGCAAAAAATGCATGAAAAACGTGTCGAGAAAGCATTGGTTGTTGATGATAGCTTCCATCTGCGCGGCATGATTACTGTAAAAGACTTCCAGAAGGCAGAGCGCAAGCCTAACGCCTGTAAGGACGAGCATGGCCGTCTGCGTGTTGGGGCTGCTGTGGGTGCCGGTGCTGGCAATGAAGAGCGTATCGACGCGCTGGTCACCGCGGGTGTTGATGTTTTACTGATTGACTCATCCCATGGTCACTCTGAAGGTGTTCTGCAACGAATCCGTGAAACCCGTGCCAAATATCCTAACCTGCAAATCGTTGGCGGTAACGTTGCGACGGGCGCGGGTGCAAAAGCCTTGGCTGATGCCGGTGTAAGTGCCGTAAAAGTAGGGATTGGTCCAGGTTCAATCTGCACCACCCGTATTGTGACTGGTGTAGGTGTGCCACAGATCACGGCGATTGCTGATGCAGTCGAAGCACTGGAAGGTACCGGTATTCCGGTGATTGCCGATGGCGGTATCCGTTTCTCTGGCGATATTTCTAAAGCCATTGCCGCGGGTGCTTCCTGTGTCATGGTGGGGTCTATGCTGGCAGGGACTGAAGAGTCTCCGGGCGAAATCGAACTCTATCAGGGCCGTTCATTCAAATCTTACCGTGGTATGGGCTCACTGGGCGCGATGTCCAAAGGCTCTTCTGACCGTTACTTCCAAACTGACAATGCTGCCGATAAACTGGTACCGGAAGGTATTGAAGGTCGTGTCGCATACAAAGGTTTGTTGAAAGAGATTGTACATCAGCAAATGGGGGGCTTGCGCTCCTGCATGGGGCTTACCGGTTGTGCCACTATCAATGAATTGCGTACCAAAGCTGAGTTTGTGCGCATCAGTGGTGCAGGGATTCAAGAAAGCCATGTGCATGATGTGACTATCACTAAAGAATCCCCTAACTATCGCATGGGCTAATTCCAGGGGCTTAAACCGGCGAATTTGGTCATCGTTCGCGGCTCGCATTGCTCATTGACTTAGTGTCAACTGCGTATGCTGTGCTGCGGGCGGTAACTAACTTTTTGGCTTCGCCGACTGGAATGATTCATAAATAATTATGGTAACTATTTAATTTTATTATTTCTCTGTGGAATACGCCGCACATGACAAAAAATATCCATAAGCATCGCATCCTTATTCTTGATTTCGGCTCGCAATACACCCAACTGGTGGCGCGACGCGTTCGTGAAATCGGTGTCTATTGTGAACTATGGGCGTGGGACGTAACCGAAGCTCAGATCCGCGAATTTAATCCAAGCGGCATCATTCTTTCTGGCGGTCCTGAAAGCACTACTGAGCACGACAGCCCACGCGCGCCTGATTACGTGTTCACTGCGGGTGTCCCGGTATTAGGTGTGTGCTACGGCATGCAGACTATGGCGATGCAACTGGGGGGCAAAGTTGAAGGTTCAAATCAGCGCGAGTTCGGTTATGCGCAGGTGGAAATCAAAACTGACAGCGCACTGATCCGCGATATCAAAGATGCTATCAATCCAGCCAACGAAGCAATATTGGATGTATGGATGAGCCATGGTGACAAAGTCACTGCCATCCCTGCTGATTTTGTGACGGTTGCCAGCACCGATACCTGCCCGTTTGCCATTATGGCCAACGAAGAGAAGCGTTTTTATGGCGTGCAGTTCCATCCAGAAGTCACACATACCAAACAAGGCCAACGCCTGTTAGAGCGCTTTGTGTTGGATATCTGCGGCTGCGAAGCCTTATGGACCCCGGCCACCATTATCGAAGACGCCATTGTTCGTCTGCGTGAGCAAATTGGTGAAGACCATGTGATTCTTGGCCTGTCCGGTGGTGTTGACTCCTCTGTGACGGCAATGCTGCTGCATCGCGCTATTGGTGACCGCCTGACTTGTGTGTTTGTCGATAACGGGCTGCTACGGTTGAATGAAGCCGACCAAGTGCTGGAAATGTTCGGTGATAAATTCGGCCTGAATATTGTTCATGTTGCCGCCGAAAATCGTTTCCTTGCAGCGCTGGCTGGTGTCGATGAACCTGAAGCGAAGCGTAAAATCATTGGTCGCGTGTTTGTCGAACTGTTTGATGAAGAAGCGTGTAAGCAAGATCAAGTGAAGTGGTTGGCACAAGGCACCATCTACCCTGATGTGATTGAATCAGCAGCGTCTGCTACTGGTAAAGCACACGTAATTAAATCTCACCACAATGTGGGCGGTTTGCCGAAAGAGATGAAACTGGGGCTGGTTGAGCCACTGAAAGAGCTGTTTAAAGATGAAGTACGCAAAATTGGTCTGGAATTAGGTCTGCCGTACGACATGCTATATCGCCATCCATTCCCAGGTCCAGGTTTGGGTGTACGTGTTCTGGGCGAAGTAAAAAAAGAGTATTGTGACTTGCTGCGCCGCGCTGATGCCATCTTTATCGAAGAGCTGCATAAAGCTGATCTGTACAATAAAGTGAGCCAAGCCTTTACCGTATTCCTGCCAGTGCGTTCTGTTGGTGTGATGGGCGATGGGCGTAAATACGATTGGGTGGTTTCACTGCGCGCAGTAGAAACCATCGATTTTATGACCGCACATTGGGCGCATCTTCCATACGACTTCTTGGGCCGCGTTTCAAACCGCATTATCAATGAAGTGAATGGTATTTCCCGTGTAGTTTACGATATCAGTGGCAAGCCACCAGCTACCATTGAGTGGGAATAAATACTATCACTCGTCGATAAGATAGTGTTCTGACATTAATTAAGCCTCCGAACTTTCGGGGGCTTTTTATTTTGGCTGCGATGAAATAAAAATTTATATTTTACCTTCACGGATAAATAAAAAATGAACGATGCTTTTGTGAGTATCGCTTTTAGGTAAGATTACTATATGTGAATATAAAAATTGTAACGCTTACCTTCCCATTTGATGTGAAAGATTATATTTGGTTTCTTTATAATTAACAGGTGAAATATGAATGCTAAAATTAGTATTTTGATTGTTCCTTGGATCTTTATATCAACATCCACAATAGCAGAGCATAATAATGAAGATAATGTCTGTTTTTATTCAAAAGATAATTACTCTGAAAAGGAGGACGGCACAAAATTTTGCGTGCCTTATTATACCGAGGATGAATGGCTATTTAGCCAATGGAATAATAATATTGCATCAATAAAAATTCCGCTAAATTTACGGGTTGAGGTTTTTAGTGATTATTCATTTTTGGGGAAGTCTGCTTCGCTTTATAAAAACACCAATGCGGCTGAGTTGGCTCAGTATGGATTAACAGCAGATATCAGTTCTTATCGTGTATTACCAAAGAGTTTATATCCTGAGAATAAGAGGGTGACATTCAATTACCATTCAGACATTTTAGCTGAAAAATATTTCAGCTATGATTATTATGTTAACAATGGTCATAGCATCTTTTTAACCAAGCAAAGTCAGCCTATTGGTGCTGATGGACAAAGTTCTTACTTCTTTTATAGTCATGCAGGGCAGATAATGACGGCCTTTATCGGGCAAGGGTTTGATCGCAACCTTTACTGTTTGTCACCGGTGGTTCGGCGTAGTTCCCAGCTTGATGCTGATGTGGCATTTACCTATTGTGATTTTAATAATTCTGGCCAGTATTGGTTCCCTCAGGTGGTAGAAAATGAAATAAGATTAGTCAATCAAGGGACGGGTACCGCGTTATCATTAGATCAAATCGGTTTCTATGTGAGCTTACATACTAGCCCGATTAATATTCTACATGGCAGGGAACAACATTCTCAGCAGGGGACCGTGAATAAATACACTCTATGGTTTGATGCGTCTACTATTGAAACGTGGCAGGAAAAGGCAGTAAGACCCTTTTTACAATATAAGGAAACGCTTGAATCAAGGGGTGTAAATGACCAACGTGAGGTAATAACCCATCGTTTGGACCAACCAGATGATACCTATATTTATTTGGGGAGTAAAAAAGGTAGGAATCATATTTATTATAATGCAGAAACTCAATTACTGATGGCTTATAATAAATTAAGTGAGGGTAAAGCGTTAATAGAGTCCTCGTGCCTTTCATTATTGAATGATGGCACTGACCAACCTTCGGCGATTAGCTTTACCTACCATCGCAGTAACTACAGTGATAATAGTTTAGAGTACCGTTGTGATAATGGAGTAGCTTATAATATATACAGCAAAAAATGGTACTTTATGGCTGACTGGGAATATCATTATCTGGTTAATGGATATAAAAATAAACTTTTGCATTTTTATATGAATGAAAAAACATCATATATTAACTTCAAAGGTGTGCTGACGGGGCCAAAATTAGGTGAATATATAGGTGCTGTAGTGAATTTTAATGAGCGAACCCCTCATGATGCTGTATTCATTAATAATCCGGCCTTAGGCTATGTGCTTGATGTAGAAAAGGCTATTTGTGCATTGCACGGATTTACCGATGATCAAGGCACACATTGTGGTGATCTAAGTGCCACATGGTCTGTAACAGATGCTGATAGTTGGGATGTTAGCCTCAGTCGCGACTATATGCCCTGGCTGCTGGCGCAAATTTCTCACAAGTTGCATACAAGTGAATGGACTGCTGCGTTGGATGCTTACCTGCAAAAAGTTGAAACACTGGAAACCTTCTTTGAGACAAATAAAGAGCATCCGGTCGATGATGCAATATGGCAACAAACCAAAACACTGCTGGTGGAGTTTTTACGTACCTATAACTCAACCGAATATCAGCAAGTTTGGCATCAAGTGGCATATGTCCTTAATCGTATTGAAGTAATGATTGAGGTGAAGGCATGATCCGGCTCTATAGTTACAAAATGTGATATGAATCACGTTTTGCTTTACCCCTTCACTGATGAGGTATAATCTTGACGAATCTTTACAACTCAACTAAATATTTAACATCCGCATCTCATAACTTACATCGTCAATAAGACGAGAAGTCCATTCATTATTAGTCAAGATTGCCACTGCCGCTGTGTAAAACGCAGGGTAGTTTAGCTCGCAGTAGCCCGCATCTGTTAGCACATGCCGATTAGCAGCATGTTCCTAAATACAACGGATGAATACTGCGTGCGTGCTGTTTTGTGGAGAAAAAACATGTCGGTAAATCTCTCTCCGATACCTCAGGTGCGGGGTATTTCACGCCGCCGTCTGCTGGGATATATCGGCGTCGGGCTAGTCAGTAGCCTGATGAGTCCCCTTTCACTAGATGCTTTCGCGGCATCGACCCAAACCTCGCCGCAGAATTTAGAAAGATTCATGTTGGTATCACGCGCATTGACCGGTAAGCGCCAGCTTAATGCGCAGATTGGTCAACGAATCTATCAGGTTCTGCTCGGGAAAATAGGCGGTTTTGACCAAAAACTCTCCTTGTTACAACCGTTGCCTTCGGGTGAACCTCAGCAATGGCTACCCCTGCAACAACAAATCGCCCGGCAAATATTGCAAGGCTGGTATATCGGCGTGATCGGTGAGGGAACCGATGCGGCGGTAATCAGCTATGAGAATGCGTTGATGTTCGATGCGGTATCCGATGTGTTGGTTATTCGCTCTTATTGCCCGAATAAACCCGGATACTGGGCTGTAAAGCCTGATGTCGCCTTATAATTTTGGAGAATACATTTATGGCTGACACACTAAAGGCGGATATCGTCGTTATTGGCTCGGGTGTTGCAGGAGGGCTGGTTGCCCATCAACTGGCCATGGCTGGCAAGTCAGTACTGGTTTTAGAGGCAGGTCCGCGCCTCTCTCGCTGGGAAATTGTAGAAAACTTCCGTAATCAGCCGGATAAATCAGACAACATGGCGCCATATCCTTCCACCGCGTATGCGCCTCATCCTGAATCTAACCCAAATAATAACTATCTGATTCAAAAGGGTGAACATCCGTATGATGTGCAATATATCCGCGCAGTGGGTGGCACAACCTGGCACTGGGCGGCTTCTGCGTGGCGCTTTTTGCCTAACGATTTCAAACTGAAAACCGTGTATGGCGTCGGGCGAGATTGGCCAATTGAGTATGCCGTGTTGGAAAAGTGGTATCTGCGCGCTGAACAGGAATTAGGTGTTTGGGGGCCAAGTGATGAAGATCTAGGATCACCCCGCAGTGAACCCTATCCGATGGCACCATTGCCATTATCGTGGAATGAACAGCGCATCAAGACGGTGTTAAATAGCCATGTTTTTAACGGTGGCAGCTTTAACGGCGGAAGTTTCAATGTGGTCACTGAACCGGTCGCCCGTAACAGTCGACCTTATGATGGCCGGCCAACCTGTTGTGGTAATAACAACTGCATGCCTATTTGCCCGATTGGCGCCATGTATAACGGTATCACTCAT
This sequence comes from Yersinia sp. 2466 StPb PI, assembly GCF_041538325.1. Classification (NCBI taxonomy): domain Bacteria; kingdom Pseudomonadati; phylum Pseudomonadota; class Gammaproteobacteria; order Enterobacterales; family Yersiniaceae; genus Yersinia; species Yersinia sp. 2466 StPb PI. Next base: position 3,541,994 of record NZ_JAULSL010000001.1, on the reverse strand, counting down.
GTCGAAAAAGCCGAGCAGGCGGGGGCAGTCGTGCGCCCCAAAGCTGTGGTTTATAAGTTAGAAGTTAATGATAAACAACAGATTACTGCGGCACTGTTTAAAGATGAACAAGGCAATGAGCATCGGGCTGAGGGTAAATACTTCGTACTGGCCGCTAATGGGATTGAAATTCCGAAACTGATGCTGATGTCCACCGATGAGAAAAATCCACGGGGAGTGGGTAATAGTTCCGATATGGTGGGGCGCAATCTAATGGATCACCCCGGAACCGGGGTGACTTTTATGGCCAGTGAACCCTTGTGGCCAGGGCGTGGGCCGCAGGAAATGACGTCGATGATCGGCTTCCGTGATGGTGCATTTCGTGCTGATTTTGCAGCGAAAAAAATTCATTTATCCAATTTGTCACGTACCGATCAAGTCACGATTGAATTACTCAAACAGGGGGATTTGCAACTCGGGCCACAGCTTGAGGCCAAAATCCGTGACAGGGCCGCGCGTTTTGTACAATTCGACAGCTTCCACGAGATTTTGCCTCATGTCGAAAATCGCATTATCCCCAGCGCTAGCGAGAAAGACGCCATCGGCATTGCGAAACCCGAGTTTTACTATGCAATGGATGATTATGTGCGAAAAAGTGCGGTACACACTCAGCAGGTCTATGCCGAGGCGGCAAAGTTGATGGGGGGAACCGAGGTTAAATTCAACAATAACTTCGCCAATAACAATCATATTACGGGTACCACCATTATGGGCAGTGACCCGAAAGACTCGGTAGTGGACAGCGATTGTCGCACCCATGACCATAAAAACCTGTTTATCGCCAGTAGTAGTGTGATGCCAACTGTCGGTTCAGTTAATTGTACTTTGACGATTGCCGCACTCTCGCTGCGTATCGCTGAAACATTAAAGGCCGAGGTGTAAGATGAGAAAACAAACCTTGGGCTGTTCAGTGAATCTCCTGCTTATCGCATTAGGTTTAGCCGTAACTGGGTATGCCAGTGCTGATGCTGACCTAATTGCACGTGGTGAGTACCTGACTAAGGCCGCTGACTGTGTGGCCTGCCATACCACCAAAGACGGTAAGCCTTTTGCCGGTGGACTTGCCTTCAAGACGCCGATGGGCACGCTATATTCGCCCAACATCACGCCCGATAAAGAGACCGGAATTGGCAATTGGACGGATGAAGAGTTCTTGCGCGCATTACATGAAGGGAAAGGGAAAAATGGTGAGAATCTCTACCCAGCATTCCCTTACACCTCATATACCTTGTTGACGGATGCTGACGTCAAAGCCATTAAAGCCTATCTGTTTAGTCTGCCAGCAGTGCATCAAGCTAACCGCGAAAATGACATGCCTTTCCCATTCAACCAGCGTTGGGGATTGTGGTTCTGGAATTTGGTCAATTTCGAGGGGGAGCGCTTTCAGCCGGACAACACTAAAGATGCACAATGGAATCAGGGTGCTTACTTTGTTGAAGCATTGGGGCACTGCGCTGAGTGCCATACCCCGCGTAATATCACCATGGGGATGAAAGAGAGCAAAGCCTATGGGGGGGCAGAGATTAATGGTTGGACGGCGTTTAATATTACCTCTGATCCACATGCCGGTATTGGCGGCTGGAGTCAGCAGCAGGTGGTGCAATATCTGCGCACCGGCCATGTTGACGGTAAAGCACAAGCTGCCGGGCCGATGGCTGAAGTTATTGAGAACAGTACTCGCCACCTGAGCGAGAGTGATCTCAATGCCATGGCGGTGTATCTGCGTACCCTGGAGCCATTAAATCCAGATGACGAAACCAAGAGTCGTTCGGATTGGGGGCAAGCGGCGAGTAGTGTTAATTCCTTACGCGGTATGCCTTTCACGGCAGATAACAACAGTGACGGCGCGCGCCTGTATTTGGGGAACTGTGCCAGTTGCCACAGTTTCACCGGTGAGGGCGTGAAAGACGGTTATTACCCTTCATTGATGAAAAACTCGGTGGTCGGGGCATCCGAGCCCAATAACCTGATTAATGTGATTCTCCACGGTGTGTCACGCAAAACCAATGACGGTGAAGTCTTTATGCCCGGATTTGCTAACACCTTAACCGATGAGCAGGTTGTTAGTTTGAGTCATTATCTGCTACAGCAATTCGGACAACCGGCACTGAATATAAAAGCCGATGATGTGAAGGCGCTGCGCGGGGAATAGAAAATAAGCACAAGGAAACCCAGTTCCCTTGTGCTTATTTCTGATTTATCTGTGAGGGGAAAATAACCCATATAACGATGCAGCGATGTTTGATAGTAAGTTAGATATTAAATTTTATTTTTTAACTAATATTATCAATATTGTTCTTATTTAACCTTCTCATTATGCCAATGCATTAATCTATATTCGCCATCATTACTGATGCCGGTGGCAATAGCTACCCACCCCTGTTTTTGATAAAACGCCAGCGCCTGCTGGTTTTTTGCCAGACATTTGAGTGAGCCGTGGCTGGTAAATAGCTGTTGTGCTGCCTGCAATAAGGCTTTTCCCGTACCGGACTGTTGTAGTTCAGGGGCAATAAACAGATGATGCAGGAAACTCTCTTCCATAAAAATTGAGGCAAAACCTAAGTGTTGATCGCCATCAACGGCGACCAGCACAGTTTCACCAATGGTTGAGCGATCAAAATCTTCCAGCCTAAAGTGTTCAACGTCCAGCCAGGTAAAGGCTGCTTTACGTGATGCCAGATACAAGGTGCGCAGGAATGGCCGGTCACTTTCCTGATACTGACGAATCTTGATACTCATCCTATGGTTATACCTCCAAAACAGGGTGCTTTCGCGAAATTGATCATTGGTTGAGCCAATACATGATTGATCTTCTACCACCTGCCCATGATAATAACAATTCTGACTCGGGGTGCCTGCCACAAACAGTGGCATGGCTGAGATATTACCCGTATTACCTGATCTGGATTATGCCAGCGTAGGGAAGTCTCGGCACCTTAGGGTTCCGCCTTCTTGACCGCCGGTTAGGAGGAATATGTTCGTTCAACCTGCCGTTTTCTCTTTAGCTATTCTCGCTGTTGCTGCCATTCGATCTCCCATTGATATGAGTGTGGAGAGATATTCATGAAGCGAATTAATGCACTCACGATTGCCGGAACTGACCCTAGCGGTGGGGCCGGTATTCAGGCTGATTTGAAAACTTTCTCTGCTTTGCAAGCTTACGGCACCAGTGTGATCACCGCCTTGGTGGCACAAAATACCTGTGGTGTGCAGTCAGTTTATCCCATCGAACCGGCGTTTGTTGCAGCTCAACTCGATTCTGTTCTCAGTGATGTGCGCATCGATAGCGCGAAAATCGGTATGTTGGCTAATGCTGACATTGTCGAGATTGTTGCCACACAACTGCAACGTTACCCCATCCCATTTGTGGTGCTAGATACCGTTATGGTCGCCAAAAGCGGTGATCCATTATTGGCACCAGAGGCCGTAGACGCAGTACGTCAACTGCTGTTACCGCGAGTGGCTTTGATTACCCCGAATCTGCCAGAAGCAGCCGCGCTACTCAATTGCCAGCCTGCGCGCGATGAGCAACAAATGTGTGAACAGGGGCGAGCACTGTTGGCTCTGGGGTGTCAGGGAGTATTGATGAAAGGAGGGCATTTGAGCGGTAAAGATAGCCCCGATTGGCTGTTTACGGCACAAGGCGAACAGCGTTTTGTTACCCGCAGAGTAAATACTCGCCATACCCACGGCACCGGCTGCACCTTATCGGCCGCATTGGCGGCCTTACGGCCACGGCTCCACGATTGGGCAGATACAGTGAATGCCGCCAAACACTATCTGCAAGGTGCATTAGAACAAGCCGATACCCTTGAAGTCGGACAGGGGGTCGGGCCGGTGCATCATTTTCACCGGTGGTGGTAATCCCCTTCGTCCTTGAAGTCGCCGGGGTGTTAGCTGCGCTCACCCCCCCGAATCACTGACTTGAGTCAGCTCATCGGGATGTGTTCACTTGCCGCCTACCTGTAGCTCCAATGACGAAGTGCATGCCTTATTTATTGAAATGGCAGAGATTTTTATGCCAATAAATAGCGCTGAGTCATCGCAAACATCGCGATAGCACGTTGCAAGTGATGGGCATCAAAACGGTTAAGCAGATAGCTGTCCGCGCCTTTGCGTGGGCGGATACACAGTGAGAGTTTTGGCTCGCCTGTTTCATCGTTAATCAGATCAAATTGATAACTGCCGATATCTTTTTCATCTTCACGCCAGGAGATTTGTACCGCAGGTAATGGGTTGCCTGCGCTAGGTTGGCGAACGGCAAAAAAGTACTCTCCGGCCCAGAACCCGGCGTAATCCCCATCAGCCTGTAGATGTTTGGTGCGAAAAATAGGCGCATCGACTAACTGACGGATAGTCTCGGGCGTTATCTGTTGTCGGGTTTGTTGCCACAGCGGGGTGTCATTTTCAAGTTGCCAGCAGGCTGCACCAAGATAATCATTCAATTCGCGCCAATCGGCATCGAGTTGCTGTAGCAACTCTTCATCGAGGATATTACGGTACTGCTGCATACCGCTGGGTTGTTCGCCCAATGTTTCGTAGGTGATTAACTCCATGGTGCGGGGTTTACGGCGAAAGCTCATCCACAACACGGCCTTCGGGATGCGAAATTCAATGGATTGAATGCTCAGACGATAGCGATCGCCTTTATTCACCACAAAACCATTGGCTGTACCGCGCTTATTTTGGTAATTACGTACCACCACCACGCTATTTAGCCCCATCCAGCCAGTGACATAATGCTCGCTGTCGGAATTGGCAACATCCAGATCGATAACCATCTGGATAATTTTATCCGTTTCAAGCTTAGCCAGCGGGTGGGCATCCCCGGCAGAGTAATACAGCTTCTCGGGTTCTTCGGGTAACTCAACGGTTAACATGGCATGGCCTTTTATCGGGAGGGCTCGGCTGATAGCTATCTGGTTCATAGCTTAACTCAAGCTGTCATACAGATTGTGATATAACTGGAATTAGGATGAAAATTCGTGCTATGGATCAACTTTTTCGCCGGTTGATGGTCATAGACAGGCAAGCTAATACCACGCCCGCTAAGCCGTTGCACAGAGCCTGGCTCACTGTCCGGCGAGTAGATTAATCAGATAATAAGGATTTCGATAATGAAAGGTAACAAAACCCGCCATTGTCTTGTGGCTGCGGTGATGCTCAGTGTCAGCTCCTGGGCTTTCGCGCAGCCAGCCACCACAACTGTCACAGCCACGTCAGTTGCCCAGACTTCTCCTGTCAAAAGCCGCCCGACCACGGCGGATCTGCTGCAACAGCCGGTTTATAAAAATAGCTGGCAAAAAATGGTGAAAAGCCAAAAGAATCTCCCCGCCTGGGCACGCAAAGGGGTGGGGACGTCAGCACCTTATGAGGTGATAAATTGGCAAGGGCAGCAATATAAGGTGGGGCGAATTTGTAAACCTCATGATTGCAGTAATAACTTTATGTGGGTGGCGTTTAGTCAGGATAAAAAACAAGTATGGCAGGCATGGGGAATGCGTATTTCCGTGGCAGACAAGCCACAAGCACTTGATAAACCGAGTGAGTTCGCGACCTATCAATGGCTCGGTCGTCCCAATGACAGTATCCAGGCCATGCTCAAAAAGCAGTTACAGCAAGATCCTAATTGGCACTGATTGCAGGCAGGCCGCTAATAAGTAAATTTATCTAGATTAATTGATTATATTGATGAAGATGTCACTGGCGGATTTGAATGCTGGTTGCAGCGGCCTCGCAGCAGCGAGGCCTGAATCGTGAATGCAACCAACACAGCTACAACTTGAACGATGACGGGGATATCAACCAACGCCAGCTTGATGCAGGTCGTGCAGATTAATGGCTCCGACCAGTTTTCCATCCAGATTCACCACCGGTGCGGCACTGAGATGGTGCTGATGCAGTGCCTCCAGCGCTTCTCCTGCGCGCCATTGCTCAGGTAATCGGTAGCCTGGCCGTGTGATGGCATTTTCTAAGGGTTGCTGTAAGGTGCCACCTTTTACCAGCCAGCGGCGTAAATCACCGTCAGTGAATACCCCCACAACCCGTTGCTCCGGATCACATACAGCCACCAGCCCTAGTCCTGTACGGCTCAGTTCTAACATGGCTTCCATTACGCTGTCGGATTCATTCACCATCGGCAGGCGATCACCGGTTCTCATTAAGTGATGGACTCGATTAAGTAGCCTTGCGCCCAAGCTGCCGCCAGGATGTGAGCGGGCAAAATCTTCTGCACCGAAACCGCGATGGCGCATTAATGCCATTGCCAGAGCGTCCCCCATCATCAGGGTATTAACCGCGCTGGAGGTAGGAGCCAATCCCATCGGGCAAGCTTCGTGTTCGACACTGATATCCAATACACAGGCAGCACCCAGCGCCAGCGGGGACTCTTTGCCGCCAGTGATGGCAATCACGGGGATCTGGCTATCCGCCAACAAGGGCAGAATCAGGTCCAGTTCTTTGGCGCGCCCTGAGTAGGAGATAAAAATCACCACATCCTGAGGGCCAATCATGCCCAAATCGCCGTGCAATGCTTCCGCCGGATGTACAAAGAAGGAGGGGGTGCCAGTGCTGGCCAGTGATGCGGCAATCTTTTTACCAATATGGCCAGATTTGCCAATCCCTGAAACTACAGCCTTACCGGTGCAGGCTAATAATAACTCACAGGCGCGGATAAAATTATCATCTAAACGTGACAGCAGCTTATGCGCTTCTGTCAGTTCAATTTCCAGTGTTTCACGGGCATAGGTAATCAATGGATTAGTCATTTTTATCAACCAGAATGATGTTAATGCCCATGTCCTGTAGCGCTTGCAAATATTCTGGGCTAATACCTTTATCTGTAATCAGGATATCAACGGCACTTAACGGGCACACTACATTTGGGCTTTTACGGCCAAATTTGGAGGAATCGACCAGCAAAATAATGCGGCTAGCGGCACGGCACATCGCCGTACTAACATGATAAACTTCGTTAAACGTGGTGACACCTGCTTTCAGATCGACACCATCTGCACCGATAAACAGTTGATCGAAACTAAAATTATCAAATGCAGATTCTGCCAGACTACCATGAAAAGAGGCTGAACCTTTACGGTAAGTGCCACCCGGCATCAAGATAGTTTGATCGTTATCCAGCTCAACCAGTTCATTGACGATATGCAGGCTGTTGGTCATCACCGTGATATTGTTGAACTTTGTCAGGTGGGGAACCATTTGCAACACGGTACTACCGGCATCAAAAACCAGGCTATCACCGTCTTTAATCAGTTTGCTGGCAGCTTGAGCAATTTGCTTTTTCTTATCGGTATTAATGTGAGTTTTACGGTCAATGGGTTGTTCTATATCATCACGATTTAATACAACCCCACCGTAGGTACGGATAACCGCCCCTTCATTTTCAAGACTGGTTAAATCCTTACGAATTGTGGTACCGGTGGTTGAAAAATGTGCGGCGAGTTGATCGACGGCCGTCTTTCCGTGTTGTTGGAGATATTCCAGTATTGCAACCTGTCGCTGCTTTGGCTTCATAACGATCCCCGCTCAAGTATTTCCATTGCCTCTTTTTCAGGCATAACTTTCACATGAAAAAGAATAGCTTTCATTGTGAAAATATCATGATTTCGGTTTAATCGCTAATAATAGTGCAGTTTGACATGCTTTATCCGTAGGGAAGATCACATCCGGGATTAAATCCTGCTGATGTAAGCCATGAAGCTGAGGTAATGGGCGTGGGCGGGCGAAAACGCTAATGCCACGCATGATCATGCTGTCACTGACCCGCATATTCTCATCGAAAGCCAGCGCCATTACCACGCGGGGCTTAAAGCGCCCACCAGATCGGCCAACACCAACTGATTTACTGTGCTGACACAGGCGATCAAAAGCACGGTTAAACCGATTGATTTGCCACCAGCCAAGCATGATTTGCAGCACCCAGGCGATGATAACAATAGTGATCAGTGCTGATGTTGGAGACATATTTTTATCCTTCTTACTTGACGTTGCAGCAGTGTTAGCTGCGTTCGTTGCTTGGCCCATCCTTGGGCCTCGCCTCTGTGAGACCGCTAGAAACAGTCCCCTTAGCTTGCTGGGATGACAAACTGTTTTTTCAGACAACATCAAACTTAAAACATCACCTGACCACCGGTAATATTAATTGATTGTCCGGTGCAATAGGCGGCTTTATCGCTAGCGTAGAACAACAGCATGTTAAGCACATCCTGATAATCACAACCCCGTTTTAGTGGCACTTTATCGGTGTAATATTTTTCAACTTCTTCCGGTTGAATACCCAACTTTGCAGCGTACTGCGGTAAAAGAGATTGGAACATCGGTGATTTCAACAGATTGCCTAACATCAAGGAATGCACCGTGATACCGTAGTCAGCCAAGTCCAGAGCCAATGATTGGGTCAAACCAACGCCACCAAACTTGGCAGCACTGTAACCCGAGTTGTGTTTACTGCCCACTTTACCTGATTTGGAGTTGATCTGGATAATTCGCCCGGCAACGCCATCACGGATCATCAGGCGAGAGAATTCACGAGCACATAAGAAGTAACCGACCAGATTGACCTGTAGTGAGCGGTCAAAATCATCCAGTGGGAAATCAGTAATCGGTGCGGCCTTGGCAATGCCTGCGCTGTAAACGAGCAGGTTAGTTTGATGGAAACTTTGATCTACTGCTTTTGCCAGCATCTGCACGCTGCTTTCATTGGTGGCATCAACCTGAAAACCACGGGCGCTATCTGCGCCGTATTCGGCATTAATCTGATCAGCGACTAACTGTGCGTTATCTGAATTTAAATCAGCAACTGCAACTTTATACCCTGCTTCGGCAAGACCATGACACAAGAATGCGCCCAATGTTTGTCCACCGCCAATAACTACTGCTACTTGTGACATAACTACCTCCAAAATTATCCTTAGTACTTGAAGCTGCAGCGGTGTTAGTCGAACTCACTCACCCGAATCACTGACGAGTGTCAGCTCATCGGGATTCGTTCGTCTACTTCCTTTGCAATTCCAATTACTTCGGCTAATACCCTTAGTACTTGAAGCTGTCACAGGGTTAACTGCGATGCTAATGACATCGGGTATAAATGAATAAATTAACGAATAAATTTCAGTGAGCTACCGATAGGAATATCATCGGGTGTTGGCCCTATTACATGGATAGAACCGGGGAACTCAGGTTGCTTATCACCATTAAAACGAATGGTGACATGACCCAATTCACGCAGGTTCTGAGTTGCCACCTCGCCAACTGCGGTGATGACATAGCGCAGATCAGCCAGTTCCATAATGTTGCCAGCCTGTAGCTCTCCATCGGTGTCGCTGTGCTGATGGATAAAACAGAACTCTTCAATATCTTTGGGTGCCCCTTCGCGGAAGGTGATAAGCATGTCATCAAGCAGCGCCTCGCGGGCGCTGTCGCCGATATTGGTAATAGTTGTCTGATAAATAGTATTCATACGTACATCCTTAACCGTTGAATGTATTACAGATAATTTTGTATTTAGTGCTTACTGATAGATAAAGGCTGATGCTGCCCAGGCAATCAATACTGTTGGCGCTCCGGTAAGGAAACGGCCAACCAGAACCGAAGGGACACCGACACGAACGGTATCTTGTTTCGCTTCGGCCAGAGACAGACCTACTGGGATAAAGTCACATGCTGCTTGGGCATTAATTGCAAATAACGCTGGCAGGGCTAATTGCGGTGGAATATTCCCCAAACCAATTTGTACCCCAACCAATACGCCGATAACTTGTGCGATAACGGCCCCTGGGCCTAAGAACGGTGACAACAGCGGGAAGGAGCAGATCAGTGCCAAGAGCACTAAGCCTATCGGGCTGCTGGCCAGCGGTGTTAAGCCGTGAGCGATAAAGTCGCCCAAACCGGATGCCATAATGATGCCGATTAACGCCGAAACGAAGGCCATAAACGGTAGGATAGTTTTCAGTACGGTATCGATGGTGTCGCGGCCTGACTGGAAGAATACCGCCACAACAGACCCCATCCCCATCCCGACTTTCGCCAGTAACCCGTCACTTTGTTCGGTAATTTTCTTGCTGGTATCGTAATCACGGCCAGCTTTGCTTGCGGTTGCTGTTGCCGGTTCTGCTGGTGCAGCCGTTGCGGTGGCGTGATCGGTTCCACTGACTTTATGGATATTTTTTTCACGCACACCGGAAACATAAATATCTTCCAGTATGTATTGCGCCATCGGCCCGGATTGACCGGTTGAATGGATATTAACGGTTGGAATACGGCGTTTCGGATACAGGCCACAGCGCAGGGTGCCACCACAGTCAATAATCGCCACGGCGATCTCTTCGGCTGGTGGTTCACCTTCTTTGAACCCATCCACCGCTTCCCAGCCAGTCAGTTCACTGATACGGTCAATAATGGCCGGGCGGGTACCCGCGGTGATATAGACAATTTTCTTACCCGGTACGATTGGCAACACTAATGGGCCACCCCAGCCGCCTTCGCCTTTTTCAATCCTGATGAATTCACTCATGCTCTGCTCCACACAGTATGTATTTAATTTACATATTAAAGTTGTACGTTACGGTCCAGACGGATGCCCATTTTGCGTTCAAAGATGGAGGTCGTCAGATCGGTAACCCAGCCACGGAAGAAGTTGGTGAACAACCCAACCAGGAAGTAGCTAACAGCCAGCGGGCCGAGGGGTAAGCCCAGTGTGGTTAAACCACTGGCAATACCTAAGAACACGAACAACTCACCTGGGTTAATGTGTGGGAACAAACCATTCATTGAGTGGCAACTGTAAGAGGCGGCCGCGTAATAACTTGGTTTATATTTTTCTGGCATAAAACGCCCGAGACTTAAGGTCATCGGGTTACAAAATACAAAGGTACCGATCAGCGGCAGCAACAGGTAACGGGAAACAGGGTTACCGGCACAGCGTTGAGCCAATCGTTCAATCCTATCCTGACCAACAAACTTGATCAGTGCATTCATGATTACTAACAAACTGATTAATAAAGGTAAGATCCCGGTGACCATGCCAACAAAAACTTCGCCCCCTTTTTGGAAGAGTCCGATAAACCACTCGGCTCCATGGGTTATGAGTTCAATCATTTTTTTCTCCTGTAATCGAGGTTATGGCTGTTTTTATAAACTTTTGTTTTGAAAAGAAACTTCAGGAACCGCGTGATAAAGCGGTATTCAAAATACTGAGGTTCCAGAATGGACTTCAGCATCTTGTCTGTCGCCATGTGAACTACCATAATCATTTTTTAGATCTATTTATTGCATATGGATCACACTTTGAAAGTAAAACCTTTCAAAGTGAAAATTAAATGTAAAAGAAAAGAGGTTTGAAATGAAAGGTTTTTGCGTAAGAAAATGCGTTAACTCGAGCTAAAGCCAGGTCAACGTTGAGTTAGGCAGAGCGATAAGGGTAATAAAATCTAGAAGAATCATGGGCTAACCGAAGATAGCCCACAGATTGATATTTAGCCCAGCAGTTCACAATTTGGCGGCAGACGGCAGCCAATCGCATTGGGGATTATTTCGATACGGAAATGCTTGCCTGCCAGTGGTTCGCCATCCAGATTAAAAGTGATGTCATGGGGGGCTGTGATTTCCAGCCAAGGCAAGGTAGCCTCCACTACATTTTTATTTTTCTCACCACTGAACACGCTGGTCAGTAGGGCAGGAAGTAATTCTTCTGCGGTCAGCAACCGCAATTGCAGCAAGCCATCATTAATCAGTGCATCGGGGCAGAGAGGCTGTCCACCACCGGCTTGCCGACCGTTGCCGATACCTATTACCAGTGCATCACCCGCCCATTCGAAATCCGGCCCATGTATTTCACAACTGTCTGCTTTAATCGCATCCATGCGCATCAGGCCATGAATAAAGTATGAAGCCCCACCCAGTACGGCTTTGAGTTTTTCCGGTGTCTCAGTGGTAATGCGAGTGCCAAAGCCACCGGTCGCCATATTGATAAAGTAGTGCTCGCTATTTACTCGCGCGATATCAATGGTGACCGCCCGGCCTTTGACTGCCAATTGAAATGCATTTTCTATGTGCAGGGGAATGTTACAACTGGTGGCAAAATCGTTGGCTGTACCTAAGGGCACAATACCTAAATTGGGGCGATTGTAGGAGGGCAGGGCCATCAGCGCACTGGCGACTTCATTAATAGTGCCATCTCCCCCGCCTGCAATTACCGTATCGACCCCCAGACCGGCAGCTTCGCCAACATAACGCTTCGCATCCCCGTGTTCCCAAGTGACTCGAACATGAAGCATAATGCCTTCATCACGCAAGTTCTTGACGGCATTGCGAACTTCAAGATTACCCGATTCCTTACCGTTCAAGATGAGAAGGGTACGTGGCATTGAGGTCATAACGTGCTCCAATCGTTTCTGCGATAGGAGTAACAGTAACCCATAGCTGTTTAATTTACCTATCCCCTTCTTACTTGAACTTGCAGCGGGGTTAGCGGCGTTCAAATCTGCTCCTGACAGATTTGTCACCCGAATCACCTGACTGCGTAAGCTCATCAGGATTAGTGAGGGGCTAGCATAAATGCAGCTCGAATCACTTGCTGGTAGTGGGTTTGGCTTCTTTAGCTATATGAGATTATTCCGACAATATTGCAAATATCAATTATCTTTAAGTTTAATAAAAAGAGGTTTTATTTTTGTTGGGATATTTATTTAACGGAGATAATTATTATTTGATGGTGATGTTATTCATAAAACAGGCTTTCTTATTATTAGTTAATAGCTTAACAAGAATCATTAATAATAAAATTTAGGAAAAATTAATAGTAATCAGATGGATAGGGCCATAAAAAAGAAAAGGCCAGCCCAAGGGAGATTGGGCTAGCCAAGGAGGTGGTTCCTAGTCTTGCTGTAAAACTTTTTTAGTTCTTGATTGTACTCGAGCTATGCTACCCCAGCGTAATTATAATTGATGTGATCCATTTCTAATATTTGCTAAAAATGCCATCTTGGCGATGGCATTATTTTTTTATCGCTTTACGTTACGCTTTTTCATGGGGATTTCGGCTATTTGTCCCATTTAGATTACGTACCAGTAAGCCATATTCCACGTTAATGTCCGCGGGGATGGGCAAATACATGATATGACCATTACCCGGTGCAATATCTGCCGGCTGACCTTTTTTATCTTGCATGCTGTCGAGAATAAACTGGATATTGCCGTTTGGCGTCATCAGCTCAACACTATCACCAACCGAGAATTTGTTTTTGACCACCACTTCAGCCAAGCCGTCACGACGCACTCCGGTAAACTCACCGACAAATTGCTGGCGTTCAGAAACTGAATAGCCGTAATCGTAAGTTTGTTGCTCTTCATGCACATGACGGCGCAGGAAGCCTTCGGTATAACCCCGGTGAGCCAAGCCTTCCAGTGTGGTCAACAAGGTTGGATCAAAAGGTTTACCCGCAACGGCATCATCGATAGCACGGCGGTAAACCTGCGCGGTACGCGCGCAATAGTAGAAGGATTTAGTCCGACCCTCAATTTTCAGTGAATGCACACCTAATTGCGTCAGGCGTTCCACATGTTGAATAGCGCGTAGGTCTTTTGAGTTCATGATGTAAGTGCCGTGCTCATCTTCGGTGGCGGTCATGTACTCACCAGGGCGCTGTGCTTCCTCAATCATAAACACTTTATCGGTTGGTGCACCGATACCCAGTGTTGGCTCGATATTCTTTACCGCAATCGGTTGGTGAATATGCACGATGTTGCCGATTTCATCTTCTTTGCCTTCCTGAACATTATATTCCCAGCGGCAGGCATTGGTGCAGGTTCCCTGGTTCGGGTCGCGTTTATTGATATAACCAGATAGTAGGCAACGGCCGGAATAGGCCATGCACAGTGCGCCGTGGACAAAAATCTCCAGTTCCATATCAGGAACTTGTGCGCGTATTTCTGCAATTTCTTCCAGTGATAACTCGCGGGAGAGAATAACGCGGGTCAAACCCATCTGTTGCCAAAATTTGACGGTAGCCCAGTTGACGGCGTTAGCTTGTACTGACAGATGAATATCCACCTGCGGGAATGCCTCACGTACCATCATGATCAAGCCGGGATCCGACATAATCAGTGCATCCGGCCCCATATCGATCACCGGTTTTAAATCACGCAGAAAGGTTTTCAGTTTGGAGTTGTGGGGGGCAATATTTACGACCACATAGAAGCGCTTACCGAGGACATGCGCTTCCTGAATACCTAATGCCAGGTTCTCGTGATTAAATTCATTATTACGCACCCGTAGGCTATAACGTGGTTGGCCGGCGTAAACCGCATCTGCCCCATAAGCAAAGGCATAACGCATGTTTTTAAGGGTACCGGCAGGCGATAATAATTCCGGGGTAAAAGGAATAGATGAAGACATATAAGTGGCTCTCAGTCTGAGTTCAAGTCAGAACCACGCCCGAAGGGGTGGTTAAAAGCCGGGGATTGTAACCTTGCCAATCAGGAAAATCAGCCATCGCACAATTTTTGTAAGGTTTAAATGATCTGGATCAGTTTAAGCGGATTTTAATGTCTTGGAGCATAAAGGAAAAATTCGTTAATTGAGCGATTTTTTGCTCATTTTTTGACTAAATGATTTTCTTTGAGTAATATTTTGCACATAAATACTGATTTATTCTTTATATGAGCAGTTTTTTGCTCAAGAGGTGTTTGTGGCTAAACTAACGATACAGATCTTCAATCACGGCCTTTGGCATGATGCTGCTGAACTGACTTTTACAGAGCCGGCTCGTGGAAGGCAAGGCGCGGCAGTGCTAGGCTATGACGGCGATTATGCTATTGAGTGGATGTATCGTGATGATGAATTCAGTTGTAGCATAAATTTACCGGTTGAATTAGCTCACACCTATTCGTCTAAGCATTGGTTTGCTTTTATTGACGATATAATGCCCGCAGGCGCAAGCCGCCGCTATTGGGTTAACCAACTTGGTCTGCAATCAATGTCAGCGAGCGAGCAGGATTATATTTTGCTGAAAACGGGCACTATCGCCCCTGTTGGCAATATGCGAATAAAAGATGCAATACCTGAGTTACATCCTGATAGCCAGTTAAACCATATCCGCTTTACATTGCAGGACGTAGTTGAGCGTGACTCATCTTTTTTGGAATATGCGCAGCAAAGAGGGGCCTCGGCAGGGGGGGCGACAGGGGCCGGTGGCGAAGCGCCGAAGCTACTATTATGTTGTTCAGATAATGATGAAATCTGGATTGATACTTTCCAGGATGGCATCAGTAACCAAGATACTCATTATTTAATTAAATTCCCAAGAGGGAAGCGTAGCACTATTGATTGCGATATTTTACGTGCTGAGTATCACTTTTATCAGGAACTGGCAAGCATTGGCATCGATACGATAAAGACTGAAAAGATGAGGCTGATAGAGGGAGATAATTATCCTTCTTTATGGTTACCTCGCTTTGATATTGATTCAATTGAGAATAAGCGAGTTCAATATGGTCTGGAGTCACTTTATTCAGTTATGGATGTTGCTTCGGGTAGCTATTTAAATCATTTTGAGGTAATCCGAACTTTAGTAAAAAAACTGACTTCTCAGTATCAAGTTAATGAATTAGGTCGGCCTTTAAATGTTGAAGCTCTCGTTATTGAAATGATTAAGCGAGATTTATTAAACGTCGCTTTTGGTAATTCTGACAATCATGGCCGCAATACTGCATTAATTAAACGGCCTGAGGGGATCTGGCTCTCGCCTATCTATGATTTTGCCCCGATGAAAGCAGATCCTGAAGGTATTCCCAGAGTGACTCAATGGGGGTCGCCTTATGAAGAGGGAGGGAATTTCGACTGGAAGGGTATTATTACTGAGTTATCTGATCTTGCTGACCCTGACAGTGTCTTTTTGGCATTCCAGCAAGTGGCTGAAAATCTAATAGGTTTGAAGGTTCGTCTTAAAATGCGAGGAGTACCGGACAGCATTCTTAATATGCCGGGAATGGCTTTTGATTATTTGGATGAAAAATTACAACGCTGGGCACATTTATGAAAGTGAAACTTTCACCGCAAGAGCGTGAGAACTTGTTACTGATGTTACTAAGCCAGCTATTTAGTGAACAGATATCTACAGGGGAATTACTGCGCAAACTTAGAAAAGAGATGCTAACCATGTCTCAGGACGAGTTTTCATCTTTGGTTAATATCAGCCGACGTACTCTGTCTGATATTGAAACTGATAAAGGGGGCCAGACGTTATCTGTGCTTGGGCGTGTTTTTCGGCCTTTTGGTTTGAAAATAGGTTTATTGCCACGTAACCAGCAAGTATTGAAAAAAATGCTGGCGAAAGAGTTTGCAGCGGTAACCGAAGATCAGGAGCGTTTGAAATGAGATGCGCGGTCACTCGCCCCGCGCGGGTACCTTTAAGCAACGAATGTAGGTAAAATAGCACTATCAGATAAATAAAAATTACAGCGTCAGATCTTTAATTATGGTGGTCGGGCCATTTTTTATTACGGAGGCAATGCCTTTTTTGGCAGCAGCGTCAGAACTGTAGGATTCACTGACGCCAATAACCTGATGGTTTTTCGCTTTCAAAACGAAATAAGGTTCATTTTTGACGTTGTGCTTCAGCTCATATTGGCTTTCCAGTGGCGAGTTACTCTGCACTGATGATATGCCGTTTTCAGCCGAAGCCTTACTGGCGTACATCTCACTGGAGAGAATAGTTTCGCCATTGCTGGCTTTTAGATTGAAATAGTGCTGCCCATTCTTTGCCTTATTAAGCTCATAGTGACCCATGGTCATAGTGGTTCTCCTGTTGGTTGTGATACCTCTAATGAGTGTAGTCAACGTTGACCGGATGTCAGGTCAATGCGCTATGCACCACCAACATAACGCACCTTTGGCAAAGACGGCATTACAGTAAACGACAGATCTCTGCTTCCCAGCGATACCCCATACCGTACACTGCACGGATAAATGGCTTCTTGCCATCGAGTGATTCCAGCTTGCGCCGGAGATTTTTGATATGGCTATCGATAGTGCGATCCGTCACTACGCGGTAATCGTCATACAGATTATTCAGCAGTTGCTCACGGCTAAACACATGGCCTGGTTGAGTTGCCAGTATTTTCAGCAGACGAAATTCTGCCGGGGTCAATTCCAACTGATGGCCCAGATAACTGGCCTGAAAGCGGGATTCATCAATCAGCAGTGGCACCGTATCACTTGGCTGCTGCGGTAGCGGTCGGCAGCGGCGCAGAATGGTTTTGACCCGCGCCACCACTTCCCTCGGGCTATAGGGTTTGCAGATATAGTCGTCAGCACCGATCTCCAGCCCCAGTAATCGATCAATCTCTTCGGTTTTTGCCGTCACCATCATAATCGGCACATCAGAGAAACGGCGAATTTCTCGGCAAATGGTAATGCCATCGCTACCGGGTAACATTAAATCCAGCAAAATAATGGCCGGTGGCGACTGACGGACTGCCGCCACTACCTCGTCACCCCTGGTGAGCCATTGGGTCTGATAACCCGCAGCCTGTAGGTAATCGACCAATAACTGGCCGAGCTTCGGTTCATCTTCAACAATCAATACGGAGCCAGATTGGCTGGCAGACTGAAGCGGCTCGTGCATTACAATGAATTACCCTATGGAATGGAATAGCGGAAATACTACCGTAATCCGCAGGCCACCCAAAGGTGAATGTTCGGCGCTGATTTTGCCACCGTGGGCCTCGACAATATTGTGGCATATCGCCAGCCCTAGTCCTGAGCCGCCGCTTGCGCGGTTACGTGAGCTTTCGGTGCGATAAAAACGCTCAAAAATACGTTGCAGCTGTTCATCACTAAGGCCCGGTTTACTGTCCTGCCAGTGTAGGGTTAATGTTTCTTCTTCTGGCAGTGCGATAATCTCAAGCTGCCCGCCTTCATTGGTATAACGCAGACTGTTTTCCAGTAAATTATGAAATAGCTGATTCAATCGGTCGGGGTCGCCGAACATTATTGCCTGTTCAGGCAGATGGGCAGTAATGGTGATATTTTTACTTTGGAAACGGCCATGGAAGCTGGCGATAGCGATTTGTAACAGACGCACGGCATCCAGTTGGGTTTTACGGTAGGCCAGTGCACCACGATCTGAGAGCGATAACTGATGCAGGTCGTTGACCAGTTTGGTCAGAATTCCTACCTCGGCTTGCAGTGAGATCAAGGATTCAGGTGTTGGTTGCCGCACACCATCCTGTAGCGCCTCCAACTCGCCGCGCAGTACCGCCAGTGGCGTGCGTAATTCATGCGAGACATCGGCCATAAAGTCGCGCCGCATTTGCTCGTTTTTCTCCAACGAACTGGCAAGTTGGTTAAAGTCTTGTGCCAAACGGCCCAGTTCGTCACGGCTACTGACCGCCACTCGAGTGCTGAAATCACCGGCAGCTAAGCGGTGAGTGCCTTCCACTAACCGTTTTACCGGTGCTAACATCCCGCGCGATAAAACCCAGGTCACCGCTGCCGCCAGCAGGGTTGATAAGCCGACAATAATCCAACTGGTGCGGCGCTGTTGCTGGTCAAAGTTAATATCTGCATTACGCGTCAGTTTTTCGGGGGGAGTCGACATCACCCAGCCCACCACGTTTTTATTCACCTTGATGGCGCGACGGCTAGCTTCTTTCGGCACCTGACCGGTGTGTCCGACCAGTAGATTATTGTGATTATCGACCACCCAGAACTGAGCGCGCCAGCCTCGTGGCGGCAGATTGCGGCTGTTATCACTGCTTTGCTCGAAAGATCGCATGATCTGATAAATCACCTGATCATTATTACGCAGGAAATCCCAGTTACCGTAACGTTGATATTGTACCTCAAGCGCATCTCCCAACATGGCGATGCGCTGCTCATTGCTCTGTTTGATGTAGTCAATGAAACCGCGCTCGAAACTGGCTCTAACCCCCCAGTGCATCGTGATCAACACCAGCATGCAGGTAGCAAATATCGCCATAAACAGTTTTCCGGTAATGCCGATTCTCATTATGTTTTCACCTGTTCTATCGGTTGGCTGGTTTAATGGGTTGGCGGGCCAGATTACGATTGGTGCCGGTATCCGGTGGCACGCGATTAAATATCAGGGCGGGCAGAGCAATGATAATGGCCATGCACATATAGCTGTACAAGAACGCGCTGTGGGTGGCCGAGGTATTGGTTACCACCTGATTATGCGCAAACACGCCCAATAATATCCCGGCGGTGCTGACCCCCAGACTCATGGAGAGTTGCATCACCATCGACAGCAAGCTATTGCCGCTACTGGCAAGGCGGTTTGGTAAATCTTTCAGGGTTAAGGTATTCATGGTGGAGAAGCGCAGTGCGTTAACCATTCCCTGGAAAAATAGCACCACCGGCAGTAGCCATAGCCAGCCCATCAGTGCCACCAGTGGGAAGCTCAGACTAACCACCGCCAGCAGCAATGTCGCGCTGACCAACACTTGCCGGTAGCCGAAGCGGTTAACCACCTGCACGATAATTCGCTTCATGCCCATACTGCCGATAATCATCGGGATCATCATTAAACCTGCATGGAACGGCGTGAATCCCAGCCCGATTTGCAGGAAAACCGGGGTCATAAAGGGCAGCATGCCACTGCCAATGCGCGCAGTCATACTTGCAGTCAGGCCAAGGGCATAGGATTTGTTTTTGAACAATCGCAGTGAAAATAGCGCAGCGTTATTACCTCGGGCATGCCACCAATATCCGGCCAGAGCCAACATCCCAGACAAGACTAAACCCGCAATTGCCAGCGGTGACAAACCCAGCCCTTTATGGCCATCTAACGCCAGTGTTAGGGTTGCCATGCCGATAGCCAGCATGATAAAGCCGCTGATATCAAAGCGACGGGTACGCATGGTGTAGTTAGGCATCAGCATCAGAGTAGCTAACGCGCCAATCACCCCCACTGGAAGGTTGATCAAGAAGATCCAGTGCCAACTGGCGTATTCCACCAGAAATCCCCCCAGCGCCGGGCCAACCAATGGCCCAATCTGGCCGGGTAGGGTGACAAAGGCCATCGCCGACATATATTGTTCGCGTGGCACGATCTTCATCACCGTCAGGCGGCCCACGGGTACCATCATTGCGCCACCGACCCCTTGAATCACGCGAGAGGCGATAAGCTCATTCAGGGTTTCAGATTGCGCGCACATCAGTGAACCAAGGGTAAACAGAATGATTGCTGAGAAAAATACCCACTTAACCCCGACACGATCAGCCAACCACCCGCTAGCGGGCAGCATCACAGCCACCGTCAACACATACGACACAATGACCGATTGCATACGCAATGGGTTTTCACCCAAACTGGCCGCAATCGAGGGCAGGGCGGTATTGACGATGGTGGTATCCAGCGTCTGCATAAAGAAACCGAAGGCAACGATCCACAGTTGCCAGCGTATACCCGTCATCTTTCAACCTGCTGCTGTGTTGACTGCATTCGCTTACCCGAATCACTTACGGGTTTTGACCTTAAAATATAAGTCAGCTCATCGGGACTCTCTCGCTTGCCGCCTGGGTATATCGCCATAGGCTATTCCAGCTTCATTAGCGGCTGCTTACTAAAGCGGCTGCGTAATCGGTCAAAATAGAGGTAAACCACCGGTGTGGTATACAGCGTTAGCAGTTGGCTCATTACCAGCCCACCGACAATGGTTATCCCCAGTGGTTGACGTAACTCTGCCCCATCACCACTGCTTAGCACCAGTGGCAGCGCCCCGAACAAGGCGGCCAATGTGGTCATTAGAATCGGCCGAAAGCGCAATAAACTGGCCTGAAAAATAGCATCGCGGGCGCTGAGATTGCCATTACGTTGCGCGTCGAGGGCAAAGTCCACCATCATAATGGCGTTCTTTTTCACGATACCAATCAATAGCATAATGCCAATAAGTGCGATCAGGCTAAAGGGGGCGTCGAACAGTTCTAGCGCCAGTAGCGCGCCCACCCCAGCAGAGGGCAGTGTGGACAGAATGGTCAGTGGATGAATATAGCTCTCATACAACATCCCGAGCACGATATACACCGTAGCGATAGCGGCCATAATCAGCCACAACTGCGATTTCAGTGTTTCCTGGAATACCTGCGCGGTACCAGTAAAGGTGCCGCGCACGGTGGCAGGCACCCCAAGTTCCGTCATTACCCGCTCAACGGCGGCGGTTGCTTCAGATAAACTTCCGCCTTCCGGTAAGTTAAATGAGATGGTCGAGGCGGCGGATAAGCCTTGATGATTAACCGACAGTGGTGCATTGGCCGGTTGCCACTTGGCGAAATAAGACAATGGAATTGACTGACCGCTGCTATTAATCACAAACATCTTATCGAGCGAACTGACATCCTGAGTGTATTGGGGGGCAACTTCCATCACCACTTTGTATTGGTTCAACGGTTGATAAATGGTGGAGATCTGCCGTTGACCAAAGGCGTTGTTTAACAGGGCATTGGCTGTGGACACATCAATCCCCAAGCGCGCCATGGTCTCGCGATCGTAAGTCAGTGCCATCTCCGAGCCTTTATCCTGCTGGTCAGAGTTAACATCTGCCAGCTCCGGCAATTTAGCCAGCGCGGCGCGGACTTTGGGTTCCCATTCACGTAGTGCGGCTAAATCGTCTGCTAACAGCGTAAATTGATAACTGGCGTTGGCTTGACGGCCACCGACGCGAATGTCCTGCACCGGTGCAAGGAACAGGCTCGCCCCCGGTTCTTTGGCTAGTTTGGCACGCAGACGAGTGATAATTTGCTGAGCGCTCTCACTGCGCTCACTCAAGGGTTTGAGCGAGATAAACATCGACCCGCTATTCGTGCGTGAGCCACCGGTGAAGCCGGTGACATTGTCGACCGCCGGATCATCGTTGACTATCTTCATGAAATCCTTCAGCTTCTGCTGCATCGACTGAAACGAAATACTTTGATCAGCTTGAATAAAACCCATCATCCGGCCAGTATCCTGCTCGGGGAAAAAGGTTTTCGGGATACTGATATAGAGCCAAACATTGAGCGCGATAGTGGAAAGCAGCACCACCATCACCCAACGTGTATGACCCAGTACCCAATTGAGTGAGCGACCATAACCTTGCTGAATAGACAGCAGCATTTTACCAAACCCGCGAATCCGGGGTTGCTGACCAACCGGGTGTGATCGTAGCAAATGGGCGCACATCATTGGCGTCAAGGTGAGGGAAATGACCAGTGAGATGCCGATAGCCACCGACAGTGTTATGGCAAATTCGCGGAATAAACGGCCCGGTAACCCTTCCATCAGCAGCAGTGGAATAAATACGGCCACCAGCGAAATACTCATCGACAACACGGTAAAGCCCACTTCGCGCACCCCGCGCAGGGCGGCGGCTATTGGTTTTACCCCCGCTTCCAGATGGCGGGAAATATTCTCCAGCACCACAATGGCATCATCAACTACGAAGCCGGTGGCGATGGTCAATGCCATCAATGACAAGTTATTCAGGCTAAAACCGCACAGATACATAGCGGTAAATGTTCCGATCAACGAAACCGGCACGGCAACCGCAGGAATAAGCGTGGCACGGCCGGAGCGCAGAAACAGGAATACCACCAGAATCACCAAAGCTACGGCTATCATCAATGAGCGCTCCACTTCATCTAACGAAGCACGAATGGTCGGCGAGCGATCTTGTGCAATAGTCAACTGAATTGAGGCGGGGATCGAGGCACGCAGGGCCGGAAGTTCTGCTCGAATCCGGTCGACGGTGGCGATAATATTTGCCCCCGGCTCGCGGCTGATTACTAACAGTACCGCCGGTTTACCATCGGACATCCCGGCGTTACGAACATCTTGCACTGAGTCCACCACCGTGGCGACATCCTGTAGCCGTACCGCTGAACCATTGTTGTAATGAATCACCAGTGGGCGATAACCCTCTGCGGTTTTGATCTCATCATTGGCCTGCACCTGCCAGTGCTGTTGGCTGGAATCGATAGCACCTTGTGGGCGGCGAACGTTGGCGGCGCTGATTGCTTGTCGCACCGCATCCAGCGAAACGCCTTGGTTAAACAGCGCCCCAGGATTCAATTCAACCCGCACCGCAGGCAGGGAACTGCCTCCCACCGAGACATCACTGACCCCCTCGGTTTGAGCAATTTTCTGCGCCAATTTGGTAGAGGCAAAATCATACAACTGACCTTGGGTAAAGGTATCCGAGGTCAGCGTCATTATCATGATGGGCGCATCCGACGGGTTCATCTTACGATAGGTCGGGCGGTTTGGCATGCCGGTGGGTAGCAAGCTTTGCGCGGCATTAAGCGCTGCCTGCACATCACGGGCTGCACCGTTGATATCTCGATCGAGGGAGAATTGCAGAATGATCCGCGTGCTGCCCAATGAACTGGTAGAGGTCATTTCATTGACGCCCGCAATTCTGCCCAGTGCGCGTTCCAGCGGTGTGGCAATTGAGGACGCCATGGTTTCAGGATCGGCCCCTGGCATCGATGCACTCACCGAAATCACCGGATAATCCACCTGCGGCAGCGGTGATACCGGCAATAAGCTAAAACCGATAATTCCGCTGAGGGTGATAGCCAGTGTCAGCAGGGTGGTAGCCACCGGGCGATGGATGAACAGAGCGAAGAATTTCACGGCTGCTCCTGTCCATGGGGTAATTCAGGTGTGTCAGTATCCTGATGGCGATAGCGATTTTTGCCATGGGAGTTGCGTGCCAGTTTATCGAACAACAGATAGATAACCGGAGTGGTAAACAGGGTTAGTACCTGACTGACAATCAGCCCGCCGACCATACACACACCCAGCGGTTGGCGTAGCTCGGCCCCGGCCCCGGTACTGAGCATTAATGGCAATGCACCAAACAGCGCTGCCAATGTGGTCATCAGAATCGGGCGGAAACGTAACAAGCACGCCTGATAGATAGCATCATACGGGGTCATCCCCTGATCCCGCTCTGCGGCCAGTGCAAAGTCGATCATCATGATGGCATTCTTCTTTACAATTCCGATCAGCAGAATAATGCCGATAATGGCAATCACATCCAGCTCATTGCCGGTCAGCATCAGCGCCAGCAAGGCACCGACACCGGCGGTGGGCAGAGTTGACAAGATAGTGACCGGATGAATAAAACTTTCATATAACACGCCGAGCACGATATACATCGCCACAATCGCGGCGATAATCAGCCACAGAGTGCTACCGAGTGCGGCCTGAAATGCCAGCGTAGAGCCTTGGAAGCGGGTGGTGATATCCGCCGGTAGCTGAATTGCCTGCTCAGCTTGTGTCACCGCGTTTACCCCCTCACCCAAGGAATATCCCGGTGCCAGATTGAAGGAGATAGTGGCTGACGGGAATTGATTCAAATGGTTAATCGATAATGGCCCGAAGCGCTCCTCAATGGTGGCAATACTGCTCAGCGGCACCCCTTTACCATCGCTGCCGGTCAGGCGGATATCGTTAAACGCCGCCAAGCCCGGCGTGGCCTGCACGTCATGTTCTAGCACCACGCGGTATTGGTTGGCTTGGGTATAAATGGTGGAAATCAGGCGTTGACCAAAGGCGTTATATAGTGCGCTGTCGATAGCTGCCATCGTGATACCTAAACGGCTGGCGCTATCGCGATCGACATTAACAAACGCCACCAATCCTCGGTCCTGCCAATCACTGGTGACATCCTGGAAGGGAGCTTGTTGCTGCAACTGACTAACCAGCTTCGGTACCCAAGTACTCAACTCCTCAAGTGTCGTGGCTTGCAGGGTGAACTGATATTGTGTCCGGCTCAGTTGCGTATCAATGGTCAGATCTTGTACCGGCTGTAAGTAAAGTTTAATCCCTGGGACGCCGGTAACGCTTTCCTGTAAGCGGGTAATGATCTGTGGGATGCGATCGTCACGGCTGTTGAGTGGTTTAAGGTTAATCTGCAACCGGCCATTGTTCAGCGTGGCATTGGTACCGTCAACGCCGACAAATGAGGTCAGGCTTTCTACCGCTGGATCTTTAAGGATAATGGCGGCCACTTGTTGCTGGCGTTCCGCCATATTACTGAATGAAACGGATTGCGGTGCTTCCAGGGTTCCTTGAATCAGACCATTGTCTTGCAACGGGAAGAAACCTTTCGGCATCAGCAAGTAAAGCAGCACCGTCAGGACCAGTGTGCTCACCGCTACACCCAAGGTTATCCATTGATGATTAAGCACTTTTTTTAGTGCCACGGCATAATGGGCGATCACCCAGTTAAAGAACTTCTCACTGGCGCGTGACAGGCGGTTTTGCTTACGCAGTGACTCATAACTGAGCATCCGCGCGCACATCATTGGGGTCAGAGTCAGCGAAACTACCGCTGAAATCAGGATCGCCACCGCCAGTGTTACGGCAAATTCGCGGAACAGCCGGCCCACGATATCGCCCATAAATAGCAACGGAATCAACACTGCAATTAATGAGAAGGTGAGTGAAATAATGGTAAAGCCAATCTCTCCGGCCCCTTTCAGCGCCGCATCCAGCGGTCTCTCGCCTTTTTCGATATAACGAGAGATATTCTCTATCACTACGATGGCGTCATCGACCACAAAGCCCGTGGCAATGGTCAGCGCCATTAACGTCAGGTTATTGATTGAAAACCCGAGAAAATACATCGCCGCAAAGGTCCCGATCAGTGACAGCGGTACTGCGACACTGGGGATAATGGTGGCTGCGGCATTGCGCAGAAACAGATAAATCACCATCACCACCAGCACAATGGCGAGCAATAACTCAAACTGCACGTCACTGACGGAGGCGCGGATGGTGGTAGTGCGATCGGTTAGTACCTTGACATCAACCGACTTGGGCAAGCTTTTGATCAACTCCGGCAGCATCTCGCGAATACTGTCCGCGGTGGCAATGACGTTGACCCCCGGCTGGCGCTGGATATTCAACACAATCGCCTGCTGGGTATTGGCCCATGCAGCCAGTTTGTTATTTTCCGCGCCCTGCTCAATGGTGGCGACATCCTGCAAGCGGATCGGCGCTCCATTTTGGTATGCAATGATCAGATCACGGTAATCCTCGGCAGATTTCATCTGGTCATTAGCCGACAATGTCACCGAACGGGTGGGGCCATCGAGGCTACCCTTGGCAGAATTGACGTTAGCATTGCTGATGGCAGTACGAATGGTTTCGCTGTCCAGCCCCAATGCGGCGACCGCCGGGGCATTCAGTTTCACCCGCACGGCGGGGCGCTGTCCGCCGGAAATAGTGACCAGACCGACCCCGGTGACTTGCGATATTTTCTGCGCAATCCGGGTTTCGACCATATCTTCTACTTGCGTCATCGGGATGGCAGTGGAGGTCACGGCTAAGGTCATAATCGGCGGATCAGCCGGATTCACTTTGCTGTAAATCGGGGGGTAAGGCAGATCATTGGGCAGTAGATTGGTGGCGGAGTTAATGGCAGCCTGCACCTCTTGCTCTGCTACATCCAGTGGCAAAGTAAGCTGGAATTGCAGCGTAATCACTGACGCACCACCCGAACTTTGTGATGCCATCTGCTTGAGGCCGGACATTTGGCCAAACTGGCGCTCCAGCGGCGCGGTAATGGATGATGTCACCACATCCGGGCTGGCCCCAGGATAGAGTGTCACCACCTGAATCGTCGGGTAATCAACCTCCGGCAGGGCAGAAACCGGCAGCGCGCGGTAACCGAGAATCCCGGCCAGCAGAATGGCAATCATAAATAATGTGGTGGCAACCGGGCGCAGGATAAACAGCCGTGACGGCCCGCCACCAGGTGTTGGAGGCATCACTTGCATCAGGATTTCTCCGCAGGAACAGTGTTACTCGTCGCTCTTCTGCCCCGATGTGTGGCTTTCTCCTCCGTGGCTGCTTTCTCTGCGACACCCGTTTGGTTTGCTGCTGCGGCCCGTGGTGTTACCACTTCGACCTGTAAGCCTTCGGTCAGGCGATCAATACCGTCAGTGACCACGCGTTGACCCGCATTCAGGCCGGCGCTAATAACCACTTGTTTGCTGTCTTGAATACCGGTAGTGACCAGATGCTTACTGACTTTATTTTCATCATTTAGGGTCCAGACAAAGCTCCCTTCGTTACCCATTTGTACGGCGGCGGTTGGCACCACCACAGCATTTTGCAGTAAATCGACTTTGATACGGGCGTTGACAAACTGGTTGGGGAACAGGATGTCATCGTTATTGGCAAAGCGTGCTTTCAGCTTAATGGTGCCGGTGGTGGTATCAATTTGGTTATCAATACTGAGCAAATAGCCCTGCGCCAGTCGTTGTTTATTGGTGCGATCCCAAGCTTCTACTGGCACGGTAGTGTTATTTTTGGCCGCATTTTTCTGCGCTTGCATGATAGCGGGGATATCGCTTTCTGGCAGCGTAAAGACCACATCAACCGGATGTGTCTGAGTGATCACCACTATGGGGGCTGTGGTACCGCTGGTAATGTAATTACCGACATCGACCTGTTTTAGGCCCACTTTGCCAGATATTGGGGCGGTAATTCGGCTATAAGTCAGTTGCAGTTTGGCACTGTCGATAGCGCCTTGATCGGCTTTAACACTGCCTTCACTTTGGCGCACTAACGAGGCTTGAGTATCGAGCTCTTGTTGTGAAATGACCCCGGTTTTCACCAATTTTTGGTAGCGGGCTAAATCACGGCGGGCATTGTCCAGCGTGGCCTGATCTTTTGCCAGTTGGCCCTGTGCTTGGGTCAGTTGTACCTGATAAGGGCGTGGGTCGATCTCCACCAGTAAGTCACCGGCGTTGACCTGTTGCCCTTCAGTAAAGTGGATTGCCATTAATTGGCCATCGACCCGGCTGGTCACGGTGACGGTATTGGCGGCAATCACGGTACCTAGGCCGGTAAGATAACGGGGTACGGCTTGTTCGGTGGCGGTGGCCGCCTGTACCGGCGACATGGGCATATTACGTCGGCCACCGGCGCGGGCTGTTGTCGTCCCGCCAGCGGTGTGCTGCGCACCTGGCGCGGTGTTGTTGGTGGCCGCGCTAAAATAGCGCCAGGCAAATATAGCAACAGTAATCGCCACCACCGCCCCGAGTAACATCAGTACTCTGGAAGTGCGTTTGGATTGAGCTTTCATGATGGCGGGAGTCCTTTTTGTTTATTTTGTTATGCGCACATAGATGCAATCAATTGGGTATTGATATGTTACTAGTTTAGCGGGGATTTACCGGATAAAAATGGAGGAAATATGGAAGTAGTGTCAGGGTATGTGGGATTTTGGTTTTTATAATTTTAGGATTCAAAACTGATAGGGTTTGGTTGCGGTTGATATTCGATTAAGTGATGTGATCTGTTTCTTGATTACCCACTGCGCAGTGGGTAATCAAAATAGCATTAACGATACAGGGTCTGCGCCCAACGGGCCAAACCGGCGGTCACTGAGCCGAAGTCATTGCCACCCACCAACGGGATACCCGGTAGTTGCTGTTGCAGGGCGGCTCGCAATAACGGGGAGCGAGCACTGCCGCCTGTCAGATAGATGACATCTGGAGTGATATGGCTGGTGGATAATGCCAAACTGACTTGTTCCTGAATCCGTTGTAGTGGCTGAGATATGGCTTCAGCAAGCTGTTGCTGGTTGATAGTCTGGCCTAACTCTGGCTCGACAAAATTCAGTGCAGTCGCTACTTGTACTTGTTCGGATAGCGCGATTTTGCTCTCTTCCGCCGCCCGAACTAAACGATAACTCAGGCGCTGTTGATACACTTTCAGCAGGCGCTCTACTTGCTGTGGATTGGCCGCGTCACGAATCAAATCACGCAGGAAGCGGCCGTTAACCGTGCTGTAGAAATCGCTCTGTGCCGGAACATCGTTAGTCGCAACGGCATTCCAATAGGGCAGTGACGGCAGAGCAATCCCTTTTTCGGTTTCGCCCCCCATGCCAAACAGCGGCATCAGTTGTTTAAACGCGAGCATAATATCCAGATCGTTACCACCAACGCGACAACCACTGTGACCCAGCAGGCTTTGTTGACGGTCTGCCAGCCCCTGCCATTTAGGCCCCATCAATAGCACCGAACAGTCAGTGGTACCACCACCGATATCCACCACTAGTACGGTTTTTTCTTCTGTCAGCGTCGCTTCAAAATCTAGCCCTGCCGCGACCGGTTCAAACTGGAAAGCAATATCGCGAAAACCGGCGCGTTGGGCGGCGCGCAGTAAAATCCCTTCTGCCTGGCGATTAGCATCCTCACCGCCAGAGCCTTGGAAGTTGACTGGACGACCAATTACGGCCTGACTAATTTCTGATGCCAGTACGGATTCTGCCTGACGTTTGATATGGAACATCATGGCGCAGACCAAATCCTCAAACAGCGCCAATTGCTGAGGTTTCAGCCCATTGGCACCTAGGAAGGATTTAGGTGATTTTACAAAGTATACGTCTTCAGGGTCTTCGATATAGTGGGCGAGGGCAGACAGGCCAAATGTCAGACTGTCGGCAGCAACCGGAATATCCTCTTCGCGATTGAATGCCATGGCCCGGCGTAATAGCTGCTGATTTTCGTCGCTACCGGTGGGTACCTGCCAGTGGCGGTGCAGGCATTCACTGACCGCTTCCCGTGTTGGCGCGCACAACATGGAGGGCAGATAGACGTCATTATTTTCCAGTGCCAGTAAGTTGGGAGCATCATCCCGCATCACGGCAACTGAGCAGTTTGCTGTGCCGTAGTCAAAACCAATGAACATAATTGCCCCCCAGGCCAAATAAAGGGGTGCGACTTTACCCGAGAGTGGGCAGCGGGGCAATCGTCATGTTAGTGATTTTTTAATCATGGTTGAGGATGCAACATGACGAGCCGGTTATTTAATCGCAAAATAGCCACTGTCGAGTAAATCAGACAACGGTTGCGGCGGGCTGATGGTTTCACCGTCAGCTAAATCGACACCGATGGTTATCAGTTTATTGAGCGTTAGAGGGAGTTCTGCTGGCCCAGCCAGAGTGGCGATATTGGCTCGCTGAGCGGTACCATTAATGATAGAGACCAGCACTTCATCCATCTGGTTAATATGGATATGGGAAATTAACTCGCTGTTAAACTTAAGATAATCGATAGTGTGATCCGCCAGTAACTCGAAATCATTCAGGTTATGACCAAACTCTTTAACGATGAGTTTACAGCCCAGTTGTTGCAATTTGGCGAGAAAATTGCCAATCGCGAAGGGGTATTGCAGTAAGGTGGATTCATCGACCATCCAATAGAGACTTTGTGTTGGCAGTACGGTTTGCCGCACCAAGGTCAGCAATGATTGGCGAAACTCTTCTTTGAGCAGCGCCGCCTCTGACAGCGGGATAGCCAGCGCCAGCCCTTTATGTTTGATAGCTTGGGCATGTGTCATTAACAGTTGCTCACAGACCCAATTATCAATCTGCGGCAGCAAGCTATAGAGCAGCGCGGCTTCCTGAAACTCAGCCTGGCTGACGTTAAGGCCATGTGGCCGATTAACCTCGAAACTGATTTGATAGAAACAGACAGACAATGGCGTTCTGGGGGGCGCGGTTGGGGTGAGTTGCAATACCAGTTGGTTATCATTGAGAATATTCTCAACATCTTCCCTGCTCAACAGCTCGTGTTGGCGTGCTAATAGCTGCTTTTGCCGTGGCTGATAGAGATAAACCTGACCGCGTCCACTGTGTTTAGCGGTGTAACAGGCGATATCTGCCTGTGCCATAATTTCACTGCGCTGATTGTTATTGCTACTTATTTGCGTCACACCGGCGCTGGCCCCAATACGATAGAGCTTATCTTCCCAGTAGAAATGATAGCCATTAATCAGTGATACCAGACTTTGGGTAATGGCTTTGGCATGGGGTAGGGTGCAGTTGAGCATCAGTAAGCCAAACTCATCACCGCCGAGGCGTGCAACACAATCGCTGTTACGTAAGTGCTGGCGCATCAACTGGCTCAACTCTTTCAATAATGCGTCTCCTGCGGGATGCCCGGCAGTGTCATTAATGGCTTTGAAATAGTCTAAATCAAGGAAAGCCAATGCATGTTGTTGGTTAAGTTCGACGCTAATTTGGATTGCCGCTTTCAATTTATTCTCAAAATTGGCGCGGTTTGGCAGACCTGTGAGATTATCGTGAGAGGCGCTGTGGCTGAGTTTGCGCATCATTGCGCGCGATTCGCCGACATCCTGGAACACCAGTACCGCCCCGACAATGTCCCCTTCCAACGTTTTCAGCGGCGCGACCGACTCCTGAATATCATAATGCTGGCCATCACGATGGTGTAATACCATTGACTCATTGAACGAAGAGTAGGGGCGATGATTAAGGCAATGCTCTATCGGGTTATCAATCTCCGCGCCGTCTACGCCGTTAGTCAACTTGATGATATGGTTGACCGGTTGGCCCAATGCGATGGTATTTGCCCAGCCAGTCATTTTCTCGGCCACCGGGTTCATAAAGGTAATCTTCATCTCCTGATCGGTACAGACCACAGCTTCACCGATGGAGTCCAGCGTGATATGCAGTCGCTCTTTCTCTTCGTGCAGCGCTTCCGTCAGATTTCTGATTTCCGTCATATCCAGCGTGGTACCAATCAGACGCAGAATATTGCCATTTTTATCACATATCATATTGGCTTGATTACGCAGATGGACAATTTCACCATCCGGTAATAACAGCCGGAATTCCAGACGGTATGGCTGGCGCTGCTTGAGGGCGGCGCTATATTCGCGATTAACCCGATTGATATCTTCATGATGAATGTATTTCTGCCAAACACGCTCATCAACCTGGGTATTAAAAGGAATATGATAGAGTTCATACATCCGCTTATCCCAACTGATAACCTGCGTTTTGATATCCAATTCCCAGATACCGATCCCCCCAGCCTCGTTAGCCAGCGTAATACGCTCCATTAGGCGGCGGTTAATAATCTCGGTTTTTTTCAGCTCATTGATATCTTCAGCCTGCGAGATGAAATAGAGCGGTTGCTGTTGGTGATCCCGCACCACACTGACCACCAGTAGTGCCCACACGATTTCACCATCGCTGCGAATATAGCGCTTTTCCATCGAATAGCTGGGGATACGGCCATGATACAGGTCGTCGAGTAATTTCAGGTCCGCAGAGAGATCGTCTGGATGAGTAATTTGCTGGAAAGTCAGGGTCAGTAATGTCTCTTGGGAATAGCCTAATAACTTGCATAAGGCCTGATTGACCTGCATCCATTGGCCTTGCGGTGAGACCAAGGCCATACCGATGGCTGAATATTCCATCGCGTTACGAAAGCGGTTTTCGCTTTCAATAATATGCTCTTTCTCCATGCGAAAAGAGTGCATTACCATTGCCATGGCATGGGGCGGAATTAACACCATTAATAAAGGAATAAAGGAGAACGCTTGAATTGACAGGTTAGTATCGGAATTAATGGTATACAGCTTGAAATTAAGCATCAATGCAATCAGCAATGTTGCCATAAAGCAGATGGTAAATGTCTCAAAACGCGGTAAGCGGATTGAGGTCCAGATCAACGTCATGATGACAAAAGTGAAGGGGAAAGGCAGATAAATCAGTCCGATATAACAAGCTGATAGTGATATTATCATCATAAAAATCATATCAAACAGCGCTTTGGATTTGGTCGCGATATTGAAGTAACCTCGACGGTAAAGTAACCCGACCGGCCCTAAGGCCAACATGCCTACCGCTTCGGACATAAACCACACCGTGAGCACTTGGGTAAAGCCCCCGTTTTGTGGGGATAAATACCAAGCCGCTGCCAGCCCACTGGCTAGAGGGACCACAATCACAGTGCAAACCGAGAATTTAAGCCAACTGAGCAGGTTATTGAGCGGGTCTTTGGTTTGCAGGAATTTACGCAGTAACCAGGCCCCGGCGGATGCCTCTGCCAGGTTGATAAATGTTAGGGGTAACGGGAACCAACTGAGGCCATATAAAATAAAATTAGCAGCAACAATACATATCCCTGCGGCCAATAATTGCCATAACCAGTAGCGCATAGGATGGTGGAACAGCGCCACCATTAATACTGCCGTCGGGAACCATAATGGGGCAAGGTTTTCTGACCGTTCAGAAAGCTGGATACAAAAGAGTGCGAGCAAAAATACGACTATGCTGATGATAGTAATGTGGATAATGGTTCTATTGTCAGGTGCCGGTCTTTCGGACGCACTGAGATCCATATAACGCCTTATTTTGCTCATACAGCTTTAGATTATGATAGGAAAAACCCATCACATAAAGAATATACCGCCGTTAAAATACGGTCATATTCAAAAGTTTAGTATAGATAAACACTGTAGAGTGTTATTCCTCTTCTCAGTGCTTAATTAATGATTTGTTTATTAGCATAATAGTCAGACCAAGAATATAGTTGCCAGTCCCAGAAAGATGAAAAAACCACCGGTATCTGTGATGGCGGTGATCATAACACTCGATCCGATAGCCGGATCACGCCCCATCCGAGCCATGGTCATCGGGATAATAACCCCCATGAGTGCTGCCATCAGCAAGTTAAGGATCATGGCTAATGTCATCACCCCTCCCATTGCCGGATCGCCATAGAGCAGATAGGTTACTACCCCCATAATCCCGCCCCATACCAGACCATTAATCAGCGCTACGCCCAATTCTCTGAACATCAGGAAGGTCACGTTACCTTGTTGAATATGGTGTAATGCCAACGCTCGGACAATCATGGTAATGGTTTGATTACCGGTATTGCCGCCAATACCGGCCACAATCGGCATTAATGCTGCCAGAGCCACTAATTGTGAGATGGTGTCCTCAAATAAGCCGATCACGCGTGAGGCAACAAATGCCGTACAGAGGTTGATTGCCAGCCATGACCAGCGGGTGCGAACCGCGCGGCCTACCGGGGAGAACACATCTTCTTCCGGGCTTAAGCCCCCCATGCGTCTTAGGGTGGTGTCGCTCTCTTCGTTGACCACATCAACAATCTCTTCGATGGTCAAACGACCCATCAGTTTGCCTTTGGCATCAATTACCGCGGCACTGATTAAGTCATAACGTTCAAAAGCACCGGCAGCATCCTCTGCTTTCTGTTCGGGTTGGAACGTGGTCGGGTTGCTATCCATCACCTCAAATACTTTAGCATCGGGCGCATTGAGCAGGATAGAGGTCAATGGTAACTCGCCAAGCAAGGTATTTTTGCGGTCAACCACAAAGATTTTATCCGTGGCATCGGGAATATTTTTCCGATAACGCAAATAGCGTTGCACGGCTGCCAGCGTAATATCGGCACGTACCGTCACCAGCTCGAAATCCATCATCTGACCGACAGTGTCACGGGCATATTGGATAACTTCCCGCACTCGGGCGCGCTGATCCGGGTCCAACGAGGTGAGCAGGCGGCCCATCAAATTACGTGGCAGGTATTCAGC
This sequence comes from Yersinia sp. 2466 StPb PI, assembly GCF_041538325.1. Lineage (NCBI taxonomy): Bacteria > Pseudomonadati > Pseudomonadota > Gammaproteobacteria > Enterobacterales > Yersiniaceae > Yersinia > Yersinia sp. 2466 StPb PI. The sequence continues at coordinate 3,507,543 of NZ_JAULSL010000001.1, read as the reverse complement.
CAAATAAGCCTGTTCATCGACATGCAAAGTGCGCATGGCCCTCAACAGGTCTTTATCACTCATCTCTTTAATCAGCGAATCCCACACTGTTTCAGAGACTTCAACCAGCGTTTGGCCGCGTTTCTCATTTTTGACCAACCGCCACAATGCCAAACGTTCGTCATGAGGCAACGCCTCCAGTAAGTCAGCAAGGTCGGCAGCATGCAGATCATCAAGTAGACTTCTGATTTCTAACGTTTGCTCGGACAGTTGTTCATCGCTGAGCTTTTCTTTCTCTTCCTGACGGCCAAGAATGCCATCAACCAAAGCCTTATTATTCAATAATAGAGAAAGTATCCGGTTGCGTATTTCAGCCAGTTTTTTCGTATTATTTTTAGTTTTATTCTTTATAACGGCAGAAATTGGCACAGGAATAATCGGCACTGGCATAGTGTGTCCTTAATTCGAAAACGACCCTTTGCCCCTGAAGTCGTAGGGATAGGCACTAAAACATTAACGACAAAACATCTAGGGGCTGAGATCGCTCTCATGGGGGCCAGGTGGTTCGCCTTCTACAGTCAGTTCAAGTTGCTGTGACTGCCTGCGCTCCTGATGATGGGAAATAGAAGCGACCGCCGCATACAATAAACGGCCAAACAGAATGAGAAAGCTCACCAGTAGGATTATTTTTGTTAGCTGTGCTGTTGGCCGTCTTCTCATCATTTACCTTCCTACCCTTCGCTCTTGGCGTTGCAGCGTTGTTTGTCACAATTAATGTTAGCTGCTCTCACTACTCGCCCCATCCATGGGCCTCGCCTCGTTGAGGCCGCTGCAAGCAGCGTTCAAATCTGCTCTCGGCAGATTTGTCACCCGAATCACTGACGAGAGTCAGCTCATCGGGATTGATTCTGATTACTCTTTGACGGTAACCACATCCGCTGCTTCTGGTTCTTCTTCTTCAATGATCAGCTTCCAGCCTACTACATCATCCCAGTATGCCTGCTCACGCTCAAAATCCAGTTGTACCAGATTATTTTGTGTCAGATAACCGACGGGGAAACGTAATGTCCAATGGCTATCGTCAGTTATCAAACGCAGACTCTCTGGCGTGGTAGTCGACTGACGCTGATTATTCAGTAACGTACTCAAACGTAATAACTGAATTAACGGTAAATAATACTTTTTCTTGAATAAATTTAAACGCGGTAATTCATCCAGCTTGATGCCTTTACGATGCATTCGTACCAACGTTGCCAGCAGCAGTTGTTGCTCCTGATTAAAGCCCGGTAAGTTGGTGTTTTGCAGGATATAGGCAGAATGGCGGTGCATCCCACTGTGATTAATACTCAGACCCACTTCGTGCAACATTGCCGCCCATTTCAACAATGCTTCAAGCTGCGGCTGCACCAACTTGGTGTTCTGCGCTAACCACTGGGTATAAAGTTGTTCGGTTGTTTCCAGCACTCGGCGGGCTTGTTCGCGGTCAATATTATAGTGTTCCGCCAGGCTTTTTGCCGTGCGTTGACGAATATCCTGATGGCGGAAACGGCCTTCCATCTCATACAGCACGCCTTCGCGCAGCGCGCCGTCGGATAAGCGTAACTCTTTGACTGCTAACGCATCAAATACCCCACACAAGATAGCCAAGCCTGGTACAAATACCGACTGGCGATCTTCTGATAATCCCGGCAGGCTCAGGGCTGAGAAGTGTTTGAATTGTAACACTTGCTCAACCAGCATTTCGAGGCGCTCTGGTGTTATCAAACCGTCTTTTTCGCCCATTTCCACTAACACTTCATAGGTGGCCTTAATGGTACCGGATGCCCCCAGCGCATATTGCCAACCCTGAATGCGGTATTGCCATGCCAGATTTTCCAGTTTCTGTGCTGCCGCAAGACGGGCACGTTTGAAATTGGCCTTACTTATCTCACCGTGTGGGAAGAACTGCTGGGCAAAACTCACGCACCCCATACGGCGACTCTCTACCAACAGAGGCTCAAAATCTTCACCAATAACTAACTCTGTTGAACCCCCACCAATATCAATGACCAGCTTGCGGCCTTTTTCCGGCTGAGTGTGTTCGACGCCCATAAAAATCAGACGGGCCTCTTCTTGGCCGGAAATGATTTCGATCGGATACGGAATAACCGCCGCCGCCCGCTTGAGGAATGCCTCTGCGTTAGCAGCTTGGCGCAGCGAATGAGTGCCAACAATACACACATTATCAGGTGAGAAACCCTGCAAGCGTTCTGCAAACAGCGCCAAACAGGCTAAACCCCGTTCGATGGCTTCTTCGCTAAGCATGTTATTGTGGTCCAAACCATCAGCCAGATGTACGCGCTGCTTTAGGCGACCTAAAACCTGTAGCGCGCCGTTGACGACCCGGGCAATGACCATATGAAAACTGTTAGAACCCAAATCGATAGCTGCAATTTCCTGCGGCTTGGTGGTCGATGAACTGTTGGATAGCGGCATAGTTTTAGCTCGATGCGTCTGGTTGTTCCAGCGCTTTTAAATAATCATAGATGGCAATCTGTGCACGTACTTTGCGCCTATTACCACGCGGTACATAACGATTACTCAGTTCTTTATCAATATAACGGGCTTTTACCGTGTCGTTGAATAACAGCTCTAAAATATCTAGCACCCGTTGTTTTAATTTCGGATCCAGCAATGAGACCGCGACTTCAATACGGTAATCGATATTACGGGTCATCCAGTCAGCTGAAGAGAGATACACCAGTTTGTCGCCTTTATTCTCGAACACATAGACCCGGTCATGTTCCAAGAAACGGTCAACGATACTGGTGACCTGAATATTATCGCTGATCCCCGGCATATTGGGGATTAACGAGCACATGCCACGTACCAATAATCGGATTTTTACCCCAGCACTGGAGGCGCTATATAACCTATCTACCAGACCTTTATCTACTAAATTATTTATCTTCAGGGTAATACCGGCGCTTTCTCCGGCCTGAGCATGAATAATTTCCTGATCAATCAATTGATACAACATTAAGCGCGAGTTCTGCGGTGACACCATCAGATTATCGAATTTGACCGGGCGATAAGGATTTTCGATAAAGTTAAACACCCGCCGTACTTCATTGGTAATACGGGCATCAGCGGTCAGTAATGAGTAGTCGGTATAGATTCGGGCGGTCTTCTCATTGAAGTTGCCGGTACCGATATGGGCATAGCGCACGATCTCCTCGCCTTCAAGGCGGGAAATCAGGAATAATTTGGCGTGGATCTTCAGACCAGGTGCTGAGAAAATAACGTGTACACCAGCGGCGGTCAGGCTTTTGGCCCAGTGGATATTGGCTTCTTCATCAAAGCGCGCCTGTAACTCTACCACTACCGTGACTTTCTTGCCGTTATGGGCGGCATGGATCATCGATTCTATGATGCGTGAATCCTTGGCGACCCGATAAATATTGATTTTAATCGCTAATACGCTGGGATCGAAAGAGGCTTGACGCAGTAATTCCAATACGTGTTCAAAGGTGTGATAAGGGTAATACAGCAGGACATCTTGTTCACGGATAGCATCAAAGCCATTGCGGAATTTATCAAACCAAATATGGCGCAGGCGCGGCATTGGCCGGTTAACCAGATTGCTTTTGCCCACATTCGGGAAGCTGATAAAGTCTTTGAAGTTATGGTAACGGCCACCTGCAATAACCGAGTCATCATTAGAGATACCCAATTTATTGCGCAGTAATTCCACCATCTCATCGGGCATATCACGTTGGTAAACAAAGCGCACCGGCTCTGCCGTCAGGCGCTGTTTAAGGCTCGACGACATCAGCTCCAGCAGGCTGGATTCCATTTCAGTGACCAAATCATATTCGGCATCACGGGTCATCTTCATGGAGTAGGCGTTTAGCGCATCGTAATCAAAGAAGCCTTTAAAAATCTCATCGAGGCAAAATCTCAATATATTATCAAGTAATATCATTGGCTTGCGGCGGCGAGGTGCTTCTGGTGGCAAATTGACAAAACGCGGGACTTTATCTGAAGGAATCTCCAGCAGGGCATAGGCAATTTCCTGCCCGCGGATAATCTCCACCGCTAGATAGGTGTAATCGTCTTTTAAGAACTGCACCAGGTTGGTGTCATGGTTAATCAAGATCGGCGTAATGTGTTGGCGCAGATGCTGTTTAAAATAGATTTTTAGCCAGGCTTGCTGATTTTCGGAAATCTGCCGTTCATTAATCAGGAAGATCTGATTACGCGCCATTTCCAGTAAAAGATCATTATATAACCCATCAAATTCTTGATCGGCTTTCACCACTTTGCTCTGAATTTTTTTCAGCAAATGGCGAGAGGTCACGGCAGAGCCTTGCTCTTCGCTGATCAAAATGCGCCGTTTCAGATCGGCAAATCGGACTTTATAGAATTCGTCCAGATTATTGGAGTAAATGCCAAGAAATCGCATCCGCTCGATGAGTGGATTGCTCTTATCTGCTGCTTCCTGCAATACCCGCTCATTAAAAGATAACCAGCTAAGTTCTTTTTCGATGTAGAGCTTTTCCTGACCCATTGCAACTCCAGTAAGATTATTGTGGGAGTATTTAGTGTCCTCAATCATTATTGCGAAAGTTTGACAAGAAAGTCCAACAGATATCATTAGTTAACTTTGTCCGTTAAACCTTATACCCAATCGATCTTAAGTTGCAGGAAAGCGGCAAGTAACAGACAGATTGGTCAAAGACGGGTTTGAGCAACACACCTGCATTTTGAAAGATGGTGGGTATAAAACATTGTCATGCAAACGCCACAAAAGTGACATAAGATGCTCGGTCATCTGGCGGTATAGATATACGCTTGGATTGATAATAGTAGACGGGGCATGGGGCAATCGAAGAGTATGCAGCGAACAGGCAAAGCAACACCATCAGGGAGAGATAAGCGCCGGGCTGCCATTGATCGTTTAGTGCACATGGCGGTGACGAGTAGTGGCTTGTTAGTGCTGCTGACACTGATGTTGATTTTCGTTTACCTATTGTATGCCGTATTACCGTTGTTTAAACCGGCCTCTATCAGTTTGCATAATCAGTTCGCTGTCACTCGCAGTGCGCCGACGGCCGCGCTGGGTATTGATATTCAAGGGCAGATCGGATATCGCATTGATAATCAAGGCTATGGCTACTTTATTCGGCTCAATGCACTGGGGGCATCCCCAGCAGGTAGTCTGATAAGCGAACAGCGGTTATCGCCCCCACCGGTATCAATCAGCCGTGCAGCCAATGGGCAACCTTTGTATGGCGTTGGCCTGAGCAATGGCCGTCTTACTCTACTGCAACCCGATTTCTCAGCCACACCGCCACGCTGGCAATTTCCGCTGGGTGAACAGCCGCGTTTTATGGATTTGAAAGGCCAACGCTTGCAGCATTTGGTGCTGGCTGAACCGCAACCACAGCAATTTACCATTGCCGCCGTTACCGATGATGGCCGCTTGCTGGCAGGGACGTTTACTGCCCAAGGGCAGCAGGTTACTGAACTGACGGATGTGCCGAAAACGGTCAGTCAACTGTTATTGGCACCTGACGGGCGTTTGCTCTATCTGTTATCCGGCCAGCAGTTATCTATCTATCAATTTGGCCCAGAACTGAAATTGCGTGAAACTGTGTCGTTACTGGATGACCAGCATGCGTCTGATGGGCCATTGACCCTCTCTTTGCTACCAGGTGGCAAGTCGTTGCTGGTGCAAGCGCCGGGCGGCGTAATCAGCCAATGGTTTGATGTGCAGAAAGGGCCGGATAATCAATTTCACTTGACGCGCATACGCAGTTTCACTCCAACAGGTAAGGGCTTATTGACCACGGAGCGCGCGCGTCGGGTCTTTGCCTCATTATCGCCACAAGGCGAGCTATCACTCTTCTCCAGTATCCAGTCAACGCCTTTGCTGCAACATAAATTAGCTGACGGCGTTACCGACGCCGCGTTCTCCCCTTGGGGCGATAGTTTGCTGCTTGAGAATGCTGCCGGTTGGTCTACCTATCAATTGGACAATCGCTATCCAGACATTGGCTGGCGTAGCTTGTGGCAACGGGTGTGGTATGAGAATTACCCTGAGCCAGCCTATGTTTGGCAATCAAGCTCGGCCGAAGAAAGCTATCAGGCTAAATTCAGCTTGGTACCGATTATTTTCGGCACATTAAAGGCGGCCGCCTATGCCATGTTATTCGCCGTTCCATTAGCCTTGGCGGGGGCAATTTATACGGCCTATTTTATGTCGCCAGGTTTGCGGCGAGTGGTTAAACCGGCCATTGAGATGATGGGGGCATTCCCAACCGTGGTTATAGGTTTGATTGCTGGTATTTGGTTGGCTCCGGTAATTGAACATTATCTGACGGGAATTCTGCTACTTCCGCCGCTGTTGGCGCTGGCTATTTTATTGTGTGGCTGGGGGAGTAGTTGTCTGGTGGAAAAGACACAATGGCGGTTACCTGCGGGCTGGGACGTGATTGTGCTGTTGCCGGTTATCCTGCTGACCGGTTGGTTCGCATTATGGTTGGGACCACAACTGGCGCAGTGGGTGCTAGGAGGGCCGTTACATGAGTGGTTGGGTGACAACTACTCTCAACGTAATGCGCTGGTGGTCGGTGTCGCCATGGGGTTTGCTCTGATCCCGGTCATCTTTTCGCTGGCAGAGGATGCACTATTCAGTGTGCCGCCGTCACTCAGCCAAGGCTCATTGGCACTAGGGGCGACCCCGTGGCAGACGTTAACCCGGGTCATTCTGCCCTCAGCCTACGCTGGTATCTTCTCTGCACTGATGATTGGTTTTGGCCGTGCGGTGGGGGAAACCATGATTGTGCTCATGGCGACCGGCAATACACCCATTATTGATGGCAGCATTTTTCAGGGGTTACGGGCGATGGCCGCCAATATCGCTATCGAGATGCCGGAAGCGGTCGTCGGTAGCGGCCACTATCGGGTGCTATTCCTGACCGCACTGGTGCTGTTTTGCTTCACTTTTTTAGTCAATACACTGGCCGAGGCTATTCGTCTGCGGTTGCGTGAACGCTATCAGATGGAGCGGACGGCGTGATGAACATTAAGCCTAATGTGTCTGGCGTGACCAAAAAGTGGTTTGCATCGGGTTCCCCGTGGATCTGGCTAACCGCTAGTGCTGTCAGTATCAGCCTGCTGGCGTTGCTTGGGATCATATTATTGTTGGCAGGCCAAGGGATGCGATATTTCTGGCCCGCCCCGGTCTATCTGTTTGAGCTTAAGCAAACGGCGGCAGGCCCGGTCAAAATGATTGGTGAAATTTATCAACAGCAGACGCTGTCACGTCAGCAATTAGAACAAGCCGGCGTGATGTTACCGTCGCAGGCCGGTGAGACAGTAACCCGCTATTTGATTAAAACCGGTAACCGTGAGATTCAGGGTCAGGATTTCCATCGCCTGCTAGACAGTGATATCCAGCAACGCACTTTGCCTAAAGATCTGCTGGTGCTGGATCGCCAAAACAATGGTACGGCATACGGTTTCCTCGCTGGCATGTTGGATAACGGCCAACCGTTAGTGGGCAATGATTTGGCTCAGGAACTGCAAAAACGTATTCCTGTGATACAAGGTCTGGTCAAGCGCGCGCAGGATATTCAGTTCCGCCAAATGAATATGCTCAATCAACAGTTTGAGGCGTTGCGGCTAGAGAAGAAACGGCTACAAATGAATGGCGACCTTGACAGTAAATCGCAGGACCGTATCGAGGCGGAGTGGGGGGCGCTGCAACGTAGCCATCAAGCCATGATGGAAACATTACGCGGGCTACAAACCGAGCAAAGTCGCTACACGCTGTTATTGCGCGACATGAATGGGCAAATCCACCCACTGTCACTTAGCCAGATTAACCGCGCCTGGTATCCCAATGACATGACTTTCGGGCAAAAACTACATCATTGGGCAGCACAAACTCAGAAATTCCTGACCGATAATCCGCGCAATGCCAATACCGAGGGCGGTGTGTTCCCAGCGATTTTTGGTACGGTACTGATGGTGATATTGATGTCTATCGTGGTCATGCCATTAGGGGTGATTGCTGCGGTGTATTTACATGAATATGCCGGCAAAAACTGGTTGACCCGAATGATCCGTATTTCTGTGGTGAATCTGGCTGGGGTGCCCTCTATTGTTTATGGCGTGTTTGGCCTCGGTTTCTTTGTCTATCTGATTGGTGGATCACTGGATAAACTGTTTTACCCAGAGGCGCTCCCCAACCCGACATTCGGTACCCCTGGCGTTTTATGGGCGGCGTTAACGCTAGCGCTGCTGACGTTACCAGTGGTGATTGTTGCCACCGAGGAGGGGCTATCGCGCATTCCAACCAGCTTGCGGCAAGGCTCGCAAGCGCTGGGAGCCACTAAGGCCGAGACATTGTGGCATATTGTGTTACCGATGGCGGCACCGGCGATGATTACCGGGCTTATTTTGGCGGTGGCACGGGCTGCGGGGGAAACCGCGCCGCTGATGCTGGTAGGGGTGGTGAAATCAGCGCCGCTCTTGCCGGTCGATGGTATCTTCCCGTTCCTGCATTTAGAACGTAAGTTCATGCATTTGAGCTTCCAGATATACGATATGGCATTTCAAAGCCCCAATGTGGAAGCGGCTCGCCCATTAGTCTTTGCCACAGCTCTGCTGCTGGTGATCATTGTGGTCGGCCTTAATTTAGCGGCTATTGGTATTCGCCATCATTTGCGTGAAAAATATCGAGGTTTATTGTTGTGACTGAACTTTTTAACCCGCAGGACGAAATATGGGACTTTTGACGCCAGATTCGCTGCCGCTGCTTGATGTGCAGCAATTGACCGACGAGCAAACAGCGCTGGCGGTCGAAAAGCTCAATTTATTTTATGGTGACAAACAGGTGTTGCACGATATTTCATTTAATGTGCCTAAGCACCGTGTTACTGCGCTGATTGGCCCGTCTGGTTGTGGTAAATCTACCTTATTGCGCTGCTTTAACCGCATGAATGATTTGCTGGATAACTGCCATCTTGAGGGTGAAATCCGGCTAGGTAGTGAAATTATCACCGATAAAACCACTGACGTTGCCGCATTGCGTCGGCGGGTTGGCATGGTGTTTCAGCGGCCCAACCCATTCCCTAAGTCAATTTATGAGAATGTGGTATATGGCCTGCGCTTGCAGGGGATTCGTGACCGTCGGGTGCTTGATGATGCTGTTGAGCGCTCATTGCGGGCCGCAGCATTGTGGCATGAAGTGAAGGACCGGTTGCGGGAAAATGCCTTTCGCCTCTCCAGCGGCCAGCAGCAGCGCTTGGTCATCGCCAGAGCCATTGCTATTGAACCTGAGGTGTTATTGCTCGATGAGCCGACATCCGCTCTGGACCCAATATCCACCCTAACCATCGAAGAGTTGATAACCACACTCAAGCAGCAGTACACAGTGGTACTGGTCACCCATAATATGCAGCAGGCGGCGCGGGTCTCGGATTACACCGCCTTCATTCATCAAGGGAGCCTGGTGGAATATAACGATACCGATGCGTTGTTCACTTCACCGCGTCAGCGCCGGACGGAAGATTATATTACCGGGCGTTACGGTTGAACATTTAGCGCCAGTACAGCAGTTTCTAAGGTGTTTGCTTTATTTATCAATTGCGATTTAAGTTTACACTTTCATGTGCCGCTCGTTATTTAGGTGACTATTGAATGGAAGCGTTAAGTGAAAGAGCTATTGATAACTCAGCCTGATTTTATGGAGACATTTAGTTGTGTCGGCACAGCATGTCGCGAACACTGCTGCAAAGGCCAAAATGTCACGCTTGATAGAAATCGTTATCAAAAATACATTAAAAGCCCTTACGCAGAAATTAAACGTATTGCCATTAACCAGATTTCTGTTACTCAAGCCAGCCTTGCCTCTTGGGCCAATATTCACCCAGATAGTCAGGGGAATTGCCCCTTTCTTGATGAACAACGGTTATGTCAAATTCACAAACATGCCGGCGCTCATGCACTGAGTCACAGTTGCGCAACTTTCCCCCGCGTTGAACATGTTTATAAAAATCAGAAAATTAAAAGTATGTCACTCTCTTGCCCTGAAGTAACCCGGCAGGCGTTATTTTCCGATGACGCGCTAACGTTGCGTTTTTCTACTATCAACCAATATGACTATTACAAAGCACCGGATATTGTTATTGAAGAGCGGTTGGTTAATCGCGCTTGTGCGGCAATTGCAGCCAGCCAGCAACCGAATATTGAAGAAAATCTTTGGGCGATAAATTGTTTATTACATAATTATCAAGCCTGGGATGACGTGAGTAAAATTAAAATGGTTGAGATAGACAACCTGCGCACTGAACTTATCGCCACCATGATGGTGGGGCAAGCAGCCCATGAACTGGCTGCGGCGAAGAGAGAGCCGACTATCGGTGATGAGCGATTAAATTTCTTGGCTGATTTTATTGCACAACTGGCTGATATTCGGGGGCGAAATACGCTGGCGGCTTATGCTCAACCGTTGCTGAGCTATGCCACTAATGACCTGATTGAGCAAAATAATAATAAGCAACAATTAAACAATGCATGGCAACAGTATGCATTGCCCTTTTTTACCAAATACCCGTCAGTATGGCGCAATTATTTTCTGTTACGCATTCATCATGACCAATTGGCGATGGGGGATGATCAAGCGGCGGTTACAGTATTTAATCTACAAGCTATAGATTTCTTCTATTTGAAAGCACTCATTTCAGCCTATGCCAGCCAGCATGGGGAGCTAACCGAAGATGACGTGATTGGTATTATCTATTCTTATCATGCGTGTCGGGAATCCACGGACAGCTCAAGCCAGAAATTTAAACAAGACGTTATGGCTTGGGCGCTAAAAGAAGATTTTTCATTATTATCGTTGTTGGCGTGAAATAGTATTTAACTTAGTGGCGGATTGTGTCGTTTGTTATCTGTAAATTATCAGTAACTAATAGGGATCTATTCAGTGAAGGAATTACAGATTATCCAACCTGAATTCGTTAAGAATTTCAGTTGTATTGGGTCAGACTGCCGTGACCACTGTTGCAGTGGTTGGAGTATCAGTCTCGATAAAAACACCTACCGAAAATATAAAAATAGCCAAAACCAAAGTATTAGAAACATAGCAGTTAAGAATATTATAGTTACGCGCACAAACCCATCCAATTGAGCTTAAATACGCCTTAAAAGCGATGGCAACTGCCCTTATCTTGATGAGTCTCGTCTGTGTGAAGTTCATAAACGTTTGGGGAGTGAGGCGCTTAGTCATACTTGTTCGACATATCCACGCGAAAACCATCAGTACAAGACAGAACAATTTAATACTCTGACACTTTCCTGCCCAGAGGTTACCCGGTTGGTATTGTTTAATCCGCATGCATTTACTCTGCATGAGGAGACCGTCTACCAAAAACAGTATTTCAATAATAGAAAAATGAATACTGAAGGGCAATTTATTCACTATTATTGCAACCAAATAGTGGCCATGCCGAATGATAATTTTGAAGAGAATATTTATGCGGTTCATGTGTTTATCCACTGTTGTAAAAGTATCGATAGTACGGTTGATGATAAACCACAGATGATATTTGAGTTATATAAGACTATTCGATCCAAGTTGGCGGCTGGGGATATACTAAAAGAAGTCGTGGCAATCCCTTTTAATGCTAATGCACGCTGGCACTTTCTGATTATGTATCAGGAGTATACAGTTAGAACTATGAATTTTAGAGGACATAAAACGCTATTTAATTATATGGCTTTTCTCATTCATCATTTGATGAATGAAGTAGATATTAACCAACTAGAAGAACGTATGGCTATGTTAAGCGCTACCTGGAATGACAGAGTTATGCCGTTGCTTAACCAACACCCCCATATTCTACGTAATTTTTTTCAGTATAATTTCTACCATAATCAGTTTGCACTTAGTAAAACTGATGATATTGATAAGGACTTTCATTCCTACGTTATCGATTTTTTTATTATAAAATCAGTTATCAGTGCATTTGTAATACACAATGGCACGTTGAGTGAAGATGATATCATTAATATCGTCTATTCATACAGTATCTTTAAGCTGCACAAGAGTAATGCTCAAAGTATCCTGTTATCGAACATAGATAAAGTTAATGAAAGTGATGATTTTTCTTTACTGAATATGTTGAATTGATATTGGGGCCAACTGAACTGGCCCCAGCGGATTAAGCACTCTTTATCGATGGTGTTTTATATTTAGCCAAATATTGTGGCTGGAAAATGCACATACGAATTACAGTACGGTATTCACCATTGATAAAGAACTCTTGCTTTAATTCACCCTCTATTTCAAAGCCTAATTTTGTATAGATATGGATGGCTTTTTGATTTTCTTTATCAACAATCAGATAAAGTTTGTACAAATTCAGTACCGAAAAACCATATTCCATCGCCAGTCTTGCGGCAGCCCCTGCATGGCCTTGACCCTGATGAGCCGGATCGATAATTATCTGAAACTCAGCACGGCGGTGAATATGGTTAATTTCAACTAACTCCACCAGACCGACTTTTGTCCCCTGGCTTTCAATAATAAAGCGGCGCTCACTCTGGTCATGAATATGTTTATCATACAGATCAGACAGTTCAACAAAGGCCTCGTAAGGCTCTTCAAACCAATAGCGCATCACGCTGGCATTGTTATCTAACTGGTGAACAAACGGCAAGTCATCCCGTTCTAGTGGGCGTAACCTGACGCTGTTAGTGGTAGACATGCTTATTCCTCATTGGCGACAGCGGTTGCTGCCTTAAAAATTATACTATTAGCACTGGAGGTTAGCACAGGGGAATTAAAAAAGGCGCTAACCATAAATGGCCGCGCCTCTAATCAATATTTATTAACTTATTTTATTCAGCCGCGTAGCCTTGCGCAGGTAAGCGTTTACCATCCAGCCATGCTGAATTATCACGCATAGCAAGACGGCCATCGGTAAACCAACTGACTACCAGCGGATAAATGCTGTGTTCCTGAGTTTGTACTCTTTCGACCACATCCTCTTCGCTATCCTCACTAAAAATCGGTACTTTGGCTTGCAGAATAACCGGGCCGCCGTCCAGTTCTTCAGTAACGAAATGCACCGAGGTGCCATGCTCCTGATCACCGTTTTCCAGTGCCTGACGATGAGTATGCAGACCGGGGTATTTCGGCAACAGTGACGGATGGATATTTAACATCCGGCCAGCATAGTGCTGAACAAACTCCGCACTGAGAATGCGCATATAACCGGCTAACACCAGTAAATCAGGTTGATAGTGATCAATGGCTTGCGCCAATGCCAAATCAAAACTGGCGCGATCCGCATAGGACTTGGCATCCACTGCATGGTGGGGAATACCCGCCAATTCAGCACGTTCCAACCCATAAGCATCAGGGTTATTACTGAACACGGCACTGATGGTGCCTGAAATACGCCCTTGTTGTTGGGCGTCGATCAACGCTTGTAGATTACTGCCCTGGCCGGAGACCAAAACCACTATCTTTTTCATATACCCTTCGTACTTGAAGCTGCGGGGTGTTGGCTGCGCGCATTACTCGGCCCATCCGTGGGCCTCGCCTCGTTGAGGCCGCTGCAAGCAGCGTTGAAATCTGCTCCCGGCAGATTTGTCACCTGAATCACGGACTTGAGTCAGCTCATCGGGATTTTGAAGCTGCAGGCTGAGTCAGCAATGTTATGGATTGATGATGACTTGATCTGCACCGTCAGTCGCCGCCGCAATCACACCGATTTTCCAGGCTTTCTCACCGGATGCGGTCAGTAACTCAACGGCAATATCAGCCAGTTCTGCCGGGAGCGCAACAACCATGCCGACACCACAGTTAAAGGTACGATACATTTCGTGGCGGCTGACATTGCCGGCTTGCTGCAACCAACTAAATACCGCAGGCCACTGCCAGCTAGCTTCGTCGATAACCGCTTGAGTCCCTGCGGGTAATACCCGTGGGATGTTTTCCCAGAAGCCGCCGCCAGTCAGATGAGCAATAGCATGAATATCAAGCTGCTCAATCAGGCTGAGAATGGATTTAACGTAGATTTTGGTCGGTTCCAGCAAATGGTCAGCCAGCGATTTACCATCCAACTGAGTTTGCTCAGGATTGGTGTTGCTGACTTCCAGAATTTTGCGTACCAGTGAATAACCATTGGAATGCGGGCCGCTGGCACCTAAGGCAACCAACGCATCACCCGGTGTCACTTTGCTGCCATCAATGATTTCAGACTTTTCAACTACACCAACGCAGAAACCGGCAACGTCATAATCTTCACCGTGGTACATCCCCGGCATTTCTGCGGTTTCGCCGCCAACCAGTGCACAACCTGATTGTTTACACCCTTCGGCGATACCGGTAATCACACTGGCGGCAGTATCCACATCCAGTTTACCGGTGGCAAAGTAGTCAAGGAAGAACAGCGGTTCAGCACCCTGAACCACCAGGTCATTGACACACATGGCCACTAAATCGATACCAATGGTATCGTGGCGTTTCAGGTCCATCGCCAGGCGCAGCTTAGTGCCTACGCCGTCGGTGCCTGAGACTAAAATAGGTTCACGGTATTTTTGTGGCAAAGCACACAGGGCACCGAACCCGCCCAATCCACCCATCACTTCTGGGCGACGAGTTTGTTTAACCACACCTTTTATGCGATCAACAAGGTCATTACCGGCATCGATATCTACGCCTGCGTCTTTATAGCTGAGAGAGGTTTTGTTGGTCACAGCGAGGTCCCCACGGCGGTTGGCTGTTTGAGCTTATATCCTTCATACTTGAAGCCGCAAGAGGGCTCGCTGCACGAACTTATCCAAATCACTGACTTAGTCAGCTCATCGCAGTTCGCTTGCTGGCAGCCTACCTGCAACGCCAATTACTTTGGCTATAGGAAGAAAACGCGACAATTCTAACAGCGCAGGCAAACGTTTGCGAGTAGCTTGTGATATCACGCTGATTTTTAGCTTTCTTGACTTAAGATTGATTTTCTATTGATCTGAATCAGGCTATTCATTGTGGCGTTCAAAAAAAAAGGCGGTATAATCTCGCGATTTTTTTGGCCGTCAACCGCCTAACCAGGAGAAAAATAATGAAGATCGTTGAGGTGAAACACCCGCTAGTAAAACATAAACTTGGTTTGATGCGTGAGAATGATATCAGCACGAAGCGTTTTCGCGAGTTAGCGTCTGAAGTAGGGAGTTTGCTGACTTACGTGGCAACCGCCGATCTGGAAACTGAGAAAGTCACCATTGAGGGTTGGAACGGGCCGGTAGAGATTGAACAGATTAAAGGTAAGAAAATTACGGTGGTGCCGATCCTACGTGCTGGTTTAGGCATGATGGAAGGGGTGTTGGAAAATATACCGAGTGCCCGCATTAGCGTGGTGGGTGTCTATCGTGATGAAGAGACACTAAAACCGGTACCGTATTTCCAGAAACTGGTTGCCGATATTAACGAACGTATGGCGTTGGTTGTTGACCCTATGCTGGCAACCGGTGGTTCGATGATTGCGACTATCGATTTGCTGAAGAAAGCCGGCTGCCAGAGCATTAAAGTGTTGGTATTGGTTGCCGCACCGGAGGGTATCAAAGCGCTAGAAGAAGCGCATCCAGACGTAGAGCTGTATACCGCCGCCATCGATCAGTGCCTGAACGAACACGGTTATATCATTCCAGGTTTGGGTGATGCCGGGGATAAGATTTTCGGAACAAAATAACTGATGATAGCCGACTCGATAGTCGGCTTTTTTTTGAATAACTTTTAGCATAATCATTTTTAAACACACCATTAAGAGGATAGAGAAATGAGCCGTCGCACCATCGGTGTCAGCGAGCGTCCACCGCTGCTCCAGACGATCCCCCTGAGTTTTCAACATTTGTTCGCCATGTTTGGTGCCACCGTTTTAGTTCCTATTCTATTTAAAATTAACCCGGCCACGGTGCTGCTGTTCAACGGTATCGGAACCTTGCTCTATCTGTTTATTTGTAAGGGAAAAATCCCGGCTTACCTCGGCTCAAGTTTTGCGTTTATCTCACCGGTACTGCTGCTATTGCCCTTGGGATACGAAGTTGCCTTGGGTGGTTTTATCATGTGCGGCGTGCTGTTTTGTCTGGTGGCGCTGATTGTGAAAAAAGCCGGAACGGGTTGGCTGAATGTGCTGTTCCCGCCCGCGGCGATGGGGGCGATTGTTGCCGTTATCGGCCTTGAGTTAGCTGGCGTTGCTGCGGGTATGGCCGGATTATTGCCCGCCCAAGGTGTGACAGTAGATTCAACCACTATTATCATTTCAATGGTGACGTTAGGGGTAACCATTCTGGGATCGGTGCTGTTCCGTGGCTTCTTCGCCATTATCCCTATCTTGATCGGTGTGTTGGTCGGTTATGCTTTGTCATTCGTGATGGGGGTGGTTGATTTAACCCCGATTAGTCAGGCCCATTGGTTTGCCTTACCGACGTTTTATACCCCACGTTTTGAATGGTTCGCTATTTTAACCATCTTGCCTGCGGCGCTGGTGGTTATTGCCGAGCATATTGGGCACTTAGTGGTCACGGCGAATATTGTGAAAAAGGATTTGATTCGTGACCCTGGTCTGCATCGCTCGATGTTTGCCAACGGTATTTCGACGGTGATTTCCGGCTTCTTTGGCTCAACCCCCAATACCACGTATGGTGAGAATATCGGTGTTATGGCGATCACCCGTGTTTACAGTACTTGGGTGATAGGTGGCGCGGCGATTCTGGCGATCATGCTGTCTTGTATCGGTAAATTGGCTGCTGCCATTCAAGCGGTGCCAGTACCGGTGATGGGCGGTGTTTCACTACTGCTGTACGGTGTTATTGCCGCATCAGGTATCCGCGTGCTGATCGAGTCAAAAGTTGACTATAACAAAGCACAAAACCTGATCTTAACCTCCGTTATCCTGATCATCGGGGTGAGTGGCGCGAAAGTGAACATTGGCGCAACCGAACTGAAAGGCATGGCTTTGGCAACGGTTGTGGGGATTGGCTTGAGCTTGCTGTTTAAAGTGATCAGTCTGATTCGCCCTGAAGAAGAGATTATTGACGCCCAGGAAGACGAGTCCACACGTTAATATCGGTGCAATAAAAAGTGATATCTGGCCGGGCAGTTATTGTGGGTTCGGCCAGTTTTTCGCTTCAGATCAGGTTTTTATGCTGTTGTTAATTTTTGTGGTAAGCTTGCCACGTTTTCCCGCCCGTTTTGTTGGTTGAGGTGCTTCTGAATACGCCGGCACAGCTTTCACTGCCACTCTATCTTCCCGATGATGAAACTTTTGCCAGTTTTTATCCGGGGGAGAACCCGTCCCTGTTAGCGGCGATCCAGTCCACTGTTCATCAGTCCCACGGCAGTTATATCTATTTTTGGTCGCGCGAAGGCGGTGGCCGGAGCCATCTATTACATGCAGCTTGTGCGGAGTTATCGCAAAAAGGCGAGGCGGTAGGCTATGTCCCGCTCGATAAACGTGCCTATTTTGTACCCGAAGTATTAGATGGTATGGAGCAGTTGGCGCTGGTTTGTATTGATAACATTGAGTGTATCGCGGGCGATGAGCAGTGGGAAATGGCGATCTTTAATCTCTATAACCGCATTGTTGAAACCGGCCGTACCCGTTTATTGATTACCGGTGATCGCCCACCACGGCAATTAAATCTCGGTTTGCCTGATTTAGCTTCACGCCTGGATTGGGGGCAGATCTATAAATTGCAGCCGTTGTCGGATGATGAAAAATTGCAGGCTTTACAGTTACGTGCCAAATTGCGTGGTTTTGAATTACCCGAAGACGTCGGCCGTTTCTTGCTAAAACGGTTGGATCGGGAAATGCGCACACTGTTTATGACCCTGGATCAACTTGATCGGGCCTCTATCACCGCCCAGCGTAAGCTCACCATTCCTTTTGTAAAAGAAACTCTTAGCCTTTAATCCCCTTCCTTTGGCAAGTGGTAGGGGGCGCTGCGTTGGTGACTCGGTCCTTCCATCGGCCTCGCTTCGATACGCAGCGTTCAATCATGGGTTGCAATCAAGTTACGGTAAAATCTCAAGCACCTGCTCAGGCGGGCGGCCGATACGTGCCTGGCCGTTATAAACCACAATTGGGCGCTCGATAAGTTTTGGATTATCGCTCATCGCTTGCAGTAACTGATCCTGAGTCAGTGTCTCATCTGCCAAATTCAGTGTTCGGTAGAGATCTTCTTTGGTGCGCATAAGCTGCCGCGCGTCATGAAAGCCGAGTTGTTGCAGTAACGCTTTTAACCCCGCCACAGACGGTGGATTGTCTAAATATAATATGACCTGTGGCTGAATCCCCTGCTGTTCAACCAGCGCGAGGGTTTCCCGGCTTTTAGAGCAGCGTGGATTATGATAAAACGTGACATCTTTCATGATAAATTTCCTTAAGACTTCTGGTATTTCTGGAAGCGCTTATCTAGCTGGCGTAACTGGTCAATGCGCGCATCATAACGCGCCTGTTCCAGACTCCCCAATTTCACCCGAGCACTGGCATCGCTGAGCAGGCCGATGGCCTGTGGCAATTTGCCGCTCAAAGCCAGGCTCTCTGCCCGAGCAGCCAGTTCCTGATCACGTAAACCCAGTGCAGCTGCTGCCTGGGCTAACAGATCCCAGCCATTAGGGTCGTTTGGATTAGCAAAGGTGTAGCGATTTAGTATCTTGACTGCTGCCGCCGGTTGGCCACCTTGGACATAAGCGTTGGCCAGGTTCAATTGCAACACCGGCTCATCATTTTGTTTAGCGGTTGCCGCTTGCAGGCGGGCAATGGCGGCGGCGGCTTTGTTTTGCCCCAGATCGATATCAGTCATCAAATCAAGGAACCAAATATTGCCCGGTTGTTGCGCTAACAGGGGCTGTAACAGATTGCGGGCTTCATCGTACTTTTTGGCCTGATACCATAAAATGGCCTGACCGTATTTGGCCGCCAATTGCTCGCGCACCGTGCCTTTACTCAATGTTTCCAGCAGGTCTGGCGTGAGGCTGTTCTCAGTTGAGCCATACATGCCCAGAATACGAACTTTGGCGAATAAGTAATCTTGTGATGACGCGATAGGGTGCGGTTTCATCTGATTAGCACGGTTACGCGCATCAGATAAACGGCTATCTGGTAAGGGGTGAGTCAGCAGCATTTCCGGTGGTTTTGATGTATATCGTGACTGATCGGCTAATTTTTGCAGGAAGTTAGGCATGGCCTGCGGATCAAACCCCGAACGCTGTAATACCTGAATACCTATACGGTCAGCTTCCTGTTCGTTGCCTTGAGTAAAGCTGATGACGCCTTGTTGAGCGCCTGCTAACGTGCCGCTCAAACCCGCCATCCCTGCTTGTGGGCTGGCCATGGTTAACAGAATAGAACCTAGTACCCCGACCCACGTCAGCGGCGCCATTCTTTGCTGTTCTTCCATCGCGCGCGCCAGATGGCGTTGAGTCACATGAGATATTTCATGTGCTAATACAGATGCTAGTTCACTTTCGTTTTCGGTATAGCGGAACAGGGCAGAGTGGAGCACCACATTGCCACCGAAGAAAGCAAAAGCGTTAATTTGATCGTTATTCACTAAATAGAAATGAAACGGCGTACGTACTGAGTAGGCATTGGCGACCAGCCGATTACCCAGCGTATTGATATATTGAGTCAATAGCGGGTCATAAATCAGCGGTGTGCTGGCGCGCATTTGGCGGACATAAAAATCCCCCATTGCCTTTTCCTGATCGATACTCAAAGTGGCACCCGCAGAGGTACCAATATCGGGCAGCAGGTCTTGTGTCTCAGCGCTGGCAGGTATTGTGCCAGTGAGCAGCAAGCTACTGAGTAGTGTGGCGATCATTGTCTTACTTAACCGACCTGTTTTAGTTAACCGATAAGTCATAAACGAGGCTGCCCTTGCTAATGTAATGACAATTAGACTCCGAGATGTGTAAGAGTTCTTCTTCCTTACTCTACTCTCCAGTACAATTGGGTATAGATCACATAAATAGCATCAAATACGTCAAAGGTTAAGCTCAACATCCGTGCTGAGGCCCGCAACTATCTTAGCCAGCATGTGGAGATAAGGGAACGTCTGACGAAAACAATTTACCTTCGTTATGTCCCTGCATGTCGGGGCGGTTAAAGGGATCGACTAATTTGTCGATCTCTCATGGCACTTAAGGAGCAATTACGGATGCTAGAGCTGTTGTTACAGTGGTATCGTCGGCGTTTTACCGACCCGCAGGTTATCGCTTTATTGGTTATTCTGTTGGCTGGATTCTGCATTCTCTACTTCTTCAGTGGCATTTTGGCTCCTCTGCTGGCGGCGATCGTGTTGGCGTATTTGTTAGAATGGCCAACCGCCCGATTACAACGTATTGGTTGTTCGCGCCCATGGGCGGCCAGTATCGTACTGGTGATTTTCGGTGGTATCACACTACTGGCGGTATTTGTTGTGGCGCCAACGGTGTGGCAACAGGGCAATAATCTGATATCAGATATGCCGAAAATGCTTAATAAATTCAATGCGTTTGCTCAGACATTACCTTCGCGTTATCCCGCGCTGGTGGATGCCGGCATTGTCGATATGATGGCAGAAAATCTGCGAAGCAAGCTGTCGGGGATGGGGGAGTCCGTGGTTAAAATCTCTCTCGCTTCATTGATAGGTTTACTGACATTGGCAATTTATTTGATTCTGGTGCCACTGATGCTGTTTTTCCTGCTCAAAGATAAAGAGCAGATGCTGAATGCAGTACGGCGTATTTTACCGCGTAATCGCGGTCTGGCTGGACAAGTCTGGCTGGAAATGAACCAGCAGATAACCAATTATATTCGTGGCAAAGTATTGGAGATGGTGATTGTTGGCATCGCCACGTATTTAGTGTTCTTTGTTATGGGTATGAATTACGCGCTGTTATTGGCGGTGTTAGTCGGCTTCTCGGTACTGATCCCTTATATTGGCGCAGTGATTGTCACTATTCCAGTAGTGTTGGTGGCGTTATTCCAGTGGGGGGTTGGGGCCGATTTCTGGACACTTTTTATCGCCTATCTGGTAGTACAAGGGCTGGATGGTAACTTGCTGGTGCCGGTACTGTTCTCTGAGGCCGTAAACCTACATCCTTTGGTGATTATTCTGTCAGTGATCATTTTTGGCGGCATGTGGGGCTTTTGGGGGGTATTCTTTGCCATCCCGTTAGCTACGCTGGTGAAAGCGGTTATTCATGCCTGGCCGGAGGAGTTTATCCCCGACGCAGATTAACTTATACTCGTCATACTTCAAGCTGCATCTGCGTTGGCTGCCTTCGTTCACCCCAGTCACTTACTTATGTAAGCTCTTGGGGCTTCACTTAGTTGCCGCCTTCCTGCAACTCGAATTATTTAGAGTATATGAAGATATGACGAATAAAAAAGAGCGTTTGAGCGCTCTTTTTTTGCTCTTCTGACTAACTAATCACTCAGGCACTTTGGCGCAAGTAATCCACTACGATATCGTGGTGGTTGGTGGTTTTGAAATTATCAAACACATGCTCCACCTTACCGTCGGCATCAATTAAGAAACTGATACGGTGGATACCATCGTAGGTTTTACCCATAAAGCTTTTTTCGCCCCAGACACCAAACTGCTCTGCGACCTGATGATCTTCATCAGACAGCAATGTGAAGTTCAGTAGCTCTTTTTCAGCGAAACGTGACAGCTTTTCAGGTTTATCGGTACTAATACCGAGCACTTCGACACCCGCTTTCTTCAATTCATCCATGTTGTCGCGCAGACCGCAGGCCTGAACAGTACAGCCTGGTGTCATGGCTTTAGGGTAGAAGTAGACCAAGACACGTTGTCCCTGGAAGTCGGCCAAACTAATCTGCTCGCCATCTTGGTCGGGCAAACTAAACTTCGGCGCTATATCACCGGCTTTCAATGGGCTCATTACTAACTCTCCATTCGTGAGTCATGCTGTGGATAGTTCACAACGCTAATACTGCCTTGCGCGTTGAGTTCTGTACATAGCTGATAAAAAGCGTGTTCAATTATCGAACTGTTTTGGCTGGCGGGACTGTGCGCACTAATCTGGATATGCAACCGAGGGGGGTTGCCGCCTTCAGCCGGCTGAGTTTTGGAAACCAACTCGGCGATATTCATATTGTGACAATGAAACAAGTTGGTAAACCGTTCAATAATATGGGGGGAGTCATTGACTTCAACTTTTACCCATACTGTGGCAGGCATTGCTTTTTGGTCCTGAGCGTTGGTTCGCTTCATCACAATTAGCAAATCAAGCTCTGCCCCTTTTTGCGGTAAGGTGGACTCCAGTAGGGTAATCGCATTCCAACTGCCTGAAAGCAGCATAATAAATGTGAACTCCTCACCGAACATGGCTAGCCGGCTATCTTCAATATTACAACCGCAGCTACTGACATGGCGGGTGATGGTATTCACGATTCCTGGGCGGTCAGCACCCAGTGCGGTAATGACCAGATAATGTTCATCAAGCTGCGGCAAAATCGCTCTTCCTGTCATGCTCTTTGGGGTTACCATGGTAAACATAAAAAAAACCTGCTGCCAAGCGCTTACAACACAGTTGTTTGCTTGCTTTTGGATAGAGGTCAAAAGTACCATGAGGAACTTGTTTAAGGAGGGGGTGGGCAATGTTTACGGGAAGTCCAATGTTTACAGGAAGCATAGTTGCACTGGTAACGCCGATGGACGACAAAGGTGCGGTCGATCGTGCAAGCCTGAAGAAACTGATTGATTACCATGTAACCAGTGGTACTGCGGCGATTGTCTCCGTGGGCACAACTGGTGAGTCTGCAACACTGAACCATGACGAACATGTCGATGTGGTCATGCAGACGCTCGAACTGGCCGACGGCCGAATCCCAGTCATTGCCGGAACCGGCGCTAATGCCACCTCCGAAGCAATTTCTCTCACCCAACGGTTTAATAATACCGGTGTGGTGGGATGTTTGACTGTCACGCCATATTATAATCGGCCAATGCAGGAAGGGTTATATCAACACTTCAAAGCGATTGCTGAA
This sequence comes from Yersinia sp. 2466 StPb PI, assembly GCF_041538325.1. NCBI lineage: Bacteria > Pseudomonadati > Pseudomonadota > Gammaproteobacteria > Enterobacterales > Yersiniaceae > Yersinia > Yersinia sp. 2466 StPb PI. Next base: position 3,484,507 of record NZ_JAULSL010000001.1, on the reverse strand, counting down.
AGTACCGATTTGCCACAAATTCTCTATAATGTGCCTTCGCGTACCGGTTGCGATATGTTACCGCCGACCATTGCTCGCTTAGCCAAAATTAAAAATATTGTTGCTGTTAAAGAAGCAACAGGGAACTTAAGTCGGGTTAGTCAGATCCAAGTGCTGGTTGATGATGAAGATTTCATCCTGCTCAGTGGTGACGATGCGAGCGGACTGGACTTTATGCAACTGGGCGGTAAAGGGGTTATTTCGGTGACAGCTAACATTGCTGCGCGCGAAATGGCTGAACTTTGTGCCTTGGCTGCACAGGGTAACTTTGCAGAAGCACGCCGTTTGAATCAGCGCTTGATGCCGTTGCATCAGCATTTATTTGTAGAAGCAAACCCAATTCCGGTGAAATGGGCCGCGAAGAAGCTGGGATTAATGGCGAATGACACTCTTCGTCTGCCAATGACCCCACTGACTGACCCGGCTAAACGGATTGTGGAAGATGCGCTGAAAAGCGCTGGTTTGCTGTAACTCTTAGGGAAATTTGATGGCAATAACATTGCAAAAGTCGACGGTGGTAACGGTAGTGGGTGTTTCGTTGGCAATGCTGCTGGCAGGTTGCTCCACTGACCAACGCTACAAACGCCAGGTTGGCGGTGACGAGTCTTATCTTGAAGCTCCGGGGCTAAAGCCGCTTAACTCACCAGCAGGGATGATTCTGCCGATACAAAATGGTGAGTTTGATATCCGTTCCGTCAACTCTCAAGGTGCTGTGGGCAAACAGTTGGACATCCGTCCTCCGGTACAACCACTGGCATTGCTTAGCGGTTCTCGCGCTGAAAATGCTAACGATACCAGCAAGCTATTGTTAGAGAATAGCCCGCAAAACCGTAATCTTTGGGCGCAAGTTACCCGCGTTCTACAGGATAAAAACTGGGCGATAGCCAGCCGTCAGGATGCCAGCCAAACGTTGACAACTGACTGGGTCAAATGGAACCGTGCAGATGAAGACGTGCAGTTTGAAGGCCGTTATCAGATAAGCGTGCAGGAGCAAGGTTATCAGTTGGTGTTAGTGGTGAAATCTCTTGCTTTACAGCAAGGTGGGCAACCGGTCACCAGCTATACCGAAATCCAGCGCTACAACGGTGCAATGCTGAATGCCATTATCGAAGGTCTGGATAAGGTGCGTTCTGATAGCGAAAGCAGTCAGGCTTCCCGTAAAGTCGGCACGCTAGATGTTCAAAGCGGCAGCGATGATACTGGTTTACCGCAACTGATTGTACGTGCCCCTTATGCTGTATTGTGGGAACGTCTGCCAGCCGCCCTTGAGAAGATTGGCATGAAGGTTACTGATCGTAGCCGCCCACAAGGTTCGATTAACGTTACCAATAAATCCATGAGTAGCGGCAGTTGGGATGCGTTGGGTGCCAAAGACCCTGAATTGCCAGAAGGCGATTATAAGTTACAGGTCGGTGATCTCGATAACCGCAGTAGCTTACAGTTCATCGGTCCGAAAGGGCATACTCTGACTCAGTCTCAGAACGATGCTCTGGTCGCGGTGTTCCAGGCAGCATTTAGCCAAACTGGTGCTACAAGTACCAAATAAAATCAAAGGGGCTTCGGCCCCTTTCCTTATTTATACCTAAAGTAACTGGAGTTACAGGACGGCGGCAAGTGAACAAATTCCGATGAACTTACATCGGTAAGTGATTCGGGTGAGCGAACGCGCTAACCCCTGCGGCTTCAAGCACGAAAGGTCTGTTTATCGCATATCACTGGAGTAATAAGATGCAAAAGCTAGCTGAGTTGTATCGTGGGAAGGCGAAGACCGTCTATACCACCGAAAATCCTGACCTATTGGTATTGGAGTTCCGTAACGATACGTCAGCACTGGATGGTCAGCGCATTGAACAATTCGATCGTAAAGGAATGGTAAATAACAAATTTAACTATTTCATTATGACTAAATTGGAAGAAGCCGGTATTCCAACGCAAATGGAACGCTTGCTGTCAGATACCGAAGTGTTGGTCAAAAAACTGGAAATGATCCCAGTTGAGTGTGTTATCCGTAACCGTGCCGCAGGCTCGTTGGTAAAACGCTTAGGAATAGAAGAAGGTTTGCAACTAAACCCACCACTGTTCGACCTGTTTTTGAAAAACGATGCCATGCATGACCCAATGGTCAATGAGTCTTATTGCAAGACCTTTGGCTGGGCGACAGAAGCACAATTGGCCCGCATGAAAGAGCTGAGCTATCTGGCGAATGATGTGTTGAGTAAACTGTTTGATGATGCCGGTTTAATCCTGGTGGACTTCAAGTTGGAGTTCGGTTTGTTCGGTGATGAAGTGGTGTTGGGTGATGAGTTCTCACCTGATGGCAGCCGTTTATGGGATAAGGAAACCCTGAACAAGATGGACAAAGACCGTTACCGTCAAAGCCTGGGTGGTTTGATTGAAGCCTACGAAGAAGTTGCACACCGTATCGGCGTAAAATTAGACTAACCGCGCAATCGATTCCGTTTTGTCTGGCGCAGGGGAGATAGTCGCTATCTCCCCCATGCTTTTCTTTCTTAACGCTACAGCATTGTTAGCTATGTTCACCACTCAGCCCCTCTTTGGGCCAGCCGCAGCAAGCAGCGTTTAGTTCTGCTCCAGACAGATTTGTCTCTCACTTGCCGTCTGGTTGTGCCGCTAAGTACTTTGAGCATGTATTTGAATGCCCAACTCCCCTAATAACACCAATCATTTAAGCTTTTAATGGTATTAGCTCGACAGATTTCCTACGATAATATGTAAGGAAAATATCTGGGAGTATTGCTATGCGTTGGCAAGGTCGTCGTGAAAGTGACAATGTAGAAGATAGGCGCGGGGACGCATCCGGGGGCGGTGGTGGGTTCCGGCCTCCGATTGGCGGCAAGGGCGGTATTGTTATTCTGATTGTGGTGTTGGTTGCGGGCTACTACGGGGTTGACTTGACCCCGCTGTTAAATGGCAGTGATCCGATGTCACAAACTCAAACACAGCCACGTTCTCCAAGTTCAGTCAGCACTAAAGATGACCAATATGCCAAATTCACCTCGGTCGTTCTGGCGGATACAGAAGACGCCTGGAAACCTATTTTCCAAAAGATGGGGCGCACCTATCAGGAGCCTAAACTGGTGATGTATCGTGGTGCAACGCGCACCGGTTGCGGTACCGGTCAGTCCGTTATGGGGCCGTTTTATTGCCCAGCAGATAGCACGGTTTATATCGACTTATCTTTCTATGAAGATATGAAGAATAAACTGGGGGCGGGGGGCGACTTTGCTCAGGCCTATGTGATTGCTCATGAAGTTGGCCACCATGTGCAGCATTTGATGGGTATTGATACTAAAGTGCGTCAGCAGCAGCAGGGTGCATCTCAGGCTGAAGCTAATCGTCTCTCGGTCAAAATGGAATTGCAGGCGGACTGCTTTGCCGGTGTGTGGGGCAAAGCGATGGAAGACCAGCAGGTGTTGGAAGTGGGTGATTTACAAGCGGCACTAAATGCGGCACAGGCGATTGGGGATGATCGCTTACAGCAGCAAAGGCAAGGGCGTGTCGTCCCCGATAGCTTCACTCATGGCACATCACAACAGCGCTATACCTGGTTTAAACGTGGTTTCGATAGCGGTGATCCTAATAGCTGCAACACGTTCTCCACCCGTTAAACTGATCAGCTAAAATCATTGGCGTTACAGCGAACAGCGCTGTAGCGTCAGGTACGAAAAGTATAAATAGATTATCATAAGACCACTTTCCTCTTACCGGCACGCTAGCTGCCGGCATTTATTGCAAGGCAGGGATAACCATGGCCGCTCTTGATCCAACTTTATTGATTCTATTGGCGTTGGCTGCGCTTGGCATCATTAGCCATAATATGACCGTCACATTAGCTATTCTGACACTACTCGCCATTCGTATTACTCCGTTAAATCAGTTTTTCCCATGGATAGAAAAGTATGGCTTAACCATCGGTATTTTGATTCTGACCATTGGCGTGATGACGCCGATTGCTAGTGGTAAAATTAGCGCCAGCGAGGTGCTGCACTCCTTTGTGCAGTGGAAATCGATATTAGCCATTGTGGTCGGGGTTGCGGTCTCTTGGTTAGGCGGGCGTGGCGTGTCGTTGATGACTCACCAACCGTCCGTGGTGGCAGGGCTATTGGTCGGAACGGTACTGGGGGTTGCGTTATTCAGAGGCGTTCCGGTTGGGCCGTTGATCGCCGCGGGCTTGCTTTCACTGGTGATCGGTAAATCGTAACGTGATCCATCAAATTGTGCTCAGCCAACCACTAATGGCACGGCAGGGGATACGGCGTTTACTGGTCCTCAGCGGTTGCGCGGATTGGTCGCGCCAGCAGGCATTAAATCTGCGTCAGCAATTGCCGGGTGATTGGTTATGGATAGCAGAACAGGCCCCTGACACTGGCAATGCAATTCACCCGACAGCGGCAAAAACCTTACTCGGGCAGGAAGGGTTACATGGCGTATTTGATGCCACCGATGGTTTGAATACCGAAGCACTGGCGGTGCTGGCCGGCGCATTGCAAGCTGGGAGCTGGCTGGTGCTATTAGTGCCGCAGTGGGATAGGTGGCCGTGCTTACCAGACGCTGATAGTTTGCGCTGGAGTGAACAACTAACCCCCATCACTACACCGAATTTTATTCACCATCTGCAACGTCAACTTCAGGCTGATCCTGATGTTATTTTGTGGCAACAGAACCAGCCGCTAGCTATGCCTATGGTGTACTCTCGCCCAGACTGGCAGCAGCCCGACGGTTCTCCTACCACGGAACAGCAAACTATCCTTCAACGCCTAATGCAGGCAGAACGCGGCACTTGGGTGCTGACGGCAGCCCGTGGGCGCGGTAAATCGACGCTGGCCGGTATGTTGGTAGCGCAGTGGCCCGGTCGCTGCTGGGTTACCGGGCCGGGTAAAGCGGCCACACAAGTGCTGAATCAGTGCGCGGGAGAACGAGCGCACTTCTGGGCGCCGGATGCACTATTAGACTACTGTCGGTTAAACGATGTCAGCGGCATTGACTGGTTATTGATTGATGAGGCTGCGGCTATCCCTGCCACACTCCTATCGGCGTTATTGGTGTACTTCCCACGGGCATTATTAACCACCACCGTACAGGGTTACGAAGGCACCGGGCGTGGTTTCTTGTTGAAGTTCTGTACAACACTACACGATTGGCACCCTTTGGCGCTAACAGACCCTATTCGTTGGGCCAGCGGTGATCCGCTAGAGCGTGTCGTGGATGAAGTTATGCTATTTGACGATGAGCTACCGTGCCGCGAATCTCTCTCAGCGTCAGTCGATATTATGCCCTGTAAGCAGCGCGATTGGCTGCACTACCCCGAATTGCTGCGACGTTTTTATGGTTTGCTTGCCAGTGCGCATTATCGCACCACCCCCCTTGATTTGCGGCGTTTGATGGATGCGCCGGGGATGCATTTTTCTGCGGCCAAGGTGGCTGATTCAGTCATTGGTGCACTGTGGCTGGTGGATGAGGGGGGGCTTAGCAGTGCATTAGCCCATGCCGTTTGGGCAGGGAAACGGCGGCCAAAGGGGAGTTTGGTGGCTCAGTCACTGGCGGCACATAGTGGGCAATGGCATGCACCCACCTTACGGTCGCGGCGAATCAGTCGAGTCGCCGTCGCACCGTCATGGCGGCGGCAGGGGATAGCCCGGCAGATGATTGCCGCCGAGCTTGCGTGTGGGCTGCGCGAGAGGCTTGATTATATTTCAGTCAGTTTTGGTTATACCCCCGAATTAGAATGCTTCTGGCGTGCCTGTGGCTTTCATCTGGTGCGTATTGGTAGCCATAAGGAAGCCAGCAGCGGCTGTTACGCGGCAATGGCGGTATCACCCTTGAGTCCGGCGGGGCAATCGCTCTGTGAGGCAGCACGGCAGCAATTAGAGCGTGATTGGTATTGGTTGCAACAATGGGTAGACATCCCAACGCCCTTATCGTTATCCCCGCCTCAACAACCTGACATTTCCTTAAATGACGACGACTGGCGTGAACTGGCTGGTTTTGCCTTTGCTTTTCGGCCGTTAGAAGCGAGTTTACCCGCTCTACAGCGTTTGTTATTACGCAGTCAATTACCCCTTCCTGCATTACGGTATTATTTACAGCAAGGTATTTCGCCCGCGCAGATTGTTAATAATCTAGCCCTCACAGGGCGAAAAGCATTAGTAGCACGGTGGCGGCAAGAGGCAGCCGAGGGGATGGCAGAGGGTTGATGACAGTTATCTTTTATTGTCTTAAAACTCAATTTCTCATGATGTGTCGAAGAGGCTCTTAAGGTAAGGTATTCGCCATATTCAGGATGAGTATAGCGAGGATACCAGGCTAGATGCACACGCACAGATTGGTCACTGAAGGATTAGTAAAAATTGAAGATGGCATGGGGTACATTGATATTGAATTTGTTTTTGCGGGAGATGAAAAACGTTCCATCACCGTGAGGCTAATGTTCTGTCCCCCCTCTTTAGATCCTGTGGCAGCAGGAAGAGCTAAACCCGATACAGATATTTGCAAAGCCTGAAGGCTCAATTGACCTATTGCTACATGAGTTACATTATCTCTATAGCGCGTTAGTTGACTTCATGCTTAGGGTGGTTGACATTGAAAGCACACAACGTCTGTATTTCTCTGCTGAGAACGAAGCCTTAATACGATATATCCAAGGTATGTTAAGCGGTTTGCCAGAGAGCGTAATCTCACCTACCTAAATGATGGGGCTTGTTATGCGATACGAACGCGGCACTACCCACACGAAGGGTAAAATTGATTTTAAAGCGATTCATGATGGCAAAGTCGAAATGTTCAAACGATTTATGGCTGCTAAAGAAGTTGCTGAGCGCAAAGGTGAAGTGATAGTAAAACCGCTTTGATCTCATCTGCTTATAATGATAATGAATACAGGCTAATTGGCCTGTTTTGTTGATAATAAATTACTCGAGCAATCGACTATCCACCGAGTCAGATCCCGCATCCGCCGTTACCTTCAATAATTCCCACCAACTCCATCAATAAAACCCAATATCTCTCCGAAACCTGCAGCGTATAGTAACGTTATTGTCATTTAATGATTAAAGGCCGCTTGATGAATCAGACTTCTATCGTAGTGCAGCAACCGGCAACGCCAGAACAATTAATATTATTGTTTCATGGTGTTGGTGATAGCGCCGCTGGAATGGCACCGGTCGGTAGCCATTTTGCACAAGCCTTTCCTCAGGCGCTGGTCGTCAGTGTTGATGGTATATTCGCCAGCAACATGGGGAGTGGGCGTCAGTGGTTCTCAGTGCAAGGTGTTACTGAGGATAATCGTCAGGAGCGAGTTAATGCGGTGATGTCGCAATTCATTGATATTATACGTTATTGGCAACAGAAGAGTGGCCTTGGGGCACAGCAGACCACCCTGGTCGGTTTTTCGCAGGGCACGATTATGTCATTGGAGGGGGTGAAAGCTCAGCCGCAGTTAGCCGGGCAAGTTATTGCGTTTAGTGGCCGTTTTGCGACGTTACCACAGCAACCCATCGCTGACGTGGTGATCCATTTTATTCATGGTGAGCAGGATGGGGTGATTCGTGTGGAACATGCCAAGGCTGCAACCAGTAGCTTAATGGCTTTGGGCTGCCGCGTAACACTGAGTCTGGATGCCAATACTGGGCATGGTATTAATCAACCAATGCTCAAACTGGCTATCGACCATTTGCGTGACGATATTGCAGCGAGGTAATTCACCCTGACGAAGGGGCTGGCCCCTTCGTTTGATGTGACTCGAGCTTTACTTATTTTTTCTTGTTCTTATCCGGCCAGTCGTCATCGTCGTCCCATTGCGCATTGTTATCGCGATGAGGTGGTAATTCTGGTTTGTTTTTTAAAAAGCTTTTATGATCAAGACGGCGTAACTCTTTGATGCCGTTTAAGATAATACCCGCAAGCAGGATAAGTATGATCCACCAATAATCTGCTAACCAGTGCATGGTTAAGTTCCTTCCGTTGATATACCTGTCATCTTTCAAACTGCCGGTGTGGCTGCACTCAAGAACCTGAATCACCTGACTGCGTAAGCACGTCGGGATTAATCAACCTTATTCTCGCTTGCCGACTTCCTGCATCTTGGAATCTATAGGGTATGAATAAATCGCGAAAAAATCATGGGTAAATGGCTTGTCAGCCACTCACTGCCTGCCACATCCTGTGATTGCCAAGCTTCTAGTAGAATGTTGGGTGTCAGTAAATGTTCCGCCGCCGCAGCTAACGGGCGATAACTTAGGTGCCAAGGTTCTGCTGCAATACCGCCGTTATCCTCGCTAAATGGCCGGTAAAAACCAAATTCAGCCATATGAACATCCAGCCACTGGGTCAACGGATAAAAATAGCCACTCGCTTGGTATTCCCATGGCTCCAGCTGTAATTTAGTCTCTGCGGGCAACAGGGAGGGATCGTAAATATCCAGATCACTGCCCCAGTGATGGCGGCTGGCTCCCGGCAGGGCAGACCAGCGTAAAATAGCCTCACAACGAGCCTGAGCATCAAGTTGGCAAATCTCTATCGGCTGGCTGTCTTTATCTAATACTGGTCGCTCACCACGAAATTTACCATTCCAGATCGCTAATTGGCGGTCAAAATCGCGAAAAGTGCTGGCAGGTTGTAAATCAAACCCCGCTCGTTTAGCGGCTTGTTGCATAGCCTGAAAGGCCGCAACAGCTTGTGGTTGCAGGCGATGGTTGCCGCTTAACACCGTCAGATGATCGGTTGAACGGCCGGTAAGCATCTCTGGTGTTAATGTATTAGCTGTCATGCGATGAGCTGCTCCATAATTCGCTGATACATCCGGCTCAGTAGTTGCAAGTCAGCGGCGTGAACACATTCATTCACTTTATGGATAGTGGCATTAACCGGCCCTAACTCCACCACTTGAGCACCCATTAACGCGATAAAACGGCCATCAGAGGTGCCCCCGGTGGTTAACAGTTGCGGCGTGATTTCAGTGTAGTGCTCAACAGCATTAATTACTGCATCGACCAGCGCACCCCTTGCGGTAAGAAAGGGTTGACCAGACAACACCCACTCGAGGGTGTAATTTAGTTGATGGCGTTTCAACAGCGCCTCTACGCGCTGCTTAATCATGCTGTCAGTCAGTTCTGTACTGAAACGGAAGTTGAACTGCACATAGAACTCACCGGGAATCACATTATTGCTGCCGGTTCCGGCATGCAAATTGGCGATCTGCATACTGGTGGCGGGGAAGAACTCATTGCCTTCATCCCATTGTGTAGCAACCAGCTCATTCAGGGCTGGCATGGCACGGTGAACCGGATTATCCGCTAAATGAGGATAGGCCACGTGCCCTTGAATTCCATGGATACGCAAGTTGGCAGTAATAGAACCCCGGCGGCCATTTTTCACCACATCGCCGACTCGGTCAGTACTGGAGGGTTCGCCAACCAGACAGTAATCCAGCCGCTCGTTACGCGCCATCAACGCATTCACGACTTTGACCGTACCGTTAATGGCCTTGGCTTCTTCATCGGAGGTAATCATAAATGCCAGCCGGCCTTTATGTTCTGGATGAGCCGCGACAAAACGTTCGGCGGCGACCACCATTGCAGCCAGTGAACCTTTCATATCGGCGGCACCACGGCCATACAGCATGCTATCACGAATGGTCGGTTCAAACGGTGGGCTGCTCCAATGGCTTTCATCACCGGTGGGGACCACATCGGTATGACCGGCAAATGCCAAGGTTTCACCTTCGCCGCGCCAGGCCCAGAAATTAAGGGTATCGCCAAAATTCATAGGTTCTACCGTAAAACCGATAGCCTCTAAGCGCTTAATCATGATCGCCTGGCAGCCCGCATCAGAAGGGCTGAGCGACGGGCGTTTAATTAATTGTTGGGCCAGTTCGATTACCGGACAGATCATGTTATTGCACCTCGATAACGTGTTGTTTAATATTATGTTGTTGAATAAAAAGTTGATAACTTTCAGTTTTGAAGCCCAGCAGCATTTCGCCATTGGTGGCTTCCAGTAGCGGGCGTTTAATTATGGCTGGCTGTTCTAGCATCAGCGCTTTGGCGGCCAGAGCATCGGTTATTGCATCACGTTGGGCTTGTGGCAATTTACGCCAGGTGGTACCGCGCGTATTGAGCAATGGTTCCCAACCCAGTTGATCGATAAAACCTTGCAGGCGTTCGTCACTCAATCCGTCTGCACGATAATCGTGAAACTGATAGGCAATACCTTGCTCTTCCAGCCAGCGGCGGGCCTTTTTTATGGTATCGCAATTTTTAATGCCATAAAGGCGCAATGATGGAGTGGCTAGGCTATCTGACATGGAAAAATAATACCTCGGCTAGAATGGCAAATCAGGTCAGCCGTATAGACGACTGCCCGGCTCAAGGGGAGCAATTTGCCCATAATGCGGGAAAATGTGATTTGAATCCAGACGGCTATGCGTTGTTGAGCGCGGCGGTAATCAGAACTGAGCTGTTGATTTAGCCAATACGGTCAAGGTTAGCGGCATATTGGCGAATTGCTTTTTGGTAGAGGCTGATGTCCTGATAGTTTGAGGTTTCAGCCAGCAATATCAATAACGCAGCGACTGCCTCTTTGGTTTCACCGAGGTTATACAGTGTCATGGCGCGGAATAAGGTAATCTCTTTCGCTTGTGGGAAATGGGCTAACGCGCGGTCAAATGTATCCAGTGACTCTTGATATAACCCCAGAGCGCGATAAGTGCTGCCCAGCCCCAAATAAGCCTCCTGCAACTCTTTACCTACCAGATTGTGCTCAATAGCGGCCCGATAGAATGGGATTGCCTGCAACTCCAACCCCTGCACATCATACAGTGAGGCAATCTTATACAGCAGACTGGCGTTATCTGGTGAACGACGCAGTAAGTCCAGCGCCATTGCCACCGCATCATCATAACGGCCCAGCTCTTTTAATGAGTCGATGGAGTGTTTCATGGTTGTGCTCTGTATTTTGCCAATAACGGGTTTTGTCAAAAACGGCGTTTACCCCTATATATCTGAGCACGCTACTCTCGAATGATAAAACAGGCAAGTGATGTAATGCTGGCTGAGGAAACTCAGTGACAGGGCAAAATTCAAGATCTCTGCGACAGATCTCATTTCAACCGTTAGGTAGCTTACTTTCAATTTTGACTGTTCAAAAAATAGGCGTATAATTGGCCGCGATAATTAGAGAGGATGTTATGGTTGAATTTGAGTTAAGCACGTGGAAAGAGTTTATCGATGCTATGCTGCGTAAGGCATAAGCGAATAAACCGGCAGTAAGAGTAACTATCTTTTTGTTGTTTTAACGATTGACTTATTACACCCAGGGGCGAAAAATCGCTCGCCAGAAAGGCAGAGACCATATTGGCTCTGCCTTTTTTATGCCCGTCATCTTTCAAACCGTAGGTGTGTTGGCGTCTCTCGTTCACCCGAATCACTGACTTGATGTCAGCTCATCGGGATTCTCTTGCTTGCCGTCTTCCTACAGCTTGAAATCTATTGGGCATAATCAGAAGTCATCTTTCCAACCGTAGGTGTGTTGGCGGCTCTCGTTACTCTTTCGCGCGCGGTGGCCTGCCTGGGAAGCGACGACGCACCAGAACAAAGAACAGCGGTACAAAGAAAATCGCCAGCACGGTAGCTGAAATCATCCCCCCCATCACACCAGTACCTACGGCATGTTGGCTACCTGAGCCTGCACCCTGGCTGATAGCCATGGGTAATACACCAAAGATAAATGCCAGCGAGGTCATCAAAATAGGCCGCAACCGCTGGCGGGAAGCCTCAAGAGTGGCTTCGACTAAATCTTTACCTTTATTGTTTAATTCGCTGGCAAACTCGACGATTAAAATGGCGTTTTTGGCCGATAAGCCAATAATGGTCAGCAACCCGACCTGGAAATAAACGTCATTCTCCAACCCACGCATCCAAGTGGCCGCCACCGCACCTATAACCCCGAGAGGCACCACCAACATCACAGAAAACGGTATTGACCAGCTCTCATACAATGCCGCCAAACACAAAAACACCACCAGTAACGAGATGGCATAGAGGGCCGGGGCCTGTGAACCCGATAGCCGCTCCTGATAGGACATGCCTGTCCACTCTAGACCAAAACCATTCGGTAGCTGTTTGACCAGATTCTCCATAACATCCATTGCAGTACCGGTACTGATACCTGGTGCCGCCTCACCGACAATCTCCAGTGCAGAATAACCGTTATAGCGCTCCAATCGTGGTGAGCCATATTCCCAGCGGGTAGTAGAGAACGCCGAGAAGGGCACCATGCTGCCGCTTTTATTACGGACATACCATTTGTTAACGTCTTCCGGCAGCATACGGGCGGTGGCCTCAGACTGCACATAGACTTTCTTCACCCGCCCACGATCAACAAAGTCGTTAACATAAGTCGAACCCCAGGCCGTTTTCAGGGTGTTGTTAATATCATCCAGTGCTACGCCCAATGCTTGTGCTTTGCGTTGATCGATATCTATCTGCAACTGCGGGCTATCGTCCAATCCGTTATGTCGCACCCGGGTCAGGGCTGGCTCTTTAGCCGCCATCTGTAATAACTGATCGCGAGCAGCCATCAATTTGTCATGGCCCAAACCGCCGTGATCTTGTAATTCCATATCAAAACCTGATGAGCCACCCAAGCCTGAAATGGCCGGCGGGCTACTGACTGACACTCTGGCTTCGGCAATTTTATTAAATACTTTGGTGGCGCGTTCAATAATGGCAAAAGAAGAGTTATTACTCTCTTTACGCTGATCCCAATCAGACAGCCGGATGAAGAGGCGTGCCACATTTTGGCCGTTACCACCTGGGCCGGACCCCACCGTTGAGAATACCGACAACACATTATTCTTTTCTTCCGTCAGGAAGTAGTTCTCTACTTTTTCAACCACTTTCAGTGTCTGTTGCTGGGTTGATCCCACCGGGAGCTGGACTTGCGCCATAAACACACCACGGTCTTCCAATGGTAAGAACGACGTCGGTAACTTGATGAACAACAGAGCCAGCCCGCCCAATAGCAGAAAATAGAGCAACATATAGCGCAGACTATGATGTAACACCTGAGCCACACCTTTCTCGTAACGGCGAGTGTTACTATCGAACATACGGTTAAACCAACCGAAAAAGCCACGCTTGGCGTGATGATGGCCCTGCTGAATGGGTTTGAGCATGGTGGCGCAAAGTGCTGGGGTTAGAATCAAGGCGACCAGCACCGAAAGCACCATGGCAGAAACGATGGTAATGGAGAATTGGCGATAGATGGCCCCGGTGGTCCCACCGAAGAATGCCATCGGGATAAACACGGCAGACAGCACCAGCGCAATACCCACCAATGCGCCCTGAATTTGCCCCATAGACTTACGAGTCGCTTCGCGTGGCCCTAGTCCTTCTTCGCTCATCACTCGTTCGACGTTTTCTACCACCACGATGGCATCGTCAACTAACAGCCCGATCGCCAATACAATGGCAAACATGGTTAGGGTATTAATACTGAATCCGAACGCCGACAGTACTGCGAACGTGCCCAATAGCACCACTGGGACGGCGATTGTTGGGATAAGGGTGGCGCGGAAATTCTGCAAAAAGAGATACATCACCAGGAAAACCAACAAAATGGCTTCCAACAATGTTTTTACCACATCCTTGATTGAGGCTTTAACGAACGGTGTGGTTTCATAAGCGATTTTGGCTTCAAGACCGTGCGGGAAAAACGGGGCCAGTTCTGCTATCCGGGCCTTAACCAACTCATCGGTTTGCAGTTCATTGGCACCGGAGGCGAGCTTGATACTCATCCCTGATGCCGCCTGGCCATTAAAGCGACTCAGATAATCATATCTTTCAGCACCCATCTCAATTTTAGCCACATCACCCAATGTGACCAGCGAGCCGTCCTGGTTGACCCGCAGCGTGATTTCCCTAAATTGCTCTGGTGTCTGTAATTGAGATTGAGCATTAATGGTGGCATTTAATGCCTGATTATCGACGGAAGGGGTTCCGCCTAATTGGCCCACCGCAATCTGACTATTTTGCGATTGGATAGCGCTGACAATATCTTGGGTGGTCAGTTGATAATTATTGAGTTTATTGGGGTCGAGCCAGATACGCATAGCATATTGGGAACCGAAGGCATCAATGCTACCGACCCCTTCGATACGGCTAAGTGGGTCTTGCAGATTACTGGCGACATAGTCGGCAATATCTTGTTTATCCATACTGCCATCGGTGGAGACAAAGGCCACCATCATCAAGGTGTTATCACCAGATTTCGAGACTGAAATTCCTTGCTGTTGCACATCTTGTGGCAGTTTTTTAATGGCAGACTGCAACTGATTCTGTACCTGCTGCATCGCTTCGTTAGGATCAGTACCCGCTTGGAATGTCAGGGTTATTGATGCGCTGCCAGAGTTGCTGCTTTGCGATGACATATACAGCAGCTTATCAAGGCCGGTCATGCTTTGCTCGATAACCTGCGTGACGGTATTTTCCAGTGTTTGTGCCGAGGCTCCTGGATATGAGGCACTGATGCGGACATTAGGTGGTGCCAGATTCGGGTATTGCTCAACAGGCAGCGTCGAGATTGCTAAAGCCCCGGTAAGACACAAAATTATCGCCAATACCCAAGCAAAGATCGGGCGGTCGATGAAAAAATTAGCCATGCAGTGCCAGCCTCTATAAATAAAAAATCATATCCAGCAGAATCTACTGTGCACTTTACGCGGGAATGCGGGTGGAAACGTGAAGAAAATATGGAGAACCTGTAAAAAACCTCGATAAAACTGAGTTAATCCACCTCAATGTAGAAAATAATGATAAACAGGTGTTTTTTCTGGCATCAGGTAAACTGATTATATCCCAAGAATTTAGCGTGGCAGCCTTGCTGCGATGTTAAATGGGTAGGGAATAGCAGTCACTCAAAATAGGAATTTTTATGGAGCTAAATCCAGTGTTTGCCCGCCGTATCTATCTCTGCTGGTTAATCAGCAGTGGTGACTCGCTTAATGTACCGCGCTTGATGGAATTGACCGGCTGGCCACGGCGCACCTTGCAAGATGTCTTGAAGGCGCTACCCGGTTTGGGTATCACTCTGACTTTTGTGCAGTGTGGCGTGCGCAATAACGCGGGTTATTACCAGTTAGATAGTTGGGGGCCACTGAACAAAAAATGGATATACGATAACCATGATTTTATTTTAGCGGCCATTGAGTAGCCTGATAGCCAGCGAGTAGTTTGGTGGCTATTAAATAATTGGGTGGTGGTTAGTACTTTTTATTTTCCAAAAACAGAATGGTTGCTGCCACTCGTGAACGCACATTTAACTTACGCAATAAATTACGAATATGTACTTTTACGGTTTCTTCTGAAATGTGTAATTCAAATGCGACTTGCTTATTGGACATACCGCGCGCCACTTCTTGCAGCACATCTAATTCGCGCTCGGTTAACTCGGAGAAAGGATTAATCTCTTCATGGCGGGAGGATAAGTATTGTGCAACTTCATTGCTGAATACATTCTCGCCACGCGCTGCCTGACGGATATTTTCCAGTAATACTTCCGGTTCGCTATCTTTGAGCAGATAACCATCAGCACCGGCATCAATCATGGCATATACATCGCTGCGCGCATCAGAAACCGTCAGCACGATAATTCGCGCATCAATCCCGTCATGTCGTAATGCTTTTAGGGTATCTAGCCCAGACATCCCTTTCATATTCAGATCGAGCAGAATGACATCCGGCTGACATTTGGCCGCTTCGGTAATAGCCTCACTGCCGCAGTTAGCTTCGGCAACGACATCAAAACTGTGGTCCATCTCAAGTAATTGCCGAATACCACGGCGCATAAGGGGATGGTCATCAACGATCATAATGGTGTGACTTTTGGTCATATAAGTAATGTCCCTGTAACCGATATATGCCCATTATCTTGCAAATTGCATCGGGGGATTGGCGCTTGATGTTACTCGGCCACTGTGAGCGGTGAGCACATCTGTTCCTGACCGCCTTCCTGCACTTTGTAATCTATTGGGTATAGACGTTAAATATTTTGGCTGTTGAATACAGATTATTTTCGATAGCCAATTTAGCAGGCTACGTTATCCATTATTGTTAGTAAAACTGCGATCTAAGTGTACCTCAAAACTGAGGCCAAATTCATTTAACCGCAACAGTTTACCTGAAGAAATAATTACCAAAGTATCATCTTGTTTGATAGCTATTCTCATTAAACAAATCGTTATATAAAAAAGGTAATAACGCAAATAGATTTAACAGTGACAAACTGCGTAAATAACCACTAAATTAATTGATCTTGCTCAATATCTACCACCGATTAACCCTAAAGAGTAATTATTTTATTACTCATTATTCTGTATCTAATACCTAAACACTGGGGAAATCCTTTAATAAAAATAAGAATTATTATCACCAGCCAATGTAAACCTCTGGGCTTTGAATGAACTCTCTCTATCGCACATGCGGGCGCGCCAGTAGATGTTAAGGATATCAGTATGACTGATTTATCACGGCGTAAATTGCTGACTGGCCTTTGGCAAGCAGATAAACGAGAACTTTCAGCGCATAGGCCCCCCTGGTCGGTGATGGAAGCCGATTTTATTGCTGGCTGTACCCGCTGTCATGCCTGTGTGACTGCCTGTGAAACCGGTGTATTGGTGGTTGGCAGTGGCGGATTCCCCGAAATAGATTTCCAACGTGCTGAATGTAGTTTTTGCCAGGCCTGTGTACAGGTGTGTGAGGCGGGTGTTTTTACCGCAACAGCTCTGACGCCCTGGCGACTTAAAATCAACATTTCAGAGCGCTGTTTACCTTTCCACAATATTGAATGCCGTAGCTGTCAGGATAGCTGTGAGAGTAGGGCAATTCGATTTCGTCCGCGCGTAAACGGCATTGCTCAGCCCGAATTAGACCTTCCTGCTTGTAACGGATGTGGTGCCTGTGTGCCCAGTTGTCCGGTTCAGGCAGTAACCCTTACCCGGAGTGAAGATGGACGATAAAGAATGGCATGTCTGTGGATTGGTGCTGCAAGCCAAACCGGCGCGAATTGCACAACTGATCGACGACCTGTTGGCTATCCCGGGAACAGAAATACCCACCAGTGATGCCACTCTGGGCAAGTTGGTGGTGGTTATGCAGGCGGCGCGCTCAGACGTGCTCCTGAATCATATTGAGTCAGCACGTAATCTGGATGGTGTGCTGGCTGTATCGCTGGTTTATCACCAGCAGGAAAGCCAAGGTGAGGAAATGCCATGAAACTCAGCCGCCGGGATTTTATGAAGGCCAATGCTGCGGTAGCCGCAGCAGCCGCCGCCGGATTGACCATACCTACTGTCGCTAAAGCCGTGGTGGGTGAAACAACAAATGCAATAAAATGGGACAAAGCACCTTGCCGATTCTGTGGCACTGGCTGCGGTGTATTGGTCGGAACACAAAATGGCCGTATCGTGGCGTCGCAAGGGGATCCCGACTCACCGGTTAACCGTGGGCTAAACTGCGTCAAAGGCTATTTCCTGCCGAAAATCCTGTATGGCAAAGACCGACTGACTCAACCGCTGCTGCGCATGAAAGACGGTCAGTATGATAAAGAAGGTGATTTTACCCCGATAAGTTGGGAAAAAGCCTTTGATATCATGGAACTGAAGTTCAAAAACGCGCTAAAAGAAAAAGGCCCAACCTCGGTGGGTATGTTCGGCTCCGGCCAATGGACGGTATGGGAGGGCTATGCGGCTTCCAAGTTGCTGAAAGCAGGCTTCCGTTCCAACAATCTGGACCCGAATGCTCGTCATTGTATGGCCTCTTCGGTGGTGGGTTTTATGCGTACCTTTGGTATGGATGAACCTATGGGTTGCTTCGATGATATTGAAGAAGCAGATGCATTCGTGCTCTGGGGATCCAATATGGCCGAAATGCACCCGATTTTGTGGTCGCGCATGACCAGCCGCCGCCTGAGCGATGACAATGTCAGGATCGCCGTCCTTTCTACCTTTGAGCACCGTAGTTTTGAGCTGGCAGATAACCCGATCGTCTTCACGCCACAGACCGATCTGGCCATCATGAATTACATCGCCAATTACATTATCCAGAATAATGCTGTTGATCAGGGTTTCCTCGACCGCCATGTGAATTTCCGCCGTGGTGCCACCGATATCGGTTATGGTCTGCGCCCAACCCATCCGTTGGAAAAAGCCGCCAAGAATCCGGGTAGTGATGCCTCCGAGCCGATGAGTTTTGATGATTTCAAAGCCTTTGTCGCGGAATATACCCTAGAGAAAACCGCTAAAATGAGCGGCGTGCCGGAGGACCAACTGGTGTCGTTGGCGCAGTTGTATGCTGATCCGAAAGTAAAATTAGTCTCCTACTGGACCATGGGTTTTAACCAACACACCCGCGGGGTTTGGGCCAACAACATGTGCTACAACCTGCACCTGTTAACCGGCAAAATCTCTAAACCGGGGTCTGGCCCATTCTCTCTGACCGGCCAGCCTTCTGCTTGTGGCACAGCCCGTGAAGTGGGGACCTTCTCCCATCGTCTACCGGCAGATATGGTGGTGACCAACGAAAAACATCGCCAGATTGCTGAAACCAAGTGGCAACTGCCTGCCGGCACTATCCCTGAGAAAGTGGGGCTGCATGCGGTGGCGCAAGACCGCGCGCTAAAAGACGGCACCCTTAATGCTTACTGGGTGATGTGTAATAACAACATGCAAGCGGGTCCGAATATCAATGAAGAGCGCATGCCGGGTTGGCGTGATCCGCGCAACTTTATTGTGGTATCTGACCCTTATCCCACTATCAGTGCACTGGCTGCTGATCTTATTTTACCGACTGCGATGTGGGTGGAAAAAGAGGGGGCTTATGGCAATGCAGAGCGGCGCACCCAATTCTGGCGTCAGCAAGTCCCAGCGCCAGGTGAGGCGAAATCTGACTTATGGCAGATTGTCGAGTTCGCCAAACGCTTCAAAGTGGAAGATGTTTGGCCTGCTGAGTTGGTCGATAAAAAACCGGAGTATCGCGGTAAGACGTTGTATGACGTGCTGTTTGCCAACGATGTGGTCAGCAAATATCCACTGAGTGAAATCCCCGCCGACCAACTGAACGACGAAGCACGCGATTTCGGCTTCTACATTCAGAAAGGGCTGTTTGAAGAGTATGCCGATTTTGGTCGCGGACACGGCCATGACTTAGCACCGTTTGACCGTTATCACCAAGAGCGCGGCCTGCGCTGGCCGGTAGTCAATGGTAAAGAAACGCTCTGGCGTTACCGTGAGGGGTTCGATCCCTTCGTGCCGAAAGGCGAAGACGTGCGTTTCTACGGTAAACCTGATGGCAAGGCAGTAATCTTTGCGCTGCCCTACGAGCCTGCGGCTGAAAGCCCGGATCAGGAATATGACTTGTGGCTCTCTACCGGCCGTGTGCTGGAACATTGGCATACCGGTTCCATGACCCGTCGCGTCCCTGAGTTACACCGCGCTTTCCCTGAAGCGGTGCTATTCATTCACCCACTGGATGCCAAAGCCCGTGATTTGCGGCGTGGTGACAAAGTGAAAGTGATTTCACGGCGTGGCGAAGTGACCTCATTGGTGGAAACCCGTGGTCGTAACCGCCCACCACAAGGACTGGTGTATATGCCGTTCTTCGATGCCGCGCAGTTGGTCAATAACCTGACGCTGGATGCCACCGATCCGTTATCCAAAGAAACTGACTTCAAAAAATGTGCAGTGAAGTTGGCACGGGTAGTGGCGTAATTGAGATTGCCTGCCCTGCGGGGCAGGCATGAGCAGCCAGTGATACCCTCATCCAGGGATGCTCAGGAAAAGACGGTGTACTCAGGAGAAAATAATGAATAACACGATTTTTAAATCATTAAACCGCCGGTTTTTGTCAGTCATATCGCTGCTGGTGGTGTTGGTGATCACCGGTGCAGCCACTGCTGCCAGCAATGTTGAAATGGACTTGACTCAATCACCAGAAGTCTCTGGCACGGCTGAAGGCAAAGTGAAAATGCCGAAACAACAACAGCGTATGGCATTGAACTATGTTAACCAACCCCCGCTTATCCCGCATAGCGTGGATGGCTATCAAGTCAGTAAAAATACCAACCGTTGCCTGCAATGCCATGGTGTGGAGCACTATCGCACCACTGGAGCACCGCGTGTCAGCCCAACTCACTTTATTGACCGTGATGGCAAAGTATCGAGTGAAGTCTCACCACGTCGCTATTTCTGCCTGCAATGCCATGTGCCACAAACTGATGCCGCACCGATTGTCGGTAACAGCTTCCAGCCAGCCCCTGGCTTTGGCCAATAACCGAAATGAGCGATAAGCGAGATAAGTTATGAGCGAAACTAAAAAGCCCGGTGTTATCAGACGTATATGGCAGTGGTGGCGCAGGCCAAGCCGGCTGGCGCTCGGGACTTTACTGCTAATTGGCTTTGTCAGTGGCATCATTTTCTGGGGGGGATTTAACACCGGCATGGAGATGGCGAATACTGAGAAATTCTGTATTAGCTGCCATGAGATGAAAGATAACGTTTATCAGGAATATATGGGGACCATCCACTACAGCAACCGCAGTGGTGTGAAGGCGACCTGCCCGGATTGTCACGTTCCCCATGAGTGGGGGCCAAAGATGCTGCGTAAAATCAAAGCGAGTAAAGAGCTGTATGCCAAGGCTTTCGGCCTGATTGATACCCCGCAAAAGTTTGAGGCTCACCGCCTAACCATGGCCGAAAATGAGTGGGCGCGAATGAAAGCCAATGGCTCGCAAGAGTGCCGTAACTGCCATAATTTCGACAATATGGACTTCACCGCACAAAAAACGGTCGCGGCGAAAATGCACAGTAAGGCGATAACCGAAGGGAAAACCTGTATCGACTGCCACAAAGGGATAGCCCATAAGTTACCGGATATGAAGGATATTCCTACCGGCTTCTAACCGACCTCTTTCGTCGTGCTTTTCGCTGTTGAGATGCCCTGTTGACGTTGTGTCGACAGGGCATTTTTATTGCTTTATTGTGTCACTGCTCGCATAATGAGACCTGTTAACAGGTCTTTTTGAGGTGCCTATGCCAAGTATAATTTTGACTGATACCAGTGCCAGCGTGAGCGAACTGAAAAAAAATCCAATGGCAACAGTGAACGCTGGGGCCGGTTTCCCCGTAGCTATCCTGAACCGCAATCAACCCGCATTCTATTGTGTACCCGCAGAACTGTATGAACAAATAATGGAAGCGCTTGATGATCACGAATTAGCTGAGTTGGTTAACAGGCGGCGCCATCAACCCTTGCTTGATATCGATTTGGATAGCTATCTATGACCTATGCCGTTAAGTTCAGAGAAGAAGCGCTAAAGGAATGGCACAAACTGGATAAGACGATACAACAGCAATTTGCCAAGAAATTAAAAAAGTGCAGCGATAATCCACATATTGAAAGCGCTAAACTACGTGGTATGAAAAACTGCTACAAAATTAAATTACGATCCTCTGGATTTCGATTAGTGTATGAAGTTATCGATGATGTGTTGATCGTTGCTGTGGTTGCAGTAGGAAAAAGAGATCGTAGCGAGGTGTATAACCTTGCAAGTGACCGATTACGCTAATGACTATTAACCAGATTAGAGAAGGGTTTATGTCAGTCAAAATTGAAAATATTCAGAGTGAATTATTATCCAAAAACTGGTTCAAACTACACAAATACACCTTTGATTTAATAACTGATAACGGGACTCCGGTACAACAGATTCGCGAAGTGTATGACCGGGGTAACGGCGCAACCATTCTGCTGTATAACCGCCAGAAGGGTACCGTGGTACTGATTGAACAATTCCGCATGCCAACCTATGTGAATGGCAATCCTAGTGGCATGTTGCTGGAAGCCTGTGCCGGTTTGCTGGATAACGACTCACCGGAAGAGTGTATCCGCCGTGAAGCGATGGAAGAGACGGGTTATCAGGTTGATAAAGTGCAGAAGCTGTTTGAAGCTTATATGTCGCCGGGTGGCGTGACTGAAATCGTCTATTTCTTTGCGGCGGAATATCATCCAGATCAGAAAATTACTGATGATGTCGGCGTGGAGGATGAGGTGATCGACGTGGTTGAATTATCGTTTAGCGAAGCCATTGCCATGATTGCTGATGGCCGCATTAAAGATGGTAAGACGATTATGTTATTGCAATACGCCCAAATTCATAATTGGTTCAAATAAATACCTTTCTTACCAATATTGCCGTGATGTTAGCGGCATTCACTCCCCCGATTGTTGACCATCCTCTCTGATTGATAAGTAAATTCTTCAATTGAAGCAAAAATGTTATGCAGAGTATGGCCTGCTTCATAGATTGTGATAAATCACTCACTATACTGGTTCTGTTATTGGTCATATATACCCTTCGACCTTGAAACCACCGTGGTGTTAGCTACGTTCACTGACCCGAATCACTTATCATCGTGCGCTTATCGGGATTGGTTCACTTGCTGCCTACCTGCAATTTCAAGTTTATTGGGTATAACCTCGAAGAATAAAATCAAAGGGAACCTACAATGGACGAACAGTTGAAACAGAGTGCGCTTGATTTTCACCAATATCCAACCCCAGGGAAAATTCAGGTGTCGCCAACCAAACCGCTAGCAACCCAACGGGATTTGGCGCTGGCTTACTCGCCTGGTGTGGCGGCTCCGTGTTTAGAAATTGCCGCTGATCCTTTGGCTGCTTACAAATACACGGCGCGCGGCAATCTGGTTGCTGTGATTTCCAATGGTACTGCGGTGCTGGGACTGGGCAATATTGGCGCATTGGCCGGTAAACCGGTAATGGAAGGTAAGGGCGTTCTGTTTAAGAAATTTTCAGGTATTGATGTATTTGATATTGAAGTGGATGAACTCGATCCAGACAAATTGATTGATATTATCGCGTCGCTGGAACCGACATTCGGTGGCATTAATCTGGAAGATATCAAAGCACCGGAATGTTTCTATATTGAGCAAAAATTGCGTGAACGCATGAAGATCCCGGTATTCCACGATGATCAGCATGGCACGGCGATTATCTGCACCGCTGCGGTACTCAATGGCCTGCGGGTAGTGAAGAAAGACATCAGCGATGTGAAACTGGTGGTATCAGGGGCAGGGGCGGCATCGATTGCCTGTTTAAACCTGCTGGTGGCGCTGGGATTAAAACATCACAATATCACTGCATGCGATTCCAAAGGTGTGATTTATAAAGGCCGTGAGGCCAATATGGCACAAACCAAAGCGGCGTATGCGATTGAAGATAACGGTCAACGCACGCTGGGTGATGCGATGCCAGGTGCGGACATCTTCCTCGGCTGTTCTGGCCCGGGGGTTTTAACTCAGGACATGGTGAAAACCATGGCACCGAACCCACTGATTTTGGCACTGGCGAACCCGGAACCAGAGATCCTGCCGCCGTTGGCGAAAGCGGTGCGCCCTGATGCGATTATTTGCACTGGCCGCTCGGATTATCCAAATCAGGTTAACAACGTACTGTGCTTCCCATTCATCTTCCGTGGCGCGCTGGATGTCGGTGCCACCACCATTAATGAAGAGATGAAACTGGCTTGTGTGCATGCCATTGCGGATCTGGCGCTGGCTGAGCAGAGTGATGTGGTGGCATCCGCTTATGGTGAGCAAGACCTCTCCTTTGGCCCTGAGTACATAATTCCTAAACCATTCGACCCGCGTCTGATTGTAAAAATTGCACCGGCAGTGGCCAAAGCGGCGATGGACTCTGGTGTGGCAACCCGGCCAATTGCCGATTTTAGTGCTTACATCGAAAAGCTGTCTGAGTTTGTCTACAAAACTAACCTGTTTATGAAACCTATCTTCTCGCAGGCGAAGAAAGAGATGAAACGGGTGGTATTGGCGGAAGGGGAAGAAGAGCGGGTGCTGCATGCTACTCAGGAGTTGATCTCGCAGGAACTGGCTTATCCTATTCTGATTGGCCGCCCGAGTGTGATTGAGACCCGACTGAAGAAGTTGGGCCTGCAAATTACAGCAGGTAAAGACTTTGAGGTGGTTAACAATGAATCCGATTCGCGTTTTAACGAGTACTGGCAAGAGTATTATCAAATCATGAAACGTCGTGGCGTCTCGCAAGAGCAAGCCCGTCGTGCAGTGATTGGTAATCCCACACTGATTGGTTCGATCATGGTGCATCGTGGTGAAGCTGATGCAATGATTTGTGGCACTATCGGTACCTACCATGAACATTACGATGTGGTAGAGAAAGTATTCGGTTTCCGTGAAGGTGCTCATGTGGCGGGTGCGATGAATGCACTGTTGCTACCCACCGGTAACACTTTTATTGCGGATACTTATGTCAATGATGATCCGACACCAGAGCAGTTGGCTGAGATTACCTTAATGGCCGCTGAAACTGTGCGTCGCTTCGGGATTGAACCGAAAGTGGCACTGTTATCTCACTCCAGCTTTGGTACCTCAGACTGCCCAGCCGCGCGTAAAATGCGCCGCACGTTGGAATTGGTTAATCAGATGGCACCAGAGCTGGAAATTGACGGTGAGATGCATGGTGATGCCGCGCTGGTGGAAAGTATTCGCCATAACCTGATGCCAGACAGCCCATTGAAAGGTGCTGCCAACGTGTTGATTATGCCGAATATGGAAGCGGCACGTATCAGTTACAACCTGCTGCGGGTGACATCATCGGAAGGGGTGACGGTTGGGCCAGTGCTGATGGGGGTGGCGAAACCGGTGCATATCTTGACGCCAATTGCTTCAGTGCGTCGGATCGTGAATATGGTGGCGTTAGCGGTGGTTGAAGCACAAACCGAGCCTTTATAAATACGCTTTATCCTTGGCATTGCCGCGTTGTTAGCGGCTTTCGCTCACCCGAGTCACTTACCTGTGTAAGCTCATCGGGATTTACTCAACTGCTGCCTGACTGCAATGCCAATGACTTTGAGTATTCCTATTACTAACCTCAACCCGCTTCGGCGGGTTTTTGCTTATAGGCTTCTGGCCGCTTGCTGTAACCACTTATCCAGTTCGTTGGCAAATTGCTGGCGGTCACGCTGATTTAAGGTGTTAGGCCCACCGGTTTGAATACCGCTGGCGCGCATGGTATCCATAAAGTCACGCATATTCAGCCGTTCACGAATGGTATCTGGCGTATAGCGCTCACCCCGTGGATTCAGGGCGATACCGCCTTTGTCTATCACTTCGGCGGCCAGGGGAATATCTGCCGTGATAACCAGATCATTTTTCTCCACCCGTTGCACGATCTCATTATCGGCAACATCAAAACCGGAGGCGACTTGTAAGGTACGGATAAATTTTGATGGCGGGGTTTTCAATGGCTGATTAGCCACCAGCGTGACCATCATGCCGGTACGATCTGCGGCGCGAAATAACACCTCTTTAATCACATTCGGACAGGCGTCCGCATCAACCCAAATTTGCATCAGTGCTGTTCTCCGGTCGCTAGCCACTCTTTTACGGGCAGAAAATCGCGATACAGCGCCGCTTCAGCGCTATCTTCTGCCGGCTGATAGTTATATTCCCAGCGCACCAGGGGTGGTAGCGACATCAAAATAGATTCGGTACGACCACCGGTTTGCAAACCGAACAAGGTGCCACGGTCCCACACCAGATTAAATTCCACATAACGGCCACGGCGATAAAGTTGGAACTGACGCTCGCGCTCCCCCCAACTCAATGCTTTGCGCCGTGCAACAATTGGCATATAAGCATCAAGGAAACCATCACCTACCGCCTGAGTGAAGCGGAAACAGGTATCAAAATCAGGGCTATTCAAGTCATCGTAAAACAGGCCACCAATGCCTCGCGCTTCATTGCGATGCTTGATATAGAAGTAATCGTCACACCATTTTTTATAGCGTGGGTAGATTTCTTTACCAAAAGGTTGGCACAACTGATGGGCGGTCTGATGCCAGTGAATAGCATCTTCTTCAAAGCCGTAGTAAGGGGTTAAATCGAAACCGCCACCAAACCACCACACTGGATCTTCGCCAGGTTTCTCAGCAATAAAGAAACGCACATTGGCATGGCTGGTGGGCAGATAAGGGCTTAGTGGATGAATCACCAGCGACACCCCAAGTGCCTGAAAACTACGACCGGCCAATTCGGGGCGATGCGCAGTAGCGGATGCGGGTAATGCTGCACCAGATACCTGAGAGAAATTAACCCCCGCCTGTTCAAATACCACCCCATTAACCAATACCCGACTGCGCCCGCCGCCGCCTTCTTCGCGGGTCCAGCTCTCTTCTGTGAAGCTTGCACCGCCATCGGCATGTGTCAGTGCGGCACAGATTTTATCCTGCAAAGCTAGCAGGTAGGTTTTGATTTGGGTGATATCGGGTGAATTCATCAGCGAGGGTTCTATTAGCTTGCAAATATTTAGGGGCCAAGTATACCCCGATTCGCCGCCATTATTGTACTTTCTGTGTGGATTAGCGGCTATTAAGCTACAAGGTCGGCAAGATTTATCTGCTTCTTCTCAAATATCATTACTCACTATCACGGTGGGAAATATCACTTTAATATTGCGTGATATAATATTGCCACGATAATCAGAATATCCATATTACTCAAGGGTGCGAACATCCATGGAAATCCGCGTATTCCAGCAAGACGATTTTGAAGAAGTGATTCTGCTGTGGGAGCATTGCGACTTACTGCGGCCTTGGAATGATCCAGAAATGGATATTGAGCGTAAGTTGAATCACTCGCCCGAACTGTTTTTAGTAGCGGAAGTGAGTGGGGCGATTGTAGGGTCAATCATGGGCGGTTACGATGGCCACCGTGGCTCGGCTTATTATCTGGGGGTCCATCCTGACTTCCGTGGCCGTGGCTTTGCCAATGCGCTGATCAGCCGCCTCGAGAAGAAACTTATCGCCCGTGGCTGCCCGAAGCTGAATATCATGGTGCGCGAAGACAATGACGCGGTCATTGGTATGTATGAAAAGCTCGATTACGAAACCCAAGACAGCATCATGCTGGGCAAACGGCTGATTGTGGATCAGGAATATTGAGGTCGCCCTATTGGCCTCACCCTTAATATGGCAATAACCCTATCCCCAAAAGCTGATAAAGCCGCAGAGGATAGGGTAAAGATTAATTACTTAATCTTGGTAATACTTTTCACATCAACTTCTACCGAGTTCCAGTCTTTATCAACTTCGCCTTCGATTTGGACTTTATCTTGTGGCGAGATGGTTTGACCGTTCCAGCGCTTGTTATCAATATCAACGGTAATGGTACCGGTGCTGTCGCGGAAGGTGTAAGTATCGTGGCCAAGGCGCTCGACAATATTCCCTTGTAGAGTGACATGGGTGTCATCACGCATGGTTTTGACTTTATCTACCGTGGTATTGGTCGCACTTGGACCCGAGAATCCGCCCTGAGTCGTCGGTTGTGTCTGTGTTGCTGCCGGGCCATCGAAGCCCCCTTGTGCTGTGGCACTCTGTGCCAGCAATGGCGTGCTGCATAACATAACCAAGGCTGCCGCTAAGGTTAATTTCTTCATTTTATTGCTCCTTCAATGCATGAATTATTAGGTTTGAAAACAAAAATTACACAAGCCTTTGTGGTACCCAATAGTAGACCAAATTTGCGTTAAGGCGTGCTGAAGTATTGCAATACGATGGCCGCGAGTCTATCCGATTAGACCTATTTATTGGTTATAACAATTAAAGCCGGTAGTGTTATGGCACTTTTTTAGCTGTGTGGACTCAAACCACTGGTTATCATTTTTAAACTGCGCATGTAGATGCCCTCTGTAGCTTGTACAATGCAGAACAGCTTACCGGATGCGGTGGTTTTATAAGGAGCTTTAGATGAATATTCGCCCACGGTTATCTGGGGTGAGATTGTTATTACTGGGTGCCCCTTTGTTGTTAGCCGGGTGCTCAACCATGTCAGGTTTTTCCTGGTCCAGTCTGTCACCACTGAATTGGTTTGGCAGCAGCAGTATGCAGGTGACTGATCAGGGTGTTGGCGGAATTACCGCCACTACTGCGTTGACTGAGAGTGACATCAAAGAGGGGTTAAAAGGCGATTTCCGGCTGCGTAGCGGTATGGCGACCA
This sequence comes from Yersinia sp. 2466 StPb PI, assembly GCF_041538325.1. Classification (NCBI taxonomy): domain Bacteria; kingdom Pseudomonadati; phylum Pseudomonadota; class Gammaproteobacteria; order Enterobacterales; family Yersiniaceae; genus Yersinia; species Yersinia sp. 2466 StPb PI. The sequence goes on along the minus strand of NZ_JAULSL010000001.1, from coordinate 3,456,348 downwards.
ACGACGGTAAATTGATTTCCTTCTATCAGGCGATGAAAGAGAACCAAATCAAACTGGTTATCTCAGGGCAACCGAAAGGCACGGTAGAGCGCATTGATGTTTTGGATAAGTCTATTCCCAGCCAATGGGGTGTTACGATTGGTACACCATTTAGTGAACTATATAAAAAAGCCTTTGGTGTTTGCCGCAAAGGTAGCGGTGATGATAGTGCGCAAATAGAGTGTGCGGCACCGGACAGCAAGCACGTCAGCTATTTATTTGATGGCGACTGGCATGGTCCTGAAGGTTTAATGCCATCCGATGATACATTGCAAAGTTGGAAAGTGAGCAAGATTATCTGGCGAGCTAAAGGCGAATAACCATCCCTTAGTTCCTGACGTTATAGCAGTGTTAGCGGCACTCATTACTCGGCCCATTATTTGGGCATCTGAAGGTGAGGCCGCTGCAAACCGCGTCCAAATTGGCTTCTGGCAGATTTATCATTACTTTGGCTCTCTTCTGTGAATTAGCTAATAATATTCCCACCTTTGGTCTCATTTCCTCCGCCTAAATTTATTTTGCGTTGCCGCAAGGTAATCCTAATCGGTTCAGCTATTATATTCGCCATAATTAACACCGATATTTTGTGAGGAACCAAACATGACTCAAGTTCAGAGTGGCATTCTGATGGAACATTGTCGTTTTGCCATTTTTATGGAAGCAAAAGTACAGGGCGAGCTAGATGCTATTCGTCAGGGGTGCAAACAATTCTGTCAGTCATTGCAGGAGTTACAGCAAAAATTTCCTAACGAGTATTTAGGTGCTGTGATTGCTTTTGGTTCTGATATTTGGCATGACCTATCCGGTGGTAAAGGGGCTAATGAGTTAAAACCTTTTGTGCCATTAGGCAAAGCACCAATGGTTGCCCCCGCAACACAACGCGATTTATTGATTCATATTCAGTCATTGCGTCAGGATATCAACTTTACTTTAGCCCAGGCCGCGATGGCTGCTTTTGGCGATGTGATCACCGTTGAAGAAGAGACACATGGCTTTCGCTGGGTAGAAGAACGTGATTTTACTGGTTTTATTGATGGCACCGAAAACCCACAAGGGGATAGCCGCTCGGAAGTGGCGGTGATTGCGGACGGTGAAGAAGATGCCGGTGGCAGCTATGTGTTAGTACAGCGTTATGAGCACGACCTGAAAAAATGGCAGCGTATTCCTGAACATAAGCAAGAGCAAATTGTTGGGCGTACCAAGCATGCCAGCGAAGAATTGCCATCAGATAAGCGCCCGGAGACCTCCCATGTTAGCCGGGTCGATTTAAAAGAAAATGGCAAAGGATTGAAAATTCTGCGTCAAAGCTTGCCTTACGGTACCGCCAGTGGCAAACACGGTTTGTACTTTATTGCTTATTGCGCACGCTTACATAATATCGAACAACAATTATTAAGTATGTTTGGCTCGATAGACGGTAAGCACGATCTGTTATTAGGTTTCAGTAAGCCAGTGACCGGTAGTTATTACTTCGCACCGTCGCTGACTCAATTATTATCGTTGTAATGACGAAAGGCTGAAGGGCCGGTTTTTCGCAACCGACAATTTTTACTCAATAAGTCTTTTCTATCACCCGGTGCCGGTTGGCCGGGTTTTTTAATGGGCAAAAGGGAGTGGCTTGCGACCAGCGTTGTTGCTGGCTTAGAGCATTTGATACTTGAACATCACTAAACGGTATATAAAAGCATTATAGGTATGCACCTAGTTATAAATACACTGAAGATATTAAAGGCACTGTTCACATTTAATGACATGCCTGTCGGATGAACTCAGTGAATAAGGTGCAGCATGAAACAGACTTCAGTGAAGAACGGTACACGTAAAGGATGGCACCGTGTTGCCTTATTAAGCGCGTTAATTTTCGGCAGTGCAACTGCCTCTGCCACTGAGTTACTTAACAGCTCTTATGATGTTTCCCGCGAGTTATTCACGGCCCTCAATCCCGGCTTCCAGCAACAGTGGGAGCAGCAAAATCCCGGCGACAAGCTGACCATCAAACAATCTCATGCTGGGTCGTCTAAACAGGCACTGGCTATCTTACAGGGCTTGAAAGCAGATGTGGTGACTTATAACCAAGTCACCGATGTGCAGATCCTACATGACCGGGGCAATCTGATCCCGGCCGACTGGCAGGCGCGGTTACCTAATAACAGCTCACCGTTTTATTCCACCATGGCATTCCTAGTACGTAAGGGTAATCCAAAGAATATCCACAACTGGGATGATCTGGTGCGTGAAGACGTCAAACTGGTGTTCCCGAATCCAAAAACTTCCGGTAATGGCCGTTACACCTATCTGGCGGCATGGGGTGCTACCCAACAAGCGAATGGTAAGGATGAGGCTAAAACCCGCGACTGGATGAAGCGTTTCCTGACCAATGTAGTGGTGTTTGATACTGGTGGCCGTGGTGCTACCACCACCTTCGTTGAACGCGGGTTGGGTGATGTACTGATCAGTTTTGAATCGGAAGTTAACAATATCCGTAAAGAGTATGGCAGTGATAAATACGAAGTAATTGTCCCGCCGGTAGATATTTTGGCTGAATTCCCGGTGGCCTGGGTGGATAAAAATGTCGAGAAGAATGGCACTGAGAAAGCGGCTAAAGCTTATCTCAACTATCTCTACAGTCCGCCAGCACAGCAAGTGATCACCAGCTTTAATTATCGGGTTTACGACAAAGCGGCAATGGAAGCGGCCAAGTCTCAATTCCCACAAACCAAACTATTCCGTGTTGAAGATCAATTCGGTAGCTGGCCGCAGGTGATGAGTACTCATTTCGTGACTGGCGGCGTGCTGGATAAATTGTTAGCGCAAGGGCATCAGTAATGTTGTCGGCATCCAGTAAACGGGTTCTGCCCGGATTTACCCTCAGTCTCGGGAGCAGCCTGCTTTACACCTGCCTGATCTTATTATTACCGCTCAGCGCGTTAGTCATGCAGGTTGCACAGATGAGTTGGACCCAGTACTGGGAGGTGATTACTAACCCCCAAGTGGTCGCTGCTTATAAAGTGACCTTACTGGCCGCAGGCGTCGCCAGCGTATTTAATGCGGTTTTCGGTATGTTGATGGCGTGGATTCTGACCCGCTATCAGTTCCCCGGCCGCAGTTTGTTGGATGGTTTGATGGATTTGCCGTTCGCCTTACCCACGGCGGTGGCGGGTCTGACATTAGCAACGCTATTTTCGACCACCGGTTGGTACGGTGCCTGGTTGAACGAACTGGGGATTAAAGTCTCCTTTACCTGGTTGGGGATTGCCGTGGCGATGGCGTTTACCAGCTTGCCGTTTGTGGTGCGCACAGTACAACCGGTGTTGGAAGAATTGGGTCCCGAATATGAAGAAGCCGCGGAAACTCTCGGCGCCAGCCGTTGGCAGAGCTTCCGGCTGGTGGTGATGCCAGAACTGGCTCCGGCATTACTGGCAGGCACTGCTTTATCCTTTACCCGCAGTCTGGGGGAGTTTGGCGCAGTTATCTTTATCGCCGGTAACATTGCCTGGAAGACCGAAGTGACCTCGCTGATGATCTTCATCCGACTACAAGAATTTGATTACCCGGCTGCCAGTGCAATTGCTTCCGTTATTCTGGCCGTTTCATTGGTATTGCTGTTTGGTATTAACACGTTACAAAGCCGCTTTGGTCGGCGGATAGGCGGGCACTGATGGCTGATATCACTGAATTTAACGGCGTAGCTCGCCCACCCATCAATTGGGGTAAATGGACCCTGATCGCCATCGGCGCGGTGTTCTCATTTTTACTGTTAGTGATCCCGATGGTGTGGATCTTTATCACTGCTTTTTCCAAAGGGATAGCGGTGGTCGGGCAGAATTTATTAGACCCGGACATGTTGCATGCCATTTGGCTGACAGTGCTGGTGGCACTGATTACGGTGCCGGTGAATTTGGTGTTTGGTGTGGTACTGGCATGGTTGGTGACGCGGTTTGTATTTCCTGGCCGCCAGTTATTGATGACCCTAATTGATATTCCGTTTGCGGTCTCACCGGTAGTCGCCGGCCTGATGTATCTGCTGTTTTACGGTTCAAATGGTGTGGTGGGGGGCTGGCTAGATTCTCACGACATTCAATTGATGTTCTCGTGGCCCGGTATGGTGTTGGTCACCATTTTCGTCACCTGCCCATTTGTGGTGCGTGAACTGGTGCCGGTGATGATGAGTCAGGGCAGCCAGGAAGATGAAGCCGCAGTATTACTGGGTGCATCCGGCTGGCAGATGTTCCGCCGGGTAACGTTACCGAACATTCGCTGGGCATTGTTGTATGGCGTGGTGTTGACCAATGCCCGCGCCATTGGCGAGTTCGGGGCAGTCTCGGTGGTATCCGGTTCTATTCGTGGCGAAACCTACACCTTGCCACTGCAAGTTGAGTTGTTGCATCAGGATTACAATACTGCCGGGGCATTTACCGCCGCGGCGTTACTGACCCTGATGGCAATATTGACCCTTTTTCTGAAAAGCGGCCTGCAATGGCGCTTAGCGCGTCAGGTTGTTCGTCTCGAACAGGAGCAAAAGCATGAGCATTGAGATTGATAATATCAGCAAGTATTTTGGTCGCACCAAGGTACTGAATGACATCCGGCTTGATATTCCTTCTGGCCAGATGGTGGCTTTGCTTGGTCCTTCCGGTTCGGGGAAAACGACCCTTCTGCGCATTATTGCCGGGCTGGAGAACCAGAACGCTGGACGTTTAAGTTTCCATGGCACTGACGTTAGCCGCCTGCATGCCCGTGATCGACGTGTCGGGTTCGTTTTTCAGCATTACGCCTTGTTCCGCCATATGACAGTATTCGATAACATTGCATTTGGTTTGACGGTGTTACCGCGCCGTGAACGGCCGAATGCGGCAGCTATCAAACAGAAGGTGGAGCAACTGTTGGAGATGGTGCAATTAGGTCATCTTGCCAGCCGTTACCCATCACAACTTTCTGGTGGGCAGAAACAGCGTGTGGCCCTGGCGCGGGCGTTGGCCGTCGAGCCACAAATTCTGTTGCTGGATGAGCCATTCGGTGCGCTGGATGCACAGGTGCGTAAAGAGTTACGTCGCTGGTTGCGTCAGTTACATGAAGAGCTGAAATTTACCAGCGTCTTCGTCACTCATGATCAGGAAGAAGCCATGGAAGTTGCTGATCGGGTGGTGGTGATGAGTCAGGGTAATATCGAGCAGGTCGGGACGCCAGATGAAGTGTGGCGCTACCCTGCGACCCGCTTTGTGCTGGAATTCCTGGGCGAAGTTAATCGCTTGAGTGGGGAGATTCGAGGCTCACAACTCTATATTGGCGCGCACCACTGGCCGCTGGATTTGGCCCCAATGCATCAGGGCAGTGTTGATTTATTCCTGCGTCCGTGGGAGATGGAAGTCAATACACACGCCAGTGATCGTTGCCCACTGCCAGTACAAGTGCTTGAAGTCAGCCCGCGTGGTCACTTCTGGCAACTGACGGTGCAACCTATTGGTTGGCATCAGGATCCTATCAGTGTGGTACTGCCGGAAGGTGAAATTGACGCCCCGGTGCGCGGTAACCGTTATTATGTGGGCGGGTTAAATGCACGCTTATATTCTGGCGACCAATTATTACAACCCATTGCTTTAGCCCAAAGCGCCTGATAAGTTTTTCTTCTTTTGGTAAACATAGAATTATACCCAACGTCATTGGAGTGGCAGCAAGGCAGCTAACGAGCGAATCCCGATGAGCTTACATAAGTAAGTGATTCGGGTTCGTGAGAGCAGTGAACATAGCTGCCACTTCAAGGAGGAAGGGTATTTAATAGGTATTTACAGTGACAACCCTCGAACAATGCATCGGCAACACCCCACTCGTCAAACTGCAACGTTTAAGCCAAGGGCTGGATGCGCAGATTTGGGTCAAATTGGAAGGAAATAATCCGGCAGGCTCGGTCAAAGACCGTGCGGCACTAACCATGATCCGGCAGGCAGAATTACGTGGAGAAATAGCTCCGGGTGATGTGTTGATCGAGGCGACCAGCGGCAATACTGGTATTGCGCTGGCGATGATCGCCGCGATGAAGGGCTATAAGCTAAAGCTACTGATGCCGGAAAATATGAGTCAAGAGCGGCAGGCCGCAATGCGTGCCTACGGTGCGGAGTTAATTCTGGTTAGTCGTGAGCAAGGAATGGAAGGGGCGCGCGATGAAGCGCTAAGGATGCAGGCTGAAGGGCAGGGTAAGGTGTTGGATCAGTTCAATAACAGCGATAACCCCTACGCACATTTCACCGGTACCGGGCCAGAAATCTGGCAACAAACCGCGGGTAAAGTGAGCCATTTTGTGTCCAGCATGGGAACTACCGGGACGATTACCGGCGTTAGCCAATATCTGAAAAGCCAAAACCCGCAAGTTACCATTATCGGCCTGCAACCGGCAGAAGGAAGTAGTATTCCTGGTATCCGCCGTTGGTCACCGGGATACATGCCGGGGATTTTCCGCCCGGAGTTGGTTGATCAGGTACTGGATATCACCCAGAGCGAAGCAGAGAAAACGACACGAAGGCTGGCCACGGAAGAGGGCATTTTTTGTGGTGTCAGTTCTGGCGGTTCGGTTGCCGGCGCGCTGCGGGTGGCGGCACAGAACCCCGCAGCGGTGATCGTGGCGATTATTTGTGACCGTGGTGACCGATACTTGTCGACAGGTGTTTTTGATTAAGTAGGCCGAGCGTTACGTATCAACTCTATCTGATCGCGCTATCAGATGGGGTTGATATGATATTTTGCCTTCCTCGCAATACTTCAACTTTTATAGTTTTGAACCTATAAATTATAAAAAGGAACGGAGCTTTGGTGCCAGAGATTTTGATTTATAATTAATCATATTTAAAAGCCTCAGAACCCCGTTGCTGTCCTTTCCCTGTAAGCAAATTGTCTGCTAGAGGCTATCTAGTGGTAAATGAAATTTATGCAATCAACTGTGGCTATTAGTACAAGCCTGCTTTGCTAATATAGTTAATTCACGTCACATTGTTAGAATAAATATTGTAGGAATATTCGTACAATTAGCTTCATTGATTCCGTAGTGAATTTGAATGTGAGTTGTTTACAGGTATGAGTTATAAGGGTATTTTAATTTAATTTTGAGAAATTTCTTATAAATCAACTAACTATATCTAATTTATTTGGCTATCAATGGTTACATTCTGTAACATTTAACCAATTGGTGTTAGCTGTCTATTCTTCCTATACTGCTGCTGTTCGTATTTTGCTTATATTTTCTATTGGAATCACATATAGATTTTATTTGATGTTTTAGTTGTATGAGTATTTATTTCACTGATTTTAGCAAGTTAACGGGTTGTAATATTTATTAAAACTCGTTAAATGTAAATTATAATTATCAACAGTGTTGTAGCCGCAATTTTTATTGATTTACCCCTTCATTTAGAGTTTTGCTGGCAAAACGTCTGTATTTTAGCCCAATGTGGGCTTATTCCTCTGGGCTAGTCGTATGTTGCGACATGTGTTGATTGAACATGATACGGACGATCGACGAACTTAATTTACCTGAGCTGGGTAATGATCATTTTATTACTCGAATTTTCTGTTGATGATTGCATTAGACGTGATGGGGAAATGCCCGCGCAAATAACAAATGATGAAACCCATGTTTATTGAAAAAATAAAGTCGGCTTGGCCAGGTGATATGTTGAAGCGCGTGCGCATGTCACACTTAACTCTGTCCAAGCTACAGCGCCATTTAGGTAAGGTTATGATTCTGATACCGATGTTGCTGCTGATTCTCTACTTGTTAATTTTTAGCCAACCACGCTATCTCAGTGAATCTAAAGTCGCCATCAAACATTCCAACGATATCAATGGCAGTAATCTGAATGTCGCTTTGCTGATGGGTGCTGGCAACCCTAGTTCTGCGGAAGATGCCTTATATCTGAAGGAATATATTAATTCTCCTGATATGTTGGCGGTCTTGGATAAACAGCTCGATTTTCGTCAGGCATTCGGTCATAGCGGCTGGGATTTTTTCTATCATTTGTCAGATAGTGCCACTCGCGAGCAATTCCTTAATTATTACCGTAACCGTATCTCCGTTTCTTACGATGACAAAACCGGTTTGCTCACCATTGGTACCCAAGGATTCTCGCCTGAATTTGCTCAACGGTTCAATCAGGCTGTTTTGAAAGAATCCGAAAGATTTATCAATGAGATCTCACACCGAATTGCCCGCGAGCAGTTGCTGTTTGCCGAAAACGAAATGCAGGAAGCGCGCGTTCGTTTGAATAGCAGCAAAACCGAGCTACTCACTTACCAGAACAGCAATAATATTCTTGACCCTGAAGCTCAGGCTTTGGCTGCCACTACGTTGATTAACACCTTGGTTAGCCAACGCATTCAGATGGAAGCAGAATTGCGTAACCTACTGACTTTTCTCCGTGAAGATGCACCTCAGGTCATCAGTGCGAAGAACGCACTCAAGTCGCTCTCCAGCCAGATTGATAATGAAAAAAGCAAAATTACTGCGCCCGATGGTCACAAATTGAACCGTATGGCGGTAGATTTTGAAGAGATTAAAGCCAAGGTACAGTTCGATACTGATATCTACAAATTGACCCTGACATCGATTGAAAAAACCCGTGTTGATGCGGCAAGAAAACTGAAAATGTTGTCAGTGATCAGCTCTCCTCAGCTACCGCAGGAGTCAAAGTTCCCCAACAGTTTGTATCTGCTTATCAGTTGGTTACTGGTTTGTGGCTTACTTTTTGGTACTGTCAAATTATTGCTGGCGGTGATTGACGATCATAAAGATTGACGCCGTTTTAACGCTATTTCTAGCTTGTCGGAATGACACCGCAGGCAGTAACTCAGAGCATGCTATGAAATTATTGAAATCTGTTCTTCTGATTATTGCCATACAGGCAACACCCGCTCAGGCCGTTGATCTGAATGCCGATCCCAATATGACCGGGGCCGCACCGTTACCGTCGATTATTTCAGGTCAAAGCCAGAGACCTTATAGCGATAGCCAGTTTGACGATACCCCCCCTCCGGTGATCCCGGCGGTGATGAGTCGGATGTTTGGCGCGCAACTCTTTACCTCGGTCTCGGCGGCAGATAGTGGTTCCAGCATCGGTTTCAATCCAAACTACGTAGTGAGTTTGGGGGATCAGATTCAGGTACGGTTATGGGGCGCATTTAACTTTGAAGGTGCGCTGAGTGTGGACCCGAAAGGCAATATCTTCTTGCCAAACGTTGGCCCGCTGAAAGTAGTTGGCATCCCGAATAGCCAGATCAACAGTGTGGTGACTGCCAAAGTCAAACAGGTCTATCAGTCGAATGTGAATGTCTACGCCTCTTTATTACAGGCCCAGCCGGTCAAAGTGTTTGTCACCGGTTACGTTAATAACCCCGGATTGTACGGCGGGGTGGCATCTGACTCGTTACTCTCCTATCTCAGTAAAGCCGGTGGTGTCGATACTCAGAGAGGCAGCTATGTGGATATCAGCATCAAACGTGGTAACCGCGTGCGCTCACAGGTTAATTTGTACGACTTTCTCCTTAACGGCAATTTGGGGCTATCACAGTTTGCTGACGGCGATACCATCGTAGTCGGCCCACGCCAGCACACTTTCAGTGTCGAAGGCGAAGTGTTCAACAGCTATGACTTTGAATTCCGCAACAGCACGATTCCGGTGAGTGAAGCGCTCAGTTGGGCACGCCCTAAGCCGGGGGCCACACATATGACCATTATCCGCCAGCAGGGTACGATTAAGCGCAGTGAATACTATCCACTTAGCTCTGCACCGGGGCGTTCATTACAAGATGGCGATAAGCTGATTATCAGCACTGATCGCTACTCAGGAACCATTCAGGTTCGAATCGAAGGGGCGCATTCCGGCGAGCATGCCATGGTACTGCCTTATGGTGCGACTATGCGTCAGGTGCTGGCAAAAATCCGCCCTAATAGCATGTCGCAAATGGACTCGATCCAACTGTATCGCCGCTCGGTCGCGCTGCGTCAGAAAGAGATGCTTGACCTGTCACTGCAAAAACTCGAAGAAGCCTCTTTATCAGCACAGTCTTCCACTTCAGAAGAGGCCCGTCTGCGAATGCAAGAAGCACAGCTTATCAGTCGCTTTGTTACCAAAGCCCGCAACGTGGTACCTAAGGGTGAAGTGGTGCTCAACGAAAGTAATCTTGATCAGGTGATTCTGGAGGACGGTGACGTAATTAAGATCCCTGAAAAGACCTCGCTGGTCATGATCCATGGCGAAGTAATGTTCCCGAATGCGGTGAGTTGGCAGAAAGGTCTTAGCCCGGATGATTACATTACCAAGGTTGGCGGTTACACGCAAAAAGCCAGTAACACCAAAGTCATTCTGATTAAACAGAATGGTGAAGCACTGAATGCTGAAGACGTCAAAACGCTGCAACCGGGTGACGAACTGATGGTATTACCGAAGTTTGAATCGAAGAACATCGAAGTAACGCGGGGGATTTCGACCATTCTTTACCAGTTGGCAGTTGCCGCTAAAGTGGTGCTAACACTCTGATGATAGGCATCTTTTCGGCAGGAATCTATCGCATCGAGCATCTGGAAAACTTTCTGGCTGAACCCTGCTGCAAGCTTTCATCGTTGCGCTCAATTCCACCGCAGATAAGTGCGGTGGCGGTGTGGGGCCATCGTCCAAGTGGTGATAAAGCGGTTGCGTTGGCGCGAGCTTCCAGCTTGCCTGTTGTGCGTCTTGAAGACGGTTTTATCCGCTCGTTGGGGTTGGGCGTGTCAGGCTGCCCACCACTGTCGATGGTGGTGGATACTCAGGGTATCTATTACGACGCCAGACGGCCAAGCTCGCTGGAAAGGCTGATTCTTGACCGGGCCGGTAACCAGCCACTTTATGCCGACGCCCGAGAGGCAATGCAGTTAATTGTTGATGCTGACTTGTCGAAATATAACCTGGCACCGGCATTCAGCGGCGTGCCTGCGCAAGGTGATGCGGTGTTGGTCGTGGACCAGACTTTTGGTGACATGGCGGTTAAATACGGCAATGCCGATGCGGCAGACTTTGAGGCCATGTTAGATGCCGCGCTGAATGAAAACCCACAGGCAGAGGTTTGGCTGAAAATTCATCCCGATGTTTTACAGGGCAAGAAAGCAGGCTACTTCAAGGCAATACCAAAAAATCCACGCATCAAGTTGCTGGCAGAAAATGTCAGCCCGCAGTCGTTATTGCGCCAGGTCAGTCGTGTGTATGTGGTGACTTCGCAATATGGTTTTGAAGCGTTGCTGGCGGGTAAAGCTGTCACGGTATTTGGTCAACCCTGGTATGCCGGTTGGGGATTGACTGACGATCGCCACCCGCAGGCTGGCGGATTATCGGCCCGGCGTGGGCAGGCCAGTTTGTTGGATTTATTCAGCGCCGCCTATCTGCGCTACAGCCGTTATATCGATCCCTGTAGTGGCCAGCCGGCGACATTATTTGCTGTGTTAGACGGTTTGTTGATGCAAAAAAACCATCAACTACAACGCCAGGGTCAGTTATGGGCGCCGGGTTTAACACTTTGGAAACGCAGCATTTTTTTACTGTTTTTAAAAACCACACTGAACAACGTCTCTTTCAGAGACGGTAAAACATCGAACACGGCTTGTGTGGTGTGGGGCAATAAAGGCGAACAGCGCTGGCAAGCAAAGGCTCAGGCGCAAAAAGTGCCGGTATGGCGTATGGAAGATGGGTTTATACGCTCATCGGGGCTGGGTTCTGACTTGCATTCACCGCTGTCGCTGGTGCTGGATAAAAGCGGCATTTACTACGATGCCACCCGGCCGAGTGATCTTGAGTCGTTACTCAACAGCAGCCGGTTAACTGACCTACAGCGAGTGCGGGCCGCAAAGCTTCGCCAGCGATTGGTCAGTGGCAAAATCAGTAAATACAACATTGGCGCGCCATTCAGTCTGCCGCCGCAAGCCAGTGGCAAACGCATTTTGCTGGTATCCGGCCAGGTGGAAGACGATGCATCCATTTTGAGCGGAACAATCAGTATTCGTACCAATAGTGAACTGCTGAAAACGGTGCGCCAGCGTAACCCGGACGCTTTCATTATCTATAAGCCGCACCCGGACGTATTGGTTGGCAACCGGCAAGGGCATATTCCTGCGGCTGATATTGCGCGTTGGGCTAACACTCAGGCGCAGGATGCCGACATCATCCAATGCATTCAGGCTGCGGATGAGTTGCATACTTTGACGTCGCTTTCGGGCTTTGAAGCGCTGTTGCATGGGAAGCAGGTATTTTGCTACGGCATACCTTTTTATGCCGGTTGGGGGCTGACACAGGACGAACATTCTGCACCACGCCGGCAGCGCACATTGACGCTGGATGACTTGGTATATCAGGCGTTGATCGCTTATCCGACCTATGTTGACCCTCTTCGGCGTGAAGCAATAACCGCAGAACGGGCGTTAGACATTTTGGCGGCTCAGCCACGTGCTGAAATGCAATTTAGCAAAAAAAAATCGGGCAGGATTATGCGTAATTATAGAAAACTGCTCATGCTAACTAAAGTGACAATAAACTTATAAATCAGTCTGTTAAATGATAATGGTGACGTGTTTATGCTTACAGATTGCCGTGCACTGACAACACTTCTTGCTGGCAAGAAGTACCTACTGTTACAAGGCCCGATGGGACCTTATTTCAGTGATACCGCTGAGTGGCTTGAATCTCAGGGGTGCGAAGCGGTGAACGTAGTATTCAACGGCGGTGACAAGTTTTATTGCCGTAAGCGTGACTATTTGGTGTTCAGGCAGACGCCGAAAGAGTTCCCCACCTGGTTGAAAGATACCTGGCAAGATTACCACTTCGACACTATTTTGTGTTTTGGTGATTGCCGCCCGCTACACCAAGTTGCCAGGCTTTGGGCGCAGACCAAAGGGGTGCGTTTTCTGGCGTTTGAGGAAGGCTACCTCCGCCCGCATTTTATTACCCTCGAAGAGGGCGGGGTGAATGCGTTTTCCGCCTTGCCACGTAATCCTGATTTCTACCGTAAGTTGCCAGAAATTAAAGCACCGGTCGCCAAAAAATTGACATCATGCTTTAGTCTGCGGGTACGCCGTTGCATCGGTTATTATCTGGCGGGCTGGTTTTACCGCCACCAATTTCCACAATATCGTCACCATAAATCCTTTTCACCTTGGTACGAAGCCCGTTGCTGGATACGTGCTGCCGCGCGTAAACAGTGGTACCGATTCTTGCAACGAAAAGTGCTGAGTCAACTACAGGGCGAGCTTGACCAGCGCTACCATCTGGTAGTTTTACAGGTCTACAATGATAGCCAGATCCGCAACCACAGCCCGTACAATGACGTGCGTGATTACATCAATGACGTAATGTATTCATTTTCAAAAAAAGCCTGTAGTGACCAGTGGTTAGTTATCAAACATCACCCTATGGACCGGGGGCATCGCCTGTACGGGCCATTAATCCGTAAACTCGGTAAGCAGTACAACATCAGTGAGCGGGTAAAATATGTACACGATTTGCCGATGCCGGAATTACTGACTCACGCCAAGGCGGTGGTAACGATTAATAGCACTGCCGGGTTATCAGCACTGATCCATAATAAACCGTTGATCGTGATGGGAAACGCGCTGTATGACATGAAAGGGTTAACGTTTCAGGGGCACCTCAATCAATTTTGGCAGTCTGATTTCAAGCCAGATATGAAGTTATTCAAAAAATTCCGGCTATATATACTGAGAAACACCCAGATTAATGCGGTTTATTATGGTGATAATCAGCTTGAACTGATACCTACGGTAAAGACCGAATATAAAGACGAATATTACCGGATCCAGGTTTAGTGAGTTTTGGGGATACTTTTCAGGATGGGGCGGAGAAATGATTATTGCTGATGCCGATAAATAATACAGATAATACTGCTGTAACCATTTTCCGATTATTGTTGCGCTGCCACCTCTGGTTAGTATTAGCCACAGCCACTTCATACACATTATCGCTACAAGCTGCTCAACTGACATGCTATTTGCCTGATGCCACCGCGTTACAGGGGAATATCAGCTTGCAGCCGCACTGTATTTATCGTCAATCCCTACTGATATCGCACAGCAATACTCATCTCGACTGTCAAGGGGCGACGTTGGAAGGGGACAATACTCTACCCTTTGGCATAATGGTCAATAGCAAAGGCAAACCACTAAAAAACGTCAGCATCAAAAATTGCCATATCCGCAACTTTAGTCGCAGTGGCATCCGTATTACCTCTAATATTCCGGCTAATCAACTTAGCACCGATCACCAGATTAATTATCACCGAACGCCGACGGGGATTCTTATCGACGCGGTAGTGGTGACCGGCAGTGGGCGAGTGGGCATCTATTTTGATGATTACGTGACTGACTCCACTCTCAGTAATTCTACTGTTCAGCAGTCTTATATGTCGGGAATATATCTGGAACACTCATCACGCAACAACCGGATTATTAATAACCGTATAGTAAATAATGGTCATGAGAGTCTGGGGCGGGGCAAGCGAGAAGGATTAGCGGTGGATTCATCTGCCAATAATCTGATCGAGGGAAATCTATTTGAAGGCAATGGTGCGGGTGGTGTGTTTTTGTATAAGAACTGTGGCGAGCATTACAGTAGTGGAAAGTCGGTTATCCGCTGGCAGCATAGCGACCATAATATTATCCGCAATAACACCTTTACCGACGAGCAGGTCGGCATTTGGCTAGCTTCCCGCCAAAGCAGAGATCTCTCTGGTTTTGATTGTGGTGATAACCCCAAAGATAATTCTGGTAAGTACTTTGCTGATTACGCCGATAACAATGTGCTGGAAGGGAATAAGTTTATTCGCACTCGCGTAGATATTAAAGATGAGGGGGTGGGGAATATACATTAATGATTGGGTTGATATTTTTAATAGTAGCTCTAAAAGGTTATTAATCAGTTAGAGCTGTGATGATATAAATTAATTTTTTTTATAACCATTAGGGTTTTTTACTTGCCAATTCCAACTATCCCTTATCATTTCCGATAAGTCTTTCTGTGCTTTCCAGCCTAACTCTTTATTTGCCAATGAAGAGTCTGACCAACACTCTGCAATATCACCTGTTCTTCTTGGTGCGATCTTATATTTGATGTCTTTATTAGATACTTTACTTAAAACGTTAATGATTTCAAAAACTGAATATCCCTTACCTGTACCAAGATTATATACAGAAACACCATCTATACTACCAGTTTTTTTTAAAGCAGCTAAATGGCCTTCTGCAAGATCCATAACATGAATATAATCTCTTATACCAGTTCCATCAGGCGTAGGATAATCGTTACCATAAATAGAAACGTATTCTAACCGGCCAATTGCAACTTGCAATAAATATGGGACAAGATTATTGGGAATCCCATTAGGATCTTCACCGATCAGTCCAGACTCATGTGCCCCTACAGGATTAAAATAGCGTAAGCATGTAGCATTAAATTTTGGTTCAGCATTAGAAATACTTTTTAGCATTTCCTCAACGATCAGTTTTGATTCACCATAAGGGTTAGTTGTTCCTCCAGTTCTACAGTCTTCAGTTAATGGTTTTTTTTCTGGTAAGCCGTAGACAGTAGCTGAAGAGCTAAATATAAAGTTGTAGACTTCAGCCTTAAGCATTGCGTTAATTAAATTCAAAGTGCCAGAAATATTATTTTTATAGTATTTAATTGGTTTATTAATAGACTCACTAACGGATTTTAATCCCGCAAAATGAATTACAGACTCTACTTTATTTTTTCTAAAAATATCATTTAGTATATTAGCATCTAATATATCACCAATAATGAAGTCTATTTTATTATTGGTGATTCGCTCAACCATTTCTATTGCTTTCTTTGATGAATTTGATAGATTATCCAGAACAATTACCTTATAACCGTCTTCGAGTAACTTTATTACTGTATGCGAGCCTATATAACCTGCGCCGCCTGTTACTAATATTGACATATATTCACCTTAACTCATATTGATTTTTATTATTTCTTAGGTAAGACAATGTTTGATGATATTCTTTGCAAGAAAATTATAAGCCCTATCATTAAAGTGATATATATCATTCTCTCTAAGTAGATCGAGTATTGATATTTCAATCTCTGAGTGTATATATATATTTTCGAACGTAGAGGTTAATCCATTTATTGCCTCTAAATATAAATCACTCCTTGATTTAAGATTTTTGTCATTCTTTAATGATATTGGGAATGGAAGGAAAATAATCTTACATCCTGGATTTTTTGAAGTTATATACTCAAATACACTGCTATAGCTTAGAACATAACTCTCCACAGAAATAAAACTATTATTAAATGTAAACTTATTAGCCTTTTCGGTTAAATACTTCTCATTAATAAACATTGGTGTTTTAAGCTCAATGTGCTCATATAGTTTGAAAAACAATTCAGCAAAGTTATCAAATATGAAAATATCAACTTTGCCAGATTCTATACAACTAAGAATATTATTAAGCGGTACTTTATCTTCTTTTTTAGGTAGAGCTCGCCCTAATCCGATATCAGCCAATTGGTTGTCTATAGTATTGACGTAATTAAATTCATCCAAAAGTGTTAAACCAATATTGTTTTTAGTAAGTCTAGGGTAAATTTCCTTTATGTAAATTTGATCAAATTGGTCAATTCTATTATGTTGGACACTGCTTATTCTTAACCAATTATCAAACATTTTAGATAATTGTTCAGCGACACTTGCCGATAAGCAGCTTCCAAATGAACAAATTAATTTCATTGTTTATGAATTACCTTGTTTTTTGTATGAAAGAGGTTTTTCCACATGTCGTGGATGAATGACTTAGGTTCTCTTACCAGTTTTCTTAATTTTCTAAATTTTTTATATATGACAGGATTTTTTGAATATGTATTATTTTCAATATGATGATCTATCTGTTTGGGGATTTTTTCTAGTTTTGAATTAATTATATGACTGAAGTCGGAAATGTTATTTTCAATTAATGGAATTAACGAAATGTCATTTGGTCTTACTTTTTCTCTTATCGCCAAAAGATTTATCTGTCTACTCTTTAAGCTATTAATTATGGCGTTTCTAACTTTTCTCGAACCTTTTAGTGTATCTTGCCATATCAAACTTATTTCATCAGATATACAGTCAATTGATACTCCTTTGTTGTCTAGTATTGAGTGACCGTAAGTATAAATATTAACGTCAAATTCTAGAGATTGAAGTAACACTGTTGAATTTATACCAATAACTGAGTGCGCATTTTGTATTAGGGTATTAGTATCTAAACTCTTCTCTATTTTTACTCTATCACTTGCAAATTTATCATAGCGATCAGTATTTTTATCCAACGGGTGAGGTTTTACTATTAATAATGTTCTATCAGATACTTGATCAATGATATGTTTAATGAAGGTTTCATTGTTTTTGAATCTTGGAGAGTTGACGATCAAGTTAGTATCATTCTCTAACTGTGTAACTAAAAGTGCATAGTCGCCAGAAATTTTCACCTCAGCATTGCAATTATCAAATGTCTTACCGCATAGCTGTTCAGATGTTTGACTAGCTAAATAAGATAAGCCATTTACACCCCATTTATCGAAGTAAACATGATCTTTTTGGGGGAACCATCCTAATTCTGAATATACTATTGGGATTTTAAGTTCCTTTAATGCTCTTAATACATGTGTGTAAATAGGATGGGAACCATTATGAAATAATATGAAATTTGGCCTGTAATTTTTTATTTGAGTTATTAATCGAGACGTATTTTTAACCCAATCGAAATGACAAAAATATTTTTTTTCTATTTCAAAAGGATCATGTTTAAAAACGGTATGATGACCCAATGGCTGTCTGGATACATACCTATACTCATAACCTAAATAAGAAATTACGGGCCCCCAAAGCTCTTCTATATGTTCATTCGAGTATGCGACTCCAAATACTCTTAATTTATTTATCTCCTGGTGTGATATTTCACTCCTAACAGGTTCATATACATGATGTTTTGCATTGTTCATGCCAAAATAAGGTACTATTTCTTTTTTTGTTATTTCTTTAATTAGAGATGAAATTCCATTATTAAAGTCTTTATTAATATTATTAATGCTTATCTCGAAATGATTTTTTTCTGGTGGGTTCTCGACAAAATTTATTATTTTTATAGCGAAGTCTCTATAATCACCAAATTTTGCACATTGTAAAACACTAGGGGGGGATATTTCCTTATTGCCACCAACATCCCAAGTTACAACCGGAACATGGCATGCTAATGCTTCTAGTATCACCATACTACAATTCTCAAAATTACTTGGTAGCATCAGGCACTTAGATTTTCTGATTAAATCAAATCTCGCGTTACCTAATATTTGTCCTTTTTTATGAACTTTACATTTTACTTTAGGTGATATTTTAAATGTTTCAGACTTTGCACCAAATAATAGAACATTGAAGTTATCTGGTAAATATTCTAGTATTCTATTTATATGAGCTGTGCCTTTTAACTCTTGAAATCTACCCATAAACACTAAGTCATATATTTTTTCAGGTTTTAACTCCGGCTCCTCAATATCTATTGGGTTTTTATAATATGTGACTTGTGTGTTTTTTAATTCATTTTCTATTTCTTTTATTAAAGCATAAGAAGGAGAAGAAACTAATTTTGCTTTATATATTACCCTAAGTTCATTTGAGTATTCTTGTTGATTAGGAGTGTGCCCATCGTATTTTTGGGCAACTGCCAAAGGACAATGTAAACGGATGTGAACATTATATTTTGATGGGAGGAGTAACGTTGATGCTCTTGCCTCTGGCGCTTCTATGATAACATCATCAAACCCAAATTTAGTTGTTATATATCTTAAGACTTCTTCCCTGAATTCAATTGGAGAGAGATTTTTTTTATTGTCAAAGCTGACTAAATCAATATCATTAACTACATTTTTTAGATTTTTAATGTAATTGGAAATTCCATGACTTGCATTATGATAAGGGTTAATCACTAGATACTTCATGAACCATTCCTTAATGTGAATTTAATCTGTAGACTGATTTAATTAATTGAGACTTTTTGTATGTTTCCGTTACATGTCCAACAGAGTTAAAAAAACCTATTTTTAACTATATAAATAGCTACTTGTGATATTTCATGTCGTTTTTATTTTTTCCAAATGATTGTTGTTATATCAATTATTTTATTTTTAATTCTATTTAACACTTTTACTTAAATTAAATAAAAACTATATCCCTTCATCCTCTTTATAAACCGCAATCGCTTCATCTACTGACTCGAAATATTTCACCTGATTATCTCGGCCAATAAATAGCGCGGCATCGCAGAACTCTTTCAGTGAACCGAGGCTATGGGAAACCATAAGAAAGCTTGATTCCTGGTGGCGGGATTTGAACAGGTCTGCACATTTTTGTTTAAAGCGCGCATCCCCTACAGCGGTGACTTCGTCCACCAGATAGTAATCAAACTTAAATGCCATACTCAGGCCAAAACCCAGGCGGGATTTCATGCCAGAAGAGTAGGTTTTGATTGGCATATCAAAGTATTTGCCGAGTTCGGCGAACTCTTCAACAAAGGCCACTTTCTCTCGTAGTTCACGGTCTGCTGCATACAGGCGGGCGACAAACTTAACATTTTCACGCCCGGTCAAACTCCCCTGAAATCCACCTGCTAGTCCTACTGGCCAGGAGATCGTTTTATCGGTAATAACTTTGCCGCTATCAGGCCGGTCGATACCACCGATGACACGTAATAACGTTGATTTACCTGAACCATTGCGACCAATTAAGGCCACACTTTTATTAGCAGGGAACTCGACATGCAGATTTTTAAAAACATAATGGCGCCCAGCAGGGGTACGATAAGATTTGGTTAGATTTTCAATTCTGATCATGAGGTTAGCATCGCCTCTTCACCGTTACGGTACAACACAAGCCCAACAAACAGACTGACCAACGTACAGAAGGCCAGATAGTATAAGTTGGCACCTTCGCTGACATAACCCGGAACGACGGCTTCACGGCATAGCTCAACGACATGGACTAACGGATTCCACAGTAAGTACGGCCAGTAATCCTTTGGAATTGAATGGAGCGGAAACATAATGCAGGAAATAAAGTAGAGCGGTTTTAACAGAATGGGTAGAAACTTCTCGGTTTCGGGGAAGGTTTTTCCTATCACCATAAAACTCAGACCGACGCCGCAGGAGAAAATGATTAGCATTAACCAGACTAGAACCAGCGAAATAAGGTTAATGACTTCAAACTCCTCGCCAAGCAGGCCGACGATCGCCATCAGTAAGATGTAAACTACCGCATAAATTAATGATTCTAAAACAGCGCGGGCAATGATGGTGTCTATCGGCCTTACCGGGCGATAGTTAAATAAGCCTTGGTTGGCTTCTATAGCACCAATCGACCGGTTACTGATATTAATGAATACGAAGTAGGGAACAATCCCATTAATCAGAAAAACCGGGAAGGAAATATCTGGCATGGTACGCTGCATAATGTAGCCGAAAATGCCTAGTAGCATGAGCATGTGAGCCATAGGCTCTAGCGCCGCCCAAAGATAACCCAGCCGATACTTGCCAAATCTAGTTTTAATTTCCCTTAGAAACAAAGCGTTAACGGCAGCTTTTTGTACTTCGAAACCACTACGAGCCATCTGTTGTTGTCCAAAAATTTAATCTGGTTTGTCCACGCTACCGCCCCTGATTTACAGCACCCAGTATGCTGAAAACAAAAATAGATTGTGGAATACCAATATGACGAAAATAACTACGCCAAAAGGATAGAGATATTTATACGTGTATTATAAAAAATAGATAATACTAGGCCAGGCATGGTCTGGTATTTTAATATGTATAGCCACACATTACCGTAGGTAATTAGAGGTGTAAAGGTTCTTCAGGCTGTTAGCTTAAATTTAATAAAGTTAATTTGCTATTATTAAGAACAATCTTGTTTTGTGGGAATTGTCTTATAATAATATGGCGGTTATGATTGAGTTATATCTGATGCTCTGGTTGGTCATGACTTACTTTGTTGTTGATATAGGCTGCTGTTATTTTTATGTTTCTCTATTTTATCGATAAATAATATCGAGATTGTATTGATTGTTAGTCTATTGAAGGGGATATAGATGATGATTCTAATATCCCCAATCATCTTCACTCCCGCTCTAAAGCCCTGATAGGGTCCATCTCGGCTGCCCGTTTGGCGGGGAAAAAACCAAAAATAATCCCAATCAAACTAGAACATATAAAGGCCATCATGATGGATGTTGTTGAATAAACCATTGAAAAGTTACTACTGAACTGACTGAATATCAGGCCGATTGCTAGCGATAATATTACGCCAAGGCCACCGCCCAATAAGCACACTAATACCGCCTCTATCAAAAACTGCTGCATAATATCGCTGGCACGGGCACCAACCGCCATCCGCACACCTATTTCTTTAGTACGTTCGGTGACCGATACCAACATAATATTCATCACTCCAATACCACCAACGATCAAGGAAATAACCGCAATCATTGATACCAGCAATGTCATGGTTGAGGTGGTCTTCTTAATGGTTTGACGGATACTGTCGGTATTCATCACGAAGAAATCCTGTGTCCCGTGACGTTGAGTGAGCAATTTTGTTACACCCTGTTCAGCATTCGCCAGGTCAATATCATCGTTCACCCGCACGGTAATACTCTTTAGATAAGATTGGCCGAGCATACGTTTCATCGCCGTCGTATAGGGGATCCACACATTGAGGTTCTCGTCGCTACCAAAACCACTTTGTTTCTTGGCCGCCACACCAATCACGCGGCAGGGCAGTGCGCCAAGTAAGATAACTTTTCCGATGGGGTTTTCGCCTTGGGCAAACAGCTTATCGCGGGTGTTTTCATCAATGACTGCCTCTTGCATCAGGCCATCGACGCTAGCACGGTTAAAGGCCATTCCCTGGTTGATATTGTAGCCACGCACCAGAAAATATTGCTCACCGACCCCATTGACGGTGCCACTGACCGATTTATTACCATAACGTAGCGTGGTGCTGGTCGAAACCGTTGGTGTCACGCTGTGAATATAACCTTGTTGTGCCAGGGCATCCGCATCGGTCGCCCGTAGAGTATGGATTGCCGCT
Organism: Yersinia sp. 2466 StPb PI; assembly: GCF_041538325.1. Taxonomy (NCBI): domain Bacteria; kingdom Pseudomonadati; phylum Pseudomonadota; class Gammaproteobacteria; order Enterobacterales; family Yersiniaceae; genus Yersinia; species Yersinia sp. 2466 StPb PI. The sequence continues at coordinate 3,434,145 of NZ_JAULSL010000001.1, read as the reverse complement.
GAGCGCATATCACCAAAATCCTTGCCGGGGAAAATCTCCAGCGTGCTGGTCCCCATCGCGTTGATATTCGCCAAAACCTGTTGTTGCGAACCTTTTCCTAGTGCCACCACCGATACCACCGAGGCAATGCCAATAATAATCCCCAGCATGGTCAGTACGGTGCGCAAACGCTGTGCGGCCATCGCCAGTATTGCCATTTTAAACGCTTCTTGTAGGCGGTCGCGCTGCGCTTTCCACGAGGTGAGTAGTGGTTTACTGGCAATGTCTGGTTCTTGTTCGACGGTTGCTGTACTTACTGATTTTGTCGACTGCATTTGTCGGTCAGCAATGACCTCGCCATCTCTCAATTCAATAATTCGCTGCGCATGTTCTGCAATCGACATATCGTGGGTGACAATTACCACGGTGTGGCCTTGCTGGTGTAAGTCTTTCAGGATATTTAAGACTTCATTACCACTGTGAGTATCAAGTGCTCCGGTGGGCTCGTCGGCCAGAATAACTTCCCCGCCGTTCATTAGTGCTCTGGCAATACTGACCCGCTGCTGCTGCCCCCCGGAAAGCTGGCTTGGGCGATAATCCAGCCGCTCGGCCAGACCGAGGCGAGACAACAGGCTGGCGGCTCGCTTTTTACGTTCCTCGCGATTGATACCGGCGTAAATTGCCGGAATTTCCACATTCTCCCGCGCACTCAAATCATTTAGCAGATGGTAGCGCTGAAAGATAAAGCCAAAATGTTCACGGCGCAGTTCGGCGAGCGCATCACGGTCCAAATGTTGTGGGATCCGGCCAGCGACCAGATATTCGCCTGCGCTGGGTTTATCCAGACAACCGAGAATATTCATTAGCGTTGATTTACCGGAGCCTGATGCGCCAACAATCGCCACCATTTCTCCGCTGTAAATAGTTAGATTGATATTTTTCAGCACTTGAACCGTCTGTTCGCCATTAATAAATTCACGGCTGACATTATCAAGCTGAAGTAAGATCTTACTGTGGTTGAGGTCTGGCATCAGTTACATCCCCATCGGTGGCCCCATACGTTGGGCCTTATTGTTGGCGGTGGTACTGCTGCCTTGGCTGACGATCACCTGTTCTCCGGCTTGCAGGCCTGAGAGGATCTGTGCATCAACATTGTTATTTAGCCCAACGGTCACTTCACGCCAACCGATGTTGCCGTTGTTGCTCACCACTTGGACCTGATACTTTCCTTTTACGTTGTTTAATGCGGTTGCGGGGATAACGATGGCGTTCTCGGCTTTGTTGAGCACGATGTAGACCTGCGCGGTCATTGAAATTCGTAACGCGCCATTTGGGTTAGCAACATCAAACAGGCCGTTATAATAAATGGCAGTGCTACTGGAGCTGGAGCTGCTACTTGAGCTGGATGAGGTGGTGGTGGTTTCATCGTTGATCGAATCAGGCGCCGGTTCTATTGCCCGCAGCGTGGCACTGAATCGTTCTTCCGGCTCACCTAAAATAGTGAAGTAAACCGGCATACCGGCTTTAACTTTCACCACGTCAGCCTCAGAAATTTGTGCTTCTATCGTCATGGTGTCGAGCTGAGCGACTTTGATAATCGTTGGCGCACTTTGTACTGCGTTGACGGTTTGCCCCTCTTCAACCGGGATTGCCACCACTGTACCTGTGATGGGTGAGCTGATTTTAGTGTACCCAAGATTGAGTTTGGCGGTACTGACGGCAATTTCCGCCTGTGCAATCTGGGCATCGAGCGCAGTAATTTCCGCCTGAGTGCTTTCTAATGTGGCTTTGGCGCTATCAAAATCAGCGCGTACGCCGAGACCTTTGGCCAAAATTTGCTGCTGCCGTTGGTAGGTCAATAGGTTGTTTTTCTGTGTTGCCACTTTCGCCGCTCGTTGGGCGAGCACATTTTTCAGCGCTTCTTCGGCATCTTTCAGGGTATTTTGCTGAGTCAGGTCATCAATTTCAGCCACTAACTGGCCTTTCTCAACCTGCTGTCCTAGGGTGACATGGAGCGCTTTGATTTGCCCTGAAACCTGAGCCCCAACAGTGACTTGTTTTTGTGCCTTGATGGTGCCATCAGCCAAGACAGTTTGTTCCAGAGTGCGAGTTTCGGCGGCGGCGGTGATGTAAGCGGGTTTATCCGCCGGTGAAATCAATCTGAATAGCAGCACGCCGCCCGCTATCAGCAGCAGTACAGCCAGCCCGATAAAGCGTCGTTTCGACCTTGTAACCTGTTGCATAATCAATCAAAGATCCTTGAACCACAATGAAGAGAACGGTGAAACCAAATGCAGGGGGATAATTTACCGCCAACACCGATGAGTGTGAGTTAAGTGAGATTCAAGAATATGTAAGGATTGAGTAAAACCGGCTGCGCGCGAGTCAAATAGGCATGAAAATAGCCGAAATCAGGCAGGAGAGTTAAAAATGAAGATTTTGTTAGTCGATGATGATGTGGAACTGGGCACTATGCTGAGAGAATACCTGAGCGGTGAGGGCTTTAATGCCGAATTGGTATTAACCGGTAAAGCGGGTATTGCCGCAGCCTTATCTGGAGACTATACCGCCTTGATCCTCGATATTATGTTGCCTGATATGAGTGGTATTGATGTTTTGCGGCAAGTGCGTAAAAAAAGTCGCTTACCGATCATTATGTTAACCGCTAAAGGGGATAATATTGACCGGGTTATCGGTCTGGAAATGGGGGCAGATGACTATATGCCTAAACCCTGTTATCCCCGCGAGCTAGTCGCCCGCTTGCGCGCAGTATTGCGCCGCTTTGATGAACATCCTGAGGTGCCGTCAGCCGATGACAGTATCATCAGCCATGGCGACCTCACACTCAACCCGTCAACGCGCAGCAGTGAATGGCAGGGTAAACCGTTTGATCTGACTGCATCGGAATTTAACTTGTTGGAACTGCTGTTGCGTTCACCAGAGCGGGTGGTTACCAAAGATGAGTTATCCGATAAAGGATTAGGCCGACCACGGGAAGCCTATGACCGCAGTGTTGATGTGCATATCAGCAATATACGTCAAAAACTTGCAGCCCTGCCGGGGAACAATCTGAATATTGAAACGGTACGTAGTATTGGTTATCGCATCAGATAATAGCCTTGGGTGGAGTGAGATTGCTTATGCGCGGACGGTTGTTTTGGAAAATCCTGCTGGGTTTTTGGTTTACCTTTATTTTAATGACCCAGATGCTGTGGCTGGTGTTCTCCTTTTATGGCAATCGCCATGAACCCCCTGAGCGTGAAATGGTGCGGCAAATTGCCAAATTACAGGTTGCCTCGGCGGCGTCGGTATTACATTCCGGTGGTTTGCCTGCGCTAAGTACCATGACAGCTAACTGGTCGGAGGCTGATAAAGCCCATTTTTCTGTATTACCGGTGGCGGCGCTGCCACCGCTGACTGAAGAGGCGCTTACCGGGAAATCGATTCCCCAAGGCGGTGAACCTGAGTTTTATCGTCGTGAGGTTACCACTTGGGCCCAAGGCCCTGATGGACAAAACTATCGTGTCAGTTACGACATCGATGGCTTGCGACCCGTTAATCAGCAGGGTGGCCCCGATGAAAAGCGCCATGAAATACTGAATATTCCTATCCCTATGATTTGGATGGGCGTATTAGGCGGTTTGTTTTTTAGTGCGTTATTAGCCTGGAATCTAACGCGGCCGATGCGCCAGTTGCGTGCCGGTTTTGAACGGGTGGCACAGGGGGATTTGTCGGTACGATTGCTGCCGGTAATGCGGCGGCGTCATGATGAGCTGACTGAAGTTGCGCGTGACTTTGACTCAATGGCCGAACGGCTCGAAGCTCTAGTCAGTGCGCGGGAACAACTACTGCATGATGTGTCCCATGAGTTGCGTTCCCCGCTGGCGCGTTTGCAACTGGCGATTGGCTTAGCGCACCAGAATCCTGGCAATGTTGAAAGCTCATTACAGCGTATTGAGCATGAATCGGAACGGTTGGATAAGATGATTGGTGAGTTGCTGGCACTTTCACGAGCTGAAAACCACGATCTTGCTGACGATGACGAGTATTTCGATTTGCATGAGCTGGTCAAAGTGGTGGTAAATGATGCGCGCTTTGAGGCGCAGGTGCCGGGCGTTGAGATCTTGCTACAGGTGTTGCCCCCTATCGAGTACACCGTCAGAGGTAATGCTGAATTGATGCGACGGGCTATTGATAACATTGTCCGCAATGCGCTGCGTTTCTCCGTTCATGGGCAACAGGTAAAAGTGACACTTTCATTGGTGGATAAGAGTTATCAGATTCAGGTTGCTGACCAAGGACCAGGCGTTGAAGAGAGCAAGTTATCCAGTATTTTTGACCCCTTTGTGCGCGTTAAGTCGGCGATGTCTGGCAAAGGTTATGGTTTGGGATTGGCCATTACGCGTAAGGTGATTCAGGCCCATGGCGGGCAGGTTGAAGCACGCAATGGTGAGCAGGGGGGATTGGTGATTACACTACGGATCCCACGTTGGCTTGCAGTGGAGTAGTTTGACAGTAACGGTAATAGCAGAAAACAAAAACGGCACCCTTAGGCGCCGTTTTTTTATTCGTATGAGATTACTTCTTGATACGAATAATTGGTGTTTCACCAACGGTGACACTACCGGACAACTTAATCAGTTCTTTGATCTCGTCCATGTTGGAGATAACAACCGGCGTCAATGTAGACTTGGCTTTCTCTTCCAGCAGGGCCAGATTGAACTCAATAACCACATCACCTTTCTTGACGCGCTGGCCTTCTTCAGCGATGCGTTTGAAGCCTTCGCCTTTCAGTTCAACAGTGTCAATACCGAAGTGGACGAACAGCTCAATGCCGCTGTCTGATTCGATAGAAAAAGCATGGTTAGTCTCGAAAATTTTACCGATGGTGCCATCAACAGGAGCAACCATTTTATTGCCTGAAGGCTTGATAGCAATACCATCACCAACGATTTTCTCTGCAAAAACAACATCAGGAACATCTTCAATGTTGACGATTTCACCAGACAATGGCGCAACGATTTCAATAGTACCACTGTCTTTTTTGTCATCTGAAACCAGTGATTTCAGTTTATCGAACAAACCCATGATCTTCTCCTAAGTATTTATATCGGGCAGCGTTCCAGTATCGTGGAATTAGCAGAGTGTTTTTTCTTCGATGAATGTGGTAATCAAATCCATCAATTCCTTCGCTGTTGGTTGAGCTAATGCCTGCTCTGCCAACACCTTCACATCTTCGAAATTCGTATTACGTATAATTTTCTTGATGCGTGGGATCGAAATCGCACTCATGCTGAACTCATCCAGCCCCATGCCCAATAGCAACAGTGTAGCACGTTCATCACCAGCAAGTTCACCGCACATACCGGTCCACTTACCTTCAGCGTGAGATGCATCAATAACCTGTTTGATCAGGCCCAATACCGATGGCGACATTGGATTATAGAGATGAGAAATCAGCTCATTGCCACGATCTACTGCCAGAGTATACTGAGTTAGATCGTTTGTCCCAATACTAAAGAAGTCAACTTCCTTAGCTAAATGGCGAGCGATAACCGCCGCCGCAGGTGTTTCAACCATTACACCGACCTCGATAGTTTCATCGAAGGCCTTGTTTTCTTCACGTAATTGGCCTTTCAGCAGTTCAAGTTCTGCTTTCAGTTCACGTACTTCTTCAACCGAAATAATCATCGGGAACATAATACGTAATTTGCCAAATGCTGAGGCTCGCAAGATTGCACGCAGCTGTGCGTGCAGAATTTCTTTGCGATCCATAGCAATACGGATAGCGCGCCAGCCCAGGAATGGGTTCTCTTCTTTCGGCAGGTTCATATACGGCAAATCTTTATCGCCGCCGATGTCCATGGTACGGACGATAACAGCCTGAGAGCCCATCGCTTCAGCAACGGCTTTATATGCCTGGAACTGCTCTTCTTCTGTAGGCAAAGAATCGCGGTCCATAAACAGGAATTCGGTACGATACAGACCAACACCTTCAGCGCCATTACGTTCAGCACCGGCGATATCACGCACAGTACCGATGTTGGCAACCACTTCAACCTGATGGCCATCAAGGGTGATAGCAGGCAGGTCTTTTAATTTGGCCAGATCATTTTTCTCGGTGATGTATTGAGTATTCACCGCTTTCAACTGCTCAATAATATCGGCAGTTGGGTTTAAATAGACTTTGTTGTTTACTGCATCAAGGATCAAATAGTCGCCATTCTGGACTTGTTTGGTCACATCGGAGGTGCCGACGATAGCAGGGAGTTCCAACGAACGAGCCATAATCGAGGTGTGAGAGGTACGGCCACCTAAATCGGTGATAAACCCTAACACTTTATCCAGATTAAGCTGTGCGGTTTCTGATGGCGTCAAATCGGTGGCAACCAGAATAACTTCATCCTGAATGGCACTCAGATCAACAATGGTCAGACCGAGAATGTTCTTCAGCAGGCGTTTACCGATATCACGCACGTCAGCCGCACGTTCTTTCAGGTATTCGTCATCCAGTTCTTCCAGGGCTTTTGCCTGCCCTTCAATCACTGAATAAGCGGCTGCATCAGCAGAGGCATGCTCATCTTTGATGAGGGCTATGATTTCCTGCTCAAGCTCTTCGTCTTCCAACAGCATGATATGCCCTTCGAAGATGGCAGCTTTCTCTTCGCCGAGGCTTGCTTCAGCTTTGGTCTTAATCGCTTCTAACTGCTCAGACGCTTTGGCCCGCCCAGATTTGAAACGTTCGACTTCCTGCTCCACTTGGTCAGCAGAGATCTTTTTCCGGTTGATGACAATCTCATCTTCTTTCAGCAAAAGTGCTTTACCAAAAGCGATACCCGGTGATACTAAAATGCCTGAAATCATAACCCTACCTTACTCTTGACTGGTGTTAACTAAAAAAGCGTGCGTGATTACTCAAGCTCAGCCATCAGTTTTACCAGATGCTCAACAGCTTTCTTCTCATCTTCACCAACAGCCGAGATCGTAACAACAGTACCTTGGGTCAGGCCCAGAGTTTGTAGTTTAAACAGGCTCTTGGCGCTGGCGCTTTTACCGTTAGAGATCACAGTAATTTCAGACGCAAAGCCTTTTGCTTCTTTTACGAACTGGGCAGCCGGGCGGGTATGCAGACCATTTGGTGCAGTAATAGTAACTTCTTGCTGGAACATTGTATTTCCCCAACTTATTGGATTTATGTTGTGGAGCTAAAGTTTAGTGTAGAACCCAAACTTTAGCCTGTATTGGTGCGCGTATAACAAGACTATCTGACTTGCGCATGACTATGCCTCAACCACCGGCAAGTCACAAAGACAGTTTCTGATGCAACCTGAATTCAGGTCTAAAATCGACACTGTCGTATCTAAGAATAATGCTCTCTTTGCGTTATGTCTTCAATCCACGTTCGGTGATGACATTTTTTGTCGCATTGCATAATTGTTAAATCGATTCAGCCAGAGATTCACTCAAGATACGATTAATTTCGCGTATCAAAATAATTGACCGGTTAAATACTAAACCCAGAGGGTAAAATCAATCTTTATGTAGTAAAAACTTTGAAGTGCGCCACAAAAAAAGCACCCATGAGGGTGCTTTTTTAGCATTTAGTGCGACAGCCTGACTACTGTTGCAGCTCTTGCTCAGTGAACAAATCTGCAAACAATGCTGTGCTTAAATAACGCTCACCCGAGGAGGGAAGAATAACCACAATTGTTTTGTCAGTAAAGCCATCTTCTTCGGAAAGTTTGACTGCTGCCGCAACTGCTGCACCGGAAGAAATACCGGCCAAAATGCCTTCTTCGTCCATCAAACGGCGAGCCATTGAGATAGCTTCATCATTGGTTACCAACGCTACGCGGTCAACCAAACTCAGATCGAGGTTGCCGGGAATAAAGCCAGCACCGATACCTTGGATTTTATGTGGGCCGGGTTTGATTTCCTGTCCAGCCAACGCTTGCGTGATAACCGGGGAGTCAGTCGGTTCAACCGCCACAGTGATAATCGCTTTGCCTTTGGTATTTTTAATGTAGCGGCTAACACCGGTCAGGGTACCACCGGTACCGACACCTGCGATAAAGACGTCCACTTCACCATCGGTATCTTCCCAAATTTCCGGGCCGGTGGTTTGCTCATGAATTTCCGGATTCGCTGGATTACTGAATTGCTGCAAAATCAGGTAACGGTCAGGGTCAGTTGCTTGAATCTCTTCCGCTTTAGCAATGGCTCCTTTCATCCCTTTGGCCCCTTCGGTCAGGACCAGATTAGCGCCGAGCGCTTTTAGTAGCTTACGGCGCTCAATGCTCATGGTTTCTGGCATGGTAAGGGTTAATTTATAACCGCGAGCGGCGGCAACAAATGCCAAAGCAATGCCGGTATTACCGCTGGTAGGTTCTACCAGCTCTTTGCCTGCGGTCAGAATGCCGCGCTTTTCGGCATCCCAAATCATATTGGAACCGATACGGCATTTAACGCTGAAACTTGGATTGCGTGATTCAACCTTCGCCAAAATGCGCCCGTTACCGATACGGTTCAGACGAACCAGCGGCGTATGGCCGATTGTTAAAGAGTTGTCTTCATATATCTTGCTCATAGCCCGTCCTTTAACTCTATGAAAATGTAGGAAACGTTCAAAGCATACGCTAACAGTATGGCTATGGAAGTAAGTAATTAGTATATCGATATGTTATTAGGAAATAAGTTTTAATCCCAATAGCTTTAAGGGCGTGGCTGGCACGCCCAAAGGAGATTAACGAGGTGGTTGAGTAAACTGGTCGCGGTAACGATCTACCCACATTGCGGTGGCTCCGCAAACGGCAACCGGCAGAATCACCAGATTAAGGAATGGGATCATAGTAAACAAGCTCACCAGTGCACCAAATTGCAAGTTATCGACTTTATTTTGTCGCAATGCACTGCGCATCTGCTGGAAACTCACTTTATGGTTATCAAAGGGATAATCGCAATATTGAATTGATAGCATCCAGGCACTGAATAAGAACCACAATACCGGCGCAACGGTCTGACCAATGCCAGGGATAAAGTAGAGCAGCAGTAGCCCTAATGCCCGGGGCAGGTAGTAAGCCAGTTTTTGCCACTCGCGCGCCATGATGCGCGGCAAATCTTTAACTATTCCCCATATACCGGTGTCTGGCAGTGGTTTACCCGTCAGACTGGCCTCCAGTTGCTCAGCCAGCAAGCCGCTAAAGGGGGCTGCAATAATATTGGCCAGGGTACTGAACAGGTAACTGAATACCAGTAGCACCGAGATAACCATTACTGGCCACAACAAATAACTCAGCCACTGTAACCAGTCGGGAACATGGCTCATCAATTGTGGAACCCAATCACCTATACGGTTGAATAACCACCAGAAGGCGCCCCCCATCAGCAGAATATTTACCAGTAAGGGCAAAATAACAAATCGCCGGATACCCGGACGGGAAATTAATTGCCATCCTTGGGCGAAATAATGGACACCACTCACCTTTTTTACCGCTTTTTGCGTATACGCCATGCCATTCAGTTCTCTGTAAGTCTATTGACCCACGTATCATATCGGTATGATTTCCCACTGCATAGTCACATATTGTGCAAAAAACGAGCGAAACATCTAGCATAATCATCTTTCTTCGAAGAAAATTGAGCACGGACTTGCACTTGTGTTCGTTGGCAAATAGAGTTAAAGGGTGAATGTTTGCCGCGGTGGCAATGTATTGGAACAACAGAGATAGTAATGATGCAGGATTTGCGTCTGATATTAATCGTTGTTGGCGCGATCGCCATAATAGCGTTGTTATTGCATGGTTTATGGACCAGCCGTAAAGAACGCTCTTCACTTTTTCGCGATCGCCCAGTTAAACGTCCGAAACAAGAACGTGTTGAAACCCCGATCGAGAGTCTCGATGAAGGGGTAGGAGAAGTGCGCGTCCGCACTGCTCATCCACAGGAGAAGCCTTCGTTTAGTCATATTGATGACGACGACGAAGACATGCCGGTTATTCAGCATACTGATACCAAACCGGCTCAGGTCAAGACGGAACCTCGTCACAAGCCTTTTGCTTCAGTGCCAACAGACTATGACGACCCTCTTTTGGGTGGGCTATCGGCTGAGCAACCACCGCATGCATCACAGCGTGATCCTTTGCTTGGATCGGTTGAAGAGTCGTATTCGCAACCGCGACACGCAGAGCCACAGCATGTGGCAGAACCTGCACCTCGTGTGGCACCACAACATGTGGAATCACAACCAGAGCCTGTCGCTCCGGCAGCAGAGGTGAAACCACAGAAACTGAAAGAGACCGTTTTGGTGCTGCATGTTGCTGCGCATCATGGTGGCGCTCTTGGCGGCGAGTTGCTGCTACAGAGTGTTCTTCAGTCTGGTTTCCAGTTTGGTGAGATGGGTATTTTCCATCGTCATCTTAGCCCGGCAGGCAGTGGCCCAGTATTATTCAGTTTGGCGAATATGGTAAAACCGGGTTCTTTCGACCCTGATACCATGTCTGATTTTTCAACGCCGGGTGTCTCAATGTTTATGATGGTGCCGTCTTATGGTGATGCCAATCAGAACTTTAAATTAATGCTGCAATCAGCCCAACGCATTGCTGATGATGTCGGTGGTGTAGTGTTGGATGATGATCGCCGCATGATGACCCCGCAGAAGCTGGAAACGTATAAGGCGCGTATCCGTGAAGTGCTGGATGCAAACGCTAGCGCCTGATAACGTTACCTCGCAATGAATCGAATTAACCCGAACCCCCGCATGCCGGGGGTTTTTTATCTTTGATGGTGAGCCATGGAATCGATAATTCAGCAAATTAATCAACTAAGAACCTCATTGCGCCATCACGAACATCTTTATCATGTGTTGGATGCCCCTGAGATCCCTGATGCTGAATATGACCGTTTGATGCAGCAATTACGTTCCCTGGAAGCACAACATCCTGAATTGATTACTCATGATTCACCGACACAGCGGGTTGGTGCTGCGCCGCTTGATGCATTTGAACAGGTTAGACACGAAGTGCCGATGTTATCTCTTGATAACGTTTTCGATGAAGAGAGCTACCTGGCTTTTGACAAACGGGTGCATGACCGGCTGAAAACCGCTGAGCCGTTGACCTTCTGCTGTGAGCTGAAGCTCGATGGCCTGGCGGTCAGCCTATTGTATGAGAATGGTGAGTTAGTTAGAGCTGCTACCCGTGGTGACGGTACCACGGGTGAAAATATTACCGCGAATGTGCGTACCATCCGTGCCATTCCACTGCGCCTACATGGGGAGAATATCCCACAGCGGGTGGAAGTTCGCGGTGAAGTCTTTATGCCACAAGCCGGTTTTGAGCAACTTAACGAAGAGGCGCGTCGCAAAGGCGGTAAAATTTTTGCCAATCCACGCAATGCTGCTGCCGGATCGTTACGTCAGCTCGACCCCCGCATCACCGCCAAACGGCCATTAATGTTCTTCTGTTATGGTGTGGGTTTACTCGATGGCGGTGAGCTTGCGCGCAGTCATATTCAGCGCCTGATGCAATTTAAAGCCTGGGGTCTGCCGGTCAGTAATCGAGTGAAGTTATGCACCGGTAGTGATGAGGTCATTGCCTTCTATCGTCAGGTAGAACAGGACCGTGCCAGTTTGGGGTTTGATATTGATGGCGTGGTTATCAAGGTTGATTCACTCGACTTGCAAGAAAGATTGGGGTTTGTAGCACGCGCTCCCCGTTGGGCTACGGCGTTTAAATTTCAGGCGCAGGAACAGATAACTCAAGTTCGCGACGTGGAGTTTCAGGTGGGGCGCACCGGTGCTATCACCCCGGTCGCACGTCTGGAACCAGTGCAGGTAGCTGGCGTGGTTGTCAGTAATGCGACACTGCATAACGCCGATGAAATTGAGCGTCTTGGTATACGCATTGGTGATACCGTTATTATTCGCCGCGCTGGAGATGTGATCCCACAAGTGGTTGGTGTGGTGATGGAACAACGCCCGCAGGATGCCAAAGAGATAGTTTTCCCGGAGCACTGCCCGGTATGTGGTTCTGATATCGAGCGGGTAGAAGGCGAGGCGGTTGCCCGCTGCACCGGTGGTCTGTTCTGCGCAGCGCAGCGTAAAGAGGCGTTGAAGCATTTTGTCTCGCGCCGGGCGTTGGATGTGGACGGGATGGGTGACAAGATTATCGAGCAACTGGTAGAGAAACAGTATGTCGAGAACCCGGCTGATCTATTTGAGCTGACCGCAGGCAAGCTGACTGGTTTAGATCGGATGGGGCCAAAATCGGCGCAAAATCTGATTGCGGCGCTAGAAAAGGCGAAGCAAACGACGTTTGCCCGCTTCCTGTATGCTTTGGGTATTCGTGAGGTAGGGGAGGCGACAGCGGCTAATTTAGCGGCTCATTTTCGCACTCTGACTAATTTGCGCGCGGCAGATATCGATGCATTAAAAAGTGTGCCAGATGTCGGGGAAGTGGTAGCCAGGCACGTGCGGAATTTCCTCAGCGAAGAACATAATCAGAAAGTGATCGAGGCGCTAGAGCAAGTGATCAGTTGGCCGGAACCTCAGCAAATTATTGCCGAAGAGATTGATAGCCCCTTTGCTGGGAAAACAGTGGTGTTGACGGGTTCACTGACCATTCTCTCACGGGACGAAGCGAAAGATCGTCTGGCTGCTTTAGGTGCCAAAGTGAGTGGCAGTGTTTCCAAAAAAACGGATCTGGTTATTGCTGGTGAGGCGGCTGGCTCAAAACTGGCGAAAGCGCAGGAGCTTGGGATTACAGTCATTGATGAAGCGGAAATGATTCGTCTGCTGGGTGAATAGTGGTAACGCCAGAGGGCTGTATGGAAAAAGAGAATTTGATTGAGATTGCCAATACCCGGATGCCGTTTGGTAAATACCAAGGGCGGGTATTAATCGACTTACCTGAAGAGTACCTGCTCTGGTTCGCCCGCAAAGGGGAATTCCCACCAGGCAAGTTAGGTATGTTGATGGAGCTGACGCTGACCATTAAAATCGAGGGATTGGATGGTTTGGTAAAACCCCTCAAGCGTGGTTGATTTTACTTTCTAAAACAGGGCGATAGCCGTTATGTTGCCATCGCCCTATCACTGTTTAACCGAATATCAATGTTATTAAATATAAACGTCAATCTGGTTCTGTGCGGAAGGGCGGTTTACTCCATCACCGGCGGGCGCAGTTGCCGCATTGTTGTCACCTTCTTTGGTTTTATCCGCTTCCTTGGCCTGAATACGGGCAAGCTCAGCTTGCAGCGCTGCAATTTGACTCTGAATCTGTTGCTGCTGCTTTTGTAATTCATCTGCAGTCAAACCGGAATCTTTTAAGGTACTTAATTTTTCGGTCAGTTTTTGGATCTGCTGATTAATGGATTTAATTTGTGCCGCCGCACTGCTGTCAGAAGAGCTACTGCTGCTCACTGACACGGATGCTGCAGAGATAGTATTCGACATCATTATTCCTTAGTAAAACCTGGATGGAGTAATGCTTATCGACGGGAGGATATTAACCTTTAACTTTTGAGGGCTGCTTTACACAATCTTATCACTTGCTTATCACTTGGTTGTTTTTTTAAACGCTACCACACGGTTCTGAAACGTTAAATTACCAAACGTAGTTCAGGCCAATGTTGCAGCCAACCTTTGCTATTTACCCGTTGGTAGTAGGTATCGGCCTCACCGTTTTTCGGGTTCAAGGTGATCGTTCGGGTAAACAGTGCGCCCAAACCCAGTGGAGCCACCAGCTCAATATCGCCGCTCGCATTGAGCCTGGCACCGATTGCTGTTTCTACTTCAACCCAGTAGCTAATAGCATCGTCGGTACTGGTATAAGGTTGGCGACCCCTATACAGGTGCATTCTGGCTTGATTTTTTACTGACCAGGGGAAGGAGAGATGCTGAGCCGCACTCTTTTGCTGTAGCTGCGCTTCTCGCTGTAAGTCATGCTGCTCGTGGGCATGTTGCTTATCGAAATAGACTAAATCGATATCATTGAGCGCGGTCGCTAACGGGTACCCGTGCAATTGATCCCACACCAGATTACGCACAAATCCTGCCGCCAGACACCACTGCTTTAACCCGAGCTCTCGGGCAATCGACAAAGCCTGCATACGATGAGGGTCAGCCTGTAGCCATTGAATGATTTGTTGCTGCTGATTCATGCCTATTTCCACCGTAATCAATACCTTTGATTAGTTCGCAGGATAACAGAGATAAATGACAAAGAGTGAGGGAGGCTTGCGCGAGAAAGCAAAAAACCGGCCATAAGCCGGTTTTTTAAAGAGTGGTGGAGCTAGACGGGATCGAACCGTCGACCTCTTGCATGCCATGCAAGCGCTCTCCCAGCTGAGCTATAGCCCCACAAATGTGGTTGTTCGTACTGACTTATCTATGATGCCACCCTTTTCTGGCCTGATGATGCAATCAAACAAGAAAATTTGGTGGAGCTAGACGGGATCGAACCGTCGACCTCTTGCATGCCATGCAAGCGCTCTCCCAGCTGAGCTATAGCCCCAATGTGCACATAATAAATCGTGTGAACGGGGCGCATGATATGAAACCACTGAAACAGTGTCAACGGCTAATTCGATTTCTCGCGTTAAGCGCTGAAAAAGCCGCCAAATCAGCGGGTAAATAGCATTAAATATTAAATGTCGCTCACACTATCTAACGAGTAATAATAAAAAGGCGGCCTGAATAGCCGCCTGATTGAACGCGCAATAACCGTATTATTGTTGTGCTTCGCGCTCGCTGATAAAGGCTAATGCTTTATCAATACGTGCCAGTGAGCGTGCCTGACCGATAGCATGGACAGTGACATCCATTCCTGGCGATTGACCCGCACCAGTGACTGCGACACGCAGCGGCATCCCCACTTTACCCATACCTACACCTAACTCATCAGCCGTGCCCTGAATCGCGTTGTGAACGTTTTCAGTGGTCCAGGCGGTGATGGCGGCGAGTTTGGCTTTAACTGCTTCAAGTGGCTGGCGGGCCACTGGGCGCAAATGTTTTTTAGCCGCATCAGCATCGAACTCGTCAAATTCTTCGTAAAAGTAACGGCAGGACTCGGCCATCTCTTTCAGCGTTTTGCAGCGCTCACCTAGCAGTTTTACGATTTCAACTAACTCAGGGCCATTACGGGTATCAAGCCCCAGTTGTTCAACATGCCATGACAGGTGAACAGCAACATGCTCTGGTGGCAGGCTATTGATATAGTGATGATTCAACCACTGTAATTTTTCAGTATTGAATGCACTGGCTGACTTACTGACTGCATCGAGGGTAAACAGCTCGGTCATCTCGGCCACAGAGAAAATCTCCTGATCACCATGAGACCAACCCAAACGCACCAAATAGTTCAGTAGTGCCTCTGGCAGATAGCCGTCATCGCGGTATTGCATAACACCAACAGCCCCGTGGCGTTTCGACAGTTTTTTACCGTCATCACCCAGAATCATTGATACATGAGCATACTCAGGCACTGGCGCGCCTAATGCTTTCAGAATATTAATCTGGCGCGGTGTATTGTTGATATGGTCTTCACCACGGATAACATGGGTGATTTCCATATCCCAGTCATCGATGACGACACAGAAGTTATAGGTTGGTGAACCATCGGTACGGCGGATGATTAAGTCATCCAGTTCCTGATTGCTGAATTCAATAGGGCCACGGATTTTGTCGTCGAAAATGACTGAACCTTCCTGCGGGTTGCGAAAACGTACCACTGATGGCTCATCAGCGCCATGAGTGCACTGGCTATCGCGGCAACGACCATCGTAGCGAGGTTTCTCGCCATTGGCCATTTGGGTTTCACGCAACTCTTCCAGGCGCTCTTTAGAACAATAGCAGCGATAAGCGGTGCCCTTTTCCAACATTTGGTCAATCACCGCATTGTAGCGATCGAACCGTTTGGTTTGAAAATACGGGCCTTCATCCCAATCCAGATTCAACCAGTTCATACCGTCCATAATAGCGTCGATGGCTTCCTGAGTTGAGCGCTCAAGATCGGTATCTTCAATGCGCAGAACAAATTCACCACCTAAATGACGGGTGAACAGCCAGGAATACAATGCGGTGCGTGCGCCACCTACATGGAGATAGCCGGTAGGACTGGGTGCAAAACGGGTTTTGATCTTCATTGGAATCGATGCCTTATTACGCTACGCCGGTCAGCAAAAGCTGACAGTTGCTCGAAATTTGAAAAAGTAGGCGACATTCTACCACCCTGTAGTAATTCCTCAACGATGTTACCGGTATGCAATTGATGATATCCCTGTCATCTTTCAAATTGCAGGTGTGTTGGCCGCACTCACTCACCCGAATCACATCCTTGGGTAAGCTCATCGGGTTCATTTGTTTGCCGCCGTCCTGCACCTTGAAATATTTTGGGGATCATTTAATAAAGGTTCATAGCGGCGATAAATATCGCATCCTGTTTAAATTTGCGGCGAACGATTGTTTTCGTTTTAAAAACCGTTGACTCACTTCGAACTATCCCTATAATGCGACTCCAACAACACGGCGGGGCGATTAGCTCAGTTGGTAGAGCATCTCCTTTACACGGAGGGGGTCATCAGTTCGAATCTGGTATCGCCCACCAAACTCGACGTGTTATGCAATAAATGAGATAGATGAGGGCGATTAGCTCAGTTGGTAGAGCATCTCCTTTACACGGAGGGGGTCATCAGTTCGAATCTGGTATCGCCCACCACTCATCACTCATTGTTAAAAGTATTAAGATTCAAGGTAGTAGAAGTGGGCGATTAGCTCAGTTGGTAGAGCATCTCCTTTACACGGAGGGGGTCATCAGTTCGAATCTGGTATCGCCCACCACTTCTTTTACTTCGTATTACCATATAATGGGTCGTTAGCTCAGTTGGCAGAATAGTTACTTTTAATCAATTGGTTAAAGGTTCGAGCCGAGCGAAGCGAGACAGCAACGCGTAAGCGTTGACCCGAAGGGCGAATCCGCAGGATGAGTAATCCCGCATGACTCGTGTTAAAAATGTCGAATAAATCTATATAATGGGTCGTTAGCTCAGTTGGTAGAGCAGTTGACTTTTAATCAATTGGTCGCAGGTTCGAATCCCGCACGACCCACCATTATATCAAGTACCGTATTAACTTCCCCAGATTTAAAAACTCAAAAACTACACGAAATCGTGTGGGTGAGACCCTGCGTTCAGGTTCGAGCCGAGCGAAGCGAGACAGCAACGCGGGAGCGTTGACCCGAAGGGCGAGGTCAGAGACCGAGTAATCCCGCACGACCCACCATTATATCAAGTACCGTATTAACTTCCCCAGATCTAAAAACTCAAAAACTACACGAAATCGTGTGGGTGAGACCCTGCGTTCAGGTTCGAGCCGAGCGAAGCGAGACAGCAACGCGGGAGCGTTGACCCGAAGGGCGAGGTCAGAGACCGAGTAATCCCGCACGACCCACCATTATATTTACTACCTCACTTAGAACGCCATCTATTGCTTATTAACGGGCATATCACATCAGTCGCGGCATTAAACTTACCCACTAAAGTTGTCCAGCCTTTGATTACTCAAAGAGTCATCATCCGTGTAAATAGTCCGGGTATGAATCGCAGGTATAAAAAAAGGCGCCGTAGCGCCTCTTTAGAGATTTTTTTCTGATACTTAGAGTACCAGGCCTGCAATAGAGGCGGACAGCACACTGACCAGCGTAGAGCCGTATAACAGCTTCAAGCCAAAGCGTGAAACCACATTCCCTTGGTGCTCATTCAAACCTTTAATCGCACCGGCTACGATACCAATAGAGGAGAAGTTAGCGAATGAAACCAGGAACACTGACAGAATACCCACGCTGCGTGGCGACAGTTCTGATGCCACTTTCTGCAAGTCCATCATTGCCACGAATTCGTTAGATACCAGTTTGGTTGCCATGATGCCACCAACTTGTAAGGCTTCATGAGTCGGTACGCCCATCACCCAGGCAAACGGGAAGAAGACATAGCCCAAGATACCCTGGAAGCTGATACCGAACAGCAAGCTAAATAAGGCATTCATCGCAGAAATTAACGCGATAAAACCAATCAGCATGGCTGCAACGATGATAGCAACTTTGAAACCGGCCAGAATGTACTCACCCAGCATTTCAAAGAAGCTTTGGCCTTCGTGCAAGTTGCTTAGTTGCAACTCTTCCTCGTCCTCTGCTTTATACGGGTTGATCAATGACAACACGATAAAGGTACTGAACATGTTAAGTACCAGCGCCGCAACCACAAACTTCGCGTCCAGCATTGACATATATGCACCCACGATTGACATAGAAACTGTCGACATCGCAGTTGCTGCCATGGTGTACATGCGTTTTTCAGACATTTTGCCCAAAATGTCTTTATAGGCGATGAAGTTTTCAGATTGACCCAGAATCAGTGAGCTGACGGCGTTGAATGATTCCAGCTTACCCATGCCGTTAACTTTAGACAGCAAAGTACCAATGATACGAATAACGACGGGGAGAACTTTGATATATTGCAGAATACCAATCAGAGCAGAAATAAAGACGATAGGGCACAGCACTCTCAGGAAGAAGAACGCCAAACCTTTATCACCCATATTGCCAAAGACAAAGTCGGTACCGTTGGCGGCAAATCCAAGCAACTTGTCGAATAAACCGGCGAATCCTTTCACAAAACCCAATCCAGCTTCCGAATGGAGGAAGAAGTACGCCAACAACACTTCAATTACCAGCAATTGAATAACAAACCGAATGCGGATGCTTTTACGATCCTTACAGATCGCCAGAGCTAATATGGCCACCACGACTAAGGCCAACGCAAACTGCAGAATATGGGACATGTGTGCTCCAAATTTGAGGCAGGCTAGATTTCGGTGGACATTTTATGTAACGGCTACATTAAAAACGAGACGTAGGCAGCAAATATAGAAATTCACTTGCACTAATGCAAACGAATTAGTGGAGTGGATCACAAAAAATAGGATGTTAATAATTTGCTACGGAAGTAGTTTAAATATGCTAGGTTGAACAATTGTAGTCATTCGTTACGAAAAGGGCGATGGAACATTTAACCCAACTTTTCAGAAAGCTACCACGGGTGATTATACGGTGTTAGCTATCAGAGAGATAAGTTCTACCACGCCAAGTGCGCTTGATAATTATTATCATTTAGATATTATTATTGATAAGAAAGTAGACGTAAGTTTTCAAGGGTAATACTGAATGCTGAATAGCCGTACTGTCGATACATCCCGCCGTACATCAAGGAGGATAAAACTCTCCCTGATGGGGCCTGCTTTTATCGCGGCCATCGGTTATATCGACCCCGGTAACTTCGCAACCAATATTCAGGCGGGGGCCTCTTTCGGTTATACCTTATTGTGGGTGGTGGTTTGGGCCAACATCATGGCTATGTTGATCCAATTACTGTCCGCTAAACTCGGTATTGCCACTGGTAAAAATCTGGCTGAGCATATCCGTGATCGTTTTCCACGGCCTGCGGTATGGGCCTACTGGGTACAAGCCGAAATCATCGCCATGGCCACGGATCTGGCCGAGTTTATTGGGGCGGCAATCGGGTTTAAATTACTGCTAGGTGTGACCCTGCTTGAAGGTGCTGTCCTGACCGGCATTGCCACTTTCCTGATTCTTATGCTGCAAAAGCGTGGGCAAAAACCTCTCGAACTGGTTATCGGTGGGTTGCTGTTATTTGTAGCGGCGGCTTATATTGTCGAACTTATTTTCTCCCGACCAGAACTGGCGGCGTTGGGTCGCGGTATGTTGGTTCCTGACTTGCCTAACCGTGACGCGGTGTTTCTAGCGGCCGGGGTATTAGGTGCCACTATTATGCCGCATGTTATTTATCTGCATTCATCCTTGACGCAAACGGCGGGAGAAAACTCCAAGGCTTCTCGTTATGCTGCGACTAAATTGGATGTGGCGATTGCCATGACAATTGCCGGTTTTGTGAATCTGGCTATGATGGCAACGGCGGCGGCGGCTTTCCATTTCAATGGTTATGGCAGTATTGCTGAAATCGAGCAAGCGTACCTCACACTACAACCCCTGTTAGGTAATGCCGCAGCCACTATTTTTGGTTTGAGTCTGGTTGCCGCTGGGTTGTCATCGACAGTGGTGGGGACCTTGGCAGGGCAGGTCGTCATGCAAGGCTTTGTCCGGTTTTATATCCCTATCTGGGTGCGACGCTCGGTCACGATGTTGCCTTCCTTTATTGTCATTCTGGCGGGTATGGATGCAACACGGATCTTGGTGATGAGCCAGGTACTGCTGAGTTTTGGTATTGCGTTGGCGTTAGTTCCATTGCTGGTCTTTACTGGCAATAAAGAATTGATGGGAGAGATGGTTAACTCAAAATTGATTCAGATTTTGGGGAAGATGATTGTGTTAGTGGTGGTTGGATTAAATGCTTATCTGTTGATTAGCTTGCTCTAACTTCTTCATACTGGCGGATCGATAGCCAATCATCCGCCAGAAGCTTTTTTAATTAGTCATCATCATGATGGCGGTCATGCCCTTTCCCTCGATGATGTTTCTTGCCGTGGTTGTCATAATGTTTATCGTGTTTCTGATAGCGCCCTTCACGGTAATAATAGTTCTTTTGCCACCAGTCTCTGTTTTGCCAGCGGTGCCCATCCCAGTAATGTCCATGGCGATTTCGTTCGCCTAAATCCCGGCCCTGATGATCCTGCCACCATCGTTGATCGCGCCAGTCATAACCATCCCAATAATTGCCACGGCGATCTTGCTCACCGATCTGCAATGAAACACTGGGGAGTAGCTCAATACTTTCGGCATTTGCCATAGGAACGAGAGGAAACCAGGCTAATATCGTTACTAATAACAGTGGTCTTAACGCAATAGGTCTAAATATCGTTGGTTTCAAAACATCCACTTTTGACATGATTTATCCTTGCGCAGCTTTATTGGCTATGGCCTATCTTAAACTGCGGTTCGGCAACTGTGATTCAGATAAAACTGTAAAATAAAAAATTGAGATTTATCTGTAATAATGATGGATTAGGGGCACCGGAGTGCCCCTGTTGGGGCCTTTGGAGAGAGCGTTTACACCAGAATATCTTCAATACGTTTGATTTCTTCGGTGCTGAAATCAGTGTTGGCTAGCATACCAACCGCGTCGTCAATCTGGCTGATTTTGCTGGCACCAATCAGTGCTGAAGTCACCCGCCCGCCACGTAATACCCAGGCTAAAGACATCTGTGACAACTTCTGACCGCGTTCGTGGGCCAATGCGTTCAACTGGCGCACCTTGGCCAGTTTTTCTGCGGTAAGCTGCTCGGGATTAAGGAATTTACTGCCACTGGCAGCCCTTGAGTCCTGCGGAATACCCGCCAAATAGCGATCCGTCAATACGCCGCCTGCCAGCGGAGAAAAGGCAATAGATCCTACGCCATACTCATCCAAAGTATCTTGCAGCCCGGTTTCAATCCAGCGTTCGAACATAGAGTATTTAGGCTGATGAATCAGGCAAGGCGTACCGAGATTTGCCAGAATTTCACAGGCCTGACGGGCTTGCGCCGCTGGATAGTTGGACAACCCGATATACAACGCTTTACCTTGGCGCACCAGCAGGTCCAATGCGGCCATGGTTTCTTCCAATGGTGTATTAGGATCCGGGCGATGGTGGTAGAAAATATCTACATAATCTAGCCCCATACGTTGTAGGCTTTGGTTGATACTGGCTACCAGATATTTCTTCGAACCCCAGTCACCATAAGGGCCGGGCCACATGGTGTATCCCGCTTTGGAAGAGATAATCAGTTCATCACGATAGGGGCGCAGGTCTTGTTGCAGGATGCGGCCAAAGTTCAGCTCGGCTGAACCGGGCGGCGGGCCATAGTTATTGGCTAAATCAAAATGGGTGATACCACTATCGAAAGCGCGATGCACTAAATTGCGGCTATTTTCGTACAGCGTGCTGTCACCAAAGTTATGCCACAGGCCAAGAGAAATTGCCGGAAGCATTAATCCACTACGACCACAACGATGATACTTCATCTCTTGATAACGGGAGGAAGCTGCCTGATAGACCATGATGACCCTTATTAACGAGAGTAAACGACAGTTTAGTGTATGCGTTTTCACCGACGACGTAAGCTAACGGGATCACAAGATAAGGCGGAGAAAGGGATGTCAGAAAATAATTACAGTGGTAGCTAATTAGGCATCTGGTTTATCGATACCATTACGACCGGTTAATTGGTCTAACAACCAATAGCCCGCTGGCCCCGGTGGGCTTTTTTTCGACCAAACCGCATCAATAGAGATCATTTTAGGCCAACCAATGGTGGGCAACGCGACCAGTTTTTGACGGCTGTATTGCTCCACCAGCCAGCGTGGCAAAATCGCCCAGCCGAAGCCTTGCTCCGCCATTTCTAACAACATTAAGTAGCTGGGGGCAGACCACATTAGCCCTTGCGACTGGTTGCGCTCAGTACGATTGTAAGTATTGAGGCAAAGTTGCCGGGCGGTAGCCAGTTGTTCGGGGTGAACCTGAGGGAGCTTTGCCAGCGCATGACCCTGCTGCACGAATATAGCCATTTCAGTCTGTGCGGCTAATCGGCTGGCCGCAATATCCGGTGGATAGTACGACTGAACTTCTACTACACCGATATGCGCTCGCCGTAGTTGCAGCAGGTCAATGACGTCGCCCTCTTCGGCAATCAGGCACTCAAATTCGATATCAGGGTAACGCTGCTCAAAGCGACGTAGTAAGTCCTCATGATGTGTTGGTTGATAAGTATCAGAAAGGACAAAAGTCAGTCGGGTTTCAACCTGACCTGCCAGACGTATTGATAGATTATCCAGCCGTTCGCTGGCCGCCAGAATTTCCTGCACATGGGATAGCACCCGGCGACCATGGTCAGTTAATACCGGTTGGCGCGCCTGGCGGTCAAATAAGGTCAAACCCAGATCGGCTTCCAGATTGGCGATGGCGGTGCTGATAGTTGATTGGCTTTTGCGTAGCTTACGGGCTGCCGCGGAGAAGGACCCAAGGGCTGCGGCTTCAACAAATGCAATTAAGGCTTCGGGAGAATAATGCATAAACTATCTATTTTATCGATGGGTTCTATTTTTAATCTATCTTAAAAAACGATGATAATCACCTCTAACAATCTGTCATCAGTTAATTTAAGTAGGTGTTTTATGCAAGTTCATCACCGATCTCTCTTGGAGCGGATTATTCATGCCGTTGGGTTTGAAGTGATTGCCGTTGCCATTTGTGCGCCCGTCGGCGCATGGTTACTGGATCGCTCCATACTGCAAATGGGAACATTGGCCTTGATCCTCTCCTCAGTGGCAATGCTGTGGAATATTGTTTACAACAGTCTGTTCGACCACTTCTGGCCAGTCAGTCGGGTAGCAAAGACTCTGCTCGTGCGGGTACTCCATGCGCTGGGCTTCGAGGGTGGTTTTATCCTGATAGGCTTACCTATCGCGGCTTTCACGTTGGGTGTTTCGCTATTACAGGCATTTATGTTGGAGATCGGTTTCTTCTTGTTCTTCCTGCCTTACACCGTATGTTACAACTGGGCCTATGACAGCCTGCGGATGCGGGTTATCCGCTCGCGCCAGCTTGCGACATTGCAGCCGGTTTCTGAGGAAGGGCGCAATTCACGCTAAATATTTACGTCATTTTTCACCTTCAGCAGCGGTATTTTGCTGTTGCTGAAACGTTTTTATGTGATCTTTATCGCAAAGCGAAAGGGTTTAGCGCATTGATATTGTTGTTTCTCCAGCCTGATTTTACAGTGGACATAGTTGAAGTTAAGCATCCCTGTAACGGAGAAGTTTCTGATGACAAGCTATGCCCTGGTGGGTGACGTTGGCGGCACTAATGCCCGTTTGGCGCTTTGCGCTGTGGCGACGGGCGAAATATCACAAGCAAAAACATATTCAGGGTTGGAATTCGACAGTCTGGAAGATGTCATTAAGCAATATCTGTCAGAGCATACAGTCACCGTAAAGGATGCCTGTATCGCTATTGCTTGCCCGATTACCGGGGATTGGGTGGCGATGACCAATCATACTTGGGCATTTTCTATTGCAGCTATGCAGCAAAGCCTGGGGTTGGATCATCTGGAGGTGATCAACGATTTTACGGCAGTATCGATGGCGATTCCGGTGTTGTCCGAACAGGATGTGTTGCAATTTGGTGGCACAACGCCTCAAGCGGGTAAACCAGTGGCGGTTTATGGTGCAGGTACTGGGCTGGGTGTGGCCCATTTAGTTAATGTGGGCCGCCGTTGGATTAGCTTACCGGGAGAGGGCGGTCATGTGGACTTCGCCCCGAACAGCGAAGAAGAAGACTCTATTTTGGCGGTATTGCGTCAGGAACTGGGCCATGTTTCTGCCGAGCGAGTACTTTCCGGGCCGGGGTTGGTTAATTTATACCGAGCTATCGTGATTTCTGATGCACGCCTACCGGAACATCTGGCACCGAAAGATATTACTGAACGCGCTCTGGCGGATAGCTGTACTGACTGCCGCCGCGCCTTATCACTGTTTTGTGTGATTATGGGCCGTTTTGGCGGCAATCTGGCATTGAATCTCAGCACTTTTGGCGGCGTTTATATTGCTGGCGGTATCGTGCCACGCTTTATGGATTTCTTTACAGCTTCGGGCTTTCGCAGTGCTTTTGAAGATAAAGGCCGTTTCAAAGATTTCCTGCAAGATATTCCTGTTTATATGATTACCCATCAGCAACCGGGTTTGCTGGGGGCGGGCGCTTACTTGCGTCAGACATTAGGACATGAATTATAAGGTTTTTGTTCGCCATCGCTGAAATATGAAAGCAGAGCCAAGGCTCTGCTTTTTTACATCATTGCTTTAAAACAGCCCCCATACTTTACAAACTCTGGCTGAGTTGTATTAGTTATGGTGGGCCGTGTCACCCTCTATTAGGCATGGCTACGGGCAGTTACGCCCGCTGTTGCTGTTGGTGTACTTTCAGTCTCGGTTGCTGCACCTTTTGGCGGTTTGATTATCAACGTCAGCAGCAAGGAAAGTACTGACAGCACCGCGATAACCATAAAGGTCGCCTGATATCCACCCAGTTGTGCGGCAATAAACGAACCTGCCAGAGCACCCAAACCAAACCCTTGATAGATGACACCGTAGTTTTTACTGTGATTTTTCAGACCGAAGAAGTCGCCGACAATCGCCGGGAACACCGTAATATTGCCGCCGAAGCAGAAGGCTATCGCCCCGACACACAAGAAGAACAGCGCATGAGTCAGTGGAACAAAACTCAACACGGATACCGCTAATGTGGTGACCAGCAAGGTGAAGCTGATTACGCGCAGACGGCCCACTTTGTCTGATAGTGCGCCAAGGATAATGCGCCCGGCGGTATTAAAGATGGCAATGGCTGAAACGGTGTTGGCTGCCGTCACCAAGTCCATTCCTGCCAGTTGTACGCCTAAATCTTTCACGATACCAATCAGATATAAGCCACTCATACATGCGGTGAAGAAGATGATAAATAAGAAGTAAGACTCTTTAACCGCCAGCATCTCTTTGACACTAAAATCACGCCCGGCACGGGCGGTTTGCAGGCTGTTATTGACCTGTGGTGCCACTGCTTTCTCTTGTAGCAGGAAAGAGCCAGCCCCTACTAATACCATCACGATGAGGCCCCAGTAGAAGAATGCCAGCGACACTCCTTGGTTGGCAATCAGACTGGCATTTACATATTTGAACAATAAGCTGCCGGTACCAAATGCCCCCACTGAAATACCGGAAATCAGCCCTTTACGTTCCGGGAACCATTTGATCAGATTCGACAGGGTGGTGATGTAGGCGGTGCCATCGGCGAAACCGACCACGATACCAGCCAATAGATAAATCATTCCTAATGATGTGGCAAAAGAGCTGGCAATCAGGCCCAAACCAAGAATGATACCGGAAAGTAACGTCAGTTTACGGATACCTATGCGCTCTTGCAGGCGGCCAGCAAACAGAGTGGCAATAGCGAGAGAAAAACTGGTAATGGAAAATGTGGTTGCAACTGCCCCTAACGACCAACTGAACTTCTCTCCCAGTGGCTGATTAAATAAGCTCCAGGTATAGATAGTTCCCAACCCCATTTGAACAATGATGGTACCCGCAACAATTAGCCAACGATTTACCGGTTTACTGCTCATGCCGGACTCCTTAAACATCAATGCAATGTGGCCCGAATATGGCTATTGCGAACATAACAATGATTTGCAATCGCGTCGGAAGCCAAAGATTACGCGCTGATGGGGCACCGGAAATCTTGTCTTGAGGTGTTATCAGCCCGCCGAATGAAACCAGTATACGGGCGGGCTAATCACTATAGATCGAAAGGGGAATGAGCTGCATTCCACGCGGAATGAAATGCATTTAAAGACGCATCAGTTGCCTGAATTCTTTTATCTTGCTGCGGCTGACAGGGACTTCAAAGTCCAAATCACTGAGCCGCAGAATATAGGTATTATTAAACCACGGCACAATTTCACGGATTTTGGCTAAATTGACACAATAGGAGCGATGGCAGCGGAAGAAGTACTCCTCCGGTAGGCGGCTGAAAAATTCAGTAATATTCATCGGCATAATGAATTCTTCGCGCCGAGTATAGACCAACGTGACCTTTTCCTGTGCTGCGGCATAATAGATATCATTGATGTCAGTGACGATAATGCGCTCATCTTTCATCAAATTGATGGTATGCGCCGCAGAACGGTGGTTGGTACTGCTGGTCTGTTCTCTATTTTGGTGCTCACGCTTATGCAGCGCTTCGAGTTTTTGCAGCATAGTGACAATACGAGACTCATGATAAGGCTTTAAAATATAGTCAAATGCTTCAATTTCAAAGGCTTCAACGGCATGCTCTTTATAGGCTGTGATAAAGATAATATAAGGCTTATGGGCAAATTTACTGATGTTTTGTGCCAATAACACGCCATCCAATGATGGAATATTGATATCGAGAAAAATAGCATCGACCTGATGGTTTTGCAGGTATTTAAGCACATCCAGCCCATCGTCAAAGGTTGCCTCAATGGTGATGTTGCTGTGCTGGCGAATCAGGTAACTCAACTCTTCTTGAGCCAGAAACTCATCTTCAACAATGATTGCTTTCACGGACTAGACTCCGGCTGGAATATGGGGGTCAGCATGGATTTTGCCGCCATTTTTGCTGATATAAAAAGAGATCTCGGTGCCCGGTTCCATGCGGCGTATCTGTAAACCTTCCCCATACAGTAACTTCACCCGATGATGCACATTGAGTAAACCAATTTTATTGCCCGGCATTTCATTATTCGCCACGCGCTCAATTGTCTCTGGGTTAATACCATTACCGGTGTCTTTTACGGAAATTTTTATTTGGTCGCCACTGTCTTTAACCGCAATGACCACCACACCTTTACCACGACACGGCTGAATGCCATGCACAATGGCATTTTCAACCAAGGGTTGAATTAACAAGCTGGGTATTTTCAGCGCAATATCGTCGTCAATATCATAAATCACAGTTAACTTGCTGCCGAAGCGGGCCTGCTCGATGGCGATATAATCCTGAATTTGATGTAGTTCTTTGCGAATATCAATCTGTTCGTCATTCAGCTCAAGGTTATAACGCAGATAACGGGATAAATTGATGATCAATTGGCGCGCGGTATCTGGATTAATACGAATTGAGGACGAGATAGCATTCAAGGCATTAAATAAGAAGTGCGGGTTAATTTTACTTTGTAGTGCGCGCATTTCCGCTTTATTTGCCATTTCACGCAGTTGTTCTATACGGGAGACTTCAATCTGGGTTGAGATAATTTGTGACAAGCCGACCGCCATCACTTTCAGTGAATAGGTAATTTTATGTGCATGGCAATAGTAGATCTTCAGTGAGCCAGTGACTTCACCTTTTTCCCATAACGGAATAATGATGAGGGAGTGAATTTGTGGCGTGCGATGGACTTCATCATTATTGCGGATAGTAATCTTCCCACACTGAATGCTCTCTTTGGTAATATCACTGATGATCTCATGACCGATATTATAGGCTTCAACGCCCACCCCCACATAAGCCAAAATATGTTGGGTGTCGGTAATGGCGACAGCATCTGCCTTAATATCGGTGCGAATAATCTCACACACACTGCGCAGTGATTCGCCGTTGATATTGCGAAAATAGGGCAGGGTTTTATTGGCGATATCCAGTGCCAGTTTTGCTTGCCGCGCGGCAATAACCTCTTTTTCATCTTCGACACTCTGTACCAGCAGGACAATTAACCCGATACAAACCGCCCCTAAGATCATAGGA
This sequence comes from Yersinia sp. 2466 StPb PI, assembly GCF_041538325.1. Lineage (NCBI taxonomy): Bacteria > Pseudomonadati > Pseudomonadota > Gammaproteobacteria > Enterobacterales > Yersiniaceae > Yersinia > Yersinia sp. 2466 StPb PI. Next base: position 3,405,847 of record NZ_JAULSL010000001.1, on the reverse strand, counting down.
ATGGCGATTTTAGACACAATATCAATACCTAATGCGGTCGGCCTGGCCCAAATAATCACCAATAGCATGGTGAGTGACTCACAAATCATGCCTGCCAGAATACCGATACTCCATTGCCGCTCTTTCTTTATTTTCAGATTTATATAGCCGGACATTAGGCCGGCTATAATGCTGGTAATCAGACAGGGGATTGATGTAATTCCATCAATATCAATTAAATATCGGTGAGAGCCGGCGATAAGTCCGGTAATGATACCTACCCACGGGCCAAATAAAATACCGCCAGACATGACAGCAATAACCCGAACATTCACTAATGAACCTTCGACGTTAATACCGGAATAAGTACCAAAAATAGCGAACAACGAGAAGATAGCGGTTACCGCTGCCAGTTCCAGTGGTGTGTGCTTCTCTTTTTGCAATAACTGACGAAACAGGTGGGTGCGGGTCAGAAAGAATAAACAAATCAACATTAATGCGGCACGATCAAACACCGCCAGTAGCATTTCAAATATCTGGTGCACACTATTTTCTCTTGGCGACAGCCTTGAATCTTAGTTTGGGGCCATCAGATTCGGCGGCGAATAAGCGGCTAACTATAAGGAAAATGACCGGCAACTGCCACTTTATCCGCGTTATCCGGTAAATCGACGCGGCGGATTGCAGGGGAGTCTGCTGGCGGGTCGCGCCAGCAGAGATAACGTTGAGGAGATTATTTATATCGTTCTTATTGGCAGAGAAACACGGGATTGATAGGAATGTTATTCAGCCATACCCAACTGTTGTTTGCCGAGGGTGGTTAGGTTATCGGCGGTGGCTCTGCCACTGAAATCCACCTCGAAATCATCGGCGGCAAAGTCTGGTGGTGAGCGGCCATCAATAAAACTGGCTAACTGGCGTGGCAGGTATGCGGCGTTCTTGTCGCACCATGGCGCCGCCGCGATATACATGACGTTGCTGTCAAACTCACCATTATGCTCATTTTCCACTGAGTGAATCACGTCGCAATGCCAGAATACCGTATCACCTGCTTCCAAATCTGGAATAGGGGAAATGGCTTCCATTAAAAGAGGATGCCACTGCTCAGAGGCGGATAAAGCGCGCCCTGGTGCTGCACCGCACAGATCATCGTCAGCAACATCATCTTGTAATGCGCGCAGCAGGATATAGGCCATGGCATTAGCGATCGGGATAACATTCAGCGTCCCCGCATGGGTTCGCTGTGGTGTCAGGGCCGTCCAGCCTTGGAAGGTACGGAACATCGAGCACACTGCCGGTGAGGGGAATTCGCGCACTTGTGGGCGGCCTTCAGCGGCGAATGGGTCATACTTCTGCCAGTCACCCGAGAACACGTGGCGGTACACATGACGGAAGTTCTCATCCAACCAGCGCTCTATGGAGCCACCATCAACGTGGGGGGATAGGCCCAGTGACGATGATTTTGGCGGGCGGCGACGGGTCCGGTCGGCATAAGTCACCACCCGGTTAGCATCAAAATGTTGCTTGCCGTTACTCTCGGTTTGCCACAGATTATTTAAGAATACCTGCACCGCATTCATGCGCTGATCCTGGCGAGCCTCAACCTGCGGTGTTGACCAGTAAATTCCGTAAATTTGCGGTTTGCTGGCAGCCAGCGTACCGAAATAGTTATCTTCCGCAGCATTTTTCAGGCGTTCGACGAAATTATTACGTTCGAGATAGTTACCGATTTCACGGTTCCACGCTGCTGCTTTTTCCGTTGGGAAGACACCGAGAATGGCACAGCATCCTCGTTGTTTTATTTGTGCTTTTTGTTCTTCAGTAACGTTACCATTGATAATATCATCGGCATGAATTTGGGGAACAGGGTTCTCACCCTGCGCCAAACTACGGCGGATTTCGGTGACTTGCTGGCGAATATTCTCTTCCACGGCTTGGAAGACCTGCTGATAATCAGGCAGCGCCTGACGTAATTGCTGCTTCACCGCTTTGATTGCTGCGGGAATATCGTTTATTTGTAATGAAGCCATAATACTGATTCTCCGATAGCTGTAGGGGAGGGCCGTGGTAATGGCGCGCGCGATGCTGACCATTTGTTTGTTTTTTGTTATCTTGAAGTGAACATTATTTAAGTAAAATGGAGAAGAATAAAGGGATGAGGTTATGGAAAAATTTCCTCTTTAATATTCTGCGTTCTGTTTATGGCTAACATCTTCAATTCGAGGGAAAAATGTCACCAGTGATCCCGATGTTCAGTAGCTCGCCGATTTCTCTGAGAACACCACAGTTGGTGCTCGAGAGCCTCAAAGAGCAGGATTGGCCGCTGTTTTTACGCTTATACCAAGATCCTGTGGTTCAGCGTTATATGGCAGATCCGATGGATATGGCCGAGATTCGTGAGCGTTTTGAATCACGTTTAACCCCTTGGGAAAAGACCTCCAACCATTGGCTATGTCTGGTGGTTCGTGAACGCGCCAGCGGGCAGAGCATGGGGCTTACCGGCTTTTTGGCTGAATGGTTGCCATTACAGCAAGCTGAAGTGGGTTATGCCATGTTACCGTCCTGCCAGGGCAAAGGTTTTGCCAAAGAATCCTTGTTGGCTGTATTGGCGTTTGGTTTCCAGCAATGTCAGTTTCATAAAATGAAAGCCACGGTTACTGTGGGCAACTATGCTTCACGCGGGTTACTGGAACGCTGTGGTTTTCAGTTGGAAGGGACGTTGCGTGATAATTATCAACTTGGCGGGCAATGGTGTGATGACTGGGTATTAGGGATGCTGGCGAGTGAGTTTGATTCTCAGTAACTTCTCCGATGAGTTAGATATTTGTTACCAGCCACTCGACAGCCCTTTAGCGCTGGGATATGTTCATAAACAGACCATCTGATGGTCAGCGTCGCTCGGACGGTCCGGGCGCTAACGTATCCTCGAGGAAATTATGGCTGAACTCCCTGCTAAGCGTCGTTTTACACGTATTGATCGCCTGCCCCCTTATGTTTTCAATATTACCGCTGAGTTGAAAATGGCGGCCCGCCGTCGCGGTGAAGATATTATTGATTTCAGTATGGGTAATCCCGATGGTCCGACACCACCCCATATCGTTGAGAAAATGTGCAGTGTCGCGCAACGTGAAGACACCCACGGCTACTCAACCTCTCGGGGTATACCGCGGCTGCGTAGGGCCATTTCCAACTGGTACGCCGAGCGTTACCAAGTGGATATTGATCCTGAAACTGAAGCTATTGTCACTATCGGTTCGAAAGAGGGGCTGGCTCATCTGATGCTGGCGACACTGGACCACGGTGATACAGTATTGGTGCCGAATCCTAGCTACCCGATTCATATTTATGGTGCGGTGATTGCAGGGGCGCAAGTTCGCTCAGTCCCATTGACCGAGGGCATTGATTTCTTCTGTGAATTGGAACGTGCGATTCGTGAAACCATTCCTAAACCGAAAATGATGATCCTCGGCTTCCCGTCTAACCCTACAGCACAATGTGTGGAGCTAGAATTTTTTGAACGGGTGGTGGCGTTAGCGAAGCAATACGACGTGCTGGTGGTGCATGACTTGGCCTATGCCGACATTGTATATGATGGTTGGAAAGCGCCGTCAATCATGCAAGTGCCTGGGGCAAAAGACATTGCGGTTGAGTTTTTCACCTTATCCAAAAGCTACAATATGGCCGGTTGGCGTATTGGTTTTATGGTGGGTAACCCGGAATTGGTTAATGCGCTGGCTCGCATCAAAAGCTATCACGACTATGGCACTTTTACTCCGTTGCAGGTGGCGGCAATTGCTGCCTTGGAAGGGGACCAACAGTGTGTTCGTGATATCGCTGAAAAATACCGCCAGCGGCGTAACGTGTTGGTGCGTGGGTTGCATGAGGCTGGTTGGATGGTTGAAAACCCCAAAGCGTCGATGTATGTCTGGGCGAAAATCCCAGAGCCTTACGCCCATTTAGGCTCACTCGAGTTTGCCAAGCGCCTGTTGTCTGAGGCAAAAGTCTGCGTTTCGCCGGGGATAGGATTCGGTGATTACGGTGATACTCATGTCCGTTTCGCCTTGATTGAGAATCAGGACCGGATCCGTCAGGCGGTGCGCGGAATTAAGAGTATGTTCCGTACTGATGGTTTGCTGAAACCGAGTAAAGCGGTTTCAGGTGACGGTATCTAACCCCGCGCTTACCATCAACTAAATAGCTAACTCTCTATTCTGATCGGCGACCCACGCTGTCCGGTCAGAATAAAGTACCTTGTGTTCAAAACGTTATCCGCCCTCCTTAATGTTTTCTTCATCTATTTTGCACCATACTGATTATTAACTTGATGAAGTCAGTGGAGCACCACAATGAGAAATCGCTATTCACTCCCCCAAATAACCCTGCACTGGCTGACGCTAGTGATGATCATTCTGACTTATGCCGCCATGTTACTCAGTGACACGGTACCGGATGAAGATCGTACATTAGTGAAAAATCTGCATTTCAATTTTGGTATTTCTGTCTGGCTACTGATGTTGGTGCGACTGTGGTTGCGCCAGCGCAATATAACACCAGCGATCACCCCAAGGTTACCTAACTGGCAGTTGTTAGGGGCGCAGATTATGCATTGGGGTCTGTATTTAATGTTCTTATCATTACCGGTGCTGGGGGTGTTGGCTCAGGCTTATGGTGGGAAAACCTGGTTCTTGCTGGGGTGGCAGGTACCGCAGTGGGTAACACCGGATGATGTCGCGCGTGGTTATCTTAAGCAGACTCACGAGCTAATTGCCAATTTAGGCTATTTTGTGATTGGCGCTCACGCACTGGCCGCGCTTTATCATCACTATATTCGCCGGGATGATACATTACGCCGAATGATGCCAGGAAAATGATAAAGGGCGCGAATGCGCCCTCTATACGATGTCAGATTGTGGATGGTTCGAGTTAATATTACTCGACCATCATCATGAAGGTGCCAACCCAAACCACCAACATAATAGAGATACCCATAAAGAAATATTTCACTGAACAACTCCCCTTGGAGCTACCTCGCCAGTAACGATCCAAATTGCTGTGCTACGTTTACCCTTGTTACTTAAAATTACAGTGGTGTTCGCTACGTTCACTCACCCGAGTCACTGACTGATGTCAGCTTGTCGGTATCAACTCACGTTCTGCCTGACTGTAATGCCAAGTTCTTTGGGTATTAAATGTGGACGAATCACGTTTTTAATCAATGGTAGCCATTTCATCACAACTGGCCAGCTATCAATCTGAGATACATCCGAATTGTCGTGCCAGCCTGAGCTAACTCAGTGGTATACGACAGGATCGGGCTAATGTAATCCCAACAGGGAGAAACTTTCAATACTGTAATTTTATGCATTAGATCACGTTTTCGTATATAAACCGCAAATATTGTGAGCCAATGCATTGAAGTGTGAAGCTATTAACGTTTTTTTAAATTATCGCTAAATAACAATTTGTTACTCTCTTGGTTACAATCTAAGCCAATCTGGCCGACGTTAAGACAATCAGCTTATTTTTTTTACCCCGATATTGGCCTCAAAGCCCAGTAAATACAGGGCTTGTTCCAGTGCTTCAACCTTGGAAGCGTAGTACACATCCAGCAGGCGATCCATCTGTGCGGCATTCAAACCGAGCTTGCGCGCCATATCTGCTTTGCGGGTATTGGTGGTTAACATGGCATTGTGTAATTCAGCTTTCAGTCGCACCAGAATGGGCACATGAACTGCAATATCACCCGGTTGCAGCGCTGAGGGGGTGGGGACGGGGCGGCGCTCTTCCATTTCTGCTGCAATACCATTCTTAATACCGTCCTGTGCTTCCAGTTCAATATCCTCCTGAGAGTAGGTCACTGATTCCAATTCAGGGAAGTCGCGATACTGGATGTGGTACTCGCCGCTGGCTTCATCAAGGGCATAATGGGCTGGGTAATGGAACACGGTGTCACTCCTGTGGGGTACAAGCTACTAAAGGTAGTGGCATTGTACTGACATCAGCAGGTCGGGGTTACTTATTTAACGTAGTAGCACTTTGATTCAATCGGCCATTTTGGGTGATGTCAGCCGCATTTCCAGCGCCCTTGCCGGGCATCTGAATGCACACTCACCGCAGCCATCGCACTGCGCTAAAGCCAGTGTCGGCGGCTGGTGAGGCTGCCACACCAAAGCCTGTTTATCACAGTAATCGGCGCAACTGTCGCAGTAGATATAGGTATTTTGACAGATGTTTTCTACGCGAGGGTGCGCCGTAATATGGTAGGTAGAGGGTGATAAAGCACCGGTTTGGCAAGCAGTGGTACAGGCCAGACAACGGCTGCAATATTGGGTAGAAAAATCCAACTCAGGCCGTTGATCGACCATGACTATCAGATGCTCGCCGCAGACGTGCATGCAGGCTTCACAACCCGTACACGTTTGCGTGAAAGCACTTTCAACAATGGCTCCCGGTGGCCTGATTGCGCTCCCCGATGGGAGGGTAAGTGGTTGTTGGCGGGCGCTTTTTAGCAAGCCACGAAATAGCCCACGGCGACTGATGGTGCGGTTTTCCAGATACGCCTTGTAGTAGCGCTCGTCTTTTATCACCGAAATAGCTCACGGGGCTGAGGAAATAGGCCCAGTTCAGTTTGTAAGGTTTTCAGGTAGCACTCGGTGATTTTTGCCAGCAACGGATATACCTGATACTCGGTTTGGCTGTTGGTTACCAGCTCAAGATAGCGATAGGCCCACGGCAGTAAATGCTCAGTGAGCAGTGCTAGCGCGGCTTTATCCGATGGGGGCTTAGTTGTCGGCTGCTGTTCAATTAAATGAACCCATGCCAGTAACATGAGGCCAAATTGATCTTCCGGTTCACGTATCGCACTTTGATTTACCAACCCGAATGTTGACAGGAATTGGCGATATTGCAGGGTGCTCGCCCCCATCAAGATATTTTCTTTATCCAGATAAACAGACCCCCAAGGTGGGGCGGGCATTTCACCTTGTCCCTCAAACAAAATCGAGAAATCATATTCCAGTTGTTCGGGTTGGATACTCGGCATCTGTTGGCAATATCGTGCAATTTTAGCCTGATTCGGCCACGGAAAAATCTCAGCAATCTGTGGCAGTAGTGGCCAAAGGCGCTGTACGGTATCGGACTGTGGTGGATAGTAAAAACAGGCACCTAAAATCCTCGGCAGAGTGGTGTTCAGTAACATCAAAATTTTCTCTCTTCAGGTCCAGCTATCTCAATACGGCTTAGCCGCAGGTATCACGGCTAAGCAGCTATTTGTCAGTAGGCCAATAGAATCAATATGTTAATTTACATTGGCACTTGCCAGAGATTGTAGAAAGCGATACGCCCGGCCAACTCACCGATAACCAGCGCCGAGGCACTGACCGCGAGCGTAACCCGAGGGATCCTGTCTTTCAGTAATGCTGCGGCAGCAACAAAGATACCGAGCGTTAGCAGCAGAATTTGAATTCCCCAAAACAGCGCCTGCTGGCTACTCAGTTCCGCTGAACTTTGACCCAGAAAGCTGAGGTAACCCGGTTTATTCACCAAGGTCACAATGGCACCGACCAGCACGGCTGATGCGCCAAGCTGACGAGCGCCGGTCAGAATAGCGCAAGCGCCGCCCCCGACCAGTACCGTCATCCACAGTTGTAGGGCGGTGTACGAGGTATCCCAATTAGGCACGGTTGTCAGTTGATAAACTTGGGTGATTGACCAGGCGAAGGCCAGGCCGAAGATAACCGTTGCCACATTGCACAGCATTGCCAGTAATGTATTTTTGGCTATGGTTGAGAAAAATACGGTGCCACAGGCCATGGCGACAAACAATCCACTGAGCACTATCTCATTACTCATCGGCGAGCGACCAACACCCAATAGCATGGTGGCGGCGCGCAATGGTTGCCCAACATGCAGTGTGCCAACGATCAGGCCTACCATCATCAGCAGCAGACCGATGATATTGGCTTGTTTGAGTTGTAGTGGCGTGGTCATACCGAGTTTGTGACTCAGTAGCACCAGTGCAAACAACCCGACAGCGGTTTGCCCCAGTACGGTAAAAAACACCAAGGGTAATTCATGCATTTTATACCTCCGCCGGATTTTGGATGCAGCCTGATGTATCACCGGATGGCTTGGCATCACGGTGGCTTCTGATAACCAGATTGGGGTGTGTCAGATGCGCGTGCGGCAATGGCGCAATGGCATTCTCTTCACCGTATTTATCCCTCAATAGTGTGATTTCATCAAAATCTAACGCCCGCTGCGGGCAGGATTCGACACAAACTGGCTTATCACCTGCGGCAACCCGCTGATAGCAGCCATCGCACTTGGTCATTAGTTTCTTCTTGGCATCAAATTGCGGCGCACCATACGGGCAGCGCATCTCGCAATAGCGGCAGCCGACACAGAGATCCTGATTAACCACCACCAAACCATCTTCTTCGCGTTTATGCATGGCACCGGTTGGGCAACCCGTTACGCAGGTAGGTGATGAGCAGTGGTTACAGGCGATAGAGAGGTAGTAGTTAAAGACATTTTGTACCCAGATATTGTTCTGCTGAGTCCAACTGCCGCCGCCATATTCGTAAACCCGACGCAGCTTCGGTCCGAGATCCAACTTCTTCTCATCCTTGCAACTGATTTGGCAGGTCTTACATCCGGTGCACTTGGTGGAGTCGACAAAAAAACCATATTGCTTCATTATTCAACTCCTTATATACGTTTTACTTCAACGAGGTTGGTGTGTTGTGGGTTACCTTTTGCCAGTGGTGACGGTCGCAGTGTTGTTAAGGTATTGATACACCCTCCCACATCAATGCCGTCCTTATTGGTATTTCGCCATGCCCCCTGCGGCACGCTAATAACCCCCGGTAACACCCGTTCGGTAACCTTTGCTGCAATACGCATGCGGCCTCGGCTGTTAAAAATTTCGACCATATCCCCTTGTTGGATACCGCGAGGCTGGGCATCAATGGGGTTAATCCAAAACTGATGTGGTACCGCTTCCCGCAGCATGGCTACGTTATAATAAGAGGAGTGGGTATGGCCTTTGATATGGAAGCCTGTCATCTGCAAAGGGTAGTTTTTCATGGTTTCTACATCGCTAACACCTTCAAAGGTTGGGCAATATTCAGCGACAGCGGTAATGCGATCACCGGGTGCCAGTTGCCACTCTTTTTCCAATGTTGCCAGCGCTTCTGAGTAGATCTCAATTTTGCCAGACGGGGTTTTCAACGGGTGGTTCACAGGGTCATCACGGAAATCTTTTAACGCGATATATTGACTGCTGTCGGCATAAATACGATCGATGATGCCTTGGTCGTTGGTCTGTTCAAAAGGTGGCAAGGCGGGGTTTTTCTCACGCATTTTGTTATAGCTGATTTCAATCCATTCTTGCTGGGTATAGCCTTCGGTAAAGGCATCGCCAATTCCTAACTTGGTGGCAATTTCGGCTAACACATCATAAGACGGGCGGCACTCCCACAGCGGCTCGATCGCATTTTGCAACCGCGTGACGTAGTGATAAGCCCCACTGGCGTAGGAGTTATCAATTAAATCATTTGATTCAACTGAGGTGACATCGGGCAGTAATAAATCAGCATATTTGGCAGAGTTGGTCATGTGGTTTTCCCACACCAAAATAAACTCGCACAGTGATTCATCTTGTAAAATGCGGTGGGTTTTATTCAGATCAGAATGCTGATTGCCGATAACATTACTGGCGTAGTTCCACATAAACTTAATATTGGTATCAAGTTTATCTTTATTCTTCACATGCGCATTTTTCGCTGTCATTTCAGTGCCACGAAAAATAGCATCGGTCCACATAAAGCAGGGAATAGCAGTCTTCACTGGGTTCGGAATACTGAATCCCGGCACCGGATATTTCACATTCCCGCCCCAGGCTCCAGTATTGGTTCCGGCGCGGCCAATATTACCAGTCATCAATGGCAACATCATAATGGCGCGTGCCGCCTGCTCGCCATTAGCACTGCGCTGAATCCCCCAACCTTGTGATATCCATGCTGCACGGGCATTTCCCAACTCACGGGCTAATTGAATAATCTGTGTCGGTGCAATGCCGGTTATCTCACTGGCCCATTGCGGTGTTTTTTCTACCCCATCGTGGCCGTTACCTAAAATATAATCTTTGTAAGAGCTATTGGCGGGGGCTGAGGCGGGTAGTGTTGTGGCATCCCAGCCGACACAATATTGTGCCAGGAAATCTTCATCAGTCAGATTTTCTTTAATTAATACATGCCCTAATGCGGCCACCAGCGCGGCATCGGTACCTGGGAAGATGGGGATCCATTCTGCGTTGAGGGTCGTTACGCTGTCTGTCATGCGTGGATCGATAATAATGACTTTGGCTTTGCTTTGCCCCAGAGCATGAACGGTTTCGATATATTGCCCGCCGCCCGACATCCGAGTCTCTGCCAGATTATGACCAAACATAACCACCAGGTCTGAGTTTTTAATTTCATCCAGCAAAGTTTCGTCTGCATTGCCATAGATATACGGCATTACCGTATTTATTTGGGCGGTGGAATAAGTACCGTGTTGATCGAGAAAACCACCCAGCAAGCTCAGCATTCTTTTACAGGCATTGCGGCCTTGTAAATTAGCGCCGGTCGAACCAGAACCATATTGATAATAAATTGCTTCGTTGCCGTATTGTGCAATGGTTCTTTTTAGATTATCAGCGACAATAGTGGTAGCTTCATCCCAACTAATACGTTTAAATTTACCTTCGCCGCGTTTGCCAACACGCAGCATGGGATATTTGACCCGATCCGGGTTATATGTTTTCCATCTTACCGATCGGCCACGTAAACAGGGGCGAATTTGATGCTCACCAAAGGTAGAGTCATCATAAATTGCTTCATTAGCAATCTTAATAATTTCGCCATTTCTCACATGCACTTTTAGTGGGCAGCGGCTACCGCAGTTGACCAGACAAGCACTGTATTTAACGGTTTCCTCTGTTGTTGCTGCGTGCTCTTCTGGCGCGGCATGTACTGAAAAAGGAAGGGTGATAGAACCGGCAATAGCCGCAGCCCCGGTGACTGCGGCGGATGTTTGAATAAATTCACGGCGGCTTAGTGAGCCGGTGATAGGTCTTTTATTGTTATTCATCGACATTACCTTTGCGGAGGACACTTTTTTAATGAAAAATAAGAAAATTAGGGTTGAGCGGCAATGTCTCACCTTAGGAAATAACTTGTTACTTTTATATGATGTAAATCAATTAAGACGATATAACGGAAATATCGCGCTGTTTTTTGTGAGTGAGGCGAAGGTTATTAATAATTTACCGTAAGATATTAACCATTCCCTATACATAAAATTAATGTATTTATATAAAGTTAGCAGTTGTAATAAAGAATCAATCTCAAATGACCGGGTGCTGTTATTATTTCCATTATTTTATGGGTTAATTTAATTTATCTTTATGATCTTAAGAAAAGTCTTAATAAAGCAACGGCTGTTTTTACCGCTATTCTTTATCACCATAACGGCAATGGTTGGTGGTATTAACCCTAACTAAATAATGGCTAAAATGACATGCTGATCTATTTATCCAGATAAGAGGAGATCTGCATCACGATTCTTATCTCTTCCAGCTTGCAGTCGTGCATTAACATGGTAGTTTACCGAATAGTTGGATTGTTACCGTCAATGGCGGGCAAAACCTGATTGAGTAGCATGATGAATGCTGCTGAGTCGGGTTTTTTTGTTTTCAGGGCTAAAGCATGCAAATCGCTAAAATACTTAACAACAATGTAGTTATTGTTCTCGATCAGCATGGTCAGGAACAAGTCATTATGGGACGTGGTCTTGGCTTTCAAAAACACCCAGGTGAATCGCTAGATAACACATTGATCGAAAAAGTGTTTGCTCTAAAAGACAATGAATTGGTTTCGCGGCTGAGTGAGTTGCTGAGCTGTATTCCATTAGAAGTAATGATTGCTTGTGACTGTATCATCACGCAGGCAACGGCAAAACTGGGTAAGTTGCAGGATAACCTCTACATTTCGCTGACTGACCACTGTTTCTATGCGATTGAGCGGCATAAACAAGGTTTGGATATAACGAATGGATTGCAGTGGGAGATTCGTCGGTTGTATCCCAAAGAGTTTGCCTTGGGTCGTGAAGCCTTGCAGATTATTAAACAACGCCTTGGGGTGCAATTGCGTGAGGATGAAGCTGGATTTATCGCGCTCCATCTGGTGAATGCTCAGTTGAAGGGTGAAATGCCTGAAGTAATGCAAGTGACGAAGGTAATGCAGGAGATACTGCATATCGTGAAGTACCAATTTAAGCTGGAATATGATGAGGACGGGCTGAGTTATCACCGTTTTGTTACCCATCTGAAATTTTTCTCACAGCGAATGTTGGGCCGTAATGGGGTCACCAGTGATGATGATTCCTTACACGATGCAGTGAAAGATAATTATGCCGAGGCTTACCGCTGTGCGGGTAAGATTCAGCAGCATATGAAATTGCAGTATCAACAAGATTTGAGCAAAGAAGAGCGGATGTTTTTGACTATCCATATTGAACGCGTTCGCCGGGAAAGTTTTAATCTGCCAGATTAAATGATTTAAAAGGGAAGGGTTCTAAGTAGTAAGAGAATTTAGCCAAACTGGATTGTTACTGCTTCGGCAGGCAAAACCTGAATGTACTTGTGTCGCTGGGTCGCGGTGCGGAGTGCGTTTAGGTTTTTTTTTGCCCGAATTTTTACCTGTATAAACAAGAGTGTTACCGAAGGAAAACACGATGCAATACACAACGGTCGCCAGCGAGATCCTCGCCGGAGTAGGGGGGCAGAGTAATATTAATAGCGTAGTACATTGCGCTACCCGTTTACGCTTTAAACTCAAGGATATGGCGCGGGCTGATGCCCAAGCGCTGAAAGATAATCCTGGCGTTATTATGGTAGTGGAAAGTGGTGGCCAGTTTCAGGTGGTTATCGGAAACCATGTTAGTGAGGTCTACCAGGCGTTAGTGAACCAAGCGGGGTTGGCTGATGCTGAAGAGCATGATAACAAGTCAGGTAATCAAAAAGAGAGTTTGTTCAGTCACTGTATCGATATCATTTCGGGTATTTTCACCCCCTTGCTCGGTGTATTGGCCGCCTCCGGTATTCTTAAAGGTTTTTTGGCACTGAGTGTTGTTTGCGGCTGGTTACAACCCGACAGCGGCAGCTATACAATTTTATTTGCTGCCAGTGACTCACTGTTTTATTTCTTCCCACTGGTATTGGGTTATACCGCAGGTAAGAAGTTTGGTGGCAGTCCATTTATTACCATGGCGATTGGTGGTGCATTAGTACACCCCTTGATGCTCGCTGCATTTAACGCAGCCGGGCAACCTGGGGCTTCTGAGGTCTATTTCCTTGGTATTCCGGTCACATTTATCAATTACAGCTCGTCGGTTATCCCTATCATATTAGCGGCTTGGGTTAGTAGTCGGTTAGAAAAAGGGTTTAACCGGGTGTTACACAGCAATATTAAGAACTTTTTCACGCCATTACTGTGTCTGGTAATAACCGTTCCAGCCACCTTTTTACTGATTGGCCCGCTGGCAACCTGGCTTAGCCATTTATTGGCGTCGGGGTTCCAAATTATCTATTCGGCTGCTCCTCCTGTTGCCGGTGGTGTATTGGCCGGGCTATGGCAGATTTGCGTTATCTTTGGGCTGCACTGGGGTTTGGTCCCTTTGATGATAAACAACCTGAGTGTACTGGGCTATGACGCCATGTTGCCGCTGTTGTTACCGGCAGTTATGGGGCAAGTGGGGGCCACGCTCGGTGTCTTTTTACGTACTCGCGATGCAAAAATGAAGGGGCTGGCTGGTTCGGCATTTACTGCGGGGATATTCGGTATTACTGAACCCGCTGTTTATGGGGTGACCTTACCGTCGAAAAAACCGTTTGTTTTTGGCTGCGTAGGCGGGGCGATAGGGGGTGTCATCGTCGGTTTCTGCCAGACCCATGTTTATTCATTCGGCCTTGCCAGTATCTTCTCTTTTGCCCAGATAATTCCCGCTACAGGTGTCGATGCCAGCGTATGGGGCGCCATTATTGGCACCCTGATTGCGTTGATCTTTGCTGCCATCAGCACCTTCTTTTTTGGCCTGCCAGCGCCTGTTGCCACCGCAGAAACAGAGGATTTGTCTCACACCTCATCCATCACCGATAACCACAGTGGTATGGGCGAAGTGATATTCAGCCCGATCAGTGGTGAATTGTTAGCGCTAGCGGATGTCAGTGACAGTATTTTCGCCAGTGGTTTATTGGGGGCGGGAATTGCGATTATTCCACAACAAGGGCGGGTCGTGTCACCGGTTAATGGCGTTGTAGCGTCACTGTTTAAAACCCACCATGCGATTGGCATTGAATCTGATTCTGGTGCTGAGGTCCTTATCCACGTTGGTATTGATACCGTCAAACTCGATGGCAAATATTTTACCGCTCATGTTAAAGCCGGTGACCGGGTCAGCGCAGGTGATTTACTGCTGGAGTTTGATTGTGCGGCGATTACCGGAGCAGGTTATGACCTGACGACGCCGATAATTATCAGCAACAGTGAAAATTATCAGGATGTCCTGTGTGCTAAAGGCACCTCTATTACTGAGCAAGCCCCGTTATTAACCGTAATTCGTTAATACTGATTTAGGAGAAAACCGATGAAACATGCATTTCCAGATAATTTCCTTTGGGGCGGTGCGATTGCCGCTAATCAGGTAGAAGGGGCTTATCTTGCTGAGGGGAAAGGGCTATCTACCTCTGATTTACAACCCCATGGTATTTTTGGCGATATCATTCCCAGGGTGAGTGGTGACAGTTATGTCAAAGATCTAGCTATCGATTTTTATCATCGCTACCCAGAGGATATCGCACTATTTGCTGAGATGGGGTTTAAATGTTTGCGGATATCCATTGCCTGGACACGTATTTTCCCACAGGGCGATGAGCAGCAGCCTAATGAGGCAGGTCTGGCATTCTATGACCGTGTATTTGATGAAATGGCGAAATATAACATTACGCCATTGGTGACATTATCCCACTATGAGATGCCTTATGGGCTGGTTAAGAATTATGGTGGCTGGGGTAATCGTAAAACAATTGGTTTCTTTGAACATTATGCCCGCACCGTGTTTCAGCGTTATCAGCATAAGGTTAAATTGTGGCTGACATTTAATGAGATCAATATGTCGCTGCATGCGCCATTCACCGGAGTAGGATTAGAGCAAGCAAGCAGTAAGAGTGCCGTGTATCAGGCTATCCATCACCAGTTGGTTGCCAGTGCCAAAGCGGTTGCTGCATTGCATGAAATTATCCCTGATGGCCGAATCGGAAATATGCTGTTGGGTGGGCTGATGTATCCACTAACTTGCAAGCCTGCCGATGTATTGGAAACATTACAGCAGAATCGTGAATGGCTATTCTTTGGCGATGTGCAGGTTCGCGGTTATTACCCCTCTTATATGGCTCGTTATTTTAAACAGCACGGCATTAGTGTTGAAATTACTGCTGAAGATAAACTGGCATTAAAACAGACTGTCGATTTTATCTCCTTCAGTTATTACATGAGCGGCTGCGTGACCGCCGATGAAGAGTTAAACCGTAAAGCCCGAGGTAATATTCTTAGCATGGTGCAGAACCCGCATCTGGCCAGCTCGGAATGGGGGTGGCAGATCGATCCTGACGGGCTGCGTATCTTGCTCAATGAATTATGGGATCGTTATCAAAAACCCCTGTTTATTGTTGAGAATGGGCTGGGAGCGAAAGATAAGCCGGATGTTAATGGCCATATTGAAGATGACTATCGCATTGAATATCTCAATGACCATCTGGTCCAGGTCGGTGAGGCTATCGAAGATGGCGTTGAGGTGATGGGATATACCAGTTGGGGGCCGATTGATTTGGTTAGCGCCTCAAAAGCTGAATTATCCAAACGTTATGGTTTTATTTATGTCGATCGCGATGACAGTGGTAATGGCACATTGGAACGCCGTCGTAAGAAGAGCTTCTATTGGTATCGCGATGTGATTCAGAGTAATGGCGAGGCATTGAAACGCTAATAGCGACGTTTGTATGTTGCAGTGATATAAGCAGCTCTCAACTGTTTTGCCTCACTGCAACACGACTTATTTTTGGGGAAGTACCGAGTATTTATTATTAGATGTGCGGGTTATTCTAAAAATGGAAAATAATGAAACCAACGGGATCTTTATAACGGGGTCTCTGGTGCTCCCGGAGCGACTGATCCAGGTGGCTATCGTTACCATAATAATACTTGGTTCTTTTACAGTGGATTCAATCAGCAGGTAACAAAACATCAGGATGACGCCAACCGTGGTTTAAGTGTGTTTTACAGCATGTCGTTGGCGGACCAACGGACCAATTACATGCATTACGCTACCTCCGCAGGCATCCGTTATCGCGGCTTATTTGATAGCCGCCCACAAGATTGGTTGGGATTCGGCGTATCAATGGTTAAACTGAGTGATTATTATAAAGATAATCAACGCTATCTGAATCAAATCAATAATGTTTCTGATTATAATAATCCACGTTACTCTCCAATAGCTGGGTATTCGGTTGCTGCCGAACTGTATTATCGTTTCCGTGTCACTTCATGGCTGGAATTACAACCTGATCTACAATATTGGCACTCACCAGCAGGGGTAAGCCAAACGCAAGATGTATGGGGAACCGAATTAAAAACAGTTATTACATTCTAAATTTCGCCTGTATTGCAGATAATACGGCTATGACGTGGTGCTTTAACTGGCACCACGTAAACTGTTACGCTATTCTCCATCGAGTATTATATTGTAGAGAATCAGCGTGATGTTGAATATGAAAAACAGATTCGATGGTAACAACATCTTAGGTGAAAGGAATATTCACGCAGTTTTTGAACTGAGCTTATTACTGAAAGCAATTTTAGCCGTGATGGAGATTATCAGCGGTATTTTAACCTATTTTGTGACGCCGCAGTTTTTGCTAAATATTCTGCATCGCATCACGCAAGTTGAATTTATTGAAGACCGTGGCGATGTGGTAGCCCATTATTTACTGCATGCGGCACAAAATCTCTCAATCAGCAGTCTGCATTTTGCCGCATTTTATCTGCTCATCCACGGCGTGGTTAAGTTGTGGGTCATTATTGGATTATGGCGCAAAAAACTGGGTTATTATCCGGCGGCAATAGTCATATTCAGCTTATTCATTATCTATCAACTCTATCGTTATACCTTCACTCACTCGGTGTTATTGATCGTAATAACTGCGCTGGATGTGGTGGTTATTGTGTTGACGTTGCTGGAGTATCGAAGATTACGCCAGCAGCATAAAACCCCTTAGCCAGATGAAGGCCATACTGAGCAATGCGAACCAAAAACCAAGGTTGTAATGCCCTGTGAGGTTACTCAGTTAGCAAAAATATGCGCTTGGCCAATAATTGTCAGGTCAACCATTAAACCGATACTTATACCTTCGCGGCTGATGGTTTTAACCTCTACCGTTTCATTACTTTCAACCAGATATAGGGTGAGTGTTGAGATAAAACCCGCAAAATCAATATTGATAACCTTAGCCAGACAATGAGTGGTGTAGTGATGATCTGCGGGCAAAGGGGTGATAGTAATCTGTTCTGGCCGTAACATAATCCGGCTCAATCCATGGCGTTGCTCATCATCAACCCTGACGCTGCCCAGTGCACAATCAGCCCATCCGGTATCAATATTGGCGGAAAGAATCAATGTTTCGCCAAGGAAAGTCGCTGTAGGTTCATCAATCGGTCGCAAATAGAGTTCTTGCGGCGGGCCAACATGCGCCAGTTTACCCGCCCGCATTACCGCGACTTGCGAGGCAAATGATAATGCTTCGGTTTGATCATGCGTCACTAAAATGGAGGCAATATTTGCCTGTGCCAACAGTTCAGCCACCGCTTTGCGCGTTGAGGCGCGTAAGGCGGTATCCAGAGCTGAAAAAGGTTCATCCAACAGCATCAGTACCGGCCGCTGTGCTAACGCTCTGGCGAGAGCGACCCGCTGCTGTTGCCCACCCGAAATCTCATGGGGCCAAAGTTGTGATAACCGCCGATCCAGTGCGACCATCTCCATCAGTTCATCAATTCGGCGGGCTTTGTCCTGCTTGGTCCCTGTTAGTCCATAACCAATATTGCCCGCGACGGTAAAGTGGGGGAACAGCGCACCATCTTGCGGTACAAAACCAATCCCTCTTTTGTGCGCTGGCACGTGGGTTGAATTGTCGAATACCGGATGACCTTGCAGAATAACTTTACCGTGATCGGGGGTTTCGAACCCGGCAATAATCCGCAACAACGTGGTTTTGCCTGAGCCGGATGGCCCAACAATTGCGGTGCGACTGCCGGCGGAAACCTGCAAGTCAATTCGGTCTAATACGGTAACAGACTGGAAAGACTTACCGATTTGCTGAAGTTCAAGCGTGCTCATAATCCTGCCGTACGTTGCGATTGAGAATAAAGAAGCCAGGTTAGCGGCAGAGATAGTGCCACCATCAGCAGTGCATAGGGTGATGCCGCGACATAATCAATTTCACTGGTCAACGCCCAAAAGCCAGTCGCCAGTGTTCGGGTGCCGTTCGGGGCCAGTAATAGTGTGGCGGTCAGCTCATTGGAGATAGCGAGGAACACCAGTGCCGCCCCGGCAGCGGCGCCAGGAGCAGCAAGGCGCATGGTGGTGCTCCATACGGCTTGAGTGGGTGTTTTGCCCAAGCTGCGGGCCACGTTTTCCAATTCGACCGGGGCGGTCGCAATCCCGGCCCGTAAACTGATTAAAGCGCGTGGGGTAAACATCAATAAATAAGCCAGCAAAATAGTGAATTCTGTTTGATACAGCGGGCGAGCAACACGGATAGTGATGGTCACCAGCGCCAGCGCGACCACGATACCGGGCAGCGAGCTGGTGACATAATTACAGCCTTCCATCACACGGTGCAAGCGCCCCGGATAGCGCACCGATAGCCATGCCATGGGGACGGCACACAATGTAATAATAACCGCACCGCTCAGTGCTAATGCCAGTGTTTGCTTCAAGGCTGGTAGCAGTTCAGGATTCAGCCACACATCAATTCCACCAATATAGAGCCAGCGGGCCAGCGTGATAAAGGGCACGCCCAGCGAGAGTGCAGTGAGTACCAATGGCAATAACAGACACAGTAGTGTGATGGTTGTACCCATTGAATATGCAGTTTGGCGCCTGGCGCTACCGGAGCCGACCCGAGCATAGCGGTTGTAGCCACGGCTGGTGGCTTCGATTAACAATAGCCCCAGGCAACATAACGCCAGAACCCCTGCCAACATATTGGCCGCCGGACCATTAAACGTGGATTGAAATTGGTCAAAAATAGCGGTGGTAAAAGTATCGAAACGGATCATGGCATACAAGCCATATTCCGCTAATAGATGCAGCGCAATCAGTATCGAACCGCCCCATACGGCTAATTTTAGTTGCGGCAGAACCACGCGAAAGAAGACCACTGTTGGGGGACTACCCAATGATGATGCTGCGTCTTCAAGGCCGGGATCAAGGCGGCGTAATACAGCGGATGCGGGCAGATAAATAAAGGGGAAATAGGCAATTACTGAGATAAACACGCCAGCGGCAAGGCCATGCATTGATGGCACCAGACTAATCCATGCATAACTTTGTACAAAAGCAGGTACGGCTAGCGGTGCAATAGCCAATAGTGACCAAATCCGCCTGCCGGGCAGGGCCGTACGCTCGGTCAGCCATGCCAGTGCAACGCCAATAATGGCACAAAGCGGTAAGGTAAAGAGCACCAGGAGCGCGGTGTTAATCAGTAGTTCGCCCACGCGGGGGCGAAAAACCAGGGCTTTGACTGTTGGCCAACCGGTATCAATAGCGATACCAATAACAAACCCTAATGGCAGCAGGGATAGCAGTGACAACAGAATCGCAATAGCCACAATCCCAAACCCCGGGCGATGGTTATACTGCCGTTGGGCTGCCTTATGCAGTGGAACCGATACAATATCGGTGCTTATATTAGCCATAATAGTCAAGGCGCTCGGCTTGTTAAATACCCGTCGCCATAGTGATGTGACGGGCTAAAAATGCATTCTATCAGTCGGTTGTCCTTATTACAGCAGACCGGCTTCAGTCATTAACTCAACCACTTTTTTACTGTTGAGTTTAGACGGCTCAACGTTCGGTGCTTGCAGGTCTTTCAGTGGCACCAATTTAGGGTTTGAAGCGGCATCGACACCAACGGCATACTCAAATGCGGTGTTGGTACGCAAGATATCCTGGCCTGATTTGCTGGTGATCCATTTGACGAATTCCTGCGCTTGTTTCTGGTGCTTACTGGAGGCCAGAACACCGCCGCCGGAGATACTCACAAATGCGCCAGGGTCTTGATGTTTGAAATAATGCAGTTTGGTTTTACCGCTGTTCTCACCTGTTTTGGCCTGATCGACGAAACGGTAATAGTGATAGATAACTCCGCCATCGATTTGGCCCGCATTCACCGCTTTCATCACGGTGCTATTACCTTTGTAAGCAGTGAAGTTGGTTTTCATGGCTTTTAGCCATTCCAACGTGGCTTTTTCGCCTTTCAATTCCAGCATGGCACTGACAATGGCCTGGAAGTCGGCACCCGATGGTGAGGCAGCCCAACGGCCTTTCCATTCAGGTTTTGCCAAATCCATAATGGATTTAGGTAATTCGGCTTCGCTGATTTTATCCGGGTTATAGACAAACACGGTGCTACGAGCCGCAATACCGGTCCAACGACCATGTTCAGGGCGATACTCTTTCGCAACCTGTGCTTGTGTGGCGGCATCCAGTGGTGCGAACAATTTGGCGTTATCGACCAGCACCATTGCCGGCGAGTTTTCAGTCAGGAAAACGTCGGCGGGAGATGAGTTGCCTTCCTGAACCAGTTGATTACCTAACTCGCTGTCGCCGCCATTACGCAGAGTCACTTTGATGCCGGTATCTTTGGTAAAACCGTCAACCCAGGATTTCACCAGATTTTCGTGTTGAGCATTATAAATCACGATACCTTCATCATTTGATGCGGCATTGACGGAGAACGCCAGCATCATTGAGGAAGCCAGTAGGGCGACAGGGCCGAAAGAGGGGAAACGTAACTTCATAAACTGAGATCCTTTTAAAAGCTCAAAGAAGAAAACGAGATTGTCAGGCAACCGCAAAACAGAGCAATTGTATAGAAAGAAATTAACAATGATAGTGAAAATCATTCGCGTTATTTGCTACCAAATGTTTCATTTTCAGTACTATTTTTTGTATGGGTAACTCGGTTCATAATAAAAAATCCCAGACAAATGCAAGCCGGGATTTTTTTACCTGCCAGTCAACTCATCAAGTCCACTTCCTGCCAGGCGGTTTCTTAGCCAGCATCATCTCAATAAAATCAGTGGACTGCTGCTTACGGTTCGGTAACTTACAGGTTTTGCGCAGTGTCTGTATAATTTCCGCCACTGGTAGTGTGGGCAGCCAACATCTATATGGATGAGGTGCATCCAGGCAAGAAAATCGCTGATTTGTCCGAACCTGATAAGAGAATTATTAGTGCGATTAGTACCTTAACTGCCGGTATCCTGGGTGGCTTAAGTACTGATAGCAGCACCGGCCTTCTCATCGGCGCGCAGGCTGGGAAGAACGCGGTGGAGAATAACTCGCTGAGTGGTGATGCGGCGCGTGAAACAGTTAAACAGGTGACGGCCAACCTGAAAGATCAGGTCAGGGATAAACTTGGTGAAGGGACATTGTCTGCTATTGTTAACAGCATTATCGGTGCGGCGGCAGATAGCGGTGATGCGTTATTAGGTGGAGCGGATTACGGTGCTGATGCGGCGATGGCGCTCACCTCATGCGCCATGGGAGACAGTTACTGCACTCAGGCATTGAACGATCTGGCGGGTAAAAATCATGCAGCGGCAGATACGCTGAAAGCCCTGATGAAGAGTGAAACCTGGTCAGCGGTTGCAGGACAGGTGAAAGAAGCGGCTCAAGGTAACCAGCTTGCTCTGGAAGCCACAGGTGGAATGCTGGCAGGTATTCTTCTACCAGGCAAGAAACTACCTGATGGTGTTGCTGGTAAGGCCGAGTCTATTGCTGCTGATATAGGCAAAACTGGTACTGTATTTGATTCTATAAAAGGGACCCAGCCTGTTTACCCTGGTTCTGTTATACCGAAATCTTTTGAAATGACACTACCTAACGGTCAAAAAGTGTGGGTACATGGCAATGCTACAGAACACATGGCAGAATATGCGGCATCTAAAGCCGTAACTAATACGCCAGAGGCGGTCAGACTTGCCAGCCAGACAGAACTCAGAAGTTTCCAAGCTGCGTTAGATACCGCGACAAAGAACGGTATGTCATATGGGCGTATAACAGTCGATGGTTGGCAACTGGAAATCAAACCTCCGCGTGCTGCTGGTGAGTTGCCAACAGTCATTCATGCTCGTTATCTAGGGGCAAATTAAATGGATATAGAAATTACAAGTCCGATCAATATCACATTGGACGTAATAGAACTTGATGAACATATTCCATCATTGAAGTTTAATCTGGCGATTCAAGTAGATAAATTTAGTTATAGTTTGAATGTCAGTTCCCAGGTATGGCTTGAATGCCAATGCTTTGATGAATTTATCGACAATATACGGAATGATGATATAGCCCATCTTAAAGATATGAATGGATGTTTTGAGTTGATTGTAAATCCAGTTTTAGGATGGCTTGAATGGTCATGTGCTAAAGAAGATCTGCATGGATATACCACAGTATCAAAAGGCAGAGAAAAGTTAACGGACGATGCGAAATCTGCAATATATGCAGCGTTTAATGATTATCCTAAATGGTGGTGACTGTTAGATCAGGTCTAAGCTACTACAACTAAAAGTAGCAACCCCAGCCTTGGCTGGGGGTTACTACTTCTAAGCCCTAAATCCCCACACTTCCCGCCGCCACAACCGAATAACACCGGGCGCGGCGGTCACCTCCAGTTGTTCCGCGTCAGTGATCCCAGAATCGGTGATCCAATCCCTGCCGATAATCACCTCGCCGTTCTCCCGCACCCAATCCGCCCCCAAATCTTGCCGGTCTTGGCTGGCTTCGCACAGCGCGTCCCAGGTGGCGTCGTCGGTGACGACAGTGATCCAGAGCTGGTGATGTTGGAGCGTCAGTTGCAGCGGTAAAACCGAGCTTGGCCAACGTCACGCTTTCGATCGTCAGTTCAGGGATCGGCTCAGGGGTAAAAGTGATGTTCATACATTCCCCTCCGTGGCGGGTGCGGTGCGGATAATCAACTGGCCGTGTTCGGGGGTAACAGTAACGTGCTGGCCGGTAGTAAATCCCAATGCTTCCAGCCACTTACCGCTCAGGATAAGTTTAGGCTGAGGGTGCTTTTTACCGCCACTAGGTGAATAATACACTGTATAATCATTGGCTTATGTTCTTTTTCTTCAGTTGCTGCCTGTTCTGACTTACAATCACGCTTAGCCATAGTACCTGTTGTATGATCAACTGACCCAGTTCTGTGATCACTTCGATCTTCTGCCTGGTGGTAAATCTGAGCGGCTCCAGTCATCTTTCCTTAATCGCCAGTTGTGGCCGTGGGTTCTGATTTATAAATGCATCGTACCTCCTTTATTGTTCGAGTTTTCCTGTTTGTTCGTGGCAGACAATGACTTAACATAGCTATCACTTTTTTGTATGGTTTATGGGTATTCGATGCGCTACTTGGCTATTATTGTTCCCTTACTTACGTTGCTCTCTGCCTGTAGTAGCAAACCGACACCTCCTGTTGCTGCCGAGCCATCGGCGGGCCTGATACAGAGCGGTTTCTTGCTTGAGCCGCAACATGTGGGGCATTTGCAAAACGGTGATTTTGCTTATAACGCCGACACAGCCCGATTTGTTGACAAAATGGTGCGTGAACACGGTTTTGAGCCTCAACAACTGCATGATGTATTAGCCCAAACTAAAAAACTGGATTTTGTTATCCGCTTGATGGATAAACAAGCGCCATCGGCAGGCCGTCCTTCCGGCCCTAATGGTGCGTGGAACCGCTATCGCAAACAGTTTATTACCCCGGATAATGTGCAAAACGGTGTTAACTTCTGGAACCAACATCAAGAGGCGTTGCAACGCGCCTATGAGGTTTACGGCGTGCCACCAGAGATTATCGTCGGAATCATTGGGGTTGAGACTCGCTGGGGCCGGGTGATGGGTAAAACGCGCATCATTGATGCCCTGGCAACACTCTCCTTTGCTTATCCACGCCGTGCTGAGTACTTTTCTGGCGAGCTGGAAACCTTCCTGTTGATGGCTCGTGCGGAGGGTAATGATCCGCTCAGCTTGCGGGGGTCTTATGCGGGCGCGATGGGGTACGGCCAATTTATGCCATCATCATTCAAAAGCTATGCTGTTGATTTTAATGGTAACGGCCACATCAATTTATGGGATCCGGAAGATGCCATCGGCAGTGTCGCTAACTACTTCAAATCCCATGGCTGGACCAAAGGTGCGATGGTCGCGGTGCCCGCTAATGGGCAAGCGCCGTACCTTGATAATGGCTTTAAGACGAAATACCCTATCTCGACGTTATCTGCCGCAGGGCTAAGCCCGTCTGGTTCGCTAGAGGGTTATCAAGAGGCCAGCTTACTGCGTCTGGATGTCGGCACCGGTTATCAGTATTGGTACGGGTTACCCAATTTCTACACGATTACCCGCTACAACCACAGCACCCATTACGCGATGGCGGTATGGCAGCTAGGTGAGGCAGTAGGCAGGGCACGTTCAATACAGTAAATGGTGAGTGAAAGGCGTTGCCGACGGTTAGCGTCGTTATGGCAAGTAGTAAAAGGGCCACATGTTACGATGTGGCCCTTTTCTATTAGTGGTTGGTGCTTCTTACAACAGGTGTGAAATATCATCTGGATTAACGGATGGCGGCGATTTACGCCAGCCGCGAGTCAGCCACAGCAAGTAGATAAAGCCTGCCAATAGCCACAATAAGCCGACTTCAAGCGCCCGTTGCTCAAGGTGAACCCACAGCCACACCGACATGACGAATCCCATCATGGGTAATAGCCCGTACTTAAACATAGCCGCAGTACCGCGGCGTTTCTCATTGATAATAAAATGCTTTATCACACTCAAATTAACAAAGGTGAAGGCACCGAGGGCACCAAAGCTTATCATCGATACCACTAAGTTCAGGTCAAGGAACAGGGCCAGCAGCGAGATGGTGGCAACGAATAAAATGGCCCGCCACGGTGTGTGGAATTTGCGATGCAGATGAAAGAACACTTTGCGTGGTAGTACGCCTTCACGCCCCATGGCATAGAAAATACGCGACACACTGGTCTGCGCGGTCATTGCGGAGGCATAAACGCCGGTCAAATAGGTGGCCATAAAGAAGTTATACATCCACTTACCACCGACATGCTCGGAGATAATCAGGCTGGCGGTATCCTGATGTGGAATCAACAATTTCCAATCGGGATAGGCCAAATGGGCAGCATAGGAAACGGCGATAAAAATAGCACCGGCGCTGATCACCGTAAAGAGAATGGCCCGTGGCAGAGTGCGTTTGGCGTCGTGCGCCTCTTCGGCCATGGTCGCGATGGCATCAAAACCGAGGAAGGCCAAACAGAGCACTGCCGCACCAGAGAGTAACCCGGATAGGTCACCGGCATTCACCAGCAGCGGCTTCATTAACGCTTCCGGGCTTAAATCGGCCTGACTGAAAGAGAGCGCAATAAATAATATGATAAAGACCATCTGTGCTGCGATCAGCGAGAAATTAACTGAGGTGAGTAAACGCACGCCCAGAATATTAAGCAGACTGACACTGATGATAGACGCAATAATAAATACCGGAGCGGGAATAGCCGGAAATGCCTCATGCAAGAAAATGCCTAAAACTAAATAATTAAGGATTGGCAGGAACAGATAATCCAAAATTTGCGCCCAACCCACCAGAAAACCGGTTTTCCCGCCAAAACTACGCTGAACATAGGAATAGGCGGAGCCAGACAGCGGCATGGCGCTGGTCATCCGGCAATAACTGAGGGCGGTAAACAGAATGGTGGCAACAGTCACCAGATAGGCAACGGGCAAATGCCCCTGACTTAATACGGTCACCTGTCCATAGGTAGTGAATACGCCTAAAGGCACCATATAGGCAAGCCCGAAAGCGACCAGCGCGGGGGTTTTAAGCACTCTGCGCAACTGAATATTTTGTGGCATTACCGTATCATCTCCTGGTGAGAAAAAGCACCGTTACGCTGCATTTTTATGCAGCTATAGAACATAAAGGAGCGGATTTTGACATAAGGGTCGCTGTAACGCCAATGACTTCCTTCTTAGCCTATGTTGTCGTGCTCAACTCTGCTCCTGACAGATTTGCCCCCCGCATCACCGACGTGAATCAATGATGCGGGGCATTCACTAGGCTTGATAAACCACATTACCGCCGATCAGCGTAGAGTCCACCTGTGTCTGGTAAATAGCGTTTGGCGACTGCTCAAACAGGTTATTTTTCAGAATGATAATATCGGCGAACTTCCCTGCTTCCAGTGAGCCGATATATTGCTCTTTGGCAATCATATAAGCGGCATCAATAGTGGCAGAACGTAATGTTTCAATCAGCGTCAGGTCACGATCATTATCCAGCCGTGGGCCAGCCGGATGACCGTCGAGATCCCATGCACGACGGGTCATACCCACTTGCAGGTTGTACCATTCATCTAGCCGGTCAATGGGCCAGTCACTGCCATACGCAATACGTGCGCCAGCATCAAGGAAGCGTGCTGCTGGCTCCATATGCAGGAAACGGGCCTCGCCCAACATCTCACGCTCTTCATCAATTAGTACCCCCGGTAAGCCGGCCCACTGGAAGGAAAGCACTGCTGTTGCTCCCAGTTTGGCAAAACGATCATATTGATGGGGGGCAACCAGCTCGTTATGTGCTAATCCTGGGCGGATATCTTTGCCCGGCAAGGCGGCGCGCATCTGTTCCACTGCATCCAGCACCATCTCGATGGCCCCATCACCCACGGTATGAGTGTGTGGATGAAGACCTGCGCGGGCGCACTCCAGAATCACGGCATTGACTACTGGCGCGCTAAAATAGAGGTCGCCATAGCGCTCGGTATCTTGCCAGTCAGGTTGTTGTGCTGAACCCTGGTTGGCACGATACGGCTCCAGTAATGCAGCGGTCATGGTTGGGGGTTGCAATACCCCGTCGATAAACAATTTCAGGTGATCGACGGCGAAACTCGGTGCGGGTGTCCATGCGTGGCTTCCCCATTGGTGGGCGAACTCTAGCACCTCTTGTACCACGCGAGCGGCGTCCTGTGGGCCTTGCAGGCTATCAGGGGTCACTTCTTTAGCACCCAGTACCCGTAAGGTTAATGCGTCACGTTCATGCAAGCGACGGAAAGCCAGTAACTGTTCGGCAAAAACACGAGTATCCATCACGGTAGTGACACCTTGCGCATTAAGTACTTGCTGCACATGGGCCGCAATTTGCACATTCTTTTCCGCTGTGGCGGAGGGGATACTGTCAAAGGCGCGCATGGCGGGCGCATCTTCCAAAATACCGGTCAATTTACCGTGGGTATCGCGGGCAATTTTGCCATCTGGCGGTACTGGGGTGTGTTCATCAATACCCAGCAATTCCAGCGCGCGGCTGTTGGCCGCCAGCGTGTGGCAGTCATTGGAGAACAATGCGATTGGACGGCAGGTATTGAGCGAATCCAAGGCCTTTCGGCTCATATCAGCGCCGACGGGTGTCATCGCCTGACGCTGCCAGGCGCGCACGGTCAGCCAGTCATTTTCACCGTTAAAAGGATCGCTATCGAGGTGTTGCTGGATAATATCCAGTGTCTGTTCAACACTTAGCGCAGCGTAATTGAGGTTACAACCAATCAGTTGTTTCCCGCCCCAAAACGGGTGCATATGGCTGTCAATCAGGCCGGGCATCATAAACTTACCCGTCAGATCGATAAGTTGAGTATGCGCGCTAGCGAATTGCTGTTTGATCTCCTCACCGCCCGTGGCCAGAATATAGCCCTGGCCGATGGCGATGGCACTGCAAACCGTATTATCAGCATCTGCCGTATAAATTGTGCCGTTGTAATAAATACTGTCGGCGACAGGAGTCTGTTTAGTCATGTTATGTACTTTATAATATGTCCCTTCTTCCTTGACGTTAGCTGCTCCCGGCATGTTTATCACCTGAATTGCTAACCTCTGTCAGCTCATCGGGATTGGTTGCTGTGCTGCCACGCCAATGACGTTGGGGATTTGAGGAATCAGATAATCATTATAGCCTGTCCTATCAGGGAAAACTCTCTGAGTTAAGTACCGGCCAAGGTGAGAATCTATTAATGGTTTTTCAATAACTCGCTTCTCATCATTGCGGCCAGATGGCGCAAGATTTCTGCTTCTGAAAAACCTAACTCGGTAAACTGGGTTAGACCATCCAGACCGCACACCAGCCCGATCAGCCGCCAGGCAACATCACTGGCATTGATATCTGAGCGAAATTCATCGCAGGTAATGCCGGTATGGATCACCGCCACGGTAGCCGCATGCCAGTCTGACATCGACGCCGCATAGGCTTCCTTAATAAGTTCATCGCGCTCGGCTAGCATTGAAATTTCATTCCACAACCGGGTTTCTCTTCGGCCGGCTTCATCTTGTGGATAGCCCAACACTTGCTGTATCCGTTCAACGGCAGGTAAGTTTTGACTGTTTAGCGCAAAAGCAGATAACGACTGTTTAACTAAGAGTAGAAAAGCATCTGCGCGTAGTCGTGAGACTGATGTGAAATGGTGATGAACTTGCCCAACAGCCACGCCGGCTTCGCTGGCAACACGACGTACAGTGGTTGCCGCCATCCCTTCACTTATCGCGACACGCATCGCAGCCTGCAAAAGGGTGTCGTGGCGTTCCTCACGGTTCAAATAGGCCAAAGAGACTCCTTATCTGACTTATTAGTGTTTCAGCCATTATGTGATGAATTGGACGCTAGTTCAACTTTCCGCTATTATTGACATATTGAACAGGTGTTCAACATTAATATATGCCTTATTTGAGCGTTTTGTATGTCTAAAAAGTGGATGATTTTCTACGTTATTATTCTGATGTATCTCCCAGTTTCTATTGATGCAACTGTATTACATGTGGCCGCCCCACGGCTGGGTATTGCACTGTCAGCCACGGGCAGTGAATTGCTGTGGATTATTGATATTTACTCACTGGTTATGGCCTGTTTGCTGCTGCCAATGGGGGCGCTGGGGGATCGCATCGGTTTCAAACGGTTGGCGTTGTTGGGGTCGGTACTGTTCGGGCTTGCTTCACTGGCGGCGGCTCTTGCACCATCGGTTGCCGCGCTCATTGCGGCACGCGCTTTCTTGGCGATAGGTGCGGCGATGATCCTGCCGGCAACCTTGTCGGCGGTGCGCCATATCTTTACCGATGAACGAGAAAGGGCATTGGCGCTGGGGATATGGGTTGCCATCGGAACGACGGGTGCCGCGATGGGGCCACTGGTTGGTGGATTATTGATGGAATATTTCTACTGGGGTTCAGTCTTCCTGATCAATATCCCTATTATTATTGCAGTGGTTATTGCCACGCTGCTGGTTATACCGAGCCAGCCAGTGCGGGTGGAACAGTCATGGAGATTGGCTCCGGCACTGGTATTGATTACTGCGATCCTATTGCTGGTCTATGCGGCGAAAACCGGGCTGCGCGGCGGGGGAGATATGAGGGTAACTTTCCTAACCGCGTGTATCGGGGGCGCGATGCTGTTTGCTTTTGTTCGTCACCAGTTATCAACGACAGCTCCAATGATCGATTTTCGCCTGATAAGCCAGCGGGTGATCGCTGTTGGTATGGCAATGGCCATGACGGCAATGATAACGCTGGTTGGTTTTGAATTGCTGCTGACACAGGAATTGCAGTTTGTGTTAGGTAAAAGCCCACTCGAAGCGGGTATATTTCTAATGCCATTGATGATTGCCAGTGGTGTTAGCGGGCCGATATCCGGTTGGCTGGTGGCTAAATTGGGGTTACGTACCGTCGCAAGCGCGGGTATTGCATTTAGCTCATTGAGTTTTCTCGGCCTGGCCTGGACCGATTTTGCCACGCAAGTTTATCTGGCATGGGGATGGATGATAGTGCTGGGGTTCAGTATTGAAGCCTCGTTATTAGCTTCTACTGCGGCGATTATGAGTGCGGCTCCCCCGGAAAAAGCCAGTGTGGCAGGGGCGGTTGAGGGTATGGCTTATGAGCTGGGGGCGGGATTCGGGGTGGCAATATTTGGTTTGATGTTATCGCGGGCCTATACCGCGTCTATTGAATTACCAGCAGATTTACCTGCTGATCTGGTTGAGCAGGCCAGTGCTTCTATCAGTGAAACTATTCAGGTGGTCAATAGCCTTGGTGGGAATGAGCATCTACTGACCAGCGCCAAACTTGCCTTTTCTGCCTCGCATAGTTTGGTATTAGGTACTGCCAGCGCACTGTTAATTCTGCTGGCGGTGGTGGTGTGGTTTACCCTGCCGGGGAAGAAAATACGGCAATTGGGCAAACAGAGTGCCACACCTCACTGATTAGCGGGTGGTTAACACTTCATTAATTAAACAGTCATTACTCTTACTTAACTGTGTGATATACCTATTTAGGGTTTGAAACATTAGGGTTTGAAATAGGTAAGGTCTGAGCAATGACTGAGCAAACGTCCTCCGTACAACTTGATCTCGATAGCGCGGCTCAGCCTCCCATAGTGTATATCAGGGGGGATTGGGTACTGGCGCATTATCGCTTTTTGGAACCCCAAGTGGCGCAGTTGCGCGCGAATATGCCCAGTGGCGTAGTATTTGACCTCAACCAACTCGGGGCGTTAGATACCGCCGGTGCAACGTTGCTAGCTCTACTTATGGGTGAGGATCGTGTGGCAAATTTACGCGAACTTGCGCCTAAATTGCCAGAAGAACGGCGAACCTTACTTGAAACGGTAAGCCATGTATTGCCTGACTTAGCGCCTGAGCCGTCAGAAAAACCCGCACGATTTTGGCTGGAGATGCTGGCTAACACCGGCCGTTCGGTAGATAACTTATGGCAAGATATTAAGTCACTATTGGGCTTTATTGGCCTGACGCTGGAAACCTTGCTGGGAACACTCTTTCGGCCCTCACGCTGGCGCATTACCTCATTAATTGCCAATATTCAACAGATTGGCCTCAATGCTGTACCGATCATTATGTTGCTCACCTTTTTGGTGGGGGCAGTTATCGCTTTTCTCGGTGCCACCGTACTCACTACCTTCGGCGCGGGCATTTTTACCGTCGATTTGGTGGTATTTTCTTTTTTACGTGAATTTGCGGTACTGCTTACCGCTATCCTGATGGCAGGGCGGACAGCCAGTGCTTTTACCGCTGAAATTGGCTTGATGAAAGCCAATGAAGAGATTGATGCTATCCAGACGCTGGGCTTGAATCCGGTCGAATTGCTGGTGCTACCGCGCGTCTTGGCACTATTGATTTCTCTGCCGATGCTGACCTTTATTGGTATGGTTTGTGGTATTTTTGGTGGCATGGTGGTGTGCGCCTTAACACTGGATATCTCTCCAACCATGTTTTTGTCGATTATGCAAAACAGTAATGGGTTGCAGCATTTTCTGGTGGGTATAAGCAAAGCCCCTATTTTTGCTTTCCTGATTGCTATTATTGGCTGTCTGGAGGGGTTCAAAGTGACGGGTAGCGCTGAATCTGTCGGGGTCCATACCACCACCAGTGTGGTGCATTCGATCTTTGTGGTGATTTTGCTTGATGCCGTGGCAGCGCTATTTTTCATGGAAATGGGGTGGTGAGCCAAATGACGCAAGATGCAATTATTCAAATTCGCTCTCTGGTTAACTGCTTTGGCGCACAGTGCGTGCATCAAGGGTTAAATCTTGATGTTAAGCGCGGCGAGGTTTTGGGCGTGGTTGGCGGCTCGGGTACCGGTAAATCGGTTCTGTTACGCAGTATTGTTGGGCTACGTCGTCCGACTGACGGGCAAATTCATGTTTTTGGTGAAGATTTAATGACACTGTCAGGTCAATCCCGCTCCATGGTCGAGCGCCGATTTGGCGTATTATTTCAACGAGGCGCACTGTTCAGCTCTCTAACCGTGACCGAAAACGTGGCGTTGCCATTAATAGAAAACGCCGGGTTACCCCGGGCTGAGGCTGAGCGTCTGGCTCAGGTTAAACTGGCACTGGCCGGGTTACCGCCGGGCACTGGCAGTAAGTATCCGGCATCACTGTCGGGTGGCATGGTCAAACGTGTTGCGTTAGCCCGTGCCTTGGCGCTGGACCCAGATATTCTGTTTCTTGATGAACCGACAGCGGGCCTTGATCCCATCGGTGCGGCGGCGTTCGACAGTTTGATCCGCACCCTGCGGGATGCCCTCAATCTGACGGTATTTTTGGTAACTCACGATCTGGATACGCTGTATACGTTGTGTGATCGTGTGGCGGTGCTTTCGCAGAAAAAAGTGCTGGTGGTTGATACTCTGGATAAAGTTGCGGCGACTGATGATGCCTGGATTCAGGCGTATTTTCATGGCCCACGAGGCCGGGCTGCTTATCAGGCAGCGGCAATTAACAGTGGAGAGAGGTGGTAATATGGAAACCCGTGCTCATCATGTTGTTATTGGTTTGTTCACTCTTATTGTGGTGAGTGCCGCGCTGCTGTTTTGCCTATGGCTGACAAATTCCGGTTCTGACCGCCAGTTCAGATTGTACGATATCGTTTTCAATGAACCGGTGAGTGGCCTGTCACAGGGCAGCACCGTTCAGTACAGCGGGATTCGAGTCGGTGAGGTGACACAATTGCGGTTGGACCGAGAGAATCCTAATAAGGTTTGGGCACGTATCCGCGTCTCTGCATCTACTCCGATACGCGAGGATACTCAAGCCCGCCTGACAGTTGCGGGTATTACCGGCACTTCAAATATTCAATTCAGCAGTGGCAGCCAGGACAGCCCGTTGTTGGAAGGCAAAGATGGCGATGTTCCTATCATTATTGCCACCCCTTCGCCGATGAGTCAGTTACTGGCTAACGGTGAGAATTTCATGACCAATGCTAATGAAGTGTTGGTGCGCTTGAACCAGTTGCTGGCACCGGATAACCAGCAGCGCCTGATAACGACACTGGATAATCTCGCGCTGGTCACTCAAACCGTGGCTGATCAACGTGGCGATCTTCGTACCCTGTTGCAGCAGTTGGCGCAGGCCAGTAAACAGGCTAATGAGACACTGGCCCAAACTAATCGCCTGCTGCGTAATGCTAACGGCTTAATGGATGGGCAGGGGAAACAACTGGTCAATGATGCCGCCAAGACCATAGCATCGTTGCAAAATACCAGTACCATCCTCAATAAATTGGTGAATGAAAATAAAACCTCACTCAATAACGGGATGCAAGGGATGAATGAGCTGGGGCCGGCTGTGGATGAGCTGCGCAGAACATTAGCGACATTACGTGCCGCCGTTTCTCGTTTGGAAGAAAACCCAGCGGCCTTGTTGCGCGGCCGTGAAAGAACACAGGAGTTTACGCCTTAATGCTCTCTCTTAATCTAATGCGCTATGCAGGCCGCCGTGTGTGGCTATTGATGATATCTGGCGGGGCGATACTGCTCTCTGCCTGTACCATTTTACCCTCGGCCCCCGTATCACAAGTTTATCTTCTGCCGGTGCCACCAGCAGTGAGTGCGCCGCGCGCGCAGACAGTAAACTGGTCATTACGGGTTTCACAACCGGCGACGAACCAGTTTCTTAATAGCTCACGCATAGCGGTGCAGCCTCAGGGCCAGGAGATTGCAGTTTATAAAAACTCTCGTTGGAGTGATTCAGCGCCGATTCTGGTGCGCAATCGTCTTATTCAGGCGTTCCGTAGTGATGGACGAATCCGCGCAGTCAGTAGCGATGATGACAGCCTACAGGCTGATGTGGAGTTGAGTGGTGATTTGTCTGCGTTCCAAGGGGTATATCATGTTGGTAGCAGCGAAGTGCTGATCCGCTTTGATGCCCGGCTGGTAAGAATTTCGGACCGTAGGATTATTGCGACCCGCCAGTTTGAAATTCGCCAACCGATAACAGGTAGCGAGATGAATGAGGTGATTCAGGCCTTTGGCCTGGCCAGTGACCAGTTAGCCACCCAAGTGCTCAACTGGACCATGCAGCAGTCTCCTCAGTAGCACGGGTTATCAAACTAGGACAGGTTGAAGCGAGAATATCGTGATAGCTTAGGTTTTATTTTAGGCGAGTTGGCAGTAGCTAACTCGCCTTTTTAATCGGCGGTTTATGGATTCAGAGAAAGAATCTCGCCCAAGGGGGAAAATATTCTCTTTATTGTTTTGTGACTAGTATCTCATTGGGTGTAGTACTTATGGTAAGTAAATTATTTAACTTGTTGTATTTCATGTATTTCATGTATTTTTAATTAAATTTATCTGTATTTGAATTTTTCATTAAAGAGAATAATATTCTCCAGCTATTAAAAACAACAGGAAAATATGAAAAGTATTTCTCCCATTAAAACCATAAGATAAAAATAAATAAAATCACTGATTAATTATTTCAAATGCAAAAAATTACGCATCAACAGTTGCTCGATTGGTTGAGAAAAGAAGTAAAACTTTCATTAGGTTGTACTGAACCTATTGCTATTGCGTATGCTGCTGCGGTGGCTGCCAAATATCTCAACGCACCGATATTAAAAATAACGGGGGAGATATCGGAGAATCTGTATAAAAATGCGATGGGGGTCACTATCCCGGGAACAACTTATTGCGGAGTGACTCTTGCGGCGGCGATAGGGGCTATTGGCGGTAACGCGGATGCCGATTTAGAAGTATTGAAAGACATTACTGCGGCACAAATTACCCAAGCTTATATGTTCAATGAATCAGGTAAAGTGTGTTTAAACGCAGTAGATGCTGCGGACTTTATTTTTATTGATATTACGTTATATAGCCTTGATGAACACTGCCGGGTTGTGATTCAAGGTGGCCATACCAATGTCACGCAAGTATATATTAATAATATAAAACAAATATTAGCCCGAGACTTAATCACCGACAATGAAAAGGGCGCACTACCCGAATTTTCACTTAACGACGCATTTAAATTTGTGACCGATGTTGGTGCTAAAGATATTATGTTTATGTTGAAAAGTGCTGAGATTAATACTGCGCTTTCTGATGAGGGGCAAAGGAAGAGCTATGGTTTGAACGTGAGTGGGGCGCTGTCGCAGGCCAGGAAAAACGGCTTTATCAGCACTGACTTACTGAGCCAAATGTTGATCAACACCACTGCGGCGTCAGATGCCCGTATGGGAGGCGCACCCTTACCCGCGATGTCAAATTATGGCTCAGGTAATCAAGGGATTACCGTGACAATGCCGGTAGTGACACTTGCCAGACATCTAAATACCGATGATGAAACCCTGGCCAGGGCATTAGCATTGGCTCATTTGGCTGCAATTTCAATTCATATGCGTTATACCCGATTGTCTGCATTGTGTGCGGCTTCAACGGCAGCAATGGGCGCAGCGGCAGGTATGAGTTGGTTATTGACCCAAGATTTTCAGACTATCTCCTATGCGGTCAGTAATATGATCAGTGATATCAGTGGGATTATTTGTGATGGTGCATCAAATAGTTGTGCGATGAAAGTGTCTACTGCCACCGCCTGCGCATTTAAGTCGGTGTTGATGGCGCAACAAAATAGCGTTGCAGGGGAGCGTGATGGCATTGTTTCTTGTAATGTTGAAGGTTCTATCAACAATTTATGTAAATTAGTGTTATCGCCGATGAGGCAAACAGATAAAGAAATTATCAGTATAATGACACGTAAATAAATATTACGGTTTAACTGCGTGGCCTAACGTCATTATTAATAATGATCGGTGGGTTATCGTAAAAATTTAAAGGGACAAATAATGAATAAGTCAAAATCGATCGCGACTCTGGTTATCCATGCCGGAGATCAAGTTGACCGGGGCAATAATGCTATTTTTCCACCAATTACTACTGCCAGTTCTTTCATTCAACCCAATTTAGGCGAAGAAGGGGAGTTTTGTTATTCCCGTTGCAGTAACCCGACAAGATATGCGTATGAAACCGCCTTGGCTGAGTTAGAAGGTGGTATCTATGCCACAGCGACCGCTTCCGGTATGGCAGCAACTGCACTTATATTGGAGTTGCTACCTAAAGATTCCCATGTATTAGTAATGAAAGGGGTCTATGGCGGTACTTATCGGTTGTTTGAACGTCTGCGTAAACACACTTCAGGCACCACATTCAGTTATGTCGATCTTAACGATCTGGCGTCAGTAAATAGCCATATTCAGAAGAATACAGCTTTAATCTGGATTGAAACGCCCACTAACCCACTGTTGGAATTAGTTGATATTGAAGCGGTATGCCAGGTTGCCAAAAGCAGGGGAATAATGAGCTGCGTGGATAATACCTTTGCCAGTGCCTGGAACCAACGGCCGCTCACTTTAGGTGCTGATATTGTTATGCTCTCTACCAGTAAATATATTGGTGGGCATTCAGATTTAATTGGTGGTGCAGTTATTACCAATGTGCAGAATATTGCTGACCAACTGGATTTTTGTAAAACCACCGTTGGGGCTATTGCTTCGCCGTTTGATGCCTATTTGGCATTACGCGGCATGAAAACACTTGATGTTCGTATGGAACGTCAATGCAGTAATGCTTTAAAAATCGCGCAGTTTTTAGCACAACATTCTAAGGTACTAGATGTCCATTACCCTGGTCTGGAATCACATCCTCAATATCAATTGTGTAAAAAACAGATGCGTTCTGGCGGGGCGGTAGTCAGTATCCGATTAAAAGGCGATATAACAGCGGTGAAAACCTTTATTGCCAAGCTAAATTATTTTGTTTTAGCCGAATCACTGGGGGGCGTTGAAAGTATGGTTAACCATTCTGCTTCAATGTCGCATGGTTCTATGTCTCAAAACGAGAGGGAAAATATAGGCATATACGATACAACACTACGGCTTTCAATCGGTATCGAAGATATTAATGATTTAATAGCAGACACAGAGCAAGCCCTTTCCTTTATACAATAATTAATAGGGTAGTCATATGCATGATTATGGCGTGTGGACAATTATAACTCCACTGGTAACTATTTGTTTGGCGATTTTTACTCGGCAGGTAATATTGTCGTTATTAATGGGGATAGTTGTTGGATTTACGGTTATTAATGATCACAATCTACTTCAGGGGATCAGTGGCACTTTAAATGGAATTATTGATACATTCTCTTCTCCAGGTAATACTCGTACCGTTATTTTTATGGTGATGATTGGCGGGATCATGCGCTTAATTGTCGTGACCGGGGGCGTTCGAAGTTTAGTTCGCGCCTTAACAGAAAAAACTCAGTTTGTTACCAATAAAAAAGCAGTGCAGTTGTTGGCGATGGTGATTACGTCAATTATTTTCATTGAAAGTTCGATCAACCAACTTATTGCCGGTGCATCGACCAAAGATCTGGCAAAAAGATACGGTCTATCACCAGAGAAAATGTCTTATATTGTCCAAACCTCCTGTGTATCGGTCTGTTCTTCAGCAATGATTAATGGTTGGGGGGCGGCAATGATGGGGGTTATCGGTGTCCAGATCGCCAAAGGGTACATCGATGGACAGCCTTTTGAGATTCTGGCCAGATCGATGGTGTGGAATCTGATGGCATGGTTCTCGTTGGCGTCCGTACTGTTCTATATTTTCTCTGGGGCATCCTGGGGGCCGATGAAGAAGGCTGAAGTGAATTACATCAGCAAACAGGATCTGCACGTTGAGAAAGAACCCGATGAAGTCATTGATCATCCGGCGTGTAATTCATTGCTAAATTTCCTTATCCCTATTCTGTCGACTGTTATTGCTGTGCCGGTTGCACTTTATGTCACTGGCGATGGTGATTTCACTAAAGGTAGCGGCTCTATGTCGGTATATAGCGCCGTGATGTTTGGGACAACGGTTTCTTTTGTTTGGTTCTGTGGGCGACGGATCCTGAATATAGAATCCTTTTTTAAAGAGTTGTATATCGGTTACGCCAGTATGGTGAAAATCAGCTCAATAATGGTATTGGCATTTTTGATGGGGAATGTCTCTGCTGATCTCAATACCGGGCAATATATTGCTACTATCACCTCCGGTATTATTTCTCCTGGATTCTCAATTGGCTTTATTTTTATTATCAGTGCAATTATGTCGCTAGCGACGGGGACGTCGTGGGGCACGTTTGCCATTATGATCCCCATTGGTGTTCAGCTTGGGGTCTCTCTGGGGATGCCAGTGGAATATATGATTGGTGCGGCCATTGCGGGTTCTATTTTTGGTGACATGACATCGCCTATCTCTGGTGATGCCATTGTGGCGTCTATGGCGACGGATTGTGACCATATTGAGCATATTCGAACACAAATGCCCTATGCCATTGCAACTGCAAGTATTGTTTTGGCAATCTATCTCTATCTCGGTTTTACGGTATAACCTGATGGCCTTCTATCTTACTGTTAGATAAGAATGGTCAACGGATACCCCTCCAAATAATGCCATTATAAATATTTGTAATGGCATTATTTCTGCTTTTAACTCCTGCTATTTCCCGCTGGAAATGCTTAATTTAATGAATTCACCGTTTTATTTCTGCTGTATTTACCTGCTTGCTTACTGTGCTTATGTCAGGTTAAGTAAAGTCCAACAATTAAACTGACCGAGTAATTATCGACTCCCGCAAAATAACTGACGGCGATTGGAAAAATATATCTTATATAAAATAAGTGTTGATTTTATGTTTCGAAATGTTTGACTATTGTTCTGTAAATTGAGCAAAAGGGAATCATTATGCTTTGGAAAAATACCAGGGAGCAGTTCGGGCGCATGACTATTGCTATCCACTGGTTAGTGGCATTTACGGTGTATGCGTTGTTTGCCCTGGGTTTATGGATGGTAACTCTGGGCTACTACGATGGCTGGTATCATCAGGCACCTGAAATACATAAAAGCATCGGATGCATACTGTTTGCGGTGATGTTATTTCGGGTGATTTGGCGCTTTATTTCGCCGCCCCCCAAACCCTTATTGAGTTATAGCCGCTTAACTCGGGTAAGCGCGATATTGGCGCATTTGATTTTATATATTGTCCTATTTTGTATCATGTTCAGCGGTTATTTGATCTCAACAGCAGATGGGCAACCAATCAATGTATTTGGTTGGTTCAATGTCCCTGCAACACTGATCAATCTACCTGACCAGGCAGATACTGCCGGAACTGTACATCTCTATTTGGCTTGGGCAGTCGTCGTGCTTTCACTGTTGCATGGACTGGCCGCGATTAAGCACCACTTTATTGATGGTGATGTAACCCTTAAGCGGATGCTGGGACGTAGCACCGATTAACCAACTGTATTATGGAGAATTAAATATGTTTAATAAGACCCTGTTGGGCCTGGCTGTAGGTGCACTGATGTTTACCGCAGGCAGTGCCGTAGCCGCCGAATATAAAATCGATAAAGAAGGGCAGCATGCCTTTATCGAATTCAGGATTAAACATTTAGGATATAGCTGGTTATACGGCAGTTTTAATGATTTTGACGGTTCTTTCACTTTTGATGAGAAAAATCCGGCCGCTGATAAAGTTAATGTGGTGATCAATACCAATAGTGTTGATACCAACCATGCAGAGCGTGACAAACATCTGCGTAGTAAAGATTTCCTGAATGTCGGTAAATTCCCACAGGCAACGTTTGAGTCGACCGACGTTAAGAAAAATGCAGAAGGCTATTCGGTCGTGGGTAACCTGACATTAAATGGTGTCACTAAGCCGGTGACATTGGAAAGCAAGTTGACTGGTCAAGGTAGTGATCCTTGGGGCGGTTATCGTGCTGGCTTTGAAGCAAATGGTACTATCAAGCTGAAAGACTTTAATATCACCACTGATTTAGGCCCGGCATCACAGGAAGTCGAACTGATTTTGTCAGTCGAAGGTGTTCGCGCCAAATAGTCAGAGCGATACCAATACCGTCGTTGTTTGACCTAAAGGAGCCTTGTGCTCCTTTTCTTTGGGTGCTACTCCGCGCTGACTTCTGGCGTTAAATGCTAAACTAATTAATCAGATATCTTTCCAATGACTATACTTAAAAAAACGAGCCGTAGCGTGCAAGCATCATTAAAAGATTGATCTGACTCACTAGTCGTATTTAATTGTTTGTGGGGTATATATGGCCAATGTTCCCAAAAAAACGCGCACTATCAAGCCTCCCTCCTATTTAGATGCCATTATTCCGATGTTGTCGTTGGTGTTACTCGTCGGCGCATCTGTCGCTCTGTTTGGCCTCAATGCCGTCAATGGACCATTACAGGTCGCGCTTATTCTTTGCACCATGATTACCGCTGTAATCATTATGAAGAATGGTCATGTATGGGAGGATATTGCCCAATCCACGCGTAAGGGAATATCAACAGTGGTTGGCGCGATATTTATCTTACTTGCTGTTGGTGCATTAATTGGGACCTGGAACATGTCGGGGACGATACCGACTTTAGTTTATTACGGCATTATTCTGATTACACCAAATTGGTTTTTCCCCATTACATTTCTTGTTTGTGTCGGGGTTTCTCTAAGTATTGGCAGCTCCTGGACAACGGCGGGAACCATTGGGGTAGGGTTGGTTGGGTTATCCAATATGATTGGTGTCTCACCAGAGATAACCGCAGGTGCCGTGATTTCTGGTGCCTATGTGGGTGACAAAATCTCGCCATTATCCGAAAGTACTGTGTTGGCCGCACAGTTGAATGGTGTTGAATTGTATCGCCATATACAGGCACAACTTTGGACCACAATTCCTGCCGCATTGGTTGCTTTGGTAGCATTCATCATATTGGGTATCAATCAACAAGCCAGCTTTGATGCCACAATTACGCACGCCGAATTAGCCCGATTTGATGAGTTATTCAACATTACGCCTTGGAATTTACTGCCACTGGTATTCTTACTTGGATTATCCGTCGGTAAAGTCCCGGCACCGTTGGCCATTATTAGCGCGGCGTTATTGGCTGGTGTGATGGCAGCATTTATTCAGCCGCAGGCCATTGCGCGCTTTATTGCTGAACCTGATACCGCGTTACCCATTGCTGCGGTGAAGGGCGTTTGGTTGGCGATGGCTAATGGTTTTCAGGAGAACTCCGGTATTCCACAGATGGATGCATTGTTGTCGCGTGGGGGAATGGACAGCATGCTGCTGACTATCTGGTTGATTATCGGTGCAGTGACATTCGGTATTATGGTGGATGACTTTGGCCTGCTTAATAAACTGGTAACCCCGATTTTGTTGCGGGCTAAAACTGTTGGGCAACTTTTTGCTTCGGCGGTTGCTACGGCCATTGGGCTTAATATCGTCGCGGGTGATCAATATATTGCTTTATTGCTGCCAACACGGTTATTCCACGGTGAATTTGCCAAACGCGGGTTAGCACCTGAAAATCTCTCACGCCTGGTGGGGGATGCCGGTATCGTCACCTCTCCGTTGATTCCCTGGAATTCTTGCGGTGCTTATATGGCGGCGGTATTGGGTGTATCCACCATGGGCTATCTGCCATTTGCGGTATTTAATATTGCCGCGCCGATAGTCACGCTAATACTGGGTATCACCGGCTATAAGGTCCGCCGTATTGTGGTTGAGAGAGCATCATCGGTGCCACCAATAGCCAGTGATCGCCGAGAGGATGGGCTATAAACACCAGCTGTCCCTTGCTATGCCCAATATACGCCCAGTGAACTGGGCGCTTTATTGATGGTTGAGCGCTAATTGGCTTAAATATGGCCCGTCACTGATTGAATCCCTGATAATCAGTTCGGACTGAAATATATTTTCAGTTGATAAATATCCTCCGTCCAGCATTGAAATTAGCCGATTAATGACGTCATTTATCATACCGCTGACGGGGTCTTTAATACTGGATAACGATGGACTTAGAAAAGGTGCAATGGGGATATTGTCGAAGCCAATAAGAGAGACCGCTTCAGGTACGCTGATCCCTGCCTGATTTAATCTTTTCATGGCGCCAATTGCCATATCATCATTGCTGGCGATAATCGCACTAAATGGTTGTTGGCTGGCTAATAACGATTCTACCGCAGTTGCACCACTGAGCGGGGTCCATTTTCCTTGAATAATAAGGTTATCGCGCAGCGGAAGAGAAAATGCATTTAATGCTTCTTTATATCCAGAAAGGCGCTCAATCGCTGTTGGTGAATCCAGTGAGCCGGTGATAAATGCAATATCCTGATGGCCCCGCTCAATGAGATATTTTGTCGCATTATAACTGGACCCTTTATGATCGCAGAAAGTACAGTGGCTGTGGTTTTTTCTTAATTTTCTGTTGACCACCATAATGGGCTGCTTATATTTATCAATAATAAGATCCATATCATCCACAGTTAAAAATCGGGGATAAATTATTATTGCGTCGCAACGTAAGTCGAGCAGGAATTGGATTGCTTCTTGTTCCTCTTCCGCGCTGTGTTTCCCGTCAACCAGCACCAGTTGACGGCCATTATTCTCTAATTTTTTGGCCGCTTGAGACAGTATTTCATTAAAGTAGTTACCATTATAAAGAGTATTGGTCACCACCAAACCAATGCATTGTGATTTATTGGTCGCCAGATTTCTTGCCAGCAAGTTTGGTCGATATCCGCTCTCTTCAATCGCTTTATATACCTGCGCTTTAGTCACTTCACTGACATAGCCTTTGCCTGACAGAACACGCGAAACAGTGGCTTTCGAGACA
The DNA here is from genome assembly GCF_041538325.1 of Yersinia sp. 2466 StPb PI. Classification (NCBI taxonomy): domain Bacteria; kingdom Pseudomonadati; phylum Pseudomonadota; class Gammaproteobacteria; order Enterobacterales; family Yersiniaceae; genus Yersinia; species Yersinia sp. 2466 StPb PI. Next base: position 3,362,926 of record NZ_JAULSL010000001.1, on the reverse strand, counting down.
CCTGCTTTTTTTGCCACTTCTAGCATTGTAGACATAGGTCTTTCCTACCCGTTGAAAATTATTGTCATTCTATACCTTTCGCCCTCGAAACTGCACGGCTGTTAGCAATATTCACTTACCCTATGGGCGGGTAGACATGCTGTTCCAATTGGGTTCTGGCCCATGCGCTATAGACTGGCGGCTGACTGGCAATACTCAGTTCTTTAGGCTCACAACTACTGTCGTGCACAATAACACGCCTAATTAATGTGATCGTTATCACAAAATAAGAATTTAATTACTCCATCTATTGAATTGCAGTCAGTAATTTAAGATTCTCGTGTGGAACCGGTTACCTAGTTGCCTGATAATAACTAAAAGCAAGGGTGTATCGGCAGGTAATATTTAAATAACACTATGAATATAATAGCTAATTACCATTCATGCTGGTGAGGATAGTCCCTCTTCGATGGCAAATGGTTTGCTTAGCTCGGCGTGCGTCATTACGGGGAGTTGCTACTCATGTCAAAGAATTATGCCGCAGTATCTGCATCGATAGTCGATGCCATTGGTGGGGCGAATAACATCGCGGCGGTGACCCACTGTATGACGCGTTTACGCTTTGTGCTTAACGATGATAGTGCGGTTGATCTGGCGAAGTTGAAGTCCATCACCGGTGTGCTGGGTGTGGTGCGCAATGAAAACCAGTGTCAGGTCATTATTGGTAATAACGTTTCATATGCCTATGCTGAAGTGCTAAAACTGCTGCCGGAAGGCCTGGTAGCTGAAAATACGCTGCCGCAAAAAAATAAAATAACCTTGAAACGCATCGGCGCGGGGATCCTTGATGCGCTGATTGGCACCATGTCACCTCTGATTCCTGCCATTATCGGTGGTTCAATGGTCAAACTGTTGGCCATGATTCTGGATATGACCGGTGTTTTTGGCAAAGGCTCATCGACACTGATTATTCTCAATGTCATTGGTGACGGGGCGTTCTTCTTCCTTCCGGTTATGGTTGCTGCTTCTGCCGCACTCAAATTTAAAACCAATATGTCACTGGCTATCGCCATTGCCGGGGTGTTGGTTCATCCCGCCTTTATTGATTTAATGGCCAAAGCTGCACAAGGCCAACAAGTTGAGTTTATGGGCATTTCGGTCACGGCGGTGAAGTATACCTATACCGTTATTCCGGCATTATGTATGACCTGGCTGCTGTCTTATATTGAAAGATGGGTGGATCGCATTACACCGGCGGTGACCAAAAACTTCCTTAAACCAATGTTAATTGTGCTGATTTCCGCGCCTATTGCCATCATGTTTATTGGCCCTCTGGGAATTTGGATCGGCAGCGGTATTTCTTCGTTAGTGTACACCGTTCATGACTATCTGGGCTGGCTCTCGGTAGCGATTATGGGGGCACTCTGGCCTTTATTGGTTATGACCGGCATGCACCGTGTCTTTACCCCAACCATTATTCAGACCATTGCGGAGACCGGCAAAGAGGGCATGGTTATGCCATCAGAGATTGGCGCTAATCTTTCACTGGGTGGCTCATCGTTGGCTGTCGCATGGCGAACCAAAAACCCGGAATTGCGCCAAACGGCGCTGGCTGCTGCCGCATCAGCGATTGTCGCGGGTATCTCTGAACCGGCACTTTATGGGGTGGCATTGCGTCTTAAACGCCCGCTGATCGCCAGTCTTATTAGTGGTTTTATTTGTGGTGCAGTCGCCGGAATCGGTGGGCTGGCAAGTCATTCGATGGCGTCCCCTGGATTATTTACCAGTGTCCAGTTCTTCGATCCGGCCAATCCAATGAGTATCGTATGGGTGTTTGGTGTGATGATTCTGGCCATCGTGATTTCGTTTATTACCACGCTGTTGCTGGGTTTTGAAGATATCCCGGTTGAAAATAGCGAAAGTGATACCGCCCATTCTGCTGTTGCGCCAAGCGCAGTAAAAATTAACTAAATACGAGGTATGTAATGCCAGTATCAACATTTCCCGACGGTTTCTTATGGGGCGGCGCATTAGCCGCAAACCAGGCCGAAGGTGCTTGCTTTGAAGGTGGAAAAGGGCTGACGACGGTTGATATGATCCCTCATGGACCACACCGTTTGGCAGTAAAGCTGGGGCAGGAGAAGCGTTTTACCCTAAGAGATGATGAGTTTTATCCCAGTCATCAAGCGATCGATTTCTATCATCGTTATAAAGATGATATCGCGTTAATGGCTGAAATGGGGTTCACCGTATTTCGTACCTCAATCGCATGGAGTCGGATTTACCCTAACGGTGATGAGTTAACCCCGAATGCGCAGGGCATTGCATTTTACCGCGACCTTTTTGCCGAGTGTAAAAAGTACAATATTGAGCCACTGGTGACGCTGTGCCACTTTGATGTTCCCATGCATCTGGTCACAGAATACGGCTCGTGGCGTAACCGGAAGATGGTTGATTTCTTCGCTCGTTATGCGCGCACATGTTTTACGGCGTTTGATGGATTAGTTAAGTACTGGCTCACTTTTAACGAAATTAATATCCTGCTGCACAGTCCGTTCTCTGGCGCCGGGCTGGTGTTTGAGCAACAGGAAAATCAGGAGCAAGTAAAGTATCAGGCTGCTCATCATGAGTTGCTTGCCAGTGCCTTGGCGACAAAAATTGCCCATGAGGTTAATCCGAATAATCAGGTGGGGTGCATGCTGGCGGGGGGGAACTTTTATCCGCGCACTTGTAAACCCGAGGATGTGTGGGCCGCGCTGGAGAAAGACCGTGAAAATCTGTTTTTCATTGATGTACAGGCCCGAGGTGCTTATCCGGCTTATACCAAACGGCTTTTCAGGGAGAAAGGGATTTCAATTGTTACTGAAACGGGTGACGACGAGATACTCAAGCATACAGTGGATTTTGTCTCCTTTAGTTATTATGCCTCCCGCTGTGCGTCGGCCGATATGAACGACCATAACAGCAGTGCGGCGAATATCGTAAAATCGCTGAAAAATCCTCACATTGAGGCCAGTGAATGGGGGTGGGGTATTGATCCTTTAGGTTTACGCATCACCATGAATATGATGTACGACCGCTATCAGAAACCACTATTTTTGGTTGAGAATGGGTTAGGTGCCAAGGATGAAATTAACCCGCAAGGCGAGATTGAAGATGATTATCGCATCAGTTATTTGCGTGAGCATATCAAAGCTATGGGGGAGGCCATTGTTGATGGCATTCCGGTAATGGGTTATACCTCATGGGGTTGTATTGATCTGGTTTCTGCTTCTACCGGTGAAATGAGCAAGCGCTATGGTTTTGTTTATGTTGACCGTGATGATCAGGGCAAGGGCTCTTTAGCCCGTAAGAGAAAGAAATCCTTTTATTGGTACAAAAAAGTTATTGCCAGTAACGGTGCCGATTTGGATTAAGTCATCTGCCGGGATATCGTCTATAGCCGATATCCCCAGTGGATAAATATAGTCGGGAGCGGGTCCATTTTCTCCTTATGACGTATTACCCGGCACTATCATTACTATCGTGCGGGCCTTTCTTCAGATGAATCATGAAATCGGTAAATGCGGTGCGCAGCGGTGCAAACAGCGGGTGTTTACGGTTCTCCAGCATCGTTTCTGAAAACAGTTTCAGCCCGAGAGCAAATGCTGCGGTTTTCTCTTTGCCGAAGTCTATATCTTCCCGCATTTGTAACCGTTCGATGATGCCGAGGATCTCGTCATGATTCTCGGCTTCGAACGTTAGCGGGGTTTTCTCAATAGCGTCACCTTTGCGGTCGGTCAGCGGCTCAATGGTGATGCGATAACGATATCCCGGCATCAGCTTTTCTCCTGATCTTTTTCATCAGTTGTAGCCGAAGGCGGTGCTAACTCTTTTTCAATCACTTCTACCGCCGCCAGTAGTGCGGCGTTAATGCGTAAAACCTGCTCTGGTGCGACATCAGAACGCATCATACTGCTACGTAGAATGTGGCGTAAGCGATGCATAGCATCAGAAATACCTTCTGCCAGATTCCCTTCTGGCCGGCGATTTACCTGTGCCAAGCGGGAGAAAATCACATCCACCATCTGTTGATTTTGTTGTAATTCAACTTTACCGGCATCAGTGATTTGGTAGCTTTTACGGCCATTACCGGTTGCCACTGGCGTGACAAAATCTTGCTCTTCTAGCAGGGTTAGCGTTGGGTAGATAACCCCAGGGCTTGGAACATAGAGCCCGGAGGACGCCTCTTCAATTGCCTTAATCAGCTCGTAACCGTGGCTCGGTTTTTTATCAACCAGCGCTAAGAGGACGATGCGCAAATCCCCATGTTCGAACAAGCGATGCATTTTATCACCGCGACCACGCCTGCTGCCCCTTACTGCTTCAGCGCCTTCAGCGGTTATATGATGACGACCTCCGCGATGCATCCTTTCGCCACAGTGGCGCTGCCCTTCATGGTGTTCGCCGCCCTGATGATGACCACGTTTTGAAAAACCAAACATAATGACTCTCCTTTAGATATATCTAAACAATTTAGATATATCTAATTTAGATCGATATATCTAAATTGACAAGCAGAGAGTGATAAATAGTGAGTTTTATGGGTAAAAATAGAGGAGATTTGTACTCTATTTATTGATATATATGATAAATATTTATTATATGCCAGCGAGGAATAAAGTGAAGATAAAGTCCATATAGTGAGGGGAATGGGTTGGCTGGTGATGTTTTATCTGGAGTAAATGAGCTAAAAACTCTGTGTGTTTCCACTGCTGGTAGTCGTTAGGCAATTTTTGTTTTAGTGTTTCAACCTTGATTGTTCATTCTTTGTACTGAGCTTCAAAGTAGGGAGCGTAAGCAGTCTACCCAGTTCGATTCTCTGGAAAATCCATATTGTTTAGACTTTGTCGATATCGTTGTTTTAACAGGGTTTTATAGACTTGGCGGGATGTGCTAAGAAGTGCTAATGGTGTCCCCGACTGGAATCGAACCAGTAACTAGCCCTTAGGAGGGGCTTGTTATATCCGTTTAACTACGGGGACCCGGACATTGGCAGAGTGACTGCCGCTGAAGTGTACTGCCGAGCATTATACGCATTTTTATCCAGATAATAAGCGGTTAGCTGGCTGTTTGGTTACTCTGTCACCAACTTAGAGTGATTAAGTGATAGTAATAACCGAAAAACGATGTTTATCGGCACAGTTGTAGCTATCTAGCCTTATAACTGTTTTTTTGCCGTAAGCCATTAACAACATCGAGTATCAGGCTGACGTGAGAAGTGAATAAGTTAATTTGAATAGGTTAATTAAGGACACGAGGCTGTCGCCACTCGTGTCCAGTAAACTCAGCAACCAACGGCAATCCCCCCAGAGGCTACATTTCTATTTGGGGGTAACTCATTGATTAAAATATCAACTCTTCTTAACGAACTCTGATTTCAACTTCATTGGACCAAACCCATCAATTTTACAATCGATATTGTGATCCCCTTCAACCAGGCGGATGCCTTTCACTTTGGTGCCAATTTTCAGCGTTGAAGAACTGCCTTTTACTTTTAGGTCTTTAACAACAGTTACTGAGTCACCGTCAGCCAACAAATTACCGTTGGCATCGCGCACCACCAGGTCGTCTTGGCCGGTGGCTGAAGGGCTATTTTCCGACCACTCATGACCACATTCCGGGCAATTCAGTTGTTCACCTTCTTGCCATGTAAATTCAGAACTACATTTTGGACAGTTTGGTAAATCCTGCACGTTAACCTCTTGAAATTAAATTGAATAAATATAAAAAAGTGACAAATAACAGTCTGCTATATTGATGTTCACATATTTTACACTTTTTACCGCATTAAAGAATAGCCAAGTGGCCAGTAACTCAGGTAAATAATTACGGGTGTATCGGTGTAGCTATCTTTGAATCCTGCCACGTCATGGCATTTTTTATGGTTTAGATGATATAAGGATGATTGGCTGAACTAAGGGGATTTTATTAAAAATTGTCGGTATACCCTGTTACCACCTGTTAGTGGAACAGTGATAACTGAATCCCGCTTACTTTTGCCCTAAGCGCCGATGTTGTTCAAGTTCATAGTCGATAAAAGCATTGATCATCGTCCGGTAAACTTTCTCTATGATCTCTTCTGCTAATCCCGCTTTGCTGGCTTCTGCTGTGACACGATCTATTACCATCTGCACCCGATCTGGCGCCCGTACTGCGTTCTGATCCTGCTTAAATGCGGCGGCCGCTTTTACACATTGGCTCCGTTGCGCGATTAACGCGACAATTTGCGAATCTATGCCATCAATAGCCGCTCTGATATCCTCGATCGAAGAGAAATGCATTAGTTGTACCTCTTTGCTAGTACGAAATTATCACGTTAACACAGTGGTTAAGTTGGTGCTATTCAGAGGGGGGCGGAGTGTCTTTGGTTGCCTTATCACCATTTTTCGGTTGATGGGTCATATCACTGCGGATCTGCGCATGGCTTATCAGGGCAAAAATAAAAGTACCGCCGATAATGTTGCCTGCCAATGTTGGAATCGCGAATGGATAAATAAATTGCTGCCAGGGTAATGAGCCATTAAATACCAGATAGAAGATTTCGACCGAACCAACCACAATATGGGTAAGGTCGCATAGCGCCACTAAATAGGTCATCAGGAAAATGACCCAGATCTTAGCGCCTCCTGCTGATGGCATCATCCATACCATAGTGGCAATGATCCAACCGGAAAATATGCCGTTAGCAAACATCTCAGATGGCGAATTCTCCATCACCCCTTGTGCCAGAGTGACAAATGATGCGCGGGTCGACTCATCAAACACCGGCATATGGATAAAGGAATAGGCCGCAATTCCTGTACCGATAAGGTTGCCCAGTAGTACCAACCCCCATAGGCGAAATAACAGAAGAAAGTTTTGCCCACTCGGTTTTTGCATGATGGGCAGTACCGCGGTCACGGTATTTTCGGTAAATAGCTGTTGGCGGGCCATAATGACAATAATAAAACCAAAGGTATAACCGACATTCTCCAGCAGGAAACTTGCCGGTGAGTCAGGTAGTTTTGCGTGAAAAATGCCTTTGGCAATAAGCGATGCCCCCATTGAAAGGCCGGCAGCAATGGCAGACCACAGCAGTGCAAAGCTGTCGCGCTCTAACTCTTTTTGCCCCTCGAGGCGGATCAATTCATGGATTGCGGCTGCTTTTGAGGGAAGTTCCTTCTCATTTATTTCTATCTCTTTTCCCTGCTTTTGTTCCTCACTTTCCACTTTCAATTCACCCTTATTCTGCGACAGTTTTTCATCATTCATAGGGATTTCCCAGTTGGTAGATAAATAATTGTGGTGGTTGGAACACAAAAAATAAGGGAAGGTCGACATAATAAGCGTAGTCGCTATTTATTATTCGCGGGCTAATGGTGAGTTGTTAGTGTGTCTTTGTTGGGCGGAGTAAAATAGCCATCAGAAGAGGGAGAAAAGTAACCCAACGTTAATGTTGTTGGTTTTTTCTACAGAAATTTGATCTTATACCGAATAATACCTCTATAAGGGTAGGGTCAGGGTTAGGCCCACGCTACGTAAGGATTAAGCCTTATGTTATCATTCAGTTTTCCTGAAACAACAATCCTACGGTGGAAACCAATCCTTCATGTTGGAAGCTAAAAACCTGACCTGCATCCGAGATGAGCGAAGCTTGTTCCAACAGTTAAGCTTTTGTGTGGCTGCTGGGGAGATAGTGCAGGTCGAGGGGCAAAATGGTGCAGGTAAAACCAGTCTGTTGCGGATTTTAGCCGGACTGGCCGATGCAGATGAAGGGCAGGTGAGCTGGTTGGGGGCGAATATTCGCCGAGATCGCGCTAAGTATCATCAGGATTTATTGTTTTTAGGCCATCAACCGGGGGTTAAGTCGGTACTGACGCCTTTTGAAAATCTGGCGTTTTATCAGTCGGTGTTACAAAAGGTCGATAGCGCCGCAATCTGGCAGGCTTTGTCTCAGGTCGGGTTGGTGGGTTATGAGGATTTACCGGTATCTCAATTATCGGCTGGGCAGCAACGGCGCGTGGCCTTGGCCCGTTTGTGGTTGAGCAAGGCTCCACTATGGATTCTGGATGAACCGTTGACCGCGATTGATAAGCAGGGGGTTGCTACCCTGTTAGATCTGTTTGTTGAACATGCAGCTAACGGTGGCATGGTACTGCTTACCACACATCAGGATCTGAACGGTGTTGGTCAGAGTGTGCGTAAAATCCGTTTAACCAACACGCAGGAGAATTAATGTTTATCAGCGTGTTGCGTCGTGAATTAAAAATAGCCTTTAGAAAAGGGGCAGAGATAGTTAACCCGCTCTGGTTTTTTCTGATTGTCATCACGCTGTTTCCGTTAGGGATAGGCCCAGAACCGCAATTATTGGCGCGTATTGCTCCGGGGATTGTCTGGGTGGCGGCATTGCTTGCATCGTTACTCTCTTTGGAGCGGCTATTTCGCGATGATTTCTACGATGGTTCCCTTGAACAGTTGTTGTTGTTACCCGCGCCACTGGCACTCACGGTGTTAGGCAAAGTGTGTGCTCACTGGGTCGTTACCGGATTACCCTTGCTTATTTTATCTCCGCTGGTCGCTCTCTTGCTGTCTCTTGATAGTAATACCGCGATTGCCATGGCGCTCACGCTGCTGTTGGGGACGCCAACCTTAAGTTTTATCGGGGCTATTGGTGTGGCACTGACGGTGGGGTTACGCAAGGGAGGGGTGCTGCTGAGTTTATTGGTGTTGCCGCTGTATATCCCGGTGCTGATATTTGCTACTGCGGCCATTGATGCGGCTTCTATGTCACTGCCGATTGATGGGTATCTGGCGATTTTGGGGGCAATGCTCGCGGGGAGTGTAACACTTGCGCCTTTTGCCACCGCCGCTGCATTGAGAGTGAGTGTGCACTAGCAGTTGAATGCCACTCAGAAGGTAACAATTTCTTAAAAGAAATCTGTAGTTAAAATATAATAATTTTCAGAAGCTTAAGCACGGTAGCCAACGCAGTCAGAGCAGATTGTGCGCCGTACCCTGCGCGGCATTGCCACTGAGTGATGCCTGTCCAATTTTACTGTGAGCAATGAAAAATGTGGAAATGGTTTCATCAATTCGCTAAACCCGAGCGGCTCTATACGCTGTGTGGTCGGTTTGTCCCGTGGCTGGGTATTGCCGCTGTGGTCTGTTTGATGGTGGGCTGGGTGTGGGGATTTGGTTTCGCCCCCTCTGATTATCAGCAAGGCAACAGTTTCCGTATCATTTACTTGCATGTCCCGGCGGCGATCTGGTCGATGGGGATCTATATGTCGATGGCGATTGCGGCACTTGTCGGCCTGGTCTGGCAAATGAAAATGTCTGATAACGTCGTCGCCGCCATGGCGCCGGTCGGCGCGGTGTTTACCTTTATTGCCTTGGTCACCGGTTCTACTTGGGGTAAACCGATGTGGGGAACCTGGTGGATTTGGGATGCGCGATTGACCTCTGAGTTAGTGTTGCTATTCCTCTATCTTGGCGTGATTGCGCTGTATAACGCATTTGACGACCGCAAGTTGGCTGGGCGGGCTGCGGGTATTTTGGTGCTGGTCGGTGTGGTCAATATTCCAATCATTCATTTCTCCGTGGTGTGGTGGAACACCTTGCATCAAGGTTCCACCAACATGCAGCAAAGCATTGATCCAAGTATGCGTTCGCCGTTGCGTTGGGCGATTTTTGGCTATTTGTTGTGCTTTATTACTCTGACATTAATGCGCCTGCGCAACTTGATTTTGCAGCAAGAGCGCCATCGCCCTTGGGTAAGCGCCTTATTGCGTAAGGAGCCACGTCTATGAATCCGGCCTTTAACTCTTGGGCGGCATTTTTCGCCATGGGCGGCTATGCCTTTTATGTCTGGCTGGCGGCGGCGGTTACTTTGCTGTCTCTGCTTAGTTTGTGGGGACATACGCTGTGGCAGCACAAACAATTATTAGCGGATATTCAGCGTCGTCAGGCGCGGGAGCTGCGCATTCGGCAGGCAAATCAGACTCAGCATTCCGCCCGTTCGCAGGAGAAACAGCAGTGAACCCACGTAGAAAAAGTCGGCTCTATCTGGCGATGGTGGTTTTGATCGGTATCGGTCTGACCACCACTCTGGTGTTGTACGCACTGCGTGCCAATATCGATCTGTTCTATACCCCTGGCGAAATATTGCAGGGTAAAGGGGAGCGCCACGAGAAGCCGGAAATAGGTCAGCGTTTACGTATCGGCGGCATGGTGATGCCGGGGTCGGTGAAACGTGATGATAAGACGCTGGAAATGAGTTTCAAGGTTTATGATGCGCGCGGCGCAATCACCGTCACTTATACCGGCATTTTACCGGACCTGTTCCGCGAGGGGCAGGGGGTGGTAGCGCAAGGTGTATTCGCTGAGGGCAATAAGGTAAATGCGAAAGAAGTGCTGGCAAAGCATGATGAAAAATACACACCACCAGAAGTGAAAGAGGCGATGAAGGAAAACCACACCCGCCCAGCGGAGGCTTACAGTAGCACTAAGCGTGAGGGTAATGCCTCATGATGCCTGAAATAGGGAGTTTTCTGTTATGCCTGGCACTGGCTATCTCGCTATTGCTGAGTTTGTATCCGCAATGGGGCGCTGCGCGTCAAGATGCCCGTATGATGGCGGTTGGCAGACCCTTGACGTACGGTATGTTCGCTACCATCGCGCTGTCATTTATATGTCTGGTGTATGCGTTTGTGGTGAATGATTTCACTGTCTCCTATGTGGCGGCGAACTCAAATTCACACCTGCCAGTTTATTATCGTATTGCGGCGACCTGGGGCGCACATGAGGGATCGCTGCTGCTGTGGGTGTTGCTGCTAAGTTGCTGGTCGCTGGCCGTTGCGCTCTTTAGCCGTTCAATGCCGGATGATGCGGTAGCCCGAGTGCTGTCGGTGCTGGGGATGATTACCGGCGGTTTCCTGTTGTTTATTATTCTGACGTCAAATCCGTTTACCCGCACCTTGCCGGACTTCCCAATTGACGGTAATGATTTAAATCCGTTGTTGCAGGATGTCGGGTTGATTTTCCATCCGCCACTGCTTTATATGGGTTATGTGGGGTTCTCGGTAGCTTTTGCTTTCGCGATAGCTTCCTTAATGGCTGGCCGACTTGATAGTGCTTGGGCGCGCTGGTCACGGCCGTGGACTCAAGCGGCATGGGTGTTCCTGACCATGGGGATCGTGCTCGGTTCGGCGTGGGCCTATTATGAATTAGGCTGGGGCGGCTGGTGGTTCTGGGATCCGGTTGAGAATGCCTCGTTTATGCCTTGGCTGGCAGGTACGGCGTTAATTCACTCACTGGCGGTGACCGAAAAACGTGGCACATTCAAAGCGTGGACGGTATTGCTGGCGATTACGGCATTCTCTCTATGCCTAATGGGCACCTTCCTGGTGCGTTCCGGCGTATTGGTTTCGGTACACTCTTTTGCCTCTGATCCGGCTCGTGGCATGTTTATTCTGGCTTATCTGGTGATTGTTATCGGTGGCTCATTGCTACTGTATGCAGTTAAAGGCGCACAAGTGCGCAGCCGTACTCAGCATGAGGTGTTCTCACGCGAGACTTTCCTGCTCGGTAATAATGTGCTGCTGATTGCCGCAATGTTGGTGGTGCTTCTGGGTACTTTGTTGCCATTGGTACACAAGCAACTGGGACTGGGCAGTATTTCAATCGGCGAACCGTTCTTTAATACCATGTTTACCTGGTTGATGGCCCCAATGGCACTGCTGATGGGGATCGGGCCATTAGTGCGTTGGCGTCGTGATGAGCCGAGTAAACTCTGGAAACGCCTCAGTGTGGCTCTGGTCATCACCTTGCTGCTGTCGATATTGGTACCCTGGCTGCTGCAAGACACTATTGCCGGTATGACCGTGGTCGGTTTGATGATGTCTATCTGGGTCATTATCCTGACATTGATGGAGTTGCATGAGCGAGCAACTCACCGCTATGGTTTTTGGCGTGGTTTAACGCACTTATCTCGCAGTCATTGGGGCATGGTGTTGGGGCACTTGGGTGTGGCGGTGACGGTGATCGGTATTGCCTTTAGCCAAAATTACAGTGTTGAGCGTGATGTGCGCATGAAGGCTGGTGATAGCATCGATATTCACGATTATCACTTCGTGTTCCGCGATGTTCACGATATCAAAGGATCGAACTATACCGGCGGTGTTGGCATTATTGATGTCACCCGTCATGGTAAACCTGAAGCCACCTTACATGCGGAGAAACGTTATTACAGTGTGGCCCGTTCTATGATGACTGAAGCCGCTATTGATGGTGGCTTCAGCCGTGATCTCTACGCCGCACTGGGTGAAGAACTGGATGACGGGTCATGGGCGGTGCGCTTGTATTACAAACCCTTTGTCCGCTGGATCTGGTTCGGTGGGGTATTTATGGCTATCGGCGGCATCTTCTGCATGCTTGATCCGCGCTATCGGATGAGCAAAAAGTTAAAGCGCAGTGCTGCATCGGAGGCTGAATAATGAAATCTCACTTTTCATTCAATAAGCTGATGTTTATTCCGCTGGTACTGTTTTTACTGCTAGTTGTGGCCTTTTTAGTGCAATTGACTCGCAATGCTAATGGCGAGGATCCGACGATGTTGGAGTCAGCGCTGATTGGTAAACCGGTGCCAACGTTCAAGCTTGAATCGCTTGAGCAACCGGGGAAAACCTTTGATCAGGCAGTATTACATGATGGTAAGCCGATGTTACTTAATGTCTGGGCAACCTGGTGTCCGACCTGCCGCGCTGAGCATCAATATCTGAATAAGCTGGCGGCACAAGGCATCCGTGTGGTGGGTTTGAACTATAAAGATGATCGTGTCAAAGCGGTGCAGTGGCTCAATGCGCTGGGTAATCCTTACGCGCTGAGTTTGTATGATGGTGATGGCATGTTAGGGCTGGATCTGGGGGTTTATGGTGCGCCGGAAACTTTTCTGATCGACGGGCAGGGAATTATCCGTTATCGCCATGCCGGTGATCTGAACGATCGCGTCTGGCTGCAAGAAATTCTGCCGTTGTATAAGAAGTATCAGGGGGGCGCATGAGATTACTAAGCCTGATCTTCGGCCTTATGCTGAGTTGGAGTCTGTTTGCCGCCATCGATACCTACACCTTTAAATCTGAGGCACAAGAGCAGCAGTATCGTGAACTGACCGAACAACTGCGCTGCCCTAAATGTCAGAACAACAGCATTGCCGACTCCAATGCGATTATTGCTGCTGATATGCGCGCCAAAGTGTATGAACTGATGCAGCAGGGTAATTCCAAACAGCAAGTCATTGACTATATGGTGGCCCGCTACGGCAACTTCGTCACTTACGAGCCGCCGGTGACGGCTGCAACGCTGATTCTGTGGGTGGGGCCGGCTCTGTTTGTGCTATTTGGGGCCGTAGTGGTGATATTACGTGCACGGCGACGAGTGGAGAAAGAGACCCCACTGTCGGCGCAGGAACAGCAACGGTTACACCATCTGCTCGCCGAACATGCTCGCGGTGTGGAAAAATCGACGGTGGTGCAACACAGCATCCCGACTAAACACGCGAAGACAAACAGGAAACAACCATAATGGCTTTTTGGCTGATAGTGATCATTTTGCTGGCGGTCGCGGGTGCTTTGTTGGTTATACCTGCCATGCGGCAAGACACGGATTCACCGACGACCACCCGGGATGAATTGAACAAGGCTATTTATCAGGATCGGTTATCTGAACTGGCTGAAGATGAAGCGCAAGGCGTGGTAGAACAGCGACCTGAACTGATTCAGGAACTGCAACAAAACCTGCTGACAGATATCCCCCAACAACCGGATGAGGAGATAAGCCCGATTAACCGCTGGGTGTTACTGCCCGGGGTGGTGATACTGGTGGTGGTCGCCGTGGGGTTATACCTAAAAACCGGTGGTTTGGCTCAGGTGCAGGCATGGCATCAGGTTGTTGCACAAATGCCTGAATTACGTGCCAGAGTTGCCAATGAGCGGGCGGAGCCTTTGAGTATGGAAGAGGTCGCACGTTTAGGGCTGGGCTTGCGTACTTCTTTGCAGCAAGATATTGCTAACGTCAATGATTGGATGATGCTTGGCCGGGTGGGGATGGCACTGAATAATGCCACTACCGCAACCCAAGCTTTTGCTAAAGCTTATCAGCTTGCGCCCGATAATGAAGATGTCAGACTCGGTTATGCTGAGGTGCTGACACGTTCCAACGATCCACAAGATAATCAGCTGGCAACTCAGATGTTGCGAACGATGGTTGGACAGGATCATACCAATCTGCGCGCCATGAGTTTATTAGCTTTTAATGCTTTTGAGCAGGGTGACTTTAAACAAGCCATTGGTGCATGGGAAGTTATGCTAAAATTGCTGCCTGCTGGCGATTCCCGCATAGAAGTGATAAAACGCAGTATCCAGCAAGCCAAATCACAGGCTGGGCAGGAAACAGCTACACTGGGAATAGAGGTTTCACTCTCCTCTGATGCCGCTCAGAAATTACCTCAGCAGGGAACCCTGATTATATCGGTAACCGATGGAGCAAACCCGGTACCGGTTGCCGTCAAACAACTGCCTGTGAGCCGATTCCCGTTATTAGTAACGTTGGATGACAGTAATGCAATGATGCCAGAGCGTTTGCTCTCTTCGTTGTCTCAGGTGAAAGTGCGGGCACGTCTCTCGCAAGATGGTACGGCCAATCCGCAATCGGGTGACTGGTTTGGTGAGAGCAGCGTGCAGAGTTTCGGTGGGACAGCAAAGCCACAAACAATTAATGTACAGATAAACAAACAGATCCCTTAAGCGTAAGGGGCTGGACAGAATTTCATGGAGAAGATTATGAACTACCGCCTGACTGTGCTGGCTTTTGCCACCGTGCTATTAGTAGGGTGTGCCAGTAGCTCGCCGGATCATATGGAGCAGGGCCGCTCAGATCCGCTGGAAGGTTTTAACCGGGCAATGTTCAATTTTAACTATGAGGTTCTTGATCCTTACGTGGTGCGCCCGGTAGCCGTAGTTTGGCGTGATTACGTGCCACAACCTGCACGTAACGGCACAAGTAACTTCCTGAGTAACCTTGAAGAGCCAGCCAGTATGGTCAACAGCTTCTTGGTGGGTGACCCGTATAATGGCATGAAGCACTTTAACCGCTTCTTCCTGAATACTATTTTGGGCATGGGTGGCTTGATAGATGTGGCGAGTATGGCTAACCCTAAGCTGGCTAAACAAGTCCCTCACCGCTTTGGCAGTACACTGGGCCATTATAATGTTGGTTACGGCCCGTATGTAGTGTTACCGGGCTATGGCAGCTTCACCATTCGTGAGGATGGGGGGAATGCGGCTGATTACGTTTATCCGGTGTTGAGCTATCTCACGTTCTGGATGTCGGCAGGTAAATGGATGGTAGAAGGGATTGAAACCCGTGCTCAGCTATTGGATTCCGATGGGTTGCTGCGTAACTCGTCAGATCCTTATCTGATGGTGCGCGATGCCTACTTCCAACGTCATGATTTCTTGGCGAACGGCGGGCAGTTGAAACCGGAAGTCAATTCGAATGCACAAGCTATTCAGGGTGATTTGGACAGTATCGATTCAGCCAACTGATTCTGATACCTGATTCGAATAATAAAAAAGCGCCGAAAGGCGCTTTTTTATGGGCAAAGGAATTGCCAGTATCCGCTGATTAGAACGCGTAGTTAAAGTTCACGCCGTACAGCAGTGCCGTACCTTTAGAGTCGAACTGATAAGTAGTGCCGCCCACTGCCGCTGGTGTTTTTTCAGTAATATGCACGCTTTGGCCATGCATATAGGAAATACCAACATCCACTGAGGCATCTTTGTTGAAGGCGTAGGTAGTACCCGCACTGATCCAGAAACGGTCTTGGTCTGGAATTGAGATAGTGCGGTTATCTGCCGGAACCGGGCTGTCATCGAAGGCAATACCGGTACGGAAGGTCCAATTATCATCGTGATAATAAGTGGTACCCAGCGCGATACGGTAAGCATCATGGAAGCCTTCATGTTTTTCAAACAGTGTCTGGCCATTAGTGCCGGTTGCTTTCAGTTCTTGGAACTGACTCCAACTGGTGTAGGCCATGCTGTAGTGAATGGCCCACTGTGGTGCCACTTTGTTATAGCCGGACACTTCCCAGACTTCTGGTAGGTTCAGAGTTAAAGCACCCGGGATCGTATTACCGCCAGTGCCTCTTGGTGGTGGCAGTTGGTTGCTGAAATCGCCATCAAAGTCGATTTTCACTTTTGAGCGGTAAGTGAAGCTATAACGGTTTTCCTTATCAACCTCATACAGCACGCCCGCATTCCAACCATACCCCCACTCTTTACCTTCCATACGGGTAACTTCGGTATTAGCAGGGCGACCCGATAACGGACCAACTTCACCGAGATGGCGTACAATCTTCGCATCGGCGTACACTGCATTAAAGCCCAGGCCGAAACTGAAGTTTTCATTCAGGCGATACGCGGTACTCAGGTTCAGGTTGGCGGTTTTCAGATCAGTCTGACCGCCAAGGGAACCCGCAGGATAGTCGTCATTGAATTCAGTAGCCAAACCGTAGTTTGAGGTACCAGAGGCACCAATTGCCCATTGCTCATTCAGTGGCATAATAAAGTGGATATTTGGGATCCACTCTGAAGGCGCGATGTTATTGGCATCGGTACTTCTGCCTGAAATGGGGGATGTCCCACTAATATTGACGTCAGGATCAACATAAACAAAGCCGCCAGAGAAAGAAGGGCGGTCGAACAAAGTCATTGCTGCGGGGTTACGGCTACCAACTGATGCGTTGTCGGCAACGGCGCCTTCACCAGAGAAAGAACGCCCCAATGCAGCGGCTGAATATTCATTCAACTGGAAGCCAGCCGCAGAAACGTTCGACGATATGATTGCCACTGCAGCTGCCAGAGCTGATCGGGTAAACAGGTTTTTCTGGTTCATGACCAAAACCTCATTGTTTTAATTAATGTTACACACCGTAACAAGAGAATGCGGGATTGTAGGGTCCGTTATCGGTCAGACAAAGCAGACCAGTGGCTGAAGTATAGGTCCGACCTGTGTCAGTGTTGCAAGTATGTTTTGGGATTTGTTCAGTTTTGATTGCAAAAAATAGACGCAGTTAACAAAAAACTCACAATTTAGTATCAATTATTACATTATCAATGAATGAGCATACAATTTGACTGTGACCTTTATCACTTAATAAGCCTATAAACAGTAAGTCCTAGTGCCAAGTGACCGACGGTAGTAAAATAATGACAGAGAAAATATTTTTTTTGCGCCATGCCTTTTTGTGCTATTTGCACTAACGAATTGGCAATTTGCACCTATTTTGAAATGTCCGTTGAGGAGAATTGAAGATGTCAGATGCAATTAATCGCTGTAGTGCGGAAGAAACTGCTGCCTGCTGCTGTATAGATGTTGGTACTATAATGGATAATACTGATTGCACGGCCTCTTACAGTTGTGTGTTTGACAACCGTACTGAAGCTGAAGCGATGCTGAAATCGCTGACCGAAAAAGCGCGTGCTGTTGAGTCAGAACCTTGCTTGATTGAGCATAAATTGGAAGAGAAGGACGGCGGTGTTTGTTTAACCATCGACTTTACTTTTGCCTGCCAGGCAGAAACCATGATTTTCCAGCTGGGTCTGCGTTAATTCATGCCGGTAGTCACCGCAACTCAGGTAAGTTGAACCGATCTCTAACGCGAAGCCTTTTGCTTCGCGTTTATTTTTGTCTAATTTCCTCTGTAAATTTATCGCGTTAGATTCATCATTCTTCCCCATCCCCAATTCATCTTTCCCACGATTTTGTCGCTAAAAGTTGCTCCTGCTCTCACTTTCCTGTTCTGTAGGTTTACCAAATGTAAATTTTTGGTTAAAAATAATTAGATCAGGTCAGACCTGTTATTTGTTATGCTTAACTAAAAGCCACTCTATTTATCAGGAGCGTTTATGAGTAAGCCATTACCGCTAGTGACGCGCCAGGGCGATCGCATTGCAATCGTCAGCGGCCTGCGGACCCCTTTTGCCAAGCAAGCAACTGCTTATCATGGCGTACCGGCCGTCGACTTAGGCAAAATTGTGGTCAGTGAGTTGCTGGCCAGAAGTGGCGTTGCTCCTGAGTTAATTGATCAACTCGTATTCGGTCAAGTGGTGCAGATGCCTGAAGCGCCAAATATTGCCCGTGAAATCGTGTTGGGTACCGGCATGAGTGTGCATACCGATGCTTACAGTGTCTCACGCGCGTGCGCCACCAGTTTTCAGGCGGTAGCCAATGTGGCAGAAAGTATTATTGCAGGCTCAGTCACGGTGGCGATAGCCGGTGGTGCCGATTCCTCTTCCGTGCTGCCAATTGGTGTCAGTAAAGCACTGGCGCGAACCTTGGTTGATGTTAATAAAGCGCGAACCCTCTCCCAGCGGCTGAAGTTGTTCAGCCGCTTAAAGTTACGCGATTTGCTTCCTGTTGCCCCGGCAGTGGCTGAATACTCTACCGGCTTGCGCATGGGGGATACCGCAGAGCAGATGGCAAAAACCTATGGTATCAGCCGTGAAGATCAGGATGCTCTGGCGCTACGATCGCACCAAATGGCAGCGATTGCCTGGCAGCAAGGGTTATTACACGATGAGGTGATGACGGCTTATATCCCGCCTTACCGTGATGCTATTACCGAAGATAACAATATCCGCAAAGATTCCACTATGGCGCAATATGCCAAGTTACGCCCCGCATTCGATCGCCAACATGGCAGTGTCACGGCGGCCAACAGCACCCCTTTGACGGACGGTGCCGCAGCCGTGATGATGATGAGTGAAGCGAAAGCAAAAGAGTTAGGTTTGCAACCGTTGGGTTATCTGCGCAGTTTCGCCTTTTCCGCCATCGATGTCTGGCAAGATATGCTGCTAGGCCCATCTTATGCCACGCCACTGGCACTAGACCGTGCCGGCATCACGCTGGCTGATTTGACCCTTATCGATATGCATGAAGCATTTGCGGCACAAACACTGGCTAACCTGAAAATGTTTGCCAGTGATACTTTCGCGCGTGAAAAATTGGGTCGTAGCCAGGCTATTGGTGAAGTTGATATGAGCAAATTCAACGTATTGGGTGGTTCGATTGCCTACGGTCACCCCTTTGCGGCCACAGGCGCCCGGATGATTACCCAAACATTAAATGAATTGCGTCGCCGTGGCGGAGGATTAGGGCTAACGACGGCATGTGCTGCCGGTGGGTTGGGTGCCGCGATGATTTTGGAGGTGGAGTAATGGGTCAGGAAAATTTACTTAACAGCGGTAGTGAAACAGCCTCAGGGGATAGCCGTACCCCAACCGATTCGGTCTTTACCCTCAATGTGCGGCCAGACAATATCGGTGTGATCACCATTGATGTTATTGGTGACAAAGTGAATACCTTAAAGGCTGAATTTGCAGAGCAAATTGCCGAGATACTGCAACAAGCGCAGGCTTTATCACAATTGCAGGGGCTGGTTATTATTTCTGGCAAGCCAGACTCTTTTATTGCAGGTGCTGATATCACCATGATTGCCGCTTGCCGTACCGCGCACGATGCGCGTGTATTGGCACAGAAAGGGCAATCTGTTCTAGCGCAGATCGCTGCATTCCCCATACCGGTGGTGGCTGCTATCCATGGTGCTTGCCTGGGCGGTGGTTTGGAGCTGGCGCTAGCGTGCCATAGTCGCATCTGTTCGCTAGATGACAAAACGGTACTCGGTTTGCCAGAGGTTCAACTGGGTCTGTTGCCCGGATCGGGTGGAACACAACGCTTGCCGCGGTTGATTGGTGTCAGCAAAGCACTGGATATGATTCTTACCGGCAGACAAGTCCGTGCGCGCCAGGCGCTTAAGATGGGGCTGGTGGACGATGCGGTGCCCCTCGATATCTTGTTAGATGTGGCGGTCAAACGGGCCAAAGCGGGTTGGCTCGATAGGCCAGTTTTACCTTGGCAGGAACGTCTACTTAGCGGCCCATTGGGTAAAGCATTACTGTTTAAGATTGTGCGTAAAAAAACGCTGGCGCAGACCAAGGGCCATTATCCGGCGGCGGAGCGCATTATTGATGTGGTGCGTAAAGGATTGGACTACGGTGGCCCCAGTGGTTATGAAGCGGAAGCCAGAGCCTTTGGTGATCTGGCCATGTCTCCCCAGTCATCTGCTTTGCGTAGCTTGTTCTTTGCCACAACATCACTGAAAAAGGAGACCGGTGGTACAGCGCAGCCTCGTGCTATTCATCGTGTTGGGGTCTTGGGTGGCGGTTTGATGGGGGGCGGAATTGCCAATGTAACGGCCACTCGCGCAGGCTTGCCGGTACGTATCAAAGATATTAATCCGCAAGGGATTAATCAGGCGCTAAAATACACTTGGGATGCCTTAGGCAAGCGGGTTCGCAGTAAGCGTATGCGCCCGGCTGAACGGCAGCGCCAGATGATGCTGATTTCCGGCAGCACAGATTATTGCGGTTTTGGCTCGGTTGATATCGTAGTTGAAGCTGTATTTGAAGATTTATCATTGAAGCAGCAAATGGTTGCTGATATCGAACGTTTCGGCGCAGCACATACCATTTTTGCCTCCAATACCTCCTCATTGCCGATAAGCCAAATTGCTGCGCAGGCACAGCGACCAGAACAGGTGATCGGCCTGCACTACTTTAGCCCGGTAGATAAAATGCCGCTGGTTGAAGTGATTCCTCATGCAAAAACCAGCGAAGAAACTATCGCAACCACAGTAGCTTTGGCGCGTAAACAAGGTAAAACAGCTATTGTCGTGGCTGATTGCGCTGGGTTTTATGTAAACCGAATTCTGGCTCCATATATCAACGAAGCTGCTCGCTGTGTACTGGACGGTGAACCTATCGATTCTGTTGACAAAGCGTTGGTGAATTTTGGCTTCCCGGTTGGGCCGATCACACTGTTGGATGAAGTTGGTATTGATGTAGGTACCAAAATCATGCCGATTCTGGTTGAGCAACTAGGGCCGCGTTTTGCTGCACCTCCATCATTTGATGTCATCTTGAAGGATGGACGGAAAGGGCGTAAAAATGGCCGTGGCTTTTATCTCTATCCGGCAGCAACCAAAGGTATTAACTGGAAGAAAAAACAGGATAAACAAGTCGATACCAGTGTTTATGTCTTGCTGGGTGTGACGCCGAAAGCCCATATCGAGTCCTCGGTGATAGCACAGCGTTGTACCATGATGATGTTGAATGAAGCAGCACGCTGTCTGGATGAATCGATAATTCGTAACCCACGCGATGGTGATATTGGTGCTGTGTTTGGCATCGGCTTCCCGCCATTCCTCGGGGGGCCTTTCCGCTATCTGGATAGTCTGGGGGTGGAGAAGGTCGTGAAAACACTCAGATTGTTGGCACAACAATACGGCGAACGTTTTGAACCTTGCCAACTGCTGGTGAGCATGGCCGAACAGCAACA
Organism: Yersinia sp. 2466 StPb PI; assembly: GCF_041538325.1. NCBI lineage: Bacteria > Pseudomonadati > Pseudomonadota > Gammaproteobacteria > Enterobacterales > Yersiniaceae > Yersinia > Yersinia sp. 2466 StPb PI. The sequence goes on along the minus strand of NZ_JAULSL010000001.1, from coordinate 3,341,470 downwards.
GACGTTTTACCCGCAGGAACGTAATCCAGATGAGGTGCCTGGCGAAGAGCGCTGAGTTTGCAAAAGGGTATTGCTCACGGGGCTTGGTCGCATTTTTCCACTAAACAGGCGGCCGACTAACACCTATTCTTAAGAGTGTGAGCAGGATCACCACCTGCAATTCTAAGGGATTAGGTGGCTGTACACCGGGGGCAACCCGCGCTACCTTAACCAGAATCACGTTAAGTGACTATTCGTGCCAAAATGTATTAATAGGCACTTATTGCGCAGGTGATAAAGTTTAGATTAAGCTGTTGATATGGTTATTATGTAACCATTCAAGGTTGGCTGCCGGTATGCTCGGTGTAAAAAGCAGCCATTTTCTTTACCTTAAGTTTCAGGCAAAATGCCCGGCCGCCATAGAGAGACGGCGCGTTATCGTTATGAAGTTTCTTTGCCCATGGCAAAGGTTTCGGCGGTACAGCACGCAAAGCGTTTCTGTATAGCGTTATTTTGTTAACAAAAACGGTGCAATATGCAAGTTTTCATTATGCGTCACGGTGACGCGGCCCTTGATGCAGCAAGTGATGCACAACGGCCTCTTACTCTGTGTGGTCAGGATGAGTCACGTCAGATAGCAAGCTGGCTAAGCGAGCAGTCTGTTGATATCGATCAGATTTTGGTTAGCCCTTATCTACGCGCAGCGCAAACATTAGACGTCGCGCGTGAGGTGATTACGCTACCGGCAGAGCAGGAAGTGATGCCAGAATTAACGCCGGGTGGGGATGCCGCTTTTGTCTGCTGCTATTTGCAGGCATTGGCAAAAGAAGATTGTGCCGCAGTGCTGGTCATTTCGCACTTGCCGCTGGTCGGGTATCTGGTTTCTGAGCTTTGTCCAGGGCAATGCCCACCAATGTTTGCCACCTCGGCAATCGCCTGTGTTGATCTTAATGGTGATACCGGGAAGGGGACATTTGATTGGCAGGTCAGCCCGTCACAACTGTTGGCAAAGGCTTGCCACGGTTAAAACAGTGTTAGTGAATATTCAATCGGCGCGGCATCTCTGTCGCGCCTTTGTTTTTCTGTCAAACCGTATTTCGCGTCTATTCTTCTAACTCAATTAAGACCAGTAATGCCGCAGTCCCACCCCAATCTTTAGGGGCTTGATGGAATGCCAGCACATCAGGGTGCTGCGCCAGCCACAAAGGGGTTTGCTGCTTCAGAACATGTTTGCCGTGGCCATGCATCACGCAGGCACAATGCACATGCTCCCGCTTACAGGCAGCAATCAGTGCGCCCAACTCCTGTTTGGCCTGTTTCTGGGTTAATCCGTGTAAATCCAAAAACATATCGGGCGAGTAATCACCGCGCCGCAGCTTTTTAACTTCAAAATGATCAACGCCAGGCCGCACATAGCGGGTGGGACCGTCGTAATCCAACTGCGGTTGGAATTCATCGGAAAAATAATAACTGGCATCAACCTGCTCTTGCAGTAATTTTTCCGGTGCGATTCTTTTGCCCAACTTGGGCGGTGTATGCAGAACAATCGTATCTTGTTTCAGCTTCTTCGCCCCAACTATTGACTCCTTAAATAGCTGTAAATCATCAGTCGTGAGGTGATATTTATTTTTCATCATCAGTTCGTTGTACTTATTTGATTACCTCCAGTTTACCTGTTGAACGTCATCTGTCTAAATAAATGTCTATACCCGTCATATTTCAAGGTGTAGGTGTGTTGGCTGCCCTCGCTTACCCGAATCACTTACTTGTGTAAGCTCATCGGGATTATCTCGGTTGCCGCCTTCCTACGCCTTGAAATCTATTGGGTATAGGTATGTCGTCATATTTCAAGGTATAGGTGTGTTGGCTGCCCTCGCTTACCCGAATCACTTACTTGTGTAAGCTCATCGGGATTATCTCGGTTGCCGCCTTCCTACGCCTCGAAATCTATTGGGTATAGGTATGTCGTCATATTTCAAGGTGTAGGTGTATTGGCTGTTCTCGCAATCAAGCGGTTATCCATACAATTTTCAATGTTAATGTGCTTTTCATTATTCGGTTATCATTCAACTGATGTATTGCTGCTGATTTGTCGCGGGCTTCATGGCAAACTAGGGGATAGATAATGATTTTTCGCACCGTTGTTGGAGAATACCTTGGACAAGATTTTCGTCGATGAAGCAGTAAATGAGCTGCACACCATTCAGGATATGCTGCGCTGGGCAGTTAGCCGGTTTAATGCGGCCAATATTTTTTATGGTCACGGTACTGATAATCCGTGGGACGAAGCAGTACAACTGGTTTTCCCAAGCCTATTTTTACCGATAGATATCCCTGAGGATATGCGCAGTGCGCGCCTGACGTCGAGCGAGCGGCACCGTATTGTCGAACGGGTGATCCGCCGGGTTAACGAGCGAATTCCGGTTGCTTATCTGACCAATAAAGCTTGGTTCTGCGGTATGGAATATTATGTTGATGAGCGTGTATTGGTGCCACGTTCACCGATAGCTGAATTGATTAATAACAGCTTTGATGGTCTGATCAGACACCAGCCTAAGCATATTCTGGATATGTGTACCGGTAGTGGTTGTATTGCTATTGCTTGTGCCTATGCCTTCCCAGACGCTGAAGTGGATGCTGTTGATATCTCTAATGATGTTCTGGCAGTAACTGAACATAATATTCAACAGCATGAGATGGAACATCAGGTCACACCGATTCGCTCTGACCTGTTCCGTGATTTACCGCCAATCAAATATGACTTGATTGTCACTAATCCACCGTATGTTGATGCCGAAGATATGGCCGACTTACCGCAGGAGTTCCGCTTCGAGCCTGAACTTGGGTTGGCTGCTGGCAGCGATGGCTTGAAACTGGCTCGCCGTATTCTGGCTTGCGCCCCGGACTTCTTGCAAGATGATGGCGTGTTGATTTGCGAAGTGGGCAACAGCATGGTGCATTTGATGGACATATATCCTGATGTGCCTTTCACCTGGCTGGAGTTCGACAACGGCGGTGATGGCGTATTTATGCTGACCAAACAGCAACTGATTGACTGCGCTCCGCATTTTAGTATGTACCGCGATTAATCGATCTCTGCTTATAAAGTCTGTCAGTGTGATAAATATCATGCTGGCAGATTGTTTATGACTAAATGGTAAGGAGCCGTGATGGCTGGCAACAGTATTGGGCAGTTTTTCCGCGTCACCACTTTTGGTGAATCTCACGGCATCGCCTTGGGGTGTATTATTGATGGCGTCCCGCCGGGCATTCCAATCACTGAAGCTGACATTCAGTTGGATCTCGACCGGCGTCGCCCGGGTACCTCACGCTATACCACTCAACGCCGCGAGCCGGATCAGGTGCGTATTTTATCTGGCGTGTTTGAGGGAGTAACCACCGGTACCAGCATCGGGTTGATGATTGAGAATACTGACCAGCGGTCACAGGATTACAGCACGATTAAAGATGTCTTCCGCCCAGGCCATGCTGACTATACCTACGAACAAAAATACGGCGTGCGTGACTATCGGGGAGGGGGCCGTTCTTCAGCCCGTGAAACCGCGATGCGTGTTGCCGCCGGTGCCATTGCTAAAAAGTATCTGGCGCAGAAATTCGGGGTGCAGGTGCGTGGCTATCTGGCACAAATTGGCGATATTAGTTGTGATTTGATTGATTGGGATTTGGTTGAACAAAATCCGTTCTTCTGTCCAGATGCCAGTAAGTTGGAGCCGCTGGATGCGCTGATGCGTGAACTGAAAAAAGCCGGTGACTCTATTGGAGCCAAAATTACCGTGGTCGCTGAACACGTGCCGGTTGGTTTGGGTGAGCCAGTATTTGACCGTTTAGATGCAGATTTGGCCCATGCGCTGATGAGTATCAATGCGGTGAAAGGGGTGGAAATCGGTGATGGTTTTGCTGTTGTTACTAAGCGTGGTAGTGAAAACCGTGATGAGATTACCCCACAAGGTTTCCAGAGCAATCATGCCGGGGGCATTTTAGGCGGCATCAGCAGCGGGCAACCGGTTGTGGCCCATATCGCCTTGAAACCGACATCCAGCATTATGGTACCAGGGCAAACCATTAACCGGCAGGGTGAGGCGGTTGAGATGGTTACCCGTGGTCGCCATGACCCTTGTGTCGGTATTCGCGCAGTCCCTATTGCTGAGGCCATGATGGCTATTGTGTTAATGGATCACTTGCTGCGCCAGCGTGCACAGTGCGGTGATGTGGTTTCCGACGTTCCGCGCTGGTAGGCACAATGAACAAATGGATTGTGGGTGCAGTGGCACTTGCCGCTACCGTAGCACTCACCGCTATAGCCCCGGTCATGGCGGCGACGCCATGGCAACAGATAGCCAACCCGGTTGCAGGTTCTCCACAGTCGATTGGTGGTTTTGCCAACGGCTGCGTTATTGGTGCAATGTCTTTGCCGCTCCAATCGGCAGATTATCAGGTGATGCGCCCGGATCAGCGCCGTTATTTCGGTCATCCTGATTTACTGAACTTTATCCACCGTCTGAGTGCGCAGGCTGAGCAACATCGCTTGGGAACGGTATTGATTGGCGATATGGCAATGCCCGCCGGTGGGCGCTTTAGTAGTGGGCATGCCAGCCATCAATCTGGTCTGGATGTGGATATCTGGTTACAACTGCCAGTACAGCGCTGGAGCCAACAGCAATTGCTGAAACCGCAACCTGTTGATTTGGTGGCAGCCGACGGCAAACGGGTCGTCCCCGCACTGTGGCAACCTCAGGTCGAGAGCCTTATCAAGTTAGCGGCTAACGATAACGAAGTGACGCGTATTTTCGTCAATCCGGCGATTAAAAAGCAACTGTGTCTGGATGCCGGAACGGATCGTAATTGGTTGCATAAAGTGCGCCCGTGGTTCGGCCATCGTGCACATATGCATGTAAGATTGCGCTGCCCGGCAGATAGCCTGGAGTGTTTGGATCAAGACACGCCTCCTGCGGGGGATGGTTGTGGTGCAGAACTGGAAAGCTGGTTCCAGCCCCATCAACCGAGTGCTAAACCGGGTAAAACCTTACCCCCACCATTGCCGCCTTCATGTCAGGCTTTGTTGGATAACCATTTTGCTGCGGAATAAATCATGGATTGGTTTACGCTGGGCCCTGAGGTTTTAGGGATACTGTTTGTCGTCGCCTTATTGGCGGGTTTTATTGATTCCATTGCGGGTGGCGGAGGCTTGCTCACCGTGCCGGCATTACTGGCGGTTGGATTACCACCGGCACAGGCGTTGGCGACCAATAAATTGCAATCGGTCGGCGGGTCATTATCCGCCAGCCTCTATTTTATCCGCCGTGGGGCGGTGAATTTAAAAGAGCAAAAGCTGACCATTGCTCTAACACTGGTCGGCTCAATGCTGGGTGCTATTTTGGTTCAGCATATGCGGGCCGATATTTTGCGGCAAATTCTGCCATTGCTGGTGATAGGGATTGGTGTTTATTTTCTGCTCACTCCCAAGCTGGGTGAAGTTGATCAGCAGCGCCGTCTATCCGCACTACCCTTTGCCTTGATTGCTGGCGGTGGTGTCGGTTTTTATGATGGTTTCTTTGGCCCCGGAGCCGGTTCTTTCTATGCGCTGGCCTTTGTGACGCTGTGCGGATTTAATCTGGCAAAATCCACCGCTCATGCCAAAGTGCTTAATTTTACCTCCAACTTGGGTGGCCTGACCTTCTTCATCGTCGGCGGCAAAGTAGTGTGGAGTATCGGGTTGGTGATGCTAGTAGGGCAGGTGTTGGGCGCACGCCTTGGTGCACATATGGTGTTGACCAAAGGCCAAAAATTAATCCGCCCAATGATTGTCGTGGTGTCATTCGTAATGAGCTGCAAGCTGCTGTATGACAGCCACGGTTCTGAGATCTCCTCCTGGTTGGGGTTACACGTTTTCGCATAACTTAAGGTGTCAAAATAGCAGTGAGCCTGACTGTCGCTGACGATACCGCTCTTACGGACCCAAGTATGACCCATGATTATCAGCAATTAATCGATGTTTTTAATGCCTGTTTTAGCGACCAATATAATACCCGGCTGGTAAAAGGTGACGATGAGCCTATTTATCTGCCTGCCGATGACGAATTTCCCTATCATCGGGTGATTTTTGCCCATGGTTATTATGCCAGCGGAATGCATGAGATCTCCCATTGGTGTATTGCCGGTGAAGAGCGGCGCAAGTTGGTCGATTTTGGTTATTGGTACTGCCCGGATGGGCGTGATGCATTAACCCAGAGCCAGTTTGAAGTGGTTGAGATCAAGCCACAGGCACTGGAATGGATGTTCTGTGTAGCGGCGGGTTTCCCTTTCAACGTCAGTTGCGACAACCTGGAGGGGGATTGTGAGCCGGATCGCATAACATTCCAGCGCAAAGTACGCGAACAAGTGTTGTGGAATTTAGAAAACGGTATATCCCCACGACCTGCGGGCTTTATTCAGGCACTACAATCGTTTTACAATACGCCGCCGTTGGTAGCCGCGCTTTTCCCTTACCCGGAAGATCTCGTGTAGCTTGCAGCCTGGCTGTAACGCCATTATTTTTGGATATAGAATATAACCCAATAGATTTCAAGGTGTAGGAAGGCGGCAAGCAAGATACAAATTGGGTGTAAATCATTTTGAATAGCGCTTGCGCTGGCCCGCAGGGTGAGCCTCTGATGAGGCTCATAATCCCGATGAGCCCACGACGGTAAGTGATTCGGGTTAATGAATGCTGCCAACACACCTGCGCTTTGAAATATGACGGGTTATTGAGGAAAGTTGATGATCGCAGAGTTCGAAACGCACATATTAGCGCAGATTGATGACATGGTAGAGCACGCCAGTGATGATGATTTATTTGCCGGCGGCTATCTGCGCGGCCATCTGACCCTAGCCGTGGCAGAATCTGAAGAGTTTGGTGAACATACGGCTGAGCAGTTACATGCCCGCGTGCAGACCAGCCTGGAAAAAGCGATCAAAGCCGGGGAGCTTTCCCCACCGGATCAGGTTTTGGTATTGGGTTTATGGGATCGTTTACTTGAGCAAGCTATAAAATAGCGTTCATTGCTGGAGTCGCGGGGGGGGGGGTAGCGATGTTCGTTATTTGGCCTCGCCTCTGCGACTCCAATGACTTTGACGTCGCTGCAAGCCACCCCGCGAGCTGCCCGCTAAGATAACCTCGCAACGCGCTGTTGTACCGGCCTGCCTTTTAGCAATTTTCGAATCCAAAATCGATTGGGATTGAGTGCCGCCAGCGTCGGCGCATCTAATGGCTGCGGTTCCCCAAACATTTGTGCGGCCAAAATTTCTGCCACCAATGGCGCACTGCACAACCCCCGTGACCCCAAAGCTCCCACCATGAATAATTCCGGCCATACCGGCGCTGGCGCTATCTCATCACCACGCTGAATTTTGCGTGGCAGATCCTGATATTGTGCCAGTGTTGCAGCATAATCCGGTACCGCGCCCACCATCGGTAAGTGATCACGAATAGCGCAACGCACCCCGCAGCGCGCTTGATTATCACTGATATCAACCTGATGCGGCCAATTTACTTGTGGCAGACAGCGTAACAGGCGGTCCCGGTTCTCTTGCTGCTCATCGGCACGAAAATCAGTGGCAATATCGCCGCGCTGATAACTGGCACCAATACAGTGATGCTGGTTAGCCGGGTTCACTGGCGTCAGATAGCCGTCATAGCACAGCACTTGCTGCAACTGACTGAGTACTGAGGTCGTGGGAATGTGCGAGACCTGCCCGCGCACGGCTGACAGTGGCAGATGCTGGGTTTGTTGCCACTCAGCTAAGCGGTGGCCGGTGGCCAGCACCACTGTAGCATGTTGTTTCGCCGTCAGTGGTTGTTGGGTATAGTGTTGTTGGCTATCGATGGGTTGGGCACTGAGTTGCTGGAAGCTGAGCTGCCATTGCCCGTCAACATGCTCTAACTGACTCAGTTCATACTGATAGTGGCATGCCATGCCTTTTTGTTGGGCCAGCAGCAGCAGCGCTGTGGTGAGGTCTGATGGGCATAACCAGCCTCCGGCGGGATAATGTATACCATCGTGGGCGCAATCCAGCCCCGCGAGCGCACTGAGCTGTTCACGGCTCATGGCTTCGGCGAATGACACCGGCCAGCTTATTTGCAGCATTTTATCAATCTTGCCACGGCTTTTTTCATCAAATGCCAATTGGCTGACACCGCACCATTGATGATCAAAATGAATGCCTTGTGCTAACAATTGATCATATTGGCGGCGGGCAAAGGTAAATGCGCTGGTGAAAAAGTTTTCCAGTGCATCATCTTTGCCGTTTAGCAGGGGATAGAGCGCACCTTGCCGGTTACCTGATGCACCTTGCGCCGGTTGTGCATCGGCGCAATAGAGCGTGACCTTGGCCCCACGGCGCAATAAGGCTAATGCTGTCAATGCACTGACGATACCGCCGCCAATGATCGCGATATCATCACAACGGACCGCGGCTGGCCGATGGTACCAAGGCGCTGAGGCTGACCCGATGCTTTGCGGCAATCTGCCCGTGAGCATTTCACGTTTTTGCCCAAAACCTGTCACTTTAGCTACGTCAAAACCTGCTTGTTGCAAACCACGGCGAACAAATCCGGCGGCAGTAAATGTGGCAAAAGTGCCCCCCGGCCTTGCCATCCGCGCCATGGCATTGAACAGCATATCATTCCACATATCGGGGTTTTTCGCCGGGGCAAAGCCATCAAGAAACCAGGCATCTACTTGATTATTCAGGCTGGCATCCAACTGGGGCAGTAAGGTATTGACATCACCAAACCACAGATCCAGAGTGATACTCCCCTGCGCTAGCAGAATACGATGGCAGCCAGCAAGAGGTAACGGCCATTGCGCGCGCAATTGTTCGGCAAAAAATGCCAGTTCTGGCCAGCGGTCATGGGCGGCAGCTAAATCTGCCACCTGTAGGGGGTATTTTTCGAAGCTGATATAGTGTAATCGCTGGAGTTTTGCACTGGCGTGTTGCTGTTTGAACTGAGCGAAATCGCGCCATAATGTCAGAAAATTTAAGCCAGTCCCGAAGCCCGTTTCGGCAAAAATGCAGTTATCCCGCGGGTGTTGAATGAAACGCTCAGGGAAGCCATTCCCCTTAAGAAAAACGTAGTGAGTCTCTTCCAGCCCATCTTCATTGGAAAAATAGATGTCACCAAACTGTTCCGATACAGGTGTACCCTGTTCATTCCAGCTTAATGTCGCGGTTTGGATTGGGGGATGGCTCACGTTGAAAGACTCGTATCTCAAGGGGTAGGGCGATTCTAACTATGTGACCGGCCGCGTGCAAATCGTAAAATTATCTGGGTATATTACGCTGATCGGACTTGTTCGGCGTACAACTGTACGCTAAAGTGCGTTGCAAAATCCCGAATGTAAAATAAGTGGAAGAGGTATTGAATGAAGCGTGCAGTAATTACTGGCTTGGGTATTGTCTCCAGCATTGGTAATAACCAGCAGGAAGTTCTGGCATCTTTGCAGGAAGGCCGCTCTGGCATTACTTTCGCTCAGGAATTTAAAGACGCAGGTATGCGTAGCCACGTATGGGGCGATGTAAAGCTGGCATCTGAGCCTAAAGACCTCATTGATCGCAAAGTGCTGCGTTTTATGAGCGACGCCTCAATTTATGCTTTTCTTGCGATGGAAGAAGCGATAGCAGACTCTGGCCTGTCAGACGATCAGGTATCTAATTTCCGCAGTGGGCTGGTGGTGGGTTCCGGTGGTGGTTCACCCCGTAATCAGGTTGCCGGTTCTGATGCAATGCGTACCCCGCGCGGTTTGAAAGGTGTTGGTCCTTATATGGTGACCAAAGCCATGGCATCTGGTGTGTCCGCGTGCCTGGCAACCCCCTTTAAAATCAAAGGTGTTAACTATTCAATCAGCTCTGCCTGTGCGACGTCTGCGCACTGTATTGGCCATGCTTTGGAGTTAATCCAACTGGGCAAGCAGGATGTAGTGTTTGCGGGTGGTGGTGAAGAACTGTGCTGGGAAATGGCCTGCGAGTTCGATGCCATGGGCGCGTTGTCGACCAAATACAATGAAACTCCGGCTAAAGCTTCCCGTACTTATGATCAAGACCGTGATGGCTTCGTAATCGCCGGTGGTGGCGGTATGGTGGTGGTTGAAGAACTTGAGCATGCTCTGGCGCGTGGTGCTCACATCTACGCTGAGATTGTTGGCTACGGCGCAACCTCTGATGGTGCTGATATGGTTGCACCATCAGGTGAAGGTGCTGTTCGTTGCATGCAGATGGCAATGGCAGGTGTTGATACACCAATTGACTACATGAACGTACATGGCACTTCTACACCGGTTGGTGATGTGAAAGAGCTGGGCGCGATTCGTGAGGTGTTTGGTGATAACACGCCAGCTATTTCCTCAACAAAAGCCATGACCGGTCACTCTCTGGGTGCGGCGGGTGTGCATGAAGCTATCTTCAGCCTGTTGATGGTAGAGCACGGCTTTATCGCACCAAGCATCAATATTGAAAATCTGGATGAGAAAGCTGCAGGGATGAATATCATCACTGAGCCAACTCAGCGCGAACTGACTACTGTTATGTCTAACAGCTTCGGTTTTGGTGGTACTAACGCCACTCTGGTCATGCGTAAATACCAGAAATAAGGTCAATCGCAGATATTTCTGCTCATTGATACTGAGTCATTAAGGCCCGCGAGCAATCGCGGGCCTTTTTATTCGCTATAAATAAACACTTCTACAGAAAAATACTATAATCATCAGGTGATTAACCTTTTTTAGTAATTTCATCTTTTTGTATCAAAGAAGACTAGTTGATCACTGACTATTCATAAAAATATCTTATACTCAATAACCAAGGTGAATAACATTATAAAATGTAGGTGATTGAATATTAATGCGTTAGCTCTAATTTCAGCTATTTTTAATGTTTTTTATTCCTTTAAAGCCAAATTTGAAGTTAAAAAATCCTTGCCTGCTCAAAAACGTTAATTACAATATTAGAACAATAATTAAACAATTTTATTTTTGTCTTTTAATTTACCAACACAGCAGGGTAGTTCAATGAGCCATAATCCAAGTGATCAGAAGGTTAAGATTGCCGATTTAAACGAGCGCGTTGTTCATGAAATTCTGGAAGTGATAAGTGATGGTATCTGGGATTGGAATGCCAACAATGGATTTGTTTATCGTAATACTGGCTGGTATGAAATGCTGGGCTATCCCGCCGATGCATTTGAAAATACAGTCCATACTTGGGAGAAAATCATCCATCCAGATGATTTTGACCGAGTGATGTTTCAGTTTGATGCCTATATTAATAATCAGGCCGAGAGATACCAGATTGAATACCGTTGCCGGACTCATGATGGCGATTATGTGTGGATTGAAGATCGCGGCAAGGTGATTGAGCGTAATAGTGATGGTTCAGTATCGAGGATGATCGGCGCTCACCGTAATATCCATGACAAAAAGCATCGTCTGGAAAAGTTAGAGTTAAAGAATAAATCTCTGGAAGCGTTAGTCGAAGAGCGAACCGTTGAATTACGCGAAACCAATTTCCGCTTACAACAGCAACTCGATATCAAAAAAAGTCTATCTGAAACAGATGTATTAACCTCTGCGGCTAACCGTTATTTGCTGGAAAAAGTACTCAAGCACGAATATAACCGCGCAAAACGATTTTGCCAGCCGTTGTCATTGCTTTCGTTGGATTTAGACAATTTTAAATCTATTAATGATAAGTATGGCCATTCTGTTGGGGACTTAACCTTGACGCATATTGTTGATGTGATTAGGAATAATATTAGGGAAATTGATGTTTTAGGCCGTTGGGGCGGCGATGAGTTTATGATTGTGTTACCTAACACGCAATTAAATGAGGCTAAATGTATCGCCGAGAAAATCAGGCAACGTATCGAAACCATGCCCGTGGAAGGGAATATCAATGTGACAATGAGTTTAGGTGTGGTGGAGCTGGGGCAAAATGAAGCACAGGAACAACTATTAATTCGCGCAGATAAAATGCTCTATAACTCAAAAGCGGCGGGACGGAATATTATTAGCGGTTGATATTTTTCGAACGTAATGGTGCATTGATGTAGCAGCCTTTATTACCCGGCCTATTGCTGAGCTTTGCAAGGGAGACCGAAGTAAGCGGTGTTAAGCTCTGCTGCCATTGGGAAATGGGGCATGGGGCATAATCACCATTAGCATTTCAGTGCATATTCTGCGGCCGCACAGGCATGTATTGCGGTGGTATCAAATACCGGCACGCTCGCGTCTTGTGCGTTAACCAACAATGTTATTTCAGTGCAACCAAAGATAATCCCTTGCACGCCTTGCTGTTCTAATTTGCCCATAATGCGGCGATATTCCTGACGGGAAGTTTCACTGATAACGCCCAGACACAGCTCTTCATAAATAATACGGTTAACAATCTCGCGATCGATACTATCGGGGGTAATCACCTCAATACCGTGTTTTTGCGTCAATCGTCCCCGATAAAAATCTTGTTCCATGGTGTAGCGGGTACCCAATAAGCCAATTTTATTGATCCCTTGCTGCTTAATTTGTGCGGCAGTGGCATCGGCGATATGCAATAACGGTAATCCGCTGGCCGCTTCAATGTCATCAGCCACTTTGTGCATAGTATTGGTGCATACCACGATGACGTCAGCCCCGGCATTTTTTAATGAAACGGCGGCATCAGACAGCAACTGTGCTGCGGTTTCCCAGTCACCCTTGGCCTGAAGTTGTTCAATCTCATGGAAGTCGACACTGTAGAGAATGATTTTGGCACTGTGTAAACCGCCAAGTTGTTCTTTAACCTGCTGGTTAATCATCCGGTAATAAGGGATGGTTGACTCCCAACTCATTCCGCCAATAAGACCCAAAATTTTCATTAGTTTATTCCTATGCAAACATCAGCACTGAGTATGGATAAGAGTTTAACGATGCGGAAACACCCGGATACGTTGTAACGAAGCAATTAGCGGAACTGTGACAAGACTCCGACTATAGCTGTTATCTCTGTCTATCATGTTTGTTGTAACAAATCTGTAGCAATAGAAAAATCTATTTATTCTTCTATCTATTTTTACACTATTACCATCAACAGGATGACGGAGATTAGGATGATAAAAATAAAGACGGCATACACCCTGACACTATTAGCGCTACTCTTGCCAGCGTCAACCCATGTTGTAGCACAGGATAAAAGTGACAACTATAAACTTGAACAAGTGCTGGTGATGAGCCGGCATGGTATACGCGCACCTTTAGTTAATTATGGCGATATGCTTTCCAGTGCGACACCAGATAAATGGCCACAATGGACCACCCCAGGAGGGTATCTGACACCGAAAGGGGCAGAGCTTGAGGCGATGATGGGGGGGTATTTCCGCGAGTGGCTGGTTAATGCCAAATTGCTGAAAGCGGCAGGATGCCCGGCAGATACCACCGTATTTACTTATGCTAACAGCTTGCCAAGGACCATTGGTACCGCGCAGCATTTCTTATTCGGCGCTTTCCCTGGTTGTAATGTGCCAGTGGCGCACCAAAAAGATATCGGCAAAATGGATCCGGTTTTTAATCCGATCATCACGCTAGATGTCACACCAGAATTTAAAGAAAAAGCCTTGGCATCGATTAATCAACACGCCGGGCCGGGTGGGGTCGAAGGGCTGAATAAACGTTTACAGCCTAATTACGACTTACTTTCCCGCGTATTGGATTATAAAAAATCACCCGCCTGTTTAACGGATAAGAAATGTGACTGGAGTACCCAGCCAACCAATATTGTATTGGTACAAAATAAAGAGCCAGGCATTACCGGCCCGTTAAAATTAGGTACCGGTGCATCAGATGCGTTTATGCTGCAATATTACGAGGGTTTTCCGATTAAAGATGTGGCTTGGGGACGGATTCAGTCAGCGGAAGAGTGGCGTAAATTAATCGATATCAAAAACCTCTACCATGAGACGTTATTCGGTTCTCCTGCCATTGCGGATAATGCGGCTGAGAAGTTAGTCGGTTTTATCAGTGCTGCTCTTGATCCCGTCGGTGAGAAAACGCCTAATGAATTAGCAGCGCAGAAAGCTAAATTGGCGGTATTGGTTGGGCATGACTCTAATATTGCATCATTGTTGGCAGCCCTTAAGACTAAAGAGTACCAATTGCCAGACCAATATGAGAAAACGCCAATCAGCGGCAAAGTGGTATTTGAGCGCTGGAAAGATACGAAACAAAATAAAGATATGATGAAGATCGAATATATCTATCTGTCGACTGAGCAAATTCGTAATAAGACGCCGCTGACCCTTCAGGCACCACCAAAACGTGTCACGCTGGAAATTAAGGGCTGTCCGATTGATGCTAACGGGTTCTGTTCAATGGATGATTTCAGAAAAGCGATAAAACACAACACGCAAAGTTAAGTTCACACTACCTCGCCGCAGGTTGCGGCAGCCAGTAGATAATAGGGGCTGGCATAAAATGATAGGCTACGCTAACGTAATCTCTCTTTGTCAGCCCCAGGCCGTTTGTAGATTTTCTGATGACATTATTTGCCACGACTCAGCGAGCAGTAAAAACACTATTCAGACCTTTTCTGGAAGATCGTCTATTACATATTCTATTGATCTTTGGGATAGGGTTAACCGTCTTAATGCCGGCCCAAATTGTCTCCTTTCCACAGTTTATTGACTGGACCACCATTGTTACTTTATTGGGATTAATGCTACTGACTAAAGGGGTTGAGGTTAGCGGTTACTTCGATTTTATTGGCCGGAAAATTATTAATACACTCCACACTGAGCGGCATTTGGCGCTGTTTTTAGTCTTAGCCGCGGCGCTGTTGTCATCCTTTCTAACCAATGATGTGGCGCTATTTATCATCATTCCACTGATTTTGACGTTGAAAAAAATATCGTCTCTGCCGGTTTCTCGTCTGATCATTTTCTCGGCGCTGGCAGTCAATGCTGGGTCGCTATTAACACCGATCGGCAACCCACAAAATATTCTGTTATGGAGCCGTTCCGAACTCTCTTTTATCGGTTTTACTCGCCAAATGGCACCTTTAGCAGCCATTATTCTGCTGACATTATTCGCGGTAACATGGTGGCGTTTTCCGGCGCGTAAGATAAAGAAACAGGCCTCAAGCCCGATTTATCCTTACCAGTTCCGCCTGTTGCTGAGTTGTTTGGCGCTGTATGTGATTTTTATTATCTGCGTGGATTTGGGCTGGGAAGGTTATGGGCTACTTATCGTTTTTGCCGGTTTATTGCTATTGGCGCGGCGGGTGTTACTGGCCATTGACTGGAGCTTGATTGTGGTCTTTATGGCGATGTTTATTGACGTGCGCCTACTGACGGAATTACCTGCTTTACAATCGCTGTTCGGTGAAATCAAAACATTGTCTACGGCTGCCGCCTATATTTTGGCTATTGGCCTATCGCAACTGATCAGTAATGTCCCCGCCACAATATTGCTGCTTAATTATCTGCCTTCCAGCGCGCTGGTGGCTTATGCGGTCAATATTGGTGGTTTTGGTTTTGTGTTGGGTTCTATGGCTAATTTAATTGCGCTGAGAATGGCGGCAGAGCCGGCCATTTGGTTAAAATTCCATGCTTACTCACTACCATTTTTGTTGTGGAGTGCTCTGGTTGGCTGGTGGTTATTATGATAGTCACAGGCGCGGCTCAGCGGGAAATAACCTGAGCCGACATCTGTCATTAGAAGAAGATAGCCAACAAAAAGACCATCACTATAATCAGCGCCACAAATGCCAGTGACGGTTTTTGCAACAATGGCTGTAATGATTGAGGTAAGGCGGCAATTAGCGGGTTAATCACTGGTTGCAGAATTTTTTGATCTTCTGCTAAACGTTGGGCTGCATTGGCCCGATCCAATCTGGCGGTAAACAGGACATTGATAATGTCGTTCAACTGCGCTTGCGTCAGCGGCGTGGTGGGACTGGCCTGGAAGCGACTCTGGCTGTAATCAATTAATAATTGTTGTTCCTGCGCATCAGCGGGCTGTTTCAACGCGGTTTGCAAGTTAACCAATGTAGGTACTGTTTGCTGGCTGAGTGCCACTTTGGTCTGTAAAAACTGGCTGAGTATCTGGAAATGGCGTGCAGGTAACGGATCATTACTTTTCACCCCCACCATATCAAATAATGCCTGCCATATTTTGGCCGGTTGCTCGCCGGTTGCGGCACTAAGTTTTGCTACTAGCGATTGAATATTCTGATGCTCCGCCGGCAGTAACGGCCGATCAGTTATTGTTGCCAGTTGTGGCTGTGGAATATTCAGTGTCCCGGATTGCAGCAGCACCAGAACTTGTTGTAACTCTGAATGGCTTAACTGACTTAATACAGTATGACCAAAGTGCTGGCGGATAAAATCACTGACAGCTTGCCGGTTGTTGCCTTGAGGCAGCAGTTCGGTCAGTTGTTGGCGCAACTGGTGATTGGCATGATTTTCCTGTGCCTGCGCCAGACGGGTTTGCAGCAATTGCTCA
This sequence comes from Yersinia sp. 2466 StPb PI, assembly GCF_041538325.1. Lineage (NCBI taxonomy): Bacteria > Pseudomonadati > Pseudomonadota > Gammaproteobacteria > Enterobacterales > Yersiniaceae > Yersinia > Yersinia sp. 2466 StPb PI. The sequence continues at coordinate 3,324,968 of NZ_JAULSL010000001.1, read as the reverse complement.
GCGGGCTGGAAGTGGCGTGCCAGTAAGTCGCTAGTGCTACCCAAGGATAAATCATGACGCAGACCGGCCCAGATCTCAGCAGATTTGATTGGGCTAAGGGCCATGATCCGCACAATTAGCTTCTCCAGCGTAGTGCGTTGCGCAGGGGTAAGTGCCTGATCTTCCACTTGGCCCTGATGAGGTATTTTGGTCGGTGCGACATTGCGATCATTGGCAATCGGCACACTTGGGCCGTTCAAAGGTTGCATATAACCGGTCCTTCGCTGTGGAGGCGATACTGTGGAAATTCATAAAGTACCCGGCAATAGATGCAGGCTACCAATATGATACGCGCAAATGTGGGCGACCCATACCGTCAGATTATGTTTTTTTTGTTAACTACGTTTGTAATTAAATGTCACTTTGAGTGATTGTTTAAGTTCAGACATTGATAATCTTGATTATGCCGCTAAGATGGGCGCTCGGTCTTGAATGAGACTAATTTATCAATTTTACTGATGAATTATATGGATTAGAATTAAATACGGATAATGGTTAAACACGAATAATGGTTAAACAACAGCGCGCGGCAAAGTGGTTCCTCTGCCTGGCTTGCCTAGTCATATTAGTTTGTATGACACAACGCATCGCCAGCCTGCACGCGTTGGAAAAAAACCTCCTTCAGACATCATCATCACAGGTTGCTGTCGATGCTGATGAGGCACCCACCCCTTGTGAGCTAAGTGCCAAATCCCTGTTGGCATCCCCGCCTGTTCTGTTCGAATTAGCGATTTTTTCTCTGGGTTTATTACTCTTGCTATTGGGGCCGGTGATCCCGACCCGCATGAGGTTTCCACCACCCCGAGTGATATCACCCAGCCGTTTGAGGGTGCATCTGCGATTGTGCATTTTCCGGGAATAGAGATGCTTTTGGCATAACTACGGCATCCCTTGGGGTTGCTGTGATTAATCTATTTCTGGAGAAGAATCATGTTCAATTTAAGCAAGACAGCGTTGTTCTGTCTGTTACTGCTATGGATGCCCACCCTTTGGGCGGCAGACAGCGGCTGGTTGGTCAGCCCACAAAACTCACATGCTAAGGTGCGGATTCGTGCCGAACCTTCAACGAGCGGTGAAACCCGCCTGTTACTTTCCGTTCAACTGGAGAAAGGCTGGAAAACCTATTGGCGCTCACCGGGTGAAGGGGGCATTGCACCGACCATTGTCTGGAGCACCGCTCTTGATGCGGTAAAATGGTACTGGCCTGTACCACAACGGTTTGATGTTTCTGGTATCTCTACTCAGGGCTATCACGAGCAGGCCATGCTGCCGATCGTCATTTCCGCTAAGGCACCCAAAACGCTAAGTGGCATCTTGACCCTATCGACCTGTAGCAATGTCTGCATTTTGACTGACTACCCGTTTAGCATCGATCTTTCCTCGCCGTTAAGTGGCGAAAACCAACAGCAATTCCAACATGATTTTGCCCAGGCGATGGGGCAGGTACCCATTGCCAATGCCCTGACCCAACAGATCCAAGCTGGTTTTGATCATGGCGAGGTGCAAATTCTGGCGGTGCGTGACGAAGGTTGGCAACAGCCCGAGTTGTTCTTCGATACCTTGGCGGACGTGGATCTCGGTAAACCGCTGGTCAGTGTGCAGGGTAATCAGTTATCGGTACGGGTTCCTGCGACTGATGGTTGGGGGGAGGGCGTGGGGGATCTACGTGGTAAACCCCTGACGATGGTGATTACTGATGCGGGTCTGGCGCAAGAGACCACGGTGACCATTGGGCAAGCGCTCACTTTACCGCAATCCTCCACTCGTTTTTGGTCTTGGATAGTGATGGCGCTGGCGGGCGGATTTATTCTTAATCTGATGCCTTGTGTGCTTCCGGTCCTTGCAATGAAACTGGGGTCTATTTTGCAGACTGGGCAGCAAACCCGCCGTCAGATTCGTTGGCAGTTTCTGGCATCGTCTGCTGGGATTGTGACTTCGTTTTGGTTGTTGGCATTACTGATGACCGCCTTGCGTTTAGGTAATCATGCCCTTGGCTGGGGAATTCAGTTCCAAAGCCCTTGGTTTATCGGCTTTATGGTGTTGGTTACCGCACTCTTTACGGCCAACCTGTTCGGCTTGTTCGAAATTAACCTCTCCTCATCGCTCAATAGCCGTATTGCCGCGCCTCGTGTGGAGCAATCGGGGGCTCGCGGTTTGGCCGGCCACTTTGGACAGGGCGCATTGGCGACGCTACTGGCAACCCCGTGTTCCGCGCCATTTTTGGGGACGGCGGTAGCCTTTGCACTGGCCGCCCCTTTACCGGCGCTGTGGGGCATATTTACCGCCCTGGGGGTTGGTATGAGCCTGCCGTGGTTGGCGGTGGCGCTATGGCCTAGATTGGTGCTGTTTTTGCCCCGTCCAGGTCGTTGGATGAACCGTCTGCGTATCGGGATGGGGGGGCTGATGCTGGCATCAAGTCTGTGGTTACTGAGCCTGATGGTGAGCCATATTGGCTCACAACTGGTGATGGTGATTAGCGGAGTATTGCTGTTAGCGCTATTACTGGCAATTGGCTGGCGCTATGGCGTGCGTGTTGCCGCAATCGTCAGCTTAATCGGGGTGTTGATTATCGGCGGATTACTGTTGGCGGGTTCGCTGACGGCTAATCTATGGCGCAAACCGCTACATGACACCATCCCGTGGCAGCCATTAACTGAATCAGCCATTAAGAAAGCCTTGATGGAGCATAAGCGGGTGTTTGTCGATGTCACTGCCGATTGGTGTGTGACCTGTAAAGTTAACAAAATACACGTCCTGATGCGTGACGATGTGCAGCAGGCGTTGCAAGCACCTGATGTGGTGGCGTTACGCGGTGACTGGACGCGACCTTCTGCTGATATTACTGAGTTTTTGCGCCAGCGCGGCAGTGTCGCAATCCCATTTAATCAAATTTATGGGCCACAGCAACCACAGGGTGTGGTGCTCTCGCCACTGTTGGACCGTGACGTGTTATTAAAAATTTTGGCCGATGCTAAAGGAAATAAAGAATGAAAATTATCATGGTTGTGTTGTTAGCGCTGATCTCGACCTCACTGTGGGCGGCTGCACCTTTTACGCCGGAGCAGGAAGTGCGGATTAAAGCGTTAATCCGTGAAACGCTGGTCGCCAATCCAGACATTCTTGAACAATCCATCAATGCCTTGCAACAGCAAGCTAATGAAGCGCAAGGGCAGCAAATGGATCAATTTATCGCAGCCAATAAGCAGGCGCTGTTCCAAGACCCTGGTAGCCCACGTTTCGGGGCTGCAACTCCAGCCCTGACATTGGTTTCATTTACCGATTACAACTGCCCATTTTGTAAAACTTTTGATCCGTTGCTGGAAAAGGTAGTGAAGGAGTACCCGCAAGTGGCGGTGGTGATAAAACCGCTACCGTTTAAAGGGGAAAGCTCGGTGACCAGTGCACGGTTGGCGTTGACACTGTGGCAACAACATCCGAATCAATTTCTGCCATTTCATCAGCGCTTGATGGCGAAAAAAGGTTTCCACGATGCTGACAGTATTGCCGCGGCGCAGAAAAAAACCGGTGTTACGCCGGTAGCACCAAGCGAGCAGAGCTTGAATGTGTTGCGTACCAACCTGAAATTAGCGGATCAACTGGGTATCCAAGGCACACCTGCCACTTTGATTGGTAATCAGATGATCCCAGGTGCTATTTCCTATGAGCAACTGGAGGAGATAGTGAAGCAGCAACTGGCTAAGGCGGGTAAATGAGTCGCTTGAAGCGGTGGGGTAAAGAGCTGGTTATTCTGCTGGTACTGGTCACGGTGGTCTCTTTGGCGATGGATTGGTTGCGTAGCCCGCAGGTACCTGCTGATTGGGGCGATGTGTCATTACAAACCCTGGAGGGCCAGACTGTCTCGCTAAAGGCGATGAGCCAGGACAAACCGTTGCTCATCTATTTTTGGGCAACATGGTGCGGCGTGTGTAAATTCACCAGCCCCAGTGTCAATCAATTGGTGCAGGAGGGGGAGAATGTGATGACAGTGGCACTACGCTCTGGTGAAGCACCACAGCTTGAGCGCTGGCTGACCAAAAAAGGCTACCGGTTACCGGTGATAAATGACCCACGCGGCGAGTTGTCAGCGCAGTGGCAAGTCAGTGTTACACCGACGTTAGTGATCCTTTATCAAGGCAAAATGGTACAAAATACCAGCGGATGGAGCAGCTATTGGGGCATGAAACTGCGTTTATGGCTGGCCTCGTTCTGAGGTAACGCTGTTTAGCCAACGCCACAGTGAAACGCACGCCAAAAGTTGGACTCAGTCTGACTTTTGGTGGTGCGTTTTTTTGATTAATATTATGCTTGGCACTGACCAATCGCCGCACTTAATCTGGCTATTCCTTGGCTAATCAGCTCGGGCGAATTAGCGGCAAAATTCAAACGGAGGGTGAACTCTCCATCTGACTCTTCGCGGTAAAACCCGCCACCTTTAGCGAAAGTGACCCCCGCCTGCCACGCCAGCGGCATTAATTGAGTCATTGGCACGTTTGCTGGCAATTGTAGCCAGATAAATAATCCCCCATCAGGAACTTCAAACTGGCAGCCGAGTGGCAGTGTCTGCTGGAGGGCATCGACCATGGCATCACGGTGCTGGCGGTACAAACGGCAAGCCCGACGAAGTTGTTTGTCATAGCGCCCGACAGTGACAAATGCATCCAACGCCCGTTGGATCAGGTTCGAGCTGGTAAAACTGTCAACATGCTTTAAGCGCGCCAGTTGGATGTAATGGGGCGCGTCTGCCACCAGATAACCAATGCGCATGCTGGGCAGTAACATTTTGGAAAAAGTACTGACATAGATAACTTCACCCGCGGCTGCCAGTGAACGCAGCGAAGGCAGCTTCTTGCCGCTGTAACGCAAGTCACCCACATAATCATCTTCAAGTATCGGCACCCCAGCAGTTCTGGCTATTTGCACTAACTGATGGCGGCGTTCTTCACTCATACAGCGTCCGGTGGGGTTATTAAAGTTGGGAATGCAATAGATAAGTTTCGGTTGATGCCTGGCTAACAGCGCAGGCAGGGTCGCCAGATTCATGCCTTGTTGGTCGCTGGGCAGAGCAATAATATTCACTTTATGCAGGCGGAACAGGGCTAATGCTTCGGCATAAGTGGGTTCTTCTACCAGCACACTATCACCTGGGGCCAGCAGTGATTGACTGATCAGACTGATGGCGTGTTGTGAACCGTTGGTTATCAACAGTTGCTCTGGCCGTGTTGGGATACCTTGTGCGGATAGAATGCGGCTGAGTGTATCGCGCAATGGATAATAGCCACAGTAATCGCCGTAACTGAATGCTTCTTCAGCATGGCGGCGCAGAATTGAATGCAAGATCTGGCGGAATTCATCCAATGGGAAAATTTTGGGGCTACCGATGCCAGCAGCAAAATTAATGGTATTTGGCGGTAAGGGGATATCGGCATACCCGTCCAGCCTTGAGGTGACAGTGGTAAAACGATCCAGTGGAAACTCACCATGTAGCCGTGGATGCGGATGGCTTGGCGGCGGCGAGAGGTGACAGACATAGGCACCGCTGCCGCGACGTTGTTGTAATAACCCCTTTGCCGCCAGCTCGGCATAAGCATTATCCACTGTGAGGCGGCTCACTGATAATTCTGCTGCCAAGGTGCGGGTTGAGGGCAGTTTGTCGCCATCAGCAAACACCCCACTGAGGATAGCACGGCGCAATGCCTCTTCGATTTGTAGATACAGTGGAATGTCTTGCTGGCGATCTAACGGAATATGCATGTCTCACCGACCAAAAGTGGCTCACTGTGGATAATATATTGTCACTATACTCAAGGTTAACAAGGCTTCAAGAGGAAAAAAGTGGCCTGTATCAATCAGTGGGAAAGTGGCTCTGGTGGCAGAGAACATGGGGGGTACAATCGCTATCTGATTAATATCCTGAAAGTAGTTATGAGGTTGTTATGGCGATTCCGGCAGATTTATTCCCATCAGCATTTGGCTCTATCGGGGCGGGCAACGGCGGGTTTAGTGGCAAACGACAAGGCTATCTGCTGGCGATTATTAGTGCCATGTTGTTGGGTTTTACCGGCATCATAATTTGCATCCTCACGGCGCATTATCATCTACCCACTTCGGTATTGGCTTTCTGGCGGGCAGCACTGGTCGCCATGGTGTTATTACCTATTTTACTTCTGACCAAACCGGAATGGGCCAAATTACGCGGGTGCCAGCTAAAATTCTATACGGCATATGGCTTATTGCTGGCGGTCTTTAATGGGCTATGGACTGAATCTGTCGCTTTAAACGGTGCGTCGATCTCCACCATTCTGGTCTATTGCTCAATCGGTTTTACCGTGTTTCTCGGCTGGGTTTTCTATAACGAATATATGGGCTGGCGTGAATTACTGGTTATTATTATCAGCCTGTTGGGTTGTTTCTTAGTCAGCGATGGCCTGAATATTACTGCATCAGACTTTAATTTTGTTGGCTTATTTATCGGATTGGCCTCCGGTATTGGTTACAGCTTTTATACTCTGGCTGGTCGCATTGCGACTGAACGCTGTTATCCGGTCTGGAACACTATTCTTTACGTCTTTGGTTTCTCCGCCATCTACCAACTGATATTTAATCAGTTATTGCTGTGGTTTCCATTGTCTGGGTTACAGCCAATGGTGGGTGATCTATTTTTCTTATCCCATGGAGCTAATGGCATTCAATGGTCTGGTTGGGGGCTATTGTTAATTTTAGCCGCCGGTCCAACGTTACTGGGGTTTGGCCTGTTTAATCTCAGTTTGAAAACACTCTCTTTGGCGGTGGCTAGCCTACTATTAACGCTGGAACTGGTCTTCACTGCGGTGATTGCATATTTCTTGTTGGGCGAAACACTCTCTCCCTCCCAATTGTTGGGCAGCGCGCTGGTATTACTGGGGGTGTTGATGTTGCATCGTAAAGATAAGGCTCAAGCAGCAATGGTGGCGGTTAGCGCGGAATAAAAACAGGGCCGGGGTAGCTGCGCAGAATATACGCCGCTACCTTATTTTTACTGCGCCGCCGCTCTTCGCAATGGGGTGCGCAGGCGCTGAGCTAATATCACCCCAGCCAGCGTGATACCCCCGCCAATCAGGTGATAGCTGTGTAATTGCTCATGAAGGAAGGCCACGGCAATAATGGCGGTAAATACCGGTGTCAGATTCATAAATATCGACGCAGTATTTGCCCCTAACCGCATCACACCGTGGATCCACAAATAAGGCGCAATAATTGAGGCTGGGATCCCAGCAAATAGCACCAATGGAATATTCTGCGCCGTCAATTGCACATCTGAAGCCATCAGGAAATTAGGCAATAATAGCACCACGCCGAAAACGATCTGCATATAAAGGGACTGCCAGTTGGGTAATTGAATCGCCCAGCGTTTGGTTAATACGCCATACAGCGCATAGGATGCCGATGCGCCGAACATCATCAATTCGCCTTTGCCGATACCATGTTGCAACAGTTGTGCCGGGTTACCTGCACTAACCAACCACACTAGTCCCCCTAATGACAGCACGCTACCTAATGCAATGCCTACCGTGGGGGCGACTCGTAACACCACAATGCTAATAAGCACAGTCAGTAAGGGAATTAACGAACTGAGAATCCCCATAAACAGGGCGCTAACACTGTGAGCCGCGTAGTACGCCAGGCTTTGGTACAGCACCATCCCCAGCATCCCCAATATCATCAATTTCCACCAATAAACGCGGATTGCCTGCCAATTGCGGATAACACCCAGCAGCAAGAATGGGGTTAACGTTAGCAACGCCAGCACCCAGCGATAAAACGAGATGGCGGCGGGATCAATTGCGGTGGCAGAGACCTTACTGACCACGGCATTGATGGACCAGATGATCACCGCGGACAGGGGGAATAACATATTCATGATAATAATTCTCATCTAAATAACATGTGACGTAGTCTACAGTTGTCTGATTTATTCTATATACTGAAAATCAGACAATAACTGCTGCGATTAGGACAATCTCGGCAGGAATCATTTTTTACAGGAGACAGTTCACGATGGCAGAACCCTCTTTCCCGGTGGTTGCCACAACCGTGCCACTGAGCCTTTCCTTTCGCTGTGAGGCCTTTAATGCCAATACTGAGTTTTTGCCGCATACCCATCCTTACGGGCAGTTGATCTGCGTAAAGTCAGGTGTGGTAGCGATGAGTATCGGCGGGCAGCGTTTTCTGGCCCCCCCTGAATTCAGTGTCTGGATACCGGCCGGCATGGAGCACTCCAGCCATAACCGTAAGCCGATGCAATTTCGTGCCATTGATATTGCACCTACGCTGTGTGATGAGTTACCGCTATCAGCTTGCCTGATTAATGTCAGTCCAATCTTTAATACCATTGTGGAAGATTGCTTCTCCCGTGGTTTATTGATGCCGGAAAGCGAGCAAGATATGCGCTTAGCCCACGTATTAATTGATCAACTCAGGTTGTCACCGGTACAACGCACCTATCTGCCCACCTCACAGGATAAATTACTGTCACCTATTCTGGCGGCGCTAGAGCGCTGCCCGGCGGACAATACCTCGCTGGCGCAGTGGGCTAAGCGGGTCTATACCACCGAGCGGACGTTATCGCGCCGCTGCCAACAAGAACTGGGTATGGCTTTTAGCGAATGGCGGCAGCGGCTGCGTTTTTTACATGCGATCTCATTGTTAGAAAAGGGCAAAACCGTGCAAAGTGTCGCACTGGATGTTGGGTATAGCTCCTCATCGGCTTTTATCGCCATGTTCCAGCAAATTGCAGGGACTACGCCGGAGCGTTTTCGTCGCAACAATCCCCTTCATCCTTGACGCCGCAGGGGGGTTGGCTATGCTCACGCACCCGAATCACTGACTTGAGTCAGCTCATCGGGATTATGAGCCTCTAATGAGACTCACCCTGCGGGCCAGCGCAAGCGATGTTCAACATGGTTTACAACCAAGTTGTCACTCAATTGCCGCCTACCTGCAACGCTAATGATTTTGGGGATCGTCTTCATCCTGAAGCTGTAGGGGGTTGGCTGCAACTCCAACTTCTTTGGGTATATACTAAGTCCCTGCTTTTCATCTATAGGGCAGTAAGCTGCCGGAGAATAAAGTGAAAATCCTGGTTGATGAGAATATGCCGTACGCAGATGTGCTATTTCGGCGTTTAGGTGAGGTACAGGCAGTGCCGGGGCGGCCAATCCCGCGTGAAGCACTGGCTAATGCTGACGCACTGATGGTGCGCTCGGTTACCAAAGTGAATGAGGCGTTGCTGCAAGGTACGTCAATTGGCTTTGTGGGCACGGCAACCGCCGGTACCGACCATGTCGACGATAACTGGCTACAGCAACAGGGAATCGGTTTCTCCGCAGCTCCCGGTTGTAATGCCATTGCGGTTGTGGAATATGTTTTTTCCGCACTGATGATGATGGCCGAACGTGATGGTTTCCAATTGCGTGACAAAACTGTCGGTATTATTGGGGTGGGGAATGTCGGGGCCAGATTGAATAACAGGCTACAAGCCCTTGGTGTGCGGACTTTACTGTGCGATCCACCACGAGCAGACAGAGGTGATAACGACACTTTCTGGCCGCTGGAAAAACTGGTGCGAGAGGCAGATGTTCTCACTTTCCATACGCCGTTGAATAAAACCGGCCCTTATCAAAGCCTGCACATGGCGGACGATGAATTACTGGCAGCCTTGCCGGATGGCCGTATTCTGATTAATGCCTGCCGCGGAGCCGTGGTGGATAATGCTGCGCTGCTTGGTGCGTTGGAAAAAGGTAAAAAACTCAGCGTGGTTCTGGATGTATGGGAACCGGAACCGGAATTATCTTTGCCGCTGTTAGGGCGGATTGATATCGGGACGCCACATATCGCCGGCTATACGCTGGAAGGTAAAGCACGTGGTACCACACAAGTGTTTGAAGCTTTTAGTCAACATCTGGGGCAGCCGCAGTCGGTAGAGCTAGCTTCTTTATTGCCTCAACCGGAGTTTAGCCACTTGAGACTGAACGGTGCGTTGGATGAAGGCAAATTAAAACGATTGATGCACTTGGTGTATGATGTGCGCCGCGATGATGCGCCACTGCGCCATGTGGCCGGTATCCCCGGTGAGTTTGATCGGCTGCGTAAGCACTATCAGGAACGCCGTGAGTGGTCATCACTCTGTGTGCAGTGCGATGATGCTGCCAGTGCTGAACTGTTGCAGAAATTAGGCTTTAGTACACAGTTATTATAAGCGCGGTATAAACGTTAATTTATTGATTGTCAGGCGGTTTTTTTTACCGCTTTTCTCTTTCAATCGATCTTAGTATCTGAATGAACCCTTGTAATTTAATGAACGTTAGTGGAGAAAACCAACATGTCTGACGGCTGGAATATTGCTCTGTTAGGAGCAACGGGCGCAGTAGGTGAAGCTTTGCTGGAGCTGTTAAATGAGCGCCAGTTCCCGGTTGGTGAATTGTATCCGCTGGCCAGCGAACGCAGCGCCGGTGCTTCTGTGCGCTTTAATGGTAAAAGTTTACTGGTTGAAAATGTTGCTGAATTTGACTGGTCTCAGGCGCAGTTAGCTTTCTTTGTTGCCGGGCGCGAAGCCTCACAACTCTATGCGGAAGAAGCGGCGAATGCCGGTTGCCTGGTTATCGACAGCAGTGGCCTGTTCGCGATGGAACCAGATGTACCGCTGGTGGTGCCAAGTGTGAATCCTCAGGTGCTGGCAGAATATCGCAATCGCAATATTGTGGCGGTAGCCGATAGCCTGACCAGCCAGTTGCTGACGGCGATTAAACCACTGACGGAACAGGCTGGCTTGTCCCGCGTGCATGTCACTGCATTGATTTCAGCCTCCGCCCATGGCAAGGCCGCTGTGGACGATCTGGCCGGTCAAAGTGCCAAGTTGTTAAATGGCATTCCTGCGGAGCCAAGTATCTTCGCCAAACAACTGGCATTTAACGTGTTGCCGTTGCTGGCTGATGAAGAGGGCAGTGTGCGTGAAGAGCGCCGTCTGGTTGATCAGGTGCGCAAAGTATTGCAAGACGAAGGTCTGCCTATCTCGGTGAGTTGCATTCAATCACCGGTATTTTACGGTCAGGCACAAGTGGTTCATCTGGAAGCCTTGCGCCCAATCTCCGCAGATGAAGCGCGCAGCGAACTGGAAAATTGCGAAGATATCCAATTATCTGAAGAGGATGATTATCCAACACAGGTCAGTGATGCCTCGGGCAGTGAGGTGCTGAGTATTGGTTGTGTGCGTAATGACTATGGCATTCCCGAAGTGTTGCAGTTCTGGTCAGTGGCCGACAACATTCGTTTTGGTGGCGCATTGATGGCGATTGAAACGGCGGAGCACCTGTTGCAGGAGCAACTGTACTGATGTCCGAACTCGAGTTGGCTCAGCCACAAGACATAGTGGCTGAAACGGCCGGTATAAAAATTGCGCTGGGTATTGAATATAACGGCAGCCGCTATTTCGGCTGGCAACGGCAGTTGGAGGTTGCCAGTGTGCAGGCTTGTTTGGAGGCTGCCTTGTCAAAAGTTGCCGATGAATCCATTGGCGTATTTTGTGCTGGGCGCACTGATGCTGGTGTACATGCCACCGGGCAGGTGGTGCATTTTGTCACCTCGGCGGTGCGTAAAGATGCCGCCTGGACGATGGGGGTCAATAGCCATTTACCTCCAGATATCGCCGTACGCTGGATAAAAACAGTGGATGACGATTTTCACGCCCGTTTCAGCGCTACTGCCCGCCGTTATCGCTATATCATCTTTAACCATCGCTATCGTCCAGCGGTGTTGGCGCAAGGGGTAACCCATTGCTACCTGCCGCTGGATGCTGAAAAAATGGAACGAGCGGCGCAATGTTTACTCGGCGAGAATGATTTTACCTCGTTTCGTGCGATACAGTGCCAGTCGCGTACCCCATGGCGAAATGTAAAACATGTCAAAGTTACCCGACATGGCGCGTATATCGTGGTAGATATCAAGGCCAACGCTTTTGTTCATCATATGGTGCGTAATATTGTTGGTAGCTTGATTGAGATTGGCTGTGGTAATCAGGATGTCAACTGGATGGCCCAGTTGCTGGCACTGAAAGACCGATCACGTGCTGCGGCAACAGCGAAAGCCGAAGGGTTGTATTTAGTCGCGGTTGATTACCCCGAACGTTTTGCGCTACCAACAGCGCCAATGGGACCCCTTTTTTTGGCAGACGACTGATTTCTCTACATTGATGAGTGAGGTCGCCTTGGTCTAAGGAATACCTAAGGAAGTTCAGCTAATCTCACTCACTCAAAGCACAAGTATGTTTACCATTTGAGAGTATTTATGGAATTTATACGTTTCGTTATTGATTTTATTTTGCATATTGATGTCCATCTGGCGGAGCTGGTGGCGCAGTATGGGGTTTGGGTTTACGCCATTTTATTCCTGATCTTATTCTGTGAAACCGGTCTGGTGGTGACGCCGTTCCTGCCAGGAGATTCTTTGCTGTTTGTGGCCGGTGCGTTGGCAGCATTACCGTCCAATGATATCAATGTGCACATTATGGTGGCACTGATGGTGACCGCCGCTATTTTGGGCGATGCTATTAACTACACCATTGGGCGGGTGTTCGGAGAGAAACTATTCAGTAACCCGGACTCCAAAATTTTCCGCCGCAGCTATCTGGAAAAAACCCATCAGTTCTACGAAAAACATGGCGGTAAAGCGATTGTTTTGGCACGTTTTGTCCCGATTATCCGCACTTTTGCGCCGTTTGTCGCCGGAATGGGTAAAATGTCTTATCGCCACTTTGCGGCTTATAACGTGATTGGGGCGTTGGTATGGGTACTGCTATTCACCTATGCTGGTTATCTGTTTGGTAACGTACCTATCGTGCAGAACAATCTGAAATTGCTAATTGTTGCCATTATTGTGGTGTCAATTTTGCCGGGTGTATTTGAGGTATGGCGGCATCGGCGCGCGCAATCACGGCAAAAAAATCAGTAAAAACGTTACCTAAGCCGTGGGTTCGACCAGTTTTTTATCTACACTGTCGAGCCAATATGGTTTAATGAGTGACATTTATGGTCTGTTCCTGCGGACAACCCGAGTTCCAGTGCCTTAGCCACGTTGTAATGGCGTGTATCTCAGGCATTTTTTGTTGGGATGTTTTCAGGGAGATGGTTAAAGCATGAACAGCGGACTGGCAACAGCCAGGTTCAAACAGAAAGGTCATCGATGAGCTGGATTGAACGAATTCTTAACAAAAGCAATATTACACAAACCCGTAAAGCGAGTATTCCTGAAGGGGTGTGGACGAAATGTGACAGTTGCGGTCAGGTGCTTTACCGTGCCGAGTTAGAGCGTAATCTAGAAGTTTGTCCTAAGTGTGATCACCATATGCGTATGACAGCCCGTGCACGGTTACATATGCTACTGGATGCAGGCAGTGAAGTTGAATTGGGTAGCGAACTGGAGCCGAAGGATATCCTGAAATTCAAGGATTCCAAAAAGTATAAAGATCGCATTTCTGCCGCACAAAAAGATACCGGCGAAAAAGACGCTTTGGTTGCCATGAAAGGGACCTTACAAGGGATGCCGATCGTTGCCGCTTCATTTGAATTTGCCTTTATGGGTGGGTCAATGGCGTCAGTGGTGGGTGCCCGTTTTGTGCGTGCAGTTGAGCAGGCGCTGGAAGATAATTGCCCGTTGGTGTGCTTCTCCTCCAGTGGTGGTGCTCGTATGCAGGAAGCATTGATGTCACTGATGCAGATGGCAAAAACCAGTGCTGCTCTGGCTAAAATGCAAGAGCGTGGCTTGCCGTACATTTCTGTGCTGACGGATCCTACCATGGGTGGTGTCTCCGCCAGTCTGGCAATGTTGGGTGATATCAATATCGCAGAACCAAAAGCCTTAATCGGTTTTGCTGGTCCACGGGTTATTGAGCAAACCGTTCGGGAAAAACTGCCGCCGGGCTTCCAGCGCAGTGAGTTCTTGATTGAAAAAGGCGCTATCGACATGATCGTTCGCCGCCCGGTGATGCGTCAGACAATTGCCAGCATCTTGTCTAAATTAACGCATCAGCCACAACCCAGTGTGATTGAGAGTAAAGCCGATACTGCTCAGGCGGATAATCAGGCCGAAGCCTGATTATCCACGCGGGCATCACCCTGATAAGGTGATGCCCGGTTGTTGTGCATTGTCGCAACTTAAGCTTTATAGCTTTAAAAAAGAAAATATTTACCCAAAATAATTTGAGTTGCAGGAAGGCGGCAATTGAGTGACAACTTGGTTGTAAACCATGTTGAACATCGCTTGCGCTGGCCCGCAGGGTGAGTCTCATTAGAGGCTCATAATCCTGATGAGTTGACGCTAGTCATTGATTCGGGTGACAAATCGGTCAGGAACCGATTTGAACGCTGCTTGCAGCGGCCTCGCAGAGGCGAGGTCCATGGACGGGGCCGAGCAACGAAAGCAGTCAACGCACATGCAGCTTGAAGTATGATGGGTATAAAGGCCAGTGACGGGACTCATGAAAAACCATCAAATTCCCCAAGCCACGTCGCCTTTGGCCGCGTGGCTTTACTATCTTGAACGTTTGCACTCTCAACCAATCGAGTTGGGTCTGGAACGTGTTAAACAGGTTGCTGAGCGTTTGGATCTGCTTAACCCTGCCCCAAAAGTCTTCACCGTTGCCGGTACTAATGGCAAAGGCACCACCTGTTGTACCCTAGAATCAATTTTACTTGCAGCGGGTCTGCGGGTCGGGGTTTACAGCTCACCTCACCTTTTGCGTTACACCGAGCGAGTCCGTATTCAGGGGCAAGAACTGTCTGAGGCTGAACACAGCCACTCTTTTGCTCAAATTGAAGCCGGGCGCGCGGGTATATCACTGACTTACTTCGAATTTGGCACCTTATCTGCGCTGCAATTATTTAAGCAGGCTAAGCTTGATGTAGTGATTCTGGAAGTGGGGCTGGGTGGACGTTTGGATGCGACCAATATAGTCGATTCTGATGTTGCGGCTATTACCAGTATTGCCATAGACCATACTGACTGGTTAGGCTTCGATCGAGAAAGCATTGGCCGCGAGAAGGCTGGTGTTTTCCGTGCGGGGAAACCTGCCGTGGTTGGCGAACCGGATATGCCGCAGTCGATTGCCGATGTTGCGGCGCAATTGGGGGCACAACTGTATCGCCGTGATGACGCATGGCGGTTTAGCCAACAACAGCCAGGTGAACAACAAGAAAATGCCTGGGATTGGCAGTGTGGCAACCATCATTGGACCAATCTACCCTTACCAAACGTACCTTTGGCAAATGCGGCGACAGCTTTGGCCGTATTGCACTATTCTGGCCTGCCTTTAAGCGATAAGGTTATTCGCCAGGGCTTGTTGGCTGCCAGTTTGCCAGGGCGTTTTCAGGTTGTCAGTGAGCAACCACTGCTGATTTTGGATGTAGCCCATAACCCGCATGCAGCACGTTATCTCACCGACAGGCTGGCTCGATTGCCAAAACACGGTAAAGTACGGGCTGTGGTAGGTATGCTATCAGATAAAGATATCGGCGGGACGCTGGCCTGTTTATCTGAACAAGTCGATGAATGGTACTGCGCGCCGCTTGAAGGGCCGCGTGGGGCGACGGCGGAGCAATTAGCCGGGCATTTGGAGTTATCACGCCAGTTTAGCGATGTAGAAACGGCCTGGCGTCAGGCTATGTTGGATGCAAAACCACAGGATGTGGTTATTGTCTGTGGTTCTTTCCATACTGTCGCTCATGTGATGGCTGTATTGGATTTATGACAGCCTGAATTTGTGACAACTTGAGTTTATCAAGGCATTGAATTGGGAGTGCGAGTGGCAAGTAAGTTCCAGAACCGTTTAGTCGGGACCATAATTCTGGTGGCGTTAGGCGTGATTGTGCTGCCGGGGCTACTGGATGGTAAAAAGAAGCATTATGAGGATGAGTTCGCCGCTATCCCATTAGTGCCAAAACCAGGTGATAGTCAGGAGATCGATGCGGTTGGTCCGGTCAGTCAACCTCTGCCTATTGCTCCACCGGAAGGTGCGGCGCAAGCCGTGGATGTCCCCAAAGATGATTCCGCCTCTCAGGCTGCTAATGATGCTGGTAACCCTCCGTCTGAACCGACTATCGTGGCACCGCCAGTGATACAGAGTAAGCCGGTTGAGGTGAAACCTGTTGAGAAGAAACCGGTTGAGGTCAAACCGCTACCGGTAGAGAAAAAACCGCAGGAAGTGAAACCTAAACCTGAGGTTAAACCGGACGTTCAGCCGGAAACTAAACCGGTCACAGAAGAAAAAGCACCGGTAGGGCAGGCTTATGTCGTCCAACTGGGCGCGTTGAAAAACGCAGCTAAAGTGAATGAAATCGTGGCGACGCTGCGCTTGTCAGGTCATCGGGCGTTTACGGTGCCTGCAACGCCGGTTCAAGGCCAAATAACCCGTGTGTATGTCGGGCCAGATGCGTCAAAACAAAAATTGCAATCTGCGCTGCCAGAGCTTAATTCATTAAGCGGCCTGAATGGGCAAGTTAAGCCCTATGGCACGGCGCGTTAAGGTTTATGCCGAGAGTTAAGATATCAGGGTGTACGGGGTTTTTGAGCTAAGTTTGTGCGGCGATTGTTGTTTTTAAAATCGCCGCACTTTAATTTGTCGCGGGTAAGAATTCCCCTACGCAAACGTTTTCTTTTTCTGTTAGAATTCGCCGCGAACAGGATGCAGCGGCGATTTCGTCATTGGAATAGTCATGGTCTGGATTGATTACGTCATTATAGGGATTATCGGATTTTCTGCATTGGTCAGCTTAATCCGGGGTTTTGTCCGTGAAGCATTGTCACTTGTAACATGGGGATGTGCGTTTTTTGTTGCCAGCCATTTTTACACTTACCTTGCTGTCTATTTCACGCGTTTTGAAGATGAAGTAGTTCGCAACGGAATTGCCATCGGCATTTTGTTCATCGCGACATTGATCGTCGGGGCTATTGTTAACTATGTGATTGGTTCGTTGGTTGAACGTACTGGTTTATCAGGAACTGACAGGGTGCTGGGTGTCTGTTTTGGCGCGCTGCGAGGTGTTCTGATAGTCTCTGCCATGCTGTTCTTTCTGGATACGTTTACCGGCTTCTCACAGAGTGTTGACTGGAAACAGTCACAATTAATCCCGCAGTTCAGTTATATAATCAGGTGGTTCTTTGACTACCTGCAGAGCACGTCGAGTTTCTTACCGAATCAATTACCGATTCGGAGCGGCTTATGAGGAAAAGACAACATGTGCGGTATTGTCGGTATCGCCGGTTTTTCACCGGTAAACCAGTCGATTTATGATGCGCTGACGGTGCTTCAGCACCGAGGCCAGGATGCTGCGGGCATCGTTACCATTGATGCCCATAATGGGTTCCGGCTGCGTAAAGCAAACGGCTTGGTGAAGGATGTATTTGAAACCCGGCATATGCTGCGCTTACAGGGGAATATGGGTATTGGCCATGTTCGTTACCCGACGGCTGGCAGTTCCAGTGCTTCCGAGGCTCAGCCTTTCTACGTTAACTCACCGTTTGGCATCACTCTCGCTCATAACGGTAATCTGACTAACGCTCACCAACTGAGAAAGAAATTATTCGAAGTTTCTCGCCGTCATGTGAACACCACTTCTGACTCGGAAATTTTGCTGAATATTTTTGCCAGTGAATTGGACCGTTTCCAACATTATCCATTGGAATCAGACAATATTTTTGCTGCTGTTGCCGCAACACATCAGTTGATCCGTGGGGCATACGCTTGTGTTGCGATGATTATCGGCCACGGGATGGTCGCGTTCCGTGACCCTAACGGTATTCGCCCGCTGGTTATTGGTAAACGCACGTTAGTTGATGGCCGCAATGAATATATGGTCGCTTCTGAAAGTGTGGCATTGGATACCCTTGGCTTTGAATTCCTGCGGGATGTTGCGCCGGGCGAAGCTGTGTATATCACGGAAAAAGGCCAGTTGTTTACCCGCCAGTGTGCTGAAAATCCGAAATACAATCCGTGCTTGTTTGAGTATGTGTATTTTGCTCGCCCAGACTCCTTTATGGATAAAATTTCTGTTTACAGTGCGCGCGTGCGCATGGGCCAGAAGTTGGGTGCCAAAATTGCCAAGCAGTGGGAAGATCTGGATATTGATGTTGTCATTCCTATCCCGGAAACATCTTGCGATATCGCGCTGGAAATCGCCCGTATTCTAGATAAACCGTACCGCCAGGGGTTTGTGAAAAACCGTTATGTTGGCCGTACCTTTATCATGCCGGGTCAGCAGGAACGTCGTAAATCTGTGCGCCGTAAACTGAATGCCAACCGCGCAGAGTTCCGTGATAA
The DNA here is from genome assembly GCF_041538325.1 of Yersinia sp. 2466 StPb PI. Classification (NCBI taxonomy): domain Bacteria; kingdom Pseudomonadati; phylum Pseudomonadota; class Gammaproteobacteria; order Enterobacterales; family Yersiniaceae; genus Yersinia; species Yersinia sp. 2466 StPb PI. Next base: position 3,306,586 of record NZ_JAULSL010000001.1, on the reverse strand, counting down.
GAACGTCTTATTAGTGGATGACTCTATCGTGCGTGGCACCACATCAGAACAGATTGTCGAGATGGCGCGTGAGGCTGGGGCGAAGAAGGTCTATTTCGCCTCTGCGGCACCGGAAATTCGTTTCCCGAATGTGTATGGCATTGATATGCCAAGTGCGAACGAATTGATTGCCCATGGTCGTGAAGTGGATGAAATCCGCCAGTTGATTGGTGCCGATGCACTGATTTTCCAGGACCTTAGCGATCTTATCGAGGCAGTACGCGAAGATAACCCAGACATCACCCAGTTTGAGTGCTCGGTCTTTAACGGCGTTTACGTGACTAAAGATGTCGATCAGAGCTATCTGGAATATCTTGAATCGTTACGTAACGATGATGCGCAGGCATTACGTAATCATAACGAGGCCGAGAATCTGGAGATGCATAACGAAGGGTAATACCCGTTATCTTTCAGGTTGCAGATGTGTTGGCCTCGACCAATCCACGGATCTTGCGATGCGGTCGCTGTTTAGTGCCTTGCTGCAACTTGAAATTTATTGGGTATCTTCAGTTATCGGCAGAGTGTGAATCAAAAAGGTGCAACCAGCGTTCCGGCGCGGTGCACCTTTTTTGTTATCTAGCCGAGGGCCATGGGTATTGTGGCAAAACGGGGCCAATAACTTGCTAATCCGTACTTGATACGGCAAAGTCGGGCGATATTTCTTTATGTTATGCTCACTCTATAAGGCATAACGTCAGTGCGAGGCTATACCCCATGAAACGACTTATTATCGGCATTAGCGGTGCCAGCGGTGCCATTTATGGCGTACGGCTGTTACAGGTGCTGCAACATGTCGAGGGTGTGGAAACTCATCTTATTCTCAGTAATGCGGCGCGCCAGACGCTGGCGCTGGAAACGGAATTTAGCGTGAAGGATGTGCAGGCACTGGCCGATGTTGTACATGACTCACGTGACATTGCTGCTTGTATCTCATCCGGATCATTCAAAACGCAAGGTATGGTTATTTTACCCTGTTCAATCAAAACGTTATCTGGAATTGTCCATAGCTATACCGAGGGTTTGCTGACCCGCGCCGCGGATGTGATCTTAAAAGAGCGCCGCCCGCTAGTGTTATGTGTGCGTGAAACCCCGTTGCATTTAGGGCATTTACGCCTGCTGGTACAAGCCGCTGAGCTGGGCGCTACCATTATGCCGCCAATGCCTGCGTTTTATCATCGACCACAAACCATTCAAGATATTGTTGATCAGACCGTTAATCGGGTTATCGATCAATTTGACATCGAACTGCCTGAAGACCTGTTTACACGATGGCAAGGCAATAATTAACATTTTTCCCTTAATTGATACATTTGTGCAACATCGCACTGAAATGGGGCGGATTATGCACCACAATGATCCTGTTTTAGAACGCGTATCATGGCATGAGTGTGGTATTCGATTTTTGTATACGACTTGATGCCTGTATTTCGTGGTGATCGTGCTAGTTAAGCGGTGGTGGAATTAGCTTTCCTACCAGATGATTACTGGCACGATTACTGCAAATTGATTTATGAACGCTCTGGGTTGTACAGAACATTAACGCGCTTTCTGGCATCGAAAATCAATTTGAGGGTTATGTATGAATAAGAAGATGTTGGTTCTTCCGCTAGTCTTAGCATTAGCTGCTGCCAGCAGTGCTTTTGCTACCATTCCGAAAGATGTCAAAATTGGTACTGATCCAACTTATGCTCCTTTTGAATCCAAAAATGCCAGTGGTGAATTGGTAGGTTTTGATATCGATATAGCAAAAGAGTTATGCAAACGTATCGATACTAAATGTACTTTTGTTGAAAGTGACTTCGATGCATTAATCCCATCACTCAAAGCCAAAAAAATCGATGCCATTATCTCCTCACTCTCCATCACGGAAAAACGCCAGAAAGAGATTGCTTTCACCGACAAACTCTACGCTGCCAATGCCCGTTTAATCGCGACCAAAGACAGTAAAATAGAGCCAACATTAGTCGCCTTGAAAGGCAAACGTGTTGGGGTGTTGCAAGGCTCTACGCAGGAAGCATTCGCCAATGCTGAGTGGCAGCCAAAAGGTATCGATGTGGTTGCCTATCAAAATCAGGACTTGATCTACGCTGACTTGGCTTCAGGGCGCATTGATGCGGCTTTCCAGGATGAAGTTGCAGGCAGTGAAGGTTTCCTGAAACAAGAAGCGGGTAAAGGCTATGCTTTCGCTGGCCCATCAGTAAAAAATGATCAGTTCTTTGGCGTAGGTACCGGTATGGGCTTGCGTAAAGATGATGCGGAACTGAAAGCGGCGCTGGATAAAGCCTTTGCAGAAATGCGCAAAGATGGCACCTACGACAAGCTCGCGAAAAAGTATTTCGATTTTGATGTTTACGGCGGTTAAGCACCTTTGCCGTTAGAGCCTCTGCCAAGAGTGGCAGGGGCCTCTACATGCAATTAAACATAGCAATTAACCAGACTCCTTACTCAGTAAAACAGGATAACCCAGATGCTGGATGGATATTCGAAACTGATATTTGAAGGTGCGCTGGTGACGCTGGAGTTGGCACTGTGTTCAGTGCTGCTGTCAGTGATTATCGGCTTGATTGGTGCCGGTGGAAAGTTATCATCAAACCGGCTGTTATCTGGCTTGTTTGAGTGTTACACCACACTTATCCGTGGTGTACCCGATTTAGTCTTAATGCTGCTTATCTTCTATGGTTTGCAGATAACCCTAAATAGCATTACTGAATCAATTGGTTTTGAACAAATCAATATTGATCCTCTCTCCGCTGGGATTATTACCCTTGGCTTTATCTATGGTGCTTATTTCACTGAAACCTTCCGTGGCGCATATATGGCCGTACCCAGCGGCCAAATTGAGGCAGCGACGGCATTTGGTTTCACCCCTAGCCAGATTTTCCGCAGAATCATGTTTCCTGCCATGATGCGCTACGCACTGCCGGGTATTGGCAATAACTGGCAAGTCATTCTAAAGGCAACGGCACTGGTCTCTATTCTGGGATTAAATGATGTGGTTAAGGCCACACAGTTGGCAGGCAAAGGGACTTACCAGCCGTTTTTCTTCGCTTTAGTGGCCGGTGTGGTCTATCTCATCTTCACCACGGTATCGAATGGCGTATTACTGTGGCTAGAACGGCGCTATTCCCATGGGGTGAAGAGGGCTGAGCTATGATAGAAATCCTGCAACAATATTGGCAAGCGTTGCTCTGGAGCGATGGCTACCGCTTTACCGGGATGGCTGTCACCTTATGGTTACTTATTTCCTCGGTAGTGATGGGCGGGTTACTGGCAATTCCTTTGGCAGTCGCAAGGGTAGCCGAACGGCGTTGGATTCGTTTACCGGTCTGGGTTTTTACTTATATCTTTCGTGGCACGCCTTTATATGTACAATTATTGGTATTCTATTCCGGTATGTACAGTTTAGAGATTGTCCGAGGCAATGACCTGTTAAATGCCTTTTTCCGCAGTGGCTTGAATTGCACTATTTTGGCGCTGACACTGAATACCTGTGCTTATACCACTGAGATTTTCGCCGGTGCCATTCGTTCGGTGCCACACGGTGAAATCGAAGCCGCCAGAGCCTATGGTTTTTCACGTTTTAAATTGTATCGCTGTATTATTTTACCTTCTGCACTGCGTATTGCCTTACCGGCCTACAGTAATGAGGTAATCTTAATGCTGCACTCTACCGCTCTGGCATTTACTGCCACAGTGCCAGATATTCTGAAAATAGCGCGAGATATTAACGCCGCAACTTATCAGCCGTTTTATGCTTTTGGTATTGCTGCCGTACTTTATCTGATTATCTCCTTTACGCTAATTAGCCTGTTCCGCCAGGCAGAGAAACGTTGGCTGGCTCATATAAAACCTCAGGCATCGCATTAAGTACGGAGACCTTATGACTGACACATTAGAAACTAAAATAGCTGAAACCAAACTGTCTGTGACGGAATTGCATAAGCATTACGGTGAACACGAAGTACTCAAGGGCGTTTCACTTTCAGCTAAAGCAGGGGATGTTATCTCCATTATTGGTTCTTCCGGTTCAGGGAAAAGCACTTTTTTACGCTGTATCAACTTTTTGGAAAAACCCAGTGAAGGCTCGATTAGTGTAAATAATCGTGATATCCGTTTGGTACGAGATAAAGATGGGCAGTTGAAAGTTTTTGATAAAAAAGAGCTGCAACTGTTACGCACTCGCCTGACGATGGTATTCCAACATTTTAATTTGTGGAGCCATATGACGGTGTTGGAAAATGTGATGGAGGCGCCGGTTCAAGTCTTGGGGCTGAGTAAATCAGTAGCCAAAGAGCGGGCTATCCGTTATCTGGATAAAGTCGGAATTGATGAGCGCGCACGCGCCAAATATCCGGTGCACCTATCTGGTGGGCAACAGCAACGCGTCTCCATTGCCCGGGCATTGGCGATGGAACCGGATGTATTACTGTTTGATGAACCCACCTCCGCACTGGATCCTGAATTAGTCGGCGAAGTATTGCGTATTATGCAAAAGCTGGCAGAGGAGGGGAAAACTATGGTGGTGGTAACCCATGAAATGGAGTTTGCCCGTCATGTCTCCAGCCATGTTATCTTTTTACACAAAGGCGTAATTGAAGAGGAAGGCCCGCCGGCTGAACTTTTTGGTAACCCAAAGAGTACCCGCTTGCAGCAGTTCCTTTCTGGTGCACTGAAGTAACATCTCTGCGGGATAGCGATTTTATCTATCCCGCAGCAGTTTGATTAAGCTGAGGGTTTGTGCAGCACATTGCGCAGTGCTTCTTCCAATTCAAAATAACGAAAACCAAAACCGGCCTCTTCCAATCGTTTCGGCACTGCCCGTTGCCCGCCCAGCACTAACGCTGCGGATTCACCCAGTAATAAACGAATCGCGGCGGCAGGTGTGCGGATAACCGCTGGTCTGTCTAACACATCGGCCAGAGTGGCAATAAATTGCTCGTTATGTACCGGATAAGGCGAAACCATATTAAATGGACCCTTGAGGCCATCGGTGGTCAGCAAATAATGGATACCATGTACCATATCATCGATATGGATCCAGGGTAGATATTGGCGACCATCCCCTATCGGGCCACCCAATCCAAGACGTAATAGCGGGACCATTTTGGCTAGTGCACCGCCGTGTGGCGCTAATACAATACCGGTGCGTAACAGGCAAACACGGGTATGACTACTTTCAGCCGCCCGAGCCAGATTTTCCCAGCGTTCGCACAACTGATGGGTAAATTCATCATGTGGCGTCTCTTCTTCGGTAACCAGAGCTTGCCCCTGATCACCATAAAAGCCAACGGCGGACCCTGAAATAAATACTGCTGGCGGTGTCGTGCTGGCCTGTATTAGCGTGGTCAGGCGCTCGGTTATCTGCCAGCGGCTTTGGCATAGAATCTCTTTTTGCTGCGGGGTCCAGCGTTTTTCCGCAATAGGCTCACCGGCCAGGTTGATTACTGCATCAAAATCATTGAGATCATGTTTATCATCCAGCGTTGACCAGCAGGTGACTTGTGCGCCGAGTACCTGATTTGCCCGCTGAGTGTCACGGGTCAGTGCGGTTACTTGATGGGCTTGCGATAAAAGGAAGGCAGTCAGACTGCGCCCTATTAGGCCTGTAGCTCCGGTTATTAATATACGCATAGCCAACCTCCATTTATTCCCTTCTTAATTTGAAGCCGCAGAGGTGTTATCTGCGTTCACTTACCCAAATAACTTACTTGATGCCTGAATAGTGGCAGTCTGGTGTCTCTTTCAGCATAGGCTAACCTACGCTCTTCTCCTACGATACTGAGCATATCTTGAGATTAAAATTTTTATCTCATCAGAGCGTCTGGTGAGTCACATCATTTGGAAAAATAAAAAATTTTAACTAAATAAATGCACCAATCTGTCCGATTAATACGGTATTGAGTGCTTAAGTAATACCACTTCGACGGTAGAAAACGGCCGAAATGGTTATTTTTTCTGAGCAACAAGAACGACTATAAGCCATACGCTGATTATTTTTAAAACACTGATTTTGCGAATTTCTGCTAGAGTGAACAGACTAACCTGAATGGACGAGAGGGCAGTTGGCCTTCTCCCTTGTGAAGTTTGGATGTTTTATAAATAAATATTGGGTGTTTTATAAAAACTCACGGTGGCTTATAAATCCTCCGGCTGAGATCTGGTTGTGATCTCATTGTTGTCCATACACTTTTTCAGGTGCGCATGAAGCTAAATATCGAAGTTAATTGTTCTTATGTATGCGAACCCATACATAGACAAGATGGTAGCTTACTGGCAGTAGAGCTATTAAGCCGATTTTCAGCTAAATCGGTTGATTTGCCCATCGATGTTGAAAAGTTTATTAAAGAATTAGATGTCGACGGAAAGACTAATTTATTCCAGGATCAATTGCGTGCAGTAAAAGCCTATAGCGCTTGGTTTATCACTCACCATGTTTTGCTCTCAATCAATATTGATTTTGATTTGGCGGGAGTGATTGTGACTGATGCCGCAACGCGCCAGTTGTTGGATGAGATGCCCTTCCTACGGTTGGAGATCATGGAGACTTTTTCTAATTTATCCGATGGTATGAATAACCCATTGTTACGGGAATTGGCGCAGCGGTATCCGTTATGGCTGGATGATTTGGGCAGCGGCGGCTCCACCTTGAATGCGGTCACAGCCAATATTTTTGAATATGTAAAAATCGATAAGCATTTTTTCTGGCAGCACAATAAGCATACCTTCCCGATCTTAATCAATAACATTAAGAAATATTGCCTCGGTGTCATTGTGGTGGGCGTGGAAAATGAAGACGAGTCGGCGCAACTTAAGGGTAGCAATATTGATGCAATGCAGGGATATTTATTCAATCCTGTGACATTGGATGAATTGGTATCTCAGCCCTCATTATAACGGTTTCCTCGTATTGTCGTTCACCTTGCGCTGATATTATTTTTTCATGTCGGCGCTGCTTTTTGCGATAAAATTTTTGCATAACAGATATCGATTTTTATCGGATTAATCCGATCAATTGGATGATAGAATAGGCTTCTTTTATCTCTCATTGAGTGCCATGGCGTTTACGTCGCCTGATTTGCTGAGAGTAGACCTAAGAGAAGACGATATCATGAAGTTAATGTTTGCTTCTGACCTGCATGGTTCGTTGCCCGCAACGGAAAAGGTGCTGGCTACCTTCGAGCGCAGTGGTGCGCAATGGCTGGTGCTATTGGGTGATTTTCTTAACCACGGGCCACGCAATGCGTTGCCCGCGGGTTATCAGCCAGCAGAGGTGGCACAGCGCCTTAATGCCTATAAAGAAAGGATCATTGCGGTTCGTGGCAACTGCGACAGTGAAGTGGATCAGATGCTATTGCAGTTCCCGATGATGGCGGGTTGGCAGCAGATTATTATGCCAGAAACCCGTCTATTTTTGACGCATGGTCACCTTTATCACCCTGGCGCACTTCCTCCGTTGCGTAATGGTGATGTCTTAGTCTATGGTCATACTCATCTGCCTGAAGCTCGGTGGCAGGGAGAGGTTATTTGCTTTAATCCAGGTTCGGTCAGTATCCCCAAAGGTGGGTACCCGGCAAGTTATGGCATGTTAGACGAGGGGATTTTACAGGTTTTGACCCTACATAATGATGAATCTGTCACCCAATTGAATTTTAAAAAAACTATTATAAATAGTTAGTTACCCAAAGTTATTGACGTTATGTCAGAGGGTAAACATATAATTAACAATTGCGCGAGTCTCACCGCGCCCAGATAGAAGGTTTCAGAGGATGGTGGAGCAAAATCCAGCAGCAGTCATCGAGTGGGTTGATATTGTTGATGAGCAAAATGACGTTATTGCTCAATCCAGCCGTCAACAAATGAGAGCTCAACGACTACGCCACCGTGCTACCTATATTGTGGTGCACGATGGAATGGGGAAAATTCTGGTACAACGTCGTACCGAGAGTAAAGATTTCTATCCCGGTAAACTGGATGCCACTGCTGGGGGGGTGGTGCAGAGTGGTGAAAACTACCTGGAATCTGCGCGGCGTGAGGCAGAGGAAGAGTTAGGGATAGCCGGTGTCCCGTTTGCCGAACATGGCCTGTTTTATTTTGAAGAAGAGTGCTGTCGGGTATGGGGCGGATTATTCAGTTGCGTGTCCCATGGGCCGTTTGCACTACAGGCTGAGGAAATTGAAGAAGTATGCTGGATGGTACCGGAAGATATCACTGCCCGTTGTGACGAATTTACCCCAGACTCTCTGAAAGCGCTGTCACTGTGGCTGACGCGCAACAATGAGCAGGATTACGGTAAAATTACCCCACGCGAAGATTGATTCCCGCTTAGCCATAAAAAAAGCCCCTTTGCAGGGGCTTTTGTGTATCTCACCTTCATCTCACTGATTATCTTACAATAATACCCAGCAAGATACCCAGCGCACCAAAGTCGGCATCACTGAATGTGGTATTGGCAAAGCCGATATCACCCAGCACTGGCAGTAGGAAGACTGGCAGGAAGGTAATCAACAATCCCTGTGCGAAGGCACCTAAAATAGCGCCACGGCGGCCACCGGTTGCATTACCAAATACGCCCGCTGCCGCACCAACGAAGAAGTGAGGAACGACGCCTGGGATAATCACGGTCATGTTCATCAAATAGAGCGCGAACATACCGATAAGACCTGCGGCAAAGCTGCTCAGGAAGCCAACCAGAACCGCATTAGGTGCATAAGGGAACACCACCGGGCAATCCAATGCAGGTTTTGCATTAGGAACTAACTTATCTGAAATCCCTTTAAATGCTGGCACTATCTCAGCAATAACCATACGTACACCTTGCAAGATGATGTACACACCCGCGGCGAAAGTGATGGATTGCATCAGCGAGAACATGAACCAGTTCTTACCACCACTCAGGCTTTTCACTACTTCCGGCCCGGCGAACAGGCAAGTCACGATGAAAATGATACACATGGTGAATGAGATAGCCACTGGCGTATCACGCAGGAACAGCAAGCTTTTCGGCACATTCATATCTTCAGTCGAATGTTCTTTATTACCGAATTTGCTACCAATAAAGCCAGCCAGCACATAAGACAAGGTAGAGAAGTGGCCAATTGCCACATCATCAGAACCGGTCACTTTTTTCATGTAAGGGTGGGCAATGGCTGGGAAGAACACCATCGCAACCCCAACCACCAACGAACCGATCACAATCAGTGTTACGCCACTGATACCTGCGGTGGCTAGAATTACTGCCACCATCATCGACATAAACAGGGTGTGATGACCGGTCAGGAAGATAAATTTCCATGGCGTAAAGCGGGCAATCAGAATATTGATCACCATAGCGAAGAACATAATCATCGCCATCTCTTTACCAAAACTCTTTTGTGCCACAGAAACGATCGCTTCGTTATTCGGCACCACGCCCTGAATACCGAAAGCGTGTTGGAAGATATTGGCAAAATCACCCAAAGATGAAACCACCAGGCCAGCACCCGCACCTAAAATCACAAAGCCCATGATGGTCTTTACGGTGCCTTTAATACACTCTGTCACCGGTTTTTTCTGGGCAATCAGGCCAATTAACGCAATCAAACCGACCAGAACAGCCGGCTCAGAAAGCACATCACTCATTAAGAAACGAAAGAAATCCATGCCAGCCTCCGCTTACAGCGCGCCTAATTCAGTTAATGCCACAGACAAACGTTCTTTCATGGCTTTTTTATCAATCATGTTATCAAGAGCAACGATTTTGCCACCAACGGCCTGAGCAATCAGCTGTTCGGCAATATCTTTGGTACCGATGAAGATGTCGCTTGGTGTCCCTTTGGCAGAGCCAAGATCCACATGATCCACTTCGGCTGTGACTGCCAGTTCTTTCAGAATACTTTTGATGCTGATTTCCATCATCAGGCTGGTACCTAAGCCGTTACCGCAAACCACTGTAATTTTCATTTTTTTTCCCCTTAAAATTATTATCCGTACAGAATGCTGTGATTAATAACGCGCAATGACAGATTGGATCTCTTGCGGCGTTTGCGCATTAAGTAGGGTTTGTACATCGTTATCGTTATCGAACAACTGAGCGAGTTGAGAAATAGCCTCGATGTGGCTGTTGCTGTCTGTCGCGGCTAACACTATGAGCAGTTTGACCGGGTCATTACCTTCAGCATTGAAAGTGACACCCTCGGTAATGACGGTTAATGCCAAAGCGAGTTTATTCACACCTTCTTCCGGGCGGGCATGTGGCATCGCAATGCCGGGGCCGACTACGTAATAAGGGCCAATCGCCTCATGGGAGAGATAAATAGCCTCGACATAACGCGCTTCAATAGAGCCATTATCAATCAGCGGCTTACATGAAATGGCGATGGCATCACGCCAGTCTTTTGCCTGGCTAACCACCTGAATGACGTCTGACGTTAACAGTGTTTTTAACATGATATTGATGACTCCCGATGACTGTTAACCTGAGAGTAGATAGTTATCGTTGCTATTAATGTGACGAATATCTCAATTGGTAGCGCTACCTGATAGCGCTATCAAATTTTGTGATAGCGCTATCATTTGTCGCGTCAGGGCCTTTGGCTATCTCGGAATAAGCCATATACAATGCAATGTATTGTCGAGACCCCGCGGACTGGCTTGTTTTATCCAGACAGAAAATTTTAATCCGACAAGAAATTTTAATTAGGCAGGAACTCAGCATGGAAAAAACGCGCAAGCGCCGTAATACCGGGCGGGTCACTCTATCGGATGTGGCGAATTACGCTGGGGTAGGGTCGATGACTGTTTCCCGAGCGCTGCGAACGCCGGAGCAGGTTTCAGATAAGTTACGTGAGAAGATAGAGCAAGCGGTTGAAACATTGGGATATATTCCTAATCGCACGGCAGGGGCTTTGGCTTCGGGGCATAGTGATACCGTGGCGGTTTTGATTCCGTCGCTGACCGATAAAGCCAGCTCCCGATTTATGCAGGCGCTGCAACAGATTCTGAACAAAAATGAATTTCAGTTATTGCTGGGTTGCCATGAATATAGTCAGCGGAAAGAAGCTGAAATACTGATGACGTTACTGCAAAGCAATCCGGCAGCCGTGGTGATATTTGGCTCACAACTGGCAGATAAAACCTATCAACTGCTTGAACGGGCCAATATTCCTACCGTTAATGTGGTGGGGTCCTATTTTAAAGGGGCGAAAATTACCCTTGAGGCGGCATTTTTTGAATCCGCTTATGCATTAAGCCGTCATTTACTGGAGCGCGGTTATCACAATATTGGTTTTATTGGCGCTCATATGGATAACCGCTTACAACGTCAGCAACTGAATGGCTGGCATAAAGCGATGCTGGAACATTATAAAAATGCTGATCAAACCGTCACCACACCAGAAACAGCCAGCTTACAGTTTGGTCGCTATGCCTTGACGGAAATTCTGCAACGCCAGCCTGAGCTGGATGCGGTTATTTGCAGCCACGAAGATATCGCTTTGGGGGTACTGTTTGAATGCCAACGTCGCTTGCTGAAAATTCCCGGCGGGATCGCGGTTGCCTGCCTGGATGGTTCTGATAACTGCGATCAGACTCACCCGACGCTGACGTCGATGCGTATCGATTACCGGAAAATGGGTAAAGATGCCGGCAAGATGTTGATCGAACTGCTTGAGAGTGAGGACGATGGCGAGTTGAGTGAACCGGTTAGCCAGAGTTTCAGCTATAAATTTGAACCACGGCAGAGTACCTGAGGCTAGCGCCAAACAATAAAGGAAAACCGCCCCGCAGGGCGGCTTACCGGGCTTACTTGCCTGACGTGTTGATTATCACCGTGATTGAGTTGTTGAAAATACGCCAACCCCCATTCCCGGATGTTAACAATGCGCCAAATACAACGAGCACAATACAAAAGTACCGTTTCATTGTGCGGTCCATGCTTAGACCGCTTCACGCCAGCACCACCGGTGATACTAGCGTGAATACAAGTACAGGGTTGCACTTGCGTTACGGCCAATGGATATCCTTCCCTTAAACCGATGCCCGCTTGCTTAAGGCGGCGAAAAGGTCCGCCGCGATTGTACACGAATGCACCCCAGCCGATACTTGACAGTGAATAGCAACTGGCCCAAAATATCAGAACAGGGTTGCACTTGCGATATGTTGGTAACAGTTATTTTGATACTAACAACCCCGCTGGAATGGCCGCTTACCGGACCAGCACAGAGAAACCGCCTATATGGCGGTTTTTTTGTTGGCGCATTTTACCGATGCGGTCTTTTGGTGAGTGTGGTTGCGAGGTGAAAACGTTCTAACCCCAATTTATACATCGCTTTGCCAACAAACAAAAACGCCAGCACAAGGCTGGCGTTTCTTAGACAACGTAATCTTAGAATTAAGATGCGCTGGCGTCAGCCTGAGCGGATTGAATCGCCGTCAGTGCTACGGTATAGACGATATCGTCAACCAATGCACCACGGGACAAATCGTTAACTGGCTTACGCATACCTTGCAGCATCGGCCCGATGGAGATCAGGTCAGCAGAGCGTTGCACCGCTTTATAGGTAGTGTTGCCGGTGTTCAAGTCTGGGAAGATGAACACGGTGGCTTTACCTGCAACCGGTGAGTTAGGCGCTTTGGATTTAGCCACATCCGCCATGATTGCCGCGTCATATTGCAACGGACCATCGATGATCAAATCTGGGCGTTTTTCCTGTGCCAGACGGGTCGCTTCACGTACTTTTTCGACATCGCTACCCGCACCGGAATTACCGGTAGAGTAAGAGATCATCGCCACACGTGGTTCAATGCCGAATGCCGCAGCAGAATCCGCAGATTGGATAGCAATCTCAGACAGTTGTTCAGCCGTAGGATCTGGGTTGATTGCACAGTCACCATAAACCAGAACCTGGTCAGGCAGCAGCATAAAGAACACCGAAGAAACCAGTGAACTGCCCGGTGCGGTTTTGATCAACTGCAATGGTGGGCGGATGGTGTTTGCGGTGGTATGTACTGCACCGGAAACCAGACCATCAACTTCACCTTTTTCCAGCATCAGGGTGCCGAGAACGACGTTGTCTTCCAACTGTTCACGCGCGACCACTTCGGTCATGCCTTTGCTCTTACGCAGCTCAACCAGACGCGGAACATATTGCTCACGTACAGCAACAGGATCGATGATTTCAACGCCTTTGCCCAGCTCAACACCTTGCGCGGCAGCAACGCGTTGGATCTCTTCTGGGTTACCCAGCAGCACACAAGTTGCGATACCGCGTTCAGCACAGATAGAAGCGGCTTTAACGGTACGTGGCTCATCGCCTTCTGGCAGCACGATGCGTTTACCTGCTTTACGGGCCAATTCGGTCAGCTCGTAGCGGAATGCTGGTGGTGACAAGCGACGTGAACGCTCAGACGTTGCGCTCAGAGAGTCAATCCAATCACTGCTGATATGGCTGGCAACATAGTTTTGCAGCTTTTCAACACGCTCATGGTCATCTGCAGGGACTTCCAGATTGAAGCTTTGCAGGCTCAAAGAGGTCTGCCAAGTATTGGTATCAACCATAAATACTGGCAAGCCAGTTTGGAAGGCACGTTCACACAGGCTGTTGATACGCTCATCAATAGCGTAACCGCCAGTCAACAGGATGGCACCAATTTCAACGCCATTCATGGCTGCCAAACAAGCAGAAACCAACACATCAGGACGGTCGGCTGAGGTAACCAGCAGAGAACCCGGGCGGAAGTGTTCCAGCATATGCGGAATGCTACGAGCACAGAAAGTCACAGATTTAACGCGGCGAGTGTTGATATCACCTTTGTTAATGATGGTGGCTTTCAGGTGCTTGGCCATATCAATGGCGCGAGTTGCAATCAACTCGAAGCTCCACGGCACACAGCCGAGAACTGGCAGTGGGCTGTTGGCAAACAATTGGCTTGGATCGATGTTCGCGACGCTGGCCTTAGTGGAGTCATCAAAGATTTCAGACAGGTCAGGGCGGGTACGACCTTGTTCATCAACCGGCGCATTCAATTTGTTAATGATAACGCCAGTGATGTTTTTGTTTTTACTGCCACCGAAACTGGAACGAGCCAGTTCGATACGCTCTTTCAACTGATCTGGTGAGTCATTACCCAGAGCAATAACAAAGACGATTTCAGCATTCAGGGTTTTAGCAATTTCATAGTTCAATGCATTGGCAAACTGATGTTTGCGTGTTGGCACCAAGCCTTCGACCAGAACCACTTCTGCGTCTTTGGTATTTTCGTGATAACGGGCAACAATCTCTTCCATTAACACGTCTTGCTGGTTAGAACTCAGCAAGGTTTCCACATAACCCATATTCAGCGGCTCAGCAGCAGTGATGCTGGAGTTCGCACGAATGATGGTGGTGGTTTGGTCAGGTGCATCATCACCGGCACGAGGCTGGGCGATTGGCTTGAATACGCTCAGGCGTACACCTTTTTGTTCCATGGAACGGATGACACCCAAGCTTACGCTGGTTAAACCAACGCTGGTGCCGGTAGGAATCAACATTATTGTACGGGACACGGCTAAACCTCTTTACGGTTATGCCCTTCGTCCTTGAAGCCGCAGGGTTGTTGGCTACGCTCATGCACCCGAATCACTGACCTGAGTCAGCTCATCGGGATTTATTCGCTTGCCGCCTACCTGCAACTCCAATGACTTTGGGGACATCCTTCGTCCTTGAAGCCGCAGGGTTGTTGGCTACGCTCATGCACCCGAATTACTGACCTGAGTCAGCTCATCGGGATTTATTCATTTGCCGCCTACCTGCAACTTCAATGACTTTGGGTATATGTCAAAAACTCTTACGCAGTCAGACGGGCTGCGTCTTGTGCGATGACCAGCTCTTCATTGGTTGGGATAACCAGAGCCAGGCGGCTGCCCTCTTTGGTGATGGTGCCTGATTTACCAAAGCGTGCTGCCAGGTTGCGTTCGTGGTCAATTTCAAAGCCCAACAGGCCCAATTTGTCCAAAGTCAGTTCACGTACCATTGCGGCGTTCTCACCAATACCGCCGGTGAAGACCACGGCATCCAGACGACCATCCATCAGCGCAGTATATGCACCGATGTATTTCGCCAGGCGATGACAGAACACATCCATTGCGCGGCGTGCATCTGCTTTAGTTGCATAGTTGTCTTCAACATAACGGCAGTCACTGGTGACTTCAGTCAGGCCCAGCAGGCCAGATTCTTTGGTCAACAGCTTGCTGATCTGTTCCATGCTCATGCCCATGGCATCATACAAATGGAAAATGATCGCCGGGTCGATATCACCACTACGGGTGCCCATGACCAAACCTTCCAGTGGTGTCAGGCCCATAGAGGTATCAACACATTTACCGTTACGAACAGCAGTGACAGAACCACCGTTGCCCAAATGGCAAGTGATGACGTTCAGTTCTTCCAGCGGTTTGTTCAGGGTTTTAGCGGCTTCCTGGCTGACGTAGAAGTGGCTGGTGCCGTGTGCGCCATAGCGACGGATACCGTTTTCTTTGTATAAACGGTACGGCAGGGCGTAGAGATAAGATTCTTCCGGCATGGTCTGATGGAAAGCGGTGTCAAAAACAGCGACATTTTTATCAGCCAGATTTGGGAATGATTTCAACGCTTCAGCGATACCAATCAAGTGAGCTGGGTTATGCAGTGGTGCAAATGGGATGGAATCTTTGATACCCTGAATAACTTCTTCGGTAACGATAGCTGATGCTGTAAATTTCTCGCCACCATGAACAATGCGGTGACCGATAGCTGTCAACTGAGCGGAAAGCTCTGGTTTTTGTGCCAGAATAGTATTAACAATGAAATTCAGTGCTTCGCTGTGTGCTGCACCAGCACCCAATGCTGCTTCCTGTTTGCCACCATCAAGTTTCCATTTGATGCGGGCTTCAGGCAGATGGAAGCATTCGGCTAAACCAGAGAGGTGTTCTTCACCGTTGGTCGCGTCGATGATAGCAAATTTTAGGGAAGAGCTACCGCAGTTAAGAACCAGTACTAGCTTACTCGACATGGAAGTACCTATTTTATAGTCGTGTTCAACATTTGTTTTGCAAAAACAGCGCGCATGCGACATTGATGATGCAAAAACAGCGAAAAACATATGGTTAATAAAACGTCAATCATTCCAAAAGCGTAGCGCATATTGGCGTCGACATTAATGATTAACATCATGCGATAGAGAAAAAGGCATGATGATGGAAAAATCGCGGATTAAACGTTAAGTGCAAACGTTAAAACCTGGTGGTAAAAATCGGTGCGATTTAACAAAAATGATTTAAAAGCTGCAAAAAGTTGACATATTTAGCGTCATCTTCTAGCGGCCAAAAGGCCGAGTTAGGATACCGATAGCGGAGCCTAAAAACAAAATATATTTAACAGACTAATTTTTAGTTTGTGGATTACAAAAAAATTTTAATTTTTGCTTGTGAAGTTGAGGTGAGCCATGACAACAAAACCCTCTGATTCTGTAAGTTGGTTTCAGGTACTCCAGCGCGGCCAGCTTTATATGAAGACCTGGCCTGCCGATAAGCGCTTGGCGCCGATGTTTCCCGAAAATCGCGTGGTTACGGCGACACGCTTCGGTATCCGCTTTATGCCACCACTGGCCATTTTTACCCTGACCTGGCAGATAGCCCTCGGTGGCCAGTTGGGACCCGCCATCGCTACGGCGCTGTTCGCCTGTGGTTTACCCTTGCAAGGGTTATGGTGGTTAGGCAAGCGAGCGATAACCCCGTTACCGCCAACCTTACTCCAGTGGTTCCATGAGGTACGTAACAAGCTAACAGAAGCGGGGCAGGCTGTTGCGCCTATCGAGCAGACGCCGACTTATCAATCCCTGGCCGATGTGCTGAAACGAGCCTTCAAACAGTTGGATAAAACGTTTCTTGATGACCTCTAGTGGCGGTTTCATGCCAGCGGGCTTTTATGCCTCAAAGGATTAGTGGTGCAAAATCCCCTGTCAAATCAAAGTATGGCCCAAGCCTGTGTGCGATGATTTCCTCATTATTTATGTCTTAGGAGTTAGTGATGGATATGACCAACGCCCAACGACTGATTCTGTCGAATCAGTACAAAATGATGACCATGCTGGATCCGGAAAATGCTGAGCGTTATCGTCGCCAGCAAACCATTGTCGAGCGCGGCTTTGGTTTGCAGATGCGTGAATTGGACCGTGATTTTGGTGAGATGAGCGAAGATACTTGCCGTACTATTATTAATATCATGGAGATGCACCACGCCCTGCAAGTCTCCTGTGGTAACCTGAAAGACAAGCAAGACTTGGATGAACGCCGTATCGCGTTCCTAGGTTTTGATGCTGCTACCGAATCCCGTTACCTGAGTTATGTGCGCTTTATGGTCAATACTGAAGGGCGCTACACCCATTTTGACTCAGGGACTCATGGTTTCAACTCTCAAACCCCAATGTGGGATAAATACCAACGTATGCTGGCTATCTGGCAATCATGTCCACGCCAATACCATTTGAGTGCTGTTGAAATTTCGCAAATTATCAATGCCTGATAGCGCATAACTTATTTGCTATCAGTAAGTTGAAAAATAGTTTTACTGATGAGGATGTGCTTGTGGAGTGTAAAGGTTTTCTTTTTGATTTGGACGGGACTTTGGTTGATTCTTTACCTGTTGTCGAACGAGCCTGGATTGGCTGGGCGCAAGGTCGAGGCATCAATCCAGCAGAAGTTCTTGATTTTATCCATGGCAAACAAGCAATTACCTCTTTACGTCATTTTATGTCGGGTGCAAGTGAGGCTGAAATTCAGGCTGAGTTTCTGGCATTAGAGCAGGTTGAAGCTAATGATACCGATGGTGTGAGCGCATTGCCGGGGGCGGTGGCACTGTTGGAGCGACTAAACAGCCTGTCTATTCCGTGGGCTATTGTCACTTCAGGCTCAGTACCGGTCGCTTCTGCGCGCCGTGCCGCCGGCCATCTGCCGGTACCTGACGTGTTTATCACCAGCGAACAAGTTAAGCACGGCAAACCGCAACCAGATGCTTATCTGCTGGGGGCCGAGCGCTTAGGGCTGGCACCGGCTGATTGTATCGTAGTGGAAGATGCCCCTGCGGGGATTTTGTCAGGCTTGGCGGCGGGCTGTCAGGTGATTGCGGTCAATGCTCCGGCTGATACTCCCAAACTTGATCAGGTTGATTTAGTGCTCAGTTCGCTGGAGCAGATTAGCGTTGAGGTTACCGCTAACGGCGCGCGGGTTGTGCGAGTAGGTTAATTCTTCGCCAGATACCTTAATATCACCACTGAGAGCGCCTGATGGCGCTCTTTTACTGTCTGGCACATCACAAGTTGATAAACTTTTTTCAGGAAAAAAACACAATAAAACCCTTTGTGGGATGGTAAGCACATAAATTTGCAGTCATTATTGATCTCAGACAGCGGCCGCTGCTGATTTTAATGTTTTACTGCCAGAGCCGGATATTTCCTTTCACTTTTTGCCAACGAGGCCATTTTGAACCGCGAACTATTGTGGGTGTTGACGCTACTTCTAATAGCTATTGTGCTGTTTACTACCAATAAACTGCGCATGGACGTGGTAGCACTGTTGGTCATTATTGCCTTTGTGATGAGTGGTACGTTGTCATTAGGTGAGGCGACCAGCGGATTCAGTGATCCTAACGTGATATTGATTGCGGCGCTGTTTGTTATTGGTGAAGGGTTGGTCAGAACCGGTGTTGCTTATCAGGTGGGTGATTGGCTGGTCAAGGTCGCCGGTCACAGTGAAACCAAAATGCTGGCGTTATTAATGGTAACGGTTGCCGGATTGGGCGCTTTTATGAGCTCTACCGGAGTGGTGGCAATCTTTATCCCAGTGGTACTGAGTGTTGCCAGCCGGATGAAGATTTCGCCGGGGCGGTTAATGATGCCGCTGAGTTTTGCCGGCTTGATAAGTGGCATGATGACGCTGGTGGCAACGCCGCCAAATATGGTAGTTAACAGTGAATTACTGCGCGAAGGTATCAAAGGCTTTGGCTTCTTTGGCGTTACCCCTATCGGCATTATCATTTTGCTGATGGGTGTCGCTTATATGTTAGTGGCTCGGCGCTGGCTGGGCGGGAAGCAGGAAAGCTCAGAGAAAGAACAGCAATGGAAACGCCGCACTTTCCGCGACCTTATCCGCGATTATAAATTGACTGGCCGTGCGCGCCGTTTGGCTATCCGCCATGATTCTCCTTTGATTGGCCGTTCTCTTGACGAACTGCATCTGCGCGCCCGCTATGGGGCGAATGTGGTGGGGATTGAACGCTGGAAGCGTTTCCGGCGTGTGATGGTGAGTGCCACCGGTTCATCTGAATTACACGAGAACGATGTCTTACTGATCGATATGTCAGATTGCGACATAGATTTACGTGAATTTTGCACTGAACAGATGCTGGAACCGATGGTGCTGCGCGGTGAATACTTCTCAGAGCAGGCGCGCAACGTCGGGATGGCCGAGGTTTCGCTCATTCCTGATTCCGCCCTCTTGGGAAAGAGTCTACGTGAGGTCACTTTCCGTACCCGCTATGGTTTGAATGTGGTAGGTATTCGTCGTAATGGTAAGACTTTGGAAGGCAAACTGGTTGATGACAAATTGCAGTTTGGCGATATCTTACTGGTGATCGGTGATTGGAAACTGATTCGTCAGTTACAGTTAAAGACCCGTGATTTCATCGTACTGAACCTGCCGGCGGAAGTGGATGAAGTGGCACCGGCCATTTCGCAAGCCCCACATGCATTATTCTGTCTGGCGTTGATGGTTGCCATGATGATGACCGACGAGGTGCCAAATGTGATTGCGGCATTGGTAGCCTGTTTACTGATGGGTCAGTTCCGATGTATTGATATGGAAAGTGCTTATCGTTCAATCCATTGGCCGAGTTTGATTTTGATCATCGGGATGATGCCCTTTGCACAAGCATTGCAAAAAACCGGTGGGGTAGATTTGATTGTCCGTGGCTTGATGGATGTGGCCGGTGGGATGGGGCCGCGCGTCATGCTGCTATGTTTGTTTGTGTTGTGTGCCACGATTGGGCTGTTTATCTCTAATACTGCCACGGCAGTTCTAATGGCACCGATTGCGATTGCTGCTGCGCGGGAGATGTCGGTCTCGCCGTATCCCTTTGCGATGATTATTGGTATTGCAGCTTCAGCGGCCTTTATGACGCCAGTTTCGTCACCGGTGAATACCTTAGTATTGGGGCCAGGTGGTTATAAATTCGGTGATTTTGTCCGCATGGGGGTGCCATTTACGATATTAGTCATGATTGTTAGTGTGATGGTGGTGCCGGTGCTGTTTCCATTCTGATTGGGATGCTACAGGGTAAGAGTTGTGTTTAGTTCGGTTGATATGAGATTGGTGCTCACCTTGCCCCTTGGTGCCTCAACCGCCAAAGGGGTCACAAGCGCGTGACCCCTAAAACGGGCGTCATGCCCATTTTCCTTGCCTATACTCTTCGCTCGACAGCTCAAATGTGCTTTTGAAAATCAACTTCAATTTCAACTTCAACTTTAATCCAGCGAATCGAGGCTGATTTCATCCAGTGACAGGCTAAAGCTGGGCACGAAGACTTCCATAAAGTAATCCATTTCCGGGCTTTGGCGCATGGCGAGGGTTTTCTCCAACCGCGCTTTAGCTTGAATAAACTCATTATTACCGGCGGATAATTCTTCCAAACATTTGAGATAAGCACATAGAGCATCTGCCTGTTTAACCAGTGCTTTTTCCTCTTCGCTATAATAATGCTCATCCAGCAGACAGCGGAAATCTTGCTGTAATTCTTTTGGCAGCATTTCAATCAGTTTTTGTTGAGCAACTTTTTCTATCTTCTTGTATTCATGGGCAATCTGAGGATTGTAATACTTGATAGGGGTGGGTAAATCACCGGTTATCACTTCACTGGCATCGTGGTACATCGCCAGCAGCGCAATACGGTCGGCATTGAGATTGCCGTTAAACTTACGGTTCTTAATGATAGCTAACGCATGAGCGACAAATGCCACCTGCAAACTGTGTTCAGAGACATTCTCAGTGCGAACATTGCGCATCAGCGGCCAGCGGTTGATCAGTTTCAGACGAGATAGATGGGCGAAGAAGTGACTCATAGTTTTCTCTCTATTCAATATATTAACCATAAGATGATGGAAACAATCTGCATACGAGGATAACATCAAATCGATTTTATCAATGAGATAATGAGTTAATTAAATATTCTCACAATGTCTCAATTTTGTTTATTAAACCCTCACTTTATCTTTGTGTTTCATTCTTGCCATCCATTCTATCTCATTAATTATAAAAGAAATTATTTAACATTAGCTCTATTGAATTAGTGATGTGAACTCATTATTCTTTTTTTGTCCATATTATGGATTATTAAATTTCAGCATATAAATTTTATTTAAATTATAAAGCTAAGGATAGTTATATGAAATTATTATTTATTCCTATGTCAATTTTATTATTCAGTGCGACAACACAAGCTCAGGAGGAATTCTGTGTAGGGGGAAATTTGGGGCCGTTCAGTGAGGAGTTTTGCGCTACGCATAACGCCGCGAGGGATAAGCAGCAAGAGCAACGAAGAATAGAACGTTGCAATAAGCTGATTAAACAACAAGGTTCTGCAATATCTTGGAGCATTAATGATTCGGTGAGGGTTTTAATTGACCGTCAACAAAGGGAAGAACTAGGGTGTTTAAGATAATCACTGCATAAATAAAACAGGGCTTGCTATACAAGCCCTGATTAATTACTGGTGGTAGGTCTCCAAAAACCGCCCCAGTTTCCTCACTGCCATCTCCAGCTCATCCACGCGCGGTAACGTGACAATCCGCACATGATCAGGGTATGGCCAGTTAAAGGCGCTGCCTTGAACCAACAGCACTTTTTCCTGCAATAGCAGATCCAATACCAGTTTCTGATCATCTTTCAGGTTAAAACGCTTCTGATCAATACGTGGGAACATATACAACGCGCCTTGAGGTTTCACGCAGGAAACCCCCGGTATTTGGTTGATCAGTTCCCAGGCACGGTCACGCTGTTCGTACAAGCGCCCGCCTGGCTGAATAAACTCGCTAATGCTCTGATAACCACCTAATGCCGTCTGAATGGCATGCTGCATAGGGACGTTGGCGCACAGACGCATTGATGCCAGCATCTCTAAACCTTCAATATAACCTTTAGCGTGTTTTTTAGGACCATTCAGCACCATCCAGCCCTGACGGAAACCGGCAACACGGTAAGTCTTGGATAAACCATTGAAGGTCACAGTTAACAAATCAGGCGCCAGAGCCGCAATAGAATGATGCTGAGCCTCGTCATATAAAATCTTATCGTAGATCTCATCGGCGAAAATAATCAGGTCATTTTGACGGGCGATTTCAACAATCTCCAGTAACAGCTCTTTGCTGTATACCGCGCCGGTCGGGTTATTCGGGTTGATAATCACAATCCCACGGGTACGCGGCGTGATTTTACTACGGATATCATCTAAATCAGGGAACCAGCCCGACTCTTCATCACACATATAATGTACGGCGGTACCACTTGAAAGCGAAACTGCCGCCGTCCATAACGGATAATCTGGTGCAGGTACCAGCATTTCATCGCCCAGATTCAGCAATGCTTGCATGGATTGCACGATCAGCTCAGAGACCCCGTTCCCAATGTAGATATCCTCGACTGTCAGGTCACGCATATCCCGTGCCTGATAGTGCTGCATAATAGCTTTGCGCGCCGAAAACAGGCCTTTGGAATCGCAATAGCCCTGCGCAGTTGGCAAATTACGGATCACATCCACCAGAATTTCATCGGGTGCATCGAAACCAAACGGAGCAGGGTTGCCGATGTTCAGTTTCAGAACTTTATTACCTTCTTCTTCAAGACGCTTAGCTTCTTTTAGCACTGGTCCACGAATGTCGTAACAGACGTTGTCCAGTTTGCTGGATTTCTCAATGGGGGACATAAAAAATTGAGCCTTTTGCTGGTAAAAGCGTGTCCTCAGCGTGGAACACTGCAAGGTATCCAATGTACTCCGACGCTGCTGCTTTTTGAAGTTCTATGCACATCTTTAGTGCGAATAGCTGCTCTTATTTTAAATGACTGCCAGCTTCATTGGTATGGAATATAACCGATGTTTTCGTCTTTAAATCCACTGGTTTATGCCTTATTTATTGGTTTATCTGAAGTTTTATTTCGGCTGATTGCGTGACATACAGCAGTTACCAACAAAATATATCTATAAGATGAGGTTCACTTTCGGTGCCAAAATCGCGGGTTGATACCGATGATAATGAGACGCGATTATGCTGCATCGTATTAGCTGGGATCTCAATCCAACAATTTATATCATCATACATATTATTAAGATGTGAAAAGAAAAAAAATTGTAGATAGGAAAACTATTAAGAATAATTAATGTTAAATAGGCTGAATCTTAGAGAATATCTATGTTAATAGTTGAATTTACTCAATTAGATAAAAAACACACATAGAGATATATTGATATTTTTTGATATTTCGAAAAGGGTTAGTGCAGATTTGTTTAATTAAAATAGCATTGCAGCACTTAAAAATGCCTGAGGAAAAGCAAGATCCTAAAGGGAAAAAATCTTCATTAATCGAAGATTTAGTGGCTTTTTATGACCGTATTCACAAATAAATACATAACTTACTCAATAGATTTTTATAAAAAGAGATAACGGTAACGAAATATAAGTAAATTTTTTGCCCTACTCTAGTGAGTGGGGTACTGTCATACTTAGCGTTGTCCCTTATTGATGGCGCGATACTTATACACCAGGGTAGTTTGTAATTAGAATTCAAAAAAGTGAAGAATACACTATGACAAATGCAAATCGTCCGATAATTAATCTCGACCTCGATCTGCTTAGAACCTTTGTAGCTGTTGCTGACTTGAATACTTTTGCCTCTGCTGCCGCAGCGGTTTGTCGCACTCAGTCAGCAGTTAGCCAACAAATGCAACGGTTAGAACAGTTAGTCGGTAAGGAGTTATTTGCCCGCCATGGGCGTAACAAATTATTGACTGAACATGGTCTCCAGTTACTTGGCTATGCCAGAAAAATTTTGCGTTTCAACGATGAAGCTTGTACGTCACTTATGTACAGCAATATAGAAGGGTCACTCATTATCGGCGCATCTGATGATACTGCCGATACGTTGTTGCCTTTCTTGCTGAACCGAGTGGCGACGCTATATCCTCGGCTAGCGATAGATGTGCGGGTAAAACGCAGTCCATTTATCGCTGATATGCTGAGTAATGGCGAAGTGGACCTGGCTATTACTACAGCCAAGGTCGACACTCATCCTCATGTGATCTTAAGGACATCACCTACGCTTTGGTACTGTTCCGCCGACTATCAGTTCCAGTCCGGTGAATCGGTACCGTTAGTGGTGATGGATGAGCCAAGCCCATTCCGCGATATGGCAATAGAAAACCTGACCAGAGCCGGTATTGCATGGCGAATCGCCTATGTAGCCTCTTCACTTTCTGCCATTCGTGCGGCAGTCAGGGCAGGGCTGGGTGTGACCGCCAGGCCAATAGAGATGATGAGTCCTGATTTACGCGTACTGGGTGAAACAGAAGGGCTACCTCGGTTGCCTGAAACACATTATGCATTATGTAAAGACAATCAGTGTGGCAACGAATTGGCTTTAGCCATTTTCGATGCCATGCAGACGGGCCACCAACATGGCTTGCAGTCTGGATCGGATTTAGTGCTGGATTCTGATTATTTAATAGACGAGAACAGTTGATCGTCTAACGTGACTAAAAAATCGTAAGCCCCTTATTTTAGGGGCTTTTTTTTTATTTATAACTTTTAAAAAAACAGTTTTCTACTGCTCCAGTTTAATTTCATGCTTAAAACGTCGTTTTATTTCATTTAGCGGTATATCTGCGTACTGGATCAGGGGGAATAAACCAGATAAAAATAGTGGTTAATATTTCTTCTCATTTTCTGCTATTTGTTTTTTATTAAAACAGTGTTCCATTATTTATTTTTTTTAAAAAACAACTTTTCATGCCGAATATTTATGAAATAACACTCAAAACGTGTTCTGGATCAAAAAAATACCCCTAGCTAGTGAGTGGAAGAACCGGTTATTCCTGAGACAATGGTATAGTTAAAGCGAAGTTTCCACGTTGGGTTATAGGTGTATGTTCTGACTTAACAAATTACTGACTCGATTTAGCTTTATACTTCGCACCAAATGTTAAGTAAGATCGTGCGTTTGTAAATTAATCTGTAGTTACTTTTGTCAAAGTTGACAAAAGGTTACTGAAAGGAGTAAAAAGCCCACAGTAAAACACTGGCTAAACAGTTGTAAAGACAGTGTGTTTCGTGTGGTTTTTATCCTTCCCTTTGAATCGATGTGGTGTACTAACTGCCAACATAAGAGCAGGATGTCCGACGCCACTTTTGATGAGTAAGCAATGAGTATGTCAACAACCACTGAAGTTATCGCTCATCATTGGGCGTTCGCTGTATTTCTGATCGGCGCTATCGGGTTATGCGGCTTGATGCTATTGGGTGCGTTCTTTCTGGGTGGGAGAGCTCTGGCCCGCGCCAAAAATGTCCCCTATGAGTCCGGTATTGACTCGGTCGGCTCGGCGCGTATGCGTTTGTCCGCCAAGTTTTATCTGGTCGCCATGTTCTTCGTTATTTTCGATGTTGAAGCCCTGTACTTGTATGCGTGGTCAATCTCTATTCGTGAGAGTGGCTGGGTAGGCTTTATCGAAGCAACCATTTTCATTTTGGTGCTCTTGGCTGGTTTGGTTTATCTGGTGCGTATCGGCGCGCTGGATTGGACTCCTACGCATTCTAATCGCCGAGTGAGCAAACCGAGCATAGTCAAATACGCCAGCAGTCCTCCACAAGATATACCTAACAGTCTTGGTGTTGCAGGTCGGCAGCAAGCGGGCGATAAATCGGTCACGATTTGAACCGCATGTATGCTAGCCCGTAGGGTGAGTCTCAACCATGAGGCTCATTAATCCCGATGAGCTGACTCAAGTCAGTGATTCGGGTGAGTGAAAGTAGCTAACAACCCTGCAGCTCTAAGTACAAAGGGTATAGTGGTCAATAAATACAGCGAGGCATTAACATGGACTATACGCTCACCCGCATAGACCCTAACGGTGAGAATGACCGTTACCCCCTGCAAACTCAGGAAACCGTCAGCGGCGATCCTCTCGAGCAACATGTCCATCGTAGTGTTTACATGGGTAAACTTGAGAACGCCATGCACGACATGGTGAACTGGGGGCGTAAGAACTCTCTTTGGCCGTATAACTTCGGTCTTTCCTGCTGTTATGTGGAGATGGTGACCTCGTTCACTGCCGTACATGATGTGGCACGTTTCGGTGCGGAAGTGCTGCGTGCTTCTCCGCGTCAGGCTGACTTCATGGTCGTGGCGGGCACTTGTTTTACCAAAATGGCCCCGGTTATTCAGCGCTTGTATGAACAAATGCTGGAACCCAAGTGGGTTATCTCCATGGGTGCCTGTGCTAACTCCGGCGGCATGTACGATATCTATTCCGTAGTACAAGGCGTGGATAAATTCCTACCGGTCGATGTGTATATTCCTGGCTGCCCACCGCGCCCTGAAGCTTATATGCAAGCACTGTTACTGCTACAAGAATCTATCGGTAAAGAGCGCCGTCCTCTCTCTTGGGTTGTAGGTGACCAAGGCGTTTACCGCGCCAATATGCAACCAGAAAGAGAACGTAAGCATGCTGAACGAATTGCAGTAACTAACCTGCGTACACCTGACGAGATCTAAGCTTATTATTTTGGCAAAAATAACGGCTCAGGATCGCGGTGCGTAAGTGATTTGTTTTGGGAATGAATGATTTTCTTCCAGAACATGTGTGCGGCAAATGACCACAAAATGACACATTCAGTGTGGTGAAAAAACAGTGTGGTGAATAAATAATGACCGATTTAACGACGTCCGATAGCACTCAGCCTGCATGGCAGACCCGTGACCATCTCGATGATCCGGTGATTAGCGAGCTGTCGAACCGTTTTGGGCCTGAGGCCTTTGTTGTTCAAGCGACCCGTACCGGTATGCCCGTGGTATGGGTAAAGCGTGAGCAATTGCTGGAAGTAATGACGTTCCTGAGAAAACAACCGAAGCCGTATGTCATGCTGTTCGACTTGCATGGTGTCGATGAGCGTCTTCGCACTCACCGCCAGGGCCTCCCTGAAGCGGATTTTTCTGTTTTCTATCATCTGCTTTCCATCGAGCGTAACCGCGACATTATGCTGAAAGTGGCACTGTCTGAAAAAGACTTGCACGTGTCCACAGCGACTAAGATTTTCCCCAATGCTAACTGGTATGAGCGGGAAACTTGGGAAATGTTCGGTATTACCTTCGATGGTCACCCACATCTGACGCGCATCATGATGCCACAGACTTGGGAAGGGCACCCGCTGCGTAAAGATTACCCGGCGCGTGCTACCGAATTCGATCCCTTTGTGCTGACCAAGCAGAAAGAGGATCTGGAGATGGAATCTCTGACCTTCAAACCCGAAGATTGGGGGATGAAGCGCGGCACCGAAAACGAGGACTTTATGTTCCTTAACCTCGGTCCGAACCATCCTTCTTCACATGGTGCGTTCCGTATCGTGTTGCAGCTTGATGGTGAAGAGATTGTCGACTGCGTACCGGATGTGGGTTACCACCACCGTGGTGCGGAGAAGATGGGTGAGCGCCAGTCCTGGCACAGCTACATCCCCTATACCGACCGTATCGAATATCTGGGTGGTTGTGTTAACGAAATGCCTTATGTGCTGGCAGTTGAAAAGCTGGCGGGTATTGAGGTTCCTGATCGCGTTAAAACCATCCGGGTAATGTTGTCTGAATTATTCCGTATCAACAGTCACTTACTGTATATCAGTACCTTTATTCAGGACGTAGGCGCAATGACGCCAGTGTTCTTCGCCTTTACCGATCGTCAGAAAGTGTATGACTTGGTTGAAGCGATTACCGGTTTCCGTATGCATCCGGCCTGGTTCCGTATTGGTGGTGTGGCGCATGATTTACCTCGCGGCTGGGAACGTTTGCTGCGTGACTTCCTTGACTGGATGCCAAAACGGCTCGATTCCTACGTCAAAGCGGCGTTGCAGAACAGTATCCTGAAAGGGCGTTCTATCGGTGTTGCTGCTTACAATTCCAAAGAAGCACTGGAATGGGGTGTGACCGGGGCTGGCCTGCGTGCCACCGGGGTTGAGTTTGACGTGCGTAAATGGCGTCCGTATTCCGGCTATGAAAACTTTGATTTTGAAGTTCCGGTCGGGAATAACGGCGACTGTTATGACCGCGTGATGCTGAAAGTGGAAGAGTTACGTCAAAGCCTGCGCATTCTGGAGCAATGTTATAAAAACATGCCAGAAGGGCCATTTAAGGCTGACCATCCACTGACGACGCCGCCGCCGAAAGAACGTACGCTGCAACATATCGAAACGCTGATTACCCACTTCCTGCAAGTTTCATGGGGTCCGGTAATGCCAGCTAACGAATCATTCCAAATGGTTGAAGCGACCAAAGGGATCAACAGCTACTATCTGACCAGTGACGGCAGCACTATGAGCTATCGCACCCGGATACGTACGCCAAGCTATGCCCATTTGCAGCAGATCCCCTCGGTTATCCGTGGCAGCCTGGTATCTGACCTGATCGTCTATCTGGGCAGTATCGATTTTGTAATGTCTGATGTGGACCGCTAATTATGAGCTACCAAAAAGAGACTCAGAATCATAACGAAAGCCAAAATGTGGTGGATCTGGCAGTCAATGCGGCTGAACCGGCGACCACAACTGAAGTTTTTGAGTTGAGTGCTGAAGAACGTGATGCTATCGAGCATGAAAAACACCATTACGAAGATGCCCGCGCCGCGTCGATCGAAGCACTGAAAATTGTGCAGAAACAACGTGGTTGGGTGCCGGATGGGGCGATTCACGCCATTGCTGAAGTGCTGGGTATCCCGGCCAGCGATGTCGAAGGTGTGGCCACATTCTACAGTCAGATCTTCCGTCAGCCGGTTGGGCGCCATGTGATCCGTTATTGTGACAGCGTGGTGTGCCACATCACCGGTTATCAAGGGATTCAGGCCGCGATTTCGAAGAAACTCAGTATTGAGCCGGGCCAGACCACGTTTGATGGCCGCTTTACGCTGCTGCCAACCTGCTGCTTGGGCAACTGTGATCGCGGTCCGACCATGATGATCGACGACGATACCCACAGCTATCTGAAACCTGAAGATATTGAGAAGTTACTGGAGCAATATCCATGACAACTAATTCGGGTTTTACCAAAGAGGTTATTCGCACGCCAGAAATGCATCCGCTGACCTGGCGTTTGCGCGATGACAAACAGCCGGTATGGCTGGATGAATATCGCAGCAAAAACGGCTACTTGGGTGCTGAAAAAGCGTTAAAAGGCATGGCAGCCCCTGATGTTGTTAATTTGGTAAAAGACGCTGGCCTGAAAGGGCGCGGCGGCGCAGGCTTTTCCACCGGTTTAAAGTGGAGCCTGATGCCAAAAGACGAAAGCATGAACATCCGCTATCTGCTGTGTAACGCCGATGAAATGGAGCCGGGTACCTATAAAGACCGTCTGCTAATGGAGCAATTGCCTCATCTGCTGGTGGAAGGGATGTTGATCAGTGCATTTGCGCTGAAAGCTTACCGCGGCTACATCTTCCTGCGTGGCGAATATATCGAAGCTGCCGTGCATTTGCGCCGTGCGATTAGCGAAGCAACCGAAGCCGGCTTGCTGGGCAAAAACATCATGGGCAGCGGTTTTGATTTTGAACTGATTGTTCATACCGGTGCTGGCCGTTATATCTGTGGTGAAGAAACCGCCCTGATTAACTCGCTGGAAGGCCGCCGCGCCAATCCACGTTCCAAGCCGCCTTTCCCCGCATCGTCCGGGGTATGGGGCAAACCGACTTGCGTCAATAACGTTGAAACCCTGTGTAACGTTCCGGCCATTCTTGAGCACGGCGTTGACTGGTATCAGGGGATCACGGCGGGTAAGAGTAACGATGCCGGTACCAAACTGATGGGCTTCTCTGGCCGGGTGAAAAACCCAGGTCTGTGGGAACTGCCATTTGGTATTTCGGCGCGTGAAATTTTGGAAGATTACGCGGGTGGTATGCGCGATGGCTTGAAGTTCAAAGCCTGGCAGCCGGGTGGGGCAGGGACCGACTTCCTGACCGCTGATCATCTGGATTTACCGATGGACTTCGAGAATATTGCCAAAGCAGGTAGCCGGTTAGGCACTGCACTGGCGATGGCGGTAGACCATGAAATCGGTATGGTGCCGCTGGTGCGCAATCTGGAAGAGTTCTTTTCCCGTGAATCCTGCGGCTGGTGTACCCCTTGCCGCGATGGGTTGCCGTGGAGCGTGAAGATCTTGCGTGCATTGGAGCGCGGCGAAGGTCAGCCGGGCGACATTGAGACGCTGGAACAACTTTGCCGCTTCTTGGGGCCGGGCAAAACCTTCTGTGCTCACGCGCCGGGCGCGGTTGAACCACTACAAAGTGCTATCAAATATTTCCGCGAAGAATTCGAAGCCGGGATCGCAAGTAAAGACTATGGCAATACCCGAGCCATAGCCGGTATTCAACCGAACCTATTAAAAGCGCGCTGGTGATACTTTGGGTAATATATGAGATACGTTGAATGTAGCCTCTCAGTGTACCCAATAAGAAAGTTTTTATAATTAACGCTTGAAAAATAACCAAATAATTTGCGTGGCGGCAAGGCGGCAACGAAGAGAAACGCCGGGAGTTTAGTGAACTAAATGACCGGTGTGAACGACGGCAGCCAACACAGCAGCAGCGTAAAGAATGACGGTTATTTCAGGCCACTTGGAAGCATGCATATGGCTACGATACATGTAGACGGCAAAGAATACGACGTAAACGGGGCCGACAACCTGTTACAAGCTTGTCTCTCCCTGGGACTCGATATTCCTTACTTTTGCTGGCATCCGGCGCTGGGAAGCGTCGGTGCTTGCCGCCAATGTGCGGTAAAGCAATACCAAAACGCCGATGATACCCGTGGGCGTTTGGTCATGTCCTGTATGACCCCGGCCACCGATGGAACCTTTATTTCCATTGATGACGGCGAAGCCAAAGCGTTCCGTGAGAGTGTGGTTGAATGGTTGATGACTAACCACCCACACGATTGCCCGGTCTGTGAAGAAGGGGGTAACTGTCATCTGCAAGATATGACAGTGATGACCGGACACAGTTTCCGCCGCTATCGCTTCAGTAAACGTACTCATCAGAATCAGGATCTCGGTCCGTTCATCTCACATGAAATGAACCGCTGTATCGCCTGTTATCGTTGTGTGCGTTACTACAAAGATTACGCTGATGGCACCGATCTGGGTGTTTATGGCGCGCACGACAACGTCTACTTTGGTCGTACTGAGAGTGGCACGCTGGAAAGCGAGTTCTCTGGCAACCTAGTAGAAGTGTGCCCGACCGGGGTATTCACCGATAAAACCCATTCCGAACGTTATAACCGTAAATGGGATATGCAGTTTGCGCCAAGTATCTGCCAGCAGTGCAGTGTGGGGTGTAACACCAGCCCTGGCGAACGCTATGGTGAATTGCGCCGCATCGAGAACCGCTACAACGGCAGCGTCAACCACTACTTTTTGTGTGACCGTGGCCGCTTTGGCTATGGCTATGTCAACCTGAAAGACCGCCCACGTCAGCCACAACAATTGCGTGGTAATGACTGGATCCACCTGAATGCCGAACAGGCAATGCAGGGCGCGGCGGATATTCTACGTCAGGCGAAGAAAACCATCGGTATCGGTTCACCGCGTGCCAGCCTGGAAAGTAACTTTGCGTTACGCGAGCTGGTCGGTGCGGAAAACTTCTATACCGGCATTGCCGCGAGTGAACAACAACGCCTGCAATTGATGCTGAAAGTGCTGCAAGAAGGTGGGGTTTACACACCATCGCTGCGCGAGATTGAAAGCTATGATGCGGTGCTGATTCTGGGTGAAGATTTGACCCAGACTGGCGCACGTATCGCACTGTCTGTCCGTCAGGCGGTGAAAGGTAAAGCCCGTGAAATGGCCGCCGCACAGAAAGTGGCTGACTGGCAAATCGCGGCGATTATGAATATCGGTCAGCACGCTAAACATCCGCTGTTTATCACTAACGTTGATAACACCCGTATGGATGATATCGCGGCGTGGAACTACCGCGCACCGGTGGATGATCAGGCACGTTTAGGCTTTGCTATCGCTAACGCGCTGGATGCGTCGTCACCGGCGGTCACGGATCTGGACCCTGCGCTGAAAGGCAAAGTGGATATCATCGTGCAGGCTCTGGCGGGCGCGAAGAAACCACTGATCGTGACCGGCAGCAATGCAGGCAGCGAAGCCATCATTGCTGCGGCAGCTAACGTGGCAACCGCGCTGAAAAGCCGTGGCTCTGATGTGGGTATCACCTTTGTTGCCAGTGCAGCGAACAGCATCGGCTTGACCATGATTGGCGGCGGCTCACTGGATAGCGCGCTGGAATTGCTGACCTGTGGTGATGCTGACAGCGTTATCGTGATGGAGAACGACCTCTATCGCCATGCGGCGCAAGACAAAGTTGACGCCGCGCTGGAGCAAGCAGCCAACGTGATCGTGGTTGATCATCAACGCACCGCAATCATGGCAAAAGCAGACTTGATTCTGTCTGCCGCCAGCTTTGCTGAAAGCGACGGTACGCTGGTCAATCAGGAAGGCCGCGCTCAGCGTTTCTTCCAGGTTTACGATCCAACCTATTACGACGACCCGAAAAAACCGGAAAACAACAGCATCATGCTGGAAAGCTGGCGCTGGTTGCACTCCTTGCATTCAACTTATACCAGTCGCCATGTAGACTGGACGCAACTGGATCACGTGATTGCGGCTTGTGTTCGCGCATTACCACAGTTGGAAGGTATTGTTGAAGCGGCACCGGATGCGACCTTCCGTATTCGTGGTCAGAAACTGGCGCGTTCACCTATCCGTTACAGTGGCCGCACGGCTATGCGCGCGGATATCAGTGTGCATGAACCGCGTCAGCCACAGGATATCGACACGCCGTTCGCTTTCTCAATGGAAGGGAACAACAGCCCATTGGCCGATCGTCAGCAGATCCCATTTGCTTGGGCACCGGGCTGGAACTCACCGCAGGCATGGAACAAATTCCAGGCTGAAGTGGGGGGGAGCTTGCGCTTTGGTGATCCGGGTGTGCGCCTGATTGAAGCAGGTGAGGGGACGCTCGGTTACTTTGATTCAGTACCGGCAGCCTTTACCGCTCAGGTTGATGGCTGGCAGATTGCCCCTTACTACCATTTGTTTGGTAGTGAAGAGATGTCGCAGCGCTCAGATGTCATCCAGCAGCGCATGCCAGCACCTTATGTGATGGTCAATCCAGCCGATGCTGCAACGCTCGGGGTTAACCTCGGTACGCTGGTGGAATTCAACTGTGCCGGTCAGACATTGCGTCTGCCAGTGCGCCTGAGTGAAACCTTGGCTCGGGGTCAGGTCGGCTTGCCGCTTGGCTTACCGGGCATTCCGCCGATTATGGTGGGTGCGCGTGTTGAGAATCTGCGGGAGGCAGTATTATGAGCTGGTTTACCCCTGAATTGATTGAGATTTTAATCTCTGTCCTGAAAGCGGTAGTGATTCTGTTGGTGGTGGTGACCTGCGGCGCATTTATGAGCTTCGGCGAGCGCCGCCTGCTGGGCTTGTTCCAGAACCGTTACGGGCCAAACCGTGTCGGTTGGGGCGGGTCATTGCAGTTGGTTGCTGACATGATCAAAATGTTCTTCAAAGAGGACTGGGTTCCGCGCTTCTCCGACAAGGCTATCTTTACATTGGCCCCGGTGATTGCCTTTACCTCACTACTGCTCTCTTTCGCCATCGTCCCGGTCAGCCCGACCTGGGCGGTTGCGGATCTTAATATCGGTATTCTGTTCTTTCTGATGATGGCCGGGCTGACGGTATATGCCGTGCTGTTTGCCGGTTGGTCCAGTAATAACAAATATTCTCTGTTAGGGGCGATGCGTGCATCTGCGCAAACCCTGAGCTACGAAGTGTTCCTCGGCTTATCATTGATGGGCGTAGTCGCACAGGCGGGTTCGTTCAATATGCAGGATATTGTTAACTCTCAGGAACACGTCTGGAATGTGATTCCGCAATTCTTTGGTTTTCTGACCTTTGCCATTGCGGGTGTTGCAGTATGTCACCGTCATCCCTTTGACCAGCCAGAAGCTGAACAAGAGCTGGCCGATGGTTACCACATTGAATATTCCGGTATGAAATTCGGTCTGTTCTTCGTCGGTGAATATATCGGTATCGTGACCGTCTCTGCTCTGATAGTCACTCTGTTCTTCGGTGGTTGGCAAGGTCCGTTCCTGCCGCCATTTATCTGGTTTGCGCTGAAAACGGCTTTCTTCATGGTGATGTTCATTCTGATCCGTGCATCCTTGCCGCGCCCACGTTATGACCAAGTGATGTCATTCGGCTGGAAAGTTTGCCTGCCGTTGACCCTGCTGAATCTGCTGGCGACTGCCGCGGTCATTTTGTACAACGCTCAATAAGGGGTGAATGAACCATGACGTTGAAAGAGTTAGTGGTTGGTTTCGGCACCCAAGTGCGCAGCCTGTGGATGATTGGCCTTCATGCCTTCCACAAGCGTGAAACCCAAATGTATCCTGAAGAGCCGGTTTACCTGCCGCCGCGCTACCGTGGTCGTATCGTGTTAACGCGTGACCCTGACGGTGAAGAGCGCTGCGTTGCTTGTAATCTGTGTGCTGTTGCTTGTCCGGTTGGCTGTATCTCATTACAGAAAGCTGAGCACAAAGATGGCCGCTGGTATCCTGAGTTCTTCCGTATCAACTTCTCCCGCTGCATTTTCTGTGGTTTGTGTGAAGAGGCTTGCCCAACAACTGCTATCCAGCTAACACCGGATTTCGAAATGGGTGAATTTAAGCGTCAGGATCTGGTGTATGAGAAAGAAGACTTGTTGATCTCCGGCCCGGGTAAATATCCTGAATATAACTTCTACCGGATGTCCGGTATGGCAGTAGACGGCAAGCAGAAAGGCGAAGCCGAAAACGAAGCCAAACCGATTGACGTTAAAGGTCTGATGCCTTAGGAGCCGCTTTCCATGGAATTTGCATTTTATATTGCAGCATTGGTGGCAGTGGTGGCGACTATTCGCGTCATCACTCACACCAACCCGGTACATGCGCTGCTGTACCTAATTATCTCTTTACTGGCTATCTCGGCGGTGTTTTTCTCGCTGGGTGCTTATTTCGCCGGTGCGCTGGAAATCATCGTCTACGCCGGGGCCATTATGGTGCTGTTCGTGTTCGTGGTGATGATGCTGAACTTGGGCAACGTCGAACAACAAGAGCGCGACTGGCTGAAACCGAGTTTGTGGATTGGCCCCGGCTTGCTAGCACTGGTGCTGCTGTCGGTACTGATTTATGCCATCAGTTCAGTGACTGATTCCGGTATTAGCGGTGAAATGGTCGATGCCAAAGCTGTGGGTATCAGCCTGTTTGGTCCTTATGTGCTGGCAGTTGAACTGGCGTCAATGTTGTTGCTGGCCGGTCTGGTGGTTGCCTTCCATATCGGGCGCGAACATAAGCCGGGTGACGTGATGGGCGCGAGCGACAGCGCGAAAAGAAAAACGGAGGAACAAGTATGATCCCTCTACAACATGGCCTGATTCTGGCGGCCATACTGTTTGTGCTAGGGCTGACGGGGTTGCTGATTCGTCGCAATCTGTTGTTTATGCTGATAAGCCTTGAAGTGATGATCAACGCAGCGGCGCTCGCCTTTGTTGTGGCGGGCAGTTATTGGGGTCAGGCTGACGGTCAGGTGATGTATATCCTGGCGATCACGCTGGCAGCAGCGGAGGCCAGTATTGGCTTGGCATTGCTGTTACAGCTATATCGTCGCCGTCATACTCTGAATATCGATACAGTCAGTGAGATGCGCGGATGAACCTATTATATTTAACAATTCTGCTGCCACTGCTGGGCTTCTTGCTGTTGGCATTCTCCCGTGGGCGCTGGTCTGAAAATACCTCAGCCACGGTCGGGGTGGGATCGATTGGCCTGACGGCGTTGGTCACACTGTATGTTGCAGTGGATTTTCTTAGCCAAAAGGCCACCGGTGTCCAAGTCTTTAACCAGACGTTGTGGAACTGGATGTCGGTTGGCACCTTCAACATTCCGTTGACCCTGACACTGGATGGCCTGTCGCTGACCATGTTGTCTGTGGTCACCGGCGTGGGTTTCCTGATTCATATGTATGCCTCTTGGTATATGCGTGGGGAGGAGGGTTATTCTCGTTTCTTCGCCTACACCAACTTGTTTATCGCCAGCATGGTGATTTTGGTGTTGGCAGATAACCTGATGCTGATGTATCTGGGTTGGGAAGGGGTGGGTCTGTGCAGTTACCTGCTGATCGGTTTCTACTACACCAATCCTGCCAACGGCGCGGCGGCGATGAAAGCCTTTATCGTGACCCGCGTTGGTGACGTATTCCTCGCCATTGCCCTGTTCATCCTTTATCAAGAACTGGGTACGCTGAATATTCGCGAGCTGATGGTATTGGCACCGCAGAAACTGGAAATGGGCTCTACTGCCATTACCTGGGCGACGCTGATGTTGCTCGGTGGTGCGGTGGGTAAATCGGCACAGTTGCCGTTACAAACCTGGTTGGCCGATGCAATGGCAGGCCCAACCCCGGTCTCCGCGCTTATCCATGCGGCAACCATGGTGACTGCAGGTGTCTACCTGATTGCGCGTACCCACGGCTTGTTCCTGATGGCGCCTGAAGTGCTGCATTTAGTGGGTATTATCGGCGCGGTAACCCTAGTGCTGGCAGGCTTTGCCGCGCTGGTACAAACCGACATCAAGCGGGTGCTGGCTTATTCCACCATGAGCCAGATTGGCTACATGTTCCTGGCGCTGGGCGTTCAGGCGTGGGATGCGGCTATCTTCCACCTGATGACCCATGCCTTCTTTAAAGCGTTACTGTTCCTCTCTTCGGGTTCAGTGATTCTGGCCTGTCACCACGAGCAGAATATTTTCAAAATGGGTGGTCTGCGCAAGACGATCCCATTGGTTTATATCTGCTTCCTGGTAGGTGGCGCGGCATTGGCTGCACTGCCAGTGGTTACCGCAGGCTTCTACAGTAAAGACGAAATTCTGTGGGGCGCATTGGCCAGTGGCCATATCAATCTGATGGTCGCCGGGCTGGTTGGGGCATTCCTCACCGCGCTGTATACCTTCCGTATGATTTTCATTGTGTTCCACGGCGAGCCAAAAACCAAAGCGCATCCGGTTAAAGGGGTAGCTCACAGCCTGCCGCTGATTGTGTTGCTGGTGCTGTCGACTTTCGTCGGCGCGCTGATAACACCACCGCTGGCGGGTGTGTTGCCAGAGCTTCACTTCGGTGAAGAGGGTAAAATGCCACTGGAAATCTTCTCAGGCGTGTTAGTGGTTATCGGGATTGCACTGGCTGCGGCACTCTATCTGGGCAAGCGTCAGTTGGTCAACAGCATCGCGCAAAGTGCGCCGGGCCGCTTCTTTACGGTCTGGTGGTTCCATGCGTGGGGCTTCGACTGGCTGTACCACAATGTGTTTGTCCGCCCGTATTTGTGGATTGCAAGGCTATTGCAGCGTGATCCGCTGAACTCACTGATGAATACCCCGGCGATACTTTCGCGCTGGAGTAATCGCGGTTTGACGCTCAGTGAAAATGGACAGGTGCGTTGGTATGTCGCGTCTATGGGTTTGGGTGCAGTCGTCGTACTGGCTCTGTTGCTTTTCGTTTAATTAGGGACACAAAACGCCATGCTATTACCTTGGCTAATTCTTCTCCCCTTTATCGGCGGCCTGCTGTCTTGGCAGTGTGAGCGCTTCGGTACTAAGGTACCGCGTTGGATAGCGCTATTCGCGATGGGGCTGACATTGGTGCTCTCTCTGCTGTTATGGGGGCAGGGCAACTATTCACTGGTTAACCCGGCGGGTATACCGCAGTGGCAATCAGAGTTCATCTTGCCGTGGATCCCACGGTTTGGTATTGAATTCCATCTGGCGCTGGATGGGTTATCACTGCTGATGGTGGTGCTAACCGGCCTGCTAGGTGTGCTGGCTATCCTCTGTTCGTGGCGTGAAATTCAGCGCAACCAGGGCTTCTTCTACCTGAATCTGTTGTGGATTCTGGGTGGGGTTATCGGCGTGTTCCTCGCCATCGACATGTTCCTGTTCTTCTTCTTCTGGGAAATGATGTTGGTGCCGATGTACTTCTTGATTGCCTTGTGGGGTCACAAAGCATCAGACGGTAAAACCCGTATCGCGGCAGCAACCAAGTTCTTCATCTATACCCAGGCCAGCGGTCTTATCATGTTGATTGCCATTTTGGGGTTGGTGTTTGTGCACTACAACGCCACCGGTATCTGGACCTTCAACTACGAAGATCTGTTGAAGACGCCGATGTCCCACAATGTGGAATATCTGCTGATGCTGGGCTTCTTTATCGCCTTTGCGGTAAAAATGCCGGTTGTGCCACTGCACGGCTGGTTGCCAGATGCACACAGTCAGGCACCCACCGCAGGTTCTGTTGACCTGGCGGGGATTTTGCTGAAAACCGCAGCTTATGGTTTGCTGCGCTTTAGTCTGCCGCTGTTCCCGAACGCCTCTCATGAGTTTGCACCTATCGCCATGTGGTTAGGTGTCATCGGTATCTTCTACGGTGCGTGGATGGCCTTCTGCCAGACTGATATCAAACGCCTGATTGCTTATACCAGCGTGTCGCACATGGGCTTTGTATTGATTGCCATCTATACCGGCAGCCAACTGGCTTATCAAGGTGCGGTTATCCAGATGATTGCCCACGGCTTGTCTGCCGCCGGTATGTTCATCATCTGTGGTCAGTTGTATGAGCGCCTGCATACCCGTGACATGCGTCAGATGGGCGGCCTGTGGGGCCGAATCAAATACTTGCCTGCACTATCGCTGTTCTTCGCGGTAGCGACACTGGGGATGCCGGGCACCGGTAACTTCGTCGGCGAGTTTATGATCCTGTTTGGCAGCTTCCAGGTGGTTCCGGTGATTACCGTGATCTCTACCTTTGGTCTGGTCTTTGCTTCGGTTTATTCGCTTATCATGATGCAGCGTGCTTATTACGGTGCGCCAAAATCACAAGAAGCGTTACCGGGCATGAGCGCAAGGGAACTGTCCATCATCCTGCTGTTAGTGGTGTTATTAGTGTTGCTGGGGGTTTACCCGCAGCCGATTCTTGATACCTCCCATGCTGCGATGAGTAATGTACAGCAGTGGTTCAATGCTTCATCTATTC
Organism: Yersinia sp. 2466 StPb PI; assembly: GCF_041538325.1. Taxonomy (NCBI): domain Bacteria; kingdom Pseudomonadati; phylum Pseudomonadota; class Gammaproteobacteria; order Enterobacterales; family Yersiniaceae; genus Yersinia; species Yersinia sp. 2466 StPb PI. Next base: position 3,267,135 of record NZ_JAULSL010000001.1, on the reverse strand, counting down.
CAGCTCAATCACTTATAACAACAAGGCCGTAATTCGCCATGACAATAACTCCTCAACAACTGATCGCAATGCTACCGCTGTTGATCGTCGGATTGACGGTGGTGGTTGTGATGCTCTCCATTGCGTGGCGACGCGATCACTTTATTAACGCCACCCTGACGGTCATCGGGCTTAACCTGGCGCTGCTGTCACTCTATTTTGTCGGCCAGGTCGGGCCGATGGATGTCACGCCGCTGATGCGGATTGACGGCTATGCGATGTTCTATACCGGGCTGGTGATTGTTGCCAGCCTGGCAACCAGCACCTTTGCTTATCCTTGGTTGAATGGCTATCCAGATAACCGCGAAGAGTTCTACCTGTTGGTGCTGATTGCCACCATGGGCGGCATTCTGTTAGCCAGTGCCAACCATCTGGCGTCGCTGTTCCTGGGTATTGAGCTTATCTCCCTGCCGCTGTTTGGCCTGATTGGTTATGCCTATCGCCAGAAGCGTTCACTGGAAGCTAGTATCAAATACATGCTGCTGTCTGCGGCGGCATCGTCATTCCTGCTGTTCGGGATGGCGCTGCTGTATGCTGAGTCTGGCAGTTTGTCTTTCGCCGGTCTGGGCAAGAGCCTAAGTGACTCCGCTATCCACCAGCCGTTGATTCTGGCGGGCCTCGGGATGATGATTGTTGGTCTTGGCTTTAAGTTGTCGCTGGTGCCGTTCCAACTGTGGACGCCGGATGTGTATCAGGGTGCTCCCGCTCCGGTATCTACCTTCCTGGCGACCGCCAGTAAGATTGCCATCTTTGCGGTAGTCATGCGCTTGTTCCTGTACGCGCCGGCCGCCGACAGTGAAGCGGTGCGTTTGGTGCTCTCCTTGATTGCGGTGGCATCAATACTGTTCGGTAACTTAATGGCTATCAGCCAGACCAACATCAAGCGTCTGCTGGGTTACTCTTCTATCGCGCACCTTGGCTACTTGCTGATTGCGCTGGTGGCGGTGCAGACCCATCAGTTGGCACTGGAAACCGTCGGTGTTTATCTGGCCGGTTACCTGTTCAGCAGCTTGGGTGCGTTCGGTGTGGTTAGCTTGATGTCCAGCCCGTATAAAGGCCCGGATGCAGAATCGCTGTTCTCTTATCGTGGTCTGTTCTGGCATAAACCGATTCTGTCGGCGGTGATGACCGTAATGATGCTATCACTGGCCGGTATCCCAATGACGTTGGGCTTTATCGGTAAGTTCTTTGTGGTCGCAATGGGTGTCAGCGCCAACCTGTGGTGGTTGACCGGTGCGGTGGTCTTAGGCAGTGCCATCGGCCTGTACTACTATCTGCGTGTGACGGTGAGCCTGTTCCTCAGCGCGCCGGAAACACTGGTGCGTGACACACCAAGCAACTGGGCATTGACTGCTGGCGGTGTGGTGGTGCTGATTTCTGCGATTTTGGTGCTGTTCCTGGGTATTTACCCGCAGCCGTTGATCTCGCTGGTTCAGATGGCTCAGCCACTGATGTAATTGATTGTTAAGCCTGTTCCCAAACCCCCTGTTAGCCGAAACGCGCAGGGGGTTTTGTTTTTTTACCCGGTGCTGAAATTAATGTTATTTAAGGTGGGGGTGGGGTAAAACATGGAGCGGTGAACACATTTTTTTGAGATATCTTTATCAGTGATTATTTCACTCTATTCTTAAGGATATTTATGTTGTGCTGTATACCTTCACCTCCATCAATTAATGATAATAACTCTTATACAAAATATGATTCTATGGATGATTTTTTATCGCTATCAGATGAAATAGTTCCAACGGCCGGTTTTTTTAAAGATAAAGAAACAATCAACTTCTTGCTTGATAGGGCGAAGGGAGATGAAAAATTCAATATGGCGATGATAGAAAATGCATATTTAATTACAAATAAAAATGATACATATATGAGAAACCCTTATGTTGACTTAATCGACAAGGTTAACATTTCTGCAATTAACTCTTTGAATATTTTGCAGAAAAAAATAGATGAAGGCAGTGATATTTATATTAAAGCTGGCGAATTGCTAAATAAAGTCATCATTAATCATTTCATTGGCACAGCATCTGACTTAAAAATAGATGATATCAATATTGATAATTGGGTAAATAGAAACCCGCTAACTAAAGCGCTGAAGTTTTGTATTAAAGATAATCATGGGCAGGCTGATATTAATGCGGTTATCTCAGAGAGAGTCATTCAGTACTATCAATCTATAAAAAACGGAGTGTCTTTTTTAGATTGCGACCCTGAGGTACTTACTAATAGACTGCTTTTCAATATTTTTAATTTCCAAACACAAATAACACCATATGCTAATGAAAAGGGTTATTTTAGCGAATGGACCGCAAATGGTGATAAGCAAATTTTTAATAAACGCGCGTGTATCGCGCTTCCAAATTATGCATAGTGTTTATTGTGTGACTTTGATCACATTACAAATGTAATGATAACAACAATATTTATATTTTCGTGACAAAAATACGGAATATTGCTCATCAATTCAGGTAAACTGCTCGACTTTCACTCAATCGATATTGCTTTGATACTTTCGCGCAGGTAACACTGATGAACATTATTCTGATGATTGCCATTACCACCGGCATTCTCTCGGGTGTCTGGGGCTGGGTAGCGGTCAGTTTAGGGCTAATCAGTTGGGCTGGTTTCCTTGGCTGTACCGCCTATTTCGCTTGCCCACAAGGTGGTTTAAAAGGATTACTGATTACGCTGTTAACCTGCCTGAGCGGGGTGTTCTGGGCGATGATGATTATCCAGGGCAGTGCCTTGCAACCGGAATGGACCATCCTTGGGTATGTTTTAACAGGGCTTGTGGCGTTTTTGATGTGCATCCAGGCCTGCCAACAGTGGTTATCATTTGTTCCAGGTACTTTTATCGGCGCTTGCGCTACTTTTGCCGGTAATGGTCATTGGAAGCTGGTGGTTGCTTCATTGTTAGTCGGGGTGGTATTTGGCTACGCTATGAAGAACAGCGGGTTGTGGTTGGCGGCGCGGCGGGGTCAAGGGAGGCGCTCCTTGGGAGCGCCGGTTGATATTGATTAGATGATCCGGTTCGGTTGATATAACTTTACGGCTGACTTAGCTTCGGGCATGTGAACCGCAGAGCGGATCAGGTTTCGGTTGATAGTCGTCCAGATTTTCGGTTCGGTTGACATGAGATCGGTGTTCACTTGACCTCCTGCGCCTCAACCGCCAAAGGGGTTACAAGCGCGTAACCCCCTTGGAACCCCTGCGCTAGCGCACGTATCGCTTGCCCACTTCGCGGGTCCCCTCACTCATCATTTCGCTGGCGGGACGGCTTTACGCGGGTCCCTCCGCGTGACGCCTAAACCCGCCGTCCATGGCGGATTTCCCTTGCTACACTCTTCACTCGGCAGCTCAAATGTGCTTTTAAACTTCAAAACCTAAAAACAATGGTTTTGATTTTGACGTTGAGCGCAATTAGGAAGATTACCGACAAAGACGATGGCCCGAGTGAGCCGCCATGGACGGCGGCGAAAAGCGCGCTTGAACAGGAGGGCCGGCTTGCCCTCCTGCTCGGTTGAGGCGACAGAGGTAAGGTGATAACTGAACGACTATCAACCGAAACCTGCTCCGGTATCTATCAATCGAACCGATAATCTGAACGACTATCAACCGAAACCTGATCCGGTATCTATCAACCGAAATAATACCGAATCAGATAAGATGATTCGCCACTTTAACCACGATCTTACGAATCGGTGCGATGTCACCTAATGTTCCCATCGGGCGATGTAACTCGCCGGGGAACAGCAGGGCAATATCACCCGGCGCCAGTGTTAACAAGGTTTCGGTAGTAATACCTTCAAACAACCCATAATCCCGCTCGCTATCAAAATCCATCGTCGGGCGCTGGCCCTGTGTGGATGGCGACGCACCAATCACTTCACTACCTTCCAGCAAAATATGAATATCAATATAGTAACGGTGTAATTCAGGGGCTTGTTCATATAGTGGCTTGGTCGCGGCGATAATATGATTTAAGTAAATCTCACGCCCTTCGATTTCTTGCTCGCCCGCTGGCAGGTTAACCAAATCCATTTTGCAGATAGCCGCAAGGGTGCGGCGGATAACATCTGGATAGATTGGATTATTCGCCGCGCTTTTCAGTTCATCAAGTATCATAACTCTTCCTATATGCTTATGTGGCCCGCGCGTTTAGGCGCAATGACTCACGCTATTTTCATGCTCCAGCGCGGCAATACAGTGCTTAACCACACCGGCGACGTCGGGCGAAATATCTATCTGGATAACATCCGGTTCACTGATACCCGGTACTTCCAGGGTTGCGAATTGGCTTTGCAACAGGCTTTCAGGCATAAAATGCCCAGCGCGCTGCTGCATTCTGTGTAGCACCAAATCGTAATCACCGCTCAGCCACAGAAAACGTATCCCTTGATTGCCGGCACGCAAACGATCGCGATACTGCTTTTTCAGCGCCGAACAGACTAAAAAACCGACTTCATTTTTCTGTTGCAGGCTATAGGCCACATCACTTAACCGTTCTAACCAAGGGGCACGATCAACATCATTTAGCGGCTGACCTGAGGCCATTTTTTGGATGTTGGCGCGCGGGTGTAGGTCATCACCATCAATAAACTTGGCGTTAAGCGCTTGTGCCAGCGCTTGACCGACGCAGGATTTCCCCGTGCCGGATACGCCCATAACAATAATGCATTTCCCAGACATAATGTTCCTCTGTTCCCAGTCAATTGAAGCATTAACCAACGTTATTGATGGGACGAATAACGAAGGTCGCTAATCTCCCAATCACTTCAAGCGAAGGTTAAACTGCAACTAACATCCCGCCATCAACAAACAACAGATGACCATTCACGAAATCAGAGGCTTTGGAGGAGAGATAAACCGCAGCACCAATCAACTCTTCCGGGTCTCCCCAGCGAGCAGCCGGTGTCCGTTTACATAACCAGTCAGTAAAGGCTTTATCATCTACCAGCGCTTTTGTCATATCCGTTTTGAAATAGCCAGGTGCGATACCATTGACCTGAATATTATAGCGAGCCAGCTCAACACACATACCACGAGTTAGCATTTTTACCGCACCTTTAGAGGCGGCATAGGGGGTAATAGTGTCGCGGCCTAATTCGCTTTGCATCGAGCAAATATTGATAATTTTGCCGCGTTGACGTTTAACCATATAGCGGGATACGGCCTGTGAAACCAAGAATACGGACTTCTGGTTGACCGCAATCACGTCATCCCAATCTTTTTCTGGGAATTCAGTAAAGGCATGGCGGCGCTGAATGCCGGCATTATTAATTAAAATATCGATAGCACCGATGCTACTTTCTATTTGTTCAATGGCTTCATTAACCGCATCGTGATTAGTCACATTAAAGGCGGCAGCATGAGCAATAAAACCGCTAGCACGTAATTCCGCCACGGCTTTTTCCGCTCGTTCTGCGGTAATATCATTAATAATTATCTCTGCACCAAATTCGGCCAGGCCTTTCGCTAATAAAAAACCAATGCCTTGAGCAGATCCCGTAATTAATACTTTGCGGTTTTCTAACGAAAATAAATTCTTCATAATAAATTCCTGATGGAAATGGCGCTTATTAAGCGACATTATAAAATAAATATTATTGAATAATGACTGGGTGAAAACATGTGCATATCAAACCGTTTTCCGCTTGGGTAAACTGTGATGTAGATCACTTTAAATCATGTTACAACAAGCTGTTACCACATACGTGAGCGATATCCCCTTGATGAAGGGGAAATACTGCTGTTAGCCGGTTTTTTTGCTGTTTTATTGCAAGGTTTCAGGTTAACTTATTGATAATATACTAGATTAATAATATGTCACCTGGCTGTTATTGTATTTTAAAGCAGTAACATGCTTTTCATTACACAAGCTAACAGTGCATAATCATATTACCCATTGCGCACTCTTGTTCCAGGTATTTGCCATGAAAAACCAGCGTGTTACGTTGCAGGATATCGCGTTACTTGCAGGCGTGACCAAAATGACTGTCAGCCGCTACTTACGCACGCCGGAAAAAGTGGCTCCAGAGACGGCTGAGCGTATTGCTCAAGTGATGGCGGAGGTTAATTATGCTCCTGATTCTGAAGGGGAAAATGGTTTCAATCAAAAGATCCCGCGTATTGGTATCTTGATACCTTCCTTTAATAACCAGATTTTCTCTGACTTGCTGGCGGGTATTGAATCGGTAACCGCTGCCAGCGGCTATCAAACGCTGGTGGTTAACTATAACTATGATAAAGAACGTGAGGAGCAGCAGATCGTTAATCTGTTGTCCTGTCAGATCTCAGGTCTGATACTCACCGATTCAGAACACACCTTACGTGCTGATAAGTATTTGAATGCAGCCGAAATTCCGGTTGCACAAGTGATGGATTTAGAGCCACAGTTCAATCGTATTACCGTTGGTTTTAATAATTATCAGGCTGCCTACGATATGACAGCGACACTATTGGCCAGTGGTAAGCAGAATATTGTCTATTTTGGCTCGATGTCAGATGTACGAGATCGCAAACGTTATCAGGGATATAGCCAGGCGATGATAGATACAGGATTTACGCCATTGCATATCACTCCTAATAAGGTCTCTTCTGTCTCGATCGGGGCTGGGATGCTAGCTCTGGCACGACAAATGTATCCGCAGGTTGATGCTATTTTCTGTACTAATGATGATATGGCCGTCGGCGTGTTACAAGAATGTCTGAAAATAGGCATGGCGATACCGGCTGAAATGGCAATTTCGGGTTTCCATGGCTTAGATATCGGCCAGGCAACCACCCCGGTGCTGGCCAGTGTTACCACCCCACGGTTTGAAATGGGTAAAGTTGCAGCGGAAATTCTGATTAAGAAAATAAATAAAATCCCTACAATTGAACAGGTTGACCTGCATTACCGCATTTCACTCGGTGGGACTATCTGATCTTCTTATCACCGCTAGCAGCCATGGCTCTGGATGATGGCTGCGAATCACTTTGGTCAATGGCCGCTAAATTATCCCTCCGTCAATCAATAACAAATAACGGCAACCGATAACATTTTACTTAGTTAATTCTATAAGTTCTTAACCGGCATTTGCCTGGCTGAAACAATTCAGCACTGGCAATGATAGGTCGATCACGTTACCGGTAACATGTTTTCTTAACATGATTTACAGTGACCTATATCACAAAATAAAACATTGAAAACGGGTCTTATAACGACATTCGCTGAATGGCTAAATCATCCGATGATTACCTGCCGCCATTCTGGTTTTTTATGATTTATTGACATGATCAGGTACCCGTAATGAAAAATAGCAAACAAGCCGTATTAATCATCGCTCCGGTAATGGACTATTTAACTGAAAAATTGGAGCAAACCTTTACTGTTCATAAACTCTTCCAGGTTACCGATCATGCTGAGTTTTTTGCAGAACAGGGGCAGAATATTAAAGGCATAGTGACCCGTGGTGATATTGGTGTCAGCAATGAGGTGTTGGCACTGTTGCCTGAAGTGCAGATAATCTCAATCTTTGGCGTCGGTACCGATGCGGTGGATTTAGCAACCACCCACGAGCGCAATATTATTGTTACTACCACTCCCGGTGTACTGACTGACGATGTTGCTGATACCGCGCTGGGGCTAATCATTGCGACTTCTCGTCGCCTGTGTCTGGCTGATAAATTCCTGCGTGCCGGACAGTGGCCGCACAGTACTTTGCCATTATCATCTAAGGTTACCGGCAAGCGTCTGGGGGTCTTTGGTATGGGGCAGATTGGCCAAGCCATTGCTCGCCGAGCGGCGGGGTTTGATATGCAAATTGCCTATACCGACAAAGCACACAACGAAACGCTGCCCTACCAATATATGCCTGATCTTATGAGTCTTGCCAGCCAAAGCGATATTCTGGTGGTCGCAATCTCGGGAGGGAAAGACAGTGCCGGTTTGGTGAATAAAACCGTTTTTGCTGCGATGCCTAATCACGCCATTTTGATCAATATTGCCCGGGGCAGTATGGTGAATCAGGATGATTTAATCCTTGCGTTGCAGCAGCAAAATATTGGTGGTGCGGGCTTAGATGTTTTTGCCGATGAGCCTAATGTGCCACCAGCATTGATCGAGATGGATAATGTGGTTTTGCTGCCACACATTGCTAGTGCAACGACGGAAACTCGAATTCAAATGAGCGATATTGTCTTCTCAAATATATTAGCCCATTTTTCTGGTGAAAAAGCCCCTACGGCGATCACCTATAAATAATAGATAATTACTTTTAATTAAATATTAAAAATGGCCAGTGAATTTTAATTAACACCAGAAAATAAACTTCTGTTTATTTGCTTGCGGCATTCCCTACACCATTATTTATGGTGCGGGTAATACTCTGCTATTATCATGAGGCGTGTTTATATGGACAGTAAGATCCCTAATGCCCGTTGGTTTCGCGTTATTGTTCCAATAATGATTGCTTGTATTATTTCTTTTATGGACCGGGTAAATATTAGTTTTGCATTACCTGGTGGTATGGAAAGTGATCTAGCAATTACCAGTCAAATGGCTGGTTTAGCGGGCGGTATTTTCTTTATTGGTTATTTATTTCTACAAGTACCGGGTGGCCGTATTGCGGTTCATGGCAGCGGCAGAAAATTTATTGCTTACTCTCTTTGTGTTTGGGCCGTCGTCTCGATTCTGACCGGTTTTGTCACTAATCATTATCAACTGCTATTCCTGCGCTTTGTGCTTGGGGTGTCAGAAGGCGGCATGCTGCCAGTGGTGCTGACTATGGTCAGTAACTGGTTCCCGGAACGCGAAATCGGCCGGGCCAATGCTTTTGTCATGATGTTTGCCCCAATTGGCGGCATGTTCACCGCACCGCTATCGGGTTTCATTATTAATGCTCTGGACTGGCGTTGGCTGTTTTTCCTCGAAGGTTCACTGTCAGCCGTGGTGCTGGTGATGTGGTGGTTTGTTATCAGTGACCGACCAGAGGAAGCTAAATGGTTGTCGGCAAGGGAGCGCGATTATCTGGTGACTGAGTTGGCGCGGGAACGGGCTGAACGGATGCTCGATGCTCCGGTGACCAATGCGCCATTAAAGGCGGTATTCCTGAATAAAGGCTTGATGAAACTGGTCGCACTGAACTTCTTTTATCAGACCGGCGATTATGGTTATACCTTATGGCTGCCGACCATCTTGAAAAACCTAACCGGCGGTAATATGGCTTCCGTCGGTATTCTGGCGATTTTACCCTTTATTGCCACCACTGCCGGTATCTACTTCATTTCTGCCTTGTCGGACAGAACCGGTAAGCGCCGGCTGCTGATTATGGTTTCCCTGTTCTGCTTCGCCGCCGGTCTGGTGACGTCGGTGATTTTCCGCCACAACGTACTGGTCTCTTACTTGGCACTGGTGGTGTGCGGGTTCTTCCTCAAAGCCGCAACCAGTCCATTTTGGTCAATTCCGGGCCGTATCGCGGTGCCTGAAGTGGCGGGTGGCGCACGCGGGGTGATCAATGGCTTAGGCAATCTGGGCGGTTTCTGTGGCCCGTATCTGGTAGGCGTGATGATTTTCTTCTATGGACAGAGCGCGGCAGTTTGCATGCTGGCAGGCTCCCTGATTATTGCGGGATTGATAACCTTAACCCTGCCGAAAGAGTGTGATGTTGAAGTTAGCACGGCGGGGAAGGGCATCGCTGACAAAGGTTTGGCTAAAGCTAAACGCGCTTAAGCCGTGGTGGGGTTTTGGTGGATAACCACTATGCCCCGCCATTTATCACCGGAGAATTTCATGAATCTACAACAGCAATTAGCTCGCTGTCAGCAGCATCAACAACTACTGCAATTGCCTCATTTCAATCATGAAACGGCCTGGCGGTTGGGTGAGAAAATAAAGTGTCAGGCTGAGCGGCAAGGCGTGGCTCTGGCCATCGATATCACGGTAAATCGTCAGACACTGTTTAGTTATGCCATGTTGGGGACTAGCGCTGAAAACCATGACTGGCTGCGACGTAAGCGCAATGTGGTAGAGCTACTTAATACCAGCTCTTATGCCGCTGGCTTGATGTTACAGCAGCGTCAAACCTCACTGGAAGCACGCTATGGTGTCAGCTTGCGGGATTATGCCGCCTTGGGCGGTGGCTTTCCGTTACAGGTTCAACAGGCTGGTGTGATTGGTAGTGTGAATGTATCCGGCGCCCCCCATCTGGATGATCACAATCTGTTGTTACAGGTATTGGCAGATTTTATCGGCCTGCCTCTGAGCAGCATTGAACTTTTAACGCCCTTGAGTGAATAAGGAATGGCGATGAACGCGACCCTCACCCGAGTCACGCAACGTATTACTGCGCGATCCGTAGCCACCCGTACTGCCTATTTGCAACGTATCAGCGCGGCTAAGGAAAATACAGTTCGCCGTTCGCAACTGGCCTGTGGCAATTTGGCGCACGGTTTTGCGGCCTGCCAGCCGGACGACAAAATAGCGCTGAAGAACATGGTACGCAGCGATATCGCGATTATTACCTCCTATAACGACATGCTATCGGCACATCAGCCGTATGAACATTATCCGCAACAACTAAAAGATGCCTTGCATGCTGTGGGGGCGGTCGGCCAGGTGGCGGGCGGTGTTCCGGCGATGTGTGACGGGGTGACGCAAGGGCAGGATGGCATGGAACTGTCGCTGATGAGCCGCGATGTAATTGCGATGTCTGCGGCGATTGGCCTGTCACATAATATGTTTGATGGTGCACTCTATCTTGGGGTGTGTGACAAAATTGTCCCCGGTTTGTTGATGGCGGCGTTGTCATTCGGTCATTTACCGGCGGTTTTTGTCCCCGCCGGGCCGATGGCCAGCGGCCTGTCTAATAAAGAAAAAGTGCGGGTGCGCCAGTTGTTTGCGGAGGGCAAAGTCGATAGACAGGCTTTATTGGACGCGGAAGCTGCCTCCTACCACAGTGCCGGTACCTGTACTTTTTACGGCACCGCCAACTCCAACCAGATGGTGATGGAGGTGATGGGGTTACACTTACCCGGCTCTTCCTTTATCCAGCCCAATACGCCGCTACGTGATGCGCTCACCGCCGCTGCCGCCCGTCAGGTCACGCGCCTGACAGAAACCAGCGGTAGCTATTTACCCATTGGTCAGTTGGTGGATGAAAAGGTGGTGGTCAATGGCATTGTGGCACTACTGGCGACCGGCGGTTCGACTAACCACACCATGCATTTAGTGGCGATGGCGCGCGCGGCGGGGATCATCATCGATTGGGATGATTTTTCTGAGTTATCGGAAGTGATACCACAGTTATGCCGCATTTATCCCAATGGCCCAGCAGATATCAACTACTTTCAGGCGGCCGGTGGTGTAGCGCTGCTGGTAAAAGAGCTGTTGCAGGGCGGTTTACTCCATGAAGATGTCCATACCGTGGCCGGATTTGGCTTGCAGCGCTATACCCAAGAGCCTTATCTGGATCAGGGGCAATTATGTTGGCGTGACGGGGCACAGCAATCGCTGGATGAAACTGTTATCGCCAGTATCGCGATGCCTTTCTCACCACATGGCGGCACCAAAGTCTTAAGTGGCAACCTAGGGCGGGCAGTGATGAAAACCTCGGCAGTACCGCGTGATCATCAGATCATTGAAGGCCCGGCCGTGGTGTTTGAAAGCCAGCACGACGTTGGTCCGGCATTTGACGCAGGCGCACTGGATCGCGATTGCGTGGTGGTGGTGCGTTATCAGGGGCCGCGTGCTATTGGTATGCCGGAGTTGCATAAACTGATGCCACCATTAGGTGTATTACTGGACCGTGGCTTTAAGGTGGCACTGGTCACCGATGGCCGCTTGTCTGGTGCGTCAGGTAAAGTGCCCTCAGCCATCCATGTGACACCCGAAGCGTATTGCGGTGGTTTGCTGGCGAAAATCCGTAATGGCGATCGGGTGCGTGTTGATGGTGTCACTGGCGAGCTTTCACTGTTAGTGGATCAAGCTGAACTGGCTGCCCGCCATACCGACTTGCCAGATATTGCTGCCTTCCACGTAGGATGTGGCCGTGAATTGTTTGGTGCATTGCGCGAACAACTTTCCGGTGCTGAGCAAGGGGCTTGTTGTATCCGTTTTTAGTCATAAAACAGGGGGAAGGGGCATCAGTAACCCTTTTTCCCCTCATATTACTTGCTATACAGATTAATCCTGAAAACTCCATTTCCACCTTGAATCAATATTACGCCGGCTATTTTCGACTATCCTTATGAGATGTCCTTTTTTCACTCATGGAGAACGCATATGAACCGAGATAAAGAACAGCAAACCTCGCTGGATGACGATCTGACTATGCTGACCGATACGCTGGAAGAAGTGCTGCGCGCCTCGGGTGATGCGGCTGATGAAAGCTATCAAGAGATTAAAGCCCGGGCGGAAAAAGCATTAAAGGAGGTTCAGAACCGTTTGAATGGCCGCAGTGAATGCTATATCAAGCGGGCGAAAGCACTGGCGTGTTGCACCGATGATTATGTGCGTGAAAAACCTTGGTGCAGCGTAGGGATAGGGGCGACTGCTGGCTTGATCGTGGGGCTATTGATCGCCCGTCGCTGAAGGATTGACGGCTGATCACTGGATCCATTACAAGGGGCTGCGGCCCCTTTATTTTTCAATTGCCGCTTTGCTGCAACGCGACATAATTGGAGTCTAGCCAGTAGACACCTGTGCTGAGTGCCAGATAACACTTATTGAGTATACAAAACCATCAATATCAAATATTAGTGTGATAACTAACAATAACTTTTGAATCTGACTTTTCTTATTATTCACGCCCCGTATAATCCCACTCTTTCTGTTGATTTGCCGAGGTGGTCGTGAAACAACTTTCTGGTTTGCTGGGTGAATTACGGCAGAAATTACGTGCCGGTTTCCCTGACCAGGCAGGTATCCGGCAAATTATCGTGCCCGCACCGGGTCGAATCGGTAGCCAACTATTAGAGTGGCTGGCCGCCCAATGCCATTTCCCACAATTTTACTGGCTCCATCGCGAAGGTCATGAAGAGGCTGCGGTCTGCGGTCAAACTCGGCTCTTCAATGATATGCAAGCGGCTGATCATTTTATTCAGCAGCATCGGGATGCGAGCGGATTACGTATTTGGGGCTTGAATGCCTTTGAACCGGTGATCGTTAACCAACCCGCTGATGGCGCGCCACTGGCGCAGGCCAGTTTCCTGTTTCTACCCCGCATTGAAATATTACGTCGGGGTGAGCAGACCTATTTAACGCTCAATTTGGCCAGCGACTTCTCCCTACAGCAAGATGCTCTGCACGCAATTAGCTTTATCGACCAACTGGTGGCTGCCAGGCCGTTGCCTGCACTTGATACTCAGGTGCAACATGCCCGCCATATGCCGGAATATCCGCAGTGGCGCCATCTTATTCAGCACGCGTTGGCTGAGATTGAGCAGCAGAAGATGGAGAAAGTGGTTCTGGCGCGTGCCACCCAACTGACGCTGGATAAGCCTCTCTCCAGTGGGGCATTTATGGCCGCCAGCCGGCAGGTCAATCACCACTGTTTCCACTTTATGCTGCGTTTTGATGCGCGGCGCGCATTTCTCGGCTCCAGCCCTGAGCGTCTCTATCTACGCCAGCAGTTGCATCTGGAGACTGAGGCTCTGGCGGGCACGGTATCCAGCGCAGAAACCCCCGAGCAAGCGGCAGAACTGGCCGATTGGCTGATGCATGATGAAAAGAATCAACGCGAGAACTTGTTGGTGGTGGATGATATCTGCCAGCGATTGCAGGGCGGGGTGGCAGCAGTTGATGTAATGCCACCGGAAATCATCCGCTTGCGTAAAGTGCAGCACTTGCGCCGCTGCATTCATGCTCAACTCACCCGCGCCAGCGATACCGATTGCCTGCAACGTCTACAACCGACGGCGGCCGTCGCCGGTTTGCCTCGCAATGTCGCGCGACAGTTTATTGCGCAATATGAACCTTTTTCCCGCGGCTGGTATGCCGGTTCGGCCGGCTATCTTTCGGCAAAACAGACTGAATTTAGTGTCGCCCTGCGTTCTGCCAGGGTAGAAGAACAGCAGGTCCATCTGTATGCCGGAGCCGGTATTGTGGCCGGCTCTGACCCGGAACAGGAATGGCAAGAAATTAACAATAAATCAGCCGGGCTACGCACCTTGCTGGAAAGTCAGCTGTAGGATAATAAAATGCCGTAATTAACCGCACTCATTATGTGGGCGGATTGTGACACCTAAGCGGCAGGTGTAAACTGTGAGCACTTTCCTTACTTATAACCATTAATCAGTCACTCCGGGCTTTTTTAACAGGATGAAGCACTATCCTCATGTTGATTATCGGGGTCGCAGTGTCTGTTAACTGACTGTTGAGCGAACAATGTCGACAAGTGTTTTTAACCGTCGTTGGGCGGCGTTGCTACTGGAAGCCTTGACCCGCCACGGTGTGCGTCATATCTGTATTGCTCCCGGCTCCCGCTCGACGCCGTTAACACTGGCGGCAGCGGCCAATCCTGCGCTGGTTTGTCATACCCATTTTGATGAGCGCGGTTTGGGCCATTTGGCCTTAGGTCTGGCAAAAGCTTCCACCGAGCCTGTGGCCGTTATTGTCACTTCCGGTACTGCCGCCGCCAATCTTTATCCTGCTCTGATTGAAGCCGGGCTAACCGGTGAGCGGCTGGTGTTATTGACCGCAGATCGTCCGCCAGAATTGATTGATTGCGGTGCCAATCAGGCTATTCGTCAACAAGGGCTGTTTGCCAGCCACCCTACACTAAGCCTCAATCTGCCGCGTCCGACCCCCGATATTTCTGCCAGTTGGCTGGTTTCCACACTCGATAATGCGATGGCACAATTACAGCACGGTGGCTTGCACATTAACTGCCCGTTTGCCGAACCCTTGTATGGTGGTGATGAGCACGCCTATGCCGAATGGTCTGCCACCTTAGGCGACTGGTGGCAGGAGTGCCATCCGTGGCTGCGTCAATCCTTATCTGTGCCACAAGGCCAGCAAGCGGACTGGTTTTTCTGGCGACAAAAGCGCGGAGTGTTGATTGCCGGGCGCATGACGGCACAAGAGGGGCAGCTACTGGCTGAATGGGCTGCTCTGCTCGGTTGGCCGCTGATCGGTGATGTGTTGTCACAAACCGGTCAGCCGCTACCTTGTGCTGACTTATGGCTTGGGCATCCCACCGCTAAAACTATTCTCTCGCAGGCGCAGATTGTGCTGCAATTGGGTAGCAGCCTGACCGGTAAACGGCTGTTGCAATGGCAGGCTGGGTGTCAGCCGCAAGAGTACTGGTTGGTCGATAACCTGCCCGGTCGCCTCGATCCGGCGAATCATCGTGGCCGCAGAATTATTTCACCGGTGAATACATGGCTGGAGGAACATCCAGCACAGCGTCGCACGCCGTGGGCCGGTGAGCTGACCGTCTGCTCGGAGAATGCTCAAGCCCATGTGGCTGAAGCCTTGAATGAGCAATTTAGCGAAGCCGCGGTCGCGCATCAACTGGCAGAATTATTGCCGGATAATGGTCAGTTGTTTGTCGGTAACAGTTTAATTGTGCGTTTGATTGATGCGTTGGGCCAACTGCCTGCTGGCTATCCGGTTTACAGTAACCGTGGTGCCAGTGGCATCGACGGTTTATTGTCAACGGCAGCCGGTGTTCAGCGTGCAACCGCTAAGCCGACGTTGGTTATCGTGGGTGATTTATCGGCCTTATATGACCTTAATGCTCTCGCCTTATTGCGCCAAAGCTCGGCCCCTACGGTGCTGCTGGTGGTGAACAATAATGGTGGGCAGATTTTCTCGTTGTTGCCTACCCCAGAAGCAGACCGCCAGCGCTTTTATTGTATGCCGCAAGATGTGAGTTTTGAGCACGCCGCAGCTATGTTCAGTCTGCATTATGCTCGACCGGATAGCTGGCCCCAGCTCCAACAACAGGTGGCGCAATGCTGGTTGCAAGGTGGCGTTACATTGATTGAAATCGTGGTGCCGCCCAGTCAGGGGGCAGAAACACTGCAACAACTGGTGCAACAGGTGGCCCAATTATGACGCTGGCTTGCCGTAAACTCGATCCCCACCCGCAGTCTCCCGCCCGGCATCATAGTGGGCCATGGTTGGTGTGGTTACATGGTTTGTTAGGCAGTGGTCTGGATTGGTTGCCGGTTGCTGAGTTATGTGGCGATTATCCCTCGCTGCTGATAGACCTGCCCGGCCACGGTAAATCGGCCGCCGAGACTACCTGTGGTTTTGCGGATATCAGCCGTCAGTTAGTACAAACGTTACAGGCTAACGGTATTCGCGAATATTGGCTGGCAGGCTACTCTTTAGGGGGGCGAATTGCGATGTATCACGCCTGCTATGGTAGCCATCATGGTTTGCAGGGCTTATTGGTCGAAGGGGGTAACCTCGGGCTGGAAAGCACTGAATTGCGTGAAAAACGCTTGCAGCAAGACCGCCTGTGGGGCCAGCGTTTTCGCCAAGAGCCGTTGCCGCAGGTGCTGGCTGACTGGTATCAACAGGATGTATTTGCTGATTTAGACCCACAACAGCGCGAGAAATTGGTGTTACTGCGGGCGGACAATCATGGCCCATCAGTCGCTGATATGCTCGAAGCAACGTCACTCGGCCATCAACCTTGGCTGCTACCGGCGTTACAACGGCTCACGGTCCCTTACACTTATCTGTGTGGCGATCGCGACCATAAATTCCAGCAATTGGCTGTTCAATACCAGTTGCCATTACGCACACTGGCACGTGCCGGACACAATGCACATCGGGCGAATCCCGGTGCTTTTGCCGCGCAGGTACTTTCATTTTTATCACAGTCTTCATTTTTGTCACTCCCCCGTTAAAGGAATGCTTACTATGCTTTATCCGAGCGAAGAACAGTTGTACGCCGCTATCGACTGGCAGGATTGCTCTACTGGATTTGAAGATATTCGTTATCACAAATCCAGCGATGGTATTGCCAAGATAACCATCAACCGCCCCCATGTGCGTAACGCATTCCGCCCGTTAACGGTTAAAGAGATGATTCAGGCGCTGGCTGATGCCCGCTATGACGACAATATCGGGGTGATCATTTTGACCGGCGAAGGTGATAAAGCGTTCTGTTCCGGCGGTGATCAGAAAGTCCGTGGCGACTACGGCGGTTATAAAGACACCAGTGGCGTCCATCATCTGAATGTGTTGGATTTCCAGCGCCAGATCCGCACCTGCCCGAAACCAGTCGTGGCAATGGTCGCGGGTTATTCCATTGGTGGCGGTCATGTATTACACATGATGTGTGACTTAACCGTCGCCGCCGATAACGCTATTTTCGGCCAGACCGGGCCAAAAGTCGGTTCATTCGATGGCGGCTGGGGTGCGGCCTATATGGCGCGTATTGTCGGCCAGAAAAAAGCGCGTGAAATCTGGTTCCTGTGCCGCCAATATGATGCTAAACAAGCCTTGGATATGGGGCTGGTGAATACCGTGGTACCTATCGCTGAACTGGAACGTGAAACCGTGCGTTGGTGTCGTGAAATGCTGCAAAACAGCCCCATGGCACTGCGCTGCCTGAAAGCCGCATTGAATGCTGACTGTGATGGTCAGGCGGGTCTGCAAGAGTTGGCCGGTAACGCCACGATGCTGTTCTATATGACCGACGAAGGTCAGGAAGGGCGTAACGCATTCAATGAGAAACGCCAGCCGGACTTCAGCAAATTCAAGCGTAATCCGTAATGCGCGCGGCCACGCTTTACCACTATAGCCTTCCGATGGAAGCGGGAGTGATATTGCGCCACCAGCGGCTGAAAAGCCGCGATGGGCTATTGGTTAAATTACAGCAGGGCGACCAGATTGGCTGGGGAGAAATTGCCCCCTTACCGGAGTTCAGCCAGGAAACCCTGCCTGAAGCTCAGGTTGTGACACAGCATTGGCTGCAAAACTGGGTGAATGGGGCAGAACCTGAATTTGATGCTTTGCCATCAGTTGCTTTTGGCCTTAGTTGTGCGCTGGCGGAGCTGAATCAAACGCTGCCATTAGCGGCAAATTACCGCAAAGCACCACTGTGCACCGGTGATCCAGATGAGCTATTTGCAGTGTTACAAGCACTGCCTGGGGAAAAAGTCGCCAAGGTGAAAGTCGGGCTGTATGAAGCGGTGCGTGATGGCATGATTGTTAATGTGCTGCTGGAAGCTTTGCCGGATTTGACACTACGGCTGGATGCCAATCGTAGTTGGACGCGGGCGAAAGCTGATGGGTTTGCGAAATATGTCAATCCTGAACTGCGTGCACGCATTGCATTTTTGGAAGAACCTTGTAAAACCCGCGCCGAGTCTCGAGAGTTTGCCCGTGACACGGGGATTGCTATCGCGTGGGATGAGAGTGTGCGCGAGGCTGATTTTAAGGTTGAAGCCGAACCCGGCGTGGTAGCGATTGTTATCAAACCGACGCTGGTGGGCAGCATCAGCCGCTGTCAGCAACTGGTGCAGCAAGCGCATCAGGCGGGATTAGTGGCGGTGATCAGTTCCAGCATTGAATCCAGTCTTGGCTTAACCCAACTGGCACGGCTGGCTGATTGGCTGACACCGGATACCGTGCCGGGGTTGGATACACTGAACCTGATGCAGGCACAGTTAGTCCGTCCGTGGCCGGAGAGTCCCTTGCCTATGGTGACAACCGAACAGTTGGCCGTTCTATGGCACAGTTGAATGATTGGCCCTGGCAATATTCTTCTCCCTGGACTTACTCTTCTCCTTGGAAATACTGGGCCAATCTGCGACCTCAGGCGATCGCCATCCGCTCGGGGTCACAACTGATCAGTTGGCAACAATTGGCGGCTGATATCGATAGCCTGGCGGCGGGTTTTCAACTGCAAGGTGTCGCCCCCGGTAGTGGTGTGGTACTGCGCGGTAAGAATAGTCACACATTGTTGATGGCCTATCTGGCGGCATTGCAGTGTGGCGCGCGCGTTTTACCGCTCAATCCACAGTTACCTGATGCGTTGCTGGCACAGCTTCTGCCCCAGTTGGATATTGATTTTGTGCTGAACCTGGCAGCCCCGCTGTCAGCGGCTCTCTGCTTCACGCCACTGGTACTTGATACCGATAACTCCGTTATGACACCGGTTGTCTGGGATAGTCTACGGCTGGCGACGATGACATTAACGTCGGGCTCTTCCGGTTTGCCCAAAGCCGCAGTGCATTCGCTGGCGGCGCATCTGGTTAGCGCCGATGGCATATTAAAGCTGATGAGTTTCACCTCGACGGATAGCTGGTTGCTGTCGTTACCGCTGTTTCATGTTTCGGGGCAGGGTATTGTCTGGCGCTGGCTGAGTGCCGGGGCCACTTTGGTGGTGCAGGAGGGGATGGCATTGCATGATGCTCTGGCCGGATGTAGCCATGCATCGTTGGTGCCAACCCAACTGTGGCGTTTGTTAGCGAACACTGACACTCGTCTAACACTGAAAGAGGTTTTGTTGGGGGGCGCGGCTATTCCAACTGCGCTGACGGAGCATGCCGAAGCCCGTGGCATCCGCTGCTGGTGCGGTTATGGGCTGACGGAGTCGGCCTCAACGGTTTGTGCCAAACGTGCCGATGGCTTGCCCGGTGTGGGGGTTGCGCTGGCGGGGCGCGAGGTAAAACTGGTAGCAGATGAAGTATGGATAAAAGCAGATTGCCTTGCGGCGGGTTACTGGCAGCAGGGAAAGTTGCAGCCCATAACCGACAGCGAAGGGTGGTTTCATACCCGTGATCGCGGGATGTGGCGGCAAGGTGAACTGCATATTCTCGGGCGGTTGGATAATCTGTTTTTCAGTGGTGGCGAGGGCATTCAGCCGGAGGATATTGAGCGGGTTTTGTCACAGTATCCGGGGATACAACAAGCTTTCGTCGTGCCGATGGTTGATGCTGAATTCGGCCACCGACCGGTCGCGGTGATAGATGCTGCCGATGAGGTGGATGACGTGAGTTTATCAGATTGGCTGATACCACAATTGGCGGTATTCCAACGACCAATTGCGTTTTACCGCTTACCGGCGGCGCTTAAGCTGGGGGGGATTAAGGTATCCAGACAGGCGGTTATTGATTTTGTGGCTAAGTTGATTTGATGATCGGGTTCGGTTGATAGACGATTAGGTGACAGGGTTCGGTTGTTAACTCGGTGCTTTAACAACCGAACCTGATCGCTGGCAACCATCAATTGAGCTGATCACCTAATCGGTTACAATAATAATGCTAATTTAGCCCCAGCGCCTTTTTAACCCCATCACCATAATCCGGGTGAACCTGAGTAAACAACGCCACCTGACGGCGCTGAATCTCTTCCGGTACTTGTGACAACTCACCGGCAATGCGGGTAAACATCCGCTGATGCTCCTCTTCACTCAGCAGGTTAAACAACGCCCGTGGCTGGGAGAAGTAATCATCATCCTCACGGTGATTCCAGTGATCTGCTGCGCCTTCCAGTGTTAATGGCGGTTCGCTGAAATCAGGTTGTTCCTGGAACAGGCCAAAACTGTTTGGCTCATAAGTTGCACCATTACCGCTGTTACCATCAACACGCATTGCGCCATCGCGATGGTAGTTATGGAACGGGCATTTAGCACTGTTGACAGGGATCTGATGATGGTTCACACCTAAGCGATAGCGTGCAGCGTCGCCGTAGGAGAACAGCCGGCCTTGTAACATCCGATCAGGGGAGAAACTCACCCCCGGCACCACGTTAGCTGGATTAAATGCCGCTTGCTCAACTTCGGCAAAGTAGTTTTCCGGGTTACGGTTCAGTTCGAAGAAACCAACATCAATCAGTGGGTAATCGCCGTGTGGCCACACTTTGGTCAGATCAAACGGGTTGTAAGGTGTTTGTGAGGCTTCATGTTCTGGCATCACCTGAATTTGTAGATTCCAGCGCGGGAAGTCTTTACGCTCAATAGCGTCATACAGGTCACGTTGGGAGCTTTCCCGATCAGTTCCAACCAGTTTTTCAGCCTCATCATCCATAAGGTTTTCAATGCCTTGCTGGCAGCGGAAATGGAATTTAACCCAGAAACGCTCATTATTGGCATTGATAAAACTGAAGGTATGGCTGCTGAACCCATGCATATGACGATAAGATTTTGGCAGACCACGGTCACTGAAATCGATCGTTAACTGATGCAGAGACTCAGGGAGTTGGGAGAAGAAATCCCACTTATAAATAGGGTTGCGCAGGTTAGTGCGAGGGTCACGTTTAACCACGTGGTTCAGGTCAGGGAACTTCAGCGGGTCACGTAGATAGAACACCGGCGTATCGTTACCCACTAAATCCCAGTTCCCTTCCTCGGTATAATATTTCATGGCGAAGCCACGAATATCACGTTCGGCATCGGCAGCACCACGTTCACCAGCCACCGTTGAGAAGCGGACAAACATTTCGGTTTGTTTGCCTATTTCTGCGAAAATCTTTGCGCGGGTATATCGGGTAATATCGTGGGTAACAGTAAAGGTACCGTAGGCACCGGAGCCTTTAGCATGCATGCGGCGTTCTGGGATCACTTCACGATCGAAATGGGCCAGTTTTTCCAGAAACCACACATCTTGTAATAGCATTGGTCCACGTCGGCCCGCAGTAACGACATTATTATTATCAACAACGGGTGCGCCCGCGGCAGTAGTTAATCCTTTCTTTTTGCTCATCATTTTCTCCAGTATGGCTGTTGAATTGATTGCTTTCTTAGGTGTTTTACAGCATTACATCGCGCCAAAAGCCTGATTGACAAAATAATAATTTAAACAACAACAAGGGGTTATTCTTTGATCTCCACACTAGTTGTAGCCTTATTGGTTGTATTCAGCAAATAGGCATACCTTATCGTTGTTATTGTTAGCATAATACGGACCTATAGCTTAAATATTTACAATCATTTGAATTACTGTGGTATTTAATCGGTTTTTGGTATGTTTATGCTGTTTTTTTCGGTTAAACTCGGACAGGGAAAACCTGTCGGCCAGAGTTTGCTCACGGGTGACATCACGAATAACGAGAGAAAAATATGAAAAAGCATTTAATCGCGTGTGCAGCCAGCCTGCTGTTTGTGGCGGGTTCCGCCAGTGCCGTGAGTTTTAATGGTGAAGTCGGCAGTGATTACACTAATTTAGGTTTTGGCATGGGCACCAACACTGGCGGTTTGGCTATCAATGGTAACTGGGCACGTAGTGATCACGATGGTGATGTCTACGGACTGGGGCTGGGCTTCAACCTCCCCCTCGGCCCAATGATGGCAACAGTCGGTGGCAAGGGTATCTATATGTCACCGGAAGACGGTAGCAGCGGTGGTGCAATTGCGATTGGCGGTGGGTTAACCTATCCGATCAACAAATCGTTCACTCTGTACGGTGAAGGTTATTTCGCCCCGGAAGAGCTGACCAGTGGCATGAAATCCTATAGCGAAGCTAACGGTGGCTTGCGCTGGAGTGTATTCCGCCCGTTAACCGTGGATGTCGGTTACCGCTATATCAATATGAAAGGTAAAGACGGACATCGGGATAACCGTGTGGCGGATGGCGTGTATATCGGCGCTGGCTTAGCATTTTGATTATCCTTCGTTCTTGAAGCCACAGGGGTGTTAGCTTCGCTTGCGAACCCGAATCACTTACTTGTGTAAGCTCATTGGGATGCGTTCGCTTGCTGCCTACCTGCGACTCCAATTACTTTGGATAATACATGAGTAATATTTGATTAAAAAAGGGCGCATTCCTGACAGGATATGCGCCCTTTTAATTGGGGAGGGTATTAGCCGACAGCCGGTAATGCGCCAGTCACTATCCCCACTTGAATAGCAATGACCATCACACCGCAGGCAAATACCGCAGCCAGTGCTGGTTTCCCACCCCAGACCCGATAGTGCCCTTGATGGACCTTACGGGCTTTCCACGCCAGCATTGCAGGCAGCAGTAATGCCAGAACTGACAGCGCCACCGCAGCAAAGCCCAATGCCATAATAAAGCCACGCGGGTAAAACAGCGCAAACAGCAGCGGGGGGGTGAAGGTGATAACCCCTGTTTGCAGGCGGCCTCGTACTGAATTACGACGTTTAAATAAGTCGGCCAGATAATCGAACAACCCTAAGGCCACACCAAGGAATGAGGTAGCCAGCGCCAGATCTGCAAACAGGTGTACTGCCAGCTCAACGTGAGGTGAGGCCACGACATCGCGTACCGCTTGTAATAAGCCGTTCAAACCCGCCTGTTGCGCCAAAATACCGACAAAGGTATGAGAGGAAATAGCCCCAAGCGTGGTCAACTGCCAGAAGATATAGGCAACCAGCGGAATAGCGCTGCCGATAATAAATACCCAGCGCAACTTGCGAATATTACCGCCCATGTAATTGACGATACTCGGCACACTGCCGTGGAAGCCAAATGAGGTGAATATCACCGGAATAGCGGACAGTGCCAACCCTTGTTCCAGCGGCAGTGTCAGTAGGTTGGTTTTTTCGATATGTGGCATCATCAGTGCCAGCATCACAATCAGAAAAATGATTTTGGCGCTAAATAAGATACGATTGAATAAGTCGACTGAGTGGGTGCCGATACAGACCACACCGCCCGCGACCAGTGTAAACAGTAATACGCCGAGTGAGGTCGGAAACGATTGTTGCGTCCATTGGCTGATACTGGTTGCCAGTAATTCACCGGCGCCGCTGATATAGGCAGCAGTCAGGGCATACATCAGAAACATCATACTGAAACCAGTCAACCATTGGCCCCGGTTGCCAAGATAGCGTTTGGCCAAAGTACCAAGCCCGGTATCTGCCGCTTCATGCTGATAAACTTCAACTAGCAGTAAAGCGGTGTAACACATTAATATCCAAAGAGAAATAAGCAATGCAAGTGTGACACCAAAACCCACGCCTGCGGCTGCCAATGGCATCGCCAACATACCTGCACCAATAGTGGTGCCGGCAACGATAAATATACTGCCCAGAGTGCGATTCTTCACGCTTTCCTCTACTACATGACAATTTATTGGAATTATTGAGTGCAGCAGGGTAGTGGATTGCCCTGTTTGTGTCAAATGGACGTTACGCAAGGTGTAAACTTATAGTTACGTTTGTTGGTGTATTGAAGAGTCGACTTTTATCGGGGTTAATTATTCAGATAATAGATAAACGTTGTGTTTATGTAATCAGATTCATAAAGTGAATATATAAGCACTGACGGAGAAAAAAATGATCAGAGTTGAGATGTTGAGTACCGGAGATGAAGTGCTGCATGGGCAGATTATCGATACCAACGCGGCATGGCTGGCTGACTATTTATTTAATCAAGGCTTGCCAATCAGCAGTAGGGAAACGGTCGGTGACTCACTTTCGGCACTGATAGAAGTGCTGACCGAACGCAGTCAGGTTGCTGATGTGTTGATTGTCAACGGCGGGCTGGGGCCAACCAGTGATGATCTGAGCGCTCTGGCCGCCGCACGCGCCGCCGGAACGGAGCTAGTTGAACACCCGGAATGGATCGCGCGTATGGAGGCTTTCTTCCATGAGCGCGGCAGGGTGATGTCGGCGACTAACCGTAAACAGGCACATATTCCGGCTAATGCTGAAATGCTGGATAACCCAGTAGGTACAGCGTGCGGTTTCGCGTTACGGCTAAATAAGTGCCTGATGTTCTTCACACCCGGCGTGCCATCAGAGTTTAAAGTAATGGTTGAACAGCAAATCATGCCACGTTTACGTCAACATTTTGATGTGGCCGAACCCCCATTATGCTTACGTATGACCACTTTTGGCCGCTCGGAAAGTGATTTGGCACAGGAACTGGACCCACTGCGACTCCCTGAGGGGGTGGTGTTAGGCTACCGTTCATCTGCGCCGATTATTGAATTGAAGCTGACCGGTCCTGCCTCGCAACATCAGGCGATGGAACAGGTATGGCAGCAGGTGAGGGAAGTGGCGGGAGACAGCACCCTATTTGAAGGTACGCGAGGGTTGCCGGCATTGTTAGCTGAGCAATTGAACCAACGCGGCTTGCTACTGGCGGTGAGCGAACAATTTACCGGCGGGTTGATGAACTGGCAGTTGCAGAGTGCTGGTGTGCCATTGGCGGGCGGTGAATTGCTACCGGCGCATTGTCAGGAGACATTAGACGAGATTGCCTGCCGTGCACAATCGTTATCTATGTTGTGCGGTGCGCAAGTGGTGCTGGCGGTCGGCGCTATGCAAAATGATCACCTGAGCGTGGCTCTGTATACCCCTGAAGGAACATTTGCTCAAACAGTACGTTATCAGGCCAGCCGTCATGGTCTGCGTATTCGCCAGGAAAGCAGTGCGATGCTGGCGCTGGATATGGTGCGCCGTTGGTTGAATGGTCGCCCGGTGTGCGGTCAGCATGGCTGGCTGGATGTGGTTAAGATTTTGTAGTTAATCAATAACTCTCGATTATAATATAAAGGCGCGTATTTAAACTGCGCCTTTTTTATTATATTCATATTATTTATTATCTTGGTTTTATATTTATTGCTGCTCTATTGTTTTATTTTTATCTCTTGTTTTATTTTTACACTTGCGTTACTTTCATTTTGTCTATTTAACTGCGTAGGTGCTGACTTATATCGATTTTTTTGAATTACTTGAATCGGGCGGTTTTATTATAATTCGTAATTATTTATATTTTAGTTATGTTAAGTGCCAATTATTATCAAATGCCATCACATGCCAAAAATGAGATGTTATCCTGACTGCTGGCTTGTGTTTGTTTTACCAAAGATACAATCGTCGGTTAATGTTCCTTTTCATAAAAATAAACTACCGCAATGTAAGGAAATATCCACATCTACTAGAGGATTTCTTTTATCGCATATTAAACGTTAAGGAAGGTAATTATGTTTCCTAAGATAAATATAAGTAGTTTGTTATGTGATAAAACACTGGTGAGATATTTTATCATATTATTGATAATGGCTTTTCTGCTAATGTTACCACTAAGTTTTGCCGAAAATCGCCCCGGTTTTGTTTGCGGAAAATTTAATGTTCATGTAATGGAAGTGCCTAAAGAATATATTATCTACTGGGCGGAATATGAAGGGAAAAGTTCCTGGACACCTGGCTTTACTAAAAATAAAAAAGGCTGCGATGCCAATTTTACCTCTTTACCCATGATAGCCAGTTGGCCGGATATGCAACCGGGGGATAAATCGAAATGGTATAAACAGGGGCTGGAGTATGAGGGATTAGCAATCAGCGTCGAGCCATTTAAACGATCCGATACCGATATCACCTATAAGCGTGACTTTTTTCTAAGAAAACAGAATGATAGAACCTTTGATTCGGTTGTTTATATCGATAAATTAGGGCTGTTTTTCGTTAAAGCCACCAGAAAATTATTCCGGGCAGAACCACAGGATAGGAATAGCCCTTATTGGTTTGATGAGGATGTTAATGGTTATTACTGGGCAGAAGTTAACGGGCAAGTGCCGGTGGTATTTGACTGTCAGTGGCTGCCGTTAGAGAAAAGATATTATATCTGTGAGGCCCGTTTTGTGATGCCAGAAATAGGCTCACTGGTTGAAGTCATTTTTACAGTAGAGAAATTACCGCAATGGAGAGCCATTGTTAGCAGTACTCAACAATTTCTTTTATCGCATATTAAACGTTAAGGAAGGTAATTATGTTCCCTAAGATAAATATGAGTAGTTTGTTATGTGATAAAACACGATTGAGATATTTTGTCACATTATTGATAATGGCTTTTCTGCTAATGTCACCACTCAGTTTTGCCGAAAACCGCCCCGGTTTTGTTTGTGGTAAATTTAATGGTCATGTAATGGAAGTGCCTAAAGAATATATTATCTACTGGGCAGAATATGAAGGGAAAAGTTCCTGGACGCCTGGCTTTACTAAAAATAAAAAAGGCTGCGATGCCAATTTTACCTCTTTACCCATGATCGCCAGTTGGCCGGATATGCAACCGGGGGATAAATCGAAATGGTATAAACAGGGGCTGAGGTTTGAGGGATTAGCAATCAGCGTCGAGCCGTATAGACGATCTGATACTGATGTTGCTTTTATGCGCGATGCCTATCTTAGACTTAGAAAATACGAGAATAAAACCTTTGATCCGGTTGTTTATATTAATGAATTAGGGCTGTTTTTTGTTAAAGCCACCAGAAAATTATTCCGGGCAGAACCACAGGATAGGAATAGCCCTTATTGGTTTGATAAGACGATTAATGGTTATTACTGGGCAGAAGTTAACGGGCAAGTGCCGGTGGTATTTGACTGTCAGTGGCTGCCGTTAGAGAAAAGATATTATATCTGTGAGGCCCGTTTTGTGATGCCAGAAATAGGCTCACTGGTTGAAGTCATTTTTACAGTAGAGAAATTACCGCAATGGAGAGCCATTGTTAGCAGTACTCAACAATTTCTTTTATCGCATATTAAACGTTAAGGAAGATAATTATGCTACAGCAAAATAGCAATGCAGGTAAGTTACAACTTAATGCCGCCGATCTGGTCTGCGCCCGGCAATTATTAGAAGCAAATAAGGAGAGTAAAGACCCCGGCCCGATGTATGATTTTTTAGCCAGCAAAGGCGATCGCTATGCCATATTAGCCAATGGTGTGGCTAGGGGGGATTCTATCGCTGGTGCCATGGCTATTCACAATATGGAAAGTGTGGGGGTCCGTCATAATAAACACCTCACTGAAACGGATATTAAGCATATTCGTTATGATATGGCGCACGGCTATCTTAATACCCAACAAAACGGCTCTGCCGCATTAGTGATATGAAGTTGGCAAAAGTTGCGTTGTCGGTTATTTAGGCGGCCAACAGATAAAATTGTTCTGCCGGTGATAATCCCTCTCCGGTAGGATGCTGAAGTTGCCCTTTACGTATCATGTGAACTAACTCAATACCTCCCAATATCGTCTGTGCCCGCCGAAACGATTTGAATCCCTGCATGGGTCGTATACGGCGTTTGATATTCCGTTGATCTTGTTCAACGAGGTTATTCAGATACTTGTTCTGCCTAACAGTAATGGTTTCTTCTTTTAGTTTGTCAGCGCTGCCGTGTTGGCGCCACTTTTATCGATGGTCACTGTTTCAGGTTCATCGCGGTGTCTAATGGCCTTGCTAAAGAAACGTAATGCAGCTGCAGCATTACGTTTGGTGGTCAGCAGGAAGTAGATGGTCTGGCCTGAAGTATCCACCGCCCGGTATAGATATTTCCACTGCCATTTGATTTTGATATAGGTTTCATCCATGCTCCACAGACGACCTCCTTAGCGTTTATGTCGGCGAAACGCCTTATCCAGTAATGGCACCAGGCGGATAACCCAGCGGTGGACCAAGGCGCTGACATTCCATTTAGTTGTTCGCTCCTGGCTGATCGCCATGCTCCTCCAACTGTTGCACCTCAACAAATACGCCGTCAGGATCGTATTCAAGCCGGAGTCTTTGCAGTTTCTCCCAGTTCTCTGCGGCGAAGCACATGCTGGTCTCGCCCGCCCTTGTCTCAAGATCGTACTCGTTGATATAACTGCTACGAGCAATCTCCTGAAGCTCGTCATACATCCGTTTTAACCAATATTGATTGACACTGTCATCTTTTGCATCATCCCACTGGGCGTAGGTCGATACAAAGAACTTGCCGTGTGCCGAAAATGCTGCTTGCGGATAGGTGGTCACACCCCGCCAGAGAATCGTTGTAAGGGTACTCCGGGACGGCGCGTCTGATAAATACCGGGATAGGATGGAAACCAATTCTTGCGTGTTATCTGTAAGGATATTGTCGGCATAAAACCTTTTTGATACCACCATGCTGTTGAACTGCTCGTAAATGGCCTCGAAGTTTGAGGGCTGATTGATGGCCAAGGCTGTAAGTGGCAGCTCTAGGCTGGTTTCAAAAGATTCGCGTAGCGCTTGCGCCTCTTGCGGGCTATCGGTAAACGCCAAAATATTTAACAGCACTGTTGGTGTGCCACCCGATGTCGGGGGGCTGACAGACATCATCACCTGAAGATTTGTAGGGGGAGATGCGTCTTCAAGTCTCGCCAATAAATCGTGCAAATGCGTGAAAGGTAGCGTATATGAGCTGTTGGTTATTACCCGAGGCAATGAGTAGCAACTGAGATAAAAACGGGTCACAACAAAAAACGAACAGGGTCCAGCGCCACGAGCGGCCCAGAACAAGTCTGGCTCCTGGGTTTCGGAAACATGTCGTAAACGACCGTCTGCGGTGACAATGTCCAAGGCTTGTACGTTGAATACGCTCATTCCTCCCCATTGGCTACAGTTGATCCCGAGCCCTCCCCCCAACAGGAATCCGCTGATACCCACTTCTTTTACATGCCCTGTCGGAAAAGCCAAACCTTTAGCCGCCAGTGCATGACTCAATTGACCACTACTGACCCCAGGTTCAACGATGGCGCGTTTGCGCCGGCTATCGATATCAAGTCCCTTCAAGCCGGAAATGTCCAACATCAGCGTATCAACGCGAAGAAAACAACCGGAGTAATTGTGCCCACTTCCACGCACGCTCACTTCCATGCTTCGCTCCTTGGCAAATACAACCGCGCGAATCACATCGGCCTCAGTCGCAGCGCGTACTATTCCAGCAGGTCTACGTGTTGGGCCTCGACCATTCCAGACGCTGGTGAGATACCACTCATCAAAGGCGGGATGCGAAGCAAGACGAACCTCGCCATCCAGTTGCGATGCCAGCTTCAGTAGAGACCGAGAAGTCTGCGTAGCGGCGGATATTCCCAGATCCTGGCTGACGATGGAATAGAGTCGTTTCGGTTTGAACTCCAAGTGAGTCTTGATGTGGGAATTCAAGCGGCCGCACTCGATAAGATTAATTCCTCTTTCGAATGCATAGCGATACACGGCAGACACACCCAAGGTGTAAGGGCTGAAATCGGAACTCTCAAAATCCATGCCGGCCGACCAGACATGGAGAGCGCCGTCTTCCTCGAAGCAGATAAAGCCGCTGACAATTTGCCCGTTCTGTTCTACGACGATAAGGCGAACCAAATCGCCGCAAAAATGGCAAAAAACAGCCAATTGTGATTCTGGCCAATAATAGGGCGTCCCCAGCCGTTTGGTGGTCAAATGATACAACCGGGCCAGTTTCTCAATTTCATTATCAAAGGGAGGAGCAAGTATTCGAACTTTGGCATCGCTGTGGTTGAAGATACGAAGCTGGCGTATCATTTCGTAATGCCCATAGTTGGGCAAAGGCTGCACAAAACTGTCAAAATCCGGAAAAGCATCCAGTTCGATTGAAAATTTATCCGCCATGTAGTTTATATTTAGCCCATTACGTTGAGCCTCACGCAAGAGCACACCATCCTGTACATTGAGAAAACAGAAATAACGTGCCTGCTCAGCCTGTGCGATAGCCGTAATAGCATCGAATATTCGTGCGTAAAGACTCGGGTCGTGACTTAACGTCGGTATCGTGGTATCCGTACAATGTATAATATGACTAAACAGTCCGCGCTCTTCAGATCCTACCGAGAGCTTAGTGGAGGAAACCAATAACCCTAACGGATCAACGGACCGAAATTCTTGAAGATAAATCGGGACCAGCGCAATCAGCCTCCCCTCGTCTCGCGCAAGCAAATAGAAAATTTTACTGACGTTTAACAACGGTGATTGCTCAGCCGCGATAAGAAATCGCAGATCGTAAAATAGGGGCGCCTTGCTTTGAAGAAAAAACGCGCGATACTCAGCAGGATCCAGGTCTTTAGCACTATTGAGAATATCAAGGGTTGTCGTCATTAAAGCCTCCACGGTTTATTGGATTGGCAGATAACTTGACTGAATGGCAATAGGCAACATTAAAAAAAACAGCATGTTACCTTTCTGCACCTTAATGCGACAGAAGCCCCCGCACTCCTGATTTTCACTTATTGCAACAAAAGCCTTTTCTTCTTATTGTGCTGTGTATCCACCATCTATCGTAATCGTTTGTCCAGTAATAGCTGTCACGTTATCTTCTGCAAGAAAAACAATAGTATGTGCAACCTCTTCCTGAGTGGTAAAACGCTTGTTTGGCATCATTTCTATAAATGTCTTTTTATTGTTTTCACTATGGCCTAAAAAACGATCAAACATTTTTCCTTCTACGGGCCCTGGGGAAATCGAATTAACCCTAACTCCAGTAGTTGCAACTTCCAGAGCTGCTGTTTTGGTCAATCCCTCAATTGCGTGTTTACTTGCAACATAAATCCCAGTGTTAGGAAGGCCAACGATACCAGCAATTGAAGATATATTGATGATGCTACCTTTTCCTCTTTCCACCATCACAGGAATTTGATATTTCATCGCCAGCAGAGTACCTAATACGTTGGTATTGAATACCAAATGAAAGTTATCTTGGGTTACGGCTTGGATCTCTGCAGTTTCACCTACCGTGCCTGCACAATTTACAGCTACATCCAACGAGTCGAATCGCTCCAGAGTCATCTCGATAAGGTGCTTTATATCTGATTCACTATTCATATCAGCATTAACATAAAGTACGTCTTTATTAATGAGTTTGAGGGAATTTAATATCACTTCTCCTTCTTCGGGTCGGCGACCTGAAAACACGACATTATAGCCCATTTCAGAGAATAGCTTAGTCGCCGCATTCCCAATCCCAGAAAGCGCCCCCGTTATCAATATTGTTTTTTTCATGTAATACCTATTTTTATAGAGTGTAACTCGATACATGCCATTGCCTTAAAAATACACTTATGGCAACTTCAGTTAATTTTTATTTAAAAACAAAAATTAAAACAAACATGACAGTTTAAAATACTCACACCCTACATATTCACCGAAATTTACTGTTCCTATACCCTAGACTAGGGAAAATGATTTTCACAGCCCGTTATATTAATATGAAATATTTCTTATGGTAAAAAACATATCTCAGTGTTAAATACCATAATTACAGCATTAATCGACATAATCAATTGTAGTTAGTGGGGGAGTTGAGTTTTCTCCCAAAAAAAACATCAATAATTCTTATTTAAAAAACAAATAAACAACTTAAATAACTAATTATTTCAATTAATTGTGTTTTATTTAAATAGAAAATGACTCTTTTACAGCATCTATGGATGCAACTAGCATTCTTGAATACACTGTATATACTTTCTATTAAACCAGTTATCGATAATCTCTTAAGTAGGATATGAATTGCAGATGACTATGATGTGACTAAATAGAAAGGAGCCGATATGATGGTAAGTACTGGTTGTTATCACATTTATGGCGTCTGTGGGACACGCGATTATAGCCTGTTCATTGATTATGTGTGCGAGTCGATCCCAACACATGAAATGTATTTATTGCAGCAGATAGAACTTTGCCCAGATCAGATATTACATGATTGGCAAGTTAGTCAGAACCCTCAGATTTCCGAAGTGTTTGAAATAGAGAACGTTTCCTCCGAAGAAGATGCTGAAGAAGCGGTCTTATTTTGGAGAGCATATTTTAGTTCACTTGGCGAAACGGTCATTGATGGCAGGCATGTAGGTGATACATTTAGTCGACCTTAATGAGAATGGTACACCCGAGGTGGAGAATTAAAAATCATCTATCAGATTAATCACGGGAATGTAAAAAAAAGCTATATTTAATAATTGATTTTAGATGATATATTTTATCTTTTTAATTAAAGATACATTCAATTTAAGTTGAAGTTTATGGTGTGTATATTATAGAAGATTTAAAATCTGACGTGCGGAGTATGTCTCATAAATTAATGGCTAGTAATTTCGTGATAAATATAAGTAAAGTTCAGATGGCAAACACTTTTTATGGGCCATGTTTAAATATGAAAAATACTGAATTAAATAATTTAAAAACGAAATTGTTATTTAATAACGATGTTACTAATGAGTTGAATTCATCATTTGGACAAGATGTCATTAAAAAAATGATACCGCATCGTGAGCCATTTCTTATGGTAGACAATGTGGAACTGATCAATCTGGAGCTCAGGTTAATACAAGCAATAAGAAGAGTAGACGAAAAAAACCCAGTATTTGATGGTCATTTCCCCAATGATCCTATATATCCAGGTGTATTGCAACAAGAGAGCATGTTTCAAACCGCGCTTATTTTGATGTATTTTCTGTTAAATGAAACGGCTATACCACCAGTAGAGGATAATATTATTAACGCGGTGGGAACTCGAGTCTATGATGTCTTTCATTTGTCTGCAGTACACCCCGGTGAATTAATGACTATTCGCTGCTGCATTACAGAGTACGACTCATTTATAGCCACTGCCATTGTTCAAATCACGGTTAACGATCAGATCGTAACCATCGGAAAAGGAGAATTTTATGTCTACTGATCGTATCGTTGTTACAGGCATTGCCATTAATACTCCCATTGGTGACACATTAGATCTCGTGGGCAATAATTTATTATCTGGAAAATCAGCCATTGGTTACTGGCGCAATTTTGATACCAGCAACATCTATTCAAAGATTGGCGGCCAGCTACCTGAGTATGATATTAAAAGCAAGTTGCACTCGTTTAGAAACCGTATCCCAGAAAGCGTGCTTGCCCGTGCGGAGAAGGTCTTTAAACAAACTAACACAGGTGTCCAACTTTCAGTATTGATGGCAATGGATGCCTGGTTAGACGCTGGGTTATTTGAACAAATTATTGACCCTTTTGATTGCGGAGTCATTTGTGGGGGCCATAACCTTTCTGATAAATATTTACTTGATCAGCAAAAGATTTTCTCTGATGAACCCGAATTTATTGATGCTTTTTCCGGGTTAAATTCGCTTGATACGGACCATTCATCTTCTGTGGCCCAGGTATTAAATACCAAAGGATTAGCCTATCTGGTTGGTGGCACCTGTGCTACGGGGAACATTGCTATTCAGGCGGCAATCAATGCAATTACAGTAGAAAAAAAACAGGTAATGGCCGTTGTTTGCCCAATGGCCTCTTTCCACCCGATGATGTTACATTCGCTGACGATTTTAGACGCTATCTGTTATAGCCAGTATCAAGATACTCCCACCAAAGCCAGTCGTCCCTATGACATAAATCGCAGTGGCTTCCTGCCGTCTGAAGGCGGTGCAGTCTTAATACTTGAGCAAATAGACCATGCCAAAAATCGGGGAGCTAGAATTTATGCTGAGCTTCTTGGTGCCAATGTTAACTCTGATGCCAACCATTTAGGCGATCCCTCTCATGAAGGGCAAGTTCGGGTTATTCAAGATGTCCTAAAGAAATGCAATATCTCCCCAGAGCAAGTTGATTATGTCAGTGCGCATGCCACCTCTACTAAATTAGGGGATATTGTAGAATTAAAATCAATTAAAAAAGTGTTTGGTACGCATGCGGAAAAACTGATTATCAATGCCCCAAAATCCTTGCTGGGGCACACGATGTGGTCATCTGGTGGCGTGGAAGCCGCGATAGCCATTTGGCAAATGAGGCAGGGTGAATTCCACCAATCACATAATATCGAAACCCTTGATCCCGAGGTCGAATTAAATGTTTGTGCCTTTGGGAATGTAAAAAAAGAAGTTAATATTTTTCTAAACAATTCTTTTGGTATGGGTGGGATTAACAGCGCTAGCTTATTTGGTCGATACCATGGTTAGCATGAACCTTTTTATCAGCGGTGGTGCCAGTGGCATTGGACGGAGTGTGGTCATTGCGGCTTTAGGCAAAGGCTGGAATGTTGGTTTTAGTTACTATAATAATAGGGATGGCGCACAACAACTTCTTGATATCGCCGCCGCACAGTTCCCACAACAATTATGTCGCGCTTATGAACTCGATGTTACCGACAGCGGCGCAGTAGAGTCAGTAGGTGACTGCCTTCTCGCCGATTTTAGCAATTTTGATGCGGTTATTTGCAATGCCGGGATAGATTTACCTGGCAATTTGGTTTCGATGACTGATGAAGATTGGGCTTTAGTACTTAATACCAATTTAAGTGGCTCGTTCTATCTCATTCGTTATTTCTTGCCTTTATTTCTTGCCAATAAATATGGGCGCATTGTCACTCTATCTTCCCTCGCTAAAGATGGGTCATCAGGACAAGCGGCTTATGCTGCATCAAAAGCCGGTTTGGTCGGGTTAACTAAAACAACGGCGAAGGAATATGGACGTTTCGGTATTACGGCCAATGTTGTTGTCCCAGGCTTAATTGATACCGAAATTATTGGAAATGACATTAAGGGTATTAAGAATTTTTTTGCTCAACATGCGCCAGTGGGAAGGCTAGGTTCCCCCAGTGAAGTAGCTGAGGTCATTTTATTTCTTGTAGCTAAAGAAAGTAGTTATGTAAACGGCGCGGTTTTCAGTGTGACCGGTGGCATTGACTGGGTTTATTAACTTCGGGATACCTTAATGAATAATATTGGTATTGAAAAAATCCGTATCTACCCAAGTAGCTTGGCGCTGAAGTTATCTGAATTGGCACAAGCACGTGGTGGAGACAACAAATACATTCAAGAATCTTTAATGGTTATAAAGCGCAGTTTAGTACCACAGTGGGAAGATGCGGTCACCCTTGCAGTCAATAGTGCCAAAGATATGCTCAACGATCAGGACCGTTCGGATATTGGTTTATTTATTATTGCAACAGAGTCAGGCTTAGACCAGGAAAAGGCTATAAGTACTTGGGCGCACCGCTATTTGAGACTGCCTGCGACTTGCCGTGTTTTTGAACTGAAATCTGCCTGCCATGCCGGAGCGGCGGCATTAAAAATGGCTGAGTCATGGATATCATCCGGTCTTAATCACGGTAAGAAAGTGCTATTGATCAATGTGGATATCAGTAATAACATGATTTGCCACGGAAAGATGGAGTATAGCCTTGGCGCTGGGGCTATTGCCTTGCTTATCTCAAATAATCCTCTTTTTGCGGTCATTGAAACGGGGAAATCGGGTATTCATACTCATGAAGTGACGGATGTTATTCGTCCTCTTCCTTGGAAAGAGGTCGCTTTCGATGTAGAAGCCAGTCTTTTCTCTTATATGGATGGACTCGAAAATGCTTTCGAGGAATATTGTAAACAGACACCTGATGCTCGAGAGAGTGCCTACTTCAATTATAATTTATACCACGTCCCTTTCCCTGGAATTAGTAAAGAAGCACATAAAATATTATTAGAACTCCAAGGGCTCTTTGGAAAAGAGGCATTAGCTACTTTATTTAAACAAAAAGTTATGCCTTCTCTATATTATTCGCAAGAAATAGGGGCAACCTATTGTGGCAGTATTTTTCTTTCCCTATTTTCACTGATTGTAAAAGCACCAGAGCTTCAACCAGGTGATCGAATTGGGGTCTACTCTTATGGTTCAGGGTCCTGTGCTGAGTATTTCAGTATGCAGGTCGGGGATCAAGCGTTAGAGATTGCGCAACAGCAAGGTACGGCATTGGACATATTGCTTGCCCAGCGGAAAATATTGGATATAGCGGCATACGAGCAACTGGAAAATGCGCGTAGTGCACAAATGCAAGGTAAAGACTATAGCTTAGACAGGGACAACTTACAGGACTGGTATACACAACATTACAGCGGGAGTGGGCTCCTTATTCTTGAGCGTATTGATAACCACTTACGGAGTTATCGCTATGCATGAATATGTCACTGTACCTATCAAATTTAATCCCAATTCATTAGCCGACTTCGAAAGCCGCTTTATCTCTGCGCTAAATAACGAGCGCTATAACGTTATTGTGCTTACGGGCGGGCCTACCTACTTTAGTATGGGTATGGATCTTACGTATATTTCTACCGATTATGACGCCAACTTTGTGTCACAGTTCTGCACTATCCTAAAAATGGTAAGGAGTAGCCATAAGCCAGTATTAGCTAAGGTTGAAGGAAATGTTATCGCGGGGGGAATTGCCTTACTGTCAGTCGTCGATTTTATTCTATCGAGCGATACTGCTTCTTTTAGTTTGCCAGAAGTCACATTTGGAATTACACCAACAATAGCCATGTCTTGCTTACTTGAACGTATTAGGCCTCATCATCTTAAATACTTCGTATGGAGTTCAAGTGTTATTTCGGCAAAACAAGCCCTAAAATGGGGTTTAATCGATCAGGTAAATATACTGGAAAACTTAGACCAAGATATTCAAGTTATGAGTAAGAAGCTATCTCGCGTTCCAACATCCGCTATAAAAGAAAGTAAGTTACTGTTGACGGAACATCATTCTTTCGACGAAAGGCTGGATTTAGGTGGGCATCTTCTGGTGAAAAAATTAAATGACTCTCAGACCATAGAAAAAATATGTCAGTATTTAGAAAACATCAAGTTGTTTAATGATGAATATGCGGATGACAAATATGAAAAAACTCTATTTAAGAAAAATTGATGAAGGCATCGTTTTTATGCATATTAACGATCCAGTCAACAATAATGCCATTGATGATGAATTCTGTTTACAGTTGCATGGTATTATCGACACGATAAAGAAAGACAAAACCATTAAAGTACTTATTTTAGTCGGATTGCCTGATATATTTTGTACCGGTGGAACCGAGGCGTTTTTACAAAGCCTAATCACACACTACAAAACTAATATTGAGCATGAGTATGCCAATCACCTCAAGAACTTTCTGAATATACCGATCCCAGTTATTGCTGCGATGGAAGGCAGTGCTACAGGTGGGGGATTAGTCTTAGGTTTATATGCGGATATTTTAGTCGCGGCGGAAGAGAGCCGCTATGGCATGTCATTTATGAACATGGGTTTCACCCCAGGGATGGGATCAACCGCCATGAGTAAGGCGGCATTTGGTTACTATACCGGTTTTGAAATGATGGTCACCGGTAACTATCTTAGAGGCTGTGAGCTGAAAGGAAAATGTTGTTTCAATTATATTTTGCCTCGCGCCACGGTCATGGAAAAAGCCATTGAATTGGCTACAGCCATTGCTGAAAAACCACGCCATAGCTTGGAGTTATTAAAAAAATACATGTCTATCGACAGACGAAAAACACTAGAGGAAACAAGCACCATAGAGGCGTTTATGCACCATATTGCATTTAATCAAAGCAATATTGAACAGCAAATACAAGACAATTACACGGGTTAGATATGCTGAATAACTTTAGTGAAATGACCGTATTGGTAACTGGCGGTACGAAAGGTATCGGGCGGGCTACTGTTGAAAGCTTTGTTAAGGCGGGAGCAAAAGTATATGGCACTTATTTTTGGGGAGACAATTTAGATGAAGTTGAAAACTATTTTTCTCAATATATCAATCGTCCAATCTTCCTTCAGGCGGATATCAGTGATGAAGACACAACCATACGGCTAATTGAAACCATTGCTCAAGAAAACAAAAGAATCGATATTCTTATTCTCAATGCTGCGTTTGCTCCCCAATTTAAAGATACTTATAAATTTAGGGGGCTGCTTGATAGTATTGAACACAACGCCTGGCCACTTGTCACTTATATAGATTGCATTAAGCAATATTTTTTTCAATATCCTGGTTATGTAGTTGCAATTACTTCCGAAGGACATCGTAGTTGCCATATAACAGGCTATGATTATGTTGCGGCATCGAAAGCGGTATTGGAAACATTAACTAAATACATTGGTGCACGGGAAAATATCATTATTAACTGCATTTCACCTGGTGTGGTAGATACAGAAGCCTTTGAATTGGTTTTTGGTAAAAAAGCACAAACATTTATTCGAAAATTTGATCCAGATTTCATTGTCAAACCTGAGGCTGTTGGCAATGTAAGTGTAGCTCTTTGCAGCGGATTAATGGATGCCGTGCGTGGTCAGGTCATCACCGTTGATAATGGCAGGATGTTTACTGACAACTTTACCAAGTGGATCGAAATGATTGAAACTCATTTTGTCGAGAAATAATGAGGGAGAATCTCCTCTATCACGAATATTACTCCGAGTTAACTCATATATCGCTCGGTATTATTCACGTTACTTTAACCTAAAAGGTATTAATCATGTCTATTTCCAAAGGTAACTCATTTCTTGGCCGATGGAAACTTGAGTCCTGTGTTGGTAACAGTGGAGGTATACATATTTATCCTATAGGTAGTGAACCGTTTGGTATGTTGACCTATACCGAACAATATATGATGGTGTTTATTGCATCAGGTAAAAGAACTCAATTTAGCACGGAGGATATTCGTGCTATCCCGTCAGAACAGATCGTGGCAGATTTTCCTAAATTTGAAACATATTGTGGCCATTACGATGTGAATCACGATAAAAACATCGTCACGCATTTTATTGAAAATAGCAAAATTCCCAATCAAATTGGCACTGAATTTCGCCGATACTTTATTTTTGAGTATGATAAGTTAATTCTTAAATCCACGGATGGTATATTTCTCAATGGGGAGTCATGGTTGTTTGAGCTTGTTTGGAACAGAGAAGAATAAATTTTTATTAATAAATAAGAGAGGATGTTATGGATAGAGAATATATTGCTAATATTGTGAAAAAACACATTATTAATTCTGTCGATGGTATCAAGGAAGATGACATTGATTTGCAAAAATCAATGGCAGACTATGGCGCAAGCAGCTTAGACATAGTTTCCGTTGTCTCAGGTGCTATGAGAGAGTTAAAAATAAAAATCCCACGTACTGAGTTAAAAAATATTAAATCTATAAACGGCCTGATTGATATGTTTGTAACGAGCAGTTCAGAGGCTTAGACATCTATGAACTATGGCCTACGGAGGGGCCATTTTCCGAACTAAAATAGGAAAGATTACCTATTTTTATAGCACCACCACAGTAAAGAGGGCGATACATGGCATCACATCATGCAATTTTATTTCCGGGGCAGGGGGCGCAGCGTCCAGACATGGGGGCTCCGATATTTGATATCTACCCCAAATTAGTGGCAGATGCTGAAGAAATTGCTGAGTTTAGTATTCGTGATTTTTTTCTGGATTATCCTGCGGATCGGTTTAGCAACACCCTTTACGTTCAGCCAGCTTTATATACAGTTAATGCTTTGTATTATCGTCGATATATTGATGAGTCTGGGGCGTTACCATTATTTCTAGCGGGTCATTCTCTTGGCGAATTTAATGCATTACATGCCGCCGGTGTATTCGACTTTGAAACAGGATTGCGTCTGGTAAAAAAAAGAGCCTTGCTGATGTCTGAAAGTCAGGGGGGAGGTATGGCTGCTGTTCTTGGTCTGAATGCTGAAGAAGTGGCTCAAATCCTTGAGGAGAATAATCTTTTTGATATTTCGATAGCTAATATTAACTCCGATTTACAAATGGTGATATCAGGGCCGATTGAGAGTATTAAACAGGCAGAAGAGATATTTTACGATAACTATGCAATTAAATATGTTGTACTGAGAGTGAGTGGTGCTTTTCATAGTACGATGTTAAATTCCGCAGCTATAAAATTCGGGGAATATATACAAGACTTTTCATTTTCATCGCCCACGATATCAGTTATCTCCAATAGGACGGCCTGTCCGTATACCGTATCCTCTGTAATAAAAAACCTCTCTGAGCATATTAATAAACCTGTCATGTGGAGGCAATCGGTTATCTATATGCGTACACACGGTGTAGATAGATTTACTGAGATGGGGGGGAGTTCTTTACTGCTGGATATGGTTAAGAATATTTTGTAGTAGTCTGGGTTTGAGGTCCAATGGTACGGAAGCGTACGATAGGGAATATTTTCTCATGGATTATCTCCCCTTCCTGCTGCCCTTGGCTTTACCCCAATTATCCCAAACTGGCGGATCTTCACGCTTGACCTACCCCAAAATCCTGCTCCATTCAGAAACATTTTTGAATTGAATTTATTAACTAATAGGGTTGTAACATCATAAAAAACAGCATGTTAGCCTTC
The DNA here is from genome assembly GCF_041538325.1 of Yersinia sp. 2466 StPb PI. Taxonomy (NCBI): domain Bacteria; kingdom Pseudomonadati; phylum Pseudomonadota; class Gammaproteobacteria; order Enterobacterales; family Yersiniaceae; genus Yersinia; species Yersinia sp. 2466 StPb PI. The sequence goes on along the minus strand of NZ_JAULSL010000001.1, from coordinate 3,226,272 downwards.
CTCATTCTTAGGAGATAGCGCAACAATTAGAAAACACATAGTTGGTACTATAATCCACTGCTCAGCGCTGTATACAAACCATACATCTATAGGCATCCCTATAAGGAGATTCATTATAGACTGACGCAGCAAATCGCTGTCAGCAATCATCATTATTACAGTAAACCACATTCCTTTGATTAGAAGATTTTTTCCAGGTAGCTTCTCTCGAATAAATAACCAAATAAACACTTTACCCAGAGTCGGGATTAAAGCAGTTAAAGCAGCTATAACTACAATATAAACAGGATAAGGTTCCTGCAAAAGACCATCCATCCTACCTGCTTTAGTTGCAGCATCCATGTAGTCTAAAACCCATCCTCTTCCATATAAGACATGAAATGTGAAGCCAAATGCTGCTGACACTAATGTTACCAGACAAATACGTACCCAAAATATCATAAATTATTTCCTGCTATATTGTATGAAGAAGACATATTTTATCTCATTAATGGTGTTTCCTGAAAGTTGCATATACTAAATACTTTAAAAAATAAAGTGCCTTGCTCCGATATACGTTATCAAGAAGGCTCTGTCGCATTAGTGATATGAAGTTGGCAAAAGTTGCGTTGTCGGTTATTTAGGTGGCCAACAGATAAAATTTTTCCGCCGGTGACAATCTGTCACCAGTTGGATGTTGAAGCTGTTCTTTGCGTATCATGTGCACTAACTCAATGCCCGCCAATATCGTCTGCGCACGTCTAAATGATTTGAAGCCCAGCATCGATCGTATCCGCCGTTTGATATTTCGGTGATCCTGCTCCACAAGGTTATTCAGGTACTTATTCTGCCTGACGGTAATGCTTTCTTCCGCCGGTTTGCTGGCATTGAGTGTAGCCAGAGCCGCTGTATTGGCACCACTTTTATCAATGGTGACCACCTCAGGTTCGCCGTGTTGGCGAATAGCCTTGCGGAAAAAACGCAGTGCCGCCCCAGCGTCCCGTTTGGCGGTGAGTAGGAAGTCGATGGTCTGGCCTGCAGTATCGACCGCCTGGTACAGATATTTCCACTGACCTTTGACTTTGATGTAGGTCTCGTCCATTCGCCACCGCCGACCTACGGTACGTTTATGCCGACGAAACGCCTTATCCAGCAAGGGCACCAAGCGGATAACCCAACGATGTAACGTGGAATGGTCAACGGCAATACCGCGTTCAGCCATCATCTCTTCCAAATTGCGCAGGCTCAGGGTATAAGCCAGATACCAGCGAACACATTGTACGATGATATCAACGGGATAATGCCGGCGTTTAAAGGCGTTTCGGATCAGAGACATGGTTAGGCAACATCTTAAAAAAAAAACAGCATGTTACCTGACGATGTCTTAATGCGACAGAACCGTTTATTTTACCTGCGCGTTTCTTACATCTTTGCCTGCTTCCCAAATGCGGTATTTCACATCAACTCCTTTTGGTACATAAACCACGATCGGTAGGCGACTGTTATAGCGCTGCATAGCGGCGTCCCCCAGATTGGCGGCGATAAATTGTGGGCGGCGGGTGTTATCCGGGCAAGCCATCATGGTTGAGGCCGGTTCGGAGATTTTATCCATCACCAAATAGTCAAAGCCCCAGCCAGACAAGGTTCTGGTTTCCAGCTTGCCACCGAGCATATGGCGGTTGCAGTCAACTTCAATGGTTTTACCGATCAGCAATTCAACTTTGAAGCGGCTTTCGTCTTCTTGTGGCTCGAGGAAAATGACCTGGCGGCTCATGCCTTTTTCAGCTTGAGGATAAGGCGCAATCTTCTCTAACGGCTGTTGTTGATTAAGTGGTGGCTCAGTAGCGGCAATAGTGCTGGCAGAGGCGGCCATTAACAGGCTGGTTATGGCGATTGACAGTCTTTTCATCTTTTGTCCCTATGATTTTAATTCCAGATGCAAAAATATCATCTATTCAACAGGCTGATTATAGGTGAAATCCGATTGGCTGATTTATCTATCTGCTTAAAGCTCGATTTCAATATCGCCTTTTGGCTGACAACAACAGGGCAGGATCTCGCCGGCCTGAATAAAAGCTAAAGGTTGCTGCGAATAGCAGACTTCGCCTTTCAGCAAGCGCAGGCGGCAGGAGCCACAATAGCCAGAGCGGCATTGGTATTCGATGGGTACCTGATGATATTCAAGCGTTTCTAGCAAGTTACGGCTGTTCGCGGGCCGGTTAAGTCGAGCACCGGTGGTGCTCAACTTGATAATAGATTTCATGGATTACAGCTCGAAATCACTCAGGTCGTCAGCACTGACTTCTGAATCAATTTGACCGACCAGATAAGAGCTGACTTCAACTTCCTGCGGTGCCACCTGCACGTTATCAGACACTAACCAGGAGTTGATCCACGGAATAGGGTTGGTTCGAGTAGCAAACGGCACACCCAGCCCCACCGCCTGCATGCGGATATTGGTGATGTATTCCACGTACTGACACAGAATCTCTTTGTTCAGACCAATCATGGAACCGTCACGGAACAGGTATTCAGCCCACTCTTTCTCTTGTTGGGCGGCCAGAACGAACAGGTCATAACACTGTTGTTGGCACTCTACGGCAATTTCGGCCATTTCCGGGTCATCTTCGCCAGAACGCATCAAATTAAGAATATGCTGGGTACCAGTTAAATGCAGGGCTTCATCGCGGGCAATCATTTTGATGATTTTGGCATTGCCTTCCATCAATTCGCGCTCCGCAAAAGCAAAGGAGCAGGCGAAACTGACATAAAAACGGATGGCTTCTAGCGCATTGACGCTCATCAGACACAGATAAAGCTGTTTTTTCAGCTCATGCAAATTGACGACGACAGTTTTACCATTAACTTGATGGGTGCCTTCCCCCAGCAGGTGGTAGTAGCTGGTCATTTCGATCAAATCATCATAATAGGCTGAGATATCTTTTGCGCGTTTGAGGATCTCTTCGTTGGTCACGATATCATCGAAAACTATCGACGGATCATTCACGATATTACGGATGATATGGGTGTACGAGCGTGAGTGGATGGTTTCTGAGAATGACCAGGTTTCCACCCAGGTTTCCAGTTCTGGAATTGAGATAAGCGGCAGTAAGGCAACGTTAGGGCTGCGGCCCTGAATTGAGTCCAGCAAGGTCTGGTATTTCAGGTTGCTGATAAAAATGTGTTTTTCATGATCTGGCAGTGCGTTGTAATCGATACGATCACGGGAGACATCTATCTCTTCTGGACGCCAGAAAAATGACAATTGCTTCTCAATCAGTTTTTCGAAAATAGCGTGTTTTTGCTGGTCGAAACGCGCCACGTTAACGGATTGACCAAAGAACATCGGTTCAAGCAACTGGTTATTTTTATTTTGCGAAAAAGTGGTATAGGCCATGATTTCCTCAGGGGACAACAATGCAAGGGCAAATGAAGAATGGCCCGGCGATAACCGTATTTGCGATTATCGCGTAGGGCCAGAACTATAAATCAGATCTTACATGCGCCGCCTTCACAGTCATCATCACCCGGCTGACTTTGAATATCTTCCTGCACATCATCAGCACCGTCGCGGGTGTTTTGATAGTAAAGGGTCTTCACACCAAATTTGTAGGTGGTCAGCAAATCTTTCAGCAATTGCTTCATCGGCACTTTGCCAGATGGGAAGCGGGTTGGGTCATAATTGGTGTTAGCTGAAATCGCCTGATCGACGAATTTCTGCATTAAGCCGACCAGTTGCAGGTAACCATCATTATTTGGCATATCCCACAGCAGTTCGTAAGCATCTTTCAAACGCTCATATTCAGGCACAACCTGGCGTAAAATGCCATCTTTCGAGGCTTTGATACTGACGTAACCACGCGGTGGCTCGATACCATTAGTGGCATTCGAGATCTGCGAAGACGTTTCAGATGGCATCAGCGCAGACAGTGTGGAGTTACGCAGGCCGTGAGTCTTAATATCGTTACGCAGCGTTTCCCAATCGTAGTGCAGTGGCTCGTTGCTGATGGCATCCAAATCTTTCTTATAGGTATCGATCGGCAAAATACCTTGCGAATAGGTGGTTTCATTGAACCACTGGCAGGCACCTTGCTCACGAGCCAACGCGTTAGAGGCTTTCAGCAAGTAGTACTGAATCGCTTCGAAGGTGCGGTGAGTCAGGTTATTAGCGCTGCCATCGGAATAACGCACGCCATTCTTCGCCAAGTAATAAGCAAAGTTAATCACCCCAATACCTAAGGTGCGACGGCCCATCGCGCCACGCTGCGCGGCGGCAATAGGGTAATCTTGGTAATCGAGCAAGGCATCCAGCGCACGTACAGCCAGTACCGCCAACTCTTCTAAATCGTCAAGGCTATCAATGGCACCTAAGTTGAAGGCAGACAGGGTGCAGAGCGCAATTTCGCCATTCTCGTCATTGATGTCATTGAGTGGTTTGGTTGGTAATGCAATTTCCAGACACAGGTTTGACTGCCGCACGGGGGCAATTTTCGGGTCAAACGGGCTGTGGGTGTTGCAGTGGTCAACGTTCTGAATATAGATACGGCCAGTCGAAGCACGCTCTTGCATCATCAGAGAGAATAACTCAACCGCTTTTACCCGTTGCTTACGGATGCTGCTGTCTTGTTCGTATTGGGTATAAAGGCGTTCAAACTCATCCTGATCAGCGAAGAACGCGTCATATAGCCCCGGTACATCCGATGGGCTAAACAGGGTGATATCTTCACCTTTTAGCAGGCGTTGATACATCAGTTTGTTGATTTGGACGCCGTAATCCATATGGCGCACGCGGTTGCCTTCAACACCACGGTTGTTCTTCAACACCAGTAGGCTTTCAACTTCCAGATGCCACATTGGGTAGAACAACGTGGCAGCACCTCCACGCACGCCACCCTGTGAACAGGATTTCACCGCAGTCTGGAAGTGTTTATAGAACGGGATACAACCGGTATGGAAAGCTTCACCACCACGGATTGGGCTACCTAACGCACGGATACGACCCGCATTGATACCGATACCGGCACGCTGTGACACATATTTAACAATGGCACTGGAGGTGGCATTGATAGAATCCAGGCTGTCACCACACTCGATTAACACACAAGAACTGAACTGACGAGTTGGGGTACGCACCCCTGACATAATCGGTGTCGGCAGCGAAATCTTAAAGGTTGAAACCGCATCATAGAAGCGTTTCACGTAATCGAGACGAGTTTCGCGCGGGTAGTTAGAGAACAGGCAGGCGGAAACCAGAATGTACAGGAATTGGGCACTTTCATAGATCTCACCGCTGACGCGGTTCTGCACCAGATATTTACCCTCCAACTGCTTAACCGCAGCGTAGGAGAAGTTCATATCGCGCCAATGGTCGATGAAAGTGTCCATCTGTTCGAATTCTTCTGCGGTATAATCTTCCAGCAGATGCTTGTCGTATTTACCCATTTCTACCATTTTCGCGACATGATCGACGAGTTTTGGCGGTTCAAACTGGCCATAAGCTTTTTTGCGCAGATGGAAAATAGCCAGACGCGCAGCCAGATACTGATAGTCAGGCGCATCGCGCGAGATAAGATCGGCCGCTGCTTTGATGATAGTTTCATGGATATCGGCAGTCTTAATGCCATCATAAAACTGAATGTGTGAACGCAATTCTACTTGAGAGACCGAGACGTTATGTAAACCTTCTGCGGCCCAGTCGATGACCCGGTGGATTTTATCCAGATTGATGCGTTCTTTGCTGCCATCGCGTTTAGTAACAAGTAGGCTTTGGTTCATGTGTTCTTGACCTTTTATCCCCGTTCTTCATGCACAAACAGCACAAATTTACACTCTCTATGATTACGAAAATCATTGAGGCTGTAGTGTATTGTTCAGTATGTAAACACTATATGTAGGGGGTGGGTAGTGGATAGATAACAAGATAGTGAGTATTGCGGCTTTTGGCAAGTGAACAAGATCGCTTAATTGTGTGGATAACTTGGGGGTGAATTGTTACGAAACGCTCTCAGACTGCGCCATCACTGGATCTTACCTACTGTCGCTTTGGGGGATAAGATTTTACTGAAAATCTTAAAAAGTGGATCGTTTGCCGGTTTATTAAACATTAGGAAAATCCCCTTCATCTTTCGCGCCGTAGCGGTGTTGGCTATCCTCACTCACCCCAGTCACTTAGTGGACTAAGCTCCTGGGAATTTGTTCGGTTGCCGCCTTGCTACAACGCGAAATCTATTGGGTATTGTTTGATTTTTATACTCCCCACGCGATGAGTTTATTCGCTATCTCGTTGAGTATGCACCATATAATTCACATCAACATTACCGCCAAGCTTAAAACGATCTGTTATCGGATTGTAATGTAGCCCGATAATGTGGCGCTCACGCAACAGGGTTTGATCAACCCAACCGATAAGTTCTGATGGGCGAATAAATTTTTTCGAATCATGGGTGCCTTTCGGAACCATTTTCAATATATATTCTGCACCGACCACGGCCATCAGCCAGGATTTGGTATTGCGGTTAATAGTTGAAAAGAATACGTGGCCACCGGGTTTGACCAATTGAGCGCAGGCGCGGATAACCGAGGCGGGATCTGGCACGTGTTCGAGCATCTCCATGCAGGTCACCACATCGTAGTGTTGTGGGTGTGCTTGCGCGTGGCTTTCAACTGTTTCTTGTACATAATCCAGTTTGGTACCGGTTTCCAGCGCATGTAGGCGAGCCACTTGCAACGGCTCATAGCCCATGTCCAGACCGGTGACGTGTGCTCCTTCCCGAGCCATGCTTTCGGCCAAAATTCCACCACCGCAGCCGACATCCAGCACTTTCTTATCAAAAATACCGCCAGAGCGCTGTAAAATGTAATCAAGACGCAGCGGGTTAATGCGATGAAGAGGTTTGAATTCACCTTCTAAATCCCACCAGCGAGAGGCAACTGCCTCAAATTTAGCGATTTCTTGCTCGTCGACATTCTGATGGCTAGCTGTGTTATCTACACGCATGGAGAGTTCTCACTGTTCTGTTTCTTTGCGCAGATTATACATGTTCCCTTCCAATTGACGCAGAATAATACCGTTAAGTTAGGCGGATAAGCCCGACATAAAGTCGTTTCGACAAACATCACGTAGTTTCGCCAAAATCTGGGTTTTGTGATATAGTTTCGTACCTTTAAATCCGGTAATTAGTAGAGGGATAGCGGCTCAATGAGCGACCTTGCCAGAGAAATAACACCGGTCAACATCGAGGAAGAGCTGAAAAGCTCCTATCTGGATTATGCGATGTCCGTTATTGTCGGACGTGCTTTACCAGATGTCCGGGATGGACTGAAACCGGTGCACCGTCGCGTACTGTATGCGATGAATGTACTGGGTAATGACTGGAATAAACCATACAAAAAATCGGCCCGTGTAGTCGGGGACGTTATCGGTAAATATCACCCGCATGGTGACAGCGCGGTCTACGACACAATTGTGCGTATGGCCCAGCCGTTCTCACTGCGCTATATGCTGGTGGATGGGCAGGGCAACTTCGGTTCCGTCGATGGCGATTCTGCTGCGGCGATGCGTTATACCGAAATCCGTATGTCTAAAATTGCTCACGAATTGTTAGCGGATTTAGAAAAAGATACCGTTGACTTCGTGCCTAACTATGATGGTACGGAACAGATCCCCGCAGTGATGCCAACCCGAATCCCTAACCTGTTGGTTAACGGTTCGTCAGGTATTGCCGTAGGGATGGCAACCAATATTCCGCCACATAACCTGTCTGAGGTTATTGATGGCTGTCTGGCTCTGATCGAAGATGAAAACATCACCATTGAAGGGTTGATGGAGTTCATTCCAGGTCCAGATTTCCCAACAGCCGCCATTATTAATGGTCGCCGTGGTATTGAAGAGGCTTATCGTACTGGCCGTGGCAAGGTCTATATCCGTGCCCGTGCTGAAGTTGAAGCTGACGCGAAAACCGGCCGTGAAACCATTATTGTTCACGAGATCCCGTATCAGGTGAACAAAGCACGGTTGATTGAGAAAATCGCTGAGCTGGTCAAAGAGAAACGCGTAGAAGGCATCAGCGCGTTACGTGATGAGTCTGATAAAGACGGCATGCGTATCGTGATTGAGATTAAACGTGACGCCGTCGGGGAAGTGGTTCTAAATAACCTCTATTCACTGACGCAACTTCAGGTGACTTTCGGTATCAATATGGTGGCTCTGTCTCAAGGGCAGCCTAAATTGCTTAACCTGAAAGACATTCTGGTTGCATTTGTGCGCCACCGTCGTGAAGTGGTGACGCGTCGTACCATTTTTGAACTGCGTAAAGCACGTGACCGCGCACACATCCTTGAAGCATTGGCAATTGCACTGGCTAACATCGATCCGATTATCGAATTGATCCGCCGTGCCGCCACTCCTGCTGAAGCCAAAGCGGGCTTGATTGCCAATTCATGGGAATTAGGCAACGTGGCGTCAATGTTGGAACGTGCCGGTGATGACGCTGCCCGCCCTGAGTGGCTGGAAGCTGAATACGGTATCCGTGACGGCAGATATTTCCTCACCGAGCAACAAGCTCAGGCAATCTTGGATCTGCGTTTGCAGAAACTGACGGGCCTGGAGCATGAAAAACTGCTGGATGAGTATAAAGAGCTGTTGACCTTAATTGGTGAGTTGATCTTTATTCTGGAAAACCCGGATCGCCTGATGGAGGTTATCCGTGAAGAATTGGTTGCTATCAAAGAGCAATATAACGACGCACGTCGTACTGAGATAACGGCTAATACTTCCGACATCAACATCGAAGATCTGATTAATCAGGAAGATGTGGTTGTGACGCTGTCCCATCAGGGCTACGTCAAATATCAACCGCTGACGGATTACGAAGCTCAGCGCCGTGGTGGTAAAGGTAAGTCGGCTGCCCGTATCAAAGAAGAAGACTTCATTGATCGTCTGTTGGTTGCCAATACCCATGATACTATTTTGTGCTTCTCCAGCCGTGGCCGTCTCTATTGGATGAAGGTCTATCAGTTGCCAGAAGCCAGCCGTGGTGCACGTGGTCGTCCGATCGTCAACTTATTGCCGCTTGAGCCAAATGAGCGTATTACCGCCATTCTGCCAGTGCGGGAATATGAAGAAGGCCGTCACATCTTTATGGCGACCGCCAGCGGCACTGTGAAGAAAACCGCTTTGACCGAGTTCAGTCGTCCACGCAGCGCCGGTATTATTGCCGTCAATCTGAATGAAGGCGATGAGCTGATTGGTGTGGATCTGACCGATGGCAGCAATGAAGTCATGCTGTTCTCTGCATTGGGTAAAGTGGTTCGCTTCCCTGAGTCACAGGTCCGTTCGATGGGCCGTACTGCGACCGGTGTACGTGGTATCAACCTCAATGGTGATGATCGGGTTATTTCTCTGATTATCCCACGTGGTGATGGCGAAATCTTGACTGTGACTGAAAACGGTTATGGTAAGCGTACCGCAGTGGAAGAGTACCCAACCAAGTCCCGTGCGACTCAGGGTGTTATCTCCATTAAAGTCAGTGAGCGTAATGGTAAGGTTGTGGGGGCTGTTCAGGTGGCTCCGACTGACCAGATCATGATGATCACCGATGCGGGTACTCTGGTGCGTACTCGCGTATCTGAGGTGAGTGTCGTGGGGCGTAATACCCAAGGTGTGACGCTGATCCGTACCGCAGAAGATGAGCATGTCGTTGGTCTGCAACGTGTTGCTGAGCCAGAAGAGGATGATGAAATCCTTGATGGCGAATCATTAGAAGGTGAAGAGGGCGGCGAAGACGATGCTGCACTGAATACACCAGAAGATGAAGATGCTGCTGATGAAGCAGAAGAAGGCGATGCTGAAGATGAGGACGACAACGTATAATGCGTTGTTGAAAACAAGAGCCAGCTTACGAGCTGGCTTTTTTATGGGCTATTGGTAGTGTATTCTGTTGCTCATGCAGCCTGTCTGGCCCTACTTTCCACCCTGGAATCAGATTGAAATATCTCTCTTCATTTCGCACGACCCTGAAAATATCCCGTTACTTGTTTCGGGTATTGGCCATTATGTTATGGTCACTTGGTGCACTGTTGACCACTTTTTATATCCTGAACATCCTCAACGAGAAAAAATCTGACATCCGTCAGGAATATAATACTAACTTTGAGCAGGCTCAGAGCTACATCAGGCACTCTGCCGATATCATCCGCGATATCAAATATATGGCGGAAAACAGATTAAATCAGGATTCGGCGAGCAGTGATATCGCTGCTGGCGCTTTTATCAAAAACAAAACGACACCACAATATCATCCGCTTAATACCGGTGCGGATTGTGCTGCACTTAATTCGTCGCGCCACTCTTCATTAAGTTCTCTTAGTAACCTGATTCTGTACTGGAAAGAGAACTTTGCCGCAGCTTATGACCTTAACCGGATATTCTTTATTGGCAGCGACACGCTGTGCATGGTGGATTTCGATATTCGCAATACCCCGATGGAGCAGGAGAGTCTGCTTAAGTCATTGAATGAAAATATTTTAAAATATCGAGATGCAAAAAATCAGGATAAAGACAGCACGTTGTATTGGATAGTACCGGGTGTGCGGCCTGAAATTGGTACCTTATATGTCCTGACCCCCCTCTATGTGGGCAACAAGCTAGAGGCAATGGTGGGTACTGAGCAAACTATCCGCCTGGAGGATTTTATCTCTTCCGGGACATTGCCTGTCGGCGTGACATTACTTGATCAGGATAATGAGCCGGTATTACGGTTAGCAACAGGGGAACGGTATGCTTCGATGTTAGACGATTACCCTGATTCTCCGTCTTATTTTGGCTACGTTGATGACTACAACTCGCTTATTCTAAAAAAGAATTTACTGCCATCAACCCTCAGCATCGCTTATTCCTTGCCGGTTAGAACGATAATAGATACATTCAAGTTATTAATTTTTAATGCATTTCTTCTGAATGCGCTTTCTGGTGTTGTGATCTTTACTCTGGCGTGGCTATTTGAGCGAAAAATGTTCCATCCAGCAGAAGATAACGCTTTGAGGCTGGAGGAACATGAACAGTTCAACCGCAAAATTGTCGCTTCGGCTCCTGTGGGCATTTCTATTCTGCGCATTAGTGACGGGACCAATATCCTCAGCAATGAATTGGCACATAATTATATTAATTTGCTGACGAATGAGGATCGCGAACGTATTACACGCATTATTTGTGAGCAGCAGGCGAACTTTGTCGATGTCATGACCAGCAATAACAATAATCTACAAATTAGCTTTGTTCACTCCCGTTATCGTAATGAAGATGTGGCTATCTGTGTGCTGGTTGACGTCAGCTCGCGGGTCAAAATGGAAGAGTCACTGCAAGAGATGGCGGCGGCGGCGGAGCAGGCCAGCCAATCAAAATCGATGTTTTTAGCCACGGTCAGCCATGAGTTGCGCACGCCGTTATATGGGATTATCGGTAACCTCGATTTGTTGCAAACCAAAGAGTTACCTCACGGTGTTGAGCGGCTGGTGACGGCGATGAATAATTCGTCAGGCTTATTACTCAAAATTATCAGCGACATCCTCGATTTTTCTAAAATAGAATCTGAACAACTGAAAATTGAGCCGAGTGAGTTCTCTACCGTGGAGGTGATAACCCATATTACGGCTAACTATTTACCGCTGGTGGTCAAAAAACGCTTAGGTCTCTACTGCTTTATTGAGCCTGATGTACCACGACAGATGCTCGGCGATCCTGTCCGTTTGCAACAGGTGATTTCTAACCTGTTGAATAATGCTATAAAATTTACAGATACTGGCTGTATTATCTTGCAAGTACGGGTGCGCGGTGATTATCTGGAATTCCGAGTGCGAGATACCGGCGTGGGGATTAATTCACGTGAGATTAACCAGTTATTTGATCCATTCTTCCAGGTTGGAACTGGAGTGCAGCGCCATTTTCAAGGGACGGGGCTAGGCCTGGCTATCTGTGAGAAGTTGGTCAACCTGATGGATGGCGATGTTGAAGTGGTTTCAGAGCTAGGAATGGGCAGTATTTTTGCTATCCGCATTCCATTATATTTTGCCGAAAATGGCAATCGGGCTAAAAATGCCGTGTTACCGCAAAGCGACCGTTGGCAAGGGAAAACCTTGTGGTTGGATATCCGCAATGCGCGGTTGGAAAGCTATTTACTTGATTTATTGCGTCATTTTGGAGCCACGATCCGGCGTTACAGTAATGAACAGACCTTGCAGGATCAAGTGCTGATTTGTGATTACTTACCGCAAATAAACGCACCTCTATCGACGTGGATTCAAATCTCCATTGAGCACATTGGTCTGCCACAAGAGACGCGTCCAGGCTATTGGTTACTGAGCACATCGACCCTACTCGAGATTATCCCGCTATTGGACCAGATATTGCTGGAACAACAATTGGTTGAGTGCGCGCCATTACAGTTGCCAGCACCGAAAGCAAATCAGGATGAGAATGCAGACTTGCAAATTCTGGTTGTGGACGATCATCCCATTAATCGCCGCTTGTTAGCCGATCAGCTCACCACTCTGGGCTACCAAGTGATTACCGCGAATGATGGGTTGGATGCTCTGGCAGTATTGAGTGCCAATAATGTCGATATTGTACTGACTGACGTGAACATGCCAAATATGGATGGTTATCGTCTGACTCAGCGCCTGCGGCAGTTAAACCATCATTTCCCGATCATTGGCGTAACCGCCAATGCATTAGCTGAAGGCAAACAACGCTGTATTGAAGCAGGGATGGATAACTGTTTGTCCAAGCCAGTGACACTGGATACATTGCGCCAGATGTTGGTTTACTATAGTGACAAAGTCCGCCGTTCACGTTAAAGCCTTCGTACTTGAAGCCGCAGGGGTGTTAGCTGCACTCATTCACCCGAATCACTTACGTGAGTAAGCTCCTCGGGATTTATTCGTTTGCTGCCTACCTGCAACTCCAATTACTTTGGCTTATATCTTGGTCTTGAAGCCGCAGGGGTGTTAGCTGCACTCATTCACCCGAATCACTTACGTGAGTAAGCTCCTCGGGATTTATTCGTTTGCTGCCTACCTGCAACTCCAATTACTTTGGCTTATATCTTGGTCTTGAAGCCGCAGGGGTGTTAGCTGCACTCATTCACCCGAATCACTTACGTGAGTAAGCTCCTCGGGATTTATTCGTTTGCTGCCTACCTGCAACTCCAATTACTTTGGCTTATATCTTGGTCTTGAAGCCGCAGGGGTGTTAGCTGCACTCATTCACCCGAATCACTTACGTGAGTAAGCTCCTCGGGATTTATTCGTTTGCTGCCTACCTGCAACTCCAATTACTTTGGCTTATGCCTTGGTCTTGAAGCCGCAGGGGTTAGCTGTTTAGGTCGTTTGGTTGTTATAACGAGAGTTAATGCATTAATAGCATGAATGGAAAAATGGATAAAAATAAGCCCGAGGTCACTGAGCAAATTTTGCTGAGCAACACCGGGCTTGAGATTATATCGGTAGATAAAGATTATTGTTCTTTATCAACCTGACTAATGGTTACAGATGAAAGATAGTTTAACAGCGCGATATCATTATCTACGCCCAGCTTCATCATGGCCGATTTCTTCTGGCTACTGATGGTTTTAATGCTGCGATTGAGTTTTCTGGCGATTTCAGTCACTAAGAAACCTTCAGCAAATAACCGTAAAACTTCACTCTCTTTCGGTGATAAACGTTTATCACCGTAACCATTAGCACTGATTTTCTCTAGCAGTTTAGCCACGCTCTCTGGGGTGAATTTCTTCCCTTTTTGTAGTGCGGCCAATGCCTTAGGCAAGTCGGCTGGTGCGCCTTGCTTTAATACTATCCCATCAATATCCAAGTCCAAAACTGAACTAAGAATAGCGGGATTATTATTCATGGTCAGAACAATTATGGCTAAATCTGGGTAATGCCTTTTTATATATTTTATCAGAGTGATGCCATCACCGTACTTATCCCCAGGCATGGAGAGGTCGGTAATTAGCACATTGGCATCAAGTTTAGACAAACTGTTAATAAGCGCTGTAGAGTCTTCAAACTCCCCGACAACGTTTACCCATTCAATTTGCTCAAGCGACTTTCGGATGCCAAACAACACAATTGGATGGTCATCAGCAATAATTACATTAAGGTTGTTCATGGTTATGGGTTACCTTGCTGCAACAGTCTGGTGACGAAAGAATCAATTTGACTGATGCTATTTTCGATCTTCAACCGATCGCCATCTGCGATATGCTGTTCTAATGTTTCACATAGCTGTTTGCCAAGTATCAGGTTCAACATAGCAAATACGCCTTTCAATCGATGTGCGGTCTGCGAAAGCGATATGAAATCACGTTGCTGAACTTCAGTATACAGTTTCTTCAGATCTACCGGTACTGTCTCAACAAATAAGGAATAATAGTCACTGGACTTTAGTTGTTGCTCGTAGGTATTTATATCATCAGCAGCAATGGATTCAGACTCTTCAGGAGACTCATCTGATAAGATTCGTTGCTCGATTAATAATAATATTGCATCAATGACAGCGCTGCCCAAATTATAATTTACCCGAATATAATTATCCTGCAACTGCTGTAAACCCACCTCGTCTGAGACTAGCAATAAGGTAAAGTTATCATACTGTTGTGGGTTATCCGTTAAGGTTACATCGTAATCCCGCCCTGGCAAACGATCATCCGCGACAATGCAATTGGCGCCGAATGAATTCAATAACGTGGTGATAATTGAACGTACTTCTTCTGAAGTTATATCTAATAGCGCCGTAACTCCGTCCAATAATTTTTCTTGCTCCTCTACTTGTTCATTTTGGATAGCCATGGTTACACGGATAGTATAGCGAGTACCTATATCTACTTTACTGCGAATCTCAAGTTGGCCGTTTAATTTCTTACATAATTGGTTACATAAAAAGAATGTTAACCCCGAGCCATGGTTGTATCGGTCAACCAATGTTTGACTGAGAAAAGGATAATTAAGATTACTGATCTCTTCATCAGAAATACCGACACCAGTATCGGTTATCTGGATAATCAGTTGTTCTGGATGCCCGGGTTCGTGGCCAACATTGAGCGTGATTTTCCCATAAGCTGTGGTGATAACAGAATAATGCAGTAGCAGCGACAGTATTTTACGTAAGATTTTTTCATCGCCGATGTAATCCTGATCGATATTGACATGATAGTGATTAAACAGCGTTAAACCTTTCTGATTTATCGCAGGCAGTACCTCCAGCAGTAGCGCATCGATTAATGCTGATAGAGAGAAGGCTCCCTGTTCAGGCTGCCAGTCCTGAGTCTCCAGCCGCGTCAGGAGGGTAATGTTATCTATCAACTCGGCGATAGTGTCAGTTTGCGCTACCAATTTGGCTTTCAGATTCTGTTGTTGCTGTAAGTCGGTGGTGTTCTGGAGCTCATGGGCTATCTGATTGAGGTTGTTGATAGGTTGATTCAGCTCAATCCCCAAGTTGTGCAACATCAATTTGCGGGCTTGCAGGTTTTTGTCGTATTCACGCCTTGCTTGTTGCAGCTTTTTATTTACCAGTACCTCTTTATCCTGATCATGAAGCAGGAACAGATAGGTTTCTGGTGAAATCTGGCTGCGGAACATCCGAATCTCATAAACTTCATTATTTACCGTGCCCTGAATCACCCCGTGGTGCTGTTCTGCCATATGAGCAATTTTTTGCAGATTTAGATGGGGCATCAGGTTATCGGCAATCTGGTTACTAGCGACTACAGTGCTGTTGCTGAAGTTATAGACCAATAACCCTTGTGGCAGGCTGGTAATAATCTCCTGACTCAGTGATTTCTGTGTTTCTAACTGTTCGACCATATCTGCACTTGGGCGCACATATTGGCGGCGCACAAAATAGATGCCTAAAACAGCCAGTACTAGCAACAATATATTGGACAAAAGGAGCCAAAAGTTGTTTCTCAGCAAATCAATGGCTAACCCCCCGACCGGGACACGATAGACAATTTTCAGCGCGGCATTCGCCAGAGGGGCTGAAAATTCTAGCCAGGAACCATTCAATGCCACGCTGGTTGCTACAATGTCCTCGGGCGCCATACCTTCATTAATGGGAGTCTTATCTTGTTGCAGCAAAAAGTTAGAACGCGCCATGTTGGAAGGTATTAAGTCATTAATTGGTAAGTCAAAAGCGATAACGGTAGCCAAATGCCCAGGATGGTTAAATGTGGTTCTCAGCGTAAAATAGTAGGCGTTCTGAAAGCGAAATTTACGTAACGGTGAGAAACTCTCACGTTCATCTAAGGTATTGGCCTGTTGCAACATTTCCGCGCGCCGAGATTCAGCAGCAACGGTCAGGTAACTTTCTTTAAAACGCGAAGTGACTTCTTTTAATGCCTGGGTGGTGATGAGTGTCAGACTATTATCTTGGCCGTTAAGATAATACATCGAGTAAGTATCATTTTGTGACCCCCAATGGCTAT
Organism: Yersinia sp. 2466 StPb PI; assembly: GCF_041538325.1. Classification (NCBI taxonomy): domain Bacteria; kingdom Pseudomonadati; phylum Pseudomonadota; class Gammaproteobacteria; order Enterobacterales; family Yersiniaceae; genus Yersinia; species Yersinia sp. 2466 StPb PI. Next base: position 3,209,815 of record NZ_JAULSL010000001.1, on the reverse strand, counting down.
CAAGATAGTCAGATATCTGCAAGATCATCGGCAGTGTTGCTGGCTCGTGATTGCCAAAAATGACCGAGTCAGTTTTTCTGCGCGGCTTTTCGATATAGTAAATATCAGGGCGTAGCCGGACCTCTTGTGCGGAGAGGATACTTTTCTCAGACATATTGGGGTTATTGGCTAAATCGTATATCTGATAGGTATGATAGCGGTAATCATCGATACGTTGTTGCAGGCCTGCGGCGATAGTCGTTAGCGCGTATTTTTTTTCTGCCAGATAGGCATTGGTATAGTTGTAGCTATACAGGCCCATCGTGACGAGCAGCAGGACGATAAACAGCCAGAAACAGCGAGTGATATTCGCAGAACTGGTAGATAACGAGTTATTTTGCATAACGATAATGCATATTCCTTGATTAGCGCGTGACGGCTCTGGCGCTGGCAGTGACGGTCAGTAATAGTAACGCCACACAGCCAAAAGCCACCGATAAATTGCTTAATTGTGCGACAAACCCAATTGCCGCAGGCCCGGCTAAAATCCCGGCGTATCCGATGGTGGTAATCGATGCTACCGCCAAATTGGCTGGCATCACGGTTTGGTTACCGGCGGCGGTAAATAAGATAGGCACGACATTAGATGCCCCAAGCCCTACGAGCATAAAGCCCAAAAGAGCGGCAATTGAGCTATCAACGCTTATCGCAATGATAATCCCAAGCGCAGCACACAGACTGCCACCTAATAATACCTTGTATCGGCCCAATCCGTTGACAATCCGATCGCCATTCAAACGCCCGAGTGTCATGGCGATGGCAAATACCGCATATCCCATTCCCGCTTGTGAGGGGTCCATACCGCGCAGTGTAGTCAGGAAAACCGCACTCCAGTCAAGCATCGAGCCTTCGGCCAGAAACATAACAAAGCACAGGAAGCCAATAAACATCACCCAACCACGCGGCAAAACAAACAGTGGGCCGTCATGGGCTTCTCCGCTACCTCGTAGCAAATTCTTATTGGCAGTGAGCAGGAGAACAATCATTAGCACCACGGTAGCGATAATCGCCGCCAATGGGCTTAGCCCCAACCATAATAAAGCACTCACGCCACCAGCACCGGCAATCCCTCCGACACTAAACAGACCGTGGAAACCGGACATCATGGCCCGGCCACTGGCTTTTTCAACAATAACCGCCTGAATATTCATGGCGACATCTATTATGCCCATAGCAGCACCGAATACGAGCAGAGCGAGAGCCATCGTCACCGGGGTATTCATCAGGACTAACAAGGGAAGATCGAGGCACAGCACTGCCCCTGCCAGTAAAATCACTGGGCGGCAACCCCATTTTGCCGTTAGTACCCCGGTCAGGGGCATTGCCAGCATCGAACCGATACCAATACACAATAGCAGTAAGCCCAACGACGCATCGTTAAGACCGATACGCGCTTTGGCAAAAGGCACCAGAGGGGCCCAAGCGGCCATACCCAATCCTGCAATAAAGAATGCCAGTCGGGTCGAGACTTGCTGTGCAACACCTGGCTGCAATGTTTGTTGGAGTACTTTGGTGGTCATGAGGTATCAGATCTGCGATTGAAACGAACAAGTGATATTGACAGATGTTTCTATCACAAAGAGAAATGCGGGTCGAAGGGATTTGTCTGGATTAGTAGAATAGTTGCTTTTTATATACGGTTGCTTGCGGGCACCCCATGACTCTAAGCCCTATATATGCATGGCATAGCTGGCCTCTCTTTAGCTACTCATTAGGCTAAAATGTGGTTTTTATCATCCTAAATACACCGCAGGATAACCGTATCACTCAATAAGATTGTGGCTTAAAATCAAAAATGATTAGCCGAGGATTATTTCTAGTAGAGAGTGAACCGTTCAATTATTCATCGTTGATGAATAATTGAACGGTCATCCATAGGGCATTATAATCACTGATTAGATATTTTTAAGCTATTTGTGCTTAAATAAAACCATGAAACTATATTATTCGGCTACTATTTCATCTTGTTAATACGTGCTCACTATGAATATACTTAACTATATATTATTGGCAATAAAAAAGCCGGTCAAAGACCGGCCGTAACACTAACTAATTATCTGGCCACATAAGCCATAATGTGAATAAAAGTAAAAATAATGATGATAGCGGATGTATTATAGCCCTCGATTATTGTATTTTACTTATCAATTTGTGCTGCTGATGTATTTTTTCAACATATTGTTTTATATGTGAATTATATTTGCTCTTGATTATAAGTGCTATATTTTTAGTGTTTTTAATATTTGTTAAAGTTCGCCAGTATTTACATTTTGAAATACTTTGTTGGGTATATGAAACATTATCCGTCACTTAGTAGCATTTTCTGTATAGATTAATCCTAATCTTATTCCCACAATAGAGAAACCCCATTGGGAGTAATTGCTCGAAAGAGCAGTGGCATAATCAAATCTAATAATAGAGGATAATAACGATGAAACTTCGAGTTCTTTCTCTGCTGGTTCCGGCTTTATTAGTCGCAGGTAGTGCAGGTGCAGCTGAAATTTACAACAAAGACGGCAACAAACTGGACTTGTTCGGTAAAATTGATGGTCTGCATTATTTCTCTGACAATAAAAGCAATGATGGCGATCAGTCCTACATGCGTTTCGGCCTAAAAGGCGAAACACAAATTAATGACCAACTGACCGGTTATGGCGAGTGGGAATATCAGGCAAACCTGAATAAAGCTGAAAGTCAGGATCAAGGCAACTTCACGCGTGTTGGCTTTGCGGGTCTGAAATTTGCGGATTACGGTTCTCTGGATTACGGCCGTAACTATGGTGTGCTGTACGACGTAACTTCATGGACTGACGTGCTGCCAGAGTTTGGTGGCGATACATATGGTGCGGATAACTTCCTGTCTCAACGTGGTAACGGCATGGCGACTTACCGTAACACCAACTTCTTTGGTCTGGTGGACGGCCTGAACTTTGCGCTGCAATATCAGGGCAAAAATGGTAACGGTACTGAAACCAATAATGGCCGTGATGTACAAGGGCAGAATGGTGATGGTTACGGTATGTCCGTATCTTACGATTTGGGCTGGGGTGTGAGTGCGTCTGCGGCGATGGCCAGTTCTCTGCGTACTACTGATCAAAATAACCTGAAATTTGGTCACGGTGACCGTGCAGATGCATACACCGGTGGTTTGAAATACGATGCCAACAATGTCTATCTGGCGGCTAACTATACTCAGACTTATAACCTGACCCGCTTCGGTGATTTCGGCAATAACAATGCCGATGCAGGTTATGCTAACAAAGCGCAAAACATTGAGTTAGTGGCTCAATATCAATTTGATTTCGGCCTGCGCCCATCCGTGGCTTACCTGCAATCCAAAGGTAAAGACCTTGGCAACGGTTATGGTGACCAGGATCTGTTGAAATACGTTGATGTCGGCGCAACTTATGCCTTCAACAAAAATATGTCCACCTACGTTGATTACAAAATCAACCTGTTGGATGAAAATACCTTTACCAAAAACGCCGGTATCAACACTGATGATATCGTAGCTGTTGGTGTGGTTTACCAGTTCTAATTCTGATTACAGGATAAGTTCTGAGGCAGAACGCGGTCAATCTGGCCGCGTTTTTTTGTGTCGGTCATCAGGCTGGTATTGTTAGGACAGGATGTTTATCCGCCGAAGGCAGCTCTTACGTGCATTGAAAACAGCCGATGGTTTATCAAAAGGCGCGCCATTTTTAGCCGCACAGACTTTTTTTGACCAATTTTGGTGTGAAGTTTAACCAAACGAATCGAATTTCAATTTTTTCTAAATGAAACACTAGACATATCATCGCGCTATAGATGATAATGCTGCCCATTGGAAGGATGGCCGAGTGGTTTAAGGCAACGGTCTTGAAAACCGTCGACTGTAACAGGTCCTAGAGTTCGAATCTCTATCCTTCCGCCAAATTTAAAGCCCAAGCTTATTGCAAGCTTGGGCTTTTTGCTTTTTCAGCGGGAACAAACAGAGAGCGGCTATTACTTGGCCTGCGCCTCGAGAGTAAATGTCTCTTGAATCACCGCCATCTCTTTAACCATGATAGTTTCCGTGCGCGCTTTTGCCACGCCACGGCAGCCTTCACCATAGTGTTCACCTTCCCAACGCCCAACCAATGCTGCACCAACTGCGTTACTCATCACATTAGTGGCAGAACGGCCCATATCGAGGAAGGGATCAACACCCATCAGTAGAATCAACCCTGCTTCCGGGATATTGAACTGGCTCAACGTTGCGGCAATAACCACTAATGAAGCACGTGGAACCCCCGCCATGCCCTTAGAAGTCAGCATTAGAATCAATAACATGGTGACTTGCTCACCCATGCTCAAATGGATATTACATGCCTGAGCAATAAATATGACCGCGAACGAACAATATGCCATGGAGCCTACAAGGTTAAAGGAATAACCAATCGGCAACACAAAACTGGCAATTTTGTTGGATACGCCAAACTCTTCTAATTTCTCTAACGTACCAGGGAAGGCCGCTTCAGAACTTGAGGTGGTAAAAGCTAACAGCGCGGGTTCGCTGATGCCTTTAATTAAGCGCAGCGTGCAGCGGCCAATCAGAAGTATCGAACAACCAATCAAAATAAGCCACAGCAGGCCGAGGGTGAGATAGAACTCGCCCATAAAGATACCGGCACTGACTAATACACTTAAGCCACGCTCAGAAATCATGGCTGAAATGGCAGCGAATACGGTCAGAGGGGCAAACAACATGACGTAACCTGTGAGTTTTAGCATCAGGTGTGCCAACGAATCTAATACCGAAACGATAGGGGTAGCTTTTTCACCGATGGCGGACAGGCTAATTCCCATAAATATAGAGAACACAACAATTTGCAGGATTTCATTGCGTGCCATCGCATCCACAATACTGGTTGGGATAGCGTGTGAGATAAACACCTTAGCCGAGAATGGTACTGGTGCGATACCGTCAACAGCGCTGGCAGTCTCCGCCACGAAGTTAATCCCATCACCGGGTCTTAACAGGTTAACAATCACCAACCCGAGCAGAATGGAAATGAATGCGGCGCAAATGAACAAGAACAGCGTTTTTGAGAAAACGCGCCCTAAGGTTTTGGCATCCCCCATTTTGGCAATCCCAACCACTAATGTTGAGATGATTAATGGAGCAATGATCATTTTGATCAATCGCAGGAAAATATCGGTGAAAATAGATATTTCAGATGAGTATGATTTAGCGAACTCAGGGCTGCTAAAGGAATTAATTAAAAATCCGACAATAATACCTATTATCAGACCCAATATGATCATTGTGGTCAAATTTTTTGATTTCATAAGGATTCCATTTATAAGTAGGGTGGTATCGTTGCTCTAAACTTAATTAATAACAGTGCTGATGTTGTATTTGCCTCTATATTAATCACGGTGCAGGACGAAGCGAATGACGCAGCGCAGTGCACCGGATTATTAGAGTGTTTTTTCTATTGCTACAGTTAATGAAATACTAAATGCTAAACTCGAGTTTCAATAATGGTGCATGTTGCTGAGCACCATAGACGTCAGTATCGCCTACTGCACCCGATACCAGGCTGCGCGGTATGACTACCTTGACAGCATTGGCGGGATCGAACCAAACAATGCGGTGTACAAATTTGGGGTCAATTTTATAGAGTTGCGCAATCAGTTCTTTTTTAAATTGCCCTGATGCTTTAATGCTTGAATATATCTCTTTATCCTTAAATAAAATATCCAGCACTAATTCATAAGGACCGGCATTTTTCGATCTGACAACGTGTGCCAAATCTAAAATTGATTTTTTCATGCTACCACTCCTTCGGTTGTTACATTTTCCAAGCGGAATTTAAATGCAACTTCTGGTGTGTATTCCATCAAATGATAAATGGAGAATTCATAAACCAGTCCCGCTCGAATATCTGACGGAGAGAATGGGAAGGCCAAATTACCCGCAGTAGCTATTCGCCCGGCATAACCATAATGAAGCAGAGTAGAGCGGGCGAGTGAACATATGCTATCAGCCATGGCTTGAGTCGGGGCGACAACATCCAGCAAAATACCCAATTCATAAGAAGTGGTATCTGGCTCTGGCTCCATTTTGCCCATGACACCGTTCTTGCCGTACAGATGAAAATTGAGCTTCACCGCATCAGGATCGATTTTGAGGTTTTTTTCGACACTGTTGCGTACTTCGACCAAAATATTATCAATACCGGCAATCATAATGGAATCACGGGTGCCGGCAATACTCAGGGTACGATAGCCCACCGGACGTGCGCCTTCCAACTTCACGGTGTATGGCGTGTTTTCATGTACTGACCCGCTGACACGAACCTGGCCGTTGCCGACATTTTCAAAGCGACAGGCTTTCAGGTTCAACACGCCGCCGGGGCCGGGTAAGAAATATGGGTCAGATTTTTCATACAAGGTATGTGCCGCGGCCGAGGTTTCGGTAAATTGACGTTTCTCGTTGAAGGTTTTTAAGGTAAAGCCAGTTTCGTCCAGAATACCCATTGCGCAGTCGGAGCCTGATCCCGGTGTTGCTGCAATAGCAGCACATTCCAAAATCTTGCCACAATGCAACGCCAGACCTTCATCGAATCCCCTCATAATCGGTAACGCCGCAAAGCAGGCGGGATCATAAGCACGGCCACCTAACACCACTTGTGCGCCCGCTTGCAATGCTTCCTGAAAAGGCTCGATCCCCATTTGAGCAACGATATAGGTTGTGGCATCAATGGCTTCATGAGTCAGTTCAGGGACAAAATCCAGCGACTGAATCTTGCCGGCATCAAGGGCGGCGTGCACCACTTCTTTACTGACGTCGGCAGGGATAACAGCCAGCGTAAAGTTGAGCGATTCCTCTTTGGCAATCTCTAAAATTATCTGGCGACACCACTCCAGGTGCGGTGCAGCACCTGAACCACCCGCAGTACCGATAACCACAGGAATACCATTTTTCACCCCTGCGGTTATCATATAGCGCAGATCGCGTTTTACTCCAGCGCGGTCGGTAAAAGGTTTACCGGCACCCAAATAGTGAGGGCCGGGGTCAGAGGATCCAGCATCTACGGCGATTAAATCAGGTGACTCCTCCATCGCTTTCATAAAGCTCTCTTCCGGGAATCCGTACCCCAAGATGGCCGTTGGTGAGAGAATTTTAAAGGTCTTAGACATATCAGTTAGCCTTTGCATTAAGTTGCGCGATGGTGCGAGACATCTCGTTGAACACAATGTTCATCCCTTCATCAAAACCCATCCCCGGTTTGATTAGCATCCGCATCGGACGGGAGGCGATAGCGACATGCACACAGGTGCGAGCGCTGATATCGGTTTCGTTACAAGTCCCCCCCTGGTACGCTTCCATCCCTTTTTTATTGCAGTAAAGAACTGCGTCCACGATGTTGTGAATACTGCCCAAATCAGGGGTTTTGATCTGCACCATGTGACAACTACCCGCATCAGTAAAATCGATGATGTCTTGATAGGTGTTACACCATTCATCGGCCACAATTTTGACTTTCGAACCGAGTTTTGCCAGATTGCGGGTAATCTCAGTTAACAGGCGGATTTGGTCTGGTTTATTGCCCGCATCAACCGGCCCTTCGATATACAGATCCAGATCGCCGGCTTGTTCTTGCAGACTGGCGATATATTCAGCGCACCGCATTGGGTCCATGTCAAAAATCAGGCCAATGGTGCCGTAAACATCAATATGCAGATTCGGTTTGTAGTTAGGATCAACGCGCAGTTCAGCCACGCGTTTGGCTAACCAACTCACATAGTCACGCAGTTTTTCGCCATTGCGGCCCAGTTTTTCATCAACGTTGTTGATAAGACCATGTGGCAGAACATCGACGCCTTTAACGATCATTTTATCCACAGCGATATAACGGTCATCGCCACTTTGACCAAACAGCGGAATAGGTTTGGCAACCAGCGGCAGATGCCATTCGTCACACACTACCTCGGCTTTTAAACGCCCGGTAGCTAACGCAGTGGCATCCAGCAATGCCTGAGAAAGGCCGTAACGAATGGCGGTATGTAGCTGTTTGCCATCAATGGTCACGTCGTCAAAGAAACGGGCATTCAGACGAAACTCACTGACATCGCGCCCTTCCAGTAGGGGTTTGATATGTTTTTCTAAGAAAGGAACAAAATTTGCTGCGATAAACAAAGGATCACGACCACCAGCGCCTGAGTATTGCACTGCGGCACAGTCACCCACTGCCACGGCCCCATTTTCTAAAATTAATTGGATGTTGACGCATTCACCTGCCTGCCGAATTGACGTGAATCCCTCAGTCACCGGCTTGCCTTGATAGATAAACCCATCCAATTTCGCGCCATTTTTGATTGCTTGTTGGTCATCGAAGTAGAAAGATGAGTAACCGGCGGTGAACAGAGCGTGTTTGATTTTCATTATGGTCTTCCTATTAATTTACTGTGGGATACAGCGTTAATGTCATCAATAATCATTTGGAATGAAGGTACACGGCCTTCTTCTTTAGCGCGTTCAGCAACAAAATCATGGTGGAGTGCTAGTACATCTTCAGGCAGGGGTACTGAACCCGGATCGAAGACGCGGATGGCGCCGTGGTTATCGCGGATAGGCATCATTTTGCCGGAGTTACAGGTGGCGGGGGCAAATGGCACATCAAGGACTCCCGCTTCAAAGGCACGTACGGTACCTATCGCAATATCGCCCTGACCCAGTTCCAGCACTTTGTTCATAACGGCGCGAACTTCACGTTTAATCAGATCAACCTCGCGATCGACCTCCAGACAAGGTGGGAATTTTTGGTCACGAACCATGTTCAGCATTTGGTTCGAGGCTCTTAATCCTTGACCATTTGCCTCGGCAGTTGGGATCCCGTAGGCCTCATGTGGGCTTTTGGTAATCACCTTGGTAGCACCGGCCATCCCCGCTACTGCGGCCCCCCAAGAGATAACCGCGAATGCACGGGACTCATCTTCTGGGAATCCCCCCATCCATTGATGGAACACGGTACTCAACTCGTAATTGTCGTAGCCATTAGCGTGGAAATATTCATGAGCCAGCTCGCGTAATGATTGGATAGCCGCGATATCTTGCACAATATTACCCACCTGGCCGTAGCCCACGGTGATAGACCGGACACCTTGTTCCAGCGCGAGTAAACCTTCAATAATCGCGACCGCATGGGACACAAACGGCGGGATTAAGGTGCCGGTCAATGGGCCAAATGGCTCGCGGTTAATACGAATACCATGCTCTTCATATACCCCAATCAAGCGATCGCAGTACTGCCAGTCACGAATGGATTTCTCCAGCGTTACGCGTTTTGCATAAGGAATGTTGTAGGAGATCCCGCCGCCTTCGTAGCTGGTAAACCCACTGGCCATTGCTATCTCGGCCAGCAGCCGTGCATCAGGTGTTCCGTGACGGATCTGCAACGGTTTAGACAAACTTTCAGTAATGCTGCGACAAGCTGTTACACCGTGGTTGACGACCGGTAAACCATTGAGTTTTGATGTCCCTGCTTCGATAGATTTTTGGATGCCGATGGCTGCATCTTCGTAACGATTAAGGCGGGTATAGGCATCAATCGTGGTGGGTAGGAGGTCGCAATCTTTTTGCAACGCTGTCAGCAGTGCGATATGTTCTTCGATTAATGCGACCCCAGCACGAGGTTGGCTCAACGTAATGCCTTGGCGGTCTGCTTCAAATAATGCCCGGGCAAAATTTTTCGACTCAGGAATTGTTTGCTGATACTTAACGCCATCTTCAAATTTCTCAACGTCTTTGCCGGTGTGCCACGTTTGTAAGACGTGAAAACGTTCTGACATAAAGTGATCTAAAGAAATCTTTTTGTTGCGAAGTTCCATCATGACTCCAGTTTTTACTTGTTCAAAATTCGAACGCCAGTTTGGGCGGCAGCTTTAGGAAAGCGACGGGCGACATTGGCGAGCAGGGGAAGTAAACCTTGTGTATCTCTGTAATATTCAAACTTGCCGGGGAGCAGAACCTGCTTGCCCTCATCATCTAAATTGCGATATTTCAGCCAGTTATGAATATCGAATGATTCTGCTCGGGATAGCCACCCGCCAGTGCCAATCACCTTTTTAACCAGGCTTAAGTCGCGACCGACCTGTAGGTCAATATTGCCTGCGCAGGTACAAACCTGTGTTTTTTTGCCCGCATGACGTTCAGTGGCATATCCGACACAAATCCCAGCCAACAATTGGTCGAAAACAACTTCTTCGTCGCTACGGGGTAAATAGCCCGGATGTGCAGTGATATGGGTTAAATATCGATAAAAAGCATCAATTTGACTTTGTTGGTGTGAGAAGTAATGAGCAATCATCGGCATACCGGTTTCGCCGGCATTCATCGCTGAAACGCGCATCCCCAGGTCACCTTCGACGGTTCGTTTAATCAGCGGTTCTGGGATCCCGTGTATCACGGTGTCGGGCAGCATATGACTGTTATAGGAGGAGTAAACATCGGTGGTGGCACCCCCCATATCTATCAACATGAACGTTTCCCAATCGGGTACGTATTGGCGAATTTGTTGCACCAGTTCGAAGACTGAATAGGGCGTAGGCAGTGGGTCTTCACCCGTTTGATCAACAATGACGTCTAAACCTTTCCCTCTAATAATCTTCTTAAGGAAAATGTTGCAAATAGCCTTACGCGCATCAAATGGATTAGGGCTGTCGAGATTGGGCAGCACGTTATTAACGATGGTTAAATCTTTATCACCGAGGATCTCCAATACGTCATCTTGCAAGTCGCGATTTCCGGCATAAATAATGGAGCACTTCAATTTAGATTGAGCCAATAGTTTCGCGTTCGACAGGCCATGAGCGTAGTCACCGCCGTCAGTACCACCGGTAAATAACAGGATATCCGGCGGTGATGCTTCTAAAGCCCGTACATCTGATTTATTCAGGTTATAGGCGAAGTGTTGTGACACTTTAGCCCCCGCAGAATGCGCGGTGACCTTGGCGGATTCGAGGGTAATATTGGGCACCAGCCCAATAGCAGCAACCGCTAATCCGCCTTTGGCCGATGAGGAGTAATCAATATTGACCTGCCCTGACGCTAATAAAGGGCGTGCATCGGCAACATTCAGGATCTTATTCAATACCGAAAAAAATCCTTCAGCCAAATGGTGTGGCGTAGTAGGAGATAATGCATAATTCTTCACATCAATATGGTCATCATCTCCCACCTCGAACACTGCCCCTTTTGTCCAGGTGGAGCCGATATCGATAGAAACGGTGATCATTGCACGCCCCCAGCCGCTGCTTCTGGTTGCATGGCATGTTCAATATCGCCTTTCATTAAAGAACAGACTAATTCCAAATCAGTGTCGGGTGCGAAGACGCGGTTGAATCCCATCTCTTTGAATTTTGACTCAATTTCTGAGAATGCATGTTTACCAATAACCAAATTTCCGCCGACATACAGCAAGATTTCGCCAATTCCGCGTTCAATGCAGTTCTCACGCATACCAATACAATCCACTTCACCGTGCCCATAGATAGAGGAGATGACAATGGCGTGAGCACCGGTTTCAATGGCAGCATCAATATATTCATCCTGACTCACCATCACTCCGAGATTGATGACGTTGAAGTTGTGCATTGTAAACACTCGGTCTAGCACCTTATTACCAACAGCATGGCAATCAGCACCAATGACGCCAATAACAATTGTTGGATTTTGCATGTTAAGTCCTCTATGTAGATTACGATCCGTATATTGGTTTTGTGAGTAGAGAGCTAAATTTATTTTTTTAGCCCTCTACGCGTAAATCAAGATTATCTATTTTATTCTTCAGGTATCGATGGCAATTCACTGGGAATTGGCTGGCTTATAATGTGCTTTTCCAACAAATTAAATACAATTGATTTATTGTCAGGACATCTTGAAAAAAATAAAAAAAGCAAAATAAATTATTTTAAATTGGCGGTTTAGATTGAATAAATTCTTTAAAATCAATCTGTTGTTTATTTTATTTGTTTTTTGTTAACGCATGGTTATAAATATAATTAAAAATGAATGTGATTATTTAGAGTGATAGTGTGATCTATATAAAAGTTATGGGTTAATTCTGTTTGTGTGATGCTTATCATATTTATATTTCTAGGGTTTAGTTTTGTTTTCTGTTGGTTGGCTATATTTAATGAATTAATATGAGATATTTTATAGATGTGAGAGTTATAATGTTAAAAATAATAGTGAGTTATTATCACATTAGCTGAATATTAAAAATCAATGATGTTTGCGAAAATAATATGTTCATCAACGCACGCCACCCACAACCATTTTGACAATATGAATATGCGGATAGTGCTTAATTATCTGTGGTTGATGCAGTGTGCTGATAAGGCGGTCTAGATCGTGTCGTTGATGATTGAACAGCAAACCAATAACGCTGCCACTGTGGGCTACGTTCAAACCATAAATTCCGCTGCGCTCAACGATATCCAGTAACTGATGAAATTCAGGCTTAGGCAGCATTGACTGGCTGGCGACGGCACTTAGCGTGGTGGCTTCGCCCAAACGATAGTGGCACTGGGTATCGTTAGCCTGTTGAAACAGTTGCATAGCATTGGCTAAGTTGGCTGCCTGTTTAAGTAACAAGGGTTGGCGATTTCGTTTATGGAACTCTTCGGTTAACAGCGTTTGTGTACTTTCAAGTAGCAGAATGTCGATGTCGGGTCGCCAGGTAAAGGGATGATGACTTTGCGCGGTCTGGTGATCAAAAAGGGTGAGATCTTTAAATATCGTGCTGTCGGTGGGTTCAACTGCCACGCAGAGTTTGGCCAGTGATTCGTCACTCAGTGATTTACCCAGTAAGCGGCTGGTCGCGATAGCTGTTGCGGCAATATCGGCGGTGCTACTGGCTAATCCTTTAGCCACGGGAATAGTGGATTCAAACGCAATGCAGATATTCTCGCTATATTGGGCAGGCTCGCCAAAATGCGCCAACACTTGCCTGACCATATGACGCATACGCGGTCGTTCACGCCAGCTCGGTTCCCCTTCGGTAACTGAAACGGTGCTAAACCAGTTAATCGGGCAAGAGATAAGTTTTTCTCCGCCAAAAATCCACCCTTGGATCAGTTCACCGCAAGAGGCTGGGCAACGGGCTTCAGCCATGAGAAACAGCCTGTGGCCAGATGTGGTCTGGATGCCTGATATAACTGACGGATTGAATGCCGTTCTTCTGCACTGCTGGCCCCTTGGAACAAATAACTATTGCTGACAACATACTCAGATTGCCTGCAATAGTGGTTCATGACTGATATCAATTTGGTGGGCAGTAAAAGCCAGAACATCACTAAGATTGACGACATGACCAATCACTAACAGTGCGGGGGCATGTAATTTTTTACGTACAATTTCATCTTTTAGCGTGGTCAGTGTCCCTTTTGCTATCTCTTGCCGTTGCTGGCTGGCATACATCACGGCGGCGGCGGGGGTGTCGGGTGATTTACCTCCGTCGATTAGGCGTTGGCAGATCTCCTCTTGTCGCGTCATTCCCATTAATACGATTAACGTCCCATCCAGTTGGGCCAAAATATCCCAGTTTTGTGGTTCATTTCCCTGACACATATGCCCGGTGACCACATGAAAGCTGGAAGCGTAGTGCCGATGGGTCACGGGGATACCGGCATAGGCTAAACCGCCAATAGCTGAGCTGATACCTGGAATTATCTCAAAAGGGATCTCTTCATGGGCAAGTGCCTCGGCTTCTTCTCCACCTCGGCCAAATACATAAGGGTCGCCTCCTTTAAGACGAACAACATTTTTCCCCGCCAGGGCATGCTCGACCAAGATTTTATTGATCTGTTCTTGTGGGACTGGATGATGATTTGAGGTTTTCCCCACATTAATAATTTGGCAATGGGGTGGTGCTTGAGAAATTAACTCAAGATTAACCAGACGGTCATGCACAATAACTTGAGCTTCACGAATGGCTAGCAATCCTTTTACAGTGATTAGAGATGCATCCCCCGGTCCCGCCCCAACTAACAATACTTTTCCTTTACTCATTCGAGCAACCTTTATGGCCGATAAGATTTTTAATTTTATTAAAATTAATCACCAGAAATGCGTTATATAAAAACGGCATATGATTATTAAACTCCGCATCATTATTCATAAATATTAGATTATATATTTGACCTTGCTCCCAATATTTAATCATTTTATGGAATGATCTCTTTCAAATATTTCGCATTTAATGTTTGTTTTTATAACTATATGATTTTCATATTAAATTATGGTTTTATTTTATTTGTGTTAACGCTAAAGCATCAATATTTAAATGTGCAATGTCCTTCGTTATAGTTTTGGTTTATTCGCTTATTTTTTATCTTTAATATGATATTGCTATTGATAATCATGAGGGCTATCACAAAAATGACGGAGACCCATGTCTATCTAAATAGAAATGTGTATTTTAAAAATCAAAAAAAGAAGCGTCGCTATCAATATTTGAATATTAGTTGTGCCCAGGTACACACAACTATTTAATCGGTGTTTTATGAAATAATGGGTGAGCTATAATGCGGTGTAAAATTCCTAAAACTGATTTATTAGTGACATTTGAAGCTGTTGCTCAATATGAAAGCTACACGCGAGCGGCAGAAAAGTTAGCGTTAACCCAAAGTGCTGTTTTCCGTCAAATTACAGCACTGGAGGAGCTACTTAATGTGTCATTATTCCACCATGTCCGTAAGCGAATTTTCCTCAATGATGCGGGTCGTTATTATCTTGGTTTAGTCAGAGATACATTGGAGCAACTGGAAAGAGATACGCAAAGCATTATGTCTTACCAGTCAACTCAGCAAGTGTTGGAGCTGGCGGTTACACCAACATTTAGCACACATTGGCTCATTCCAAATCTCAGTGACTTTCATGAGAAGCATCCTGAGATTGTCCTTAATTTAGTGGCGCTGACTACGCCTGCTGATTTTCTGAATTTGAAATACGATGCGGCAATTATGCGTGAGGATTTCTGTAGCCCGTGGGCTGAAAATGAGCACTTGTTTGAAGAAGAGCTAGTGCCTGTCTGCAGCCGGATGTTGTGGCAGGATGAGAAAAAAGTGATGCTTGCAGAGCAGTTGATGGATGAACTTACGTTGCTTCATCAAACAACTCGTTTAGATTCGTGGCATGACTGGTTTACATTATCAGGCGTTAATAGCCCTAAAGTACGAATGGGGCCACGTTTTGATCTTTTATCGATGCTGATTTCTGCTGTGCGCTCCAATCTTGGCATGGCGTTATTGCCCCGATTTGCTATTCACAAGGATTTGGAAAATGGTGATATGGTCATTCCATGTGATTTACCCATGAGCACCGGAAACCACTTTGTACTGACCTACAAAGAAGGTAAAAGAGGGTTGAGAAGCTTGCAAAAATTAAGTCGCTGGCTCCATGATAAATCTAAAGAGGAAGAGCTAAAAAGAGCATGGGTTAATTAATTTTTCAAAGCGACAGATAAAGAATTATATTTTATTTTTTAAAATAAAATATATGTTTTGAACGTAGGATTAAATTAATGTCGTGTTCTAAATTTACGATGATAATTGAGTTGTCGTATTTTTATGGCATATTACCATAGCGCAGCCATTTCTGGTTTGTGCCTATTTTTAATGGGTTGTTACCTTGGTTTTTCTTTCTTTTTCGGCTGTGGAAATTGTTCTGGAGTTATTCACCAATACGCATTATGTGTTGCAGATAGAACAATTGCTTTTTATTTTACTCTATTAATAATAGCACGATGATACCAGCGACTTACTGAGGTTTTTTTATTCTTTGATTTTTTAAATACAAAGGGTCAGCGATATTTTCTTACTATTTCCCATTCAGCTAATCGAGTGAAAATAATGTATAAAAATGATTTTTTTTACCAAGATCTCTTCCCTCTGTCTGAGGACCGCACAGAATATTACTTGTTAACGGATAAGTATGTTTCCACTATCGAGGTTGATGGCAACGAAGTATTAAAAGTTGAACCTGAAGCGCTGACATTAGTCTCCCAGCAAGCGTTCCATGATGCCTCATTCTTCCTGCGCCCAGCACATCAGCAGCAAGTTGCTGCCATTTTGCATGATCCGCAAGCGAGCGAAAATGACAAATATGTCGCATTGCAATTATTGAGAAATTCGGAGATTTCAGCCAAAGGTATTTTGCCGAACTGCCAGGATACGGGCACATCTACCATTGTGGCGAAAAAAGGCCAACGGGTTTGGACTGATACTGATGATGCCGAAGCATTATCACGCGGCATCTATAACACCTTCCGCCAAGATAATCTGCGCTACTCACAAAATGCGGCGTTAGATATGTATAACGAAGTGAATACCGGTACCAATCTTCCTGGGCAAATTGATATTTTTGCTACCTCGGGTATGCAATATTCGTTCTTGTTTGTGAATAAGGGCGGCGGCTCCGCCAATAAAGCAGCGCTTTATCAGGAAACAAAAGCGGTGTTGGAACCGGCAAAACTCAAAGCCTTTTTAATTGAGAAAATGAAGAGCCTGGGAACGGCTGCTTGTCCTCCTTATCATATTGCTTTTGTTATAGGAGGTACCTCCGCAGAATTAACCTTGAAGACCGCTAAACTCGCCTCGACAAAATATTACGATAACTTACCTGGCGAGGGTAATGCGTTCGGTCAGGCTTTCCGTGATAAGGCGCTGGAAGAGGATCTGTTACAAGCTTCACGTGAATTTGGCTTGGGTGCTCAGTTTGGTGGCAAATATTTTGCACATGATGTTCGGGTTATTCGTTTGCCGCGTCATGGTGGCTCTTGCCCGATAGGGATGGCAATTTCATGTTCTTCTGATCGGAACATTAAAGCCAAAATTAATAAAGAGGGCATATGGTTGGAGAAATTAGAGCGCCACCCTGAGCGATATATTCCTGAAGATTTGCGGATTAATAACGAAGGGACGGTAATTAACATTGATCTTAACCGCCCGATGGATGAAATTCGTCAACAGCTTTCACTTTACCCGGTATCCACCCGCGTATCACTCAATGGCCCGTTAATTGTTGCCCGCGATATTGTGCATGCCAAGCTGCAACAGCGTTTGGAACAGAATCAGCCATTACCTCAATACATGAAAGATCATCCCGTCTATTATGCTGGACCTGCAAAAAAACCAGATGAATTGGTATCCGGCTCGATGGGGCCAACGACTGGAGGGCGCATGGATCCTTATGTCGATCTGTTCCAATCCCAGGGGGGCAGCTTAATCATGTTGGCAAAAGGCAATCGTAGCCAGCAAGTCACCGAATCATGCCATAAGCACGGTGGTTTCTATTTGGGCAGTATCGGCGGTTCTGCGGCCATTCTGGCGCAGGAGTATATCGAAAGTCTGGAATGCCTTGAGTATCCCGAACTGGGAATGGAAGCTGTGTGGAAGATGGAAGTCAGGAACTTTCCGGCGTTCATACTCGTTGATAACAAAGGCAATTCATTCTTTGATCAAATTCAAATCAAGGCCTGTGCCGGTTGTCAGAAATAACGTTGTGTTGAGGAAACCACGATGTACGAAGAGCGTTATCAGCAGCGGCAGCAACATCTTAAACAACAGGTTGAGGAGCGGGTTGCTGCCGCGGCAAAAAACGGCGGGATCATTATTGTATTTACCGGTAATGGCAAAGGGAAAAGTACCGCCGCATTTGGAACTGCAGCCAGAGCCGTTGGCCATGATATGCGGGTAGGTGTGCTTCAATTTATCAAGGGGGACTGGGAGTGTGGTGAACGTAACCTACTGGAGCGTAACGGGGTCGAATTTCATGTCATGGCAACCGGTTTTACTTGGGATACCCAAGATAAAGCGGCGGATATCCAAGCGGCCAGACTAGTGTGGCAGCAGGGCGCGCGGATGTTATCTGACCCTGGTTACCAGCTTGTGGTTTTAGATGAGCTCACTTATATGCTCACTTACGGTTATTTGAGCTTGGATGCGGTGTTGGCGGCGTTAAAAAATCGGCCTGTACATCAAAGTGTGGTCATCACCGGGCGAGCTTGCCATCGGGAAATTATCGCACTGGCAGATACCGTTAGTGAGTTACGACCAGTGAAGCATGCATTTGATCATGGAATTAAGGCGCAGAAAGGTATCGATTGGTGATGGGAATCCGATTATGATAACTGCTACGCTTATTTATTCATCAATCTGTTGTTTTATGAAGCGGGATACAAATAATTTGTTGATAACGCTTGATTGTTTGTTCTGAGTTATACTATATTGCGCGCCAAGGAAACGTACTAACGTTCCAAAAAATTTCGCCGGCATAGCTCAGTTGGTAGAGCAACTGACTTGTAATCAGTAGGTCCCGAGTTCGACTCTTGGTGCCGGCACCAATTAAAAACCCGTTATCTGAATAAGATAGCGGGTTTTTGCCTTTGTACTGCTGCCACTGCTGATTTTCTGCTGTCCCCCTCCTGGGCTATTTATTTTTTGTGATCCCATTCTCTTTTTGTCTGTTCTCTGCTTGTTATCTATATTCAATTATTGTTGGCTGATCACAGCATGGGCGTTGAACGCCGAGCAGCAACCCAATGACTAAAAGCTATCAGGGAGTTGGCGGTATGGAGAATCGGCTAAACGTGCTATATCAGGCAGGGGTTATTGATAAGGACATCTGCGATGGCATGAAAAAGGTTGTCGCACAGTTGGAAACGGTATGGGCACTGCCGGTGCGCACGGAGCAGGGGGAAATGGCGCTCACGCATATGGCAAATGCATTAATGCGCAGTCGCCGTGGTGAGGAAGTTGGGCCGCTTGATGATGAATTGTTGGCTGAAATCAGAGCCTCTGACGCGTTTCCACAAATTTTACAGATCCATTTGGCGCTGCTGTCACGGTTTAATTTGGCCCTGCACCCAAATGAAGAGGGGTATTTATTAGCTAATCTGTTGAGCTTGTGGATGGCGCATAAAGGTCAATGCCAGTGAGTTTTGCCTTCATGTTAAATATTCAAAAAAATGATTATTAGGCTTTTAATCTGATGGAGTCTAGCGGCAAGCTATGTCTCCCGGCCTTGCACCTAAGTCATTCGGTGTAGGTAAGTCAGTTTCCGTACTCAGATTTTTGTCACGGGTAGCGATGTGGCACTGGTTTTCGCTATTGTGTCTGGTCACCCAGTACTCGAAGCGCTGTATGACAGACTCGGCAATGTTATTCAGGGGGCAAGGTGAGTAAATTCGTGGTGGTAGTCATAGACAGCTTTGGTGTGGGAAGCATGGCCGATGTGCCTCAGGTCAGGCCGCAGGACCTCGGTGCGAATACCTGTGGGCATATTCTGGAGCGTTTTCCGCAATTGAGTCTAGCGACACTTGAACAATTGGGGCTCATCAACGCTCTGGGGTTCGCGCCGAACGTGATGAAACCTTCGCTAACGGCGGTGTACGGCAGGGCAGCGCTGCAACACGAAGGCGGTGACACCTTTATGGGGCATCAGGAAATACTGGGTACCCGCCCACAGTCACCGCTGCGTATGCCGTTTTCCGAGGTGATCGATAAGGTCGAGCAAAAACTGGTCGCGGCGGGTTGGCATGTCGAACGTCAGGGAAGCCGGTTGCAGTATCTGTTGGTAAATCAGGCCGCGGCGGTCGGTGATAACCTGGAAGCGGATCTCGGACAGGTGTTTAACATCAGCGCTAACCTGAGTGCGATTTCGTTTGCTGATGTCCGTGCCATTGGTGAGACAGTGCGTAGCTGTGTGAAGGTTGGGCGGGTGATTGCTTTTGGTGGCTTGCTAGCGAGCAATGAGCAGCTACTCGCTGCCGCAGAGGAGAAACAGGGTCGTTATATCGGGATTAATGCACCACGCTCAGGGGTTTATCAACAAGGATTTCAGGTCGTACATCTGGGCTATGGCGTAGATGCCAGCGTTCAAGTTCCACAGCAGCTCTATGATATTGGTATTCCAACGGTGCTGGTGGGCAAAGTGGCCGATATCGCACTCAATCCGCACGGTACCAACTATCAAAATCTGGTCGATACCCAGACCATCATGGATATCACCTTGGCGGAATTGCAAAAACCAGGAGATGGATTTATCTGCACTAACATTCAGGAAACCGATCTGGCGGGTCATGCACAGGATGTGGCGCGCTACGCCGAAAGGTTGCAGGTAGTGGATCAGAATCTGGCGATCTTGATGGGGCGAATGCAGCAGGATGATTGCCTGGTGGTGATGGCGGATCACGGTAATGACCCGACAATTGGGCATAGTAATCACACTCGCGAGAATGTGCCCTTACTGGTGTGGCGACCCGGTATTGCCGGAGGGGAGATTGGTTACCGCACAACGCTGTCTGATGTAGGGGCCACTGTTTGTGATTTCTTTAACGCGGCCCCGCCACAGAACGGCAGGTCCTTTATGGCGCAACTGTGCGCCTTATCTTCCTCACGGCTCGAGAGTTAGCATCATTGAGCGGCAGCATAATTGATGCTACGGGCTACATCTATGCGCAGGTATGTTTGCCCATTGCCGATACCTACCAGCACCGCGGGTTGTGCTGTGCTGGGGCGGTTTGCGGCAAACTGACATCGAATGCCCGCATATGTCGCCTAACAATCTGATACCGAAGCAATACTCACCGAGCTATTATTCGGTCGGTATATCAAAAAGTGCTGGGAACTAAAACGGGCCTATGTTCACCGCAATTGAGCCGATGCTAACTATTCTTCGCCAATTGAGCGACTAATCGATTAACGCCATCACTCATATTAGTAAATTTAGTCAGTTGGGTACGGGTCACTACGACGAAAACCCCAATGTTCTTTTCTGGAATCATCGCCATATAGGTAATAAATCCACCGCCACCACCGGTTTTTTGCATAATTCCTGGTAGTTCGGCATTAGGCGCCATGTAGACCCAGCCTAACCCCAGTGCGTCTGCCTGACCGGCAACATCCATACCTTTTAATGACACCAAATCACGACGTTGGAAATAGAGCGCCTGTTCACGTTTGGCTGAGCTTTTGCGCGCGCTGTTATCAGAAGCTAAGAATTGCTGCATCCAACGCTGCATATCTTCCGGTGTTGAGTAAATCCCACCACTTCCCGCCGCCGCAAGGGTGTTTTCACAACGACTACTGCCTACTCCGACCATCAGACGGTTACATTGTTCTGCCGTTGGGGTCAGGGTGGTGTTTTTCATCCCCAACGGAGCAGTGATTTTGTCACGCAGCAAACTGCTATAAGGCTTGCCTGATGCCCGTGACAGCGCATCGGCCAGCAAGTCGTAGGCCAAATTGGAGTAGGCGGCTTTAACCCCAGGCGGCACGGTGACCGTGGCCTGCTTCATCCATTGCCAGCGGTTATCTTTAGTCGGCCAGGTAAACACCGGCCTTTTTTGTGGGCCACCGGGTTGCTCGCGCGGCAGGCCACTGGTGTGGCTGGCTAGATTCAGCAAGGTAATCGGCTGTTTTGCGTTATAAGCAGGGACTCGTGCGCCCTTAGGTGCGTATTTTCGCAGGGGATCGGTCAATTTTACCGTGCCGTCATCGGCCAGTTTTACCATCACTTCACTGGTCATTAGCTTGGTAATTGATGCAATGCGAATCAGTGAGTCTGGCCGTGGACGCAGGTTGTTGCCGGGTTTGGTTTCCCCAAAACTACGGTTTACCACTTGATTGTTATCAATAACCACCAGAGCCATTCCCATGGCACCACTGTTATAGAAAATATGTTCGGCATATTGATCAACAACTTGTGAGGTCAAAAGCTCTGTCTTGGCATCGCTGTGCAATGGAATAGTGAATAGAGCAGCGGCCAGTAGCGGGGCAGTGAAATGTTTCAACAATCTTTTATCCATGTTCAAAAACAAAGTAAGTGGTCGTGTGCTTATAGTAATCGGATATTGGCATAAAACATGCTGAAATTTTCAGACAGACGAAAAATTTACATTACCGGGAAGTACTTGCCGGGGGTCACGCCAAAAACGCGCTGAAATTGATCAATAAAAGCGCTGAGGTTTTCGTAGCCGACATCCAACGCGACATGGGTCACGGGTATTTTCTCTGCCAGCATTTCCAGCGCGCGCATGAAACGTGCGCGTTGCCGCCAGTGGCTAAAACTATAGCCTGTCTCTGCGATGAAACGACGGCTCAGTGTTCGGGGTGACATTCCAGCCCAGTGTGCCCATTGATCCATTCTCTGTTTGTTAGCTAGGTCACTCAGTAACTCATGCGCGACCTTTATCAGCCGTGGATCTTGTGGCATTGGTAATTCAAATGGTTCGGCAGGTAATGATGCAATTTCGTCTAGCATCACCGCCATAATCCGCTGCTGGTTCTCAAGTAATTCCCCTCGGGGCCATTGCGCTGCGCGATTTACGGTTTCTCGTAATAAGCCACTTAATTGCATCGTTCGCGGCTGTAGCGGTAAAGACGCACAGACATCTTCGCGCAAATATACACTCCAGCCGTGAAAAGGGCCGTGCGAGCGGAAACCGTGCTGTTGATGAGGGGGAAGCCAGACCACATGTGTTGCCGGTACCACCCATTGACCCTCGGGTATGACGATAGTTAGCAAGCCATTTATTGCCGCTAATAATTGGCCCGCACTGTGGCGATGCGGCTGCGTCATTCGCGCTAGCTTGTCGTGACGCTGTACCACGGTCAATACTGGCATCGTTGTCAGCATCAGTTGTGAAGGATCAATTAAATGAGATTGCATGGCGTAAAAACCGTATTGAATGACTCAGATACGTTATCAAGGCCACAAGGATATTGCTAGTCTGGCATTCTCAGCATTGGCGCTGGATAACGGGAGTCACCATGATGAATTCGCAACAGGCAAAACAATTTCTCCAACAGGTATTTACTGCTTTGGTTGACTCGAGCTATAGCACCCAGGATGTTGCTGCATTTTTTTCGACCGATTATCAACAGCAAGCTGATGGTAATCAATTAGATTATGAGGCGTTTATTCGCCATGTGCAGGTGTTGAAAAGCACACTTGCTAGTGGAACCATCACGCTGGAAAAAGTGATGGCGGATGGTGATCAGATTGCCAGTGTGCATCTGGTTGATGTGGTCAAAAAGAGCGGGCAAAGGGTCTTGATGAAAGTTATCGCTTTTTACCGCATCGAACATGGGCTGATTCAGTGTGTTGAAGAATTGACACATCTGATCCACGGCGAAACTCAGGATCGTGATTTAGGATCGCGAGTTGCTCACTAGCGGGATATCGTTAAACGAATGAAATCCTGCGGTTAGTTGAGCAGAATCATAAGGTTATTCTACGTAATAAAAAACGCACCGGTGTTGGCCGATGCGTTTTGTGGTTAAAACCGAAAATCAATTAGCTTTCAGTCACAGGCTTTGGAGCCACATTGGATGATTCTTTCATGCCAAGGTGGTTGTTGCCCCAGCACTGTTCATATTTCCAACCGGTTAGTTCTTCAGCAACCGCTCTGGCATGGGCCGGAATATCTGCCATGGCACCGCCACCTTTAATCCGCTCAATCTCTTCTAGCAGGATTTTGTGATTATTACGGTCCAGTTTCATTTGCGTGGTGTAATAGATAGCCACCAGTGCCAGAGCGATAACGCCGATGGCAAATACCCCTACGATGGCTTGCACGGCAACTTCCGGTTGGCTCGATTGCCCGGAGACAAAACCAAAGCGACTTAATGTCCAGCCCATGGCGAAAACAATAATCGAACGTACCATTTTACCTGCAAAGGTCATGGCTCCGGCGTAGATCCCTTCACGGCGACGGCCGGTCAATACTTCGTCCACATCCGCCAGGAAGGTATAAACCGTCCACGGAATATAATAAATCCCCCCAGTGCTTAAACCGAAAACTGCGGTAATACAGAACAGTACAATGACAGTTGTTGTTTGCGACCAACCAGTGAAATAGAGCGCAGCATAGGCAATCACACTGACAATAACCACTTGCAGAGCGATGCGGAACGGGCGAGCAAAGCCCATTTTGACGCAGATACCGATAAAGACGGCGGTGGAAATCAACTGCATTATTGAACTGAAACTATTGAGCTGAGAAACCAGTGCGGCATCTTGACCTAAACCAAAAATAATAAAGTAGGTAAATGCCGATGCGAATAACCACTCCGCGCCAAAGCCGAACAGATACATACCCAGATGCTTGCGGAAAATGCGCAGATGGAAAGTAGACGCCATATCAACACACAGCTTTTTCAGCGCCTGGCCGAAACTGCTGGTGGTTTCACGGACCACTTCGCTCGCTGGGCGTTCCCATGATGAGCTATAAAGCCAGATCATCGCGCAGCACATAATCAGACCGTAGGCGATACCGGTATAAAGGAAGGGGGTTGCAGAATCTTTACCGTAAATGGCAATAAACTGACCGGGAATGAAAGCGGCCAAAAAGTTTGCTACTTTACCGAAAATGGCTTTAGAACCAGTTAATTTGGAGCGTTTGGCAAAATCGGTGGTCATCTCGGTCGCCAATGTTTCATATGGCACCATGATGGAGGTATAAATCAGTTCAAACAGCGCGTAGGTCAGTAGGTAATACCAAAAGCCAAAACCGCTCATCCATAACATTGGATAGACAAGTACCAGCGGGATACCCAGTAAGATAAAGAAGCGACGACGACCAAAGATGCGGCCCAGTCTGGTGTTATAGAAGTTATCGGTGATATAACCCATTACTGGATTACTAATCGCATCAAGAATACTGGCGATTGAGAAAATAGTCGCAGCCTCTACGACTGATAGCCCGCAAAAGGTGGTGTAGAAATACATCAGCCAGGCTCCGCTGATTGCCAGTGCCCCACTTCCCAGTAAGTTGGCACTCCCGTACGCCAGCGTATGCCTTGTTGAAATCTGTTTACTCATTTTTACTGCCACCTCAAATTAAAACAATGTTTCATTAATAATGGATAATCGTTTTCTTTATAAAGGTATGGCGTTTATAAAAATGAGTGTTCGATCACGAAAAAGGGTTTTTCGGCCAGAAAAGGCGCCTATTACAGTAAAAATTGATATGAATCAAATTAGTAGCTAGGGTGGATATTCAGCAAAAAACAGAATATCCATGATAATGCGAATAATCGATAATGCCATTTTGTGACAATAATGACCGTGACACGTGTGGCAAGATTTTAACCAGCAAAATGAAAGACCATTACTAGAATTAGCGCTATTACTTACAGTGTGAAAATATCACTTTTGTGAAAGGGCGAATTATTGCGGGCATAGCCCATGAATAAATGTTGGTTGCAATCGCGGCTGACAGTGAAGGACGTAGAATGGCAAAGAAAAACCCCTATTATGATGCCAGTAAGCCACACCACACTGAGTTTGGATTTCAGAATCTGGAGCCGGTTGTTCATCATCCACAAGATTTGAAGCGTTGGCGTGAAGAGCGAAAACGCCAGTCGCTACCAAAACCGCCGCAGCAAGGATATGCGCAGTTTGTCACTGATTGGTGGCAAGCGGCTGATTTTAGCGGGCAGCAGGATGCGTTGTGGTGGCTAGGCCATGCGTCACTGTTATTGCGGGTCAGTGGGAAAACGGTTTTGTTTGATCCGGTACTCTCCGGCCGTGCCTCGCCGCTCAATTTTTACGGGCCAGCACGGAGAACACCGGTACCTGCCAGCGTAAAAGAGTTGCCCCATATAGATGTGGTAGTGATTTCTCACAACCATTACGACCATTTGGATGTGACAACGATTAGCCAATTATTGCGCCGCTTTCCTAAGCTGATTTTTCTGGCGCCGTTAGGGTTAAAAAGTTGGTTACTACAGCAGGGTGCTCGCCATGTTCATGAACTGGATTGGTGGGATAAACACCTCGCAGCTGAATTTGAGTTTCATTGTGTACCGGCACGGCATTGGAGCATGCGTACCCCCTGGGATCGTAACCAAAGTTTGTGGTCTGGTTGGGTGGTCAAGCGTGATGATATTAACTTTTACTTTACCGGTGATACAGGTTATTGCCAGCAACTATTAACCATTGGCGAAAGGTTAGGGCCATTCAATTATGCCGCCTTGCCCATTGGTGCTTATGCCCCGCGGTGGTTTATGCAGGCCCAACATATGGATCCACAGCAGTCGGTGCAGTTATTTAAACAATTACAGCAGCCGATGACAGTACCGATTCATTGGGGGGTGTTTGAATTGGCTGACGAACCACTGGATGAACCACCACAACAACTCAAGCAGGCATTAACTGAAGCGGGTATGAAACACGACAATTTTGCACCGATTAAAATTGGTGCACGAATATTGCTGGGGTAGGGGGTTTCAGTGGGTAATTTTCAACCCACTGAAACCAATCGGTATTTTCTCTATGTATACCGATGCTGAACTAGATCCTAAATTGATTCACGGCACTGGTTAAATCAGCAGCCTGAGCTTGTAACGCCGCAGATGCTGCGGTGGATTCCTGCACCAATGCGGCATTTTGTTGCACCATGGTATCCAATTGCGCGACCGCACTATTTATTTCGTGGATGCCGCGCATTTGTTCATCGGCTGCGTTGGTTATTTCAGACATAATGGTGGTGACATCTGACACGCTGCTGACGATTTCGGTCATGGTATTACTGGCTTGACGTACCTGGCCGGAGCCAGATGCCACACTGCTGACTGTCGATTCGATCAGCGTTTTGATCTCTTTCGCTGCCTGTGCACTGCGCTGCGCCAATGTACGAACTTCCCCTGCGACCACAGCAAAACCGCGTCCTTGCTCACCCGCGCGTGCCGCTTCTACCGCCGCGTTAAGTGCCAGAATATTGGTTTGGAAAGCGATACCGTCGATCACACTGGTGATATCGCCGATCTTGCCAGATGCCGCTTCAATCGATTCCATTGTGGTGATGACTTTAGCTATCACGTCGCCACCACGTGAAGCATCGTTAGCCGCCGAAAGTACCGCAGTATTGGCCTGGCGCGCTGCGCTGGCGGAGTGGGCCACGGTTGCCGAGATTTGTTCCAACGCCGCCGAGGTTTGCTGCAAACTGGCGGCGGCAGACTCTGTGCGGCCCGACAGATCCTGATTACCTGCCGCTATCTCATTGGCTGCAATCCGTACTGATTCGCTGGTATCACGGATTTGCGCCATTACTACACTCAGTTTGTCGGCAAAATTGTTGAACGAAAGGGCTATTTTTGCCACTTCATCACGGCCTTCTACCGGCAGTCGCTGAGTTAAGTCTTCTGAGCCGGAGCTGATAGCATCCATGGCTTTATGCACATGGGTCAGCGGTGCCAGAGCACGTTTGGTAATGAGGCTAATAATGACAACAGCGATTAAAATAATAATCACCAGCGTCACCAGTGATGTGGTCAGTAACGACCGCATGCCGGTGGTAGCTTGAGCTTTGTCCAGGGCGACAACGGTAAACCATTGAGTCCCTGGTACTGCTTGGGCCAGCAGCAATTTACTGTTATCGCCAATATTGGCAGCGACAGGCTCAGTTGCTGTTAACAGTGTTTTAAGGTCCAGCGTCGGCGCAATATCGCTCAGTGGCTTAAGGGCTAGTTTCGCATCTTGATGAGCGATAATGGTGCCATCGGCATCGATTAACATACCAAAACTATCTTCAGTCGGGTGTATGGATTTCACGTTTGCAATCACGCTGTCCATGGTGACATCAGCAGCCAATACCCCTTTAACGCTGCCGTCCTGAATAATCGGCAATGCGAACGTTACCACTAACTGATTGGTTCCAGCATCAACATAGGGTGGGGTGACCACGGGTTTGCCCGCTTTTACCGCTTGTAGATACCATGGCCGCCCAGTGGGGTCGTAGCCAGCTGGAATACCATCGGGATTAGAAAAAATCGCGGTTTTGTTCGCGTAACCGATATACACGTTGATGAAGTTACCTGCGGCTGCAACTTGTCGCAGTGCCGCTGTCGGGTCTGCCGTCAGTGCGCTGTCTTTTAGTGACACAATCATTTGTGTTTTGGAGGCAACCCAATCGGCGATCCCGACACCATGACTGGCGGTAACGGCGGTCAGGGTATTATCTATGGCACTATTGTTATATTTACTGGCAACCGAGTAGTTAAAATAGGTGTTAATGGCCAGAGAGCCTGCCACGATGATGATACAGGCAGCCAAGATACGTGAACGAATGGAATCAAGCATAGAGCGTCCTAAATAAGAGGGAAGGCATGATTCAAGTAACGGCTTGGCAGAGATAAACTTGAGCTGTGTCACAGTAACAAACTGTAATTAATACGCCATTGTTAATACTTCTTTATGTAACGGTGACAAAGTAGGTGGATTTTATTGACATCTATATTCAATAAAAACATAAGCTTGATTATTCCTTTCTGCTTCATTTGAAGGTAAAAATTCAAATAAAGTTGAAAAAAATAGTGACATCAAAAGGGTAAAATTAGCATCAATGCAGCTAAAGCAGCGGTTTTCAGGCTGCATTGATGCTGAGGGATGGCAGTAATAAGAGGGTGGTTAGATTAAAATTTATACTGCAAACCTATAGCGATAGTTTGATGTTGTTGAGCAATGCCGGCGCTATTAGCTACATTTGCAGAAACACCTGCACCAGTGTCGATGATTTGTGTATCTCCTTTTCCTTCGGCATGCCTGTTCCAGGACGCTTCAACAAATAATTTAGTGTTATCGGTGACGTAGTAGCCCGCATCAACCACTACTGCGTAATAGCGAGAGCCTTTGCTGCTGTCTTTAAATGAAAGTTGACGTAAATAGTGTTCATCATCACCATAGGCATTTACCCAACTGCTGTATTTCAGCAAGGTATTAAACTCAAATTTTTGATAATGATAGCTCCCGGCTAAGCCAAGATAGGGCATTTCAAACTTTTGCTTATAACCAATGCCGGTAACACTATCGGAACCTGTAAATAGGTTATTGCCTTTATTGTAATTATAGTTTCCACCATAAGATGTCCAGCTATTATTATTGCGCTGATAACCGGCCATCATACCAATACGGTAATTGTCTTGCTTTAAAAGCCAAAGCTTTGCATTAAGATCGATTTCATTCGCATAATTTAAATTGGTTTTTTCGTGATGAGACCAATCAGTCCACTTAGATTGCCCTAACGTCTTCCAATCATAATCATCCATGACCCCCTTCCCAGGTGATAATGTGGACCATCCGCGCGCGGTTAATGTTAACCGTGATAACAGATCCCATGATATATCCATTTTTACAATAGGCGTGTTTTCCGCTTTCCAATCTATCTGGCTTAGTTTGTGACCATTATATTGGCGCTGATAAACAAACTCTTGTGATTCTGCATTCAATAACCCCAATGAGGAGCTAATCGTCAGACCATCGTTTATATCTGAGTGATAGCTGGCTACTGCTGTATGGCAGGTGATAATCAGCGGTAATACAGCAACACTTCTCTTTACCCATCTATTCTTTTCCATCATTAACCTTTAATCCCTTTAAAAATAGAAGGTAAAAGTTAACATTGACGGGAGATTAATTTTTTAAAATAAAGATTAAAAGAAAATTAAACGTATTAAAAATATTACTTAATAATGGCGCACTATAATGCATTAATATGAGCCGGGCCTGATTACCCGGCTAAATGGTTTTCAAAACTCATTAACCAGCCATTCGTCGGCTTCATCAAACATTTCTTCAACCAACCGGTTCAGTACTGATTTTTCTTGTTTATTAGCATCAGTATTGATGCCATTGGCTTGCATTGGTTTAACCTTAACTTCAGCATCAGGAAACACCCGATGCACCCGCTTGGTTAACTCTGCCTTAATCATTTCAGCGGCGTTGGGTAGGCCGGCGACATTCCGTTTGTCATAAATCAATTCAACACGCATGGCTTTTTCCTGAATGAGTAAATACTGTGTTAATATACAGCACTGGCGAGTGGCAGACAACGCTGTTTTACACGGATTGAGGCGAGAAAACGACTATTACTGATTTTTTAATGTCAATAAAATAACCGCAGGTGATTAATTGTGGGAATCACTGGCGGTTATTTTATGTGTGGGTGCTTATCTGATTGTTTATACAAGTGATTTATTTTTCCAACTACAACTGAGCACCGGTGTTTATCTAGATGGGGGCTAGTTTATTTCCAGCCAGCGAGCATCAACCACCACACCCAGTATCTTACAGTTGCCATTGAGTTCGATTAATCGATAGGAGGGATTCAATGGTTTCAAATACTTAACACCAGCATCAACAATGAGTTTCTTAAATGTTGCTTCGTTATCATCAGTCAGTTTGGCAATAACAAAATTACCGGGTAGCGGCTCTTTTTCCGGGTCAACCAGAATAATCATTCCTTCAGGAAAACTGATCCCTGAAGGCGATGTCATGGAGTCTCCTTTAACGCTGAGCCAAAAAGCGTTGTCATGGGCATTTTTGGTCGATTCAGGCCAGATTTCAATATCACGCAGCGTATAAGGCTCTATTGCCTCATACCAGTTACCTGCACTTATCCAACTGATTAACGGATAGCTGTTAGCAACTGATCCGGCCGGTTTATCATTTAGCCCATTACGCGCCGAGATCGATAAACTTTCGGCCATTTTCGCCAATTCTTTCGCCAGAGAAGGGCTAAAGCTGCTGATTGGTTCATTGAGTATTTTGGCAAAAGCAGCGGCGTTGGTCACATTGAGCGGATTTATGCCGTTAAGGAATTGGTTTACGGCACTTTGCCCAACCCCTAATTCGTGCGCGACAGACTCTTGGGATATACCCAGTACTTTTTTCTTGGCATTAAACAGCTCTTTCAGCCGCTTAGCGTCGTCTAACTGTTCTGGCGTTAATGGCTTCTTTTTCATCAGTCAATTTTATTACCGTTAGCAATAATATCCAATCATCTGCGGTGTTGACTATAAAATCACTTGCGGTAATAATCAATCAAAATATATCAGGGAAACGTATGAGATCGTTCTGGCACGCATCACTGCTATCCAGATATGTAGCATAGGTTGTTCCTGTTTATCACAAGAAGACGGCGGCCAGACTTACGGTGGTTTCCGTTGTTGAGCAATCGATAGGCTGAGGTGTCATCACGGTGCCCTGCCTTTTGTGGAGTAATTATTTATGAGTTCAATAAACGGTACACAAACCGGAAGCCACAGTCAGCAGAACCAAAACATGAGAGATATTCAATTAGTCCTGGCGCGCTGGGGAGTATGGGCAAGATATAGCTCCGGGCTGGATTATTCATCTATCGCTGCGGGCTTTAAGGGGTTATTGCCTGATACGTCTAAGAGTAAAGCCTCCTGTTGTGATGATGACGGTCTGGTTGTCGATGGTTGCGTTGCTCGATTAAAACAATACCGGCCAGATGAATATGAATTGATCATTCGTCACTATGTGCTTAATCAATCCAAGCGAGCAATTGCTCGTCAGCAGAAAAGAGATGAAAAACTGGTGCGAATTAATATGCAAATGGCGGAAGGCTTTGTTGATGGCTGCCTGGCAATGTTGAATGTGAAATTAACTATGGACCCTTTAATAGAGAATTTACATATTTATGAAGAAACACTCACGCGGTCCGCAAAAAGTGTATTAGTCTGACATTACTGGTTAGTTTGTTACGCAATTATCATAATTTAAAATCTCGCTTTGGTGAGGTTTTTTGTTTTTTAGTTGATGTGTATTTAATTAAAAATAAATCTATTTTTTATAAAAAAACACTAACGCGGTCCGCAAAAAGTATATTAGTCTGATATCACTGGTTCGTTACATACTGATTAAGAAAGAGGAAAGCCCCGCATGGTTGGGGCTTTCCTCTTTCTGTTAGTCATACGCGCAAGTGTATCGGCTTGGGAGGTATTAAATGAGTGAACAAAATCCACTGCCGTATTGGTGGGCAGGATCGCTTGCTCTATTTTCAGCGCTGAGTTTACAGGATTACATCTTTATTCTGGGTACTATTATTAGCGTAATATTTACCATCAAAACTTATTACGTTAATTTACGGGAAAAGGACGCAATAATTAAAGAAGAGCAGAGACGAACAGAAATTCTACGGGATTTTTTGCGTAATAAAACAGTGGCCGATATTCCAGCCGCAATTGCGGTATGTAATGACGCGCTACACAAAATGGAGAGCTGACATGACGCCTTCACTGCGTAAGAAAGTTTTGGGTGCCGCAGCCGGTGGAGCAGTAGCCATTGCCGGAACATTGCTGGGTGGGCACGATGGTTTTGAAGGACGTAAATACATCGCCTACAACGACGTAGTGGGCGTCATGACGCTGTGTGATGGTCACACTGGTAACGACATTATCCAGGGAAAACTGTATAGCGATCAACAGTGTGATGCGCTATTACAGCAGGATTTACTGGTGGTGAAAAAGTCGGTCGATGATGCGATACAGGTACCTGTGGGAGATTACACCCGCGCAGCGCTCTATTCATTTACCTATAACGTCGGTAAAACCGCATTTATCCACTCAACCTTATTAAAGAAACTCAATAGCGGAAATATAACCGGCGCATGCGGGGAGTTGCGGCGCTGGATTATGGCGGGTGGCAAGCGCTGGCAGGGTTTGGTTAATCGGCGTGAGATTGAACATGAACTTTGTCTGACACCGAACCTGACGGCAATAAAAGCGAAAGCCAGGGAGGGCAAATGAATAGGCGTGCCATCACCACGGTGTTGCTCGCGATATTACTCATGGGGCTGATGGCCAATACCTATCGCTTGAGTGCCAAACAGGTGCAGGAGCATGCGGAGTTACAGGCTGAACGAGTTGTTAATCAAACATTGGATAACACCATCGCTGCCTATCAGTTAAACGATGCGGCTAATCGGGCTGCCGTCGCACGGCAGTTGGAAAATGAAAGGGTATTGCGACATGAAACTGAGGATCGTCTCAAGCGTTTTGTGGCGGCAACCGCAACTGACAACTGCGCTGTCAGCCGTATGCCTGAGCCTGGCATTAGTATCTTGCGTGAATAAGCCGGCCCTTCAGGTGGTGAAATCCCCCTTATTACTGCCACCTGAGTCGGCGATGACCCAGTGTGAAATCCCGGAATTTGTTGGTTCCACATGGGGTGACAGTAGTTTATATGCGTTGGCACTCAAGCGAGAGTTACGCCTCTGTAAAGGACGGCTTGATGAGGTCATTCGTTGGCGTAATAACCAAATCGATAATCCACTACCGCCGTGAGACGACAGGCTTATCCCCGAACGGGGCAACCATTTACCAGGAGAATAACCATGATCGGTAGTAATGTCAGATATCTCATTTTTTATCAGGTGAGCCTATGAATGCTGCACTAATCAGGCAACTGGCCGCTGCCGCATTATTGGGCAAAACAGATGCGGAAGGTCGTATCTATTCAACTGATGCATGGCCGGTAACCACTTATCCAGCCATTTTGTTACAGACACCACTTGAAGTAAAAGAGTCTATTGGCCGCAATGTACCGCAGTTTAATACCATGACTACCTTACGCATTAGCGGACATATCCAACTAAGTGAGGCAGTAAATCGAGTCACGGAAGCGGCATCGGCACTTGAGCGTTTGTGTGAACAGATTCAACGGGCAGTGATTAACAGTTATGAACTGACTCGCCAGATTCAGCAATTTGCCAAAGTGCGTACCACGATGGGTATCGATACCAGCAGCGAGCAACATTTTGCTGAAGTGAAAATAGAACTCGATCTTGAGTATTACCAAGGGCCGGAAGACTTCTTCCCAGTAGAAACCACGCCACTGACAGGTATCGACATTGCGATTGATATGCCTGATGGCACCACAGACCCGCTGATCGCCATCACCCTTTCGGAGTAACCCTATGTTTGTAAAACCGATGACTGGCCGCGCAGTGCGTGACCCGGTCAAGGGCACCTTTTTGCCTGAATCTGGCGCAGAGGTTCCTGATAACCCATTTTGGCACCGTCGTATTCAAGACGGTGATGTGGTGCAGGTTACGGTAAAAACAGCGAAACCTGCATTTTAAGTGTTAACAACGGAGAGTAAAAAATTATGACAATTCCTTTCACTAATATCCCGAGTAATCTGCGTACGCCACTGTTCTTTGCCGAGTTTGATAATTCCCAAGCTAACACAGCGAGCACCCCTCAACGGACTTTGATTATCGGGCAAACCCTGGCGGAAAGCACTTTGCCCGTCAATGTGCCGCTGCTGGTTTCATCTGTCGCCACCGTTGCCGGTTTGTGTGGTGCAGGTTCAATGCTACATGGGCAAATGGCAGCATATCTGGCCAATGACAGCGCTGGCGAAATCTATCTTCTACCATTGCGCGACTCTGAAGCTATGGTTGCTGCCATCGGTAAAATTACCGTGACGACCCCGGCATCAGCAACCGGTGTTATCTCACTGTATATCGCCGGTATTCGTGTACAAACCACGGTAGTGCCGACTGATGATGCCAATACCATCGCTCTGGCGCTGGCAGCGGCAATCGAGAGTAAACCTGAATTACCGGTAACGGTTGCCCATACTGGTGATGGCGTATCGGAAGGCGCTGTTGTGGTGCTAACAGCCAAAAACAAAGGAGCACATGGCAACAATATCGATCTGCGTTTGAATTATTTGGGGAGTGCCGGTGGAGAGACCACTCCGGAGAGTCTGGTGTTGTCGATCACCCCGATGGCAGGCGGTGCAGGTGCGCCTGAACTGGCAAGTGGCCTGGCAAACTTACAAGATCGTACCTTCGATTTCATTATCAACCCTTACACGGATACCGCGTCATTGGATGCCATCAAGGCATTCCTTTCTGATAGCACCGGGCGCTGGAGCTATAGTCAGCAACTGTATGGTCACAGCTTTGCCGCTCACTCCGGCACCTATGGTCAACTGACTGCGGCCGGTGAACTGCGTAATGACCAACATGCCTCATTGCTCGGGATCCATAACTCGCCGACACCGGCTTACCTCTGGTCAGCCGCGTATGTTGGTGCTATTGCACAAAGCTTGCGTAATGATCCCGGCCGCCCACTGCAAACGTTGGCAGTAAGTGGTGTATTGGCAGCGCCCCTTTCTAGCCGTTTTACCCTGACTGAGCGGAATAACTTGCTGCATAGCGGTATTTCAACCGTGACGGTGGCGGACGACGGGACAGTTCAAATCGAAAATATCATTACGACTTATCAGACCAACAAATACGGTGCTGCGGATGATAGTTATTTGCAAATTGAGACCTTGTTCTTATTGATGTTTGTCACGCGCTACCTACGAACTCAGGTGACCTCGAAGTTTGCTCGCATGAAGTTGGCTGCCGATGGTACCCGTTTTGCACCAGGCTCGGCCATCATCACGCCAAATACCATCCGTGCCGAGTTGATTGCTCAGTATCAGACCCTGGAATTTAATGGCTATGTTCAGGATGCCAAAGGTTTCGCCCGTGGCCTGATAGTTGAGAAAAATGCCAGTAATCCAAATCGTGTTGATGTGTTGTGGACCGGCGTGCTGATTAATCAGTTGCGTATCTTTGCGGTTCTCAATCAATTCCGTCTGCAAGCGGCTGTTTAACCCTTAGCCATTTAATGCACTAACAAAATAGGAAATAAATTATGAGCGATACTTCAAACCGCCTGGCAGGTACGGCTTATGTCACCGTTGATGGCATTACTATTATGGTGGCCGGTCAGTTCAAATACAGCCCTTCAAAGGTAAAACGTGAAACTGTCATGGGCATGGATGGGGTACATGGCTATAAAGAAACCGTGGTGGCACCGTCCATTTCCTGCACTATCCGTGACAGCGGCGGGGTCTCTATCAGTGATTTTAACGACCAGACCAATGTCAATATTGTCTGCGAATTGGCGAACGGCAAAACCATTATTGGTAGCGGCATGTGGTCGGTGAGCACGTTGGTGGTTGACAGCACTGAAGGCACGGTTGATGTGAGCTGGGAAGGCGGTTCGGTGACGGAGAATTGATATGACTGTACTGGAGCGCAGTAAAACTATTTCACTGGTGAAAGCCATTCAACACGACGCAACCAAGACCACCTACGAGGTGGTCGAGCTTAGTGAACCGACACTGTTGCAAGTACAGCAATTCTACGATGAGCAAACCAAGTCAGGTTCGCTCAGCGGTATGGGATTGCTGATTGCCTTGGTCTCAGGGGTGCCGCGTGAGGCTATCAAGAAAATGGCTTTTACCGACTATAAAGCCTGTGAGGTTTATATGATGGGTTTTTTAGCCTACTCCCCAACAGGGGGCGATGGCGCGAAATAATCGCTGACGTCACTTACTATTATAGCTGGGGGCCGGGCGATGCCTGGTCCCTGACCTACAGTAGCTTAATGTGGTGGTGCCAGCAGGCCGGGCGGATTAATAAAATTAAGGCTGGCAAAAATGGCTAATAAATATAATATGAATACGGTTTCTCCATTATCTAAAATATCGCCTCAAATATTCAGTAACTATAAATTAGCTGGTGGTGGAAACACAATTATTGCTGTTGGAACTGCGGGAGTGGAATGGCTTAATAACGGTGCTGATGAGGCCCGTAAAATAAATACAGCGGCGAGGAACGTTAATGCACCTATTGATCAATTTAGTCAAATAAGTGGCGCTATGCGTATTCGAGGTGTTGAACAAATGGCTGCGATAAAATCAACTGAGCAGCTCTACAGCAATTTGAATAATATGCTATGGGGCCATAATGTTCAGGGGCTGGCGCAGCTACATGAGTATGGGTTTGACATTATCAGTAATGAAAATGGCACGGTTGATGCTACAGCAACAATAGCTAAAATTGCCGAGGATTTTCCACAAATGGCACCCCAAGTACAAAGTAAACTGACGAATGCTCTGAAAATAGACGGTAATACTATTGAGTTGCTGCGAGAGGGGGCGCAACTAAAAGATTTGCTGGCTAAATCTACTCTATTTGGCCTAACTATTGATCCTGAGCTTAATATACAATTGACAGAGTTAGACCAGAACACCGATGAGTTAAGTGCTGCTTGGGATGGTCTGAAAGATAAGCTATCTAACATCGGATACGAAATTCTTGTCTCTGATGGCTCAGTGGCTGATGGCATTGGTGGTTTAACTGACACGCTGACTTATGGTCCAGATAATTTTGCCATAATGCGTACTTTAGGGGTAATCAGTGGTAATGATTCGGCGAAAATGCGATGGGCATATAATAATACAGATTTTAAAAAACAACTTAATTGGTATGAAATAACCATGCTTAATAGCGGTCTTATGACTGATGGATTTCGTAAGAAATATCAGGATCATATTAAGCCCAATGATGCAGAGAAAATAAATTATCAGACTGAAAATGCGGGTGATATTTCCGGACGCCGGCCAATTAAAATTGAGTCCACTCCATTAACCGATCCTTTTAATCTGGGATCCGGGGTTGAAGTTGAAACTCAAACACAAAACACCTGGAGCAACAATCGCATAACTGAATTCGGTGCTGAAGATCCCTATTCCCTTAGCCCCTCATCTTCTCTTGTACCAGATAATAATATAGGCAGCATCCCTACAGCTGAATCACCTTTTTATACTGACTCAGTGGGGGGCTTTAACGTTAATGCTATTGCTGATGTTATCGCTACCGCGATGCAGAACAATCGGGTGCAGATTGAATTGACGTTAATCGACAGTCGAAGCGGTGAAAGCTTAGTGATCCCAACTCAGGGAGGCAGCAGAATAGCTCACGCCATGCAGATGTAATTCCCTATTAATATCCGTAAAAATTAACCAATCAGCATATCGATATAACCCGCTCCGGCGGGTTTTTTATTTCCTAACGTCTACTACTGGACAGGAGAACGAAATGTCACTTATCAATAACGCACTATCAGCGCTCTTGGGAGGAAGCGACGACAGTTGGCAATGGTCGGAACACCTCCATCAAGCCTCCTTTCGGGGAGTGCCCTTCGTGGTCCTGAATAGCAAGGGCAGTTTTGGTCGTCGTCAGGCAGTGCACACTTACCCTTATCGCGATACCAGCTATATCGAGGATTTGGGGCGCAGTACGCGGAACATTGTTTTAACTGGATTTTTGGTACAAAACAGCCAGATCTACGCCGCACCTGATGTAATGACTCAGCGCGATTCATTGATCGCAGCTTGTGAAATGGCCGGGCCAGGGACATTGGTCCACCCAACCTTGGGTGAGATGACTGTCAGCATCGCTGACACGGGGCTGAAAATTGATGAAGGTGTTGGCAGCGAGCGGGTATTCGCGTTCAGCTTAACCGTTATCGAATCCGGCTTACGTGCCTTTGCCATCACCGGTATGGCTGAAATGAGCGCGTCTGCGCACTCCTCTTGGCTGGGATTGAGCGCCAAAGCAGTCGCTGGTTTTATCTCAACGGTAAAAGGAGAGATGCGCTCGGCCACTCAGGTAATAAAAACCTTGAAAAGTACGGCGGAATTTTGGAGCCGAATGGTAACGAATACTGCCAATGAGGCCAGTAATCTGGGTAACGCACTGCGCTCAACCTTTGGCCGAAACCGTTATGGCCGCTTTAACCACGGTACTGTCGGTGGCAGCAGTTCGGGCGTGACGGAAGCTGTGAACCAGCAAAGTGATACCACCAACTTACCCATGTTAGTGGCGCAACGGCTGGCGTTTATCGTCGAAGGGCGAGCGGCAATCAGTGCTGCCGTGAATGAGTTACTTGCGACTAACAGTGTTGAGGGTCATGCCGACAAGTTACTCACTCTGGTTAACACGCTGCTAAATGGTGGTTTTAGCACACTGGATGTTATCCGCATGATGGAAAGCCTGACAGCGGCTCACGACGACGCCTTCCGAGCCAATAGCAGTGATATCGCAATTGCTGACGCCAGCCATCATTTAATGATGACTTTATGCGCCGGAGGGATGGCCATCGCGGCGGCGCAGTATCAACCGGAAAGTTATGACGATGCTGTCGCTGTACTTGGCAGGGTCAGTAAGGTGATTGATAGCTCAGCACTGGCCGCCGCCGATCGCGGCAATGATGAAACCTACCGTGCGCTGATGCAAATGCGCGAATCTATCGTGGCGCTATTGCAACAGTCCGGGGCGAATTTATCTCGCATCAACGAGGTTAGTTTTAACCGCTCACTACCCGCGCTGATGCTGGCGAATCGGTTATATCAGGATGCGCTACGTGGTGATGCACTAGTGAAAATGGCGAATCCGATTCATCCGGCATTTATGCCAATTCGATTTAGGGCATTGAATCTATGAATAATAAAATGCCAAGTGATGACTTAACACTGGAGGTAGGTGGCAGAGCGATCACCGGTTGGAGCAAAGTTCAGGTCACGCGGAGCATTGAAAAATTACCCAGTAGCTTTGAGTTATCGCTGATGGATCGTTATCCCGCCAGTGGAGGGCAGCAGTGGATTAACCCTGGTGCTCCTTGCGTGGTTAAGTTGGGTAATGATGCCGTGTTAAACGGCTATATTGACAGTTGGGATTGCGCCATTGCGGCCACAACGCACCAAGTCAGTGCCTCGGGGCGTGGTAAGTGCCAGGATCTGGTGGATTGCTCCGCTGAGTGGACAAACAGCGTAATTAGCCAGTCCACGGTGTTGCAGATTGCGCAAAAGCTGTCCGAACCTTACGGCATCAAAGTGACCTCTGATATTACTGATATGACCATTGTGCCGAAATTCACCCTGAATTGGGGGGAAACGGCGCAAGCGGTTATTGATCATGTCACGCGTTCCGCTGCATTGCTCTATTACGACCAGCCGGATGGCAACTTATATCTGACCCGCGCTGGAACGCATAAAGCGGCAAGCGGTGTGGCGCAGGGCATCAATATTCTCAATGCCAACCTTCATACCGATATCAATCAACGCTTTGTTGATTACACCGGCGTGGTGCTCTCTTCCAATGCCGCAGCCAGGCATTCTGCCTCGGGTGGGGATAACACCTCGATGCGAGCTACCACGCGAGACACACGATTGGCTGAACAATTTCCGGCCCGCCATCGTAACCGGGTCATTATTGTCGAAAGTACCGTGAACTCGCCACATTTGCTGAAAGATTGCATCGAATGGGAAATGAACCGCCGCTCTGGTCGCGCCAACGTCTTGACAGTGCAAGTTGACAGTTGGCGCGATCGCGATGGCCGGCTATGGGAAGTTAATACATTGATTCCCATTACTATTCCAGCATTTGGGCTTAATGATGAGCTGTGGCTACTCTCGGAAGTGGTTTATGCCAAAGATGAGAAAGGGACGACGAGCAAAATGACCCTGATGCCACCTGCTGCCTTCACATTCCAGCCTTACAACATTAAGTGACATAGGGGCTAACTATGAATGACCTAACCGGGCAAATTTCGACCCTGTACCGGCAGATAAAAATGCTGTTGGGACTCGGGCGAGTGAGTGCCGTTGACGACAGTGACGGGATACAAACTGTGCAGTATCAAACCCAACTGGAAGTCCACTCTGATACCCCCAGGCTGGCTGAGTTTGGTTTTTCATCGGGATTGCCCGCTGGCAGTGACGTGGTTATCGGTTTTCTGGGCGGGGACCGATCCAACGGCCTGATCATCGCCTCCAACCATCCGGCTTATCGCCATTCAGGACTAACAGCCGGAGAAACGGTGATTTATTCCCAGTGGGGGCAATTTATAAAACTGACGGAAAGTGGGGTAATCATTGAGGCTAACAATCAGCCGGTGACAATCAATAATGCTACCGCGGTGACGGTAAACGCATCGGTAAAAGTACGGCTGAATACGCCGTTACTCGAGGTTAGCGGCGATATTGTTGATAACGCAGACAGCAATAACATCACGCTGAAAACCTTACGTGATGCCTATAACAGCCACAACCATCA
Organism: Yersinia sp. 2466 StPb PI; assembly: GCF_041538325.1. NCBI lineage: Bacteria > Pseudomonadati > Pseudomonadota > Gammaproteobacteria > Enterobacterales > Yersiniaceae > Yersinia > Yersinia sp. 2466 StPb PI. Next base: position 3,169,028 of record NZ_JAULSL010000001.1, on the reverse strand, counting down.
ACTCAAAAATGTACAGTCGGGCAGCGCGACCCTTACCAGTGAGACGCCCGCTAAGGTGGTGCAATGACAACAGATATTAAAACGGTTTGGGATGTCGATGCCTCATTGGGGGATTGGCAGACAGGTCGCGGGGGAGTGCTGGATGGCGATGATTTGCATACCGCTATTTTACTGAGTTTGTTTACTGACCGTCTGGCGCGAATTGATGATGCTATTGATGGCGATGATCGCCGCGGCTGGTGGGGGGACAGCGGGGCGCTATCAGCTATTGGTTCGCGGTTGTGGTTATTGCGGCGGGAAAAACTTACCACTCAGGTTGCGATCAAAGCCGAGGACTACGCGGCAGAAGCATTGGCGTGGCTGACCGAGGATAGTGTTGTGGCGGCCATAAACACCCGGGCACAAATAATTTACCCCAATACATTGCTGTTGATTATTGCTTACCAACAACCGGGTAAAGCCCAATCTTCAGTGAAATTTTCATGGGTATGGGAGGAGTAATTCATGCCATTTAATCGACCCACGTTAAGTGAATTGCGACAACGCAATCAGTCTTATATTCAATCGGAACTGAAAACCGGCGGCAACTTACTGCGTTTCTCCAATATTGGCGTTATCAGTGACGCAGATGCGGGGATGGCACACCTGCACTATGGCTATCTGGATTATATCGCCCAGCAAGCCACACCATACCATGCCACCGACGAGTACCTTGCGGCTTGGGCGGCACTGAAAGACGTGTTTCGTAAAGCAGCAAATCCGGCTACTGCGACTGACGTTCGCTTTAGTGGGATAGCCGGACGAACTATTCCTGCAGGCCGCTTGCTTAATCGGGCCGACGGCTATCAGTATCGGCTTGATAATGAAGTGAAGATTTCTCCAGATGGCCACGTCCTGGGAGTTATTACTGCCATTTTACCCCGTCCATTAGAGGATGCGACTGGCGGCGGTAGCCGGGGTAACAGTGCGGCTGGCACCCTGCTGACGCTAGATATTGCTATTGATGGTGTTCAGGCCACCGCCACGGCACTGAGTAAAATTTCCGGCGGTGCGGATATTGAATCTGAGGATGCATTTCGTTCCCGTATGCTATTGGCTTACCAGAATATCCCGCAAGGTGGTAATGATACCGACTATCAATCTTGGGCATTAAGGGTACCGGGAGTGACCCGTTGTTGGGTAAAACGGCGGCTGATGGGGGCAGGGACTGTCGGGGTTTATATTATGTGCGATGACAACGACCACGACGGTTTTCCGCAAGGTAGCGACGGTATTTCATCTCTGGAATCATGGGGTGCGGTAAAAGCCACTGGTGATCAACAACGGGTGGCAGATAATATTTATCCACAGCAACCGATCATCGCGCTGGTCTATGTTTGTGCGCCAGTTGCACAACCCATTGATTTTATTATTAGTGGGATATCGCATGCCGACAGTGCTACCACGACCGCCATCAATGCCGCCATCGATGAGGTGTTTTTCAGCGAAGGTGAACCCGGTGGCAAAATCTTGTGGTCATCACTATTACTGGCAATTGGTGAGATCCCGGGAACCGGGGGCTTTATTATGCAATCTCCGGCGGCCAATATTGAGTTACAAACTGGCAAACTCCCCATTAGGGGTACGGTGAGCTACCTATGAGTCGCTACTCTGTCAGTGAATATACCTCCGCTTTGCAAGCATTAATGCCGATGGGATTAGTCTGGCCACGGCGACCGGATGGTGTGCAGACTGATGTCTTGCGGGCGCTGGCGAATGCGTATCAGCGTAGCGATGAAGATGCGCAAGATTTGCTGTCTGCGGCATTCCCGGCAACGGCGACGGCTATGTTACCTGAGTGGGAAGCCACTGTGGGGCTACCGGATCTATGTGCCATTGGTGAAGTAGACAGCATGATCCAGCGCCAGCGGGCAGTGGTGTCGAAATTGTTTGGTATCGGCGGCCAGTCTGCGGCCTATTTTATCCGTGTGGCCAAGGCATTGGGTTACTCCATTGCTATCACCCAATACCGGCAAGCCTGTGCAGGTATGTCGGTATGTCGTGATGCATTGAACGGTGACGAGTGGCCATTCACGTGGTTGATTACTGCACCCGAAACCACGCTTCATTATGCTCAATGTGGCCTCACTTATTGCAATGATCCACTGCGGTCATGGGGCAATAAACAACTTGAATGCCGGTTTGCGGTGTTAAATCCGTCTCATAGCATTCTGAAGTTTGGCTACGTTAGCTAACTAATCAATTTCTATTAATTTAAAACGCCTTAATTGGTGAGGTATTACTATGCAAAAAATTGGAGATATTCCTAATTCACGCGCCGACAATAATGGCGAATTTACCGACGGCAATGTCGCCGGCGGCGTTCCCCCAACGATATTACCGGCTGAATGGTTTAACACCTTACAGCGGGAATTAATGAGTGTTCTTTCTGCCGCGAATATTGATGCTGACAGTGAGAAGTTTGATCAGGTGGCGACTGCTGTCTCTAAATTAATTACTGATGGTGGATTTTTAAAAACAGCCAATAACCTTGTGGAAATTAAAAATGCGGGGGCGGCAGCCGTTGCAAGTACTCTCTTAAACCTTGGTTTGGGCGATGCAGCCCATCTGCCCCAATTAACGGGCGTTGTTGGCACATCACGCAATGCAAAAATGAGTGTTACAGCCGCATCGTCAACGGCCACTTTCACGGCAGATGAATTGATCGTACAAACGGCGTTAGGTGGACGTCAGTACAAACTTATTAGCTTCAATAAAGCAATTAACCTTGCGACTACGGGCGCTGGCGGTATGGATACTGGCACCGCGCCAGCTGCGGGATTTGTAGCGCTGTATGCGATTTATAACCCAACAACTCAAGTATCTGCATTGCTGGCAGTTAATTCCACGTCAGTGCTTGCTCCTGAAGTGTATGGCGGGGCTAATATGCCATCAGGTTATACAGCATCAGCGTTGGTTAGTGTGTGGGGGACGGCATCATCATTGTTGAAGATAGGATTTCAATCCCATAGGCATGTAGCAATCCAAACAGCTACTATATATTCCGTTTCTAGTGGTACAACAGCGCAAACGCCGTTAGGTGTTTCACCTGTGGCTCCACCCAATGCCACACAGATAGATATTGCTATAACAGTAAATGAAACAGTCGCTGGCAACGGTGTTGCGCTGAGTATTGGCTCATCTCTGTCAGGTATCGGACAGTTCGGTGCTATTTCAACCGTTACAGGGCAAACAGCAACGTCCATTACCACAGGAACGCTGTCATTAATAGAAATCCAGCGGCTCTATTTTTCAATGTCCAATACAAACCCAGGAACATACATTATCGCTGGCCGTGGTTATGATTTTTAAGGAGTGAATATGCTTGTTCAATTTAAAAATTCAACAAAAGAAGAAATTATTGCTTACTTTGGTGGCCCACAAGATCCAGAGTATTTTCCAAATCAAGGGGAGATTGAAGCCGATGATCCCATGTGGGCAGTCTTTTATGACAAAGTACATATGTGGCTTGATGGGTTACCTGAGCCTATTACAATTGCAGAGTAAAGTACAAATCCGGGCTTAATTGCCCGGTTTATTTAATTGCTAGGTGCTGTAGGTCTGGTCATATCAGACACTGTACTTACATTGACTAATGACGGCCGAGGTTATGGCGCAAGCCAGGCGGATGTTGGGCAAGGAAACTATCTTGCAATTACAACAGCAGCATTGCTCCAACAACCGACAACAACTGCCTCGTTCGTCGCTTGATTTCGTGCTAAATTCGCCTATCTCGGATCATGACATATGTGTCATGGTTTCAGGCAGCTAACGGGACTTCAGGTATCAGTATGTTTACATATAAAGAAATATCAGCGCTGAACGAACTGGAATTGATCGTTTATAATTACATCATAAAAAACACTGATAAAGTGATGTATATGACCATCAGAGAACTGGCTGATGCAGCGGGTGTTTCTACTACCACGGTTTTACGATTCTGCAAAAAAATGAATTGTGATGGTTATTCTGAATTCCGGGTGCGGTTTAAATTATATGTAGAGCATGACGAAAAACCACCGGTTAGTTTTGGTATCAGTGAGATAATTAGCTATTTTAAAAGTATTAATAATAGCGAGTTTGATGACTTATTGGATATGGCTGCGGCACAAATAGCCGCCACGCGCCGAATTATTTTTGTGGGTATAGGAACCTCTGGGGCGTTAGGGAAATACAGCGCGCGTTTCTTCTCGAATATTGGCAAGTTTAGTACTTATATTGACGATCCCTATTATCCTATCAACAGCGATATGTATCAGGATGCTATTGCTATCATATTTTCCGTCTCGGGTGAAACCGAAGAGATTATCCGTATTGCTAATCAGTTCAGTTTACATAATTGTAAAATAATCAGCCTGACAAACAGTGATAACTCAACGCTGGCCAAAATGGCCGACCTTAATATCTCCTATCATATGCCACCTATTGTATTGGAAGGGCCTTATAATATTACCACTCAAATTCCAGTATTATATATAATAGAAACTATTGGTAAAAAACTCCCGCAATTAATTAATAAAAAAGCACCATAAAACACTGTGTTTTTTGAGTGTAACATATTCCAATTCACGATTTTTGTTATATCGTGACTTCGCTTTTCTTTTTGCTAGAATCCAATCTCAATCGGCTACGAATATTAATAATAAGCCAATAACGCTCTGTTTATCTTACGCTCAGTACCCGCGACAGGAGATTAATAATGGCAATAGATTACGCACTGACCGCTCAGGAAATTATCCAATATATTGGCGGTGATAATAATGTGATTAATGTCACACATTGTGCGACCCGTTTACGGTTTATATTGAAAGACAATAAAATTGTCGACAAAGAACGTTTAAATCGTGTTAAAGGGGTCATCACCGTTATTGAAGCGGGTGGGCAAATGCAAGTGGTGATCGGTAATCATGTCGGCGATGCTTATAAACATGTCATCAGCTTGATTAATGTCGATGAAAGTGCCCCGGTTGCTGCACCCAAGGTCGGTATTGTTAGCCGTTTGATGGATATTATCTCCAGCATCTTCGCCCCATTCCTTTACCCGTTAGCCGCCTGCGGTATTTTACAGGGGATTATTTCATTTCTTGCCGCCATTGGCTGGATGGATGCGGCGAGCGGCACCTACCGTATTCTGAATTTTGTTTCCTGGACCGGTTTTACCTTCCTGCCCGTGCTGGTGGCCTTTACCGCTGCCAAAAAATTTAATGTTAATCCTTTCACCGCAGTCATTACCGCTTGTGCCCTGATCAGTCCTGATTATATGAATATGCTGACGGCCAATAAAATTACTACGCTGAATTCGGCCGATCCAGCCGTTCAGCAGCTAATGCAAGAAGCACTGAATAATCCGCAAGTGGCCCATATTTTAAACACTATCGCTGGTATTCCCTTATCATCGCCAACCTTGGATTTCTTCGGTATTCCCGTGCAATACCTGAGCTATACCGCCTCGGTTATTCCGATTATTTTGATGGTATGGGCCATGTCTTACGTGCAGCGCTTCTTTGAGCGGATCCTGCCAATGGTGGTGCGCAATCTATTCACCCCAATGTTCTGTATTGCCATCATGGTGCCACTAACGTTATTGGTGTTCGGCCCGGTGGGTAATCTGATCGGCGGTGCGATTGGTGGTGTTTATAACTCTCTTTATAACCTTAGCCCGGCAGTGGCTGGGTTTATGGTCGGCGCTTTCTGGCAGCCGCTGGTCACACTGGGTGTGCATTGGGGGATCACGCCTGTTACCGTTGGTAACTATGCGACGCTGGGTTATGACACCTTTACTGGCTTACAAGCTTCCGCTGTCTTTGCCATGGCGGGCACCATGTTTGGCGTTTACTTAAAAACCCGCAATAGTGAGATGAAGGGTATTTCACTGTCGGCCGGTATCACCGCGTTGTTCGGTATTACCGAACCGGCAATTTATGGTGTGGCACTACGCCTAAAAAAACCGTTCTTATGCAGTTGTGCTGCTGGCGGAATTGGCGGTGCTATCGCAGGGGCATCTAATGCGGTGTCATGGAGTTACTGCTTACCGGGTATTGCGGTATTACCGGTCTTTTTCAAAGAGGGCCATATGGCGCAGTTCCTTGGTTTCTTGCTGTCGATCACGGTAGCGTTCGTGTTGGGCGCACTTTTCACTTGGTTGGTTGGGTTTACTGATGAGCCTGAAAGTGTGCAACAGCAAAACAGCGCTAAAGCATCTGGCGCGCCGATTACTCAGGCGCAAATGAATCGGGGTTAACCGTTTAAATATTCAGGTGGGCCATCCCGCCATTGATTTTCATTTCAAGGGCCTACAGTTGCCCACAGTATTAAGGGAGAAAATAATGAGCCACAAACAATTACCGAAAGATTTCTTATGGGGCGGCGCAGTTGCAGCACACCAGGTTGAAGGCGGCTGGGATAAAGACGGCAAGGGTGTGAGTATCGCCGATGTATTGTCGGGTGGTGCGCATGGAATTGACCGGGTGATGACTGATGGCGTACAGGACGGCTACCGTTATCCTAACCATGAAGCGGTTGATTTTTATGGCCATTACAAACAAGACATTGCGCTGTTTGCTGAGATGGGCTTCAAATGTTTCCGTACTTCTATTGCCTGGACGCGTATCTTCCCGAATGGCGATGAGCAGCAACCCAATGAGGCCGGGTTACAATTTTACGATGATATGTTTGATGAGTTACTGAAACACGGTATCGAACCGGTCATTACTTTATCTCATTTCGAAATGCCCTGGCATCTGGTGAAAGAATACGGTGGTTGGAAAAACCGTCAGGTGGTCGATTTCTTCGTGAAGTTCAGTGAAGTGGTGATGGCGCGTTATAAAAGCAAAGTTAAATACTGGATGACCTTTAACGAGATCAATAATCAGCGCAACTGGAAGTATCCGTTATTTGGTTATTGCTGTTCGGGCGTAGTGTTTACTGAGCAAGAAAATCCAGAGGAAACGCTGTACCAAGTGCTGCATCATCAGTTTGTTGCCAGTGCTAAGGTCGTCAAGCTTGGTCATGCCATTAATCCTGAGTTCAAAATTGGTTGTATGGTGGCGATGGTGCCGTTGTATCCATTCTCCTGCCATCCTGATGACATGATGTATTCAGTAGAAGCTATGCGTGAGCGTTATCTGTTTGGTGACGTCCATATGCGCGGTTACTATCCTTCCTATATTCTAAATGAGTGGGAACGTCGCGGATTCACCATCAAAATGGAAGAGGGTGATCTTGATACTCTGCGTGATGGCTGTGCTGATTATATGGGGCTGAGTTATTACATGAGTAATGCCGTTTCTGCTACTAACCCTGGCAGCGGTAATTCACTTTCTGGCTTTGAAGGCAGCGTGCCAAATCCACACGTTAAAGCGTCAGACTGGGGATGGCAGATTGACCCTGTCGGCTTACGTTATTCACTGAGCGTATTGTACGAGCGCTATCAAAAGCCGCTGTTTATTGTTGAAAATGGTTTTGGCGCGATCGACAAAGTGGCTGCCGACGGTATGGTCCACGATGATTACCGCATTGCTTACCTCAAAGCCCACATTGAGCAAATGAAAAAAGCGGTATTTGAAGATGGTGTTGATTTAATGGGCTATACCCCATGGGGCTGTATTGATTGTGTATCATTCACTACGGGTGAATATAGCAAACGTTATGGCTTTATCTACGTGGATAAAAATGATGATGGCACTGGTACTATGGCGCGTTCACGCAAATTAAGTTTTGACTGGTATAAGCAAGTGATTGCCAGCAATGGTGAAGTGCTCTAAACCCGCGATAACCCCGTAATGTTGGAAAGGCTGATTATAATTTTGGCCTTTCCATTAATTTCCCCTCGCCCCATTTTACCCATCACTTCAGGTGAACAAACGCAGTTTGTTACATTTCTGGTTGATTAAAAAATATATTTAAATTCAGTTAATTAGAGCTTATTCCTCCTGTCTGTAGGATGTGGCTGACATATCCTTAAAAAAAGCTGGGTTATTCTCTTACCCTAAGCGATAACATCATTCTTTGCATGGGATATTCGTCAGGGTTAATTCAGTTTTTTTGTGTAAAAAGGATTAGAAATGAAAGGGCAGTTATTAGTTGCAGCGCTGTTGGCCGCCAGTTTTTCAGTCTGTGCGGCGGAACATGCTCATTGGGGATATGAAGGTCAGGAAGATCCTGCCCATTGGGGAAAGCTCTCACCGGATTTCTCACTGTGCGAAACAGGTAAAAATCAGTCGCCGGTTAATATTCACGGAGCATTGAAAACCCATCACAATCAACTCGAGTTGGCTTTCCAACCAGGTAAACAGCAAATCGTGAATAACGGCCATACGATTCAGGTGAATGTCAGCACTGGCAATACCCTGAAACTGGACGGCGATACTTTCACATTACAGCAATTCCATTTCCATACCCCAAGTGAAAATGAGATTGATGGCAAACAGTTTCCGTTAGAAGCTCATTTTGTTTATAAAGATAAAGATGGGGCACTGGCTGTGCTCGCACTCATGTTCCAGCAGGGGGATGCAAATCCACAACTGGCACAGGCTTGGCAGCAAATGCCAACGGCGATTGACCAAATGGCGATATTAAATAAGCCTCTTGATATCAAAGCATTGCTACCCAAAAAGTTTGATTTTTATCGCTTTAGTGGCTCACTAACCACACCACCTTGCTCTGAAGGTGTCAGTTGGATGGTGCTTGAGCAGCCTGCGAGCGCTTCTGCTGAACAAATTAATCAATTCCGCTCTGTGGTTCATCATACGAATAATCGCCCTGTACAGCCACTTAATGGCCGAGTCATTATCGATTAAAACTACGTATGAGTCGCACTATCCTGTCTTCTGGCAGGTAGTGCGCGTGGCTTTTTGCCGTCTGGTTATTTTACACCATAGCCACATCAGTCAAATCCCACAAACAAAAAAACCAACCCTAACGGATTGGTTTTCTTGAGGTATTTTGGTCGGCATGAGAGGATTTGAACCTCCGACCCCCGACACCCCATGACGGTGCGCTACCAAGCTGCGCTACATGCCGATGCTATGACGGTTATACTACATTTTACCGTTATTAATGCAAGACTTGGCAAAACGTTCGCTTGTTTTTTGAGCGCACCAATGCCTGTTTTTAGAGCTAGTTCGCAATAAAACGTTTTATATCCGTCAACACTTGCAGCAGTAATGGAAGCTGAGGCTTTTCATTTTTGATTTCATTGCCTTGCTCATCATAGGTGCGGTATTCACCGTTATTATCTAATACAACGGTTTGTGTTGGCGTAGTAATAACTAACATGCCATTGTCACCGGTTGCCACCCAGTTATTATTGCGCTGTGCGGCGAATAAATCTTCCCCTTGCGAATAATCCTCAGGCGCTGTTTTGACGTGTAACAAACGTTGCATTAGCGTTGTCATGATATCTTCATGGTTGGTCAGTTTATTCACGGCCTGCGCTGGCGTGCCTGGCCAATGAACCACTAATGGCACTTGCAGTTGTTGGCGATTAAAGCTGCTGCTTGCACCCCAGGTATCATTGCCGCTGTCATTAAATTCAACACCATGGGCTGCAGTAATAATAACTACGGTTTTATCGAGCTGACCGCGCTGTTTCAGTGTATCCAGAATAGTCGCAATCTGTTGATCTACATCTTTTGCGCCAGCCTGGTAGTGACGGATAAAGTCAGTCGGTAACGCAACCTTCTGCCCGATTACCGGGTCTTGTGCTTCAACTGCCCCGTTGAGGTTAATGTATGAGAACCATGGTGCATTATTGTTGAGCGTGGACAGCCATTGCTGCCACTGTGCCGTGGTTTCGCTATCCGGTTGCACTGCGGGAGTTGGTAATGTGAAATCAGCTAACAGTGCCTGGCGGTAGAGTGGTGACTCAAAACCATCGGATGAGAACAGACCAAACTGATAACCCTGCGCGCTTAATGCTGTAACAAACGCTGAGGGTTCGCGCGCGGAGAGAATACCGTCTAAATAAGTAGGCGAAATGCCATAAAACAGGCCAAATAAGCCCGTATCCTGACGGTTGCCTGAACTGTAGTGGCTGTCAAACTGAATGTTGGAACGGCCAAATTCGGCCAGGGTAGGCATGTCTTTTTGCAGGCTACTGGCACGAATACCATCAACCACAATAAGCAACAAATTATAACCACTGCCTTTATCGCTGAAGGTAATTGGGTTGAGTGGATATTCAACCGCCAGTGCATCTGGATTACCTTGTTCCACCAAGCGACGCTGATATTCCTGCTGATCGAGCAGGCCGTGTTTCTCAAGGAACTTACGGGCGGTCATCGGGTAAGAGAGTGGCAGGTTTGCGCGTTGCATACTGATTGGGCGATAAAAATTGGCATCGGCCCAAATATAAATCAGATGAGAGGCAAAGAACGCAGAAATAAACACCGCCACCAACGGCTTAACAAAGCGTTGCCGGTTAAGGCTGCGTAGTTTTTGCCAGGCCCAAGTGCCGAAAAGCATCTCGACCAGGAAAATGACAGGCACGGCAATAAACATTAATTGCCAATCACGCGCCAGCTCGGTCTGGTCTGGGTTAACCACCAATTCCCATACCACCGAGTTAAGGTGTAAATGGAAACGGGTGAAAACTTCGGTATCAACCAACAGCAGAGTCAGGCCGGCAGTGGCAAAAGCGGCGGAAAGGAAACGGAGTAGTCGCTGCGACATCACCACAAAGGTGAGTGGGAAGATCACCAACAAATAAGCAGCAAAAACGATAAAACTAAAGTGCCCGAGCCAACTGACGAGGGCATAGATACGGCCAACCAGCGATGAGGGCCAATCGGAGACAAACAGATAGCGGCTACCCAGCACCAGGCTAAACAGGATATTAAACAGGGCGAACCAGTGCCCCCAGCTGATCATCTGGGAGACTTTTTCACGATAGCGCTGACGATTTGTCACCATATTGAGATTGCAGTCTTGGCCGATAAATTAATGAGCTTTATCTTCACTTATCGAAGCTTGAAGAGCTTCAGCGAAAGAACGTGCCAATACTTTGCGCTGCGCTGGGGCCACGCTAGTATTGATCAAATTTGTTACCATATTCCCCAACACCATCAAAGAAAGATTGGTGGGAGTACGGTTTTTTTCCATTACGCTGACCAATTCTGACAGCAGTTTTTCGACTTGTTCGTCGCTATAACGGGATGATTGTGCCATAAAAAGTGTGCTCAATACCTGACAAAGTCCCACATCTTACCGTATAGAGACACGCTTTTCCGCTATTTTATAGCATTAAGAATCATTAGCCATTAATTGAGGGGCGCGAATGCTTTAGGGTTGCAGCTCTCAGGCATCAGTGATTGAATACGCCCCTAGCCAAAAGGAGTATTTATCATGAGTCTGGATATTGACCAGATAGCCTTACATCAGCTTATCAAGCGTGATGAACAAACGCTTGATGTGGTGTTGCGCGATTCTCTGTTACCTGCCAATGCTGTAGTTGAAGAAATGATGGCCGAACTGCATCGTGTTTACAGCGCCAAAAGCAAAGCTTACGGGCTGTTTAATGAGCAGAGCGAGCTGGCTGAAGCGCTGAAACGAAGCCGTAAGGGTGATGAAGACTTCCTCAGTTTTAGCCGTGCTGCCACCGGGCGTTTACGTGATGAGTTAGCCAAATATCCGTTTGCCGAAGGCGGTGTGGTGCTGTTTTGCCAATATCGTTATCTGGCGGTGGAGTATCTGCTTATCTCGGTACTGAGCAGTTGTAATAGTATGCGAGTGAATGAGCAACTTGATCTCAGTACCACTCATTATCTCGATATTAACCGTGCTGATATTGTTGCCCGTATCGATTTAACCGAATGGGAAAATAATCCAGAATCCACGCGTTACCTTACGTTCTTGAAAGGGCGGGTAGGGCGCAAAGTGTCCGACTTCTTTATGGATTTCCTCTCTGCAGCAGAGGGGCTGGACACCAAAGCACAAAATCGGGGCTTATTACAGGCGGTTGATGATTACTGCGCGGATGCTGAACTTGGCAAAAATGAGCGCCAGGCATACCGTCAGCAGGTTTATAGCTATTGTAATGAGCAGTTACAAGCCGGTGAAGAGATTGCGTTGCAGGCGCTTTCTCAAGAGCTACCAACGCTGGGTGAGAAAGATTTTCAGCAATTCTCGGCTGAACAGGGTTATGCGTTAGAAGAGAGTTTCCCAGCAGATCGCGGTACTTTGCGCCAGTTAACCAAATTTGCTGGCAGTGGGGGTGGGTTGAGTATCAATTTTGATGCATTGTTGCTGGGTGAGCGTATTTTTTGGGATGCCGCGACAGATACGTTGACTATTAAAGGCACTCCACCCAATCTGCGTGATCAGTTACAGCGTAATTCAGGCAAAAAGTAACGGTTAGCACCGTGACGATAGCCAATAAAAAACGCCGCATAAGCGGCGTTTTTTATTTCGGCGTCCCGAATATCGAAAGCGACGCGATTAAACGCGAACGAAGTCGATATGAGTCAGTTTTGGCTTGAAAGCGTGACGCTGAACAGCCTGTACTTTAACTTTGGTTTCTTTACCGTCAACAACCAGAGTCAGTACGGAATCATAAAAGCCCGGTTTCAATTCAAGGTTCTTGGTGGTGTCATGGTCAAGAGCAATAGAGATAGCTGCTTCAGAACCACCGTAAATGATTGCCGGAAATTTATTTGCTGCACGCAGGCGGCGGCTCGCACCCTTACCCTGGTCGTTACGTACTTCTACATTGATAGTGGTCATTTTGTTTTCTCTTAAAGAAAATTTACCCTGCTACAGGCGACCCAGCAACAGGTTCGATACTCGGCTTTGATTGGGTAAACCCAGAGCAAAGCGGGCGGCATTCTAGCGAAATATCGACCAGACAGCAAATAAAACTGCGAAAATCTCAGGCTAAATGCGGCTCAGGCAAGGGAGTCAGCCCGCCGGAAACGGCCCTGATAATCAAATATCTTTTCTCTAATTTGCCACCATTGCCCACGACGGCGGGCCACGACAAAATCGGGATAACGTAACAGGGCTTGTTGCGCGATGATATCGGCCGCCGTTTGCCATTTCAGCGCCACACCGGGTGCCCGTTGGTGTGGACGCAGGAAAATTTGTTCAAATGCCATACGTTGCGCGGCGGTGGTTAAGCGAAAACGTTCGCTGGTATTAGTGCCGTCTTCGTCGTAGTAGGTGATTTTCAGCCACTCACCCTTTGCGTCATGGCCCGTCTCCAGACTCATACCGCCACAACGCAGCACCAGGGCATCTTTTAATTTTAACGCGGCTTTCAGCATATCATCGGGATCGACCAGAACCTCCTGGCACTGGTGACAACGGCGGGCGGCAATGTCATTTTCCGCCCCACAATGCGGGCAGCACTTAAAGCGAAAGCGATAATCACATTGCGCCCGCACGCCTTGTTGGTCCTCAAACCACCCCTGACAGCGGCGACCATAGTGTTCAATAATGTCACCCGACTCGGTACATTTTCCCCAGAAGATATTGGCAAAGCCGCAATCTGGGCAAAATACCTGAACCGGCTGACTGCCACTATGCGGCTTGCTGGTACCCACTTCAGGGGTAAAAAGGTCATGGGGATTGCCAGCGTAATCCAGAATCAGGCAATCTTCTTTACCCGGTGATAACCGCAAACCTCGGCCGACTATCTGTTGATACAAACTGACCGATTCCGTGGGGCGAAGAATGGCAATCAGATCAACATGGGGGGCATCAAAGCCAGTGGTTAACACCGCCACATTAACCAAATAGCGCAGTTGCTGCTGCTTAAAGGCAGTGATTAACGCATCGCGCTCATTAGGCGGGGTAGTGGCGCTCACCAGTGCAGCCTCGTCTTTTGGCAGCAAGCCATACACCTCTTTGGCGTGTTCAACTGTCGCGGCAAAAATCATTACCCCGCGACGTTGAGCGGCATATTCAATTATCTGGTTAACAATATGCGGAGTAATTCGTTGCTGCTGCTTAAGTTCACGGTCTAAATCTGCTTCTCGGAACAGGCCGCTACTGTTGCTGGTCAGGCGACTGAAATCATACTGTACCACGGGCATATCCAACCGCTCTGGGGGGACCAGAAAACCGTGCTTGATCATGTAGCGCAAGGGTAATTCATAAATACAATCGCGAAAAAGGGACTTTTCATCACCACGGGTAATACCGTGATAATGGAATTGATAAATCCAGCCTTTTCCCAATCGGTAAGGTGTGGCGGTCAATCCCAGCAAGCGCAGTCGGGGGTTGGTGGTACGTAAATGCTGAATAATTTGCTGATACTGGCTGTCATCGTCATCACTGATACGATGGCATTCATCAATAATCAGTAGTGAAAAGGCACTATCAAACAGGGGCAGGTTTCGTGCCACTGACTGCACACTGCCAAACACCACTTTTCCTGCGCTTTGGCGTTGCTGCAAGCCAGCGGCGAAAATATCAGCCTCTAAATCGTAGGCGCAATATTTGGCGTGATTCTGTGCTACCAACTCTTTGACATGAGCCAGCACCAGAACGCGCCCGCGAGCCAGTTTCGCCAATTCGGCGATCACCAGACTTTTGCCTGCCCCGGTGGGTAGAACAATCAACGCAGGCTCACTGTGGCGGCGAAAATGGGCAAGAGTGGCATCGACAGCCTCTTGCTGATAGGGGCGCAGTGTAAATGCCATTAGTGCACCAGCCCGATGGTTTTCAACCCATTCTCCCCGCAACCCTTTTCCGCGCGTATGCGTGACATTTCTCTCTCTTTATAATGAAAAACTTTTGACTATTATGCCTGTCGGAGGCTGTTGGCGCGAGGCCCCAAGTTAGCACTGATGGGGTGGCGTGATAGACGCGGCGCACTCTGGGGGTAAGTTGTTTCTCAATAACAACTTTTTACGTAACTGTTCCTAGGATGATATGGCAACCGCCGCTATACTGATGAATCTGGTAGGCAGCAAATGATTTTCTCCCAACTGCTTCATTCATTTCACACCGTATCATGAGCATCCTGCTGTCGTTGGCGGGTGTGATTGCGGGTATCGTGCCCGTCAGCGGTACGACAAGACAACAGGCAAAGTAGATTCAATGCGATTGGACAAGTTTTTATCTCAGCAATTAGGTGTCAGCCGGGCGTTAGTCGCGCGCGAGCTGCGGGCAAAACGAGTCACTATTGATGGCGAAGTGGTCAAAAGTGGTGCGATTAAGCTGACACCGGAACAAGACGTGAGATTTGATGGCAACCCATTACAACAAACCGTTGGCCCACGTTATTTCATGCTGAACAAACCGCAGGGTTATGTGTGTTCGACAGAAGACCCAGATCACCCGACCGTGCTGTATTTCCTTGATGAGCCAGTGGCATACAAACTCCATGCCGCCGGGCGTTTGGACATCGATACCACCGGATTGGTACTGATGACCGACGATGGTCAGTGGTCGCATCGGATCACCTCACCGCGCCATCATTGTGAAAAGACCTATCTGGTGACGCTGGAACACCCATTGGCTGATGATACCGCGCAACAATTTACTGATGGTGTACAGTTGCATAATGAAAAATCTCTCACCAAACCGGCTCAACTTGAGGTTATAGAGCCTCAGTTGGTGCGTTTAACCCTCAGTGAAGGGCGTTATCATCAGGTAAAACGGATGTTCGCGGCGGTGGGAAATCGGGTTATAGAGCTGCATCGTGAGCGAATTGGCGACATTAAACTTGATGACGATTTGGCGCCAGGCGAGTACCGCCCGTTAACCACAGAAGAGATTGCCAGTGTCGGCGCGCCTCATCTGTAATTGATTTTCTATTACAGCGCGGGCTGTCTTGCCGTTGATATTACACTAAATAATTCGAGTTGCAGGAAGGCGGCAAGCGATAGAGTCCCGATGAGTTGACGGGAGTCAATGATTCGGGTGAAAGAGCGTAGCCAACGCACATGCGGCTTGAAGTATGACGGGTATAACCCGCGGTAGGTTATTGAAGGAGTTGTTGAACGTGCATGCCAGTACCCAAAATGAAGAGAAGAACCGGACATCCCACGTTGGCTTGATCTTTATCCTCGGTTTGTTATCGATGCTGATGCCTTTGGCAATTGATATGTATCTGCCGAGTATGCCGATTATTGCACAGGAGTTTGGCGTAGAGAGTGGTGCGGTGCAGATGACTCTAAGCGCCTATGTGCTGGGGTTTGCCATCGGACAAATGTTCTATGGGCCAATGGCTGATAGCCTCGGGCGCAAGCCGGTTATCTTTTGGGGTACGCTAATATTTGCGCTCGCGGGTATGGCTTGTGCCATGGCGCAATCAATCGAACAACTGATTAACTTGCGTTTCCTGCATGGTTTGTCTGCCGCCGCCGCGAGTGTGGTGATTAATGCATTGATGCGCGATATGTTCACTAAAGATGACTTCTCTCGCATGATGTCTTTTGTAGTGTTGGTGATGACCATCGCACCCTTGCTGGCACCGATTATCGGTGGTGCATTGTTGGTATGGTTTAGCTGGCACGCCATCTTCTGGACCATGGCGGGTGCTGCATTGGTCGGCGCGATTTTGGTTGCACTGTTTATTAAAGAAAGCTTGCCGCGAGAGAAACGGCAACGATTCCATTTGCGCACCACTATTGGCAATTTTGCCACGTTATTCCGCCATAAGCGGGTACTGAGCTATATGTTAGCGAGCGGTTTCTCTTTTGCTGGGATGTTCTCATTCCTCAGTGCCGGTCCCTTTGTTTATATCGATTTAAACGGCGTTTCTCCACAAAACTTTGGCTATTATTTTGCGCTGAATATTGTCTTCTTGTTCTTGATGACCTTGATTAATAGCCGCAATGTACGCCGCTTCGGAGCGCTTAAAATGTTCCGATTTGGCATGCTAGTGCAATTTGTTATGGGGATCTGGTTGCTGGTGGTTTGCGCCACTGGGATGGGGTTCTGGGCGTTGGTATTGGGTGTAGCGGCTTATGTCGGTTGCATCGCCATGATCACCTCGAATGCGATGGCGGTTATTTTGGATGATTTCCCCCATATGGCCGGTACTGCGTCTTCTCTGGCAGGGACCCTACGCTTTGGTATTGGTGCGGTGGTAGGAACGCTGTTGTCGATGGCGCCATCCCGCAGTGCCTGGCCAATGGTAAGCTCAATGGCATTTTGTATAATTGTGGCCATGTTGTTGTATCTTTATGCCAGTCGCCCACATAAGGATGCGGTGAAATAACTATCGTCGTAATAACTATCGCCGTAATCCTTATCAAGGCTAAGTTGCTGGGGCTTATCAGTTAATGGTTATTGCAAGAAGGTGAGGGGGCGTCTTAGGGCGTTCCCTTCACTGACATTATTTATCCTCAATGTACTCATTATTTATTTATTCAATTATTTTCCTCGTCGACTCATTTATTCCCGTCAATATCGCCCGAATTGCCACTTAAAAATGCGCGGTTCTTGCGTTCAATCAATATAATAAGCATGCATATCATTATTTATTGCATAGTTATGATTGGCACCATATTGTTAACTTTTTGAGCGAACATATAAAAAATCGCAAATTGTTATTGAAGCGTTTTTATCAGATATTTCTGTCAGTCGAATAGTTACGTATGTTAGTAAATTTATATATTTATCAATTGATTAATTTCATTTTGAGCTATAGAGATAACATGTGATTGTTCATCAAATGTAAAAATTTCGCGAGCAATAAGTAATGGGTTTGCAAGAAAAATGGTTGAGATGGTCGCCATAAAGGTATAAATATAACGAAAAATGGGATCTAAATCTCAAACCGGTGGTTTCAGTCTGGATATGCAGGGCTGACACACGATTAAAAAAACAACACAAAAATGGCTTTGTTGGTTTTAAGTTTCTAAATTGTTATCAATGTTGTGTTTTGATGAGGGGTGAATCAGGCACAATGCCAACTTAGCGGCTATAACTTTAGTGAGTGTGAGTCATTGTGGTGCTTTTGTAATTTTTGAATTTTTATTTTTACTAGGAAAAACACGTGAATAATATCCAACTTTCGGTAGTACATCGTCTGCCGCAAAGTTACCGTTGGTTATCAGGTTTTATCGGGGTCAAAGTTGAACCGATACCACTGACGGCGATAGACGATAGCAATAATGATCTTATGGGGCTGAAGTTACTCAGCCACGATGGCAGCCATGCGCAGATTATCATGCAGCGGCTCCACCTCTCTCTACAAGAGATACAAGTGGATTCCGCGATAGTCGAATGGGAAGGCGAGCCTTGTCTATTTGTTCACACTCAGGATGAGAGTGCTACTATGTGTCGCCTGAAAGATGTCGGTGTCGCCATTGCCGAAACCCTGACCGCCTTGTACCCCTTCTAATTAGCTATTGCGCGTTGGTCGGTGTCATGGCGCTTGGGTATGCCCCGCACCAGACCTCAATCTGACGTATCCGCAAATTGTAGCAACTGCTGTGTATACTGCTGTTGGGGCGCGGCAAATATGGCCTGACAGTCACCTTGTTCTACTACCTCGCCTTGTCTTAATACAATCACCTGATGGCAGAGTGATCGCACTACCTGTAAGTCATGACTGATAAACAGATAGCTGAGCTGATAACGCTGCTGAAGGGATTTCAGCAAAGCCAGAATTTGGGCCTGTACCGACTTATCCAATGAAGAGGTCGGTTCATCAAGAATCAGTAACTGCGGTTGCAAGATCAACGCACGGGCAATGGCAATGCGCTGGCGCTGGCCACCAGAAAACTCGGTTGGATAACGATAACGGGTGACCGGATCTAATCCCACTTCTTCCATCGCTTTAATCACCCGTTGTTCACGATGTACCGCACTGAGTCTTTGATGAACTTCCAGCCCTTCGGCGATTATCTGCTGCACATTCAGGCGTGGGTTTAGCGCTGAGTAGGGATCCTGGAATACCACCTGAATTCGGCTGCGATAGGGCAGCATCTGTTTAGGGGTAAACTTGTGTAATGGCTGCCCGCTAAACCAAATCTCACCTTTTGAGGGTAACAAGCGCAGCAATGCCAGCCCTGAGGTGCTTTTCCCTGAGCCTGATTCACCCACCAAACCAAGGCTCTCACCGGGATTCAGGGTGAAATTAAGATCGTGCAAAGCATAATGGTAATCAACGGTACGTCGTAATAAACCACGTTTAATAGGAAACGCCACCTGTAGACCTTTTACTTCAAGCAGGGGTTTTAGACCCGGCGTGAGGGGCAGTGGGTCACCTTGTGGTTCGGCGTCTAATAATTGGCGGGTGTAGGGGTGCTGTGGGGTACTAAACAGCGCCTGACGGCTATTCTGCTCCACCTTGCGGCCTTCGCGCATCACTGCCACGTTATCTGCCAACCGGCGCACGATATTCAGGTTATGGGTGATAAATAGCAAGCTCATGCCCATCTCTTGCTTTAACTCTTTCAGCAAACTCAAAATCTGGGCTTGCACCGAAACATCCAGCGCAGTGGTAGGTTCATCGGCAATCAGTAATTTAGGTTGGGTCAATACCGCCATCGCAATCATCACCCGCTGGCGTTCTCCGCCGGAAAGTTGATGAGGGAAATCGCCCAAACGCCCTTTGGCATTACGAATACCCACCCGGTCGAGACATTGAATAATCTCAACTCTGGCCGCCTCCCGGCGCATACCGCGGTGCAGTGACAACACTTCTGCCAACTGTTTTTCAATGGTATGCAGTGGGTTGAGTGACACCATAGGTTCTTGGAAAATCATTGAAATCTGATTGCCGCGCACTTTTCGCAGCGTCGGTTCATCGGCATGCAGCAGAGATTGCCCGGCAAACAGAATATCACCGCCCGGGTAGACCACCGGTGGTGAAGGCAGTAAACGCAATATTGATAACGCGGTGACACTCTTGCCCGAACCCGATTCCCCGACCAGTGCCAGTGTCTCACCAGCATTGATTTGCAATGACAGCTCGCTGACCACCTCGCGATCAATATTCGCCTGGCGAAATGCAACACTGAGATTTTGAATATCCAGAAGTGGTGAAGTCGCCATATCAGTACACCTTACTTGGGTCAAAGGCGTCACGTACTGCTTCGCCGATAAAGATCAACAGAGATAACAGCACTGCCAATACCAGGAATGCGGTGATGCCAAGCCAGGGAGCCTGAAGGTTATTTTTACCTTCTAATAACAGACCGCCTAATGACGGTGACCCCATCGGCAGGCCAAAACCGAGAAAATCCAGTGAGGTTAGTGTGGTTATCGAACCGCACAGGATAAAGGGCAGGAAGGTTAGTGTTGCCACCATGGCATTGGGCAACATATGGCGCGACATAATGACTCGATCACCTACTCCCATAGCTCGTGCTGCACGGATATAGTCATAATTTCGGGTACGTAGAAATTCTGCTCGCACCACACCCACTAATCCCATCCAGCCAAACAGCACGGTGATGGCTAACAGCCACCAGAAGTTGGGTTGGACGATGCTGGACAGTAGAATCACTAAAAATAGTGTCGGCATCCCCGACCACACCTCGATAAATCGTTGCCCCCACAAGTCAATTTTGCCGCCGTAATAACCTTGTACCGCGCCAGCACAGATACCAATTACGCTGGAGAACAGGGTTAATGTCAGGCCGAATAACAGCGAGATACGGAAACCATAGATGACTTTGGCTAAGACATCGCCGCCAGTACTGTCGGTGCCCAGCAAGTTGGTCCGGCTAGGTGGCGAAGGGAAAGGGACATCAGTCGCAAAATTGATGGTGTTATTGCTAAAACGTATGGGTGCCCAGATGGCCCAGCCATTGTCATTAATCCGGCCAATCACATAAGGGTCTTGATAATCTGCCGCCGTGGTTAAAATCCCACCAAAAGTGGATTCGCTGTAATTAACCATAAAAGGCATATAAATTCGGCCCTGATAGTTCACCAGTAGCGGTTTGTCATTGGCGATCAGTTCGGCAAACAGACTGATAATAAACAGTGTCAGGAAGATCCACAGTGACCAGTAGCCACGGCGATTATTGCGAAAACGCGCCCAGCGGGCCTGATTAATAGCACTTAGCCGTATCATTATTGGCGGCCCTCAAAATCAATCCGTGGATCAACCAGGGTGTAGGTGATATCACTGAGGATATTCAGCAGTAAACCAATCAGGGTGAAAATATAAAGAGTGCCAAACATCACTGGGTAATCACGCTGCAAAGTGGCGTCATAACCCAATAGCCCTAAACCATTGAGTGAAAACATCACTTCAATCAACAGCGACCCGGTGAAAAACATGCTGATAAAGGTGGCAGGGAAGCCAGCGATAACCAACAACATGGCGTTGCGAAAGACATGGCGATACAGAATTTTTTCTTCGGGTAACCCTTTAGCGCGCGCAGTCACCACATATTGCTTGCGGATTTCGTCAAGGAACGAGTTCTTGGTCAGCATCGTCAGCGTGGCGAAGCCGCCAATGACGGTAGCCAATACCGGTAAAGTGATATGCCACAAATAGTCGGTTATTTTGCCGTACCACGGCAGGGTATCAAAGTTACTGGAAACCAGCCCCCGTAGTGGGAATAGATCGAAATAACTGCCGCCGGAAAACAACACCACCAGTAAAATCGCAAACAGAAACGAAGGAATGGCATACCCGATTATAATGAGAGTACTGCTCCAGGTATCAAAAGCTGATCCATTGCGCACCGCCTTTTTAATGCCTAATGGAATAGAAACCAGATAAATAATCAGCGTGCTCCATAGCCCAAGTGAAATAGAGACCGGCAGGCTATGTTTCACTAACGACATTACCGATTCACCCCGGAACAGGCTGTCGCCAAAATCAAAGCGGACATAGCTCCATAGCATATCGAAATAGCGCTGGTGCAGCGGCTTGTCAAAACCAAAGCGTTGTTTGATTTCGGCAATAACTTCTGGGTCTAACCCGCGTGAACCGCGATAGTTGCTATCACCCACTTGTGCCGCATTGAGGCCGACTTTAGCCCCCCCCAGCCCACCATCACCGCCACCGGCGGTAAATCCACTGGAGTGACCCAATTCAATATTGGCAATCGCCTGATCAACTGGCCCACCCGGTGCAATTTGCACAATAAAAAAGTTGATGGTAATGATTGCCCACAGCGTGGGAATAACCAGCAATAGTCGCCGTAATAGATATCCACCCACAGCAGCCCCCTAGTGACGTTCTGTTGGCAGACGAGCTGCCTTGTTGACATCAAACCACCAGCTATCAAACCCAAGCGAATAGGTGGGGCGGTCTGCCGGCATCGAGAATTTATCCCAATAGGCAAAGCGGGCATGGTTGGAGTACCACATCGGAATCATCAGATAGTTCCAGGTCAATACCCTATCAAGTGCCCGGCCAAGGGACTGTAATGCCTCTGGCTGATCCTGATGTTTGATAATCTCTGCGATCAATTGGTCAATAGCCGGATCTTTAATCCCGGAGGAGTTATAACTGGAATCGATATAAGCCGAGCTCCACCAAATTTGCAGATTTGGGCTAGGGTAGGGGAAGGCACTGTAAACCGTCGGGATCATATCGTAATCCCGACTGCGCAGGCGGTTAACAAACTGGGAGCTGTCAACCTCGCGGATATTCATGGTAATGCCCAAACGCTGCAAATTATGTTTAAACGGTTGAACATATTGGAAGTTACTGCCACTGAGTAACAGCAATTCAAAAACAAAAGGCTTACCGGTTTTGCTGTTAACCAATTGCTGATTTTTCACTTCCCAGCCTGCTTCGCTGAGCAATTCCCGTGCTTTTAACAGATTATCCCGTGAGTCGCCGCTGCCATCAGTTTGTGGCGGCTGATAAATCTGTGTGAACACCTCTGGTGGTACTTTGCCCTTCAACGGACCCAGCCAAGCCAGTTCGGCACTATCTGGATAACCTTTTGCCGCATATTCAGTATTTTGGAAGAAACTATTGGTGCGTTGATAACTATTGAAATAGAAGGCTTTATTCATCCAGTCAAAGTCAAAAGCTAACGTCAGTGCCTGGCGAACTCGTCGATCGCTAAAAATCGGGCGCTGAACGTTAAATGCCAGCCATCGGGTATTTTGTGCTGAGTTGTCGACAATATCCTGCTTGGCGATATAATTTTTCGCAAAATTACCCCCGACATATTGTGTCGCCCAACTCTTCGGTGAGGTTTCCTCACGGAAATCGAATGCACCGGCTTTAAAGGCTTCCAATGCGACTTTATCATCCAGATAGTAGTCGTAGCGGATGGTATCAAAATTATATTGGCCACGGTTAACCGGCAGATTGGCTGCCCAGTAATCTCTCACCCGTTCATAGGTAATAAACTGGCCCATCTTATATTTGCCGATGCGATAAGGGCCGCTGCCAACGGGGGGCTTGCTCAGCGGATCACTCAGTTTATGGTTTTGCCAGAAATGAGCAGGCATCACCGGTAAGCCAAACAAACCTAACATTTTATCTTTATTCGGTTCCGGGAATTCAAAACGCACTGTCAGCCGGGAAATGGCTTTTACCTGTACGCCTTTATAAATAATGCGAAATTGTGGCACACCTTCGGTCATAAATTTATTGAAGGTGAAGGCTACATCCTGTGCGGTAATAGGGGTGTTATCATGAAAACGGGCACGTGGATTTATATCAACTTCAATCCAGTGTAAGTCAGGCGCAAAACGTGCGGACTCGGCAATTAATGGATAGTAGCTGCCAATCTCATCGTCTGAGGTACCAAATAGTGAGTCATACAGCCGTTCAGTGCGTATCGCCGGGTTACCGCGCAATGCATAACGGTTAAAGTTATCAAAGGTACCAATGGCCGATAGCGTGATATCCCCACCCTTCGGGGCGGCTGGATTGACGTAATCAAAATGGCTGAAATCGGATGAATACTTAGGTTCACCCAGTATGGCAAAAGAGACGCCTTCTTTGATGGTTTCAGCCTGTAGGCCAAAACTCAGGGCTGAAAGTACCAAGGCAGCAAATAGGCGTGGCAACATATTGGCGGTAAGCTCCTGCGTTTCATTCTGATAATAATAATCTTAAACGAAATTACCAGTTTGCAGGGGATTAAAGCAAACATTAAGCCAAATAACTTACTCGAATCAGCTCATTCGAGCTGTGTATGCGCAGTCAGGCCGCAACGTCAATTACTTTGAATATGTTTTTTTGTTACTATTTTTTATTATAAAATATGACGAGATCTTTAACAGATAATGGTTTGCTGAGTAAGTAACCTTGTAAGTAGTTTACGCCATGATGTGCCAAATACTGGAGCTGTTGCTCTGTTTCAACACCTTCAGCGACGGTTTCAATATTGAGTTTATTTGCCAGCATCAGTACTGCGTCTAATACCGGTGCTGCTACGGTATTAATGCCGATGGTGCTGACAAAACCACGATCAATTTTAATATAATCTAAAGTAAAACGTTCTAAATAGATCAGGGCGCTATGACCGGTACCAAAATCATCGACAGCAATTTGTATCCCCTGAGAACGCAGCCAGGCAAATTGTTTAATAGCGAGCTCTTCTTCAACCATACCACGCTCGGTAATCTCGAATACTGGTGCCAAGATATCCGTATTTAATTGCTTTAACATCTGAGAAACATCTTTGCGGAAGTTATCATCAGCAAGATGGACAGGGGAAATATTAAAGGCCAGTTTAGTCCCAGCCGGAAGGTGGTCTGCTATTAATTCACTGTCTTTAATGATTAACTCAAATAGATGCCGGGTTAATGGCTGAATCAGATGTTGAGCTTCCGCATAGGGAATAAAAAGATCCGGGGATATACGCCCTTCAATAGGATGTTCCCAACGAATAAGCGCTTCAAGGCCAGATAATGAACGATCATGTGAACGAAATACTGGTTGATATTCAACGAAGAATTCGCCGCGTCGAATACCGCGCAAAATTTCAGCTTCAGCACTCTGGCTGGCAATTAAAATATAATAAGCAAGGATTCCAACCAGACCGGCAAGTAATAGCCCTCCTAATAGGGTCATGCGAATGTCATCAGCTGTCAGGCTAGTATGATAAATCAATATTTTAATCGGGTAGCCCGGTAGCTGGATCTCACGAGAGGCGCGTGCCGGTAGCTGGCTGATAGGTAAGACTTTAGAGTCAAAAGTCGTTACCGCTAATTCATCAATAATAATGGCTAAGCCGTTGACTTGATTATCTGAATAATTCAGCAATAAATAAGGGTGTAAGGTTAATTCTAATGTCGCCAATACACCGGTATTGCCGCGCCCAGCTTCACGCAACCACACCCCGACCGCAGGTTTACTGGGCATCATGGGGGTGCCTTGCTGAATTTTAAAGTCCAACGGCTGATGTAAGTTTATTTTAGGATATAGCGCACTGACAGCGACTTGCATATCACCTGTTGCTGAAGAGCAATAAGCGATACTGTCTCTAACCAATAAAAATGCTCTGACACCATTAGTAAATGCAGCCCGATAGTGGAGTGCCGGGCTGGCTTGCTCACAACTTTTGTCACTTAGCGGGATAAGTTGAGACATAGTGGTAGTCAGTTCATTTAGAAACTGGGAGGCGTAGGAGATAATATGATCACTTTGTGTTGTTAATTTACGTTCACTACTGCGATAAAGTAATGACAAAGTAATAATGACAAAGCAAATAAAAAAACAGAGTGCGAGGATGACACTTTTTTTTACAAGATGGCGTCTGGATAAAATATTGCGGGAGAACGCACTGTTTGAACCCATGTTACGCCGCTCCTCAGCATGATCGATAAAGTGTTATGAGTATAAGTTAAGTTAGCAACGCAACGCTACCAGTTTGCCAATGCGCAGGGTTAACAGTAATTAGCCTATCCAATTGAATCTCTATTCAATATAAATAAAAGATGCGGTTTAAATGCATCAAATAACTGAAACAAGCAGCGTTCATTTATACCGATATATTTTTGGCAATATGCTTCGATAAAACAAATCCCCAGCTTATTAACACGACCTATATAATTTTATAAGGATAAATCGTTGGTAGAGATCTCTGATCGCCAGAAAAGTCTCAGCTAAGCGGGAATTATCTTACACAGAAAATTCTTGGATTTCGCGCCCTCCAGCCAAAAAAGGAGGTTTCCTACAAATTGACCGGAAATTGGGCTGGTAGCGGAAGGATAAGGAGGTATGTTCAGACAATAAAAAACGCTGCCAATGGCAGCGTTTTACAGTTTCGTTTGGTATCTCGGACAACAGGAATAAAAATCAGCTAACTGCGCGAACCGCTACTTAGGACACGACGGCCATCGCGATAACGCTTATTCCAATAATCTTCATTTAGGCTCGATATCGTCACACCGACACTGGTCGATGCATGCACAAATTTATCGTTACCTAAGTAGATACCTACATGGCGGCCAGTCGAACCTGCACGGAACAGCACCAAATCACCGGGGCGCAATTTAGTTCGTTGGATTGTTTTGCCAAGATCCTGCTGCTCAGAGGTTGAGCGTGGCAAATCCATACCAAATTGTTCACGGAAAGTGGTTTGTACAAATGCGGAGCAATCAATACCGCGTTTGCTGCTACCGCCTAAACGATAACGAACCCCTTTCCACCCTGCATACTGTTCTAAAATCTTCGACTTGACGTCAACGTTGCGTACCATCGCTTCGAATTCATCCTGAGAGGCTTGCAGTAAAAGCCCATCTTTGTCATTAACTGCACGCATCTCAGTTTGCGCATTATGTAAGTTCGAAGTCTGTGATGAACTACACGCGGATAACATTACCGCTGCTGCAACCGCAGGAATTACCCGCAGAATATATCTCATAATAGGTTGAGACTTGACCATTGTTGTTGTTTTCCCTTGCTGTCCTTACGACGGATGTCGCTACCAAAAAAACCAAACGAATCGAGATTATTGATTGAGATCCGATTAGACAATCACTTAACTGAATAACTGTGCTAGAACGCACAATATTAATCATGCAAGAGGCGAATGACCCAAATCCGAACACAAACGTTTTCGAGATTACCGTAATGATTAATAAAAGGCGAGACCTTTTACATCCATTATTATAGCTAAAGGTTATGTAACATAATGTAAAATTTCAGATTAAAAGTGGATAGCTGGATTTGTAGCCGTTTGGTAACAATAAATGAAGGAAAAGGTTAAGGTGAGAGAAAGGCAAAAAATGAACTTTTTTGCCTTAATATAAAGCCAATAACGCTATTGGCTTTTTGCCCCTGGTAGATTCCGGTTAATCACATCAATTATCTTGTCACTTAATGGCGTCAGCAATACCCAGCTTATCCCAACCAGCACTATCGACAGTGAGCCGACCGCAATGTCAGTAAACCAATGCGCGCCAATCATCACCCGTGGCATTGAAAAAATAACGACGATCAGTAGGGCGATGGCAAAAGCACCGCGGGAAAAATAGCGCAGCATAAAGCAGGCAAAGATCATCAGCATCATGCCATGGTCGCCAGGGAAACTATCACTGGAGGCATCTTTGGTTGGAATACCGGTTAATTCACTGACGCGATTTATATTTTCAAACGTCAGTGTCGGGCTGGGATGCGAAACAGGCAGCAGATGACCTAGTTGATTGAGGACCACCGCAGTTAATAGCATAACAAACCCGGTGACTATCAGGCGGCGGCGACCCGCGGGTGTTTCCTTCATATAGAAGTACAAATAAAGCAGCCCCATAGATATTAGGGAAATAACATCAAAAATCCGGTTGTTGGTGATAGCCACCCAATGCAGAAATGACGTGCTGGACAGCAGGTGTTGGTTAAAATAGAAGAATATTGCCGAGTCTATTTTAAACCAAATGCCATGGTGCGCCGGGATATACCAAGATAAGAACAAAGCAATCCCAAGAAAATTGAGCAGTAGTATTGTCGGTAAATTACGCCGAGTCATGCGGGGCCTATAAATTATCAATGTATGAATTGTGTAACAAATAAAAATCGAGGTATATCATACCCCTTTATGTAGTCTGATAGTCAGTAATTGATGCTGTAGCATGTTCCAATCCGCTTCAGAGGCACTAATCAGCTCAATTCGGCTGTCCAGTGGTGCTATTTGACGTGTTTCTATTTGCAAGTCAGCACCTTGCCGGTTAACCACCAAAGTGCCTTCGGCAATACGCATAACACCTTTGACCCGCTCCACTGGATTTAACCGTATCCATTCCAACAATGGAACCGTATCAAACACTGTCTCAGCATTAAATACCCAACCACAGCTCTGATAACCTTGCCCCTGATTCAGCGCTCGCCGCCAAGGCTCGATCCCTTTTAAACGGAGTGCCGCCAAGCCTTTTTGTCGCCCTGAACCGTGGTGATGGGTACCGTCAGGCAATTCATTATTATTACTGTGTGGGATATCAAGCAGGGCCGCATCTACCTTTCCTTGTTCTGCATAATAAAGTGGACGTGGCATGGATTGGCGGTCATGCCATTGCTGCAATGCACTGTAGTCCTGTGAGGTGTAGGTATCCTGCTTATTTGCCACGATGATATCTGCGGCCGCCAGTTGGTCGCGGAAGTTCTCATTTTCGGTATAACGCGGTTCACTTAACTGGCGGGCATCGACCAGACAGAGGGTGGCACGCAGGTCAATCCAGGGTTGGTAAATATCGGAGGTTAATAAAGACAAGATCTGTTTTGGATGGCCCAATCCAGTCGGTTCGATTAATAACCGATCCGGTTTTGCCTGCTGTAGCAGCATATTCAAACCCACTTGCATCGGTAACCCATTAACACAACACATGCACCCGCCCGGTATTTCTTTTAATACCGCACCGCTGTCTGCTAATAGCGCACCATCAATACCAATCTCACCAAATTCATTAACCAGTACCGCCCATTTTTCATTTTGCGGTTTTTGTGACAATAAATGGCGAATGGTGGTGGTCTTACCGCACCCCAAAAAGCCAGTAATCAAGTTCGTTTTTGTCATCAGAGGCCTCCTACCGTAAATTTATTTTCAATAACCTCTCAAGAAAAGGCTCATGGGTGTCGATGTTATCAGAAGAGGATATAACACCAGCCAAGCTTATTATTAAACGAAAAAGGCTAAAAGGCAGACAATTTCCTAGGTATGTTAGGAACCTCGCCTAATAGCGTTGCAAGACTAAGCAATATAATTCACTTCTACGAGGAATCTTAGTGAGTTATAAACGGAGTCGGGCAATAAAAAATGCTCGCTCATTCCCATCGCTCTGGCTGGAATCCTCTATCATTTAAAATGACAGATATGAGAGTCGAGGTGGTTATGATGAATTTTCGAGTGCTAATTATCGTAGCAATAATGTTTTCATGGATAGTCTCCTTTGCTGCAAGTAGTGCGCAATCTACCCGGTCTGCTACAGGAACAATTACATTTTTTGGTGCTATTGTAGATAGTCCATGTGATACCGCTTTCATCGAGAGTATCATTACCACACGCTGTTATCGTAATGGTGAGACATTGACTCAACGGCAAGTTGTTTCTGCTAATATGCCTCTCACTGCTCGTTTACCGGGTAATTTAGCTTCTTCCCATCTGGAATGGTTGAACCCGCAGCGTAGTCTGGGAATTTTCACCGTCACTTATCTCTAATATATTCAAACAATATGACGCATTCCTACAAGCACGGCTTATCACAGTGATAAGCCGTGTTAGATGGATGATGCGATTCAAATAAAATCATCTTGTTTCGCTACAATGATATTGTTCGACCACATGATATACTAACCCTCATTCAGACACCCTTTGGTCAGGCCAATTTGGTATTAGTCACGCCAATACCTGATGCAGGAAATAAGGTTATGCGGTTATATCAGGAAGTGGGCAGTCAATTGCGTGAGGCGATTGTCAGCGGGCAATACAACTTAGGCGATCGTTTACCGCCTGAGCGTGACATCGCCGAAAATTTCAGTGTCAGTCGCAGTGTGGTTCGTGAAGCACTGATTATGCTGGAGCTGGAAAAATTGGTGGAGGTACGCAAAGGTTCAGGCGTCTATGTGGTTAACGTGCCCGATATGCCAGCAAACGGTGAATCCGCAGTGGCCTCTGATAGTGGTTACGGCCCATTTGAATTACTGCAAGCCCGCCAATTACTGGAAAGCGAAGTTGCCGCTTTTGCTGCCATGCAGGCGACCAAAACCGATATCATCAAAATGCGTCACGCCATCGAGCAGGAAAAGACTGCACTGGCTGCGGGGGCAGTGGATGAAAGCGCTGATGAGTTGTTTCATTGCCTACTGGCACAATCGACGCAAAATAGCGTGCTAGCCAATATGGTTACAGAGGCCTGGCAAGCGCGCAAAACCAGCGCCATGTGGCAGGTTGCTCACCGTCACACCCTGGATTTCAGCTACCGTTGGCAGTGGTTGGAAGACCATCAGAAAATCTTGCAAGCGGTGTTACGCCGTGACAGCAAAGCGGCTAAGCAAGCCATGTGGCAGCACTTGGAAAATGTAAAACTAAAACTGCTCGAGCTTTCAGATGCCAACCATCCTGATTTTGATGGTTATTTGTTTGAGTCTGCGCCGTACCAGCTTGAAGAATAATTTACCCTTCGGCCTTGAAGTTGCAGCGGTGTTGGCTGCACTCACTTACCCGATTGGAATTAATGAGCCTCACTCTTGAGGCTCACCCTGTGAGCGCGCTAAATTAATCCTGCTGCGCCAAACGTTTTACACTCTCTTTCGCGCCAAATTGTTGCAAGCTGAGGTAAGCCTCGGTGACTGCATCAACAAATACCGGCTGCTGTGGTAAGGACTCACCAAACAGCGACTTCAGTGAGAGCAAACTCTGTACCCGGGCCACGCCATCTTCACTGCTGGCGACACATTTTTTAAAGCTGTCAGCCATCGGATCACGGATATCTATGGCCTGGCCGTTATCGTCGATCCCTCCTACATAGCGCATCCAACCGGCGATACCTAATGCCAGACAGCGATAAGCGCCGCCATGTTGTAAATGCCAACGCACGGAATCGAGCATCCGTTGTGGTAATTTTTGGCTACCGTCCATGGCAATTTGCCAGGTGCGATGCTTTAACGCCGGGTTGCTGTAGCGCTCAATCAATTGATCAGCATAGGCATTAAGATCCACCCCGGTAACGCGCAAGGTTGGGGCCTGTTCATCCATCATCAGGCGACGGGCGGTGAGGCGATAGTTACTGTCGGCCATACAATCATTAATATGTTGATAACCGGCGAGATAACCCAGATAGGAGAGGTATGAGTGGCTACCGTTTAACATGCGCAGCTTCATTTCTTCGAATGGCAAGACATCATCGACCAATTGTACTCCAGCCACTTCCCAGTCCGGGCGGCCCGCGACAAATTTGTCTTCAACTACCCATTGAATGAACGGCTCACAGGCAATACCACAAGGGTCTGCTACGCTCAGGGTATCGGCAATTTGTTGCAAGGTTTCAGCGGTGGCAGCTGGAACAATACGGTCGACCATAGTATTAGGGAAGGTGACATGTTGACTGATCCAACTAGCCAGTTCTGGGTCTCGGGCCATAGCCAGGCCGAGGACGGCATTTTTCACGACATGGCCATTTTCTGGAATATTATCGCAAGAAAGCACAGTAAAAGGTGGCAGGCCGCGTGAGCGACGTAAGCGCAGGGCTTCTACCAGAATACCGGGAGCGGAGGTTGGCGCATCGGGTATCGCCAGATCTGCGCGGATAAACTCATTTTGCAGATCCAATTGGCCGCTACCCGGTTCGATGCAGTAACCTTTCTCAGTAATCGTCAGTGAGACAATCGCCACTTGTGGTTCGGCCAATTTTTCCAATACTTGGATGATGCCATCTAATCGGGCATGGACTGACTCGCATACCGAACCGACAATAATGGCCTGATTACCTTGCGCCCCTTTTTCCAGCACTGAGAATAGATGATTCTGTTGGCGTAAATTTTGAATCAAAACGTCTCCACCAAACAAGCTGACTTCGCAAATGCCCCAGTCGCCCCCTTGTTTATTTAACACCCGGTCAGTGAGCAGTGCCTGATGGGCGCGATGAAATGCACCAAAGCCAATGTGAACAATGCGGCTTTTCAGTGCTGTTCTATCATAAGTAGGCTGCTGTACGGTTGAGGGAAGGGGGCTGTTGGCAATGGTGTTCATACGTGGCTCCAAAATCATTCACCCCACGATTATTACAAAGGGGCTGACATAAAAGGTGGCAAATAAAAAGTTGTTAGACCAGTTTAGTCGGCTGTTTGTAGGAAAGAAGCCACACCATACTGACCATTTTCTTTTGCTCGTTGCCATGAATATCGGCTTGCAGTGTAAAGCCATATGACAGAAAATAAAATTGGTAAGTCCAATATTGGTTATATTCGTGAGGTGGATCAACCAATGAGGTTTTGCTTTTTGACACCCGGCGGTTAAAAAGTAAGGATAAAGCTGAGTGATACCTCTTGGAAATCGGTATAACAACATTTTTAGCACCTGAACAGTTTACGCAGAGAAGGTAAAAATAAATGGAACAAACATGGCGTTGGTATGGCCCGCATGATCCGGTGTCGCTGGATGATATCCGTCAGGCGGGTGCAACTGGAGTAGTGACAGCATTACATCACATCCCGAATGGTGAAGTATGGCCGGTGAGTGAGATCAAGCAACGTCAGGCAGAGCTTGCCGCAAAAGGTTTGGTGTGGTCGGTAGTTGAAAGTGTCCCGATTCATGAAGAGATCAAAACGCACAGTGGCAACTATCAGCAACATATTGAAAATTATCAGCAAACGCTGCGTAATCTGGCGGCCTGCGGTATTGATACCGTGTGCTATAACTTTATGCCAGTGCTCGACTGGACACGCACAGATCTGGAATATCAACTGCCAGATGGTTCCAAAGCATTACGTTTCGATCAGATAGCATTTGCTACCTTCGAACTGCATATCCTTAAACGCCCTGGTGCGGTGAATGATTACACTGCGGAAGAACAGGCGCAGGCAGCAGATTACTTCGATGCGATGACTGAAGCGGATATTGCCAAGCTGACGGGCAATATTATTGCTGGTCTGCCGGGGGCTGAAGAAGGTTATACACTGGATCAATTCCGTGCACGTTTGGCGGAGTATGACGGCATCGATAAAGCGCAACTGCGTGAAAATATGGCTCACTTCCTGCAAGCCATTATACCGGTTGCCGAACAGGTTGGTCTGCGTATGGCGGTACATCCCGATGATCCACCGCGCCCAATCCTTGGCCTACCGCGGATTGTTTCCACCATTGAAGATATGCAGTGGCTGAAAGAGACAGTTGATAGTATTCATAACGGTTTTACTATGTGCACCGGCTCTTATGGGGTGCGGGCTGACAACGATCTGGTGAAGATGATCGAAACCTTTGGTGATCGTATTCATTTTACGCATTTACGCTCGACCTGCCGCGAAGGGAACCCAAAGACCTTCCATGAAGGCGGCCATCTGCAAGGCGATGTGGACATGTATTCCGTCGTCAAAGCCATCTTGACCGAAGAGCAACGCCGTCAGACTGCCGGTGATATGCGTCCGATCCCGATGCGCCCAGACCACGGTCATCAGATGCTGGATGATTTGCATAAGAAAACCAATCCGGGCTATTCGGCGATTGGCCGTTTGAAAGGGTTAGCTGAGGTGCGTGGTGTGGAGTTGGCGCTGAAGCGGGCGTTCTTCCCTGAGCTAAAATAACCCGCCATCTTTCAAACTGCAGGTGTGTTGGCTGCACTCAATAACCCGAATCACTTACTTATGTAAGCTCATCGGGGTTATCTTGCTTGCCGCCTTCCTGCATCTTGAAATCTATAGGGTATAAAACAGTTAAGGGCCGGTTTTCCGGCTCTTAACATATTGAAAAATTAAGAATATTGGGTATTATTCAGCGCGGCCCATATAACGGCGTTCTGCAATATGAATACGGATTTTCTCACCCGGGCTAATATATTCCGGCACCTGAATAGATAAGCCGGTGCTCATCACAGCAGGTTTGTTGCGAGCACTGGCCGATGCGCCTTTAATGCTTGGGGCGGTATCAACAATTTCCATATCAACGGTCTGCGGCAATTCCAGCGCCAATAATTGACCATCCATCGTCAGAACCTGCATGCCTGGCATGCCCCCTTCAGGAATAAATAACAGCTCTTCTTCGATCTGTTCTTTTTTGAAGTTATAAGGGGTGAAATCTTCATCATCCATAAAGATGTATTCGTCGCCATCGATGTAAGAGAAATTCACTGATCGGCGGGTCAGGGTGATGGTATCGAGGATCTCATCGCCTTTAAAACGCTCTTCAACTTTTAAACCGGTCCGCACATCAGAAAACCGCATTTTATACAGGGTACTTGCGCCACGGGCGCTTGGGCTTTGCACATCAATATCTTTCACCAGCAGTAACTTGCCGTTGAGGTTGACCGCCATACCACGTTTTATTTCGTTAGCTCTAGCCATTTATTAACCGCCAATCAGGATTGAAGATAAGTTGCGACAAGTTACTCGCGCCGCCAGTTTCAGGCAAGCAAATATCGCCGCCATATTTGAAGTCGCTGGGGGTATTCGCTTGCGGCCTGGCGGCAACAGTAAACGCTTTGGAGATAGCGCTAAAAAGAGTGTTATTCCGGTGTAAAAATGACCCTATTTATAGACCGGTAACCAACCCAATAGTGCGGCAATATGGGTAATGGCATTGATCAAACCAAACAGGATGATAAAACCAATCATCAAACGCCCGCCGGGAGCACGATAAACAGCCAGTGGGAAGCGTTTACGGCTGGCCCGCGCCATCAGCGCTGGCACAATTACCGCCCAAATGGTAGCCGCTAAACCGGCAAATCCAATGGCATATAAGAAACCATTCGGGAACAGCAGCGCACCGAGGGTCGGTGGCACAAAAGTGATCAGTGCTGATTTAGTCCGCCCGTTACGGGTATCACTAAATTTAAAGAAGTCGGCGATATAATCAAACAACCCCAGAGATACCCCAAGGAATGAGCTAGCCAGCGCCATATAAGAGAAGGCATTGAGTAACTGGCTGGTGGCCTGACTGGTCGAAATGGTGTCCATCTGTTTTAGCAGGCTACCGATGTTGCCACCGTCAGCAATCACCTGTTTGAAGGCGTCACGGGCGATATTACCTTGAATAGCATACTGCCATAGGACATAAATGATTAACGCGATCAGGGTGCCGTACAGCAGGCTGCGCACCACTGCTTTGCTGTCTTTGTGGTAGTACTTCACCAGCCCCGGTACATTACCGTGATAACCAAATGAGGTCAGTAAGTAGGGCAGTGCGGCCAGTGCATAAGGTAAATAGTGGGCGCTGCTATCAGTTTGATTGAATAGAATGGCACTTTGTACATGGCTAAACATGTCACCAACCGACATGACAAATGTAATTACCATTCCGCCGATTAATATCGTACTTAAGCGATCCACTGCGCGGGTCGATAACCAAACGATAAATGCGACCAATAACACAAAGATAAAGCCAGCACCGGTCTGACCAATCCCCACGACATTTTGCAGGGTGTGAGAAATGATTGAGCCACCGGCGGAGATATAGGCGTAGGTCAGGATGTAGAGCACAAAGGTTATCGACAATCCATTGATGGAACTCCAGATCTTACCCAGCAGGTCTTGTACCATGGTGTGAAAGCTGGCCCCGGTGGGGTAGTTCAGGTTAGCTTCCAAAATCATCAAGCCAGAAATCAGCATACAAGCCCAGGTATAAATCAGCAGTATTACTGAGCCGCTGAACCATACCCCGGCTGTGACGATTGGGATTGAGAACATTCCCGCACCTACAGCGGTTCCGGCGACTATCATCGCTCCGCCAAGAACGGAAGGGCGTGATAACGGTTGGGATACATCCATCGACATCGGTAACTCCAAATATCCTTCATCTTTGCCGCTACAGCAGAATTTGTTGCCTTGCTGTAACGTTAATGACGCGGGCTATAAATGATAGGTTAGTGGTTCTTTTGTACTAGCTTAATGGTACATGTTGGCGAGGATTCTGTAAACAGACGAATATACTCATGCCGATCATATGATCAGTGATTAGTCTGGTAATGGTATTAACTTGTGATTGAATATCGTACAAACTGGGATTGTAACGGTTAAAAAGTGAACTGATGGTGCGGAGGTGAAAAGCACCGCCTATGGCATGGATCGGTTATTAAACCGCCGAGCAAGGATAGTGCTGGTAGTTAATGGGGGTGATTGCTATTGTCTGCTGTTATTCCACCAGCCTACAGGAGCCTGCTGATGGACTGTCGCTCAGATTGCGGTGCCTGCTGTATTGCTCCTTCTATTTCCAGCCCGATCCCCGGTATGCCATTCGGTAAGCCTGCCAATACCCGTTGTCTGCATTTGGATGAGACTATGCGTTGCGCCATTTTTCATTCCCCTTCTCGCCCGGCAGTATGTGCCAGCTTACAAGCATTGCGGGAGATGTGCGCTGATACCCGAGAACAAGCGTTGGTCTATTTGATTAAGCTGGAAGCGGATACCGCCCCTTCGTGATAGAACGGGCGGCATTATTACGACAGGTCTGATAGGCGCGTTACTTCATATTAGTCATCGGTGTTGCTTCGATGACGAGTGTTTCCAGTGGTTTTAGCGTAACAATCGCCGGCTTACTGTAATCGAGTGGCAGAGTTGCATTGGTGCCATATACCGTCTTAAGTGTGAAGCTCGTTGCTTCGCCGCTCGGAATTTCGAAGTTTTTAGTGAGATCTAAATAGTAACTTTGTTCTTTGTCGGATGGATTACGCAATCCAAATACCGCTTTATCTTTATTCCACGAGGCCCAGCCATAAACGTCCAGTGCCGTAGGGTCACCGCCAATCCAATGGGTATCAACCAGCACATCGCTATTTTTCCGTGACCATTTAGCGGCGGTCGCCAGCGTATCCCATTTGTTGTTATTTAACATGGACGGCGTGATGTAAAGCTCTTGTAGTTGGGTTCCCGTTGCAAAGTAGCTCCAGACCTGATCAGCAAAGTCATGGTCGGTCTGCACTTTTTCCAACCCAAAATAGGCATTTTCCGCGCTAACAATGCCGTGGTACATCAGCGAGTTTATCGGGAATAGCGGGCCTTTGCGCACGATGGAACGGTAGGTTTCAGCATCGCGGTAGGTCATCCATTGCTGAGCGGGGGAACCTTTGCCAAACAGGTTGATATCATCGCCCTGACGCCAGATAGCGTCCGCGTAGAACAGCCATGAGGGGCTGGCATCGGTGCCGGTGGTCAGGTTGATAAACAGATCTTTATTGGCCTCGCGCATGTTTTTAATCAGCTCGATGGAGGCGTCAAAGTCAGAGGCGAACTGGCTGCCTGGGATATACGAATTGGCGTTGCCCATACCGTCTAGCTTGAAGGAGGTGATATGTTCGTTTTTGATAAGCTTAATGATTTGCTCATTAAAATTACGGAAGTAATTGGGGCCGGAGAGTGCGAATTTCCCATCAACGGTTTCGAAGCCGTTTTCTTTGGCATGTGAGACGCGAATATCGCGCGGTTTGTTATAGCCTCCCCAAGGTGACAGCCATAAACCTACCGAAGTATGTAAGCTGTCAGCTTTCTGTTTCACTCCCCCGAATCCCTTACTGAATGCTGGGCCGAACAGCCATTTACCGGTGCGGTCATCCCAGCCGTCATCCAGTAGAAAACCATCAAGTTTTACCCCGCGTTTTTTAATCAGTTCGTCGGCGTAGGTATCCATCCGGTTGAGTACTTCTTGCTCGGTGTAGGTGGTGAAGAAACCAATATCCATCCAGCTATTGTAGTGAAGGTAGGGTTGATATGGGCGCGCGCGCATGCTGTTGATAAATTGGTTAAAGCTGCGACGCAACTGGTTGTTTTCTTCAAACGTGCCGAAATACAGGGTGAAGCTGACGGGCGTCTCCATTTTAATCGGTGTTTTTAACGCGACATTCAGATTAGTTGTTGTTTCATATGCATAGGTATTGACGATCGGTTTTTCCGGCAGAATAAAGAAGCTGTCAGCGATAATGGGGGAGCTATTAATTGCGCCGTCCACATAAGGTGCCTGGGATTGCCCTTTGGTTGGGAAGAAGGTGATTTTCGCAACATCCCGTGCCTGACCTTTGGCCTGAATACGGTAGTCAATACTGGCGTATTGACCTTTTAGTACGTTGAGCACCACGGTGACATCAAAATCTTTATGTTCATAGTCGATATGAATTGCATCATCTTTTTGGCTGACATTTTTAATTTTAAAATCGGCTGCGTGAATAACCTCTTCGTTGGGCAGTGTTAGAAAGAACAACTCCACCGGCGCAAGCTTGTGGCCTGAAAGCTTATCTTTCATCACCACCGCTGAGTTTGTATCGTCAAAAGAGAGGGAGATTTTATTGTTATTCAGCAAGTATTCGGAGGCAAAGGCGCCATTGCTCATCAGCAATAATAATAACGAGCTCTTTATGATTGTTCTCATACGATATCCTTGTTATTTGAGGTCCAGAAAGGTTATTTGCATTTTGAGTCGGTGCTTTGAGTCTGATAATGATTAGAATTCATGATGTTACCCGACGGTAGCCGGGCAACATTTTGATGACACAAGATTTATAGCGAGGTTTCAGTTTCGGGGATTAACTTATTAGCTGATCCACAGACGATGATTTTACTGCGCACGACGTCTTTCATGGCATCCATACCGACGCGCATGTAATAGCGTGGGTCGTTACCTTCCGGGTTATCGCCAAACCATTTTTTCACCGCCGCTGCGAAGGCGATTTTCAACTCAGTTGCTACGTTTACTTTGCAAACACCCAGTTCAATGGCTCGTCTGACATAGTCATCAGGGACATCGCTTGCACCATGTAGAACCAATGGAATATCGACGGTTTCATGGATTTCTGCCAGGCGCTGGAAATCAATTTTGGGCCGTTTGGCGTACAGGCCGTGGGCTGTTCCGATCGCAACCGCGAGGCTATCGACACCG
The DNA here is from genome assembly GCF_041538325.1 of Yersinia sp. 2466 StPb PI. NCBI lineage: Bacteria > Pseudomonadati > Pseudomonadota > Gammaproteobacteria > Enterobacterales > Yersiniaceae > Yersinia > Yersinia sp. 2466 StPb PI. The sequence goes on along the minus strand of NZ_JAULSL010000001.1, from coordinate 3,130,152 downwards.
GTAAGTTCCACAAAGCGACGCGCTTCTTGTGGGTCAGTGAGAAAAGCACTCTCCTCATCGACATCCATATCGTCTTCCACCCCCCCCAGACGCCCTAACTCAGCTTCAACGCTACAATCGTGGCGATGACAAAAATCGACGACACTCTTCACCAGAGACACATTCTCAGCAAATGGGAAGTGGCTACCGTCAATCATCGCACTGCGTACACCGGCGTTGACCTTGCGGCTGATATCGTCCAGTGACTCGTGATGGTCGAGATGCAGCGCGAGCGGCATGCCATAACTTTCAGAGTAGGCTTCGCACAGTGCGTAGATTTCTTCAAAAGCGATGTGCTTAAAGGTGCCGGGCGTACCTGCAAGGATCACCGGTGATTGCATCTCTTTGCAAACTTCTAGAATGGCCTGAATGGTTTCCGCGTTATGGATATTAAAAGCAGGTACGGCGTAGCGCCGAGCCTGCGCATCCTGCAAAAGATATTTGGTAGAAATAATGCTCATGTAGTGATCCTCTCAGCCTTTCCAGGGATGAATAACGACGCCTTTCACTACACGGTTTACCGTGCCGCTGGCGGAAGGCGTGTCGGGGGCGATACCTGCCTTGATAGATTCGCTGAGAGCGAAAATCTGTGTGTACATCAGGAAGCAGAACGCCTGTTCGACATCAATAAACTCTCGGGCTGCGGGTAACAAAATATGCGGGCCTGCGTCGATTTCTGGGCTGGATTCGGCACAAATCGCTACGACGCGCATCGCTTGTTGGTCGCGGCGCAACTCAGCCAGCAAATCGAGGTCGTATTGACGGGTATAAGGGTGGCTTGAAACAAACACCACAACCAGAGTTTCAGCGTTAACCAGTGATTTTGGTCCGTGGCGAAAGCCGGTGGGGGACTCATAAAACGCCGCTAATTTACCAGCCGTTAGCTCCAGCACTTTCAGTGCTGATTCGCGTGCCACGCCTTGTAATCCGCCACTGCCGAGGTAAACAATCCGTTTAAAGGGAAGGTCACCAAATACGGCAGTGCTAAAGTCGCCCTGCGAAGCAACTATCTGCTTACAGCGCGTTGCTACATCCTGAAAACTGGTGCTGTTGATGACCTCGGGGGCGAAGACAGCCAAACAACTGGCCATCATGGTGCTGATGCTACTGGTCATGGCGAAACCACGGTCATGGGTTTCGGTTGGCATTAACAGCGCCAGTGCGTTATCACTTTTCAACGCATTGTGATACAAGCTGCCGGCTTCATTGCAGGTGATGACCAGATGGTGGCACTGGCTGACGAGTTGGTTGGCTAAGTCCACTGCGGCGACGCTTTCAGGGCTGTTACCAGAGCGTGCAAAGGAGATGAGCAGTGTCGGGCGCTGGGGAGATAAATAGTCAGCAGGGTTAGTAACGAGGTCTGTTGTGGGCACTGCGACAAAATTTCTCTCGCTATGGCGCGACAGCCACGGCGCAATAATATCGCCGATAAATGCTGAGGTACCGGCACCTGTCAGGACAATCTGTAGGTCAGATGTTTGCAGGAGCGGCGCAAGGAAAGTGTCGATATCGTTACGTTGACGTTCAATGTTTTTTAACGATCGGATCCAGCTTGCTGGTTGCTGGCGGATCTCTTTTTCAGTCCAGGTTGATGTGCCGCAAGTACCGGCAGATTGGGTTTCGCTCATAACTCAGTCCTTAGTAGTACATATTCAATGGGTCAGTACAAAGTAGAACATGACAATCTTTCGTTTCATTTCATTTCATCAATTTTATGTCTAAGTGAAAATCTATAGAAAAGAAAACGAAAGGTCAATATAAGAAAAGTAATAAAACGAAAAACGTGATCTGAAAGTGGACTTTTTGGTTTTATTTTATTGATTTATATGGATATATTATATTTATTTAATAAGTGGGCTAGAGCATAAAGAAAGGAAAGGAAAGGTTTGTGGCGGAATTGGCCACAAACCAAAGTGATATATAATGAAAGGTCTACAGGGCGATTCGTTGTCCATCAATCCAAATGGTTTGTAGCATGAGCCGCGAATCAAGCGCGATAATGTTGGCTCGTTTGCCTGCCAATAGAGAGCCGTATGTGTGGTCAAGCCCCAGCATTTTGGCAGGGTGCAGCGAGGCCATATGAATTGCATCCGCAGCAGGTACACCCACGTTATTGACCAGATTTCGCACCGCTGCATCCAACGAAAGTGTACTTCCGGCCAGCCCGCCAGAGGCAGTACGGACAATACCCTGTTGCATTGTTACTGGATGACCGCAAATCGCATAGTCACCATCAGGCATGCCAGCCGCGCTCATCGCATCGGTTATCAGCAATATTCGAGGCTTGGCGCAGCTACAGCAAAGGCTCATTACTGCGGGGTGAACATGGTGACCATCTGCTATCAACTCAAGCCATGCTCGCTTATCGGTGAGCCCTGCGCCAACCATGCCGGGATTACGGTGATGGAGGCCCGTCATACCGTTAAAGCAATGCACCAGTCCATCGGCTCCCACATCAAACGCACGAATAGTTTCTTTATAGTTCGCCGCGCTGTGGCCGAGCATGACCTTTATCCCCTGGCTTTTTAGATGCTTAATTGCCGCCAGCGCACCCGATTTCTCAGGTGCCAATGCCACAACACGTAATGTGTTTTGTGACACGTCAATCAACCTATTTAGCTCGGTAATGTCCAGCTCACGGAACAGCTCCGGTGGATGTGCCCCTTTGTTCTGCGGGGTGAAGTAAGGGCCTTCAAGATAGCTACCCAACACCGTCGCACCTTGTCCACCTTGATGGTAGCGCTGCGCAATACGCCGCAGTGCACACTCTATTTCCCCAAGGGGAGCGGTGACGGTGGTCGGCAACCAGCCAGCCACCCCTTCGCGTGCTTTATACAATGCCAACTGATCCAGTATCTCTGGCGAGTCATCCATGACATCGACACCATCACCGCCGTGGACATGAATATCGATATAGGCTGGGCACAGTAGTTCAACGTCGCGCAGCGTAACCCCTGCGGGGATTGGCTCGATGGCCACGATGGTGTTGCCATCTATGTGTAACTGATGATCGTCGAGCCAGCCATGCTCGGTTAGCACCCGTCTGGCCCGCAACAGTGCTGTCATATTCCTTCCTCGACAGGGGCGGCTTCGCGATAACGGCCCATTTCGTCCACCAAACTGGTCAACCCTCGGTGACCACACTCTAGCGCCTGAAGGCGAAACTCTTTACTACTGAGGCCATCGCGCTCCAGCACCATCTCCAGCAAAAGCTGTAGATTTACTCCGGTGATCACTTCACGTTCTGCTTTCTGCATTGCCAGCGTCGAGGCCACGCGGAAGGGGGTACCTCCGAGCAAATCCGTCAAAAAAATTAGCCCTTCTTTTTCATCCAGATTAGCTAACGCCTCTTCAAACTGAGCGGTAAGCAGCGCGGTGGAGGAGCTTTCAGGAAAATCGATGGCTATCACTTGCTGTTGTTCGCCAAGTATTTGTTTCATCGCTTTTTCCAGTCCGGTGGCAAACCCACCGTGACCGCTAAGAATAATGCTTAACATGGAGTTTCCTCTTGCTTACAAAAAGTGGCCAAATTTTCCAACAACGCCTAATACCACGGTCAGCCCGATGAGTCGCAGAGGGCTCCAGCCACGGCGCACTAACCAGTACATCGTGAGGGTGTATACCAGTGGAAGGAAGGCTGGCATCAGTTTGTCGATAACATCGGTTTGCAGCTTAACCACAGCATCGCCTGCGGTGATTTCAAGCGTGGTGGACAAGCGAACGTAGGTGGCGACAAGTGCACCGATCACCGTCATCCCAACGATAGACGCCGCTCGCCCCACTTTAAGTGTATTGGCTTTGATAAGCGGGATAGCTGCGACACCCATGCGATAGGCATAGTGAGCAAGCCCGAAACGAAGCCCAAGATGGACGACATTAAACATCACGAGAAATACGATGGCGCCGAGGATCGAACCTTGCAGAGCCAAACTGGCTCCAATACCGCCACAGATGGGGAGCAAGGTCAGCCAAAACATCGCATCACCAATTCCTCCCAGTGGCGCACCAACAGCGATTTTCGTACTTTGAATACTGTTCACATCCTGTTTTGAACGTTCCATCGCCAGTATGATGCCGATGACAAACGTCACCAAGAAAGGATGGGTGTTGAAGAACCCCATATGGCCTTTCATCGCCCGCGCCAGATCATTTTTATTGGTGTGGATCTTTTTCAGCGCGGGCAATATGCCATACAGCCAGCCGGAAGCCTGCATACGCTCATAGTTAAATGAGGCTTGCAGCAGCATGGAACGCCATGCTACGCGGTTGATATCTTTCTTTGTCAGCTCCGCACCGATACTTTGGTCTTCATAGATATTGTCGTTGCTATCAATGACCGGCTTTTCAGTGACGTTAGCGCTTGGCAGAACCTGAGTATTAGATGCCATCTTCGAATTCCTCTTTCTGAGTGCTGGAAGTCTGCTGCGGAGTTGAGTCTTTACGCATGAAATCGATTAACGCCATTGCCAAGGCTGCGGCGGCAATCGCCAGTACCGGCAGTTTCAGCCAGGCCGCAGCAACAAAGCCAAGAATGAAGTAGGGGATATAAACGTTTTTCATCATTATTTTCAGCAATACGGCAAAGCCGATTGCAGGCATGATGCCACCGGCGACACCAAGGCCATCTATCAGGCGGGCTGGCAAGACATCAATGACCGTCTTCGCATGCTCAGCACCAAAATAGATGGGCAAGAATGCACACAGAAAATAGAACGTCCCCAGAGCCAGCAGGGCCAGATAATTAACGCGTTCAATGCCGTCGGTATCCGCATTTGCCGCCATCCGGTCGCAGCGCGCCATCACACCAGACATGATAGAGAATAAGAAGGTGATGCCCATTTGCACCGCCACGGCGAACGGCACGGCAACCCCAACCGCGACCTCCGGTTTTACACCGGCAGTAATAGCAAAAGCCGTGCCGACAATAGTACCGATAATCACATTCGGCGGCTGGGCACCGGCCAGTGGAGCAAGCCCCATCCAGACCAGTTCCAGAGTACCACCAGTGAGTATCCCCATATGAAGGTCGCCAAGGATCAGGCCAACCAACGGCCCAAGGACCACCGGGCGGTGCATATGTGTCAGGCCGTTGAACATATCCAAGCCAGCAATAAAGGCCAGAATCCCCAACGCGGATGCCTGTAATAAGCTAATTTCCATAGAAAATACCTCAGAGGAGTTTGTAGAGATCCTGAGCGGGCTCGGTCGGCACGCCCTGAATAAAACATTCCACCCCTGCTTTTCTCAGGCCATAGAAAGCGGCAATATCCTGATCATCGACAGAGACGGTTTTCGCTATTTGTTGTTTACCTTCGGCATAATGCATGTTGCCGATATTGATTCGGGCCACGGGTACGTCACCGTTGACCAGCGTTAGAAAGTCTTCGGGACTTTTGCAGACCAGTAAAATTTTCTGCCGATCGGTTGCACGATGAATATTGTCGATCACTTTTTGCAGTGGCCAGAAGCGCACGGCAATCCCTTCTGCCAGAACCATTTCCATCAGGTTTTGTTGAACCTGATCTTCGGCAACTTCATCATTGGCAACCAACACCAGATTTGCTCCGGCAAAACCAACCCATTGAACACCAACCTGGCCGTGAATCAGGCGCTCATCAATACGACTTAATACAATGTTTGGCATGTTTTATTCCTTATTATCATTGTGTTAATGGGATGACGATGTTCCCATGCAGGCTGCATGGTACTGGCGCAATACATCCTGAATATGGTCAATAATCAGTTCGTGCGGTGTTGCCGCGAGCCGGCCTTCACGGACCTTAACGTATTGAAGTGGCAGATACTGGCTGATCAACGGCAAGGGCAGCGGTTTGTCCGTTAAATTATTTACTAACCGAGCATAAGCCTCGTCAATGTGGTGATCGGGCCAGTAGTAACGAACGCGATCAGAATAGCTGTAGCCGCGCGCCAGACGACGTTCATCGTTATTACCGTGATAATGCTGTTTCCAGTGCTCCGGGTGTTCCTGCATGACGCTTTCCAGCACATCTCGTAGCCCCGAACATTGGTATGCGGGGCGGAGTTCCTGCTCGATAGCGGCCAGTGAAAATAGCGCTTCACGTAACGCGAAAGTGAGTGCCGGACCCACTTTCAAAATGGCAAAGTGGTGCTGAACTAGCTGTTGTAGGGCGAGCGGAGTTTGGTAATCGGTGGAGTGAGCTTCAAAGACCATCGTGTCAAACTCTTCGATAGTCTGGCTCAGAGCAAGAGATTTCTCAGGTTGATAATCAATAACATGAGTATGATCGAATTCTACACCGGGTTGGACGACTAGCCCGATAATGCGTGGCCACAGGTCGTGCAGACCTTGTTGTTCAAAAGCATGACGATGAGCTTCAAGCGTTGCTTTTGCCGCTTGGGGAGAGGTGACCACCAGCGTTGACAGCGTTTCATGTGCTCCTCCTGGAACAGGGACTTCCGTTCCAATAACATAAACCAGATCAGACGAACCTTGTTTTTCCTTGCGGGTCTGTTCTGCAATTAAGGCAAGCCTTGCTGCTCTTCCGGCGACGATTTCATCTGTTAATGGCACTGGGTCATCTGCACAAGACATACTGCAATCAAGGTGAATTTTCTTAAAGCCAGCCGCGACATAATGGCGAATAAGTTCTTCTGCATGAAACATAGCCTCTGCGGCTGGGGCGTTTTGCCAGCGATTTGGCCCCAGATGATCGCCCCCTAACACCAACTGATTGCGAGGGAAGTGGTGTTTATCCGCCATTTGCTCAACAAAACCACGGAAGTCATCTGGGGTCATACCGGTATAGCCGCCATACTGATCCACCTGATTGGAGGTGGCTTCTATTAATAAGATGGATTGCGCGTCCCGGGCGTGGCGCATTGCTGCTTCCAGAACCAATGGGTGAGCAGAACAGACGGCAAAAATGCCACATCGCTTATCGTGCTTATGGTCGGCCACAAACTCGGTTAAATGTTTCACTTTCCTCTCCGTATGGGGTTTTGATTACTTATGCCTTTCGGTTTGTTTCATTGATACTGCTTTATGGGTTGATAAAAACAAAACGAAAGATAATGGAAATGGGATCTGTTTCGCAAAAGAAACATAATGAAAGGCTTTTTTATCGGGTGGTAGCACGGTTTGGCCTGATGTAAAGACTTGCTTTCCGGCAAAAGAAAGGTGTTAATAGATAAAGTGAAATGAAACGAAAGGCTTTTGGGAAGGATCTGATATGAGCAATACCGATTCAGTAATGGACAAGCGTATAACGGGTACCAGTGAAAGGCGTGAGCAGATCATTCAGCGGCTTCGTCAGCAAGGAAGTGTTCAGGTTAATGATTTATCGTCATTCTTTGGTGTTTCTACGGTGACTATCCGCAACGATTTGGCCTTTCTGGAAAAGCAGGGGATTGCTGTACGTGCATACGGCGGTGCGCTGGTGTGTGATGCTGGCACACCTGGCGTTGAACCCACGGTAGAAGATAAAAGCTCCCTTAATATTTCTTTAAAACGCGATATTGCTCGCGTTGCTGCAAATCTGATTAAACCTGGGCACCGCGTGATTCTAGACTCGGGCACGACCACTAATGAAATAGCGCGTCATATGCGTAATCATAAGGAGGTCATTGCTATGACAAACGGTATGAATGTGGCGAACGCGCTGCTTGAGGCTGAGGGCGTGGAATTGCTGATGACAGGAGGGCACTTACGCCGCCAGTCCCTTTCCTTCTATGGGGATCAGGCTGACCAGTCCTTGCAAAATTATCATTTCGATATACTTTTTCTGGGGGTAGACGCCATCAGTCTTGAGCGCGGTGTGAGCACGCATAATGAAGACGAAGCTCGCCTAAATCGCCGAATGTGTGAAGTCGCGGAACGCATCATTGTGGTCACTGATTCCAGTAAATTTAACCGCTCCAGCTTGCATAAAATAATTGATACCCAGCGCATACATATGGTTATCACCGATAAAGGTATTCCAGAGGAAAGTTTGAATGGATTACGAAAAGGTGGGATTGAAGTGCTCCTTGTTGGGGAATAAAACCGTCTCTTGACCACCTTTTAGCCTACCCCTATTAAAGTAAAGTCCCCGCCAATAGGCCGGGACTTTGTCAGTAATCTAAGGGGAAGCGTGCTGTTCGGGCCGTAAACGACGCGAAACGCCGGAGTGCCCGTTGGTACGCTTAACCCTTGGTTCTTCTGGTGGCTAAGCCCCAGCAGGAACCGCATGCGCGGTGTTTTTCAGCACCGGTCCGGTATACTTCTCAATCTCAAGCTGCGCCATTTGCCCACAGTTACCCTGCGCCAGACTGGAAGAACCAATATCGAAAGTCAGGCAGTTGATATTGCCGTTCTTACAAAGGGAACCCGGTACCGCTGGATCCGCCGGGTCAAACCATGCCCCTTCGCTGATGCGCACCACCCCTGGACGTACATCTTCAGATACCACAGCACCTACCAATATCTGCCCACGGTCATTGAACGCACGGACTAAATCGCCATTAACAATGTTACGCCCCTTGGCATCCTGTGGGCTTATCAGTATCGCTTCCCGATCGGCCACGGCGTATTTTTCACGTAGTGGTGTGTTATCTAACTGTGAATGCAGCCGGTTGATTGGGTGTGCGGTGTTTAGCGACAGTGGATATTTCTTCGCTTCCACCCCGCGATACCATTCATGAGGTGGCATCCAGGTCGGGATCCCCTGACAATCGGCGTATTCCATTTTAGCGATAGTATCGGAGTAGATCTCAATCTTGCCAGATGGGGTACCCAGCGGGTTGAGCAATGGATTGTCACGATAATCAGCAAAGCGCACCCACTGCTGGTTCGCTTCGGGGATAGGGAAGCGAATGTAATTGTTCGATTGCCAGAACATATCGAATGGCGGCAGGGCGACCCGTGCGGTACGGGCCTGTGACTTCATATCGTCGTACATCGCTTTCAGCCACTGAGTCTCATCTTTGCCCTCGGTAAAGGCATCAATCACCCCCAGCTTGGTGGCCATCGCCGCGAAGATATCAAAATCATTACGCGCTTCATGCTGTGGCGGTACGCACTGGTGCATCGGGAAGACATAAAGTTGTGAGTAGTCGCCGCCCATTTCCAGATCATTACGCTCATAGCTGGTGGTCGCCGGTAATACAATATCGGCGTGCTTGGCGGTGGCGGTCCAATAGGGTTCGTTAACCACAATGGTTTCAGGGTGCTGCCAGGCTTTCACCAGATTGTTGGTATCCTGATGCTGATGGAAAGTATTGCCACCGGCCACATAGACCATTTTGACATCTGGATAGGTGACTTTGGTGCCATTGAAATCAATGACTTTCCCTGGATTGGCCAAACATTCGGCAATCCGCGCCACTGGAATCGGCGATGGTGAGTTCTTCGGTGCACTCCCGGCAGAAATCCCCGGTAAAATGCCGCCCTTGGCCGTTGGGCTACCGCCAGAGGAGTAGTGATAGCTGAAGCCAAAGCCGCCACCCGGCAGGCCAATTTGGCCCAGCATTGCCGCGACCGTGACCAGTAACCAGTGTTGCTGCTCACCGTGATGCTGACGTTGAATCCCCCAACCCCCCATAATCATGGTGCGCTGTTTAGCCATATCTCGCGCCAGTTGGCGCAACACATCGGCATCCACACCACTGATATCCGCCGCCCATTCTGCGTTTTTCGGCTGACCGTCAGTTTCACCGAGCAGATAGGCCTGGAATTTATCAAAACCAATAGTGTAGGTTTTTATAAAGTCAGGATTATGCAGTTTTTCTGTCAATAGCGTATGGGCGATACCGATCAACATGGCGCTGTCGGTATATGGCCGTGGCGCAATCCATTGTGCATTGGTGAATTTAGCACTGTCGTTATGCACCGGATCAATACTGATAACTTTGGTACCTTTCTTTTTCAGCGCTTCAAAACCAGTTTGACCCACATGATCGGGGATATTCCAACTGTTTTTCAAGGTGATCATTGGGTTACAGCCCCAGAGGATCACCAGTTCACTGTTATCTACCACGTTTGGCCAGGCCGTCTGCTGTTCGTAGACCTCCATTGACCCCATGACGTGGGTCATAATCACCTGTGCCGCACCGGTTGAATAGTCACCGGCATAGCCCAAAAAACCCCCACTCAGGTTCATTAAGCGTTGTAGTAGCGTGCGGCTGTTATGTAGCATCCCCACACTTTTCCAGCCATAAGATCCGGCGTACAGCGCTTGCGGACCGTGGTCTTTCTGCACCCGCACAATTTCGCCGCATACCAGTTCAGTGGCTTTATCCCAACTGACGCGTACCCACTCATCCCGGCCACGCAGTTCGGTATGGCTGCCGGGGCCGCCTTCCAACCAACTTTTACGCACCATCGGGTATTTGATGCGGTTATCGGCATGCACCTGATAGGGTGCCATAGTGATCAGGTCATTCGGCCATGGATCATCTTTGACAGGTTGCACACCGATCATCCGGCCGTTCTCAACGATAGCTTCAAATGCGCCCCAATGAGCGCCGGTCAGAATACCTTTTTGCGCCTGACGCAGTGCCAGAAACTGAGGTAATGCCTGACTGATGGCTTGGGCTAATGCAGATTTGGGCCACAGGCCACCAACGATAGGCAATACAGCCAGTGCGCTGGTTCCGAGTAAGAAGCGACGGCGGCTCATTTCTAACGGTTGTTGTTCGTATTTAGTCATTTTCGCCTCTTATTTACAGCTTGGCCGGCATATCACTGGCATGTTTTTGTACATACTGTGTCATCACACGCAACTGTTCCTGAGTCAGGGAGGTGCGTGGTGCCATGCCTTTGATTACCCCAATCCATTGGTTAGCGTTGAAGCGATCCAGTGCGGTTAAACCGTGGCAGCCGGTACAGTTGGCCGACATCATATCTGCGGCATAGCGCCAAATTTTCTGTTGATCATCAACGAGTTGTTTCTTAGGTAACCACACCTGTAGTGCAACTTGATGCCAAACCAGATTGGTTTCTGCATCGGTTTGCGTATTCAATGTTTTCAGCGCTTTTTGTGCGTCCTCGCCCAGTAATACACTCAGAATACGTTTCCCTTGTGCGGCATAGAACACTTCGGCCACCCCATCTTGCTGCCAGCCTTTAACATCAACCAACACCTGATCACCTTGCTGTTTTACCACTTCAACTTGTGTTGAGGGCATCAGGTTACCGGCGTTATGGCTGTCACCAGCATTCATAAAGAAAGGCTCGGTGGCGATGGTATATAAAGTGGTCGCCGTTGCGGGTGTTTGTGCCGCCGCCGTTGCCAACTCTGCCGCGCCAGCCTGGGTCACCTCACTCATATCCGGCAGGATATGGGCCACACCTTTATGGCAATCGATACAGGTTTCACCTTGCTTAATTGCCACCGGATGCTGAATCCGCGCTTCAGCACTTTGTCCGGTGATATCCATCGCATCAAAGCTGTGACATGAGCGGCAAGTGGCCGAGTCATTCTCTTTTAGCGTTTTCCATACCGACTGCGCCATGGCGAGTTTATGGGCTTCATATTTCTCAGGTGTATTAATAGTGCCAACCATTTCACCGTAGATATCTTTGACCGCGCGGATTTTGGTCCACAGATAATCAAGCGGTTCGTGTGGCACATGGCAGTCAGCACATTCAGCACGGATGCCTTTGGTGTTTTGGAAGTGGACACTGCCTTGATATTCAGCCAATGGCTGTTGCATGGTGTGACAGGACACGCAGAACGCGGTATCACTGGTTTTATGAAAGACGGTGGCGGTACCTGCTAATAGTGCAGCACCAATAATGATGCCGATCAGCAGGAGCCATAACCATCCCCACCGGCGTCGCTTCACGAAGCCAGTTTGTTTCTTGCTCATAAATTGCCCCACTTAATATATCTAATAGTTATTGGTAAAACGAAGTTATCTAATGCCTCGATACTCAAAAGGCCAGATAATCTGCCAACAGACCCTTATCCACTAGCGATAAGTATTTCCCATAAAATAAGTAGGTCTATTGTAGGGGGATTTGGTGCTGATGACTAACTCGTTAGGGGTATTTAGCAATATTAGTTCAGATTTGCTGAATATAAATGCGAGGTATCAGTCAGTTTTAGCGCTATACCACAAATAACTCTCTGAATTAAAGGGTTATATACCTTGTTATATAACCTAAATAATTCAAGTTACAGGAAGGCGGCAACGAAATGAACCCAAGGAGTTGAGATAACTCAATGACTCGGGTGAGTGATGGCAGCCAACGCACATGCAGCTTGAAGTATGACGGGTATAGCGCTATTTTTTAGTCGAAGGGATAATAGAACTGCTTATTTAACCATAAATCGATGGCATGACGACTGGCTTCAAAATGAGGTTCGGGTAATTCCCGCGGATTGCACCATAGCCATTGCTGACACTTGTCTGGTTCTTTCAGCTCTGGCTGCCCACCGGCGTGTTGCGCCAACAAGCAAACGGAAACGGTATGTTTACCTTCTGCGCGCCAGGTGGCGATGTTATTGCATAACGCGATAACACTTATATCTTTGATATTTAAGCCTGTTTCTTCGGCTATTTCACGTTTTGCGGCTTGTTCAAAAGACTCTCCAGCCTCCATGTGACCACCGGGAATCGACCAATAAGGGGCGTGCTGACCGCAACGTTTACCCAGTAACACCTCACCTTGTTGATTAACGATAATGACACCCACACCGACTGCAACGGACATTGTACGGACTCCTGTTAAATGAAGGTCAGCAACCATCAGCTATTATGGTTTTTTTACTGCTGACGGAGTTATATTCACCACGAAAATGTGCGGGCTGTCAAAAATCCATCAAGAATAGAAGCAGAAAACTTGCATATATTCTCAGTCGGAAACACACTACTTGAAACGTTTCAGCGTTATCTCGTCACCAAATGATAAAGGGTAACGCTCCTTTTTCTCATTAAAGCTGAAACGATTCAATTTCAGCAAGAGAGGAGATTTATGTTCCAGTTATCTACGCAAGATATCCATCTGGCTGCACAGGCAGACAGCAAAAACGATGCTATTACTCAGGTTGCTGCAGCACTTACTCAGGCTGGCTGTGTTGCCGCCGCTTATGTCGATGGCATGCTGGCCCGCGAGCAGCAAACCTCTACTTACCTGGGTAATGGCATTGCCATTCCACATGGTACCACTGATACTCGCGACCTAGTGCTAAACACCGGTGTGCAAGTTTTCCAATTCCCGCAGGGTATTGCATGGGGCGAAGATCAAACCGCCTATATTGTAATCGGTATCGCCGCGCGTTCAGATGAACATCTGGCATTGTTACGCCAACTGACCCATGTATTAAGTGATGATGCCGTTGCTGCACGTCTGGCGAAAACTACCTCGGCTGAAGAGTTACGCAGTTTGCTGATGGGTGAGCAAAAAACCGCTGAATTCCATTTTGACACGTCACTGATCGCAATCGATGTGGCGGCTGACAATCTGATCACGCTGCAAGCACTGAATGCCGGTCGCTTGCAACAAATTGGCGCAGTAGATGCTCATTTTGTCAGCGATGTCATTACCCGTGAGCCACTCAATTTGGGACAGGGTATCTGGCTGAGCGACAGTACTGAAGGTAATTTGGTCAGTGCTGCCACAGTAAGCCGCCCGGTAGCTGCATTTGAGCACCATGGCGAAAAAGTGGCGCTGTTGCTGACGCTCTCCGTGGCCGATGACCAACCGCTGTCGGTATTGAACTATTTAAGTGATTTACTGTTGGCGAAAAAAGCTGACGCTTTGCTGAACGCTGATGCTGCCGCCTTGCTAGCGTTGCTCACCAGTGAGTATGTCGAGCAGAATGAAGTATTAAGCGCTGAGTTTGCTATCCGTAATGAACACGGGTTACATGCGCGCCCAGGGACGATTTTAGTCAATACAATCAAACAGTTTACCAGTGAAATCACCGTGACCAATCTGGACGGCACCGGTAAACCCGCTAATGGACGTAGTCTGATGAAAGTTGTGGCTTTAGGGGTTAAAAAAGGCAATCGCCTGCGCTTTACCGCCAGTGGTGAAGATGCACAAGCAGCATTGGATGCTATTGGTGAAGCTATCGCCGCCGGTTTGGGCGAGGGGGCAGCATGAGCAGAAGAGTTGCAACCATCACGCTGAACCCAGCTTATGATCTGGTGGGTTTTTGCCCTGAAATTGAACGCGGTGAAGTTAATTTGGTGAAAACTGCCGGCCTGCATGCCGCTGGTAAAGGGATTAATGTTGCCAAGGTGCTGAAAGACCTAGGGATTGATGTCACGGTCGGTGGCTTCCTGGGTAAAGATAACCAAGACGGTTTTCAACTGTTATTCAGCGAGCTGGGTATTGCTAACCGCTTTCAGGTGGTACCGGGCCGTACTCGCATTAACGTCAAACTGACAGAAAAAGATGGCGAAGTGACCGATTTCAACTTCTCCGGTTTTGAAGTCAATAAACCGGATTGGGATCGTTTTGTCACTGACTCGCTGAGCTGGTTGGGGCAATTCGATATGGTCGCGGTCAGTGGTAGCTTGCCCGAGGGCGTAAACCCTGATGACTTTACCGATTGGATGAAACGCCTGCGTAGCCAATGCCCGTGCATTATTTTCGACAGCAGTCGTGAAGCATTGGTCGCAGGCCTGAAAGCCTCACCTTGGTTGGTGAAACCCAATCGTCGTGAACTGGAGATCTGGGCGGGTCGTCCATTACCTGAATTGGGTGATGTGGTAGAAGCTGCACACGCTCTGCGTGATCAAGGGATTGCTCATGTGGTGATTTCTCTCGGGGCTGAAGGGGCATTGTGGGTCAATGCGTCGGGTGCCTGGTTGGCAAAACCACCCGCCTGTGAAGTGGTCAGTACCGTCGGTGCTGGTGACTCCATGGTCGGTGGCCTGATTTATGGTTTGTTAATGCGCGAGTCCAGCGAGCACACGCTGCGTCTGGCAACAGCAGTTGCAGCTTTGGCGGTGAGTCAGAGCAATGTTGGTATTACGGATCGCCCGCAGTTGGCAGCCATGATGGCAAGAGTCGACCTGAAACCCTTTAATTAATCCCTGGAGGCGAAATGAAAACGCTACTAATAATAGACAGTTCGCTCGGGCAGGCCAGAGGCCACCTTGCGACACTGATGTTGGGTGCTGCGGCGGCAAAAGCAGGACTGAGCTGGGTTGAGAATGCCACTGATGCAGAGCTGGTGATTGTCGCCGGGCAATCAGCCCCGGCTGACAGTGCGCTGAACGGTAAAAAACTCTATATCGGTGATGTGGAAAAAGCGGTGCGCGATCCTGATGGTTTCCTGGCGCAAGCCATTGCGCAGGCTAAACCTTACCAGGCTGCGGTTGCTGTCGCACCCGCGACCACCACGGTGGCTGGCCCGAAACGTATTGTGGCTATTACCGCCTGCCCGACAGGCGTAGCACACACCTTTATGGCTGCTGAAGCCATTGAAAGTGAAGCGAAAAAACGTGGCTGGTGGGTGAAGGTAGAAACCCGAGGCTCGGTTGGTGCCGGTAATGCAATTACACCAGAAGAAGTGGCTGCGGCTGATCTGGTGATTGTTGCTGCGGATATTGAAGTGGATTTGGATAAGTTTGCTGGCAAACCGATGTACCGTACCACGACAGGTTTGGCGCTGAAGAAAACCGTACAAGAACTGGATAAAGCACTGGTTGAAGCTGAAGTCTATCAGCCTAAAACCGGCAGCAGCACCGGTACCAAAAAAACAGAAACCGGTGGTCCTTATCGTCACCTGCTGACCGGTGTGTCTTACATGTTGCCGATGGTGGTTGCTGGCGGCTTGTGTATTGCCCTGTCATTTGTGTTCGGTATTAAAGCCTTTGAAGTGAAAGGCACATTGGCTGCCGCCTTGATGCAAATTGGTGGCGGTTCTGCTTTTGCGCTGATGGTACCTGTTCTGGCCGGTTTCATTGCATTCTCAATTGCTGATCGTCCGGGTCTGACCCCAGGCTTGATTGGCGGGATGTTGGCAGTGAGTACCGGGGCGGGTTTCCTCGGCGGTATTATCGCAGGTTTCCTGGCCGGTTATGTGGCGAAAGCAATCAGCACTAAGCTGCGTTTGCCGCAAAGTATGGAAGCACTTAAACCGATATTGATTATTCCACTGGTAGCGAGTATGATAGTGGGTTTGATTATGATTTATGTGGTCGGTACGCCGGTGGCAAAAATCATGGCAGGTCTGACTAACTGGCTGCAATCCATGGGTACCGCCAATGCCGTGTTGTTGGGGGCTATCCTCGGCGCCATGATGTGTACCGATATGGGGGGGCCGGTGAACAAAGCCGCCTACGCGTTTGGTGTGGCACTCCTGAGTTCTTCTGTTTACGCGCCGATGGCCGCTATCATGGCCGCAGGGATGGTTCCTCCGCTGGCGATGGGACTAGCAACACTGTTGGCACGTCACAAGTTTGACAAAGGTGAGCAGGAAGGGGGCAAGGCTGCACTGGTTCTGGGGCTGTGCTTTATCTCTGAAGGGGCAATTCCGTTTGCTGCCCGTGACCCGATGCGTGTCTTGCCGTGCTGTATCGCCGGTGGTGCGCTGACAGGTGCATTGTCTATGGCATTCGGTGCGCAACTGATGGCCCCACACGGTGGTTTGTTCGTGTTACTGATCCCTGGGGCAATTCATCCGGTGCTGCTGTATCTGGTGGCAATCATTGCCGGTACCGTATTGGCCGGTGGTCTGTATGCGATGTTGAAACGCGCTGATGTCGTGGTCGCAAAAGCGGCATAAGCCTGGCATCATAAGCTTCACCCATAAAAAACCGGCCTTATGTGCCGGTTTTTTTTATGTTTACTCACTGTGATTCGGCTAAATACCATTCAGCTAAACGTTAGCTTGTGAGTTCAGCTTGTGACTTCAGCCAGGCTATCTCTTCAGCCCAAATATCAGGATTGACCGTTTCTAAAATCAGCGGGATATTATCAAAACGGGGATCACGCATAATATAGCTGAACACGGTTTTACCAATATTGCCCTCACCGAGACTGTGGTGTCGATCGACCCGGCTGTTAAATTCACTTTTCGCATCATTAAGATGCATACCGCGCAGATACTGAAACCCGACGATATCGCTAAGTTGCTTGAAGGTATGTTCGCAATCTTCTTCCGTGCGCAGATCATAACCGGCAGCAAAAGCATGGCAAGTATCAATGCAGACACCGACGCGGCTCTTATCTTCCACCCCATCAATGATGGCGGCCAGATGCTCAAACTTAAACCCCAGATTACTGCCCTGACCGGCGGTGTTTTCAATCACCGCTGTCACCCCTTCACTGACATCGAGCGCCATATTGATAGATTCGGCAATACGTGCCAGACACTTATCTTCATCAATTTGCAGTAAATGGCTGCCTGGGTGGAAATTCAGTAATGACAGCCCTAGTTGTTGACAGCGGGCTATCTCGTCGATAAAGGCTTCGCGGGATTTATCTAGCGCTTCAGTGACGGGATGGCCCAGATTAATCAGATAGCTGTCATGTGGCAGAATTTGAGCGGAGCTATAACCGTATAGCTCACAAGCTTGCTTGAACTTCTCTATCACATCTTCTGCCAGCGGTGCGGCACGCCACTGACGTTGATTCTTGGTAAACAGGGCAAAGGCGGTGGCCTCAAGTTCGTGCGCCCGAATAACAGCCTGGTCTACACCACCTGCTGCGCTGACATGTGCACCGACAAATTTCATTCCATTCTCCTTTGATAACCGGGCCATTATGGCACTGATAACGCCATGATTGAATGGGCGAAGCTGCAAGGAAAAGAAAAGGGCCGCGAGCGGCCCTGAAGTGACATGTTTTATGCCGCGATATGTTGCACCAGCAAATTGATGCTGGTCCCACCGACTATCAGCCAGACAAACAGCAGCAGTGCCAATAATAACGGTTTTACCCCAGCCTGACGGATAGAGCCCACATGAGTGGTCAGTCCGAGTGCGGCCATCGCCATCGCCAGCAAAATGGTGTCCAGTGTAATCAGGTGATTCACCCATGCCGCAGGTAATAGATTCAGTGAGTTAAACCCGGCCATCAGAATAAATATCACTGCAAACCAAGGAATAGTGATGGCACTTTTTTCCCGTTTTTCACTGCCGGCTTTGATGTTGCAACGCGCCAAATAGGCTGAGAGTAACAATAGGAATGGAGCCAGCATCATTACCCGGATCATTTTAGTAATCACGGCGGCGTTTTCAGCTTGATCACCGATGGCATGCCCGGCGGCAACCACCTGTGCGACCTCATGAATCGTTGAACCGGCAAAAATACCAAAGGTTTCCTGACTAAACGGCAACCATTGGTAATGCAGGTTTAGCTGATACAACCATGGGTAGACAAAAATGGCGAGCGTGCCGAAAATCACCACAGTGGCGACAGCAACCGCCACTTTGCTGGCATCAGCTTTTAGCACCGGCTCGGTGGCCATAATAGCTGCGGCGCCACAAATACTGCTACCGGCACCAATTAACATTACGGTTTGCTGGTCCAGACCAAATACCCGTTTACCCAGCCAACATGCCAGCACAAAGGTTGAACTGAGGGTCAAAAGGTCAATAACCATACCGGTAGCCCCCACATCCGCCACTTGTTGAAAGGTCAGCCGGAAGCCGTATAAAATGATACCCAGACGCAATAAATGCTGTTTGGCGAAGACGACGCCATCAGAGCAGACGGGTTGTACCCACGGATACAAGGTATTGCCGACCACGATGCCAAACAAAATGGCCAGCGTCAGTGCCCCCAACCCCATATTGATAAACCACGGCATATCACCCACGTTGAGCGCCAACCCGGTAATCACGCCGGTTAACACCAAGCCCGCAATATAGCGGCTTAGGGGGAACTGATGTGTTCGAGGGAGTTCTTTAGTATGAGAAGTCGCCATGTTTGTGTCCTGTGTTCTGTAAAGATTGCACACAGTTTAACGACTTCAATCTTAATAGATAAATTCATTATATATTTATAATTAATCTATATAAGTGGTAATGGCGGTGATGGCAGCGCCCAACACCTGATTTTGCCTATCTCTGTGAGGGAGCGTGAATGACCATGAAGTTTGGTATGATATACATAACGGAAATGTACACGGGCGGGGGTATCCCCATAACCGTCAAGGTAGCAGTTTTGATATGAAGAAAGCAAAACATGAAAAGTCGCTGTGGGTGATATTGGTGATTGCTTCACTTATTTATTTGTTGATCCCTCCTTATTTGATCGCTTATTTTTTCAAGTTATATAACTTGAATCCTTTTCATATTGTCCCGCTACCCCATTTTAATCCCTTCAAGAGTGAACGTGGGATTCCTTTATCTCAAACGTTTAGCTATTTATTATTTATCTGGTTGATTTTTAACGCGGTTATCAGCGCTATAGTGGCTATTATTTACCGCATATTCTTTTATTCAGATGATAATGAATAGTATTCTTACTGCTTAATTTCATCCGCTGATAACCTCCCGATTTTACTCAAAGGTGTTAGTCTTATACGGTAATAGAGGCTATATACCCGCCATCGTTCATGTTACAGGTGTGTTGGCTGTGCTCGCTCACTCGAATCACTTACTGGTGTAAGCTCATCGAGGGTTCTGTTGCTTGCCGTCGGCCTGTATTTTGAAATCTATTGGGTACACTTTTGTCCGTCAGTTATTGTATTAACAACTAATTAGGTAGCTCGTTTCATCCAGTCACTGACGAACAGAGTGATGATAGCGTCCTCCATTTTTTACTACAGAGACCGTTATGCACATAACCTTACGTCAACTTGAAGTCTTTACTGAGGTGCTAAAAAGCGGCTCTACGACCCAAGCCTCGGTTGTGCTCGCGCTTTCACAATCGGCAGTCAGCGCTGCGTTGGCGGATTTGGAAGGGCAATTGAGGGTGCAACTGTTTGATAGGGTCGGTAAGCGTTTAGTCACCAATGAGCATGGGCGGTTGCTTTATCCCAAAGCATTGGCATTGCTGGATCAGGCAATTGAAATAGAACAGCTTTTTTTGCAGGACTTAGGCGCGTTGCGGATTGCTGCCAGCAGCACTATTGGTAACTATATGTTACCGGGCATGATTGCCAAATACCGGCGTGACTTTCCCGACACACCGCTGGAATTGAATATCGGTAACAGTCAGGATGTGATTGAAGCAGTGGCAGATTTTCGCGGTGATCTGGGGCTGATTGAAGGGCCGTGCCATATGCCGGAACTGATGACTAAAGCCTGGCAACAGGATGAGTTGGTGGTGTTTGCGGCCCCAGATAATCCGTTATGCCATAAGATGCTGACACTGGAAGAACTGGCCGATGCAGCTTGGATCCTACGTGAGCGCGGTTCTGGCACTCGCGAAGTGCTCGATCACTTACTGTTGGCAAAATTACCGCATTTCAAGTTGGTTATGGAGCTTGGGAATTCAGAAGCGATTAAGCGGGCGGTGCGTTATGGCATGGGAATCAGTTGTTTGTCGCGCCGGGTGATTGCCGATCAACTGGCCAACGGCGAACTGATCGTACTCAACATCCCTTTGCCACCACTGATACGAACCTTATATCTGATTCATCATCGGCAAAAACATATCTCTAACGCCTTGCAGCGCTTTCTCAGCTACTGTCAGGAAGAGGTCTGAACCGCAGAATTAGCCGAGAGTGAGTTACCCCTGTAGGGATAAGGTTTTTAAGCGTTTTACACCAATGATATTGGCTATTGCGGCAAGAATACCCGATAGAGAGAGGCTTTTACTGGCAAATGAGCTTTTGCTAATAATTGCACCGGGATCATGAAGGTATCTTATATCAGCGCATTGTTACTATCCGAGTCGGTGGGATTTGTTACAATCCCGCCTTATTTTTTAAGGGTGGATTAGGGTAAGAATGACTCAGCAAAATACTAAAATCCCAGTGCAGCAGGGTGCGCAGCGTTTACGTCGGGAGCTTAAATCACGGCACTTAGCCATGATTGCTATCGGTGGTTCTATTGGTACCGGTTTGTTTGTTGCCTCAGGGGCAACGGTATCGCAAGCAGGCCCGGGTGGAGCATTGCTCTCCTATGCATTGATTGGCCTGATGGTTTATTTCCTGATGACCAGTCTCGGTGAGCTGGCGGCATTTATGCCGGTATCAGGCTCATTTTCAACTTATGGCTCCAAATACGTCGAGGAAGGCTTTGGTTTCGCCCTTGGCTGGAACTATTGGTACAACTGGGCCGTCACTATCGCTGTTGACTTGGTCGCGGCACAATTGGTGATGAATTACTGGTTCCCAGACGCACCAGGCTGGATTTGGAGTGCGCTGTTCCTCGCCCTGATGTTTTTACTGAACTACATCTCAGTAAAAGGCTTTGGTGAAGCGGAATACTGGTTCTCACTGATTAAAGTCACCACAGTCATTATCTTCATCATTATTGGTGTAATGATGATTAGCGGCATTATGAAAGGCGGTGAGAGCGCGGGTTGGCACAACTGGACCATTGGTGATGCACCCTTTGCAGGGGGCTTCTCGGCGATGATTGGTGTGGCAATGATTGTTGGTTTCTCTTTCCAAGGCACTGAACTGATTGGTATTGCGGCCGGTGAATCAAAAGATCCAGGTAAAAATATTCCACGCGCAGTGCGCAAGGTGTTCTGGCGTATTTTACTGTTCTATATCTTTGCTATTTTGATTATCAGCCTGATTATTCCGTATACCGATCCAAGTCTGTTACGTAATGATGTCAAAGATATCAGTGTTAGCCCATTCACGCTGGTATTCCAGAATGCAGGTTTGCTGTCAGCGGCCGCGGTGATGAATGCGGTTATCCTGACGGCAGTGTTGTCAGCGGGTAACTCGGGGATGTATGCCTCAACCCGTATGTTGTTTACCCTGGCCTCAGAAGGTAAAGCGCCACGTATCTTTGCCAAGCTGTCTGAGGGCGGGGTGCCACGTAATGCTCTGTATGCCACCACGGTAGTGGCCGGATTGTGCTTCCTAAGTTCAATGTTTGGCAACCAAACTGTGTATCTGTGGTTACTTAATACCTCAGGTATGACTGGCTTTATTGCTTGGTTGGGTATTGCTATCAGCCATTATCGTTTCCGCCGTGGCTATATGATGCAAGGCCGTGACTTGAACGACTTACCGTATCAGTCTGGTTTCTTCCCGATAGGGCCGATTTTCGCCTTCGTACTGTGTTTGGTTATTACTTTGGGGCAGAACTATCAGGCTTTCTTGCAAGACCGCATTGATTGGTATGGTGTGACTGCAACCTATATTGGTATTCCATTGTTCCTGGTGATTTGGTTTGGCTACAAATTGAGCCGTGGCACTAAGGTTATCAAATACCAAGAGATGGAATTCCCGAAATGGCGTGATGACAGTGAAGATAATCCTGAGCCGACAAAGCCGGTGATGACCGCTGACTAGTTTTTAGCGCTAATCAAAATTAAGCCATAGTGATGGCAGGGCGATAATCTTATCGCCCTTTTTTTGGGCTGTAAGCTGGTGATTATTTAAGCAAAGTTAAGCAAATAATTTCGCTAACTTCTCTTTATTGCCCTTTTGAATGCGGGGATAAATCAGGCTTATTGATTAAATAATATTATAAAATAAGGATTTACATCGTATTGTACCTAATTGTTTATCGCAATCTTATTGATAAGTATTATCGTTTGTTTTATTGTTAGCGCCATCTTATAAGGAACGATAAGGGGAAGCGGTGCAACAGTCGTCACGGAGCATGGCCAAAGGGGGGGTTAGCGATGCTGGTTCACCCGATTCACTTACTCGTCTAAGCGCATCGGGACGCAGTTCACCCGTGACTCTAATTACTTTGGGTATATTTTGGCAGTAACAGATTTTATAAAATAATAATTAGGCAGAAAGGGCCGGAAGCGATATTTCTGCTGTGGTGAGCTATTGCCGACATTAATAAAAAATAAATTTTCACCTGTCCGCCAGGCGGCATTGCTGCAAGTAAAAAACGCCTGCTGAAAAGGTTGTTGATAAATTTACACCTCATGGAGATCGTGTAATGGTTAAGGTTAACAAGGGTTTTAGAAAATCTCACAGTGCGGCATTAGTGATAGCTGCAATTATCTCATCTCAGGCATCCGCCGCTGAAACAAAAAATACCACGGCAACTGACACCATGGTTGTCACGGCATCCGGTTTCCAACAACGCATTCAAGATTCTGCGGCATCTATTTCTGTGGTTACCCGCGAGCAGATTGAAAATAAAGCCTATCGTGATATTACCGATGCGCTGAAAGATGTTCCCGGCGTTGTTGTCACCGGTGGTGGTAGCCACAGTGATATCAGTATTCGTGGCATGTCCGCTAAATACACCCTGATTCTGGTGGATGGTAAACGTGTTGATACCCGTAGCACCCGCCCTAACAGCGACGGTTCAGGGATTGAGCAAGGCTGGCTGCCACCACTTGCCGCCATTGAGCGTATTGAAGTTGTACGTGGCCCGATGTCCTCTTTATATGGTTCGGATGCCATGGGAGGGGTAATCAACGTTATTACCCGGAAGGTGGGTAAAGAGTGGCAAGGCACGGTGCGCGCAGATGCCACCTTGCAGGAGGATTCAGACTCCGGCGATATATATCAGACCAATGCTTACGCTTCTGGTCCATTAATTGATGGCTTGCTGGGATTGAAAGTTAGCGGGCTTCTCTCGCATCGTAGCGAAGATAAGATAATCGATGGCTACAATGAACAGCGCATGAGAAACGGTGCGGCAACATTTACCCTGACTCCCGATGATAAAAACGAATTTGATTTTGATATCGGCCATTATGTGCAGGACCGAAACTCAACCGCCGGGCGTTCAGTGGCATTAACCGGTAAAAGCAGTGACGTGCAATATGACCGTAATAATTATGCGATTACCCACCACGGTTATTATGATTTCGGTAATTCAACCAGCTATGTTCAACGAGATGAAACCCGTAATCCATCACGTGACATGAAGAGTGTTGATAATATCTTTAATAGCCAAACCTCATTCCTGTTCGATAGCCATACTTTAATTCTTGGCGGTCAATATCGTTATGAAGAGCTGAATGACAAGGGTAATCAACTAGCCTCCGCCAAAGATTTGACTAAATTGACCCGTTGGAGTTGGGCGTTATTTGCAGAAGATGAATGGCAGATGACCAATGATTTCGCGCTGACCGGTGGTGTCCGTATGGATCAGGACGAAAACTACGGTACTCACTGGACACCACGTCTGTACGGTGTCTGGCATCTGGCTGAACAATGGACATTAAAGGGCGGGGTATCTGGTGGCTATCGTTCACCTGATTTACGTCAGGCCACGGAAAACTGGGGACAAATCACCGGCGGTGGTCGGGGTGATCCTGCTATCATTGTCGGTAATGCCAACCTGAAACCAGAAAGAAGCCTCAGCCAGGAAATTGGTGTGCTGTGGGATGATCAGGAAGGTATGAATGCCGGTGTGACACTGTTTAATACTGATTTTAAAGATAAAATCACCGAGGTACGCCGTTGTACTGATACCACGGGCAATGCGTCCGGCCAATGTATGATCAATGGTACCAGCTATAAATTTATTAGTGATCGCACCAACGTGGATAAAGCCATGACCCGTGGTGTGGAAGCGACTTTCGGTTGGGAAATCAATAAAGCCTGGTCACTGACATCGAACTACACCTTTACTCAATCTGAGCAGAAAAGTGGGCAATTCTCGGGTCAACCGTTGAACCAGATGCCTAAGCACATGTTGAACGGTACGCTGAACTGGCAGGCAAATGAAGAATTAGCCACCTGGGTTCGGGCTAACTACCGGGGTAGAACATCAGAGTATCTTGATCGTACCAGTATGGGCAATAAAACGCCGTCTTACACTTTTGTCGATTTAGGGGCTAACTATCAACTGACCAAAGAGTTCCGTTTGATGGGAGGCGTGTATAACGTACTGGATAAACGTGTAGATATCGAAGTTAACGATAAAGTGCTGGATGGGCGCCGTTATATGGTTGGTGCCAGCTACGATTTCTAATCTCCCTTTGTCCTTGAAGCCACAGGGGTGTTAGCGGCGTTCACTCACCCGAATCACTTACTTGAGTAAGCTCATCGGGATTTGTTCGCTTGCTGCCTACCTGTGACTCCAATGACTTTGGGTACTCCCTTTGTCCTTGAAGCCACAGGGGTGTTAGCGGTGTTCACTCACCCGAATCACTTACTTGAGTAAGCTCATCGGGATTTGTTCGCTTGCTGCCTACCTGTGACTCCAATGACTTTGGGTACTCCCTTTGTCCTTGAAGCCACCGGGGTGTTAGCGGCGTTAGCTCACCCCTGTTTAATCAACTCAGGCCAATATCAATCACTTTTTTGAATGCAGCACGTTGTGACACGCTGTGATACCACCGCTGTAAACTTGGCAGTGATGGACGTTCGATCGACAGGTTAAACCAGGCATAGGCCAGGCACCCTAACGGGATATCCCCAATACCGAATTTATCGCCAGACAGATACGCTTGTTTCTCAAGTGCGTGATCGGCAATTGCCATCAGGGTATTGAGTTGTGTCATACCCTGAGCAATTTTCACTTTATCCTGCTGTTCTGGTGGGGTGCGTACCAACCCGATAAACACCGCTTTAAAGGGTTCCACCATGCTGGAAGTGGCCCAATCCATCCACTTTTCTGCCCCTGCGCGTAACTGTGCATCAGGTAAATAAAGTGCACTATCGCCGTATTGTGCGGCCAGATAGCGGACAATCGTATTGGACTCCCACAGGATGAAGTCTCCATCTTGCAGGCAAGGGATCAGGCCATTTGGATTCATTGAGCGATACAGGGGATCATTGAGCTTGCCATATTGGCCACCGACATCAATGCGCTGATAGCTGATACCCAGTTCTTCTAAACACCAAAGTACTTTTTTGACATTGGTCGAGTTATTCCGACCCCAAACAGTCAGCATATAATTCTCTCTATTTATTTGATTTTTATCTACCAACGCCCCTGAAACAGCGTTATTTAACGCCGTTGCCAATGGTGGATATCCCAGTCATGCAGTATTGCCAAATCCACTAATTCATTACCGGGATTAATCACTGCCGCATGATCAACATATTCCAGTAGCGGCTTGTCATTAATCGAGTCGCTGTAACCGTAGGTATGCTGAAAATCTAACTGAGGCGACGCCATGAGCCACTGTTTTAACCGTTCGACTTTGCCTTCACGGTAAGTCAGGGTGCCATAGGTCTTGCCGGTGTAGCGGTTATCCTCCACCGCAACACCGATAGATAATGCTGCATTGGCAGAGAAATGCTGCGCAATAGGGGTAACCAAATGTTCGCCGGTAGCTGAAATAATCACGATGTAATCACCGCGATTACGGTGCCAGGCCAGTAGCTTCCTGGCTTGCGGATAAATTCGTGGCAGAATATCTCGCTCGATAAAACGCTCAACCCAGCCAGCAACTTCAGCCGTATGTTTGCCGATTAAGGGCGACAATGTTGATTCCATATAACAGGACATCGACATCTGCCCTTGATAGTACTGTTTCATCAAATACTGTTCTTGTTCTGCCAGCTCACTAGGAGCCAGCCCTTTATCAACCAGCCAGCGTAACCAAAGGCCGGAGCTATCATCACTGATCAGCGTTTCATCGAGATCAAACAGGGCCAAATCCATTAAGTCACCTCCCGGCTGACAGAAAGATTGAAGTGAAACTTAACAGTGCATGTGCTGGACATCTGAAATCCCCCGACGGAAAAAAGGGTATCAACCGTTAAGCTAATACTTTCTAGCAAAACATGGAAGCTTACTTAGCACGGCAGGGTTGCTAGCTCACCCCGATACAGTTATGGATGGCAGATTATCTGAATATTAAGACAACGTTATGACTCTGGTTTTCGATGTTGCCGGGCAGGTGATACGGCATTGTTATCAGTAATGAAAGAAATAACATAGAACGGATTGATATTGGTGAGTTACTCAGTTTCGGTGTTAATTGTTTATATCGTTTGGATATAGATTGTTAAGTATCTAGTCGAGAACGCTCTTAAAACTGCTTTTTATCCTTAAATGACAGGTTATTAACGCGGTTTGTCACTAAACGCCCGATGGCTAAAGAAAGAGTGTTGTCGTCTGTCTGCTTTCACCCCACAGCCCAGGAGCTGATTATGCTGATTATTCGTTTATATGGTTGTCCAGTTTTCATTGGTTCTGAGCAAAAAAAACAACCGACTGAAAATCCTGGAGTGAAACATGAGTCATCAAACACTAAGCAACCCATTATTTGTTAACCCAACCGCGGTTAACCCATTATCTGCCAACACATTACCACTATTGGATCTTTCCCTGCTTAATGGCAGTGAAACTGAACGTCAGGCATTCTTAGTCGATTTACGCCATGCCGCACGAGATATCGGATTCTTTTATCTCACCGGACATGGCATTGACCCCGCGTTATTACAACAAATCCAAACCTTATCCCGTGAATTTTTTGCCTTGCCTGATGAGGACAAACTGGCGGTGGCCATGGTGCGCTCGCCACATTTTCGTGGCTATAACCGTGCGGCCTCTGAGTTAACACGAGGCCAGCCGGACTGGCGCGAGCAGTTCGATATTGGCGCGGAAAGAGCCCCATTACCGCAAACGCCAGATACGCCAAGTTGGGCGCGGCTGCAAGGGCCAAACCAGTGGCCAGCGGCATTGCCGGAATTAAAACCAACAATACTGCAATGGCAGCGGGAAATGACCGGAATGGCACTGCGCTTGCTGCGGGCTTTCGCTCTGGCATTGGAACTGGATGAACATGCATTTGATGAGTTGTATGGCGATAAACCCAATGAACATATCAAGTTGATTCGCTATCCAGGGCGTGAAACCACACAAAGCGGTCAGGGGGTCGGTGCGCATAAAGACTCCGGTTTCCTCAGTTTCTTATTGCAAGACCAGCAACGCGGCTTGCAGGTGGAGGTGGAGGAAGGGCGCTGGATTGATGCCGCACCACGACCCGGCACCTTCGTGGTCAATATTGGAGAGCTGCTGGAGCTGGCCAGTAATGGTTATCTGCGCGCCACGGTGCACCGGGTGGAAACACCTCCTGCCGGTACAGACCGGTTATCTATCGCCTTCTTCCTGGGGGCGCGTCTGGATGCGGTGGTTCCGCTGTATCAACTGCCAGCGCCGCTGGTGGCGCAAGCGCGTGGGCCAGCCAGTGATCCTCATAACCCGCTGTTTCGTGATGTTGGGCTTAATTATCTCAAGGGCCGTTTGCGCTCTCACCCCGATGTTGCCGAGCGTTACTACCCTGCGCAATTGAAGCTGTAGGGGTTGGATAAGCTCATCGCGGATCGTCTGCTGGCAATCTACCTGGCGCACTGATTTTTGGGTCGCTTGAATTAAAAACTTTATTTTTGGGGTGATGATAATGACTAAAACACGTATTTCCGGCCTGATTAGTGCCACCTTACTAACTGCATGGGTGTCTTCTTTTAGTTTGTCAGCACAGGCAGCCGAAGCGCTGCGGGTAGCCGCCGATCCGGTTCCTCATGCAGAAATTCTGCAATTTGTGCAAAAACTCGATCCCTCTCTGAACCTGAAGGTCATCGAGATCCCCAATGGTGTGAACTCGAATGAGTTGCTGGCTCACGGTGATGTCGATGCCAACTACTTCCAGCATGTGCCTTATCTGCACTCCCAGGAGCAGGCGCTGGGGCAAAAATTTGCCGTGGCCGCAACGGTGCATATTGAGCCACTTGGCGTCTATTCCCACAAACATAAAACCTTTGCTGATGTCCCGCAAAATGGCACGGTAGCGGTGCCGAATAACGTGACTAATCTCAGCCGTGCGCTCTATTTACTGAAAGATCAGGGACTGATTACCTTGAAGCCGGGCTTTACCGATCCGGCTAAAAATCAGGCGACGCCGAAGGATATCGCGGACAATCCAAAACACCTGAAAATTTTAGAGATTGAATCACCGCAAATCCCTCGTTCATTGGATGATGTTGATTTAGCAGTGATTAATGGAAATTATGCGTTGGAGGCAGGGCTTAATCCGGCGAAAGATGCATTAGGACTGGAGAAAGCTGCCGGTAACCCTTATGCCAATATTCTGGTCACCACCCCCGCGCTGGCCAGTGATCCACGAATCAAACAATTGGCGAAAGATTTACAGTCACCCGAAGTGGCGAAGTTTATCACTGAGAAATACGCCGGTTCAGTTATCCCTGTGGCAGGCCTTAAATCATGATTAGCATCGAACGCCTGAGTAAAACCTATCCACAAGGAGGGCTGCCAATGGTGGCCCTGGAGGAGGTCTCGCTTGAGATCCCGACAGGCTCGGTGTTCGGTATTATTGGCCGTAGCGGGGCAGGTAAAAGTACCTTAATCCGTTGTCTAAACCTATTGGAACGGCCCACTTCGGGCCGTATTCAAGTGGATGGCCGGGAATTAACCACACTTTCTGACCGTGAATTGCGGCTGCAACGGCAAAATATCGGCATGATTTTTCAGAATTTCCATTTACTTCATTCACGTAATGTATGGGACAACATTGCTGTTGGTCTGGAAATTATTGGGATGCCCAAAGCGCAACGCCAGCAGCGCGTTGCGGAGTTATTGGATTTGGTTGGCTTGAGTGACAAGGCTTATGCTTTCCCCTCGCAGTTATCGGGCGGACAAAAACAGCGCGTGGGAATTGCCCGAGCGCTGGCCGCCAAACCGTCATATTTGTTATCTGATGAAGCGACTAGCGCGCTGGACCCTGAAACCACCGCATCGATCCTGGCATTGCTCAGTGATATCAATCGCCAACTTGGATTGACCATCGTGTTGATCACTCACGAATTGGAGGTGGTGAAATCCATCTGTGATAGCGCAGCACTGTTGGAGCGGGGGCGGGTGGTGGAAACCGGCGCTATTGCTGACTTATTGGCATCAACACATTCCCGTTTAGGGCGTTCATTGCTTCCCGCTCGGGGGCCGGCGTCGTTGTCTGGTGCGCCAGTGGCGGAGCTAACCTTTTTCGATACCTTATCGGCTTCCCCCGTGCTCAGTGAGTTGGCGCAGCAACATGCCGTGGGGGTAACCCTACTTGGCGGTGGGGTGGAATCGATAGGTGGCCAGCGGGTTGGGCGTTTGCAGGTTGATTTCAGCCACCCAGACGGCGGGTTGAGTTTAGCTGAGGTCTTACAATTTCTTAATGAGCGTGGCGTGAGGGCAGAACTGATATGAACAGCGGCGTGAGTTGGCAAGATCTGCTGGCACTGGTCACCAATGCCACCGGCGAAACCATCTATATGGTGGTAATTGCCACCTTTTTCACTGTATTGATTGGCTTACCACTGGGGGTGTTGTTATTTATTTCGCGCCCCAATGGGGTTTTGCCTGCGCCGCGCTTGAATACATTGGTCGGTGCCATTGTTAATCTGGGGCGCTCAATGCCCTTTGTGGTGTTACTGATTGCGTTGATTCCGATTACCCGTTGGATTATCGGCACCACGTTAGGCAGTACCGCGGCCATCGTGCCAATTACTCTGGGGGCCATCCCATTTTTTGCCCGAGTGGTCGAAGCGGCCTTGGATGAAGTGGATAAAGGGCGGATTGAGGCAATTTTATCGATGGGCGGCTCGGCACGCCATGTGATTCAAAAAGTTCTGTTGCCAGAGGCACTTCCCGCTTTATTGGCCGGTATTACCTTAACTGTCGTGATGCTGGTGGGATTCTCATCAATGGCGGGGGTTATTGGTGGCGGTGGATTAGGTGATTTGGCTATTCGTTATGGTTATCAACGTTTTAATAATGAAGTGATGGTAGCGACATTAATCATATTGGTCATTTTGGTTCAGGGCGTACAAAGCCTGGGCGATAGATGGGTCAGGTCGTTGGCTCACCGGCGCTAAAATTTATCACCACCTATATTTGATATAACAGCCGCGGTATTGATTGCTGTGGTTTCACTGCGTAATAATGGACGTTGCCGCTATCAACGCGGCAACGTCCTGTCAGCAGGAGATTAACCGTTTAGTGCTTGTGCCAAGTCCGCAATCAGATCCTCGGTATCCTCAATACCCACCGACAAACGTAGCAATTGTGGCGTAATACCGTGTTTCAGCCGGGTTTCTAAGGGGATGGAGGCATGAGTCATGCTATATGGCTGGCTGATTAAACTTTCCACCCCGCCCAAACTTTCGGCCAGGGTAAACAGATGTGAGCGTTTGATTACCGCGCGAGCGTATTCATCATCCCCTTTCAATCGCACAGAAATCATACCGCCGAAACCCGCCATTTGCAGTGATGCCAGCTCATGTTGTGGGTGGCTTTTCAGCCCTGGGTAATAGACATTTTCAACTTGTGGTTGCCCTTCGAGCCACTCGGCTATCTGCTGAGCGCTGTGATTATGTCGCGCCATGCGCAAAGCCAAGGTGCGCAGTCCGCGTAACGTCAGAAAGCTGCTGAAAGGATCTAAAATTCCGCCCACCGCATTGTGCAGAAAGCCTAACTGTTCTGCCAGTTCAGGGTTATTGCCCACCGCCGCGACGCCAGCGACCACATCAGAATGGCCATTAAGGTATTTGGTGGCGGAATGCACCACAATATCAAAGCCCAGTTCCAGCGGGCGCTGGATGTAAGGGGAGGCGAAGGTATTATCGGCCACACTGATAAGTTGATGCTTTTTGGCAATCGCCGCAATGGCCGCCAGGTCAGCCAGTTTCAGCAATGGATTGGTCGGTGTCTCCACCCAGATCATTTTGGTTTCTGGCAATATTGCTTGTTCTAATGCCTCGGTATCCGCAGGGGAGACATAGGTCACTCGCAAACCGGCCGTTCGGCTGCGAACTTTTTCCAGCAGGCGATAGGTTCCACCATATAAATCATCCACGGCAATGATATGGCTACCCTGATCCAGCAGTTCAAGCACAGTTGAACAGGCTGCCAGACCAGAGGCGAAGGCGTAACCTCGAGTGCCCCCTTCCAGTTCCGCAATCGCCTTTTCCAGCGCGGCACGCGTTGGGTTGCCGCTGCGCGAATATTCATAACCAGTATGCTCACCGGGAGCGGGTTGTGCGAAGGTGGATGTCGCGTAAATTGCGGGCATCACCGCACCGGTGCTATCGGGGGTATAACCGGCATGAACGGTTAAGGTATCGAACTTTGCCATAATAAAAATCCTTAATATGAGAAGATTAAGCCAGCTTTTGACGCCAGGTATTCAAAACATCAGTGCGGGTAATCAAGCCAAGGAAACGCTCTCCATCCAACACTACTGCTACATGGCCATCATTGAATGTCGCCAGTAGAGAGCGGTAATCGGCCTCTTTTTGTAATGTGTTCACTTGATGGGTCATAGCGGCACTGGCCGGTAATTTGAAATGGCTGGCATCTGCTTGTACGGTGTTCAGCAAGTCCCATTCGTCGATTAACCCGACCACTTTTTCGCCGTCTAATACGGGTAGTTGGGAGATGTCATATAGGCGCATTCGGGCGTGAGCCACGGCCAGCGTGTCCTGCGGTGAAACAGAAATTGTTGCGCCGTCCTCATGACGATAAGTGATGAAATCACGCAAATCGCCATACTGGGGCTTGCTCAGCAAACCTTGTTCCATGAGCCAGTAATCGTTGAACATTTTGGACAGGTACTTGTTGCCGCTGTCGCAAACGAAGGTGACCACTCGCTTTGGTGTGGTTTGCTCGCGGCAATAGCGTAATGCTGCGGCCAGTAGGGTGCCGGTAGATGAGCCTGCCAGTACCCCTTCTTCCCGCAATAGCGCGCGTGCGGTGCTGAAGGCTTCAGCATCATCGATGCGATAAGATTTTTTTACCTGAGAAAAGTTGCTCAGTGGCGGGATAAAATCCTCACCAATTCCTTCGACCAGCCAGCTACCCGCATCGCCAATCTGCGAGCTGTCGACGTAATCTGCCAAAATAGATCCCGCAGGATCGGCCAGTACGAACTCGGTGGCGGGTGAAACCTCGGCAAAGTATTGGCTCAGGCCGCTCAGGGTGCCGCTGGAGCCAACACCCACCACGATGGCATCGACCTGCCCATCCATCTGTTGCCACAGCTCAGGGCCGGTCGATGTCCGGTGCGCCGCGGGGTTTGCCGGGTTATTGAATTGATCGATATAGAAAGCCCCCGGTGTTTCCTGCGCCAGACGCAGAGCATAGTCCTGATAATAAGCCGGATGCCCTTTGCCCACATCCGAGCGGGTCAATAGCACTTGTGCGCCCAATGCTCGCAGGTGGAAAATTTTCTCCTGGCTCATTTTATCCGGTACCACTAATAGCAGTTTGTAACCTTTTAGCGCCGCCACCAATGCCAACCCAAGGCCGGTATTGCCAGCGGTGGCTTCAATGATGGTTCCGCCGGGTTGCAGCAACCCTTCTTTTTCAGCTTGCTCAATCATCGAGAGCGCGACACGGTCTTTAATCGACCCACCGGGATTTTGATTTTCCAGCTTGACGAACAGTTGGCATGGGCCGGTATCAAAGTGGGTCAGTTCCAGTAGCGGGGTGTGGCCGATAAGATCAAGTACCGAGCGTGGGATAGCCATTGCATACTCCAGCATTATTTGTTTAACAGCATAAATTGTTTAACAGCATGAATTTGGATAACAACTGATGGGCTGGATAATAGCGCTAGCGGCTTAAGCATTAAAAAGAACAAATAACCTGTCTATATTACCTTTTGTTATATATTTATGTTTTTTTAGACGTTTAGGTGCTTAGGTGTAAGGATGTTCAGACAGGAAGATGGTTAGCCGTATAGCCATCGATATTCACAAAAAACAGTCTCTTTACAAAACAAAACGTAAAACTACGCCCAATTGAGCCAGCAATGGGATAAATTTAGAAAAGGGACTGAAATATGACTAAGCTAATATTTCAGTCTAAGTGAAAAGACGTTATTTTTTCGCTAATTGGACAGTGGTTGGTTCTGGGAATACCACTTATTTCCAATTATTAGCAAGGATACTCTGGCGACCTCATGATGAAATTTATCCTCCCCTTTAAGATAAAGAAATTAACCTTCAGTGCTGGCTTATTGCTTTTGGTGCTGCCCGCCGCGCATGCGGCTGGAGACCCGGCTGCTCCGCCGGTAGATGCCAAAGCCTATGTGCTGATGGATTACAACAGTGGAAAGGTGTTGGTGGAAGGGAACAGTGACCAGCGCCTCGATCCGGCCAGTTTGACTAAGATTATGTCCAGTTATGTGATTGGACAGGCCATTAAAGCGGGGAAAGTGCACCCTGATGATTTAGTGACCGTGGGGAAAGATGCTTGGGCTACGGGTAATCCGGCATTACGTGGTTCCTCACTGATGTTTTTGAAACCGGGCGATCAGGTAAAATTGTCCGATTTGAATAAAGGTATTGTGATTCAGTCAGGCAATGATGCCAGTATTGCGTTGGCCGATTATGTGGCTGGTAGCCAAGACAGTTTTGTTGGCCTGATGAACAATTACGCCAAAGCCTTGGGTCTGGCGAATACTCACTTTATGACCGTCCATGGTCTTGATGCGCCAGGGCAGTACAGCACTGCGCGGGATATGGCGGTATTAGGTCAGGCACTGATCCGCGACGTGCCGGAAGAGTATGCGCTGCACAAAGAGAAAGAATTCACTTTTAATAAGATTCGTCAGATTAACCGTAATCGTCTGCTATGGAGCACTAATCTCAATGTGGATGGCATGAAAACCGGTTTTACCTCCGGTGCGGGGCATAATCTGGTCGCGTCTGCAACCGAAGGGCCAATGCGTTTAATCTCTGTGGTGTTAGGTGCACCCAGTGATCGGGTTCGCTTTAGTGAAAGTGAAAAACTGTTGACCTGGGGCTTCCGTTTCTATGAAACCGTGGTGCCGATTAAAGCCACCAAACCTTTTGTGACGCAGAAAGTGTGGTTTGGTGATACCGGCGAGGCCGAGCTTGGGGTGGCAGAGGATGCCGCTATCACTATCCCGAAAGGGCAGATGAAGGATCTTAAAGCCAGTTATAAGTTGGATCAAACGGAGCTGCGTGCGCCGCTGGCCAAAAATCAAGTGGTCGGAACCATCGATTTTCAGCTTAATGGCAAGACGATTGACCAACGCCCGCTGGTGGTATTAAACGAAGTAAAAGAGGGCGGTTTCTTTAGTCGCATCTGGGACTTCGTGATGATGAAACTCAGTCAATGGTTTGGTAGCGTATTTGGCTAGTTTAAAGAAGATGATTGATTAATAAGAAAAAGGGCTACTGAAAAGTAGCCCTTTTAGCATATTAGGTGACCTATCACTGATATAAATCAGTTACAGGCAACGATCTTGATTGCTAACCCCCCTCGGGAGGTTTCGCGGTATTTAGAATTCATATCTTTGCCGGTTTCATACATCGTTTCGATGACTTTATCCAGACAAACACTGGGTTCGCTAGTACGACGTAGCGCCATGCGCGCAGAGTTAACGGCTTGCACCGCAGAAATTGCATTACGCTCAATACACGGCACTTGAACTTGCCCTGCCACTGGGTCACAGGTCAGCCCTAGGTTATGCTCCATCGCGATTTCTGCTGCAATGCACACCTGAGCAGGGCTACCGCCCATCAACTCAGCCAAGCCTGCTGCGGCCATGGAACAGGCCACACCCACTTCGCCCTGACAACCCACTTCAGCGCCGGAAATAGACGCATTCATTTTATACAGCGCCCCAATCACACCAGAGACCAGGAAGTAGCGACTGTATGAGTTCTCATTTACCTGACGAATGAATTTGTCGTAGTAAGATAAAACTGCCGGAATAATGCCACACGCGCCGTTAGTCGGGGCAGTCACGACCCGCCCGCCCGCAGCGTTCTCTTCATTGACGGCTAATGCATACATATTAATCCAATCGACAACCATCATCGGATCCGAGTTATTTTTATCGGTACTAACCAGCATTCGGCGCAAAGCTGCGGCGCGACGTGGTACTTTCATTGGACCAGGCAATAACCCTTCAGTATTGATGCCGCGCTCAATACCGGCACGCATCACTGCCCAGATTGCGGCAAAGTGAGCACTTATTTCGGCTTTGCTGTGCAATGCCAGTTCATTTTGCATCACTAAACCGGACAGTGATAAACCGGTATCTTTACAGTGCTTTTGCAAGTCACGGGCAGACTTGAACGGATAAGGCACAGTAATCGCTTGGCTATCTTCCTGACCAAAGTGTGCTTCATCGACAATAAAACCACCGCCGATGGAGTAATACGTTTTACTGAAAATACAGTCATCACCCGCATGAGCGCTGATGGTCATACCATTTTCGTGCAATGGCAGGTTAGTGCTGTGGAAGTTCATCCCGCCATTGGCCGGGAAATCAACTTCGTGGCTGCCGTTTGCCAACAGCAGACGTTCCCGCAACTCTACATCGCGGATAAAACCAGAGATTGCATCAATATCAACGGTATCAGGCAGATTCCCCGCCAAACCCATAATAATCGCAATATCGGTATGATGGCCTTTACCGGTAAGAGACAAAGAGCCGTAAACATCAACAGTGATTCGGGTGACGGCAGAAAGATGCCCCAGTTCGATTAGGTCATCGGTAAACAGCTTGCCAGCCTTCATTGGGCCGACGGTATGAGAGCTGGATGGACCAATACCAATCTTGAAAATGTCAAAAACGCTGACCATATATCGCCCCTTAAAGGTTCTAATTATTAAAGTGATGACATTGCCGTGGTAGGAAGCCGGAGCGGACGCTCCGGTTTTTGAAACAATTTACAACATCAGACCATGATAACTGGCTGGCCGTGGACGTTGGCCAGCCTCAGAATCATTTACCGAACAGGCTGAACAAGATTGCAGAGATAGCAATCAGGCCCATGATAACCACGAATACGTTGCTGATATGGCCGCTGTACTTACGCATCGCTGGAACTTTATGGATTGCGTACATTGGCATCAGGAACAACAGCATCGCGATGATTGGGCCACCCAAGGTTTCAATCATACCCAAAATGCTTGGGTTCATGGTTGCGACGATCCAGGTTGTTACCAGCATGAACAGGGCAGTAATACGGTTCAGTTTGTCATGATTGATAGTTTTGCCTTTGCTACGCAGAGACTTAATCATCATGCCATTAAAGCCTTCACGTGCGCCCAGATAGTGACCCAGGAAAGACTTGGTGATAGCGATAAAGGCAATAACCGGCGCCATGTAGGCAATTATTGGAGTATTAAAGTGGTTAGCCAGGTAAGACAGAATAGAAATGTTCTGGCTTTTCGCATCCGCCAGATCCGCAGGAGACAGGCTCAGTACGCAACTGAAGACGAAGAACATAACGGTGACAACCATCATGATGTGAGCAAAAGCCAAAATGCGTGAACATTTTTTCTCTGCATCTACGCCGTACTCTTCACGTTTTGATACTGCAAACGCCGAGATGATAGGGGAGTGGTTGAATGAGAACACCATGACCGGAATAACCAGCCACATGGTCATCCACAGACCGCTACCAGTACCGTTGCCGTCCATTGATACATGTTCAAATATTGCACCGGTCCAGTTAGGGATCAGGTACACAGCCAACAACATCAATGCTGCAACAAATGGGAATACCAGAATACTCATTGCTTTTACAATGGCATGCTCACCAAAACGCACGATAGTCATCAGGCCCACGATCAGAATCAGGGACAAAATAGCACGCGGTGGTGATGGCAGATGCATCTGGTGGGTAATGAAGCTATCAACGGTGTTGGTGATTGCCACACTGTATACCAATAAAATCGGGTAGATAGCGAAGAAGTAAAGCAGGGTAATCAACTTACCTGCGCCGATACCAAAGTGCTCTTCAACCACTTCAGTAATGTCTTCACCTGGGTTTTTGCCTGACAGCACAAACCGGCAGAGACCACGGTGAGCAAAGAAGGTCATCGGGAAAGCAATGATGGCCATTACAATCAGCGGCAGAAGGCCGCCGATACCGGCATTGATAGGCAGGAACAATACGCCTGCACCGATTGCAGTACCGTACAGGCCCAACATCCACATGGTGTCACTTTTACGCCATGTGCTTGATGAAACTTTTCCCGGGGAGGCAATAGTGCCTGCTTGAGTAGTGTCCATAAAGATCTCCACTGTGAACACGTTAATTTAAAATTAAGAGCCGAAAGTTAGATACCCGCTATGCATTATCGAGTTGCATAATCAGGCGAAAAATTCAGTCAAAACGATTCGTTTAAAATTGGTGCCCTGGTTATTACTTTGGTGCCGTAATCGTGCTTTATACCTAAATTGTCAAGTGCAAAATTTAACCGATATTAAGAAGATGAATTCGCGGTATCGGATATTTTTGGTGTTCTTGGAAGAACAATAGTTTTTGCTGGCGGCAAGATAGCGATTTGCAGTGAAAACTACCGTGATCATGCTCCCAAATGCTTAATAAACTCGCCGCCGATCATTTGTTACGAATTTAAAACTGATTGTTATGTAAATGTTTATGATTTATCACTAGAAATAATGAAAAGTATACTTTCCCTTCTGGCCGATAAATAAACAGACTATTCTTTATTCCTTGCTTCTTGGCGTGCAATATATTTTAACCACGCTTATGGATCTAGCGGAAATCGATTTTTTCACTGATTTATTGATGAATATCATTAGTTTAAAACAACAAGAATAATTTAACTTGTTGATTTTTAATATTATTAAATAAATCACCATGTGATGGTGGTTTATGGAATTGATGATAAATTCAACAGGAAAATAAGAGGAAAAAAGACAATAGGCATAGTGAGGGGGAATAAGTCAGCGCATGATTATTAGTATCGAGCCCTATATTTGTCATATAAATTTTTTCTGTCACTAATTTGTCTGACAATAAACTAACGTTATTCTTTTATTTAAATGCGTTAAATGAACACTAAATGTTAAATTAATTTACCTTAAATCTTTATACTGTTGCATGTTCATTTAATAATGGAATTGTGTTTTAGAAATTTGATAGGCAAAGAGTGATTTAACCACAAATATAATATGGTTATTTAATGTTGTGCTATTCTGCTTAAATATAATCCAATTTTTACTTGATATATGCGGATAGGTTTATCGACCCGGTATTTACCGGGTTAAGATTTTTGCTATGTAATCAAGTCTAACAGTCGATTTTGATGCCATGTTGTAAAAAGAACTGGCTGAACTCGGCATCAGGCTGGCGGTCGGTGACTAACGCATCAAACAGGGTCAATGCTCCAATGCTGGCAGGTTTTATTTTACCGAACTTACTGTGGTCGGCCACCAGGATTTTCTGTTGTGATTTGGCCATAGCTCGGTGCTTTAACAGAATTTCATCGAAGTTGAAACAGGTGGCGCCATACTCAATTGAAACGCCGGCTGCGGAGATAAAAGCTTTGTTTGGGCAGGCATTGTCCAGCTCATTGTGCTGACTGATCGGTGTGAAAATATAGTTATTGGGTTTGAATTCACCACCGCACAGAATCACTTTACAGTTGGGTTTGTCTTGTAAGGAAAGAAAGGTGTTAAGGGAGTAACAAATGGCAGTAAATACCAGTTCTTCGTCTATCTCGTCGATAATAGAGGGAATTGTAGTGCCGCAGTCAAAAAAAACCGTATCATTTTCGGCGATCAACCTTGCTGCCAACTGACCAATACGGCGTTTTTCTTCCACCTGTTTGGCTTGCTGGTCAGAAACAAAATAGTTATTGGCGTTATTGCTTTTAGGGTCCATCACCACATAACCACCCAACAAAATCACGGCGGTCGGCTCGGCGCTAAGATCACGGCGAATAGTCATTTCAGAGACTCGCAGCAAATTGGCCGCGTCTTTGAGGTGGATTTTGTCGGAACGCTTTAGGGCCTGAGTAAGTTTATTGATTCGTTCTGCACGGCGGGTTTCCATAAGCTATTCCTGACAAACAATTATTAATACCATACGTTGCACTATAGTTTCTTATAATACAACGTATTGCAATAAATAAGCCCGGCAGTAGCCGGGCTGACAATCGATTCGAATCTAAACAATCGATTAATAGACTTACAATGAGTTAGTAGCTTGATGCCACGGCCTGTTGGCCCGAAACAATGGTTACACCAGAGCTGGTACCAATGCGTGTCGCCCCTGCGTTGATCATGATTTCTGCTGTCTTTTGATCACGAACTGCACCAGAGGCTTTAACGCCTATTACCGGACCAACCGTAGCACGCATCAATTTAACATGTTCTTCTTTGGCACCACCGGTGCTGAAGCCTGTTGAGGTTTTCACAAAAGCTACGTCAAGCTCACGACACATTTCACAAACTTGTACGATTTGAGCATCACTTAGCAGGCAGGTTTCTAATATTACCTTCAACGGTGTAGTGGCGCAAATATCACGTACAGCCTTAATATCGGCTTTAACTTCGGCAATTTTGCCACTTTTTAGCCAGCCAACATTGATAACCATATCAATCTCTTGCGCCCCAGCGTTGATTGCTGCCTGAGCTTCAAAGGCTTTTGCTTCAGTCAGACCCGCACCCAGTGGAAAACCAATGACTGAGCACACCTTAACCGTACTACCGGCTAACTGTTGGGCGGCGACTGGCACGTATCCAGAATTAACACATACGGCATAGAAATGATGCTGTTTAGCTTCTTCACACAGCTTGATAATTTGGGTTTCCGTGGCATCCATTGCCAATAGAGTATGGTCAATGTAATTAGCATAATTGATCGTCATGATTTTTATCCTTTTGTTCATCTGTAAGTTATCAATGCTGTTATAATAGTAACATTATCAGAGGAAAACAAAGGTAATTCTCACATATTTAACTGTTTTACATTTTATTTTGTTATTTTAATTACATTTTAGCGGCTTAAATGCACCGGTAATCAATAGGTGACTTTCTTTTGTAAATTGATTTTAAAGGATTATTTTATAATGTGACTGGCGGCGGTGGATATTGCCGATCTTTTAGATCCATCGGCAATGTGAGATTTATAACCTAGCGTGACTAGCTTCTGACCCATCCTCTACTGATAGGCAGAGCAAAACTAATACGATAAAGGCGAGTCATACCACTTGCGATAGCGTCACCGAATAAATTCCATACTAACTGTGCGAATAGGCAACCAATAATCCCTAATAAGAAGGCACCCACCATATCTAATGGCCAATGAACACCCAGGTAAATACGTGACCATGCAATGGCGGCCGCGACGACCATCATGCTGACTGCGGACCAGAGTTTGTGCCAAAAAACAAAGGCTAAGGCAAAGGTGAAAATAGCAGTGCCGTGATCACTTGGGAAAGAACTGTCGGGTGCATGGCTCATAAAGTTATAGCCAAAACCGACAACAAAAGGGCGATCGTGTGGGATAAGCATCCCGATACAAGCCGCTGAAAGCATAGAGAAAGCAAGAGCGATTGCTGCCTTGGTTACCACTGCTCGCTGCAAGTTAATGCTATCTTTTGGCCCCCATAGCCACAGTGCCACCAGTAACATGGGGATAATCATGATCAGGTCACGTGCGATGAAGGTCGCAAAAGAAATCATCCATGGCGGTGATGCCGGGGTCGCATTTATCATGGAAAAGAAAAAATAGTTCATTTGTTCCATTATTCAGTACCTTTATCGCGGCGGTAAAAACCGCTAATCATCCAAAACAGAGCCAACTGGCTCAGCCATACCCACCAACCCGCCCACAGGTTATGAGTAAGAAAATGTGCCCCGCGCATAATTTGACCAAACCCCATCAACATGCCAAGACCAATACCGAGCAACCAACACAGCGAAGCCAACCGAGGCCGCTCGGGGTAGAACAGGAAGAACAGTGCCATCACGGCAAAACCGCTGGATGCATGGCCACCGGGAAAACAGTGGCCGGGACCTGCACCTACAGGAGCGGTACCCATCAGCGCATAACTGATAGCTTTGCCACCGTACTCCACCAGATCCCAAGGGCAGGAGTGGGCGCTGACGGCCTTTAGCATCCCAACTACCAATGGACCGATGCCAAACAACAACATGGTCGTCACCAAGCGCCCATTACGGCGATAAATCCCCCATAACAATGCCACCACGGCAGTACTGATAATGGTTATTTTCAATAATCGGTGGTTGAGTAAATCCAGCCAGTAATTGTTTTCCCATGGAAAATTTTGCCCGACGGGATCAAACCAGTAATTACTGATAAACCAATCTAGTTGCTCGTTGTTCGACAGCCACAGAAAGAGCAATCCACAGATCACTAACCCAAAAACCTGCCAAAAATAGAAGGATAACGGCAACGAGTAAAGGGAGTTTGTCTTAATTATCTGTGCTGTTGAGGCATTATTTAATGTCACTGGAGTGACATCGGCTTGAGAGGTGGGTTTACTGGTCTTCACGAAGTAACCTGAAGCGGAAATAGGGAATACTAATACTGTAATAATATTGTCTTAAGAAAGCCTTAAGGGGCAGATGGCGCGATATGGACGAGAGTAGAAATAGGCAGAACTCAAATTTCAGGCAAGAAAAAACCCGATTAGTCTTGAACCTAAGAAGGCGGGACTATCGGGCTCCTCAATATGGGGACATCAAAGAAAAGCAGTGGCATTAAATCAGACCCCAGTCCAGTAAGAAAGTTCTGGGGAAATAAAAAAAGTATAAAATAATGTTTAGCTTTTTCCGCAACGGCCTTTTTAGTGTACTAGCCTAATATCCCCGGCCAGATAATAACGATCAACGAACCTGCCAATGTTAATAGTACGTTGGCGATGGCATAAGTCCCTGCGTATCCTAGTGCCGGGATGTTACTGCGGGCAGTATCGCTGATGATGTCCATGGCCGGTGCGCAAGTGCGAGCACCCATAATGGCACCAAAAAGCAGAGCACGGTTCATGCGTAATACATAAGCGCCAAAGAGAAAGCAGATGACGACTGGGACCAGACTCACGATTAGGCCAGAGATAAGCATCTGTCCACCGACCGCGCCCAAGCTGCTATTAATACCGCCACCTGCACTTAATCCGACGCCAGCCATAAAGACCATTAACCCGAACTCTTTCACCATATTCAACGCACCTTGCGGGATATAGCCAAAAGTAGGGTGGTTAGCACGTAAAAATCCGAGCATGATGCCAGCCATTAATAGGCCGGCAGCATTACCAATGCCGAAACTGAAATTACTGAATTGGAAGGTAATTAAACCAATCATCAATCCGAGAATAAAGAAGGCACAGAAAGCCAGCAGGTCGGTGACCTGACTGTGAATAGAGATAAAGCCAATTTTTTCTGCCACGCTTTTAACGCGCCGTGCATCACCGCTGACTTGCAGTACGTCGCCTTTATTCAATACTACGTTGTCATCAATCGGCATTTCAATTTGGCTGCGGATCACCCGGTTTAGGAAACAGCCGTGGTCAGTCAATTTTAAGTGGCTGAGTCGCTTTCCAACAGCATTGCTATTTTTAACCACAATTTCTTCGGTAACAATGCGCATGTCCAGCAGGTCACGGTCGAAAACTTCTTTACCGTTACGAAAACTGGGATCAAGACGGGAGTGAGCGTCAGGGTAACCGACCAGTGAAATCTCGTCTCCCACTTGCAGCACCGCATCACCATCTGGGTTGGCTAAAATACCATTGCGGCGAATACGCTCAATATAACAACCCGTCTGGCGGTAAATACCTAATTCACGTAGATTTTTACCATCTGCCCATGCCACCAGTTCCGGGCCAACCCGGTAAGCGCGAATGACAGGCAAATAGACCTTACGCTGGCTATCGGTATCCAGACCGCGCTCCCGAGCAATCTGCTGAGCACTGGTCGGTAAGTCCTGGTGTTGGAGTTTGGGCAAATAACGTGCGCCCAAAATCAGGCTCACCAGCCCGATAAGATAGGTTAGGGCGTACCCGAGGCTCAGATTATCCTGCGCGTGTTGCAACGCCGGGTTATTGGCGATGGTATGGCGCAACGTATCACCTGCACCGACCAAAACCGGTGTGGAGGTCATGGAGCCTGCCAGCATCCCGGCAGTAAGGCCAATATCCCAGCCAAATAATTTACCCAGCCCCAACGCCAGAATCATTGCGCTACTTACCATGACCAGAGCGAGCATCAGGTAGTTTTTACCGTCGCGGAAAAATATAGAGAAAAAGTTTGGACCGGCTTCAACACCGACACAAAAAATAAATAGCATAAAGCCCAGATTCAGCGCTTCAGTATTGATGGTAAAGTGCTGTTGCCCAAGCAACAGTGATACCACCAACACACCAATAGCATTACCTAATTGAATAGGGCCGAGTCGCAGTTTACCCAGGCACAACCCCAAGGCTAAAACTACGAATAACAGCAAGATGTAATTGCCGTTTAACAGATTTGCGACGTTTATATTCACGAGTATGACTTTCTATTTAGCTCGAATGACCACGATGTATACGCTCTTGGTTTAAAGGTAGAAGGGGCATTTCTTTAAACTCAGAATATTTATCGCTAAACAGCACATAAAGGCAGGCGATAGT
Organism: Yersinia sp. 2466 StPb PI; assembly: GCF_041538325.1. Taxonomy (NCBI): domain Bacteria; kingdom Pseudomonadati; phylum Pseudomonadota; class Gammaproteobacteria; order Enterobacterales; family Yersiniaceae; genus Yersinia; species Yersinia sp. 2466 StPb PI. The sequence goes on along the minus strand of NZ_JAULSL010000001.1, from coordinate 3,085,743 downwards.
GGGAGTTATTCTAATCTGTCTGCTGCGAGACAGCCAGTAATAAGCAGGAAGTTTGGTCTCGCTAGAAGGATATGCTTTGTTACCAATTATAGATGGGCTTATATGTTGTTTGTAGGTCGCTTCGTCTGGTTTCCTGAGGCGGTTTTTACTGTGTGGTACTAGAGTCCCAGCAATAAAAAAAGGGCGCTAAGCACCCTTTTTCGAATAAAACCAAATAATATTGGCGAGGAAACGCTCTGTGCGGCTGACCAGATTACTGGAATAGGCTCAGATTTTCTTTAGCGTATGCTTCAAAATCTGTGCAACCGCCAATGTGTTTCTCATCAATGAAGATTTGCGGTACGGTTTCTACCGGTTTGCCGACGGTTTTTTCCAAATCAGCTTTGGTGATACCTTCCGCATGAATATCGATGTAACGGAATTTAAAATCGTCGCGTTCAGTTTCCAGTTTTTCTGCCAGTTCTTTAGCACGGACACAATAAGGACATCCAGGACGCCCGAAAATCACAGCAAACATGTAAAACTCCTTAATTAAATTGAGCTATCCCCGCCATTTCTCAAACAGGGGTAATCACTTCGCCAACAGCTCTTTCTATCTTCAACTGTTAAATGACTTCTAGCGCATTACTCACTCTTACTGCGGTCTACTATGCCCTTTGACGCGGTGAAAAAAAAGCAGGATTTGCCTGTTAGTTTGATTAATCGTACCTATTTGCTTATCGGTACTGTTACAAGTTGTGGGGATTCAATACACTGTATAAACGCTTATGCAGAGCCTATCGGAGGTAAAGATGCGCTCGTTAGGAGATATGCCCCGCATTGTGATTATTTCAGAAGTGCTGGGGATGCTGTTACTGGTTGTTGCCTACCTAAGTATTAATGGCTACTTGTCATTATCTGGTTCAATGGGAACACCAGCTGTCGCCATTATTATGATTTTTGTCGGGATTGGCCTGATGCTCCCTGCCGCTGCGTGTATTGTTTGGCGCGTAGCGAGTGGTTTTGGCCCACTATTAGGTAGCGCCGATAGAATATCAAGGCCGCCATCCAACAAAGAATCAGAGGCAGAGCAGAGCAAAAAGGATAATAAACCCGATCAGGATAATGACTGAGTCTTTATAAGGGCATTAAATTTGTCGGTATTGATCATAGCACTGTCGGTTAATATTCCGTAAGCTATGCCACTTTTCGTCTTATGAGAATCGTGAGGTAGGTAGTTATGGATTCACTCATCGTCCCGGATTTAGCCTTATTACGGCGTTGGCTGGATCAACTCGGTATCTCATTTTTTGAGTGCGACTCCTGTCAGGCGCTGCATTTGCCGCATATGCAGAACTTTGAGGGCGTGTTTGATGCCAAAGTTGATTTGGTTGATAACATCATCTTGTTCTCGGCGCTGGCTGAAGTCAGGCCGACGGCCCTTATCCCGTTAGTCGCGGATCTGAGTCAAATAAATGCCAGCTCGCTGACGGTTAAAGCCTTTATCGATATTCAGGATGATAATTTGCCGAAATTGATTGTCTGCCAGTCACTGACGGTAGAAGTGGGTGTCACATTTGCTCAATTTGGCTATTTTATGCAGCAGTGTGAAGAGCAGATTTCGATGATCATTCTGGAAGCGCGTGCCAATGATTTACTGTTTATTGGCAACAGTGACGACGATGAATCGCTACAGACGGCGACGGCTTATCCGGTTATCCACTAATATCCCTTCATTAAATGTGCCGCTGATAGCGGTGGCACACTGTTATTTCCCCTGTAAACCATAAGATATTCTGCTTTTTACCCTACTTTGCCAGATATTTATCGCCGTTTATGCCATTAGTGGCGCATTACATAGATAGAATGTGCATAAAAAATCGATAAAAGGCGTTTTTTACCCTAGAGTATGGTACGGATTGCCAAGTGCGGTTATGCTGCTGTTTCTGCAAAGGGCATAATATTCCTCCGCCTAAACAGTGATTATTCTTACTAGGTGAATAATCACTCACCGTGCATAGTCATGCATCTGGTGCAGGTGGCAATAGCACTCGGCAGGGCAAAGGTGTTGTATCCTAGCGGATACAAATTTAGCGCACGACTTCACCCCCTATTCTGGAGGAGTTAACGGATGTTCACCCATCGTAAAAAGTGGTTATCGGGTGTTGCTGCTGGCTTATTAATGGCCGCGTCCGTCTCAGCATCTGCTGAGGAAAAAACACTGCACGTTTACAACTGGTCCGATTATATCGCACCCGATACGCTGGCTAATTTCCAAAAGGAAACCGGCATTAAGGTTGTCTATGATGTGTTTGACTCCAACGAGGTGTTGGAAGGTAAGTTGATGGCCGGGAGTACCGGGTTTGATTTAGTGGTGCCATCAGCCAGTTTCCTTGAGCGCCAATTGTCTGCGGGTGTCTTTAAGCCGTTAGATAAAAGTAAGCTACCTAATTATAAAAATCTCGATCCTGAGTTGTTGGCGCTGGTCAGCAAACACGACCCAGAAAATAAATATGCTATTCCTTATTTGTGGGCGACAACAGGTATCGGCTATAACGTCGAGAAAGTGAAAGCTGCTCTGGGGAAAGATGCGCCAGTAAACAGTTGGGATCTGGTGCTGAAACCTGAAAATCTTGAGAAGTTGAAAAGTTGCGGTGTCTCTTTCCTGGATGCACCAAGTGAGATCTTTGCAACTGTACTCAATTACTTAGGTAAAGACCCAAACAGTATTCAGGCGACCGACTACACCGGTCCTGCCACTGAATTGTTGCTGAAACTGCGGCCGAACATCCGTTACTTCCACTCTTCACAATATATTAATGATCTGGCAAATGGTGACATCTGCGTCGCTGTCGGTTGGGCCGGTGACATCATGCAGGCGTCTAATCGGGCCAAAGAAGCGAAAAATGGCGTGAATGTGGCCTACAGCATTCCGAAGGAAGGCGCATTAGCCTTCTTTGATGTGTTTGCGATGCCATCTGATGCTAAAAATCAGGATGAAGCCTATCAGTTCCTGAATTACCTGATGCGCCCTGATGTGATTGCTAATATCAGTAATCATGTGTTCTATGCCAACGCCAACAAAGCGGCAACGCCATTGGTAAATGCAGAAGTACGTGATAACCCTGGTATTTATCCGCCAGCGGATGTGCGCGCCAAAATGTTCACGCTGAAAGTACAAGACCCGAAAATTGATCGTGTGATCACCCGGGCTTGGACAAAAGTGAAAAGTGGTAAATAACCCATTGGTGTGAATCAGTAGCTTGCGTTCAACGCGTGGCTGATATCACATTGATGGAAAGTGAAATGAACGAGGGTAGGGGCAGGGAGTTTATCTTCCTGTTCCTGTTTTTTATTGTGCCGCACCTTAAATGCGGCCTGTTCTGCTTTTACGGAGAGCACGCTGAGTGAATGATGTAATTCCCCGCCCGCAGCCAAAATCCCAGAAGGTGTTTACACCCTTGTTGGAGATCCGCAACTTAACCAAGTCATTTGATGGTCAGGCCGCGGTAGATGACGTCAATCTGACTATCTACAAAGGTGAGATTTTTGCGCTGTTAGGGGCTTCAGGCTGTGGTAAATCCACCCTGTTGCGGATGCTGGCCGGTTTTGAGCAGCCGACTCAGGGGCAGATAGTGCTCGATGGGCAGGACTTGTCTCATGTGCCGCCGTATCAGCGCCCGATCAATATGATGTTCCAGTCTTATGCGTTATTTCCCCATATGACGGTTGAGCAAAATATCGCGTTTGGCTTGAAGCAAGACAAGTTACCTGCTGATGAGATCAAAAGCCGCGTCGCAGAGATGCTGACATTGGTGCACATGCAAGAGTTTGCTAAGCGTAAACCACACCAACTCTCTGGCGGGCAGCGTCAGCGCGTGGCTCTGGCCCGTAGTTTGGCCAAACGGCCAAAACTGCTGTTGCTGGATGAACCCATGGGGGCGTTGGATAAAAAGCTGCGTGATCGGATGCAACTGGAAGTTGTTGATATCCTGGAGCGGGTGGGGGCGACCTGTGTGATGGTTACCCATGACCAGGAAGAAGCGATGACGATGGCCGGGCGCATCGCCATTATGAACCGTGGCAAGTTTGTGCAAATTGGCGAACCGGAAGAGATTTATGAACATCCGAACAGTAGATTCAGCGCTGAATTTATCGGCTCGGTGAATGTATTTGAGGGAGTACTAAAAGAGCGGCTGGATGATGCATTGGTGATTGACAGCCCCGGTCTGCGCCATCCATTGAAAGTGGATTCTGATGCCTCGGTGGTAGACGGTGTCCCGGTATTTGTGGCTCTGCGCCCGGAAAAAGTGATGTTGTGTGAACAAGTGCCAGAAGATGGCTGCAACTTCGCGGTCGGTGAAGTGGTACACATTGCTTATCTGGGGGATTTATCCATTTATCATGTGAAGTTACACAGCGGGCAGATGCTGAGTGCACAGCTACAAAATGGTCATCGCTACCGTAAAGGGATGCCAACATGGGGCGATGAAGTGCAATTATGTTGGGATGCTGACAGTTGCGTGGTTTTGGGTAATTAAGAGCCTTGGGGAGTTAATATCGTGATGTCTAAATCTACCCGTGGGGCAGCAGAACCACCGACCCGTACTGTCGGGCCGATTAAGGCTTTTGTCCAGCGTTACCAAATGGCGCATGGCCGTAAACTGGTTATTGCCATGCCTTATTTGTGGCTATTTCTGTTGTTTATGTTGCCGTTCCTGATTGTATTCAAAATCAGTCTGGCCGAGATGGCGCGCGCCGTACCCCCTTATACCGATCTGGTTACCTGGCTGGACGGCAAGTTGGATATCTCGCTCAATCTTGGTAACTATCTGCAACTGCTCGATGATCCGCTGTATATCGATGCTTACCTGCAATCATTGCAAGTGGCTGCGGTGTCGACGCTATGCTGCCTGATTATCGGCTATCCATTGGCTTGGGCGATTGCACACAGTAAATCATCCACTCGTAATATCTTATTGCTGTTGGTGATTTTACCTTCATGGACCTCATTCCTCATTCGGGTTTATGCCTGGATGGGTATTCTGAAAAACAATGGAATCTTGAATAATTTCCTGATGTGGGCCGGGATTATTGATCAACCGCTGATTATTCTGCACACCAATCTGGCGGTATACATTGGTGTGGTCTATTCCTATCTGCCATTCATGGTACTGCCAATCTATACTGCGCTGACCCGACTGGATTATTCGTTGGTGGAGGCGGCGCTGGATCTGGGGGCCAAGCCATTTAAGACCTTTATCAGTGTCATTGTGCCATTGACCAAAGGTGGCATTGTTGCCGGTTCCATGTTGGTGTTTATCCCTGCGGTGGGTGAGTTTGTTATCCCTGAACTGCTCGGTGGGCCGGACAGCATTATGATTGGTCGTATTTTGTGGCAAGAGTTCTTTAACAATCGCGATTGGCCGGTTGCCTCGGCGGTTGCGACGGTGATGTTAGTGCTGCTGATTGTGCCGATACTCTGGTTCCACAAGCATCAGAATAAAGAGATAGGAGGCCCGGTATGAATAACCTACCGGAAGTACGTTCGGTCTGGCGTCGGGTGATCCTTATTGTCGGTTATACCTTCTTGTATGCGCCGATGTTGATGCTGGTTATCTACTCATTTAACAGCTCTAAACTGGTAACCGTATGGGCGGGGTGGTCAACCCGTTGGTATACAGAGCTATTTAATGATTCAGCGATGATATCTGCCGTTGGCCTGAGTCTGACTATTGCCGCCGCCTCCGCCACGATGGCGGTGGTTCTGGGGACAATAGCCGCGGTGGTGATGGTGCGTTTTGGCCGTTTTCGCGGTGCAACCGGTTTTGCTTTTATGCTGACAGCGCCGTTGGTGATGCCCGATGTGATTACCGGTTTATCATTGCTACTGCTGTTTGTTGCTATGGGGCATGCTATCGGTTGGCCAGCAGAGCGTGGCATGTTCACCATCTGGCTGGCGCACGTCACCTTCTGTACTGCCTATGTGACGGTAGTGATAAGTTCTCGTCTGCGTGAGCTGGACCGTTCTATTGAAGAAGCCGCCATGGATTTGGGGGCCACACCACTGAAAGTGTTCTTCGTGATTACCGTGCCGATGATTGCACCGGCATTAATCTCCGGCTGGTTATTGGCCTTTACTTTATCGCTGGACGATTTAGTGATTGCCAGCTTTGTTGCCGGCCCAGGGGCGACAACCTTGCCGATGCTGGTCTTTTCTAGTGTGCGGATGGGGGTTAATCCAGAGATTAATGCCCTTGCCACACTTATCTTGCTGGTGGTTGGGATAATCGGTTTAATCGCGTGGTGGTTTATGTCCCGTTCGGAAAAGCAGCGGTTGCGTGAATTACGAAAAGCTGCCCGTAGCTGATTGCCGTTAAAACTGTTAGGCTTCATTCTGCTTTAACGCCGCTGACCAGCGGCGTTATTGTCAGGGATAACATTAGGTTGCAGCAACCGGACTGAGGGCAGATAGGGCGACATGAGAAAACTATTTTCATCCTTAGCATTTTCATCCTCTGCAACGACGCCAGTACCGGTCCTCATCGCCGGTACTGCCATTATTGCTACCCGTATCCTCGGCGTATTATTATTGGTTGCGACTCTGGGGTGGGTGGGTACCGGTGAATTTATCAGTGAAAGTCTGCAAAGCTGGGATTTTGGCCTGATCTTCTTGGCCAGTGTGGTGCTATTGCTGTTAGAGATTGTCTGCGGCGCTGCGGTGTGTTATCGCAAGAACTGGGCGCGTTGGTGCTATTTGGCGTGTCAGATTATCGCGAGTGTTTATTTGTTGATGGTGTCACTGGACTGGTTGTATTTAGATGTTTTTCGGGTTGAAGGTGATACCGGCAGCGAAATTCTACATAGCCTACTGTTACAGAAGATCCCTGATGTGGTGATTATCGGTTTGCTGTTTTTCCCCTGGTACCGCTATTTCCCTCAGTCAAAATGAGTGTTTAGCGCGGCACAATGCTACAATTCGCCTCATCAACAGCCTCGGCTGCAAATTATTCAACTTCTCAGATTATAACGGTCAATATTAATGCATTGCGCACAGTATACGGCGGGTCGCTGTCGTTCCTGCCAGTGGCTGGATAAACCCTATCCACAACAACTGGCTGACAAACAACATCATTTGGAGAGTCTGCTAGCTGGTCACCCTGTGGTTCAGTGGTTAGCGCCGGTTTTCGGGCGTGAGAACGCTTTTCGTAATAAAGCGAAAATGGTGGTCAGTGGTAGTGTTGAACGGCCGCTATTAGGGATGTTGCATCGTGACGGTACCCCGGTCGATTTATCTGACTGTCCACTCTACCCGGCCAGTTTTGCCCCGGTCTTTACCGTGCTGAAAACGTTTATAGCCCGCGCCGGTCTCACACCCTATAACGTTGCACGTAAACGCGGCGAGCTTAAATTCCTGTTATTGACTGAAAGTACTTATAGCGGTGAGTTAATGCTGCGCTTTGTACTGCGTTCTGAAACCAAGCTGGCGCAATTACGCGCAGCACTGCCATGGTTACAGCAGCAATTGCCTCAACTGGCTGTTATCTCGGCTAATATTCAGCCAGTGCATATGGCAATCTTGGAAGGGGAGCAAGAAGTCCCGTTAACTGAACAGCAGGCGCTGCCCGAACTGTTTAATCAGGTGCCGCTGTTTATCCGGCCACAAAGTTTTTTCCAGACCAATCCTCAGGTTGCCGCCTCACTGTATGCCACGGCACGGCAATGGGTGCGGGAGCTGGATATCAGCAGTATGTGGGATCTGTTTTGCGGAGTAGGTGGTTTTGGTTTGCATTGTGCCAGCACCGAGACGCAACTCACCGGTATTGAAATCAACGCGGAAGCCATCGCCTGCGCACGCCAATCGGCGCAGCAGTTGGGATTAAAGAATGTCAGTTTTGCTGCACTGGATTCCACCCGTTTCGCCACCGCAGAAACGCAAGTGCCGCAGTTGGTATTGGTTAACCCCCCACGGCGTGGCATTGGTGCTGAACTGTGTGACTATCTTGCTCAGATGGCACCTGAATTCATACTCTATTCAAGCTGTAATGCGCAGACAATGGCGAAAGATATCAGCCTATTAGCCGATTACCATATTGAGCGGGTGCAGTTGTTTGATATGTTTCCGCATACCGCCCACTATGAAGTTCTAATCTTACTTACCCTGCGGCCTTGAAGTTGTAGGGTTGTTAGCTACCTTCATTCACCCGAATCACTTACTTGAGTAAGCTCATCGGGATGCGTTCGTTTGCCGCCTACCTACAACTGCAATGACTTTGGGGAAGTTATTAAATCAGTTTGGAAACCACTTATCATTGATAGCTTTATATGTCCCATCGGCTTTCACTGCATCAATGGCTTTATTCAACTTCTCCAACAATGCGGTATTCTCCGGGCGTACCGCAATGCCAAGGCCAGTGCCGAAGTATTGTGGGTCGGTCACATGTTCGCCAACTGATGCCAGGTTCGGGTTGGTTTTCAGCCACTCATTCACTACCGCAGTATCACCAAACACCCCATCAATACGGCCATTTTTCAGGTCAATGATGGCATTCTGGTAGCTGTCATAAGCCACCGTCTGAATTTCAGGATGTTTGTCCTGCAAATACTTCTGATGAGTGGTGCCATTTTCCATCCCGATTTTCTTGCCTTTCAGATCGGCAAAAGAACTGAATTTACCTTTTGGTGCAATCACAATGGCGGAGTTTGCATAGTAAGGTTGGGTGAACGCGACCTGCTTGCTACGCTCAGGGGTAATATCCATGCCAGAAATGACGGCATCATAACGTTTGAATTTCAGCGCTGGGATAAGACTATCAAAAGCCTGATTGGTGAAGGTACAGTTGGCCTCCATTTGTTTACACAACGCTTTTGCCAGATCCATATCGAAGCCGACGATTTCGTTATTGGCATCCATTGATTCAAATGGCGGATAGGTGGCTGAGGCAGCAAAACGAATAGTTTCTGCGGCAGTCGCGCTGAAAACCATACCACTTAGTAGGGTTGCCAATAGTAACTTTTTCATGCTTAAACTCCTGTCTGAATTTTTTAAATAAAATGAGCTATTAGTTATTGATTTTATTATAACTGGTGGTTTTTCATCACGTTCTATTCGGATAAATTATGGTATTTACATTGCCACTTTATGAATTTATATGCAAGTAATGTGATTAAAAATTTAATTTTATTTTAATCACTGGAAGGACAGGACAGGCGAGAGGTTTGGGTTTGGTTGACAGCAAATCGGATCTAGTTTCGGTTGATAATCGTTTGTGATCAAGTTCGGTTGACATGAGTGCGGTGATCACCTCGCCATGTGGTGCCTCAACCGCCAAGGGGGTTACAAGCGCGTAACCCCTTGGAACCCCTGCGCTTGCGCACGTATCGCCAGCCTGCTTCGCAGGTGCCCTCGGCTCATCATTTCGGCTAGCGGACGGCTTTATTATGGCCTCTTTGAGGCTAGCCTCCGGGCCAACGCAAGCGTTGTTCAAAACTGCTTCGCAGTGTTGTCGCGTCCCTGCTCATGACGCCTCAACCCGCCGTCCATGGCGGATTTCCCTTACTCCACTCTTCACTCGGCTGCTCAAATGTGCTTTTAAACATCAAAACCTAAAAACCATGGTTTTGAATTGGCTTTTGACGTTGAGCGCAATCAGGAATGTTGCCGACCAGGAGGGAGGGTAGAGTGAGCGGGCATGGACAAATCTGCCGGGAGCACATTTGAACGCTGCTAGCAGCGGCCCCGAAGGGGTGAGTTCCAGGGATGGGACAAATTACCCCCGCGAAAAGCGCGCTTGAGCAGGGATGCGAATCGCGCTGGCTCGTTAGCCCGAAAGACGCAGGAGGTTTACCCACAGGGCAATATTTAGCGCAAGCGCGGGATTGCATAAGGGGCCACGCTTATGGCCCCTTTGCCGGTTGGTTCATTGGAGGTCAGGTGAGCTGTGAAGCCCTAACAACCGAATATGATAACTAAACAGCTAACAACCAAATTGGTCACAAAATCAAAAGAATAATCTTAATTGCGCCGCTCAAACGCCAGTGCTCTGCGTTCCACCAATCTCATCAGCAACGTCAGCAAACCATTCACGCACAGATAGACAATCCCGGCGGCACCAAACACCATCACGTCATAGGTACGGCCATACATCAGTTGGCTATAGCCCATAACTTCCATCAATGTGATGGTATAAGCCAATGAGGTACTTTTGAATACCAAGACCACTTCATTGGAATAGGATGATAATGCGCGCTTAAAGGCAAATGGCAGTAGGATGCGTAACGATTGGGCTTTTGACATCCCCAATGCTTCGCAAGATTGCCACTGACCCGATGGAATTGCCCTAACTGCACCGTAGAACAGTTGCGTAGTATAGGCCGCACTGTTCAATGCCAACGCAATCATTGCGCACAACCAAGGTTGCGACAATAAGCTCCATAACCACGGATATTCACGGATAGCGGGGAATTGACCTGGACCGTAATAGATCAAAAAGATCTGCACCAGCAGCGGGGTGCCGGTGAACAGTGTGATATAAATTTTAACCAGTGGCGTGATAATCGGTGTTTTTAGCGTTAACACAATGGTAAACAGCAGCGACAACACCAGTGCCACCAACAGTGATGCAATCGTCAACGTCAGGCTGGTATGCAGCCCTTTAAGGATCTCGGGTAAATATTCCAGCATCAGGATGGGCTCCGTTCAAAACGAGTGGTACGGAGTTCAATCCATTTGAGCACATACTGGCTCAGCAGAGTCACCACCAAGTAGATTGCCGCTGCAATTACATACCAAGTGAAAGGTTCCTGGGTCCGGGTTGCAATACTTTTGGTTTGTAGCATCAGGTCATTGACGCTGATAAGTGACACTAACGCCGTGTCTTTCAGCAGCACTAACCACTGATTGCCCAAGCCTGGCAATGCATGACGCCACATCTGCGGCATGATCAAACGGAAGAAGATGGCCGCCTGACTCAAACCCAATGCCTGACCGGACTCCCACTGCCCGATAGGCACTGCTTTCAGTGCGCCGCGTAAGGTTTGCGAGGCGTAAGCAGAATAGAGCAGGGCGAGTGCGATAACACCGCACAAGAACGGACTCACCTCAAAATTATCGATATTGAGCTTAATGGGTAGCTCAAACAGATAAAGATTCAGGGTAAAACCGTCCGACAGCATCATCAACAACTGGGAGGAGCCGAAATAGATAAACAGGACCACCAGAATCTCCGGTAGCCCACGCAAAATGGTGACCCAGCCGGTAGTCAGGTAGCTGACCACTTTCACCCGTGATGATTCACAGACGGCAAACAGCATCGCCAGAACCAGACCGAGGGCCAGTGCACAAACGGCAAGGCCGACGGTCATACCGGCGGCGCTTGCTAAAGGTTGAAATTCATTCATGGGTGTTTAGATTACTGCTGGAACCATTTTTTATAAATTGTCTGATAGGTGCCATCTGCTTTAACTTTCGCCAGTGCAGCATCTAACTTACCCTGTAACTCGGTGTTGTTCTGACGCACTGCGATACCTAAACCGGTACCGAAATAGTCAGCGTCAGTCACTTTGTCACCCACCGCAGCGAGTTGGTTATTCTGCTTCAACCACTCGTTGACGACCGCAGTGTCGCCAAATACTGCGTCCAGACGGCCATTTTTCAAATCAAGAATAGCATTCTGATAGCTGTCATAAGGTACGGCGGTAATTTCAGGGTGTTTTTCCATCAGGTATTTCTGATGGGTAGAACCATTCTGCATCCCGACTCGTTTGCCTTTCAGGGCCGCCAAATCAGCCACTTTACCTTTCTCAGCGATAAACAGTGCGGAGTTATCGTAATAAGGTTTAGTAAAGGCTACTTGTTTTTGGCGCTCAGGGGTAATGTCCATACCTGAAATCACCGCATCAAAACGTTTGAATTTCAGGCTTGGGATCAAGCTGTCAAAGGCTTGGTTGGTAAAGGTACATTCGGCTTGCATCTCTTTACACAGCGCATTAGCCAGATCGATATCGAAGCCCTGCATTTTATTATTAGCATCAATAAATTCGAATGGCGGGTAAGTGGCTTCAGCCGCGAAACGGATAGTTTCCGCGGCAGAGGCGGACAGACTGATACTGGCAAGGACGGCCGCTATTATTAATTTTTTCATCGCAAATTCCCAAATAGATATCAATGTGACAGATAGCTGGCAAAAGCTTCGGTTGTTGGTTGTGTAAAGTGGCTGGCATCACCTTGTTCCACCACATGACCGTTTTCCATGTAGACCACACGGCTGGCCGTTTTGCGGGCCACTTCTACCTCATGGGTAACAATCACCTGAGTGATGCCGGTGCCGGCCAATTCACGGATGATACTGACGATTTGTGCGGTAATTTCCGGGTCAAGTGCCGCTGTGGGTTCGTCAAACAGCAAAACTTGCGGCTCCATCATCAACGCGCGGGCAATCGCCACTCGCTGTTGTTGGCCACCAGAAAGGTGCAGGGGGAAGCGGTCAGCAAAATCAGTCAAACGCAACCGTGACAGCAGCTTCTGCGCCCGTGCCATGGCTTCATCTTTTGATAGACCCAGCACACGGCAAGGGGCTTCAATCAGGTTTTGTACCACTGACAGATGTGGCCAAAGATTATATTGCTGAAACACCATACCCACATTTTGGCGCAATTCGCGAATCGCTTTTGTACCGGGAGCCTGAGTAAAGTCGAAGTGATTACCGGCGATCTGCAAAGTCCCTGAACGGGGCATTTCCAACAGATTGAGTACGCGCAGTAATGAGCTTTTACCTGCACCGCTTGGCCCTAATAGCACTAAGGTCTCGCCGGCCGGGCAGTCTAATGTAATGTCGAACAGCGCCTGATGTACGCCGTAATAACAGTTAATTCCGTTAAGTTGAATACTCATGCGCCAAATCTGAATAGCCAATGATGCGGTGAATGGTAACTTCCGCGGCATACTTATGCAATCTTTGTGCGTTAAAATTTATTAATAACCAGAATAAACCCAGCAAAACAGCATAACATTTGGATTTGACTGATATCCGAGGGAATTTGTCACGCGATGCATAAATCTGACAGAGCTATCCCCGTTATCTTTCAAATTGCAGGGATGTTGGCTGCTCTCGCCAACCCGAATCACTTACCAGTGTAAGCTCATCGGGATGCACTCTTTTGCCGCCTACCTGCAATCCGAAATCTATAGGGGATACTCATTTTCTTTCAAATTGCAGGGGTGTTGACTGTTCTCGCTAACCCGAATCACTTACCAGTGTAAGCTCATCGGGATGCACTCTTTTGCCGCCTACCTGCAATCCGAAATCTATAGGGGATACTCATTTTCTTTCAAATTGCAGGGGTGTTGGCTGCTCTCGCTAACCCGAATCACTTACCGGTGTAAGCTCATCGGGATGCACTCCTTTGCCGCCTACCTGCAATCCGAAATCTATAGGGGATACTCATTTTCTTTCAAATTGCAGGGGTGTTGGTGGCATTTTGGGCTGGTTAGTGATCACCCAGTAGCTGCCGCAAGCTCCCTGCCGGTGCAGATACCCCCATAAAACGGATATCGTCGACAACCCAGCATGTCCCTTCACGTATCATCAGCACTTCGTCTTGCCACATCACCGATTGGCCACCTGCAGTTTGATGCGTCAAATTAACCCGCAGCGGAATATTTCTGGCATCGGTATTGGGAATGGTTGAGGCACTGGCAACGTCGGCACTGGTACTCCCTTCCCGCAGGCTGGTGAAAATATCGCCGTTTATGGTTTGAGTTTTATTCACCTGGGTCGTAGTGCGGTTGCCAGTCTGTTTTCTGGCAATCTGAATTTGCTCGTACAACGCCTGACTCAAATAAGGGCGAAATTGGGCCGAGAGATTATCATCAGGCAAGCCACTTTGATGACCAATTTGTTGCACGCGGAGGTCATAGAATTTTTGCGCTACGGTATCCGGCCCACCTTCAACACAAGGTGCAGTACGGCTGCTGATATCCTTATAAGCGGGATCAACGGTGCTGGTACAGGCGCTAAGTAGAATGGCAAGAGGAAGAACAACGGCAATATTTTTCTTTTTCATATGATGACCTTAGGTGAAAGAATCTGTTATGAAAGTTATTTCAGTATATACCCAAAGTCATCAGAGTTGCAGTTGGTCAGTAAATCAACCATTTCCACCAATTTTTACCTAGGGTGCTGTTTTACTTAGCGCATAACTTACCGTGCTCTTTCAGCCAGCGGGCGGTACGGATAATCCCTTCGTCCAGTGAGACAATGGGCCGATAGCCTAATTCTTCTTCAGCTCGGTGGGTATCCAACGTTAGATCAAAATTGAGCTTAGCGACGCCATAATGTGTCAGCACCGGCTCTTTTTCTGCTTTATTCCCCAGTTTCTCCATGGCTCTGGCCATGATATCCATCATCGGGTAGGGCACGGAGCGGATACGGCATGTCATATCCAACTCTTCCAGTAAATGTTGCACGATGGTGCGCAACGGGCGGGGCTGCTGATTGGTAATATTATAAGCGCGACCGGACAGCGTGTTCTCACGTTGAGTCGCCAGCCACATCGCATGCACTGCATTTTCCAGGTAAGTCATATCCACCAACGCATTACCGCCACGGGGTAACAGCAAAGTGCCATAATACTTAATCATCTGTAACAGGCGCGGCAGCATCACGGTGTCGTGAGGGCCAAATAACCCCTGCGGACGTAAAATAGTGAAATGGGTTTGTGGATTGGAAAGTGCTAATTGTTTGATAACCTCTTCACCGGCAGCTTTACTGCGGGCGAACTCGTTAGCAAAACGTGCCGGGCGGAAGTCCTCCTGAATATTTCGATGGTGGTGATAATCGAAATAGATAGCAGGTGAGGAGATATGAATAAAATTCTCCACACCATAGGCTGCGGCCCATTCCCCCAAACGGCGTGTGGCGCGCACATTAGCCAGTTCGAACGCCTGTTCGGTGCCCCAAGGAGAGGTAAAACTAGAGCAATGCCATAGGGTATCGACGTCTGCCAGCATGGCTTTCGCCTGCGAGGAGACCAGGTTTGTCAAATCTGCATGAATAAATTCAGCACCTATTTTTGTCAACAATGCGCCCATCGCCGGATTGTTGCCGGTGGCGATGACTTTAATACCCTGACGACGGAGATATTCAACGGCATTTCGGCCTAACCCACAGGTTGCACCGGTGACCAATACCTTCATAGCGAATTCGGTTCCCACCAAAAATCAGAATGCTAGCGTTTGGAATCATTCGCCCAGCAAATAAGATGCCATTCTTTCGTGAAATGCGGTGCTATGCAATCAGAATCCCCTGCTTACTTGAATTTGCAGCGTTATTAGCTGCAACGCCCATTAAATAGGGGATGCATCACGCCGTTTGATTTAAGGCTCTGATTCGTTGTGCGCGGGTGCGGTAGGTTCACGATCATATTGCTCGGCCAGCGCCGCGATGCGTTTTGCCATTCCACGGAAAATAAACAGGTGTGCTGGCATCATTACAAACCAGTACAGTAAACCGCTAAAACCGGCCGGATGCCACCACGCCCGCACATCAATGCTTCGGCAGCCACCTAAATCCTTGATAGTAAAAGTGAGACGGCCCAGACCCGGCGCTTTCATGCCGAACATCATGGCTAATTGGCGTAATGGTTTGATTGTAATGACTTTCCAACCATCAATCAGGTCGCCTAATGCCAGTGTTTCCCGCTCTGGGCGGCCATATACCACGCCACCACCGGCGATGTCATCCATCCAGGCGCGGATTTTCCATAACGGATTGCCATAAAAATAACCTTCTTTACCGCCGATTTGTTGCACCACGTGCCACAGCGCCTCACTGGAGGCGGTAGTCGATAGCTGGCAACCGGCCTGTTTAGGGTAAAATCCGTAGCCGGGCCGCCAGCGGGCGCGGGCCTCGGGGTCGTAGCCCCAGTCGGCGGAGTCGACCACTTCATCTTCACGGCGCAGTGTCTCTTTGACCGCGTCGTCAAAACTTATCAGCTGTTGTGGGATAAGCGCCTGCAAAGCCTCACCATTGGCTGGTAAATCATGGTTCAATCCGGCAATCAATGCACTGGCAATCGACGTGGGTACCGAGGTGACCAGATTGATGAAATAAACCGAAATAAACCGGGTAGGGAGTGGGATCGGAATCAGCCAACGCCGTTTACCACTGATCGCAATAAAGCGCTCAAACAGGGTCTGATAACTGATGTATTCCGGCCCGGCAACCTCGAAAATTCGGTTATCTTGTGCCGGATGGTTGAGTAATTCAGTCAAATACACCAGCAGGTTATCCAGTGCAACGGGCGAAGATTTAGAACGAACCCAGCGTGGCGGGGTGAGGATGGGCAGGTTATAAACCATATCGCGCATCACTTCAAACGCGGCCGAACCGGGGCCGACGATAATACTGGCGCGCAGTTCGGTGACCGGAATGCCGCTTTGGCGCAGCAGTTCACCGGTTAACTTACGCGCAATCAGATGAGGCGAGCTGTTATCCTCGGGTTGTAATGCACCTAAATAAATAATCTGTTTCACCGTGGGCGATGAGGTTGCGGCGCTGTGTTGTAGCGCCGTTTTCAGATTATTAGCAGCAATACGTTCCTGTTCAATCAAGTCCTGCCCGTCGCCCATACCATGAACCAGATAATAAACGACATCAATATCTTGCAACGCAGCACTGAGGGTGGTTGGCTGATAAAGATCAACGAAGCGACAATCGACTCCCGACCACTGTTGCTCTTTTAACCACTCAATGCGGCGGGCGGCGGCAATAACATGGTGTCCTTGTTGGCTGAGCTTTGGAACCAGGTGCTGGCCGATATAGCCACTGGCACCTAATACCAATATCCGTTGCGGTGTCATGAGCGCTGCTCGGTCAAAAATTCACGCCACAGCGCAACCACTTTCTCCAGATCATGGCGGCTGATATTGAGGTGAGTAATCATTCGAGTTACCGGGCCTGCACTGATCAATATACCGCGTTCACGCATCCAAGGGCCAAGCTTGGCGGCAGCCTCGGCGGATTGCTTAATATACAGTACGTTGGTCTGCGCTCCGGGTGCTGCAATTTCGATATCCAATGCGCGCAGTTGCTGCTCTAGCCATATTGCATTGTCATGGTCATCTTTTAACCGGCTGACATTGTGCTCTAAGGCATACAAGCCTGCCGCGGCCAGAATACCCGCCTGACGCATACCGCCACCGGTCATTTTACGCCAGCGGCGGGCGCGTTGAATATACTCAGCACTGCCGCACAACAGGGAACCCACCGGTGTGCCCAACCCTTTTGAGAGGCAAATCGTCAGGGTATCGCAATACTGGCTGATCTCGTTTAGTGGCACATTTAAGGCGACGGCAGCATTAAAAATACGTGCGCCATCGATATGCAGTGCCAGTTTCTTCTCTCGAGTCAGCGCCCAAGCTTGCTGTAAATAACGAAGAGGCAACACTTTGCCGCTATGGGTATTTTCCAAACTCAACAGCCGGGTCTGAGCAAAATGAATATCATCGGGTTTGATGGCTGCCAACACTTTATCCAGTGGCAGGGTACCGTCATCATTGGCTTCAATAGGTTGTGGCTGAATGCTACCAAGCACTGCCGCGCCACCAGCTTCATACAGATAGTTATGGGCTTTCTGACCGACAATATACTCTTCACCCCGCTGGCAGTGGGTTAATAGTGCCACCAGATTGGCCTGGGTGCCGGTTGGTAGGAACAGTGCCGCTTCCTTACCTGACAGGCTGGCGGCTTTAGCTTCCAAGGCATTAACCGTTGGGTCATCGCCATAGACATCATCACCCACTTCAGCGTTAGCCATCGCATTGCGCATTGCGGTGTCAGGTTGAGTTACTGTGTCACTACGTAAATCGATCAGCATAATTTTCTCGCGGTCAGAATAAGAAGATATTCTTCATCATAGCCAGATTGATAAAACAAGAAAGGAGTGAAAGGTATTATTTAGCTATTTGGTGAGTAATATTTATCGTGATAACTGATAATTAATTCGAATTGGCATTATTGGCTGATTTATTAGGATTTTTCTCGCTGGGCATAGACCAAACACGAAGATGTATTAATTTCCTCCAGGCATTTGCCTTGTTTATCGGTAAAAAACCGCGTTTCCAGTTCGTGGGCATCAGCCTTATCCAATAATATGAAACCGTATTGCTCCAGCAAGGTATCTATGCCGCGGGTAGTGATACCAAACGTCCACTCTTCGCCAATACTGCGCACACGTTCAACACTCTCTTTTGCGCCATATTCCGGGTTGTGCTGGGGTAAGCCTTCTTCGTCGGTTAATACCGAGAGTTCCGTCAACAGATGAGCGTAAACAAAGTCGCAGATAATTTGGCTACCTTCATTGCAGTAGTCACTTATGGCACTAAACAGTGTTCTTACCTGTTCTGGCTCGAGGTACATCAATAACCCCTCCAGCAGAAACAGGCATTTTTCACCCGCCTGTAACGGGATATCCGCCAGAATGTCCGCCAGACTTTGCAGATTAAAATCAAGGGGTAAAAAAGTTAGATTGGTAGGTGGGGTGATATCGCACTCACGGAGTTTCTCTATTTTAGATTGTTGCATGGCTGGATGGTCTATCTCATAAACCCGGCTATGTTGCAGTGCGTGATAGAAACGAATTGCTCTTGAATCAAAGCCCGCACCCAGAATAAATATTTTACTAAATCGACCCGCGGTTTTCTTAAATAGATCATCGATATACAAGGTTCTGGCGACAATATAAGGGTAAATTCCTGCCGGGGTAGCGATATGTAAACTATCATCGCCCAATAGAAAGGTTTTCTGCATCATAGAAAAGAATGAATGGAAGGTCTGGCTTAGAATAACCGCCACGTAATCATCACTTTTAAAATAAGGCCGTTTATCACCGTATGACTTTGCCCGCAGTAAACAGGTTAATTCAGCCGTAGCCGAAGTCCCTGATTTGGCTCTCTTTGACATAATGACACCACCATAAATAAAGTTAGCGTGCTGCTTATATAGCTACTAACAATTATCCTGATAAATAATGGCAACCACTGATTAAAAGACAGTACGCCTCTATTTGCTATTTTGCTGGGTGACGAGTAAAAAATGTCGTTTATGACACATAAAATATAAGGATAATTTCTGTCTCAATCAGAAACTGGAGGGGGGAAACAATGAAAGTGATTAAAAAACCACTTTCATTGCTAATTATTCTGTTACCAGATGGCTTAGGGAATCAGCGGAGCCAGTTGGTTTTTGCCAGCTCGACCACCTCATCGCCACGGCCATTAATGATAGCCCTTAGCATGTAAAGGCTGAATCCTTTGGCTTGCTCAAATTTGATTTGTGGTGGCATCGACAGCTCTTGCTTGGCGGTGACCACATCGAGCAAAACCGGCCCCGGATGAGCGAAAGCACTCTCTAGTGCGGCATCTAATTCGGAGGCTTTCTCGACCCGAATCCCTTTGATACCGGCGGCATTGGCAATGGCGGCAAAGTCTGGATTATGCAAGTCAGTGCCATCGGTCAGATAGCCACCGGCTTTCATCTCCATGGCGACAAACCCCAGAACACTGTTGTTAAACACCACAATTTTCACCGGCAGTTTTAATTGTGCCAGAGTGAGAAAATCCCCCATCAGCATGGTGAAACCACCGTCACCGCATAAGGCAACCACTTGCCTGTCAGGGGCCGTTGCTTGCGCGCCAATGGCTTGTGGCATGGCATTGGCCATCGATCCATGGTTAAACGATCCCAGTAAACGCCGCTTACCGTTCATTTCCAGATAGCGGGCCGCCCATACCGTTGGTGTGCCGACATCACAGGTGAATATTGCGTCATCAGTGGCATGGCGGCTAATCTGTTGTGCCAGATATTGCGGGTGGATGGGTTGATTATCATTGGCGGTCGCCAAACCATCCAGATCTTTACGGGTGGTACGGTAGTGCTCTAACGCTTTTTGCAAAAATGTGCTGTCACTTTTGACTTCTAGTTGTGGCAACAGCGCGCTAAGTGTGGTTTTGATATCGCCGACCAGCGCCATATTGACCGGGCAATGCGCACCAATACTGCCGGGGTTGATATCAATTTGGATGATATTGGCGTTGGTTGGATAGAATGCACGGTAGGGGAATTGTGTTCCCAGCAGAATTAGGGTATCGGCATTGAGCATGGCATGATAGCCGGAGGCAAAACCAATCAGCCCTGTCATGCCAACGCTGTAAGGGTTATCCCACTCAATATGTTCTTTCCCGCGTAGGGCATGTACTACCGGGGCTTGCAGCATTTCAGCTAACTTCACCACTTCATCGTGGGCGTCAGCACAGCCGCTACCACACATTAGCGTGATATTTTTCGCCTGATTAAGCGTTTGCGCCAAAATGTTCAACTCACTCATCAGCGGCTGAACTAGCGGTAATTTGGGTGTTTGCCACACGATGGCGGCATCTTCTGGTGCAGGTTGTAACGCCACGTCACCTGGCAATACGATCACTGATACGCCGCGATTGAGGATAGCTTGACGCATGGCGATTTCCAGCACCCGTGGCAACTGTTCCGGGTTAGAAACCAGCTCACAATAGTGGCTGCATTCGCGAAACAGTTCTTGCGGATGGGTTTCCTGGAAATAACCACTGCCAATCTCACTGGAGGGAATATGTGCGGCAATAGCCAATACGGGGACATGATTACGATGACAGTCAAACAGGCCATTAATCAAATGCAAATTACCCGGGCCACAGGAACCGGCACAGACTGCTAACTGCCCGGTGAGTTGTGCCTCAGCCCCGGCGGCAAAGGCGGCCACCTCTTCATGGCGAGTACCCAGCCATTCGATAGTGCCCATCCGATGCAGACTATCACTCAGGCCATTGAGTGAGTCGCCGGTTACACCCCATATTCGCTTAACACCTGCTTGTTCCAACGTTTTTGCGACCAGTGTTGCCACAGTTTGCTTCATAGTTGTGTTCCCTCAAGGATTAATGGCGAGTCATTATTCTATGAGGTCAAAGTATGGCGCGTTTGGCAATAATTGCGCCATTAATGGAGGCTAATCGGCATTCAGGCTAGTTGGACATCACCTTGTAACTGGCAGCTACAAGCTAACACATAACCTTGAGCAATCTCTTCTGCTGTCAGCGTCATGGTGCTGCTGGTGGTATATTCGCCATGCAGAATACGGGTTTTACAAGAACCACAAACACCCGCGCGGCAGGCGGCCATCACCGGTACTTTGTGTTGTTCCAAGGCGAATAGCAGGGACGTACCCACCGGGACTTTAACACTGCGCAAAGGATGGCTGATGGTCATCGTCAATTCATTACCGCTATCGACAGCGTTATCACGGGTGCGGAACTGCTCTTTCTGGAAATGATCTGCTGGAACTGATTGTTCGCGGCAATACTGCTCAACCCAATCCATATAGGGCGCGGGCCCACAAGTCATCACCCGGCGGTGGGCAATGTCAGGTGCTACCTGTTGCATTATTTGTGCATTGATTCTACCTGCAACGAACCCATCGCTGGCCTCTGATTCAGCCATCAATGTGAGCTGTAATTGTTGTGGATAGCGCTGTAACAAGGCTTGCCAGCTAGCGGCAAAAATGACATCTGCTGGTGAGCGCACATTAAATATCACCCGGATATCTGCTTGTGCACGCCGTGCCAGTAAGTCACGACACATCGACATCACGGGAGTGACACCACAGCCAGCAGCTAGCATCAGGTAGTGGTCATCATCAGCGTGAGCACAAGTAAAATCGCCCTGAGCATCGGAAAGCCACAGGTAATCCCCCACCTTGACTTGCTGGGTCAACCAGCGTGATCCTTCCCCATCAGCTAAACAGCGCACGGTGAGCTGGATAAACGGACTTAAACCGGGTGTCGAGGAAAGCGTATATGCCCGCAGCGTTTCATCACTATTGCGAATGCTTACCAAGGCATATTGGCCCGGTAAATAAGGATAAAAATCGTGATTAATTAACCGCAGGCTCCAGACATCGGGTGTTTCTTGCCAGATGGAATGAACTTGCATGCGGTTAGGGCACAGGGCGGTAGGACAGTCGGTTGGGATAAAATCAGCGGTTGGGATAAAATCAGTCATCAAAACCTCACAACGAATCAGGTCATTTTCGGGCAAAAAAGCCATTAATAGTGCCCGACCAGTGGCAATAAACCACTCTGGCCGGGCAATGTGCCATTACTTAATGAGCCAAAATATTGACTTAACTCCCCAAAATCGCACTCATATCTTGCTCTACGGTGGTAATAGGACGCATACCAAATTTCTCGTAGAGGATGGCCATCAGGTTGTCAGTCAGGAAACCTGGCGCGGTCGGGCCGGTATAAATATTTTTGACACCCAATGACAACAGGGTCAGGAGAATGACAATGGCTTTCTGTTCAAACCATGACAGTACCAGACTGAGTGGCAGGTCATTGACGGTACAACCCAGTTTTTCTGATAATTTAACCGCCAGCATGATGGCGGAGTAAGCATCATTACACTGGCCGACATCCAGCAGGCGTGGCAAGCCTTCCAAGGTACCAAAATCCAGTTTGTTGAAGCGATATTTGCCGCAAGCCAGTGTCATGATGATGCAATCTTGTGGCACACTGCGGGCAAAATCAGTGAAATAGCTACGTTCTGTACGGCTACCGTCACATCCCCCGACCAGGAATACATGACGCAGCTTTTTAGTGGCGACCAAATCAATAACGGTATCTGCCGCATTCAACAAGGTCTGGCGGCCAAAACCGACAGTAATCAAGTGTTCCAGCTCATTATACGGGAAGCCAGCCATCCCCAATGCCTGTTCAATGACGCGGGTGAAATCTTCCCCATCCAGGTGATTAACACCCGGCCAGCCAACAATACTGCGGGTCCAGATACGATCACCGTAATTGCCTACGTTCGGGTCAATGATACAGTTAGATGTCATTAGGATCGGACCGGGGAATTTGGCGAATTCGGTCTGCTGATTCTGCCAGCCACTGCCATAGTTACCCACCAGATGTGGATAGCGTTTTAACTCAGGGTAGCCGTGAGCAGGCAGCATTTCACCGTGGGTATAAATATTAACGCCGGTTCCCTGAGTTTGCTCCAACAGCATTTGTAAGTCTTTGAGATCATGACCGGAGATCAAGATAGCTTTACCGGCAACCGGGCGCACATTCACCGACGTTGGCTGTGGATCGCCATAGGCTTGGGTTTCGCCGTGGTCCAAAATGGCCATCACATTGAAGTTCATTTTGCCAATACCCATTGCATTATTCAGTAGCGTGTCGACATCACGCGGTTGGGTACCCAACCAGGCCATATAAGCATGATAATCAGCATAAATCTGCTCATCGAACTGCCCCAGGACATGGGCATGTTCCATATAGGCCGCCGCCCCCTTCAGTCCATACAAGCACAGCATGCGCAAGCCGTGGATATCGTCACCGACGTCAGCTTTATCGTTGTTTAGCGCAAATTGCAGCGATTGTTGTTGCAGGGTAGGGATATCGTCGGACAGTAGTTGTAGCTCAGCCAGTGGGTGATCAACCGTGATAGTGCTATCAAGCAAGCGGCAACGAATGGCCAGTGATTGGCGCAATAAGATGGCTTCTTTCGCGTAACCGACGATTCTGTCTGAGTCGAAATTCACATTGGTCAGGGTCGAGAAAAAAGCTCTGGGTGCAAAGCTATCAATCTGATGATCGATAATACCAAGTTCGCGGGCGGTCAATGCCCATGCGGAAAGCCCTTGCAGTACAGCAACTAATAGGTCTTGTAAATCAGAGGTTTCGGCGGTTTTTCCGCACATCCCCTGCGCGTAAGAGCAGCCGTTACCCGCAGGTGTTCGGATAGTTTGTTCACATTGCACACAGAACATAATTATTTTTCCTTTTAAAGTTGCATTTGTAATGCGTGTTTAAAAGCATAGAGGTGCACCCGAGGTTTAAAAAGGCTTTTTTAATGCAACTTTCACTTGTTTTGATTTGGCGCAACTTTTGCTGCGAATGAGAATTTATTCACTATTAGGTAGGAACAGCGCACAGTGAATCGGCTGATCCACGGCGCTGGGTAATAAAGTGATTAAGAAAAGAAAGCGATCAATACCGGGGCCAGTAAGCTTAGCAAGAAACCGTGGACGATAGCGGCAGGGACCATCTCCAGCCCACCACTGCGCTGCAATACCGGCAAGGTGAAGTCCATAGAAGTGGCGCCACATAAGCCAAGCGCCGTGGAGCGGCTACTGCGGACTAAGGTTGGAATCAGCATGATTGCCACTAATTCACGCGCCAAATCGTTAAAGAATGCGGCACTACCAATTACTGGGCCGAACGCATCAGTCAGCAAAATACCAGACAGTGAATACCAACCAAAGCCAGAGGCCATCGCCAGCCCGGTTTTAACTGGCAAACCGATCAGTAGTGCAGCAAGCATACCACCGAGTAAGGCACTGATTGCTACCACAAATGCCACCATGGTGCCACGGCGGTTCAACACTATCTGGCGCAGTGTCATACCACTGTTACGCAATTGAATCCCCACTAAGAACAGCAGGAAAATCAGTGCCAACTCGCTGCCTTTGGCGGCAAACTGCAACCACTCCCATTGGCTTAGACCCAACAGGAAGCCAACAATGACTACGCCGCACAGTTTTAATGACTCTAGCGCCATATGCAGCCGTGAGGGTAATGCTTCCTGCCGATGAGTATTCTTCCACGGTATTTTGCGTTCGAGCAAAAACAGTGCGAGCAAATTGGCACAAAAAATACACAGAAAAAAGATGCCGGTGTACTGGAAAATGAGCAGCAGGTTAGCGCTGAGGTTTTCCAAAAAGGCCAAGCTGATCCCCATAAAAAATAAAATAACGTAAACCATCCAGCTTAATAAGCGGTTGATTAATTGAATTAATGGTTTGCGACTAAGTGGGATCAGATAACCAATAATTAACGGCAAAAGTATGATCAACAATCCTGAATACACGAGTTATACCGTCCTATACCCTTCTTCATTGACGTTACTGTGGTGTTAGCTGCACTTGCCCACCCGAATCACTTATCGATGTAAGCTCATCGGAATGAATGAACCTACTTGAGACTCACCCTGTGAACGAGCATGAATGTTATGCAAATCGGTTCGAGACCGATTAATCATTCGTTTGTGGACTTGTTGTAACGCCAATGACTTTGGTTATCATGAGCAGATTAATAATGAGCTGTGGCGCAATAAGCTATCTAAAATCAGCGGCAGAGTAAAGCAGTACGCACGGGCCGCGGCACTTGACCCGTAAGGTTTTTTTGCGTCTGGCGTCAAGACAATCGACTATGATTGCTGAGTTAACAGTGTTATCTGTAGTATCAGTATGAATAAATTCGCACCGGAGGCGTAGCATGTATCTTGAACGTGTTGATATTGTCGGTTTTCGCGGTATTAATCGTATTTCATTGAGCCTTGACGATAATACTGTGCTAATCGGTGAGAACGCCTGGGGTAAATCCAGCTTATTAGATGCGCTCACGTTGCTGTTGTCTCCCGAACCTCAACTCTATCATTTTACCGTGCAGGATTTTTATTATCCGGCAGGGGACGAGACGGCTAAAGAGCGCCATTTACAGGTTATTTTTACCTTTTGTGAGAAAGACATTGGTCATTGGCACTCCCCACGTTACCGCCATTTAGCCCCATTATGGATAAAAAATGATGATGGTCTGCATCGTATTTATTATCGGGTCGAGGGGGAACTGGCTGATGATGGCACGGTGTGCACCTGGCGTACTTTCCTTGATTTAGAAGGCCAGCCACTGTCTTTGCACGATATTGAGAAGTTGGCACGTGGCGTTATTCGTATCCACCCGGTATTGCGATTGCGTGATGCGCGCTTTATGCGCCGGCTCCGTAGCAGCACCGAAAACAGCCATGCACCTGATAAAGTGGCGTTGAACCAGCAATTGGATCAATTAAGCCGTGAGTTGGTCCGTAACCCACAGAAACTGACTAATTCAGAATTACGCCAGGGCTTGGAGGCGATGCGCCAACTGCTGGAACACTACTTTGCCGAGTCTGGATCGCAGTCCGCCGGTTTGCGTAATCACCGTTATCGGCCACAACCGGAACGTGAAGCTTGGCTGGCCCTCGACAATATAAACCGGATGGTGGCTGAGCCGAACAGCCGCAGTATGCGGTTGATACTTTTAGGGATGTTTTCAACGTTATTGCAGGCTAAAGGGCCATTGAGTCTCGATCCCCATTCTCGGCCCTTGCTACTGGTAGAAGACCCTGAAACCCGCTTGCATCCGATAATGCTGTCCGTCGCCTGGGGGTTGCTCAGCCAGCTCCCTCTGCAACGGATTACCACGACAAATTCCGGTGAGTTAGTGTCATTAGTGCCGATAGAGAGCATTTGCCGATTGGTGCGCGAATCGGCAAAAGTCGCGACTTATCGTATTGGCTCTCGTGGCATGAGCCCTGAAGATAGCCGCCGTATCGCTTTCCATATTCGTTTCAATCGGCCCTCAGCCCTGTTTGCCCGTTGCTGGCTGCTGGTGGAAGGTGAAACAGAGATCTGGTTACTCAATGAGTTTGCTCGCCAGTGTGGTTACCACTTTGAAGCTGAAGGGGTAAAAGTGATTGAGTTCGCTCAGAGTGGTTTGCGCCCGCTGCTTAAGTTTGCCAACCGGATGGGCATTCAATGGCATGTTCTGACTGATGGCGATGATGCCGGTAAAAAGTATGCCGCCACGGTGCGTAATATGGCGGACAATGGGCGCGATCATGAACGGGATCGCCTGACCATATTGCCAGCACCAGATATGGAACACTTTTTATATCGCGCTGGCTTTGATGATGTCTATCATCGGATCTCAGCAATTCCTGCCAATGCCAAAATGCAGCCGCGTAGAGTGATTGAAAAGGCGATTCACCGTACCTCCAAGCCGGATCTGGCTATTGAGGTTGCCAGTCAGGCCAAAGAGAGGGGGGTAGAATCTGTCCCCCTATTACTGAAAAAAATGTTCTCTCAAGTAGTTTGGCTGGCGCGTGGTCGAGCCGATTAGCACCAGATCACTTCAACACGGGTCACGCCACGTCGTGAGTAAAATGCGTGGCTAACGCCCCCTCAAGTTGTGCAAGTAACTCATAGCGGCGGCGATATTCTGCCCGTTTTTTGCTAGCAATATCTTCAATCGGTTTACGCGCGAATTTGGTCGGTAAATTGAAATGGCCTTCTGTGCACGCTACTCCGCCAACAGACAACCAAAAACTGTCATAGTCAGCATGCAATATCTCTTTTTTCTTGGCCCGATAGCGCCAGTTTTGATAAATGTGCGTTTCATTCCCCACGGCTTTAATTTGTGTTATTCCCATTAACTCTGCCAGACAGCATGCGGCTTCCAATACCAAACGTTTAGGGAATAAACCATGACAAGCTTTAGTGCTGGTGTGAATTGCGCTGTGTGGTGTTCCATTATCGGCACCTTGTAACCCACCAATAAACAATGTTTTTTGCTGTTGATAGTAAAACAGGCTGAAAGTCAGCACCGCCAGCGTTTGCTGTTGCTCATTTGCCAGCATCAGCGTAATTTCTCCTTCCTTATTGAGTTTTGGAATAACACCCAAATAAAGAGAATACTTTTCCTCATTCTTGCCAATTAATTCAGCCAGTTTATAGGGCGAAGTATGCAAGTAGTTGCGACGTAATACTGCAGGCATACATTGGTTTACCAAGAGGAAATGATCCTGTAGCACCCCCAGTTTTTGGCGATTATTGAACGTGTTAGTCAGATAAGGACGATGCAACTTACAAGGCAAATCGGGTTGTGCGCGCAGTATACTGTTTAGTAACGGTTGTTTTACCAGTACACCCAATAAACGAAAGGTCAGTTTTGGGCTGATAAGGGTCCGGGCGATAAATTTAAGCCGAAACTGCAATTTTTGCCATGAGCCACCCAGAGCCTGACTACCTTTGAATAGCAATGTAATTAACCCCCAACGGTTAATATTGTTGGGGATTGATGCTGTGTTATTGATGTTATGCATGATTAAATCCGTAATATCGCTGTGTTTCTGGCGCTATTCAAACAAACGGGAACTAAACAGAGGCTCAATGCATCTTAGATTTCGCCTATAGCACGGTTGTATTGATATTTGGTTTAGTTAAATGAGAATTTCTGATGCTATTTTCAGCAGATTGAAAAATTGACGAATAGGGAAGGTAATTGATTTGATTCAGTTCAGTCGCAGTCAGCGCCGATGGCTTACCATAATTGCCGTGTTAATTATCGGGGGTTTTTTCCTCATCAGACATCTGACGGCCCCAGCCCCGGTGCAATACCAAACAGTAAAAGTTGCCAATCGTGACTTGCAACAGAATGTTCTGGCAACCGGCAAACTCGATGCGGTGCGTAAAGTTGATGTGGGTGCACAGGTCAGTGGCCAGTTGGAAAAACTGTATGTGGAGATTGGCGATCAAGTTAAGCAAGGACAATTGCTGGCGATGATCGACCCGCAACAGGCACAGAACCAAATTAAAGAAGTAGAGGCGACATTACAGGATTTGAATGCTCAGTTGGCACAGGCGAAGGCTGAAATGCAACTGGCCGCGGTCACCCTGCGCCGCCAACAGGATTTGGCAAAATTACAGGTGGTATCACGCCAAGACTTGGATCAGGCCAGTACCACGCTGGCAGTGAAAAAAGCGCAGGTAGAGACGATTAATGCGCAAATTAATAAAACTAAAGCCAGTTTGGATACAGCAAATATCAATCTCGATTACACCAAAATTTCTGCGCCAATGGATGGCGATGTGGTGCAAATCACCACCTTGCAGGGGCAAACAGTGATCGCCGCTCAGCAAGCGCCTAATATTCTGACGTTGGCGGATATGAGCACTATGTTGGTGAATGCGCAGGTATCCGAAGCGGATGTCATTCATCTTAAACCGGGGATGAAAGCTTCATTTACCGTGCTGGGTGATCCTGGGAAACACTTTGATGGGGTGTTAAAAGATATTCAACCAACACCAGAAAAAGTAAATGATGCCATTTTCTACTCGGCACGTTTTGAGGTGCCGAATCCAGATCGCTTATTGCGCCTGCAAATGACTGCGCAGGTTTCAATTCAACTTGCCAATGTAAAACAGGCAATGGTTATTCCGTTATCGGCCTTGGGTGATGAGTTAGGGACTAACCGTTATCAGGTCGCGGTGCTGAAAGACGGTAAAGAAGAGAAACGTGAAGTGACGATTGGTATCCGTAATAACGTTGATGCACAGGTGATTTCTGGTTTGAATATCGGTGATGAGGTCATCGTTAGCCGCGGTGGCACGGAGGAGACGTAATGACGGCATTGCTTGAGTTAAAAGGCATCCGTCGTAGCTATCAGTCCGGTGAAGAGACCGTGGATGTATTGCAGGATGTCTCACTGACAATTAATGCCGGTGAGTTAGTAGCAATTATCGGCGCTTCCGGTTCGGGTAAATCGACGCTGATGAACATTCTGGGTTGTCTGGATAAGCCTAGTGCTGGTGTTTACCGCGTCGCAGGGCAGGATGTGGCGGTATTGGATAATGATGCACTCGCGGCTCTGCGCCGTGAGCACTTTGGCTTTATTTTCCAGCGTTATCATTTGCTGCCGCATCTCAGTGCTGCCCACAATGTCGAAGTACCGGCGGTCTATGCCGGTTTGGGTAAAAATGAACGCCGCGAGCGGGCCAATATGTTACTCACCCGTCTGGGGCTGGGCGACCGTGTCGGGTACCAACCCAACCAGCTATCTGGTGGGCAGCAGCAGCGTGTCAGTATCGCCCGTGCTCTGATGAATGGTGGGCAGGTGATTTTGGCTGATGAGCCAACCGGTGCACTGGATAGTCATTCCAGCGTTGAAGTTATGGCTATTCTGAAACAGCTACAGCAGCAGGGGCACACGGTTATTATTGTGACTCATGACCCTACTGTTGCGGCTCAAGCTG
Source organism: Yersinia sp. 2466 StPb PI (assembly GCF_041538325.1). Taxonomy (NCBI): domain Bacteria; kingdom Pseudomonadati; phylum Pseudomonadota; class Gammaproteobacteria; order Enterobacterales; family Yersiniaceae; genus Yersinia; species Yersinia sp. 2466 StPb PI. The sequence continues at coordinate 3,055,821 of NZ_JAULSL010000001.1, read as the reverse complement.
AGCGGGTTATCGAAATAAAAGATGGCCGCATTATGGCGGATTCAGGCTCGAAAACGGTGCAAGCAGTGGCCGCTTCTGAGGCAATTAGTCTGACGCCACCCGCTCCATCATGGCAGCAACTGGTGGGCCGTTTCCGCGAGGCTTTATTAATGGCCTGGCGTGCTATGTCGGCCAATAAAATGCGCACGGCCTTGACCATGTTGGGCATCATTATCGGTATTGCCTCTGTTGTCTCTATCTTGGTAGTTGGGGATGCGGCCAAACAACTCGTTCTTGCTGATATCCGGGCTATTGGCACCAATACTATTGATGTTTATCCCGGCAAAGATTTCGGTGATGACGACCCCAGTACCCGGCAGGCATTGGTTTATGACGACATGGCAGCACTGAAAGCACAGTCCTACGTCAGTGCTGTATCCCCGACCATCGCAGGCAGTATGCGGCTCCGCTATGGCAATATTGATGTTGCCGCCAGCGTATCGGGGGTCAGTGAACAGTATTTCCGTGTATATGGTATGAAACTCGAACAGGGAACGGCCATTACCCGTGAGCAGGTTGAACGCCAGTCGCAAGTTGCTGTTATTGACCGTAATACCCAGCGCCGCTTGTTCCCGCATATGAAAGACGTCGTAGGGCAGGTCATATTGGTGGGGAATATGCCTGCCACCGTGGTTGGGGTGGTAGAAGAAAAGCAATCTATGTTTGGTAGCAGTAAAGCGCTGCGAATATGGGTACCTTACAGCACCATGGCGAGCCGTCTGATGGGGCGTGCCTACTTTGATTCGATAACTATCCGCATTAAAGAGGGATATAGCAGCAAAGAAGCTGAGCAGCAGCTAGTGCGGTTGTTGACGATGCGCCACGGCAAGAAAGACATATTCACCTATAACATGGATAGTTTGTTGCAAACGGCGGAAAAAACTACCCGTACCATGCAATTGTTCCTGACACTGGTGGCAGTAATTTCATTAGTGGTGGGGGGAATTGGGGTGATGAATATTATGCTGGTTTCGGTGACCGAACGCACTCGAGAGATTGGTATTCGCATGGCTGTAGGGGCGAGATCCAGTGATGTTATGCAGCAATTCCTAATTGAAGCGATTCTGGTTTGCCTGGTCGGTGGAGCTCTGGGTATCACGCTATCCTTTGCCATCGGTCTGGTTGTAGAGATGTTTCTGCCTAACTGGCAGATAGCTTTCCCGCCGGTTGCATTGTTCAGCGCATTTTTGTGCTCTACAGTGATAGGTGTGGTGTTTGGTTATCTACCGGCCCGCAGTGCTGCTCGACTAAACCCGATTGATGCATTAGCTCGAGAATAAATTAGCTGGTGAATAGATCAGTCAAAGGATTGAACTTGGTTCATATGGCCGCATATTAGAAGTATGAGAAATAAAAATGCCAGTCATCGTTGGCTGGCATTTTGAAACGCAATCGATGTTAGTAGCAACACGCCGCCCGGGGAATACCGTTGGCACCAGACTGTTTCGCTGATGGGCAGGTGCAGGCGAGTGAATGCGTGGTGTCAGGCCATTGCAGCGAGCTCCTGCGGTATGGCTTCTTGCAATAGGACCTCTAACCCGAGTGGAACTATCAGGCTGGCATGGTTTCCTTTTGGTCCCTGATGGACATCAAAGTTAACCATCTGACCGGCTTTTAATGTGCGGTAGCCATCCATCTGAATAGTTGAATAGTGAGCGAAGATATCTTCGCCGCCGCCCTCAGGGCAAATAAAGCCAAAACCTTTGGCATTGTTGAACCATTTAACAGTACCCGTCTCCATACTTCTACGTTCCTCGCAAGGCTATTCTAGTTTGAGATGAGGTAATAACTGGTTAAAGTGAGCGCGAATTGGTTAAAACTCCAACAGATCACGAAAATACACTCTAGTGGAAATGGCCTTAACGTCAAGGGGAGGGCTTTTGTCTGACCAAGGCAGTTATTCAAAGTTTGATGTAGCTAACGCTATTGTGTTTATCTGGTTACAATTTAATCACTTTTAACGCAAAAAAACCGACTTCTTTCTCTGGCGGCGTTATGGCATAAGTGATGTTAAAATAATAATAGATATCTGCATGAAATGGTCTTATAACCGGAGTGAGGTATTGCTCCTGTATGGTTCTGTGAAACGATGGGCAGGCAATGGGTAACAACAACGATTGGCTAAATTTTGAACATTTAGTCAAAGATAAACAGAAAGAGGCGCTCAAACCGCCGTCTATGTATAAAGTTATACTTAACAACGACGATTACACACCGATGGAATTTGTGATTGACGTTCTGCAAAAGTTCTTTTCTTATGATATTGAACGTGCAACACAACTGATGCTCAATGTGCATTATCAAGGAAAGGCGATTTGCGGTGTTTTTACTGCTGAAGTTGCAGAGACGAAAGTCGCACATGTAAATCAATACGCCAGGGAGAACGAGCATCCATTGCTTTGTACGCTGGAAAAAGCCTGATTAAGGCAATTATTGGGAGGTGCCTATGCTCAATCAAGAACTTGAACTCAGTCTCAATATGGCTTTCGCCAGAGCGCGTGAGCACAGACACGAGTTTATGACCGTGGAGCACCTATTGCTGGCATTGCTAAGCAATCCGGCTGCGCGGGAAGCGCTGGAGGCGTGTACGGTTGATCTGGTAGCGTTACGCCAGGAGCTGGAAGCGTTTATCGAACAAACCACACCAACATTACCTGTTAGCGAAGAAGAGCGTGACACCCAGCCTACGCTCAGTTTCCAGCGCGTGTTACAACGTGCAGTTTTCCACGTCCAGTCCTCTGGGCGCAATGAAGTCTCGGGTGCCAACGTGTTGGTCGCCATCTTCAGTGAACAAGAGTCTCAGGCGGCCTACCTGCTGCGTAAGCATGATGTCAGCCGTCTGGATGTAGTGAACTTTATTTCCCACGGCGCTCGTAAGGACGAACCGGGTCAAGCACCGAATGCAGAAAACCCGGTAAATGAAGAGCAGGCAGGAGGGGAAGACCGTATGGAAAACTTCACCACCAATCTGAATCAACTGGCTCGGGTGGGGGGCATTGACCCACTTATCGGTCGCGACAAAGAGCTGGAACGGACTATTCAGGTATTGTGCCGTCGGCGTAAAAACAACCCGCTGTTGGTCGGAGAGTCCGGTGTCGGTAAAACGGCTATCGCAGAAGGCCTGGCCTGGCGTATCGTGCAGGGCGATGTTCCTGAAGTGATGTCGGAATGCACTCTGTACTCACTGGATATCGGTTCACTGCTGGCCGGAACCAAATACCGTGGTGACTTTGAAAAGCGTTTCAAAGCGCTGCTGAAACAGTTAGAAAATGACAAAGATAGCATCCTGTTTATCGATGAAATTCATACTATTATCGGCGCAGGTGCTGCCTCCGGTGGGCAAGTGGATGCAGCTAACCTGATTAAACCACTGCTTTCTAGTGGCAAGATCCGGGTCATTGGCTCTACCACTTATCAGGAATTCAGCAATATCTTTGAAAAGGATCGTGCACTGGCACGGCGTTTCCAGAAAATTGATATTACTGAGCCGACACCGGAAGAGACCGTTCAGATTATTAACGGCCTGAAACCGAAATATGAAGCACATCATGATGTGCGTTATACCGCGAAAGCGATACGCGCAGCGGTGGAGTTGTCGGTTAAGTATATTAATGACCGCCATTTACCGGATAAAGCCATTGATGTGATTGACGAGGCTGGTGCTCGTAGCCGCCTGATGCCACTTAACAAACGTAAGAAAACTGTCAATGTGTCGGATATTGAATCCGTGGTGGCTCGTATCGCCCGTATTCCTGAGAAGACCGTCTCTGCCAGTGATCGCGATGTGCTGAGAAATCTGAGTGATCGGCTGAATATGTTGGTATTCGGTCAGGATAAAGCCATTGATGCGCTATCTGAGGCGATCAAAATGAGCCGCGCAGGATTAGGGCACGAGCATAAGCCGGTCGGATCGTTCCTGTTTGCTGGCCCAACAGGGGTTGGTAAAACAGAAGTTACGGTGCAATTGGCCAAAGCACTGGATATCGAACTGCTGCGTTTTGATATGTCTGAATATATGGAGCGCCATACTGTCAGCCGCCTGATTGGTGCGCCTCCGGGTTATGTAGGTTACGATCAAGGTGGTCTGTTGACCGATGCGGTTATCAAACATCCTCATGCAGTTCTGCTGTTGGATGAAATTGAAAAGGCCCATCCAGATGTGTTTAACCTGTTACTACAGGTGATGGATAACGGCACTCTGACGGATAACAATGGGCGTAAAGCTGATTTCCGTAACGTCATTCTGGTGATGACCACCAATGCTGGTGTGCGTGAAACGCAACGGACCTCAATTGGTTTTAAACAGCAAGATAACAGCACTGACGCACTGGAAGAGATCAAAAAAGTGTTTACCCCGGAATTCCGAAACCGGTTGGATAACATTATTTGGTTCAACCACTTGTCACCTACTGTTATTCAGCAGGTGGTCGATAAATTTATTGTTGAGTTGCAGGCGCAATTAGATGCTAAAGGCGTGTCACTGGAAGTCAGTGAAGAAGCACGTAATTGGTTATCTGATAAAGGCTATGACAAAGCGATGGGTGCACGACCAATGGCGCGGGTGATTCAGGAGAATCTGAAGAAACCGCTGGCAAACGAGCTGTTGTTTGGTTCTCTGGTTGATGGTGGCTCGGTCACTGTTGGGCTGGATAAAGAAAAACAACAACTGGCTTATGAGTTTCAGAGTGCGCAAAAACGCAAAACTGAAGGTGCCGTTCATTAAATGTAAGATATCCGAAATAAGTGGCGTTGCAGTCGATGGCAAATGAAAGATTCCCGATGAGTGAGTATTGAGTGATTCGGGGGATATCGGCGTTATACGATTACTGCGTCAAGTATACCGGGCAATAAAAAAGGGCGATAAGCTATAAACTTATCGCCCTTTTTGTTTTCCACGATTAGTGACTTTTGCATTTTGCTGTTTATTTCACGATGAATAAACCTACTCAATCGATAAAAAAGAAAACGCAAAACGCCCTTGCCATAAATGGGAAGGGCGCCGGAGGGGGACTACATCCTCAGAGCTCGCCAGTCTTAAACTGGCGACAGATTAGCCGATTAACGGCTACGGAAGACAATGCGGCCTTTGCTCAGGTCGTACGGGGTCAGCTCTACAGTGACTTTGTCACCCGTCAGGATGCGGATATAGTTTTTACGCATTTTACCGGAGATATGAGCGGTTACCACGTGCCCGTTTTCCAATTCAACGCGGAACATGGTGTTCGGCAGCGTATCAAGAACGGTGCCCTGCATTTCAATATTGTCTTCTTTGGCCATCGAATCCTCTAGGTGTTACTACCTTAGTTTTTAACCGGCAAGATAATGCCGAAAAACCCACATTATGTAAAGAAGTGTTGGCGGTCATCGCACCATTTCAGCAAAATTAGTCTGCCGGTAAGAGGGGATAAAGCCTAATGTGGGGTACTTTCTCAACGGTTGATCTTTACTGCATCGCGGATGAAAAATTCAACGATTGCGGTAACCAGCATTCAGCCGGTAGTGGACTAAACTGGAGTTGACTCAACTGCTGCATAAAAAAGTTTCGTGGGATCTCAATCGCACCCAGCGACGCAGTGTGAGCGTTGAGGACCTGACAGTCAATCAGTTCTCCACCTTGACGGGTAAAATGATGACAAAAAACCATTAATGCGCTTTTTGAAGCATTGTCAGCTCGGCTAAACATCGATTCTCCGCAAAACAGTTTACCTACTGCAATGCCATATAATCCGCCAACCAGTTCATTTTCCAACCAAACTTCAACTGAGTGCGCGTGCCCTAATGCATGTAATTGGCAATAAGCTTGCTGTACATCCTCGCCAATCCACGTCCCCTCATCACGTTGCGCAGCACAAGCGCTGACCACATCGGCAAAAGCATGGTTAAGTGTGAGGCGATAAGGACAACGGCGCAGAAAGCGGCGCATGCTGCGGCTAATATGCAAATCTTCTGGGAATAACACCGCGCGCGGGTCCGGTGACCACCATAGGATCATCTCTCCGGGGCTAAACCAAGGAAAAATCCCCTTTTGGTAAGCTGCCAGCAGGCGAGGAGCGGCTAAATCGCCCCCAAGAGCCAGCAAACCATTAGGTTCGCGCAGAGCCAGCTCAGGTGAGGGGAATGCAAATGACTGAGAAGATAGCTGTGTAATGCGCATAAATCCCCCTGATGATATCTTCAGGCTCCATAGCCTTGGTACTTGAAGCCACAGCGTTGTTAGCTGTTACGCTCAGTTCGCTGGGTATAATAAATAACAATGAATACCACTTTTTCTTCAGTGGTTTTTATTCATATTAGCGCGAATTATGCTAATTACCTGCTCGCATCAGGTGACTCATTCACAATTCACGCAGCCCACTGTTCAATGGCGTTGATGGAATTGGTAATAGCGCCCTTTGTGTTGCAATAAACTGTGGTGATTGCCTTGCTCGACTATCTTGCCACCATCCATCACGCAGATTCGATCCATATATTCCAGACCGTATAAACGATGAGTGACCATGATCAGGCTCTTGTGCTGACAGTGTTGGCGCAGCAGAGCCAGAATTTGTTGTTCTGTTTCAGCATCTAACCCTTCGGTAGGTTCATCAAGTAGCAAAAGAGGCGCTGGATGTAGCAAGGCACGGGCAATTCCTAAACGACGCTGTTCACCGCCAGAGAGTGGCCGGCCACCATCCCCCATCCAGGCATTCAGTCCCTCACTGTTATCAAGTAAGTTGGCTAACCCGACGTGTTCCAAAACCGTTTTCAACTGTGCATCAGATGCCGTAGGGCAAGCCAGCAACAGATTTTCACGTAACGTACTGCTGAAGACATGTACCCGCTGGCTGACCACTGTCATCATTTGGCGCAAGGTATTTTCGTCATAATTGGCCAATGGTTCCCCATTAAGCGTGATACTGCCTTGGCTGGCATCCCAGGCCCGGGTTAATAATTGTAACAGTGTGGATTTTCCACAGCCCGTGCGCCCAAGTAGCGCAATATGCTCCCCTGCGGCCAGTGACAGCGATATATTCTGCAAAACGGGTAAAGGCTGCTGTGGGTAGGTAAAACTCAACCCTGTCACTTCTAGCGCCACCTGTGCGGTCACCTCTGGACCATGGGTCGGGAATGTCACTTCAGGCTGTTGTTCCATCAATTGCGCAACGCGGGTCGCGGAAGCGATAACTTGCCCCAAGTGTTGGAATGCACCAGCCACCGGCAGCAAGGCTTCAAATGCGGCTAAAGAGGTAAAAACAAAGAGCGCCAGTAATGCGCCTGGTTGATTATTCCCGCCAATACCTTCAGCGGCGAGCCATAAAATTAGCGTGACCGTTAGGCCAGTAGCCAGAATCATTAGCGCCTGCGCTAAACCAGCCAAGGATGCTTGCTGTTGTTGGCGTTTCATCCAGCGTTGTTCAATATCCTGCAACGAGGCACGGAATTGCTGCAACGCACCGAATACCAATAACTCTGCCTGCCCCTGTAACCAAGAGGTCAGTTGCGAACGATAAAGACCACGCAGGTCCGTCAGGTCACGACCAATGGGCTTACCGGCACGGTAGAAGATCAATGGGACGAGCAGTAATAACCCCAGCAGAATTGCACCGAGTGTCAGGGCCAGATTGACATCCAGATAGCTTAAACCAAACGTCACGGCAGCAATAATTGCGATGGCGGCCACCAGCGGTGAGATGACGCGCAGATAGAGATGATCGAGGGTATCAACATCGGCGACCAACCGGTTCAGCAGTTCACTTTGGCGAAAACGGGCAATACCGGCAGGGGAGAGTGGTAGGATCTTCTGGAAAGCGAAGACCCGCAGATGTGCCAGTACACGGAATGTCGCGTCATGGCTGACAACTCGCTCTGCGTAGCGGCCCGCCGTACGGGTAATTGCGGCCCCTCGGACACCGGCTGCCGGTAGTAAGTAGTTAAACGTATATAATCCAGCAGGGCCAGCGATGGCGGTACCCGCAAGGAACCAACCGGATAATGTCAGCAAGCCGATACTGGCCAGCAGCGTGACAATTGCCAGCACGATACCCAGACAAATCAGGAACCAATGGCGGCGATACAACGCCAAAAAAGGAAGAAGTACGCGCATAATTAAAGCTCCTCACTGCGATGGGACAGCAGATTGGCAAATGAACCGTCAGACTGGCTGAGGGTGGAGTAATCACCTTGCTGAATCAGAAGGCCACTATCCATTACCCAGATTTGATCATAACCCAGCGTATCTTCTAACTGATGGGTAACCAGTAGCGTCGTCTGCCTGCGAGAGGCTTCCTCTAGTGCTTTCATCACCAACTGTTCACTGTGAGCATCAAGGCTGGCGGTGGGTTCATCCAGTAGCAATAAGCGGCACGGATTCAGTAAGGCGCGGGCAACGGCAACACGTTGCGCCTGCCCAACGGAGAGACGTGCAGAATGGTCGCCGACTTCAGTATTCAGCCCTTGTGGCAAATCAGCCAGGAATTCATTGATATAGGCACGCTCCACCGCCTGTTGTAATTGGCTGTGTGACGCATCTGGCTGGCCCAGCAAAATGTTGGCCGCCAGCGTCTGTTCCGGCAAATGTGGGTTTTGGCCAACCCAGCTTAATTGTCTACGCCACGCTGGTGCTTCCAGTTCGCGTAATTCAACCCCGTTCACTTTCAGTGAGCCGCGATAGGGTAAAAAGCCCAGCAGCAGGTTGAGTAATGAACTTTTACCTGCGCCACTCAGACCAACAATGGCAACGCGTTTGCCTGCGGGTAATAAGAACGTCAACGGTCCGGCCAACCGGGTGCCATTAGGGGCCAGAATTTCCAGTTGGTCGGCTTCCAGGGTGATAGCTTGGTTACCTGTCAGCACTTGGTCACCTTGGCCAATCGCTTCGCCTTCACTACTCAAAAATGTGACCAGCGATTCTGCTGCGCCAACTGCCTGAGCTTTTGCGTGGTAAAACGTGCCTAAATCTCTCAGCGGTTGGAAGAATTCAGGGGCCAGGATCAATACCAGAAAACCCGCAAACAGGGTGACGCCAAAACCATAACTACCAAAATTCAGTTCACCCAAATAGGAAAAACCAAAGTAGACGGCAACCACGGCAATAGAGATGGCGGCGAAAAACTCTAATACGGCTGAAGATAAGAATGCCATACGCAGCACTTCCATGGTGCGGCGGCGGAAATCTTCTGAGGCATCACGAATTTGGTCGGTTTCTGCTTTAGCGCGGTTAAATAACCGTAACGTGTCTAATCCGCGTAAGCGATCAAGGAAGTTGCCACTCAACCGTGCCAGTGCGACAAAGTTACGCCGATTGGCGTCGGCGGCACCCATCCCGACCAGTGCCATAAACAGCGGGATCAATGGCGCGGTGACAAACAAGATCAAACCTGCCGCCCAGTTGATAGGGAAGACGGCAATCAGGATAAGCAATGGAATGAATACGGCCAGATACATCTGTGGTAGATAGCGGGAGTAGTAGTCCTGCATATCTTCAATTTGTTCCAGAATGATGGTTGCCCAACTGCCCGCGGGCTTACCTTTCACCCACGCAGGGCCGAGCTGTTCTAATCGGTCTAAAACGACATTACGGATCTGCTGGCGAACTTTCATTCCGCAGATAAATCCCACCCGTTCACGCAACCAACTGATCACGGCGCGCAATGCAAAGGTTCCGGCCAGTAGCCAAAAATCAGCAGTCAATGCCGATCGGGGGAGTTGGTCGATAATCAGAGATTGCAGCAGGGTGGCCAGTAACCATGCCTGAGCGATGATCAATAACCCGCTGAGGAGGCCAAGTAACATGGACAGGCGGAGCCAACGTTGCGCGGGGGCGCTTTGTTTTTTCAGCCAACGAATCAACTCATACTGTCTTGTTTTATTCATCAGGCAATTTATCTGCGCAGGGAGCTAGAAAATATCAAAAAGTGTCTGTCACCGTTGACGGTGGCAAACTCGCGAAAGGCAATATTACCTTGTCATGACGAGAGGTGAAACCATTAGGTTGTGATAGTCGCCGCATTCCACAACAGGAGTAATTTACTGTTTTTAATTGGGATGCGGGCGAGTGAAAATAAAAAACGGGTGGTTCACTTATCGTAAACCACCCGCCACATAGCGCTTGGATCCCCATGCGGAATCGTTACTTATCGTTTACTAGCCCATCCAGATAGCGTTCTGCATCCAGTGCCGCCATACAGCCGGTACCGGCGGAGGTAATTGCCTGGCGATAAATATGGTCCATAACATCGCCCGCAGCGAACACACCCGGAATGGAGGTTTGTGTGGCATTGCCTTGCAGACCTGACTGAACTTTGATGTAGCCGTTTTCCAGTGCCAACTGACCATCAAAGATGGCGGTATTTGGGCTGTGACCAATCGCAATGAAGACGCCAGCAACAGCAATCTCTTCTGTCTCACTGTTTTTGGTGGATTTAAGGCGGACACCGGTGACACCCATATCATCACCCAAAACTTCGTCCAAGGTGCGATCAGTGTGCAATACGATGTTGCCGTTTTTTACTTTTTCCATCAGGCGATCAATCAGGATTTTCTCTGAGCGGAAGCTATCACGACGATGAATTAAATGAACTTCAGCTGCGATATTCGCCAGATACAACGCCTCTTCAACCGCAGTATTACCGCCACCGACTACCGCCACTTTCTGATTCCGATAGAAGAAACCATCACAAGTCGCGCAGGCAGAGACCCCTTTGCCTTTGAAGGCTTCTTCTGACGCCATTCCCAGATAGCGGGCAGAAGCCCCTGTAGCAATAATCAGCGCGTCACAGGTGTACTCAGCACCATCACCAAACAGGCGGAATGGGCGGTTTTGCAAATCAACGCTGTTGATATGATCGAATAGAATCTCTGTTTGGAATTTTTCTGCATGCTCATGCATCCGCTCCATCAGAGCAGGACCAGTCAAGCCTTCAGGATCACCAGGCCAGTTCTCCACGTCAGTAGTGGTGGTTAACTGACCGCCTTTCTCCATTCCGGTAATCAATACAGGTTTCAGGTTGGCGCGTGCAGCATAAACCGCCGCAGTGTAACCCGCAGGGCCAGAACCCAGAATAATCAATTTGCTATGTTTAGCCGTGCTCATGAATACCTCTTTCCCACAATGGCGGACAATGTTAGCGATTGTAGGGAAAATTGGGCATTAAAAAAAGCAGACAAAAATGTTGTTAGCGATTTGTTTGATAGGTGATGCCTATTTAATGAACTAAATGTATTAAGAATCGGCAGTTAGCGGTGAAGCGACGTCAGGCTGCGGGCAAATTGGACCCAAATTAATTTTTACGTTACGCGCCAATTCGCGCTGAAAAGCTTTGACCCTATAAAAAATGTGGCTTGCAAGCCGATTGAGCAAAAAATAGCCATGACACAAAACCACCTTTTTGCACCATTTTATAGCAAATTTAGGACGAAAAAATAGCTAAGGGAAACACTCTGGGATTTTAATTCTGGCACGTTCTACTGATTTAACTTCTTTTACTTTGACAATCGGCTGTGCATTTGCGAAAACATCATAGGAAGAAGAAATTATCTGCGCGCCATAAATTTCAGATTTGGTATCAGTGATGCCAAGCGAAAACCCTGGAACGTTTTCGATTAATGCTGGATGGCGTGTGAAGTAAGTTCTCGAACAACTGTAGGGGGGAGTTTCTACGGCGGTTCGTGATGTGCTATCTCTTCCTCAACGCTAATAATCATCGAGTACCTCGCATACAGTTGGACAGACAGGGTGTGAGATAACAACGTGTTGATATATTTGCATAAAACAGGCTGCGGGTCGTTGTCTGTAGCAGGCTCGAAGTATAAGCACGATGAGAGCATGTCACAGACTCAAGGAAATTAAGAGAGACTATAAGATGATAGATAATAAAAAACGCCCGGGGAAAGAGCTTGATCGTATAGATCGTAACATCCTGAATGAATTACAAAAGGATGGGCGCATCTCTAACGTTGAGCTTTCAAAACGAGTAGGATTATCACCAACACCATGTTTGGAACGAGTTCGCCGCTTAGAGCGTCAGGGTTTCATCCAAGGTTATACCGCACTGCTTAATCCACAGTATTTGGATGCATCGCTGCTGGTTATCGTTGAGATTACTCTGAATCGTGGCGCTCCGGATGTGTTTGAGCAATTTAATGCCGCTGTTAAAAATCTTGAGGAAATTCAAGAGTGTCACTTGGTTTCCGGCGATTTCGACTATTTGTTGAAAACCCGCGTACCTGATATGTCTGCTTACCGTACATTACTCGGTGAGACCTTGCTTCGCCTGCCGGGCGTCAATGACACTCGTACCTATGTGGTCATGGAAGAAGTGAAGCAGAGTAACCGCCTAGTCATTAAAACGCGGTAAACAGGCAGGTGCAAAACCTGAGTAATTTGGTTACACTCCTGTTTATTCATACAGTTTCAACGCCGGGAGGGTTCTCGGCGTTGTCACTCATACCAGTTAACAGGAACCTGGAGAGCCTTTCTTGAGCCAGGAATATACAGAAGATAAAGAAGTTACCCTGAAAAAACTCAGCAGCGGGCGTCGTTTACTTGAGGCGGTTTTGATTGTGGTAACAATTTTGGCAGCCTACCTGATGGCGGCGCTGCTCAGTTTTAATCCTTCGGACCCAAGCTGGTCCCAAACTGCATGGCATGAGCCTATCCACAATCTTGGTGGGGGTATTGGTGCCTGGATGGCCGATACACTGTTCTTCACCTTTGGTGTTTTGGCTTACGCAATCCCTGTGATTATGGTGATGTTGTGCTGGGCGGCTTTCCGTCAGCGCGATGCCAATGAACACGTTGATTACTTTGCTCTTTCTTTACGTCTGATTGGCACATTAGCCTTGATTTTAACGTCATGTGGCCTGGCTGCATTGAATGTTGACGATCTTTATTACTTTGCCTCTGGTGGGGTAATTGGCAGTTTGTTCAGTAATGCCATGTTGCCGTGGTTCAATGGTGTCGGTGCAACACTGACATTGCTCTGTATCTGGGCTGTTGGCCTGACGCTGTTTACCGGCTGGTCATGGTTGGTCATTGCTGAGAAAATTGGCGGAGTGGTCTTAGGCTCACTGACATTTATGACTAATCGCTCACGTCGTGAAGAACGCTATGACGATGAAGATGACGATTATCAGGTTGAAGATTCCGACGTTGCTGAACAAGAGCAGCGGGCGGCTTCAAATAAAGCGCTAGCAGTAGGCGCGGCTAGCGCCGCACTTGCGGCATCTGCGGCTCATGCTGATGACGACGTGCTATTCTCCGCGCCATCAGCAACCGACGCCATCGCCAATGCGCCTGAACCGGCCTTATCCCCAGCGCCGGGGTCCAATGGCGACTATGATCCTCTATTAAGCAGCCTGCGGGCAACAGATGATGACTATCAACCTGCTCCTGGGGTGATAGCCGAGTCTGTTAGCAGCCATAGCACGGCACCGATGACGGCTAACTCGACAGCGACACCGCCGTTATATTCGTTTGAAATTCCGCAAGAGACGCCATCACCGGTTCAGACTCGCGTTGCCACGCCTGTTGAGCGGCCAGAGCCACAAATGGGGGCATGGGATGTACCACCTGCACCTGTCAGCCATTCGCCGTTCGATTTCTCAACAGCACAGCGCCATAGTGATCAGGTCGATAGTGTTCCTAATGCGAACACTGGTTTTGGCCGTGCCCTTGATGGTTTGGCCGCAGTAAGTTCGGCCAGTGATCCACTGATTAGTGACCCATTGATCAATAGCAGCTTGTCAAATAACCCATTGTCTCATCACGGTTTGTCGGGAACAGCCATCGCCGCTGCGAGTGCAGCAGCGACGTTTATGCCAGCATTTACTGCTACTAGTGACACCGGTTCTCAGGTAAAACAGGGTATCGGTCCTGAGTTACCACGGCCTAACCCTGTGCGTATTCCAACGCGGCGTGAGTTGGCCTCTTACGGTATCAAGTTGCCTTCACAACGTATGGCGGAACAGGAACAACGCGAACAAGAAGCGCAAAATCCTCAGGTTACTGCAGCGTCGTTCGACAGCGAGCCTCTATCAGCAGATGATGATGCGTTGCAGCAGGCTATCTTGCGTAAAGCGTTTGCCGACCAGCAATCCGAGCGTTACGAGCAATCATCAGACGCAGGGGGTAATACGTTCACCGCCCCTGAGCCAGAAGATGAGCAAGCTTTAGAAGAAGCCGCATTACGGCAGGCATTCGCAGCACAACAACAGCATCGTTATGGGGCGGTTCAGCACCAAGACGTTGTTCATCACGAAGACTCTACTCATCACAAAAACAGTGCCGCAGAAGGAATGCAGCCTGTTGATATCCGCCGCGCCTATACATTCTCGCCGGTCGCAGATCTTGTTGATGATAGCCCTCGTGAGCCCTTGTTCACGCTTTCTCCCTATGTTGATGAAGAGGACCACGTCGCTTCTCCAGACGCTATTTCGCCTGAGCAACCAGCGCAATATCAGCAGCCATCAGTGCATCAAACGCATTCAGGGCAAGTCACATCGGTGCCAGCACCCTATACGCAGTCTGCGGCAACGCCTACTTATGCACCGACAACAGCACATGTTCCGGCAATAGCCCCGTCTGCTGTTGAGCCAACAATACCGGTACCACCTGTCGCCCCCGTGCAACCAACGCCAGCAATGGACAGCTTGATTCACCCGTTCCTGATGCGTAATGATCAGCCGTTGATTAAACCGACCACACCACTGCCTACGCTTGATTTACTTTCTTCTCCGCCAGCGGAGGAAGAACCAGTTGATATGTTTGCTTTAGAGCAAACAGCTCGTCTGGTTGAAGCACGTTTAGGTGATTATCGGGTAAAAGCGGAAGTAGTGGGTATTTCTCCAGGGCCAGTCATTACTCGCTTTGAGTTGGATTTGGCTCCAGGTGTTAAAGCGTCGCGCATTTCCAATCTTTCCCGCGATTTGGCCCGTTCTCTATCAGCTATCGCTGTGCGTGTAGTGGAAGTTATTCCGGGCAAACCTTATGTCGGGCTTGAATTGCCGAATAAGCATCGTCAAACGGTCTACCTGAGGGAAGTGCTCGACTGTGCCAAATTCCGTGATAACCCTTCTCCGCTTGCTATTGTGCTTGGTAAAGATATTGCCGGGCAGCCGGTGGTGGCAGACTTAGCCAAAATGCCACACTTGCTGGTGGCCGGTACTACCGGTTCTGGTAAGTCGGTTGGGGTGAACGCGATGATCCTCAGTATCTTGTATAAAGCCACACCAGATGAGGTGCGCTTTATCATGATTGACCCGAAAATGCTGGAGTTATCGGTGTATGAAGGCATTCCTCATCTGCTAACCGAAGTGGTTACTGATATGAAGGATGCCGCGAATGCATTGCGCTGGTGTGTCGGCGAGATGGAACGGCGCTATAAATTGATGTCGGCGCTGGGCGTGCGTAATCTCGCAGGCTATAACGAGCGCGTAGCTCAGGCTGAAGCTATGGGGCGGCCAATCCCTGACCCATTCTGGAAGCCATCCGATAGCATGGACATCTCACCGCCGATGCTGGTGAAACTGCCTTATATCGTGGTGCTGGTGGATGAGTTTGCCGATTTAATGATGACAGTGGGCAAAAAAGTTGAAGAGTTGATAGCACGTCTGGCACAGAAAGCCCGTGCTGCCGGTATCCATCTGGTGCTGGCTACCCAGCGTCCATCGGTAGATGTCATCACCGGTTTGATAAAAGCTAACATTCCAACCCGTATCGCATTTACGGTTTCCAGTAAAATCGACTCACGGACTATCCTCGATCAGGGCGGCGCGGAATCACTGCTGGGGATGGGGGACATGCTGTATATGGCACCAAACTCTTCGATTCCGGTACGTGTGCACGGTGCCTTTGTCCGTGACCAAGAAGTGCATGCCGTGGTTAATGATTGGAAAGCCCGAGGTCGTCCTCAATACATTGAGAGCATTCTTAGTGGTAGTGAAGAAGGGGAAGGCGGTAGTCTTGGATTGGACAGTGATGAAGAGCTGGACCCACTGTTTGATCAGGCCGTGAGCTTTGTGTTAGAGAAACGCCGGGCGTCAATTTCTGGCGTGCAGCGCCAATTCCGTATTGGGTATAACCGTGCTGCACGTATTATCGAACAGATGGAAGCCCAGCAGATTGTGAGTACGCCGGGCCATAATGGTAATCGTGAAGTGTTGGCCCCGCCGCCACATGAGTAGTCATATTTTGCTCTGAGGAAGTTAACATATACCCAATAGATTTCGAGTTGCAGGTAGGCGGCAACGAAATGACCCCAAGGAGTTGAGATAACTCAATGAGTTGGGTGAGTGATGGCAGCTAACACCCCTGCATCTTGAAAGATGACGGGTATAGACAGGGCCGCTTTGCGGCCCTTATGCAAAGAAGCATAACCCCGTATTTATCAGAGAATTTTATAAGGTATTTAGAATAATGAAAAAACTGCTTGTTGCTTGCTGTCTGTTATCGGGTTTAATTTCAGCTTCAGTTCTGGCGGATGTCAGTACCGATTTGCAAGGTCGTCTGAGTAAGGTGAACAGTTTCCATGCTAATTTCTCGCAAAAAGTGACCAGTGCTGATGGCGCGACGGTGCAGGAAGGTGAAGGGGAGCTGTGGGTGAAACGGCCAAATCTGTTTAACTGGCATATGACCTCACCGGATGAAAGCGTACTTATCTCAGACGGGGAAACCTTGTGGTTCTACAACCCCTTTGTTGAGCAGGCCACGGCAACCTGGTTGAAGAATGCAACCGGTAACACTCCGTTTATGCTGATTACCCGCAACAACCCGGATGACTGGAAACAGTACAATGTTAAGCAGAAAGGCGATGATTTTGAACTGACACCTAAAAGTGCCAGCGGTAATCTGAAGCAATTTGCCATTACGGTTACGCCGACGGGGACTATCAAGAGTTTTACTGCGGTTGAGCAAGATGGGCAGCGCAGTGCTTACACCCTGAAAGGCCAACAAAATAGCTCGGCTGACGCCAGCAAATTTAAATTTACCCTACCAAAAGGGGTGACGCTGGACGACCAGCGGCAGTGAGGTTTGCGTGAGTAATATGTCCCTCGACTTTTCCCAAAATGAGTTTCAACCACTGGCCGCGCGGATGCGGCCTTTGACGTTGGATCAATATATTGGTCAGCAACATTTGCTGGCACCGGGTAAACCGCTACCACGGGCAATCGTTGCGGGGCAGTTACACTCCATGATCCTCTGGGGGCCACCTGGGACGGGCAAAACCACATTGGCCGAAATTATTGGTCGTTACGGCCAAGCTGATGTGGAACGCATTTCTGCCGTGACCTCCGGTATTAAAGAGATTCGTGAGGCCATCGAACGCGCACGGCAAAACCGTGATGCTGGTCGGCGCACTATCTTGTTTGTTGACGAAGTCCATCGTTTCAATAAAAGCCAGCAGGATGCTTTTTTGCCGCATATTGAGGATGGCACTATTACCTTTATCGGTGCTACGACTGAAAACCCCTCGTTTGAACTGAATTCGGCATTGCTCTCCAGAGCGCGGGTTTATTTGCTTAAGGCATTAACCGCCGCAGATATCGAGAAAGTGATTGATCAAGCGATGTCAGACGGCAGCCGTGGTTACGGTGGGCAGAATATCAAACTGCCGGACGAGACCCGCCGCATGATGTCGGAGCTGGTTGGTGGTGATGCTCGTCGCGCGTTAAACAGCCTTGAGATGATGGCAGATATGGCAGAAATAGATGCCAACGGGGTGCGAGTATTAACCCCTGATTTGCTGAAAGAAGTGTCTGGCGAGCGGAGCGCCCGTTTTGATAACAAAGGTGATCGTTATTATGATCTGATCTCGGCGGTGCATAAATCCATTCGCGGCTCGGCCCCGGATGCGGCGCTATATTGGTATGCGCGTATTATCACTGCAGGGGGGGATCCCCTTTATGTCGCCCGCCGTTTATTGGCTATTGCCTCGGAAGATGTCGGTAATGCCGATCCTCGTGCCATGCAAGTGGCTATATCAGCGTGGGACTGTTTTACTCGAGTCGGTCCGGCAGAAGGTGAAAGGGCGATTGCTCAGGCCATTGTTTATCTAGCTTGTGCACCAAAAAGTAATGCGGTTTATTCCGCGTTTAAAGCAGCGATGCAGGACGCGCGTGATAAGCCTGACTTTGATGTGCCAGAACACCTACGTAATGCACCGACCAAACTGATGAAAGAGATGGGGCTTGGGGCGGAGTACCGATATGCCCATGATGAACAGCATGCTTATGCTGCAGGTGAGAACTATTTCCCGCCAGAAATGGCCGCGACTCGCTACTATTCACCCTCATCCCGTGGTCTGGAAGGTAAAATCGGTGAAAAGCTGGCATGGTTGGCTGAGCAGGATCAAAATAGCCCGATAAAACGCTACCGCTAGTCTTGCTGTTGCGGTAAGGTTAGCGCTATATGGTAAGTGGCTGTTTATACCGCTTATGTCATGAAATTCTCCTTTAATAACCATTATGCCCAAAATAGTTGAAGTGGCAGATAGGCAGCAAGTAAGCGAGTCTCGATGAGTTTACTGAGGTAAGTGATTCGGGTGAGAGAACGCTGCTAATACCGCTGCAACTTCAAAGATGAAAGGCATTCTATAACTACAAGCACAGGACTAGCATGCTCGATCCCAATATGCTGCGCAATGAGCTAGACGCAGTCGCCGAAAAACTTGCTCGCAGAGGTTTTAAACTTGATGTTGAGATGTTGCGCCAACAAGAAGAGCGCCGCAAAGTTTTACAGGTTGAAACAGAAAGTCTGCAAGCAGAACGTAACTCCCGATCGAAATTGATTGGTGCGGCCAAGGCGCGTGGCGAAGATATCGAACCATTACGTCTGGAAGTGAATGCGCTGGGTGAGAAGCTGGATGCGGCTAAGGCTGAGCTGGACAAACTGCAAAACGAAATCCGCTTACTGGCGTTGTCTATTCCTAACCTGCCGGATGATTCTGTCCCTGTGGGGAGAGATGAGAAAGACAATCTTGAAGTCAGCCGGTGGGGTGAGCCGCGTAAGTATGATTTTGAAGTGAGAGATCACGTCTCGCTGGGCGAAATGGCCGGTGGTCTTGATTTTGCTGCTGCAGTGAAGCTGACCGGTGCGCGTTTTGTGGTGATGAAAGGGCAAATAGCCCGTATGCACCGTGCGTTATCCCAGTTTATGCTGGACCTGCATACTGAAAAACACGGTTATCAAGAAGCTTATGTTCCTTATCTGGTTAACCATGCCACTTTGTATGGTACTGGCCAGTTACCTAAGTTTGGTGAAGATTTATTCCACACCAAACCGCTGGAAGAAGAGTCAGATAGCAGTAACTATGCACTGATTCCGACCGCTGAAGTGCCGCTGACCAATCTGGTACGCGATGAGATTCTGGAAGAAGACACTCTGCCATTGAAAATGACGGCCCATACCCCATGCTTCCGTTCTGAAGCGGGTTCCTATGGTCGTGATACCCGTGGCTTGATTCGTATGCATCAGTTCGACAAAGTTGAGATGGTGCAGATTACTCGCCCGGAAGATTCGATGGCGGCACTGGAAGAGTTGACCGGTCATGCAGAGAAAGTTCTGCAATTACTGGGCCTGCCATACCGCAAAGTGCTGCTGTGTACTGGTGATATGGGCTTTGGTTCCAGCAAGACTTACGATTTGGAAGTATGGCTGCCAGCGCAGGATACTTACCGTGAAATCTCTTCCTGTTCTAACATGTGGGATTTCCAGGCGCGCCGTATGCAAGCTCGTTGCCGCAATAAAACCGATAGAAAAACCCGTTTAGTTCATACCCTGAATGGTTCTGGTTTGGCGGTTGGCCGCACCCTGGTTGCAGTGATTGAAAACTACCAGCAGGCAGATGGCCGAATTGAGGTTCCAGAAGTATTACGCCCATATATGGGTGGCCTGGACTTTATCGGTTAATAACATACGGATTAATCACTAATCCAATATGCAGAAAGCGCCCCAGGGCGCTTTTTCTTTTTGGCGTATAGCCAGAGTAAAGGCTGAAGGTTGCTCGTAGGTGCTTCCAACATATCGTGCTATCCCCTCCCGCGCAGTAATTGACTTTTATATCGCCGGTGGCATGATGCGTTCACTTTTATCGTCCCGACGGCTCCTGTCTTATTATGTCCGCATATTCTCGCCCGGTTCTGCTTCTGCTCTGTGGGCTTTTGCTGTTTACGATTTCTATCGCAGTGTTAAATACATTGGTTCCCTTGTGGTTATCCCATCAACAATTGCCAACCTGGCAGGTGGGGATGGTTAGCTCGTCTTATTTTAGTGGGAATCTGGTTGGGACACTGATTGCAGGGCGCTTGATCCAGCAACTTGGATTTAATCGCAGCTACCATTACGCCTGTATTTTATTTGCGTTGGCGACTTGCGGATTAATGCTATCAGTGGACTTCTGGAGTTGGCTGGGATGGCGCTTTTTGGCCGGCGTGGCTTGCGCCCTGATTTGGGTCATTGTCGAAAGTGCGTTACTGCGCAGCGGCACGTTAGCTAACCGTGGGCAACTGCTGGCAGCTTATATGATGGTCTACTATCTGGGAACCGTCACCGGGCAATTATTATTAGGTGTCGTGTCAACGCAATTACTCAATGTTATCCCTTGGGTCAGTACATTGGTTATTACAGCCATGCTGCCGCTGCTGTTTGCCCACTTCTCACATCAGGGTAGCAGTGAGTCCTCACACATTGCCATTTGGCCGATGCTTAAGCGCCGTAGCGCTCGCCTGGGTATTAATGGCTGCATTATCTCAGGGGTACTGTTAGGTTCGCTCTATGGCCTGTTGCCGCTCTATTTATCGCATCAGGGCATGAGTGATGCCAGCGTTGGATGGTGGATGGCTTTGCTGGTTAGCTCAGGCATTATCGGTCAATGGCCGATAGGCAAAATGGCGGACCGTTATGGTCGTTTACTGGTGCTGCGCATTCAAGTGTTTGTCGTCATCCTCGGCAGTGTAGCCATTTTAGGTAATTATGCCTTGGCCCCGGCATTATTTATTCTGGGGTGTGCCGGTTTTACCCTTTATCCGGTCGCCATGGCCTGGGCGTGTGAAAAGGCCAGCGCTGATGAATTAGTGGCAATGAATCAGGCATTACTGATGAGTTATACCCTCGGTAGTCTGACCGGCCCGACAATGACCTCGCTGCTGATGCAGCGCTATTCCGATAATTTACTGTTTATCATGATAGCCGCTGTCGCCTTAGTGTATTTGATGATGTTGCTGCGTAAGCCAGGTAAACAACAGACCCCTTACGCTGCCATATAACAACCAAAAAAATACCGCCAGTGGCATAACCCAATTTGGCGGTATCTATGGGGATGCGTTAATTAACTGACTACGCCCCCCTTCTTGTTTGAAGTTGCCGCACCATTAGCTGCTTGCAACGGTAATGACTTAATATATTACTTTGTGACCATAGCTTTCGAGAATGCCTTTCACCCGATCCATGATCTCTGTGGTAGGGGGCTTCACCCCATCCAGTTTGTATTCTTCGCCCATGGCGACCCATTTGTGCTTACCCAACTCATGGTAAGGCAGTAATTCGATTTTCTCGATATTAGTCATGTTCTGGGTAAACTCACCTAACATGTGCGCCGATTTATCATCATCTGACCAACCCGGCACCACCACATAGCGGATCCAGGTTTTCTGGTTACGTTTTGCCAAGTAACGGGCAAACTCCAGTGTTCGATGATTCGATACCCCCACCAGATTCTGATGCACACTGTCATCCATCTGTTTTAAATCCAGCATCACTAAATCTGTGGCATCAAGTAACTCATCGATGACCGGATCATAACGGCGTACAAAACCGTTGGTATCCAGACAGGTATGGATGCCTACTTCATGACACGCACGAAACCAATCGCGCACAAACTCGGCCTGCAAAATAGCTTCGCCACCTGATGCAGTCACACCGCCGCCAGAGGCATTCATAAAGTGGCGATAGGTGATGGCTTCTTTGACTAATTCTTCAACGGTAACTTCTTTACCGCCGTGGGTATCCCAAGTATCACGGTTATGGCAATACAGGCAACGCATCAAGCAGCCCTGGAAGAATACGATAAATCGGATACCCGGGCCGTCAACAGTGCCACAGGATTCGAATGAGTGAATACGACCAAGTACTGACATAGCAGGATTTCTCCAACGCTGGATGAATAAAGGCCCCACTAAAGTGGAGCCTTTAAGTTTATGCCATTTTACTGCGGCAGGGAATTATATCGACTGTGTAAAGGTACGAGTAATTACATCCTGCTGTTGTTCTTTGGTCAGCGAGTTGAAACGTACTGCGTAACCCGATACACGGATAGTCAACTGCGGATATTTTTCCGGGTTTTCCATCGCGTCTAACAGCATTTCACGGTTCATTACGTTCACGTTCAGGTGTTGACCACCTTCGATGGACGCTTCGTGATGGAAGTAACCATCCATCAGACCGGCTAGGTTAGCTTTACGTACTTCGTCGTCTTTGCCTAATGCGTTTGGCACGATAGAGAAGGTGTAAGAGATACCATCTTTCGCGTAAGCAAACGGCAGTTTAGCAACCGAAGTCAGAGAGGCAACAGCACCTTTCTGGTCACGGCCATGCATTGGGTTAGCACCTGGACCGAATGGCGCACCAGCACGGCGACCATCTGGGGTGTTACCGGTTTTCTTACCATAAACCACGTTAGAGGTGATGGTCAGCACGGACTGAGTTGCCACTGCACCACGGTAAGTACGCAGCTTCTGAATTTTCTTCATGAAGCGCTCAACCAGGTCACAAGCGATATCATCAACGCGTGAATCGTTGTTACCAAACTGTGGATATTCGCCTTCGATGTTGAAGTCGATAGCCAGGCCGTCAGCATCACGGATGGTGCTTACTTTGGCATACTTGATAGCAGACAGGGAGTCAGCCGCAACAGACAGACCTGCAATACCACATGCCATAGTACGGTAAACATCACGGTCATGCAGTGCCATTAGCGCAGCTTCATAGCTGTACTTGTCATGCATGTAATGGATGATGTTCAGCGCGGTAACGTATTGTTTAGCCAGCCAATCCATAAAGTGGTCCATGCGTTCCATGACTTTGTCATAGTCCAGCACGTCATCCATCATTGGCGCTTCTTTCGGGCCAACCTGGATCTTCATTTTTTCATCAACGCCGCCGTTGATTGCGTACAACATGGTTTTTGCCAGGTTGGCACGGGCACCAAAGAACTGCATTTGTTTACCGACAATCATCGGGCTAACACAACAAGCGATAGCATAGTCATCGTTGTTGAAGTCAGGGCGCATCAGATCATCGTTTTCATATTGCACAGATGAAGTATCGATGGAGACTTTAGCAGCATACTTTTTAAAATTCAGTGGCAGCTTTTCAGACCATAGAATGGTCATGTTCGGCTCTGGAGACGGCCCCATAGTGTACAGGGTGTTCAGGAAGCGGAAGCTGGTTTTGGTCACTAGAGTACGGCCATCAACGCCCATACCGGCCAGAGACTCAGTTGCCCAGATTGGGTCACCAGAGAACAGTTCATCATACTCAGGGGTACGCAGGAAGCGAACCATACGCAGTTTCATAACCAAATGGTCAATCAATTCCTGCGCTTCAATTTCAGTCAGCTTACCTTCTTTCATGTCACGTTCGATGTACACGTCAAGGAAGGTAGATACACGACCGAAGGACATTGCCGCACCGTTTTGGGATTTAACCGCAGCTAAATAGCCGAAGTAGGTCCACTGTACTGCTTCACGGGCGTTAGTTGCCGGACCTGAGATATCACAGCCATATTTGGCCGCCATTTCTTTGATTTGAGCCAGAGCACGATGCTGTTCAGCAATTTCTTCGCGCAACTGGATAGTCATTTCCAGGTCTTTACCGTTTTCCAAATCATCTTGCAATGAATTGAACTGGGCCAGTTTGTCTTTCATCAGGAAGTCGATACCGTAAACGGCTACACGACGATAGTCACCGATGATACGGCCACGGCCATAGGCATCTGGCAAACCAGTCAGTACACCAGATTTACGGCAGTTCAGGATGTCTTTGGTATAAACGTCGAACACACCTTGGTTGTGTGTTTTACGGTAATCGGTGAAGACTTTTTTCAGTTGTGGGTCAAGTTCACGACCATAAACTTTGCAAGAGCCTTCTACCATTTTAATGCCACCGAATGGGATCAGTGCACGTTTCAATGGTTTTTCAGTCTGCAAGCCAACGATGGTTTCCAGATCTTTATTAATATAGCCAGCATCATGAGATGTGATGGTTGCAGCTACGTCGGTATCGAAATCAACTGGCGCATGGGTGCGGTTTTCCAGTTTGATGCCTTCCATAACCTGCGCCCACAGTTTGTCGGTCGCATCGGTAGGGCCGGCAAGGAAGGACTCATCGCCTTCATAAGGGGTATAGTTCTTCTGGATGAAGTCACGAACGTTTACACCGTTCTGCCAGTCACCCTTGGTAAAACCTTGCCATGCTTTGGCCAATTTTTCATTAAGTTCGGTCATAATGCATCTACCTTTTAATGTTAATTTCTTCGAAAACCAGACGTAGCGGCCACATATTAATGTTGCTGGTCACCGCGCAGATAAATTACCCAATAAGTCAACCCAACCAATAATCCGCCACCAATGATGTTACCGATAGTGACTGGGATCAGGTTATCAATAATAAAGTTACTTACGGTTAAGTGAGCAAATTGCTCAGGTGTTGATCCTATGGATTGCCAAAATTCAGGCGAAGCGAAATTTTTAATCACAATACCCATAGGAATCATAAACATATTTGCGATGCTATGCTCAAAGCCGCTGGCAACAAACATCCCCACCGGTAAGATCATCGCGAACATTTTATCCATTATGGTACGGCCGGAGTAACTCATCCATACCGCCAGACAGACCATCAGGTTAGCTAAAATACCCAAACACACCGCTTCAATAAAAGTATGGTGCAATTTATGGTCGGCTGTTTGCAAAACATTCAGACCCCATTGACCATTTGCCACAGTATGTTGGCCTGCGAACCAAATAAGACACACAAAGAACAGTGCACCGAACAGATTCCCAATATAGACATTAACCCAGTTACATGCCAGTTGACGCCATGTGATACGGCCGCTGGCTTTAGCGACAGTTGTGAGTACGGTCGATGTGAAAAGATCACCCCCACACACCACCACTAACATTAGCCCCAGGGAGAAGCAAATACCACCAACCAACTTGGCAAAGCCGAAAGGCACGCCAGCAGTACCGGTAGTCGCTGTAATATAAAAAACAAACGCAATTGAAATAAACACACCAGCAGTAATCGCTAAATAAAAGGTTTTTAGCGGATGCTTGGTGGCTTTATAGACACCGGCATCTTCGGCTACTTTAGCCATTGCCGCAGGTAATAATGCATCGAAGGGGTTGTCAGCTTTCACACTAACTCTCTCTTAAGGGTTAATAAAGCACAACGAGATACTAGCAAAGCAGTATAGCGTGAAAATTGATATGGATCATATTGCGCGAGTTTAGTTAGCTGTGAAACACCATAAAACATAGGGGTGATGCGATTAACTTATTGATTATTAATTGAAAAAAATATTTTAAGATTTGCAAATAATTTTGATTGGACTGTTTTAAAGCCGTTGAGAAGGTTAACTAAAAGGGGTATTTGTAGTTATTTTTATTATTATCAGTCATTAAAAATTAACTATTCATTCACCTATTTATCTATTTTATCTGGTCGCTAAATAATGTTTGTCTAAAGGTGCTATTACGGCGTCAGAAAATAACGTTTTTTTATGACAAAAACAATTGTTGAGCGCGGCGATTTGTATTTATTTTCGTCAGGATTAATTGCAGTACTAAATTAAACGGCGCTGCCAAAAGACAACGCCGTGGGTCGTTTTCTGCTGATTAGCATTTAGCTATTTGCTGGCAGAAAATGTTTACTCGCTTTTAGCCCAATAGCGGCGTTTGGCAGTTTGCAACTTCTCATAAGCACCTAGTAGTGCCTGATGAGCTGGTAAGGCTTTTAGATCCTCATCAACACTGAACAGGCCATTGAAGCGCGCCTCACCCACCAAGGCTGCTGAGGCTGCATCTACCGCCTCCTGACCATACATTTTCACAAAGGCAGTGTAATATTGTGCCGCTTCACGATCCGGCTCCTGAGTCAGTAACAATAGGGTTTGCAGGCAACGGTAATAGTTCGCTTGTTTTGCCGTAAAGACTGAAGAGTTAAAATCTTGCGTCCATTCAACCCAAATCAGTGCTTGCTCCAAATCACCGCCAGCCAATGCCAGCATGGATTTCAGCTCACCGACACGCAGGGTATACCAGCCGTTATCTTTACCCGAGGCGATACCCAGCAATTCACGTACGCGGGCGAAATCATCCAACCCTTCATCATCCAACTGCTGAATGAGCGCCAGATATTCCCCAGGTTGCCAGTCACTGCCGGGCAGGGCCAGCAAGCTGTCTCGCAGATGCACACCCATGGTGTTGTTCGCCATCAGCAAATCTTCGGCAGGATAGATATCAGACCAGCCTGGTACCAAAATCCGGCAGGCATAGACACTTAAATGCTCATAATCAGCGATATACACTTCGGCGTTTTCTTGCTTGAAGATAGCCATCAGGGTAGCGAATTCTTCTTCTGTGCTGCCTTTAAAGCTCCAGTCCACAAATGGATAGTCGGCCTTGTCTTTGAACATATCCCAACTGATCAAGCCACTTGAATCGATAAAGTGGGTTTCCAGATTGGTGTGCTCTGCCACCTCTTCGTCATCGAAGGTCGGCGCGGTAAAGACGTCCAGGTCTTTCAGGCTACGGCCCTGCAATAGCTCAGTCACGGTGCGTTCCAGCGCGACACCAAAGTCAGGATGTGCACCGAATGAGGCAAAACAGGTGCCATTTGACGGGTTAAACAGTACTACGCAAATAACCGGATAAGCGCCACCTAGAGAGGCATCGTAAGAGAGAATTGGGAAACCTTCTTCTTCCAGCTTGGCAATGGCTTCTACCACACCTGGATAGCGGTTTAACACCGCAGCAGGGATCTCCGGCAAGCTGATAGATTCTGCGATAATACGGTTTTTAACTTTACGTTCAAAGACTTCGGACAGGGCTTGTACCCGAGCTTCATTGGCAGTATTGCCCGCAGACATGCCGTTTGAGACATACAGATTGCCGATAATATTCATTGGAATATAGACGGTTTCTAAATCTGACTGGCGGGTAAAGGGCAATGAACAGATCCCGCGTTTGGCGTTACCTGATTGCAAATCCACCAGGTCACTGGCGACCAATTCCTGCTCTGGATCGTAAAACGCCAGCAGGCGCTCATCGAGAATGCCTTCTGGCAGCAAGTTATCTGCTGGGATCGGGAACCACTTCTCGTTGGGATAATGAACGAAATCACCTTCGGCAATGGCTTTGCCCAGATAGAAGTCAGCGAAGAAATAGTTGGTGGATAAGCGTTCGAAATATTCACCTAAAGCCGAAGCCAGTGCCGCTTTCTTGCTGGCACCTTTGCCGTTGGTAAAGCACAACGGGCAATCACGGTCGCGGATATGTACCGACCAAACGTGAGGAACCGGGTTAAGCCAAGAGGCTTCTTCAATATTAAAACCGAGGTCACTCAGCTTTTGCTGAAAGCGAGAGATTGAGTCTTCCAGCGCGGCGTCTTTGCCGGGAATAAAGGTTTGGGTCATTGTCGTCACTTTTTGGCGGTACTAAAAACGCGCAATCATACGGGGTTTTAGTTAATAGCTCCATGTATTCCTAAAGCGCAGCAAATGTCACAGTTTCAGTATGGATATTCCGCATAATTCACTAGCTTATAAATAACGGAGTCATAATGTGAAATCTATAAAGCTAACTGTCTTAGCCGGAATCTTAGCAGGGATCAGCGGTTCGGCCTTTGCTCTACCCAATATCACCCTATTGGCAACCGGGGGAACTATCGCCGGTGGCGGAGATTCAGCCACAAAATCTAACTATAAAGCCGGTAAATTGGGGGTTGATGCCCTGGTAAACGCGGTGCCGGAAATGAAAAAAATCGCCAATATTCAGGGCGAGCAAGTGGTTAATATCGGTTCTCAAGATATGAATGACGAGGTCTGGCTGAAGTTGGCGAAAAAAATTAATGCCGATTGCGCCAAAACAGACGGATTCGTGATTACGCATGGCACTGACACTCTGGAAGAAACTGCCTATTTTCTTGATTTAACGGTGAATTGCGATAAACCCGTGGTGATGGTTGGGGCGATGCGCCCGGCAACTGCCCTGGGTGCAGATGGTCCGCTGAATCTCTATAATGCAGTGGTCGTCGCCAGTGACGCCAATTCAGCTAAACGTGGTGTGCTGGTAGCGATGAATGACCAAGTGCTAAGTGGCCGTGATGTGATGAAAACCAATACCACCTCGGTGCAGACATTCCAGTCACCGAATACCGGATCCTTGGGGTCTATTTATGACGGTAAAGTGAATTATCTGCACCAACCCGCGCCAAGACAACCCGCTTTCGATATCAGCAAACTGAGTGAATTACCAAAAGTTGGCATTATTTATAACTATGCCAATGCCTCTGATTTACCGGCTAAAGCGCTGATTGCTGATGGCTATAAAGGGATTGTCAGTGCCGGTGTTGGTAACGGTAACCTCTATCATTCTGTTTTTGACACGCTGGCAACGGCAGCACACAGTGGGGTTGCTGTTGTGCGTTCATCCCGTGTGCCTACTGGTTCTACCACGGAAGATGCAGAAGTTGATGACACCAAATATGGATTTGTTGCATCCGGCTCACTCAATCCACAAAAAGCACGTGTGTTGCTGCAATTGGCATTAACCCAAACGCAAAAACCGCAAGAGATCCAAAAGCTATTCCACGCATATTGATTCAATAAGTCTTTGACGGGGGCTTCGGCCTCCGTATCTGCTTTATTACCACTAATCTGAAATAAACCCACCCATGCCGTCCGGCGACTATCTTTAATGAATCAAAAAGTTATTGGGCAACTATAAATGCAAACATTTGATCTCAAACGAATGGCACTGGATAAATTCCCCATCGAATTCTTGGCCGAAGTGGG
This sequence comes from Yersinia sp. 2466 StPb PI, assembly GCF_041538325.1. Lineage (NCBI taxonomy): Bacteria > Pseudomonadati > Pseudomonadota > Gammaproteobacteria > Enterobacterales > Yersiniaceae > Yersinia > Yersinia sp. 2466 StPb PI. Next base: position 3,026,734 of record NZ_JAULSL010000001.1, on the reverse strand, counting down.
CATGCGCTGTTTATTCACCTTTGTCTTGGTTTTTTTATTCCTCAAACTGAGTGGTCGCCGTGGCGTGCGGCAGATGTCGCTATTTGAAGTCGTGATCATTTTGACATTGGGATCCGCTGCGGGTGATGTCACTTTTTATGAAGATGTGCCGATGTTGCCAGTCGTAATGGTATTTATCTGCATTATGATTTTGTACCGCCTCTCTACTTTCTTGATGTCACGCAGCGAAAAAATACAGCAGTGGATGGAAGGGAAGCCGTTGATCATCATCAGTGATGGGATATTTGTTTGGGAAACCATGCAGCAGGAAAATATTACCCATGATGAGTTTTTTATGGAGTTGCGCCAACAAGGCGTCGAGCATCTTGGTCAGGTACGGCTGGCCATCCTGGAAGTCAATGGTGCAATCAGTGTGTTTTTCTTCGCGCAAGAACATGTCAAACCCGGTTTGCCGGTATTACCTAAATGCTGTGTTAACCCCTTGGTCACCATTGAAAAACCTGCGGAGTATGCCTGTAGCCAGTGCAGCCTGATAGTGGCGTTATCCAGCGGTGCAGAGAAAACCTGCCAACGTTGTGGTCACCACCACTGGGTTGAAGCTTTGGACCATCAACGAGCAAAATGAGTCATCTATCGTGCGCTAACACCTTGGTTCGGTAGCTTTTGGTGAATAATTCCAAATTAATGACAGGATAACGCACAGCCTGCTATCGCAGGGGGTGAGAGTTTCTCCCTTGCCAGTGAATAACCGTTGCAGCAGGCGGACTCGAATGATAAAACCGAGTAATGATAACGATGGCAATCTCAGTTGAGTGTGGTGAGGGGAAATGACACAAGTTTATAATTTTAGCGCAGGGCCTGCGATGTTACCGGTTGAAGTTTTACGTCGTGCGGAACAGGAATTACGTAACTGGCATGGCTTGGGGACATCGGTGATGGAGATCAGTCACCGGAGTAAGGAATTTATTCAGGTTGCTGAAGACGCAGAAGAAGATCTGCGTGATCTGTTACGAATTCCGGCCAATTATAAAGTGTTATTTTGCCATGGTGGCGCGCGCGCGCAGTTTGCCGCAGTGCCATTGAATTTACTCGGCGACAACAACAGTGCTGATTATATTGACGGCGGCTATTGGGCACACAGTGCAGTCAAAGAAGCACAAAAATACTGTGTCCCTAACGTTATCGATGTGACAACCCACGAAAATAGTCTAACGGGTATTTTGCCGATGAAACAATGGCAGTTGAGTGATAATGCTGCTTATGTACATTATTGCCCAAATGAAACCATTGATGGGCTGGCTATCAAAGAAGAGCCGGATTTTGGCGATAAAATTGTCGTTGCCGATTACTCATCATCTATCCTTTCTCGCCCGATTGATGTCAGTCGCTATGGTGTCATTTATGCTGGCGCCCAGAAAAACATCGGTCCCGCTGGCCTGACAGTGGTTATCGTGCGCGACGACTTATTAGGTAAAGCTCGCACTGAATTGCCATCGATCCTTGATTATAAGGTGCTGGCCGATAACGATTCCATGTTCAATACGCCGCCAACTTTTGCCTGGTATCTCTCTGGTCTGGTGTTTAAATGGCTGAAGGAGCAGGGCGGTTTGGTTGAAATGGAAAAACGTAATCAGGCGAAAGCTGATCTATTGTATGGTGCGATCGATAAGACCGGTTTCTATCGCAATCAGGTGGCTCACGCCAACCGCTCTTTGATGAATGTGCCATTCCAAATGAAGGATGCCTCCTTGGATAAAGTGTTCCTTAGCGAGGCACAAGAGCAGGGTTTGCAAGCCTTAAAAGGCCATCGTGTTGCTGGTGGGATGCGGGCATCGATTTATAATGCGATGCCAATTGAAGGCGTTAAAGTCTTAACAGATTTTATGGCTGACTTTGAACGCCGCCATGGTTGATTCCTCCGGGCGGATGTTTGTCTGCTCAGACTGAGTTATCACCCTTATTTAAAATATATTTATTTGCACACAGAAGACTGGAGAGTGCTTTTCCCATGTTGGAATCCCTGACTTTACAACCCATTGCTCTGATCAATGGCACCGTTAACTTACCCGGTTCTAAAAGTGTTTCTAACCGTGCACTTCTTCTGGCAGCGCTGGCCGAAGGGACGACCCAGCTGAATAACTTGTTAGACAGTGACGACATTCGCCATATGCTCGATGCCTTGCAGGCATTGGGGGTGAATTTCCGCCTTTCGGCTGATCGCACTCAATGTGAAGTGGATGGTGTAGGTGGCAAATTGGTCGCAGACCAACCCTTGGAACTGTTCTTAGGCAATGCGGGCACGGCAATGCGCCCATTGGCTGCGGCACTTTGCTTAGGTAACAGCGACATCGTACTAACCGGTGAACCGCGGATGAAAGAGCGGCCAATTGGCCACTTGGTTGATGCCTTGCGTCAGGGCGGGGCGCAGATTGATTATCTGGAGCAAGAGAGCTACCCGCCGTTGCGCTTACGTGGTGGTTTCCGTGGTGGAAAACTGACCGTTGATGGTAGTGTCTCCAGCCAATTTCTGACAGCATTGCTGATGACTGCCCCCTTGGCTGAGCAAGATACCGACATTCAGATTCAAGGCACTCTGGTCTCTAAGCCATACATCGATATTACCCTGCATCTGATGAAAGCCTTCGGTGTTGATGTGGTGCATGAGAACTATCAACTGTTTCATATAAAAAGCGGCCAGACATATCGCACTCCGGGTACTTATTTGGTTGAGGGCGATGCGTCTTCTGCGTCCTATTTCTTAGCCGCCGCGGCAATTAAAGGTGGCACCGTGCGTGTTACGGGTATCGGTAAAAAAAGCGTGCAGGGTGATACCAAATTTGCTGATGTGCTGGAAAAAATGGGCGCAAAAATTAGCTGGGGTGATGACTATATAGAATGTAGCCGTGGCGAATTACAGGGTATCGATATGGATATGAATCACATTCCTGATGCGGCCATGACCATTGCTACCACCGCACTGTTTGCCAATGGCCCGACGGTTATTCGTAATATCTATAACTGGCGGGTAAAAGAGACTGACCGCTTATCTGCGATGGCCACTGAGCTGAGAAAAGTGGGTGCGGAAGTTGAAGAAGGTGAAGACTATATTCGTGTGGTGCCACCCGTGCAATTAATTGCCGCTGAAATAGGGACTTACAATGACCACCGTATGGCGATGTGCTTCTCACTGGTGGCGTTATCTGATACTCCGGTGACGATTCTTGACCCTCAATGCACCGCTAAAACCTTCCCTGACTACTTTGAACAATTGGCCAATCTGAGCCAGACAGCCTGACCTTTTTGCGCCGAATTTATTGACCTCTAATGGGTACCAGTCGGTACCCATTCCCTATTTTATAGACGGATAGCACTTTTCTTTATTGGCAAATAAGAATAAATGTTTTTTCTGGCTATCTTTCACATCTCTTCTACACTCCAGCCACGGCTTATGGTTTTATTTTCAGCAACTGAACCACGCGAGGGTAACAGTTCACATCGATGCGGCGTATAATGCTGCTCCTGTGTTTGCCCTGCTGGGTAGACAAGAGGTTTTGCCTACCGAAAGGAGAGAGAAATGACGGCGATAGCCCCGGTGATAACCGTTGATGGACCAAGTGGTGCAGGTAAAGGTACGCTTTGCAAAGCTTTGGCTGAATCGTTGAACTGGCGCTTGCTGGATTCGGGTGCGATTTACCGGGTTTTGGCGTTAGCAGCCCTGCATCATCAGGTTGATATCAGCACCGAAGAGGCATTGGTTCCACTTGCCGCACATCTCGATGTTCGTTTTGTCTCACAGAATGGGCAGTTAAAAGTGATTTTAGAAGGTGAGGATGTCAGCAATGAAATCCGCACCGAAACTGTAGGGAATACTGCATCTCAGGCGGCGGCTTTCCCGCGAGTCCGTGAGGCATTACTACGCCGCCAGCGAGCATTTCGTGAAGCACCGGGCCTGATTGCCGATGGTCGCGATATGGGGACGGTGGTCTTCCCTGATGCGCCGGTGAAAATATTTCTTGATGCAAGTTCGCAAGAACGCGCGCACCGACGTATGCTACAGTTGCAGGAAAAGGGGTTTAATGTTAACTTTGAACGTCTTTTGGCCGAGATACAGGAGCGAGACTCTCGTGATCGTAACCGGTCTATTGCACCTTTAGTCCCTGCGGCGGATGCGTTGGTACTGGATTCAACCAGTATGTCCATCGAGCAGGTGATCGAACAGGCGCTGGCTTATGCCCAACGAATTTTAGCGTTGCCGTTGAAAAAATAACGACAATGCGGTCAGTTCTGAGCTCTCAACGATTTATTTTTTAATTAAAATTATTTTTGATGAGCACTTTAACCTTGCTGCAAGGATCTGTGGCGAGGCATGTGAAACAACCCCATCCGGCGGGATGCTAGATGGACGTTAAACTTAAGAATCCTGAAGATTATTAACATGACAGAATCTTTTGCTCAACTCTTTGAAGAATCCCTGAAAACAATTGAAACACGTCCGGGCTCTATCGTCCGTGGTGTTGTTGTTTCTATCGATAAAGATATCGTACTGGTTGACGCCGGTCTGAAATCTGAGTCAGCAATTCCAGCAGAACAGTTCAAGAACGCGCAAGGCGAACTGGAAATTCAAGTTGGTGACGAAGTTGACGTTGCTCTGGACGCTGTTGAAGACGGCTTCGGTGAAACTCTGCTGTCCCGTGAAAAAGCTAAGCGTCACGAAGCATGGCTGATGCTGGAAAAAGCTTACGAAGAAGCTGCAACCGTTACTGGTGTGATCAACGGCAAAGTGAAGGGCGGCTTTACAGTCGAACTGAACGGTATCCGTGCGTTCCTGCCTGGTTCACTGGTTGATGTGCGCCCAGTTCGCGATACTCTGCATCTGGAAGGCAAAGAGCTTGAGTTCAAAGTCATCAAGCTTGATCAGAAACGCAACAACGTAGTTGTTTCTCGTCGTGCAGTTATCGAATCTGAGAACAGCGCTGAGCGTGATCAATTGCTGGAAAACCTGCAAGAAGGCATGGAAGTTAAGGGTATCGTTAAGAACCTGACTGACTACGGTGCATTCGTTGATCTGGGTGGCGTTGATGGCTTGCTGCACATTACTGACATGGCTTGGAAACGTGTTAAACACCCAAGCGAAATCGTCAATGTGGGCGACGAAATCACTGTTAAAGTTCTGAAATTCGACCGCGAACGTACTCGTGTATCCCTGGGCTTGAAACAGCTTGGCGAAGATCCATGGGTTGCTATCGCTAAACGTTACCCAGAAAGCACCAAGCTGACTGGTCGTGTAACTAACCTGACTGATTACGGCTGCTTCGTAGAAATCGAAGAAGGCGTTGAAGGTTTGGTACACGTTTCAGAAATGGATTGGACCAACAAAAACATTCACCCGTCTAAAGTTGTTAACGTTGGCGACGTAGTGGAAGTTATGGTTCTGGACATCGATGAAGAACGTCGTCGTATTTCTCTGGGCCTGAAACAGTGCAAATCTAACCCATGGCAGCTGTTTGCAGAAACTCACAACAAAAACGACCGCGTTGAAGGTAAAATCAAGTCTATCACTGACTTCGGTATCTTCATCGGCTTGGACGGCGGCATCGACGGCCTGGTTCACCTGTCTGACATCTCCTGGAACGTTGCAGGCGAAGAAGCAGTTCGTGAATATAAGAAAGGCGACGAAATCGCAGCTGTGGTTCTGCAAGTTGACGCAGAACGTGAGCGCATCTCCCTGGGCGTGAAACAACTGGCAGAAGACCCGTTCAATAACTACCTGTCTGTTAACAAGAAAGGTGCTATTGTTACTGGTAAAGTAACTGCAGTTGACGCTAAAGGTGCTACAGTTGAATTGGCAGGCGGCGTAGAAGGTTATCTGCGTGCTTCCGAAGCAACTCGCGACCGCGTTGAAGATGCGACGCTGGTTCTGAACGTCGGTGATGAAGTTGAAGCCAAATATACTGGCGTTGACCGTAAAAACCGCGTAATCAGCCTGTCTGTTCGTGCTAAAGACGAAGCTGATGAGAAAGATGCTATTGCTACAGTTAACAACAAGCCAGAAGAAGGTAACTTCTCTAGCGCAATGGCAGAAGCGTTCAAAGCTGCAAAAGGCGAGTAATAACGGGGGGCGGTTTTTCCGCCCCTATACGGTAGTTTAGCTGCAAAGCTTGGAGGTAATATGACCAAGTCTGAACTTATTGAAAGACTTGCTGGCCAGCAATCTCATGTACCGGCTAAAGCCGTTGAGGATGCAGTGAAAGAAATGCTTGAACATATGGCTGGAACACTAGCTGAAGGTGAGCGCATTGAGATCCGAGGATTTGGCAGTTTTTCTCTTCACTACCGTGCTCCGCGTGTTGGCCGTAATCCAAAGACTGGCGCTAAAGTTGAATTGGAAGGTAAGTACGTTCCACACTTTAAGCCAGGTAAAGAATTGCGTGATCGCGCTAATATCTACGGTTAAGTTGGTTACAACTTACCGCGTTATTATCTATACCTAAATCATTGGTGTCATAGCTAATACTGCTATGACGCTGATTATAAAAGGTATAAACGCTGATAAGAAACGGTGCCTAATGGCACCGTTTTTCTTTTTTTCTTTCTAATGTCACGCGCTAAAATTAGCTGAATATATATTAAAACCTTATAACGAATAGATTAAATATTGTTTATTCACTTATTCAAATACCCTCATCTATCTCTATCTCTATCTCTATCTCTATCTCTATCTCTATCTCCCTTTTACCTGTAATAAGCTCAGCTTTATTTTCGATACATTCCGCATAGGCGTTGTTAGCTATGTAACAAGATTAAACTATCCGCGAAGCCGCTCTGAACTTCCACTTTTTGTACTGGCTGCATCATCCATCAACAGAGAAAATCAACATATTCACGATGAGGCAAGCGGATGGCAATGAGGCTATCTGGCAGTAATACAAGGGATGGCTTCTTATCACTTTATCAATCGATCATGCTGCGGCCGCTATTGCCATTGGCTTCTTACCTCTTATTTTTCTACCTCAGTTGCCAGGAACTCTCATCATTGTGGGGCTGCTAGTGTTGGGGGGACTGGTATGGTTAAGTGGGTGTATATACTGGCAATGCGTGGCATTAGTCATCATCAGTTTTGCGTGGGGAAGTTGGCACGGAAATAGGGTATTAATGCAAATTGAGGCGTTAACTCAAGGTGAGCAGCAAGTTATCGCCACTATAAAGAATGCCTATCTGACATGGGGAGAAGGGAATAAGGTCCTGCTGGGCATTCAGCAAGTTAATGGGCAAAGAGTATTTCCGCCGATTGCAGTATCAGTAAAGTGGCCGGAGAAGCTTGAGCGCTATTGTGCTGGGCAGCAATGGGTGTTGAGGCTACGAATGCGGGCGGTGCATAGCTTACTCAATGAAGGGGGGGTTGATAGCCAACGCTGGGCTATAGCCAACCAGCGTCCATTGCAAGGGCGAGTGATTAAGGCTGAATTGCGTGATGCTCATTGTAATCTCCGCCAGCGGGCCATCAGTGTTATTGAACAGCAGCTACAGCAGTATGACCAGCGGCAGATACTGCTAGCTTTAGCTTTTGGTGAAAGAGAACAGTTGAACACACGTCAGTGGGCACTTTTTCGTAATACCGGAACGGCGCACCTGATGGCGATATCGGGTTTGCACATCGGGCTAGCGGCGCTGTTTGGCGGGATACTGGCTCGTGGGATCCAGTTCTTTCTACCCGTTAGTTGGGTAGGGCCCGTGTTCCCGCTGCTGATTGGCTGGTTTGTGGCAATGGTTTATGTTTGGTTGGCGGGTGCGAATCCACCCGCGATGAGGGCGGCTATAGCATTAACCCTATGGTTACTGCTGAGGTTGTTCGGTATTTTATGCAGCGCCTGGCAAGTGTGGCTCTGGGTGTTGGCGTTAATATTACTTAGTGAACCACTGGCGGTACTATCAGACAGTTTTTGGCTCTCCTGTCTGGCGGTATTCAGTCTGATATGTTGGTTCTATTGGGTGCCAATTACTCAGCGTTTTAGGGGCGGATGGCTTGGGCTGATTATCCGCTGGTTCCATTTACAATTTGGTATGATGCTACTATTGATGCCACTGCAGATAGGCCTATTTCATGGCGTCAGCTTGTTTTCTATCCCTGCAAATTTGTGGGCAGTGCCTATCATATCCCTGCTTACTGTGCCTTGCGTATTGTTGGCCTTGGCCTGCATACCATTGCCTACCGTAGCTGGCCTGTTTTGGTTCTTGGCCGATATATCGCTTTGCGCGGTACTCTGGCCACTCAATCACCTAAAAACCGGTTGGTTGCATACTGGGTTAGCATCCGTTGCCGTGGCTTATACGGGGTGGCTGGTAATACTTATTTGGCGTTTTCAGTGGTGGCGCAGCTATCCAATTGGGGTGGTAGTCCTGTGTGTCAATTTGGTGTTATTCACTCAGCGGCGTGATGATTATCGCTGGCGTGTTGATATGTTGGATATTGGGCACGGTCTGGCAATAGTGATAGAACGCGCAGGGAAAGCAATTATCTTTGATACGGGCAATCGTTGGCACACCAGTAGCATGGCAGCTGCGGTTATTCTCCCTTATTTACGTTGGCGGGGCATTGTGGTTGAGCAAATTATCCTTAGCCATGATCATCTTGATCACACCGGAGGGCTAGCTGAGTTAAAGGCGGCATTCCCGCAGGCGAAAATCCGTGCACCTTTCTCCTTAACTGGCCCGATAGCGGGTTTGCCCTGTCAGCAAGGCGTGAAATGGCAATGGCAAAATTTAAATTTTGAGGTTTTATGGCCAAGAACTCATGTGATTAACGCCCAAAATGATGACTCATGTGTTATTCGCATTGATGATGGCAAACACAGTCTGTTATTGACGGGCGACCTTGAAACACGGGGAGAGCGGCAGTTAGTTAAAAATTATCGTGCTAAGCTAGCCTCAACATTGCTGCAAGTTCCCCACCATGGCAGCAATACCTCTTCAACCGGCCCATTTTTGCGGGCAGTGAAGCCAGAATTGGCTTTTGCTTCCGCTGCACGCTATAACCAATGGCACCTGCCAGCTAAAAAAGTGATTAAACGCTATCAAAAAAATAGCATTATTTGGCGTGATACCTCGGTATCCGGACAGCTAACTGTGTATTTTTACATCGATAGTTGGCAAATTAGGGGCTATCGGGAACAAATAATGCCACGTTGGTATCACCAGCGGTTTGGCGTTGGAGGCCATAATGAGTAGAATGGGCCGCTATTTCTTCTGGTGCTGGTATTTGCATGATGAATGATAAAGATCTATCCACATGGCAGACGTTCCGTCGCCTCTGGCCAATGATCTCTCCTTATAAGACCGGTCTTGTTGTCGCGGCGATAGCATTAATCCTTAATGCCGCCAGTGACACGTTTATGCTGTCGTTACTGAAACCTTTGCTCGATGATGGTTTTGGTAAAGCGAATAGCTCAATTTTAAAATGGATGCCGTTGGCTGTTATCGGTTTGATGGTGGTTCGTGGAATAACCGGCTTTATTTCTAGCTATTGTATCTCATGGGTCTCTGGTCAAGTCGTGATGTTCATCCGTCGCCGCTTATTTAGCCATATGATGGGGATGCCGGTATCCTTCTTTGACCAGCAATCGACTGGCACGTTGTTGTCCCGTATTACCTATGATTCTGAGCAGGTAGCGGCATCGTCTTCTGGCGCATTGGTTACAGTGGTGCGTGAAGGGGCCTCTATTATCGGTTTGTTTATCATGATGTTTTATTACAGCTGGCAGTTGTCGCTGATTTTAATCGTCATTGCACCGATTGTTTCTGTTTCTATCCGGTTAGTCTCTAAGCGTTTTCGTAATATCAGTAAAAATATGCAAAGCACCATGGGAGAAGTGACCACCAGTGCAGAGCAAATGCTGAAAGGGCACAAAGAAGTGTTGATCTTTGGTGGCCAGAAAGTTGAAACCGAGCGTTTTGATACCGTCAGTAATCGCATGCGTCAGCAGGGGATGAAGCTGGTTTCTGCTTCTTCCATTTCTGATCCCATCATTCAGTTGATTGCTTCATTTGCGTTGGCGTTTGTGCTGTATGCGGCAAGTTTCCCTAGTGTGATGGAAACTCTGACAGCGGGTACCATCACTGTGGTGTTCTCGGCAATGATTGCTCTGATGCGCCCGTTGAAGTCCCTTACCAATGTGAATGCACAGTTCCAGCGCGGGATGGCAGCTTGTCAGACGCTATTTGCTATTCTGGATATGGAACAGGAAAAAGACGAGGGGAAACTGGAAGTTGAGCGGGCTAAAGGCGAAATAGAATTCCGCCATGTCACTTTCTACTACCCAGGCAAAGACACCCCAGCACTGAATGATATCAATATGCACATTGAAGCGGGTAAGACCGTGGCATTGGTAGGGCGTTCAGGCTCAGGTAAGTCAACTATCGCCAATTTACTGACCCGGTTCTATGATGTCAGCGAAGGCAGTATCTTGATGGACGGGCACGATTTGCGTGATTATCGGCTTGGTGCCTTGCGAAACCAAGTCGCCTTGGTGTCGCAAAATGTTCATCTGTTCAATGATACGGTTGCCAATAATATCGCTTATGCCCGTGACGAGCACTATAGCCGCGCTGAAATCGAAGAAGCCGCCCGAATGGCATATGCCATGGATTTTATCAATAAAATGGAATTTGGCCTTGATACTGTTATTGGCGAGAACGGTGTGATGCTCTCAGGTGGGCAACGTCAGCGTATCGCTATCGCTCGTGCGTTATTGCGAGATTGCCCGATATTGATTCTGGATGAAGCTACCTCAGCGCTGGATACTGAATCTGAACGGGCGATTCAGTCCGCATTGGATGAGTTGCAGAAAAACCGTACTTCATTGGTTATTGCCCATCGCTTATCTACGATTGAAAAAGCCGATGAAATTTTGGTCATTGAAGAGGGGCGCATTGTCGAGCGTGGTGTACATGCAGAGTTGTTGGCGCAACATGGTGCCTATGCCCAACTTAATCGTATGCAGTTTGGCCAATGATTGAGCGTATCTGGTCTGGGCGGTCTCGGCTGTATCTGCTACTGCTGCCACTATCTTGGTTATACGGTGCGGTCACAGCACTTATCCGGGCCAGTTACTCTCTTGGCTGGCGTTCTGCTTGGCGCTCACCGGTCCCAGTGGTTATTGTCGGCAACCTTACTGCTGGCGGAAATGGTAAGACACCGGTCGTAATCTGGTTAGTGGAACAGCTAAAACTACGGGGTTACCGTGTTGGGGTGGTGTCTCGTGGCTACGGGGGCAAATCTACGGTGTATCCGCTACTGCTATCCAATGAGACATCCACGGTGCAGGCAGGTGATGAGCCGGTTCTGATATATCAACGTACTCAGGCACCGGTCGCTGTCTCACCAAAGCGCTCAGATGCCATCAAAGCGTTACTAAAAGCTCACACTTTGGACTTCATCATCACCGACGATGGATTGCAACATTATGCGCTACAGCGTGATTTTGAGCTGGTGGTGATCGATGGTGTGCGTCGTTTCGGTAATGGTTGGTGGTTACCGGCAGGCCCGATGCGTGAACGGGCGGGGCGTTTGCACTCAGTGGATGCGGTAATTACCAATGGTGGTATTGCCGCCAGCGGAGAAATACCGATGCAGTTGGTGGCGCGGCAGGCCGTCAATCTGGTTAGCGGTGAGCGGTTACCCGCACAGCAACTCCAGCATGTCGTTGCAATGGCGGGTATTGGTCATCCTCCTCGGTTCTTTACTACCCTGAATTTACTGGGTATTGAGCCTAAGAGTAAGCATGCTTTTGCTGACCATCAGGATTATTCATTAGCACAACTTAGTCCGCTAACGAGTGGCCCGCAAATATTATTGATGACTGAAAAAGATGCAGTCAAGTGCCGGGCTTTTGCTCAGCCTAATTGGTGGTACCTGCCGGTAGATGCACAGTTACCGCCGGATCAGGCTGAACAATTGCTGTTGAACATTCAGGCATTATCACGCCACACCAAGTAGCCCACTTTATAGACTCAGCAGTGTTAGCTCGAGGGATGCCGCGCATGCCACAATTGAGCGCTGCTGGGTTTCTTCATATAGCTGTAGTTCATCAATTACCGTGGCTCCCAGCGCCCGCTGGAAATCCTGCTTGCTGGAGTGCCCCGCAAACTGGCTGTGACCACTGTCCCCTAAATTTGATTGAAAAATACCTGCTGCGCTGACGGGGAGAAAATCCTCATAAACTAACGGCTCATATTGGATAAATTCCCCGTCAATCAATTGGTCTAATGTCAGGTTTTGCATTGATTCAGTAAGGGTACTTAGCCCTCTCTCGGTAGGGAAATAGCGAAAGAAAGCGAGCTGTTCAGCGCGCATTGTCGGGTAGTCATCTGGGAACTGGCTAAATTTCTCCTTGAGAATCGCCATATATTGCAGGGCATTTTTTTCATTTACGGGAACCTGTAGTTGATCTTGTGCCGCCTGTAGCAGGCAGTCATAGAGATTACGCCCCTTCGCTGTCAGCGCTGTCCCCCGTTGTTCTATTTCACCAAAACGGGCGGTGTGATGCCCTCGAGTGAGTCGACCATCTGTTGCGACAAACGAAACCTGTTCCTCAAGGGCTTTAAAACTGGTTTGCCGTAATAGTATTGGACAGCGGCGCGGAGGTGGCCCTTCGATCACCGCTTTGGGGGTAATCTGATGTTCTGGCATCGCAATTTGTACGGCATCGATATGCAACGTTCGTGGCGTTAGGTGGTTAATATGGGGTCCTTTGAAAGCCACCACATCGGCAATTAAACGATGCTGATCGTGCAGTTGTTGGTAAACATCAGCACTTACTGTCGCTTGATTATGCCAGCGAAATGTCTCTAATGACTGAGCAATAAAGTCATCGGCTTCATTGCTGGTCAGCCCGCCGGAAATTTCATGCTGAGTAATTAATTCGATAGCCCGTGGAGTAAATATCACTCTTTTTGCCAGAATATCGGCAGCTTGTTGCCGCAGCTCTGGTTGTTCAATTAATTCAAGGCGCAATAATGAGGTGAAAATTCTAAATGGGCAGGTTTGCAGCGAAGCTTCATGGACAGCGCGGAATGCCGTCGAGTGAACCGGAACCCCAGCCGGGGCCAGGTCATAATAACCAACAGGCAGCATACCCATCACCGCAAACAGGCGGCGCAGGGTCGCAAGTTCAGCGGCGGTTCCCACTCGGATAGCACCGTGTCGTTCCATGTTCAGGCGCTCAATCTCTCCGGTCCGGCGTAAATGGCGGGTAAGTTCCGGTTGCTGACCCATAGTTTGGTTGTTGATATCAGCAACCAGTTGTAACAAGGCTCCGTATAGCGGCACTTCATCCTGATACATATCCGACATGGCACTGGAGAATCTGGCGCGAATCTCATCGGGGTGGACAAACGGTGGGTGAGTCATAATCGGATAGCTCCTTCATGCTTATTCAGTTTTTAGTCTAGATTGATATCGATAATTAATGGGGTAAGCAGTGGAGAATATTGGTTTTTTATGCGTGGCATCCCATTGATGCTACTTACTGAACTACCTTCCCAGATAAAATAGTTGCGCGGCATGGTATTTTATGAGTTAATAGCCGCTGGCCTGTGCTACAGACCTATTTATGTGTAAGAGTGTTCGAGACTAAAGTAAAGCAGTTCCTCCCAGACGTTATCTTGTTGATGCCGATCCAAAGACGAACCTTCCAGTATCTCTGATAGTAACTCCCATAAGTAATGTTCTGATGCAGGCCCGCTATTACTCATAGCGCGAGTGCCTTATGGCAGATTTAATGTTATTTGAAAGAAGAAGTTGAAGGTGAAGTTTATGTCTAAGAAGACAGGTCAGGTTAAGTGGTTCAACGAAAGCAAAGGTTTTGGTTTTATTGAACAGCATGATGGCGGTAAAGATGTGTTTGTTCACTTCTCCGCGATCGCAACTGATGGTTTCAAAACCTTGGCTGAAGGCCAGCGTGTTGAGTATACCATCCAAGACAGCCCGCGCGGGCCGGCTGCTGCAAACGTTGTTGCTCTGTAATTTAAGAGAAATAATGTTTAGATTATCTTAGAAAGTGATGATGCCGATGTGCTAATCATCGATCTGGATAGCAAAATTCTAAAGCCCGCACTTATGCGGGTTTTTTCATAAAATCAAGCTCATAGAGGTTTAATCAGAAAACTTTAGGATGGGCAACTGCATCTAAACAATAAATAAAAATGAGTTGTTAGGATGCCCAGTAAAAGGAAATTTATTATGACGTTAAAAATGGGTCGCGTGAAATGGTTCAACCAATCAGAAGGTTACGGTTTCATCTCGCCACACGATGGTAGTTTGGATGTGTATGTCAGCAAGACGGCTATCGCCAACACCAAAAATAAATCACTCAGTGAAGGGCAGGACGTTGAATTCTCTACTTATCGTAGTATTCACGGGCCGTCAGCAGCAGATGTGATCGCTTTCTAAGTAAACGACGACGATCAACTCGTTTTCTAAGCAAACGGCTACCTTTTGGTAGCCGTTTGTATTTATACCCTTGGGTATTTTTGGCCTCTATTCGACAGGTTGCTTTGTCGCCGGGCAGCTTTTGCAGGTGCTTCTATTTGTCTTTATGCGGCTTAGTTGCTGAAGTTAGCAAACAGCGCAATAATTTTATGGAATACTTTCATCTCTTACTCGACATGCCCATTTATGTGATGTGAATCACAAAATTCTACTCCTCGCTATTCAACATATCAATAACAAAACCAGCATTTATCCCACGAGATAGCTATCTATATTTACTTATGTAGTTGCTAATTAACATAACTCCTTGTTATTAATCGCTGATAGCGCAGGCAGCATCGGTACAGTTAACCTGCCTCAGCAGATATGGTATCCTCGAGCACTTTCCTGCTGGCTAAACTCCATTCTGGAGGATGTATGGACCACCGTTTACTCGAGATCGTTGCCTGTCCGGTTTGCAACGGCAAGTTGTATTTCAATAAAGAAAACCTTGAATTGGTATGTAAAGCTGACAATCTGGCTTACCCGGTGCGCGATGGTATTCCGGTATTGTTGGAGAATGAAGCCCGCCCACTGTCAATTGATGAGAAGCACGCATGAGTTTCATCGCTATAATTCCCGCTCGATATGCTTCAACCCGGTTACCCGGCAAGCCATTGGCTGATATTGCGGGCAAACCGATGGTAGTTCATGTGATGGAACGAGCAAAGGCGTCGGGCGCGTCACGGGTGATTGTGGCAACAGATCATCCTGAGGTGGTGAGAGCCGTTGAGGCTGCCGGTGGTGAGGTCTGTATGACCCGTGCCGATCATCAATCTGGCACCGAGCGCTTAGCCGAAGTTATTGAACTATATGGTTTTGCCGATGATGATATTATCGTAAATGTCCAAGGGGATGAACCTCTGATACCCCCGGTAATTATCTGTCAGGTGGCTGATAATCTGGCCGCTTGTCGTGCTGGCATGGCAACATTAGCGGTGCCGATTGAAAGTAGCGAAGAAGCATTTAACCCTAATGCGGTTAAAGTGGTGATGGATGAGCAAGGCTACGCGCTCTATTTCTCCCGCGCGGCGATCCCATGGGAAAGAGAGCGTTTTGCTCAGTCAAAAGAGACTATCGGTGATTGTTTCTTACGCCATATTGGTATCTATGCTTATCGTGCAGGTTTTATCCGCCGTTATGTTAATTGGGCGCCGAGCAAACTCGAACAAATCGAGCTATTAGAGCAACTTCGAGTACTGTGGTATGGCGAAAAGATCCACGTCGCGGTAGCAAAAGCGATACCCACGGTTGGGGTTGATACTCAGGCTGATCTGGATCGGGTGCGCGCTATCATGCTTCATCAGTAACCATTACGGGCACCGAACTGTTTGCGCCAGGTCCAATTGGGCCTGGCGTTTTTACTTTGTATCCGATAGTTTGATTTTTATTATCAATAATAGTTGATCTGCATTCTGGAAATCTCCCGCCCGTCATCCCATTATGAACCATCAATTTCGCCAGATAATTGGACTGAGCATAATGGAACAACTGAAAGCTGAATTAAGTGTGGTGCTCGGGGAATCTATCACCCGCCTCGAACGTATCAGCGAGCAGCCCTATGCCCACCTGTACGCGATGTATAACCAGCAGGGGCAGGCAATCCCATTACTGGCGAAGAGCTATGTTTGTCAGGGGATTGCACAGCAAGAGGCGTATAAACTTTCCATGCTGGCTCGGGAAGGTGATATCCGGTTACCCACAGTGTACGGACTGGTGATGACCCACCAATCCCCGTATAAAGAAATTCTGTTGATGGAGCGTTTACGTGGTGTTTCGGTGGAGGCACCGACTCGGACGGGGGAGCGCTGGGATGCTTTAATGGATCAGATAGTTGAAGGTGTGCTGGCATGGCACCGCATTGATAGCCACGGTTGTGTGGGTAATGTTGATAGCACCCAGGAAAATGATTGGTTCAGTTGGTATCAGCAACGAGTTGAAGTGTTGTGGGCGACCTTGTCTAATATGAATTCACCGGTTATGACATTGGAAGACCGTGCAATACTTTACCGTGCGAAGGCGTCATTAACGGCACTTTTTGCCGGTTTTGATGACAGCTCAGTGCTGGTGCACGGCAACCTGACTCTCCGCAGCATGTTAAAAGATGCGCGCAGCGATCAGTTGCTAGCGATGCTTAATCCTGGTCCGATGTTGTGGGCTCCACGAGAGTATGACTTGTTCCGCCTCAGCGAAGAGGGCATGCCTAGTCAGCTATTCTATCGTTATCTCAATAAAGCACCGGTCTCTGAATCCTTTGTTGCCCGCCGATGGCTCTATACCCTTTGGGAACTGGTGGCCCGCTTCATCCATACCGGGAATCTGGATCGTGCTGTATTTGATAATGCCGCCAGGCAACTTCTCCCTTGGCTAGATTAATATCCTTCATCTTTCAAGTTGCTGGTGTGTTGGCTGCGCTCAATAACCCGAATCACTTACTGGTCTTGATCTTAAAAAATAAGTAAGCTCATCGGGATTTTTTCCCTTGCCGCCTTCCTGCATTTCGAAATCTATTGGATATTGACGGGTGACAATGAGTTATTAATAGCAAAATTATTCATCCTTGCTATCCCCGCTTAATTTTTGCCACAACAGCCCCAATGTTTCATACCAGGCACGCTCGGTGTGGCCTAAATAAGCCGCTGCTGGAATAGCACGCTCCCAGCTATGCAGTGGCGTGGTGATGGCTAACTGATTTGCAGGCGCGGGGATTGGATGTAACCCAATGGCGGTAAAGAATTTAATCGCTCGGGGCAGATGATTTGCCGAGGTGACCAGCAAAAATGGTTTATTACCCACCAGAGTGGCGACCGCCGCGGCTTCTTCAACGGTATCTTTCGGTTGCTCTAACGCAATAATATTCGCCACCGGAACACCTAAGCTTTCTGCCACCTGAGCTGCTGTTGTTGCACTGCTTTGGTTGTTCGGACCCGCACTGCCAGTAAAAACCATTTTTGCGTTAGGATGTGCACGATACAGCCTGACACCCTCAGTGACTCTTGGCAGGCTATTTGCGAATAAATTGGCGCTTGGTGCCCAATTCGGATTAAACGTGTAGCCGCCACCGAGCACAACAATGTAATCTACCGGGTCGTTTCCCTGATAAGTCGGGTATGACTTTTCCAGTGGCAATAGCAGGCGGTCAGCGACAGGTTGCAGGCTAATAAGCAATAATACCAGCCAACTCAACGCAAAAAGTGTTTTGCCACTTTTCTGCCAGCGGGTAAACCACAATAAAATTAGTGCCAGCCCCATGATGATGAGTAACAAGGGCAGGGGCATTAATAAGCCGCCAACAAACTTTTTTAAGGTGAAAAGCATAAAAATAGGGCCATTTTGGCTGAAAAACCGGCATTTGGCGCTGATTACAGGCCAAGAGGATTTATTCTAAGTCAGGCTGTGCCAAAATAGCAGGTTGGTAGGCATTCTTTTTACTGTGGCTATTGATTTACCATTATCTATCAAAGCCGTTAAATCAATAGTTATAGCGGAGCAGTTGTTCATGCAGGATCGCAATTTCGATGACATTGCTGAGAAGTTTTCCCGCAATATCTATGGTACGACGAAGGGAATGATTCGCCAGGCGGTGGTTTGGCAAGATATCAGCGGGCTGTTAGCGCAGTTGCCACCACGCCCGTTGCGGATTTTAGATGCAGGTGGTGGCGAAGGGCATATGGCTTGCCAACTGGCGGCATTAGGCCATCAGGTCCTATTATGTGACCTGTCAGCGGAGATGATCCAGCGCGCGAAGGCCGCTGCCTTGGAAAAAGGTGTGAGCCACAACATGCAATTTGTACAAAGTGCGGCTCAGGACATCACCCATCATTTAGAACAGCCGGTTGATCTGATATTGTTCCATGCGGTTTTAGAATGGATTGCAGAGCCTCAACAAGTTCTGCAAATACTCTTTAATGCGTTGACTCCCGGCGGCGCGCTCTCATTGATGTTTTTCAATGCCAATGGATTGGTGATGCGTAATGCGGTATTGGGTAACTTTCAGTTGGCGTTACCGGGTGTAAAAAGGCGTAGGCAGCGTTCGCTATCGCCGCAATACCCTTTAGATCCACCAACGGTATATGGTTGGCTTGAGCAAATGGGTTTATCCATTAGCGGTAAGACGGGAGTACGGGTGTTTCACGATTACATGAAAAATAAACAGCAACAAGTTGATGAGTTTGCTGAATTATTGGCGTTGGAACAGCGCTATTGCCGGCAGGAGCCCTTTATCAGCCTGGGGCGCTACGTGCATGTCATGGCGTTTAAGCCAAATCTGAAGGACCCATTATGAGTGACTTTTCCCAGACAGTACCCGAACTGGTCGCCTGGGCGCGGAAAAATGACTTTTCGATTACTCTGCCCACCGATCGTTTGGCCTTTCTTTTAGCTATTGCCACGTTAAACGGTGAGCGGCTGGATGGCGAAATGAGTGAAGGGGAGTTAGTTGATGCATTTCGCCACGTCTGCAAAGGTTTTGAGCAGACCCATGAAACCGTGGCCGTGCGCGCGAATAATGCTATCAATGACATGGTGCGCCAGCGGTTACTCAACCGCTTTACCAGTGAAATTGCCGATGGTAATGCGATTTACCGCCTGACGCCGTTAGGCATTGGTATCACTGACTACTATATCCGGCAGCGCGAATTCTCCACCCTGCGCCTGTCAATGCAGTTATCGATTGTCGCACAAGAGCTACAACGGGCGGCAGAAGCAGCCGAAGAGGGGGGGGATGAATTCCACTGGCATCGTAATGTTTTTGCCCCGCTAAAATATTCAGTTGCTGAAATTTTCGACAGCATTGATATGACGCAACGCTTGATGGACGAGCAGCAACATAGTGTGAAGGAAGATATCGCCGCGTTGCTGAATCAGGATTGGCGGGCGGCTATTGCCAGTTGTGAAATGCTGTTGTCAGAAACATCCGGCACACTGCGTGAATTACAAGATACGCTGGAAGCGGCAGGTGATAAACTTCAGGCTAACCTGTTACGTATTCAAGAAGCCACTATCGGCAATGCGGGTCTGGATCTGGTGGATAAGTTGGTCTTTGATTTACAAAGTAAACTTGACCGCATTATCAGTTGGGGTCAGCAGGCGATTGACCTGTGGATCGGCTATGACCGCCACGTGCATAAGTTTATCCGTACTGCGATTGATATGGATAAAAACCGTGTCTTCGCCCAACGCTTGCGCCAGTCAGTTCAGAATTATTTTGATAGCCCATGGACTCTCACCTATGCCAACGCTGATCGCTTGCTGGATATGCGCGATGAAGAACTGGCGTTGCGCAGTGAGGAAGTTACCGGGGAGCTGCCACCGGATCTGGAATTTGAAGAATTTAATGAGATCCGTGAGCAATTAGCCGCCCTGATTGAGCAGGCGTTGTTGGTATACCAGCAACAAAAGATGCCACTTAATCTGGGGGAAGTGATGCGCGACTACCTCGCGCAATATCCGCGTGCTCGTCATTTCGACGTGGCTCGTATCCTGGTCGACCAGGCAGTTCGCCTTGGTGTGGCCGAAGCCGATTTCTCAGGGTTACCAGCAGAATGGTTGGCAATCAATGATTACGGAGCCAAGGTGCAGGCACATGTCATCAACAAATATTGAAGTAGTAATGCCCGTTAAACTGGCTCAGGCATTGGCCAACTCACTGTTTCCAGCACTTGACAGCCAGTTACGTGCCGGTCGTCATATCGGGATTGATGAACTGGATAATCATGCTTTCCTGATGGATTTTCAGGAGCAACTGGAAGAGTTTTATACCCGTTATAACGTGGAGTTAATCCGTGCACCGGAAGGTTTCTTCTATCTGCGTCCCCGTTCTACCACGCTGATTCCACGCTCGGTGCTATCTGAGCTGGATATGATGGTTGGCAAGATCCTTTGTTATCTGTATCTCAGCCCTGAACGTTTGGCCCATGAAGGCATTTTCGCGCAGCACGAATTATACGAAGAGCTGCTAAGTCTGGCCGATGAGAGCAAATTGCTGAAGTTTGTTAACCAGCGCTCAACCGGGTCGGATTTGGATAAGCAGAAGTTGCAGGAGAAAGTACGAACGTCACTTAACCGGCTGCGTCGGTTGGGGATGATCTACTTTATGGGCAATGACAGCAGCAAGTTTCGTATCACTGAAGCGGTATTTCGCTTTGGTGCTGATGTGCGTAGCGGCGATGACCCACGGGAAGCCCAGTTACGCATGATCCGTGATGGCGAGGCCATGGCGGTGGAAAACAGTCTGTCACTCCATGATGAAAGCGATGAAACTGACATCACCATGGGTAATGCAGCGGACAGTGCAGAGGATGAACAGGAATGATTGAACGCGGTAAATTTCGCTCGCTGACCTTGGTTAACTGGAATGGTTTTTTTGCCCGGACATTCGATCTTGATGAGCTGGTAACCACTTTATCTGGCGGCAATGGTGCGGGTAAATCCACCACTATGGCCGCTTTCGTTACAGCACTGATTCCTGACCTGACACTGCTGCACTTTCGTAACACCACCGAAGCCGGTGCCACCAGTGGTTCTCGTGATAAAGGTCTGCACGGCAAATTGCGGGCCGGGGTCTGTTATTCAACGCTGGATGTCGTCAACTCCCGCCACCAACGTGTGGTTGTCGGGGTGCGGTTGCAACAAGTGGCAGGGCGTGACCGCAAGGTTGATATTAAGCCTTTCACCATTCAGGGGCTGCCGACGGCTATCCAACCTACCCAGATTCTTACAGAGGTGGTGGGTGAGCGTCAGGCGCGCGTCCTGTCATTACAAGAGCTGAAAGAGCGCGTCGAAGCGATGGAAGGGGTGCAGTTCAAGCAATTTAACTCCATCACTGACTACCACTCGCTGATGTTTGATTTGGGTGTGATTCCAAAGCGTTTACGCTCTTCTGCCGATCGCAGCAAATTTTACCGTTTGATAGAAGCATCGTTGTACGGTGGTATTTCCAGCGCGATTACCCGCTCACTGCGTGATTACTTATTGCCAGAAAACAGCGGCGTGCGGAAAGCCTTCCAGGATATGGAAGCGGCATTGCGTGAAAACCGTATGACCCTTGAGGCTATTCGTGTCACTCAATCTGATCGTGATCTGTTTAAGCATCTGATTTCAGAGGCAACGTCCTACGTTGCTGCTGACTATATGCGTCATGCCAATGAGCGGCGGATCCATCTTGATGGCGCATTGGTATTGCGCCGTGACTTGCTGACCAGCCGCAAGCAATTGGTGACTGAGCAGTATCGTCATGTGGAAATGTCGCGAGAATTAGCCGAGCAAAGCAGTGCGGAATCGGATCTGGAAACAGATTATCAGGCGGCCAGTGACCACCTGAGTCTGGTGCAGACCGCCATGCGCCAGCAGGAAAAGATCGAGCGCTACCAGAGTGATTTGGAAGAGTTGACTTACCGGCTGGAAGAGCAAAATGAAGTTGTCGCCGAGGCCAGCGAGCAGCAGGCCGATAACGAAGCCCGTGCTGAAGCTGCTGAGTTGGAGGTGGACGAACTGAAAAGTCAGTTGGCCGATTACCAGCAAGCGCTGGACGTTCAACAGACCCGTGCTATCCAATATCAGCAAGCCTTACAGGCTTTGGAACGCGCGCGCGCACTGTGTCAGTTGCCAGAATTAACTGCCGATAATGCCGAAGAGTGGCTAGAAACCTTCCATGCCAAAGAGCAGGAAGCGACTGAATCTTTATTACAACTTGAGCAAAAACTGAGTGTTGCTGATGCTGCGCACAGCCAATTTGAGCAAGCTTATCAGTTAGTGGTGGCTATCGCCGGCGAGGTCAGTCGCAGTGAAGCCTGGCAAACTGCGCGGGAATTGTTGCGTGACTGGCCGTCTCAACAACATTTGGCTGAACGTGTGCAACCATTGCGGATGCGTTTGTCAGAGCTGGAACAGCGTTTACGTGCTCAGCAAGACGCAGAGCGCTTGCTGCAAGAGTTCTGTAAACGTCAGGGGCAAGTATACCAGCCGGAGGAGTTGGAAGAGTTGCAGCGTGAGCTGGAGTCACAGGTTGAAGAGCTCTCTCTCAACGTCAGTGATGCTGGTGAGCGGCGCATGGAAATGCGTCAGGAACTCGAGCAAATTAAGCTCAAAATTCAAGAGCTGACGGCGCGTGCGCCAGTCTGGTTGGCGGCACAAGATGCGCTGAGTCAACTCAGCGAACAGAGCGGTGAGGCGCTGGAGGATAGCCGTCAGGTTACCGAACACATGCAGCAACTGCTGGAGCGTGAACGCGAAACCACGGTGGATCGCGATGAAGTTGCCGCAAGCAAACGTGCTGTTGATACGCAAATTGAGCGGTTAAGTCAGCCAAGTGGTGCTGAAGATGCGCGGATGATTGCTTTGGCCGAACGCTTCGGTGGTGTGTTGCTCTCCGAGATTTATGACGATGTTACCATCGATGATGCGCCATACTTCTCCGCGCTGTATGGCCCATCGCGCCACGGTATCGTGGTACCGGACTTGTCACTAGTGCGGGATCAACTACAGGGTTTAGAAGACTGCCCGGAAGACCTCTATCTTATCGAGGGTGACCCACAATCATTTGATGACAGTGTATTTGCCGTTGAAGAGCATGAAAAAGCAGTAGTGGTTAAAATTGCGGATCGCCAGTGGCGTTACTCCCGTTATCCAGAACTGCCGCTGTTTGGCCGCGCTGCCCGTGAGAACCGGCTGGAAGCACTGTATCAAGAGCGTGACAGCCTGGCTGAACGTTATGCCACGCTGTCATTTGATGTGCAAAAAACGCAACGCTTGCATCAAGCATTCAGCCGTTTTATCGGTTCTCATCTGGCCGTGGCATTTGATGCAGATCCTGAAGCTGAAATTCGTTTACTCAATACCCGTCGTGGTGAAATAGAGCGAGCTCTGAGTGCACACGAAGAAAGCAACCAGCAGCAGCGCCAGCAATTTGAACAGGCTAAAGAGGGGATTTCAGCCCTTAACCGCTTGATCCCACTGATTTCATTGCTACTTGATGATACGTTGACTGACCGTGTCGAAGAGATAACTGAAGAATCGGCGCAAGCGCAAGAGGCGGCTCGCCATATTCAGAAGCATGGCGCTTCCCTGACTAAACTTGAACCGCTGTTAGCGGTATTACAAAGTGACCCGCAACAACACGAACAGTTGCAGGAAAACTATGTATTGGCGCAAAACAGCCAGCGTCAGGCTAAACAGCAAGCTTTTGCACTGACTGAAGTTGTTCAGCGTCGTGCGCACTTTAGCTATACCGATTCTGCGGGCATGTTGACGGAGAACTCTGATCTCAACGACAAACTGCGCCAGCGTTTGGAGCAGGCGGAAGCAGAACGCACTCGCGCTCGTGAGCAGTTACGTCAGTATCAAGCGCAATTTACCCAGTATAATCAGGTGCTAGCGTCGTTAAAAAGTTCTTATGACGCCAAGCGTGACATGCTGAAAGAGTTAAGTCAGGAACTGGTGGATATCGGTGTTCAGGCTGATGCTAATGCAGAAGCCCGTGCTCGTACCCGCCGTGACGAGTTGCATGCGGCATTAAGTACTAACCGTTCACGCCGTAATCAGTTGGAAAAACAGCTAACCTTCTGTGAAGCTGAGATGGATAGCCTCCAGAAGAAACTGCGCAAGCTGGAACGAGATTATCATCAGATCCGTGAACAAGTCGTCAATGCCAAAGCAGGTTGGTGTGCGGTGATGCGGATGGTGAAAGATAATGGCGTTGAGCGTCGTTTGCATCGCCGCGAACTGGCCTATATGGACGGTGACGAGCTGCGTTCTATGTCGGATAAAGCCTTGGGTGCTCTGCGTCTGGCGGTGGCTGATAATGAACATCTGCGCGATGTGCTGCGTTTGTCTGAAGATCCGAAACGGCCTGAGCGTAAGATTCAGTTCTATATCGCGGTCTACCAACATCTGCGTGAACGTATTCGTCAGGATATTATTCGCACTGATGATCCGGTTGAAGCCATTGAACAGATGGAGATTGAACTGGGCCGTTTGACCGAAGAATTAACCGCTCGCGAACAGAAGCTGGCAATCAGTTCCAAAAGTGTATCGAATATTATCCGTAAAACTATTCAGCGCGAACAGAACCGCATCCGTATGCTGAATCAGGGTTTGCAAGCGGTGTCATTTGGTCAGGTCAAGAGCGTGCGGCTGAATGTGAATGTACGTGAAGCTCACGCGACCTTGCTCGATGTGCTATCCGAGCAGCAAGAGCAGCATCAGGATCTGTTTAATAGCAATCGTCTGACCTTCTCCGAAGCATTGGCAAAACTGTACCAGCGGTTGAACCCACAAATGGATATGGGGCAGCGCTTGCCGCAGACCATCGGTGAAGAACTGCTTGATTACCGTAACTATCTGGAACTGGAAGTCGAAGTTTATCGCGGTTCAGATGGCTGGCTGCGGGCAGAAAGCGGCGCATTGTCAACCGGTGAGGCTATTGGTACCGGTATGTCAATACTGGTCATGGTGGTACAGAGTTGGGAAGAAGAGTCACGTCGTCTGCGCGGCAAAGATATTTCCCCTTGCCGTTTGCTGTTCCTCGATGAAGCGGCGCGTTTGGATGCCAAATCTATCGCGACATTATTTGAACTGTGCGAGCGGCTGGAAATGCAATTAATAATTGCAGCACCAGAAAATATCAGCCCGGAAAAAGGGACAACCTATAAGTTGGTACGAAAAGTCTTCCAAAATCATGAGCATGTACATGTGGTTGGCTTACGAGGTTTTGCCAATGAAATACCAACATTGCCGCCGATACCTGCCGAGATACAACCCGGCGGTTAATTATTGTTCAGAAAGAAGGCGGCAATAATTAATCCGATTAAATGGTCGCTAACTAGCGGCCATTTTTATTTCTTCCACACCTTAGGGTTATATTTTATAACCACTGGAAATCTGTTAGCGTAACGTAAATGGTTAAATTTATATCGTTGACCACGCAAGGGGCAGTTCTGTTTGTATAATAATGATGAAAACCCGAAACTATTGAAGTGGTAGCCAACGAACAAATCTCGTTGAACTGATCGACGCTCAGGGATTCGGGTGCCAGAGCAGCAACAATGCTGCGGCTTCAGGGAAGAAGGGTAACGACAGACTATGACGTACTTAGATAAGCATACCGGGGGCATAGAATGTCGATAGGGAAACGAAATCCGCAACGCGCATTAGCATTATACTGCGCTTTAATTTATAGCCTGATGCCGATATTTACAGCATCAGCCACGGCACCTGTCATGCCGTTAGACTCATCCTCAGCGCTGCCTATGAGTGGTACGACAATGTCGGTCGCACAAAGCCGCTCACAGTTATTATCAGTGCTGCCTAAAACGGTGACACCTTTCTATGCTTCTGAGTTGGCATTGCTTTATGCCGCCAACCGTATGCAACCGATGTGGCAGGATAGAACTGCGGTGCAGCATTTTCAGCAGCAATTAGCTGAAGTGGCACTCTCCGGTCTCCAGCCGCAATTTATGCAGTGGGTAAAATGGCTGAGTGACCCTGACATTACCGGTCAAGCTCGCGATGTTATTTTGTCAGATGCCATGCTGGGATACTTGCACTTTATCTCAGGTGTTGGCGCTAACGGTAGTGTCTGGTTATACAGCAATGTGCCATACAAAATGGCGATGCCGCCGGTTACTATTTTAAATCGTTGGCAGCAAGCGGTGCATGAAGGGACCACCGCACCCTATCTGGCATCGCTGGCCCCCCAACATCCTCAATACGACAAAATGCATCAGGCATTGAAACTGATGCTGGCAGACCGCCAGCCATGGCCACAGATGTCTAATGGCCCCAGCCTGCGCCCAGGTCAGTTAAGTGACGATATTCCAGCGCTACGGGAAATCCTAGACAGAACGGGCATGCTACACCCCATTGCATCTGAACCGGCCAAAGCCCCAGAGGTTATCCCGGTGGATAATCCAGCAGTAGCCGTGGTCAATGATGATCTCTCGGTTGATGAAGAAAAGAGCCGTGCTCAGGCTCACAGTTTAGTGGTTAGCCCTTCAGCGGCACCCGTGGCCGACGTTCCTGTTACCGGTGGGGTTGTAGCGTCGCCATCAGCGCCGCTCACCACAACTATAACCGACAATGTTTATACGCCTGAGTTGGTGGAAGCCGTTAAACGTTTTCAACAGTGGCATGGGCTAAGTGATGATGGTGTTATTGGTG
Organism: Yersinia sp. 2466 StPb PI; assembly: GCF_041538325.1. Lineage (NCBI taxonomy): Bacteria > Pseudomonadati > Pseudomonadota > Gammaproteobacteria > Enterobacterales > Yersiniaceae > Yersinia > Yersinia sp. 2466 StPb PI. Next base: position 3,000,054 of record NZ_JAULSL010000001.1, on the reverse strand, counting down.
TCCGAACTCGTGAATGGTTGAATGTCTCACCACAAACGCGGGCAACATTATTGGCATTGAATATTCAGCGGTTGCGTATTTTACCGGGACACGTCGATAACGGCATTATGGTTAATATCCCAAACTATTCGCTTAATTATTATAAGAATGGTGCTGAGGTTCTCTCATCGCGGGTGATTGTTGGCCGTCCAAGCCGCAAGACACCGTTGATGAGCAGTGCGTTAAATAATGTGGTGGTCAATCCGCCGTGGAATGTACCAACGTCTCTGGTGCGCCAGGATATCGTACCCAAAGCACGCTATGACGCCGGCTATTTCCAGCGTCATGGTTATACCGTTCTGTCTGGTTGGAGTAATGAGGCTGAAGTTGTTGATCCATCGATGATCGATTGGAGCATGATTTCGCCTAATAACTTCCCGTACCGTCTGCGTCAGGCACCAGGTGCCAGCAATTCATTAGGGCGCTTCAAATTCAATATGCCAAGCTCTGATGCTATCTACTTACATGACACGCCGAACCATGGTCTGTTCCAGAAAGATATCCGTGCATTAAGTTCCGGCTGTGTCCGCGTCAATAAAGCCTCGGATCTGGCAAATATGTTATTGCAAGATGCTGGTTGGAATGATGCGCGGGTTTCCTCAACGTTAAAACAAGGCGATACCACCTACGTGAATATTCGCCAACGTGTCCCGGTGCAATTGTATTACCTGACAGCATGGGTGGCGGATGACGGTAGGCCACAATTTAGAACAGATATTTACAATTATGATAAGACGGTGAGATCCGGTGCACAAATCTCACCTCAGGCTGAACTTTTAATGCAATAAATGCAGTAAAACTCAATAACTAATGGTCTTAATATCGGGTTGTCGTAGGGGGCCCCAAATTGGGGTTCTCTATAACCGAACTTAAACGCACAGCGAGTGCGGGCCGAATGCGGGTTGACTGGTTTTCCGTAGGCGGTTATGGTTCGGGACGGCACATTTGGTTAGTGCTTTCTTTTGACATTCTTGCCGGGTATTAACAGAGATCATGGATAAAATTGATAATTATCGCCGTAAATGGCTAACGTTAGGCGGGGCAGCGCTGGGTATATCGCTGCTTCCAGGGCAGGCATTTGCCACCCTTTCTACTCCTCGCCCACGGATCTTGACCCTGAATAACCTCAATACAGGCGAGTCCATAAAAGCCGAATTTTTTGATGGTCGGGGCTATAACAAAGATGAACTTTCCCGCTTAAACCATCTCTTTCGCGATTATCGGGCCAATAAGGTAAAAACTATCGACCCACGCCTGTTTGATCAACTATACCGCCTGCAAGGGCTTCTTGGCACAACTAAACCGGTGCAGCTTATTTCCGGGTACCGCTCACTTGATACCAATAATGAACTGCGCGAACGCAGCCGTGGTGTGGCCAAACACAGTTTCCACACGCAAGGGCGGGCAATGGATTTTCATATTGAAGGTATTCAATTGAGTAATATCCGCAAAGCAGCATTAAAAATGCGTGCAGGTGGTGTAGGATATTACCCTCGCAGTAACTTTGTACATATTGATACTGGGCCGACAAGAACCTGGTAGCAGACATTTTTATGCCAATGCATTGAATCATACCTAACAGATTTCAAATTGTAGGGCGGTGGCAAGCAAGTGCCAAATCGGTCAGAGTGGGTTTGAATAGCACTTATGCCAACCACAGGACGAGCCTCAAAGTCCTGGCTCGATAAACTGATGCTATCAGTGATTCGGGTAAACGGCCGCAGCCCATACAGATGTATGGTTGAAAGATGATAGGTATATTGCCAGTTGCATTTGGGGTGGAGTTTTATGAAATATCAAATTATTCCGGTGACGGCCTTTAGCCAGAACTGCACTTTAATCTGGTGTGAAGCCACAAAGCAGGCCGCATTGGTAGACCCTGGTGGTGATGCAGCCAAGATCATTGCTGAAGTTGCACGTCAGGGCGTAAAGGTCAGCCAGATTTTGTTGACTCACGGCCATCTGGATCATGTGGGTGCTGCTGCTGAGTTAGCCGCTCATTTTGATATCCCGATTTATGGCCCTGAAAAAGAAGATACGTTCTGGTTGGAAGGGCTACCGGCGCAGAGCAGAATGTTTGGTTTGAGCGAATGTGAAGCTTTTACCCCAACCCGTTGGTTGACCGAGGGTGACAAAATCACTGTTGGTGAAGTGGAGTTATCGGTATTGCATTGCCCTGGGCATACGCCAGGTCACATTGTCTTCATTGACCAACAGGGGCGTCTGGCACTGGTCGGTGATGTTATCTTTAACGGTGGTGTTGGGCGTAGTGATTTCCCACGCGGTGATCACCAACAACTGATTAACTCCATTCGGACTAAATTGTTGCCTTTAGGTGATGACATAACGTTTATTCCCGGTCATGGTCCAATGTCTACGTTAGGCCATGAACGGCAGACTAACCCGTTTATACGTGAAGAACCGGCTATTTGGTGATGTCGACATCATAAACAGCTAGAATTTCAAAGAAGGCACCGTCTGGTGCCTTTTTACGTTATATTGAATAGTGATTTACATATTTTTTGAAGCAATAGTTATTTATCTATTGGTGCTGTGATCATAATGATGATAGCGGTCGGTGCTTATATTATCTTTGCGAGATGGATAAAGCCTGACCAACAAACAGTCGTCACGTTTATTGACCCGGCACTGTTTCTGCTGCCGTTTTGAGTTCGTAATATTACGAGCGCCTTTCAATGGAAGCCACTATGCCGTTTCGTCGTTTCAGACTGAATAAATTCCTGTCCCGGCTAAGTTTTTCTTTCATGGTATTATTCTTATTTCTGTTGTTAGGGGCGGCAGTGATTTATGCGCAAACCAAAGCCAATATGCATCAGGATGCTGAAGCTAAGTTATTACAAGGTAGGGCTCGATTCGAGCAGATATTTAATAATTTGCAGCATGCGGCGCTTCAGGTAGAAACCGGATTAGGCAAACCTTGCATGCAAGTTGTTCAAAATCTGCGGGATCAAGTTGTCATTATACCGGATGTGCGTTCAGTCTCTTTAGCTAAGGGGACGACCATCTATTGTTCCTCGATATATGGCCCACTTTCCACGCCGTTTGATCTAGATGTGTTCGTTGATGGTCAACTGGAGCTAATGCAGGGTAATGATGTCACTCCAGATCGTGCTTTGATGGTGTATCGGCTGGCGCGAGGTGATTACAGCATACTGGTTGCGGTCGATGGCTATTATCTGCGCAGCATCCTTAACTTATTAAGTGGTGATATACAGTTGTATCTGAGAGTGGGTGATAAATGGATGGATGCGGTGGGTATGGTACATCCAGGCCCCCCCCCCGAGGGAAGCGAACCGTTATATCTGGCCTCAGACAAGTTTGCTTATTCATTAAATACGACGCTCTCTAACCAGCAATATTTGGCCTATGCCTGGCAATATAATCAAGGTAGCCTGATATTTTTCATCTTAATGAGCATCGGTTCAGCCGCGCTGGTTTTCTGGTTATCGGGTAGGGCGGCATCACCCACACAGGTATTAAAACAGGCGTTAGAAAACAACGAGTTTGTTGCTTATATGCAGCCGATAGTATCAGGCAAAGAGCAATGCTGGGTGGGTTGTGAAGTTCTAATGCGTTGGCAGCATCCTGTTAATGGTTTAATTCAGCCGAATAAATTTATTCCGATGGCCGAGGACAGTGAACTTATTGTTCCGATGACTCGCGCTATCATGCAGCAAGTTAGTACCACTTTTGCACCTTACGTAAATCAGTTACCGGAAGGTTTTCACTTTGGTTTTAATATCAGTGCTAACCATTGCCGTGATCTGAGTCTGGTAGATGATTGCCGCCGTTTTATTCAGGCCTTTGGTGGTAATAAAATCAATATCACATTGGAATTAACCGAACGGAAATTAATCGTTGCCGATGAGATTACTGACCGATTATTTGCCGAGTTGCATGCTTTGGGGGTATTTATTGCTATCGACGATTTTGGTACCGGGCATTCAAGTCTGACTTATTTGCAGAACTTTAAAGTGGATTTTCTGAAAATTGACCAAAGTTTTGTTGGCATGATTGGTTCCGATGCATTGTCGAGCCACATTGTCGGGAATGTTATCGATCTCGCGACCCGACTGGGGTTGCAGACCATTGCAGAGGGAGTCGAAAACGACACTCAAATGCGCTATTTACAGACCCATAACGTCGACTATCTGCAAGGCTATATGTATGGGCGGCCCATGCCGATGAGCGAATTTGCCAAATATATGTTCCATTAAGACTCATATTCTGACATTTGAAACAAAATAAAAAGGGTGCATATGCACCCTTTTTACGGTAGGTCATTGATGCCTAATCACAGCACAGCAACGATAGCTTCACACAGCGGAGCCATGTTATCAGGTGTCATACCTGCAACGTTTACTCGGCCAGAGTTGACAGCATAAACAGCAAACTCATTGCGTAGGCGCAGAACCTGCTCTTTAGTCAGGCCACTGAATGAAAACATCCCATTCTGGTTAATGATAAAGCTGAAGTCCTGCTTCGCACCTTTTTCCTGCAATGTATTCACAAACAACTGACGCATACGATGAATGCGCTGGCGCATATCGGTCAGTTCTTGTTCCCAAATGGCGCGCAATGTCGCGTTGCTCAGGATGGTGGCAACCACTGACGCCCCATGGGCTGGTGGGTTGGAATAGTTAGCACGGATAACGGCTTTAACCTGGCTGAAGGCGATATCGGCCACGTCGCTGCTAGCGGCAACAATGGTGCAAGCCCCGACACGCTCATTATACAAACCAAAGTTTTTCGAATAAGAGCTACAAACGATCAGTTCCTGATGTTTAGCAGCGAAAATACGCAGCCCCTGAGCATCTTCCTCCAAACCTTTGGCAAAACCTTGGTAGGCGAAGTCAAACAGTGGCAGCCAACCTTTGGCAACTGACAGCTCAGCTAATTGGCTCCATTGGGCTTCGGTTGGGTCGATACCGGTAGGGTTATGGCAGCAGCCATGGAATAGCACTACGTCGCCAGCCTGAGCTTCTGAGAGGCTTTTTAATAGCCCATCGAAGTCCAGTGAATGGTTCGCAGCGTCATAATAGGCATACTCAACCACTTCAAGCCCGGCAGCGGCGAAGATATTTTTATGGTTCGGCCAGCTAGGATTACTGACCCAGACACGTTTAGCGCTGGTCTGATGGGCGATAAAATCAGCAGCAATACGTAACCCACCGGTACCACCTGGGGTTTGAGCGGTATGCGCACGCTTATCGGCAATAATAGCGCTATCGGCACCGAACAACAGTTCTTGCGTGCAACTGGCGAAAACCGGCAGGCCATCAATACCCAGATAGTTTTTAGTAACTTCGTTTTCCAGCAAATACTGCTCAGCTTTCTTCACGCTGGTCAGCACCGGCGTTTTACCGGTTTCGTCTTTGTAGACACCAATCCCCAGATTGATTTTATGAGGGCGGTCATCCGCGCGGAAAATATCGGTCAGGCCCAAAATCGGGTCAGCAGGTGCAGCAGTGATTTTTTCAAACATGTCAGAGGCTTCCATGGCTTAGCGTTAAGCAAACAGAACTATCAGGGTAGCGCCAGTTGCAGCCTTTGCCAACCGTTTGCGATAAAAAGAAATGAATGTTGTTAGGCGGGGGAATTCAGGGTGAAAAATCGGCAAAATAGTGCATTCGACAGCGTAATATCCCTCTATTGACTAAGGATAAAAACAAAAAGACAGAGCCGAAGCCCTGTCTTTTTTCAACTTATGTCAGCAGATAAACTGCGTGATTAAGTTTAACTTAGAACTGGTATACCAAGCCAACACCAACAACGTCATCAGTGTTCAGCTTGTTATCACGGGTGAAGTTGTCTTCATCCAGCAAGTTGATTTTGTAATCTACATAGGTAGTCATGTTTTTGTTGAATGCGTAGTAAGTACCAACAGAAACATATTTAACCAGGTCGTGGTTGTTGTAGTTTACGTAATCCAGGTCTTTACCTTTAGACTGTACGTAGCCTAAAGAAGGACGCAGACCGAAATCAAACTGATACTGTGCAGTGATTTCAATATCACGAGTTTTGTTAGCAATAGTATTGCTAAAATCACCGTATGGAGTCAGGTTCTGAGTTTCAGCATACATTACAGCCAAGTATACGTTGTTAGCGTCGTATTTAGCGCCAACGTTCCATGCCTGAGCTTTTTCACCGTTAGCTGTGCTGAATGCTTTTTGCTCGTTAGTGCGGTTTGCAGAAGAGAAACCAGCACCAAAGTTCACACCGTAACCGATATCATAAGTTGAAGAGATACCGAAACCGTCGCCATTCTGGTCTTTCAGGTTAGCGCCAGTGTAAACACCGGTAACTGGGTCAATAGAACCAGCACGGTCATTCTGGTTTTTGCCTTGATATTGCAGAGCAAAGTTCAGGCCATCAACCAGACCGAAGAAGTTGGTGTTACGATAAGTAGCCAGACCAGTAGAACGACCAGTCATGTAGTTATCAGAGTTAGAGATAGAGTCGCCACCGAACACTGGCAGCATGTCAGTCCATGCGTTGACGTCATAGATTACGCCGTAGTTACGGCCGTAGTCCAATGAACCGAACTCAGCAAATTTCAGACCAGCAAAGCCCAGACGGGTTTTGTTGCCTTTGTCGCCTTGAGATTCAGCGTGGTTAGCCTGAACGTTGTATTCCCACTGGCCGTAACCGGTCAGTTGGTCAGTAATTTGGGTTTCACCTTTGAAGCCGAAACGAACATAAGTTTCGTCGCCGTCTTGGCCAGCGTTGTCAGAGAACTGGTGACGCGCATCAACTTTACCGTACAGATCAAGTTTGTTGCCGTCTTTGTTGTAGATTTCTGCTGCATTAGCTGCGCCAGCAACTAACAATGCTGGGATTACTACTGCAAGAATATTGCGCTTCATCATTATTATTACCCTCATTGGTGTTATTCGGACACCTGCCACTGCCGCCAATAATTTTTTTGGAACTATTGTTGAGAGTTTGGTGTCGTCTGTGTCTGAACGCAGTGTTCCATTCACAGACCTGATAATCCACACCGAAAATGCTACCAATTACCTGAATGTGTTTCATTGAGATACTATGTGTTACTAAATGTAAATACTGGGGAACTTTGTGACTTAGATCGAACTTTAAAAAATGACAAAAGCCAGCTGAGCTGGCTTTTATTTATACAAATAAACATTTTTTTTCGAAATGACGAACTTAGAAGCTGGCATTTCTCGGCGTGCGTGGGAATGGGATGACATCCCGAACGTTTTGCACCCCTGTTACATAGGAGATCAATCGTTCAAATCCAAGGCCAAATCCTGAATGCGGTACCGTACCGTAGCGACGCAGATCACGATACCACCAATAATCTTCTTTATTGAGGCCCATCTCTTCCAGACGTGCGTCCAACACATCTAAGCGCTCTTCACGTTGTGAACCCCCGATGATTTCACCAATTCCCGGCGCTAATACATCCATCGCTGCAACGGTTTTGCCATCTTCGTTCATCCGCATATAGAAAGCTTTAATGTCTTTCGGGTAGTTTTTAACCACTACCGGTGCCTTAAAATGTTTCTCAGCCAAATAACGCTCATGTTCAGAAGACAAATCTATGCCCCATGACACGTCATTTTCAAATTTCTGGCCCGATGCTAGCAAAATCTCGATAGCGTCGGTGTAATCAACCTGAGCAAAATCAGAGGTGACAAAACGTTGTAGGCGATCTACCGCGTCTTTATCTACCCGCTCAGCAAAGAACTTCATGTCATCAGCACGTTCATTGAGCACAGCCTGGAAAACATATTTCAGCATTTTCTCGGCTAATGCGGCGACGTCATCTAAAGAAGCAAATGCGACTTCAGGTTCAACCATCCAGAACTCCGCCAAATGACGGCTAGTGTTGGAGTTTTCTGCCCGGAAAGTGGGGCCGAAAGTGTAAACTTTGGACAATGCACTGGCGTAGGTTTCTCCATTCAACTGACCGGATACCGTCAGGAATGCTTCTTTACCGAAGAAATCCTCGCTGAAATCGACAGCTCCAGTATCCGTGCGTGGCAAGTTTTCCAGATCCAGCGTCGACACACGGAACATTTCACCAGCACCTTCGGTGTCTGAAGCGGTGATCAGTGGGGTAGAAACCCAGAAGTAGCCGTTTTCATCGAAGAAACGGTGAATTGCCTGCGCTAAGGTATGGCGGACACGGGCAACAGCACCAATCAGGTTTGTACGTGGGCGTAAGTGAGCCACTTCGCGCAAGTATTCGATGCTGTGACGTTTTGCCGCCATCGGATAGGTATCGGGATCATCAACCCAGCCGACCACTTTGATAGCAGTTGCCTGAATTTCAAAGCTCTGGCCTTCACCTGGTGATGCCACCACTGTTCCAGTGACTTCTACTGAGCAGCCGGTAGTCAGATGCAGTACTTCATCCTGATAATTAGGCAAAGCATTATTCACGACGGCCTGTAACGGGTCAAAGCAGGAACCGTCATAAACGGCAACGAAGGAGATACCCGCTTTAGAATCTCTCCGGGTACGCACCCAACCGCGTACGGTGACTTCACTGTCAACCGCAGCACGGCCTTGCAGTACGTCGACTACAGGCACTACGCTCATAGATTTCTCTCTTTAATAGTTTTGATATAGAAATAGTTAACAACCCAACCAAATGGGGATGTTGCTATGTTACTTGCGGCAGTGCAGGACACAAGTAGAAATCACCAGATCAGTGCAACATTTCTGTCGTTATCCTTAATAAAGGCGGCACAAATCAGAGCTGGGTTTAATTGGGAAGTGGTTGTGAGGGAAAAACGGCTAAGTGAAGTGGCTCGCCGGGCTATATTAACGCCCCGACGAACCCTCATTATGCAGGCCGATACTAACTGGCCTTTTTGACTAACGGCAGGGCGAATGCTTCGCGTAACTCATCAACAAAAGCCGGGTCCTGACAGATAGTTTTACCCGGACTATCCGAGAGCTTTGCGACCGGCTTGTTGTTGCATTCAACCAGTTTAATGACAATGTTGAGCGGTTTAACGCCGGGAATATCACAAGTTAAACGGGTACCGATACCGAACACCAATTTAATTCGTTGATAGAAATGGCGATAGAGTGACAACGCTTTTTCCAGATCTAAATTATCTGAGAACACCAATGTTTTACTCATTGGGTCAATACCCAGCTTTTCATAATGGGCGATAGCTTTTTCACCCCATTCTACCGGGTCACCTGAGTCATGGCGCAATCCTTGATAGCGATTGGCGAATGTCTCATCAAAATCGCGCAAGAAGGCATCCATGGTAATACAGTCAGTCAGTGCGACACCAAGTTGATTTGGGTACTCATCTAACCAGACTTGAAGTGCCACGCGCTGACTATTGGCCAGTATCGGACTTATCTGCTGATGAGCCTGGAACCATTCATGGGCTTGAGTACCGACCGGAGCTAATGCCAGGTTGCGGGCTAAATCATAGTTGCTGGTACCTACAATATAGGGGAACTCATCTTTTAAGCTGCTGACAATAGCATGCTGTATATCGCGTGAAAAACGGCGACGGGTGCCAAAATCCATTAGCTTGAAATGACTAATATCGATATCCGCGCTGAGAATCTTAAACTGCTGAAGTTTGTTGCGCAGTTGCGTGACGGCCTCGGCTGTTGTGACACCGACTGACCGGCGCCGATGAACGATTTCACTGATCACCGCCAGCAAAGGGACTTCCCATAAAATCGTTTCGCACCATAAACCGGCAATCCGAATATCTAATTTACCGTCATTATTGGATACGGTGACCTGCTCAGGGTTAAAACGAAAATCCCGCAACCAATTGAGGTAATCATCTTGAAAGAAGGGTAACCCCGAGAGGTAGGTAAACTCATCATCGGTTAACGCTAATTGTTTCATTAGCGCTATCTGATGGCGGATTTCATCGGCATATTCGCCCAGCAACTCATCACCACGGCAGCGGAATTCAGCGGCAACGGTAATATGGCGATAGCGATGGAACACGGCTTGTTGCATATGGAGCTTATAAGCATCCGTATCAAGCAGTGAAGTCAAAATCGGTGAGGCGTCTTGGGTCATGGCGCTATACAGCATCCTCGTAGGAGCATTTTCCGCAGTCAGCATATCCCTTTGGTACTTGAAGTTGTCAGGGCTGCTTCGTTCACTCACCCGAATGACCTACTTATGTAAGCTCATCGTAATGCGTTCACTGGCCGCCGACCGGCAACACCAATTACTTTGGACATAATCTATAAAGTCGCAGGAGTATACCGGTATTATCCTGTTATTGAAGCCTCATCACACCATAAATGCTAATCACAGGTCTAGGATTAAACGTGCCATTATCAGTGAAACGGTTATTTTCTTTAGTGGTGTTGGCCCTTAAGGTCAGATTTTTAGCTGTTTAGCGAATAAAGGATAAATTGACTTATAAAATATAGGGTTATTAAATTGCACTACCGGGCAACAAAAGGTAAATCTTTGTTTCCTGTTAGTTATCAGAGGTCACCTTGGCAGCCTGGTGCGGGTATTTCCCCATCATTGAGATATCACAATCAACGCAGAGTAATGTGGGGAAATAGCAAACATCATACTATATGTTTAGACATCGACTTAGATAAGTGCGATCAGGGAAGATGGCCGTAGGGTAGACCCGATCCCGCTTGATTGCGGATATGGTCGATGAATTCTTGGCTAAGCGCTACAACATCATAGGCATAGGGTGGGACCCAGCCGATATCAGCGTCAAACCCACAATTGTTGAGTTCAGCAAGGCTATGGTTAAAAGTCGAGCTGTCATCATTAACTTTATCGCCGCCATTAAACGCCTTCATTACCCGACATTCAGCCGTAAGGTCATTAACCAAAAATATATTTTTCTCTGATAAAATACTAGACTGATAACCCAAGCCATAGCTGTATTCGTAGGGATATATAGGATCTGATTTATCTTGCTCAAATAAATTATTATAGAGATGTATGCTGCCGAAACGAACTCGCGGAGTACGCTGGATTATCCGCGTAAAGTAATTATTAAAGAATGTAACGTGCATGGTTCCTGCATCTTGCTCAGCATTACTATCGCTATGACCAATCAAAATAGTTTTGTCATGTAATTCAAAACGGCAGTGAGAAATCGTGACATAGTCAGAGCCGCGTTTAATATCTAACGCGCCATCATGCTGAACAAACTTCCAGCCATCCTTCTCGGTGTATTGATCAATCGTAAAACGGCCATCACTAAACGTGACATGGTCGATCCAGACATGGTGTGAATTAATGATATTTAAACCATCCCATTCAGCATTCCACCCATCACCTTCTTCAAACTGGGGATCGACATCTACTGGGTTCTCAATATAGATGTTATGAACGATAACATTACTGGCATCTTGGATAATGATTGAACCTTCGATAAATTTCGCATTCTCGGTGACACCAATTAACGTGGTATTGGCATTGAGATAAACAATACCACGCTGTTTCTGGTCTGCTTGGTCCTGATAAGGAAGACCTTCACTCACATCAATCAGACCATATACTTGAATTATCTTCGGCCGCTCTCCTGATTCCGATAATGCCCGTCTAAGTTCTGATACCGAAAAAACCAGATAAATATCATCACTGGTGGCTTCGCTGCCTCCGGTAGTTCCTCCGGCTTCAGCGGCCCAGCCTCCGACAGGAGAAATGTTTCTTGCAGCTTGATGAATGACACGTGAATTGATTCTGCTGGTCATAATAACTCCTTTTACATTTGAATATCTTAACAATCCTCCATTGAAATAGAACATAATTTTTTTTAAATAAAACGACGTCTCTATTGTTTTTGTTAAATCGATAATATGTATTATGAAGTGTTGAATCTTCAGTGTGTTGAGCTTATTTTTTATTGTTATATGGAATGGATGGCTATTTTGCGTTAAAGAAAACGATGAGTTAGGGGGGCAACGACAAAAAGATCTGAATCTATGTTCAATCTTATTAATGTATGAAGGCCAATGTGCATGATGTCGGGTTTCGTCTGATGGTATTGGCATATTCTGCTGTCAGAAATGACGATACCGAACAAATCAACGGATATTTTGCTCGCCAAATGCAAGAAGGAAAATGAGCTGCGAGGCGGCTCGAAAAAAGCACATTCAATGCGTTATCTGCCGTAATAGCACTCGCTCTCACCTAGGTTTTTTTTACAATTGTGATACATTAAAAAGCTATCTGAGTCTGAGGCTAATGGGCTGACAGCAATGTTCTGGTCGCCGTGATACTGGCCTTATACGACTATTAATACAGACCTGATAATCATATTCACTGATGACGTCAAAAGGGTTCCTATGACACAACAGCCGCAAGCTAAATACCGTCACGATTATAAATCGCCGGATTACACCATTACCGATATCGATTTGGACTTCGCACTGGATGCGCAAAAAACGACGGTAACGGCGGTCAGTAAAGTAAAACGTCAGGTAGCAGATGTGACGCCGTTGATTCTAAATGGTGAGGATCTCACGCTCGTCAGTATCAGTGTTGATGGGCAAGTTTGGCCTCATTATCAGCTACAGGATAACTCGCTGGTCATTGAGCAATTACCCGCACATTTCACACTGACAATCGTCAATGATATTCATCCTGCGACCAACAGTGCACTTGAGGGATTATATCTTTCCGGTGACGCGCTGTGCACCCAGTGTGAAGCTGAAGGTTTCCGCCATATTACTTACTATTTAGACCGTCCTGATGTTTTGGCCCGTTTTACGACCCGCATCGTGGCTGACAAATCTCGTTATCCTTATTTGCTTTCCAATGGTAACCCTGTGGGGCAGGGGACACTGGAAGATGGTCGTCATTGGATAAAATGGCAAGATCCATTCCCTAAGCCTTGTTATCTGTTTGCTCTGGTTGCCGGTGATTTTGATGTCTTGCGCGATAAGTTCATTACCCGCTCCGGGCGTGAAGTCGCATTAGAGCTTTTTGTTGACCGCGGTAATTTAGATCGTGCCGACTGGGCGATGACGTCGTTGAAGAACTCCATGAAATGGGATGAGACTCGTTTTGGTCTGGAATACGATCTCGACATCTATATGATTGTCGCGGTTGATTTCTTCAATATGGGTGCGATGGAAAATAAAGGCCTGAATGTATTCAACTCTAAATATGTTCTGGCAAAAGCTGAAACAGCAACAGATAAAGATTATCTGAACATTGAAGCGGTTATCGGACATGAATATTTTCATAATTGGACAGGTAATCGAGTCACGTGCCGTGATTGGTTCCAGTTAAGCCTGAAAGAGGGCTTGACGGTATTCCGTGATCAAGAGTTCAGCTCTGATTTAGGTTCACGTTCAGTTAATCGAATTGAGAACGTACGCGTAATGCGTGCCGCACAGTTTGCCGAAGATGCCAGCCCAATGGCCCATGCTATTCGACCAGACAAAGTTATCGAGATGAACAACTTTTACACCCTTACCGTGTATGAGAAGGGTTCAGAAGTTATCCGCATGATGCATACCCTACTGGGTGAACAACAATTCCAGGCCGGTATGCAGCTCTATTTTGAACGCCATGATGGTAGTGCCGCAACGTGCGATGATTTTGTACAAGCAATGGAAGATGCATCGAATGTCGATCTCTCTTTATTCCGTCGCTGGTATAGCCAGTCCGGCACTCCGATTCTGACCATTCGTGATGACTATGATGCTGAGAAGCAGCAGTACCATCTGCACGTCAGCCAGAAAACCTTACCAACCGCTGACCAGCCGGAAAAACTGCCGCTGCATATTCCATTAGATATTGAACTATATGACAGTAACGGTAATGTGATTGCGCTACAGAAAAACGGCTTGCCCGTCCATCATGTCCTGAATGTGACGGAGTCTGAGCAGACATTTACCTTTGATAATGTTGAACATACGCCGATCCCCTCTTTGCTGCGCGAATTCTCCGCCCCAGTCAAACTGGATTATACCTACAGTGATCAGCAGCTCACTTTCCTGATGCAGCATGCGCGTAATGAATTCTCTCGTTGGGATGCTGCCCAGAGCTTGCTGGCAACCTATATCAAACTTAATGTTGCCAAGTATCAGCAGAAACAGCCGCTGAGTTTACCCACTCACGTTGCGGATGCTTTCCGGGCAGTATTACTCGATGAAAATCTTGATCCGGCTCTGGCAGCGCAGATCTTGACCTTACCGTCAGAAAATGAAATAGCAGAGCTGTTTACTACCATTGATCCGCTGGCGATCAGTGCGGTTCATGAGGCTATTACTCGTTGTTTGGCTCAGGCATTGTCTGATGAACTGTTAGCCGTATATGTTGCGAATATGACACCTGTGTATCGTATTGAACACAGTGATATTGCCAAGCGTGCATTGCGTAATACCTGCCTGAATTATCTGGCTTTTGCTGATGAAGATTTTGCTAACAAGCTGGTCTCGTCACAATACCACCAGGCGGATAATATGACTGATTCGCTGGCCGCATTGGCGGCGGCAGTCTCTGCACAATTACCTTGCCGTGATGAGTTGCTTACAGCCTTCGATATGCGTTGGAATCATGATGGTTTGGTTATGGATAAATGGTTTGCACTGCAAGCGACGAGTCCGGCGGCTGATGTTTTGACACAGGTGCGGGCTTTGCTTAAGCATCCGGCATTCAGTTTGAGCAATCCAAATCGCACTCGTGCGTTAGTCGGTAGTTTTGCTTCGGGTAATCCGGCGGCATTCCATGCCAGCGATGGCAGTGGTTATCAATTCCTAGTCGAAATTCTCAGTGATTTGAATACCCGTAACCCGCAGGTGGCTGCACGGCTGATTGAGCCGTTGATTCGCTTGAAACGTTATGATGCTGGCCGTCAGGCTCTAATGCGCCAGGCGCTGGAGCAACTTAAAACGCTAGATAATCTGTCCGGTGATTTATACGAGAAGATAACTAAAGCACTGGCCGCATAATAGCTGAATCAGCCAATAGCGCTGCCCACTAACGTTACCTTCACAGCACAGAGGGCAGCAATGCCCTCTTTTTTATGGTTCTTGACCTACAAATAGTTAACACCTTGTTATCAATATAGTTAAACAAAGAGATTCTTTGCGTGGCTTTACTGAGCAATCGTTTACTTTCCTGATAGATAAATTTACCATTCCCGCGTCTATCCATAGGTTGAAAGCCGGTCAGGAGATCACATGTACTACCCACTCGTCAAAAAAGCACTATTTCAGCTTGATCCAGAACGTGCCCATGAATTCACTTTCCGGCAGTTAAAACGTGTTACTGGCACACCACTCGAATTCCTGGTTCGCCAGTCGGTACCAACCAAACCAGTGAGCTGTATGGGATTGTCATTCAAAAATCCATTAGGTTTGGCGGCGGGGCTGGATAAAGACGGTGAGTGTATTGATGCGCTGGGCGCGATGGGGTTCGGTTTTATCGAAGTGGGTACGGTGACACCCCGGCCACAGTCAGGTAATGATAAGCCAAGGTTGTTTAGGATCGTTGAAGCTGAAGGCTTGATCAACCGGATGGGATTTAATAATCACGGAGTTGATAACTTAATTGAAAATGTCAAAAAATCACATTTTGGCGGAATATTAGGTATTAATATCGGGAAAAATAAAGACACCCCGGTAGAGCAAGGTAAAGAAGATTACTTGATTTGTATGGATAAAATTTATCCTTACGCGGGATATATTGCGATTAATATCTCCTCACCTAATACCCCAGGGTTACGATCTTTGCAGTATGGTGAAGCGTTAGATGATTTGTTGGCAGCAATTAAAAATAAACAAACTGAATTACATCAGCGCCATCATAAATATGTTCCTGTGGCAGTAAAGATCGCGCCGGATCTTACCGAGGAAGAGTTGATCCAAATAGCTGACAGTTTAGTTCGCCATAATATAGATGGCGTTATTGCCACTAATACAACGTTAGATCGCTCTCTCATTCAGGGATTAAATTATTGCGAACAAGCCGGTGGTTTAAGTGGCCGACCATTACAATTACGCAGCACGGAAGTCATTCGTCGCTTATCACAAGAGCTGCAAGGGCGTCTGCCAATTATCGGGGTAGGTGGAATTGATTCGGTTACTGCCGCTCGCGAAAAAATGGCGGCAGGTGCTTCATTGATTCAAATTTATTCCGGCTTTATCTTCCGTGGGCCTGGTTTGATTAAGAATATCATCACTCATATCTAATTATTTAACTTCATTACTGGCCGGGGGGTTTATTTCTTCCTCCGGCTCGTCTATATTTTACTCCAGTAGATTAAATATACAGCGAAAGCCCTATACCTAAATAATGTGAGTTGCAGGTAGCCGGTAATCGAATAACAAAGTGGTCGTGAACTGATTTGAACGCGACTTATAGTGGTCTCGTAGAGGCGAGCTCCATGGATGGGCTGAGTAACGAGAGCCGCCAACGCACATGCTGTTTGAAGTATGATGCGGATATATGAAATTAATCCCATTTGATGGGCGAAGAACTCAGTTATTGAGTCAATGATGTTAGCAGCATGGCGGGAAGGAAAAATATGCGAATTAAACCAGATGATAAATGGCGTTGGTATTTTGATACCGAACACGACCGACTGATGTTGGATTTAGCTAATGGTATGATATTTCGCTCGCGTTTCCCGTCTAAAATGCTAACCCCAGATGCTTTCGATGAATCCGCATTCTGTGTCGACGATGCCGCTCTCTATTTTGAATTCGAAGATCAATGTCGCCAAATTAAATTGAGCCATGAACAACGTTCAGAATTAGTGTTAAATGCATTGGTCGCATTTCGTTTCCTAAAACCACTAATGCCCAAAAGTTGGTATTTTGTACAATACCCTAAAGCGCTGATGCCAAAAAATGGTGAGTTGGCGTTAGTTAAAGTATTGGATAGTGGTGAAGATGTTCGCTTGTTAGTGGTTGAGTCGGGTGATTCGGCAAGTTTGTGTTTATTAGCACAATCACAAGTGGTATTAGCTGGACGGCAGATGGTATTAGGTGATGCCATTAAGATAATGAATGACCGTTTGTTGCCCCTTATCATTGCAGAGGTTTATACCGCCCCAGCTTTCGACCGAGCGGTATAATTCCCCTTCATACCGCAGTAAAGTGGTTAGCTGCGTGCAGAGAGTAAGTTTATCGGGATTATCTTATTTACCGCTGAGGGTAATATCCCCTGTGGGAATACAGCTACAACAAAGAATAGTTCCGTCGTTGCCAATGGCACTCTGTTTTAAAGGTGCAACATCGCCATTCACTAATGTAATTCTACAACTGCCACATATCCCAGCCCGGCATGAATAAGGAATGCGGATATTTTGTTGTTCCAATTGTTCCAGCAATACCTGCTGATTATTACCATTAAAGCGAATGCCGTTATATTCAATCGATACCGCTTTGGATTGATCAAGTGGTGCCGCCAGGCTTTCAACTATGGCACCTGCACTGTATGGCCGAGGTGGTTTGGTTGACAGAATTTCTACTTCATCACCTATCCGAATAATACCGCTGTTCCTGGCCACCATATTCTGGCCAAAATCGATATCGCCATTTTCCGCAGTTCGGAATGTCTGTAGTGTTCGTAATGGCTCACCGGTTGGGTGTTTCCGCCCGCGTTCTACGCTGACGGTGGTTAATACACAACGGCTGCATGGCTTAACCAAATCAAAGGTGATATCTCCAACGCGAATCACCTGCCAACTGTCTTCGGCAAATGCACTGGCACCGGTTACGACTAAATTCGGGCGAAACTGTTCTAATTTAATACTGCCAGGGCAGCGTTGCTGTAGTTCTTTAAATGATGCTTCGTTAACGAGCAGGTAAGGGAAGCCATCAGCAAAAGACAGTGGAATCTCTGGCATCGGCTTCACCCTGCGGGTTAACTGTGCACCGAGCCAGCGTAATTGCACTTCACGCTGAAAATAGCCACTGAGCCAGTTGTTGATGGTCTCAGGGGCAATTAGCGCCGTAAAATGATTTCCCCAGACTTCCGTCGGTTCAGCATTGGCTAAAAAATCATTAAAGCGGATACTGGCACTCTCGCCATCGGGCGCCGTGAGATATAAACCGTTCGGCATTAATGCCGGGGTGAACAACACCATCTGCGGATTTTGGCGCGCAGTAATAAAAGTGCCATCCGGTTCGGTAATCATAAATACGCGGTCAAAGGCCAGCCCACTGCTGCTGACTTGAGCATGAGAAAGCTGCAAGCCGCGCATGGATTTCACCGGATGAACGTAGAGTCGGGAGAGGGTAATCACCATTGCCTCCGTGCGAGTATTAAATAAGAAGGAGCAACTTTATGACAAGCTGCTGGGATTAGCTATAATGCGCAACAATTTTCTTTTTGGTGATAGTGCGATATGAACTCTCTGTTTGCCAGCACGGCGCGTGGACTGGAAGAACTGTTAAAAAGCGAACTCGAAGCGCTGGGCGCTCACGACTGTAAAATAGTACAGGGTGGGGTACATTTTCAGGGTGACGATCGACTCATGTACCAAAGCCTGCTGTGGAGCCGCCTGGCTTCGCGCATCTTGTTACCGCTTAACGAATTTAAAGTTTACAGCGATTTGGACTTGTACCTCGGGGTGCAGGCGATCGACTGGCCGTCAATTTTTGGTGTGGATAAAACCTTTGCTGTGCACTTTAGCGGCGTGAATGATGAAATCCGCAACAGCCAGTACGGTGCATTGAAAGTAAAAGATGCCATTGTTGACAGCTTTACCCGTAAGTTGGAGCAGCGCCCAACGGTTGCCAAGCAGCAACCGGATATTCGGGTGAATGTTTTCCTACAACGGGATATGGCCAGTGTGGCATTGGATCTCAGTGGTGAAGGGCTGCATCAGCGCGGCTACCGTGATCTGACCGGTCAGGCTCCCCTGAAAGAAAACCTGGCAGCGGCAATTATCCAGCGTTCTGGCTGGCAGTCAGGTACACCGATGGTCGATCCGATGTGTGGTTCCGGTACATTGCTGATTGAAGCGGCAATGATAGCCTCTGATCGCGCCCCTGGTTTGCATCGCGCCCATTGGGGCTTTACCGCCTGGAGTGCCTTCAACGAAGTGCTATGGCGTGAATTGACCACCGAGGCGCAAGTGCGTGCCCGCAATGGTTTGCAGGAAACCACTTCTCGCTTCTTCGGTTCAGACATCGACAGACGAGTTATCGAAATGGCGCGTGCTAATGCCCGCCGCGCTGGGGTATCAGAGCTGATTAGCTTCAATGCCAATGATGTCAGTAAGTTAGTGAACCCCCTGCCGGAAGGGCCGGTAGGCACGGTTATCAGTAACCCGCCTTACGGTGAGCGGTTGGAAAGCGAGCCGGCATTGATTGCATTGCATAATATGCTCGGTCGCATCATGAAATCGGCATTTGGTGGCTGGCGTTTATCGCTGTTCAGTGCATCACCGGAATTGCTGAGTTGCCTGCAACTGCGGGCGGAACGTGAATTTAAAGCGAAAAATGGCCCGCTGGATTGCGTGCAGAAAAACTATCAGTTAGCGGCGAATCCACAGGGTGCTGCGGGTGTTCAGGTGGCAGAAGATTATGCCAACCGTCTACGTAAAAACGTGAAAAAGCTGGATAAGTGGGCCAAACAGCAGGGTATCGAATGCTACCGTCTGTATGATGCCGATTTGCCTGATTATAATGTGGCCGTCGATCGTTACGGCAGCAAAGTGGTGGTACAGGAATATGCGCCGCCGAAAACGATTGATGCGCAAAAGGCCCGCCAGCGCTTATTTGATGTGATTAATGCCACCCTTGCGGTACTGGATCTCCCATCCAATCAATTGGTATTAAAAACCCGTGAGCGCCAGAAGGGCAAAAACCAATACGAAAAGCTGGCACAAAAAGGTGAATTCCTGCTGGTGAGTGAATATAACGCCAAGCTATGGGTTAACCTGACCGATTACCTCGATACCGGCCTGTTCCTTGATCACCGTATCGCTCGCCAGATGCTAGGTAAAATGAGCCAGGGTAAAGACTTCCTTAACCTGTTTGCCTATACCGGTACGGCCAGTGTTCATGCCGGCTTGGGTGGTGCGCGCAGTACCACGACGGTTGATATGTCGCGTACCTATCTGGAGTGGGCCGAGAAGAATTTGCGGGTGAATGGCTTAACTGGCCAACAACACCGCTTGATTCAGGCTGATTGCCTTTCATGGCTCAGTAACACCGATGAGCAGTTCGATGTGATCTTCATTGATCCACCGACTTTCTCCAACTCCAAGCGTATGGAGACCACCTTTGATGTTCAGCGCGATCACTTAGTGCTGATGAAAGAACTTAAACGGTTACTGCGCCGTAAGGGAACAATCATGTTCTCGAACAATAAGCGCGGTTTCCAGATGGATTTGGACGGGATAAAGGCGTTAGGGCTGGAAGCGAAAGAGATAACAGCTCAGACACAATCAGAAGACTTTGCCCGTAATCGTCAAATCCACAACTGTTGGCTGGTCACCCACAGCCACGAGGAAAAGTAGAAACTATGTCGTTAATTAGCATGTCCGGTGCCTGGCTGTCGTTCAGCGATGCACCTTTATTGGATAATACTGAATTGCATATTGAGGCAAACGAGCGCGTTTGTCTGGTGGGCCGTAATGGCGCAGGTAAATCCACCTTATTGAAAATTTTGAGCAAAGAAGTCGCACTGGATGATGGCCGCATCATTTATGAGCAAGATTTGATTGTGGCGCGTCTGCAACAAGACCCACCACGCAATGTGGCCGGTACCGTGTTTGACTTTGTGGCTGAAGGCGTGCAAGAACAGGCTGAACATTTAAAAGCCTACCACGCAAGCTTGCATCAGGTTGAGTTAGACCCAAGTGAGAAGAACCTCAATCGTCTGGCGGCATTGCAGGAGATTCTGGACCATCAAGGTTTGTGGCAATTAGACAGCCGCATTCAGGAAGTGCTGGTTCAACTTGGTTTATCTGCTGATGCCGAACTTTCATCACTGTCAGGTGGTTGGTTGCGTAAAGCAGCACTAGGCCGTGCGCTGGTAAGCTCGCCGAAAGTGCTGCTGCTGGATGAACCGACCAACCATTTGGACATCGAAACCATTAATTGGCTGGAAGGCTTCCTGAAAGAATTCCAGGGCAGCATCGTGTTTATCTCTCATGACCGTTCCTTTATCCGCGCGATGGCGACCCGTATTGTCGACCTTGATCGTGGCAAATTGGTGTCATGGCCAGGGAATTACGAACTGTATCTTGCCAGCAAAGAAGAAGCACTGCGGGTTGAAGAGCTGCAAAATGCTGAATTTGACCGCAAACTGGCGCAGGAAGAAGTGTGGATACGCCAAGGTATCAAAGCGCGCCGCACCCGTAACGAGGGCCGTGTGCGCGCGCTGAAAGCGCTGCGCATGGAGCGTTCTGAACGCCGTGAAGTGATGGGCACAGCCAAGATGCAAGTCGAAGAGACTGTGCGTTCAGGCAAAATTGTCTTTGATCTGGAGAATGTTAACTATCAGATTGATGGCAAAGTATTAGTGAAAGATTTTACCGCACAAGTACAGCGTGGCGATAAAATCGCGCTGGTGGGCCCAAATGGTTGCGGTAAAACGACATTACTGAAACTGATGCTCGGTCAGCTTAAAGCGGACAGCGGCAAAGTACATTGTGGCACCAAGTTGGAAGTGGCTTATTTTGACCAGCATCGGGCAGAACTTGATCCCGAACGTACGGTGATGGATAACCTGGCAGAAGGTAAGCAAGAAGTGATGGTAAATGGCCGCTCGCGCCATGTCCTCGGTTACCTGCAAGACTTCTTGTTCCACCCTAAACGCGCAATGACACCGGTGAAAGCGCTGTCTGGTGGTGAGCGTAATCGCCTGTTATTGGCTAAATTATTCCTTAAGCCTAGCAACTTGCTGATTCTCGATGAACCGACCAACGATCTGGATGTGGAAACACTGGAGTTGTTGGAAGAGATGGTTGATAGCTATCAGGGCACAGTGCTGTTGGTAAGCCATGACCGTCAATTCGTTGATAACTCAGTGACTGAATGTTGGATCTTTGAAGGTAATGGCCAGATCAATAGTTTTGTTGGCGGCTATTATGACGCGCATCAGCAACGTGCTGAGGCAAAACCTATCCGTCAGGTAGCGGCTAAAGTTGAAGAAACCAAAACTGCGACACCGGTTAAGAGTAATGCTCCCGCCGCTAAGCGCCCGGGTAAGTTGAGCTATAACTTACAACGTGAGTTGGATCAGTTACCGCAACAGCTAGAAAAACTGGAAAATGAAATCAGTGAGTTACAGGCTGAAGTTGGTCACGCAGATTTTTTCTCACGCCCGCATGAAGAGACACAACAGGTCTTGAAAGCATTAGCTGATGCTGAACAGGCGTTAGAAGTAGCATTTGGTCGTTGGGAAGAGCTGGAAGCTCAGAAAAACGGTTAAAAATGTGTAACCGCCGTTCTACCAGATGACGTGCAATACGATATTATGTCTATTGTTATAGTAAGTCTCTTGATAGAACGGTGTTCAACAATACCCAATAGATTTCAACGTGCAGGAAGGTAGCTTGCAGCGGCCTGATAGAGGCGAGAACCATGGATGGCGGAGTAACGGAACAGCCAACCATCTGCATGTTGAAAGATGAAGGGATATACAGGCCAGCCGTAAGGACATAGATATTGTATTCTGTTATTGAGCCTAAACACGGCGGGCAGTCAGGGAATGTCATCCTGTGCCGGCAGTGCGACATGTCAGTGGCCTTACCCTCCCTGCCTTATGGCACTAAAGCGGTATGTCCGCGTTGCAAAACCACACTGACTACCAGGTGGGATGAGCCACGCAAGCGCCCTGTGGGGTACGCGGTTAGCGCATTATTTATGCTATTACTGGCTAATATGTTTCCGTTCGTCAACATGCGTGTGGCCGGGATCACCAGCGAAATTACCTTACTCCAAATACCCAGAGTCATGGTGTCAGATAACTATGCCAGCATGGCAACGTTATTTATGGTACTGGTTCAGTTGATACCGGCATTCTGTATGGTAGCCATCATCCTGCTTTGCCTGCGGGTGCGGATGCCAGCCCACTTGAAAGCCGCAATAGCGAAAGCGTTATTCCAATTTAAAAGCTGGTGCATGGTTGAGATCTTCCTCGCCGGTGTGCTGGTGAGCTTTGTCAAACTGATGGCGTATGGCGACATCGGTATTGGCAGCAGTTTTATCCCCTATTGCCTATTTTGTGTATTACAAGTCCGCGCCTTCCAATGTGTCGATCGTCATTGGATGTGGCAGGATATTGCCCCGGCTCCTGAACTGAAGCTCCCGTTGGTTGCGGGCCGTACTGGTTTGCGTCAGGGGTTGCGATCCTGTTCTTGTTGTACCGCAATTTTGCCGCAATCCCAGGTGCAATGCCCGCGCTGCCATACTCATGGCTATGTTCGTCGTCGCCATAGCTTGCAGTGGACAATGGCCCTATTGATCACCTCGATTCTGCTCTATATTCCGGCTAATTTGATGCCGATTATGATTACCGAAAGTCTGGGGAGTCAAATGGGTTCTACCATTATGGCGGGGGTCATTTTCTTGTGGAGCGAAGGTTCTTATCCGGTGGCGATGGTGATTTTTATCGCCAGTATCATGGTGCCATCGTTAAAAATGTTAGCGATTGCCTGGCTGTGTTGGGATGCAAAAGGTAAAGGTAATAGCGATACTGAACGGATGCATTTCATCTATGAAATCGTGGAATTTGTTGGCCGTTGGTCAATGATCGATGTCTTTGTTATTGCTGTGCTCTCTTCATTAGTCCGTATTGGGCAACTGATGAGTATTTATCCAGCGATTGGTGCACTGCTATTTGCCATGGTAGTGGTTCTGACAATGTTTGCTGCATTAACCTTTGATCCTCGTTTAACCTGGGATCGAATCAGTGAATCAACCCAAAAGGAGCCGCAAGGTGACGGACAATAATCCCAGCCAGAATGTGGCGGAAATTGAAAAAATCAAGCGATGGTCGCCGGTGTGGATCATCCCGATTGTCACTGTGCTGATTGGCGCATGGATTTTGTTTTATCATTTCAGCCACCAGGGGCCACAGGTGGTATTGACCACACTGAATGCCGAAGGTATTGAAGCAGGTAAAACAAAAATAAAAAGTCGTAGTGTGGATGTCGGTATCGTAGAGCAGGTCACGCTGAGTGAGGATCTGAACCATGTTATCGTGCAGGCACGGCTCAGCTCAGGCATGAATACCCTGTTACATGGCGATACCGTCTTCTGGGTGGTGAAGCCGCAGATTGGCCGTGAGGGTGTATCTGGCCTGGGAACACTACTTTCCGGTGCTTACATTGAGCTGCAACCGGGTAGCAAAGGTAAATCATTAAGTGAATTCACCTTATTGGATTCCCCACCGCTGGCCTCACCTGATGCTAAAGGGGTGCGTATCATTCTGGACAGCGAACAGGCTGGGCAGTTGAATGCTGGCGACCCGGTATTGTTCCGTGGCTACCGGGTCGGATCGGTAGAAACCAGCACCTTCGATGCCAAGTCACGCTTAATGCGTTATCAGTTATTTATTGGTGCGCCTTATGACAGTCTGGTCACCAGTAATGTCCGTTTCTGGAAGGACAGTGGTGTAGCGGTCGATCTATCATCACAAGGAATGCGAGTTGAAATGGCATCGCTGGCAACCCTTTTCAGTGGTGGCGTAAGTTTCGATGTGCCTGATGGTTTGGATCTGGGCAAACCGGTCACGGCAGATAAAGCTGAATTCAAACTGTTTGATAATCGCAGCAGCATTCAAAATTCTCTGTTCACTGAACATGAAGATTTCTTGTTGTTCTTCTCCGACTCTGTACGTGGTTTGCAGTCTGGTGCGCCGGTAGAGTTCCGTGGTATTCGTGTGGGTACTGTGGCCGATGTGCCGTTCTTCACCGAAGGTATGAGGCAGCGAGTTGATAATGATTTCCGTATTCCGGTGCTTATTCGCATTGAGCCAGGCCGTTTCCGCGATGATTTAGGCTCGGATACCAACTTTGCGCAAATATTGAAAACAGCCAAAGAACGCGGGCTACGTGCCTCATTGAAATCAGGTAACTTGCTGACGGGGGCGCTGTTTATTGATCTGGATTTCTACCCAGATGCCAAACCGTGGAAAGGGCCGTTGGAAGTGGCGGGCTATCCATTGCTGCCCACAGTCAGTGGTGGTTTAGCGCAAATTCAGCAGAAATTGATGCAAACACTGGATAAGATTAATAGTCTACCTCTGGATCCAATGGTGAATGAAGTCACGAAGACACTGGCTGAAAGTCAGAAAACGATGCGTGAAACTCAGAAAACCTTGGCGGCATTGACTGCAATCACCTCAAGCCCGGCGATGCAGGATCTCCCCAAAGATCTGCAAAAAACCCTGAATGAGTTGAATCGCAGCATGAAAGGCTTCCAGCCAGGTTCACCGGCCTACAACAAGATGGTGGGTGATATGCAACGGTTAGATCAGGTCTTGCGTGAATTACAGCCAGTATTGCGTACGCTGAATGAGAAGAGTAACGCGCTGGTATTTGAAGCGGCAGGAAGTCAGGATCCTCAGCCTAAGAAGGCCAAAAAATGATGAAATGGATGGCAGTTCTCGCAGCGCTGTTACTTAGCGCTTGCAGTAGCGAACCCGGCAAAACCTACTATCAGTTACCGGCACTCAGCGCACCTGCTACGGTCAGTAGTAGTGTTGCTTCAAGGCAATTATGGATTGAACATGTTGGTGTTGCTGATTATCTGGCTGCGACGGGAGTGGTATACCAAACCAATGATGTACAGTATGTCATTGCCAGCAACAACTTGTGGGCCAGTCCACTGGATCAACAGTTGCAGCAAACCTTGGTAACCAATCTGAGTAATGCGCTGCCGGGTTGGTTGGTCTCTTCACAACCACTGGATAGCGATCAGGATGTCCTCAATGTGACTGTAACCGGCTTCCATGGCCGCTATGATGGTCGCGCCGTCATTCGTGGTGTGTGGATACTGAAACATCAGGGACAGTTGATTAAGCAGCCATTCGATCTCGAGCTTAAACAGAGTGAAGACGGCTACGATGCTCTGATCCGAACCTTGGCGCAGGGCTGGCAGCAGGAAGCCAAGGTTATTGCTGCTCAGTTACAAAACGTTAAGTAATATTTTGTTCTAATTTAGTCTAATATCAGTCAAACCCTCTTTCGTTGCTAATGAAAAATTACTGCGAAAGAGGGTTTTTTGTTTAATATCAATATATTGCTTTCAGTTATCCCAAATCAATCACTTAGCAAATTCAGCGGACATAGCTCACAAATATGACATTGGCGTGAATTTTGCGCATTGCTTTTCTGTTTCCTAAGGTCTATCACTTAATTGTGACTGCACATAAAGTGGTCACTGTTTTCTTTCCACCAGACCGAAAGATGAGGGAAACGAGGCATGAAGAGACAGAAAAGAGATCGCCTGGAAAGGGCGTTGTCACGCGGGTATCAAGCAGGTATTTCAGGGCGTTCAAGGGAAATTTGTCCCTATCAAGCTTTAGACGCCAGATCGCATTGGTTAGGAGGTTGGCGACAAGCCATGGAGGACAGGGCTGTGACCGCTTAAGCGGCTCTCTGTCAGACTAAGGGATCACCTCCGCTTTATGCGCATATTGCGGAGGTTTTCATTTTTACTCTTCGTACTTGGTGCCGCAGCGTTGTTGGCTGCATTCGCTCACCCGAATCATTGACTAGTGTCAACTCATCGGGATTCACTCATTTGCCGCCTAGCTGCAACACCAATTACTTTGAGTAATACAGGTGGTACTTGTCGCTGCAGCATTGTTGGCTGTATTCGCTCACCCGAATCATTGACTGGCGTCAACTCATCGGGATTCACTCATTTGCCGCCTAGCTGCAACACCAATTACTTTGAGTAATACAGGTGGTACTTGTCGCTGCAGCGTTGTTGGCTGCATTCGCTCACCCGAATCATTGACTAGTGTCAACTCATCGGGATTCACTCATTTGCCGCCTAGCTGCAACACCAATTACTTTGAGTAATACAGGTGGTACTTGTCGCTGCAGCATTGTTGGCTGCATTCGCTCACCCGAATCATTGACTGGCGTCAACTCATCGAGGTCTGACCAAATTATTCAGCCCAGCGTTTTAGCAAGATACTCGCGTTAACCCCGCCAAAACCGAAGCCATTTGACAGTGCATAGGTTATCTCATGGGGGAGGGCTTTACCTGCCACAATATTCAACCCCTTGGCCGCGGCATCCAGATTCTCCAAATTCAGAGTGGCAGGCACAATTTGATCACGCAGTGCCAGTACCGTGAAGATGGTTTCCAATCCGCCAGCCGCCCCCAGCAAATGCCCAGTGGCTGACTTGGTTGAGGTAATGGCTAAGGTATTACCTTCACCAAATAAGTGTTTAATCGCATTGATTTCGCCAAGATCCCCCACCGGAGTTGAGGTTGCATGCGCATTAAGATGCTGAACTTGTTCTGGCTTAATTTTAGCCTGGCGCAAAGCGATCTTCATTGCGCGATATGCGCCATCACCATCTTCAGCTCCAGAGGTCATATGGTAGGCATCGGCACTGGTACCGTAGCCGACAATCTCAGCTAACGGTTGTGCGCCACGGGCGAGAGCATGTTCCAATTCTTCAATAATCAGTAAACCGGCACCTTCCCCCATCACAAAACCATCGCGAGCACTGTCGAAGGGACGGGAGGCTTTCTCAGGTGTGCTATTAAAACCGGTTGATAGAGCACGAGCTGCAGCAAAACCAGCCAAACTGACCTTATCAATCGCGGCTTCAGCGCCACCACATAAGGCAACATCCGCTTCATCGTTGCGGATCATCCGCACCGCATCACCAATAGCTTGCACTCCCGCCGCACAAGCGGTGACGGGCGCGCCAATTGGCCCTTTAAAATGATGTTTAATAGAAACATGACCCGCAGCCAAATTCACCAAAAATGAAGGTATGGTGAAAGGGGAGAGGCGTTTTGGCCCGCGAGTGTCGGTGGTGCGTACGGCATGGGCAATTGCAGGGAAACCACCAATACCAGAACCAATCACGGTAGCGGTACGTTCCTGTTTTTCTACATCGTCAGCATGCCAGTCGGCTTGGGTAATAGCTTCATCTGCCGCCGCCATCGCAAACGCAATGAAACGATCCATTTTCTTCTGATCTTTTGGCGCAACAGCTTTATCAGGATCAAAGCCTGCCTCTGAGTCTGCATCAAGTGTAGGCACTTGCCCACCAATCTTAGCTGACAAATCACCGACAATCTCATCCGGCAGAATACGGATGCCGGATTGCCCTGCCAGCAAACGTTGCCAAACAGTTTCGCTACCACAGCCTAACGGGGAAACCACACCCATACCTGTAATTACTACACGGCGCGTATTCATTGTTTTTCCTTTTGAGACTTAATTGAGTGAGACTGTTGCCTGGTATCTATTGACTGTTTGCCATGCATCAGTGCCAACCGTTTATTAATTATATCGCTCTTGACGGAGCCTGCCGCAAGAGTGACATCTTGTGCACAAATAGGTTGCCCGGTATTTCTGTCCAGTAAAATAGTTTCTACCGGATTACCCGTACGGCGATCTGCGAGTACTACCGCAGGACCAAGTGGTGCAAAATGCTGATTACCCCACTGGAATAGTGCCGCCATCACTGGGAAAAAATCATTGCCACGCTCAGTCAGTAAATACTCATAGCGGGCAGGACGCGGATTATAGAGCCGCTTTTCAAGGATCCCACTTTCCACCAGATACTTTAGGCGGCGGGTGAGGATAGTGGGTGATAGCTGCAAACTTTGCTGAAATTCATCAAACCGCGTTAATCCTTGAAAGGCATCGCGGATGATTAATATGCTCCACCATTCGCCGACGCGTTCAAGAGAGCGGGCAACCGGGCAAGGCATGTCTTCAAGGCGGGTTCTTTGCATTCCATTCCTCACATCATTATTGTGGCTTTGGCTGAGCGTGGGCTGAAAATTAACATTCAACAGGTGACTACATTTATTGTAGTCACCTGGGTTAAAAAAAATGCCTCGTGGCATCATTATTATGGTGCAGGGGAGTAACTGCCCCTGCACAGGGATAACAGATATTAGAAAGTATTGGTGTCTTTAAACAGACCGACTTTCAAGTCGGTGGCAGTGTAAATCACTTTGCCATCAACCAAAACTTCACCGTCCGCGACACCCATAATTAATTTACGCATAATAACGCGTTTAAAATTAATACGATATGTTACTTTCTTGGCTTCAGGCAGTACCTGACCGGTGAATTTAACTTCACCGACACCCAGCGCGCGACCTTTGCCTTCGCCACCTAACCAGCCAAGATAGAACCCAACCAATTGCCACATAGCATCAAGGCCCAGGCAGCCTGGCATTACAGGATCACCGATAAAGTGGCAACCGAAGAACCATAGATCTGGATTGATATCCAGTTCCGCTTCCACATAACCTTTGCCATAGGTACCGCCGTCTTCTGTCATCTTGACGACACGGTCCATCATTAACATATTACCTGCTGGCAATGGTGGTCCGCCAGCGCCAAACAGTTCGCCACGGCCTGATGCTTCAAGGTCTTCTTTTGTATAGGATTCGCGTTTATCTACCATGTTCTCAGTAAGCCTTATTTTAGTGAAGTGCGCAGAATAGCGTACACCTGTACGCTGAGCAAGTCCGATCAGCCCTGGTTGAACCAGTTTAGCCAGCGTAATGGCCAAGGCCAACGGTGTCTGTCCTGCGGATTAACCTGTGAGATTCGCTCTTGAATTATACCTAACAGGCTTGGTTGCTGCTCGTCGGCATACACCATGCCTGTCAATAACGGCAGTGCTTCAGCGGCGCTATCAACCGCCCAGAGATGGAACTGACCATTTTGTACCGCCTCAATCACTGCCTGATTCAGGCATAAATGACGGACATTGGTCGTCGGTAGAATCACCCCTTGAGTGCCCGTCAACCCGCGACGCTGACAAGCTTCGAAGAAGCCTTCGATCTTTTCATTTACGCCGCCAATAGGCTGCACATTACCAAACTGATCAACAGAGCCTGTGACCGCAATTTGCTGGTTGATAGGCTGCTGCGAAAGGGCA
This sequence comes from Yersinia sp. 2466 StPb PI, assembly GCF_041538325.1. Taxonomy (NCBI): domain Bacteria; kingdom Pseudomonadati; phylum Pseudomonadota; class Gammaproteobacteria; order Enterobacterales; family Yersiniaceae; genus Yersinia; species Yersinia sp. 2466 StPb PI. The sequence goes on along the minus strand of NZ_JAULSL010000001.1, from coordinate 2,969,974 downwards.
CTGATCAAGGCGCAAAGCTCGGCCAGTGATGCGCTATCACCATCGACCTCACCATAGGATTGCTCAAAAACAATCGAAGCCGAGAAGGGTAGCGGCTGATCAAGTTCCAATTCTGAGATCAAGAATGCTTGCATAATCATCATGCCTTTAGCATGTAGATTACCGCCCAGTTCTGCTTTACGTTCAACGTCAACAAACTCGCCATCACCCAAGTGAACCACACAACTGATACGTGCAGGTTCGCCAAAAGCATAAGGGTGACCTGGGTATTCCAGTACCGACAAACCATTAATCTGACCGACGACTAACCCTTCGGTATCAACCAAAATTTGCCCTAGTTCAATCTCATCTTGCATCCGCTCAGCAAGATAACTATTACGCCAATCACGGGCATTCAAGGCAATGTCCAGCGCATTGGCTGTAATTGACTCTTCTTCAGCATACAGCGCTGCTTCTGCCAACTGGCCAGTTAGCCATACTGGGCACAGCGGCAGACTGCCCTGATCACCGCTGTAGCGCACTGCCTGACGAAACAGAACTGGCCAGGCATCGGCAGATAAAGATGGCAACTGCTTTTCCTGCAATAACGCATTGATATAGCCACACCATAGGGTCATGCCATCGATATCGACCAGCGGCAGCTCGACTTCGAACTCGCCATAGATAGCCAATTCACCTAACTCGGGTTCCATATCGTGGAAATCGCCAAGGCCCAGACGGTCGCCAACGAGAATCAGGCGCAGATCCAGTGGCATAGAGGGAATGTGTACTGGCAGAGGGCGAGTTTCATCAGGTGACAACCAATCGAAGCGCTGCTGGACAATCATCTGTTTCAGACGCAGCCACATCAGTGGTTGAGCTTGTAATGCCCGTACTGACAGGATCAATATGCCGCCATTAGCCTGATGAACCAAGCCGGGTTGCAGACTGATTTGATCTTTATGCCATCTAACACAACCAAACAGTTGTTCTGGTTCTATCCATTCCTGATAGAGACAGCGTGAATGTGCCGCAAAAGGCTCGTCACCACGTTGTGCCGGCTGCCAGGTCACTAGATTGGTATCAATCTGATAATCGCCACCAAACACGGCAGAGGCTTCAGGTTGCAGCTCTTTAACTGCCTGCGCGATCAATGCCAGATACTCAGTACTCTCCTGTGCTTTAATCAGCATAAAACGCGGTTGAGATTGTGGATGACAAAATAGCGTCATGCCATTCTCTAACCGGGGCTGAATCGCCGAGAAAGAAACCGGCTCCAACTGGGAGGCAGTAGTAAATAACGCTTCATAGGGCGTTGCGTTCGGCAGCATTGACTGCCATTCAAGTCGGTTATTGGTCAAAGTAATAGATGCAATCGTCAAAAAGGGAAAGGGCGATTATACAAGAATAAAGCAGGCTGCATATACGTAGAGTGGCAGTTGGTAGCAAGGAGTAAGACATCGGCAGTATTCCGTACAAAAAACAAACTAATCATAGGCTTTTAGTAGGGTGAAATTCTGCGTAAAACTGTTATGCTTGACTTAAGTTACACGGTCACTAAAGAGCTCACGATGAAATATCAACAACTGGAAAATCTGGAAAGTGGTTGGAAATGGGCGTATTTGGTAAAAAAACACCGTGAAGGTGAAGCCATTACCCGCCACATTGAAAACAGTGCAGCTACAGACGCAGTAGAGCAATTGATGAAACTGGAAAGTGAACCAGTAAAGGTGCTGGAGTGGATTGACACTCATATGAACGTACAACTGGCGACGCGGATGAAGCAGACTATCCGCGCCAGACGTAAGCGCCATTTCAATGCTGAGCATCAGCATACGCGCAAAAAGTCGATCGATCTGGAATTTCTGGTTTGGCAGCGTTTGGCAGCTCTAGCCCGGCGCCGTGGCAATACTCTGTCAGATACAGTGGTGCAGTTAATTGAAGATGCTGAGCGTAAAGAGAAATATGCCAACCAGATGTCATCTTTGAAACAGGACTTACAGGATATTCTCGGTAAAGAGATTTAACCTGTCTTGGTATGAATTAGATAAAAGTTGATATTGATATAGAGCCATTAAGAAAAGAGATGTGGCCTGGTTTGTTATCATTGATGACAAAAAAAACCCCGCAATGCGGGGTTTTTTACGAAAGGAGTAAACTTAAGCCTGTGGCTGAGTTACAACTTCTTTGTAGCCTTTAACTTCGATCTCTACGCGACGATCTGGTGCCAGGCAATTGATCAGAGCAGCACGTGGTTTCACGTTGTCACAGGTGTTACCAGTAACTGGGTTTGCTTGACCTTCACCGCGAGCGGTGATTTTGTCAGCAGGGATACCTTTAGAAACCAGGTAATCACGCACGCTGTCAGCACGACGCTGAGACAGAACTAAGTTCGGTGCTGGTTGACCGATACGGTCAGCGAAGCCCAGAACAACTACAGAACCGTCTTTAGGATCGATAGAGCTCAGTTGTGCATACAGTTGGTCCAGAGCTTGCTGGCCTTCTGGTTTCAGAGTTGCTTTGTTGAAAGCGAACAGCACGTCAGATTTCAGTGTGAAACGCTTAGTGTCAACAACTGGAGCTGGAGCTGGTGCTGGAGCAACTACTGGCGCTACTGCATCTTCCTGACCGAAACGGTAAGAAACACCCAGGCTCAGCATGCCATTGTCTGGACGAGCACCAACGGTAGCTTTATCACCGATGTTGCTAACCCATTGGTATTCCATACGGGTTGCCCAGTTTTTGGTCCATGCATATTCTGCACCCAGCGCTACCAGTGGAGAAACACCGGTGTCATGGTTGCTAGCACGGCTATCAGTAGGAGCATCGTAAGCGCTAGAATCTACGCGCCAAACCAGACCACCCAGACGGGTGTACAGGTCCAAGTCCTGAGCAATTGGGTAGCTCAGTTTAGCAGCCAGCTGTACGCCTTGTGCTTTGAATGCGCCGTTATTTACGTCGCCTTTGTAAGGCATACGGCCAAGCCAGTCGTATCCCATTTCAAAGCCCAGGTATTGGTTTGCTTGGTAACCCAAGAACGCACCAGCACCCAGTTGGTCTTTATGGGTAGGACCGTCGTTGCCAACGTTGCCATAGATACCGCCAGTGCCAGTATCTTGATACTGGGACCAACCCAGTTTACCACCGGTGTACCAGGTGTTATCTTTCGGTGCGGCTTGCGCTACTGTAGCGAAACCAGCCAGTGCCACTGCTAATGCGATAGCTGTCTTTTTCATTTTACGCCTCGTTATCATCCAAATAGGCAATGAGCTTTAAAAAGCTAAGCCCTTGGTTAAAATTCTTCGCCAAGGTTTTAACGCTCCCGTTAATCACGCTGCCAGTATAATTTGGCGTTTTAGAGCAACCTTGGCGATGTAAAGTCTACAACGTGGCGAGAAAGTTACAAGTGTGATGTGATAAACCGCCTGAAAAAAAAGCGAAATAGTGCATTATCTTTAACGATTTAGCGGTAAAAACCCGCGTTTTCTAGACGTTATTTTCTGCTGCAAGCCGCATTCTGACTCGCTTTATGCCGGTTTTACAGGAGTAAGCGCTAAATATTGTAATAATTCATGGGATAAATCCTAAATTTACTTAATGATACAAAGAAGAATGAATTTTTAACGTTGCGCACTGTCCTTGGTTCAGTTTTATGTCATTCAACGGACGCATAACAAACCCATAAGCATTCCCTAACTTTGCTGCCAAACGTAATCTGATTCGATCATTTTCTGACAACTCCGGTAGCCAACCAAGAACGACACTGTAATTTCCCGTCAATAATGCCTTCTCCATTGCATCAACAGTCGACAATGGATTGATTTGCCGTAACTGAACGACTTTATCTATTGGTAAGCCTGAATGCTGTAACCATAAACGACTTAATTTCTGTTGTGGGGCCAGCCATAAAAGCCACCGAGACTGCTTACCAAGTTGTTGCAATAAAGGAAGCAATAACTGAGTTACCGCAGGCTGGTTTTCACTGTACACAAGTTCACTGATAAGGCCACTATCTGTTGGAGCATCAGCTCTTTCCGGTGTTTCACGGCTAATAAGAGAATGATAATTAGCATTATAAGGTTTTAGTGATTGAGTACGCATTATGAACCTCGCCTGTAGTGTGCTGTATGCATATACAGTAGTCACTGTTTGTTCGAAGATCAACTAAATTTTTACAAGACGCTTCGCATAATTGTGATGTAAATCCGTGCAAATTCATTTTGTGTTTGGCTAGGTAATCCATATTGCGTATTTTTTAATTGGTTGTTCCTCTTACACTTATTGCAACTGGATAGGGACGTTGGATTGGATTTTTACTAAAGGAGTAGTTATGGAAAACGCATCAGAAAACAAAATCATGCAAGCACAGGATCGTTTCGATTTTTTAGGCAAGATCACAGTTCGTTCGCAATTTGGTGGCTATGGCCTATTGGCGAACGGCATTATGTTTGCGGTGATTTCGGACGGCGAACTGTATTTACGCGCTAATAATAAGATAGAAACGCTATTCCGCAGTCGGGGGATGAGTAACTTTGTCTACGCTAAACGCGGGTTACCGGTATTGCTGCGTTATTATTGGGTAGACTCTGCATTATGGAGTGATGAGTGCACACTAAGTCATTTTGCTACACGCGCTTATCAAGGGGCGAAAGCTGAGATTTTAAGCAAAAAAGGGCCAACAGTTCGTCTGAAAGATTTGCCGAATCTCAGTGCCAGCCTTGAACGACTATTGTGGAAAGCCGGCATCAAGAATGCGGCGGAACTGCGGCGTGAAGGGGCCAAATGCTGTTATCTGAAGTTACGTGCATTAAGGCGCTCACTCGGGGTTAATGTATTATTGGCGCTTGCTGGGGCGATAAGTGGCCACCATTATGCTGTGCTGCCTTTATTGATGCGTAGTGAACTTATTGAATGGTTTGAGATACACATCCGTTCGCCCAACATTACGCAGTTTGAAACAGCATAGCGGGGCCATCGGGAATGGCCCCAATCTTAATTAGTCTGGCTGATGTGCCTATTCAGTTCACTGAGTTCAGGTAACAGTTCAAGCAATAAACCTATTTGTTGTAAAACCAATTGGTCTTTGCTCTCCGGCTCAGGATTACAGTTCTGTAGCCGGGTAGATAAGCTGGCTAGCACCTGGGCCATTTTCGCGCTGTCAGGCTGCTCTTGCTCAAGTGTACCCTCGACATAACAAATCGCATCATTAAGCAGATTCAGGGTGGCGGTGTTGCTCAGTTTCTCTCGATGAGCACCCAGCGCGGATATATAGCTCAGCATCGTGTGGTTCAGACAGAGCAATCGGAATGCTGCCTCCTGAGTTTCTTTGTCATTTTTGGGTTCGGCAGACATATTTGAGATCACTGAGGCTAACTCCGCGTCGCAATTATGTGCATCACGGCGGGCTATACGGTAGGGCAGGCTATTATCTTTGCCTTGATAGTATTGCACCAGAATTGCATCCAAATAGCGGCAGTTGGCATTCAGCGTTTTATGAACCACCGCAGGGAGGTGGCGGAACTTCCAATCCGGCCAGATAAAACTCACCGCTACCCAGGCGATGGCACAGCCTAGCAGGGTATCAAATACCCGAGGTGCGGCAACCTCAAATCCTTCCCCTAATAGGTTAAAACAGAGCAAAACCAGCAGGGTAATAAACATCGTTGCATGAGCATACTGAACATTACGGAAAGCAAAAAATAGCACCCCGGTAATGACAATAAGGATGAGTTGCCCCTCAATGGAAGGCACAAAATACAGGATAGGCAAACCAATAAGAATACCCGCTAGCGTGCCAATTATACGCAATGCAAGGCGGCGGCGCGTCGCATTATAGTTAGGTTGGCAGACAAAAAGACTGGTCAGTAGGATCCAATAGCCGTGGCGCATGCCTGTTAGTTGAATAAACGCATAACCGAGACATAGCACCACTGACATGCGAACTGCGTGGCGAAATAGTGCAGATTGTGGGGTGAGATGGCGGCTGATACGCAGCTTGATATCACTCCATCCGGTAATGTGGTCGTCAGACAAACGGCTCTCGGGCTGAGGGCCTTCGGCTAATACTTGTTCGGATTCAATTCCCGCCAATTGGGCATCAATAGCCCGTAAATTTCTCAGTAAGTGGGAAAGGGCTTTAACTTGCGGGATATTCTCGTTTTGCGCGAGTTCTCTGGCCAGTGCCGCATCTAAAAACGTAAAGGCTCGCTCGAAGCGAGGATCATGCTGATACTTTTGTCTCATCAGAATGGATTGCGAAAGTTGCAGGCAGGCTCTGGCTTGCATACTCAGTAAGCGCTGAAAGCGGAATAGTACGTCGCTGTAACGGAATTTCTCTCGTAGAACCTGATATTGGACATGTGACGAGCTGGCGCGTTCATGAATATCTTGTGCGACAAAATAGTAGTGAAGTGTCCGTCTGGTCCCACGCTGGCCCCGATCACCTTTCAAGCGAGTCACCAGTGAGGCTTTGGCCTGATTTAAGGTTGATACCAGTGTGCCGTTGGCCATCGCCACATCAATAAGAGGCTGGTCGACATCAGATTCGATATCAGGATCGAAGAGATTAGCTTTTGCTTCCAAATAGTGAGCAAGCTGCTGGTAGCAACGAGCTAGATTATCCTGCAAGGGGCGGATAGGGAAAATAAGGTGTCCGCACAAGGTCAGTACGTTATACCAAACAGCTCCGAGCAGCAGCAGTAGCGGCTGTTGGTACCAGATATGGTACATCGAGGTACCCAACATGGTGTAGATAGCAATTAGCAATGCGCCAAAGGCAATGGTTGCATAGCGTTGCCCCAAAGCCCCCAGCAGAATAAAACCACAGGTTGAAAAGGTCAGACCGAGGGCAAAAAACCAGGGATAAGGAAATAACAACTCTATCGATGCGGAGGCGACAAAAAAACAGATCAGCGTAATGAATAAATTGCGTAATCGCCCTGTCAGGCGGTCATCAAGATCAGTAAGTGCTGCCGCGACGACACCGAGTGTTAACGGAATTGTCAGTTTGGGCTGACCAATCCACCACGGAACCGCCGTTACTCCCGCCAACGCGATAAAAATACGGGCATGATAAAGCAGGCTACTATTGTAGACATAACGGCGTAAACCAGTGACGAAAGTGAGCACAAAAAACCTCTAAAACTGAAAATTCAGCGTTGCTGATATTGGCGTTGAGCGTTAGCCATTCTCGCTTGCTGTGCCATTTCGACTGAAACGACACGGCGGCCCACGGGCCACAAAGCAATAGCAGCAATTTTAAAATTGGCAATACCGACCGGGATACCAATGATGGTTATGCATTGCACAATCCCTGTGGCGATATGGGATAAACACAGCCACCAACCAAATAAAATGAACCAGACAATATTCAGTAACGAGCCGCCTGCAGTTATCAGAGCATTACTTTTTTCTGGGTATAATTCATTGACATGGATCGCCTCATTGCCATATGGAAGAAATGATAATTTGGTAATTTCCCAGCAAGAGCGCGTTAATGGTAAGGTAAAAATCAGAACGACACTGACGACTGTGGCGAATAGCCAGCCCAGTGTGGTGAAGAAACCACCTAAAACAAAATTAAGAATATTCAGTACAGTACGCATAGTGATTTATCTGCCTAGCTGAATAAAAAAACCGCAACGCGGATGAGTGATAACAAACGCCAACCATTCTATATGAATAGGGCGGGTTAGTTTCCGTTGTCAACTATCGGATACCTGTTGTTTAAACTCAATTATTTTATTTACACTCCATTGTGTTATTTCAATTCACTTAATACGAGTAATGGCGCGCAGATATGGAACTTAAAGCGACATCTTTTGGCAAGCATTTGGCTCAGCACCCTTACAACCGGGTGCGCTTGCTCAATGCTGGCATCGAAGTATGCGGTGATAAACATCAGTACCTAATTCCTTTTAACCAGTTGGTTAACATTGAATGTAAGCGCGGTATTGTCTGGGGCGAACTGGAATTTGAATTGCCAGACCAACAAGTTGTCCGTTTACATGGCACCGAATGGCAGGAAACTCAACGTTTCTATCAACATTTACTGGGCATCTGGCAGCAATGGAGTGAAGAGATGAGCTTGGTTTGTGTTGAGGTTTTACATAAACAAGTGGAATCAATCAAGCGGATTGAGCAACAGGATAAATGGTTTAAACGCAGTGAGTTAGGACAGGTGCAGCACTCTATTCGCGAGGCTTTCGCCTCATTGCCAATACCGGTGCAGCGGTTGAACGAATTTGAGACCTGTCGTGCAGATTATGAGATCTGTTTGCGCTGGTTGCAGCAAGGTAGTCGCAGTGTAGAACGCCGGAATCAGCAATGGACCAACCGAATGTTGGAAGAGCATCAAGATTTCTTCCAAAGTGTAGAAACCTCCCCTCTGAATGAATCGCAAAGCCGGGCGGTGGTTAATGGCGAAGACTCGGTATTAGTTCTGGCAGGTGCCGGCAGTGGTAAAACATCGGTGCTGGTAGCCCGTGCCGGTTGGTTGTTACGCCGTAATGAAGCATTACCGGAGCAGATTTTACTGCTCGCATTTGGCCGTCAGGCGGCTGATGAGATGAATCATCGCATTAAGCAACGGTTAGCTGTGGATGATATTCAGGCTAAAACCTTCCATGCACTGGCATTGCAGATTATCCAGCAAGGCAGCCGTAAAACACCACTAATCAGTAAATTAGAATCAGACAGCCAGGCCAGAAGATCGTTATTGATTAAGAATTGGCAACAGCAGTGTAGTGAGAAAAAAGCGCAGGCAAAAGGGTGGCGTGAATGGCTAACTGATGAGCTTGAGTGGGAGGTTGATGAGGGTGAGTTTTGGCAAGATAAACGTTTAGCAGGCAGATTGGCGGGGCGGCTGGAGCGTTGGGTAGGGCTGATGCGAATGCACGGTGGTAGTCAAGCCGAAATGATTGAGCAGGCCGATGAAGAAGTGCGTGATCTCTTCCAGAAACGTATACGGTTAATGGCACCGTTATTGAAAGCGTGGAAAACGGCGTTGAAAGAAGAAGGTGCAGTTGATTTCTCCGGCTTGATTCATCAGGCAGTTAACTTACTGGATAAAGGGCGTTTTGTTAGTCCGTGGAAGCATATTTTGGTGGATGAGTTTCAGGATATCTCACCGCAACGCGCTATGGTGCTGGCAGCACTGCGCAAACAAAATAAGCAAACCTGTTTATTTGCGGTGGGTGATGATTGGCAGGCGATTTATCGGTTTAGTGGCGCGCAGCTCTCGCTCACTACAGCTTTTAGCCAGTACTTCGGTGAAGGGGCTGAATGTGCCTTGGATACCACTTACCGCTTTAATGATAGGATCGGTGAAATTGCGAACCGGTTTATTCAGCAAAACCCACATCAATTGAAAAAGCCACTTAACAGCTTGAGTAAAGGTAACAAAAAGTCAGTCATCATTTTACCGGACCAACAGCTTGACACCTTGCTGGATAAATTAAGCGGTTTTGTTAAGGATGATGAGCGCATTTTGATTTTGGCCCGCTATCACCATTTACGGCCTGAGATTTTGCAAAAAGCGGCAACTCGCTGGCCAAAACTGACGATTGATTTTATGACTATCCATGCCAGTAAAGGGCAGCAAGCCGACTATGTGATTATTGCAGGGCTGCATGAAGGTAATGATGGTTTTCCGGCAGTAGCGCGGGAATCAATTGTGGAAGATGTGCTGTTACCGGCACCGGAAGATTTCCCAGATGCGGAGGAGCGGCGTTTATTATATGTCGCAATGACTCGTGCGAAGCACCAGGTCTGGTTACTGCAAGATACAGCAAAACCCTCTATTTTTGTTAAGCAACTTAGCGAGTTAGGTGTTCCTGTTCAGCGTAAACCTTAACGGAGCTATCGCATACATTACGCCCGGTGGTTGTGGCACCGGGCGTAATGCTTATTGCAGTCGCTGTTTTAAGTAATGATCATAATCAGGGATTGCGATGGTAACTTCGCTGCTAAACAAGTTAGAACCAATTAAGAAGTCTGCGGTCGAGCGGTTGGTGGCGACAGGTATATTCCAGACTGTTGCCAGACGTAGTAGGGCTTTCACATCGGGATCATGCGGCACAGCATTCAGTGGGTCCCAGAAGAAAATCAAAATATCGATTTTTTTCTCTGATATCAGCGCACCCACTTCTTGATCTCCCCCCATCGGACCACTTAGTAAACAGTTAACGTCAATGCCGGTGGCTTTTTGTACCAGGTTTCCGGTGGTACCTGTGGCATAAAGTTCGTGCTGGGACAGCAGTTGTTTATTTTCCATAACCCATTCGAGCAGCGATTTTTTGCAGTGATCGTGGGAAACAAGGGCAATATGCTTGCGTACCGCAATAGTGCGGGTAGTCAGTTCCATCAAGATATCCTTCAATAAATGCTAGCGGTTTGCTAACAGATTACTGAAACAGAGATTTTGTGCATAGCGGTAACGCAAAGAAATGCGAGGAAACAAGCATAACCTGATGTTTAAGAACCGCCTTATCGTAAACGGATCATTTGCCCGGTTGCTTTTTAGCCCAGAGTAGGAAGCGTTGTTGAGTTTCGGCGTTGGCTTGCAGGAACCAATATTGCAGCATCTGTTCGGCAACATTTTCCCCTTGCAGGCTGGTGGTATTCTGCGCGGTATTTGTCCCTGCCACGGCAATAGTGGTCCCCGGCACTGCACTCACAGTTGACGGTGGAATGGTGGCAAAAGAGGGAACTGAAGCACTAAATTGGCCAACATTATAACTGGCCATTGCAGTTTCAAGTGTGCTGGCAGTGTTGAGATTGTCCTGATGTAATACATCGTGGCGCACAGATAATGGGCGGCCATTATCTCCAATAAGCTGATATACCGGGTTTTTAGAAAACTTATGCCCATCTCGTTCGGTATCAATGACCGGTAATTTTATGGCGACTGAACGAACATTGCGGGTATTAAACACCACCACTAATGGCGGAGAGGCATACAACACTTTCGGATCGGCTGGCAGTGGTTTAGCCACTTTGAACAGAATTTGATGCTGACCGCTGTTTAATTCCAAGCTATCGGCTCCTTTTAGCAAGGATCCTGACATATTTTTCCCATCGACCACCAACAGGTCAATTTCCGGCGCGAGTTTTAAGGTCGTGGCGATAGCTGAAGCACTACAGCAAACGGCCAAAATCCCTACGACCACCAGACCAAATTTCATGTGCTGCTCCTGAGGGTGATATCCGCGTACATTGTCAGACAGGCTAGATTATGTGTCAAAGTCTTTCCGTTCGCCCACATTTATTTACTTTTTGAAATGATCAGTATAAATATAACGTTTTTATCCTGATGAATTATAAGGATAAAGCCGGCACTCTAACAGTAATTACTGCGACATCTCTTAAACCAAATCAATCTGACCGCATTTATGATCCATTTTCCCCATGATGTACACTTAGAGGATCGCCTAATATTGGTAGTATCCCTCCGGGTGCACATGGATTGGGATATTCTTTTAGCGCATCAGAGGAACTGAAAAATGCACGATAAAGATATTGCTGACATTCTCCAACAGGTAAAAACAATTGCATTAGTCGGGGCGAGTGATAACCCATCGCGGCCAAGTTATGGTGTTATGGCTTATCTGCTACAGCAGGGGTATCAAGTCACGCCTGTTAGCCCTAAATTGGCGGGGAAATCATTATTGGGCCAGCAGGCATATGCAGAACTGGCGGATATTCCTCATGCTATCGATATGGTGGATGTTTTCCGTAATGCCGAGGCTGCATACGGCGTTGCGCAAGATGCTATTGCTATCGGCGCCAAGGTTCTGTGGTTACAAATTGGTGTTATTAATGAGTTGGCGGCTACCTTGGCGGCAGATGCGGGAATAAAGGTGGTGATGGACCGTTGTCCGAAGATTGAAATACCGCGCCTGGGATTAGAAAAACAGTGATACGCGACGTTGCTAATTTTGGCGATAAAAAACCCGGTACTAAGCGCCGGGTTTTATCGATAAATCTCAAGATTTAGTTGCGTAGACGCGGAGCCTGTAGCTGATGGCGGATGGACGCCGCCAGTTCATCCAATGAAGGTTGCTCTGGGTGAGCATCCATATCTTCATAGGTTAGTTGCGCTTCAGCTAGATAGGTGTGTATCGGTTGCCCCTCATCATCCTCAATAACCACGTGATACCAAGGTGACGAACGCAACATAGCGTTGTTTGCAACCTCATCAGGTTCCGGTGGCTCGAGAGAATATTCAGGATCGATATCAATCACTACACCCAAATAGCCGTGTAGGCTGTGGCGGACCTGCTGCCCAATACCAAATTTGCTGGCAATCATGATAACCTCCTGAGAAACATTACTCTGCCTTCTATATGAGGGCAGTGTAGGGCATTTCAAGTCATACTATCCGGCACGCGAACCCTTTCAGGTACAGACCTTCTGGATATGTCGCGATAACCGGGTGATCCGCTGCCTGACGGAACTGTTCTATAAATTGTATATCATGCCCTGCATCTAACGCAGCATCGGCCAAAATTTTCTGGAATAAATCTGTTGGCATCAAACCAGAGCAGGAGAAACTTAACAAGATCCCGCCTGGGCGCAATAATTGTATCGCTAACATATTAATATCTTTGTAGCCACGACACGCACTTGCCAACTGACTTTTGTTCTCCACAAACTTCGGTGGGTCCATAATGATCATGTCAAACTTTTCCCCTTGCGTGCGGTAGTTACGCAGCAATTGGAACACATCATCCCGAATGAATTCGGTTTTGCTCAAATCCAACTGGTTGAGTTCAATGTTTTGTTTGGCTATATCCAGTACAGCTTGTGACGTATCAACGCTGATAACTTGCTTACAATTTCCCATCAGCGCTGCGACAGCAAAGGCACCGGTATAAGAGAAACAGTTCAGAACACGGCGACCATCGGCGTAGTTACGCGCCGCCAGGCGGCTATCGCGCTGATCTAAATAAAATCCTGTTTTATGGCCGTGCTGAATATCAACCAACAGTTGCATGCCGTTTTCGGTTATTGGCAGCAGGTCAGGCGGCATTTCACCACTGATTGTACCTTGCGTCAGAGGTAAGCCTTCTTTTTTACGTACGGAAACATCGGAGCGGTCATAAATAGAGCATTCTGGGTAACAATGTTGTAAGGCACTAACCAGCGTTTCCCGCTGATATTCAGCGCCGGCCGACAGTAACTGCAATACCAGAAAGTTCTGGAAGCGGTCTATGGTGATACCCGGCAGGCCATCAGACTCACCGGCGATCAGGCGATAGCCGTTCAAACCATCACGCTTTGCCAGCCAATCACGCCAGCTCTGCGCTTGCTGTAGACGGCGGATGAAGAACTCGCGGTCAATAACTTCATCTTGTTGGAACGTCCAGACTCGTGCCAAAATTTGTGATTCAGGAGAGTAGGCGGCACGGGCCAGCCATTTACCCTGGCTATCAAGGATATCGAGGGTTTCACCGGGCAGGGCACTCCCCTCAAGGCGTTGAACGGCCCCAGAGAAGATCCACGGATGGCGACGAAGTAAGGACTTTTCACGTCCTTTGGCAAGAATCAGGCTTACGGTCATAATTAAGTTGCTGCCAGCTAGGTAAAAAAGAGCAGTATTGTCGGAGTATGAGCCGGAAAATGCAAATTATCACGTAGATGAGGAGTCTATATGCCAAAAGTATGCACTGCCGCCTATGTTTATGGCGTTGTTCAGGGCGTGGGTTTCCGCTATAGCACGCAACGTCAGGCACAAGCGCTGGGTGTGACGGGTTACGCTAAAAATTGTGATGATGGCAGTGTGGAAGTGGTGGCTTACGGCGAGCAACATGCGGTTGAACACCTGCTGGAGTGGATTAAGCAGGGGGGGCCACGCGGTGCGCGGGTGGATCGCCTGCTGACGGAACCTTATCCGAGCACCGCGTTTGAAAAATTTAACATCCGCTATTAACTCACGAGCAGTACCAGAACACAGCTATCCGTCGTTAAATACTGTTATCTGTCGTTAAATACACTTAACGGGTTTGGGTAATCCTGCAATTTTGGTTGCTTGCTTTGCTGGCCCTTTGGGGAATAAACGATACAGATATCGGCTATTACCTTTCTCTTCACCATACTTTTGTGCCATGGCCTTTACCAGCATGCGGATTGCAGGTGATGTATTGAATTCTTGATAAAATGCACGCACAAAGCGCACCACTTCCCAATGTGGTTCAGTGAGTATAATCCCTTCCTGTTCAGCCAGTATGGGCGCTAAAGCCTCGCTCCAGTCCGTGCTATTTTTCAGATAACCCTGTGCATCGGTATCAATAACCTGGCCTTTAAACTCCAACATACAACCTCGGTAATTCAATCAATGAAACGGCCGCTAATTTAGCAAATATTTGCCACTACCCCAAAGAAGTCTCTGCTGTTATTTGGTGAGGTGCCATCTGTGCGAGAGTAAATAAACCGGCTGCTGTACGCCTAATGGCCAGTTAGCATAAGGGATGACGATAAATTCAGCACTCGACAATCAGCTAGCGGATTTTTTGGTCAATTAAGCACAAACAGGCTTTACAAGCGGCAGAGCTCTGTTTATAGTTCGGCTCGTTGCGGAGGGGTGGCCGAGTGGCTGAAGGCAACGGTCTTGAAAACCGTCGACGGGTAACCGTTCGAGAGTTCGAATCTCTCCTCCTCCGCCATCATTTCTCTTTATCCTCTTGTTTTTCCCCCAGTTACTTATCCCAAACAAAATTATTCAGTATGCCGTCTGGTATGCCGTATCCCGTGTGAATCGCCCCATTAGCGAGAATATTGATTAACCATCAACTCAGATTCAGTATGGGAACCATGGAATGAACGGGTTTTATGGCGAAAAGTACCACCACATATCACTAACGTAATCTCTTTATTGCTGGAAAGTGCCCAGGCAGCCGGCAGATTATTGGTCAGTACCGTTATTCCATCTTGTTTTGCCGGCTCTTGCGCAACATTTAATGTGGTACTGCCACTGTCGAGAATGATGGAAACCCCTGGTTGCACCATTTTTGCAGCCCGGATAGCGATCCGGCATTTGAGATCGATAGCAAATAAAATAGCAATTCGAAATAAATCGAAAGTTATGATGCAAGTGATACTCGCTTGCCTGATTGTGTTGTGGTTGCTGGTTACCTATATCTTGGCGGTTGAAGTGAGTTGTGAAACTGGTAGCCCTTATATTTACGTAGCGAGGAGCTCTAATGGTCTTGGTATACCTACAAAGAGGTATATGATTGACTTTTATGTAAAAATTGATCGATGAGATGCTTTTTTTTTGAGCTGGTTCATAAAAGCGAATACCCACACAAAAATTGTTTGATCTAAAACAAGCATTCTTACTACTACAAATCATTTGCTGCAAATCCTCCTTACTATCTGCCTAACCCACAGGGTGATATCAGTCATGCTTCGCCTCCTGGCTCGCTATTTCTCACCTGATTGCGGGTTTAAAAATAAAAAAACCATCTGGTGCGGGCACTGATAGCGTCCGGTATGGAAAAACACACTGGAGTAAATATTGTGAGCAAATTTATAAGACAGGTGTTGGTAGGGATAATGGCTCTTTTGGCAATAGGCGCGGTATTTTCTTTGTCGGCGGCACCTACGCCGCCGATTGAGGCCCGCAACGATAAATTCGCTGAACAGCATGTTGACCAATTCACCTCATGGCTGAAAACCAAAGAGAGTGGGCCACGAGAAGATGCGCTGGCGGATGACCCCAATTTGGTGATCCTTTGGGCCGGATATCCGTTTGCCAAAGATTATAACAAACCTCGTGGGCACTATTATGCTGTCACTGATGTGCGGGAAACCTTACGTACCGCAGCACCGAAGACCGCAGAGGATGGCCCCTTGCCGATGGCCTGCTGGAGCTGTAAAAGCCCGGATGTTGCCCGCTTGATCAATGAACAAGGTGAAGAAGGGTATTTCAAAGGGACTTGGGCCAGAGGTGGCCCGGAAGTCGTCAATCAGTTGGGGTGTGCCGATTGCCATAATACCGCTTCTGCTGATTTTGCTGCCGGGAAGCCAGCTTTAGTCCTCTCCCGGCCCTATGCTGAGCGTGCTTTGCAATCTATCAATAAACCTTTCGAACATGCCAGCCGCTTGGATCAACAATCCATGGTGTGCAGCCAGTGCCATGTTGAGTACCACTTCGCCGGTAAAGATAAAGCGGTGAAATTCCCATGGGATCAAGGCACTGATGTGGCGTCAATGGAGAAGTATTACGATGAAATCGCTTTCTCCGATTGGGTTCATCCGCTGTCAAAAACCCCGATGTTGAAAGCCCAACATCCTGAGTATGAAACCTGGCGTGCGGGGATCCACGGTAAAAACAATGTCAGTTGTATCGATTGCCATATGCCGAAAATCCAAAATGCGGCAGGTAAGGTGTATACCGACCACCAGATCCGCAACCCGTTTGATAGCTTTGAAACTACCTGTGTTAACTGCCATACCCAGGATAAAAAAACCTTGCAAGATATTGTTGCTGAACGCAAAGCCAGCATTCAGGAGTTAAAACTGAATGTTGAGAAACAACTGGTTCACGCGCATTACGAGGCAAAAGCTGCTTGGAATGCCGGGGCAACCGAACAAGAAATGCAACCTATTCTGCAAGATATCCGCCATGCCCAATGGCGCTGGGATTATGCCATTGCTTCCCACGGTATTCATATGCATGCACCGGATGTTGGTCTGCGTGTATTGGGGGGCGCGTTGAATAAAGCTGCCGATGCCCGCACCAAACTTGCACGTCTGCTGGCGACAAAAGGGATTAGCCACGAAATTCCGCTGCCGGATATTTCGACCAAACTCAATGCCCAGAAAGCGCTGGGAATGGATATGGATAAGCTGAACCGCGAGAAGCAGGAGTTTCTGCAACAAGTGGTACCAGCCTGGGATGATCAAGCCAGAAAAGCGGGCCGGTTGAGCCAGTAAGAGGCGTTCCGGTGTGACAATACGCTCACCGGATCTATTCCAGAGACAAACGGCCCCAGATTGGGCCATAGCAAAGGTGGAATAACTATGCGCGTTTTACGTTCATTCGGTTCAGCCGCGCTGCTGGTAGTGTTGATTCTGTGCACGCTGCCCACTCTCGCCACAACACCGAACACGACGGCGAAAATGCCCGCGTTGCGCCATATTGTTGAGCCGCAGCGCAACCCGGATGCTGCTTGCATCCAATGTCATAAAGAACAAAAAGATGAGTTGCATGGCAAACATGCTGGCGCGGTAAATCCGAATACGCAGTTGGCCTTAACCTGTACCAACTGCCATGGGCAGGCATCGGTGCTGCACCGTAATGGTATTAAAGATGTGATGCGTTTTAACCGCGATATGTTTAATGCCGATAAAGCGATGTACAGCGTCTCACAACAAAACAGTGTCTGCATGAGCTGCCATCTGCCGGAGAAATTACGCGAGGCGTTCTGGCCCCATGATGTGCACATGTTGAAGCTTTCTTGTGTCAGTTGTCATCAGTTGCATCCTAAAACCGACCCGATGCATGGCCTTGACGATAAAGGGCGGGTCAAACTCTGTGTTGACTGTCATCGCCGTCAGCAGGAGCTGATATCGAAGGAAACACCATGAATACGAACCGTCGTCACTTTATCGCCAGTATGGGGGCGCTGATTTTCCTGACCGGTTCTGCTGGACGTTCACTGGCACTCAGCGGCACTGTTGATGGCATTCGTTACGGGATGCTACATGATGAAACCCGTTGTATTGGTTGCACGGCCTGTATGGATGCTTGCCGTGAGGTTAATCATGTACCCGCTGGGGTCTCACGGTTAAACATCATCCGTAGCCAACCGATCGGTGAGTTTCCTGCTGTAAAATATCAGTTCTATCGTCACTCCTGCCAGCATTGCGATAAGGCGCCCTGTGTCGATGTGTGCCCAACCGGAGCCTCGTATCGCGATAGCGGGACTGGGATTGTTGATGTCGATCCCGACCTCTGCGTAGGGTGCCAGTACTGTATCGCCGCCTGTCCGTACCGGGTGCGCTTTATCCATCCGGTGACGAAAACTGCCGATAAATGCGATTTTTGTCGGAAAACTAATCTAAAGCAGGGTAAACAGCCCGCCTGTGTCTTGTCGTGCCCAACCAAGGCACTCACCTTTGGCAATTTGGACGACCCTAACAGTGAACTGGTGAAATTATTGCATCAGCGCACTGTGTATCGCGCCAAGTTACATCTTGGGACACAACCGAAATTGTATCGTGTTCCCTTTCAGTATGGGGAGATAACCGGATGAATCCTGAACTGAATACCCCGTTTCACTTTGCCTCGTTAGTGTGGGATTGGCCGATAGCCATCTATCTGTTTTTGATAGGAGTATCGGCGGGCATGGTGGTAGTTAGCCTATTGGTTAAGCAACGGGTTCTGGGCGGTGAGGCGGCGCGCAGTGGGTTAGTTAAATCGACCGCTATGATGGCGCCCTTAGCGGTGATTATGGGGTTGTTTATTTTGATACTGCACCTTACCCGGCCGTGGACTTTCTGGAAGCTGATGTTTTTCTACAGTACCAGCTCGGTGATGTCATTGGGTGTCATGCTGTTTCAAATTTATATGGTGGTGCTGTTGGTCTGGCTGGCGGTGATATTTCGCCACGGGCTGACGGCGTTATTACAGCCTTACCGCAAATTGAATTGGGTTGGCACGGTACTGCATAAACTGGCACCGATTGAACGCAAGTTGGAACCATTGATGATGTTTCTGGCTGTGGCGTTGGGGGCATATACCGGCTTCCTGTTATCGGCCCTGAAGAGTTACCCCTTGTTGAATAATCCGGTATTGCCGGTGTTATTTCTGTTCTCCGGCGTTTCTTCGGGTATTGCCGCCATGGTGTTGTGCGCAGTGACCTTTTTTAAAGAACCCATAGATAGCCCGGCACTGGCATTTGTTCATCGGCTGGAAAAACCGGTGGTGTGGTTGGAGCTATTTCTGCTGCTAGCATTCTTCACCGGGCTGTGGTTCGGCGGTGGTCAGAAAGAAGTCGCGGTCGCTGTCGCGTTGGGCGGTGGTTTTTGGGCCGCGATGTTTTGGTTCTGGGTTATCGGTTGCGGCATGGTGCTGCCATTAGTTTTAAACCGTTTTTGTAGCCATGGAATGCGCCATCGGGTTTCATTTCTAGTGACGGTATCCGGCTT
This sequence comes from Yersinia sp. 2466 StPb PI, assembly GCF_041538325.1. Classification (NCBI taxonomy): domain Bacteria; kingdom Pseudomonadati; phylum Pseudomonadota; class Gammaproteobacteria; order Enterobacterales; family Yersiniaceae; genus Yersinia; species Yersinia sp. 2466 StPb PI. The sequence continues at coordinate 2,950,840 of NZ_JAULSL010000001.1, read as the reverse complement.
GAGTTTGTTTGGCGTATTGGTTTTACGTTTCTTTATTCTTTATGCCGGTCAGATGACGGTTGTGTGAGGAGGCGAACCGGTGATGGGTGAAAATGTATGGTAGGTGAGTTGGGGCTGTTGTCACTGTTGGTGGCTGCGTCATTGGCGCTGCTGCTCACTGGTGTGCCTATTATTGCTCTCCATGGGCGGCGATTGGCTTTGTTGTATTGGTTACCGTCGTTCAGTTACGCCGTGACCTTATTCATTACATTGGCACTGTTGTTACTGGGTTGGTGCTTTGTTAGCGATGATTTTTCTCTGCTTTATGTAGCACAACACGGTAATAGCCAGCTCCCTCTATTTTATAAGGTTGCGGCAATCTGGGGCGGGCATGAAGGCTCCTTGTTGTTTATGCTGTTTGCTCTGAGCCTGTGGAGTTCCGCGTTGACGCTTTTTCGCCGTCATTTTCCGCTGCGTTTTTTTGCTCGCGCGTTGGCAGTGATGGGGGGGCTACTGCTTATCCTGAGCGTTTTTATCCTCTTTTTCTCCAATCCTTTTGAGCGATTGTTCCCGACGTTGGCGCAGGGGCGTGATTTAAATCCAATGTTGCAGGATCTGGCGCTGATATTTCATCCACCCTTGTTGTATCTGGGGTATAGCGGTTTTGCCGTTAGTTTTGCTTTTGCCGTTTCGGCGTTGCTTGCAGGCCGCAATGGCAACAATAGTGTGCACTACTGCCGTCCCTGGGTATTGGCTGCCTGGAGTTTTCTCACGTTTGGCATTTTGTTGGGGGCATGGTGGGCATACAGCGAATTGGGGTGGGGCGGCTGGTGGTTCTGGGACCCGGTTGAAAATGCGTCATTACTGCCATGGCTCACCGCAACTGCACTGTTACATGTTCTGGCTGTTATTGAGAAACGGGGCTTATATCATCATTGGGGCATTTTGCTGTCGCTGGTGACATTTCAACTCTGCTTGTTAGGCACTTTTATCGTGCGCTCTGGGGTGTTGACCTCAGTTCACGCTTTTGCTGTTGATACGGCGCGCGGTGAGGCTTTACTGGCGCTGTTTGGCATGGTGACGTTGAGTTCATTGACGCTATTTGCCCTGCGGGTGCGGGGCAACAATCGCTCTGCTGCTTTCAACCTCTTCTCACTGGAGTCATTACTGCTGGCGGCAATGGTGCTGCTAAGCATTGCTGCGGTAACCGTATTGATTGGCACATTGTATCCATTAATTGTCAGTGTGCTGGGGTTAGGATCACTGTCTGTTGGTGCGCCCTATTTTAATCAAACCCTGACACCTTTTGTGCTGCTGTTGCTATTGCTGATGGGCATAACGCCGTTTGCCTATTGGCGGCAAAGCCGCAAAATCAATGGCTGGCGTCTTGTCGTACCTGCTGTATTAGCTATCTCCGGTGGGGTGCTCAGTTTAGGTCTATTCGAATCACCGTGGCAGGTGGGGATGCTGATAGGTGTCACTCTGGCCCTCTGGACGTTGTTCGCGCCATTATTTGCGCCAAAGATACGTGGCTATTTATGGTTGATACACGGTGGCGTTGCGGTCAGCCTGCTGGGAATGCTGTTTGCTTCATATTACACCGTCGAGCAGGGGCGACGTATGGCACCAGGCAGTCAGGTCACGCTGGCGGGTTATCAGTTTACCTATCGTCAAACTGAATTAGTGATCGGCCCAAACTATACCAGTGAGCAGGCGCATATTGTGGTCAGCCAGAATGGGCAAGCGTTAACCACGTTGTTACCGGAGCGGCGGCACTATACAGCGCGGGGAATGTTGATGATAGAGCCGGCGATAGCCAGTAGCCCCTTGGCCGACTTTTATGTGGTTCTGGGGGATAGTTTGGGCGCGGGGGAGTATAGCGTACGTTTGTCGCATAAACCGATGGTTAGCTGGATTTGGGGGGGCGCACTGATGATGGTAGTTGGTGGTTTATTGGCGCTATGGCGCAGAATCCACCCTGTTAGCGACCTCGCGGGGGATAAATGAAACAACGTTGGCCTTGGTTGATTGTCCCTCTGGTTGCCTTACTGCTGGGCTGCTTGCTTTATAGCGGCTTAACGCGGGATCCGCATCGTATCGAGTTGGCCGAGCAAGACCTGCCGTTTCCCGCTTTTTCTTTATCCGAATTGCAACAGCCCGGGCAGAACATAACGCGAGAGCAACTGTTGGGTAAGGTGACGGTGATTAATGTATGGGCCAGTTGGTGTGCCAGTTGTAAGCAAGAGCTCGCCCTACTGGGGCAGATAGCCGGGACGCTGCATGGTGTGCAGTTCTATGGTCTGAATTACCGCGATGACCGTCAGGCGGCGTTAAATACTCTGCGGCGCTACAGCAATCCTTATCAGAAGAACCTTTATGACCCGCATGGCACATTAGCACTGGCGATGGGGGTATATGGTACACCTGAGACCTGGCTAATTGATGCAAATGGCATTATTCGCCAGCGCTATGCTGGTGAAATGACGACAGAGATATGGCAACAACAGTTTATGCCGCTACTGGCGCAATGGGCGAGGGTGGGAACCCCATGAAAGTTTTATTCCTGATGTTATCACTGGTTTTTTCATCTGGTGTTGCGGCTGATCTGGTGGATACCTATCATTTTAGTTCGCCGCAACATCAGCAACAAGCATTGGCATTGGCGCAGGAGTTGCGTTGTCCCCAATGCCAAAATCAGAACTTGCTGGAGTCGACCTCGCCGATAGCGCAAGACTTGCGATTAGAGGTCTATCAGTTGGTAGAAGCAGGACACAGCTCTCAGGAGATAATGGCCGTAATGACCCAGCGCTATGGGGACTTTGTTCTGTATCGTCCTCCGTTGCGCAGTGCCACACTGGTGCTATGGTTTGGGCCTGGGGGGTTGCTGGTCTGCGTGTTAGGTGGGTTGATTTTTAGGATACGCCGGCAATCTGTCTCAGGTGTGAGAGGGCCGCGATAATGGTGCTATCGATAGGGCTGGCGATACTGGTGCTGTTGGTGGTAGTGAGTTTGTGGTGGCCGTGGCTGGTGCAATATGGTCGGTTGAGCTGGCGCTGGCCACTGGGCTTCAGCCTGGTGGTGCTGATTCTAATTATGTTGGGATACCGGCAACTGGGCCATTATACCGCCGTGCAGCAAGAGGCTTTGCGGCTACAGGAAGCCCAGCGGTTGAATAATATGCTCGATAAGCAGAGCAGTGATCCCACGCTATCTCGGTTACAACAACGTATTCGTTTGGCTCCCGATAAGGGGGATGGATGGTACAGTTTAGCTCAACATTATTTATATCGTAACGAATTTGAGGATGCATTGATCGCCTTGCAGCAGGCTGAACGTTTGCAGGGGGCCAGTGCCCACTTTGATGCCGCACGAGCGACGGTGTTCTATTACCGGTCAGGGCAAAAAATGACGGGTGATGTGACGTACTGGTTACAGCAGGCTTTGACTAAAGATCCCATGCAATATACTGCGCTAATGCTGCAAGCCGCTGATAACTTTACCCATGATAGATACGCGCAGGCCATCGCTATTTGGCAGCAGTTATTGGAAAGTGGTAACCCACAGGTTGATCGTGCGGTGATTATCCGTGCTATTACATTAGCTCGGGTGATGCAGCAGGCTGAATGATAGACAAAAAAAACCCTTACCAATCTCATTTGGTAAGGGATGCCAATTCGGCCAACACCAGGGAAAACATTATAACCGTTTATTAATCATACAATTAATTCGGGTTAGTGATATGACTTAAGTCAAGTTTATCAAAATTATATAAATAAGGTTAATGTTTATATGTATTAGGAATCATTTATTAATCGCAAGGAGCATGGATTTACTGCACACATTGATTATTTGTATGATTTTTAAACGATGAGAAGGGGGCGGGGCGATATTATGGCCATCTGAATGTAAATGCATCCAGATGGCTAGGCAGAGCAGGTCTTGTGGGACTAAAAGTCCCCTGGTGTTGGCGAAAATATATTCTTTTTTGACTAACTTTCTTAGCGTCTGTGCGCTAATATATTAGTTCTATAATATCTAAAACTAATTATTTAAAGCAAAAACAGTCTAATAAACATAGGGCTATAATAATAGCTAGCCTTAAGTCTAGTTTGGGAAACTATCCTTTAGTCTAGGTTGTTTGTTCATATAATGTTAGCAGGGCGTTTGTGAGGAAACTCTGTAAGTCTATTTTATACACTGATTTCTATTGAAAACAATGTCATAAAATTGTATCGTTGCTCAACATATATAGTAAACTTGGTCTGTTATGATAATTGATTATTTTGACAATGAAAGTATTAATGAAGATATAAAGAACTATATTCAAAGAAGAATAAAAGCTTATGGTGATCTGCGTTATTCCTATTTGGTAATGAATAAGAAAACACCCTTACACCCGACTATTATTTCAAACTATCCAATGGATTGGATACAAACATATAAAAAAAATAACTACCACCTTATCGATCCTGTTATTTTGACGGCAAAAGACAAAGTTGCTCCGTTTGCTTGGGACGACAATTCGGTGATTAATATAAAGTCAACCGACTCAGCCGTATTTAACCTTGCCAGAGAATATAATATCATTAATGGTTATACATTTGTTCTTCATGATAATAATCATAATATGGCAACGCTGAATATTTCTAATGGAAGTGATGATAGCATTTCTTTTGATGAGAGCATTGAGACCAATAAAGAGAAAATTCAAATGCTGCTTATTCTGACTCATGATAAAATGTTGGGTCTTTACCACAAAAATAACAGTAAAAACAATAAGTTGAATTGTGCTGGTGACGAAAGGGAAATCTTTTCGCCTAGAGAGAACGAAATTTTATATTGGGCTAGTGTCGGCAAAACATACTCGGAAATCTCCATAATATTGGGAATAAAAAGAAGTACAGTTAAGTTTCATATTGGTAATGTTGTCAGAAAACTTGGTGTTTTAAATGCCAAGCATGCGATAAGACTTGGCATAGAGTTAAAGTTAATTAAACCTATTTAACTATATCTGGCACCGCTAATGGCCAGGTTTCAAGTATATGAGGTTCAACGTGATGCGTTCTGCGTATCTTCTTTATTAATTGTTGTTGGCTATCAATGTCGACACCCAGATGTAAAAGATAAATAACCTCATTTTTCTCTGACTCACCTTGGTTTAAAACTGTAATATTCCAGCCGGAACGCTTCAGTAATACATACATCCCTCGGCTGACAACAGTCAGTATACCTTTATAATTACGGCTTCTGGCATAATTAACCATTGCTAAAAAAAGTAATACGCTGAGTGCACTATTATTGCCTACCATATCTCTTGCTAGTTTTTTTTCAACAAAGAAACGGCTGGATTCTATAAAACCATCGACCGGAAGGTCAATGTCGGAAAAATAAGGTGCGAATGGCCCTGCCACCATTGTCGGATATTTCATTTCAATAAATCTGACACTGCAAACAATAGTGTCCTCTATTATTCCTAATATATAGTTTGTATTCTCATCATCATATTGGTCGCTTTCTCTGCCATCAGTACAGGTTACTTTCCAATCTAAGCGATCTTTAAATGTTATTTTTCTAAGTGTGAAGATCTCGTCTAACTTTCTTTCAGGCATACTGTTAAAGTTTACGTTAAATAGTTTTAACATGATGAAAACCAAAGTTATTTAATTAAACCAGCATCGTACACGATCTCTGTCCGTTAGTGCAAACATTGAACGAGGTTAGACAACGCCATGAATAACTAATGAATGTCAGCATCGTCGTTCAATTATTCTACAAATAGCAAAAAGATAGACAATCTATTTTTGATGGCCACGTGCTATAGGTGCGGTACTCGGAGAGTTGATGGATCTTTTTAAGAGAAAAGTGACATCAGACGGGACTTTTCAACAGGAAATAGTTATAACGAAACATCATTTCATTTTTTGATTGAAAAGGATGTTCACGTGGACCGCAGTCCTGCGCTTTTTACCAATAAAAAATTTGTTTTCCTCGTGGCAACCTTCTGTTGCCTTCTTTGGGGCAGTGCCTACCCTGCGATTAAAAATGGTTATGCACTGTTTCATATCGCCCCAGATGACATTCCGAGCAAGATGGTGTTTGCGGGTTATCGCTTTTTATTGGCCGGGTTAGTGCTACTCATTTTTGCTGTTGCCAGTGGTAAAGCTATTGGCCGACTTAACAAGGGCCAATATAGGCAGATTGCCATTTTAGGTCTAACACAGACCACGTTACAGTATGTCTTTTTCTATATTGGGCTGGCATATACTACCGGGGTGAAAGGTTCCATCATGAATGCAACGGGGACATTCTTCAGTGTCTTGTTGGCGCATTATATTTATAAAAATGATCGATTATCATTTAATAAAATCATTGGCTGCGCACTGGGTTTTGCTGGCGTGATGGTGGTGAATTTTGGCGCCGATTTGATGGATTTTAATTTTTCACTGTTAGGTGAGGGAAGTGTGGTACTGGCTGCTTTCATCCTTTCTGCCGCCAGTATTTACGGCAAACGTATTTCACAAACCATGGATACCACGGTGATGACAGGCTACCAACTTGCCATCGGAGGGTTGGTGTTGACGCTTGGCGGTTATCTCTTTGGTGGCCATTTGAGTGACATTGGCTGGCGGGCTTTATTGTTATTGGCCTACCTGGTGCTGTTGTCATCGGCCGCTTTTGCACTCTGGAGCTTGCTACTCAAATATAATCGGGTAGGGATGGTTGCACCGTTCAATTTTCTCATCCCGGTTTCAGGTGCGGTTCTGTCCGCCATTTTCCTCAATGAAAGCATTTTAGAATGGAAGAATGCCCTTGCGCTGGTATTGGTTTGTGCGGGGATCATTTTGGTTAATCGAATAAAACAGAATAAGACAGAATAACGAATAAAGAATAAATAGTGCAAAGTTATCAATGTGGGGGATGTACTAGCCTTAATTGAATTTGAGATATTAGGGCTAATACCAGCAGTTAAATGTATTTTAACAATTTTAGCGTGCAACGATTTTTTCGATGTCGATAGAAAGCAAAGTGGCATTGGTTGGCTATAATAAACATGCACTTGATAAAGATATAAGTATCGTGTCCATTATTTCTTGAAGGTGACCTATGCTACATGTTGACATTCCAAGTCGTGAAGAATTTCTTAGTCTTTCTGATGTACGCTCCGATGCCTGCGTTTCCATCTATCTTGAAACATCACCGTTACATCAACAGTTAGCTGGCAGTAAAATCCAGCTGGGGAACTTAATAAAAGAGGCATTACAACAGCTTGAGGCCGTAAACTTTGATAAACGGCGTCTGGCTTTATTGGAAGAAGAGTTATATTCCGTATTAGAGGATGAGTCATTCTGGGATCTGCATGCTTACAGCCTCGCAATACTTGCGACGCCTGATACTTTGCGAACCTACCGTTTGGCTAATAAACTGCAAGACCAAGTAGAGATCAGTGAGCGTTTCCACCTCAAACCGTTATTACGCGCACTGACATTTCCACACTCCGCTTATATTCTGGCATTATCAGAAAATGAAGTGCGTTTGATTGAGTTTTTTGCCGATGCACCACCCGCTATCGTTTCTGTTCCCAACCTACCTGACAATGTGTTAAATGCAGTAGGTAAAGCTTCATTAAATGCACGTAAGTATGATGGCGTACATGAAAAAGTAAGGCTCGCACAATATACCCGGCAAATAGATAATGCCCTGCGGCCATTATTTGCCCGTCATAACTATCCGCTTATTTTAGTCAGTACTGAACCTTTGACGTCAATTTATCGGGCGACAAATTCATTATCAAATCTGGTGGATGAAACGTTATCTACCAATGCAGAACATCTTAATATTTCGGAACTTGCCACATTAGCGCGCCCGGTATTGGATAATTTCTATCGGGCGCAAATAGAGGGGCTGAAGCCGTTATTTGAACAGCGCGCAGGAGAACGTCGAGTCACTCATGATTTGTCGGATGCGGCACGGGCGGCAACGTTCGGTGCTATTGATTTATTACTGGTTGATATTGAAAGCCAAGTCCCAGGAACTATCAATGATCAGGGTATTATTACTTTTGCGTCAGAAGATGATGCTCTGACATATGGGGTTATCGATGAGATTGCCAGACGTGCATTGGCAACCGGAGCTCGAGTTTTGGCGGTGCGGGAAAGCGATTTAGCCGGTAATCAGTTGAGCGCTATATTGCGTTATCCACTTTAAATTGTCTTAATTAATCAAAACAGGGTCGCATAGGCCCTGTTGCACTTAGCGCTTATTCAGCCAGATATTGGCGCAGTGTATTGAGTAAATGATCGAATACCACGCGGACTCGCTGGGTATTGCGTAGATCTTCATGCATCACCAGCCAAAACTCCAGTGGATACGAGAATTCTTGTGCTAACACCCGCACTAACCCAGATTGACGAGCTATGGGTTCATGGCAGGCACCAATGCCCAAACCGCTGCGTATTGCCGCCAACTGTGCCAAATGGCTATCAGTACGTAGGCGGTATTGGTGCGGTTTAAAATCGATTCCCTGTTCACGCAGAACCTGGACATCGTAGGTGTTACGATCCGGACCGATTAACGCGTGAAACGCTAATGCTCCGAGACTCTGCGGCATACCATGGCGCTCAATGTAATCTTCAGTAGCAAACAGCCCAACTTCGCAATAACCCGCCCGTTGCGCAATAACTGGCAACGCTTTGGGGCGTAAGGTTCTTACTGCAATATCGGCTTCCTGGCGGGTTAACCCCTCTATCTTGCTACCCAGACTTAATTCCAGCACCAGCTCAGGATAGTGTAAGCGCAGAGGTTCTAAGCGTTGCGGCAGGATTTCAACGCCAAGTAACTCACTGGTGGCAATGCGCACGGTATCTTTAGCTGACCCAATATCGGCGCAGGCGGCTCGTACAAAAGCGTCGGCAGCGGTGGCCATTTCCAAGGCATGGGGTAACAGTGCCCGCGCTGTTTCCGTTGGGATTAATCCAGTGGACGTGCGGTTAAACAATTTTTGCCCAAGACATTGTTCCAGCGACTCAATATGCCGGCGGGCTGTCGGTTGCGAAACATTCAGACTCCGTGCGGCGGCAGATAAACTGCCTTCACGCATAATGGCCAGAAATGTACGCTGGTTATCCCAATCAGCAGGAGGTAGGTTCATAAAATTGATACTGTCAGATGGTCATAAATAGACAATTTCATTGCGTTCCCCTGTACGGTATCCCTATCACTTATTCATCATAACATCAGGCTTTATCGGTAACGATTTTCACCCCGACCCGACTTACCCGATCCGATTCCATTTCGGCAATCGTCCAGGTCAAGCCATCCCACTCAATCTGATCGCCAATAACAGGCTCTCCACCAAATAAATAGAGGACGAATTGGCCCAATGTTTGCTGTTTATCGATTCCGGGTTCCAGATTAAGGCCATAAATCTGAGAGATATCGTGGAGCTTGGCATCGGCATCAAGAATAAAGTCACCAAAGAAGCGTTCATCCAGTTGGATATTGGGCGACTGACTAAACAGTTTTCCCAATGCTGGCAGGTCGTGTTCCTGACCGATAACACACAAGATGTCACCTTCTTTCAGACGGGTACTGCCGGTGGGGTGCAATAAGTCTTTACCACGAAACAGCGCCGCAATACGTGTCCCTTTAGGCATTTTCAAATCGCGCAGCGCAGCACCGATACACCACTTGTCACAACTCAACTGGTAAATGAACTGTTCCCATTGGTTATTCATATCAATATCTAACCCAATGCGCGAGACCGGTGCTAGTGCTGGAGGCACCACCAATTTAGTTTTACGTGCGGCAAATGACAGGCTGGTACCCTGTAGCAGCAGTGATACCAGCACGACAAAAAAGGCCACATTGAAAAATAAATTCGCGTTGGGAATGCCGGCCATCATCGGGAATACGGCTAGAATAACCGGCACTGCACCGCGTAAACCCACCCAGGAAATAAAGATCCGTTCACGCAGATTAAAGCTTGGGAACGGCAGTAAACCAATGAACACCGACAGTGGTCGGGCGAACAAAATCATCCACAATGAGAGGAGCAGCGCTGGGATCGCTATCGGCAATAGGTCACTTGGATTAAGCAACAGCCCCAACACCAGGAACATCCCGATCTGACTCAGCCATGCCAGCCCATCGAAAGTTTGTAATATACCGGAGCGGTTACGGATAGGGCGGTTACCCAGTAATAGCCCGCAGAGATATACTGCCAGAATACCACTGCCGTTCATGGCCGTTGCCAATGAGAAAACCAGAATCCCACCACTAACTGCCAGCAGGGGATATAAACCATTCGCTAGCTCTATTCGGTTTATAAAGAGCAGCAGTAAACCGCCACCGCCTAACCCGATGATAATTCCCAGACCAAACTGTTGGATTAAGTGCACCAGGAACATCCAACTGAGGCTGGTTTCACCTGCGGAGATCATGGCAATCAAGGTAACGGTTAAAAACACCGCCATGGGGTCATTGCTGCCTGATTCTATCTCTAAAGTGGCACTGACGCGCTCGTTGAGGCCTTTACCCCCAAGCAGTGAGAATACCGCAGCGGCATCGGTCGAGCCAATAATCGCACCAATGAGCAGCCCTTGAATAATATCTAAATCGAACAGCCAGGCCGCAGCCAGGCCCGTCAGACCGGCAGTAATCACCACACCGACGGTTGCTAAAGAGAGCGCAGGCCATAGGGCAACACGGAATGATGAGGCTCGAGTGCGCATCCCGCCATCTAGCAGGATAACCGCCAACGCAAGGTTACTGACCAGATACGCCACTGGGTAGTTATCGAAAGCAATCCCGCCAATACCGTCGCCGCCTGCCAGCATACCGATGGCCAGAAAGATAACCAGAATCGGAATACCCAGCCGGGAAGAGAGTGAACTCAGTAAAATACTGGCTCCCACCAGCACTGCGCCGATCAAAAAGAGGCTATTAATTGCGATGGCGTCCAAGGTGGGAGTTCTCCTGATTTAAGGCGAAAATAAATGAATAACAGGCCAAAGTTATAAAAAATTATTATACACAGATTTACCTCATCTAATGCGAAGAGATGACCTAATTCAATGTGTTAAATCAGCATTTCTTTAGTTCATAGCGTTGTGGTACTTACTCACTTGAACCACTGATTTTGTCAGTTCTTTGGAATGGAATCATTTGCAGCTTTGCTGAAATGTAAAAGACGTTAAGTCTATATAATGATTAAAATTATGAGGATAAAAGAGGGGTCGCTCACCTTTAATTGCCCAGCGGGGAATCAAGGGTGAGCGTTGGATAGTAGAACTAGTCGCGTTTGAGTGTTACCAGCGCTCTTCTCAGTGCTTCTGCTGTCGGTGCTTTTTCCTGTTCAGGAAGATTATCGACAGAAAGCTGTGACAGTTCGTTAACTAATACGCTGCGATCTTTTCCGGTGATTGCGCTGTCCAGCGCTCCGCTAAGGCGGCTAACCAAGGCAAACAGGGTAGCGAACTCGGTGACTGCAACAGCATCAGACTTGGGATTATTCTCAGTAGATTCTTGCTTTTTCATCACAATTCCTCTTTTTGTTGTCACTGCAAGTGAAACAAATCCTGATAAGGAATCAACAGGATAGTTGCTCTGAAAGCAGAGCAAGCAGTGAGGCATTAGCCATCCCGCCATCTACATGATGGTTTCACAGTGTAGCCGTTTTATCGCTTAAGCGGTATGCCGATATTCATATCGCTTAGCAATAACATTATTCGTTTGAATAATAATTTGATTACACCGTTTGCTGCTGCGGCTTGCCAGAAAATAAGAATTTCAGCAATGGAATACGGCGATGAATCTCATATAACATGAATGAAATCAGGCAAACAAAGGCCATGCCCACTACAAAGCCAAGGCCATTATTGTCAATTAGCGGTGTAATAAAGGCACCATAAATCAAGGTTAGCGGATGATGCACCAGGTAGATGAAAAGTGAGGCATTAACCAGATAGGTGATACGTGGTGAGGGGTAGTTTAATAACCGGTACCCAATAGAGTAGACCACATTGGTCATGGTCACGCCCATCAATGCCTTGATGATAAGATCCAGCTCAAAGGCAAAAAACTCAGCAGTATTAATATGTTGGTTTATCGAATAGGCGATGAATAACAACACTGAGGCCAAAAATGCACCAGGTGATAAGGTAAGAAATACCCGTTTGAGTGGCGGATAGATAAAGCTGTAAGCACCCAATAGAAAGAACGGTAGATAAAACAAAGTCTCCATAACAAAGAAATTGAAGACACTATTAAAGAGTATTTCCGGGTTAAGAAGAAATATTATTCTACGAATGACCGCGTAGATTAATACAAAGCCAAACAATGATAGTGAGATTTTTCCTATATTATTCATTTCCTTTATCAACACTGGAACTGACTGTTGGTTATTCTTGATTTTTTTGAACAGATAAAAACAGATTGTCGTCAGCAATGCGAGGGTTAACAAAAACCATAAGTGTGAAACCATTTCCCAAATAGCAATATTTATTTTTTGATAAATTGTAAATGAATTCCAATCTTGTAATTTGGTGGTGTAATTTTTAAGGAGGTAAAATTGTGGCAATGTTATTAATGGGATGGCGGTGAGTAACGGAATAACCACCCGCTCCAGGCGGACCTTAAGCCAGCGCTGGCGCTCATAGCGTTGATATAACATGAACGAAAAATAGCCGGAAATAACAAAGAATACCTGCATGCGAAAGGCGTGAATGAAATCGTTTAGTAAGGTAAATAGATGTGAAGGATGCGTACTATTCACTGCCCAATGATGGTTGGAGTATATAAGAGAAAGATGAAAAGGAATGCCGAGTAACATCAAATAGGCGCGGATAGCGTCTAGAAAGTACTCCCGTTGGTTAGTATTTTTTTTCATACTTATTCACTATTTGTTATCGGAATTAGAATAACGCGCCAGTTTTACCCACGGAGTTGTTTTTATACTAAACGTTTATTGATAACAATATACGTTATTCAATGGATCAGTAAGGCGAGAAACACTACTATAAGGGCTAATGATTTTCCATAGCGTATTTTAGCTGGGCAAGATAGTCTTGTGGCTTAGCCACGGGTTTAAACAATCAACCGTCAGCATAACTCAGGCATTTACGCTAACCTGAATTTATCTGTACGGTATGTGGGATAAACCGTCAATAATTTGGCTGTGATGATTTAAGCACCCGAACAGGGGGAGATGTGCGAGTTAATATTTTTTCGAACGTTAATAGAATGTCTAAAGGGTCACGCGCGAACAGCGTCAGATGGCTGGGGGTAACTCTCTTGCTGTCATTATTCACTTCTCAGGCAATGGCTTTCTCGTTAGATGATGTGGCTAAACAGGCACAGACATTGGCGGGTAAAAGCTTCGAGGCACCAAAAAGTAACCTTCCATCGCAATTTCGCGAAATGAAATTTGCCGACTATCAGCAGATTCAGTTTAACCATGACAAATCGTATTGGACCAAACTGGATACGCCATTTAAGTTAGAGTTCTATCACCAAGGCATGTACTTCGACACACCAGTGCAGATCAACGAAGTTACTGCGACCAGTGTTAAACCCATCAATTATAGCCCTGACTATTTTAACTTTGGTTCGGTCAAGCATGATGCCGAGTCAGTGAAGAACTTAGGTTTTGCTGGTTTTAAAGTGCTTTATCCGATCAATAAAGCGGATAAGAAAGACGAAATCGTAAGTATGCTTGGTGCCAGCTATTTTCGTGTGATTGGTAAAGGTCAGGTTTATGGCCTTTCTGCACGCGGGCTGGCCATTGATACTGCATTGGCCTCTGGCGAGGAGTTCCCACGTTTTCGTGAGTTCTGGATTGAGCGGCCTAAACCAAATGACAAACATCTGGTTATCTATGCTCTGCTGGACTCACCTCGTGCCACCGGTGCTTACCGTTTCGTCATTTATCCGGGGCGCGACACCACTATTGATGTACAGGCCAAAGTCTTCCTGCGCGACAAGGTTGAGAAGCTGGGTATTGCACCATTAACCAGCATGTTCCTGTTTGGGCCAAGCCAGCCGTCAGCAGTGTTGAACTATCGTCCGGCATTACATGATTCCAATGGTCTTTCTATTCATGCGGGTAATGGTGAATGGATTTGGCGACCACTGAATAATCCAAAACACCTGTCGGTCAGCACCTATACGGTGGAAAATCCAAAAGGGTTTGGTTTGCTACAACGGGGTCGTGAATTCTCGCAGTATGAAGATTTAGACGACCGCTACGATTTGCGTCCGAGTGCCTGGGTTGAACCGCGTGGTGATTGGGGCAAAGGTAAAGTTGAGCTGGTGGAAATTCCAACGGCGGATGAAACCAACGACAATATCGTGGCCTTCTGGTCACCAGACGTGTTGCCGGATGCAAAAACATCACTTGATCTGAATTACCGCCTGCACTTCACGCGCGATGAAGAGAAATTGCATTCGCCGGACGTGGCCTATGTCAAACAGACCTTACGTTCAACCGGTGATGTGAAACAGTCGAATCTGATTCGTCAGCCTGATGGCAGTGTGGCATTCCTGGTTGATTTTGTCGGTCCAGTGTTGAAATCACTTGATGAAAATACACCGCTAGCTTCACAGGTCAGTATCGACGACAACGGTGAATTGATCGAGAACAGTGTGCGCTACAACCCGGTTACTAAGGGCTGGCGTTTAACATTGCGGCTGAAAGTTAAGGACGCAAAAAAACCGATAGAAATGCGTGCTGCGCTGGTTAACGGTGATAAAACCCTGACTGAAACCTGGAGCTATCAGCTACCTGCCGATGAATAAGTCAAATCAATCTCCTGTACAGGATTATATTGCGGACTTGCCCCTGACTGCTCAGCAGCAAGGGGCGCTGCGTGATGCTCTACCTGAAGATGTATTACTCGATAGCCCCCCTGAAGCGATGCAGCATTTGCATCAGCAACTGGCGGCCAGTGCGCCACCAACGGGAGTTTTTAGCCAGGAAGACAGTGCGTTAGCATCAGTCAATGCCCGTCTGCGTGCGGCGTGGCCGGAGGCCTTGGCGCAAGGGAAACAACTGGAGTCAGATTGCGAAGGGCGCACGATCATTAATGCGATGCCGCCCATCAAACGCACCAGTATGGCACCGCAGGCATGGCGGACCAATCCGGTGGGGCGTTTTTGGGATTCATTATTGGGTCGTAACCCGGTGTCACGGGCACAAACCCATGAGCAGGCCATCGCCGAGAAGAAATGGCGTAGCGTAGGTTCTCTGCGCCGCTATATTTTGCTGATACTCATTGTGTTGCAAACCACCATTGCGACCAGTTATATGAAGACCATTCTGCCCTACCAGGGGTGGGCGTTAATCGATCCTTTTGAGATCTGGCAACAAAACTGGCAGGTTTCGGTAATGCAATTGCTGCCTTACCTGCTACAAACCGGCATCCTGATTCTGTTTGCCGTGCTGTTTTGTTGGGTCTCTGCCGGATTCTGGACCGCGCTGATGGGCTTCCTGCAATTGCTGATTGGCAAAGATAAATACAGCATATCCTCTACTATCAAAGGAGATGAGGCGCTCAATCCAGCTCACCGGACCGCGCTGATTATGCCAATTTGTAATGAGGACGTGGAGCGGGTATTTGCGGGGCTACGTGCTACTTATGAGTCAGTCGCCGCCACGGGTCAGCTTGAGCACTTCGATATTTATGTGCTGAGTGACAGTTATGACCCCGATATCTGTGTGGCAGAGCAGAAAGCCTGGCTGGAGCTGTGTCGTGATGTCGATGGGCATGGGCGCATTTTCTACCGCCGCCGCCGCCGTCGGGTTAAACGCAAAAGCGGTAATATCGATGACTTCTGCCGCCGTTGGGGCAGTCAGTACAGCTATATGGTGATTCTGGATGCCGATAGCGTGATGAGCGGTGAGTGTTTGACCGGGCTGGTGCGGCTGATGGAAGCCAATCCAAATGCCGGGATTATCCAATCTGCGCCGAAAGCCTCAGGTATGGACACGCTGTATGCCCGTATCCAGCAATTTGCCACGCGAGTCTATGGTCCGCTGTTTACGGCTGGTTTACATTACTGGCAGTTAGGCGAATCCCATTACTGGGGCCACAATGCCATTATTCGGGTTAAGCCTTTTATCGAGCATTGTGCACTGGCACCATTGCCGGGTGAAGGTTCGTTCGCAGGTTCCATTTTGTCGCATGACTTTGTGGAAGCGGCATTAATGCGTCGTGCCGGCTGGGGAGTGTGGATTGCTTATGATTTGCCGGGTAGCTATGAAGAACTGCCACCTAATTTGCTTGATGAACTAAAACGAGACCGCCGTTGGTGCCACGGTAATTTGATGAATTTCAGGTTGTTCCTGGTTAAGGGCATGCATCCGGTTCACCGGGCTGTGTTCCTCACCGGTGTGATGTCATATCTGTCTGCGCCGTTGTGGTTTATGTTCCTGGTGCTGTGTACTGCTTTGCAAGCGGTGCATACCTTGATGGAACCGCAGTATTTCCTGCAACCGCGTCAACTGTTCCCAGTCTGGCCCCAGTGGCGGCCCGAGCTGGCAATTGGCTTGTTCTCCACCACTTTGGTATTACTGTTCTTGCCAAAATTACTCAGCATCATTTTGATCTGGGCAAAAGGGGCGAAAGAGTACGGTGGGGCGCTGCGTCTATTGCTGTCGATGCTGGCTGAAATGTTGTTCTCCGTGTTACTGGCCCCTGTGCGGATGCTGTTCCATACCGTGTTTGTGGTCAGCGCCTTCCTCGGTTGGTCAGTGCAATGGAACTCACCACAACGTGATGATGATGCCACGCCGTGGAGTGAAGCTATGGTTCGTCACGGCTCGCAATTGTTACTGGGTCTGGTTTGGGCCGGTGGCGTGGCCTGGCTGGATCTGCGCTTCTTGTGGTGGTTATCGCCGATTGTATTTTCGTTGATTCTGTCACCGCTAGTCTCTGTGGTTTCCAGCCGTCGGACATTGGGGATGGCCAGTAAACGGGCTAAATTATTTTTGATCCCGGAAGAGTATAATCCACCACGAGAATTGCTGGCGACGGAAGAGTACCTGAAGCTTAACCATCAGCGGGCGCTCAGTAATGGTTTCTTGCATGCGGTGATGAACCCATCGTATAACGCGCTGGCCAGTGCGATGGCGACAGCTCGCCACCATACCCGTGCGATTATCGAGCAGGTGCGTGGCGAGCGGCTGACACTCGCGCTGGAGGCTGGGCCGGATAAATTGGCTAAATTACAGCGTCTGGAATTACTCAGCGACCCGGTATTGATTTCGCGTTTGCACCAGCAAGTCTGGCAGCAGCCGGAGCAGTATCAGATTTGGAACGGGTATTATCGCCAACTCGCGCATAATATAAAGGCGTTTCCAGCAGCGAAGTAACGCTGATATGAAGTAACGGTAATATTGAGTAAAAACGGGCGTACATTATGTATTGCCCGTTTTTTATTGCCATTAGTACGGCCTGAAAGGTGATACGTATTAGCTAATACTGAATGGCGCTTTAACACCCTCTATTCTTAACATTATCCCGACTGGGCCTTAACCGTTGTTTACATGGCGCTATGATAAGCTGTGTATCGCGCTAAACCTGAAGAGTAACTGTATGAATCCCATCGTTAAACTGACCCATTGCCCTACCAGCATGGCCCGCATTGTTATGCTGGTGATCGGTATTATGTTGTTGTCCGGCTGTGGCAGCATTATCAGCCGCACGGTGCCGGGGCAGGGCCATGGGCATCAATACTATCCTGGCGTGCAATGGGATATGCGTGAGGGACCATGGAAATATGTCACGGTGATAGACGTTCCGCTGTCAATGATAGTTGATACTTTTATGCTGCCAATCGATGCTCGTCATGGTCCTTATGAGTAACATCATTCGTTGGTAGCAAAAATCAGCAGTTGGTAGTGTTGTTGCTGACAAACGAATTCATTGATCGGTGTCATATGTAACCCTTTGACATGGGCTGCCAATGAGTGTGGATTATTGTTGTTAACAAACGCGGCCCCTACATCAAATTGATGACAGGTATGATTTTTAACGGCGCTAAACAGCTGTTTAAGCACCCCTTTGCCGCGCCAGCGGCTATCGATACACACCGGCCCGTAAAGAAATACCCGCAATTGTGCTAATGGTTGGCCTTGATACTGTTGATGGCTTATGGCTTCCAGCATGGCATCAACCACCGGTGGCCGTGGTTGTTTATGCGTGTGGGCCAGACAGACAAAACCCGCGACTTGCCCATCATCAACTGCAACCAGAATCCCCAAATCTTGGTTAATTGAATCCAGTTGCTTTTCATCCATTTGTGACACAATAAAACCCTGTTTGCGCTGCTCCGGGCTTAAATTTTCTGGGGTATTTTGTCGCTGCAATTGTAAGATGGCCGGGTAGTCTGAAGGTTGCGCAGGTCTTATTTTCATGTTTAATCTCTAGGTTAGAATGTGTTATCAGGAGAGAGCCGATGCCATCAAAAGCAGTGAGATTATCCGATACCCACTTAAGTAAGCCACCATCAGTGTTACCGAAAACCGCGATAATGCGTGTTGCCAGACCCTCCGATAATCTTAAATTAATCAGCGAGATGTACTGTCGTGGGTTAGGATTTAGTCAACTGGGTCATTTTGTCGATCATCAGGGGTTTGACGGTATTATTCTCGGACATCCACACCACACTTACCATTTAGAGTTTACGCATCATCGCGGCGTCCGGGTAGGGGCGGCACCGACGCAGGACAACTTATTAGTATTTTATATACCGGATGAAGCGCAATGGAGTCTTCAGTGCCAGCAGATGGTGACGGCAGGTTTTCGTAAGGTCACTGCTTATAATCCTTACTGGGATGTCAGTGGCAAAACATTCGAAGATAGTGATGGTTATCGTGTGGTGTTACAGCAACAGGAATGGCAGTTGTAAAACAAAACCCGCCACAAGGGCGGGTTTGCGTGAACAGTGGTTGCAGTATATGCATCAGGCCGCTTGTTGGCCCTGAGTATTATTCATCAGCCGACGAATCGGTACGATAAGCAATATTAACACTGCCGCACAGATAACCAGTGCAATTGAGCAACGGGCGAACAGTGTCGGCAGCATATCAAGCTGGTCAGCTTTAACATGTCCGCCAATCAGGCCTGCTGCCAGATTACCCAGAGAACTGGCGCAGAACCACAAGCCCATCACCTGGCCGCGCATTCTGTCTGGTGCCAGTAGGGTCATGGTGGCCAAACCGATCGGGCTAAGGCACAATTCACCCAGTGTCAGCAGTAGTATACTCATCACCAGCCACAGCGGTGAAACACCGGCACCACCACTGCTAAGCACATGCTGAGCGGCATACATCATCACAGCGAAACCGGCCGCCGCGCATAAAATACCGATGACAAATTTAGTGATACTGCTGGGCTGAATTTTCTTCTTCGCCAATGCAGGCCAGCCCCAACTGAATACCGGCGCCAACAGAATAATAAACAGCGCATTGATTGACTGGAACCAGACCGTTGGGATCTCAAAGCCCATAACCATACGGTTAGTGTAATCATTGGCAAACAGATTGAATGAGGTTGGTTTCTGCTCGAAGGCTGACCAGAAGAACGCCGCAGACACTAACAGAATGAAGCACACCAATAGGCGAGCGCGATCTTTACGGCTCATATTGGCAAAGGCAAACAGATAAACGAAATAGAGTGTTACTGAGGCCGCAATAACATAGACCAATAAGCTGGCAATCAATACTGGGTTTATCGGGATAACCCCTTGTGATATCAGGGTAATCAGCACCGCCACTAGCACCATAATACCTGCAACCCACTTGCCAACCCCTTGACGCTGATTGGTCGGTTTATTCCAGCTTGAGTCTAGCCCGACCTCTGCGTCATAGCGTTTCATCGCTGGGATAGCAAAACCACGGAAAATAACCAGTGCGACCAGCATACCAATACCGCCGATACCAAAACCCCAGTGCCAGCCGTGGGATCGCAGCAACCAACCTGACAGTAGCGGCGCGATAAATGACCCCATATTGATACCCATATAGAACAGAGAGAAACCACCGTCGCGGCGGGCATCACCTGGCTTATACAGGGTGCCGACCATGACTGAGATACAGGTCTTGAACAGACCGGTACCCAGCACGATAAACACTAAACCGATAAAGAACATGTCATTGCCGAAGAACGCTGATAGCGCAATCGACAGATGACCCAGTGCAATCAGGATAGAACCATACCAGACTGCACGTTGCTGGCCGAGCCAGTTATCAGCCAGCCAGCCACCGGGTAATGCTGCCAGATACATGCTACCGGCAAAAATCCCGACGATAGCGGAGGCTTGCTCACGAGGCAGGCCCATACCACCGTCAAATACAGTGGCGGCCATAAACAGAATTAACAGTGGGCGGATGCCGTAGAACGAGAAACGCTCCCACATTTCAGAAAGAAACAGGCCGCTGAGCGGATAAGGATGGCCAAAGAACGTGCGGCCACCTTCGGAGTTAACAGAGGTTTGCATAAAGTCTTCCCATAGAATCGCCGTTAAAGTCGGGCGAATAAGCCATCATCGAATGTTCACCCCTTTGGCACTACGGCCAGTTATCAGGGTTAACACTCGTTACAGTAGAATTTAACGCAATAATAACGTCATTTTTTGCTGCCTATCGGGGTTATATCGTATTTTTAGATGAAAAGTCGATACACATCGCATTTATCAGGGTTATCTTTCTGACTTTGAGTGCATTTCACTACAAAAGATAGGGACTAAGTTTCATTATTTAATCTTATTATTAATATTATTTATCAATAAGTTAAATCAATAGGTTATGGCTATTTTGACATGAGAGAGTGCTGAAATAAAAAATTTTCGCATAAAAACACAATAAACAGCAACTTGGCGAGGGATTAACGTTTGATGGGGTCTTTGTCAGTGCATCTCAGGAGGATTCGGGCAGAAAAGAGCAGGAATATACGTGCTTTTGTTTAGGGACTTAGGATGGTTTATGCTGGTATCCGGCGGTTGGGTTACCCCTCTAATCTTTAGCTATCTTGCTGTTGTTGAACCTCACGCTGCCGTGCTTTTAAGGGCTGGCGCTGTAAACACCAGTAAGAATAGATCGCGTTAAATAGCACCACCAAGGCAGTTACACAGAATACAGCGCGGAAACCATAGCTGGCAGAAACCGCAGCCCCGAGTAGCGGGCCGCTGACATTACCGACATCACGAAACGATTGGTTATAACTGAAAATCCGGCCAGCCACTTGATTGGTGCAGTTATAAATCAGTAACGTCTGTACCGCTGGGAGCAATGCACCATCCGTTGCCCCCAGCAAGAAGCGCAAAATACCCAATTGCAATGGAGTCTGCACGAAAGCCATCGGGATCAGGATAAGCACTGACAGAGCCAGCATGGCAATCAGAATGCGCTCTGGGCCGATTCTATCACCCAGTTTTCCTAATCTCGGCGCGCTCATCAATGCAGCAACCCCTGGGACTGACGCAATCATGCCGCTGACGAAAGCCAAATTATGAATATCACCGGCCAGTTCGCGCACATACAGCGTCAAGATCGGCGCAATTGAGCCAGTAGCAATCTGGATTATCATGGTGGTGACAAACAGGCTCAGGATTAACTTCGGGTTCTTCAGGGAGTTAAATACTTGCCGCCCGTTAAGCATGTCTTTTTTCAGTACCGGTGCAAACTGCTCCCTGACATACAGCCAGGTTAGAGCAAAACAGAGCAACAACACCGCCGCGGTAATAAAGAATACCGGTCTCAGGCCATAGTTATCCGCTAACAACCCGCCGATCAGTGGCCCGATTAATGCACCGCTCACTCCACCGGTTGAGAGCGTCCCCAAAGCCCAGCCACTCTTGTTGCGCGGTACTTGAGTGGCGATCAGTGCATTGGCATTTGGAATAAAACCACCCAGTAGTCCCAGCAGTGCACGTAATGCCAGAAACTGCCAGATATTCTGTGCCATACCCATTAAAACCATCACGATCCCCATGCCTAACGCTGAGCGTAATAGCATGATTTTCCGCCCTTTACGATCAGCCAGGCTCCCCCAGAAGGGGGCGGCAATGGCAGAAAACAGAAAAGTAATACTGAATACCAGACCGGACCACATATTCAATGACTGGTGACCGCTCACGCCTAACTCCTCCACATACAATGGCAAGAATGGCATGATCAAACTAAATGCAGCACCGGTTAGAAAACAGCCTAACCAGGTGACAAATAGGTTTCTTTTCCAGTTAACAGGTTGTGGCGCCGAGGTCATAAATTACCGATTAAGCAAGTGATTGCTTTGCGTCTCTTTATTCGTCAGTAGGGCGTTTGAAGGGGCGGCAAAGCACGAGAAGCAGATACTTAGCCTGATAAGTATGCGCTCATAGTGCAGCGACATCAATGAGATAAATATTAGTTTTTATAAAATGGAAAGGTGGTTTGAAATGGATGGATATGCTTATTCTATTTGGTAATAACACAGAAGTTGTGGCATTAGCATGATGTTACAGCTGGCACAGAAAACAGGAAAAACCACCCCGCCAAAGGCGAAGTGGTTAGTCTGATATTTGTTATTTAGCGCCAGTGATTAGCGGTAAGCTTCATTTTTAGTCACGGAATAACGGCCACTACCCAGTAGCATGATAGCGACACCACCGAGGAAATACATAGCTTCGTTTTCCAAACCCCAAGCACCGACTTGGGTCAGGGTAAAGAATTTCCCCGTACCGACCATTAATACTGCAACCAGCAGGTTAACGGCGTAAACGAACGCCGCAGGGCGGGTAAACAGACCAAGAATAATCAGGATCGGGGTGACAATTTCGCCGATGTAAACGCCATAGGCGACAAAACTGGGGATGCCTTGCGCCTGTAAAGACGCGGCTATCCAACTTGTGCCATGCTGAATTTTGGCGACACCATGAAATAACATCAAGACACCGAACGTTAGGCGTAATAATAGTTTGCCGCCGTTAGGATGGTCTGTTAATCGAGTGAACCAGAGATTAAGTGTTGCGAGCATATATATCCTTATTAAAAAAGAAAATAACCGGATAATAACTAAGATTAATTACTCTCAGTATCGTCAGATAAATCTTATTTGCCTAGCGGATAAATCTGACGAAGTGTATCAAAAAAATTGATATAAATTAATTCTCATTACCATTAGCAATATTCTATTTCTGAATAAGTCATGCTATTCATACAATGAAGGCGCGCCTTCTGGCCGGGTCTTAAAACGCCGGTGTAGCCACATATATTGGTCTGTGGCTTGGGCAATCTCTTTTTCGATCACTTTATTCATAAACGCGGCCGCCGCCACTTCATTATCTAACGGGAAGTTCTCTACCGCGGGTTGCAACAGCAGTTGATAACCTTTGCCATTAGGTAAACGACGCGGCGTGAAAGGAATAATTGCCGGTTTACCCATACGTACCAGCAGGTAAGTCCCAGTGGTGGTTGCCGCTTGATCGACAGCGAACAAGGGCACAAATACGCTGCTGCGCGGACCGTAATCATGATCCGGCGCATACCAGATAATTTCGCCTTGTTTTAGGCTGCGGATCATTCCTTTCAGATCTTTGCGGTCTAACATGGCTTTATTTGAACGCATCCGGCCCCAAGTCTGCATCCAGTCCATGGCTTTATTATCATGCGGGCGATAGACACCGATGCCCGGATTGTAGATACCGAAGATGCGGGCACCCAGTTCCAGCGTAAGAAAATGCAAGCCGATCAATAAAACCCCTTTGCCTTCCTCTCGTGCTTGTTGAATGTGTTCTAGACCACTAACGCTACACCAGCGCTCAATGCGCCAGTTCGGCCAAAACCAAGCCATGCCTGTTTCAAATAACCCCATCCCTACTGATTCAAAGTTCTTAACCAGCAGTTCATCGCGTTCAGCCTGTGGCATATCAGGAAAGCACAACTCGAGATTACGCTGTGTTATCCGTTTACGCCGTTTGAGAAAACGCATAGAAAAGCGGCCAAGGGAGGTGCCCAGGACATAGATAACTGGGTAGGGGAGCAACACCAATAGGTAGAGGATACCGAGGCCAAGCCAGGTCAGCCAATAACGAGGGTGTAGCAGTGAGCGTTCAAAAGAAGGAACTTGCATATCTGTTCTCTGCGTTATTGTAATTCAGTCGGACAGTTAACTATTTACTCTTGATAGCGGATATGTGGTTCTTTAGCGAACCTCAATAGGCAGTTGCCGGTCATCCATACCAACGTATTCATCTGTCATTTAAGGTAGCCTATTGTGACATTTTTAGTGGCTTACAGGAAAACAGACCGCACCAAAAAGCCATTTTTATGCCTTTCGGTTGAAGTTCCCGCCGATTAAATCACCTATCTGATGGTTAAATAACCATGATTGAATTTGGCTATTTGAACGGATTCAGTAAGCTGACTAACTCAGCCAGACTGTTAACTGCCATCTTTTCCATCACTTTAGCCCGATGCACTTCTACGGTTCTGACAGACACACAAGCTTTGTCGGCGATATCCCGATTAATCAAACCCTGCATAACCCATTGCGCAATCATCTGTTCCCGTGGCGTCAGCGAGGCATAACGCAGTTGTACCTGTCGGCGGGCTGTCAACTGCTCTGTGTGCTGGAAGCCCTGTTGTAAGGCGGTAATCAGCGGCGCAGTCGCGACTGGTTTTTGTAAGAAATCAACCGCCCCCAGTTTCATCTGCTCAACCGCCTGCGGCACTTCTCCATGGGCGGTAAGGAATATGACGGCCAGCGTGCTGTCTCGCTGGCGCATCTGGTTATAGACTTGCGTACCATCTAGCAGCGGCATACGAATATCGAGCAGTAATACACCAGATTGATATAAATCAGCTTGGGCCAGGAAACGCTCACCGTCATGCCATACCTTCACTTTGTAATCCAGGCTTTCCAGCAAAAAACGGCAAGCGTCGGTGACGGCAATATCGTCATCAAGTAGATGAATCAGTGACAAGAGTAAGCTCCTTGCTTGGGTTAAGTGGCAGTGTCAGGGTAACGCGTAGTCCAATCTTATCATTGGCGGCCATGTGGTTAAGTAGTGCCAGATTTCCGCCCTGGCGACAGATTAATCGCTGGCAAATGACCAGGCCGAGACCGAGGCCATCACTTTTGGTGGAACGGAATGGGGTCAAAGGCTGGTTGAGCTGTTCGGCCGTCAGGCCACCGGCATCATCTTGCAAAATTAATATTGCCACATCGGCTTGCTGATAAGCACTGAACCATAACTGGTGGGCACCGGCCTGCAAACTGTTAGTGATCAGATTACACAAGACCTGATCGAGCAGCGTGGGCGGTAAATGCAGCGCTAATGATGCCTCGATATCAGTGTGCAACGTGCAACACGGCGCTGGATTGGTGGCTGCCAGTAACTGCCAGAGGTGATTAACCAAGGCAGGTAATGGTTGGCAGGCGGCAGAGCTGTTCATGGCCGGCTGTTTTCCTGCCCACAGCCGTAAGTTAGCAATGGTATCAGCCCCGCGTTGGGCCTGATGACTGATTTGACTCAAAATGGGCAGTAATGAGTGATCAGCCTGTTCCCGTTGCAGGCGAATAGCGCAGCCATCGGCGTAATGCTGAATAGCGCTGAGCGGCTGATTTAGTTCATGAGCGAATCCCGCGGCCATCTCACCGAGAATACTCAGGCGCTGAGCTTGTTCCAACGCACTTTCCCTAGCCCTAAGTTGCTGGTGAAGTTGCTCCAATTGCTGGCTGCGACGACGCACCAGAAACGCCACCCAGATATGATTGGCCGCGAGCAATAACAGAATCACCGCGATGGCGACGATCAACAGCCGATGTTGTTGTGCCCACTCAAGAGTCTGTTGCCAGAACTGCGGCTGTTGGGGATGTTGATTAATTGAACGTAATAAACTTTCGACCTGACTGGTGGAGGAGGGGGCACCCCATTGTGGTGTTTTGTCCCCATCGGGGCTGAGCAAAATCCGCGTAACATTATCGGCTAATTCATCCGGTACCTGTGATAACGCGGCAAACGACCAATTCGGGTATAACTCGCTGCTGCTCAGGCATGGAATGGCGGTTCTCTTCGCCAATAGCGGCTTAAAGTCAGCGGTATGCGCTAATCCTTCTGCCTGCATATCTTCCAGCAGGCAGGTGGGCACAATAGCCGCGGAGATAGCGCGATCACGCAGTAGATAAATTAACGCATCCACCGGGAAGCCAGAAAAATGCAATTGAAAATCCCGTTCTGGTTGCAGCCCCGCATCGCGTAGCACTTTGTATCCCAACAAGTAACCGCCAAAGGCATCGGGAGAGACGGCACCAACGCGTTTGCCAATCAACCCTTGGGGATTATGGATATCACTGTCAGCGCGTACCAGAATAACACTACCGATCACATTGCGGCTGGTGCTGTCTGGCTCATGATTGGAACGCAAAGAGACCAACCAACGCAGAGGATAGTGGTTATCAATTTGCACATATTGCGCTGGATTGGTCAGCAGAAAATCAACTCGGTTCTGCTGCACCGCACTTTTCATCGCATTTAAATCCAAGGGTAATAACTGAAAGTGCTGCCCAGGCAAGTGCTGATTAAGGCGATCGGCCAACGGTTGCCAATGTGCTTGCGCCTGAGCATCACCGCGTAATGCCAGCACGCCAATGGTCCAATCATTGGCATGGGCGGTTGAAAACCACCAAAACAGCACTATCACCAGCCCTCTGAAACTCATGCATGTTCCTTTTTATGATCCCCGTCGCAGTGCGCAATTGTCCTGGATCAAGTCCTTAAAGGGAATGTGGAAAACCACAATAGGGCTTCTGCTCGTCGATTTCTACAATCCTTGAATTAAGAGCATTGTTATTAAGCAGATGAGAAGAAAAATGGATCAAGGAAAAAGAGCATTTCTACAGCGGCTCGGGGGCTTAACTGCTGGCGCAGCATTGGTACCATTGGCGGATGCGGGCTGGCGGATGGAACCGGCACGCAAACAAGGTGATATCAAACGGCGCTACGCCATGTTGATTGATTTGCGCCGCTGTATTGGTTGCCAGGCATGTACTGTCAGTTGCGCGATTGAAAACCAACTGCCACAAGGCCAGTTCCGTACCACAGTTAATCAGTATCAAATTGCCCTGTCTGGGGCAGAAAGTGTCACCAATGTATTGCTACCCCGCCTGTGTAACCACTGCGATAACCCGCCTTGCGTGCCAGTCTGTCCGGTACAGGCCACTTATCAGCGTCAAGATGGCATTGTGGTGGTCGATAATACCCGTTGTGTTGGTTGTGCATACTGTGTTCAGGCCTGCCCGTATGAAGCTCGTTTTATCAATCACAGTACCCAAACTGCGGACAAGTGTACTTTTTGTGTTCATCGTCTGGATGTTGGATTGCTGCCTGCCTGTGTGGAGTCTTGTGTCGGCGGGGCGCGGATTATCGGTGATTTACGCGATGGCAACAGTATATTGCGCCAAATGCTACTAGAACATGCCGCTGACATTAAAGTGCTGAAACCGGAGCAAGGCACTCACCCTCAAGTGTTTTACCTCGGGCTAAATGACATTTTCACCCGACCATTGCAGGGCCAACCCGCGCTCTGGCAGGAGGTACACCCATGATCCGTGAAATTTTAGCTCGCCCACAAGATATCGCCTGGTTGCCTTGGGCGGTGCAGTATTTCTTTTTTATCGGGCTGGCTTGTAGTGGCGTGTTGTTTGCCTGCTGGCAACGGATGTTCTCTCGCCATCAGCAGAATCCATTGGAGTTTGCTGCACTGATGTTGGCGGTGACTGCGGTGGTGGTTGCGCCATTGGCGCTCAATGCGGACCTACATCAACCGGCCCGCGTCTGGCACTTCTATGCCCACTTTACGCCGTGGTCGTGGATGTCATGGGGATCTCTTTTCTTACCCTTGTTTACCCTGCTGGTGTTGTCCTATTTTCTGGCGCTGACCTACAGCCGATTGCGGGCAAAACCATTAGCGCGATTATTGACAGGATTAGCCGGACTCTGTGCGTTTTCTGCTATCACTATTTTGCTCTATACCGGCCGCGAGGTGTCAATCCTGCGCGCCCAACCCCTGTGGTTTAGTTTATGGTTGCCACTGTTTATCTTCCTGACTGCCTGGCAGACGATCCCGCCTTTACTGGCTACCTGGCTATGGCGTGAGCCGCACTATCAGGTGTCATTGGCGCGCTGGCAACCCATCAATTTAATGATGCTGGCGTTGGTTACTGTGCTGTGGGCCAGTGGTGATAATGCCTCGGCACAGGCTCTGCGCTACTGGGCTATGCATGCCCAGACTTTGGCAGCATTTCCTGTGGTGCTGTGGCTATTGCTTTTGGCAATGGCGCTGTTCAACAGGAAAAAAACCTTATCAAGCGGGATGGTAGTGGCTCAGGCACTGGCAGCCCTGACGTTGTGTTGGTCGGTACGTTGGCTATTGCTGATGCATACTCAAACGTTGCCTAAATACAATGTGTTAACCAATCCCTATTCGTTGCCGCTGGGGAGTGAAGGATTGCTGGCCGTGGTGGGTACATGCGGATTATGGATAGCGGTGATTATTGCTATCCGTGAAGGTGTCAGATGGCTTGAACAACAATTCTCAAGTGAAAAAATAGTCTCAAGTGAAAAAACAGTTTCAGGCGAGAAAACAGTGGAAGGAGAAATGCATCATGGCTAAGTCTACACGGCGTCAATGGTTAAAAGGCAGTTTAGCCTTGGGTGGCGTGGTTGCATTTGCTGCCAGTTATCATGCTGTGGCACGCAAAACATTGGCTGGCCTGATTGATGGTAGTGCCGGAAAGCTTACACTCGATCCTGTTAGTGCCAACGCATTAGCACCAGAAGGACGTATTGGGCAGCAGTGGCAGGCCAATCCGCAACAAGCGGTTTCAATGACACAATGTTTTGGTTGTTGGACCTTGTGTGGCTTACGGGTGCGAGTCGATACCCAGCACAATAAAATCCTGCGCATCGCCGGTAACCCTTATCATCCGTTGTCTCATGACCACCATTTTCCGTATCAGTTACCACTAAGTGAAGCGCTGCAACGTTTAGGTGGAGAGTCAGGCATGGCCGGGCGTTCAACGGCTTGCGCGCGCGGCGCGACGCTATTAGAAGGGGTCGATAGCCCTTATCGTATTACCGAGCCAATGAAGCGCACCGGGCCACGGGGCAGTGGCAAATGGCAGCGTATCAGCTTTGAGCAATTGGTGGCGGAAGTGACCGAAGGCGGTGATCTCTTTGGCGAGGGGCCGGTTGAAGGGTTGCGGGCTATCCGTGACCTGATTACCCCCATTGATACTCAGCAGCCCTCATTGGGGCCGAAAGCCAATCAGTTACTAGTGACTAACGCCGGTGATGATGGGCGCGATGCTTTTATCCGACGTTTTGCTCATCAAGCGTTCGGCACTAAAAATCTCGGTAGCCACGGGGCATATTGTGGTTTGGCGTATCGTGCCGGTTCAGGTGCGTTGATGGGGGATTTAGATAAAAATGCCCATGTTAAGCCTGATTGGGATAACGTCCGTTTTGCCCTATTTTTGGGGACGTCGCCTGCGCAATCTGGCAACCCATTTAAGCGGCAAGGGCGTCAGTTAGCCAATGCTCGCCAGCGTGATGATTTCAATTATGTGGTGGTCGCCCCCGCGCTGCCACTGACAACCACATTGGCTAATCAGCATAACCGCTGGGTTCCGGTGTTGCCGGGGACGGATGCGGCACTGGCAATGGGGATGATTCGTTGGATTATCGAACAGAATCGTTTTAACCACGCTTATTTGTCCGTTCCCGGTGAGGTCGCCATGCAAGCGGCGGGTGAGCGCAGTTGGACCAATGCCAGCCATCTGGTGATAACCACTGAAACCCATCCCTTGGCAGGCCAGTTCCTACGTGCCAGTCAGCTAAGTGGTGAGTCAGTGGCCGAAGCTGAAGAGAGTCCGGTATTAGTGCAAGGGGTTGACGGTACATTGCAGCCTGCTGCATTAGCATTACACGCTCAATTGTTTGTCACGCGCGAGGTCACCTTACATGATGGTCAAATTGTGCAGGTGCAATCAGGTATGGCGTGTTTGCGGCAAGCGGCAGAGCGTTTTACTCTGGAAGAATACAGCCAGCAATGCGGCGTCCCAGCAGAGACGATGGTTGGTTTGGCGAAAGAGTTTACGGCTTACCAGCGTCAGGCTGCGGTTATCTCCCATGGTGGCATGATGGGGGGTAACGGTTTTTATACCACCTGGGCGGTCATGATGCTCAATGCCCTGATTGGTAATTTGAATCTTAAGGGGGGAGTTTCGGTTGGGGGGGGTAAGTTTGATGGTTTTGCTGATGGTCCTTGCTATCAGTTAGCTACTTTCGCTGGAATGATAAAACCAAAAGGCTTACCGCTATCGCGCAGCAAGCAGCCCTATGAACAATCGCAAGAGTATCAGCAAAAGATTCAGCAGGGTCAGCCTGGCTATCCGGCCCGTGGCCCATGGTATCCCTTTGTCGGTGGGCAATTGACCGAACAATTGGCACCGGCATTGGCGGGTTATCCCTATCCGCTTAAGGCATGGATTAGCCATATGACTAATCCGCTGTACGGGGTCGCGGGGCTGCGCAACTTGATTGAGGCGAAACTACAAGATCCACGTCAATTGCCGCTGTTTATTGCCATTGATGCTTTTATGAATGAAACCACCGCATTGGCGGATTATATCGTACCGGATACCCATAATTTTGAGAGTTGGGGATTCAGTGCGCCCTGGGCCGGGGTACTGGTCAAAGCTAGCACTGCCCGCTGGCCCGTGGTGACATCACGTACTGCCCGCACGGCTCAAGGCGAGCCTGTGGCCATGGAGAGCTTCCTGATTGCAGTGGCCAAGGCATTGCAATTACCGGGGTTCGGTGCCAATGCGATGCAGGACAGCCAGGGAAACAATTTGCCGCTGGAGCGGGCCGAGGATTACTATTTACGGGCCGCGGCCAATATTGCTTATGGCGGTGAAAAACCACTGCCACCAGCCTCGGATGAAGAACTGAAATTAACGGGCGTCGATCGCTTATGGCCCGACTTACAACGCAGTCTGCATATTGATGAGCAGCGCCGAGTGGCTTACCTGTTGGCGCGTGGTGGGCGTTTTGCGCCTTATGAGAAAAGTTGGAATGGCGATGCCACCGGGCCGCAGTGGAAAAAGCCACTGCAAATCTGGAACGAAAATGTCGCGCAACATCACCATGCGATAACCGGCGAGCGTTATAGCGGCTGTCCGACTTGGTATCCACCTCGTCTGGCCGATGGTTCCGATGTCTTTACCCATTATCCGGCAACTGACTGGCCTTTGCGCTTGATGTCCTTCAAGTCTCATCTCATGAGCAGTTCTACTGCGATGATTGAGCGCTTACGCGCGGTCAAACCCACCAATTTGGTGGCGATTAATCCAACCGATGCTCAGCGCTACGGGATACAGCACGGTGACAGTGTACGCCTGATGACCCCCGGTGGTCAGATGAAGGTACAGGTAAGTTTATTGGATGGTGTTATGCCTGGTGTGGTTGCTATTGAACATGGTTATGGACATCGCGAGATGGGTGCCAGAACACATTCGTTGGATGGTGTGATCATGGCGTCAGACCCGCGTATCGGTCAGGGGAGCAATCTGAATGACTTGGGGTTTACTGATCCAACGCGAGAAGTCCCCAATACCTGGCTGGATTGGGTCAGTGGTGCCGCGGTTCGGCAAGGGCTACCAGCCAGATTGGAAGTGATTAGCTAGCAGGCTATCAATTTTGACTTAAATCCCTCTCAATTGAAGAGGGATTTTTATTTCTACGTTATGATATTCCCGATGTATAAATGAGTTTCATTCATTCTTATCGGAGAGCCGTCGATGGCAGTAGCAAGACTCAGTGCGGGTTTATTGGTCGTCGGTGGCATATTGGGTTATATGGGGGCTTACTGGCAAACCCTCTCTTTGCTGATTGCTGCCGGAATTGCCTTACTCACTGGGATCGTTCTTTCCGCTTTTACTGATAGTGATTACCGCTAAAGATGTTCCGCAGTAATGTTTCAGGTATTATATGCGCCGCACGGCTGTCCCGTGGTGAAACATCAGTTCTATTGTACAATGAATTAACGTGATTAGCCGTCTAATGAATTACCTAACCCATTGATCAATAATTAAATTTTTATCAGTAACCTCTTCGAAAGACAGGAACGTACACCATGCCAGTGTTACATAACCGAATTTCTAATGAGGAACTTAAAGCGCGCATGTTGGCTGAAACCGAACCGCGCACCACAGTTTCTTTTTATAAATATTTCACTCTGGAAGATGCCAAAACCTTCCGTGACGACATCTATAGTCAATTTGTTAAACTCGGCGTGTTTGGTCGGGTTTATGTGGCTAAAGAGGGGATCAATGCACAAATCAGTGTGCCCGCTAATCGTTATGATGAGTTCAAAACCGTGTTGTTTGCCGCACATTCTGCACTAGATCAGGTGCGGCTGAATGTGGCTCATGAAGATGATGGGAAGTCATTCTGGGTGCTGCGCATGAAAGTTCGCGAACGCATTGTGGCGGACGGTATTGATGACGAGAGTTTCGATCCCAGTAATATAGGGCATTATCTGAAGGCCGATCAGGTTAATCAGATGATTGATGATCCCGATACTTTGTTTGTTGATATGCGCAATCACTATGAGTACGAAGTAGGCCATTTCGAAAATGCCATTGAAGTCCCTTCTGATACTTTCCGTGAGCAATTGCCAATGGCGGTTGATATGCTGCAACATGACAAAGAGAAAAATATTGTTATGTATTGCACTGGTGGGATTCGCTGTGAGAAAGCCAGCGCCTATATGCTGCACAATGGCTTCAAAAACGTTTATCACGTTGAGGGCGGTATTATCGAATATGCCCGTAAAGCAAAAGAACAGGGGTTGCCGCTGAAATTTATCGGTAAAAACTTTGTTTTTGATGAGCGGATGGGGGAGCGGATCTCTGATGATGTGATAGCCCACTGCCATCAGTGCGGTACACCTTGCGACACGCATACCAACTGTAAGAATGATGGCTGCCACTTACTATTTATTCAGTGTCCGACCTGTGCGGCAAAGTTTGCTGGTTGCTGTAGTGATATCTGTCAGGAAGAGCTGAAGTTGCCGCAGGAAGAGCAACGCTCCCGGCGTGCTGGGCGCGAAAACGGCATCAAGATTTTTAATAAATCGAAAGGATTGTTGCAAACTACCATGCACATTCCGATACCAGAAAAGAGCACAGATAAAAAATAGTCGTAGGGTTAACCTACTGGATGTACTATTAAAGTTAGACGTTGTCGGTTATTTTATTCGATAGCGTCTTTTTTATGCCATTTTTAGCGCAATGGCGATTCCAATACAAGGATTGATAATGACAATACCTGGAGTGAGTAGCCAAGGGCTACGGTTAGTCACGATGCTGGCTATGCTGGTGGTGATTATGGCGGGAATTAAAGCGGCATCGCCGATCGTGGTTCCATTCTTGTTGGCTATATTTCTTGCTATCGTATTAAATCCTTTAGTGAAACTGTTGGAGAAAATAAGAATTCCCCGCACCTTAGCTATTGTCTTATTGGTTAGCATTATTATTTTACTCATGGCATTGCTCTTTGGCCGCCTGGGTTCTTCATTAAATGAGTTTGCCCGCTCGTTGCCGCAATATCGTGGCATGATGCTGGAAAAAATGCGCGACCTGCAAGAGTTTGCAATGCGCTTTAATATTGAGTTCTCGGTGGATGACATTATGAAGCATGTCGATCCTAGCACCGCGATGAACTTTGTGACCCGTCTACTGAGCCACCTTTCTGGTGCCATGGCTAGTATGTTCTTGCTGCTGATGACGGTGGTCTTTATGTTGTTTGAAGTGGAACGACTGCCTTATAAAATGCAGTTGATGTTTGATAACCCAGAGCAAGGGAATGCGATTCTCAAGCGTGCACTAAATGGTGTAACTCATTATCTGGTGATCAAGACGATTATTAGCATTGCGACGGGGATTGTTATTTGGTTATTCCTGGCAGCGATGGGGGTCAGATTCGCTTTCCTTTGGGGGCTACTGGCTTTCGTCCTCAATTACATTCCTAATATCGGCTCCGTATTGGCGGCTATCCCACCCATCGTTCAGGCACTGTTGTTTAATGGTTTTGCTGATGCTTTTGCCGTTACCTGCGGGTATATTTTGATTAACCTGATTGGTGGCAATATTATTGATCCACGGATGATGGGGCGTGGTTTGGGTCTATCAACCTTGGTGGTGTTCTTATCCTTGATTTTTTGGGGGTGGCTACTCGGGCCAATTGGTATGCTGCTTTCCGTTCCGTTAACCATTATTGCCAAAATAGTATTAGAGTTAACACCAGCCGGTTATAAAATCGCCGTGTTATTGAGTGATGGCAAACCGGCCAAGGTAGAGTAGTGCAAACTGCGGATATCGTATTTATTGCTGGGCCACAGGTGGGAAGCTATCTGGTGGCCCGGCTAGAAAAGGTAGAGAAAACGCGTTAATAGAAAAAGAAATAAATATCCAGTGCTAACAGAATCAGCCACAAGCAGATATAGAGCAGTAGATGTTCCCGTACATTATTGATAACCATCGATAGCAATTTATTTAACATGCAGGGTGCCTGAGGCTAGAATTATCGCCCATTATAAGGATTTTAACTTTTATAAACAATAAGCTGGCAGGCTAAATTCCTGAGTTACAGCATGATGAAATAAGTCATTTCTTTGGATAATATGGGCATTGTGGTACGAATGGAAAAGATTGATATGTATTGGTGATATTAAGTGAAATGTAACCGATTCTTTAACTGCAAGCGATAACTCACTATATTAATCCGGTTACATTATTTGTTAAGAACAAAAATCACATATACAGAAAATTTACTGAAAGGGAATACTCCCTTTATTGCGACTCTCTATACACCAACGCCTTAGTATAAATATTTAAATACATTGTAAATAAAGCATAATTCCAAACGGTTTCTGACTTTTATTTTTTCGGTAATATGCCGTTTATGCGAATAAACTGTACTGTCACTGATATTTAACTTCCTGGCAATGCGGTAATTGGGCATCTCCATCATCCAGTAGCACATGACTTTATGCTCTTGTGGACTGAATAGGGATGCTGGACAGGGGGGATGTGGCTTACCGATACCCTCACTTGAAAAGTCCGATAGTCTTTGTAACAACTCCGGTAAGCGTTTTTTAGCCAAAATAGAGACAGAATCTGTCAGGGGTATCGGCGTTTCACTAAACGGATATGACGCATCCAGATAAATATAAACTTTAGCCCGCAGGCAACAACTCAAAAATTGTGCTAATAACGGGCAATGTCCACCATAGCGACAATATTGGGTAAGGTTAACAATAATTACCTCAGGATCAAACTCATGAACAGCTAATGTAGCCTGTTCCACCGTAGGAACATCCATTAAATCGAGATATGAAGCGTTATTTAAATAAGTATTTACCCCTGATCGGGTATAAAAACATTCATCGATAATTAATATTTTCATGTGGCATACATCCTTGTCTAACAGCAACCATACCTGGCCGCATACAAGGATAAAGTAATCCCCTGATGCCTAAAACGTCAATTCGGGATTCACGATTGTTTTTAGCGGCTTTTACGAATATAAGACTCTGCTAATTATTAAATTTGCGGTGTTTTATATTAATAATGAGGTGAAAATGAGAGCGAGATATACCGATGACTGAAATAAAAAGAAACAGTCATCGGTAACAATCAAGTGCTGAACTAGCGGGTTACAGCATTACGATTTGGCGAAGCGGGATAGCGAAAAGGCTGAAATATCAATAGGTGAGGGTTTATCTTGTGCGAAGAGTGCAGCGACTTCCCCCAATGCAGTTGCAAACTTAAATCCATGGCCGCTTAAGCCTGTTACCACCATGATATTTTTGTTATCGGGTAATGTATCGATGATAAAATCTTCATCAGGGCTCATGTCATAACTGCATGCCGCGCCGTGCAGACAGACACCCACTCCCGGTAAGAAGTTACGTAAAAAACCAAATACTTCGGTTCCATCCTCGGCATAACTGCCAAAGGGCTTACGTTGTGCCGCTGTTTCAATAGGCTGACCACCATTATGTTTGCCTAGTTTTAACTCGTCATTTTGCGAGGGGAAGCCGTAATAATGGATATTATCCGGTGTCTCGACGGTGAATGCCGGGAAATGATTTCCTTCGCTATAGCGGCCATCGGCATGGTGCCATGAAAACACTTTACGTATGGCGGTCACCGGTAATTCGGGTAACAGCTCTTTGACCCAGGTTCCGGCAGTGACAATCACTTTCTTAGCACTGTAGGTACCATCTATAGTCACGACATCTACACCACCATCCAGCGGTTCGATAGCGGTAACCGGACAATTGAATAAAATACCGCAGCCTGCTTCTGTGACGGCTTTAATCAGCGTTTTAATCGCCAATTCAGAACGTAGATAACCTGATTGTGGTTCGAACACACCAATATAATTATCTGGTACGGTAAATACCGGCCACTTTTCACGGATCTGGGCCGCGTTTAAGGTTTCAACCGGCAAGTTATATTGTTGAGCGCTGTGCTGCGCATTTTGCAGGAAAATAGAGTCATCTGGCCCAAGATTAAGCACGCCACTGGCCTGAAATAATGATTCACCTGTTTGAGCTGATAACTGGTCCCACAATGTTTGGGCACGCAAAACTAAGGGAACATATTTCTCACCTTCGCCATAGGCATGGCGAATGATCCGTGTATCACCATGGTGACTGCCTGCTTGATGAGGCGGCATGGCACTGTCAATCATCAGTACGTTTAAACCAGCTTGTGACGCATAGTAGCCTGCGGCAGAGCCGACCGAACCGCTACCAATGACAATTAGATCATAATCCATATTTTGCATCCCGGGGAATATCGCCACCTGGCTTTTTCAATAGGGTTTGTGCTAGCAATGTGTATTTATCGCGGCAATAACCCGAACGATTTGAATTAAAGGTAGCAACAGTGCTGATAAAAATTAAAACGATAGTAATAGCACGGGACTGAGAGGAGAAAAAGCGCTGTTAGCCATAGAGTGGTGGGAATGGTTAATAAAAAGGCACTAAGTGATATTCACTCGTGCCTTTTTTGGCGAACATTAAACTCGTTTTCTGGTGGAAAAAAATTAATGTTTACGGTGATCGCGATCTTGATATTCCGATGACTCAATTTTAGCAATGCCTGCTTCTAAGATATTTATTAATTGGCGTGCAACATCGGTGGTTAACCAGAGCGTTCTATCAACCAGCGCATCTTCTGGCGGTTGATCCATGGAAGACAGGTAATGAAGACGTATCATCATAGCGTCGTATACATCTACAGTGCTGATATCCCAGCCTACAAGCGGGTGAGTCTGAATAACTTCATCATTTCTGTCCATAAAGACCCCTTATATAGTAGTTACTGACTGGAGTGACTAATGAGGATCAATGCGGCTCATTATCAAGTGAGCTTTTTCAGTATACGCAACCGCCGATAAATTTGGAGATTATCGCAAGATCTTTACAAATTATTTATTTTATGATGATTTCTTAATCAACAATAAATGGGTTAAAAGAAGTCGGTGAGTAAAGAAAGTTTAGACGCTTATATAAAAAAGCCGAGGAGCGACTCCCCGGCAAAACAGCATTACATTGGGTTACTCCGCGTCGAACCAGTCGTCAGCGCTTTCCCATATTTCTTGTAATATTTCAGAGATCAAATCTTTATCTGTTTTGGCACCACCTAAAACGGAAAGATTATTTGCTCCGGCATAACGTATTTGTACTGCGGTGGTGGTGTCCGGGAATTTGGTGTTGAGTCTTTTACTCAATTCATGGGTTAGTGCTTCGATAGCACCTGCGGGTAACGGGTTTTTTTTATCAATACTCACTTCAACACGCATATTTGGCCCTCCGAATATTTATACTGGTTATTTATACAGTACAAGTATTCGGGTTGCAAGTGACTGATATAAAAATCGTCGCTGTAAAGGGTTAGCCCCTACAGCGGCGCTTATCAGCTTTTAACTGACCAATTGATAGTCTGACCGGCCAGGAAAGGAATCACAGATTCATCCCCTAATGGGATCTCTTCTGGTTGTTGGAAGGGGGCCTTAACCAATTCAACAACCTCTTCGTTAATCGGCAAGCCATAGAAGCGTGGACCATTTAATGAACAGAATGCTTCAAGATGCTGTAGCGCATTCATCTCTTCAAACACAGTAGCATAAGCTGGCAGCGCTGATGGTGCGTTGAACACGCCAGCACAGCCACAGGATGACTCCTTACGATGTTTGGTATGGGGAGCGGAATCGGTTCCGAGGAAGAAACGGTCTGAACCACTAGCAACGGCCTGGCGCAATGCTTCTTGATGCGTGCTGCGTTTCAATATTGGCAGACAGAACAAGTGGGGGCGAATACCACCGACCAGCATGTGATTGCGGTTAAACATCAGATGCTGTGGGGTGATAGTTGCACCAAGGAAACGATTGCCTGCCAGCACGTAATCGGCCGCATCTTTGGTGGTTATGTGCTCGAAGACAATTTTCAATTCAGGGAATTGGCGACGTATCGGTTCCAGAATCTGTTCAATAAAGCGCGCTTCGCGATCAAAAATATCAACGGCAGCTTCTGTTACTTCACCGTGGATCAGCAGCGGCATACCTATCTTTTGCATTTGCTCAAACAACGGGTATATCGCCGGGATATCGGATACACCATGATTTGAGTTGGTCGTAGCATTCGCTGGATACAGTTTTGCCGCAGTAAATACGCCTTGTTCAAAGCCGGTGGTCAGTTCTTTGACATCAAGTGTATTGGTCAGATAACAGGTCATCAACGGCGTGAAGTTATGCCCGGCAGGTACTGCGGCTAAAATTCGTTCCCGATAAGCGATAGCACTGGCAACAGTCGTAATTGGTGGAGCCAGATTGGGCATGACAATGGCCCGGGCGAACACCTCGGAGGTATAGGGCAGCACGGTACTGAGCATTTCGTCATCACGTAAGTGAATATGCCAGTCATCCGGGCGGCGAATTTTCAGGGTTTGGGGTTGTGCAGTCATTCAACTAGCTCCGCAGTCATGATGAGATATTGGGGTTTTTATACTGTTTCCGGCGGGGTCTAAGGATAAGCGGAAAGTGCGCAGGATGCATCTGATTGTTAGGGTTAAGTTGAAAACAAGGCAAAAAGGGCATCTTATAGAGGGGCTCGGGATAAAATTGCCCGTTAGGGTGAGCTATTGATTAGCAGTAAAATACGCTAATTGAATGTACAGCATGGGAGAATAACTATGGAAGTCCGTGTCATCGCCAGTTTAGTGGCAAAACCTGAATTTATTGATGCAGTAAAAGAAGCGGTTCATTTGGTAATAGAACCGAGTCGTGAGGAGAAGGGGAATCTGCAATATGATCTCCATGCCGAAAGCGACCAGAAAGGTTCTTTTGTGTTTTTCGAACGCTGGGCATCTGATGATGCATTGGAAAGACATAATAAAACCGAGCACTTCAAAGCGTTTGTCAAAGCTATTGAAGGCAAACTGGAAAACCTCGAAATAAAGAAACTGAAACAGATAGCCTGAGAGTGATCTCTGGTTAAAGATATCACCAATATAAAAAAACCCGCCTGATGGCGGGTTTTGTCTTTGCAATGTCTGGTCGGAATAATATTACATTTATTCGACAGATTGCGGTTTTGTTGCCGGCGCGGTTGCCTGAGTTGCCGCCGCATGGCCACCAGCAGAACCTTTACCTGCAAAATCAAAGGCTGGACGTTCCCACTGACCTTTAGTCGGTGACTCTGGCGCGTAATCCGGTGCCGGTGCTTTGGTCATCGGTGCTGAAGCGTAATGTTTGAACACCACACCTTCAGGGTGAGCGATAGTCGACTGTTGTGGCACAACAGCAACAGGAGCCTCAACCACAACCGTGTCACTGACACTGGCTTCGACAGCGGTTTCTTCAATTAGCGGTTCTTCAATTGTCGATGTTTCAACAATGACTTCGGTCACTGCCTGTGCTTCAGCTACAGCGTCTTCCACCACAGTTTCAGCTACAACCGCATCTTCCGCCGGTGTTTCAACAATAGTTGTTTCAATAATAGTTGTTTCAACAACAGCAGTTTCAGCAACAATGGTTTCTTCCACCACCGCTTCTTCAGCAGTTGTATCCTCAATTACCGTTTCCTGAACCACAGGTTCAGCGGTAGCTTCCGCAACGCCAGTTTCTTCAACGTCGGATACTGCTTCAACCGCTGCGGTAGTTTCAGCTTGCACCACCTCAGCGACAGCTTCAACGGTTGGTTCTACAGCAGTTGGCTCAACGGCAACAGGTTCTACAACCACTGGCACGACAACAGGAGCACGGCCAGGAACGGCTGCGGCTGAAGATGAAGAACCACCTGGTTTATGTTGCGCAGCAGGTGTCGGAGTGACAGTTTCAGTCACGGCGACGACGACAGGTGCGGCAACGACTGGGGCTGCTACAATCACGGCCGGAATATTAACCGGGGTCTCTACTGCTGCAACTGCTATTGGCAATGGTTGTTCAACCGGGTTTTCTACAAAAGCAGGTTCAACTGTTTGAGCTACTGGATAACGGACCCACACTTTGCCTGAAGCCATTTCTGGTGAGGCGAAAGCGCCGGCCAGTGGCATAGCAGATTGTGTCGGGTAACGCTCATCACGATAGCGACGACGACGCTGGCCACTGACGCGCAGATGACGAGGTGAGCGGCGTGAACGACGTGGCATACCATTTTCATTATTGGCATTGCGATCGTGAGTAGCTTCATCATCCGCTTGAACAGTCGTTTGTGGCAGTAATTTCACTTCTTCCTGCACAACTGGCGCTGCAATGCTTGCTAGCGGTGCACTAACAGGATTTTCCTGGGCTGCATTTTCCAGCACATTCAGCTCATCATTGGCAGATTGAATACGGACTTTCTGATTCAATTGGCGGCGTTGACGACGCTGCATAACCTGTTGACGTTCTTCTTGCTCAGGTTGCACCTCTTCGACCACACTGACTGCTGCCACTTCTACTTCTGCTTTGACTTCCTGTGGTGCCTGACGTTTATCTTCCTGACGACGGCGCTGACGATCACCGCGACGCTGTGGTTGCTGCTCGTCACGTGGCGCTTTATCCGTTTCAACAACGTCAGTTTGTGCTTGCGGCGCAGTAGTTTGCGCCACTGGACGCTTGTTGCGACGCTGATCTTCACGACCTTCGCGGTTCGCATTGTCACGACCACTGTTGTCACGGCTATTGCTATCACGGCCACTGTTGTCACGTGTGCTGTTATCACGGCCTTCACGTGGTGTACGGTCGCCTCTCTCTTTGCGGCCATTGTTCTGGCGACGAGGATTACGACGATCATTACGGCGGTTTTCGGTAGTTTCGGTTTTCTCGACCTCTACCGGTTTAACTTCTTCTGCTGATGTGCCGAATATACCTTTTAGGCCACTGAACAAACGGCTAAAGAAGCCAGGCTGTTCTGAGGTAGCAGCAGATGCGGTTACTTGTGGCGCAACGCTTGGTTTAGCACTGACGCTAGCAGGTGCGGCTTCCGGTGGTACTTCGGTTGGCAGAGAGAAAGTCGCCAACGCTGGTTGTTCTGGGCGTTTACGCTCAATCGTTGCTTCTTCTAACGGCTGCGTCATTTCTGCTTCATGCAGTTGTGGTAGCAGGTAGCTGAGAGAAGGAACCTCTTCGCCTTTACGTACCCGAAGAACAGAATAGTGCGGTGTTTGCATCTGATCGTTTGGCACGATCACCGCACGTACACCACCTTGACGTTTTTCAATGGCATTGACGGATTCACGTTTTTCGTTAAGCAGATACGACGCAATCTGTACCGGTACAATGGCGTGAACTTCATGGGTATTTTCTTTCAGCGCTTCTTCTTCAATCAGACGCAGAATAGAAAGTGACAGTGATTCGTTGTCACGAACGGTACCGGTACCGCTACAGCGTGGGCACACGTGGTGGCTTGACTCACCCAGTGACGGGCTAAGACGCTGACGGGACATCTCCAGCAATCCGAAGCGAGAGATTCGGCCAATCTGGATGCGGGCACGGTCTTGGCGAACGGCATCACGCAGGCGGTTTTCAACTTCACGCTGATGGCGCACTGGTGTCATATCGATGAAGTCGATAACAATCAGGCCACCGAGGTCACGTAAACGTAACTGGCGGGCAATTTCATCAGCGGCTTCAAGGTTGGTGTTAAACGCGGTTTCTTCGATATCGCCACCACGTGTTGCACGCGCGGAGTTGATATCAATTGCCGTCAGGGCTTCGGTGGTATCAATAACGATAGAACCGCCGGAAGGCAGACGTACTTCACGCTGGAACGCTGACTCAATCTGAGACTCAATTTGGTAGTGGCTGAATAAGGGGATTTCACCACTATACAATTTGATTTTGCTACTGAAATCCGGGCGACCCAGAGCGGCGATATGCTCTTTTGCCAGTTCGAGAACTTTAGGGTTATCGATCAGGATCTCGCCGATATCCGGGCGCAAATAATCACGGAAAGCGCGGACAATTACGTTACTTTCCTGATGGATTAAGAATGGCGCAGGGCGACCTTCAGCGGCTTTTTTAATCGCATCCCAATGCTTGAGGCGGAATGACAAGTCCCATTGCAGTGCATCAGCAGATTTGCCAACACCGGCAGTACGGACAATCAGACCCATGCCATCAGGCAATTGCAGGGAGGATAGGGCTTCTTTCAGTTCGGTGCGGTCATCACCCTCAATGCGACGGGAGATACCACCGGCACGTGGGTTGTTCGGCATCAGAACCAAATAACTGCCAGCCAGGCTGATGAAAGTTGTTAGTGCGGCACCTTTATTGCCACGTTCTTCTTTATCAACCTGAACGATAACTTCTTGGCCTTCGCGCAGCACATCTTTGATGTTTGGGCGGCCATGAGAGGAATAATTACTAGGGAAATATTCGCGAGAAATTTCTTTTAGTGGGAGGAAACCATGACGTTCAGCGCCGTAATCAACAAAAGCGGCTTCCAGACTGGGTTCTATTCGGGTGATTTTGCCTTTGTAAATATTCGCTTTTTTCTGTTCATGACCTGGGCTTTCAATATCCAAATCATACAGCCGCTGTCCATCTACAAGGGCAACACGCAACTCTTCTTGCTGAGTTGCGTTAATCAACATTCTTTTCATCTTTAACTTACTCGTTATTTTTACATTGGCGTTAGAACTGCGGGCAAAATAACCTCTATGGCCGGGTAAACCGATGACCCCGAGTCTTCTAGCAAAGCCGTCAACCTCACGGTTGTCGCCTGCATAGGGGCGCATTATTTCGGTAAGCCTGTGTTTCTTTCTGAAAAACAGCGCTTTTATATAAAGGGGCGCTTCTGAATATAAGACAACAGAGCAGACCCACTTGCCGGCCAAGCTGCAACCCGCAGCCCGCTAATTGCTTGATTTCACATTACGTCTTACGCCATTGCTGCGTTTTTGTGTGATCAGGCAAAGTTTATTATTCCACAAGTCTCTTGGTCTAACGAGAATCAACGCAGAATTAGTGACATTATTCCATTGCTGACACTGA
This sequence comes from Yersinia sp. 2466 StPb PI, assembly GCF_041538325.1. NCBI lineage: Bacteria > Pseudomonadati > Pseudomonadota > Gammaproteobacteria > Enterobacterales > Yersiniaceae > Yersinia > Yersinia sp. 2466 StPb PI. Next base: position 2,907,268 of record NZ_JAULSL010000001.1, on the reverse strand, counting down.
TATAGCAAGATGACTTTACCTGTCTACGTAAAGATTCTTTTACTGTTTTCACAGCGTTGGCGGCTATCGTTGTCTTATTAAACAATAAATGCGCGCAAACGTTATCTTTAAATAGCCAGACTGACAGTTAAGCACAGAAAAAGGGGTGGCGCTAATTCCTCGGTGTATTTAGAATCGCGCACCATGAAAACGAATAATCCAGTAGTACAATTAATCACCATTTCTGCCGACGAAGCCGGTCAGCGGATCGATAACTTTTTGCTCACTAAATTGAAAGGTGTGCCAAAGAGTATGATCTACCGCATCGTGCGCAAAGGTGAGGTTCGCGTTAATAAAGGGCGCATTAAGCCAGAATATAAACTGGTTGACGGGGATGTGGTCCGGATACCGCCAGTGCGCGTCGCTGAGCGCGAAGAGGTTCAGGTCTCTGCCAAACTTGATAAAGTTGCGGCGTTGGCCGACTGTATTTTATTTGAAGATGACTATCTGTTGGTGTTGAACAAGCCTTCTGGCACGGCGGTTCATGGTGGCAGTGGTTTGAGTTTTGGTGTTATTGAAGCCTTGCGTGCATTGCGCCCCGAAGCCCGCTTCCTTGAATTGGTTCATCGCCTTGACCGTGATACCTCCGGTGTCTTATTGGTAGCGAAAAAACGCTCTGCGCTGCGTTCTTTGCATGAGCAACTGCGGTTAAAAGGGATGCAGAAAGACTATTTGGCATTGGTTCGTGGTCAATGGCAATCTCACTGTAAAGCGGTGCAGGCACCTTTGTTGAAGAATATTATACAAAGTGGCGAGCGAGTGGTGAAAGTCAGCAGCGAGGGCAAACCGTCAGAAACGCGTTTTAAAGTTGAAGAGCGCTTTGAGCATGCAACCTTGGTCAAGGCCAGCCCGATTACTGGTCGTACTCACCAGATCCGCGTACATGCGCTCCATGCGGGTCACCCAATTGCTTTTGATGATCGCTATGGCGACAGTGAATTTGATCAACAATTGCAAGGAACCGGGCTGCATCGTTTATTCTTGCATGCTGCAGCATTACGTTTTGAGCATCCCAATAGCGGTGAAACCATGCGCATTGAAGCGCCACTGGATAATCAGTTACGCCACTGTTTGTTGATATTACGAAAGAAAGCAGCAGAAAAATAAATTGCCGTAATAAATAATTGAAGTAACAGGGTGCAAGTATCAATTGCGCCCTGTTTTGTTATGCAGTATTTACAGGAGCGGATTTACTCCTTGCTCAATCAGCATCTCGGTGAGGGCGATTAACGGCAGACCGATAAGTGTATTTGGGTCGCGGCCTGATAATCTATCAAATAGGGTAATACCCAATCCCTCACTTTTAAAACTGCCGGCACAATCCCATGGTTGCTCTCGCGTCAAATAACCGTCTATTTCTGCTTCACTTAGCGTTCGGAAATAAACGTCAAAAGTTTCGCACAGGCAGTTAATGCTGTTGGTTGCTGTATTCAATAGGGCCAGACCGGTATAAAAAGTGACACATTGTCCACTGGCCTGCTGCAATTGCTTCATTGCGTTTGCATAATTGTGGGGTTTCCCGACGATTAATCCGTCAATGACACAGACCTGATCAGAGCCGATTATCAGATGTTGTGGAAAACTCCCGGCCAGTGCCTGTGCTTTTGCACTCGCCAACCGCTGCACTAGCGCGCTGGCTTCTTCACCTGCCTGTGGGCTTTCATCGGTCTGTGGTGCCGCAGTAACAAAAGGTAATTGCAGCTTTTCCAGCAAAGTCCGACGATATGATGAGGTTGAAGCAAGAACCAGTTGCAGCATAATATTTTCCATAAACCGTAGCGTAATTTAATCAGGCATTTTAAACTGTCTGCCGCTTCGGAAGCGAATATTGGTGAAAGGTGCAGTAAAAAGGCCTTTTTCTTTGACTCTATGTCGTTACAAAGTTAATATGCGCGCCCTATGCAAAAGGTAAAATTACCCCTGACCATTGATGCGGTTCGTACCGCTCAGAAACGTTTAGATTACGCAGGTATCTATTCTCCTGAGCAGGTTACACGTGTAGCCGATTCAGTGGTAAGTGTGGACAGCGATGTCGTGGCCTCATTATCGTTTAATATCGATAATCAGCGCCTGGCGGTTATTACAGGTCACGCGGACGTCGATGTAACATTGATGTGTCAGCGCTGTAGTAACACGTTTGCACAACATGTTCATACAACGTATTGTTTTAGCCCGGTCGTCAATGATGAGCAGGCTGAAGCATTACCGGAAGCGTACGAGCCGATCGAAGTCGACGAATTTGGCGAAGTTGATCTGCTGGCTATGATTGAAGACGAAATTATTCTTTCACTGCCTGTCGTTCCGGTACATGATTCTGAACACTGTGAAGTGTCCGAGGCGGACATGGTATTTGGTAAACTGCCTGAAGAGGTGGAGAAACCGAATCCATTTGCCGTATTAGCCAGTTTAAAGAAAGTAATTAAGGAGTAAGGTCAATGGCCGTACAACAGAACAAACCAACTCGTTCCAAACGTGGCATGCGCCGTTCACACGATGCGCTGACCACTGCCACTCTGTCTGTGGACAAAACTTCCGGTGAAACTCACCTGCGTCACCACATCACAGCCGACGGTTTCTACCGTGGCCGCAAGGTTATCGGCTGAGTAGTACTTGCTAATCTTTAGCAAGGCGATACCTTGACTTGTCTAACCCTAGCGTTAGATGCAATGGGTGGGGATTTCGGTCCCCACGTCACAGTGCCTGCTTCATTGCAGGCACTGGCCTCTAATCCACGGCTTAAACTCCTGCTGGTCGGGAATCCCGACACCATCACTCCGTTACTTGTTAATGCCGATCCTTTGTTGCTGGTGAGGTTACAGGTCATCCCTGCTGAGCATGTTATTGCCAGCGATGCTAAACCCTCACAAGCTATTCGTGCCAGTCGTGGTACCTCGATGCGCATAGCGCTGGAGTTGGTCAAAAACGGGGACGCGGCAGCCTGTGTGAGTGCAGGGAATACAGGAGCCTTGATGGGGCTGGCGAAGATGATGATTAAGCCATTAGATGGAATAGAGCGCCCGGCGTTAATGACTGTCATCCCAAACCAGCAACGCAGCAAGACGGTGGTGCTGGATTTAGGGGCTAACGTTGAATGTGATAGTACAATGTTGGTGCAGTTTGCTGTCATGGGTTCGGTGATGGCAGAAGAAGTTGTCGGTATTACCAACCCGCGTGTTGCTTTGCTCAATATCGGCGAAGAAGAAACCAAGGGGTTAGATAATATCCGCGAAGCCGCCGCAGTATTAAGAAATACACCGGCGATCAACTATATTGGTTATCTGGAAGGCAATGATTTGCTTACGGGTAAGACCGATGTGATGGTTTGTGACGGCTTCGTGGGTAACGTCACTCTAAAGACCATGGAAGGTGTGATAAGAATGTTCTTGTCACTGCTCAAATCATCGGGCGAAGGCAGTAAACAGTCCTGGTGGCTTAAACTCATTGGGCGCTGGCTGCAAAAACGTGTGGCAAAACGGTTCGGTCATTTGAACCCCGACCAGTATAATGGTGCATGTCTGTTAGGATTGCGGGGCATTGTAATCAAGAGTCATGGCGCGGCGAATCAACGTGCATTCGCAGTCGCAATCGAACAGGCGGTGCAGGCGGTGCAGCGGCAAGTCCCTCAACGGATAGCCGCGCGCCTTGAAGCGGTATTACCCAAGAGTGACTGATCGTACATGTATACTAAGATTCTCGGTACGGGGAGTTATCTGCCCGTACAAGTGCGCAGCAATGCTGATTTAGAAAAAATGGTGGATACTTCGGACGAGTGGATTGTCACCCGTACAGGTATTCGTGAGCGGCGTATTGCCGGCCTGGATGAAACAGTCGCAACCATGGGTTTCCATGCGGCTGAAAAAGCACTGGAGATGTCTGGCGTTAGTAAGGACCAGATTGGGCTGATTATTGTTGCTACCACCTCTTCAAGCCATGCTTTCCCAAGCTCGGCCTGTCAGGTACAGCAAATGCTGGGTATTAAAGATGCAGCCTCTTTCGATTTGGCAGCAGCCTGTGCGGGCTTTACCTATGCTCTGAGTGTGGCTGACCAATATGTGAAAAGTGGTGCGGTTAAGCATGCCATCGTGATTGGCTCCGATATGTTATCGCGCGCGCTGGACCCAGAAGACCGCGGTACGATTATTCTGTTTGGTGATGGTGCAGGTGCTGTGGTTTTAGGCGCATCTGAACAGCCTGGCATACTGTCAACCCATTTGCATGCCGACGGCAGCTATGGTCAGTTGCTGGCACTGCCGTACCAAGATCGCCAAAAACAAGAGCAACCAGCCTATGTCACCATGGCCGGTAATGAAGTATTTAAAGTCGCGGTGACTGAGCTTGCCCACATTGTGGATGAGACATTGCAGGCCAACAATCTGGAGCGCAGTGCGCTGGATTGGTTAGTGCCGCATCAGGCTAACCTGCGTATTATTACCGCAACGGCGAAGAAGTTAGGCATGGGGATGGATAGAGTGGTGATAACTCTTGATCGTCATGGCAACACCTCTGCGGCATCTGTCCCTGCGGCGCTGGATGAAGCGGTGCGAGATGGGCGTATTCAACGTGGGCAGTTAGTGCTGCTGGAAGCGTTTGGCGGTGGCTTTACCTGGGGCTCTGCGCTGGTTCGCTTTTGATTTAACAGTACCTTTTTTGATTTAACAGGAAAGCAGAATGTCGAAATTTGCAATGGTATTTCCAGGCCAGGGTTCTCAATCCCTTGGCATGCTGGCCGATTTGGCGGCACAATTTCCGATAGTTGAAGCGACTTTCAGTGAAGCGTCGTCGGTACTGGGTTACTCCCTTTGGCAGCTAGTGCAGCAAGGCCCGGCAGACGAATTGAATAAAACGTGGCAGACACAACCGGCATTGCTGGCGGCATCTGTTGCAATTTGGCGTGTCTGGCAACATCAAGGCGGCAAGCTGCCGACAATGATGGCAGGTCATAGCTTGGGTGAATACTCAGCGCTGGTTTGCGCGGGTGTGATTGATTTCAAACAGGCGATCACTCTGGTTGAATTGCGCGGCAAACTGATGCAAGAAGCGGTACCAGCAGGCACCGGCGCAATGTACGCCATCATAGGTCTGGATAATGAATCCATTGCTAAAGCCTGTGAAGAATCAGCACAAGGTCAGGTTGTTTCGCCTGTCAATTTTAACTCGCCAGGCCAGGTCGTGATTGCCGGCAACAAAGAAGCGGTAGAACGCGCAGGGGTTGCTTGTAAAGCGGCCGGAGCCAAGCGTGCCTTGCCTTTACCGGTCAGTGTGCCATCTCATTGTGCGTTAATGAAGCCGGCGGCTGATAAGTTAGCCGAAGCACTGGAAAACATTGAATTCCAGGCGCCATTGTTCCCGGTTGTCAATAATGTTGATGTGAAAACGGAAGTTTCACCAGACGCTATCCGTAGTGCGCTGGTGCGCCAACTCTACAACCCGGTACGTTGGACTGAGAGTGTTGAATTTATGGCAGCAGAAGGTATTGAGCTGCTGTTAGAAGTTGGGCCAGGTAAAGTCTTGACTGGCTTGACCAAGCGTATCGTGGATACTTTAACCGCAGCACCGGTAAACGATGTTGCTACATTGACCAGCGCGCTTGAAAACTAAGAAAGAGGATAACATGAGCTTCGAAGGAAAAATTGCGCTGGTAACCGGCGCGAGCCGTGGGATTGGCCGTGCGATTGCAGAATTATTGGTCGAACGTGGTGCCCGGGTTATTGGCACTGCGACCAGTGAGAAGGGTGCAGAAGCGATTAGTGCCTATCTGGGTAGCAATGGCAAAGGCTATATGTTGAACGTCGTGGAACCCGCGTCAATCGATGCTGTTTTGACAGCGATTCGTGCGGAATTTGGCGAAGTTGATATTTTAGTGAATAATGCAGGTATTACGCGTGATAACCTGCTGATGCGTATGAAGGATGAAGAGTGGCAAGATATTATTGACACCGATCTGACTTCTGTATTCCGCCTGTCAAAAGCGGTAATGCGCGCTATGATGAAAAAGCGGTTTGGGCGTATCATCACCATCGGGTCTGTGGTTGGGACAATGGGCAATGCGGGGCAGGTTAACTACGCGGCAGCTAAAGCGGGTCTGATCGGTTTTAGCAAGTCTTTGGCGCGTGAGGTTGCTTCACGTGGCATTACTGTCAACGTTGTGGCACCTGGCTTTATTGAGACGGACATGACGACGGCGTTGACAGATGAACAACGCGCAGGCATTTTAGCCCAAGTACCAGCTAACCGGCTTGGGCAAGCTAAAGAAATCGCCAGCGCTGTTGCATTTTTAGCCTCTGACGAGGCCAGCTACATCTCTGGTGAAACGTTACATGTCAATGGCGGCATGTATATGATTTAAAAATCACGAAAGTATTTGCATTATTTGAGGTGAAAACCGCAAAATAGCGTAAAATCGTGGTTTGACCAGCCGAGATTTAGTTGCATCTTTTTCAACATTTTATACACTACGAAAACCATCGCGAAAGCGAGTTTTGATAGGAAATTTAAGAGTATGAGCACTATCGAAGAACGCGTTAAGAAAATCATCGTTGAACAACTGGGTGTTAAAGAAGACGAAGTGAAGAACAGTGCTTCTTTCGTTGAAGATCTTGGCGCGGATTCTCTGGACACCGTTGAGCTGGTAATGGCTCTGGAAGAAGAATTTGATACTGAGATTCCAGACGAAGAAGCAGAGAAAATCACTACTGTTCAGGCAGCTATTGATTTTATCAACGCTAACCAGCAGTAAGCGAACATGCTTTAAGTTTAGATAGTTAGGCGGTCACTCGACCGCCTAAGTTTTTTTTGTCCTAAGTGTTATTTTCCCTCCTTGGAGGACAACCGTGTCTAAGCGTCGAGTTGTTGTGACTGGACTGGGCATGTTGTCTCCTGTCGGTAATACAGTAGAATCCACATGGAACGCTGTTCTTGCCGGGCAGAGTGGCATCAGCCTGATCGACCATTTCGATACTAGTGCCTATGCAACGAAATTTGCTGGCTTAGTAAAAGATTTTAATTGTGAAGAGTTCATTTCGCGTAAAGATGCACGCAAAATGGATGCATTCATACAGTACGGCATTGTTGCTGGCATGCAAGCCATGCAAGACTCAGGGCTTGAAATAACCGAAGCCAATGCTCCTCGTATCGGTGCCGCTATTGGTTCTGGTATTGGTGGGTTGGGTCTGATTGAAGAGAACCACACTGCGCTGGTGAATGGTGGGCCACGTAAAATTAGCCCGTTCTTCGTGCCATCAACCATTGTTAACATGATTGCCGGCCATCTGACCATTATGTGTGGTATGCGTGGGCCGAGCATTTCTATCGCGACTGCCTGTACTTCTGGTGTGCATAACATCGGTCAAGCGGCACGTATCATTGCTTACAATGATGCGGATGTCATGCTGGCAGGTGGCGCTGAAAAAGCCAGTACTCCACTGGGTGTCGGTGGTTTTGGTGCCGCTCGTGCATTGTCTACTCGTAACGATAATCCGCAAGCCGCAAGCCGCCCGTGGGATAAAGACCGTGATGGTTTCGTTCTGGGTGACGGCGCAGGCATGATGGTGCTGGAAGAGTACGAGCACGCGAAGAAACGTGGTGCAAAAATCTATGCTGAAGTTGTTGGGTTTGGGATGAGCAGCGATGCCTATCACATGACCTCTCCACCGGAAGACGGTTCAGGAGCAGCGCTGGCAATGGTGAATGCATTACGTGATGCGGGTGTGACCGCATCTCAAATCGGCTATATCAATGCCCATGGCACATCGACTCCTGCTGGCGACAAAGCCGAAACGCAGGCAGTTAAGTCTGTATTTGGTGAAGATGCCCGCAAAGTGATGGTCAGTTCCACCAAATCCATGACTGGGCACTTGTTAGGTGCAGCCGGTGCGGTTGAGTCTATCTTCACTGTGCTGGCGTTGCGTGATCAAGCTATTCCGCCAACCATTAATCTGGATAACCCGGATGAAGGTTGTGATTTGGATTTTGTTCCGCATGAAGCCCGTCAGGTAAAAGATATGGAGTACACCTTGTGTAACTCCTTCGGCTTCGGTGGCACTAACGGTTCTTTAGTTTTCCGCAAGGTCTAACTTCTGCTGTTAAGCTTCTGCTGCTAAAAAGGCCCGGTTTTCCGGGTCTTTTATTAGGTTAACCCCGCATCACTTAATGGCTCAACGTGAGTGCTGTCACCGCTAACGTCGCGCCACAGTGCCAAGTAAGAAAGAGATAACATCCCGCCATAATCACTGTCTTAATAAGAGATAAATCTGAAAACAGCCATTGACTAAATCTGCTACTGTCGCCATGTACAATTTTTATTTATGTACAGTATATATTTACTGGCAAGGTATATTTAGCAACTGAATGTATGGCAAACAATACCCCTCCCATTTAAAGAGAGTCTGAATGTTCTGGATTAATGGTATAGAGCAAAATTTGATTTCAGCGTCAGACCGCTCAGTGCAGTTTGGTGATGGCTGCTTTACGACGGCAAGGGTATCTCATGGTCGGGTAGTGTGGCTTGATAAACATATACTGCGCCTGCAACAGGCAACCGAACGCTTGTTGATGCCGACAGTAAACTGGAATGCCTTGACTAAGGAAATGGTCGAGGCGGCAAACCATACTGAAGATGGGGTACTGAAAGTGATTATTAGCCGGGGTAGCGGTGGGCGCGGCTACAGCGGTACTGCTTGTCAGCACCCTACGCGCATTATTTCGCTTAGTGATTATCCGGCGCATTATCATAGTTGGCGTGAGCGGGGTATTTCATTGGCATTAAGCCCGGTGACATTAGCTCGCAGCCCATTGCTGGCGGGTGTTAAGCACCTGAATCGCCTTGAACAAGTGTTGATTCGTGCGCATCTTGAGCAGACAGAGGCTGATGAGGCACTGGTGCTTGACACTGCGGGCCTGCTGGTGGAATGCTGTGCGGCTAATTTATTCTGGCGTAAAGGTGGCGCAATATTTACCCCGGACTTAAGCCAGTCGGGTGTTGATGGCATCATGCGCCAGATGATTATTACCTGTCTGGCCGGGCATGGGCAGCAGGTAGCGATTGTGGCGCAGCCACTGGAGGCACTGGCTGATGCGGATGAAATTATCGTGTGCAACGCGCTGATGCCGCTACTGTCTGTGAACCGCGCCGATAAATGGCTTTATCACTCGCGTCAGTTGTTTGATTTCCTGAATCAGTATTGTTGCGATGCATAACTGATGGTCTCAGCAGCATGTTGGTTTTAATGTATAGCGTAGATGACTACCTTTAATTTGAAGATGGCCACCCGATGAAAATAAAAAGCACCCGAGTTGTAATCCTTTTTGCCGCTATCTGTTTGGGATTAGTGCTGTTGGGTTATCAGAAAATACAACACTTTGCGGACCAGCCGCTGGCTATCCAGCAAGAAACCATCTTTAAACTCCCCGCCGGTACGGGGCGGGTCGCATTGGAGAATTTACTGCAACGTGACCACGTGATTAAAAACACCCGTTTGTTCCCCTGGCTGTTACGTATAGAGCCTGAGTTGGCAAAATTTAAGGCGGGGACTTACCGTTTTACCCCTGGCATGACGGTGCGCGGCATGCTGGAATTACTCGCCAGTGGTAAAGAAGCACAATTTACCGTGCGCTTTATTGAGGGCAAGCGGCTACGTGACTGGCTGGATGAGTTGCAGCAGTCGAAATACGTAAAACATGTTTTGGCCGGCAAAAGTGATAGTGAGATTGCGGTGTTACTGGGGTTAAAAGACAGTGATCACCCTGAGGGTTGGCTCTATCCTGATACCTACTCCTATACCGCCGGGACGACTGATCTGGCCTTACTCAAACGTGCCCATGCGAAGATGGAAAAGACGGTTGATGAAATTTGGCAAGGGCGAGAGGAATCTTTACCCTATAAGACACCGGGTGAGCTGGTCACCATGGCATCTATCATCGAAAAAGAAACCGCAGTAAATGAAGAACGCACTAAAGTCGCATCGGTGTTTATTAACCGTCTGCGGATTGGTATGCGCCTGCAAACTGACCCTACAGTCATTTATGGTATGGGTGACAAGTATAATGGCAACATTAGTCGTAAAGACTTAGATACACCAACACCTTATAATACCTATGTGATTTCTGGTTTGCCGCCCACCCCAATAGCCATGCCGGGGCTGGCATCACTGACGGCTGCCGCGCATCCGGCCAAAACCGCCTATCTCTACTTTGTGGCAGATGGTAAGGGCGGGCATACATTTACCACCAATTTAGCCAGTCATAACCAAGCGGTACGGGTCTATCGTCAATCGCTTAAGGATAAAAATGAACAGTAAATTTATCGTTATTGAAGGGCTGGAAGGGGCAGGGAAAACCACCGCCAGAGACACCGTGGTTGCCACGCTGCGCGCCCAAGGGATTAACGATATTGTTTTTACCCGAGAGCCGGGTGGGACACCATTGGCAGAAAAACTGCGTGATTTGATTAAACAAGGTATTGATGGTGAAGTCCTGACAGATAAAGCCGAAGTGCTGATGCTGTATGCCGCGCGAGTACAATTAGTTGAGAATGTAATTAAACCGGCGCTGGCTCGAGGCAGTTGGGTGGTGGGTGATCGCCATGATCTCTCATCTCAGGCGTATCAGGGAGGAGGGCGTGGCATTGATAGCCAACTGATGACGTCACTGCGTGATACCGTATTGGGTGAATTCCGCCCTGATCTAACGCTGTATCTTGATCTGCCGCCTGTGGTCGGTTTAGCACGCGCTCGTGCCCGTGGCGAGTTGGATCGTATTGAACAAGAGTCGCTGGCCTTTTTTGAACGCACGCGGGCACGCTATCTCGAACTGGCCGCCGCTGATAGCAGCATAAAAACCATCGATGCCTCCCAATCTCTTGAGCAAGTGAGCACATCAATCAGCCGGGTACTGACTCAATGGCTGGCCAGCCGGGAAACCGCATAATGAAATGGTATCCGTGGCTTACGGCCCCTTATCGCCAGTTGATAGGGCAGCATACTGCCGGGCGCGGGCACCACGCGTTATTACTCCACTCCTTGCCCGGTAATGGCGAAGAGGCGTTGATTTATGGCCTCAGTCGCTGGCTAATGTGCCAGCAGCGGCAAGGTGAGAAAAGTTGTGGTGAATGCCATAGCTGCCGTTTAATGCTGGCGGGTAACCACCCGGACTGGTATGTACTGGCACCGGAAAAAGGTAAAAGCAGTATTGGGGTCGAATTGGTGCGTCAGCAGATAGATAAGCTCTATTCCCATGCACAACAAGGTGGGGCTAAGGTGGTGTGGTTGCCACACGCCGAACTGTTGACCGATGCGGCGGCAAATGCCTTATTGAAAACCTTGGAAGAGCCACCGGAGAAAACCTATTTCCTGCTGGACTGCCATCAACCCGCCAGTTTGTTAGCTACGCTGCGTAGCCGCTGTTTTTACTGGTATTTAGCCTGCCCAGATACCGCACTCAGTTTGCAATGGCTGCAACGCCAGACTCAAGCAGAACCGGTGACGGCGCTGGCCGCGCTTAAATTGAGTGAGGGCGCACCCTTGGCAGCCGAGCGGTTGTTGCAACCGGAGCGCTGGACTCTACGAACTGCGCTGTGTAGCGCGCTCAGTAGTGCATTGAACAGTTCGGATCTACTGTCATTGTTAGTGCAGTTGAACCATGATGATGCAGCTGAACGCCTCCAATGGCTCTCTTCGCTGCTGCTGGATGCTTTGAAATGGCAACAAGGTGCTGGTGAGTTTGCTGTTAATCAGGATCAATTGTCGCTGGTACAACAGTTGGCACGCGTAGCCACCACACTGGTGTTGCTTCAGTCAACGCAACAACTGGCAAAATGCCGTCATCAATTACTATCTGTCGTCGGTGTCAACCGTGAATTGTTACTCACTGAGTTGTTACTTAACTGGGAAACCGCGTTATCCACCGGCACCTATTCCACCTCACCTTGATTGTACACTCAACGTAATTGGCGTTGCAGCGGCTGGCCGAAGGATGGGCCGAGTAACGAATATAGCGAGCGCCCCTGCGGCTTCAATTATGAAAAGTATGGAAGAGTTTAATATTATGTTGTTAGTAGATTCACACTGCCATCTTGATAGCCTTGATTACCAGACGTTGCACAGCAGCGTCGATGATGTATTAGCCAAAGCAAGTGCGCGAGATGTCGGTTTCGTCCTGGCGGTAGCCACTACGTTACCGGGCTTTTCTGCCATGACATCCCTTATTGGCGAACGCCCAAATGTGGCATTTTCATGTGGTGTCCATCCGCTGAATCTCGATGGTGGCTATGATTTCCAGCAACTCAGAAGCCTGGCTGCGGCAGATAATGTGGTGGCGATGGGCGAGACCGGGCTGGATTATTTTTATCAGCAAGATAATATCCCGCTGCAACAAGCCTCTTTCCGTGAACATATTCGTATTGGTCGCGAATTAAACAAACCGGTGATTGTGCATACCCGCGATGCGCGTGAAGATACACTCGCAATTTTGCAGGAAGAGCAGGCGCAGGAGTGTGGTGGTGTTTTACATTGCTTTACAGAAGACAAAGCCACGGCAGCAACGCTATTAGACCTCGGTTTTTATATCTCATTTTCGGGGATTCTCACTTTTCGTAATGCGGAACAACTGCGTGATGTGGCCCGTTATGTTCCGCTGGATCGGATATTAGTAGAAACCGATTCACCTTATCTGGCCCCGGTTCCCCACCGTGGCAAAGAGAATCAACCAGCCTATGTCCGTGATGTTGCAGAGTATATGGCAGTGCTGAAAGGCGTGAGTCTTGAATCACTGGCGCAGGCGACGACTGACAACTTCTGCCGGTTATTTCATCTGGACCCTTCCCGGCTCGCCAGTGAAAATAGTTAGCCTCCTTCATAATACTTTTTTTTAAGCTCGTAATTAATCCCCGGAACGAGTAATGTTCTCACCCGATTTATTGGGTGAGGGCAGGTCTTGTTGACGTTTTTTTACAAAAAATGCGCGATTTGATGCAAATTAAGCGCTTTCTTGAAAGAAACGTGACTGCCATCAAACATTAAGCAGGCTATTTATTTTACTCTTCGTAAAAATTAAAAGGGTGCTTTAGACACCCTTATTCGCAAAGGCTTACTCCCCCCTTTGTAATGCCAATAAACGCGAGAAACAGCAGAAAAGCACTATTACTCAGGAGCACACTCAACTATGTTTAAGAACGCATTTGCAAACCTGCAAAAGGTAGGTAAATCGCTAATGCTACCGGTATCCGTCTTACCCATCGCAGGTATTCTGCTGGGTGTCGGTTCCGCGAATTTTAGCTGGCTACCAACAGTAGTCTCTCACGTAATGGCAGAAGCGGGCGGTTCCGTCTTTGCTAACATGGCATTAATCTTTGCTATTGGCGTTGCACTCGGCTTTACCAATAACGACGGTGTATCCGCGTTGGCGGCAGTTGTTGCTTACGGCATCATGGTGAAAACCATGGCTGTGGTAGCGCCTCTGGTCTTGCATCTGCCAGCAGAAGAAATTGCGGCCAAACATTTAGCCGATACTGGGGTACTGGGCGGGATTATTGCAGGTGCTATAGCCGCCTACATGTTCAACCGCTTCTACCGTATTCAGTTACCTGAATATCTCGGTTTCTTTGCGGGCAAACGCTTTGTTCCGATTATTTCTGGTTTCACCGCTATTTTCGTTGGTGTGATCCTGTCCTTCGTATGGCCACCTATCGGTACTGCGATCCAGACCTTCTCCCAATGGGCGGCTTACCAGAACTCAGTCGTTGCTTTTGGTATCTACGGCGTAGTTGAACGTGCGCTGGTACCATTCGGTCTGCACCATATCTGGAACGTACCATTCCAAATGCAAATTGGTGAATACACCAACGCAGCAGGTCAGGTGTTCCACGGTGACATTCCACGTTACATGGCGGGTGACCCAACTGCCGGTAAACTGTCTGGTGGCTTCCTGTTCAAAATGTACGGTCTGCCAGCCGCTGCGATTGCGATTTGGCATTCAGCCAAGCCGGAAAACCGCGCTAAAGTGGGCGGGATCATGATCTCCGCAGCACTGACCTCATTCCTGACGGGTATCACCGAACCAATTGAATTCTCCTTCATGTTCGTGGCACCAATTTTGTATGTTATCCATGCAATTTTGGCTGGTCTGGCGTTCCCAATCTGTATTCTGCTTGGAATGCGTGACGGTACCAGCTTCTCCCATGGTTTGATTGACTTCATTGTTCTCAGTGGTAACAGTAGCCGTATCTGGCTGTTCCCTCTGGTGGGTATTTGCTACGGTCTGGTGTACTACACCATCTTCCGTGTGCTGATTACCAAACTGGACCTGAAAACACCGGGTCGTGAAGAGACAACCACTGAGCAAACTGTCCAGGGCGGCACAGAAATGTCAGCGGCACTGGTAAATGCGTTTGGTGGTAAAGAGAACATCACTAACCTGGATGCTTGTATTACCCGTCTGCGTGTCAGCGTGGCGGATGTCTCCAAGGTTGACCAACCTGGTCTGAAGCGACTGGGTGCTGCGGGTGTAGTGGTGGCAGGGTCTGGTGTTCAGGCTATCTTCGGGACTAAATCAGATAACCTGAAAACAGATATGGACGAGTATATTCGTAACCATTAATTCAGGTTTGGGGAGTGCAAAGGGGAGGCGAAAGCCTCCCTTTTTTTGTTGGAAAAACGTTACTGTGGTTCTAACCATGTCGTCTGGAAATCAAACCAACCAAGGTTATTCAGATGTGCGCCCTGAGCCTGCGGTGGGGCTTTCAGGCGCATCCAGTGATGGAATAATGGCTGTAACCAGCCGTCAGCTATAACCTCTCTGACTAATTGCTCGGTACTGAGGGACTGGTTACGCCAGTTGTGCAGGTATGTCTGCAAACGCATCTCATCACCACCTACAATAGATTGGCGCAATAGCGGCATACCCAGTAACCATGCCCCGATATTCCACTCTTCTGGAACTGCAAAATTCACCGTCCCCAGCCACAAATCAACATCGGCATCGCCCTTGGCCCAGGTGGCGTAATCAAGCTCTGATACCACTAGCCTAATCCCCTGTGCCGCCAAAATATGCGACATTTCCGTAACCAGCATCGTATATTCTGGGTGTTGGGCATGATAGGCCAAGGTTAACACCGGGCTGTCATCAGCCATTGTCGTCGCGGCGAAAGGAGAACTTTTATCTCCTGAATGCATTGAGTGGAACCATGTCGGTAAAACACTGCTGGCGGGTACCCAGAACGGGCGAATTGGTTCAATCAACCGTTGGGTAACGTTATATGGATTGAGTACCTCTCGCAGCCAACGGCGTTGCTCTATGTGGTGCCAATGGGGTGAGCGGCTGTCACATAACAGAAAATATCCACCCCGTTCCAAAAACATCTCTTGGGTTGAATCTGAAGGTTTACCCGTCAGGCTGGCAGCGAATCCAGCGACATAATCAATATCACTGATACTGGAGCTTAGCCACGTTGCACTCTGAATATGATCAATACTCAGTTGCTCAGCGAGTACAGTTGGCGTTTGCGTATGCTGACGGGCCAGATCAGGGAAGATAAGGACTTCAACTTCATCCAGCAGGCCACGAAAACCAAAATAGTGGTCAAAGGATTTTATCTGCAAATGCCAATCATCATTTTCGGCGACCCGATAAGGGCCGGTGCCTACCGGATAAGACGCAAAATCGGGTCGTGAGGCGTGGTCGCTCGGCAAAATCAGTGCTGCGTGGTGAGTCAGCAATAGCGCAAGCTGCGGGTCGGGTTGATTCAGTTCGATAATGACACTCAGTGGCCCATATGCGCTGACGTATTGAATATGTGAAAATAGCGGCAAGTCAGTACAACGCATCAATGAGTTGACCACATCATGGCTGGAAAGCTCGCGACCATCATGAAACTGTACGCCAGGGCGTAAGTAAAAGCGCCAGTGTAATGGGTCCAACATGCGCCATTGATGGGCTAAATCGGTGGCAACTTGGCCGTTTTCCTCATTTATCCGCGTCAGGCCATTAAAGATCTGCCGAACTAAATGTAATTCAGATCGGCGCAGTGGGGTTCCAGGATAAAGGTTAGCCATGGCGCGGTAGTAGGGAATTCGCAAGGCTTGATAGTCATCACGTATCCGGTACCCCAACTTGGTTCGGAGCAACGGGGTAATAAGCTGCTTATCTTCTCCCAGTAGCGCAATGGCCTCGTTGAAATCGCCTGAATCCAATAACTGTTCCGCTTTTTCAATCAATAGTTGATGAGTGTTCCGCAATAGTTGTAAATGTGAACGGCGACCACGGCCAGCTTCAGACTGCCATATTAACCAGCCAGCCTGTTGCATTTTAACCAACAATGTCCGCATATGGCGCTTAGTGCAGCTAAGCTTGTCGGCTAATTCTTGCAGTGTAATCGTAACCTGTTGCACTCCAACCACGCCCAATAAGCGTAAATATTGTTGCTCAAGACGTCGACTGACCATAAAAGAGGATCTCTATTGAATGAATCTCAGCAGTTTTTAATATCACCTTTTTAGCCGATAATTTTTAGTACAGCAAGGGCTTATCGCCCACCGTCCTTCGGTATGAAAAGCTTGTACGGGCAGGGCGTAATGACTATTTAAGGTGAGAAGATGACCCGGTATTTGAATAAAGACACCCAAGTGTGTATTTCTCTGGCGGCCAGGCCCAGTAACTTTGGTACCCGTTTTCACAACTTTTTGTACGATGCCTTAGACCTCGATTATCTGTATAAGGCTTTTACCACCACTGATCTTGTTGCCGCCATCGGTGGTGTGCGGGCGCTGGGATTTCGTGGTTGTGCCATCTCAATGCCCTTTAAAGAGACGGTGATTCCGCTGGTGGATGAGATGGACCCATCAGCTAAAGCCATTAACTCAGTAAATACTCTGGTCAATACCGCAGGCTACCTTAAGGCGTACAACACCGACTATATCGCCATCGCCATGTTGCTTGCGACATATCAGGTGTCATCAAAGCAGGTTTTTGCTTTACGTGGCAGTGGTGGCATGGCAAAAGCAGTGGCTTTTGCATTAAAAAATGCAGGTTTTAAGCAGGGTTATATCATTGCGACAAATGAAGTGACAGGTAAGCAGTTAGCGGATCAATCAGGTTATATTTATCGCCCTGATATGCAGGATGTTCGGGCTAATGTGTTGATTAATGCTACGCCGGTGGGGATGTCGGGGGGGAAGGATGCCGATGCTCTGGCATTTACTCAGGGTGAAATAGATAGTGCGGATATCATTTTTGATGTGGTGGCACTGCCGGCAGTCACCCCACTTATCCGTTACGCCAAAGCACAGCAGAAAACCGTTATTACTGGCGCAGAAGTATTTGCTATTCAGGCGGTTGAGCAATTTGTGCTGTATACGGGGATTCGCCCAGAGCCCGCTTTGTTTGAAAAAGCGGCGGCTTATGCCAGAGGCTGATTATTGAGGTTGAAATCAATAGAATTTGTCGCTCATACTACGCATTCTCCGTTTTATAATGATAAAGGAAATGCGTAATGGCCGAAGAAACGATTTTCAGCAAAATTATCCGCCGTGAAATTCCTGCCGACGTGGTCTACCAGGATGAGCTGGTGACGGCGTTTCGTGATATTGCCCCACAGGCACCCACCCATATCTTAATCATTCCCAACATTCTTATTCCAACTGTGAATGATGTCACGGCAGAACATGAAGCCACACTGGGTCGTATGATTACCGTGGCGGCTAAACTTGCACAACAAGAAGGCATTGCCGAAGAGGGTTATCGCCTGATCATCAACTGCAACCAACATGCCGGGCAAGTGGTCTATCATATTCATATGCACCTGGTTGGTGGTCGCTATCTGGGTTCATTGTTGTCACATAAATAATGATGCTGCATCAATAGCGGCATAATGATTGAGTCTAAATGAGGTAAGCCTATGCGCCGTGTTAAGGCGTTTTTATTACCGGTGATGGTGTCGGCGTGTATCGCGACATTATTGGGGTGCAGCAACCCGAAAGGGATTGCAGTAAATAAACAGCAAACCGTGGTAATGGATTCGTCGGTTCTGACGGCAGGTATTTTGGCTTCTCAACCCACAGTATCACTCTCTTCTGGCAATAATGTTGCGCGTTCAGTTATCACGAATAGCCAGAATAAGCCGGTAAGAATCAACTACCGTTTTTATTGGTATGATACCCAGGGCTTAGATGTGCCGCCGCTGGAAGCGCCGCGTTTTATGATGATAGCACCAGGGGACGATGTCACTATTCAGTCAGTTAATAATAATTTTAATGCGCGCAGTGCACGCCTTCATTTATTTTTATAACCGATTGATTTTCACCATTGGAGTAGGGCAATGAAAAGGTATTTATTTGTGGTTTTAGCAGCGCTAGTGCTGACCGGTTGTCCGTCCCGGACGCCTGTTGCACCAACGACACCGCCCGTCACCATTGAACCGGTAACCCCCCCTGTCGTTGAGACACCTCCGCCGGTAGACACCGTGCCGCAGCCACCGAAAGTGCAATCTATCGATTGGGCTATCAGTGTCGAGCCGTTGGTGGCGAAAATGGTGAATAACAACGAAGTGGCGAATGGCAGCATTCTGCTATTGGATAGCGTTAAAAACAACACCAATGGTGCATTGCAAACGGCGAAAGCCACCGCCGCATTACATCAAGTGCTAGCGTCGAATAAAAAGTTTGTCTTGATCTCGCCGCAACAATTAGCCGTTGCTAAGCAAACGCTGGGGCTTTCGGAAGAAGATAGCCTGGGGTCGCGCAGCAAAGCGATTGGTTTGGCCCGCTATGTCGGCGCTCAATATGTGCTGTACAGCGATGTGAGTGGTGATGTGAAGTCGCCAACCATTGAAATGCAATTGATGCAGGCGCAATCAGGCGAAATCATTTGGTCAGGTAATGGCCCGGTTCAGCGCTGATCCCTCTCTGTATGCATTCATTGACAGCATAAATCCGGCGATGAAAATCGCCGATTATCACTTTAGTCCGGTCGCGGGGCTAACCGGTGAAAGCTGGCGTATTACAGCACCCAATATTGACTGGTTGGCACGTCAACAATCACTAGCCAAACGTCAGTTGGGGGTGAACCGGCGGCGGGAACGAAAACTGTTACGACACGTGGCCAATCAGCATTTCTCACCGGCCATTATTGCCGCCGATCAGTACTGGTTAGTGGTTAATTGGCTTGAAGGTGACGTTGTCACTAATGAGCAGTTTATTGAATTATCAGATAATGGGCAGTTGCCACAGTTATTGGCCCGTCTGCATCATCTGCCCATCAGCGGCAACCGTTTCGACTTGCGCCGTCAGTTAACCCGCTATGGGCAATTGATTGACTCAACGCGCCGCTCACCTGCCTGGTTGCGCCGCCAACATGACTTTCTGCGCCGCCCGCTACCGCAGCCTATTAAGTTGGCGCCGTTGCATATGGATGTCCATCCCGGCAATGTGTTAATGACCCCAACCGGGCTGAAACTGATTGATTGGGAATATGCTGCCGATGGGGATATCGCATTGGATATTGCGGCGCTGTTTCGCGGCAATAACTGGTTATTGCCACAACAACATGCCTTTTTACAGCACTACTGCGCGAGTGAGCAGGGATACCCTGACATCAAACGCTTATCACAGCAGATACAGCGCTGGTTACCGTGGATTGATTACCTGATGCTGATGTGGTTTGAGGTGCGCTGGCAGCAAACGGGTGATGAGACATTTTTACAATGGGCGTCGCCACTGCGCCAGCGGTTTAATTTATCGTTTTAATTCGTAGCGTTACCCAAAGAAATTGGCGTAGCAGCCAGGCAAATCGACCCCCTGTGGCGGCCCCGTCCGAGGGGTATTTTATTGAATGAAGTGAGGTTGTTGTGGGACCAGTAATGTTAGACGTCGCCAGCTATGAGCTGGATGCTGAAGAGCGTGAGATTTTAAAACACCCACTGGTGGGCGGTCTGATTTTGTTCAGCCGTAACTTTCATGATGCGGAGCAGTTGCGTGAGCTAGTTCGTCAAATCAGGGCGGCCTCTCGTGAGCGTCTGGTGGTGGCCGTTGACCAGGAAGGGGGCCGGGTGCAGCGTTTTCGTGATGGCTTTACTCGCCTGCCTGCGGCCCAGTCGTTTGCCGCTATTAATGATGCAGCTACGGCAGCTAAGCTGGCGCAAGAGGCCGGTTGGCTGATGGCGGCAGAGATGATAGCGATGGATATCGATATCAGTTTTGCGCCAGTACTGGATATCGGCCATGTTAGCGCCGCTATTGGTGAGCGCTCTTTCCACAGCGAGCCACAACAGGCTCTGGCAATGGCGGAATGCTTTATCCGAGGAATGCATAGTGCCGGGATGAAGACCACCGGTAAGCATTTCCCCGGTCATGGTGCGGTCACCGCCGATTCCCATAAGGAGACGCCACATGATAATCGACCACTGGCAGAAATCCGTACTCATGATATGGTTATATTTCGCGAGTTGATCGAGCGGCGACTGCTGGATGCCATCATGCCTGCTCACGTGATTTATACTGAAGCTGATGCGCGCCCGGCCAGCGGCTCGGCGTATTGGCTCCAGCAGATATTGCGTCAGGAATTAGGTTTTGATGGCATTATCTTCTCAGATGATTTATCGATGGAAGGTGCTGCGATAATGGGCAGTTACGCCGAGCGCGGGCAGGCTTCGCTGGATGCCGGTTGCGATATGATTTTGGTGTGTAATAACCGCCAGGGTGCTATCAGCGTGCTAGATAACCTGTCTCCGGTCAAAGCGGATCAGGTTGCGCGCTTGTATCATTCTGGGCAGTTTGAGCGTCAATCATTGATGGGGTCATCACGCTGGCAACAGGCGAATAAGGCATTAACTGCACTCAGCGCACGTTGGGATGCACATAAGAGCCAATTGAAATAAGTTATATACTCTAAATAATTCGAGTTGCAGCGGCCTCAACGAGGTGAGGCTCACGGATGGGCCGAGTAGTTGAGTGTAGCTAACGCACATGCAGCTTGACGTATGACAAGTATAAGTCGCGAGGATAAATATGATTGTCTATTTACATGGTTTTGATTCCAATAGCCCCGGTAATCACGAGAAAGTCCTGCAACTGCAATTTATCGATCCAGATGTGCGTTTTATCAGTTACAGCACCTTGCATCCTCGACATGATATGCAGCATTTACTGAAAGAAGTGGATAAAGCCATTCAGCAGGGCGGTGATGTCAAACCACTGATTTGTGGTGTTGGTTTAGGCGGGTTTTGGGCCGAGCGCATTGGTTTCCTGTGCGGTATTCGACAGGTTGCTTTCAACCCGAATCTGTATCCGCAGGACAATATGGGCGGTAAAATCGACCGCCCAGAAGAGTATGTTGATATCGCCAGCAAGTGTATTAATGACTTTCGCGAGAAAAATCGCGATCGTTGCCTGGTGGTGTTGTCTCGTCATGATGAAATGCTTGATAGCCAGCGAACTGCGGGTGACCTACATCCTTATTATGAAATTGTTTGGGACGAGAAACAAAACCACAAGTTTAAGGATCTTTCACCCCACCTTCAGCGCATTAAAGCCTTTAAAACTCTTGGCTAGCGTAAAGTGACTGCTGAGCCTAAAACTGTCGGTTTGTTAAAGATTGGTTAATTGTAAAGCTTATAACGTTCTGCTAACCGGTTTGGGGAAGGGAGTTTAAATCCTTTATCCAGGCCGTTTTGTTGCTTAAAAACGGCAAAATAAGATTTTTCCTCGCTGCAAATAGAAAAATTCTAAACTGTGACTAAACGCTAACTATTTGAATCCTATTCCAGAAAGATTCCCTATGCTGCCACTTTAATCAAAAAAAGTTGATATATATCAATTTTGGTATGACCAAATAACCCTGCATGATATTCTGGCTACAGATTATTGATTCAGCATCAGCGAACCCTATGTTATCTAAGGATATTATTCTTTTACCCTTAGCTAACAATTGGTTCACATTTAGGGGGTCATTTTGACAACGCCGAAGAAGAAAATCGTTATTATTGGTGGTGGTGCCGGCGGTCTTGAGCTGGCGACGAGTCTGGGCCATAAGCTGGGCCGCAGCAAGAAAGCGGACATCGTTCTGGTTGATCGCAATCACAGTCATCTGTGGAAACCACTGTTACACGAAGTAGCCACTGGTTCTCTTGATGATGGCGTCGATGCATTGAGCTATCTGGCTCATGCGCGTAACCATCACTTTAACTTCCAGTTAGGTTCCTTAACTGACATTAACCGTGAAACCAAAACACTCAGTTTGGCTGAGATTTGCGATGAACACGGTGATGTGCTGGTGACCCAACGTGAATTGACCTATGACATTCTGGTCATGGCCTTAGGCAGTACCTCTAACGATTTTGGTACGCCAGGCGTAAAAGAGAACTGCATTTTCCTTGATAACCCGCATCAGGCACACCGTTTCCATAATGAAATGCTGAACCTGTTCCTGAAATATTCAGCGCAACCGGGTGAAAAAGGGAAAGTTAACATTGCGATCGTCGGTGGGGGGGCTACCGGTGTGGAACTCTCTGCGGAACTGCACAATGCGGTGAAACAACTGCATAGCTACGGTTTTGAGGGTTTGGACAATCAAGCACTGAATGTGACGCTGGTGGAAGCTGGCGAGCGGATTCTACCCGCATTACCCCCGCGCATTTCAGCGGCCGCGCATCAGGAATTGATTAAACTCGGCGTGCGCGTGCTGACCAAAACCATGGTGACCAGTGCGGACGAAAAAGGTCTGAACACCAAAGAGGGTGAGTTCATTAACGCTGACCTGATGGTGTGGGCGGCGGGGATCAAAGCACCGGACTTTATGAAAGATATCGCTGGGCTGGAAACCAACCGTATTAATCAGTTAGTGGTGGAACCAACGCTGCAAACGACGCGTGATGCGAATATCTTTGCTATTGGTGACTGTGCTTCTTGCCCGCAGGCAAGTGGCGGTTTTGTTCCCCCGCGCGCGCAGTCGGCTCACCAGATGGCCAGCCGTTGCTACAGCAATATTCTGGCGTTGCTTAATGAGCAACCGTTGAAGCCGTATATCTATAAAGACCACGGTTCACTGGTTTCTCTGTCGAAGTTCAGCACTGTGGGTAGCCTAATGGGCAACCTGATGCGCGGTTCAATGATGGTCGAAGGGCGTGTTGCTCGTGTGGTGTATATCTCACTGTATCGTATGCACCAGGTGGCATTACATGGTTATACCAAGACTGGCCTGATGATGCTGGTGGGTGGGATTAATCGGGTTATTCGCCCGCGCTTGAAGTTGCACTAATCGTCTTCTCACTTAAACAAACCGCTGCCGTTAGTCAAAGGTGGCGGTTTTTGTTTGCTCAATCTCAGGCACTTAACGTTAAAAATGTTCGCCCGTAATGTGAAATTTGCAGCATAAAATTTCGCGGTCGCAAATACCCACAGTCGGATTCCTCCTAAACATATTCATTTACACCTATTATCTGGGTTTTTAGTCCATTTGTCTTATTGCTAGCTCAAACGACTTTGTGCAGACTCCATGGTGTTTACAGACGGCGAGTCACGCACGCCGTATTCCGCTAATCAGAGACAGCCTTTGGTGTCGGAAACTGTCAGATTTTCTGTTTTTACGCTGGAATTCTGGGGCAGAAGATGCGTGGTAACACTTTCAGGAGGATTTCCTGTGAACAAATCAATGTTAGCAGGCGTGGGTATCGGTATTGCGGCCGCTCTGGGAATTGCCGCAGTTGCGAGTATGAATGTTTTCTCTGGCGCGCCGCAATATGCACAAGTTATTGCGGCGACACCGATTAAAGAAACGGTCAAAACGCCTCGGCAGGAATGTCGTAATGTCACGGTTACTCACCGTAAACCCGTACAAGACGAGAATCAGATTGCTGGCTCAGTGTTGGGTGCGGTTGCTGGTGGGGTTCTGGGACATCAGGTAGGGGGCGGGCGAGGGAAGGATATCGCTACTGTTGCCGGTGCGTTGGCTGGCGGATATGCCGGTAACCGCGTGCAAAGTAATATGCAGGAAGGTGATACCTATACCACCACTCAACAGCGTTGCCAGACTGTCTATGACAAGTCACAAAAAATGCTGGGATATGACGTAACCTACAAAATTGGTGATCAGCAGGGAAAAATTCGTATGGATCGTGATCCAGGTACGCAGATCCCGATCGATAAAAATGGTCAACTAATACTGAACGACCGAGCATAATACAAAATCTGTTGTCCAAGACCTGGTACCAAGAACCCGCGATTTAGTGCTAATTCTGATCGTTTAAACAGAACATGTTTTTGCCGCAAACCCGGCAAAAAATTTAAGCGAGTGGCATTAGCATTAACGCGGGTCTCTCATTGCTGAGAAACCCGCATTAACTCGCTGATTAACCTACCCGATGCTGCGCAAAGGCGGCCAACAACTCACTGATAAATTTCAGTCGCTGTGAACGATCAGTTAAATCTTGCATAAACTTTAGCTTGGTTGGCCCTTCCAGGCGGTATATCTGTGGCTGGCGCTGTAATAGCCCAATCAGATAGACAGGATCGACTTTGTTCTTATCACTAAATTCAATAAAGCCACCGCGCTCATTACCTTCAATTCGTTTGATGCCCAATTTTTGTGCCTGCTGGCGTAACTCTGCGGTGTGCAACAGATAACGTGCTGGGTCGGGCAGTTTGCCAAAACGATCGATTAACTCCACTTTTAGCTCATCAAGTTCCGTCTCATTGCGGGCACTGGCGATACGCTTATAGAATGAAAGTCGAACATTCACATCTGGAATGAAATCTTCTGGCAGCAGCACCGGCATGCGCAATTCAATTTCAGTCTGATTGCTGGTCAAATCTTCCAGAGATGGCTCTCTGCCTTCTTTCAAAGCATCAACCGCGCTTTCCAGCAGCTCCATATAGAGTGAGAAGCCAATGGTGGTCATCTGGCCGCTTTGGTCTTCACCTAACAGTTCACCCGCGCCGCGAATCTCCAGATCATGGGTTGCCAGCGCAAAGCCGGCACCAAGATCTTCCAGTGAGGCAATCGCTTCCAGCCGCTTTTTAGCGTCCGTGGTCATCGCTTTCGGATTCGGCGTCAGTAGGTAAGCATAAGCTTGATGATGTGAACGCCCAACCCGGCCGCGCAATTGGTGTAGCTGCGCCAGGCCAAAGTGATCCGCGCGCTCGATGATAATGGTATTGGCGCTAGGAATATCAATACCTGTTTCGATAATGGTGGTACAGACCAAAACGTTGAAGCGCTGATGATGGAAATCATTCATCACCCGCTCCAAATCCCGTTCACGCATCTGGCCGTGACCGATAGCGATACGCGCCTCAGGAACCAGCTCCGCCAGACGTTGTGTGGCCTTCTCAATATTTTCCACGTCGTTGTACAGGTAATAAACTTGCCCACCGCGCAGAACCTCACGCAGGATGGCTTCGCGAATAACCAGGCTGTCGTACTCCCGTACAAAGGTTTTCACTGCCAGGCGCCGCGCCGGTGGGGTGGCAATAATCGACAAGTCGCGCATGCCGCTCATCGCCATATTCAAGGTACGCGGAATCGGTGTGGCTGTTAGGGTCAGAATATCCACATCGGCACGCATCGCTTTGATCCGCTCTTTATGACGAACACCGAAGCGATGCTCTTCATCGACAATCAGCAGGCCGAGATCTTGCCAGCGCAGGTCACTTTGCAGCAACTTATGGGTGCCGATAATGATATCGACTTTACCTTCAGCGGCTTGCTCCAGAATCACTTGCTGCTCTTTGGCACTGCGGAAACGGGACATCATTTCTATCCTGACCGGCCAAGTGGCGAAGCGATCACGGAAGTTATCGAAATGCTGTTGGGCAAGTAGTGTAGTGGGGACCAATACGGCTACTTGCTTATTATTGGCAACTGCGAGGAACGCAGCACGCATTGCCACTTCGGTTTTACCGAAACCAACATCGCCACATACCAGGCGATCCATCGCCAGCGGCCGACACATATCGCTGAGAACCGCATTAATGGCCTGTTCCTGATCTGGCGTGGTTTCAAACGGGAAGCTTTGGCAAAATAACTGGTATTGCTCGCGGTCATGTTTGAATTTAAAACCAGACTTGGCGGCGCGCTGGGCATAGATATCCAGCAGTTCGGCTGCCACGTCTCGCACTTTCTCGGCCGCTTTTTGTCGTGCCCGACCCCAGGCTTCTCCGCCCAGTTTATGCAGTGGCGCATTTTCATCAGCACCGCCGGAATAACGGCTAATCAGATGCAAAGATGAGACTGGCACATACAACTTATCTTCACCGGCGTAGGTCAGTATCAGGTATTCAGCTTTGATGCCGCCAGCTTCGAGCGTGGTTAAGCCCAGATAGCGGCCGACACCATGTTCCAGATGAACCACTGGCTGACCGGGGCGCAGCTCGGCCAGATTGCGGATTAGGGTATCGGTATTGATGGTACGCCGATTATCCTGCCGACGGCGGCTGACGCGCTCGCCAAGTAGGTCACTTTCACAAATCAGCGCTAATTGTTTATCGGTATCGAGGAAGCCGCGTTCACTGGCGCCGATCATCAGATAATGACCGGGAGCCGCCGCTTGTGGTAACGCTGTAATCAGGCTCGGGCTGATTTTTATCCGGGCCAACAGGTCTTGTAGCGTTTCTCGTCGGCCTTCGCTTTCGACTGAAAACACGATACTGCCACTGAATGTTTCGATAAAGCGGCGCAGGTTATCCAGTGGCGCTTTTTGCTGTGCTTGCACAGCCACATCAGGCAGGGGCTGATAGTGCAAATTGGTATTGGCAGCTTTAGTCGGCAGTGGGTCTGTCTTGAACTGCAGCCGAGGCCACTTTTTTAGCTCAGTGAACAGTGAATCAACCCGTAACCAGAGCGTATCGGGTGCCAGCAATGGGCGCATTGGGTCAACACGGCGGCTTTCAAAGCGCTGATTCACATCTAGCCAGAAACGCTCAGCAGAACCTTCCAGATCGCCGGTATTTACCAATAAGGTATTTTCAGGTAAATAACTGAACAGTGAGGGCAACGGTTGGCTAAAGAACAAGGGTTGCCAATATTCGATACCCGCAGGCCAGATGCCTTTACTGACTTGCTGATAGATGTGTTCAGCGTCGCGGCGAACTTCAAATTGTTCACGCCATTGGCTACGGAATAACTCGATTGCGGTTTTGTCTATCGGAAATTCATGCGCAGGCAGGAGGTTTATCTGTTCAACTTCAGACAGCGTGCGCTGCGAATCAACATCAAACACGCGCAGACTGTCAATGTCATCATCAAAGAAATCAATTCGATACGGCTCTTCACTGCCCATCGGATACAAATCAAGCAATGCCCCACGGGTCGCAAACTCACCATGTTCCATTACCTGATCAACACTGCGGTATCCTGCCTGCTCAAGTTGCGCCCGCAGCTTATCGCGCGACAGATGCTGGCCTTTTTTCATCACCAGCGCATGGCCGTGCAGGAATTCATGTGGGCATACGCGCTGCATCAGGGTATTAATCGGGAGAATAATAACACCGCGCTCCATTGCGGGCAGATGATACAAACATGAAAGGCGCGCTGAAATAATATCCTGATGCGGCGAGAAACTGTCGTAAGGCAGTGTTTCCCAATCGGATAGGGTGCTTACTGGGCGGAGTGAGAATTGTTGCACCTCATCACGCAAGCGCAGGGCCGTTTGCATGTCAGGGGTAATTAACATTACCGGGCCATCATGGCGCTCAATGATTTCCGCACATTCCACCGCGCAGGCTGAGCCAGTCAACTGACCTAATTGACGGGTATCACCAGGCCGCTGCGGCAATGAATAACGATATTGTTGGGACATAAGCAGTTAAACAGTCTCTTAGTTTGTATACCCGCCGCCCTTCAAGAGGCAGAGGTGTTGGCTGCCCTTGCTCACCCCAATCACTTAGTTATCTAAGCGCTTGAGTATTAATGAGCCTTCACCCTATGGGCTAGCATAAATGATATCAAAATCAGTTGCTTACCGACTTTTTACTTGGGTGCTGCCTACCGGCATGACCAAGTAACAGGGATAGCGTTAACCCATGTTGCCGTTCAGCAGGACAGTATCAGCACAACAGATGACAAATTATCTCGGCGGCTATCCTAGCACGTGAGGGGGCATAGCCACAGACTGGCACCCTGATTTGGAATAAAAGCCAGAGATATATCCAATAGATCTCAAGGTGCAGGAAGGCGGCAAGCGAGAAAATCCCGATGAGCTTACTAAAGTAAGTGATTCGGGTAAACGAGCGCGGCCAACACACCTGTAACTTGAAATATGAAGGATATAGGCGGTTAATGGTTCCATAAAGGCGTAGTACCCTTTATTATCCTCGATCACTTTGCTTTAGCAACAGGATCTAAACAGATTTCATGTATCAACCTGTCGCACTATTTATTGGCCTGCGTTATATGCGCGGGCGTGCATCTGACCGCTTCGGTCGGTTCGTCTCATGGCTTTCTACTATTGGCATCACGCTTGGCGTGATGGCGCTGATCACGGTACTGTCGGTGATGAATGGTTTTGAGCGTGATTTGCAGAATAATATTTTGGGGCTGATGCCGCAGGCGCTGATTACCACGTCACAAGGCTCTCTTGACCCGAATAAGATCCCTGCCTCTGCACTTAAATCGCTGACTGGCGTTACTGATATTGTGCCGCTAACCACTGCGGATGTGGTGTTGCAGAGTGCCCGCAATCTGGCGGCTGGTGTGATGCTGGGTGTTGATCCCGAGCGTCATGAACCACTGGCTGATTATTTGGTTAACGTGCACCTGAAGGATTTACAGCCGGGGAGCTACAATATTATCCTGGGCGAAAAACTGGCGGGCCAGTTGGGTGTTAAACGTGGTGAAACATTGCGTTTGATGGTCCCTAGCGCCAGTCAGTTCACGCCAATGGGGCGCATTCCTAGCCAGCGGCTGTTTAATATCATTGGAACATTCGCCGCAGACAGCGAGGTTGATGGCTATCAAATGCTGGTTAATCAGCAGGATGCATCACGTCTGATGCGTTATCCGGCTGGCAATATTACCGGCTGGCGTCTATTCCTTGCACAACCTTTGTCTGTTGATAGCCTGAGCCAACAGGCGTTGCCTGAAGGCACGGTATGGAAAGATTGGCGGGAGCGTAAAGGCGAGTTGTTCCAGGCGGTGCGTATGGAAAAAAATATGATGGGGTTGCTACTTAGCCTGATTATTGCCGTCGCAGCCTTTAATATCATTACCTCGCTGGGCCTGTTAGTGATGGAGAAGCAGGGTGAAGTGGCGATTTTGCAAACTCAAGGCTTGAGCCGCCGCCAAATCATGCTGGTCTTTATGGTGCAGGGGGCTACCGCCGGGGTAATTGGCGCATTACTTGGTGCCGGGCTGGGTATTTTACTCGCCAGCCAATTGAACACGATTATCCCGATTCTCGGTTTATTGATTGATGGTGCCACCTTGCCGGTGGAGATTAACCCGGTACAGGTCACCGTGATTGCTCTGTTGGCGATGGCGATTGCCTTGTTGTCCACGCTTTATCCTTCCTGGCGCGCCGCCGCCGCACAACCTGCCGAGGCTTTACGCTATGAGTAACCATCCATTATTACAGTGTTTAGATTTGTGCAAACGCTATCAGGAAGGGCAATTGCACACTGACGTATTGCGTAATGTGTCGTTCACTATCGAAGCTGGTGAGCTGATGGCGATTGTCGGCAGTTCCGGTTCAGGTAAAAGTACCTTATTGCATCTGTTGGGTGGTCTGGATTCCCCAACCTCCGGCGAGGTTATTTATCAGGGCCGTTCACTGAATCAGCTCTCTTCCACCGCGAAAGCGGAATTACGTAACCGAGAGTTAGGTTTTATCTATCAATTCCACCATTTACTGCCTGATTTTACCGCATTGGAGAATGTCGCAATGCCACTGTTAATCGGTGGAGCCAAACCCGCAGAGGCGCAGGATAAAGCCCGGGCGATGTTGACCGCGGTAGGGTTGGAAAAACGGAGCAAACATCGGCCGTCTGAGTTGTCTGGTGGTGAGCGTCAGCGGGTGGCGATTGCCCGTTCGCTGGTGAACAACCCGTCACTGGTTTTGGCAGATGAACCGACCGGTAACCTGGACCAACGTAATGCTGACAGCATCTTTAATCTGTTAGGTGAATTGAATGTTCGCCAGGGGACGGCATTTTTAGTGGTAACCCACGATTTGCAGTTAGCAAAACGTATGAGCCGCCAGTTGGAAATGCGCGATGGCCAGCTACAGCAGCACTTGACACTGGTGGGGGCTGAGTAATGGGTGTGTCGCCACTTTCACTTTTAATCGGCTTACGGTTTAGCCGTGGCCGCCGTCGTGGCGGTATGGTGTCATTAATTTCAGTGATATCTACCTTGGGTATCGCCTTGGGTGTTGCAGTATTGATCGTGGGTCTAAGTGCGATGAATGGCTTCGAACGTGAGCTGAAAGATCGCATTTTGGCCGTGGTACCACACGGCGAAATTGCGGTGGTTAATCAGCCGTTCAGTGGCTGGCCGCAAACCCTGCAACGTATTGAAAAAGTGCCTGGTATCGTAGCGGGCGCCCCCTATATCAATTTCACCGGTCTGATTGAAAATGCCACACAACTGCGTGCAGTACAGGTTAAAGGTGTTGATCCGCAGGCAGAACAGCGTCTTAGCGCATTACCCAGCTTTGTGCTTGACCATGCTTGGGATAATTTCAAAGCGGGTCAGCAGCAGATTATTTTAGGTAAAGGTCTGGCTGACGCATTAGGTGTGAAGCAGGGGTCATGGCTGACAGTAATGATCCCGAATAGTGATCCTGAAATGAAACTGCTGCAACCTAAGCGTATTCGCTTACAGGTCGCCGGTGTTTTTCAACTCAGTGGTCAGTTGGATCACAGTCTGGCACTGGTCCCTTTAGCTGATGCCCAGCAATACTTGGAAATGGGTGACAGTGTCACGGGTATAGCCATCAAGGTCAATGATGTATACAACGCCAACAAACTGGTGCGAAGTGCCGGTGAAGTGAGCAATGCATATGTTTATATCAGCAGTTGGATTGGCACTTATGGCTATATGTACCGCGATATCCAGATGATTCGTACCATCATGTATTTGGCCATGGTGCTGGTGATAGGTGTTGCCAGTTTTAATATTGTGTCCACCCTGGTTATGGCTGTTAAAGATAAAAGTAGCGATATAGCCGTGTTACGCACATTAGGGGCCAAAGATGGTCTGATCCGTGCAATCTTTATCTGGTATGGCTTATTAGCCGGACTTATCGGCAGTATCAGCGGGGTGATAGTGGGGGTAATTGTCTCAATGCAATTGACCAACATTATCCGTGGGCTGGAGCGGCTGATTGGCCATCAATTCTTGTCTGGCGATATCTATTTCATTGATTTCCTGCCGTCAGAATTGCACTGGTTTGATGTAGCCTGCGTATTAGCCACCGCGCTGGTGCTGAGTTTAATTGCCAGTTGGTATCCTGCACGTCGCGCAAGTCGTATTGATCCGGCTCGGGTATTAAGCGGGCAATAATTCCCCCCGTTATACTTCAAGCCGCATATGCGTTGGCTGCTTTCGTTTACCCCCAGTCACTTGCTTCAGTAAGCGCCTGGGGACTTACTCAGTTGCCGTCTTCCTACCGCTCGAATTATTTAGGGTATATAAGGACAATTCTATGTATTACGGTTTTGATATGGGCGGCACCAAGATTGAGTTAGGCGTTTTTGATGCCAATCTGCAACGAATCTGGCATAAACGAGTCCCAACGCCCCGTGAAGATTATCAGCAGTTACTGCAAACTTTGCGTGATTTAACGCTGGAAGCTGATGCATATTGTGGTGTTAAAGGCAGTGTGGGTATTGGTATTCCTGGTTTACCCAATGCCGATGATGGCACAGTATTTACGGCCAATGTGCCATCGGCCATGGGGCAATTATTGCAGGGTGATCTTTCCCGCCTGATTGAGCGTGAAGTTCGAATCGATAACGATGCTAACTGTTTTGCGCTGTCCGAAGCGTGGGATCCTGAATTTCGCACTTATCCAACAGTTCTGGGGCTAATTCTTGGCACCGGTGTTGGCGGTGGCCTGATTGTTAATGGCAGTATTGTTAGCGGGCGGAATCATATTACCGGCGAATTCGGCCACTTTCGGTTACCGGTAGATGCGTTGGATATTTTAGGCGCAGATATTCCGCGCGTACCCTGTGGTTGCGGCCATAACGGTTGCATAGAGAATTATATCTCAGGGCGTGGTTTTGAATGGATGTATAAGCACTTTAACCAACAATCGCTGCCCGCCACTGAGATTATCGCCAACTATAATACTGGCGAGCCCAAAGCAGTAGCCCATATTGAGCGCTTTATGGATGTGCTGGCGGTATGTTTGGGTAATCTATTGACGATGCTTGATCCACATCTGGTTGTCATTGGTGGCGGGCTATCTAATTTTGACAAGATTTATCAGGAACTACCAAAACGCTTACCCCAGCATTTATTGCGAGTGGCCCGATTGCCACGCATTGAAAAAGCGCGTTATGGTGATGCGGGCGGCGTTCGTGGCGCTGCGTTTCTGCATTTGAGTGAATAATAGTCGTCACAAGCTATAGAGTCGTCACAAACAATAACGATATCCAATATAGAGGCAAAAGTTATGCGTATTCGCCATCGGCTATGTCGGTTTCGCAAGAATAAGCATTTGCGGCATCAACGTTTTCGCTCCCGTATCTTTCATCGGGACAGTGCTGCTACAGCAGAAATGAAGAAACCGTTTGTGGTGGTGCTTACTGGTGCGGGGATTTCTGCTGAGTCAGGCATCCGTACTTTCCGTGCCGCAGATGGCCTATGGGAAGAGCATCAGGTGGAAGATGTTGCAACGCCGGAAGGGTATCGTCGCGACCCTGAGTTAGTTCAAGCTTTTTATAATGCTCGTCGCCGTCAATTGCAGCAGCCAGAAATTGCACCCAATGCGGCGCATCAGGCGCTGGCAGATTTGGAAGCGGTGCTGGGTGATAACTTTGTTCTGATTACCCAGAATATTGATAATTTGCATGAAAGGGCAGGCAGTAAGCGTGTTATCCATATGCACGGTGAATTGCTGAAGGTGCGTTGCACGCAGTCTGGTCAGGTATTAGATTGGCCGGGGGATCTTTCGGCTGACGAGCGTTGTCATTGCTGCCAGTTCCCATCCCCTTTGCGACCTCATATTGTGTGGTTTGGTGAAATGCCGATGGGGATGGATGATATCTATCAGGCGCTGGCTGAGGCTGATTTCTTTATCTCGATAGGAACTTCAGGCCACGTCTATCCAGCGGCTGGGTTTGTCCATGAGTCACGTTTGCACGGTGCTCATACCGTTGAATTGAATCTGGAACCCAGTCAGGTAGAAAGCCAGTTTGATGAAAAACATTATGGTTTGGCCAGTAAAGTAGTACCGGAATATGTGCGTGAGTTTTTGACTACCCGGGGCGAGAATCGTCAGGGTGATAGCAGTAATTAGCCAAAATGGCGTATAAATAAACGATAGTCCCTGCGGGTTGATGAATAAATCACCCAGCAGGGTTTTAGCATCCCACCTTATTATTCTGGCTTAAGTTTGCCTAAAGCTGACTTGACGCAATATTTGATCACGATCACTTCCCCATAATGATATTCACTATTATGAGGGTGGGAACCATGGACAAATTACTCGACCGCTTTTTCAACTATGTCTCTTTTGATACACAAGCAAAAGCCAATGTAAAATCCGTGCCGAGCACTGAGGGGCAGCACAAGCTTGCGCTGGCATTACAGCATGAGTTGCAGGCGCTGGGTTTTTCTCAGGTTACCTTGAGTGATCACAGTTGTGTAATGGCAACATTACCTGCAAATGTCTCTTGGCCGGTCCCCACTATTGGTTTTATTGCACATCTCGATACGTCACCTGATTTTTCGGGCAAAAATGTTAATCCACAGATTGTAGAAAGTTACCGTGGTGGGGATATTGCCTTGGGGATAGGCGACGAGGTGTTGTCACCGGTCATGTTCCCGGTATTACACCAGCTACTCGGCCACACATTAATTACCACTGATGGTAAAACCTTGCTGGGGGCCGATGATAAAGCCGGTATTGCCGAAATTATTACTGCAATGGTGCGGTTAAAGCACAGTAATGTGCCTCACGGCGATATCCGCATTGCATTCACTCCCGATGAAGAGGTTGGCAAAGGTGCACGCTTCTTTAATGTGGACGAGTTTGATGCCCAGTGGGCTTATACCGTTGATGGTGGTGGTGTTGGCGAGTTAGAGTTTGAAAACTTTAATGCGGCGTCAGTAACGATCAAGGTTGTTGGTAATAATGTCCATCCCGGCAGTGCCAAAGGGGTAATGGTAAATGCATTATCACTGGCGACCCGTTTCCATCAGGAACTTCCTGCAAGTGAAACTCCTGAATGTACAGATGGTTACGAGGGTTTCTATCATCTGCAAAGTATTAAAGGCACTGTTGAGCGGGCAGAAATGCACTATATAGTACGTGATTTCAACCGTGATGGTTTTGAAGCCCGTAAGAAGAATATGGTGGATATTGCTAAGCGGGTTGGTAAAGGTTTGCATCGTGACTGCTACATCGAAATCGTTATGGATGACAGTTATTACAATATGCGTGAACATATAATCAAGCACCCGCATATCATCGAGTTAGCACAACAGGCGATGCGTGATTGCGATATCACGCCCGTCATGAAGCCGATACGGGGAGGCACTGATGGCGCGCAGTTATCTTTCCTCGGATTACCTTGTCCCAATATCTTTACTGGTGGTTATAATTATCATGGTAAACATGAATTTATTACGCTGGAAGGGATGGAGAAGGCGGTTGCAGTAATCATGCGGATTTCTGAACTGACAGCAGCACGAGCTAAAGCGTCATAAATTGCCTGCTACCTGCTTAACCGCCTATACCAAACGCCCCGTAAATGGGGCGTTTGGTATCATATATCACAGAGATTAGTCGTTGAAATACCAATAACCGCTATTAACCAGTTCCGCCAGCAGTGCCAGGAACGCTGGGTCTTCCAATGCATCACCAAGTTGTTGAGCATCCACACTGAAATGTTGACACAAAGCATTGGCAGCACTCATATGCGGCGTATCAATCAGTTCACCGTTAACAAAGCAGCTATCACCAATACGTAAAGCGCGCAGGCCACTAA
This sequence comes from Yersinia sp. 2466 StPb PI, assembly GCF_041538325.1. Lineage (NCBI taxonomy): Bacteria > Pseudomonadati > Pseudomonadota > Gammaproteobacteria > Enterobacterales > Yersiniaceae > Yersinia > Yersinia sp. 2466 StPb PI. The sequence goes on along the minus strand of NZ_JAULSL010000001.1, from coordinate 2,872,097 downwards.
GGCGGCGTAATGCTTCACCTTGTTGTAGCAAATCATAGATCTCACTGGCCTGATAAGGTGGTTCAGGTGGCGCAACATCCAGCTCATGACGTGATTGAGAAGTAAACTCACCAAACCAGTTTTGGAAATGCTCGGGTTGCTGGAGTAAATCCAACATCATTGCCCGCAGCTTATCGACTTCATGTGGCAAAATATCTGCTGGCTGGTCACGCAGTTGCAAATCAGGATCACTGTAACGGTAGCTCCCCAATTCACGCGAAAGGATATAATCGGCAAAACCACTGACTAATTCACGGCCATTTGGCGCGCGGAAACCGACTGAATAATTTAATGCATTTTCAAGTGCATAGCCTTCATGGGGGAAACCAGGTGGAATGTAGAGAATATCGCCCGGCTCCATTTCCTCATCAATGATGGCATCAAAGGGAGCGACTTGTAGCAAGTCAGGGTGTGGGCAATGCTGCTTCATTTCAGTTTTTTCACCCACTCGCCAGCGGCGGCGGCCAGTCCCCTGAATGATAAAGACATCATATTGATCAAAATGTGGGCCAACACCGCCACCGGGTACGGAGAAGGAGATCATCAAATCATCCATACGCCAGTCAGATAGCTGGCGGAAGGGGCGCATTAATGCAGCGGCAGGCTCATGCCAATGGTCAACAGCTTGAACCAGCAGCGACCAGTTGGTTTCACCTAAGTGATCAAAACTCTCAAACGGGCCGTGGCTCACTTGCCAACGACCATCTTCATGGCTTACCAAGCGGCTGTCGACTTCATTTTCCATCGCTAGCCCAGCAAGTTCATCCGGCGAGAGCGGGTCTATAAAGTTTTTAAAACCGCGTTTGAGGATAACGGGGCGTTTCTGCCAGTAACGTTGCAGAAAGTCAGGCCAATCGAGACAGAGTTGGTAATCCATGTTTATTCCAGAATAGGAGGGAATTTGCTTGTGATTATAACGGAAGCCAGCCTTTAGTATCAGGGGCTGGCAGGCAAATTTTGTTAATCATCGTGATAATCATGTTGCTGGCCAAAAGTCACCATCATTTTGGCTCCACCTAACGGGCTTTCAGTGATGGAAATCTCACCTTGATACTGTTCAATAATTTCGGCGGCCACGGATAGCCCCAGCCCTTGTCCAGGGCGCAAAGTGTCAACTCGCTGGCCGCGCTGGAAAATCAGCAACCGCTTATTTTCAGGAATACCCGGTCCATCATCATCCACCACAATAGTTAGCTGTTTTTCAGAGTGTAGGGCGGTAATTTCAACGAATTCAAGACAATACTTGCAAGCGTTATCCAGTACGTTGCCCATCACTTCCATAAAGTCATTTTTATCACCAAGGAAGGTGACTTCAGGTGAGATATCCAGTGTGAGTACCACCCCTTTACGCTGATAGACTTTATTCAGTGCGCTGCACAAGCTATCTAACAGCGCCGGTACCGAGTGAATCTCTCGAACCAGAACATTCTGTTCGGAACGCATACTGGCACGGTGCAGGTAATAGCCAATTTGCTGAGAGATACGGCTTATCTGCTCTAGCATGATAGGTTCGACCTCTTCGATGGTCGTCTGCTTGCCGGTACGTAAAGAACGCAGGGTGGTCTGTAATACCGCCAGTGGGGTCTTAAGGCTGTGGGTGAGGTCCGACAAGGTTGTGCGATACTTGGTGTAACGTTGACGCTCATTGGTGAGCAAAATATTGAGGTTTCGAACCAAACTCTGTAATTCACGCGGTGGATTTTCATCCAGTTGTTCGCGTTCACCTTTTTCCAACTGACTGATTTGACTGACCAGTGCTTTAATTGGCCGCAGGCTCCAGTAGGCCGCCAGCCACAGTAAGGGAACCACCAACAGCAAATTAGCCAGTAACACATAGCTAAACCAGTTCCATACCAAGTCAGAACGTTGTAACTCCTGCGGGATGGTATCTACGACCACAATGGTGAGCTGTGGTAAGCGTGAGGTCGCAGGATAAGTATTGACGGAGATTGAGTGCGTTAGGGCGCTGTTATCAGTATCGTCATATTTTTTTAGCTGGTCTTGGGCTTTGGGGTTATCACCCAACATCATGCTACTGATGTGTGTCCCGGTATCCAGTTCGTAGAAGCCGGGTTTTTGTAACCAACTTTTTTCGATATGCGATTCAAGCTCGGGCACATGGCGCTGACGCCACAAAATATTGCCGTCTTTGTCATAAATCAGCACCAACGTTGGGATGTTCAGTTCAAGTTCAGGGGGAACCGAAATACTCAGTTTATTATCATGCCACTGAGCCAAACTGAAAAATAAGTTACTTTCACCGCGATGGGCACTGAAGGTATTTTTATCAAAGCTGACAATGTACCCAACCACGGCAACCATGCCATAAGATAACGACAGCGCTAAAATGACACCTGCTGTCGCCATAAGAAAACGCGCACGAAGAGAGAACGGTTTGCTATTTTTCCTGAACATAGTGTCTAGCTGGCGTCAAAACGGTATCCCTGACCTCGGATGGTCGTAATCACTTCGCCTTCATGTTCTGCCAGTAGCTTTTTACGCAAACGGCCCATTAATACATCGATGGTGTGGCTCTCACGTAGTTCTGCATCAGGATAGAGTTGCAGCATGAGCGTATCTTTGCTGACCACTTTACCGGCATTACGAATAAGGGTTTCGATGATAGTGTATTCAAAGGCCGTCAGTTTAATCTGTTGCTGATTGACACACAACTCTCGGCGCGAGAGGTCAATCTGAAACGGAGGGAATTCAATTACCTGAGATGCTAAACCAATATTGCGGCGCATCAACGCCTGCATCCGTGCGATGACTTCTTCAAGATGAAAGGGCTTAGTCACGTAATCATCGGCACCCGCTTCCAGCACGGCGACTTTATCTTGCCAGCTTTCCCGTGCTGTGAGCACCAGAATAGGTAAGTTTGTTTGATGACTGCGCCAGCGACGAATAAGACTTAAGCCATCTTCCCCGGGAAGGCCGAGATCAATAATCGCGATATCCGGGGCATGCTCTTGCAAGAAATAGTCTGCTTCTTTAGCATCTTCCGCTGCATCAACCTGATGGCCCATTTCACGCATTTGCACGGTAAGATGGTGACGCAATAAAGCATTATCTTCCACAACCAGAACCCGCATACCACATTCCTCGATAAGACTTAACCGGGCAACTCAATATTACCCGGCAAGTAAATAATTAAAATCAATGACTTAGAGGTTGTAACGTAAACCTGCTTGCATTGCTTGATCACTCACTTTCCAGTTATGGTAGGTGTAACCTACTTCCGCTGCAAGGCTCTGTGTTAAGGCGTAGCTCGTCGTAATTCGCGCTTCATGGAATGCCCGGTGGTCATAATTTGCCAGGCGATAGGCAACATCCATACCGATACTTTGCGTGAGTTTGCTCTTAATACCGATTTCACCGGTAGCGCTATTGTAGGTATTGGTTTTTTTACCGTCTTTGCTGGCATCAAATACCATCGCATGGCGGCTGCCACCCACTAAGCTATAAAAATCGATATTAGGTGAAAAAGCAAAGTGGTACCCCAAGCCGAGCACTGCTTGTGCAAGGCCGCGATCGTTATTGGCAATACTGTTCAGGCGGGCATCAATAAAGAGATCATTATCAAATCCATAGCCACCATTCAGATAAATGCCGCCCATCTCGCGATTACCAGTCTGGCTGTACTTTTTTTGGTCAAACTGTTTATCAAAACGGGCCTTATTGCTGATGGCACCGTATTGCAAGCCACCCGCTACATAAGTGTAATCACCTGCTATTGCGGCTGTACAGGTACCCATCAGGGCGAGAGATAATAAGGTTTGCTTCAACATATAATAATAGCTCCTGCAATTGTAACGTCCTTTTGGCATCGCGGATATTATCGATGATAACGGCTAAACCGTTGCTAAACAGGAGGGGAGAGTACGCAGGAAAATAAGAGAAATCAGGAGGATAATACAGGTGGCATAGGGCTACCACCTGTATTAGGGATTAAAAAATTACTTTAATTCATCGACCATAGTGGCTGCCCGGCCAATATAATTAGCGGGCGTCATTGCTTTCAACCGGGTTTTTTCTTCTTCAGGTAAGGCAAGGCCATCGATAAATGCCTGCATGCCTGCGGCATCTACCCGCTTGCCACGGGTGAGTTCTTTGAGTTTTTCATACGGTTTTTCAATGCCATAACGGCGCATTACGGTTTGGATCGGCTCAGCCAGAACTTCCCAGTTGTGATCAAGCTCATCCAGTAGGTGCGTTTCGTTGACTTCCAACTTGCTAATGCCTTTCATTGTCGCCTGATAGGCTATTAACGCATAGCCCAAACCAACACCTAAATTACGGAGCACTGTGGAGTCAGTCAGGTCGCGCTGCCAGCGGGAAACCGGTAATTTACTGGCCAGATGTCCGAGCACCGCATTGGACATGCCCAAATTGCCTTCGGAGTTTTCGAAATCAATGGGGTTCACTTTATGGGGCATGGTGCTTGAACCGATTTCACCGGCGATAGTTTTTTGTTTGAAATGATTTAGGGCAACGTAACCCCAAATATCACGGTCAAAATCGATCAGGATAGTATTGAAACGGGCAACACAATCAAACAGTTCGGCAATGTAATCATGAGGTTCAATTTGCGTAGTGTATGGGTTCCAGTTGATCCCCAGCGACGTGACAAAACTTTCGCTGAACTGATGCCAGTCCACTTCAGGATAAGCAACGATGTGAGCATTATAGTTACCTACTGCACCGTTGATTTTACCCAGAATTTCCACTTGTGACAGTTGACGGAACTGGCGCTCCATACGGTAAGCAACGTTAGCCAGTTCTTTACCGATGGTTGAAGGTGTGGCTGGCTGACCATGGGTACGGGACAGCAGTGGCAAATCACGGTACTGGTGGGCCAGCGCTTTAATTGAATCAATAATCTGCCGCCACATTGGCAATACCACATCCTGACGGGCGGTTTGCAACATTAAGGCGTGGGATAAGTTATTGATATCTTCTGAAGTACAAGCAAAGTGAATAAATTCTGAGACTGCGTGCAACGCTGGAACACTCGCTACTTTTTCTTTCAGGAAATACTCAACAGCTTTCACATCATGATTGGTCGTGCGCTCAATGGTTTTGATGCGCTGTGCATCCTGTTCGTTGAACTGTTGCACGATCTTGTCAAGGTAAGCGTTTGCGTCGGCATCAAAAGCCGGAACTTCTTTGATCTCTGCGCAGGCGGCCAGTTTTTGCAGCCAACGTACTTCGACCTGCACGCGGAATTTCAGCAAACCGAATTCGCTAAAGATTGGGCGCAGTGCGCTGACTTTGTCGCCGTAGCGACCATCAATAGGTGAAACGGCGGTCAGTGAGGATAATTCCATCGGTGGCAACTCCAATTACTTTGGTATGGTTCAATTATGAGCAAGAATACTCTGTGCCTGTTTAAAAAGACGATTTCGCGAAAACATTAACTGCAAGCGGCTTCCACCGACTTGTTGCCAAAGCACTGCTGAGCGAATACCCGCCAGCAGGGCGGCACGAACTTTTGCCTGCACCAACGTGCTTTGTAAAATAGCGGGTGAACCGGTAACCTGAATGCGTGGGCCGAGAGGGCTGATGACATCAGTATAAATGGATGCCAGTGAACTCATCATTGTTTCTGATTCAAGATCGAAATGTGCCAGTTGGCGATCAAGCTGATTGATTCGGTCACCCAATGTATTCATGGCAGGCTTATTGCCATTGAGCTTGCGTTCTAACACCATTAAGCTGAGGGTATAGCGGGTCAATTCTGCTGCTGGCCCCTGACGATTGGCATTTAAGACCGTTTGCAGCGTCTCCAATCCCATTTTCAGCGATTGCTCATTACCGCCGTACACCGCAAGTGTTGACGGTGGGTCGGTCTGTAGTAGCCCGCCCAAGATGGTGTTCAATGCCTCATTATCGCACTGGCCTTCATGAGCCAGTTGCTGAACCAAGCGAGCGGACTGGCAGATCCCTGCCAGTGCCAGCGTAATGTCATAATAATTCTTCGCCACGGTCACTCCTGTAAACGTTCTGGTTCATTGCTGGGCTGATTTAGTTTGTTACTACGTCAGTCAGTGGATAACGCTCTTCAATGATACCGCCGCCAAGGCAGACTTCACCTTGATAAAATACAGCGGACTGACCCGGGGTTACTGCGGCAACCGGGCTATCGAATCTGACCTCGATACGCTCATCATCCAGCGGGGTGACGGTGCAGGGAATATCCTGCTGACGGTAGCGTGTTTTCACCACACACTGAAAAGCGGCGGTTATCGGTTGACGGTCAACCCAATGCAACTGTTGGGCTATCAGACCGACTGACATTAACCGTGGATGTTCATGTCCTTGCGCCACAAGCAAGATATTATTGGCGACATCTTTATCTACCACATACCATGGGTCATCACCGCCATCTTTGGTGCCACCGATACCCAGCCCTTTACGTTGCCCCAAGGTGTGATACATCAATCCCTGATGCTCGCCCATATGCTGACCGTCAACAGTCATGATAGGGCCGGGTTGTGCGGGCAGATAACGCCCCAGGAAATCACGGAATTTGCGCTCACCGATAAAGCAGATGCCGGTGGAGTCTTTTTTCTTGGCGGTGACCAGATCAAGTTGCTCGGCGATACGGCGCACTTCGGGTTTTTCCAGTTCGCCGACCGGGAATAGGCTTTGGGCCAGTTGTTCGTGGCTTAATGTATAGAGGAAGTAACTTTGATCTTTATTGCCATCCAGACCACGTAGTAAACGGCTTTTGCCATCGACATCCTGGCGGCGAACATAGTGGCCAGTGGCAATATAGTCAGCCCCTAAGTCTTCGGCGGCAAACTCAAGGAAAGCTTTAAACTTGATCTCTTTATTACACAGAATATCAGGGTTAGGTGTGCGCCCGGCTTTATATTCTTCCAGGAACAATTCGAACACGTTATCCCAATATTCTGCGGCAAAATTGACGGTGTGCAACTCCATGCCCAGTTTGTCGCATACTGCTTGCGCATCGGCCAAATCGGTCGCTGCTGAGCAATACTCTTCGCCATCATCCTCTTCCCAATTCTTCATGAACAAACCGGCAACTTGGTAACCCTGTTGCTGAAGCAGGTAGGCGGAAACGGAAGAGTCGACACCGCCGGACATACCGACGATTACTTTTTTCTGGCTATTATCTGACATGGGAGTCTCACTAACGTAAATACCTAAGCTTCTGATAGAGACCAAGGCGGATAGCACTATCCGAACACTTTATCGCCACGGACAAGGCATTATAAAAACAAGCGCCGGATTTTATCACGTTGACCGCTCGGCTGCATTCTAGATTCGCGCTCTCGACGAAATTACCTGAGTAAATCAACGCTACTTTTTATAAAGGCCAGTTAAAAGAACCAACCAGATCAAGGGAATAACGTTCGGGTTGTTGGTAACAGCGGATACTCTCGGCCACTAATGGTGAACGTAAATTGGCTGATTGCAGTATTTCATCAGCCAAGAGCCACCGACAGCAATCAATATCACTATCATGAGGATGGGTGGGTAAGGGGGCCAGCAGTTCAATAACGAAAGCGAAGCGCAAAAATGGGGTCTTGTCCGGGGCTATCCATTGATGCATTCGCAGAAAAGATTGCGGTGTGGCGCGAATTCCGGTCTCTTCCCACAACTCTCTCTCTGCGGCTTGCAACAGAGTTTCATTGGCTTCCAAATGTCCAGCCGGTTGATTCCATAGTTTTTTGCCATTAATCGTCTCTTCGACAACTAAGAATTTCCCTTGAGCGTGCACAACACAAGCGACAGTTACATGGGGCTTAAACATAGTTAATCTCCTTCCATTCGCCGGGCTGTAGGTCGGCAAGGCTTAAATTTCCTACACTAAACCGTATCAGACGCAGGGTAGGGAAGCCAATATGGGCCGTCATTCTGCGCACTTGCCGATTACGACCTTCGTAAAGTGTGATCTGTAGCCAGCAGGTAGGACTATTTTTGCGCTCTCTGATCGGGGGCACCCGCGGCCATAGCCACTCAGGTTCATTAACCAACTCAGCCCCTGCGGGTAAGGTAGGGCCATCTTTTAAGGTGACACCACGGCGTAATTGGCCGAGAGCATCATCGCCAGGTATTCCTTCTACTTGTACAAAATAGATTTTACCTGTTTTCTCGCCCGGTTGGGTGAGTTTGGCTTGCAACTTGCCATCATTGGTTAATACCAGTAAACCTTCACTGTCGCGATCGAGTCTGCCTGCGGCATAAACGTCGTTAAAGGGGATAAATTCCTTCAATGTGCTACGGCCAGACTCATCGGTAAATTGTGGCAAGACATCGAAAGGTTTGTTGAATAACAACACTCTCCTTGGGCCGACAGGCTTTACCCGTTTGGCCGGCGTCTTGGTGCTGAATCGGTTAACTTTGTGATTTTTAACAGAGAATTTATTCATGTTTATTGCGATTCCGAATGATTAGCGCATTATACCTCAATCCGTTTCGGATTGGCGTGGAACGAATATTCAAGTAGTATTGACACGAATCTTACAAGGCATTAACAAAATTGCGCTGAAGGAGAAGGTTGATGGAAAGCAAAGTAGTTGTTCCGGCAGAAGGTAAGAAAATTACTGTCGATGCTCAGGGTAAACTGGTTGTTCCGCATAATCCGATCATTCCATTTATTGAAGGTGATGGTATCGGCGTTGATGTGACCCCTGCCATGATCCACGTGGTAGATGCCGCGGTTAAGAAAGCCTATAAAGGTGAGCGTAAAATCTCCTGGATGGAAATCTACACCGGTGAGAAGTCAACGCATGTTTATGGCAAAGATGTTTGGCTGCCAGAAGAAACATTGGATCTGATTCGTGAGTACCGCGTGGCGATTAAAGGCCCATTGACTACCCCGGTCGGTGGCGGTATTCGTTCGTTGAACGTTGCTTTGCGCCAACAACTTGATCTGTATGTGTGCCTGCGTCCGGTGCGTTATTACGAAGGGACCCCAAGCCCGGTAAAACACCCTGAATTGACCAACATGGTGATTTTCCGCGAAAACGCGGAAGATATCTATGCTGGAATCGAATGGAAAGCCGGTTCACCAGAAGCTGAAAAAGTGATTAAGTTCCTGCGTGAAGAGATGGGTGTGAAGAAAATCCGTTTCCCTGAACAATGCGGTATTGGTATCAAACCTTGCTCAGAAGAAGGGACTAAGCGCTTGGTTCGTGCGGCAATTGAGTATGCAATTACCAACGATCGTGAATCAGTAACTCTGGTTCATAAAGGCAACATTATGAAATTCACCGAAGGTGCCTTTAAAGACTGGGGTTACCAGTTAGCACGTGAGGAATTTGGTGGTGAGCTGATCGATGGCGGTCCTTGGGTTAAAATCAAGAACCCCAATAATGGCAAAGAGATCATTATCAAAGATGTGATTGCTGATGCTTTCCTGCAACAAATTCTGCTGCGTCCTGCTGAATATGATGTTATCGCCTGTATGAACCTGAATGGTGATTACATCTCTGACGCCTTGGCTGCTCAGGTTGGCGGTATCGGTATTGCTCCGGGTGCCAACATTGGTGATGATTGTGCTTTGTTTGAGGCCACTCACGGCACTGCACCAAAATATGCTGGTCAGGATAAAGTGAACCCAGGCTCAATCATTCTGTCCGCAGAAATGATGCTACGTCATATGGGTTGGTTCGAAGCGGCTGACTTGATTATCAAAGGCACCGAAGGCGCAATTCAGGCCAAGACCGTGACTTATGATTTCGAACGCCTGATGGATGGCGCTAAACTGCGCAAATGTAGCGAGTTTGGTCAAGATATCATCGACAACATGTAAATTGTTGAGCAGAACAAAGCCTCGCGGGAGTTTAAGCTACCGTGAGGCTTTTTTTATCCCAAGAAGGGACGAAGTTGATTGCTTAAATATCTACTAGTACAGATTTATCTCTTATTTGTTATTAAATTGTTATTCACCTCTCAAACTGTTCTTGCGGTAGGAATATATGAAGAAAATATTTGACTGATTATGGTAACTCTTTATCCTTTACCGCAAGTTATTTGGCATATAGCTGCTGGCGAATTGTACTGAGCTTATTTAGCTCGCAGTTTTCAAGATATTATAAAAATCTTATTCTTTATTTTCTCTCTTAAAACAGAGGTTTACATTGTGACAAAGGATGTAGAAATTGTTAAAGCACGGCATCCGTTAGATAAGCAGCATATCAAACTGACTTATGTAACTCATTTTTACTGTAATCAGGGAAATATGGATTCTGTTGAATCTTTGTTGAAGGAATATGAAACTTACCCTGATGATATTAAAGATGCAGTGGAGTTTGTCATCGTCGATGATTGCTCGCCATTAGAGTATGACGTAAAGGATTATGATTTGAATTTCACGTGGTTAAGAATAACCACTGATATTCAGTGGAATCAGGCCGGCTCTCGGAATCTGGGGGTGACATACGCGAAGTCAGATAAGATTATCATTACTGATTTAGATTGCTTGCTACCGGCAGACACCCTGCGTTATTTGGTGAATGCCCGTAACCCTGGCCGTTCCCTATATCGTATCTACCGCACAGATGAAAAAACAGGTAAAGCCTATCGTGGCCATCCTAACCTGTTCTTCATGTCCAGAGCACGGTTCTTTAGGTTGTATGGGTATGATGAAGAGTTCGCTGGCCATTATGGCTCGGAGGATTATCGGTTTGTGAAGTTCCATAAAGATCATGGTAGCACACCACGTTATCTGCCTAAGCAGTACCGATGCATTGAGCGTAATGTAGATAGGAAGAAAAGCTACCATTCTCTGGATCGTGATTTGACTCACAACGCCCCGATTGATGACCGGAAGAAGAGTGAAATTGCACGGTTTGGTGCAGAATATGGCCATAGCCGGATATTTCTTAACTTTAACTGGGAAATTAAAAAAGTGCATTCACGTGTGCCAACGGTGCCTGAACGCAAGCTTTGGTGGCGACCATTATGGTGGTTCCGTTACTTGTTTAGATCACTGGCAGCATAACGGCACTCGCCACAAAATATTGCCATAGCTAGTGGTTATCTGATGGTTGGTTATGGTGTAAATTGGGGCTGCTATCCTTTGCGAAAAGGTATCTGATAGCCTCAACTGATTATCAATTCGAAGTGAGTGACTTATGATTTCTCCGGTTTCTACTTCTTTGCCCGGCTCAGCGCCAGTGCATCGATATGTTGGCATGTTTTCCTGTGCTACGGCATTCCTGTTAGGTATTGGTCTACCCACTTCTAATTTCATAATGAATTTGTCGATGGTGTTAGCTGTCATCTGTTTGCTGCTGAACCGCGATACTCGCTATGTGAAAACGTTGGCAAAGAATCCGTTGATTTGGTTGCCTGCCATTATGTTCATGCTGCTGGCACTGTCGTTGCTCTGGCAGCATAACCTATACGGCAAAGTGATGGTCAGCAAGTACTCCAAATTACTGTATATCTTACCGTTAGCGATGTTCTTTGTGCTGTCACGTTCATTGGCTGGCTATTTTGCCAAAGGTTTTTTACTGGCAAATGCCGTTATCCTGGCAGCCAGCCTGTGGGTTGGCCTTCTCCATCTGCCGTTGGGGCATATCGATCCACTGAATCCCTCTGTGTTTAAACTGCAAATTACGCATAATTTCTTTATGGCACTGGCCGCCGTTATCTGGCTTGCTCTGGCTTTTAGAAGCCAAGGATGGAAGCGTTGGGGTTATGGTCTGTTGATGTGTTTGGCTATCTATAACATTGTGTTTATGGTGCAAGGCCGCACCGGCTATGTTGCATTGGCCGCGGCATTTGGCCTGTGGGGGCTACTGTCACTGTCAATCCGCCAGCGCTTGGCGATGGTCGTTTGCGCATTTATCGTCGCGGCCATTGTACTTATGGTGCCTAACCGGGCGGTAGATCGGTTGCAGCAGGGCGTGACTGAGGTTAAAACCTGTCTGGCCGTCTCGAATGGTGATGCTAATGTTTCCTGTGATAGCTCGATGGGGCTACGTACCGCATTTATGCTCGCCTCAGTGAAGTTGATTGAGGATGCGCCGATATTGGGTCATGGGGCTGGGGGTTTTTGGTATTCTTTCTCGCAAAGTGCGTATAGCATCAATCCACATAATGAATATCTGATGCAGACAGTTCAGTCGGGATTGGTCGGGTTAGCCTTATTCCTGGGATGGATGTGGTGTTATTTCCGCTCCGCATGGCGTTTATCTGCTCAGGTTAGAAATGTGCTGATTGCATTACTTGGTGCCTATTTGGCTTGCCACTTGTTTAATTCCTTCTTACTCGACTCTTCAGAAGGGCATCTGTTTATTATTCTTACGGCGATAGTTGCCAGTTATTCAGTTCTGCCGCCGAAAGAGCAAAATGAAATCAGTAGTCAATAAAGTTGGCTGTGAAATAAATAAGACAGGTGCCCGATGTGGCACCTGTTATTTATCTGTTTATTCCGGTGTTGCCGTGGCTGAAGTGATGCCTAAACTGTTGTATCCCTCTTTAAAACCAAATACCTCTAAAAACTCATAAACTATTGAATACATATGGTATGGTGAGAAAAACAACCAGGTAAAAAGTGATAATAAAACCATAATGGCAACTAGCAAGAATTTATCCAGCAGCACTTTTCCTCCTTGTATTTTTTGGCTTCATAAACCTTGCCGAATTGATCTTTTAGGTCGAATACGCAAAGTACAATAACGATAACGTAAAACCATATAAAAATCATGGACAGAGTGAGCGAAAATGACTTTTTAGTCACTAGATCACCCAATTATTATTTCCTTCACCTTTGCCTTAGCACAGGCCTGTACAGCCGCCACGATAGCGATGTTCCAGTAGATACTTCAGCCAATGATGCAGAAAATACGGTGTTCAGATGGGAGATATCAGTAGTAAGGACGACAGTGCTGCTGTATATGCGGGTAATCAGGTTAATCGCCTGACGCGATACCACCGTGTGACCTTAATGGATCATGTTGTCGTTTTAATTGGTTGATTATCATGTTATTGCCATTGTTGAACAACCGGCACGACCCTGAGGATGAACCAATAAAAAGCCCTCAATGATGAGGGCTATAGACTAACGGTTGGCTTTATCATCAGCCTCATCGAGCAGGCCTTTGGCTATTTTGCTGGCATCCAGATAACGTGCTGAGTGTAAGATGCCGCTAAGCGTCTCTCGGACACTGGCCAGGAACTGATCGTTATCTGACTCATTAGCACATTCAACCATTAACGCGACAAGCAAAGCTTCATGGGCGATCAGATGATCTTCACCAGGTAAGTTTGCATCAGTTTCACCTTTGTGAGCGCGGACAGATGTTTGATTAAGTGATGACATAAAACTCCTTATTTAATAATTGAGTAACTACCTGACTACTATAGCGGGATTTTTATTTATTGCTATCGTATAAAAATACAGGTGAAATTTATCCACCTGCATAGTGAGATTGGCTAAATTAGATAAAGCCTAATTATTTATTGACCAAAGTCGACATCACATGCTTGATAAAACGCATTGCCTGAGTCTGCAACAATCCATGCCAGAATAATGACGTGATGGCCTTTTTTACCTTTAGGTAAATGAACCTTGTGCTCGATTTTAGCCACTAACTTATCGTTGTGCGAGTAATAAGGAACATAAGGATAGATATCCTCATAAAACGGTGCTGGCTCTAATTGAGCCCGTGTAATACGTTCTGCTGGGTTCCAATCATCTTTGGTAATAAACCAACGATAACCACGAGTAACATGAGCAACAGTGTAGGCCCAATATATATCAAGGTCACTGCCTGGGTTAACCACGATAGTTGGCCAGGTAAAGTTATCATTAGGGTGACCGATAGACCGTAGCTTGTGTTGCATTTCTTTATCGGTGAAATTCACCACCTCTCGATTACCGCGGTGACCACCACTGAGAATAAGGCCATCAGGGGGTGGTGGGTTGCTCCAACTATCCATTTCGTAAGGGGGGACGAAAGAACCGCCTGTCAAATCAGGGAAGTTTTTTCCTCCTTCCATTTCATTATTTTCCCATTCAGCAATCAATCCTAAATCAGTTGCTACCAAGCCTCGTGTTTGAGGATCAGTGACCCGGCCATGCCGAAGTTGTAATTTATTGTTACTCATGATTTTTACCTCGATAGTTAAGTGTTTTTTTAGATTTTTATGCAACAATATATAAGTATTAATTGGTAATATTGCAGTTTGATATTTTGTAAATAACCTTATTCTACTGTTTATTTAATTATCAAACTTATTATTAATTTGTTTGTGATAAATATCGTTAATGCTAAGTTTGGTGCACATGATGACATTGTGTTTTTTGTGGGGAATTATCGTTTAATATATTATTTTGTGTTTAATTTTTTTATAAGTATGTGGTGTGATAATTCATTTATCAAATCCTTTAATTGTTACTCTATGAGTAAATTATGTATATCTTCATTGCTATTATATTTTATACAGTTACCGAACCTGGCTGAGTTAAGAATTGGTCATCATTTTGATTATTATCATTTTTTAGGGAGCGATTAATTTTCATCCCACGATGGAACGTTGTAATTATGTTTATTTATTAAAGCGAAGTGATTTTTTTAAAAATGATACTCAGCCTTCTGGCGACGTTAAACGCGGCAGTATTATGGCTACTGGGCATATTATATTATGCTGAAAATAAAGGATTACATCTGAGATGTCAGGCCAATAGCCTTAAGTCATGACGGGTCATATCTTATCTGACATTAGCGGAGAATATCTTGCGACACTCTCCGTTAATTTTAATATGAACATTACTGGATGCTGTTCTTAAACACCTCGCCAAAGCCTACCGAAGTAGGGCGTTGGAGTATCAGTGCTGGCACTATTTCAGCGTTATGTCATCTAACAACCTATCTCATTTTACTGGGCGGTAAATTCGAACAGCCGCTGTTAGGCGCAGGGTGCGATGCGCCAATTCTTCTGCCGCTCCGGCATACTGTTCAACCATGGCCGCATTCTGGTGTGTCATTTGATCTAACTGACCGATCGATTGGTTAATTTGACCAAGTGCCTGTGTCTGTTCATGGGTTGAGGTGCTGATTTCACTGATTAGGGTAGAAACTTGACCCGCTTGTTTGACGATATTATCCATGGTGGCCCCAGCATTTTGCACTAAGGCGCTACCGTCACGAACCCGCTCCACACTGGTTTCAATTAATTGTTTTATTTCTTTGGCCGCGGTTGAAGAGCGCTGAGCCAGATGGCGTACCTCGCTGGCAACTACCGCAAACCCTCGACCTTGTTCGCCAGCACGTGCCGCTTCAACCGCCGCATTGAGCGCCAGAATGTTGGTCTGAAAGGCGATTCCTTCAATGACACTGATAATATCTACAATACGATGACTGGAGGCATTAATCGTGCCCATAGTTTCAATGACTTGATGCATCAACTCGCTGCCTTGTTCTGCAGCATGGCTGCTCATCGCGGCCAACGATGTGGTTTCATTGGCACTATTAGCACTGTGCTGTACTGTGGCCACTAATTGTTCTGTGGCGCTGACGATATGCTGCAAGTTGGCGGTAGCCTGTTCAGTTCTAACTTTTAACTCACGATTCCCTGCGGCAATTTCACTGCTGGCAGTGTTAATACCATCAACCTGGCCGCTAACATCATCCGTCAGAGAACGGAGATTCAGCCCTAATTGATTGACACTCCGCATCAAGTAACCAATTTCATCAACGCGATTTAGCTGTACGTAATCAACAGCTTGCCCAGAAGAGACATCTTGCGCTTGTTGCAAAATTGCGGCGATAGGGTGGGCAACCTGACGTTCTAACCACCAGGAGGTCACCACGCTGCTGGCAACGCTAACTGCGGCCAAAACGAATAATGGCAAACCGGTTATCCCTATCACTCCGGCGGCCACAGTAGGGAGTAAAGCTGCCCCCAATAATGCCCCGCGCAAGCGCCAGCGTAATGGTAATTTTTGGAACAACGACAATAAAGACAACCAACCGGTACGAACAACTAACCCTCGATATAGTGCTATGCGGCGCTGCCTGGCCTTACCCGAATTAAAATCGACATACAGTGCTTCCGCTTGTTTAACTTCTTCGCGAGTGGGGGCAATGCGTACCGAAATATAACCGGTCAGACGGCCATCATGACGTAATGGCGTAGCATTAGCGCGTACCCAATAGTAGTCACCATTTTTACGGCGATTCTTAACCAGTGATGACCAGGATAAGCCAGCATTCAGGGTTTGCCACATGTCAGCAAATGCCGCGGGTGGCATATCTGGGTGCCGAACAACATTGTGCGGTTGACTCAGTAAGTCCTGATATTCAAAACCACTGGCGCGAACAAAGGCGGCATTGGCATAGGCGATATTGCCGTGAATATCGGTGGTGGATTGCAAGGTGGTATCGCGATCAATGGGATACTCCTGCCGACTGACAGGCTTGTTCACTCTCATAATAACCTCAGTAAATGGGGGAGTTCCCTGATAACAGGTGAATACAATAACTACAGACGGTAATCGGCCTCATAAGATAAAACTTTATACTTTTATTAATTAAATTATTGATTCCCCATAATGGTGCTGATTATTCATGCTATTGCACTTTCCTGGGGCAAGATTGTATTTATTAAATGATTAATATATTTAAATTTATTTTTTTATTCAATTATAATTCTATTATTTAAAGTGATGTAGGTTATATAAAAATACATCAAAAACAACTAGATGGGGTTTTTACTGTAGGGCTGCATTAAATATAATTGATGAAAAGAGTGAATGAGTTCTCTTGCATCTAGTTGTTTGTCTATTATTTAGATAAAACATAGTTCAAATCTGTTTGAATGTTGCAAAAGATGATGCTCATGAGTTTTTTATTTACAACTGACCATTGATTATGAATATATGAATAACTATTTGTTACAGTAGTGGGGGTATTAGTTGAGTCGCTATCAAAGGTAAAACCCCTGAAAGGCAGGGGTAAAAGATGAATAAGACCGTATGGACGTTTAATAGCAAGCTGTTCTAAATCTAATGTTTCATCTGTGCAGCTTGCAAGGTTTTGATGCTTGTAAATGGATTAAACCCATTTGAGTATTGTACTTTTGCACCGTGGATAGGGTAAATCTTCTCGCCTAGCTAAAGTGATTATGACTTTTCTTCAAGCTTTCAATTTTCATCAAAAAATCATAGATAGGTGAAAGACGGAGAAAGTCTTTACTCAACCGGTCAACCAGTTGTCTGGAAAATAATAAATCCATATCTCTGCGGTGGCTAATTAATGCCCACGACTTCTTGTTGTACCAGACCGCCAATGCCGGTGGTAGATCTTTAATCAAAGGGCGCTTGTAACTCTCTCCCTCAATCGAGAAATTGGGATAAATACAGTCAGCTATGGTGAGAAAATCAGCCGGAGCACGGAGCAGTTGTTGTCTGAAAAGATCCATTGTTTCTCGCGAGGCGCTGTAATACCCCAACCCATAACGCCACCAGTCTGGGCCAAATTCGAAAAAGTAAGTTGGAGCATCCGTCCAATTTTTACGCGATCTTTTAAATGTTAACCAAATATTGCTGCGATAGAGTGACTTATCATGAGAGAAACGGGTATCGCGATTCATGCGAGAAATTGTCTTGCCAATCGCCGGACGAACTTCAAACAGTTCATCAATAGTCAGCATATCTGAACTCAGGTCGGTAACCAGTTTTCGCACTGGCTGTAGTAGATGCTGATCATAGATATCGCGATGTTCCTCGAACCATTCTTTGTTATTGTTGTGAGCAATGTGCTGTAAGAATGTCAGCCCATGTTGAGTAAAACCGGTAAATTCACCCATAATATTCCTTTCTATATGCGGGGCGGACTAAGCCTCTGTTGCCAACCATCAACGTTTTCACGTGACATTCATCTATAAGCAGTACACCGAGGTATTCGTTAAGTTATGTTACCGGATAACCGCGATAGGACAATCTTGAATTCGGGTAGTATATGCAGGTGATAACATTTCACGTTTCATCTGCCATTCTTGATTAACTCCTTGCCCGATAAACGCAATTTTACTTTTACCGGATTGATTAATTTTGTCGATAGCCGCCATCAATGATTCACTGTTAATGTACGGTTTGCTCTCATCAAATAGACCCAATTGCGCGATACCCTGATTTGAAAAATCTCCCAACATAATACCTGCTTTCAGGTAATGGTGACCGGGTCGCCAAATTGCCGCTAGGCATTTGAGAGCTGCGGCAATAATATCCCTTGAATCCAAGGTCGGAAAGTTGAGGCGAGTGCTGGCGAGGTTACTGTAATAGACCTCGTTACGGGCAAAAGGGCTGGTTTTGATAAAGGTTGATACATGGCAACAGTATTGGTGCTCCTTGCGTAGCTTTTCTGCTGCTTTCTCGGCATAGCTACAAACGGCTTCATGCATACTTTGATATTCTGTAATGCGTTTACTAAATGAGCGCGAACAGATTATTTGTTGTTTTGTAGGTGCGAACTCAGCCACCGCCAGACAAGCTTCTCCGCGCAATTCTCGCACTGTCCGTTCCAGTACGACGCTAAAGTTTTTGCGAATAAGCGCGGGGCTGGCCTCTGATAATTGAAGGGCGGTGGTTATCCCCATCACTGCCAGCTTTTTTGCGGTACGCTGGCCCACGCCCCATACCTGTGCCGCTGGCATCAGCGCCAGCAATTTGCGTTGACGTATGGGATTGGACAAATCGACTACACCGCCCGTTTTATGCCATAACTTAGCAGCATGGTTTGCCAGCTTGGCGAGAGTCTTGCTTGGGGCGATGCCTACACCGACATTTAGGCCAGTCAATTTGCGTACTTTATCACGCACGCCCTGACCAAACTCTTCTAGTGTAATGCAATGCTGTACACCATTAAGATTGAGAAATGCCTCATCGATTGAGTAAATTTCAATCCCTGGGGCCAGTTGTTCAAGAATAGTCATGACCCGCGCAGACATATCACTGTAGAGTGCGTAATTACTGCTAAACGCGACAACACGATGCTGATGGATAACTTGCTGTATCTTGAAATAGGGTGCCCCCATTGGAATACCCACGACCTTAGCCTCCCGGCTACGGGCAATCACGCAGCCATCGTTATTGGATAACACCACCACAGGGCGACCATACAAATCAGGCCTGAATACCGTTTCACAACTGGCATAAAATGAGTTCACGTCAACGAGAGCAAACATTATCGTAACTTATTGATGCTAAATACAATGACGCCAAAGATAACCCACTCTTCATCCCCTTCACATAATATGAGTGGGGGAGTGGCTGCATTCAGCGCCTCAAGGCGGGGAACCGGTCGTAAATAAAGCCGCTTAATATTGAACTCACCCCCGATGGTTGCAACGACAATATCGCCGTGCTGTGCCTGCAAACTGCGATCTATCACCAGCAGTGCGCCGTTGTTAATACCTGCATCACTCAGGGCGTCACCCTTGGCGGTCATGAAAAAGGTGGCGGCTGGGTGCTCAATGCAGTGTTCATTAAGGTCGATTCTCTTTTCAATATAGTCCTGTGCAGCATTGCCGAATGCACCCATAAAGCCTCCAAATGCGTTATCTAAGGGGAGAGCGTGATAACAAAAAAACGACTGATTTACAAAATAACTGGTTATGCATACAGTATATGCGGCGAGGTGTGGACAGAAAAGCCCTGAAGAGATATTTTTATTCAGTATATTGATTTATAAGAAGAGAAAGTTATCTATCAGGATGGAATAGATGAAACGTAGCGCTACCTGGCTGAATGGCGGCTGAGAGGATGTCGATATCGTTTAATTATAATTAATAGCTAAATAATTACTTTTGTAGGTAGGTACTGCTCATTAATTCCTCTATTGTTGTTCTCTTCATCACCTCCGTCGCCAGTTAAGAATATGACTAGTCACGTTATATCATCGTGTTGGCAGCGGCGCTGGCTATTGTCATATAACAAGGGATAAAGAATGAAATTAGAAACATTATCTATTCATGCAGGTTATTCACCGGACCCCACCACCAAAGCCGTTGCGGTACCTATTTACCAGACTTCCTCCTTTGCTTTTGACGATACCCAGCATGGCGCTGATCTGTTTGATTTAAAAGTCGCCGGCAATATTTACTCGCGCATCATGAACCCCACCAATGATGTACTGGAGAAACGGGTTGCCGCTCTCGAAGGGGGGATTGCCGCTCTGGCCGTGGCTTCCGGTATGGCGGCGATTACTTATGCTATCCAAACCATTGCCGAAGTGGGGGATAATATTGTGTCGGTGGCCAAGTTGTACGGCGGGACTTACAATCTGCTGGCGCATACGTTACCGCGTTATGGGATAGAAACCCGTTTTGCCGATCATGATGATATCGCCGCATTGGAAGCCTTAATCGATGACCGAACTAAAGCAGTTTTCTGTGAATCGATTGGTAATCCTGCTGGGAATATTGTTGATTTGAAAAAATTGGCTGATGCGGCTCATCGCCATGGTGTGCCATTGATTGTCGATAATACCGTCGCAACACCAATCTTGTGTCGACCATTTGAACACGGTGCGGATATTGTGGTTCATTCATTGACCAAATATATCGGCGGTCATGGTTCCAGTATTGGCGGTATCGTGGTGGATTCGGGTAAGTTCCCTTGGACGCAATACCCTAAGCGTTTTGCTCAATTAAATACCCCTGATCCGTCATATCATGGCGTGACCTATACCGAGCAATTCGGCGCGGCTGCCTATATTGGCCGTTGCCGGGTGGTGCCATTGCGCAATACTGGCGCTGCGTTATCGCCGTTCAATGCTTTCCTGATTTTGCAGGGGCTGGAAACATTGGCTTTGCGTATGGAGCGTCATACTGAAAATGCGCTGAAAGTCGCGCACTATTTGCAAAACCATCCACAAGTCAGTTGGGTTAAATACGCAGGCTTACCTGATCATCCTGAGCATGAACTGGCCCAGCGCTATTTAGGTGGCAAACCAGCCTCAATATTGTCATTTGGTATTCATGGCGGCCAGGAGGCGGGCGGGCGTTTTATAGATGCGCTGAATTTGATCGTGCGCTTAGTGAATATTGGTGATGCCAAATCACTGGCTTGCCACCCAGCGTCAACCACCCACCGTCAGCTTAACGATGAAGAGCTGATCAAGGCGGGCGTACCACGGGATATGGTGCGTCTATCGATTGGTATTGAGCATATTGATGACATTCTCAATGATCTTGCTCAGGCACTGGATGCTGCCAAGTCTTAGTCCGGCATTATTATAAGTTCTAATGGAGAACGGCCGGTAACTTAAGGGGAACCGGCCGAGAATATTTGAATAGATTTAACGTGTCGCTAGCGTTGCAGCAATGACATCTGCATAAGGCGTTGTCGGTCGGCCAATCAGTTTGCTCAATGTATGACTGTCATCAAACAGCCCCCCTTTAGCTGCGCCAGCATCAGAATCTGCTAATAGGCTGGCGAAAACATCAGGTAAACCGGCATCGAGCAATGCTTGCTTGAAATCGGCTTCAGACAAATCGTGGTACACCACAGCTTTACCTGACTGGCGGGCAATTTCTGCCGAGAATTCAGCCAGTGTATAGATATCGTCACCGGCTAATTCGTAAACTTTACCCGCCTGGTTTCCCTGCGTTAGCACCACAGCGGCCGCTTCGGCATAGTCTTCACGTGCGGCAGAGGCGATACGCCCCTCAGCTACTGCGCCGATAAATGCGCCGTGTGCCAGGGCTGGCGCGATACTTGCTGCATAGTTCTCGGTATACCAGCCGTTACGCAATAACACCACGGGCAGACCTGATTCACGTAATAGTGCTTCGGTGGCCCGGTGTTCTTCGCCTAACCCCAGTGGGCTTTTATCCGCATGTAACAAACTGGTATATGCCAACAATTTAACACCTGCACGCTTGGCCGCCGCGATCACGGCGCTATGTTGGGCAATACGCTGACCCACTTCACTCGATGAAATTAACAGTAGTTTATCAACACCTTGAAAGGCGGTATCCAGCGTGGCTGGCTGGCTATAGTCAGCTTTGCGGATTTGAACACCTAACGCCGCCAGCTCGTGGGCTTTGTCCGGGGTACGTACCGCAGCAATAATCTCACTGGCTGGCACTTTTTTAAGTAATGCATTGATAACAAGGCGGCCCAATTGGCCTGTGGCACCGGTTACTGCGATCATAATGACACTCCAGATTTGATGTTATGAGAAAGATGACAGACAGTTGGCAAAGAATAAAACCGCATAATTGGCCAGAAAGTTGCCCTTAAGTTCATCATATGCAATATACTAACTTTACGTAAGTACGCACCAAAAGGTTAGTATGAAAATAATAGAGCCGCAAAATTTGAGTCACACTGTTTCGTTTCCCGAACAAGTTCGGCGGGGTGAATTACTCAATGCTGATTGTCCCTCAAGAGAAGTGCTCAAGCGCGTAACCAGCCGTTGGGGGGTGTTAGCCTTGATTGCGTTAAGCAATGAGACTCTGCGTTTCAGTGCGTTGCGCAGAAAGATTGGCGGTGTTAGTGAAAAGATGCTGGCACAAACTCTGCAACACCTTGAAGAAGATGGTTTTGTTGAGCGTATTGCTTATCCGGTAGTACCACCTCATGTGGAATATAAATTAACGCCGTTGGGGAAAGAGATTCAGGAGCAGGTGGAAGGGCTGACTGTATGGCTTGAGGCCAATCTGCACCGTATTATGGCGCAACGACAACAGCGGGCAGAATTAACTACCAATACGTTGTAACAGCAGCCATGGCATCAACCATAGCTGCTGTTAGGATTTATCGCATAAAAGCATCACAGAGTTTTCAACGCTTCCACCGACTCGATAGCCATGGAGGCGATAAACTCGGTCACGCTATAATCGGCAACCGCATTAAACGGATCTTCGGCCAATATCTTATCCAGCTCTTCACGGGCAATACTTTTGGCCAAAATAATGCCACCGGTACGCGGCACTTTACGGCCTGATGCGATAAAAACACCTTGTGTATAGTACTTTTTCAACCACTCTTTATGACTTTCAGTGAGTGCTTCGACCACATCGATAGGTTGATGGTAAGTCAGACTGACAACAAACATGCGAAACTCCTTCAGGGCGAATGTCTAATTAAGATAACGCCTTGGCTGATGGCTGGCATCTTTAAAATGCATAATTATTAATTTTTATCTTAAGTTTTGGCCTTCATAGATAAATTTGGCATATCCAAAGCCATAATCGTTATTTCACCTTTGCGCGCGGCAGCATCTACCCTTAAAGCATCAGTTTCATCCCGCTAGATAAATAACGCAGAGGTAGCAATGGCTAAGATTACAGCATGGTTTATCGGGCTTCCCCTGTGGTGGCCAGCGCATTCAGCCGCGAGCGATACCGTCCCGCATCAAGCGGATGGTGCGCATCTATTAGAAACCATCAATGCTATTGGTGGGTTGTATGGTATTGAGTTTATCCATCACGATGGTGCTTAAACCGCACGGTGACTGCACTAGATGGCGGGCAGAAAATAAAATCATCTGCCCGGATAAACATATTTAACGGTAAGCGGCTAAAGCAGCTCGCATCCCCACACGTTTAATTGTTTGCAACTGTTCAGTAATGCTATTGGTGAGCTGCGGGATGTGATTGAGGTCTTGCCCCCAATGGGTGGCGTCGGCTAATACCAATTGCACTAATCCCTCCATCGGCAGTGAACCGGCGTCAACGTCGTGCCACATAGAGGCGAAACAATTTAGCCAGTGGGCATCATCCTGTAATGCAAAACATTCATCGTCACGTTTTCCTCGATAAAACATCAGTAAGGCGGCAAAGGCAAAGGTGAGTCGTGGCGGTAACTGCCCGTTATTTTGCTGGCTGGAGAGCAACTGAGGCAAAATACGGGTACGGAATTTGGTCATGCTATTGAGGGCAATAGACAGCAGTTGGTGCTGAATAAACGGGTTACGAAAACGGCTCAACACGGCTTGAGCAAAGGTTTGTAGCTCATCCGCGGGTAAATCCAAGACTGGAATAATCTCTTCGCTGATCAGTTGTGCGACGAATTGACTGATTTGCGTGTCGGCCATGGCCTCGCCGACTGTATTTAAACCCGCCAGAAATGCGACCGGCACCAATGCGGTATGAGCACCATTGAGAATTGCCACTTTGCGTTCTTTATAGGGCTTAATATCATCGACGATTCGAATGTTTAGTGGGTATTGATTCAGACGTAGTTCCTGCGCTAATGATTGCGGTCCTTGGATCACCAACAGGTAAAAGTGTTCTGCGGTATCGAGGAATGCATCGTGATAACCCAGGTGGTTTTCCAGGGCGACAGCTTCATCACGGGGATAGCCGGTCACGATACGATCGACCAATGTAGAGCAAAACGTATTGTGCTGTAATAACCATTGACTGAAACCTTCGCCTAAATTCCAGCACTGCGCATAGCGTAGGACTAACTCCAGCAATGCTTCGCCGTTATAATCGATCAACTCACATGGCAATAGCACCCACCCCTTATCGGCTGCCCCGGAAAAATGTTGAAAGCGCTCAAACATGAGCCGCGTTAATTTCGCAGGATAACTAGCGGGAGGCGTATCACTAAACTTATCATCTTCCAGATAACTTATCCCAGCCTCCGTAGTATTGGAGAACACCCAGCGAATATCTTCATTACGGGCGAGGGCGAGGTAGCTGTCAAAGTCCTGATAAATATTGATTTCGCGGTTAACCGAGCGAATGATGCGTGCATCACTGACTTTCTCACCTTGTTCGTTTAAACCGCGAATAATTGTGGTGTATAAGCCATCCTGAGTATTAAGTGATGGGGGGAAATCACTGTTAATCGGGCGGACCACTACGACACCGGCATTAAGGTCGGTATGTTCATTTAGTCGGTCCAATTGCCAATCGACAAAGGCGCGCAGGAAGTTTCCTTCACCAAATTGAATCACTTTATCTGGGTGAGTACGGCCAGGAAAGTTTTCGCGGTTTAACGTTAGCATGGTGTTATATCCTTAAAATGAGTGAGATCAGAATTGAATAACGCCTTTGATAAGATCTTTATTCTTCACGACCTGCTGTTCATAAATATCTGCCAAGGTATTGAATTCAAAACGATGTGTCAGGATCATGTCCGCCGATAATTTGCCAGCGGCCATTAATTTCCCCACTTTGTCAAAATCCTCAAAGGTGGCATTTCTGCTGCCCATCATGGTGGTCTCTTTCTTATGGAAGTCAGGATCAGGGAAACTGAGATCACCTTTGAATAAGCCCACAAATACAATGCTGCCCCCGTGACGGATAAAGTTGAGGGTGTTATTCATTGCTCGTTGGTTACCTGTGGCATCAATAACTTTTAGTGGCAACATGCCAGCAAATTGCTGGCGTAAATTTTGCTCAAATCCGGCATCACTGGGATCTAATGTCCGGATATCCAACAGGTTTTCTACATGTTCACGGCGTTGTGCACTGGTGTCGGCCATCACTACATAGGCACCATCGGCTTGCGCAATGGCGGCCACACCCAAGCCAATTGGGCCAGCACCGACCACCAAAACATGCTCATCAGGATGAACATCGGCACGGCGCACAGCATGGGCGCTGATGGCAAAAGGTTCAATCAATGCAGCCGAGACGGGATCTACATCGTCGACCACCAATAAATTACTGACTGGGACGGATAAATACTCACTGAAACCCCCGTCTTGATGGACGCCAATAACAGAAATGTTTTCGCAGCAATTGGTTTTACCGCTGAGACAGGAATTACAGTGCTGGCAAGCAACATAAGGAATAACGGCAACGCGTTGCCCGGCATGCATATTATTGACGTTATCCCCTAGCGCTATTATTTCGCCACAAATTTCATGACCCAATACTCGGGGATAACTAAAGAACGGTTGATTACCTGCCCAGGCATGTATATCTGTGCCACAAATACCAACATTTAAAACCTTTATTAAGGCTTCATTAATTCTCGGTAACGGTTGAGTTCGTTTTTGATAAATAAGTTTGGTTGGTTCAAGGCAAACTAAAGTATTCATCGTGGTCATGACTATTCCTCCAAAAGGTGAGGTTTGATATTCATTAAAAATCACAACCAGGTTTAAATCGAATGTGATATTTGTGAGGGATGACGAATTATTCTGTTTTAAATTGGTTTTAAATGAATAAAAAACAGCTAAGGATAATCATGAGCAGAACACAAAATCTTCGTCACAATGTCATCAATCAGATGATCGACGCTATTGCCAAAGGGCATATTACATCACCACTTCCTTCTCAAGCTTCCCTAGCGGAAATGTACAGTATCAGCCGGACAACTGTGCGTAATACCCTGAGTCATTTAGATCACTGTGGCGTGTTGGAGAAGGTCGGCGACTACTACATTATTGTCAGAACACCCCAATCAGAGGACGGTTTTGATTGTATCAGTCAGTCACCAGACGCTCAGGCCGACGTATTTGAACGTGCTTTTTTTCAGATGATTAATCAACGTCAGCTTCGTGCAGGAGATTCATTTTCAGAGTTACAACTTGCTCGTGCCGCCAATGTCAGCGCCGTGGTGGTTCGTGAGTTCTTACTGCGTTTTTGTCGTTATGACCTCATTGTTAATATCCGCCGTGGTCAGTGGAGCATGAAAAAATTTGATCAAAACTATGCTGAAAAATTATTTGAGTTACGTGAAATGTTGGAAACGCATGCGCTAAATCGCTTTTTAAATCTTGCACATAGTGATGAACGTTGGCTGCAAGCCAAAGAGCTATTGGCTCGCCATCGGCAATTGCGGGATACCATTGGCAGCAGCTATCGCATGTTTTCACAGTTAGATCGTGATTTTCATACCCTGATACTTTCTGCCGCTAATAACCCATTTTTTAATCAATCTCTGGAGATTATTTCAGTTATTTTCCACTTCCATTATCAATGGGATGAGAGCGATTTAAAGCAGCGCAATATCGTGGCGATAGAAGAGCATATGGCGATTTTAAGTGCGTTAATCTTTCGCAATGATTTGGATGCGGTGCGCGAGTTACGGCGTCATCTGGATACTGCTAAGCAATCAATGATTCGCTCGATCACGCAATACAGCGAATGATTAACCACCTAGAGAGTATTGCTGAAAGCGCATACTAAGATAAAAAACTGGATAAAAAACCGCATAAAAAACCATTAAGGACAGATAAAATCCAGCAAACTATTAATCATCTCACGTATTCATCACAAAGATATGCTGTATATAGAATGCCCACACTAATCTGAATTTCAGTTAACTTTTCTCTCTATAGTTGACGCTGTAATAAGTCTTTTTTCTTGAGATTTTTATTTCCTAATAGATTCATATCGGACAGGTTTTTTTATGAATCGCAATGTGAATATATTATAAAGTTCAGGAGCTGGGCGTGGAAAAAAATAATGTCGTGATAAATAATGATGCGGGTGTATTAAACCCAACATCAGATGAAACCCCCAAGGCTATACTACATACAGAGCGTTCTAGTCGTATTAAAAGAATTCAAACCGTATCGATGGTTTTATTATTCTTGGCCGCAGTCATTAACTTTCTTGACCGTAGTTCTTTATCTGTAGCGAATTTAACCATTCGTGAAGAGCTAGGGCTAAGTGCCACGGAGATTGGTTTTCTGCTTTCCGCATTTTCTCTGGCATACGGTATTGCTCAACTGCCGTGTGGCCCGTTGTTAGACCGTAAAGGCCCGCGCATTATGTTAGGGCTAGGCATGTTTGTATGGTCATTCTTTCAGGCGCTATCCGGGGCTGTTCATACCTTTACGCAATTTATTCTGGTACGTATTGGGTTAGGTATCGGTGAGGCACCCATGAATCCTTGCGGTGTGAAGGTGATAAATGACTGGTTCAATATTAAAGAACGTGGCCTGCCTATGGGGATATTTAATTCTGCGTCGACAATCGGTTTAGCCATCAGTCCACCTATTCTGGCCGCCATGATGATGGTTATCGGTTGGCGTGGGATGTTTATTACCATTGGTCTTTTGGGGATCGTACTTTCTATCGGTTGGTATCTGCTTTACCGTAATCGTGACAGTATCAATTTAACCGAAGCAGAACAAAAATATCTTGATGCAGGCAGTGTTAATGTAAGTCGTAAGCCTATGAATTTTAAAGAATGGCGTGGCTTATTCCGTAATCGCACTATGTGGGGCATGATGCTGGGCTTCAGTGGCGTCAATTATACTGCATGGCTCTATCTGGCATGGCTGCCGGGCTATTTGCAGACAACGTATCATTTAAATCTTGCTAGCACTGGCATGTTTGCTTCTATTCCCTTTATTTTCGGCGCGGCAGGCATGTTATGTAATGGATTCGTTACCGATTTTCTGGTCCGCCAGGGTATGGCTCCTTTAAAAAGCCGCAAAATATGCATTGCGGTCGGTATGTTGCTGTCAGCGGCATTTACCTCTGTCGTCGTCCGTGCTGACACTACCGGGAGTGCGGTTATATTAATAGGCATGGCACTGTTCTGTATTCACTTCGCTGGGACATCATGCTGGGGGCTTATACATGTCGCGGTCTCTTCTCGTATGACTGCATCGGTTGGCAGCATACAGAATTTTGCCAGTTTCATATTTGCATCATTTGCACCGGTGATAACGGGTTGGATAGTTGATACCACTCACTCATTTAGCCTGGCATTAACCATCTGTTCTTGCGTTACTGTCCTCGGGGCTCTGTCTTACATATTCATTGTACGTGAACCCATTTTAGATACCGCAAAATAAAATGAGCAAGGCCGATCAGAACTCTCGATGAGATAACGATCGGCCTTTCTTGGTTATCTTTGTGGCTGGCAATGATGGCGGCGCTTAAACCAGGATTGCATCATGCCTGGGCGTGAGAACATCACTAAATTACCCAATAGGATGAGCAGTAAACCAATAATGGCATTCAGGTGCCAGTGATAGCCTTCATAGAAGGTTGATATGGTTAGGGCCACCAGCGGAAATAACAAGGTACTATAAGCCGCACCACTGGCTCCGATTCGTCCAATCAAGCTGAAATAGGCGGCAAATGCAATCACGGAACCGAAGATAGCCAGATACAACAATGAGCCAAGGTAACGTGGCGTGAGTTCGAGAGTAAAAGAGTGTTGTTGAATCATACTGAAAAGTCCCATCACTGCCGCACCATAAGTCATGGCATAAGCATTGGTTGACAGAATATCCAATCCCTTGCGTTGGTGGCGGCTACTGATCATATTACCCAGAGAAAAACCATAGGTACCCAGCAAACTTAAGCCAATACCTTTAAGTAATTCCGGGGCTATTTGTGTGGCGGTCAGATCTTGCCAGAACAAAGCAACAATACCTATCATGCCGAGGATACTGGCTGGCAGCAGGTTAGGGCTAAGGCGTTGGCGAAAGAAAAGCATGCCATTGATGGCATTAAACAGTACCGCCATTGAGAAAATAACCGATTCCAGGCCGCTACTGATATAAGCCGCAGCATGATAAAAACAGTAAAAATTAAAAGCAAAGACACAAACCCCTTGTGCCAGACAAAAAAGGTGGTCACGCACCGTGAGCTGGTGCAGTCGGCGGGCGAGCAGTAAAACGAGCATCATGACACCGGCCGCCAGCAAAAACCGATAAAAAATGGACACAGTAATAGCAACATCACCTTGCTGTTGTAGGGTAATGGCAATCCAGGTCGTTCCCCAGATCAGTACAACTAACAAATATAGCAGCGCGTTCATCGTTATTTCTCATCACAGCTAGAAAACAGCAGTATCCGGTATAGGAAGGAGAGGCGCTTTCAGCAGCTTGCTTTAAATTGCAAAATCTTGCGCATTTTTACGATAAATCGCTGGAAAATATAGTCTGCCGTCTGGCAAGCCATTAAACTGGTTGCATCCGCGTACCCAAAGGAAGTCAGCGCAATGTTGGAACGGTATCAAGCCTTTGAAACCCTAAAAGAACACAAAGCGCGCTTGCATGATTGTGTGCAACTCGGCTCGGGTATTCAATTGGCAGCCTGGTCTAACCGTGATGACTGTATTACACAAGAAAGCCCTGATCACCACACCTTGAGCCTGTATGTTGCAGATGGCTATGAGTGCTATCACAAAACGCGCGCTGGCTGGAAAAATGGCGGTGGACCGGATCGTTTTTGTATTATGCCAAAGGGCAGCTTATCCAGTTGGGATGTGCGGGATGACCTGTCATTTGTACATTTGTATTGCACCGATAAGCATCTGCGCCAGCTAGCTGAACAAATTTGGGAGCGCAGCCCCCAGTCAATTCAGGTTGATGAACGAATTTTCGCAGAAGATCCGCAAATAACGTTGTTATATCGCCAATTTTTACTGAATTGTAACTGGCAAGAACAGGCCAATCATTTAGCCCTCAGTAGTGCTGCTACCTTGTTGATGACCCATTTATTAAAAAATTACACCCAGTTGCAGTGGGCGATCCCCGTAATTCGCGGTGGGTTGTCTCCGGCAGTGTTAAAACGGGTGAAAGAGTATATTGACGAACATCTTTCACAGCCGTTGCTGTTGTCAGATCTTGCTGAACAGGCAGGGTTGAGTGAGTTCCATTTCGCACGGATGTTTAAGCAGAGCACTGGGCTGTCACCACATCAATTTGTGTTGAAAGCGCGGTTATCTCGCGCAGACCAGCTATTGAGACATAGCATGATGCCGCTTATTCACATTGCCCTGGAGTGTGGTTTCAGCTCTGCCAGCCACTTCAGTAACTGTTTTAAAGTGGCCTATGGCCTAACGCCCTCGACTATTCGGCAACGCTAATCACAGCACGCTATAAGGGGCAACTTAGGTCACCTTCAGCACAATCAAGGAATGACTGTAGTTCTGCCGAGCGAGCTTCAGTTTTGTGGGTCAAACAAGCCGAGATAATCATAGGATGCACTGAACCGCCTTCGGTGGCTGAGGATTGGAAGGTACAATCTGCGTCACGGTATTTTATCCAGGTAAGTTGCGCACTCTTTAATAATGCTCTTTGGGCAACTGGGGTTTTGGCCAAAACTTGTTTATAAATACGGTTTAGTTCGGTATCGGCTTTCTTATAATCTAAATTTGCGCACTGGTTTATATCCAGTTGTGTCAGTGCGTTCTGGCAGTCAAGTGCCAATGCTTGGTCGACGGGTAATGCCAGTAGCGATATCAATATGATCTTCTTTAACATGATTATTTTTCCCAAATAATAGTCAAAAGATAATGTTAGCCCCACATTGAATAATGTGAGGCTCAGAATTATATTACATTGGTTTCTTAGGTGCCCACTCAATCTCTTTTTTCATCTCAGTAATTTTTTTGTTCGGTGATTTTTTACAAACATCAATCACTTTTGGTGTGTAGACCTGGTCTATTTCCTGGAAATCTACGCTATCGCCTTTTTTATACTGGATATCCCGGTTTAGGATCCAGAAAGCGACGGGGGTCATACTTTTCGGATTAAGATCAAGGAATTCTTTGCAGGTCATTTCTGTTGGGGTGGTGGGTGATGATGCTGCGAATACTGTGTTAACGGTTACGAGCATGAGTGTCACAATGACACTCTTAAGCAGTGATTTATAGAACATGACTATTTCCTTATCTATATATTAAATTTCAACTGATATTATTGTTACATGGATGAGAGTTATATCTCGTTATTTAGCATGAGCTATAAAGGTATATCTTGCCAGCGCCAAGCTTAAATTATCGGGATGAGGGATAAGACGGATTATTATTTTCTGCTAGCGTTCCTCTTATGTGTCTGATTTGCATGAAAGAGATTTAATAGCGATTTATATAAGATTGGTAAACGTAGCTATCAATAGTAATTGTTTATATTTTTTGTTTCTTTATTAACTATGACATGGCTATTTATTTTGAAATAAAAAGCAGAGCAACAAAATATGCCTGCTTTCAATTTATCTGTTGCTACAATACTATTAGCGATACTAATAAATATAACATTTTAAACTTTGTGGTTTTTATCTGATAGCGGTGGAGGGCATGGATACTTGCCATCATGTTGCGGCTGGTTTTTTGCTGGTTGGCTATCATGATGTTCTTTCGCTGGCGGCAACGGGCGGCCACTCTTGTCTTTCGGCGGTTCAGGTGGGCGTTTACATCTCACCCCCGATTGTTTTTGTGCTTCTTTATTAATAGGTTGTGTGGCAAAGCTAGAGGCTGCATTCAATAGCAACATTGATACACCACAAAACATCAGTAACTTCTTCATTCTCGCTCCAGTTATTCAATAGGAATACATCATCACCATAACGGATTGTTCTTTCAGTTTTCTTGGCGAGATTTGTAATGATATTATCAAGTTGAGTGTCTGTAGTTATCTATTAGAGAGTATCATCATTCCAAACCTACACTGATTCATTGGTGTATGTTATAGTTCACAGTGTTATTATTAGCGCCATCAGTAGACTGGTTATAATTTCATTTTTTCTTGTTCTAAATTATAGGTGATTTACTTTATGTCTTTATTTTCTTTTTATCATAACTGCCTGAATGCTTTGACTGGGAAAGTATTTGGTCAGCACCGTAAAGGTGAACCAGTGAAGAGAGAGAATGGGAAAGATAAATTATCTAATCTTCAACTGGATGTACTGTTGAATGCGGAAAAACAGGTCGCGATTATTACCACCGACTTAGATAGTCGGATCACCATATTTAATGTGGGTGCGGAGCGAATGTTTGGCTATTCTAAAGATGAAGTCTTGGGAAGCCCTATTTCGGATATACTGCACATTCCAGAGTTTGGTAAGGATCAAGCTGAGCTGGATTATTTATTGCTTAATCGGCGTGATGCCAGCGAGTGGTGTTATCAGCGCCAAGATGGGAAACGTTTCTGGGGAGCACTTAGTGTCCATGAAATAACTGCCGATAATAACCAGACCGTGGGTTATATTAGTGTGATTGCTGATGTTTCGGAAAGAAAATTCCTGCTGATGAAGCTGGAAGAAAGTAAGCAGATGATGGATCGTTTAACTAAGAATTTACCAGCAATGATTTATGCTTATTATTTAGATGCAGAGGGTAAATCTTATTTTAAATATTGTAGCGAGGGTGTCAGGAAAATATTTGCTCTGTCACCGGCTGATGTTTTGTATGTGCCCAGAGAGGAAAACCCTCTGTTTAGCCGCGTGCATACTGACGATATGGATATGCTAAAACAGGCGGTAGCCATCTCTCAACAGAATCTATCTGTCTGGCGCTGCGATTTTCGCGTGGTGTTGCCGGGCAAAGGTACACACTGGCTCCATGGTGAGTCTTTCCCGACGCTTCAGGATGATGGGGCTGTTATTTGGTATGGCTCGTTTTTCGATATTACTGAACTTAAACAGTCAGAATCGATCCTCAAGGCGTTGTCACAAACCGATGTATTAACTGGGGTAGCCAATCGTCGCCACTTTGATGATATCTATCAGCACATCTGGCAAAAAAACCAGATCGAAGGCGGTTCTCTGTCTGTGTTGATGATCGATTTTGATAATTTCAAAAGCTTTAACGACCTTTATGGTCATGCAATGGGGGATGTTTGTTTGAAATCCATTGTCGAAACTTTGTCAAAATCTATTCGTGGTGGTTCAGACATTTTGGCGCGCTATGGCGGCGAGGAGTTTATTGTATTGCTAGCACCCAGTACCCTGGCGGATGCGAAAGCGGTTGCCGAGCGCATGCGTCACTCCATTGAGGAGTTAGATATTCCCCATGGGATATCGCCAGAGGGGCGGGTGACCATCAGCATTGGTGTGGCTTCGGTATCCGCGCCGGGTGAGTCTATTTCGGCGACAGACTTGTCGGATGCTGCGGATAAAGCGTTATATCGGGCGAAAACCACGGGGAAAAACCGCGTGGAAGCGGTGGTGCTGAACTGATACGTAAAGAGCGTGTGGGGCAGGGAAGAGAGTCATTACTGCCCCACAGAGAGTCGATTTAGGATAGTTAATGTCTAGTTGTCGTGATCCTGAGCTTCACGCAGGCGTTCTTGCTCTTCAGCTATAACCGCTTTGATTTCCTCCAGTACACCCTCAACATCAGCCGCTTCGGTGCTTTCTGCAAACTCACCAGTCAGTTGCGTTTCTGGATGCAGTTTACCATCCTCATAAAGTGCCCACATCTCTTTGGCATACTTACGATTAAGCAGTTCTGGTGCGTATTGGCCATAATAGTGTGTCATGTTTGCGACATCCCGCTCCAGCATGGCTTTAGCATGATTGTTCGCCGCAGCATTGACGGCTTGCGGTAAATCGATAATGACCGGGCCCTCTTTATCAATTAAGACATTAAACTCTGATAAATCGCCATGAACCAGACCGGCGCAAAGCATCCGTACCACATATTGGATCATCAACGCATGGTCAATCAGCGCTTGTTCTCTGCTAAATGGCACATCACTCAGGCGGGGGGCGGCAAGGCCATCTGCATCGGTGACCAGTTCCATCAATAAAACACCATCAAGGCATGCATAAGGTTGAGGTACCCGAACACCGGCATTGGCGAGCAGGTACAAGGCATCCACCTCGGCAGTTTGCCAGGTCTCTTCCTGTTGCTTGCGGCCAAATTTAGAACCTTTGGCCATGGCTCGTGCGTCACGACTGTTACGAACCTTACGCCCTTCCTGATACTGAACAGCCTGTTTGAAACTGCGGTTTTCAGCTTCTTTATAGACTTTAGCGCAGCGGATATCCTGCCCACAACGGACAACGTATACATCAGCTTCTTTGCCACTTTTCAAACGACGGATGACTTCGTCAACCAAGCCGTCATCAACCAGCGGTTGGATTCGTTTTGGAATTTTCATGGCGTCCTTGTACCCTATTTAAGCCCGCGATGGAATGGCTTTGGCTGAATTTTCCTTCAGTTTACCATTCGCGCCCATCAGCGGGTGGGTTTTTACTGAGTATCAGGCAGCACTGAACTGGGCATTATGCAATTTTGCATAGGCACCTTTACGGGCCAGCAATTCATAATGGTCGCCCTGTTCCACAATCCCTTCCTTATCGACCACAATGATACGATCGGCATTTTGAATCGTGGCTAAGCGATGGGCAATCACCAACGTCGTTCTGCCTTGTGATAATTCCGTTAGCGCAAGCTGGATGGCTTGTTCAGTGGCAGTATCAAGCGCGGAGGTGGCTTCATCCAGAATCAAAATCGGTGGATTTTTCAGGAAAATACGTGCAATTGACAAGCGCTGTTTCTGCCCGCCGGATAATTTCACTCCGCGCTCACCAACAACGGTATCCAGTCCATCAGGCAAGCTTTCAATCAACTCATCTAGCCGGGCTTGTTGTGCTGCAACCATTATTTCATCGTTGCTGGCATCGAGTTTACCGTAAGCAATATTCTCACGGATAGATCCGCCGAATAAGAAAACGTCCTGCTGAACAATACCGATATTATTACGCAATGATTGCTGAGTCATATCACGGATATCAATACCATCAATCGTGATTGCCCCCTCATCGAGTTCATAAAAGCGGGGCAGCAGTGAGCATAACGTGGTTTTACCCGCCCCCGATGGCCCGACGAATGCCACGGTTTCGCCAGCCCGGATTTGCAGGTTCAAATGGGTGAAAATTTTATTCTGCGGTGAATAACCGAAACTGACATTGTGATAACAAATATCGCCATGCAAATGGCCAACAGGGCGAGCGTTTGGTTGGTCAACAATATCAGGCAGTGTATCTATCAATTGAGTGAATCGCTTAAAACCGGCAATTCCTTTCGGATAACTTTCCAGGACTGAGGTTATTTTCGCCACCGGGCGAAAAAACACTTCAACTAATAACAGAAATCCGACAAAACCGCCGTAACTCAACTGGTCATGCACGACGTACCAGGTACCGGCAACCATCACAATTAACTGCACCAGACGGGTACTGAGGTAGCTCATAGTCATACTGGTGGTCATGATGCGGTAAGCCCGCAATTTGGTGGTGCGGTAGCTTTCGTTATCTGCGGCGAACAATTTCTTTTCATGAGATTCATTAGCGAAAGCTTTGACGACACGAATACCGCCGATACTTTCCTCAATGCGGGCATTAAAATTGCCAACTTGACCAAACAGTTTGCGCCAGGTTTCGGTCATCTGTGAACCGTAGCGGCTGACCAGATAGGTCATAAAGGGTACGATGATGATGGTGAGCATCGCCAGTGGTAAATGGACGGATGCCATCAAAATGAATGCACCGATAAAGGTCATAATGGCAATAAAAAGATCTTCAGGACCGTGGTGGGCAATTTCTCCAACCTCTTCAAGGTCTTTGGTGACGTGGGTGATAATATGGCCGGTCTTCATATTGTCGTAATAGCTAAATGATAATTTTTGCAGATGGCTAAAAGCCTGGCGACGCATGTCGGTTTCTATACCCACACCCAATGCGTGCCCCCAGTAGTTAACAATCGCCATTAGCGCAGTATTGAGCAGATAAATCATCAACAGGCCAGTTGCCGCCCAAACGATCAACACCCAATCTTGATTGGGAAGTAATTTATCAATGAACAGTTTTACCGCCATCGGGAAACTCAGCTCCAGCAGCCCGGCCAAAATGGCACAGCCAAAGTCCAGATAAAAAAGCCCTTTGTACGGGGCATAATAAGAAAAGAAACGGCGGAGCATTGGGGTATCCTTACAATTACAGAGGAGAAATCGGTACAAATGTCGGAAAAGCTGTTCGCTGCATTATAAATGTAAATGGTTCTTAATAGCATTTATTTTGCTATTTATTATCCGATAATAGAATTCTTATCTGTGAGAATATGCATTGAAGCCAAGATTATATCGAGTATTGTTAGTCAGATAATAGCGAGGAGCAGTAGCAATGAATTTGACCATGACAGATGCCCCAACGACTGAAGATATTGCAGAAATCATTGAGGGGTTGAAGGCTTTTAACCGTAAATTTGTTGGTGATAATGGTCGTAAACCATTAGCCGTATTTATCACAGGAGAAGGTGGCGAAAAGTTGGGAGGGATTACCGGATATACATTAGGTAATTGCCTGAGTATTGAGTTGTTATGGGTATCGGATGCATTACGTCACTCAGGGGCTGGTACTAACTTGATGAACGCAGCCGAACAGGAAGCAATACAGCGGGGATGCAAGTTTGCCCAAGTAGATACATTCAGCTTCCAGGCTCGCCCGTTCTATGAAAAACAGGGTTATCAATTGAAAATGACGCTAGAAAATGTACTGGGTGAGTACCACCGTTATTATTTGACTAAAAATCTGATTAACTAGTTTGGCAGCACAAACCGACTATGCGCAGTTTAAATTCAAATGGTATCAAGACCTATGTCTAATAGGTCTATTTTGTCACTGATACATAAAGAGGCTACCGCTGTGAGTGTATATACGCCTTAATATTAGTGTCACGCCCACTCAACAGTGAATATTCAGCTTTTAAAGGAGGCTCACATTTTCTCTGAATTGCATCTATAGGCGTGGGTCTTCTATTAGGTTATTCTGTTTTACATTGGATTAGTTAATGTAAATGGAAATGAATATGGCGGCTTCATCAAATAAAAAGCTCTCGCTGTGGTCATTAACCTCGCTGGTCGTGGGTTCAATGATAGGTGCTGGTATTTTCTCTTTACCTGCTACATTCGGCCGAGCAACCGGAGGATTGGGTGCCATCATCGCGTGGATTATTGCTGGTGGCGGAATGTTAACTCTGGCCTTTGTTTTTCAGACTTTGGCACAACGTAAGCCAGATTTGGATTCCGGTGTTTATATTTATGCTAAAACTGGGTTTGGTGATTATGCCGGTTTTGCCTCAGCCATTGGTTTTTGGGCTGGCGCCTGTATCGGAAGTGTTTCCTATTTTGTTTTGATCAAATCAACATTGGGAGCCTTCTTCCCACTATTTGGTGATGGTAATACGTTATCCGCAGTCTTAATTGCGTCATTAATCTTGTGGAGTTTTCATTTTATGGTGTTGCGCGGCATCAAAGAAGCCGCAGCAATCAATACTATTGCCACCTTTGCTAAAGTTATTCCGATATTTATTTTTGTTATTGTGCTGGCATTTGCATTTCATACAGATACGTTTGCATTAAACTTCTGGGGTTCCCAATCTTTGTCTGGTGTCGGTGATCTCTCCCATTTGGATGACTATGGTTATACCGGTCATGCGGCATTAGATATTGGTGCTACATCAGAGACACTATTTGCTCAAGTGCGCAGTACTATGTTGGTCACCGTATTTGTTTTTGTGGGTATTGAAGGGGCGAGTGTTTATTCCCGTTACGCTAAAGAAAGAAAGCATGTTGGTATTGCTACTGTTCTCGGTTTTATTGGTGTTTTATGTTTACTGGTATTAGTGACAATGCTTTCCTATGGCGTGCTGCTTCGTCCTGATCTTGCTGCTTTACGGCAACCCTCAATGGCTGGGGTGTTAGAACATATAGTGGGTCGATGGGGCGCTATATTTATCAGCATCGGGCTGATTATCTCCGTTATGGGTGCGTATCTGTCATGGACCCTATTGGCGGCTGAAGCACTCTATTCCGCAGCAAAAAGTAATATCATGCCGCAGATATTTGCAACGGAGAATAAGCGCGGGGTGCCATCGGCAGCGGTTTGGATGTCGAATATTTTTATCCAATTATTCTTAATTGTTACGCTCTTCACTGAGTATGCGTTCCAGTTGGCACTGGAACTCACCAGCTCATTAGTTTTGATCCCCTATTTGCTGGTTGCGGCTTATGGGCTGAAATTGGCCTGGACCCGAGAAACCTATTCGGTAGGTTCGGTCGAGCTGAAGAAAGATTTTATTTTTGCTTTGATAGCAACACTATATGCCATATTAATGGTCTACGCGGGCGGGTTGAAATACATATTACTGTCAGCAGTGATATATGGTCCGGGAACTGTGCTGTTTATCATCGCGAAGCGTGAGCAAAAGAGAGCAATATTCGCGCCGATTGAAAAATGTCTTTTTGCCGTGGCCATTATTACCGCTTTAGCCGCTCTGTATAGCCTCGCCACAGGGGTAATTACGGTATAATAACGTCGGTGATACAGTAATTGTCCACTGAACAGAGATGACATTATATTATCGCCACAAACACTTAATCAAAGCTAATGTATTTTGCGCCTATCCCTAACTTTACAATGGATGGGCTTGATCTATAACACAGAGTACGACAGGATCGCGTTGGAATAACTAATGATTAGGTTGATATCCGATAGAAATGTATCCATTATAAAATGCGATTTTTCTTATATAGAGTTAGGATTGGTGTGCGCCAATCAGTAGGTATTGCTTTGAAAAAACAACAAAATATTACCCCGAATAGTGATTATTCTGCGGGAATTGGCGATGCGCAATTTGCGCTCGTGGTTTTACTTACAACATCATGTTTGCTGATTGCAATAACATTGATTGCGATCCTATGGTTAATCTAATGATACGCCATAGAAATTAGGGGGAGTGTATGGATAAGAGCTTGTTTGATGACAACAAAGTCATCGCATTGATCGGTTTACTGTTGGCGGCACTCATTGTCGTCAGTGTCATGTTTGCGATGACCTATATGGCGGATCGCCAACGTAACGAAGCACAACCTATTGATGTACAGAATTGCTATAAAAAGAACTGAAAAGCGTTATTCGCCGGAAAGCAGTGGTAAGCATTCAGGCGAATCGTGGGCATTGCGGAGTGTTATGCCAGCTTCTGATGAATAGCATGCAAGGGCAACGCGATATTCAGGTCAATATCAGTATTTTGCCTGAAATCATACGGAGTGATACCGTAACGTTTTCTGAACATGTAAGTAAAATGTGACTGTGAGCCAAAGCCAAAGTCCAATGCGATATCAAAAATCGTACTATCACTACTTCTTAGTTGATAAACCGCGCCCGCTAAGCGTCTTTCCCGAATGTATTTACCCAGCGATACCCCGGTCACTTCTTTAAATATTTTCTGCATATGCCAAAGCGAATAGCCTGAATACACGGCTAACTCTTCAAGGTAGATGACCCGCCCTAGATGGGTTTCGACCCATTTACTGAGAGCGCAGACTAACGCGAGATGATTTTCTTGTGACATTATTTAGTCTGTTTTTTCTGGATAGGAGTAGAGCAGTATACACAAGTTGAATCGAACAACACAA
Organism: Yersinia sp. 2466 StPb PI; assembly: GCF_041538325.1. Lineage (NCBI taxonomy): Bacteria > Pseudomonadati > Pseudomonadota > Gammaproteobacteria > Enterobacterales > Yersiniaceae > Yersinia > Yersinia sp. 2466 StPb PI. The sequence goes on along the minus strand of NZ_JAULSL010000001.1, from coordinate 2,831,988 downwards.
AACACCAAATTGCTCCCGATTGAACAAAATAGACCATAAAGACTTTTCAGACAGTGTTTGCAAAAGATTTTTCTGGTGCCATAGTAAAAGGGTAGTGTCATCAGGAAGGGGTCTATCCCGAGGATAAAGGGTTGAGTTTGGAAAAATAGAAATTAAAAATGATGAGGTGATCGCATGTTAATAACGGTGATTATGACTCTGATAGCGGTTGTCGGCGTAACCGTTTTTTTAAAGATGCCAGTAATGGTCCTGCATAAAGGTAAAGGCGCAGGAGGTGATGAACTGTGAGATTAGGAATATTGTGATCGATCTACATCTAATGAGTTTCCTCTAGAACCAGGTGATTGATAATTTCATGCCTGGTTTTTTTATATCCTCTTCGTACTGACGTTAGCTTTCTTGCCATCTCATATCTGCTTCTTTCTTTCAAAAAGAGGGGGCAATTGATTAAGCACATCATCGACATCGGTTGTAGGTATTTCATTAGCCAAGGATAATGTTAGTCTCTCGAGTCGACAAGAGCAGTGCAGGTTAAAGAAATATTTCAGCAAGCGTGATATCCTTTTACGATATTACTGAGAAGGAATTATGCATGTCTGAAATGTTTACTAATGACCAAGAGCTGGTGTCAGACTTGGTTGCCTGCCAACTGGTGATTAAGCAAATCCTTGATGTGATTGATATCATTGCTCCGGTGGAGGTGCGAGATAAAATGTCCCATCAACTTAAAGCTATTGATTTCTCTACACACCCGGCAGGGGCGGACCCAGTGACTAAGCGAGCGATTGAGAAAGCCATTGCATTAATTGATATGAAATTTAGCCAAAAATAACAGCTACCGTTTAAGGCTGTCTGCAAGTAGGGCGGTAGTATCAGGCTAGCGGCCGTGGGGGAAATGCACTGCGGGTTATGAATAGCAAACCCGCAGTTCAATTATTCAAAAACGTTATTGCCGATCTTTTTCACTAATGGGCAGTTACTGACACCAATGACACCATTTTCACCGTTTATAAATTGAGCGGTTGTAACAGTTCTTGCCGTCAGATATTTACACTGCAAACCAATGCCTGCGGCGTTTTTCTCACTGCCAATAAGCACGCCATAGCCTGAAAAGAGAAGGCCCAAGTATATGATTGCTGCCACCAAAACCAGTCTGAATAAACTCATGTAGTCACTCCATGTAATTAGTTTTACTTATTTTTTAGGATAAATATTTAACAGTTTAACGAGTAATGATAAGTTAGTTAATAGTAAAAATCCTAAATCATATTGATTTATAAGACTAAACAGTAAATTCTTATAAAAAATGTTGTTACAGAGCTATAGTGCACATCAGTAATTACATTTTGGCTATAAATGGTTGATGTTTAATACAGTATAATTAAAAAAAACATTACGGAAGGTGCCCGATTTGAACATTAAGAAACTTGTCGCAACGGTAGGGATCATTGCTGTTTGCTGCTTGTTTTATCTATTAGCCCTTGATAGTTATTGCGATCAGGGGGGGACTTTTTCTACCGGTATTTGTGCTATCACTTCGATTATTCCATGGTAAGGATAGCCTATTATGCTTAGCTATAATAACGATAACTATTACTATTAGTTATCGTTATTAAGTATGAATCACTTATTCAGATCCCCTTTGTGGTGGGCAGAGTGATAAGATAGCGCCTTAGCCACGTATGTCATAGGGTAGTCAATGTTAGATACAAATATGGGGGCACTGGGTGTCATCCCAATTGCTTTATCGCTGCTTACTGTCATTTTCTTCTTGATAGTCTGGTTCTTTTTGAGCCGTGCCAGTGTACGAGCAAATGAACAAATCCGTTTGTTACACGAAATTGCCGAACAACAAAAACGGCAAACCGAATTGCTCAATGCTTTACTGGAAAATGCTACGGGTGTCAGGCATGAGCAAGACGATAGTGATATTGTTTCGCCTCTCGACTTTAAAGGGTTTATTCCAGAGCGATAAATCCCCCCGATTCTGATGCTGTCACCAGGCGGTATCAGAATATCGTCGTAGCTAGAGTGATGGTTTCTCCTGCATAGCCGGCATTATCTTTTTGCGCGATGTGAGTTTGCCCCTTTATTTAGCCCAATATACTGCGCTGATTGTCATAAATTTGTCTTATTTTCGCCGTAATGTAGCCAGAACTTTTCAAGACAACGGTGATTCTAATGATTAAATGGTATGAAGAAAGTGACACTGAAGTGAACCGAAATATTGCGCTGCTGACAGGGGAAGATCCCGATAAGTGGTATCCATACGGTGGAGTTAAAGGTAAGGACTACTGCAAAAACCCTTCTGATGCCTGGCCTATCATCTATGCCAATAAAATTGGCCTCTATTCCCCTGAAGTTAATGATAATAATCAGTGGAATGCTCGGATTACCAATCCGCAAGGTGAGTGGCAAGCCTATAGCCAAAGTCCACTTCGTGCCGCGATGATTTGTTACCTGCTCAGCCAAGATATTTGAGTAAATATTGATGATTTTCGACCGCGTGGATACCCATATGCTGAGCGCGTGGCGTGACCAACGGTAAGCGATTCTCTGACTGACTTCTTGGAGCTGATGATGAAACGTATTATTAAAGGGGATTCAAATTTATCTCACCTGGTCATTGCCCATGCGGCGATTGACCACCATCAAAAGTCTTATGGTGAGCGGCGCCAAGGCTGGCCTTCAACTTATCTTATCCGCTATAAAAATAATCGCGTGGCGGTTGAAGTTGTCACCCGGCGTCAATCTTATGTCGCGACATTGATGATTGGGGCCAGGAATCTGAGTAAGTTATGTGGCATATCTGCGTTACAACCCTAAACAGGCAAAGCATCATTGTCCTCTAATCAAATCCTTCCCATGTAAACATCGGCTGATTGATCCTTCTCCGATAGTCAGCTAACCACCTTTATTCTTGCTGCAATTAGGTTTAAGTGTTAAAAAACCGCCGCAGATTCATTTATGAAAGCGCTGTTTAGCACGTTAGTGCGTAATAGGTGCGGCAGAGGATAGGATGGAACAGCAGTTGCAGGATTCAACACTAAAACGCGGTTTAAAAAATCGACATATTCAACTGATTGCCTTGGGTGGTGCGATTGGGACCGGATTATTTTTAGGGATAGCTCAGACGATTAAGATGGCTGGCCCTTCAGTGATACTCGGCTACGCCATCGGTGGTTTTATCGCTTTTCTCATTATGCGTCAGCTCGGTGAGATGGTTGTCGAAGAGCCAGTTGCAGGTTCATTTAGTCATTTTGCGTATAAATATTGGGGCGATTTCGCTGGCTTCTTATCTGGTTGGAACTACTGGGCGATGTTTATACTGGTTGGTATGGCTGAATTGACCGCCGTCGGTATTTATATTCAATACTGGTGGCCAGAGATTCCCACCTGGGTTTCCGCTGCTGTATTTTTTGTCTTAATAAATGCCATCAATCTTATTAACGTACGAATGTATGGTGAAACTGAATTCTGGTTCGCAATCATCAAGGTTGTTGCCATTATCGGTATGATTGTGTTCGGTGCATATCTGCTGGCTTCCGGTACTGGTGGGCCTGAGGCATCGGTTACTAACCTCTGGGCACAAGGTGGGTTTATGCCCCATGGCTTGAGCGGATTAGTGATGGCGATGGCGGTGATTATGTTTTCTTTTGGTGGCTTGGAGATGGTTGGCATTACGGCCGCTGAAGCTGAAGATCCCCATCACAGTATCCCTAAAGCAACCAATCAGGTTGTCTATCGCATCCTCATTTTTTACATCGGTTCATTGGCGGTACTGCTTTCCCTATATCCGTGGGGCAAAGTGGTTGAAGGCGGTAGCCCCTTTGTGATGATTTTCCATGCGTTAGATAGCAATTGGGTTGCAACAATCTTGAATGTAGTGGTTTTGACCGCCGCGCTATCGGTTTACAACAGCGGTGTTTATTGTAATAGCCGCATGTTATTTGGCTTGGCATCGCAGGGGAATGCGCCTAAGTTGTTGACCCGAGTTAATAAACGTGGCGTGCCTATTCTGTCAATCGCACTTTCGGCGTTGGCCACCTCAGCCGGTGTTGTTATTAACTATGTTATGCCGGGCAAAGCGTTTGAACTGCTTATGGCGCTGGTTGTTTCAACATTGGTCATTAACTGGGTGATGATTTGTTTAGCTCACCTCAAATTCCGGGCTGCGAAGGTGCAAGAAGGCGTAGAACCGCGGTTTAAGGCGCTATGGTACCCATACGGTAATTATCTGTGCCTGGTGTTTCTGTCGTTGATTCTGGTCATTATGTATCTCACTGATGGTATTCAGATCTCAGTGCTAATGATGCCAGTTTGGGTTGCGCTATTGTGGTGCGGTTTTATACTCACTCGGCGTAAACATAAGCGGCATAAACTGGATGTAAATGACTCAGATGCAGCCTGATTGAAGTGTTAGCATAAAAGTGCCGGGCGATTAACTGTATGAAAAATCAAGCCCGGCTGTTATCACCTAAGACGCTATTTGTTGTGTTTAAATAATCAGCAATAAACTAAGCGGATACTCAGCATAGTTTTAATTGATGAGAACTATCGTATTTTTTTGGATCAATTAACGCTAATTGAGATTAATTCTTAATAGTCGCCTATAACCACTTTAATTGCATGGTTTAAATAGTTAAATAATAGAGTCCATTAGAATTGCCAGCGCATCCAGGTAAACAAAACATTACCATTATTATAAGTGCCGGGAATATAGGTGCTTTGTAGTGAAAACTTATTATATTCAATAGAAATAAGTGGCAAAGGCAATGGGACAGGAATGTAATAATATTCATGACGTGCGGTAATGCTGGCGGTAAAGCCTACGCCAAAACGCCAGCCGTCCATCGCTCCCGGTATCCACATTTTTTGATAGCCATAACCTATAATGGGTTCAATTTGGTTGTGCGAATCCATAAATGCCATCGCATACACAGAGTGCCAGTTGTTATCCTCATCATAGCGATACTTGCCATAGCCGATACCCCATGGCCGCTCATTGTATGACTCTATCTTGTCATCATCGTAGGTCCAGCGGTTGTGCCAGGTATTCAGCGGGATATACAGCTCCTGGTTTGGTGAATCCCAGGTAAGCGAGATGTTGCTCGTCAGGCGTTGCCACAAGCTTTCATTGCTGGTTTGCGGGTTATGCTGCCCTATAGATGTCGGTGTTGGCTGATAGTCTTCCTCCGCCAATACAGTAGCGGCCTGACCCCACCATAAGCTACTGAGAATACAGGTGTTGATAATATATTTACAATTCATAACATGGCTCTCTGATGCCCATAAGGCGAAATAAGATATCTGTGCATCAGATAATCTTTGTACTTATCAAAATAAGAGTGATTAATAGATTATTTATAATTGCGTGGAGCTTATAATCTCGAACCTAAACCACACTATAACGATAAAGTAATTTAGAGTTTTCAACTGTACATCAGTGCTATTAAATTCTGTTTCAGAAAAGTTAAGAATATATCAAGAGGAATTTCTCACACTAAATGTAGGTGGACTAGGCTACATTTCACCCTGGTGAATTAACTAATAATGCGTGCTTTAGGCGATATTCATGCAGATTAAATAAAGTGCTATCGCACCTTGTTGGTGCGATGCAGCTAATTTTTCTCGTGTATTGCACCTATATAGCACAATACCAGTCCATATGGAGAGCCAATCTTTTAGTATTAAATTTGGCATTTGAGTTTATATTTTTATATAACAAGGGGCTCTCCTTACTGTTGGGGGTAGGTTGTGCAATTGTGCTTCATAACAAAGTCGCCAATAAATTATTTCTGATTTTTGAGCAAAGATAAGATTCAAACTATAACCTGATATTAAGTAAGGGGTTAGCTAGCAAGCTTGCCCCTGTGACAGTCACTAGATGAAGAGAGTGAGCCGTCAGCGCTGGGGAGGGATATATTCAATTATTATATATTTAATGCTAATAAAATTTATACCACTGTGATTTTCGGTTCGATGCTGGGGATGGAAAACAGTAAATATCCACGTAAGCAGTATTATAAAAAGTGTTAGCTGAAATGTTAAAAACCAGTAAGAAAGCGCGATAGGCCAGTATAAAAAAATAGAGCAGAAAATACGATGACCTTCAACAAATTTCAGCATATTTACGCATTCTTTATGAGCAAGCGTTTCAAATATGTGCGACAGGTTCACCCTTGATTAAAAATGGCTTGCCATCGAATACAGAGTATGTGATAACGCATATGGGTAAAACGAGGTACAGTTCTGTATATGTGTGGCATTTTCAGTAAAGAAGTTCTGAGTAAAGACGTTAGCGTTGAATACCGCTTCTCTGCCGATCCTTATCTTAGTGCCTCAAGCAGTAACGACTCTAGTTTGTCTATGTAAACGCCTACGGGCGAGTTAAACAATCCAAAGGAAATACTCAAGATGGCAAAGATCAAAGGTCAAGTTAAGTGGTTCAACGAGTCTAAAGGTTTCGGTTTCATCACTCCAGCTGACGGCAGCAAAGATGTGTTCGTACACTTCTCTGCAATCCAGGGTAATGGTTTCAAAACCCTGGCTGAAGGCCAGAACGTAGAGTTCGAAATCCAAGACGGTCAGAAAGGTCCGTCTGCAGTAAACGTTACTGCAATCTAATCAGCTCTTTTGCTGTAAAAACCCGCCTTTGTGCGGGTTTTTTCGTATTCAGGGTGCGATAAGTATTATCTATCCGTTAAGGCAAAATAATTAAGCCGGAATGTTGATTACGGCCTTTAATCCCTGGATGGGTTGGGTCAATCGCTTGCTGCTGGCTGGTTCGGCGGAAACTGGTATATTTGAAGTGACTTTTATTATCATCATGTTGAATAGTCGTACAAATAGTACAACTGCCCACATGATCGACTTGATGAATACCTGCACTTCGTAATTGGTGTTCAGCAATGGCCGCTAAGTTGAGGTGGCGAAAACGGGGTGAAATGATATTTTTAGCCAGTGGTAATTTATTAGTAAACCTTTCGACCAACTCCTCATTGACTTCATAGCAGCAAGACTGTGCGGCAGGCCCGATGGCTGCAACCCAATTTACAGGGTCATCATCGCGCGCAATACGCTCAACCATCTTTAAGATAATACCATCAAATAAGCCCCGCCAACCAGCATGAACCACCGCAATGGCTCTCCCTTGTTGTTGGCTAAAAATGATTGGCAGACAATCAGCCGTCAGAACGGTCAATAAAATGCCTGCTTGAGTGGTATAGAAACCATCGGCTTCACCACACTCTTGTCCCGGGGCGGTCACATCGATAATCGTAGTGCCATGAACCTGCTTTTTAATGGCTTGTGAAGCCTGATCTGGCAAGAGGCAGGAAGGTAGCAGGGCCGATTTATTGCCAAAACCATGGCAGAGGGTGGTGATCCGGCTAAGTTGTGGTGAAAAATCAGTCATAGAACCTACCTAATGAAGAAAAAGAACGCCACTCAGTGTAAGCCGATTTTTAAGTTATTGACCAGTCACCTTTTCTTTTAAATCGCCGTTAGTGAATTGTTGCAAAAGAATGCATCTTGTATCACTGTTTTGGCACCCGTTAGTGTCTGGGATAGGGTTTAATGGCAGCTATGATGCTCGCTATTCTCCAGGGTTGATCTTAATGATTCCTAAACCAAAAACTGACAGTAATAACTTTATTCGTTGGCGCTTTGGCTTGTTGTGTAGTTGTATTTTAATGTCACTTTTTGGCCTGCTGGCACGGGTTGCCTGGCTGCAAGTTATTGAACCGGATCCGCTGGTAAAAGAAGAGGACATGCGTTCAGTGCGTGTGGTGGCAACACCCAATACACGCGGTATGATAACTGATCGTGGCGGGCATCCGTTGGCGGTCAGTGTCCCGGTCGAGGCCATTTGGGCTGATGCCAAAACGGTACTGGAAAAAGGCGGGGTAGGTACTACCGAACGCTGGCAGGCATTGGCACAGGAACTCAATATGCCAATAGGTCAATTAATCAACCGTATCAATCAAAACCCCAATGCCCGTTTTATCTATCTTGCCCGACAAGTTGAACCTAATGTTGCTGAGTACATTCAACGCTTGAAACTGCCCGGTATCGCGACCAAAGCGGAGTCACGGCGTTTTTATCCGTCCGGTGATGTGGCGGCCAATTTAATTGGTTTCACTAATATAGATGACCAGGGTATTGAAGGCGTAGAAAAGAGCTTTAACTCGCTATTAAGTGGCACCGCTGGCAGTAGAGTGGTACGTAAAGATCGCTTTGGCCGAGTGGTTGAGGATATCTCTTCTACTGATAGCCACCCGGGACAGAATGTTGAACTCAGTATTGATGAGCGTTTGCAGGCTGAAACATCCCATGCGCTGACCAATGCTGTCATGTTTAATAAGGCTGATTCTGGCTCCGCAGTGGTTATTGATATTAATACTGGCGAAGTCTTGGCGATGGCCAACTATCCCACCTTTAATCCGAATAACCGCGCAGCCACGGCGGAAGAGAATTTTCGTAATCGGGCTATCAGCGATATTTTTGAGCCGGGTTCGACAGTCAAACCGATGGTGGTAATGACTGCATTACAACATCATCTGGTAAAGCCAGACAGCGTACTGGATACCCATCCTTATGTGCTGAGTGGGCACCAAATTAAAGATGTGGGTTTTTATCCCGCGCTATCGTTGACCGGCGTATTGCAGAAATCAAGTGATGTTGGCGTCTCTCGTCTGGCGTTGGCAATGCCGTCTTCGGCATTAATGGAAACCTATGCGTTGTTTGGTTTGGGAAAACCGACTCAGTTAGGCCTTACCGGTGAAAGTAGCGGGTTAATGCCACAGCGGCAACGCTGGAGTGATCTGGATCGTGCTACCTTCTCTTTCGGTTACGGCTTGATGGTGACGCCGCTGCAACTGGCTCGAGTCTATGCCACCATCGGCAGTTTCGGTATTTATCGGCCATTATCGATTACTAAGGTCGATCCTCCGGTGTTAGGGCTACGGGTATTCCCCGAGGATCTGGTGCGGCAAGTGGAACATATGATGGAAAGTGTGGCGCTGCCCGGCGGTGGCGGAATGAAAGCGGCCGTCAGGGGATACCGGGTTGCCGTTAAGACGGGGACTGCTAAGAAGATTGGGCCAAATGGCCAGTATATTGATAAATATGTGGCTTATACCGCGGGTGTCGCGCCTGCCAGCCAACCCCGTTTTGCATTGGTGGTCGTGATAAACAATCCGCAAGGCGGCAAATACTATGGCGGCGCGGTTTCTGCCCCGGTATTTAGCGATATTATGGGGCAAATTTTGCGCACCATGAATGTTGAACCTGACGCTATCCCGGCAGGGATGGTACACCATAGCTGATATTCGACCGATTTATGGCGTTAAACAGTGGCTTGCAACGGTGGAAGTGCTTCTTTAGACTAACGTCGTGTCTGTCCGCGATTCTGGCGGTTATTTGTCTGTCATCTGGAAATCAACCATGTCTTATCAGTGCCCCCTTTGTCATCAGGCTTTGCAGCTTAGCGTGCAGCAGTGGCGTTGCAGCAATAATCATCAGTTCGATTGCGCCAAAGAGGGTTACGTCAATTTGATGCCAGTGCAGCACAAGGGATCGAAACAACCAGGAGATAGCCCGGAGATGATGCAGGCCCGGCGGGCATTTCTTGATGCGGGATATTATCAGCCCTTGCAGCAGAGGGTCTGCGAGCTTCTGGATGCAGCGTTACCACTGGATGCCACCATGTTGCTGGATATCGGTTGTGGTGAAGGTTATTACACCGGCGCTGTGGCAGATAGGTTAAATCGGCGGCGTCAAATGGCTGTTTTCGGTTTAGATGTGGCAAAAGTCGCCGTAAGGTATGGCGCAAAGCGCTATCAACAGGTGAGTTTCTGTGTAGCTTCCAGCCATCGCTTACCTTTTGCCCATAACTCGCTTGATGCGGTATTAAGGATTTATGCACCGTGCAAAGCGGCGGAGTTATCACGTACCGTGAAACCTGGCGGGATTGTGGTTACTGTTGCCCCTGGGCCGCGTCATCTCTATCAGTTAAAAGCACTGATCTACCCAGAAGTACAACTCCACGGTGATGCACAAGAGCACCTTGAGGGGTTTGACTTGCTGAGTTGCGAAAAACTGGCTTATGAAATGAAACTTCCGGGTAAGCAGAGTTTTAATTTATTGCAGATGACCCCTTTTGCCTGGCGGGCATCAATCGAAATGGGGCAGGAGTTGGCTGCGCGGCAGGCATTTATCTGTGAAACTGACTTTGTCATTGCGTTGCACCGCCGCAGAGAAGAGCCTACGGCTGAAATTGCAGCCGTGAGCAGTGACCAATAGTCTATGCTGTTAGCGTTGGCCTGACAGTGTTCGGGCCACGAGTCTTATATAAATTATATCAATCCAGATTTGATTTTTAAAAATCACCAATACCTTAATATTAGCTAACTCCCCTAAGGTAAACTCTCATTATTATTTTAATATATTTATAGTGTGACATTCCCTGGTGTAGAATCATTAATTAACTTAAGTCAAATTCATGGTTTTTTTATATTTTACTGAAGTGGTTTATTTAAGATCTAAGTTTCGCCAGGTTCGACCACCGGATTCAGTCACCAGTATAGAGGGTATGAACCGTACCTCCTCGGCAATTTTTAGTGCTAAATCAGCGACCTCTTGTTTGTTTAGTGTGCCACTGCCATAATTGAATTCCCCTTCAGGCAATTTATAGACTTTTTCCCGACCAATAAGGCGGGTAAAGCCGGCATCAATCATTTTCTTATTAAGTGACTCGTAATCGCCTTCCACTGCATTATGCAAAACAACACTAACCGTAAAGTACGGCATATCTATTTGTTCCAAGCTATAAGATGATTATCTTTATATAGCACAGCACTGACAGCGATATTTTGACCAAAGTCTAATTGCGCGACATACAAACCAATAACCCTGATAAAATTGTGTCATTAAGGGCGGTTGAGTTAATGCGCTTCTGATGATTGGTCAATTTGATGAGTGGGTGGCAGTCATCGCCACCCAGACAAGAAGGGTTTAGAGTGAGAGTGATAGCCGGTTACGGCCTGCGTGTTTTGCTGCATAACAGGCGATATCTGCCTGACGCATGGCTTGTGCGGCATTCTCAGTTTGGCGAGTTAGCGGGACGGCGCCCAGACTTGCGGTAAATGTATACGATTGACCGTGCCAATGAAATTGGATGGCGGCAATATCGGCAACCACAGATTCCAGAATGTCTGTTGCAGGCTTGTTTTGACAATTAAACAACACGATAGCAAACTCATCGCCACCTAAACGGGCAACAATGTCATTTTCACGAACGGCTTGTTGCATGGTTTGTGCCACCATTCTCAGCACCATATCCCCAGCTTCATGACCTGCGGTATCGTTAACATCTTTGAAATAGTCTAAATCGACATAACAGAGGATATGCTGCTCGTTATCCCCCAATTGGCTGATTGACTGGGTGAGCCGCTCTTCCAGTCGACGCCGATTAATCAGGCCAGTTAGCATGTCATGATTGGCCTGATATTGCAGTTCGCGCTGTGCATGGCGGGCGCGAGTCACATCCTGAAATACCACGACCGCGCCAGTGAGTATATTGTCACGATCGCGGATCGGCGAGGCAGAACAGCGAATCTCTTGCCGTTCTCCTTGGCTTGATAATAACTGGCTGCCTTCTGGTAATAAGGTATTGCGCCCCTCGGCCAAACACTGATTGAAGGCAAGTAACTGATTTTTATCTTGCAACGGAGACCACAAAATAAAAACGTCTTCAATAGGCAAACCGCAGGATTCATTTTGGCTACGCCCGGTCATCTCTTCGGCTTTGGGGTTCATCAGTACCACACGGCCTTCTGTGTCGAGGGAGATAATCCCCTCCTGGATAGATGACAACACCCGATGCAGTTGCTCGCGCTCTTCATAACGCGCGACCTCACTGGCGCGCAGTGCATCTTCGCGTTGTTTGCGCTCACTCATATCACGGATTATTTCGGCATAACCGAGAAGTTTCCCATTATTGTCATGGACTACTGTTATGACTGTCACTGCCCAGTAGCGCGTCATATCTTTGCGAACCAGCCAGCCCTCACGCTCCATTCGACTCGTCGATGCTGCGGTCTTCAGCAACTTCTCCGGTAACCCGGCGGCAATATCCTCGGGTAAAAAGAAACAACCGAAATGCTGACCAATTATCTCATTACTGGCATAGCCAATATTCCGTTCAGCACCGTGGTTCCAGGTACTGACCCGGCCCCAAGGGTCAAGCATTAAAATAGCGTAATCCTCAACAGTATCAACCATTAAGCGAAAACGCTCTTCACTGATGCGCAGTGCTTCTTCTCGTTGACGACGCTCGGTGAGATCACGGACAATTTTGGTAAATCCCAACAGTTTGCCACTGTCATCATGCATTGGGTTAATTGCTACACTGGCCCAATAGCGAATACCGTTTTTGCGCACATGCCAGCCTTCGCTCTGGTAATTACCTTCTGCGGTGGCTTTGGCGAGTGATTTCTCCGGCACCCCAGCAGAAATATCCTCCTGTGTGAACAGCAACGCAAAATGTTCACCGATTATTTCATCGCTGGTATAGCCTTCATTCCGTTCTCCACCTTTATTCCAGGTGAGAATTCGGCCATGAGTATCGATCATGTAAATAGCATAGTCTTCAACTTCACTGATCAGATGACGAAACTGTTCCTCACTCTTTCGCAGCGCATTTTCGCGCTGCCATTTATCCGTCAAGTCGCGGGTAACATGGACGAATCCCTGCAAAATATGGTCTGAATCATGCAGCGCACTCAGCGTAATATTACCCCAAAAACGTTTACCATTCTTACGCACCCGCCAGCCCTGGGTTTCATAGTGGCCAAACTGATTGGCATGTTGCAGCCCTTTGGTCGGTAATTTGTTCGCCAAATCCTCTGGGGTATAAAACAGTTCAAAAGATTGACCAATAACTTCTTCGCTAGCGTAACCGGCATTGCGTTCTGCGCCACTGTTCCAAGTGAGGATATGTCCTTGAGCATCAATGATGTATATGGCGTAGTCATCAACGGCTTCAATCAAGAGTCGGAAAATATGATCGTCAAATGATGCTGGATGCAAAGCCATTCCTGTATTTCCTTGAATTAATATTCAGCCACCTTTGGCTGAGCGGATCGAGAGCCAGAAGGGTTAATCTGTTATTGCGGTAAAAGTAATGTAGCAGTCTATCGCTAACAGATGAAATTAGGTAATGAGAATTTTCTTACCAGAAATAAATACACGATAAGAATTGTAATGGATATGAGGGTTACGCTTATCAAGCCTGTCACTACGGGACTTCAGGTAAGGAACTGATGTCAATATAACAGGGAGAAAGAATAAATCGCCTTATTAATAATAGGGGGTGGCGTGAATAACCCATAAAAATTGACTTAAGTAGGGAAGGGGAAATTAGTCTGGTCGTATATAAAAGTAATTTACGCAATCATTTCCCCTCATTTGGGGCCATAAGATTACCGACCGAGATCATGTTCATTACATAACTGATCTAATTTTTTCACGATACAAAAAATAACCCCGCAGAAGTGCAGAAATGCTTGCATCGGCAACTGTTATCAGGATAATTCTGAATCCTTATAATAAGCATTCTCATTATTAACAAAATTGCAAACTTCAGGGGCATCAACACGATGAATCAAACTATCTCTACCCGCGCAAATCAGAAGCGGCTTGCACCACGTCTTTTGTGCGTGATGATCGGTGCGGCATTAGGGACTTTGTCTGCATCTGTATGGGCAGCAACAGCCACAGACAATACGGCTGAAAGCAGCAAAAAGGCTAGCACAACAGCTGATGCCACTCAGGTTGATAGCAGCAAAACAACGGATACTATTACCGTGGTCGGGACGCAAGAGACCTTCCGTGCCGGTGGTAATGATCTTATTCCAACCTATCTGGACGGTCAGGTAGCTAACGGTGGGCGTATTGGCTTCCTGGGGCAGCAAGATGCGCGCAACGTACCTTTTAATGTGATTGGCTACACATCTAAATTGGTAGAAGACCAGCAAGCGCGGACACTGGCTGATGTGGTCAAAAACGATGCTTCAGTACAGAACGTGCGCGGCTACGGTAATGCTTCACAGAACTTCCGTATTCGTGGTTTTAATCTCGATGGGGATGATATCTCGTTCGGCGGTCTGTTCGGCGTACTGCCACGTCAGGTGGTTGATACCAGTATGGTCGAGCGAGTTGAAGTGTTTAAAGGCCCGAACGTATTTGTAAACGGTATTTCGCCGAGCGGCAGCGGTGTGGGAGGGATGATTAACCTGGAGCCTAAACGTGCCGGTGATACTCCATTGACGCGTGTTAGTGTGGATTATACTTCTTCTGCCAAGGTTGGTGGTGCGTTGGATGTCGGTCGCCGCTTTGGTGACAATGACCAATTCGGTGTGCGGGTTAATGTGCTGCACCGCGAAGGCGAAACGGCGATTCATGATCAGAACGAGCGCACGACCGCACTCTCAACCGGTTTAGATTACCGTGGTGACCGCGCCCGTACTTCTTTAGATATTGGATATCAAAAACAAACCGTTCACGGTATGCGTACTGATGTTGCCATTGGTAGTGCGACGGTGATTCCAGAACCACCGGCAGCCACCTTAAACTATGGTCAGCAGTGGGTCTATACCGATATGGCAACCACCTTCGGTATGCTGCGTAGTGAGTATGATTTAAGCCAGAACTGGACGGTATACGGTACCCTCGGTGCCAGCCACAATGACGAAACCGGGCAATATGGCTCACCAACGCTGACTGATAATAATGGCAACGCCACCATCACCCGTCTGTATGTGCCTTATGTTTCGGACTCTATTGCTGGTTTAGGGGGGATTCGTGGTCATTTTGAAACCGGCCCAGTAACCCATAAGATGAATCTCGGTTATGCCGCTAACTACCGAACGGCTAAATCTGCCTGGAATATGTCAGGACCAGTAGACACCAATATCTATAACCCAGGGGTAATCCCATTCCCCCCAACTGCTTTTGCTAGCCCTAATCAAGACCCAACACTAAACAGTCAGGTTCGGGCCAGTAGCATCTCGGTGTCGGATACCCTGTCGGCAATGGATGATAAAGTGCAGCTGATGCTGGGGCTGCGCCGTCAGGAAGTGGTTATTCGCAATTTTGACAGTGGTGTACCAGACAGTAAAAACGTGCAAGATGCCATGAAAGTGACACCGGTATATGGCTTGCTGGTTAAACCGTGGGAAAATGTTTCCCTGTATGCTAACCACATTGAAGCATTATCGCCGGGGAAGGTCGCGCCTTGGTATACCGCCAATGCGGGTAATGTTACCGGTATTATTCATGCTAAACAGAATGAAGTTGGCGTGAAATTCGATAACAAGCGCTATGGCGGTACCTTGGCTCTGTTTGAAATCACCAGACCTGCCGGTGCCATTGATGCAACAACCAATATCTACGCCTTGGGTGGTGAACAGCGTAACCGCGGCGTTGAACTGAACGTATTCGGTGAACCGGTATTTGGTACTCGTCTGTTAGGTAGTGCCGTGTGGTTGGACCCGATACTGACCGAAGCGCAAAGCAGCCAAAATAATGGTAATTATGCTGTGGGTGTGGCTCGCTATCAGTTAGTGTTTGGCGGTGAGTACGATATTAAAGCAGTAGAAGGTTTGACGGCTACTGGTACTGTCACACGTTCTGGTTCGCAGTATGCTAACCAGGAAAACACCTTAAAACTAAAACCATGGACCCGTCTGGATCTGGGCATGCGTTACACCATGCCGCTGAAAGAGACCAATCTGATCTGGCGTGCGAATCTCGAGAACGTGACCAACGAACGTTACTGGGAGTCGGTTGAAGATACCGGTACTTATATGTATCAAGGTAATCCGCGTGAGCTAAAACTGTCTGTTTCCATGGACTTCTAATCCGAGGTTGATGCCCGTTTGCTAAGCGGCATCTGAACCATAAAAAACCCCGCGATTCTTTGAATGCGGGGTTTATTTTTGCCCAATGATTTTATCGGCAGAATAGACGCGTTTTAGCCATTAAGCGACCCGATAGATGTGCTCATACAGAATATTAAAGCCGATCGCTATCAAGACTATCCCACCAATGATTTCGGCACGCTTACCCAATAATGGGCCAATATAACGGCCAATCAGCATACCTAAGGTAGCCATAATCATGGTCGCCAGACCGATCGCCATGGCGGTGTGGACAATATTCACTTGTAAGAAGGCTAAACCGACACCAATTGCCATGGCATCAAGGCTGGTAGCAATTGCGGTCATGACCAAAACCCAGAAGCTGTGGCTGCGCATTTTTTCAGTCTCTGCAACTTGTTGTTTCGCACCCTCAAAAATCATGCGGCAACCAAGAATAAACAGCAGACTGAAAGCAATCCAGTGATCCCATTCCAGAATATATTGACTGGCGAACAGGCCGATACACCAACCTATGAGTGGGGTGATAGCTTCTATTACGCCAAAAATAAGGCCAGTACGTAGTGCTTCTCGAAAACGGGGTTTGTGTAGACTGGCGCCTTTACCAATAGATGCAGCAAATGCATCCATAGACATAGCAAAAGCAAGGATAAGAGTTGCAGATAGATTCATAGCAATAAACTCGGCCGGGCGGCTCCATATACACGTAACCCACCCCCAACCTAACGACGGAGCTACGTGTCTATGGTCTCGCCAACCTTACCTGGCTACCCGTACCACGTTTCAATAGATGAAACGAGTATGTTGATACGGGCGTTTCTGCTTATCAATAAATACCCTTCAATTACGTTAGGTACAATTGCACAGAAACCGGCTACTCCCCATGAACGGCGCAACCTTAACATATAAATTATTATAGCGACAACCCCAAAGATAATAAGACAAATTACTATTACTGATAATGATTTTCATTATCGAGATTTTTGTGCGAAATAGTACATATAAACATCGATAACAATGTGGGAATAAGCAGGATAAGAGACAAGAGTCTTGCTGGGAAATTAATCAGTTGAGTAGGCACTCAATAGACCTATTTCCCAAGGATGTTGTTTTGTTATTGATTTTCAAGGAAAAAATTATAGATTTTCTCTAGGTCATCTAATTGTTTAACCTGGATTAATAATCTGCGCTGCTCTAAATCAATGACTAAAATTCCATCTTCAGATAAATTCATACTTTTTATTCGGCTATATTCAATAAAAGCATTAGCGTAGAAGAAACCGGTATTTTTAAACAATAATTTGGGCCAACGGATATAAGAGATATAAACCGCAATGAGCGCTAAACCCACTAATAAATAGGTGGTTAACGGTGCACCATTCGCCATGACATTATTGTAAATGAGGATAGCTATCAGTCCGACAAAGATGGCGCAGTCGATTTTGCTTTTACGTTTTAAGTGAACTTGCAGCCGGGTCTTCCCTTTCATCATGTTCATGATGAATTCATCATAAATAGCATAAGCGAGCAGTAGGGCGATAAAAACAATTAAAACGAGATCAGTAACCGACATGCAACAACTCCCAAGAGATACATCCCCATCATCTTTCAAACCACAGGTGTGTTGCTGCCACCTTCCTGCACTTTGAAATCTATTGGGTATTGGTATCTACCCTAAAAAAAACCGGGAGTAAACCCCCGGTTTTTACCAAATCTAATCAGAACATTAAGGTGCCAGGAAGCCAATCCAGTAACCGAAGATACCGATGGCGAAGAAGCCCATAATAATCCACAACGCGTTAACTTTACGACGTAATAGCCACATACAGCCGAACGTTAACAGTAATGGCACCAAACCTGGCATCAACTGGTCAAGAATGGTTTGCACCGTAGTTACTGTGGTCTGACCATTCTGATTGGTTATCTTGGAAACCACCACCGGTATGTTGACGTGGGTCCACTTGTTAACCAAGGCCCCCATAACAAACAGGCCGAGGATAGACGCCCCTTCAGTCAGTTTTTGCAGCAGGCCACCGTCCATATCGCTGACGATATTGACGCCTTTTTTATAGCCATAGGCCACACCGTAATAACGGGTCAGCAAACGTACCAGGTTAAACAGTACAAAGAACAGTAATGGGCCAAGTAAACTGCCGCTCATTGCGATACCGGCACCAAGAGCTGCCAACACCGGGCGCACAGTACCCCAGAATATTGGGTCACCGACACCTGCCAGCGGCCCCATCAGACCGACTTTTATCCCGTTAATTGCCGCATCGTCAATCTCGGCACCATTGGCTTTCTGCTCTTCCATCGCCAGCGTTACGCCCAGAATTGGCGCGGCAACGAAAGGTTGGGTGTTGAAGAATTCCAAATGACGTTTGATTGCCTGCTTACGCTCTTCCGAGTTCTCAGGGTATAAACGACGGATCGCCGGCACCATTGAGAAGCAGAACCCCAGCGCCTGCATACGTTCGAAGTTCCACGACCCTTGGAAAAGGTTAGAGCGGATAAACACCCCGCGAATATCAGCAGGCGTGAGTTTCTTTTCACCAGTCGCTGTGGTTTTATCAAGCACAGTTGTTGTATCAACCATTTCTCTCACCTTTTCCTAGTCTAATTCGTTATCAAGGTCATTATTGGACGGGCCAGACTGTACAACCTGAGACTTGTTGTATTTAGGACTGAGCTGGATATAAAGAAGGGCCATAACCACACCAATAACACCCAATGCCACCAGGTTGAAGTTGGTAAATGCGGCGGTCACAAAACCTAAGTAGAAGAATGGCATCAGGTAGCCGGCACGCATCATGTTGATAACCATGGCGTAACCTACTACGACGATCATACCACCGGCGATATTCAGGCCACTGGTAACCACATCAGGAATCGAACTGAGCAGCATCTGAACTTCAGATGTCCCAACAGACAGGGCAACGATCAGGGCAGGGATAGCGATACGCATCGCCTGCAAGAACAGGGCTGAAATGTGGATCCAGGTTATCGCTCGTAGGCTGCCACGTTCGGCGGCTCCGTCGGCGGCGTGCTGGAAGGCCACAGTAATGGTACGGACGATAATGGTTAATACCTGACCGGCTGCTGCTAGCGGAATAGCCAGTGCGATACCTGCACCGATGTCTTGGCCACCTGCAATAACTAGAATAGTAGAGATAATCGAGGCTAACGCGGCATCAGGCGCTACTGCGGCCCCGATGTTCATCCAGCCGAGAGCGATCATCTCTAAAGTACCACCGATAATAATACCGGTTTTCATATCACCTAAAACCAGACCTACCAGAGTACAGGCGACCAGGGGACGGTGAAATTGAAACTCATCCAGAATGGAACCCATCCCGGCGATACATGCAACTATGAATATCAGCACAATCTGAAGAGTTGTGATCTCCATTGTACTTCTCCTATGACCAAAAAAGCTGAGTAAAAATAACCGTGTTCCAAACAGAACAGGGCATTACCTTTCTACGTAGTTTTTAATAAAGCTATTTATTAAGTTTGCTGATTAAATCCATCATCTTGAGTCGGCTATCCGAAGAGACTTTCCGAACTTCCAGCTCAATACCACGGGCATTTAATTTATTAAAAGCTTCAATATCTTTTTCATCAACGGAGACCGCATTATTCACCTGGGTTTTACCCTGACGGAATGCCATACCACCGATATTGACTGACTTGATGTCTACACCACCCTCAACCACACGGACGACGTCAGTTGGGTTAGTAAATAACAGCATGACCCTGTCTTTGGCATATTTCGGGTTGTCATAGACGCGAATCGCTTTTTCAACATCAACGACGTGCGCGGTGACGCCGGGAGGAGCAACTTGCTTTAGCAACGTACTGCGCATTTTGTCAGCAGCAACTTCGTCGCTGACGACAATAATACGATTTACGTTAGTTTCTTTGGTCCAGCGGGTGGCAACCTGACCATGTATTAAGCGGTCATCAATACGCACCAACCCAATCTTCATATGATCATTGGGGCCTAAAGCGACGGCTGGGGCCGCGACTTTACGTGCAGCGGCAGGGGGTTGCGGTTGAGTGGTAGCCACATCAGGTTCGACGGTTTTTAATGCTTTAACTCCCTCACGACCGGTTTGCACCGCGATTTTAACCAATTCAGCAAATGATGGGTTATCATCACGAGCCATAAAGGTTTCAACCAGCATCGGGATATTAACCCCGGCAACGACCTCATAATTTTCTTTATCAGTAACAATACGACTGGCAGCGTTAAACGGGCTACCACCCCAGGTATCAACCAGGAATAGAACACCACTGCTGGTATCAAGCCCGGTCAATTTACCGTTGTATTTCTCAATCAACGTTTCGGCATTTTCACCGGGGACGAAATCGATATAAGCGACGTTAGCTTGTTCGCCTAAAATCATTTCAGCTGTTTTCAGCAGTTGTTCTGCCGCAGCCCCATGTGTGCCGATGATAATAGCTATACTCACTCGCTACCCCCTCTGTTAACTCAGAATTGAGTCCTAGCACGTAACAGAAAATCCAGTAATCACCCACAGCATTTCGGTATACATTGAATCTATTATGATAGTCACAATATCAGCGTACTGCTGATGATTTATTCGCAACACAAATGAATCGATTCAAGTAGGCCGCTTAATGTTGTTGGATGTGATTTATTTTAGTCAGTGAAAAAATAAATTATGTGACGCTGTTCATTTATTCGGACATGTTATGAATGATTTAGCTTACTTGGGTAATTAATCGACAGTTATATAAACGACATAGATGTATTCAGTTGGGCTGCTAGCGTCATATTAGACTTTTTGTGTTAACTATTTGTGTAATCGGTATAAAAATTGATTCATAACCACTTTTCGGTGAGGGATAAATTTCAGGTATAGAAAAATAGAATCGCGGCTGATGATGAACCTTAAGGTGATGAGATGACTGTTTATCGTGGGTCAGGTAATAAATCCCCCTATGCTGATAAAAAAAATCCTGATAAAGTTAACGGCTCTATTAATTGTCAGGAGTTAAGGGCCTCAGCTCTCCCTATGGACTGTCACCGAAGTTACTGTTTATTTAGCGTTAATACCCAACCAGTGGGTTTAAATCTGGTTACTCAATCACGCACCTTTGCTGCGTATAATCTCACCCAATCTTTCTGCGTATCTATACTGACAACCGTGCTACGGCGTTTTGCTGTATCTGTTGCAGTGCGCACATCATCTAAATCGTGTTCTTATTTTCGGAGTCTGACATGGAATTTCTAATGGACCCCTCAATCTGGGCAGGGTTATTGACACTGGTGGTGCTGGAAATTGTTCTGGGTATTGATAACCTGGTCTTTATTGCCATTCTGGCTGATAAACTCCCCCCCAAACAAAGAGACAAAGCGCGAATCATCGGGCTGTCGCTTGCGCTGATCATGCGCCTGGGGCTGTTGTCGGTCATCTCCTGGATGGTCACGCTGACGACACCACTGTTTAGTGTCGGCAGTTTTAGTTTCTCGGGACGCGACCTTATTTTGCTGGTGGGGGGGCTGTTTTTGCTATTTAAAGCCACCACCGAGCTACATGAACGGCTGGAGGGTAACCAGCACGATGACAGTGCCAATCGAGGCTATGCCAGCTTCTGGGCAGTAGTGGCACAGATTGTGGTGCTGGATGCTGTATTCTCACTCGATGCAGTGATTACTGCGGTGGGGATGGTGAATGACTTGGCGATTATGATGACTGCGGTTGTCATCGCCATGGGCGTGATGTTGTTGGCATCGAAAACACTGACCCGATTTGTCAATGCCCACCCTACGGTGGTGGTGCTGTGTCTGAGCTTCTTGCTGATGATTGGCCTGAGTCTGATTGCTGAAGGCTTTGGTTTCCACATTCCGAAAGGCTATCTGTACGCAGCCATTGGCTTCTCTATTCTGATTGAGCTGTTTAACCAGATTGCGCGCCGTAACTTCATTAAGCATGAGTCACGTTTGCCAAGACGCCAGCGCACGGCTGAAGCCATCATTCGTTTGATGGGGGGGCGTCAGCAGCAGGAACCACAAAATGGTGACTCGCAACAGATGATACCTACCGAGGCATTTGCACAAGAAGAGCGCTATATGATAAGTGGTGTGTTGACATTGGCATCCCGCTCGATGCGTAGTGTGATGACACCACGGACAGAGATATCCTGGGTCGATTGTAATCGCTCACAAGAGGAGATCCGTGAGCAGCTCTTAGATACACCACACAGTTTGTTCCCGGTTTGTCGTGATTCATTGGATCAGATAATCGGCGTGGTTCGCGCCAAAGATCTGTTAGTTGCCATTGAGCGAGGTGACTCTATTTGTGAGTTTGCGGCGACAACGCCACCGATTGTGGTACCCGATACCATGGACGTGATTAATCTGTTGGGTGTATTACGCAAAGCAAAAGGCCGCTTAGTGGTGGTCAATGACGAATTTGGTGTGGTACAGGGTCTGGTAACACCACTTGATGTGTTGGAAGCCATTGCCGGTGAGTTCCCGGATGAAGATGAAACACCAGACATTATCACTGACGGTGATGGCTGGTTGGTGAAAGGAGGCGCGGATTTACACTCTCTGGAACAGGCTCTGGACTGTCACGAACTGGTAAGTCCGACCGCCGATTATGCCTCACTCGCCGGGATGCTGCTGTCTCACTCAGGCCATATGCCAACCGCCGGGGATGTGGTTGAACTGCATAACCTGCGTTTTGAGATTATGGAGGTTTCGGATTACCGTATCGAGTTAGTGCGAATCACCAAACTGAATAACGAACTGGAAGAGTAACACTCTAACAACGAAAAGAGTTTCGGCTAATGCGGGTCATCTTAAGGTGACCCGCATTTTTTAATGGATATTTCAGCGCTTTTTAGTTCGTTTAATTTATCAGTCTGATAATTTTTAAATTATTAGACTGATAAATAATACTCATCACACTATTAATTGTTTTTTAATAGACGAAACAATTATAGTTAACTGTGTTTTTTATTGTTAATTTCCAGGCCTGCAATTTAAATAAAACTGATATATATAATAACGAAAGCAATAATACTAAAACCCCAGTAAATACTGAT
Source organism: Yersinia sp. 2466 StPb PI (assembly GCF_041538325.1). Taxonomy (NCBI): domain Bacteria; kingdom Pseudomonadati; phylum Pseudomonadota; class Gammaproteobacteria; order Enterobacterales; family Yersiniaceae; genus Yersinia; species Yersinia sp. 2466 StPb PI. The sequence goes on along the minus strand of NZ_JAULSL010000001.1, from coordinate 2,808,967 downwards.
GACTATTAAAATAAACAATTACTCATTAAGTTGTTCACAATCAACAGGTTATGTTTATTTTGCGTGTGAATGGAAACAAGTAATAATTAATTAAAATAATAACGCCAAATAAATTGATATATACTATGCTTAAAATCACTTAAGCAAGTCAATGCTCAAAGCAGTTATATGGGTATCTAAATAGAATTTAAGTAGGCATTGAAAATAGTTTAAAATATTGGTTTTAATCTATTTTAAAATGCCAGAATAGAAATTAACTTTCTGTTTTTGATGCCGTATAACCTATATTTTCACCATTCTACCCGCTCGTGATGGAGGTTCTATGAGAAAGATAGTTTTTGTTCTTGTATTAATGCTGTCTTCATTTGGTACATTCGGCCAGGAGACGGCGTCAAGGGCGCTTAGTGATGCATTATCGACACCCATCGCCGCTGAGGTAAATAAAAAAGCGTGCGATACTCAGCCTCAAATACCTCAAGGAGATATTGATTGGTCTGTGTGTTGTGAGATATGTTGCATTCCCGCATGTTTTGGTTGCTAGGCATAACAGTTATTTTTAATCTTTTACTGTGCATCAAGGGGCGCACCGGCATCCCCTTGATGAACACGATTTTTTCAATGTAATAAATTAATTACATTGTACTTTGATAGCCAGACCGCCACGGGATGTTTCGCGATATTTGGCATTCATATCTTTACCGGTCTCAAACATGGTTTCGATAACTTTATCGAGGGAGACGCGTGGATCACTGGTGCGGCGCATCGCCATACGTGCAGAGTTAATGGCTTTTACTGATGCGATGGCATTACGTTCAATACAAGGCACTTGTACCTGGCCGGCAACCGGGTCACAGGTCAGCCCCAAATTGTGTTCCATGCCAATTTCAGCGGCAATACAGACCTTTTCTGGGCTGGCACCCAGTAATTCAGCCAGACCTGCGGCTGCCATTGAGCAGGCAACGCCCACTTCACCTTGACAGCCTACTTCAGCGCCAGAAATAGAGGCATTCATCTTGTACAAAATACCGACAGCACCTGATGACAGGAAATAGCGGATAAAGATTTCCGGGGTGACCGGCTCAATAAAGTGGTCGTAATATGCCAGCACTGCGGGGACGATACCGCAAGCGCCGTTGGTTGGCGCGGTAACAACACGCCCGCCAGCCGCATTTTCTTCATTAACTGCCAGTGCAAACATATTGACCCAATCAATAACGTTCATTGGATCACTGGACAGGCTATCGGAAGAGACTAGCAGGCGGCGCAATGCGGAGGCACGGCGCGGTACACGCAGAGGACCCGGTAATACGCCCTCGGTGTTCAGACCGCGATCAATACAGGCGCGCATGGTCTGCCAGATAGCGGTGAAATAGGCTTCAATCTCTTCTTTGCTGTGCATCGCCAGCTCATTCTGCATCACCATACCGGAGATAGACATGCCGGTTTGCTTGCAGTTTGCCAGAATTTCTTCAGCAGAATTAAATGGATAGGGCACGCTGACGGCATTTACCGCAGCTTTGCCGAAATGCTCTTCATCAACGATGAAACCCCCACCGATTGAATAATAAGTTTTGCTCAGCACTTTCTCATCACCGGCAAAGGCGTGGATTTGCATGCCATTTTCGTGCAGTGGCAGATTATCGCTGCGGAACACCATTCCGCCTTCCCGTGGGAAATCAACTTCACGCAACCCATTGGCAAGCATCAATTTCTGGCTTAATCCCACATCACGGATAAAGGCTGGGATGCTGTCGATATCCACGGTGTCAGGCATATTGCCGGCTAACCCCATAATAATGGCGATATCGGTGTGATGACCTTTCCCTGTCAATGAGAGTGAGCCGTAAACATCAACGGCAACACGCGTGACAGATGGCATCAAGCCCTGAGTCACCAGCAAATCAGCAAACTCCTTGCCAGCTTTCATTGGCCCAACAGTATGAGAGCTGGATGGGCCGATACCAATCTTAAACATGTCAAAAACGCTAATCACGCTATAACTCCTTAACAACGCATTTTGTTATTCCCAGTGCATATGAATGTGACTGAGAATATCTATATTAAGTATAAGAGTTCTGTGGATAGCAGCAGGTTACTTCGCATGATAAATATTTATACATGAAGTATTGCCATCACAGACCCTTGTTTATTTGGGTCCTACTGGTGTTAGCCGCATCGATTTGATGCCGCAACAGTTACATATCACGATCAATTTAGGGCTAAAAAACGATCAAAAACCATATGAAATTAACTACATATGGTGTCTGCCTGTGTTATCACCCACGAACTAAATCGAGAGCAGCTTAGGATGACATCAGTGGCGCTCACTATCAGGTTTTAACCTTACATTTTTAGTGGTTTATAGTGATGAATGTTATTTTACAGATATTTCATAACGCTGACAGGCCAGTTTACAGTTTTTTTAAAATGGTTGTGCAAGGAAAGTAGAGTAAAAATCGATGTGATGGGGTGATAGGGATCGCTTTATGCTGTAATTCAGCTTTTTTAGCGGCAACGCTGTGAGGTGTGTCACTCATTACCCATGCTTGAGTGATGGTTTTAGATTAAATACTCACCTGTTGTGCCAGCCGCCGGATAATTGCCGCCGTCAAGCCCCAGACAAACTGGCTCTCATACCAAGAAAGATAGACCCGGTGATTGACACCTCCACGATGGATATCCAGAGAATAGTAGCGTGAAAGGCTAAGCGCCTCGTGTAAGGGCATTTCAAACAGACCAGCCACCTCTTCTTCATTAGCATGAAAGGCAATATTAGCGGGGATCAAACCAACAATCGGGGTGACCTGATAACCACTGGAACTGTCTAATGGCGCCAGTTGCCCGAGGACATGTACCGCCGAAGCAGGAATAGCGACCTCTTCTTGCGCTTCACGCAGTGCGGTATCAATCAGTGAACTGTCTTCCCTGTCTGCTTTGCCGCCGGGGAAGGCGACCTGACCGGCATGTTTACGCAGATGATCAGAGCGCCGTGTCAGCAGTAAAGTAGGCTCTGGTCGACAAATTATCGGAATTAAAACCGCGGCATGGTGGCTATTGGCCGTAAAGCTGCCAGCTTGGGGCAGTTGCAGTTGAAACCGGCTGATAAATTCAGACAAAGTTTGCCCGATAAATAATTCACTCACAGAATGGCTCGCTTATAAGCTGTCTTTTTCAACGCCAGGCATTTCCAGTTGCGGCAAAATGCGGGCGATTTTATCAAATGTTTCCTGATATTCAGCCTGCTCCTGGCTATCAGCCACAATTCCTCCACCGGCAGAACAATAGATTTTGCCGTTTTCGGTCAACAGCGTGCGGATGGTGATGTTGGTATCCATCGTACCACAGCAACTAATATAGCCAATGTTACCGCAATAGGCATTGCGCCGCTGTGGCTCCAGTTGTTCGATGATCTCCATGGCACGAATCTTCGGTGCTCCGGTTATTGAACCACCGGGGAAGCAGGCTCGAAGCAGCGCCGTCGCCGGGCATTCAGCAGGCAGGGTCGCGGTAATGGTGCTAACTAAATGGTGCACTGCCGGGAAAGGCTCAACAACAAATAACTCAGGCACCCGCACGCTACCTGGTTGTGCCACACGGCCAATATCGTTGCGCAGCAGGTCCACTATCATCAGATTTTCAGCCCGATCTTTCGGTGAGTTAGCTAACCGTTCAGCCTGCAAGCGGTCCTGCTCGGGGAGCTCCAAACGTGGCAGTGTGCCCTTGATCGGGCGGGTTTGAATTTGATGGTTTTCCAGCCATAAAAAGCGCTCCGGCGAGACACTCAGTATGGCGTTGTGTGGCAAGCGGATAAAGGCCGAAAACGGTGCGCGATTACTGCGACTCAACGACAGAAAGGCTTGCCATTCATCACCTTGATATTCAGCACTGAATCTCTGTGCCAGATTAATTTGATAGCAGTCACCACTGTGCAGGTACTCTTGAATCTGGCGGAATTTTTCGCCATATTCCGCCCGCGACATATTGGCCTGCCATGGGCTGGTCAGTGTGAATGACTGGGGAGCTTTAGGACTCTGTTGCTGCTGTAGCCAGAGTAGGCGCTGCTCGGCATCCCCATGACACACCAGCGTCAGCTTCTGCAAATGATGGTCGGCAATCAGCGCCCAGTCATACAAGCCGACCGCCATATCCGGTAATGCGATATCTTGTTCGGCCAGTGTCGGCAACTTCTCAACTCGACGGCCCAGGTCATAACCAAATAACCCCAATGCACCGCCCAGAAATGGCAGGTCAGGGTGTGATGGCAGTGGCAAGGCGAATTTATCGAGCTGCTGCTGTAATAAACAGAAGGGATCTGCCGGGGAGCAGACTCGGCCTTGCGCGCTGATTATCTCCGTTTGCAGGCCCCGAGTGGTGAGTGTTACCTGCGGGTCAGCGACCAATATATCAAAACGATTATGAGCATGTTCTGCGAATCCCGAATGCAGCAGCATTGCCCAGCTTTGATTGGCGAGTGGAGCAAATTGTTGGAGCAGGGCGTCAGGCTGATAAGGCAAGGCTTTGATGGTCAGGGATTTCACACTCATGAGTCACTATTCTTTTCTTTCGGATGGACATATTGGGGGCGCGATGACGCAGTTCGCAGCGCGCCGCAGGGAAGATTAGCATAAATTGGCGGGCGGGTCGTCTGGGGCAGTCAATTCACCGCAGACCCGAATAAACAGGTATACTTAATCAATTATATGTTGGAGATGAATCAATGCTAGCGGGTATGCCTTCACTTTCCCATGAGGAACAGCAAGAAGCTGTCGAACGTATTCACAAATTCATGTCAGAAGGTATGAGCAGTGGTGAAGCGATCGCACTGGTGGCCGCAGAAATCCGTGAGCGGCACCAAGATGATCCACAAGCCATGGCTATCTTTGAAGATACTGATTTTGATGATCATGATGAATCTGATTATCGCCGTGATAATGAGCAAGATGCGGATGACATTGAGGATCCGTACGAGGGATAAGCTCGGGATAGCAACTGATTAAACCCGCCGTTAATTGGCGGGTTTTTTATGGGATAACCAGATGAACGGGCTGAGGGTTACCCACTGACCACGACAGCCGCTGCGGCTCGTTTCGCTACTTCGATGGCGGTAGTGATATCATCAGCGACGGCCAGCGCCACCCCTAAACGCCGTTTGCCGGCAATGTCAGGTTTACCAAATAAGCGAATTTGCGTATCGCCAGTCAACGCAGTTTCTAAGCCATGATAAGCAATATTCTGGCTGGTCAATTCAGGTAAAATAACCGCTGAAGCGGCCGCGCCATATTGACGGATAGTGCCAATCGGGAAACCAAGAAATGCCCGGACATGTAATGCGAACTCAGACATATTTTGTGAAATTAACGTCACCATGCCGGTATCGTGCGGGCGCGGTGACACTTCACTGAAAATCACTTCATCGCCACAAACAAATAATTCCACGCCAAATAAGCCATAACCGCCGAGAGCTTTCACCACCTGAGACGCGATCGCTTTTGCGCGCGCCAAGGCGGTCTCACTCATCACCTGTGGTTGCCAAGACTCACGGTAGTCGCCATCTTCCTGACGGTGGCCAATAGGCGCACAAAAATGGATGCCATCAACAGCATTGATTGTCAGCAGGGTAATTTCAAAATCAAAACGAACCAAGCCTTCAACAATCACTCTGCCACCCCCGGCGCGGCCACCTTGTTGGGCATAATCCCAGGCGGTTTGCAGTTGACCTGCATTGCGGATCAGACTTTGGCCTTTACCGGAAGAACTCATTACTGGCTTAACGATACAGGGATAACCCACTTCACTAACGGCCTGACGGAATGCGCTATCAGTGTCGGCGAAACGGTAGCTAGAGGTTGGCAATTGCAGGGTTTCTGCCGCTAAACGGCGAATGCCTTCACGGTTCATCGTCAGCCGGGTTGCCTCGGCACAAGGCACGACCCGTTGGCCCATCATCTCGAGTTCAACCAGCATATCGGTGGCGATAGCTTCTATTTCTGGCACGATATAGTGCGGTTTTTCCTGTTCGACCAACTGTTTCAGCGCCGAGCCATCCAGCATATTAATTACATGGCTGCGATGGGCAACATGCATGGCGGGTGCATCTGCATAGCGATCCACGGCAATCACTTCCAGCCCCAGTCTTTGGCATTCGATAGCCACTTCTTTACCCAACTCGCCAGAGCCAAGCAACATGACACGGGTAGCGCCTGGGCGCAGAGCGGTTCCAATAGTTAGCATAGTTAGGTACCTACATCAGTGGGATAGTTGCACATTTATTTGTCGCGCGATCAATTTTACGGGCGCCAGTATACGGCAAAATGGCAACGAAAACGATTGCGTATCTGGCGAATGGCAGTGAGTCGATATCAATATATGCGCAGCGCATTGCGTATTTGGTTTGTTTTTTGCGGTTTAACTCCGGCAATGCCCCCATTTCTGGTATTATCGCGCCAAAATCTTGCGCTTGCCTTCAGGCTGTCGCTGCCATTCCATCCAGTTATAAGAGTTACTGCCGTGAGCACAACTTCCTTTTCTTCCCTGACGCTGCCTGCTGAGCAGTTGTCCAATCTTAATGAACTTGGCTATACCGAGATGACACCGGTACAGGCTGCGGCTTTACCGGCAATCCTCAACGGGCAGGATGTCCGGGCGAAAGCCAAAACCGGCAGTGGCAAAACTGCGGCATTCGGTATTGGTTTACTCGATAAAATTGCGGTCGGTGAGTTTGTTACCCAGGCATTGGTACTGTGCCCGACCCGTGAATTGGCTGATCAGGTCAGCAAAGAGTTGCGCCGATTGGCCCGTTTCACGCAAAACATTAAAATCCTGACCTTGTGCGGTGGCCAACCGATGGGGCATCAATTGGATTCACTGGTACATGCGCCACACATTGTTGTGGGCACGCCGGGGCGTATTCAGGAGCATTTGCGTAAGAAAACACTGGTACTGGAAGATCTTAAGATTCTGGTATTGGATGAGGCTGATCGCATGCTGGATATGGGCTTTACCGATGCCATCGACGATGTCATTGCCTATACCCCGCCACAGCGCCAAACCCTACTGTTCTCAGCTACCTATCCGGTCGGTATCGAACGAATCAGTGCGCGAGTTCAACGCCAACCAATCAATGTTGAAGTTGATGATGGCGATGAAGTTCCTGCCATTGAGCAGGTGTTCTTTGAAACCACCCGCGAAAAACGTTTGCCGCTACTGATATCAGTTCTCAGTCATTATCAGCCGAGTTCTTGTGTGGTTTTCTGTAACACCAAGAAAGATTGCCAAAGTGTCTATGAAGCATTGGAATCTCGTGGAATCAGTGTGCTGGCTTTGCATGGTGACTTAGAACAACGTGACCGTGATCAGGTGCTGGTGCGTTTTGCCAACCGCAGTTGTCGTGTGCTGGTGGCAACCGATGTAGCAGCCCGAGGCCTGGACATTAAAGATCTGGCGCTGGTGGTTAACTTTGAGCTGGCCTTTGACCCAGAGGTTCACGTGCACCGTATTGGTCGTACTGGTCGGGCAGGGATGAGTGGTCTGGCGGTTAGCTTGTGTACACCACAAGAGATGTCCCGCGCGCATGCCATTGAAGATTATCTGCAAATAAAACTGAAATGGACCCCGGCGGAACAGGTGAGCCGTAGTGCTAACACGATGCTAGAGCCTGAAATGGTCACGTTATGCATTGATGGTGGGCGCAAAGCAAAAATTCGCCCAGGTGATATTTTGGGTGCTTTAACCGGTGAGGCCGGTCTGACCGCTGCTGACGTCGGTAAGATTGATATGTTCCCAGTCCATGCCTATGTTGCAATCCGTAAAGCCAGTGCCAAACGTGCCTTACAGCAATTACAACAAGGCAAGATTAAAGGCAAAAACTGCAAAGCCCGTTTATTGAAATAATTACACGAAGGGGAGATGACTGTTGCATCCCCCCGACAACTCACACTATACTGTTTATATGTACAGTTACTTGTGGGCGTGAAAGACATGAAAAGGACATACAGCAATGGCCGTTGAAATAAAATTCGTCGTGGTAAGACAGGGTGAGGAAAAAATGACTTTCACAACCAAAAAAGAAGCCGATGCTTACGATAAAATGCTGGATTTGGCTGACAATTTGTCTGAGTGGCTGTCACAGGCTCCCTTAACCCTTGAAGAAGATCAACGCGAGGCGCTGAGTTTCTTCCTGGCAGAAAATAAAGAGGCGTTGGGGCAAATTCTTCGAGGTGCTAACCCTGCGACTCCTGTCGATGGGCAAGCAAAAGTGAAAGCGGAAAAGAATGTACCAGAGAAAAAAAACAAATCTGAAGAAAATCAAGCCGCTTAATTTGCCAACTTTCAGCAGAAAGTGAAAAAGGGATCTAAAATGAATCGTGAAATCACCTTCTTTAGCCGATTTGAGGCGGATATTCTGGCAGATCGTAAGACGATCACCATCCGGGATAGCAGTGAATCCGATTTCCGCCCAGGGGAAACCTTGCGCGTATGTCGCAATGAAGATGGCGTATTCTTCTGCCACATTATGGTCAAATCAGTCACGCCAATCATGCTGGAGGCACTGTCTGACCGTCATGCGGAGCAAGAAAATATGTCATTGGATGAGCTGAAAAAGGTGATTAAGGAGATCTATCCTGGGCTGGAACAGTTTTATGTGATTGAATTTACGCGGTGTTAATTAAACGGCGTTATCATTATTACCCTGCAACGCTGTTCACTCTGTAACCTACCTTTCAATCATCGTTCCTACCATAGGATAGAAATAATAATATTTGGAGGAATGATGAGAAAGACAGGATTAGCCTTGGTATTGATCACTGCATTGGCGGGTATCACCAGTGGTGTACAGGCCCAAGAGCCGCGAGTAGCGAAATTACCTGCTTGCCCCGGTTTAAACCAATCTCAGGTAGCAACGCAGGTTAAGCGAGATTTTCTGCAAAACAGAATTACGCGTTGGGAAGCGGATAAGAAACAATTGGGTACTGATAGCCCAGTGGTTTGGATTAGCGCGGTAGACATTACAGGCCAGGATGATGTCTGGCAGGTTCCAATGACTGTTCGTGGTAACAAGGGTGACAAAACCTACCAAGTGGTACTTGACTGCAAAGCTGGCAGCATTACCTATAATGGCCCTAAATAGGTATACCTCTCATTAGTAATTGACTCAAATAGGTCTGGGTAGAATAACGTCTGCATAAAGTTAATAGCTGCCAAACAGGTGCTGGAGGAAACGTATCTGGTACCTGTTTATCCCCCCTCACGGCGGATACTCTCTCAGGTCTCTTTTATAATCATATTTATCATTTAATTAGCTCCCTTCAGCTAAATTATAAGCATATGCTGGTGCTTGGCATCCACAGGTAATCGTGTCACTCTCGCGTTAACGAACACAGATGGATAACTCAACCAATGACCATACCTCCAAAGGCCGATAAACGCCCTTATCCAATAACTATGCACGGCGATACCCGTGTAGATGACTATTATTGGCTACGTGATGACGAGCGTACTGACGCCGATGTTCTGAACTACTTGCAAGCTGAAAATGATTTCACCAACGCAGTGTTGCAGCCACAACAACCTTTGCGAGAAACCCTGTATCAAGAGATGGTTTCGCGAATTCCGCCACAGGAAGAATCAGTCCCCTATATCCGCAATGGCTATCGCTATCAGACGCGTTTTGAGCCGGGTAATGAATATGCTATTTACGTGCGTCAACCGGTTTGGGCTGATAGCAGTTGGGAAACGTTATTGGATGGCAACCAACGGGCAGCGGACAGTGAGTTTTATACCTTGGGTGGGTTGGATGTTAGCCCAGATAATCATCTATTAGCGGTTGCAGAGGATTTCTTATCGCGTCGCCAATATGATATTCGGGTGAAACATTTGCAAAGTGATGTTTGGCACGAAGAAGTTATCAGCAATACCTCAGGTAGTTTTGAGTGGGCCAATGATTCAAAAACGCTCTATTACGTGCGCAAACATGAAAAAACATTACTGCCTTATCAAGTGTATCGCCATGTAGTAGGAACCGACCCTCAATTGGACCAACTTATTTATCAGGAAACTGACGATACATTTTATGTTGGGCTGGAAAAAACCACATCTGAACGTTTCATTGTTATTAATCTGAGCAGTACCACTACATCTGAAATCTTGTTGCTGGATGCTGATAAGCCTGAATCCGCACCACAGATGTTTGCACCGCGCCGTAAAGACCATGAATACGGGTTGGACCACTATAAGCAACATTTTTATTTACGCTCAAATAAAGATGGCAAGAATTTCGGTTTGTACAAAATAGCCGAAGAAGGTAAGGAACAACGTGATTTTGCCGATGAATCTCAATGGGTGTCATTAATCGCGCCAACAACTGATGTTATGTTGGAGGGCTTCAGCCTATTCCGTGATTGGTTGGTAGTGGAAGAGCGTAGTGAAGGGCTGACGCATTTACGACAGATTCACTGGGCCACTGACGAAGAGAAATACATTACTTTTGATGACCCAACCTATGTTACCTGGCTGGCTTATAACCCCGAGCCAGAAACAGAATTGCTGCGCTATGGCTACTCCTCTATGACCACACCAAGTTCAATGTTTGAACTTAATATGGATACAGGTACGCGCCAGCTACTGAAACAGCAAGAAGTGAAGAATTTCACCCCGGAAAAGTATCGTAGCGAGCGGATATGGGTCACTGCAACCGACGGCGTAAAAGTGCCGGTTTCATTGGTTTATCACCAAGATCACTTTGTTTCAGGTAGTAATCCACTGTTGGTTTATGGCTATGGCTCATATGGCAGCAGTATGGATCCCGCATTCAGTGGTAGCCGATTAAGCCTATTGGATCGTGGTTTTGTCTTCGCTCTGGCTCATATTCGGGGCGGCGGAGAATTGGGACAGCAGTGGTATGAAGACGGTAAATTGCTCAACAAGTTAAATACTTTCAACGATTTTATCGATGTTACCAAAGCATTGATAACTGAGGGTTATGGTGATGCTAACCGTGTATTTGCCATGGGAGGCAGTGCTGGTGGCTTGTTGATGGGGACGGTCATCAATCAGGAACCCGGGTTATATAAAGGCGTAGTGGCACAGGTGCCGTTTGTTGATGTGGTAACCACCATGTTGGATGAATCGATTCCTCTCACCACTGGCGAGTATGATGAATGGGGCAACCCGAACGATAAGACGTATTACGACTATATTAAGCAATACAGTCCTTATGATCAGGTAAAGGCTCAGGATTATCCGCACATGCTGGTGACTACCGGCTTACATGATTCACAGGTTCAATACTGGGAACCGGCAAAGTGGGTCGCCAAGCTGCGTGAAATGAAAACGGATGACCACCAATTATTGCTCTACACCGATATGGATTCAGGTCATGGCGGTAAATCAGGCCGTTTCAAAGCGTATGAAGACATCGCTTTGGAATATGCATTCATACTGGCTTTGGCTTAATCTAGTCAGGAATATTACGTCAGGTAATAGGTCAGGGTATGGCGCATATCTGGCGTAAGGTCAGTTATTGAAGCTAACATCCAACGCAGATAGTCCGGGTCTTGCCGGGCTATCTGTTCAATGCTTTTGCCCCGGTATTTCCCAAATTTAAATGTCTGTAATAACAGCGGCTGCTGTGTTATCTCGGCCATTTGTTCGGCGTTCCAACCAGAGTCTTGCATAATGCGCTGTAATAGCGCCGCAGTGACATAGCAGTCGTATAAAGCACGATGCGGGTATAGATTATCCGGTACTGAAACATTCAGTCGCAAAGCGTAACGCAGATATTGATTACTGTGCTTAATGTCAGGATAGAGCATTCGTGCCAGCTTAAGCGTACAAATCCATTGGCCGCCCATCTCCGGTAATACCCCACGATCAAAAGGCGCATTATGGGCAACATAATATGGGCTGCCTTGATATCTTCTAATCGCCACCGCAATTCGTGGTTTGCCTTCTACCATTTCTTCAGTGATATGGTGGATTACCATCGCATCAATGCTGATTGGTCGGTCTGGACTAATCAGATCACTCATAGGGTTAGCCAATGCTCCATCAACTAAATCAATAGAAGCAACCTCAACAATCCCACCGGCTAAACCACAGGTTTCGGTATCGATAACACGAAAATACATTTCTATCTCCCACCGACTATTGCTAAATAATAGCAACAAAAAACCCGCCTAATATGGCGGGTTGACTGACGAGACGAAAAGCCCGTTTATTCTGCGCTGGTAGAAGATGACTTCTTAGCGCGTTTCTCCGCTTTTTTCTCAGCTGGAGTTTTTAGTGGCTTTTTCTTCGCGTTCTTTTTGCTGTCCATTCCCTTACTCATGGCTTGCCTCTCTTTACCTTCGGTTAGGTTGGTACGCCCACCTATTAACCACCTTATGAGGGTAAGTTGCAAGGAGATAAAGCATCAATGCAATTAATCTATTGTTTAACAACAGTATTATTAAATCTTAATTTATCTTGTTACCGTTTAAATCGTGTTATCCCGAGGATATAACTGCGCAGAATGCATTGAGATATGGCGTAATTATCGCCAGTTGGAGGAATTAATTGGCTGATTGGCGTAAATGTGATGTTTTATCGTTGACCCTGCGTGCTGTATAGGCTTTGATAACTTTAATGTCTAATAACAAACATGGAAAAATAATGGAACAATTACGTGGGCTTTATCCAGCGTATGAACCCTACGACAGTGGTTTATTAGACACCGGCGATGGGCATCAGATTTATTGGGAACTCTGTGGCAACCCAGAAGGTAAACCAGCTGTATTTATACATGGTGGACCGGGAGGGGGTATTGCACCTTATCACCGGCAACTTTTTAACCCTAAAAAATATAAAGTGCTGCTGTTTGATCAACGTGGATGTGGTCGTTCAAAACCCCACGCCAGTCTGGACAATAATACAACCTGGCATTTGGTCGATGATATCGAACGGCTACGCAAAATGGCGGATGTAGATAAGTGGCTGATCTTTGGTGGTTCATGGGGCTCAACACTCGCATTGGCTTATGGTGAAACACACCCCGAACGGGTCAGTGAGATGGTTCTGCGTGGAATTTTCACACTACGCAAAAAAGAGTTGAATTGGTACTACCAGGATGGGGCCTCTCGTTTTTTCCCAGATAAATGGCAACGTATACTTTCCATTTTATCGCCAGAAGAACGGAGTGATATTACTGCTGCTTACCGTAAGCGGCTGACATCACCTGACAAGGCGGTACAACTGGAGGCTGCCAAAATTTGGAGTTTATGGGAAGGTGAAACTGTTACATTATTACCGACCAAAAGCTCTGCTTCCTTTGGCGAAGATGATTTTGCTCTGGCCTTTGCCCGTATTGAAAATCACTATTTTACCCATCTAGGTTTTTTAGACAGTGATAACCAATTGTTGGATAACGTGACACGTATTCGTCATATTCCAGCAGTTATTATTCATGGTCGATATGATATGGCGTGCCAGCCACAGAATGCCTGGGATTTAGCACAAGCCTGGCCAGAGGCTGAATTGCATATTGTCGAAGGTGCGGGGCATTCCTTTGATGAGCCAGGAATTCTGCACCAGTTGATTCTGGCTACAGATAGATTTGCGCGTAAGTCATAATTGTCTTATTCGGTCCACTCCCGCAACTTGATACCTGCGGGAGTTTTTAGTCGCTTACTTTATCTTGGGCTCATACGGTAAGCGTGAGAATTTAATTGATTCAGCACGGTAGTGAGCTAAGCGTTGTAAAAAATACTCACGCAGTTCTTCCGGCTGTTCCCGGGCGATCATTTCAGCAATCACTGGCATATTGTAACGCTCTTTAAACGCCACACCTGAAGCGGCTAAATCAACATTCATTTTTGCCGTTTCTTCGTCAGAAAGCTCCGTCAGATTATATCCCATCGTTTTCTCCTTCTTAGGCTGTGGGGGTATGGCGCAAAAGGTAATGCAGGTAACGTGGATTGGCAAGTAGCGGATGTGACCAAACCATCACATTAATCGGTTATCTGTATTGGGATAATATTAATACCCACTGTAATTAATTATTATTTTAAGGTGAAAATCAAATAATAATCATTCCTTTTAGTATTTTGCCGGTAATGTGAATGATTCTTATAATAATTACGGTAATTTGTGGGATTTATTATTTTATGATTTAAATCAAGTGGTTGAGTTGTCTTTATCTTTTTAATGTTTTTATTGTAAATGGGGTGTTCTTATTTTGTATTTATCTTGGCATAATACGAAAAATAATCATCGCTTACCTGCATTATAAAAATAAGGGAATTATTATGTTGAAAACAGAAATGGCAAAAAAGCTCAATGAGCAGCTTAATCTGGAGTTTTACTCTGCGAATCTTTACCTGCAAATGAGTGCCTGGTGCAGCGATAAAGGTTTTGAAGGTGCTGCGGCATTTTTAAAAGAGCATTCTCAAGAAGAGATGCAGCACATGCAGCGTTTGTTCGAATATCTCAGCGGGACAGGCTCTATGCCGGTTTTGGGTACGATCAGCGCCCCACCAATTGATTTTGCTTCTCTGGCTGATGTATTCAAGCAGACTTACGAGCATGAGCAGCTTATTACTACTCAAATTAATGAACTCGCTCATGCAGCAATGGAAAACCACGATTATTCCACGTTCAATTTCCTGCAATGGTATGTGGCTGAGCAGCATGAAGAAGAAAAACTGTTCAAATCCATTCTTGATAAACTGGCCTTGGTGGGTAACAGCGGTAATTCATTGTTCTTCGTTGATAAAGATCTGAAAACAATGGCGGCCCAAAGCCACGTTCAAGCTTAATCTGTATTGTTAGAGTGATTGACGCAGTTTTTGATTCTCGATCAACAGAATCAGGAACTGCGATTTTCGTTTTTCCCCGCTAACTTAGCTACACAACTCCCTCCATCTTATTGTTTTCGTGCTAATTGCATATTGTTTAGCTATGGTTTCTCGACTTGCTATATTCAAATCGTTATCATTTGCAATAACGACAAGGCAGTGAGTTGAATTGCTGCCCAATTATTGGTGATATTTCAATCACCACTCAGAATTTGGCGTTTTGTTTTGTGTGCTATCTCACAGGTAGTGCAATTGACTGGAAGTGATAGGGGTTCGCGCTGCCAATATAGGATATGGTTGGTAGCAGATTGATTCTTTTCCCCATTGATTAAGGGATACTATGTTTATTCGCAAAGTCCGTTCTTCTTGCCGCATGCTTTCGGCGCTTATTGTGTTGTTTGTTGGGCTATCTAGCCAGCAAGCTCTGGCTCACGCACACCTGAAAATAGAGTCGCCAGCTGCCGATACCACTATCGGTTCAGCACCAGAAGCAGTGACGCTGGGTTTCTCTGAAGGTATTGAACTCAATTTCAGTGGCGTGAAAGTTACCGGCCCTGATAACAATGTAGTGAAAACTGGTGCGTTAAAATTGGATCCGGTGAATAACACACAGTTGATTTTGCCTATTGATCATGCATTAACAGCAGGGAAATATAATGTTTCATGGCACGTGGTGTCTGTCGATGGTCATAAAACCAAAGGCACATACAGCTTCACTGTGAAATAATATGTCTCTGGCGGCTCTATTCGTTCTGTGTCGCTTCTTGCATTTTCTGGCGGTGATGCTGATGTTTGGCATCAGTATATTCACCGCTGTATTAGCACCAGATCGATTCTCTTCAATACTCAAAACCCGTCTGTCACCTCTACTGATCTTCAGTACTTTTCTGGGGCTTATCTCTGCCGTGGGACTTTTAGCCGTTCAGGCTGGAATGATGGGTGATGGTTGGGCTGATACTTATCGATTGACCGTTTGGTGGTCGGTATTTGGTACACGCTTCGGCCAGGTGTGGCAATGGCATATGGGTTTATCCATTTTGATTATGTGGATAGTGTTGCTGGGTTCAACTCGTAGCAACTATCGACTGATAGCGGGCTGCTCAACGCTGTTACTCGCGAGTCTTGCTTTTACCGGGCATGCGGCGATGCATGCTGGAGTCGTGGGATGGATTCACCAAACTAATCAAATCATACATCTGCTCAGTGCGGGTTACTGGCTGGGTTGCTTACCAGCGCTGCTGATTTGCCTCGTTTATACCCGCAATAATGATGTCAAACGTGAAGCCATCACTACGTTGATTCGATTCTCAAGCTGGGGACATCTGGCCGTAGCATTGGTACTGGCGAGTGGTGTTATTAACAGCATCATTATACTGGGCGATACCGCGCTGACGCTGACATCTACTTATCAGATACTTCTGCTCTGCAAAGTGTTATTGGTGATGTTTATGATTATTGTTGCACTGATTAATCGTTATCTCATCGTTCCATTGCTTAAGCAATTACCCGCTAAAGCTCACTATTGGCTAGTGGTAAATAGTTGTGTGGAAATTATCCTCGGTGTAGCGGTATTACTCTTAGTCAGTGTTTTTGCCACTATGGCACCGGTATAGGGTAAAGCTATAAGTAACAGATATTGCTACTGAGCTTGCATTGGAGCCTTTGGATGCGAGAAAATCTAAGCAATCAATTAATTGAGGATAATTAAGATGAAAGGTTTTGTGCTGACGTTATCGTTGCTGATGCTATCAATTAACGCTATTGCTGCTGGAAAGATAGTGACGGTCAGTAAATTTGAATTTGGTAAGCAATGGGCATTTACCCGAGAAGAAGTGATGCTGGAATGCCGCCCAGGTAATGCTTTATTTGTGATTAACCCGAGTACGTTAGCGCAATATCCCCTCAATGATATTGCTACCGAGCAGATGAAATCTGGCCTTGTATTAGCGAAGCCGTTAGATATTTTGTTGTTAGATGACAGTAACAACCCTGGGCAGAAGATGAGCTTGGCGCCTTTCCAGCAGCGTGCAATGTCATTGTGTCAAAATTAAACCTGAAATTGTGAGACTCACCAATATTAACCCGTATTTTTCAAATGATTACTATTACTAGTAATAGGTTTGAGTTTTCGCCATTCAGATTAGTTTACAACCGTAATTAATTAGTTCTATTGCCAAGTTGGCGAAACACATGTACTCGACTACGCTTAAGGAGTACGGCTGAATAAGCCTACGTTAATGCCAACTTTTAGCGCACGGCTCTCTCCCAAGAGCCATTTCCCTAGACCGAATATAGGAATCGTATTCGGTCTCTTTTTAACTATTTGATTTTAAATGTGGATTTTAGGTTTATCGAAATTTTATCGAAATCTGATATTCGGTCTTTTATAGCATCACGTATTCTTTCCCTCTCGTATCAAGATACTTGTTCGTCATCTTCTCCGATTTATGCCCCAGTAGTTTCATCGCAAATTCCTTACCTTTTTCCTTTTCATACAATCGCCCAGCCAGACTTCTGATCTCATGAAATGTTGGCGGACTCTCATCAAAACAAAAATCTGTTCCTTTTCTCGCCGTTACGAATTTCTTTGTCAGGCTATCTGGATGTAGTGATCCATCAGGGCTATTTTTTCTGATGCCTGCACTTATCATAAAATCTGTTTTACTGGCTAATCTGCATTGGTCAATCACGGTACTAAGGCGTAGGCCAACTACTTTAAGTTCGAGATCTAAGGGTAGTGAGATCATTGCTCCAGTTTTGCCTTGGTCTATCTGTAATTTGCCATTAACGATCTGATCAAAGCGCATCATTGTTAAATCCTCACGCCGTTGGCCAGTCACCAGTGCCAGGTCCATCGATAACCCAAACCATGCTGGTAATGCACCGGCTACATTACGAATGGCGATATACTGATCCAGTTCTAGGCGTTCGCGTTTAACAACTGGTTTAGCTGAGCGTGTCGGTGTCACCGGATTATTTTCTATGTGGCCCTCGACAATCGCTTCTCGGAAAATATCAGACAACACTGATCGCATGGTGGCGGCCATGGTTTTTTTGTCCTGTGCCACCCAAAACTCTAAAAACTCGGCAATATGTCGCGTGCTGATTTTAGCTAACACCCTGTTGCCTATCTTTTCGCTGATCATGGCTATTTGTCCCTTGCGAACTTTATAGGTGTTTTCGGCCAATTCTCGGCGCTTATAGATGACGTCATATCGTTTTAGCCATGCCGCCAGTGTGTACTCCTGCGTGCCTTTGAGCTTTTCTAGTAGCGCGACAGGAGTGTAGTTTTGTTCAATGAAATTATTGGCTTCAATGGCTTGGGATATGGCGTCTCGCCGGGCAATTTTGCCGAGAGATAATTCCTTTCCAGTTAGCGGGTTGCCTGACTAAATCAATATCGACCTGATGAGTACGAACTGATTATACGGCATTATGTGTTGAATCAGTCAAAACGGGCCATTGCTCGGCAGCAGAAACGGGATGAAAGAGCCGTCAGGGTGAGCATGCAGATGGCCGAAGGATTTGTTGATGGTTGCTTGTCGATGATAGACGTTTGCCTAGAAATGGACCCTGCAACAATGAAGTCAGAAATTTATGATGAAAGTGTTGGTGCGGCCGCAAAAAGTGTATTAGTATGATAATAGTTGGTTATGAAGTAGCGCTTATTCAGTCAAATAAACCTCGCCTTTGTGCGGGGTTTTGTCTTTTCTGGAGTTTGCATTAGTAGACTGAATTATCTGAAAAGTAACCTTGCTGATGGCGTGCTTATAAATTGATGCGTAGACCCCTACGGAAAATTGCCCGGTGCGCCTCTCTGTTGGTAATCATATCTATGAGATATTGGCAACTATTCCAGCCCTTGAGTTAATAGTTATAGGGGGGCTGTTTTGTGAGTCATGCCCACTATAAAACTGGTCATGTTTAATGTTTGTTTATAATTGCACTGTATATTATATAGTGCTGTGATAGTTACCTTGGTGCAAGGATTGCATTATCATTGGTACGGTTACAGGGTCAGCTATCACAGCACCAAACTCAAAGCCTCGGTTAATCGCCGGGGCTTTTTATTTTAAGTAAATCACTGTTCGTTTAAAAATGGGTTATTAATATTTTGATATATTCCCTTAACAAATGATAGGGATGTGATTTATGAGAATGTTAATTGCTGTTATTTTGTGTTTACCATTGTCTGCTTGTTCTTGGAGTTGGATACCAATGCCGTACCCAAGTTCTTCAGAGATATGCCCTCGCGGGACGGATAGTATCTCTCAGCAATGCCGTTGAATTATTGGTGGGAGCTGTAATTACTGGAGGGCTCATTCGCATGAGCGCTGGGCAGATCCACACTATCGACTTTCCAAAATAAGCTAAGTGTACCTTACTGATGTGAAGTAACGGTTGGGAAAAACAGGCAACTTTCCAGCCCTTGAGTTAATTGCTCAGGGGCTTTTTATTAGCTATCGATGTTGTTCTCCACCATATATACAAAGTGCGTACCAAGGCTCTGACCAAGAATTACAATCTTTATTACACGTGTGACTAACACCCATAGAGACACAAGCAAACGTAGGGATTGCTATTGTAAACAACAACGCCACCGCTCCAAACTTTATAATTTTAAACATAATGATTTCTCCAAATTTGCAGGTGAGTTTTTATATGCTCACGTCCATATACTTGAAATATTTAATGAGTGTCAAAATAAATACATGGATCATTGATGAATCGTATACTAGTTAATAATGAAATGATTATGGTGCTATTTAATTTTGGCCTTTTTTTCATTTCTACATTCGCATGGGTACTGGATTGGTTAATCCAATCGTTGTGAAACAGTATCCAGCCGAATGTGGAGAAAGCCGGCACCGATATGTGGGGATACAAGTGGAACACCAGTGAAACGACATCTGCGAACTCCCCGCCACCACAGAAGTACATTTAAAGGTATGTGGTCAGCACATCGTTAGGTGTTGACGCCGGAACCGTAACCGACTTCAAAAATGATAAGCCCCGACATAAGTCAGGGCTTTTTGGTTTGTGGAATGGGTGGATACCTTCATTGAAAAGCACATGTCCTATTAATGTTCAACAGCGTCACCATTACGCATTCTTTGTATTACTCGCCACACAACAGTAATGACGGATTGGAGTCATCACCTTGATTTACTATTTATTTCGACCACATGGACAAATAATCCTAAAAGGTATTCATCATGTCTAATTCATTAAAATATCCCATTATTCTCGTTCACGGTTTCAGTGGTTTCGATAAGATTGCTGGAATCTATCCTTACTTTTTCGGTATTCAGCAAGCACTGGAAAAAGCCGGAGCTACTGTATTCACTGCCTCTATATCGGCAGAAAACAGTAATGAAGCTCGTGGTGAACAATTACTCAGTTTTGTAAAACAAGTCACCCAATTAACCGGAGCCCACAAGGTCAACCTGATTGGTCACAGCCAAGGCCCTTTGGCCTGCCGCTACGTCGCCGCCATTCATCCCGAACTGGTTGCGTCTGTTACCTCCGTTAATGGGGCAAACTTTGGCTCGGAAATTGCCGATCTGGTCCGTTTGGCGATGAAACCAGGCTCCCTTCCAGAAGCGATTGCGGGCGCAGTGATGAACGTTTTTGGCTCATTCCTTTCCATTATGACTGGTCGTCCCTCCCTGCCACAAGACAGTGTCGCAGCGCTTAACTCGCTCACCAGCGAAGGCGTCGCTAAATTCAATGCCAAATATCCGCAGGGTTTGCCAAGCAATTGGGGAGGCGAAGGTAAAGAATATGAGAATGGCGTTTATTATTATTCTTGGGGTGGGGTGATTAATTACAACCCGATTGAGCAGGGACTCAATAATTTTGATCCGCTGCATATTTCAATGGTTGCCCTCTCATTTCTGTTCACAAAAGAACGTTTACAGAATGATGGGTTGGTTGGGCGCTATAGTATGCATCTCGGCAAAGTTATCCGCTCTGATTATTCAATGGATCACCTGGATGCTATCAATCAAACTGCGGGGGTTGTTACCAGCAGTACCAACCCTGTTCAACTATTTGTCGAGCACGTGGCACGTTTAACATCGAAAGGGTTATAACTTTCGGATAAGAGTGCTTGCGAGCTCTGTCACGTTTAGCTAATTGAAACTGCTATAGTCAGGGCTACACCGAGTGCTTTTATAGTGTAATAGATTTAATTTTAGTCACTAGTTTTATGCAACGCTAAGCGATCAATTCACGACAATTTTTAAGGCTCACTTCGGTGATTTTTTATTCTTTTTTTTGGGGGGGGGCGAGGAGCTCAATAAAAATGAGCGATATTTACTAATTGTTTATGTTGCTAGTGTAAATTATAACTTGCCGTGACAGTTGCTTTTTGATGATTGTGGCTCAGTCGTCCTACCCGTGGTAGTTAGCTATCACTGCATTATATTTCATCGACCAATCCAATATGATTATTAGGCGCAAAAAAAAAGCCCTTACCTCTATCTTATTTGGTAAGGGATGCCAATTCGGCCAACACCAGGGAAAGTTATGTTGATTTCATTTTACCGAAGGGATCGTTCCCGTCAATGAATATATAAGTTCAATTAATTGAATTAAAATAGATTATTTATAAATGTGTTTTATATAATTAGCTCGTTATTAATATCTATAGATTAAAACTGATATAGCCAGAGAACATCCCGATCACTACAGAATAATTTTAAGGCTACCAATTTGGTGGCCTTTTTTATTTAGCGCCCGTCAAAACAGTCAATTACTGAAAACACCCTCATATCTCCGAGTGACTACGACGGGAGCTATTACCTACTCAACCGCATACGAACCCGACCAATGGCCGGGGATATATACCCAACTGGTGGCCACGTGATGTAATTCGTTATAGCGGTGCTGGTTTTGCTAAAATTCACCAACCTGTTATCTGGTAACTCTCGACTCGATGGGTTATAAAAATTATCTAAATATCGTTAAATTCGGGTCCCTGTTGAGCAAATACAACGATTAGTGGTGTGTTTATCCTCAGAATCATCTTAATACAAATAGGAATCGAAAATGGTTAATCTTGCTAACACTAAAGGTAACAATACCACTGGTGTACATATGCTTCAGCGCGACAAAAATGGTGGTTTTCGGATTCGTACCAGTCCAGATTGTCTGAAACGCTTCACTTCAGCTGATATACGGCCAGAACATCGTAGTTGGTTCAACGGGAAAAACGAAATTTACGGTTCGGAGCCTTACAACACGATTGAAGAAGGTGCGGCAGCTCTTTGTGCGTTCATCGAAAAGGTTTGCGGCATCACATGTGTCTGGGAACCTAAGAGAAAATAACGGCACCCCTATCTGGATTGGGGCAGATCAATTATGTCCGATCCTCGCTCTTGAGAGACCAACATAATCATTGGAGGAGGTTTGATTATGAATATGTCGTCGTGGAAAATCCCATCATCGGCCAAAAAACTTCCTCAGAGATCATATATGGGGGAGATAACGACAGTGCCTATACAGCTTCTTCAGGGCTAGTTCAGGGGGAGGAGTGATGTTTTGAGCAGTCAGTGACCTGCGGGTAATTGCGACATACTAGATTGAGTTTGTTTTTCGGCTCGAAACCTTTATCCAGCATGCATCGTTGAATATTAGCGGCTTTGCGCAGCGTCGGCACGTAAGGCGTCGAACCCAACGGTTGCGGATAACCGCATTGATACATCACCGCCAGTGCTTGCTTGTCGTTTTCAACTTCATGAGAAAAATGCAGCGAGGCTCCCACTTTACGCCAGGTAATCAAGGAAAACTTGCTCACGCCGGAATCCGGCTTAATCGGATGAAACCCTCTGTCTGCGACAAAAGGCAGCGCTTCTAGCTGACTCTGACTTAAGGGATACCCCTGCTCTTGCTTGAGGCAGGCTGGTGTATCATGGTAAACACGAACGCTGCAAATTTTGAATCCGTCTTTACGGGTAAACCCCATATTCTCCATGCATTGGTAATACAGAACGGACTCATTATCCGTTTTGGGAATATCGGAGCCGGGGAGTTGCACGCCGCATTTACCCATCGCGACGCGCACGCCGTCGATATCCGTATCAGGACGTTGCCACTGTGTTAGATCCGGTGCAGGGGGGCACCCTGTCAGCAGGAAGATAGACGTCATCAGCAGGGGTAAAGTTATCAGAGTCGATTTTCGGAACATTAAAATCCCTTATTTATTATTGTTTCAGATCGCATCCATACTGCCCGTATTGCTCCT
The DNA here is from genome assembly GCF_041538325.1 of Yersinia sp. 2466 StPb PI. Classification (NCBI taxonomy): domain Bacteria; kingdom Pseudomonadati; phylum Pseudomonadota; class Gammaproteobacteria; order Enterobacterales; family Yersiniaceae; genus Yersinia; species Yersinia sp. 2466 StPb PI. The sequence continues at coordinate 2,785,891 of NZ_JAULSL010000001.1, read as the reverse complement.
GTGTGACAACGCTGTCCGGGTTTTGATTATCACTGAAATAAAAATTTCACCCAGCCTGGATTGACTAAATCTCCACGTTCTATTCTGAAACATTCGATCCGCTGATACCAGGAATGTATTTTTCAGTTCTAACTTCCGCACCTCGCTCGAAGCTGCCGTAGCAAAGACTTTAAGCAGCCATGAGCAAAAATAAAACGTTAGAGCGTATTTCACAGATCAGGGTTTTACGCCGGAATCTCAGATTTTTCCTGCGGTTAAAACTATACTGAGGTTTGATATTCCGCTTGTGTAACAAATTTACAAATTTCACTGATGATGGCAGGTTCAGGCTTGAGTATTGCGCTTACATGATCTCCCGTTGCCGAAATGAACGCAAATTTGTTCGCTTCGGTCCAGTAATTTAGTTGTCGGTAGTAAACATCTTCCAGTCCAGCCCAAAATAATTTAGGAGTGTTGATCTGAGTAAGCTGTACCGAATCATAAAAACCATCGTACGAGCTGATTGCATTGAAATATGCACGTACTGCTGGTTCTGTAGCTGGTGTTATCCAGTCGGTTAATTCAGGGGCAGTAATTTTTGCGTACGCAAAAAATGTATCAAAATCCAGTTTTCCATTTGGGCCTTCAGGAAGGCCATTTTCAACATCCCATCCCCCAATAACCAGTGAAGACAGGGCTTTTTGATGGTATTTTACTAATCCTGCAGCCAGCCAAGCCCCCGAAGAATAGCCTATTACATGAGCCTGTTGGCACCCTAATGCATTGATTAATAATTTTATATTTAATGCCTGTTTTTCCTGCTCATAAAGACCAATTTCAACTGGCTTATCACTCATTCCATGCCCTAACATGTCAGGATATGCGACACAAAATTTGTGGCTGAGAGCCTCAACCAACCCATTAGTGAGCCATGAATTTCCATCCATCAGTAAGCCATGTAATAGTACTACAAGAGGACCATTACCTTTTGTTCGATAATATAAATGACCATTTTTACCATTCATAATCATATAATACCTTCAATAAAAAGAATTAATTAACTGGTCTAACTCCGGTTGAGAGGTTTTATTCCGTCAGAACGCAGCTGACCATCAGGAAATATATGCCTGTATAGCGTTTGCCTGGTTATCCCCAGTTCCTGGCATAATGTACTGACTTTCGTCTCTGGTCGTCCCATTGGTGCCAGAAGCTGACGTAACCAGTTTTGAAAGAGTACATATGGACGTCGCTAACATCGCGTTGCGTTAAAAATTAGGGGGCAGGTCACGGACTAGATTGAATGGTATAATAACCCAAACTACTATTTGCAAGCACAACTTAATGCAAATCACCATGGACGGATTTAGGCATGACTAAAATATTGATGTTGATGATACTGGCGGCAACTGTTACAGGATGCGCACCACTAACTCCTAAAGATTGTCATAAAAATAGCGCACTTAACTCTTGCACCTACAACCGTTCTGGGAAGGTATCAGATAAAGACCTTTTTGGTTACCAGGCCTTGGGTATCAAAAAAGCACTTGATGCAGCCCTCATTGAGCCCCATGCTTGGGGTGGTAAAAGATGTGATGCACACCTCGATTTCAAAATTGATGGTACCCTACAAAATTTCATCATAAAGAGCGGCGATGAAGGTTATTGTCATGCTTTAGTGGAAGCTTCTAAACGTACATTATTCCCACCATTTACGGATCAGCACGTCTACGACGTAATGGGGTCATCGCGCTGGGATTTTCATGGACAGCCTTGAAAAGCGTAGATAGTCGCTACTACAGCGCACTTACAAACACAGTTATACATCAATGCGGTGTAAGGCCAACTTCCGCTCCTCGCTCATAGCAGTCCCCTGATGTTGCTTCGGCTGCTCTGTGCCAGAAGCGGACGTGGATACTTTATTAATATGCACTGCTCAGAAAAAATTCCCTGTTGCCCGGCAAATTTAATCCTTACGTGCATCCTGACTGAGAAGACGTGTGCGGCACACATCCAGAATCTCATCTGCCAGAGCGGAATCATCAGGGCAGGCACGGGACAGCACTAGGGCACCAACAAGATGTGCAATGGTGTCGATGAGTTCAGCACGCGTTCCGCCTTCCCCATTATTTTCATTTCCTAAAACGGCCAGCTGACGTTCAATCCCGGCCGCAAATGTCGCCTTGATTGACTCAGACTGACGGGCTGTATCCGCGCCCAGTGCCGACATCACACACCCCTTTCCCATGTCATCGCGATGTTGTCGGGAGAGGTAGTATTGAATGAATTTTTCCCGGTTCACACCTGCCGTACCTTCTGCGGATCGCGTAAAACCGCAGCTCATTGCCTCCGCCATTAGATCAGCCTTAGAGCCAAAGTGCTTGTAGAACCCGCCGTGGGTTAAACCTGCCACTGACATCAGTTCCGCGACGCCCACACCATTGTAACCGCGCTCACGAAAAAGTTCTGAGGCCGTTTCAACAATGCGGATTCGGTTTTCCCGAACCTGCTCTTTCGACACTTTCATGTTTTTCAATCCTCTAAAAATATAGGGGCAAGTATACATTGATGATGGTCATAATCAAAAAAATTGACTTTAATGATTATGATCATCATCATTAAGTTAATGACTTCAACCACCATTAAGCAGAGGGAATAAACATGACGAACCGACAACTATTTCAACCCTATGATCTTGGGACAATAACCCTTGCCAACCATATCGTGATGGCACCGCTGACGCGTAACCGTGCCGGAGCAGGTCTGGTTCCCGGCGAACTGGCGGCGACCTATTATGCCCAGCGCGCCACCGCAGGATTACTGATTACCGAAGCCACGCAGATCTCAGAACAGGCGCAGGGCTATCAGGATACGCCAGGGATCTATACGCAGGCTCAGATCGATGGCTGGCGCAAAGTGACTGACGCGGTGCATGCCAAAGGTGGGCGCATATTTGCACAGCTGTGGCACGTAGGACGAATTTCGCATGTCGATTTACAACCTGGTGGCGCTGCGCCGGTTGCTCCGTCCGCCATCCGTGCCGAGACAAAGACCTTTGTGAACAACGGATTTGCTGACGTCTCTGAGCCACGTGCGCTGGAGTTGCAGGAAATACCGGGGATTATCGACGATTTCAGAAAGGCCTCTGCCAACGCCATTGCCGCCGGGTTTGATGGCGTAGAGATCCACGGCGCGAATGGTTATCTGCTGGAACAGTTCCTTAAAGACGGTGCCAATCAGCGTACCGATGAGTACGGCGGCTCTGTCGAGAATCGGGCGCGCCTGCTGTTAGAAGTCACGGCGGCTGTTAAAGAGGAGATTGGTGCTGACCGCACCGGCGTGCGCATTTCACCGGTTTCGCCTGCTAATGCGATTGCGTGCAGTGATCCGCAGCCACAATATGATTACCTCGCTGAACAACTCGATGCATTAGGTATCGTGTACATCCATGTGGTTGAAGGTGCTACGGGCGGCCCGCGTGATGTATCACCGTTCGATTACGACTCCCTGCGCCGGCGCTTTAAAAACACCTACATCGGCAACAATGGCTATGACCTGGCGTTGGCGTCCACTCAACTTGCGCAGGGCAAAGCCGATCTGTTCGCGTTTGGTCGCCCGTTCATCTCCAACCCGGATCTGGTCGAAAGGCTCAATACGGGCGCCCCTCTGGCCTCACTCAACCCTGACACACTTTATGGCGGTGGCGCAGCGGGATATACCGATTACCCCTCGCTTGCTGAGGCTAGCAAGTAAAGCATCGGTGTCACGGTTCTACCTGGGTCGCACATTGCGAATTCTGTTTACATATTAACAAAGAAGATCAACTTATGACTAAAGCTTCAGTTCTCATTACAGGCGCATCCACGGGTATTGGTGCTGTTTACGCTGAACGGTTTGCCCGCCGGGGCCACGACCTGGTTCTGGTCGCGCGCGACAAAGCAAAGTTAGAGACACTTGCCGAGCGTCTGCGACAAGAAAATGATATTTCTGTCGATGTTCTGCCTGCCGACCTTACGCAAACGAGTGATTTAGCCGTGGTCGAAGCCCGCCTGCGTGAAGACGCGCAGATTGGCATTCTTATCAATAACGCGGGTATCGCGCAGTCCGGCAGTTTTACAGAGCAAACGCCAGATTCGGTAGAAAGCCTTATCGCGCTTAACGTCACCGCACTGACGAGACTTGCCAGTGCGGTGGCTCCACGATTTGTAAAAGCCGGAGAAGGCTCGATCGTCAATATCAGTTCCATCGTCGGACTCGCTCCTGAATTTGCCATGACGGTTTACGGCGCAACCAAAGCCTTTGTTCTTTTCCTGTCTCAGGGAATGAATGTAGAGCTGTCATCTAAGGGCATTTATATCCAGGCGGTGCTCCCTGCCGGCACTTACACGGAAATTTGGGATCGTGCGGGTATCGACATCAGTAATTCGGCAAAATTCATGGAAGTGGGCGAGTTAGTGGATGCCGCACTGGTGGGCTTTGATCGCCGTGAACTGGTCACCATCCCGCCTTTACATAATGCCGCCCGCTGGGACACCCTCGATGCTTCACGTCAGGCTCTGCTTTCAGACATCAAACAAGATGAAGCCGCCGAACGATATAAAGCACTGTAATCAATGAGGTGCACTGTGCAGAACGGTCTTCCGGCTGTTCTGCACAGAGGTAAATCCGACATAAATCCCTTACAACCTGTCGTCTCATCAGTGATGAGAAACATCAAAAAAATCATGAAGGCCTTATTCAGCATGACAAAAAAACGTGTAGCACTGGTTACCGGCGCTTCCTCAGGTATTGGTGAAGCGTCTGCTTATAAACTCTTAGCAGCCGGTTATACGGTATATGGGACAAGCCGACGTGGACCTCTGGCGGGTATGCATCCGTTTCCGTTATTGACGCTTGATGTGACGGACGATACCTCTGTCGAGGCTGCTATTGAGGAGTTGCTGCGTCTGGAGGGGCGGATCGATATTCTGGTGAACAATGCGGGCTTCGGGGTCGCTCCGGCGGCTGCGGAAGAAAGTTCTATCGAACAGGCCAGGCGTATTTTCGACACCAACTTTCTGGGCATAGTCAGGTTGACGCGGGCAGTGATCCCTCATATGCGTCGTCAGGGCAGTGGGCGCATCATTAACATCGGTTCGATACTGGGGATTGTTCCGTTGCCGTATGTGGCACTTTATGCGGCCAGTAAGCATGCGGTCGAAGGATATACGGGGGCACTGGATCATGAACTGCGCACGCAGGGCATCAGAGTTTCCGTCATCGAACCTGCCTATACGAAAACGCAGTTTGAAGCCAATAACTTAGAACCGGATGCCAAGCTTGAAGATTATGACCTGATCCGGGCTAAGCTGGCGAAAGTGGTGAGCAAGGCAATGGCCGAAGCGGAAAGTCCGGAGGTTGTGGCTGATGTGGTTGTTAAAGCGGCTCAGACTTTACATCCGAAGGTACGCTACACGGCGGGAGCGCTGGCAGGAAAATTGAATTTTATTCTCAGATTCGCGCCTGCATCATTCCTGGATAAGGTGGTACGCAAAAGTCTTCAGCTTGATGCGAAAGAATAAAAATGAAATTTTCTCAACTGGCTATTCTGACCTCAGTGTTATTTTTCATCCTGGCCACAGTATGGATGTTTTTCCCGGAACAGCTCTTAACTCAATGGGGAATTGAATCTACGAGTGGTACAGGAGTCGTGAGTCGTCGCTCTGCCGCATTTTTTGCGGGAATAGGGGTGATGTGTTTATTCGCCAGAAATGCAGAGCCGTCACTGACCCGCTACGCGCTGGCCGCCGGTATCAGCACGATATCTATTATTTTAGCCGTAATGGGCATAGTTGAATGGCGCGAAGGACACGTTAACGGGCAGATCCTTTTTGCCGTGTTTATCGAGCTATTCCTGGGGATTGCCTTTTTACTCAGCAACAGATCCGCTAAGAAAAATTTCACTCACAAACGCGACAGGGTAAACGACAAATGAAGACTAAGACGATGAAAGCATTTACATTTAAACACTATGGTAAATCCCCTGAATCAGGATTGGATGACGTCGGTTATCCTGCAATTAATGCTGATGAAATCCTGGTTAAAGTTTACGCGGCTGGTCTGAACCCGATAGATAACATGATCCCAACCGGAATATTTAAGCCGGTTTTGCATTTTAAGCTTCCCGCCACATTGGGCAGCGACTTGTCCGGGGTTGTTGTTGCCGTGGGGAGTCGTGTGACGCGTTTCACTCCAGGTGACGAAATCTTTGCCAGTATTTTCGACAGGGGAACGGGATCTCTTGCCGAATTTGCAGTGGTGCCTGAAAGCGCCGCAGCAATGAAACCCTCAAATCTGGATTTCGTTCAGGCTGCTTCTTTGCCGATGGTGAGCCTTACATCCTGGCAAGCGCTGACAGAGCGGGCTAAGTTGCGGCCTGGTCAGAAGGTTTTCATCCCGGCAGGTTCCGGGGGCATTGGCAGTTTTGCTATCCAACTGGCGAAGCACCTTGGCGCAAAGGTGGGAACGACAACGAGTTCAGGCAACGTCGAGTGGGTGAGTCGTCTTGGCGCAGACGAAGTGGTTGATTATAAGAAACAAGAATTTGAAAAGGTGTTGAGCGGCTACGATATTGTTCTCGGCACTGTAAGAGGCGATTTAATTGAAAAATCCACCCAAATTCTTAAGTCTGGGGGAAAGATTGTTTCTCTCATCGGCCCGTTAGATGCCGCGTTCGCCCAGGCGCGGGGATTAAACTTCCTCCTGCGTTTAGTTTTCGGGCTGATGAGCCGCAAGATTATGCGTCTTACGAAAAAACGGGGCCTGAGCTATTCATTTCTTTTTGTCCGTCCTGATGGCGATCAGCTTACCCAAATTGGCAAACTCATAGAAGCTGAACAACTCAATCCTCTGATCGATAAGGTGTTTCCCTTTGCAGAGGCGAAGGAGGCTCTTGCCTATCTTGCTCAGGGACATGCGAAAGGAAAAGTGGTCGTTAAGATGCAGGAGTGATAGCAACTGAAGTTTAAATCGGTGAAAGAGGATAACCACCAAGAACAATCTCCGCAAGTTTGACCATATATCACAGCTATTAAGTAGCTAGATTGATGGCCGTGAATGTCCGCTTCTCGCTCATAGCTGACAGTCAGGCTTGTTCGTACCTTGCTACAGAACACAACCCGAACGCATTAAACGTATCGAAATTTTTACGAATGGTTCCGAATTAGCAGTTAACTATATGAATTTAAAGACTAGGGAAGTAAGGTAATGGAAGGTGTTTTTTGAGATGATATCAATTGCTTAATAGGACTACCATCACCCCTCGTTACTTGTTATTTCATCCCTATCGCCACTTTGTCGCCATGCTTAAATCGGGCTAATGGGTTGAGTGAATAGCGTCTTGCAGGTGGTCTGCCGCGACGTGAGAGTAGCGCATGGTGACCCGAATATCTGAATGGCCGAGGATGTGTTGCAGCACGATGATATTGCCACCGGCCATCATATCCTTCGAAATCGTCTTTATGACTTTGCATTCTCTCTGCTAAGCTGCTCTGCCGGCTTCATAGCCTAACGTGATATAATCTTATTTTTACGGAAGATTTATGCTGACCAACTCATCCACTCGTCTTAACAAATATATTAGCGAGAGCGGTATCTGTTCTCGTCGTGATGCCGATCGTTATATTGAACAAGGACATGTTTTTATTAATGGCAAACGGGCCGCTGTTGGCGATCAAGTATATGGCGGGGATGTAGTCAAAGTTAACGGTCAGCTTATCGAACCGCGTGACGAAAACGACTTGGTGCTGATCGCACTGAATAAACCGGTTGGCATCATAAGCACCACCGAAGAGGGGGAAAACGATAACATCGTTGATTTCGTTAATCACAGTAAACGAGTCTTCCCTATCGGACGTTTGGACAAAGACTCGCAGGGGTTGATTTTTTTGACGAATCACGGTGATTTGGTTAACAAAATCCTGCGCGCCGGGAACGACCACGAAAAAGAGTACGTGGTTACGGTCAACAAACCGGTGACTGACGAGTTTATTCTCGGTCTGGGTGCTGGTGTACCGATGATGGGAACCGTGACCAAAAAATGCAAAGTGAATAAAGTCGCGACCTTTGTATTTAATATCACGCTGGTGCAAGGGCTTAACCGTCAAATTCGCCGTATGTGTAAACATTTTGGCTATGAAGTCACCAAGCTTGAGCGCACTCGTATCATGAACGTCACCCTGAAAGGACTGCCAATGGGTGAGTGGCGAGATTTGACTGATGATGAGCTAATCGAGTTATTTAAGCTGATTGAAAACTCATCATCTGACGAAAAACCGGTGAAAAAAGCCAAGGCTAAGCCCGTGGCAGATAAAAAACCGAGTGTTAGTGGGGCGAAAAAGGCCGAAAAACCCGATGGTAACTCAGCTTCCCGCAAGCGCTTTACCCAACCCGGACGTAAGAAGAAAGGGCGCTAAGCTCACATAATTATCATCGGTCTCAGTACTCAAGCATATAAACTCGGCAATAGCCGAGTTTATATTGATGAAACACCCGGTGTGAAACCAATCATCAGTCTTTTTCCTCATGTCCTGTCAAACCTGACGCTATGGCCTGAGTACGGCATTAGTTCCCAATATTTAATATAGAGCATACTTTCTTGCTCGTATTGACGTCACAATAATAGTAGGTAGACTGGTATACCTATAATTATCCAAAGCAGGAAGAAATTGGCCATGTCCTCACGCGAATTATCAGAAAGTGCCCGAGATCGGCTGCTGAGTGCTGCAAGGGTGTTGTTCTATAACGATGGCATTGCGGCAACGGGTATTGATGCCATTGTTAAAAGGGCTGGTGTTGCCAAGAAAAGTCTCTACAACAACTTTGAGTCCAAAGCAGAACTTGTTGCTACTTACTTACAGATTCGTCATGAAGAGTGGCTCGCACTGTACGCTAATCGTCTGCAACAAACGGCGAGTCCAAAAGAGAGCGTGATGGCTGTTTTTCTTGCTTATGCAGACCATGCTGAATTTGCCTATGAACGTGGATTCAGAGGGTGCGGACTATTGAATGCCGCGGCTGAACTGCCCGCGGGCGCACCGGGCAGACAGGCAGTGCGCGGGCACAAGGAGCAGGTAGAGTCGATTCTGACTGAACATCTTTGTGTGCTTCTCTCTGGTGATGAACAACGTGCCATACGGATGGCCAGGCACTTTTCATTTTTACTCGAGGGGAGTATGTCTCGCGCAGGCTTGGAAGGGAATGGTGAGTGCGTTCGTCAGGCAATGACAATGGCCGCCGAAATGATGGAGTCGCTATGACTGTCACGCCAAGAGATCGCATGATGGGCAGGGTGGGAGTATTGATTGCGGCCATCTTGTGGGGAACCACAGGAACGGCGGCAACATTTGCTCCTGCGGTTAGTGCTGTTGCCATAGGCGCTGTTGCGATGGGGCTTGGGGGGCTACTCCAAGCGATGATAGCCGCTGGGAGTATCATTAGTTATGTAGATAAACTCCTTCAACAGTGGCGTTTACTGCTGATAGGGGTCATTGCTGTTGCCATCTATCCGCTGGCATTCTATGCCTCTATGCATTTAGCGGGTGTCACTGTCGGGACTGTCATTTCTATTGGTTCTGCCCCTCTGTTATCTGCTCTGATTGAATATGTCTTGGAGGGCGAGCGGTTGACGACTCGCTGGATGTTGGGGGCTGCTCTTGGCATTGCAGGCATGGTGTTGCTTTGTATGGCTGAAAGTGGGGGGCACGGCACTCTGGTTCAGTCACCCAATGTCACGATAGGAGTAATTCTAGGCCTTCTTGCTGGTTTTACTTATGCGCTGTATTCGTGGGCTGCTCGCCGTTTGATGCAGCGAGGACTTCCTTCTCGCACCGCGATGGGGGCGATTTTTGGTCTTGGCGGCATTTTACTAATGCCAGTACTCCTTATGACTGGAGCCCCGCTGCTGGAATCTTGGAGTAATGCGGCAGTGGGTGCCTATATGGCGTTGGTCCCGATGTTTCTTGGCTATATTTGCTATGGATATGGGCTGGCTCGTATAACGGCAAGTATGGCGACGACCATTACCCTCATCGAGCCTGTTATTGCTGCCATATTGGCAGTGATTATCGTGGGAGAAAGACTGCCTATTACGGGGTGGGTGGGGATCGGGCTGGTGGTGGCTTGCCTGATATTTATTACTGTTCCGATAAAATGTGCTCTAATTGTTCGGGTAAGAGAAAACAATAGCCTGTAGTGGCACAATGATGCCTGATCTTGCCCGCTTGCAGCTAGATTTCTCCATTATTGCCACCTTCGCTTCAATTGTTGTTCCGATGGTCAATCGTCCCTCTGTGCTATTGAGGGAAGTTCGCCCAGGCACTTAAGTACGCCACACCCTGTTTATTAACCACAATTTGTGGGGCAATTATCTATTTCAGGATGGTGCACTACGCTCATTCTCGGATAATCCCTATTTATGGGGCGCACTATTCAGTGTGATGTTTGCTTTGTTCATTAACAATATCGTGGTTGTGGTGATATCTAGTATGTTAATATTTTATATCATTGGTTCGGTAGTTTAGTCAGGAAACTAATATCAGCAGTGTGTTTATCAATGGTTTTCTGTGATATTACATTTAACTCAGCAGGCCATTTAACACTTTATTTTGGTGATTAGCATTAATGATTGGCGAATGTGGTTAACGTCACCTTGGTTGTTTTTTTGTTAACTTGCCAATTTCTTACAGATTAAATGTAGGAAATAAAGCACATCCTCTAATATTAAAAATAATATCGGAACAGATGTTCAGCAGATCGAATTAATACAGTGAAACCCTCAATGAGATTGATCGCTGTCAGGCTGGCGGTATACTTCACCGCAAATCAAAACTACATCAGGTCTGCGTTCATGAAGACGAGTAGCTACAGCCATGCATTCGTGGCGTGTTGTATACACATCATCGGTCACGGGCAGTGCCTCGCAAGCATCCATACCGCAGGTGCTAACCAATAAAACAAATCCTATGAGCATATATTCTCCTTATTTATAGGATTTATATGAGTATAGCGCGTTTGCTGAAGAAGTAGTGCTCTCCTTTTCTAAGAAATGGAGTTTGCATTTTTTGGTTAAGTATTAGCCAAGTTTAGTTACTGCTACCCCCATCAGAATAATGGCACTGGCGATGAGTCGTAACATCGATGGTTTCTCTTTTAGCATCCAGATTGAGATTATCATGGCGAACAAGACACTGGTTTCACGTAGAGCGGCAACGAGGGCGATTGGCGTGCTTTTCATGGCCCAAATGACAATGCCATAAGCCAGTAATTGCATCGCACCACCAATCACGCCGTGTCGCCAGTGCTGGCGTATTTGACGAAAAACCACATTGCGGTGCATTATCCAAAGTAATGCAAACATGGCTATGCCGTTGCACATAAACAACCAAAAAATATAACTAAGTGGTTCAATGCTGGCGCGGCTACCAGCCCCATCAGATAGGGTGTAACAGGCAGTAAAAGTCGCAGTAATTAAGGCATAGATAATAGCCCTGCCATTGACTTTGTCAGGGCCACGTCGGCCATCAAATGTCATCATGATGACACCGGAGACTAAAATAGCCGCCCCTACTAAGGCTAACGACCTGGGGATTTCCGACAAGATTAACCAAGAGAGCAGAGCACTTAACAGGGGGGCAACGCCACGTGCGATAGGATAGATTTGACCAAACTCGGCTTGTTCATAAGCTTTACTTAGAAACAGGCAATAACCTGTGTGAAAAGCAACCGACAACAGTAACCAAGGAAGCGCGCTCAGCGAGGGTAACGCCACAAAAAAAATACCGAACAGTGAAATCACTCCGGAGAAAATTGCCATCAAAGAGATAGCGACAAAACGATCATTGCCAAATTTAACAAGAGCGTTCCAGCAAGCATGTAACAGTGCCGCGCCCAGCACCGCAAGAAATATTTCACTACTCATTCTATCCCCTTACTTAGGCGTCTCAGTTTACCTTAATTGCATTTATTTTCACGTCTGTAACACGTAAAAATTGTTCCAGCTAGCTGATTCTTAGTGAGGGAAAAGATGAAAAAATGAGCTCAATGTCCCGATTTATTGCAAGAGTAAATATAACTAACTAACAACATCTGTATCATCTTATTTACTTTCTTAAGCAATAAATAAGGGTGGATTACGCCAAGGTGACATTGCTCTGATTAAGTAAATGGGGGTGTTTATTGCATATGATATTCGTTGCTTTTTCCTTATCATTGATAGTAATCGTGTTTCTAATTTTATTTATGATAAAAGGGAATAATTAATTAGGACATATCTTGGATGATCTAAATGGACTAAAAAGAATACCAGTGGATATAATTAAACGGCAATAAATTTTTATCAAAAACAGGGTCTGGCTATTATTAGCCAGAGTCTACATTCATTTTATTCTGGGGTGTCTATTTTGTTAAAAAAAAGTGTTTTCCTATTATTTGCTATGGTCGTTGTTCTTGCCGGTTGTTCTGAACCTGAACCAACAGGCACTAAAGTTTTTGGTGGCAAAGCTTACATTGAGATGCCAGCTGAATTCACTTTAATGTCTAAAGAAATGCTGGCAACTAAATACCCTCAGCAGAATGCACCACAAGAAGCCTATTCCGTTGAACAGGGCAGTGTGTCCTTCGCATTCAGCGATAGCAATAGTGCCATACCCGATGGCAAGCTCGCTGAAGTTGTTAATATGATGAAGAAACAATTTGCGCCATTCAAGCCGACTCTGGAAGAGAAGGATGTTGATGGGCGTAAAGCTTATATCATCACTATGGATACCCCGGCTGCTGATGGAACCATCAAGAATGTGATGTTGCTCACTACGATTGATGGGAAACTAGTTATTGCTACGTTTAACACGACTGAAGCTTTAGCTGACAAATATATGGATGTTGGCAAGAATGCACTGCTTTCTTTAAAGTTTAAGAAGTGACCATTATTAGTTAATTCAGTTATTTTAAGTCTAAAAAAAATAGATAAAAAGTAATAAAGGTTGCCTGATTAACAGGGCAACCTTTCTCATTGCTAAAGCAACGTTGTTGAGCGCTAGTGGGGAAGACGGTACGCCGAACACTTCCTAAAACAGCTATAAATTGGCATCATAGAGCTATGTTGTTTTTTTAGGATGAGTAATGAAACAGTTCCCTTTTGATAAACGTTATGAGATTGAAGATGCCAGTGGTGTTGTTGAGTACTACATTGATGGTGATGAGTATATTCGCCGCCAGGATGGCGTACCGGGCTATCGAATCACAGGTTATGAAGTGTATGAACATGATGCAGAGGCTAAACTCGCTGGTTTTCTCGAAGGGAAGCATATAACAACCCCGGATGCGGATATTCTGCTGACAATTTTAGATGACCAACAACCTGCGGATTAGATTTCATTACTTTGGCTTTCGTCTGTGCAATGTTGCTATATAAAGATCATCTGCGGTTTTTGAAACAGAAAATAGGGCGTTATTAGCGATAATATTTTTTTGCAGAAGCTGCTATTCAATCTGGCTAAAACCGATTAACGTCAATCTACTTAGTGATAATCAGTCGGGGTTTCGATGAGCCAGCAAACTATTACGTTGTATACCGATTCAGATTTTTTTAGTCCTTATGTGATGTCGGTATTCGTATCATTGACAGAAAAAGCACTGCCTTTCTCATTAAGCGTCATTAATTTGTCTGCTGGGGAGAATCTGCAACAGGCTTATGCCCGTCTGTCGGCGACACGTCGGGTGCCGACACTGGTTATCGATGATTTTCAACTCTCTGAGTCTTCAGCTATTGCTGAATATTTGGACGAGCGTTTCCCGGCGCCAGATTACGCTCGGCTGTATCCGCAAGATAGGCAAGAGCGTGCCAGAGCGCGTGAAATACAGGCATGGCTGCGCAGTGATTTTATGCCGGTCCGCACTGAACGGCCAACTGAAGTGGTCTTTGCTGGGTTAAGGCTGCCTCCTTTGTCTGATAGCGCGCAACAAGCGGCGAAGAAACTTATTTCTGGGTTGGAGCGTTTGCTGTCGGATGGCAGAAGATATTTATTCAGTGAATGGTGTATCGCAGATACTGATTTGGCACTGATGCTTAACCGGTTAGTTCTTAATGGCGACAACTTACCTGAGTATCTTCGTCAGTATGCAAATTACCAATGGCAGCGGCCTTCTGTGCAGCAATGGCGAGCATTATCGCAGAAATAGAGGTAAGAAAAATTGAGGGTGGGGCAATCCTTCACCTTGTACCAAAGTAGGATTAGCTTCGATAGAATGAAAAACGTTATTGAGTTTGAAACTGAGCGTTTACAGCTACGGCAGTGGCTCCCGTCAGACCGGGCACCTTTTGCAGCGCTTAACGCAGATCCTCGCGTTATGGCATTTTTCCCAGCCCCTCTAACACGTGAAGCAAGCGATATGATGGCTTCACGTTGTCAATTATTGATAGCACAGTGTGGCTGGGGGTTGTGGGCTGTTGAGCTGAAAGCTAGCGGGCAGTTTGTCGGCGCATTGGGGTTACATATTCCTACCGTTAAATTACCTTTTTCACCTTGTGTCGAGATAGGCTGGCGTTTTGCTTTTCCATTTTGGGGGCAAGGGCTGGCAACGGAAGCTGCATTGGCAGTATTGACGGTAGGTTTCGATCAATTAAAACTGGCTGAAATTGTTTCATTTACTGCTTTAATTAACCTGCGTTCACAAGCATTGATGGAACGAATCGGCATGGTGCGCGCGCCAGACCATTTTCCCCATCCAATTGTCAGCCCTGACAGTAAGTTAAGCCAACACTGTTGGTATCATCTTTCTCATCAACAATGGCATAACAGACAGGATGATTTTGTGAGACTATCATCAAATTAGTCTACGTTTAGTCAGTAATATTTGGCCGCATCTGCTAGGACATATAATGATAATAAGCTGGAAATTAGTTCGTTCCATGGCGTTGCTAACCGGAGTTTCTCTATTGGTGGCCTGTAGCCAATTACCTAGAAATCCAGTGCCAGTGGAGTTAATGCCAGCGGCCGAAATCCCTGGAATGCCGGATATCCGTGCCGGGGCAGGGCACATTAGCCCGATATTTGAAGCGGATTTACTGCAATCTTATAAAGATGAATCGAAAGAGATGTTCCGAGCCGCGGATGGAACATTGGTTTATCCCCATCTGGCATTATCTGGTGGTGGCCCAAATGGCGCCTTCGGTGCTGGTTTTTTGAACGGCTGGACGAAAACAGGTAAGCGCCCCGTGTTTAAGGTGGTCAGTGGGGTTTCCACTGGCGCGTTGATCGCACCTTTCGCCTTTTTAGGGAGTGATCACGACCAGGCATTACATGACTTTTATACCACCACCACCACCCGTGATATTTTCCATCTGGATAATCTATTATTTCGCCTCTTTTTCCGCGAATCATTAGCGGATACCAGCCCGTTGTCTAAATTGATTGATGGGCATATTACTCCTGAGTTAATGAGTGAAATCGCCCAGGCACATCGGCATGGTCGGCGGTTGTATATGGGTACGGTGGATCTCGATTCGCAAAGATTTATTGTCTGGAACATGGGGCTGATTGCGATGAAAGGGACTCCTGAAGCTTTAATGCTATTTCGTAAGGTGATGCTGGCTTCCTCTTCAGTCCCTGTCGCGTTCTCACCGGTATTTTTTGATGTGGTGGCTCAGGGTAAGCATTACGATGAAATGCATGTTGACGGCGGTGTGGCGGCGCGGGTCTTCTATAATGGTGGTGTGTACAGTTCAAAAGTCGTACGTACCAGAGCGGGCCTGGCAGACAGTAAAGAAGATATTTATATCATCCATAATGGACAGCTTGGCCCACAACCAGAACCGACCCCACGGTTGGTGCGTAATATCGCTATGCGTACTCTTGACTCAACCAGCAAAGCGGCATTGGTCGGGGATTTGTATCGTATTTATGCATTCTCTTTGGCTGAAAATTCAGGATTCCACTGGATAACGATTCCATCAAATGTTGATACCAATGGCGCAGAGATTTTTGATCCCATCAAGATGGAGCGTTTGTATCAGGCGGGTTATGCAGAGGCGTTACAGGGGCCAAAATGGTCACTACGGCCACCAGGTACCATTGAGATGAACTCCTTACTACAAGATGCTGCTGCCATGCACAGTAACTAGAGGGGGCGCTTTGGCGTTGATGCCATTGTCAGGCTGGTACTTGGGTTACATTAGGTCAAGCAGTGGGAGTGAGCCATCAATAAGCGCCGCGGTGATATAGATAATAAATAGTGAATAGAGAAAGAAATTGCTGATCATTCGGCACCTCAATTACTCACACAGATAAGGTCTTTGTCATGACAAAGCCACTACAATATAGCATGTGAGCTGACTAAAAAACGCACTGATAGTGAATAAATAATGAATCTGCTGGGGTGGATTTAGAATGATGAATGCTTTTCAAGCAAGTTCTGAGCGCGTAGTAGGGTTTTAGAGTGACTGAACAATGAGGTTAGGACCAGATCTTGCCTGTCAGTCTTGGTTGAATATGCTGTAATATCAAAACGTTATCTTCAATTGAAAACAATTTAAGCAGCATATGATCAGAGAGAGTGTAATTGTGCTACACTATGCGACCGATAATCAAGGATAAAACATGAAAAAAGTCTCAATCATTGCTCAGTGCTTAATAAACGCTAAGAGTTTCAGTGAGATGTCCGAAGCTGAATCCTCGATAAAAAAAGTTTTCAACGATAGTTACGCAGAACATTCTTTTGATGAATGGAATACCGACGTTTCTACGTTGAGTGCTAACCGTGTTATCAGTTTGGTTGCTGGTGCTTCCAAGGTTCGGGTCAGAGGGTTGATCCAAGAATTATGGAATCACTGACCCCAGACCAAAGGTTTCCAATAACCCGTCTACCACATCACTACGCCAAGCATGCAAGTCATGCTGCGTGGTGAATGATTTCCCCGTACTTTCCATTTTCCGCTTGTTTTTTTCCCGTTGTCTCCTGCAAAACCGGCTATTTTCGTGAACAAAAATCTGGCCCGGTACAGATAATCTGAGTAAACGCTGACCACTCCACGGTTTATTGCCGTTGGTTAACGTAATCTAACGAGGTTGTACAACTGAGAGGCGAGCATATGTCATTTCTTGATAGCGTCAAAAGATTGGTTAGCAGTGTAAAAGTGAAGATCAAGTGCCCAGATTGTGGCGCAGTCTCTGAGCAGAGCTCAGAAAAAGTGCACAAAAATACGGCCTTGGTTTGCCCAAAGTGTGGTTGCTTATTTTTACCTAAAGACAAACGCTAGCGGTAGTCATATCAGCCAAAAATCATCGACGCCCACCGCAGCAGCATTAATGCGCCACAGATACAGAGTAACACCACAAACATTTTCCAATGTTTCGTATGCAAGCGTTTGGTCACCATAGGGTCCTTATTCAATTTAGTATTATGTCTGACGGGGTCAGCTCTGCGGAATTCATTTGTTTACTGCGACGCTGGTTACTTTAGGTATAGTAGCGAAAATTTATGCTGATGCGAGAGTTAGTCAGTTCGTACCAGTTAAGATAAAGTGTAATATGCGCTGCATCAATAAGATGACGAATAGGAATAATGAAACTATGGCTACAGTCCCACAAAAATATCAAGATGCCGAGCGTTGGGCATTTGGTGATACTGAACAAGTGGCAGATGATGTATTGGCATTAGTACTGAACGGTACGAAAACAGCGACCTGTGCGGCATTGGATGAAGATGGCGTGCCGCAGGCGGGGGATATCTTTGTTGTGGTCAATGGCCGCAATGAACCGGTTTGTGCGATAGAGTTGACCGACGTAGAATTGAAAACGTTTGATCAGGTTGATGAAGCCCATGCTGTCGCTGAAGGTGAGGGCGATCGAACGCTGACGTTTTGGCGTAAAACGCAACAGCGCTTTTTTGAGGAGTACGAGATGTTCTCCCCAGAAATGATGCTGATTTGTATGCAGTTCAAAGTATTGGAAAAATTCTGATAGCTGGCTTCTAGTGGTCAGTAATTTGATTGATTTTGCACTACAGATATTATCGAGTCGCAACAGAAGAAACCGTCACTCATAAATTGTAGCTATGGGTTGACGGATCTTCTTATTGCAACAATCACGTTACCCTCATTACCCAAGCATCCTGATGTCGATCGTAATGTTGCTTAAAAAGCAACCGGTCTTTCCCATCTAACGTTGCGGGAATGCTGGTATGTTCATCCCACCCATCTAGCTGCATGCACAATTCAGGATCCGATTTACAGGGGATACTGAGGGTGTTTTCGCCTTTTGTCAGTGGTGCAGATAACTCTGCGTCATCAACTTCAAAATCTCTGATTTTTACTAGAGTTTTTCCCATAAAGACTCCTTACCTACCAAATGGTATGAGGTATGACCAGATTGGTCGCCTTATTGAGAATAGCTGAGTCAGAAAAAAGTGCCAGAGGCCGCATCTAAAAAATACCGCCTCGGCGTAAATTCTATCCGCATCGAATCTGATGGGTGTTAATTATTTAATACCGAGTATGTTTAGTCAGAGTAGCCTAATGGCTGCATTCGCAGGGGAGTTCAGCCAAATTAAATTGGTTACGACCATTCTTTTTCGAGTAATAAAGTGCTTGATCTGCCGCGAGCATTAAATCCGCTTGATCTGTAATACCACTATGCTGATGGGCTTGATAAACAGTGACACCAAGGCTGATGGTGACTTTACGGAATTTACTGTCATTGTGTTTAATTCCCATAGCACGGATAGATTGCAATATATGCTCGGCCACCAGGCTGGCGCCCTGTTGATCGGTATCTGGCAGAATAGCAGCAAACTCTTCTCCACCATAGCGAGCAACAATATCGGTGCTGCGTTTTAGTGATTTGCGTAATGCCCTGGCGACCAACCGTAAGCAGGCATCACCAGAGATATGACCATAGCAGTCATTGAAGTTCTTAAAGTAATCAATATCAATCATTAAAACTGCTAGCGGAGAGTCTGAGCGTTTTGCCCGCATAAATTCATGGGCCAGCACTTTTTTGAACGCCCGGCGATTAGGCAATTTAGTCAGTGAGTCTGTTCTGGCCTGAATTTCCAGACGTCGATTTGCTTTAACCAGCTTAAGTTCCAGCAATTTTCGTTCATGGATATCTTCTGCGGTTCCATACCAACACAACACATCGCCATTGTCATCTACGCTGGGAACTGCTCGGATTCGCATCCAGTTCCATCCCTTTTCAACATGACAAAAGCGGATTTCAACATCCAGTGGCTGCTGTGTTTGTAAGGAGTGTTCCCAACTGATTAAGGTGGGGTGGCGATCATCTAAATGGATGGTACGCAGCCATTTATCTGCCAGCGCCTCTTCGCGGGTTAATCCCGTAATTTTTTCAAAGCGAGAACTGACATCGGTAATCATGCCATCCGGGGATGCAGTCCAGGGAATTTGCGGATTCAGCTCCACCATATTGCGGTAATGCTGTTTACTGCTGCGCAGCTTTTCTTCCATCTCTTTTAATGACGTAATATCGATCATCGCGACGGACAGCCCACTCACTTGACCACTGGGATATCTGGCGGCATTTATCCGCATAAAGAACACCCGTGCTTTATCCGGCATCTGAAACTCAGCATCGGGGATACTGTCATTGCAATAGGCTTTCAGCAGAGCACTCTGCAAAATAGGAATAATGCCAGGTAGGAAGTCTGCAATTTTGCGCCCATTAATCTCTACTGTATTTTTACCCAGAAGTTCAGCCAGATAATCATTTACAGTAACATAGCGCAGGGTTGTATCGATAAAGCACAGACCAGCCGGAGCACTGGAATAAATCGATTCCAACTCAAATAAGCGTTTACCCGCATCATAAGGTAAATTGCTCAGGTTTCGATCAATTCCTCGATAACCTTTGAATTCGCCGTTATCATCGAACAGTGGGATACCACTGGTTTCAACTAAGACTTCGCTGCCATCAGCGCGAATATTACGGTTTTGCAAACCGGCAAAAGGGATACGTGCAGCCGCAATCTCTGCAAATATCTTTCCTACCCGGCTGGCTTCATCCTGAGGCATAAAGTCAAACGGCGTTTTACCGACCACCTCATGGGGTAGGCGACCAAGAAGCTCAATGGATTTTGCAGATGAAAACGTATAACGGCCGGAAGCATCAACTTCCCAGATCCAGTCTGAATTATTCTCGATGATGTCCCGTAAGCTGTTCATTTCTTTTAACAGACCAATGTCAGCTGATTCTTCCCGATTATCGTAGTCAGTCATGATGTCCACTCCTGTTTAATCTCGGCTTTCCTTAGATAGAAATATGTCGGCTATTATTTAAGCCCGCAGATTGTATAACAGGGACAGATTTAGTACAGTCCAATCGGATTTTTCTTATAAATAAACAATAACTAAAAATTTCAATCATAAAAAAATAAAAGGTTAAAAGACAAATAGTGCATAAAATACAACGAGTTAATGGCTTCTCCTCCTCTGTATTCCGGCACCACACTAGTATTCCAGCACTACACTGACATTGTCCTGATAGGTGCCAACGGTTCTTTGCGTTTGTTGTGCATTGATCATCGCTTTATAAGGAATCTGTTGAGCTGAGCCTGTCGCGGTATCTGATCTTTTGTTGGTTATATTCCAGGGAATCGACCCCGAGCCCTGATACAGTTGATACTGTAAATAGTCGGTAGGGGGGGCAGGTATAACACTCCCTGGGAGTAATTTCATTTGGGGCCAAGGGGCAGAGAAATTATCGCCATTTGTTATGTAGGTAGTGAAGGTGGCGTTCTTGGTACAGGTAGCGGTGATAAATTGATTTACAGGAATAAATTGTGACATTAACGCGTAGCTACCAAAATCGACATTGGGCGCGGCGTTTATGACACAATCGTTGTTGACCACCAATGTGACAGTGACTGTTGATGAAGCCGTTCCTTTGAATGTGCCACCGATACAGACGCCAATAACGGCAGAGCATAAATCATAATTCCAGTTCAAAGAGATAGTATCGGTATAAGTGCCGGCACTGATATTGACGTTAATGGCATTATTACTGCCAGTACGGATATAGATAGGTAAATTGGCTTTTATTTTCCCCAGCACGATGGTGAGTAAATTGCTGTTAGCATAGTTAATATTCCCCCCGACTATAATGGGATTGTTGTAGCCTGGGTCAGAATAGATTGAATAAGGAATTAAGTCGCCGGCGGCATTCTTAAGATTAAGATTATTAGCAGTGCTGGTGATGGTGCTGTTCAATACGGGAGTGGATAATACGCTCAGCGCTGTTCCATCACAGCCAAGTGCCGTTATACCACTGGCACTTTCGGGGAGGGTATTGACATTAAACGATGAATTTTGTGGCAGCTTTACTTCTGCGGCAGCAAAAGTGCACGCGGTGGCACTGCTGACAGACAATAGCCACAGTACAGACAGAACCAACCAATAAGGTAGCCTGTATGGCCGAGGTATCTTGCTGGTAATTCGCGTCGTGAGCGATATCATTAGCTGCTCCTTAAATAAAGTTGCCGATAGCCAGGTACGGCAATTATTGGCATATGGCTGTACCAGCATCTTGTATCCCTTTAGTATTTTTCAATTGGAATTGGCTGTAGCAGCGGGTGCCATTATCAGCCCGCACTATGGTGAGTTTATTCAACTGGGTGGCTTGCTCAATATAAGCCATACCATCCCAACCGACATAACCGCTAGGTGTGTCGCCCGTGGTATATATCGCGCTGCCTTTCGGTAAGTCTTGACCGGATTTATCGGTAAGTCTGATATTTGCGGCGGTAATCTGTGTTATGGGGAAATCAATTAAATAGCCACTGCGTTCGCTGATCGCTAAATTTCGCTCTACTGTTGGCAATATGACATCGGCAGGTAAATTCATGGGGTCAATCTGGAATTTGGCCTGATAATATGAAGAAACTGTCGGAATCAAGATATATCCGTTGTTGTTCGTAGTACCAATCAGTTGGTTTTCGTAACTGACCGGAATATTGCTAAAACCATTGGTTGATACCAAGGCAAATGCATCGTTAATCATATTACTGGCATAAACGCCGCCATTCATCATAACCAGCGAGCCACTTAATTCACCCCAACTATTATAGTTATCACTATTGCCATAAACACCGGCGCGACTTTCCATTATCCGAGTGCGCCAAATAACATCTGCTTGTTGGTAACTGCTATTTTCACTGTTGCCGTTGGCATAAGCGAGATTCCAACCCAGTCCGCCATTAGAAGGAGCTGCCCGGCTATAATTCACGCGTTGGGACCACTGGTTATCAACATCACGGCTGGTGCTGGCGCTGGCTGATCCCCATTCACCCAGCGGGATACTCCAGATCAGTTGTGCGTTGTAACCTTTGGTCCCCAACTCACGATTGAGGGAGAGGTAAATACTGGTATTACGGAATATTGAGGTGCTATAGCTGATATTGACCAACCGGGTTCGCTCACCGAGCGCATCCCTGACATCGAAATAACCAGATCCAAGTGTCCCTAAGTTTCCAAGGCTGATACTGCCGGTTATCTGGTCGGTACGTCGGCTCAGACGAAAGTCGCTTTTGTAATTAGCCAGATCGCCATAATTATCGCTGCGGCTAATGCGCTGAGCATTCAGATTAAAGTAGGAATTACTGTAGGTATAACCTAATGAACGCTGGTTACCGATACCACCACGGGTATTAATGGCAACCTGTGAGGTATTAATGGTTGAATTGTTGATATCAGTGGCTGGTTGACTGATGACATCACTAAATGCATCGGCAGAGGTACTACTCATGCTGTAGGCACCATTCAGTACCCCAAATAGGCCCAGTCGAAATCCGGCTCCGCCACCTACCACATTCATGCCTTTGGCAGCATCCCCTCGGCCTTCTAGTGTCAACCAAGACGTTGTGCCATAACGAACCACGCCACTGGCGACAGGATCAGCATAATCGGCAGAACGGATGGCATAATTGCGGCGTAAAGCACCGGCTGACAGGCTAAAATCCCACATGCCGGGTTTTAGCAGTGAACTGGCAACATAAAATGGCACTGAGGTGCTGATTTGTCTACCGAGGGCATCGGTTGTAATAATAGTCGCTTGGCCAGCACCATTAATACGAGGGGCATTATCGATAACAAAAGGGCCGGGGTTAATATTGGCTGATTGTGTTCTGAAGTTATCAATATACAGTTCGACAGTGCTAGGTACCGCAGCTTGACCGGCAAATTGCGGCATCGGATAGGTAATAAGGTCGGGGCGAATAGCAAAATTACGCGCGATTTGAACACCACCCAGGCGCACCGCGCTACTCCAGGGCAAGGCTCCAGTGATCAGGTCACCTGCGGTATAACGTAGCAGGTTTTTTTCATCATTCCTCTGCCATTGGGTATCAAACCGAATATAGCCGTTATTATCCGTGTCGCCGTTATTACCTGAAAAGTTAGTACGATAAACGCCGGTATTACTGATTAAACCAAAACGGTCAAAAATACGTTGCTCGCTCCAGGCTGAGGCATTACCTGACTGTGGGTTACCACTGTTCTGGCTGACATAAAAATCATAATTTAATAAAAATCCCAGGCTACTTTGTGCAAGATTAAAATCATCGGTTGCGGCAGAGTTAATTTGCTGTTTCGGTAACCACTCGCTGGGAACATCAATTAATAGCCGTTGGTTTTCTCCATCATATTTCACGGCCACCTTATCCATCTTATCAACCGCAACCTCAGCACTAGAGGGTAATCCGATGGTTTTTAACTGTGCTGGTGAAAGATAGTAATGTCCCCCGCGATAGATGACTGGCACAGCATCACCAAAGTTACGGTCATTGACCACTAACTCAAGATATAAGGTACTGTCGGGCATTGCTGCCATAGGTGGCGGCAGATTATCCCCCCAAACTTCCCAGGGGATGAGTGGAGGCAACAACACTGAGCCATACATCAATATTAATAATGGTGACAGCTTGAATCTGATAGTCATTCCCAACCCTAGGTTATTATTAAACACACCTTATCTGCTGTATGCGAACACCTTATTGGTGTGGGATGACTATGGGTTTGGTGCTGTTATTGATAATGGCGCTTAATTCTCCTGTTCTGGCTGTTGGGCTGAGCGGGAAACTCATTTTTGCGCCGGCTAACACATAACCGAGTAAACCTTTATTAATGTCTTTCTCTTGCAGGGTCACCCGCGAAATCCGTGCATGAACAGCGCCCTGATTAGTGATATTCAACCATTGTTTCTCGCCTTGTGAATGCACGCTATAACTGAGTTTCGTCGGCATAACGCCGGGGGCTGGCGTGGTATCAGATGCCGCCAGCACACCACTGCCGTAAACAAACAAGGGAACGGAATAGCGCATTTGGAATTTCAGCCCTAACTGAGTGGCAGCGGGGGCGGTTTTATCGTTTGGGTTCTTATAAGGTATTTCATCAATTAATATGCGGTAGGCTTGTTCTTGCCCGGCGGGAACGGGGGCGTTTTTGACTAAACGAATCAGTTGACGCTTACCGGGTTGAATAGTTGCAACCGGTGGGCTGGCGATGATTCTTGATTGCGGGGTGTAATCGTCTTGGGTGTTGACCTGCTGCCAACCTAATACCCGAATCTGCATATAGATAGGCTGACTATCTTTATTTTCCAACCACAATGCAGTGGCTTTATCATTGTCTGAAATTATCGGGTCAATGGGCCAGATCAGAACGGAGGCCGCAGCATACAGTTGGCTACTGGTCAGTGTGGCCGAAAGCAATATTACCCGAGATAGTAGGTTAAATGGCGTCATAGTGAAATCTCCTGCGGCATCGTGCCAGTAATCAATAAGTAACTGTAACTAATAAAGTATCTGTGTAGACGCCAGCGCTGGGTTGCATACTACTGGCAAATAGTTGTGCATATAAAATGACTTGTTGCTGGGTGCCATCGGTGGTCACTAAACGTGTCGATCCCCCATTGGCACCATCCCCCCAGATCTGTGTTCGGGCAGGGTTTTGATATATTTGATACAGCAAATATTCGCCCGTTGTGCTGTTGAGTAAGCGCCTGCCGGCAGAAATGTTACCTGAGGTATTGGCCCCGGAATTAAGCGCCAGTGTGACCGTGGGATTACCACTGCACTGGAGGACGATACTGCCTGAGTTGAGTCCAGATATTGCGTTAGTGGCGTTTGCCAATGAAGAGACGGTGCCGAAATCCAATGTGCCAAAGTTGCTGGTATCGGTGGCTCCGCCCCCAAGGCTACAGCCGGTTTGCACTATTGCATTGACAGTGAAACTTTTAGATACCGGTGAGGTGGCAGCATGGGTAACGGCTATGCTGAGTACTAAAATAAGTAGGGCGCGGGTGAGGTTATACTGAGATAAAGCATATTTCATTGTCAGCATCCTCCATAATATTTACCAATTCACCGTGACCTGAACGGTGTCGGTATAAGTCCCTACCGCCGGGGTCGGTTGGGCAAAAACCAGACCATAAACCGGAATGACCACCACTGATCCGGTAGCAATCTGGGAAATGCCAGTCAGGTTATCCCAAACTTTGCTATGTGCCGCATCGGTATACAGGTTGTAATTAACATGCTGGCCTGACGGGCCGCCGGCCAAATAACGGCTGGCAGTGCTACCACTCTGCCCGCCATTGAGTAGCACATTAAAACTGGTCCCCTTACTGCATTGGACGGAAATGGCACCGTTATTTCCCTGACCGGCGACGGCAATCGGAGTAGTTAACGCCACCACAGTGCCGAAATTCAGGGTACCAAAACTGGTTGCGCCATTAACAATGGTGCCCGCAGTACAAGTGGGCAATAGCGTGGCACGGACGGTGATATTGGCATTTTTCGTTATAGCCCCAACGGGAAAAAGTGGCAGCAGTAACAAGCTGCAAGTGGCGGCCAGAGCAAACAAGCGGCCTGCCATTACCAGGTAACAGTGACGGTAACAGTATCGAGATAGGTGCCGACACTGGGTGTCGCTTGAACAGGGACGCGGGCATAAATAGTCAGTGGGATCGCGGTGGCCAACCCAGTGCCCGTTCCATCAACCGTGCCGGATACTGGCGTCGCATTCCATGGCTGAAGAAAACCGTTGTCTCTATAAAGGTTATAATTGACGAATTCTGATGTTCCGCCAGCCAGTCGGCGTTGCCCAGAGTTGTCATGCAGCCCATTATCTATTGCGATGGAATAAGCGGTATTATTGCTGCAATGCAATTTAAGTGAATCGTTGGTCGTGCCACTGAATGTCACGCTAAGAGGTGCGGTTAGGTCGCTCACTGTGCCGAAATTTACAGTGCCCAGATTACTTAAGTTGCCACTCCCGAGACCATTATCGATGTAACAACCGGCGATGATGTTGAGTGTTGCGTTTAGTGTTCCACTGGCGGTACCTGCACCTTGCACTGGCGCTGTCTGTAGTACCATCACCGCACCTAAAATAAGTAAGATTCTCTTCATTATTGCTTCCTTAATCATCTAATTTGCAGCCAGGTAAGTGAGAACAGAGTTGCGCCAATAACGTAGCGAAACTAATGTTTATGTAACAAATCATTAAAAATTTAGATATTTAATTAATAGCAGCAAGATTTAGAAAGTGTTTAAAATTAATTAAAAAATCTTTATCCATCTCATTTGCATCATTTATTCCTATTTGTACTGGCAAAAATTTAAAAATGGGTTAGCTATTTTATTCAAGATAAATTGATGTTTTTATATCGGGGGTTTACTGGCATGAATCCATTCAGCCAAATAAGGATATGCTGAGATCCATATCAAAGATCCTGGCTATTGATTAGATTTATTTTTTGAATATATTGCAGAAATAGCTAAAGCAGTACCGCCCAATAGGGCGGCTATGCGGTAAGTAAACTGCATTCCCTGGGTGATATGATCTACGGTTGCTAATTGAATGTTTTGCTGGGCGCAGGCAAAGGCGAAAATAGCCCCCATGACAGCGGCGCCAGTAATCAGCCCGAGATTGCGCGAAAGATTCAGCAGGCCGGATGCAATGCCTCGTTGTTGCGCGCCAACAGATTTAATCACCAGCGTATTATTCGAAGCCTGGAAAATAGCATAGCCAGCTGTAATCAGGCAGACCGGCAAAATATAGCCGGGCAGGCCGGCAATTGGCCCGATCATCGACAGTGCAATTGCCCCGGTAGTGATCGCCGTTAATCCTGTAATCACCATCATTTGAGCACCGAATCTGTCGACCAGATAACCCGCAGGAACCCCGATGAGTGCCGCGACTATCGGGCCGGCGGACATCGACAATCCAACCCATGGTGTACTCATGGCAAAAGCCCGTGAAAGATAGAATGGCCCAACGACTAAGGTTGCCATCATGATAGTGGTGACCAATGCACTGACTATCAATGCACTACGCAGTTGTGAGTGGTGCCACATAGCGGTTTGAATTAATGGGTATGGGGTGTTCTTTTCCGCCCAGATGAATAATCCGATGCCGATTACCGCAGCGAGTAATAACACTAAATTAAGTGTGCCGAAGGTGCCATGGCCCAGCGTCATGGCAAGGGCATACAGTGCCAGAGTCAGGCCCAGCAATAGCATCCCAAGAGGATCAAAACCACCATGGGCCTGTTGTAATTCGTTGTTAGTGCTAGGGAATGAGTCGGAGATGGGTAAATAGCGTGATAGCAAAAATAGGGCTAATAACCCAAAAGGGATGTTAATCAGGAACATCGCTGGCCAACCGAATCCGCTGATTAACATGCCGCCCACTGATGGCCCAAGTGCCGTGCCGATAGCCGAGATGCTGCCGAGCATGCCCATCGCCCGCCCGATTTTTTCTTTACTAATCGCCTCACCGACCAGCGCCAGAGTCAGTGTCATCATGGTGGCGGCCCCTAATCCCTGTAACACACGGGCAGCAATTAACACTCCGATGTCAGGGGCTAACGCGCAACCCAGAGAGGCCACTGTGAATAAACCAATCCCCGCATTCAACAATCGGCGTTTGTTAGTGATATCCCCCAAACGGCCAATGCTGATGGCCGAGGTGGTAATCGCCAGTAAATAGGCTAAAACGACCCACTGCGCCGCTTGAAAAGAGGCACTGAAAGTGAGTGTTAACGTGGGTAAGCCCACATTGGCGATACTGGTTGCTAATGAAGAAAGCAGCATCGGCAGGGAGAGGCTGATAACTATTCTGCTTAGCGCACTGTTGGCGATGATGTCACTATTGATGTTTTCGGTATTGATTTTCATTAATAGATTAACTCCTGAATGACCTGTTCAGGAGAGACTAGGGCATTACATCATAAGGCGGAAGGCGCATGGAATGCAGTTTATCCATGCATAAAACGCCATGTCAGCATGAGGTTGTGCTAGAGTCAGTACATGACAAAACCTGATCTCAATTTATTAATCACACTCAATGTTCTGCTGGCCGAGGGGAGCGTAGCGCGTGCTGCCCAGCGATTAGGGCTTAGCCCATCGGCGATGAGCCGGGCGTTGGCAAGATTGCGTAAAACAACCGGTGATCCCTTGCTGGTCAGGGCAGGGCGCGCCTTGGTACCGACACCAAGAGCACTTGAACTGCGTGAACAGGTCAGCCAATTAGTACAAGAAGCCACATCGGCGCTGCGGCCTGCGGCAAAACTGGACCTGGCACAGTTGATGCGTACCTTCACTTTGCGTACCAGCGATGGCTTTGTCGAAAACTTTGGCGGCGCATTGCTGACTCGGATTCATCAACAAGCCCCCAATGTGCAACTGCATTTCATGCAAAAATTGAATAAAGACAGCGCATTGTTACGTGATGGCATGGTGGATCTGGAAACGGGGGTGGTGGGCCCGACTGCCAGCCCTGAATTACGAACACGGGTACTTTTCCGCGATCGCTTTATGGGCGTAGTGCGTGATGGTCATCCGCTATGTGGGGAGGACATCACCCCCGTGCGTTATGCAACTCAGGGGCATATTGTGGTTTCACGGCGTCAGGGCCATAAAGGACCGATTGATGAGGCACTACAATTACTTGGGATTGAACGGAATATTATCGCCTCGGTTGATTCTATATCCACCGCATTGGCGCTGGTTAGAGGGGCGGACTTGGTGGCGACGGTTCCCGAACGGCATAGCCAGAATCTGCGCCGAGGGATGTACAGTTTTCCGCTTCCTTTAACCTTACCGACTATTACGGTTTCGATGTTGTGGCATCCGCGCATGGATGCTGATCCGGCGCACCGCTGGTTGCGTCAATGTGTGCTGGATGTGGTGGTGACACCGAGTGAGCAGCAGATCGCACACGAAGATTAATCTTTATGCGGAAATGATGTTGGGGAATTATCAGGGCAGCCCAGTGTGAGCTACCCTGATGAGCACCTAAAAGCGGGGGATTGCTGTACCCCAATTGCGCCAATCTTTCGGTTCTTCTGGGTTAAGCAAGAAGTGCTGATTTATGCTGGCCTTAGGGGCCAGTGGCGTAGTTGGTGGGGTCGCGAAAGCAATGCCGCCGCGTATAAATTGCTGGAAGGTGCCGCTTTTCACCACACCACCGGTTAGACCGAATTCAAGGTTGTACCCTGATGCCAGCCAGAACACGCTATTTTGCCGCACCAACTGCTGGAATTTCTGGCTGATCCGTATCGATACTTGCACGCGATCAGACATCGCACCAAGGTTAAACCCGGTAACAGTACCTACTTCAAGCCCACGGAAGAGGACCGGTGTGCCAACTTGCAATGATCCTGCCTCAGCGGTATCCAGAATAAGGCTCAGCCCATCAAGATAACGGGAGTCGGTAATAGTGGCGGTTTGCAACTCAAAAGTACGTAATGTGCCACCTTTACCCGGCTCTACATTAATATAAGGTTGGAACAAGGTGTCCAGATTATTGACCCCTGCGGCTGATATCTCCGGCGAGACAATAGAAAAGCGGGTACCGGCCCGGGTAAAGTTCTGCACATATTCTGGATAAAGCACGGCTTTGGCTAACACTTCGTTGCGCTCTGGTGCCAGTTTCAGCGATTCGACTTGGCCAATATTGATACCCAAATAACGAATCGGCATGCCGGTTGCCAGTTTGCTGGCATCAAAGGTGCGCAAGATGATTTGACTACCGACAGCACGGGCGGCGGTTTCATTACCATACAAGGTGCGTTTGGCCCCCTTATCCAGTGTCACACCTTCCAGATTATCAAAGCTGATAGCTCCTTTTAGAGCGCGATTCAATGGAGATGCCTGCACAGTTAGCCCACTGCCGTTCAACTGGACTTTCGCCCCACCTTCGGCCCAGAAAATGCTCTTATCAGTGAGTAAATTGCGATATTCGGGCTGAATATAGACATCTACTTCAAACTCATTGGCTTTTGGCCTGATATGGGTAATTTCACCTACCTGAAACTTGCGATATAACACCACAGAACCGGTTTGCACATCGGGCAAGCTGGCAGCAGTTAAACTTAGTGTTGTGGCGGGGGCGTTGCCTAAAATGCCGTCGGTAGCTTTGGCGACACTGCTATACAGCGGATACTTATTCAGGGCTGCACCTTTACTGCCCGGTAGTATCAGAATACCGCCATCAATCCACTCCTGCGCACTGGCACCCTGAATATCAATGCCATCAATCCCGAGTTTTACCTCCAGCCGACTGTTCACCACAAACTTGCTGTCTTTATGCACCAAATCACGGTATTTGGCTTCAATTGCTGCCGTGAAGGTAACACCGTCGGCTGATAGCTCACGGGTCAAGACTTGGCCAATTTTAATTCCATGTAGCGAGATCGGCTGGCCGATATCAATGCCATAACTTTGCGGTGCAGTTAATTGCAATTCGAGCACATTGGGCTGCTGCAACAGACTTTTACTGCTTGGTAGCACGGTAAAGTGTTTTTGTGGTGCCCCTTCACCCGGGATTAACTCTAATGTATTGCCAGTCAAGAGTTCACTCAGTTTGGCATCATTAAGACTGATTCGGGGGCTGTTCATTTCAATGCGGCTGCCTGCACGCATCAAATCGACCACTGAAGGGTCAATGGTCAGTTCACCGGTCACCTTACTGTCCGGTTGAAGTGTCATTTTGGTCAGGGTGCCTACCTGTAACCCTTGATAAATCAGCGGTGTTCTCCCCTCGCTTAAACTACTCCCACTGGGTAAATCCAGCGTAATTGCCACACCACGTTGGCTATGTGCTAAATCGGGGTAGAGCTGAAAGGGTTGGTCCGGTTTCGCATCTGGGCTGTTTTTGGGTGAGTCAAAGGCAATGGCACCATTGACCAAGGCAGCCAGACTTTCCATTTGAACCGACGCGCCACTGAGACTGAAGTCACCTTTAAAACCAGACACATTCCAGAAGCGGGTATCGTTTTTTACCAATTTGGCGAAGCGCCGATCAATCAGTACATCAATGACAACGCCATTATTATCAGGCGCGATATTGTAGTCATAGACTTTACCCACCGGGATTTTACGGTAGTAAACCAGAGAGCCGTTATTGAGTGAGGCCAAATCGGGGGCATGGAGGTGAACCATCAATTCGCCGGTATTCAGGCGGAACTTAGGCTGGGTATCCAATGCGGTAAAGTGGCTCTGCGGTTTGCCCTCGCCTGGCATCATCCCGATATAGTTACCACCGACTAGCGCATCCAAGCCAGAGACCCCGGCCAAAGAGGCCTTGGGCGTCACTAGCCAGAACTGTGTCCCTTCTCGCAATGAGTCTTCCATATCATTTTTGATACTGGCGGTGACTTTTATATTGCGCAGGTCATCATCCAGACTGATGGATTGCACCATCCCGACTTCAACGCCCTGATAGCGAATCGGGGTTCGGCCCGCCACAATACCGGCGGCAGACTGGAAATCAATAGTGACTTCGGTACCGCGGTCCTGCCAGTTGTTATAAATCAGCCAACCGGCAATCAGCAGGGCAATAAAAGGCAGCAACCAGAAAGGCGATATCCGGCGTTTATGTTTAATTTGTGCCTCAGTCGGTGTACTCGGCGTTTCCTGTTGCATGTGCATCCCAAATCAATCGGCTATCGAGCCATTCAACAGCAAGGATAGTCAAAATGACCGCAGACCCAAAATAGAAGGCTGCCGGTCCCATAGTGAAGGAAAGGAGCTGATCACGATTAATCAGCGACATCATTAACGCAATAACAAAGAGGTCTAGCATCGACCAACGGCCAATCCAGGTAATCAGTCGCAGTAATCGCATGCGCGTTTTAAGGCTATGTTGCGTCTTTAGATGAATGCTGAGCAACAATGTTAGCAACACAATCACCTTGGTAAACGGCACCAGCACACTGGCGATAAACACCACCGCGGCAATGGGCAGGTTACCCGATGAGGCCAAAGAGACCACGCCGGAGAAAATAGTATCTTCCATGCGGGTGCCATTGGCATAAACAATTGATATCGGTAAAAGATTAGCAGGCAACAGCAGGACTATCGAGGCAATTAACGCCGCCCAGGTTTTTTGGATGCTATGGCGGCGGCGATGGCGCAAAGGGGTATGGCAGCGTGGGCAGCGGCCGTGTGCATCGCAGTGCCCGGTATAATGGCATGACAGGCAAATGCGCAATGTTTCCCGGGGGCCGGGGGGCTGCTCCTGGGGATAAAATCGCTCCCACAACTGCTCCAGATTCAAATGCACCAGCGTCAGAATACTGAGTAACGTCAGAGCCAGAAACGCTATCAACCCGCCACCGGGCATAACGTCCGCATACTCTTTGACCTTAATACAGGCCACCGCCATACCGATAAGATAGATATCTAGCATGACCCATTCTTTTAGCCGCTCCAGCATCAATAACACCGGGCGCAGGTTCATGCCAATCCGGCTGCCGATACGCAGATACAGAATCGATGCGGTGAGTGTAACGGGAGCGCCAATAATACAAAATGCCACCATACTGGCTGTAATCGGGCCACCCTGACGACTCATTTGCCAGATACCCTCTAACAGACTGGCATCAATCCGCGTGCCGAGCAGGCGAATGGTAATCAGCTGCTCGGTAAAAGCAAATGGCATCAGCAGTAACATGGCAACCGCCATGGCGGTCAGGCGGGTAAGGGACCAATCGCGCCCACTGGCAATTTTTGCGCTGCATCGTGGGCAATAGGCTGTTTGTGTACCATTGAGCGGCGGCAGGGTAAATAGCGCATCGCACTGGCAGCAACGCTGAACCCTTGCAGTGGAGAGTGGCCGTTGAATGGCATGTACCTTCATATTATAAAACCCTGATGCTGACACCGGTTTATAAAGAATAGCGCGGATGGTAGCAGAGCAATCGGTCAAAACAAGGGGCAAAACGGGCCAAACCCCCGATGGCGATAACTCTTTTACTTCGTTATAGCGGAATAACCTTGTAGCCAAGGGTATTTAATGATTACTTTATATAAGCTAAGCATAACTATCGCCTCTGGCTATTCTTAGGTTTCTAACGGTCATTACATGAAAAAAGCAGAATTCTACGCGGAATTAAAACGTGACTTAAGTGCCCTGATTGCAGGTGAAACGAATTTCATTGCTACTTTAGCTAATGCCAGCGCTTTACTTTATGAGCGTCTTGATGGGTTGAATTGGGCCGGTTTTTACTTGATCGACGGCAAACAATTAGTGCTGGGTCCTTTTCAAGGGAAAATCGCCTGTGTCCGTATTCCAATCGGCAAAGGCGTATGTGGAACTGCCGTGGCAGAAAACCGCGTTCAGCGAGTGGCGGATGTGCATGCATTCCCCGGACATATTGCCTGTGACGCCGCAAGTAATGCTGAAATTGTGCTGCCAATCACTGTGAAGGGTAAAATTATCGGCGTTTTGGATATCGACAGCATTGTTTATGATCGCTTTGATGACGCTGATGAATTGGGTTTAATCTCAGTTGTGGCGGGGCTTTGCGAGCATCTTGACCTGTGTGACAGTGAGAAATATGTCACACAGACTGCAAGTTGATATACGGATAACGTGGCAATTGCTGATGGCGTCATTATAATGACGCCTGTTCATGCCTGCGCTGGTTGGCAAACCCGTTGTAATCAGGAAATTTCATGGAAAATCAACCTAAGTTGAACAGTAGTAAAGAAGTCATAGCCTTTTTGGCTGAGCGGTTCCCGCTTTGCTTCACCGCCGAAGGCGAAGCACGTCCACTGAAGATCGGTATTTTTCAAGATCTGGTCGAACGTGTTCAGGGGGAAGAGAATTTAAGCAAAACGCAATTGCGTTCTGCGCTGCGTCTCTATACCTCAAGCTGGCGTTATCTTTATGGGGTCAAAGTCGGTGCTGAACGTGTTGATTTAGACGGCAACCCTTGTGGTGTGCTGGAAGAGCAACATGTAGAACATGCCCGCAAACAGCTAGAAGAGGCGAAAGCCCGTGTTCAGGCACAACGTGCTGAACAACAAGCTAAAAAGCGCGAAGCTGCCATTGCTGCGGGTGAAACCCCAGAGCCACGTCGCCCACGTCCGGCAGGTAAAAAACCTGCGCCGCGTCGTGAAGCGGGTGTGGCTTCGGAAAACCGCAAGCCTCGTCA
Source organism: Yersinia sp. 2466 StPb PI (assembly GCF_041538325.1). Taxonomy (NCBI): domain Bacteria; kingdom Pseudomonadati; phylum Pseudomonadota; class Gammaproteobacteria; order Enterobacterales; family Yersiniaceae; genus Yersinia; species Yersinia sp. 2466 StPb PI. The sequence goes on along the minus strand of NZ_JAULSL010000001.1, from coordinate 2,751,425 downwards.
GTCACCTCGCCCACCACAGGCTCGGCCACCTCGGCCACAGGCCGAGGAAAACCAGCCACGCCCTGTGCCGGTCACAGATATCTCTAAACTGCAAATTGGTCAAGAAATCAAAGTCAGAGCAGGTAAGAGCGCGATGGATGCAACCGTATTAGAAATCGCTAAAGATGGCGTACGGGTGCAGCTATCTTCCGGTCTGGCGATGATTGTGCGCGCAGAACACTTGCAGTTCTGATACGGAGGCCAACCTAGGCATGAACAAATTTGTCAGACTAACAGCAATCGCAGGCTTGTTACTGGCGGGGGCGAGTTACGCAGCGGATACCACCTATCGCATCGATCAGCTACCTCAACTGCGTCAGGAACCCGAGCATGCAACCGTGAGTGAGCGCGTAACATCGCGCTTCACTCGCTCTCACTATCGTCAATTTACACTGGACGATCAGTTTTCCGCCAAAATATTTGATAGATTCCTCAACATGCTGGATTACAGCCATAACGTGTTGTTGGCATCAGATGTGGCACAGTTTGCGGATAAAAAGCAGTCGCTGGATGATGAGTTAAAATCAGGCCAGTTGGACACGCCTTTCGCTTTATTCAATTTGGCGCAAAAACGCCGCTTTGAGCGCTATCAATATGCATTGTCAGTACTGGACCGGCCAATGGTCTTTACCGGTAATGACACCATTGATATTGACCGTGGTAAAGCACCTTGGCCTACCAGCGAAGCTGAGCTGAATAAGCTTTGGGACGCAAAAGTTAAGTACGATCAGCTTAATTTGAAATTAACCGGTAAAACGGATAAAGAAATCAAAGAGACGCTGACAAAACGCTATCAGGCGGCCATTAAGCGTTTGACGCAAAGTAATAGCGAAGATGTGTTCCAGCTAATTATGAATGCGTTTGCGCATGAAATTGACCCGCATACCAACTATCTGTCGCCACGTAATACCGAACAGTTCAATACTGAAATGAGCTTGTCTCTGGAAGGTATTGGCGCTGTCTTGCAAATGGATGATGATTACACCTTAATCAACTCTATGGTTCCAGGTGGCCCCGCGGCGAAAAGTAAAACTATCGCCGTAGGTGATCGGGTGATCGGTGTGGGTCAAACCGGTAAGCCGATGGTGGATGTGATTGGATGGCGTCTCGATGATGTCGTGGCACTCATTAAAGGGCCGAAGGGCAGTAAAGTGCGACTGGAGATTTTACCGGCCGGTAAAGGTACTAAACCGCGCACTGTAACCTTGACCCGTGAACGCATTCGTCTTGAAGATCGCGCAGTGAAAATGTCGGTGAAAACTATCGGCAAAGAGCGTGTCGGTGTACTGGATATCCCTGGTTTCTATGTTGGCCTGACCGAAGACGTTAAGGTGCAATTGCAGAAGCTGGAGAAAGAGAATGTCAGTAGCATTATTATTGACTTGCGCAGTAATGGTGGTGGTGCTCTGACCGAGGCTGTGTCGCTGTCCGGTTTGTTTATTCCGAGTGGGCCGGTGGTTCAAGTGCGGGATAACAACGGCAAAGTGCGTGAAGACAGTGATACTGATGGCGTGGTGTACTACAAAGGCCCGCTCGTGGTATTGGTGGACCGCTACAGTGCATCCGCTTCCGAAATCTTTGCTGCTGCCATGCAGGACTATGGTCGTGCATTAATTGTCGGTGAACCAACCTTTGGTAAAGGTACTGTTCAACAGTATCGGTCGTTAAATCGTATTTATGATCAAATGTTGCGCCCGGAATGGCCTGCGTTAGGTTCACTGCAATACACTATCCAGAAATTCTATCGGGTAGACGGTGGCAGTACTCAGCGTAAAGGGGTAACCCCGGATATCGTGATGCCAACCGGTGTTGATCCGGCGGAAACGGGTGAGAGTTTCGAAGACAATGCCTTGCCTTGGGACAGTATCAATGCGGCCAGTTACGTCAAGAGTGGTGATCTGAAGCCACTGGAGCCGGAGTTACTGAAAGCACATACAGCGCGGATTGCCGCTGATCCTGAATTCCAGCATATTCAGCAAGATATTGAGCGTTATAAAGCGTTGAAAGAAAAACGCAACATCGTCTCTCTCAATTACGCTCAGCGTGAAAAAGAGAACCATGATGATGATGCCACGCGACTGAATCGCTTGAATGAGCGTTTCAAACGTGAAGGTAAAAAGCCACTGAAGTCATTGGAGGATTTGCCAAAAGACTATCAGGAGCCAGACCCTTATCTGGATGAGACTGTTCATATTGCTTTGGATTTGGCTCATAAAGAAAAAGCGCAGCCACAAGTTGAATCACCACCAGCGGCAGCACCTGCGGCAAAATAAGTCAGCAGATAATATGAAGGATCCGGGCCTTAAAAAGAGCCCGGATTTTTTTTACGTTTTTTTCATCGCCGAATTTATCAATTGGCGAAAAAATAGCAAAATATGTAATGAAAAGTATCCAAATTTGTAAAGTTATGTTGATTTACTCTGTTAGAACTTAACAAGCCTTGAAAATTTATCAGATGCCCATACGATCAGCGTATCTCAGTAGTAATTTGGCTAAGTCATCATCCAGGATTATGCCAATTTTGACTTAAGACCCATGTGACTCAACACAGTGTCGACTTAAAACAATAAGGAAATAAATTTTTATGATGCGTATCGCTCTGTTCCTTCTCACCAACCTGGCAGTCATGTTGGTGTTCGGGTTGGTACTAAGCCTGACAGGTATTCAGTCCAGCAGTGTACAAGGGCTGATGATCATGGCTGGTCTGTTCGGTTTCGGCGGCGCATTTGTTTCGTTGCTGATGTCCAAATGGATGGCTTTGCGTTCAGTGGGTGGTGAGGTTATCGAACAACCGCGCAATGAAACTGAGCGCTGGTTGCTGGATACGGTACGTCGCCAATCTCAGCAAGCCGGTATTGCTATGCCACAAGTTGCTATTTATCAGGCACCGGATATTAACGCCTTTGCGACCGGGGCTCGTCGTGATGCCTCTTTAGTGGCAGTGAGTACAGGTCTATTGCAGAACATGAGCCGTGATGAAGCAGAAGCCGTTATTGCTCATGAAATTAGCCACGTTGCTAACGGCGATATGGTCACCATGACCTTGATTCAGGGGATTGTGAATACCTTTGTAATTTTCATTTCACGCCTGATTGCGCAAGTCGCGGCCGGTTTCCTATCAGGGGATCGTGATAATGAAAGCAGTAGCGCTGGTAACCCGATGGTCTACTTTGCCGTATCAATGGTCTTGGAATTGGTCTTTGGTATTCTGGCCAGCATTATCACCATGTGGTTCTCGCGCCATCGCGAATTCCACGCTGATGCCGGCTCAGCGAAACTGGTAGGGCGTGAGAAGATGATAGCGGCTCTGCAACGGCTGAAAACCAGCTATGAGCCACAGGAAGCAGGCAACATGATGGCTTTCTGCATTAATGGTAAGTCCAAAACCTTCAGCGAGCTGTTTATGTCACATCCGCCGCTGGACAAACGTATTGAAGCGCTACGTTCAGGCCAGTATCTGAAGTAGCCACCACCAACTCTTCTGATTAAAAACCCCGCCCGCCAGCGGGGTTTTTTTATTGCAACCCGAGTCTAGCCACGTTTCTGGCTTATGCGCAGCACACTCACCAATGCGGCGATACTGGCAAAGCAGCCAGCCAGCACCAGAGAAGCATGAGTGCCACTGGTTGAGAACAGATTGAACATTAATGCCACTAATGCCGCCCCAGAGGTTTGCCCGAGTAAACGGGCGGTGCCTAGCATGCCGCTGGCCCCACCACTACGATGTTGCGGTGCAGCAGAAATAATGGTGTGGTTATTCGGCGACTGAAACAGGCCAAAACCGGCACCACATAGCACCATCCGCCAGATAATATCCACATCACTCGGGTTGGCTGGCAGCAATGCTAGCAGGAACAAACCACTGGCAAACACCGCCAAACCTATCCCGCCTAATAATCCTGCATGATAACGTTCGACTAATCGCCCGGCTATCGGGGCTACCACCATGGTTGCCAACGGCCATGGGGTTAACAGCAGTCCGGTTGCCACTTCATCACGGCCCAGAACAGTTTGTAAAAAGAAGGGCAGTGACACCATTGCCAGCATTTGTGCGGCAAAAGAGCAAATAGAAGTGCCGATTGATAATGCAAAAATAGGAATACGCAGTAAATCAACCGGAAGCAGCGGGAAAGACTGACTAAGTTGACGGCGTACAAAGAAGAAACCAATTAGCAGCAATGCGATAATTTCAGCCGCTATCAGGGTTGGGCTTTGTCCCTGAGCAAAGCCACTGATAGCGGTTATCAGTAAACCAAAGGTCAGAGCATTCATCACACAACTGGTAAAATCGAAACGGTTACCGTTACTTTTCATATTATTGGCAGGCAAATACTTCATACCTAACAACCATGCCAACAAGCCGATGGGGACATTAATGGCAAACAGCCACTGCCATGAAGCAACCGATAGCACCGCCGCGGCAATGGTGGGACCGGCGGCGGCGGAAACGGCCACAATCAATGAATTAATACCGATACCACGGCCCAGTTGTGCTCGTGGATAAATAATCCGAATCAATGCAGTATTAACACTCATTAAGGCTGCTGCGCCAAGCCCTTGCAGCACACGGGCAAATGTTAGCGTCCATAATGAGTCAGACAGAGCACAGAACAGCGATGTCACACTAAACACCAGTAAACCTGCCTGATAAACCCGCCGATAACCGATGATATCGCCCAGCGATGCCATTGAGAGCAACGACACGGTGATAGCTAACTGGTAAGCATTCACGACCCAAATAGACGTGGCTGGGCTGGCATTGAGGTCACGAGCGATGGTTGGCAAAGCTACGTTGGCGATAGTGCCATCCAACACCGCTATGGTAATACCGAGTGCAATAACCAATATTGCAGCATAGCGCTGAGGAACCGGCATGCCATCGTTTGATGATGGGATCATAGGTTTTATCTGTAAAAATAATGATGTAGGTAAGTGTTTATATGCTAACCAGTATTGTGCTTGAATGCATCCTTGCCAGCCGGCTTATTTGTAAATAGCGATGTGGTACAGTTATCGCAATCAGATTAACAGGCTGATAAGCACAGTAATTTGGCTAAATCAGTGAAAATAGAACCGCGATCACGGAAAAATGAAACATCGTTTCTATAATGTGAGATAGTAATAGCCTGACAGGTTCCTCTGCGGGCAAATTTTAATTCTCTGATGATTTTAAGGACTTTCCTGATGGCCAAAGGTAAACAAATCCCCCTGACATTTCACACATATCAGGATGCCTCTACCGGTGCACAAGTTACACGGTTAACGCCGCCTGATGTCACTTGCCACCGTAACTATTTCTATCAAAAATGTTTCACCCGTGATGGCAGTAAGTTATTGTTCGGCGGCGCTTTTGATGGTCCGTGGAACTACTACTTGTTGGATCTCAACACGCAAGTGGCAACACAACTGACAGAAGGGCGTGGCGACAATACCTTTGGTGGTTTCTTGTCACCTGAAGATGATGCACTGTTTTATGTCAAAGATGGGCGTAACCTGATGCGGGTCTGTCTTGCCACACTGGAAGAGAGCGTGGTTTATCAGGTGCCTGAAGAGTGGGTGGGTTACGGTACCTGGGTCGCCAATTCAGATTGTACCAAGTTGGTCGGTATTGAAATTAAACGCGAAGACTGGGTCCCCTTGACCGATTGGAAAAAATTCCACGAGTTCTATTTCACTAAACCTTGTTGCCGTTTGATGCGTGTTGACTTGAAAACCGGTGAGTCGGCGGTGATTTTGCAAGAGAATCAATGGCTAGGTCACCCAATCTATCGCCCTTATGATGACAGTACGGTCGCATTCTGCCATGAAGGTCCACACGATCTGGTTGATGCACGTATGTGGCTAATCAATGAAGATGGCAGCAACATGCGTAAAGTGAAAACCCATGCTGAAGGCGAAAGCTGTACCCATGAGTTCTGGGTACCCGATGGTTCGGCGCTGGTGTATGTCTCCTATTTGAAAGGCAGCCCGGATCGCTTTATCTACAGTGCTGACCCACAGACATTGGAAAATCGCCAATTGACCTCTATGCCGGCGTGTTCCCATCTGATGAGTAACTATGACGGTACGTTGATGGTCGGCGATGGTTCAGATGCACCGGTAGATGTACAAGACGATAGCGGCTATAAGATCGAAAACGATCCTTTCCTGTATGTATTCAACATGAAAAATGGCAGCCAGCATCGTGTTGCTCGCCACGATACCTCATGGCAGGTGTTTGAAGGTGATCGGCAGGTGACGCATCCACATCCTTCCTTTACCCCTGATGATAAACAAGTTCTGTTCACATCTGATGTTCATGGCAAACCTGCACTTTATTTGGCTACTTTGCCTGAATCAGTCTGGCAATAGTTAAATTTTGCACTAGCCTCTTTCATGGAAAGAGGCTAATTTGCTGTCTGCAAGGTTAATATCTTATTATTCACATTGGTTTATTGCACAGTCTCGCAACTTCCCTTTATAATAAAACCACTGTTCTATTTTTTTTAAAACATATTGTTTTATGAAACACAGAAAACTGAGTAGGGTAACCAAGAAATGGCTATTGCAGATCTAGATAAACAGCCCGACTCTGTGTCGTCGGTTCTGAAGGTTTTTGGCATCTTACAAGCATTGGGTGAAGAACGGGAAATTGGTATTACCGAGCTTTCCCAACGTGTAATGATGCCAAAAAGTACGGTTTACCGCTTTCTCCAGACCATGAAATCCCTGGGGTATGTTGCCCAGGAAGGCGAATCAGAGAAATACTCCCTTACGCTGAAGTTATTTGAGCTGGGGGCTAAAGCGCTACAAAATGTTGATTTGATTCGTAGCGCAGATATACAGATGCGTGAATTATCTAATGAAACTCGTGAAACTATTCACTTGGGTGCATTGGATGAAGACAGCATTGTTTATATTCATAAAATTGATTCTATGTATAACCTGCGGATGCATTCCCGTATTGGTCGTCGTAACCCACTGCACAGTACCGCAATTGGTAAAGTGTTATTGGCGTGGCGTGACCGTGGTGAAGTAGAGGAAATCTTGTCTCATATCGAGTTCACCCGTAGCACTAAACACACCCTGGATAGCGCGGCTGCATTATTGCCAGTGCTGGATCTGGTGCGTGAGCAGGGCTTTGGTGAAGATGTCGAGGAGCAAGAAGAAGGTTTGCGTTGTATCGCTGTACCTGTTTTCGACCGTTTCGGTGTGGTGATCGCGGGCTTAAGTATTTCATACCCGACGCTGCGTTTTTCTGAAGACAGCAAGAGTGACATAGTTAAATCTTTGCATCGCGCAGCACGTAACATCTCAGAGCAAATGGGTTACCGTGATTATCCTTTCTGAGGATAAAGCGAAATAGGGTAAATACTTTATAATTATTGGATATTTTTAATCAGCTGTTAATTATAACTATTTATTCCTTCCCAGCGATGTCGGACGGCTCCTTTAACCAGGGGCCGTTTTTTATTGGTAAATCCCCCGCGCCAAGGTGTAAGCGGCCCGACGTACCAAAATCAGTGATATGACGGTAAGTTGGGTTGTTAAAACAGCCATAACAGCAATTAATTTCTATGTATAATTATCAATCTAATACTATTTATTGTGTTTGGTATTATTCGGTCTTGTGATTTGTTAATTAAATGTATTGTTGACAGTCCATTTAATTCGGTTGGGTCACTATAACCGTGCTTAATCATATTATAGGGAGAAAAATGATGAGGAAGTTATTAAGCGCGGGTTTGTTACTGCTATTGGCGGGTTGTAGTAGCCCTCACAGTGACCGGCCGCATAAACTGATCGACCGTGATGATTATAAAATCGATACTAATCATCCATCAGTGGCTCAAAATGAACGAGTGCGTTTTTTAGTGCTTCATTATACTGCAACAGATGATGCTGAATCACTGCGAATACTGACTCAGGGTAATGTCAGTGCCCATTATTTGGTAAAAACACATCCCCAAAATGTTGAGGGCAAACCGGTTGTTTTGCAATTGGTGCCTGAAAGCCAAAGAGCCTGGCATGCCGGGGTGAGTTACTGGGAAGGGCGCACCAGTCTCAATGATACCTCTATCGGTATCGAAATCGTCAATAAGGGCTTCACTGAGAGGATGTTGGGTAGAAGGTGGTATCCTTACAATGAGTCTCAGATTGAATTGATTGAGCGCCTTACCAGAGATATTGTCGAGCGTTATAATATTGCTCCGATGAATGTCGTAGCTCACAGCGATATTGCTCCACAGCGAAAATCTGATCCCGGTCCGCTATTCCCATGGCAGCGTTTGGCGCAGCAAGGCATAGGCGCCTGGCCAGATGACGCAACAGTCGCTAAGTATATTGATGGTCGAAATAAGTATGATATCGGCTCAGTTACTGTTATTCAGCAGGCACTGGCCCGTTATGGTTATCAAATCCCACAAAGCGGCGTGCTGGATAATGAAACCATTCAGGTTATTAAGGCTTTTCAGATGCATTTCAGGGCGCAGAATATTCGCGGCGTACCAGATATAGAAACTGAAGCCATTGCTCTGGCGTTGGTCGAGAAATATCACCCATAGGGTAGTTGACGTCGCCAATTAATTAGCGGCAATAAGCACTTTAAAAGCAGAAAGCCAGTCATTTTACTGACTGGCTTTCTGAGCCATCACAATAGAGTGACTAATTAGCGTCGGTTACTGATGGGCTAAATCGCCATCATCGTCGCTGTTGAGAATCTCTTTATCGGTCTGTTTCATCAATTGGCTGGTAATGGTACCGGCGGTCATTGAACCGCTGACGTTCAGCGCGGTCCGGCCCATATCAATCAATGGCTCAACCGAGATCAATAAAGCAACCAATGTAACTGGCAAGCCCAATGCCGGCAAAACAATCAGCGCGGCGAAGGTTGCACCACCGCCCACACCGGCAACACCGGCAGAACTGATGGTTACAATCCCAACCAGTGTGGCAATCCATACTGGGTCCAGAGGGTTGATTCCCACCGTTGGTGCGACCATTACGGCCAGCATCGCCGGATAGAGGCCAGCACAGCCATTTTGCCCAATGGTGGCACCAAAGGAAGCAGAGAAGCTGGCGATGGACTCCGGGATACCCAAGCGGCGGGTTTGAGCTTCCACATTCAGCGGAATACTGGCGGCGCTGGAGCGGCTGGTAAAGGCGAAGGTCAGCACCGGCCAGACTTTGCGGAAGAACTTCAACGGATTGATGCCAGTGAATGACAGCAACACGGCGTGGACCACAAACATAATCGCCAGACCAAGGTAGGAGGCAACGACAAAGCTCCCCAGCTTGATAATATCTTGAATATTAGAGCCAGCGACAACTTTGGTCATTAGTGCCAATACGCCGTAGGGGGTCAGTTTCATCACCAGACGTACCAGTTTCATCACCCAAGCTTGCAGCGTATCAATAGCAACTAATACGCGTTGTCCTTTCTCGACATCATCTTTCAGCAATTGCAGTGAGGCAATACCGAGGAACGTCGCGAAAATCACCACGCTGATAATTGAGGTCGGACTGGCCCCGGTCAAATCGGCAAACGGGTTTTTCGGAATAAACGACAGGATCAACTGCGGCACTGTCAAATCCGTCACTTTGCTTAAGTAGTTGCTTTCAATGGCACTCAAACGTGCTGTCTCTTGCGTACCTTGTACCAAGCCTTCAGCGGTTAAGCCAAACAGATTGGTAACCAGCACGCCAACCAGAGCAGCAATTAAGGTGGTGAAAAGCAACGTACCGATTGTCAGTACGCTAATTTTACCTAGCGAAGAGGCATTATGCAGTTTAGCGACAGCACTCAAGATTGAGGCGAATACCAGCGGCATAACAATCATCTGCAATAATTGCACATAACCATTTCCGACAATATTAAACCAGGTGATGGACTCTTTCAGTACCGGGTTATCAGCACCGTATACCCATTGCAAGCTCAGACCAAACAGCACACCCAGTGCTAAGCCAACCAAAACTTTCTTGGCCAGACTCCATTGTTTATGCCGGGTTTGTGCCAATAGTAATAGCAGTGCTACAAATACCAGCACGTTAATCACAAGCGGAAGGTTCATCCCCATATCTCCAAATTATTATTTTAAATACTGGCACATATTCTATTACTATTTTTATCTAGAACAGAGCCAAGCACCGTCATGGTGCAATTAGCCGCATATGGTAGCAGTTCCTCTTCAGGCTCACTTATATCCAAAAGGAATTTTATATAAATTTTTACCCTGATTTGTATGGAATACATTCAAATTGGTGATTATTAACCCATTAAAATGTGATCACAGTCGAAAGTTTTTCAATTGTTCCATATAGGATAGCAAGGGAATGGTGGTATCAGTTTGCCAATAGACGGAAAAACAAACTAATAGAACACAGAATACGCGTTCTAATTGATTGCCTTTTTGTGGGCGTAATAGCGGGATACAGAATCGCCAGCGGCAAGGCCATAACAGCGGTACGCCAGCAGGTGTGAGCATATCCGCTAGCAAATGGCTGAAATAGCCAATAATCATTGCATGGAACGCATCTGCGGGAATAATCCAATCGCGTGAGATGTCCATTTGAAATAGTGCCACACCACCAATAACGGCCAATAGGCTATGGGTAAACCCACGATGGCCAAATGCACGGGCAATGGGGGTGGAGAGCCACTTTAACCGCTGGCCAAGGATTGACTTTGGGTGATCAATATCGGGTAGCAGGGAAGTTAGCAGGGCGCCAGGGATAATATGCCACCAGTCACCCTGTGCCAGTTCCGGTGTAAGACCGACTTTTTTGGCAAAGATAGCGCAGGCGACAGAAAAAATAAGGTGTCCTTCCCCTGTCATACTTGAATTCCGAGTCTGTAGCTGTTGATTTATCCAGTATATGAGATTTATCTTGGCGTGGATAGCCGTTACGCTGTAACTAAATGTCTCATTTTTCTCTGGCTGAGAGCAGGGAGTTTAACGTGAGTATTCAGGGGGGAAATATCAGGTCTTGGGCTGAAATGAAGTTACATTGATAAAAAAAGGGGAAAAGTGACCGGGAGTCGACTTTTCCCCAAAGTAATACGGGTATGGGCATAATTTAACAAATAATGATGAGGGTACTCATAACAACATAATAATTAGAAGCTGTACTGCACACCGACACGGTAGCGAGTTTGACGCTCGTCAGTCGTTTTGCTACCTGCTACGTTGCCGATAGCAACATATGGCTTCCAGTTTTTATCCCATTTGTAAGCAATTTTCAGATCATGACTCCATTCTTCTTTTTCTTTATTTGCCAGAATTTCATCTTCAGATTTCTTGTAGTTTAATTCGTATTCTGCTGAATAGTCTTTCAAGAAACTATAAGCAAACAGCATGGTGAACTCATGGCCTTTCTCTGTTGCTTTGGTCTGAGCTGGCTGGTTACGCTTGTAATATGGGCGATAACGCAGTGAGGTAGAGAAATCATCAGTAAAGGACACTTTACCGCGCAGGTAAGGGCGATAGTTGTTCGAGTCAGATGATGACTCTAATGAGAAACCAGGCTCAATCTGGAATGTTTTGTTGAATTGATAGACGTAGCTGGCAACCACTTCGGTACCATTACTGACTTGCTCATTAAATGGTTTATTAGGCGTAGTATCAGAGCTGTGCTGGCCCCATTTCCCTTCTAAAGATAAACCAAAACCATTGGCAAAACGGTTGGAGATCAGTAAACGATCTTTATGATCAGATTTACTGGTATCTTTCATTTCATGCCGATAGTCAATTGTTGTTGCAACAGAACTAAAACTGATAACAGATGCCACTGCCAAAGTAAGTAATTTAAATTTCATTTTTTATATAATCCCAGGGTTATGGTTATTTAAAACAACAATCATTAACAATTTTATAAAAATCAACATACGACTAAAAAACAATTCCACAATCAAAGAAACAACGTTTCACTTTATGTGGATTCATATTCTATTTATATGGATAATTATTTGTGTGATCCAGATCTTTCTTAGAGATTAATTTTTTAATCAGATATTAATTTGTGATGGCGATCTAATTGGCTATTATTATTTTTTATTTATAAAACAAAACAACCCCGCCAAATCAATGGCAGGGTTTAATAACCACTTAAGTTAAATAGATTTACAGATTATCTCATGGCGCGTTTCAGGATACGGTCACCTTGTTTATTAAAGTATTCCGCAGATTCTTCAACAGATTTCTGACCATAATCGATATATTGGATTGCATCTCGGAACAATGAAACGATTTGCGGGTCATCAAAGTATGGTGACGTTTTCATTTCATGTGGCAGTTCTAATGCCATATTTAAACCAGCAACAGATGGGTCTTCATCTTTAATTACACCGCTGGCACGAAGTTGAGTTACCGCAGTCTTACTCAGTGGTACACCACGCTCTAAGCCCATAGCATCAACACCTTCTTTGCTGTTAAGCAGGAAGTTGATGAGCATGGCACTTTCTTTAGGATACTTAGTCGATTTACCAATAGAGAGCATTTGAGCAGGTTTAAAGAACAGACCTGCATCTTTTGCCTCTGGCAACATCGGATAAGGGCCAAGTATCAATTTTGCTGGTTTAGTCAGGTTATCGGAATACTTAGTAATGGTGGAGTTCCACATATAAGTACCACCCCATTCACCATTAATCCACGGCTTCATTTCGTACATATTACTTTTGCCGAATGATGCATAGTATTTAGTGGATGGCATTACATGGTTATCAACCATTTTCTTATACATAGTAAAGAACTCAACCCACTGTTCTGGTGTATAAGCAAACTTTTTATTAGCTTCATCGATAGTCGGGGTGTTGTATTTTTGTGTCATGTAAGAGCGAATTAATGCCAGAGTATCCTGGTGCTCTAATACCACAGGGTAATATTGGTCACCCAGTTTTTCTTTAAATACTAAACCTGCTTTAAGTAATTCGTCCCACGTTTTAGGATACTCTAAACCAGACTTAGCCCAGGTCGCGTCATTAAAATAGAAAATACGCGCTGTCACTGAAATCGGGATACCGTTTAATTTGCCATTAACGGTAGTCTGTTGCAGTTCTTTCGGATCGAATTGAGCCAAATCCAACTGCTCTGACACTTTATTTAAGTCATAGAAGCCAGTGCCGTCTTTGGAGAAGATGGGCAACCAGTTCCAGTTTGTTTGCATAACGTCAGGTTCAGTTCCACCCGCAATTTGCGTCGTCAGACGAGAAAGATGACCGTCCCAGCCAGTGTATTCTGCTTTAACATTAATATTGGGGTGCTGCTTGTGGAACTCTTCCAGAGCCTTAAGTGTCATTTGATGACGCCCATTGCCCCCCCACCATGACATGCGTAGGTTAACGTCATCCTGTGCAAAAGCCTGATGTGATAATAAAGCCAGAGTGGATGCTATCAGCGTGTGTAGGATCGCTTTTTTCATTGGGTACTGCTCCTGTTAAAGAGAGATATTTTTTTCTGTTTTTGCATCAAAGATATGGCATTTATCCATATCAAATTGGAAGTACACGGTGCGATGCAGGCCACTTTCAATAATTGGCCGTGCTTCATCAGACGGTAAGCGACAAGTCAATTCAAAGTCGTCAACCTTGATGTATAAGAAGAATTCATGCCCCATGTTTTCCACACGAACTAATTCACCTTGCGAATGGTTATTGGCAAAGGGTTGTTGTGACATGCGAATAAATTCTGGACGTACACCAAAGAACACTTTTTCTCCGGCATGGGCGGCCACTTTGGCTTGCTGTTTTTCACTCAATACCAGAGTGTATTGGCCAACTGTCAGGCCAATCTGCCCCTCTTTTTCTACCAGCGTACTCGGTTTGATGTTCATTTCCGGTGCGCCAATAAAACCTGCAACAAACATGTTGGTAGGGAAGTGGTAGAGATTATCCGGGGTATCAACTTGCATGATGTGGCCCAGTTTCATTACACAGATTCTGTCACCCATGGTCATGGCTTCGGTCTGGTCATGGGTAACATAAACAGTTGTTGCTGCTTTGCCGCTTTTTTTCAATTGCTTATGCAAATCTGAGATGCGGATACGCATTGAGGCACGCAACTTGGCATCGAGGTTCGACAACGGTTCATCAAACAAGAAAACATCAGGTTTTTTCACAATCGCCCGGCCTACTGCCACACGTTGTGCCTGGCCACCTGACAACTGGCGCGGCAGTCTGTCCAGCAGGTCTTCCAGCTCCAGGATTTTGGCCGCTTCTGCGACTTGCGCTTCAATCTGATCTTTTGGCAGCTTGCTCAGTTTCAGGCCAAAGGCCAGATTCTCTTTCACTGTCATGTGCGGATATAACGCATAGTTCTGGAACACCATGGCAATACCACGTGATTTAGGTGCCAGATTATTGACCACCCGATCACCAATTCGAACTTCGCCATCACTGATGGTTTCCAGACCTGCCAGCATGCGCAGAGTGGTGGATTTAGCACAGCCTGATGGACCAACAATAACCATAAACTCGCCATCATGGATTTTCAGATCAATGCCATGAACCGCGCGGAAACCGTTGGAGTAAACTTTGCCTAATTTATTGAAAATGACTTCAGCCATGATAAATCCTCTATTAACCTTTAATTCCGCTGCTGGTTACGCCTTGCACGAAGTAGCGTTGAGCCAGGAAGAAAACAATGATGGACGGCAGAATGGAGATGCTTGCCATTGCCAGAATTTCGTTCCACGGTGCGCCTTCGGTGACGTCAATTGACATCTTCAGAGCCAGCGCTATCGGGTACTTATCTACGCTGTAGACATAAATCAGTGGGCCGATAAAGTCGTTCATTGACCACATAAACTGGAACAGTGCGACAGAGATAATGGCCGGCTTCAAGATTGGCACAACCACATACCACAACACCTGTAGCGAGTTACAACCGTCGATCTGTGCCGCTTCTTCCATATCACGTGGTACACCACGCAGGAACTGAATCAGCATGAAGACGAAGAACCCTTGGGTGGCGAAGGCCGTCGGCAAATAAAGTGGTAAGTAGCTATTCAGCATGCCCATTTCACGGAACATGATGTATTGCGGAATCAATAACACAGTACTTGGCAGCAACATGGTGGTAATCAATGTTGCAAACCAGAATTTCTTCCATGGGATCTCAAAGCGTGCGAAACCATATGCCACGATAGTGGAAGAGATAATAGTCAGAATGACTTTCGGGATTACAAACTTAAAGGTGTTAAGCATGTAGTGACCGAAGTTATATTCAGTACCGGTTTTCCAACCATTAACGAAACCATCACTGGTTGCGTTTTCTGGCCATAATCCTAATGTGGTGAAAATTTCATTATTGGGTTTAAACGCCGCAGAGAACATCCACAGCAGCGGATAAAGCATCATCAGACCGACAATAATCAAAATGATGTAGCGGAAAGCAGCACTGACTTTTGCTTTGCGTTCTGTGCGGCTAATTTCCGCATTAGCAATTTCCTGCGCCAGATCTAATTTCTTCTGGTTGGAAGTTTGTTGTACGTCAGTCATTTTTTCCTCCTTTATCGGCGGAGTAGAAGACCCAATATTTAGATGATTTAAATGCAATTGAGGCGAAGAGGGCGACTACCAGGAATAATACCCAGGCCAGTGCAGCACCGTATCCCATATCAAAGTATTTAAACGCGGTATCATAGATATAGAGCGAGAATAAATACGTATAGTGAGTTGGTCCACCGTCGGTAATAACGTACGGCGCGGTAAACTCTTGGAACGCCTGCGTGGTTTGCATAATAAAGTTAAAGAAAATAACCGGCGTGATCAGTGGCACGGTAACTTTCATAAACATTTGCCATTTAGAGGCACCATCAATCATGGCTGCTTCATATTGTGACTGCGGTACGTTCTGCAATGCAGCCAAGAAGATAACCATGGCGGAACCGAACTGCCAGACACGCAGTAATGTCACGGATGTCAGCGCCAGCGCTGGTTCTCCCAACCAGTTGATGGCATCAAACCCGAACACGCCAATAAAGCTGTTTAACAGGCCATCAATGGCAAATAGGGCACGCCATAACACGGCAATTGCAACGCTGCTGCCGAGGATTGATGGAATATAGAAAGCAGTACGGAACAGGCCAATACCGCGTAATTTAAAGTTCAGTACAAAAGCGATCCCTAGAGCAAATGCCAGTTTTAAAGGAATAGTCAGAAAAACATAAGCGAATGTAACGCCCATGGATTTCCAGAATAAATCATCTTCAAGAATCATATGACGATAATTCTCGATCCCGTTAAATACGGGAGGGTTCATTAAGTCATACTCAGTAAAACTGAGAAAGAAGGATGATACAAAGGGGAAAGCCGTAAATATTATCAACCCGAGTATATAAGGCGATAAATAGGCTAACCCCAGCATTCTGTTTTCATTCATAATGCTTACCTATTTTTAATAACATGAAAGATAAATAAAATTACTGATTCAAAAGCGTCGGATAAATAAAATCAATATCATACAGAGTACGGTTTTCCCCGTTCACCCGATAATCTCCATGAATGTAACCACCATTGGTAATAAATTGAGGCATAGCAGCAGACTTATTTTGTTTTGCTGCAATTAAGGCCAATATTGCTAATGCAATTGGATTGTCGATACGGAAATAACGGTGTTGAGCCGATTCAACAAACAGGCCGCGATGGTAATGTTGTTTAAATAGTTCATCGCCAACTTGCCAGGCTAATTCAAATAATCGGCTACATTGGCAGTGTTCTGCCAGTTCAACTAAGGCCAACAATAGGTGTGCAGTGGCAGCAGGTTTTTTACCCACCATCAATGATGCTCGGCGTTTTTGTTTGTTCAATTCAGCAAACTGCCAGCGGTGCAGTAACACACCAATCAGATCCAGCAGCTCTTCATCTTCACTCAAGCGCCAGGCGCGAACTAATGGCAGCAAATAATCAACATCTAATGGGAATGGCGAAATAACCGTACCTTTGGCGCCATAGTAACCATCCCGCAGCAATACATAGCCGCTCATGTCTTGTCCATCGTTCCATAACGGGCGCAATGTATTACTCTCAACGTTATAAGCGAAACGATAGTAGTTCTTTAAGCCATCAATAACCCATTGCAAGACTTGTTCGTCGGGTTGTTGGCGCAGAATATCTAACATCGCCAATGGGTTATCAATCAGTAGCGGGCGCATATCGCGAAACAGCACATTAGCTTCGCGAGCAATGTCACCAAATTCTGGACCAAACTGACGTTTGGCACGATCGCCATACCAAGATTGGGTCTGATTATCGTCCGCCGGGATAGGGCGACGCTGTTGTGGCGAACTGAACTGATAAACCGGTAAACCGGTTTCTGGGTTACGGGCTAATACATATTGACGATAGAGATGTTTCCCCCAGGCAGCAGCAGCGATATCACCGGTATATTCAGCATATTTATATGCGGCATAAATCAGGTCAGTACCCGCATTCACAAAGGTCAGGCCTTTGGTTTCAGGAAGGCGCGGTAAGTCAGTAGGATTAACCACATCGCGGCGAGCATGGGTAAACACATGTGGGTCGCGTAATTTGTCGTAGCTACCGTGGCGGCCCAGATCCAGCGTTTGCCAATCCTCTACATGGGCGTGCCAAAAACCCTGTAAAAAATTAAGTGTTTTTTCCCGGTCAACAGTGACCAGAAAATCGTAATAGGGCAGATGATGTTTCAGTTCATGTACTTGCGCTTTTGATTCTGGCCCTTCGGTCGTTAATGTATCCAGATTGAGGAAACGATGGCCGCCCCAGTAAAACAACCCGCTTTGCTCATGAACGCCAAGGTGCATAAAATAGCTGCTTTGCACTCGTGCTTGTTGGTGATATTGCGGATCCTGAGTCACCAGACTGAGGGCATCCAATGTCCGCAACCAGTTTTGCTGACTGGCAAAATTAGATATTGGTGTATTGTGGCCATCAGGAAATTCCCATACGACCGGTTGATGTGTCAGCACATCAAAGCCATCAGCTAGCAGGGGGGTAGGGTTTTGGTTGCTATGGCCAATAGACTGGACCAGATCAACATAGCTGCGAATAGCGCTGAGCCAGTTAATCATCATTGCGTCGCTGCCTTTAATGTTGCCTATAAAATCCATTGCCATAACCCCATCATCGAACATCAGGATAGAACCGGTTTAAGGTTCCTTATAAATAGAAACGTCGTTTCACAATCTATTATATTTGTATTTACTGACGAGTCATTGAGCGAATGACAAAAGTGTGATCGGAGTCGGAACGTTGTTTTGAATTTTTTATTTTTGCGCTTTTGGCAGAAATTTACCGGTAGATTTATTTGTTAACTAATTGATAAATAAGTAATAAAAAAGGCACAACAGAAGTTGTGCCTTGATGCGTTTTTGAGTCAAAATATTGCGAATAACTCCGCCAGATAGACCTTAACTCAAATTAGTCATGATTATCGGCTTAGCGAGCCAACCAACCGCCATCAACCGCGATGGTGTAACCGCTGATATAATCAGATGCTTTAGATGCCAGGAAGACCACTGGACCTTTCAGATCATCAGGCAAGCCCCAACGACCAGCAGGGATACGGTCAAGGATCTCTTTGCTGCGTTCTTCATCTTTACGCAACTGTTGGGTATTGTTGGTTGCCATGTAACCCGGTGCCACTGCGTTCACGTTGATGCCATGTTTAGCCCACTCGTTAGCTAACAGACGAGTCACACCCATGACTGCGCTTTTCGATGCGGTGTAAGATGGCACACGGATACCACCTTGATAAGACAGCATTGATGCCACGTTGATAATCTTGCCGCCATGGCCTTGTTTGATGAACTGTTTAGCAACCGCTTGAGACATAAAGAACACGGTTTTGATGTTAACGTTCATGACATCGTCCCAGTCCTTCTCGCTGAAGTTGATCGCATCTTCACGGCGAATGATACCGGCGTTATTGACCAGAATATCGATTTGACCAAATTCAGCGACAGCTTGTTCTAACAGGGCAGGAATGTGCTCAATTTTGCTCAGGTCAGCCGTCAGACTAAGGAAACGGCGGCCTAGTGCAGTCACTTTATCAATAGTTTCACGTGGCTCAACAATGTTGATACCCACGATATCACAACCGGCTTCGGCTAAACCGATCGCCATGCCTTGGCCCAAACCTGTATCACAGCCAGTAACCAGTGCAACTTTACCTTTCAATTCAAAGGAATCTAAAATCATAGCTAACATCTCTCTCAAGGCGGTCAAAGATTGCCGCGATTTCAATATTGGGGAGAAAACCGCCCAAAGGACGGATTCGGTTGGTGACGCTTAACGCAATTCGCTAACAGCGATGTGGTCCATATCACTGAAGACTTGGTTTTCACCGACCATGCCCCAGATGAAGGTATAACGCTTAGTGCCCACGCCAGAATGAATAGACCAACTTGGTGAAATCACAGCTTGTTCGTTGTGGACTAACAAATGACGTGTTTCCTGTGCCTGGCCCATCATGTGGAACACCGCTGTTTCTTCGTCCATATCAAAGTAGAAATAGACTTCCATACGACGTTCATGGGTATGACAAGGCATGGTATTCCACAGATTGCCGGGAGCCAGTTTGGTTAAACCCATGGTCAGTTGGCAGGTTGGCAACACATCAGGCACGATGTATTTATTGATAGTGCGACGGTTGCTGGTGGCATCATCACCCAATGTTTGCGGTGCGGCCTCTGCCAACGTGATTTTTTTGTTCGGGTAAGTGGTGTGTGCTGGCGCGCTGTTGTAGTAAAACTTGGCAGGTTTTGTGCTGTCGATACTGCTGAACTGCACCTCTTTCGCACCTTTACCCACATACAATGCTTCTTCATTGTTAATTTCATAACGCTGACCATCAACAACGATAAGTCCTGAGCCACCGATGTTGATAACGCCCAATTCGCGGCGTTCCAGAAAGTAACTGACACCCAGTTGTTTACCTACATCATCACCAATGCTGACTGCTTTACTGACGGGCAAAATACCCCCGACGATGATGCGGTCAATGTGGCTATAGGTCAGGGTGTACTCATCTGCGGTGAATATATTTTCGATCAAAAATTCACGGCGCAAACCGGCAGTATCAAGCTGTTTCGCGTGGTCGCTATGGATGCTTTGGCGAACTTGCATGTCAGTACCTCTTTTACAGAACAGTATCTTGGTGGGTAAAACCCAACTCAGAAAGCAAGACCGGCTCAAACAAGCGCATGATGTCGACAATTGTTGCTGACAACTTGTACTGGTCTGATGTCTGACCGAGTGTTTCTTGTAATGCTGATGATGATAGTGTTTGCGGGAAGTTAATTCAATAAAAATGAAATGATGTTTTATTAATTTTTGAGGGATGTCATGATTTTTGGATTATTTATGGCTTATCTGCCAATTTTGCCCGTAGAATGGACAGAATTCAGCGTGAAACTGTGACTACGCTACATCAGAAACTTATTCTGCATAATGAGGTGAGACAATGAAGATGTTCTTTATTAATGATGAAACGCCATGGGAAGAGTTAGGAAATGGCATTAAACGCAAAGTAATGACTTGGAGCGATGATCTGATGATGGTCTGCGTTCACTTTGACAAAGGTGCCATTGGTACTGCACACAAACATGACATTCATGACCAGATTGCTTATGTTGCCGCAGGCAGCTTTGAAGTGGAAATTGAAGGGCAGAAACGCATATTGAAAGCGGGTGATGCGTATCGTGCCGTGAAAAATGAGATGCACGGCGCGGTATCACTGGAAGATAACAGTATTTTAATCGACACCTTTAACCCTAAGCGAGATGATTTCCTCTAAAGGGTATTTGGGCGGTTGAGTCATTGGCTCCACCGCCCTCTATCATCAATACGGTAATATTACGTTATATCTTTTTTATTCAATTGCTCTAATGATTCCAACTTAAGATCAGCCAATACCCAGCGTGGGTCTGCGCGGTATTCAGGCGATGGGATCACGATAGAGCGCATTCGTGCTGCTTTAGTCGCAATCATACCGTTTACCGAATCTTCCAGCGTGACGCATTGTAGCGGGTCGATACCGAGATCAGCCGCAGCATTCAGATACACCTCAGGGTGCGGTTTACTGTAGGGCAGGTATTCGGCTGAAACCAGACAGTCGAACTGATTTCTAACACCTAACATGTCCAGCACACGCTCTTGCATATGGAGAGGGGATGCTGATGCCAGGCCGATTTTCAGCCCTTGTTGGCGGCAAAGGTCCAGTGCGTACTCAACGCCTGGCAGCACCGGGCGGGTCTCTTCTACCAGTTCTATCGCCCGAACAATAATCCGTTTGCACACTTCCGCCTGACTAGGACCCTGCCATGGCATGGCTTGGAACCAAAGCTTTACCACTAAATCGATACGTAAACCCAAGGTATCGGGTAATGAATCCCGTGAGGATGTATCCAGCCCAAGATTGGTGAAAATATCGAGTTCGGCCTGTAGCCATAATGGTTCCGAATCTATCAGCAAGCCATCCATATCGAAAATTGCCGCTTTAATCGGGTGAGGGGTTGCCATTTATCATCACTCCTGTGGTTTTTTTAGCTACGGGCTGAATACTTTATCATTAACTTAATGATAAAGCGCCGAATGAGCTAGGCTTGAATTTGTGTTAAGGGTGAGAGTTATAGCAAAAATTTTGCACAAAGAGCGAATGTAGCGGGTAAACTAGAGCTACATAAGTTGTGGTATTTACAAGGAGAAGTCATGACCTATCAACAGGCTGGGCGCGTCGCTGTTATCAAACGGATTGCAGGGTGGCTCGTTTTTATTCCAGCACTGCTGTCAACATTGATCTCAATTATCAATTTTGCCTATCAATATAGTCAAAAAAGCAGCGGGATTAATGCGGTCATGTTGGATTTTATCCATGTGATGACCGATATGATTCGCTTCAATACCACTTTTCTGGATGTTTTCTGGTTCAACTCGCCAGTACCTGATCTTCAGCAGGGCTTAACCGCCGCGAATATTATGTTCTTTATCATCTATATGCTGATTTTTGTCGGTTTGTCACTACAGGCATCTGGTGCTCGTATGTCGCGGCAGGTGCGGCACATTCGTGAGGGTATTGAAGATCAATTGATTTTGGAACAAGCCAAAGGTAGCGAAGGGCGCAGCCGTGAACAGCTAGAAGAGAAGGTGGTTTTACCGCATCACACCATCTTCTTGCAGTTCTTTACCTTATATATCTTGCCGTTAGTGATTGCTGTGGTGGGCTATTTTGTTCTTAAATTGTTGGGATTGATGGCTCAAGGGTGATTCTGTTGTAAGAAAGCCTTGCTGAGTGATAGAGATGTATAGAAACAAGCCAGTGTGTGACACAGCATTCTGGCCTTTTTATTGTCTATTTTATTGATATATAAATAAATTAACGTATTGAAAGAATTTTACCAGAAAATGGTAGTGATACTCTTCTTGCACTCACACTATTTCTGATGTGATTCCCTTATGCTGTAGCACTCTCTCCTCTGTCATATCAGTAAAGTAATGAACGTTTTCATTTCCAAGAAAATGCGTAATTTTATTGTGTTAGCCCAAACAAATAGCATGGCGAAGGCGGCTGAAAAATTACACATGACGGCATCTCCTTTCGGCAAAAGTATTATGGCGCTGGAAGAATTGGTCGGTTATTCCTTATTTACTCGTAATGAGAAAAGTATCAGCCTCAATAAAGCAGGACAAGAGCTTTATCAGGAGCTATTTCCTATTTATCAACGACTTTCAGCTATAGATAACAGCATTGTGGCTATATCACAGCGTCAGAAGAATATTGTGATAGGAATTGATAACACTTACCCAACCATCATTTTTGATCAATTGTTCAGTCTCAGCGATAAATACGACGGGATTACCGCTCAGCCTTTTGAGTTTAACGAAAACAGTGTGATTGATGACTTACTCGATCGCCGTGTAGATTTTATTATCTCCCCGCAGCAAGCGTCACAACGTGTCACCCATATTGATACCCTGCAAGCCACGGAGCTTCCCTCTTTACGGCTCGGTTTTTTAGTGTCACGTCGCTTTGAGAATATCCAGGCGCTAGAGTTGTTGAATACATTGCCTTGGTTGCAAATGCGCTTCCAAAATAGGGCAAATTTTGAGGCTCTACTGGATGCGCATTTCCGTGCGATTGGCATTAACCCCACTATTATCTATCGCCCCTACAGCTTTATGGCAAAAATCAGTGCTGTTGAGCAAGGGCAGTTTCTGACGGTAGTGCCTCAGTTTGCTTATCGGTTAGTTAACCCCGCCAAGCTGAAATATTTTGATGCACCGAATCAGCCCATGTATATGCGAGAGTACCTATATTCGCTCAAGAATAATCATCACATCGAAAAAGTCATGGGCTATATACATTCAGACCGAGAGGGTGATTAAGGTGCCAACATTGAGCCAAATTCGAACAGATTTTGGTGCAACTGGAATGCTTGCGCCAGATTGTGATGCAAATGTCCGCCTTTGGCCTGTGCCAGATAGCGATGCAGGTAGTCACGATACATCGGATGTGCACAGTTATTGATAATCGTGGTGGCACGCTGCATGGGTGATAGCCCGCGTAAGTCAGCCACGCCTTGTTCTGTAACGATAACTTTTACGCTGTGCTCACTATGATCAACATGGGTACACATCGGCACAATGGTGGAGACCTTTCCACCTTTGACGATGGAGGGGGCCATAAAGATCGACAAATAGGCGTTGCGCTCAAAATCTGCACTGCCGCCAATACCGTTGACCAATTCCGTACCGGCAACGTGGGTCGAGTTGGCATGGCCGTAGATATCAAATTCAAGCCCGACGTTAAGGGCAATAACCCCTAACCGACGAATGATCTCTGGGTTGTTAGAAATCTCCTGTGGCCGCAATACAATGCGGGTAGAGAAGAAATCCATATTGTCATAGATTTTCTTCAATGAGGCGGGGGAAACGGTCAAGCTGGAGGCACTTACCCCCATCACTTTTTCGGTTTCTAATAATTGAACCACCGACTCTTGCAGCACCTCTGAATACATCATAAACGGCGGAATATCTGGGTTTTCTCCCAGACGTTTCATCACGGCATTATTGATATTACCGACGCCGCTTTGCAGCGGGAGAAACTCTGGTGGAATACGGCCCAATTTGAGTTCATTAAGCAGGAAACTCACCACATTGTCGGCTATTTTTTCACATAGTGGGTTTTCGCGATCCAGACTATTACCGGCATCCGGCAGTTCGGTTTCAACGATGGCAAAAATTTTACTCGGATCCACCTGTACATAGGGCTGGCCGACTTTATCCAACGTATGGTAGATAGGCAGGGTATTACGCCGTGGTGGGGCACCGAGCATGATGATATCAGCCAGTTCAGCGACCCGTGGGCTGTGATAATGATTGAGTTCTATGATGATTTTCTTGGCTTTATGTAAAAAAACCGGGGCATTACCAATGCCGCTGCTAAGATACACCTTGCCATCAGCGGTGATCGCCGAGGCTTCAATAACCGCGACATCAATGTCGCCAAAGAAGCCATAGTTAACCATTTGCGCCACTTCACTCAGATGCAGGTCGACAAAACTGACCGCACCCAAGTTGATTTTTTCCCGCAATAATGATGCGGTCTGATAGGGCGCGCGCCAGGCGATAGCGTCAGCCTCAGCCATTTCATCATCAGCTTTAGCACTAATGGACGCGCCGGTCAGTAAACGAATCTGAAAATCTTTTTGCTGCTGATGATGCGCTATAGCGCGCCGGGCTATAGCGGCAGGAAGCGCCTTAGGCGCTCCGGCTGGGGTAAAACCACTGAACACCACCATATGACCATGTTCAATACATTCAGCGGCTTCATCCGCGCTCATTATGCAATATGACCGTTTCATAAAGAAATCCTCTGGTTGAGAAGGTTTAATGCCCCAAAAAGGTAGGCTTACGCTTCTCCATAAATGCACTCATACCCTCGAGATAATCCTCACTATCGTAGACGGCACGCCGCAAACCTTGAATGCGCTCAAACTCATCTGAATTCATGGTGTGGGCTTCGCCTAAAACCCGTAGTTCTTCTTTAATAACGGCTATCGCCAGTGGTGCTTTTTCAGAAATGACGTGGGCTAATTTCAGTGTGAAATCCTCCAGTTCAGCGGGGTCAACCACATGATTGAGAATACCAACCGAAAGTGCACGCTGCGCGGTTATTGGCGCGGCAGTGAAAATCAACTCTTTCACGATATGGAAGCCAGCATCGCGAATAAGGTTGTGGATACCCACCAAATTGTAGGGAACGCCCAGATTCACCGGTGTCATCGAAAAGGTTGAGGTGTTACAAGCCACAATAATATCTGAGCTCATGATCATCTCGAATGCACCACCCCAAACGCTACCTTCGACCATCGAAATGATCGGTTTAGGATATTTTTGGATAGTTCGGGTGATTTGGCGCAGTGGGTCATCATATGACAGTGGGTCCCGTCGGCCAGTGGGTAATTCGTGAATATCATGGCCGGCGGAGAACACTTTTGAACCTTCGGGCGCGCGGAGAATAATGCAGCGGATATCGGTATGATTGAGGTCATGCAGCGCTTGCATCAAATCATCAATAAACACCTTACTTAAGGCATTGAGTTTGCGTGTGTGGTTGAACTCAATAATACCCACCCGATTGGCAATCAACACTTTGACATACTGATAAGACATGGTTGTTCCCTTTAATTGATAATTTTTTGTGTAATAAAATGGGTTACGTCATTAATACCGGCTCGCGGCGAGATTTGATTTTGACGTAACAGATCTTCAATTTGCTGATAGTGCTGGCGGACCTCGGGGTGAGAAAACA
Organism: Yersinia sp. 2466 StPb PI; assembly: GCF_041538325.1. Taxonomy (NCBI): domain Bacteria; kingdom Pseudomonadati; phylum Pseudomonadota; class Gammaproteobacteria; order Enterobacterales; family Yersiniaceae; genus Yersinia; species Yersinia sp. 2466 StPb PI. The sequence continues at coordinate 2,725,620 of NZ_JAULSL010000001.1, read as the reverse complement.
GCATTGCAAGTGCATTTGCCTCTACCTGATGACGCACCCAACCAAGATTTTGTTGTTGGCGCAAGGTGGTGAGCTGCCCACTTTGCGTCATGACCGGCCAAAAACTTTGTACTGCTTGCCACACTTCGCGGATACCGCGTTTTTCCAACGCGCTACAGGTGAGAACCCGTGGCTGCCATGCGGGATATTTACGGCGAATGATATGCAGTGCGCTGTGATACATATGGCGGGCGATTTCAACATTGCTATGGTTGTCGCCGTCATCTTTGTTAATCACAATAAAATCGGCCATTTCCACAATGCCTTTCTTAATGCCTTGTAGGTCATCGCCCGCACCGGCGATTTGCAAAGAGATAAAGCAGTCCACCATTTCAGCCACTTCGGTTTCAGACTGCCCAACGCCGACGGTTTCAACGATGATGACGTCGTAGCCTGCGGCCTCACAGAGCAAGATCAACTCGCGGGTACTCTGGCTTATCCCACCGAGGTGGCCCCCTGACGGCACCGGGCGCACAAACGCATGCTCAGCGCGTGAGAGATTCAGCATGCGGGTTTTGTCGCCCAAAATGCTGCCGCCACTGATCGGGCTGCTGGGGTCAACGGCAATCACCGCGACCTTATGCCCTTGTGCCAATAACTCTTCGCCTAGCGCCTCAAGAAAGGTGCTTTTCCCCGCACCGGGTGTGCCAGTAACGCCTAGCCGTTTAGCCTGACCGGTATAAGGCATAATGCGGTCTAACAGCCGAGCGCTTAATGCCTGATGTCGGGGGAGGCGGCTTTCTGCCAGGGTCATGGCTTGCGCTAATGCGGCTCGGTCTCCCTGGCGTAAACGGTGAACGTAGTCCGCCATATTGTCGATATCAATCATGGCGGCGGCTGATGAGTTGTAGAACGTCACGCACGCTAACGAGCATTGGTGTACCCGGCCCATAAATTGCTGCCACACCCTGTTCACGCAAGAAGGCGTAGTCCTGTGGCGGAATAACCCCCCCAGCCACCACCAGAATATCTGGCCGTGCATATTGACGCAGCGCTTCAATCAACTCGGGGATCAATGTTTTGTGGCCGGCGGCAAGGGAAGAAGCACCGATGACGTGAACGTCATTCTCCACCGCCAGACGGGCGATTTCATCCGGTGTTGAGAACATCGGGCTAAGATCGACATCAAAACCGAGGTCAGAGTAAGCGCTGGCAATAACCTTAGCCCCCCGGTCGTGGCCATCCTGGCCCATTTTGGCAATCAGAATTCTGGGTCTGCGCCCATTCTCACTGAAGAACGTTTGGGTCTGCGCCACTATTTGATCAAATTCCTGAGCGTCTTTCTCGCTCTGGTGATAGCTGCGCGCAATGACACCGGTAACGCATTCGCTTGGTACCAGGTAGCGGTCAAACACCCTCTCCATTGCATCTGAGATTTCACCCAGTGTTGCCCGCAGTCGTGCAGCTTGAACTGCGGCTTCCAGTAGATTTTCATGGTTTTCCGCCGCATGACGCAGGTTTAGCAATGCTTGTTGAACCGCGCTGTTATCTCGCTCGGCGCGAATACGTTTAAGTTGTGCAATTTGTTCATTGCGCACTTTAACGTTGTCAATATCCAACACCTGAGTTTCAGCTTCTGTCTCTAACTTATATTTATTCACCCCGACAATAACGCGTTTTCCCTGATCGATAAGTGATTGCTGACTGGCGGACGCCTCTTCAATCATCCGTTTGGGTAGCCCAACCTCAATGGCTTTGGCCATGCCGCCCACATCATCGATCTGTTTGATAATGGTTCTGGCTTGTTTCACCATTTGATCGGTTAATGACTCGACAAAATAAGAGCCTGCCAGCGGGTCAATGGTGCGGCAAATTGCCGATTCTTCCTGAATGATTATTTGTGTATTACGCGCAATGCGTGCTGAGAAATCAGTCGGTAGGCCGAGAGCCTCATCAAAAGCATTGGTATGCAAAGACTGTGTGCCGCCGAGTGTTGCGCCCAGAGCTTCGATGGTAGTACGAATAATATTGTTGTAGGGGTCTTGCTCGGTCAGGCTCCACCCTGAAGTTTGGCAGTGGGTTCGTAGCGCTAATGATTTAGGGTCGGTTGCGCCAAATCCACTGACCGCCTCACTCCAGAGGTAGCGTGCGGCGCGTAACATTGCGATGTTCATAAACAGATCCATGCCAATGCCGAAGAAGAATGAGAGGCGTGGGGCGAAGTCATCAATATTTAAACCGGCATTTAAGGCCGCTTTGATATATTCAATACCATCAGCAATAGTAAAAGCCACTTGCTGCACGCAGTTAGCGCCGGCTTCTCCCATATGGTAGCCACTGATGCTGATAGTGTTGAAGCGCGGCATATTTTGCGAACTCCAGGCGATGATGTCGGAAATAATGCGCATGGAGGGTTTGGGTGGGTAAATATAGGTGTTGCGGCACAGATATTCTTTCAGAATATCGTTCTGAATAGTGCCGGTCAGTAGCGCAGGCTCTACCCCTTGCTCTTCGGCCGCGACGATATAAAACGCCAGAATGGGCAGCACCGCACCATTCATCGTCATCGAAACAGACATTTTATCGAGTGGTATTTGGTCGAACAGAACCTTCATATCCTCAACGCTATCAATTGCCACACCTGCTTTACCCACATCACCAGAAACGCGTGGGTTATCTGAGTCATAACCACGATGAGTGGCAAGATCAAATGCTACAGAAAGACCTTTTTGCCCCGCAGCCAGGTTTTTGCGATAAAAGGCATTTGATTCTTTAGCGGTTGAAAAACCAGCATATTGGCGAATTGTCCAGGGCTGAGCGGCATACATTGTGGCTCTTGGCCCCCTGACGTAGGGTGCAAGACCGGGGAATGAGCCAGTAACCTCTAATCCATCAAGGTCACTGGCGGTATAAAGTGCTTTTACCGCAATACCTTCGGGCGTCTTGCTGATCAAATCTTCTATTTTTTTTCCTCGTTTGCTTAATTCTTTATTAGCGAGGTTTTCCCACTCACGCATATCCACCATTTGTCTTGCTCCCAATTACTGGCAATAGAATGCCTATCGAAGGTTATGAGATATTCCTCGACGAAGGCTTTTGATTTTATTTAAGTAAGCGCTTTTTGCCGTGGGTTGTCGCTGGCAAAAAAGAACAGGGTGTCACGTCATTATTAGTCAGTGGAAATGCATCTAATCTGTGGTTTTGTTCATGTTTTTTTAGGAAAGGCGTCTTTCGTTATGAGATGTTGGTCATAAAAAAAGCACCCTTATTGGTTGGCTAGCCAATAATTGGGGGTGCTATTTATAATAGGCGGGTTATTCGTGCTAACCAGCGAGCGGGTATCTCACTAAAAACGTTCGGGGTGCAGCAAATGCTCAACGGCTTTCTGCGCGTTAATCCAGTGTTGTCCACCAAATAAATTACTGCGGTTCAATAAATAATAAAGCTGATAAATAGGTTGGCGCTCAATAAAATCGGCAGGCAGCGGCCAAACACGCTGATAACCATCATAAATTTGGGCGGGTAAGGCAGGGTAGAGCGGTAACATCGCAAGGTCGCACTCGCGATCTCCCCAATAACAGGCGGGATCAAAAATTACTGGCCCTTGGGCACTGGCAGCACAGTTAGCTGGCCATAAATCACCGTGTAGGAGTGAGGGCTGTGGCTGGTGGCCTTGTAAACGTGCGTGAACTAAGTCAGTTATCTGGTCGATATCACCAAAAGACATGCCTTTTTCCGCCGCTAATTGCAATTGCCAACCGATACGCTGCTCAGCAAAGAATTGCCCCCAGCGGCGCTGCCAGCTATTAGGCTGCGGTGTGGTGGCCAGATCATTATCAAAATCCAGCCCGAATTGCAGTTGTTCGCTCCATTGATGCAGATGGGCTAATTGCTGGCCCAGACAATAGGCGTTATGCGCATCGAGTGGCTTTAGGGGGAGATACTCTAGTAACAGAAAACTGTAATCGCGATCGCTGCCCACGCCGTAGACTTCAGGGACTTGGACTGTTTTGCTGCGGGATAATAAAGCGAGTTGATCAGCTTCGGCGGTAAATATGGGCAACATCTCACGGGTATCGCATTTTACGAAAACCTCAGTCTCACCATAACTGAGACGCCAGGCTTCATGAATATCTCCGCCCGGTAATTCAGTCCTTTCCCGAATTTCGGCGGGACCGAGATATTCACCTAACAGACGATTCACTGCTTGCCACATGATTCACCCCCTATTAGCTGCCAGTTAAACCCTGTGAACTTGAAATTACAGGGTTGTTAGCGACGTTAACTTATCCTAATCACTCGACTACATTAGCGCATCAGGATTAATGAGCCTAATCCATAAGGCTCATCCTGCGGGCTAGCATTAATGCTATTTAAATCGACTCCCGGCCGATTTGACATTCGCTGCTACCTGCAAGTCCAATGACTCTGGCTACAGATCATTAGGTTAGCGTCTTTATGCTGCGAAGAACAAGAGCTGGCGCACAGGGATACCCGTGCCGGATCAAACAAAAGACTGATTCTACTGGTAAAGTGTTAGTCGTTTCGCTGTTTTGCTCATATTACGACAAAAATGGCATGGTAAAAAACTTGCTGCTGGCTGAATCTGAATAATAAATATGCCGTACAGCGTAATGGCCATCCGGCATATTTATTGGGACTTAATTGATTATAGCAGGTTACCTTTCGGCAGGTTTTTAGCGCTAGCAGCTTTGGCCTGAGGGGATATTTTTCGGCCCTTTACGGGTTTTATATGGCTATAAATCAGGGCGACCACAAAGAACAGTGCCTGAATAATGACAATACAGGGACCCGTGGCACCATCAATATGGAAACTGATTAAGGTGCCCAGCACACAGGCCACCACTGACACCAGTGTGGCAACAATCAGCATTTGATCAAAACTACGGCAAACCATAAAGGCGATAATACCGGGGGCGATTAACATGGCGATAACCAGAATAACCCCAACCGCCTGCAATGATGCCACGATGGTCAATGCTAGCAGGCAAAGTAAGCCATAGTGCAGCAATTTGACCGGCAGCCCAATCACCCTGGCATGGTTTGGATCAAAGCAGTAGAGCATGAAATCTTTACGCTTTAATAGCACCACCAACAGAGTGAAGCCGGCAATCCACAATGTCTGTTTCAGTTCCGCTAATGAAATACCCAGCATATTGCCGAATAAAATATGGCTGAGGTGCTGGTCTGTATCCATGCGGGAAAATAGCACCAGGCCAAATGCGAACATACCGGAGAACACAATCCCCATAACGGTATCTTCTTTGACCCGGCTATTATCTTTTAAATAACCGGTGGCAATCGCGCAGAATATACCTGAGACAAAGGCACCGATAACCAGCGGAATACCGAGCCAAAAGGCCAGCACAATGCCTGGTAGCACGGCATGAGAGATAGCATCCCCCATTAATGACCAGCCTTTTAACACCAGATAACAAGACAAGACTGCACACACCACACCGGTAATAATCGCGGCCACTATCGCCCGTTGCATAAAGGGGTAGGCGAAGGGTTCGCTGACCAGACTAAACAATGTATTCATACATTATCCTCTGGCAGGTGGGGTAGTGGGTGACGGCGTTTTTGCCGCGAACGAAAACGGGTCGCCAGTAATCCGTGTTTCGGCGCGAAGAAAAAGGCTAAGAGGAAGACCAGTGTTTGTAAGGTCACAATGACCCCGCCTGTTGCGCCGTCCAGATAGAAGCTGAGATATGCACCAAAGGCACTGGTAAAGGCACCAATGGCAATCGCTATCATCAGTAAGCGGCTGAAACGGTCCGTGAGTAGGTAAGCAGTCGCCCCGGGGGTCACCACCATGGCAATGACTAAGATCGCGCCAACAGTCTGTAAAGCCGCGACAGTACAGGCACTTAACAGGGTGAAGAACAAAATTTTCAGGCGCAGGGGTGATAGTCCTATCGACATAGCGTGGCTTTCATCGAAAAACACCGCCAGCAAGTCTTTCCAGATCAGACATAGAATCACAAACGAAACCAAAATTATGATCTCTACCTGCAATACATCTTCGTCTGCTATCCCCAGAATATTACCGAAAATGATCGACTGGACATTGACCGAGGTAGGGTTGAGCGAAACAATTAATAAACCAACAGCAAAAAAGGTCGAGAAGATGAAACCAATGATGGCATCTTCACGCAGACGAGTGATATGGCGCACTAATGTCATCGCCAATGCGGCGAGCATGCCGGTAAAGAATGCACCAGCGGCATAAGGCAGCCCAAGAGCATAAGCGCCAGCAACCCCCGGAACGACGGAGTGCGATAGCGCATCCCCCATCAGCGACCAACCTTTCAGCATCAGATATGCCGATAAGAATGCGCAGACGGCACCAACAATCGCACTGACCCAGATAGCCTTGACCATGTAATTGTAGTTAAACGGTTGCAGTAACAGTTCCAGCATCAGGGGTTATTCTCCTTTGACTGACTCTGTGCCGGCGGGTCATTCTTGGTGTGACCATAAAATACCGCAGGACGTTCATCATCGGTAATGACCGTGACGGTGCGTGGGTCATTATCATCGTGCAGTGCCGTACCGGAGAGATTGATATGGCGCAGAACACCACCAAAAGTCATTTCGAGATTCTTTTGGGTAAAGGTGGTTTCGGTCGGCCCGGCGGCTAGCACGGTTTGGTTAATCAGAATCACGTGGTCACAAAATTCTGGCACGCTACCGAGGTTATGCGTGGAAACCAGAATCAGATGGCCTTCATCGCGCAATGCCCGCAATAAATCAATAATGGCATTTTCTGTTTTGACGTCAACGCCGGTGAACGGCTCGTCCAATAACAAGACTGAGCCTTGCTGTGCCAACGCGCGGGCCAGAAACACCCGTTTCTTTTGCCCCCCCGATAGCTCACCGATCTGACGTGACCGTAATGCCGTCAAGCCGACTCTCTCAATGGCTTTATCGACAATGGTTTTATCTTCCCGGCTCGGGATGCGCAGAAAATTCATTTTGCCATAACGGCCCATCATGACCACGTCTTCCACCAACACTGGGAAATTCCAGTCGACATCTTCGGTCTGCGGCACGTAAGCGATGGTATTTTGTTTTAAGGCATGGCTGATGGGTTTATGACTCAGCTCTACTTTCCCGACACTGGGTTTAACTAACCCCATAATACTTTTAAACAGTGTCGACTTACCGCTACCATTCACACCGACCAAGGCGCAAATTGTGCCACCGGTCAGTGAGAAACTGGCGTCATAGATAGCAGTATGCCCGTTGTTATAAGTGACAGTGACATTATCCACTACCAGCTCCGGGCGGACAAAAACAGCATGGCTCATTGACCAAATCCTTTCGCGATAGTTTGTACAGTGGCGTTAATCAGATCGATATAAGTGGGGACCGGCCCCTTTTCATTCGACAGAGAATCTACATATAACACACCACCATATTGTGCACCGGTTTCTTTGCTAACTTGTTTCGCCGGTTTATCGGAAATAGTACTTTCACTGAATATCACCGGGATTTTATTTGCGCGCATGGTATCAATCACGTGGCGCACTTGTTGCGGGGAACCTTGCTCTTCCGCATTAATTGGCCACAAGTAAACTTCTTTAAAACCATAATCTTTTGCCAGATAACTGAAGGCACCTTCACTGGTCACTAGCCACCGTTGCTGTGCGGGGATGCGAGATAAACGCTCACGCAACGGGGCATCCAAGGCGGCAATTTTTTCAGCATAAGCTTTGGCATTACGATTATAGGTTTCAGCATGGGTGGGATCGTGCTCCACCAGTGCTTTACGAATATTCTCAATATAGATTAAAGCGTTTGATGGTGACATCCAGGCATGTGGATTCGGAATACCTTTATATGGCCCTTCACGGATAGGCAGGGGGGTGATGCCATCTGTAACCACAGCCGAAGGGACATCTTTAATATTTTCAAAGAAACGCTCAAACCAGCGCTCCAGGTTCATCCCATTCCAGAGAATCAAGTCTGCTGATTGTGCCTTCACGATATCTCGTGGCGTGGGCTGATAGTCGTGAATTTCTGCGCCGGGTTTGGTGATTGACTCAACAATGGCAGCATCACCGGCGACATTCTGCGCAATATCTTGAATAATTGTGAATGTAGTCACAATTTTGAATTTTTTATCAGAGTCGCTGGGTTTATTTTCTGCCAAGGCTGAGTTGCTGATCATCGAGGAGAATGCAACAAGAGCCAATAGGGTAATGGCAGGTAAAAAACGGGGTGTAATACGGCTAATTGAGTGCAGGTAGGGTATTTTTTGCTTAATAAACATGGCGATGTTCCCTTTCTTTAAATGAAAATGATTATCAATATCATTAGCGATGAAGTCAAGCCTTGCCATACAATAAACTAAAACTTACCGATAGTTACTGAATATAGCCTGATCATTATGTTGATAATGGTCAAGCTAGGCCAAAAAATCTATTTGGACGAGGTGACAACTTGTATATGCTACAAAACGGCTTATCAGCACGGGGAATACTGTGAATCCAAAAGTCGGTTGCCTAATGGCAATTTTATTGCTGGCGGGGTGTGCTAAACAAACTCCGTCACCACAAGCAAATAACGGGTGGCTGAAGAAAGCGCCACAGGGTGGTTTACTTAACGCACCGAAAAGCAGCGGCGGTTCAAGTACAGTTGCCTATAGCGATGTAATTAAACAAGCAGCTAGCCATTACGGCGTTGATGAAACGTTGATTAAAGCCATTATTCAGGTGGAGTCTGGTTACAATCCTGATGTGGTGAGCACCTCGAATGCTGTGGGTTTGATGCAGATTAAAGCCTCTACCGCTGGTCGAGATGCCTACCGAATGAAAGGGCGCGATGGTCAACCGAGTTCAGGTGAATTAAAAGATCCGGTGAAGAATATTGATATTGGCGCGGCGTATATCAATATTTTGCAAAACCAGCAGTTAGCGGGGATAAGTGATCCGCAAACATTGCGTTATGCCACCATCGTTTCTTATGCCAATGGTGCGGGGGCGATGCTACGGACTTTTTCATCAGATAAACGTCTGGCAGTAAATAAAATAAATAGTCTTAGCCCGAACGAGTTTTATCAGCATATACAAAAGAAACATCCGGCCGCACAAGCACCACGCTATTTGTGGAAAGTAGATACCGCGTACCGGGCAATGTCAGAGTAATATTAAAACGCTAACCGATGTAGTCTTATAGGCGCCGTAACTGTTATCAGTATAAACATCGGCTAGCGTTTCCCTCTCCAATCTCACTCTTGGTTATGCAAGTGCTGGATGGTAGTTGGCAATAATGTCCAGGATGCCGTTTATAATAAATTGTACGCCCATACACACCAGCAAGAACCCCATCAAGCGTGAAATAGCTTCAATGCCGCTTTTGCCCACCCAGCGCATAATGGCCCCGGAACTGAGCAGTGAACCCCATAAAATCAATGAAACACAAAGAAAAATCAGCACTGGGGCAACCGTAACGACCCATGGGCTGAATACAGCATGGCCTTTCATTGATGCGGCAGAACTGATTATCATGGCAATAGTACCTGGCCCAGCGGTACTTGGCATCGCCAGTGGCACAAAGGCGATATTAATAGATTTTCGCTTCTTTAAATCCTGCGATTTTGCTTCTAATTGCGTATCTTCAGCTGATTGCTGCGGAAAAAGCATACGAAAACCAATAAACGCCACAATTAGCCCACCGGCAATCCGCAAACCGGGAATAGAAATACCGAAGGTATTCATCACAACCTGGCCGGCATAATAAGCGATGGTCATAATAAAGAAGACATAGATTGATGCCATCTTCGATTGCTGATTGCGCTCCTCGCTGGTCATGTTGCCAGATAACCCAAGTAATAGGGCTACCGTTGTCAACGGGTTTGCCAGTGGCAGCAGTAATACCAAGCCTAAACCAATGGCTTTACATAATTCGAAAATATCTTGCATCAGTCTTACTCCGAAAATAACATCAAACGCCCCGATGAAAGTAAAGCATATCAGGCAATTAGTCGTACATTGGGTAAATATATTGCAACAGTGCATTATTCCCTACTTTGCCACTCTACGCGATACGTCAGGCAAAAGGCTATCGGGGATTAACTCATAGCTGATGAATCACTGGTAAGTGAGCGGGTTGAGTGAATAAATGCTGCTAACGCTACGGTAACTTATATGTGATATAGATCAAATCTCTGGCGAGCAACAGTTGGTTCAATAGGGTAGATCCAGAATAATCATGTCAGCATTAATTTCTGCAAGGAATACGGTTTTGTGCATTTGTGATATCAGCGTTGAAGACGAATATACTCGTCAGCCACTATCGGCTTCTGCTGCATGGGTGTTAGATACGCAGGCCGCGCGTGCGCGTGGTCGGTTACGTTTTTTAAAACCTAAGCGTGAAGCCCGGCCGCGTTGGCGTTTAGCCCCCCTGAAAGATACTTACGAAATTCGTTTTTATCCTAACCGTATGCCAGAACTCTGGTTCTTCAGTGCGGAGAATGCGGCCAGAAAACGGCTCTAATAGTTAAATGTGGAGTAAGCTGATATGGCCTTTAACGCCGATGAACGCAATGCGCTGTTAGCCGTCAAAGGGGTCGGGCCAACGGTAGTCACCCGCCTGGAACAACTCGGTTTTACCTCCCTTGCGCAACTCAGTCAGGCGGATATGGGTGAAATTGTCACCAGTGCGGCGGCCATGGTGGGTTCTACTTGTTGGAAGAATAGCCCGCAAGCGCGCTCAGCGATTCAAGCTGCCATAGAGTTGGCTAAAACGCACACATCTGAGTGAGCCCGTTGCAGCCACCTCCCGTCTGGGCCTCTCTTCATGAGGTCAACTATCTGCATTCACTCACAGCGCTTATTGCTTCTGCTGTGGCTTCTCTGAATATGGCAGCAGTAAGTCATCCAGTATTTGCATTCTTTCTGCTACCGGAAGATATAGCCAACGCGTAAACCAAGGTGTTTTGGCGGTGCATTGCTGGTGTGTTTGTTGGAAGTAGCGTTCGAGATCCGACAGATCGTCTGTAATCTTTTGCATTATATTTCTCCCCTCGTTGACCGGTGAACAAATCATAGGCAACAAAATACGGAAGAAAAACGGATGGAAAGTATTATTTTGTTCCGTATTTATCATTGTCAGGGCAAAAGCTAAATAGTGAGAGATGCACGGTAGGGGGGCGGTTGCGCGTTTTTGGCGCGAGAAATGGTGGATAGCGACCAAATAAAACGCCCCGATTGCATGAACAATCGGGGCGGCGTTCCAGTAACCATTGCTACACGGAAACGGAAATTGATTATGAGCACATCCTGTAGAAATAGCAATACACCCAGCGCTACTCAAAAGCAATAGATCATAATGTAAATCATTGTTGGTGGTGATAAACACCTTTACACAACCAATGTCAGCCGTCTCTGTAGGTTTTTTGTTCCCAATTCGTTTCTTTGCCAATACCGTAATGCAGCCAACGTTAAATTAGGGGGTGAGTCCCCCTTGTTGCATTCGTTGTTCAATCCAGCGGCGAGCCTGAACAATTTCCGCCACCGGTTCCTCTGCTTTCTCCGTCCACATTTCAATCAGGAATGCGCCGCGATAATTGAGTTGATTAAGTGTCTTAAAAACATTGACGAAATCCACGCATCCTTCACCAAAAGGCACATCACGAAATTGCCCTGGTGACTGGTCAGTGACTGGATAAGTATCTTTCAGATGAATGGCTGCAATACGGTCAATTCCTATCGATAACTCATTACTGACATCATTACCCCAGGCACTCAGGTTGCCGACATCAGGATAAACCGTGAACCACGGTGAAGCGAGGCAGTTATCCCAGACCTTCCATTTACTGATCGAATTGATAAACGGCGTGTCCATTATTTCGACCGCCAACATAACCTGCGCGGCGGCTGCCTGTTGTACTGCCCATTGCAGCCCTTCGGTAAAGCGCTTTAGAGTGCCAGCATCCTGCTCTTCGTAATAGACATCATAGCCCGCCAACTGAATGGTGCGGATACCCACGTCTTTCGCCAATTGAATCGCTTGTTGCATCAAAAGGTAGGCCTGCTTTCTCAACTCGTCATCATGGCTGCCAAAAGGGAAGCGGCGATGAGCCGACAAGCACATGGAAGGGATTGCAATCCCGGTTTCTAACATGGCATCAACCAGAGATAAACGCTGTGCTTTGCTCCAACTGAGCCGCGCTAACCTTTCATCTGTTTCATCGATAGACATTTCAACAAAATCAAAACCACATGCTTTGGCTAAGGCTAAACGCTCAGGCCAGCTCAAGTGTTTAGGCAATGCTTTTTCATAAATACCTAATGGATGTTGGCGCATATTATTTCCCCCAAATAGCGTCAATGGCATGGTGGAACGCGGTGGCGGTGGCTACGGGATGTTCGGCTTCAGACAGTGCACGGCCGACAATAAAGGCACGTACCGCAATGGTGTGGAAGAGGGGTAAATCAGCAGGAGTGATACCGCCGGTAACCGACAGTTCGATTCCTAAGTCGGACAGTGTCTGCATCCTCTCTAGATCAGCCTGACTCCAGCTTTGTCCGCTGGCTTGAGCATCGCGGCCACGATGATAAATGGCTTGAGTTAACCCTAAGTCACGCCAGTTTTTAGCGTCATTTAGCGTCCAGTGGCCAAACAGTTCTATCTGGATATCGCCATCATGTTGCTTTGCCACCTCCAATGCGGCTGCCATGGTGGCGAGAGGGGCTGCGCAAATCACCGTCATCCAGTTTGCGCCGGCAGAAAATGCTTGCTGCGCCAGTGTGGCGCCCGCGTCAGCCACTTTAAGATCAGCGACCAGCGTATGTTGTGGATACCGTTGACGTAGAGTTTTGACCGCCTGAATACCTTCACTGATACACAGGATGGTACCGGCCTCGATGATATCGACATGGCGGTGCAGCAACGCGGTGGTCGCCAGTGCGGCATCAAGCCGGGTATTGTCCAGTGCGAGTTGTAATTGCGGCCTGAGGTGCTGAGTTGTCATAGTATCAATGTCCTAAATAGAGTCGGTGCCGCAACCTTGCCTGAGCAATAGAAGCTCATTGCAAAGTGCCAAGAGCAGCAACCAGTGCCTGATAGCGGAGATATTTCTCCTGATATGCTTGTCGGGCGTGCTGATCGGGTTGCAGAGTGTGCAGTTGCGGGGTTAAGGCCTGCTGAGCATCACTGAAATCGACAAAGCGCCCCGTGCCAACCATTGCCGCCAGTGATGCGCCCAGGCAACCCGTCTCCTCAACTTGCGGCAGCTCTACCGGTAACCCGCTGATGTCGGCAAACATCTGCATCCATTGCAGTGATTGAGCCGGTCCGCCGGTAATCCGTAGTGCGCTGACGGCCGAAAAGCGTTTCAGCATTCGGTTGAGGTGGGTCATATGGCTGAATACCACCCCTTCGTAGATGGCTTGCACCAGATGTTGGCGCTGGTGGAAAGATTGCATGCCATAAAATCCGGCACACATTCCTAATCCAGCGTTGGAGCCATATAAAAACGGCACAAACAGTAGCTGGCTACCTGCTTTGGGTAACTGTGCTACCCATTGATTAAGCTGTTGGTAGTCTGTTTTCCCGCCCTCAGCACCAAACCATTGGTGGGTAAACCATTCCAGATTGGCCGCAGAGGTCGGGCTGGCTTCATGCACGATGTATTTACCTGCTTCGGCATAACGGCCATAAACAAAGGGATATTCAACATCAGCTTTAAGCTGGTCGGTGATTCCCGAGGTCACCGACCAGGTCCCCATCACTGCATTTAATCGGCTTTCATCCTTCAGGCCAGCACAGAGGGCGGTAGAGACCACATCAAACAAACCGCCGACAACGGGGAGGCCAACCGGCAGACCGGTGGCATTGGCGGCAGCCTGAGTGATGGTGCCGACAATTTGTGCCGAACCCACAATCGGTGGCAGGGCTGCCATAACTTCAGGGATACCTAACAGTTGTGCCAGTGCGGGTTGATAGCCACCTTCGGCCATCGGATAGAGATTAGATTCTGAGATATTGGTCTCTTCGCAACCTAATTGGTCGGTCAGGCAGTAACGCAAATAGTCGTGGGCCATCAGAATGCTGCCAATCTGCTCATAACGGCTGGGTTGATGTTCTTTCAACCAGCGCAGCAAGGATACCGGGTGCCCGGTCCACAATGTTTGGCGGGTGATTGGATAGAGCATTTGTGGGATGCCATCTCGTTGCCACTGTTTAACCAATGACAGCGCCCGTTGGTCAGAGGATAATATGGCATTGCCTAATGGCTCACCTTTTTTATCAAGTAAAAACAGTCCCTTACCTTGAGCAGAAATGCCCACGCCCTGAATACTGCTGGGGGGAATCGTGTGGCGGGCTAACAGTTGGCGAATCACCGCACTCATTGCCTGCCATAGCACAGTCATATCGCGCTCAGCCCATCCCGGCTGGGGGCTGATAATGGCTAAATTTTGCCGCGCGATCCCGCATTCGTTACCGTCTCGGTCATACAGACCCGCTTTAATAAAGGTGCCGCCACAATCGATACCCAACCAATATTCCATTTCAGCCTCCGGTCAGCTTTTTTGTCTATTTTGGGCAGCAACAGTGCCAATAAGGAGGCGACAGCTAGTGATATAAATATCAAGTATATTTATATAAAAAGACGCCTTTCCTATTTATTATTAATGTTTAAATTTAAGGATGATTAATTTTTCATCCGAGATTATTCCGCTGGATATTTATTTAAACTCTCGAGGTTAATCCATTGGCTAAATATTTTAAGGACTCACTGCTCTTAATTCTCCTTCAAGATGAAAATAAGTATCCTGCTGAATTTTATTGATTTTAATTACATTTCTAAGATTTTTTTCCAAACCAGGTCATTAATGGGAATACCATCGCGCTGATTTTCCGCTTTAACGCGTGGGAATTTATGCCCTGGTAGACGAATAGCGACATCAGGGTTATCGCGCTCAGCTTGAGTGACATAATCACAAATGCGTTTTAATTTTTCATCGCGAGTTTTGCCATCAATCAGACGGTCGATTTCAATGGCAATAAACACTTGTGAGATACAGAATTCATCTGATTTGTCTTGCGTGACTTCGGCAACGGATAAACCGCCAGAGAGCAGGGTGGCAATCATATCCAGCACAATGGATAAACCAGAACCTTTCCAATAACCCATTGGCAGGATGCGCCGGTTTTTCTCAACAATGGCCGGATCCCGCGTGAGATTGCCGTCATTATCGAAACCACCATCCACGGGCAATGTATTGCCCGCCAATCGGTTAACTTCCAGCATGCCATAAGAGAACATCGACATAGACATATCGACCATAGTGATGGTTTCACCGGGAACGGCAATGATCAGAGGATTGGTGCCGATACGGCACTCTTTGGCTCCCCACGGCGGCATTACAGCAATTGAGTTTGTCCAGCAGATGCCAATATAACCTTGTTCTGCCGCTTGCCAGCCGTAGGCACCACCGCGCATCCAATGGTTAGCATTGCGCAAGGCCACCACCCCAATACCATGCTGATCCGCTAATACCATGGCACGATCCATCATTTGTTTGGCGGTTAAATTGCCAATAGCCTGATGAGCATCCCATTGCTCGATAGCCCCGAGTGCTAATGCCTTCGTTGGAATAGCATCAGGCACGATATCACCGGCTTCCAATTGTTGAATAAAACGTGGGAATCGATTTACGCCGTGGGAATAAACACCGTATTCAGTGGATTGCGCAAACATCTCGGCACAAGCATCAGCGGTAACTTCACTCACTTTTCGCGCCAATAGTACCCGTTTAAACTCTGCCTTTAACTGCTGGTAACTGACTCTCATTGCGCGCTCCCCTGAATAATTTAAAAATTGAAGTGTATTTTTTTGATGCGCTAAATTTCAATATACGAAATCACATTTCAAATTAATGCTATACCTCCACAGAAGTGAAGTCAAAGCAGCGCCGTAGTTAAATGTTTTTTAAAAACAATCAGTTATATTGTTTTTAGTCAAAATGTGATCACCACCTCGTTTTGTTGATTATTTAGGCAGTGTGGCGCACAGATACGACGTGGTCGTACGCAGGATAATCCTGTTTTATTATGGGGTTACGAGGGTTAATGCCGGATGAATCCGGCATGGATAGGGGGCTGGGTTATGGGTTTTTCTCAGCCATAAGTATTCACTCTGATGCGATACAGTGAAGTACCGGCAGTGATATAAAGTTCATCACCGTTCGGTCCGCCAAAAGTGCAATTTGATACCCGCTCAGGAACTGAAATCTTACCCAGTAATGTTGCTTGTGGGGTAAAAACCAGCACACCATCCGCACAACTGCAAAATAGATTGCCCGCATGATCGACACAGAATCCATCAGGGAAGCCCGGTGATATTTCTGCAAAAACACGGCCATCACCCAGTTGTAACCCAATTACGGGGTAAACCCGCAACTGCCGCCGGCCGAGGGTGGGGAAATCGACAATTGACATATCCGCCACATACAGCAGTTGTTCATCTGGCGAAAAAGCCAGCCCGTTTGGTCGCTGTAAGTCACAAGCGGCGATACGTAGTGAGCTATCTTTAGGATCGAAACAGTACAAGTAGCAGCCAATAACCTGACTTTCTGATTTATAGCCCTCGTCGTCGCCGGTAATGCCATAAGGCGGATCGGTAAACCATAAGGTACCGTCTGATTTCACTACAATGTCGTTGGGCGAGTTAAAACGCTTGCCGTCGATACGATCAACTAATAGCGTGATATTGCCTTGTATATCAGTCTGGCTGATACCGCGTCGGCCATGCTCACAACTGACAATCGAGCCATTAGCCATACGGGCATTACCATTAGCAAAGTTGGACGGTGACCGGTAGAGGCTGAGTTCGCCGTCGCGACACCAGCGAAACATCCGGTTCCCTTTTACATCACTGAATACCACCGCATTTTCTTGTGGTAACCAGACCGGCCCTTCCGCCCAGATAGCTGGGGAGCATAAACATTCCAGTGGGCTATCGGCGGCCAACACCGCCGATAATTCACCAATACCTGTCTCAGCCAGCGTTAATGTGGTCATGGTTGCTGCCTCCGACGGCGTATTTACGCCTGACTTATTTCACGCCCCAAATAGCTTTATAGTGACCCTGATAATCGTTCTGTGGGTCAAACATCTGTTTATCACCCCCGTCGCTGCTTATATTGTCGCGGGTAACCAAATGAGCAGGAGTCACGTAGCCAGAGGGAGGCTGTTTGGCGAATGCACGGTTAAATTCATCCAGTAGTTGCCAGCCATGCAGCTTCAACGGCTCCGGCACCGTAGCTGACTGGCTGTCGCCAGAGCGGATGCGTTGATAGGCAGAAATAGAGCCATCCCCCGCCGAAATATTGTAAGGCGCGTTCTTGCCACCTTTACCAGCCGTTTTCAGGGCAGGGGCCATAAAATCAAAGTAGAGGTCGTTAATTGCTAAAGCGTATTGGAAGTTATCACCGTATTTTTGTAACAGGCTGAAAGTCATTGCTGGCATACGGTTGGCGGTATCTGCCAACGGGGTATCAATAAATTCAATCACCTGGCATCCGGTGCATTTCTCAATGGTTTGTTTCATCACATTGGCTTTGTCCAACGCGATTTGATACAGCGAATCAGTGAAAATCAGTACCTTGGCCTGACCTTCTGATTTTGCTACGGCATACAGTGCAGCAATACGGGCTACATCATTGGAGTCGGAGGTAACATTATAAAAAATATTGTAATTCTTCACCGGACCCGGCTCTGGGACGGCATGCCAGGCGGTCAGCACAATACCTTGTGCAATGGCTTTTTTGAGTGGTATTTTCGCGACATTGGGATTCCAACCACCGATAACAATACCGTCAGGTTTTTGTGCAATCGCCTGATTTAATGATGATAACTGATCTTTAACCGAGCCTCCGCCATCAAGTGTTTCCAGCTTCCAGCCAGCGGCTTTGGCCGCTTGTGATAAGCCTTCTTGTACTCCTTGCACGCCGCCGTTTTTCATATCAGAAGCAATAAAAATAATATGCTTATTGGGTTGCAGTGCTGGGCCACTGGTGGGGCCATCCCATTCAGTCACCGTTGATGTGGCCTTACTGACTGCGGCCTTGGCTTCATCAAGATAGCTGTCAGCCCAGCCGGGTAATGCTGTGGTAAATAGCGTGGTAAAAACTAAGCCCTGTAGTATCAAATTGCGTTTCATATTCTGTTCCTTGGTGAGGTTAAGAATTTGTAGCTTTTTTAGTGTTGCCCGGCGTTTGGCTGGGCTTGACGGCTTTTTGATTCAATAATCTGCGCCGTTGGGCATAACCGGCTAAGGTGATGGAAAGCAGCAATGTGGCACCGTTAAACAAGGGTTCAACCCAGAACTCGCCACCGAATTGCTGAATACCTGCAATACCAATTGCCAGAATCGCAATCCCTACTACCGTTCCCCATACATTGACCCGGCCTGGGCGGATGGTGGTACTGCCGAGGAAGGCACCGACCAGTGCTGGTAACAGATAGTCCATACCGACACTGGCCTGGCCAACCCCTTGCTCCGAGGCGATGAGCACACCACTGAATCCGGTCAACACGCTGGAGGTGATAAATGCACCGACAGTAAAACGGTTGACCGAAATCCCGTTAAGCCGGGCGGCCGCGGGATTCCCACCCACGGCATACATACAGCGGCCAAGCGGGGTATGTTCGGTAATGAGCCACAGCACCACGGCGATAATCAATACATAGAATGCAACAATAGGAATGCCGAATATCTCGGTATGGTGCAGTGCAATAAAAGCATCAGGAAGATCACCGACTATCTGACGGCCACCTGAGTGCCATAACGCGATGGCGTAAAGCACGGTGCCGGAGCCTAAGGTCGCCACAAAGCTATCAATGTCGGCTAATGCTACCAATATGCCGTTTAATAGCCCGTAAAGTGCCGAAATTATCAATACGGTTATGACGGCAGCCTGCCAAGAAAAACCGTATTGCACTTGCAGGGTTATCGCCAGAATGTGCCAGAGCACAATACCGAAACCGACGTTTAAATCGATCTTGCCGACAATCATCGGAATAGTGGCGGCCAGTGCCAGCAAAGCAATTTTTGATTTACTGGACAAAATGGCCTGCAAAGTGAGCATGGAAGCAAACGACGGGGTGGTCAGTGAGAACACCAGCACCAATAAAATACACAATAATAGTAAGCCGTAGCGCGTCATGGCCTGCATGGACCAGGCACCGAAACCGTGTTCACTCAGGCTGACTCGTTGTTCAAGCGCTGTCGATTTTATGGATGTTTTAGACATAACACTCTCCGAAACCTGAGCACCACAATGACACCGCGAGGGGCGATGTAACCATTAGCACAGGTCGCTGTTTTAAACGGATGTAACTTCCCCGGTGCTGGCAGACGCCAACTCCAATAAATTAGCGAACGAGACCTGCTGGTTACGCAGTTCACCAACCACTTCGCCACGGTTAAACACCAATGCCCGATTACAGATATGTGCGATCTCCTCTAAATCATTGGAAATCACCAAAACCGCCACACCTTCTGCTAATGATTTGTTTAATAAGTGATAAATTTCAGCACGCGCGCCAACATCCACGCCAGCAGTTGGATCTTCAAGGATCAGTAATGGCGCGCCCAGGTGCATCCAGCGTGCCATGACCACTTTTTGTTGGTTACCGCCGGAAAGGGCACTGATATCAATATTTACGTCTTTAGGTCGGACATCGAATAACTGCACTTTCCACCAACTTTCCCCCATTTCGCTGCGGGTGCTATAACGGGAAAGTAATTTGTGACCGCTGGCAATTGGGTTAATGAATAGGTTTTCGCGCACCGACATCGACATCACCAGACTTTCACCGGTGCGGTCACCGGCCACCAGGGAAACACCTGCTGCCATAGCTTGCTGCGGTGAGGCGGCGGTATAGGGGCGGTCGCGGAAAATAATTTCACCCTGATCACAATGGCGTAAACCAAATAGCAGGCGGCCTAACTCTTCTTGGCCCGCTCCTCTTAGCCCCGCTAGTGCCAGCATTTCGCCTGGTTGTAGGCTGAAAGTAACCGGGCCAATCTCACCTACCACCACCGCGTTAAGCTGTAATACAGGTTTACTGGCTTCAGGTAACGGTTCACGCTGGGAGTCGCCCATGGCTTCACCAACAATCATTTGCACCAGATCACGCAATGAGTAATCGGCGGTATTCCCACCCGCAACATAGCGTCCATCCCGCATCACACACACCCGGTCGGCAATTTCAATCACTTCATCCAAACGATGAGTGACATAAATCATGCCAACATGTTTATCCCTCAGGCGGTTAATCACTTCAAATAAATGGCGGACATCGTTGGCGGGTAGAGAGGCGGTCGGCTCATCCAACACCAATAGTTCGGCATTAACCGCAACGGCGCGGGCAATGGCCAATAATGACTTTTCAGTGCGCGACAGTTCAAACACGCGCGCATCAGGTGAGAGGTCAATGCCGATATCCTGTAAAGCCCGACTGGCTTGCAGGCGAATAGCTGACCAATTAATCAGACCGAATCGACGCGGAAACCCCATCACCAACGCCATATTTTCGGCAACGGTCATCCAGTCAATTAGCCCTAAATCCTGATGGATAAAAGCAATAGGCTGACGAGTATCACTTTTAATTTCTGCGGCAGAACGTATGTTATTTCCCTGGAACAGAATATCGCCACTGTCCCGTGGGTAGACGCCCGCCAATACTTTGATTAGAGTGGATTTTCCTGCGCCGTTTTCGCCGAGCAATGCCAGTACTTCGCCTGGCATAACATCAAGACTGACATCGTTGACCGCAATATTGCCGCCAAATCCTTTGATGATATGGCGCATCGAGAGAATGGGTTGGCCCAATTCAGTGGTATTCATCAGTGTGACGCCCCTTATCCGGTGAATGTCTTGAGTGAAAGCATTCGCGATTTAGTGGTTATCGAGCATAAACTAGACTTTATATTTCAACATACGAAATCTGATTTCAAAAATAATATGCTGATATCTTCGCTAAAGCAAAAGAAGTGATGAATTAAGTTGCTATAAAAAACAAGTACTTATTTATTTGTTTGTGGAAATGTGACGAACTACGCACTTCTTATGTTGGATAAATGTTGCGAGATACAGCGCCAGGGATGATAACGAAACACTGTTTCGTGCTTCACACAGACTGCGGCTTTGGAGTACCATTTCATGCTAAACAACAAGGATATCGTCTATGGCCCTTATACTCACAGATGACAAGAAAGATAAGCCGTTAGGCAGCCAAAGTCTGTTCCGCGGGCTGCAACTGATTGAGATATTAAGTAATTACCCTAATGGCTGCCCATTGGCGCATCTATCTGAATTGGCCGGGATGAACAAAAGTACCGTTCATCGGTTATTGCAAGGGCTACATACCTGTGGCTATGTCACTCAGGCGCCTTCTCCAGGCAGTTATCGGCTGACAACCAAGTTCATCTCAATTGGCCAAAAAGCACTGTCATCACTGAATATTATCCATGTCGCGGCCCCACATTTAGAACAACTCAATCTTGAGCTTGGTGAGACAGTCAATTTTTCAACCCGCGAAGATGACCACGTTATCCTGATTTATAAGTTAGAACCTACCACTGGCATGATGCGCACCCGCGCTTATATCGGGCAGCATATGCCACTGTACTGCTCGGCGATGGGTAAGATATTTATGGCGTACGGTAAAAGTGACTATCCAGATGATTATTGGCAGAGCCATCAGCATGAGATTCAGCCGCTGACGCACAATACCATCACCGAATTACCCAAAATGTACCAGGAGCTGGCAGATATTCGTCAAGCAGGGCTGGCGATGGATCGTGAAGAGAATGAACTAGGTGTATCTTGTGTGGCGGCTCCTGTTTTTGATATTCAGCAACGGGTACCGTACTCCGTTTCAGTTTCCCTGCCCACAGCCAAACTGCAACAGGTGGGGGTAAAAACCCTAATTAAACCTATTCTGGCTACGGCCCAGCGTATTTCGCAGGAATTGGGGTTTGTGACACCGTAACATATAATTTGTCTGTATGGGGTATTCCAGTGGTCGGGATACCTCATATCAGTTGTTTGTCTTTAGCTATTATCGAAATTCCTAATTCTAAAACAGACACATTTTTTATCAGCAGAACGCGTTTTAGCCATTGGGAGCACGGTATGGTTGGCCCATTTATTAACAGTGCAGGCATTATCCTGGGGGGGATAGTTGGCGTATTACTAGCGCGTCATGTCCCTAAGCGTTTACAGGAAGGGTTACCGGCTACGTTTGCGCTAGCTTCTATCTCCATCGGTATTGTGATGGTGGTAAAAGTACATTTTATGCCAGCGGTTATTTTGGCGTTGATTATCGGGACAGCCGTGGGGGAGTTATTATCCCTTGAGCAGGGGGTAAAATGGGGGGCAAATAAAACCCGTATAATGTTGGAACGAGTTATTCCATCACGCAGTACATTGCCGCCGCAGGAGTTTGCGCAGAGTTTCACCGCGATGATTGTGCTGTTTTGTGCTAGTGGACTGGGAGTTGTCGGTTCGTTGACTGAAGGCATTACTGGTGATTTTCAACTGCTATTTGTCAAAGCGTTAATGGACTTTTTCACCGCGCTGATATTCTCCATCTCGCTCGGTATCGCGCTGGTGGCTATTGCTGTGCCGCAATTGTTGATCCAAATTGCATTGGTTTTGTTGGCTAAACTGATCATGCCGTATATGGATGATATTGCCTTTGCTGATTTTTCCGCCTGCGGTGGGATTATTATGATTGCAGTGGGGTTACGTATTGCACAAATTAAAATATTCGCGGTGGTGAATTTCCTGCCCGCGCTATTGTTTGTGGTACCCATATCCTATTTATGGCGCTACTTGATGGGATAATCTGTGGAGCGGAAAGATGATTTCTAAAACGGTAGGCTTCTCTGCACAGATTTATCATTGAAGCGACCGTTTCAGATTTATTTAGTTGACTGTTTTAATTGGTTATTTTTCTAATTAGCCAATTTTCCGGCACAAAAACTTACCCTTAATCACGCCATCAAAAAAACGACCTTTCGAAACCACGGACATAAAATTCTGATGAACGCGCTCCGGGACGCCAAGATATTGATAAATCCCTTGTTCGCGAAATTGTATCTCCAGCATGCGATTTTCAGGATCATAACCAATCGACAGAATTCTGGAAGATGTAACAGGTTGTCGCTGCACTAGTTGACCCTCAGTTGTACGGTATTGATATTATAGTGATCGTAGAGCAGTTTGAGCTTGATAACTTTGTCGGTGATCATTATCACCGTTTGGCTGTAGTATTAATAGATTATTCGCTAGGTATTATTCTATCCGTGACGACCGATTGCGGAGATACATCCTCTTTATTGGCATTGGGTCGATCATGCCAGGAGCGGATTGTACTGCCATTCTAAATACAAAAACCGGGCGTAATTGCCCAGTCTATTCTAAGGCTGAAACCAATCATCAGCACTTTCCCATGTTTCTTGTAAAATTTCTTCTACCGCTTTCTTATCATCTGGCGCACCACCTAGAACTGATAGACCATCAGCGCCCGCAAACCTTACTTTCACATCAATATGGTCAAATTTCCTCCCAAGCCGCTTATCCAACTCCTCAGTGAGTGCGTCGGTGTATCCTGCCGGGAATTTATTGATATTTAGCTTATCTATTGTCACTTCGATACGTAGCATGATGTTGCCCTTAACTGTGATAGCCGTTGCTAGTGTGGCTGGTCGTTCCCCGATTCGATGTAGTCTACGCGTTTTTGTCATGCTCTAATCAGTTCATTAGTCGCAATATGGCAAATTCGCCGAGGGTAACGTCGACAGTAACATCGCTGAGTGAAGTGACCAATTATCAGATAATTATCACTCGTTAACGGGGCAGGGATGCCTGATAAAGAAATCATTCTGAGTGGATAAACCAATAATGAGGATGTTAGTATGGTTCGTCCGTTATAGCGTCACACCCTATGTGCAAACAAGTTGTGTACATATGAGTGTATATATCAGGCAAAGTAAAGTCGGATAGCGTTTATAACATATTGATTTTAAATAGTATTAGACTTTTGCATGTGATCTGTCGTGTGGGTCACCACTGTAGATAAGGAATTAGAATGCCCGTTATTACCCTTCCTGACGGCAGTCAGCGTCATTTCGATCACGCCGTTTCTGCTCTCGATGTTGCCTTGGATATCGGCCCTGGTTTGGCAAAAGCCTGTATTGCTGGTCGAGTTAATGGCGAACTGGTCGATGCCAGAGACTTGATCGAATCTGATGCCCAACTGGCTATTATCACCACCAAAGATGCTGAAGGTCTGGAGATTCTCCGCCACTCTTGTGCACACTTATTGGGGCACGCAATCAAGCAACTTTGGCCTGATACCAAAATGGCCATCGGCCCGGTTATCGACAACGGTTTCTATTACGATGTAGATATCGACCGCACCTTGACGCAGGAAGATCTGGATCTGCTGGAGAAGCGGATGCATGAACTTGCCGATAAAGATTACGATGTAATTAAGAAGAAAGTCAGTTGGCAAGAAGCCCGCGACACTTTTGCTGCTCGTGGTGAAGATTATAAAGTGGCGATTCTCGATGAGAATATTAGCCGCGATGATCATCCTGGTTTGTATCACCATGAAGAATACGTTGATATGTGCCGTGGCCCGCACGTACCGAATATGCGTTTCTGCCATCACTTTAAATTGCAGAAAACATCCGGTGCTTATTGGCGTGGCGATAGCAAAAATAAAATGCTGCAACGTATTTATGGCACGGCTTGGGGTGATAAGAAGCAACTAAATGCTTATCTGCAACGTCTGGAAGAAGCGGGCAAACGCGACCATCGTAAGATTGGTAAGCAATTGGACCTTTACCACATGCAGGAAGAAGCACCAGGTATGGTGTTCTGGCATAACGACGGTTGGACTATCTTCCGTGAACTGGAAACTTTTGTGCGGACCAAGCTCAAAGAGTACCAGTATCAGGAAGTGAAAGGGCCGTTTATGATGGACCGCGTACTGTGGGAAAAAACCGGACATTGGGAAAACTATGCTGAGCATATGTTCACCACATCGTCTGAAAACCGCGAGTATTGCATCAAGCCAATGAACTGCCCAGGGCACGTGCAGATTTTCAACCAAGGGTTGAAATCATACCGTGACTTGCCATTGCGTATGGCTGAGTTCGGTAGCTGCCACCGTAATGAGCCTTCAGGCGCACTGCATGGTTTAATGCGCGTCCGTGGTTTCACTCAGGATGATGCACACATTTTCTGTACCGAAGAGCAGGTTCGCGATGAAGTGAATAGCTGTATCAAGATGGTGTACGACATGTACAGCACTTTTGGCTTCGAGAAAATTGTGGTTAAGCTGTCTACCCGCCCTGAAAAACGGATTGGGAGTGATGATCTGTGGACCCGTGCCGAAGATGATTTGGCCGCTGCGCTGACTGAAAATGGTATTCCATTTGATTATCAGCCGGGTGAGGGAGCGTTTTACGGTCCGAAAATTGAGTTTACCTTGCATGATTGTTTGGATCGCGCGTGGCAGTGTGGTACCGTACAGCTCGATTTCTCATTACCGGGCCGCTTAAGTGCGTCTTACATCGGCGAAAATAACGATCGTCAGGTGCCAGTAATGATTCACCGGGCTATTTTGGGGTCAATGGAGCGCTTTATCGGTATTTTAACCGAAGAGTATGCAGGCTTCTTCCCAACGTGGTTAGCTCCGGTACAAGTCGTGGTGATGAATATCACCGATAGTCAGTCTGATTATGTCCAACAAGTGACCAAAAAACTGCAAGATGCAGGGATTAGGGCAAAAGCGGACTTGAGAAATGAGAAGATTGGCTTTAAAATTCGTGAACATACGTTGCGTCGGGTTCCATATATGTTGGTCTGTGGCGATAAAGAGGTCGAATCAGGCAAAATTGCCGTTCGTACCCGCCGTGGTAAAGACTTAGGAAGCTTGGACGTCAACGTGGTCGTAGACCAGCTGCTAGCAGAAATTCGCAGCCGTAGTCTTCATCAACTGGAGGAATAAAGTATTAAAGGCGGAAAACGAGTTCAACCGGCGCGTCCTAATCGCATCAACAAAGAGATTCGCGCCACAGAAGTTCGCTTAACAGGCGTCGATGGTGAGCAGATTGGCATTGTCAGTCTGAATGAAGCTCTTGAAAAAGCTGAGGAAGCTGGTGTTGATTTAGTAGAAATCAGTCCGAATGCCGAGCCGCCGGTTTGCCGAATCATGGATTACGGCAAATTCCTCTATGAGAAGAGCAAGTCGACAAAAGAACAGAAGAAGAAGCAAAAAGTCATACAGGTCAAGGAAATCAAATTCCGTCCTGGTACCGATGATGGCGACTATCAGGTCAAACTACGCAACCTGATTCGCTTTCTGGAAGATGGCGATAAAGCCAAAATCACCCTGCGATTCCGTGGGCGTGAAATGGCGCACCAGCAGATCGGCATGGAAGTCCTTAACCGTGTCAAAAAAGATC
Organism: Yersinia sp. 2466 StPb PI; assembly: GCF_041538325.1. Classification (NCBI taxonomy): domain Bacteria; kingdom Pseudomonadati; phylum Pseudomonadota; class Gammaproteobacteria; order Enterobacterales; family Yersiniaceae; genus Yersinia; species Yersinia sp. 2466 StPb PI. The sequence goes on along the minus strand of NZ_JAULSL010000001.1, from coordinate 2,699,114 downwards.
TGACTGAAGATTCTGATTTGGCTGTCGTGGAGTCTTTCCCGACTCGTATCGAAGGCCGTCAGATGATCATGGTGCTCGCACCTAAGAAGAGACAGTAAGGCACTCAAGTAATAGGCCTCTTTCTGATTGCAGAGTAGGGGTCTGTTCGCCTAGCTAGCTCGTTGTAATTAACAATGCGAAGTGGATATATTCAATGCCAAAAATTAAGACAGTACGCGGCGCCGCTAAGCGCTTTAAAAAAACCGGTGCCGGTGGTTTTAAGCGTAAGCATGCCAACCTGCGTCATATTTTGACCAAAAAAGCTACTAAGCGTAAACGTCATTTACGTCCAAAAGGCATGGTATCTAAGAACGATCTAGGTTTGGTCGTAGCATGTCTGCCATACGCATAAGTAATTTTGGTTTGAATTAAGACGATAGGAGAAGTAAATGGCTCGCGTAAAACGTGGTGTGGTAGCTCGTGCACGTCACAAAAAAATATTAAAGCAGGCGAAAGGTTACTACGGTGCCCGTTCGCGCGTTTATCGTGTTGCTTTCCAGGCAGTAATCAAGGCAGGCCAATACGCCTACCGTGACCGCCGTCAACGGAAGCGTCAATTCCGCCAACTGTGGATTGCACGTATCAACGCAGCTGCTCGTCAGAATGGTCTGTCTTACAGCCGTTTCATCAATGGTCTGAAAAAGGCTTCTGTTGAGATTGACCGTAAGATCCTGGCTGACATCGCAGTATTCGATAAAGTGGCATTCTCTGCACTGGTCGAAAAAGCGAAAGTAGCTCTGGCGTAAGTCAGAATTGAAGAGGGAGCTTGTCTCCCTCTTTTAATCTTTATCTTCTTGGTAAGAAGGTCACTTTTATGATGCATGCAGTTACTTTTCGCTTCTTTTTTTACTTTAGCGCCTGATTTCAGGAGGCTTGCGCGTAAGAATAGAAACGAAAAATAACGCCTAAGCCTCCCATCGTGGAGGCTTTTTTGTTTTTGCTCTATAGCATTTATGGCGACTGGAGTAAGGGTATCGCGGATGTGGTACCTTATTGATTTTGTATGAAAAGTTTAGTTTACTTATCGGATTTTAACTCATTATCTATATCCAACGTTATTGGAGTTGCTGGTAGGCAGCAAGCGAGTAAATCCCGATGAGCTTACATAGGTAAGTGATTCGGGTGAGTGAGCGTAGCTAACAACCCAGCAGCTTCAAGAACAAAGGATATAACTACAAGTGGGCCATACTGGCCAGAGGAAGAGAGAACAATGCCACATCTCGCAGAGCTGGTTGCCAAAGCTAAAGCAGCCGTAGAAGATGCCCAAGATGTTGCCGCGTTGGATTTGGTACGCGTCGAATATCTAGGTAAAAAAGGCCATTTGACCCTTCAAATGACATCACTGCGCGAGCTGCCAGCTGAAGAGCGCCCGGCAGCGGGGGCCGTTATTAATCAGGCCAAGCAGGAAGTACAAGAAGCGCTTAATGCACGTAAGGACAAGCTGGAATCAGCGGTCATGAATGCCCGATTGGCAGCCGAAACCATTGATGTCTCTCTACCGGGGCGTCGTATGGAAAATGGTGGGTTGCATCCGGTTACCCGCACTATCGATCGTATCGAAACGTTCTTTGGTGAGTTGGGCTTTTCCGTTGAGTCTGGCCCGGAAATTGAAGATGACTATCATAACTTTGATGCATTGAATATTCCGGCTCATCACCCAGCGCGTGCTGACCACGACACCTTCTGGTTTGATGCTACCCGATTGCTGCGCACCCAAACCTCGGGCGTGCAAATTCGCACCATGAAAACCCAGCAGCCACCTATTCGAATTATTGTGCCGGGCCGTGTGTATCGTAATGATTACGACCAAACGCACACTCCAATGTTCCATCAAATGGAAGGGCTGATTGTTGACCGTGATATCAGTTTCACCAATTTGAAAGGCACCTTGCATGACTTCTTGCGTAATTTCTTCGAAGAAGATTTGCAAATTCGTTTCCGCCCTTCCTATTTTCCGTTTACCGAACCGTCCGCTGAAGTGGATGTGATGGGTAAAAATGGTAAATGGCTTGAAGTGCTTGGTTGCGGCATGGTGCATCCAAATGTATTGCGAAACGTCGGTATTGATCCTGATATTTATTCAGGTTTTGCATTCGGTATGGGGATGGAACGCTTAACTATGTTGCGTTACGGCGTCACCGATTTGCGGGCATTCTTCGAAAATGATCTGCGTTTCCTCAAACAGTTTAAGTAAGGCGGGATATCTCATGAAATTCAGTGAACTTTGGTTACGCGAATGGGTAAACCCAGCCATTAGTAGTGATGACCTGGCCCATCAAATCACTATGGCCGGTTTAGAAGTTGATGGTGTAGATGCGGTTGCGGGCGAATTCAATGGTGTCGTTGTCGGTCATGTTGTCGAATGTGGCCAACATCCCAACGCCGATAAACTGCGGGTGACCAAAATTGATGTAGGCGGTGACCGCTTATTGGATATCGTGTGTGGTGCACCGAACTGTCGTCAGGGCTTGAAAGTCGCTGTTGCGACTGTTGGTGCTGTGCTGCCGGGCGATTTCAAAATCAAAGCGGCCAAACTGCGTGGTGAACCATCAGAAGGCATGCTGTGTTCTTTCTCTGAGCTGGCTATTTCAGAAGATAGTGACGGTATTATTGAACTGCCTGCTGATGCGCCTATTGGTGTCGATCTGCGTGAATATCTGTATCTGGACGATAAAACCATTGAAATCAGTGTGACACCAAACCGTGCCGATTGCTTGGGCATTATTGGTGTCGCGCGCGATGTGGCGGTTGTGAATCAATTGCCATTAATCGAACCGGATATGAGTCCTGTTGCGGCTTCCATTACGGATACATTCCCAATCCATGTAGAAGCTCCGCAGGCTTGTCCGCGCTATCTGGGCCGAGTAGTTAAAGGGATTAACGTTAAGGCTGCGACACCATTGTGGATGCGAGAGAAACTGCGCCGCTGTGGTATTCGTTCGATTGATCCGGTGGTAGACGTTACTAACTTTGTGTTGCTGGAGTTAGGCCAGCCAATGCATGCGTTTGACCTGGACCGTATTGAAGGCGGGATTATTGTTCGCCTGGCGGCTGAAGGTGAAGAATTAACACTGCTGGATGGCACAAAAGCCAAATTGAATGCAGATACGCTGGTCATTGCTGATCAGCATAAGCCGTTGGCGATGGCCGGTATCTTTGGTGGTGAACATTCAGGTGTTAACGAAGAAACCCGCAATGTCTTGCTGGAATCCGCTTTCTTCAATCCATTATCAATTACTGGTCGTGCGCGTCGCCACGGTTTGCATACCGATGCATCTCATCGCTATGAGCGTGGTGTCGACCCTGCGTTACAGCATAAAGCGATTGAGCGTGCGACACGTCTGCTCATTGATATCTGTGGTGGTGAAGCGGGGCCGGTAATAGACGTGACCGCGACCGCAGAATTACCAAAATGCGCCACCATCACGCTACACCGTGAGAAATTGGATCGGTTGATTGGTCATCATGTCCCTTCACAGCAGGTGAGTGACATTCTGCGCCGGCTCGGTTGTCAGGTGACTGAACTCGGTTCTGATTGGCGGGCAGTGGCGCCAAGCTGGCGTTTCGATATGGAAATCGAAGAAGATCTGGTGGAGGAAGTTGCCCGCATCTACGGTTATAACAATATCCCGGATGTGCCTATCAAAGCTGATTTGGTGATGACCAAACACCGCGAAGCTGATTTATCATTGAAGCGTGTAAAAACCGCTTTAGTCGATCGCGGCTATCAGGAAGCAATTACTTACAGTTTTGTTGACCCGAAAGTACAAGCACTTCTGCACCCACAGCAAGACGCATTAATTTTGCCAAGCCCTATCTCGATTGAGATGTCTGCGATGCGCTTATCATTGTTGACAGGTTTACTGTCAGCAGTGGTTTATAACCAGAATCGCCAGCAATCTCGCTTGCGTTTATTTGAAAGTGGGTTACGCTTTGTACCTGATAATACAGCAGATCTCGGGGTTAGACAGGATGTAATGCTAGCTGGTGTCATTGCTGGCCACCGTTTTGAAGAGCATTGGGATCTGGCGCGTCAGCCAATCGACTTCTATGATTTGAAAGGTGATCTGGAAGCAATTCTGGAACTTACCGGCAAATTATCTGATGTTCAGTTCCGTGCACAAGCACATCCTGCACTGCATCCAGGGCAGAGTGCTGCAATTTATTTAGCAGGGGAACACATTGGTTTCATTGGTGTAGTTCACCCTGAGTTGGAGCGTAAGCTGAGTCTAAATGGTCGGACTGTGGTGTTTGAAGTGCAGTGGAACAAGCTCGCAGACCGCGCTGTGCCTCAGGCCAGCGAGATTTCACGCTTCCCAGCAAACCGTCGTGACATCGCCGTTGTGGTGGCCGAAAACGTCCCCGCAGAAGATATTTTGGCGGAGTGTAAGAAAGTTGGCGCAAATCAGGTAGTTGGCGTAAACTTGTTTGATGTGTACCGTGGCAAGGGCGTAGCAGAGGGCTATAAGAGTCTGGCTATTAGTCTGGTGTTGCAGGATACCGCACGTACACTGGAAGAAGAGGAGATCGCCGCTACCGTTGCAAGATGTGTAGAGGCGTTAAAACAGCGATTCCAAGCATCCTTGAGGGATTGAACCTATGGCGCTTACTAAAGCTGAAATGTCAGAACATCTGTTTGAAAAGCTAGGGCTTAGCAAACGTGATGCCAAAGATCTGGTTGAGTTATTCTTTGAGGAAGTACGTCGTGCTCTCGAGAATGGCGAACAGGTCAAACTGTCTGGCTTTGGCAATTTTGATCTGCGAGACAAGAACCAACGTCCGGGCCGTAATCCGAAGACGGGTGAGGACATTCCTATTACGGCGCGCCGTGTGGTGACTTTCCGTCCAGGGCAAAAGCTAAAAAGCCGGGTAGAGAGTGCTACTCCAAAAGAGTAAGTATTTCCCCAAACAAAAGGCCGCGCAAGCGGCCTTTTTCTTGCCTGCACCTCATTGAGAAACATCGATTTTATTTTATAAGTGCCCACATCATGACCGCAGGTTGGGGCCATTTCCCTTTATTTGTATTTCTAGCTTAGCCTTAAGGTGGGGTCACAGAAACCAGTGGGGGTTGATTGGAAATGGAATTTTCAGCATTTAGTTTGTCTAGTCTACAACCGTTGCAAAAGCATTAATCTAGAGTAGGATTTGTCATGTTTCTGCTAATGTTCGGTGGAGTGGCACCATTCATTCTATAACATTTTTTTTAATTAAATTGTAAAGACTATATTAATCATTACGTGATAATTAATTTTTGCATCCAAATTAGATTGGCTGAGATTATATTTTCATGAAGTACTTAAGTTAGCACTCAATATTTTATTCTAAATAAATTAGACTATTCTTATTGAATGCCAGTTTTATACTTATTTTTTAGGATGTAATCTAACGCAACTGATGGTTATCATAATGCATCCTTGGGCCGCCACCGCCACCGCCACCGCCACCGCCACCGCCATGCGGTGGGAATATACAGCAAGCTGATAATGTAGTGCTTAATAAGAGTACTATTGTCATTAACGTTATACGTTGCATTTTATTTGTCTCATCTTTTATTATCCGGCAATGCTTGGATTATAATTCAATACAATAAATGTCACTGTCAGATAAACGTTAAGATATATTAGGAGTGGTAGTAAATGAAAATGTCCGACTTGTAATAACTGTATGTATTGCGTAAGCAAGATGAAATGAAAATGAAAAGAGCGGATTGTCTGATAGATGGTTTTTATTTTCGCTGATATAAATTTAATAACTGTTAAATAATACATTCGGATGTATATGAAAAAATATCTGCTATTACTTGGGGTGTTGGCATTAATGCCATCGTTTGCACAGGCAGACGTATCACTTGACATCAATATACCCGGAGTCAGCTTACATCTAGGTGATCAGGACAACCGTGGCTATTACTGGGATGGTTATGATTGGCGTCCGCCACAGTGGTGGCATGAACATCGTGGTGGCCATATTGGTGACCGCAATGACCGTGGCTATTATTGGGACGGGGGGCGTTGGCAACATCCACAACCGCAGTATGGCCATAACCCGTTCCGTGGGCAGCAAGGTAGTCAACGCCATAATGAACGCAGCGATTACGGTAATTCGCCACAGCACAATAATGGCAGTGATAATAATGGACGCGGCCAGCCAGTGAATAATAGCCGACAGGGTAGTGGTGCTAAGCAAGGCGGGCCAAATAATAACGATAATCATAATGGTCAGCCACTCTATCCATCGCAAAATAAGGGCCATCGTTGACAGTAAGTAACCGATGAATGCAGGCTTTGTCGCTAAAATCATCGACAGAGTTTGCGTTCTCTTACCATAAAAAAGTCTTATTCTTCATGCAAAACTTCCCCTTATCGCGTTAACCCCCTACTATCTGTAGCCTAGCTATGGGTATCAGCCCCTAATATTTATGAGACATCTTCAGGTTAATCCTGAGGCAGCGACCGAGGATGTAATGCAGACCAGTCAGTTATTTACTGCGCTTCAACAGCGGCAACAACAACGTGATCACCGTTACCTCAAGGGATTGGTGGTGATACTTTTTTTTGCGCTGGTAGTCAGCTTGTGTGCTGGAGATGCGTGGATTTGGCCCACTCAGTGGTTTGGTGAAAGCGGGCAATTATTCGTCTGGCAGTTGCGTTTGCCCCGAGCCTTAGCCGTAATGATGGTTGGTGCAAGTCTTGCGGTTGCGGGTGCTGTAATGCAGGCATTGTTTGAAAATCCATTAGCCGAACCCGGTCTGCTGGGGGTGGCGAATGGTGCAGGTGTTGCATTAGTTATGGCGGTCTTGCTAGGGCACGGGTTATTACCGATCTGGTTTTTAAGTGGCTGTGCTATTGCTGGAGCCTTACTTATGACGGTTCTGCTGTTAGGTTTCGCTCGCCGGCGTTTGTTGACTAACGCTCGTCTGTTACTGGTTGGTGTTGCATTGGGGATCGTTTGCAGCGCGGTGATGACATGGGCTGTTTATTTCAGTACCAGCTTGGATTTACGCCAGTTGATGTATTGGATGATGGGGGGATTCAGCGGTATAGATTGGCGACAGCAGGGATTGGTCGTAGCATTGGTGCCGATCGTGGTATGGCTTTGTTGCCAGGGGCGAGTGCTCAACTTTATGTCATTGGGTGAGCAGCAAGCCAGGCAGTTGGGGATCCCACTCCATTTATGGCGGAATTTATTAGTACTGGCTATAGGATTGCTGGTAGGTATTAGTGTTGCTCTGGCTGGTGTTATCAGCTTTATTGGCCTGGTTATTCCCCATATCTTACGATTGACCGGTTTAACTGACCAACGCCATCTGCTAAGCGGATGTGCACTAGCTGGCGCTGGAATACTGTTGTTTGCGGATGTTATCGCACGTATCGCTCTATTTTCGGCTGAGCTGCCCATTGGTGTGGTGACAGCAACGTTGGGTTCGCCATTATTTATCTGGTTGCTGACACGAGTGAAAAGTGTAAAGTGATCTGCCTTACACCTATTGATACTCTTGTAAGTTCATCTGTATATCATCGCTGAATAAGGATCCTTCCTGATGAGTAATCCAATTTATTCCATTCCTGTTAAAACCATTGAAAGTGAATCTATTCTGCTGGAAAAGTATAAAGGCTCAGTGCTGTTGGTGGTTAATGTGGCTTCTCAGTGTGGTCTGACTAAGCAGTATGAAGGGCTTGAAAACCTCTATAAAACATATCATCAGCAAGGTTTTGAAGTCTTAGGTTTTCCGAGTAATGAGTTTGCGGGGCAGGAGCCTGGCAGTGATGAAGAGATCCAAGCTTTCTGCCGTGGCACATTTGGGGTTGAATTTCCGATGTTTAGTAAAATTGAGGTCAATGGCCCGCAACGGCACCCTTTGTACCAGCAATTGATTGCGGCTAAGTCTGTTGCAATAAAACCGGAAGGGAGCGAATTTTATCAACGGTTAGCCAGTAAGGGGCGTGAGCCAAAGCAACCGGGTGATATTCTGTGGAATTTTGAGAAATTCCTGGTTAGTCGTGATGGCGAAGTTCTTGAGCGTTTTGCTCCCGATATGGCACCAGAAGATTCGATTCTAATCAGTGCAATTACTCAAGCGTTAGCCACCAAATAATTTACCGACAACAGGTTTATTTTGATGCTTTTGCAACTCAGCAATGTCCATGTCGAAACCCGCCTTGCGCCTTTTTCTGCCCAGGTGGCTGCTGGGTTGCAAATTCATTTGATAGGTCCCAATGGTGCAGGGAAAAGTACCCTGTTGGCCGCTCTGGCAGGCTTGTTGCCTGCTCGTGGTGATATTTTACTGGCCGGGCAACCACTGCCTATCTATGCAGGGCACGACTTGGCCCGTTCACGAGCCTATCTAAGTCAACAGCAATCGGCTCTGACTCTAATGCCGGTTTTCCAATATCTGGCTCTCTATCAGCCAGCCGGTGCCGCTTTGGATGCTGTAGCGGCAACGATTGGTTATCTCTGTAAAAAATTACGATTAACCGATAAATTGCCAAGAATGTTATCGCAACTTTCAGGCGGCGAGTGGCAGCGTGTTCGGCTCGCGGCAGTATTCTTGCAAGTTTGGCCGGATATCAACGCTGACAGCAAGCTGTTATTGCTTGATGAACCCTATACCGGGCTTGATGTGGCGCAAAAAGTGGCACTTGATAGTCTGCTTGCTGAGTTTTGTGCGGCTGGGCGCAGTGCTATCATTAGTGCTCATGACCTTAACCACACCTTGCAACAGGCTGATCAGGTTTGGTTAATGTCTAAAGGGGACGTGCTTGCACAGGGTGGGGCTAAACAGGTAATGGAGGCAGATATTTTATCTGATGTGTTCGAAGTGGAATTTCAAATACATAGTTTTGATGGCCAGAATTGGATTATTACAAAAAGCATATGATACTTACATTTAGCTACTAAGTTTTATTGGGAGTATAAAATTAATAACCTGCATCTATAATTTGCATTAATATTTGTTATGGTGCTTATTTTTCTTTTTCTCCACAGAAGAAATCAATTAAATCATTGCGATGAAATATCCCACAGTGTTTTATGTTAATTGATTGATTTTACTATGAAAAACAATTCCTTTCTTCGTGAAATACCCTTTCTGAATATATCAGCAAAAAAACGCTATCTTAAGGTTTATTTAAGGTTAATGGACTAGAGTTGACCCTAGCAGACCACAGGTTTATCTGATGGGCGTTTAGTTTTCGTTAACTTAAGTGAGCATATAGTTGCCGACAGCTCTGGTGTCCTAAGGGATTATTCAATGCAGAATTTTTTGCCATTTTCACGTCCGTCAATCGGTACGGACGAAATTAATGCGGTCATAAATGTATTAGGCTCAGGTTGGATAACTACTGGCCCACAGAATCAACAGTTAGAAACTGATTTTTGTAAGGCATTGGGTTGCAAGCATGCTATTGCTGTCAGTTCGGCCACTGCGGGAATGCATATCACCTTGATGGCCTTGGGTATTGGCCCAGGGGATGAAGTTATTACCCCGTCTCAAACGTGGGTTTCTACTCTTAATATGATTGTGTTGCTGGGCGCTGAGCCGGTAATGATTGATGTTGATCGCGACACTTTAATGGTAAATGCTGCGGATGTTGCAGCAGCTATCACCGCAAAAACCAAAGCCATTATCCCGGTGCATTATGCCGGCGCTCCCTGTGATCTTGATGCTTTGCGTTTAATTGCTCAGCATCAAGGTATCCCATTGATTGAAGATGCGGCCCATGCTGCTGGCACCCGCTATGGTAATCAATGGATTGGCGAGAAGGGCACCGCTATTTTCTCTTTCCATGCCATTAAAAATATGACTTGTGCTGAAGGCGGCTTAATTGCCACTGATGATGATGAGCTAGCCGACAAAGTACGGCAACTTAAGTTTCATGGCTTGGGTGTGGATGCCTTTTATCGACAGCTACAAGGGCGTAGCCCACAGGCCGAAGTTATAGTGCCTGGTTATAAATATAACTTATCTGATATTCACGCAGCGATTGCGGTAGTGCAACTCAGGCGTTTACCTGAAATCAATGCTCGTCGCCAAGAATTAGTTGCCCGCTACTATAAGGCATTGAACGATTCCCCCTTGCAACCCCTGGCGGTTCCCGACTATGCCCATCTCCATGCATGGCATCTGTTTATGGTGCGTGTTGATGAAGGTCGCTGCGGAATTAGTCGCGACTCACTGATGGAGCGGTTGAAAGAGTCAGGAATTGGTACTGGTCTGCATTTTCGTGCCGCCCATACTCAAAAGTATTATCGCGAACGCTATCCACAGTTGCACTTACCCAATACCGAATGGAATTCCGCCAGATTATGCACATTGCCCCTTTTCCCCGACATGCTAGACAGTGATGTTGACCGGGTAGTTGATGCATTGGCAACTATTATAGGGCCGCACCGTGTTACAAAATGAGCAAATCAAAAAAGTATCAATAGTTATCCCTGTTTATAACGAGCAAGAGAGCTTGCCGGCATTAATAGAGAGGACGTCGGCTGCCTGTAAGTTACTCACCCAACCTTATGAAATTATTCTGGTTGATGACGGGAGTAGTGATAGTTCTGCTGAAATTTTGACAACAGCGGCGAACCTACCTGAAAACCACATAATCGCAGTTTTGCTAAATCGTAATTATGGCCAACATTCAGCCATTATGGCTGGATTCAATCAGGTTAGTGGTGATTTGATCATTACACTTGATGCTGATCTGCAAAACCCGCCGGAGGAAATCCCACGGCTGGTCGGTGTGGCAGAAGAGGGCTACGACGTCGTCGGGACTGTGCGCGCTAATCGGCAAGATTCGCTGTTTCGTAAAACAGCCTCCCGTTTGATTAATCTGATGATTCAACGTGCTACAGGTAAATCTATGGGTGACTATGGCTGCATGTTACGAGCCTACCGCCGTCATATCGTAGAAGCAATGTTACACTGTCACGAACGCAGTACCTTTATTCCCATTCTGGCAAACAGCTTTGCCCGCCGTACCACTGAAATTACAGTTCATCATGCTGAGCGCGAATTCGGTGACTCAAAATACAGCCTGATGAAGCTCATTAATCTTATGTATGACTTGATAACTTGCCTGACAACGACCCCATTACGTCTGTTAAGCCTGGTGGGCAGTGTCATTGCACTTTCTGGTTTTACTCTTGCTGTGCTGTTAGTGGTTTTGCGTTTGGTATTTGGCCCGGAATGGGCGGGCGGCGGTGTCTTTACGCTCTTTGCCGTGTTGTTCATGTTCATCGGTGCCCAATTCGTTGGTATGGGGCTACTCGGTGAATACATCGGTCGAATTTATAACGATGTGCGCGCGCGCCCACGTTATTTCATACAGAAAGTGGTCGGGGCAGAGCATACCGACAATAATCAGGAAGTAGAAAAATGAAAGCGATTGTATTTGCCTATCATGATATTGGCTGTGTAGGTCTAAAAGCACTAGTAGAAGCTGGTTACGATATTCAGGCAGTATTTACCCATACTGACGATCCTAATGAGAATCGTTTTTTCTCTTCAGTGGCCCGGGTTGCTGCTGATTTAGAACTTCCTGTATTTGCACCGGATGATGCCAATCATCCGTTATGGGTTGAGCGCATTAAGCAATTACAGCCGGATATTATTTTCTCTTTCTATTATCGCAATATGCTGTGTGATGAAATTTTGTCGTTAGCACCGCAAGGAGGATTCAATTTACACGGCTCCTTGTTGCCGAAATACCGAGGGCGTGCTCCGATTAACTGGGCGCTGGTTAATGGGGAGACCGAAACAGGTGTAACCTTGCACCAAATGGTAAAAAAAGCTGATGCAGGCCCAATTGTGGGTCAGCACAAAGTTACCATCAGCGATACAGATACTGCATTGACATTACATGCAAAAATGCGTGAAGCGTCGCAAGAGTTGTTACGTGATTTATTGCCAAAAATGAAGCGTTCTTCACTGCATCTGACACCACAAAAAGAAGCTGATGCCAGCTATTTTGGCCGTCGAACTGCTGCTGATGGAGAGGTCAATTGGCAAAAGTCAGCATCAGATATCAATAATTTAGTTCGTGCCGTGACGGAGCCTTATCCCGGTGCATTCAGCTATCTTGGACAGCGTAAACTCATCATCTGGCGTGCGCGGCCGCTGAAGATGGCACACGGAAAGTTACCCGGCACCATACTCTCAATTTCACCTTTAGTTGTCGCCTGCGGTGAAGGTGCGCTGGAGATTGTTACTGGTCAGGGAGACGCTGGTTTGTATGTTCAGGGCAGTCGATTAGCCCAAGAAATGGGCATTGTCACGGATGTGCGTTTAGCTAATAGACCAAGCAATGCTTTGAAAAGACGTACCCGTGTACTGATCCTTGGTGTGAACGGCTTCATTGGTAATCACTTAACCGAACGCTTGTTGCGTGATGACCGTTACGAAGTCTATGGTCTGGATATTGGTTCTGATGCTATTAGTCGTTTCTTGGATAACCCTTTCTTCCATTTCGTGGAAGGCGACATCAGTATTCATTCCGAATGGATCGAATATCATATTAAAAAATGTGATGTCATTTTGCCGCTGGTGGCTATTGCGACGCCAATTGAATATACCCGCAATCCACTGCGTGTTTTCGAATTAGATTTTGAAGAAAATTTAAAGATTGTTCGCGATTGCGTTAAATACAATAAACGTATTGTCTTCCCATCCACTTCTGAAGTTTATGGTATGTGTGATGACAAAGAGTTTGACGAGGACAGTTCGCGACTGATTGTTGGGCCAATTAACAAACAGCGCTGGATATATTCGGTATCCAAACAATTATTGGATCGTGTTATCTGGGCTTATGGTGCGAAAGAAAATCTCAGATTCACATTGTTCCGCCCATTTAACTGGATGGGGCCACGTCTGGATAACCTTGACGCTGCTCGTATTGGCAGTTCCCGCGCCATTACACAATTGATATTAAATCTGGTTGAAGGCTCTCCTATTCAACTGGTTGATGGCGGCGCGCAAAAACGCTGTTTTACTGATATTCATGATGGCATTGAAGCGCTATTTCGCATTATTGAGAACAATGATGGCTGCTGTGATGGTCAGATAATCAATATTGGTAACCCGACGAATGAGGCTAGTATTCGCGAATTAGCGCAAATGCTGCTGAGTAGTTTTGAAAAACATCAATTACGTGGTCACTTCCCACCATTTGCTGGCTTTAAAGATATCGAAAGCAGTGCCTATTATGGTAAAGGCTACCAAGATGTCGAATATCGCACCCCCAGCATCACGAATGCGCGACGTATTTTACATTGGCAGCCAGAAATCGCTTTGCAGCAAACTGTCAGCGAAACCTTGGATTTCTTCCTTCGTGGTGCTGTACTCGAACTGGGTGAAACCCAAAAGGATGAGCATTATCTATGAAGCAAGTTGGACTAAGAATTGATGTGGATACCTACCGTGGAACAAAAGAAGGTGTGCCATCATTACTTGCTGTATTGGAACAGTATGATATCAGCGCCAGCTTTTTCTTCAGTGTTGGTCCAGATAATATGGGGCGTCACTTGTGGCGCCTTTTCCGACCTCGTTTCTTGTGGAAGATGTTGCGTTCTAATGCCGCTTCGCTTTATGGCTGGGATATCTTACTGGCCGGAACCGCCTGGCCGGGTAAAAAAATCGGTAAAGACCTTGGCTCATTAATGAAAGCCACGCTACAAGCAGGGCATGAGGTTGGTTTGCATGCATGGGATCATCAAGGCTGGCAAGCTAAGGTTGCATCGTGGTCAACACAACAGCTAACTGAGCAGGTTCAATGGGGTGTGGATGAATTACAGAACAGCATTGGGCAGCCAGTAACTTGTTCCGCCGCTGCTGGCTGGCGTGCAGACTCGCGGGTGTTAGCCATCAAGCAACCGTTCGCTTTTCGTTATAACAGTGATTGTCGTGGTACTCACCCTTTCCGCCCCCTATTACCTGATGGCAGTCTTGGCAGTGTACAAATTCCTGTTACGTTGCCAACGTACGATGAAGTCGTAGGGAGTGAAGTGCGGGCTGAGGATTTTAATAATTTCATCATTGAAGCTATTTTGCGTGATAGAGGTGTCTCGGTTTATACCATTCATGCTGAAGTTGAAGGGATGTCTCAGGCAGTAATGTTTGAGCAATTATTAGTCCAGGCCAAAAAACAAGGTATCCAGTTTTGCCCGCTTCGAGAGTTATTACCCGATGATTTAGATTTATTGCCGATAGGGACAGTCGAGCGTACCACCTTTCCTGGCCGAGAGGGTTGGTTAGGGTGTCAGACAAAAATTAAGGATGTCGGATGAAACTGTTAAAAGGAGGCGGGGCAGCACTGTTGGCGTTGTTTTTTGCTTTGCTATACCTATTGCCAATCAATAGTCGTTTACTGTGGCAACCTGACGAAACTCGCTACGCTGAGATTAGTCGGGAAATGTTGCAACGTGGTGATTGGGTTGTGCCGCATTTTCTGGGGATCCGCTATTTCGAAAAGCCTATCGCTGGATATTGGTTTAATAATATTAGCCAGTGGATATTTGGTGACACTAATTTTGCCGTCCGATTTGGTTCCATTTTTAGTACCGCGCTGAGTGCAATATTAGTCTATTGGTTAGCGACTTTATTGTGGCGTAACCGCTCTACATCGGTACTGGCGACATTAATTTATCTCTCCATGTTGTTGGTATTTAGTATCGGCTCCTATGCGGTATTGGATCCGATGATTTCATTATGGCTAACCGCTTCAATGGTCTGTTTTTATCTCACATTGCGGGCCGAAACCTTGGCGCAGAAGGTTGGGGCTTACCTTTTGCTCGGCCTTGCCTGTGGCATGGGCTTTATGACTAAAGGTTTTCTGGCGTTGGCCGTGCCGGTTATTTCGGTATTGCCTATTGTCATACAGCAAAAGCGAATAAAAGAACTCATCATTTTTGGCCCGATAGCGATATTGGGTGCGGTAATCTTGAGCTTGCCGTGGGCATTGGCCATCGCGCAACGTGAACCCGATTTCTGGCATTACTTCTTTTGGGTTGAACATATTCAGAGATTCGCTGAAAAAGATGCTCAACATAAAGCCCCCATTTGGTATTACCTGCCTATTCTTTGCATCGGTGTATTGCCGTGGTTGGGGTTATTACCGGGAGCGTTACTTAAAGGGTGGCGTGAACGGGTGGCAAAACCAGAGCTGTTCTTTTTGCTCAGTTGGGTCGTCATGCCGTTGTTATTCTTCAGTGTGGCTAAAGGAAAACTCCCAACGTATATCTTGCCATGTATGGCTCCACTATCTTTACTGATAGCGGCATATGCAACAGATTGCGCCAGTAACATGCGTATGCGCGCGCTGAAAATAAATGGTGCAATAAATCTTATTTTTGGATTAGTTTGCGCGCTGGCGGTGTTAGTTATTGGTTTGAATTTGGTAGGGCACTTGGTCGCCTATGGGCCACAAGAGCAGCAGAAAGTAGTGTTGGGGATAGTCGCCTTTACTGGATGGGGGTTGGTGGGGCTGATTACATTGTATAATAACGCCCGTTATTGGCGTTGGGCTGCCGCCTGTCCATTATTGTTGGTTTTGCTGGTGGGTTACCTGATTCCTCAACAGGTTATTGATTCCAAACAGCCGCAAAATTTTATTCAGAATAATTTTGATGCGTTGAGCAGCAGCCGCTATGTGCTTACCGACAGTGTGGGTGTAGCGGCAGGGTTAGCCTGGCAACTGAAACGTAGCGATATACTGATGTTCAGCGAAAAGGGCGAGCTGTCTTATGGGCTGAACTATGCTGACAGCAAAGATAAATACATTAGCAATAAAGATTTTAGTGAATGGTTGGCTCATGCAAGGCAGCAAGGTGACGTGTCGTTAGTTGTGCAATTATCTCGCGGTGAGGACATCTCTACCCATTATCCGGTAGCCGACAAGGTTAATTTAATGAATCGTTTGGCACTTTTGTGGTACCAAAAGACACCATGACAAATTATTTGCTATTGATAGTTGTCAGTTTATTGACCTGTGCGGGGCAACTGTGTCAGAAGCAAGCTGCACAATGTTGGGGGCAATCTGGTGAAAAACGGCTTGCGCCCACACTGCGTTGGCTTGCTATCGCAGTGATATTGCTGGGCTTAGGAATGGTGCTGTGGTTGCGTTTATTGCAACATCTGCCTTTGAGTGTGGCTTATCCGCTATTAAGCTTTAACTTTGTGCTGGTGACCTTGGCCGCGCAGTTGTTTTATGGAGAAAAGACAACTTCTCGCCATTGGTTGGGTGTTGCTGCCATTATGTTTGGCATCCTTTTGATTAGTTGGCATTTATGAAAGGTTACCTGTGGGGAATAGGCAGTGTGGTGTTGGTGACCATGGCCCAACTCATGTTGAAGTGGGGGATGATGCATACTCCATTAATATCGTTGGCAGATATTAATGGTCAGTTTTTAGCACATCATCTGACACAATTAATGGCGGTAACTTTCGGGCTAGTCGGCTATGCAGTATCCATGTTGTGCTGGTTTTTTGCCTTAAGGTATTTGCCACTCAATCGAGCCTATCCATTACTGAGTCTTAGTTATGCGCTGGTCTATTTAGCCGCTGTATTGCTACCCTGGTTCAATGAGTCGGCGACGTTACTAAAAACGTTAGGGGCGGGGTTTATCCTACTGGGGATATGGCTGATTCACACCAAACCCATAAAAAGTGATTAAATCTATTATCTCATTCATATAACTTGTTTTTTCCAGACTCGATAGCTAAATTAGCTCTACTGGTACCTCTCGCTGGCCAGATATAGCGCCGAATAGCTTGCTGTGCGGTGGATTGGCTAAGCCTTACTCTGGTGATATCTCGATGCGGATGCGTTTCTGGATCTTTTTGGTCAGTATGATTCTTGCTGGTTGTAGCAGCCATGCTCCAACACCGAGTGGTCACTTATCAGATTCTATTGTGGTAGTCGCTAAACTGAATGAACAACTGCGTCAATGGGAAGGAACGCCATACCGTAATGGTGGGCTGGATCAAAGTGGTGTTGATTGTTCAGGGTTTGTTTACCGCACATTCCGTGATCGTTTTGATATGCAATTACCCCGAACAACAGCAGCGCAGACCACCTTAGGCACTAAAGTCTCTCGTGATGAACTCATGCCTGGCGACTTGGTGTTTTTCAAAACTGGCAGTGGACAAAATGGGCTGCATGTCGGTATTTACGATACTAATGATGAATTTATTCATGCCTCAACGAGTAAAGGTGTGATCCGTTCATCGTTGGAAAATGTTTACTGGAAACGTGTGTACTGGCAAGCGCGTCGCATTTGATGCATTTTCGATATAGTTCTTAATCAATACAGAATGAATCCTCGAACCTAAAGATATCGGCGTTGGTTATGTTATCTTAATAGCTGCTTATTTTGGTTCGGAGCCGCGTTTATGTCATCCCTTCGCTTACTCATTTCTGATTCTTATGACCCCTGGTTTAATCTGGCGGTAGAAGAGTGCATTTTCCGTCAGATGTCCCCGGATCAGCGAGTGCTATTTTTGTGGCGTAATGCTGACACCGTGGTGATAGGCCGTGCTCAGAATCCATGGAAAGAGTGTAATACGCGCCAAATGGAGCAAGATGGCGTGAAGCTGGCTCGGCGCAGCAGCGGCGGCGGGGCGGTATTTCATGATTTGGGCAATACCTGTTTCACCTTTATGGCGGGTAAACCTGAATATGATAAAACGGTCTCCACTCAAATTATTCTTACTGCGTTAGCCTCGCTCGGAATTCAGGCCACCGCTTCAGGTCGTAATGATTTGGTGGTTAAGAACGGTGATGATGAGCGCAAAGTTTCGGGCTCGGCGTATAAAGAGACCAAAGATCGTGGTTTTCATCATGGCACATTGTTATTGAGTGCGGATCTGAGTCGTTTGGCCGATTACCTTAATCCTGATCCGAAAAAATTGCAGGCCAAAGGGATTACATCAGTGCGCTCCCGAGTCACCAATCTGGTGGAGCTATTACCGGGAATTGAGCATCAACAGATTTGTGTCGCCATTGAGCAGGCTTTTTTCGATTATTATAATGAAAAGGTGCTGGCGGAAAGAATCTCCCCACAAGCATTGCCCGACCTACCTGGTTTTACCGAACAATTTGCGAAACAGAGTAGCTGGGAATGGAATTTCGGTCAGGCCCCCGCCTTTAGCCACTTAGTCGATACCCGTTTTATTTGGGGCGGAATTGAACTGCATTTTGATGTATTACAGGGTGCCATCGCTCGCTGCCAAATCTTTACGGATAGTTTGAATCCTGCTCCGCTGGAAGCTTTGGCTGAGCGGCTACAAGGGACGGTGTATCGTCCCGAGGCTATTAACGTTGTTTGTCAGCAATTAAGCGATGATTTTCCTGAGTCACATGCTGAGCTGTTGCAAGTTAGTCACTGGCTGGCTGAGGTATTACGCTGATGACCCCTTTTAACTTCATTCAATCAGATAGCGCTTCAAAATCTGAGAATACGCCTCAATTTAATAATAGCTACGGGCAGCAATTGAGCGGTTTTTATACTCACTTGCAACCAACGCCGTTAAAGGGGGCACGCTTGCTGTACCACAGTTCCCCGTTAGCGCTGGAGCTTGGGCTGGATGAGAGTTGGTTTAGTTTGCCGAAAGCCAGCGTATGGGCAGGAGAGGCTTTGCTACCAGGTATGGAGCCGCTGGCACAAGTATATAGTGGCCACCAGTTCGGCGTATGGGCAGGGCAACTCGGGGATGGCCGTGGGATTTTGCTCGGGGAACAACAACTCAGTGACGGCCGCAGTATGGATTGGCATTTGAAAGGCGCAGGGTTAACCCCTTATTCCCGCATGGGAGATGGGCGGGCCGTTTTGCGCTCAGTCGTCCGGGAGTTTTTAGCCTCCGAAGCATTGCACCATCTAGGAATACCTACCAGCCGTGCACTGACCATTGTTACCAGCGAACATCCTGTTTATCGTGAGCAACCAGAGCGTGGGGCGATGTTATTACGCGTGGCTGAAAGTCATGTTCGTTTTGGCCATTTCGAACACTTCTATTATCGACAGCAGCCTGCACAGGTCAGACAGTTGGCTGATTATGTTATTGCTCGTCACTGGCCGCAATGGGCCGGTCAACCGGAAAGTTACCTGTTGTGGTTTACTGATGTGGTAAAACGCACGGCACGTTTAATCGCTCATTGGCAAACGGTCGGTTTTGCTCATGGTGTGATGAATACCGATAATATGTCGATTCTTGGTATTACCATGGACTATGGTCCATTTGGTTTTCTTGATGACTATGTACCGGGATATATTTGCAATCACTCTGATCATCAGGGGCGTTATGCTTTCGATAATCAGCCAGCGGTCGCACTATGGAATCTGCATCGGTTGGGGCAGGCGTTGTCCGGCTTAATGTCGGTGGAGCAGCTACAGTTGGCACTAGAGGCTTATGAGCCAGAGTTAATGGCAGCTTATGGCCAACAGATGCGCGCTAAACTAGGTTTTGTCGAAAACAGCAGCCAGGATAACGAGTTACTGACAGGATTATTGAGTTTGATGATTCAAGAGGGGCGAGATTATACCCGTACATTCCGCTTGTTGAGCCAGGTTGAAATGCATTCGGCGCAATCGCCACTACGTGATGATTTTATCGATAGAGCCGGTTTTGACAGTTGGTACCACCGTTATCGTACACGTTTGCAACAAGAGCTGATTGACGATGTTCAGCGTCAGCAATTGATGAAAGCGGTTAACCCGAAATATATATTGCGTAACTACCTGGCACAGCAAGTGATTGATCACGCTGAAAAGGATGATATTCAACCTCTACAGCGGTTGCATCAGGCATTACAACATCCTTTCGCAGAGCAACCTGAATTTGATGACTTGGCGGCATTACCTCCTGACTGGGGGAAACATCTGGAAATCTCCTGTTCCAGTTAGTTGGTTGCATATCCAACGTATTCAGTGACTCGGGTGAGTAACAACCGCTAACTTAGCGGTGGCTTCAAGGATGAAAGGTATTTCAATCACTCCTACTCGTCGCTAACAGAAGACGTTTTACCGGCTGGACTCCCCGGCACTCCGCAACTGTTGTAGAACTTGGGGTGTTTGCAGGCCAAAACTCAGTAATGCCCTATCATCAAGTACCAGTAATCGTTGCTTTTTACCCGCAGGAGTCAGAGCTACTCCCGGTAAGCGCCATATATTATCAATGCCACCCAGTGATTTAACGCTATATGACGTAACAATCAGCAGGTCAGGAGCACTGGCGATAATCCCTTCTTGTGATAAAGGGCGATAGCCGCTGAATTTTTGCATGGTGTTGTTCAGGCCTGAAAGGCGAAATAAGCTATCCGCAGCAGTATTTTTACCCGCAGCCAGCGGCGGTAACCCCGCGTGGCTTAGGATAAATAGAACCTTTACCGGCAATGGTGTGGAATCTATCATTGCTAGCTGTTGCTGGTAGTGATTGATCAGTTGTCGGCCTTTCTGTTGCTGATTAACTGCGGTGGCAATCAACTGAATTTTAGTTACCACTGTTTGTGGCGAGCTGTCCGCGGGAATAAGTATGACCTTTACCCCATAGTCAGTGATTTGCTTCAGCGCTCGTGACGCTGAAGCCTGCTTACGACATAACACCAACGTAGGTTGTAACGCGAGAATGCCTTCGGCATTGAGTTGTCGCAAGTAACCCACGTCGGGTAAGGTTTTCAATTCACTGGGGTGCTGGCTGGCACTATCCCTGGCCACCATGTTGGCACCTACGCCTAATGCGTAGGTGATTTCAGAGATATCACTACCGAGTGTGATAATGCGTTGGCTGGCAATGCCACTGATTGGAATTATAAGGGCAATAAATATTAGCCATTTATTCATCAGCGGAGCCTATGGCAGTCAATTCGGCCAGTTGCTGATGCCAGTGGTGCTGCTCTGGTTGGCCTTCGCTACGTTGCCCAAATAATTGCAGAATATGATTACCTTGAGTATCCAGCAGCTCCAGACTTGAGATGTAACCCTCTTTGGTCGGTTTGCGTGTTACCCAACTTTCTGCAATGGCATTCTCATGCAGGTGCAAAGCAAAACGGCGGTTAAGCACACTCATCCAATGAGGCGGCGGTGTTTGCTTCCCCTGACAGGCAATAAATTGTTCTATCACGCCAGTGAAGATCTGCATACACCCGGTGTTACCGACAAAGATCATCACTTCATTCTGGCAAGCCTGTGCCGCATATAAAATTTGCCTTAATGCTTTATTATCAACCGGATAAGCCAGATCATCACCGACAGACCGGAAGGCTTGCCGGCGGGTGATTTTATTGCGTTTGAGTAGCATAAAGAACTGATGGATATCGTTCATCTTGCGCCATTCATTATCTATCGCAGCGTTATCAATGGCTGTCTCTTGAGTTAACGCCTTTTCTGCGGGGGAGAACACCAATCGCGCATTGGTTTCACAGCGATACTTTTCTACCAACTGCTGCCATGCGTTAAGGTCTGTTTCTTCGGTACAGTAGATTTGATGGATTGCCTTGCCTTGCAGATTACAGCAGTGAATGCTCAGTTGCTTACCCTGTGGTGTCTCCTCACTCAGGCTAAAAATGCTGTCCCATTGGCGGAAAAACAGCCTTAAATCCAGCGCGCGTGGATTAAGAACCAAGCCCAGGTGACCGTGCAAGCGTAAATTCTGGTACTCACCCCAATGCTCATGTATTGCATAATCGTTACGGGTGATCGATTTAGTGACACCGACACTGGCTAACTCAGTCAGCAGTCTATCGGCACTGATATCCAGGCGTTCTGCATCCTGTCCTACCCGCGCATAAAATAGCTCGGCTTCACTGATATTCATCATGAGGGCAATATCGTGTAGAGGCTTGCTGGGGTGTTGCTGCCGAATGTTGAGATAGTGTTGGTAATGTGACATTTCCATGAGTCGCTTCCTTGTGATTACCACTGATAGCTGATTAACAGTTTGGCATTACGCCCATCCCGCGGGATTGCTTGCGGTGAGTAGTACTCCTTATTAAACGCATTACCCAATACTGCGGTGGTGGTGAGGCCATTCAAGCTGCCAGCCCCACGGTAGCTTAGGTAAAAGTCATGGACCGCATAACCAGCTTGCGGCGCATAGGAACGGCGTGACGACGTTTTGGCATCGTTATTTTTCATAAACTTGGTGTTTTCTGCCATTGTCAGGATCCAGCCAGTGCTAAAACCACTGTTGGCAATAGGGATATTAAGCCTGCTGGTGACGGTATCTGGATTGATACTGTTAATAAATTGGCGGGTGTCGAGATTAATAGCACGAGTGCGGTTATAGGCCAGCGCCCAGTCAATCCATTGATTCTGGTAATCCAATGACACATCCCAACCCCAGCTTTTACTGCGCGGGATATTGATGTAGCCGGAGTAATTTTTACCAAAAAATTCGGTGTGGACTTCACTGGTGATGCGGTTTTTGGCATCAATATTAAAGTAGCTGGCTTTGAATTCAATCAAATCATCATTGGACAATAATTGTTCAAAGTTCAAACCAAAACCAGCCTCACGAGTGACGTTGCTTTCGGGTTTTAGGTTTGGATTGGGTCGCCAGCGATTGGTAAAAGGCCCCATAGAGAAATGAATCGAATCATTATAAAGCTCAGTCAGCGTTGGGGTACGGAACGCTTGGCTGTAGGCACTAAACAACATCAGCCAATCGGTGGGCTTGAGGGTAACGGCACCTCGAGTTGACCCGTTTTTAGCTTCTCTATCAGCAAAACCGGCGCGGCTGTTGTGATAACGATCAAAACGGCTGCCTAGCAGCAAGGTAACGGGTAAATCACGCAGCGTAACTTCATCTTGCAACCAACCGGAGGAAAATTTGATTTCAGACGGGGGGAAACTACGAATAACACCGACTGGAACTTGCTCTTGATGGTAGGTTTCAATGCCATAAGTGAATAAATTTGCAGCCGGGCTGTGAGTAAATAGCAGGCTGCTATTTTCCAGCTTTAAACCACGGGTGATCTGTTTTCGGCGGCCTGAGCCTTCGCGATTGACGTCATCGCTAATATTGATCTCGGAATAGTAGAGTTGGCTGGTGGCATCCAACCAATCAAGGTGTTGTGGTTGCAGGCGGTAGGTTAACTCGGCATCACGTTGAAGGGTGGAACGATTCATCATTGGATTTTTATTAAATTTTAAGTCAGGCGTACTAAGATTAGCCATGCGCGGTTCTAGTGCTTGGTTATTGTAATAACGCAGGGCGGTGGTTAACGATTGGCTGTCAGAAAGATAGGCGGTGCCCTTAAACATCAAGCTGTTAATCGTTTCATCATTCGGCGCTTCATTACCGTTGCCGTGGTAAATATTGCCGACCTTACGTTTACTTAGCGCGATAATGCCATCAAGACTCTCTGTACGGCCAAACATGGACACCCCAGAGCCGATACTGTGATAACCCGTGGCGCCAAAGCCACTGACTCGGAAACCAAGATTTTGGCCCTCAGCCAGCAAGTCGGCCGCATCAACGGTCTGGTAAGCAATCACCCCGCCCATGGCACCACTGCCAAACCTTGATGTTGATGGGCTACGAATGATGCTGACCTGCTTTATCAGGGCCGGATCAAGGAAAGTACCACTGATATTGGCCCCCGTGATGCCCTGACGAATACCATCAATGAGCACCAGCACACCATACTGATCATAGCCTCTGATATTAACGTTCTGTCCATTGGTGCGCCCAACACCGCTAACACTCACACCGGGTACGTTTTGCAGCATTTCTGCGGCGGTGGTAGCAGTTTGTTTGTCTGGTAATGCAGCATCAATGACGGTGACTGTGCCGGGGGTGTTGAAACTGTCAGTCGCCGGTTGAGTTCCGGTAACAATAAGGGTGTGATTCTTACTGGCAGGTGCCGAATGAGCTGTTGCCAGCGGGGATAACGCCACGGTTATTGCCAGACTGCATAAAGACAAACGAAAAAAACGAAGCATAAGCAACTCTCCCTATGTTATTAAACATAATCAATAAGTTGCTGGCTGCCTGAGTATTCAATATAAGGTGGCTGGCGTAGTGGATATTTTTTGCAAATAGGATCGAGTGACTAAAAATTATTTAGTCAGTATTAGTTTTCCTGCTTTGGTTTGGCGCAAATAATAGAACTGCCCTTGGTGATTGATCACCACGACATCATGTTGACCAAGCAGTTGTCCGCTATTAATACAGGATAATTGCAACACCGCAGGAGATGGGGTTGGTGTGCAATTTACGGCTTGATTAGGATAGGTGCCCTTGCGCATAAGAAGTATTCTTTAGAGTATCCAGTTAAGTGATAATCATTATCATCTTCATCTGTGGATGGTTTCAATAACAATCTCTATTACTTTTTATGTTAATTCCTTTATTTTTCTTAGTAATTAATATTTTGGATAGATAGTTTAGAATTGATTTGTAAAAAGGGAGCTTGAGCGGAATGAGGGGGCGTGGACCATTTAATCCAGTGATAGAACAGAGTCAATGTGGCGTGTTAACCCATTCTATCACTGTGTGTTAATTAAAACCGGCTGCTGACAGCAATGGCCAATAAGTTCAATAACTGTTCAGTATCGGCCCAATTCAGGCAAGGGTCGGTAATGGATTGTCCATAGATCAAGGGCTGACCCGCAACAATTTTCTGCGAGCCCTCAATCAGGAAGCTTTCAGCCATCACACCGACAATAGCGCTAGAACCGTTACGGATTTGCTGCCCGATATCAGCGGCAACTTCCAACTGGCGGCGGTGCATTTTCTGACAATTACCATGGCTAAAATCGACCACCAGATGTTCCGGTAAATCGAATTCACGCAGGCTGTCACAGGCTGTGGCAATATCAGATGCACCATAATTAGGCTGCCGACCGCCACGCATAATAATGTGCCCATGCGGGTTGCCGCTGGTTTGGTAAATCGTCATCTGGCCGTTTTTATCCGGGGATAAAAACATATGGCTGGCTTGCGCGGCACGGATAGCATCAATTGCAATGCGGGTATTGCCGTCAGTGCCATTTTTGAAACCCACCGGGCAGGAGAGGGCCGATGCCATTTCTCGATGAATCTGGCTTTCCGTGGTACGTGCGCCAATGGCCCCCCAACTGATCAGGTCGGCAATGTACTGACCTGTCACCATATCAAGGAATTCGGTGGCAGTAGGTAGACCTAACTCATTAACTGCCAATAGCAGTTTGCGCGCCATCTCAATCCCTCGATTGACCTGACATGAGCCATCCAACGCCGGGTCAGAAATTAACCCCTTCCAACCCACGACGGTGCGCGGTTTCTCGAAATAGGTGCGCATGACGACTTCCAGGCGATCCTGATAGCGCTCGCGTAATACATTCAGTCGGGTGGCGTAATCAATGGCGGCATCAAGGTCGTGAATCGAGCAGGGACCGACAACCACTAGCAAGCGGGAGTCTTCGCCGGTGAGGATCTTTTCAATTCGTTTACGTGACGCTGTCACGTTATCGGCAATGCTGGCAGAAATCGGTAATTTTTCCGCCAGTTGTTGTGGCGTGATTAAGCTATCGATGCGCGCAGTCCGCAGTTCATCTGTTTTGTGCATGGAAATTCTCTAAATCTGTTCTTCTCTGCGGCAGGAATACCGGGAAGTGATGGCGATCACAATAAACCAAAACTAAATGAATTCAACCGCCACGGCCTTGATTCATACAATTTGTGATGAAATAAACTGTAAATAATATCTCAGGCAAATATTCCATTAGAACATGCGGCGACTCATGCCTAAAATATCCAGGATTTTGGTGGAGATTTCCTCAACGGAGTAGTTAGTGGAGTTCAGATAGCGAATCTGATTCTTGCGAAATAGCGCTTCTACTTCACCCACCTCTATTCGGCATTGGTGCAGCGAGGCATAACGGCTATTTTCACGTCGTTCTTCACGGATTGCCGCCAGCCGTTCAGGGTTAATTGTCAAACCAAACAGTTTTTGCTGAAAAGGTTTCAGCGCGGCGGGAAGTTGCAAATTGTCCATATCATCGGCGATAAATGGGTAGTTTGCAGCACGAATCCCAAATTGCATGGCTAAATAGAGGCTGGTTGGGGTTTTACCGCAACGGGAAACCCCCAATAGAATCACCTGTGCTTGATCCAGATTACGCAGAGAAATACCGTCATCATGGGCCAGGGCGTAGTCGATAGCCGCAATCCGCGCATCGTATTTGCCCAAATTGCTTTCAGTAAGACCGTGGGTTCGGTTGAGCACCGGTTGTGGGGCAACCCCCAGTTCGCCCTGTAGTGGGGCAACCAGTGCTTGCACAATATCCTGACAAAATCCCTCACTGTGCTGAATGAGTTCACGCACTTCCGCACTGATTATCGAATAGAAAACCAGCGGTCTAACGCCAGTGTCTTGATATATCTGATTAATCTTCTGGCAAACCTCTTGCGCACGCGCAGCACTTTCGACAAACGGCAGCGTAAAGGTAGTGGCTTTAACAGGGAACTGCGACAAAACAGCATGACCGAGTACTTCTGCAGTGATGGCGGTACCATCCGAAATATAAAACACACTTCTCTCCACGCTGACTCCTGAGTATTTTTCTGGTCGGATTGACCACACTGATAAATGAGCATCTGGTGACAAGTTTAGCCTAATCAGTGTGCCTGATTCGGCCTATCGGTAAAGCGTTTGCTGTCAGAATCGCCTGAAAATAACTTTTCTTGTTGGGTTGATCGATTCACCTGTCCATGGACTATGGATCATTGTGCTAGTCTGAAATAGCTGATTCGTCAGCCGTGATACCTCCGTCTGTACCCTACTGACCGTCCATAATTAATAGACAATGTAAAAAGGATTGTTTCGATGTCCAACAATGGCCTAAATCTGTGCAATGTGCTTTGGTACAATCAGCTTGGCATGAACGATGTTGAGCGGGTAGGCGGCAAGAATGCCTCCCTGGGTGAAATGATAACCAATCTTTCAGACCTGGGTGTTTCGGTACCTAATGGTTTTGCTACCACAGCTCAAGCATTTAACGAATTTCTGGAGCAAAGCGGTGTTAACCAACGCATTTATCAATTGTTGGATCAGACCAATGTTGATGATATTGCGGCATTAGCCAAAGCGGGCGCGCAGATTCGTCAATGGGTGGTTGAGACGCCGTTCCATCCCGAGTTTGAACAGGCTATTCATGAAGCCTACCAACAATTAGCTGACGGTGAGCCTGAGGCTTCTTTTGCTGTGCGCTCATCGGCTACTGCCGAAGATATGCCAGATGCCTCCTTTGCCGGCCAGCAGGAAACCTTCTTGAATGTGCAGGGGATTGATGCGGTGATGGTTGCTATCAAGCACGTATTTGCCTCACTGTTCAATGATCGCGCTATTTCCTATCGTGTGCATCAAGGCTACGACCACCGTGGGGTGGCGCTATCTGCTGGTGTACAACGGATGGTGCGCTCTGATCTCGCCTCGGCGGGCGTGATGTTTACTATTGATACTGAATCAGGCTTCGATCAGGTGGTTTTTATCACCGCAGCTTATGGTTTAGGCGAAATGGTGGTGCAAGGGGCGGTGAACCCGGATGAATTTTATGTCCATAAGCCAACATTGCGTAATGGCAAACCCGCGATAGTACGCCGCACTATGGGTTCGAAAAAAATTCGCATGATCTATGCCGAAAGCCAGGAACATGGCAAACAGGTACAGATTGAAGATGTGCCAGAAGTACAACGCAATCGTTTCGCTCTCAGTGATGAAGAGGTACAAGTGCTGGCGCATCAGGCACTATCAATCGAAAAGCATTATGGCCGCCCGATGGACATTGAGTGGGCCAAAGATGGCCATACCGGTAAGCTGTTTATCGTGCAAGCTCGCCCAGAAACAGTACGTTCCAACGAGCAAGTTATGGAGCGTTATCTGCTGAATGCCCAAAGTGAGGTGCTGGTGGAGGGGCGCGCCATTGGTCATCGTATTGGTGCGGGGCCGGTTAAGGTGATTAATGATATCAGCGAGATGGACCGTATTCAGGCGGGTGATGTACTGGTAACAGACATGACGGACCCTGACTGGGAACCGATCATGAAAAAAGCATCAGCGATTGTGACCAACCGTGGCGGGCGTACCTGCCATGCGGCAATCATCGCTCGTGAGCTGGGGATCCCAGCCGTTGTGGGTTGTGGTAATGCCACTGATATTCTGAGAGAAGGGCAGAAGGTTACGGTTTCTTGCGCCGAAGGGGATACGGGCTATGTTTATCAAGAGTTGCTCGATTTCTCGATTCAGAGCTCACAAGTTACTGAACTGCCTGATTTGCCGTTGAAAATAATGATGAATGTTGGCAATCCAGACCGAGCCTTCGACTTTGCCCGTCTCCCAAATGACGGCGTTGGCTTGGCGCGTCTGGAATTTATCATCAACCGCATGATTGGTGTGCATCCTAAAGCATTGCTGGAATTCGATAGCCAGGAGCCTGCAATTCAGGCAGAAATCAAAGCCTTGATGAAGGGTTATGACGATACGGTCGAGTTTTACGTTGGTCGCTTGACCGAAGGGATCTCTACCTTGGGTGCCGCTTTCTGGCCGAAACGTGTGATTGTGCGCTTGTCGGATTTTAAATCTAACGAATACGCCAATCTGGTTGGCGGAGAAGCTTATGAGCCACATGAAGAGAATCCGATGTTAGGGTTCCGTGGGGCGGGTCGTTATGTCGCAGACAGCTTCCGTGATTGTTTCGCACTGGAGTGTGAGGCGGTTAAGCGGGTGCGGAATGTGATGGGGTTGACTAACGTCGAAGTCATGGTGCCTTTCGTACGTACAGTGGCTCAGGCAGAGGCGGTGGTGGCAGAACTGGCAAGACAAGGGCTGAAACGTGGTGAGAATGGCCTGAAGCTTATTATGATGTGCGAAATCCCGTCCAATGCATTGCTGGCGGATCAATTCCTTGAGCATTTTGATGGCTTCTCTATCGGCTCCAATGATATGACTCAGTTAACATTGGGGCTGGATCGCGACTCCGGTGTGGTTTCTGAACTGTTTGATGAGCGCAATGAAGCCGTTAAGGCGTTGCTGTCGATGGCCATTCAGGCGGCGAAACGTCAAGGCAAGTATGTGGGGATTTGTGGTCAGGGTCCGTCAGACCATGAGGATTTTGCTTTATGGCTGATGGATCAGGGGATTGACAGTTTGTCCCTTAACCCAGACACCGTAGTACAAACGTGGGTCAGTTTGGCGCAACATACTAAGCATTGATTGGACTCGGGTTATACCGATAGAGAGACATTTAATTATCCGCAGCTTAGGTTGCGGATTTTTTGCAATAATAAGTAAAAAAAAAGCCCGTCTAAGATGACAGGCAAAGACTACACACAGCAATACGTGTATTCGATTACAGATATTTAAATAAGTCATTTGAAGATGAATTATTTAAATGCCTTGGGGAAAGCACTTTCTAATAATAATATTAAGTAAATTCCGTGGCTTAGTCATTAAGAATCTTCTGAATATAATAGGTTAAATAAATGTTTTTATAGGATTAATTTCATATGGTTATTAATAATCATTCTATTTAATAACTAATGAAATACAGGTTGAGAATAGAAATAGAGGAATTAAAACGGTTGTTCTTAATTGTTAATAGCGAATGTCGCTGGATAATAGGGGTTCGGCAGCATAACTACCAAACCCCCGGTAAGAGCTAAAGCTCTTCTAAATGCTTGGCAACTTCCTTCATACTCTCTTCAGGTTCCGGCGCTTCATTGACCCAGGCAGAAGTCAGGCGGTAGGAGATGGCTAACACCACCGGCCCAATAAACAAGCCAATCATGCCGAATGACAACAAGCCACCAATCACCCCGGACAGGATGAGAATCATCGGCATATCAGCTTCCATACGGATAAGGTAGGGGCGTAAAACGTTATCCATGGTACCAACGATACAGCTCCAAACCAGCAGTGCCGTGCCCCAGGTGGTATCACCGGTCCAATACAACCAGATAATTGCCGGGACCAGTATCAACAGTGGCCCAAGCTGAGCTACGCAGCAGATAAACATTAATACGGTAAACAGTGTGGCGTATTGAATGCCCGCAATCGCCAGCCCAATCCCGCCCAGCACTGCTTGTACCAGTGCGGTGACCACGACCCCCAATGCGACGGCCCGGATAGCTTTAGCGGCCAGCACCACGACGGCATCACCACGTTTATCGGCAGCGCGCACCGCAAAATGGCGGATACCCAGCCCGACTTGCTCACCATGGAAATAGAGTAAAACACTGAACAGCACCATCAGCGCCAGATGAATCAAAAAATAACCGACATGGGCGGCTTGAGCTACCAGCCAGGTCGCGGCCGCACCAATATAGGGTTGAACTTTGGCGATCATCGCATTGCCACCACCGGCAACCAATGTATGCCAACTACTATAGAGTTTGTTCCCCACCATTGGGATCGATTGCAACCAGGTCATATCCGGCATGCGCACATTAGACGGGCTGGATGCCCACTGGATAAGCGGGCCGCTGTTTTCCACCAGGCTGCTGACCAGTAGGGCTATCGGGATGACAAACAACAACACCAGCAGCAGAGTCATGACAATAGCAGCCAGCCAGCGCTTACCCCAAAGTAGCCTTTGCAGCCTAATCAACAGTGGCCAGGTCGCAATGACTACCATGCCCGCCCAGGCAAAACCCATAATAAAAGGCTGTACCACCCAGAAACTGGCGATAATCATTATCATAATGAATATCACCCCAAACATCAGTTTAGGTAAATCGAAACGGCGCTGCTGCGGGTAATTCATCAATGGGTTCTCACATCGAAAGTCATGGCAAGGTGGCCATCGCACTGTTTTTTAGGCACTCATTAGATTTTGAACTAATTAAGCATCTGTACTAATCATGGTGTATTTTTTAATGTTTTAACAGACAACGCCGGATTTTACTGCTGTGATTTGTTAAAAAATAGCATTAGCTTGGACATAACAAAAACACCGACCGCAACCAAGGTGCTGAAACAATGTTCTTTCGGCGTGGTGCGACTATTATTTATACAATATATAATTTTGATACTTAATGATTTATTGCCGCATTTATCCTCGGCAGATACGCATCACTTTCTCATCATTCTGAATTGACATAAATTATTCGACAAAGAGGATTGCTAGCAGATAATCTCTTGGCGGAACCACAAACATACCTATTAGATAGGGTCACACTAATGATCCCACAGATTTCTCAGGCACCGGGTGTCATCCAGTTGGTGCTAGATTTTTTGGATGCTTTGAAGCAAAACGGATTCACCGGCGATACCGCCACTAATTATGCCGATCGCCTGACTATGGCGACGGACAACAGTATTTACCAACTGCTACCCGACGCCGTGGTTTTTCCTCGTTCGACTGCAGATGTTGCCTTGATTGGCCGTCTGGCTGGCCTGGAGAGTTTTAAATCCCTGGTATTTACGCCTCGCGGCGGCGGGACCGGCACCAATGGCCAGGCACTGAACAGTGGCATTGTGGTGGATATGTCGCGCCATATGAACCGTATTCTGGAGATTAATCCCGAACAGGGTTGGGTGCGGGTTGAAGCGGGGGTGATTAAAGATCAGCTCAATCAATATCTGCGGCCATTCGGCTACTTCTTTTCGCCCGAGTTATCGACCAGTAACCGCGCCACATTGGGTGGAATGATCAATACCGATGCCTCTGGGCAGGGGTCGCTAGTGTATGGCAAAACGTCCGACCATGTGTTGGGGCTACGTGCCATATTGCTGGGTGGAACCCTGCTCGATACCCGCGCCATGCCGACGGCATTGGCACAAACGATTGCGCAGGAGGACTCTGTAACCGGCCGTATTTATCATACGGTGCTGCATCACTGCCGTGAGCAGCGCGCGCTGATTCTGGAGAAATTCCCCCAATTAAACCGTTTCCTGACCGGATATGATTTACGCCACGTGTTTAGTGATGACCTGCAAACCTTTGACCTGACCCGAATTTTAACCGGTGCAGAGGGCACGCTGGCCTTCATTACTGAAGCGACACTGGATATAACACCGCTGCCTAAAGTTCGCCGTCTGGTGAATGTAAAGTATGACTCCTTCGATTCCGCTCTGCGTAATGCCCCGTTTATGGTGGAAGCCAAAGCACTGTCAGTGGAAACTGTGGACTCTAAAGTTCTTAATCTGGCCAAAGAAGATATTGTCTGGCACTCAGTAAAAGAGCTGATTACCGATATCCCTGATAAAGAGATGCTGGGGTTGAATATCGTTGAGTTTGCCGGTGATGATAAGGCACTGATCGATAGTCAAATGGAGGCACTTTGTCAGCGCTTGGATGACCTGATGTCTGCTCAGCAAGGCGGCGTTATTGGTTACCAGATTTGCAGTGAGTTAGCGGGTATTGAGCGCATCTATGGTATGCGCAAAAAAGCGGTTGGTTTGTTAGGCAACAGTAAAGGCCAGGCTAAGCCCATTCCGTTTGCGGAAGATACCTGTGTGCCACCACAACATTTGGCCGATTATATTGTCGAGTTCCGCCAACTGCTTGATAGCCACAATTTGAGCTACGGCATGTTTGGTCACGTGGATGCGGGGGTATTACATGTACGCCCAGCGCTGGATATGTGCGATCCACAGCAAGAAATGCTGATGAAACAGATATCTGACCAAGTGGTGCAACTGACGGAGCGCTATGGCGGCTTGCTATGGGGCGAGCACGGTAAGGGTTTCCGTGCAGAATACAGCCCTGACTTCTTTGGTGAAGTGCTTTACCACGAGTTGCGGCGCATTAAATCCGTTTTCGACCCGGATAATCGCTTAAATCCGGGGAAAATATGCTCACCGTTGGGCAGTGATGCGCCAATGATGAAAGTGGATACCTCAGATAAACGCGGTACCTTGGACCGGCGTATTCCGTTAGCAGTAAGAACCTCATTCCGAGGTGCGATGGAATGTAATGGTAACGGTCTGTGCTTTAACTTTGATACACGTAGCCCGATGTGCCCGTCGATGAAGATTACCGGTGACCGTATTCATTCACCAAAAGGACGGGCAACGCTGGTGCGAGAATGGTTACGGCTGCTATCTGAGCAAGGGGTTGACCCCATTGCACTAGAGAAAGGGCTGGCGACCAAACGCCCCAGCCTGCGTGGTTTGATTGAGAAAACCCGTAATACCTGGGCTGCCAGTCAGGGGGATTATGATTTCTCTCATGAAGTCAAAGAGGCGATGTCAGGTTGTCTGGCATGCAAAGCTTGCTCGACGCAGTGCCCGATAAAAATTGATGTACCGGGCTTCCGTTCCCGCTTCCTACAGTTGTATCACACCCGTTATCATCGCCCACTGCGTGACTATGTGGTGGCTGGAGTAGAGAGTTATGCGCCGTTAATGGCCAAAACCCCAAAAGTGTTTAACTTTTTCCTCAAACAGCCGTGGGTCAGGGAGCTAAGCCGGAAAAGTATTGGTATGGTGGACTTACCGATGCTTTCTAGCCCAACGTTGAAGCAATCATTATCCGGCCATTATGCCAGTACTATGACCCTTGAGCAGTTGGAGAAACTGTCTGAGTCAGAACGCCACCAGCATGTGCTGATCGTGCAGGATCCCTTCACCAGTTACTACGACGCTCAGGTGGTGGCGGATTTTGTTCACTTGGTCGAAAAACTGGGCTTCAATCCCGTGCTGTTGCCATTCTCACCCAACGGTAAAGCGCAGCACATTAAAGGTTTCCTGCAACGTTTTGCTA
This sequence comes from Yersinia sp. 2466 StPb PI, assembly GCF_041538325.1. Classification (NCBI taxonomy): domain Bacteria; kingdom Pseudomonadati; phylum Pseudomonadota; class Gammaproteobacteria; order Enterobacterales; family Yersiniaceae; genus Yersinia; species Yersinia sp. 2466 StPb PI. The sequence continues at coordinate 2,665,403 of NZ_JAULSL010000001.1, read as the reverse complement.
AAACGGCCCGTAAGACGGCAGATTTTCTTAATCGCATTTCGTTACTGGGGATACCAATGGTTGGGGTTGATCCGGCGCTGGTTCTTTGTTATCGCGATGAATATAAAGAGATTCTTGGTGATGCGCGCGGTGACTTTACGGTGCAATTGGTGCACGAGTGGCTACAGATGGCCCTGGCTGACCTGCCAGAGCAGCAGATGAGTGGCGAATCCTGGTACCTGTTTGGGCATTGCACCGAAACCACGGCACTACCTGCCAGCAGCCAGCACTGGGCAGCAATATTCTCCCGTTATGGTGCCAAACTGGAAAACGTCAGTGTCGGGTGTTGTGGCATGGCCGGAACTTATGGTCATGAAGCGAGGAACATCGATAACTCGTTGGGTATTTACGCGTTATCCTGGCAACAGGCGTTACAAAAGTTACCGGGTAAACGCTGTTTAGCCACAGGTTACTCTTGCCGGAGTCAGGTTAAACGTATTGAAGGCAATGGACTGAGACATCCGTTACAAGCTTTGCTTGAGCTGGTTTAACCTACGAGCTGACTATGCTATTTACTTCGTGCTACTTGCCGCCGCCTCGCAGAGGCAAAGCCCAAGGATGGGCTGAGTAATCAGAACAGCTATTGCTGCTGTAATTTCAACAACCAAGGGGAAAAGATGCTGTGGAAACGCACCGCAACGCTGGAACAGTTAAACCAGCAATGCCAGGGCTGTATGGTTGGGCATTTGGGCATTGAGTTTACCCGCCTCTCTGATAACGAAATAGAAGCCACGATGCCAGTAGACCAGCGGACGACTCAACCTTTCGGTTTACTTCATGGTGGTGCGTCGGTGGTGCTGGCGGAGTCGCTCGGTTCGATGGCCGGATATCTGTGTACCACCGAAGGCCAGCAAGTCGTGGGGTTGGAGATTAATGCTAACCACCTGAAAGCAGTACGTTCCGGGAAAGTTCGGGGTTGCTGTCGGGCCATTCATATCGGCCGCAGCCATCAGGTGTGGCAGATTGAGGTGTTTGATGAAGAAGACCATCTGTGTTGTACCTCGCGTTTAACCGTCGCCGTGTTGTCCCGATAAGGTCATTCCCCCACCAAATTACACGTGATTACCTGACTCAGGGCCACCAATGGCCCTGAGTGACGTCAGCAGCTCATGGCACTTGCTGCGGCTCCCTTCAGACAGTTTCATTTAGCCGATAAATGCGGCGAATCTCTATGATAGGTTTCCCCTGTGAGGGTTTTCAGCTAAAGTTAAAATAGAAATAGGTATTTTTTATGAATGTTTTAAATACTCAGCGGCTGACTGCGATTAGCCCTTGATATAGTAAGGGATTCGAGCGTCACCGAGGAATTTATTCATTTATTTCAGGGTGATAAAAGTGCACTTTTTCCTCCAGACCTCTTCGGCCATCGCAGCATGCTTACTCGTTGCCGCCTCATTCGAGGTTCAAACGGCACTTTTCTTAATATCCCTGCAAAACAAACGGTTGAAGTGATAATTATTATCACTACCATTGTAAATAATCTGTGTTGATTCTCCAATAATCAGCCAGCAAATTGTTAACCTGAAAAGATCAACCTAATGGGTGATTGCGAAATATAAGGTAGGGCATATGCAACAGGAATCAGTCGGGACATTTTCACTCGACGAGAATGTCTGGCAGGGCGTGACGATAACAGAGAGCGCTGCCGCACAAATTACACGACTCATGCAGCAAGATCCGCAAATTAAAGGATTGCAGCTTGGCGTGAAACAATCCGGTTGTGCGGGGTTTGCTTATGTAATGGATATGGCTAAAGAGCCAGCCAGCGACGCTCTGGTTTTCGAACAGGGCAGTGCCAAACTCTACGTACCGTTAAAAGCGATGCCGTTTATCGATGGCACCGAGGTGGATTATGTCCGCGAAGGGCTAAACCAGATTTTTAAATTTAATAATCCTAAAGCTCAGCATTCCTGCGGGTGTGGCGAGAGTTTTGGCGTTTGAGCGATGTAAACGAAATGACACGAAGCAATGTAGAGGTTCCAGATGATGTGCAGGCTTGGGTCAGCGATGGTCGTTACAAAGAAGGCTTTTTTACCCAGCTTGCGACTGATCAGTTAGCGAAAGGCCTTAGTGAAGATGTCATTCGCGCCATTTCAGCGAAACGTAATGAGCCTGAATGGATGCTGGAGTTTCGTCTTGGTGCTTATCGCAGTTGGCTCGAAATGGAAGAGCCTCACTGGCTGAAAGCCAATTATAAAAGTCTGGATTATCAGGACTACAGTTATTACTCCGCGCCATCCTGTGGCAGTTGTGATGACAGTTGTGATTCGCAACCCGGTGCAGTGCAGCAATCGTCTGCGGACAGTGCGGCACCACGTGATCTGTCTGAACAGGCGATGAATGAGTACCTCACCGCAGAGGTTGAATCTGCCTTTGCTCAGCTAGGGGTTCCGGTGCGCGAAGGGGCCGAAGTAGCAGTAGACGCTATTTTTGACTCAGTTTCGGTTGCGACCACCTACCGTGGGAAATTAGCCGAACAAGGGATTATTTTCTGCTCATTTAGCGAAGCTATTCAGGAATACCCGGATTTGGTACGTAAATATCTGGGGTCGGTGGTACCGGCTAAAGATAACTTTTTTGCCGCGCTAAATGCGGCGGTGGCTTCTGATGGCACTTTTGTTTATGTGCCAAAAGGTGTGCGCTGTCCGATGGAGTTATCCACCTATTTCCGTATTAATGCGGCTAAAACAGGGCAGTTTGAACGCACCATTCTGATTGCTGACGAAGACAGTTATGTCAGCTATATCGAAGGGTGCTCAGCGCCAGTGCGAGACAGCTACCAGCTACACGCTGCGGTCGTTGAAGTCATTTTGCACAAAAATGCTGAAGTGAAATATTCAACGGTGCAGAACTGGTTCGCCGGTGCTGATAGCACTGGCGGTATTCTTAACTTCGTGACCAAACGTGCGTTGTGTGAAGGTGCGGGTTCAAAAATGTCATGGACTCAATCTGAGACTGGCTCCGCTATTACTTGGAAATATCCAAGCGTTATTTTACAGGGTGATAACTCAATCGGTGAGTTCTTCTCGGTGGCACTAACGAATGGCCACCAGCAAGCCGATACCGGTACCAAGATGATTCATATTGGCAAAAACACCAAATCAACAATTATTGCCAAAGGGATCTCTGCTGGGCATAGCCAGAACACCTACCGTGGTTTGGTGAAAATCCTGCCCGGTGCGGATAACGCACGTAACTTCACGCAATGTGATTCGATGTTGATTGGGCCGGACTCCGGTGCGCATACCTTCCCGTATGTGGAAGTGCGCAATAACTCAGCCCAATTGGAACACGAAGCGACAACATCAAAAATTGGCGATGACCAACTGTTTTATTGCTTGCAGCGTGGTATCAGTGAAGATGATGCCATCTCAATGATTGTTAACGGATTCTGTAAAGATGTGTTCTCCGAACTGCCGCTGGAGTTTGCCGTCGAAGCACAGAAACTGTTAGCCATCAGTCTGGAACACAGTGTCGGTTAAGTGTGAGTTGAAACACGCATTCGCAGAGTTTTGCGCTCTGGCGCACCAAGGAACCCTATGTTAAGCATTAAGAATTTAAAAGTCAGTGTTGAAGGTAATGAAATCCTCAAAGGTTTGGATCTGGAGATCAAACCCGGTGAAGTGCACGCCATCATGGGGCCAAACGGCTCAGGGAAAAGTACATTATCTGCCGCGTTGGCGGGGCGTGAAGAGTATGAGGTGACCGAGGGGCATATAACCTTTAAAGGGAAAGACCTGCTGGAGTTGGACCCAGAGGATCGCGCGGGTGAAGGCGTATTTTTGGCTTTTCAGTACCCAGTGGAAATTCCGGGTGTCAGTAACCATTTCTTCTTGCAAACTGCCGTCAATGCGGTGCGTAAATATCGCCAGCAAGAGCCATTGGACCGTTTTGATTTCGCTGATTTCATTGAAGAAAAAATTGAGTTACTGAAAATGCCGGCTGACTTGCTGACCCGTTCGGTTAATGTGGGCTTCTCCGGCGGCGAAAAGAAACGTAACGATATTCTGCAAATGGCGGCACTGGAACCCTCGTTATGTATTCTGGATGAAACCGACTCTGGGCTGGATATTGATGCGCTGAAAATTGTCGCTAACGGGGTTAACTCGCTACGTAACGAAAACCGTGCATTTATTATTGTGACTCACTATCAGCGTATCCTTGATTATGTAAAACCCGACTTTGTGCATGTGCTGTATCAGGGGCGGATCATTAAGTCAGGTGATTTCACATTGGTAAAACAGTTGGAGGAGCAAGGCTATGGCTGGCTTACCGACCAACAGTAAAATGCTGGAACAGCAGCATCTGCAACAAAAACAGCGCAGTGATGCACTGAAACAATTCGGTCAACTGTTTAATCTGCGCCAGCATGGCCATTCAACACAGGCCAGTGCGCACTGGCAACAGGTGTTACAGTTGGGTTTCCCGAGCTTTAAACATGAAGACTGGAAATACACGCCACTGGAACGTTTGCTGGTCAATAATTTCAGTTTCGCCAGCCCTGCGCAGGTGACGGCTAGCCAACGCGATGAACTGTCGTTGGTGCAAGATGCTCATCGTTTAGTCTTTATTGATGGCCGATATGCACCTGAACTCAGTGATATTGAGTGTGGCCCTTATCAACTGACCAACCTGAGTGGAAATACGCAGTTTCCTCCGGCGATCCAGTCTGAGGTGTTTTTGCATCTGACGGAAAGTCTGGCGCAGGAAAGTCTGCATATCCGATTGCCGGTGGGGAAACACAGTGAGAAGCCGCTCTATCTGCTGCATATCAGCTCAGGCAATGATTCTGACGTTGTGAATACCAGTCACTACCGACACCATCTGGTGATTGAAGCTAATGCACAGGCTGAAGTGATTGAACATTTCGTCAGTCTGAGTGAGCAGCCTCACTTTACCGGCGCACGGCTTACCATTGAGGTAGGTGATAATGCTGAACTACGCCATTGTAAGTTGGCATTTGAAACCCCTCACAGCTATCACTTTGCCCATAATGATCTGGTATTAAGTCGTGATGCGCGGGCGCGTAGTTATAGTTTCCTGCTGGGTGCCGGGTTGACCCGTCATAATACCAGCGCCCAGCTGAACGGCGAAGGTGCTACGTTATCCATTAATAGCTTGCTGCTCCCGATAGGGCGCGAAATCTGCGATACCCGCAGCTATCTGGAGCACAACAAAGGTTATTGTGAAAGCCGCCAGTTACACAAAACCATTGTGCGTGAACGGGGTAAAGCTATCTTTAACGGCATGATTAAAGTGGCTCAACATGCATTAAAAACTGACGGCCAGATGACCAACAATAATTTACTGTTGAGTAAATTGGCTGAAGTTGATACCAAGCCACAGTTAGAGATTTATGCTGATGATGTGAAATGCAGTCATGGTGCGACGGTTGGGCGCATTGATGCGGAACAGCTTTTTTATCTGCAATCGCGCGGGATTAATCAGGCTGATGCGCAACAGATGATTATTTTTGCCTTTGCAGCCGAATTGACGGAAGCCATTCACAGCGATGCCATTCGCAAAGTGGTGCTGGCGCGGATTGCTGAGCGCTTAGCCGGAGAATCGCTATGAGTTTCCCTATCGAACAGGTCAGAGCTGACTTTCCACTACTGAGCCGTCAGGTTAACGGCCAGCCGCTGGCCTATCTGGACAGCGCCGCCAGCGCACAGAAGCCACAAGTGGTCATCGACAGGGAGCTTAACTTTTATCGTGAGGGTTATGCCGCAGTCCATCGTGGTATCCATACCCTAAGTAGCGAAGCGACCCAACAGATGGAAGCGGTGCGCAGCCAGGTTGCGGGTTTTATTAATGCCGCCTCGGCTGAAGAGATTGTTTTCGTTAAAGGGACTACCGAGGCCATCAACCTGGTGGCTAACAGTTATGGCCGTCATTTCCTGAGCGCCGGTGACAGCATCATCATCACTGAGATGGAGCATCACGCCAATATTGTGCCGTGGCAGATGTTAGCAACTGACTTGGGTGTTGAAATTCGTATCTGGCCGCTGACGGCGACCGGGGAACTTGAGTTGGCGGCATTGGCGGGCTTGATTGATGATACCACCCGGTTGTTGGCGATTACTCAGGTTTCCAATGTATTGGGGACCGTGAATCCCATACAGCAGATTGTTGCTCAGGCTAAAGCTACTGGTCTGGTGGTGCTGGTGGATGGTGCGCAGGCTATCATGCATCAATCGATAGATGTGCAGGCATTGGATTGTGATTTTTATGTCTTCTCCGGCCATAAACTTTATGGGCCGTCAGGCATTGGTATTTTATACGGCAAGAGTGAACTGCTACAACACATGCCGCCATGGGAAGGGGGCGGTTCGATGATCAAAACCGTTAGCCTGACGCAAGGTACCACTTTTGCTGATGCGCCGTGGCGTTTCGAGGCTGGTTCACCCAATACCGCAGGCATTATGGGGCTGGGTGCGGCAATCAGTTATGTTACTGATGTTGGACTTGCGCAGATCCAGCACTATGAGCAGTCGCTGATGCAGTATGCCTTGGAGCAACTGGGTCAGGTAAACAGCCTGACACTTTATGGCCCGCAAGCCCGTGCCGGGGTTATCGCGTTTAATTTAGGGGTGCACCACGCGTATGATGTTGGCAGTTTCCTTGACCAATACGGTATCGCGATTCGTACTGGTCATCATTGTGCCATGCCTCTGATGGCGTTCTACCAGGTTCCGAGTATGTGTCGTGCCTCATTAGCACTTTATAATACCCGTGAGGAAGTAGATCGCTTGGTGGCAGGGCTACAGCGCATTGAAAAATTGCTAGGTTGAGTGCTATTAATAAGCGCCGTACCTAAAATCAACTACTACCACATTATTGATGCCGCAGGATGAAACTCATAAATGCCAATGAGCTTACGCGTTCGTGTAATTTGGCGGGGCAGTGGGGCCTTAATCTCCTGCGGCATCAAGTACAAAGGGTATCAGGAAGCACGCTATGGCTGTTTTGCCAGATAAAGATAAATTGATTCGTAACTTTTCCCGTTGTTTGAATTGGGAAGAAAAGTATCTGTATGTGATCGAGTTGGGTGGGCAGTTGGCAGCGTTAACGGAACAGCAGCGCCAGCCGGAGAATCTTATTTCCGGTTGCCAAAGCCAAGTGTGGATTGCCATGACAACCTCTGATGAGGGCCAGGTGGTTTTTGCCGGTGACAGTGATGCGGCTATCGTTAAAGGGTTGGTCGCGGTGGTGTTTATCCTTTATCAAGGTTTAACGCCACAACAGATAATCGAATTGGATGTTCGGCCATTTTTTGCCGACTTAGCCCTGAGTCAGCACCTGACACCATCGCGTTCGCAAGGTCTGGAAGCGATGATCCGTGCTATTCGTATTAAAGCGGCAAGTTTAAAAACTCACTAATTCATGCCAACATTTTGTGCTTTATTCCTCGGCGGTTGACCATTTTTGCGTCATGGGTCACAGTCTTAAAATGGTGGAATTTCAGCAGGTTAAATCGGCTTTCTTGCTGGATAAAGCATAATAAATTACTTTGTAACACCTTGATTTCTAGAGATATAAATTGCCTTTATAATAATGGCTGTTACTATATGTTGGCCTTATAATTGGCTGCTAGAATTAACGTAGATATACCCGTCATCTTTCAAACTGCTGGTGTGTTGGCTGCTCTCATCCCCCCGAATCACTTACTTGCGTAAGCTCAGCGGGATTCATTTGTTTGCCGCCTTCCTGCAACTTGAAATCTATCGGGTATAGCCGTGTAAACCGAATTTGAAGAAGTGATGTAGGAACTAAGCATGAAACGTGCATTAACTTTGATTGGTATGTTATTCGCAACTTGTATGGCGGGAAGTATCACCGCTGCCAATGCGACCGAGTATCCTCTGCCGCCAGCCAATAGCCGTCTGATTGGTGAAAATACTACCTATACCGTTCCAAACGATGGCCGTCCGCTTGAGGCTATTGCTGCCGATTATAAAATCGGTTTGCTGGGGATGCTCGAAGCCAACCCAGGTGCTGACCCGTATTTGCCGTTACCGGGTTCAGTATTAACTATCCCGACCCAGATGTTGCTGCCTGATACCCCACGTGAAGGTATCGTCATCAACCTGGCTGAGCTGCGTCTTTATTACTACCCTAAAGGCCAGAACAAGGTCATCGTATATCCTATCGGTATCGGCCAGTTAGGGCGTAATACTCCGACGATGACGACGTCTGTTAGCCAGAAGATCCCGAATCCGACTTGGACACCGACTGCGAACATCCGTAAGCACTACCTGGCACAAGGCGTTACCTTGCCATCAGTTGTTCCAGCAGGGCCGGAAAACCCAATGGGCCTGTTTGCTATGCGTCTGTCAGCCGGCGGCGGTGAGTACTTGATCCACGGTACTAATGCCAACTTTGGTATCGGTATGCGTGTCAGCTCCGGGTGTATCCGTTTACGTCCTGATGATATCAAGGCACTGTTCAGCTCAGTACCTAAAGGTACTCGCGTACAGATAGTCAACGAACCGGTTAAATATTCCGTAGAACCTGATGGTAAACGTTATGTGGAAGTTCATCAGCCGTTGTCCCGTGTAGACAGTGATGACCCACAAACGATGCCAATTGCGATTAGCAGCAGCCTACTGAAGTTTATGAGTGACAGCCAGACTGATGCTCAAGTGGTCCAGGATGCGATTGTACGCCGCGCTGGCATGCCCGTCATCGTAACGGTAGGTGAGACTGCCCCTGTAGAGGCTCCGGCCGCTGTAGCGCCTCAGGGCGAGCAACAGGCACAACCGCAGACAGAAGAGCAGCAACCGGCTGATGAAGCCGCACCTAAGCTGGTTCAGCCAGGTCCGGTCTACTCCGCCGCTAATTAAGTTTTAGATGCACCTTTGCCATGGCAACTTATCCGTCGTGGCAAAGCGTGTAGCAGTAACCGCAGGATGGCATGGCGAGTCAGTAGCAAAGGAAGGTCGATATCAAGGAAGGTAACGTCAGGGATTCATTTTAGCGGGGTAAAAAAAATGGCGCACAATGTGCGCCATTTTTCATTTTCAGGAAGTAATATTACTTCTTGTAAGCGTGAGCTTGGTTGTCCAGACGTTGGTTAGCACGTGCTGCATCGTCTTTAGCTGCTTGAACGTCAGAACGGATTGCGTTCACGTCGTTGCTCAGTTGGTCAACTTTAGCGTTCAGAGTTTGAACGTCAGAAGACAGTTGGTCGATTTTAGCATTGCTTGAACAACCAGCCAGCATAGTTGAAGCCAGGATTACCGCGCCCAGTACAAGTTTAGTACGATTCATTATTAACACCCTCTAGATTAAGTTAATCTCCATGTAGCGTTACAAGTATTACACAAAGTTTTTTCGAAAGAGAATAAATTTTTAGTGTTAGAGGGGTTTATTTTGATCGTTCGCTCAAAGAAGCACCTTGTTTTAAAAAAAAGTTAAAAAAACGAGGCAAAACAGCCGGATTCTATGGGATAAGTCTTATTTGAAAAAATGACTTTAACGCAGTTGGGATAAAGCAGATTTTTCAGAAAGTTTATTTGGACGGTTTAAAAAAGGAAACGCCGCTATTGAAAGCGGCGTTTTTAATTATCATCCGAGAGGACGTGTTGGGATTATAACACGTGCACCGAAGCAGTATTGGTGGTGCCACTTGCTACCAGAGCACCAGAAACCATAACCACAACTTCGCCTTTCTGTGCCAGACCGCTGGCCAAAGCAGCTTCTTTACCGATGCGGTAGAAATCATCAGTTGAAGCAATCTTATCGACCAGTTGAGTCACCACGCCTTTAGTCAGAATAAGCTGACGTGCGGTGGTTTCATTGGTGGTCAATGCCAGAATGGTGGCGGTAGGGAAGTATTTACGCACTGATTTTGCTGATTTACCGCCACCAGTGGCAACGATAATCAGTTTTGCTTCCAGCTTTTCTGCTGTTTCTACCGCGCCACGGCAAACGGCTTCGGTGATACGCATTTTACGATTATCATTCAGCGTATCAATGCGGCTAGGCATAATTCGGTCTGTACGCTCACAGATGGTCGCCATGATGGTGACAGACTCTAATGGGTACTTACCCTTGGCGCTTTCACCCGACAGCATCACGGCGTCTGTACCATCCAGAATGGCGTTAGCAACGTCGCCAGCTTCTGCACGGGTAGGGCGTGGGTTTTTGATCATTGAATCGAGCATTTGCGTTGCAGTGATAACAACTTTGCGAGCGCGGTTACATTTCTCAATCATCATCTTCTGCGCGAAGATAACTTCTTCAACCGGGATCTCAACACCCAGGTCACCACGGGCAACCATGATACCGTCAGATGCTTCCAGGATTTCGTCGAAGTTATTCAGACCTTCCTGGTTTTCGATTTTAGAGATGATTTGGATATGCTCGCCACCGTGCGCTTTCAGGTGTTCGCGAATTTCCAGCACGTCTGAACGTTTACGGATAAACGAGGCTGCAACGAAGTCCACACCTTGCTCACAACCAAAGATCAGGTCAGCTTTATCTTTTTCAGCCAATGCAGGTAGCTGGATAGAAACGCCTGGCAGGTTAACGCCTTTGTTTTCACCCAGGTCACCGTTGTTCAGTACTTTACATACCACGGTACTTTCAGTGACTTCAGTCACTTCCATGCCGATCAGACCATCGTCAACCAGCACGGTATTACCAATTTTCAGGTCAGCAGCAAAACCGGGATAAGTCACAGCAACGATGTTGTCGTTACCGATAACACTTTGATCCGTGGTAAAGGTGAAAGTTTGACCGGCAACCAGGGCTGCATCTTTGCCGCCTTCCAGTTTCATGGTACGGATTTCAGGGCCTTTGGTGTCCAGCAGGATGCCAGCTTTGTGGCCGGTTTTTGCCATGACAGCACGAATATTCTTGATACGTTGACCATGTTCTTCATAGTCACCATGAGAAAAGTTCAAACGCATAACGTTCATGCCGGCATCAAGCAGTTTTGTCAGCATTTCTTCAGATTCGGTTTTGGGACCGATAGTACAAACAATTTTAGTCTTTTTGTCGTTCATGTTCATGAGGATTTTTCTACAAGTTGTGATGGATTAAAAACGAAAGTTCCGTTAATGAGATCAACGGAGTGGGATCTGATTAGTGTCTGGTGTAGCGAAACGTTACAAAGAAGCAAAACATTACTAAGGATAGATGACAGTTGCGGAAGTTGAGCGGAAAACTTTAGCACGAGGCTAACCGCATGATCGGTATACGATGGCGTAAATGTGAGTTGTATTTTTTTAGCGTATCGGCAGATCAAGATGCTGAAACCATTCAACTGAAACGACGGTTCGTATTATAAGCGGTAACTAACGGGAAATGAAATAGAAAACAGAAACTCATTGCCGTTTTTTATAAAAAGGGGGAATTAGTCGCGCAAGTATTGCGAATATTTCTTATTTTGTTGCGCAACTGGTGTGATGTTTAACATTTTTAGCCAATCCAGGGTTGAAAAACAAGCAGGAGGTGGCAGGGCGATTGGTTGATATTTATTGCTTTATCTCGGTTATATATTGCAGGGAATAGGGGGTAAAAGAGTATTGGGAAGATTAAGAAAACAGAGAGTAAACCGCAAATGCAGAGTGGTGCGTTCTAATGGACTCGAACCATCGACCCCCACCATGTCAAGGTGGTGCTCTAACCAACTGAGCTAAGAACGCATCTAAAGATGATAAACCTGTTGCCAGAGTGGTGCGTCCGAATGGACTCGAACCATCGACCCCCACCATGTCAAGGTGGTGCTCTAACCAACTGAGCTACGGACGCACATTACCCTACTGACTTGACGCTACAGTGTTACCAACTGCAACGACTACTACCTTAGCGACTGAACTAACAAAATATTTAACGTTATCTACCTGCAATAAATTTGGTGCGTCCGAATGGACTCGAACCATCGACCCCCACCATGTCAAGGTGGTGCTCTAACCAACTGAGCTACGGACGCATCCTCTTTTATTACTCACCATCAATGCTGACAGCGGGGACGAATATTAACGAGCTGCCCGTCTGCTGGCAAGGGGAAAAACACAATATTCACCGCAAACTCACGTAATTGCTGCGCTTTTGCCCATTGCGCTGTTTTTTTCTCCACCTCGGTGTTTTACGCAGTCGCGACTTGCCAATATGAATTCTGCCTGTCACGCCAGAGACTATCGGTACTAATGCGCCGCCTTTTGCAGGATAAATGCTGCTGGCTGTTTTTGTAACCAGCGGATGCGCAGTGCCATTAAAATCGCCGCAGAAGTTAAGCCAATAACGAACCCAATCCAGAAACCACTTGGCCCCATGGCGGGCACGATATAATCGGTCAGCCCCAGCACGTAACCACTCGGTAACCCCAGTAACCAATAGGCAGTAAAGGTAATAAAGAAGATCGAACGTGTATCCTTATAACCACGTAGCACACCGCTACCGATTACTTGAATCGCATCCGATAGCTGGTAAATAGCGGCCAGCAACATCAAGTGCGAGGCCATCATTACCACTGCCGGTGTTTTGTTGTACAGCAAGGCAATGTGCTCGCGGAAAATAACGGTAAATACCGCAGTGACACAGGCCAGCATTAAACCCACGGCAATACTGGTATAAGCGGCCACTCTCGCTTGTTCTACCGAGCCTTGACCGAGGCGGAAACCAACACGAATGGTGGCTGCTACGCTCAGCGACATCGGTAACATAAACATTAATGAACTAAAGTTGAGCGCAATTTGGTGCCCGGCAACAGCGACAATGCCCAGGGGTGAAACCAGTAAGGCGACAACCGCGAACAGCGTCACTTCAAAGAAGAGTGCCAGAGCAACCGGCAGGCCTAGGCCACCCAAGCGTTTCATTACTTGCCAGTCCGGTGCGGCGAACCCTTTCTCCAGTTTGATATCTTGCTGTGAACGAGCGCGGGTGACATACCAGCGCATCATCAGGAACATCACCCAGTAGACTGTGCCTGTTGCCACCCCGCACCCGACGCCACCCAATGCCGGAGCACCGAATTTCCCGTAGATGAAAATATAGTTAACCGGAATATTCACGAGCAAACCAATAAAGCCGATAACCATCCCCGGCTTGGTTTTGGATAATCCTTCACATTCATTACGTAGCACCTGGAAGAAGAGATAGCCCGGCGCACCCCACATAATGGCATGCAGGAAGCCCACGGCTTTATCTGCTAGCACGGGGTCAATATTATGCATTTGCATAATAACGTGGTCGCTATTATATAGAACAAACATAATTAGCAGTGAAACGCAAAACGCCAGCCAAAACCCTTGCCTGACTTGATGGGCAATTTGATTGCGACGCCCGGAACCGTTGAGCTGTGCAACTGTCGGGGTTAGTGCCAACAACAAACCATGGCCAAATAAAATAGCCGGTAACCAGATAGAAGTACCTACCGCCACGGCAGCCATATCAGTAGCACTGACAGAACCGGCCATAATGGTGTCAACCACGCCCATGGCGGTTTGAGATAATTGCGCGATGACAACGGGAATAGCGAGAGCCAATAAGCTACGCGCTTCGACGATATACTTCTGCACGTATGCACCTTTCTCTACCCGTCGCCCTTCAATATACAGGGGTGTTGGCTGCCCTTGCTCACTCCAGACACTTAGTTATCTAAGCTCCTGGAGGTTCACGCGGTTGCCGCCTACCTGTATCTCGAAGTAACTTGGGTATAACCTAGTTATGATTTCAATAACGACTATTTATCGCGCCATGGGCGATAAATAAAATAGCGGAAAAACAATGAAGGATTGTACCTGCTCATCGCGCTTAAGCAATCTTTGTTGCTAATTATCAGCTAAATACCTCTTATCTGTTTTTTTAGTGTAAGTGGTTTGGTTTTCCTTATCTTCTGAGGCAAAATCAAGGCAAAGAAACTTTCTTTCTACAGATAAGAGGCATGGCGTATGTTTACCGGTATTGTTCAAGGCACCGCGCCGGTGGTTGCCATCGAAGAAAAATCAAATTTCCGCACCCATGTAGTAGACATGCCAGCGGAGATGTTGCCTGAATTAGCGTTAGGCGCTTCTGTTGCCCACAATGGTTGCTGTCTGACAGTCACCGCCGTTGAGGGTAATCGGGTTAGCTTTGATTTAATGAAGGAGACACTGCGTATTACCAATTTGGGCGATATTAAGGTTGGTGATACCGTTAATTTGGAACGTGCGGCTAAATTCAGCGATGAAATCGGTGGGCATCTCATGTCCGGCCATATTATTTGTACTGCTGAGATTGCCAAGATATACACATCAGAAAATAATCGTCAGATCTGGTTTCGTATGCCCAGCTTTGATTTAATGAAGTATGTGTTACACAAAGGTTTTATCGGTATTGATGGTATCAGCCTAACTATTGGTGAGGTTGTGGGGAACCGCTTCTGTGTACATCTGATACCAGAAACACTGTCGCGGACCACATTAGGTAAAAAGCGTTTGGGACATCGGGTAAATATCGAGATCGATCCACAAACCCAGGCGGTGGTGGACACGGTTGAGCGGGTATTGGCTCAGCGGGAAACTGTACTCGCTACGCCGGTAGTTGATAAGGCCACTCGCGGATAAATGTGGGCTTAACGTAAATAGGATAGGACAGGCAGTCCACCTGTCCTCTTTTAAGTATTAACGCGGCACGCGAATCCCACCCTCGACCCCGTTAGGGCTGAATAATACTTGCCACAGTTGGATGTCTCTGGCGCGGAAAGCACCCGCACAGGCATTGAGATAATAGCTAAACATCCGCTCAAATCGCGACGAGTAATTCGCAGCCAGGCTCGGCCACGCGGCTTGAAAACGTTCATACCACGCCATCAGGGTGCGATCATAATCAGCGCCAAAATTGTGCCAATCTTCCATAATAAAATAAGGCTCACTGGCGTTAGCAATATGTTTTACTGACGGCAGGCAGCCATTAGGGAAGATATATTTATTAATCCACGGATCGATACTCAGATCAGTACGATTAGCACCGATAGTGTGCAGTAAGAACAAGCCATCTGGCTTCAAATTGCGGTTTACCACATCAAAATAGGTGTGATAGTTCTTTGGCCCGACATGCTCGAACATACCGACAGAAACGATACGATCGAACTGTTCGTTCAGATCACGATAGTCTTGCAATAAAATAGTGACGTCTAAACCTTCACAGCGTTTTTGTGCCAGTTTTTGTTGTTCAGCCGAAATGGTCACACCGGAAACGGCGACGCCGTAATGCCGGGCAGCATAGGCTGCGAGGCCTCCCCAGCCACAACCGATATCGAGCAATGTCATGCCCGGAGCCAATTGAAGTTTTTCGCAGATCATCCGCAGTTTATTTTCCTGCGCTTGCTCAAGGGTCGTGGCATCTTTCCAGTAAGCGCATGAGTATTGCATATTCGAATCGAGCATTAGGCTAAACAGATCATTACCCAGATCGTAATGTTCTTTGCCAACAATCCAGGCTCTTTTCTTTGATTGCAAATTAATAATACGCGCAGCAGCAATGCGTAAAGTATCTTTGAGATGGTGTGGAAGTTGATTTTCCAGGCCAGCCCTGAGAACCCGTTGGAAAAAGATATCCAAGCGGTCACATTCCCACCAGCCGTCCATATAACTCTCACCTAATGCCAAAGATCCTTCTTGAAGTATTCGTTTGAAAAAGTCTGGGTTATTGATTCGAATGTCGAAAGGGCGTGAGCCATTGATTTCAATATCAGCCCGATTCAGCATTTCTTGTACAATGCGAAACCAAGGGGTTTCTTGAATACTCTGGTCTTCTATACAGGATGAACTCATAGCTTCTCCATCACTTTCTTCTGACTTATGACCCGCGATATATGCAGATTCATACCAATAAGGTTGTCGTGACCTTGGTGTCTAATATCCATAACGGACAGAGGAAGATTAAGAAGAAACCCTAATAAAGATTGATTTAGGGTAACTCATCCATAAGCGTAAATGTGACGCAATCCACGCGCACAGAAAGTACTTAAGATAATGCTTTTTTTTAATGATATCGTAATTGGTTAAATCGAGTATAGGCTTGCCGGGAGGCTTTCTCAATAATAAATCACACCCGGCTCACGTGTTCCTTAGTGACTATTTCTATTGGAAATTAATTCACTTCGTCCTTGACGCTACCGCTGTGTTAGCGGCTCTCGTTACTTAGCCCATCCTTGGGTCTCGCCTCTATCAGGCTGCCGCTTGCAGCGTTCAAATCGATTTCCGACCCGAATCATTCCTTATCCAGGCTCACCGTGGTTCATTCGTTTGTTGCTTTGCTGTAACACCGATGACGTTGGGCATCGGATTAGTATCATTTTTTTCTTTTCGCAATGCGTAGCAATGAATGCCATATCCTAAAAACGCCAGCACCACGGTCGACAGCATCACGGTCACTGTTGCCAGCAATGGCTGGCTGATATAGGCCGATACCAACATACTGGCAACAAAACATAACCCGAGCTGAAGCGTATTTTGCAGCGCGGCTGCTTTACCGGTGTTAGCTGGAAAAGGCATTAATGCATTCGCTACGATAATAGGGTAGCAGGCACCATTCACCAGCGCCATTATGCAGAATGGAATAAGTAAGGTCAGCAGCGTCGGCGTGGTTAACGTTGCTATCAGATAAAGTGCAATCATGCTGATTGCATATCCCGCCAACAGCCACGGCAGCAAGGTATTACCCTTGATTCGGGAAAGAGCACTGCGACAACCAAATCCACCTAACAGGAAGGCCAGGGTCTGGGGGACATAACTTAATCCGATGACATTCGGGCTATAACCCATATCACCCAGAATAAAAGGTGAACCGGTTAACCAGGCAAAGAAACCGGCACTACAGGCAGCAAACATCATCACGTTGCCACTGAATGTTGCCGACTTAAGCAACTGCCAGAAACTGATGTTGGTGCTAATGCGTGCAGCATTATCTTGTGCGGTTTTTTTGCGTTCGTTCAACCGCGCCGTTGGGATCAATAGCAGCAACGTAACGGCCAGTAGCACTACAAAAATTGAACGCCAACTGAAGTGGTTTAATAACCAGGCACCCAGTAGCGGAGCTAACGCGGGAGAGAGTGCTACGAGCGGCATAATGGTGGCAAACACGCGATTGGCCTTGCCATCGCGATAACGGTCTACCACTAACGCCTGCCAACTTACAGCAGCAGAACACACCCCTACCGCCTGAATAAAGCGGAGTACCAATAATTGTGTCGCATTTTCAACCCATAAAATCCCCAGACAACCGATGGCAAATAACGCCAAACCGGCTAACAGTACCGGTTTACGGCCTAACTTATCCGATACGGGTCCCCAGATAAGCTGAGCGATAGCAAAACCGGCGAGGAAGATACTTAAGCTGGCACTGATGGCGCCGGCAGACGTTTGAAGCTCTTGTTGCATTGCGCCAAAAGCGGGTAGATACATGTCAGTGGCCAAATAGCCCAACATACTCAGACCGGCCAGATAGAACATAAAACCAGACGACGTTTTCATTCTTTATTTCTCTTTATATCCTTGGTCTTTGAAACCGCAGAGGTGTTAGCAGCGGCTCCAATGACGTTGGCTAAATTATAATTTTTGCAGGCAAAACTTCTGTTATAGAAAATTAATTGCGGAGGGCATTCTATCCGCTGCGATATTCTGTTGTGAAACGGTAATATTTGCACCATGCTATTAAAAAATTTGATAGCAAATTGGTGATGTAAAAAGGTGAAAAACTATGTGGTCTGAATATTCACTGGATGTGGTGGACGCAGTAGCCCGTACTGGGAGTTTCAGTGCTGCTGCTCAAGAATTGCACCGCGTACCGTCTGCGATTAGTTATACGGTGCGCCAGTTGGAAGAGTGGTTGGCCGTTCCGTTGTTTGAACGACGTCATCGCGATGTGGAATTAACCGAAGCTGGCGTGGTTTTTATTAAAGATGCGCGAGATGTTATCAAAAAAATGAATGACACACGCCGTCAGTGTCAACAGGTGGCGAATGGTTGGCGTGGGCAGTTAAATATAGTAATAGATAAAATTGTTAAACCACAGCGTAGTCGCCGTTTAGTGTTGGATTTTTACCGACATTTTCCTGATATTGAACTGCGGGTACGCTATGAAGTATTCAACGGTGTGTGGGATGCGCTGGTGGATGGGCAGGCGGAAATGGCCATTGGTGCGACCCGCGCGATCCCGGTCGGTGGGCGGTTCATCTTTCGCGATATGGGCTTTTTAAGCTGGCATTGTGTGGTGAGTGTCGATCATCCTTTAGCCCAATTAACCGAGCCACTTAGCGATAATCAGTTACGGCCTTATCCCTCACTTTGCCTGGAAGATACCGCCCGTAATTTACCTAAACGTGACACCTGGACTTTAGCAAACCAGCAGCGATTGGTCGCCCCGGACTGGGCAACGGGAATCGATTGCCTGTGTGCAGGATTGTGCATCGGGATGGTGCCGGCACACATGGTATCGCCGTTGATTGAGCAAGGGAAGCTAGCGGCACTGACGCTGGCTGAACCGTTGCCCGATAGTCCATGTTGCTTGACCTGGGAGCAGAACAACCATTCACCAGCATTGGCCTGGCTGCTGGAATATCTAGGTGACAGTGTCACACTTAATACCGAATGGTTGAAAGATGACAGTGAGTTATCAATCAATGACTGAGGATTAATGAGGCAAGATTAGCCGCCGGTAGAGCTAAACACTACCGGCAGGAGAGGATTAACGGCGATAATCGAGGAACGGGCCATCAGCGACAGAACGGCGCTCAATCAGTTTAGGGTGTACCTCAATGGTCTGCGAATCTTCACGTTTGCTGACAATACGGTCAAGTAACATGGCAAAGGCCGTTTCGCCCAAGCGCTCTTTGGGCTGGTGAATAGTGGTTAGCGCCGGCGAGAAATAGCGCGCATTACGCACATTATCATACCCGATCACCGAAATATCTTGTGGTACCCGTAGGCCCAACTCATCAGCAGCACATATCGCGCCCATGGCCATAATATCGCCGCCACAGAACACCGCCGTTGGGCGATGTTTTTGTGTCAGGATTTGATGCATCGCTTTATAACCGGATTCCGGTTCAAAATCCCCTTGGACCACCCACTCATCACGCAGGGTAATATTTGCTTCTTCCAGTGCTTTCAGGAAGCCCTGGTGGCGGCCACCACCGGTATTACGGGCTAACTGGCCGGGGATAGCCCCAATGTCACGATGACCGCGCTCAATCAGGTAACGGCCCGCCAAATAGCCGCCTTCAAAAGCGTTATCAATAATCGAGTCAGTAAAATCACCCCGTGCGGTTCCCCAATCCATGACGACCATTGGGATATTGCGATATTCTTCCAACATCCCGAGTAGCTGCTCAGGATATTCTGAACACATCACCAGCAACCCATCGACACGTTTTTGTGCCAACATCGCCAGATAAGCTTTTTGCTTGTCCAGATTATTATGAGAATTACATAAAATCAGGGTATAACCTTTGCTATAACAACTATTTTCGACCGCTTCGATCACTTCGGCAAAATAGGGCGCTTCGCTGGATGTTGCCAGTAAACCAATTGATTTAGTGTGATTAACTTTCAAACTGCGGGCTACAGCGCTGGGTGAATAATGCAGTTCTTTAATGGCAGCCCACACCGCAGCCTTGGTATTCTCGGCGACGAAACGAGTTTTGTTGATAACGTGCGAAACGGTGGTGGTGGACACACCCGCGTGTTTGGCCACATCTTTAATCGTTGCCATAAAAAGAATGACTCCTAAGCTTACCGGTTACAGTAGGGTAAGTATTATGTTAATCGTTTGCCTGCATAACCCGAAAACCGCTCAGACAAAAACACGATATTAGGCTGGGAAGTTAAATCAGCTGATTGTCTGAGAGTATTTATTGGACGTTATTAGTCGGTATGCAGTTATGAACTGCGAATTTTGGCTGATCTGGAGGAAAAGTGAAAGGGGTAATCAAAGTTATAAAGTGCGTAATGAGCACAAGATTTTTTTTCTGAACTGTGGGAAAATAATTTAACACACTAACTATGTGCCTTTTCCCTACTACAAACTAACCGGCTAAGGAGTTTTTATGGATACCAATCTGAAAATGTCGCTGATTACGACTGTTGGTGCGCTGGCGATGATTATTGTCTTTAGCTTCGTGGCGGTAATGAATTAATTAAACCGCTTGCCGGTGTGAAGTGATAAGTAGGGCGGGTTAATCCCGCCCTTAATTATTTTTACGCGTAATGCGACGATGGGTTGTCACTCTTCTTGCCGTATCAGGCTAAATTTTTCTCAACGAAAGACCAGTTAACCAGTGCCCAGAAGTTTTCCAGGTATTTTGGCCGCGCATTGCGGTAATCAATATAGTAAGCATGTTCCCACACATCTACGGTTAACACTGGTTTATCGTTGGTGGTCAGTGGAGTTGCTGCATTAGACGTACTGACAATCGCCAGTGTGCCATCTGCTTTTTTAACCAGCCAGGTCCAGCCCGCACCAAAGTTTTTTACTGCCGCATCAGTAAATTGTGCTTTAAATTCAGCAAAAGAACCAAATGATTGATTAATGGCATCGGCAACTTTGCCCGTAGGTTCGCCGCCGCCGTTAGGTGACAGGCAGTGCCAGTAGAAGGTGTGGTTCCAGACTTGGGCCGCATTATTAAAGATCCCGCCATTAGCGGTTTTTACAATCTCTTCCAGCGTCTTACCCGCAAACTCAGTGTCTTTAATCAAGTTATTGAGATTAACCACATAGGTGTTGTGATGCTTGCCGTAGTGGTATTCCAGCGTTTCAGCTGAGATGTGGGGCTCTAGCGCATTTTGCGCATAGGGTAATGCCGGTAATTCAAAAGACATCGCTCTCTCCTTTCGGGGTTGCTCAGGGTGTTTGCTCCTCAAATCACATCAATTGCCACGGGCAGTGAGGTGGCGAAGAGCGGTTAAAGCTTAATTGTTGTATTTTTGTTGTGGGTATTAATCTTAACAACTTTCAACAGGAATGACAGATATAACCATACTATTTGATGGGTTATTGTATCACCGTTATGCCATGGGGATAACAAGTGCAGGGGCGTTATTGTGCCATCAGCACCCGGTAGGACAACCGGGCGCAAACTGAAGTCTTAGCGGATGGTTTTCGGTGTGACCACACGGCGTGCGCCAACGTAATGATCCTGCCAGTAGTCATTGTCCAGCATACTGATACGAATTTCTTCACCAGTGCGTGGGGACTGAATGAACTTACCGTTACCCAGATAGACGCCTACATGGTCGGCGACGCCACGGTTGGCAATATTGAAGAACACTAAATCTCCGCTCTCCAGCTCAGCACGTTTGACGGGGGCGGCGTCACGCAAGTGATACATCTCGTTCGCGGTACGCGGCATTTTTATTCTGATCACGTCTTTATAGGCGTAATAGATAAGCCCGCTGCAATCAAATCCGGTATTAGGAGAGGTGCCACCCCAACGATAAGGTTTACCGACTTGCTTCATCAGTTTGCTCATCGCGGTCTGTTTGGCGTGTTGATAGCGTTTTTTATGCGCTGGACTGAGCTTGATTTTACTATTAGCGACTAATTCGGTAGCCGCTTTGCCTTGGGTTTTATTTCTGTGTCGGCCATAAGCGACTCTTTCTGTTTTTTTACCTGCAGTCACTTTTTTATTGGCTGCAGTTTTAATATTGGTTTTTTTCGTATTGCTGGTTTTTTTTGTAGCGATTTTACTGACTTCCTGCGTTTTCTTTTTAATGGTTTTAGTCGTGCCGGCGGCAATTTTCTTTTTATCGCTGCTGGTTGCTGTTTTATTGGTAGTCACTTTGCTGGTAGGGGTTTTATTGCTGGCTACTTTTACTTTTTTGGTACTTTTATCTGCTTTACGTTTTTTACGATCATCAGGGCTGGCCTGGCTGACCTGTCCTTTCTTCTGCTCAGCAGACACATGAGCCTGCGGCGACGCATGCGCCAGATTTAAAAATAGCTGGGTAAACAGCAGCACAAACAGCGTAAATATTAAACGCATAATAACGCTACCAACCTTGCCCTGAGATGAATATGAAGAGTCACAGTATTGCCGAAACTCACGATATAAAAAAGCAGAGAGCGACAGGATCTTAATCGATATTGTGAGAAAACATTAATGGCTTAGATATTGTCGCTTTTTCACACGTCTAATGGACTTAAATCAACCATACGTCAACGAGTTATCTCTTTCCTACTTGAAGCCGCAGGGGGAATCCCATAAAGAAGATAATAGTGAAGTGATGGGATCAAAAATGTTATTCTAAATGCACATATTTGTAGCTGACAATATAACCATTCGTCCACGGAGTAAAGCCCCTGCAAAAGATGGCGTTTTATTCCAGTGGTAACAGTCGCTACAATAGGCCGGACGCAATAATAAAACAGCCCTAATGGATAGGTTCTAAGTATTGTAGCCACTATATGGCTTGAGGAAGCAAGAAATGACGACGATTGATAAAATCCAGCGCCAGATAGCAGAAAACCCAATCCTGCTTTATATGAAGGGTTCACCAAAGTTACCTAACTGCGGTTTCTCGGCTCAGGCTGTGCAGGCGCTGTCTGCCTGTGGCGAACGCTTTGCTTATGTTGATATCCTGCAAAACCCGGATATTCGTGCGGAACTGCCAAAATATGCTAACTGGCCAACCTTCCCACAATTGTGGGTTGATGGTGAATTGGTCGGCGGTTGCGACATTTTGATGGAAATGTATCAGCGTGGCGAACTACAACAGTTGTTGAAAGAAACCGCTGACAAATACCGTGCACAAGAAGAAAAGCCTGCCGCAGAATAGGGCATGTGTGTTTTCTGTGACAAAAATAAAAAGGTGGCCTTTGGGCCACCTTTTTTGAACGTAAAATTGTTGCGTCTTCTCTCATGAACAATCTTATTTCGTGAACACTGCGCTATTCGGATTCCCCCGCCGGTATAGGCCAGCCACCCAGTTTTTTCCAGCGGTTGACCAGTTCACAGAATAATTTTGCCGTTTGCATGGTGTCATACAATGCGGAGTGCGCCTGACTACTATCAAACGGAATACCTGCCGTCAGGCAGGCTTTCGCCAGCACAGTTTGCCCCAGCACCAGCCCACTGAGCGCCGCAGTATCAAAGGTTGCAAATGGGTGGAACGGGTTACGTTTCAAACTGGCGCGTTCAGCAGCAGCCATCACGAAGCTGTGATCAAAATTGGCGTTGTGTGCCACGATAATAGCTCGGTTACAACCTTGATCTTTCAGCCCTTTACGCACGGCTTTAAAGATGGCGTGCAAAGCATCGTATTCACTCACAGCACCACGCAAAGGGTTGGTTGGGTCAATGCCATTAAATGCCAGTGCTTCTGGTTGCAGATTGGCACCCTCAAATGGTTCTACATGGAAATGCAGCGTTTCATCGGGTAATAACCAACCATCCTTGTTCATCTGCAAGGTTACGGCAGCAATTTCTAATAATGCATCGGTTTGCGCATTAAAACCGGCGGTTTCCACATCAATTACAACGGGGTAATACCCACGAAAACGGCCACTTAGGGCGTTAAGATCACTTTTATCTGCCATCAGTTTCTTATCTTCATCGAATTCAGCGCGCATTATGTCAAATTTTAGCGCGGGATGCAGGGGGATATCGCGATGAGAAAAAAGGCACCTTAGGTGCCTTTGCGCTAATCAGTTGCCAAGGCCGTGTCCGGCGCTCTTATTCTCGATTAACTCGATTTTGTAACCGTCGGGATCTTCGACAAAAGCAATAATAGTATTACCGCCTTTTACCGGGCCGGCTTCACGGGTCACATTCCCACCCGCCTGACGAATTTGATCGCAGGTAGCGGCAACATCATCCACGCCCAGCGCCAGGTGACCAAATGCAGTCCCCATGTCGTAACTGTTCACGTCCCAGTTATAGGTCAGCTCAATCACTGAACCTTCACTTTCATCGCTATAACCGACGAAAGCCAGCGAGTATTTATACTCCGTGTTTTCGCTGGTACGCAGTAAACGCATCCCTAATACCTTGGTGTAAAAATCGATAGAGCGTTGCAGGTCACCAACGCGGATCATGGTATGGAGTAAGCGCTTCATAATACCTCTTTATAATCAACAGTTTAAAGTCTTAAAATCATTATAAATCAAAACTGATTCATAATCATATAGTAATATCATCCCGCTCTCTACCATGACTCTTCTGATATTTGGTTATCATTATGGCGGGATTGTCCCTGGAAAGGGGGGAGTAAATTGACTTTTTTTGTGACATTATGTCAGTACACTATTCTGATTCAGTAAAATATCTGTATTATCCCGTGGTTAGTCGTAGGAATTTTATGGATACTATTCTTATGAAAATGGACTCTTTAGTTGTAGCGATAGCAGAAGCTTTATTTAATTTATTGGTAAGCCTATTTTCTTTTTTATTTTCGATAATACTCTTCGTGGTTGAAGCAATTTATTCTTTAACCTAGGGTGCTAAATGGATACGTAGATTAATCACAGTAGGCGTATTGAGGGCTATTGCGGGTATTATCGTGTTTTTTGCCATCATGTGAAGATCAATTTAATCGACTCTCCCGCTATGCGTTCTTGTGGTTAATCATCTGCATGTTAAGTAATATCATTAAAAAACAATCTGTTAATTTATAGTTGAGTACCGTCACTTCTGAAATATCAGTTTGATGCCTAGCAGCGCCATGACCAAACCACCAATACGGTCAAAATATATTTTGAAACGCATATAATAGTTTCTTGGTACCGGGGCTGACAGGACACAAGCGACGATTGCGTACCAAATGAGGTCAATCAAGAATGCCAGAACAGGTAACACAATATACATCCAGCCCACGATATTCTGAGTAAGGATTGCGGCAAATATGCCGCCAAAAACCAATGCTGTATTGGGATTACTAATTTGTGTAATAAGCCCGATATAAAACGAACGAGACAGACTTGTTTGTCCGCCAACCTCGGGTTCAAATTTTATTGCTTTTTTAGGCGCGAAAAACATTTTAAAGGCTAAATAAATGAGATAAAAACCGCCGCCGATTTTAAGTGACATATATAGCCAAGGTACGGTGAGTAGCAAAGATTGCAAACCAAGCAGAGCGACCAAGGCAAAGAATGCACACCCGGTGCCCATGCCTAAAGCAACGGCTAAACCATTTTTAAGTGAGGATGACATTGCCGTTCGCGCAACAAGGATGAAACTCGGCCCTGGAGACATAGCCCCTAAAGCTATCACTCCACTGATGGTTAAAACAGAAATAATAGTGCTGTCCATTTTATCCTCCCTGTAAGTATTCCTCTGTTTCTACTCGTCATTTTTTACAAAATCAATGGCTTTATCTTGTTTCCAAAGAATTCGAAATGAATCACTAAATACCTAAGTCGATAGCGGGGGTTGTATTACATCATCCGTAGTGGGGGCAATTGCGCCATTTTTTGTGTTATCTCACCTGTAGCCATAAACAAAACAGCCAGTCAGAGGGTTAATCTAACTGGCTGTTATTCAATGATTTAATTTACGGACTAATCACAGAGTTGGGTAGTCGGTATAACCTTTTGCGCCACCGCCATAGAAGGTATCACCATCTGGTTCATTCAACGGAGCCTGTTGTCGCAGGCGGGTTACCAGATCCGGGTTAGAAATATAGCTACGGCCAAAGGCGACGGCATCAATAAACCCTTTATCAATGAGCTCTTCAGCTTTTTCAGCCGTGTATGCACCGGCACCCACAATCACACCTTTGAATTTGGCGCGGACGGCATCACGGAATGCGTCGGAGTAAGGCTTACCACCCGCCCAGTCGGGTTCCGACATGTGCAGATAAGCAATATGACGTTTGTTCAACTCGTCAATGAGGTACAACGCAGCCTCTTCCTGATCCTCGCCATTATCCAAGCCGTTGAATGGCCCCAATGGTGAAATACGAATACCAATATGTTCAGCGCCCCATTCGGCTACTGTTGCATCAACCACTTCCAATGTCAGACGGGTACGGTTTTCAATACTACCGCCGTATTGGTCGGTACGTTGATTGGATGCCGGAGACATAAATTGATGCAGCAGGTAGCCGTGGGCTGCATGCAATTCAATATAGTCAAAGCCAGCTTCACGGGCATTCGCTGTTGCCTGACGGAAATCATTAATGATGCCAGGGATCTCTTCTGTTTCCAGGGCGCGTGGGGTGGAGCAGGGAACGCGTACCCAGGCTCCCGTTTCATCGCGCACGGTGGTGCGGGTATCCGCGGCAATGGCTGAAGGTGCTACCGGCGCTTGCTGACCTGGCTGCAAACTGTTGTGCGAGATACGGCCGACATGCCATAACTGTACAGCAATATGTCCACCGTCTTCATGCACCGCCTGCGTGATTTTTTTCCAGGCGTTTAACTGTTCCTGAGTGTGTAACCCTGGAGCACCCGCATAGCCTTTCGCCTGGAAAGAAATCTGGGTGGCTTCGGTAATAATCAAACCGGCGCTGGCCCGTTGACGGTAATATTCAGCCATCAGAGGAGTTGGAATATCACCTGGCTCAATGCTGCGCAAGCGCGTTAGCGGAGCCATAAATACGCGGTTTGGCAATGTGAGCGCGCCAACTTTCAAAGGGGAGAACAGTTTAGCAGTCTTCATGGTGCGTCCTATATTAATAGACCAGTCAACTAGTAACTGGGTAAATTCTGAAAAACAAAAGTGTTAGCTTCAGAATCATTGGATTATGGGGTTGGTTGTAGAATCAGTTCGATACTTTCTAGCGCACAGGTCAGCGGAGCAACCGATCGTTTCACTTTAGCCCGCAGTGAAGCACCGAGCCACAAGGCATACAGTGTTTCAGCGGTTGCCGCCGGTGAGAGCGTAATGCGCAGCGAGCCCTCAGCAATACCGGCTTCAATGGCATCTTGCAACCGACCAATCACACGGGCAGTGCCGATATCCAATGCATGACGCATAGGTTCGGATAAGTCACTTACCTCTGCTGATAGTTTAACCGCCAGACAAGCATTGTGGCATTCACTGCCACAATAGTTAGCAATAGCTTGAGCAAAATAGTGCAACAAATGGTGGCGCATATCACCTTGTGAATGGGTGAGCAGGCTTTCCATTTCAGCGTCGTAACGATCAAAATAACGCTGTAGCATCGCTTCACCAAAAACTTCTTTAGAACGGAAATAGTGATAAAACGAGCCTTTCGGTATGCCTGCCGTGGTCAGTAACAGGCTGAGACCCATACCATTAAAGCCAAGACGCAGGCTAAGGCTCTCACCGGTTGCTAACAGATGTTCACGGGTGTCTATGTGTGTGTGCTGTATTTTGTTCATGTCGCAGAGCGTAATAGACCAATCGGTCTAGGTCAAGAAAAAAATGCCAGCGGAGGGAAACACTGGCATCAAGCTCACTATCAGGTATTAACTCTTTACGGACTTTTTTGACTAATTCTTTCGCCCTGAGTTCGGCATTTCTGTAGTAAATCTAGTTCTGATTGGTATTCAGTGGTTTGAATATTCATCATGCCCAATAAGGTATGAAACAGATTATCTTGTGATATTTCATCATGTTGTGCACTGGAGGATAAGCACTGACGGTCAATGCCATAGTTTTTTGTATATTCAGGTGATAGCCACATTAGAAATGGTATATGTGTCTGCTGACTTGGGGCGAACATATAAGGGGTACCGTGCAAATACATGCCATTTTCGCCTAATGATTCACCGTGATCAGAGAGATAGACCAGCGCAGTGTTAAAGTTATTATTGTGTTGTTGCAATAACTTAATGGTGTTACCCAACATCGCATCGGTATAAAGAATAGAGTTATCGTAGGTGTTTACCAATTCCTGTGGGGTGCAATCCTGAATTTGGTTGCTATCACAGGTAGGGGAAAACTGGCGAATTTCTGGGGTTGAACGGCGATAATAAGCCGGCCCGTGGCTGCCCATTTGGTGTAAGACAATGACACCGTCACCTTGTAGCCCATTAATATAATTATCTAATTTATACAGTAATGCGTTATCTAAACAGACCCCGTTCTCGCAATCGGTGGTGAGCTGCAATTGGGTAACATCCTGATGTGGGATGCGATCGCAGGCACCTTTACAACCCCCGTCATTTTCGCGCCATAAGACATTCAAGCCAGCGTGGGCAAGAATATCCATTAAGCCCTCCTGATGACTGGCGAGGGTGGCATCATAATTTTTGCGCGCCATATTCGAGAACATACAAGGTACCGACACCGCAGTTTCAGTCCCGCAGGATGATGCTTTGCTGAAATAGGTAACATCTTGTTTTTTCAGGTTCGGGTTGGTTTCTCGCTCATAACCGCCCAGGGAGAAATTCTCTGCACGGGCAGTTTCACCGACCACGAGAATGACCAGCGTTTTCTTTTGTTGCCCACTAATCAATGGGCCTTTATGGGCATCTTCACCGAGTGTTACCAGTGGCAGATTACGGGTGAAATATTTGTGTTTAGTGAATTGAAAACTGCCACTGACAAAGTTGGATGGAGTTAACATTTTAACGATGTTTTTATTATTACGAATCAACGATGCATAATCTTTATAAAACAGGGCAGCAACCAACAGAATAATCACTGCTGATATCAAAATATTTGCTGCGCGCAGCCCCAACATATACCACCATGGGCGGCTGACCCGAATACGGGCAAAGCAGACCAGGGTCGCAGGAATAATACCTGCCACCAGTAGCCATAGGGTCATACGGGGAGTGAAAAGAGCGGCCGCCTCTTGTGAGTTGGTTTCAAAGGCATTTTGCATCATATTGGCGTCAATGACGGCACCATAACTAAACATAAAATAGTTTGCCGCCGCGCTGCCCAACAGCAATAGAATAATGATTGGCTTATGCAGAAAGGGCACAGCTAACAGGCTAAATATGATGTTCAGTGCACAAAATATCACCACCGGAATTGTCGCGGCGAAGAAGTAACTGTCACTGCTGTCAAAATGGATCAGCGACCAGGCTTTCGCAATAAACAGTGCGTTATGACCCAGAGTGAAAAAGAGTGCACTGGCCAGGATAAAACTCAGGCTATTACACCGTAACTTATATCGAACATTCATTGTGAAAATGGAATCCTACAGTTCACTAATTACCTGAATGGTATCGAATGAAACTTAAGATAACCTTAGCGGTTAAGGGCCGCGCCTCGGCGCTGATAGCGGATTTTTACAACCGTAAACAAATTGGACTTGCCAGCCGCGGTGAAGCAGTCTTCAATTAAGGTATCAGCCGCAGGAGGCAGCGTGTCTCAGCAACTTGAGTTTTTCGACATTCCCAGTCCGTGCCGTGGCATCTGCCAATCAGATGACCGTGGCTTTTGTCGTGGCTGTCTGCGTAGCAGGGATGAGCGCTTTAATTGGATGAAAATGAGTGACCCGCAGAAACGGGATGTATTGCGTTTATGCCGCCAACGCCTAATGCGCTTGCAGCGTGGTAACAAACAAGTCGATGAGCCGTTACCAGAACAACCTTCCTTATTCTAATTCGCGCTTAATCGGTCTTAAACTTTACCATTTCTGGCTATTTTACCGCTAAGCCCCCGTTTGACCTTTAATTGATGGTTCAGGGAGGATTTAACCTTACCGCCGGTTGTGTATGCTTATAGGTAGATAAACAGATGAGGTAGCTAATAATGGATACACGTAGCCAACTGGCTCCGCTTGGACCTGAATTTTCACGTATGATTTGCGGTTATTGGCGGCTGATGGAATGGGGCATGACGCCTGAGCAGTTGTTGGTTTTTATCGAGCAACACATTGAGTTGGGTATTACTACGGCGGATCATGCTGATATTTACGGCGGTTATCAGTGTGAACAAGCATTTGGCCAAGCCTTACGGCTTAAACCGTCCTTGCGTGACCAACTGGAGCTGGTGAGTAAATGTGGCATTGCCACCACGGCTAAACCGGAACATGCGTTGGGGCACTACATTACGGATAGTTCACATATCATTGCAAGTGCTGAGCAATCATTGGCCCATTTGCACACTGATTATCTTGATTTACTGCTGATTCACCGCCCGGACCCGTTGATGGATGCCGATGAGGTGGCAGAAGCCTTCACCCAACTGCACAAAAGCGGCAAAGTAAAACATTTCGGTGTGTCAAACTTTACCCCTGCGCAATTCAATTTACTGCAATCACGCCTGCCATTCTCGCTGGTAACGAATCAGGTAGAGATTTCCCCGCTACATCAGCCTGCTATTGTGGATGGTACGCTCGATGCTTGCCAGCAACTGCGTATCAAACCCATGGCATGGTCTTGTCTTGGTGGTGGTAGGTTGTTCAGCGACCCGGAGTACCAGGCATTACGTGATGAGTTACAGGCGGTAGCTGACGAAATCGGTGCAGCAAGCATTGAGCAAGTGGTTTATGCCTGGGTGCTACGTTTGCCGTCAGCGCCGCTGCCGATTATTGGTTCTGGCAAGATAGAGCGGGTTAAAGCCGCATGGGCATCACTCTCCTTGACGATGACGCGCCAGCAGTGGTTCCGCATTCGTCGTGCTGCACTGGGTTATGACGTGCCTTAAGCTTCTTTTCTGCGCCAGTAAGCCTCAGGCTGGCGCAGTTTTGCTTTCCTCAGCAGGAGGGGCCAGTTGCAGTTGTGTCAGTGAGCAATATAATCGCCAAATCAGCCCCGCCAGTTCCCGCCCAGAGGCATCGGGGTATTGAGCCAAAATAGCACTCATTCGTTGTAACTCCTGCAATGTTGTGAGTAACGAACTGGGTTGCACACCTTTTTCGGTCATACACCCCTTCAGGCAGTGAATACAAACGTCCCGTACTGCTGACAAGGGTGCAGAGGTGGTTTGCCAATCACGTAATTGCCAGACCACATGGCTACAATTGAGCAATACCATCCCCCAACGCAGCAGCCACAGGCGAGCTGACTGATCTTTACTGAGATTGAGTTGGTTAATTCGATGGTAAATCAGTGATTCGAATTGATTCTGGCTCTGTTGTGGATGGCTACTGATTTGATCAATGAAATCGCGGCGGAGCATCCGAATGATACGTCGACTTTTGCGTTTATCAGAACTGGGGCGCAATAGCTGAAAAGCAACACCAGCTAACATTACGCCGACTAATTTACCAATATTATCATTAAGGAACTCTTGATAATCATAGCTCGGCGGGTTGGTTACACTTAGGAAAGAACCCATAAAGACAATCAATTGTCCCCACAATGAAGCATAGGCCGGATGCTGTAGTTTCATCATCTGCATGGTGATTAAAATGGGGAACAGTACGGCAGCAAATTGCCAGAAATCATCAATCTGTACCATCACACCAAACTTAAGAATAAAACAGCCGATAGAAAGCAGAACAATGGCTTTCAATAGTGTAGCAATACTGTCGGTTGGCGACGGGGTTGCGGAGTAGAGCACGCAACTTACCGCGGCCAATGCCAGTGCAGCACTGCCCGAACTCCACTGCGTATTTATCCAAAATGCACAACCAATAACAATACACACGAAGGTTCGCAGCCCATTATAGGCGGCCTCATAGGTATCGGTATGGCGAGCCAGCGCGGTTACTGGTGGCGGTTGTGGCAGGTCGCTGGCAGATTCTTTATCCAACTGTGTCAGCCAACGATTCACTTGCAAATATAACCAACAAAAATGCTGTAATCGTAACCAGAAGGCGCGGTGTCGATAGTCGAACTCATCATGCGGGGCGATTTGTTGCAGTATTTTGGCCAATTGATATTTATCGCAATCGGGTCGCTGTAGTGTTTGTAGCAACTGTGACAGAACTGGTGTCAGGTTCTCCGGTGGCGTTGGCCAGTTAAGTAACATGCGTCGTAAACTGGTAATTACACTGGTTATACGTAATTGACGATGCAAAATAAAATTCAAGACGTTATTTTGCCGCCGCAAGCGGTAATGGCTCCAAAAGGCCTGGATCCGCAGTACATTCATGGTCAGGATCTGGCCAATTACCCCTTCATGTGAGGCACGTAGCTGGGGGTTATGATCGGTTTGCCACAATAACTCGGCATGTTCCAGTAAGCGAGATTGCATGCGGCGCAGTGAGGTCAGTAATGCTTCGCCGTCGGAGGTGCTCGGCATCAGCATCATCATCAGGCCACCACAAAGAATACCGGTAATTACTTCACACACTCGGGCTTGCGCGATATCAAAAATTTGCTGGGTGCCAGCGGTGTTGACCGTAGAAAAGGCAATAATCGCGGTGGTATAACCGGCTAACGCAAACGCATAAGAAACATTATTTTGATAGTGATTGGAGACAAAAGTACAAAGGGCAATCCAGGCTGCAATGGCAAAGGTAAACAGCCAGGGGTCATTTAGGCAATGGCCGGCAATTACCACGGATGCGGCCGCCCCCAGTAAGCTGCCGATGATGCGACCAATACTCTTGCTGATGACCCCGCCGACGGTGGGGAAACTCACCACCGCAGCGGAGGTCATTGCCCAGTAAGGCTCATCTAAATTCAGCGCAAAGGCAATCCACAGTGATAAGCACATTGCCAATGAATTACGCAATGCATAACGCCACTGACCGGTATTGGCTTTACCCCATGGGGTCTGGTGCCACAGGGGGAAGGAGATACGCATCGTTTAGTCAACCAGTGAAATAGTGCAGGTGGTGCCGGCAATAAGGGTGACATCGGCTGGGACATCCAGCAGTTTGATTCTTACCGGAACCCGTTGGGCCAGCCGTACCCAAGGAACATTAGGTTTTACATCTACCAATAAGTCACCGCTGCTATCAACACTTTGGTCATAAATAGCACGACCAATACTTTCGACTACGCCGCGTAAAGGAATGTTGCCATTATACAAAACAATCTTGGCTTTATTACCTTCTCTAATATGTTTCAACTTGGTTTCTTCGAAATAGCCCATCACATAGAATGAATTGGTATCGATTAGCGCGACTAATGGTATGCCGGCGGTAGCATAGTTACCCACCCGTGTTTGCAAGTTGGTTATATAACCATCGGTCGGCGCATAAATACGGGTTTTGCTGAGATTCCATTTCGCTTGTTCGACATTCGCCACTGCGCCCTGATAGGCCGCTTTCATGCTATCGGCGGTTAAGTTGGCAATGTCGAGATCTTCACCAGAAATGATATTTTTCGGTAAATTTCGCCGACGTTCTGCTTCATGATTCGCTTTAGCCAGGTCAGCTTGCGCCTTCACTAAAGCGGCTTGTGCGTTATCCAGTGCCAGTTGGTAGGGTTGTGGGTCAATCACAAATAATAAGCTACCCGAGCTTACCAACTGGTTATCATGAGCTACTATTTTAACCAGCCGGCCCGACACTTCCGGGGTGATGCTGACCAATTCAGCCCGGACTTTACCATCGCGAGTCCAGGGTGATTGCATGTAGTAGTTCCACATCCACCAACCCGCACAAAGTGCGAGAGCGAAGACAATGACAGAGGAGAAATATTTAAGAGACTGATGATTCATATCAATTTACCAACTGGCTAATATCCATAAAGAAACGCTGACCGCAATGACAAAAATTGACAGATCCATTAATATTGGATGCCAGATGTCACCAGAGTAGATCCAATTCCGTAGGACATGATGGATCAATAGCCAAAACACCAAACCTAGCATAACCGCCTTAAACATCGGCGGGAAATAGATTGAGGCACCTATAACCAAGTCTGTAAGAGGTGCGTTTATGGGTAACACTGATACATACATAAGGTTAATCCTTAATAGGTATTTTTAGCTAAAACATCATTTTTTCTAAAGGATTCGCCGTATTTATTGCTATTACCCTAGCATCGACGGTATATATACATTTGTGTTTTTAATGTTAATTACCCAAAATAGACGGGACTCTGGGAGTTATGCTAGCACGCTAATTAAAAGGAGGGGCAATTGGAATCGACATTAGGATCTGATTTAGCACGATTAGTTCGCGCTTGGCGCGCGCTTATCGACCATCGGTTGAAGCCGCTGGAGTTAACTCAAACGCATTGGGTTACCTTGCATAACATTAATCGTTTACCGCCTGAACAGTCACAAATTCAACTGGCAAAAGCGATTGGTATCGAACAACCATCATTGGTTAGAACCTTAGATCAACTGGAGGAGAAAGGTTTAATCACACGGCATACCTGCGCAAATGATCGCCGTGCGAAGAGGATAAAACTGACGGAGCAGTCTTCACCGATAATCGATACGGTTGATGGAGTCATATGTTCCACCCGTAAAGAAATTCTTGGGGGGATTTCAACAGATGAGATTGAATTGCTATCTGGTCTGATTAATAAGCTTGAGAGCAATATTAACCAATTACAAAGCAAGTAATAATAAAGATTTACGACTCTATTCACAGCAGAAAGAAATATTTTAGTAAAACAAGCCAGAGTTCATTACGAACTCTGGCTTTTACCTGAAGACAGTAATAGCAGAGTTATTAGCGTGGGCTAACGGTAACGGTGCTACCACTGCTCGCTAGCATCACGCGCTGACCGACGCTAAAGCGAGTTGGGCCTTGTTTTTGCACCACCAGAATGGTTGTGCCGTCATCTTTACGGACTTCAAGTTGCACGCCGTCGGTGCGGTTCATTGCGCCCTGAACACCTTGCCCTGCCATACCACCCGCAACAGCACCTGCTGCAGTTGCCAGGCTACGACCAGTACCACCACCAACAGTATTGCCAAGGAAACCACCCAAGACTGCACCGCCAATGGCACCCATAACATTGTTTTCATCGCCACCCTGAATAGTGACTGGGCGTACGGATAGTAGGGTACCGTAAGTCACAGTTTGTACTTGTCGGGCTTCGGATGCGCTGAAGACATCACCGGACAGGGTGCTATTATTGGCACAACCGGTCAGAGTAACCGCAGCGATAGCAACGGCGATTAGTGGCTTGATCATAAAAACTCCTATTAAAAATGCACAACCGTATTACGGTTCAGTATGCCAGGGATATCCAAATCCAGTCTATTGATGGCCCAGTATTTGCGCAGGGCCGATATTTGCACAAAGTATGGCTTACCCAAATGTTTATTTCACTACTTACTTATTTTAACTTTCTGCTTAATTTTTCGACCACCATCGATGGGTACGCAGCTTAGCGGTTTATACTTCAACGAATATTAAACGGCAGTTTAACTTTCTTAAAGTAAGAAATATCACTGCGATAAATGAAAATGTCAGTAAGAGTGACTTTTATGTGACCTTTCCTACAAATAAAAAGTAGCGTTTAGGACAGGCTCCTATAGCGGTATACACTTTAAAAAGTATATCTTTTCAGGGTGTTAATTTTATTATTCTGACTTGGCTTGTGGAAAGTCTTATTGCTATTTTGTCCCTGAATGAGGGAATAAGGTCATTGCTATGAAATCAGGCCGTTTTATTGGAGTGATGTCAGGAACCAGTTTGGATGGGATTGATGTGGTGTTAGCTGCCATTGATGAGCGTATGGTGGCCCAGCAGGCCAGCTATAGTCATCCAATGCCGCTACAGCTGAAAAAAGATATCCTCGGCATGTGTCAGGGCCAGTCTACGACCTTGTCCGCAGTGGGTAAGCTTGATGCCCAACTGGGTATCTTGTTTGCGCAAGCGGTGCAGGGCTTACTAGCAAAAGAAGGCCTTAGCGCACAGGACATTACCGCCATTGGCTGTCATGGGCAAACGGTGTGGCATGAACCGCTTGGTGAACCGGCGTTTACAATACAATTAGGTGATAATAATCGTATTGCTGCGTTGACAAACATTGCTACTGTTGGGGATTTTCGCCGCCGTGATATGGCTTATGGCGGGCAAGGTGCACCTTTGGTACCCGCTTTCCACCATGCGTTACTAGCCCATGCCACCGAGCGGCGCATGATACTGAACATTGGCGGTATTGCTAATTTATCTATGCTATTACCCGATTTGCCGGTGCGGGGGTTTGATACCGGGCCTGGCAATATGTTGATGGATGCCTGGATCTGGCGTAATCGTGCCTTACCCTATGATAAAGATGCGTGCTGGGCACTGTCGGGGCAAGTTAATCAACCGCTGCTTGAGCTTATGTTCAGTGATCCTTATTTTGCCAAGCCTGCCCCAAAAAGTACCGGGCGTGAATATTTCAATGCCGGGTGGTTGGATAAGCAATTGGCGAAGGTGCCGGGGCTGAAACCGGAAGATATTCAAGCAACGTTGGCAGAGTTAACCGCGCTATCAATCGCCGAACAGGTGCAGTTGGCGGGAGGCTGTGAGCGGCTGTTGGTGTGTGGCGGCGGGGCGCGTAACCCGTTGCTGATGTCACGGATGTCAACCTTGTTACCGGGGACGGAGGTGTGCGTAACTGACAATTTTGGTGTGAGTGGCGACGATATGGAGGCTCTGGCGTTCGCCTGGCTGGCATTTCGGACCTTGTCCGGTAAATCGGGTAATTTGCCCTCGGTGACCGGAGCCAGTTGCGAAACCATTTTAGGAGCAGTCTATCCTGTATCGTCACGCTGAGGGTGTTAAGCTGCCATAGGGTACGGTGCCTTATTCCATCAACGAGGACGACATAATGAAACACTTATTTGTTGCAACTTCAGTATTTGGCGTAACAGCAGTATTGATGTTGGCAGGATGCAGTCTGGTTCAACCTAAAAGTGAAACGTTGCATTATCAGTGTGGCACAACCCGGCTGACCGTTGCTCAGGACAACCGCCAAGATAAAGTCAATTTGGTGTTAGATGGTGAACAGTTGACCTTACCTCAGGTGCGTGCAGCTTCCGGCACTAAATATAGCAACGGCCACTATAGCTTCTGGTCGAAAGGAAATAGTGCTTTTGTTGAGCGTGATGGAAAAGTCATTATCAATGACTGTGTTTTGATCAAGTAATCAGGCCGTTGTCTGCTCTGAGTGATTGTGATTCTTGCTCTGCAAGGGCAGAATAATAGTCACTGCTTTCCTGCGCGTTACAGAGCTTATATGACTGACAAGAATGAATTTGATGTTGCAGATTTACGTCGTGAATATATTCGCGGCGGTTTGCGTCGCAGTGATTTAACCGAAAACCCACTGGACTTATTTGAACGTTGGTTAAAACAGGCCTGTGAAGCGCGTTTGCCTGATCCAACAGCTATGTGTGTGGCTACGGTAGCTGCCGATGGTCAACCTTATCAGCGCATCGTGCTGCTGAAGCATTATGATGATCAGGGTATGGTGTTCTATACCAATTTGGGCAGCCGCAAAGCGCAGCAACTGGCTGAAAATCCACATATTAGTCTGTTGTTCCCTTGGCATATGTTAGACCGGCAAGTCATCTTCCTCGGTACCGCAGAACGGCTTTCAACCCTTGAAGTGCTGAAGTACTTCAGTTCCCGCCCGAAAGATAGCCAGATTGGTGCCTGGGTTTCCCAACAATCATCACGTATTTCTGCTCGTGGTGTATTGGAAAGTAAGTTCCTCGAGTTAAAGCAAAAATTCCAGCATGGTGACGTGCCGTTGCCCAGTTTTTGGGGCGGGTTCCGCGTTAAGTTTGACTCTGTGGAGTTTTGGCAGGGCGGTGAGCATCGCTTGCATGACCGTTTTATTTATCAACGGCAAGCAGATGCATGGAAAATTGACCGTTTAGCCCCTTGAGAACGATGAAATAATTGTGGTTAAGCCTAGCGCTCGTGTGACGGGCGCTTTATTCTATACCCTTCGTACTTGAAGCCGCAGGGGGTTTTTACGTTCGTTACTCGGCCCACCCCTGAGTCTCGCCTCTGCGAGGCCACGGCAAGCAAATTTGTCACCCTAATCGCTTATTTCTTATTTGAGTAAGCCCAGTGGGATTTATTTGCTTGCTGCCTGGCTGCAACGCCAAGTTTTTTGGGTATAAATCCTCTTTTCCTGGTAAAAGATAATTTTTGTAAAAGACAATTTTTTGTGAAAAACAATGGAGTCGTTGATGACCAGCAGCAACCTGATTAAACAATTGCAAGAGCGGGGCCTCGTTGCCCAGGTTACGGATGAAGACGCGTTAGCAGAGAGACTGGCGCAAGGGCCAATTTCACTGTATTGCGGTTTCGATCCTACCGCAGACAGCTTGCATTTGGGTCATCTGGTTCCGTTGTTGTGCCTAAAGCGTTTCCAACTGGCTGGGCATCGTCCCGTGGCGCTGGTCGGTGGCGCTACCGGTATGATTGGTGATCCAAGTTTCAAGGCTAGCGAACGCAAACTGAATACGGAAGATACGGTTAACGAATGGGTGGAGAAAATCCGCCGTCAGGTTTCGCCATTCCTGGATTTTGATTGCGGTGAAAACAGTGCTATTGCGGCCAATAACTACGATTGGTTTGGTGGCATGAATGTGCTGACCTTCCTGCGTGATATTGGCAAGCACTTCTCTGTTAATCAGATGATCAATAAGGAAGCGGTTAAGCAACGCCTGAATCGCGATGACAGTGGGATTTCGTTTACTGAGTTTTCCTATAACCTGTTACAAGCTTATGATTTCGCTTGCCTGAATAAAGCTCACGGTGTGGCGCTGCAAATCGGCGGCTCTGATCAGTGGGGTAATATTACCTCTGGTATTGATTTGACGCGTCGCCTCCATCAGCAGCAAGTTTATGGCCTGACCGTGCCATTAATTACTAAAGCTGACGGCACTAAATTTGGTAAAACCGAAGGTGGTGCGGTATGGCTTGATCCGAAGAAGACCAGTCCTTACAAATTCTACCAGTTCTGGATTAACACCGCAGATGCCGATGTTTATCGTTTCCTGAAGTTCTTTACTTTCATGAGTATGGAAGAAATTAACGCGCTGGAAGAAGAAGATAAAAACAGCGGCAAAGCGCCACGTGCGCAGTATGTTCTGGCCGAAAATGTCACCGGTATGGTCCATGGTGCAGAAGGCCTTGCTGCCGCCAAACGTATTACCGCGAGCTTATTCTCCGGTGATTTAAATGAGCTGACCGAAGCCGACTTCGCTCAGTTAGCACAAGATGGCATGCCGACAATTGAACTGAGCCGCGATGCTGATTTACAACAGGCATTGGTTAATGCTGAGTTGGTCCCTTCTCGTGGGCAGGCGCGTACTATGATTGGTTCTAATGCTGTCGCCATTAATGGTGAAAAGCAGGCAGACCCAGAATACATCTTTACCGATGCTGATCGTCTGTTTGGGCGCTATACCTTATTGCGTCGTGGCAAAAAACATTATTGCCTGATTAGCTGGCTATAAGAATGAAATAAGATAAGGGGCCGAAATGCCCCTTATTTTTTGGCTAATGTTTTGTTAGCTGATGTTTTATTCCAGTCAGCGCTGTATTACAAAGTGGGCATGGGTGCCCTTAACTTTAGGCCGTTCCAATGAAAAATATACTTTCGATTCAGTCTCACGTTGTTTTTGGCCATGCGGGTAATAGTGCTGCTGAATTTCCTATGCGCCGAATGGGGGTCAATGTTTGGCCGCTGAATACCGTCCAGTTTTCCAACCATACGCAATATGGTCACTGGACTGGTTGTGTGATGCCCGCCAGCCATTTGACTGAGATAGTACAAGGCATTGCCGATATTGATCGGCTGAAAGATTGTGATGCGGTATTAAGTGGTTATATCGGTTCACCCGAGCAGGGCGATCATATTCTGGCTGCGGTTGCACGCGTAAAACAAGCCAATCCGAATGCCTGGTATTTTTGTGATCCGGTCATGGGGCATCCAGAGAAGGGCTGTATCGTCGCGCCAGGGGTGGCAGAGTTCTTCTGTAAAGAGGCCTTGCCTGCCAGCGATATCATTGCACCGAACCTGCTTGAACTGGAGCAACTTAGTGGTGTGCGGGTTGAAAGTGTCGAACAGGCCGTTAAGGTTGCTCGTGATCTCTGCGCCCAAGGGCCAAAAGTTGTGTTAGTTAAGCACCTAAGCCGCGCCGGTTATCATGCTGACTGCTTTGAAATGTTATTAGTCACGGCCGATGAGGCATGGCATATCAGCCGTCCGCTGGTGGACTTTGGTGCCCGCCAACCGGTCGGTGTGGGTGATTTGACCAGTGGTTTATTGCTGGTGAACTTGCTGAAAGGTGAAGCACTGGATAAGGCACTGGAGCATGTTACTGCCGCTGTATATGAAGTGATGCTGAAAACTCAGGAGATGGGTGAGTATGAACTTCAGGTTGTCGCCGCTCAGGATGGAATTGTTAATCCCGTCAGTAAATTCTCTGCCATCAAGTTATAATCCCAGCTATACAGTGCCCCTTAATGGAGGGGCACTCTAATTAATCAAAGGACTTATTTCTTAACGTCTTCTGCGGCTAATGCGGCTTTAACGGCTGGGCGTTCTGCTACACGGCCCATATATTTATCCAAATTACTGCGCTGGGTAATATCAAGTTTCAGCGCACTCGCCCAACGAGTGACAGTAAATAAATAGGCGTCAGCCACGCTGAATTTTTTGCCTAACAGATAATCGTGTTGTGCTAATACGCTGTCTACATAACTGAATTGTTTATTCAGCCGCTCACGTGCGATCGTTTTATAGTCATCTGGTGTTTTCGGGTTAAACAGTGGGCTGAAACCTTTATGTAATTCAGTCGCAATGAAGTTTAGCCACTCAATGGCATGATAGCGGGAAAGGGTCCCTGATGGGGCAATCAGGTGGCGGTCTGGCACCATATCTGCCAGATATTGCACGATAGCAACACCCTCAGTGAGCAGGCTGCCATCATCCAGTACCAAGGCGGGTACCTGTCCTTTTGGACTGATGCTTAAATAGTCTTCACCCGTTTCAGTTATTTTGGCCGCCAGATCGACACTCTCAATACTAAAATCTAACCCTGCTTCACGTAATACAATATGTGGAGACAGAGAGCAGGCACCGGGTTTATAGAACAATTTCATCACTAACTCCTTAATCGATCACTGAAAGAAAAAAGCTTCCTTAATCCTAAGGCAGGCGGGGGAAAAATGCTGCTAGCGGTGTAATATAATTGTGCGGGAAATAAAATTAGTCGCAGAAATAAAGTGTTGTCCTACAGCAGTGAGTATCCACCGCTGTAGGTAATCCCTGTCTGTTATTATCAGGCAGTGGAAATCAGTTACCGTGGTGGGCGAGTGCTGATCGATGCGGACCAGCTAAAAGTGGTGGTACTTGGTGCGGTTTTTTTGGTTTTTCTTTCTACGCGGGTTAACTTGGCGACTTGTTCCCGAGCGTTCATGATTTTATCTATTGCTTCTTCTCTTACTTTATTC
Source organism: Yersinia sp. 2466 StPb PI (assembly GCF_041538325.1). Classification (NCBI taxonomy): domain Bacteria; kingdom Pseudomonadati; phylum Pseudomonadota; class Gammaproteobacteria; order Enterobacterales; family Yersiniaceae; genus Yersinia; species Yersinia sp. 2466 StPb PI. The sequence goes on along the minus strand of NZ_JAULSL010000001.1, from coordinate 2,624,247 downwards.
TGTTCTGAATTGGTTAAAGCCCTTCCTAAATTTATTCTGGCTCTATCGAGTTGCGTTTTGACGTCACGTTGCTCACTTTCGGTCATTTCTTTTAATGTTAGCCTTTTCATTTTTTTCGCCTTGTTTGCATCAGTCTTACTCAGTGTACAACCTTATCCTGCGTGTGGATGTAAGAGATTGCGATCTGGGCGACATTAATCACCATAAAAGCCTGATATTAGCCCCAGTCAAAGCTAATAAAGCGAGGACCAACGGAGTAACAGCCACCGCTCTCTGTAAATGTTATCAGGAGCGGTGTTAACGAAGGGAAGGTTTGGAGGTCATAATAGCCGTGAACCGTAACCCCACAGCAATACAGTCAGACCAAGGAGTAACTCTAATACCAGCACGCCGATAGCAAATGTGGAACCGGAGAAGATAAAACCTTCTTGTCGGTCTATATTCAGGAAGGTGGGGATGCCCAAATACATCAGGTAGCCTGCATAGCAGAGTGCAATGATGCCAACCAATAAGCATAACCAGATAATCGGGTAGAGGGCAACCACGCCACCTAAAAACATGGGCGTTGCAGCATAACCGGCGAATAAGGTACAGCTTTGCCAACTAGGCCGGCTCTCATAGCGGCGGGCCATCCAATAAATTACTCGTCCCATGAGAGCTACCGCCGCCAAAATCAAAACATAGAAAATAATGGCAAAATAGAGTGCGGTAAGGGGAGCCAGTTTTATTATCTGACCATCACCAAAGTTCCAGCCCACTTGTGTGGTGCCGATAAACGCGCAAATCACGGGAATGGCAGCCATTAAAAGGACGTGATGGGCATACAGGTGGCGGACACTTTCCCCCTCGCGTTTAATTTGCTGCAATTCCTGACTAGGACGGGTCAGAAGCCCCCATACATGGTTTATCATAAATCACCTCCTTGCCGGTTATTGACCGCAAATAACAGACGGGTTTCATTCTGATATCGCTCAAAATGGGGTTAACGCTGTGCGGTCTGTTATCAGTATAGTTTATTTTTTGCGCACAAATAATGTGATGAAGTTATCATTGATAAGGCGAGTGATATTCATCATCTCAGTAAATGTTTAGGATGAATCAGTGAATTAATCAGGTATTTTAATCAGGAGCCGTTTATGGGTATTCAGGGAAATGATAGTCGAATTGACAACATAGAGTTTGCCGTCGGTGATATTGCTCGCTCGAAGGATTTCTATGGCAAAGTATTCAATTGGCGCTTTACTGACTATGGCCCAGGATATTGTGAGTTTACCGATGGCCGACTGACCGGTGGCTTCACCACCCTGAGTGACGTTCAGCCCAACGGTGGGCCGTTAATCATTCTGTATGCTGATGATCTTGAACAGACGCAAAAACGGTTGGAAGAAGCGGGAGCCTCTATTGTGCTGGCGATATTTACTTTCCCCGGCGGGCGTCGTTTCCACTTTACCGACCCGGATGGCTATCAGTTAGCGGTATGGTCTGACAAATAAGTATTGAATTTAGGACTTATTCTCGCCAAACAACAGGCTGTCTGAGTTTTACGTGGGAGTTGGCAGGATAAAGTGCTTAGCACGCGTGCTTTATCCTGCCGGGCAATTATGCGGCGGTTACTGGGGTCGCTTTATTACTCTCTGTTGGTGCGAGAGTCATGCGATACAGTTTTGGTGCAGTGAGCATCATCAATACTGCGATAATGGCAGTGACAATACCAATCTGCATAAATACATGGCTATAGATTGCCAGTGATGCATGGGCATCAGTAATATCACTTGGCACCGCAGTTAATGCTGCAACTTTACCGGCGATCAGGGCTGCTGCTGCTGTCGTCAGGAACCATGAACCCATGATGAAGCCCATCAAGCGCTGAGGTACCAACTGCGCAACCATCGCCAGGCCGAGGCCCGAAATCATCAGTTCCCCGATACTTTGCAATGCGTAGCTCAGGATCAACCAGTTAACGGACACAATGCCATGTTCGTTGGCGAAGCTGGCACCCCATGGTAGAACCAGGAAGGCCGCAGAGCAGAGCACCATACCGAAAGCAAACTTGTGTGGCATTGGCAGTCGGTCACCCATCTTATTATAGATAGCCGCCAGTATTGGGCTGGCTACCATGATCCAGAACGGGTTCAGCGCCTGATACTGTTCTGGTTCGAAGGTAATACCAAAGATTGAATGCTCAACGTTATGAATAGCAAAGAAGTTCAGCGACGTTGGCATTTGGCTATACAGCACAAAGAACACCACCGCTTCCAGCATCAGTAAGAATGCCACAATCATTCGGCGGCGGGCAGTGCCATGCAGAGAGAAGGTCTCTTTGGCAAAGATACAGATGATGCCCAGAGATACTAATGCCAACGCCCAACGTGCCACTATTTGGTTATGCAGCAACCAGCTTGACAGCGTGACCAGTGCTACCACACCCACCAATACCATCAGTAACTTTTTAATCTGTAGTGGTGCAAAGTCAGGTTTTGAACCTTGATTTTTTACCCATTTACGGCAGAACCAGAAGTTTACCAAGGTGATCAACATACCCACTACGCTCAGTGAGAATGCGACGCTCCAGCCATACTTCGCGGCTAACCATGGGGTGGCCAGCATAGAGAAGAATGAACCGATATTGACGGACATGTAGTACATGGTGAATGCGCCGTCTAAACGCGGATCATCTTTGTTATAGCATGTTGACAGCAGAGAGGATGGGTTGGCTTTGAACAAACCATTACCAACCGCAATGGTCGCCATACCCAGATAAACCCAGAAAATGTCATGGCCGGAGTAGGCAATCATTGCATAACCAACTGCCAGCGTTAATGCACCAAGTACGATGACACGTTTGGCACCGAGCACCTTATCGCCTAACCAGCCACCGATGGCCACAAAGCCATAGACCAGTGCACTGAAGGATGAGAACAAGGTGATGGAGTCGGCTTCGCTCATCCCGAGCATTTTTACCAGATAGACGGCCATGATCCCTTGCAGGCCGTAATAACCAAAGCGCTCCCAAAGCTCGATAGAGAAGATCAGGTAAAATGCTTTTGGTTGTTTGAAAGCATTCATACTGATGCTTTCGGGTTGCTCACTGTTGGGTGGCTGTTGACTGTTGTTTGCTGTTGACACGGGGACCTCTGTTTTTCACTACCGACCACAAATGGTGGGAGAGACAAAAGTGAATGCGCGAACCGGCATCCTTTTGCATTGTTATAAGATGTTTAGCGGCGGTTAATGTTCACTATCTTTGTCAGCGAGACAAGGCTTTTGCAATATTCTGTTACATATATCTCAGGCAGGGCTATGCGACCATGTTACAAATGTTATGCAGTATTAACGTTTATGTTTTAGCTGTTTGACGATTTTTTGTTTTGATTAAAAGCTGAACTGATTTTATTTGGTGGTATATTCTGCTATTTGATTGGTTAGTGGTTTATATGGTCAGATGTGAGTGAATAAACAATTCAATATTGTGGTTATTGTGAATAATCTGAAATTATCCAAATTTCGTTCAAATGTTAATCAGTAAAATGCCTGAGTTGAAAGATGAAATGGGATCTGGATCAGATAGCTGTGTAAATTTTTCGCGCGAAAAAGGCCAGCACGGCAAAACATGCCACCAAGGGACGATGGTATACTGGATAGAATCATGAAAATCTGAGTATCTGTATGGATATCAAGCAACTGGTCTATCTCTGTAATCTGGAGCGCGAGCGCCATTTTGGTCGTGCGGCTGAGGCCAGCTTTGTCAGCCAGCCAACATTGTCGATGCGTCTGAAAAACCTGGAGCGGGAACTGGGGGTGGCACTGATAAACCGGGGTAATAATTTCGAAGGATTTACCGCCGAAGGTGAGCGCGTATTAGCCTGGGCCAGAGAGATTGTCTCTGTCTATCAAGGGCTAAAGTTAGAGGTGGAGTCCCTTAAACATGGTTTAAACGGCACGCTGCGTATTGGTGTAGTACCACAATGCAGTATCTCGTTGGCACTATTACTTAAAAGTGCCAGTGAACGCTATCCCCATCTGGATTACCGTGTTTCAGTGTTAAGTGCTGACCAATTACTGGAAGCTTTAACCGGTCACTCGGTCGATGTGGGCATTGGTTTTTTTGAATTGACCACCTTGAATGAGCTGCATTTTCAGGTACAACCGCTAGTTGACGGGGGCATTGACCTGGTGTTTCACCCCGGACATTTCCCTGATTTGATGGGGACTGAGCCGCTGGCACTGGCCCAGGTAGCACAACTGCCGCTCTGCCTGGCTGAACCCAGCCGTTACTTCCGCCGCTATCTGGATAACAGTTTTCGTGATGCCGGTCTGCCGCTGCATGTGCGGCTGGAAAGTACTTCTATCTTTCAGTTGTTACAAGGCATCTTTGTCGGTTTAGGCTGTGGCCTGTTCCCGCAGGGTAGTCTACTTGAGGATATGTCACCCGACCTGCAACGGCGGCCGGTGGATATTTTGAAGATGAGTCGGCATGCTGCTGTCGTGGTGGCTGAACCAGGGCGAGTTACACCGCTGGCCCAGCACTTTTTTGATGTCGCTAAAACATGGTTGGCTACCCACTAAAACACTGCAATCCGCAATTGCGGGTGAGTATCAAACAGCTTGCCCCAGCGTTTGTCTTAACCGGTTGGTCCATCCGGCTGCGGCGGTGTCGAAGATGATACTCACCAGTTGCTGATTACTGACACCCAGAGCTAACAATGGACTGATATGTTGATGGCTAAAGCGTTCTGGTGCGCGAGTCAACTCGGCTGCGGCATAGATAAGCCAGTGGATAATCTGCTCATCAGATTGAGTCGCCAAAGCGTTATCAATCCCCGCGTCAAGTGCCGTTATCAATGTGGTGTTAGGGGTTAATTGGTGCAATTGGTGTTTATGGATAGCCAGACAGTAGCGACTGCCATTGATGCGCGCAGTCACCAACGCCACCAATGCCAGCCAATCAGGTGGCAGCAACGGAGGATAATGTTGGCGGGTGATAATGGTGCGGTACGCGAGCAGACTTTGCTGATGGTGTTGTAGCAACTCACTGAGGGTTATCTCTGCGTCATCTGACGATGGCTCAGATGAAATGACCTCATTGATTGTCTTTGAGGGTAACCAACCTTGCCATTGCGCTACAGATGACGCTATCAAGCCTGCGGGAGCATCTTCCATGCGCGGAAAACCGGGCAATATTACCGTAGGATATCCAGCGAGTGCACAAAGGGCTGCCACTACTCTGGCTTGATAACTAACAAAACCAATAATCTGCGATAAAACAATAATATCTGTAGCGGTTAAACCTACATCAGCGAGTTGTTGCAAAGCATGCTTATCAATTAATGTCGGCTGACTGGCCAGTTGACGGGCATATTGGGTTATCTGTGTCAGTCGCATATTACTTTCCCGCGATGCGTCCGGGCTGGAAAGTGGCGTCAGGCGGGCGGCATAATGGCTGCACAACCGTTGAACCCCGGTAACTTGTGCCACCGTCAGTGCGGTACTTAAGCGGTCATACAGTGAAAAGGTGTGGTCTCGGTTCAGCTCGACAGTGAGCGGGAAAAGTGCCTGATACATTGCATCTGAGGCAGACAAAATCGCCGCATGCTGGCGTAACGGGTCATCTAATCGGGCGGGAATAGTATCGGCTAAGCCAAGCAAAAAGATACCCTGTTCAATGCTGTTCTCATTTGTCAGCAGATTATCGCCATTACAACTATTAGCACTGTAACTCTCCTCGGTGACGGGGGCGGCGTAGATCTCCGGGTTACCGCTGCGTTGAGTTTCATGATACCAATGGGCATTATCCTGTTGTCGAAATTGCACCATGATGACCTCCGTTAGGGACAGCAACGCGCCCAGGTTAACGATAAAGAGGTTGTAAGCACCGTTTGGCTATAAACCGAGAGCGAATCAGTGACAAGGGTAGGTAGTGCGGTATCGGACCGGGAGCATAGCAAAGTAGTCGGTATCAACATCGGCAAGATATCCTGTTGTTTTATGGAATGAACACAGTGGATATCATTACTGATTGAGTTTGCGAGATAAAATAATGTTAAACCATAATCCATAACTAAAAGTAATAACATATTATTATATATAACAAAAATGTTGTTACGTTAGCGAATAAATGACTAAAGAAGCAGGAAAAAATCCGCGCTGAGGTGAGCGCGGAATGGGTGATCGTGGAGGTAAATGGCAGGGCAGAAAACCCGCCTAAAAATGGCCTGAGTCCCGCCGCCAGGCATCGGCGGTTAAAGCTTCACCAAAGTGGCTGGAAATCAGCCGCTTAGTCAGATCGTGCAGCGGGGATGCCAGCACCTCGGCCGTGCTACCACGCTCCACCACTTCTCCTTCATGCATCACAATCACCTGATCGCTGATATGTTTCATCATGCCTAAGTGCTGGGTGACATAAATATAAGATATGCCATGTTTTTCCTGTAATTCCAGCATCAGATTAATAATCTGTGAGCGCATGGACATATCCAAAGACGCCAGTGCTTCATCGGCAACAATCACTTTAGGTTGCAGGATAAGTGCCCGTGCCAGTGCGATACGCTGCTTCTGGCCGGACGCCAACATATGCGGATAATAGTTAGCGTGATCGGGCAGTAATCCCACTTGCCGCAAGGTCTGATAGATTCGTTGCTCACGAGCCACCGCGTCTAAATCAGTGTTCAATTTCAGTGGCGCATCCAACAACTGGCCGATGCGCTGACGCGGGTTAAGTGAGGTGCTCGGATCCTGAAAAATCATACGGATACGTTGGCTGCGGTAAGCATAATCACCGTAGGACAGGCGATGATCGTCAATCAGCAATTCACCATCCGTTGGTTCAATCATGCCCGACAGCATTTTTGCCAAGGTGGATTTACCGGAACCGTTCTCACCAATCACCGCCAGGGTCTGGCCTTCGCGTAAAGTAAAACTGACCGATTTGACTGCTTCCACATGCTGACGACGAAATAACCCGGTGCGGTAGCGGAAGGTTTTGCTCAGATTACGGACTTCGAGCAGAGTCTCTGCCATTATTGCTCCTCCAGATTTAAGGGGAAGTGGCAGGCAAAGGCGTGGTTTTTTACCAGCCGCAAGCGCGGTGTTTCAATACAGGTTTTTTGCGCATAAGGGCAGCGAGGCCCAAGACGACAGCCAACGGGCAAATGCTCCAGTGATGGAATAGCCCCAGGCAAGGTATTTAAGCGACTTTTATGTGGCAGGGAGCGGCCAAAATCGGGCATGGCACGGATCAGCGCCTGAGTATAAGGGTGGTGGGGGGCGGCCAGCAGGTCTTCGCAAACGGCACTTTCCACAGTTTGGCCGCAATACAGCACGTTAACCCGATTCGCCCATTTACTCATCATCTGCAAGTCATGGCTTATCAGCAAAATAGTGGTGTTGTTATTCTGATTAAGTCGCGCCAGCAGACGGAAAATTTGTGCCTGAGTGGTGGGTTCCATGGCATTGGTAGGTTCATCGGCGATAAGCAGCCGAGGTTGATTAGCCAGTGCAATGGCAATCATCACCTTTTGGCATTCACCTTCAGTCAGCTCATAGGGATAACTGCGCATAATATCTGTGTGGTCTTTAATCCCTACACGGTGCAGCAACTCAATTGCCCGCCGTTTGCGCCAATGAAAACGTTGCCACCAGCGACCTTTATAGGTCCAGCCCGGTATCGCTTGTATCAATTGCTGACCAATATTTTCTGAGGGATCCAGACAGGATTGCGGTTCCTGAAAAATCATCGAGATATTATGGCCGATCACCTTGCGTCGTTCGCGTGGGGTCAATTGCAACAGATCGATGTCGTCAAAGCGAAAACGGTCAGCGGTAATGCGCCAGTTATCTTTACTGACCCCACAGATAGCTTTGGCGATTAAACTTTTACCTGAACCGGATTCACCCACCAGACCACGAACTTCACCCTCAGTCAGGGTAATACTGATGCGATCAACCGCTTTGACCATCCCTTCAGAGGTCATAAATTCAATGGTGAGGTTACGAATATCAAGTAACGGCATTATTCCACCCCCGCATTAATTGCCCGGCGCATGCCGTCACCCAACAGGTTAACTAGCAGTACGCTGACTAAAATCGCGCCACCCGGCAACATCACGGTCCACGGGGCGACATAGACTAAATCAAGTGAGTCCCCCAGCATCGCTCCCCATTCCGGTGAGGGCAATTGTGCGCCTAAATCCAAAAAACCCAACGCAGCAATATCCAAAATTGCCATTGATAGTGCCCGGGTAAATTCAGTGACCAAAATAGCGGCAATATTGGGGAAAATAGCATAAGCCAGAATATGAGGGGTAGACGCGCCATCTAAACGGGCGGCAATAACATATTCTTTATCCAACTCATCATGTACGGCGCTATAAATGGTTCGTACCATTCGGGGTAGCAGTGCCAGCCAAACCGCGAACATGGCATGTTCTAAACTCGGCCCGACAAAGGCGACCACAATGATGGCCAGCAGCAGCGACGGAATAGAGAGCAGGGTATCCAGTACATGATTAAGAATAGCGGAGCGAAAGCCGTGAGTGATACCGGCAAATACACCAAGGATCACGCCACACAGCGCCGCAGCCAGTGTGACTAACAGTGCCGAGCCATAAGTCGATGCGGTTCCTGCCAATAATCGGCTTAAAATATCGCGGCCGAGATCATCAGTGCCAAGGAAGAACGAAACGTTGCCATAGCGCGACCAGGAAGGCGGGAGCAGTTGGTAGCCCAAAAACTGTTGGTCAAGGGCATAGGGTGCCAGTGTATTGCCCAACACACAAAGCACCAAGAGGGCGAGTACGCCGTAGAAGCCCACCATTGCCAAGGCATCGCCATAAAAAAGCCGCCAGGTATACAGCAACGGGCTGGGCATTTTCTTCTCACGGTAGACATTATCGAAGGGCATACCATTCCTTATGCTTTAGCGGTGTCATCATTGCACCCAGAATATCTGACAGGACGTTAATGACGATAACCAACGACCCGACCACCATTACCCCCGCAGAAATGGCGGCGTAATCCTGCTGGCGAATGGCGTTTATCAACCAACGGCCCAATCCCGGCCAGTTAAACACCACTTCGGTTATCATCGCTAACGTCAGCATGGTGGAAAACTGTAACCCCAGTTTTGGAATGATGGGCGGCAATGCATTATGCAGCACATGGCGGCGAATAATGGTAAAGCGTGATAGGCCGCGAGTGGCGGCGGCTTTAATGTAGTTTTGCCCAATAACATCATCGGTACTGGTGCGCATAAGGCGAATGACTTCGGTCGTTGGGGCCACCGCCAATGCGGTGATTGGCAGGATCATATGCTGCACAGCGCTGAGCATCATCTCTTTGCGATACGGCGAAGGTGATAGCCATGCATCGACCAGAGCCAAACCAGTGACCGGTTTCACTTGATATAACAGGTCAAACCGGCCAGAAACCGGCAGCCAACCTAAATGCAGTGAAAAGAACAACATCAACAGCAGCGCCAACCAGAATACAGGAATTGAGAAACCAAGTAATGCGACAGAACTGATGGCGATATCAGCCCATTTCCCGCGCATCACACCGGCAATAATCCCCAGCGGAATACCAACAAATAGGGCTAGTGTAAAGGCCAGTACACATAATTCCATGGTGGCGGGGAAGGCTTCACGCAATTGCTCGCTAATAGGTTGACCATTGATGCTAGAAACCCCGAAGTCCCACTGAAACAGGCTATTGAAATAGAAGCGGTAAGCATCCATTAAGGATGCGCCATTTAACGGCGCATGAGGGGTAAAGTAGCTCAGGCTAAAACTGACCAGTGACAACATAAACAACGTTATCACTAATAGTAATAAGCGGCGTAAGGTGAAGATAATCATGGTTTTTTGCCCTCATTGCTCTCACGGAACACGCCAGCAAAAGAAGAATTGCCAAACGGGCTTAATACCAAACCTTTAATATCATAACGGTATGCCTGTAACCGTAATGAAGATGCTAATGGCAACAGTGGCAATTGTTGCTCCAAAATACGCTGAGCTTGCTGATAATATTCAATACGCGCGGATAATTGCTGGGAACGTAATGCTTTTTGTAGCAATTCATCAAACGCCGGATCACACCAATGAGCATAGTTTGTTTGCGAACGAATTGCCGCACAGCTTAATAGCGGGCGGAAGAAACTGTCTGGGTCATTACTGTCTGTCGACCACCCCGTCAGCGTCAGGTCGTGATTCATCTCCATCAGCCGCGCCTCTTGGAATCGGCCTTCGACCGGCACTATATTGACCGTAATCCCCACCTGAGCCAAATCAGCCTGAATCAGTTCCGCCGTTTTTAATGGGCTGGGATTATAAGATTGCGAGGCGGTCGGCACCCATAGATTGAATTGTAAATTAGTCAATCCAAGCTGTTTTAGAATCTCTTTAGCTTTTTCTGGATTATATTCGGTTACCTGGGCCTGATTGTCATATGCCCATGATGCACGAGGTAAAATAGACGCTGCGGTCTCAGCGGTACCGTAATAGATTGACTGCATTAATCGCTGGTTGTTAATCGATAATGCGATCGCCTGCCGCACCCGCTGATCGTTGAGTGGTGGCTTACGGGTGTTGAATGCCAAATAAGCTACATTCATCCCTGGGCGCAGTGTCAGACGCAGGCGAGGGTCATCTCGTAAAATGGATAATTGGCTGGCTGCTGGATAGGCCAACACATCACACTCGCCGGTCAGTAGTTTGGATAAGCGGCCAGTACCACCCGCACCCAGATCGATAACCACCTGCGGCATGCGCGGTAAACCTTTCCAATAATCACTGTTACGGAACAGACGAATGTATTGCCCGGAGCGATATTCGTTCAACAAGAAGGGACCGGTCCCCACAGGCTCACGATCGATCTGCTCTTGTCGGCCTTTTTGGGTCAAGACGTCGGCGTACTCGGCAGAGAGTACTGGTGCATAATGGGTAGCCAGATGCCAAAGGAAGGAGGCATCTGGAGCCTTCAGCTTAAATTCAACCGTATAATCATCCAGTTTTTTGACACTTTGCACTGCGTCGGCAAATTGTAAACTGTCGAAGTAAGGATACTCGCCACCATTGACATGGTGGTAGGGGTGTTGTGAGTCAAATACCCGCTGAAAGCTGAATATCACATCATCTGCGTTCATCATCCGGGTTGGGGTAAACCAATCGGTGGTCTGGAAGGGGACGTCTTTACGTAAATGAAAACGATATGTCGCGCCGTTATCCAGCACTTGCCAACTTTCAGCTAGTTCAGGGATTAAACGGTAGGTATACGGGTCAACGTCCAGCAGGCGGTCGTAAAGTTGTGCTGCCAGGGTATCGATGGTCAATCCGCTACTGGCCATCTGCGGATTAAAGGTATTGAGTATCCCGCTGACACAATAGACGAAGCCACGTTGGCGGATATCCGGCAGCGGTTGAGCGGGTTGAGGGGCCGGGGCGGGTTGCGCCAGCGCTGATGTCGCAAGGCAAGACAACGACAGCAAGCAAATAAGTAAAGCACGCATAAACGCTTCGCAGTAAGTAAGCAATACTCTTAGTGTACCGTAATCTGACACTCCCCCCAATCCATTGAGTAAAACAACTGCACTGTCTGCTGGTTGTTGCAGCAATCGAGGTGAATAAACAGCAAATTGTTGTTTATACGCGAGGATGTAGTGAGAGCAATGGGCGGCGGCGGCGGTGTTCGATGCTGTAATTGAGTATAATTCCATCATAATCAGTGCGGGAATGAGAAAAATTCTCAACAAAGTGTTTGCAAGTGCTATTGATAACCATTATCATCATTTTGCTCTTCGAGATAAGGCCAGTAGCTTCTGGTTTTAGACAGGAAAGCACGACATTGCTCACATTGCTTCCAGTGTTTTTTAAGCCAGCTCGGGTGCTGGCTTTTTTTTTGCCTGCCGTCGGCTGGTCCTTTCATATGTTATGTGTACTGACGTTCGATCACGATTTAATTATAAATGATAATGATATTTATCCTGTGTGCACTCAGTTTTTTTGTATTATGAAATCAATACATCCATTGCTATATTAATAAATGAAAAATATTAGTGCTGAAACTGTATTTATATAGTCTGGTGGCGTTATGAAACGATGTCAATTAATGGTTTTATTGTTTATTTCTTATATAATAAGTATGAGTGGTTGGGCTAAACCGCCGGATATTGTTTGGCGTGTTGATACCCGCGATTATCAAGAGATATTCAGTCAGGGTTTTCACTCTTTAGGTGATAATGATTCTGTAGTAGAACACCTTAGTGGAAGAAGTTGCCGTGGTGACCATGCCACATCAGCGGATAGTATATTTATTTCCACTATAGCCGATAAAATCTTTGCTTATAATTATTTAGAGAGAGTTTTGAAAAAAACACAAACGACAATAGGCAGTGATGCACTGGTTTATCTTTATCAGATAAGGGCTGATAGTAATATGTATAGCGCAGATTATACATTGAATTTTATATTACGCGTGGGGGCGAGTGGTATGCAACAGGAGCTTCACCATATTTTTCGCTATTCGCCGTTCTTATCGGAATGGATGGCGCATAGCAGAATTTTAGGAGAACAAATTATGTCAGCAACTTCATACCTGTTGCGTCAGGGCAAAGTTATCGCTAATGAGTTTATGCCTAACCCTTTGTATCGGCAAACACGATCGAGTGCCAGTGCGAATCCTTATCGCAATGCTTTAATAATACCGTCGACTCTGAATATAATGCGAGTCTGGATGTTAAGAATGGGAATAAGACCGATGGTCAGGGCGTGTTTTGGCAGTATGAAGTCAACGAACCACAAGCGGGGTATAGATTCAATTTATCGAGGTCATGGCAGAATGTTTAAGTTAATCGCTATTTTATAAAGTTAATATTCCTAATATGTAGGGGTTATATTATGAAGGTGGTTATTTATGGGGCCATTGTGTTATTTTGTAGTTCGGTATTGGCGACTAAACCTGGAGATTTAAAATCACAATGTGATGCTGATAACAGCATGATGATTTATAATCAGATAATTAAAAAATATAATGCGACTATTATGTGGCGACCGGATGATATGTCGCTTAATGCGATTAATATTAAAATAGATGATAAATGGTATGGAACTATAGCAGAAGATAAAGTTAATGGTAATGGAGCGAAAGGGCTATCCAGTTTTGCACAAGCCACTTACTTAATTAATCTCCCTGTCGATGTCTGTGTTAAAGGTAAATATCTACGGGGGCTGGAGGGGGTTCATTAGCTTTTCGCTCAGATCAGCCGGTTATTATCCTCTGCACTGAACGAAATGAGAAGCTAATTCTTTTCTACTGACCGATATCACCGCTTAAAATAGCATGTTTCTTTAACATGCCACGTAACTGATGGTAGGTTAGCCCGAGTAAACTCGCCGCTTTGCGTTGATTGAACCGCGCCTGTTCCAAAGCGTGTTTCAACATTTGCTGTTCACTGTTTTGCAACCACTGCTTTAGGTCGAGAGGCAATTGAGGAAGTTCAGAAACGTGAACGTCTGCCATTTGCGGCGCTTTGTTTTCACGAGGCTGTCGGGGTGCGAAAGGATTAATAATGATATTATCCAGTGATTGGTCACTATTCCCGTGGCGATAAACTGAACGTTCCACCACATTTTTCAACTCCCGCACATTACCCGGCCAGTCATAATCCAGTAGTTGCTGTTTAGCTTGTGGCGTAAAACCGGGAAATAGCGGCAGACCTAACTCTCTACACATCTGGATGGCAAAGTGTTCAGCGAGTAACATGATATCTTGCTGACGTTCACGTAACGGTGGTAGTTGCACTACATCAAAGGCGAGCCGGTCCAGCAGGTCGGCGCGGAATTTACCTGCCTGCGCTAAAGCGGGTAAATTGTCATTGGTAGCACAAACCAGCCGGACATCCACTTGCAACGGCTGACTGCCGCCAACGCGCTCCAGATGACCATACTCAATCACACGCAGTAATTTTTCCTGCACTAACATAGGCGCTGTGGCCAGTTCGTCTAAAAAGAGCGTCCCCCCATCTGCTCGTTCAAAACGCCCCAGATGGCGCTTCTGCGCACCGGTAAACGCCCCAGCTTCATGACCAAATAATTCTGAGTCAAGTAAGTTTTCATTCAATGCGGCACAGTTAAGTGAGATGAATGGCCCCTGCCAACGGTTTGATAAATAATGTAACCGGTGCGCAATCAGCTCTTTACCGGTGCCTCGTTCACCAATCACCAACACCGGCTTATTCAACTTTGCCAGCCCGGAAACTTGCTCCAGCACTTCAACAAAAGAGTTTGCTTCGCCTAACAGGTTTTCTAATTGCTCGCTCATGATGAAATTCGCCAATAGTTGGTTAAAACACTCACTTTACATTCTATCTTAATTTAAGCCGAAAATATTTTTTTGTTATTTTTCAACTTATTAAAACTAATGAAAAGTTGGCACGACTCTTGATAATAGTTATTTCACAAGAGTTAGGCGAATGGATGCAACCAGACGCCGCTATTTCAGAAAGCCATTAAGTCAAAGAGGACATACATTATGGGTATTTTTTCACGCTTTGCCGATATCGTGAATGCCAACATCAATACATTGCTGGATAAAGCGGAAGATCCACAAAAGTTAGTACGCCTGATGATTCAGGAAATGGAAGATACACTAGTCGAAATTCGTTCAACATCTGCCCGCGCATTAGCTGAGAAAAAACAGTTGTTGCGTCGCATCGATCACAGCGAAAGTCAGCAGCAAGAGTGGCAGGAAAAAGCCGAGCTGGCTCTGCGTAAAGATAAAGAAGATTTAGCCCGCGCGGCACTGATTGAAAAACAAAAAGTTGCTGCATTGATTGATACACTGACCCGTGAAGTGGCCACAGTAGAAGAAACACTGAGCCGCATGAAACATGAAATTAGCGAGTTGGAAAGTAAGCTAACTGAAACCCGCGCCAGACAACAGGCGCTGACCCTGCGCCATCAGGCTGCTGCGTCATCTCGCGATGTGCGCCGCCAGCTCGATAGTGGGAAACTCGACGAAGCTATGGCACGTTTTGAGCAATTCGAGCGGCGTATTGACCATATGGAAGCTGAGGCTGAAACTGTGGGGGTCGGCAAACAAAAGTCGCTGGAAAGCCAGTTTGCTGAACTGAAAGCAGATGATGAAATCAGTAACCAGTTGGCCGCACTGAAAGCGAAAATGAATTCGGCTGAGTAATGGTCTTGATCCATTTGCGTAAGCCCTATCTTTTGCTCTGTTTTATCGCTTTAGTGGCGAAAATATATCGAGCGGGCCGTAAGCAATAAAGCGGCCTGCCATAATTTAAATGCGGATACCCGCCAGATGATTAAGGGGAACGAATGAGTATCCTGTTTCTTGCCATACCACTGACCATTTTTGTGCTGTTTGTCGCACCTATTTGGTTATGGCTGCATTACAGCAATCGCCAGCAAAGTGGCGCTCAGCTTAGTCATCAGGATATGCAGCGCCTATCACAGTTAACTGATGATGCTCGCCGGATGCGGGAACGGATTCAAACATTAGAAGAAATTCTTGATGCGCAACATCCGAACTGGAGGCAGTCATAATGGGCGATGTTTTTAAAAATAATATGTTAAGTGGCAAAAAACTGTACCGGGTGCCAGAAGAGGGCATGATCAAAGGGGTGTGTGCTGGTCTGGCCCACTATTTTGATATTCCAGTACGATTGATTCGGGTGATGGTGGTGTTATCTCTGTTCTTTGGTTTGTTTGTTTTCACTATCGCGGCCTATATCGTACTGACTTTTATACTGGAACCGGTCCCCGCAGCCAGTTTTAATGGGCAGCATGAAGCAACGCCTCGTCAGCTGCTGGATCAACTAGAGTTTGAGTTGGGCGCCGGGGAACAGCGTTTGCGCCAGGTAGAGCGCTATGTCACCTCTGAGACTTTTGGTGTCCAGAGCCGTTTTCGCCAGTTGTAGTGTTACCAATTATTGCAGCCGGGAATGTTGCCCATAGATGTTACTTACCTATCCATACAGCCTGCCGGAGGGCAAAAGATGAACAATAATCCCGCCCGTTCACGTGCAGGTGTAGTATTAACGTCACTGATTAAAATTATCTTTACTGTTGCATTGGCCTATGGCCCAGCCAGTGCGGCTGGCTTGATAGTAAAGAGTGTGAGTCGCAAGCCCCTGCGTTGGTTGCTGCTGATGCTGCTTGAGCCAATGTTAAAACGCGCAATGCAGGCAGCTGCTGGCCAATTTGCCAAGGAGAAGCATGAAACGACTGCAAAATGAGATTACGTCTTTGGTTAATCGTGGGATGGATCGCCATCTGCGATTAGCGGTAACCGGCTTGAGCCGCAGCGGGAAAACTGCCTTTATTACTTCGTTAGTGAATCAATTACTTCATGTCCACAGCGGTGCACGTTTACCGCTGTTTTCGGCTGTGCGCGAAGAGCGGCTACTGGGTGTAAAACGGGTACCGCAGCGTGATTTGGGTATTCAACGTTTTACCTATGATGAAGGATTGGCGTCTTTATATGGCACACCGCCAAACTGGCCAACCCCAACCCGTGGCGTCAGTGAAATTCGCTTAGCATTGCGCTTTCGTTCTGGTGATTCGCTTTTGCGCCACTTTAAAGAGACATCGACACTTTATTTGGAGATTGTCGATTACCCCGGTGAATGGTTACTGGACCTGCCTATGTTGGAACAGGACTATTTAAGCTGGTCCCGCCAGATGGCTGGTCTACTACAAGGGGATCGCGCACAGTGGGCCAAACCTTGGCTAACATTGTGTCAGCAGTGTGATCCGTTAGCACCGGCAGACGAAAACCAGCTAGCGGCCATTGCACAGGCCTATACCGATTATCTTATTCGCTGCAAGAATGAAGGCCTGCATTTCATTCAACCCGGGCGGTTTGTCCTGCCTGGTGATATGGCTGGTGCGCCTGCACTACAGTTTTTCCCGTGGCCGGAGGTGAATGAACTGAGTGAATCACGGCTGGCGCAGGCGGATAAACATTCCAATTTGGGTATGTTACGCACCCGTTTTAGCTATTACTGCAACTCGGTGGTGAAAGGTTTTTATAAAGAACATTTTGTCCGATTTGATCGACAAATTGTGCTGGTGGATTGTTTGCAACCTTTGAACAGCGGGCCGCAGGCATTCAACGATATGCGCCTGGCTCTGACACAATTAATGCAGAGTTTCCATTACGGAAAACGAACGTTATTCCGTCGCTTATTCTCGCCGTGTATCGATAAGCTGATGTTTGCGGCGACTAAAGCGGATCACGTGACGGCGGATCAACACGCGAATCTAGTATCGTTACTCCAGCAATTGGTGCAGGAAGCCTGGCAAAATGCTGCTTTCGAAGGGATCAGTATGGATTGTGTTGGGCTAGCATCGGTACAGGCGACAGAAAGTGGCATAGTCGAACATCAGGGGCAAAAAATCCCTGCATTGCGTGGCCATCGCCTACTGGATGGTGTACCGCTGACGGTATTCCCGGGGGATGTCCCGGCGCGTTTGCCTGGTCCGGCATTCTGGCAGCAACAGGGTTTTCATTTTGATGAATTTCGTCCACAAGCGGTGAATGTTGATAGCCCATTGCCCCATATTCGGCTGGATGCAGTGATGGAGTTCTTATTGGGAGATAAGTTGCGATGAGTGAGCCGTTGAAACCACGGATAGATTTTGAACAGCCTTTGCAGCCTCTTGATGAGCCAGTATTAAAAGCAGCACAGGCTTTTGATCAACAAACCGCGGAGAACTTCTACCCTGCGGCACCTGAACTAGACGCTGAAGATGAAGAAGGGCGGGTGGAAGGGTTGGTGAATGCTGCGCTGAAACCCAAACGCAGTCTGTGGCGCAAAATGGTGACGGCCGGACTGGCACTCTTTGGTGTCAGTGTAATTGCCCAGTCAGTGCAATGGGTTAATCAGGCTTGGCAGCAGCAGGATTGGATAGCACTGGGGGCAACGACTGCCGGTGGGCTGATTGTGGTGGCCGGAGTTGGTTCGGTGTTGACCGAGTGGCGGCGTCTATACCGTTTACGCCAGCGGGCACAAGAGCGAGATATCGCACGCGAACTTTTGGTGAGTCACGGTATCGGGCAAGGGCGCACCTTTTGTGAAAAACTGGCGCGTCAGGCCGGACTGGATCAAGGGCATCCGGCACTGCAACGTTGGCAGGCGTCCTTGCATGAGACGCATAACGATCGAGAAGTGGTTGAGTTATATGCCAAACTGGTACAGCCAGCACTGGATAATCAGGCACGGGCAGAAATTAGCCGCTACGCTGCTGAATCAGCATTAATGATTGCGGTCAGTCCTCTGGCGTTGGTGGATATGGCCTTTATCGCCTGGCGTAATATTCGTCTGATTAATCGTATTGCTGCTTTGTATGGTATCGAATTGGGATATTTCAGCCGAATTCGGTTATTCCGCTTAGTGTTACTGAACATTGCTTTTGCCGGGGCTTCCGAATTGGTACGAGAAGTGGGTATGGACTGGTTGTCACAGGATTTGGCCGCGCGTTTATCGGCTCGTGCGGCGCAAGGGATCGGGGCGGGGCTACTGACCGCCCGACTGGGTATCAAAGCGATGGAGCTATGTCGCCCGTTGCCATGGCTGGATGGTGATAAACCTAAACTGGGAGATTTTCGCCGCCAGTTGATTAGCCAATTGAAAAATACGCTGCCGAAAAAAGACCAAGCTAAGCCATAGCCGGTTGGCTATTTCAATCGCGGATCGAAGGCGAAGGAGAGTGTTTTAGCGGTACTCAAACAGGCCTGAAAATCTTTGTGGCGTGGGTTGACCAGCATATTGTGTTCTGATGGCACCAGTGTGGACGGGACCAGTAATCCAATTGATGATTCTGATGCCAACCACTCGGTGCCGATATCCATCGTAGCGACAGGTGCGGGGTCGTTGCGCCAGTCAATGGGCCAATCCTGTGGCTGTAACAGCATGATATTGCTATCATCAATCTCAATTTGAAATAATTCAAACTCACTGAGTGTTGAGCTGTCTTGAATATGCACCAGTGTTTCCAGCATTGCCAGTGACACACTACTGGCTAAATAGATGGCAGCGTGGCCTTTATGATTCCAGCGGCCGCCATAGATTTCAGCGCCATAGCCGGTCCAGGTTGAAGCAAGATAACGGCGCATCACAATGCGATAGAGCATCATAAGTATTGCCCCGTCGGGTTGCTAGTAATTGTGAACTTATCCATGTCATCTTCCCTATAGAACTTTTATCCTTCCTGGCACTCAGCTATGAAAATACACCGTGTTCCAGCCGGCCAATTAAATCACAGATTTCTAGTGCGCCGGTTTCGGTCTCCAGCAGTGAGTCAGGGCTGCGATGCCCAAGCCCCTTAATTGGCGTCGACATCCAGACGATGGCTTTGCCTTTATCACCACCAAATAGATCAACGGCGGCATCCATTACTCGCACGAAACGCGCAATTCGCTCGCTTTCTTCCGGTGTGAAACGGCCATCATGGGTGCGTCTGCGGGTTAGACTACGGCTGGGAATACCGGTAGCACGCAATACTTCAGATTTAGGTATGGACGCCCAGAGATGGATGCTATCGATGACATCGACAGAAAAACCCAATTTGATGCTATCCACCAATACCGTGCCACGACTGGCCGGCAAACCAATTTCACGCCAGAGCGCCCCTGCCTTGGTTGTGGGGGTAGGCTGATAAGCTCTCATGTAACCTCCTCGGTCATATGGCTACCTCTACTATAGCCAGTTGGCCGATGGAATGCAAAGTGTCACCTCACCTTGACGAAGGGACTGATACAGTCAGGCATTATATTATTCTGAATTATTCTTATAAAAACTAATAACTCGCTAGATGTATAGCGCACAGGCGCTGAAAATCTTACCTTGCTAGTATTGGTCGGGGAAAAAATCAGCAAAAACCCGATTCCTGTCAACTTTTGCTGACAGACTGCTTCATCAGCAAGGGGGGACAGGGTATTATCATAAGCAGAGACTCCGCACCTGCACTATATAAGGTCGATACTGATGCGCTTGGAAGTTTTTTGTGAAGACCGACTCGGTCTCACCAGAGAGTTACTTGATCTCTTGGTTTTACGCAGCATTGATTTACGGGGGATCGAAATTGATCCGATAGGGCGTATTTACCTGAACTTTTCTCAACTGGATTTCAGTGTATTCAGTGCTTTAATGATGGATATTCGACGTATCGAGGGGGTAACAGACGTTCGAACCGTCTCCTTTATGCCATCAGAACGTGAACACCGCGCGCTGCGAGCGTTACTTGAATCGATGCCAGAACCGGTATTCTCCATTGATTTAAGAGGTAATCTTGAGTTAGCGAACCCTGCGGCCCGTGAGCTTTTCTCCCTTCATGAGGAGCGTATTCGCCACAAAACTGCCGGCAGCCTGCTCGGGGGATATAACTTTGCCCGTTGGTTTGAAGGGGGGGAAACCGCGCCTCATACCGAACGGGTGTTGATCAACAATCAGGATTACCTGATGGAGATAACCCCCATCGAGCTTGAAGACGAGCATCAGCAGAACCAAACAGTGGGTGCAGTGGTGATGTTAAAATCCACGGCGCGCATGGGTAAACAGTTACAAATCTTATCAGTTAACGATGATACTGAATTTAAACAGATTGTTGCCACCAGCGTTAAGATGCGCCAAGTGCTTGAGCAAGCCCGTAAATTGGCGATGCTGGATGCCCCCTTGCTATTGGTCGGTGATACCGGTACTGGTAAAGATCTCTTGGCTCACGCCTGTCACTTGCGTAGCCCGCGCGGGAAAATGCCTTTCCTTGGCCTTAATTGTGCTTCAATGCCGGACGATGTGGTAGAAAGCGAGCTATTCGGCTATGCAGCCGGGGCTTACCCGAATGCCATCGAAGGTAAAAAAGGCTTCTTTGAGCAGGCGAATGGTGGCTCGGTGCTACTGGATGAAATCGGCGAAATGTCGCCACGCATGCAAATCAAACTGTTGCGATTCCTAAACGATGGTACCTTCCGCCGTGTCGGGGAAGAACATGAAGTGCATGTCGATGTTCGGGTTATTTGCGCCACGCAAAAGAACCTGGTGGAGTTGGTTCAGCGTGGTGAGTTTCGTGAAGATCTCTATTATCGCCTTAATGTGCTGACTATCACCTTGCCACCATTGCGTGAGCGTCAGGCTGATATCATGCCACTGACCGAATTGTTCGTTGCCCGCTTTTCGGACGAACAAGGCGTGCCACGGCCGAAGTTGGCTCCTGAACTGAGCAGTTTTCTGACTAATTATGGTTGGCCCGGCAATGTACGGCAGTTGAAAAATGCCATTTATCGCGCTCTGACCCAATTGGACGGTTTCGAACTACGGCCCCAGGACATTATCTTGCCGGAGTTCGAAGTTGAAGCCGTACTGGGGGACGAAGTGCTTGATGGTTCGCTTGATGACATCAGCAAACGCTTTGAACGCTCAGTGCTGACCCGTCTTTATCGTAATTATCCCAGTACACGTAAATTGGCCAAGCGCCTTGGCGTCTCGCATACCGCGATTGCCAACAAGTTGCGCGAATATGGTTTAAGCAGTAAGCGGCCAGTCAGTGATAACAGCGAAGAAGAGTAAGCAACAGAGCAATACGTTGCTATAAATGGATTGTATTAAAAACGGATTGTATTAAAAACGGATTGTATTAAAAAACGGCTGTACCCAGATGGGCCAGCCGTTTTGAGTTAATGCTCCGGATTAGTTAAACCCAAGTTAACCAGTTACTTCAATGCTGCCAGGGCGGCATCATAGTTTGGTTCAGTGGTGATTTCGTTAACCAGTTCACTGTAGATAACGTTATCTTGCCCATCCAGAACCACCACAGCACGCGCAGTCAAACCAGCCAATGGGCCTTCGGTAATGGCCACACCATAAGCTTGTTTGAAATCGGCGCCACGCAGCGTTGATAAGGTCGTTACGTTGCTCAGGCCTTCAGCACCGCAAAAGCGTGATTGAGCGAATGGCAGGTCAGAGGAGATACAAAGAACGACAGTGTTCTCAAGTTCGCCAGCCAATTGATTGAATTTACGTACCGATGCCGCACAAACGCCGGTATCAATACTTGGGAAGATATTCAGGACTTTACGTTTGCCAATGAAGCTGCTCAGGGCAACATCAGATAAATCTTTCGCAACCAAAGTAAAGTCTTTTGCTTTATCGCCAGCTTGTGGCAGTTGACCTGCAACAGTCACTGGATTGCCTTGAAAATGTACGGTCTGTGTCATTATTTGATCCCTTTTACAGATGTGTAACACGAAGTTCAGTTTAAGGTAACAATGGCGGCTTGGATATGAGAAATTTGCTAAATAATTGAGATTTCGCTTACGTTAGGTTCTAACGTCTGATACTCAAACCCGAATTTTGCCAAGGAGCCATAATTGAGAACAATGCGTTTCTACCCTGAGGCATGGCCTTTACATTCTGCGTTTGTTATTTCCCGTGGTAGCCGCACCGAAGCCAAAGTGGTGGTCGTCGAGATTGAAGAGGACGGCATCCTGGCTTGCGGCGAATGTACGCCATATCCACATTATGGTGAAAGTGAATCATCGGTCATGGCACAGCTCGCCTTGGTTGTTAATGCCATAGAAGGTGGCATTTCACGGCAGGATTTACAGCCGCTATTACCCGCAGGGGCCGCCAGGAATGCGGTGGATTGTGCACTGTGGCAGTTGGAATGTTTACAGAACCGACAAAGTTTGTGGCACATGAGCCAGACAACGGCTATTCCCCATATTTCAATGGCTCAAACAGTCAGTATCGGCACGCCAGAAGCGATGGCGTACAGTGCCAGTGCATTGGCACATCTTGGCGCCAGATTGTTGAAAATAAAACTTGATGACCATCTTATTGCTGAGCGTTTAGTGGCGATCCGTAGTGCTGCGCCAGAAGTGACCTTAATCGTGGATGCCAATGAATCCTGGCAAACCGAAGGGCTGGTTGCCCGTTGCCAGTTACTGGCAGATTTAGGTGTGGCGATGCTGGAACAGCCGCTACCGGCCGGTGAAGATGATAGCTTGCAGAATTTTATTCATCCGTTGCCGATTTGTGCTGACGAAAGCTGCCATACGCGGGCGGATTTAGCCGGACTGGTTGGCCGCTATGACATGGTAAACATTAAACTGGACAAAAGTGGCGGGTTAACCGAAGCGTTATTGCTAGCCGAGCAGGCAAAATCACAGGGATTTGCCATTATGCTCGGTTGCATGTTGTGTACTTCCCGCGCCATACGAGCGGCCTTGCCACTGGCACCGGGCGCGCGGTTTGTTGATCTCGACGGCCCGACATGGTTGGAACAGGATATTGAGGGTGGGTTGCACTTCTCAACAGGGGCGATCGATTTGTCGGTTTAATCCGCCAACGTGAGTAAATCCACCAATGCAGCCAGATAACATTCACTGGCCGCATCGGCGGAAATTGGCGGTAATTCTGCGGTGATACACGGCAAATTGCGATCAGCGCACCAGCTACCAAATGACCCAGGTGTGGCGTAACCGACACTGTTAACGAGCGGTAATGCGAAATTGGCTGCCAACCGAGCCCCTAGCACAGAGCTATCAGGGTCTTCAATGCAGGCCAGCGGCTCATGGAATGAGACGACCCAGCGGGGAGCAAGTTGCTCAATCAAGGCGCATAAAGCTTGTGTTTCTGGCTCTGAACCTGCGTGTTCGCCCGTCAATAACCGGACATCACGTGCATCAGCGGCACTGTTCCAGCGATAAACCGTCTCGCCTGGTTGCCAGTTTTTTGCCGGGAAATTGCGATTAAGATCAACACCATTGGCATTAGCACGTAACCCTAATTGGCAACCATCCGGGTTCACTGCTAATACCACATGATGGCGCTGTTGTTCCGGGGCAATAGTGCGTAACGCGCAGGAAAGGGCAACAATGGCCGCACTTTCATCGCCATGGGTGCCGGCGATAATCAGCCCGGTGTTCACAGATGACGTGGGGGCAGGGAAGTAAAGCAGCGGTGCCCCCAGCAGCGATTGGCCGTAGTGTTGGCCTAAGGTGAACAAATTTCCTCGTGCTGAACGAGGTCGATATTGAGTCATAATGTTCTCTGTTATCCTGAACATATTTATAATACTTTCAACATAGCATTTAATATTATTTCTTTGAATCAATAAGTTATTTTTGATGCTGATGGCAATGGTTCAGAGAACCATAAAGGCTAACGTCAGTCGCTGATTGTATTGTTGAATGCAGTTTACTTTTGATGTTGCCGTGGTGAGCTATATTTTATCATCGTCAGTATAGGGTTTAATCTGCTAGTTTATATCGACAACGTGTTGAGTTGATGTTGAAGCTTTACTGTTTGATTTACTTTAAATAAATAGATCTAGAAATAATGATGCGTTAAATTTACACACACAGTAACCCCAAGGTCATGGCTGAATATTACCTACATAGAATATGTTGGTACGCGCTGTGAGTAGTTAACGTTATGAGCAGTCAGGGGCTGCTTTCGCTGACATGGACAACAACGATAAGGTTATCGATTATGCGCTATTTCCGTTATGCATTGTGTGCCGCATTAGTGGGCACCGCGTTGGGCGCAGCAAATGCTGCTGATGTTCCTGCGGGTACCGTATTGGCAGAAAAACAAGAAATCGTTCGTCATATTAAAGATGAGCCAGCCTCCCTTGATCCGATGAAAGCCGTGGGGCTCATCGAGGCTCAGGTCGCGCGTGACCTGTTTGAAGGCTTAGTGAATCAGGATGCTCAGGGCCAAATAATTCCCGGAGTGGCATTAAGCTGGCAAACAACAGATAACCAAACCTATATATTTACTTTACGTAAAGACGCTAAATGGTCTAACGGCTCACCGGTCACTGCACAGGACTTTGTTTACAGCTGGCGTCGATTAGTTGACCCTAAAAGTTTATCTCCTTTTGCCTGGTTCGCTGAATTAGCGGGGATGGAGAATGCACAGCAAATTATTTCAGGGAAAATGTCACCCGACACGCTAGGGGTGAGTGCTATTAATAATCACACCTTAAAAGTCAAACTCAGTAAACCAGTACCTTATTTCCCAAGTCTGACAGCAAATTTCAGTTTATTCCCGGTACCCCAGTCTGTTGTTGAACAATATGGTAATGATTGGACCAAAGTCGGTAATCTGGTAGGCAATGGCGCATTTAAATTACAAGATAGAGTCGTCAATGAGAAATTGGTCTTAGTACCGAATGAACATTATTGGGACCATGCGCATACGGTGCTGACCAAAGTAACGTTTATTCCAATTAATCAGGAAGCAAATGCCACTAAACGTTATCGTGCGGGTGATATTGATATTACAGAATCATTCCCGAAAAATTTATATCAGAAGTTGCTAAAAGATATTCCTGACCAGGTTTATACGCCTGATCAGCTAGGAACCTATTATTACGCCTTTAATACGCAACGTGCACCAACCAATGATATTCGCGTACGTAAAGCATTATCTTATGCGATAGATCGTAAAATCATTGCTGAAAAAGTATTAGGTACTGGAGAGAAGCCAGCTTATCACTTTACGCCTGATGTTACTGCTGGCTACC
This sequence comes from Yersinia sp. 2466 StPb PI, assembly GCF_041538325.1. NCBI lineage: Bacteria > Pseudomonadati > Pseudomonadota > Gammaproteobacteria > Enterobacterales > Yersiniaceae > Yersinia > Yersinia sp. 2466 StPb PI. Next base: position 2,598,703 of record NZ_JAULSL010000001.1, on the reverse strand, counting down.
ATCCGGTTGCAAATTTATTGCAGCAGCAAGATCAGGATGAATTGAACGCACAAGCCAAAGCATTGCTGCATGCTGCGGGCTATGGCCCTGATAAGCCGTTAACATTATCCCTCTTGTATAATACCTCTGATAATAATCAGAAATTAGCCATTGCCATTGCTTCTATGTGGAAGAAAACATTGGGTGTGGATGTCAAAATGATTAACCAGGAATGGAAGACATATATTGACAGCCGTAACACCGGTAATTTTGATGTGGTTCGTGCGTCATGGGTCGGTGACTATAATGAGCCGTCTACCTTCCTGTCACTGCTGACATCCACACACAGCGGAAATATCGCGAAATTTAATAGTGTAGATTATGATAAGTTACTCAATGAAGCGGGTAAACAGACCAATGCTAAAGCACTGAGTGATGATTATAATAAAGCTGAACAGATTATTGCCGAGCAAGTACCTATCGCACCTATATATCAATTTACCAATGGCCGTTTAATTAAGCCGTGGGTGAAAGGTTATCCAATCACTAACCCTGAGGATGTGGCATACAGTCAGACGATGTATATCATCAAGCACTAAAGCTGGTGTATTTCTGACAGTTAGGCCGCCAGTATTAATTGGCGGCTTTTTCTATTTTTTTAATTTTCTCTCAGTGGTGATGAGATAATTAAATCTATCTGGTCACTTTATGTTTAGATCATTTTACTACATTTAACATTGCGTTTTCTTAGTGTCAGACGGTTCTGTTATGGCTGCGGCGAGCTATCCTGGTTCATCACCTTTAAAGATCGGGTGGCTAGCGCTACACTGAGCTAATTGCATGATAAATTCCGAAATAGAGGATGTTGTTGTGGATGTAGTCGAAGGGAAAGCACTTCAAGTCTCTGATGCGGTTTATGCCTATCAACTCGATGGTAAAGGGGGGGTGACGTCAATAAGTGTTGATGCGGTCGCCACAGCGGAGCAGCCTTGCTGGTTGCATCTGGATTATACCTATCCGCAAAGTGCAGCCTGGCTGCAAAATACACCCTTACTGCCAGAGGTGGTGCGTGATGGTCTGGCGGGGGAGAGTGTGCGTCCTAAGGTCACCCGGCTGGGTGATGGCACGATGATAACCTTGCGTGGTATTAACTTTAACACCGATGCCCGTCCCGATCAGTTAGTGACGATTAGGGTCTATATCACAGACAAATTGATCGTCTCAACTCGCCATCGTAAGGTTTACTCCATCGATGATGTACTAAATGACCTGCAAAGCGGCACTGGCCCGACAGACAGTGGTAATTGGCTGGTGGAGATTGTCGATGGCCTGACCGACCATACCAGTGAGTTTATCGAAGACTTACACGACAAAATTATCGATCTTGAAGATGATTTACTGGAGCAAAAAATCCCCCAGCGTGGGCAAATGGCATTATTACGCAAGCAGCTAATTGTGTTACGCCGCTATATGGCACCACAACGCGATGTATTTTCTCGATTGGCCAGCGAGCGTTTGCCCTGGATGAATGATGATGATCGGCGTCGAATGCAGGAAATCTCAGAACGGCTGGGCCGTGGATTAGAGGATTTAGATTCAAGCATCGCCCGCACGGCAGTGCTGTCTGATGAAATTAGTTCATTAATGGCTGATGCGATGAACCGGCGGACCTATACCATGTCGCTTTTGGCAATGGTCTTTTTACCGACGACCTTTTTGACCGGTTTGTTTGGGGTCAACCTTGGTGGGATCCCCGGTAATACCGACTCTTTTGGTTTTGCGACTTTTTGCATGATGTTGGTGGCTTTGGTGTTAGGTGTTGCCTGGTGGTTAAAGCGCAGTAAATGGCTCTAATAATGAAGCGGTAGGCGCGTAAAAGAGTGTGCCAGAGATAGGGTTAATCACTGCAAAATTGAGCCACATCAAGATTTGATGGTAATGACTCAGGCATTATCACTGTGCAGGTGAATGCAACGTCAAGCGATGGGCGTTGCGCTCCATATTTGTAATACTTTTATTTTGAATTACTGCATAGCACATAATTGTTACGATGCCGATGTTGTCTCAACATCGGCATTTTTTTTATGCATTTTTAGCAAGATATTTAATTCCTTTCAACCTGCTCAGGGTTGCTGCAATTTCTACTGTTTCATGGATGCATAAACTTACGTATAATAACGCTTTACTTTTTCACTCGGAATTAGTCGCTCTGAACGTTATTAGAGACCTGATAAGTATTTATGAATCAAGAAGATACAAGAAAAGAAACCCTTGAGTTCAATAAACTCCAGAAGCGCATTCGGAGAAATGTCGGCAACGCTATCACCGATTACAACATGATCGAAGATAATGACGTTGTAATGGCATGCATGAGTGGTGGGAAGGACTCGTTTGCAATGTTGGACATCCTGCTCGGCCTACAAAAGGTTGCGCCGATCAAGTTCGATGTTATTGCGGTAAATTTAGACCAAAAACAGCCTGGTTTTCCTGAGCATATTCTGCCTGAGTATCTTGAAAGCCTTAATATCCCTTATTATATTGTAGATAAAGATACTTATTCGGTTGTTAAAGAGAAAATACCTGAAGGTAAAACAACCTGCGGGCTATGTTCTCGTCTACGCAGAGGAACATTGTATTCATTTGCGGAGAAGATTGGCGCTACAAAAATCGCGCTCGGTCACCATATGGATGACATTGTTGAAACGCTATTTTTGAATATTTTCCATGGTGCACGCATGAAAGCGATGCCGCCAAAATTACGTTCTGACGATGGACGTAATATTGTTATCAGGCCGCTGGCATATTGCCGCGAGAAAGACCTGATTAAGTATTCTGAGTATAAAACTTTTCCAATAATTCCATGTAACCTGTGTGGTTCGCAGGAGAATTTGCAACGCCAGGCGATTAAAACCATGCTAGGCGAATGGGATAAAAAAGATCCGGGACGGGTTGAGAGTGTATTTAAGTCAATACAAAACGTAAGCCCAAGCCAGTTAGCTGACCGTAACCTTTTTGATTTCGTCAACCTGCCGTTAGATCGTGACGGGGATAGGGAAGAGTACGCGTTTAGTGAAGCAACGGTTTCTTCTACCAATATCAATAACGCCCTGTATATAGATGTAACCAATCTCTGATTTTATTTATCTATTAAGTTAACGCGGTAATATCACCTTTGACCCATTCTGCTATTCCCCCATTGATTTATGGGGGAATACTCAGTACGAGAAAAACAATAGAATAGGGTGCCCCCAGAATCAAAACCCGCAGTACAACGCCCCGAATGAGGCGTTGTTATCCTGCTGATAAACGATGTTGATACTGAGTGGACTTATCCCTCAGAGGCGGTTTTTTCTGTTTTCCCTGCCAGTAAGCTCAGGAAGTCGTAGCGTTTTTTCAAGTCTTTCTCCGCCGCCGCGTACAACTGTGCCGCCACCTCCGGCTCTTGGGTATTGAGTCGGCGGAAACGTTGCTCATTCAGCAGTGTGGTGGTCAGGTCACTGCTTGGTGGGCGGGAGTCCAATGCCAAGGCCGCTTTGCCTTCGTCAGTGCGGCGTGGGTCAAAGCGGTATAGCGGCCAGAAACCGGTGGCGGTTAATTGCTTCATCTGATCATGGCTGTAGGCCAAATCATAACCATGCTCCTCACACGGACTGTAAGCGATAATCAGCGATGGGCCAGGATAAGCTTCCGCTTCTTGAATGGCTTTTACCGTCTGATTGAGCTGCGCTCCCAGCGAAATCTGGGCAACATAGACATGGCCATACATCATCATACTGACGCCTAAGTCTTTGCGCGCCTTACGTTTGCCATGCTCACCAAATTTAGTGACCGCCCCGAGCGGGGTCGCTTTAGATTGCTGGCCGCCGGTGTTGGAGTAACACTGGGTATCGAGCACCAGCACATTGACGTTTTCTGTTAGGCTCAATATATGGTCAAGTCCACCAAAACCAATGTCATATGCCCAGCCATCGCCACCAATCAACCAGATGGATTTATCGACTAAATAATCCGCATCCGTTGCCAATTGTTGAGCATCATTGCCTGGGATGTCACGCAATAGCTGACGCAATTGAGAGACTTGCTCACGGCGTACTTCTGGCGTGGCATCCTGAAGAATTAACTGATCGACCAGCTCTTGCGGTAACTGTGGTGCCAGTTGGTTGATTAGGCGAGTTACCCGCTGACGATGCTGATCGACGGTGAGGCGGAAGCCCAGACCGAACTCGGCATTATCTTCGAACAGTGAGTTAGCCCATGCCGGACCACGACCATCGGCGTTGGTGGTATAAGGCGTGGTAGGTAGATTGCCGCCATAGATTGATGAGCAACCGGTGGCGTTGGCAATTAATAGACGATCGCCATATAACTGGGTCAACAGCTTAATATACGGTGTTTCGCCACAACCCGAACAGGCTCCAGAGTATTCAAACAGCGGGGAAATCAATTGTGACGTACGGATATCAATACGTTCAATTTGGGTTTTATCGATTTCCGGCAATTTGAGGAAGAAGTCATAGTGTGTTTTTTCTTCCACCAGGTGCTCCAGCCGTGGTTGCATGTTGATGGCTTTGATTTCAGGATTCTGGCGATCTTTGGCCGGACAGACTTCATAGCACAGGTTACATCCGGTGCAATCTTCCGGCGCAACTTGTAACACATACTTCTGCCCACGCATATCACGGGCTTTGACATCGAGTGACTGCAAGCTGTCAGGTGCACCAGACATAGCCTCTGGCGGTACCACTTTGGCACGGATTGCTGAGTGTGGGCAGGCGGCAACGCAGTGGTTGCACTGGGTACAGAGGTCGGGCTGCCAGATAGGAATATTTTCTGCAATATTGCGTTTTTCCCACTGGGTCGTACCCACCGGCCAGGTTCCATCAGGCGGGAAGGCTGATACTGGCAGTGCGTCCCCCAAACCAGCCAACATGGTTGCGGTAACTGTTTTGACGAAATCAGGTGCTTGATCGGAGACGATCGGTGGCCACATCGGGCTATTTTCATTAATCGGTTGTAGCGGGATTTCAATCAGTGCATCAAGGGTCGCATCCAGCGCCTGCCAGTTGCGCGTGACAATTTCTGGCCCTTTATTACTGTAGCTACGATCAATTGCGGCCCGCAACTGCTGTTGCGCCATCGCAGTGGGTAAAATCTGTGTCAGATGGAAGAACGCCATCTGCATCACGGTATTAATACGAGCGCCCAGTTTGCATTCACGGGCAATTTTGGCTGCATTGATCACAAACAGCCGTGCATTGCGCTGGTGCAATACGGCCTGCACTTCTTGTGGTAGGCGAGACCACATTTCGTCTGCACTGAATGGGGTATTAATCAGGAAGATACCACCCGGTTTCAGCCGTTCGGCCATTTGGTAGATATCAATAAACTGCAACTGGTGGCAACCGACAAAATCGGCGTGGCTGACCAAATAGGCGGAATTGATCGGAGTTTCACTGACGCGCAAGTGCGAGACCGTCAGGCCACCCGCTTTTTTCGAGTCATAAACAAAATAACCCTGTGCATACAGTGAGGTACTGTTGCCGATTATCTTGATGTTGTTTTTAGTGGCAGAGACCGAACCATCACTGCCCAGGCCATAGAACAGCGCCTCCAGTGTGGCGCGTTGTTCTATCTTTTCGTCAGTCAATGGCAATGACAGACCAGTAACATCATCAAAAATCCCTACGGTGAAACGTGGACGAGGCAAATCCAATGTCAACTCTTTGAAAATGGCGAGAGCACAATCAGGGCCAAACTCCTTGGAAGACAAACCATAACGACCACCAATCACTTTCGGTAATGTGGCGCGTTCGCCACGGCTATAGGCTTCAGCCAATGCGGTCATCACATCAAGATAGAGTGGCTCGGCCAGTGCACCCGGTTCTTTGGTGCGATCCAACACGGCCACTTTTATTACTGATTGGGGTAAGACACTCAACAGCTGCGCCGCAGAGAAAGGGCGGAATAGACGCACTTTAAGCACGCCGACTTTTTCGCCGCGCGTCAACAAAGTATCGATCACTTCTTCGCAGGTGCCGATAGCGGAACCCATTAAGATAATGACACGCTCTGCCTGTGGGTGGCCGTAATATTCAAATGGTTTATATTCGCGCCCAGTGGCCTCGGCAAAAGCGGCCATGGCATCAGCAACATGCTGATAGGTGTTGTTATACCAAGGGTTGGTCGCTTCACGCGACTGGAAATAGGTATCAGGGTTGGCAGAGGTACCGCGCACAACCGGACTCTCCGGTGACAGCGCTCGGCTGCGGTGGCCATCTATCCCTTTTTGCGGCAATAATTGGCGTAGCGTGTCATCATCGAGTGGCACAATTTTATTGATTTCATGTGAGGTGCGGAAACCATCAAAGAAATGAATAAATGGAATGCGACTATTGAGCGTCGCTACCTGTGAAATCAGGGCGAAATCCTGCGCTTCTTGCACGCTGCTGGCGCACAGCATGGCACAACCGGTCTGGCGCACGGCCATAACATCGGAGTGATCACCAAAGATGGATAAGGCATGAGTCGCAATGGTTCGGGCTGCAACATGCAGTACGAAAGGGGTCAGTTCACCCGCTAACTTATACAACGTGGGGATCATCAACAGCAATCCCTGCGAAGAGGTAAAGGAGGTCGACAGCGCGCCAGTTTGTAGTGCGCCATGCACAGTGGCAATGGCGCCGCCTTCTGACTGCATTTCAACCACGCGGGGAACGTCTCCCCAAATATTGACTTTACCATCACCTGACCATGCATCAGCAAGCTCTGCCATGGTAGAACTGGGTGTAATAGGGTAGATAGCAATAACTTCGCTGGCGCGATAGGCCACAGAAGCTACTGCACTGTTACCGTCAGTAGTAATCATTAATTTATACCTTCACATTGCTTGTCACGCAGAGACCAAAGTAGTAATGGGTGCCTCTGACGGTTAACGAATTATTTGAACTAATACTGAAATTCTAGCAGAGTGCATTTTTGTCAGTTATCGAGTTTGTGTGGCTGGGGGGCTAAATGCTTTCAGTTAAAATGCAGAAAATAAGCCAGTAGCGCAGGCAAAGCTTATATAGATGTTATTCGGATAATAATTATTACAATTAGAAAACTATTTATTGCACTGCTCAGATATCGCTTGGTGAAGCAATACCTATGGGTGCTTTTGTAAAATAATTGTGAAACTGAATTAGATTTAATGAACATTTAATATGGGACGGGCATAATGTTGACCCAATACTGAAATGAGAAAATGATGATGAGCGGTTTCATGTATTTAATGATGGCAATTGTTGCCGAAGTGGTGGCTACTACGATGCTGAAAGCATCTGATGGGTTTACCCGATTGGTACCCTCAATTGTGGTGGTTATTGGCTACGGCATTGCATTTTGGGGGCTTTCGCAGGTGGTTAAAACCATGCCATTAGGTATCGCTTATGCCATCTGGTCAGGGTTGGGTATTGTTTTGGTGTCGATCGCCGCTACCTTTATGTACCAACAAAAGCTTGATTGGGCAGCCATTGCCGGGATGACGCTAATCATTGCGGGGGTTATGGTGATTAATCTGCTGTCTAAGACACCCATGCATTAATCACGCCTGTAGGATACAGGCGGAACTCATCTATTAGCGCGTTATCGTGGTGGGGCGGGATAACACGCTAATGAGTGATGGTCGGTGTCACTGAAACGTAGGACAACGTCCTTTTCAACTATTTAATGTCTAATTGATGTATGCCATCAATAGACAATAACGTCTCATAAAACTGATCGAGACTTTTTCTAGGTGACAAGGTCACTTCCATGGTCAGTTCACAATCGGTATCCTTCTCTTCACGTTTTTGTACCACTGACAGGTTAATTGGCCGCAGTCGCAGTTTTTGCAATGCGACCAGAATAAGTGGCACACTTTCGGGTAATAGTTTGATCGAGACATAATGGTGCTGGCCAAGCAGGCGATTACTCAATTGGCGGAAGATCTCCAGTACCACCAGTGTCATTAGCGTGCCATAGATGCCAATTTCATACAGGCCGCTACCAATCACCAGGCCGATAGCCGCTGTTACCCACATACCGGCTGCGGTTGTTAGGCCTTTAACCATCTGCTTTTGAATCATAATCGTCCCGGCTCCCAGGAACCCCATGCCGCTGACAACCTGTGCTGCGACTCGACTAGGGTCAAAACTGACGTGTTCCAGTGTCAGTAAGTCCTCGAAACCGTATTTTGAAACAATCATAAACATGGCACTGCCGATGCCAACCAGGATATGAGTACGCAATCCTGCTTCTTTTGACCGCAATTGACGTTCAATACCTATTAACCCACCCAGCAATCCGGCAAGGGCTATTCGTAGCAGTAAATCAGTGATCATAGTTATTCCCGTTTTATTTTTATCCAAATCGTAGGTAACTGATTCTCTATCTAATTAGTCTCGGTTTGGTTATTTCGCCAAATTTTTAACAGCAAACTACCTTGATAATTCGGCTATTCACCTTGTTACAGGTTAAGTTTAATTATCGAATTTGCGCTTATTTATGTTGTGTTTTAATTATAACAGATATTATATAAGCCAATTAGCGTAGACGAAATTGCATTAAACAATAGATTTATGCCTTTCTCATGCCGGAGCAGAAGAATGAAAGTATTATCAATGTTTGTGGGTGGCGCTGTGTTCTTTTTAGCCGCCTGTAGCAGCAATGACCCAACGGATACAGCTTTAAATAATGTTGATGCCTATGAACCCGTGCAACAAGCCACCAGCGCCAGTGTCCACCATAATATTAATATGGCCAATCCGGCGGCAGTCAATTGTGCCAATGCCGGTGGTGTATTAACCATTGCCAAACAACTCAATGGTGGCAGCGTAGGGATGTGTCAGTTACCCGATGGTAAACGTTGTGAAGAATGGGCGTTAATGCGCGGCGCTTGTCCGGCACGTTGATACCCGCCATCTTTCAAGTCTCAGGTGTATTGGCTACTTCTGTTTGCCGCCTGCCTGTGCTCGAAATCTATTGGGTATCCCATGCTGCCGCTTGTTATAACGTATAAATAATCAGGCGGTAATAATATTCGGGCAGGGTTCACCCTTTTTCAACTGGGCAATATTCTGCATTGTGGTGGCCGAAATACTGGTCAGCGCCTCTTCGGTCAGAAACGCCTGATGCCCGGTAAATAACACGTTATGACAAGAAGATAAACGGCGGAAAACATCATCCTGAATCACATCGTTGGATTTGTCTTCAAAGAACAGGTCACGTTCATTTTCATACACATCCATGCCGAGCGAACCTATTTTTTGCTGTTTTAGGGCATCAATGGCTGCGGTAGAGTCAATCAGACCACCTCTACTGGTGTTGATGATCATTACACCGTTTTTCATTTGATCAAATGATTGTTTATTAAGCAGATGATGGTTTTCCGGTGTCATCGGGCAATGCAAGGAAATAACATCAGATTCAGCATATAGCGTTTTGAGATCGACATATTCAGCACCCAGTTCCAGAGCTTGCGCACTTGGATAGGGGTCAAAAGCGAGCAGACGCATACCAAAACCCTTCAGAATGCGCATGGTTGCCACACCAATTTTACCGGTACCGATAATCCCGGCAGTGCGGTTATGCATATTGAAGCCGATCAGTCCTTCCAGCGAGAAGTTGGCATCACGGGTGCGCTGATAAGCACGATGAATTCGGCGGTTAAGGCTCATCATCATACCCACAGCATGTTCAGCGACCGCCTCAGGTGAATAGGCAGGGACACGAACTACCTGAATTCCCAGTTCTTTCGCGGCTTCCAGATCCACATTATTGAAACCAGCGCAACGCAACGCTAGAATCTCGACGCCGACACTTTTCAGTTCTTCCAATGTCGCACGACAACCATCATCGTTGACGAAAAGACAGACCGCATCACAGCCAGCAGCCATTTTTGCTGTTTTTGGCGTTAACAGAAAATCGAAAAACTCTAATTCAAAGCCAAAATCTTTGTTGACCAATTCGAGGTATTTACGGTCATACTGTTTAGTACTGTAAACGGCTAATTTCATCGCGATATCTCCGCTAAAATATTGTGATCAATCTAACAGATTTGAATAAATCATACAATTTGCCACAATAATAAGTTAAATAGAGCACTTGTAACTTTTTCATGCCAAAGAGATAAGGTTTTTATTCCAACTTTCAATGGCAACAGTTTTGTCTGAGTTGCAAGGGTAGCGTTATCTATTATGGTATCTTGCAGTGATTTGATTAAAGCACACCGTAAGTCTGGTTGGGGATAAAACAAGGCGAGTCATGGCTAAATGCGCAAAAATAGTGGGTTGGTTGTTATTAATCAGCGCAATTTCTCTGATGGCATTATGGAAAACCCTGCCACAGTGGTTACCCAAAGTGGCACATTATTGGTTACCCGTGGGGAGTCAGATAACGCTGGCTACGCCACCGGTATGGCGTGACGGCGCACTGCGTATCAAGCAATTGCGCTATTCGATACAAGACTGCACCCTCGCAAATATGAATCAATTGAGTGTCGGCTACCATCAGGGGCGCTGGCAACTTGCGGCCGGTAATGTTGCGTTGGATACTGCTTGTTTGAGTAAATTACCGACTAATGGCGACAGCGCACCACTGAATTTAGCTTACTGGCAACAGCAGTTATCGGTATTGGATCTGGATATCAGCAATTTGCAGATTACGCCCTGGCAGCAATATGCCGGTAAACTGACCCTCACCTCGCCCGATAAGCTTAAATTGATTCAAGAGTTACGTTATCAGGGGCCGCAACTGAGCTTTGCCGCGACCCTTGATCAGGATCAACAACTGAGTTTGCATCAATTCTCTATTGCGGTTCCTGGTACCCCGCAGCCTTTCGAACTCAGTGGAAAAATAAAGATTCCTTTGTCACTGGATGATTGGCCGGAACAGGGTGAATTACAGGGGATGCTAACCACCGGTTATCTGTCTAAACCACTGCTTCTAAACTTGAGCTGGCAACAGCAGCAAGGTGTGCTGACGCTCACTGAGCGTGGCGATGATGTGCCGCTCGCACGGTTGCCATGGCGTGTTGCGGTAAACCAAATTCAGCTAGTTAACGGACAGTGGCAATGGCCATACGCGCAGCAACCATTAAGTGGCGGTATTAACCTGACGTTACATGACTGGGACCAAGGGTTGGATCAGACCTCAGTTGACGCGCGAATTAATGTGATTACCTCTGGGCAGAGTGGTAAGGGTAATGCCGTATTGACCCTCGGGCCGGGTAATCTGAGCATGATAAACAGCGATTTAAAATTCCAACTCAGTGGTCAGGCTAATCTGGAGAAAATGGTGCTTAATGCCACCATTCCAGGGCTGCTCAGTGGTTCGGTGTTGAACCCAACGTGGGTGCTGCACCCGGGGGCGTTACTGCGCGCGCATGGCAATGTGACGCCTGAATTGCGGATAAGAGATGCTCGCTGGCCATTGGCTGGTGTCAAGGTCACGGCTGCCGGGGTTAGCGGGCGTCTACAAGCCATCGTTGATGCACAAGACAGCTATTGGGGTAATTTCAACCTGCATTTGGATGGTCAGGCGCAAGAGTTTTGGCCGGATAAAGGTTATTGGCAGTGGCGTTACTGGGGCAATGGTCACCTGCCGCCACTGGCTGCTCGCTGGGATATGGCGGGCAAGGGGAGTTGGCGCGATACATTAATCACCGTTGACCAGCTCTCGACCGGTTTTGATCGGTTGCAATATGGCCTGGTTAAGGTTGAGGCGCCAAGACTGACATTGGTGAAACCACTCACCTGGCAGCGCGATAACCATCACCCAGCCTTTATTGCCGGTTTTGCGTTAGGGGCGAAAAAAGTGTCGTTCAGCGACGGGGGCGGTTATCTACCTCCCGCTGAATTATCTTTGCAACTCAATGGTCGGGAACCAAACAGCTTTCTGTGGCAGGGGCAATTGCAGGCGCAGCCTATCGGGCCGATCCCACTGCGCGGCCGCTGGGATGGCGAGCGGTTACGGGGTGAGGGCTGGTGGCCGAAACAATCGTTAACCGTATTCCAGCCGCTTATCGCATCCGAGTTAGGCATCAAACTGCGTGATGGAGAGCTGTATGCTCAGGCGGCCTTTTCGGCAGCCCGAGAACAAGGCTTTACCGCCGGTGGTCACTGGGTGGTGAAGAATGGCGGGATGTGGCTGAAAGACGGAGAAATGAGCGGGTTAGATTTTGTCATGTCGTATCGCTTGCAGAATCACCACTGGCAGTTGGGCGCGAAAGACCCGGTGATGTTGCGTATCGCCTCAATAAGCAACTTGTTTGAAATGCAGAATATAACTGCTGATTTACAAGGTACTTATCCCTATTCTGATGATGCACCGTTAACTTTGAGTAACGTCGGTATGGACATTCTTAACGGCCATCTGAGTTTGTCCGCGTTACGCTTACCGCAACACGACGCCGCCGTGCTGAAATTAACCGCCATTGACTTGAGTGAGCTATTTACCGTGCTACAACCGAAACAGTTTGCGATGTCGGGGAAGGTCAACGGGGAATTGCCTCTTTATCTCAATAACCCACAGTGGTTGGTGCGTAATGGTTGGATTGCTAACGATGGCAGGGTGACATTGCGCCTCGATCAAGATCTGGCCAATTCAATCGGTGATAGTAACTTTGTCGCCGGTGCTGCGATTGATTGGTTACGCTATATGGAGATTTATCAATCTTATGCCAAAGTGGATCTGGATAATTTGGGGCAATTGACATTACGCTCGAAGATTCATGGTGTGAATACGCAAAAAAACTCAAAGCGTGAGATAGTATTGAATTATCAGCATCAGGAAAATGTGTTCCAACTCTGGCGTAGCCTGCGTTTTGGTGACAATTTACAAGAGTGGCTACAACAGACGCTTTCTTTACAACCAACAGTGATACCGGCGAGGACGAAGGAATGAAGATCTTGACAGGGGAACATGTGGCAATAGCTTTGGGTGTTTTGATGCTCAGTGGCTGTTTACGCCTTGAGGTAGCGACACCGGAAAAACCGATCACTATCAATATGAACGTCAAGATTGAGCATGAAATCCAGATAAAAGTTGATAAAGATGTGGAAAACTTGCTTAAAAATCAATCCAATCTATTTTAAGGAGCCACAATGAAAAAGCAAAATTCAGGCTGGATTGGTGGCAGGCTAAGGCTGATTCGAGTGATGTTGGGGTGGACGATATTGAGTGGCAGTTTGCTGTTCAGCGCCATGGCTTTCGCCCTGACCGTGGAACAGGCAAAGCAGCAAGGGCGGGTTGGCGAAACCCTGAGTGGTTATTTGGCTCCGGTCAAAAAAGATCCTGAGACACTGGCGTTGGTAGAGCAAATCAATATTGCCAGAACAGAGAAATATCAGGAAGTGGCGCAGAAAAACCATATTTCAACTGAAGATGTTGCCAAGCTGGCAGGGCAAAAGTTAGTTAACCGTGCGGCTGCCGGTGAATATGTGCGCGGTATTAATGGCCAGTGGATGCAGCGCTAATTGTTGCGATGATGGTATCAATGACGCTATGGAAAACGCCCGTCTCAGCACGGGCGTTTTTTATGTCTAAACTTCGGGTTGCTGAAATATTGATTTCGACGGTATTGGCCTTAGCTTAAAAAATAACCCGCTAGCGCTCAGGGTGTAAACTGGCCGTAGCAGGATGCCCAGCGAGGCTATCGAGTGATTCTTTGCGATAATAGGTATCTGCATGCCCTGGTTGCTCAACTTTAACAATCAGGGTCAGCACAGCAGCAATCAGATACAGCGCAGTATAAACCCACACCACGCCAACAATATCGAAGAAAGGTAACACCAGCGAGGCAATCGCCGGGGCAACAAAGTTACTCAGACCCGCAGACAAGTTATAAATCGAGATGGCTGCACCTTTGTGTTCCGGTTCCAATACCGGGAATACTGCGGTCATCGGAACGAAAGCGGCTACGGTTATCCCCAACATTACTGCCGGGATCAGGGCCGCCCAGAAATTATGGCCGAAATGAACCGGAATATAGTAGAACGCCAGACTAGAAAGGGCACAACCGATACAGCCAAACCAACGCACCTGCCGCATCCAACCAATTTTTTCGCCCAAGATCCCCCACATAATATTGGTGAAAATTGTCACGAAGAAGAACACCGCCCAGATTTGCAGCCATTCAGACATGGTAAAACCAAGTCGGCCAACGAACAGGAGCGGCATAATAACGGCAAAACCAAATAATGACAGGGTGTTGATGATGCGGATTAAACAGGATAAGAAGATGTTTTTATTGGTAAACAGAATAGTGACGGCCCGTGACAACTCTTTGATTTTTTCTTTATTTGAGAGTGATGCTTTAGGGCTGGCAGTGCCAACATTGCGCAGTAATATCAACGCCATCATACCGCCGGCCATGACCCAGACAATGGCAAACCACAACGTACCGGTTTCACCAATCACCGGAATGGTGAAACTGGGCAAATAGCTCCCTATGACACCGATACCGACGGAATACATCGCCCAAAACCAACCCATGGCAGAAGAGAGTTGCTGTTTAGGGACATTTTGAACAATTAACATAACAAATGAATAGATAAATAACGGATAGGCCAACCCACGAATACCATAGAACAGCAACATTAGTGGATAACTTTTAATGCCTAAACCGAATACCATAAATAAGCAGTGCATGACCACCCACAGCACAAAACCAATCCGCATGGCGCGTTGTGGCGTGATGATCTCTGCAACCACACCAGAGCTCCAGGCGGCAATGGCAGCAGCTAAGCCATAGAGTGTAAACACAAAGGCTGATTGTGCCGGAGAAAAGCCCATATCAGTAATATGTTTGGATAAGAAAGCCATTTCAAATCCATCGCCGCTCATAAAAATGGCAATGGCAATGTAACCCCAGAACAAATTCATTGGCAAACCAAACCAGTGGGTAGGTTTTTTTTGCATAGTAAGTTCCTCTGGCGCTTGAGCGCCGGCTGGTTGAGTTGCTGGTAGGAGCAACGGTTATAGGGACAGAGAAAAGGGCGATAGGCTCGCCCGGGCTTGTTATATCTTTATTTTTTAGATGGTTATTGCGGCTGTTGTTGGCGTAACTGCCGCTGCTGTTGATAGAGCAGTCGATAGCGTTCAAGGCGCGCAAACAAGGCATCTTGCCGGTTAACATCGGGGATGAAGCGTTGGTCGATTTGTGGTTTGCTGCACACCTCCTGCTCATCACCGCCGCTGGCAAGCCACCCTAAACGTGCGGCACCTAAAGCCCCACCAGCCTCCCCACCGCTGTGGGTGACAATTGGCAGGTTAAGGGTGTCAGCCATCAATTGCCCCCACCACACACTGCGTGCACCACCACCAATCAACGATGATTGGCTCAGTTGGGTACCGGCCTGCTGTAACACCGCTAGGCCATCAGCAATACCGAAAGTCACCCCCTCCAGCACGGCATATCCCAGCGCCGCACGGTCTGTCGCATGAGTCATGCCATGAAACGCACCGGTTGCCAGCGGATCGTTATGGGGGGTGCGTTCGCCTGAAAGGTAAGGCAGGAAAATTGGTGCCAGCCGCTGCTCTGAGCGACTGAGTTGCGCAACCTCGGATAGAAGGGTGGTTTCATTGGTTCCCAGCAATTGGCACAACCAGCGCAGGGCGCTGGCTGCGGTCAGCATGACACTCATCTGATGCCAGCGATGCGGCAAAGCATGGCAAAAGGCATGAACGGCAGATTGTGGATTGGGCCGGTAGCAATCATTAACGGCAAACAATACACCGGACGTGCCCAGAGAGATGAAGCCATCACCAGGATTGATGGCACCAATCCCAACAGCACTGGCTGCGTTATCGCCACCACCGCCAGCAATAATCACTTTATCGGCTAAGCCCCACTCGCGCGCAATATCTGCTTTCAGGTAACCACTGGGTTCATTACCTTCAATCAAGCGCGGCATCACATCGCGGGATAATCCGCAGGCAGCCAGGAGAGAGTCCGACCAGTCGCGCCTGGCGACATCCAACCATAACGTTCCGGCGGCATCAGACATATCACTGACCTTATCGCCACTCATCATCCAGCGCAGATAATCTTTAGGTAGCAGTACCGTCGCCAGTTGTGCGAACACCTCCGGCTCATGGCGAGCAACCCACAGCAGTTTCGGTGCAGTAAAGCCTGGCATCGCCAGATTTCCGGCAATCTGATGCAATTGTGGGGCATTGCGGGTCAACTCATCACACTCTTCGGCACAGCGCGCATCATTCCACAAAATAGCCGGTCGCAAGATACGATCCTCGCGGCTCAACAGCACCGCGCCATGCATTTGACCCGAAAGACCAATCGCGAGGATCTCACCCCAGCGCTGGGGTATTTTATGGCGCAGGCGGCCAATAACCCGTTGTGTCGCCTGCCACCAGTCAGTGGGATTTTGCTCCGACCATAAAGGATGCGGGCGCTGCACGGTCAAGGGTTCGCCTTCACTGGCCAGAATCTGGCCCCGGTCATCAATCACCACGGCTTTAATTTCTGACGTCCCTAAATCAAGTCCAAGATACATAGCAATTCCTTGTCGATGATTAACGGTTAGCAACGAGCCAGGTATTTACCCGGTCAATCGATTGGCGCAGCAGCTGTTCAAACTGGTTGTCACTGGCTAGTGGCCCAAATAGCTTGCTGTCGCGAGCGAACAGACCTACCGGGTCAGTTGATTGGAACATGGCATGGACGGCCGCGGCGTCCAGTATTCCGTCCTGGTATTCATACGGCAGGGTGCCCTGATGCCAACTTTCCATAAATACGAAGAATAATGCGGGTAGTATCGCGGTTGCTGCTGGGGTATCACCTCGTTGGTAGCACTCCATCAATGTGGGTGTAATAAATCCGGGAATTTTGGAAAAGCCATCTGCCGCCACCCGTTGGTTGGTGTCACGAATATACGGATTACTGAAACGGTCCAGCACCACATCACGGTAATTGGCAAGATCCAGTGGGCTTGGCGACAGTGATGGGATGACATCCTGAGTCACATAGTCATAGGCCATCTGGCGAATAGCGTCAGTCTGGGTACTTTCATGAATGTAACTTCGCCCAAGCAAGGTGCCAGCCCAGGCAATACAACTGTGACTGGCATTGAGGATGCGGATTTTTGCCTCTTCATACGGCAGAACTGATTCCACCATCTCTACACCCACATTCTCCAATGCTGGGCGTCCGGCAATAAAATCGTCCTCAATAACCCACTGGATGAATGATTCCCCCATAACCGGTGCCAGATCAGCGAAACCGGTTTGTTCCAGCACCCGTGGTGCGATGTCATCAGCGGGGCGCGGGGTAATGCGGTCAACCATGGTATTGGGACTACGGGTTTGACTTGTCACCCAACTGAGCAAGCTTTGCTGGTCGCGAAGTGCGAGGAACTCAAGCAGGCAATGGCGGAAACGCTCACCGTTATGACGCAAATTATCGCAGTTCAGCAAGGTCACTGGCCCGCTCTGCATCTGTTGGCGTTGCAGCAAGATACGGCTGATAGCACCGTATATTGTGCGGCAAT
This sequence comes from Yersinia sp. 2466 StPb PI, assembly GCF_041538325.1. Lineage (NCBI taxonomy): Bacteria > Pseudomonadati > Pseudomonadota > Gammaproteobacteria > Enterobacterales > Yersiniaceae > Yersinia > Yersinia sp. 2466 StPb PI. The sequence continues at coordinate 2,581,199 of NZ_JAULSL010000001.1, read as the reverse complement.
CACCTTTGAGGTCAGCCTGGATATCCGCATTATCCTGTTGCAGGTTAAATTGGTTATCCAGGTAGTAACCGCCCTCGGTCACGGTAAAGGAGATAACGCGCGTTTCTGGCAGACTACCTTGTGCTACCAATTGGCTCAGTTCTTTATCCCAAGGGATAATTTTGCGGATTGATGTGATTTTTTCATATTGACGCTCCCCCCCTGGTGTCACGGTTTCCAAGGTGTATTCGCCGTTTTGGGCTTGTAATGCATTGAGCAACGGGGTCGCGTCATCCCGAATATTAGCCAGAGCAATAGACCAACGATTATCGCCTATGGCCCGTAACCGGTGTAGATACCAGGCTTGGTGAGCACGGTGGAAGGAGCCTCCACCAATGTGCAACCACACTGCATGGGTGGTATTCAGAAAACTGTTCATAAATTATCTCCACAATCACGGTAAGTGTTGGCGTTATAATTTGAGCATAAGCTCTAATGTAGGGCATTTGCTCTAATGTAGGGCATTTGCTCTAATGGCGTTAGGGTAGTGTAACTTTTGCCCGAAATGTGGGCTTTGGCTCACATAACCGTAAGTAGAGATAAAAATCTGTCAAATAGAGGCGTAAGATGATGACCATTGTGGTTTCACCCCCTATCTCTATTTCAAATAATATTGCGCAGATAACTCATGCAGAAGAGTGATAAGAAGCTGGATCAAGCGGCCAGAGCGGCCTGGATGTATTACGTTGCCGGGCAGACGCAACATGAAATTGCTGATGCCCTGGGGGTTTCGCGTCAGGTGGCCCAGCGGCTGGTGGCGTGTGCTATTGATAACGGGCTGGTCAGTGTCAGCATTGCTCACCCGGTTGGCCGCTGTATGGCGCTGGCCGAACAGGTGCAAAAGCAGTATGGCTTGCATCAGTGTCAGGTGGTCCCCAGCTTGGGGATGGACAGCGCGGGTATCCAACGAGCCATTGCTGTGGTGGGGGCTGAAGTGATGTCGCAATTTCTGCGTCAAGAACAGCCACTGGTCATTGGTGTCGGCTCTGGTCGCAGTTTGAAAGCCGCCATTGATGAGTTACCTGATTTCGAACGTCCTCAGCACAGTTGTGTCTCACTTATCGGCGCTATTGCTGCTGATGGTTCCTGTACACGCTATGATGTCCCGCTGTGGATGGCCGAGAAAACACAAGGACGCTACTTTATTTTGCCCGCGCCTTTGTTTGCTGACAGCGCGGCGGATCGTGACCTGTGGTGTAATCACCGGATTTACCGCACTGTCACTGAGAAAGCAGCTCAGGCTGATGTTACGTTTATCGGTATTGGCTCAATGGGGTATCATTGTCCATTGCATAAAGATGGCTTTATTTCTACACAAGATGTCGATGTGCTCATGGCCGCGAATGTTGTGGCAGAAATGCTGGGTAATTTCATTGATATCGATGGTCAGCGCGTCGCCTATGAATTGGATCAGCGTTTAACCAGTGCCAGCTTACGTATTCAGCCAGAAAAACCGGTGATTGCTATCGCAGGTGGTAAGGAGAAACATCAGGCTATTAAAGCGGCGCTCAGGGGGCATTGGGTGAATGGTTTGGTTACGGATGAAGAGAGTGCGATGGCGGTTACTGGCATAATCACAGAGAAAAAAGCGCGCCGAAAGGCGCGCAATTAACCAATGACACTACTGGGTAACACTAGGGTAATACAAGGTCATTTTCAGTCGCGCATTGACGGAGACACCCACTTCTGCGCGAAAGTTATCAATTAAGCACTGACAACCTGAGCCAGTAACTGTTTGGCATCAGCTTGTGCTTTGGTCGCCACTTCAGGACCATAAGCAATGCCTTCTGCAAACACAAATTCAACATCGGTAATGCCGATAAAGCCCAGGAACAGACGCAGGTAAGGCACCACCAGATCAGTTGGGGTGTCTTTATGAATGCCCCCACGGCTGGTCAGAATAATGGCACGTTTACCGGTTACCAAACCTTCTGGACCTTTTTCTGTGTAGCGGAAAGTCACGCCAGCACGTGCAATCAGGTCAAAATAGTTTTTCAACTGCGTCGGGATATTGAAGTTGTACATTGGTGCTGCCATAACTATCACGTCATTGGCTTGCAGTTCCGCAATCAGCTCATCAGACAGTGCCAAAGCCTCTTGTTGGCGCGGTGTTAGCGCGGCATCTGAAGGGCGCAGAGCACCCACCAGTTCACCATCTAACACCGGAACCGGTTGAGCGGCCAAGTCACGTACGGTGATTTCGTCGTCAGCATGGGCTGCTTGCCATTGTTCGACAAAAAAGTCAGCTAATTGGTTGGACTGTGAATAAGTTGCCAGAATGCTTGATTTCAGGACCAGTACTTTGCTCATCGTAATTCCTTAACAGGTAACAGAGACTTAGGCGGTTCGCCCTTTCAATGAGATACACTTTATTAATATTTTTCTATTAGTGATAGCGCAATATTTTGCGTTCTTTGTTCGATTTAATTGAACGATGATAATCAGATAGGAAATCTCCGTCGGGTTACAGCGTAATCCGAGGCTGTGTTACCATATCAGGTAAGGGTTTATCTAATAAAAGCTATGGGGCACTCATCTATTTGGCGTCGAAAATGGGTGTATTGGCAGGTTAAAAATTGATACCGATTAATAAAAAATATATGCCAATCAAACTCATAGAATAAAATCATTGGGCTGATACCGTAGGTTGCAGCCGCATCGTAACAAGGAACACAGAACGTGAAATCTTCGCTCGCAGCATTATCCACCCAACTCGGTGAGTTGATGCTCCGTGACCAACAACGCCTGCGGCGTCGGCTGCAAGGCGCACGAAAAATTAATAATCCACAGGCCGTAGAGGCGATTACCCTCGAGCTTGAGGCTGATATAGCAACCGCCATGCAGCGGGTTATTCGTCGTCGAGCTGCTTGTCCGGCGATAACTTATCCTGAAAACTTGCCGGTCAGCCAGAAAAAGCAAGATATCTACCATGCTATTCGTGACCATCAGGTGGTGATCGTCGCCGGTGAAACCGGTTCCGGTAAAACCACCCAGTTGCCGAAAATTTGCCTGGAATTGGGGCGGGGCGTGCAAGGGGTGATCGGCCATACTCAACCACGTCGTCTGGCTGCGCGCACCGTCGCAAACCGTATTGCGGATGAACTGGATACCTCCCTTGGCGGTTGTGTCGGTTATAAAGTGCGTTTTAACGATCAAGTGGGTGAAAACACGCTGGTTAAGTTGATGACCGACGGGATTTTGTTGGCTGAAATTCAGCAAGATCGTCTGTTGATGCAATATGATACGTTGATTATCGATGAAGCCCATGAACGTAGCCTGAACATTGATTTCATCTTGGGCTATTTGCGTGAATTATTACCCAAACGCCCAGATCTAAAAGTAATTATCACTTCGGCGACCATTGATCCGCAGCGTTTCTCCCAGCATTTCAATAATGCCCCTATTATCGAGGTTTCTGGCCGCACCTATCCGGTCGAAGTACGTTATCGCCCCATTGTGGATGATGCCGATGATGTTGAACGTGACCAACTACAGGCTATTTTTGATGCGGTTGATGAGTTAGGCCATGAAAGTCCCGGCGATATTCTGATCTTTATGAGTGGTGAGCGTGAGATTCGTGATACCGCTGATGCATTGATGAAGCAAAATCTGCCCCATACGGAAGTACTACCACTCTATGCCCGCTTATCAAACAGTGAGCAGAATCGGGTGTTCCAGTCGCATCATGGGCGGCGAATTGTATTGGCGACCAACGTGGCTGAAACCTCGCTCACCGTACCTGGGATTAAGTACGTGATTGACCCCGGTACAGCTCGCATCAGCCGTTATAGCTTCCGTACTAAGGTGCAGCGGTTGCCTATCGAGCCGGTGTCTCAGGCGTCAGCTAATCAGCGTAAAGGCCGCTGTGGCCGTGTGTCAGACGGTATCTGTATCCGTCTTTATTCTGAGCAGGACTTCCTCTCTCGCCCAGAGTTTACCGACCCGGAAATTCTACGAACCAACCTGGCCTCCGTCATTTTGCAAATGACGTCACTCGGTCTGGGTGATATTGCGGCATTCCCGTTTGTGGAAGCCCCCGATAAACGCAATATCCAAGATGGTGTTCGGTTACTGGAAGAGCTGGGTGCGATACAAACCGCTGATAATGGTCATCAACAACTGACCCCGCTGGGGCGACAATTAGCGCAATTGCCCGTCGACCCTCGTCTGGCACGGATGGTGCTGGAAGCACAGAAAAGTGGCAGTGTCCGTGAACTGATGATCATTACCTCGGCTTTGTCGATTCAGGACCCGCGTGAACGGCCAATGGATAAGCAGCAGGCTTCTGATGAAAAACATCGTCGCTTTGCGGATAAGGATTCTGATTTCCTGGCGTTTGTTAACTTATGGGATTACCTGAAAGAGCAGCAAAAAGAGTTGTCATCAGCGCAGTTCCGTAAACTGTGCCGTAGTGACTTTCTCAACTATCTGCGGGTGCGCGAATGGCAGGATATCTACACGCAACTGCGCCAGGTGGTGAAAGAACTGGGTATTCCGGTGAATAGTGTTGCAGCCGACTACCGTAGCGTGCATACCGCGATATTGACCGGTTTGTTATCTCATATCGGCCAAAAAGATGTTGAAAAGCAAGAGTATACCGGTGCTCGTAACGCAAGGTTTGCTATCTTCCCCGGTTCCGGTTTATTTAAAAAACCGCCGAAATGGAGCATGGTGGCTGAGCTGGTCGAAACCAGTCGCTTATGGGGCCGCATTGCTGCCCGCATCGAGCCGGAATGGATCGAACCTTTGGCGCAGCATTTGGTGAAACACCATTATAGTGATCCGCATTGGGAGAAAGCACAGGGTGCAGTGATGGCCAGTGAGAAAGTCACCCTATTCGGTTTACCCATAGTTGCTGAGCGCAAAATCAATTACGGCCCGATTGACCCACCGCTATGCCGTGAGTTGTTTATTCGTCATGGCTTGGTGGAGGGGGATTGGCAAACGCGTCACGCTTTTTTCCGCGCCAATCTCAAACTATTGGCTGAAGTTGAAGAGTTGGAACACAAATCACGTCGGCGCGATATTCTGGTGGATGATGAGACACTGTTTAACTTCTATGACCAGCGAATTGGTCGCGAGGTTATTTCAGCCCGTCATTTTGATAGCTGGTGGAAGAAAACCAGCCAGACACAGCCAGAGTTATTGAACTTTGAAAAAACCATGCTTATCAAAGATGGCGCGAACAAAGTTAACCCGCTCGACTATCCCAATTTTTGGTATCAGGGGTCGCTTAAGTTACGGCTTTCCTACCAATTTGAACCCGGTACTGACGCTGATGGGGTAACCGTACATATTCCGTTGCCCATCCTTAATCAGATCCAAGAGCAGGGTTTTGATTGGCAGATACCGGGGATTCGGCGTGAATTAGTGATTGCACTGATCAAGTCTTTGCCTAAACCGGTGCGGCGCAATTTTGTCCCCGCACCCAATTATGCTGAGGCGTTTCTGGCCCGCGTTACCCCGATGGAGGTGGGGCTGCTCGATGCATTAGAGCGTGAACTGCGGCGCATGACGGGTGTGACAGTGTCACGTGATAGTTGGCAATGGGACCAAGTTCCAGATCATCTTAAAATAACCTTCCGTGTGCTCGATGATAAAAATCGTATTTTGCGTGAAGGTAAAGACCTTGCTGCCTTGAAGCTACAGTTACAAGAGAAAGTGCAGGAAACATTGTCCGCCGTTGCCGACGATGGTATTGAACAAACTGACTTACATATCTGGAGTTTCGGTGATGTACCGCTGTGCTATGAGCAGCGTCGTGGTGGCTATGAAGTCAAGGCATACCCGGCACTGGTGGATGAAAAAGACAGTGTCGCTATTCGCTTGTTTGATACAGAATCTCAGCAACAACAAGCTATGTGGCAGGGGACAAGACGTTTACTATTATTGAATATCCCATCCCCTATAAAGTATTTACATGAGAAATTGCCGAACAAATCCAAGCTCGGGCTCTATTTTAATCCTTATGGCAAAGTGTTGGACCTGATTGATGACTGCATTGCTTGTGGTGTGGATAAGTTAGTTGCGCAGCATGGTGGCCCCGCATGGCAAGAGGCGGAGTTCGCTCGACTACAGGAAAAGGTTCGTGCTGAACTGAATGACACGGTGGTTGAGATTGCCAAGCAAGTTGAACAAATTCTGACGACGGTATTCAGTATTAATAAGCGACTGAAAGGCCGGATAGATATCTCAATGGCATTGGCTCTCTCTGATATCAAAGCCCAGCTAGGGGGGCTTATTTATCGTGGTTTCGTGACCAATAATGGTTGGAAACGTCTGCCGGATACACTGCGTTATCTGCAAGCGATTGAGCGCCGATTGGAAAAGCTGGCTATGGACCCTCATCGTGATCGTGCCCAAATGCTACGCGTAGAACATGTGCAACAGATGTGGCAGCAATGGCTGCATAAATTGCCGCCAAAACGCCAGCAAGATGAAGATGTTAAAGAAGTTCGCTGGATGATTGAAGAACTGCGTGTGAGCTTATTTGCCCAGCAATTGGGGACAGCTTACCCTATTTCTGACAAGCGTATTCTACAAACTATCGAACAGCTTTCTGCCTGATTAGCGATTAATATCACTCCGCGTTCTAAGTATCATTGATTTAGACGCGGAGTCTCTTACTGACTAAATTCCTTCCTAATATACCGCTATAAAATTCACTATCTTTATGATTCGTCTATTTTTATCTGCATGTCAACTATGTAATAGATGAAACTTGCTGATGTTGATGCGAAGCCTCTCGAGAATTGTAAATTAACTGGGCTGCATGGCCGCGGCATTATTGCCTCCTATCTTGAACTCCCGCTATATGGGTACTGATAAATCAGACCATTGGGTTAAAGTTTGTCTGATTTAGGGTCACCATATTTGATTACCTATGGTGAGTTTGATAGAGTTTTTCCAGTGCAGGGATTGCTTATGTATCAAATTAGTTTGTTGAGGTTGGCACAGCGCGAGTTGTTTAAATTACCTGTAGGCATTCAGGCGGCTCTGATTAAAGCTATGGATGAGTTAGAGGCTTATGGTCATGAGTTGCGGGAGCCAGAGGTGCGGGATATTGGGCGCGGGCTAAAGGAATTGCGGGTTAGTGCTAGAGAGGGGGGCGGGCGTGGTTTTTTCTTTTACCACCTGGGTTGGCAGGTTTACATCATTCATATCTTACAAAAGAAGACGCAAAAGACCCCAAGGCGAACACTGATGTTGGCTTATCAGCGGATGAAGGAAATCAAACGGAGATTGCAACCATGAAAAAACAAGATGACTTTGACATTATTTCTTTTGCTGAGGTTAAAACAGATGCTTTAAATCATCCTCAGGTCAAAGAAGCTTACACAGACTTGCAGATTCGCGACGCCATGATGACTGAGCTGAAAGCTGCCCGTCAGCAATGTAATTTAACACAAGAGGAAGTGGCGCAACGAGCAGGGCTGAAAAAACAAAATATCAGCCGTATGGAGAAAGGTATCATTTCTCCCAACCTCACCACGTTGAGCCGTTACGCAGCAGCATTAGGTGGGACTTTTGTTTTCAAATTCAACCAAAAGCCCCATTGTGTCAGTAAGAAATAGGGGATATCCCTCACTCTGTGTATCACTGAATAAAGAGGTCATTTTGCTGCATTTTTAGCGAGCGTTTTTAACCGTTCTCTAATCGCCGTTACCGCTAGGGCGCGGTTATCCGCAAGATAGCGGTCTTTGGCGGCCGGTGCAGAACTTTGAATCGCAATTAAAGACCACGCGTCGCCATTTTTTAGTAATAGTGGGGAACCACTGTCACCTGGCAAGGTATCGCATTGGTGTGAAAGTACGCCCTGTTGTGCCCACCCGGTAACCAGACAGTCTTCATGGCTGTATAAAGTTTCAAGATGATCAAGGGGATAACCCGCTTGAGTTATTTTACGATTAACCAATTTAAGCGCTTGTGTCAGCTCACTTGAGGTTCCATCCCAAAGCGGTAACGGCTTAATCGGGATAGGCTTTGTGTTAGTTAACCGAATAAGTGCAAAATCATAAGCGGCGGCGGCGGGTGGAACTATCCAACCATCGCCATCAGGTTTAAGTTTTTTACCTAATTTGGCATCAACCAGCGTTTCCAGTCGGGTAATCTGGTACTTCCAATGACCATCATGAGAAATAAAACGTAAGGCAACAGCGCGATCAATTTTCCCCGGTGGGGTAAGAACGCAATGGCCTGCGGTGAGCGCCAGACGAGGGGAGATTAACGTTGCTGTGCAAAGGTTGCCACTGGTTGTTTCAACTTGCCCAATGGCTTGCCACGGCCACTCCGTACTATTTGTTATCGCTGTACGGTCATCTTTCCCGAAGAACAACGTGGTTTGATCCGCAATGCTGCTTTCATCATCCGGCTTGTCAGTGGGGGGAAGGGCTAAAGCCATAGAGATGGAAAGTGGCAACAGACTCAATAGTAATAATGAAGATAAACGCATAAATAATTAGCCTTGCCTTTATTTACTGACCAAAGGTTATCCATTAACACACCTGAGACCTGCTGATTAGACGACCAATCACGGCTCTACTAGCGCTAACTATAGACATAATAAGTTATGTCATATGTTGTCAGTAATTGATTTTTCGATAATTTTAGAGCGCTATCGGCCGTTGGTACTATAAATAAAAGAATAATGTGATCAGACCGCAAATAACTAATATGGCTAAAGTGATTTCAAATAAATAATGGCGCAGCATTATCAGCACTCCTAATAAAAAACACCCGGTAAACCGGGTGTCGAGTGAATCGCTGTTGCAGGTCAATCGTGAGAGCCTGTTGTAGCTTTCACAAGTTAAATGCTGCCGCTATTTGGTCACTGGCACTGCGGTTGGAGCTGACTTACTGTGTGTCGCTTTTTTATGGTGTTTTTTGGCTGCCTGTGCTTTTTGCACCGGGGCTGCTTTATCCATTTTTTTCATCGAATCAGATTTTTTAGCTTTCTTGTGGTGCATGGTTTTAGCCGGTGCACTATGAGCTACAGGTGCTGTAACAACGGGTGCTGCCGGTGGTGCAACGGTGTCGGCGGCTATTGCTATAGATGATACACCCAAGGTTGCAGCAACAATCAGAGCTAATACTGTTTTCATAATTTATTCCTCAGTGTTCTGTTTGTATATCGGCCCCGTTGGGTCGTTATAAAGAGAGTAGAGGAAATATATACTGGCTTCCGTGAGTCATTGGTTTCGGCTTGTAACCGATTGTACAACGGCAATAAACCAGATAAATAACCGACTAAATCACTTATTTTAGTTACAACATACATATAGCCTTTTAATAAACTTATCGTCTTATGTAACATCAACGTCGCTTGATAGTGGGGATGTAATTTGAGTTATGCAGGGAGAAGGCGCCCAACCCTAATGAGAGGTTAGGCGCAGACTAACACGCAATAAATTACAAATAGCGCCGCTCTAAATGTTGGCGGAAATAGCGAGGGTTAAGTGTTTCACCGGTAGCCTTGGTAATTAATTCTGCGGTTGAGTAACGACTGCCATGCTGCCAGATATTCTGTTGTAACCAGGTGAATAGGGCGCTGAGATCGCCACTAGCGATACTTTTATCCAGCCCCGGCATAGCATCACGGGCAGTTTGGAACAGTTGCGCTGCATACATTGCACCCAATGTATACGTTGGGAAATAGCCAAAAGCACCATCGGTCCAATGGATATCTTGCATACATCCGTTACGGTAATTACCCTCAGTATTAATACCGAGGTATTGCTGCATTTTCTCATTCCACAGCATAGGGATATCATCTACTTCGATTTCACCACTGATCAACGCTTTTTCGATTTCATACCGCAATATAACATGGGCAGGATAGCTCACTTCATCGGCATCAACTCGAATAAAACCCGTTTTAACCCGTTGATTGAGAGCTATGAAGTTCTGTTGCGCAAAAGCGGGTTGATCCCCAAATTGGTTTGCTACCAGTGGGCGGATCACTTGTAAGAATTCATTACTGCGTGCTAATTGCATCTCAAACAGTAAGCTTTGGGACTCATGGATGGCGGTTGACCGTGCATGGGAAATGGGTTGCCCTAACCATTCACGTGGTAGATTTTGCTCATAACGGGCATGGCCTGTTTCATGCACAATACCCATTAATGAACTGAGAAATTCTTGTTCGTTATAACGAGTTGTAATGCGTACGTCTTGAGGAACACCACCGCAGAACGGATGTACACTGACATCGACCCGCCCGCCGTCAAAGTCAAAACCGAGTACTTTCATCACTTGTAACCCAAGCTGACGCTGTTTTTCCACGTCAAAAGTGCCCTGTGGTATCAGGCAGTTTTCATTGGCTTGTTTAGCCGTCACTTTTTGTAATAGGTCAGGTAGCCATTGCTTAAGATCACCAAATATACGGTCTAAATCGGCACTGTTAGTCCCTGGTTCATAGAGATTAAGTAATGCGTCATAACCCGAGATACCAGCCGCCTGAGAACGTATCGAGGCTTCTTCACGGCTGAGTTTTACCACTTCCCGCAAGTTCTTTGCAAAACCATGCCAATCATTAGCGATACGCTGTTGCCGCCATGCATGCTCACATCGCGCCCCTGCCAGTGATTTAGCTTCTACCAGTGCTTCTGGCAGCAGGACTGCATTGTCATAATGGCGACGCATTTCGCATAAATTTGCCTGCTCAATATCATCAAGTGTTTCTTGCTCAGCTTGTTTTAACCATTCACCAACCTGGTTGGCCGTTAATATCTGGTGTTGTAAGACATTCAGCTCCGCCATCGCTTCTGAGCGGGCAAGGTTACCTTTCACTGGCATCATAGTCTGCATATCCCATCCGGCAATAGCCGACAGGTGTTCGAAACGTGCAAGCCGGGTAAAGGTTGTACGCAGGTGGTGGTAAGCGGTGGTCATAAAACACTCCAAAGTAAAAGTTAGTGCTTAATCTTGAGCAACGGATAGTGAGTAAAGGCTTTTTACCGGCCAACAGAAACGGAAACTGGCACCGCCTAATGAACTGGCATCGACGGAGATACTGCCTTGATAAGCCAGTGCGATGGAGTGAACAATCGCCAAGCCCAAGCCACAGCCTCCCGTTGCCCGGTCGCGGCTGGGATCGAGGCGAACAAAAGGCTCAAAAACGCGTGCGCGCTCTTCCAAAGGGATACCAGGCCCATCATCTTCAACTTGCAAGCAGGCGTTGTCACCATCAAACCATAATCCGATACGCAGTCGTTGAGTGGAATAGCGTAGCGCGTTATTAACCAGATTATCTAATACGCGCTCCATCAGACGCAGGTCAACAGCACCAAAGTCACCGCGATGGGGGATATCGAGTTCGATTTCCCGATCACTATGGATTAAGCGCATATCCACGACTTTTGCTGTTAACCAGGCGGGTAGGTCGATGGGTTCCAGATTAAGGGAAACCTGCGGGCGGTCCAATCGAGCGTAGGTCAGTAACTCATCAATCAGTGCTTCTAACTGGCCAATATCATGATTTAAAGCCAATTGTTCACTTTCTGTCAGGTTGTCACTCATCGCTAAACGATAGCGTAAACGCACGAGCGGTGTGCGGAGTTCATGAGCAATACCATCAATGAGTAATTTCTTGCTAACAATCAGAGTATTGATATTGTCAGCCATTTGATTAAACGCTACGCCTAAGCGGTTTAAACTGGACGTAGGATCAAAATGGGTTCGCTCGTCAAGATAGCCAGCCCCCAGTCGCTGAGCCGCATTCTCCAGTTTCAGTAGGTCTTTCCAGTGCGGGCGCATCCACAAGAATACTGGCAGCGCTAAGGACATACCAATCAGGATTAATAAGGCCAAGTCGAGCAGGCGCATTTGATGCAAATAAAATAAATAGGGGACTGGGCCGACAGCAAGAACGTAGTGACTGCGTGGGATACGTTGCAGGAAAGTATATTCATCATCTAACGCAATAATTTCACCGGCGCGCAGGCGTTTATTCAAACGCTCGCCGAGATCCCGTTTATCGAGAGGTTCTATATGCAACTGAAAGGAAAGATTTAAGTCCAGTGTAGCAATGGTTTTATTCCAATCCTTCAGGGGAATTTCCCGCAATTCACTGCGCATCAACGAAAGTGAACTTTTCATCAGGTCATCTAATGACTGCCTGCCAGCACGCTCTGCGGTGACTTTGTAAACCAAGCCAACCAGCATCGCCATCACCATAAAACAGACGAACAGTAATAAGAAAAACTGAATAAATAGCTTCCTCATTGTTGCACGGACTCCCAGGCATTGGGGGCGAATAAATAGCCTTTATTGCGCACGGTTTTTATGCGAAATGGCTCGAAAGCATTGTCATAGAGTTTGCGCCGCAAACGCGAGATGGCAACGTCTATACTGCGGTCCATGCCGTCGTAGCTGACGCCGCGTAAATTTTTCAGTAGCGCTTCACGGTCCATTATTATTCCTGCATGGGTAGCTAACTCCCATAACAAATCAAAATCAGACGTGGATAATGTTATCTCTTCATCATTAAGATTAACTTGGCGGTTTACCGGATCGATACAGAGTAAGCCGAAATGAATCGCATTATGACCGGTAAATGGCGGACTAATGATCTCTTTGCTTTGTTGCTGATTATGCTGGCGAAGATGTAGCCGTAGGCGTGCTAGCAGTACTGCGGGTGGTGTGGTTTTGAGAATATAGTCATTTGCGCCCATTTCAAGCGACAGAATATGGTTCATATCACTGTCAAGCGAGGTCAGTAGTACAATCGGCCCCTCATAAACCGGCCGCAAATCACGACACAGCGTCATGCCATCTTTTCCTGGCAACATGATATCAAGCAATACCAAGTCCGGTTGTTGTTGTTCAATCACCGCCTGGGCCGTATCGCCACGGGGTTCTACAAACACATCAATGTCATGCTTACCCAGATAGGCAGCAATCAATTTTCCGACTTCCGGGTCGTCTTCCACAAAAACAATTTTGGTCATGTTTTTCAGTTTATAAAGGTGCCAGAATTCAGCATAGCGCGCAGTTGACAGCAATACTATGCATGTTATTTATTCCGCTTATCATTAATGCTGATGAGTGATTGCTAGACAACAGGTAAATCATTTCATTATATTAATAAAAGTGATTATATCGTCATCTCTATTTTGTTGCGCCTATCGTTTATATATCAATACTTACGATTAATGAATAGCTGTATCGATCAGCTGAGGACTGAGGGATGAGTGGCGAACACATTGGTGCGCCAGCGCACAGTGAAAAGGTTTGTTTCAATTACACGGAATTTTTAGCCGCATCATGCAAAAAACGGTGGAGTTTTATCGATGCGATTTATGGTGTTATGCCGATATTTGGCATGGTAGTAAAATCGCAGACTGAATCGGAAAAAACACCGCAAGAGCGGCTTAAAGCATTGGCCTTACAGGTATTATCTACCCAGCTTAATGACCAAACCAATATTGTTCGCTTGATTCGGCTAGCCGAACAACAGGGCATTACGGTGTTGGATATCCAGTTGCCTTACCCTTTGGATACTGATCAACTCGGTGAGATTAAACAAAAATTGCCGGAATCGATAAAATTAAACCAGCAGGGGGAGTGTTTATCGGTGGATTTGGCGGGAGCAGCTAATCATTAGTTAACAGACGATACTCAAACGGGCAAACTGAGGTAACGCGGTCAGCCCATTTGAGATCTTATTTTTCGCCGCTTTTATTCGGGCTTAATGCATCGCGAGCCAGGTTGCTGGAATAGTTGCAATCAACACCAGGCAGATAGCCGCTCGCTCCACGGTATTGAGTAATTTCAGCCCTTCATGCCCTTTGCGCGCATAAATAAATACCAATAATCCTGGGGCATATAACAGAACGGACAACAGCAGGTACACTAATCCGGCAGCATAAATTAACCACAAACCATACAAGCACGCGCCACTGGCAGCAACAATCAAACGCCAGTCATGACGCTTTAAGGCGACTTTAAATAAGAAGGCTCCCACGAGGAAATAGGGTACCAGAATCATTTCTGACGCAATTGTTAGTAAGGTATTGTAGTTGCTACCCGTCAGCCAAATCAGAATCAGAGCCACCTGTACTGCGCAGTTGGTTAACCACAAAGATTGTGCCGGTGCATTGTTTTTATTCTGATGGCGGAACATTTTGGGAAAAGCCCCGTGCTTAGCTGCAACCATCGGCACTTCAGCAGCCATAATGGTCCAGCTAAGATAAGCGCCACACACAGAAATAATGAGCCCAGTGGCAATGATGACTTCCCCCCAAGGGCCAATCATCTCGACCATAATTCCAGCCATCGACGGATTACGCATGCCTGCTAACTCAGCCCGCGGCACTACGCCAAGAGACAATAGGGTAATGAGCAAATAAACGCACAGGGCAGAAAGTACGGCTAACATGGTTGCCCGACCCACATCTTTTTTATTGCGTGCGCGGGCCGAAACAACGACTGCGCCTTCCACACCAATAAAGACCCAGAGCGTTATTAGCATGGTGTCCTTAACCTGCTGCCAGACCGGGGTATGCAGCGCGACACCACTAAAATCAAAACTGAAAGTATCAAGGCTGAATGCAAGTCCCGCCAACACAATAAAACCACCGATAGGCAGCAGTTTTGCCAAGGTGGCGGCCAGGTTAATACTGGCGGCGGTTTGGACACCGCGCAGAACCAGTGCATGCACCAACCATAGCAGGAAGGAGGCTCCCAGCAATGCCTGCCAAGTATTCCCTTCACCGAAGATAATGTGACCCGATTTATCAGTAAAGAAGCTTAATGCAGCAAAAACAATTACTAAGTAAGAGACATTAGCAATAACGGCGCATAGCCAGTAACCCCAGGCTGAGAAAAAACCGATAAGATCACCAAAGCCTTCTTTGGCATAGGTGAATATTCCGCCATCGAGATCAGGGCGCAAACGCGTCAGTAACAGCATGGCAAACGCCAGGAAGATGATCCCCACGCCGGTAATACTCCAGCCGATAAGCAGTGCCGCAGGGCTGGCAACTTCTGCCATATTTTGCGGTAAGCTGAAGACACCCGCTCCCAGCATTGAGCTAAGGACCAGCGCGGTTAACGCAGTCAGGCCGAGTTTTTTTTCCAATTATGGATCCTGGTTTTGAAAGTATTAATGAATGGTTACTGACTTGTAAGCAGCATTATATGAGGAAAGATTATCGATAATTGACAGATAATAGCCCCAAATTTTTTGGGAGATTTTACGGAGTGGAACGCGATCATGCAATGATTGGTTATGCGATTTGGGCAAAAAATTATTCAGTCCGTACCAATAAGAAGCAGGACAACAGCAGACACATAAAAAAGGCAGCACGGAGCTGCCCTTACAGTAACGATTTAAGCAAACTTATTTGAACAAGTCAGCGCTAACACTCAGGTTACCACCACTTTGGTTCTGCCACTGGCGAGTCACATGGTAATACTTCGCACCTTTTGCCGCAGCACGTTTAGCCACTTCATGAGATACGTCAGTCATGCTGTTGTAGTGACCGCTAAAGGTAATAGAATCAAACGGCACCATCTGTGCGGCTGTCGTGTTATTCAGCTCCTGAATTTGAGTACCATCATTCAGGGTGACAGTGTAACGTTTACCGGTTGATGATTGCGTTTCGAAGAAACGGCCCACATCAGCACTTGGCGTACCTGAAGAGGCAACACCTGGGATTTCAACGTTGGCAGCAGCTGCGCCACCGGCAGCCAGTGCCGCACGACCAGCATCAGAATCGGCAGGAATAACATCCGGGCTCTGGACAACACGTTTTGCCGCATCTGCTTTATAAACATATGCCGTAACAAACTGGTTGCCGCCTTGGTTTGCATCAACCTGACGTACGATAAAGAAGGAGTAAGCCCCTTTCTCTTTTGCCGCTTTTGAAATGGCATCGTTGATATCAGGCTGGCTGCGGAAGAAGCCACTAACAGAAACGGTATCATAAGGCTGAAGCGCGTAGGCTTCTGCTTTTGGCAATTCTTTCACATCATTAAAGACGCGATACTGGGTTTCTTTGCTCACTTCCGCTGCATCGTTATGATAAACATCGGCCGTTACACGCCAGTTGCCGCCATTATTGTTGCTGTTGATATCCTGAATATAGAAGGAGTCTGCACCCAATTTGTCAGCACGGCGGGATACCGCATCCGCTGCTTCATTTATTGCATTAAATCGGCCAGTAATAGTAATGCGATCAAATGGCTTAATGGCTGCTGCTTGCTCAGGCGCGAGTTCTTTTGCCGCTTGTGCAGCAGAAAGCGCGGTGAGTGATAGCAATGCCGATGCGATGATCGTGTATTTCAGCTTCATAAAAAATCCTTTCGCCTTGCGCATTAACGTTGATACGTGCGGAACAATTGATGTGTAACAGAATAGCAGATGATTATTACATGTAATAATGGCGGGTGTCTCAGCAATTTATATGACTTAGTATATCAATTCTGAAGATTAGCCCGCCGGTACTTTACAGCAATAATAGGGATAAGCTTTACGAATAATTGCTTTAACGTCATAAGTGCTGATTATTTACATTTTGCTAACCTGATGCCGCGCCATTACTGGGCTGCCTCATTATTGTCCGGCTTGTTATTTTGGTGCAAAGTTGCAGGACAAGCCGCTAGTAAATATTATTTTTGTAGTGAATTATAGAGAGTTCTTTCCGCCTGCCAGTTTTAGTGCAAAAACTGCACCAGAAGCACACACAGATATGGATCATCAGTCACATTTTCAGTAGGTTATAGGGAGCTGTAGCAAAGCAGGTTTATCAGTAACCAAATAGAACTGAAGCATACCCAAATTAGTGGGTGTTGCCGGTAGGCTGCAAGCAAACGAATCCGACGTCAGTGGTTCGGGTGAGTGTAAGTCGCTAACGTCCCAGCAACGCCGAGTAAGATGGATATGGCAATACTCATCATCAAAGACAGGTAAAAAGGGAACATTATGCGTATTGGTGTACCAAAAGAGCGGTTGGCCAATGAAGCCCGTGTTGCAGCAACGCCGAAAACGGTGGAACAACTGCTGAAATTAGGCTTCACCGTGGCGATTGAAAGTGGAGCTGGTCACTTAGCCAGCTTCGACGATGCGGCGTACCAGGAAGCGGGTGCCACCATTACGGATACCACCGATGTGTGGCAATCCGACCTTATCCTCAAAGTGAATGCGCCCCTTGAGGAAGAAATTAGCCTGATGCGTGCTGGGAGTACGTTAGCCAGTTTTATCTGGCCAGCTCAAAACCCGGAATTACTGCAAAAGTTAGCGGAGCGTCAGGTAACCGTATTGGCCATGGATTCAGTGCCGCGCATATCTCGCGCGCAATCGATGGATGCGCTCAGTTCAATGGCCAATATAGCCGGCTATCGTGCCATTGTTGAAGCTGCCCATGAATTTGGTCGCTTCTTCACTGGGCAAATTACGGCCGCGGGTAAAGTTCCACCGGCGAAAGTGGTAATTATCGGGGCTGGGGTTGCAGGTTTGGCAGCCATCGGGGCGGCAGGGAGTATGGGTGCTATCGTGCGTGCATTCGACACCCGCCCAGAAGTAAAAGAACAAGTTCAGAGTATGGGTGCTGAATTCCTTGAGCTGGACTTTGAGGAAGAAGCGGGCAGTGGTGATGGTTACGCCAAAGTGATGTCTGACGCTTTTATCAAAGCCGAGATGGCACTGTTTGCCGCTCAAGCTGCTGAAGTGGACATCATTGTTACCACTGCACTGATTCCGGGTAAACCTGCTCCTCGGTTGATCACCAAAGAGATGGTGGCATCCATGAAGTCGGGCAGTGTGATTGTTGACCTGGCCGCGCAAACCGGTGGTAACTGTGAACTGACCGTCGCCGATAAAGTGACAGTGACAGACAATGGCGTAAAAATTATCGGCTATACCGATCTACCTAGCCGTTTACCCACACAGTCATCGCAACTTTACGGAACCAACTTGGTTAACTTGCTGAAATTACTCTGTAAAGAGAAAAATGGTGAGATAGATATTGATTTCGAAGATACCGTGATTCGCGGTGTAACCGTGGTCAAAACCGGTGAAATAACGTGGCCAGCGCCGCCTATTCAGGTATCAGCACAGCCTCAGGCGGCTAAAGCTGAACCTATTGTGAAAGAAGACGCCAAGCCTAGCTCGCCATGGCCGAAATACATCATTATGGCACTGGTCGTTGTGTTGTTTGGCTGGTTAGCAAATGTTGCTCCGAAAGAGTTTTTATCTCACTTTACGGTCTTTGCACTGGCGTGCGTAGTGGGTTATTACGTGGTGTGGAACGTCAGCCATGCACTACATACACCTTTAATGTCAGTCACTAACGCCATTTCAGGCATTATTGTCGTCGGTGCATTATTGCAGATTGGCCATGGCGGTTGGGTAAGCTTCTTATCCTTTATTGCCGTACTGATTGCCAGTATCAACATTTTTGGTGGCTTTACGGTCACCCAGCGCATGCTGAAAATGTTCCGTAAAAACTGAGTGGTATAAAACTCGGTGGGTATAAAAATAATGTCACACAAAAATATAGGGGTAACTGATGTCTAGTGGTCTCGTTACAGCTGCGTACATAGTTGCTGCGATTTTATTTATTTTCAGTTTGGCTGGGCTGTCGCGCCACGAAACATCCAAACAAGGTAACACTTTCGGTGTGACCGGTATGGCCATCGCGCTTATCGCCACCATCCTTGGGCCGGATTCAGGTAATGTTGCCTGGATCATCATTGCCATGGTGATTGGTGGCGCAATTGGTATCTATCTGGCGAAGAAAGTCGAAATGACTGAAATGCCAGAACTGGTTGCCATTTTGCACAGTTTCGTCGGTCTGGCAGCCGTTCTGGTTGGCTTTAACAGCTATCTGGATCACGGCCCGGTGGTGATGGACGCGGTGATGGTTAATATCCATCTGACTGAAGTCTTCTTAGGTATTTTTATCGGGGCAGTAACATTCACCGGTTCTATTGTTGCCTTTGGTAAGTTACGCGGGATTATCTCATCCAAACCACTGATGTTGCCACAACGCCATAAGTTGAATCTGGTGGCACTGGTTGTGTCATTCCTGCTGATGATTCTGTTCGTCAAAACCGACAGCGTTAGCTTACAAGTGGTCGCGTTGTTATTGATGACGGTGATTGCTTTGGGCTTTGGCTGGCACTTGGTGGCATCTATCGGTGGTGCTGACATGCCGGTTGTGGTCTCAATGCTGAACTCCTACTCCGGTTGGGCTGCGGCTGCGGCAGGTTTCATGTTGAGCAATGACCTGTTGATTGTAACGGGTGCCTTGGTCGGTTCTTCCGGTGCTATTCTGTCTTACATCATGTGTAAAGCGATGAATCGCTCATTTATCAGTGTGATCGCCGGTGGCTTTGGTACTGATGGTTCTTCAACCGGTAATGCTGAAGAAATGGGTGAATACCGTGAAACCACGGCTGAAGAAGTGGCTGACCTGCTGAAAAATGCTAGCTCAGTTATCATCACTCCGGGTTATGGCATGGCAGTGGCACAGGCACAATACCCCGTCGCTGAGATTACTGCAAAACTACAAGCGCGGGGCATCAAAGTCCGCTTTGGTATTCACCCGGTAGCTGGGCGTTTGCCAGGTCATATGAACGTGTTATTGGCTGAAGCCAAGGTCCCTTATGACGTAGTGCTGGAAATGGATGAAATCAATGATGATTTCCCAAGTACTGATGTCGTGTTGGTGATTGGTGCCAACGATACGGTTAACCCAGCAGCACTTGAAGACCCGCGTAGTCCGATTGCCGGCATGCCGGTGTTGGAAGTATGGAAAGCGCAAAGTGTTATTGCCTTTAAACGTTCAATGAATACCGGTTATGCTGGCGTGCAAAACCCATTGTTCTTTAAAGAAAATACCCAAATGTTGTTTGGCGATGCTAAAGACAGCGTAGAAGCAATTTTACGCGCATTGTAATTCGTTATTACGAATCGCAGATCAAGGGCCACCTATTCGGTGGCCCTTCTTTTTGATTTAATCAATGGGTGATGTCAGACAAGGGTTATTCAATCTCTTCCAGATCTTCATGGCCTTCTATCGGACAGGTAAATCCTTCGGGTTTAATTGCCAGTAAGTCACACTTAAGATGGTCGATCACATGTTCGGTAGTATTCCCAATAAAGGCGGCAGATAGCCCAGTACGCCCCAAGGTACCCAGAACAACCACCCCAGCCCGCAAGTGTTCAGCCAAATCAGGGATAACCTCTTCAGGGAGACCTTTTTCAACATGGGTGAATTTTTCATCAATGCCAAATTGCTGGCGTAATGCTTTCATCGCAACCAAATGCTGACCACGAATGGCATCGTTATAGACGCTCGGGTCAAAATCAGGCAATTCAATGGCGATATTAATCGGGGTTACCGGGTAGGCGCTGATCAGATGCACTGGCGTTTGATTGACATGTTCGGCTAACTCTCTGGTCTCTTTGACCAAACGGAGATTTAGTGGGTCATGGAGTGGATCTTCACTTGAGAGGTTAACAGCCACCAGCGCTGTGGCGCCTTCCGGCCAAGGTTGGTCTTTCACCATCCAGACTGGGCATGGGCACTTACGCAATAAATGCCAGTCGGTTGGGGTAAAGATAATCGACTCCAGGCGGTCGTGTTGATGCGCCATTTTTAACAACAAATCGTGCTTGGCGTTCAGGATTTCCTGAATAATGGCCTCATAGGGCCGATTATGCCATACCACTTTGATTTCAATTGGAATACCGGCATCAAGATAAAAGCGGCATTGCTCGCTTATCCATGCGGAACGTTGGCTGATAACCCCTTTACGCATTGCGGTACGCTCATCAGGCGACAGCAGGGTGGTCATATCATATGACAGATCATAAATAGCCAAAAATGCTTTGATTGTGCCGCCATTGCGCTGCACAAGGTAAACTGCACGTCTTAGTGCAGGTTGATCATCCTGATTGGGGTCAATAGCAACCAGAATATTCTGATACTTTGCCATAGAGTCTCCTTACAAACGTGAATTAACAGTATGTTAGTTAAAGAGTAAACCATGAAAGGGAAACAGGATAGGTGGCTGGGGGAAGCAGACCAATAAATTTTCAAGTTGCAGATTTGCTGACGGCTTGTGTTACTCGGTCGATCCTCAGACCTGCTCTCTACGAGGCCGTTACTTACCGCCTTCCTGCAACTTGAAATCTATCGGGTATTTATTATTCTGGTTTTGATCAGGTTACAGACTTGGTCTTGGATTACCCGCCAGTTTGGCCAGAGCTTCGGTATTCTCGATAGTAATGTACTTACCTTTCACACTCAGAATATCGCTTTTCTGGAAACGGCCCAGTAAACGGCTGATGGTTTCTACCGTCAGACCTAAATAGTTACCAATATCACCACGGGTCATCGTCAGGCGGAACTCACGTGGAGAGAAACCACGTTGAGCAAAACGGCGAGACAGATTATAGATAAAGGCCGCCAGACGCTCTTCTGCATTCTTTTTGGAAAGTAGCAAAATCATATCTTGGTCACCTTTGATCTCACCACTCATCAGGCGCATCATCTGCTGGCGCAGATTTGGCATTTTGCCGGATAAATCGTCCAACGTATCAAACGGGATTTCACAAACCATGGATGTTTCCAGAGCTTGTGCGAAGCTCGGATGCTGCAAATTGCTGATAGCGTCAAAACCGACTAAATCACCCGCCAGATGGAAACCGGTGATTTGCTCATCACCTTCTTCGGTAATGGTGTAGCTTTTAATGGTCCCGGAACGGATGGCATACAGGGATTTGAGTTCATCACCCGCTTTAAACAGCGCCTGTCCTTTCTGAATAGGTTTCTTCCTTTCAATGATATTGTCGAGCTGATCCAGCTCGTTTTCATTTAAGGTAAACGGAATACAGAGCTGGCTAATACTGCAATCCTGACAGTGAATTGCACAACCACCAGACTGGATACGTCGGATTACGCGTTTTTCCGGGATCATAGGGTATTCCCATTAATATTGATATGCGTCAATTTTAACATCTTTTCTTGCGTCTGATAAGAGCAACAATAGTTAGCGTGCTAAAAGATAACCCTCATGCATTAATAACCAGCGTTTTCTCTCCACTCCACCGGCATATCCTGTCAATGCACCTTGTTGCCCAATGACCCGATGACAAGGGACAACAATTGAAATAGGGTTCAATCCATTCGCCATCCCGACAGCCCGCGAAGCGGTAGGGCGGTTGATTCGTTTTGCTAACTCGCCATAAGTAATCGTTTCGCCACAGGGGATTTTTCGCAGCTCTTGCCAGACTTGACGCTGAAAATCAGTCCCAGCGGTTTTAACTGGTAAATTATCAATAATGCTCAGGTCACCAGCAAAATAGCGTTGCATACTGTCACTTAGCCCACCGGGATTGCGTTCTTCAACCAATGTAAACGCGCCCTGGCCGTAATGGTTGCCTAGCAACTTCATCAGACGCTCGTAGTGGTCAGTCCAATCGATGGCACGTAGCCGGTTTTCTTGGTCTGCGATCAGTAACAGTTCACCTTGTGGAGTTGCCATCCGATCAATAAAAAACGTTTCCATAAGTCTCCGCTATGCTGCTGTTGGTTGTAGACAGTTTTGCCGATAATGATTGCCTGAAATATGGCATCAAAAGATACCTACTGTGGCGATAATCGCATAACCAAGAAAATTTAGGTATAAATTCGGGGTGGGCGAACCCAACATTAGCGGCTAGGATGATAGCTTATTGATTACGAAAGCCCTTGTTTGTGAGTATTAACTGTTGTGACGACTGATACTTACGATTGCCACTTCATGCCAGGTACTAACTCCATGTCAAATATCATTTTGTCTCCTTTATTACGTGATGGCGATCCTCAGTCAGCTGTTATCGAGCGCCCGCACAGTCAATCACCATTTATCTTACTGGCCGACCATGCCGGTCAACGGATACCGGTTCAACTTGGTGATTTGGGGTTACCCTCAGGAGAAATTGACCGCCACATCGGTTGGGATATAGGTTCATTGGCAATGGCGCGGTTACTTAGCCAGTATCTGGATGCAACCTTGATTCATCAGCAGTATTCGCGATTGGTGATTGATTGCAATCGCACGCCGGGAATCGCCAGTTCGATCCCTGAAATTTCCGAGCACACACGGATCCCGCGCAATATTGGTGTCACCGTAGCAGAGGCTGAAGCGCGCCGGGTTGAGGTATTCCAGCCTTATCATGATTTGATTACACAAACGCTGAATCAACGTCGTGATAGCGGCCAGATGAGCGTGATCCTCTCCATGCACAGTTTTACACCGTCGTTTAAAAACATCGCGCGCCCCTGGCAGATTGGTACCTTGTTTCATCGTAATCCTGAGTTTGCTTTGCAACTGGTTTCATTGTTACAGCAAGAAGGTGACCTGCACGTCGGGATTAACGAACCTTATGCCATGACGGATGCAACAGATTTCACGTTACCCTTCCACGCAGAACAGCGGCAGTTACCTTATGTGGGTATTGAGATTCGTCAGGATCTTATTACGCATCAAGCAGGTCAGGCGCTCTGGGCGAGCCGTTTGGCGCGACTGTTGCCGCAGGTGTTAGCGGCATTGAATTATGCAAAATAAGCAACAATGCCATTTATTGACATGAAAATTATCTGTTCTGCAACAATTATCAACGCACGCTCATGACCAACAGCCATTAATTGGTTATTATCAGCATAATCATCATTTTTTATTCGCTGCATAATATTAAGGTTGATAATTACGTGGAACCAAAACCTGCGCGCATTCTGATCAGTGCCTGTTTAATGGGAAAACCGGTACGTTATAACGGCAGTGCCCTGTCTGTTAGCGATGAAATTATTCAACGCTGGCAGGATGAGGGGCGACTGGTCCTTATTTGCCCTGAATTATCCGCAGGTATGCCGGTACCGCGTCCGCCTGCCGAAATTCAGCAAGGTAACGGCGAGGCGGTGTTGCAAGGGCTGGCGCGGGTGACCGAGCAGTGGGGCAATGATGTTAGCCGGGAGTTTTTGCAAGGGGCTTATCAGGCTCTGGAGTTGGCGCAAAAGCACAGCTGCACAGTAGCAATTTTGACCGAAGGGAGTCCATCTTGTGGGAGCAGCCGCATCTATGATGGTCATTTTAGCGGCACCCAGCGCACAGGACAGGGAGTCACCACGGCGTTATTGCGCCGCCACGGAATAACCGTTTTCAGCCATCATCAGCTTAAACAGGCGGATGATTTTTTGCGAAGTTCTTCACAAGTCAAGGTTGAAAATTAACCGAGTGTCATAAAATCTCGCTATACTGTATGAATGTACAGTTGTGGCGTAAAGTCGCATTTTTGGTCACTTCATCTTTCTTGAAACCATTAAGTCGAGGTAGCGATATGACATTTAAGATAGTAGAAAAGCAACCGCAGCAAATAGTCAGTATTCGGCTGGTCGGCCCTTATCACGAGACTATCCCGCAAGGCTTTAACCAACTTTCTTCACTCTATACTCAGTACCAAATCCCTGGGAAAGAGTGGTTGGCTCTTTACTGGGACAATCCTGAGACTAATCCTCCTGCTGAGCTACGGGCTGACATATCCTTGTCTGTGGCTGACGATTATGTGTTGCCCGCAGAACTCAGTGATCAACTACAACTACAAGTGATTCCCGGGGGGTTGTATGCGGTGTATCACACCAGGGTAACGGATGATGATTATGCCAAAGCCTGGAGCGAGTTGTATAACCAGCATCTGCCACAAAGTGGTTATCGTTCGGTAGAAGGTGCGTGTTATGAGGTTTACCTCAATGACGGCATAACTGATGGTTATTTTGATATCGATATCTGTCAATCGGTTGAAAAAGCACAATAATGAGTGGCGGCTGTGCCGGTTGGTGCGGCTGCCTATCGTGGCAACATTGATTCAGGATAGGCGTACCGGCGTATTATCACTTTATCTCGGTGGCAAGAAATAACTGGCTCAACCAGTCACTGAAAATACGTACTCGAGGGGAAAGCTGGCGGTTGTGAGGATACAGGAACGAGACTGGCATCGGGGGTGGTGCGTATTTTGGTAGTATCTCAACCAAGGTGCCAGCGATTAAGTCAGATTCGATATGGTAACGAGGCACTTGAATAATACCCAATCCAAGACGTGCGGCTGCTACAAAGCTTTCTGCACCACTGACTGATAGAACAGTCGGTAATTTTACTTGCTGCGTTTTAGTAGATGATGACGAAGCAGAGGGTAGATATGCGCTTTCTGTTATTACCCTGGAGGACGCTGATTTATTATAACCTGTTGTTTTATCGGGGCTAAGGGTGCTGTCAGTGCCAAATTCCAGTGGCATCAGGCTACCGGTTGCGCTAGAGCGAAAACCTACCATCTGATGGCCTGATAACTGGTCCAACCGGAGTGGGGTACCCTGTCGTTGTAAATATTGCGGTGCAGCACAGGTGACTTGTGGCAACAACGCCACTCGGCGGGCGACCATATCGCTGTCTTGTAAATTACCTACACGTAGCACCCCGTCAATACCTTCTCGAATAAGGTCGACCAAGCGGTCACCTTCACTGATAAATAACTCAATGTCAGGATATTGAGCAATAAAATCAGGTAATTGTGGCAAGACGAAATGGCGGGCTAACGTGCCCTGTACATCAATTCGTAACAAACCTCGTGGCTTGGCATTGGCAAAGGCCATTTCAGCATCTTCAATATCAGCAATAATACGCAGACAGCGCTGGTAGTAAGCTCCACCATCCAGCGTAGGGCTAACATGTCGGGTAGTTCGCTGCAATAAGCGCACATTTAAACGCTTTTCGAGCTGTTTAATGGCATCTGTCACTGTAGATCGCGGTAGATTTAAATCTTGGGCGGTTTGGGTAAAACTGCGTTGTTCCACTACCCTGATAAATACCCGCATTGCATCAATTCGGTCCACGTGATTGTTCGCTTTATTCGGATAGTGTTAACGAATAATAGATGATTATCCGAAACGATAAAAGTGGCATTCTCTGTTTGCGGGCGGTTAAACATAGCATGCTCCACTTGCTGGATAGCAACAAACGATAAAATACACATCGAGGAGAAAATCATGGTGAATACAACCGGGCAGGTTGCCATTGTAACCGGAGCATCACGGGGTATTGGCGCAGCAATTGCTGAGCGTTTGGCTCAGGAGGGGTATACCGTTCTGATCAATTATGCCCGGAGTGACATTGAGGCGGAAACACTGGTGCGCAAAATTCAACAAGCGGGCGGAAATGCAGTGAGTGCGAAGGGGGATATCAGTGATGCCGCAGCGGTTGCACAGTTATTTTCTCAAGCAGAAGCTGCGTTTGGCGGGGTTGATGTCTTGGTCAACAATGCTGGAATTCTATCTCTCAGTGCCATTGCAGACAGTGATGATGAACACTTTGACCGTCAGATCGCCATTAACCTGAAAGGGAGCTTTAACGGGATGCGTGAAGCGGCAAAGCGTTTGAAAGATGGCGGCCGCATCGTAAACTTTTCAACCAGTGTTGTCGGGCTGAAACTGGAAAAATACGGTGTTTATGCTGCAACCAAAGCGGCGGTTGAAACCATGACAGCTATTCTGGCGAAAGAGTTGCGGGGGCGTAATATCACCGTTAATGCTGTGGCTCCTGGGCCGACGGCAACCTCGCTCTTCCTTGATGGTAAATCACCCGAATTAATTGAAAAAATGGCGAAAATGGCGCCACTAGAAAGATTAGGAACGCCAGAGGATATTGCAGCAGCCGTGGCTTTTCTGGTTGGAAAAGACGGTGGCTGGATTAATGGGCAAGTTTTACGCGCCAACGGTGGCCTGATTTAGCCCGTGGTGAACGCGTGGAAAGGTCAGGGGAGCCTGCATTGTCAGAGATAACAATTAATCGCGACTGTCATAAAAGCGTCATTCGCTTGTTCTAGTATCCGTTGTAACCAATCAATACAAATTGTATTACTGTTTTACAACAAGGAATTATACCGATGCAGAACCGCGTATCCACTTTGTCCGGCATAGCGTTATCCACTCTGATACTCACCAGTTCATTGTTTACACCGAATGCTGTTGCTTCCGCCACTGGCTTATATGACCGTAGCGCCAAGGGAGATGTCACTCAATTTGGCGGGGCACGACGTTTGACCGGTGATCAGACACAGGCTCTTCGTGATTCGCTTTCCAATAAAACCGTAAAGAATGTCATTTTACTGATTGGCGATGGTATGGGCGATTCAGAAATCACCTCAGCACGTAACTATGCTATGGGGGCCGGTGGTTTCTTTAAAGGAATTGATGCGTTACCACTGACAGGGCAATACACGCACTACTCATTAGATAAGAAAACGCAAAAACCGGATTACGTGACTGACTCAGCTGCCTCCGCAACAGCTTGGTCCTCAGGTGTAAAAACGTATAACGGCGCGCTGGGTGTTGATGTGTTCGGAAAAGATCACGTCACCTTGTTGGAGTTAGCGAAGAAAGCCGGTAAAGCAACTGGTAACGTTTCAACTGCTGAACTGCAAGATGCCACTCCTGCGGCACAGTTTGCTCACGTAACTGGGCGAAAATGCTATGGCCCGGAGGAAACAAGCGAGAAGTGCAGTAGCAATGCGCTGGAAAAGGGTGGGCGCGGTTCAATTACTGAGCAGATGATTGCCGGGCGCGCGGATGTCACATTGGGTGGTGGCGCTAAATCATTCAGCCAAGTCGCTAAAGCCGGTGAATGGAAAGATAAATCTCTGCGTGAACAAGCCTTGGCTCGAGGTTATGTTATTGTCGAAAATCTTGACGATCTGAATGCAATAAAGCAGGCAGACCAACAAAAACCGCTATTAGGGTTATTTAGCCCAGGTAACATGCCAGTACGTTGGCAGGGGCCGAAAGCGTCTTATCATGGCAATTTAGATAAGCCGCCGGTAGTTTGTGAAAACAATGCCGAGCGTACTAAAGATATTCCAACCTTGGCAGTGATGACTGAAAAAGCAATTGACCTGCTGAAACATAACGAAAAAGGATTCTTCTTACAGGTTGAAGGGGCATCCATTGATAAACAAGACCATGCGGCGAATCCTTGTGGTCAGTTCGGTGAAACTGTCGATTTGGATGAAGCAGTACAAAAAGCACTGGAGTTTGCGCGTGCAGAAGGTAATACCTTGGTTATTGTGACGGCAGATCACGCGCATTCCAGTCAAATTATTGAAGCAGATGCAAAAGCTCCTGGCTTAACACAAGCGTTAACCACGAAAGATGGCGCAGTTATGGCGATAAGCTATGGCAACTCTGAAGATGATTCTCAAGGGCACACGGGTACCCAATTGCGCATAGCAGCTTACGGACCACATGCGGCAAATGTGGTTGGTCTAACAGACCAAACCGACCTGTTCTTTACCATGCGTGATGCTATGGCGATTAAATAAGTCACGATACACCTGTTACAACACAATTCGCTGAATAATCCCGGTGCAATAATGGCCGGGATTTTTAGTTTCTGTTAGCTACGATTATATCCATCCTCTAAATATCACTGATTTACATTATCATTTCTTACCAATTGTTATAATAATAACATTTTAATTCATGCCAAACTCCTGTCTTTCCCATGCTGTGTACTTCAATTGCTGCGATCTTTGTCACACACATAACATTTGTCAGCTGATAATGTTATTGCAATAACATTACGTGGTAAAAATTAGAATAAAGAGGTTAACAATGGATATTGCAGTAATTGGTTCCAACATGGTTGATCTGATCACTTATATTGATGAAATGCCACAAGTCGGGGAAACATTGGAGGCACCAAATTTTGAAATTGGGTGCGGCGGTAAAGGGGCCAATCAGGCGGTTGCCGCTGCCAAGTTAGGTGCCAATGTGATGATGGTCACTCGGGTTGGTGATGATCTATTTGCGGAAAATACCATAAGGAATCTACAAAAAGCTGGGGTTGATACCCAGTATGTAAAAGCAGTTACAGGGGCCTCGAGTGGTGTGGCTCCGATTTTCGTCGATAAATCATCACAAAATCGAATTTTGATTATCAAAGGCGCTAACAATCATTTGTTACCCGCGGATGTCGATGCTGCTGCTGATGCGCTCAAAGCTTGCCAATTGATTATTCTACAACTCGAAATTCCGCTGGAAACGGTCTACGCCGCTATCGACTTTGCCCGCCAGCACCAGATTAAAGTCATTCTTAATCCAGCCCCCGCATCTAAAGCATTGGATATCGGCTATGCATGTCAGTGCGAGTTCTTTATGCCAAATGAAACTGAGCTCGCGATTCTGACCGGAATGCCAGTTGATAGTCTGGATAACATTTACCGTGCAGGGCGCAGCTTATTGGATAAAGGGTTACATAACCTGATCATTACTTTGGGGCATCGCGGATCATTATGGATGCACGGTGAACACATTGACCATGTGCCACCGGTTAGTGTCCACGCCATCGACACCAGCGGCGCAGGTGATGCTTTTATTGGTTGTTTTGCTCATGAATATGTCCAGCACGGCAATATATTAAAAGCGATGGAAATGGCTTCTGCTTTTGCAGCCTACAGTGTCACAGGAAAGGGAACCCAACGTTCTTATCCTGATGCGTCGCAATTTATTGATTTTTTAAAGACCCTACACCAAGGAAAATAAAATGCGCCTTAATACCGTTCAACTGCCAGATGGCTATTTAAATAAAACACCGTTATTCCAATTTATTTTGCTTTCCTGTTTATTCCCGCTCTGGGGATGTGCAGCCAGTCTGAATGATATTTTAATTACTCAATTTAAAAGCGTATTTGCACTCAGTGATTTTGCCAGTGCACTGGTACAAAGTGCCTTTTATGGCGGTTATTTTCTGATTGCTATTCCTGCCTCTTTGGTCATCAAAAAAAGCAGCTACAAAGTTGCTATATTAACTGGGTTAACACTTTATATTATCGGATGTATGTTGTTTTATCCTGCTTCCCATATGGCAACATATACTATGTTTCTGGCCGCTATTTTTGCCATCGCTATTGGTTTAAGTTTCCTTGAAACTGCTGCTAATACCTACAGCTCCATGATTGGTCATAAAGACTATGCCACTTTACGGCTTAATATCAGCCAAACTTTCTACCCGATCGGTGCATTGATGGGGATAGTACTCGGTAAATACCTGGTATTTCAGGAAGGTGATAGTTTACACAACCAAATGGCCGCGATGACGCCAGATCAGATTCATGCTTTTCGTCTTACGATGTTAGAACATACATTGGAGCCTTATAAATATCTGATTTTCGTTCTACTGCTGGTTATGCTGTTATTTGTTATTACTCGTTATCCTCATTGCAAACCACAAGGTGATAGCGGTAAAAAAGTGGTTTCACCGTCATTAAAAGAAACCTTGAAATATTTAGCTGGGAACAGTCGTTTTAAAAAAGGCATTGCGGCGCAGTTCCTCTATGTGGGTATGCAAGTCGCAGTATGGTCCTTTACGATTCGCCTGGCCTTAAACCTGGGCGCATCTAATGAACGAGATGCCTCGAACTTTATGATTTACAGTTTTATTTGCTTCTTCATTGGTAAGTTTGTGGCCAACTTCCTGATGACACGATTTAAAGCCGAAAAAGTGTTAATTGCCTATTCTATTTTAGGTGCATTAACGCTGCTTTATGTCGTAACCGTACCCAACTTTACGGCGGTATATGCAGCCGTATTTGTTAGCGTCTTGTTTGGGCCCTGCTGGGCGACTATCTATGCAGGCACCCTGGATACAGTAGACAACAAATATACCGAAGTGGCCGGGGCCATTATTGTGATGTCGATAGTGGGGGCTGCAGTGGTACCAGCATTACAAGGGTTTGTCTCTGACCATCTTGGTTCAATGCAACATGCATTTTTTGTCTCATTATTGTGTTTCGCCTATGTTGGTTTCTATTTTTGGGGTGAACTGCGCAATAAACAACGGACAAGTGCGGCAACATTGGCAAATAATGAGTCTTAATTGAACCGGGAGTAACAATAAATGACCGCCAAAATAACGCTAATCCGTGAACAGTTCAGTCTTCAGGAGCAAGAGATCTATAGCAGTAGTGATTTTACTGTTATCAGTTTTAAATATGCCTCAGGTATTGAAGCTCTGAAGATTGTTAATTCTCGTGGGTACCTGACCGTTTTACCTTATTACGGCCAAATGATTTGGGATGCGGAATTTGATGGGCATAACCTGAAAATGGAAAATATGTTCTCTCGACCTAAGCGTGGAGAGAACATTGTTGATACCTACGGTTGTTTTGCTTTCCATTCGGGTTTGCGCCGTAATGGTTGTCCATCGCCTGAGGACGACCATGTATTACACGGCGAGATGCCTTGTGCTGAAATGGACTACGCTTGGCTCCTTATTGACGGCGACACACTTGCCGTCATGGGCAGTGTGGAATATGTGAAAGGGTTCGGTGATCATTATTGCGCGCAACCGCTGGTTAGGCTCAGGGCCGGTAGTGCGCAGTTCGATATTGAGATGAAGGTGACTAACTTATCCAGTATGCCGATGCCTCTGCAATATATGTGTCATATGAATTACACCTATATTCCTGGGGCCACTTTCCGTCAAAACTTACCCGGTTCAGCACTGAAATTGCGTGAGACAGTACCGGCACATGTACACCCAACCCCGCAATGGTTGCACTACACCCAACAATTACGGGAAAGAACTCAGGGATTAACCGATTTAAATGAATCGGAGTTTTACGATCCAGAAATTGTATTTTTTGCCGATAATCTTGCACAATATGTTGATAATGCAGAATTCTTTATGTTGTCCCCGCAAGGGCATCGTTTTGTGACTCGTTTTTCCACCGCGCAGTTTAATTATGCTACTCGTTGGATTTTACATAATGGCGATCAAAAAGTGGCTGCATTTATTTTACCTGCAACCTGTCGCCCGGAAGGGTATATGGCGGCGAAAGAAAAGGGGACGTTAATAATGTTATCCCCAGGAGAGAGCCGCCATTTCAGCGTGACCACCGGAGTGGTTTAATGTTGTATGCTGGCAGAGAATAGCTATGTTATTAGCGGGCAAGGACGCCCGCAGAGCCGTTAAGTAAATGCCAAACCACTGAAAACTAAATACGACCGTAAAAAGTCATTCTGGCTGTCTCGGATAGCGCAATATCGGGTTGAGCATTATAGGCTAACACTACCAGCATTCGTGTGATATTCCCTTGGGTCGGCGTGACCCGGTGAATCGCATTTCTTCCACGAAATAGCACTAAGTCCCCCGGTTCAATTTGCAATGTTTTAGGTGTGACCTGTTGGTTTAACAGTTGTTCCACTCCTGAGTAATTCATCTCTCCTTTATCGGCATCGCGCATCTCTTCAATATATTCAAAGACGCCACCCGCTTGCGGTTTTTGTACTAATAAGGTGATGGCGAATGATGAATTGTCAAAATGCCAACCTAACTCTTGGCCTTGACTGGCGTAGTGCAAGTTAATTGAAGAAAGTGAATCGGCGTAAGGGTAGAGTTGTTTTTCATCTAATACGGCACACAAGAAGTCTTGGAAATCTTGCGCATTGTACAGCGTTCGTAATGCGGAATCGGTAGGGATTTCTTCGTCAGTAATACAGCCTTTTGATGAAGTAACCAACCGATTACGGGGATGACCAGCAGGGAAGGCGGGATCGGTTTTGGTCAGATAAACATTATGCTGATTAGCGGCATAGTAAGCTCGATGCTTATGACTGACGCCTTCTTGTTTAATACTACTCAGTGCGCGGGGCTGCAAGAAGCCTGATAGTACCAAGGCACCGTATGTTTCTAACGTGTTCTTGCACTGAGTGATGAACATGACATCGTTGATTGGGTTGGCTTCCATATTAATAATTTCGCTGAGCTGCTGCATATATCCTCCCAGTAATGCTAAATGTTGCTTGGTTTCTGTTCCTAACTGTATAGGATTAGTTGTAACTGGAATAACAATAAAACGTTACTGTTAGGTTAAGTTTGGCTATCGGTATCAATATAATGCGTTATGGATAAGGGGGGCTGTTATGAATAGTTTGAAGGCTGTTCGTTTGCCAAAGTTAACCGCCATTTTAGCATTCGAGACAGCCGCTAATACCGGCAGTCTGGCCAGTGCGGCGGCCCGGTTATCATTAACGCCAGCGGCGGTTAGCCAGCAAATACGTCAGTTAGAGCAACATCTGGGGATTCAATTATTTGCCCGTTCGAAATCAGGCGTTGAACTGACCTCGCAGGGCAGTGCCTATTTAGCTTATGTACAGCAGGCATTTGAAACATTACGGATGGCCCAACAGAGTATGGCGCGGGATAAAGGCAATATATCATTAAATATCTCAGCACTGCCCGCCCTGGCGAGTCGATGGCTTAATCCGCATCTCAAACAGTGGTTAGCCCAATATCCCGATGTGGATATTCGGATTCATGCTACTCACGGGGTGGTTGATTTCAACCGTACTGCGGCAGATTTTTACCTGGCTTTTGGTGATGAACATTATCCCCAACAAGAGAAAGAAATGCTATTTCAGGATTGGGTTTTTCCGGTTGCAAGCCCACTGCTATTAACTACCCCTTGGCTTGATGGCAAACACAACATTATCTACCCGATGATACATGTTGATTGGGGCAAAGAAGGGCAGTTCTTACCTGATTGGCATGAATGGCTGCTGTCAGCAAAACTAGATGAGTGTGTTCCCAACCGAGGGCCAATCTACAACTTAACCTCCATGGCAATTGATTCGGCCGTGGCGGGGAACGGTATTTTACTGGGCCAACAACATTTGATTAAAAAAGAATTAGATGAAGGGTGTTTAATTCAGTTGTCTGAACATAAATTACCCGTTACAAAACCTTATTATCTAATTTACCCCAAGCGAACCCTGGACAAACCAAGAGCGGTGGAGTTTATCCAATGGTTGCATAGTCTTTGCTAGCTGAATGCATAATCAACTGGCATAATTGATTTATTGTGCATTCTGGCCTGTTGTTATGGTGGGCAGATGCATTAAATTAAAACACTGATTTATTATTTAACCTGTAAATTGCACTTAAGTTAAATTTACAGGTTTTCTCTACGGCTTTTTGCCGTGGTTTATTTGTGTAAAAACCGTGTGTGAAAAGAGTTATTTATTAAAAATCGCCATTAAAGGCAGAATAAAAATTACTATTTTAAGATAGGGGCATATAAACCATCGTGGCGAAGAGAAAATCTACCGGTACCGGCTGGGTTATCCTACTAATAGTCGTTTTAGGGCTGATTACAGGTATCCCAAGAGAAGTGTGGATTGCACTGAGTGCGGCTATCTTATGCATGTATTTTGTCTGGCAAAATCTTAAAGGGACTAAGCGGTCTGTCGCCTCATCTATTAGCGCGGACATGCAGAAAACTGCAGCGATACCTGATCTTGGCGATTATCCTATTACCCCTTCACAGCTTGAACCCGAAAATAGCATTGAAGGTAGCAGCGCAAATCAGACCCCATCAGTTGATGAAATCAAGAAACCAGCGACTAAAAAACCCGAGACCTCGCGAGGATCTTTAGCCCGCGCTTCCTGGTTACGTCCTGGAGAGTTGGCGGTTGTGGCTGGAATAAATTTACCCGATGGCATGATTTACATTGGTAATAAATACAAAAGTAATCGCACTGGTGCGGAACCTGCATTTATTAACCCATCGATGGATGTGGCAGAACAAGAAATAGATATCTCCTTGCCGCTGATTGATAATGCGCCTGATTACTCGACATGTTCGCCGCAAGCGAGAAGAGCTTATTTACAATGGCTTGCAGATGGGCGTAAATCACCTACTGCGCATATTGGTTACGTCTTCCTATTCTTCTATGGTTTGGAACATCGGATTTTAATCGATGCTGCGATTGATCCGGTAGCGAAAAAAGAACTTCCTGTTCTTGAAGAAGAAATTAATCGCCTGCTAAATATTTATGGGAAAAATAACGCATTTAATCATTATGCGCAGAACTTGTTGGTTTATATATCTCGAGTGAATATAGAAGAGAAACTCTATCTCTCTCCACCCCCATTAACCCGCGAGGCATCAACAGAACTTCCGTTGGCGCTACTGGTTGGTTTAGGGCAGTTGGCTGTCGACCAGCAACCTTTGCCTGCCGCCTGGGCGCTCGCCTGGGGCGAGGCTGATCCGGCGATAAATCAGAATATCTCAATGGCACATTGTGCTGATATTTTCTCCTCACTTTTTCAGCAGCGTTATCGTGAGCAGTATGGAGACGGATTTTTATTACCCATAAATAAAACCAAGTTACTGATATTTTATCGCCCTGCATCTGCGGGATTAATGGGGCAAGAGTTCTTTCAGCAGATGGGGGAACTGCCGAATGTGGCTGTGTGTAAAGCGCATAGGGATAAACTGAGGCCAATATTTGAATCTTGCCAGCATGACCTGGATATCTATAACCGTTTTGCCAGTGTTAATCCAAAGAAAAAAATGTCACTGGAAGGGCAACTATTATTACCGATGCCGTTGTGGTCAGCAGCATTAAAAACAGAGTTAGAAAGTATCAAAGCGAGAGTGGGTTATGGCTTGTTGATGGTAACGCTGGATGAGCTTTTTCTTCGGCTCAGTACGGCGTGCGACACCAAGCCATTAGAGCGTTTATCCCGCAGTCAGGTTATGGCATTAACCTTTGCATTAGCATCACTGCAAGTGGGTATTGAACCTGATGTCAGAGCAGATAACCGCACACCTGTTTTGCAAGATACTGTGGCACTGTTCCCTATTGAGTCAATGGTGGCTGAATCTGCCACCTTTGCCGCATACCGCGTGACCATGCTTGCGGTGGAGTTGGCTTGCGCAGCGGTGATGATCGATGGGCGTATCGGTGAGCCAGAATCTATGATATTGACCCGACATATTGATGCCTGGGGTTATCTTAGCCCCGGTCAGCGTATGCGGTTGAAAGCTTATCTCCAACCCGGTATCAGGAAAAATAATACCCTGCTGGCCCTGAAAAATAATCTTGAGCCGCTCTCACTGGAGAACCGTCGGGCCATTGCTCGCTTTTTGGCACATTTGATTCAGGTAGAGGGAACCATTACGCCACCAGAAGTGAAATTTCTTGAGCGGGTATATAAGCGTTTTGCCTTAGACAGCAAATTGGTTTATAGCGATCTTGATAGCCGTGCAACCCCGATGACACTGAGTCTGCCGTCTCAAGCCGCTGAAGTTATTAATGATACAGACCGTATTAATCTGTTAAAAAATGAAAGCCAGGAATTAGTGGTGTTGCTGGAGAGTCTGTTTGTTACTGAAAATACTGAGGTATCGACTCAGGAAGATATTAATCCACAATCAATAGCAGCAATTAGTGCTAATTTGCCCGATAGCATCGTGACTTTCTTGAAATTATTGATTTCCCGCGACTCTTGGGAAAGAGAAAAATTAGCAGATATCGCGTTAGATATGGAAATCAAAATTGACGACGCGCTGATTGAAATCAACCGCAAAGTATTATCGGCGTTTGATGCCCCCTTGGTAACCGGTGAAGAAGTTATCGCAATAAACCGTGATATATCGGCAGCACTATTAATATGATTAGCCAGGTATCGCCGCGGTGTAACTTGAGCTGAATGCTAATAATCGCTACCATAGCGCGCCTAATAATGTCAGAGAGATAGTCGTGATGAAATACCAATGGATACTGTTCGATGCGGATGAGACACTATTTCACTTTGATGCATATCAAGGGTTAAAGCTGATGTTTTCTCGCTTTAATGTGGATTTTTCCGTGCAGGATTTCGATTATTATCAATTGGTTAATAAACCGCTGTGGGTTGATTATCAAGATGGGAAAATATCCGCCAGCGAATTACAAAACACCCGTTTTGAGATGTGGGCAGAGAAACTGGGGGTGGCAGCTACCCGGTTGAACAGTGAGTTTTTAGTCGCCATGGCGGATATCTGTTCACTCCTACCGGGTGCCCGTGAGTTGGTTGATGCCTTGAGTGGTAAAGTGAATATGGGTATTATTACCAATGGTTTTACCGAGCTACAAACGATACGTTTGGAACGTACTGGTCTGAAAAATGTCTTTTCTCCGCTGATCATTTCTGAACAAGTCGGGGTGGCCAAACCGGATGTGGCTATATTTGAGCATGCTTTCAATTTAATGAATAATCCGGCCAAAGAGCATATTCTAATGGTGGGCGATAATCTGCATTCTGATATTCAGGGTGGTATTAATGCAGGGATAGATACTTGCTGGCTTAATATGCACGGCAGTGTACCGGATGATAATATTGCGCCTCGTTACCAAGTCAGTTCGCTGGCAGAGTTACAGAAATTACTCTTGGCCTAATTAACCTCCTATCTAATTTTAAAAGGCTGTTAACGGTATATTATCGATAACAGCCGGTTATCTATGCTCGTATATTAGTTGCAAAGCTTGACTATATTAATTCTGAAGGAAGGCCCGTAGCCACGGGGTGAGTGCAAGATTTTATTTTCAATAGATTTAAAGAGGAATTTTAAATATGACGTTACTTCGTAAAAACTATCCTCATCTTGCTAACCCTGCGGGGGCTTACGTTCATAGCGTGAAGCACAATGGATTGCTTTATATTTCAGGTATGACAGCGTTCGGTACCATTGCACAAGGGAGAAGTATGGCCGAACAAGCTACAGAGATTTTTCATCAAATCGCTAGCATTGTGCAGGCTGAAAATAGCAGTTTTGCTGATCTTATTAAGATAACGATTTTTGTGACGGACATTTCGCAGCTAAGTACCTTGCGTGATGTTATGTATAAATTTTATGGTGCAAACTTGCCAGCCAGTTCTTTGGTTGAAGTTAAAGGTTTATTCTCACCTGAGATAAATATTGAGATAGAAACGCTATTTGCTATTAATCCAGCCTAAAATTGAGCTAGCCCGCACAGCCGCCAGTAAGCGGAAGTGCGGGTTTACAACTAAGGTCTGCCATCTAACGTAATTCAATGCTAGTGACAACGTCACCGTTGATTGGCAATTAAGTCTTCTACTTGGTCAAAAATAGGCATTTCAGGCCCGAAGCGGCGCACCTGGAGCACATCTTCCAGTTTCTCCAACTGGCTTATCATTTGCAGTAATCGCTGATCATCCAAGACTTGCAGCCAAATGCGACTTTCGTCACCGCCAGCCAACGGCATACACAAAATTCCCTCGACGTTAAATGCGCGCCGGGCAAATAGCCCACAAATATGAGACATCACCCCGGGGTGGTTGCGTACTGTGAGTAACAGTGTCACCTGCGCAGATGTCGATAGGTTTGGTGCTGGTTGTCCTGCCATTTGTTGAGTCGTCATATTACTCCCCTCCAATCATATCGATATTTGCAGCACCCGGTGGCACCATCGGATACACTTTTTCATCTACATCAATCAGTGCGTGGATCAATACTGGGCCTGGGCGGTTTAAGGCTTCATGCAAGGCAGCATAAGGGTCGCTGGCTGTGTTGAGGTCACATGTGGAGAAACCAAACCCTTCTGCGATATGGATGAAGTTTGTGCGATACGGGTAATCGGCTGCAAAAATACGTTTACCAAAGAACAGTTCCTGTTGCTGATGGACTAAACCCAATGATTGGTTATTCATCAAAATAATCTTAACGTTCAGCTGCTCTTCAGCGGCGGTCGCCATTTCCTGAATATTCATCATCAGGCTACCATCACCAGAAAAACACACTACTTTTGCCTCTGGTTTCGCCAGTGCTGCACCAATGGCAGCGGGCAGACCAAATCCCATGGTGCCCAGTCCGCCAGACGTTAACCACTGTCGCGGGCGATGCAACGGATAAGCCTGCGCTACCCACATCTGGTGTTGTCCCACATCAGTGGTAATGATGGTGTCATCATCCAGCGCTTCGGCCGCCGCGCGAATCAAACCATAGTGGCACAGTGGGTTGGTGCTGTTGGGTTGATTGAACGGAAATTCGCGCTGCATATCACTGACGGTTGAGCGCCATTCGCTGCGTGAACGAGTTTCAACTAAAGGCAACAGGTGGGTTAATACCTGCTTAATGTCGGCATTCATCGCCAGGTGTGGTCGGCGGATTTTGCCTAATTCAGCTGGGTCAATATCAATATGAATGATGCTGGCATCAGGGCAGAATTGTTCTGCTTTTCCGATAGCACGATCATCAAATCTCGCCCCAAGTACGATCAATAAATCAGCTTGTTGCATGATCAGATTGGTTGAGCGTGCTGCATGCATTCCCAACATTCCCAAGGATAATGGGTGGTCAACGGGCATGGTACCCAGTGCCATTAATGTCATGGTAGTTGGCAGTCCAGCCTGTTCAGCCAGTTGTATTGCTTGTTGGTGTGCCTGCGAACTAACGATTCCTCCCCCCAGATAGAGCACAGGCCGTGCCGCACGGTTGATCATTTGAGCGGCGTGCGCGATAGCTTGTGGGTCTATTGGGCAAGGTTCATCGGCAACTCCTGGTAGCGGCAAACTCTCAAGCTCAATTTCTGCTGTTTGCACATCTTTGGGAATATCAATCCATACTGGACCGGGCCGCCCAGACTGGGCAATGCGAAATGCCGCCGGGATCACCCGGGGCAATTCGCTGATATCGCGAACCAAATAATTATGTTTGGTGATAGGTATCGATATGCCATAGGTATCAACCTCTTGAAAAGCATCGGTGCCAATCATTGAGGAGGAAACCTGACCTGTAATACACACGAGTGGAATAGAGTCGAGTTTGGCATCGGCAATTGCCGTGACCAGATTGGTTGCCCCAGGGCCGCTGGAGGCTAAGCAGACTGCGGTTTGGCCGGTGGCGCGGGCCATGCCTTGAGCCATAAAGCCAGCACCTTGTTCGTGTCGTGCCAGCACATGGCGAATAATACGGCTTTGCCCTAGAGCATCATACAACGGTAACGCTGCGCCGCCGGGAATGCCTGCGACCGTGGTAATACCTTGCTGCTCGAGCAAGCGAACTATTAATTGGGCGCCTGTATAACGCATGGTTATATCCTTCATCAGGGCCGGCGGTTAACAGAGTGGGGCTAAAAAGAAACCCCGCTCGGCTGGCGCCGGCGGGGTTTGGGAATCTTTCTGGATTCGGTACCCGTTACGGCGCGCTGCCGACCACCACCACTAGCACGCGTACGACTACCACTGCGTTAACATACGCAGTATTTTGTAGACTGAAGGTGGCAGTGGAATAGTTCACGAGGTATCTCATCAATAAGTGTAATAAGCCTTAAAAGATAAACACGATTCGCCAAAAGGCACAAGCAATCAGAATGATAACAATGCAAAAATCTGAGGCGGATCACAACGTTACTGGTGTGGCTGGACGCGGTAGTTAAATATTTTTTTGTTTAATTATTTGAAAATTAAAGTAATTAATAGATGTTTGGTTAGCGATTTAGCAAGATAAGGTTTTTTATCATATAGCATGAGGTGTCAGCACTCAGATAGCCTATCAACACAGGCTAATCTGCTCTTGTTGATACCTTGTTTAAAATTTAAACATTAAAGTAAAACTCTTGGAGTGTATGGAATAGCCGCTTGATAAGGCATAGAAGGGACTTATGCATAAATCGTTATCTTTGGTTCTCATTGCTGTTATCGCAGGATGTGGTGCGAAACAACCCCCTCCCGAAACGGTCAGCATTGATAATTACACCGCAAATCGTATCACCAGTATTATAGAAGCTAAATTAGAAACAGCACCTTATAGCAATAAGGGTGATGCTATTGCGAATATATCTGCTGAGTTTTTAGGTACACCTTATGAGGCAAATGTACTCATTGGTTCGCTAACGCAACCGGAACAGTTAGTGGTCGATTTCCGTGGATTGGACTGCTTCACCTACCTGGATTATGTTGAAGCCTTGCGAAAATCAGGAAGCAAGGTGGAGTTTGTGCAGCAAGTTATCAGAACAAGATATGTTGATGCTGATGTCAGCTACTTGCACCGAAAACATTTCTTTACTGACTGGTCACAGCGATCCCCTTTAAACGCACAAGATGTTACTGCACAAATAAGTACTCATACCCACACTGTTCTCAAAAATCTGAATCAGAAAAAAGAGGGTGGCGAGTTTATCCCCGGGCTGAGTGCTATTGAGCGTAATATTGTTTATATTCCGGCTGAGTTTATTAATGATGCGGTAGTCGCGGAGTTAAAAAATGGGGATTATATCGGCATTTACACCCCTATTTTAGGTCTGGATGTCACCCATACAGGAATATTTATCAGGACAGCAAAAGGCGCGATGTTCCGTAATGCATCATCAATGAAAGGGAACAATAAAGTTGTCGACTCACCTTTCTTGGAATATGTGAAGAAAACCCCAGGTATTGTGGTACTTAGGGCATTGCCGGTCGGAGATAGTGATTTAGAACCAATGGGTTGAGTTCAGTATGGTGGTATCCGTTATTCCCCCGATTCAACGGGGAATAACGGATATATTACTGATGGTTTACGGCCTGAATTGCGGATTAATCAGCAAGAATATTGCCGCTAATTGTTCACGATTCTGCAAGTTTATTTCGCTGCTGGCAGAATAACCCTGGTTGTGAATAATCATTTCACCTAAGCCAACCAGCCAATCATAAATATAAAATGCAGTATTATTGGTTGGGGTCAATGCCAATTTGGTCAATCGCTGTGATGCCCCCAACGGCGATACTGATTTAGGTGGTTGGGCAAAAATCTTATTTCCCCGATTAATACGGCTATCAGGGCGCTGGTTTTCCTCTATTTGTAAGAAACCAAGCCAGGCAACAAAATCGCCCAATACCGTCAACGCACGCGATACCTGACGATCGGCTTTGGTTTCACGGTGCAGACCAACTTGCTCACTGTCTGCCAGTATCGTGATTAACTGCCCGGCGATATCCAGTCGGATACTGGCGGTAATCAGTTCTGCAACCAGCAATTCAATGGTGGGTTTGGCAATACCGAGCAGTTCAATCAATGGGCCGTTATCGGGCAGTTGTCGCAGGTGATTTATCCAATAACGCTGCACACTTGCGGCATAGGCTGTTTCATAATCATGGCTTATCGCAGGTGTTACCGTGGTTTGAAATGCCGCGGATTCGGGCTGATCACTGAATAAGTCGATATCGATACCGATACTAAAAGGTTCGCTATGGGTCGCTGGGGTGATCAATTCAGCCGCACGGTTTTGCTGTTGTAGATATAAATCGCGTAACTCATCACGAGAGGGCAGCAGTCGCTCTAATAACTCGCCGTGTAAGCCGGTTCGCGTTTGTAAGGCTTTGAGTAAGGTTTCAGCAATACGTTGTTTCTGTTGCAATTCGCTGTTTGCTGGCTGATACCAGCCTGCAAGCAGATTATCGGTCAATTCTCGTTGTAACTCATGAAGTTGTTCGGTTATCCGTTCTGTTTTGATATCACGACGGATCTCTTGGGTCAGATAAGTGACCATTCGTTCAACACCACGAGTGTCCAATGCCAGCATGGAGCCCCAGCTATCACCAGGATTACCCACATGACGTTGTACCGCTTCGTCATAATTTTTCGCACCAGCCAACTGTGGGTCCGCGGTAACCCGTTGATCAAAAGGTGTTAATGCCCAGATTAACCCAGGATTGCGACGGGAATGCACCTGCACGTTTTCCCCCTGTGTTTGCTTAACCCAATAATCCAGTGCCTTACTGACAGTTTTGACTTCTGAGCGTTTACCCGCCGCATTACAGACTAATAGCAGGTTTATCTGCTGTTTATCCGTGTAGCGGTCAAGCAAATAGGCATTTTTAGCTTGAGATAGCAAAACGGCCTGCGGATAAGGAGGATGTTCAAGGTATTCTGGTGTATCGAATGGCTCAGTAAAATCAGGGAAATCTAGCAAGTCAATGGATTCAAATACATTTTTACGGGTAGATGTGGTCAGCGGGATATGTAACTCGGCAGCTAAAAAAGTTAGCTCAGCAAGTGACAACGTCACTAAATCAGTCGCATTGTCATCAACTAAGGGTATAACTTGAATGTGGCTATCCGCGGGTGTGTTCAGAGAATAGAGTGTCGCAACATTCATAACGCCATTGGCGGGCAGTAGGGTATCGTCCACTAATACGCTTAGTGGTGACAGTACTTGAGTCGCGCCGCCCAGATGTTGCAAAGTATAGGCAAAATGGCGGTAAGCATCGGTCAATGGCTGTAATTCTGTCCACAGTAATGAGAACAAAAGGGCACGATCATCAATGCTCAGATAAGGAGCCAGTTCAATGGCCACCGGCCAGAAATGAGTTTCCAGTTTTCTCTGGCGCGGGGCGTCATGACGAACCAGATAATCCCACAGCCCAATGACATCATCACTGCTGATACCTGCGTTGGCGATCGGTTGTCTGCGCATAACGAGCTGTTGCAGATGGTCAGTAATATGCTGTTCATCCAGCGAATGCTCTCGTCCATCCTGATGACGGGGGCCTTGAGGGTTATCCAGTAGAAAAGCACCCACAACTATTTTAGCAATATCCACTTCACTGAGAAGAGAAAGCCGTACCGGATGGCTTTCGGAATGACTAACGGCTTGCTGGCTAAAACGTGTTGCCAGCCCGCTGGCCTGATAGCCCGGTTTTATTTGTTGCCAAAAGTCGAGAGTTTTCCCGCCAAGGGTGGTTTCCAAGCGGCCATTTTCATCCGCCGCCAGCGCTGAAATAAGGTGCTGTTTCCCGGCAGATGACTGACCAAAAAAGCCAATGCTCATGCCGGTTAAGGATGTTTCCGTTAGTTGACGTGCTTTATTGCGATGGCGACGCAGTTTGATGGTGAGAAGATCGGCTTCAATATCCAATCGAATGGCGTGTTGGCGCACATTGTTAATCCAATTAATTGTTTGATCAATACCTTGTGTGACTTGCTCAAGCTGGTTATTGAGCTGTTGGGTGATTAATGATTTCATTTTCTAAATACACTCCCACTATCAATCCAATAATGGGTTGATCCTGAACCGTTGCTGGCTAATGTGTTGAGCTTGAGGCGCAGGTGGTGGGATGGCACACGGCTCCCATCTTGCAATACGGCATCCGCTATCTCAAAGCGCTCCTGACCATCGTCATTCTGCTTGTCGCCCTTTGCTAATCTCAGTCTGACATGCAATACGCTGTCACCCGCAACTTTGCGCGCCAGTTCCTGATCAACAATGGATAAGGTATAAAGCGGCGAGGCAGGCCAACGGTCATTATCGAGCTGGCGAAAGCCAAGACACAACGACCCTCTAACCTGAAAATGAGCGTCGGATGGCAAGGCAAAATTGCTGCTATCCAGATCGATATCGCGATAGTAGACATTCTCTTCTGTCAGTGCGTCGCTGCTGTCTAACATCCCGAGGTAGCGTATGGTCGAATAAGGTTGGAAATCACCGGCTTTAAAGTAAAAACCGGCCAGCCGTAAGTCCAGTGCCAGTAAACATAGCATTGCCCCTACTGCGGCAGTTGATTTTGGGTTATCAATGCGACCATGCTTGTTAAACGGATACCAATCGCTGGTGTGATATCCATCAAGCGAGAGAATACGATTGTTGGGCAGAG
The DNA here is from genome assembly GCF_041538325.1 of Yersinia sp. 2466 StPb PI. Taxonomy (NCBI): domain Bacteria; kingdom Pseudomonadati; phylum Pseudomonadota; class Gammaproteobacteria; order Enterobacterales; family Yersiniaceae; genus Yersinia; species Yersinia sp. 2466 StPb PI. The sequence goes on along the minus strand of NZ_JAULSL010000001.1, from coordinate 2,536,706 downwards.
GTTGCAGATGGCGAAATAGTGCCTGAATGCCGGGGAAGCGTGAAGGGCGGCCAGTCAATAACAGCACATCACAAGAATAGAGTGATACCACTTCAGACAGTGAACGCAGGTTTTGCGTAATACTCATTCGGTTAGATAAAAACTCACCGTGCAACTTGCTTAGCTTTAATACTAACGGAACCTGCAAAATATCAAACCCGCCAGCATCTGTTGCTAGTTCACGCTGAACTTCGCTGTTAATGTAATCAAGGACTTTCTGCGTCGGTAATTGGGGCAATAGCTCGCCAAAATTAGCGTCTATTTCTGCACTGGCATCCAGGGGATCAAAGTTCTCGTAGGCTTCCAGAATAGCCCGGCCTGCGGGCATAAATATCTGCAATGTGGCTTGCTGACGCAGGGCTGATTGCCCATCCATGCGGCCATCATTGCCGAATAATTTATCCAGCAAGGCATCAGTATTGGTGACGCCAGCTTTCTTAAGGCGAGCTTGGAGGGCAGGTAGAAGATAGAGCTGAATAACATCCAGCAAAATATCATCACCGGCCACTTTAAACCCTTCACGGAATAACAGGCGCGGGCTGATTTTGACATTATTGCCAATACCATCATCCAGCCAATATTGCGTAATTGCCAGGTCGGTGGTGCCACCGCCAATATCGATAGAGGCGATACGTAAGGTTTTCCCGGCAACATCCCCAGCTTCCGGCTGTTTATCGGGTCGTGCCATACTGGCAAAAAAGGCTGCGGTACGGCCACCGAAATTAACTTGAGTTTCGTTATACAGATAAACCATCTGACCGCAGGTCGCTTCATCCCATTCCATCTGTACATCTGGTACTGGAACCTGGCTTTTGGCGCGGCCTTGGGTGGATGCAAAGTTATCATCTGCCGGATGCCAACCCATAGATTTCCAAACTAAGGCAATGGCTTCATTCATCCGGCGGCGGAATATCTCGCGCTCCGGTTTTGGCATGGCGGACGGCAGCGTTAAGATAATGGCGCGTAATTGCCGTGGCGCATTGGCATGGGTCATTTTCAAACGTTGTGCCGCGCTGTTGATTTGCATCAGCGCTTGCGCCAATAGTTCCGACAACATAAATGTCATCAATGAACTACGGCTATAATGTGGTGAAAATACCGGGAGCCGTTCATCTACTGGCATCGTATAGAGCGGTTGGCCGTCATCATTGACCAGATTGGTCAGCGGCAACGCCGTCGCCAGCGGTTCATGTATTAGCGTGGTTTGGGTCTCGTTGAAGCGCCAGCCCGCAGTATAGGTCTCTTCATCCCACAGATAGCGGCGGGGGCTGGAAATGCCGGTAGACCCTTCGGTGCCTAAACGGTGCTGTGCCATACGGCTGGCTTCACGACCAACACGGGTAATCGCAGGCCAGATAAAGGCATCGTCACGGCCACTTTCCACCGAAAAATTCTGTTTGCCGAACTTCGCTTGCGCAAATTCAATCCGGCTTTCAAACAGTTCGTTATACAGATAGTGTGGCTCGCTTAAATCACGAATTTGTAATTCGTAAGTCTGTTTCAGGCCATTACTTTCATCGGCATGGTCTTCCACCAAAATGCCGCAGGTATGCGAGTTGCCGACATCGAGGATCAAATCAACATTAACGGTAGGTTCTTGTAGGGTGCTGGTATTGATTTTTATTTCTGGCACACCAATTTGGCTGCCAAGTAACTCCAGCAAATTAAGATAGTGCGCCTGATATTCGAATTCGCGCAGCGACACACTGATATGCCTTTCGGTGCGTTCTTCCTGCTCTGATGCCTGTTGAACAAAAACTTCCCGCAACCAACCGTCAACCCAGGTTAAATCAAGGAATTCTGCCAATTCTTCATTGTGGTAGGCCAGGGCGAAACTTAATCCGGTTTTGACATCATTTTCATTAGGTGCCAAATACTCATTAGCATCACCTTCAGGATAGACTTTGGTATCAAATGCCATGGTGACACGTAAAGTATTGCCATCTTGATCTGGCGAATCTAGCACTAAAATCTGTACTCTGGCCCAGTTATCAGGCCCATTAACGAAGGTGCGCGGCGGATTAAAACGCAAGAAGGGCAGCGGCAACCAAATATTGTTCAGCAGTTTTAGCGATTGTTCCAATGGAATACTAAATTCAGGTTTAACAATCTCTGGGGCTGAGCCGGGTACCATTAGCGAATATTTACCGTTATGTGGATGGTAATTCAGGCGTAATAGTGGGCCATTAGCGCTTTTGCGGACGAATTTATTTGGCAGCTCAGTATCTAATTGGGGCTTTAAAGCGAAGTCCAGAAACTGAATGCCGCTGTCCTGAATAAGCGTAATTTTCTGTTTTAAATCCGTGATCGTTGCCAGCATAATATTATTTAGTCTCACGCTTCATCGTCATTGGAAGGGTCGTATTGGCATCGTAACGGCCTTTGCAATCTGCAATCCCGCTCACGCCTTGTTTGCAGACGATCTCAGGCATTTGATATTTTGAACCATCACTGCACTGCGCCCTATAGCGGCTATTGATTACCAAATTGCCTGACTTCATTACACCAGCAGTGATATTTGCGCGGCAAGTCACGTTATCCCCGTGGGTGATTTTCACCGTACCTTTACCGTTTTTAATTTGATACTTCAGGCTGGGTGCTTTACCGGTTTGGGTGGTTTTAATATCCGGGCTGACACGCCAGTTTCCATTAAGGAATGTAGTCGATCCCACTTTGACGGCATCTGAAGGGAGTATCAGCGCACTTTTGCTCTCAACGGTGGTCGGCAATGCGACGGCGGTTGGTTCCGCGATAGCTGATGCAGGCACGACGGTGGCATTATTCAACGGCAGTTGTGATGCAATTGTGGGCTGGATAATTTGAGCAACAGGTGCAGTGGTTACCGGTGCAAGGTCTTTAACTGACAGGGTTCTATCTTCAGTGGCTGATTTATCTTCGAGGGCAGTGGGCTTAACATCCGGGGCGGCAGCGGCATTTTCCGGCATTCCACCACTGAATTGCACTATCAAGGCGATGATTAGCGCCAACACCGGTAACATCCAGCTAAATCGTAGCCAACGTGTTGGTTTTTTTACTGCTTTTGATAGCGGGGTGACCTCTGCGACAGGCTCCGGCAGGGGGGGCAGCAACGTAGTTTCGGCCTGAGGTGCTAACTCAATGACAGCAGCGGCAGGCGGCGTGGGCATTGGGGCCGTAATGGTAGCGATAATAGGTTCAATCGACTCGTAAACTTCGGTGGTCTGGCGCAGACAATCGAGTGGGTCAGTGCGTGTTTTTTTATCCGGGCTGACAAATCCCCAAAAGGTCAGTACTGGCTTGCCTGCCACTAAATAAACGTGATTTTGATCGGGGAATTGCATTGTTTTGGCCAACAGTACGCCAAATAGCTGCTGTGCGGCGTTATCTGATTTTTGCGCCCGCTGACACAAGTCATTGGCACTTGCCAGACAGGCTGACAACTGCTTAACCGCTGCCTTGCGCTCAACACTGCTGGCTGCCAGCCATGAGGTCACTTTGCCTTCAATGGGGGCATACCAATCTATGCGGTCGCCGCGTTCATTAAGTTGAGGTATGGCCAGACAGTCAGCAATATGTTGCTGTTTTTTAAGGCGTAATGCCTCTCTTATCTGCCGTGCAGAGGCATAAACCGGTTGCCCGTTTTCGCCTAACGCCAGAATGTCGTCCAAACTACCACTGCGTAAAAATGATTTTGCCACGCAAAAGAGACCTTTATAGTGTTGCCCAAGGCAGAAAATAATGTGTTATCTGCGACAACCTATACTTTAGTGTTGGTGAAGGGGAATCAAACGACGGAATAAGTGGCAAAATGTCCTCTTGTTTTCAATGAATGGAGGTTTTTGGTGTAACGCGTGTTTGGATATTTGACCTGTAACGGCAAAATGTTCATTACAGGGCACATTACGTCGATGGACAGTAAAACCGTGTTTTTTACTATGTTTCTGCGTCGGTTAATTGAGTAAGCTAAGCACCGCCTTTACGCGTATTGAAAGGAGATATCTTGAATCAATCACAAAATACCATTCACCTATCAGCCAGCGAAGCGATTGATAGGCTTGAGACGCTATACGAGTCAGCACTTGCGGCATTGCGTGATGCCATTAGCGCTTTTATTCGCGATGGCGCTCTGCCGGATGTTGGTGAAAGGGCTAAGGGCTTGTTTTCATATCCGCAGCTCAGCGTCAGTTGGGACGGAAGATTCCGCGACCACCAGCGTACCCGTGCTTATGGGCGTTTCTCCCGGACCGGGCAATACAGTACTACTGTTACTCGGCCGACATTGTTTCGGGACTATCTGGCAGAGCAACTCACCTTGCTTGAAAGTGAGTACGGCGCGGTGTTTGAAGTGACACCGTCACAACAGGAAATGCCATATCCTTTTGTGATCGACGGTTCTGACCTCATTCTCGACCGGTCGATGACGGCGGGCCTTGCTCAGCACTTCCCAACCACGGATTTGGCAAAAATCGGTGATGGCATTACGGACGGTATTGATACTGCCACCGCTGATTTTCCCTTATCGCATTTCGATGCCTTGCGGACTGATTTTTCACTGGCGCGGCTAAAACATTACACCGGCACCCCCGCAGAACATATTCAGCCTTATATCCTTTTCACTAACTACAGCCGCTATGTTGATGAGTTTGTCAGTTGGGCTTGTGAGCAGATTCTCGACCCCGCCAGCCCTTATAAAGCCTTATCCTGTGCCGGTGGCAGCTACATAACGGCTGAAAATGCTGATCCTGAAAAGACCACCTCTGATCTGGCATGGAAAAAACATCAGATGCCGGCCTATCACTTAATTGCAGAAGGGGGTCATGGCATTACTTTGGTGAATATTGGCGTCGGCCCATCCAATGCCAAAACTATTTGTGATCATCTGGCGGTACTGCGGCCTCATGCATGGTTGATGATTGGGCACTGTGGTGGATTGCGTGAAAGTCAGGCCATCGGCGATTATGTGCTGGCTCATGCCTATCTGCGTGATGATCATGTGTTGGATGCGGTGTTGCCGCCAGATATCCCGATCCCAAGTATTGCTGAGGTACAGCGGGCATTGTACGACGCCACCAAAGCGGTGAGTGGCATGCCAGGCGTTGAAGTCAAACAGCGGTTGCGCACCGGGACGGTAGTCACTTCTGATGACCGTAACTGGGAGTTGCGTTTTTCTGCGTCAGCACTGCGTTTTAGCTTAAGCCGCGCAGTTGCCGTCGATATGGAAAGTGCCACCATTGCAGCTCAAGGTTATCGCTTCCGAGTGCCTTATGGCACATTGCTCTGTGTTTCAGATAAACCGTTACATGGCGAAATCAAGTTGCCGGGGCAAGCTAACCATTTCTATGAAGGTGCTATTTCTGAGCATTTGCAGATTGGTATTCGGGCAATAGATTTATTGCGCGCGGAGGGTGATCAACTGCATTCACGCAAACTGCGCACCTTTAACGAACCGCCGTTCCGCTAATCTCATCACGCCATAAACCGGCAAAGTATCAATCGATGTTTTGCCGGTTATGCTCGATGACCATCTTAATAAAATTGTCCCGCACCAAATCAGGAATAGTATTATTCCAAGCGATACCCACTTGCCAACTGAGGGTGTCTCCGCTGAGCGCAATAATATTCATCGTCGGGGGCGCGATATGCACCACACTCTGCGGCAGTAATGCCACGCCGAGACCGGCAATCACCAGTGCGAGTATGGTTTGAATATCCTCAACTTCTTGCATCGCTGGCACGTAGAGTTGATTTGACTGTAAGAACAGGTCAATTTGTGCATTTAGCCCGCGCCCACGCTCGGTATATAAACGCAGTAACGGCAGATGTTTTAACCATTCGTCGAGTGTTAGTGCCTTATCTTGCGGGGTTACCAGCACCAGGCGATCGTCAAATAAGGGATGATAATGTAACGGCGCCTTGGGCGGCACTCGAACAAATCCTATTTGCAGTTCACCGTGAGTTAATAATGCATATTGCTGTGCCGAGGGGATATCCTCCAACGTAATGGCAATGCCAGGGAACTGCTCTCTGAATTTGGCGATACAGTGCGGAGCAGTATAGAAAGTCGACAATCCAAAACCTATCGATATAAACCCTTCAATGCCCTTGGCCACTCTGGCGGCATGTTGTAGAAAAAAATTAGACTGATTAATCACTTTCTCCGCCTCTGCCAGCAACTGTTGGCCGCCAGGGGTCAGTAGCGCACCATGACGCCCGCGTGAGAACAGATGAAGATTTAGCATCGATTCCAATAAGTTAATCTGCTTAGACAGGGCCGGTTGCGTGATACAAAGCGCCTGTGCAGCTTCATTGTAATTGCTTTTCTGTGCCAGCATAACAAAGGCTTTTAGCAACTTAATATTCACTGTTTCATTCCAATTGGTAATCGATAAAGGAAAATAATTCATTATAAAGTTATCAATACGGCTGCTGTAATGCCAATGATAAAAATCAGCGGTAGATGCCCTAGGAGGATAATGTGACTGAATTACCATTGATAACAGCAGCAACAGTGCAGTTCCAGCATCAGGCCAATAACAAACAATATAATCTGTTGGTTATTGAGAAGTTTATCGAGCAGGCAGCCCTGCAAAACATCAAAATATTAGCCTTTCCAGAGATGTGTATCACTGGATACTGGCATGTCCCTAAGTTGACTGCGGTGCAAGTCAATGCACTGGCGGAATCGATAGGAAACAGTCCATCAATCGCCTTGGTTCTTGCGTTAGCAGTTAAATATCAAATGCTTATTGGTGTGGGTCTGATTGAGCGGGCAGATGACGGGCGACTCTATAACGCCTATGTTGCTTGCATGCCTGATGGCACCTGGCACACTCATCGCAAATTGCATGCTTTTGAGCATCCAACCATTAGCAGCGGCGATTCTTACACCGTGTTTGACACCCCTTGGGGGGTCAAAGTGGGCATACTTATCTGCTGGGATAACAATTTGGTGGAGAATGTTCGCGCTACCACCTTACTGGGCGCGGATATATTATTGGCACCACACCAAACCGGTGGAACTCACTCCCGTAGCCCTTATGGCATGAAGCCCATTCCACTCGAACTGTGGCAACAACGTGTTGAACGAAAAGAAGAAATAACCGCGGCAATTCGTGGCATCAATGGCCGGGAATGGCTGATGCGCTGGTTACCAGCCCGGGCACATGATAATGGTTTATTTATTCTGTTCAGTAATGGTATTGGGGCCGATGATGATGAAGTGCGCACCGGTAATGCGATGATACTGGACCCGTATGGTCGCATCATCAATGAAACCTGGGAGGCCGCCGACATGATGGTGTGCGCTGAGCTGGATCTCTCCTTGATCCCACTCAGTACTGGACGGCGCTGGATCTATGGTCGTCGCCCTGAGTTATATACCATTTTGACTGAGCGGCAAGGTTATGAACGGGATGCTATTTCAGCACGTTTTTCCGAGGATGCTCCAGTCCTGAAAAACAGATAGCTGACAGCCAATTTTACAGTCAATACTGGTAAGGCAGGGACTGAAAACACCTGCCTGTATTACCGGCGAATGCCGGTGCCAATGCTGATACTCGATACTCCGCCCGAACCCCCACTCACGCCGACATGACCGGTATTTGCACAGGCAATCAGCAATAGTGTAATCATCACCATGATTAACTTTTTCATTCGGTTTCCTTAGGTTCGCTAGCACGCTACGCGCGCAGAGACAGGAAGGGTAGCTTGCCTGTCTCGGATACTGCCCGATAAGTTATATCAAATAGTATATAGCTAAAGCGGGTTGTCTATGGTTTTCATCTGACAACTGAATAGGTCGCAGAGAGAGTCATATACAGCGTAAATGTATGGCAGTGATAGCTGATTCAACCTGATTGGTAACAGTATCTGTTTAATAATCAGATCAACACTTTTGCAACACTCAATCAAGAGACTCGCCTATGCACTTTACTCAAGCCATTGCCAGACTGCCGGCGGCTACCTGTGGTAGCGGCCAGACCACGTCCCAATTGGGCGCCCCAGATATTGCTGTGACGGGTCACCAATTTTTGGCCTACGTTGATACCTTGCTCCGTCTTGGCCTGAAAGTGACTATTTTACCGGCAGCACCGGCATTCCCTGATGCGCACTTTGTTGAGGATACTGCCGTCGTCATGCCGGAACTGGCGGTGATAACCCACCCTGGGGCACCCAGCCGCCAAGGCGAAGTGGCGACTATCGAGCCGCTATTTACCGACCGCCCGGTCTTTCGAATGAGCGAGCAAGGCCATCTTGATGGGGGTGATGTGCTGTTGGTGGATAAACAATTTTTTATCGGCCTGACTTCACGCACTGATGAAGTCGGGATCAGCGAGTTTACCGCCGCGGTCGCGCGCTATGGCTATCGGGTAACGCCAATAGCAGTGAGTGCGGGGTTACACCTGAAGTCGATTGTTAACTATGTTGGGCGTAACACCTTGTTGCTGACCGAGGATTATCAGCACCATCCTGCGTTTTCTCGGTTTAATACCATTGTTATTCCTGAAGATGAGTCTTACGCCGGTAATACTTTGTGGATCAATGATACGTTGATTACACCGCAAGGGTATCCTTACACGTTGGCGCAAATTGAAAAGCTGGGTATGCCAATTATTCAACTTGATACCAGTGAATTTAAAAAAATGGATGGCGGCTTGACCTGCCTCTCGCTTCGTTTCTAATCTTTGCGGTTTCTATTACTTGCCAACATTGGGATCTTAACCATGAAAAAGACATTAGCTGCAATATTGACCGGCCTGATACTTTCCGCGCCCGTGGCGGCTCAGACCATTGACACTATTAGCTTTGGTGTAGACGGGGGTTATCCACCTTTTGATGTTCTTTCTCCCAGTGGCGAGATCACCGGCTTTGATATCGATATCGCGAATGCCTTGTGTGAAAACCTGCATGCGAAGTGTGTATTCGTTAAACAACCGTTTGAAAGCATGATCGCGGCACTTAATGCCCGTAAGTTCGATGCAATTATTGCGTCGCTGACCATTACTGAAGAGCGCAAAAAAGAAGTGGATTTCACGGATCGATACTATCGCAGTGCCGCACAATTGGTGGCGCGCAAAGGCAGCCCGCTGTTACCGGACACCGCCAGCTTGAAAGGCAAAACCGTGGGTGTGCAAACCGGCTCAATCCATGAGACCTATGCGAAAAAACACTGGGGTGGACAAGGGGTGAAAATCGTCTCTTATGCTAATCAGGACAATGTCTATCTGGATCTGCTGTCTGGGCGCATCAACGCCTCGCTACAAGATAACATTCAGGCTGCCAGTAGCTTTATTGATACCCCGCGTGGGCAGAAATTTGCTTTTGCCGGGCCAGTTATCCAAGACGAAACTATCTCATCTGATGTGGGTATCGCCGTCGGTAAAGATAATCCAGCGTTACGCGATGCATTGAATGGAGCAATTAAGGCGATCCGTGCTGACGGTACTTATGACGCCATTCAGAAAAAATATTTCAGTTTCGATATTTACGGCAACTGAGTGCTTCACCATTTTTTGTGATGTAAACCCGCCGGGCCGATGACTAACGCGCCCGGCACCGGTTTTTCAGCGACAGGGGGCCAATAATGGTAGCCGAATATTTGCCTTTACTGGCACAGGGGGCGGGGTTGTCACTGTGTGTGATGCTGCTGTCACTCGCGGTGGCACTGGTACTTGGGTTGATCAATGCGGTTATCAAACTGTTTGGTCCGCGCTGGTTGCGCTGGATATCAACCGGATACACCACGCTGGTGCGAGGTATTCCTGAACTGGTGATTATGTTGCTGCTATTTTTCGGTGGCGAAATGCTGGTGAATGGGTTCCTCAGTTTATTGGGCGTGGGGCCGGTTCGCTTCAACACTTTTATCTCTGGCGTGTTGGCCATTGGTATTGTATTCGGCGCTTACTACACTGAAACCTTCCGGGGCGCATTTCAAACCGTTGATCGTGGTCAGTTGGAGGCCGCAATAGCTTACGGTATGAGTCCTGCTCAGGTATTCCGGCGCATTATGTTGCCACAGATGCTCAGTTTTGCCATTCCGGGGATCAATAACAACTGGCTTGGTTTAATGAAAGCGTCGGCGTTGATATCCATTCTGGGGTTGGAAGATATGGTGTGGCTGGCTGAACAGGCAGGGCGGGCGACACAAAAACCGTTCTTGTTTTACTTTCTGGTGGCGATGATTTACATGGTCATCACCGCGCTTTCTAGTTGGGGATTCAGTCTGCTTTCACGGCGCTATGCGCTGTCAACCTCTAGTGCAGCGAGGCAAGGATGAATCTGCAAACCATGCTGGAGGCTGCACCGACATTTTTGTATAGCGACGGGTCGGATGTTACCGGGTTGGCCATGACCGCTAAGCTGTTTTTACTGTCCGTGGTGCCGGGTTTATTGTTGGCACTACTGATGGCAGTTGGGCAAGCTTTTGGCCCACGGCCGCTCTCTTGGTTCATCCGCAGCGTAACTTATTTTTTCCGTAGCACGCCGCTCTATCTGCAATTAATGCTGATCTACTACGGTTTGTCACAGTTTGACATCGTGCAGTTGGGTTGGCAGGACGACCAACCGTTCTGGCTGCTGTTCCGTGATGCCACTTTCTGTGCCACGCTCGCGCTGGTGCTGAATACCAGTGCTTATGTGGCAGAATTATTGGCGGGAATGATGGTGACGTTTCCACGTCAGGAGTGGGTGGCTGGCGAAGCTTTTGGCATGAGCCAGTGGCAGATTATTCGCCGGTTGGTACTGCCCGCAACATTGCGGCGCGGTATCCCAGCGCTGAATAACGAGATGGTATTCCTGCTACACGCCACCTCACTTGCCAGTACCGTAACGCTATTGGATATTACCGGCGTGGCGCGCTCGTTCTATGCGGCAACCTATTCCCCGTTCATCCCGTTCCTGATGGCGGCGGCGCTCTATCTGTTATGCACTTTTATGCTGATTTACCTATTTTCACGTGCAGAACGGCGCTGGCTGGCTTTTGCCCGTCACGATTAAGTATTCCGTGCGGGCACTGCGGATTTAAGTGCGTTTGATGGTTTGTAATTCCGTCAGGGTGACAATTTTATCGACCCGGAATTTTTTACTGGTCAGCCAACTATCAGCCAGTAACCGGTAGTGTTCCATGTTACGACAGCCAATGCGCACCAGGAAGTCGAAGCTGCCACCGACCAACCAACAGTCCAGCACCTCCGGCGTTTTGCATACTTCCTGTTCGAATGCCGCCTGCGAGTGCCCATGGTCGGCCAGTGCAATTTGTGCTTGTATAACAAAAGCATGCGCAGGTTCCGGCAACTCAATAATCGCGCTGTAACCGCGGATAATACCGGCACGCTCCAGTAGCCGTACGCGCTCCAGACAAGGGCGAGCGGTAAGGTTTACCTGTTCAGAGAGCTTTTGATAAGAGATGCGACCATCCTGGCTCAGTATTTCAAGGATTTTTTTGTCAATTCGGTCAAGCCGGGCTTTCTTTTCCACAGATAGGACGTCCAATGAAAATCAATAATCATAAGTTACCTGAACATGCCCTGGGTGGGCAGCGTCAATTAACCAGCTTTCATTTCGGCCAGCAAGGTTTTGGTGAGAAAATCTATCTACAAGCTGGCCTGCATGCTGATGAACTGCCCGGCATGCTGGTATTACATTATCTTAAAAGATTACTGAGTCAGGCGGAACGGCGCGGTGAAATTCAGAGCGAAATAATTATTGTGCCGCTTGCCAACCCGGTAGGTATTGCGCAAGTGCTCCTTAATAGTGGTATCGGCCGTTTTGATCTGGGCAGTGGCCGCAATTTCAACCGTGACTTCCCTGATCTGGCGCAAGGGGTACAAACGCGGCTGGCATCGCGGCCGCTCACTGATAGTGTTGGTATACAGCAACAAGTGCGAGTTGCCATGGTTGAGGCATTGCAGGATTTGCCTGCCAGCAGTGAAGTTGCAGCGCTGCGCCAACACTTATTAAGACTGGCTTGTGATGCGGACCTGGTGCTGGATCTGCATTGTGATGATCACGCTATTTTGCACATGTACGCTGATCCTGCCTGGCGTGAACCCGCCGAAACCTTGGCACGGTTCTTAGATATTGGCACCGTATTACTGTCGCAAGATAGCGGTGGTGGATCCTTTGATGAGGCTTGCGGCTTGCCATGGCACCGGTTAGCGGCGCACTATCCGGCGTTAAAGCTTGAACCGGGCTGCATGGCGGTGACGCTAGAATTACGGGGTCAACAGGATGTTAGCCACGCGTTGGCCAGTGCTGATGCCGAGCGTCTTTATCACTATTTGCAGTACCGTGGCGCAGTCAAAGGGCAACCTTTGGTTATTCCGCAGCGGGAAGTCACCCTGTTGCCGTTTACGGCGGGTGAGATAGTGACAGCACCTGCCAGTGGCATTCTGCTGTTATTACGCCAGCCGGGTGAATGGGTTGGGAAAGATGAAGTGGTAGCTGAAATTATTGATCCGCTCACCGATACGGTAAAAGCGGTTCGCGCTCAGGCTGGCGGCATTATCTACGCCAGTCGGCGGGCACCTTTTGTCACGTTGGGGGCAGAAGTGATGAAAATTGCAGGCAAAACCCCCTACGCAGGTGGCGGGGGGTTAGCGTTGTGATGTTATAGCGCAGCACGATTAATGTTACACACTCAGTTCACGTAACAGGGGGAAAGCCTGTTGGGTCTGTTGTTCGCTGACGACGAACGCGCGTAATTGCTGTGAGTTATCAGTGCCACGCGCCACTATCCCCTGCGCTGTCAGGCATATTTCCCAGTGGAGATCCTCGCGGTTGGTTTCGCCAGCGAAATAGAGCGGTAGATCAGGTGTTTTGACTTTAACTAACATCGGCGGCAGGGTGAGACACGCGGCTCCTCCTAGAATATTTTTTGCCAGTGTCATGGCTCCCACTAATATGGGCTGCAAAAATGGCAGTACTTTCCCCTCGACCTCGGCACAATCACCCACGGCAAAGATATCTGGATCAACCGTTTGCAACTGATTATTGACCTTAATACCACGCCCAATATCGAGACCTGCGGCAGCGGCGAGGGCAGTTTCCGGCATTAAACCAATCGCGGCAATAACAGCATCAACGGTATACGTTTGACCCGCGCGAAGTTCTACTCGCAAGCCGTTGGTGACTTTTGTCACACTGAGCAATTCATTATTAAACACCAAAGTAACACCACTTTGGCTGAGGCGCTGTTGTAAGCGGCTACTGATCTCCACTGGTATCACAGAGGCTAGCAAACTGTGTGCCTTATCCACCAGAATCACCTGCTTACCAGAACGCTGTAGGTCCATTGCCAACTCCGTCCCGATTAACCCGCCGCCCAGCACTAAAACACGCGATGCTTTTTGCAACCTATCTTGATGTTGCCGGTATTCATTTTGGCTATTAAATGTAACGATCATCTCGCTACCGGGCACGGTCGGAACCAGTGCAGACGCCCCGGTAGCCAGCACTAATTTATGGTAATTAAATCCCCGATCACCACAAAAAACGCGTTTAGTGTGCCGCTCAATGGCGGTGACCAACATCGCTGTATGCAAAGTAAGATTATTTTCTTCTGCAAACTTCTCGGCCGACAACCGGGTGAGATCGTCAGCGCTCTGCTGAAGACTAAATACATGACTTAAATCAGGTTTATTATAATCCACGCCACTGTCAGCGGCGATCATCTGGATTGGCACTTGTGGGTTAAGTTTACGGATGTTTTTAACCACTTGGCGGGCGGCAAAACCTGAACCCACAATAATAATGTTATCTGTCATAACATGCTCCATTACAGTGGATCGAACACAGATTTGCCCAAGCCACACTCTGGGCAGAGGAAGAAATCGGGGACATTTTCCCAACAGGTTCCTGGCTTAACCTCTTGAAGAGGCTCACCCAGTGCTGGGTCATATATCCACTGGCAAACACTGCATTGCATTGAAATACCCAGATTCTGTTTCTCGGCGCGGACCTTTTCTTGAGTGAGGGCGATAACGTCGTCAACCTCAGATAAATGGGGGGTCTCCAATGGATGAAGTGCCCATTCACGGGCAATTTTACGCCCATGTTCACGGCACTCTGCTAAAGCATCAGTATCAGGCCGCCATTTCATTTTTAAGGAGAGGGAGATATCAAACCCGGCATCCATCAGGCGAGTTTGAATGCGGTCAACCGCACCGCCAGTCCAGCCAAAGCTGCCAAATGCCGCAGCTTTTTTGTTACGGAAACGTAATCCGGCCAGTTCTTCGAGCATCCCGGCGATTTTTGGCATCATGACGTTGTTCATGGTGGAAGAACCCACTAAAACGCCTTTAGAACGGAAGACCTGGGTGAGGATTTCATTTTTGTCATGGCGGGCAATGTTGTAGATCTTCACTGCCACACCGGGGTCGGTATCGTGAATACCCTGAGCAATAGCATCGGCCATCATGCGGGTATTATTTGACATGGTGTCATAGAAAATGGTTATCCGGTCTTCCTGATAATCTGCCGCCCAAGCCAGATATTGCGTGACAATTTGGGTTGGATTATCGCGCCATACCACGCCATGGGAGGTGGCAATCATTGATACTGGCAGATTGAAACCAAGAATTTCATTGATTTTTGGTGTTACCAAGCGGCTGAAAGGGGTCAAAATGTTGGCATAATAGCGAGCGCACTGTTCATAAAGTTCGGTCTGATCGACCTCGTCATTAAACAGATGCTCATCACAGTAGTGCTGACCGAAAGCATCATTACTGAACAACACGGCATCACCCGTGATGTAAGTCATCATGCTGTCAGGCCAGTGCAGCATCGGCGTTTCAACAAAGATCAATTGCTTACCGTTGCCGATATCTAAGGTATCGCCTGTTTTAACTGTAATGAAATTCCATTCAGGATGATGATGATGTCCGTTGATTGAGTCGATAGCATTGGCGGTGCAATAAATCGGAGTGTTGGGGATACGCGCCATTAACTCGGTTAATGCGCCGGCATGGTCTTCTTCTGCATGATTGATAACAATATAGTCGAGCGCATTTAAGTCGATCTCCCGTGCTAAATTGGCAACAAAATCTCGATCAAATTTCTGATCAACTGTATCGATCAGAATGTTCTTTTCTTCGCAGATTAAATAGCTGTTGTAACTGGTCCCTTTCAGGGTTTTGTACTCAGTACCATGGAAATCACGCACTTCCCAATCACGTTGCCCAACCCATTTGATATTATTCTTAACTTGAATCGCCATGAACCGTTCCTCAACTAAAATAAATGATTTACCTCACCTTAGAGAGCAAATAGCGTGCCATGATTTATAGTATTGATTTTAATCATATAAAAATTAAAGTTAGTCATTATGACATTGATGTGTCATTGTCATAATGACTAACACTATGTCGGAATGACAAAATATGAGTTTATCCATTCAGTCACTGGCCAAAATAGCCATTGAGCTACAGGGCGGCTTATCAGGGCAAGATCGTTTTCAGACGTTAGTCAGTAGCTTGCGGCAATTACTGCAATGCGATGCCTCGGCACTTTTACGTTATGAACATCAATTGTTCCGCCCCTTGGCCATTGATGGTTTATCGCCTGATGTGTTGGGGCGGCGTTTTTCGTTGTCATCCCATCCGCGATTAGAGGCCATTGCCCGGGCAGGGAATGTGGTCCGTTTCCCGACTGACAGCCATCTGCCTGATCCCTATGACGGCCTGATCCCGGGCCATGATGAGCTAAAAGTCCATGCCTGTATTGGTCTGCCCTTGTTTGCTGATCAAACACTTATTGGTGCATTAACTTTCGACAGTATGAACCCGCTGCAATTTGATGGATTCAGTGATGAAGAGCTTAAACTGATTGGCGTATTAGCGGCCTCGGCATTGAATAATGCACTTTTAGTCGATGTGTTGGAGAAGCAAGCGCTCCCTACGGTTAGTTCATTAAGCATCCAAAAACAAGCCACACCAAGCTCGGAAGACGAGATGATTGGCCTGTCACCGTTGATACTGCAACTAAAACATGAGATAGGGGTGGTAGCAGGTTCAGAACTGAATGTGCTAATCACCGGAGAGACGGGGGTAGGTAAAGAGTTGGTTGCTCAGGCAATTCATCATTTATCACCCAGAGCTGCGAAGGCATTAATCTATTTAAACTGTGCCGCCTTGCCCGAGAATGTGGCGGAGAGCGAATTATTTGGCCATGTGAAGGGGGCTTTCACCGGTGCAATACATGACCGAACCGGTAAGTTCGAAATTGCCGACAATGGCACACTATTTCTTGATGAGATAGGCGAGCTTTCTTTGGTACTTCAGGCCAAATTACTCCGTGTTATTCAGTACGGCGACTTACAGCGCGTCGGTGACGACAGTACCAAGCGGGTGAATGTGCGTATTATTGCTGCTACCAATTGTGATCTTAAACAAGCAGTTATCGAAGGGCACTTTCGCGTTGATCTGTTTCACCGTTTGAGTGTATTCCCGTTACATGTTCCACCGTTACGGGAACGGAAAGGGGATATTGTCCTGTTAGCAGGATTTTTTGTGGAGCGGATAAGAAAGAAACTGGGGCTTCAGCAGTTGGGCATCCCGGCAACCACACTAACCTTGCTAGAGAATTACAGTTGGCCCGGAAATGTGCGTGAATTGGAACATGCTATTTATCGTGCTGCGGTATTAGCGCGTGCCTCACAACCGGCGACAGAATCTGCGCAACTGCATGCTGACTTATTTAATATTACAGTCACCACTATACCGGGTATTTCACCGATATCAGTCAGTGAGGACCAAGGTAGCGCGCCTGTAGACCTGCAAGCGGCGACCCGTGATTTTCAGCGGCAGGTTATCATGCAGGTTCTTCAGGAGCATGGGATGAATTGGTCGGCATCTGCTCGTGCGCTAAACCTTGACGCAGGCAACCTCCATCGTCTTGCCAAACGGCTCGGCATAAAACGATAGGAGGCCGCCGTCACCAACAGTCCATTTTATCCAACGGTTAGTGACGTGCCTGGGTAAATGAGCATTAACCGGATAAGGAATCAGGATTTTCGGCAATGAAACGTTCGGCATCCTCAACCATCGAATAGGTGCCGACAAAGAAGGGGACTCGTTGATGTAATTACTCTGGTGGAATATCCAGAATACGATTTTTCCCCTTTTGTGATTATGCATCTTCAAATATGACAATTCCCTCTTCCTCAGAAGCGATACCTGCCACTTCCCCACGAGCGTTTTCATGATACGGTCCCTGAATCTACAGTAGCCATCAGTCCTCTGATGTCAGTTCAGTCAATTTTTCTGTCGGTTTCTTTTGACCAAGCGGGTTATTACCCCAACATTGTTCATATTTCCAACCCGTCAGTTCTTCAATCGTTGCGCGGGGGCCAGCAGCAATGTCAGCTATCGTACCACCGGCCTTAATCCGGGCAATCTCTGCCAACAGAACCATATGACTCTTTCTGTCGAGTTTCATCTGTGTGGTATAAAAAATTGCCACTAATGCCAGCGCGGTTACGCCGATGGCAAAGACGCCAACAATCGCCTGAACCGCGGTTTCTGGCTGCACCGACTGACCAGAGACAAAGCCAAATCTGCTGAGTGTCCAGCCCATCGCAAACACAATAACCGAACGAACCATTTTGCCAGCGAATGTCATTGCACCCGCATATAGACCCTCACGCCGACGCCCCGTGAGAACTTCATCTACATCAGCGAGGAAGGTATAAACGGTCCAGGGAATATAATAAATACCACCGGTACTCAGACCAAAAACAACGGTGATTGCGAATAATACAATGACAGTGGTCGTGTCAGACCAACCGGTAAAATAGAGCGCGGCATAGGCAAAAACACTGACAATCACCACCTGCAATGCAATACGGAAAGGACGGGCAAAGCCCATTTTCACACAGATGCCGATAAAGAATGCGGTCGAGATCAGTTGCATAATCGAACTGAAGCTATTGAGTTGCGACACCAGAACAGCACTTTGGCGTAAACCGAAAATGATAAAGTAGGTGAATGAGGAAGCGAATAACCACTCGGCACCAAATCCAAATAGATACATCCCTAAATGTTTACGGAAAATACGGAGCCGAAATGTTGACGCCATATCAATACACATTTTTTTCAGCGCCTGAAACAAACTACTGGTGGTCTCTTTGACCACTTCACTGGCCGGGCGCTCCCAAGAAGAAACGTACAGGAAGATCATGGCACAACACATGATAGCTCCATATGCGATGCCGGTATAAAGGAAGGGGGCCGGAGAATCCTTGCCATAGAGCGCAATAAATTGCCCTGGAATAAAGGCCGCCATAAAGTTGGCAACTTTTCCGAATATCGCTTTTGATCCCGTCAACTTGGAGCGCTTAGCAAAATCGGTTGTCATCTCTGTGGCTAGCGTTTCGTATGGCACCATGATCGAGGTGTAGATCAATTCAAACATGGCATAGGTTATCAAGTAGTACCAAAAGCCAAAACCACTCACCCAAAGTAGGGGATAGAACAAGACCAGCGGAATACCGATGAGGATAAAGAAGCGACGACGTCCAAACATGCGGCCAAGGCGGGTGTTATAAAAATTATCGGTGATGTAGCCCATGATAGGGTTACTGATGGCATCAAGAATGCTGGCTAGAGAGAATATGGCGGCAGCCTCAACGACAGAAAGCCCACAAAACGTGGTATAGAAATACATAAGCCACGCGCCACTGATCGCCAATGCACCACTGCCCAACAGGTTTGCACTGCCGTATGCAACCGTGTGCCTGATGGTTATTTTCTTTTCCATTTGCATCCCTTCATTTAAATGAAACAATGTTTCATATTTATCGATCTTGCGTTTCTTTATAATCCTCTTGCTGTGTTTAAAATGAGATCACGATCACGATCTGGTGGGTTGTATGAAAAAAAACGCATTTTTTATGAATAAATATCTATATCTGAATCTCGCTAGAAGAGTTTCTGTGGCTTGCGGGCGGGGAAGGTGTCGCTCAATAATCATAAGCATTATGCAGAGTTACTGTTTTTGTGATGCACATCACAAAAATATTGAAATGCTGTTTTAAAAACGGTAAGCTTTATTTAGTGATGTAGATCACGTAAATAAATCTCAACGCTCTCAGAGGAACAGCCAATGAAACACTTAAATGACATCAGTAAATTGTTTGAAAAACTGGGCGATGCTTACGATGATTTCTGCCAGCGTATTGGCTCTATTGTTTCTCCATTTTGATGGGGTACAGTAGCTGTAGTCACTCGAGTTAGAAAAAGGCGTAAACAGAGTTTATCGCCTTTTTCTAGTCGAATTGACTTGATCGCTTATGAGCTATAAGTGAACGAAATCTGATGCGTCGTGGCGCTCAGGCAACTGCTCATTTGGTTCTCCCCAGGTCCGATTGACGATACGCCCCCGTTGCACGGCTGGTCGTTTCGCAATATTCTCCGTCCAACGTATCAAGTGGGTATAGGATTTAACATCCAGGAATTCCCCGGCTTCATATTGCAAGCCTAAAACCAAATTGCCATACCACGGCCAGATGGCGATATCGGCAATCGAATATTCATCCCCTGCAATATACTCATGTGTTTTGAGCTGAGTATTGAGCAAATCAAGCTGGCGTTTAGCTTCCATGGTAAAACGGTCAATTGCGTATTCGATTTTTACCGGTGCGTAATGATAAAAATGACCAAAACCCCCGCCTAAATAAGGTGCCGCGCCCTGTAGCCAGAATAACCAGTTCAGTGCTTCCGTTCTCTGTGCGTGATCTTTTGGCAGGAAATGGCCGAACTTATCCGCCAGATAAAGCAAAATAGCACCGGACTCAAAAACTCTCACCGGAGTCGGCGTTGAGTGATCCATCAGCGCGGGGATTTTTGAATTAGGATTCACTGCGACAAAACCACTTGAGAACTGGTCGCCTTCACTTATTCGAATCAAGTGGGCATCGTACTCTGCGCCTTTCTCGCCCAGCGCCAATAACTCCTCCAGCAGAATAGTGACCTTCTGGCCGTTGGGTGTCGCCATGGAGTAAAGCTGTAACGGATGTTTGCCAACAGGCAGGAGCGCTTCATGACGTGCACCTGCCGTTGGGCGGTTGATTTTGGACCATACACCGCCACTCTCGTTATTTTCCGTCCAGACCTTTGGAGGCTGGTATTCGTTATCTTTCATCATTGATTACCTTATTTCAGAATGAATACGAACTTAATAATACGCATAGTGATTATGCATCAATAATAAAAGATAACAGGGATAATATTTGTTGTTAAGCGGCAGGCATGGACCGGGCACAGTTGGCAGTAGGCCAAAAGAGCATTACCAGTAAGCATGAGGTCACTCAAATTTCATACAGTACCTTTGATGCTTCTTCAACTTGCCGCTCCAGCAGTTTTAGCGTTTTTGATAATACGTTTTCTTGTTCTTTGAACCAGTTATCTTTATCGGACAAAGAGGTGACAAGCTGCCAAGAGTCTTCATCCTCTAATGCTTCCAGTTCACGCAACATCACGTCAATTTGATCTCTGACCTGCTTAATTTTTCTGCGCAGCCGTTCAAGATCGTCAATACAATCACTTGCCATTAGCGGTTCAAACCCACGTTTTAAACTCTCGAGTAACGCGTTAATTGCGGGGAAATCTCCCCGTTGGCGGGCTTGATTGAGCTGGACCATCAGTTGATGTGCTTTCTCTTTAAACTCATCGGCGACTAAATCTGGATGGCAGAGTCGACTGGCTTGCCGCCACAGGCGTTTTAGCTCTTGGCGCTGATCAACTGAGAGTTTTTGTTCATTACTCTGCCGCTGTTCGGCATCTTTTTGCTGCTCCTGATAGCTCTCGTACTTCTCTTTCGCTTCTTCCCGAGCTTTACGGGTTGACTCAGTATTGCGGGTACAAAAACCCTTTTCCAGCTCTTTAATTTCCGCCAGCAGTGCGGCGATTAAATCCGTTTGCTGCTGAATCTGTTGTCGTATCTCAATGGTTTCACTCGACATAGCAGAGAGCGCTAACCAGCGCTGTTTTAACGCGGCAAGTTCATCAATGGCTTGAGATATATACTGCTGGCAGTTGCGATAATCGCGTTCCCTGCGCCGGGCTTCGGCCTCTGCTTTACGCAGAGTACATTCCGCCAACTGTTTACGTAACTGGAGGATTTTATTCATCAATGGGCCAAGGCGCACCAGATAGAGATCATTAAAGTCATCCAGCAACTGAACCCGCTCGTTACGTTTATCGATTAACTCGCGTAACTGTTCCTCCAGTGCTTTTAGCTCCATTTTACAGGCGGCCAATTCAAGGTCTTGCCACTGGGTAACCGCTTGTTTACTCGCCAGCCAGGCTGCAATTGCGTCTAGCGCATGCGTAAATTTCCCTTGTTCAATTTCCATGGCAATAAAAGCCAGCACCGCGTCCTGGGATTCGCTTTTAAGATAAGGCAGTTGTTGTCGGATAATATCCTCATCTTCAAGCTCAATAGCACTTTTAATGATCTCCAGCCGTTTAATGAGTTTTTTCATAAATATTGGATTTGCTGATAGCGTAGACAGGATAGCGACATACTAAACAACAGGTGCAAATTGTTCCAGATTAATAAGAATTTTCTCATTAGAATGGCCCGTTTCATGCCATAAAAGTGACTTTCTTATCATCCAGACCCAATGAGCGGCCAGGGGACATGACTTTCAACACAAAAATTGTAATCGGTGACGATGAAGACAGATATGGTAAAACGAATATATAATTGACTTTAACGCCAAGACTTCTAAGATAACCTCAGTATTCAGACTTGGAGATCCCATGATTACACTCACGCCATTACAGCTTTTCAAAAATCTGTCCGACGAAACACGTCTGAATATCATCCTGCTGTTGCGAGAGTCGGGCGAGCTATGTGTTTGCGAGCTTTGTGACACATTGGATGAGTCTCAACCCAAGATCTCCAGACACTTAGCAATGCTGAGAGAATCTGGACTTTTACTCGATCGCCGTGCAGGGAAGTGGATTCACTATCGTCTGTCACCACATATCCCAGCTTGGGCGGCCACGGTGATTGAGCAGGCCTATCTTAGCCAACGAGATAAAATCGTTTTGCTGGCGAGCGGTAATGTAGCCTCGGGCGGTAAGGCAATTTGCCGCTAATACAGTAAAAATTTGCCTAATCATATATGAATTTACATATTTGATTGGAAGAGAAAGCAGATAGCAGGAAGGATGGTCTAGCTTATCTGGCCGTTGATGTTTAATCCATTAAAATTTACCGGGCAGGAGAGAACTCTTGCCTTTCGGGGGCGGTATGTTGTTGGCAGGTGCTATTTTTGTCCTGACTATTGTGCTGGTTATCTGGCAACCCAGAGGGTTGGGAATTGGCTGGAGTGCGCTGCTCGGTGCGGGACTGGCGTTACTGACCGGTGTGGTTCACATGGGTGATATTGCTGTGGTGTGGCAGATTGTCTGGAATGCGACCGCGACTTTTATTGCCGTGATCATCATCAGTCTGCTGTTGGATGAATCCGGTTTCTTTGAATGGGCCGCACTGCATGTGGCCCGCTGGGGCAATGGCCGTGGCCGTTTGCTGTTTACTTACATCATCTTATTAGGTGCAGCAGTGGCAGCACTGTTCGCTAATGATGGTGCCGCGCTGATCCTGACACCGATTGTGATTGCGATGCTGTTGGCGCTGGGCTTCAGCCGTGGTGCTACGTTGGCTTTTGTGATGGCAGCCGGATTCATTGCCGATACAGCCAGCTTGCCACTTATCGTCTCGAATTTGGTCAATATTGTCTCAGCTGATTTCTTTAATCTTGGATTCACTGAATACGCGGCAGTGATGGTGCCGGTTAACCTGGCCGCCATTGCGGCGACGCTGGTCATGCTGCATCTGTTTTTTCGCCAAGATATTCCTGCCGTTTACGACCTGTCGCTGTTGAAGGCACCAAAAGAGGCCATCCGCGATATCAACACCTTTAAAACCGGGTGGTTGGTGCTGGTGCTGCTGCTGTTGGGTTTCTTTGGCCTGGAGCCACTTGGTGTGCCCGTCAGTTTGGTCGCCGCCGTGGGGGCGCTGATATTGTTTGCCGTAGCGAAGAAAGGACATGCCATCAACACCGGCAAGGTGCTACGTGGTGCGCCATGGCAAATCGTTATATTCTCACTGGGTATGTACCTGGTAGTCTATGGCCTGCGGAATGCGGGACTGACTCATTACCTTTCCGCCTTGTTGAATCAACTGGGGGAGCAGGGATTATGGGTAGCTACGCTCGGTACCGGGTTCCTGACGGCGTTCCTGTCTTCCATCATGAATAATATGCCGACCGTGTTAGTGGGGGCGCTATCGATTGATGGCAGCTCTGCCACCGGCGTGATCAAGGAAGCGATGATTTATGCCAACGTTATCGGCAGTGATCTGGGGCCAAAAATCACCCCGATAGGTAGCCTGGCGACCTTATTGTGGCTGCATGTACTGTCACAAAAGAATATGACCATTACCTGGGGCTATTATTTCCGGGTGGGCATTGTCATGACGATCCCGGTGCTGTTGGTCACGCTGGCAGCATTGGCGCTGCGATTATCAATGATGCAATAACTATTATTTACCCTCCAGAAGGCAATGCCGGCTGGGGTTTCAATGAGAGATCACCCAAATGAGCAATGTGACTATTTATCATAATCCGGCCTGCGGCACATCGCGTAACACGCTGGAGTTAATTCGCAACAGTGGCACTGAGCCCACGCTTATTCGGTATCTGGAGACACCACCAAGTCGTGAGGTGTTGGTAAAATTGATCGCCGATATGGGGATCACGGTTCGGGCGTTATTACGTAAAAACGTCGAGCCTTATGAGCAATTAGATCTGGCAGAAAACACCTTCAGCGATGACCAACTGGTTGATTTTATGCTGCAGCATCCCATCCTGATCAACCGCCCGATTGTTGTCACGCCACTGGGTACCCGGCTGTGTCGACCTTCTGAGGTGGTGTTGGAGATTTTGCCCGATGCGCAACGTGGTTCGTTCACCAAGGAAGATGGTGAACGGTTGGTAGATGAGCAGGGCAGACGTGTAGCTGAATAATCAGGCATTCAGCGGGCATTCTCTATTGAATGACGCTGGGTTTCTCAGCAATCGCGTTAATTGCGTCTGAACTGTCAATTCGCTCGATTAAGTATGCCAATATAATCGAGCAAATTAGCCTGTTACTTCACATATTCAATAAGCTGTTTATCTTGGGATTCTGTGCAACAAACAGACCTTCTAAATAGCTTATATAGGATATTTCGATTGTTTTGCAATATCTAATATTGAGCGAAGTAATGTCCTGAATCCTGGTTTTTCTGTCCAATTTGGCGCTCCAGAACGCATGTATTCGATAGAGACAATATCAGTAACACTAACGTCGGAGAGCTGTTTTAATGAGTGGTAACCCATACTCTCTAACTTCGCGAGAATGATATCACTCCCTCCGCTAATCCCGTGTAATCTCTTACGTAACTTAATACTTTCTTCTTTAGAAAACATGATTTTCTTTACGCTATAAGTAAACAATAAGGATCTTCAGATGAAGAAGTAAACGACAAAATATCACGGAACTTTAAATGATAATGTCACTACGATATTTAACATTTTAAATATAAATGAAAGTTAAACGGTTGGTATATTTATTAATTTGAGGATTTACCGCGCCCTATAGTACCGTTTAGAAAAGTGTTTATAGGTCACTGCTACCATGGTCTTCTACGGGCATATTATGCTTTAGGGCATATAGAGAGGGTCCAGCACCACCATAAAAAAACCATTAATCACTGACGCTAGTTAAATACAATAAAAAAGTTAAATAAATTAAGCCATATAGTCACATTTTTAATAAATGAAATAATGTTCGCTCATTTGTGCCATATGACTCTTTACTATTACCATCCGAGTGAGTGGGGTCGAAAGCCTATCGATTAGAAAGAAAAGCATCGACGATTAACCTGCTCGATGCTTTAAACTCCGCCTGACTATCTGTTATTGCATCAATTATATAAGGTTGAAATGTTCAGCATTCGCTATTTAAACGGGCATTCTATATTCAATGACGCCGGGTTTCTCAGCAATCCAGTTATACAGTTTTTGAGCCGTCAAATTACGCTCCTGAGTATGCCAGTATAATCGGGCACATTGGCGTCCCTCGGCTTGCTGTTTCACATATTCAATAAGCTGCTTACCAATATGTTTCCCTCGAGACGCAGAAGCAACAAACAGGTCTTCTAAGTAACAAAAATCATTGATAGCCCAAGTTGAACCGTGAAAAACATAGTGAACGAAGCCAAGAATTTTCGAACCTTCTCGCGCAACCGCACAATACATCGGGATCTCTGCGTCAAAGAAACGCTTCCATGTTACAAGCGTTGTCTCTTCCGGCAACTCAACGTTATAAAATTGCTGGTAGTCCAACCAATAGGGCAGCCATTTAGCGTAATCATCTGCTTGTACTGGGCTCACTGAAATAGTATGCGTATTATCAATCATATCAACCTCTTGTATTCATAAATAGAAATATAATCCTTTAGAGATTGAATCATAGTTTTTATAGTGGTCTTACATAAGGTACACTTTCTTCATTTTTAACGGATCCACTTTACAATGAAAAAGAACGATGCCAACTTCCCCAGTTTATTGCTTAAGAAAGGCGTAATTAAAGAGCAGTTTCATCATGCGCTAAAAGAATTGATCCTCAATGGGCAATTAAGGTCGGGAACTAAACTTCCTTCCAGCAGAACGCTTTCTGAAATGATGTCAATTTCCAGGAATTCGGTTATTTCGGGTTTCGAACGCTTGATTGATGAAGGTTATCTAATTACCAAGAAGGGCGCGGGTACTTATGTTTCATCCATTATTCCTGATGAAATGATTCATATACAAGCTACTTCCCAACACCAATGTGCTGATGATAAAAACATCGAACTCAATATTAATCCGCAAATGAAAATAATGTCCTCAATTTGGGATAAATCCTCACCTTATACCGGACAAAATCGAATTTTTAGTATTGGAATAGGGTGTACAGATTTATTTCCCCATGAACTTTGGGGGCGGTTATTAGGGCGAGCGTGGCGGCAGTTTCGCCAACAGATTGGGCAATTAAATGAACCTTTAGGATTTCAGCCATTAAGGATGGCAATATCTGATTATGTTCGAACCACACGTGGTTTAAATTGTAATGAAGACCAAATACTCATTGTTAATGGGACTCAACAGGCGATGAATTTGGCGGCACAAGTTCTGTTGCAAAGGGGCGATGAAGTTTGGCTGGATGAGCCAGGATATGATGGTGCTTTAGGTGCATTTACTGCCATGGGTGCCAAAATTTGCCCTGTAATCAGTGATAAAGACGGTATGGATATTTCCTATGGCATCAGGGGCTGGCCAAATGCCAAAATGATTTTCACTTCTCCTTCACATCAATTTCCGCTGGGAGGAACATTGAGTTTATCGAGGAGGATGGCTTTACTTGACTGGGCGGCTGAAAATAAAACGTGGATTTTTGAGGATGACTATAATAGTGAATTCCGCTATACCGCTCCGCCGATACAAGCTCTTCAGGGGTTGGATAAACAACAACGAGTAATTTATGCCGGAACCTTTTCAAAAATGATGTTCCCCGAATTTCGCTTAGGTTTCCTGGTGATACCGAATAATCTCATTGAGTCATTTAAGCTCGCTAAATACTATGCAGATACGCGTACATCTTATTTAGAACAAGCTACACTGGCCACTTTTATTTCTGATGGTCATTACGCCCGCCACGTGAGACGGGTCAGAAAAGCCTGCTACGAACGTAAAAAAGTAATAATAGACGCCATACAACGATATCTGCCAAATAGTTTTAAGATTGAACCTGCTGATTCAGGTATTCATATTGTCTGCTGGTTATTAGACAATCTAAAAGAGCAAGATATTATCGATAAATGTCGTAAAATTGGGCTAGGGGCACAACCACTTTCTCGTTATTGCCAAACAAATTCGCCAGAACAGGCTATTTTATTAGGTTTTGCCGCTCATTCACCTGCGGAAATCGTAGCAGGGATACAGCGGCTGAGCCAAATAATTGCCTAAAGAGTTTAGTTAACCACCCCAGCGGCTTCGAAGGTAACTGACTGCTTCTTGGGTCTGTGGTTGGTTGAGGTTATTCTCTCTAAACAGAATCGTTCCGGTGATTTGTGGTACTGACTCGTTCCAATCGAGCTGCTTTTTCAGCTCTGGCACGCCCCCATTATTCGACCATTCAGGCTCATTTTTTGAAGGTTCACCCACTTTGTACAGGGCAATACCAATATAGAGCCGTGTTTTTGTGGGTTTCACCACGCTAACCCACCATTTGGCTAGCACATCATAACGGGCTACTTGGCGTGAGAAGGGCCAATAAAGCTGCGGAGCAATGTAATCCAGTAATCCCAGTTGTACCCAGAGGCGGGTATCTGCATAAGCTTCATCATATGCCGCCGCTCCTCGCGTGTCGGAACCTGCTGGGTCGTGTGAACGGTTACGCCAGACACCAGAAGGGCTGACGCCGAATTCAACGTTGGGTTTCAATTGCTTGATAGTGCGTGAAACTTGTTGAATAAGTTGCAGAGTGTTGTGCCGTCTCCAGTCCGCTTTTGATTCAAATAATTGACCATACTTTTTGAATGTCTGGCTGTCGTTCAGGGCTGAATCTGCTGACTCGGCATAAAAATAATCATCAAATTGCACACCGTCAATAGGATAACGTGCAACGACTTCGGCCACGATACTGGTGATCCAGTCCCGTACCTCAGGGATACCTGGGTCGAGGACAAAACGCTCGTTTGCGGTGCGGACCCAGTCGCGATGTAGCACAAATACGCTGGCCGGATGTAGCGACAATGTACGGTTCAGTTCTGTAACAGTAGCCGGCTTGGTATTGACAGATACTCGATAGGGATTGAACCAAGCATGGACTTTCATGCCACGTTTGTGCGCCTCATCCAGCATAAACTGCAGGGGATCGTATCCAGGATCCTCACCAATATTGCCCGTCAGCATATCTGACCATGGCAAAATTTTTGATGCCCACAGTGCAGTTCCATCAGGCTTAATCTGGAAGAACACGGTGTTGATACCGAGAGTTTTTAGCTTATCTAACTTATCGGTCAGTGCTTGCTGCTGCTGGCTGATGCGGATAGCAGAGCTGCTGGCATTGACTGACGCTACCGGTGGCCAGTCGAGGCGGGAAACAGTCGCCAGCCAGACACCGCGCACCGGCTCCTGACTCTGCTGAACTTTAGCCACCGAAGGTAGCGGGGTGACGAGCGACCTCGGCGGTTCGGAGGAGCAACTGGCAAGTAAAAGAGTACAAGCGAGAAGTGCACCCCGCGGTGTAACTTTAGTTACAGAGTGAAAGCGATGAGAACAGGCGATAATACTCTCCAGTTTTTGATAATTGCCTGGCAAAGAAACCGACTATCCTCTGCTAAAGTGCAAGCAGCAGCTATGGTCATCAGTGGCAAAAATAGACAATACGGACATTTTTGTCCTCTGTTTGTTTAAGTTTTCAATTGTTTTATTTAATTCTTCTATTGATAACTTCTTCTTTATCTTACTGTTAATGGTGTTAAAAGGCATAAACCGGAGCTAAACAGACCAGTTGAGCCTTAACTAACGCTAACAGGGATTGTACTTAATATCTGAGTCAGTATTCAATGGTGCCTTATTTATTATTCCTTCGAGCAGAATTATATTCAAATCATCCGATTCTTGTATCCAAATACATGAAATTTGATTTTACTCATTGCGTGGATACTCGCACATCGTTCCCATAGTCACACAGACCTGCGCGGATCTTCAGCTAACGAATAGAGGAATTATTTTATATGACGGAAAATATATTTACTAACTTCCCAGACGCGGCGAGACAGGCGGCATCAGAAACTTTTGAAGAGTTGATATCTCAACCAAATGTCCGTATTGAACGCATAATATCAACCGGGCAATCGAGTCCGCCAGATTTCTGGTATTGTCAGCCACAAAGTGAGTGGGTGATGGTTGTTCAGGGATCCGCATGTTTGCATTTTGCAGATGAATCGAGCGTTCGTGAACTACACGCCGGGGATTTTGTTAATATTCCAGCCCAGTGCCGGCATCGGGTTGCATGGACCGATCCGAATGGACCGACTATCTGGTTAGCGGTGCATTATGGCGAGTTAGTTAATAAATAATAACCTTGGGATAATGACATAAATAATTTTAGGTTCGCAAACCATTAAAGATGGTGATGAGGCAGTAAAGAATTATTTCCTGAAACTGATAATGTCGACAGAGGTTGGGGAGTGAATACATGAGAAATCACTCCTGACAACATAACGAACATTCATCAAAATCTGCAATGAACAATGAAGATCATAACAAAATAGAGAGGGGCATCATCAAAGGTAACTGACGGATTTGTGATGGTGGCACAGATAACCATGAAGTTATGGGTTGCTCCAATCAATTTAACATAATATACATTATGCGCACCAAGGTGGTGTTAGGTAGAATCTGAGGGTTTAGGCTTTATCATGTATGTGGTTGTTGATTATTTAAATCTCTTCGTTGGTACGCCAGCTCAGGGGAAACTTGCCTGCTCAGGTTGTACTATTCAATCTTCAATCCAGTGTACTTGCCAAGCTCCTGGCAGTTGTTCCGTACTCACGAACATCTTGTACCAT
This sequence comes from Yersinia sp. 2466 StPb PI, assembly GCF_041538325.1. Classification (NCBI taxonomy): domain Bacteria; kingdom Pseudomonadati; phylum Pseudomonadota; class Gammaproteobacteria; order Enterobacterales; family Yersiniaceae; genus Yersinia; species Yersinia sp. 2466 StPb PI. The sequence goes on along the minus strand of NZ_JAULSL010000001.1, from coordinate 2,507,021 downwards.
TGCGCTGGCGTAGTTCACGCTTCATATTTTACGGTCCGTCATTAATTACTCAACTATCCTTGGCTGGGCCTTTTGAGTTATCTACGTTCTACTAAAAACAGCACTGGAATCGTCTTCCAGTGCTGTGGTTGGATCATTGTTCAAATACGATATTAAGGCACTTCACTTTGCTAACGCGACTTCCAATGCGGAAATATCATCAGAGCTGAGTATGGGAATTAACCGGGCTAATTCGTCTTCAGATTTGTCGTAAATACTTAAATTTAGAATGCGTGTTACGACATCTTGTGTAAAACGAAATTTAATAACGCGTGCCGGATTGCCACCAACAATAGCGTATGGCGGAATGTCTTTTGTAACAACACTCCCAGCCGCGATAACGGCACCCTCACCGACCGTAATTCCAGGCATAATCATGCAACGCATACCGAGCCAACAGCCATCGTTCAGCACTGTGTCCCCCCGGTGCTGATATGAGTTTTTTATCATGCTCATAAATGGATAAAGGCTAATAAAATCAGTACAATGATTGTTATTACCTCCCATCAAGATAACTGTTTCAGCCGCAATACAGACATAATCTCCGATGATAAGCCTGTCTGTATGCCCAAGCGGCTCCCATTCCTGACTGATGGTATCCCCATGCAGGTATCGAACGACAGATCTTTCAAATCCCTGATCCCAGCTATCGCTGTAGTAGCTATGTTGGCCTTTGATTTCAATATTTGGATTTTTAACAGTGAGATGGAGATATTCCACTCTTGACCAATGTTTCTCTTTCATGACTTTTCCCTTTCAAAAAGAAAGCCACGGAACATTTTAATTTCGTGGCAGTGACTACACGTTCAAATAATCACTGCATTCAGTTATTCGGGGATGGAGCAACAGCGGACAGAGGTAAAAATTCATATTCATCACGATCACCTTTTTATCTATTTTAAGCAAATTATCTTATATGTTCAATCGGGCGATGATCCTTGCCCGAATGTGCAAAAATCCTAAAAGCAGCCGATCCACTGGATAAAACCCGCAATGAGAACAATACTTACCTTTCCACTGGAATAAGGCTTCACATAACCGTAAATATTATTGATGAGAGGATACTATGAAATTATTTAAAGCAATGACAACATTAGTTCTTTTAGGGGCATTCTCTTCCGGTGCCATCGCCGCCGAATTGTTAACTAAAGATGAACTGAGTAAAAGCCCAGGTCAATACGAAAAAATCGGCAATATTGTTACTGCTGGCGAGTTAGCGCCGAGTGATGCTAAGGAAGAATTGTCTAAAAAGGCTGATGAGCTTGGTGGGGATTATTTTGTTGTAACATCAGCAAATACCAACACAAAAATTCATGCTACTGCTGATGTTTATAAGAAAAAATAACCATGATAGTTTGCTCGGTAATATCAGAATGGGCTGTGAAGTGACAGCCCATTTTATTAGATGGCAAATCTCCCTGATTGCCTATTTTTTTGTTACACCGTCACCAATAACCCCCCTTTTTAATCCTATCTAGATCCGGTATGCTCGAAATATGTCAGAAAATCTTGTGGATCTGAAACGTGATTCCAGTAGCCAACTTAAATTATCTATTCCAATATAAATCAGTAAATTACCACAAATCCCACTGGTGCGAATGATGAGCCAATCGATAGTGCGCAATTCCGCTCTGCCATTATTGGTTGCTGGCGCTTTCTTTATGGAAAATCTCGATGGGACAGTTATTGTCACCGCCATGCCGCAGATGGCGACGGCATTTGCAGTACATCCCATTGATATGAATATTGGTATTTCTGCTTACATTCTGACACTGACGGTTTTTATTCCTGCCAGTGGTTGGATTGCCAATCGCTGTGGCGCTCGTAATATCTTTGCTGCCGCAATGATTATTTTCACATTAGCATCAGTGCTGTGTGCATTAAGCACTGATTTGATGACATTTACTGCCGCAAGAATTTTGCAGGGTTTTGGCGGTGCGATGATGGTCCCGGTCGGTAGGCTCATTGTATTACGTAATACGGCCAAACCTGATCTGATCAAAGCCATCGCCACCATTACCTGGCCCGGATTGGTAGCCCCGATACTCGGACCTCCTGTGGGGGGCTTTATTACTACCTATGCTTCTTGGTACTGGATATTTATATTAAATGTTCCATTGGGGATCATTGGGTTATGGCTTGCATGGCGGTTAATACCGCAGGAGTCGCCACAGAAAGAAACGCCTTTTGATACCCTTGGTTTTCTGTTAACCGGCGCTGCTTGTTTTAGCCTGATGTTTGGTCTGGAATTATTTAATCATCAAAACTTGTCACGTTTAATCCCACTATTCTGTATTGCAGGCAGCCTGATACTAGGTTCACTGGCGGTGTATCATGCAAAACATCAGGCATTCCCATTGGTTGATTTGTGGGCTTTGCAAATAAAAAGTTACAGCGTCACTATCTGGGGTGGCGGTTTATTCCGAATGGCTATTGGTGCTGTTCCCTTCTTGCTGCCGTTGCTATTTCAGATAGGTTTTGGCCTGAGCGCTTTTAATGCCGGTTTGTTAGTGTTGGCGGTGTTTGCTGGTAACCTGGTAATGAAACCTTTTACCTCTGCTATCCTCTATCGCTTTCATTTCCGCCCTACACTATTGGTTAATGGTTTACTCAATGCCGCGACTATCTTTGCCTGTGCGTTTATCACGCCAGAAACACCAACAACGCTGATTATTGTGTTGTTATTTATCAGCGGATTGACGCGTTCAATGCAGTTTACTGCGTTCAATACGCTGGCTTTTTCTGAAGTGCCTGGTCCGAAAATGGCCGGTGCCAATACGCTATCTAATATGGCGCAACAGATGGCAATTGGCCTCGGCATCGCCATCGGAGCCTTGGCGCTGCGGATAGCTGAGTGGTTTCACCCCCATCGCGCAGGTGTGATCCCATTGGAGAATTTCCAGATAGCATTTGTGGTTATCGCGCTGGTCGCATTACTATCGTTAGTAGATACATTAACCCTTAGCGGTGATGCGGGCGATGAAGTACGTAAGAAACCATCACGACGCTAAAATGTGTAGTGGACTATGCCGGAATAGCTTCCTTCTGTAGTTAAGAGTATGTTAATCATATCAATTATATTTTTAGCAACTAAAAATAAGGAATGTGTATGATCGTTTTCGTCACTGGTGCAACCTCAGGGTTTGGTGAGGCAATCGCTCGAAAGTTTATTAGCCACGGTCATCAGGTTATCGCGACAGGTCGTCGTCAGGAGCGTTTGGAAGAATTGAAGGACGAATTGGGTGAGCAGTTACATATCGTACGTTTAGATGTACGGAATCGGGCGGCTATTCAGCAAGTTATCGATGAGCTACCTACCGAACTAAAAGATATCGATCTGTTAGTTAACAATGCCGGTTTGGCATTGGGGTTGGAACCTGCACATAAAGCTAATGTTGAAGACTGGGATACGATGATTGACACCAACACCAAAGGTTTGGTGAATATGACTCGAGCATTATTGCCCGCAATGGTGGCACGTAATGTTGGTCACGTGATTAACATCGGCTCTACTGCCGCCAACTGGCCGTATGCCGGTGGTAATGTTTACGGAGCCACGAAAGCGTTTGTGAAACAATTTAGTCTGGGTCTGCGTGCTGACTTGCACGGTACACATATTCGTGTGACGGATATTGAGCCTGGTATGGTCGGTGGCACTGAATTCTCAGCAGTTCGCTTTAAAGGCGATGGCGATAAAGTCAATAAAACCTACGATGGCGCTAATCCACTGATACCTGAGGATATCGCTGAAGCCGTCTATTGGGTTGCTACGCTGCCAGCACGGGTCAATATTAACTCACTGGAGATGATGCCGGTCAGTCAATCTTTTGCTGGGTTGAGTATTCATCGCGAAGGTTAATATCAGGCGTTATTGGGTAAAATTGGGCTGGGGCTATCACCGCCCCACCCTTAATTTATCCGCCAGTCCGCAACAATTATCAGCATGCTTGGCGTTGGGTGTTTTTAATATAAAATTAACTCTGATTTTGAACATTGGGTCTTACAAACTTAGGGGGGATATATAAATCAAAACCTAAGTTCCCACAATACTCTCTAAACATATTTATAGAACCAACACCGCATTTTTCGTACATTATACCTAATCTATTTTCTATTGTTCTGTGTGATAAAGAAAGCCTTTTCGCTACCATCTTAGTAGTCATAGGTTGTAATATGAAAAAGATTATCTCAAGTTCTTTTTCACTAAACAGATCTGTTGGCGGGGTAAGTGTTAATACTGAAGGTGTACGGCGGTCTATATATTGAGAAAGAGAAATAAAATTTAATTTGCTGGCATTTGTTAATGTTCCTATACATTCACCGATTTTATTGTAAATAGGAAACCTGGGTAAATAGTAGGGTTCTAGTATTCTATCTCGGCCATAAAAATTGGTTGAAATAATAGCCACACGTTTTCCACTTTTTTCCGCTTTTCTATCATTCGCTTGATATTGTTCAGCAAACTCCGCCCAATCAGCCGGACATTCGTTATCTAACCGTCCCTCGATATCAAAACCAGCAGGTAAATTTAAAAAATCCAGACCGGCTTGATTTACGTACACGTAACGCGATTGGCAATCTCTCACAACCCACGGTTCATGGCTGTGTTCCATAATGGAAATCAGCGGCAGTGAATTTAAGGATTTTACGACTAAATTTTTTGAATCCGATGGCTTATTTTTTTCATCCATGATCAGTTCAGCCTCTCAAGTTATTTTTAATAAAAAAGAATGTGACCATTGAGTGCAACCCTATAAAGTATACTCAACAGAATCCGCGATATCAAGATGGTCTCGAAGGCACTTTAGTTATCTACTATTCATTAATCTTAAGTGAATTAATCCTGCCCTAATGTTATTTAGGAAAATAATTATAAATAAACCCATTATAATAAATTTAAATATTCATTGCCGCATGAAGCTTGATGGATGCTATCATATTGAAGTGATGGTTTTAACGAAATCACTGTAATAAAAATTTTTCCGTTTAGGCATTTTATCCATATGCATACCAAAAGACAAATCAACTAAAAATATAGTCGAAAATTTATTATATATAATCTCAATGGCTGCTTGTCAGTTTTAATTAATATCATCATAATCACATTTAGTACAATAAAGAAAACGAGGGGGCTATCACCGCCCCACCCTTAATTTACTCGCCAGCCCGCAACAATAATCAGCATCCCAATCAGAGCGACCCCTGCGCCGACCCAATCGAACAGTGAAAGTTTCACGCCATCCACTACCCGTAACCAAATTAGCGCTGTCGCGACATAAACCCCACCGTATGCCGCATAAACACGCCCACTGGCAGCGGGATGCAGTGTCAATAACCAGACAAACATTGCCAGACTGGCCGCCGCGGGCAGTAATAACCAGAGAGGGCCTCCTTTACGTAACCACAAATAGGGCAAGAAACAGCCAATTATCTCAGCCAGTGCGGTAACAAAAAACAGTAACGACGTCTTTAACATGTTCTGATCTCTTGATATTGCCAGCAACATCTTACCTCTGAGGCAAATGTTTAAAATTAACATTAGGTTACTCTACATATTCCCGACAAACCTGTCGCTGACTGGTTTATATACCGAAAGCAATGATATAATTTTTTATCCGCTGATAGCGTGCCAGTAAACCACATGATGATTTAACATCACCGACTAATAAAGGACTTAAGACGATGAAAATAACTAGCCTGCCACGCCTGACGCGTGCGTTTCTACCGCTAGCTTTGGTTATGCTTGCCTGGCAAACACCGGCCCTGGCACAGGCGACCAATTGCACCCAAGGCAGCACTTGTGTTTCTGTTGGTGGTAGTAATGATTCGATGTCCAAAGAACAGGCTCGCCAAAGCCAACAGCAATGGGATGATACTCATCGCCTGCGCAATAAAGTTAATACCCGGGTTGAAAAGAACTTTGATAAGTTTGATCGGGCTGAAGATGCGAAAGACAACTGCGACCGCAGTGAAAATTTGAACGCCTATTGGGAGCCTAACACGCAGCGCTGTCTGGATCGGCTATCAGGTCGCCAGATTAATCCGTAATGGGTGGCTATGGCTCAGATTTACTTGAGGTTATGAGAATCTGGACTATCCTTTAGGCACGGTTTAAGAATCAATATGTTAGGCAAGCTATTCATCCACATAAGGATTTTATGATGAAAAAAACGCTTATTATCAGTACATTGTTGTTATCGCTGGCCCCTTTGGCTGCTCTGGCATCTTGTGAAAGTGTGAAAGCAGATATCACGCAGAAGATTATCAATAATGGGGTGCCTGAGTCCGGCTTTAAACTGGATATCGTTCCTAATGATCAAGTTCAGCAAGCTGGCGGTCAGGTGGTTGGACATTGCGAAAATGATAGCCAGAAAATTGTTTATACCCGCATAACCGACAGCGAGTAATTTCGCCGTCACCGGTCTGGGTGTGCCTTTCGGTGCACCCTTTTGTTTTATCAATAATTTATTTCTGCATTTCTCAATTTTTACTGGTCATTCATTTGATGGCAAGTAACAATCGATGACAAGTAACACACTCTCCGTCAACTTACCTATCAATCACCAAAGTATGGGGTTTACCTCACTATGTCAGTCAGTAGCGTTGCATGAAACGGCCTGCCCACCTGTATTACTATCGCGCCATGCTGCGTCGACTACTGATTTCGATCATGCTGGGTATGATGGCAGCCTTGATTGTTTGGTTATTCCATCAAGCAATGTTGGGCTTGGAGTGGCTGTTATTTGCCCGAACTGATGGCAGTCTGGTAGCCGCTGCCTCTTCTATTACTGGCTGGCGACGCGCATTAACCCCCGCATTAGGTGGTTTGGCCGCCGGTGCTCTTTTATGGGGATACCAGCGTTACCGAAAACAAAAGCCCAGTGCGCCAACTGATTATATGGAGGCCATCGAGATCGGTGATGGCCGGTTAGATGTTTCCGCCAGTCTGGTCAAGTCTCTCGCTTCATTACTCGTGGTCTCCAGCGGCAGTGCGATTGGTCGCGAAGGGGCAATGGTGCTGTTGGCCGCTTTGTTTGCGTCCGTTTTTGCTCAGCGCTATGCCAAACCTAACGAATGGAAGCTTTGGGTTGCCTGTGGTGCCGCCGCCGGGATGGCCAGCGCCTATCATGCGCCGCTGGCGGGCAGTCTATTTATTGCGGAAATTCTGTTTGGTACGTTGATGCTGGCCTCACTTGGGCCAGTAGTGATCGCTGCCGTCAGTGCATTGCTCACCACCAACCTGCTGCACGGTGGCCAGGAAACCCTTTATCAAGTGCAAGCGCTACCATCACCGTGGCCAATACAATATTTACTGATGGCACTATTAGGCTTGCTGGCTGGCTTCTGTGGTCCCTTGTTTTTAAAAGGGATGGCCGCCAGTGGCGATGCTTTCCGCTCGCTGAATCTTTCTCCCCCATTACAGCTTGCGCTGGGGGGGATAATTGTCGGGCTATTATCGCTGATTTTCCCTGAGGTCTGGGGCAATGGCTACAGTGTGGTGCAGTCACTGTTGACAGCTCCGCCAGGGGTTTTATTGATTGCAGGTATATTGATATGCAAATTGTTGGCTGTATTAGCCAGTAGCGGTTCAGGTGCTCCGGGCGGGGTATTCACCCCGACCTTGTTTGTTGGGGCCGCGTTAGGCATGTTATGTGGGCAGATGTTTGCCTGGTGGCCAGCTCTTGGTGACAATATTGCGTTGTTGATGGCACTGACCGGTATGGCGACTCTATTGGCTGCGACTACTCATGCCCCTATCATGGCGGCATTAATGGTTTGCGAAATGACGGGCGAATACACCCTACTCCCAGGATTACTATTATCCTGTGTTATTTCAACAACAATAGCCCGATGGTTGCGTCCGATTTCGGTATATCATTCACGCTAAAATAGGCAACTAATGCAATAGTGGATAGCCACTATTAATTTAATCAGCCCAAAGGGATAAATAGATGATCAGCCGATCGCCGTCAAATCTAAATATTTCGCCAGCGGCTTCTCTTCTGGATGAGGAAGATAAGGTAATTGCCCTAATTGTGGCGCAGGTAACCGTTCGCGTAGCATAGCAATTGTTTCGGCGTAATGAGCTAATCCGGGATTAATTCGATTTGCGACCCATCCCAATAAGGGTAATCCATCGTTGATAATGGCTTGTGCTGTTAATAATGCATGATTGATGCAACCTAATTTAATTCCGACGACTAAAATAACCGGCAATTGTTCCTGTATCACCCAATCAGAATAGAAACGCTGGTCATTCATCATAACTTTCCAGCCACCACAACCTTCGACCACAACCGTATCGGCTTTGGCGGATAAACGTTGTAATCCTTCGGTCATTGCACCGTAATTAATCAGCGTATCCGTGCAGGCATGGATAACATCCCCTTGCAGCGGGAATGGATTAACTTCCTGATAATCCAACTTTATAGAGGATGAAGCCTGCAAAATAAGTGCATCCTGATTACGCAACCCTTCAGGTGTCTCTTTACTTTCTGTCGCTACCGGCTTATAGCCTACCGCTGTTCTGCCATTTTGGCTTAAGGCCTGAAGTAAGGCCCGTGACACCACGGTTTTACCGACAGCAGTGTCGGTACCCGTCACAAATACACGCGTTAACATAACAATACTCCGCAATCTGGCCACTTAGACTCAAGTCTTTCCGCCTAACATTAGCGAAATTGGCAACATGGATAAAAGTCTAGGCGATGCCGACAACAGACAGCTTGCGTTAGCGCAAGGTTTTGCCGAACTGAGAGAGGTTTTTAACGGATAACACCAAATAATAGGAGGAATACATCGTACATACCCACTAATAATTAACCCATAATTATTAGTGTTAATACCTTACCCTTGCAGCAACTTCACCAATAATGAACCGTTATATAACGCTTCTTTTACTAATGCAGCTCCTGGCATTGTGCCCTGATTAAAAAATGCTGTAGGTTCAACCAGAATATTCTCACTGTAAGCAGGTAGTGCTTGTTGACGAATACATGACGCAATTGCCGGATGTAGAATAGATGCGGCTTTATTTAATGGGGAACCGACCAGAATTTTTTCCGGGTTAAATAAATTGACCATAATGGCAATAATTCGGCCAACACTGTGGCCAACGCCCAGAATAATATCTTTAGCTAACTGATCGCCCGCCAGCGCCGCATCACATAAAGATTCAACATTCAGTGGAGAACTGTGTAATAGCGAACTCATTGAACCATTTAATCGTTGCTGGGCAATTTCCAACATATTCTCGATACTGGCAACTGTCTCAAGGCAGCCATGATTACCGCAATAACAGCGCTTGCCGTAGGGATCCACCTGAGTATGACCAATCTCCACTACGCTACGACTACCTGCGTGCAATACCCTTCCGGCAGTGATAACACCAGCACCGACGTTATGATCAATCACCACCTGGATGACATTCTGACAGCCACGTGAAGCACCATACAGTGCTTCGGCCATCGTCCAGGCACAAATATCGTGTTGTAGATAGACAGGTAATCCCGTGCGCTGTTCCAGTGCTGGGCCAAGCAGCATCTCATCAACATCATAAAACGGCATTTTATGCACAATACCCGCCGGGGCATCAATGATGCCAGGCATAGTAATTGCAATCGCAGTTAACCGCTCAAGCTTGTCTTGATGCCGAATAAAGAATTGATCAACTTCATTGAGAATACGATTAAGTAGCGGTTCAGGATGACTATCCGGTAACGGAATTTGATCCTCAACCACCAGTTTACTGCTGAGATCACGCAAGGCGAGAGTAATAGAACCGCGACTGATACGCCCAGAGACATAATGCCAAGCTTCGGTATCAAGAACTAAACCAATGGCAGGCCGCCCACGGCTGCCAATATCTTGATATTCGGTCTCTTTGACCAGATGAGCCTCAACCAGTTCCCGCACAATCTTCGTGATACTGGCCGGGGCCAGTTGCGCCCGTTTAGACAGTTCAATACGGGATATTGGGCCGAACAAATCAATCAGCCGATAAACGGCTCCTGCATTGGTCTGCTTGATTTGATCAATGTGCCCAGGCTGTCCATCCGTTATCACTGAACCGGCTCCTTCTCTGCCAACCGAGTATTTTTCGCGCTTCTAAATAAAGATTATCGGCTATGTTGGGGCTTTTAGTATATGCCGTCAACTATTTGATTAGTTATGTGATTTACTGCACATAATCACCGGTTTTCCTGGCTTTACTGCTGGTTATTTATACGGAGTCAGTTGGCGGGCGTCGCTTGAGTATCCTTAACCATCAAGCGAATCAACGCTTCTGCTGGGGCGGTTACTGGCCGATGTTTATGATTAACCAACCACACTTCGGTGGTGGCTTCAGGTTCAGCCAAAGGTAAATATTTCACCCCATCCACTTTTACTCGGGTAAATGAGGCCGGCAGTATCGACACGCCCAAACCAGAGGACACCAAACCGACGATGGTCATCGCCTCTCCTACTTCTTGCGTAATATAAGGCGTGATACCCGCGCGGGTTAATAGTGCGAGGATTTCATCATACAGGGCAGTACCCACTTCACGCGAAAAGAAAACAAAGGGTTGTTCTGCCAGTGAGCTAAATTTAACACTCCCCGAAGGTAAAGCCGCTAAGGGGCTTTTTTCGTGGACAACGGCAACCAAAGGTTCACGTAACAACAGACGATATTGCAGTGCCTCCGGCAATCGTGTATTGCGCATTACGCCAAGATCAAGCCGCCCATCCAGTAAGGGTTCAATTTGCTGTCTACTGTTAACTTCCCGCATTTTGATATGCACTTGAGGATGCAGTTGCCGGAATGCCTGTAAATTTTTAGATACCGTGCTAATAAAAGGTGCCGATGAAGTAAAACCGATAGTCAGTTCGCCGGATTCTCCGCGATGCAAACGCCCCGCTTTTTCCGCTGCCGAATGCACTTGGGCTAAAATTTGGTAAGACTCCTTTAAAAACAAGGAGCCGGCTTGGGTCAGGCTGACATTACGGTTGTTACGCGCCAAGAGTCGGGCACCAATTTGCTCTTCCAAACTCTGAATTTGCTGGCTGAGTGGTGGCTGAGAAATGCGCAAGCGCTCTGCCGCCCTACCAAAGTGCAATTCTTCTGCTACGGCAATGAAATAACGTAAATGTCTGAGTTCAATACTCATTGTGCTCCATTGATATGTTTAAAGTCTCATTTATAATAATTAATATATTAGACAAAAAACTCAGCTATTTCTATGCTCTTCTCATTAAGCTAAATAGTGGCTAAATCGAAACAGACAGTCTTTAATTGGGTTATTGATAAGGAAATACCGTGACCACCTCTTTGCGCACTACGACCACCGTAGCGCCGACATCCGCAGCACACGATGGTGCAACTTCGTTAGTTCCGCTCCCCGAGGTTACACGTTTAACTAAACGGCCATATATTCAACGTGGTACACCAGAATTTATCCGTGTGACACTGGCTTTCTTTTCAGCAGGATTAGCTACATTCGCCCTGCTCTATTGTGTACAACCCATCCTGCCACTGTTATCTCAAGACTTTAATATCTCACCTGCGGGCAGCAGCTTATCGCTTTCAGCCGCCACCGGCATGTTAGCGTTTGGCCTGATGTTTACCGGCCCACTTTCCGATGCCATTGGACGTAAGTCGGTCATGGTCGTTGCGCTAATGCTGGCGGCTATCTGTACTTTAATTTGTGCCTTTATGACCAGTTGGCAAGGGATTTTGTTGATGCGGGCATTGATTGGTCTGTCCTTAAGCGGCGTTGCTGCTGTGGCCATGACCTACCTCAGTGAGGAGATTCATCCAAGTTTTGTCGCACTCTCCATGGGCTTGTATATCAGCGGCAATTCCATTGGAGGGATGAGTGGCCGCCTGGTGACGGGGGTGTTGAGTGACTTCTTTTCCTGGCGTATTGCACTGGCGGTTATTGGGTTGTTTGCTTTAGCTGCCGCTTGCATGTTTTGGCGAATTCTCCCGCCGTCTAAACATTTCCGCCCAACGTCGTTACGCCCTAGAACACTGGTGATTAATTTCAAGCTGCACTGGCGTGACCCAGGCTTACCACTGCTGTTTGCCGAAGGTTTTCTGATAATGGGCAGCTTTGTCACCTTATTTAATTACATTGGATACCGCTTGTTGGCTCAGCCTTATTATATGAGTCAAGCAGTGGTGGGATTATTATCGATAGTGTATCTGACGGGTTCTTATAGTTCACCGAAAGCAGGTTCGCTCACCAGCCGATATGGTCGTGGGCCGGTATTATTAGCCGCAATAAGTATGATGCTGGCCGGTGTTATTATTACCAGTTTCCACCCGGTGATTACGATTCTTTTCGGCATGATGATATTTACAGCCGGTTTCTTTGCTGCTCACTCGGTTGCCAGTAGTTGGATTGGGCGCCGCGCTCGTCGCGCTAAAGCTCAAGCCTCATCACTCTACCTATTTTGCTATTATGCCGGTTCTAGCGTAGCGGGAACATTGGGGGGCATTTTCTGGCTTAATTTAGGCTGGACTGGGGTGGTGGGGTTTATTGCGACGCTGCTACTGCTAGCACTGTATGTCGGGCAGCGATTACGTAAATTGCCAGAAGCCGCACGAATTTAATCTTTAATTATCGAGATAAGATCTATTGGGCGCCAAACTATAATTTGACGTCCTGTCGCCTATGTATCTATTATTAATATGAAACTTAATACAGGATTACTGCTAGTTAGCGTGTAAATTAAGTATCTAACGTATTTAGGGATTTTACGAAAAATATTTCCTTAATTTATTTTTTCAGGAGAACATATGGCAAGTCACTTTCTTACGCTTTGGGACATACTGGTAACAACGTTTTCAATTTTCTTCTTTATTGCTTACTTACTGATTCTATTTCAAGTCATTTCTGACCTCTTCCGTGATCATGAGTTAGGCGGCTTTTATAAAGCAATCTGGATTGTATTTCTGCTTTTCATCCCGCTCCTCACGTCTCTTTTGTATCTCATTACCCGAGGGAAAGGCATGGCGCAGCGTTATCGCGCTACGGTACAGAAGTCGGTATCTGATACCAATGATTATATCCGCCAGGTTGCGGGGAAATCACCAGCAGAACAGATTTCTGATGCCAAGAAATTATTGGATGAAGGCACGATAACTGAAAGCGAATACCAGCAATTGAAAGCTAAAGCATTGGCTTAATATTTGAGCTACCTGCCCCCAACAAGGCTAATATGTCACTTTGAATGGCATTTAGCCTTGTTTATCGCGGCCTGCGGCATGTAACACGGCATCAATTTCCTCGATATGCGGCATTGTTTAAATTTTTCCCTTCCCTTATTTGATATAACTTACTGTAAACTGCCTGATGAAAATTCTTAACAATTTGCCTATCTGCGCCATGTGTTTAGAGGCAAATTTTTCTTCCCACTTGCGAGATTCAGGAATGAAACATTCACCGTTGCGGCGTTCGCTATTATTAGCTGGTCTCACCGTGCCATTGCTCAATTTTACACTACCATCCTGGGCGGCTGGGGCTAAAATGTCATTAGATAATCAACTCGCTGAACTTGAAAAATCGTCAAATGGCCGTTTAGGATTGGCGTTAATCAATACCGACAAGGGCACCAAAGTTCACTATCGTGGCGGCCAGCGCTTTCCATTCTGTAGTACCTTCAAATTAATGTTGGCCGCCGCAGTGTTGGGTCATAGCCAATCTCAGCCAAATCTACTCAGTAAACACATTATTTATCGTGAAAGTGACTTACTCGATTATGCACCGATTACGCGCAAACATTTAGCACAAGGGATGACGGTTGCAGAACTGTGCGCAGCGACTATTCAGTATAGTGATAACACGGCAGCCAATTTGTTAATCAAACAGTTGGGGGGACTCGAGGCGGTTAACCAGTTTGCCCGTAGTATTGGTGATCAGACATTCAGACTGGATCGTTGGGAACCTGAGTTAAATACTGCTTTGCCAAATGATCCTCGAGATACCACAACACCTGCGGCTATGGCAGCCAGTGTAAACAAACTGGTATTAGGTGATGCGCTTGCAACCCCACAGCGGGAACAACTCACACAATGGCTTAAGGGCAATACTACCGGCGGGGCCAGTATTCGTGCGGGCGTCCCTACCGATTGGATTGTCGGGGATAAAACTGGCAGTGGTGATTATGGTACGACAAATGACGTCGCGGTGTTATGGCCCGCGAAAGGCGCGCCACTGGTATTAGTGGTTTACTTTACGCAGCTTAAGAAAGAAGCAGAACCACGCCGGGATGTATTAGCATCGGCCACTAAAATTGTCTTGGCGCACTTAACCTGATTATCAGTATGGGCATTATATTAATTAATGCCCCACTATCTAGCGAATCTTTTACCATTACGTATAGATATCCCCTTTATTAAAGTTAACAACAGGCTTTCATGGTGCTGTTTTTACTGATATGACACAATGTATGTTGTAACTAAAATCAGCTTAATTGGAAAAGATAATGGCTAAGTATGATTTGATTGAGCGAATGAATGGCAGTTTTGCTGCACTGGAAATTGCATTAGATCATCTCCACCAGCAACTTAATGCGCTCCCCCTACTCGCAGCCCGTGTATTTTCGCTGCCTGAAATTGAAAAAGGTACCGAACATCAACCTATTGAGAAAATCAGCGTTACCGCAAAAGTCGGTAATGAAGCAAAAGAACTGGGGTTACAACATTACCAGCGGTTGTTTATTCATCATCAGGGGCAAAATGCGAGCAGTAAAGCGGCCCTGCGCTTACCCGGGGTACTGTGTTTCAGCGTGAGTGATAGGCAACAGGGGGAATGTGAAAATACTATTGCTCAGATTAATCAGTTGAAAAATGAGTTGGAACATATCATAACCGTCGAGTCTGGCTTACCGAGTGAGCAACGTTTCGAGTTTGTGCATACCCATTTGCATGGTCTGATTACCTTAAATACTTACCGCACCATTACTCCACTCATCAATCCTAGTTCTGTGCGTTTCGGCTGGGCCAACAAACATATAATTAAGAATGTCACCCGTGAAGAGATCTTAGTTCAACTGAATAAAAGCCTTAATGCCGGGCGCGCGGTGCCGCCTTTTAGCCGCGAACAGTGGATGGAATTAATTAGCTTGGAAATTAATGATGTAAAACGTTTACCTGAAAATACCCGCCTGAAGATTAAGCGGCCAGTAAAAGTGCAGCCTATCGCGCGAGTCTGGTATCAGGAACAGCAAAAGCAAGTGCAACACCCCTGCCCTATGCCGTTAATTGCTTTTTGCCAGGCACAATCAGCGGCGGAATTGCCTAAGTTAGGTGAGTTAATAGACTATGATATCAACCAAATTAAGCATAAATATAAGCCGGATGCCAAACCTCTGCGGTTACTGGTGGCAAGACTGCATCTGTATATCGACGTTGAATAAATAATGCGTTGCCAAGATCAATTCCAGTACGGGCAATAACCATAACGAATTCATATACATTTTTTAAGATAGATATCTGGACGGTTTATCTGCCATACAAAGTCGTGACGATTGATCGCCTGAAAACCAGTCTTTTTATAAAGGAAAGCGGCAGTGTCCGTAACGAGCATAATCCGTCTAAGGCTGGTTGTAACCGGATGAGCCTGACTGCATTCGACCAGCCACTTTGCTAAACCTAATCCCTGGTACTCTTCAAGCACATACACATCACATAAATAGCCAAAAGTGGCATAATCAGTGACCAGACGGGCAAACCCAATCTGTCTTTTTTCATCAAACAGTCCAAAACAAAGGCTATTTTTAACGGAAAGTCTGACCGTTTCCAGATCAATTCCTGGAGCCCAGGAAGAGCATGTTAAAAATGCGTGCATAGCATGAATATCGAAGCGAGATTTGTCTGTCGTAACGATAAAACTTTCCCTGCTGAATTCTTTATGGTTCTCATCCATCGATGTTTCCTTTAGACAAGTTGTATTGCTGATAGTAGCTGCCGTATAGAAAACGGAGATCTGAGTTTGACGGTTGATAACACCGGTTTTTTATCCGTAAAAAACGCCAGTCATAAGGACCGGCGTTAATCGTTTGTTTGGCTGGCCGTTATTTCATACTGCCAACCATATCTTCCGGCTTGACCCATTCATCAAACTGTTCTCCGGTCAGATAGCCTAATTTCAAGGCGGCAGCTTTGAGTGTAAGCCCTTCTTTATGGGCCTTTTTGGCAATCTCGGCAGCTTTGTCATAACCAATATGGGTATTCAACGCGGTAACTAACATCAAAGACTCATTCAGTAACTGCGTTATACGGTCACGATTTGGCTCAATACCCACCGCGCAATGTTCATTAAAACCGCGCATACCATCGGCCAGCAAACGAATTGATTGCAGGAAGTTATGAATCACCAACGGGCGGAAGACGTTCAACTCAAAATTACCGGATGCTCCACCAATATTGATGGCCACGTCGTTACCCAT
Organism: Yersinia sp. 2466 StPb PI; assembly: GCF_041538325.1. Taxonomy (NCBI): domain Bacteria; kingdom Pseudomonadati; phylum Pseudomonadota; class Gammaproteobacteria; order Enterobacterales; family Yersiniaceae; genus Yersinia; species Yersinia sp. 2466 StPb PI. The sequence continues at coordinate 2,490,548 of NZ_JAULSL010000001.1, read as the reverse complement.
AACCTGTGCGCATAACATCGTCATGGCTTCACACTGTGTCGGATTCACTTTGCCAGGCATGATTGAACTGCCCGGTTCATTCTCAGGAATCGCGATTTCACCAATGCCACAGCGAGGGCCGGAGGACAACCAGCGCACATCGTTGGCAATTTTCATCAATGAAGCCGCAAGTCCTTTTAAAGCCCCATGACCATGAACTAATGCATCACAAGCCGCTAATGACTCAAACTTATTAGGCGCAGTGATAAATGGTTGATGGGTAAGCGCCGCAATCTCTTTGGCTACTCGCACGGCATATTCTGGATGGGTATTCAGCCCGGTTCCTACCGCCGTCCCCCCTAACGCCAACTCACACAGATGAGGAATAGTCGCTTCAATATGCTGCACGCTGTGGGATAGCATCGCCACCCAGCCTGATATCTCCTGCCCTAAGGTCAATGGCGTAGCATCTTGCAAATGCGTCCGTCCAATCTTCACGATATCGCGAAAGGCGTCCGCTTTGTGTGCCAGTGTCTCCTGCAATGTTTTGAGTTCCGGTAACAGATGTTGCCGCAACCCGATAACCGCAGCAACATGCATCGCCGTTGGGAAGACATCATTTGAACTTTGGCTTTTATTCACATCATCATTAGGATGCACTAACCGATTGTTTCCGCGCTCGCCACCTAACAACTCACTGGCACGGTTCGCCAAAACCTCATTCATATTCATGTTGGTCTGGGTACCAGACCCGGTTTGCCAGATAGACAGTGGAAACTCACTCGGATGACACTCTTCCAGAACTTCATCTGCGGCGCGCATGATGGCCTTTGCCCGTTCGGCTGGTAGTAGCCCTAAATCCATGTTGACCTGCGCCGCTGCCCGTTTGGTCAGTGCCAGAGCATGGATCAGTGCCGTCGGCATTTTTTCTTGCGAGATACGGAAATGTTCCAGTGAACGCTGGGTTTGTGCGCCCCATAATTGATTTGCTGGTACATCGATAGGCCCCATAGAGTCTTTTTCACTGCGGGTGGTCGCCATCACGGTCTCCTTAGCATGTAGAACTGAACGGTTGAGGTATTGTCATACCAGTCTCACTGGCGACATGACAACTATCATGGCACATTTGCTGTCACCTTTATGCGATTGATTCGCATTTATATCATTTTGTGATCAATATTCTCATAACGAGCCGGCGGCTAAAACACACCGCTAATTAGCACACTCATCCTTGTGACCACTCAGTTCAACCATCAAATCTCGGATCCAACCATGGCCAGCATGACTATGACTGCGCTCATGCCAAACTAAGCTGACATCAAATTGCTCCGCAAGCCAGCCAACCTCAACCATCGTGAATCGATCCGACTGCCCCTGCACTTGCCACAATCGCCGTGGAATTAAAGCAACAAGGTCGCTAGTGGCGACTATCTCTGGAACAAAAAGGAATGACGCTGCCGACATAACAACATTACGTTGAAATCCGAATGCCGCCAGAGCATCGTCTATTGGTGTGGTGAAGCTGCCCCCAGAAGGTGAAACAATGACATGCTCTAGTTGGCTAAAATCTGCCATTGTTAACTTGTCTCTAAGCCCTGGGTGGTCCTTCCGCCCGATGAGTACATAAGTTTCATCGAACAAATGGCGTGCTCTTAGACGCGCATGATAGGCACCTTGTGTAATAACCGCTATATCAACCTCGCCACTGGCCAACTGTTGTTCCAACTGGCTCGGATTATAGTGACGAACGGCAATGCGGACCCCCGGAGATCTTTGCCGTAAGGCCAAAACCAGCGGCATGACGACCGCAGCCTGTATGTAGTCAGTACCAGCAATGGTGACCGTCAGTTGAGCCCGCTCGGGATAAAAATCCTTGTGCGATTGCAGCGTGCGGCGCAGTTGGTCCAAAGACGCACGCAGCGGAGTAAGTAACTCCAGCGCTTTTGCAGTCGGCGTCATCCCCCGTCGCGCAGGAACCAGCAAAGGGTCGTCAAATACCTCTCTCAAGCGATTCAGTTGCGCACTAACTGCGGGCTGGCTGAGATTAAGTCGCGCTGCGGCCTTCGTTACATTCTGTTCAGCAAGCAAAGCTTCCAGGGTGACCAACAGGTTTAGGTCTATCCGTGTGGTATCCATTTGGTGGATTCCTTAATATAAAACAATCGATTTCTCTTATCCCTCAGCCGTCATCATAATGCAAGTTCATGTTGTAGGGATGATCAGGAGACAGTTGATGTTATCGAATAGCAAACCACTCATCACAGTGGTGGGAGCATTGAGTAAACAAGGGCGTAGTGTGGTGCGCACGCTACTAGAGAGTCAGCGCTACCGAGTACGCGCGTTAACGCGGCGGGTAGATTCCCCTGAAGCGCAAGAGCTGGCGCTTCAGGGTGCAGAACTCATGGCAGTGCCGCTAGAGTTGGGCCATAAAGAGACGTTTGTTCAAGCATTTAAAGGGGCATATGGCGCGTTTCTGATGACGCCCGCTATCACGCCGCAGGCAAGCCACGCGGAAACACACGAAACAGCGTTAGGTAAACAAATAGCAGATGCCGCCGTCGAAGCGGGGGTAAAACATATTGTATTCTCTAGTCTGGAAAACGTAGAAAAGATTACCGAAGGGAAAAAGTGGGTGCCACACTTTACCGATAAGAGCCGGGTTGAGAGCTACATTCGTACACTGCCCGTCACCAGTTCATTTATCTACATGGCGTTTTTTTACACTAATCTACTTGAGTTCTATCAGCCACGAATGGAAGGAGATACTTTAGTCTTTCCTCTCTATCTACCTGAAGATTTTTGCGCACCTTTTGTCGACCCATTGACAGCGACCGGCCCAGCGGTGTTAGCGATTTTTGATGATAAGGACCTGTACGCGGGCCAATCTTTGCCTGTTATCGGGGAGATCATTTCACCCAAAGAGATGGTTGAAACGTTTAGCCGTGTCACGGGGAAAAAAGCCCGCTACAGCTCGGCGTTTACACGTGAGGAGCTATGTCAACACTTCCCCACATTTTCCAGCATTGGGGGATTAGTGGATGAGGTAATCGGTATGGCTGAGTATACGGTAGAGTACGGTTACTTCCGTAAAGAGCGAGATCTGCTTTGGAGCCGACAAGTAAATCCGGCCAGTTTAACCTGGGAACAATTCCTGCGTACCACTGGATGGCAAGGGCAAGCGCTATCTTTTGCTCGGTGATTTTCGCCGTATTTACCTTAGCGGTTTTCTCACTTTCCTAAATAGGGGCGTCGATGTTACGCCCTCTTCGCGACATTAAACGGCAGTAGTGCCCGTTTTCGTTCAATTGGCCCCCCACCCTCCGATTACTACTTGCAACCCCCGTAGCGCCATTGTTTACTAAGGGACAATTTTATTGGGCGGCAGGGCCAGGCGCGATTAGTCATATAAAATAACTGATTTGTGTGTAACCCTTAATTTGGCCCTTAACAAACGGCAGAATGTAAATATGCAAAAGATGAAGAATGCAGTGCAAAACTACGCTTGGGGCAGTACTGACGCCCTCACTCAGCTTTATGGCATAGCAAATCCACAGGGGAAACCGATGGCTGAACTGTGGATGGGCGCGCATCCGAAGAGCAGCTCACAGGTGGCAGATGCTAACGGCCAGTGGCATTCATTGCGTGATGTGATCGAACAAGATCCCGATGCTAATCTGGGCCATGATGTTTTCAACCGTTTTGGTGAGCTACCATTCCTGTTCAAAGTACTTTGTGCGGCACAACCGTTATCGATTCAGGTTCATCCCAGTAAAACCGCCGCCGAAATTGGTTTTGCCAAAGAGAATCAGGCGGGTATCCCACTGGATGCCGGCGAAAGAAATTATAAAGATGCCAACCATAAGCCGGAGCTGGTCTATGCGCTAACACCCTTTCAGGCTATGAATGGTTTCCGTACACTGGAAGATATTCAGGCATTACTCCACCCCTTGGCGGCAGCGCATCCCGATATCGCCGCATTCCTGCGCGAACCGGATACTGAACACTTAGCGGCTCTGTTTGCCAGTTTGCTGAGTTTGGCTGGTGACCCAAAAACGCTCGCGCTGGGAATTTTGAAAGCAGCCTTAAATAACCAGTTAGGTGAACCTTGGGATACCATCCGCAGTATCTCGCGTTTTTACCCTGATGACAGCGGCTTGTTCTCCCCCTTATTGCTAAATGTCGTGACCCTGCAACCGGGTGAAGCCATGTTCCTGTATGCTGAAACACCGCACGCCTACCTCAACGGCGTGGCACTAGAGGTGATGGCAAACTCCGATAACGTATTACGCGCGGGCCTGACACCCAAGTTTATCGATATTCCCGAACTGATGGCCAATCTGCAATTTATCCCCAAACCGGCTGATACTCTGCTGACCACGCCAAAACAGCAAGGCAATGAACTGGCCTTCCCTATCCCTGTTGAGGATTTTGCTTTTTCACTGCATACAGTAACGGCCGAGACTCAAGTGTTGGCACAACCTAGTGCGGCAATTGTGTTTTGTATTCAGGGTCAGGCGGTATTGAAAAAACAGCAGCAGGAAATAACACTACAACCAGGCGAATCCTGTTTTATCCCGGCGAATGAATCACCGGTTACAGTGCAAGGAATTGGCTCTATTGCGCGTGTTTACAACGCAGACTGAACGAAGTCACTCATTTTGTTGTCAATAACTGGCTTTTTGCTGTCGTGATAGATAGATTCCATAGTCGCAATGACGGGGTTTTGTTATTACGCAGAACTCGCACTTGCCGTTTCAGGATAGTTATCGTCGCAATAATATTTGTGTCCGGTTAATCTATGCCTATATTAATTTGGTGAATACTGTTTTTCAGGCATTCTCTTGGGTGGTTTTTCACCAGCAACTCATTACCGCGTTCAACATAGTGAATTTGGTGTATTAGAAAAGGATGAACAGAACAATGAAAAAATCGTTAGTGGCTGTCAGCGTCATTGTCGTACTTGGCGCAGCATGGACTGGAGCCTCATGGTATACCGGCAAACTGATTGAACAACGGATGGGCGAGCTGGTTAACACCGCAAACGGGCAGATCAGAACATTGCTGCCTAAAGCCGGTGTCAAACTCGCCTATACAGATTACCAACGTGGTTTGTTCCGTAGCCAGGTTCGCTATGTGCTGCAAGCAGATAGCAGTGTCGTGGGTGAAAAAGCGTTAAAAGACGGTGATGAAATCGCTTTTATCGAAACTATCGATCACGGCCCATTCCCGTTCGCGCAGTTGAAGAAATTCAATTTGATCCCGAGCATGGCATCGGTACATACCGAACTTGCCAATACCCCTGCATTGAAAAAGCTATTTGATGTTACCAAGGGCCAATCACCGTTTACTGCGGATTCACGCATTTCATACAGCGGTGATACCTCTTCCGCCATTACCTTTATTCCTATCGACTATCAGCAAAATACCACCAGCATGAAATTCTCTGGTGCTACCATTGATGCCGATGTTTCGCGCGATATGCGTAATGTGAAGATGAGTGGTAGCAGCGAGAATATCGTCTTCACCAGCAAAAATCAGTGGGACCAACTGGAACAATTCAGCGTGCAGGGCCTGACGCTGAAAAGTGACAGCAAAATGGGTAAATTTGATCTCAGCATTGGTGATCAGCAAGTCGCTATCAAGCAAATTGGTTTCAGTCTTGATGGCAAAGAGATGGCAACACTGGTTGGCTTTAACCTTAATACCCAATTGGGTGAAACGGATAAAGACCTGAACGGCAAACTGAGCTACACCCTCGATGCATTAAAAATTCAGGGTAATGATTTCGGTTCCGGTAAATTAGCCTTTGCCTTTGACAAGCTTGATGGCCAAAACCTGAAGCAGTTCACCAGCGCGTATAATCAACAAGTGCTGAAAGCCGTTCAGGCTGGTGAAAATCTCGATCCTGTTGCCTATCAAGAGCAAATGACTGAGATGTTAATTGCCAATCTTCCAGGGCTGTTAAAAGGCAATCCAACCGTGAGCATTGCGCCACTGAGCTGGAAAAACGCTAAAGGGGAAAGTACCTTTACCCTGAATATCGACTTGGTTGATCCGGCGCAGACTAAAGCAAGTGCTGAACCCCTGTTAGCACAGTCAGTGAAGAAAGTTGACGCAACCCTGACTATCCCGATGCCAATGGCAACTGAGTTGACGACCCAGGCCGCACGCCTGCAAGGCTACAGCCCGGAAGAAGCTCAGAAGCTGGCACAACAACAGGTTCAAGGCATTGCCGCTATGGGCCAGATGTTTAAACTGACCACCACCAAAGATGATGTTATCAGCAGCAGCTTCCATTTTGCTGATAATCAGGTCAATTTGAATGGCCAGAAAATGTCACTGCAAGAGTTTGTTGGCCTGTTTGGTATGTTTGGCGGGGCACCTGCTGAAGAAGACACCGGCAGCGCACCAGAAGAGATGCCAGCAACCCCAGCAGAACCTGCGGTTCCGGCACAATAGTTGTTGCAATAAGTCGCAGTAATAACACATAGAACGGAGCCTGATGGCTCCGTTTTTTTATCTCTGGATCCAAACAGTACGCAGGAGGTTGCAATGACAGATAAACTTATGACCGGCCCCAACCCCGACGGCAAGCACCCTATGCTAGGCTTTCCGCAGGTTTGCTTTATCAAAAATACAACGAACAACCCGAATATTATTATCGGGGATTATACCTATTACGACGATCCACAAGATTCGGAAAACTTCGAGCGCAACGTGCTCTATCACTACCCGTTTATTGGTGACAAACTGATTATTGGCAAATTCTGCGCGCTGGCACGCGGGGTTCAATTCATCATGAATGGCGCCAATCATAAAATTTCAGGTATTTCGACTTATCCTTTCAATATTTTTGGCAATGGTTGGGAGCGCGTCACGCCATCAATGGATGAACTGCCCTATAAAGGCGATACCTGCGTTGGAAATGATGTTTGGATTGGTTATGACGTACTTATCATGCCAGGTGTGACCATCGGCAATGGTGCCATCATTTCATCACGAGCGGTAGTGACGCGTGATGTACCGGCTTATAGCATTGTGGGGGGCAACCCGGCAACCGTGATTAAGAGCCGCTTCCCACCAGTAACGATAGCTAAACTCGAGGCTATTGCTTGGTGGGACTGGCCGATAGAAGATATCAGCCGCAACCTGCATCTGATTACCGCGGGCGATGTCGATGCTTTGGCGTTAATGAATAACCCCCAAGATCAGGCATGATCAAGCAGACCCTCGGCGGATCAACACCGGCGGTAATATGACATTTTGCAGTTGCAGGTCAACACCGGCAATACGCTGGAGTAACCGCTGCCCGGCACTGTAACCAATTTCTCTGGCGGAACTGGTGATAAAGGTGAGTGGTGGTTCGGTTAATTCGGCTGCCGGCACGTCACCAAAACCAATCAGTGCCACTTGTTGATCTAGATAGGTGTCTACACCAGCACTACCAATAGTCCGACCGGTGCGTAAGATACCAAAGTAAGCCCCCAATGCCACTGATGCCTGATGACAAATGATGGCACTGACATTGGGGTGATAACGTAGCAGCTCTTCTGCCGCATCTGCCGCCGCCTGCTGTTGCCCGTCACATTCAACCACCCATTCAGAACGGAATGGCAGGCCATATTGAACCAACGTGGCGCAGAAGCCTCCCAAGCGCTCTGCCCGCGTCAATGAATGCGAGTGCCCGCCAAGGTAGGCAATTTGCCGGTGACCACGGCCAATCAAAAACTCAGTGGCCATTTTAGCCGCCTGCATATTATCAGGGCGCACGACATCCACACCTTCCAACACATTCGACCGTGCCGCGCAAATCAATGGGATATCATGCTCTGCCGCCTTCTCCTGCAATCCCATCTCACGTTTGGCTCCCCCGCCGAGGACCAAGCCGTCAACACCCTGAGCGATAAGGGTATCGAAGCAGCGCAATAGACCTTTGCCCTCGCGACCACTTTGCGTCAGAAACAGCAATTTGCCCTCTGCCTCAATCGCCTCACTCAAACCCGCTGTCATTGCGGCATAAAACGGATCGCCGATATCGCGCACAATCAAGCCAATCACGCCGGACTCACCACCGCGTAATTGTGCCGCCTGGCGGTTACGCACATAACCTAACTGTTCGATTGCCTGATTGACCCGGTCAGCGGTTGCCCCAGAGATACGCCCTTTGCCACTTATAGCTAATGAAACTGTCGCCACTGAGACGCTGGCAAACTTAGCCACATCGGTAATTGTGATTTTTTTAATGGTCATACCCGCGGATAAACAAGCCAAGTTAAACGTTTAATCTAATGATTTACTCTAATACAGAAGTAGGATCAGTAATTGTGACATATCACTCATATTATCTGGGTTAAACGTTTTATCTTGTTTAACCTCCAGACAGGGAGGCGAAATAGTCGCCATTTATCGATAAACACACCGTATTAAGAAGCGCGGTGGTTAGAGCAGACATTTTTAACATCAGGCGTTTTGAAAAACAGGAGTCACTATGTCAGCGGTAAAAAAACAAAAAATTACGCTGTGGGAGTTTTTCCAGAGTTTAGGGAAAACCTTCATGCTGCCGGTCGCCTTGCTCTCCTTCTGTGGGATCATGCTGGGTATCGGCAGTTCACTCAGCAGTAAAGATGTCATCACCCTATTACCGGTAATTGGTCATCCTGCCTTCCAGCTACTATTTACCTGGATGAGCAAGGTGGGTTCATTTGCCTTTAGTTTCCTGCCCGTAATGTTTGCCATTGCTATCCCGCTGGGTATGGCGCGCGAAAATAAGGGTGTAGCCGCCTTCTCTGGTTTCGTCGGCTTTGCCGTGCTGAATCTGGCGACCAACTTTTACCTCACCACCAGCGGTGTGTTGCCAACCACCGATCCATTAGTCCTGAAAACCCATAATATTCAAAATATTTTAGGTATTCAGTCGATCGACACCGGGATTCTGGGGGCGGTGATTGTCGGGGTCATTGTTTATTTACTGCATGAACGCTTCAACACCATTCGCTTACCTGATGCATTAGCCTTCTTTGGCGGTACTCGCTTTGTGCCGATAGTGACGACGGTAGTGCTCGGGCTGGTGGGGTTGTTGATCCCGCTGATCTGGCCATTTTTCGCCGCCGGCATCACCGGTCTGGGTCGCCTGATTAACGGTGCCGGCATGTTCGGGCCGATGATTTTCGGCAGTGGCGAACGTCTATTGCTGCCGTTTGGCCTGCACCATATTTTGGTGGCATTGATCCGCTTTACTGAAGCGGGCGGAACCATGGATGTTTGTGGTCACAGCGTGAGTGGTGCACTGACAATATTCCAGGCTCAGTTATCTTGTCCAACCACCACCGGCTTCTCAGAAAGTGCGACTCGCTTCCTGTCTCAAGGCAAAATGCCCGCCTTCCTCGGTGGCCTGCCGGGTGCTGCGCTAGCCATGTATCACTGTGCCAAGCCTGAAAACCGACATAAAATTAAAGGGTTGTTGATTTCCGGTGTTGTGGCTTGTGTGATTGGCGGTACCACCGAACCGATTGAATTCCTGTTCCTGTTTGTAGCACCGTTCCTGTATTTGATCCATGCGATCCTGACCGGTTTGGGCTTTACTGTGATGGCGTTGCTGGGTGTCACCATTGGTAATACCGACGGTAATATCATTGATTTCGTGGTATTTGGTATTCTGCATGGCACTGCGACTAAATGGTATTGGGTGCCAGTGGTTGCCGGGATCTGGTTCGTGGCGTACTACATGATTTTCCGTTTTGCTATTCAGCACTTCAATATCAAAACACCAGGCCGCGAAAGCGAAACCACCGCTAGCAGCAATGCAGAAAAAGCCACTTATGGCGCTGCAACCGGTAAATCCGGTTATAACTCCCCTGCTATTCTTCATGCGCTGGGTGGTGCAGATAACATTGTCTCGCTGGATAACTGTATTACCCGTTTGCGGATGTCAGTTAAAGATATGAGTTTGGTGGATAAAGAGGCGTTAAAAGCCAACCGCGCCATTGGCGTTATTCAACTGAATGACCATAATCTGCAAGTTGTTATTGGTCCACAAGTGCAATCGGTGAAAGATGAATTAGACTCACTGATAAGCAGTACTCAGTTTGCGACGCCTTAGGACGGTAATTCGCTAAGCGCCGTTACCTAAATACCAGTTACATGAAAAATTATACCCAAGGTTATTGGCGTTGCAGGTAGGCCACAGCAAATGAAAAATCGGTCGGGAATCGATTTGAGCGTGATTTGCAGCGGCCTCGCCTGAGGTCCAGGGATGGGCCGAGTAACAGGTGCCGAAACTCCCCGCAACTTCAAGGACCAAGGGTATATTTGATAAGCGAGATGCTGATGTTTGATTTCTCCACGCCTGTCGATCGTCACGGCACTTGGTGTACCCAATGGGATTATATTGCCGACCGTTTTGGTGCTGCTGACCTGTTGCCTTTTACCATTTCTGATATGGACTTCCCTACCGCACCGGTGATTCTGCAAGCGCTGAATCAGCGGATAGCCCACGGTGTGTTGGGCTATAGCCGCTGGCAGCATGAAGATTTCCTTGGTGCAATTCGTCATTGGTATCTGCAACGGTTTCATTGCCATATCGATACCTCAATGGCGGTCTACGGCCCGTCAGTTATCTATATGGTCGCTCAGCTAATCCGCTGTTGGTCTGCGCCCGGTGATTTCGTCGTTACCCACACCCCTGCCTATGACGCCTTCTATAAAGTCATTCTCGGTAATCAGCGCCAGCTACTTAGCTGCCCGCTGCACAAAGTAGATAACCAGTGGCAATGTGATATGGCACATCTGGAGGCACTGTTGGCGCGGCCACAGACGAAAGTGCTGCTGTTGTGTAGTCCGCATAATCCAACAGGGAAAGTCTGGACACCACAGGAGCTGGCGCAAATGGCCGAACTGTGTGAACGCCATCAGGTCCGCGTTATCAGCGATGAGATCCATATGGATATGACCTGGGGCAATCAGGTGCATACCCCTTGGAGTGAGGTAGGTCAGACTCCGTGGGCGCTGCTGACCTCGGGTTCCAAAACATTCAATATCCCCGCCTTAACCGGTGCATACGGTTTTATCAGTGACAGTGAAACCCGTGATATCTACACTCAAATGTTGAAAGGCCGTGATGGACTATCCTCTCCGGCGGTACTGGCCATTGTGGCGCACATTGCGGCTTACCAGCAGGCGCAACCATGGTTGGATGAGCTACGCAGTTATTTGCAAGCCAATCTGGTTTATGTGGCACAGCGCCTTAATGTGGCGTTCCCGGCATTAAACTGGCAGCCACCGCAAGCAACCTATCTGGCATGGATAGACCTACGCCCCTTGAACATTGATGACCATCAGTTGCAAGAGGTGCTGATTGAGAAAGAGAAAGTCGCCATTATGCCCGGTTTTACCTATGGCGAAGAGGGGCGTGGCTTTTTACGTCTGAATGTAGGCTGTTCCCGCAGCAAGGTCGAAGCCGGTATGGATAAGCTGATTAACGCTATTCGTTTTTTGCAGGGCAATAACGGCAGTTAAGTAAAACAGCATCGTGTATTACGCCACTTGATGCCTTGAGTGGCGTTTCTCTCCCTCCCCATCTCATCTTTCCCGCTGCCGATAACGTCAATAATCGATATACTACTATCACGCGGCTAGGTTTATCTGTGCTGGACAACCAAATGAAAAAGAAAGAATTTATTGCTCAGGACTTGCTGAGTAAAATGTATCAGTCTGGCGAGAAATTACCTGAGAAATTGCCGCCGGAACGCCAGTTAGCAGAGGAATATGGCGTGTCACGTTTTACCATACGCAAAGCGTTAGAGAAGCTGGCAGCCATTGGTGCCGTGCATATGGTGCAAGGTGCTGGGATCTTCATTAATCCCGGCGTGGGTAATAACCCACTGGTATACAATTCAATTACCGAAAAGAAATTTAACCAAATCAGTTTTCGTTTAATTAATCTGCATAAACGCCGCCCTGATAATGAAGAACAACAGATCTTTAACCTTAGCGCGGATGATTTTATCTGGGCATTCTCACGTTTGCGTTACATTGATAATCGTAAGGTTCAAATCGAAAATTCGCGCATGCCAGTCTCCGCTTTCCCTGATTTGAACCAAAAAGTCATTGAAAGCTCGATACAGCAATATATTCTCAGCAAAGGCTATCGCCTGTCCCATGCATTAACCCATTATCAGGCGATTAATATCAATAAAGAACAAGCTGAACTGCTTGGATGCAAAAAAGGTATTGCCGCCATGCATATCCTGAACCGAGGCATTTTGCAGGATGGCCGCGTATACACATTCAGTGATATCGTGGATATCGACTATTCCTGCACCTATATTATTCCGTTTAATCAGGATAACCTGAAGTTCCGCCAGAGCTGAATCAGCTCAGACCCACTATGGTGTATGAATTGTTCCGTTAGGCAAACGGCTTTGTGTCCATTCATGAGGCCGATAAACAACCGGGAATTCATCGGCTAAACGAGTATCAAAATCAACACCTATCCCCGCCTGTTCAATTGGATACAAATAGCCTTCTGTCGGCTGAACGGCACCCGGAAATACACTCAGGGTATTCGCCGGATAGGCCACGAACTCCTGAATTGCCGCATTGTGCAAATAGATATTTAAATGGGTGTTAACCGCAGCACCAATCGGTGTCATATCTGGCGGGCAATGCCATGCCAGGCGAACCCCAAAACTCTGACAGAAGCTGCCAAGTTTTAATGCCGGGGTAATTCCGCCAATCTGTGATACATGACAACGCAGGAAGTCGATCCGGCGATTGATTATCAAGTCTTTCCACTCTGCCGGATTGTTAAATAATTCACCCGTAGCAAGTGGTACCGCGGTTTGATTACGGATCTGTTCCAGCCATTCGTTCTGATTCGGCGGCAAAATATCTTCAATATAATAAGGGCGATAAGCTTCTAACTGCTTGGCGAATTGAACCGCTTGTTGTGGGAATAAGCGCTCATGCACATCATGTAAAATATGGAATTGATTGCCGTATTTTTCGCGTAGCGCTTTAAACATCGCCAACGTGTTATCCATATATTGGTCTTGATCGTAGTATGCGCCGATTGTTGGCTGGCGGGTCGCATGCAGATCCTGAGCATTCCCCCCATAGAACCCCAACTGGCAGCGGATATGCCGATAACCTTGCGCCAGCAAGTTATCCACCTCAACATACAACCCATCCAGTGAGTCACTGGCGGCATGACTATAGGTGGCAATGGCATCTTTAGATTTGCCACCAAACAGTTGGTAGAGCGGCATATCCGCCAGCTTGCCTTTAATATCCCATAATGCCATATCAATCCCGGCAATCGCGTTATTGATCACCGGCCCATTGCGCCAATAGGCATTGACCATCATCATCTGCCACAAATCTTCAATATTATTAGCGTCACGCCCCAGTAATAGTGGCCGGAGATATTCATCCACCATCACTTTAACGGCAAGGGGGCGCTGCTGAAATGTGGCGCAACCCAGGCCAACAATCCCTTTATTAGTTTCAATCTTAACCACAACTAAATTATGGCGATCGGGCCGGGTTATCTGACATTCAATGCCAGTTATCAACGTGGGTTGCATGCAATGCTCCTTTACAACACTCAGATTGCGACTCTTCAACGTGGCAACCAATGATGCATGAATAAATAAATTCGTATGACGTATTCGCTAATTTCACCTTATTTACACTGACCTTGTAAACCTAAAATTTAAATGTTTTTTTTGGTTCGTGAATTACGCAAATTACCGCAAAAAACCATACCAATTAATAGAAAAAGCATCTAAGAACACCCTAACCATAGAATAATGTGATGTAACCCATGATTTATTGGTTTGTTTTTAACTTTCAGTAAACTTATTATCATTCACAGTGAATAAAAATAATGGCTCAGGTGCGAGGGTTTTATGGGAAGGACTGAGGTATGTCAGTTAATAATTAAACTGGTCGGTGGTCAGGATAATATAAATAAAGTCTGGCATTGTATGACACGGCTGCGTTTTGATTTAATTGATGATAGTAAAGTCGAATGGCAGAAAATCAAACAATTACCCGGTGTATTAGGTGCGCAAAATCAAAGTGATCAAGTACAAATCATTATCGGCCCACAGGTAAATGCCTGGTATCAAGATATTGTTGATAATATGTCACCTGATGAGAATGTTCCCTCAAGCGCGACTACGGCAATAACACCTAAAGCACGGAAAAGTCTGGTTTCACTGTTTATGGATACCGTTTCTGGGGTATTCGGCCCTATCGTTCCGGCGATTGCCGGGGCGGGGATGATTAAAGGCTTACTGGCAGGGTTGATCGCCTTAAAAATCATCTCAGCCAAAAGCGACACCGTGATGATTATCGATTTAATTGCCAGCGGGGTATTCTATTTCCTGCCGTTCTTCCTTGCCGTTTCTGCGGCTAAGATATTTAAAACTAATGAATATCTGGCAGCGGCGGTGGCAGCCTGCCTGATGTATCCCACACTCATTGATGCCGCCAAAGCGCTGGCCACTCATACCCCGGGCGCGGTGAGTGTCATCTATTTTATGGATATCGTGCCGGTATCGGTATTTAACTATTCTGCCAGTGTTATCCCCGTTATTTTCTCAATTCTGGCGCTGAGTTATATTCACCGTTGGGTCGATAAAATTATGCCCGATGTGCTGAAAACAGTATTTACCCCGACACTAACCCTTTTTATCACCGCATTGGTTTCATTGACGTTTATCGGCCCGGCCGGCATTTATTTAGGCAAACTGCTGGCATTCGGTATTCAGGGATTATTTGATATCTCATCGGTATTTGCTGGTTTTATCGTCGGTGCCATTCGCCCGATTGCTATTCTTACCGGAATGCATCACGCCATGACCCCCATTGCATTGCAAAACTTTACCGACAAAGGTTTTGATATGTTAATGCCAATGATGTTTATGGCAAACATGGCCATTGCGGGTTCAACATTTGCTATCTATTTCCATGTCAAAACCCGGCAAGAAAAAACCGTGGTGCTGTCTGCCGCCGTTTCTGGCTTATTGGGCATTACAGAACCCGCACTGTTTGGTGTGCTAACCAAATACAAAAAAGCCTTTATTGCCACGACGATAAGCAGCTCGATTGCCTCTGCATTTATCGCCTTTTTCGGCGTAAGGCTGTACGGCTATATTTTATCAAGTATATTCAGCTTACCGGCCTATATTGGCCCTTACTTTATCTACATCCTATTGGGTGTCACCTTGTCGCTCGGCCTGTCATTTATCCTCACTTATCTGCTGGTAGTGCGCACTGAAAAAAGATTGGTCGCAGTTGAATCGCAATAAATAGTTGAAATTAAAGCCGGCGTCATGGGCGGGCGATATTGTCCGCCCATGTCAATTTGTGATTTATGTCACTTTTTTATGCAACGCAGTGGATATTTTCATTCATTTGTTTTTATAATGTTCTGCACTTTACCTACAAGAATCTACTTCTGATAAAAAGTGAGTGCACAGCATGATTGATCCCCGCCTCCCCCTGACCGACATTCACCGCCACCTTGATGGCAATATCCGTGCGCAAACTATTTTGGACCTGGGTCGCCAATTTAATCTGGCCCTGCCGGCTGATGAACTAGCCGAACTGCGCCCGCATGTGCAAATCACTAAAACTGAGCCAGATCTAGTCAGCTTCCTGCAAAAGCTGGATTGGGGGGTTGCGGTGTTGGCCTCACTTGATGCTTGCCGCCGTGTGGCCTACGAGAATGTCGAAGATGCCGCTAATGCCGGTTTGCATTATGCCGAACTGCGCTTTTCACCCTTCTATATGGCAATGAAACACCAATTGCCGGTCGCCGGTGTGGTCGAGGCCGTCATTGATGGGGTGCAGTCCGGTTGTCGTGATTTTGATATTGATATCCGCCTGATTGGGATCCTCAGCCGCACTTTCGGTGAACAAGCTTGTTTGCAAGAACTTGATGGTTTACTGGCACATCGCGAGGGGATTACTGCGTTGGATCTGGCCGGTGACGAACTGGGCTTCCCTGGCGGTTTGTTCCGCAGTCACTTTAATCGCGCACGCGATGCGGGCCTGCGTATTACCGTCCATGCCGGTGAAGCCGCTGGCCCAGAAAGTATCTGGCAAGCTATCCGTGAGTTAGGTGCTGAACGTATTGGTCACGGTGTGAAAGCCATTGAAGATAGCAAATTGATGGATTATTTGGCTGAACACAACATTGGGATCGAATCCTGCCTGACCTCTAATATTCAGACCAGTACCGTCTCTTCGTTAGCCACTCACCCGCTGGCAACCTTCCTGCGCCATGGCGTAATGGCATCGATCAACACCGATGACCCTGCGGTACAAGGGATTGAAATTGCTAATGAATATCACATTGCCGCACCTGCTGCTGGCCTAACAGCGCAAGAAATCCGCCAGGCACAACAAAATGGCCTGACGATGGCATTTATCACCGAGCAGGAAAAACAGGCACTGCGCGATAAAATCCGTGGCTAAATCGGTCAGGAATTAACTAAAAACGCCGGTATTTCATAGAAGTAGCGGCGTTTTTTATTGCAGATCGCAACCGGCTACTTAGTTTCTGCCCGCGCCGCCGTCGCCAAAGATTCAGTCGCCTCGGCATGCTCTCTGGCGACGCGTTTCGCGTAACGCTGTGCCAGGACGGCACATACCATCAATTGAACCTGATGGAATATCATCAAGGGTAATACCATCACACCGACTACTGAGGCGGGAAACAACACGTTAGCCATCGGGATACCATTGGCGAGGCTCTTCTTCGATCCGCAAAACACAATGGTGATTTCATCGGCAGTATTGAAGCCCAGCCAGCGGGCTGCCATGGTGTTAATGACTAATACCAGTGTCAATAGCACCATCGAACAGACCAGAATTGCCAGCAGTGACCAACCATCAATTTGATGCCAAATCCCCTGCACCACGGCTTCACTGAACGCGACATACACCACTAATAGAATGGATGACCGGTCAGTGATATTAACCAGTTTTTTATGGCGCTCAACCCATTTAGCTATCAGTGGGCGCGATAAATGCCCAACAATGAATGGCACCATCAGTTGCATGATAATAGAACCTATCGCATGCAACGTGTCGGTATCACCTCCTTGGGTGTGCATCAACATGCCCACCAGCAGCGGTGACAGGAAAACCCCCAAAATACTGGATGCCGAGGCGCTACAAATTGCCGCCGCCACGTTACCTCCCGCGACGGAGGTATAGGCAATAGCTGACTGAACCGTGGCAGGTAACGCGCACAAATAGAGGAAACCCAGATACAGTGTTGGTGTTAACACGCCGGGTACCAACACATTCATTCCCAACCCTAACAGCGGGAATAAGGCAAAGGTGCTGAGAAACACCACCAGATGCAGTTTCCAATGCCCCATGCCTGAAACTATGGCGGCGCGGGATAACTTGGCACCGTGCATAAAGAATAATAGTGCAATGGCCGCGGTCGTCAGGTGTTCGAACCACACCTTAACTTCCCCTTCACAAGGGAAAATAGAAGCAATAATAACGACCAGAATCAGCACTAATAAAAATTTATCTATCCGTAAGCGTTGTAACCATGACATGCCACTGTATTCCTTCAATATAACCTTGGTTCTTGACGTTGCAGAGGGGGTAGCTGTTTGCGTTGTGCAGCCCATCCTTAGGCCTTGCCTCGGTGAGGCCGCTGCCAGCAGTGTTCAAATCTGCTGGCAGCCTACCTACAACGCCAGTGACTTTGGCTATCGTTTCTATCAAATAAGCGTATTTGGCTGCAAAATCAACTTGCTGGCGATACCGGCAGCGTTTTTTTCTGTTGATCAGAGGCAATGCCCAGTTCAATTAATTCCATTACTTTTATCGCTTCCGAGGCGGGTACTGGGTTGGCAGCAGTACCTAAAATGGCATCACGGATCCCCGCATAATAAGCAGGATAATTACCCGGCAACGTCAGTAGTGGTTTCTCAGCGAGGATGCCATCATGTGACAGTGTCACTACTCCATCGCGCATATCGTAGCCCCAATCTGCCTGTGGCAAACGTTCACCCGCTTTCAGCCTGTCCTCTTGTGGGTCCAGACCAAATTTAATGTAACTCCCCTGCATGCCGTGCACGATATAGCGAGCAGTTTCTGCTGCGGCTAACACCGTACCGTGTAACACTACCCGTTGCCCCGGATAGCTAAGAACCGCGTGGAAATAATCAACAGATTGCGCACCGGGGCGCAGCATCCCTAAATCAACATTTAGCGTCTGTGGCAAACCAAACAGTTGTAGCGCCTGATCCAACAGATGTGGGCCTAAATCGTACCAAATGCCACTGCCCGCACCGGCTTGTTCACGCCAACGCTGGCGGATCTCCGGGCGATAGCGGTCAAAATGAGATTCGAAATAGACAACATTCCCCAGTGAGCCTTCAGCCAGCAGTGTTTTCAGCGTCAGGAAATCACTGTCCCAACGGCGATTATGGAACACTGAAAGCAATAAGTGGGCCTCATCTGCTTGTTTCTTCAATTCATTTGCTTGTGACAGTGTCACGGTAAACGGTTTATCCACCACCACATGTTTACCGGCAGCCAGTGCTTGCTGAGCCAGCGGGAAGTGAGTGTCATTCGGGGTTGGAATCACGATAAGATCGATTGAAGGATCATCAAATAACGTTTTGGGGTCAGAAACCACCGTCATTGTCGGCCAGTCAGCATGTACTTTACTGGCATCACTACTGGAAACCCCTGCCAGCTCTAGCCCCGGAGTGCCCATAATCAGCGGCGCATGGAACGTTTTGCTGGCATAACCATAGCCCAGTAAACCCACTTTGATTTTTTCAGCCATTATATTTCCTCTCGCGCAGCATATTTGCCAATTGATATCAGTCGATCAATCGATTTGACACCATGATGATTCCCGCGACAAGAGGTAATTTTTGGCTGAATGTCAGTGGCGAGATTAAATTCGCACTATGGCCTCAGCATTATCCCGCCATTCTGGCTGTCGGAGGCTGCGTTGCGGGTAGTTGGTTTCAATGCTACGACGCCTGAAATCACTGGGGCTAACACCAACACGCTTACGAAAAACGCGGGAGAAATAGAGTTGATCGTCGTAACCCACCACGCGACCAATAGTGGCAATCGGTTCTTGCGTGGTTTGCAGTAATAACTTAGCCCGAATAACCCGCTGGTCTTCACGCCAACGCAATATATTGATACCAACTTGTTCACGAAACAGATGTGCCAGACGTGACGGAGACAGGCAAACATGACGTGCAACTTCGTCAATGCGCAGCTCACCGGCCAAATTGCCGGTAATAAACTGGCACGCTTCAATCACTCGAGGGTCCATAATGCGTTGTGGACTAAGAGGATCTTCTTCCATTGCGCGCAGCAGTAAGCGCTCAAGTAGATTCATACCCAACTCTTCGCCAAAACGCCGTCCTGATTTTTGCGTCTGTTCAATATTGGCAAACAGGCGATCAAATTCCAGTAATAAGTTGTTGTTAGGCAAAGATAACCGCCCAACTTCATGCGTTTTGCTATGCCACTCCAACCAGTCCGCCCAGTATGCCCGTGGCCGGAAATAGACCCAACGGTGATACCAACAATCACTGTTCGGTGAGCGACCATAATAGTGTGATGCCTTAGGGGGAAAGAGCAGCAAATCACCTGGATTGCTGTAAAAGGTATTCTCACCGTCAAAAATCTTACCTTGCCCCTTAATGGTCAGATTCAGGATATAGCCCTTCATGCCGCCTGGCCTATCGATAAAAAAATCGAGTGGTCCATCGGCCAGAATCGGGGTTAATCCTGCTACCAGATAGGCATTAAAGGTATAGCCCGGTAACAAGGGATTGGGTTGCGGTTCCTGAACCATTCGATGGTACATTTAGCCTCCTTGGAGTCCTGATCTG
Organism: Yersinia sp. 2466 StPb PI; assembly: GCF_041538325.1. Taxonomy (NCBI): domain Bacteria; kingdom Pseudomonadati; phylum Pseudomonadota; class Gammaproteobacteria; order Enterobacterales; family Yersiniaceae; genus Yersinia; species Yersinia sp. 2466 StPb PI. The sequence continues at coordinate 2,470,668 of NZ_JAULSL010000001.1, read as the reverse complement.
ATTGGCGTGCAAACACATGTGCTTATTTCAGTTTATCGGGCAGAATTCACGCTGCCCGATAGTGATTACAGAACTGTGAGCCAGATAGGCTTTTTATGGACTTTTCTGTCACCGTGCAACTTATACCGTCCGTTTAGCCAACTGTTTGTAACGGTCGAAGATAACCGCTGCCAGCAGGATCAAACCACGGACCACATATTGGGAGAACGGAGAGATATTGAGTAGGTTCATGGCATTTTCCACTGTCCCCAGAATCAAGATACCAGCGATAACATAGGAAATCTTACCAATCCCACCTTTCAGTGACACGCCCCCCAGCACACAGGCCGAGATAACAATCAGCTCATAACCAATCGACGTCATTGGCTGACCACTGGTCATCCGTGATGCCAAAATGATCCCAGCCGCCGCCGATACCAAACCCGATAAGACAAAAATGATGATTTTAGTGCGAACTACCGGCACCCCCGCCAGGCGCGCCGCATCTTCGTTGCCCCCGATAGCCAGGGTATTGCGGCCAAAGGTAGTTTTGTTTAACAAGAAGCCAAACAAGGCCAGACAGGCAATAGTAATCCAGATAGGAGCTGGCAAACCGAGCCAATTGGTGTAACCCAATGCGAAGAAACGCTCATCCTCGATACCCACCGCTTTACCATCAGAGATGATATAGGCCAGGCCGCGAACAATCTGCATCGTCGCCAACGTGGTGATCAAGGCGTTAATTTTCAATCTGGCAATCACAAAACCATTGATCAGCCCGCATAGCGCGCCCAGTAACAAACCGGCGCCTACCCCCAGCCACATATTTTCGGTCATATTGATAACAACTGCCGTCGTTACCCCCGCACAGGCAATGACTGAGGCGACGGATAAGTCAAAATCGCCGGATGCCAGACAAAACAGCATGCCACAGGCCACCATCCCCGACATCGAGATAGCCAACCCCAACCCTTTCATATTGATAAAGGAGCCAAAGTTAGGCACAAATATCACACAACCAATAAATACCACCGCGAAAACTACCAACATCCCATAGCTATCCCAAATACGGGATAGTCCTAGTCCACTTTTAGCGGGTGTATCTTGTGGTGGTTGCGACTGACTATTGTGTGCTCCACCTTTTAACTCAGTTGATGCCGGGTTCTTCTTATCAGAACTCAAAGTAACGCTGGACATGGATAACTCCTTCACAATCAAGCAACCGCAGGCGCGGCATCAGTAGCAATATTCGGGGTGCGTAGCATCGCCAGACTTAACGCCTGTTCTTCAGTGGCAGAACCGTGGTCTAACTCACCAGAGATTGCCCCTTCCCGCATCACCACGATTCGGTCAGCCAGCCCAAGAACTTCTGGCAAATCACTGGACGCAAACAGCACCGCAATACCCTGTTTTGCCAGTTGATAAATCACGTTATAGATTTCATGTTTAGCCCCAACGTCGATACCTCGAGTTGGCTCATCCAACAGGATCACTTTCATATCTTCGGATAACCAACGGCCCAAAATGGCTTTCTGCTGGTTGCCGCCGGACAAATTCATAATCAGTTGTTGAGGGCTGGGTGTTTTGATATTCAAAGACTGAATACGCAGTGCCGCATTCTCCTGCTCCCAGCGGTTGTTGATCAAACAGCCAGCCGTCAGTGTTTTGCGCCGTGCACTGATATTGATATTGTCCTGTACCGAATGAACCGGAATAATGCCATCTGCTTTACGGTCTTCCGGGCATAACATGATCCCGGCGGTGATGGCATCGATGGGTGAACGAATCGTCAGTGGCTTGCCATCCAGCAAAACCTGACCACTGCTAAGCCTGGTGCCACCAAACAACCCTTTCAGTAATTCACTGCGCCCCGCCCCCACCAAACCAAACAGGCCAACAATCTCCCCTTGATGGACGGTCAGACTTATTGGCGATTTCACCCCAATCGCCTTCACCTCTTGCAATGTAAGACGCTCTGGCCCTATTTCACGCGGTTGATAACCATAAATATCACCCAAATTGCGCCCAACCATGGCTTGTACCAGCGAGTCGTTATTCACCTGGGTCATATCGTCAAACGTGCGCACATACCGGCCATCTTTAAACACCGTAATGGCATCACTCAGTGCAAAGATTTCTTCCATCCGGTGTGATACATACAAAATGACCCGCCCTTCGGCGCGTAATTCACGGATCACCCGGAACAGTTGTTCTATCTCTCTGGCAGAGAGCGAACTGGTCGGCTCATCAAAAGCAATGATTTTGGCATTACGGGCCAGCGCTTTGGCAATTTCCACCATCTGCCATTGGCCGATGGAGAGATATTTCAGTGGGGTATCGGGGGAGATGTCCAGCCCCAAATGTGAGAGCTGCAAACTGGATTCATAGCGCAATAATTTGCGATCAACCATGCCCATCTTGGTAGGTAATTGGCCCAGATAGATATTTTCTGCCACCGTCATTTCCGGCACCAAATGCAGTTCCTGATAAATGATCGCGACACCGGCATCAAGCGCATCGGTGGTATTGGCAAAATTAACCCCTTTGCCCTTAATGTGAATTTCACCCTGAGTCGGTGAGTAGTTACCGCTGAGAATTTTCAACAAGGTTGATTTCCCCGCGCCATTCTCTCCCATCAGGGCATGGATTTGACCGGCCTGACAGGTAAAACTGATATCATCCAGCGCTTGAACACCGGGGAAACTTTTTCCAATGCCACAAAAAGCCAGATAAGGTGACTGTTCGGCTTCCAGCTCGGCTTGTAACGCAGAATGGAGTGCTGACATGATGGCTTCCTTATAAAGTTTGGGTCGCACGGTACCACCCGTCTGTGTGGTCCATTGGGGCAAGCCGTAGCCTGCCCCCGTGCGCCATAGCGTGTATACCCTTCGAATTTGACGCGGCCAGAGGGTTAGCCGCCACGCCCATGACGTTGGGTATAACGGAATTACATCAAGCCTTTCTTCTCTAACTCGACTTTGAAGTTATCCCGGGTGATCAGCACCACATCAGTCACTTCAGTAAATTTCGGTGGTTCAACACCTTTGGTCACCCAGTCATTCAGCATCTGGATACTCTTATAACCATGAATATCCGGGCTTGGTAACAGAGAGCCATAGAAACCGGTAGCCTGGCCTTTGGACAGTTCACTGACTGCATCAACGCCATTGATACCAATGCCAATCACATTGGGTGCTTTAAAGCCCTGACCTTCTGTCGCCCGGACACCACCCAACACGGTGTTGTCATTCATGCCGACAATCAGCCAGTTTTTTACTTCAGGATGCTGGACTAACATGGAGTTGGCGGCATCAAATGCCCCAGGGATATCATTGGATTTGGTCGGTACTTTATAGATTTGCTTTTCTGGGAACCCTGCGGCTTTCAGCGCGTCCATTGACCCACTGGTACGTCGGCGAGCCGTGTCCAGTTCATCAGAAGTGATCGCCATTACCGCCGTTTCACCCGGTTGCCAGCCGCGTTTACTCATCTCTTTCCACAGTTCCTGTCCTTGACGCTCACCAATTTTGGTCGCCGCCATCATGACTAATGGAACACTTTCCATCGGTTTGCCTTTGGCATTCACAAATTGGTCGTCTACTGCGATCACTTTCAGGTTATAACTGCGCGCCTTCGCCTCGATGGCCGGCCCCAGTTTCGGGTCTGGTGTACAGATAACAAAGCCTTTCGCACCACTGGCGGCAAGGCTATCGATAGCATTCAAGGTTTTCTCACCATCGGGCACTGCAATTTTTATCACTTCAAAACCTAAATCTTTCCCTGCTTTATCTGCAAACTTCCATTCGGTCTGGAACCAAGGTTCTTCAGGCTGCTTTACCAGAAAACCCAACTTCATGCTTTCGGCAATAGCTGAATGTGACATAACTGCCGCTAACCCAACGACTGCCAGCGCCTTAGTTAATTTATGCATAGTGTTCTCCGAACTATTTTTGTAGGAAGAGATGATTTTTGTTTATTTAATCGTCAACCACCCAAATCATCTGATTTTTAGTGGAAACGTTATCAATGTTATTTTTCAGTTTTAGTGCGGTTGAATGCTTTATTGAAAGCCACTTAACCTCACCACACCCGGTAAGACGCTGACAGTTTTAACGTTAATTATGCTTTAGAATGTAGAGCGCTATCACATCCAGGGATTACAGTTTATTTATCCATATATTCAGCAAATTTAACCTCTCTCTAACTTTTGACTGACATCACAAAAACACTGTAGGAAGCAGAAAAGTACATACTTCCAGCCATCGGCTCCTCACATCTTGCTGTCACTCACTCCTATGGTTATTGGCAATGAATTCCTGTTTTCTGCAAATGTTAGGAGCAACCACTATGACAACCAGCGTTGTATCGGCGGACCGTCCTTTATTAACCAATAAAGCTATAGCGCTCGGATTAGATTTTGGCAGCGATTCCGTCCGGGTATTGGCGGTAGATTGTCAACATGGCACCGAGATCGATACCGAAGTTGTCTACTACCCTCGCTGGCAGCAGGGCCTTTATTGTCAGGCCGCACAAAATCAGTTTCGCCATCATCCACTGGACTATATAGAAGCCATGGAACAGGCGATCCGTCAGGTCGTCAGCCGCCTGTCAGAAGAGCAGCGCCTGCAAATCGTCGGGATTGGTGTTGACTCCACGGGCTCAACACCCGCGCCGATTGATGAGCAAGGACAGGTATTGGCACTGCGCCCTGAATTTGCAGATAATCCCAATGCGATGTTTGTGCTGTGGAAAGACCATACGGCTATAGAAGAAGCGGAAGAGATTAATCGCTTATGTCGCAGTGGCGAATTTGCCGACTATTCCCGCTATATTGGCGGTGTCTACTCTTCTGAATGGTTCTGGGCAAAAATCCTGCACGTGACACGCGCCGATGCCGCCGTGCGTGATGCAGCGGTGTCGTGGATTGAGTTGTGTGATTGGGTACCGGCACTGTTATCCGGCACCACCGCCCCACAGGATATTCAACGGGGGCGATGCAGCGCGGGCCATAAAAGCTTATGGCACCCATCATGGGGGGGATTGCCACCGCGTGAATTCCTGGCGGCACTGGATACCCGTCTGGTAGACGACCTTACATACCCTATGTTTACTGATACCTACACGGCTGAACGGCCGGTGGGTTTAATTACTACCGCATGGGCTGAGCGTTTGGGGCTACCGACCGGTGTTGTGCTCTCTGGTGGCGCGTTTGATTGCCATATGGGTGCCGTGGGCGCAGGTGCTCAACCTTATACCTTGGTCAAAGTTATTGGTACCTCCACTTGCGATATTCTGATTGCCGATGACAAGTTGGTGGGTGAGCGCGCCATTGCCGGTATTTGCGGTCAGGTTGAAGGCAGTGTGGTACCCGGCTGGATTGGTATGGAGGCAGGTCAGTCAGCTTTTGGTGACATGTATGCCTGGTTCAGTCGTTTACTGAGTTGGCCATTACGTCAGGCCGCCTTGGCACAACCCGAATTGCAACCCCAGTTAAAGCAGATTGAATCTACCCTCCTCGCGTCACTCACCGCTGAATGGGCAAAGAACCCTTCACTGGATCACTTGCCAGTGGTATTGGATTGGTTTAATGGTCGCCGTACGCCGAATGCTAATCAACGTTTAAAAGGGGTTATTACCGATCTGAATTTGGGAACCGATGCCCCTACTCTATTTGGTGGTTTTATCGCAGCAACCGCTTTTGGTGCGCGCGCTATCATGGAGTGTTTTGAACAGCAGGATATTCCGGTTGAGAACGTGTTGGCATTGGGCGGTATTGCGCGTAAATCACCGGTTATCATGCAAGTTTGTGCCGACGTGATGAATCGACCACTGCAAATTGTTGCCTCTGATCAATGTTGCGCGCTGGGAGCGGCAATTTTTGCCGCCGTGGCCGCAGGAATATATCGCGATGTCCCTGCTGCGCAGCGTCAGATGGCCTGTAAGATTGAGCGCACTCTGACACCTGACGCCAGCCAGGTTGCTCGCTATCAGCAACTTTATCAGCGCTATCAACAGTGGTGTCTGTCAGCAGAACCACACTATATGCCAGTAACCGATACACCTGCGCCAATGACCGAGACGACACACTGATCTTGGCGATCAAACTGATTTATAAATATATTTTTTATAACAATTTATTAAACGGAGTATCAGATGGACGTATTCAAGCAATCAGAAGTGTGGTTTGTCATTGGTAGCCAGAACCTGTATGGCCCGAAAACCCTGCAACAAGTTATGGATAATGCCCATCAGGTGGTTAACAGCCTGAATAGTGAAGCGGGCTTGCCAATAAAACTGGTACTAAAACCGTTGGTGACCACACCGGATGAGATAACTGCACTGTGCCGTGAGGCGAACTATGATACCGCCTGTATCGGGGTAATGACGTGGTTACACACCTTCTCTCCCGCCAAAATGTGGATTGGTGGTTTGAGTATTCTGAATAAACCTTTATTGCAATTCCACACTCAGTTTAATGCGCAGATCCCGTGGGAAACCATGGATATGGACTTTATGAACCTGAACCAAACCGCCCATGGTGGCCGCGAGTTTGGCTTTATCGGCGCGCGGATGCGCCAACAACACAGCGTGATAACCGGTCATTGGCAGGATAAAGCAGCGCATCAACGTATTGGTCAATGGATGCGAGTAGCGGCAGCCAAACAAGAAAGCCAACAGCTTAAAGTGGCACGTTTTGGCGACAACATGCGCGAAGTGGCAGTAACCGACGGTGATAAAGTGGCTGCTCAAATCCAGTTTGGTTACTCAGTTAATGCCTATGGGATCGGTGATTTAGTCACGGTGGTGGATGCCGTTAGCAAAGGTGATATTGATACCTTGGTTGAAGAGTATGAAGCCACTTACCGCTTCACTGATGCGGTAAAACTGAACGGCAATAAACGTGAAAATTTGCTGGATGCGGCCCGTATTGAATTAGGCATGAAGCGTTTTCTAGAACAAGGCGGTTTTAAAGCCTTTACCACTAACTTTGAAAATCTGTATGGCCTGAAGCAGTTACCGGGGCTGGCAGTGCAACGACTGATGCAACAAGGTTACGGTTTTGGCGGTGAAGGTGACTGGAAGACTGCCGCGTTGCTGCGCATTCTGAAAGTAATGGGCACTGGCCTGAAAGGTGGCACCTCGTTTATGGAGGATTACACCTATAACTTCCAACCAGGCAATGATTTAGTGGTTGGCTCTCATATGCTGGAAGTGTGTCCCTCTATCGCCAAAGAAGAGAAACCGTTGCTGGATGTACAACACTTAGGTATCGGTGGTAAAGCCGATCCGGCGCGCTTGATCTTCTCTACACCGGCAGGCCCGGCACTGAATGCCAGTTTAATTGACATGGGGAACCGTTTCCGCTTATTGGTCAACGTCGTCAATACTGTCGAACAGCCGCACCCCTTACCTAAACTGCCGGTAGCCCGTGCTATCTGGCAAGCTCAGCCGTCGCTGGCAACGGCTGCTGAAGCTTGGATTATCGCCGGTGGCGCGCACCACACGGTATTCTCTCAAGCCGTCGGGGTGGATGAATTGCGCCTGTATGCCGAGATGCACGGTATTGAATTCCTGTTGATCGACAATGATACGACACTTCCTGCATTTAAAAATGAAATCCGCTGGAACGAAGTGTATTACCATCTAAATCGCTGAGTTAAGGCTAATACAGCTATTTAATTTGTTGATTTAAATAGACCTGGTAATTTAAATAGACTTAGTGATTTAAATAAATCAATTGATTTAAACATGCTATCCAGGGGCTTAACGGCCCCTGAGTTTAATGACAACCTGTCCGCCACGGTGAAAAACCAGCAGATCGTAAAGACGTCATTTTCCCCGCGCATAATAAGCACCTATTTAGGCTCGAACCGCACCATCCTTGCCACGGATACAATATCTTCTGCCTATTCTCCCCACCAGAGCTCGTGTCGTCGAAGTTTGTCAGCAGTCGAGGAGCTTAACAGCCCTATATGTTTTCAACATCGCCGTCACTGCCGCTAACGTGCTGCCCATAACCAATGAGGTGTGGCCTCTTGTTGTATCGTTGTCTCACTTAACTGTTTATCCAACAAGATATGGCGACAGTGGCTTTCCTGCTGTAGCGCCGCCACCAGCTCAGCAGCATGGGACACCACAATCACCTGGGTATGTTGTGCCGCCTGCCCAATCAACCGCGCTAATGGTTTTAACAGATCAACATGCAGGCTGATTTCGGGTTCGTTCAGGATCATCATTTCGGGAGGTCGTGGCGATAGCAATGCCGCCACCAGCAATAAATAACGTAAGGTACCGTCTGATAGCTCTGCAACCTTGAGTGGCCTTAACAAACCTTGCTGTGACAACAGCAACTCAAAATTGGGTTCAATAGCCAACGTAGTTCCGGGAAAAGCATCTGTAATGGTATGCGTGAGTGCATCGGTATCCCCGATCTCTCTGATCGTTTGTAACGCAGCGGCCAAGTCCGCACCATCACTGGCCAGTACCGGTGTATAAGTCCCCACTTGAAGCTGGCGAGCTGGCGCATGACGGTCGGTACGCAGATTGTCATAAAAACGCCAGGCCCGCATCCGTTCGCGCATAAGCAGAATCTCTGGGGCATCACGGGGGTCTGTGCTGTGGGTCATCATACTGTCATAGGCCGCTAACCCGTGATATGACTCGCGCCAAATTCCGCGCTCATCACGGATGCGAACCCGCGGGCCTCGCCGCTCAGCAAAAAGCGCATTATTGTTCAGGGTATCGCCACACCACAGGCTTTCAAGCTTGATTTCAGGATCCAATGCAAAAAATGACCTGCGCGGTGTGGGGAGACCCAGATCGATAGCATAACCATAGTCCGCACCAGCAAAGCCCAATTTGAGGCTCACGGGATGATGGCGAGTGGTACCTTCAATCGGTTGTTCTCCTGATTTCATCGACTGGGAAAACGACGCGGGCCCCGCCCAGAGGGTTGATTGTAAACCGCCCTCCGCCGCCAATGATTGGATAACCTGCCCCTGACCAATATCTGACAGCAACCGGAGCGCTCGATAAAGACTGGACTTGCCACTGCCATTCGCGCCGGTAATGACATTCAATTGCCCCAATTCAAGTACCACATCGCGTAACGAACGGTAGCCAGAGATAGCAAGCCGAGTGATCATCATTCTTCCTTCTTCAACAAAAAATCTTAATTTGCGAAACACTGATTATATACACAGTGGTATTCAATGACCCATCTTGTCTTCACCTCGTTTAGGCACTGTTTACGGTTTTGTGATTGGTGTCTTGTATATCGCTGTCGTTTTATTGCCGTCAATCACTCAATTTAGCATCGCAGAAACCGGTTACAGAAACCGGTTGCATAAATAACGTTTTCCCTAATACACTGAGGATAGAGATTTTATCAAACACCCTTTTTATCCATTACATGAGAGTGATTTTATGTCTGCTTTCCCGAAAAATTTCCTGTGGGGTGCCGCCAGCGCCGCTTATCAAGTTGAAGGTGCCTATGATACTGATGGTAAAGGTCCTTCTATCTGGGACACTTTTGCACATCTGCCCGGAACCACCTATCAGGGAACCAATGGTGATGTTGCTGTCGACCACTATCATCGTTTCCGCGAAGATGTAGCTCTGATGGCGGAGATGGGCATGAAAAGTTATCGTTTTTCAATTTCATGGCCGCGTTTGTTGCCAACAGGCCGTGGGGAGGTGAACGCCGCGGGAGTTAAATTCTACAGTGAATTGATCGATGCATTGCTGGAACACAACATCGAGCCGATGATTACGCTCTATCACTGGGATTTGCCACAAGCCTTGCAAGATGAAGGGGGTTGGGAAACCCGCAGCACCACCGATGCTTTTGAAGAATATGCACGTTTGTGTTATCAGCACTATGGTGATCGGGTCAAGCTCTGGTCAACGTTCAACGAGACCATCTGTTTTATTGGTTTTGGCTATATTACTGGCGGTCATCCGCCGGGCGTCCAGAATCCTGCCCGTGCTATCCAAGCCTGCCATCACGTTTTTGTCGCTCACGCCAAAGCGGTTGCAGCATTTCGTGCCAGCGGTATCGACGGGACAATAGGTTTTGTGAATGTCCTGCAAACCAACACGCCACTGAGTGATTCCGCCGAAGATATCGCCGCATTTCGCTTAGCTGAAGGGATCTTTACCCATTGGTTATATGATCCAGTGTTAAAAGGTGAGTATCCAGCTGAATTGCTGGCACAGACCCAGGCCATTTGGGGTGTTCCACAATTCGCCCCCGATGATGATGCTCTGTTACGTAACAATATCTGTGACTTTATTGGGTTGAACTACTATAAGCGTGAAACTATTGCTGCCAATAACCAAGAAACGCATCTGACCATGAACACCTCAGGTGAAAAAGGTTCCGGTCATCAACAAGGGAATGAGTTCGGCTTCAAAGATTTGTTTAAATTTGTCCGCAATCCTAACGGGATTTATACCGACTGGGATTGGGAGATTTACCCGCAGGGCCTTACTGAAGGTATCATGAATATCAAGGCGCGCTATGGTGACATCCCTATCTATATCACTGAAAATGGCTTGGGTGCTAAAGACCCAATCATTGAGGGCGAAGTGGTTGATGATGACCGGATTGATTACCTGCGTCAGCATATTGTGGCAATTGAAGATGCCATCAAGCAAGGTGCAGATGTCCGTGGTTACTATCCGTGGTCATTTATCGATCTACTCAGTTGGTTGAATGGCTTCCAGAAGCAATATGGTTTTGTTTATGTCGACCATCAGAAACAACTGGCACGTCAGCGTAAAAAAAGCTTCTTCTGGTATCAAGGGGTGATTAAAACCAACGGTGACAAGTTGTAATCACGCACTGTATGGCTGGTGATAGCTGGGTGAGAGATTCTCACCCAGCGTTATTTTAAGCGAGATTAATAACCCACTGCGCGATGCATTACTCAGTTTGTAACCGCCACAACCGTGCATAGGCTCCTTCCTGAGCAAGTAGCGCCTGATGACTGCCTTGTTCCAATACTTGCCCGTTTCCTAATACCAAAATACGATGACATTGGCGCAATGTATTCAATCGATGAGCAATGCAGATGACGGTGCGATTACGGATAATTTCTGGTAACTGGCGCATAATTGCCGCCTCAGATTCATAATCCAGAGCACTGGTGGCTTCATCAAGAATCAGTATTTTAGGATCCGCCATTAGCGCCCTCGCCAGAGCAACTCGCTGCCGCTGCCCGCCAGACAGCATACTCCCTTTTTCCCCCACCTGGGTTTGATAGCCCTGCGGTAGAGCCATAATAAAATCATGCGCCCCCGCCTGCCGGGCAATCGACTCAACCAGGGTATCATCAGCATTAGGCTGGCACTGGCAGATGTTGTCCCGCAGGCTACCAGAGAACAAGATGCTATCTTGCAGTACCACACTCATTTGGCGACGTAATGCCGTGGCATCTGTAATCGCCAAGTCCTGCCCATCTATCAGAATTTGCCCATGTTGAGGAATATATAACCGCTGTAGTAACTTCGTTAGCGTTGATTTGCCACAGCCGGATGGCCCGGTAATGCCAATAAACTCGCCACCAGCAATATCTAAATTGAGATTTTGTAAAACTTCGGTGGTATCTGATCGATAGCGAAAACGCACCTGTTTAAATGTCAACCGCCCGGTGCACCCATGACTTGATGATAATCCGGTGCAGCCCGGCTCGGTTGGATAATCCAAAATGGTACCAATCCGTTTCAGAGCGACTTGCGTATGGTGGAAATCTTGCCATATCTGAGCCAAACGTAAAATGGGTTGAGTTACGTAACCCGAAAACATTGAAAAAGCAATGAATTGACCTGGGCTTAACCCCCCTGCCAATACCAATTTAACGCCAAACCACAACACTATGGCTGAGGTGACTTTATTGATAAGTGTAATACCTTGCTCAGCAATATTTGCCATCCTCATGCCAGCAAATGATGCCCGCACATAACGGGCTAATGACTGCTGCCAGCTACGATTAAACTGGCTTTCGGTGGCAGTGGTTTTTATCGTTTCCAACCCGCTAATTGCTTCAGTTAAAAACGACGTATTATCTGCACTGGCTTCATATTGACGCTCAACCCGCTGACGTAAAACACCGCCAATGGCCCACCAAAACAAGAGGTAACAGATCAGAGAGAACAGAACTATCCATGTCAGTTGGCTGCTATAACAAAACATCACAATTATAAATGTACCAACAAAGATCAGGTCCAATAACATGGTTAATGCAGACCCCGTCAGAAAACTGCGAATCTGCTCCATTTCTTGTACTTTGGCGATAGTTTTCCCTGTCTGCTGTGCGCCAAAATAAGCCAGGGGCAACCCCAGTAAATGGCGATAAAGGCGGGTGTTAAGTTCGGCACCAACTCGGCTGGAGAGATGTGAGAACAGCCAGCCACGCAAGAAGGTGTAACAGGGTTCGGCAATTGCCAATGCTATCATGGCGCAGCCCAATACCATTAAGCTCCCGACGCCGCGGCTCACTAAGACTTTGTCGATCACCGTTTCAAATAGCATTGGCGTCACCAGCAAAATAGCCTGTAATAACAGTGACACTAAAACGATATTACGTAATTGATGGCGATATTTAGTAATAACCGGAATAAACCAACCAAAGCCAAAAGAGGCTTTTTTCGGTCCCTGTAACTCTGCTTTCGCCAATAAAATAGCGTCACCACGCCACAAGCAGGCCAGTGCTTGCTGGCTTATTTGCTGCTGCTGTCCCGTGGCGGCAAAATAAACCACCGCACCCTGATCATTCAGCGCCAGTAGTACATACCACTGATTCTCATCACTGAATAAGATAGGCAGCGCCAGATGTTTCAAACGGTCATATGACTGACTGACTTTTCTGGCCCGCAAACCAATCCAACCGGCACCACGACACAGCGCAATGTAATCTATTTTTTCCGGCGCTAATCCGAGTTGATGCGCCAACTGCGCAGGCTCAACCGCCAGATCAAAACATGCAGCAGCCCGAGCCAGTGCTGCCAATGGCTGGATGACCTGCGTTGATGTTGAATTCTTCATCTCAACGCTCCCTCATGGCTTCGGATTGGTATTCTTGTAATGGGCTGAGTAAGTAATCGATAACCCGCCGCCGGCCGGTTTTAATCTCTACACTGACCGCCATACCTGCGGATAAACGCACCGACTTCCCTTCAACGCTCAGCCTGTCGCTGTCCAGACGGATCCGGGCCGGAAACACTAAGCCTTGTTGTTGGTCCTCCATCGCATCACGAGAAATATGCTTTACTTCACCCGACAACGTGCCAAATCGGGTATAAGGAAAGCTATCAACTTTCACCTCCACCGCCTGCCCTGGCAGCACAAAACCCACATCCTTATTGAGGATCATGACATCGAGTTCTAACTGATAACTTTCCGGCACCAATACCATTAACGGTTGAGCCGTGGTGACCACGCCGCCCAGAGTATGAATCGCCAATTGTTGAATCACGCCGGTAACCGGTGCGCGTAAGGTCTGTTGGCGCTGCTTTTCTAGCAATTTGATCTGCTCTTGTCGCAATTGGTTGATAACTTCATGAGCTTGATTTAATCGTTCCTGGTAGCTCCGCCTCTTTTCAGCTAAATAGTGCAGTCGGGTTTGTGACAGGTGGTGTGCTTTCGCCTGCAAGATAGCCTGTTCATTGTCCAAACGGCTACTTTCAGCCGTGGCATTTAGCCATTCCCGCTCTTGTAGCAATAACTCCACGTCGGCGATTGACTTGGATTTAGCGAGTGTTCGTAACGCCTGCAACCGTTGATGAATGTTTTTCATTAACACTTTCTGGTGCGTAATATTAGTCATACCCGCTTGAATATGGGCCTGGTTAACCGCCTGTTCACTCTCCTGGCGCGATAACTCTGCATTGACCTCGTTTACTTCTTTGTGCAAAAGTGCCCTGGCGGTGATGTTCAAATCATCAGGGCTACTTTCAGGAGGAGTAAACATCGCGGCGGGGTTCACTGTCAGCAGCGCCGCCATACGGGCAGCTTCCAGTAAGCGATGCATTAATTGCTGATTGATATTACCTAGCTCGGCATCAATGCCGATTGGATTTAACTCAATCAACACCTGGCCGGCTTCAACTTTGTCACCATCGCGCACCTTAATTGCGACCACCACCCCCGGTTCTAGCGGTTGGATCACTTTCGAATGTTCAGAAACAATCACTTTGCCCTTAGCGGATGCGTGAATATCAAGCCTTCCAACAATCGACCATACCAATGCCAGCAGCAGTGTCAGTGCCAGAAACCATGCGGTGCGCCGTGCCAGTGGTGCCACTGGCCGTTCCACAATATCCAGATAGGCAGGCAGGAAATCATATTCATCACGGGTGCGCTGAGGCGAGAAATGGCGTTGCCAACGGTTCTTTATGGCATTGAACCATGCTGTTCTATACCAATATTGCATCAACTTCATTTTGATTCCTCATGGCTGAAGTCAGCCTGTTGCTGCCACAATCGGGCATAAACGCCATTTAGCGCCAGTAGTTGATCATGGTTAGCCAACTCAGTAATGCGGCCTTGTGTCATGACACCGATGCGATGGCAATGTCGCACCGTCGAGAGGCGATGGGCAATAGTGATGACAGTACGATTGGCGATAATGCGGGCCATATTTTTCTGTACTTCCGCTTGCGACTCGTCATCTAACGCACTGGTTGCTTCATCAAAAATCAAAATACGGGGATTAGCCAGCAATGTACGGGCAATGGCAATACGCTGACGCTGACCACCAGAAAGCGAGGCACCGCCCTCTGACAGCACGGTGTCATAACCTAGTGGCAAGGCGAGTATAAAAGCGTTGGCTCCCGCCAGACATGCAGCCTTGACCACCTCATCCAATGATGCCGTGGGTCGTGAATGGGCGATGTTCTCCCGTACCGTACGGTTAAACAGATAACTCTCCTGCATCACAACCCCTATCTGACGCCGCAACATGTCGAGGGATAAATTTCCAATTGGGATGCCATCAATATTGATTACACCCTGCTCTGCGATATAGAGGCGTTGTAATAGTCGGGCAACGGTACTTTTACCGGAGCCTGATGGCCCCACCAGCCCGATATGTTCGCCAGCACGCAGAGATAAGGAAAAATCCTGTAGTACCGGGTTTAAATCGACGCGATAACGGAAAATCACCTGTTGCAACGTGATATCTCCTCGAATCGGGTGGTCAAGTGGCACCGCCCTCACCGACTGCTCCGCAGGTAAGCTCAAAATGTCAGAGATCAGCATTAGCCCCACTTGGGCCCGGATGCTCTGTTGCCACAAATCAACCAACTTACTCATTGGCATCAATGCCTGCACCGCCAACATGTTAAAGGCGATCAGTTGCCCGATACTGAGCTGCACCGACATCACTTGATAAGCACCCACCACAATCACCACTGCACCAGCCAGTTTTTGCAATAACTGAGCCGCCTGACTACTGAGATTTTGCAGGTTTTGTACCTGAAAATTCGCTTCAGCATAATCACGTGTTTGGGTTTCCCAGCGTTGATGCATTTGGGGTTCCAGCGCCAGACTTTTTACCGTTTCCACGCCAGAGACAGTTTCAGTTAAAAATGCCCCATTTTGTGCGGCACAACCGCACAGGACTTCAACTTTCTGTTGTAATGGCCGGGTGGTCAGCGCCGCTAATAACAGATATAACGGCAATGTGCCTAAAATGATGAGCGTCAGTAGTGGTGAAATGCACCACATGACAATAAACAACACCAGGGTAAAAACCACATCAACACATAGCGTCAGTGCGGATCCCGTAATAAATTCTCTAATATTGTCCAGCTCCTTCACTCGAGCGACAATATTGCCCACATGGCGTTGCTTAAAA
This sequence comes from Yersinia sp. 2466 StPb PI, assembly GCF_041538325.1. Classification (NCBI taxonomy): domain Bacteria; kingdom Pseudomonadati; phylum Pseudomonadota; class Gammaproteobacteria; order Enterobacterales; family Yersiniaceae; genus Yersinia; species Yersinia sp. 2466 StPb PI. The sequence continues at coordinate 2,454,829 of NZ_JAULSL010000001.1, read as the reverse complement.
TAACTTAGTGGTAATTTGATTAGGTGGTTAAATAGCTTGCCGCCCAATAAAATATCAACCCGAGTGGTCGTGTGAGTGAAAATATATTCTCGCAGTAATTTTAATACGACTTCATATATGCCTACGACTAATAGCACAATAATTAACACATCAAGTGTTGTGAGTGCATTATGGACCAGCACTTTATCCATAATAACCTGAAAGAAAAGAGGAGAAATCAAGGCCAGAAACTGTAATAACATTGATAATACTAATACCTGAATCAATGATTTACGGTGGCGCAGTAATACGGGAACAAACCAGCGAATATTGAAACGCGAATGGCTACAACAAATGATGACACCACTCCAAATCGACGTAAGCTCTTGATAAGTTATTATTTCTGGCTTCCCGCTATCTGCATGTTGCAGTAGCACCTGCTTTTCATTAATACGTGCCAATAAGATAAATTTGCCTTGCATATCGCGAAAGGCAAGTGGCAATTGTTCTGGTTTAATATTATTTAATGACTTTTTTATGATTTTGAAGCGAGCTGCTGTGGTATGTGAAAATTGCGCTAAATAGCGCTGCAATGATGCACGTGTGGCCATGGTCCAACAACCGATAGCATTTTTGTGGCTAAAATCCTCAACAGTGTCTGAATTCAACCCCGCCAGACGGAGTAATCGAGCAGCGCAGACCAATGAGGAATGAACGTGGTTTTCCATAGAGTAGATTACCTAAATTATTAGGAACATCTGTTAACATAAGAAACAGATAATCGCCAAAACAAGTCTAAAAACATATAACGCCGGTATCATAGAATGGTTTTTATATATCGTTCATATCGCGTAAGGATTTATAACTTTTGATAACTCAAAACACCTTAGTTTCGTTATGTTTGTGAATTTTAATTCACAATGGAGCGATATAAATTAGACATATTAGGCCGCCAATATTAAGAATATCTATGGTAGGACACTTAACCTCGGTCACTTCACATTTATTGATTTGTATCGTCAATTATTCATCGCTTTATGTGATAATTTTGCGGTGATTTATAGCCATAGTGGTTGGCTGCCGCCGTTTTATCACTGATAACAGGACTTTTTCTCGCCATGACACCGACAATGCCTTCGACTGCCGATGACCTCCCCCCTCATTCAGATTTTATTCGTCACCCAGCAATGTTGCCAATCATGCATATTGCTCAGCAATTAGGTGTTAGCACCGATGATGTCATCCCTTATGGGCATCATATGGCAAAAGTTGATATCCGGGCGATCCAGCCTGGTCGTGCGCAAGGCAAACTGATTTTAGTTTCCAGTATCACCCCAACGCCGTTAGGCGAAGGGAAAACCGTAACAACGATTGGCTTAAGTCAGGGGATCAACCGATTAGGTCACCGTTGTGTTGCCTGTATCCGTCAACCCAGTCTTGGCCCGGTCTTTGGTGTGAAAGGGGGTGCTGCGGGTGGCGGTGCTTCACAGGTGCAACCGATGGAGAAACTGAACCTGCATCTCACCGGTGATATCCATGCCATCAGTGCTGCACATAATCTGGCCGCCGCCGCTTTGGATGCGCGGTTGTACCATGAGCAACGCTTGGGGCTGGCGTTTAGTCAACAAACCGGATTACCGTTACTGAATATTGACCCGCAGCGGATCCTCTGGCCACGCGTGGTTGATCACAACGACCGGGCGCTACGCCATATTCGTGTGGGGATCGGCGAAAGTACCCACGGTGTGGAGCGGGCAGACCATGTAGAAATAGCCGCTGCATCTGAATTGATGGCTATCTTGGCCTTATCAGAAAACCTGCAAGATATGCGACAACGCATTGGCCGGGTTATTTTGGCTCACTCCACCCACGGCGAACCGATAACCACAACAGATTTGGGCGTCGCCGGTGCCATGACCGTGCTAATGAAAGAGACTATTCATCCAACATTAATGCAAACCAGTGAACACACCCCAGTACTGATCCATGCAGGCCCTTTTGCCAATATCGCCCACGGCAACTCATCGGTTCTGGCAGACCGGTTGGGCTTACAATTAGCGGATTATGTGGTAACCGAAGCGGGTTTTGGTTCCGATATGGGGATGGAAAAATTCTTTAATATTAAGTATCGCCAATCCGGTATTGCCCCCGCTTGTGTGGTTTTGGTGGCGACACTGCGTAGCCTGAAAGCCAATAGTGGCGCGTATGATATTAAGCCGGGTCAGCCACTACCTGCCGAGATCCTCAATAGCAATATTCCCTTGCTCAATCAAGGTTGCGCCAATCTGAAATGGCACATCAATAACGCGAAAAGTTACGGTTTGCCGGTGGTGGTTGCGGTTAATCGCTTCCCCGACGACAGCCCCGAAGAATTGAGATTTTTAGCCGACTATGCTTTATCTGCCGGCGCACTTGCTTGTGAAATCAGTGACGCTTTTGCCCTGGGAGGTGCCGGGACCACCGCACTGGCTCAACAAGTGATAACTGCCTGCGCTCAGGGCGCTGAGCCGACGTTACCCTATCCAGACAGCGCCACACTGGAGAGCAAGTTACAGGTTATGGCACAGCGTTATGGCGCCCACGATGTGACATTTACGCCTCAAGCGCGCCAACAACTTGATGAGATAACCGCAGCAGGTTTCGGCCATTTGCCGCTGTGCATCGCCAAAACACCCCTGTCTATCAGTGCCGATGCCAGCCTGAAGAACGTCCCACATGATTTTGTATTGCCTGTAACGGCCTGTGCCGTGTCGGCAGGTGCCGGATTTGTTCGTATCTACACTGGAAATATCATGACCATGCCAGGGTTGGGTACCCAACCGGCGTATTACCATATTGATATAGATGACGAAGGACACATTTGCGGGTTAAGCTAGCATCATACAAAGAAGTGATAGCGACAGATGGTTATCACTCCTTATTAATAGATTACTAAGGTTCACTATGTCTCAACCGCAGGAATATCAGCGCATTGGCGGCTGGTTATTGGCCCCACTGGCTTATTTGATCGTCACACTGCTCAGCGCCAGCCTGATGCTAGTACTGTATGCCATGGCCATCTTCACCCCAGAGTCACGAGAGTATCTGGTGACCAACTCACAGGCATTTACCCTACAATGGTATTTCTCGGTGATAACAACCTTGGTGATGTGGGCCTATACATTATGGGTCATCTGGTTGTTTTGCAGCCGCTCACGTCGTCTACCGAAATGGTTTATTCTTTGGTTATTGTTAACCGTGCTACTGGCACTAAAGGCCTTTGCTTTCTCGCCGATCAGTGATGATATTGCCTTACGCACTCTGGGATGGCCCTTGCTGGCCGCCGCTGTTTTTGTGCCTTACATCAAACGTTCTCAACGCGTGAAGCATACTTTTACCGAACTTTAATGGGATTGCGCACCTTTTCCCCCTAAAATAGCCAGTAAATCGTAATAACCCTGCACTTCATCTGTTGTCGTCAGGCCGCCAATTTTGGATAATAGGCGGCTTTTATTTTTTTAGGCTTCGTAATGACTGAATACCTGCTCCTGTTTGTCGGTACTGTATTGGTAAACAACTTTGTGCTGGTCAAATTTCTTGGCCTGTGCCCGTTTATGGGGGTCTCCAAAAAACTGGAGACCGCTATTGGTATGGGGCTGGCAACTACCTTTGTACTAACATTGGCCTCTGTTTGCGCCTGGATGGTAAACAGCTTTATCTTGCTGCCGCTTGGTTTGGTGTATTTACGCACATTGGCTTTTATTTTAGTCATCGCCGTCGTGGTGCAATTTACCGAATTGGTGGTACGCAAAACCAGCCCGGCACTTTATCGTTTGCTGGGGATATTTCTGCCACTGATCACCACTAACTGTGCTGTGTTGGGTGTCGCGTTGCTTAATGTCAATCAATCTCATAATTTTATGCAATCGGCGGTTTATGGCTTCAGTGCCGCAGCTGGTTTCTCTCTGGTAATGGTGTTATTCGCTGCTATTCGCGAACGGTTGGCGGTGGCTGACGTTCCTGCGCCATTCCGCGGGTCTTCTATCGCCCTGATTACAGCAGGTTTGATGTCATTGGCCTTTATGGGCTTTACCGGGTTGGTGAAGTTCTAATGATGTCGTTATGGATTGCCGTAGGTGCATTAAGTACATTGGCGCTGATATCAGGCGTGGTGCTTGGTTTTGCTGCTCGCCGTTTTCAGGTTGATCAAGACCCCGTGGTTGAGCAAGTAGAAGCAATCTTGCCGCAAAGCCAGTGCGGTCAATGTGGCTACCCTGGCTGTCGGCCCTATGCAGAAGCTGTATCCTCTCAGGGGGAGAAAATCAATAAGTGCGCACCGGGTGGCGAACAAGTGATGCTTAAGCTGGCTGAACTGCTGGCGGTTGAACCACAACCTCTAGAGGGTGACGAAGCGGCGGCTCATCCACAGCGTAAAGTGGCCTTTATTGATGAAGCCAATTGTATTGGGTGCACAAAATGTATTCAGGCCTGCCCTGTCGATGCCATTGTGGGTGCCACCCGAGCTATGCATACCGTATTGCCAGACCTGTGTACTGGCTGCGACCTTTGTGTTGCCCCTTGCCCGACAGACTGTATTGAAATGATTCCGGTTGCCACCACCACCGCTAACTGGAAGTGGGATCTGAGCACTATTCCGGTCAAAAATCTTCCCAGCCAGTTAGTGGCCTCACAGATGATTCCAGTGAAAATGATAGATGTGGAGCAACATGTTTAAGCTGTTTACTGCCCGCCAACACGACAATATCTGGGATTTTGACGGGGGTATCCATCCACCGGAAATGAAGTTGCAATCCAGCACGGTGCCAATGCGCATCGCATCCTTGCCTGAGCAAATGATCATTCCGTTGCAACAACATCTGGGGCCAGAAGGTGAACTGCGCGTCAGAACCGGTGAACAAGTATTAAAGGGCCAGCCGCTGACCGTGGGCCGTGGCCGCACAGTTCCAGTACATGCCCCCACCTCTGGCACTATTACGGCTATTGCCCCGCATACCACTGCACATCCCTCCGGGTTGGCTGAGTTGTGTGTACATATTACCCCGGATGGTGAAGACCGTTGGCGTGAGCAACAGCCGTGGGCCGACTATTTACAGCGAGATACCGCAGCGTTACTGGATCGTATTCATCAAGCGGGTATCGCCGGTTTGGGCGGCGCAGGCTTTCCGACCGCCAGTAAATTACAAGGTGGCGTGAACAGTGTTACCACCCTGATTATCAATGCGGCTGAATGCGAGCCTTATATCACTGCCGATGATCGGTTAATGCAGGAGCACGCGCAGGAACTGGTCGCCGGTATTGATATTCTAAGACATTTGCTGCAACCACAGCAGGTGTTGATTGGCATTGAAGATAATAAGCCCGCCGCCATTGCGGCTTTACAACATGTATTACAGGGCCATGACGAGATCCAGTTGCGGGTTGTACCGACTAAATATCCGTCCGGGGGTGCCAAGCAGCTCACCAAAATCCTGACTGGTAAAGAGGTGCCTTTCGGCAAGCACTCCTCATCCATTGGGGTATTGATGCAAAACGTGGGTACAGTAGTCGCCATTAAGCGAGCGATTATCGACGATGAGCCATTAATTGAACGAGTCGTGACACTCACTGGTGATGCATTAGCAAACCCAGGCAATTTCTGGGCCAGAATTGGGACACCGGTATTGTACTTGTTGAAACTGGCCGGATTTCAGCCTCAGCACCAACCGATGGTGATCATGGGTGGCCCGCTGATGGGCTTTACCTTGCCAAGTTTGGATGTACCGATCGTTAAGATCAGTAACTGTATTTTAGCGCCGACCGAAGCCGAAATGGGGCTATCTGAACCGGAACAAGCTTGTATTCGCTGTGGCTTATGTGTTGATGCCTGTCCAGCAGGTTTATTGCCCCAACAGCTCTATTGGTTCAGTCGAGGTGAAGAACACGAGAAAGCGCGCAATCATAACTTATTCGATTGTATTGAATGTGGTGCTTGCGCCTATGTATGCCCGAGCAATATCCCATTAGTACAGTATTACCGTCAGGAAAAAGCAGAAATCCGCGCCCTCGATCAGGAAAATGCCCGAGCAGCGGAAGCCAAAGCACGTTTTGAGGCCAAACAAGCGCGGTTGGAACGAGAAAAGCATGCGCGTGAACTGCGCCATAAACAAGCCGCGGTCAAGCTGACTGATGCTGACCAGCAAAAGGTTGAAGCCGCTGTCAGTCGATTAGCTCGCCAGGATAAGAATGCCGACGCGGTTATCAGCGTGATCGCAGGGCAAGCACCGGATAACAGTGCCGTTATTGCCGCTCGAGAAGCACGTAAAGCACAGGCCAGAGCACGTCAGGCAGAAAAACAGCTGACTGTCGCCTCCGATGAGTCAACACCGTCGTCGGTTGATCCGCGCCAAGCCGCTGTAGCTGCTGCCATTGCCCGGGTCAAAGCCAAGAAAGCCGCACAAGCACAGCTTGAGTCCGCGGTTGCGACGCATGAACATGAAGAATCAGAAGAAGATCCACGCAAAGCCGCTGTAGCTGCCGCCATTGCCCGGGTCAAAGCCAAGAAAGCCGCACAAGCACAGCTTGAGTCCGCGGTTGTGACGCATGAACATGAAGAATCAGAAGTAGATCCACGCAAAGCCGCTGTAGCTGCCGCCATTGCCCGGGTCAAAGCCAAGAAAGCCGCACAAGCACAGCTTGAGTCCGCGGTTGCGACGCATGAACATGAAGAATCAGAAGAAGATCCGCGCCAAGCCGCTGTAGCTGCTGCCATTGCCCGGGTCAAAGCCAAGAAAGCCGCACAAGCACAGCTTGAGTCCGCGGTTGCGACGCATGAACATGAAGAATCAGAAGAAGATCCACGCAAAGCCGCTGTAGCTGCCGCCATTGCCCGGGTCAAAGCCAAGAAAGCCGCACAAGCACAGCTTGAGTCCGCGGTTGTGACGCATGAACATGAAGAATCAGAAGTAGATCCACGCAAAGCCGCTGTAGCTGCCGCCATTGCCCGGGTCAAAGCCAAGAAAGCCGCACAAGCACAGCTTGAGTCCGCGGTTGCGACGCATGAACATGAAGAATCAGAAGAAGATCCACGCAAAGCCGCTGTAGCTGCCGCCATTGCCCGGGTCAAAGCCAAGAAAGCCGCACAAACTGCTAACCCAGATTAAGAGGTAACACACTGAACTGACGCACTGCCACTGCGGCAGTACATCAGTTCGTCAACATCTGATAGTTATAAACCACCGAGATATCACGCATTTTTGATTCGGCGTGACAACTGTCTATCTCAATAACTTCCATTTCGATACCACCACCAAACTCTTCGCGTAATTTTGGCAGCACTTCATTAAACAAATAAATTGAGAATTTCACACACTCTTTGGCACTACCTTGGTGGGATATGGAGAGAAACTCCCCCGCCGGAATAGAGATATGATCAACCTCACGCAGCCCCTGGATTTCATGCCGCTTGTCTTTATCAATCGCAGTCGAATAATTCACACTGTTTTGCCCTTGTTGACACTCTTTGGCAGAAAACAGCGAGTACACCCGTTGGCATGAGAAATTAACTTCCTTAAAGAAATCGAGCAGAATTTCATCTTTCATCGCCATACAGGAGGAGTGTTGACCACTACAATGGTTGTGTTCGTCAAAATCCAGCCGCCGTGTAAAGCCCACCAATTCTCGCGGTGGTAAAGATATCCGTTTGATTTCTGGGGTGTAATTTTCACAAAAACCGAAACGGGGAATCATCCCTTGCACATCCCAGTGTTCCATTTGACGAAAACTATTTGGGGTAACACCAAAACGCTTCTTAAATGTACGGGTAAAGGTTTGCTGCGAATCGAAACCCAACTCATCAGAGATTTCAATGATAGGACGGCGTGAAATGCGCAATGCAACCGCTGCGCGAGTCAGTACCCGGCCACGTATATAGGAGGCTAATTGTACCCCCACAATACTTTTAAATTTCCGTTGTAGATGCCATTTTGAATATCCAGAAATCTTCGCCACATCGTCCAGTGTGGGCCTCTTTTCTAAATTGATTTCAATCCACTCAATTAATTCTTCTATAAACAATATGTCTTCGTTTATCATCTTATTGTTCTTTAAATATATAATTACAGTGCATACTACATTAATCTATCATTATGCCAACGCTTTTCTCAAATCTAATTTCACAAGTTAATAAATCGTTAACTTACAGTTGATTAGCTACAGATAAAACAAAAACAAACCCATTAAAACAAAGAGTTAAATCTATTTATCTGAGACCAAAGCCTAATACCCACAAGCCGCACAAAAACCCGTTTTTGCTATATGTTTGTTACCATCGCGATATAAATTGCAAGTTAAATTTTTAGATTAGCCTGATTTATTAAATGCTGCAGCTTACTTAATATTTCAACACATTATGGATAATAACCCTATGATTAAGGCGTATTACACTTTGTCTGAATAGGGTAGAATGCGGCACAAATATTATCCCCCTGACGGCTGAGTGTATCGATGCCCGCAAGTATTGACTTGCCAGCGCGATAACTGCGTTTAAGAACTCTGTTAAGCATTCGACATATGGTTGTAATTTCATGAAATTCAGGCCAGCAGCATCGACCCAGAACAAAGGGTTGCAAATAGCCAGTTCCCCTTTTACGCACAATCAACGTAGTACCCGTAGCATCATGCTGCTGGTGATTCTGGCCTGCATTCCGGGCATTATTGCTCAGACCTACTTCTTTGGTTATGGCAACCTGATTCAGGTAGCACTGGCAATGGTTACCGCCATGCTAGCCGAAGGGGCCGTTTTGCAGTTACGCAAACAGCCCGTATTGATGCGGTTACAAGATAACTCCGCCCTGCTCACCGGCTTACTGCTGGGGATAAGCCTGCCCCCATTGGCCCCTTGGTGGATGATTGTGTTGGGTACGCTGTTTGCTATCGTCATCGCTAAACAACTGTATGGTGGTTTGGGACAAAATCCGTTCAACCCGGCCATGGTGGGTTATGTTGTTCTGCTTATTTCATTCCCGGTACAAATGACCAGTTGGTTACCGCCGCTGCCATTACAAGCTGCACCGGTGGGGTTTTATGACTCTCTTTTAATTATCTTTACCGGATATACCCACAGTGGCGCTGATATTCATCAACTCCAGATGAGTTATGACGGTGTCAGTCAGGCCACACCGCTTGATAGCTTTAAAACCGCCCTACGCTCACAACCCGTAGATCAAATTCTGCAACAGCCCATTTTTGCCGCAACGCTGGCGGGGGTAGGCTGGCAATGGATCAATCTCGGTTTTCTGGCGGGCGGCTTATTGCTGCTATGGCGTAAAGCGATTCATTGGCACATTCCGGTCAGTTTCTTGTTGGCACTGGCTGGCTGTGCCGCAATTAGTTGGATAGTTGCCCCGCAAAGTTTTGCCCCGCCGATGTTGCACCTGTTTTCCGGTGCCACCATGTTGGGGGCGTTCTTTATTGCCACCGATCCGGTCAGTGCCTCCACCACGCCCCGTGGCCGGCTGATTTTCGGCGCATTAATCGGTATTCTGGTGTGGTTAATTCGGGTGTATGGTGGCTATCCTGACGGGGTTGCCTTTGCCGTACTGCTGGCCAATATTACTGTTCCACTGATTGACCACTATACCCAGCCTCGGGTTTATGGTCACAACCGTGCCGGTAAATAAGGAGCCGTTATGCTAAAAACCATGAAGCGTCACGGCATTACTTTGGCGCTGTTTGCCGCCGGTGCTACCGGATTGACGGCGGTGGTTAACTCACTGACAGAGTCAACCATCGCCCATCAAGCCGCTTTGCAACAAAAAGCGTTGCTGGATCAGGTTGTCCCGGCTGAAAATTATGACAACGATATGCAAGCAGAATGTTACGTTGTCACTGATGCCGCGTTGGGTAACCTGTCGCCTCATCGCTTGTATCTGGCCCGGTTGGCGAATAAACCCGTGGCTGCCGCGATTGAAACCACCGCTCCCGATGGTTATTCCGGCGCTATCCAACTGTTAGTCGGTGCAGATTTCCACGGTAATGTGCTGGGCAGTCGGGTGATAGAACATCACGAAACCCCCGGTCTCGGTGATAAAATTGATATTAGAATCTCTGACTGGATTAGCCATTTCAGCGGCCAACATGTAGCAAGTGAACAAGATAAACGCTGGGCCGTAAAAAAAGATGGCGGTACCTTTGATCAATTTACCGGCGCCACCATTACACCAAGAGCAGTGGTGCGGGCGGTGAAAAGCACCACGCTGTATTTGGAAACCTTGCCAGCAAGGCTTGATAGCCTGCCAGTCTGTGGAGAACGGCAATGAGTGAAGCAAAAAATCTGTTAGCGCAGGGGTTATGGAAGAATAACTCAGCGCTAGTGCAGCTACTGGGACTATGTCCGTTGTTGGCGGTCTCCTCTACCGCCACCAATGCCCTCGGTTTGGGATTAGCTACCACGCTGGTATTGGTATGTACCAATACCGCGGTATCGGCTTTGCGCCGCTGGGTGCCAAATGAAATTCGTATTCCAATCTATGTGATGATCATTGCTTCCGTGGTCAGTACCGTGCAAATGCTGATTAACGCTTATGCCTTTGGGTTATATCAATCCCTCGGGATATTTATTCCATTGATTGTTACTAACTGCATTGTGATTGGCCGGGCGGAAGCTTACGCGGCCAAGAATCCGGTGGGGTTATCGGCACTCGATGGCTTGGCTATGGGGCTAGGGGCAACCAGCGCGTTATTTGTACTGGGATCACTGCGTGAAATCCTGGGTAACGGTACGTTGTTTGATGGCGCGGATATGCTGTTAGGTAACTGGGCAAAAGTGCTGCGTATCGAAATTCTGCATCTGGATAGCCCTTTTCTGCTGGCAATGCTGCCGCCAGGTGCCTTTATTGGTTTGGGATTACTGCTGGCCGGTAAATATGTCATTGACGAAAAAATAAAAGCGCGCAAAGCACAAGTAGTAGCAACTGCGCCGCAACTTCAGGATGGAGATGCCGGGAAAGCCTTATGAATAAAGAAAAACGTGTCGCGATTCTGACCCGTCTGCGGGACAACAATCCACATCCAACCACTGAACTGGTCTACACCTCACCTTTTGAACTGCTTATTTCGGTATTGCTCTCGGCACAAGCCACCGATGTCAGCGTCAATAAAGCCACTGCCAAACTTTATCCGGTGGCTAATACCCCGCAAGCCCTGCTTGACCTGGGTGTCGATGGCCTGAAGGCATACATCAAGACCATCGGCTTGTTTAATACCAAAGCTGAAAATGTGATTAAAACCTGCCGTATTTTGCTGGAAAAACATAATGGCGAGGTGCCTGAAGACAGAGCAGCACTCGAAGCGCTGCCCGGTGTGGGGCGTAAAACGGCCAATGTGGTGTTGAACACCGCCTTTGGTTGGCCCACAATCGCGGTAGATACCCATATATTCCGTGTCTGTAATCGCACTGGCTTTGCTCCCGGTAGCAATGTAGATCAGGTTGAAGCCAAGCTACTCAAGGTGGTTCCGGCTGAATTTAAGCTTGATTGCCACCACTGGTTGATCCTGCATGGCCGCTATACCTGTATTGCCCGTAAACCGCGCTGTGGTTCGTGCATTATTGAAGACTTGTGTGAGTTTAAAGAGAAGGTCTACCCCGAGCATTAATCCACTGACCACGCTCAGTAAATACCTGTGGCGGTGAGCACCGGCCGACGATAAGAATGCTGATACATCACGCTGCCACTCTATGCAGTGAGCGCGATACACTTCTGGCGCGTCTCACCGCATGTTATCAACCACGATAAACCCCCTCTATGCCGCGATTGCGGTATTCGATTAGACGCCATACCGCCGCGCCACTAAACTTGTGACAAAACAGACTCAAACAGTTAATGATTTTGTTACCTGCTTGAAACAAAAAAGACACCTGCGGCGTATCATTATGAAATTTAAATCAGCAATAAAACCCTATACCGGCGCAGCTGGTGGCTGGGGTTCTCTCGAAGCAACCACCCGCTTTGTCCTGGACAGCAAGCAAGCGTTGAAAAATATTCGCAATTTGTTGCGGGTCAATCAGGTAAAAGGTTTTGACTGCCCCGGTTGTGCCTGGGGCGACGATAATCACAGCACCTTCAGTTTTTGCGAAAATGGCGCTAAAGCGGTCAGTTGGGAAGCAACCCGCAAAGCGGTGGAACCCCAATTCTTTGCCGAACACAGTCTGACCACATTGCGCCAGCAGAGTGACTACTTCCTTGAGTACCAGGGGCGACTCACCCATCCGATGCGTTATAACCCACAAACTGACCGCTACCAACCCATCAGTTGGGAAGATGCTTTGGCGTTGATCGCTCAGCATATTAATGGATTGGATAACCCCGATCAGCTGGAGCTGTATACCTCCGGGCGGGCCAGCAATGAAGCCTCTTACCTTTATCAGTTATTTGGCCGCATGTTGGGGACCAATAACTTCCCGGACTGCTCAAACATGTGCCATGAAGCCAGTGGTACCGGATTAAAGCAGAGTATCGGCGTTGGTAAAGGTACCATTCAGATGCAGGACTTCGAACTGGCCGATGCTATTTTTGTTTTCGGACAAAACCCGGGGACTAACCACCCCCGCATGCTACACAGCCTTCGTCATGCCAAAGATCGCGGTGCACGTATTGTTAGCTTCAATACCTTGCGTGAACGCGGTTTGGAGCGTTTCGCCGATCCGCAAAATCCTCTTGAGATGCTGACACCAAAATCCTCCCCTATTAGTTCTGCTTATTTTCAACCTAATTTGGGTGGTGATATGGCGGCGGTGCGCGGCATGGTAAAAGCCTTATTGGAAACCCATCGCTATCAATTGGCGCAAGGGGAATCAGGTTTGTTTGATCAAGCCTTTATTGCGGTACATACACAAGGTATAGCGGCGTATCTGGCGGCCGTTGATAACACCTCTTGGGCGCAGATCACCCAACAGTCGGGCCTGAGTGAAGAGCAAATTCGCCATGCCGCTGATATTTATCAACATGCCGAGCGCATTATCATCACCTGGGCGATGGGGATCACTCAGCATAAACATTCAGTGATAACGGTGCGGGAACTGGCTAATCTCCAACTGTTGTTTGGTCAGTTAGGCAAACCCGGCGCGGGGTTATGTCCGGTACGTGGTCACAGTAACGTGCAAGGTAATCGCACGATGGGCATTGATGAAAACCCCGCAAAAGCCATGCTGGATCGTTTGGCCGACCATTTTGGTTTCACCCCACCACAAAGTGCGGGTCATAACACCGTGGAAGCTCTCGAGGCGATGTTGCGCGGTGAAGTAAAAGTGCTGATTGCCCTTGGCGGGAATTTGGCGGCGGCGGCACCGGATACTGAGCGCACCGCACAAGCATTACGCAGTTGTGAATTGACCGTTCATATCAGTACCAAGCTAAATCGTAGTCACCTGATAACCGGCACTGATGCCTTGATTTTGCCGACACTGGGCCGCACCGAGCGCGATATGCAAGCCAGTGGTTCACAATTCATTACGGTAGAAGATTCTTTCAGTATGGTGCACGCATCTGAAGGTGTCGGGAAGCCGCTGGCGGATACCCAGCACGCCGAAACCGCCATTGTTTGTGGCATCGCCAATGCGGTTTTCGCTAACAAAAAGGTTAATGGTGCAAAGCTGGACTGGCTGGCATTGGCCGCTGACTACAATCTGATCCGTGATCATATTGCCGCCACCATACCGGGCTTTGATAATTTCAACACGCGTTGTGATCAACCCGGTGGTTTCTATCTGGGTAGTGCCGCCGCTGAAATGCGTTTTGCTACCCCAAGTGGTAAAGCTGAATTTTGCGCAACGCCCCTGCCAGAGAGTCTATTCCCGCCGATTGCAGGGGGGGCGGCCCCGTTTGTGTTACAAACATTGCGCTCTCATGATCAATATAACACCACCATTTATGGTCTCGACGATCGCTACCGGGGTGTCTATGGTCAGCGAGAAGTTTTATTCATTAATCCACAAGATTTGGCCGCGTTGGCTTTAGAAGATGGCGTGCTAGTGGAAATAGAAACCTTATGGAATGATGGGATTACTCGTAAAGTCAGTGGATTCAAGTTAGTGAGCTATGATATCCCGCGCGGTAATCTCGCCGCATACTATCCTGAAACCAACCCACTGGTGCCCTTATCCAGCTTTGGTGATCAAACCCACACCCCAACGTCAAAATCAGTGCCAGTGACCATTCGACGCTGGCAACCACCATTGTCACAGCGCATTGCCTGAGTTTGTTAGCTAAAGCCGGCCCTCTGGCTGTTGCCAGGGCTGGCAATCATGGGCAACGGATATGCCCATACCTTTAACAAGGAATTCCCCTCCAACGTGATATGCCGCTTGCCCGATGGGGCTGATTCGCGTAAAACTGTCAGCCGGATTAAACCCACTCACTACACCATTCACTGGACGATATGTTTCAAGATAACCCGCTGCTGGCGCAGCTAAAACAGCAACTTCACACTCAGACCCCGCGCGTTGAAGGCGTGGTTAAAGGTACTGAGAAAGGCTTTGGCTTTCTTGAGGTAGATGGGCAGAAAAGTTATTTTATTCCGCCGCCACAGATGAAGAAAGTCATGCACGGCGATCGGATTATTGCCACCTTGCACACGGATAAAGATCGTGAAATTGCTGAGCCAGAAACATTGGTCGAGCCGTTTTTATCCCGCTTTGTCGGTCGCGTCCAACGAAAAGATGATCGTCTGTCTATCGTGCCTGACCACCCGCTGCTGCGTGATGCCATCCAATGTCGTCCAGCCCGTGAGTTAACCCACGACTTCCAGAACGGTGATTGGGCGGTGGCTGAAATGCGCCGTCACCCATTAAAAGGCGATCGTGCTTTTAATGCTGATTTGACGGCATTTATTACCAATGGTGAAGATCATTTCGTGCCGTGGTGGGTAACATTAGCTCGCCATAATCTGGAGCGTGAAGCCCCGGTTATGGTTGAATCTACCTTACATGATAGCGCCTTAGTACGCGAAGACCTGACGGCGCTCCATTTTGTTACTATCGACAGCAACAGCACCGAAGATATGGATGATGCGCTGTATGTGGAAGACAACGGTGACGGTTCCCTGTTGTTGACCATTGCCATTGCTGATCCAACCGCCTATGTCGATGAAAACAGTGAGTTGGATTTAATCGCCCGTAAACGTGCATTTACTAACTATCTGCCTGGCTTCAACATTCCGATGCTGCCACGCCACTTGTCTGACAACCTCTGCTCTTTGCGGCCAAATGAGCGCCGCCCGGTATTAGTGTGCCGTGTGACTATCGCCGCTGATGGCGCGCTGAGTGATGATATTCGTTTCTCTGCCGCCTGGGTCGAGTCCAAAGCCAAACTGGTTTATGACGAGGTTTCTGACTGGCTGGACGGCAACACAGGTTGGCAGCCACCGGATGCGGATATTGCCGAGCAAATTCTATTGCTGAAACGGGTGTGCGAGGCGCGTAGCAACTGGCGTCAAGAACATGCCCTGGTGTTTAAAGACCGTCCAGATTACCGCTTCCAATTGGGTGAAAAAGGCGAGGTGCTGGATATCATTGTTGAGCACCGCCGTATTGCTAACCGTATTGTTGAAGAGTGCATGATTGCCGCCAACGTCTGCGCTGCTATTGCTTTGCGCGATAATTTGGGCTTTGGCATTTATAACGTACATACCGGTTTTGATCCGGCATTGGTTGAACAGGCAGCGACCGTGTTGCAGGCCAATGGTGTCGAGGCTGACCCACAGGCTCTACTGACCCTACCAGGCTTCTGTGAGTTGCGCCGTCATCTTGATGCATTGCCAACCCAGTTCCTCGACAGCCGTATCCGCCGCTTCCAGACCTTTGCTGAAATCAGTACCGTTCCTGGCCCACACTTTGGTTTGGGGCTAGAGGCGTATGCCACCTGGACTTCACCTATTCGTAAATACGGTGATATGGTCAATCATCGCCTGCTCAAAGCCATTATTACCGGCCAGCAAGCGGAGAAACCACAAGACGAGATAACGATTCAATTGGCTGAGCGTCGTCGTCTGAATCGCATGGCCGAACGCGATGTCGGTGACTGGTTGTATGCCCGTTATCTACAGCCTCAAGCGGGTACTGATACCCGTTTCCCTGCGGAAATTATTGATGTAACCCGTGGTGGTCTGCGTGTTCGTTTGCTGGATAATGGCGCCGTGGCCTTTATCCCTGCACCGTTTATTCATGCAGTACGTGATGAGATGGTATGCAGTCAGGAAACAGGTACCGTGCAAATTAAAGGTGAAACGGTTTATAGCCAAAGCGATAAAATCGAAGTGCGCATTGCCGAGGTTCGCATGGAAACTCGCAATGTGGTGGCCCGCCCGGTGGTTTGATATTTAGAAAAAACACATTAAGCCGTGGTGATACACAACATCCCACGGCTTTTTCAATTGCCCCCCGTCAATCCCACTTGATATTCCCTCCAGTTTAGCGCTGTCAGCATCACAAAATGTAAGCAAATACTACTGAATATTACGTTAAAATAATTTATTGATCACACTTTTCACTTTCGCACCTTTTCTTTCACATTAAAGCTCCTATGTTAACTAACGGTTTGTATCTTTTTTCCAAAACCGATGCTGATAACTGTTAAATTTTCCTCATAACAAGGAGTCGTTACCCATGAAGAACGTCAAGACTGTCGTCATATGGCTGACCGTGGCGTTAATTGGTGCATTTGCCTTTGCTATGCTGGCACTCAGCCGCGGTGAGCATGTCAATGCCATCTGGTTGGTGATCGCCTCAGTGGCGTGTTACAGCATCGCTTACCGCTTTTACAGCCTATTTATTGCCAAGAATGTGTTTGAGTTGGATGACCGGCGCCTGACACCTGCTGAGCGGCGCAATGACGGCTTGGATTATGTCCCGACCAATAAATGGGTACTATTCGGTCACCACTTTGCGGCGATTGCCGGTGCCGGGCCATTGGTTGGGCCAATTCTGGCCGCACAGATGGGCTTCTTGCCGGGGACTATCTGGATTTTGGTCGGGGTAATGATGGCCGGTGCAGTTCAGGACTTCTTGATCCTGTTTATCTCTACCCGTCGCGATGGTCGCTCTCTGGGGGAGATGGCAAAACAAGAGTTGGGCGCTTTTGCCGGGGTTATCACTATGCTGGGCGCGCTGGGGGTGATGATTATCATCTTGTCCGCGCTAGCATTAGTGGTGGTTAAAGCCTTGGCTGACAGCCCATGGGGCCTGTTCACCATTGCAGCGACTATCCCGATAGCACTGTTTATGGGCGTTTATATGCGCTTTATCCGCCCGGGGAAAATCGCGGAAGTATCCTTAATTGGTTTCGTACTGATGATGTCCGCAATTATTTACGGCGGCAATATCGCGGCTCACCCTTATTGGGGACCATTCTTTACCTTACACGGCACCACCCTGACCTGGGTGCTGGTTATCTATGGTTTTATCGCCTCAGTGCTACCGGTGTGGTTGTTGTTGGCGCCAAGGGACTATCTGTCGACCTTCCTGAAGATCGGCGTCATTATTGGTTTGGCCGTTGGTATTGTCTTTGCCATGCCTGAAATGAAAATGCCTGCCGTCACACGTTTTATTGATGGTAGCGGCCCGGTATTCTCCGGTAGCCTGTTCCCGTTCCTGTTTATTACCATCGCTTGCGGGGCTATTTCGGGCTTCCACGCCTTGGTTGCCAGTGGCACTACACCAAAACTGATTGAGCGTGAAAGTCACACCCGCTTTATCGGCTATGGCGCGATGCTGATGGAATCCTTTGTCGCCATCATGGCGCTAATTTGTGCCTCGGTTATCGATCCCGGTGTCTATTTCGCCATGAACTCTCCGGCAGCGTTGATTGGCACCACAGTAGAAAGCGCCTCTCTGGCCATTAGCAGTTGGGGATTTGTAGTCACACCAGAAACCCTGGCCATGATTGCCAAAGATGTTGGCGAGAACTCCATTTTATCCCGTGCGGGTGGTGCCCCCACTTTCGCCGTTGGGATGGCGCATATTATCAGTGAGATATTTAATAGCCGCAATATGATGGCCTTCTGGTATCACTTTGCCATTCTATTTGAAGCCATGTTTATTCTGACCGCCGTGGATGCCGGTACCCGAGCCTGTCGCTTTATGGTGCAGGATTTGGTGGGTGTCGTAGTGCCGAGCCTGGCAAATAACCGCTCATGGTTGGGTAACTTGTCCGGCACCACAGTGGCGGTCGCCTGCTGGGGCTTCTTTGTTTATCAAGGTGTGGTTGACCCATTAGGGGGGATCAATACCTTGTGGCCACTGTTCGGTATCGGTAACCAGATGCTGGCATCGATGGCGCTGATTTTAGGGACTGTCGTCCTGTTTAAAATGAAGAAGCAACGCTATGCTTGGGTAACCATCCTGCCAACAATTTGGCTGTTTATTACCTCAATGACCGCGGGCTGGCAGAAGATTTTCCATGAAAAACCGAGTATTGGTTTCCTGGCTCAAGCGAAGAAATTCTCTGCCGGTGTTGAGCAAGGCGTTCTGATTGCTCCCGCCAAGAGCATTAAAGACATGGAAACTATTGTGTTCAATAACCAGATCAATGCCGCCTTATGTGCCTTCTTTATGCTGGTGGCAGTGACCATGCTGATTTCATCTTTCTTTGTGGTCCGTCGTGCGCTGAAATCCAGCAAACCGACCACCCATGAGACTGAAATTGTCTTCCGTGAGGAGGTTGCCCGTGGCTAATGCAGGTATACCGTTTCGTACCCGAACAGGGTTAGCAACCACGCCGCGCCAGATTACGCGTTGTGTACCGTTGGTTCCTGTGGCTGTCCGCCCGACTCATCTACGGGCTTGGTTGTGCCTTATCGCACACCGCGTGGCACAAAGCTTTCGACTGATGGTGGGAGTACAGGATTACGGCAATTATGTTAATCATATGCGCCGACATCATCCTGACACCACACCGATGACCGAACGGGAATTCCACCGTTATTGTCTGAATGCCCGCTTCCCCAGTGAGGCCGGCAAACTGGGGAAATGCCCTTGTTAAACTAGCAAGCTGAATCATAAAGTGACATTGTCACGCCCTGTTGATGTTTCACAGGGCGTTTTTATTTTCCGTTTGAACAGCAGGCACCACCAACTAGCTCAAGATTGGCGAGCCAAATGCGCCCTGCCAATCTTGTTCAAATTGTTCTACTGCCGCTTTTACCGCAGGCGCGCTGATAAGTTGCTCTGCTACATCCACCGGAATGGTGACCGACTGACAGCCCGCCAACAGGCAATCTACTACTTGACGTGGCGTACGGAAACTGGCCGCCAATACTTTCGCGCCCGGTGCATGTAAGGTTAACAATTGCTGTAACTCACGGACCATCGCAATGCCATCACCGCCTTGTGCATCCAGTCGGTTAACATAGGGTGCGACATATTCAGCCCCCGCCAATGCAGACAGCAGCCCTTGCCCGGCACCATATACGGCGGTACCTAATGTCGGAATAGACATCCCTTTCAATTGCTTAATAGCCGCCAATCCTTCTGCGGTGGCGGGGATTTTGATAACCAAACCGGGGACGCGCTTTGATAGCATGATTGCCTCAGACACCATCAGTTCGCTGTCACTGGCCAGCACTTGTGCGAAAAGTTTACCGGTACCGCCCAGAGCATCGCGCAGCGCAGGTAACACCTCCCAGATAGGCTTGCCCGCTTTGGCCAAAATAGTCGGGTTGGTAGTGACACCTTGTAATGGCAGTACGCGCGCCAGGCGTTTTACTGCAGCTACATCTGCGGTATCAAGATAAAGCTCCATAAGAACCTCCGGTTTGGATTATGTAAGCAGCCAGACTGGTTAAACAAATAAGCCAGTTAAGCAAATGGATTTACCACCAATCATCAGCCGCAATCATAGACCAATCATCAGCCGCAATCATAGACCAATCATGAATCGATAATGTGATCTTTATCAAAATACTTTCATTCGAAAGCAAATTAAACTTCAATCAAAAGCAATGTATTTTACATACTGCAAAAAATGCGATGATAGCGTTGTAAGACAGAGTTGTGGCTTGCCTCACTTTTCCCTTAGTAACACAGGGTGTTATCCCTACTATTTAAGGTATTATTTATCATTATGATGTTGTTGTGAACCGGCGAACTTTTACCACCACGTTGGCTGGTTCAATTTTCAGCACACTTTATTATCGGGAATGCCATGAACCCAAGACAGCAAATAATTTTACAGTTGGTAAACGACCGGCAACGAGTCAGTGTCAGTGAATTGGCGCAGGAAACGCAGGTCTCTGAGGTGACAATCCGTCAGGATCTCAATCAGCTAGAGACGAGAGGTTTGCTCAAACGAGTGCATGGTTCAGCCGTCGCTCTTGAGAGTGACGATGTCGATGTTCGCATGATGACTCACTTTGCCATGAAGCAAAAATTGGCTAATCACGCCGCTTCACTGGTCAATGAAGGTGAGACGGTATTTATCGAAAGCGGCAGTAGCAACGCCCTGTTGGCGCATCATTTGGCACAACGCCCTGGTATCACCTTGGTGACGGTGAGTGGTTATATCGCCAGACAATTGAAAGAGTCTTCCTGTGAAGTGATTCTTCTAGGCGGAATTTATCAGAAAAAAAGTGACAGTATGGTTGGCCCATTGACGCAACTTTGTTTGCGCCATGTGCATTTCAGCAAGGCGTTTATCGGTATCGACGGTTATCAGGCAGATACCGGTTTTACCGGGCGCGATATGTTACGCGCCGATGTGATTAATAGTGTGTTAGCCAAAGGCGCTGAAAATATCATTCTGGCCGATGCATCAAAATTTGGTCAGGTGCATCAGAACTCACTGATGCCATTATCGTCCATCAACCGGGTCATTACCGATAACCGCCTGCCCGCAGGTTATCAGCAGCAATTAACGGCACAAGGCATTCAAGTCGATATCCTCAGCGAATAAGAGGAACAACATTCATAACGGAGTAACAGCAATAATGGCGGACATCACCTTCACGCGTGAACAGACTCAACGGATGGCACGTAAAATTCAGGATTATCTGGAGCAGAACCTGAGTATTGAGCTGGAAGATTTTGATGCGGAATTTTTACTGGAATTCATCAGTCGTGAGCTGGGCGCGCATTATTACAATCAAGGTATCAATGATGCCATTGCACAGGTCGAAGCAAAAATGCTCGATATCACTGACTCCGTGCTATGGCTGGAGAAACCCGTGCAAGACTGAACACGGGCCATATTGTCGGCTTCTCAACAGCAGGCCCAAACAGCGATTATTGTCCGTAATAGGCATTTTTACCGTGTTTGCGTAAATAGTGTTTATCCAATAATTGCGGTTGCATATCATCGAGTTGCGGGTTCAA
Source organism: Yersinia sp. 2466 StPb PI (assembly GCF_041538325.1). Taxonomy (NCBI): domain Bacteria; kingdom Pseudomonadati; phylum Pseudomonadota; class Gammaproteobacteria; order Enterobacterales; family Yersiniaceae; genus Yersinia; species Yersinia sp. 2466 StPb PI. Next base: position 2,433,513 of record NZ_JAULSL010000001.1, on the reverse strand, counting down.
TTGGCGTGAGAAAATCCCCATATAAGCCAACTCCTCTAACACAACCGCGTTGTGTACGGCATTATCCGCACTGGTCCCCCAGGCAAACGGACCGTGTGAATTGACTAAAACCGCAGGCACATCTTCTGGTTTAATGCCCCGTTGATGGAATGTCTCAACGATGACATTGCCGGTTTCCCATTCATAGCGGCCAGCAATCTCTTCTTGCGTCATCAACCGGGTACAGGGAATGGTGCCGTAGAAGTAATCTGCGTGAGTGGTACCCCACGCAGGCAAATCTAGCCCAGCCTGGGCCCAAATGGTTGCATGGCGTGAATGGGTATGAACGATGCCGCTAATTTGCGGGAAATTAAGATAAAGCACCCGGTGAGTATCAGTATCCGATGAGGGCTTCTTACTGCCCTCCACCACTTTGCCGGTTTCCAGCTCTACCACCACCATATCGTCCAGTGTCATCACGTCATATTCCACACCGGAAGGCTTAATCACCAGTAACCCATGTTGTCTATCGACAGCACTGACATTGCCCCAAGTGAATGTGACCAAATTGTGGCGAGGTAACGCCAGATTGGCGGCCAGTACCTGTTGCTTCAGTTCGTTGAGCATCGTCGTATCCTGAATGACTGAATTTCTCTCATTTTCAGCGCCACAGGTAAGAACCGGTATGGGATAAATGGCTATAAACTGCGTGCAGATCGGCTGGAAAGTACAGTCTGCGAGGTACACATAGCAGAACGTCATATTTTATTTAGCACTGACAATGGGTTAATCGTGCCTTTAGTCTCAGACAATCCCTAATTCCCCGCCTTGTCAGATCAAATTAGGACTATTTACCTATTAAATGATTCGCGGATATTTATACTAGTTTCTATTAGTGACAAAACGAGTTTTTAGCATTAATTCTGAATTTAAATCTAAACGACGATTTTTATTCTAAACACTAACAAAATGAGACTTCGGCTAAAATTGCTACAACGCCTATACTTAGTTAGGTAATTTCAATTTTGCACGGATACATCAGGATAGATAGATTCAAACTATATGACCTGATCTATCCGTACTTAGCCAACGTCAGGAGAATTATGATGATGATAATCAATAAACGATTTGCCACTGCCGCCTTGGCGCTAACACTGGCCTTGTCCCTGTCGGCTTGTTCTAATATGTCCAAACGTGACCGCAATACCGCAATCGGTGCCGGTGCTGGTGCTGTAGGTGGTGCGGTGTTGACCGGCAGTACGCTGGGGACATTAGGTGGCGCGGCGGTTGGTGGGGTTATCGGGCACCAAGTCAGCAAATAATGTTATCGGTATGATTTGACGTTGCAGGGTGTTAGCTACGCTCACTTACCTGTGTAAGCTCATCGGGATTCGTTTGCTTGCTGCCTACCTGCAACGTCAATTAATTAGGGGAAAACTGATAAATGAAACTGTAAATTATTCTCAGCCACCCGCCAGTTTGACTTTCATCCCTTTGGCTTCGAGCAGTTGCTTAAGAAGATCGCGTTTATCTCCTTGAATTTCAATAATGCCGTCTTTAATCGAGCCACCGCAACCGCACTTCTTCTTCAATTCTGCTGCCAGTTTATCCAGCACCTCATCACTGCCATCAACACCGGTAATCAGGCACACGCCCTTTCCTTTACGACCACTGGTTTGGCGCTGAATACGAACAATACCATCCCCTTTTGGCCGCGCGGGTTTTAGCTCAGGCTCACTGATACGCCCCGAGTCAGTTGAATACACCAAACGGCTATTATAATTCGTCATTATGCCACCTTGCTCAATGATGCCAGAATCTCACCCAGTGTTTTTTCTGGGTCAGGAGATTGGGTGATCGGACGCCCAATAACCATATAATCCACCCCAGCAGAGACGGCTTGCTCAGGAGTCATGATACGGCGCTGATCACCGGCCTCACTGCCCTGCGGGCGAATACCTGGGGTAACCAGTTTAAAATCAGCGCCACAAACCTGCTTGAGGCGCACAGCTTCATGGGCGGAGCACACCACCCCCTCTAAACCGCAATCCCATGTCAGTTTCGCTAACCGTTCGGCATGTTCTGCCGGGCTGATGTTAATACCGATATCACGTAAATCTTCGCCATCCATGCTGGTGAGCACCGTAACAGCAATCAATAGGGGTGCCTGGTGCCCATAAGGCAATAAAGCTTCTTTGGCGGCAGTCATCATGCGTGCACCACCACTGGCGTGGACATTGACCATCCACACCCCAAGCTCAGCTGCCGCACTCACCGCCTTAGCTGTGGTGTTGGGAATGTCGTGAAATTTCAGATCAAGGAAAACCTCAAAACCACGCGCATGCAGATCACGGACCAACTGAGGGCCATATAAGGTAAACATCTCCTTGCCCACTTTTAACCGGCAATCTTGCGGATTAACACGATCAGCAAAGGCTAACGCAGCGTCTTTATTGGCATAGTCCAACGCGACAATGATCGGAGAAGATATCGGGCCACTGTTATTAGTTTTAGTTGCAGACGTCATTTTTAAGCCCTTTTCAGTCAATAAGTAATGATAACGCTCATATTCTACAGGCTGCTCTACTGAAATTACAGCTATCGAGCGACACCAATACTTGCTGTTTATGGGGCGTAATTGCCGCAGAGGGTCAATTTACGTCAAGCAGTGAGATTGTGCTTACCTGCCATTAAGTAAATCTGCTTCAAGAAACGTAAATTATCAATCAAATATTTTGATTTAGATGCTCAGTTGTTTGTGATTCTCATTCAATATTAATGCTGTATCATTCACTCCATCGCCAGACAGTAATTGTCTACTGAATAAGTAAAAAATATCAATTATTCAATATAATAAACTAGAAACTGGAGTTTCACATGAAAAGCATTAAATTCATCGCCCCGGCATTAATTCTGTCTCTCGCATCATTTGCTAGCGTCGCCGCCACTCAAATACAAACTAATCAATCAGCAGGATTGAATGAAGCTGGCGTGATTTCTGCCAGTAATGCAACTACCTTGACCGAGTTAGAAAATGCATTGGCGCAGCAAGCCAAAGCTGCCGGTGCAAAATCTTTCCTGATAACCTCTGCGACCGGCAATAACAAAATGCACGGTACCGCCATTATCTATCGTTAATACCCGTCTCTCCGGTTAACGCTTTATCTCTTTCTAAGAGCGCATTTGCGCTCTTTTTGCCGTGGCTAATGTGAATTTTTTGTGACAGTTGTGTTATCCCCTAGACAGTTTCGCTTCCCTCGCTTAGCTTGGTATTTCCTCCTAAGTTAAAGGTTATATGATGAGCGAAATATCTACCTTAACCATTAAAATCCCTCTGGAATTAAAAGAGAAAATCAAGGCTGCTGCCTTAGAAAAACAGTTTTCCCTGAGTACCGAAGTGTGCGAAAGATTAGAAAAGAGCTTTGAGGTTGATGTTAAAAGTAGTAAAGCCAGCCGCAAAGATGCCAAGTTGCATCAAGGTGAGATTGATAGCCAAGGTGTAGAAGAGATTTCAGAGCAGCCGTTAAGCCAAAAAGAGTTGAAGAAACTGCGACAATTATTGAAAGACGGTGTGAAAGCGCCTCAGAAGAAAAAATAAAGATAACACCACAATACTTCATCAAAAACTATCGGGTGGCTCAGGTCACCCGATGACTGTCGCGATACCTCTGACAATAGAAACGTTTACTGCCCATCCAATCCCCGGATCGGCTTAACCGAAGCCCAGGCTCGGCATGATGGACAGTGCCAGTACAGAGAGTGCGCGGTAAAACCACATTTATGACAGCGATAACGGGGTTTGGTCCGAATCTGTTCTCCTACCATGTCTCGCAGCAACAGCAAGCTCTCTTTCGCTCGCCCTTCTTCTGCATCTGCCAGGTGATAATCCATTAATCGATAGAAAACACGCATGGTGGGATGGCGTTGTAACTGGCGGTTGATATAGGTTTGTGCCACATCACGGCCTTCATGCTGTTCCAGTATTTCGGCCAGCATTAGTTCAGCCGTAGCACCCGTATTATCTTCAACGCAGCGTTTGAGGAAATTCGCCCACGCCTCGGGCTGTTGTAGATGTTGGTAGCAATCGCTCAACATAGGTAATGCCTCGCTGACCACTTCCTTATCCTGCTCCAGCACACGCTCCAGCGCCTCTACGCCTTTGGCATATTCACCCTTGGCAATATGCACCCGACCTTGCATGATGGAGACACGGGCGCACTGCTTATCCGCAATAGCCGCTTTCTTCAGCAACCCCATTGCTTTCTCTAAATCATCACTCCCCATGGCTTGCAGCGCCAGTTCGCAATAGAAATGCGCTATCTCCAGCCGCTGATTATCTTTGCCCATCTTGACCAGTTTTTCCGCCACTTCAATCGCGTTGTTCCAATCACTGGTGGCCTGATGAATAACCAATAACTGCTGTAGTGCCCCGAGCCGGAAATCTTGCTCTTCAACCAATTGATTGAACATATCCTCTGCCCGATCATATAAACCCGCGGCCATATAATCACGACCAAGTTGCTGAATTGCCAGCAATCGTTGTTCAAAGGTCAGAGAAGCACTTTCCATCAACGCCTGATGAATGCGGATAGCACGGTCAACTTCACCACGAGAACGGAACAAATTCCCTAATGTCAGATGCGCTTCAACGGTCGAACTGTCTTCTTTCAACATCTCAAGAAACAGATCAACCGCTTTGTCCTGCTGATTAGAGAGAAGGAAGTTAACCCCTGCCACATATTCACGAGACAGGCGGTTAGCATCCTGTTGCTTATCCTGCTGAGCGCTTCTACGCCCCATATACCAGCCATAGGCGGCAGCGACGGGCAACAGCAGAAACAGCATTTCTAACATAGAAAATTATTCCTTGCTGACAGCAGGTGTGGAAACAGCCGCACTGGATTCAATAGGCTGCTCTTGCTGTGACTCAAGACGTTTAATTTTCCGCTCTGCGCGCCCCAGTAAAATTCGAACTCGCAGATAAAAAAGCCCACAAATAACCCACCCAAGTACCAAGCCCGCCGCAAAAAGCGTTGCCAATAACGTAGATACCCGATATTCGCCCTGAGCCAATAAATAGTTAAAGGTAACGACTTGATCGTTATTTGCCCCTAACGTGACTGAAATCACGAAAATCACCAGTACTAACAAAAAAATCAGCAAATATTTCACGTTTTTTCCTAAAGGCCGAATCAACCTGATGAATTATGCCAAAAATGTGGCGCCCTTACTTGATAAATTAGCACTTCCTTACCCAGCAAAGAAACCCTGCACCAAGATAAAGCGCCGATTGGGCACCTAATTGATATTATTTTAAGCGACTGGGCTGAGAATAATAACTAATCACTCAATTTTCCTCATGCTCACGTTTTTCTATCTCGCGCTGTTCTTGTGGCAAAATGGCTAACGAGCCGAACCAACGTTGTACTAAGCTACACACAATGGCGACCAATAACCCGCTGATAAGTGCTGCGGCTACCAGATCCCGTGGCCAATGCATGCCTAATACCAACCGGCTCATCATGACACCTTGCGCCCATATCATTAGCAAAATGACGGTTTTATAATGTCGCCGTGGCCACAATATGCCTACCGCCAACAATGCCCAACTGGCAGCAAAAACCGTGTGACCTGAGGGGAAAGCAAAGCCAGTTTCAAACTGCCAATGACTGCTCAACCACGGCGGAATAATGGTTTGGCTCTGTAGTTGCTGTTTGACCAACTCACTGCGTTCAGCACGGGGAAGCGAATAGAAAAAGCGATTATCAATATGATGTTCTGCCTCAAGCCAGACGACAAATGGACGAGGTTCTTGTACCTGCTCTTTAATCAGTGATTTTATACCCTGACCGACAAGAATTACGCCACCCATCAGGACCAACAACCCTATCGCGGGCTTAATCCGAAACCGTAGGCACCATAAAAACCAGCAACTGAGCAACGCACTGGTCAAGATTCCCCATGGCGCAGTGACCGTTTCAGTCACCCAGAACACACTTTTCAACCAAACATTATTACTGCCGGGTTGCCACTGCCAACCAGAAAGCCAGATAACAAGGGTGGGTAAGAGTAAGATAAGTGTTCCGACAGTGATTCGTTTCGCTATATTCCACATCTGGGGCCCTTGGTTACACATGATGTCTATATCGTCTTTTCCATGGTGATAGCACGAATTGTACAGCGGCTATAACCACACAGTATAAGTCCCATTAATCATTGATAACACAAACAAAATTATGTTATTACCCAAATATGTTCTCGTCAGACATTTTCTCTTTCCTTTTCGCTGCTTTGTTGAACAGCAGTGAGCCAAAAGTTATGGCAATATAGCTAATAATGATCGCAGAGAAACTTTTTATTTAACCCTATGCCCTAAGATGAAGGGATATAACGGGTTAAAGCGGGTATCCACATCAGGATGCGCGATCACATCCTTAAGGTCTGAAGTTATAATATGAACAGTAAGATGCAGCTTAAACGTGTAGCAGAAGCCAAGTTACCGACGCCTTGGGGTGATTTTTTGATGGTCGGTTTTGAAGAGTTAGCCTCTGGCCATGATCATCTGGCCTTAATATTTGGTGATATCAGTGGTGATAAACCAGTGCTCTCCCGTGTTCATTCTGAGTGCCTGACAGGTGATGCTTTGTTTAGCCTGCGTTGTGACTGTGGTTTTCAGTTAGAAGCCGCATTGGCGCACATTGCCGAAGAGGGGCGCGGTGTGTTGATTTATCATCGTCAGGAAGGCCGTAATATTGGTTTGCTGAATAAGATTCGCGCTTACGCGTTACAGGATAAGGGCTTTGATACTGTGGAAGCTAACCATCAACTCGGATTTGCCGCCGATGAACGTGACTTCACCTTATGCTCAGATATATATAAATTACTGGGCGTCAAAGCCGTGCGCTTGCTAACCAATAACCCGAAGAAGGTTGAGATTCTCTCCGAGGCGGGGATTAATATCGTTGAGCGGGTGCCATTGATTGTCGGGCAAAATCCCAAGAATGAACAGTATATGGCCACCAAAGCGGCCAAAATGGGCCATCTGCTGACCAAATAATTAGCCGCGTTCAAGAACAATAAAGGGTGGTTTCTCAACCACCCTTTTTATCGAACAAGCACCGTAGTGACACTGTCACTAATGGCTGTGCCATTCTAATAACGACAACATTCTAATAACTACAGCATTTTGCGGATAACATAATGCAAAATGCCGCCATTTTCGAAATAAACCAATTCATTACCTGTATCTATACGGCAGTGGGTATCTACCGTTTGTTGCCGCCCGTCAGCATAGGTTATCGTCACCGCCACCTTCTGCCCTGGGGACAGTTTTTGTAACCCACTGACGCTAATGGATTCATCACCCGTCAGCCCCAAAGTTTTTCGATTAACCCCTGCTGGGAACTCGAGGGGCAAAATACCCATCCCAATCAGATTGGAGCGATGAATACGCTCAAATGACTCAGCAATCACTACCCGCACCCCCAGTAATCTTGGACCTTTAGCTGCCCAGTCACGACTCGAACCGGATCCATACTCCTTACCGGCAATCACCGCCAATGGCACATTCTCCTGCTGATAGCGCATAGCAGCATCATAGATAGCCATCTCATTTTGTGACGGAATATGACGAGTGACACCCCCTTCAACCCCCGGGACCATCTCATTACGGATACGGATATTGGCAAACGTCCCACGCATCATCACTTCATGATTACCACGACGGGAACCGTAGGAGTTAAACTCTTTAATCTCGACCCCACGATCACGTAAATAGCGGCCCGCAGGGCTATCAAGCTTGATATTACCGGCGGGAGAAATATGGTCGGTGGTGACAGAATCAGCCAAAATCGCCAAAATACGTGCATGGTGAATATCCTCAACCGGATCAGGCAACGCTTTCATATCACTAAAGAAAGGAGGCAAACGGATGTAGGTGGAATCGCTCTGCCAATCATAGGTTGGTGTGCTATTAACCTGAATCGACTGCCACTCTTCATCGCCATCAAATACGGCGGCATATTCCTTACGGAACATCTCAGTTTTAACCTCTTCGACAGCTTTAGCGATTTCAAATCCGCTAGGCCAGATATCCTTTAGATAAACCGGCTTGCCGTCAGGGTCGTTACCGAGCGCCTCTTGTGCCAAGTTGACATTCAAATTACCGGCCAGAGCATAAGCCACCACCAGCGGCGGCGAAGCCAGCCAGTTGGTTTTTACTAAAGGATGAATGCGCCCTTCGAAGTTTCGGTTACCTGACAGCACCGCACCGACGGTTAAATCCCCGCTTTTGATGGCTTTTTCTATTGGTTCTGGCAATGGGCCAGAGTTACCAATACAGGTAGTACAACCATAGCCCACCAGATTAAAGCCCAAATTATCCAGATAAGCGGTTAATCCGGCGGCGTTGAGATATTCAGTCACCACTTTAGAGCCTGGTGCCAGTGAAGTTTTCACCCATGGTTTGGTTTTTAGCCCCTTTTCTGCCGCTTTTTTAGCTAACAGACCGGCTGCCATCAGTACGCTGGGATTCGAAGTATTAGTGCATGAGGTGATCGCGGCAATCACCACCGCGCCAGATGCCAACTCGTGCGTTTTTCCTTCCAGCGTGAAGCTAACATGGTCAACTTTATCTTTTTTGCTATTAATTTCCAGTTCTTCAAACGCTTTAAAGGCTAAGGGCACTTTGGGTAAAGCGACCCGGTCTTGTGGCCGCTTCGGCCCAGCCATACTCGCTTCCACTGTGCTCAAATCCAATGAGAGCTGACTGGTGAAAATTGGCTCGTCACCAGGATGACGCCACAACCCTTGTGCTTTACTGTAGCCCTCAACCAAGGCTATCTGTTCATCACTGCGGCCACTTAAGCGCATATACCCCAGCGTCACGTCATCCACCGGGAAGAAACCACAGGTAGCACCAAACTCAGGCGACATATTGGCTATAGTCGCGCGATCTGCCAGTGGCAAATCCGCCAGACCATCACCATAAAACTCAACGAATTTGCCTACTACCCCGTGTTTTCGCAGCATTTGCGTTACGGTAAGCACCAAGTCCGTGGCAGTGATCCCTTCACGCATCTTACCGGTCATTTTGAAGCCGACCACATCGGGAATCAGCATTGAGACCGGTTGGCCCAGCATCGCGGCTTCCGCTTCAATCCCACCAACGCCCCAACCGAGTATCCCCAAGCCATTGATCATGGTGGTGTGGGAATCGGTACCCACTAACGTATCGGGGTAAGCGACCTCCCGCCCATCCTGCTGTTCATGCCAAACCGTCTGCCCCAAATACTCAAGGTTAACCTGATGGCAGATCCCGGTACCCGGCGGTACCACACGGAAACGGCTAAAGGCTTTCTGCCCCCAACGCAGGAAGATATAGCGCTCGTGGTTACGTTCCATTTCGAGCCGGACGTTCTCGCCAAAAGCGGCTTTATCGCCAAACTCGTCAACAGTGACGGAATGGTCGATAACCAAATCTACCGGTGACAATGGGTTAACCTGCGCCACATCGCCCCCCAGCCGTTTGACTGCTTCACGCATCGCAGCCAAGTCCACTACCGCCGGTACCCCGGTGAAATCCTGCATTAATACCCGCGCGGGCCGGTAAGCAATCTCCCGGCTGGCATGCCCGGTGAGCTGCCAATCAATAATGGCTTTTAAATCCTCCTCTTGAACCTGTTCGCCATCCAGATGACGCAGTAGATTCTCCAGCAACACTTTCAGTGATTTCGGCAGTCGGTCAATATCCCCCAGCTCTGCCGCCAGTTGCGGCAGGCTGTAGTAGTGATATTCATGATTAAGGGCGACCAATTTGGCCATACTCGTTTTTCGCAAATCTAACGACATAGCGCCTCCATTGTTTCTTATAAGTGCTCTAAAACAGCATTCATCCCAACAAGGCTATTCCCTTGTAATTATGAGGTCTGAATTAAATATAACACAAAGAAACATTAACATTTTGGCAACAATGGCGATTACTGGCAGCGATAGGTGTAAACGATGGTGATGGCCAATCTGTGTCAATTACTCAGATTTATGGACAGGGTTATTTACATTATTGAAACCATAATCGTCCCATTCATAATCATCTTCCTGCTGAGACACTAATCCATCATTTATCTCTTCTATCTCTTCTATCTCTTCTATCTCTTCTATCTCTTCAGGATCTTGAGTTAATTTAACTGAATAACTTTCTAGTTGTTTAAGACCTTTCTCATCATTCTCTATCTCATTTTTAAGAACGCCAGAAAGGTTTGTTATCATTTGTTCAATTTTATTATCACTACACTCAGCTAATTCATTGTTTATATAATGAGTTATTTCATCAAACCCTTTAATAATGGATTGCAATGATTTATTAAAATCATCTGCTTGTTCTTCACGCGCTGCTCGTTCTTCATTCAATCTATTTTCCATTACGCAATAATTACTATCATCCTTATTTATATTTGAAAAGCTCACCGCAATATTTTTTGCCATATCTACATCAGATTGAGTATTTGCCAACACAAAACCATTTAAATTGAATAAATTCATTAGCCAACCTAAAAATTTCTTTATTACCGTTCTGGAGTCCAGAGCCTCTTCTAACACCGTAGGGCATTGAGGGAAAAATTCAATAGAAATTGAAGGTTTTTCATGACTTAATTGACAATCTTTATCAAACAGAAACTCACCCGTCAATTTAAAAAGATTACAGCTCTCTTTACTGTGGATCACCTCATAATGCATCTTCACACCAGATTGACCATTTCTCTCAAAGCAGAAAGTTGGGTTATAACCAGGCGGCAAACCACATTTCAGTGCGTTATCGAAACCTATCATCGTTTCTGCCAGTGGGGTCTCAACCAACGAACTCAGTAAATTGTGCAGGTTTGTGTCATGATAATTTGCAGATGGATTAACCCACCCATGTTTACATAACTCATCTAATACTTTATTAATTCCATTCTTTTTTTCTAAAAAAAACTGTTCTTCACCCATTTTTATATTAAAAATTTCACTTCCGGCATAGACATCATCATGAAATGAAAACACATTAGTTAATGTATTACTTAATAATGGACAAGATGTTGAAGACATATATTCCCCTGAAAGTATTTATAAAAATAACACCATTATTTTCATAAACAAATTAACAGGAGAGGTGACTATTGGCTTTTGAATTTTTACTTATTAGTTCTGTTATGGAAAAGCCATCACGAAAAAGAGATGGCTTTTATTTCTTTATAAATTACTTAGTCGGCAATTTAATGTCTTTAAACATCGCCTCGATATCATCGAGTCGCTCCGCACAAGGCTTAGCGGGGTGTTGAAAGTATGTACCAACGGAATCACACAGGAATTACACAGGTTTTTCGTCGTCCATCGGGTTTGTATACGTTTTGCAAGCATCATCATGGGACAGCCATTCACATAACCCTTGGCACCAGAGATTCCTATGAGGCTGCGATAATGTCTCGTAGTTTATTGATGGTTTACTATCAGCATTCCGGCGAACCACTTGAGACAGTACGCCAGAAGCTCTACTCATGCAGAAAACAGCTCCAATTAACTGCTCTGGTGGGTTATTCCGTGCCGCCTTCCCTACCCCAATCTATGCCAGTTGTAGAGCAACCAGTAAGGGCTGTTGCACCAAAACCAAAGAAAGACAAAGAGAAGCGTTTAACATTGTTAGTTGTTCTGGATGATTACTTAAAAAGTAATAAAAACGATTGGAGGGCCAAGACGCTGGAAGTCAATGAGTCACGCTGTCGCTATTTAATCGATTTTTTAGGGAATAAACTAATAACAGAAATAAGCAAATCTGATGTTTCTGACTTTAAGCAACATTTGGTGGATAGAGGGTTAAGTCCCAATACCTGTAACGACTATTTTATCAAAGCGTCTGGGCTATTTACGTTTGCCTATAAGCAACGAGATTACATCACAAGAAACCCATTTGAAGGAATGCGCTTTAAAAAAGTATCAAATGCTACTGATAAGAGAGGGATACTCCACCTAGAGCATGAGCAAGCACTTAAGGGCTTTCCTGAGCATTCACAGAATTGGTGGTTACTCCAATTGCTTTGGTTCACTGGATGCAGGATAAGCGAGATAACGCAGCTACAGCCAGCCGACTACCGTGTAATTGATGGAGTTGAGTGTATTTCTATAAACGATGAAGGGAATAAAACACTTAAGAATGATGCCTCTAGGCGAACCATACCTATTCATGAAGACTTGCTAAAACTCGGTGTTTTCACTGATAAACCAACATTCACTTATACCCCTGATAGGGCTTCTCAGCTTGTTTCTTCAATCTATACGGGAGTAGGCGTTACAGCCCACAGTTACCGATACGGTATGAGTGACAGACTTAGAAAGTTAAACATTCCTGATTATGTCAGATTTGAAATATTAGGACATGCACACAAGACAACTACCGATAGGATTTATAAATCAGATGATGCAATTCAGCTATTAAAGTCCGCTGTAGATTTAACGTAAAAAAGGCGGGATTGACCCGCCTACTTTATTTGCAGCTGTATATTACTTACCTAAGTGATCTTTAACTTTTTTAGTACCACTTCCGACAGCTTTAACGGCAGCACGTAGCTGTTGTTCTGTTACACCCAGAGCTTTAGTCCAATATTTGACTTCCCAATCTTCACTAAGACTAATAAAATTCTTATCTTGGGGTTGCCTAATGTTTAAGTTATCAGCCATTTATTCGAGTCCAGAGGTACGGGAAAATTCCCATATCCAGCTATACTCTTAGGACATCACTACGTCAAAGACCTTTATCTTTAAATGGTTAATGGATCTGATAATTAAAAAATTAACGTGCTGGGTACGAGGTCATTAAGTCGTTCATTTGCCGTTCGTCATAGCTAGCAATCTTGTTATCTGCTAGTACAGAAAAAACCCCCTCTAAACGCCCTACGTCTGTACTAATATGCACGTCCGCAGGTTTAACAGTTATATGATTAACTGGTGCTTGGTACTGGCTACTAGCTTGGTACGGTGTTGGCTGTAGACTGCTTGCTGTAGGAATCATAGCTTGTGGAGACAGTGAATTAGCATATGGTTGGTATGCTTTCATCCCATCACGCCCAACTTCTGCAATCCATTGTCTAATTCCACCTTTAGTTAGATTTTCTTGATGATTTTTTATGCTATCCGCTCTAATCTCTTCCTGTGAGCGCAAGAATGGAATCTTGCTGACAATCCAACTAATGAGCAAAGTTAGTTTGCCTAAAGCTGTGCCAAATCCCTGAATAAGCGGTTCAACATCACGGAATGCTTTCGCCACCCCTTGACTGCCTCCAATGCTACTTTCTAATGCAAGGGTAAACTTATCACCCAAAGTCTGTGAGGCATTACTAACAGCCAACCCCCACTCTCTCAAACGGGTAAGACTCGCTAACTGTTCGTCAGAGAGCATCTGGCCATTTTTCTTCATATCGATGATGGTTGAGATTACTTCATCACCGTTATTGGCAAAGAGTCCTGATATACGGCTGAGATCATTAACGGTTTCTTCGTAATAGCGCATTTCCTGTGCACTCTTCTTGAGTTGTTTCCCATTAAGCTGCATCTGCACAATGAACTCGGAGCTACTCATTTTAGCGATATCTTTTAGGGTATAACCTAACGGTAGAAAGAGGTCTGACGCTACGTCAGATAGCTCGCCACCGCCTTTTATTTTCCCAGAGCGGCGGTCTATGATTCCTTGACTCACCAACTCGCCTAGTTTTTCTTGAAGGTCTTGGAAGACATTTTCTAAATTGGCATCAATCCCTTTGGTCTGAACGAGTCTCTGAAGCGCCTGTGCTTCGTATGAGTCAGCACCAGCTTTAGTGAGTTTGTTAATCTCTTTAGCTCTATCCACACTGCTAGAAGCACTGCTGTACGCTGCATAAGCACCACCTACAGCGCCAGCGGCAGCATACCCACCCAAGCCCACACCTAACAATGCACCACCACCTTTACGGCCTTCTGCTGCTCTTGTTTTGGCTGTTTCTCGTTTAAGTCTACGAGCCTGTGCCTCTGCTCTGCGGGTGTTAGCGATGAGAAATTTCATCTGCTGATTCATTTCAGATAAATCAAGATTTCCTTTCTTGTACTCATTAGCAAGCTGTTTGGCCTGTGCAATAGCCTTATAACGTTGACCTACCCCCAGTTGTTCCATGCGAGAGATTGAAAATGTTGCGTCTCTGAGGCGCATTGTCCCATTGATTTCTCGCTTGAGGGCTAACTCTGATTGTTTCTTCAACTGTAAACGCCGCTTCTCAGCTAATGCTTGTTCTGCTGTTGCTTTAGTTTGTGCTTGTTGTGCTTTGCCTGTCTGTTCCATTGCTTTAGTCTGCGCTAGAGACGTTTGGAGCCAGTCTTTATGGGGTTTGCCCAGCATGCCTGTACTAAGGCCACCCTGTACTCCAGCACTGCCATATACGCGCTTCATGGCGCTGACTTGGGCCTGCGCTGATTGCTTCGCCATCTTGACACTATTAGCAGCTGCCTTTGGAGAGACGGCATTATCTAAAATACCTGAAGAAGAAGCCTTTAATTTCTTCATCTCGTCTTTAATCTTTTTAAGTGAGGCGTTATCATTCTTCCAGAACACAATGTTTGTTAACTTGGCTGCGGTTATATTAACACTCATATATTTATCTCCTTGTTATTATTTTTCTCAGATAAAATCAGATAAAAAAAATAGCCAGCGGTTTAAGGCTGGCTTTATTACTTAGATTGAACCGGCAATGTGAGTGCGTCCTCCAATGTCATTTTCTGTTCTTTCATGCGCCAGTGAACGGTGCTTTCTGACATACCAAATAACTTACTCAACTGGCGAATATTTAAGACGTTTAATACATCATTGCCAGATATGCGTCGAATGACCCTGTGTGAGCTACCCTCTAAAGTTAATACCATGTTTTATTCCTCTATATAATTCAAATAGTAGATAAATAAGAACGGGGCTTACATAAACCCCGCTCCAGATAAGAATAAGCAGGCATGTAAAGAGGGTAAGTATAAATATAAATACCCTCACACCTAACTTTAAGCTTTAATAGACAAACTGAATGTGGATTGTGGTAGGTTATTTACAGCTAACATGCTGAATTCACTCACAACAGTCCCAAAGCCCCACTCGTTTGGGGGGAGCATATACTGCAAGAACTCGCCTTGCTCACCTACCATAAAG
The DNA here is from genome assembly GCF_041538325.1 of Yersinia sp. 2466 StPb PI. Classification (NCBI taxonomy): domain Bacteria; kingdom Pseudomonadati; phylum Pseudomonadota; class Gammaproteobacteria; order Enterobacterales; family Yersiniaceae; genus Yersinia; species Yersinia sp. 2466 StPb PI. Next base: position 2,418,341 of record NZ_JAULSL010000001.1, on the reverse strand, counting down.
GCTGATTTGATTGCTGGCCCTGCATGGTGAACGTGGACTTTGCTATTACGATTGAATTTCGTAATCATATAGCCACCATTATCTGGCACACCGTATTGGGCGTTTTGTCCGGTGATATCAATAAAGACAATCCCCTTGTATACCCACATCTGATATGCAGGAAGCAACTCAGTATATTGCGATAAGAAGTTGTCTGGACTGAGTGAAGACAAGTTGTAAATCATTGTCTCCATAATTGTCGGGTGGTAGCGGAGTTGGTTACTCAGTTCACCTGAACAGATAATAAACCGCTGCTCAACATTACCATTCTTGCCTTGGCACTGGACTTGAGATTGTTGAATTAAAGAATCCAATTGTTGAGGGACAGATTTACCTACAGCAAAATCAAATTCAACATTTGTTTGAGAACCCCCCTCAAATTCTGTGAAGTAATTCAGGTCACCTTGTCCGGCATATTTAGATTTAGACACACCCCTTAATACGGAATCGCTCAGAATTTTGTCTTTGGTGTTGAAATACTCAATGACTTGTTTTTCTACCAATTCCAGTTTAGCTTGCTGTAACGATTGGTCATTATCAGTACCAGCACGACGGAAGCGCTCAAGGTCTCGTGAAGTTAATTCATCGATAGAAGCATAATAGGGGAGCTGGTATAAATAGTTTGAGAATTGACTACGTTGGATCGTGTTAAAATCGCTGGCATATGGCACATTCTCATTAAATACCTGTTCTGCACGGTCTAATAAGCGGTCTAGGCTAACATTCAATGTATCATGAGTTTCTACACTAAATAAATCCAATGCATTAAACAGACGGTTCGGTACTTTTACTTTCTTATATAGGTCGCCAAGGGAAACGATTTGATCACTTGGATTAGATGGAGCGCGATTAAAAGCCATATTATTTATCTTCCTTATTATTGTTATTGTTTGCTCTGCAAATGCTAAAAGTTCTGTTAACTGTTAGCACTCACGTTAGTGAGCATTGTTATTTTATTTTTATATTTTATTGTTATATTTTTAATCTATTGTGACTGTCTGTTACTGAAGACGGAAACCATCAGCAATAAGTAATGTCTTAGCTTTCGTCAAACCTGCTGCATCTGCTGCCTGTAATACGGCCTCGCGCAACACAACCCCAAAGGCATTTGCGACACGGATTGTCTGTGCTGCGCCTGCTGCATAATCCTCAAGAACAACGTATATTTTTGTTGAGGCAGAGGTAGCTGCTGCGCCTGATGTGGCATCAATGCAAGTTCCTGCATAGGTAATAGCAGGGAGCGTCATGGTGACAAGCTTTTGACAGAAAATGTGGTCTGCCGCATAAGCCAAAATATCATTCTGTCCCAGTGGACTTGTCCCAGTCTGGCCGTATTGTTGTAGTGACATAATTTATTTTCCTTATTGTTATTTGTTATTATTTATTGTTGTATTTCTTAGATAAAGAGTCTTCGAAAGATTTTAGAATATCATTATTGCTTTCGTCTTCTTCTTTGATTTCTACTTCTTCAAGGCTAAGGCTAATACCTGCAATTTCCAGAGCTTTGAGTAGTTCCTCTGTAACGTCAGTTCCACGAGCTTTAAATACTAAAGGTTTATTATAACCAGACGCACTACCACCTTGAATAGACAGTGTGTATGCTAGATGTGGGCCTAATGGAGCTTTTTCATCTTTATCAAAATCAAAGGTTACATCTTTTAATAGTGTTTTGGGTTTCATCTAACCTCAATTTGTTTAATGTTATTGTTTATAGGAACTTTGTTTAGTTCACTTTGAAAGTCATTTGAAACTGATTGAATCGAATATTTTAAATTTTAGAGAATAAATAAATAAACAAGAATTAATCCAATCAATAATAAATGACTTTTAAAGTGTTTGATTGTTACTATTAGAAGATAAGTATCTGAATTAATTGAACCACGGTTTATTGTAGTTAGAAGTTAATAAAAAACCCCACTCCAGATAAGCAGGGTTTCTTACAACACAAACAAACAATAACAAGGAGGAAGTAAACAATGAAATCAGACTATCAGAGGAAATGAACGGAAGAGCGTACATTTATTAAAATCTCTAAAAGTAAAGACCTTAAGAAATGTCACCTACTGGCAATGCGGGTGCTGAAGCCACAAGGATTTATCCAGAAGATGAGGCATTATTTTGTAATTAAAGTGATGGCTTAATTTCTACTTTTAATTAATTTTTTAATAATTCAAGGAGATAATTCTCGGCTATTGTACGTGGTGTGAACTTTAGTTTTAAATCATCCCTCTATAATCTATTATACCATAATTCGGTAGTGGGCTGCAATATATTGTGGTGATTTTCCTTGACTATTTCTTATTTATTTTAATATTCTTCTTATGCAAGAATACCCCCACATTCTAATAACTCTTTTTCAAATTCTTTTACAGCCTGTTCACCACACGTCAATGCGATGTGCTGGACAATGTTAGCTCGTTTTATTAAGTCCTGATGATGTTCAGTGAGATATTGTTCATTACTTAAAATGACATCAGCTAATTGATCGAGTTTCTCATTTGTGTATTCGATTAACGAGAATAGATTGATATCGTCCTTATCAAAATAAGTGAGGTCTAGATAGATACTCTCAAGTTCATTCAAAATTTTATTGGTCTTTTTTACTGCTTTCTTTTGTTTTTGTCTCTTCAGGAAGAACATCATTAGTTTGGTTTCCTTGTTTTTTATTATTGTTATTGTTAACACCGTGTTCGCTACGTCAGAATGCAGTGTTTTAATCGAGTTAGGGTATACCCTGTAGGTATGGGTGTCTTTATAGAGAAGTCTTCTCACAGCTTGCAGTATTGCGTCTGTAGCAAGGGGCTAACATAACTATCATCAAAGCCATTAGTTGAAACTGTGTTTGTACAATAGGTACAAAGGTAATTACTGGGAATAAATAGAGAGAAATCGTAAAGCAGAGAAACAGGGTGAATAGTGAAATTAGATATTTATTAATCAATTCACCTCCTGCTGTTGTTCAATTCTTTTTGATTCCTGTTGGGCTACCCACACCAAATAACCTGCAATTGACCACCCACGAGCATTGCACTGTTTTAGTAGTAGTTGATACTGGTAACTTTCCAATTCTATAATTAATTTCTTCTTCATTTTTATGATCCTCTATTCGTGAACTGGAACCCACATACCAGCCTGATGCTCGTTTAACTCGTACTGGTCGCGCTTATTGAAATATAACCAGCCTAAATGAGGAATGTTTGCATAGTCCCGTTGATAGTAGCCACCCTCAATATGGTCCACAGAGTCTTGAGTGATTTTTAAAGTTCTCTTCCGTTTATTCTTTATGTGCTTTATCTATAAACTGGTCAGTGCATAGTACAAATCATTAGGCTGTTTTATTTGGTTATTTACACAATCGTTATAGCTCTTAACACGTTCAATATTGCATGTACGAATAACACCCCCTATTTAGAATGGTTCAGGTATATGATCACAATTACCAGATTGATGACCTATATCTGGATAATAGTATTGTTTAGGCTCAGGCTTCTTAACAACTGCAACATACTTATAATCTGACCTTGCAAAATCTGGGAGATCGTCTTCATCTTCATTGTGCTTTGGTGAATAAATCTCTATCGGTTTTTCTTTTATCTGTTCTATTTCTTTAATGGCTATTTCTTCTACTTTTAAGCTTTCGTTAACTACTCCATTATCAGAGACTTTGTTAGCCTGTGATTTTGCTTCTATAAAGGCACTTACAGGCTTAGGCGGTACCTTTGCATTGGTTAACTGCTTACCCTGCACTAATGGCTGTTCTGCACGTTCATAACGTGTGCCTTTTAACTGGCCTGTCAGGTCTGTTTTGAATCCTACAACTTCATTGATATCTAAAACATAGTAAATGTTTGAAAGGCCTTTCCGAGATTCTTTCTTAACAAGACCGAGTTCCTCAAGTCCTTTTAAATGTTTACTGATTGTTTTAATCCCAGCACCTAAATCCTCTGCTATTCGCTTTTCACTTGGATAAACAGCACCACCAGTATTCTCTTGAAATGTTAATAAGTAGCCATAAAGAAATTTAAGTGACCAGCCGAATAACTTCCTTTCTCCGTTTATAATAATATGTTGAATAGAGCTAACATCAGTATAGTTTTTAGAAAAGGTTCTTACATTATTGTTGTTGTTCTCTGTCATTGTTTCCCCTATCGTTGGAGTTATCGTTTTTTGTTTTATTCATTGCCTGTTTAATCAAATGTTTTATTGCCGCTGGTCTAGATTTATTCGGGTAGTTATCATCTAACCACTGCACCAGCTCTCGAGGCAGTTCAACTTGCATATTCATGCTCCTAATGAGATTAATTCTTGTTTAGCATCTTCTTGCAATTCTTTTAACTTTTGTTCTAACACGTGCATTTTATAAAGTACGATGGCCTGTGAGTACATATTCCTGCGCGAAGCACTAAGACCAGATCTAGGTTGAATGTAAGTTCGAAGTGCTGAGTATGCGAGTTTCCCTGAAAGGATATCCGCTAATGTTTCTTCTGCGGTATTGCGAACTGTTTGTTTAGTTTTCTTCATTCTTTTTTCCTTTTGTTCAATGCAAAAAGGCCACCTCTATTGGGTGACCTCAGACAATTAATTTATTTTAATTTGACTATCTTTCTAGCTTAGAAACAAACTCTCTTGCTCCTACTATTATAATACATCAGATTTGGAATAATGTCAATATATAAGTCATGTTATTTTTGTTATATGTATCCAGTATTACAATAACAGAAATAGAATCGTTTTACAAGCAGTCTTGCCTCTATCCTTGCATATCAGATAAGGTTATCTATAAGGTTGTAACCTGTCTCTCTGTCATTTAATAAAAGCCACTACTATAAGAGATAATGGCTGAAAGAGTGATACTCACTCGGTTAGAGTGTTCACAGCCATAATAGATAATGTGTTCCAGTAACGCTGTACCAGATACACACACCCAATCTAACTGGAAAGTATGTAATAGGCTTTTAGAAGAACGTTTTTAATAATAAGAAAGGAAATAATAATCTTAAGCCTATAAGAGCTAAAAGAACTAAATAACAAGATCAACACCAGTAAACCATGCAAGATCTTAATATATACATATATTGTGCACCTACGGTAGCTAATAGCTTGCACAGTGTAATGGTTACATCATTGCATAGTGTAAGATTGGTAATGAAGGTTATAAGATGATAGTTAATAAGTTATAGTCTTATCATAACTTTAACTGTTCAGATTATTACCTGTCAGTCTTGTTATCGGTGAGCGGTAGCGAGATAACAACAATAGGCACAGACCTATGGACGAAGTGTTAACTTTAGTCTATAAGGTCATAATATTATACTAAGAGACTAACTATACATTCATTAACATTCATTCCTTAGTCAGTCTTTAACTGATTTAGTTAAATGATTTAGTATTAATGTAGTTATAATCTAGTAGTGGTGATATGGGGGGGTGAAGTGGTTTACTGAATTTGGCCACCTGAACAGAGGTGATATGCTCACCTCAGAACAACACAGGTGCTCCAATGAAAAGAAGAAATTTTAGTCCTGAATTCAAACGCGAATCCGCTCAGTTGGTTGTCGATCAAAACTACACCGTCTCTGATGCCGCTAAGGCTATGGATGTCGGTCTTTCCACGATGACAAAATGGGCCAAGCAACTGCGTGAAGAGCGTCAGGGCAAAACACCAAAATCCTCTCCGATAACACCGGAACAAATCGAAATACGTGAGCTGAAGAAAAAGCTACAACGTATTGAAATGGAAAACGAAATATTAAAAAAGGCTACCGCGCTCTTGATGTCAGACTCCCTGAACAGTTCTCGATAATCGGGAAACTCAGAGCGCGTTATCCTGTGGCCACTCTCTGCCATGTGTTTGGGGTTCATCGCAGCAGCTATAAATACTGGAAAAACCGTCCTGAAAAACCAGACGGCAGACGGGCTGTGTTACGAAGTCAGGTACTTGAGCTACATGGCATCAGCCACGGTTCGGCCGGAGCAAGAAGCATCGCCACAATGGCAACGCAGAGAGGCTACCAGATGGGGCGCTGGCTTGCTGGCAGGCTCATGAAAGAACTGGGGCTGGTCAGTTGCCAGCAGGCGACTCACCGGTATAAGCGTGGCGGTCATGAACACGTTGCTATCCCGAATCACCTTGAGCGACAGTTCGCCGTAACAGAGCCAAACCTGGTGTGGTGCGGTGATGTGACCTATATCTGGACAGGCAAACGTTGGGCATACCTCGCTGTTGTTCTCGATCTGTTTGCAAGAAAGCCAGTGGGCTGGGCAATGTCGTTCTCGCCGGACAGTAGACTCACCATGAAAGCACTGGAAATGGCATGGGAAACTCGGGGTAAGCCCGCAGGAGTGATGTTCCACAGCGATCAGGGCAGTCATTATACGAGCAGGCAGTTCCGGCAGTTACTGTGGCGCTACCGGATCAGACAGAGTATGAGCCGGCGTGGAAACTGTTGGGATAATAGCCCAATGGAACGCTTCTTCCGGAGTCTGAAAAACGAATGGGTGCCAGTGACAGGTTACGTAAGCTTCAGCGATGCGACTCACGCCATAACGGACTATATCGTTGGATATTACAGCGCACTCAGGCCGCACGAATATAACGGTGGGTTGCCACCAAACGAATCAGAAAATCGATACTGGAAAAACTCTAACGCGGTGGCCAGTTTTTGTTGACCACTTCAGGGGAACCACCTCTCCCCCCGTAGGGATGACTACCTAACCCCCATGAGGGGAGAACCGACCTCTCCCTATGGAGGGTGATCCTATATTATCTAGTCTTACTTAGTATCTTTAATGTTATTCAAAGAATTATACACTCCTGCCCCAACACAGATTTCATAACGAAAGAATAAGTAGCACAGTGAACTAACACTTCATCACCGGATGATAAACCATCAATAATGCTATCTTGTTGATCTATGTATCTCTGCATGAATTTATTCTTAGTCTTCTCTGCAATATAGAGACGCGCTTGCTTAAATTTACCTTTTGAGTTTTTTAGTTCAATAACAGGTTTTCCAAATGCCGATATGGATATGGTTTCAACTTTACCTTGAATAGATGCTGATAATTTATTAAGTTTCTTTTGCATAGAGTACTCATTTTTATCATACCCACTTTGCATATCCTCAACACTAAAACGAGGCGAAATATCATCTAACTTTTGAGCAAGTTTCATTGATATATCGTCTTCATTTGTATGCTCACATTGCTTACTACCTGCCACATTCCCCAGCATATTCTCAAATATTGTAAGTAGCATATAAAGATCAGGGCTAGTTATATCAGGCTCACAACTCGTAGATACATCCGGCACAAGTAATAATTTAGAAGTATCTATTTTAAATTTTAGACCTGCAAAAGCAGTTGAAGATAAAATGATATAGCATATTCCGCTCAGGAACATAATTTTGAGTCTATCTTTGCCCATATACTTAATTCCCTATAAATATTAGGTATTAAATATAGCTTATATCCCCATATAATTGGTACTAAATAAACGGATGCAAATCACAATTATCTAGACAAGATTTCATGACGAAATCCTCTACTAGCCCCGCCCTATCTGACCTACAGTATTACGCAGGAATAAAGGTACTAAACGGGATTACCCCTTAGCCCTCAAAAACCATACAAAAACTCACTGCGACAACATTTTTTTATTTGATTATCATTATTGTTTGTTGTTGATATGCATTCTCATATTTAACACATGACAAAGAGGTGTTTAGATGTTATGTCTAAGTCACACATTGGTATTCTGTGATATAGAAAACATGTGTAATCATTGACTATCCCATCATTTAGATTAAACTGACTTCATACTAAACATTCTGTGACTTAGAAAACCCAGTAAACAAAAGGAAGTGGCTAGATGAACCTCGTTGATGCAGTAAAAACCAGCAAACAATCTGAACAGATAGGAGAACTACTCCTAAAGCATGGCAATCAAACCTATGCTGACATCTGGAACTTTGGCCTACAGGTAGCCTTACGTATCTCTGACCTGCTATCTCTGACTTATGCAGACGTACAAGGGGACAGGTTGGTTATCATTGAAGGGAAGACCAGCAAGCCTCGTCACATCGTGCTAAACACCAAGGCTAAAGCCATCGTAGAGCGCCGCAAAGCTGATAACCCTACTCATGTATATCTATTTGAAGTCTCTACTAATAGAGCCAAAGGGAAGCCTATAAGTAGGGAGAACGTATCTAGAAAATTCAAAGAGATAGGTGAGATTATAGGTATTGCTTTAGGCACTCACAGCATGAGGAAAACGAGAGGATGGGTAATGTACAACTCAGGGATAAATATAGAAACCATCGCCAAGGTGCTTAACCACACCAGTCCAGCTACCACTATGCGTTATATCGGTTTAGACCAACAAACAGTTGATAATACCTACACTTCCTTCATCATCTAATCACCCATGCTAGCACCTTGCTTTACCCTTCATTAGCCCCGCTTGAGGGGCTTAGTCATACACACCTACAGCCTCACTCCATCGTTGCTCATAGAGCCTCCTACACGCTGTAAACAGCACACACATATCATTGTGAATATTTTGATATTACTAATGCGAATGATTCGCGTCTGTGGTGAAGTGCTTAGCACCGAGGACATCAAGACGATATTTTTCTTATCTTAAAAACAGGAAATAGCCCCTTTTAAAAGAGGCCAGAATGGAGGGAGTTATCGATGATGTTTTTTACTTTTATTAATAGCTAAATTAAACATTTCTCTAATTTCTTTGAATTCACCAATCTCAACCTTCATAATGTTTGCACTACTACCGCTTACAACTTGAGATGGTAGTCTTCTGGCTCTAACATCATGTATATCTTTTCCTGGACTAAGGGAGTAAACGATTAAAAAACCCTCAAGCATAAGGTAATATATAGCAACTTTTTCTATATTACTTCTATCCATTCTAAAGTTCATCATGACGCATTTGATCAGGTCGTCAGAGATATTATTAGAACTATCGATCACTCTAACAACAGATAGCCTCACAAAATGATCGATTTTTAAGCTATTGCCTCGCCCAAGTTTCATTCTGTTATTTATAATGCAAAACTTTAAAAGATCTTCAAACTCGCCACCTAAAGCGATACTTTTAAAATTATCATGACTAGTCAGTGATGCTCTCCATAATATACTTATGAAATACAGATAAAATCTCTTGTAATCAAAACCATTTATTGTAATCCGATCGTCCTGCTTAATTACATTTTTCGAAGTTCTAAATATTTTAGTACCATAAGATTCATATTTGACACTAAGAAACTGTTCGCACTCTGTGCAAAGTAGTTTTTCTTTTGGGTCTGAATTACTGAGTCGAGGTTCTATCTCATCACTATCAACAATAATGAGTAATTGGTTTGATTCTCTTTTAAGACGCTTATAGTAACTACGTGGGATTATATGCGAGTTTTGCAATACAGCACTTTTACCACACAATTTGCACTCTTCTAAAAGCTCCATTGTTTCCCCAATGTGGTGGATTAAACCTGCGTTCTAATGAAATGTGAAACAGAGGGGGTTGATCCCCTCCTCTGTTGAGTCTAAGCTCACGGCGGAAAGTTACACATAACTTACACGCAATTCACACATAGTGAGCGACCACGATTTTTAGAGGCAGATGTAAGCTGTTGATTTAGTTATTACTTAGTCGGCAGTTTTATATCTTTAAACATCGCCTCGATATCATCATTAGAACGCAAGGCAACCGCTTTATCCACCACATCACGGGTCAGATGTGGGGCGAAACGCAGAATAAAGTCATACATATAACTGCGCAGGAAAGTGCTGCGGCGGAAACCAATTTTCGTGGTGCTGTAGGTAAAGATATCACGGGCATCAACTATCACCAGATCAGGATCTTGGATCGGATCAACTGCCATACTGGCGATAACCCCCACACCCAACCCTAATCGCACATAGGTTTTAATCACATCGGCATCTGTCGCGGTAAACACAATGCGCGGTGTCAGACCAGCACGATTAAACGCAGTATCCAGCTCAGAACGGCCAGTAAAACCAAAGGTATAAGTCACAATCGGGTATGCTGCCAGCTCTTCAATGCTGACGTGGGTTTTACCTGCTAAAGGATGATCAGGCTTGACTACCACAGCACGGTTCCAGTGATAGCACGGCAACATAATCAGGTCGTCATATAAATGCAGCGCCTCAGTGGCGATAGCAAAATCAGCGCTCCCTTTAGAAACCGCTTCGGCTATTTGGGTCGGCGAGCCTTGATGCATATGGAGCGACACACGCGGGTAGCGCTCGATAAAACCTTTAATCACATTCGGCAATGCATAACGCGCCTGAGTATGGGTAGTGGCTACATACAGCGAACCTTTATCAGGATAGGTATGTTCACCGGCAACGGCTTTGATAGCATCTACTTTGGACAAGACTTCACGGGCAATACGGATGATTTCCAGCCCTGCGGGGGTCACCTGCGTGAGATGTTTGCCACTGCGGGCAAAAATTTGGATACCCAGCTCATCTTCCAGCATTCGGACCTGCTTACTGATCCCCGGCTGCGAGGTATACAGTCCTTCTGCGGTGGACGATACGTTAAGGTTGTGATTGACCACCTCAACAATATAACGGAGCTGCTGCAATTTCATATCGATACCATCCTAGGTTGAACACTGTGGGAACGCCACAGTTTGGTATATCGGTATCACCCGGTATGCCGAGAAGTTATTAACTAAAACCCGTAAACTGCATGGTGCGAAGCTGGTCAGTATTGACCTTATAATAACATTAGGTGATAAGAAAATATTTTATATAACTACTATATCATTTCATCGCTAACTGTATATACCCTTCTTACTTGGTATTACAGTACATCAGCCTAAAAATAATAGTATTTTTTGATAAATGCAGACAGTAGCCAAAGTGTAATAACTTTAGCGGATTAACTAAGACTATAAAGCACTTGAGTAGATTAGCCCAATAAAAAAACCAGCCATTGAGGCTGGTTTTTTGTTGTGGTACCGGAGTACCGCACTATAGGCTTAAGTGTACTCCGATCGGTTTAACCACTTATTTTTTCGCTTCAACCCATTTTCCATCGATATAGAAAGCAGACCAACCCGTGGCTTTGCCATCTTTCTCGGATGAAACATACTGCTGTTTGGTTTTACGGCTAAAACGTACCATGGTTTTATTACCTTCTTTATCCGCCACAGGCGCATCAGCCAGATAACGTAATTTTTCAGGTAAACGATCTTTGAAGCGAACTAACTCTTCGACTAACGGCGCACGGGTTTCGCGCGACTTAGGGAAGGTGTTCGCAGCCAGGAACACGCCTGCAGCACCGTCTCGCAACACGAAATAGGCATCTGACTTCTCACAAGGCAGTTCTGGCAACGGTACCGGATCTTCTTTAGGTGGCGCGACTTCACCACTGCGCAAGATTTTACGGGTATTCTTACACTCGTCATTGGTGCAGCCCATGTACTTGCCAAAACGCCCCATTTTCAGATGCATTTCAGAACCACATTTTTCGCACTCAACAATCGGGCCTTCATACCCTTTGATACGGAACTCGCCCTCTTCTATCTCATAACCATCACACGCAGGGTTATTACCGCAAACATGCAATTTACGTTGGTTATCGATGAGATAGCTATCCATTGCCGTACCACATTTCTGGCAACGGCGGCGGGCGCGTAATGCGTTAGTTTCCGCATCATCACCCTCAAGGATATTGAGAATCTCAGCTTCGGGTACCAGATTGATCGTGGTTTTGCAGCGCTCTTTAGGTGGCAATGCATAACCAGAACACCCAAGGAACACACCGGTACTGGCGGTACGAATCCCCATCTGACGGCCACAGGTTGGGCAGTCGATGCTGGTCATCACCATCTGATTCGGGCGCATACCGCCCTCTTCAGGGTCTTTCTCTGCTTTTTCAAGCTGTTCGCTGAATTCGGCAAAGAAACCATCCAGTACAGCTTTCCACTCGGCCTGATCGTTGGCAACCTGATCCAGGCCACTTTCCATGCGCGCGGTAAAATCGTAATTCATCAATTCGCGGAAGTTTTCTTCTAACCGGTCAGTAACGATTTCACCCATTTTCTCGGCATAGAAACGGCGGTTTTCTACCCGCACATAACCACGATCTTGAATGGTCGAAATGATTGATGCATATGTGGATGGACGGCCAATACCCCGTTTTTCCAACTCTTTTACCAGTGATGCTTCGCTGTAACGTGCTGGCGGCTTGGTGAAGTGTTGGCTTGGGATAAGTTTTTGCAAATCCAGATCACTGCCCACTTCAATTACCGGTAAAGTGCGGTCTTCATCGCCTTTACGTAGCGCAGGCATCACCTTAGTCCAACCATCAAAGCGCAGAGTACGCCCTTTCGCCCGCAGTTGGAAATCGCCAGCCTGAACGGTCAACGTGGTGGAGTCATACTTAGCTGGTGTCATCTGGCAAGCCACAAACTGACGCCAAATCAGTTGGTACAGCTTCTGGGCGTCGGCTTCCATATCTTTTAACTGCTCAGCAATCACACTCACATCTGAAGGGCGAATAGCTTCATGCGCTTCTTGCGAATTTTCTTTGCTGCTGTACTGATTAGGCGCAGATGGCAGATACTTATCACCGAAATTGTCGCCAATATAATCACGCACCATGGTCAGCGCATCCTGACTTAAATTGGTGGAGTCAGTACGCATATAGGTGATATGACCTGCTTCATACAAGCGCTGCGCCATCATCATGGTTTTTTTCACACCAAAACTCAGACGGGTACTGGCAGCCTGCTGCAAGGTGGAGGTAATAAACGGCGCGCCGGGCTTGCTACTGGTCGGTTTATCTTCACGATCCAGCACCTTATAGCGCGCATTTTCCAGTAATTTCAGTGCAGCATGCGTCTGTTCGCGATTTACCGGTTTAAACGGCTTGTCATGGGCATGGGTGACTTCCATTTGAATCGGAACTTCACCTTTCGCCAGCAAGTCAGCATGCAGCTCCCAGTACTCTTCGGGAACGAATGCTTTGATATCCCGTTCACGCTCAACAACTAAGCGCACTGCCACTGATTGCACTCGACCGGCAGACAGGCCACGGGCAATTTTTTTCCAGAGCAGCGGGGAGACCATATAACCCACAACCCGATCCATAAAGCGACGAGCTTGCTGGGCATTAACCCGGTTGATATTCAATTCACCCGGTTGATTAAACGCCTGCTGGATGGCATTTTTGGTGATTTCGTTGAAAACCACACGGCTAAAGCGCTTATCATCACCACCAATCACTTCCCGCAAATGCCAGGCAATTGCCTCTCCTTCGCGGTCAAGGTCGGTTGCGAGATAGATGTGGTCAGCGTTTTCGGCTAATGCTTTCAGCTCGGCAACCACTTTTTCTTTGCCGGGCAAAATTTCGTACTGCGCTTTCCAGCCATGATAAGGATCGACGCCCATACGGTTCACTAACGCAACCTTTTCGTCTTTCTTTACTTTAGTCTTGGGCTTGTCGGTTTTCTTGGCTTTATCTTCAGTTGAGTTAGCGCTCTTCTTACTGGCTGATCCACTGGTCGGCAAATCACGAATGTGACCGACACTGGACTTAACCACGTAGTTATTCCCTAAGTATTTATTAATAGTTTTGGCTTTTGCCGGGGACTCAACTATTACGAGGGCTTTACCCATAATGACCTTTACCTAAATTATTTCTTCTAAAAGAAGGTTTTTATCTTGCCGTACCGCGGCATTCTGAATCTCTTTTTTATATTGCGGTACTTTCTCAGGAGATCAACCTGTTTTTTTGATCGGAGCCATAAATGCGCCTGCCGAGTCTTACCTGACGACCCCTCGATCCCTAAAAATTTTTGCCTACACCCAGCACTACAGCAGCGAATTCTGCCTCATGGCGTCAACAAACCTTCCACCTAATAGTATAAAATCCCACACTGTACCTGATAAAAAGCGCTACGCAACCTAATTAGCGAGGAATATGAATTTATCCAATCACGGCTACAAAACAGCCAGAGGCTCGAATAAACCTTAGCCGGTTTGCGAACAAATGCTAACCCGCAGTACAATAGTGAGAGAAATTACATTGTAGTAAGGAGATATAATGCACGGAAACACAGCACCGATTGAGCGTAATAAATTATTAGCAGAGGCTAATGAGATTATTCGCCAGCACGAAGATTATATGCATGGGATGCAGGCAACTGAGGTTGAGCAAAAAGGGCCAGTATTGGTATTTCGCGGCGAGTTTTTCTTGGATGCAGACGGTTTACCGACAGCGAAAACAACCGCAGTATTTAATATGTTTAAACATTTGGCTCATGTTTTGTCAGCTAAATACCATTTAATCGATTAATTGCCGGTGACTCCTCCCATTATTACATGGCTAATTTCGCCATTGAGCCACAAATAACAGGGGGCTAAGCCCCCTGCCTTCCTTCACTAAAAACCCTATGCTCTCAGATTATAAAAGGGGTTTTTCGCCGCGCTGCCACCAGCGTAATAATAGACGGTCAGCGCTTTCTGCCGCGCTGCCGGTAAAACGATCCATCAGACGTTTGCGTCGCGAATAACGCACACCGATAACTTCATGATTATCCATTTCAGCAATCAATAAATCATCACTGGTACCAATGGCATCAACCAACCCTTTTTCTTTCGCTTGGGTGCCAAACCAGTGTTCACCGGTCGCAACCGCATCGATGTCCAGAGAGGGCCGCTGTTGCTGTACGAACTGTTTGAATAACAGGTGCGTTTCATTCAGATCTTCACGGAATTTATCGCGCCCTTGTTCAGTATTCTCACCAAATAATGTCAGTGTGCGTTTAAACTCACCAGCAGTATGCAGTTCTACATCAATATCGTTCTTTTTCAGCAAGCGGTGGAAGTTCGGGATTTGGGCCACAACACCGATAGAACCAATAATGGCGAATGGCGCACTAATAATACGATCAGCCACACAGGCCATCATATATCCCCCACTGGCAGCTACTTTATCGACCGCCACCGTCAGGCGAATCCCTTTATGGCGCAAGCGCTCCAATTGCGAGGCGGCTAAACCATAACCATGCACTACGCCACCAGGGCTTTCGAGTCGCAGCAGCACTTCATCTTGCGCGCTAGCAACCGCCAGAACCGCAGAAATCTCTTCTCGCAATGACGTCACTTCATGTGCATCAATGCTACCTTTAAAATCAATTACATATAGGCAGGGTTTTACCGCTGCCACCGCACCGGCTTTGGCGCGCTGTTTCTTCAGCTTTTGATCCGCTTTTTGCTGCTTCTTAAACTCTTTGCTCCAGTTTTTTTGTTCTGCATGGCTCATGCGCGCCAGCCGCATTTCCCGCTGAATTTCCTTATATTGCTCACCCAAATCAACCAGATTCAATTCACCCCGTTGCCCTTGTTTTCTCATCCCTTGGCTGACAACCAGTAACACTACCGCACCAATGGCGACCACAATCGTCACTACTTTGGCTAGAAACAGTCCGTACAGAGAAATTAACTCCACAAATACCGCCTTTATTCATCTGCTATGAGAGAGATATCTGCATTCTAGCGAACCCGTAAGCTGCCGTCTTGCGCAAATGAAAAATTGCATTGGTTTCGCTTAAATATAAGAATGTAAGAGATATCGCGGCATGCCTGAATAAAATATCCGCCGCCAGTAAGAGGAATAACTATGCATTATCAACCTAAAGACGATCTGCTCAATAACCGCACTATACTGGTGACGGGAGCAGGCGATGGTATTGGTCGCGAAGCGGCACTGACCTATGCCCGTTTTGGTGCTCGTCTGGTGTTAGTTGGCCGGACTGAAAGTAAATTAATGGCGGTACAACAACAGATAGCTGAGGCTCAAGGGTTGCCCGCTGTAACACTGCCACTTGACCTATTACATGCATCGGAACAAGATTGCCAGCAGCTGGCAGACACCCTAAGTCAGCATGTTTCACATCTGGATGGTGTGTTGCATAATGCCGGTTTATTAGGTGATATAGTTCCGATGGCGCAGCAAAATATAGCCGTCTGGCAGGACGTGATGCAAGTGAATGTAAATGCGACATTTATGCTTACCCAAGCACTTTTACCGCTACTATTGAAATCTCACAGCGCCTCGCTGGTATTCACCAGTTCTAGCGTGGGTCGCCAGGGTCGTTCCGGCTGGGGCGCTTATGCCGTATCCAAATTCGCCACTGAAGGCATGATGCAAGTGCTTGCAGAAGAATATAAACACAGCAATTTGCGGGTGAATTGTATTAACCCGGGCGGCACCCGAACTCAGATGCGGGCATCCGCCTTCCCTGACGAAGATACAACTAAATTAAAAACACCTGCTGATATTATGCCGCTATATCTTTATCTCATGAGCGATGATAGCCGTAGAAAAACCGGCATCAGTTTCGATGCACAACCCGGCCGTAAAGCCGGCCCCGCAGAATAAAGGAACATGTTATGTCTGAAGAACGCCACCAGCAGCGCCAACAAAAAATAAAAGAAAAGGTTGAATCACGGGTTGCGGCAGCACAAGAAACACGCGGTATCATGATTATTTTTACCGGTAACGGTAAAGGTAAGACCACTGCAGCATTTGGCACTGTGACCCGGGCAGTCGGGCATGGTCTGAAAGCGGGGGTGATTCAGTTTATTAAAGGTGAATGGCCTAACGGTGAGAAAAACCTGCTGCAACAGCATGGGGTCGAATTTCAGGTTATGGCGACCGGTTTTACCTGGAATACTCAGAATAGAGAAACTGACACTGCCGCCTGCCAAGGTGTTTGGCAGCACGGTTTGCGCATGTTGGCAGACCCAAGCCTGGATTTAGTGGTGCTCGATGAGCTGACTTATATGGTCGCCTATGACTATCTGCCACTTGATGAGGTCATCACCGCCCTCAAACAGCGCCCTGCCCATCAAACCGTGATTATTACTGGCCGTGGCTGCCACCGCGATTTGTTGGAAATGGCCGATACCGTCAGTGAATTACGCCCGGTCAAACATGCTTTTGATGCCGGAATTAAAGCACAACAAGGTATTGACTGGTAATTCGCAGTATTCATGCAAACCAATGAAATGCCGCAGAGGCAATATCTGCGGCATTTTTCGCTATATATAATGAGATCTAAACTTACGGCCCCTTTTGGCAAACTCAGTTTTCCAAATTACTTCTCTAGAGGGATCATGGGTATTTTTGACGGGGTCAATGTCCCAATGGCGGGAGTTAGTGTTGCCATCCCAGGGACCACTTGGCTTGACGACTGCGCTTGGTGTTGTGTGCTGTCAAAATAGCAGATTGTTTTCAATGGTTTAGGGAGCGAACCACACGTGTTTTGGCAATTGTCACCATAGTGAGAGTAAGAGTGAGGCCCAGCACAAGCATAAGTTACAGATGAGAATCCGGTGCCGACGACAAATAAAATAGCCGCGCTGGTCGTTAACAGAGACTTTTTCATATTAATGCTCCTGAGATTTTAAATCCGAGGGGTATTCCCCAAGAGCAATATAGTCACGCCGAATATTTAGAGACTAGCGGTATCTTATCGTGGTTGACGGTGTGTATATGTGGTAAAAACATTTATTATAGAAATATTATACTATCCAATAGATGGATGGTGGTTTTTTATACTTCAGGAAGAAACACAATAGCTGACGGAGGGATGTGAATGCTTAAAATCAATGATGGGGAGAAAATGCTCCCTCCCCATTAGACAAATTACCCGCGCTTGTTAGATCCGCGTCGAGCAGTCGTTGCTGCTGGCGCTGCATTACCCGTATTTTGACGAGTAGAACTTTTACGAGCAGAACCTTGACGACCCGCGACCTGACGGCCAGCGACTTCAGTGTGGCGTTTAACCGCACGACGGATTTGATTGGCTTTAACCCGGCGTCGGTCTTTCTCAACAGGCAGTTTACTGACAGTTTCAGAATCCAATTCGACCAACTCACGCAAGTAGTTAGTTGCCTTCAGATCCAATTCGGTCCAGCCACCCCGTGGCAGGCCCTTCGGCAAATTAATATCGCCATAACGCACACGAATCAGGCGGCTAACCTGCACGCCAACAGCTTCCCACAAGCGGCGAACTTCACGGTTGCGCCCTTCGGTCAACGTAACGTTATACCACTGGTTAATCCCCTCTCCGCCTTGGAAGCTAATGGTGCGGAAAGCCGCTGGACCATCTTCCAACTGCACGCCACGGCTAAGTTGTTTGATTTTTTCGTCATCGATTTGACCAAACACCCGCACGGCATATTCGCGTTCAACTTCACGGCTTGGATGCATCAGACGGTTGGCAAGTTCACCGTCAGTGGTGAACAATAATAACCCTGACGTATTAACATCCAGACGGCCTACCGCCACCCAGCGCGAACCGCGCAGTTTAGGTAAACGATCGAATACTGTTGGGCGACCTTCGGGATCATTACGGGTACAGAGTTCACCTTCCGGCTTGTAATACGCCAGAACACGGCAAACAGCCTCTTCAGATTCTTTAATAGAAAGAAGATGACCATCGAGGCGAATTTTGGTGGCCTGAGTGACTTCAACACGATCACCCAGCGTTGATATTTTACCATCAACGCTGACACGGCCTTGTTGGATAATAGTTTCGATTTCCCGACGCGAACCATGACCGGCACGTGCCAAGACTTTCTGTAATTTTTCACCCACAATTTTATCGCCCTGCGGTTTAGGGCTTTGTGGCTTTGAGTTTGGTAATTTTTGGTTTTCTGACTTCTCGCTCATTGAGCAACCTCTAATGTCGCCTTCACAGGCGTCGAATTATATATTGTAATCAACAAGTTAAGCTCGCAATCAAGCGAAACTCACTGAATGTAATACATTTTAGAACACAGCATGGCGCACTAAAAAGGGTGCAGGCGGCCTCACACACTGGTTCGTGACCCGACATATTACACTAATTTCACACTCAAGGATTCAAAAAGTGTCTGACCACCCTTTTCACTTACCCAGAGATCCACAGTGCCATGGCCAAAATGGATAAAAATCGTGCAATACAAGAATAATCCTACACCGATTGGATGCCTGTCTGATTATTTTGTGATCTAAATCAATTTAAGATGTACTCCATCAACTGCCATCTGCAGTGCTAATTCCAACTCGATAAGGCGAGTTTAAACCCGATTAAAAACCAAGCCTTTCTTTTCTCAATTTCTCACTTCTTATTTCTATTTCGTTTTCTTATTCCGATTTTATCTTTCTTGTAATCATTATTATTACCAGGATGTATTCATCTATATGAAACCTATTACAATCCAAAAATTAAATATTATTACCCGCTGCCTGATGGCAACGTTAATGACTGGTGCGGCCTCCAGTGCTTATGCTATTGAGTGTAACGACCCCGCCAGAACATCGGCTGATAGTGCCTGCACGGTCACTACAGCCTCAAGTACTGATATTATTGGCGTATTGGCGCAGGGTTCAGAGAGCACCGATGCCTCCGGGTATACTGTTACTGTCGATACGCCCGCATCCGCCACATTGCAATCTATTCTTGGCGGGTCTGCTGATGCTGTCGCATCAACGTCTAACGTAAGTAATACTGATGCGGTTATGAGCCGTGCTGATGCTAATGGGGCAAGTAATAATAATACGGTTGTCGTTAATAATGGTTTATTTAACGGCGATATTTATGGCGGTTATGCCAGTGCCGATGCCAATAGCGATGCCATGGTAAGCGCTATGGCGATAAGTCACATTGCCGAAAGTGATGCCTATGCAAACGCCAGCAGTAATATGAATACGATCATTATTAACAATGGTGTGTTCAAGGGTGATATTTACGGCGGTTATTCTGTTAGCAATGGCAATGCTTTGGCAAACGCCTACGGTACTGGCAGCATCGCCAGAAGTTTGGCTGATGCGCGCGCCACCAGTGATACCAATAACATTACGATTAATGGCGGTTCGTTTAGTGGCCCTGTGCATGGTGGATATGCCTATACCAATGTGTTTGCTTTTGCCTATGGCGCTAACAGCGTAGATAAAACTCAGGCGAACGCCAGCGCCTCAAGCAGTGGCAATACAATTGTTATTAATGATGGTTCCTTTATTGGTTCTATTTATGGTGGCTACGCAGAAGCTATCACCATGATTGACCAAATAACCCCAGGAGAAAGTAGCAGTATCAGTGTGAAAAGTAATGCCAACACTCTTACGCTGAATGGCGGTGTATTCAGTGGCCTTATTTATGGCGGTTATGCCTCAAGCTTTGGTGGCGCACCAACCCCCGAGAATGCCACTGCAATCAATAACACCATTACGCTGTCAGGCGCTCCGATATTTAACGCTAATAGTAGTGAAATATGGGGGGGATATGCGGATATGTTCGACGGTATCGCAACCTCATATGGTGATGCTTTCACCGGCAATACTTTTAATTTTTCCGCCAACCCTATCACTCTGAATAAGATCGGTAATTTTGCCTTTTATAATTTCTATCTGAACAACAATATTAAAAATAATGATGTTTTGATTGCACTGACTAACGCGGCTAATATCGACAATGCGGCTATTGCAGTGACCGGTATAAGTAAGGACAGCAACCTGGTCAAGGGTGATGCTATTACGCTTATCTCAAATGTCACCGGGGGTGAGCCGACGTTAAATAACACGCAAAAAGTCACAATTGGTACGGCAAAACTGGCGGATATCAGAGTGTATCGGGAAAATGATGCAGTAAAAGCGTCGTTAGATAGCGTAACCCAATTAAGCCGGGAAAACGGCCCGACCACCGGTTTTGACGCAAACCCACAGACTAAAGCCTATTTGGAAGGCCGTCTGCCAGGCATGTTTTTAATCAATCAAGGCAGCGACCTGCTTGCCGGGTTGGATATAGCACAACTTTACCGTGATGATAATGGGGTGGCACTGTTTGGTCTTACCTCCGGCAGCAAGAGCCGTTACAACACCGGTTCCCACATTGATATGGATAGCTTCGCTTTGACCACCGGTATCACCAAGAATCTGGGGCAACTCACCCTCGGTGGACTGTTTGAAGCCGGCTGGGGTAGCTATGACGCCTATAATGATTTTAGCGGATTGGCCAGTGTAAAAAGTAACGGAAATGTCGACTATAAAGGTGCAGGTATTATTGCCAACTATGCATTCACTGACGCTATTTACCTCAACAGTTCTCTGCGTGCAGGGCGGGTATCTAGCGACTTTTCTTCTGCTGATTTCGGTGTGAATGGCGGGGTTGCGAGCCATTATGACAGCGCGTCACCTTATGTCAGCGGGCAGCTGAAAACCGGCTATCGCTATGCCATGACGCCGGCGGTGAAACTAGACACCCATGCCAGTATCCTGTCGACTCGAGTGGGCAGTGACAGTGTCACCAATTCCCAGGGTGAGAAGCTGACGTTTTCGGCGTTGAACTCACAGCGTGTGAATACCGGCGTTACTGTTACCTATCATGCCACACCTAAACTGGATGTTATCGGCGGGGTTGCCTATGAATATGAGTTTGATGGTAAAGCCAAGGGGACTATCGATGGGGATAATATCGATTCTGCGGGCATTAAAGGGAGCACGGGCATTGGTGAAGTGGGCATTCGTATCACACCGACTAAAGAAAAGAATCTGTCTATGGACCTGAAACTGTCAGGTTACAGCGGAAAACGCGAAGGTGTAGCTGGCGGGCTTAGTGTGAAATATGCCTTCTAACACCCGTGATTGAGCATGTCATCTGGGTTGGATACCGGTACCTTTCGGTTATGCCGTATCCAACACCCCAGATATTAAAGATATTTAGCGGAACGGCGTGGCGTCCCCCGCTCCTTCACGAATAACTTCAGGAGAGGAATCAGTCAGATCAATAACTGTAGTGGGTTGCTGCCCTAATGAACCGCCATGGATGATTAAATCCACTTGCTTACCGAGATGGTCTTTGATCTCTTCCGGGTCGGATTCAGCAAAGTCATTACCCGGTAGCATCAATGTCGTCGACATCAAAGGCTCGCCTAATACATCCAGCAACGCCAGCGCAATAGGGTTAGAAGGCACACGTAAACCAATAGTTTTACGTTTGTCATTCATCAAACGCCGAGGAACTTCTTTCGTCGCCTTCAATATAAAGGTGTAATTACCCGGGGTATTATTTTTGATAAGTCGAAACGCTGAATTATCAACATATGCATAAGTCGATAACTCCGACAAATCACGGCACACCAGTGTGAAGTTATGATTACCATCTAATTGACGGATACGGCAAATACGTTCCATTGCCGCTTTATCTTCTAAACGGCAGCCAAGGGCATAACCAGAATCTGTCGGATAAACCACCACCCCGCCCTTGCGTAACACATCAACACTTTGGTTGATCAGTCGCGGCTGAGGGTTTTCCGGGTGTATATAAAAAAATTGACTCATGACACTACCTCATCATTCAACGTTCGCGTTAGCTGGCTCTACAGGCCAATCACGCCATACTGGTTCCACCCCTGCGGGCAGCCACAATTTGCGGCCCAATTCAATCCAGGCGCAAGGCTGATGGAAATCAGATCCCTGGGATGCCAGTAAATTATAGTCGCGCGCATACTGTGCAAGCTGCGCTCGTTCATGGGGGGCTTGTTGGCACTGGGCAACTTCCATGGCATCACCGCCATGCTCGGCAAAATGGGCTAATAAACGTTTCAACCATTTGGCGGTTAAATCGTAACGACCCGGATGCGCCAGTACCGCTTGCCCACCAGATTGCTTAATTGCTTCAATAGCTTGTTCTATTGTACACCATTGTGCGGGGACATAACCGGTCTTGCCTTTGGCTAAATACTTTTTAAAAACCTGCCCAACGTTACTCGCCAACCCCAACTCCACCAGATAGCGGGCAAAATGCCCACGGGTTACCTGTCCGCCCCCCGCCAAGCGGTTAGCTCCGTCCCAGGCACCGGGAATACGCGCTTTTTCCAGTCGCGCGCTTATTTCCTGCGCCCGAATATAGCGATAGTTGGACTGCTCACTCAATAATTTGCCAATACTGGCATGCTGGGTATCAATACCTAATCCCACAATATGGATCTCGTGGTTTTCCCATAATGTAGAAATTTCCACCCCAGGGATAAGCCGTAGTGCCAATTGTTGCTGGGCAATGGTGGCGGCGGCTTCAGCCAACCCTGCGGTGGTATCGTGATCGGTAATAGCCAAAACACCTACCCGCATCTGCGCTGCTCTTATTACCAGTGCCGAAGGGGTTAACAAGCCGTCCGACGCAGTGGTATGGCTATGCAAATCATAAAGTGTAAAGGCCGTTGATATGGTGGCATCAGCCCTATCAGATAAGGTGGTGTTATCAGTCAAAACAGGTTTATTTATCAAAATGGTCTTATTAACCAAAACAAAAATCCGAAAAAGCGTGGCGGGCTATCATACCTGTTAATAACACACTAACGTTAATCAAACTTAGTCGTGCTCTGCCACCGTATCGAAATTAAAGTGAAATAGATAACCGCACAGACTTTGTTAGAAAACAATCAATCAAGGGTTGACATTTACCTCATGAACCAGTTAACTAGTACACAAGTTCACAGGGCACTTAAACGTCTGAGTAAACAGCAAGTGAACGTAGCTAACCCCCTACGGCGTCAAGGGCAAGGGGAATAAACTGAATGCAATCATAGAGAGTAGTGACTGATAATGAAAACTTCCCTGATTTCCTTACTGCGTTGGTGGCACATCTCCCTCTCTCGGGCGATGTAATCACGCATATCAGTCACCAGACAATGCAGATTGCTTCAGCCCGCTAATAGCGGGCTTTTTTATGGTTAGATTTCGGCGTAATCACTTTTCAGGAAAGATAAATGATGCAAACTTCGCGCCCCACATTACAGTTACTGAGCACCCCGGCGTGTTACCGCGATGACCCAACCGCGCTGTTTCACCAGCTCTGCGGCGCACGACCAGCCACTCTGCTGCTTGAATCCGCAGAGGTGACCAGTAAACAGAACTTAAAAAGCCTGCTGATTATTGATAGCGCTTTACGTATTACCGCCCTTGAGCAGAAAGTCACGATTGAAGCACTCAGTCGCAATGGCGCGTCGTTATTACCGCTGTTAGATGCTGCGTTACCGCCACAAGTAGAGATTCAAGTCCGCCCGAATGGCCGTGAATTAACCTTCCCTATCATTAACGAAGTGCAAGATGAAGACTCTCGTTTACAGTCATTGTCGGTTTTTGATGCGCTACGTTTGCTACTAAAACTGGTCGATGCACCCGAAGCTGAGCGGGAGGCCGTATTCATTGGTGGTCTATTCGCTTACGATTTGGTGGCGGGTTTTGAAAATTTACCCCCGCTGCGCCAGGACCAACGTTGCCCAGATTTCTGCTTCTATTTAGCCGAAACCTTGTTGATATTGGATCATCAGCATCGCTCGACGCAGTTGCAAGCCAGTTTGTTTACCGCCGACGCTAGCGAACATTTGCGTCTGACCCAGCGGTTAGAACAAGTTAGCCACCAGCTACAGCAAGCACCACAACCGATCCCTGCCCAGTCAGTGCCTGAGATGGCGTTACAGTGTAACCAATCAGACGCAGAGTACGGTGCAGTGGTGGCCCAATTGCAGATAGCAATCCGAGAAGGCGAAATTTTCCAGGTTGTTCCTTCGCGCCGTTTCTCACTGCCTTGCCCCTCACCACTGGCGGCATACCAAACATTGAAAGACCATAATCCCAGCCCGTATATGTTCTTTATGCAGGATAACGAATTCTCCCTGTTTGGTGCTTCACCGGAAAGTGCGCTGAAATATGACGCCACCAACCGCCAGATTGAGATTTACCCGATTGCCGGTACGCGCCCGCGTGGCCGCCGTGCCAATGGTGAATTGGATCGTGATTTAGACAGCCGTATTGAGCTGGAGATGCGCACTGACCATAAAGAATTGGCTGAACATCTGATGCTGGTGGATTTAGCCCGTAATGATTTAGCCCGCATCTGCGAGCCGGGTAGCCGCTATGTGGCCGATTTAACTAAAGTTGACCGCTATTCCTTTGTGATGCATTTGGTCTCGCGCGTAGTGGGCACGCTGCGTCAGGATCTGGATGTACTGCATGCTTATCAAGCCTGTATGAATATGGGCACCCTGAGCGGCGCACCGAAAGTCCGCGCTATGCAATTGATTGCTGGCAGTGAGGGCGCACGTCGGGGCAGTTACGGTGGCGCGGTGGGTTACTTTACCGCACACGGCGATTTGGATACCTGCATTGTTATCCGCTCAGCTTATGTCGAAGACGGTGTCGCCACGGTTCAAGCGGGGGCCGGTGTGGTGATTGACTCCATTCCACAGGCCGAAGCCGATGAAACTCGCAATAAAGCACGTGCGGTTCTACGGGCAATTGCTAGCGCACACCATGCCAGGGAGATCTTCTAATGGCTGATATCTTGCTGCTCGATAATATTGACTCCTTTACTTACAACCTGGTGGACCAATTACGCTCCAGTGGCCATCGGGTGGTGATTTACCGTAACCAAATCGCCGCCGATACCATTATCGCCCGCTTGCAACAACTCGAACAACCGGTGCTGATGCTCTCACCCGGCCCTGGCACACCGGCACAGGCGGGGTGTATGCCCGAATTATTGCAACGTCTACGCGGCCAGTTACCGATTATCGGTATTTGCCTTGGCCACCAGGCCATTGTCGAAGCTTATGGCGGCCATGTAGGACAGGCCGGAGAGATACTGCACGGCAAAGCCTCGGCCATTGAACACGATGGACAAGCTATGTTTGCAGGCATGCCGAATCCGCTGCCAGTAGCCCGCTACCACTCATTAGTGGGCAGCAATATCCCAACAGAATTAACCGTTAACGCCCGTTTTGGTGAGATGGTCATGGCGGTGCGCCATGACGCACATCGGGTGTGTGGCTACCAATTCCACCCGGAATCTATTTTAACCACCCATGGTGCCCGTTTGCTTGAGCAGACGCTGGACTGGGCATTATGCCCTCCACACATGAAGCTGTAGCGGTGTTAGCTACATTCGTTACTCGCATGCTGTCACCTGTAACACCATGTTCTTTGGGTAGGGTGTAATTAAGGACTATAAGATGCAAAACTTATTATTATCAAAAGAATTATTATTGGAAAAACTGTTTCAGGCTAAATCCCTGACCCAAGCGGAAAGCCAAATCCTGTTTAGCTCTATCGTGCGAGGTGAACTGGAAGCGAGCCAATTGGCGGCGGCGTTAATCAGTATGAAAGTACGCGGTGAAACACCTGCCGAAATAGCGGGTGCCGCGCAAGCCTTATTGGCGGATGCACAGCCCTTCCCGCGCCCGGATTACCTGTTCGCCGATATCGTTGGTACCGGGGGTGACGGCACTAACAGTATCAATATATCTACCGCCAGCGCCTTTGTTGCCGCCAGTTGTGGCGTAAAAGTGGCCAAACATGGCAATCGCAGTGTTTCCAGCCGTTCCGGTTCATCAGACTTGCTGGCCGCATTTGGTATTCGCCTGGACATGAGCGCGGAACAATCCAGATTAGCCTTGGATGAGTTAGGGGTTTGTTTCCTGTTTGCGCCGCAGTATCACACTGGCTTTCGCCACGCGATGCCGGTTCGCCAGCAGTTGAAGACCCGCACCCTGTTTAATGTGTTGGGGCCATTAATCAATCCGGCTCGCCCGCCGTTGGCGCTGATTGGTGTTTACAGCCCTGAGTTGGTATTACCCATCGCGCAAACCCTACAAGTGTTGGGTTACCAGCGTGCTGCGGTGGTACATGGTGGGGGAATGGATGAAGTGGCGATTCATGCACCGACTCAGGTTGCTGAGCTGAATAACGGCAGCATCGAAAGCTATGAATTAGCACCGGAAGATTTTGGTCTGAACCGTTATTCACTGGGCGCGTTACAAGGCGGCGCACCGGAAGAAAACCGTGACATTTTAGCACGGTTGTTACAAGGTAAAGGTGAACCGGCACACGCCGCAGCCGTTGCGGCTAACGTGGCGTTATTGCTGAAGTTGCACGGTCAGGAAAACCTGCGCCATAACGCACAGCAGGCATTGGAAATGATTCACAGCGGTCAGGCTTTTGATCGTGTTACCGCTCTGGCGGCGAGAGGATAAATCATGCAGGAAACTGGGCTTAATAAAACCGTGCTCCACCACATTGTGCACGATAAGGAAATCTGGGTTGCCGCTCGGAAATTGCAACAGCCTCTGGCTAGCTTTCAAAACGATATTACCCTGAGCCAGCGCGACTTTTATCACGCGCTGCAAGGCAGTAAGACCGTTTTTATTCTGGAATGTAAGAAGGCATCCCCGTCTAAGGGGGTTATCCGCGAGAACTTTAATCCGGCAGACATTGCAGCAGTTTATAAAAATTATGCATCGGCCATCTCGGTATTAACCGATGAAAAGTACTTCCAGGGCAACTTTGATTTCTTACCACTCGTCAGTGCTGCCGTCACTCAGCCGGTGCTGTGTAAAGACTTTATTATCGACGCCTATCAGATTCAATTGGCGCGTTTTTATCAGGCTGACGCCATTTTACTGATGCTATCGGTGCTCGATGATGACAGCTATCGCCAACTGGCCGCCGTAGCACACAGCCTAAATATGGGGGTGTTGACCGAGGCCAGTAATGCTGAAGAACTGGATCGGGCAATAGCATTGGGTGCCAAAGTGGTCGGTATTAATAACCGGGATCTGCGTGACTTGTCGATAAGCCTTGATCGCACCCGCGAACTGGCCCCACGGCTGCCAAAAGGTGTCACGGTTATTAGCGAGTCAGGTATTAATAATTACCAACAGGTGCGCGAACTGAGTCACTTTGCCAACGGGTTCCTGATTGGCAGCGCGTTGATGTCTGAACCCGATCTCAATGCTGCGGTGCGCCGTGTGTTACTCGGTGAAAATAAAGTCTGCGGCCTGACCCGCGCTCAAGATGCCGCCGCAGCTTATCAAGCAGGTGCCGTCTATGGTGGTTTAATCTTTGTTGGCAGTTCACCGCGTTATGTGGATATCGCCAAAGCACGGACTGTGATTAGCGGCGCACCATTGAAGTATGTTGGCGTATTCCGTGATGCCAAAATTGAAACTGTGCAGCAAACAGCCGAGCGCCTGTCGCTGGTGGCAGTGCAGTTGCACGGGCAAGAAGATCAGAGCTATATCAATCAACTGCGGGCGATACTGCCTGCCAGTTGCCAAATTTGGCAGGCGTTGCGTGTTGACGATAGTGTACCGCAACGCAACTCACAGCATGTCGAGCGTTATGTTCTGGACCACGGCAACGGTGGCACCGGTCAACGCTTTGACTGGTCATTACTGGCCGGTCAACCGCTGGATAATGTGCTGCTGGCGGGTGGGCTAAGCGCTGACAACTGTTGTGCAGCAGCCCAACTGGGTTGTGCCGGTCTTGATTTCAATTCCGGTGTAGAAAGTGCCCCCGGCATCAAAGATCCACAACTGATCGCCGCTGTATTCCAGACGTTACGCGCTTACTGATGGATAATTTTGCTGGCTAACTTTATTCATGATTCATGGACACACTTTAGTAACCCCATAGGACAGAAAAATGACCACACTTAATCCTTATTTTGGCGAGTTCGGTGGCATGTATGTGCCGCAGATTTTGATGCCAGCATTGAAGCAACTGGAAGAGGCTTTTGTCAGTGCTCAACTGGACCCTGAGTTCCAGGCAGCATTTCAGGATCTGTTAAAGAACTATGCTGGTCGCCCGACCGCGCTAACCCTGTGTCAGAATTTGACCGCTGGGACAAAAACCAAGTTATACCTGAAACGTGAAGACCTGCTGCACGGCGGCGCGCACAAAACCAATCAGGTTTTGGGTCAGGCCTTATTGGCCAAACGCATGGGTAAAACCGAAATCATTGCGGAAACCGGCGCAGGTCAACATGGGGTAGCGTCAGCACTGGCTTGCGCCCTGCTCGGCCTGAAATGCCGTATTTACATGGGTGCCAAAGATATTGAGCGCCAGTCACCCAACGTGTTCCGTATGCGCCTGATGGGGGCTGAAGTGATCCCAGTGCACAGCGGTTCTTCCACCTTGAAAGATGCCTGTAATGAAGCACTGCGCGATTGGTCTGGCAGCTACGAAACCGCCCACTATATGTTGGGAACCGCAGCAGGCCCACACCCTTACCCGACTATCGTGCGTGAATTCCAACGGATGATTGGCGAAGAAACCAAAGCGCAGATGTTAGCCCGGGAAGGCCGTCTGCCGGATGTGGTGCTGGCATGCGTCGGTGGCGGCTCGAATGCGATTGGTATGTTTGCTGATTTTATCGATGAGCCAGGTGTTGCTCTGATTGGTGTTGAGCCGGCAGGGCTGGGTATTGAAACCGGCCAGCACGGTGCACCACTCAAACACGGTAAAGTAGGCATCTATTTCGGTATGAAATCGCCGATGATGCAGACCAGTGACGGCCAAATCGAAGAATCTTACTCAATTTCTGCGGGGTTAGACTTCCCATCCGTAGGGCCACAGCATGCTTATTTAAATAGCATTGGTCGTGCTGATTATGTTTCCGTTACCGATGACGAAGCACTCGATGCCTTTAAAGCGCTGTCATGCAAAGAGGGAATTATTCCAGCACTGGAATCCTCCCATGCCTTGGCCCATGCCTTAAAAATGATTAAAGCGTCGCCGGAAAAAGAACAGATATTGGTAGTGAATCTGTCCGGGCGTGGTGATAAAGACATTTTCACCGTTCACGATATTCTGAAAGCACGGGGAGAGATTTAATGGAGCGTTATCAGCAACTTTTCAATCAGTTGGCAGCCAAAAAAGAAGGGGCATTTGTTCCTTTCGTACAGCTAGGGGATCCAACACCGGCTCTATCTTTAGAGATTATTGATACATTAATTGCCGCAGGTGCCGATGCGTTGGAGCTGGGTATACCATTCTCTGATCCACTTGCAGATGGCCCAACCATTCAAAATGCAGCATTGCGGGCTTTTGCCGCTGGCGTGACACCCGGTATCTGCTTTGAAATGCTGGCGGAAATCCGTAAAAAACACCCCGCTATTCCCATTGGCCTACTGATGTATGCAAATCTGGTATTCCACAATGGAATTGATAGTTTCTACCAGCGTTGTGCTGCTGTCGGTGTCGATTCAGTGCTCATTGCTGACGTCCCTTTTGAAGAGTCAGCCCCGTTCCGCGCAGCGGCACTGCGCCATGGGATTGCGCCTATCTTTATCTGCCCACCCAATGCGGACGATGATTTACTGCGCGAGATAGCTTCTCATGGCCGTGGTTACACCTATCTATTGTCACGTGCGGGTGTCACCGGTGCTGAGAATCACGGTCAGCTTGCGCTGAATCATCTGATTGATAAACTGCGTGAATATAATGCCGCCCCAGCACTACAAGGTTTTGGTATTTCAGAGCCAGCACAAGTGAAGACCAGTCTGGCAGCCGGTGCGGCCGGTGCGATTTCAGGCTCCGCGATTGTAAAAATCATTGAAAATAATGTCTCACAGCCCGCTGAGATGTTAGCCCAGTTGTCGCGTTTTGTGACTGAAATGAAAGCGGCAACTCGCGGTTAATCTCACCACCAGCGCCTGATTGTCGGTTCCGATCAGGCGCTATATTCGCTCGAACTTCTCGCCTGCCATTCTATATATCTGCTGCAAATTTGAATTAACACTATTCATAACCAATAATTATGTAACGCCCTAAGCATTTCTTTACATTTTGGATGCGATGAGTGATCAGTAGCATGACGTCAATATGTGTTAATAACGCTTTCAACAAGTTATTTTTTTCGTAATGTCCTGTTAAATTATTGGCAAACATGGAGAGTAATTTATGAAGCTTTTTAAGACCCTTTCAGCCTTATGTATTGTAGTAATCATGGCAATGGCAGTAGCAGCCTGTGCACCAACACCTAAATCTGAAGGCACAGGTGGATATCTGGATGATACTGTGGTGACCACCAAGGTAAAATCGGCGTTACTGGGTGAGAAGAATCTTAAATCTACTGAAATCAGTGTTGAGACCTTTAAAGGACGGGTCCAGTTAAGCGGCTTTGTTAGTTCGCGTCAGGATGCAAACCGTGCAGTACAGATCACCCGTACCGTACCTGGGGTGAAATCTGTTAGTGATAGAATGCAAATCAAATAATCCCCTGTTCGGAGGCGCTCTTCGCGCCTCCTTTGTAGGCCCCCCGCAATCACATCAGTGATTCGGGTAAGTGAGTGCAGCTAACCCCCCTGCAGCGGCAAGAGCGAAGGGTAATTAGAAACGATAGCCCGCGCCAAACATAAACACCCATGGATCAAGACGGGTATGAATACTTTGCTCTTCACCCCCGGCTTTGAATTTCACGTCAGTTTCGATATTCATCCACCAGACCGACATATTCAGCATCCAGTTTTCACTGACCATGTAGTCCATACCCGCTTGCCCAGCAATACCCCACGAATCTTTAACACTTAAATCCGTCAAACCGGCACCTTGCCCTGTGTTATTAAATTTCTCATCAAAGAAGGTGGTGTAGTTCAGGCCGATGCCCAGATACGGGCGCAGTTTGTCTTGTTTATCGCGGAAATAGTATTGCGCCATTAAGGTTGGCGGCAATTGCTTAACTTCAGCAATGGTACCGGTTGCCTCCAGACCAATTTTATGGCGGAACGGCGTAGCAGCCAGCAATTCTACACCGATGTTATCAGTAATCAGATAGCTGAAGGTCAGCCCTAACTGAGTATTGTTATCCGCTTTGAAGGAACCGTAACCTAATACATCATCAGACCCGGCATTTGGTCTGACTGTTGCTGTCCCTGCCCGGAAAATATAATCGCCTGCTTGATGCGCGCTTGCCGCAATGGGAGCCAGAGCTGCTACAGCTAACAATGCCAAAGTGACTTTTTTCATTATCCATTCCATTTGTAGGTATATTCGCGAGCAAAATATACCCATAAATGAGTATTCATGATCCAATCGAGATCACATCTTTGGTAACAAATTAAATAAATCCTATTTTATGTAAGGTTATTTAATTCCTTAATAATATTGAAATTGATCTGGATCATAAAAACCATTTAGCCGCAAATTGTGCTGACAGTCATTGATGAAAAATGGAACTGTTGTCATGCTGCTATGCTTGGATGTTGTATGTGTGAAATCGCGATCGGTTGGCTGTTTACTTTGTAAGGAGCAGTAGATTCAAGATGAACGCTGAAATTAATCCGTGTCAGAACTGTGGTGCGTGTTGCGCCTATTTTAGAGTGTCGTTCTATTGGGCTGAAGCCAAAGAGGGAGGCGGTACAGTGCCCAACGCCATGACCGAACAAGTCACACCCTTTATAAGCTGTATGTCCGGTACTAACTGTAAATCCCCCCGTTGCAGTGCACTTCAAGGTGAAGTCGGTCACACTGTTTCCTGTACAATTTATGGCGACCGCCCACCACCCTGTTATGAATTTGAACGCTCAGGGGATGCCGGAATTCATAATCCGCACTGTGACCGCGCCCGTGCGCACTATGAGTTACCACCGTTAGCTATTGATAACGTCGAGGTAATCAGATTAGAAGAAATCACTACTAGATTAATGACAGGATCCCACAGCGCCTCATAACAAGGTATAATCATCGGCTAGCGCTATTTTTTCGATCCCAAGGAGCTTTCATGCCTATCACGGCTAACAGTTTATACCGTGACAGTTTTAACTTTTTACGTAATCAACTGCCGGCAATCCTGCTGCTGGCTTTACTGACTGCGTTCATTACCGTCATGCTGAATCAGGCATTTATCCCTGATGCTGAACAACTGGGTATTTTAAGTGCTGCGGACAGTGATATTGCGTCATCAGCAAGTGTCAGTATCAGTGAGATAGTATCGCAGATGACACCGGAGCAGCAGATGGTGCTGCTTAAAGTCTCTGCGGCGGCGACCTTTTCTGCCTTAGTCGGTAACGTGTTATTAGTCGGTGGAATGCTAACCCTGATTTCTATGGTATCGATGGGCCGTCGGGTCAGTGCATTGCAAGCTATTGGTATTTCAGTACCGATCTTGCCTCGCTTACTGCTGCTGATGTTTATCGGTACTTTGTTGATTCAGTTAGGATTAACAATATTTATCGTGCCTGGTGTGGTCATTGCTGTCGCGTTATCACTCTCACCGATCATCGTGACCACAGAGAAAGTAGGTGTTTTCTCGGCCATAAGAGTCAGTATTAAATTGGCATTTGCCAATGTGCGGTTAATCATCCCTGCGATGATGCTGTGGATAGCGGCCAAATTGATTCTGTTGTATCTGGTAAGCCACCTGACTATTTTGCCAACACCGATTGCGACTATTATTTTAAGTGCGCTTAGCAATCTGGTTTCTGCATTATTGCTGGTGTATTTGTTCCGTTTATATATGTTGTTGCGCCCTGCCACTCCAGCGGAGTAAGTACCCCGCCAAGTAAAAGCAAAAAGGGCCATTACGGCCCTTTTTGTTCATCAATGATTGATACCTATGCACTAACTTCAGGCTCGGCACCTATCTCTGGTTCTTGTTTCTCTGCCACCCGCTGCTTACTTTGAATCAGTTTTAGTGCCAGATAGAGATCCGGTACCAGAATTAGGTCATTATCCTGACTTTTCAATTTATTAACTCTAAACCAGCGTGTTAGTTCGGTACGTCTTCCCGCCAGTATCAACTTAATATTGCGTTGCTTCAGGTCACGTTTAAGCTCATCAATCGCCGATAGAACACTGATATCGGCATAGGTAAAACTGGCAACCGCATCAATAACCACCCAATCTGCCTGATGGGGGGTGCTGTCAACCAAATTCAAAATCCGCCGCTTAAAGTACGCCACGTTAAAATAGGTCAGAGGTGAATTAAAACGATAAATCATCACGCCGGGTACAGGTTTGATCCCATTGCCGCTACGCATTGAATGGATCATACCATCAGCATTAACCCCTAATAACTGTTCTGTTGGGCGGAATACCGTGCGCAGGAACTGCAATAGCCCCAATAGTACCGCCAATCCAATACCACTAATCACGCCGACCAATACTACGCTGACAAAAGTAAATATCGCTAAATAGAAAGCCTGAGTATTACGTTTACGTAATTGCCATAAACTCCTGAATCCCAGCAGTGACCAGGCAGCATAAATCAGCACCACGCCCAGCGCTGCGATCGGGATAAATTGCAACGGTCGGGTTAAAAACAGCAACACCATCGCAATCATCAACGCAGCAATAATAGAAACCAACTGGCTTTTGCCATTATTGGCGTCATTTACGGCTGTACGGGTACTGGCCCCACTGATAGCAAAACCTTGTGATAGCGCTGAAACAATGTTGGTAATACCCAAGGCGCGCAGTTCTACATCGGCATCCACCTCATAACCATTTTTGGCGGCAAAACTACGCGCGGTCAGCATCATGCTAACAAAACTGACCACGGCCAGGTTAAGTGCCGGGATAACCATATCGCGCAGCAGGCCGGGTTGGAAATCAGGCCAATGCACCATTGGCAAGCCACCATCGAACCCGCCGACCACCGCCACACCAAATTGCTGCATATTGGCAGCCCAGGAAACAAAGGTCGCCATGACGATCGCCAACAGCGGTGCAGGCCAGTTTGGTCGTAACCACTTAACACCATACAGCACCACAAAAGTCAGTAGTGAAATGGCGACGGTGGGCAAATGGCTATTAATTAAATTATGGGGTAATGCCAGTACCCGCTCAATCAGTTGTGGGGGGCGGGTCATAAAACCAAAAACCTTACCGAGCTGATCGACAATAATGGTAATTGCCACCCCATTAAGTAACCCGGTCAATATTGGCCGGGATAATAGATCAGCCAAAGCCCCCAGTTTGAAACGACTGGCCACCAGACACCATGTGCCCATCATCAATGTCATCATGATGGTGAGCTGCCAATGCACCTCACTGCTCCCCGCAGCCAGTGGCGCGACCACAGCGGCAATCACCGCACAAGTTGCCGCATCAGGTCCGACGATTAATTGTCGCGATGAACCAAAGAAAGCGTAGGCAATCATCGGCAAAATACAGGAGTACAAACCAACAGCGGCACTAACCCCCGTCAATTCAGCATAAGCAATAGCAATAGGTAATGCGACTGCGGCCACGGATAGACCCGCCCTGACATCGGGTTTGAGCCATTCACGTTCATACGCCATCAATTGGGTCAAACCCGGCATCCAGTACCGAAGTGATCTTCTCTGCATATTTACTCCACAACACCTAACCCAATAATTATTACTCATCATGCTGGGTTAACGCACTACTGGCAATATGCTGACAAAATCTGTTACTTGTTTATCGTAAGTTTCTGCAAATTCCACTGGCAGAGCGCGCATTCCGACGGATAATTAAGGATAATAGTATTTTACCGCTGGTACCCTCACACCACTGAATCCGGTATAGTCGGGCTGTGTACAAATGATGGATTGATTCATGAAGCAACTTTTAGATTTTCTCCCGCTGGTCGTATTTTTCGTTTTCTACAAGATGTATGACATTTTTGTCGCCTCAGGGGCACTGATTGTCGCGACACTACTCGCGTTAGCTTTTACTTGGGTTAAGTACCGTAAAGTAGAAAAGATGACATTAGTTACCGCTGTTATGGTGCTGGTATTCGGGACCTTGACGCTCACATTCCACAGCGACTTATTCATTAAATGGAAAGTGACGGTGTTATATGCACTGTTTGCTGTTGCTTTGTTAATAAGCCAATGGGTTATGAAAAAACCATTGATTCAGCGCATGCTGGGTAAAGAGCTAACGCTACCAGATGCGGTATGGTCAACACTGAATATGTCATGGGCGCTGTTCTTCTTAGCTTGTGGCCTGCTGAACATTTATGTCGCGTTCTGGTTACCGCAAGATATTTGGGTAAACTTTAAAGTCTTTGGTTTAACCGCACTCACCCTGATATTCACATTGATCAGTGGCGTTTATATTTACCGGCATATGCCGGAAGAACAGAAAAAGTCATAATCTTAAATAATAGCTCCCAACGTCATTGAGACTGCAGACAGGCATCGCCCTGCGGCCTCAATGACGTTGGTATATTTGCGCTTATTGAAATTTCAGTGAGCCATTCCAGGTGAATAGATTTACTTTTAGAAGTAGGCAGAGATGACTCAGGAACAATTATCACCTCGCGGTGAGCAATCATTACCTAATGGTGAATTGGTACTTCGTACCCTTGCAATGCCCGCAGACACTAATGCTAATGGTGATATATTTGGCGGTTGGTTAATGTCACAAATGGATATTGGCGGAGCCATTCAGGCCAAAGAGATAGCTCAAGGGCGAGTTGTCACTGTTCGGGTGGATGGGATGACCTTCCTCAAGCCAGTCGCTGTGGGCGATGTGGTTTGTTGCTATGCCCGCTGTATTAAAACCGGCCGTAGCTCAATTACCATCAATATTGAAGTCTGGGTGAAAAAGGTCTCTTCTGAGCCAATCGGGCAGCGCTATCGTGCCACTGAAGCGGTATTTACCTATGTAGCGGTGGATGATGCCGGTAAAGCCCGTGCGCTACCTAACGGCAGAGGGAATTTCGAGGTTGGCGCAACGCAATAACCGTTGGCCGAGTTTGTCCTGACGCAAAAAAAGGGTCGCCCTGTATAACAGCGACCCTTTTCTTATTATGATATTTGCTGATTACTCAATAGCAGACTGAGTAATATCATAATAACCTTAGTT
This sequence comes from Yersinia sp. 2466 StPb PI, assembly GCF_041538325.1. Classification (NCBI taxonomy): domain Bacteria; kingdom Pseudomonadati; phylum Pseudomonadota; class Gammaproteobacteria; order Enterobacterales; family Yersiniaceae; genus Yersinia; species Yersinia sp. 2466 StPb PI. The sequence continues at coordinate 2,381,644 of NZ_JAULSL010000001.1, read as the reverse complement.
CATTTCCATATTGCCGCCGATCTTGAACACAATGGTGGTGACATAATCTTTAGCCGCAACCGCTTCAAATCGCCATTTACGCATCACTTGCTTCACCTCACGCTCAAAGGTATTACGCGGCGTCGCTTCCAAAACGCGCACATTAGTGACACGACCATTTTCGTCAATATCGTATTGGACCTTAACCTGCCCTTCGACCCCCAAAGCCAGTGCCCTTGCCGGATAAGTTGGCTTCGCCTTACTCAAGGCTCTTGGCCCAGCCGTGGTTGATGCCCCCGGGACTGACGCTTTCGGCGCGGCTTTTACCGGCGCATTATTGGCAACCAGTGCTGGCTCATCAGATTTAAACGGCTTGTCATCCGGTGGTGCTTCGGTCTTTTTCACTACCGGCTTTTTAACTTCTTTTTTCACCGGTTTAGGCTTGGGCTTTGGTTTCGGCTTCACCGGTTCAGGAATCGGTACAGGAACAGGTTCTGGCAACACCTCAGGCTCTGGCGGTGTTTCTTCAACGGGTTCCGGTTCGGCCTGTGGCTCCGCCGCCGCTGGTTGTGGTGCGGCAAAGGTCGCTATATTGACCATCGTAACGGCCAGCGGTGCATCCTCTATTTCAGGTTGTACCTTCATTTGCTCGACAGAAACGTACAGTAATGCCGCAACTACGCTGCCATGTAAACCAACTGAAAATACGATTGGCCATGTAAGCCGTCGACCCAGGAAAAATTTATTTAGCTGCATAATAATTCAATGTCCTCTAATGCAGCTAAGTGTAAATGCAAATAGCAATCATATTCAATAAGCAACCGCAAACAATCTTCCTCAACAGCCTTAAATGATGCTTTAAACGGCAATATCAACCAAATAATACTTTCTCGTTACGCTTAGTTATCATTTTATTTCATTATTAACTACCGGTGTATTCATCTGAGAATTTTAGATGCCGCCCTTTCTGCACCTTATTGAATTTATGGATAGAACATGGTGTTATGGCGCAACGAATACAAATCATCATATTGAGGTATATACCCTAAATAATTCGAGTTGCAGGAAGGCAGCCAATGCAGCTTGCAGTATGACGGGTATGATAATTTTAAAGGTGAAACATGCTTTATATAATCTTTGCAACGGATGTCCCTGATTCACTTGATAAGCGCTTATCCGTTCGCCCTGCACATCTGGCCCGCCTGCAAGTATTGCAGGATCAAGGTCGCCTACTGACAGCAGGCCCGAACCCAGCCATTGATAGCGCAGACCCCGGTGCTGCCGGATTTACTGGATCGACTGTTATCGCCGAATTTGCCTCGCAACAAGAGGCTGAATACTGGGCGGAACAAGACCCTTATAGCGCGGCTGGTGTGTATCAGTCGGTTATTGTAAAACCCTATAAACGGGTATTCTGAATCACTACAGATGTCTAACATCTATCCAGCCATAGACAAAGTCGGTTGCATGTAGCCATCTCGTCAGGCGATTACATGTATTTAATTATCTTTACTTATAATTACTGAGAATCATTGTCTAATCAGATATCGATTTTTCTATCGTGACGTTGAGTCATTTTGTTAAATGCGGAGATGAAGACTATGCAGTGTCCAGTATGCAAAGATACCCAACTGGTGATGTCTGAACGTAAGAGCATTGAGATCGATTACTGCCCTAATTGCCGTGGTGTATGGCTGGATCGCGGAGAACTGGATAAAATCATTGAAAAATCGGCTGAAAGTACACCGACATCAACATCAGCGCCATACTCTGACACCAGAGAACGTGAACGCGATAATCACGGATATGCAAAGCCTAAACACTACAAAAATAAAAGTTTCCTCTCAGAGTTATTTGATTAACCACACAGATTGTTTTGCGCTGTGGTGGTAAACAATAGTCAACTTGATCATACGCCTGAATACAGGCGTATTTGATTTTATACTACCAGCCAGAACAAAGACGTTAACGCCGCCTTAAGCTTTGTAGTGCTTCAGCCAATGCTCTTCGCATGCCTCAACTGCTTTATCCAGCATATGCGCCGGTGCTTTTAAAATCATATGGTCTTTTCTTACCCAAACCGGATAAGTGTGTTTGCCAGCAGCAATGACTTGCTCAGAATAAATAGCAGCATGGTATACCAGCTCAGATTCTTCACAATAAATCTCGTACTTATAAAGTGCGGTGCTAACTTTTAAATCCCCGAAGAATACTGTTTTAGCTAATTTATATTGAGACATGAACTATAGCCTTTACCGAAATAGGGACTCTATCATCCACTCATCAGCCAGATATAACTGTGATATCCACTACAAAAAGTACCCTAAGTTGATGTCCTATCGGAAAAATTTAGCTTTATTCGAGCGACAACTTCTCCACCTCAATCAACGGAAATGAACTAAATAGATAACCTTGCATGGCATCCACCCCGAGATCAGATAACTGAGTAAGCTGTTGATGAGTTTCTACCCCCTCAACTATCACGCACTGGCAGTGCTCACGAAGTCGTGTCAGCAGGTTATCGAACGTGGCACTTCCCCCCCATTGCCAGTAAAAGTGCTTATCAATTTTGACACATTCAAAGAACCCACTGGCAACGGCCGCCAGGTGAGCATTACCGCTACCAAAATCGTCCAACCATAATGAATATCGTTCAGCCAGCTTACTTAATAGTGTGTTCTTCGGCCCATCGCTGAGATTGGGAAAACTCTCCATTATTTCTAGCCGGATAAAGGGCATCATAGCTAACAATGATATGACATCTTCGTCATACAGCACCGTCTGAGCCATATCAAAATCTATATTAATTGAGAGTATTATTTGTTGGTCAATAAACCATTTCTGCTGTGATTTTACCGCACATAATTGGTCAAACAGCAGCTTAGCCTTCATTTGAGCATTAAGTTGATGAAGGAAGCGCTCAGTATAAATAGGCGATTTAAAAGAGGCCGTTGTGAACCGACTCAATAACTCCACAGCAAATAACTTACCATTCTGCCAGTAAACTGGTTCACAGATAAAAGTGCAATCAACTGCAATGTTTAGCCTGCTATCCACAGTAAAACCCTTTTATTTGATTAGAACAGCAGTATTGATCAATTGATAAAATTGATCAATTTTTTATTATTGATCACTAAAAACGATATAAGAGATTCCCAAAAGTAGCAACCACTCTGATCAACCCATTGATAGATAAGAAAGTATTATTTAATCATGATGATTATCAATGTTATTATTTCATAATCATTTATTTCATAGGAGAATGGTCGCTTCGAACAACCAAACAGTAACACCCCTGAAACTGAATGATTAGAACGAAGCGACCTAATATATATGGTAGCGCGATGTCATTCTGATGTGAAATAAACTTATAAATGACTATTCTGCACCTTTTATTATTAGTAGTAACATCAGAATTATCGCATTTTGATAATTTAGGATAGGAGTGATTTTTCTGCGAAGAAAAACACTATTTAAAGTAGAAAATATCATTCCAGAATTTAACGCCAGCAACAAATTATTGACAAGTTCATCTGCAACAGCTCAGTTCCGGCAAGTATAATATGAGATATTTTGTGGTGGGAAGTTAATAAAAGCTCAGTGTTTACTATGATTAAAACAAAAACAGCCTCATAAAGAGACTGTTTTTATTACTACCACAGCGGACTACCATTCATAAGCTACAGTGAACAATAGCGCCCGACGATGCTGATGCTCGTGGAGCTGCCTGACACAATAGATATGGCGATAGCGCCGTGATTGACCTTCAAGCCAGCGATTTCTTCGGCGCTGATTTTGCCGCAGCATACGCCAACGGCCCACCTCATTCTTACTCCGTCTCATGAAACAATTCTTCCAAAGCTGAGAACTGGGCTATTATAAACCTTTCATCTTGTGAGCCAAGCCGCTGCACGGCGAAATCGTGGGTTTAGTCCAAATAGCTTATTTAGCTCAGCGTGGGAAGATTAAAAAAATCCCGTTAAATATTTAATTCCCCGTTGCAAGTCCTTTAGCTTAAAAGATTTTATCCAGTAATATATCTGATTAAAGGTTTCGCCTTTGCAATACTGTGCGTACACTCTTTAGTGACCGTTTGTGAACAGGACTTCCGCCCTTATGACAACATTTTATACCGTAATCAGTTGGCTCTCGGTTTTTGGCTATTGGTTGCTTATTGCCGGGGTAACATTGCGTATTCTGATGAAACGCAGAGCCGTTCCTTCGGCTATGGCATGGCTGCTGGTTATTTATATTCTGCCGTTAGTTGGGATAATTGCGTATCTCTCATTTGGTGAACTTCATCTCGGCAAGCGCCGTGCTGAGCGAGCAAAAGCGATGTGGCCATCCACTGCTCGCTGGTTAAGTGAACTGAAAGACTGCCAACACATTTTTGCCACTTCAAATAGCGAAGTCGCTACCCCATTATTCCAATTATGTGAACGCCGCCAAGGCATCAGCGGCGTTAAAGGTAATCAATTACAGTTATTGACCACCACCGATGACACATTAAAAGCACTGGTACGTGACATTGAACTGGCCCGTCATAATATCGAGATGGTGTTCTATATCTGGCAGCCTGGTGGCTTGGTTGATCAAGTTGCCGAATCGTTAATGGCGGCAGCGCGCCGAGGTGTTCATTGCCGATTGATGCTGGACTCCGCCGGTAGCCAACAATTCTTTCGCACCCCCTATCCGGCGATGATGCGCAATGCTGGGATTGAGGTGGTCGAAGCACTCAAAGTCAATGTGTTCCGGGTCTTTCTGCGCCGAATGGATTTGCGTCAACACCGTAAAATTGTGTTGATTGATAATTATGTTGCTTACACCGGTAGCATGAATATGGTTGATCCTCGGTTTTTCAAGCAAGATGCCGGCGTAGGTCAATGGATCGATATGATGGCACGGATGGAAGGCCCGGTAGCCACCACCATAGGTATCGTATATGCCTGCGACTGGGAGATTGAAACCGGCAAACGTATTCTACCCCCGCCGCCTGATACTAATATCATGCCGTTTGAAGAAGAGAGCGGTCATACCATTCAGGTTATTGCCTCTGGCCCTGGATTCCCTGAGGAAATGATTCATCAGGCATTATTAATGGCGGTGTATGCAGCCCGTGAGCAGTTAATCATGACGACGCCATATTTCGTGCCTAGCGATGACCTGCTGCATGCCATCTGTACCGCAGCACAACGTGGTGTTGATGTCAGCATTATTGTTCCTCGAGACAACGACTCGATGATGGTCCGTTGGGCTAGCCGGGCATTCTTCTCAGAATTGTTGGAAGCGGGCGTTAAAGTTTATCAGTTTGAAGGTGGCCTATTGCACAGCAAAAGTGTGCTGGTCGACGGTCAACTAAGTTTGGTTGGTACGGTCAATCTGGATATGCGCAGCTTATGGTTGAACTTTGAAATCACGCTGGTCATTGATGATGATGGTTTTGGTGCAGATTTGGCGCAAGTTCAGGACGACTACATTGCCCGCTCGGTACTGTTAGATGGTGAATTGTGGAATAAACGCCCTCTCTGGCATCGCGTTACTGAACGATTATTCTACTTTTTCAGCCCGTTACTGTAATAACTGAGGCGGCTGGTGGTATGCCTATTGTAGATTCTCTGAGTTATTGACTTCAGATAGCATAATAATTGTAAAAGCGGCATAGAGAATGTTTTAATGAGCGCAATCTGCAAATAACAAATGGGAATCGGCAAATGGACCAGAATAGACAAGAGCCAAGCTTAATGGATCTCAATAACCGCCTGACTGAAGATGAAACACTGGAACAGGCTTACGATATCTTTCTGGAGCTGGCGGGGGACAATCTCGATCCGGCAGATATTTTATTGTTTAACCTTCAGTTTGAAGAGCGTGGCGGTGCGGAGTTATTTGATCCAGCCGAAGATTGGCAAGAACATGTCGATTTTGATTTAAACCCTGATTTTTTCGCCGAAGTTGTTATCGGCCTTGCTGATAGTGATGGTGAAGAGATTAATGATGTATTTGCGCGAGTTCTTCTGTGCCGCGAAAAAGACCATAAACTTTGCCATATTTTGTGGAAAGAGTGATCGTTACACGTCCCTTCCCCCATGGCTGCTAATACCGTAATCATAACAACCCCCGTCATTTCTCTGACGAGGGTTTTGCTTTTGGACAATCACTATCAGAATGTTATAGCGGATCGACTTTCAGACAAGATACCGCGTGGCGGAAGCTACCCTCTAACAGTGGGCGGGTTTTCGCACACTCCGGCCCGGCAATCGGACAACGAGTGCGAAATACACAGCCTGATGGCGGATTAATCGGTGAAGGCAGTTCCCCCTCCAGTAGCTGAATCACTTTCGCCCTTTCTTTGTCAGGATCAGGGATAGGTACCGCCGACATGAGCGCCTTGGTATAGGGATGCTGTGGATTATGATAAACCTCATCGTAGGTCCCCAGCTCCACTGCGTGGCCTAAATACATCACCAGAACCCGATCAGAAATATGCTTCACCACCGCTAAATCATGGGCGATGAATATTAGTGACAAGCCCATTTCGCGCTGTAATTGCTGTAACAGGTTCACCACTTGCGCCTGAATTGACACATCAAGCGCGGAGACCGGTTCATCACAGATAACCAGCTTCGGTTCAAGAATCAATGCACGAGCAATACCAATACGTTGACACTGCCCCCCCGAAAATTCATGGGGATATCGGTTGATCAAGTTAGGCAACAAGCCGACCTTAAGCATCATTGCTTTAACTTTATCTTTAATTTCTTGACGCGACATTTTGGGATGATAAGTTCGCAGCGGCTCAGCGATGATTTCACCGATGGTCATACGCGGGTTTAGTGAAGCCAGTGGATCCTGGAATATCATCTGAATATCACTACGGGTCGCGCGCCATTGTGCATCACTCAGGCTAAGCAAATCTTTACCTAACCATGAAACACTGCCACTGGTCGCTTTCACCAAACCAATAATGGCACGGGCGAATGTTGATTTGCCACAGCCAGATTCGCCAACCACACCTAAGGTTTCGCCTTCATACAAGCGCAATGTTACACCATCAACAGCTTTTAGTGTTTTTGATGGCTGCCAGAACCATTGTTTGCCATCCTGAATATCAAAATGGACTTTTAGATCAGCCACTTCTAGCAATACTTTCTTCTCAGTCATGGCATTCATACTAGTTCCCCTACTGGCTTATAACAGGCACGTAAACGGCCATCACCAAAATGCTCCAATGGCGGGGCCACGCCACAGCGATCCATGGCATATTGGCAACGCGGTTGGAATGGGCAACCTTTCGGCAAGCGCAATAAATTCGGCGGATTACCCGGTATCGTCATGAGAGATTCGCCTTCAGCATCAAGACGAGGAACCGCATTCAGTAGACCAATAGAATAAGGGTGACTTGGGTGATAAAACACATCGCGGGCCTGACCATACTCCATCGTTCGCCCTGCATACATCACCAGAACTTTATTGCAGATTCCGGCAACGACGCCAAGGTCATGGGTGATCATGATAATCGCGGTATTGAATTCATGCTTTAGCTCATTCAGCAACGTCATGATTTGTGCTTGAACGGTGACATCAAGTGCCGTTGTTGGCTCATCGGCAATCAATAATTTAGGGCGGCACAACAGCGCCATTGCAATCATTACCCGCTGACGCATACCACCAGAGAACTCATGGGGATACATGCGCATGCGCTTACGTGCTTCTGGCATTTTTACCGCATCAAGCATACGAATTGACTCTTCAAATGCTTCGCTTTTACTCATCTTTTTATGCAGTTGCAGCACTTCCATTAGCTGCTCACCAACACGCATATAAGGATTCAACGAGGTCATTGGGTCTTGGAATATCATCGAGATTTCCTCAGCCCGCAAACGGTTTAACTGTTTTTCCGGCAGATTTAAGATTTCGCGGCCATTAAACTTTGCAGACCCCCCTATCCGGCCATTACTGGCCAGCAACCCCATCAAAGCAAAAGCTGTTTGCGATTTCCCTGAGCCAGACTCACCTACAATGCCTAATGTTTCACCCGCACGCAGATCAAAATTAAGGGCGTTAACTGCCGTTACATCACCATCTGGCGTACCAAAAGTCACGGTTAAATCTTTTACATCCAGCAGGATATTTTGTTCCAACTGTCTATTTTGTTCCAACAATGCCGATTGCTGAACAGCAGACCGATTATCAATAGTCGTCATAGTGCTACTCCTCAGCGATCTTTCGGATCGAGGGCATCACGCAAGCCATCGCCGATAAAGTTGAAACAGAACAAGGTCACTACCAGAAAACCGGCAGGGAACATCAGCAACCATGGCGACACTTCCATGGAGTTGGCGCCATCACTTAGCAATGCGCCCCAACTACTCAAGGGTTCTTGGGTGCCTAAGCCGAGGAAACTCAGGAAAGATTCAAACAAAATCATACTGGGAACCAGTAAAGAAGCGTACACCACCACCACACCCAACACGTTCGGAACGATATGACGCAATACGATATTACGTGTGGAAACACCGCCCACCAATGCGGCCTCAATAAACTCTTTCCGTTTCAAACTTAATGTTTGTCCACGAACAATACGCGCCATATCCAGCCAGGACACCATACCGATCGCCACAAATATCAATAGAATATTCTGGCCAAAGAAGGTCACTAACAGAATAACGAAGAACATGAAGGGGAATGAGTTAAGAATCTCCAACAGGCGCATCATCAGTGAATCGACTTTCCCGCCGAGATAGCCCGATAAAGAGCCATACAAGGTACCGACAACCACAGCAACCAACGCCGCAGCCACCCCCACCATCAATGAGATCCGACCACCAATAGCAACACGAACCAACAGATCCCGACCAGAAGAGTCAGTACCGAAGTAGTGCCCAGACTCAATATTCGGGGCGGCTGACATCATGCCCCAGTCCGTGTCTGAATAAGTAAACTGCGCTAACATCGGCGCCAAAATAACAAATAGGGTAATTAACATTAGGATCACCAAACTGGTGATCGCCGCGCGGTTATGAACAAAACGACGGCGGGCATCCTGCCAAAGGCTGCGCCCTTCAACTTCCAGTTTTTCACTGAAAACTTCCAGAGCTTCGCTATTTTTATTGCTCAACATAATTGGCGTGCTCCAGTGCTAGTAACGGATTTTAGGATCGATAACGGCATACAGCACGTCAACAATCGCATTGAATAAAATAGTCAAAGCGCCGACTAAAATGGTCAAACTCAGCACCAAAGAGTAATCGCGGTTTAACGCTCCGTTGACAAACAACTGACCAATGCCCGGCAAACCAAAGATGGTCTCAATAACCATCGAACCGGTGATAATCCCTACAAACGCAGGTCCCATATAGGATAAAACAGGCAACAACGCCGGTTTTAATGCATGGCGTAATACGATGGTCCGCAGTGGTAATCCCTTCGCTCGCGCCGTACGGATAAAGTTAGAGTGAAGAACCTCAATCATTGAGCCACGGGTAATACGTGCAATGCTGGCGATATAAGCCAACGACAGCGCGACCATCGGCAAAATGATAAACTTCGGCGCTCCGCCATTCCAACCACCACCCGGTAACCATTTCAATATAATGGCAAAAACCAACACTAATAAGGGGGCGACCACAAAACTCGGGATGACCACCCCAGTCATGGCAAAGCCCATTACCGTATAATCCCATTTGGTATTTTGATTCAGTGCCGCAATGACCCCAGCACTAACTCCTAATACTACTGCGAGTAAAAATGCTGCAAAACCAAGCTTCGCAGAGACGGGAAACGATGCAGACACCAGATCGTTCACAGTGTAATCTTTATATTTAAACGAAGGCCCAAGATCGCCATGCGCAAGTTGACCCAAGTAGTTGAAATACTGTTTATAAACCGGGTCGTTGAGGTGATATTTTGCCTCAATATTGGCCATAACTTCAGGAGGAAGATTACGCTCGCCAGTAAACGGACTTCCTGGGGCGAGACGCATCATAAAAAATGAAATGGTTATCAAAATAAAAAGTGTCGGAATCGCTTCCAGACAGCGGCGTAGAATAAATTTTAACATTGCCTGTACCTTTAGCCTCTTACTGCGACTTTATATTATCAACGCAATAAGGGCAGCACGCTAATTCAGCTGCTGCCCTTAATATATTAGTGCTTGATAATATAAAGATCTTTTACGTGCATATTATCCAGTGGGTCTTTACCGGTATATCCACCGACATAAGGTTTCACTAAGCGGGCATTCACATAGTAGAACAACGGCACAATAGCAGAATCTTTATCCAGCAATACCTCAGCTTGTTGATACAAACCGGCACGCTCTTTTTCAGATTTTACTTTCAGCGTATCTTGGATCAACTTATCAAAGGCTGGGCTCTTATAATGCACCGTGTTATTGCTGCTGTCAGATAGCATCATGTTCAGGAATGACGACGGTTCGTTATAGTCAGCACACCAGCCAGCACGCGCTACATCGAAAGTGCCTTGATGGCGGGTATCAAGGAAGGTTTTCCATTCCTGATTTTCCAGCTTAACGTCAACACCCAGATTTTTCTTCCAAATAGATGCTGCCGCAATAGCCAATTTTTTGTGTAGATCAGATGTGTTATACAACAGGTTAAATTTCAGTGGTTTATCTTGTGTGTAGCCAGCTTCAGCCAGCAACTTCTTAGCCACTTCATTACGTTTTTCCTGGGTCCAGCCAAACCATTCTGGTGGGGTCAATTCTGCACCGCTGGTGTACGGAGGCGTAAAGCCATAGGCAGGTAAATCACCTTGGTTTTTCACTTTGTTCACGATGATATCGCGATCCATACCCAGTTTCAGTGCTTCACGAACGCGTGCATCGGTGAATGGCGCTTTTTGGTTATTGATTTCGTAATAATAGGTGCACAGATACGGGTCAACATGAACTTCTTGTGGGATCTCTTTTTTAAGTTTCTGGAATAATTCAATCGGCATGTTGTTATAGGTCATGTCGATCTCGCCGCTGCGGTAGCGGTTAACATCAGTCACTTCAGAAGAGATTGGCAGGTAAGTAACCTGATTGATAACTGTTTTCGCATTATCCCAATAGGTTGGGCTGCGTTCTAACACAATACGTTCGTTAACGGTCCAATCTTTTAACTTATAGGCACCATTACCGACAAAATTCTGTGGCTGAGTCCACTTCTCACCAAACTTCTCAACCACAGTTTTATTAACTGGAGACATGGATGGATGAGCTAACAGTTTATCTAAATAAGGAACAGGTTCGGTCAACGTGACTTCCAAAGTATGGTCATCTAACGCTTTTACACCCAAGGTATCAGGTGATTTTTTGCCGGTAATAATATCGTCGATATTCGCGATATGGGCATATTGTACATAACTCGCATACGGAGAAACTGTTTTAGGGTCCGCCAGACGTTGCCAGCTATAAACGAAATCATGTGCTGTTACAGGGTCACCATTTGACCATTTAGCATCTTTACGCAGATGGAAAGTCCAAACTTTAAAGTCTTTGTTATCCCAACTTTCAGCGACACCAGGCAGAATCTTGCCGTTTGGATCGTTAATAACCAACCCTTCCAATAAATCGCGCGAAATATTGGATTCAGGCACACCTTCAATTTTATGCGGATCCAGTGACTGAGGTTCGGAACCATTATTGCGAACTAAAACCTGTTTCTCGGCCAGTTGTACACCTGCCGGCACATTGGCGGCAAAGGCAGTTCCCACAGCCATCATACCCATAGCAGCAGCGATACCTGCGGCCAGGAAAGTTTTCTTTGTGATGTTGGTCATGCTGATATCTACTCCAGATTTTATTATTGCGTCGCTCAGAGACTGAGCAAGCCTCACCTTTAAAAGGTATCTTTAAATCACATTGCGCGGGGAACGAACCCGGCCATGTAATGCCCTATATGTATTAGCATCAGACTAAAATCGGTACTGTGCTATACATCCCTATTACCTTGTCTGTCTCTTATTTGCTGTCATGCCACCGCGATTTTCGCTTGTGAACAATTGACATATAAGTCTGTTTTGCTGCGATAAACTTTTATAACTTAATATTTACTGCAACTTACGCATATAAAGATTTTTTAAATCCACTAAATCTTGTGGGTCTTTACCGGTAAATCCGCCGACAGTTGGCCGAATAAGTCGAACACTGACTCGATAATAGACCGGCACCATTGCAGAATCTTTATCCAATAAGTTCTCTGCCTGTTGATATAAAGCAGCGCGCGCCTCGACACTCGAAGTCGTCAGCGTTTTAGCTAACAGCGCATCGAATGCTGGATTTTTATAGAAGAAAGTATTATTGCTGCTATCCGATAGCAGCATATTCAGAAAAGCGGTCGGCTCATTGTAGTCACCACACCATGTTGCTCTGGCAACATCAAATTGCCCTTGATGGCGGCTTTCTAGAGAGGTTTTCCATTCTTGATTCTGCAAGGTAACGGTAGCACCCAAGTTTTTCTGCCACATAGAGGCAGCGGCAATCGCCTGCTGCTTATTTTGATCTGAGGTGTTATAAAGCAACGTAAACTTTAATGGATTTTGGGCATTGAAACCGGCCTCGGCAAGCACTCTTTTCGCCTCTGCATTGCGTTGTTCTTGAGTCCAGTTGGCCCATTCTGGCAATGCGAAATTACCCCCTGCGGTAAATGTCGGGGTAAAGCCATAGGCAGGGATCTGCCCTTGCCCCATAATTTTAGTCGCAATAATGTCGCGATCCAGCGTTAATTTAATTGCCGTTCTCACTCTGACGTCAGTGAATGGTGCTTTTTTATTATTAATTTCGTAATAGAAAGTACAGAGGTATGGGCTGATATGAACCTGCGATGGCAGATCCTTTTTCATTTTGGCAAATAAATTCGGGGGAATGGCACTGTTAGTCATATCAATTTCGCCGCTGCGATAGCGATTAATATCACTGACTTCTGACGTTATCGGTAAAAAAGTCGCCTTATTGATGACCGTTTCGTTGTTATTCCAGTAAGTCGGGCTACGCTCCAGCACAATCCGCTCATTAACCACCCATTCTTTTAACTGAAAAGCGCCATTACCGATAAAATTTTGTGGTAGAGTCCATTTATCACCATACTTTTCAACAGCCTCACGCTTAACCGGCTTCATCGAGGTGTGAGATAACATGCTGATAAAATAAGGAACCGGTTCCGTTAGCGTCACTTGCAAGGTTTTGCTATCTAATGCCTTAACACCTAATTCATCCGGTTTTTTGGTCCCTTTCAATACCTCGTCAACATTCTCAATTTGGGCATACTGCAAATAACTGGCATAAGGTGAACCCACTTTAGGGCTAGCCAAACGCTGCCAACTATAGACAAAATCCTGAGCAGTGACCGGAGTTCCATCACTCCACACGGCGTTATCTCGCAAATGGAAGGTCCAGACTTTATAACCGTCATTATCCCAGCGTATGGCAACTGCCGGAATTATATGCCCATTAGCATCATTGCTCACCAGACCTTCTAATAAATTCAGAATAATATTGGTTTCAGGAATGCCTTCAACCTTATGCGGGTCTAATGAGGCAACCTCGGAACCATTATTAATGGTAATACTCTGATCTATCACTAATGCCACACTGGCCGGAACTGCCGCCGCCATTGATACAGCCGAAAATGACAAACCCAGAATAGCGCCAATTATTGCCAGTGGTGGTTGCTTAAACTTTATTTGCATTTCAAACCGCCCTTTTACGAGATTTCGTGATGTTTTTCTCAAGGTTTACGTCAATCTGCTGCCCACAACGACTAGCAATAACTATTCCAAAAATCAAAATTCGGTTTAGTTTCATTAAAAAACAAGAAATCTCTTGTCGGGAAGTTGTCCGAAAACTAACAGAACCCGAAATCTGACGCCAATAAATTTTACAGAAATGTTAAGCAATTCTCTTTTCTACAGAGTAACTAACGATATTACCTATCTTAATTAGTCGCCTAAGAAATAATCATCTATATGATTTAGCTCAAAAAAAATCATTTAAAATTTAAATTCACAGCAAAAAAAATGTCAAAAAAGCCGTTCTAGAAACATAAAGTTAACATTAGCACTAATACCAGAATAAACACCTACTGATTACAGAGTAATCACTAATAACACCTAGATAAATTCCGCACAAGCCCTACAGAATGATGTGAGCATTTTAACAACAAATAGCGTATTTAGTTTACTCTGAGGGTCACTGAATGATTTATTAAAGATGAGTAAATAAGCCTTAAGCCAAATTATCTTTATAGAGATAGCATTATTGCAGCATTTAAGTGCAATAGATTAAATTACATACATATTCTGCACTAAAATAATGCTTAGATATTTAAATACCAGGCTGAAAAACAGCAAAGGTCACCCGTAATAATACCGGTGACCTACATACCGTGGGATATGGGGATAGATTAAAGTAATCCGGGGAAAATCGCTTTGATACCGGTGACAATAAACTCGATGCCTAATGCCATCAGCAACAACCCCATAATACGCGTTATAACGTTAATACCGGTTTGCCCTAACAGCCGAACCAGCAGCGGAGCCGCCCGGAATAGCAACCAGCAACAGAACGCAAACAAGGCCACAGCCACCGTCAAGCCTAACAAATTCTGCCAGCTGTGATAGCGGGAACTCCAAACAATTGTTGAACTGATGGCACCTGGCCCTGCCATCAGGGGCAATGCGAGTGGCACAACACCGATACTTTCACGGACCGCCGTTTCGGTTTTTTCCTGCTTGTTCTGCTTATCCTCACCGAGTTTGCCGCTGATCATCGACATCGCAATGCTGACGACCAGAATCCCACCGGCAATACGGAATGAGTCGATGGAAATACCAAAAATTTTCAGAATGGCATCCCCCAAGAACAAGGATATCCACAAGATAATCGCCACTGACAGGTTAGCTGTCAGGTTAGTTTTATCCCGCCCAGCCGCTGCCTGATAGCTGGTCATACTGATAAATACCGGCAATATACCTACCGGGTTTACCAGTGCAAATAAGCCAACAAAAAACTTGATGTAACCTGAAAGGTCCAACAATGATTGACTCACACATCACTCCGCGCAATAGCTGATAAAAACGTCACAGATAACAGGCCATTATAATTTAATGCCCCAAGACAACACACCTTATGGCCCGTGCCTGGAAAATTCGCGACAAAAATAATGTCGCTACCATGCAGAATGGCACCTGCATTATTCAAGCCTCTGACCACAGTTCTTTTCACTAAAAATCACCCTTAGGGCGCTCTTCTACAGATGTGCGCGCTAATGTAATGGAATTAGTCATAGGAATCTATGTAATAAAACAGCATTTATACAAGGTAAATTTTTACCGTTTAAAATGATAACTCTTGTTAATGTCCTGTGGTGTTAATGAAGCTTTAACGTCATGAATTATCAATTTATTCATGTTAATGATAATTACTCTCAACAAATAATTGCTGAATGGTGTCAGCTTGACGATTTTGTGATTTAAATCACGAAAAACATACCTAAGAATAGTTAAGCTCTGAGCAGTGGTAGAGAGTAAGTTCACTGAGAAACAGAGTATAAAGGTTGAAAATGATATTTTCCCCCTCATCTTATTCTTAGTGGAACAAAAGCTCTTTCAGTAAATCAGCGGTAAAAAATGGGAAAGTAAGCTATAAAACTAGCTCTATTTGACCTTACGGCATACTAGAGCCTGACTATACTAGTTGCTTCAACAGCTCATTTACTAAAAGAGTTTAACATTATCAGGAGAGCATTATGGCTGTAACGAATGTCGCTGAACTTAACGAGCTAGTAGCACGCGTCAAGAAAGCCCAGCGCGAGTATGCCAACTTTACTCAAGAGCAGGTTGATAAAATCTTCCGTGCCGCAGCTCTGGCTGCAGCGGATGCCCGTATTCCCCTGGCCAAGCTGGCGGTAGAGGAATCAGGTATGGGTATTGTTGAAGATAAAGTGATCAAGAATCACTTTGCTTCTGAATACATCTACAATGCCTACAAAGATGAAAAAACTTGTGGCATTTTAGAAGAAGATAAAACCTTCGGTACAATTACTATCGCTGAACCTATTGGTTTAATCTGCGGTATCGTGCCAACAACTAACCCGACTTCTACCGCTATCTTCAAGGCATTAATTAGCCTTAAAACGCGTAACGGTATCGTATTCTCTCCACATCCACGTGCTAAAGACGCAACCAATAAAGCTGCAGATATCGTGCTTCAAGCCGCTATTGCCGCAGGTGCGCCAGCAGATATTATTGGTTGGATTGATGCGCCAACAGTTGAGTTGTCTAACCAACTGATGCACCACCCTGACATTAACCTGATTCTGGCAACCGGTGGCCCAGGCATGGTTAAAGCAGCTTATAGCTCAGGTAAACCGGCTATCGGTGTTGGTGCAGGTAACACTCCTGTTGTGGTTGACGAAACCGCTGATATTAAACGTGTTGTTGCATCTATCTTGATGTCAAAAACCTTTGATAATGGTGTGATTTGTGCCTCTGAACAATCTATCATCGTGGTTGATTCAGCTTACGACGCAGTTCGCGAGCGCTTCTCTTCCCATGGTGGCTACCTGTTACAAGGTAAAGAGCTGAAAGCAGTTCAGGATATCATTCTGAAAAATGGTGGTTTAAACGCCGCTATCGTTGGTCAGCCAGCAACTAAAATTGCTGAAATGGCTGGCATTAAAGTTCCTAGCAACACCAAAATTCTTATCGGTGAAGTTAAGGTTGTTGACGAGTCAGAACCATTTGCTCACGAAAAACTGTCGCCTACTTTAGCGATGTATCGTGCGAAGAGTTTTGAAGACGCAGTTGATAAAGCGGAAAAACTGGTAGAAATGGGGGGTATCGGCCATACATCTTGCCTGTATACCGACCAGGATAACCAACCTGCACGCGTTAAGTATTTCGGCGATAAAATGAAAACCGCCCGAATTCTAATCAACACCCCTGCCTCTCATGGTGGTATCGGTGACCTGTACAACTTCAAAGTGGCGCCATCTCTGACGCTAGGTTGTGGTTCATGGGGTGGTAACTCCATCTCTGAAAACGTTGGGCCGAAACACTTGATCAACAAGAAAACTGTGGCTAAGCGAGCAGAAAACATGTTGTGGCATAAACTACCGAAATCTATTTACTTCCGTCGTGGCTCTCTGCCTATCGCGTTGGAAGAAGTGGCAACTGACGGTGCAAAACGTGCCTTCATCGTGACTGACCGCTATCTGTTCAACAACGGTTATGCCGATCAAATCACCAGCGTGTTGAAATCTCACGGTATCGAGACTGAAGTCTTCTTCGAAGTAGAAGCGGACCCTACCCTGAGCATCGTGCGCAAAGGTGCCGAGCAGATGAACTCCTTCAAACCAGACGTGATCATTGCGCTGGGTGGTGGTTCACCGATGGATGCAGCCAAAATCATGTGGGTCATGTACGAACACCCTGAAACCCACTTCGAAGAATTGGCATTACGCTTTATGGATATCCGTAAACGTATTTACAAGTTCCCGAAAATGGGTGTGAAAGCGAAAATGATCGCGGTAACCACCACATCAGGTACCGGTTCAGAAGTGACACCATTTGCGGTAGTTACCGACGATGCAACAGGCCAGAAATACCCATTAGCTGACTACGCATTGACTCCAGACATGGCAATCGTTGATGCCAACCTAGTCATGAATATGCCTAAGTCTTTATGTGCCTTCGGTGGTCTGGACGCAGTAACTCATGCTCTGGAAGCTTATGTTTCTGTATTGGCGAATGAATATTCTGACGGCCAGGCTCTGCAAGCGCTGAAACTGCTGAAAGAATTCCTGCCAGCCAGCTACAATGAAGGTGCTAAAAACCCAGTGGCTCGTGAGCGTGTACATAATGCCGCAACCATCGCGGGTATCGCTTTTGCTAACGCCTTCTTGGGTGTCTGCCACTCAATGGCCCATAAACTGGGTTCTGAGTTCCATATCCCGCATGGCTTAGCCAACGCCATGTTGATTTCTAACGTTATTCGCTATAACGCGAATGACAACCCAACTAAGCAGACTGCTTTCAGCCAATATGACCGCCCACAAGCGCGCCGTCGTTATGCTGAAGTTGCAGATCATCTGGGTCTGAGTGCTCCGGGCGACCGTACTGCACAGAAAATTCAGAAACTGCTGACTTGGTTAGATGAAATCAAAGCAGAGTTGGGTATCCCAGCATCAATTCGTGAAGCTGGCGTTCAAGAAGCTGATTTCTTAGCTAAAGTAGACAAACTGTCTGAAGATGCATTTGATGACCAGTGTACCGGTGCTAACCCACGTTACCCGCTGATCTCTGAGTTGAAACAGATTTTGATGGATACTTATTACGGCCGCGAATTTAGCGAAGAACTTGACCGTGAAGAAGTTGCTGTTACAGCAGCTCCTGCACCAAAAGCTGAAAAGAAAGCCAAGAAATAATAGTAATCTTAATGTGTAACCCCCATTTATAGCTGGGGGTTACACAACAGAAGATATAGCCCCCAATTGCCATTGCTGTTGGGGGTTTCTTTTTATAAGCACACTTAAAAACATTTGGTATATAACCGCTCAAATCGCCATAGTCCGTTCCTACGGACCACGCATCTAATCCCCGGGCTAATCTCAATACGGCTTGCCACATCGCCACC
Source organism: Yersinia sp. 2466 StPb PI (assembly GCF_041538325.1). Taxonomy (NCBI): domain Bacteria; kingdom Pseudomonadati; phylum Pseudomonadota; class Gammaproteobacteria; order Enterobacterales; family Yersiniaceae; genus Yersinia; species Yersinia sp. 2466 StPb PI. The sequence goes on along the minus strand of NZ_JAULSL010000001.1, from coordinate 2,363,028 downwards.
AACCCCTGCTATACCCAAGCTAATGCGTTATAACGTCATCCCCCGAATCGGCTATTGATTAAGGAGACATTAGGATCAACACCGTGTCTTTTATTAATTTTGTAAGATTGTAGAAAATGTGGCGATAAAGCCAAAATAATGACCCAGTCCAGGATATAACGTTAAACCAAGGCTTTTCACCCCGCATAAATACGAGGGATAAAGCTGTATGGCTTCATATGGCGTAAACTCAGCAAAAGGTTGGTTACCCCACAGCTTCAATAAGAAATCCCGTGAGGCATCCTTGGTGGACAATGAGTATCTAGGAAGGATTTTGGAGAGAAGCCGCTTTAATCGCCTCTTTATAATGGCGGCGACAAACAGAAACGTAGCTTTCGTTACCACCAATAACGACTTGTTCGCCGTCATGCACAGCTCTGCCTTGTTCGTCTAACCGCAGCACCATGTTTGCTTTGCGGCCACAATGACAAATTGTTTTCAGTTCAACCAATTTGTCAGCCCACGACAACAAATATTTGCTACCGGGAAATAGTTCGCCGAGAAAATCGGTACGCAAACCGTAACACAATACCGGGATATGCAGTTCATCCACCACCTGACACAATTGCTGAACTTGCTCTTTGGTCAAAAATTGGCATTCATCTAGCAAGATACAATGAACAGGCTTTTCCTGATGCTCAGTGGCAATAATGGATAATAGTGAAGTTCCACTATTATAAAGCAGCGCCTGTGAGGACAGGCCAATACGCGAACTGACAGTCCCGACACCAAAGCGATTATCTATCTCTGCTGTAAACACCAAGGTACGCATGCCCCGCTCTTGGTAGTTATAAGAAGACTGCAACAGCGCGGTGGATTTCCCTGCATTCATCGCAGAGTAATAAAAATAAAGTTGAGCCATGGGCCCGTAACTCCAGTGGTATAATAAATGGTCACAATGACAACGAGTATCAAGTTTATCATAAATTCAGACTTAACGAGGAGCAGACTACTTCTCTATATTACTGTTTTCTATATTAAGTAATGGTAGCGTTAATGTAGCTGCCGACACTTTCATTTGAAGCACCTTGCTATTATTAGGTACATTACATGACCAATCTCACAATATTGATACAGCGAACGTATGCTGCTTGAACATTAACCAGATTAGGTGAGTGGGATAGCAATAGGGTCGGATAGGATGTACCGCGATTGGTTCATTAATGATACAAGTAATGTATTACCATGGTTAATTGGTAAAATAGTGATAACAAATATTGTCAGAACCTGACAAAACCAATACAGCATGCTTTTTCCCTTACTCAATCTTTCATCATAGCTATATCAATATCGCACTTTTTGCATGATCAGTTATTGCACACGCTAGCACGATAAGTCGTCTATTTTTGCTTTATTGATATAAAGCAAACTTATAACTTAGTGAGAAAATCATGTTTTCGCGTAGGGTCATTAGCGAGCAAAATGAACTTTTACGTTAAAAACACTACGGAGAATAACAAACCGCCATCGCTTATTAGTAGCAAGCAGCAACTTTTCGCTAATAAAATACGTAAATTCGAGGATGCTAATCAAATTGTCTATTGCAGAAATTAAAATAGCACTCTATTATTATCCAGACGCCCCCCCACCAATTATAATTTGAGACCAGGACAATGAGCGAAGCGTTAAAGATTCTTAACAACATCCGTACTCTGCGTGCACAAGCGCGTGAATGCACTCTTGAAACTTTAGAAGAAATGCTGGAGAAGCTTGAAGTGGTCGTTAACGAACGCCGCGAAGAAGATTCTCAAGTACAAGCTGAAATTGAAGAACGCACACGTAAATTGAGCCAATACCGTGAAATGCTTATTGCAGACGGTATTGATCCAAATGAACTGCTGCAAACTATGAGTGCAACTAAAGCTACAACTAAAGCTAAGCGTGCTGCACGCCCAGCTAAATATAAGTATGTAGACGAGAATGGCGAAACTAAAACCTGGACAGGCCAAGGCCGTACTCCAGCAGTGATTAAGAAAGCCATTGAAGACGAAGGTAAATCACTGGATGATTTCCTGCTGTAATAGTATTAGTTAATTTACTATTATGATAAAAGTACCCTCCTATTATACGGGGGGTATTTTTTTACCTCCCTCTTGCCCTGCAATCATAGTTGAAATCCTTATCAATACGGCTGTTGAATTAACATACAATTGCCAAGGAGCACCTAACCTAAACATATCGCATTCGATAAATACCCCTTAGTTATCACTGTGCTTGTAAATCTATAAGAATGCTCTGCTAATTTATAACAATACAATAATCGATATAACTGACTAAATTTCCCATAATATTGTGATATATGAGAATCTTGGAGTGAAAGAGTTGTGTCACCCCCGCCCTACGGCATGAAGATTGAGCACAAAACAGAAACTAATTAAGTTTTGTACCCAACACATAAAATCATCTTTAGAACTTATTACGCTCGATTAATCGATGTACCCCGACCAATCCCATAATAGGTAAAACCTCGGCTATTTAACCGTTCTGGATCGTACAAATTACGCCCATCAAAGATAACCGGCTGTTTTAATCGGAGCTTGATCATATCAAAATCAGGTGCTCTAAAATTCTGCCACTCAGTACAAATAATCAGAGCATCCGCCCCTTGTAGCGCTGATTCTTTTGTCCCCATTAACTTTAGGTCATCCCTTGCACCATAAATACGCTGAGCTTCATCCATTGCCTCTGGATCATAAGCTTGAATAATAGCGCCAGCACGCCATAAAGCCTCCATCAAAATCCGACTGGGGGCCTCTCGCATATCATCTGTATTGGGTTTGAATGCTAATCCCCAGAGTGCAAATGTTTTCCCTGCAAGCTGCGAATCAAAATGGTATTGAATAAATTCAGTTAACTTACACTTTTGTTCGTTATTGATTCTCTCCACTGCACGCAACAGTTGCGGCTGATAGCCACAATTTTCTGCGGTACGAATTAATGCTTGGATATCTTTTGGAAAACAGGAACCGCCATAGCCACAACCAGAATAAATAAAATGGTAGCCAATGCGAGAATCTGAGCCAATACCTTGGCGTACTTTTTCGATATCAGCACCGAGCCGCTCTGCGATATTAGCGATCTCATTCATGAAACTGATTTTTGTCGCCAACATACCGTTTGCTGCATATTTGGTCAGTTCTGCACTGCGGACATCCATAATTAACATGCGGTCATGATTTCTGTTGAATGGCTCGTATAGTTCGCTAATTAAATCAATCACACCATTATCATCAGTATCAATTCCGATAACGATACGCTCAGGCCGCTTACAGTCAGCAACAGCAGCGCCTTCTTTTAAGAATTCAGGGTTCGATACCACATTGAAAGCTATATCTTGTCCACGTTGCTGTAAAATCGCTTTAATCCTTTGCTGCACTTGATCCGCGGTACCCACTGGCACAGTTGATTTATCGATAATAACTTTAGGCGCATCCATATATTTCGCAATAGTGCTGGCAACGTCTAACACATATTTAAGGTCAGCCGCACCATCCTCATCAGGAGGAGTACCAACCGCAATAAACTGAATCGTGCTATGAGCAACACCGGCTTCGGCATCTGTTGAAAATCGAAGCCGGCCCTCGTCGTAGTTTTCTTTTACCAATGGCGCTAATCCTGGTTCAAAAATAGCGACACGGCCTTTTTGTAGGTCGGAAACTTTGTTTGCATCGATATCGATACACAGGACATCATGACCAACTTCGGCAAGTACTGCTGCCTGAACCAGTCCTACATAACCGATACCAAAAACCGTCACTTTCATGCAATCAATCCTCAAGTTGGAATTCGATAAGAGACACACCGCCGACCATTATCAAGACCTAACCTTAATTTAGCCTGAGGTAGCCAACCTTATTGCCAGCGAATAATAAAAGTTAACTGAAAATTTTCAGCCACAAGTAAGGAGGAAAGTATATCAACCGATATTTCTTACATCTCGGGCATACTCATTGATTGAAACAAATGAGGTTTATTTCGTAGATTCGTTATAGAACCATTGAGACTTGGAGGGTCATAGCAGTGAATAAGTGAGCAAGATACATAAATTACGTGAACTATTTATTGAGTAATACTTTCAAAATATAAACTACTCATCGGCTGAAAGCATCAACCTCAATCGACTCCCTCCTCCCCATACCTGGCATTGCCATGCTTCACAACGCTGACTAATTTGATTTAAATGTGCTGTTTTTAACGTACCTAAAGGCACACCATTACTAAGTTGAATCTGATTTTTACCCGCACTAACATTCGCGTGAAGACCAGCCGAAACCAGAATTAAATTTTTATATTCCACATGATAATAACCAACGAGCAAAGGAAACTGCCCATCCAAATGAGTACGTCTTAGTAACTGGTTAACTTGTTTAAGTAACGTTGACATCTGCGGTAAACGCTGTTGTTGATGTGCCAAATGCTCTTGAAGAATCCCGTTAAATAACACGCGTAATAATAGTGCGGCTAAAATTCCGTTATCCCCGGCGCGGGTGACATCCAGACAATAAAATGCCAGGTCCTTATCTGATAATGCAGCGATATCAAGGACTAATCCCGGTTTCTCGACCATCGTTAACTGCCGGTAATTTACCCGACAGTGTGCAATGGTTTGCTGTGCCGGTGGTTGCAATTGCTTAAGTAACTGCGCTGCATCATGAGGATTCTTACGTAATGCATCCCAATCCTGGATAAGTTCTGTCTCTTCAATTGCATGAGAGGTAAACAGTATGGGATAAAGGCATGCCAGCACCGCTTCACGTAACCGATTTAAATCCACGATCGGTTTCAACAGTACGTCTTTCACGCCCATACGCATGACTTTAGCAATGTCAGTCATCTTATCAGTAGCCGATATAACTAAAATAGGGATCTTTACTCCTTGCATGAGTAAACGCTCAACAAACTCGATCCCTCCCATCTTAGGCATAGCGAGATCGCAGAGTATCAGGTCAGGTGATTGGACCTTAATCTGCTCTAACGCCTCCAGGCCATTTTCTGCCTGCTGGACTGCCGCACCGAGTGCCCTTAGAAACTCAGTGATTACAGTACGGAAGACCGTTTCGTCCTCGACGACTAAAATATTTTTACCTGCTAATGGTTTTTCCATGTACTGCTTCTCTTGCTAACCTTAAACGTAATAGTGGCCCAAAATGGCTGTTTGTGCTTGTCTGAAATTGTTACGTACTGCTTTACTCACACACATTTGTTACTCATCAGCCCCTTACCAAAGGACGTAACTGCTCTATATTTTTCTCCACAGCCAATTGTCCAGCGGCAATGGCTTCATCCGCCCGATGGAAATCCAGCATTGATATTTGTGGGCAGTAGGGCTGGATCAACACATCGGGAGGATCTCCTGCCATACGGTTACGTTTTAATCTGTTCTCCAATACCTGTATTGAGGTAGACATTATCTCCATGGCGCTGGGAACGGCCATCGTTGGATTACCTGACATATTGGTTATTCGTGCTTTTAAGCGCAAATGCCAACTTGCTGGCATCTCCGGGGGTTTACCTTCAGGAGATGATTGTGAGGAAAACAGATCTTGCCGAATCAGATGTGCATCATGTTGCAAATCAACGGCAATCACAATGTCAGCGCCCATTGCTCTTGCCAAAGAAATAGGAACAGGATTGACTACTGCACCATCAACCAACCAATAGCTACCGAAGCGGACAGGAGAAAGCAATCCAGGCATGCTGCATGAAGCCCTAATTGCCTGTTTAATATCCCCCTCAGTAAGCCATAACTCACGGCCCGTCGTTAAGTTGGTTACAACAGACCCAAAGGGCAATTTACATTCAGTAATGTCCTGCACTTCAATTATTTGGTTTACAGCATTAAAAACCCGCTCACCCCGCAGTAATCCGCCACGACGCCAGGAGAAATCCATCAATCGAATAACATCCCAATATTTAAACGAACGAACCCAGCGTTCCATCACATTCAGGTGATCACTGGCATACGCTGCACCAACCAAGGCACCAACCGAACAACCGGCAACAACATCAACTTTGACGCCCATTCTTCCTAGCGCGTTAATGACCCCGATATGTGCCCATCCCTTCGCGGCACCCGCGCCAAGTGCCAGTCCAATCTTAATTTTTCTCATTTTTATTTCGTCCATTTTCGATCAATTTGGCACTTTACCGCTCAACTAAATAAATCAGACTCTGATTTTGTTATCGACACTGCCGCTTGGCTCTTAACGCTAGCACGCAACAACTTAGCGCTCACTCAGAGGAAAAATCCATATTTACTCGCCAGTGCTATAACCCTACTGATTGAACTATAGTTAACATTTATCCTTCTGGTAAATTGATACAAATAGTTTACATTTCATTACTAAGATATAGGCTGTAAGTGGAAGGATATACTGTGAATATTGAAATATGCCAAACCGATCTATTTAATCCAGATCTTATTGCATTAATTGCTCAATTAGATGCGTATCAAGAAGCACTCTATCCGGCTGAAAGTAATCATACAGAGTCGATTGAGAGTATGGCTCAGAAAAAAACATTCGTTTATATTGCAACACGACAAGGTCGCGCTGTGGGATGCGCCATTCTTTTCCAACCCGAAAGTACATATCCTGAGATTAAGCGCGTTTTTGTCATCCCTGACTGCCGAGGTAATGGCATTGCGTCAATGCTAGTTACAGCACTGCTCGAAAAATCTATCTCTTTGAATTTAAAATATGTTTATTTGGAGACAGGGATTCATCAACCTGAAGCGGTAAAACTGTACCAGCGATTAGGCTTTGAATTTACGTCTGAATTTGGTTGTTATCAATACGACCCACTTAGTTTCTATATGGTAAAAACAGTGGCTAGTTGTCACTAAGTAAAAGATAAAACAGAGAGGTAGCACTCAGTTCATTCAGTAACCGTTGCTATTTTTGACTTTATTGCTTTGACACTCGACATAACACAGCAAAATAGCCACTATAGTAGTGGCTATTCAGAGTAAATATTCGGAGTTAAGACAAATTAAAATATTTAATATTATCTAGTAATATAAGATTCAATAAATAGATAATCGCGTTACATGCTGTCATTTCACCGTTAGCTCTCGTGGGCTATAGTGTTATTAACTATAACTCGACCTTTCTCAGAATATTATGAATTCTTACGGATTATTTAGGAAATAATTAACCGTTAATAGTACCAAATGAGACACTCATTTTTTCGAACATAGCGATAACTTTATTGATCAGTTTCATGGGTTGCTCCTGTAAATATCATTATTTTTATGTGATACACATCACAGTTATTAAGTTACTCCATAATGAAACGCCGGTCAACTATTTTTGTGAGCAACATCACAAAACTTAAGTTCACCCCATATCCCGCGCAAAATTATCAACTTTGAACCTCATCCCGTGATTAGGTAAGATAAGGCCCTATTTGCCCCTATTTGATTGCCCGCCTTCTTCTGTTGCTGACCATTCATTCGCAGATAAGATGGCATTATTGGTTTTTCGGAGAAATTTTGTCAGAACAGTGCCCATGTGGCAGCAGCTTTGAATATCAACGATGCTGTGCGCCTTATATCCTTAACACGCAAGTTGCGGCCAAACCTGTAATACTGATGCGCTCACGCTATAGCGCCTATGTAAAAAAGGATGCGGACTATCTGATTAAAACCTGGCATCCAGACTGCAAGGCACAAGAATGGCGAGATGGAATAATTCAAAGCTTCACCAATACTGTATGGCACGGATTAACAGTTATTGCAGAAACTACTGGCAGTCATGATGACGAAGCCTTTGTTGAGTTCATTGCCCGCTTTACTGATCCAAATAATATGCAGATAAGCACAATGCATGAACGTTCCCGCTTCCTTCGAATAAAAGAACACTGGTACTATATCGACGGAGTCCGGCCGTCGGTGGGTAGAAATGATATCTGTCCTTGCGGTTCAGGGAAAAAATATAAGAAATGCTGCGGGCATTAACAGTAAAATCGTTTCATTACGGACCGTAGCATCAAACATTTACATAACATCAAGTACTGTTAAGACAGGATTTACCACCTTATGCCACACCAGAATGTACAAAAGAAAGTGTTACGCACTATATGCCCTGACGCTAAAGGCTTAATCGCAAAAATTACCAATATTTGTTACAAGCACCAGTTGAATATCGTGCAGAATAATGAATTTGTTGATCATCTGACTGGCCGCTTTTTCATGCGTACAGAGCTTGAAGGTATTTTTAACGATACTACCCTGCTGGCAGACTTAGATGATGCTTTACCCGAAGGCACCAACCGCGAATTACATACCGCAGGGCGTCGCCGTATTGTCATTATGGTCACCAAAGAAGCACATTGCCTCGGCGACTTATTAATGAAGAGTGCCTATGGTGGTCTGGATGTTGAAATTGCGGCGGTGATTGGCAATCATGATGCACTACAGAATTTAGTGGAGCGCTTTGATATCCCTTTCCATCTCATCAGCCACGAAGGTTTGACTCGTGATCAACATGACCAACGTCTGATTGAGCAAATTGAACAATACCAACCAGACTACGTGGTTCTGGCCAAATATATGCGGGTGCTAACACCAGCCTTTGTTCAACGCTTCCCTTACCAGATTATTAATATCCACCACTCATTCTTGCCTGCATTTATCGGTGCTCGCCCTTATCACCAGGCTTATGAGCGGGGGGTGAAAATTATTGGTGCCACGGCTCACTATGTAAACGATAGCCTGGATGAAGGCCCAATCATCATGCAAGATGTTATTCACGTCGATCATTCGTACACGGCTGAAGATATGATGCGAGCCGGGCGAGATGTGGAAAAAAACGTTCTGAGTCGTGCTCTGTATCGTGTTTTAGCACAACGTGTTTTTGTTTACGGTAACCGCACCGTTATCCTGTAAGCGCGCAATAAACAGATGTTTTTTGCCCAGATAAACATCTTCAAGAACAAAAAAGCACCGAACAACTTATTTTTTTCATTTCAAGTCTTTACAGGGGCGCTTCATTTGATATGATGCGCCCCGCTTACCAAGACAGTATTGATAAGCAGTTAGGCCAGTGGTGGGGTTCCCGAGCGGCCAAAGGGAGCAGACTGTAAATCTGCCGTCATCGACTTCGAAGGTTCGAATCCTTCCCCCACCACCATTTTTACCTTGAACTTTAAACTTATCCGCAAATTAATAAATCGAGATGAGCATTTAAGGGGAAGGTAAGAACCTTCGACAAGGTAGCATCACAGATACGGCCAAGTATCTTAGTAATAAAAACCACAAATTCAGTGGTGGGGTTCCCGAGCGGCCAAAGGGAGCAGACTGTAAATCTGCCGTCATCGACTTCGAAGGTTCGAATCCTTCCCCCACCACCATCTCCTAGAGTTATTCCAACCCAATAAAAACAATAAAAATCAAAGATATTACCATCAGGGAAGGTAAGAACCTTCGACAAGGTTCGCGCCGAGCGTAGCGAGACAACGACGCGCAGCGGCGGCCCGAAGGGTGAGGAACGCAGTGACGAATAATCCTTCCCCCACCACCATCTCCTAGAGTTATTCTAATCCAATAAAAACAATAAAAATCAAAGATATTGCCATCAGGGAAGGTCGCCGAGGGTAGCGATACAACCGGCTAATAGTCTAGATAGTTTTATACCATCGTATGAATGTACTCAATAAGTCTATTTAATACACTTGAATGTGAGCGTGATTTATAAAAATATAACTTATTCTCACTTTCAAAACTGGCTAAATTTATAAAATCCAGTTTAGAATCACCATTAAAATCATCCATTATTGAATCTGTAATACATATATAGCGACCAGAGTAAATAAAGTTTAGGCAGCAGGCCAGGTTATCCACCTGCCTAACACTAACTTTATCATGTTGTTTTTTAACTGATTCTTCAAGATTCCTAACAAAGTCACTTCTATATAGTGTCGGGTTGCACAACCAAACATTCTTGTGGAGAATATTTATAATATCTTGACTTTCATTTATTATATCTTTGCGTCCATAGATACCGAAACCACTGTCTGGCACTTCGTTTAACAACGTAAATCTTTCGCTAGAGATTTTTTCTGATGACAGGATAAGTGAATTTCCATCATAGTCTCCAATTTCATCAATATTTTCATAGTAAAATTTAATTATATTAGCTTGAATGTTATTCTTTTCTGCCTCCCGATAGAGTTTTGTCAAGTTCTCACTTTTACCCCAATCGTAGTAAATATTGATGACATTCGATACGTGCCCAGTAAGGTGTTTTTTTGTGATTTCTTTTTCTTGCTGATATAAATCTTTTAGATCATTATATAAAATCTCACCATCCCTTGTTAAACTCATACCAAATTTCTCTCTTTTAAAAAGTTTTTTCCCTATTATATTTTCAAAGTCTTTGATCGACTTTGCTACCGGAGGTGTAGTCCTGTTCATCACCCTTGCGGCCTTACTCAGCGAGCCATTTTCGACTACGGCCATAAAAGCCTCTAGCTTTCGAGATAGAAACATAATTCACTAATCCTTTGCGTAAAAATTTATCAGAAAAAATGACAGGCATGTCAACATGCACAAGGCTAGCTGTAGATAACATTCAACATTAAATAAGTTTATTATATAAATTGCATTTAAAATAATTGAAAGGTAAATTATAAAAATTTATTACCGCGTAGAAATTAATACTTTGATGTCGTTTTTTACGAAAAAACTGTAAGACTCTGTCTATTAGCACCTCAACATTACACATATTTCTAACAGACAACCATTCGTAGTTCTATGATATTTAATAACTATTTTTTATCCACCCCGTTACAAAATCAGTTAACATACGTAGCTGGAATCGGATAGCTCTGGTAGTTAAAATGAATAACTCCATTGCAAAGAATAAAAAAACGATATTTTCACCCTTTAACTTTCAAGGTGGTTACACCGCTAATAACCCTGCACTACATTCACAAAAAAATATATAATTTGAACTTACAATTGATATTTACAAATACAAAACCACCGTTCACGTTTTATTTTAATAGTGGTCACTTCCAGATAATTAATTTAAAGCATAAATAGATATCTGAATGGCGACTTAAATTTTAATAGCTATAAATGGCAAATAGAATTACCAACTAAATTCATTGGTATTATTTTATTTCACTTTCGTTATCAATCGGTATTATCCAATTTCTTTATTCTTTACCTGTGCGTTACATTTTTATTCAGTATCTGCTAATATCTGAAATCATTTTTATCGAATAAACGGTGCTAACCATGAAGTTTGTCTCTTTTAATATCAATGGCCTACGTGCTCGACCACATCAACTAGCGGCGATAATCGAGCAACATCAACCAGAGGTTATCGGCCTTCAGGAAACGAAAGTACATGATGATATGTTTCCCCTTGAGGATGTCAGTCAGCATGGTTACCACGTTTTTTATCATGGGCAAAAAGGTCATTATGGTGTGGCGCTGTTAACCAAAAATGAACCATTGGCTGTTCGTCGTGGCTTCCCTACTGATGAAGAAGATGCTCAACGTCGTATTATAATGGCTGATATTGCAACGCCAAATGGTCCTCTCACTGTTATTAATGGCTATTTCCCCCAAGGAGAAAGCCGTGATCACCCCATAAAATTCCCAGCAAAAGAGCGTTTTTATGCTGACTTACAACAATATCTGGAACAACAACTTTCAGCAGATGCTCAGGTACTGATTATGGGGGATTTAAATATTAGTCCAACTGACCTGGATATTGGTATTGGCGAAGAGAGCCGTAAACGTTGGCTGCGCACAGGTAAGTGTTCATTTCTGCCTGAAGAGCGTGCCTGGCTGGAACGTTTACAAAACTGGGGGCTGGTTGATACATTCCGTGCAGCTAATCCTGAGTGTAACAATCAATTTTCGTGGTTTGATTATCGCTCCCGTGGTTTTGATGAGAATAGAGGCCTGCGTATAGATTTATTGTTGGCAAGTCAGCCACTGGCTACCCGCTGCGTTGCGACAGGAATTGATTATGCAATTCGCGGCATGGAAAAACCCTCAGACCACGCGCCAGTATGGTCTGAATTCGCGCTCTGATGACATAAGTGGAGGCCCTATCAAAATGGGCCTACCACTTACCAATACGCGACCAAAGCTGGGTAAACAAAAAATGATTGATGTTGTCGCCGCCATTATTGAACAAAATGGTAAGATTCTGCTGGCTCAGCGGGACTCATACCGTGATCAGGCCGGTTTGTGGGAGTTTCCTGGAGGGAAAGTTGAGGCGGGAGAGAACCAACCTCAAGCTCTGATACGTGAACTGGCCGAAGAGTTAAATATTGAGGCATCAGTGACCCGATATATCGCCACCAACCAATGGGATTCAGATAAACAGACCATCAGATTGCATGCCTGGCTCGTTGAGAGTTTCAGCGGCAAGCTAGCATTGCATTGTCACTCCGCAGTGGTCTGGTTGGCACCAGAGGAGGCTTACCGTTACCCTCTGGCACCCGCCGATGTTCCGCTTTTAGATGCGTTTATTGCCCAGAAACGTTAGCCTGTTACCTGGTCAACCGCTTCCAAATCAATGGATTGGTACCGATCACACTGCTATCACGCACACACTGCAACACTTCACCTTCAACTCGCAATACAGCACCTTCAGAATAATTCTGATTTTGATAGACACAACAGCGAGTGCACGGATTATTATTCGTGTTGCGATTTGATGAGTTATTCCATATTTCAGGTGGCAAAGGAACAACAACATCGACATTGTTACGATTGGCCATCGCCGCAGCAGAAATAAGCGAGGCAAAACCAATACAACCTAGCAATAACAATATTCTCATGACTTATTATCCTTGGTTTTGGACGGTGCTTTTTTACGTTTCTTTATCGCCCCAGACGGTGCTGCTGGCAACCCGCGAAAAACCTGAGGTGAACGATTTTGTTTTGCCTGACTGATTAAATCTTGCAATGTTGCCACCAGTGGCTGCATGAAATCCTGATAACGACAATTTTTCTCACTGATTTGTGTCAGTGTCGATTCCCAATGGGCCGTCATATCGGGCCGTGCAGCAATATCAGGCAGCGCGTGAATCAATGCTCTTCCCGCAGGGCTTGCATGAATATAACGCCCTTTTTTGAATAAAAAAGTACGTTTGAAAAGTAGCTCAATAATCCCAGCTCGTGTTGCCTCAGTCCCCAACCCATCTGTTGCACGTAACACTTTTTTCAGCTCTTTATCCTGCACAAACCGCGCGATTCCGGTCATCGCTGATAATAAACTGGCATCGGTAAATGGTCGTGGCGGCTGAGTTTGCCGTTCAACAACCTCACCCCGCTCACACAATAATTCAGCACCTTTCTCCACCACCGGCAACGGCGAGCCTTCATTTTCTTCATCGCGCTCTTTGCTACCAAGCAAGGTACGCCACCCCGCCTCCGCCAGAAAACGGGCCTTAGCGACAAACTTGCCGCCAGCAATATCGAGCTCAATGACACATTTACGAAATTGTGCATCTGGACAAAATTGCATCAGATACTGCTGTGCTACCAATCGGTAAACTTTGCCTTCATCAGTGGTTAGATTCACCTTACTGGCCCGTGCTGTTGGGATAATGGCGTGGTGGGCATCGACTTTTTTGTCATCCCAGCAGCGATTACGCCGATCACTGTCCATTACCTCCAACGGCAATAAGTCAGCCTGATGAATGCTGATGGCATTCAATACCGAATGACGCCCAGCGAAATGCTCTTCTGGTAGGTATCGGCAATCTGAACGCGGATACGTAATCAATTTGTGCGTTTCATATAAACGCTGACAAATATCCAGAACTTGCTGAGCGCTCAAACCGAAGCGTTTAGCAGCTTCAATCTGCAATGTCGAAAGGGAAAAGGGTAACGGTGCGGTTTCTGATTCCCGTTTATCATTATAGGAAGTTACAAATGCAGGCTGACCCGTGATGCGATTAACCACATGTTCAGCCAGTGGCCGATGCAACAAGCGCCCTTCTTCATCCTGATATGACTCGCAAGAATCACTCGGCTGCCATAGGGCAATAAAACGCTCATCCGCAGGCGTGACAATATGGGCTTTAACTTCGAAAAAGTCTTTGGGAATAAAATCTTCAATTTCTTCGTCACGGCGGACAACCAAGCCTAATACCGGCGTTTGTACCCGCCCTACTGACAAAACACCATCATAACCTGCATTACGCCCAAGAATAGTATAGGCACGGGTCATATTGATGCCATATAGCCAATCGGCTCTGGCGCGGGCCAATGCCGAAACACATAACGGGATAAACTCGCGGTTATAACGCAAACGCTCCACCGCACGCTCCACTGCCTGCGGGTTGAGATCGTTAATCAGGCAACGGCGGACATTTTGCCGCTTCTCTGCCACCAAATCGAGGTAATCCAATACTTCATCAACCAACAGTTGCCCTTCGCGGTCCGGGTCACCGGCATGCACCACTTCGTCGGCCTGTTGCAAAAGTTGTTTGATAACATTCAATTGCTTACTGACCGAGGGCCGAGGCTGTAGTTGCCATTTTTCAGGAATAATAGGTAAATCAGCTAACGACCAACGTGCATAGCGGCTGTCATAAGCATCAGGTTGGGCCTGTTCCAGCAAGTGACCCACACACCAAGTCACCATTTGATCACTGCCACAGGCAATAAATCCATCGCCTCGACGATGCGGCTTTGGCAAAATATCGGCAATCGCCCGCGCCAAACTGGGTTTTTCAGCAATAAAAAGTCGCATCATTCACCGCAAAAATGCATCAAAGAAAAGGTCATTCTGTAATCTCAATCAACGCCCGGCGGTTATCCACAGAGCTCAACTCGCCAATAGAACTGAGCGTCATACCGTGCTGAGCCGCAATAGCCTGCACCTGAGCCTCCGCTTCAGGCAATACGGCTAACAACAAACCACCGGAAGTCTGTGGGTCACACAATAACGTTTTCTGTAACTCGGTCATCTCGCCGATCAGATGGCCATAACTGTCAAAATTACGCCCAGTTCCCCCCGGCACACAACCCGCAGCAATATACTCTTCAACCGCAGGTAATCGCGGTATAGCCGAGAAATGTAATTTGGCCTGAACACCAGACCCTTGACAAATCTCGCTTAAATGCCCTAACAGGCCGAACCCGGTAACATCGGTCATGGCAGTGACACCGGCAATACTGGCAAAGTCCGCCCCTGATTTATTCAACTGACACATGGTTTCTGTTGCTACCCCTTGATGTTCAGGTCGCAACTTACTTTTCTTTTCTGCCGTCGTCAGAATACCAATACCCAGCGGTTTGGTCAGAAATAGCTTACAACCAGCCTGTGCGGCACTGTTTTTCTTAACCTGCTCAGTGCTGACGATTCCGGTGACCGCCAGACCGAAAATCGGCTCAGGCGCATCAATGGAATGCCCCCCTGCCAGAGAAATACCGGCCTGCTGGCAAACATAGCGCCCGCCCTCGATAACCTGTTGGGCAACTTCAAGTGCCAGTTTATCTATCGGCCAGCCCAGGATGGCAATCGCCATAATGGGTTTACCCCCCATCGCATAGATATCACTGATAGCATTGGTGGCTGCAATTCGGCCAAAATCAAAGGGATCGTCAACGATCGGCATAAAAAAGTCGGTAGTGCTGATGATGCCAACACCGCCGCCAATATCATAAACTGCTGCATCATCACGCGTTTCATTCCCCACCAACAGCCGGGGGTCAAGAAGCTTCTGCTGATCGGTATGCAATATCTTATCCAAAACTTTGGGCGAAATTTTGCAACCGCACCCCGCTCCGTGGCTGTATTGGGTAAGACGTATCGCTGGCGGTGTCATAACACTCTCCCGTGTGATGGTCAGTAATAAGCAGTTTATTGAGGAATTATGCTCGTAGGCCTAGTATCCAGACTGCCTATGGTAGCGCCTATGGCGTGGCTTGGTAAGTAGAGGCCGCTGTCGGGCAGATAGGTTGGTCACAAAGCAGACGAAAACACAGCTTAGTTCCTATAAAAGTGCATAAGCTGTGATGTTCAAGACGGCCCCAAGCGATTTGCTGCTTCGCTGGCGCCTTGAAACCTATTGATTATAGACCATATAACTATCAGAAATAGCTCACAAAAGTGGTGTAATCCAGTGGGGTCACTTTCGTCGCTGATTTCAGTTGTGGTGTGCCGAGATAAAGGAAGCCGACTATTTCATCTTGTTCACGGCAGGCAAACCCCTGACGAACCACGTGATGATGGGTCCAGGAGCCGGTACGCCAGATACCATTAAAGCCTTGAGCCAGTGCGGCCATTTGCATCGCTTGTACCGCACAACCGGCGGAAACCACTTGTTCCCAATTGGGCACTTTGGGGTTTTCAGTGACATGAGCAATAACGGTAATAATCAGCGGCGCACGAAACGGCGCTTGTTTTGCTTTTTCCAATACGGCGTCATCAGCACCATCATGTTGCACTGCTTGTTGTAACAATTGACTAAAACGTTCTAGCCCCTCATTTTCAATCAAAATAAAGCGCCATGGCTGCAATGTGCCATGGTCAGGTGCCCGCATGCCCGCATGGATAATATGATCCAATGCCTCACCCGTTGGGGCTGGGGTGGTCAAACGGGACGCCGAACGGCGGTTAAGTAACAGTTCTAACGCATCCATCATTCTCTCCTGATAACGATTTTCATTTTCAGCACGGTAGCATAAGTTGTCGTTTTGTTGCCAGTGTTGACCTTTCGGCTAGGCTTAACAGTGATTTAAAGCTGACATTTGTTCGTCAGGTCATTAGGATAACCGTACTTGCCCGGTTTTGTTGGAGATAACATGCGCACTTTGTGGCGAATTATTGCTGGCTTTTTCAAGTGGACCTGGCGTCTGCTTAATTTCGTCAGGGAATTTATTCTTAATCTGTTCTTAATACTGTTAATTTTAGTCGGTGTGGGTATTTACCTTCAGTTCCAAAGTAAACCAGCAGAACCGGTTAAAGGCGCGCTGCTGGTAAATTTAAGTGGCGTGGTGGTTGATCAGCCCGCGGTAAACAATAAATTACGTCAATTGGGGCGTGAGTTCTTAGGGGCATCCAGTAATCGCCTACAGGAAAACTCGCTGTTTGATATTGTCGAAACTATTCGTCTGGCAAAAACCGATAAAAATATTACCGGTTTGGTGCTGTCACTGAGTGATTTTACCGGTGCCGACCAACCTTCATTGCAATATATAGGTAAAGCGCTGCGGGAATTCCGTGACAGCGGTAAGCCAATCTATGCAATTGGCGATAGCTATAATCAAACCCAATACTATTTAGCCAGCTTTGCTAATAAAATCTATCTATCGCCACAAGGGGCGGTCGATCTGCATGGTTTCGCCAGTAATAACCTCTATTACAAATCGTTGCTGGAAAAACTTAAAGTCACCACTAATATCTTCCGGGTTGGCACCTACAAGTCCGCGGTTGAACCGATGATTCGTGATGATATGTCACCGGCTGCACGTGAAGCAGACAGCCGCTGGATTGGTGGGTTATGGCAAAATTATCTTACTGCTGTTGCTGCCAACCGGCAGTTAACGCCAGAGCAACTGTTCCCAGGTGCCGCGGGTGTTATCAGTGGGTTGCAAGCCGCTGGCGGTTCTCCGGCAAAATATGCGCTGGACAATAAACTGGTGGATACATTAGCGTCACGCCCTGAGGTAGAAACCGAGTTGGTTAAAACCTTTGGTTGGGATAAAAAGAATAACGACTTTAATTACGTCAGTATTTATGACTATCAACCGGTACCTACACCACAGCAGGGCGAGCAGATAGCGGTTATTTTTGCTAACGGCGCCATCATTGATGGTCCGCAAACTCCGGGCAACGTGGGTGGCGACTCGCTGGCAGCACAGATTCGCCAGGCGCGTTTAGATCCAAAAATTAAAGCCGTAATTCTGCGAGTAAATAGCCCTGGGGGCAGTGTCAGCGCCTCTGAGTTGATTCGTTCAGAATTAGCGGCGTTACGCGCAGCCAATAAACCCTTGGTGGTATCGATGGGGGGAATGGCGGCATCGGGTGGGTATTGGATCTCCACACCCGCTAACTATATCGTTGCCAGCCCGAGCACCCTTACCGGCTCGATTGGTATTTTCGGCGTGATTAATACCTTCCAAAATTCACTGGAAAGTATTGGTGTTCATACTGACGGCGTAGCCACGTCGCCATTAGCCGATATTTCGATTACTAAAAACTTGCCGCCTGAGTTTTCGCAGATGATGCAAATTAATATCGAAAATGGCTACAAGACCTTTATTGACCTGGTCGCAACTTCACGTCATAAAACCCCTGAACAAGTGGATCAAATCGCACAGGGCCATGTGTGGCTTGGGATTGATGCTAAAAGTAACGGTCTGGTGGATCAGTTAGGTGACTTTGATGACGCGGTGAAGAAGGTCGCGGAGCTGGCACAACTGAAAACCTGGCAGTTGAATTGGTTTGTTGATGAGCCGAGTCTTAGTGACTTGATTTTCGGCCAAATGAGCGCATCGGTACAGGCCATGTTACCCGCCGCCATTCAGGCTTGGATACCTGCCCCGCTATCTGCTATGGCGCAAGCCGTGAAAGAGCAGCCAAGTTTACTCAGTACATTGAATGACCCGCAGAATCGCTATGCGTTATGCCTAACCTGTGGTGATGTCCGCTAGAAAATTAATCAAAATACTCCGCCCGGCACCCGCCGGGCTTTTTTTCCTCGCCAGTCTCCCTATAATTCACTCATCTTATTCAGTACTACTTTTCAGGCCCTCATGCTTATGCAGAAGAAATCTATTTATGTTGCCTATACTGGCGGTACCATCGGTATGCAGCGCTCGGAACATGGATACATCCCCGTATCCGGCCATCTGCAACGCCAACTTGCGCTGATGCCTGAGTTCCATCGTCCCGAAATGCCTGATTTCACTATCCATGAATATGCGCCATTAATTGACTCCTCAGATATGACACCCGAGGACTGGCAGCATATTGCCAACGATATTGAGCAAAACTACGACTTATACGACGGCTTTGTTATTTTACATGGCACAGACACCATGGCATTTACAGCCTCGGCCCTGTCATTCATGTTAGAAAATCTGGCCAAGCCAGTGATTGTTACCGGCTCTCAGATCCCGTTGGCAGAGTTACGCTCTGATGGGCAAACCAACTTGCTTAACGCCCTCTATCTGGCCGCGAACCACCCAGTGAATGAAGTCAGTCTGTTCTTTAACAACAAATTATTCCGTGGCAATCGCACCACTAAAGCCCATGCTGATGGTTTTGATGCTTTTGCCTCCCCGAATCTGTCAGTACTGCTTGAGGCTGGTATTCATATTCGGCGTATGGTGTCGGTCGAGTCACCAGCCAATAATGGGCCATTGATTGTCCATAACATCACCCCTCAACCGATCGGTGTGGTGACTATTTATCCTGGGATATCCGGCGCGGTGGTGCGCAACTTCCTGTTGCAGCCCGTTAAAGCCCTGATTTTACGTTCTTATGGTGTGGGAAACGCACCACAAAAAGCCGAGTTACTGGATGAGTTAAAAAATGCCAGCGAGCGAGGTATTGTGGTAGTCAATTTGACACAATGTATTTCCGGTAGAGTCAATATGGAAGGCTATGCAACCGGTAATGCATTGGCCCACGCCGGTGTTATCAGTGGCTTTGATATGACGGTCGAGGCCGCACTGACAAAACTACATTATTTATTGAGTCAATCTTTAACCCCTGAAGACATTCGCCGGTTAATGCAACAAAACCTGCGTGGTGAACTCACTGACACTAACTGATCCGGTGGAATATCAATGAATGCGGCACTGCTTTTAATTGATTTACAAAATGACTTTTGTCCGGGAGGGGCGCTGGCTGTTACTGAGGGTGATCAGGTTATTGCCATTGCCAATCAAGCTATTGATGCCTGCCTTAGCAAAAAGATACCTATTATTGCCAGCCAGGATTGGCACCCTGCCGGGCACCGCAGCTTTGCCGTCAATTCAAATGCGGAATCGGGTACCGTAGGTGAGCTGGATGGGTTACCACAAGTTTGGTGGCCAGTGCATTGTGTGCAAAATGAGCCAGGGGCCGCCTTACATCTGCAATTGAAACAACACGCAATTGATGCCACGTTCCGCAAAGGCCAAGATCCTGATATTGATAGCTACAGCGCTTTTTTTGACAATGGTCGGCGAGCAAAAACCCCTTTGGATGAGTGGTTACGGCAGCAAGGGATAGATCGTTTGTTCATTATGGGGCTGGCAACTGATTATTGTGTGAAATATAGCGTCTTGGATGCATTAGCTCTGGGTTATCAAACAACGGTCATCAGTGACGGTTGTCGCGGGGTCAACCTACAACCGCATGACAGTCAACACGCCCTAAATACGATGCATAAAGCAGGGGCAAGCTTACAAACACTGGCACAGTGGCTGGCTGAAATAGATTCAGCAAGCAAATAACTGGCAATAAAAATAGCACCAACGGAGCCTCACCCGGCTCCGTTGATTTTGATAAATCTTGTGGGTAACAGCCCTATTCTGGCTTCAGTTTTACCAATGTTGGCTGGCTGAATTGCTGTTTCAATTCTTGCTTGGTTTTCATCACAATTTGGCCATCAGTGCCAATACTCATATGCTGAGCATCCTCATTGTGACGGGCTTGCCATAGCATTACCATTTGCAGACTATTCTCTTTCTGCTCAGGTGTCAGTGCCACACCATCCGGCCATTTACCCAACTCAACCGCTTGCATCAAACGTTGATAAATTTCAGGTGTCATCACTGAAATCAGGTCTTCAAGCTCCATCAAAGTATCCTTAGCAAAACGAATAATAAGCTGAATCGATTTTTCAACATGCATAATCGTTGAGTATCAACCGGCAATCTGCTCGCCATTCTGGTCATCAACAAAATTCAATGACGCCGAGTTCACGCAATAGCGCTCGCCCGTAGGCTGCGGCCCATCGGGGAAAACATGGCCTAAGTGAGCATCACAATTACCACAACGAATTTCAACTCGAATCATATTGTGTGAATTATCATCAATATAGCGGATAGAGTCATCTTTGATAGGTTGGTAAAAACTCGGCCAACCACAGCCAGAGTCAAATTTCGACTCTGAGATAAACAAAGGTTGATGACAACACAGACACTCATAGATGCCATCGCGTTTGTTATGCAGCAATTTGCCACTAAACGGGGCTTCTGTCCCGCGCTGCTGGGTGACATGACGCTGAATATCGGACAGTTTCTCAATATCGGGTGTAGAGTTCAGTTCTTTAGCCATTTGTGCGGTTCTCTGGCAGGGAATAAAGTCAACGAAAACAACGTTTAATAATAACAAAAAATTAACAACAAAGCAGTTAAAATTGTCCTAAACTGTATGCCATCAAAGTGACAACCGCATATACCCTTTATACTTGACGCGGCAGGGTTGTTAGCTACGCTCATTCACCCGAATCACTTACTAATGTAAGCTCATCGGGATTCGTTCGCTAGCTGCCTACCTGCAACGCCAATCATTTTGGGTATAAATGCGATAAAAATCGCAAATATTACCGATTCTCACTTTAAACTGAATAATTCGCCCCAATATAAAAATGAGGCTAATCGTATCTGGAAACGCGTGATTAATGTTCGATCTAACGTCGTTGGTTTGATTTGTAGCAATAATTGACACGATTCCGCTTGACGCTCGGCAAGGTTTTTGTAATTTTACAACCAACCTTTTATTCACTAACAAATAGCTGGTGGAATATATGACTATCAAAGTAGGTATCAACGGTTTTGGCCGTATCGGTCGCATTGTTTTCCGTGCTGCTCAGGAACGTTCTGACATCGAAATCGTTGCAATCAACGACCTGTTGGACGCTGAATACATGGCGTACATGCTGAAATACGACTCTACCCACGGTCGTTTCGACGGTACTGTAGAAGTAAAAGACGGCCACTTGGTTGTTAACGGTAAAACCATCCGTGTTACCGCAGAGAGAGATCCGGCTAACCTGAAGTGGAACGAAGTTAACGTTGACGTTGTTGCTGAAGCAACTGGCCTGTTCCTGACCGACGAAACAGCACGTAAGCACATCGCTGCCGGTGCTAAGAAAGTGGTTCTGACTGGTCCTTCTAAAGATGACACCCCTATGTTTGTTATGGGCGTCAACCACAAAGAATACGCGGGTCAGGAAATCGTTTCTAACGCTTCTTGCACCACTAACTGCCTGGCTCCACTGGCTA
Organism: Yersinia sp. 2466 StPb PI; assembly: GCF_041538325.1. NCBI lineage: Bacteria > Pseudomonadati > Pseudomonadota > Gammaproteobacteria > Enterobacterales > Yersiniaceae > Yersinia > Yersinia sp. 2466 StPb PI. Next base: position 2,340,788 of record NZ_JAULSL010000001.1, on the reverse strand, counting down.
AAGTTATCAACGACAAGTTCGGTATCGTTGAAGCGTTGATGACCACTGTGCATGCAACTACTGCAACGCAGAAAACTGTTGATGGCCCGTCTCATAAAGACTGGCGCGGCGGTCGTGGCGCATCCCAGAACATCATCCCTTCTTCTACTGGTGCCGCTAAAGCAGTTGGTAAAGTTATCCCAGCACTGAACGGCAAACTGACAGGTATGGCGTTCCGCGTTCCTACTCCTAACGTTTCAGTTGTTGACCTGACTGCACGTCTGGAAAAACCAGCTTCTTACAAAGAAATCTGTGCTGCTATCAAAGCGGCTTCAGAAGGCGAGCTGAAAGGCGTTCTGGGCTACACCGAAGACGACGTTGTTTCTACCGATTTCAACGGCGAAAAACTGACTTCAGTATTCGATGCTAAAGCCGGTATCGCGCTGAACGACAACTTTGTGAAACTGGTTTCTTGGTACGATAACGAAACTGGCTACTCAAACAAAGTTCTGGACCTGATCTCTCACATCTCCAAGTAATAATGGATTGATGTAGATTTCTGCCAAAAGCCACCTTCGGGTGGCTTTTTTATTTGTAGCTATAATAAATTGCGCAATATCAATTATTCACCACTACGGTGTCGTCCATTTGCTACAAGATTTACAGCCTGTGATATTATCGAGAATCTGAAATTCAAAGGATCCCTGCTCCCTTTCCCATAAGGCCAAACGAATGAACGAGAAAGTATTCACCCTACCTGTTGTTGAACAAATTTCGCCTTACATCAGCCAACGCCAACTGGATGAATTGCCGGTAGTGGTGGTTTCTCATCCGAAGGTGCGTGCCGCAGTAAGCCTACAAGGCGCTCATTTGCTGGCCTATCAACCTAGCGGTGAGCAACCTATCATTTGGCTGAGCAATAACACGCCGTTTAAAGATGGCGTCGCTATTCGTGGTGGCGTGCCAATCTGTTGGCCTTGGTTTGGTCCATCAGCACAACCTTCTCATGGTTTTGCCCGTCTACTGCCATGGACTCTCAGTGCCCATGATGAAAACGAGAATGGAGTTATCCTGACCTTCACACTGGAAGACAGTGATGAATCCCGTAAATACTGGCCGCATGCCTTCACATTGATTGCCCGCTTCAAGCTGGGTGATGAGTGCGAAATGGAGCTGGAATCACACGGTGATTATCAGGCAGTAGCCGCGCTACATACTTACTTCCAGATTGGCGACATCGACCAGATTAAAGTCAGTGGCCTGGGTGAGAAATACTTCGATAAAGTGCTAAAAATTGCCGATGCCACACAACAAGGCGATTTAGTGTTTAACGGCCAGACTGACCGTATCTACACACAACCCGAAGCCTATAGCTTGATCAAAGATGCGGCGCTCAAACGCACCATTGAAGTACATCATCATCACCAAAGTGATGTAGTGGCATGGAATCCAGGTGCAGAGTTGTCTAGTAGCATGGTTGATATGCCAAACGAGGGTTTTAAAACCATGGTTTGCGTGGAAACAGCGCGAGTGAATAAGCCGTTGGTGGCAACACTTGACGCCCCGGCGCGTCTTGCCATGACCATCCGTAGCCGTAAAAATAGCTAACGTTCCAGATGTCGTTAGGCACAAAAATGGGGCGCTATGCCCCATTTTTTATGGCTCAACATTACCGCGTCATTAATTAGCGGAAAGTATAGGTCACGCCAGTCCACAACACGCCGCTGTAAGATGCATCAACCATTGGGCTATTTTTCACTTCACTGGCCAGGCGCACATAGCGGCCGGTAAAGAACGCATTCCAATTCGGATTGATGTTGTAGTTCACCGACAACTCAAGATATGGCGACCAGCTATCACTTGGGTTGTATTGCGCCAAGCCACTACGGGCAGATTCAGCACCGCTCACGCCATAGTAATAACTGTTTTGATCACCACTGTTCCAGTTAAAACCTACCCCCGGCGTCAGCGTCCAGCTATCGACGTTAAAGCGGTAAAGGTAAGCCAAATCGCCGATAAAACCACCACTATTATCCAGCACATCGCCAGAGAACATAGCGCGCAACGTCCCCCAATCCTCAATATGAGAATATGACATCCCCGCCATCATGGTACTGCGGCGTTTATCCAACTGCTTCATCTGCTGATCATCACTGTCACCTGGCGTAAAGTGCAGCGGTAAGTAATAAGCATCGATTGATAAGCGATTATTGTCATCTTTCCACAGGTAATAACCCGCAGCTAAGGTACGGAAGTAGAAATTATCGCTTTCATAAGAAATGATAGGTACCGGATAGACACGGTCATTCTTACCCCGATAAGGGTCTGGGCTGACTAACGCAGAAGCCCCCAAAGACCAGGTCCCTGCCATTGCCGTCGGCATGCAAACGGCCGTAGCGACTGCTAAAGCAGCCAGTGTTTTTATTTGCTTGGCTTTTAAAGAATGTTTTTTCACGGATTAAATCCCATTGGTAACAAAATAATTAGTTAACTTAGTGTAAATCAATTGGTTGCCCGTGGCGAAATCTTTACACATGTCAGCCAGATATCGATATTGCTTGTATAACTTATCGCCGATAACCAAGAGGCTGACAACCTAAAAATTTACGTAGATTTGATTACAATAAAATATCGAGATATTCAAATAGATAAGTTCAAGCAATCATATACAAAACACTACCAATCTAATAATAAATAGATTTAATTACCAAATAATGGTTATTTATTGTTTGAGGGGTGGCAAATCTGTGGTCTGGCTTAACTTGACCTTTGGAGGAGACACGGCCATAACAATAAGGTAGTAGTTTCAAAATTTTAACCCAATAAAGCGCTACTACTATTTTATGTTCCCAACCATTCAAACAGGACGGGCATCGCTATGAACATATTTGATCACTATCGCCAGCGCTATGAGGCGGCCAAGGACGAAGAGTTCACACTCCAGGAGTTCCTCACAATCTGCCAGCAAGATCGCAGCGCGTATGCTAATGCGGCTGAGCGTCTGCTGATGGCTATTGGTGAGCCAGTCATGGTCGATACCGCGCTTGAGTCCCGCATGTCTCGACTGTTCTCTAATCGGGTTATCGCTCGCTACCCTGCTTTTGAAGAGTTTTATGGCATGGAGGAAGCCATAGAGCAGATCGTTTCCTATCTCAAACACGCCGCCCAAGGGCTGGAAGAGAAGAAACAGATCCTGTATTTGCTGGGTCCCGTGGGTGGTGGTAAGTCATCATTGGCTGAACGACTGAAAGCCCTGATGCAACGGGTGCCTATCTATATTTTAAGTGCTAACGGTGAACGTAGCCCGGTCAATGACCACCCGTTATGTCTGTTCAATCCGCAGGAAGATGCGGCGATTCTGGCCAAAGAATACAGTATCCCAAGCCGCTATCTCGGTACGATTATGTCGCCATGGGCGGCAAAACGCCTGCACGATTTTGGCGGTGATATTACCAAGTTCAAAGTTATCAAGGTCTGGCCTTCTATCCTTGAACAAATTGCGATAGCGAAAACCGAACCCGGTGATGAAAACAACCAGGATATCTCGGCACTGGTCGGTAAAGTTGATATCCGTAAACTTGAAAATCACGCCCAAAACGATCCCGATGCTTATGGTTATTCCGGTGCTTTATGCCGTGCTAACCAGGGGATCATGGAATTCGTCGAGATGTTCAAAGCCCCAATTAAGGTGCTGCACCCACTACTGACCGCGACACAAGAAGGGAACTATAACGGAACCGAGGGGATATCCGCCCTGCCATTCAGCGGTATAATTCTCGCGCACTCTAACGAATCCGAGTGGGTAACATTCCGTAATAACAAGAATAATGAGGCATTCCTTGACCGTGTTTATATTGTCAAAGTGCCTTATTGCCTGCGGGTATCAGAAGAGATCAAGATTTACGACAAACTGTTAAATCACAGTGAGTTGACCCATGCGCCTTGTGCACCTGGCACGCTGGAAACGCTGGCACGCTTCTCGATTCTCTCAAGGATGAAAGAGCCAGAAAACTCCAGTATTTACTCTAAGATGCGGGTGTATGACGGTGAGAGCCTGAAAGATACCGATCCTAAAGCCAAGTCTTATCAGGAATATCGCGACTACGCTGGGGTTGATGAAGGTATGAACGGCCTTTCTACTCGTTTTGCCTTTAAAATCCTCTCCAGAGTATTTAACTTCGACCACGCTGAGGTGGCTGCTAACCCGGTGCACCTATTCTACGTACTGGAACAGCAGATCGAACGCGAACAATTCCAACAAGATGTTGCGGAGAAATATCTCGAACACCTGAAAGGCTATTTAATCCCGAAATATGCTGAATTTATTGGTAAAGAGATTCAAACCGCCTATCTGGAGTCTTACTCTGAGTATGGTCAGAATATTTTTGACCGTTATGTTATCTACGCCGATTTCTGGATTCAGGATCAAGAGTACCGTGATCCTGACACCGGGCAACTGTTTGACCGTGAATCACTGAATGCTGAACTGGAGAAAATTGAAAAGCCAGCGGGTATCAGCAACCCGAAAGATTTCCGTAATGAAATCGTCAATTTTGTGTTGCGTGCCAGAGCCAATAACAATGGCCGTAATCCAAACTGGACCAGTTACGAGAAGCTGCGCACGGTTATCGAGAAGAAAATGTTCTCTAACACCGAAGAGTTACTGCCGGTTATCTCCTTTAATGCCAAGACCTCAACGGATGAGCAGAAAAAACATGATGATTTTGTCGATCGGATGATGGAGAAAGGCTATACCCGTAAGCAAGTTCGTTTGCTGTGTGAATGGTATCTGCGGGTGAGAAAATCGTCATAACCCATTTACCGATTCACTACGGAATCGTAGGTATAGACCCAATAGATTTCACGTTGTAGCAAGGCGGCAACTGAACGAAGCCCCAGGAGCTTAGTCTACTAAGTGACTGGGGTGAGTGATGGCAGCCAACACAGCTACCGCGTGAAAGATGCAGGGACAGTGACAAAGTCGTTTGGGGGATATATGGGCTACTTTATTGACAGACGACTTAACGGCAAGAATAAGAGCATGGTCAATCGCCAGCGCTTTTTGCGCCGCTATAAGTCGCAAATTAAACAGTCGATTGCCGATGCCATCAATAAAAGATCAGTTACTGATATTGAGAGCGGCGAGTCAGTTTCGATACCTATTGATGATATCAATGAGCCGATGTTCCATCAGGGCCGTGGTGGGTTACGCCACCGGGTACATCCTGGCAATGACCATTTTGTCACCAATGACCGAGTGGAGCGCCCTCAAGGTGGCGGTGGAGGCGGCGGCAGTGGTCAGGGTAATGCCGGTCAGGACGGTGAAGGCGAGGATGAGTTTGTCTTTCAGATTTCCAAAGATGAATACCTCGACTTACTGTTTGAAGACCTTGCGCTGCCCAATCTGAAGAAAAATCAGTATAAGCAGTTGACCGAATTCAAAACCCATCGTGCGGGTTATACCTCGAATGGCGTGCCCGCCAATATCAGCGTGGTGCGCTCACTGCAAAACTCACTGGCGCGTCGTACCGCCATGACAGCCAGTAAGCGCCGTGAGTTACGCGAATTGGAAGAAACGCTGAACGTACTGGAAAACACGGAACCAGCACAATTGCTGGAAGAAGAACGTGTACGTAAAGCCATTGCTGAATTAAAGCAAAAAATCGCGCGGGTTCCGTTTATCGATACCTTCGATTTACGTTATAAGAACTATGAACGGCGTCCTGAGCCATCCAGCCAGGCGGTGATGTTCTGCCTGATGGATGTGTCAGGTTCGATGGATCAGGCCACCAAGGACATGGCAAAGCGCTTCTACATCCTGCTTTATCTGTTCCTGAGCCGTACCTATAAAAACGTTGATGTCGTGTATATCCGTCACCATACTCAAGCGAAAGAAGTTGATGAGCAAGAATTCTTCTATTCGCAGGAAACCGGCGGAACAATTGTCTCCAGTGCCCTGAAATTGATGGAAGAAGTGGTTCAGGAACGTTACGACCCAACGCAGTGGAATATCTATGCAGCCCAAGCCTCAGACGGTGATAACTGGGCCGATGATTCACCACTGTGTCATGAGTTACTGGCCCAAAAGCTCCTGCCAATGGTGCGTTACTATAGCTACATCGAGATAACCCGGCGCGCACACCAGACTCTGTGGCGGGAATATGAAGACTTACAGGCAAAATTTGACAACTTTGCCATGCAACACATCCGAGAACCTGAAGATATCTACCCGGTATTCCGTGAGTTGTTCCACAAACAAACCGTTGATAATTAATACTAAAATTAGCCGGTCAACTTTTTCCATGACAGGAATGGTTTCCCGGCTTTTTCATGGGCTAAAATTGCCACTACGACCTTATTTTCAGAGTTGAATCGATGAAATGGCATGATGGATTACGACAGCCCGGTGTATTAGCCGCATTAAGTGCTGCGGTGCTGTTTGGTGCTGGAACCCCGCTGGCAAAACAGTTACTCAATACGGTCAGTCCATGGCTACTGGCGGGCCTGCTCTATTTTGGCTCAGGTGCCGGTCTGGCGCTCTATCGTCTGCTCACCCAAGCAACAGCCGTGAGCCTACCTCGCAACGAACGGCGGTGGTTTATTGGTGCCATTACGGCTGGAGGGATTGTTGCCCCGGTTCTGCTGATGATAGGGCTAACGGGTATGCCTGCATCTGGCGCATCATTATTGCTTAATGCCGAAGGGGTATTTACCGCCCTACTGGCCTGGTTCGCGTTTAAAGAGAATTTTGACCGTCGCATCGCCCTTGGCATGATAGTGATTGTGGCCGGTGCAGCTATTTTAAGTTGGCCGGGTGAAGCGCGTTTTGCCGGATGGTGGCCAACACTGGCAATTCTGGGTGCTTGCTTTGCCTGGGGGATTGATAACAATCTGACCCGTAAGGTTTCATTGACGGATGCCACCTGGATTGCGTCAGTCAAAGGACTGGTTGCCGGTATCGTCAATCTCGGGCTGGCTTTTGTCCTCGGCGCAACATTGCCACCACTGACAAATCTGGCCGGTGCCCTTCTGGTAGGATTTTTTGCCTATGGCGTGAGTTTGGCACTCTTTGTTATCGGCCTGCGCCATCTTGGCACTGCTCGTACTGGTGCTTATTTCTCTATTGCCCCATTTTTAGGGGCTGTATTGGCCGTTATTATGGGTGACACTGTCACTATACCACTCGTCGTGGCGGGTCTCCTGATGGCTGTAGGGATCGCATTGCATCTCACTGAACAGCATGCCCATCAGCATATCCATGATGAATTGCTGCATGAACATGAACATCACCATGACGCACATCATCAACATGCACATGATTTCCCTGTGACAGTCGGTGTGGCGCATAAGCATCGCCATCAACATCAGCCACTGGCACACTCTCACCCGCATTACCCGGATTCACATCACCGCCACAAGCATTGAGTCGGTATAACTTGCCGCGTTACCCGCGGCTCAGCTATGCAAAGGCTTGGCTATTGGTCTTCGAGTTGGCTAAACCGCAACGCCAGATGATCAAGCACACTGCGAACAGACGGCAGTAATCCCCGCCGTGATGGATATACCGCATGAATAATCTCATGGCGTAATACCCAATCCGGTAATAAGCGAATCAGCGTTCCGGCCATCAGTTGATCTGCCACCATCATAACCGGGAGCTGTACTGCCCCTACACCACTCAGTGCTGCGCTACGAAGCGTTGTCATGTCGGCCGTCACCAATCTGGGTTGGTGATAAATCGCGGCATGCGCGCCCTCTGGCCCGGCTAAATGCCAGATAAATTCTTGGGGCGCGCGGCCCAAGCCAAGACTTGGCCAGCTAGTCAGATCTGCCGGAACATTGACGATACCTTGTCGTGCCACCAAATCCGGGCTGGCCACCAGACACTGACAACGGTTACCCAACACCTTCAACACCAAATCACTGTCTTGCAACGGCGGTGGCCGAACCCGAATGGCAATATCAATGGCTTCAGCAATCGGGTCCACTTGTCGATTGGTCGATTCAAGATAAATCGTCACCAAAGGACAACTGACCATGAAATCCGCCAGCATGGTGCTAACTGTGGCCTGTAATAGCGCCACTGGGCAGGTGATGCGCACCACACCACGGGGTTCTGCCCGTGTTAAGTCAATTGATTCCTGAGCGGCGTTGGCCTCTTCCAGCATCGCTTTACAGTGTTCGTAGTAGGTACGCCCCACCTCGGTAACCGCAAAACGGCGGGTTGAACGCTGAATTAAACGCACGCCCAATCGCTCTTCCAGCAATGCCAGCCGTCGGCTCAGTTTTGATTTTGGCAAACCCAATACCCGCGCGGCAGCACTGAATCCACCGTGTTCCACCACTTCTGCGTAATAGTAGAGATCATTAAGATCTTGCATAACCTGCCTCTGTATTACTTGCCAGAGATAACGTCATCATTGTTCTGATAATAGAACAGTGATAACTAATTTTGCTATCTACTGCTTAAATTATCCTAATTATATACTTTATCCAACATGAAGCCCGGCCAGAGGTTGTGCCGGGCTGCAATACCTCATTGATGATGTTTGTAAGGAGTTTACGATGAAAAAAGTTCAAGGTATTTATCGCGCACCTCGCCAGCATTGGGTGGGAGATGGTTTTCCGGTTCGCTCACTGTTTTCATATCAAAGCCATGGTAAACAGCTCAGCCCGTTCCTGCTGCTGGACTATGCCGGGCCGATGGATTTTACCCCGACCAAACATCGCCGGGGTGTCGGGCAACACCCGCATCGTGGTTTTGAAACTGTCACCATCGTTTATCACGGCGAAGTTGAACATCGTGACTCCACCGGCAAAGGCGGCGTTATTGGCCCTGGTGACGTGCAGTGGATGACGGCAGGTGGCGGGATTCTGCATGAAGAGTTTCATTCAGATATGTTCGCACAACGTGGCGGTGCCTTTGAAATGGTGCAATTGTGGGTCAATCTGCCCGCAAAAAACAAAATGGCAGATCCTGGTTATCAGGCCATTCGCAGTGAAACTATTCCTCAGGTAGTGCTAGCTGAAGATGCTGGCAGCCTGCGGGTGATAGCCGGTGAGTATGCAGGTAAAAATGGCCCTGCTCAGACATTCTCACCACTAAACGTCTGGGATATACGGCTGAATCAGGGTAAAAGTACGGAATTTTCACTGCCTATTGGCTGGAACACGGCATTAATTGTGTTGCGTGGTACCGTATTGGTCAATGGCGATGCCGTTGCCCGCGATGCCGAAATGGTATTACTGGATGCGGCTGGCAGCAATGTAACTATTGAGGCCAATAATGATGCAGTGCTGTTGCTACTGAGTGGTGAGCCGATTGATGAACCTATTATCGGTCACGGGCCATTTGTGATGAACACTCAGCAGCAGATAATCGAGGCCATCGCTGATTTTAACGGTGGTCGTTTTGGCTCAATGGATACCCACTCATAACCCTTTATCTATCCGCCATTGCCTGACGAGGTTTTTGTCAGGTAATGGCCGGTTACCTTCCAGCAAAGCATCCCCCCGTTTAAAAATAGACCTTAGTCGGAAATAGATTGATTGCTGTCACGTGCCAGCAATCAATCCCACATTTAGCTATCTGGATATCGACTAAACTTAATATTACTTATTCCTCTATTTATCACTGGCTGATTAACACAATGATGTTCATGGTGTGGACACAGAGCGATGTATTGAAATACCACCAGCTTAAATAAGACGGCCGTATTTTTTTAATCTTGATGCTATTAATTCGTATTGGAATATTTGTCATTTATCCTATTTTATTTATTTAAAAATAGTGCTATCCAATGGTTACAGTGGTAATTCATTTACGTAATACGACTGCCAAGCGCTTCTTTTACATAGGAATTCATCATGAAGCCCAAAAAAACAGCAGCATCGCAGGATGCCACGCAGTCTGAATACGACGAAAGTAGTGCGTTATTAAGTGCATTGGACCGCTCATTAGCCATCATTGAGTTTGATCTCAACAGTCGCATAATTGCGGTTAATCAAAACTACCTTGATTATTTTGGCTATCAACGTGATGAAGTCATTGGTCAACATCATCTTATGTTTTGCCATCCACAATATGCCAGTAGCGACGAGTATCAGACACTGAAGAAATCTTTACTGGCGGGGAAGTCCGTTGAGGGCCGTTTTGAACGATTGCACAAAGACGGATCCACGGTCTGGCTGGCCGCCATCTATCAACCGGTACCAGGCCCAGGGGGTAGCGTTACCCGGATGGTGAAAATTGCTAAGGACATTACTTTTTTAATTGAGCAACAAAAAGCCACTCAAGAGTGGGTAGAACTTTTAACCCAATTAACTGATCGCAGCGACAGCGCAATGTTTATTGCCGCTAATAGTGATCACGGGCAACAAGCAGTTTATATTAATCAAGGTTTTACTAAGTTATTCGGTTATACACCCGAACAGGCTCTGGGCCAGAGCATGGTCGATTTACTCCAGAGTGCACATCCTGAACAACTGGGGTTAATTGATTCCACTTCGCCAAATTCACATCAGCAATTACTACCCAAAGAGTTGTTCTACAGCAAAGACAAACAGCCGCATTGGTGTTCCGCCATTATCAACTCGCTAGTTGATGAGCAGGGTAAACCGAGTTATAGCATTGGTGTGTTGACTGATATCACGCTGACCAAAATGTATGAAGTGTTGCAATATAAGGTGCTGGAAGCACTGGTTAAAGAGCTGCCACTGGAAGAAGTGATGTCTTTGCTGTGCCGCGAAGTTGAGCGGATTGCCCCCGAGGTGACCGCCAGTATTTTGCAAGCCAGCGGGCACAACTACCTCAGCCATCTCGCAGCACCCAACCTACCCCTGATTTATACTGCGGCGCTGGCCTGTGTGCCTATTGGCCCGGTATCTGGCTCATGTGGCACCGCCGCATTTCGTAAAGAACCGGTTGAAGTCCATGATATTGCCACTGACCCATTATGGGAGAACTATCGGCACCTAATTCTACCCCATGGTTTGTTAGCTTGTTGGTCGACGCCTATTCTGTCAAGCCAGGGGGATGTTCTGGGCACATTTGCCTTTTACTACAAAGAAGCGCAAGGCCCCAGCGAGTTCCACCATCAGTTGGTCAAATTAATCGCAAATTTGTGCTCATTGGCGATGGAACGGGAGCAATCACGTCAGCAAATTCAGCATTTGGCTTTTTATGATTCCCTAACTGGTTTGCCTAACCGCACTCAGTTTCTGGTTTATGCCAAACAAGCTATCGCCCTTGCCGCTGAAATGGATTACACGCTGGCAGTATTAATCATTAATCTGGACCGTTTTAAACAAGTTAATGATTCACTCGGCCTGGCCGCCGGTGATGAATTACTTGCCTTGATTGCCCAACGGTTGCGCAACGACATGCCAAAAAGTGACATTATCGGCCGCTTATCGGGCGACGAGTTTATTATCATTTTAGCCCCCTGCACCATGCAGCAGGCTACCGTGAAAGTTGAGAAAATGCTCAGTCTGCTGTCTCAGCCCTGTCAGATAGCCAACGTCAATATTATTCCTTCGGCCAGTGTCGGGATCAGTTTGTATCCTGAGAATGGTTTAGAAATGGATGCGCTGATGAATCACGCCGACATTGCCATGCATAAAGCCAAGAATATGGGACATGGTCATTTCAATTTCTTCAGTGCAGAGATGAATAATCTCAATCAACAGCGCCAGGATATGGAAGATGCTCTGCGTCATGCATTTCATATCGGGTCTCTTGAGTTATTTTATCAACCACAAGTGATGTTAAAAGATGGGCACCTATATGGTGTGGAAGCCCTTAGTCGCTGGGTTCACCCCATACTGGGGAACATTCCTCCACAGCGTTTTATTCCTATTGCTGAAGAGTGCGGGCTGATCAACGAACTGGCTCTGTGGGCGATTGAGACGGCTTGTCAACAGTTGGCGGACTGGCGTTTACGGAGTATTGATGTGCCCTCGGTTTCAGTGAACTTATCGCCGACCAATTTCCATAATCCAGGCTTGCCGGACATGATTTTACATATCTTGCAGCATTACCACTTGCCGCCGCAGGATCTCACGCTGGAAATCACCGAAGACATATTAATTGCAAATAATCCGGCGATTTTTGCCACTATAGAAAAAATTCATCGACTGGGCGTGCGTTTATCAATGGATGACTTTGGTACCGGCTATTCCAGTCTGAGTTATCTGCGCCATTTGGATCTTGATGAAATCAAACTGGATAAAAGTTTTGTCCATGATCTTGAGCATGACGAAACCAGCCGAACGTTAAGTGAGGCGGTGATCCGTATTGGTGAAAGTTTGCAACTATCAGTGATTGTCGAAGGGGTAGAAAACGAGGCGCAACGTACATTATTGAGCCGCCAAGGTTATCAAATAGGCCAAGGTTTTCTTTTTTCCGAGGCATTACCTGCCGTGAAACTAGAACAGTGGTTAGAGCATCGCACGACTAGTAGCAGTAGCTAATCAATAACAAGAGATTAATTATTAGTTGTAGTACCCTATTAGTCGATTTAGAACACCAATAGGTGACATTGTCACTATCGTTTGGTTGGCTATGGCTAACCTTTTCATTCGTCGATAAATTCTTTATTCTTGTCGCCTTTGCAATCTGGATGTTGTTTTTTTGTTATGCAAAAATTTCTTTTTCTGCTGTTAAGCCTGATTCTGCTCGGCCCATTGGGCATCGACCTCTACTTACCCACGATTCCCGCGATAGCCAAGGGGCTAAACAGTAGCGAGTCGCTGATTCAATCCACTATTGCCTTGTTTATTCTGGTACTGGGTATTGGTCAGCTGATTGCTGGGCCATTAGTCGATAAGTATGGGCGTAAACCCATAGCCATCATCGGTATTATTCTCTACATGCTGGGGGCCGCGATGGCTGCACTGGCAGTCAGCCCGCTGATGTTTGTCAGTTCTCGCCTGTTACAAGGTGTCGCTGTTTGCTGTACTGCGGTGGTGGCATTCAGTGGGGTGCGTGACCGCCTCAACGGTAATGAGGCCGCGCGCGCTTTTGGTTTCCTTAATGGGACGTTAAATATCGTACCCGCATTGGCCCCCTTGCTCGGTGGTTTATTGGCGGAAGCCTTTGGCTGGCGCGCCCCATTCTGGTTCCTGGCGTTATATGGCTTGCTGGTATTAATTCTGATAATTATCTTCCTGCCAGAAACACGGCCAGCGGGTACCCAAGCCGTTAAGGGCTTGCCGATAAAGAACTATCTGCGCATCTTACGTGATGACCGTTTTCTGATTTTCGCACTGGTGAACGCGGGCGCTATGGGCATGGCCTTAACTTATGTCTCGCTGGCACCCAACGTATTGATGGTGGGCGCAGGACTCAGTCCATTACAGTTCTCACTGGTGTTCGGTGCCAATGGCTTTTGGATCATGGCGGTCAGTTTTATTGCTAACCGTATTATCCAAAAAATCGGCCGCCCTACCTGCCTGATGACCGGCAGCCTGTTGATGGCGCTGGGGTGTCTGGGGTTATTATTTGGTCTGACGCAACTGTCGGCAGAAATACAGCAACACTGGCTGGTGTATATGTTACCCGTTGCCAGTGCCTGTGCCGGTTTAGCCTTTATGATGGGGCCAGCCACCAGTTATGCATTGGAGCCCTATGCCAATGAAGCCGGTGTCGCCTCCGCGCTGGTGGGTTTTGTGCAAATGGCCGGGGGAGCTGGATTAGGCTTGCTGGCAATGTCCTTACCAATTGAGCCTAAATTATCACTCGCCATCGTAATGCTGGCAGGGTGTCTACTGGCTTGGCAGGCACGCCGTGCCAGTAAGCATGTCCGTGGTAACTTGCAGAAAATAAACTAAAAACAACCTAAGTGCGCTCGGTGATGACGCTAACGCGACTCGCCAGTGCACACATCAACTCATACCCCACGGTGCCTGCCGCCGCCGCCACATCATCGATAGGCAGATTATCCCCCCAGATCTCAACTTTACTCCCCATTTGCGCCTGCGGACAGGGTGTCAAATCTACGGTTAGCATATCCATTGAAATCGACCCCACCGTATGAGTCAGTATGCCATCCACCCTGATGGGCGTGCCGCTGGGAGCCAGCCGTGGATAACCATCAGCATAACCGCAGGCGACGACACCGATGCGCTGTGTGCCTGTGGCACTGTAGCGGCTGCCATAGCCAACACTGTGCCCTGCTGAGAGCGTCTGTATGGCGATAATTTCGCTGTGCAGCTCCATTACCGGGCGCAATCCAATGCCAGCGATATCGCTTACATCGCCACTGGGTGACGCGCCATAGAGGATAATACCTGGCCGCACCCAGTCAAAGTGGGTTTCAGGATTGCGCAATATTGCCGCCGAGTTGGCAAAGCTGCGCGCAGCCACCAGATGCCCACTGGCCTGCTGAATCTGCGTGAATTGCTCGCTGGCACCAATATGGTTATCTGCATTGGCAAAGTGGCTCATTAGCGTCACCTTGCCGATGTTATTTATACTGTTAGCCCATTGCCAGATGGCCTCTGCCTGCCCGATGGGAAAACCTAAGCGATTCATGCCGCTATTAAGTTTTAAATAAATATCGAGTGGTGTGCTCAGCCGCGCCGCTTTGATGGCGTCAAGCTGCCAGTCACTGTGTACCACGGTGGTTAACCGGTAGTGGTCGATCAGGACTATATCTTGCGCACGAAAGAACCCCTCAAGCAGCAAAATTGGCCCTTGCCAGCCCTGTTCACGCAACATTATCGCTTCATTTAAATCCAATAACGCAAAACCATCGGTTGCATCCAGCCCTTGCCAAATGCGGGCCAGACCATGGCCGTAGGCATTGGCTTTTACCACTGACCAAATTTTAGCGGCCCCGGCAAGACGGCGAACAATACTGAGGTTATGGCGTAAGGCAGATAAATGAAGCGTAGCGGATATCGGGCGAGGCATGCTTTTTCCTTCTTGGGCGGTATTCAATTATTTACAGCCCGCCAGTGGGCTGTAATGATCAATCGGCGCCTTTTAGCGCACAGGGTGAATGTCGTGTAAAGGCGTGATATTCAGTGGCCGAAAGCCCGCGCTATAACGCGCGACAGATAAATCATCCGCCAGAATCGCTGGGCGACGCCCATACATAATATCAGCCAATAATTGACCCGACCCACAGGCCATGGTCCAGCCCAAGGTGCCATGGCCGGTATTCAGATAGAGATTCTTAAGCGAGGTTCGCCCGACAATGGGCGTACCATCAGGTGTCATCGGGCGCAGCCCGGTCCAGAACGTGGCCTGACTGATATTGCCCCCATGAGGGTACAAATCACCCACCACCATTTCCAGCGTCTCACGACGTGCTGGTGCCAATTGAGTATTAAATCCAACGATTTCCGCCATCCCCCCAACCCGAATCCTGTCATCAAAGCGCGTAATGGCAATCTTGTAGGTCTCATCCAGCACGGTGGAGAAAGGTGCCGAGGCCGGATCTGTAATAGGAATAGTGAGTGAATAACCTTTTAGTGGATAAACAGGAATCGAGACCAACCCGGCTAACAGCTCCGTAGAGTAAGCGCCGAAGGCCACTACATAGGCATCAGCGTTAATAATATCGTCGCCACACAGCACACCGGCGATTTGGTCACCGTCCACCAGCAATTTATCCACCGAGCGATTGAACACAAACTTAACCCCAGCCCGCTCGGCCATTTGGGCTAAGCGTTCAGTAAACAGTTTGCAGTCGCCAGTTTCATCATTAGGTAAACGTAAACCACCGGTCAGTTTATGTGCTACTTTCGCCAATGCCGGTTCCACTGTTGCCAGTTGATCAGCCGTTAGCAGTGAATATGGCACCCCCGCATCATCTAACACCGCAATATCCTTGGCGGCGTTATCAAATTGCTGTTCGGTACGGAACAGTTGCAGTGTTCCCCCCTGACGGCCTTCATACTGAATACCGGTGTCTTCACGCAGCTCTTTTAAACAGTCGCGACTGTATTCTGCCAGACGCACCATACGGCTTTTGTTGAGCATGTAGTGGGAAGTGTCGCAGTTTCTCAGCATCTGCCACATCCAGCGTAGCTGGAAGCTGCTGCCGTCAAGGTGAATTGCCAACGGCGCATGGCGTTGGAACATCCATTTAATGGCTTTCAGAGGAACCCCAGGCGCAGCCCAAGGTGCCGCATATCCCGGAGATATCTGACCTGCGTTACCGGCACTGGTTTCCTGCGCGGGCCCCTGCTGACGGTCAATCACCGTAACATCATGCCCGTCTTTGGCTAAGTACCAGGCACTGGCTACCCCCACCACACCGCTTCCTAAAATGACAATGCGCATACCTTCCTCCCCCCAAACAACACCTAAAGCATAATATTCTGTTGACAGAATATTAACTCAGCAGAAAAATCTAGCCAACATATTAATGCCAGGTCGTGACTTAATTCACAATTAATTTACAATGCAATTACTTTTCAGTTCAATAGCGTTAGGAAAATAGCGATAAGATGCTATTTTTGCCCAATTAAACGTCTAAAAGGAGAGAAAGCGCCATAATACCCACAATTAGCAGCATGAATAATTGGCATGTTGCGCAAGACTCTTTTACTAGTTTTATATTCCACAATTAGACCAATAAATCAGAATAATAATCTATAAAATACAATTAATCGTACAGACTGATACGACAGCAATGATTCTGGTACGAACCGGCAGTCAACCTACCTGTTGTTTGAAAGATGGCGGATATTCATTGACATAAGGTCTTGCCATGCCTCAACTTGTTAATCTTGAGCTAGGATTATTGAAGTGACCAGTATTTTGCAGGGTTATAAAACCGTGAGGATGCGCTATGACAACTTCAACACCGAAACAAACCGCGCAAGATAAGCGCCTGACTGACGGCCCAGACTGGACATTTGAATTGTTGCAGGTCTATCTGGACCAAATAGACCGGGTGGCAAAACATTACCGGCTAGATACTTACCCCCACCAGATAGAGGTTATTACCTCCGAACAGATGATGGATGCCTATTCAAGTATCGGTATGCCTATCAACTATACCCATTGGTCTTTTGGTAAGAAATTTATCGAAACAGAGCAAAAATATAAGCACGGTCAGCAAGGATTAGCGTACGAGATTGTGATTAACTCCAATCCTTGCATCGCTTATTTAATGGAAGAAAATACTATTACCATGCAAGCCTTAGTCATGGCTCACGCCTGCTATGGACATAACTCTTTCTTTAAGAATAATTACTTATTTCGAGCCTGGACCGATGCCAGTTCGATAGTGGATTATTTGTTGTTTGCTCGTCATTACATCAGTGAATGCGAGGAACGTTATGGGGTGGAAGAAGTAGAGCGGCTACTCGACTCCTGTCATGCCCTGATGAATTATGGGGTGGACCGCTATAAACGTCCGCAAAAGATCTCTTTAGTGGAGGAAACCGCCCGGCAGAAAAGCCGCGAGGAGTATCTGCAAAGTCAGGTCAACTCGTTGTGGAAAACCCTACCGCGCAAGGATCGAGGGGAAGTCCAAGCCCAGGCTCAACGCTATCCCAGTGAACCGCAGGAGAACCTGCTCTATTTCATGGAGAAAAATGCTCCGCTGTTGGAGTCATGGCAACGCGAAGTGCTGCGAATAGTCCGCAAAGTCAGCCAATATTTTTATCCACAAAAACAGACACAAGTGATGAATGAAGGTTGGGCCACCTTCTGGCATTACACCATTCTTAACCATCTGTACGATGAGGGTAAGGTCACTGACCGCTTTATGATGGAGTTCTTGCACAGCCACACCAACGTTGTGTATCAACCGCCGTATAACAGCCCTTATTACAACGGTATTAACCCGTATGCCCTTGGCTTTGCCATGTTCCAAGATATCAAGCGTATTTGCCAATCACCGACGGAGGAGGACTATTATTGGTTCCCGGATATCGCCGGTAAAGATTGGTTGGATACGTTGCATTTTGCCATGCGCGACTTTAAGGATGAAAGCTTCATCAGCCAGTTCTTATCACCGAAAGTAATGCGTGACTTCCGGCTATTCACCGTGCTGGATGATGATAAGCATAACTATCTGGAGATTTCAGCCATTCATAATGAAGAAGGTTATCGGGCTATACGTAATGAATTGTCTGCTCAATATAACTTGAGTAATCACGAACCAAACATTCAGGTATGGAACGTTGATCTGCGCGGAGACCGCTCCCTGACCCTGCGCTATATTCCTCATGATCGGGCACCACTGGATAAGAGCCGTCAGCAAGTGATGAAACATATTCACCGGCTATGGGGGTTTGATATTCATATGGAACAACTGAATGACGATGGCTCGATTGAGCTACTCGACAGCGTGCCGCCAAGAGCCAATAAGCTCTAGCACAGGGCAGACGAGGTGGATAACCGCGCGAGCTATTGCGCTACATCTTGCCATGAAAAAGGGGCATTTAATGCCCCTTTTGCGTTGCAATTTTACGCGATATTCGCCTAACGGCGTGCTTCGGCCAAATCACTTGGCATCGTGCCCTGCATGCTGTGCCAAATAGCACCACTCTCTTTACCGTATGCTCTCAGGCACTCTGACACCTGATCATGGGCTTTTTCATCACACAGCGTTGACAGTTTGCTGTAGAAAGTCAGTGCCAGCTTACGGGCTTCAGGATTCGAGAAATAGTAACGCCCAACCCGGGTATAAAGCCCTTTCATGCCATTTAGGATCAACCCATAAATAGGGTTACCCGAAGCAAAAGCCAAACCACGGAAAATACCGTAATCCAGTGCGGTGAAAGCCTCGGCGTGATCATCAACTGTTTGAGCTTGTGCCAGGATTTCCTGTGCTTTCTCTGGATGATTACGGATTGCCGTGCGAACGAAGATGGTAGCGATATTTGTTCTGACTGCCAGTAAGTTGTCTATCAATTGTGGCACGCTGTCGTGGTCAAGCCGCGCCAGTGTTTCCAGAATATTAAGACCAGACGTTTCCCAAAAATTGTTTACTTTCGTCGGTTTACCATGCTGAATAGTGAGCCAGCCATCGCGGGCTAAGCGTTGTAACACTTCACGCAATGTAGTGCGAGTCACTCCAATCAGCTCTGAAAGTTCACGCTCCGCGGGCAAAATAGTGCCTGGAGGGAAGCGATTATTCCAAATACTTTCAATAATATACTCTTCCGCGAAACCGGCAGGACTTTGCGCCTTTATAACCATATTTTTGACGTTCCGTAGCGATACATATCAGCAATTTAGTGCGCTCATCATACCAGACGACGCTATCGTGACATAGCATCAGGACCGAACAAATGGTGAAAGTAGTCATAAAGTTGCAAAAATTGCGCAGATGGAATGATGTACAGATTATACGTATTGCTTTTAGAGCAATGACGTAAGGTAAAATGTAACTTTAGGCAGTAATTGCACCATAATAATTTTAATAAGGAGACTGTAACTCACAATGGATATGACCATTAGACAAGCTGTACTCAAGAATTTTCTGGGGAATTCACCTGATTGGTACAAGCTGGCAATTATCGGGTTTCTCATTATTAACCCACTGGTATTCTTTTTTGTCAGCCCATTTATTGCTGGCTGGATGTTGGTGGTCGAATTTATCTTTACACTGGCTATGGCGCTAAAATGTTACCCACTGCAACCGGGGGGTTTATTGGCCATTCAAGCCGTTGCCATCGGTATGACCAGCCCACATCAGGTGGCAGAAGAAATTGCTAATAATCTGGAAGTGCTGCTGTTGTTGGTGTTTATGGTGGCAGGTATCTATTTCATGAAGCAGTTATTACTGTTTGTATTTACCAAACTGCTGCTGAACATTCGCTCAAAAATCGTTCTTTCATTAGCCTTCTGTGTCGCCTCTGCCTTCCTTTCGGCATTCCTTGATGCCTTAACTGTAATCGCCGTGGTTATCAGTGTTTCTGTTGGTTTTTATACTATCTATCATCATGTTGCATCAAACCATACCGATAAAGATATCACCGACGACAGTTGGATCGATAATCAGGAAAACCGTAAAACGTTGGAGCAATTCCGCGCTTTCTTGCGTAGCCTGATGATGCATGCGGGTGTGGGTACTGCGCTGGGTGGCGTAATGACCATGGTTGGCGAGCCGCAGAACCTGATTATCGCTAAGAGTGCCGGTTGGAACTTTACCGACTTCTTTATTCGCATGCTGCCCGTGACGTTACCCGTCCTGTGTTGCGGATTATTGGTTTGTCTGCTGGTAGAACGTTTTAAACTGTTTGGTTATGGTGCACAGCTTCCCGAGCGCGTTCGTCAGGTTTTGACTGACTATGATCAACAAGCCAGTGCGAAACGGAGCAAGCAAGAGAAAGTGAAGCTTCTGATTCAGGCCTTGATCGGTGTTTGGTTGGTGCTCGCATTGGCCCTGCATTTAGCCGAGGTAGGCTTGGTCGGATTATCGGTGATTATACTCGCCACCTCCCTCTGCGGAATTACCAATGAACATGCACTGGGTAAGGCATTTCAGGAGGCATTGCCTTTTACTGCCCTACTCACGGTGTTTTTTGCCGTGGTTGCCGTCATTATTGAGCAGAGCCTCTTCTCACCGATTATTCAGTTTGTTTTACAATCTTCACCATCAGCACAGTTATCACTGTTTTATCTGTTTAATGGCTTACTCTCTTCGGTATCCGACAATGTATTTGTCGGTACGGTTTATATCAATGAGGCGCGCACTGCATTTGAGCACGGTATTATTTCGCTTCAGCAATTTGAGTTATTGGCTGTTGCCATCAATACCGGGACCAACCTCCCCTCAGTTGCCACACCGAACGGCCAAGCCGCTTTTCTGTTCCTGCTAACCTCCGCGCTGGCCCCTTTAATTCGTCTTTCTTATGGGCGCATGGTGTATATGGCACTCCCCTATACTATTGTGATGACCCTCGTCGGTCTGTTAGGCGTGGAGTACTTATTAGTGCCAATAACCGAATGGATGATGCAAAGTGGCTGGATAAGTTTGCCTCATCTGGCAGCCGGAGCTAGCATCACACATTGATCGCTTGCATTATAGTATCTGCCAGCCCTACACTTTTGGTCGCCGCGGGGGCTGTTATTAGCTTCGAGGGATTATGGGCTGGCAAAACAAACCAAATATCTCACCCAAAGTAAAATTCAGGCTTGTGATAACTTGTCACGCGCGAGAAAGAGCTGATTTTTGCCTAATTTTACCTTTGGGTGGCTGGCAGCAAAGATGAATTGGTTTACACTGCCAGTACAATTGCTTACTGCATGGAAAATAAAGATATGTTGCAATTCCTTAACCGCTGCTCTAAAGGGCGCGGTGCTTGGCTTTTAATGGCCCTGACTGCACTTGCACTAGAATTGGTCGCACTCTATTTTCAACACGTGATGTTGTTACAGCCTTGTGTAATGTGTATTTACGAACGTGCTGCGTTATTCGGTATTCTCGGTGCATCGTTGTTGGGTGCCATTGCACCTAAATCGCCCTTGCGCTACCTGGCAATCTTTATCTGGATCTACAGCGCATGGCGCGGTGTTCAGCTAGCCTGGGTACACACTATGCTGCAACTCCATCCTTCACCGTTCACGACCTGTGATTTCTTTGTCAGCTTCCCGTCATGGCTGCCACTAGACAAATGGCTGCCCGCTATTTTTGTTGCCAGTGGTGATTGCTCGGTAAAACAATGGGCATTTATGTCATTAGAAATGCCGCAATGGTTGGTCGGTATCTTTGCTGCATACTTATTGATTGGCGTATTGGTGCTGATCAGCCAATTCGTTAAACCGAAAAGACGTGACCTGTTTAGTCGATAATTTCAAACATATCTTTATCTGACAATGGCACCTCAGGGTGCCATTTCTTTTGGATGACAGTGCATTAACGGATGATCCCGCGCGCTGAGCGAGAGAAAAAAGATTTATAAGACTGAAGTATTTGCCATTCTCTGGCCAAAACCTCAATGTCCTGACTGACATCCGCCACCAACTTACCGGTATGGTAAATAAGCTGATAGGCGTTTTGAACCGCTTGGCAATCATCACTGTTCAACCAGTCGTCCCCCATTCCTGCTGCTCGGATACCCACCGGCACGGCACGATTACCCCCCGCAATCACATAAGGGGGGATATCCTGCACCACGCAGGCGCTTTCATTGACCAAGGCATGGGTGCCAATAACACAAAACTGGTGCACAGCACTGGCCGCGCAGATAATGGCGAAATTATCGACCTCTACATGTCCGGCTAATCCTACATTCGACGCCAATAAGCAGTGGTTACCGATAATGCAGTCATGGCCAATATGCACATGATTCATCAGACTATTGTCATTACCGATACGTGTTATACCGTGTCCTTGAACCGTGCCACGGTGTATCGTGACATTTTGCTGAATCAAATTGCGGTCGCCAATGATAACCTGGGTAGGCTCCCCCTGGTACTTAAGATCCTGATTAACCTCTCCAATAGAGGAGAATTGTCCAATATTATTGTCACATCCAAGCTCGGTAATACCATTAATTACAATATGCGATTTAAGCACCGTGCCGGAACCAATAGTGACTTGAGAACCAATGTAACAAAAGTGACCAATCTGTACATTCGCACCAATCACCGCACCCTTCTCAATAATTGCAGAAGCAGAAACTATCGCGGTGTTATCAATCAAGCTATTTAACTCTCCAGATGGAGGACTCACATTACTACTTTGTGGGTAACTTCAGCGTCGACTAAGGACTAATCCATCCAGTGGTTTAATCAAATTTACAGCCATAAATGGTCATACAACGAAAAAAGGCCACCATAAGGCAGCCTCATTTTAATTCGATTATAAACTAGTTAAGCTGTGGTATGGGTACAAATGTACTGATTAGCCTGCTCACCATCAACCACCGCCAAACGGATTGGCAGCGCGGAAATATTGAGAGAAGCAATAACTTGCTCCTGGCTGTTGGCATTTTGGAATATTAACGCCTCGCCCTGACCTTCTGGATTAACTTTTACAAACTGGAACACTGATTTATCTATGGTCAATTGCTGATTCGGGCCGTCTAACACTGCGGTCAGGCTGCCTCCCTCTTTCAATTTACAATCAAGATTTATCAATGAGGCCCCAGCGGCCTGAACCTGGTGCGAAATGCTACCTAAAGTAGCAGATATGCCGATGATAACAGCGGCCAACGTTGAATATTTCATTTTATTAAGTTTCTTGGTTAAATTTCGGCGTTAGTATGCCATATCTGGCGTCTGAATAGGCATCTGTTGTCTGAGAGGCTTCAATATAAATTACATATATATCAATGGTTATCTGGCCCACTGCGGTTTATTCAAAATGTGGTCTTGCCAGTCGATAACCTCGCTCTCACGTACGGCAATATGGCGTACCGAGATCCGCTCACCGTGCATCGCAGATTTTGAACCGGCTAACAGTGGATGCCAACTCGCCAGGCCACGCCCCTCGCCCACCATCCGATAAGCACAGGTGGGTGGCAACCACTCAAACGTTACCAAATTCTCTCGGGTTAACTTGATGCAGTCTTCTTCTAATTCAAAGCGGCGCTCATAATTACGGCACTGGCAGGTTTTGAGATTGAGCTGATCACAGGCCACATTGGTGAAATAGATTTCATCCGTGTCCTCATCAATCAGTTTATTCAAGCAACATTGGCCGCATCCGTCGCACAGTGATTCCCATTCACTATCTGACATTTCAGCGAGTGTTTTTTGTTGCCAAAAAGGAAGTTGTGACATATCGGTATCCGGTGTGAATAAATGAGCGGGTCGTTATAGACGCTTTGGCGGTCAGATGCAAGTGTTGCCGCCCAGCCTGATGGCATAAGCGGCAGCGATGCTCTTAGATTATGCGGGTACTCAACGTTTTACCATTTAGCATAACTTTCAGCATATCGCCTGATTTCATCGGCCCGACGCCCTGTGGAGTGCCCGTCAGAATGATATCGCCAGCACGCAAAGTAAAGAAACGGCTGATGTAACTGATTAGCGGAATGATGGGGGTGATCATATCACGCGTGTTGCCTTGCTGACGGACCTCATCGTTAATGATAAGCGATAAGTCAGCCTGTTGCGCATCACCAAACTCCGCCACCGGTATAAAACCGGAAATCGGACAAGAACCGTCAAATGCTTTCGATTTCTCCCACGGCTGACCAGCCTTTTTCAAGCCAGATTGCAGCTCACGCAGTGTCAAATCCAATGCGACACCGTAACCGGCGATTGCGCGTGCCACTCGGTCTTCACTGGCTTGTTTTAACGGAGTACCGATCAAAACGGCTAATTCTACTTCATGATGAACCTCACCGAACTCTTTCGGGATCGATACCGGCTGGCGAATATCACATAGCGCTGTTTCAGGTTTAATAAACAGCACCGGTTCAACTGACACAGTACTCCCCATCTCTTTAATATGTTCGGCATAGTTACTGCCAACGCAAACCACTTTACTCACTGGAAAATCCAGCAAAGCCCCTTGCCAGTCTCTATGTTGATACATACTGCCTCTCCTGAATTAACATCCTGTCTGAATTTACATCTTGATTGGCTCTTGCCGCAGCGACACAACCAAGTCATACCACGATTAGGTGTTCGCAGACATTATTGACTTACGCTATCTGCCATCATACCAATACTGATAGCGAAATAGTAAGAACGGTTCCAGTGCATAATGGTACGAAAATTATCATAAACCAGAAACGCCCGCCCTTGCACATCATCAGGTACGATGACCCAAGCCCGGAGATCTGAGTTGGCAAAGTTACCGCCGGGTATCGCCATTACCCCGAGTTGCTGCCATTGGGCGACGCTTTTGGCTTGGCTGTCTTTTAAGCCCGCCAGCTTAATATCAAATCCTTCGGGCAGCGTCGCTTCCTGGCCCCAATCAACACCCGGTTTCCAACCTTCAGTAGACAGATAGTTAGCTGTCGAAGCAAAGACATCATCGATATTATTCCAAATATCAATTTTCCCATCGCCATCCCCGTCAGCGCCATAGGTCAGGAAAGAGCTAGGCATAAATTGACTCTGCCCCATCGCACCAGCCCATGATCCTTTCAACTCGGGGTCATCAACTTTGCCTTGCTGAATGATTTGCAATGCAGCTATCAGCTCTTTAGTGAAGAATGCCTCACGCCGCCCTTCAAATGCCATGGTGGATAAGGCAGAGATGACATCCTCTTTACCTTGAAACTTGCCAAACCCACTTTCCATGCCCCACAGCGCCACGATGTAACGCTCAGGCACACCATAGCGCGCAGTAACTTGTGATAACTGAGGCTGATAGCGCTGATAAATCTCTTTACCTTGCGCGACTTTCGCCTCTGTCAGAACTCTGGTCAGGTAATCATCCAGTGTGACTTTCTTTTCTAACTGATTGCGGTCTGACTGAATGACTCGGTCAACAAAATGAATATTGGCAAACGCTTTATCAAGCGTAGCCTCGCTGATCCCCTTTGCACGAGCTTGGGCCTTTAATTGTTCGACATAAGCAGGAAACTGCGCCGGATCGCGCCCTTGCTGGGATAATGTCATTTTAGTACTGTTCTTGGCCGCAGCCGGTGGTGAATCCAGCATGGTTGGTGGCGCGGTTGCTGGTGTTGGTGCCGCAATCGGGGCCGCAGCATTTTTATTGGCACATCCCACTGAGATGAGCGTCACCAGAGCAACTGCAATCATTGACAATTTCATCGACGCATTCCTGTGTAAAACAACAACCAGAGAGGAAGCTGGAAATATAAAATCAACCGGGGCTGATACATGGACATCCACCTTAGGGTTGTGATGGATGCCATCACGGTAGGTAATTTTGATGAAAATCAACGTTATACGGTAGTATCGCCCAAGTGCATTTTCAACAAACTTTCGAGTGGCGGTGGGACTTGCAGATAAAAACCCTGCTCAATGAGTGCACTTTTTACCTTCTCGACATCCGCTGTCGCCAACGTTTTGCGTTCATTTAATGAAAGCAGCATCGCAAATTGCGGCTTGCCAAAACTGGTAAGTAATTCAGCCGGCACCCTGGAAAAATCATCTTTCTTTTCAATATATAGGTAGGTTTGATCCCGTTTCGGGCTTCTATAGATAGCACACAGCATGTTTGGACTCTATTTGATGAATTCAATAATGAGACTGTATATACCCTAAATCATTCGAGTTACAAGAAGGCGGCCAACGCACATGCAGCTTGAAGTATTACGGGTATAGTTAGCATAGTATTATAACACGCTAGCCTGGCTCAGATGCTTGGGATATCAATAGATATTGATGCCTATACTGCTAGCACAGGGATCAGATACAGCATATTGACGTTTATCATTTTCGGCGCGCCGAGCTGGGTAATGTTCTTGCTGTTGGCATTTAGCCTGCTTTTCGTTTTCCCGTTTTGCCGCTTCGGCATCTATCCGCGCTTTCTCCTCATCCAATTGCTTTTGCCATGACTCAGCACTTGGCGCCACCGATCCAAGCGCCTTACGTTTTTCAAGATAATCGGTGGGAACCTTACTGTCTTTTGGGATTTCGGCGTGGTAGCCAAAGTCAGCCCATGCAGTAAATGCAACAGGTAAAGCCATAACACAGATAAATGATAGTGGGATGAAATTCCTTTTCATCGTTGATGTTCCTCAGATAGATTGATGCAGAAACCGCAAAATATCACAAAATGATTATCATTCTCAATATAGAATCATTAAAAATAGCACTGATCAGTGCCATTTATCACTCAGCTTTAATTACCCATGCCAGCGGCAATGTGGTGATACACAGATTACTGGGTGAGATTTCTCTGAAATAATAGTGTGAGGTATTTCACTAAGTCGATAATAACCACACTCAATATCTCTATTTCATCATCTTGAAAGTGATAATAATGGTGAGTCATTACTCTATTTTATAAAAAACAACTTCATCTGATAAAAAAATGACCCATCTCTGATTAAAAATGGTCACTTTTATGGGCGACGTCAAACCCGCCATCAGCATGTTTGCTTGTTGAAAAAATACACAATTTAACGGTGGGAGTGATAACCGCCAAATATAGGCAGGTCAGGGCTAGCGAATAAGCGGAAGTTATGCTGTAATTTCTTGTCAGATTGAAGTCATTATGACCTTAAGATTTCAATATATTGATACGGATAGATTTATCTTTATATTACCTATAACATGCTTGGGAACATCAGAATATTGTACCCCGAGTGGTATTTTGGGGATTAAACGTAGCTGAAACTGAGTCAGGATAGATGTCACAATCGCCAATTGAGTTAAAAGGCAGTAGTTTTACCCTATCGGTCGTTCATTTACACGATTCACGACCGGAGGTAATCCGTCAGGCATTGCAGGAAAAGGTGGATCAAGCCCCCGCTTTCCTGAAAAACGCCCCTGTTGTGATTAACGTTGCAACGTTACCAAACGGTGCTAACTGGAAAGATCTCCAACAGGCTGTCACTTCAGCAGGTCTGCGTATTGTTGGCATCAGTGGTTGTCAGGATGAGCGTCAAAAACGGGCGATAGCACGTGCAGGTTTGCCGTTATTGAGTGAGGGTAAAGGCCAGAAAATGGCACCCGAGCCCGTTATCAGCCCGCCGGAAAACGCGCCGACCAAGACACGTATCATCAACACACCTGTCCGTTCCGGCCAACAGATTTATGCCCGTAATTGCGATTTGATTGTTATCAGCAGTGTCAGTGCCGGTGCTGAATTAATTGCCGATGGCAATATTCATATCTATGGAATGATGCGAGGCCGTGCGCTAGCAGGTGCATCCGGGGATGCCCAATGCCAGATTTTTTGCACACATTTAGGCGCTGAGCTCGTCTCTATCGCGGGGCAGTACTGGTTAAGTGACCAGATCCCGCGTGAGTATTTTGGTCAGGCCGCACGTCTGCATCTGCTGGATAACGCATTAACTATACAACCTTTAAATTAAGCCCTTTTGACAAGGAATCCATTTCATGGCACGCATTATTGTTGTTACATCGGGTAAAGGGGGCGTTGGCAAGACCACATCAAGCGCGGCTATCGCAACCGGCTTGGCCCAAAAAGGTAAAAAAACCGTCGTTATCGATTTCGATATCGGCCTACGGAATCTAGACTTGATCATGGGATGTGAACGCCGGGTAGTTTATGATTTTGTTAATGTGATTCAAGGTGATGCCACTTTGAACCAAGCATTAATAAAAGATAAGCGTACAGATAATCTGTACATTTTACCGGCTTCTCAGACGCGCGATAAAGACGCCCTGACCAAAGAGGGTGTTGAAAAGATTTTAAACGATCTTGGCGATATGAATTTCGAGTTTGTGGTATGCGACTCCCCTGCGGGTATCGAAAGCGGCGCTTTGATGGCGCTCTATTTTGCTGACGAAGCCGTTATTACCACTAACCCTGAAGTCTCCTCGGTTCGTGACTCTGACCGCATCCTCGGGATACTGTCCTCCAAGTCGCGCCGCGCAGAGAATGGCCAGGATCCAATTAAAGAACATCTGCTGTTGACCCGCTACAATCCTGGGCGTGTTAATCGCGGCGATATGCTTAGCATGGAAGATGTCCTCGATATTCTGAGGATCCCACTGGTTGGCGTTATTCCAGAAGATCAATCTGTATTGCGCGCCTCGAACCAAGGCGAGCCAGTGATTCTGGACAAAGAGTCAGATGCCGGTAAAGCTTATGACGATACCGTTGACCGTTTGCTAGGAGAAGAGCGCCCCTTCCGCTTCATCGAAGAAGAGAAGAAGGGCTTCCTGAAACGCCTTTTTGGGGGATAAACCATGGCTTTGTTAGACTTTTTTCTGTCCCGCAAAAAACCGACAGCCAATATAGCCAAGGAACGGCTGCAAATTATCGTCGCTGAGCGTCGTCGTGGGGACAGTGAGCCCCATTATTTGCCTGACTTGAAACGCGATATTTTGGCGGTTATTTGTAAATATATACAGATCGATCCTGAGATGCTGCATGTGCAATTCGAGCAGAAAGGGGATGATATTTCGGTACTTGAACTTAACGTGACATTACCGGAAACGGAAGAAACGCCTAAATGATTTCTTCGCAATAACTACCCCCTGTATTTATTTACAGGGGGTACTTTCATTTAGTTAACTGTATATATATCCAGCCCATTGTGCTATTCAATATATCTGTCACTGAAACAAGAAAAATCTTAATCTCTATTTCAATTAGTCATAAAGTACTTATGAATTAAAATTGAAACACCCAGAGTGAAGCCCACCCCACTCTGAATATCGATTAATACTGTTTCAAAATCTCAGCCAATTCCGTAGACAACAAATCGCCCCGCCAGCCACTTAATAATTCAGGCTGAGTGTCAGTTGATTTTAGTTTCCAATGCCAACTGAGTAATTGGTTTATTTGACGACGTGACGCCAGTAACTCACTACTCAGTCCACTACGTTCACTGACTGACTGGATCAACGCTTTAATATCTTTAAAGACTTTCTTGTAGCCGGGTTGGTCGATCAGGTTAGCTACCGGTTGCGGCAGCTGCTCTTCCGTTACAGCATTCCCCTCAGCCACCAGCGCCAACAAGGTACGCCCATGATAGCGAATCTCCTGCCCACTCAGGCCAAGGGAATCTAACTCACCCAGCGAGGTTGGCTGATAACGGGCGACTTGCCACAGATTCTCTTCACGCACGACAAAGTTAACCGCCAGATCACGCTCACGCGCCTGACGCAAGCGCCATGCCGCCAGCTTCTGCAAACATGCCAACTGATGGCCACGTAACTGCCAGGCATTGGTTATCTCACGGTAGGCCAGCTCAGGGTCAAGTGTTTCACTGCGACGGCGACACAGTAGTTGGCATTCATCTATCGCTGCATCCATTCGCCCAGCAGCTTCGGTGGCTTCCACTAATTTAGCTGCCAAAGGTAACAGATAGAAAACATCAGCGGCGGCATAATCACACTGTTTTTCACTGAGTGGACGGGCAATCCAGTCGGTACGTGATTCACTTTTATCTAGCTCAACACCTTCAAACTCATTTACCAGCATGGCAAAACCGCAAGACAGGGTTCGGCCAGAAAATGCCGCCAATACCTGAGTATCAATCATCGGCGTTGGCATCCGGCTAAAGGCATTTAAGAACACCTCGAGATCTTCGCTACCAGCATGCAGATATTTCACCACATTCAAATCTTGCAGTAGCTCACTGAAAGGTTGCCATTCAGTGATGGGCAAGGGGTCTATGAGTGAAAGTTGTTCACCGTCATACAGTTGAATCAGGCCCAACTGAGGATAGTAGGTGCGCGTTCTGACAAATTCCGTATCCAGCGCGACATGAGCATGTGTCCGGGCTTGTTCGCAGACCTGCTGCAACGCACTATTGGTCGTGATCAACTGATAATTCAAAACGTGATTCTCTTGGTCGTTAGTCTATGACAAACACAACAACGCCGGCGATGACCGGCGTTGTTGATGATGATTGAGTGACGCTGTTAAGTTAGGCTGCGTCTTGGTTGCTACCTTTAGCCTTAACTTGTTCGTCACGCAGTTCCCTACGTAAAATTTTGCCGACATTCGATTTCGGCAACTCGTCGCGGAACTCTACTATTTTCGGTACTTTATACCCTGTAAGGTAGCGGCGGCAATGGGTTAGCAGCTCTTCAGGTGTCAGTGAGGCATCTTTTTTCACGACAAACAGTTTTACCGTCTCGCCAGAGACCTCATTAGGCACGCCAACCGCAGCAGATTCCAGCACTTTCGGATGTAACGCTACCACATCTTCAATCTCATTGGGGTAGACGTTGAAACCAGAGACCAGAATCATATCTTTTTTACGATCAACGATACGTAAAAAACCTTGTTCATCAAGGGTTGCGATATCGCCAGTTGCCAGCCAACCGTCTTTCAGCACTTCATCCGTCGCTTCTGGCCGCTGCCAATAGCCTAACATAACTTGCGGACCACGCACCCATAGTTCACCCGGTTCGCCCAATCCAACTTCGTTACCCTCATCATCCACCAGCCGAACATCGGTAGAAGGGACAGGCAGACCAATACTGCCACTGTAGTGTTTCAAATCATAAGGATTACCCGTCACTAACGGCGAGCACTCGGTCAAACCATAACCTTCCAGCAGATGTTTCCCAGTCAGTTTTTCCCATCGTTCAGCAACCGCTTTCTGCACTGGCATGCCGCCACCCACAGAAAGGCGCAGTGTGGAGAAATCTAACTTGGTGAACTCTTCATTATTCAACAAAGCATTAAATAACGTATTTACACCCGTCATGGCGGTGAATGGATAGCGACTTAGCTCTTTTACCATTCCCGAAATATCACGCGGATTGGTTATCAATAAACTGCGCCCACCTAACTCAATAAACAGCAGGCAGTTCATGGTTAAAGCAAATATGTGATAGAGGGGGAGTGCCGTGACCACCAGCTCGTGGCCGGGTTGCAGCAAAGGTGCATAAGCCGCTTTCGCCTGCTCCAGGTTCGACTGCATATTGCGGTGTGTCAGCATTGCGCCTTTCGCCACCCCCGTCGTACCTCCGGTATATTGCAAAAATGCCAGGTCAGTATTGATAATATCCGGTTTAACATATTGCAGACGGCGACCTTTTTGCAGCGCAGTGCGAAACGAAATAGCATCGGGTAGATAATATTTCGGTACCAGTCGCTTGATGTATTTCACCACGAAATTAACCAGCGTCCCTTTGGCCGTCGACAACTGATCACCCATGCGAGTTAAGATG
The DNA here is from genome assembly GCF_041538325.1 of Yersinia sp. 2466 StPb PI. Lineage (NCBI taxonomy): Bacteria > Pseudomonadati > Pseudomonadota > Gammaproteobacteria > Enterobacterales > Yersiniaceae > Yersinia > Yersinia sp. 2466 StPb PI. The sequence continues at coordinate 2,309,143 of NZ_JAULSL010000001.1, read as the reverse complement.
ACATGTTTGACTTGGGTTTTAAAAACGATCTTTTCCAGCGTGTGAGCGAAGTTGGAGACAATAACGATTGCCACAGCTCCGCTGTCATTCAGTTGATGCTCTAACTCGCGCGGGGTATACAGCGGGTTAACATTCACCACCACCATACCCGCACGCAAAATACCAAACAAAGCTATGGGATATTGCAGCAGGTTGGGCATCATCAAGGCGACACGGTCACCTTTTTGTAACCCTAAACCTTGCTGTAGATAGGCGGCGAAAGCACGGCTACGTTCTTCCAACTTACGGAAGGTCATCACCTCCCCCATATTGATGAACGCAGGTTGGTCCGCATAACGCAGTGCGGCGTTCTCAAACATTTCCACCAAAGAAGAATAGCGATCCGGGTCAATCTCTGCGGGGACATCTGCCGGATAACGCTTTAGCCATACTTTTTCCAAGGTAGCACTCCTGAAATTATTATTGATCGTCAGAGTAAGACGCAAATTCACACCAGAACTTTAACAATATTTTAACTCAGCTTACCAGTTTGCTTTCAAACAATTTTGAGGTTGGGATATACGTCACTATTTTCTGGCACCGAGATCTCAAAAATAACTAAGGCAGCCAATGCCGCCCATTAAAATTCAATAAAATCAAAATATTACAGGCGATTTTTAGCATTTAAAACCATAACTCTTTGATTATATAATCTTTTATATTTTATCGACGTAAAAAAGGCGCTGAATTCAGCGCCCTTCATGCCATTACCCCCTAACATCTGGCAGCAATTGAAACCGGTCAGACTACCTACTCCGTAACAATAGTTTGAATCTGTGCTGGTCCCGGGTTGTACCAACCACCCCATCCCGGCCCCCACATCCCAGGGTTGTGGTAACCCCACGGGCCCATTGCCGGTGGCATCATCACTTGTTGTGCAAGATTCCAACGTTTGTAACCTGTGGCATTTATCACCACAAAGTCATACGGCGTCATCCCAATTTTACCGGCTTCAACACCGGTAATCGGCCCAACCACGGTCACCAGGTGACCACGAAAATCAACTGGCTCAAGGAAACCATTAACATAGGCTATCACTCGCCCTTGTGACGGCTCCCCCAAAATAGGTCTGGCACCCGAGTCTAAGGGTACGCTGGCAATTTCAAGCCGGGTGCGATGCGCTTCGTTGGCCACATTGATGACGGTCCCACCAAAACGCGCCTCCTGGCCTATAAAGACCTTCGGATCGGTTCGAACCAAATTAAGATTTTGCTGCGGCGTCGCAGTGGTACCCTGAATAGCAGGCGGGACAGTAACACAGCCGGACAGAAGCAAAACGCCCAATCCTAGCCAGCCACACGTCCATTTACGGCTTCTATTCTTTATAGATTGAGTTGTTGACGTATTTATCGCCATAGTGTGCTGCTCCTTATCATATCTATAGCTATCTGAATATTTTAGACTCTAAACAGGATGACAAGTTGCTATATCGTTAATTTTTCACATTTCCGTGGCGCAGTGCAGTTCTAACGGCCTGGCAGTTTTTTCCAGGTCACTTCATTTCTCAGATACACTGGCTCGGCATTTTCCACACTCACCATCCGCCCGTTCGCCCATGATGATAATGCCAGTGGCAACATATCCTCTGCCTGCGGCAGTAGCATCTGCCCGTCAGCCAGCACCACGTTATCGCTGCTAACCAGATCAGGATACGTCTGCCAGCCAGTGCCTACTGTGGCCCAATGGCCGCTCAGTGATGGCGCGTGTGCCAAGACTTGTGCCGGCGTCATTACTGCCTCAGTCTGTTCACCAAGCCAATCGCCTTGTGCGTCACGCTCAAACTCACCCCAATAGACTTCCCCCATGCGGGCATCAATCGCAGCCAATACGCGAGACGCGCCTGTCAGACGGAATGCCCCCTGAGCCATGGTCTGTAAGGTGGAAATACCTATCATTGGTAAGTCTGCGCCCAGAGCCAATCCCTGACCAATACCGATACCAATACGGACACCGGTAAAGCTACCAGGGCCACGGCCAAAGGCCAATGCATCGAGTTGCGTCAGTGATAAACCTGATTCAGCCAGTACTTGCTGCACCATCGGTAATATTCGTTGGGTGTGTTCCCGTGGACAAAGCTCAAACAACGCCTGAACTTCGCCGTTATTCCACAATGCAACAGAACATGCTTCTGTTGCGGTATCGATCGCTAAAATTCGCGTGGACATGCCAACCTCGGCAGGAAAAGAGTATGAATTCAATACAGGGCGCGCATGATAGCACACCCCTCCTCGCTTTTCCCTTAATCGCGTTGCTTGAGAAAAGCGATGGCTTTCGCCAAATCACGGGTGCGGGGTGCTGGCGGGAGACTATTAAGGAACATCGCGCCATAAGGGCGCATCACCAGGCGATTATCACAGATAACCAGCACGCCGCGATCGTCGATGTCACGAATCAAACGCCCCACACCTTGTTTCAAGGTAATAACGGCATCAGGCAATTGCACATCATTGAACGGGTCACCACCACGTAGACGGCAATCTTCGATGCGGGCTTTCAACAAAGGGTCATCCGGTGAGGTAAACGGCAATTTGTCGATGATGACACAAGATAACGCGTCGCCCCGCACATCCACCCCTTCCCAGAAACTGCTGGTCGCCACCAGCAGTGCATTGCCTGCTGCTACAAACTGTGCCAGCAACTGCCCCTTGCTGGTTTCGCCTTGCACCAAAACAGGTAGCGTCATGCTGGCGCGGAACTCTTCGGCTAAACCACGCATCATCTGGTGTGAGGTACACAAAAAGAAGCAACGCCCTTTATTGGCATCAATCAGTGGCTTTAGCATCACCGCCAGTTTACGGGCAGCCCCAGGTTCATTTGCCGAAGGCAAATTGCGTGGCACACAGAGTAATGCCTGATTGGCGTAATCAAACGGACTGGGCAGGAGTAGCGTTTTGGCGTTCGTTAGCCCCAACCTTGAGGTGAAATGTGATAACTGATCATTAACCGACAGTGTGGCAGAGGTAAAAATCCAGCTTCCCGGTTTTTCTTCTATCAGCTCACGAAAACGATCAGAAACCGACAACGGTGTCAACGCCAGTACGAAATGGCGTGAATTACACTCATACCAATAGCTGTAGCCGGGTGTAGTGACATCTTTTAAACGCTTAAGGCGGTTGCGATACACCGTTGCACGTTCAAAAGCAGCATCCAGCATGGCTGAACGGCCAAGGGAAAGCTTCATCACGTCATAACACAACTCCAGCGCATCATCGAGCAACAGCAACGCCCGCTGAATCGCCGGTTGTTCCAGTACATCACGTAAATTGCCGCGATATCCCGGGTCGCCGAGCACCAGACGGAAATCTTGCGTGCTTTGCGTCAGACGGTCGGCGCTTTTTTGCAATTGAGCGGAGTCACGCACTTCGGTGCGATAGGCAATAATAATATCTTTTGCCAAATCCATTAGTTGTCTACTGGTCAGTTGCTGACCAAAGTATTGGCTGGCAATATCGGGGATCTGGTGGGCTTCATCGAAAATCATCACATCTGCGGTGGGGATCAGTTCGGCAAAACCGCTCTCTTTCACCACCATATCCGCCAAGAACAGATGGTGGTTCACCACCACTATATCTGCATCCATCGCCTTACGGCGGGCTTTGACCACAAAACAATCTTTATACAGCGGGCAATCACTACCCAGACAGTTATCATTGGTACTGGTGACCAACGGCCAGACAAAGCTATCCTCAGCCACCTGGCCACAGGTACTGATATCACCATCGATGGTTTCGGCTGACCAGCCACGCAAACGAACCAAATCAACCAATGTCTCACTGGCTAATTCACCCCCGGCCAATGATTGCTGTTCAAGTCGTTCCAGACAAAGATAGTTTGAGCGCCCCTTTAATAAGGCCAGCTTCCCTTTGTATTTGAGAGCAGTCGCTACCGTGGGTAAGTCACGCGAATAGAGCTGATCTTGTAACGCTTTCGAACCTGTGGAGATAATCACTTTGCAATCAGCACGCAGTGCGGGCGCCAAATAGGCAAATGTTTTACCAGTACCGGTACCTGCCTCTACCACCAATTGTTGTTTGGCATCAATAGATTCACTGATGGCCGCCGCCATTCGGCGCTGAGACTCTCGGGGGTTAAAACCTGTAATAGCCTGCGCTAATGCGCCGTCTGTTGCAAAATCGTCTGTCACGCGTTCTCTTCCGGGCGAAATCAGCGGTGATTATGCCAAGCCTATCGCCCCGCGACCACACATTCTCATCATAAGCTATGCTACCCTACTACTGATAACTGACATTGACATTCACACAAGGGAGTGAAAATGAGTATTGAACGAATTAATCCAGAAAAACGTTGGTCAGATGCTGTGGTATTTAACAACACTATCTATTACACCAGCGTACCGGAAAATCTGGATGCAGACGCCACGGCGCAAACTGCCAACACACTGGCTGCAATAGATATGATGTTGAATCAGCTCGGTTCAGATAAAAGCCGTATTTTGGATGCCACCATTTTTCTGGCAGACAGTGCGGACTTCGCGGCGATGAATGCGGCGTGGGATGCCTGGGTGGTTGATGGCAATGCGCCAGTGCGTTGCACCGTCGAAGCCAAATTGATGAATCCGAAGTACAAAGTTGAAATCAAAATTATTGCGGCTATTTGATTTTGCGATCTGCGGGGCGACTGCACTGATGGGCACTCTGACGGCTCGCGCCCCTTGTATTTTAAACAAATAAGGACCCATTCAGTACATTTCCCCGCTTATCAGCTTCGATTAAAAACTGTCACTCGATATACCCAAAGTAATTGGAGTTGCAGGTAGGCTGCCAGCAAACAAATCCCGATGAGCTTACACCGGTAAGTGATTCGGGTTTGCGCGCGCAGCCAACACCCCTGCAGCTTCAAGTACAAAGGGGATATCAGGACAGCTTAATCATCACCATGCCGGCCAGTAGCAAAATCAGGCCGATCCAGCCTTTATAGTTCAGTCGCTGATTAAACAAAATCCAACCTGCGGCCACGGTGGCGGCAATACCGAACCCGCCCCACAAGGCATAAGCCACTGATAATTCAATGCCTTTCACTGCTTGTGCCAAAGCACTGAATGCCCCTAACACTGACAGCAGTGATAATATGCCTAACCATACCCGGCGAAAACCATCTGACATTTTCAGCAAGATATTGGCAATGATTTCCAGGATGACCGCCAAAATCAGAAACGCAATATGGTAAAACTCAAGCTGTTGCATGCTGCTCACCTGAATTGTTGTGCGGTCTGCTTGGTTTCTTCGGCTTACGCGTCCCTGACTTCACTAACATTATGCCGCCGATCAAGGTCACTAAACCGGCAATTTTCAGTGGTGATAAGCTTTCATCAAACCACAGCACGCTAAACACAGTAATAATCAGGATGCCAATCCCTTCCCACAGGGCATAGGCCACGCCTAGCGCGACTTTCTTCACTGCCAGAGCCAGTAAAATGTATGAACCGGTTATCATAAAATACATCACGATATGCCCGGTCATTTCACCACTGACACTGGCATATTTCATTGATAACGTGCCGATAATTTCTGCGACAATCGCTAAACCTAAAAATATCCAATAAATCATCATTCTTCTCCTAACACAGCTACCCTATCGATTTCAAAGTGCAAGCAGCGACCTCAAAGAGGCGAGGCCCATGGACGGCCGAGTAATAAGTGGCCAACATCCCTGCTATTTGAAAAGTGACGGGTAAAACGCACGCTAAGGTCTATTTGTTACGGTTATCCTAATTTGATGCCCTATTCACAAGGAATAGACATGCGCAGGCCGTAAGAAATAGAAACTCACTTGGCGTATAAACTTTTTTATACCCTAAATAATTCGAATTGCCGGAAGGCGCTAAGCAAGAGACCCCCGATGAGCTTACATCAGTAAGTGATTCGGGTGATTGAACGCAGCCAACGCACATGCAGCATCAAGTATGACGGGTATTTAAGATGGAAGAATAAAGACGCTACAGCTCGCTACACCAGTGATGCTCACTGGCCAGAATGGCTGACAGGAAAAGTTGACAGGTAGAAGGTTTGAAAGTAATTCCATTAGTTTTAATCATAATATATCTCTTTTTTTTAGCCACACATGCTTTAGCTACATACTTGTTTGCCAAACCTAGTGTGATACGCCTAAAACCCTCATCAAAATGGAATAATTCACTGCTGTATTTTTACCACAGCCAATTTTATAAAGCAAACCATCAATTTTATAAATAGTTTAAAAAAAGAGATTATAAAATAATAAGTTAGTGGTTCTAAAAAAACAAAACCCCTGCATGGCAGAGGTTTATAGTTTGACGAGATTATGCGAATTATCTCGTCAGTTCAGGAGGTTAGAACAGCTTATGCTGTTGCACCCGCCACGGCTTGTTTGGCTAATTCAGTAATACGAGCGTAGTCCCCTTTTTCCAGCGCATCTGCCGGAACCAACCATGAACCGCCAATACACAATACGCTTTTCAGCGCCAGGTAATCACGGTAGTTATTCGGGGTAATGCCGCCGGTTGGGCAGAAACGCACTTGCGAGAATGGGCCGCCGATGGCTTGCAATGCTTTAACACCACCATTAGCTTCTGCCGGGAAGAATTTAAACTCACGCAGGCCATAACTCATACCCAGCATCAGTTCTGAAACGGTGCTGATCCCAGGAATTAATGGGATTGAGCCTGCAGTGGCTGCCTTAAGTAATTCATCAGTCAGCCCTGGGCTGATAGCAAATTGCGCGCCAGCCTCAACCACATCAGCCAACTGCTGTGGATTGAGCACAGTACCTGCGCCGACAATCGCCTCAGGAACTTCTTTTGCGATAGCACGGATAGCCTCAACAGCACAAGGGGTGCGCAACGTCACTTCCAGCACCCGAACACCGCCAGCCACCAGGGCTTTTGCCAACGGTACCGCCTGCTCGAGCTTATTAATCACAATCACCGGGACCACGGGGCCTGCGGTCATGATCTGTTCTGCGCTCGTTTTCCAGCTTTTCATCAGTTGTTATCTCCACTTATGCCGATTGGCATGTACTCACCCGAGGGTGCCAGTTGAAATATGGCAGGCAGAACATGTATTCCTGCTTCTGTCTGCCATAAAGAATCACAATGCGAGCCAGCTAACGACTCTTTATTATTGCGCCTAGGTGAGGCGCTGTTATCGGGAATATACCCGTCATACTTCAAGCTGCATGTACGTTGGCTACGCTCAATAACCCGAATCACTTACTGATGTAAGCTCATCGGGGTTAATGAGCCTCATCCTACGGGCTAGCATAAATACTGTTCAAATCGCTTCCCGACCGATTTGTCTCTCGCTTGCCGCCTTCCTGCAACTCGAATTATTTAGGGTATAGTCATAACCTAAATATTTATTCGAACTCATTCCATGAACGACCGTCGCGGGTAATCATGGCAACGGATGCCACCGGCCCCCAGGTTCCAGATTGATATGGCTTAGGTGCGTCATTATCAGCCGCCCATGCATCCATAATGGAATCGACCCATTTCCACGCTTCCTCAACCTCATCACGGCGCACAAACAGTGCCTGAATACCACGCATGGTCTCCAGCAACAGACGCTCGTAGGCATCAGCAATATGCTGCTCGTTAAAGGTTTTGGAGAAGCTGAGGTCCAGCTTGGTGGTTTGCAGACGGTGTTTATGCTCCAGACCTGGCACTTTATTCAGCACTTCAATCTCGATACCTTCATCCGGTTGCAAGCGGATCGTCAGCTTGTTTTGAGGCAATTGCTGATAAGACTCGCGGAACAGATTCAGTGCCGGATTTTTAAAGTAAACCACCACTTCAGAACATTTTGTTGGCAGGCGTTTGCCGGTTCTCAAATAGAACGGCACCCCAGCCCAACGCCAGTCATCAATATCGACACGGATAGAAACAAACGTTTCAGTGTTGCTGTTCTTATTCGCCCCTTCCTCTTCCAGATAGCCGGGTACTTTATTACCCTGGACAAAACCGGCGGTATACTGACCACGTACTGTGGTTTCCCGCACATTGGTGTGGTCGATACGGCGCAATGATCGCAGTACTTTCACTTTTTCATCACGAATTCGGTCAGTACTGAGATCTGCTGGCGGTGACATGGCAATCATGGTCAGGATTTGCAGTAGATGGTTCTGGATCATGTCACGCATCTGGCCGGCTTCATCAAAATAGCCCCAGCGCCCTTCAATCCCGACCTCTTCGGCAACCGTGATCTGCACATGGTCAATAGTGCGATTATCCCAGTTAGAAGCAAACAGTGAGTTAGCAAAACGCAGAGCCAACAGGTTCAGTACTGTCTCTTTACCTAAATAGTGGTCGATACGGTAAACCTGACACTCGTTGAAATATTCTGCCACTTGATCGTTAATCACCCGAGAAGAGACCAAATCCTTCCCTAACGGTTTTTCCATTACCACACGAGCAGGCTCTTTATTCAGCCCTGCTTCGCCCAATCCTTTACAAATTGCACCAAACGTATCGGGCGGCATGGCAAAGTAGTTAATGGTGGTACGACTTTTTTGATCCAGCATCTTGCCCAATTTGGCAAAGTGTTTGCTGTCATTGACATCCAAATTACAGAAGTCGAGACGAGAACTGAGCTTTTGCCACAATTCATCATCCATCTTCTCTTTCATAAAGGTATCGAGGGCTTCCTTTACCACGGCTGTGTACGCGTCTTTGTCCCACTCGGCACGGCCTACGCCGATGATGCGAGTATCTGGGTGGATGTGACCCGCTTTCTCTAATTGGTAAAGGGAAGGCAGCAGTTTCCGGCGAGCCAAGTCTCCCTTAGCGCCGAAAATCACCAGATCACACGCCTGGGCTGCCTGGGCTGTATTAGTTACCGCCATGTTATTCTCCTCGTTGCAGGATATTTGTAATTTTCTTACATTACTAATGTACTCTCTTTGACTATAGCCAGTAAACCCAGATAAAAGCAGAGCAAAAAAGGTTAAAAAACATCCATCAGGGTGCCAAGCCGCGCCAAATCAGGCCGTGCAACTTTAAAATGTAATTTTATGACGTTTTTGACAACTATTTACCATTATGAAAATTAGACACAGGTCATATTCTGGTGAAAAAACCTTACTTCCCACCCTATGCCACTGCCAACGGGTCCCAGCTCGTAGTATATTTTCATTAAACCGGCATAGATTTCTCCTTTAAATGAAATCGGTAAAACCCATGGGTGACTCTCGATATATGAATACGCTGGAAAATATCCAAAATAGTCTGGACCTCCTGAGCAAATCAGAAAGGAAAGTCGCCGAGGTGATCCTCGCCTCCCCACAAACTGCCATCCATTCAAGTATCGCGACACTAGCCAAAATGGCGAACGTTAGCGAACCGACGGTTAACCGTTTTTGCCGCCGACTGGACACCAAAGGTTTCCCTGATTTTAAACTGCATTTGGCGCAAAGTCTGGCAAATGGCACACCTTATGTGAACCGCAATGTCGAAGAAGATGATAGTGTAGCTGCTTACACGACAAAAATTTTCGAATCGACCATGGCCAGCTTGGATATGGCGAAAAACAATTTAGATATTGCGGCCATTAATCGGGCAGTAGATTTACTGACTCAGGCGAAGAAAATTTCGTTCTTTGGCCTTGGCGCCTCTGCCGCGGTTGCTCACGATGCGATGAATAAATTTTTCCGTTTCAATATTCCGGTAATTTATTTCGATGACATCGTTATGCAACGTATGAGTTGTATGAATTCCAGTGAGGGTGATGTAGTGGTATTGATCTCTCACACTGGCCGGACGAAAAACCTGGTCGAGTTGGCCCACTTAGCCCGTGAAAACGATGCCACAGTGATTGCTATCACCTCGCGTGATACACCGCTGGCAAATGAAGCAACACTATCACTGCTGCTGGATGTGCCGGAAGATACTGATATGTACATGCCGATGGTCTCCCGTATTGCTCAATTGACATTAATTGATGTGCTGGCAACCGGGTTTACCCTACGGCGTGGAGCAAAATTCAGGGATAACCTGAAACGTGTGAAAGACGCCTTGAAAGAATCGCGCTTTGATAAAGGTTCGCCGCGCGTCAACAGCGGTGAATAACGTCAAGGGCAGAAGTCGCTTTGTTTTGTGTTAGCGCATCTTCTGGAGTAATAATTTGACGTATTATTGGAAAATAGTCCTTGTATGGCGGCGGTAAACGTTACCAAAACCGATAAGGGGTAAATAGCTCGCTTTTGTAATGTTGTCATTGATGTATTGGTGGTGCTCGGATGGGGCCATTTATGCATCAATCGTTTTACATCCGCAAGCGGATAACATGCATGGCGCTGTGTGGTAAAACAGGGTTATCGTATCGCATGTCGTCGTAAAATTTGATCTTAATTACATTTTACTATCGGATTCATTATCCGCTGTTTTAACAACACCATGCTTCATCAGTCAACGGAGTAAGAGATGTCCAGACGGCTCAGAAGGACCAAGATTGTTACTACACTGGGGCCGGCTACCGACCGCGACAATAATCTGGAAAAGATTATTGCTGCTGGTGCTAACGTAGTCCGCCTGAATTTTTCCCATGGTAGCGCCGAAGATCATGAGTTGCGGGCCAATAAAGTCCGTGAGATCGCTGCAAGATTAGGGCGCCATGTTGCTATTCTTGGCGATTTGCAAGGTCCTAAAATCCGGGTATCTACTTTTAAGGAAGGCAAAGTATTCCTTAACGTACATGATAAATTCTTGCTCGATGCCAATATGGCAAAAGGCGAAGGTGATAAAGACAAAGTCGGTATCGATTACAAAGGCCTACCCGCTGATGTGGTTCCTGGTGATATTTTGCTGCTGGATGATGGCCGGGTACAATTAAAAGTCATTGAAGTCCAGGGCATGAAAGTGTTCACCGAAGTTACTGTCGGTGGCCCACTCTCCAATAATAAGGGCATTAATAAGCTCGGTGGCGGTCTGTCGGCAGAAGCGCTGACAGAAAAAGACAAAGCCGATATTATTACCGCCGCTAAAATCGGGGTGGACTTCCTGGCTGTTTCGTTCCCACGGACTGGCGAAGATTTGCATTATGCCCGCCGTTTGGCGCGTGATGCTGGCTGTAATGCACAAATCGTGGCAAAAGTTGAGCGTGCTGAAGCGGTTGCAACCGATGAAGCTATGGATGATATCATCCTGGCCTCTGATGTAGTGATGGTTGCCCGTGGTGATTTGGGGGTAGAAATTGGTGACCCAGAGCTGGTGGGAATTCAGAAGAAACTGATCCGCCGTGCTCGTCAGCTTAACCGTGCGGTTATCACCGCGACTCAAATGATGGAGTCAATGATAACCAACCCGATGCCAACCCGTGCGGAAGTGATGGACGTAGCTAACGCCGTGCTAGATGGTACTGACGCTGTTATGTTGTCAGCAGAAACCGCTGCCGGTCAGTATCCAGCAGAAACTGTTGCTGCTATGGCACGAGTTTGTCTGGGTGCGGAGAAGATCCCAAGTATCAATGTGTCTAAACACCGCCTTGATGTGCAATTCGACAATGTCGAAGAAGCTATCGCGATGTCGACCATGTATGCAGCAAACCACCTGAAAGGTATCACGGCCATTATCGCCATGACCGAATCTGGCCGTACGGCACTGATGATGTCCCGTATCAGCTCCGGTTTGCCTATCTTTGCGATGTCGCGTCATGACCATACTTTAAATCTGACGGCAATCTACCGTGGTGTCACGCCAGTTTATTGTGATACCCATACTGATGGTGTTCTGGCGGCCAGTGAAGCTGTCAGCCGACTGAAAGATAAAGGTTTCCTAGTCTCAGGAGATCTGGTTATTGTAACGCAGGGCGATGTGATGGGGACTATTGGTACGACCAATACCAGCCGCATCCTACGTGTTGAGTAGTTTGCTGTAGCCAATAAATGCAAAAGCCCGCGACTAAAATGTGCGGGCTTTTTTATGTTTAATCACGATAGCGACTGTTAAATATCCTTACGAACATAAGGCTCTATCTCACCCTCTTTACGGGTTTTCAACAACTTAAGAATCCAGGTATATTGCTCCGGGTTGGGTTTGACCAACAACTCAACTTCTTCATTCATACGGCGGGCAATATAGGCGTCATCAGCATCAGCCAAATCATCCATCGGTGGACGAATATAGATATCAAGGCGGTGTTCGCGATAATTATAGACTGGGAACATCGGTACGATTGCCGCACGACATACTTTCATCAAACGCCCCACTGCTGGCAAGGTCGCCTTATAGGTGGCAAAGAAATCAACAAATTCACTTTGCTCAGGGCCATAATCTTCATCCGGCAAATAGTAGCCCCAGAACCCCTGGCGCACTGAACTGATAAATGGCTTGATGCCACTTTCACGCGCATGAATTCGCCCACCAAACCGCAAACGGGCACTATTCCATAAATAATCAACTAGCGGATTGCGCTGATGATGGAACATACCGGCAACTGGTTTGCCCTGTTCTGCGAGCAGCATTGCCGGTATATCGATCGACCAGGCATGTGGCACCAACAAAATGACATTACGCTGCTGCTGCTGCAACTCGTCAAGAATCTCCAAACCGTGCCAATGAACCCGAGAGAGTACTTTCTTCGGTTCACGAAAGCACAGTTCTGCCATCATCATCAACGGTTGCGCCGCAGTGGCAAACATCTGGTCAATGATATGTTCGCGCTCAGCTTCCGGCAGCTCTGGCATACAATAAAGAAGATTAATCCGCGCGCGACGACGGGCGCTCTTGGCAAACTTGCCCGCCAGACGGCCAATCCCTGCTAACAAAGGATCGCGGAATTTCGGTGGCACATAAGCCATCGCGGCCATAGAACCGGCCCCCAACCATACCCCCAAAAACCGTGGGTGGAGGAAAGATTTCTTAAATACCGGAATAAAGCCAGCGGCGTCATGTTTATCTTTATGCATGGGGGAACTCTTGGAATTCTGTGGGCTAATAATAGTATACCCTTCATCCTTGAAGCCGCAGGGTTGCTAGCTACTCCCACTCACCCGAATCACTTAACCTAAGTTCATTGGGATTCGTAGGTTTGCTGCCCCCTGCAACTCCACTGTCTGGGTATAACACTCCGGTAGATAGTGGTTACTGGATAGCGGTTAATCCAGTTGTAACTGCGGAATGACCTGCTTGGCGATAGCCAGATATTCACTGCGGTCTTTACCACTCAAGCCTTCTGAGCGCGGTAATTTAGCGGTTAATGGATTAACGGCTTGCTGATTCATCCAGAATTCATAGTGCAAATGAGGACCAGTAGAGCGGCCAGTATTACCTGACAATGCGATACGATCACCACGTTTTACTTTTTGACCTGGCTTGACCAACAACTTTTTCAGATGCATATAACGGGTGGTGTATTGGCGACCATGGCGGATAGCAACATAGTTACCCGCAGCCCCACTGCGTTTTGCGATCACGACTTCACCATCACCGACGGCGAGCACTGGCGTCCCGACAGGCATAGAGAAATCCACACCTTTATGCGGGGCAATACGCCCGGTTACCGGGTTTAGGCGGCGTGGGTTAAAGTTTGACGACACCCGGAATTGCTTCATGGTAGGGAAACGCATGAAACCACGGGCCAGGCCAGAACCAAGCCGGTCATAAAATTTACCGTCATCGGCACGGATAGCGTAGTAATCCTTACCACCGGAACGCATACGCACCCCGACCAGTTGGCTTTGCTCACTGCGGCCATCAAGAATTTCACGTGACATCAAAACCGAGAATTGATCACCTTTACGCAGTTTGGCGAAGTCAAGCTGCCACTGTAATGCTTTAGTGACCGCGCGAATCTCGGAAGCCGTCAAGCCTGCCTTCCTGGCGCTGGTGACAAAGCTGCCATCAAGGCGCCCCGTCAGAACCTTGTTGCTCCACTCACCTTTTTGTAGCTCTTTGGTCTCTTTGAAATTATTGCCAACACGGTCATAAGTCCGCGTTTCACGACGAGAAACTTCCCAAGTCAAGCTCTGTAAATCACCGGTATCATTGACGGTCCAAGAGATTTGCTGCCCGATCTTCAGATTACGCAGATCACGGTTTTGCGTCGCCAACAGCGACACATCAGAGATATCAATGCCGTACTGGGTAAGAATGCTGCTCAGGGTATCCCCAGTTGAAACCACATACTCATGAACACCGGTTTCACTAACATCTTTGGCATCTAGCTCATCTTGTGGAATTTCATCATCAGGCGTGGGCTGATCGATGGGTTCGCTGGCTTCAGGTAATAAAATGCGGGTTTGGCTGGTATCTAATACCACGCTCTTAGCGACAGGTTCATGCTCGGGGTGATAAACAAAAGGCCGCCAAACAGCTACGGCCAGTGTCATTACAGTCAACGACCCCAGCATAATACGGTGGGGTCGAGGGAGATTGTTATACGCCAAGGTGATAGTTCGGACTATCTGCTGCACTTATGAGTATCCTTTTAATCTTACTTCAGGCAGCTCACGTATTGGTTCGACAACTGAGACAAAAAGTTCACATAGCTGTCCTTGCCTAATACGATACCGCTGCCCAAGGGATCCAAGGTGCCTGAACGCACATTTGTTCCTTTAGCAACGGCATTAATGACGGCCGGCCTGAATTGTGGCTCAGCAAAAACGCATACCGCTTTATGCTCAACCAACTGTGTTCGAATTTGATGTAAACGCTGCGCACCAGGCTGTATTTCGGGATTGACTGTAAAATACCCTAACGGGCTCAAGCCAAAGTGTTTTTCAAAGTAGCCATAGGCATCATGAAAGACGAAATATCCCTTACCTTGGGCAGGCTTCAACATAGTAGCAATATTTTTTTCGTTTTGCGCTAGTTGATCCTCGAATCGGCGCAGGTTTGCATCTAATTTGTCCTTATTTTGTGGCATAAGTTCCAATAATCTGTCGTGAATAGCGATTGCAGATTGTTTCGCAATCGTTGGCGACAACCAAATATGCATGTTGTTCTCGCCATGATGGTGCTCGTCACTGTGATTATCTTCAGCATGATCATGGTCATGCCCTGCGGTTTCACCTTCATGTTCATCATGTTCGTCACCTTTGATCAATAAAGGTGTAACTGAAGGTAACTCAGCCAGTGCAATCTTTTTATTATCAGCAACTTGTGTCAATGGTTTTGTTAAAAATGCTTCCATTTCTGGTCCGACCCAAATAACCAGCTCGGCACTGCGTAACCGCTGGACATCCGACGGACGAAGCGCATAATCGTGTGGCGATGCACCATCGGGCAATAATACTTCCGTTGGTAACACCCCATCGGCAATGGCAGAGGCAATAAAACCTAATGGCCGTACTGATGTAACGACCGCCGCTGAGGCAATATTAAATGGGTTGGCAATTAAAATTGCGCTGGCTAGCATTGCCCGCTTTAGCCATTTTTTTTTATGTAACATAATACGAATTCTCGACGTTTTGTTGGGTAAAGCGTAATATTATAACATTCACTCGGTTCTGCAAACGTAATCATAATGTCCACATTGGTAACTCTACATAATATATCCGTCACTTTTGGTAGCCGGCGGGTACTGAACGATATCTCCCTTTCACTGCGACCGGGAAGAATTCTCACCCTGCTTGGGCCAAATGGTGCCGGTAAATCGACGCTGGTTCGCGTGGTTCTGGGGCTGATTCCTCCCACCAGCGGCACGCTTGTCCGTCAGCCGGGCTTACGCATCGGTTATGTTCCGCAAAAACTTCATTTGGATGCCACATTACCGCTCACTGTAAGCCGTTTTATGCGTTTGAAACCGGGTGTCAAAAAGGCGGATATCCTGCCGGCACTCAAGCGTGTGCATGCAGCACATTTATTAGACCAACCCATGCAAAGACTGTCTGGCGGTGAGAACCAACGCGTGCTGTTAGCCCGTGCATTACTGAACAAACCGCAGTTACTGGTACTGGATGAGCCAACGCAAGGTGTTGATGTTAATGGGCAATTAGCGCTATACGACTTAATCGAGCAACTGCGGAAAGAGTTAGGCTGTGCTGTTATGATGGTTTCCCATGACTTGCATTTAGTGATGGCCAAAACTGATGAAGTATTATGCCTTAACCAACATATCTGCTGTTCTGGTGCACCAGAGGTTGTTTCCACTCATCCTGAATTTATTGCCATGTTTGGCAATCGTGGCGCTGAGCAGCTAGCGGTTTATCGCCACCACCATAATCATCGACACGATTTGCACGGAAAGATTATTTTGAAGAACAGCGGGAGCCGTGAGGCATGATTGAATTATTGCTACCTGGCTGGTTAGCAGGAGTATTATTGGCAACAGCGGCCGGCCCGCTGGGGTCGTTCGTCGTTTGGCGTCGAATGTCCTATTTTGGTGATACTCTGGCCCATGCCTCCTTACTGGGTGTTGCTTTTGGTTTACTGCTAAATGTGAATCCGTTTTATGCCGTGATTGTAATGACCATGGTATTAGCCGTGATTTTGGTGTGGTTAGAACGCCGCCCACAGTTAGCAGTCGATACGCTACTGGGGATCATGGCTCACAGCGCATTATCACTGGGCCTGGTGGTCGTGAGTCTGATGCATAATGTCCGGGTCGATTTAATGGCCTATCTGTTTGGTGATCTGCTTTCCGTAACACTGAGTGATATCTGGTTGATTGCCGTAGGTGTTATTGTGGTGTTAGCGGTGCTGTGCTGGCAATGGCGGGCACTGCTGTCAATGACGGTTAGCCCGGAGCTGGCTCATGTTGATGGGGTCAACCTAGAACGGGTACGGATGTTGCTAATGCTGGTCACCGCACTGACTATCGGGCTGTCGATGAAGTTTGTTGGCGCGCTGATTATCACCTCACTGCTAATCATTCCTGCTGCGGCAGCTCGCCGTTTTGCCCGAACCCCCGAACAGATGGCTGGAATTGCCATCGGTATCGGTATTGTTGCCGTGACCGGTGGTCTGACATTCTCTGCTTTCTATGACACCCCCGCTGGGCCTTCAGTGGTACTTTGTGCGGCGGTCATGTTTGTACTCAGCCTGTCACAAAAGGCGCGTGGATAATTGCTCGATTAAAGGGGGGGGTTAGAGTAATAAACCCCCTATCCACCCTTACCATTAATGTTCTCAAACCATTAACTCCCGCCACTAATAGCAATAACCTCGTTCACGATTAGCGTCTATTGCTAAATATTCCAACAATCATCAATTCTGTATTTTATATTTTAATTAGTGTGATCAACCACAAATACAATAAAATTGCAGTGTAATACCCTGCCTATCACTCAAATCAATGAGCAATATAATGGTTATGCAGATACCTCTTTCATTTCTGCATGGGCTTGTATGCTCCCAATTTACGCAGAATGATTATTCCGCAGAGGCGGTTCTCATGGATAGATCCACACCCACTGGTTTACTTCAGCAACCCAAACCATTCTTCATGATTTTCTTTGTCGAACTATGGGAGAGGTTCGGTTATTACGGTGTTCAAGGTATTCTTGCTGTTTTCTTCGTAAAGCAGTTAGGGTTTTCACAGGAACAAGCGTTTGTCACTTTTGGGGCTTTTGCCGCTTTGGTTTATGGCCTGATTTCGATTGGTGGATATGTCGGCGACCATTTATTAGGCACTAAACGCACCATGGTATTAGGCGCTATCGTGCTGGCTCTCGGATACTTTGCTACCGGTTTATCACTATATAACCCAAATCTAATCTTCTTTGCTTTGGGGACCATTGCTGTCGGTAATGGTTTGTTTAAAGCTAATCCGGCTAGCCTATTGTCAAAATGCTATCTCCCCAAAGATCCACGCCTTGATGGGGCCTTCACCTTGTTTTACATGTCGATCAATATCGGCTCCCTAATTTCACTGTCATTGGCTCCGGTTATTGCCGAACGCTTCGGTTATACCGTGACCTATTATTTGTGCGGTATTGGTTTGATTTTTGCTTTGTTGGTCTATTTCTGCTGCCGCCATATGGTGAGTCATATCGGTTCCGAGCCTGATGCTAAACCGTTAAATTGGCGAAACTTGCTACTGGTACTGGCTGGTAGTGCGGTGATGATATGTCTCTGTGCTTGGTTAATGAACCATGTGGTGATTGCCAATCTGGTGCTGATCGTCTTATCGTTGATTGTGGTATTTATCTTTTTCAAAGAAGCATTTAAGCAGGATAAATTAGGCCGCAATAAAATGTATGTCGCTTTTATTCTGATGATTGAAGCTATCGTCTTCTACGTGCTGTATGCACAGATGCCGACGTCACTCAACTTCTTCGCCATCAATAATGTTCATCATGAAATTCTTGGTTTCACTATCAATCCGGTGAGTTTCCAGGCACTAAATCCATTCTGGGTAGTGGTGGCCAGCCCGATTTTAGCCTCAATTTATACCCGCCTGGGCAGTAAAAACCGTGACTTATCGATGCCGGCCAAATTTACTTTAGGTATGTTTTTATGTTCACTGGGTTTTCTGACAGCGGCCGCCGCGGGGATGTGGTTTGCTGATGCACAAGGTCTGACATCACCTTGGTTTATCGTTCTGGTTTACTTATTCCAGAGCCTGGGGGAATTGATGATCAGTGCTTTAGGTTTAGCGATGGTGGCGGCACTGGTACCGCAATATCTGATGGGCTTTATTCTGGGGATGTGGTTCCTAACGCAAGCCGCATCGTTCCTGATTGGCGGTTATGTTGCCACCTTTACCGCGACACCAGAAGGGATAACAGACCCACTCGAAACACTGCCTATCTATACCGATGTTTTTGGCAAAATTGGCATCGCCACACTGGCCATTGCACTGGTTATGGCGCTACTCATTCCATGGCTTAATCGAATGATTAACATACCTGTCGGCGAACAAGCAACCGCCTGACTATCACTCCATCAGGGCTGGCATTGGCTCAGCCCTGCATCAAAAAATTTACTCTTCGCGGGTAATCCCAAAATGTTTGTAAGCATGATTGGTGGCAATTCGCCCACGTGGTGTGCGTTGAATAAAACCTTGTTGGATCAAATAAGGTTCCAGTACGTCTTCAATCGTTTCCCGCTCTTCGCCAATCGCGGCGGCCAAGTTATCCAGCCCTACCGGACCGCCCATAAACTTGTCAATCACGGCGAGCAACAGCTTACGGTCCATAAAGTCAAACCCTTCGGCATCGACATTAAGCATATCTAGCGCTTTCATCGCCACATCGCCGTTAATCGCGCCATCGGCTCTGACCTCAGCAAAATCTCGCACCCGGCGCAGCAGACGGTTAGTGATACGTGGCGTCCCTCTTGAACGACGCGCCAGTTGATGAGCCCCTTCTGGCGTCAGTTCCAACCCCATACACTTGGCACTGCGCGCGACAATATGTTCTAAATCTGCCACCTGATAAAATTCCAGGCGTTGCACAATACCAAACCTGTCACGCAGTGGAGAGGTCAATGAACCGGCGCGAGTGGTGGCACCAATCAGGGTAAATGGCGGCAGATCAAGTTTGATTGAACGGGCGGCGGGGCCTTCACCAATCATGATATCCAATTGATAATCTTCCATTGCCGGATAGAGGATCTCCTCTACAACCGGCGATAATCGATGGATTTCATCAATAAACAGGACATCGTGTGGTTCAAGATTGGTCAGCATCGCCGCTAAGTCACCGGCCTTTTCCAAGACCGGGCCGGAGGTAGTTCGCAGGTTCACCCCCATCTCATTAGCAACAATATTTGCCAATGTGGTTTTACCCAGCCCTGGCGGGCCGAAAATCAGGACATGATCAAGCGCGTCGCCACGCTGTTTTGCCGCCTGAATGAAGATTTCCATTTGCTCGCGGACGTGGGGCTGCCCGACATATTCTGCCAATAGCTTTGGTCGGATAGCCCGATCAATGCTCTCTTCATCACTGATAATACCTGCCGATATCAGGCGGTCTGCTTCAATCATCCTGTATGACTCACTCTATAATGCGGAACGCAGAGCGTCGCGGATCAGGGTTTCACAGTCAGCACCCGGTTTAGCAATTTTGCTCACCAAACGGCTGGCTTCCTGTGGTTTATAGCCCAAAGCAACCAGTGCCGAAGCAGCTTCCGCCTCAATATCGGCATCCGATGTTTGCGATGAACTGGCGGGCAACTGAATATCGCCGGTATTATTGAACAGATCGCCATTCAGACCTTTAAAGCGGTCTTTCATTTCCACCACCAGCCGTTCGGCCGTCTTCTTGCCGACACCGGGTAATTTAACCAAAGTGGTAATGTCTTCCCGTTCAACCGCGGCCACAAATTGCTGCGCAGACATGCCGGAGAGAATGGCCAGCGCCAGTTTAGGACCAACACCGTTAACTTTAATCAGTTCGCGAAACAGCGCCCGCTCCTGCTTATCATTAAAGCCATACAAAAGCTGAGCATCTTCACGCACGATAAATTGGGTAAAGATAATGGCTTCCTGCCCCAAGTCCGGCAGCTCATAAAAGCAGGTCATTGGTAATTGGACTTCATAGCCAACACCGTTTGTTTCCAACAGCACCAACGGTGGCTGTTTTTCCAGAATGATACCTCTGAGGCGCCCTATCACGTTGACTCTCTCCTCGTTTACCCGCGGTCGGGTATAAACATAATGGCTGTTTATAGCATAAAAAAGGCTGGATGGATATCCAGCCAACAATAACTGTTAACCTGTTCGCGTCTGGTAATGGGTTAGCGAATTCTGCCACGCGCCAATGTCATTTGGTCATTCCCCAATCGCAAGGTATTTTGACTAAGATGGCAATGGGTTATCGCAATAGCTAATGCATCAGCCGCATCGGCCTGGGGATTCGCTGGCAGTTTTAACAGTGAACGCACCATATGTTGAACCTGACTTTTTTCTGCCGCCCCAGTTCCCACCACAGTTTGCTTTACCTGGCGGGCTGCATATTCAGAAACCGGTAAATTCAGGTTTACCGCAGCAACAATTGCAGCGCCGCGTGCTTGCCCCAGCTTTAATGCCGAATCCGGGTTTTTCGCCATAAACACTTGTTCAATAGCAAAAAAATCAGGTTGGAACTGAGTGATAATTTCAGTCACACCAGCATAAATTAGCTTCAGACGAGTAGGCATATCGTCAACAACAGTGCGGATACAACCGCTGCCCAGATAAGTGAGCTGACGGCCTTGCTGGCGAATAACGCCATAACCGGTGACACGAGAACCGGGATCGATGCCTAATACGATCGCCATACCAGTTTTTTACCTTATTCGCTGCATTGCTTCTCATTAATATTATGTTGAGTAACATTAATGAGCAAAGGCACCGTACCTGTGCAATACCGGTGGTGCCTCTAAAAACACTGGCCACAGAATGCGGCCAGAGAGAATGACATAACTCATTGAACAACCGGATGAGATGACGCTGTTTTACAATGTTGCCGCCACTTCATCAGAGATTTCACCATTATGGTAAACCTCTTGCACATCATCAGAATCTTCCAGCATATCGATCAAACGCAGCAGTTTTGGTGCGGTTTCTGCATCCAAATCCGCTTTGGTTGATGGAATCAACGCAACTTCAGCACCTTCAGCCACCAGACCCGCTGCATCCAAAGCATCTTTCACCGCGCCCAATGACTCCCAAGCAGTGAACACATCAATAGCACCGTCATCATATACCACGATATCATCGGCACCCGCTTCCAATGCCGCATCCATCACGGTATCTTCAGCCAGACCTGGTGCGTAAGAAATGACGCCTTTTTTGGTAAACAGATAGGAAACAGAACCATCGGTTCCCAAATTACCGCCGGTCTTAGTGAATGCATGGCGGACTTCAGATACGGTACGGTTACGGTTATCACTCAGACATTCAACCATCACGGCAGTGCCGCCAGGTCCGTAGCCTTCGTAAATAATGGTTTCCATATTGTTATCTTCGTCACCACCAACACCACGGGCAATTGCGCGGTTCAGGGTGTCACGCGTCATATTATTCGATAACGCTTTATCGATGGCCGCACGTAAACGTGGGTTTGCACCGGGATCACCACCACCCAGACGTGCCGCAGTCACCAGCTCACGGATAATTTTAGTGAAAATCTTACCGCGCTTAGCATCCTGTGCCGCTTTGCGGTGTTTTGTGTTGGCCCATTTACTATGACCTGCCATAAATAAGTATCTCCAAAAATACTAGCTTGAATAAAGAACATACTCTTCAATCGCTTGCTGATTACTCCAGGATTTAGTTAATGCTGCGGCATCTGCAGCATCTAACCACTGGTAGGCAAGATGTTCGGTGATAACCACATCCCGCTCTTCGGGTAACGCCAGACAGAACCAATGTTCTTTATTCCGCGTAACACCCGGCGCATAGCGACGGCGCAAATGCACAAAGAGTTCAAATTCCACACAACGCAGGCAGTCGAGTAGATCAAGGTTTTCACCCAGTATATCAATGCCGACTTCTTCCTTTACTTCGCGCTGTGCGGTTTGCCGCGGCGCTTCCCCCTCTTCCAGACTGCCGGTCACCGACTGCCAAAAATCAGGATCATCACGCCGTTGCAACATCAACACCCGACCACTGGATCTGGCGTAGATCACCGCCAGTATTGATTCTGGGCGCTTATACCCGTCATCTTTCAAACTGCAAGTGTGTTGGCTTCGCTCAATCATCCGAATCACTTACCGGTGTAAGCTCACCGGGATTCTCTTGCTTGCCGCCTTCCTGCATCTTGAAATCTATTGGGTATATATAATTCATTACTTATTCTCTTCTTCCGCTACGTCTGTTGCCCCTTTCTTCGCCACTACGCTGATTGACAGCTCTTGCAGAGAAGCAGGATTAGCAAAGCTTGGCGCATCGGTCATCAGACAAGCCGCAGCAGTGGTTTTCGGGAAAGCAATGACATCACGAATGTTATCAGTACCGGTCAGCAGCATCACCAGACGATCCAGACCGAAAGCCAGACCTGCGTGTGGTGGTGTGCCATATTTCAATGCGTCCAGCAGGAAGCCAAATTTCTCACGCTGCTCGTGTTCATTGATACCCAGAATACCAAACACCTGTTGCTGCATTTCGGTACGGTGAATACGCACGGAACCGCCACCTACTTCATAACCGTTAATCACCATATCGTACGCATTGGCGATAGCCGTAGTCGGTGCCGCAGCCAATTGCTCTGGGCTCATCTCTTTTGGTGCAGTAAACGGATGATGCATCGCCGTTAGGCCGCCTTCGCTATCATCTTCAAACATCGGGAAGTCAACCACCCACAGCGGCGCCCATGTTCCCAGTTTGGTCAGTTCCAGATCACGACCTACTTTCAGACGCAATGCACCCATCGCGTCAGTGACGATTTTGTTGCTATCGGCACCAAAGAACAGGATATCGCCGCTTTCAGCCTGAGTGCGAGCCAGAATGGCTTCCAGCACCTCTGCAGTGAGGAATTTCGCAATGGGGCTTTGTACACCCTCAACGCCGGCTGCACGGTCATTGACTTTCAACCATGCCAAGCCTTTCGCGCCATAGATGTTGACAAACTGGCCGTACTCATCAATTTGCTTACGGGTAACCTGTGCGCCACCGGGAACACGCAGTGCAGCGACACGACCTTTGACATCATTTGCCGGGCCAGAGAAGACTTTAAACTCAACCTCTTTAACCAGATCCGCAACATCCACCAATTCCATTGGGTTACGCAGGTCTGGTTTATCAGAACCGAAACGACGCATAGCTTCAGCAAAAGTCATCACCGGGAAATCACCCAGCTCGACACCGTTGGTTTCCTGCCACAATTCACGCACTAGTTTCTCCATCACTTCGCGCACTTGATCGGCGGTCATGAAAGAGGTTTCAACATCGATTTGGGTGAATTCAGGCTGGCGGTCAGCACGCAAATCTTCATCACGGAAGCATTTTACGATCTGATAATAACGGTCAAAGCCAGACATCATCAGCAACTGTTTAAACAGTTGTGGTGATTGTGGCAATGCATAGAACTTGCCTTTGTGTACCCGGCTTGGCACCAGATAGTCACGCGCACCTTCTGGCGTTGCCTTGGTCAGCATTGGGGTTTCAATATCGAGAAAACCATGGCTGTCCATAAAGCGACGGACAAAGCTGGTGATTTTTGCACGGGTTTTCAGGCGATCGGCCATTTCCGGGCGACGCAAATCCAAATAGCGATACTTCAGACGCTGCTCTTCAGTGTTGGTCTGATTAGAGTCCAGTGGCAACGGCTCAGAACGGTTGATGATATTCAGCGCATTGGCAAAGATTTCCACTTCCCCCGTCGACATATCTTTATTGATTTGGCTATCTGGGCGCGCACGCACGGTGCCGGTAATCTGGATACAGAACTCATTACGCAACTCTGAAGCCTGTTCAAAAGCGGCTTTATGGTCTGGATCGAAAAATACCTGAACGATGCCTTCGCGATCACGCATATCAATAAAAATCAGACCACCGAGGTCACGACGACGGTTAACCCAACCACAAAGTGTAACGCTTTGGCCCACATGGGACAGATTCAACTGCCCGCAATACTCAGTACGCATACAATATCCTTTTACTCAGCCGATGCCACACGCGTTATGCACTGTCCGTGCGACTGTTTTCTTAGGTGTTTTGGATTAAAGAGTCTTGAAAAATGGGGGCCATTATAAAGGAATTTCATGGTATAGATAAGAGCGAACGCACAGCTCAGGCATGACAAAATCCCTTTCAGCGATGTTTTAACACATCATTTAACAAATTTATCCCCTCACAAGGACCGCCCGATAACATATGCTAGCAACAACGGGTCAGCAGGTGGAACCGCTCATCCAGACTTTCGCATAATGATATTGAGGCGTAACAGAATGAAACTTGATGCAAAAACCACCGCACTGGTACTGATTGACCTACAACAAGGGATCTTACCTTTTGCCAAAGGCCCCTATACGGCTGAACAGGTCATCGCCACCAACGCACAATTGGCAAAGCAGTTTCGCCTGCTGGGTGCTCCGGTGGTTTTAGTGCGAGTGGGTTGGTCTGACTCCTTCGCCGAGGCACTAAAACAGCCCGTAGATCAGCCAAGCCCTGCCCCCGAGGGTGGGTTGCCAGACTCATGGTGGACGTTCCCAGAACAACTCGCGGTGGCTGATCAAGATATCAAAATTACTAAACACCAGTGGGGCGCATTTTACGGCACAGATTTGGATTTACAATTACGCCGACGCGGCATAAAGACCATCGTATTGGCGGGGATTGCCACCAATATTGGTGTGGAATCAACAGCTCGTGCCGCTTGGGAGCACGGTTATGAGTTGGTGATTGCCGAAGATGGTTGCAGTACGGCGAGCAGCGAGATGCAGCAGTTCGCATTTACCCATATTTTCCCGCGGATATCCCGCGTGCGCAGCAGTAGCGAAATTCTTGCGGCCCTTAACGCGTAACGCTATAACGTCAGCGCAGCTAACAACGCTGTAGCGCCAAGTGATAAAAGTTTACCCAAATTAATTGGTGTTACAGCTAGGCAGCAAATGAATGAATCCCCATGAGCTGACATTAGTCAGTGATTCGGGTGAATGAGTGCAGCTAACAACGCTGTAGCGCCAAGTAAGAAGGGTAAAATATGTATATCGGACTGCCGCAATGGCAACACCCAACCTGGAACCGGCTGGGTATCAAGGATTTAGCTGACTATAGCCGCTACTTTAATTGTGTTGAAGGGAATACCACGTTTTATGCATTGCCACGGCTGGAAATAGTACAGCGCTGGCGTGATATGACGCCGGACAGTTTCCGCTTTTGCTTTAAATTCCCCTCGACGATTAGCCATCAGGCGGCTTTGCGCGAATGTGAGCAAGATCTACAGGCTTTTTATCACTGTTTGGCTCCACTGCATGAACGCATTGGCCAGTTGTGGTTACAGTTGCCCGCAGCATTTGGGCCTAATGCGTTGAACCATTTGTGGCAATTTCTCGATAAATTGCCCGCAGGCTTCAATTATGGGGTCGAAGTGCGTCATCCTGAGTTTTTTGCCAAAGGTGCTGCTGAGTTGGCGCTCAATCAAGGTTTGCACCAACGGTCAATCAATCGGGTAATATTAGATAGCCGCGCTATTCATGCCGCCAAACCGGCAACTGCGGCCGTACGGGATGCACAAAGCAAGAAACCCCGCCTCCCTGTTCATGCCGTCGTCACTGGCAGTCACCCCTTGGTGCGATTTATTGGTGGCGACCAAATAGATGATAATTTGGCTCTATTTTCGCCATGGTTACAAAGGCTGCCACAGTGGGAACAGCAATATCAACCTTATTTATTCATTCACACACCAGATAACAGTGACTCGCCGCAGCAAGCACAAAAGCTATGGCAACAGTTGGCAGCACGCATACCGACGCTAGCAACCGCACCTGACTGGCCTGAACAAGTGACGTTGTTTTAAGCTCATCTTTCCAAACACTAAACTGAACCTCAAGAAATGACAATCCATCGATTTTTCTAGCGACAGTGACCCAACAGGCGGTTATCATTATTCCGCCAGTCTATGGTTGGGCAATGGAGTTGAAAATGGTTAGCTCGCTTTATGTCGTGTTGGGCGCACTGTTATTGATAAAGCTTTCATTTGATGTGGTTAAATTGAGAAACCAGTACCGGGTAGCTTATGGCGACGGCGGTTTTTATGAATTACAAACCGCTATCCGGGTACATGGGAACGCCGTAGAATATATCCCTATTGCTGTCATTTTGCTCATTATGATGGAGATGAACGGTGCTGAAACGTGGATGATCCATATCTGTGGATTAATGCTGATAGTTGGCCGCCTGCTACATTATTATGGTTTACGCCATCGCGAAATTCGCTGGCGTCGCTCCGGGATGAGTGCCACCTATGTTTCTTTGGTATTAATGGTTATAGCTAATATTTACTACTTGCCTTGGGATCAGATTTTCAGTCTGACCTGATAGGCTTATCGCTTGTTCCGTTGCGAGGTCCCCATCGCCGGAGTTCTATTAGTTTGGGCGGCTGACTACCGCCTTCACGCTCATCTGTGTCTATCAGCCCTCTTCTCACGCATTATCACGCTAATGCGTTTGGTTTTCTGTTATAATATGCGCCTTAAATTTCTTGTTAATGCCAATGACAGTCATGCCAAATCGCGACACTCAATCTCAAAACGACGCACAACGCCATCCGGCTGGGGCTATCGAGCCACTGCGTGACAGCCTATTTGCTGCCCCTATTGCCAAGTTAGGTGACTGGACCTTCGACGAAAAAGTTGCTGAAGTGTTCCCCGATATGATCCAGCGATCGGTCCCTGGTTACTCCAATATTATTTCGATGATAGGCATGTTGGCGGAACGTTTTGTGCAGCCTCACAGCCAGATTTATGATCTCGGCTGTTCGCTGGGTGCGGCCACCCTGTCAATGCGCCGTAATATTAAGGCTGAAGGTTGCAAAATTATTGCCGTGGATAACTCGCCGGCAATGGTCGAACGTTGTCGCCGCCATCTTGATGCTTTCCGGGCGGAAACGCCGGTGGAGGTTGTCGAGTCCGATATTCTGGATATTCGGCTGGAAAATGCCTCCATGGTGGTGCTTAACTTCACCCTACAATTCCTTGAACCGGCAGATCGCCAGCGGCTACTTAACCAAGTGTACCAAGGGTTACGCCCGGGAGGTGCTCTGGTGTTATCCGAAAAATTCAATTTTGAAGATAACGATATTGGCGAATTACTGTTCAATATGCACCTCGATTTTAAGCGCGCTAATGGCTATAGCGAACTGGAAATCAGTCAGAAACGCAGCATGCTGGAGAACGTCATGTTAACCGACTCGGTTGAAACCCATAAACAACGCTTGCATCAGGCGGGTTTTGAACACGCAGAAGTCTGGTTTCAATGCTTTAACTTTGGTTCTCTGATCGCCCTGAAAGCAGGAGAGGCGCAATGATTGAATTTGGCGATTTTTACCGGCTGATTGCCAAAGGCCCGTTAAGCCCATGGTTAGATACCCTGCCCGCTCAGCTCAGTGCCTGGCAGCGTGAGTCGTTACACGGCAAGTTTAAAACCTGGTTTAATGCGGTAGAGCATTTGCCGTTACTTACACCGACCACCTTGGATTTGCGTGACGGTGTACGGGCCGAAATGTCCCCCCCGATCTCTGCCGGTCAGCGGGAAGGGATGGAGAATATGTTGCGTGCGCTGATGCCGTGGCGCAAAGGCCCATTCTCGCTATATGGGCTGGATATTGATACTGAATGGCGTTCTGACTGGAAATGGCAACGGGTGTTACCGCATATTAGCCCACTGGCTGGCCGTAGCATTTTGGATGTCGGTTGTGGTAGTGGATATCATTTGTGGCGCATGATTGGCGAAGGTGCCCATCTGGCCGTCGGTATCGACCCAATGCAGCTGTTTTTATGCCAATTTGAAGCTATTCGTAAACTGCTAGGGGGGGATCAGCGAGCGCATGTGTTGCCATTGGGTATCGAACAGCTGCCGGAACTTGCAGCCTTTGATACCGTATTCTCGATGGGAGTGCTGTATCATCGTCGCTCACCTTTGGACCACCTTTATCAGCTCAAAAATCAGTTGGTCAGCGACGGTGAACTGGTACTTGAAACCTTAGTCGTTGCAGGCGATAGCCAACAGGTGTTAGTCCCGGGTGACCGTTACGCTCAGATGCGCAACGTATATTTCATTCCATCGGCACCGGCATTGAAAGCCTGGTTGGAAAAGTGTGGGTTTGTCGATGTCAGGATCGCTGATATGGCGCTGACCACCACCGATGAACAACGCCGTACTGACTGGATGACCAGCGAATCGTTAGCCGAGTTTCTTGACCCACATGACCCGAGTAAAACGGTAGAAGGCTACCCTACTCCCCTCCGAGCGGTATTAATCGCGCGTAAGCCATAATAAGGCAGCCCCGGCGTAATTGGCCGGGGCAGTGTACAACGGTTGGCAGCACGCTTGAAAGAGCTAGGCACTTTGTGAAAGAGGGCGGCCCATCACTAATAAACTCTTCATTGCCTCAACGACATCACCATCAACACAATAATGGGCAAACTCATCAACATCACTGTCAGCACACATAGTGACGCCCGCTTTGCGATATTTCATCGTCGATGGGACCGCCCGCCCGGCAGAGCTGTGCAGCTCACGGATACCGGCATCAATAAACTTTTGCATATTCGTCAAACGAACCCCAGCGCCCGCCATGATAACCGGCCCTTTATCCTGAGTTGCAGCAAGCAAATCTTTTAATAACGCCAACCCCAGCTCAGCATTTGGCTGCTGGCCCGAGGTTAAAATCCGCGCCACATTCAGGTCAGTTAATTGCTGTAAGGCAATCATTGGGTTCTGGCACATATCAAATGCCCGGTGGAAAGTGACCGCCAATGGGCCACTGATGGACATTATCTCCCGCATCCGTGGCATATCAATGTGGCCGTCGGTATCCAGTACACCAACCACTACGCCCGCAAATCCCATATCACGGATTCGCGCGATATCATTTTTGATGATTGCAAAATCATTATTGCTATAACAAAAATCGCCACCTCGAGGCCTTACGATAGGATGCACCGGAATAGTAACAGTTTCATTGGCTTGCATTAATGTACCAACGCTGGGTGTTAAGCCCCCTTCGGACTGACCGCAGCACAATTCAATCCGGTCGGCTCCTGCCTTTTCTGCTATCTGCGCGCAATCAACGCTATAGCAACAAATTTCCAATATAGTCATTCTCTCTCCCGTTTGACGAACGCCACTGCGACAGTATTTATACCCGCTTACTTACGGGCATATAAATAAGAACTAAATAATTTACCTGTTGAATAAATAGCGAAGATCGCTCTCAAGTAAAAACAGAAACTAATAAAACATACTTAAGCGTTTACTATGGCACTCATTTTAAATCTATGAGTAGATGTCAGTCACAGTGATAACCATAAGTGAAAGTCGCTATCAAAATAAATAACCCATTAACGTTAAATATTGCGCTCACTGGCTATAATTTGCCGCAAAGTATAGGGATGGAACTTAATGGTTATCTCACCATCACTCACCGCCAGTGTCGGGTTGGCTAAGCGCTCATGTTCCCCTTGTGGAGAACTGAATTTCTCGCTGATACCCTCCGGTAATGTGGCTGGCAATAAAGCACGAGCACGTGACCTCAAGGTATGCGGGTCCCCTGGCAAGACTAGCTCGATATGCTCCCATCCCTGATGGGGGTAATGCGTTTTCCCCGGATAGGGTAATTCCACGCAATCGATCAGCCATGGCCCGACCACCAGAGGTTGAGCCAAGTCGAACAGGTAAATCACCCGACCATTAATCAGTGTCTCGGACATCAAATCACCGCACTGCGCTAACCCACTGCGCCAACGTTGCGCGGTTTCGACTTGGTGGCAACGTAACGAAATATGATCAGCGCTAAATTGCATTAAATCCAAATTCAATCGCGTGGCGAAGCGAGCCAGTTTTTGCTCAAAGCATGGTAAGTCAGTAAATAAGTCCTGTAATTCGGCAATATCTTTCAGGCTACGCATCCGGCTCTCCTTTTGAATTGTTATTGCGGGCAGTAACGCGGCCATAATCTACCGTTATTACCGCTAATCAGCCATATTTAATCTAACCGTTTTGTTCTTTCGCATTCGCCATTGCTAATAAAATAACCGGTTAATCTATTTAGCCATGAGATTAGCGACAACCACTGGCCTGATGCTGACGCCGAGGGTCAAATATGGTATAAATCCTGCCATCTTGTGACTAACCCTCTGCCAGACGGCTCTGCCGCCCATCATTTTTGTGGTGAAAGGCTTTGGCCTTGTTTGAATTAACTGGCACAGAGATTTTCTTGTGCATCATTAATCTGTCTTTTGTGCGTAATTAAGGTAACCCGGTGAATATTCAGGCTCTTCTCTCAGATAAAGTCAGCCAGGCGCTGATTGCAGCAGGTGCTCCAGCAGATAGCGAAGCTCAGGTTCGCCAATCTGCTAAAGCTCAATTTGGCGATTATCAAGCTAATGGTGTAATGGCCGTTGCCAAAAAACTTGGCATGCAACCAAGGCAACTGGCAGAAAAAGTCATCGAGCTGCTTGATCTTTCAGGCATTGCCAGCAAAGTTGAGATTGCCGGCCCCGGTTTTATCAATATTTTTCTGGACCGCCAATGGGTTGCAGAAAAAGTAGAACATGCGCTGACGGCACCGAAACTCGGTGTTGCACCGGTAGAACCGCAAACTATCGTGGTTGACTACTCGGCACCCAACGTGGCTAAACAGATGCATGTCGGCCACCTGCGTTCAACCATCATCGGCGATGCAGCGGTGCGCACTTTAGAGTTTCTGGGCCACAATGTTATTCGCGCTAACCACGTGGGTGACTGGGGAACCCAGTTCGGCATGTTGATTGCCTATTTGGAAAAGATGCAGAACGAAAATGCCAGTGATATGGGCTTATCGGATCTGGAGCTTTTCTATCAGCAAGCCAAGAAAACCTATGACGAAGATGAAGCGTTTGCCCAACGCGCCCGCGCTTATGTAGTGAAACTGCAAGGCGGTGACGAGTATTGCCGTCAGATGTGGCGCAAGTTGGTGGATATCACCATGGCGCAAAACCAGATTGCCTACGATCGGTTAAATGTCACACTGACCAAAGATGATGTAATGGGTGAAAGCCTGTATAACGCCATGTTGCCGGGTATTGTTGCTGATCTGAAAGCCAAAGGGCTGGCGGTGGAAAGCGAAGGCGCAACCGTGGTGTATCTGGATGAGTATAAAAATAAAGATGGTGAGCCAATGGGCGTCATCATTCAGAAAAAGGATGGCGGTTACCTCTACACCACCACAGATATCGCTTGTGCCAAATATCGCTATGAAACCTTGGGCGCAGACCGCGTGCTGTATTACATCGATACCCGTCAGCACCAGCATCTGATGCAGGCCTGGACTATCGTTCGTAAAGCCGGTTATGTTCCTGAGTCAGTACCCCTTGAGCACCATATGTTTGGCATGATGCTGGGTAAAGACGGTAAACCGTTTAAGACGCGCTCCGGCGGTACAGTGAAGCTTGCCGATTTATTGGATGAAGCTATCGAGCGTGCCGGCAAATTGATTGCCGAGAAAAATCCTGATATGCCCGCAGATGAACTGAAGCAGGTGGTGGACGCCGTTGGTATTGGTGCGGTGAAATATGCCGACTTGTCTAAGAGCCGCACCACTGACTATATCTTCGACTGGGATAACATGCTGGCACTGGACGGTAACACGGCGCCTTATATGCAATATGCTTATACCCGCGTGGTTTCAGTATTTAAGCGTGCCGGTATTGATGAAAGCAACCTGACATTGCCATTGGTTATCACTGAAGACCGTGAAGCAGCACTGGCTACCCGCCTGTTGCAGTTTGAAGAGGTCATCACCACGGTGGCCCGTGAAGGCACACCACATGTGATGTGTTCATACCTGTATGATTTAGCAGGCTTGTTCTCCAGCTTCTACGAACACTGCCAGATCCTGAATGCAGAAAGTGAAGAGATCCGCCAAAGCCGCCTAAAACTGGCGATGCTGACAGCAAAAACACTGAAGCAAGGTCTGGATACTTTAGGTATTCAGACGGTAGAACGGATGTAATTGGTAGCTACATCTATATTCTCGATTCTCGTCGCCCGGCAAAATACAGGGCGGCGGGTATATCAGTGAAAAGGCACCTTTAGGTGCCTTTGTTATAATACGAGCCAGCAGATTAAATCACCGACCGCTAATTACTCTCAGGGACGTCAGGCATAATAAACTCTCCGCTTGAATAATTAAAAATTCCGCCCTGAATATTGTTATTCTTGTTAGTATTATAGGGTGCGCGTATCAGTAACTTTTTCCCTGAATCTGCATCAGCGAGGGTGCCACGGGCGACACCCAGTATAGTAGATGCAAGATTAAAACCACCACCACCCTGATGATAGCTATTACTTATATTCCCCACGTGCAGTTCTTTGATATTAGCAATAACTTTACTCTCCGCGTTATTTATTTGAGCGGCGATCAATGTCGTTTTTCCTAACACCTTAATATCAGCGATTTTTTGCGCAAAAATACCTGACAGATGATCGACGGCATCATTTTTAACTATATTGACATCTAAATTAGCATGGCCTGCGAATCCAGCAGGGCCGGTTAATCCTGTTTTAAATTTATCGCCAAGAAAACGGGCCGTCTTATCTGCGAGGTTTCGTGAGTGAGTTTTGTTTGATAGTGGCGGCAATGCTACAGTTTGCTTATCTTTGCTAAAACTAACACCTCCCATGGTATCTTTGGCCGGAAATTTTTTATTGTATGCGGTACCCATTTTATTAATACCCTTGGTTAACACATTCTTAATTTCCCCCTCAAAGCGCTTGGTGCCAATTTTCGATAGATTACTGATCACACTGCTATTTTTATCATTTGTATGACTCAGGGCAAAATTGACCAATACCTCCGTGATATCTTGTTTATCTTTCCGGCTTTCTATATTGAGATCACCACCGACATCAACGAGTGCGATATCTGCCGAGACATCAGCACCCAACATGCGGGTATCTTTATGACTTTTGAGTGTGAAAGTGCCCGTCTTTATATGGGTGTTTTGGTGCTCAACGACATCTTGCTTATCGACAGCCACTTTTATTCCTGCACCAGTATAATGACTTTTACTGCTACTATTTTTATCAACAAGACCATTGCTGTCTTTATTAAACTTACCGGTTAGCACCAAGTCGGCATTAATATCAAAGTTCCAATTATCTTTTGGCAACACAGTTAGCGCAGACTCCATCAATATGCCCCCTTGATTGGTATTGATATCCATTTTTTTTGCATCAACCTGTAGCCCTTGAGTATAAATCGCCTGATTATCATCACTGTGCGCCTGCAATGAAACCACCCCGGCACTGTATATATTCATTCCTTTACGGACCACTTTGGATTCATTGACTTTATCTGCATTGCCATCACCGCCAATGAAACCCATTTTGCTGCTATCAGTCTCAGAAGCGGCGACCTTACCTCCGACTCTGATATTCCCACCGGCTTTAAGACCATTATTAGCGCTGTCTGACAGCGAGGCTCCTAATATTAATTTTTGACCTGCCATCATCTGAACATTGCCAACCTTGGCTTTTTCATTACCTATTTTAGTCCCAATGAGAGTAATGTTACTCGCATCTAAAGTGACAGCATGCCGTGCCTTTATTTGACCCACTTTAGCATTTGACTCATGTCCATGACTCTTTTGGTAACCTCCTCCCAATTCAAGGCGCAACTCTTTAGACCCCACACCACCGCCTACGGCTAATTTACCTTTCCCATGAGTTCCTGTGGCGTTATTACTGCGGTTATCAATGACCTGATCAAAATGTATATCCCCACCAGATTTAATATGAACCCCCCCTTGCTCAGAAGAGATTTCCGTCGCTTGATAATAGGCATTGCCAATTGTGTTAATCAGCACATTACTACCCGCCTTAATAGATGAGGGTAACAACACGCTGCTCGCGCTATCTTTTTCAGACGTCTCGCCTGCGGCTGATAATGCTACTTTTATGTCTTTACCTGTCATGGTTGAGACCCGAATCGCGCCTTCCCCCTTCTCATTTTCAATATTATTTTGACTGGAGTTTATTGCTGCATGACTGAAATGATGGCCTGCATCCAAACTAAACAGTCCGCCTTGCTTATTAATACCCTTGGCGTGATACTGTGTGCCATCATCAATGATATTTTCTCTGGCAAGCAAAGTAATATCTGCGGCGGCTATTTCTGTTACTGAAGCCAATGAGCTGAGACCTGATTTAGTCGTCTTACCACCACTGGCATAGATATCCACACCAACGTTAGGATCTGAAATTCCTTTGATACTCCCTGTGCCGCCTAAATGATGAAGTACATTCGCAGGGTCCTTTATGACTTTTTCTATTTGCCGGGTATATTTACTGTAATTAATATTAAAACCTAGCCCTGCTTTAATTTCTTTTTCAGTGCTGTTACTGATAGTTTTATCATTGCTGGCCATATGATAGATATTTTTCGCTCTTTCATAATATTTCCCACTAACCTGATGCTGAGCGCCCTGATGAGTGATATCCTCTCCAGCAGTAATCGTCATATTTCCATTGATATCAGTCTTTGCGCCAATACTGGTATTAGTTAGCTCATGGCTCTTATTATTACTATATTTACCTTCAACAC
Source organism: Yersinia sp. 2466 StPb PI (assembly GCF_041538325.1). Classification (NCBI taxonomy): domain Bacteria; kingdom Pseudomonadati; phylum Pseudomonadota; class Gammaproteobacteria; order Enterobacterales; family Yersiniaceae; genus Yersinia; species Yersinia sp. 2466 StPb PI. The sequence continues at coordinate 2,274,001 of NZ_JAULSL010000001.1, read as the reverse complement.
CACTACCAAATTTATCTATTCCGCCATCATAATGTGCACCACCGGAGTAAATGGTACGCTCTTTATCCGTCATATTGGAATCAATTGCAGCCAGGAATTGGACCCCTTCTTTAGCCGATAACGCCAAGTCCCCCTGATTTGTTTTTATCGCAGTACCGTAAAACCTAATGTCTTTATCCGCATTAATATTGATTGTCTTTCCCATTAATGTGGCAAAATGACTCTTTGTTTTACTGTTTTTTTCTTTGTTATTAACATGTTTAATTTCAAACCCTGCCCGGTATTGCTTATCTTTCTGTTTCTTAGCGAACCATTCCCAACTAAGACGACTGTCTTGTTCATCACTTTGTTGTTGTTGGCGAGCTGCCGTGACAACGAAGTTACCCTTGGCATCGATGTCTAATTTACCGCGAGTATTAACCAATGCACCATCAATAAAGACATTATTTGAATCTAAAGCAACGCCGTTCCCTGATGTTATCTCAGTATCAATAAAACGCTCATTGCTGTTCTTCTTGTTGTTAGAATCTATGATAATATTAAATGCAACACCTGTTTCTTTGCTAGAGCGTTCGCTTGTTTTATTAAGTACCCCTGCCAAAATCAGATCGCCTGACGCTTTAATCGATGTATCATTTAACGCATTAACTTTACTAGCAATAATAGAAATATTTTCATTGGCGTTGATATAAACCTTGCTGCTAGATAACTCTGACGGTTCATTTATATAAGTATATTTTTTATCTGAATCTCTTTCACTGCCTCCTAACGCGTCCCATTGAGTAAAGCCCGTATAACTCACTTTGGAATTTTCAATTTTTTGTGGATTTACGCTAATATTATTACCACTATTTAATTTAAGATAGCCATCTACATTAACTTTCACGCCAGCAATATTGATGTTCCGCCCAGACTTCAACTCAGCATTTCCATTAGCATATATATTTGTTTTACCTAACGTCTCAAATGTAATTAATTCTCTTATATTGCCATTTTTTAGATCCCCCCCAGATCGTTCATTACAACTAATTTATCAGTCGTTTCCTTGCCAATATGCCCGCTGAGAAGCAAATCACGACTTGCATCCAATTTTGTGTCACCGCCACTTTTTAGATTCGTGCCTTTTATAACCAAATCTCCATCAGTAGCCTCAATATTTAAACTATCGATACCGAGTATTAAACTCTCGTCGAATTTCTTCACACTTTGAGTATATTCGGTAATTTTATCACCAATGCCATCACCCTGTTTATCTGAATCTATAATGGTTTTCTTTTCACGCGCCAAACCCTCAATGATTACGGTAGAGCCTTTGACTAATACATCATGAGCCCTAAATGTAACACCGGTTAATTGGTTATTTTCGCTTGCGGTAATGTTAATATTACTGCTGTCCACAAAAATAAGTTCGTCTGTTTTATTCGATCCTTTTGTGGATACAGGGTCTTTAGCCATGATTATATTCTTGGCTTGTAGATCAATAGATTCTCCCTTTACAACATCGCTTTGTAGCCAGATGGTGCCCGCTGCATTGATATTTAGTTCCTCTTGGGCAGTGATATCCCCCACCAATGTCAAACCACTCTCTTTACGGGTATCGATGAGTTGAATACGATTTGCCGCAATGCTGCCAAGGAAATATCCGTCAATCATAGTCTCGTGGGCTTCAGTAGCATCAGACTGGAGTACTTCATTTTGGCTAGAAACCCTGTTTTGCCCAACAATAACATTAACATCCTTAGCCGCCCGAATAGCACTGTCAGCATCGATAGTCGGGGTAATTAACGTCAATACATTAGCCAGATCGGTGGCAGCGGTGTTCTTTATTGTCATTCTTTGTGTGTTGTTTGCAGTATCAAATTGCTGTAATGCCCCGTTATTTACCACCGACTGACCCACCACCAGGGTTACCTGATTGAAATTAGGATCAAAGCTACACCCATCACAGCTAATACCATTCGGATTTGCCAGAACGTAGTCAGCGGCCATACCAACAACTTGCTGCCGCCCCAATAACAGCGAGGCATTACGACCAACCACTTCATTTAGAATCAAACTGGCTGCGTTGCCTTGCAGATTGGGGTTGGCACCGAGTTGCCCCGCATTTGAATTAACACTTTCCAAGGAGTTATTAAATACCGCTCCTTCACGGCCTACATTGAACGCCTCATACTGATTGTGAGACATTCCCGATGCCGAAGGTGGGGCGATATTAATCACTGGCACCCCATTGGTAGCAACATGGATATCAGGGCCATGCGCCCCTGCTGTCGCTGCCAGACTCGACTCCGCTGCGTGAATAACAGATATTGGCGTTAGCATCATCGCCAATAGAACGGTTAATTTTCCTGCTGGTGAAAGTTTAAATTCTTTTTTTCTCATGAGTTATTACCCTTATTAATTTTTTAATCAATATTGTATTAATATTAAAATGCGTAGCTTAGCCGACCTAATATCTGGACAGGTTCTTTACGGCCGGAACTATCTGATAACAGCCAACCACGACTTACCTCGACATCAAGATTTACCTTCTTGTAGTAAAGCGTGACTCCGGCACTCAAACCGGCGTTGCTTTGCCAGCCTTGTTTATTATCACGTTGCAATACCCGCCCAACATCTATACCCACGCGAGGTATAAAGGTTAAATTGGCCCTCGATACATGTCGTGAAAGTGTATTTTTTGTATACCAACCTAATTGCCCTTTACTCGCTCCCCGGCTAAATCCGCGAATAGCATTACGTTCTGTTATGTTGAATTCCTCCGAGCCAGGCAATTGACCATGACTATATTGTCCGGATAAAATACTGTTTAGTTGATACCGTGAATTAAGGACCAGAAAGCCGTAATTTAAATTAAAATTGACACCTCCTTTTGTGAATCTATTATCTATTTTAAACACCTTTTTATGACCACGAACTTTATCATTAGTGAACCATGGCACACCTCTTTCTATATAAGAATTAATATTAATTGCACTTGTGGGCATAATGAATAATTGATTTAAACCAAGTTGCAGCGTAGTCAATTGGTAACTACTTACCTCGATTTTCTTATCATTAAAACGGGTATTTATTTTCTTGTTTTTTAACTGCACACTGAGTGTGTTTATCTTGTTTTTACTGCGATCAAATGTATATTCAGAGCGAAAATTAATGTCTCTTACATCCCCATGAAGTTTAACCCTATTGTAAGTCAGTGTTTCATAGCGCCTATACTGCATTTGGTTGATAAAAGCACTAAATGTAAAAGCACCATAAGGGATTGAATAAAATAGTGTAGTTTCATTTTTATAACGTACTCTTTGGCTGTCTAATGTTCTATTCAGGCTAATGCTGATCATATCTGACAGTCCGAGTGGGCTATCCAGGGTAAAAGATATTTTTTTCTTCCACTCGTCAATATTTTTATAACCATAATTATCGACTGAGCCTGATAAGTGCCATGACGTAGACGGTTTGTTTTTTATCAGAATAATTGAGCCATTTTCGTTACTGCCCGGTAATATATCCAGAGTGACTTGGTTAGATTGCAATTTATTGGCCTGATCGATGGCTTGATCAAGCTGTGCTACCTGGAGTGGTTTACCCACCACGCTAGGAAATAGCATTTTGTGATCTGTTCGTTTATCCCCACCGGCAATTCTTTCAACAATACCTTCAGTCACACGCAGCCCAAGCTGTCCCTGCGCATTTATAGGTATAAATTTGACGCGAGCAGCAATATAGCCTTTTTTATATACTCTTTGGTAATGTCTTTAGCCAGAGTGTTAATGTCATTATTTGTAATACAGTCATTTTCGATATTAATGAGTCGTTCTATATCCTTTAATGAAATAAGTGTATTCCCTTGAACAAAAATTCCTGATATTGCCAGGCACTGTTTTCTTTTATCATTTTCGATCAAGTCAGTCTTATCTGCCTGGGCAATATTACAAATGAAAAAAGCGATTAAAATAGATAGCCGTATAATAAGCATTTATCAAATACCTTGAGTGTACATTTTAAATATTTCATAAACATAAAGACGAATTGAATCACATACTGTGAAAGGTCAATATGAACGAATTTATTTAAATTGATGTGCATATCAACACCCATTCAAAATACATAATACCCAAGCCCAATAAAGTACATGATAAGCTAATGAGATGCTTTTTAATGATTAGTAATATAATTAGTCGATTTAGATGCATTTATTTAATAGAAATAAAATTTTTATTATGTAAACCAATAAAACAGCGTCGTTAAAAGATAAAAAAAGCCCCGAGAAATATCGGGGCTTTGGTTAGATTATTTATTTAATCTATAATTATATTTGGATTGATTGACTCAGGATGTTCTGCGGGCAAAATCCCGAATTTTAAATCCGAGTAATGCCAGCGCGGCAAAATAGGCAATCACCCCTGCGGCAACGACAGCAGACAACCGTAACAAGCGATAGGCCATCCCCCCCACATCCCACGCAGGCATCACCCAGAGCAGCCCCAGTAACACGGCCGACATCACCACAACACCGATAACCAGCTTGGTTAGAAATACGGCCCAACCCGGTTGTGGCTGGAATATTTTCTGTTTACGCAGCTGCCAATATAGCAAGCTGGCATTAAGGCAGGCCCCCAACCCAATAGAGAGTGATAACCCAGCATGCTTGAGCGGCCCGATGAATATCAGGTTCATTACTTGGGTCAATATCAGTGTGATAATGGCAATTTTCACCGGCGTTTTAATATTCTGACGCGAGTAAAAACCGGGTGCCAACACTTTCACTACAATCAGCCCCATTAAACCAATGGAATAGGCCACTAACGCCCGTTGCGTCATTGCCGCATCAAAAGCACTGAATTTACCGTATTGGAATAATGACACCACCAACGGTTTAGCTAAAATCCCTAATGCAACAGCACTTGGCAACGCCAATAGGAAACATAACCTTAGTCCCCAATCCATTAGTCGGGAATATTCATCATGATTGCCACTGGAGAAACTTTTTGCCAGTGAGGGCAATAAAATCGTGCCAAGCGCCACGCCCAGCACCCCCGACGGAAACTCCATCAAACGGTCAGCGTAATACATCCAGGAAACGGAACCTGACACCAAGAATGAAGCAAAAATGGTATTAATAATCAAAGAGATTTGGCTGACTGACACACCAAGGATCGCCGGCCCCATTTGGCGCATAACTCGCCAGACGCCAGCATCTCGCAGTGATAACCGTGGCAGCACCAACATGCCAATCTTCTTCAGATGAGGGAGCTGATAGCCTAATTGCAGTACCCCGCCAACCACCACCGCCCAGGCCAGCGCCATGACTGGTGGATTGAAATAGGGTGCGGCAAACAGCGCAAAACCTATCATGCTGATATTAAGGAAAGTGGGCGCAAAAGCAGGAATAGAAAAACGATTCCAAGTATTAAGGATCGCCCCCACTAAGGAGGCCAGCGAAATTAGCAGAATATAAGGGAAAGTCACTCGCAGCAGCGCGGAGGTTAACGCAAACTTATCAGGTGTATCAGTAAAGCCGGGAGCCGTAATAAAAATCACCCAAGGCGCGGCCAACATCCCCAAAACGGTCACTACTGCCAGTATCAGGGTTAACAGACCAGAGACGTAAGCAATGAAAGTGCGGGTTGCCTCCTCGCCCTGTTGACTTTTATATTCGGCCAGTATGGGGACAAAAGCCTGTGAGAATGCCCCTTCCGCGAATATTCGCCGCAATAGATTAGGCAATTTAAATGCCACAAAGAAGGCATCCGTTGCCATCCCGGCACCAAAAACCCGCGCCACTATCGCATCACGGGCAAAGCCTAATACGCGGGAAAACATGGTCATGGAACTGACGGCTGCCAGTGATTTCAGTAGATTCATAGGTTGTCTGATATGGGGTTCTGATCTGTTTTCCGATCTATTTTTTAATACGTCGTAAATATCAACGCCTGCATTAGCAGGCGTTGCTTCTACCCAATTGTTGAGGTGCCAAAATTAAGGTGCCCCTGAAACGGTTTGAACACAGCCGCCAGTCTACGTATCCGGCGATGAATATCCATCGCAAGGTGTAACAAATTACTGACTTAGCCCGCTTTTTGCGCCATTTTGCTTTGCATTATCGACTTATTGAACAGTATCCTGCTGTAAAATTTGCTCTATCATTCGCTGCGCATAAATAGCTTCATCACCCGAAACTTGTGGTGCCGTTTGGTTGCTTACTGCATCAATAAAATGATGCACTGCACCGGTAAAGCCTCGCAGGTCTAAGGTGGTTTGCCAACTGGCTACCGGCAAACTTATCACCTGCCCATCCGACTCCTGCTGCCAGTGGCTCATATTACTAACCTGATAACAGGCAGCCGTACTGACGGCTTGCACGCTTTCCCGCTGGGTCCCTGCGTGGCGGTGCATACTGGTAGTTATCAGACCATTGCCCGCTTGAAAATGGTGTTCTGCATACAGCATCTGTCCCAACGCATTTGTCTGAAGCGTTCCACTCAGCAGCTTTGCCGCTTCGCCACCAAGCCACAGAGCGGTATCCACCACATGCAGATAATCATCAAGCAAGGTAAAGCGCAGATCATTCGGCCCCACACTGTTCTGGCGATGTTTCTCCATCCGCAGCGATGCCGGGTGAATGACTTGTTGTTTCAGTTGTTGGTATAGCGGAGCAAAACGTCGGTTAAACCCGACCATCAGTGCCAAGTGCCGTTTCGCGGCCAGTGCTATCAATTGTTCGGATTGCTCGAGTGTTTCGGCCAGCGGCTTATCGACATAAACATGAATCCCTGCCTGCAACAGTTCACTGACCACCTTAAAATGGCTGGCAGTACTGCTGTGAACAAAAATAGCATCGCATTCAGCAGCTAACGTATCTAATCGAGAAAAATAGCGCATCCGATAGCTGTCACACACAGGTTGTGCTTTGATTTGATTGGGGGAGAACGCACCAACCAGTTGCCAGTCCCGTGCTTGAGTCAAAATAGGTAAATAGGCCTTTTGTGCAATACCGCCCAAACCGACAATACCAATACGTAGTTTTTTCATAGGATCCTTATTAATCATCCAACTGAATCAATACTTCATCCAACCGACGTGTCAGTGCGACCACTTGCCGTTCAAGTTGGGCAACTCTCTCCTCAAGGGCGCTGCTTTCTCCTTCAGCACTCTCTGCTATTGCCAAGGCCGGGGCCACCTCACCACTAAAAAGATGCATAAAGCGGCTTTCACGTTTACCCGGTTCACGGGCTAAACGCACCACAAATGGCCCATCTTCGCGGATTGCCAGTTGGTTCAATACCTCTTCTGTTTCAGTAACATCGGCAAACTCATACATCCGGTTAGTGCGAGTACGCAGCTCTCCTGGTGTTTGTGCACCACGCAATAATAGCGTGGTAATCACCGCCAACTCAGCAGGTGAGAACTTTAGGTTGCCAAATTCCGAGTTGCAAAAACGGTGCTCGTACTTCATTACTCGGTTACCGCTCTGGGTGCGAATAAGGTGTTTTTTCAGCAAGAAATCCAGTGTCTGCTGGACTTCCGAATCGGATAACTCCATCACCGGTTCACGGTTGGTTTTCTGGTTACAGGCGACGGTCACGCCATTGAGCGACATCGGATATTGCTCCGGTGTTGTCACTTGTTTTTCTAGCAAACAGCCAATAACTCTGGCTTCCTGTGCATTTAAACTGTGTTTCATCCTGACCTCAGCGAGTTGGCGTCCATTCTTTATTAGTCAAAGCAGTCAGCACATGGTCGCGCCACTGACCATCAATCAGTAAATAATCCTTGGCGTAACCTTCACGCTCAAATCCAAGGCGTGCCAGTAAGTTGCCACTGCGATGATTGTGCGGCATATAATTAGCCATGATACGGTGCATCCGTTCCTGCCGCTGCATATAGCGAATCAGCGGCTGCAACGCTTCAAACATTAAACCCTGACCCTGCCAGCGCTCACCTAATGAATAACCCAGAAAACAGGCATGGAACGAACCTCGCAGTACATTGCTAAAGTTAGCCACTCCGCGCACTTCTTTCTCTTCGGGGTCCAGCAGAATAAAGTAGTAGGCGCTCCCCTGCTTTTGTAGCTCCATGATCATACCCAGCCGCGCCTGCCAACCGGAAGGCATGCAATGACTTTGATCGCGCACGGGTTCCCATGGTTTGAGAAATACCTGATTTTCAGCATAATACTCAGCCATGCGGTAGGCATCACGTTCATGAACCAACCGCAATGACATGCGGTCCGTCGTCAGGCGTATTTTAGGTGTTGCTGAATGATAGCCGAACATCTGCTCCCCTTGGGCTGCACTCTGTACTTAATTTAGCGACAATCTTTTACTTCAATATACCTGTTGCCCATACCCTGCGTAAAACCGCCCTTGCAAACTTTGCACACGAGGACACAATGAAATCACGTAGTTAAAGCGGTGAATAAGCATTTTATTATGAATAATCGATGAGGTAACGTATTGACGATAAAAAAATATTATCAATCTACCCTCTATCGTTTCTAGCAATTTGGGTACAAACTATAAGCGTGTTTTTTATTCCCTCCTTATTTAATTTCTGACGGTGAAGCATGGCCTTGGTATCGCAAGCTCGGAGCTTGGGTAAGTATTTTTTATTGCTTGATAACTTATTAGTTGTGTTGGGTTTTTTCGTTGTCTTCCCACTCATCTCTATCCGATTTGTCGATCAACTGGGTTGGGCTGCGGTGCTCGTTGGCCTGGCCTTGGGGCTAAGGCAACTTGTCCAACAAGGGTTAGGCATCTTTGGTGGTGCCATTGCCGACCGTTTTGGTGCCAAGCCAATGATTGTTACCGGCATGCTAATGCGGGCTGCTGGCTTTGCATTTATGGCAATGGCCGATGAACCTTGGATACTCCTGCTGGCTTGTGCGCTATCTGGCTTAGGTGGCACCCTATTTGATCCGCCGCGTACCGCTTTGGTTATCAAATTAACCCGCCCCCATGAACGTGGCCGTTTTTACTCCCTGCTGATGATGCAAGATAGTGCAGGTGCGGTGATCGGCGCATTAATCGGCAGTTGGTTACTGCAATACGACTTCCATTTTGTCTGTTGGACTGGCGCGGTAATCTTCATTTTGGCGGCAGGCTGGAACCTTTGGTTGCTGCCCGCCTATCGCATTTCCACCGTGCGTGCGCCAATGAAAGAAGGTTTAATGCGGGTGCTACGTGATCGCCGCTTTGTGACTTATGTCCTGACGCTAACAGGCTATTACATGCTGTCGGTACAGGTGATGCTCATGCTGCCGATCGTGGTAAATGAGATTGCGGGGTCTCCTGCTGCCGTTAAATGGATGTACGCCATTGAGGCCGCGCTTTCTTTGACATTGCTTTACCCACTTGCTCGCTGGAGCGAGAAACGTTTTCGCCTCGAACAGCGCCTCATGTTTGGGCTATTAATCATGACATTAAGCCTGTTTCCGATCGGTTTGATTTCCCACCTGCAAACACTGTTTATGTTCATTTGCTTCTTCTATACAGGTTCAATTATCGCTGAACCCGCACGTGAAACCCTGGGGGCTTCGCTGGCCGACTCGCGCGCACGTGGCAGCTATATGGGCTTTAGCCGTCTGGGGCTGGCGTTGGGAGGAGCATTAGGCTATACCGGTGGCGGCTGGATGTACGATACTGGCCGAACGCTGGAAATGCCGGAGTTACCCTGGTTCCTGCTGGGCGTTATTGGGGTAATTACGCTGGCCGGGCTTTACTGGCAGTTTAATCAGCGCCGTATCGAGTCTGCCATGCTAAGCGGCAGTTAGCACTATTCTGTCGTTAGCACTAGTGCCAGAGTCGCCAAGCCTCTCTGGCATCTTTTTATTCTCTTTTCAAACCAACGTTGATTCGGGGTTATCCGATTGGCAGATGCCCCCCACCGCCGCATTATTGTCCGCAATACTGAACCTTGGTTGAACAAATATGGTTAATAATACAAAACAGTGGATTAACCGGTTACTATTGGCCTGTTTGTCTGGTTTGATGTGATGCGCCATCTTGTTTGTTTAGTAAATATTGCTATGAGGTTTTGATGAAGACATTAATGTGGGGCGCTGCTGCGCTGATTGTGACCACGACACTGGTCGGCTGTAACCAATTAACTCAATACACATTGAGCGAACAGGAAATCAATGAATATCTGCAAAAACACAATAACTATGAAAAGCAGATTGGCATACCCGGTCTGGTTGACGCCCACATTATCTTGACGCAATTGCAGAGCCAGATTGGCCGTACTGAGCCTGGTAAAGTGACCTTAACCGGTAATGCCAAAGTAGACATTACCTCGATCCTTGGCCCACAAAGTGCGGATATGACGCTGACACTAAAAGCGCAACCGACATTCGATCGTGAGAAAGGCGCTATCTTCCTAAAAGATATGGAATTGACTGATTATACCGTTAAGCCAGAAAAAATGGATTCAGTGATGAAAGCACTGACCCCTTATCTGAATCAGTCGTTGAAATCCTACTTTAATCAGCAACCGGTCTATGTGTTGGACAGTGAAAAGAGTAAAGCTGAAGGGATGGCGAAAAAGCTGGCAAAAGGTTTAGAAGTGAAACCAGGCCAGTTAGTCATCCCACTGACTGACTAGCTGCACTGCGAGGTTTACAGGCTATCGTTTGCTGCATCGTCACTGATACCAAATGTCATTGCCGTTGCAGTAAACGAATGAAAAATCGGTCGGGAACCGGTTTGAACCGTATTTATGCTGGCTCGCAGGGTGAGCCTCAAAGAATGAGGCTCATTAATCCAAAGAGGGTTACTTAATTCGGCAAAGTATCTTCAGACAACTCATCCCACATCGCCTGTAACGCTTCGCGGCTCAACTGAGCCAACGTCCGATAAAAGCCGGTGTTAGCGTGGGCCTCTACTTTGCCGAGAAAGCGACCACACCAGGGCAGTAAATAGTCGTTAAACAGTGCGGTTTGAGCCGCAATCTCATCCTCTGCGGCTTGGTCTTCCAACCAAGAGGCTGCCAATAATAACCCACCAAAATGATCAGTTGGGCCATCGCCCAGCGGCATCCCTCGTTGTTGCAAAAACGCTCTGACCTCAGCTTCTGGGCAAGCATCCTCATAATCGCTGCCATAAGGTGACACGCTACGATCATCGCCGACGAACAACGCGTTATAATCAGCGACCACCGCCGGTGGCTGATACTCTTGTTGCAAACGCGCCAGCAGCTCACCTTGTTCCAGTGGCCAGTGCTGCTCTAATTTGCCCTGACTTATCAGCGCAAAAAGGGGGGCCAGTAGCGGATCTTGTGGTTGGCGATAAAATAGTGACCCAAGAACCCGGCACACCAGAGAGAAATCATTCATTTACATCTTCCTGTTTCTTATGAATATTTAAACCACAAGTGACAATGTCACATACTTTATATTATAAATCAGCCAACTCAGGGATTACCGGGCGGCCACGCTGCTCAAGGTAATTCAGTAACCGGCGCGGGCTAACATTCAAAATACGGTCTGGCGGGAAATTCACCTCAGCAATAATCCGCTCACAATGTTCGAAAATCCCCAATGAATAGGCAATATGGGAGTCAGAACCTAATGCCAACCAGCCACCGGCATCACGGACCGCTTCAGCAATCGCCCGGCAGTTCGCTTCGCTGCCCTTGCGTGAATGCGTAAAGGACGAGTTATTCAACTCCAACGCCACATTGTATTTTGCCGCTGCCTCAGCAATAGCTGGAATATCAACAGGATATTTAGGATTACCGGGATGACTGATGATGTGCACATTCCCCTGCGCCATGGCCGCAATCATTGCCTGAGTATTGGCAGCTTTGTCTTGAGGCGGGAATACAGGCTCATGGAAGCCGGCAATTAGCAGGTCGATGGCATCAAGCATCGGGCCGGTACAATCGATATCACCGTCCAAATTCTTAATATTGGCCTCAATACCGCGCAAAATACCCACACCATCTACCAACCGTGGCCAGACACGCATGTTCATAAAGTGCCAGTAATGCGGGGCATCAGCCATATCCGGGCCATGGTCAGTAATGGCAAACAGCTTAATATTTTTTAACTTAGCTTCGGCAATGTAATCGTGCAGGGTGCTGTAAGCATGGGTGCTGGCGATGGTATGCATATGTAAATCAACAGGATACATGACTACTCCACAAAGTCTTTTAAGGCAGGATGGCTTTTTTGCAGGTAAAGCATAGACTGCTAATGATAGCAGGAATTCTTCTCATCAACAGCGCTAAAAGCCCTTACTTGCAGGGCTATCGCTATATCTCATCGAACCGAGTCAGTATGTAAATCAGTAACCTCGTACCACATCGACCAGGCCCGCTGGCACTCTCCCCGCTTCGATGGCTTGAATATTGGCAACTACCTGATCCATCGCTATCTCCGGCAGGGTTATCGCTGCAATATGCGGTGTAATAGTTATGCGTGGGTGACTCCAGAAAGGATGCATTGACGGTAAGGGTTCCTCAGCAAATACATCCAATGTCGCCGCTGCAACGCTCCCAACACTCATTGCAATTAATAGATCACGCTCCAATAAATGTGCACCACGCGCAATATTGATCACATAAGCGTTAGCATTCAATTGTGAAAACAGCGATTGGTTCAAGATACCGACAGTTTCGGGCGTATTGGGCAGCAAATTAATTAATAATTGTGTCCCTTGCAGGAAAATCGATAGTTTCTCTTTGCCGGCAAAACTGGTTATACCCTCAATCTGTTTTGGTGTACGGCTCCAACAACGCACGGTAAAACCAAACTCAGCCAATTTGTGGGCCACGCTTTTACCTAATACCCCCGCCCCGAGAATACCTATGGTAAATTTATCATGCTGATGCGGCTCCAGCGGTTGCCACACTTTCTGCTGTTGTTGCAGTTGATACTCATCCATTCGGCGGAAATATCGCAATACACCGGCTACCACATACTCCTGCATTTGCAATGACATACCAGAGTCTTCTAATCGTACCAGCGGCACTCCGGTTGGCAATGTGCCCGGAGAGCGGCGCTCTTGATCCAAAATAGCATCGACCCCCGCCCCTAAAGCAAAAATGCCTTTCAGTTCAACACGTCTGGCGAGCATTTCCTGTGGTGGCTGCCAGACGAGAGCATAATCCGCTGGTTGTGTATCACCACGTCGCCACTGCCTGATTTTCGCCGTGGGCAAGCGAGATTGTATGCCTGACAACCACTGTTTTGCTTCAAAAAACGGGTGATAAAAAATAATATTCATTATTTGCCAACTCCTTGCGAAAGTACCTGATAGATTTCCGCGATTAACGGTCAGATGCAAGTGTTACCCGCAAGAAATGACGATGAAATCAGCAAACTGCTGTAACTTTAGCTAAACAGTAACAAAGCCAATATAAGAGGGTTGACGCTGGGCACACTTTTGCCTACATTACGCCGGTCGACAGCGTTTAGCGTAGTTGATAGCTGTAACACGGTGAGGTGTCTGAGTGGCTGAAGGAGCACGCCTGGAAAGTGTGTATACGTGTAAGCGTATCGAGGGTTCGAACCCCTCCCTCACCGCCATATTTAGTCTGTAGATGAACCTTGGTTTCTACGACAAACGAAGCGGCAATCGATAACATGTCTGGTTTCATACCTGAACCTGTTAACCCGATTGCCGTTTTTTTTCGCCTTTAGATAGCTTTATTTCCTGCCAAATATCGTTTCAGACATATATACCCAAAATAATTCGAGTTTCAGGAAGACGGCAAACGAAATACAAACCGGTCGGAAACCGATTTGAACAGTATTTATGCTAGCCCGTAGGGTGAGCCTCAAGGATGAGGCTCATTAATCCCGATGGGCTTACATTTGTAAGTGATTCAGATTATTGAGCGTAGCCAACGCACATGCAGCTTGAAGTATGACGGGTATAAACATAATCACTTTATTAAATGCCTCTATTACTAATTGGTTTATTTCCAGTTCAATATTACATGTTACAAGATAAGGAATATTATAAATCCGAAATAACCCATATCGAGGTATCAAATGAAAAATAAGCGATTTTATTTTATTTCTTTATTATTCACCCTGTGTGTTAACTCCCTATCAGCCTCGCCGTTAATCGTTGCTCATCGTGCAGGAACAGCCGATTTCCCAGAGAACACTCGACATGCCATCAGTAAAGCGTTATCAAATAATGCTGATATTATTTGGGTCTCGGTTCAACTTAGTAAAGATGGTGTTTTAGTACTATATCGGCCCAAAGATTTGAGCGAATTGACTAACGGCAGCGGCCTGGTCTCTGACCACTCTTGGCAAGAATTACAGTTATTAGATGCGGCCTATCACTTTAAAAGTGACGATCAGTATACATTCCGTGGATGGGGGGTAAAGATCCCCTCATTACATCATATTTTATTATCGTTCCCAAAAACAAGATTCACTATAGATATTAAGTCTCCTGATGCAGATCCAAAAATAATAGCGAATGCCATAACAGAAATGAGAGAAAGCATTCTCTCACCTGACCGCATTGTTTTCTATTCTACTGAGAAAAAATATCTTGATGCGCTACCTGATTATATAAGTAAATTCGAGACACGTAATAAAACCCGTAAAATTTTAGCTACTGCGGTGATGGCAGATGAATGTATAATAGCCAAAAACAAGGGTAATTCATTCATTAGCAACCAGAATAGACATTATGCCTTTGAATTAAGACGTGAGGTAAAGGTCGTCGAGAAATTCACCCTGGGTAAAGGAACAACCCGGACCCAATTGGTTTGGAATCAACAGGCAATGGACTGTTTCAAGCAGAGCGAAGATGCAAAAATTTTGCTGATTGGCATAAACTCTGCAAAAGATTATCAGCTAGCTAAAGATCTCGGTGCCGATTATGTGATGGTTGATTCACCACTGCAGGCGAAAAATTGGCGTTGATTGCTTATAATTTGCCGGTGATTTACGCTATATGCATGCAGAATAACCAGATGAATGGCAACGGGTAAATACTGCTTGACCATCTGCCTGCTGGTCCCTATAGTACCGCCCCGTTGCCGTGCTTAGCGCGGTAACAAACGGTGAGGTGTCTGAGTGGCTGAAGGAGCACGCCTGGAAAGTGTGTATACGCGTAAGTGTATCGAGGGTTCGAACCCCTCTCTCACCGCCATATTCGAGCAAAAGGCTCTGACGAAAGTCAGAGCCTTTTTCGTGATTCCCGCCAAGGTGTTTCTACAACTTACGGCGGCGCCCCTCTTTATCTATGCGGTCTCCCAATGGGGAAAATGGCATTAATCGGCTGTAAACCACTTGATTGCGCCCTTGTTTCTTCGCCTGATAAAGTGCTTCATCCGTCATTTTTAATGCTTTTAGCATCGACATTCCAGGCAAATAAAGAGACGCACCAATCGAGATGGTGGCCTTTATTTTACGTCCGTCAGGTAAAACCACCGCGAGATTCTCAACTTGTTGGAGAATTCGCTCGGCAACCGCTTTAATCGTTTGTGGTTCGTGGCGGCGGGTTATAACAATAAACTCTTCACCGCCATAACGGCCAACAAAATCCTCATCGCGAATGATTGACGTCAGCAGCTTCCCCACTTCTGTTAGAAGTAAATCACCACCGTCATGACCATAGCTGTCATTCACCGACTTAAAATGGTCCAGATCCAGAATCATTAAACCACACGCCTGACGGCTGTTGTGAATTGCCGTTAATCGATAATCAATACTTGCCCGGTTATTTAGCTGGGTTAATTTGTC
Organism: Yersinia sp. 2466 StPb PI; assembly: GCF_041538325.1. Classification (NCBI taxonomy): domain Bacteria; kingdom Pseudomonadati; phylum Pseudomonadota; class Gammaproteobacteria; order Enterobacterales; family Yersiniaceae; genus Yersinia; species Yersinia sp. 2466 StPb PI. The sequence goes on along the minus strand of NZ_JAULSL010000001.1, from coordinate 2,258,289 downwards.
AATATTCGCCCGGTTTTTCATCGAAAAATAGGCGGAGATATGACGCTCTTTAAAATTCAGTGCATGGTAGCAAATAGCCAAACAGAGCGCGGAAATCAGTTGATATACTATCACCTGGGCCCAGGTCAAAATATGCGGGGCAACTAATACAGCAACGACCATACGATAAATCGCAATAGCGAGGATTGCGGTATAAAAAATACGATTGCTTTTTCGCTCCCAGACTCGTGACAGTATGAGCGGAATAAATATTATTGTTATAAGAATATTGTCGAGGGTAAACCAGCCTGTGAAAGCAAAATTAATCAGCAATGCCGTCAAGCTACTTAACCAACCACCATAGAAAGTGACCAAAATAATCGGAATCAACTCGAAACTATAGAAAAACGCACCTGAAATCACCCACTGGTCCTGATTCAGATAAAGTGAAACCAGTCCCGATGCGACACCAAATAGAATACGTTTCCAGACGTCCCCATTGTAAGAAAAAGCACTGTTCTTACTTAAGGCAAAATAACTGATTGAGAGCGTCGCATAGGTGACACAAGCATCTCGGTATAGTGTCGATAGAGATTCTAATTCGCTCATGGCGTAGCATTAATCCTTTGAATTCTCAGCGAGGATTTTGGCTGACATTGGTTTGTCTTATTGCCAACTAACATTAAGTAACGTTTTACGTCGAATATATTCATTGGAAATCCTAAACATTAAGCATGGTTAATAGCCATAGTTTCTAACTCAAATCTTAGCTGTGAGACAGGTTTTATTCCTGAATAATTTCACTATGGGACCAATCCCTCAATTCATGTAACAAGATGTCGCCTAATCACCCCCTTTCGATTTCGCACACAGGATGCAGCCCTAGTTTGGATGCTTATTTTTCAATTTCCGATACTTGGGTCTAAAAGAAGGCGCTAGTGGGGATAATAACCACTTTTCATTTATTCAGGGGAGGAATGCACTGGTCCACCATGAATCCGTTCATTTAACCCTCTTTATAAAACCGGCAGTTATCTAATTTTCCGACTGAGATTGATATACATCTAGATCTTAGTCACCTAATTGGCGTATCGTTGTGTTCTGCTACTCGAGACGGACCCTTACTGGCCCGCCATTTATTTTGTCTTTTCTTTATTTGGTTTGCACCTTAGATGAAAACGCACGGAATTAACGGCATTAGGCCGTTCAGCGCGCTTATTGACGCTTGCTGGCGAGAAACCTATACACTTCAAAGACTTCTCAAAGATATAATTGCCGGTGTCACTGTCGGTATCATTGCTATCCCACTGGCGATGGCACTGGCTATTGCCAGTGGTGTCCCACCACAATACGGCTTATATACCTCCGCTATTGCCGGTATTGTTATTGCGGTCACCGGCGGCTCCCGCTATAGCGTATCCGGCCCCACTGCCGCTTTTGTGGTTATTCTCTATCCGGTATCACAGCAGTTTGGTTTAGCGGGTTTGCTGCTGGCTACACTGATCTCCGGTATATTTTTATTATTTATGGGCCTAGGGCGACTTGGCCGATTGATTGAATATATCCCGCTGTCCGTCACCCTCGGTTTTACCTCAGGTATTGGTATCACCATTGCCACCATGCAGGTGAAAGATTTCTTTGGCCTGCACCTGACAGAAGTGCCGGAAAATTATGCTGGTAAAGTTGCCGCGTTGGCTCAAGCAATGCCAACCATCAACCTCAGTGATACGCTAATTGCAACCGTCACTCTGCTGGTATTAATACTCTGGCCACGGTTAAAATTAAAGTTACCGGGTCACTTACCGGCATTGGTTGCGGGTACTGCCGTCATGGCGGTGTTATCGCTATTTGATCATCAAGTGGCGACTATCGGCTCGCGCTTTGGCTATTTACTGGCCGATGGCACCCAAGGCCACGGTATTCCCCCCATCCTGCCGCAATTTGTCTTGCCGTGGAATTTACCTGCCGCCAATAGTCAGCCATTTGTATTGAACTGGGCAACCTTCTCTGCATTACTGCCCGCAGCCTTTTCTATGGCAATGCTGGGCGCAATTGAGTCATTGCTCTGCGCCGTCGTACTTGATGGTATGACAGGACAAAAGCATCACTCCAACAGTGAGTTAGTCGGTCAGGGACTGGGGAATATCATTGCGCCATTCTTTGGCGGGATCACTGCGACTGCCGCCATTGCTCGTTCTGCGGCTAATGTTCGCGCAGGTGCAACCTCACCAGTGTCAGCCATCATCCACGCACTGTTGGTCTTACTGGCGTTACTGGTACTGGCACCGATGTTGTCTTATCTGCCTTTAGCTGCGATGGCGTCTCTGCTACTGATTGTGGCCTGGAACATGAGTGAGGCACATAAAGTCGTTGACCTCCTGCGCCGAGCGCCTAAAGATGACATTATTGTGATGTTGTTGTGCATGAGCCTAACGGTATTATTTGACATGGTGATTGCAATCACAGTGGGTATTGTGTTGGCCTCACTGCTGTTTATGCGGCGTATTGCGCGCATGACGCGCCTGAGTGAGATACCCGCGGCTGTTGATGAGCATACGCTGGTATTGCGAGTGAACGGGCCACTGTTTTTCGCTGCCGCAGAGCGGATATTTAATGAGTTACTCAGCCGTTGTGAGAATTATCAAACCATTATTTTGCAGTGGGATGCAGTACCGGTTCTGGATGCCGGTGGCCTAAATGCGTTCCTACGCTTCACAGAGGCGCTGGGCGAGCAACAACAGCTCGTTATCACGGATATTCCTTTCCAGCCGCTGAAGACGCTGGCAAGAGCCAGAGTGCAGCCCATTGAAGGCAAGTTGAGTTTTTATGGGTCACTGCCAGAAGCGCTGGAGGCTTTACGCGTAAGAGGTTAGTCCCTTTGAATGAGTATTACGGTTTTCAAAAAAGGCAGTGTAGTTACCTACACTGCCTTTTCTTTATTCAAATATTACCGGCGAACACTTTTTACTTGCTGGTATCCAGCACCGGGAAACTCTTCACTAAATCATCGATAGCTTTCATCTGCACCAGGAACGGTTCTAGTTTGTCTAATGGCAAAGCTGACGGACCATCACACTTGGCGCTGTTCGGCTCTGGGTGCGCTTCGATAAACAACCCTGCCAAACCAACGGCCATGCCAGCACGCGCCAGTTCAGCTACTTGAGCACGACGGCCACCGGAGGCTGCGCCAAACGGGTCACGGCATTGTAATGCGTGAGTCACATCGAAAATAACTGGATGACCGCCAGTCGCCTGGACCATAACGTTGATACCTAACATATCAACCACCAGATTGTCATAACCGAAGTTACTGCCGCGATCACACAAGATCACTTGATCATTACCGGCTTCTTTAAATTTATCGACAATATTGCCCATCTGCCCAGGACTGACAAACTGCGGTTTTTTCACGTTGATAACCGCGCCAGTGCGGGCCATAGCTTCAACCAAATCAGTTTGACGCGCCAAAAATGCCGGTAATTGAATAACATCAACCACTTCGGACACCGGTTTTGCCTGGCTGGCTTCATGCACATCGGTGATGATTTTGACACCAAACTGCTGTTTCAGCTCTTGGAAGATTTTCATCCCCTCTTCCAAACCGGGACCACGGTAAGAATGAATTGAAGAACGGTTGGCTTTGTCGAACGAGGCTTTAAACACATAAGGAATGCCCAACTTTTGGGTCACCGTGACATAATGTTCACAAATGCGCATTGCCAGGTCGCGCGACTCAAGCACATTCATGCCGCCGAACAGCACGAAAGGTAGGTCGTTCGCTACGTTGATATCGCCAATGCTAACCACTTTCTGTTTCATACTAATACCTTTATAAAGGGTAAATCGAGATTAATTACCACGGTTATGCCGCAAGACATGGCTACCATACAACCGCGGTATAAAAGAGATCAGTGCAATGTCACCCGCTGTTGCTCAATGGAGTGGATCTGCATTTTTATCATTTCAGCAATCGGGTCTTCCGGGCACTGTTCAACAAAATAGCTTAAATCAGAGATAGCAATATGGTTGCAATCCAGTTGGGCATAAATCAAGCCACGGTCGCGGATTTCATAGGGGTCATCGGGGTCAAAAGCCAATACCGCTTCACTGGCGCGCAATGCCAACTCCATCTGCTTCTCTTCCATTAATGCCGCTTTCAATGTATCAAGCATTTTACGAACAATCAGGGTGTTTTCCGCTTCTTCCAGATCTTCATCTTCCAGTTCGGCGCTCAAACCCAGGTTGCCCTTAATCCACACTTCTAGCATATGTTCATTAAGCGTTTCACCGTTTAACGGATTAATCAGCCACATTTCTTCATCTAACCAATCAGCCCGAAGAATTAATTGAGTTGGAAAGATAACTGGCATCAAAGGTAGATCCAGTTGATGGGCGATGTGCAGGAAAATGACGCCCAGCGATACTGGCGTCCCTTGACGTTTATCCAACACTTTATCAAGCCAGATAGCGTCTGACAGGCGATAAACGCCACCAGCACCGCCAAATTTCCATTTACGGTAAAACAGATCAATAAGCACTTCTAATTGCTGATCCTGATTGAGATTGGCGGGCATCGCAGCCCGGGCATCATCAACGAGCTGTTGTAATTGGTTGCGTACATCAACCAGTGGAAAATTCTGTCGAATCTCCTGGGTAACCAATAACACCCCATCACACAGGGACGCGTTGTTAAATTCGAAATCAGCAATGCTACTCATAGATATCCCATCAGCAGTGGTAATTTAGTTGTTGCCAGTTTGACAATCAAATACAGGCAACCCAATGCGAGTATGAAAGCAAGCCAGCGACGATTCTGGCTGCGGGTTCGCTTACCTAATGCGACATAGCCAAGCAGGATATAGATAATAACGCCAAACAGCTTTTCAGTCAGCCATGTTCCTTGCGGACTGAAAGGGTAAAATCCGGTGATAAAAATCAGTACAATACCGCTGACAAATAGCAACGTATCATTGATATGTGGCGTTATTTTTACCCAGCGCTTATCCATCATAGCCGAACCGCGACATTTCCAAAAGAAACGTAATACAAACAGCGTAATACTGATAACTACTGTGAGTAAATGTAAATACTTCATGGCGATATAATCAACCCACATGACTCTCGCTTCCTTATCTATGTTAAATATTTATCGTTTTTTTTATTTGTTGCCGAATAAATGCCGCACAAAATCAGATTTTTCTTGATTAGCCGATCCATTGCCCCAAAGTAACACGATCATTATTACCATAATCTTTATACGTCATTACAGCACTAAATCCGGCGTTTTTAAGTAATTTCTGTACTGCATCGGCTTGCTGCCAGCCATGCTCCAACATTAACCAGCCTCCCGCCTCTAAATAAGCCGGCGCACGACGGATAATCTCGTCCAGTGAAGCCATCCCTTCGGCAGGTGCGACAAGCGCACTGTGAGGCTCAAAGCGGACATCACCTTCGTTCAGATGCGGGTCATCGGCATCAATATAAGGAGGATTGCTAACAATCAGCGTAAATTGTCCGTCGACCGCGTCAAACCAGCTACTTTGCAGGAAATGTACATTATCTATGGCCAGCTTTTCTGCATTATGGCGAGCCAGTGCAACAGCGTCGGCTTGGATGTCCACACCCACCACAGCACAATCTGGCCGCTCACTGGCTAACGCCAAAGCAATAGCACCGGTACCGGTACCCAAATCCAAAATATGGCAAGGAGTGGCTGGCAGATGTGCCAACGCCTGTTCAACCAAACATTCGGTGTCAGGGCGTGGAATAAGAGTGGCGGAGGAAACACTGAGTGGCAATGACCAGAATTCGCGCTCCCCAACCAGATAAGCAATAGGTTCCCCCTGCTCACGCCGGGTTGCCAGTTGTTCCAATCGCTGTAACTGATCGGCTGTCAGCTTAGTTTCACCGAAAGCCAACACATAGGTACGCGCCTTTGCAGTGACAAAACTCAATAGAATCTCGGCATCGCGCTTTGGACTGTCACTCTGACTGAAACGGGCTGCCGTTAACGACAGCCACTGCTGATAGTCCATTAATCTTGCTCTGACAACGCAGAGAGCTGGTCGGCTTGATATTCCTGCACAATCGGCTGAATCAGCATATCCAGTTTGCCTTCCATCACTTCATCTAGGCGATAGAGGGTCAGGTTAATGCGATGATCGGTCACTCGGCCCTGTGGGAAGTTATAGGTACGATTACGATCAGAGCGATCACCTGAACCAAGCAGATTACGGCGCTCGGAAGCTTCTGCCAATTGGCGCTTTTGCATTTCTGCGGCACGGATACGTGCACCCAACACCGACATCGCCTTGGCTTTGTTCTTATGTTGTGAGCGCTCATCCTGACACTCCACCACCAAGCCCGTTGGAATATGGGTGATACGGATTGCCGAATCGGTGGTGTTAACGTGCTGACCACCGGCACCAGACGAGCGGAAAGTATCAATACGCAAATCACCGGCATTGATTTCCGGCATCTCAGCTTCAGGAATGGCAGGCATTACCGCGACGGTACAGGCAGAGGTATGAATACGGCCTTGTGATTCGGTTTCGGGTACACGTTGCACACGGTGACCACCTGACTCGAATTTTAACTGACCAAACACCCCATCACCAGAGACCTTGGCAATCACTTCTTTATAGCCACCATGCTCGCCCTCACTGGCGCTCATGATTTCAACTTTCCAGCGGCGTGCTTCGGCATAACGGCTGTACATACGGAACATGTCACCAGCAAAAATAGCCGCTTCATCACCACCGGTCCCGGCACGAATCTCGAGAAAACAATCACGCTCATCATCAGGGTCTTTAGGGAGCAACAACACTTGCAACTGCTGTTCCAGCTCTTCACTGCGCGCTTTTGCTTCTTTCAGTTCTTCCTGAGCCATTTCGCGCATTTCAAGATCTTCCAGCATCATTTCTGCGGCTTCGAGATCATCTTGCACGCTGCGCCATTCTTTAAAACAGCGGGTGACATCCGTTAATTGCGCATATTCACGTGACAACGCGCGGAAACGGTCTTGATCGGCAATAACGCTGGCATCGCCAAGATACGCCAGCACTTCTTCGTGACGCTCTTGTAACGCTTCCAGTTTGGCAACAATAGAAGACTTCATCCGTGGTTTTAAACCCTGTAATTAGAGGAAACTAATGCTGATCCAGCCCAAGGCTGTCGCGTAATAATTGCAACCGCTCCATATCGCCATCGCTGGCGGCTTGCTGGAGGGATTTGGTAGGAGCATGAATCAGGCGGTTAGTGAGCTTATGGGCCAACTCATTCAACACTTGTTCTACATTGGCACCCTGCTCAATGGCGGCCAATGCTTTAGCGGTCATCTCACTACGAACCTGTTCGGCCTGAGAACGATAATCACGAATGGTTTCAACCGCCCCCTGCGCACGTAGCCAGGCCATAAAATTCATGCTTTCCTGCTGTACTATTGATTCGGCCTGCACCGCAGCGGCCTGACGCTGTGCCATATTGTGCTGAATAATCGCGTGCAGATCATCAACACTGTATAAATAGGCATTAGACAGTTTACCCACTTCTGGCTCAATATCCCGTGGTACGGCGATATCGACAAACAGCATTGGCTGATTGCGGCGGCTTTTCAGAGCACGTTCGACCATTCCCTTACCAATAATAGGCAATGGGCTGGCCGTTGAACTGATAATAATATCGGCATCGGCCAATCGAGCATCAATTTCCGGCAAAGTAATCACTTCGGCCCCCACTTCTGTCGCCAGCACTTGAGCTCGCTCACGGGTACGGTTAGCGATAATCATATGCTTGACTTGATGCTCACGCAGATGACGAGCCACCAGCTCAATGGTTTCCCCAGCCCCCACCAACAGCACATTCAGTTCAGAAAGCGACTCAAATATCTGACGTGCCAGAGTACAGGCAGCAAAAGCAACCGAAACGGCACTGGCTCCAATATCTGTTTCTGTCCGAACCCGTTTGGCAACCGAGAAAGATTTCTGGAACAACCGCTCCAACTCGCCAGACAGCGATTGACCACGCTGAGATTCAGCAAAGGCCTTTTTCACCTGCCCCAAAATTTGGGGTTCGCCTAATACCAGTGAGTCTAACCCGCTGGCAACACGCATCAAATGACTGACGGCATCATTACCATGATGCCAATACAGGCTTTTTTTCACTTCGTCCGGGCTGAGTTTGTGATAGGTACAAAGCCAGGCAATAAGTTGTTCATGCAGATTATCTTGCTGCTCTACGCTGAGATACAACTCAGTTCGGTTACACGTAGACAATACGACACCGCCCTGCACCAACGGCTGTTGGAGCAAGCTGACAAGCGCCTGGTCGATAGATTCCGGTGAAAAGTTCACTCGTTCACGTAAAGATACAGGCGCAGTTTTGTGATTAATGCCTAATGCAAGCAGAGTCATGAGAACGGCTTCGAGTAATACTGATGTTAGTATGGATTCTCGTCTGAACCGCATTCTACTTGATGCGCGGGTTCAATAAAAGTCACAGTGCAATATCCTAAGTATTATCATAAATTATGATCAGAAATTGGTTATCTGCTGTACAACAATATTGCGTAAACCCTGTACAAAATAGAACAAGATATTGACGCTCAGCCTTCAGCCCGTTAGCGTGAGCACCTCAGATACCAATTAGCTAGGTATCAAATAATTTGTTTTATCAAAAATTATTATTTATCGGTAACATGACCTCATCAAAGACGCGTCGCCAATGATATCCGTGCGACCGATAGGATTTATAGCCATATGTCGATGTATAAAATCAGTTTTTATCGCCTGCTCCCTTTAGCAACGCTGTTGCTAGCAGCCTGTAGCACCACGCCACCGACCGGTCCGGCGACCAGTCCGACATCGCCACAGTGGCGTCAACATGAGCAACAATTACAGCAATTGAGCCAATTCCAGACCCGGGGTGCCTTTGCGTATATTTCTGAAAAACAAAAAGTCTATGCGCGCTTTTTCTGGCAACAAACTACACCTGAGCGCTATCGCCTACTGCTGACCAACCCATTGGGCAGCACAGAACTGGAATTGGTGGTACAACCAGGCGTTACCCAGTTGACCGATAATCAAGGCAAACGCTATGTCAGTGATGACCCACAAGAAATGATTCAAAAGTTGACGGGGATGTCCATTCCATTGGAAAGCTTACGTCAGTGGATTTTAGGGTTACCCGGTGATACCACTGATTTCATCCTTGATGATAAGTACCGTTTGAAGCAAGTGACTTATAAACAAAATGGTATGACGTGGGTGGTTGATTATCAGGAATACAACACTCAAGTGACGCCAGCATTGCCGAGCCGCATGGAACTGAGCCAGGGCGGGCAGCGAATTAAGCTAAAAATGGATAATTGGACTGTCAAATAACATGGTTAGCACGCAGCAACATGTCTGGCCCTCACCGGCCAAATTAAACCTGTTTCTTTATATCACCGGGCAACGGGCCGATGGTTATCATGACTTACAAACCCTGTTTCAGTTTCTCGATTATGGCGACCAGCTAACTATTGTGCCGCGAGATGACAATCAGATTCGCTTATTAACGCCAGTTGCAGGCGTAGAAAACGAACAGAACTTGATAATTCGCGCGGCGCGATTGCTACAACAACAATTTCTACAACAACAATTGCCACAACAACAGCCCGGCACGGTAAAAGTACCTCGTGGGGCAGATATCAGTATTGATAAACGCCTACCAATGGGGGGAGGACTGGGTGGTGGTTCATCTAATGCCGCCACGGTACTGGTTGCACTCAATTTACTGTGGCAATGTGGTTTCTCTGATGAGAAATTGGCCACTCTTGGCCTAACATTAGGTGCCGATGTGCCGGTGTTCGTTCGTGGACATGCTGCCTTTGCTGAGGGAATTGGCGAAAAATTGCAACCTGCGGAGCCTTTAGAGAAGTGGTATTTGGTGGTACACCCCGGTGTAAGCATCCCAACACCAATTATTTTTTCTGATCCTGAATTAAAAAGAAATACGCCAGTTCGCCCACTGGCGGCGCTTTTAAGCACTCCGTACGCAAATGATTGCGAACCGATCGCAAGAAAACGTTTTCGCGAGGTTGAACAGGCTCTTTCATGGCTGTTAGAATACGCTCCGTCACGCCTTACCGGAACCGGTGCTTGTGTGTTTGCAGAATTCGACACTGAGGCATCGGCCCGACAGGTGTTAAGTATTGCCCCGGAGTGGTTGCATGGTTTTGTTGCTCGTGGTGTAAATGTTTCGCCACTGCATCGTGCGCGCTCTGGGAAAATTGAAAGTTGTGAGTGCAGATAACGATTTACAGCGTTATGTAAGGTCGATGTAATGGCTCTACTAACCTTGGGTTCTGAAAATACCTGTCTCATTTGATTGAAAGCCGGTTCATAATGCTGTTTTGTACCCAATAGATTTCAAGATGCAGGAAAGCGGCAAACGAGCGAATCCCGATAACCTTACATGAGTAAGTGATGCGGGTGAACGAGAACAGTCGACACACCTGTAATTTGAATGATGACGGTTATTCACCGTGTTTTGGCTTTAAATACCCGTATGTATATTGCAATCAGTATGAATAATCGCCCCTGATTACTGATATGACAATATCTTCTCTGGACGCATGCCTGAGGTTCTTCTCGTGCCTGATATGAAGCTTTTTGCTGGTAACGCCACCCCGGAACTAGCACAACGTATTGCCAACCGTTTGTACACCAGTCTTGGTGACGCCGCTGTAGGTCGTTTTAGCGACGGCGAAGTGAGCGTGCAAATCAACGAAAATGTACGCGGTGGTGATATTTTCATCATCCAGTCCACCTGCGCACCCACGAACGATAACCTGATGGAACTGGTTGTCATGGTTGATGCCCTGCGTCGCGCCTCCGCAGGACGTATTACTGCTGTTATTCCTTACTTCGGTTACGCTCGTCAGGATCGCCGTGTGCGTTCTGCCCGTGTACCGATCACTGCCAAAGTTGTTGCCGATTTTCTCTCAAGTGTTGGGGTTGACCGCGTATTGACAGTGGATCTACATGCTGAACAGATCCAAGGCTTTTTTGATGTTCCGGTTGATAACGTATTTGGTAGCCCAATCCTGCTGGAAGATATGTTGCAGCAGAATCTGGAAAACCCAATTGTTGTCTCTCCAGACATCGGCGGCGTTGTTCGCGCCAGAGCCATTGCAAAACTGCTGAACGATACTGATATGGCGATTATCGACAAACGCCGCCCACGTGCTAACGTTTCTCAGGTGATGCACATCATCGGTGACGTTGCTGGCCGTGACTGCGTGTTAGTTGACGATATGATCGATACCGGTGGCACATTGTGTAAAGCAGCGGAAGCCCTGAAAGAACGTGGTGCCAAGCGTGTATTTGCTTACGCGACTCACCCGATCTTCTCTGGTAATGCGGTTGAAAACATCAAACATTCTGTTATCGATGAAGTGATTGTTTGTGACACGATTCCGTTGTCAGCTGAAATCAAGGCATTAAAAAATGTGCGTACTCTGACCCTGTCGGGCATGTTGGCTGAAGCCATCCGCCGTATCAGCAATGAAGAGTCCATCTCTGCGATGTTTGAGCATTAATCAGTATTAGGTTGTGGATATCCCTGCGGTGCTATCTGGCCGCAGTTAGCCATTAAGCTATTTTCGCGATAGGTCACTTGGTGGGCATCACGAATGGGGTTCATAACGAATTGATACTATGCAATGCATAAATTGAAGCAGATAAAGAAAAACCCGTTGAAGCAGATGCGACAACGGGTTTTCTACTCTCGATCGCTGAGTTCTTGATCAATAGGTGTTTGTCTTATCGCTCGTTGAGCCGTCATTTACCCCTCCTGCACATCAGCTCAATTAAAAAGCCAAGAAAACAGGTCTATGTTTGCCGCTTCGCTGTAATTAGTCGCTAATGATGCCTTGCTCGCTAGGAGTGACGCTGGTTGCGATTACAACGCTTGTCAAAGTGCTTAATCCACCAATAACGATCCGCAACTTCCTCACGCCCACCGATACGCGCGCCAACTAACCACAACAGTGCGCCGACAAAAATACTCATCACGGCACCATGGGCAAAGAATTGCGGTAGACCCAGTTGGGATACCTCTGTCAGGATTGAGTAACCTACCCCTACGACCATGGTAACCAAACCTAATCCCATCAGCACATTACCGACCCTTGCTGCGCTTTTACGTTTCATATGCCACCTCCACCTAGGTTGCCAATAAATAACCACTGAGCCGAGCGCTAAAACTGCTTGCTTAATGCGATTATTCATGTCCACTTAATAACTAAGTATAGTCAGGCTTGCGAGGAAGGTATTGCGCTTGTGATCACAACTGGCAAATATATTCCAACAAATCTTTACATAATCCAGACATTTGGCACTGAATTTGAATTATACATACAGGCAACTATTCACATCTTGAACTATTCACTCTAAATAAATTCATGCTAGCAGTTTTGTTATTACGCGCTATGACAGGTAAACTATGGCACTTTAATTCCTTTAGTTATAGCGAATGGCGACGTGAGCAGTATTAAATTAATCGTTGGGCTGGCAAATCCGGGCGCTGAATATGCCCAAACTCGCCACAATGCAGGTGCTTGGTATGTGGATTTATTGGCGCAGCGCCATAATCAACCACTGAAAGAAGAGGGTAAATTCTTCGGCTACACTGCAAGGCTAAATCTGGCAGGCCAAGACGTTCGCTTGTTGGTACCCTCTACCTTTATGAATCTCAGTGGCAAGGCCGTAGCCGCAATGGCTGGGTTTTACCGTATTCTGCCGGAAGAGATTTTAGTCGCACACGATGAGTTGGATATCCCGCCGGGCGTGGCTAAATTAAAGCTAGGTGGCGGTAACGGTGGCCATAACGGCCTGAAAGATATTCAGAGCAGGTTGGGGAATAACCCTAACTTCTATCGTTTGCGCATCGGCATCGGCCATCCGGGTGATAAAAGTAAAGTCACCGGTTTTGTTTTGGGTAAGCCACCAATCAGTGAACAAACCTTAATTGACGAGGCCATTGATGAATCTATCCGCTGTACTGAAATACTGCTAAAAGAAGACATCACTAAGGCAATGAATCGCCTGCATTCCTTTAAGGCCGGCGTATAATACTGGCTCGGTTCCCCGGCTAACGAACATAAGCCGGGGTGCCTGTATTAGTTGTTATTCATTTTTGTTGCACAGCGCATTAATCCCCTGTTGTCCCTCACCGGTCAATACCACACCTGAAAATATCACCCTCACCCGCCCGAGAAAATTGTTGCTTTTACCATCATATTCGCCCGCAATATCACTCAATTTATCGCTACAAAAAAGCGAATCCCAATCTGATGCCTTTCCTTTGTTGCGCGATAAGTCGTGGCTGCGTTCAAACTTGTCGGTTACTGCGGTAAATTTCAACTGGATGCTGTCGAAATCTTCATAAAGGGTATTTTTTTTGTACCCCACATATCTAACGCTCTTGCCCGAGTGACTTTCAATTTCCACCCCATATTGATCAACCAACTCGGCAAAGGAGGGGGCGGCAGGCTCAACATCTGCGGTAAGAAAACGCATTCCCACAATACCCGCCATCCCCCCGAACAAGATGACGATCAGCCATTTATAGATACTCATTTCCATTGGAATTACCCAAATTCAGTATGCGGACTGTAATAACTAGTTATCGGACATTTATCAGGAAACTTAAGATGGCATAAGCGTGATCTCGGACACAGAGTTAGAAAAATCAATCACCTACTCGCTCTCACAGCATGTTCCCTTGCGGCGACGAAACAGCATGATCGAGATAAATCGTCAGAATGTGTATAATGGCGACATAAATTTTGATTACATCAGCACGTTAACCCTAACGAGTTGATTTTTAAGTTATTTAAGGTGATATAAAACATGGGATTCAAATGCGGTATTGTGGGCCTGCCTAACGTTGGTAAATCCACCCTGTTCAACGCGTTGACACAAGCGGGTATCGAAGCAGCTAATTTCCCGTTCTGCACCATTGAACCCAACACGGGTGTGGTGCCAATGCCGGACCCGCGTCTGGACCAACTGGCCGAGATTGTTAAACCTCAGCGTATTTTGCCAACGACGATGGAATTCGTCGATATCGCGGGCCTGGTTAAGGGTGCATCCAAAGGCGAAGGCCTGGGTAACCAGTTCCTGACCAATATCCGTGAAACTGAAGCAATTGGTCATGTGGTACGTTGTTTTGAAAATGACAACATCATCCATGTTGCCGGTAAAGTTGATCCCGTTGATGACATTGATACCATCAACACTGAACTGGCACTTTCCGATCTGGAAACCTGTGAACGCGCAATGCATCGTGTTCAGAAGAAAGCTAAAGGCGGTGATAAAGACGCTAAAGCGGAACTGGAAGCGCTGGAAAAATGTCTGCCACATTTAGAAAATGCTGGCATGCTGCGTGCGTTGAACCTGAGTGCTGAAGATAAAGCCGCCATCCGTTATCTGAGCTTCCTCACCCTGAAGCCAACCATGTACATTGCTAACGTCAATGAAGATGGGTTTGAAAACAATCCATATTTGGATCAGGTGCGTGCCATCGCTGCGGCGGAAGGTTCTGTGGTAGTTGCCGTTTGTGCCGCAGTTGAGTCTGATATTGCTGAGTTGGAAGATGCAGACCGCGCTGAATTTATGGCTGAGTTAGGTATTGAAGAACCCGGTCTGAACCGTGTGATCCGTGCCGGTTATGAATTGCTGAACCTGCAAACCTATTTTACTGCCGGTGTAAAAGAAGTGCGTGCCTGGACCATCCCGATAGGTGCAACTGCACCACAAGCTGCCGGTAAAATTCACACCGACTTCGAGAAAGGCTTTATCCGCGCACAAACTATCGCTTTCGAGGACTTTATCACCTACAAGGGTGAGCAAGGCGCGAAAGAAGCCGGCAAAATGCGTTCAGAAGGTAAAGATTACATCGTAAAAGATGGCGACGTGATGAACTTCTTGTTCAACGTCTAAATCATTTTTGTTGTTTCATGAGGATTCACTGAGTCTCATGAAAAATAACAAATACCATTAAATCCACGCATTTGCGTGGATTTTTCATTTCATAATGTCTCATCTTGTCTCGTGAAAGCGCAGTTTAAAATAAGTATGTGGATAACAATCCGCAGATAACATGCTATTCCCCTTCCCTTTCAAACCGTCAAAATGCTCAGAACGCGCCATAGTTTGACAGGATATCGGCTGCACCTATTTCCGGGTCGTGATAATCCATGCGGCCCAATGACATTGCACTCGTTGCGTCAACGACGCAAAAGCCTCGGCTGGAGCGGTACTTTCAGCACACATGTGACCAGAACAACAGGTAATACCCGTTTAAATAAGATGGGGGAGATACTCCGGGTGGCATCGTAATAGAAACTTTCGCTTTCAGAACGGGCTGGAATTATGGGCTTTGACCCACTCTTCACTGATGGGATGAACAAAATGCAACTCACTGGCGTGCAGCATCAGCCGTGGAGTCCGTTCGGTACCTGGCAGCAGGCGACCGCCATACAGGTCACAGCCCAAAATGGGATGGCCCAACTGCTGACAGTGGATGCGGAGTTGATGAGTACGCCCGGTTTCCGGGGTTAGTTGTACCCGCGTTAATGGCAGTAACGTCCCATCTTCCAACTCATGATAAAAGCGCTCCACGACCCGATAGTAGGAGCGAGCCGGCTTGCCGTGGATTGGGCAAATCGACATCAGCGGGAACAGTGCCGGGTCTTTGGCAATCGCTGCGTCTATCATCCCTTCGTTGTCATCCAGATGTCCGCAGAGCAGTGCGCTGTACACTTTGGTCACGGTGCGCTGGCTGAACTGTCGACAGAGGGTGGCATTTATAGCCTTATTGCGGGCAATCACCATCAGCCCGGAAGTGCCAAAATCCAGGCGATGAACCAGGGTACAGCCGGGGAATATCTGTACTAACCGATGATGCACCGAATCCAGATTTTGCGGATTTTTCCCCGAGAGGCTAAGCAGCCCCGCAGGTTTATTGATAAGAACCAGGTGATCGTCCTGATAGAGAGTCTCTATCTTGTCATGACACGGCGGGGCAATAAAGGTATCGATTATCTTAGACATCAGGCTACCCGGATGAAGAGTGGGAGCGGATGATACCGAATTTTAAACCGACTGGCGAATCCTGAGAGCAGGTCCCACCAGCATCTGATAACCCCCTCCAAACTCAAGTAATACCGTGATCAGGTCCTGCAATCTGGAACAGACTCAAAAATTACAGGTATAATCCCACAAATTATTCAACTGGTTTAGGAACGAAGATGACAAAACTCACCTTACAAGAGCAGATGCTAAAAGCTGGATTAGTGACCAGCAAAAAAATGGCCAAAGTCCAAAGAACAGCTAAGAAATCACGAGCTCAGGCTCGTGAGGCAAGAGAGGCTGTGGATGAAAATAAAAAAGAACAACTTGAGCGTGATAAACAACTAAGCGAACAACAAAAACAAGCGGCTTTATCTAAAGAGTATAAAGCTCAGGTGAAACAGCTCATTGAAATGAACAGAATCGATATTTCAAAAGGCAATATTGGTTTTAACTTCACAGATAATAATTTAATTAAAAAAATAGTTGTGGATAAGCTCACTCAAGCTCAGCTGATTAGTGGTCGTCTCGCCATTGCTCGTCTGGTTGTTGAGAACAGTGGCGAGAGTGAATACGCTATTATCCCCGCGAGCGTAGCCGATAAAATTGCGCAGCGAGATGCGAACAGTATTGTATTAAATAGTGCGCTTAGTCAGGAAGAGCAAGATGGAGAAGATCCGTATGCCGATTTCAAAGTGCCCGATGATTTGATGTGGTAATTAACAGTTTGCAGATGCTTATGTATGAAAAGCCCCTCAGGGCTTTTCATTAAGATTTTATGCTCAGCCAATTCATGGAAAACGCAAAGCGATTTAACCAATGTGTTGCATCCATCGAGTGAATTCACAGCCAAAAGCGGGTGTTGATATAAATAGAAGACGTTAGCCTGTTAGGCATTGCAGTCATAATGTTTTTTTTGAAAAGCTCACTGACATATGACGGATCTATGATTTTGATTGATAATGCCGATAGCCAATTTATGGGTATTACCTGTTTGCTACTGCATCGCTGGTATGAATTGCACTGGTGGTCGGGATTCCGGGATGCCCACGGTCTCGCTCCCAGGTAAAAGGGGCAAAATCACAGTTTTCATCACGCCAATGAGGTTTGCGCAGTGCATAAATAACCAAAGGTACCATGCAGAAGAACAAGGCTAATGCGATCAAAATAGCGACATACTCCTTGGGGCTACCCACCACAATTTGGCTAGGTGGAATGAAGCTAAAGATGAAAGCAATACACGAACTCAGTAGCCCTGTACCACCAATAATCCACATCCCTGCATTACCGCCAGGTATACAATAAGGCCGTGGTCGGTTTGGTTGACTAAAGCGCAGGTAGATAGCCGCACTGAACATCAACATGTACATAATGAGATACAGGATGACGGTCAATTGGCTCAATATCTGGTAGGCCGATTGAACTGAGGGAAGTACCACGAACAAGATAGATAGCAAGGTAACAATAAGTGCTTGAACACATAGGATATGCGTCGCCATGCCATTTTTATTGATACTCTGCCACCAGCGCGGTAAGTATCCGGCCTTAGCCACTTCCAATAACCCGGATGAAGGCCCGGCAACCCATGTCACTACACCTGCTAATACCCCCACAGCCAGACAGCATGCCACTATCGGCCCTAGCCATTCGATACCGGCCCACTTAAACAGGTCGTAATAAGTCACTAACAAACTTTGCGTCAGATTGATATCAGACTCGGGGATCACAAAAGCTATGGCTAACGTGCCCAAGACAAAAATAAGTACAGTCCCTAAAGCAGCCAACATAATAGCGATGGGATAGTTTCTCTGCGGGTTCTCTACATCTTTGACATGGATGGCATTCATCTCCATCCCAGCATAAAACAGGAAGATACTGGCGGCTAAAACCACATTATCGAAATTAGAAAAGTCAGGAACAACGTTATCCCATGACAACTCTATTTGCGAGGTACCTCCACCAATCAAATATGAAAAACCTAATATGATCAGGATAATTACCGGAATGATGGTGCCTATCAATCCCCCCCATTTAGAGACCTTGGCAAAGGTTTCCACCCCTTTAAAGGCAATAAAGGTCGCAAACCAATAAATACACAACACAATCCCGAGCACAAAGAATTTATTGGCCGCGAGTGCTTGATCCCATGTCTGGTCGGGGCCAATAAAAGCTAATGAAACCGCACCGAACGTCAGGACAGTAGGGAACCATACCGTCACCTCAGTCCACAGCATAAACATGGCTAAAAATGCCCAGCGCGGGCCAAAAGCCTCGCCTACCCAGCGAAATACTCCGCCTTTTTCCGGCCAACCGGTTGCCAATTCAGCCGCCACCAAACAGACCGGGATCAAGAAGAATACAGCAGCAAACAGATAGTAAAAAATAGAACTTAATCCATACTCCGCTTCGGTAGGTAACCCTCTTAGACTGACCACTGCCACAATATTCATTACCACTAGTGTCATAATGCCCAGTTTTTTTATTGACGGGCTGCGTTTGGTTGATACGTTATTGTTCTGCATAAACTCACCTCATAATTAGATTATTAAAAGATAATTAAAAACAATCTATTAGATGTGATTGAAGCGGAATTTGTTTTTTATCAATTGAGTAACTCACTTATAATGTTCCAAAACGAGAATCTAAAAACAAACAATCCATATTATCTGACATAATAAACACCCTATTTATTTAGTTTAAATTTAGCACCATAGTTTTCACAAAGAATAAAAACAAGTCAGCTAATAATTAAATATAAATCAACCACCATGTCTTATATTGTTTTCAGTTTAAATCCAGAATAAACATGCCAGACAAGCAACACAGAAAGTCAGTATATTTCTCGCATTGATCGTCAACATTTAAAAAATGTAGTTTAATAAAAGCCAATTAAAAAACACTTTGATTTATAGATATATTAATACTTATTGAATGAAGTTAATTTAATAACAAACAGATAATTCATAGCAAAGACATAAGTAGGCTTAGGTATATTAATAGTTATAAATATTACATGCCTTTCAGCCCATCATTATCATGGCTAGTAAACCGTAAGCAGCAAAGGCGACTCTCTGCCAGAGTGCTGCACTCCATTGGAAAGCGGTAATACGTAAGAAGCCACTAATCTACACAATTCTATGGGTTTCCCCCGTCTCACAAGAAATTGTGAGCCATTTTAGCCTGCCAATTACCACCAATCCTAAACGATAATCTTACACAGGCTTTTGAACCTTATAGTTCAAATGTTAATATAGTTGGCTGAGGGAGTTTGATATCACGGCGATAAAGGAAAAGTTTTGAACACTAAAAGTAGAATGCAGTTGTGGCCATGGTTGGCGGTATACGCAATGGTTGTCTTGCTATTGGCTGGGTGCTCAAACAAATCCAATCGTGACTACACCAAACTGCCAAAAGGCAGTTATAACGATAAATCGTATACCGTTAAGTCAGGTGACACACTTTATTTTATTGCATGGATCAGTGATAGCGAAGTGAGTGACCTTGCCCGCATCAACAGGCTCCGCCCCCCCTATAGACTTGAGGTTGGGCAAAAACTTCAGCTCAGCAGTTCTGCGGCGTCCGGGCGACTGGCATCAACGAAGCGTAAATCCTCAAATACTGTACTCGCTGCATCGACACCACCACCGGGTGCTAATCGATGCTGGCGCTGGCCGACCAGTGGCCAAATAATATCGCGCTACTCCAACGCCGACGGTGGTAATAAAGGCATTGATATTACGGCTAAACGTGGGCAGCCAATCTACGCGTCGGCCAAAGGGCGAGTCGTGTATGTCGGGAATCAGTTACGTGGTTATGGCAACCTGATAATGATTAAACACGGTGAGGATTTCATCACCGCTTATGCCCATAACGACACCATGCTAGTGAACAATGCTCAAGATGTGAAAGCGGGACAAAAAATAGCCACGATGGGCAGCACCGGAACAGACACGATAATGTTGCATTTCCAAATCCGTTACCGAGCAACCGCACTTGATCCACTACGCTATCTGCCACCACAAGGGGCAGCGCCTAAGTGTTAGCAGACCGCGGTGTAAGTAGTCGTTAAGTGTTTTAGCGGAATCAAATAAGCAAAAGGCTCCTGTTCAGGAGCCTTGTTTTATTCTTCAACACTCGAGGCTATCGTTACGCCAGTACTTCTTTCACGAAAGCTTTAATCTCTTCAACTTGGCAGTTATCAAAGAAGCACTGCTGGAAACGTGCACCGCTTACTGCGGTTTTCACTAATTCACGGTCAATAGAGCGCAGTGTATCGAGATAGTTTTCTTTCACTACCGCAGCTTTCACTTGGTTCAAAATACCCGCATTACGTACCTGCGGCTCTTTACGATCCAGCGGGTAACCTTCCCCCTTCACGCCAGTAAACGCTTTTTCAAAGATATAACGCACATTTAATTCAGCACCCCAGCCAAACCCTTTGGCGAATGGCAGTGACAATGCATTACCGTTATTGATCTGAGCAAACAGGAAAGCGTCAGCAGGATCGATGCAATATCCACATACAACACCTGGATGGATGTTTAATGACATCATTGCGCCTTGGCCTGTACCACAGCCAGTAACCACAAAATCCACTGCTTTAGAATTGAGCAGAATGCTGGCCATGATCCCCAGATGAATATAAGTCAGGTGATGGTCGTTTTCATCACTCATGCCCACGTTGTATACCGGGTACGCTTTTTCCGAGGCTACAGCATTCAGCTCTTTCAGAATGATGGCGTTTTTAGTTGCCTGACTGTTTTCCATCATCAGTGCAATTTTCATTATGTTCTCTCCTTTGCGCCAATGAGCTGTGGCCCATTGGGTGTGATAGTTAGACTTGACTGTGCAGAACATAGCACTCTAAAAACAAAATTTCAATTTTAATGAAAAGATGTTTTATAAATATCACATTTTGAGATTTAGTCGCCATGCATCCTACCGGATAACCATGAGAATAGCGGGTGTATGTGGCTGTGTGCGTCACTCATCTGCGACGAATATAAAATCAAATCGGTCAATGTTTGGCCTATCGACCCAAATGCTCGCTTGAATAACATACAAAAAGACCATGTGGATACATGGTCTTCTCTTACTGGAAATAATCGACAACACTAACTTTAGTGATGCAACATCTCGTGAACTATTTCATCTTTGCCTAATGTGATTGGATAAAACGTTGGCCAGTTATCCATTTCTTTAAACAATGCTTCATGCGACTCATTGCTCGTGTAAATATGAAAATGATGGGATTTTTGTGGTTCTATTATATGGTCACTGAATTGGACAAATTTTGGTGCTTTTGAGTTAGCATCTTTACATTCGAATAAATAGCGTACTCCCTTCTTCCCTGAGTCATAGTGCATTATTTTAAAGCCAGAGTAGCTATACTTACATGAATTAACGGCATCTGAGGTGTGAAAATCAATAGTGTTATTCTCTATGCCAATCATAATGATATCAGTATGATAGCCCCGGCGGTAATACTCTCGGTATTCTGTAACCGTTTTATCTTTATTTTTTTTCGCTTTATTAACGAGTACCGAATCCAGATCCCCTTTTAACAGATAGGGATTAACCGATTGCCAGACCCCATCCCAATCACTCAGCCCCCTATCCTTAACATCCTTGTCTACAAAGATGCCTTCACTTGCTGTGCGTGCAGCATCCGATTGATGGTGCTCATGTGAGTGGCTATGTTTACCATGCGCAAATGATTTAAAACTGATCAATGAAACACAAACACTCAATGCAATTATGGATAGGCAGTTATATTTTTTAGACATCTATAGCTCCTTATTGGATAGCACGAATGTAATGTTATACTATTACACACACGCTAATCAATAGGCGCTTGTACAGTAGGCCACCAGATATTAGCTGCCGTCGCTGAGGCCGAGCATCGACGTATCCTGGAGAGGGAAAATGGCCGTTGTGCCGCCGCAATGGCTACCAAAATTAAGTCAGGGCAAAAACCACGAATGAAATCAGACATGGCTAGTATTCTTATTAACAAAAAAGCGGGTTATGGCAAAACCGGAATGTCGAGAACCCCTGATTTCCGTTTAGAGAGGAAAGTTAAGGCCGCTATTTAGGCTTACATTGCCTCTAGTTCTTTCTGAGTTCGTCCACAGTACGCAAAAGCTAGCATTCGAATAACTTTATGGGGCAGACGCCAGACGTCGGGCAGCTTCTATGACAGAGGATCTCCGTCTGGCATATTCTTCTGCGCTATCTGGTCCCGTTAACATGCGCGCGACCTGTGGAACGGCAGACCACCATCCGGCCAAAGCTAACACCAAAAAAGCCAGATGATCTGCTCCAATGGCTTGGGTAACAATTCCCTCGCGCTGCCCATCGCTCACGGCCTGAATCTTGTATCCATAGTATTCGCGTCGCTGTTCTTCGTCCGGCACCTCATCACTGAATATCAACCCTTCCCAGCGCATGAGCCGACTCAGTTCAGGATTGTCGAGGTGATAATCGTAGGCACGGCCAGCGTAATCGCCAATATCTTCAACCGCAAAGGATGTAATGGGCAACGCCGATGCCACCTTGGCCAACTCACTACGTAATACGGCTGAGAACAGCGCTCGCTTATCGCCAAAGTAATTATAAACACGCTCCTTGTTTACCCCGGCCAACTTGGCAACCCGCTCAAGGGTAGTGCCATCGGGTCCGAGTCGGGCGAATTCGGTCATCGCCGCATCCAGAATTTTGCGTTTCGTCCCTTCAGTATCCCAAGCCATTTTTCTTCTCTCTCATTTATGGGTTGTTGCTGTCACGTAATCATACTATAGTTATTTCCAACTAAAACGTTGAAGTTTTAATTTTACTTTATAATCGGAGTCTGAACTATGAAAAACACCATCCTCATCTGTGGATATGGCCCGGGTATTTCCCATGCAGTCGCTCGCCGTTTTGGTAAGGCGGGTCATCCCGTAGCCTTGATTGCGCGCAATGCTCAGCGTCTCGCTGATGCGGTAACGGAATTGACCGCCGAAGGCATCCAGGCTCGCGCTTTCCCAGCCGACCTTAGCGATGTTAAAGCGATTCGACATGCCGTCACGGACGTACATGAGATAATGGGGCCTATAGGTATCCTGCACTGGAACGTTTTTCTCGATATCGAAGGTGACCTGCTGTCCACTCAGCCCGCAGATCTGAGCAAGAGTTTCGATCTTCGCGTTGTTGGCTACATCACCGCCGTACAAGAGAGCAGGAACGACCTTGCGGCATCAAAAGGTACCGTATTGGTTACCAGCGGCGTCATGGCGCTCGATGACCCACAAATCAATGCGTTCGCCATCGATTATGCTGCGATTGCCATCAGCGTTGCAGCTCAACGTAAAACTACCCATATTCTGGCGCATACCCTCGCGTCACATGACATTCATGTCGGTGAGGTGATCGTCAACGGCTTCGTTGAGGGAACACCGGGCGGTGTGGGTAAAAGTGATACCGTCGCACCAATGGACATCGCTGACCAATTCTGGGAACTGCATACTGCACGTCAGGTACATTCCGTCATCGTTGGGGGTGCTGTACCGATATCGGAAGCAGAGTTCCATGGCTGAAAATACGCAATTCTCAGGCTTGGCTGATGAGACCTTCAGCAAGCCCCCTCACCTCAGACCAGCTCATTACGCGAGTGGGCCAGGTGTCACGCTACTGGTCGCGGTCGCCCTGTTGGTGCTGACCCAGCTTTACCTGGCAATCCCTTTGCTGACGTATGTCGGTCACTCTTTCAGCCCGGCAACACCGGGGGCCGTCTCGTTCGCGCTGGCCACTTGTTTCAGCCTGGCCTATGCTGGCGGGTTCCTGCTCTGGGGGCCGTTATCGGATCAGTATGGTCGTCGGCCAGTGATGCTGATGGGGCTGAGCGCCCTGTCGATTGCCACACTTGCCTGCGCCTTCGTGCCTTCGTTGCCATGGTTGGCGGGACTTCGGATGTTACAGGGGCTGGCAGCGTCCAGTTTTGCCCCGGTAGCACTGGCCTATCTTGCTGAAGCGGTGCGGATACGTCACCGAGCAACCGCCATCGGGGCCATGTCTACGTCTTTCCTCGTGGCCGGCATCCTTGGGCAAGTATTCGCGGCCTGGGTGGCGTTACGATGGGATTGGTTCTGGGTATTTCTGACCACGGGAGGCGGTCTTGTGGTCATGCTTCCATTAATTGCGTTGATGATAAAGGAACCGGCACGCACTATCGTTGAGGGTCATCTGGGCCATCGTTTCGTAGCATTGGGCAAAATTGCCGTGCGGCCTGCCATTCTGCTGCTGTCATTTGCACACATCACACTTCTCCTGTCTTTCGTTGCGATGTATACGGCGTTGGGGCCGCATCTGGCGGGCTTGAACCTTTCTCCTGCCACAGTCATTGCACTGCGCTTGGTTGGATTGCCAGGGATGTTCATCGCCTTGCTGGTCGGGCCGCTTGCTGCTCGGATCGGGATGCCGGGCGTTGCGGGTGCAGGTTATCTGGTTGCGGCCGTGGGCTTGGCCCTAGAGGCTGTGTTAGCGCAATCGCTGACCGGTATTGCCATTGGGAGTCTGGTCTTCGTGGTCGGCGTCGCTCTCGCTATTCCGGCAATGATCACCCAGTTTGGTGATCTGGCGGTACCTAACCGCGCAGCGGGCATGGCCCTCAATGGTTTTGTCCTGTTTATCGGTGCCAGCATCGGTCCATTTATCGTGTCCTGGGTGCCCGGTTTCGTCCCGCTATTGGTGGGGCTTGCGGTGGCACTTTTACTGGCCACTGTCTGCGTTGCGGGCAGTGCATCGCTTGCTTCATCCACGAGGAAATCATGAATTCTATCCGTTCTTCGCTCTCTTCAATTCTGACTTCCTGCCGTTGGATCCTGGTGTTCCGCATCAGTCTAGGGCTTACCGCTGCTCTGTCTGCTTTCGCGTTGCAAACAGCCTCCGGTGCGGTTGGAGATAACCCGATCAGCATCCCAGATACTCATCATCAAACCAGTCAGCGTTCGGTCACTCTGGATGGTCAACCCGCCACACTCAGCCGTTACGAGAGGCGCGATGAGCGCAATGCCTTCCTGGAGGGAGAACACTTTAGTACGGTGATCGCCGCCGATGGCACACTCAAGGGTTTTGCCAACATCTCGCTCGACCTAGTGGGGAAACCGTTACCGTCTCGTGAGCGCGCTGAGCAGATTGCGGCAGAGTTCTTGCGTAAGGCTGCGCCCGACTTGCTGACCAGCCTAGGGAGAGCGTCTGTTACTCTCCATGATGAACCTATTCGCTTATCACACCCAGGCCGTAACGAGACTGTCCAACTCACCGGTTTAAAATTCAAGGCACGCAATCTGGCTGATGGGCGTTGGTTCTGGGTCATCATCGGTAGCGATGAGAAACCGATGCTGTTCGAGCGCGATCTGGAATGGGCAACCCTGCTCGCTCGCCGCAAAACGGAACAATGGCTGCATGACCGATGGATAAAAGCACAAGATGCCCAACAGATCAGTAAACCAAGCCGTTGGAATCTGCCATGGACTCATTAACTCAGATTGTTCTTGGCAGCAGTGTCGCCGCACTTGTTGTCCCCCAACATCATCGACGCCAGGCAATACTGGCGGGTGGAGTACTCGGTACTTTGCCCGATCTGGACGTGCTCTGGTTCAAAGTATTCAGCAGTGATGTGGTTACAGAAGTGACCTGGCACCGTGGTCCATCGCATTCACTCTTGATGCTAACGTTGTTGGGATTGCTGCTTTGGTTCTTGCTCAAGTCTCGCAGTTCGCTGGTTCGAGGTGCCCCATTGCGGTGGCTGTTGGCGATCTGGCTGGCCCTGATAACACATCCGTTGCTGGATGCCTTTACCGTCTACGGTACGCAGGTGCTATGGCCCATGAAGACCCCACCCGTCATGTGGGCGACAATCTTCGTCATTGATCCGTTGTATACAGTGCCGTTGTTGATAGGGGTTATGGCTGCCTGGCAGCTTTCACCATATAAAACTGCGCAGCAAACGAGTGGCTCAGGCCGAGACAGGGCGGCACGCAATTGGTTGGTAGCAGGCTTGCTCGTCAGCTCGGCCTACCTGGCTTGGAGTGTTGCCGCCAAATCTCTGGTTGACCGGGTAGCCTCGCAAAGCCTGGCTGTTCTGAACTTGCAGAATGCCCCGCGTTTTTCTACACCGCTTCCGTTCAACACGCTGGCTTGGCGGGTGATTGTGATGGTACCGGATGGCTACTGGCTCGGTGACCGATCCCTTGTCGCGGATCGGGGAGCGATGCAATTTACTTTTCACGAAAGCGACAACCAGGCGTTGGCGCAGTTCACATCCGTACCGCAGTTGAAACGTCTATTGTGGTTCACTCATGGGTTTATCGCCGCTCACGCTCAGCGACGTGAGGATGGCGAGCTTCGGCTGACCCTTGCAGATCTGCGAATGGGGTTAGAGCCCGATTATTTTTTCCGCTATGACATTGCTGGCATAGATGAAAGTGGCCACTGGGCAGCAGCACCAGAAATTACCCAATTGCCTGAGTCGGGTGATACCGCCAAGATGCTAAGCTGGGTGTGGAGGCGTATTTATGACAGTAAAGCAACACCGTGAGTGACAAATGGAATTGTAATACTCTAGAACAGAGTTAATTGATTTATTGGATTATTTTCGCTAAACGGTGACTATCTGTAAGCCAATGCATTAGTAAAAACTGATACATCATCCTATAAAAAATTATCTGAAATAAAAACTAGCTCCGATGTTAGTGTGTTTTCTGCGTGATTTGGCCCCAAACCCCAGTAGCACTCAACAGCAGAATGATAGGCTGTTAGTGCTACTGGTTTAATCGCGCCGACTGCGGTTAGCGCTTCTTGCGGTTACGATGCATATCTATGGCGACGGCACTGACAATAATGATGCCTTTGATAATGTCCTGAATGTAGGAGTCCACACCAATAAAAGTAAAACCACTCTTAATCAGTCCTAAGATTACGGCGCCAATTACTGTACCGGTGATACGACCGACCCCACCCATCAAGCTGCTACCACCAATAACGGCAGCCGCAATCGCATCCAATTCATAAGATTGGCCCATGCTTGATTGCCCGCTACTCACCCGGGCGGCCAAAACCACGCCCGCCAAGCCAGCTAATCCCCCGGCAATGGTATAAACCGTTACCAGATATTTATTAACGTTAATGCCTGATACTTTTGCTGAAATCATATTCCCGCCGATGGCATAGACGTATTTACCATAACGGGTGTGTTTCAGTGCAATATGGAATATCACCGCAATAACCAAAAAAATGATAACGGGCATAGCACCTTGCCCAACCGCGGTAAAATCATCGGAGAGAAAACTTACCGGATTGCCTTTAGTGTAATATTGGGCAAGTCCTCTGGCAGAAACCATCATTCCTAATGTAGCGATAAAGGGAGGAATACCTGTACGGGTTATCAAGAAACCATTAATAAATCCACACAGTATCCCGACCCCTATGCCTGCAATAATAGGGATAGCCGCGGGTAAATCCAATAAGTGCGGATACATAGGTGAAATACTTTCTGATGTCTGTGCCAGACTCGCCGCGACAACAGCCGTTAATGCAATTAAAGAGCCGGATGAGAGATCAATGCCGGTAGTGATAATAACTTGTGTCACTCCGACGGCAATGATACCTATAATAGCCACTTGCAGAACGATCAATAATAGCCGATTAGGATTCAATAAAAATGATTGATCGCGAATAAACCAGCCAAGGAACTCAAAAATCAATGCAATACCGATCATGACAATAAAAATACCGGTATCTTTAGGTAATTTCCCTTTAAATCCAGACATGAATGAATGTGTTTTTGTTGACTCAACCGTTAATGATTTAGCAAATTTAACATTACTCATTATCGTTACCTTCCAGTAATTATTCTGAGGCCAGTGCCATTATCTTTTCTTGACTAGCATCTTGTTTGTCTAATATTCCAGTGATGTGTCCGCTGTGCATGACCATAACTCTATCACTCATACCAAGAATTTCAGGTAGCTCAGAGGAAACCAAAATAATGGCTACACCACGGTTCGCCAGTTCACTAATTAAACGATAAATTTCTGATTTTGCCCCAACATCAATACCTCGAGTGGGTTCATCCAGAATAAGTATTTTGGGTTGAGCTAATAACCAGCGTGCTATGAGCACCTTTTGTTGATTACCGCCACTTAAATTATTAATTATTTGATCCATCGTAGGTGTTTTGATGTTTAATTTTTTAATCTGCTCCATGCAGTCTTGAGCCATTTGTCCATGACTGACAAAACCTTTTGTATTAATGTACTCAGAAAGATTTACGATGCTCATATTCTCAACCACAGACAAGACTAAGAATAACCCTGACTTCTTTCGGTCTTCGGTAAGAAAAGCCAATCCTTGTTCAATAGCCTTTGATGGGGAGTCGATATTGACTGGCAGACCATCGATAAAAATTTCACCACTGTCCGCAGGATGCATACCAAATAAGCTTTCCATAACCTCACTACGACCTGCGCCAACCAAACCAGCAACACCCAATATCTCGCCTCGTTTTACGGAAAATGAGATATTGCGAAATAACCCATCTCGCCGTAACTCATTAACTCGCAAAACTTCTTCACCAATATTATTATTAAATTTTGGGAACATATGAGTAAGTTCACGACCGACCATCATGGTGATTAATGATTGTTTTGTCAGGTTTTCCGTTTTATCTGTGGCAACAAACATGCCATCGCGGAAAACACTTACCTCATCAGTAATTTCGAATATTTCATCCATTTTATGGCTGATATAGATAATGCCTTTCCCTTGCTCTTTTAACTCAGTAATAATCGCAAACAGATGAAAAACCTCACCTTCGGTCAGCGCTGATGTCGGTTCATCCATTATTAAAACATCTGCATCATAAGAAACAGCCTTAGCAATCTCTACCATTTGTTGGCTAGCAATATTCAATTCACCAACCAGCATATCTGGTTTCAATTTTATATTTAAATGCTTTAATAAATCCTTGGTTTTGCTGTTGAGCAAATCGTGGTTAACAAAACCATAATGAACTGGCTCTCGCCCCAACCAAATATTTTCTGCCACCGTCATATGCGGGACTAAATTTAGCTCTTGATGAATCATTGCAATACCAGCATGGAGTGCATCTAATGTATCACTGAAGCTAACCGTTTCGCCCTTTACTTTTATTGAGCCTTCATCAGGATGATATATTCCTATCAAACATTTCATCAGGGTCGATTTTCCTGCGCCATTCTCTCCCATTAATGCATGGACACTTCCTGCTTTTATTTTAATGCCCACTTTATTCAATGCCTTGACACCAGGGAATTGCTTACTGATGCCTTCAGCCTCGAGAATGTAAGGATACATATCATCATCTCCTTGGTCATCATAATACGCTCAGTGGGTAAGCGCCGTACTTATCAAAAAAGTGATAACAATAAATACGGCACCACCTATCCATTAAAATATATTTAATGAATATTTGATTTTTCATGTATGAAAATTTGACTTGAAAAGTTAACTTATTTCTGTGTTTTTATAATTAACTATTAGCCAGGGGAAAAGGTTGTTTTCACTTTTTATTTTTATTAGCAAA
This sequence comes from Yersinia sp. 2466 StPb PI, assembly GCF_041538325.1. Classification (NCBI taxonomy): domain Bacteria; kingdom Pseudomonadati; phylum Pseudomonadota; class Gammaproteobacteria; order Enterobacterales; family Yersiniaceae; genus Yersinia; species Yersinia sp. 2466 StPb PI. Next base: position 2,228,589 of record NZ_JAULSL010000001.1, on the reverse strand, counting down.
GTCTTGGTAATTATCTTTAGTGATGAGTTGATAAGGAATCATAACACTGCTTTCAACTTTCTGGCCGGAGGCTAATTTAATCGCAGTTTCTACAGCGCCTTCTCCTTGACCTTTAGCATCTTGGAAAATACTGACATTCAAATCGCCTTTCTTAATAAACTCAAGCGCATCGGGTGTGCCATCAATGCCACCAATTACTACGCCATTTTTCTTCGCTTGTTTTAAGGCTAAAATAGCCCCAATGGCCATTTCATCATTATTTGATGCAATGGCATCTATTTGTTGCCCAGACAAAACCCAATCAGTGGTAACGTCTACCGCTTCTTTGCGGAAAAATTTTGCAGTTTGCTTATCAATGATATGAATATCTGGATACTGAGCTGCAACTTTCTCTACTCCCCGAGTTCTATCACGAGTAGCCTCACTCGAGAGTTCCCCCATCAGGATCATTACGTTACCTTTCCCCCCCATCAGTTTCGCTAATTCCTCCATCTGTAGACGACCTGCAAGCTCAGAATCTGATCCCACATAGGCCATACCAGCTGGTAACGTTATTTCAGGACGGCGATTCACAAAAACCAATGGTATCTTCGCCTGTTCAGCTAATTTGATCATTGGCTTTACACCTTGAGTATCTACCGGATTCAGAATAATGGCATCGACCCCTTGACTGACAAAATTCTCTACCTGCTGAATTTGTTGGGCAATATCCCCTTTTGCATCCTCGAATTGCCCAGTGACATTCCCTTCTTCTTTCATTTTGTTTTGCATAGCCTGACGTAATATTGTCAGGAAGTTATCATCGAAGTAAGCCATGGAAACGCCAATTTTAAGATCTTTAGCATAAGCACCCAATGGCAACAGACAAATAGCGAGTGAGGCGATAATGATTTTTTTCAGCTTCATGAACTATACCCTTCAAAAGTGGAATGCATTAACATCTCAGCGCCTGCTTATTGAAAATATTTTTTTACAACTGCATGACTCGGCAGAAGATAAAAATAGTTATTTTAGGCACTTCAATGCACTTCCGTGAATGCAACCGCCCCATTCCCGGCTTGAGATTCACAAATAATCAATACAAAACAATTAGTTAATTTCTTATTATCTATTCTTCCATCTATCACCTCTTTTTTTAAATATTTATTTCATAATTAAGATTATTGAAATTTTTAACACCAAACAACCGAAATGTGTGTTTTGCGCAGAGCAAATAACAAAACTATGACATGGATCTAACAAATGCTGGTAATTTGAACACTATCGAGTAACCAAGCGCATGCCTTGGCAATGAGGAAATCTTCTTAGTTGCAGTTTGTGTGGCAGAGGGAAATTGTAACAGGTATAGCGGTGATGCCCACAGTATCTATGTGAGCATCAGTTATAGCAGTCTTGCATGTGAAAAAGTAACCCCAAAGAATTGCATCACTTTGGTTTGTAATGAAAATTACAAAAAACATTCCCTTTTACCGCCAAGGAAATAAATCAACCCATAGCAAATGGCTATCCGCAGTAAGAGGCTGTAATTGCCCTCCCTTAATTGCAGGCAACCACCAACAGCCTTGCGAAGCAGTAAGTTGGTGTGTTTCGGTATGGCAAACAAGCCAGTTTCCCTTCACAACGTAGATCAATCCACTATGGGAAACAGGGAGTTTTTGTGCCGAACTCACCGACGATACCGATGCCTGCCAGCAACCGCGCCGCGTCATAATATTAAAGTCTTGACTACCCCCCCCTAATAAACGCGCATGAATAGGGATATCACCGGGGAAAGCAAACGGCTGCAACGGCTTGGAAAGAGTATGTGCCTCCCAGCCTGGGCTGGATAGTTCAACCCCTTCACCTGATAGCAGCGTAATTGACCGATCGATATCCGAAAACATTGAAAACGGGCCATCCTGTTCGATTGTAGCAATGCTGGCACGCCAGGCAAAATCATCTCCACCAACGGGCCAACATGCTATTTCACGGGTTTCGCCGCCGCCATTTCGCCAACGGCTAACGGGTAAGCTGGCAAAATCAAAAAGGGTAAAGCTCATCAGACCTCCTGTTGACAGGCTTTCAATACCGTCAGAAAATCCTGTGCAGATTGCTGTTGCATTGGATGATATCTATCCACTATTACCGCTTTGCCTGCCACATAAACATCGCGAATTTGCGATTTGCCCCCCGCAAATAACCACCGATTCAACAAAGATGCCGATTTTGTACCAGCAATATAAGGATCATCGCCATCCAATACTAACCAGTCAGCGCGGTAGCCTTCGGTTAACTGACTAATTTTGCTGGCACAAGCCTGTCGTCCTCCCGCTAAAGCTTGGCTATAAAGCAAATCAGCCACGGCAGGATATTGCTCACTCGTCAGACGATTGCGGCGTTGATCACGCAGGCGCTGACCATATTCTAACCAACGTAATTCTTCCACCACATCCAATGAAACATGGCTATCTGAGCCGATACCCCAGCGCCCCTGATAATGCAGATAATCGACCCCAGGGAAAATACCATCACCAAGGTTAGCCTCGGTAGTCGGGCATAATCCTGCCACAGCCTGACTTTCTGCCAAACGAACAAGCTCGGATTTATCCAGATGTGTCGCATGAATCAGACACCAGCGGCTGTCGACTGACAAATGGTTATACAACCATGCAACGGGGCGCTGCCCACTCCAATCCAGACAGTCGTTGACCTCCTTTTGCTGCTCAGCAATATGAATATGTACCGGTAATTGATTATCCGAAGCTTGTAGGATCTCCTGCATTTGGCTGAGTTCTACGGCGCGCAAAGAATGAAAACATAAACCTTGGTTTTGTAATGGCTGATTAACCAATTGTTTACTAATAACCTGCTGCTGTTTGAGATAGCTATCGGTGCTCTGAATAAAACGGCGCTGCCCCTGCTGAGCAGGCTGAGCACCAAACCCCGCGTAGCTGTACAATACGGGTAACAATGTCATCCCGATACCCGCCTCTTGCGCGGCCTGACTCAGTTGAGCGGTCATTTCACCTGGGCAATTGTATGGATTACCGTCGGGATCGTGGTGTAAATAATGAAACTCTGCGACTTGCGTATAGCCACCTTTCAGCATCTCGATATACAGTTGACGGGCAATCACACCAACATCTTCCGGTGTTAATTGCTGTACCAGTCGATACATCAGATCTCGCCAAGTCCAGAAGCTATCCTGTGGGTTACCGGCGATTTCGGCTAATCCAGACATCATGCGCTGAAAGGCATGGGAGTGAAGATTCGGCATGCCTGGTACTATTGGGCCGGATAAAACCTGACAACCAGTACCACTGCTGCCGGTCACAATGCGCTGAATATACCCCTGTTCGTCAACAGTAATTTGTACGTTATCTGCCCATCCACTCGGTAAGAAAGCACGCTCGGTAAAATAAACTGGCATAGCGATATCCCAATATTTTGTTCAGAGTCAAACGCGCTAAGCAGCAGCGGCGTCAATTAATTAAACCACTCACTTGTATATACATATACATACGCTAAATTCAACCGTAGACTTAGCATATAAACTTTTTATTTGACGAGGTTAACGCCGTGGCGGAACAACAAAAAGTCTTACAATTAAGTGCCGCAATGGACGATACTCCTGCGCCAATTTATCAACGGGTTAAGTTGGCCATTATCCACCAGATCAGAAGCGAGGTCTGGCAGCCCCATCAACGCGTTCCCTCAGAAAGCGAGCTCGTTGCTGAGCTGGGGGTCAGCCGTATGACCATCAATCGTGCGTTACGTGAATTAACCAATGAAGGTTTCCTTATTCGTATGCAAGGCGTGGGAACTTTTGTTGCTGAAGCAAAAGCGCACAGTGCCTTACTTGAAGTTCATAACATTGCTGACGAGATAACCGCTCGAGGTCATCGCCACAGCAGTAAAATTCTGCAACTAGAAGCTCGCCCGGCAACCCCTGAAGAAGCGGTAGCGTTGGGGATCCTGCCCGGTCAACAGTTGTTCTACTCGCAAATTGTGCATTATGAGAATGACTTCCCTGTTCAAGTCGAAAATCGCTGTGTTAACCCAAGCACGGCCCCCGACTATATGAAGCAGGATTTCAATCACATAACTCCTTACAGCTATCTCACACAAGCCGCGCCTCTGACTGAAGGTGAACATATTGTTGAAGCCGTGATCCCGAGCCAGACTGAGCGACAACTGCTGCAATTGGATGAGCATGAGCCTTGTCTGTTGATTCGCCGAAGAACCTGGTATGGAAAAGTCGTCGTCACTGCGGCGCAATTACTGTATCCAGGCTCACGCTATCAACTCTATGGTCGTTTTACCCCACAAGGCACCGTGACGTCCTGATCAATTTTATTTCTCTGTGAGAACTGCGAAGTGTTACGCAATTGTTTAAATCTCTATCTTGCTGATAGTGACTTTATGCGCTAGGTTGTCCATGATTGTATATACAACTTAATTTCGCTGTGTACTCGCCATCATTAACGCTATAGCAACAAATCAATTTCGGAGCACTGACTTACGCCAGTGATTCAATCAGTGAATAGCGCTGTGGCGTCGGGTATAAAGGGTATAGCTTGAAGGAGTGAGATGGTGTCAGTAATTCACTGTGACAGTTTGTGGTACGGTGCCGATATCGTGACCATGTGTGGAGGGGAATATCATCTGATACCGCAAGGAGCAATAGCGGTCACAGGCGGTAAAATAGTCTGGATTGGGCCACATAAAGAGTTACCAGCACTCCATGCCTCACGTGAGATCGTCTTTCAAGGTGGCCTGATTACCCCTGGTTTAATTGATTGCCATACACATCTCGTCTTTGGCGGTGATCGCAGTGCTGAATTTGAGCAACGCCTTAATGGGGTCAGCTATGCAGAGATTGCCGCTAATGGTGGTGGGATTATCTCGACGGTTAGGGCAACACGGAATACCAGTGAAGAACAATTGCTCGAACAAGCTTTATTTCGGCTGAAACCTCTTCTTGCCGAGGGCGTGACTTGCATAGAGATAAAATCCGGTTATGGCCTTAGTCTTGAAAGTGAAATAAAAATGCTGCGGGTTGCCCGCCGTTTGGGTGAATTACTCCCCATTACAGTTAAAACAACCTGTTTGGCAGCACATGCTTTACCACCTGAGTTTGCCGGCAGAGCAGACGACTACATTGATTTCGTTTGTAATACCGTCATTCCTCGGGTAGCTGAAGAGGGGTTGGCCGATGCCGTTGACGCATTTTGTGAACACCTGGCATTTTCACCGGCACAGGTCGAGCGCATATTCTTGGCCGCCCAGAAAGTCGGTTTGCCGGTCAAACTGCATGCCGAGCAACTGTCGGCACTTGGTGGCAGTACTCTTGCAGCAAAATTTAATGCATTGTCGGCCGATCATCTTGAATATGCCACGAAGTCAGATGTTCAAGCCATGTGCCATGCGGGTACTGTGGCGGTATTGCTACCAGGTGCTTATTACTTGCTACGTGAAACACAATGCCCCCCCATTGAACTGTTTCGCCAGTATGGTGTGCCAATGGCCTTGGCCAGCGATGCCAACCCAGGAACCTCCCCTGCACTCTCTTTGCGTTTGATGCTCAATATGGCTTGCACCTTATTCCGTATGACACCGGAAGAAGCGTTGGCGGGTGTCACATGCTATGCCGCTCAGGCACTTGGTCTGCAAGAGACTCAAGGCACATTGGAAATTGGCAAACTGGCAAATTGGGTCCATTGGCCACTATCCCGCCCGGCCGAATTAGCTTACTGGCTAGGTGGCCAATTATCTGCGACTGTCGTTTTCCAAGGAGAGGTTCGCCCATGAATCTAACTGACCCGTTAAGTTTTCACTCCGGTAAACTGCCTTTATTAATCAGCATTCCTCATGCCGGCACCCGACTAACCCCCGTGGTGGAGGCTGGCCTAACAGCTGCCGCACGCCCTTTATCAGATACTGATTGGCATATTCCTCGTCTCTATGATTTTGCCCGAAATATGGGGGCCAGCTTACTAATAGGTAATTACTCTCGCTTAGTCGTTGACCTTAATCGCCCAGAGGGCGATCAACCACTGTATACCACAGCAACAACTGGCTTATTCCCCGAAACGTTGTTCGATGGGCGACCTTGTTTTATCTCAGGCAAAACACCGTCGCCGCAGGAGCGTCAATCTTACCTGTTACATATCTGGCGTCCTTATCATCAGCAACTTCAATCCGAATTGGACCGGCTTAAAGCACAGTTTGGCTATGCATTGCTGTTAGATGCACATTCAATTGCATCAGTTATTCCGAGATTATTTGAAGGACAATTACCCGATTTGAATTTTGGTACCAATAGTGGTGTCAGTTGTGACCCATCATTAAGCAAGCAATTAATTGAATGTTGTCAACATCAATCCACCTTCAGCCATATATTGAATGGGCGCTTTAAAGGTGGTCATATAACTCGGGCATATGGTCTGCCCCAGAATCAGCAACACGCCGTGCAACTGGAATTATCCCAGTTAAACTATATGTCTGAAACTGAGCCTTATCACTACCGACCTGAGCGAGCCACGCATTTGCAGCAGTTACTCGAACAGTTAATTCATATCATGTTGTCATGGGGTGAACAGCACTATCAACGCTGAAACGTAACATTCCACTCACTGAGTTTTCAGTCGGTAATAAATGCAAAAAAGGCGGGGTTAATCCCGCCTTTTTAATTCACCTATTTCCGACACAGAAAAGGGTAATAATTACTGCTAAGTTAACTTAGAAACGGTAAGTCAAGTTAACTGCAACAGTATCATCAGTGCCCAGGCCCAGTGGATTGTTGTCTTCATCCAGTAAGTTAATCTGGTAGTCAACATAGGCAAACATGTTTTTGTTAATATAGTAAGTCACACCGATTTCAGCATATTTCAGCAAATCTGCATCGCCAACAACTGCCAGTTCTTTACCTTTAGACTGGACATAAGCGATGGACGGGCGAATGCCATTTTCGAACTGGTATTGAGCGACCAATTCAACGTTCTGGGTTTTATTCGCAATCAGTGCTTTATATGGCGTCATGTTCAGCGTTTCGCCGTACATTGCTGCGATGTAAACTTGGTTTGCATCATATTTCAGTGCAGTAGCCCAAGCCTGAGCTTTATCCCCTGTCGCACTGTCAGCCAATGTTTTTTGGCCTAAGGTCCGATTGGAAGAAGAGTATGCACCCGCAAAGCCGATACCGCTGCCTTCGATGTCTTGGTAATCAACAGACAAACCAAAACCGTCGCCATTAGCCTTCTGGATTGCGCGCTCATTCTTAGTGGTATCTCCATCGTCATTACGACCTTGATACTGAGCTGCAACATTCAAACCTTTAACCAGGCCGAAGAAGTCAGAGTTACGGTAAGTTGCCAAACCAGTAGAACGACCTGTCATGTAGTTGTCGGTATAAGCGATTGAGTCGCCACCGAACTCTGGCAGCATATCGGTATAGGCCAGCGCATCATAAACTACACCATAGTTACGGCCGTAATCGAAAGAGCCAAACTCAGCAAATTTTAGACCAGCAAAACCCAAGCGGGTTTTATTGCCTTTGTCGCCCTGTGATTCTGCATTTTTAGCGGCTACGTTATATTCCCACTGGCCGAAACCGGTCAATTGGCTATTAATCTGTGTCTCACCCTTAAAACCGAAACGCACATAGGTATCGTCAGCATTATTATGGTTTGAGAAAAGATATTTAGCGGCTACGCGGCCATAAAGATCCAGCTTATTGCCGTCTTTATTATAAATCTCTGCTGCATTTGAAAGAGTAGGAACGATACTCAAGGTGACCGCCAAGGCCAGTAAACTGCGCTTCATCATTAATTTTCCTTTAAATTTTAATAAAACAAACCCATCGGGCTGAATTAAATTTTCAGCCTCATAAAAGTTAGTTTTTAATTTTTTATAGTTACCTGTCTTGTAAAGCGAAGAGACATTAGCATTAAGCACAAAAAGTTAAAACGGTAAACTTGTAGAAACATAGGTATAAACAGGTAATCAATTGTAACAAAATGTGTTTAATGGAACCTTCCGTAACTGATTGATTATATTTATTTTTAGGTAATTAGATATAACCAAAATAGTGCATAAGCACCAAAATGGTGCGAAAACATTTCAGTTTGTTTCTTTTTTGTTCTATTCGGATATCATATTTGTGAAATGGATCGAATATCACAGTTCCAATGCGATTTTTTATATATCTAAAGTAATTAGATGACTATTTAAAGTACAAATAGAGAGTAATGTCATGTCACCTTTGGTGCAATAACATAAAAATTAAACATTAGGGACGTTAATAGGGTTATAGAAAGTATGACTTTGTTTGGTTATTAATTATCGGTATTTTCATTGGAAGTGTATTTTTTATAAAAATCGCAATAAGAAAAACTTTAATTTAATGCATAAAAAATGAACTTCCATAGCTAAAAGCTCATTTCCTATAGGTTAGAAACAATATACCACTTAAAATTTGGCTTAAGTTGTAGTTCTGGTGGTGATATTACCTCAAGTAACTATCTATGGCGGTATTGGTAACACGGCCTTATTTATACCGTTGGTATCTCACTCTTATCCATTCGTACCAACATAATCCCTGCACGTAATCCAAGGGCTACCTGAGGGTTTGGAAACAAGATCCACTCATCTTCATGTTTAACACGGTAATACTCACCGGATTGCTCCGCCAGCAGTGTACCTTGCTTAAAACGAGTAAAATTAACCGTATCATTGTCAACCCACAGTTTAAAATCAGGATGTTGTTTTAGCAGTGATTTCACCACGCGATAAAACACCATTCCTCCTGAGGGTTGTACAGGCAATGGTTCCCCACTAACTAATGAACGTAATCCCCCGACTATATGCGTAAATTCAGCCAACTGATTTTCGCCAAATGGTAGCGCTTTTCCCAACTCAAGCGTACAACTTGCGGCCTGGCAGTGCTCACTACTAAAATGAGCAAAGGTCCCCCCTGCCGAGGTATGCATCACTAATGCATCCAGTTGAATATCTTGTAACCACCGTAGCATTACTGCGCTATAGGGTGTTGTTTGATAAGGCAACAATCCAAATCGAGTATGATGAGATTCACGAATTGCCGTGTGTAAATCGTAATGCTGGCGCGTCAGTTGACTCTCTGCTCGGAAAAACGCCGACACAGCTTGCTCAATAATTTCAACCCGTCGGGTTTCATTACTGGGAGGATAACGCCGGTGCCGCCCGCCAAACATACGGTTGATATCTGCTGAGAGGAAACGTTTGCCGGCGCTTATCGCCGCTGGATTGCCAAATATGACTAACAAACGGACGGCCAGCGTTAATTCACCTGCTAACAAATCTGACACCAATTGATTCAAAATCTCAATCGGGGCCGTTTCATTTCCGTGGATACCGGCAGATAACACCACTGACTGGGTGTAATTGCCAGAAGGTGTCAACATCAGTATCCCGTCATCGAGCCATTGCCACTCGATACTCAGCGTCGCGCCACGGGTCTGTTCTGGCGGATGGCCCGAGAGTGTTATCGCCAGGAAATCTAGCATCATCGTTCCTTCTAATTCTGCTGGAACGGATATACCGAGCCAATATTAAGTATCCGTGTCAATTCATCCAATGCCTGCCGCCCTTCTTGTAATAACTGCGGATCAGCCAAGTCTTTAAATTGCAAATGATCACGATAATGTTGGTCGACCCAATTATTCAGCGTCACAAACAGCGCCGGTGTCATCATTACTCGACTATTAACAGCTTGTAACTCTGTATCGGTCAAGGCAACACGCAAGCGTAAGCAAGCAGGCCCCCCCCCATTACGCATGCTCTCGCGTAAATCGAATACTTTGACACTGTCAATCGGACCACCGCTATTGATTAATTCCGACAGATATCGCCACACGAACGGGTTTTCTTGTGCCTCCTGCGGAATAACCAACAACATTTTACCATCCGGTTTACTCAATAACTGGCTGTTAAACAGATAGCTTGATACTGCATCAGCAACCGACACCTGCGCGTCAGGGACCTCTATACTGATCAACTGTTGTTCAATGCTACCCATTTTACGGCGAATCTCATCCATAGCTTGAATGCCAGGAATGAATGCATGCTGATGATGGAATAACACATTCTGATTGCTGACAGCGATGACATCATTGTGAAAAACCCCTTGGTCGATCACTGCGGGGTTCTGTTGCACAAAAACAGTTCGGTCTGGTGCCAGTTGATGCAGTCGAGCCACTGCTTCGCTGGCCTCTCGCGTTTGGCGAGCAGGGTATCGGCTAGGATTTACTCCGTTTTCCAGTGCGTTGCGGCCATAAACAAAGACCTGAACCGCTGGCAAGCCATATTCTCCCCCCAGACGATTATGATTAGCCGCACCTTCATCACCAAACAATTCCACAGCAGGTAGTGCATCGTGATGAACAAAGTGACGATGGTTATTAAAAACGCCTTTGAGTAAAGCCGACGTGGTTTCGGCCTCAATTGCACGGTGAAATTTGTTATTTAAATTGGCCACAGTAAAATGCACTCGCCCATCCGCGCTATCCGCAGAAGGTGAGACCGTCGCCGAATTCGCCGTCCACATTGATGATGCGGAACTTACCGCAGATAATAGACGTGGAGATTTACGTGCCACTTCACTCAATACTTGTTCATCTGAACCACTAAAGCCCAACTGACGCAAAACGCCTATGGCTGGTCGCTCCTGTGGTGGCAAAATACCTTGTTTATAACCTAAATCGGCTAATGCTTTCATTTTCAGCAACCCCTGCCGCGCAGCCAGGCGAGGGTTGGAAATACTGTTTTGATGCGCAGTAGAGGCTTCATTACCAAATGACAATCCAGCATAGTGATGTGTCAGCCCAACCAATCCATCAAAATTAACCTCATATCCTGCCATCGTATTCTCCATTCATGGCTCAATGGCTATCGGGCAAATCGAAAGAGATACCCGGTGACAATGTTGCTGGTAGCGTCAAACTTTCGCTTTCGAGTGATGCCATTGGCCAGGCACAATAGTCGGCAGCATAGAAGGCACTTGGTCGATGATTACCTGATGCCCCAACCCCGCCAAAGGGTGCAGCACTTGATGCGCCGGTCAACGGTTTGTTCCAGTTAACAATACCGGCTCGGGCTTCCAATAACAGTTGTTCAAATTGTTGCCGGTCCTCAGAAACCAGACCTATCGCCAAACCGAACCTGGTTTGATTAGCAATGTGTAATGCTTGCGTAAAATCGCCATAGCGAATAACGCTGACCAGTGGGCCGAAATACTCTTCGTCAGGGACATTGATACCAGTAATATCAATGATCCCCGGCGTCAGCACTGCACTTTGGCTATCTGGGCGGGTCATGGCTAATAATGGCTTGCCACCTAAATCCAGCAAATGTTGTTGCGCTGCCAGCATTTTTTCTGCTGCTTGTGATGAAATCACCGCTCCCATAAAGGGTGCTGGCTGCATATCCCAGCGCCCGATACGCAGGGCTTTGGCAATAGCGACAAAACGCTGTAAAAATGCATCGCCTTCAGCGCCAGATTTAACCAGTAGACGGCGCGAACAAGTGCAGCGTTGACCGGCTGAGATAAAAGCCGACTGAATAGCAAGATTTACTGCCGCATCACAGTCTGCTATCTGCTCAACAATCAATGCATTATTGCCACCCATTTCCAGTGCCAGGATTTTTTCCGGTTGGCCGGCCAGTTGGCGATGCAAGTGATAACCGGTATGGGCGCTGCCGGTAAACAACAAACCATCAATATCATGTTGCGCAGCAAGGGCTTCGCCTGTTTCACGCCCACCTTGTACTAAGTTTAATACCCCGTCAGGCATACCTGCCTGCTGCCACAATTTGACGGTTTCTTCTGCCGTCTTTGGTGTTAGCTCACTGGGTTTAAATACCACCGTGTTACCGGCCAGCAATGCAGGAACGATATGCCCATTAGGGAGATGCCCTGGGAAGTTGTAAGGGCCAAATACTGCTAATACACCATGGGGACGGTGTCGTAACACGGACATACCATCAGCCATCGGTGTTTGGCTACTCCCGGTTCGGCTTTGATAGGCTTGCAACGAGATAGCCACTTTGCCAATCATTGCTTGCACCTCTGTCAGTGTTTCCCAGAGTGGCTTACTGGTTTCCAAACTGATAGTGCAGGCCAGTTGCTGTTTATACTGCTCAAGTAATGCAGCAAAACGCTGTATCACCACGACCCGCTGTTCCAGCGATGTACGCGCCCAAGCAGGGAAAGCCTGCCGTGCCGCACGACAAGCCATTGCGACATCATGGCTGTCTGCGGCGCGCGCCTGCCACAATAATTGCCTATCTATGGGGTCAAGTTTGTCGAAATGCGCGCCGTTACCGGTGCGCCATTCCCCTTGAATAAACAGTGCTGGGTGAGTCATTTTTTAATCTCCGGGGCAAAAAGGCTGACTATCCGAACCGTATCACCGGCTACGACACCCAGCGCTGCCGCATTTTTAGTCGTTAAATGCAGTAGCTCGTCTGAAAGATGAGTAGTAATCAATATTGAGCGAAAATATTGATAGCTGTCATTAGCCACTAAATAGGCAGTGCCACTCGGGTCAATATCGATGTCATCAATAACCACGATTCGCTTACTGCTGTCGCGCACCGCCCGCACTTCATCTGTGTTGGCCTCCAGTGTTGGACCGCCATCAAAGATATCCACATATCCCTGATATTGCAGGCCTTCGGTTTCCAGCACTGCACGTGCGGGAGCCGTATGTGGATGGACCTGCCCAATGACGGCCCGCGCCTCTTCTGCCAGAAAATCCACATATAACGGGTGTTTTGGCATTAATTCAGCAATAAACGCTTTCTGCCCAGTACCACTGAGATAATCAGCTTTAGCAAATTCAATGGCAAAGAAGTGCCGCCCCACATTTTCCCAAAATGGCGAACGCCCCTGTTCATCGGTATAGCCACGCATTTCCGCAATCACTTTGCGGGAGAAATACTGGCGGAATGCGGCAATGAAGAGAAAACGTACTTTTGATAAGAAGGGGCCATTTTTATCTTTACGGTATTCAGGATCGAGAAACAAGGTACAGAGTTCGCTATACCCAGTGTGATCATTGCTTAAAAACAGGGTCGGTACCGATTTGTACACATTGAGTGTTTTGGATGCATGAACCAACGTGCCGACACGGAAGTTATACCAAGGGTCATGCAAACCAACAGCCACCTCAATAGCACTAACGCCCACCACTTTTTCTCGCTCACTGTCTTCCAGAACAAACAGATAGCCCTGTTCACCCGCAGCCAAAGAACCTTGCCAGGTATTTAACGCGCGCTCAATTCGAGCGGCGAGGTGTTCTTCATTTTGTGGCAGTGAAGTCATGCCGACGCCAGTTTTACCTGCCAATTCAAGGATATCGGCCAGATCACGGCGTTCTACCGGGCGAACTATCATCATAGTCAAGGTCCCTTGCTTACTGCATCAATGTTATGACTTAACCTGTCGACAAACCTGTTCAATACCCATGGCAAGCCGGGCTAAGCCCTCTTTAATATCCTGTTGAGAAATAATCAGGGACGGAGCAAAACGCACCACATTCGGACCCGCAATCAAAGCAATAAGCCCGTACTGTGCGGCAGCCTGAACAATCTCTTTGGCCTTCTCGTCATAATCCTTGTGAAGCACACAGCCAATCAGCAACCCGCGCCCACGGATTTCAGAAAAGACTTTGTGGCGGGCGTTTATTTCAGCCAATCCAGCCAAGAACCACTGATGCCTCTCTTTTACGCCTGCGAGGAGTTCTGGTGTGTTGATAAGAGACAAAACAGTACCCGCCACGGCACAAGCCAGTGGATTACCGCCGTAGGTAGTACCATGACTGCCGACATTAAGTGCGCTGGCATATTTGGTCGTCGTTAACATTGCCGCAATCGGGAAGCCGCCCCCAAGTGCTTTGGCACTGGTCAGCACATCAGGCGTTACACCGTAATGCATGTAGGCATAAAGTTCTCCGGTACGGCCAACCCCGGTTTGTACTTCATCAAAAATAAGTAATGCGTTATGACGATCACACAAAGCTCGCAAGCCATGTAAGAACTCGCTATCAGCGGGTAGCACACCACCTTCCCCCTGAATCGGTTCCACAATGACAGCACAGGTTCGGTCATTAATCAGTTCCTCCGCTGAGGCGATATCATTGAAAATACCGTGGCTGATCCCCCCCGGTAGCGGAGCAAAGTCTTGCGAATATTTCGGCTGCCCGCCCGCAGAAACGGTAAACAGCGTCCGGCCATGAAATGCATTCCTGAATGCCACAATCTGGTTCTTTTCGCCGGCAAGCCCTGGCTTATTACCGAAATTATTCAACGCATATTTACGGGCCAGTTTCAGTGCCGCTTCATTGGCTTCAGCCCCAGAGTTACAAAAGAAAACTTTCTCGGCGAAAGTGGCATCAATCAATTGTTTTGCCAGGCGCAGTACCGGTTCATTGGTATAGCCGTTACCCAAGTGCCATACTTTTTCTGCCTGCTCAATCAGTGCTGCTTTTACTGCCGGATGCCCATGTCCCAAGGCATTTACGGCAATACCACCAGCAAAATCGATATAAGATTTGCCCTGCTGATCCCACAGTGTCGCGCCTTCCCCTCGCACGATAATAAAATCTGCTGGTGCATAGGTTGGCACGATCCATTCATCAAAAGACTGTCGGGTAACGGGGATTGGGTGTTCCATAGTGGCCTCTTTGATCAGCGTAAATATGGGGTTGAGAGACTCATCGGTTGAGGTCACCATACCCCAACAAAAATCTCTTATTCTGTTAACAATAAAGAATGAAATATATTCACCTGATATAAAGTGTACAGCAGCTTTCATGCCACACCAGTCACAATGTGAATAAAATGTACAAATTCTATTAAAACAATAATTTAAATTGCATAGTTATGCAAAACACTCGCATTCATACTGAACTTTAGCGAAGAGGAAAGCCATTTGCGTGGGTTTGAGTAGAAATTATATGCATTTGACATCAATTTTGATTTTTGCTCTGTCAGATCACATTACAGCAACACAAAAATAACAATTAAGCTTTCCAACGCCCTATAAATGGGCAGTGAATGCATCAATTAAGTGCATTTCTCCTGCTAACAAGGCCGGTGATACGAAAGGATTTACTCCGTTTATGCATAAGGGAATGAGGGATATTGCAGAAATAGCGGCAGAAGATAATGCTGTTATGGCTCCATTTTCTGGAGCCAGGTAAATATACTCATAGCGGAAATTAGATGGTTATCGACGCGAGCGGCTATTATCTATGACGCTGGTGAGTTGATTAATCAGTTGCGCCAGTATGCGGATGGCTTGTTCGCTCTGTTCCGACCAGGCAAACGAAGCATTCAGGCGAAAACAGTGATCAAACTGACCGCCCGTGGTAAACATTCTCCCCGGCGCGATGCTAACCCCCTGCGCCAACGCCCGCCGATATAACTCACTGGCATTAAACGGCGGTTCCAACTCCAGCCAAAGGAAATATCCCCCCGCAGGATGGCTGATTTTGACATTTTTAGGAAAATGCTCAATAACCGCCTGATGCAGCGTATTGAGCCGCTGTTCCATTAAGCGGCGCAGGCGGCGCAGATGAATGTCATATCCCCCCTGACTGAGATAATCTGCAATCGCTAACTGAGTCGGCACACTGGCCGAAACCGTACTCATCAGTTGTAAGTGCTGAATTCGCTGCGCATGTTCCCCTGCTGCGACCCAACCGACACGGAATCCCGGCGCCAGGCATTTAGAAAACGATGAGCAATGCAGAATTTGCCGATGCTGATCGAGTGCTTTGGCTGGCAACGGCCGCTCCGCACCAAAGTACAACTCACCATAAACATCATCTTCAATCAACGAGATATTATTCTGCTGTAGCAGGGCTACGAGCCGTTCTTTCTGCGGCCAGGACATCGTGCAACCCAATGGATTTTGAAAATGTGTCATCAGCCAACAAGCTTTGATCGGGTATTGGTTGATCACCTGTTCGAGCGCATCGAGGTCCATACCCTGTTGTGGGTGGGTTGTAATGGCAATCGCTTTTAGCCGCAAACGCTCGATCGCCTGTAATGCACCATAAAATGCGGGTGACTCAATCACTACCCAATCTCCGGGCTGCGTAACCGCTTGCAAGCTCAGACTTAGTGATTCCATCGCACCCGCAGTGATAACAATTTCTTCGGGGGAAACATTCATTCCACTGGCGGCATAACGCTGAGCTATATTGCGCCGCAAACTTTCGTTACCCGGTGGTAAGTTAGTCACAGAGCTTTGTGGTGATATCTTACGTGCGACGCTGGCCAGCGCCCGTGATAATCGGGGTTGTAACAATAAACTCGGATCGGGAAATGCCGAGCCAAATGGCATTATTGCTGGGTCTTTCCCTGCCTGTAGTACATCAAAAATAAAGGCATTAATGTCTACCTGTTCATCCAGATGCAGTTTTTTCCCTCGCTGTGGCTGGGGTAATTGTGTCGGCCGTGAAGCAACATAATATCCCGACTGCGGCCGGGCCACGATCCAACCTTGGCTTTCTAATAGCTGATAGGACTGCACTACAGTCATCAGACTTAATCCTGATTGTTTACAACTTTCCCGCAACGAAGGCAGCTTGTCACCCGCCTGCCAGACCTTGGATTGTATTTGTGCCCGGATTTGCTGAGCTAACTGTTCATATCGAGTCATAAGCCAACTGTTATAGGTAAGATTGAATTAATTGTCACTATTATAGCCACTTTAACTTATGGTTAACTAACTGCCAAGTTTACTCCGCCAAATAATCGCCTGTTGTCACTACCTGTTATCGGGATAACTAATACCGGCGTGATTCATTTTATAGATTAATGAGGCAGCACCATGTTTGCAGCGAGGTCACTATGTTTGGCTTAACCGCTCTAGAGTTGGCCAGAATCCAATTCGCTTTTACCATCTCATTCCATATCATCTTTCCAGCCATCACTATTGGGTTGGCCAGTTTTCTTGCGGTGTTAGAAGGTTTATGGTTAAAAACCAAAAATGAGGATTACCGCGACCTCTATCATTTCTGGTCAAAAATATTTGCCGTTAACTTTGGTATGGGTGTGGTATCTGGTTTGGTCATGGCCTATCAATTCGGCACTAACTGGAGCTTTTTTTCAGAATTTGCCGGCAGTATCACCGGCCCGTTGCTGACATATGAAGTACTGACTGCGTTCTTCCTTGAAGCCGGTTTCCTCGGGGTGATGCTTTTTGGTTGGAACCGCGTTGGGCCGGGTTTGCATTTCTTTGCAACCTGCATGGTGGCATTAGGCACGTTGATGTCTACCTTCTGGATACTCGCCTCCAATAGCTGGATGCAAACCCCCCAAGGCTTTGAAGTTATTAATGGGCAAGTGGTGCCTGTCGATTGGTTGAAAGTGATATTCAATCCATCCTTCCCCTATCGGTTACTGCATATGTCCACGGCTGCTTTCCTTGCATCGGCATTCTTTGTCGGCGCCTCTGCCGCCTGGCATTTACTGCGTAAACGGGATACACCCGCGATGCGGAAAATGCTGTCAATGGCAATGTGGATGGCGTTGATCGTTGCCCCATTACAGGCGGTTATTGGCGATGCCCATGGCTTGAATACACTGGAATATCAACCGGCTAAGATTGCGGCGATTGAAGGGCACTGGGAAAACAAGCCCGGAGAACCCACGCCACTCATTCTGTTTGGTTGGCCAGACATGAAGCAGGAGAAAACCCATTTTGCGCTGGAAATTCCTTATTTAGGCAGCTTGATCCTCACTCACAGCTTAGAAAAACAGATCCCAGCATTGAAATCTTTCCCAGTGGAAGATCGTCCGAACTCAACCATTGTCTTCTGGTCCTTCCGTATTATGGTCGGATTAGGCATGTTGATGATCTTGGCCGGTATCTGGAGTTTATGGCTACGCTGGCGTGGCAGCTTATACCAATCGCGCCCTTTCCTCTATTTTGTGCTGTGGATGGGACCGTCGGGTTTAATTGCTATTCTGGCCGGTTGGTTCACCACCGAAGTCGGCCGCCAACCGTGGATAGTCTATGGTTTGCAACGCACCAGTGATGCGGTTTCATCTCATGGCGAAATGCATATGAGTATCAGCCTGCTGGTCTTTATTGTGGTTTATGGTTCGGTATTTGGGGTTGGTTACGCTTACATGATGCGGCTTATCCGTAAAGGGCCAAAAGCGCATGAAGGTACCCAGCAACAACCCGGCGGACCCGGTCAGCCGAATACGCCATCACGGCCACTGTCGGCAGTAAGTGAGTCATTTAGTTCTGACAACCACCAAAGCAGGAGCTAATTATGGGTATCGATCTTCCACTGATTTGGTTTGTCATTATCGTTTTCAGTACCATGATGTATGTGGTGATGGATGGTTTTGATTTGGGTATCGGGATCCTGTTTCCACTGGTAAAACACAGCCGTGATCGGGACTTGATGATGAACAGCGTCGCCCCCGTGTGGGATGGTAACGAAACCTGGCTGGTTCTTGGAGGGGCGGCCTTATTAGGTGCTTTCCCGTTGGCATATGCAGTTATTCTGGATGCACTGGCAATTCCTCTTACCCTAATGTTATTGGGTTTGATCTTCCGTGGCGTAGCCTTCGAATTTCGCTTTAAAGCCAGCGCTGAAAAACAGCATATCTGGGATAAAGCCTTTATCGGTGGGTCATTGATTGCCACCTTTACTCAGGGCATAGTGGTCGGTGCTTTTATTCACGGCTTCCCGGTAACGGGGCGGAGTTATAGTGGCGGCCCATTTGACTGGTTGACACCTTTTGCTCTGTTTTGCGGCTTCGGTCTGGTTATAGCCTATGCACTACTCGGCTGTACCTGGCTCATTATGAAAACCGAAGGACATGTGCAACAGGTCATGCATAAGCTAGCTACACCACTGACATGTGTAATGCTGCTCGTTATTACCATCATTAGCCTGTGGACACCGCTTGCACATCCACAAATTGCGGCACGCTGGTTTACGCTACCCAATCTGTTTTTGTTCTTACCGGTGCCATTATTGGTAGTCCTGGCTAGTTGGGTATTACTGCGCTCAGTTAAACGGGGTGGGCATTATGCCCCCTTCCTATTGACGTTATTGCTGGTGTTCCTTGGCTATAGCGGTTTGGGTATTAGCATTTGGCCTTATCTTATTCCGCCATCCATTACTTTGTGGCAAGCGGCAGCTCCGCCGCAAAGTCTGGGTTTTATGCTGGTCGGCGCACTCTTTATTATTCCTATTATTTTGGTTTACACCTTCTGGAGCTACTACGTATTCCGAGGGAAAATCCATCACGATCAAGGTTACCACTAAGTACCAAGTGGATAATGACAATCATGGGCTAGTTCGCTGGCCCTGATATGTTCTTATAGTGAATATTAGAATTTGTATGCATGAGACTTATATGTCTGAAAATAAAACGATAAAATCACAAACAGCCCTTCAGCCAACTGAACAGCTAAAATCGCCTTGGTGGAAGAAGATCGGCTGGATGTTACTTATTTGGTGCGGTAGCGTACTGACTTTATTCGCAGTTTCTATGTTGTTTCGTATGATGATGACTGCGGCCGGCATGAAGTCCCATTAACGCTTACATGACACGATGAACATACGGTAAGGTTGCCACGTTTATTGGTCAAAGGAATATTATGTTATGAAACGTTACCTCATCCCCTTGGTTAATCAGATAGCTTTACTGATGATGCTACTGGGTTTACTGGGCCTTGCCGGTATGACTATCTCGTCATGGATGGCGCAAAGTATTCAGGGTAACGCGCATGCCATCAACAAAGCAGGCTCGCTACGCATGCAAAGCTACCGGCTGCTTTCAATGGTACCGTTAAATAATGGTGATTTGCCCTACCTGGTTGCACTCGAGCAGGATAAAACCAGTAGCGACTTACAACATGCGTTACAGCGAGAAGGGTTAACCAGCCAATATCAACAAATAGAGCGTTACTGGCAAACCACGCTAAAACCACAGTTGCTACAAGCTAAACATCCCGATGACGTTGCCGTCAACGTGGCAGACTTTGTCCACCAGCTAGATGCTCTGGTATTAGCCATTGACCATAAAACTGAACAACGCTTGTTATTGGTTACCATGATTCAACTGGTGTTCATTGTTCTGACAATGAGTTTACTATTGGCCACTATCTATTATTTGCGCCGCCGCATACTGCGTCCATGGCTGCAATTAATCTCCATGGCGAATGCGATTGGTCGCGGTGATTTCAGCAAACGCTATACGCTGTCTTATCAACGAGATGAAATGGGAATGCTGGGTACCGCATTGAATCGAATGTCGCAGGAACTTTCTTTGATATACAGTGACTTGGAGCAACGAGTTACTCAAAAAACCGCTGATTTACAACAAAAAAATCAAGTATTAGCCTTTCTATATCATAGTAGCCGTCAATTACATACCCACCAACCATTAAGCGAGCGCTTAGTTCCAATTATCGAGCAGCTACAAACACTGACACCATTGGAAAATGTGCAGATCTGTTTATATGAAAATCATCTTTATCGCGATCATCTCGCTGATAACGCCGATGGCGAATATCTGCCGCCCCAAAACAGCCCGGCACAACTCACTATTAGCAGCTCATCTGGCGGAGTGAGTAGTGCTGTTTTGCGGGAATCTTTGAGTTGGAGTCTGAGTGATAAGCTTGGTCAATATGGGTTGCTACTGGCAAAACTACCCACTGATAAATCACTCAATTCAGATCAGCAGCAACTGGTCAATATGCTGGTGGAGCAACTGAGCAGTACATTGGCTCTGGAAAGCCAAGCCCGGCATCAGCAGCAATTATTATTGATGGAAGAGCGTTCAGCCATTGCCCGGGAACTGCATGACTCCATCGCCCAGTCGCTTTCCTGCCTCAAAATTCAAATCAGTTGTTTGCAGATGCAAGCGCCCGACATGCCGGAACCCAGTAAACTTTTAGTACAGCAAATGCGCGATGAACTTAACATCGCCTACCGCCAGCTACGTGAATTACTGACGACCTTCCGCCTGAAGCTAAATGAGGCAACATTACAAGCGGCACTTCAGACTTTGGTAAATGAATTCAGCGAGCGAGCCAGTTTACCCATTACCCTCGAGTTTAACTTGCCGTCAGACTGTGTCCCCGACCATCAAGCCATTCATATGGTTAACATTGCCCGTGAAGCACTGAACAACATTTATAAGCATGCTCACGCCAGTATGGCCACAGTCAGGGTTACTGTTGAGCAAGGTGATGTCATCATGTCCATCCGCGATAACGGCTGTGGGATTGGACAGGCCAGCGAGCGGCCTAATCATTACGGTTTGATCATTATGCAGGATCGGGCAAATAGCCTGAATGGTGACTGTAACATCCGCCAACGGGACGATGGCGGAACAGAAGTTCAGGTGCGATTTGCTCCAGATAATGACTCTCTTGACTGATGCTTTCTGTCCAGATGGCCTATCTCTACCGCTTCGTGGCTAGATCTGGTAATCAATCACCACCTCATCTGCTGCCTCTGCCAACACTTTCTCTTTAATATCATGCAAAGAAAGTGTTGGATTACAGAGCTGTATAAAGAACCAAATGAAGTTACGTTGTAACTGACCTCGTTTTAGCCCTAGCCAAACAGTATTAGCATCAAACAAGTGTTCGGCATTTAGTCGTACTAACCCTTTATCACGATGTGCCTCGTAGGACATATCCGCCAGAATGCCGACCCCCATGCCGAGTTCAACATAGGTCTTAATTACATCAGAATCTTGTGCACTGAGTGCAATATCGGGTGTCAGTCCAGCATTTTTGAACGCATTGTCCAAACGTGAGCGGCCAGTAATCCCCTGACGATAGGTAATCAATGGCAACGTACTCAGCGTTTCAAGGGTGATATTAGGGTCTTGTGTTAGCGGGTGATTATCCGGCACGACAATAGCGTGGTGCCAGCGATAATAAGGAAACGTGGCGACAGACTCGTCACTCATTAATAGTTCAGTAGCAATACCAATATCCGCTTCACCGGAATGCAGCATGGCTGCAATCTCTTGCGGGTTCCCCTGGCTAATAACTAACTTAACTTGCGGGTATAACAGGCGGAATTCTTTAATCACCCGAGGCAAACTGTAGCGAGCTTGAGTGTGTGTGGTAGCAATATGCAACTGTCCACTATCATTATTGCTGAATACATCAGCCAGACGGCGGATTTGATTAGCATCATTCAGCATGCGTTCGGCTACTGTCAGCAACTCCTTGCCCGGTTCAGTCATCCCGAGCAACCGTTTTCCTCGTCGAACGAAGATCTCAATACCCAATTCTTCTTCTAGTTCGCGAATATGCCGGCTAACACCCGATTGTGAGGTAAATAAAGTATTAGCCACTTCGGTCAGGTTATAGTTGCAACGGGCTGATTCCCGAATAATTTTAAGCTGCTGGAAATTCACATTTAGCCCCTTTTGATTTCACTCTATTTGGTAGATAGATTTACGGGGGAAAATGGCCACCAACAAATACAAAAAAACCGTTGCTTATGTTTTTTTGTGCTAAGTAAAGCTTATGGCATACGTAAATCACTATACTATGGTGGTAAAAATTGAAATAACCCAAATTATCAAAAAGATAGGGGAAATAGAGGGGCTTCTAATTTTGGGGAAGAAATTAAAATCAGCTATATTTAATTACTTTTTAATATACCCAGAGCTATTGGTATTGCCGGTAGAGCGCCGACTCCCCTACTGATGCGTCAGTTACCCAGAGGATCGTACTTTGCCGTTAGACGCCCTTTTGGCTCGGTGCTAAAATCGCTTAATAAAATTCATCTGCCAAGACTTTATCTCCTTCATATTCATGCCAGGGAGTGAGTTGACATTGATGTTATTCAGCCTTTTATGTATGTAAGGCTGTTCAGGAGTTACTCATGCCATTGGCTATTATCGCACTCACCATTGCTACCTTTGGCATTGGTACCAGCGAGTTTGTAATTATGGGGTTATTGCCGGAAGTTGCCCATGACTTGGGGGTCAGTATCCCTAAAACCGGGATGTTGGTTTCTGTTTATGCCATGGGTGTGGTAATCGGCGCACCTTTATTGGCTATTGCAACGGCGCGAATCCCGCGTAAATCCACACTTTTGGGTTTAATTGTCCTGTTTATTATTGGCAATGTCCTGTGTGCATTGGCACAAACCTATAACTTATTGATGGCTGCCCGTATTATTGCAGCGCTCTGCCATGGCACTTTCTTTGGTTTGGCATCGGTGGTCGCCACTGATTTGGTCCAACCTAACCGCCGGGCGCGGGCAATAGCATTAGTCTTTATGGGTGTCACACTGGCAAATGTACTTGGTGTGCCATTAGGTACAGCAGTTGGACAAGCTTTTGGTTGGCGAGCCGCTTTCTGGGGTGTCAGTGCTATTGGTATTGTAGCTATCATCGCGGTAATCGCCTGGTTACCGAATAATATTCCGATGAAGAGAATCAGTCCTAAGCTGGAATTCAAAACCCTGATGCAGAAAAAAGTGCAAACCGCCTTACTGCTATCAGTATTAACCAATGCCAGCCTGTTTACTGTTTTCACTTATATTGCACCATTATTGCGTGAGGTGACGCGAGTTTCTGAACATGGCGTTACTGTGGTGTTATTGATTCTTGGGGTTGGGTTGTCCATCGGCAGCGTGATGGGAGGTCGTTTAGGCGACAAAAACCTGGTGGGATCCATGACCCGACTAATCGCCATACTGATAGCTATCCTGCTGGCGCTGCATTACACCATTGGTTTCTATTTACCGGCACTACTGACATTGTTTATCTGGAGTATTGTGGCTTTTGCCTTGTGCCCAATGTTACAACTATTAGTAGTGGATCAGGCCCGTGACGCCCCTAATCTGGCATCAACCTTTAACCAAAGCGCGTTCAATTTAGGTAATGCATTGGGCGCCTGGTTCGGTGGCACCTTGCTGGCTTTTGGTCTGCAATTACAGCAACTTCCGCTGGCTGCAATGGTCGTGATGGTTATCGCACTGGTCACTATGTTGCGTTTAAGATTGCATTTCCGTCGAACGGCAATTGTAAAACCCATCAATTAAGCAATCAATTCATCTTGCCCTACATATCTGTGGGGCAAATGCGCCGT
The DNA here is from genome assembly GCF_041538325.1 of Yersinia sp. 2466 StPb PI. NCBI lineage: Bacteria > Pseudomonadati > Pseudomonadota > Gammaproteobacteria > Enterobacterales > Yersiniaceae > Yersinia > Yersinia sp. 2466 StPb PI. Next base: position 2,204,465 of record NZ_JAULSL010000001.1, on the reverse strand, counting down.
TGCAGCCTATCGCACTCTTTTTATGCAAATAATTATCATTAACATTGGTTGATGTTATAGTTTATCCCTTTATAAGCCACAACCTCTGCTGGCTGATGACCAAGAATAAAACATCATAGGATAAGAAGGATAAACTGTGACCACAGGATCAACCGCAGCAAAACCCACATATCGCCCAGTTCCACCGCGTCTGATTCAGGTGAAAAAGATAGTGGATACCTCACCGCATTTACGTCGAATCACCTTCCATAGCCCGACATTGCAGAATTACCCGTCTGATTGCGCGGGCGCTCATTTGAAAATCTTCCTACCTTTGGCGAGCCAAACTCAGCCGGAACTGCCAGTACTTGGTGAAAAAGGTCCAATCTGGCCTGCCGCCGAGGTCCGTCCGATTGTTCGAACCTATTCTGTTCGTGCTTCTCGCCCAGAACTGAGTGAGCTGGATATTGAGTTTGCTATCCATGATCACCGTGGTCCGGCGGTCGATTTTGCCCGCAATGCCAAAGTCGGTGATTGGTTAGGGATTACCAATCCTGGTGGACCGGAAACTATGTTGCCAGCAGCGGCATACAGCTATCTGGTGGGTGACCCCGCCTCACTGCCCGCTATTGCCGCCTTACTGGAAACCCTGCCTGCAAATGCCGAAGGCCATGCCATCATCCGTGTAGATAGCCCGCAAGATGTATTGAATCTGATTAAACCTGCCGGGTTGGAACTGAGTTGGGTCATTGGGGGTACGGAAAAAACAGGTGATGTGATAACCCAATTCTGTGCGCTGAATCTGCTGATGGAAGAGTCAACATTCTGGCTGGCGGGAGAAGATAGCATGGTGGTGCAATTGCGCCGTTATCTGCGCCGAGAAAAAGGGTGTGAGCGGCAGCAACTTTATGCTGTACCCTACTGGCGCGAAGGCCTGAATGAAGAAGATTATCACCACAAGCGCCATGAAGTTATGGACAATATTGACGAGTAAGATTAATTAATATCTATAAAATCAATGGACATTACCCTGTAGTGTCCGTTTTCATAGCTATTTTTTTACCCTTTCCAGTTAAAACCTTGTAAATTTTCTGCGACAATTCCCTGTTATTTGTTAGTCTTAAAGCTACTTAGCCTACAATATGGCACTTAATTATCATTAAATGGCTCTAATGCCCGTTTAATGCAGTAAAGTTATTAGGAGCGCTCTCGAAATGAAGTCGCAAAATGATCCTGGCCGATCTAAATCTCGCCATCACGAATACTCCCTCATCCTGCCGATCATTGCATTGGTCATTCTTAATATCTGGGGTGATACCAGCAATTTTGCTGCTGTTATTGTTATCAACCTGATCGCACTTGTGGGTATCCTGAGCAGTGCTTTTAGCGTAGTGCGCCATGCCGACGTATTAGCACACCGCCTGGGAGAACCCTATGGCTCTTTAATCCTCAGTCTGTCGGTTGTTGTGCTTGAGGTCAGTTTGATCTCAGCCATGATGGCAACAGGTGATGCCGCACCCGCCCTGATGCGCGATACGCTCTATTCAATCATCATGATTGTGATTGGTGGATTGGTCGGTGTTTCCTTGCTGCTCGGCGGCCGCAAATTTGCTACCCAGCATGTCAATCTGGTGGGTATTAAACAGTATCTGATGGCTATATTCCCGCTGGCTATCATTGTGTTGGTGCTACCGAGTACCCTGCCCGGCGGCAACTTTAGCGTGGCTCAATCACTGGTTGTCGCAGCAATTTCAGCCGCGATGTACGGTGTTTTTCTGCTGATTCAAACCAAAACGCACCAAAGTCTATTTGTGTATGAACATGAGGATGAAGGTGACGACCCGAGTGACCCTCACCATGGTAAGCCATCCTCACACAGTAGCTTGTGGCACACATTTTGGTTGTTAATTCATTTAATAGCAGTAATAGCCGTTACCAAATTTGATGCCAACCCATTAGAAGCACTGCTTACTGAGTTAAATGCACCGGCTAAATTTACCGGTTTCCTGATTGCTCTGCTAATCCTCTCCCCTGAAGGATTAGGGGCGTTAAAAGCGGTGCTGGCTAATCAGGTACAGCGTGCGATGAACCTGTTCTTCGGCTCAGTGCTGGCAACCATTTCACTGACCGTTCCTGCGGTTACCTTGATTGCGGTAATCACCGGGCAAGAGTTGAACTTTGGTCTGGAAGCGCCACATATCGTGGTGATGGTCAGCGTGTTGATTTTGTCGCAAATATCATTTTCCACCGGCAGAACCAACGTACTTAATGGTACCGCCCATCTGGCGCTATTTGCCGCTTATATGATGACTATCATGCTGTAACTTCATGCCCGCCAAGGGATAAGCAAAGGGCAAGCGTTTATCACGCTTGCCCTTTTTTATCGGGTCATCCATTCATAACACTGAGTTATGAATAGGCATTTAGAGTGTGTTGGCAGAGTGCAGAGCGGACACAGTCCTGTTTATCAAAGCGGATGATACCAATCATTTCATCCTCAGCAAAACGCTCCAGCGCGTCACTGAGACCTGATTTCACACCACGCGGAAGGTCGCATTGGGTGATATCGCCATTAACGATGACCGTAACATTTTCACCGAGACGGGTTAGGAACATCTTCATTTGGCTGGCGGTTACATTTTGTGCCTCATCGAGGATCACTACCGCATTCTCAAAGGTACGCCCGCGCATATAGGCGAAAGGCGCAATTTCCACTTTGCCGATTTCTGGGCGCAGGCAGTATTGCATGAAAGACGAGCCGAGCCGGCGCAGCAGAATGTCATACACCGGGCGGAAGTAAGGCGCGAACTTCTCAGAGATATCACCAGGTAAGAACCCCAGATCCTCATCAGCCTGTAGTACAGGTCGCGTCACAATTATCCGATCAACTTCTTTGTGAATCAGTGCTTCTGCGGCCTTAGCCGCGCTGATAAAGGTTTTACCACACCCAGCTTCGCCGGTCGCAAAGATGAGCAGTTTATTGTCTATGGCTGATAAGTAATGACCTTGAGCTTCCGTACGCGCCTGAATAACGGAGGTATCACGGCTATCCCGTGCCATACCTATTGATTCAACACCGCCCATTTGCACTAACGATGTCACGTTTTCTTCCTCACGTTGACGATGGCTACGTGAATCACGTCTAATTACGCGTTTCGCTTCACGACGAGCTTTGATCACTGCTTTCTGTCTTCCCATAGTGGCACCTTACAGTTTGTTTCACCTACCGCAGCAGCGGTTGCCTGCGCGATTATATCCGTCATACTTCAAGCTGCATGTGTGTTGACTTCCTGCAACTCGAATTACTTTGGGTATATGTTTCACATACGGATGAGGTTTTTGGCTTCCTTCGCAGCCAATAATAGCCAATGAAAAATGCGAGTAGCGTCAACACCCAGGCCCCAAAATGACTTGGGTAAAAACAGGTCTGGGGTGAGAACGATATCGCAAGGGAGTTATTACGTGACATGAATACTTGAAACAATAACGCTGGAGACAAAAATATATCAGGGATAGATAATGACAGTACTGCTGGAAAATGAGAGTCGGAGGGGGAGCCCTCGTAACAACGAGTTGCTTGGGTAAAACAGTGGTCTTGTCTTAACAGCCCAATCATGGACTCTAGCATTAGCGATCCCCGCAGTGATAAACAACAGCCTAAGCTATGCACCGTGTGAAAAATACCGCCAGATGATTACAGTATAATGACACTCTTAAGTTTCGCGATCTCAAAATGTAAAAAAATATAATTTTTTTATTTGCTCATTTTTTGCTCTGATTATTTTTTGCATCGCGCTATACTATTAAGCCCTGTTTTACTCCCTGCATCAAACGAGCTTCGTAATTTCGCCTTTACCTTTTTTATTTGGGTTATAAGTAAAGACGAAAATAAAAAAACATCATTAATACAATAGAATAAACTCAAATGTAATTAACCAGATCCTCTCTAACGGCTGATTCTTAAATCCTGCAAACGTGCTATTTGTCGGCCTTCACTATCAAAGTTCTCCAGAGCCAGCCAATCATTAAATGCCTGCTTAATTAATGGCCATTCACGATCAGTTATGGAATACCAATTGGTGTCTCTATTGCGCCCTTTAGTCACAATCGCCTGACGAAATTGGCCCTCATACTGAAAACCAAAACGAGACGCAGCAGAGTTTGAGGGTTCATTCAATGAATCGCATTTCCACTCACAGCGCCGATAGCCTAATTTATCGAAGACATAATGTAATAGTAAATATATTGCCTCTGTCCCTGCCGAGTTACGTTTTAAACGTGGCGACCAATTCACTGAACCTATCTCGATAACACCATTATTCTCATCAATTCGCTGTAAGCCTACCGTCCCCAATGCAAGGCCCGTCTGTGCATCAATAACCGTATAGTGGACAGCCCCCGGTGCATTGATCAGGGTTTGCAGATAGAGATGAAAATCAGCTTCATTTTCAGGTCGTTCACAATAAAAATAAGTCCAGTCATCGGCCTCTTTCGCCATGTGATACGCCTGATATAACGACGCTTCATGCTTGTCTGCATTCACTGGCGCGAGATAGCAAAAATGGCCGGGTAAAATCTCACGCTGAGGTTGCTGCGCTGATTGCCAATGCGGTAATTCAGTGCCGATAGTTTGCCCAAAATGGTTTTGCTTCACTGTATGCTCCTTTTAAACACAACTGGCAGAGGAATATCAATTATTACGATACTCAATGATTTCACGCGCGGTAATTCCTGCCAAATCATAGCAATATATAAGGCAAGAATGGCAAAACAAAGTGACGTTTTTTGGCGGGAAATAGCTGAAATAATAGCAAGCAGGGTCTGAATACCCGATATAAGTACAGAATAACTTACTATCAGGTATTCAGAGATGATGGCCCATCACCCCCGGCGTAGATTAACTACCGGTGCAACGGTGGGAAGCTGTAGTCCTTCTTTGACGTCCAGTAATTGCCCATGTTCATCATTATATAACGTGAGACAGGAACCCGCTTGAAGCTGAGCCACCACCTCCGCTGAAAGTTCCATACTGCTAGCCAACTCATCATCATTCAGATGTGGTCGATGCCCACGACGTTCTACCTGAAAACGCACCTGATTGTATTTAGCCCAGACGATGATTACCACGGCATTGAATGCCGCAATCGCCGCATACAATGCCAAGGTTGTCAGGCCGCTAATAATATACATTCTGAACGGAATCGGCCCCATATTCGGCGCTCTACCAATCATGTCGAGAAAACCTTTCACGAACAGAAAGATAAAACCTATCCAGGCCAATGCCGTGATAATAATGTCGATCCAGCGCGGTATCAGCCGCTGTTCAGTGTGAATAAGAGGTGCACTCATGGTTTAACCCTCCCGATCCCACGGTCAGGGCTAACCCAACGCGCACGTTTACGCTTGGTATTGAGCATGACTTTGGGGAACGAAACCACTGTGGTGAACAAGCTCAGCATCCAGTAGACCATGGGATACCAGATAATCCAAAACAGTGAACTACCCAGTTTAGGCTCATAGCGCCGTTCAATGACCAAGCTTATCGCAAACTGCATCAAGCAAGTCAACGCCAGTACCATCCCGGTAAAGGCCGGTGGGAAGACTGTTTGTACATGGATACCTGGCGGTAAAGTAATAACCAATCCCAGTAGGAACAGGATAATACTGAACAGGTAAGTGAACGCCCAGGTTATCGACAGTGAATATTCAAGAAACAGTAACCACATGCGGCGATTACGCCAGCGCCACAGCTTAAACATATTTTTCAGGAAAACTTCAGCCCCGCCCTGCGCCCAACGCAAACGTTGCTTCCATAAACCACGTAAGGTTTCCGGCATCAAAATCCAGCACAAACCGCGAGGCTCAAAGAATACTGACCAGTGCCTGATTTGTAATTTCCAACTGATATCGATGTCTTCCGTGATCATGTCCGGGCTCCAGTAGCCCACATCCGCCAGTGCTCGGCGACGGAACGCAGCAACCACACCAGAGACGGTGAAAACTTGACCATAGACACGTTGTGTCCGTTTAATCAGCCCGATGATAGAAGAGAACTCACCAACCTGCACACGGCCAACCAACGTTGAGCGCGTACGGATTCGCGGGTTACCGGTAACCGCACCCGTGCGTGGATTCGCAATCAGCGGCGCGACCAAATAAGGCACCGCTTTGCTGTCCAGTAGGGCATCACCATCAATACATACCAGATATTCACTACGTGCCGCTGCTGCTCCCATACGCAGAGCAATAGCTTTACCCTGATTATGAGCCAGATGAATAACACGCAACCGCGAGTCCTCAGCCAACAGGCCATCCAGCACTTGTGCAGTATCATCACTGGAGCCATCGTTAATGGCGATCACTTCAATATTGGTGTAAGTCTGTGCCAATGCCGCGTGAATGGTTTCCCGCGCATTCTCTCCCTCATTAAAACAAGGGATTAAAATAGACACTAACGGATTACCTTTTAGCTCCGGTGCGGGCACATCATCGCCCCACGGCCAGTGTCTTTCTCGGCGTAGCCAAAAATAGACACCACCGGTTATCCAAATACCGGACATAAAGAGCGGATAGAAGAAAACAAAATTCAGCAACACATCACCAGTAAAGAGCAGGATCATACCCGCAGGTATACTCAGTACTAGGCATAGGATGAGTAACGCAATAATTCTATCGATCATATAAAGGGTACCAGGCAGAAGATAGCACAGGGCGGACATCTTTTAGCGGTGGTTCGCCAGTGATAAAGTTATCCGGATAGTAACCAAAATTTTGCGCGCCATTTAACTGCAACTGGCGCATCCATCCCGCCAGTATCGGGCCGCTGATGGCATTGCTGCCCTCAGGCTTGGTCCAGTCCTTCGATTGCAGTTCAAATACGGTTTTATTCAGGGCCCCAGGGCGCTCTGCAACTTTATTAACTAATTGCGATAGCCACTCATTAGACTCTGATAACGGCACCTTCTCCATTAGCGGCATTGCCATCGGGGCAACCCAATCATAGTTAGCCAGGAAATCATCAAGATTCTGCGCAAACCATGCTTCACTTTCCGGTTCTAAGATCGGCATAGCAAATATATTACGGGCAGATTTTACTTGTGGACCACGGATATCACGCACCTGACGTGTTAACTCATTAGTAAAATCAACCAGATATTTACTCTTATATCGCGTCCAGCGGGCCATGGTTTCCGGGTCTTGGCGTATGGTAGCAATCGAACCTGGGAAACCGGCTTTCTCATATGCACGGATAGCATCCGGCGATGCATCTTCAAAATCAGACATTACCGCGTCGTCATGATAGAGAATCCCGTCAATCGGTGCGCTATAGGCCATATCGCGATAAATATCGATGATGCGCTGTCTGACTTCCGGGTTAAATGGCGATAGGCGACGATATTGATCCGGATCGATACTGGTTTTCCCTGTTTTTGGGTCAATACGCTTAATCCGTGGTAACGACGGGTCCATCTCAAATGCCAACACCGGCATCCAGGCATAAACATCCACATCAGGGCGTGATGCTAGTTGCCAGGCAACGCGGTTAAACAAGTCCTGGCGCATTGGTATCCAACGGTTAGGGAAGTATACCTGACGAATATTGCCATCCCCTTTCGGATCAGAAAATGCTTGCAGGAACACCGTGGTGACGCGTAAATCAGAAATCCGTTGTACCAGTTTGTCGAGATTTTCCTTTTCCTGTACCGGGTCTGGATCGTAGAGATAATCCAAGTCAACATGCGCCACCCGCATGATGTCTTTTTCCTGCACAGAGGTAACCAACTGGGCAAAGTCTTTCAACGACGGATTATTACTGATCAAGATACGCGGTATATTCATCAGATCATTGACGTTACCAATACCGGGCTCCAGTGTCATAGCCATCTGGTAACCGTGTTGGCGTAAGATATTTAACACGGTTCCATTGGCTGCACCGTATGGCCAAACCCAGACTCTCGGTTGCTTGCCCGTTGCCTGAATAAGACGCTGAGTTATCAAGGTAACGTCTTTTTCCATCCGCTGCTTGAAAGCCGCTTCAGTTTCATATTTTTTCGTTTTAGGGTCATAAATCAAGTTGGCTGCTGCCGGTTCGGTATTCCCCTGCGGGTTTGCTATCACGCCGTAATGGGAAGCGTAAGTATGTGCACCGATTTCAATCAGTTTTGATTTAGCCATTTCGCTGATCTGTTTCCAGGTAAGAAAACGATCGCGATCAGTACTTAAACCACCGAAATCCACCTTCTTATTCGGTGGCGTATCGATCCAAGTCCCCACTGGAGCCAGTACTGCACTCAAATTATTGGCTTCTAACAATGGGTAAACACGGTTATAAAAACTACTGTACCCATCGTCAAAGGTCAGTAAAATGGCTTTATTAGGCAGCGGTGCGCCACCATTACGGGCCGCTAAAATCTGATCAACAGACACCACGTTGTAACGATTATCCTTTAGCCAGGCCAATTGTTCACTTAATGCGCTGCTTCTTACTGACAGATAGCGTTGGTCTGCGGATTCATCTTCAACGTCGTGATAAGCAATAACCACAAAGGTATTTTTTTGCCACGGCCTTTCACTTAGCGGCAATGCCCGCTCAGCGGGTGGAACGAATACCGGTTTCTCTGCATAACACACCGAGGCCAGCACCGTTATCATTCCTACTACAAGTATTCGTATAAAAAATAGTATCTTCGCCATGGCGCTGATCCCTTAGAAACGGTAATTCAAATCGAAAGCGAGCGAGAGATCGTGCTCACGGACACCATCATAGGGGCGCTTATCGTAGGTCACTGCTATCCCAGTATCCACGACATCATTCCATTGAATGCGTTGCCCATAACCTGCCGTGGTTACCAGACCATTACCGAAGTTTTTCTCCCAATAACCGCCAACACCGAGCTGAATTTGTTGGCTCCAGACGGTTTTATAGTGGCGATACATAATGTGGTTTAGGGTAATGGCAGGGACGTAAGTGAAATCACTTTTCGGGTTATAGTAAATCACATCCTCTTTGGTGTTATGGCTCGACGCTAACCCTAAGCTAAGATCTGCCGTCAGGTAAGGGCCCGTCCAGACACGCTGGCGTCCGTTGAACTCGTATTCCCAACGGTTGTTACCGTCAGAGAAACGTGACGGTGTCACGCTAATTTCAGCATCACGCCGATCATCTGCTTTCCAGAACACATATGCTGACGCACTGTTAGCGGATATATTATTTTTTAATGCCCGCAATGGGGTATCTTTGGCCAGTCTCTCAACCTGCCCGCCAACGCGCCAGTGATCATTAAAATCGTACCAAGTCGATAACCGAGCACCGGTTTTGTTACCAAAACCGTAATTCTGATTATTCACTTCAGCCTCAACCCAATGGTCACGGGATGTCCACTCGCCCCCTAACCGTGTCGCACGATTAATGCCTTTTCCTTCTTCAAATTGCGCATTGTCGTAGCTGCCACCACCGAATACCCGCCAGTTTTCAGCTATCGGGGGGCTATACAGCAAGGTTTCAACGCCAAAATCCTTGTTACCACTGATTGGGCTGTTGGAAGAAATAGTTCGATTCCCGGTTACACGCAATTCATACATGTTATGCACTTTGCGCTGACGATCGAGCTCCTGAGAGGGAACATCTTCAGGAGAACGGGTAATCACATCATCAGTGAGTAACTCCATCTGATGCCATTCCTGCAAATCCATCGCAGTTTCAGCTTGTGCACGTTCCAGAATAAGACTGCGTGGCGCCAATGACTCTACTGCTTTCAATTCTTGTTCAGATTTACGTGGTAAATCTTTTGCCAAATAGATACCGGCCAGAGCAATACGTAAATTCTGGTTAGCAGGAGCAGTACTGGATAGCGTTTCCAGTTTTTTCTGCGCCGCAGGCAGATCATTGAGTGCTACCAGGGATTGAACCAGCAGAGTCTGCCCTTCCATCCAGTCATCATTCGGCTCTTTACCTGGCAGACCATAAACGCCAACCTGATACGGCGTTTGCTCGCTATAGTTTTTAGCGAATTGATGTGCTTTATCCAATTGTTCACTTTCATTCAACGAATAATAGAGATCATCTGCATCAAGTAAATCATCGCTATTACGGAATGTTTTGCCATCGGCGTAATACAAACTGGTCAAGATGGGCGCTGCTTTTTCTGGCATCCGGCGATCGATATAAGCAGATGCCGCCCAGCGACGTGCATAATCCGGCATCTTGTAGCCTTCGGCTTCCATGCCTTCATATTCTTTAATGAGTTGTTCGGTATTACGGCGAACCAATAACGCGCCTAATCTATCGATACGAGCACGTTGATAATCGGCCTGCGCTTCGGGATCTTTGCTCCAGCGGGCTAACAAATCCTGATAATCAGCCAACGCTTGATCAGCAATATAAAATCGCTCCGTCTCGCTGCGTGTTGGTAGTACCGCCATACGGACTTGTTCCGCTGCAGCATCTCGCTCAAGTTGCCGATATTGCTCTGCGGTCACTAATTTTGGATTCTCTTTGGCAAGCTGCAACGCAGGATCGGCAATACGGTTTCTTTGCAGAATCTCGAGGTGATTTTTTAATACTTCCTCAGATTCCGGTGCCAGTCGTACCGCCTCACTCGAGGCCTGTAAAGCATCGTAATTGCGGTTGGTTGCCCGATTAAGATAAGAGAGGGTCATATAGTTTTTTGCAGAAGGGTCACGCGCAGCCAGGTCTTTCGCTTGCTGTAAAGCTTCACCACCGCGCCCGGAATCCGCCTGAGTCATTATCATGCCAGTGATAAGATCTGGGTTGGTTGGGTCTTTCTTTAAACTGCTTTGCCACAATGCCAACGCCTGATCCCAACGTTTTTCATTGCGATATGCACGCGCTGCTGACGCTAAGCCCCGCGAAGAGAGATTCATTGAAGAGTGGTATCTTTCGTAAACGTCAATGACCTCTTGATCACGCCCTGCCCAACCGGCTATTTGTAGCCAGTCGTCTACCTGCCCACTATTGAGAGGGCCAGATTTGGATTCTTTTTGTAAGTAGTCAAGGACCGGCGCGGTATCTCCTGATCTGGCTTGGATGATTAACGAATCATACTGTGTATCTGCCAAAACTGGATTAACTGAAAGGCCGGAAATTAATAGCGCTAATAAAGTTATTCTGTGCCGGTGCAACGGGCGCAGTAGTGTTGTAAATGCGTTATACATTATATAACCCTTAAGCCAGCAACTTGTTTGATGATCAAGGAAAGCTACTTCACGAACATCCATTTTTCATTATGGAATTATGATGAAATGAAGTCCTTAGAATGTATTACAGCATGTTACATAGGATAGTTGAAAGAAAATACTGTTGTCGAATTATTATAGAATATTGTTATTCCAGCGATTAATAGAGGTGAAAATGTGTTATAGCGGTTAGTTTTAATGAAATTAAGATTAATCTTAGAATAAAACTCTTTAAAAAGGCAAAATTTAGCGACGAAATATTTTCACTAAGGGAATCCTGCGATACAGTCGTCTGCAAAAGGGTAGCACGATTTGATTTTCGGGCTGTTTTAGCCTGTTTTTTTTTACTACTTTTAATTTTAATATCTAAAATATTATTTATCTTATAACTAGAAAATAAGTCCGCTATTATTAGCAATAGTAGATTATCACTACCGTTATCATTAAGAATGAACTGATTGAAAACCAGGTCTTACTGCCAAAATGCCCGTAACCAAACTATTAAAACACTTCTACAATTTAACTCATTATTTTATATGAATAATTTTTATAACTATTTGAATGTTTGTCATATACGATTTTGACCTAAGAAAAATAGGCTCAGCTAAAATAGCTAGAGTCTATTTTCCAAGATGAATTTAATTCACATAAAGTGAGATGTTCAGCGCAGATTAGTCACAACGTTGTAAGCCGCGATCGAGTTTAGTTAAAAACTCATAACCATTATCAGTAATGAGAATCATATCCTCTAACATAATCGAACCGATCCCAATACCGTAATAGGGTGTTTCAAGGCTTAACACCATCCCAGGCTGGAACGTTTCAGTCGCTAATGTACTGATGAAAGGTGCTTCTTCTAATCCCAAAAATACACCATCACCGTGCCCTAGATGACCACGATTATAATGTGGCAAGCCCGATTTTTTAATGACGTCCATGGTGGAATCAAAAACATCTTTTAATTTAACCCCCGGTGCCACCCTTGAGAGCATATGTTCATGACCGATTCTAATGGTGTCATATATCTGCTTTGCTAGTGGGTCCGGCTCCCCCAGAACAAAAGTTCGCGCCAGATCGGCACCATAACCTGCAACATCCACACCGCAGTCAAACTTAATTAAGTCTCCCGGCTTAGCTGGGGTGTCATCCGCCAGCATTTTAGGCGAGAAGTTATCGCCAACCGAAATAAGATTGAAACGGGAGAAGTTCGTTTCCGGGAACGTCATTACTGCGGCTTTGTATGCTGCCGTCAATTGTGCCGCAGTACAACCGACGCGAATTTCTTTCGCTGCACGGGCAATACCAAACTCGGTTATCTCAGCACTTTTGCGCAGATGTTCAATCTCCCACGGGCTTTTGATCATCCTGATTTCATTAAATAACGGCGTTGAATCAACCAATTTCAGCCCTGGCGCTACTTTGTCCAGAACACCTTTTCCCCCGTTAGACATGGCATGTAATTCAATGGCAATGGTCTTACCCAGCACCCCGGCATCCTCAAGCGCTGCTTTGACTAAACTAAAAACAGCTTCAACTGGCGGGCCAATCGGCCGCTCACGCTTGGTCTGATGATTAAGGGGATTGCGTGGAGAGTCGACATCGACCCACACCGGAAAGGTTTTTAGCACCATATTCGGCATATCAAAGTGGGCACTGGCTGCCTCAAACTCATTCATGATGATTTGCGAAGGAATTGCTGCATCACGGAACATAATCGCCACCGCCGCACCAGTGTGGCGGAAGGTATACATAAAGAAGCTGGCGAACCCAGTGAGATAGTAGAAATTATCACAGGCGGTGACCACCAGAGCATCAAGCCCTTCTCGCTCCATTACCGTACGGGCTTTGCGGCTTACCGCGTCTAAATGCGCAATCTTTTCTTTATTCACCAAACTTTCCTTCAAGGCTTATTTTATCTGTGATCTGAATAATATACCTAAAGTCATTGAAGTTGCAGGTGCAGAGCCAGGACAATTTATTACCGACTAATCAATCGTGTAATTCACCGACATCACTCCTTTTTTCTCCGAAATGGACTGAACAACAACCTTTCCCACATCGCGCAGCGAACTAACATGTGTTCCGCCACAGGCATACGCGGGCAATTCACCAAATCCGATTTCGCGAAAATCACCCTGGATCAACGTCTGTCGGGCTAAATCCTGATGAATAAACTGCTCTAAAGCTATCTGAACAGTATTAATATCAATTGGATGCGGATTTTCAGTTCGTTTAAATGAGACTCGGCCCTCACCCGGCCAGTGATGTGCCTTTATTGGCAACCAGCCATAACTTTCGCCAATATTGCCAATGATATGCCCAGCGGAATGCATGCGTGCATTCAGAAAACGCCGGTCACTGTCGATACACGCAGGTTGTATCCCTAATGCAACGGGCAGCGCCACATAATGAACTAATTGATGTTGCTGCTGCACCACATGTAATACCGGGCTGCCGCCAATCATACCGGTATCGCAAGGTTGCCCACCGCCTTGTGGATGGAAAATAGTAGCCTGCAATATTAAAGCAAATCGCTCACCATCAGGAGTACAACTCAGGATATTTACATCCGTAGCCAGCGTATCGTTATCAAAAAATAGACGAGTAGTCACAATCATTATCCTTTTATCATTTCCATTATGATTATATTAATGTCAGTCTATCGTGATAATCCGTCATAACCTCAAAGGACTGTTGCGCTGTGAGCATAAATACGCCTCTGACTCTGCTAAGCGAAATGGCTATTTTCGTTAAAGTGGTAGAGACCGGCAGTTTCTCGGCAGTTGCACGCCAGTTAGGCGTTTCACCTTCAGCAATCAGCCGTAGCGTCAGCCGACTCGAAAAAGCGCTGGCTACGCGCTTATTGCAACGAACTACGCGTAAATTGCGATTGAGCGAAAGTGGCGAAGAGGTTTTTAAACGCTGTCATGCGATGCTTAGTGCAGCCAATTCAGTGATGGAAGTCAGTGGCCAGTACAATCTGGAACCGGAAGGGCTTATTCGTATCAGTGTACCAAAAGCGGTTGGCCGTTTTGTCGTTCACCCGCATATCCCTGAATTCTTGCGCCGCCACAGTAAAATAGATGTACAACTGATCTTAGATGACCGCTACGTTGATTTAATTGATGAAAATATCGATTTGGCAATTCGTATTACTGACCAACCCCCTGCTGGAATGATTGGCCGGCAATTGATGACTATCGAACATTTGTTGTGCGCCACACCCGAATATCTCGCCGCCCATGAGGTTCCCCTGCATCCTCATGATTTAGCGCACCATAGCTGTATTTATCTCGGAGAGACGCCGGGAGACGCCCGCTGGAAATTCCGTCAAGGTAGCAAAGCGGTAACTGTCGCGGTACGGGGCCGCTACGCAGCTAACCATACCGGTGTCAGGCTAGATGCTGTCTTGCAGCATATAGGTATCGGCAGCCTACCTTATTTTACGGCCAGAACAGCATTGCAACAGGGACTGATAGTACCGGTATTACCAGAATGGCGCTTTATCAGTTCGTACAGCGGTGGCTTATGGTTACTCTACCCGCCAACCCGCTATTTACCCCCCAAGCTGCGCGTATTTATTGATTATATTGTCAGTTGTTTGCGTAAAGAACCCAACTTACCCCCCGCGGCGGTTAAATTACCCGCGATTTAATATGCTGTATTAAACCCAACTAAGTCGCAGGTTAGGTACCTACGGTGCAATTACCGTTTTTTCGCCAATAGTGTCGCAAAGCGCAGTTTTATCCGATTACCTTCGGCGTCGGTCTTATGTAATTGCCCAACATCTTCGTTGTACTTAATAATATCCCAATCTTTATAGTAATGGCTTAACTCACCCGACTTTAATGTAAAGGAGAACGGCACAGTACAAGGGAAGTCATCCGTAGACATGGCAGAGATAATCAAATTATAACCACCGGACAAGGTACACTCCTGCATATTATTAATAATAGAGGGAATTCTTTCCGGTTGTAGGAACATCAGGACCACAGTCGATAAAATAAAATCATAGCGGTTGTCCACACTGGCTTCATTAATATTGTAAGTGCTGGCGGTAATATTTTGCAGATTTTCCTGTACTATAATCTGCTGTAAATTATGGATACTATCGCTATTTTTGTCTACCGCCGTGACATCAAAACCCAATAAATTCAAATACAAAGAATTACGACCAGAACCACAACCTAAATCTAATGCTTTACTCGGTTTAACCATTTCCACGGCTTCAATGACTTCAGAGTGCGTCGGGGTTAAATTGTATTTTTTATGATAAAAATCTTCTGCCGTGCAATAGAAACTGAGTTGGCATTGCAGGTCATCTGAACATGCGGCAATACGGTGCCAGACTTGGGGTTCTATAAAGGGTGGCTGCTGCTCACAAGAGAAGCTATGCCTCGCCAAAGTATTCCCCGCTTCATCGAGGATCAGAAAATCCATCTCCCCGTTTAGAATGGTCAGTTTGGCCCAAGTACCTGCCTTGGTATTGTGTTTTTCCCGGAACATCGCCGGTACAGCGGTACTATTCCAGACAGGTAACTCTTTATAACACAGCAGTGCTGATGCATTTCCCATACTGATATTCCTCAGATAACTTAAAGATGTATTTAATATGCAACATATAATACAGCATTAACATTATCAAATGAAGCCGTCGGAACAAACAAATTCGGCACGAGATTTGGTTTATTTAAATCAGTCAACAAATTGAAATAAAAGATAATATTACATCAAGGCATTGTGTGTTTAATCGTTTTTAAGTTTTCGATATGGTCGGCCAGTTTTTGAATATCGTCATCCGTCAGATGTGCTTTGGCCTTATTGCCCCGGCCAACAATCTTGCCATCGCGGCGAGCAGTTAGACCATCAACAATTTCATCACGCGATAACGATATCAGTGGCGGTGCCTTATCCAAGCCTTTGCGATCAGCCGAACGCCCATGGCAACTTGAACAGGTTTGTTTATAAATATGCTCACCGTCAGTGGCTGCCTGAGCCGTGACACTGAGCAGCAGGGCACCCACGCTTAACAACAGCACTGCTTTCATTATGCACCCGCCGCCCATTGTTGGAACAACGTAACCAGCGCCTGCTCATTACGCGCGCCCTGATGCAATTGCGTCACTTTACCACTGCGGTCAATCAGAAAAGAAGTCGGGGTGCCAATAACCTGGTAGCGTTCTTGTGTGATACCTAATTGATCACGAATAACCGGATAACTAATATTCCGCTGTGCCAACACCGGATTGATATCCACCTGTTCAGGATCGGTGTTAATCGCCACAACCACGATATCATCCCGATATTCCTGACTCAGTTTATCCAATGCCGCCATTTCAGCCAGACAACCGCCACAGCTAGCTGACCAGAAATTGAGGTACACCTGCTTACCTTTCCATTGATCAAGTGCCACCGGCTTGCCTTTTAGGTCATAAGCTGCCAATTGCGGGGCCGCTTCACCCACCACCAACTCTTCTTGTTTGCACGCGCTAAGTAGCAATAACACACCACACATGCCGATAACTTTTAACCGATTACGCCACATGATGACGGCTCTCTTCATTAAGATATTTACCGTGCTGGAGCCGGATTATCCGATCAGCAACACACCCTAAATCTGGATTGTGGGTAACCATGACAATGGTTCTACCCTGACGATGAATATGGTTTAGCAGATCCAGCACCCGCTGTTCATTCTCTTCATCAAGGTTGCCGGTCGGTTCATCAGCAAAAATGATAGGGGGCTGATTAACAAGCGCACGTGCAATACACACTCGCTGTTGCTCACCACCAGAGAGTTGGCTAGGCAGATGCCCCATACGTGGTGTCATCCCGACCTGTTCTAAAACCTGCCGCGCGGCGTCTTCATCAACCACACTGTGATAATGCTGCGCTAACATAATGTTCTCTAACGCAGTCAGGTAAGGAATCAGGTGAAATTGTTGAAAAACCAGCCCTATCTTGTCAGCCCGAAACTGCCTGCGGCCTTCTTCGTCTAAGCCTGCGGCATCAATACCGTCAAGTAACACCTGCCCTTCGCTAACGGTATCCAGACAGGTCAGGATATTCATTAATGTTGTTTTACCTGAGCCGGACGCCCCCATAATCGCGACAAACTCACCACGATTAATGCGAATATTAATGTCTTCCAGCGCTGTAACTTGACCAAAACGCTTATATAAATGTCGGGTTTCAATGACGGCATCCGCGGTGTATTCAGGTTTCACCCGTGTTAATGGCGATGTCATTTGCTACTCTCCTTTCAGGACTTTAGCGGGTTCGATATGAATAGCCCGACGGGTGGGAACAATGGCCGCCACGGCGGCGACTAACAATGACAATATCAGGGTCAATGGCAGTACTGGTGCTCGCAAAGCGATTGCCGCACTGAACACCGTCTGGCCCAATACTTGCGCCAACACATACCCAAGCAAAGCACCACAGACTGCGGCAGCCAGCGATATAATCAGTGTTTCAGTCAGCATCTGACGAATAATATCGGCACCACTGGCACCCAATGCTTTTTGCAAGGCGAACTCTTTTGAACGCTCACCCACTATCGCCATTAAGGTGGTGTTAACGCACAGTGATGACAAAATGAGGATCACCACCGAGACCAGCCCCATCAGCCCTTTTATTTTATCAAGCACTTGTCCTTCAGAAGCCGAAACCTTACGGATTGGCCGAATTTCAAGATCGGGATATTGCTCACGCAGGCGGCTGGCAAATGTTTCAACCTGCCCCACATCATTACTGACACTAAGGAGCGCATTGCTGATATGCCCCGGTTGATTGAGCCATTTTTGTGCCAGTTCAAGATTGACGATTAACATGTTATCCGTGGCGTCACCCGCTTCAACAATACCTTTGACCTGAAGACGCTGGCGAGTCGCTCCATTCACCAATGTAATGGTATCGCCTACTTTGACGTGCAAGCGTTCGGCAAGTTTGACACCAATCATGGCATTGCGATCATCAAAACTGACGCCGATCCAGTTGCCGGTGACTTGCCAGTAGGGAACGAGCTGTTGTAGGGATTCAAACCATACCCCCATCAGCACCACTTTTTCCAATTCGGTGCGGGCCATACCATAAATATAGGGGCTGGAAGCATTGATAAGCCCTTTGGGTGCCGCATCTATAATTGGCTGAAATCGCTGTTGTTCAAAAGAGTTACCATGCCCTGGGCCGATATAGAAATTGGCACCAAAGGTTCGTAACTCCTGACTCATTTTGGCATTAATATCGAAATAAACTGCTGACATTGCGGTGACAATCGCTGCACCAACAGTGAGTGCGGCAAATACCACACTGACCCGTTGCATCCGCAGGCGCAGTGCACGTAATACTAATCGCCAGAACATACTATTACTGCCTTTATGCTGAATTGCCCGATGATTAACGGCCATAAAGCACCTCCACCGGATAGAGACTGGCAATACGCCGGGCAGGGAACCAGGTACCTATGACGGCAATCAACACGGATATCACCAGCACACAGGGCACCACCATCCAGGCAAAACTGAGTGGAGCGCCAAACAACATCAGGCCAATGGTTTTTGCCAAGCCCCAGCCAGCCAAACAGCCTGCCAGACCACCAATCAAGCCACTGATTGCTGCTTCAAGATAAAACAGCATCAAAATTTGCCACTGACGCGCCCCCAATGCTTTCATCAAACCAATCTCTTTCGCGCGTTCCATAATCGTGCTGGTCATCAGCGATGCAATCCCCATTGCCGCAGCAATCAACGCCGCCAGCGTAACCACCGCCAACAGCAGTTGTATCTTTTCAATCACCACCCCTTCAGATGCAGCAACTTGCCAAATTGGCCGCACTACGGAGCCAGAAATAGCCTCTTCCAATTGGTGTGCAATTGAAGAAACATAAGCAGTGCAATACCACAGGTCATATTCTTCGGCATTAAGGGCTTCAAGGTTTTCGCGCGCTTTACGCGACAACTCATTTTCTGGCACAGTCAATGCTGAAACCCGCACTGCCTGGATTTTTCCTGGCAAGCCGAGGAGTGATTGCACTGCGCTTAGGGGTAATACCAGGCGGCTCTCTTCTTCACCACCACTACTCAGCACCCCACTTATCTTCACCGTTAGTGGGCCAGAGGCACCGTTGAGGTGCAACTCATCACCGACTTTCCAACCAGTTTGCTGTGCCAGTTGTTTACCTAACAATGCCTCAGCCGTTGTCGCATCGGCTTTAACTGGCTCCTGCGGCCAGTTACCACTAACCTGCCAATACGGGCTGATAATTTGCTGACCGGTGTGATAGTCCTCTTCATCGGGTACATCAACCGCCTGGTTAAAATAGGTCCCCAGCAGCGGAATAATTTGCCCCTTAACATCAGTTTCGCCGCTCAGTAATGGCGCAAAACCGACAATATTGTTACGCCAAAAAATATCTTTGATATTGGGTAACTCAGCTTGATCGAGGAAATCCTGCCCGGTAAGTGGGTTACTCTGCTCGCCGAATAATGACGGCAGTGCCACCTGCCCAGCAGGTTCAATCAAAATATTGGCACCATAAGACTTCAACTCACGTGACATTTTATCGCCAATATCTATCGATACCGCCAACAATGACGAGATGAGTCCGGCAGCAAGGAAGACCGTAAATACCGCCAGGGATTTACGCCGGACATTCCTGAACCAAGACTGCTTGAGCATGCGCCATAACATAATTATGGATTCTCCTGCGTGTCACTGTCTTCACTACTGGCAACCGGCGTCACAAACTGCTCCGGGTGTTCACGGAAACGGTTGTAATTCGCCTCAGATGAGAAGAAATAGGTCTTCTCGCCATAACTGTACTTATATTCGGCCTTTTGATTGGTGAGGCGAGTTTTATCAACCGGATCAATTACATCAAGCGTTACTACCGTGGTGAAGTAATTGACACCCGCCTCCAAAGAGGCTTTGGGAATGACTAACTCTTTATCGTCACTTTTCCACCCCTCCAACGGTATCGGATTACAGCCCCCTGCTTTACCGATCGACGGAATGAAAATATGCACGGCGCAGGCAACGCAAATGACCTGATTGCCTTCCATGACATACCCTTGCTCACCACACAACAAGCAGGCATCGAAAACCACACTCAGGCGCAGACGATCGGGATAACGGTTAATAATAAAGAAACGTACTGCTTTACCATCATCGGCGACCCAGACAAAACGATGCAACTTACCATCACGTACCTGCTCTACTGGAATACGGACTAAACCATCAGCCGAGAGTGTCACGGGTAAAGCCTCGGACAACTGGGGCGGTTGAGAAGCGACTTTATCCCAGTAGAGTTGAGCACCTGCGGCTATTACCCATGCCAGCAAGGAAAAAACAAAGATTCGGCGTACATTACGGTAATCAGCTAATGCTTTACGGTGAGCAATCGGGTCTGAATTTTCACCGACGATCCGGCGGGAATTCCGTAACGGTATCAAGTAACACAGCGTCGTAAATGCCAGAAGCAGCGCACAAATGTAACTCAACCAGGCATGCCCATTGGTAACTAAAGCGACATAACTGAGTAGTGATTTGGCCAGTGGCACAACCTGTAACTTCATTAATAACAGAATGCCGTCGCCACTGAGTGGCAAAATCAGTAATACCGTTATCAGTATCAATAGTGGCCAACGGCAACGAGGCAATTGCCTGACCATCATCAGCAATAATACGGCACTGAAAATCACCCAGCCAAATGCCACGACAATAGCCGCCAAATTAAGCAGTAAATCGGTGTTGATGACATGGGTATTGGTAAAGGCACCGAGATTCGGGTTATTACCCCAATTGAATGCCGCGCCCAATACCAACAGGGCTTGCCAGACATAACCTAACGATCGGCGGAGCGTAAATTGACTTAACAAGAATAACAGCAGTGCGAGAAGTTGCCCCCCCGCCAGAACTAACTGCAATTGCTGCGATTTTGGGTAATGGGTACCGGCCCAAATACCCAAGATAGCCATGAGTATCGTTATCCATACCACCCGGTTCAATGCAGGAGCTGGCCTGAATGCCCAACTTAACCCCAATAACAACGCTACCGGTAAAAAGGCTTGTAGCACGGAAACAAAAAAATAACTCATTAGCACACACCTTGGGCAAGATAATCACAACACCTGCCAGTTATCACTGATCAGCTTTTACATCGCGCGGATAAAAACGCGCTGACCATCCAGCATTAAGAAAAAGCCGCGATAACTGTTTTAGTCATCGCGGCCATTGTTATCAATTCAAACCGGTATATTTAAAGTCATAGCTCACATCAAACGGTTTCCACCAGCGGCCAACACCCGTTTCGCTATCAGTATGGCGATGTAATCCGGCTTTAGATGGCTCACTGATATGGTAAGTAACTTTATAGTTACCTACACCCATCATTTTAATATTGGCACCGTAGTGTGGACCGTCACTGGCAACCATCGGCATGAATGTGCCTTCTTGTTTGGTACCAGTATCCGTATTCACCAAGGTATAAGCGATAGTCAGGTACGGCATCCACTCACCGGCACCAAATCCATTCTTATTGCCTTCGGTGGCATGGATATCTGCCTCCAGATGAATGTCAGCTTTCGCGGCAGGCAAACCCATGCCACGCGGTTCCATATCGATTGGCTGCAAGTAAACTGCAGCAATTTCCATATCGTTGATCTTGATAGGCTCGCCAGCCGGATACTCTTTAAAGGCGAAAGCAGCAGGCGCTGCAAAAATGCTGGCGATAATGCTGCTGGCAATAATCGTTTTCTTCATGGTCATGTAGCACACCCTCTGGTATCAAATGATAATTACATTGTCGTTATTCACACCGGCATCATGCCGGACCATTACGCTGAGACAGTACGACCACGCAGTTGCATTACCCAAAGAGCAACCAGCGCAGCAATCAGTAATATCCCTTGAGGAATCAATGTTTCCAGATATGGATAGATCCCCAACCAACTGATTTCAGGTACGCCCGGTAGCAATGTCGGCTCAAACAATTTACCTTCAATTAGTTCAAGAACACTCTTACCGGCAAATACAAACGCCATTAGGTACATAAAGCCACCGGTAAACATAAAGAAGGGTTTGAGTGGCAATTTGACTACGGTAAAGCGCATGACCAGATAAGCTGCCAGCAAGAATACACAGCCAACGCCAAAACCTGCCAGAATCGACAAGTGGCCGCTAGTGGTACTGGCATCGCCCATCAGGGCCAGATAGAACAGTACAGTTTCAGCACCTTCGCGATACACCGCCAGGAAGCTTGTCAGCCATAACCCGACCATCGATCCACTACTGAGTGATTTAGAAAATTTCCCTTCGAGATAAGCTTTCCATTGCCGTGCTTCAGTCTTCGACAATAACCAGTAACTCATTGAGAACAGCATCACCACGGCAATCATCATGGTGAAACCTTCTAATAACTCACGACTTTGCCCTGAATTAGCAAATAACCACTGGAAGACGAAAGCGGTTAGCACGCTGGCGATTAAGGCCACTACAACGGATTGACGAATGAGCGGTAATTTATCCTGATGGTTGTTTTTCACCAGATAAGCCACTATCGCGGCAACAATCAGTAAAGCTTCCAGCCCTTCACGCACAATAATCAGCAGGCTGTAGATGAACAGACTCCAGTTGGTTTCATCCCCCCCACCGAGCATCTCTACAGCACTGGCCAAATCCTTTTGCAACGCGACGGCTTCGGCTTGTAACTGTTCGACTGGCTGACCGGCTTTCATCAGGCTGACTAAACGAGTGAAATGCCCCTCTAACGTCGATTTAAATGCAGCATCACGCGAACCAACTTTATTCTCCATGCCACTGGCTTCGAACAAATCAAAGTAGGTATCCTGCACAGCCATCATTGCCGGTGTAGTCTGCCCCTTTTGGTACTGACTAATAGCATCGCTGATGGCCTGATTTATCTTACTGGAAACAGCCGCCCAATCGGCATTAGCTTGTCCGTCAGAACTAGCAGCCGATGCCGAAGATTGCCCAACGTTGGCTTGATCTGCGGTGACGGGTTGCTGTTCACGCGTTGTGGGTAAGCCTGGAAGGGTGTCTTCGATAGTTTGTAGTAAACCGGTGACACGATAGGCAACTTCCGTTATTTGGTCTGGCTCGCGAGTGAGATCGATTAATGCGGTAAATTGTTGGTTAATTGCCGCTGCTGCTTGTGCGGAACGATTGCCCCGCACTGACATTTCCATTTCAGAGTTTTTAAAACCCTGATAATGAGCCTGTTGCACGCTTTCGCTGGCCGCGGCGAACTTCCCTTCTTGATATTCGCTTATGGCTTGTGCCAGTAAGTCATCAATGATCTTGAAACTCTGCTGCCAGTACAGTGCAATTTCACTGTTTTCATAAGCTGCATGTTGCTGTTCTGCATTAAGTTTATGCCCATCGGTCAGTATAGGCAGTACCGCAGTGAGTTCACTTTTAAGCCAATTAATTTTATTATCAACTTCTGCTTGCGGCTTGCCCTCCCCAATCATGCGCCGGATTTCACCAAAAGCGGCTTCCATCTGATAACTCTTCTGGGCAGAGATATTGATACGAATCGGGCCTTCGAGGTTTTCGAAAACTTCAAAGTACGCCATCTGCACCGTAGTACGGGCTTCATCATTGTTCTGTTGTTGGTACAACTGAGACGTTTTATCGAGACGGGATTGGATATCATTAACCAACTGCGGGTAATCCGTCGCAGCCCAGGCTAATGAGGCTGATAGCCACCAACAGCAGCAAAGCAGAAAGAGTTTGTGCCAAGTTCGCATAATATGAGTAACGCACATGAAGTTGATAATGAGATTTATTAACATTAACACTAAACAAAGGAAATGTGTCTTGATCCGCATCAAAAAATATTTAGTTTCTTGAATTTTTGTTTAAAAATGCGGCGCACTACGCAATTTCTTCTTAGGAAAGTGCAAAAATAATTCAAATAGAAGGTTTTTTATTCGCTGGTTCTGAGGGGGACAAGAGTAGAAAACAACCTGGCCTGCTGCGGAAATACCACAGGCGTGCATAACCTAATTCCGCAGACAGGCATTTATTTAAGTGAAATTTAATCTGAGTAAAATATTAAATAACCAATTTAATTCATGTGGTCGCCAGTAATCTATTAGAAGAAATATTTAAATCTGGCACGTACACCGTAGCGGTCATCGTTTTCAGCATTAACCACTTTATTGTCAGGTGACACTTCCAATTTAGACCAGTAAGCACCAAGATATAAATTAAAGTTATTCATATCCATGATATTGGCAATTTTATAGGAGGTGTGGATCGTGTGAACATCATATTTATCAGGCGAGGTTAATATCCCCGAGGTAACTACCCCTGCATTTGCACTGTTGAAATATTCGATATCATTGTGCGCGTAAATATAACCAATTTCAAAGTTTCGCCATAAGATATTAGCCCCGGCACTGAAGTTCTTCTCATTGGTTGCATCCATATAAGCTGAGCTCAGATTAGCGACAATACCATTGTCAGGATCTTTATCCTGATTATTCCAAGTGAATGTTGCCCCATAGCCATTACGTTTCGATTGGTCCTGAAACTGGCCCTGATCATCACGATAACCATAGGCATTACTGATAACGTTACTTTCCATTGCTATAGCCGCAGAAAGGCTATCTTGTTTCCACGAAATCACCGGACGAACATACGCCACATTTTTTTCATTTTCCAGCGTATTACCATGATAAGTATTATTGGCAAATAACGTGGTTCCGTCTTTTAGAATGGTGTTAACTTCAAAATACCAGTTACCCAGAGTTTTACTGACCAGGAAGTTACCCCCATTGTTGCTGCGCCCACGGCCTTCTTTCATCATATAGATGTAACCATAGCCATCACTGTAAAGATCATTCGCAGTATTACCTGAGTGTTGGACAAACGTATCCTGATTCAGTGGGAACATATCATAGGCTTCAAAGCGACCGACTTTCACCTTCCAATCTTTCTCATGACCAAAGAAGAAGGCTGCATCATCGAGGTTCATATGACCACCAATATCAGCCAGTGGCTGTACAGTGAAACCTGCGAAATTGCCATTATTCATACGCCGATAACCATCCAGACCGATCAGTATTCTGCCATTAATATCCCATTGCTCTATACTCCCCGCTTTCCAGTCTTTATTTGCACTGGTGCGTAGAGAAGTGAGCTGCCCACTTTTACTGGCAGCATCCATATTAATCTCAACATCACCGTATAATTTCAGATTCCCTTGTGGGGTCTCCCAGGACACTTCAGCGAATACAGGCAATGATAAAAGACTGGTAAGTCCAACCAGTATAAACTTATTCATAATAACCATCTCTATTTAGGATAATGTGAAGTAAAGTATTAGGCTCTCAAAATAAAGGCGATACTCAGCTCACCCATTTTTAAAGAGTTAATGATTTATTTATTTTTATACCCAGAAGTATCTTTTTGGCAAATAACCAGCCATGGTTAAATATTCATATTTGACCTCAGTGCAATAGTTAATTTAAATATTTCTTTGACTTACACAATGAATTTCATTTACCCAAGGCGATTTATCCTCGCTGATATAATAATACTAATTCATTGGTTAATTCACGGGCTAATAACGATGTCATTAAATGATCTTGAGCATGGACCATAATCAGTGTCATCGGTGTTTTGGCTTCCCCGGCATCTTGTTCGATAAGCTTGGTTTGCATCCGATGTGCGGCCTTGGTAAAGCCATCCGATTCTGATAACAGTGCATGCGCTTGAACAAAATCACCTTCACGGGCGGCTCGCAATGCCTCAAAACAAAGACTTCTGGCCTGACCGGCATTGACGATAATCTCCATTACGGCCTCTTCCAAATCAATCATTTCGCTCTACCTCATCAAAACCTTGATTATTTGCCGTTGCCGCAAACCATTCGCCACTTTTTTTCACAATACGTTGCTGCGTTTTCAAATCTAACTGAACAAAGCCATAACGATTCTTATAGGCATTACACCATGACCAGTTATCAATAAACGTCCACATATGATAACCAAGGCAATGGCTCCCTTGCGCCAAAGCACGGTGAACCCATTTTAAATGCTCGGAAACAAACTCAATACGATAACTATCATCTATCTGACCGTTGCGGCTGAATCGCTGTTCATTTTCGACACCCATACCATTTTCTGAAATAAAACAGCGCGGATTGCCGTAGTTTTTTCGTAAGTTGGTTAGGATATCGTAAATACCGGGTTCATAAATTTCCCAACCCCGGTGCGGGTTCATTTTGCAGCCTGGCATCTGATAATAATCGAACAGCCATTCTGGCATGAAGGGGGCTTCTGGATTAACCCGGCTATCGCGGCATTTAATTCTACGTGGCTGATAATAATTGATACCGAGTAAATCTACTTTACCCTCAACAATTAATTCACTGTCTCCAGGTTGGCAGGCAGGCAGCTGATCATAATCTTTCAGTAATGCCGTCAGCTCAGCCGGATACTCGCCGCGTAATACTGGATCGAGGAAACTGCGATTAAAAAGTAAGTCGGCGATATTAGCCGCTTTTACATCCGCAGGATTTTCAGAACGCGGATACGACGGCGTGAGATTTAAAATAATGCCAATCTCACCACCTAACTCACGTTGGCGATATTTTTTCACCGCCAAAGCATGAGCCAGCACGGTGTGATAAGCCACCGTGGCCGCCCGTTTGAAATCCACTACATTCGGATAATGGAAATCGTAGAGATAGCCACCTTCGACTGGCACGATTGGTTCGTTGAAGGTAAACCAATGTTGTACCCGGTCACCAAATAAACGAAAACAGGTATCGGCATATTCAGCATAGGCGTCCACTACATAGCGGCTTTCCCACCCCCCCAACTCCTGCATGACTGTTGGCATATCAAAATGAAACAGATTGATAAATGGGGTTATCCCCTGTGCCAGCAGTTCGTCAATGACACCATTGTAAAAATCCACTGCCTGCGGATTCACTTCACCTCGTCCGTTGGGGATCAGTCGCGCCCATGAGATGGAGGTACGGAAACTGTTGTGATTTAACTGTTTCAATAAAGCAATATCTTGCTGCCAATGTTGATAAAACGTTGATGTCTGTTGCGGCCCAATCTGCTGATGAAAACGCCCCGGTTGCTTGTCAAACCAAGTGTCCCAGACAGTGGCACTTTTACCACCACTCAAGCTTTCACCTTCGGTTTGCGGGGCTGAACTGGCACTGCCCCACCAAAAATCATGTGGAAATTGATACTTCATCATACTCTCCATAAAGATTAATCTAATCACGACTTAGCGGGTTTCGGCTGACTCAGCAAAACTCAGTTGTTGCTCTTTTTCCTGGTCGGCTTTCAGCAGGCTGCGCTCATAAGCTTTGAGGAATGGGTAGTACATCACCGCCGAGAACACCATACATAACAGACACATAACTACTGGACTAAACGCCCAATTGGCAGCCCAGGAAGCACCAATTGGCGCAGGCGTCGTCCACGGGGTTAATGACACAACTTGCGCTATCCACCCCAATTTGGTCGCGATATAGGCCAATGTAGCGTTGATCATCGGAACGAAGATAAAAGGCAGGAAGAACACCGGGTTCATGATGATGGGGGCACCAAACAGAATCGGTTCATTAATATTAAAGAAGCTTGGGACTATCCCCATTTTGCCAATAGTACGCAGATGAATGGCTTTGCTGCGTAATAGCAGGAAGGCCAGCGGTAAAGTCGAACCCACACCACCGATCAATAGGTAGTGATCCCAGAAACCTTGCAAATAGATATGAGGTAACGGCGCTCCGGCAGCTAAAGCCGCTTGATTTAGCGCCAAATTGGTCATCCAGAACGGGTTCATGATACCGGTCACAATCAATGCTCCATGGATACCGGCAAACCACAAAATTTGGCATAACAGAACCGACAACAAAATGGCAGGTAGCGAATCTGAGGCAGAAACTAAAGGTGCCAACAGGTGCATAATCGCTTCTGGAATAATCATTCCTGTGGAGGATTCGATAAATAAATTTAGTGGATGCAATGTCGCAACCACTGCCACTACGGGGATCAGAATTTCAAAAGATCGTGCAACCCCGGTCGGCACTTCTTTCGGCAGGCGGATAGTAATATTGTGGCGTTTGAGGAATGCATACAACTCCGTGGAATACACCGCGGTCACGATGGCGGTGAAAATCCCTTGTCCTGAGAAATATTGGGTTGAAATGTGCCCATCAGCATAAGGTGCTGCTACCAGCAAAAAGGACATCAATGCCAGCAGACCGGTCATGATTGGGTCCAACTTATATTGCCGCCCAAGGCTGGCACCAATCCCCACCGAGATAAAGAAGGTCATCACCCCCATGCTGAGATTGAAAGGCAGCATCAATTGCTCGCGATAGGTACTTGAGAAGTTTAACCAACCACGGGCAAAACCCCATGTGGTGTCCGCAGAAAACGGCGGAAAAATGAACACCAGCATAAATGAACCAATAATCATAAACGGCAGTGCCGAGGTAAACCCGTCACGAATGGCGATTATGTACTTTTGTTGCCCCAGCCGCCCAGCCAGTGGCGTAATGGTTTGCTCTATCATTCCAACCATTGCTTGGTAAAGAGAACTCATGGCAGATACCTTTTATTTCACTGCATTAATAAGAGATAAGGCGAAGTCGAGCACCTTATCACCGCGTTGCATACCGTAATCCATCATGTCGATAGTCATCACCGGGATCCCTAAAGGCTCAGCGATTGCCGCCAAATCACGTTGCATATATTTCACCTGTGGTCCCAATAGCACAACCTGATAGCGGCTGAACTGTTCATTGAATTCACTGGCACCGAAAGCATCAATCTGAACCTCAAGTCCGCGCGTTGCTGCCTCAGCCAACATTTTTTTCACTAACATGCTGGTAGACATCCCGGCGGAGCAGCACAACATTATCTTTTTCATTACGTATCGCCTCAGAGTAATTTTGTCATATTGAGCCTCATTGGAAACAAAATGGAAACCGGTTTCCATGCAAACAGAATAGATATGAGAGCGCGCTCAAATATTTAACCACTGAAAGATATGCAGTTGTGAAAGACGTCACAAAAAGCTAAGCACTGGGAGCTGTTTTATTGGATACTCCTTGGTAACAACGGTTTCCGTTATGATGATCGCGGTATAGAATAGATGCAGTAAGACTGGAACCAAGGAAATAGGGAACTGACCAGGCCCTCTGGCCATTGATCAGATAAAGTGGAGTGAAGTTATGTCGACTATTAATGATGTATCGCGGTTAGCCAACGTATCTAAAGCTACAGTGTCCCGGGTGTTAAGCGGTACACGCGGCGTCAAGGAAGAGAGCCGTCTGGCGGTGATGAAGGCCGTTGAGACTCTGAATTATAAACCGAATGTCATCGCCCAGTTTCTGACTGCACAGTCAACCGGGTGTGTCGGTGTGATTTGCGCTACTGAACACATTCAGCAAACAACCAGTTATCTGTTTGCCTTGGAAAAACAGTTTAGCCAGCATCAAAAGCATTTATTACTGCGTTTTGCCGACAATAGCATCGGGGTAGCAAATGCTGTCGCTGAGCTCGCCAATGGTTTGTGTGATGCCATTATCATCATCGGCGCACGCTTTGCGCTGCCATCTCATGATGAAAATATCATCATGATTGATTGTCTTGAGTCCTCTACCCCTAACAGTATTTTATTCGACCACTCATTCGCAGCAGAAACTGCCTGTCACTATTTGGTCAGTCAGGGCCGCCGACATATTGCGCTGTTAAATCATGCCTCTGGCACGGTGGCGGAACAGACGCTACTGGGTTATCAACGGGCGTTGGAGAATTACCTGATTCCCTATAACCGCAGTTTAGTGATGGGTAACGTTCACTCCTCTTCAGAGGCGTTGCAGACACTATTGAATAACGGCGCACAATTTAATGCGCTGTTGGTAATGGATGAAATCGAAGCGCAAAAGGCCATCTCGCTATTGCATGTCTTCAAGCATACCGTTCCTGATAAAGTGATGGTTTTCAGCCTGGATGGTTCAGTGCAATTACCCGGTATCCCAGCAGTGCCAGCAATCGAGTATTCATTAGAAACATTGGCGAGAAAGGTGGTCGACTTAATTGATGCCCGCGCGGGTAAACATGTAAATCCGCAGGTTTTCCGGGGTAATTTGGTTGTTCCACATGGATTAATTGAGTAACGCTAGCCCTTTAGGTGGTAGATAATGCATAGCATTCAGACCGAATATGAAACTATCCGCGCATCTCTCAGTAATAGCGCGCAGGTCATCACCCTGCTGCATATTGGTCGTGATGCAAGCACGGTAATTATTGACCCGACTGGTGCTCAATGGCCACTTACCGTGGGTGATACCCATACAGCTCAGCGCTACTTCCGCCATAATCCGCCAACGGCTGATGAGATGGAAACCGCCATTATGGTGGTTGAAGATGAAGTTATCCGTATTAGCCCTGCGCTGAATAAAACCTCGCAATTAGTCACCACCGATAGCGAGATAGCCGAGATAGCTCTGCTCGCGGGTTTGCCTTTACAGAGCGAAATGCACTTATCACTTGAGGCGGTAGAGCGGGTGTTTGACAGGCTGGCGGCGGTAATGATGGGTAGACCCGCAGCCTCTGAAGGGATACCGGCAGATAATGTGTTTGCCGCACGCCTGCTGATCCTGCGTGAGTTTATGCATCACTTGCAGTTCGCGGCGATTACGATATTGAAGTTGTAAAACGAGCATCAGTCATCAGCGCCGCCACAAGGCGCACTGTCGATGAGATTATAGCTGATGGGATTTAAAGCGGGTTGAACACTGACAGTGGCTGTTTTCGCAGCACACTGCCAGGTTCTTTTTAGCGTTTTCTTCTATCAATACAGCATGTTATTTGCGGGCTTTAGGATCCAGATTATCCGCAGGCAATTCACCCGGTAAGTAATCAGGCAAGCGGCCTGCTGGGAAGATAGCCAGCAGTGATAGCAACGCCATAATCAGTAAGCCAAATTTCAGCGCTCGTAAACGCGCCTCTTCATTGACTCGCACCGCTTCGGCAACTTGTTCCGGTGTCGCCGTCGTCTGAGCTAACACACCTTGCAGGCGGTCATTGCTGACGAAGTTGATGCTGTCCATATTGATCTGAGCCTGAATTTCTGGCGTCAGAATTGGCGTTTCAGCCACACCACGCAGCACGTTAGCACTGAGCAAACCGACCAACAAAGCACCGGCAACCGCAGTACCGATAGCATTTGCCAGGTTGTTAGTCGTACCACGCAACGAACCAACATCGCCTGCCAACTCTTTCGGTGATGCACTGACTAATACGTTAAACAGTAAGGTCACCAATGCGCCCTGTGCCAGACCGAATACCACCAGACCGAACAGTACCGCGAACTCACTCCAGTTATTGCGCACCACGAATGCCAACCACAACAGTGCGATGGTACAGGTGATAAAACCATAACGGCCAATTTTGCGTGGTGTCAATTTCTTGTAGAAACGAACTATCAGCATCGCGGAGAAGAACACTGACAAGTTAAATGGCATCATGGCAATCGCTGTGGCCATCGGGGTACTGCCCTGCACTATCTGGATATACAACGGCACTGAGAAGTTCAACATCGCTTCCAGTGCGACCACAGCAAACATAGCGAATACTGCCGCTTTTTCCGTAGATGAGGTAATCACTTCCAGTGCCAGTAACGGTGTTTTACCTTGTTCCTGACGGCGACGGGTCCAAACCACAAACGCCTGACCCAGCACAATACCCAATACAATCATGAAGGGCGCGGGTGAGAAGCCTAACAAATCAAAGGGCGCACCATCACGCACCAGACCGAAGCCCCAGCGGTTCAGGTTATTAAAACCAAACGACAGCAGAATAATCGCCGATGCCGCCAGTACCACCCCAAACACATCGATGCCCACTTCAGGACGACCGTTATCAGATTTCAATCGGAAACTCAGCACAAAGATCACGGCCGATAACACAATCAAAATACCGAACGCTGGACGCCAGCCGATATAGGTACCCAGGACACCACCAATCAGAAACGCCGCGACACCCGCACCGGCTCGAGCTGAGCCTAAAGCACCGAGCGCCGTCGCCTGTTGTGTACCACGGTAGTTTTCAGCAATCAAAGCGACCAGAGCTGGCACCAAAGCCGCCCCCGCCAAGCCACTTAATGCTTGCGCACTGATCATTACAGTAACATTCGGGCTGAATGTCATCATGACCTGCGCGATACCAAACAGCAGTACTGTGCTGCGAAATACCACCAGCGGCCCAAAACGTTGGTTGAGTTTGGCGCCCAACATCACGAAGCCCGCAACAGATAATGAGTACATAACAATCGCGGTGGCGATCGTGGTGGGTGGCACATTAAAACTTTTTACCATCCCACCCAATGCGACCGGTAGGGAAGCAACGTTGAATGACATCAGAATCTGGGCTAATGCGATGGTTATCATCGGCACCCAGGATTCTTTAACTTCCGCGCCAGCGCGGTGAGTTGATTGATTCGCCATAAATTCTCTGTCCTTTTGACATGTATTCTTGTTTTTGAGCCCTTTGGCTTGCGAGATAATTTCGTCTACCAAGTGCTCTCGTTCTTAAATCAACCTTGCACACGAAACAATATGACTGTCAGCGCAATGCTCAGATCGTGTAACTCAACTCTTTTCGGTGTAAGGCTCAGAAACAAACATGTCCATCCCAAGACTACGTGATAAGAACCGGGCAGCCAGTTGCCCTTTAACGCTGTTACCCGCACTGTCGAGTAGCGGTGCAAACGTCCCTAACCCCCCCTTTCCAGGTGACACCGTCACAATTCCACCACCAATACCGCTTTTGCCCGGCAGACCAATGTCATAAAGCCAGTCACCAGACGTTTCGTACAACCCTGCTGTTACCATTACCGCTAATGCGTAATGGCATACATCGTTGTCCACCACCCGCTCGCGAGTCAGTGGGTTAACCCCACCATCAGCCAGTGTCGCGCCCATCACCGCAAGATCTTTGGCGCTGACATTCAGCGAACATTGGCGGGTATATAAGTCGGTAGCAATAAGAGGATCGCACCCCAGACGGCCATAACCATGCAGCACATTAGCGATACCACGGTTGCGGAAGTTGGTTTCACAAGCAGATTGATACACTTCTTCGTTTAGTGTCAGCTTGCGTCCGGCAAAACGGCACAATCCGTCATAGATAAATTTCCACTGCTCATCACTGGTTGATCCAGGTACCAGACTGGTGGTGGCAATCGCACCGGAGTTCACCATCGGGTTAGTGCGGCCATCTGGCGTGCGTTCAATCGCAGTAACGGAGTTAAATGCCATACCGGTGCTGTTCACGCCCAGTTTTTCACGTGCAACTTTGGCTCCGATAGCCTGACAAACCAGCGCAAACACAAAGGGTTTGGAGACACTCATGATGGTAAACTCAACATCTACATCACCGGCAGAATGCACTTTACCGTTGGTGCCAACCATGCAGACGCCAAACAGATTCGGCGAAACGCGTTCCAATGCAGGATAAACGCTAGAAACTACACCTTCGGTATCTGCACCAAAACGTTTATGAGCTTCTTGCACCAATTTAACCACAGTGTCTGGGTCAGGTAGATGCCCGGTGGATACGTAGTCGATAATTCCATTCTTGCTATCATCTGTAGGCATATTCGCTATCTCCCGTTTACCTTTTGTTTATTTTTCTGTCTTTTTTTTTGCCTCTACCACTTATTTTAGGCGACAGTAATACTTTCACATTTTAATTTATATAAAATGGTAATAATGAATCTTGGCTTCTTTCACCTTTGGTTTTATCAATTAATCATGAAATTCTTAAGCTAAGATAGCTTAGGTTTAGAAAGCTGTATATCAGTTGTTTTCAATAAGATTGATTATTTTTGGTCAGACGAGAGAACAACGATACTATTGCAGTATCATGATATTAGCGATATGTGATAGGCGTAACGACGTAGGAATGATTTAATTAGCGGTAGTAGATTAGTAGGTAAGCTGACATTAAATTAGCATAATAGTGAGTGATTACTGGCAAAGTGTTGGGGAATAATCGCCACAGGGAAAGTGAATGTAATAAGAATCCGCCTGGCCTGCGGACTCTTATTATTAGTTTATTCCTATCGACTGCTGTTCTTTATACCAAGACCCATGCCAACCATACCAAAGCAAATCCGGTTAGCCCCATCAGCGTCGTCAATACTGTCCAGGTTTTTAATCCATCAGCGACGGAAAGCCCCAGATAACGTGTTACCACCCAAAATCCAGCATCATTAACATGGGATAACCCCAAGCCACCAAAACACGCCGAAAGGGTCACCAATACTAACTGCATGCTATCAAGCCCGGTAACCGCTTGGGTCAGCAAACCACTGGTAGTCAGGATTGCCACGGTAGCCGAGCCTTGAGAAGCACGTAATGCCAGCGAGAGCAGAAAAGCCGCGGGAATTAAAGGCAAGTGGATAGCTTCCAGTGAAACCGCCAATGCTTTGCCAACACCAGACTCAACCAGAACCTTACCAAAAGCGCCACCAGCGCCAGCAACCATAATGACCGCCGCCGACGTTGGAATAGCATCCCCCATAATCTGTTCTATTTTGTCCTTGCCCCAGCCACGGCGAATACCCAACAGATAGGTTGCTAACCCCAGAGCAATTAACAATGCAATGGCGGGCGTACCGATAAGCACAATAACCTCCCGCAGCAAGCTCTCTTCAGGCAACTCGGTAGCAGCCAACGAACCTAGCATGATCAAGGCGATGGGAATAATGATAAGTGAAGCAATTAAACCCGCCCCCGGGATTCGGTCACGAATATCCTTCGCCGGTTCAGCAGCAATCCCGGTTTCAGGTTTTGCCAACTGCAACTGCTCCAAAACGTCAATTGAAAGCGCATAGTTACGCCGATTCATACTCTTCGCGACCCAATACCCTATCAGCCCGACTGGAATAGAGATAAGGATGCCAATCATCATTAGCCGCCCCATATCCGCACCCAATAGCCCAGCCGCCGCCGCTGCTCCCGGATGAGTTGGCAAGGCCACATGTACTGTTAGCATGACCCCGGCCATAGGTAGGCCAAATTTAATGGGTGATACTTTAGCAACTTTAGCGAAACCATAAATAAGCGGGATAACAATGATAAAGCCAACTTCAAAAAATACCGGGATCCCCAAAATAAAGGCAGTCAGGGTTAATGCCATGACCGTGCGCTTGATCCCCAATGAGCCAGTAAATCGTTGAGCCAGAGATTCCGCACCACCGGAGGCTTCAATCAGCCCTCCCAGCATTGACCCAAGCACAATAATTATGGTTATCGAACCAAGCAATCCGCCCATACCGGACATAATCACTTTCATGATATTACTGACCGGAATACCTGTTGCTATTGCAACCAACAGACTGACAACCAATAACGCAACAAAGGGATGGACCTTGGCTTTAATGACTAATATTAATAAAAGTAAAACGCTGGCAACAGCAATAGTCAGCAGTAGGGAGGTAGACATTATTTAAACCTCGATAACAAAAAATATTACATAGGTTGTTTGTTATGTGCTTATTGGCACTTTTCTATTAATCTTATTCTGAGCCACACCCGCCTAATGCGAGTAACGAAGAAATAGCGCGCGGCCGCCAAACGACATCACGATGTTTTCTCGACTCTGTAATTATTATTTCTGTGATTCAAACAACCCGGTGAAGTGTTCGATGACAACAGCTATGATTGGTAAGGTTTTATCCAGCCTAAGCCTGCCATCGTATTAGCCCGTGGTTGATACTCGCAACCAATCCAGCCGCTATAGTTAATACTATCGAGTAGATCGAATAAGTACGGGTAGTTAATCTCCCCTTCATCTGGCTCATGACGATTCGGTACCGAGGCAATTTGAATATGGCCATAGCGCCCAGCTAAAGAGGTAATTAACTGACTGAGGTTGCCATCCACTATTTGCGCATGGAAGAGATCCAATTGGGTAAATACATTAGGCCGGTCGATAACATTAGCCAGTTCCAAGGTTTGATACTGACTGGAAAAAAGATAATTAGGTTTTATTTTCGGGTTTAACGCCTCAATCATTACCTTAATATTATGTTCGGCAAAGCGGTCAGCCGCATAGCGAATATTTTCAACAAATGTCTGCTGATAAACTGCACGATCAGCCCCCACCGGCACCACACCGGCCATCACATGGACTGACGGGCACCCTAGCACTAATGCATATTCCAACGCCAAATCTATATCGCGGCGCGCCTCTTGCTCCCGGCCAGGTAGTGCCGTCAGCCCCCATTCACCGCTACTGGTATTTCCAGGTGCGGTATTAAACAGCACTTGCTGCAAACTGTTTTCTGCCAGTGTCTGTGCAAGAAGTGCCGCCGGATAGTCGTAAGGGAATAGAAATTCCACCGCACTGAAACCGGCATCTTTGGCCGCCTTAAAGCGATCCAGGAAAGGAACCTCGGTAAACATCATTGATAAATTAGCCGCAAACTTAGGCATCTTTAACTCCTTAACTCTGCAATTTCGTCATCAGTCAAATAGCGAATAGGTCGGTCACCCAGCGTAAATATCAGACGAGCGGTTTCCTCTAGCTCCTCCATATTATCAGCGGCTTCCCGTAGGCTTTTACCCACCACAACCGGGCCATGATTTGCCAGCAGGAAAGCACGATAATGGGGTGCCAGCTTTGCCAACTCTTCACCCAACCGTGTGTCACCTGGACGATAATATGGCACCACCGGGACATCGCCGACCCGCATCACCACATAAGGTGTAAAGGGCTTGATGGCATTACGGCTATCCAGCCCTTGTAAGCAGGAAAGCGCTGTCAGATAGAGGCAATGGAGGTGAACAACCGCTTCACACGCAGGGTTATTAAGATAGATTGCGCGATGAAAACTGACCTCTTTTGACGGTTTATCACCTGAGATCCATTCACCTTCCAAACTGACTTTTGATAACCGTTCCGCATGCAGTTCACCCAGACAGGAACCTGTTGGTGTGGCCAATAATGTGCCATCAGCCAGTTTCATTGACAGATTTCCCGCAGAGCCAGTGGCGTAGCCCCGTTGGAAAAAGGACGCGCCTAACTTAACCATCTCTTCCCGCGCTTGCTGCTCATTCATACTGCGAACTCCGTTTGTGCTCTGGCAAAAAAGTTTTCGTCACCAAAATTACCTGACTTCAACGCCAGTGAAACCGGATGATCTGTGGATTTTACCCAAGGTACTCCCGGTGAGATTGCCGGGCCGATATGGAAAGCTTGAATACCCAGTGACTGCGCAACAATCCCTGAGGTTTCGCCACCAGCCACGATAAAACGCTGGAAGCCAAGTTGTTGTAAACGGTGTGCAATGGTACCGAACAGCCGCTCTACCGCCTCACTACTGGCAGCCGCCCCCCACTGCTGCTGAATTTTTTGTAACACCTCGGGTTCAGCGGTGGCATACAGTAACGGTGCCAACGGACCGCCCGCATTTTCCATTACCCACGCGCATAACTCTTCAGCATAAGATTCAGGTTCATTTAGGCAACGGGCGATATCTACCGATTGACTAGGCGCTTGTTGTGCATAACGAGCCACTTGACGGTTGGTCATCGCCGAGCATGACCCCGACAGCACCACACACAGTTTGCCTTGTGGTGCACCAGCAGATGTGGCTTGCGGCTGATGGGACTCATCACCAGCCCATTGCCGTGCCAGACCGATGGCCAAGCCGGATCCCCCGGTCACCAGTACCATGTCGCGTACTGCTTCACCCTGCGTGAGCAAGTGACTCTCGTTTAAGCTATCCAGCACCACATAACGTATGCCCTCTTCCTTTAGGTGAGCGAGCTGTGATCTCACCGCCTGAACCCCTTGGTCCATCACTGTACTGTTGATTAATCCACTGCGACCGCGCGCTTGTGCGTCCATCAGCCGCAAGAGATTGCTGTCTGTCATCGGCGTCACTGGGTGATTACGCATTCCCGACTCCGCCAGCAGTTGCCCCATCACAAACAGGTAGCCCTGATATACCGTCCTTCCATTCACCGGTAGCGCCGGAGAGATGATGGTTTGTTGCTGACCCAGTGCATCCAGTAATGCATCAGTGACCGGGCCAATATTGCCTTGCGCGGTGCTGTCGAAGGTTGAGCAGTATTTGAAGTAGAATTGTTGGCAGCCCTGCGTTTGTAACCATGCCAGGGCCGCCAGTGAGTCCGCCACCGCAGTTGCCGTTGGGCAAGATCGTGATTTCAGGCTGACCACTGCCGCATCGGCATTCACATGATAATCGGCATCAGGCACACCATTGATTTGCACCGTCGACATGCCATTTTCCACCAGAAAACTGGCGATATCGGTCGCGCCGGTAAAATCATCCGCAATTACACCGAGTCGCATCAGATATTCTCCTGTTTTTCCGGCAAGGTAATACCACTGAAAATCTTGATTACCGCGCTGTCATCCTGCTGACCAAAACCGGCGTTACTGGCTGAAGTAAACATGTTGAAGGCAGTTGATGCCAATGGCAGAGGAAAGTGCAGCGCTTTGGCGGTATCGGTCACCAGCCCTAAATCTTTTACAAAAATATCTACCGCCGATTTGGGCGAATAATCACCATCTACGACATGGCGCATACGGTTTTCAAACATCCACGAGTTACCCGCGGCATGGGTGACAACTTCATACATCGTATCCAACGGGATCCCCGCGCGCGCGGCCAGAGCCATCGCTTCGGCACCGGCAGCAATATGGACCCCGGCTAACAACTGGTGGATAATTTTCACGGTTGCGCCCAGGCCAATTTCATCACCGATGCGATAAACCTGCCCGGCTACCGCGTCTAATACTGGCTGTAACTTTTCGAAAGCAGCACGACTACCGGAGGCCATTACCGTCATTTCACCCGCAGCAGCTTTAACTGCGCCGCCCGATACTGGCGCATCCAACATAATGAGGTTATGTGCCAACAGCCCTTGCTCGATCAATTTGGCATCCTGGGCTGAGATAGTTGACGACACCATAACGGCAGTGCCGGGCCTTAATTTGGCCGCCAACCCCTGCTCGCCCAATAGAATCTGTTTTACTTGGGCAGCATTCACCACCAGCACCACAACGGCATCCAATTTTTTGGCAAAATCATCCGCGCTGACTTGGGCACTTATCGCGCCATTTTTTCGTAAGGTTTCCAGTGCCAGCGGATTAAGATCAACGCCGTAGGTCTGTAGCCCGGCTTTAATACAAGACTGTGCGGCCCCCATTCCCATAGAGCCTAGCCCGATAACGCATACTGATAGTGTTTCTGCGTGAGTCATATTCTCTCCGTGTTAATTTTGGTGATAATTTGATTTCTTATGTTAAGCATAGCCGGAGGTAAGGGCTGTTATCGTGAGTGAAATCACAATAATTAACACCAAAAATCATTAAATCACATCATTTCACATTTACCCATTCAGTAGCTCACCCCTGCATTCAGCAGCAAAATTAATCGATTAGCTATTTTTACCGCCTTTTTTTACCCGTAACATCACCCATTTCACCGCGGTGCGTAACATTTACGTTAAAAAATGAGAAAGAAATTTTCACTCTTGACGTATAATCACATTAATTACCATCCTATAGCCCGCAAGTGGGTGAATTTGGCGAGGAGTTAACGTGATACCGGTTGAACGTCACCAACAGATACTGGCACTGGTTGCCGAACGTGGAGTGGTTAGCATTGCTGAACTGACTGATCGTTTAGGCGTATCACACATGACTATTCGCCGTGACGTGCAGAAGCTGGAAGAGCAAGGCGCAGTGCTATCAGTGTCAGGTGGGGTGCGTTCCACCGAGCGGCTGGCCGCAGAACCCTCGCATCTGGATAAGACACTGATGTATAGCAGCCAGAAAAATGCCATTGGCATGTCAGCCGCACTGCATATTCCACGTAATAGCTGTATTTATCTTGATGCGGGAACAACGACACTGGCATTGGCGCGCCAATTGGAAGCCAGAGATGATTTATTGGTGGTGACTAATGACTTTGTGATCGCCAACTTTCTGATTGAATCCTGCCAATGCAGAATGATTCACTCCGGCGGCACACTGTGTCGTGAAAACCGCTCATGTGTCGGTGAGGCAGCAGCCCGCGCCCTACGAAACTTGTCCATCGATATCGCTTTTATTTCCGCGTCCTGCTGGGGATTGCGGGGTATCTCTACGCCAGACGAAGATAAGGTGGTGGTCAAACGGGCAGTCTGTGAAGTCAGCAGTAAGCGCGTGCTACTGGCTGATGCGTCAAAATACGGCAAAATAGCCACCTATCTGGCATTACCGTTAACTGATTTTGATGTGGTTATCACTGATAGCAGTTTATCGGCAGCGGCCCATGACGAGTTGGCCGATAAAGAGATTGAATTGATCATCGCCTCCGTCCCGCGCTTGGCAAATTGATGATAAAACCGCTTGTAGCGGTTCCTTGCGCGGCAAATGGGACAACCGCCTGACAGCATTCAGTTTGAATAATTATATAAATCGTTATGTAGTTAAAGTAATTCTAAGTCTTAGCATCCTAATAAATAAACGGCGTAAACTATAGGGTAATTGAGTTTACCCGTTTATTTAGCTTACCGCTGATTCACCCACCCCCGATTACCTCAATCTAGCGGTCGATGCATCACACTGGTCAGTGTCTCTGGAGCATGACATGAACAACGCAACAACGGCAGCAAAGCAAAAAGTGCCGTTACGGCTCAGCACCACGATTACCTTGATGGTTTCTGGGGTCATTGTCTCGGTGCTGTTGGTGGTTCACACCCTGTTCTTTATTCAGCTCAGTCAAATGGCACAGGATAGTTTGCAAGACAAGGCCGTTGCCGTAGCACGTACATTATCGTTCTCGCCCACGATTATTAACGGATTGAGTGACCCGGCTGCCGGACGGCAGATTCAGGCTTATGCCAGTGAAGTTCAGAAAGCCAATGGTCTGTTGTTCATCGTGGTTACCGATATGAAAGGCATCCGTTATTCACACCCTAATCCTGAAATGATCGGTCAACACTTTATCGGTAATGATCTGCAACCTGCGCTTGAGGGGAAAGAGAACAGTGCGATAAACCGTGGCGTCCTTGAGCAAGCATTACGTATTTTTATTCCGGTCTATGAGCCGCACGGCAAACAGTTAGGGGTGGTCGCCATTGGTATCTCACTGACCAGTATCGATTCGGTAGTGAGCGAAACTCGCTGGACCATTCCCTGGACCATATTATTCGGAGCTTTGATTGGCTCCTTGGGCACCTGGTTTTTAGTCAAAGCGCTTAAACGAATTATGCTAGGTTTCGAGCCGTATGAAATATCTAATTTATTCGAACAGCGTAACGCCATGTTGCAATCCATTAAGGAAGGCGTCATTGCGGTTGATGCCAACTCACGCATTACCGTCGTTAACCATGAAGCAAAGCGCTTATTTAAACAAAGTGGGCCGATGGAGAACTTATTATTAAGTAATGCCAGCAAATATTGGCCGGTGCGCTTGTACTTACAGCAAGTATTGGAAACGGGCATCGCTCGCCGTGATGAAGAGATAAACTTTAATGGCAGCATATTACTGACCAACACCGTGCCGGTAATAGTAAAAGGCGATATTATCGGTGCTATTGCCACCTTCCGCGATAAAACTGAAGTGAGCCAACTGATGCAACGCTTGACCGGTATGGTGCACTATGCCGACGCGTTACGGGCGCAGTCACATGAATTTATGAATAAACTTCATGTCATTTTGGGTCTGTTGCATATGAAGTATTATCAGCAACTTGAAGATTACATCGTTAAAACCTCCAATAATTATCAGGCAGAAATTGGATCGCTGTTGCGTAAAGTAAAATCGCCGGTGATAGCCGGTTTCCTGTTGGGGAAAATTAACCGTGCGCGCGATTTGGGGATAACCCTATCCATCAGTGACGAAAGCCTGCTCCCCGATACCGATAATGAGCAAGTGACCACCACTTTGATTACGGTGTTGGGTAATCTAATCGAGAATGCCATGGACGCCATTGGTAGCCTGAGTCAACGGGAGATCAATGTCAGCTTCCACTATCAAAATGGCCGGCTACATTGTGTTGTCAGCGATGATGGGCCGGGTATCGCATCAGAATTGCAAAGCCGTATTTTTGATAATGGTTTTTCCACTAAAGGAAATGAGCACGGTATCGGTTTGAGCCTGGTGCGTCAGAGTTTAGAGAGTATTGGTGGCAATATAGAATTTGATTCTGAAGCGGGCGTTTTTACCCAGTTCTTTATCAGCCTTCCTTACGACATCACACCGAATGACATTCCTTCAAACAACATCAGCGCGGTAAATCATGATTAATGTATTGATAGTAGATGATGATGCAATGGTAGCTGAGCTGAACAAGTGCTATCTGAGCCAAGTGGCAGGCTTTAACTGCTGCGGTACAGTGTCCAGTTTACAGCAAGCCAGAGAGCATTTGATGACAACAGAACACCCCATTGACCTGGTGTTATTAGATGTTTTTATGCGCCAAGACAATGGCTTGGATTTGCTGCCAGTGTTGCGTGAATTCAGCGAACATACTGACGTGATTGTTATTTCATCTGCCACCGATGTGAATACCATTAAGAAAGCGCTGCAATACGGTGTAGTGGACTATTTAATTAAACCCTTCCAGTTTTCGCGTTTCGAAGAGGCACTCTCCACTTACCGGGAAAAACAGAGTTTGCTGGGGCAACGTGAATATTGTGCTCAGGAAGATGTCGACTCATTACTGCGGCGTAGCAATGCGACGCCAACTGAGCGCAAGAAGCTACCCAAGGGGCTGACAGCACAAACACTGCGCACGGTGTGTGAATGGATTCAGGAAATGCAGGATGGGGAATTTTCAACCGAACAAATGGCGAACGCCATTGGTATTTCACGGGTTTCTTGTCGCAAATATTTGATTTACCTTTCTGATACCGACGTTTTAAGCACTAAGGTACTTTACGGTGCGACCGGTCGGCCAGTTTATCTCTACAAGTTGCTACCCAGCCAGCAAGAAGTCTTAAAGCAGTATTGCCAGTAATGAGCCGCACTGCCTCGAAGCTGTTTTTATCAACCAGCACGCACAAAAACTGTCCTGATAAAAAACCAGCGGCATCCGCTCAGGGATGCCGCTGATGACCTCAGTCTTATCGGGCAGTTATTTACATAATCCAACCCAACAGTAACGTAGCCCCAATGACGGTGGACGCACCGCCGATACGGGTTGCTATCTGGGCAAATGGCATCAGTGACATTCGGTTCGAGGCAGAGAGAATAGCAACATCACCGGTGCCACCTAGCCCGCTGTGGCAACTGGTGACGATCGACGCTTCAACCGGATACATATTCAGATAGGGTGCGATAATAAAACTGACCGCGGCCATCGACAACACCACCGCACCACACACCACCACATAACCGACAGAGAATACGGCGACGACACTTTCCAGTGGAACATACAGCATCCCCAATCCAATCATCAGCGGCCATACCAGTGTGGTGGAGACGAATTTATACCAACTGTGCGCACCTTGTTCCATTTTCGACGGAATAACCTGCGCATATTTACACATCACCGCAATCAAAATCATTAGCACCGGGCCGGGAATGTGGACAATCTTTTCAAATAAGCCCCCGACAATAAAGAAAGCACAGGTCATTAATAACCCACCGCCCATCAGTTGGAAATCGGCTTGCTTTGGCCCTTCCTGGGCGGTAAATACCGCATTATCTTGTGCCGAGCGAATTAACATCCCCTCGCCATTGAGATCCTTGCGACGCAGACCAATACGAGCCAGCACCCCGGCACAAATAATAGCGAAAATATTCCCCACCACCGCAGCCGGTGCCAGTTGGGCCACATACACATCAGGAGCCTGACCAAGGATAGCCGAGTAAGCCAACGACAATGGCAAGATGCCCTCACCAATACCGCCACCGATGATAGGTACAATAATAAAGAAGAAGGTGTGATAAAGAGTAAAACCAAATAATTTACCCACCAGCAACCCCGTAACCACCGCCGTAATGGTTCCCACCACTAGCGGGACAAACATCCGGGTCATTCCCTGAATAAGCACCACGCGGTTCATCCCAAGAATACTGCCGACCACCAGACTGGCGATAACAAAATAGAGTAAGTTCGCCTCTTTCATCAGCAAGTGGACAGTATCCAAGGTGTTGGTTTGGAAAATACCAAAATAAACCAAAACCGAGGGTACCATTAAACACAAAATTGCTGGCCCACCGATATCTTTCAACACCGGTATGTGGCGGCCGATATGTGATAAAACAAAACCCATCGTCATGATTACAGCCAGCCCGCCAATCATATTTTTGGGTAAATAACTGGCATAAGCCGAAATGAATACAATAGCTGAAATAGTCATAAATAATGCCATTGGCATAGTATTTATGTTCATCTGATTTAAGTGTGCAATAACTCTCTTGATTGCAGATTTCCCCGACATGTCAATCTGTTCGACGGGAGTAAGCACGACATCCTGATTTATTTTTTTCATTTTAGACCTACTATTGGGTAGCACCTAAGGAACGGGAGGTAACGGATCTAATGCTTTAGCCGGTTATAGTGATTTGATATTTTTTGACTGATGTATCTCAATGAGG
The DNA here is from genome assembly GCF_041538325.1 of Yersinia sp. 2466 StPb PI. Taxonomy (NCBI): domain Bacteria; kingdom Pseudomonadati; phylum Pseudomonadota; class Gammaproteobacteria; order Enterobacterales; family Yersiniaceae; genus Yersinia; species Yersinia sp. 2466 StPb PI. Next base: position 2,159,651 of record NZ_JAULSL010000001.1, on the reverse strand, counting down.
CATCGACCAACCTGGCACTTAAAAATTATTATTGATGTTAAAAACAACAAAAAAAAATTCAAATGTGAATATAGAATGGCAAACTACCACTCTATTTAAAATAAAAGAACAGTTAAGGTGCAACGATGTATTGTATTTGCGAGGCTATCGTCAAGTTTATTTTAATTAACTTAACTTGGTGTTTTGTAATTAAATAATCTGAAGGATGTGAGATTTGTCTGTTATACTTTTTTGTCGCTGACAGACAAACCTATACTGAAATACCACCTGTTGTTATTTGGTGCTACTCTTCATCTATTGACGAGCCTGCAATACGAACTAAATGAATGATTAAGTACAACATTTCGTCATTTGAGAGAGTAATACTGAGCAGGTTTTTGATGTATTCACCGATTAACATACTGCAACGGTACTCACCAGGGTACTCGCGGATCATTTGTTCAAAAATAAAGTCATCTTTGGTTTCTATCTGGTTACGTTCAATCATTCGCTGGATAAAAAATTGCATATGCGTCAAAAAGCGTTGGTAATTTAGCGAGTCTTGATCAATTACGACATTAAAATGGTATTTTATAATATTAAATATGTCTTTCAACATCTTAACTGAGAGCAGTGTACTTTCCATACTCTGAATATCAGTTTGACCATTAACCAAGTGGAAAGCTATATTTCCCGCTTCCTCTTCAGGTAACTGAATATTGAGTTTCTCATTTAAGTATTTAACTGCTTGTTGCGCAATGGAAAATTCATGCGGATAAAATCTTTTTACTTCGTATAACAATCTATTTTGGATTGAAATCCCTTTGTGAAAACGTTCGATGGCAAAGGTAATATGGTCCGTTAGAGTAAAAAATAGCTGTTCACTAAGCTTTCCCTTCAGGCTGGCATTGGCGTCACTCATAATATTCTGCACCAAAGATATATACTCTTCTGGCGTATTTTCGATCAACCTAACATATTCTCTACTGGTTTGAGTGTTTTGTATCACATAGACTTTTTCTATTTTCCCAGCATCAATCGCATCACCAATTTTGCTATTAAATCCAATACCTTTCCCCATAACAATAACTTCATTATTGTTGGCATCGACAGATAAGACCAGGCTGTTATTCAATACTTTAATGACATCCATTTTTCTAGCCACCCCTGTCTTTGCGCCGCAATGACTTTATATCATGATTAGCCCGGTCTACCGGGCTGTCTAGTATGCCAACTGTTCATGTGCCATGGGCGGTTCTCTACCGCCCAGAATATCAAACTACGGTCAAAGATACTGACCATTTGAGGCAATGACTTGTTGATACCAGGTAAAACTGGCTTTTTTTATACGCCTTAGGTCGAGTAAATCATGTTCAGTCCGATTGACATAAATAAAGCCATAGCGCTTACCATAGCCCTGATGCGTGCTGACAACATCAATAACAGACCACGGGCAGTATCCCATTAGCTCTACGCCATCACTGATAGCCAACTGCATTTGCTCTATATGTTTACGCAGAAAATCAATACGATAGTCATCGTTAACCTGATCGTCGCTTTGCTGCGAATCCGGTGCGCCAATACCATTTTCGCTAATCAGGATGGGCAGATGGTAGCGCTCATACGTCTTACGTAACGTGAGACGTAAACCAATGGGGTCGACCACCCAGCCATAGCGGGTTTTATCCACAAACGGATTTTCTGCTGCGCGATACACTCCCGGTTCACCCAACATGATCTGCTGATCTCCGGCACGGGCCGTGATATCTGAGGCATCGCCCCGGCTGGCAGCAATAGTCGCCGTCGAATAATAGTTAATCGCGACAAAATCCGGCCGCCCTTGTGACAGGATTTCACTGTCGCCACTTTCCACCGTGGGCGCTAATCCACGATCCTGCAAATAACGCCACGCCAACGCATTGTAACGACCATACACCGCCACATCGAGAAAACTCCAGCAGCGTAATGTTTCCCAGTTATGGGCTGCGATAGCATCTTGTGGTGCACAGGTTTCCTGATACATCGATGTGGTATTTATCGCCGGACCAATTTTACCTTCCGGGCACATTTGATGACACAACGCCATCACCTGCGCCTGTGCCAACATCATATGGTGACTCTGCTGATATAAGGATTTTTTATCCGGTAATTGACCATTGGGCGGAGTACCAATTGCCCCAGGATGGAGGATCATGGTGTTCTGCTCATTAATCGTCAGCCAATATTTTACTTTGCTACCAAAATGGCTAAAGAGCACTTTGGCGTATTCAACAAAGGCATCAATCGTGGCGCGATGCCCCCAACCACCCTGCTGCTCCAGACAATAGGGCAAATCAAAATGGTAAAGTGTGACAACTGGCTCTATGCCGTAATGATTAAGTTCATCAATCAAATTCTGATAAAACGCGATCCCCGCAGGATTAACCGCCCCCGAACCATCAGGGATAATGCGGGTCCAGGCGACAGAAAATCGGTATGCCTTTAAGCCTAATTCGGCAAATAACTTAACGTCTTCTTTATAGTGATGGTAGTGGTCACTGGCGATTTTAAAATCTGCCGTCCCTGCTGGATGCTGGCACATATCAATGATCGATGGACTTTTACCGTCTTCATCCCAAGCACCTTCAACCTGATAGGCAGAGGTGGAACCGCCCCAGAGAAATCCTGCTGGGAAGTTCTGTAATTGTTGATAAATCATAACCGCCCCCTAACCACGTGCACCCAGAGTAATAATCGGCTCACCAAACTGAGTTGGCCCGCAAGCTACACTGCTAACCTGCGAATACGCATCACTGTTTACAATCAATACCGGTGTGACGATATCGTAGCCTGCCTGAGTAATGGCGGTGATATCAAAACTCACCAGTAGGTCGCCCACCATGACACGATCCCCCACTTGCAGCGTCGAACTGAAGTGCTGACCATTTAAGTTGACGGTATCAATACCGATATGAATCAAAACCTCAGCCCCGTCGTCTGATTTAATTCCGACGGCATGTTTACTGGGTAAGAACGTCATAATTTCACCTGTTACTGGGGCGCGCATTTCACCCACATCAGGGATAATAGCCACCCCCTGCCCCAACAATCCCAGAGAAAACACATCATCGTTAACCTGGCCTAATGGGATTAATTTTCCGCTTAATGGACTACTTATGACTGCTGCCTGAGCCGCTGTCCCCGTAGTTCTCGCCACAGAGGCAGACAAGGGAACGTTATCACTTTCATCAACTTGCGATTGTTCATCTACCGGGTCTTCAAAGCCCAATACCCAGGTCAGGGCGAAAGTGACCACAATAGCAATAACGCAGGTTATTAATGCGTGCACAATGTTCATTGGGTTTTCGCCAATAAACGCCGGTAATGCAGCAAGCCCTGGTGATACAAAGGCGTAACGCACCACACCACTTAACCCCGCATAAACACCAGCGCAGCCCCCGCCGATCATTGCCGCCACCAGCGGGCGTTTCAGCTTCAGGGTCACACCATATAATGACGGCTCGGTTATCCCCAAAAGTGCAGTGAAGCCTGCTGAAGATGCCAGTTGTTTCAAGTTCTTATTCTTTGTTTTGAAGGCGACACAGAGTGTCGCCGCCCCCTGAGCAATATTGGATGCCAACATACCGGGGCCATTGATCATCTCATAGCCTTGCTTAGTCAATTGCATGGTTGCAATCGGGGTCATGGCCCACGCCGTGCCCGTAATAACCAAGAAGGGTTGCAGCGCCCCCATTAACATGGGAATAAGCCAACTGGCTTTCGTGTTTATAATGGCAGCACCACTGCCCACCATATCATTAAGAAAGATACCAAATGGCCCGATCACGACTAATGCCAAAGGAGCAGTAATCAATAATATAATCATTGGCTTGGTAAAAAATTTAATCATCGAGGGCGAAATTCGCTCGGCAAAGCGCTCGACATAAGACATCAACCAAACGGTAAAGATAATCGGTAATACCGAACCGGCATAATCAGCCAATCTAACCTGAATACCGATAAAACTAACCGCGTCACCTTTTACCAACATTTGTGCCAAATTAGGGTGTAACAGTGCCCCGGCAATCGTCATTGCCAAAATAGGATTACATTCAAACTTAATCGCGGCACCATATGCCAGCAGAACCGGCAGGAAAAAGAATGCCGCATCCGCAATGGTATCGAGCAACTGATAAGTGGTACTGCTAGCTGTAATCACACCGGTGAGTTTCAAAATTGCCAGCAACGCCTTAATCATCCCGGCTCCGGTAATAGCCGGAATGACAGGGGTAAAGGTGGTAGAAATCACACTGATTATCTGGCTGAAAATACCATTTTTGGTTTTATTTTTATTGCCCTGCTTCTCTGCTGTTGGCACACTGCCAATCTCTTTCAATATCGTCCGATAGGTTTGCTGCACGTTGTTGCCGACAACTATTTGAAACTGGCCTCCTCGCTCGACCACACTGATCACACCCTCCAGTTTTTCAATCTGTTTAGCATCAACTTTAGTGTCATCGTTAAACTCAAAACGCAAGCGGGTGGCGCAATGTGTTAACTTACTGACATTACGCTTCCCCCCGATCAACGCTAAGATCTTCAATCCTAACTGCTGGTAATCCATCGCTATTCCCCTGAATTTATCACTTAAAAAAAACAAAAAAAAAGACCAAAACAAAAATGCACCCGCGGACGGGGGACACTTTTATTTTGGTCTTGCCTGCTTTACCAGTAACACGCCTCAATAAAATTATGGCAATAAATATAACTATTGCGTTATTAGTATCATCATTGAAGGTGAGAAAATGCAATATCATTCTCGGAAAACTGTGTGTTAGATCTCATATTGCATCTTACGCAGTACGCTTTATGCACAGCACTAAGTCGAGGCTATTCGAATAAGAGTTTCTGCAACTTACCTATTAGATTGAGTCACGTTAATACAACAATCTAATTGCTTGATAAATATCATCGTAAATATTAACTGCGCTACACAAAAATAAATTATAAATTATAAATTTAACACTTAGAAAAACAATATATTATTTTTATCTATAATAAGATAAATTGCAATTTTATGTGAAGCAATAATCTTAATAAATACACTCAATCTAAGAAGGGTTTATCGTTGAATAATATACAGCCAATCTATAACTCCGATCCAAAAAAATTCTACTTTCATAAATGTAACAATGAGTTAAGAAATACTGATATTTCGCCCTATAAGCATAAGTAATACATTACCATAAAAACATTTTTCCTGTATATAATTTAACCTTTCATTTGCAATTACTGATTCCGGTAATAGAACAAAAAAAATAATTTATAAGTGAATATTTTTTTGCCTCATCACGATAGAAACGATAGCATGCCCTCCCAGAATCCAGTGGCAGCAATAGAAACCATAATAATCGAAGGCGCTAAGACGCTATTTATGCATTAACCTTTAGCAATCAGTTGCTGTAATACATTCACGATGATTGCACGACAGACAGGAAAATAGGGAAAGCTATGATGTCAGGAAAACACACTGCAAAGACCCATCACGCCGCCAAAAAACGCTGGCTAGACTCTCATGATACTGGCTACCACAAAAGTATGGGCCGACGTCATATCCAGATGATCGCTATCGGTGGCTCTATTGGTACGGGGTTATTTTTAGGCACCGGCGCCCGCTTGCAAATGGCTGGCCCCGCACTGGCCTTGGTGTATCTGGTGTGTGGGATTTTCTCGTTTTTTATTCTTAGAGCGCTCGGTGAATTAGTTATGCACCGCCCAACCAGTGGCAGCTTTGTTTCTTATGCCCGCGAATTCCTCGGTGAGAAAGCATCCTATGTTGCCGGATGGATGTATTTCCTTAATTGGGCCATGACCGGGATTGTCGATATCACTGCGGTGGCCCTTTATATGCACTATTGGGGGACGTTCTCTGATGTTCCGCAGTGGTTATTTGCACTGGGTGCGCTCTCAATTGTTGCCACCATGAATATGATTGGCGTTAAATGGTTTGCTGAAATGGAATTTTGGTTTGCACTGATCAAAGTCGCAGCCATTGCTATCTTTCTGGTCGTGGGTGTGATCTTTCTCGGCACAGGGCAAAGTGTTGCCGGGCATCCCACCGGTATACACCTGATAACCGATAATGGCGGATTGTTCCCCCACGGGTTGTTACCCGCGTTGATATTGGTTCAAGGGGTGATATTCGCCTTTGCCGGTATTGAATTAATTGGTACGGCGGCCGGTGAATGTAAAGACCCGGAAAAGATGCTGCCAAAGGCAATTAATAGTGTGATTTGGCGGATTGGCCTATTCTACGTCGGTTCTGTGGTGCTACTGGTGTGTCTGCTGCCATGGAATGCCTATCAGGCCGGCCAAAGCCCTTTTGTCACCTTCTTTAGTAACTTAGGCGTCCCCTATATCGGGACCATCATGAATATCGTGGTACTTTCTGCCGCACTTTCCAGTTTGAACTCTGGCCTTTACTCGACAGGTCGTATTCTGCGCTCATTATCCATGGGTGGCTCAGCACCTAAATTCATGTCCAAAATGAGCCCACAATCTGTTCCCTACGCCGGCATATTGGTTACCGTGGGTATTTATGTCTTCGGCGTGCTACTTAACTATCTGGTACCATCACAGGTATTTGAAATCGTTCTTAATATTGCCTCTTTAGGCATTATCAGCTCATGGGCATTCATCATTATCTGTCAGATGAAATTACGTCAGGCAATAAAGCAGGGAACAGCAAAACCCGTATCCTTTAAAATGCCCGGTGCGCCGGTCACATCCTGGCTGACACTGTTTTTCCTGGCAGGTGTTTTAGTGATGATGGCTTTCGACTATCCGAATGGAACCTGGACTATCGCCACATTGCCGGTGGTGGCCGTGTTATTGGTTGCCGGTTGGTTTAGTTTACGTAAGCGCGCCACTGAGGTAGCTGCCGCACCGGTAGATACAATGCCCAAACAGCGCCCGCGGGAAGATATAAACGCTTCAGAAGTGGCTCTGGCTAAGTTACGCGAACAAAACTCCACCGGTTAAAGCCCATCGTTAGCCCGTAGGTTGATAGAGAGACCTACGGGCTGAATCGACACGCTTAGTGGCGGTTACGCACCAGTTGATAACGGCGCGTTAAATATTCGATGGGTACGCTCCAGATATGTACCAAGCGTGAGAACGGGAATAAAACAAAAAGGGTCAATCCCAAGACAATATGCAACTTGAAAATCAAGGCTACATCTATCAGATAGGCCGATGCTCCGGTGCGGAAAGTCGCAATTGACTGCGCCCAACCGACCAATTTCATCATCTCGCTACCATCCATATGTTGAGCAGAAAACGGAATACTCAGTAGCCCCAAGCTAACTTGTACCACCAGCAATATCAGAATCAGGATATCTACCCGGGTACTGGTTGCTCTGATCCTCGAATTAGTCAAGCGGCGGTGTAGCAGCATGACCCCACCGACTAACATCATCAGACCGCAGGCACCGCCAGCAATCATCGCCATTTTTTGTTTTATCTCTATCGGTAAGAACGATTCATACATCCAATGTGGCGTCAGCATACCCAGCACATGGCCGAAGAATATCCCCAGAATACCGATGTGGAATAAATTAGATGCCAGCCATACACCTTTCTTATCTAACATCTGACTGGAACCTGCTCGCCAGCTATATTGCCCATAGTCGTAACGCAACCAACTGCCCACAAAGAAAATCACCATTGCCATGTAAGGATAAATATCAAAAAAGAATTTATTCAAAAAGCTCATAAGATGGCTCCTTTACGGTCCGTCACCACATGGGACTGAACGACTTTTTTGCCCTCTGAGGCAGACTGAATACTGAGATATTGTGGTAGTACGGCATCGGCAAGGTGTTTGGGGGGCATCCCCTGCTGAGCTGATGCACACCCCTGCGTGCCGAGGAATTTCACTTGCTCCTCTTCCCATACCGCATCCAGTGCTTTGGCGGTGTCATCCCGGCTTTCACCCGCCACTTTATCGCCAAGATTTTCACTGCGAATAGCACTGCCAGACAGCACTAACAGCAGATCAAACAACTGGGCATAGTCGCTATCCCGCTGATGTAAACGTGCCCCCAGCAGCGCCAAAATGGGTGCAATATCCTGCAAACCCAAGGTGATATCCTGCACTGGCTGGTTAGCCAGATACTCAAGATAAAGTGGCAGGAAATCAGGCAACTCTTTACAGTCAAGCACTAACCCCGCACGTTGATACTGTGCCATGAGGTCCACCATGGCCTGACCACGATCGCGCGACTCACCATGCACATGTTCAAATAGCAACAGTGAGGTGGCTCGCCCCCGGTCAAATAAGCCACAATAGCTAGCCTGACACTCAAGCAATTCGCTCTGACATAATGTATTGATAAATTGCCTGAGCCGATGAACCTGTTCCGTCGTGAGTTCGTCGGCGCTGTCGAGCGCCTCAACAACTTCTTGCCGGTTTTGCCACAGATCAATATCTGGGTATTCCAGCAAACGTGAAATGATTCTCAAACTAATCATGAATGGCCCCCTGGTCAGTCTTACGTGTGACATCAACGGCATCAATGCGGCGGCTATTGAACAAATTGAAACGACTGTCACTGCCATGGCAACCATCGCCGAAACTGAAGCCGCACCCCTTACTTTCCGGGAAAGCGTCACGGGCTATTTCACGGTGGCTGGATGGAATGACAAAGCGATCTTCATAATTAGCAATCGCCAGATAGCGGTACATCTCTTGCGCTTGCGCCTCTGTTAGCCCCACGGCCTCCAGTGCACTGAGATCAGTTTTACCCTCAACGGTTTCAGCCCGTTTATAGTGGCGCATTGCCAGCATCCGTTTCAGTGCCATTAATACCGGTTGAGTATCACCAGCAGTCAGTAAGTTGGCTAAATACTGAACCGGGATACGCAGGCTTTCCACATCCGGTAGCACCCCGCTGTGGGGCAGCGCGCCAGAGTCTGCCGCAGACTGAATCGGTGACAACGGCGGGACATACCATACCATCGGCAAGGTCCGGTATTCGGGGTGCAACGGCAGTGCCAATTTCCATTCCACTGCCATTTTGTAAACCGGGGAGCGTTGGGCGGCCTCAATGACACTTAAGGGAATCCCCTGTTTCTGCGCTTCGGCAATCACCAGCGGATCATGGGGATCGAGGAAAATATCCATTTGCCGTTGGTAGAGGTTTTTCTCATCAGTAGTAGCCGCGGCTTGTTCAATGCCATCCGCGTCATACAGTAGTACCCCCAGATAACGAATGCGCCCCACACAGGTTTCTGAACAAACGGTCGGTTCACCGGACTCAATGCGTGGATAGCAGAAAATACACTTCTCCGACTTGCCGCTTTTCCAGTTGAAATAGATTTTTTTATACGGGCAACCGGTCAGACACATACGCCAGCCTCGGCATTTATCCTGATCAATCAGCACAATACCGTCTTCAGCCCGTTTATAAATTGCCCCACTGGGGCAAGTTGCGACACAGGCGGGGTTAAGGCAGTGTTCACATAAACGTGGCAAATACATCATGAAGGTATGTTCAAATTGCCCATACATCTCTTTCTGAATATGGGCGAAGTTCTGGTCTTTAGATCGCTTAGAAAACTCACCGCCCAGAATCTCTTCCCAGTTAGGGCCGTTCTCGATTTTCTCCATTCGTTGACCGGTAATCAGCGAACGTGGGCGAGCTACCGGCTGATGTTTTCCAGCCGGTGCGTTGTGCAAGTGCTGGTAATCAAAATCGAAGGGTTCGTAATAATCATCTAATGCTGGTACATCAGGGTTAGCAAATATCTTGGCGAGGACCCCGACTCGGCTCCCCATACGGGGGGTCAATTTGCCATTAATCTTGCGGATCCAGCCCCCCTTCCATTTATCCTGATTCTCCCAATCGTGCGGATAACCCAGCCCCGGTTTGCTTTCCACGTTGTTAAACCAGGCATATTCCATACCCTCGCGGCTGGTCCAAACATTTTTGCAGGTTACTGAGCAGGTATGACAGCCAATACATTTGTCCAGATTCAGAACCATGCCGACTTGTGAACGGATTTTCATAGTTTGCCCCCGGTTTTGCTCTGGTTTTGCTGTTCGTCATCCAGCCAATCAATCTTATTCATCTTGCGCACCACCACGAACTCATCGCGATTGGACCCTACCGTGCCGTAGTAGTTAAAGCCGTAGGCTAATTGCGCATATCCGCCAATCATATGGGTTGGTTTTGGACTGATACGGGTGACTGAGTTATGAATACCGCCACGTTGGCCGGTAATTTCAGAACCGGGGATATTAATAATGCGCTCCTGTGCGTGGTACATCATGGTCATGCCTGACGGAATTCGCTGGCTGACGACGGCACGAGCAGTTAATGCGCCATTACTGTTAAACGCCTCAATCCAGTCGTTATCTTCTATCAGCAGATCTTTGGCATCATCTTCACTCAACCAAACGATAGGCCCCCCTCTCGACAGTGTCAGCATCAACAGGTTGTCACTGTAGGTTGAGTGAATGCCCCACTTCTGATGGGGTGTCAGGAAGTTAAGTGCTTTCTCTGGGTTACCGTTCGGCTTCTTATTAAGCAAAGGTTGGGCGGCACGAGTATCTATTGGCGGGCGATAGCACAACAAACTCTCACCAAAAGCACGCATCCATTCATGATCCTGATAAAGTTGTTGCCGGCCTGAAAGGGTGCGCCACGGGATCAACTCATGAACGTTGGTGTAACAAGCATTATAGGAAACATGCTCATCTTCCAAGCCGGACCAGATTGGACTGGAAATGATTTTGCGTGGTTGCGCCTGAATATCGCGAAAACGAATTTTTTCATCTTCTTTATTCAGAGCTAAGTGAGCATGTTGGCGACCGGTAAGTTGTTCCAAAGCCTGCCAGGCTTTTACCGCCACCTGACCGTTGGTTTCAGGGGCCAAGGATAAAATCACCTCTGCGGCATCAATAGCAGTATCAATTCTTGGTCGTCCGGCGGCAGGGCCGTCAGGCTGGGTATGGTTAAGTTTTTTGAGGAAATCAATTTCAGTCTGGGTATTCCAGTTAATCCCTTTGCCGCCATTACCTAATTTATCCAATAGGGGACCCAAGGCAGTAAAGCGAGCATAGGTTGCTGGGTAATCGCGCTCGACCACCACAATGTGCGGCGCGGTTTGGCCCGGTATCAGTTCACATTCACCTTTTTTCCAGTCCTTTACACCATATGGCTGTGCCAGTTCGGCTGGCGAATCATGTTGGATGGGTAAGGTCACTACATCGGTTTCCTGACCTAAATGGCCGACGCAAACTCGAGAGAAGGTTTCGGCAATATCTTTGTAGATATCCCAGTCGCTTTTAGACTCCCAGGCAGGATCTACCGCCGCAGACAGCGGGTGAATAAACGGATGCATATCCGAGGTATTCATGTCGTCTTTTTCGTACCAGGTTGCGGTGGGTAAAATGATGTCTGAATAGAGACACGTACTAGACATGCGGAAATCCAATGTCACGACTAAATCCAGCTTGCCTTCGCCTCCCTGTTCCTGCCATTCAACCTCTTCCGGCATCACCCCACCTTGCTGGCCCAAATCTTTACCCTGAATACCATTTTCCGTACCCAACAAATACTTGAGCATATATTCATGCCCTTTGCCGGAAGAACCCAGTAGGTTGGAACGCCAGACAAACAAGTTTCGCGGGAAGTTTTGTGGATCATCTGGCTGTTCAGCGGCAAATCTCAGTGACCCGTTTTTAAGGCTATCGACGGTATATTCTACCGGTGTTTGACCGGCTTGTTGTGCGCTGGCGGCAAGGGTCAATGGATTGCAATTCAGTTGCGGGGCCGAAGGCAGCCACCCCATACGTTCAGCGCGCACATTAAGATCAATCAGACTTGGGCTAAAGCGCGAACTGTCGGCCAAGGGAGAGAGTAATTGGGTGGTGCTGACGGTCTCATAACGCCACTGACTGGAGTGATTATAGAAAAATGACGTACTGTTCATATGGCGCGGTGGACGTTGCCAATCGAGGCCAAATGCCAAAGGTAACCAGCCGGTTTGTGGTCGCAGTTTTTCCTGCCCCACATAGTGCGCCCAACCGCCGCCACTTTGCCCGACACAGCCGCAGAAAATCAGCATATTAATCAGTGCACGGTAGGTCATATCCATGTGATACCAGTGATTAATACCGGCCCCGACGATAATCATCGAACGGCCATGGGTTTTCTCGGCGTTATCTGCAAATTCACGCGCAATGCGGATAATATCCTGACGTGCAACGCCAGTAATTTTTTCAGCCCAGGCAGGAGTGTAAGCTTTTATATCGTCATAATTGCTGGCGCAGTTGTCATCAGCCAAACCACGATCCAGGCCATAGTTTGCCATCATCAGGTCATAAACACTGGTCACCAGTGCTTCACTGCCATCGGCTAATGGCAACCGTTTTACTGGCAACTTGTGTTGCAGTATTTCCTCTAGCGCAACACTTTGAAAATTCTCACTGATTTCGCCACCAAAGTAGGGAAATCCGACATTAACAATAGCATCATGTTGACCCAATAAACTGAGTTGTAATGAGACTTCCTGCTGCGTTTTGCCCTCGCGCTGCTCAAGGTTCCATTTACCCTTTTCACCCCAGCGATAACCGATAGACCCTTGCGGCGCTACCAACTGCCCGCTGTTAGCGTCAATGGCAATGGTCTTCCATTCTGGGTTATTCTCCTCTCCCAGATTATCCACCAGATCGGCGGCGCGCAGTAACCGCCCGGCGGCATAATCGCCGCTATGACGAGGTTCAAGTAATACCAGCATCGGCATGTCGGTGTACTGACGCATGTATTCAACAAAGTAGCTGCTTTGTCGTTGTAGATGGAATTCATTGAGGATCACATGCCCCATTGCCATAGCCATGGCACTGTCTGTTCCTTGTTTCGGATTCAGCCATTGGTCACACAGTTTAGCGACCTCTGCATAATCCGGCGTCACCGCTACAGTTTTGGTCCCTTTGTAACGGACTTCGGTAAAGAAGTGGGCGTCGGGTGTACGGGTCTGCGGAACATTTGAACCCCAGGCAATAATGTAGGATGAGTTGTACCAGTCAGCGGATTCTGGCACGTCAGTTTGCTCACCCCAGGTCATCGGTGATGCCGGAGGCAAATCGCAATACCAGTCATAGAAACTGAGGCAAACGCCGCCTATCAGTGATAGATAGCGCGCGCCCGCCGCGTAGGAAACCATCGACATCGCTGGAATCGGTGAAAAACCGATAATCCGATCCGGCCCATACTGTTTGGCGGTATAGACGTTAGCGGCGGCAATCAGTTCATTCACTTCCTGCCAGGTCGAACGGACAAAGCCCCCCCGGCCACGAGCCTGTTTATAATCCTTTGATTGTACGCTATCGCCAACAATTGAAGCCCATGCCTCCACCGGATCACTGTGCAGCACTTTGGCAGCACGCCACAATTGCAACAGATGCTTGCGCATCATCGGGTACTTCAGCCGATTAGCACTGTACAAATACCAGGAATAGCTGGCCCCACGAGGGCAACCACGGGGTTCATGATTAGGTAAATCCGGGCGGGTACGCGGGTAGTCAGTTTGCTGGGTTTCCCAAGTGACCAACCCATTTTTGACATAAATCTTCCAGCTACATGAACCCGTACAATTCACACCATGAGTTGAACGTACCACTTTGTCATGCTGCCAGCGGCTACGATAGCCATCTTCCCAATCACGATTGGTGTCCAGTGTCTGGCCATGGCCTTGTGCAAAAGGCTCGGCAAGTTGTTTAAAATAACGAAATCGGTCAAGAAATTTGCTCATCGGGAGACCTCCTGATTGGGGACATAACGGCCCTGTTTATTTTTATAAGTGGATTAACATTGCTCAATGTTGCTTATTTATCGGACCGTACCGGTCAACGTGGTTTTTTGGTCGCCATACCCGCGTTAAGCTTGCGCCCGTAGACAAACCAGGTGATCAATACGCAAACCACATAAAAAACCACGAATAGCTTCATCGCGCCGGCCGGTGAACCGGTTAGGGCCAGCGACGTACCAAAGGATTTAGGAATAAAGAAACCGCCGATAGCGCCAATGGCTGAGATGAAACCCAGTGCCGCCGCTGACTCTCTGACGGCATCATGCTGCGCTTGTTCATCACTCCCCCCCGCGAGGGTCACTCGATCGACAGTTAACTTGCGAAAGATCACCGCAATCATCTGAAACGTTGATCCACTGCCCAGTCCCGCCGTCAGAAACAGCAGCATGAATACGCCAAAAAAGGCAAAGAAGGAGCCATTAACATTGGTTCCCGGTAAGGTGAGGAAGAGTAATGCCGCAAATATTGCCATCAGGATAAAATTGACGAAGGTGACGCGAATGCCGCCAAAGCGATCAGAGAGCGCACCGCCCATTGGACGAGCCAGTGCGCCCAATAGCGGGCCGAAGAAAGCGTAATGCAGGATGACAACATCAGGAAATTGTGTTTTTGCCAACATGGCAAATCCGGCTGAGAAACCGATAAATGAACCAAAAGTTGCCAGATATAACACCGCCAAAATCCACAAATGGCCACGTTTCAGGACCGGTAATTGCTGGATAATCGACGCTTTTGCAGCAGACAAGTCATTCATACCAAACCAGGCCGCCACACTGAATATCAGCAAAAAGGGGATCCAGATATAGGCTGCGTTTTGCAACCAGAGCTGGCTACCATCCGCTTGTGGATAGCCACTGCCCATAAAGGCACTGAACACCCCAACCGAAATAGCCATAGGGGCGATAAGTTGCATCACACTGACGCCAAGATTCCCCAATCCCCCATTGAGGCCCAGCGCCCCCCCCTGCTTGGCTTTCGGGAAGAAAAAACTGATATTAGCCATGCTAGAGGCAAAGTTCGCACCGGCAAAACCACACAACAATGAAATCAATACAAATGTTCCATACTGGGTGGTGCTGTCCTGTACCGCGATACCTAACCAGAGGCAGGGGATAACCAGAAACAATGTGCTAATAGCCGTCCAGCGACGACCACCAAAGACCGGTATGACAAACGAGTATGGAACACGTAACAGTGCCCCCGATACTGAGGGTAATGCTGTCAGCATGAACAGTTGATCGGTGGTGAAGTTAAAGCCCACTTTATTCAGATTCACTGCGACCGCACTAAACAGCATCCAGACACAGAAACTCAGTAACAATGCTGGTACTGAAATCCACAAATTTCGCCGGGCAACACTATGCCCTACCTGTTGCCAGAACTGTGGATCTTCCGGGTACCACTGCGGTATTGATTGACCACCGGCTAACTTTGCCGGGATAGCGGAAGATGATGAGTTAGTTAATGGTGTCGGAGAGTGCGACATAAAAACCTCAGTCAGGGTGACCACAAACGGGAAGTAATGCGTCACCCTAGGCACCAGAGGCTATTTCAAAGTTGATTTACATCAAGAGGATGTGAAGTTAACTTTTAGCTAACAATACCCATACATCATTTGTGGGTAGTAGGTTTACTGGCAAAAAAGAGCCTCTTTTCATTTAGTTGCCGATGTGAATGTTTTCTTGAAACCGAGTAATACACCCGTTGACTATTAGGGGGTACTCCCTATTGGTTATGGGGTAATAGTCAAGGATGAGGAAGAATATCGATCAACCCTTCCGTTCGAGGTATTTACCCTCTCAGCTACAGGAACTATTCATGAGTGAACAAGACGCCGCGACCATCCTGTTGATTGATGACCACCCGATGCTAAGGCACGGTATTAAGCAATTAATCAGCATGGCACCTGGGTTATCCATCGCAGGTGAGGCCAGCAACGGTGCTCAAGGTATTATTCTCGCCACCAATCTTGATCCTGATTTGATCATGCTGGATTTAAACATGCCGGGCATGAATGGATTGGAAACACTGGATAGATTGCGTCAGCAGCCACTATCCGGGCGAATTGTAGTGTTTACCGTTTCTGACCATCAGGATGATGTCATCAGTGCCTTAAAACGCGGGGCCGATGGTTATCTGCTAAAAGATATGGACCCTGAAGATTTGCTGGTCTCATTGTATGATGCAGCAGCAGGACAAATGGTTCTCAGCGACGCATTGATGTCGATACTGGCAATCAACCTCCGCGAGAATCGGTCTGATAATGAGCGCGATATTAACACCCTCACCCCACGTGAACGCGACATATTGAAGCTGATCGCTAAAGGGTTACCGAATAAAACCATTGCCCGGAAATTGCTGATTGCAGAGAGCACCGTTAAAGTTCATGTCAAACATCTGTTGAAAAAAATGAAGCTGAAATCGCGGGTTGAAGCCGCAGTATGGGTATTACAAGAGAAAATACTATAGCTTGCTAAGCAGAAAATCACGTAACACTACCGCCTGATTCTGTTGCGTGTCGCGACTGCCATACAGCAACGTAATTGGCTGTTGTTTCAGTACGTCTAGTAAAGGTTGCCAGGCCGTTGAGCTATCAAGCTGGGCCTGATAACGCACCACAAACTCTGGCCAATCTAAACATTGATGAAACCATTTTCGTAATGCATTTTCCGGCGCCACTTCTTTTAACCATACCACCCCTAACAGCCGGGTTTTGCTAATGCCTCGCGGCCACAGCCGATCAGTCAGAAAGGTATTGGCTTGATATGGCGGCTGAACATCGTAAACACGCGCTAAAGTGATGCGATTTCCCATTGTTGTACTCCTCCTTTGTGCGGTATATGCACCATGTTAGCAACCCTATCAACAAGAGTCTGTCGCCCAACCACAGATTTTATTCATTCGGTTAGTCTCATTAATAACCTCAAAGCTGGCATGCCATGGTTCAGCGCTTATTTCTCAACCACTCTTCGCGACTGATTTCCCATATTTCCGTCTGGAAATGCCCACTAACGTAGTCTCGCTCCTGCGTTGCAACCAAACGCATACCATTTTTACGTGATATGGCGGCTGACGCCTTATTCGGTGCGGCCTTTGTCACTCGTAAATAAGGCTGGTCCAATTGTGTAAACCAGAAGTGAGTGACTGCATCACTGGCTTCCGTTATTAACCCCTGCCCTTGCCACACAGGGCTTAACCAAAAGCCACGGTGATCGTCTGTATCACAGGCCAAATTAATAACACCAATCAAGGTCTCTGGTGAAACCTTCGGCCTGATTGACCAGAAAAAACGGCTACCACATTGCATCTTAGGTAATGCAATATCACGGACAAAGGTCAGGGCACCATCGGCTGGGTAAGGCCAAGGTACGGCAGAAGCATCTAAATACTTCACCACTTCCCATACCGGAAATTTTAGCTGTATCTGGTCAGCATCCTGTAGGGTTAAAGGTATTAATAGCAAACGATCCGTCAGTAATGGTTCCATCAAATAGTCCCTTTACAAGGCAGCCTCTAAAGCATCAATATCGTGAAACGCGAGAGTCACGAAAACAGAAAATACCACTGGTGGTTATAGCTCGACAACTGTACTCATTTATAGCAAAGTTTAATCACCACAACCATACGGATAAATGCCATGATAATTATTTCTTCATAAATACGAACATGTTATATTCATTTCAATTAAATATTTGGTGAAGAAAATGACTACTGTACCGCTTAATACCACCCGGCAGATGAAACAAAAAAATATTATGTTGGTTGCAAGCACATTAAAATCGCTGTCATCCGCAACCAAAGGCGATATATCTGCTCAAACTGGATTAAGCTTGGCAACATGTGGCACCATTTTGAATGAATTATGTTCAAAGGGCGAAATCATTGAAGAATCTATTGATGAATCACGTGGTGGCCGGCCAGCAAAGCGCTATATATACAACTCAAATTACTTTAGCATATTAAGTATTTATATTGAAGGGAGCGATACCTCCGGCGTTATATCGTCATCCCTAAGGTCTGCAGATGGCAAAATCATTGTTGAGTACGATAAAATATATTCTGATTTAACTGAAGATATGTTGCTCGCGCAAATTCAAGAATTTTCAGATAAATACAATAATATCAAAGCAATAGGGCTAGGATTGCCCGGTGTCATTGTGGATGGAAAAATACTTACTTGCGATATTACCCGCCTGGAGGGATTGGCAATCACTGAATTATTAAGTAACCGATTCGGTATTTTTGTTCAGGCGGGGAATGACATGAATTATACCGCATTTGGTTTTTATCGTAATCACTGCCGTAATATAAATGAACCTATCGCCTATATTTTTATGCCACCAAGACATTGTGCCGGCTGTGGCATTGTTATTTCAGGTAAAATGCTACGTGGTGCAAGTCAATTTGCAGGTGAAGTGTCGCAACTGCCATTTTATGACAATCTAGGGACTAATATAAATTCTCACCATGAACTGGTGCAACAACGACTTATTTATATTACTTCATCGTTGATCGCCATGATTAACCCTGCAACCATAGCCATCTCAGGAGAACATATCAGTCAAAATTGCATTGCAGAATTATCTGCTCAATTACTCAAAAAATTTGATTGCAAACACATACCCCATTTTGTCTATCGCGACAACATTAAGTACGATTATCACAATGGAATATCAGAATACACTCTTGATGCCTATAATAATTTTCGAGTATTTGAGATCTAGTATTCAGCGGTATCTATGATGAGAAACTTTTTCTAGAGCCCCCTCGCCCATCTTCAGGCTATCCTAACCGTCGTATGCCCTTTTCTCTAGTCGGCAAACCACCTTGATAGGCAAAAATGTTCTTGACAAGCCAGGTACCCACTGTATATTTCACAACTTAATATAAGTCTTTTATAAAGTGGCTATACTTATTACTTGCTCGCTGCCACTTACCAGAGAAAGGTGCTTAAATGTCTAGCCATGTCGTCGACTACCCTCTGGATACACCGGCTACACGCACATCTACGCGCTCTATCTTCTTTGTCGCTGGATTTGCTATGGGCCTTTGGGCATCGTTGGTGCCCTATGCACAGAATAGACTTCATTTTGATGCAGGCTCTTTGGGGATGTTATTACTTTGCTTGGGAACAGGCTCCCTACTGGCAATGCTATTCTCTGGCAAACTGATTGGCCGCTTCGGCTGTAGAAGAATAATACTATTAGGTATCGTTGTTAGCGCTGTTTTCCTGCCCACATTGGCAATTATTGATCAGTTCCCTTTGATGGCACTATGTCTGTTCTTTTTTGGCGCAGGCATTGGTTTAGTCGACG
This sequence comes from Yersinia sp. 2466 StPb PI, assembly GCF_041538325.1. Taxonomy (NCBI): domain Bacteria; kingdom Pseudomonadati; phylum Pseudomonadota; class Gammaproteobacteria; order Enterobacterales; family Yersiniaceae; genus Yersinia; species Yersinia sp. 2466 StPb PI. The sequence continues at coordinate 2,140,503 of NZ_JAULSL010000001.1, read as the reverse complement.
TTGCGGTTAATGTCCAAGGCTCTCTGGTTGAACAATCCTCGGATAAACCACTGATGTCAGGTTTCCACTGTTTATTCAGCATTGGTTCAATTGCGGGTGCTGGCGGCGGTGCAATATTATTTACTCTTGGCTTAATGCCCCTCCCCGTAACGCTGATTGCCGTCGTGATAATGGCTATAATTACCTCAGTCGTTTTCAAGGAATTAATCCCTTTTGGCGATCATAAAGAACCTAATCAACAGCCAAAAATAAAACCACGCCCAAACTTCAGGCTCATATTAATGGCACTTATGTGCATGATTTGTTTTATGGCGGAAGGTGCAGTATTAGATTGGAGTGGCGTATTTCTAACCAATGACCGTGGCCTTGACATAGCACATGCCGGTTGGGGGTTTGCTATTTTCGGTGGCACCATGTCTGTAATGCGTTTCACTGGTGATAAAGTTGTCAGTATTTTGGGACGCAAGCATGTACTGATTTTTAGCAGTATCATCGCCATGACCGGCTATGCCATTGCCGTCATAATACCTGACTGGAAATTTACGTTATTTGGCTTTGCACTGGTAGGAATAGGTGCAGCTAATATTGTTCCGGTACTTATCACGCTGGCTGGCCAGGAAAGTGTAATGCCCGTGAACATGTCGGTAGCCATGGTCGCAACGCTGGGTTATTTCGGTATTTTAGGGGGGCCGGCACTGATCGGTTTTATTGCACATATAACTGACCTCTACACTGCATTCACAGTGGTTGCCCTGACATTTATTGTCATAGCAGTTGGGGCATTCAAACTGAAATATTCCAGTGACTAAACATTTATCTACCGATAAATAAAGCCGGTGGATAGTGGGTCAATCTGTTTTTTGAAGATAAAAGTGTGACTGAGTATGGTAATTTTACCTGCTAGCAAAATTATGCTAGCTTTTTTTTAGGTATACTATGCCGAGATATTCTCTATCAAACCAAGATGTTAAAGAGGGAAATTGTATGAGCATTAAAATCATTGCTGTTGATATGGATGGAACCTTTCTCAATGATCAGATGAGTTTTGATAGGGAACGGTTTATTACACAATATTCACAACTAAAAGAAAATGGAATAAAATTTGTTGTTGCCAGTGGTAATCAATATTATCAGCTAATTTCATTCTTCCCTGAGATTGCCAATGAAATCGCTTTTGTTGCTGAAAATGGGGCTTATGTCAGTAACAAGAATACTGAAATTTTCTGCGGTTCAATCTCTGATGAAGATTGTAATAAAGTGCTAAAAACATTACTACCAATACCCTATCTTGATGTCATTGTTTGTGGCAAAAATGGCGCTTACATGCTGAGCTCTTCAGATAATTATTTCTACACTACAATGAGTAAATACTACCATCGCCTTAAAATTATCGATAATTTCGATCAAGTAACAGAGTCTGCATTCAAATTTGCGATAAGTTTACCCAATGAGAAACTGGTAGACTTTATGAAATTTATCGAGCAAGAACTCGCAGATATAGTGACCCCGGTATCAAGTGGACATGGTTCTGTAGACCTTATAATACCCGGCATTCATAAAGCCAATGGTATTAAACTACTCCAAAAAATGTGGGATGTAACTGATCAACAAGTCGTAACTTTTGGCGATGGTGGCAATGATATTGAAATGTTACAGTACGCCGGCTTTGGTTATGCCATGGCAAATGCTCCAGACAACATTAAGAATGTAGCAAAGTATCAGGCCGAATCAAATAACGACTCTGGCGTATTAAATATAATTGATAAAATTCTAAAGAAAGAACATCCTTTCTCATAGACATATTTAATAACAAAAATATATTGGCGGGAAAGACTCCCGCCTATTAATTAATTTTCTCTATTATTGCGGCTCTCGCCATTCTATTTGTAAGCTATTTTAGAATATTAACAATCTTCTCTCACCAAAGCAGCTAACGTCTGTAAACCAATATCAGCTTGTTCTTCTGTTGCATGACTGAAGTTAAGTCGTAACTGGCCACAGCCCTCTGACGGATATGGCAGGAACGATTCGCCCGGCATAAATGCAATATTTTTTTCGAGTGCTTTAGGCAATAGTTTACGAGTATCAATACAATGATTAAGTGTGAGCCAGAAGAATAACCCACCGGCAGGTTTCTCCCAAGTGGCAAGAGAACCAAAATGGCGTTGTAAAGAGATCTCAAATGCATCACGACGACTCTTATAATATGTGGCCAGTTGGTCCATATGTTCAGCATGGTTGGCGGCACCTAGCTGTTGCAATACCAGCCATTGGCTGATTCGGCTACTGTGTAGATCAGCCGCCTGCTTTAGCCGTGTCAGATAAGGAATTAACTCTGACGAAGCAACCAGATAGCCTAACCGCAATGCCGGGGATAAACTTTTAGAAAAGGACCCCTGATAAATCCACGGTGCGTGCTGTAATAAGGCACATACCGGCTTTCGCTCACACGGATCATAGACCAGGTCATGATAGGGATCATCTTCAAACAGCGGCAACATAAGGTCATCACACGCCTTTGCTAATGTGGCCCGCTGTGTACTATCAAGACAGTGACCACTTGGATTCTGAAAAGTTGGGATGCTGTAGGCAAAAGCAGGCTTTTCTGTTTTGAGTTTATCAATATCAGGTTGTGCCGAATCATAAGCCACAAATTGTGCCCCGAAGAACCGAAATACCTGCAATGCCGCCAAATAAGTGGGCGACTCAACAGCGACAGGTGTTCCTGCATCAATAAATAATTTAGCGACCAGATCAATTCCTTGTTGCGAGCCTGAAATAATCAGGACCTGCTCCTCAGTGCAAGATAAACCGCGCCTACATAAATTCTGCGCAATATGCCTGCGCAATTCTGTTTCCCCTTCACTGGCCCCGTATTGCAACATCGATTGCGGCATTCCTTCCAGGTGCAAGTGCGGGAAACTTTCAACCGCAGGCAAGCCGCCAGCAAATGAGATCATCCCAGGCCGTTCAATAACAGAGAGTATTTCCCGTATAGGCGAGGGGTGAAGATCGTGCAGCCGTGAGGAAAATCGATTATTCTGATCCACTACAGTCTTATTCATGGCAGTCCTTCCATAAAGGTCAACATACTTGACCTTTATGGACAGTAAAATGGACGGCTGATTACGTCAATAGTATTGACCTAATTATTTTTTAATTTGTGATAAAAATCCGATGGCAACCTCCAAAAACGTCCCGCAACAGGAAGACCAACGACTGCATCAAGCCATCGAACAGTTCTATTTTGGTTATCGGACATTTACTGAACTACCGGATAAATTACTGGCTCAGCGAGGATTAGGTCGGGTTCACCACCGCATCCTGTACTTTGTCGGACACAATCCTGATATCGCCATCAATGCCTTGTTGGGAATTCTGAAAATCAGCAAACAAGCGCTTAATGCACCATTAAAACAATTAGTTAAAATGGAGCTAATCACGGTTACCACCGCCGAATATGATCAAAGAGTGCGGCAGTTATCTCTCTCCCCCGCCGGTAAAAAGCTTGAATCTCAATTAACAGAGACACAAATGCAACTGCTACGACAGGTATTCCAACAACTGGGAAAAGAAACAGAAACAGCGTGGCTGCAAGTTATGCAATGTCTTAATAAGGATTGAGATTAGCATCAAATTATAAGATGTTCTGTGTGAGTTATACTCGAATGAGATTAATGGCTGGCATTTAATAGAAAGGATAAAGAGTGATAGACCATACGGGGATTAACGTTACTAATATATTAATAAGTAAAGATTTTTACAGTGCAGCGCTTGCACCTCTCAATTACGAGATACGTCTAAACCTTGGTGATGCCTGTGGTTTTGGTGTGAAAACTTCAGCCAATGGGGATGATCCCGGCGGTGACTTTTGGGTAATGGAAGGTAAACCTTATACCCCAAGAAGCCATATCGCTTTCCGTGCTGCAAGCAAAAATGAGGTCAATCAATTCTATAATGCTGCCATGGAAGCTGGTGCAATATCGAATGGAGAGCCTGGCTACCGTCCTCATTATCATGAAAACTATTATGCTGCATTTGTTCTTGATCCAGATGGTTACAATATTGAAGCTGTCTATCATGGCAAATAATTTATTAAATAAAGGTTTCTATTTAATCAGAATGGCTATCTACTGATGATATGCACTGTTTTCGTGCATTAATTTTGACACTCACCATCGCCACTAAGCAATACTCCTAATTGCTATGTAGCATATCGATTATGCTTTTAATATCTGCTAGCATCCCTGCCAGCGCTATCACATAACTTAATTGATCGGAGAAAGCGTTCAATCCAGCAATGTCGAGCGTTATACGCTATTTTATTAGTTACTCAACCGCGATGAGTATTAATAACACTTTGAATAAGGCAATTTTGGAATTGAAGATAACGTTGATAATAGCCGGTATTGTTGTGATCATCGCGGTGATAGTCTGGCTCATTTTTCGCTCGGCAGCTAAAGACGTTGAGGATGATTATTAAATGATGATCCTCTGATTTAACCTCCCCCAGCTTGCAGTGCTAAAGAGAAGGTTGAAATCCTTCTATGCTCCCAAACAGCCATTGAGAAACCAACGTTAAAATAAGTATTCTGCATATATTACTTGCTTCCCCATACCTTGTGTGGGCCTCGTTATATAAATAAGCGAGTTAGCGAGCATACTTGTGGTTATGTGATGCATGTCATTTCAAATCAATTGTAATTGATCACTTTTTGATCAATCATTTTAGTGCCAAATCCACAGCGCTTTCATGTCTGTCAACCTGTAAGCAAGCTATGAGACCCTGTAAAAGGTTATGGATTAGGTCTTGCTTCCGCCACGAAACATCATGTCTACAAGTAATTAGATGCTAGTGGCGGCCTTTTGTATTTAAAACCGGACAATCACTTCCTCTACCTGGCCAATTTTCTACATCAACTGGCAGTACAGCCCCTCGTTCCCAACAGCTTTTATATGGCTATTGATACCATTGCCTTGAATAAAATGTGAGCTCTTGCAAACTATCTCTCAGCGATGTCAATCTATTTATATTGCGAGTAAGAAACTAAGTGACGCTTGCCTGGGTGATAAAAGTATTGGGACTAATCTGTTGTGGATGATTCATAAACAAAAAGACTCAGTCGTGAAACCGAGCCTTCGTTAAGTAGCGATACCCCCTTCAAACTAAGTTCACATGCTTGAGATTCGCATCGTTTTCATCTTGCTGTTCATATTCTACAGACGTTAACTGATAGCATAGCATCTATTGAGATAGAGGGCTTTATTATGCTTATTTATGATTTTTTTGGTCGCCGTCTCAGTGTTAAAAAAATTGCCAATGAATGGCAGCTATTCCGGATGGAGAGCAACGAGGGAAAGTCATCTCGTATATATGACGTCATTATTGCATCCTTTTTAGCTGAAGATGAAATAGCTGGATGGCTAGCTGATATTTACCATGAAGCGGCGAGTGAAAAACATACCGATGTAAAACGGATTAAGTAAGCCACTGCTAAAACGGTGAAGTATTATTGACCTCTTCTCAATTAAATACAGTACTCACTTCGTTATGTCATTTTATTACTGCCAAAATCACCATTACACCAGATTACTGAAAACCCAAGTGTAATAAGATAGCCACGCGATAAATTCGGCAATATCCATTATAATTTATCTACTATTAACTCATAATGTTTATCGCATGAGCCATATCCCAGAACTAATGTCCGTTGGGACACCCATCCCGAAAGCAGCAGATAAAATGCCCAATAAACTACTTGCGTAGGTTCGGCCAGTTGCATCAACCTCAATGCCACATCATGTTCATGAGCCCATGGATCCCGAGGCTACCAAGCCAACTCATGACTCTACTCTATTCGTAATTACCGCTGGATAACTACAGAATAGAGTAATGCAGAGAATATGCGACACCTACATGCCTGATATCTCATATACCACAATGATGGTTAGGCATTCTTTGGTGAAATCATCCATGTAAGTCAGTCAGCTGTGCATCCATGATCACATACATTAAACTATTTCAGGCAGGGCGCAATAATAACAGGCGCTCAATCACTTGCACTTACGGCCATCCTATACTCCTGACACCACAGATAAACCCGCTTGTAATTTACACTAACATCTTCGTGATATAACAACTGGATGATTTATATACAAGTGTTCGATAAATACTCACCCATCTTTTAAAGAAAATTAAAGATGAGAATCTTGCTGTAAATTACAGTAGATTTTTTGAAATTTAGCTATGATAGATGAGTCTGAATAGTCATATTTGACTTTATCATAGAGTTTGGCTGAAAATATTTTGGCTTCATCTTGATTATCAAAAATGTGAGAAAGCATTCTTTTTAATGCATCAACATTTGCGGGCTCAACAAGGTATCCATTGACGCCATTCTCAATAAACTCATTACATCCGGGGACATTAGTCGTCAGTACTGGGCGACCACAGAATGCAGCTTCAATAAGTATCCTAGGAATACCTTCGCCATAACGTGTTGGCAATACAACAAGATCATTTTCCTTGATAACTACATCCATATCATTACGTCGTCCCAACCATTGTACAAATGGTCTAGAGCAAATATCTTCGATTTCTTGTTTAGCCAATGAATTCCTAGAACGTAGATCATAAATACCTGCGATAGATAATTCAAAATCATCCCGTTCTTTATGCAACGCATCAAGTGCCATAATAAGCGTATCGAGCCCTTTATCCTTCAGTAGTCTGGCTCCAAAAAGTAGTTTAATTTTCGGTTTTCCGAATATATTTTCATCATATGAAAATATATTCGGATCAACGCCGGCTCCTTCAACAAAGTACATACTTTGAGAGTTAGTTATTTTATTTTTTTTGAAAAAACTCAGGTCATGATGATTTTCAAATACAAAAGCACCGCGTTTAGATGAACCTGCGAGTTTATATAAATTAGTTATTAATGGCCTTATTGAACGAAAAAAAATAGAGTCGTTAGAAAAAATAACGCCTAAACCAGTAACGCTCTTCACTACAGGTCTATGAATGATCCTACCAATTATGCCAGAATATATATTTGGTTTTACAGTAATGGAGTGAATTATATCTGGTTTTAATAAAGATGCTACTTTTAGAATTGAGTAAAATGTCATGATTTCAAAAAAAGGATTAATTCCACTTCGAGATAGCTTGATATCAAAACATTCGATACCAATTTCCTCAAGTTCCTCTTTAATACCCATAGTGGAAAAGCTAGAAATAACTTTAACTTCATATCCGCTAGCGATATTTGCCTGGGCTCTGTTATACCAATGTAGTTTGAAATACCAATCAGCATTGACTACGTATAATAATATTTTACTCATCACAGAGCTCCTGACCGGCCAAAGAAACCATGGATGAAACCCTTTAAACCATATTTGAAATGCAAAAATCTCGGTTTAAGTAAAGTAGAAAATATAAAAAACTGGACTATTGCTTTTGGGAAAACATGTAGTTTCCAAGCAATTGGGATATAATCTCGTTTCATTAATAACATGACATTTCTAAAGAAGTAATAATGACGAATTGGTATGTGTGTTGTTATTTGCCGACCAAAAATAACTATTGGTTTATCGCCTATTTTATGATCCATCGATGCATACTGTGCAGCAATACATATTTTATTACATTTAAGCGCACGGAACCCCCACTCGATATCAACACAATCGATAAAAAGTGTTTCATCCATATAGCCAACTTCTTTTATCGATGGGATGCTAATAAGCGATCCTGACGCGATTATAAAATCAGCGCGAAGATATGCAGAAGTGAAATCAGGGGGGATTAAGTTAATATTATATTTGGCTGTACGTAAAAATTTAGACGGGACTCTATTATCTATATCGTAATGCACAGGACCAACTGCTGCGACATCGATGCCATCATTAATGGCTTGGTCACGAGCTGTTAATAAATCTTCAATAAGCGATAGCGATGGTAAAGAATCCTGATCAAATAAAATAACATCGGTAGCTCCCCGAGCTTCAGCCAATTTAATTCCGATATTTTGGGCCCGAGAAATACCTACATTCTCACCAAGATTTACTACACTAATATCAGATCCAATATCACCCATATCTATTACACGTTCACTGGGCGTATTATCAATAATGATAATACCATTTAATTGCGGTGCAAGCAGATGTAATAGATTGGCGACAGTATCAGTATTTGGATAAAACGTAACTATAACAGCATAAATCATAATAATTATTTCATTAAATGGTCATGGATTAATTTGGTTTTTTAAAGTATACAACGTATTTATTTCCATGACCTTCTGGAAAATCAATACGTAAAGTATTTGGATTAATAACGTCACTCATATTGATATAAATAGGATTTTCTCCAGGAACAATATCCACAAAAATGCTTTCTTGCTCGCTAAAACCTGGGCGACCTTTAATTGAATAATAAATCTGAACAACTTCGTCCGTTGAGGATTTAATATTTAGAAATACACTAGCCCTAAGATTAGCATCAATTTTATATAGGGATGAAGATGAAAGAAGAATGTGTGGATCATCACCATTAACGTCAACAAGCACGTAACCATCATGCTCCTCGATTTTAGTACCGTTTGATATACCAGTGAATTTTGCCTCTAACGATTGAGAATTACCGGTATCATTTTTTTGGACGAGAAAAAGTGGTTCAAACTTATCCAAAAATGGGATTTGGTACAAAACTGATTCCTTGCATTTTTCATTGAAAATATTTTTTTGCAGCTCAGAAAAGTAGCTAAGATCTAAATTCATCTGCCAGCCCTGTGGTGGTACTGAAATACTTTTTAGCTCACTGTTGCGATCGGCTAGTGAATAACAAAATTCGCTTGTCCATGTATATGAAGCATTGAATTTGGTTGCTGGTTTATTTAATTCAAAGGCGTTTTTAGCAAAAAAAATCATCGGAACTACAGCAATGACAGAAAGTAATCGGGTAAATTTAAACCGATCAAATGAACATATAAGAGCGATCATAAACAGTAAATTTAATCCGAGGAAGTATCTATCCGGGAAACTCGACTGATAATTATCAAATAAACCAGACAGCCCGCGGCGTAGAACTATTATCGACAAATAATATAAAAAAAATGAAGCCCATATAAATAATAAAAAATAGTTTTGTGTTGTAAACAACCTCTTATCATTTTTAAAAGACACGTAAAAAACACTAGTAATAACCACAGCTACAATTAAAACTATAGCAAGAGTTAGCATATCACTAAGATAATGATAGAAGCTAAAAACTAATGGGTAAATTAATGCTCTGGCACCGGAGAACTCGATAAAAGCTTGCAAGTTAACAGGAAGATCTGCACCACCTTTATCGTTGATTGCAGTTCCGGAGATTAGTAATATAGACGTGAAAGCGAGCAGTAAACTAATGAGTAATAATGTCAGATAATAGGTATTTCGCTCAAAGTAATAGCGTGCCCCACAAATAAATGAAAAGATAAGAAAAATACCAATGCCAACTGGAAACGTTAAGCAAGAAATAAAGGTGAAGATAAAAATAGCCGATACTAACATTGAGCTCTTACGATTAAAAATCAGTGAAGATAATAATATAACTTGCATTACAGGAAAGATAAAACCAAGATTAAGGATCCTCCCATATATCTCATTGCCATCAAGACCGACAGGCATTAGATATACTGCAACCATAATAGCAAAAATGCTAATCCTAGATATTCTTTTATAGAATGTTAATACTAATGAAACAATTATTAGAGCGAAAAAAATATTTGACAAGATAAAATAGGCTAAAGGTAAGTAAAATATATTTCCTTGAGCGAAAATATTTACAATTAATATTCCTAGTTGATAAAAAATAACAAAGCCTAATATTGGGAAACTTCTGGTGTTGAAAGCTGTGTCAATAAATCCTTTGCTAAGTAGTTTTTCAGTCCAGAGAGCATCTTCAGCGTACAGTGTTGGATAAGTAATAGGGTCCAAGTTCCTCAACATAAAGATAGCGAAGGATGTAACGAAGAGTAATATCAAGAATAGCACATTCTGATAATTTAGCTTAAAACTCACTTTCTGATTCATTAAGTATTCCTAACTATAACTTTCGAAACAACATAATTAATATATAAATTAAATGGCGTTACCATTATTTTCACAACAACAGCAAGGAGTGATAAGGGTCGTTTGTAATCAAAATAATCGTAGAGATGAAGGCTTATATATTGAATTAAAGCAGAGAACACTAAAATAACGATTACACTATAGCAACAGTAAATAGCATAGCCAATCCCCCCCCTACGATCAGCTTTCTTTTGGAAGATGAACACCCTAGAGATCCAATATACAAAAGTGATGGCAATGCCAGCACTCATCATATTCGCAATCCCAGGGACAACCCCATTATGTACCAAGGACGCCATTACCAAAACATCAAGAATCCAACCAAAACCAGATACGATAACGAAAATTATTGATTTATTTTGCATGTTTTACAACAAAGACTGTAGCACCAGAGGCTGTCCCAGATTCAACTCCAATAAGAGAATCCTCAAGGATAATACATTTCTTGATATCAACATCAAGCTTAGCGGCAGCTAACAGGTAGGGTTCAGGATGAGGTTTAGCATTTTTAACATCGTCACCAGAAACAATCACATCAAAAATCCCTCCTAAATTATGATACTGAAGCAGGTTATTGACAGCTTGTCGTGATGCTGTAGTGACTATGCCTAATTTAGCCAATCCATAAAAATTTAAAAGAAACTGATGAACTGGCTCAAACACACTAGTCTTTGCCATATTATTTCGATAAATATCTTTTTTATCGGCTGCAATTGCACTGTAAACATCCATTTCATGGTCAGGAAGTATTATTGGCAAAAATTGCTTCCAGGACATTCCACCATATTCCTGACAAAAGTATTCGGTGGAAATATCTACGCCATAGGCTGAGATAGCCTCACAATATGAAGCCGCATTAGCATGTTCAGTATCGATTAATGTACCATCCATATCTGTTAATATTGCTTCAATTGCCATATTCAATCTCATCCAAATATTCATTTATTAGCAATAACATACATGCAGTAAATGCGTTACCAACAGTTTTATCTTTTCTAAACTTGTAGGGTACTAATCGAGCAAAATGAATGATTTCATGCAAAAAAACCTCCTTGAGGAAGGTTTCCCCAAAGCTATCATTAATCCATTTTTTGTATGCATCATAGATATCTGCATATTGTGAAGAACGAAAAATGCTCACAGTCACGCTATCATCATCACATTGGCAGGTAATTGATCTATTAAGCGACTCATAGCCTAAATGTAATGATTGCATCAATTTAGCATAATCAAGTAAGGGTGATTCAAAAAAGTTACCTATATTCGGATCAATAATAAACCATCCATTACTATGATTTTTATCAATGACAATATTCTCAATAGTTAAATCGCCATGAATTACAGATATATCACGGATAGTAAAATCATTAATACGAGCTTCATTGTGCACCCAAGAGTCGATCCGCTTCAGATCAATATTCTGACCATTTATGGTGATTTTTTCTTGATCAAAAAACATTGGTGCCAACAATTTTATTTTGTCAAAGTTAGCAACCATTTTCTCATTTACATATATTTCAACAATTTTATTTTCTGCCATTCCTGCGGAATTTTTTGCATGAAAGGCTTTAATCGAATTTAATACACCCTCAAGATAGCTCCACGAAGTTTCTAGTGATGAGGAATGTATAAATTCATAAAAATCTATTGAAGTATGACTATAGGGCATGTCATAGATATAAGCCTGTTCAAGTAAATTCTCATTGGTGACAGGAGCAAGCATTAAATCAGATGAATAGTCATTTAGCCATTTTCGTTGAGCTTTAAGCTTTGAGCTTCCCAGCACTGACGCAAATTTCCTAACATAAAGATTATTGTTATAGGATATTAACGTAGTCAAAGCATCAGAACCACCATGAAAAATACGATGGAGGATTGTATCCCTGGTCATTCCTTTTTTATAAAACTCAGAAAGCAGATCTACATCATTTCTAAAATTTCTAATCAAAAACATTTTATATTGCTCTTCAGTAGCAAATAAATCTTTTTTATTTGGTATAGACTCATCACTACACGAGAACCAGTTTAATAACTTCTGTGGATGGAAACTATATTTATTCTTAATGTAAAGATATGAGAAAATAAACAATACGGGACTTAAAAAATAAAGTGTTAATATAAAAAACACATCAGGAACTGATTTGCTTTGAAGTATATTAAAGGTTGATTCAAAAGGTGAATCAAATAGTGAGTTAATTAATATAGAAACAGATATGTTAGTACACTTTGCAATAAAGAAATAACTAGCAATATATGCTGCCCACATAAATAAGCTATTCAGTAGAAATGATGAAAATGATTTTCGAAAGGAAAGATAAACCTCATTAAAGCACCAGAAGAAATGTCTTAGCGAATAGGATATTTCATCATTAAATATCCCAGTTAAGCTATTAACAATTTTTTTTATTTTTTTACCATCACCAATTGTTGAACAAAATAGCAAAAAAAAGATCGCCAAACATAATGGGATTATTAATTCATTAAAGTATGAATTAAATTCATGTTTTATTCCACCTTCGAGAAAAAGCATTATTATTATAATTATAAGAACATCTAAAACCCGTTCAAAAATGACGGAAGCAAATGATAAAGAGAAGTTCTTCTTACCTAAGTATGAAAAAACACTTGCGCGGACAACCTCACCCAAACGTAATGGAACAAAAAAGTTTACCACATATCCTAAAGATAGCGATGCAAATTGGATTCCTCTCAATGTATTATCATTGCCAGGAAAAATATTATTCCAACGCTTGACCCTAACCGAATGTCCTAAAATAAGAAAACTAACAGCCAGAAAAAAATAAATAAACGCCATAATTAGCATCCTACATCATAACCATGAGTAATAAGGGAAGTCTTTTTCAACTTTGTCTAATTCGTCAGGAGTGCCAAATGACAAATGACTATTAAGTTGAATTCCTTTCACTTTTTTACCTTGTTCTATCAGAACATTGTAGATCCCGCTAATAAATAGTTCCTCATAATCACACTCTAACTTATATTTATCATGATTTTGAATAATAATATTTTTATCGGCGAATACATATGCACCTGATATGGCAAGGTTACTTATAATCCGTTTCTCCGCGGTTTGAATAAGGTATCCTTTGTCATATAGTGCATAAGAATATGATGGTGAATCAGAATTAAAGTGACATAGGTATGCACTGATCTCACCATTCGGTAGCAGATTATTAATATACTCATTCAACCCATTGATTTCAAAAGCCTGATCGCAATCATTAACAAGAACTGGTAGTGAGTTATTAATAATGTCCAATCCACAGAGTGCTGTATCAAGAGCTCCATCGGTAACACTGTCTAAAATGACAAACTCAACTTCAGGGTAGTAAAATTTAACCCGGTTAATAATATTATGCTGAACTACATGTTCCTTCAGTACAACGCAAACCAGTTGCTTGATCTCTATACTTCGCTTAACCGACTCTATTGCCCACCAAAAGAATGGTTTGTTTTTCAATTCAACAAGCGGTTTGGGAAGAATGTATCCTTTTTTACTGAATCGACTCCCCCTTCCAGCCATTGGAACAATCAAATTAATCATTGCTAGAACCCTTTTTAAATTGTATCTGAAGTTCTATTTTATCAAAATCATACTTATTATTTCCTTCAGAAATTAGGCCTGGAATTCCTTTAACTAAATATATAAGAGCTATTCTTAGTGTTCTTTTAGCTTGAGAAATCAATTTAACATTAGAAATTTGATCATCCTCACTCCATTCAATTGGGAAATATAAAATATCTTGCTTCCGACTAATTGAATAAAGCAGTAAGAAACAATTGAATGTCAAATCATTTGAAAATTCGCGGATACATTTATCCTTAACTGCATCTACTTTATAAATATTAACTCCTGCACCTAAATCTTTTACCAGCTTAAGCGAACAGAGTGAATAAATAATATTGAATATATAATTACCAAAAATTCTAAATTTTGAGTATCCCTTCAGTTGTGAGTCAGTACTGAAGCGACTTCCCAGACAGCAATCATGTTCATTGTGTTTATTGCTACGGATGATCTTAATTAAATCATTAATATTCCCTTGATCATCGCCATGCAAAACAGCCACATGAGTAGCGTTTATGTTTTGAGCGTAAGTAAAAGCCATCTTGTGAGTACCACCAAGACCAACATTGTGGCTGTTGGTATATACTTTCACATTAGTCAAATTTAGCAACTCCACTACTTCAAGACTTTTCCCCACTGTATTGTCTGTACTTCTGTTATCGATTATCAAAATCTCACTGAAATACTTATAATTGTCATTCTCTTTTAAGTGAGCTAAGACACGAGAGATTTGATTTTGGCAATTGTAGCATGGAATAAATAAAATGATATTCTGCATGTAACCTACCATCACTGATTAATTTTTCTGAATAAGTTTTGTTATATCATTAATGAATGAAAATTCTATTCCTGAAGATGAGAATAAATTTTCCTCATAAATAACTTCGTGTTTCTCTTCGAAAACATCGCAGAGTTGAGATAATAGATTTGCTATTTTTTCAGGTGTCAAATTTTCAGGTTCAACTATATTTGAACTTGATTTTGATAACTTTTTATTCGAATAAGAATTAGTAATTACTTTCATTCCAAAACTAGCCATTTCAAGTGGCGGGTAGCTTGGATGTGGTGAAAGCATTAATGAAATTCCTATTGATGATGTTGACAGTTGGTGTACATATTCATCCAAGTTTAGTTTACCTAAGGAGTTAATAGTAACTTTGTCGCTTAAAATAATTTCAGGATGCTTCTCACCTGCAGAAAAAACTTTCCATTCTTTTGCTTTTGGATAAAGCTCAGCCCAAATACTGATACTCTGAACAATTAAGTTAAACAAATTTCGTTCAACCCCCGGCCGCCCATAGATCAAAATTTTTCTCTCTCGACACTCATTTTTTCTTTGGTCTCGGGCAGCAGAAAGTACAGGATTAATGATAGGTTCAAAGTAGTAACTTTGAGGATACAAATATCCATTTTTAATAAAAAAATCGCTCAATAATTTAGTGTTAAATACCGGTATAGTAGCTTTAGAGTTTAGATATGTTGACTCTGCTAATGCATAGCGTGTTGACCACGGATAAAAACCAGGTTCATAATCCTGTACGAAATATATAAGTTTACGCTCATATATATTGAAAGTAGCACTCTGCCATTCAATCATCTTAAACGCATTATATGTCGTCCACCAGGCAGTTGTTACAAAATAGTCATTTTCAGATATTGCAATTGATGCACAGCTCCTATTCCCGGAAACAACGATACTATTACTGTTAATATCATCTGCGGATAAATCATTCAGCTTCCAATCCGAATAAAACTGATTTTCTTTTAGTTCAACACTAACTTCATCAGTTACAATGATCCTCGCAATCGGAAAGTCCAGTCTAACTTTATCAAAAAAACGTAATGCTGTAGATATACCACCAAAAACATGCTTTTCGGAAAGTGCAGGAATAAGTAAATTAATACGTTTACCTGAAAATTCACTTTTAATAAAGTTAAATGGCGTTATTTCTGGCACCTCATAGTTCATCGTTAACGATGATTCAATTCTATAAGACTCGTGTGCATCCTTCGCAATTTTGTAAATAAATCTATTTGATAATAATTTACGTATAATTTTCTTAATCATATTTTAACGCTTGGTTGTGTGTTGAACATATCTAAATTAACATTATAAAAAGGATCACAACTTTGTATACGATATGGCTCGTACATCTGCGCAGAACGCTTAAAATCGCAATCAGGTACAAAACTTGTACGACTTTTGGATTCTAAATGATAAAGTTTTGCCTGAGCCAGGTAGACATTGCTATAACCCAACTTATGTGCCCGAATACAAAGTTCGATATCACTTCCGCAAATTTCAAAGAGTTCGTCATATCCCCCTAAGAGATTGAATTTTTGGCGCTCAATAACATGACACGCACCTGTCAATGCCAATACATTTCTACTTATAGCTGGAGAGACAAACGGGCCAACAGAATGAGCATTGGATTGACCTTTAAATACATGATCCGCCCAACCGGACATACCAACAACAACACCTGCATGTTGTAAACTTCCGTCTTCGTATAATAACTGGGGCCCAACAACTGCAATATCGGGTAAAACGGCCCAGGAGACCAAATACTCAATCCACTTGGGTGTAATGACAAGCGTATCATTATTAAGGAAAATTAACACATCCCCCGTTGCTACCTTAGCACCATCATTGTTAAGTTTTGACCAGTTGAATTTACTGTCATCTCGAATAACTTTGCAATTCTCTTTTTCAACTAAGCTATTGAGATAATCACTTGTAGCCAACTCTAACGAACCGTTATCGATCACGATAATTTCATATTGTAGCCAAGTCGTGTATTTCTCAATACTTTGTATGAGATCAATCAACAGCTCTATTTTGTCTCGAATAGGAATAATGATCGATACTTTTTTAATGTTATTGACACTAAATTCTGGCTCATAAGTAAACAAATTATCACCATCGTTTACTTTCACAAAATTATTAGGGTATTTTTGTCTTAGAAAGTCAGCTACGGCTTGTTTCCCTGCGTCATGAGCATAGGGTTTAGACTCTGCATTCATTGCTGTTGAAAGGGGATGCTCTCTCCAGTGATATAAGACTCGTGGAATATGAACTACCCTGCGCGCTTTTGTAGATGCTCTAAGCACCAAATCATAGTCCTGAGCACCTTCTAAGCCTAATCTAAAACCACCAACCTCATCGATTACTTTTTTAGAAATACAGGTAATATGGCCGATATAGTTTTGGCCATAAAGCAATACCGGCGACCAGTCGGGTTTGAAAAACGGTGATTTCCTAACTCCATCGACTGTAACATGATCTTCATCAGTATAGATAATATCCACATCCTGATGTTCAGTTATTACTCCTGCAATATAGTGGAGCGCATACTTGTGCAGGAGATCATCATGATCAAGTAATACTACATAGCGGCCAGTAGCAAGTTGCAATGCTTTATTCGATGAATCAGAAATATGACCATTGTTCTCATTTGTAATAAACTTAAACCTAGGATCTGTCGTATAACTTTCTAAAAACGCCGTTATTTCTGTCGAATTAGAAAAATCATCGCAGATGCACAGTTCCCATTCGCCGTAACTCTGGCTAAATACAGAATCAATACATTCTTTCAGGAATTTCAAATCCGTTTTATAAACTGGCAAAATTATAGATATTTTCGGCTTCAGATCTTTTTCAACATTTTTAGCTATCTTAGCAACTTCTGTAGCATTACGATTTATTTCATACCGTAAATAATCCTGATAGGTTATCAATTTTCTACTAGCAGTATTGCCTGAACATTTTTTTATTACTTTTCTATAAGTCTGACTAAAGCCATCTTTTCGAATAGATTCAATAAGTAAAGAAAGTGATAATCTATAATTTATAGACTTAACTTCTCTTACAAGAACACCCACTTTTTTCTTTGCACTTTTTAACAGTTTTATACCATATCTCATCGGTGCAGTAATACGCCATGATGTCGATGACATTAACTGGGTGTTAGCTAGCACTAAATCGTCTATAACATCGTTAAGTTCGGTTACTGGCTTTAGATTTCCAATACGGATTTCTATTTTAAACCTTAGTCCACTGAAATTATCGCTATTTAATTTAAAACTAAAAGCAGCATCGTCTGTAAAACTATATATTACATAGTTATCACGTCCCATAGATGACATTCTTGTTGACTGGTTACTTGGGAAAATATCAGATAGCGGAACTATATTTAATATTTCATCCTTAAATGATTTTACAGTTACTCCATAAATATGGCAGCACATCGGTTCTTCACAAATATCAACTCTTATTTCTGTAAAATCGAGAACATTCGGCATCTCAAAACTTAGTGAGGTATCTTCATCAGTGTAAGGCATATATAGTGATATGCTCTGACTTTCATTATATGAATCATTACCTTTTCGCCAATATAATTTGGCTTTATATTTTAACCCACTATCTAAATCAATGCGATTAGATAGATTCTCTATAACATGATTTTTTTGCTCACAAAGTGCACATGATGCAACAAACTGATATACATCAGTATCAGGGAATTTATTAATTACTTGGTTCAATTCCTGTGAATTTGCGATAGAAGCATTTTTTGCAAACTCAGAATCATTATTGGCAAGAGTTACATCGCGTATACTTCTCGTTGAAAGCCCAGATTCAGAAATCATTCGCTTCAAACTTTTTCTGGTAAAAAAACGAAGATGTGTTTTATCTAAAATTCCAGTTTTTCTATATTTAAACTCACCATTTAATAATTCAGCGAGCACTCCTTGGTATCCAATATTTGGTACGGATACAATAATATGACCTTTATCTTTTAGACATGCCAAGCTGTTTTTTAGTACAGTGCTTGGGTCATATAAATGTTCTAGCACATCGGCAAAAATTATATAATCGTATTTTTTACTGATAGTATCAAAAACATTACCGATATTTAGATCAACAACTCTAACGTCTCGATAATATTCTCTAGCTAACTCTGCTGCCTTCTCTTCATATTCAATACCATCAACAATACATTTTTTTTCTGAAATCAAAAAACGGCCTAAAGCGCCTTCATAACAACCTACGTCCAGGACTTCGGTCATATTTTCAATGTAGGAAGAAACAACGTATAGTGAATCTTCATTCATGCCTAACTGGTTTCTACTGTATTTATGATTGTCAGTCATTGTATTCTCATTAAATATGTGGCGGTTGGAACCATTCATGTTCTATTTTGATAATTCCTTCGCCTTCGTAATCATTATAGATTGTGAATTTTTCAGCATCAGTAATATAATCAAACCCAATTAAACTTCTGTCCCCCATGAGACCGACGTCAAAACTAAAAGTACCGGGAAGAAGAGGAATATTTGGAATGTTGTATACAACTGTATGAACACCTTTCTTATTTGAAATAATAATTCCGTCTAAGCCAGTATTAATTCCATATAAATATTTTCTTTCTGAAGAATATAATGCAGCACCAACCATTAAACCATCAACTTCATTGTCATTGACTTCATACTCGATTGTCAGAGACAAATTTGAGCCTGTTTTAAGGTAATTCGAACTTATTTTTGTTGATAAGATTTTAGCTGGTGCCCCGGCACATCGATTATCCTGGCCGCTACTATCTGAATGTTGTATTTGATACATAAAATCATTGTATTGGTCACATACATCATTTGCTGTGCCGGATGCACGAATTGTTCCTCCATCAATCCAAATCGCTTTATTACAAAAGCGTTTAACTTGCTCTGGAGAATGCGACACAAATAAAATAGTCGTACCATCCTCCTTCAACTTATTCATATGCTTTAAGCATTTAAGCTGAAATCTAATATCTCCAACAGCTAGTGCCTCATCAATTATTAAAATGTCTGGCTGTATATTTGCTGCAACAGCAAATGCCAGTCGGACATACATACCGGATGAATAGGTTTTAACTGGTTGACTAATGAAATCACCAATTTCAGCAAAACTAACTATTTCATCGTACCTATAATCTATTTCTTCTTTCGATAAGCCGAGAATACTGGCATTCATATAGATATTTTCGTGACCAGTGAACTCAGGGTTGAACCCTGCTCCTAACTCCAACAACGCAGCAATCCTCCCATTAACCTTGATAGTACCTTCGGTTGGAGACAATGTTCCAGTCAGCATCTGTAGTAATGTTGATTTACCGGCACCATTTTTGCCAACAATTCCTACAGAGTCACCTTTTTCGATACAAAAATTTAGATCTTTGAGTGCCCAATGCTCCTTATAGTAATTTTTTTCACGAGCCCCAATGAGTTTTCTGATTTTATTTATAAATGGGCCAATCAACCTGTACTTTGGATTATCGTAAATAAAATAGCATTTGCTGACTTTATTTACATGGATCGTAGTATTAGATGACATCAGAGAATCCCTTCCGTAACTTCTCAAAACAAATGTATCCTAAATGTAGACACATTAGGGATGCAATGTAGGATATTGCTAAAGGTACTATCTGCGGCGCTTTCCCCCAAACAATAACGTCACGAGTGACCTCGATAAAATAGGCTAAAGGATTAAGCATTAATAGAGGCTGCAATGACATTGGCAATGCTGAACGGGGAAAAAATAAAGGCGAAGTAAACATCAGAATTGTTGTCAGTACACCAGTAATTTGTGCCAGATCCCGTAAATAAACACCTACAGAGGATAATATCAACATCATTCCGACCAGAGCGATTAAGTACGGCAACCAAACAACCGGTAATAAGAGCAAGGTAAAATGTATTTCCCCCATAAGTATAATACTAGCCAAGAGTAATATCACTAGGCTTATAGCAGCATGAAACAAACTACTAAGGAGTATTGTTATCGGAAGAATTGATAAAGGGAAAACAATTTTGTTGACATA
This sequence comes from Yersinia sp. 2466 StPb PI, assembly GCF_041538325.1. NCBI lineage: Bacteria > Pseudomonadati > Pseudomonadota > Gammaproteobacteria > Enterobacterales > Yersiniaceae > Yersinia > Yersinia sp. 2466 StPb PI. Next base: position 2,119,944 of record NZ_JAULSL010000001.1, on the reverse strand, counting down.
ATTCGCATTACTTGTTATTAGGGTAACTGAGCGATTAAAACACTCTGAAAATATGTTAAAAACCACCATTCCGGAAAATAATATCACTGCAAATGAGGCTTTATTCTCTTCGCCACCTACACCCCATTTAGCCTTGAACACAACCGAAAAAACAAAAGTATATACAGCCAACATCAATAATGGAGTGAAAAATGACCACCCCATACCTATTATAGAACCTTTATAGCGACTTAATATATCTCGCTTTGTCATTTGATAAATCAATGTCTTGTTATTGACTATTTCTACAAGATAGCTTTTCATTTAATTCGCTTTGTTTAGTTACAGTAAACTACAGTCTTTGAATAATTGCCCAGACTGATCTTTTTCCGATAGCAGGACTAAGTTTTGATGTATTGGCCACTCAATGTTTAGCTCTTTATCATTCCACAAGATAGATTGTTCATATTGTGGGTTATAATAATCAGTACATTTATAAACAAATTCAGCTTCTTCACTTGTTACGTAAAATCCGTGGGCAAAACCCTCAGGAATCCAAAGTTGTCGTTTATTTTCAGCAGAAAGAAAAACACCAATCCATTCGCCACAAGTTGGAGAATCCTTTCTTATATCTACTGCTACATCAAAGACTTCGCCGTTAATAACACGAACAAGTTTTCCTTGTGTGTTTTTAGTTTGATAATGCAACCCACGCAAGATCCCTTTTTTAGATTTTGAATGATTGTCCTGCACAAAGTAACACTTTTTTTTAGCGACTAACTCTTCAAATTTTGCTTGTTGCCAAGTTTCCATAAAAAAACCACGTTCATCACCAAACACCATAGGTTCAATTATTTTTACATCAGCTATTTTCGTATCAATTATTTTCATAAAACTACCTATACTCCTTAATATTATTCAAGGCATTCTGCCAATCACTACAATCAATATTGAATTTTTGCTTAATTTTATGACAATTCAGCCTAGAATTAGTTGGCCTTTTTGCACGAGTAGGATACGCACTAGTCAGAATGCTATTAACTTTTGGGATACAAGCTAACCGTTGATGCTCGTATGCTTTAGCAAAAATAATTCGTGCGAAATCATCCCAACTTATATGAGGGGCACCTGAAAAATGGTAAACTCCCCATTCTGCTACATTCCCAGACTCGATATGAACAATCATTTTAATAATTGCATCTGCAATATCACCAGAATAAGTTGGCCCACCAAATTGGTCGGATACAATATTTAGCTCATCTCGCGTTTGTGCTAGACGCAGCATTGTTTTGACGAAGTTATTACCATGTTCGCCAAATACCCAGGAGGTACGCAATATTAAATACTTATCTGTATTACTAGTGACAGCTATTTCTCCTGCTAATTTACTCTCGCCATAAACACTCTGAGGATTTGTTGGCATATCTTCTGTATACTCATTTTCATATTGACCATCAAAAACATAGTCAGTAGAAATATGGATCAATACAGCAGCATTTTCATTTGCAGCTAATGCTAAATTCTCTGGCCCTTTAGCATTTATTTCATATGCTAGCTCAATTTCATCTTCAGCTTTATCAACGGCAGTATGTGCTGCTGCATTAATAATATAATCAGGCTTAAACTCAGCCACCACTCCTCTAACTGAGTCATTGTCAGTTATATCAAGCTTATTACGATCAACAGCTAGTATAGTTGCTTTATTCTCAAGTTGGTTCGTGAGACAACGCCCAACCTGGCCATTGCATCCTACTATAAGTATGCGCATCATTTTCCTTTCAAATTACCCTCTACTAGAGCCATTAAATAACAGCCATAATCATTTTTTAACATAGGTTTGGCTAGCATAATAAGATCATCAGAAGTAAGCCATTCATTACGCCATGCGATCTCTTCAAGACAGGCTACTTTAAGTCCTTGAACACTTTCTATTGTCTGAACAAATGAAGATGCCTGATGCAAGCTGGCATGGGTTCCGGTATCTAACCACGCAAACCCACGCCCAAGTAGTTCAACGTTTAGCAAACCTTTATCAAGATACATCTGATTAATTGATGTAATTTCTAGCTCACCACGATGTGAGGGCTTAACCTGCTTTGCGAATTCTACAACATGTTTGTCATAGAAATATAACCCTGTAACTGCATAATTAGATTTAGGTTCTAATGGTTTTTCTTCGATGGAAAGGGCTAGATAGTCTTTATCAAACTCAACAACACCAAATCGCTCAGGATCTTTCACTTGATAACCAAATATCGTGGCTCCACTCTGCCTCGCAGAAACTTTTTTAAGAGTATTGCTGAACGACTGGCCATAGAAGATATTATCACCCAAGACTAACCAGCAAGTATCATCTCCGATAAATTTCTCACCAATTATGAATGCTTGCGCTAGTCCTTCAGGGTTCAACTGAATCGCATATTCAATATTGATTCCTAAATGGTTACCATCGCCAAACATTCGTTTAAACGCTGCATTATCATCCGGCGTCGTAATAATCAGTATATCTCTAATACCGGCAAGCATTAATGTTGATAATGGGTAGTAAATCATTGGCTTGTCATAAACAGGTAAAAGTTGCTTAGAAACACCCAAAGTAATTGGATACAGTCGTGTTCCGGTACCACCCGCGAGTATAATGCCTTTCATTATTTTTCCTTCGTTGAGGGGTACATCTCCTACATATGGACCCTTCATTGCGTACTGCTACCATTTTATTATTTAAGTACTAGTGAGCAGTCTTCGTAAGACCTTATTCAAAGGCCGCTTGCAGAGGCTATATTTTAATTTTGATATATCAACTATGTAATACAGCTCGTACACAGAACGATAATCATCTGGAGCAGATGCTCTATATACTTGCTATTTTTTTACTAATTGTTGCATCAAGGGTACTCTAGATATCATTCGCAACCTCGATATTTTGACACTTATTGAGTCCAGCGATATTATAAGCTTCGCAGTTTTTGCCTTTCGCTACTACTTTATAAAGTGCGCACATACTACCCTCAACATACAGCCAATTACTAGTCTGCTCACAATTGCGGTAAGCTGATAGCGGTTTAACCAACAGTACATCAAATATAATCAGTGGGATCAATTGTTCAGACGAATGATACGGACCATCGTTATTGGGATAATTAGTCACAATAGTAGGCAAAGCGTAGGTGTGGCACCCGACACAAGCCATGTGGTCACAGGATGCTTTCAAAGAAGAATACTGGCAGCTAGGTACATAAGTGGTTAGTTCAGTATGTAACGATAACGCAGCTCTGATACACACTGAGTTAAGGTGTGGTAAGTCACCGTAAGATTCATCAGTTGAAATATGATGGAAACAAAATGTCATCTGTACGTTTCTTCCAGTTCAGAACAGTAGTTACGGACTGCGTCAAGTAGAATATATATACAAATGATTTCGGCATCAATAGAGGCTGTGGGCCTGATAATAAAGCTTTCAACATGAATCTCCGCAGCCAAGTGCGTAATAACATCAGATTGATGTTCTAGAAGAATACACATCATTGCCAGTGCGCCACAGATATCTACATGTGCGATGGCATAACGAACGCTGTTTTCAATTTCCATCAGTAACTCAGATTTTTTTGCAGCGGTTAATTTATCGACATCAACTACAGCGCCGCATGTGTTATTAATGATATGGCTAATCAAGACTGGTTCAATAAACCAGCTTCACCGGTGACCACTATTTTCACGTTAAATGTCCACTTCTTACTTTGCAATATTTGGACTAAACTTATGCGTGAAGGCGAGATCTGCAGGGTCGTCGTCACGGGTTAGGTCAGTTAACAGACACGCTACCGCCTCTGGCTCTACAGTTACCAGTTTACTGTGTAACAATCGGTGGTTTAGGAACGTTATAATGTTTCTTTTTTGCGCACACGAACTAAAAGCTAAACGAATATATTTATCTTAAATGGAACTGGAAACAAGGGAACAAATCTTAAAGATTGGTATTAAATCAGACTGGTTGTCACATTTCATTTATTTATTTTACTATAAAAATGAGAGTCTGCCCCAAAAATAAGAGATGAGTAAACCCCAAGTCATGCTTATTATCAACCACTACGTTAAGACGACACCAAGCACATGTTCTGCAACCCATTATTAAATAAGAGATTTATTATAAAATCCACCTGCTATTTAGGCTACGCTACCTGTAATCGCATAGTAAGTATGGCCACATGGCTAGAGCTGATATTGTAATCTCATAGCCAAAGCTAATGATATAATGATCAGAAATAACTGACGTGATTTTGGCCTAAAGTATAGCGGTGACCTGCTCCCCGTTGATTAGTACACCCCGATGTTAGTAATGTCTTTATGAGCCACATGAGGACATCCCCATGAAGAAGCGTTTTTCCGACCAACAGACCATCAGTATTCTCCGTGAGGCTGAAGCCGAGGTTTCTGCCCGTGAACTCTGCCGCAAGCATGCCATTTCCGACGCCACGTTTTACACCTGGCGTAAGAAGTATGGAGGTACCCGAGGTTAAGCACCTGAAGTCGCTTGAGGAAGAGAATGCCCGACTCAAGAAGCTGCTTGCGGAAGCCATGCTGGATAAGGAAGCGCTTCAGGTGGCCCTTCGACAGACCAGAAGCGGGAAGCCGTGGTGTTGATGTGTGATGCGACCGGTCTGTCGCAACGTCGTGCCTGCAGGTTAACAGGTTTATCCCTGTCGACCGGCAGCTACGGGGCACAGCGTTCGGCCGCGGGTGCGCATTTATCAGGACGCATTACAGAGCTGGCACTGAAGCGCAGGCGTTTTGGCTACCGCCGCATATAGCAGCTGCTGCGCCGCGAAGGGCTTCATGTTAATCACAAGCGCGTGTACCGCCTTTATCATCTCAGTGGCCTGGCCGTAAAACGCAGAAGACGTCGTAAAGGGCTGGCAACAGAACGTCTGCCGCTGCTCCGCCCGGCGGCCCCCAATCTGACCTGGTCGATGGATTTCGTCATGGGCGCGCTAGCCACCAGTCGCAGGATCAAGCGCCTGACTTGCGTGGACGACTTTACGAAGGAGTGCCTGACTGTAACCGTTGCCTTTGGGATTTCAAGCGTACAGGTCACTCGTATTCTGGACAGCATTGCACTGTTTCGCGGCTATCCGGCTACGATAAGAACTGACCAGGGGCCGGAGTTTACCTGCAGAGCACTTGACCAGTGGGCTTATGAGCATGGTGTAGAGTTGCGGCTTATCCAGCCAGGCGAGCCGACACAGAATGGATTTATTGTTAGTTTTAACGGACGCTTTCGCGATGAATGCCTGCATGAACATTGGTTCCACGATGTCAGTCATGCCAGGAAAGCCATCAATGAATGGCGTCAGGATTATAACGAGCGCCGCCCGCACTCCGCGCTGAATTATCAGACGCCGTCTGAATTTGCGGCGGCTTGGAGAAAGGGTAATTCTGAGAGTGAAGGATCCGACATTACTAACTGAGCATTATATCTAATCCTAGGGGCAGGTCACGCCTGAAATGGAACTCGAACCGTAAACCATAAGCCCGAGAGCCTAGACCACATTAGTCGTGTTATATCAATAGGTTATAAACCTCTTCAATACTGACTTAAGAAGAATATCGCTTATAAATAGAACGATTGCGGGCTTTGCACTCTTTAAGTGACAAATAAAATCCTATTATCTGACAGGTATCGAAATGTCACGTCATGGGGTGCCAGAGTTAAGAGGTTTAACCCTCCTCTCTTCTGTAATGCTAAAAATCCCAAACTGCTTAGATTGATTTTTGTGTCTATAATTCACCATAGTGGTAAAAAACCAATATAAATTATTGGTCAAAATATCATTAGTATTGAATACACATCCAGTGATATCAGTAGTTAAAAAGGGAACTAGTCCTTTCATTTTATTTTTCACAATAACCTGATTGCAGCTTTATGATAACAACGTGGAGAAAACGCTTAAGTATAAATTGGTTACAACATAACATTAAACGTTAAAAATCGTATATTATGACCTTCGTAGTAATTAAGCCTCTAATCCCTTTTGCTCTCAAGTCTACTTGACATGTACATAGAGCAAACGGAGCGACTGTTCTCGAAACAGTCAAGATTTGCAGTTAAGCATAGATCTGACTCATCACATCAGGATCTTAGCTGTGTCAAAAACATATATTTCCTTATACAGGAGCTCCTTAGCAACGTACAAAAAAGAACATTTTTGAATTGTAAGTTTAAGTAAATTAAGTATAATTACTGATTGTGAGATATTGAAGTAATACATTTTTGTTAATTTCAGTACAAGGATCCAAGATGCTTTTTAGCTCATATCAATTTATCTTGTTTTTTTTACCTATTACTTTTTGTACGTATTTCTGGCTAAATCATCTAAAATTAGTAGCCCTTGCAAAAGTATGGTTAATACTGGCGAGTCTTTTTTTCTATAGTTGGTGGGATGTACATTTCCTTCCGCTCATACTGAGTTCAATAATCGTAAATTTTTTAATTGGCTCATTGTTAAGAAACGAAATTGCAATATCACGAAAGATAAGTTCGATATGTAACATTAAAAGAATAATTTTCATTTGTGGTATTGTATTTAACTTATCATTACTCGGATATTTTAAGTATACAGATTTCTTTCTTTCTAACTTAAATTCGTTAGGTGGCCATTTCAACTTACCAAACATCGCATTACCACTTGCCATTAGCTTTTTCACTTTCCAACAAATAGCTTATATTGTCGATAGTTATAAAGAAAGAACACGTAACTATAGTTTATTGAACTACTTTCTATTTGTAACTTTCTTCCCACAACTTTTTTCGGGACCAATAACTTACCATAAAGAAATCATCCCACAATTTACATCAAAGTGGAATTTATTAAAAAACTATCGAAATATTTCGATTGGTATTTTTATTTTCTCTATTGGGATTTTCAAAAAAATAATAATTGCAGATATATTCGCGATATGGGCTAATCATGGGTTTGATAATTCATCACATTTAACAATGTTAGATGCATGGTTAACCAGCCTTAGCTATACATTCCAGTTATACTTTGATTTCAGTGGTTATACTGATATGGCAATCGGCATAGCACTGCTATTTAATATTAAATTACCTATAAATTTTAATTCTCCATATAAAGCACTAAGCATCCAAGATTTTTGGCGCCGTTGGCATATTACACTAAGCCGTTTTCTTAGAAACTATATTTATATCCCACTAGGTGGGAGTAGAAACGGGAATACTACAACATATGCAAACCTCTTGATAACCTTTCTGTTGGGAGGTTTGTGGCACGGTGCAAATTGGATGTTCATCATTTGGGGTCTTTTACACGGTCTGGCGCTTATCATTCATCGACTCTGGAGTAAATTAAATTTTTCGATGCCAAACGCTATCGCCTGGTTAATAACCTTTAATTTTATTAATATCACATGGGTTTTCTTTAGATCCAAAGATCTTGAGTCCGCAATGAAAGTATTAAGTGGGATGTTTGGTCTCAAAGGAATCTACAATAAGTTACCAGCAGACATCGAAACATGGCGACTGTCTTGGTCCGGTTTCTTTCTGGAAAAATTCCTACCAGAAATACCTATTGGAATATCTGGGAACATCTTAACCTTAATCTTCGTTACTATAGCATTTGTCATTATCTCACAAAGAAACACAACTGAATTATCCGGCAGTGTTTCAGGGAAAACACGAACAGCAGCGTCAATTATTTTGTTCTCAATTGCCATGCTATCAGCTCTTTCCGGAGCAAATAGTGTTTCCTTATATTCAAAATTCTGAGCATAGATATGAAAAAAAATGTGATTACTTTTCTTATTATTTCAGCATCAGTGCTCATGGCACTTCCTATATACAATCTATTCCAGTGGAACAAGGGATTGGGCGAGTATCTGCAAACAAAGCAATACTATAAATTAGACTCAATTGTTGCACCTATTAGCAACATCCTATCTAATTATGGTATCAGTCTCTTCCCTGACCAAGTAATAGTCGGTCATGATGGTTGGCTATTTTTAGGTGATCAAGAGGCTAAAACAGTATCAACAAGACGGCAAGGTGCAACTGAAAACGATATAGAGAATGCACAAAAAATCGCGTTATCCGTGAAAGAATGGAACGATTTTTTTCTTGAGAATGGCGTAAAGAAATTCAAGATATTAATTGGACCGGATAAAGAGAACATATATCCAGAAAACTTACCACAATGGGCCCATCCAGCTAGTTTCAGACAGATTAGTGCTGTGGTTGAAGCAGATAAAAATGGAATTTTTGTCGATCCGACTGACTTTTTAATCGCACAAAAAAACAATTTCAAAGAACCTCTTTATTATAAAACTGATACACACTGGAATGCTCTCGGTGGTTGGTTAGCATTTAACTACTTCATGGATAGCGTATTTAATGATAAGAGTTTTTCCTCGGAAAATACTGGGCATTATGTAGGTTGGCACAATAAAAGTGGAGGCGACCTATCACGATTTCTGCGAACAGAGAATTTGAGCACAGATCATTATCAGGATGTTGATGCCATCTCAAAAGAAAATGTAACTATAAAAAAATATGATCTCGCTAGTGGATCTTTAATTAGCAGTAGCACTAATGTGCTTATCGATGCTCCAGACAGACCTACTCGTATTTCGTCCAGTAATGCTAGCCATAATGCTAAAGTACTTTGGCTAAGAGATTCATTTGGTACAGCAATGTCACCTTTTATGGCTGCTCACTTCGCTGAAACAGTTCAGCTTCATTACTTCGGGTCTGATCCTGAGTGGTTGTATAATGTTATTAAAAAATACAAACCAGACTATGTTTTTGTCACAACAGTTGAGAGAAGTATAATTAATAATTTCTTTCTGTCTCCACCACCTTTATACGCATACAAAGCGAAAAATGAAGGTAATGGAACCAATGGCAGTAAATACTTGACACATGATGTGACCGAAAGTAAGGATGGTTATAAGATTACTGGAAATGATCCATTTGTCGCATTCATTTTTAATCCGCCATTAAACGCACAAAAAAACAGTAATCTTTATTTAAATGTTAATTGCAATAATAGTGAATCTACTGATTTGTTTGTTCAAATATTCTGGAGTTCAGTATATAGTAGTGGTTTTAGTGAGGAAAACAGTATTAGTATTTCTCTTCCTCAGAATGGAGCTATCTTTAACATGTCTAAATTGGCAAATTGGACTAAAAGTGGTGATATCGAGAAAGTCAGATTCGACATACAGCCAAAATCTATTGAAAGTTGCAAAAAATTCAACATCGAAAAAATTCAATTGCTTCAGAGTTCGAATTAATCATCTCTTAATCACTTTGTGATAACAATATAAAAATGGGGACTAGAAGTTCCCGTTTTTTCATTTCAGAATTGATCTGAGTATATGTTCGCGATAATTACGTCGCTGACCTCTACTACCAGGTAACGCGAGGTGGTGTTAGTCTCTGATATCGACAATACAGAGTTCATTCAAGCATTCATCACGAAAATATCCGTAAAAACTCTCAATAACCCTATTATGGGTCGGCTTCCCAGGCTAAATAAGTCCTAATTCCACTCAGTGTCCATATGCCCACTGATCAAACACTCGGCAGGTAAACTCCGGCTCCTGATCTGTTCTTATCGTAGCCTCTGATAGCCACGAAATAGCGTAATGCTATCCAAAATGCGTGTGGCCTTAACGTCAGAAATACCAAAGGCAACGATCACCGTCAGGCACTCCTTCGTGGAATCGTCTACACAAGTCAGATATTTGATCCTGCGCCCGTTGGCCAGCACATCCATGACAAAATCCATAGAATCAGGTCAGGTTCAGTGCCGCCGGACGCAGCAGCGGATGGCGCTCGGTTAGCCGGTCACCCTCTGACCAGCCAGAACCACAGCTTTCACAGTGGATCATGGCTAATTTTGTATGGTGCTTGTCTCCCTCTGATGGCCAGTGAACATGCTTGAAGAAATCAGGAAATTGGCGGTGACTACAGTGTGGACATGCCATCGATGCCCGACGCTGATCCGATTCTTCATAGCTGGCCGCTATTCGGCTTTCATCTTCAACGGTCGGAGAGCAGGCCCGGACAGATAGCCAATTTAGTCCAAAGGTCGCGGTGCGCTCTTCTGCCAGCGTGATAGGGTCACCCTCACGTGTAATTGGATACTTATCTACCTCATCGGCCAGCAATACCCGAATCGGGCGACGGGCAAGGTTATCCGGGCTACCTGCCCCCGCCAGTGCCAGAAACCCACCGGTAAAGGACTTGTACAATAATGTCTCTTTTGAATTTTTCTGCTTGTTACCGCCAATAAGCTGGCGAAGTACCGGTGTCACTCTCACCAGTGGGGTAATACGCTCTTTCGAGAACTGCTCGGCGGCATCTTCTTTTGGTTGTAATAACAACATTGGGAAAGGGTCGAGATGAGCAAAGTAACCAAATAGATTTTCAAGCAACGCTGTTTTCATCAACTGGGTACAACACATCACGGTAATGATATGCACCCCGGATTCTGTCCGCCGCAAGCATGGGGCCACGGGCAATTTCTACAGTTGAAGTTTCCCAATTTCCTGATGTACTACCCGCCTCTTTTGCCAGTTTTCGGTATTCGTCAGCCCAGTCCGGGACACTAATTCGTGGTGGTGGTGTCCATCCCTTACGAACGCTGCGAAGCAACCGATCATGTTTGCTCTGCGTTAAACTCAGGTTCACCGAGGCCAGAGATGTGTTTATGGACATATGCTAATAACACCTCTGTTATTCTATCGGCGGGAACATCCAAGTCAGCCGCCATCAAAGGAGCCCCCCTTGACGGCCAGTTCATCCAGGCATCACGTTGTTCACGAAAAGCGCTAAACAAAATAGCTTCCGCGGCAGTCAACTCTACTAGCTGCCCATCTTCTTTCTCAAACTCCAACTTGGTTAATAATGCCAGGTAATTTTCTTTCACCCTTGAGGCCTCTTCCCTCGACCACTCAGCTCCGTTTGCCAGCATGATTTCTTTAACAGTCGCATCGGTACTGTCATCAATATCAGCGGCTTTAACTTTTGCTGGCTTCTTTCTGCTGGCGTTTTTAGTCCGTGGATCTTTACTGTCGCGCAAAGTGGCAACAGCCTTATCACTTTCCTCTACGTTGACCAGGTCACCATCAAGAACAATATATTTTCCCGCCTTTATCCAGCGGCTCACCGTCTTCCGATCCACACCTGCATGCTTGGCATAATCAATCTGCGTCATTGTGCTCATGATGAAAATTGCCTCTGTGGGACATGGGACACAAAATGAAAAATTTATAGCTGGTAAAACTGCACGGCGCGCAATGCCCGTACATTACAAAGGTTTCTGGAAGGACCCATTTTTTTCTAGATGAGAATGATTGTCATACAGGCTCATAATGATTCCAGTTTTGAGCTGAAAGGATAGTCAGTTGCTACCTCATCTATTTAGCCGTCTTCAACGCCTGCTCGATTGCCAGGCTTAACGCACCAGGCATTAAAGCCTGTGCCATTGCATTCGCCCGGTCAAAGTATCCAAGCGTTGGTTTAACTGCCAATGCGTCACTAAACTGAATCAGCAGCTTAGGTGCTCTTTGTTTCTCTCTGGCTCGATGCACGCCGTTAGGAGAGCGCTTCTGACGCTTCTTAACCTTTTTGCTCTTCTTGGCTTTCTTTCGCTGGAAGAAACCACTAACGCCATTCACCTCACCTACAAACACATTTTCTTTAGCTTTAAGCTGCTGCGTTTTGTTACGGGCTAAGTTGCCGAACTTATTAAGCTTTATATTTTTAGGGTTGAGCAGCGCCTGACCATTGAGTTTGTGCTGACCGCCGAACTCGAACGGTTCGAGATAACTGGCAGCAATATCACGCACAAATACTTTGGCCTGTAATCGATCCTTGCGGGCACCAAACGAGCCGACAGAACTAACGGTGAAAGGGGTCGGATTATCCAGATTGCGCTGCATACCCACCTTCTGAGCTGCTGCAATCTGGCGAGCAACACTTGTTAGCGCCTGAGCCGCAGCAAAGGGAATCTGCTTTTTTATCGACTGTAACTGATTGGATAAATCTTTAAGAGTTGCCATGATCTATCCCTAAATAGAAAAGCCTCGGGCTATGCCAAAGCTCTGAAATACTTGCTAAGATATCCCGATGAATTGGTATTACTATTTCTTTTAACGAGTTTTTTATATGCACATTGATACAAAGTATCGACTATTTCTATTCATCTATCTAACAGCAGCCTATGCTGCCGCTATCCCAGCAATGTATCTGGTACTAGATCTGATTATTGGTGGTGCTCTTATTGATATACTGAAAGATGAATACTCATTTTTTGAGTTTATTACAAACCGAAAAATAACTTGTTTCAAGCTTTCTGCTGTCGGGGGCTTGATGGGACTAGCTTACTGGATAGCTTTCTACAGAAAGTACAGATACTTCGATCCACTAGATAAATATTTCAAATGAAAAGCCACCGGCTTATAAAGTCAGTGGCTTATTGTTCGCTAAGTGATTAGCCGTACATGCTGGGCTTATATTGGTTTTGGCTTCTGTCTCATAATTGCTTCTTCAATATCTTCCATTACTGGTTCATTACCAACATAACCAACAAGATACATTTCATCATTATCAGAATAGTAGTCGGTAACCTGAAAGGTGACTTCACGTAAGTGTGGGTCTTTTCGGTGCGGAATTAAATTTAACCTACGTAATCCCTGCTCAATACTGCGCACTTCCCCATTCCACCCCTCACCAAAAAGCATTATGTCTTGCATATAACAACCTCTGGTCAATGAAGTAATAACGAAACCATATTACTACAGGCATTATCGATGGCACTCAATGAATGCCACCTGTAATGCTACTTTACTGAGGTAATGTCCAATTCTGAGCTGGCAGGCCAGCACATGTAGCCATCGTCACCGGCTTATCCAGCCCTGCAGTCGTCAGGCACTTATTTGATGCCATATTACGGACATCCGTACCAATACCTTGAAGGGCTGTCCACTGCTGCTTCTTATCCTGAAAATCACAGACGGCCATGACCGGTGTTGAGCCACCTTCATCTGACAAACACTGACCACTTTTCAACACGATGTAATGGAAGATGTTTTTTTCTGAACTGGCCTTTGCCACGCTATCACAGGCTAACAAGGTGGGCTTACCTTGCGTATTCTCATCCAAACAGTTACGGCCATTTGCAATATTAAGATGGCCGGATATTGTTTCGGTAGTCACAGTCACTACCTTAGCTCCTTGGATATCTTCTTGTGAAGTTGCTGCAATCGAAGAGAACGAAGTTAAAGCAACAATTAATGCAGATAAACGAACTACCATATAATCACTCCTTGTGAATTAATTATCTTTCTAATTATTAACGTATTGTACTTAACAATAAATTAATGAACTGTTTTTTTATACAGTTAAAAGGTGACTCTATCAAGCCTATTTACAAGCTATTAACTCCATTTATATAACTTTAATGTACGATCCTTTTTCATTGCTTCCGTGTGGCGTTCTGCCGCCAGCTAATGATTTCATCGAGCCGACCTTTGCAGATCCGTAGCTCACGCTTGAGGGCCAGTGCATACAGCCCACTATCGCCCCAAGTGGTACCGACGAACTCCGGCACTTCGCATTGAGTTAATGCTGATTCAGGGGGCCACAACTGGATTAATTCGGCTGCTCTAGGTGCTGGTGGACTACTCTTGCAGGATGCTAAATTCAGGCTGAGGGTTACTTCATGAATCCGATTCAATTTATCAGCAAGAACATTACCCAGCAGCTTATGGATGAAGGTTACTCCTTGCCGGTAGCTCAGGGGGGGCAAATGAAGCGGTTGATCTGTATCGCCGCGCTTCCCAGCCAACTACCCGCAGTCGTGGCATTTACGACGATTGCCTAAAAGTGGCTCTCAATTACGCAAAGATGAGCGGTGAAAAGGCCAAGCCAATTAAAACCGCCAAAAAGAAGAAAGCATAAACAAATACCGGCGCATGCGGGCGCTATCAACAGTGGAGTAAATTTCAATGTCATGCATAAAAACATATCCAGACCGACTGCATTTTGATTATTCAAACCCAAAAGAAAGCAGTATCAGCATCAATGATATTGCCCAGGCACTTTCTAATGAATGCCGGTTCGCTGGCCATCTACCTAATTTCTATTCAGTGGCGGAGCACTCATGGCTTGTTAGTCAACTTGTTAGCCCTGAATTCGCATTGGAAGCCTTACTGCACGATGCAGCCGAGGCGTATCCCCTCCCCTTTAAAGCGCCTGTTGCCAGATTACAAAGGTATTGAGCGCGGGATTGATCTAGTTATCCGCAGCAAGTTTGGTTTACCTGCAGATATGTCACCAGAGGTTCACCACTTTGATTTAGTCATGCTGGCCACTGAGCGGCAAGAGCTGGAAATAGATGATGGTGAAGTCTGGCCGATGCTCGAAGGGATTCAACCAGCCAATATTGCCATTTGTCCTATGTCGCCTAGTCATGCTCGCGTTGTTTTCTTGGCGCGCTTCAATGAGCTTACTGCGGCCAGCCAATCATGATGTACGGCCTGTTTTTACTCGTCGGCTACACATTCCAGCCGTGCCAGTACGAGCCGCAAGGCTACGTATACCCGGATGATAAAAACTGTATAGCAGACATTCAGCAGCAAGGTCTACCACCTGAATATTTAATGTCACGTCCACGCAAGAACCCAACAGATAACTGGATGCCACCACGGGTTCGTAAAGGCAAGTCTGCATATGAATTCAGGGCAATAGACGGGAGAACAATTCGACTATGTAGCTTTGAATGCAGCCAGGCTGATGTATGGGTTGCCTTTGAAAAATTAATGATTAGCCAAAAAGAGGATTCGACATTTACTGGTTTGATTAATGAATTTCTATTGTCAGGTGATTTCTGTGAACTGGCCACAGAGACACAAAAAGATTATCGAAAATACTCATCAAAGATAATAGCCGTGTTTGGAAAAATGTCTCCAGATAATATAAAACCAGAGCATATTCGGAAGTATATGGATAAACGCGGAGCAAAAAGCAGGGTTCAGGCAAACAGGGAAAAGTCCTTCATGTCGAGGGTATTTCGCTGGGGATATGAGCGTGGGAAAGTGAAGTTAAATCCTTGCCAAGGGGTTAAGCAATTTAAAGAAAAAGCCAGAACTCGCTATATAACAGATGAAGAATACGCTGCACTTTATGATGTTGCTCCATCAGTCGTAAAAGTAGCTATGGAGTTAGCTTATTTATGCTGTACCAGGCAAGCGGATATTTTAGATATGAAAAAAGGGCAGTTGCTGGAGAATGGTATACTTATACAACAGAGCAAAACTGGCGTTGCCCAAATTAAAGCTTGGACACCTAGGCTGCATGAGTCTATACGGCAGGCGGGTACCCTTCCTCTAAACCACGGTGTTATGAGTATCTATTTGTTACACCAGCAATCGGGATCACCCTTCACCCGCGATAGTTTTAACGCACACTGGATGAAAGCAAAAAAAGCGGCTGCTGTGAAATATCCAGAACTGGAGTTTAATTTCACTTTCCACGATCTGAAAGCAAAAGGTATCTCAGATCTAACTGGTTCGCTATATGACAAGCAGGCAATCTCTGGGCACAAAAACGCATCACAGACCGCAAGATATGATAGAAAAATTAATATTGTTCCAGTTGTGGGCGGGCAAGATGTGGCGAAGTGATATGGCGAAACAATGGTGAAAGGTGATTTTAGGCACAAAAAAACCGCCTCTCGGCGGTTAACGACATACTCATACTACTTTGTTTTACTTAGAATATTTTCCATGGTGCCCGGGGCGGGACTTGAACCCGCACAGCCATAAGCCGAGGGATTTTAAATCCCTTGTGTCTACCGATTTCACCACCCGGGCTCTGGAAAACTGGAGGCGCGTCCCGGAGTCGAACCGAGGTAGACGGATTTGCAATCCGTAGCATGGCCACTCTGCCAACGCGCCTTATTCTTCTTTGCCTTTACAGCTGAGGTTCGCCTTAAGCCAACCTACTAATTTGGAGCGGGAAACGAGACTCGAACTCGCGACCCCGACCTTGGCAAGGTCGTGCTCTACCAACTGAGCTATTCCCGCAACATCAGAACTTACTGATTCTTTTGCTATCTTTCGACATTTCGTTGCTGCCGTCTGATGCGATGCATTCTACTTACCTGACGCAATGAGTCAATAAAATTATCTGACTAATGTGTTCGTTTGCTGCTTTTTGCGGCGCTTCGATCAAGGTTCGAGCAAATCATTCCAGGCGGCGTTTAAATATTGAAACATTGACCAGAATGTCAGTACCGCAGCAATGTAGAGAAGAACAAAGCTGGCGAGCTCAACATTATGGTCTGGGCGCCAAAGTAAGCCAACCAGCGAACCCATTTGAGCCGTGGTTTTCACTTTACCAATCCATGACACCGCAACACTGCTGCGCTTACCGATTTCAGCCATCCACTCACGCAGGGAAGAAATGATGATTTCACGGGCAATCATAGTTGCCGCCGGTAGAGTGATCCACCAGACATGATAATGCTCAGCGACCAACACTAATGCGATGGCAACCATAACTTTATCCGCCACAGGGTCAAGAAAAGCCCCAAAACGGGTAGTTTGTTTCCAGCGGCGCGCTAAAAAGCCATCAAACCAATCGGTTGCTGCTGCAAACACAAATATGATGGCACAAACCATCGGAGCCCAAACGAATGGCAGATAAAACGCCAGAACGAAGAATGGGATGAGTACAACACGAAACAGGGTAAGCCAAGTCGGTATATTCAATTGCATAATGCTACGATAACTATCTGGCTGGGGTGGATATTATGAGTATGGTGCAACATTAGCCTCAGTGTTTCAA
The DNA here is from genome assembly GCF_041538325.1 of Yersinia sp. 2466 StPb PI. Classification (NCBI taxonomy): domain Bacteria; kingdom Pseudomonadati; phylum Pseudomonadota; class Gammaproteobacteria; order Enterobacterales; family Yersiniaceae; genus Yersinia; species Yersinia sp. 2466 StPb PI. The sequence goes on along the minus strand of NZ_JAULSL010000001.1, from coordinate 2,103,095 downwards.
TGCATTGTAGATTTTTTCTGCCAATGCTTGTGAAATACTCGGCACTTTTGCAATTTCCTCGACGCTAGCATTCAGTAAAGGTTGCAGTCCCCCCATATACTTCAGCAAAATTTGCCGCCGTTTAGGGCCAACTCCCTCTATCGTTTCTAATGCACTGGTATTTTTTACTTTAGCACGACGCTGCCTATGTCCGGTGATAGCATGGTTATGCGAGTCATCTCGGATATGTTGAATCAAATGCAATGCTGGTGAATCTGGTGGCAACGAGAACCCCTCCCCTTGCGCCTCCAGGAACAATGTTTCCAGCCCCGCTTTTCGATCACTTCCCTTAGCAACGCCGACCAATAATGGTTTTTGCTTATCCCACTCAACGGTGAGAGAAGCAAACACGTCAAAAGCCTGAGACAGCTGGCCTTTCCCTCCGTCAATGAAAATAACATCAGGAATTTTTTTGTCATCTAATGCCTTACCATATCGACGTTTAAGCACTTGAGACATCGCCGCATAATCATCACCGGGCGTTATGCCACTAATATTGTAGCGTCTATATTCCGAACGTACAGGACCATTTGCATCAAATACGACACAAGACGCGACAGTCTGCTCTCCCATCGTATGGCTGATATCAAAACATTCCATACGATTGATCTCATCAAGATTAAGAATCTTGGCTAACTCTTTCATTCGCTGATGTATTGTTGATTGCTGCGATAAACGAGTAATCAACGCAGTAGAGGCATTTGTGCGCGCAAGTTTAAGGTAACGCGCTCGATCCCCCCGAGGACGGCTTTGGATCTGAATTTTTCTTCCGGCCAACTCAGAAAGAGAGGAAGCCAGCAGATCCTTTTCCTCTAGGGTAAAGTCCAGCAAGATCTCACCTGGGAGCGTTCGCCCCTGGCTTCCTTGCAAATAAAACTGCCCAACAAAGGTCTGAACGACTTCACTGAGTTCAGTCCCAGCAGGAACTTTCGGGAAGTAACTCCGGCTTCCCAGCACTTTCCCTTGTCGAATAAATAGCACATGAACACAAGCTAATCCGGCATCAAACGCCACACCGATAACATCAAGATCTGCACTGTCGCCCGAAACGAACTGCTGTTCAGTAACTCGCCTTACTGCTTGTATTTGATCTCGAATACGTGCCGCATCTTCGAAATGCAACGATTGACTGGCTTCCTCCATCCGGGAAATCAGTTGTGTCAGTACCTGTTGGTCTTTGCCCGAGAGGAACAAACGCACATAATCAACCTGGCGTTGGTACTCATCATCGCTCACAAGACCTGCAACACAGGGGCCTGAACAACGGCCAATCTGATATTGCAGACAAGGCCGTGAACGATTGCGGTAGACACTGTTTTCACACTGCCTTACTGGAAAAAGTTTTTGCAATAATGCCAAGGTTTCGCGGACAGCATAAGAGTTTGGGAACGGGCCAAAATACTCACCCTTCTCATGCTTAGCACCGCGATGAATAGCTAAGCGCGGGTGAGTATCCGCACTCAAGAAAATAAGAGGATATGACTTATCATCACGCAACAGTACGTTGTAACGAGGCTGATAAAGCTTGATATAGTTATGCTCAAGCAGCAGTGCTTCCGTTTCTGTATGTGTCACGGTCACATCAATTTGAGCAATATTCTTAACCAAGGTCTCTGTTTTTCGACTGGCAACCTGAGCACGGAAATAACTCGTCAGACGTTTCTTGAGGTCTTTTGCTTTGCCGACATAAATAACTGTCCCCGTCTTATCATACATACGGTAAACACCAGGTTGGCTGGTGACAGTTTTCAAAAACTCTTTAGAATCGAAACAATCAGTCACTATTAGACAACGTCTCCGCGTTAAACAGACCGTGGCGAATAGCCAGATGGGTCAATTCAACGTCACCACTTATATTAAGCTTGCTAAACATCCGGTAGCGATAGCTGTTCACCGTTTTCGGACTCAGATGAAGTTGTTCCGAAATGTCGTTCACCTTTTGGCCTTTCGTTATCATGAGCATAATTTGTAACTCACGCTCTGACAAACAACTAAAAGGCGTTTCGGCTGGAGGCTCTAACTGACCCAAAGCCATCTGCTGCGCAATATCAGAAGCAATGTAGCGTTGCCCCGAATGAACCGCACGGATAGCCGTAACAACATCCTGAGGTGCTGCCCCCTTACTTAAATACCCACCGGCACCAGCCTGCATGACTTTTGCGGGCAGCGGATTTTCAGTATGGATGGTTAGCATGATAACTTTAGTATCTGGAGAAAAACGCAAAATCTTACGAGTTGCTTCCAACCCGCCGATACCGGGCATATTCATATCCATCAAAACGATATCAACAACATGGCTACGGCACCATTTTACCGCATCTTCACCACACTGCATCTCGCCCGCTACTTTGATACCCTTGATATCTTCAAGAATGCGTCGAATCCCTGCGCGCACCAGTTCGTGGTCATCAACAAGAAGAACGCTAATCAAAGAAAATTCTCCAAAAATAAGGGAGTAACCTAATCACGCTTTGTTTACGACAATGATATTACTTGTTTTCGACCAAAGAATGAATACAGAATAATTGCAAATTCATATCTATATTGTTTGACAGATATTATTTTTATCATCATTTCGACTATGTACATAAAATCGCTGACATATCAATTAACGACATGATAAAAAAGAAAAGTTTTTTTAAGAGTTTTCTTGGCATTACACTGCTATTCATGCAAACAGTAATTGCTGACATCCCGAAACTTATTTTTACATGAAAAAGCACAACATATTGATACCACACAGGATCGGCTATTTCCGTTCTAATTTTGCGGCATAGGAATTATTCTTAGTTTTGTTTATTTATTGTTTATCTCTTATTCACGCTCAAAATGAGTGATTTTTGACACAAAATTACTCATTCAGAAATGGTATGATTTTTATGAACAAAACTCACTTAATTAAGATAATACTTACATAGTCAGAGGAAGCATCTTCCAGACATACCTATCCCCTGCTCGCCTTCGACCACATTTTGCGCCACAAACTAAAGATTAAGCACATGTTATCAAAGCTGACCATCAGTTTATGATATAATGCTATAACTGTTTAATAATGCCGCGAATGTTCACTGCGATACTGGGTTAGCCCACATCACTTTGTTCACAGGTAAGCTATCACTTCAGGAAAAAAAATGAGTAATCCAGACTTTACCACTTCTGCTGACCCAGAAACTTTAGCAAATGAAGTTGCATGTTTGAAAGCAACATTGACTCTATTGCTAAAAGCGATCGGCCAAGCCGATGCTGGGAAAGTAATCTTAAATATCGAACGTTCCATTGCCGGTATCGAAGACACTGCTCAAGCTGAAGTTTTCACCAATACCCTGGCACAAATCAAGAACGGCTATCGTCAATAGCTTATCAAGATATAGAGTCTTATTTTGCTCCGCTGCCATATATAGGAATTTCTTTGTTTTTCATTGAAATATATTCTATTGGCAGCTTTTTTTAAATTTTTCGGGATTGCGATGGGACTGTTACTTAAAGCACTGATCGGCGCCATAGTTGTGGTATTGATTGGGCTATTATCGAAGACGCGCAATTACTATATTGCTGGTTTAATCCCGTTATTCCCTACTTTCGCCCTCATCGCACACTATATTGTTGGCCATGAGCGCAATATCGAAGCACTGCGCATAACAATTATATTCGGTTTATGGGCTATCATTCCCTACTTTATCTATTTGATATCGCTTTATTTTTTAATTGACTATTTACGCCTACCACTCGCATTGACCGCGGCTGTGTTATGTTGGGCCATCGCCGCCTGGATACTTATAGCTGCCTGGAACCAATGGCATAGTTAACGAAAACCATACCATTATCAGCGCAATAGTAATAAAACAAGCGCATGAATAGCCAACAGCGCCACAGAGAAGGTGAGATTCAAATTACTGATAGATTTTGATCTGACTTCATCAGAAGGTATATCACTTACTTGAATTTTTCTGACTCTGTAAACCCAGTACCCGCCGAGCACCACAAAAAGCAAGGCCAGAGACACCGCCAAGAGTGGAGATCCCCAGACTAAGTACTCACTTAATCCTGCAATAGCAAACCAAAGAATGACAAAGACCATGATTAACCACCTAAAGTTTTGATAGTCCGAGCTTAGCACACTCCTTAAAAACCATTAAGACCCACTTACAAGAAAAAAAGGAATGCAGAAAACATAAAATGTCAGTCTAAAAACATCATAAACAGCAGAAATGAAGTTAATAAATAGTTAATTTAAAAAAAGAACCGTATTGAACATCCACAATTAAATAGCATAAGATAAAGCGATAACTAAATTATAAGACAAATCATCTATGACTTTATCTAAAACATGATAAATTCAGCTCAAAAAGCAACATTATCCTGTGTTTTGTACATTCAAATAAAATGCTTAAAAAATCAAATTAAGTAGTTTTATTACATCAAGAATTCATTTTATTTGCCGTTATACATTGCACCTCTATTTAATATACGTAATGTTCATGAAAAAGTTCTCCGACCTATCCATTTTGACAAAGTTACTCTCAGGCTTTTCGGTTGTTATTGTCATGATGTTATTGCTAGGTGCTGTGGCACTATCACAGTTAAGCAGTAATAACGCCAGGCTGGAAGCCTATCGCGACAGTTGGTTACCGGGTGTTCGCTATGCATTAGAGATGCGAGGCGTTTTAGCCGAATTGCGCCTGCAGCAGGTTCAGTATATCGCCTCATCGACAGAAAAAGAGCGCGAAGGACACCGCCTGGAGATATTACAAGCCGTAGACAACTTTCGTGCCGCGCAAGATAGATTTCTGAAATTACCCGAAGGTTACAATCACTCCGAACTATTCAAGAGAATAATGTCAGATTTTGACCACTTTTCTCAGGCAAACAGTCTCGTTATTGATGCGGTTAATAATAATCAATTAGCTGAAGCCACTAAAGTTAGTGGTGATACATCAAGAAAATATCGCACACAGTTGATGAAAGACCTCGCTGAATTAGTCGTACTGGAAGTTCAAGGTGGGGAACAAGCTGCAACAGATGGTCAACAAAGCTTTAATACTGCCAAAAACGTACTTATCGCTTTATTGCTCTTTGCTGTTTTCATTTCTGCACTGCTTGCTGTCATGATTGCCCGCAACTTTTCTCGTTTATTGGGAGGGGAACCGGCCTATGCTGTGGCTATTATGGGCCATATCGCCGCCGGAAACTTATCCACTGAAATAAAACTTCGCCCAGGTGATAATAATAGCTTACTGGCTTCCCTGAATATCATGAACCGGCAGTTGAAGAAAACGATTAATGAGATCATGCATGGGAGCGAATCAATTTCTGTGGCGTCGAATCAGATTGCTCAGGGTAATGCTGACTTATCACAACGTACCGAGGAACAAGCATCCTCTCTGATTCAAACCTCAGCAAATATGCAGGAACTCACCCAAACCGTACGTCAGAATGCGGAGAATGCACGGCAAGCAAGTGAGTTAGCGGTTAATACAGCAGCAACCGCCACAGAAGGCGGAATTATTGTTGATGAAATGCTACTTCGTATGCAAGAAATCACCAAAAGCTCAAGGAAGATCGTCGATATTATTGCTGTTATTGAAGGCATTGCCTTCCAAACCAATATATTAGCGTTAAATGCTGCAGTTGAGGCCGCCCGAGCGGGCACCGAAGGTAAGGGATTTGCCGTTGTCGCAAGCGAAGTACGCACTTTGGCACAGAAAAGTGCAAATGCAGCCAAAGAGATAAAGCAATTAATTGTTGGTACGGTTGAGAAAATTAATGCGGGTTCAGAACGCGCTGACCATGCCAGTCAAGCGATGGGCGAGATAGTCGACTCGGTGGGGAAAGTTGCTCATATCGTTGGCGAGATATCGACGGCATCACACGAGCAACACATTGGTATTCAAGAGATCGGTATCGCTGTAGAACAGATGGATCAAGTTACGCAACAAAATGCCGCATTGGTTGAACAAGCCGCCGCCGCCGCACAATCATTAACGGAGCAAGGCGCGGAGTTGCGCCAGATTATCCGTTTCTTTCAAATTAATCAGCCATCATTAAGCTAAGGAAATAATGACTAAGCGCTAAGTTGTGTGAATCATAGCAACTTAGTGCCTAGCTCAAGATGATATGGCATCTTCTCTGAAGAACATATTCATTATACGGATTACAGAAGTTCTTTCTGTACCCAAAGGCTAATGCTCCCGCCATTAACAGGAAATGTCGCCCCACCATCTTCATCTGTAGTAATAATATCCTGACGATTACCTAAGTAATCAGCAAACTCTTTATTTTCAAAACCTTCACCAAGGACGATTGTTTTTTCACTTTCTGCGCCATTCGAAAGAATCACCACACAACCGGGTGCCTCCGCCGTACCAGCACGAACAAAAGCAATACAGTTTTTATCATCAAAATAATCGGTTTGTGCGCCATGAGCGAAGCGTTGTCTGGCTTGAATTAGCCTCTCTAATTCAGCAACAACCGGCATCGCTATCTGATAAGTCCCCCCATCTTCACCGTTATCTTCATAATTGGCACCAAAAAGATCGGGGTAAAAAACACAGGGAATACCTTGTTCTCGTATTAAGATCAACGCGTAAGCCAAAGGTTTAAACCAAGGTTCTACAGGTGCTTCCAGGGCCTGAAGTGGCTGAGTATCGTGATTGGCCACCAACGTAATGGTATGTGACGGGTCAACTTCAATTAATGAGCCATTGAATATTTGCGTTAAATCAAAATCTTCGCCCTGTTTCGACGCTTCGTGAAACTTGTGATGTAAAGCAACGTCGAACAACATTACATTGCCTTCTACCCGTGCCAGATATTGTTGTAATTTTTCGATATCAGGGGACCAATACTCCGCAATAATCAGTAAATCATGTTCTGTTTCATTTTGTATATATTCTATCCATGCTTTAAAAAACCATGCCGGGATATGTTTTACTGCATCCAATCTAAAACCATCAATTGGTAGTGACTCCAGTAACCATTTCCCCCAATATTTTAACTCATCTATAACGGCAGGATTACGGAAATCAATATCCGCCCCCATCAGATAATCAAAATTACCTAACTCATCATCAACCTCTGTATTCCATCCCTCATCGCTATAATCGTTTACTATCTTAAAAACCCCCTCATCTGAGGGTTCTTCAATATAATCAACACCGGTAAAACACTGTTTATCCCAAACAAAGGATGAATAAGTTTCATTGCGGCCAGAAAACGTAAAACGGGTATAGGCAAGGGCATCGATAATATCATCGTCCATTTCAGTCCGGTTATCAGGATTAACTTTACGGACACTGACCTGTTCTTTTTCATCCGCCCCCATCTTGTGATTGAATACGACGTCAAAAAGAACTTTTATGCCATTCTCCTTCAATCGGTTAATCGCATTCTGTAATCCTTCTTTGTCGCCATATTTAGTCGACTGAGTCCCCTTCTGATCAAACTCCCCCAGATCAAACAAATCATAGGTGTCATATCCTACAGAATATCCTCCTGAGGCACCTTTATATGCGGGGGGAAGCCAAACGATATTAATTCCAAGTTGGCTAATATGTGCGGCTTGATCTGAGACCTCCTGCCATAATTTACCGCCATCAGGATAGTACCAATGGAAAAACTGGAAGATTGTGGGATTATTCATAGGCTTGATAACTCCATTTAACCGTATATCTCACAGTATGGCCCACTTTATAAAAAGTTGGATTGGCAATAAGGTAATAGACTGTGTATTCGTTTTAATAGTGAGTTAATGTAAGGTCGGCCAGAATTAAAAAGAGGTAATTTAAATGAAAATAGTGGATATCCCCTTCGGTATCACCGATTGGTCAGAAATAGAAACAACTGAGCATAAGGGGGAGCAAGGGGTTGCCTACTGGCGAACACAACTTTTTGGTCGTGTTAGAGTCCGTATGGTTGAGTACAGTGCTGGATACAAAGCTGACCATTGGTGTTCTAAAGGGCATATATTGCTGTGCCTTGAAGGCGAACTAAGCACTGAATTGGACGATGGGCGAAGCTTTATATTGAAGGCAGGTATGAGTTATCAGGTTGCCGATGGCGCCGAAGCACATCGTTCATCTACAATCTCAGGGGCCAGACTTTTTATTGTCGACTGATCACGTTTTTCGAAGATGTCTATGAGTCCTTTATATTCAGCTAGCAGCCAGTCCTCGGCTGTTAGCTGAAATAAACGTTGTTACTGCCCTTCAGGTAATGAATCAACGGGGTTATCCGGGTATAAAACCCGAATACGTCGTCTGACAATCTCGACCTGAAATGCTGCCATGACTGCAATCATGATCAGGATTTCACCAAACCCGCCTTGTTCCGTTGGTTGATTATAAAGATATTGCAGTGTCCCTATAATCCATTTAGAACCAACCAATAGCAGAAATAAAGTTATCGTCAGTGGTGTTCCCTTGCAAAAAATACGTCCATCAGGTTCACGCCAAATCTCTATAAGGCGACCTTGCAAAACACCGACAACAATACTAAATAAAACTCCGCTACCTAAAACTACCCAGGAAGTCATCGTAGCGGGCATATATGTTCCACCGACTACCAGGCCGACCATCCCGTAAACCCAGGCCCATTTAAAACGGGCGGGGCCTAAAGACACCTCGTGGCTGACCGACTGGCGGTACAATGCAAAAAGTGTTAGCACCAGAATAATCAGTATTTGTACGGGAGTCATCGCTATCTCCTTCAAGAGAAGCATCTAATCAGGGATAAAGTGCCTTAATCTGGCATAGTGGCTACCTGCTCTCGCAGTATATTCACGCTTTATCAGTCTTTGGCAACACCAAACAGAAGGTGACCCTTCCCGAACGGTTAACGAAGTCCGTCAACACGTACTGTATAAAGTTTAGGCTATTTCTCAATAAATAACAGAATCCGCATAATATTAATTTACTCCGCACTCCATATTAAATAGTTTTAACTATCCGTTATTACATCTCAATATCGCTTTAGCTAATCTCAGTCATTTGTATTTATAACAAAGGAATAACATTTGGCGGCTGCTCTGATATATTCAATATCTTTTCATTAGTGCTAAACTGTCGATGTTTTTTATTCAGGAGTAAAAAGTTAATTTAAAGGAGAAGAGAAATGACTCAGAATATTTATGATAATCAGGCATTTTTTTCAGGGTATGCACAACTTCCCCGTTCAGTTGATGGATTGGCTGGCGCGCCAGAATGGGAAGCCATTCGCCAGATGCTGCCGTCGCTGTCAGGAAGTAAAGTTGTAGATCTGGGTTGTGGCTATGGCTGGTTTTGTCGCTACGCACGCTCGCAAGGTGCCAGCGAAGTTTTAGGGCTGGATGTTTCAACGCGAATGTTAAACCACGCTAAAGAGATGACCACTGACGAAAACATTATTTACCGTCAGGAAGACCTGGAACATTTGCATCTACCACCACAACTGTTCCAATTAGCCTATAGCTCACTCACATTGCATTATATAAAAGCACTGCCAGCACTGTTTGCCACGATGTATCAAGCACTAACTCCTGGGGGCAGTTTTGTTTTTTCCGCCGAACACCCTATCTTTACCGCAGCAAAGCAACCTGGTTGGTTAATTGCCGATAATGGGCAAAAATCCTGGCCGGTGAACAGTTATCAGGCGGAAGGGGAACGTATAACAAACTGGTTGGCAGAAGGCGTTATCAAGCAGCATCGGACATTAGGGACTTATATTAATTTTTTGATAAAACAAGGTTTTATAATTACGCATGTCGAAGAATGGGGACCAACAACACAGCAAATTATAGATTATCCTGAATTGGATGAAGAGAAAGAACGCCCTATGCTATTTTTACTTTCTGCGAAGAAACCTGAATAGAAATCGGGATGGTTTTTATTAAAAATTCCTGCATCAACTCGTGACTCTTGGGGAGGTTTACTCCCCCAGCGCCTGTTTGATATTGACTCGGCGAGCCTAAAAACCACTAACTCATTATAAAACCCCTTAATAGGGTTAAATGACCTATAGTATAAATTAAATGCAACGCTGTATGGGATCCATTATGTCTAATAAAAATCACGAAGAAACAACAGTTAATGAAGGTTTGGCTAAAATTCATGAAGCTTCAGAACAACTTACCGAAGAGCAAATTGAACAGTTGGCTGAAGAAGCCAAAGCCGCAGCCAGAGAGAATGTACAAAAGCATACACACGACTAATCAACAAAATGGGGGATGTATATGAACACTGTGCCGCCAGATGGATTACCAATATACCGGCTGATTACCGGACCAGATGATTCATCATTTTGTCACCGAGTGTCTGATCAATTGAAGCTTGGCTATGTATTATACTGCTCACCATCAATCGCTTATGACCCAGAGAAAAAGACGATAATTGCAGCACAAGCGATCATTTGGCCTGGGAATTGAGCCTGATGGTAATAAAAGCTACCCGATCCACAGTTGGTAATTTGTGATACGGATAAATAGCTTCTTGGATTGAGTTTTACGTCTGTAAAATGTCATCTCACTGATGAGAAAATAACTATTTTTCAATGCGTTAAATTTATTTTTGATGTTGTTTTGTAGCCACACCCAGTAGTCTTTGGTCACTACTGCTAATCTTTGTTAGCGACACTTCGCGCTAAGTGGATAAGACAAGTAACAGGAGACGATGAATATGCAAGCTCCCCCGATACCTCAAGATGAGGCTAAGAGAATTGCTACATTACGCTCTTATAATATTCTCGATACCTCTCCCGAAGAACGCTTTGATCGTATCACCCGCTTAGCTAAACGTTTATTTAATGTGCCAATAGCGCTTATATCTATCGTCGACGTAAACCGGCAATGGTTTAAATCACATCCCGGACTGGAAACCAGCGAAACCCCCAGGGATATATCTTTTTGTGGTCATGCGATTTTAGGTGACGATATCCTTTTGGTACCCAATGCCCTTAACGACCTTCGTTTTAGTGACAACCCACTCGTTACCGACGATCCTGGCATTCGTTTTTATGCGGGTTGTCCGCTGGTTGTTCCCAATGGCAGTAAACTTGGCACACTCTGTATTATCGATCTTAAACCGCGCTCTTTAGATGAATACGACCAACAACTTTTATGTGACTTAGCGAAAATGGCTGAGCAAGAAATTGCTGCCGTTCAATTAGCAACTATTGACGAACTAACACAGTTAACCAACCGTCGAGGCTTTGAAATTCTGGCTCAGCATGCATTAACATTTTGCTCACATAATAATATTCCTGCCACTTTGATTTTCTTTGATCTAAATGATTTTAAAGAAATAAATGACAGTTATGGTCATGCTGAAGGTGATAAGGCATTAGTGACTTTCGCTGAGGAGTTACAGTTTTTCTTCCGTGACACAGATGTTGTCGCCCGATTGGGTGGCGACGAATTTGTCACATTACTCACGGCATCAGGTTGTAGTGATATGCCAGCAATATTAAGCCGCTTTAAGAATGCGTTAGAATTACGCAATAGCCAAGAATTGCGTGGTTATAATATTGATTTTAGCGTGGGGTACGCTAATTGCAATTTAGAGAAAGATACACCGATTAATGAACTACTCGCCGCCGCCGATTCATCCATGTACATGCATAAATTAGAGCTACGCACTAAAAAAACCCCTTTTTCTAAGAGTTAATGTCATGTGTTATTACACTTCTCAAAGCACCAGTAAGTCGTCGTGTTAATAATTAATCAAATCAAAACTAAATGCCTAAACAATAAATCTGCCAGGAGAGATATATCCGATATGCTCCTAAATGGTGCCGACTCACTAAATAGGGGCACTAACTTAGTTATCCATAATAAAAATAAACTATTTTTCAATTAGTTAGATATGGCGCAAATATTGCTTAATTAAAGACCATAACAGCAAGGAGGAAGAGATGAGAGCAATGTCTGCGTACTACTTACAATATACTGTATTTCTGCTACTGGTTGCTGGAACCATCAATTTTATTTTTCAGTAACCGCTAAAAGAGTCTCGCTAATGCGCGGCTCTTTTGTTTTATCTCGGGTAAAAAGTACAATAAATTGTCGTATTAATACGCAAAAAAATAATTGTTTGACTCATTGATCCTCACCCTACATGGCAGTCATACAGCCATTACGCCTCGACGTTTAGCCTAAAGTCGAAAGAATATTCTCAGGAAAGGTAGTATCAAACGTTTGAGCGATTTCCGCTTTCGACCACCATAGGTATTTACTGTTTACAGACCTCTCATATCACGGCCCCTGGATATTATGGAAAATTGAGATTTTTATTGTGCAATGTTAGTGAATAAAGCATTACGATTATCACAACTACGGAGAAAATAAAACTATTCAGCGCAAGCCTATAATCATAATTGATGTTTATTCAACTTTATTTACTCAATTAACATTCGGGTTTTAACGTGTTTTACCCATATTCCTGGTTAAGATATACATAAAAAAGTCAATTATTTAAATCGAGATTTACTATTTATATATCATAAGAAATAGGCTGAGAGAAGATATTGAGATACTAATAAGGCTTGTTCGTGGTTAACCTATCAATTTAATCCAGCATATAAAATAAACAGATGGAATATTAAATATTACCGATACAAATATGGCACGAAAATATAAATAAAACATATGAAATTTAGTGTAACTTATTGATTTTGTTGGTGGGTCGTGCAGGGTTCGAACCTGCGACCAATTGATTAAGAGTCAACTGCTCTACCAACTGAGCTAACGACCCAACGGCGATAATTATTCTCCTGTTAGCCTTGGCTGTCAAACATTTCATCGGATTTTTCTGTTTATACTGTTTATATCCCTCTCTGGAGATTAATTATTCATCTGTTCTTTACGATTATTGTTAGTTATGTGACTTCATGTTGTAATTCCAGATGCTGTGATGAACTTAACAAAATTCAGTGTGTGAAATATAAACACTGGAAAACGAGGCGTATTGTGCAATTATTGTTGCGAAGATATTAAATAATTCGCAAATTGTACTTAAAACATAGCAAAAAACTAACAGACAGACAGACAGACAGACAGACAGACAGGTTAAGACCAAAGAGCCAACATAGAGCTCAACAACTTCACAAATACAGGAAGAGGGAATGGGAAAGATGGTAGACCAATCCAAGATAGTGGCAGAACAGTTGCCGGAACCTGAAGAGCACCTTCAACGAAGCCTCTCCAACCGCCATATCCAGCTAATTGCTATTGGCGGGGCTATAGGTACCGGATTGTTTATGGGATCGGGTAAAACCATCAGCCTTGCCGGGCCGTCGATTATTTTCGTTTATATGATAATCGGTTTTATGCTGTTTTTCGTGATGCGGGCCATGGGTGAGCTGCTGCTATCGAATCTGAAATATAAATCATTTAGTGATTTCGCTGCCGACTTACTCGGTCCTTGGGCTGGTTTTTTCACCGGCTGGACCTACTGGTTTTGTTGGGTCATCACCGGTATCGCTGATGTGGTTGCCATCACGGCTTACGCCCAATTTTGGTTCCCCGGTTTCTCCCAGTGGGTTGCCTCACTGCTAGTGGTTTTACTGTTGCTATCACTGAATTTGGCCACGGTGAAAATGTTCGGTGAAATGGAGTTCTGGTTTGCCATGATTAAAATTGTGGCAATTGTGGCACTGATCTTTGCCGGCTTAACCATGGTGTTAATGAGCTATCAGTCCCCTTCGGGTACCACCGCGTCATTTACCCATTTATGGAATGATGGCGGGATGTTCCCGAAAGGAATCAGTGGATTCTTTGCGGGCTTCCAGATAGCCGTTTTTGCTTTTGTCGGTATTGAGTTAGTTGGGACCACCGCCGCTGAAACCAAAGATCCTGAAGTGGTATTACCGCGTGCTATTAACTCCATCCCTATCCGCATCATCATGTTCTATGTTTTCTCATTGATTATGATTATGTCAGTGACACCATGGAGTTCAGTAGTTGCCGATAAAAGCCCGTTTGTTGAGTTATTCGTTCTGGTCGGGTTACCCGCCGCTGCGAGTGTGATCAACTTTGTGGTCCTAACCTCGGCGGCTTCGTCAGCTAACAGTGGCGTGTTTTCCACCAGCCGTATGTTGTTCGGTTTGGCAAAAGAAGGTGATGCACCAAAGCAATTTGGTAAGCTGTCGCGCCGTTCCGTCCCCGCATCCGGCCTGACATTTTCTTGTATCTGTTTGCTAGGTGGTGTGGTTCTCATTTACCTAATCCCGAACGTAATGACGGTGTTTACACTGGTCACCACAGTTTCAGCGATTCTGTTTATGTTCGTCTGGACCATCATCCTTTGCTCTTACCTGGTGTATCGCAAAAGACGCCCGGCATTACATAAGAAATCCATCTATAAAATGCCCGCTGGTATTTTCATGTCGTGGGTATGTATGGCGTTCTTTGCCTTTGTCCTGGTGCTGTTAACCTTGGAAAGTGATACCCGCCAAGCGCTGATAGTGACGCCGCTGTGGTTTGTCATTCTGACCATTGGCTATCTCATCTTGAAGAAGCGCAGAAGCTACTTGTACGATAACCGTAATCAGTAAGGCATCATCATCACCTATAGCGGTTGTTTTATTATCATCACCTTACTCCCTGCACGGGAGTAAGGTTTTTATATAGATATACTTAGGCTGCCGTGATTGCTTCGCGTAATCGGCGTGGCGTTAAGCCAAAATGCCGCTGAAAACGTGACGTAAAGCGGGACGGTGAAATATAACCGTGCTGTGCAGCGATCTCGCCAATCGAAAGTGATGTGGTTTGTAATGCATTTAATGCACACCCCATACGAACCTCTTCCAGAATCACGCGAAAACTACGATCTTCTTGCATCAGTTTGCGCCGCAAAGTTGAATCCCCAATATGCAAAGAGTGGGCGACGTCACTCACGCTCCAGTTGCGCGCCGGATCGAGCAGTAAAATTTGTTGTACCTGTTCCGCCCATTTATCTCGTCGGTCGATTAATAACGTCCCTGCCTGTCCAGCCAAGTGCAGCGCCAATAAAACCCCCATCGCCGCATGCTGTAAGAGCGCATCTGGCGCATGACACTTCACGTTGAGCAATAAGCTATCCCATGCAAGGCGGGTATGGCTATCCAGAGGAACACATAGCGATGCAGTTGCCACTGGCGTCACCGCCGAGGCACCGTACCAGTGGCGAAACTGGCGTAATAAACTTTGCGGCAGATAGACCATATCAGAACAATAATGCCCCCGATCCGGGGTATTCGCGATACTGACTTCGATACCGGCAGGAAACAAAATAAGCGACGATTGCCCCGCACTGGCAGCCTGTGCCCCCCATTGCACCAATTTACTGCCCTGACGGACATGGCACAGTGCCGGTGAAAACACCGTGACCCGATGCAACGTATGTGCTCGGCGGGCAACAACTTCAGCGCTGGAGATAGTCATCTGGCTATGATTTATCTGCTGCATACTTCCTGCTCTTGGATTAATAATTAGCGGCCATAAGTGGCAACCAGTTGCGTTTTCGCAATCACATTACTGTTGAGCATAAAACCCACCAATGCACCACTGGCATCACTATTGAGGGGTAATTTATCTGTTTTCAATGCCCACACAGTGAACTGATAGCGATGAGGTTTATCTCCTGCTGGTGGGCAAGCCCCTCCGAATCCCGCATAGCCGAAGTCATTGCGCCCCTGAACGGCACCAACAGGTAAAGTGCCATTTTTGCTCTGCCCAGCATTTGTTGCCAATGAATGAACATCGGCGGGGATATTCACCACCGTCCAATGCCACCAGCCACTCCCCGTCGGGGCATCAGGATCATAAGCGGTAATGGCGAAGCTTTTGGTTCCTGCGGGCGCACCCTGCCATGAAAGCTGTGGCGATTGATTCCCGCCATCACAGCCAAATCCGTTAAAAACCTGCTGGGTTTGTAAGGGTCTACCTTCAGGCATATCGCTACTTTTGACGCTGAAGGTTTGTGCCTGAGCAGATAATGACACTGCGATAATCGCCAGAGACAGTGCTATCTTTTTCATGATGGTTCTCCTGTGAGGTAAGTTAGTAGCTTACGCAAACAGGCTTGTTTACATTGTGCCATAACGCTCTGTTAGTGTGCCAAAAAGCTCAATCAAGAGCGTTAAGGCGTTTTATAACCAAGACGTCACGCCATGTGCAGGGTCGTCGCGGTAAAATGCTCGCAACAGCGGTTAAATAAGTCGTGATAAGCGTGTCAGAAAGCTGTCGGGAACATGTCATGCTGCTGTCGTGGCAGTGACGAGGGCTTAAGCATAGGTTTGTTGATATCGCTTCAAACCTCATAGGAAAATCAGTATGAACATGTATCGTATTCGTGAATTGCGGTTGGCCCGGGCCTGGTCACAAGAACAGTTGGCTGAACTTTGCAGTCTGAGTGTACGCACGATTCAACGCATAGAGAATGGTGAACAAGCCAGCTTGGAAACACTGAGTGCTATTGCGGCCGTCATGGATCTGAAAGTCAGTGAGCTGTATTGCCCAAATGTCTCTCAGGAACAGAGCACCCCGTCGCAAGCTGTTGACCAACGCGTCATTGATGCCCGCAAAGCGGTTGAGGATGAAATGTCTTTACTGCGTCAGTTACTGCGGGCGGTTATTCTGTGTGCAGTGCTGTTTGCTATCAATTGGTTTACTTCACCTGGCTATATGTGGGCCTGGTGGGTAGTGCTAGGGCTAAGTATCCCGCTGTGTCTGCGCGCAATAAATCTGTTATTGCTGGGTAATTGGGTCGAGCGCTGGCAGCAAAAACGCCTGCAAAAGAAGTTACGTAATCTGTAACAATATTGCGCTAATAAAACCAGCAGAAAGAGAAGGTTAGCTCATATCCCATTCATTTTGCGCACGACTAATAAGTTGCAGCCTGATTGTATTGGCGTATGGTTAATAGGTGTCATTAGCAGCGACTATGATTACATCATCAGCATTATTCAATAAATTTGATTGGAGCATAGCGAGATGGCGAAAATTTTAGTGCTTTACTATTCCATGTATGGGCATATTGAAACACTTGCCGGTGCGATTGCCGAAGGTGCCCAAAAAGTCAGCGGTGTTGAAGTGACCATCAAACGGGTCCCTGAAACCATGCCACCAGACGCCTTCGCCAATGCCGGTGGCAAAAACAACCAGCAAGCCCCGGTCGCAACGCCGCAAGAACTGGCCGATTACGATGGCATCATTTTTGGTACCCCAACCCGTTTCGGTAATATGGCAGGGCAAATGCGTACCTTCCTCGATCAAACCGGCGGGCTATGGGCTTCTGGTGCACTGTACGGCAAAGTTGCCAGTGTATTCTCCTCAACCGGTACTGGCGGCGGACAAGAGCACACCATCACCTCCACATGGACCACATTAGCCCACCACGGTTTTATCATCGTGCCAATCGGCTATGGGGCCAAAGAGTTATTTGATGTTTCACAGACCCGTGGCGGTACCCCATATGGTGCAACAACCATTGCCGGTGGTGATGGCTCCCGTCAGCCAACTGCTGAAGAGCTTGCTATCGCCCGTTTCCAGGGCGAGCATGTGGCAAAAATTACCGCCAAACTGGTAAGCTAACGCCCTTCAGACCTAATACCGCAGCGGGGTTAGTTTCGCTCAATATTCAGCCCATATCAGGGCTTGGCAAGTAGCGTTCAAATCTGCTTTGAGCATCAACCCTGCTGTCTGGCAATAAAAAAGCACCGCATGAAAGCGGTGCTTTTTCTTACTCATTAAACGGAGTTAGGCTTCAAGCAACCCTTGTGCCAGATAGTGGTTAGCATCAACCACCCCAGGTAACACGAAGAAATATCCCCCACCGATCGGTTTGACATACTCTTCTAACGCCTCACCGTTCAACCGTTTTTGTACCGTCAGGAACGCCTTTTCCAAATCAGATTGGTAGCAGACAAACAGCATGCCCATGTCCAGTTGCCCTGAATTTGACACTCCCAGCGAGTAACTGTAGCCACGGCGTAACATCAGGTTACTCTGAGTTTCTGCGGTACGTGGATTTGCCAGCCGGATATGTGCATCTAACTTAATCACGTTGCCATCGGGATCTTTGGTGTAATCCGGCTCATCATGTTCATGTAGGCTCCCCAAGGGGGCACCGCTATGTTTATCACGGCCAAAGATAGTCTGCTGTTCTTGTAACGGTGTGCGATCCCAAAATTCCACTTTAAAGCGAATAATCCGCGCCGCCTGATAGCTACCCCCGACTGCCCATGCGGGCTCGCCGATATTGCCCTGAACCCATACCACTTGATTAATCAGCGGCTTATCGCTGGTTTTGGGATTCGCAGTCCCATCTTTAAAACCCAACAAATTGATCGGCGTTTCTTTACCTTTGCTACGGGCCGCATGAGCAGAAATAAAACCTTCACGCTTCCACCGCACACTGAGTAAATCTGGCGTGTGCTTGATAATATCGCGCAGAGCGTGAATCACCGTTTCATTGGTATTAGCACAAATTTGCAGCAAGATATCACCATGACACAAACCCGCATCCAGTGAATCATTGGGGAAGCGCGTCATTCTTTGTAGCCGCAGTGGTTTCTGCCCCTGCAAACCAAACCGCTCATCAAACAAGGAATCCCCCACAGAAACCGTAATGGTCAGGTTATCCGGGTAAATTTCCGGCCCCATAATTCCAGAATCCAGCGGTGGCAATTTGGCATTAACCGAAGGTGCATGCCCGCCGCGGGTCAGGAAGGCCAGCCGCTCCGTCAGCAGTTTGAATAATCGGGTCAAGGCCGCCTTATCGGTGGCCAGTACATCAAATGCTACCAGCATCATGGCCGCTTGCTGTGGGGTTAATACCCCTGACTGATGCTGACCATAAAAGGGCTGCTTCTGCCAGCGTTCATCTTGCACAAGTGCAGCCTCGGGTGCAGGGCAATCTGCCGCTCGGGCTATCTTTGCCCCGCCAAGAGCCAAGGCACCACTCATCATGCCCATACCCAGCAGTAAACGCCGACGGGAGGGCAACGCCGCCCCGCTATCATGTTGATACGACCCGTGTTGCGGGTCGGTTTTCTTACTCATCTTAATGCCTCAATCCAAACCCAATACGCCACGAAGCTGAGCAAGGTCTTCCGCCAGTGCCGTAATCGGCCCTTTCATAGCATTACGATCGGCGTCAGTTAACTTCTCGTAAGACTCATAACCCTCTTTCGTGCGATATTTCGCCAATACGCTATCGACGGTTTTGAAGTTAGCATCGATTTTTTGCAGCAGCGGCTGGTCGGCTTTTTCCAGCAATGGCCGCAGCAGATTAACAATTTTCTGTGCTCCATCAACGTTGGCCTGGAAATCCCACAGATCAGTACGACTATAACGGTCTTCTTCACCACTGATTTTGCTGGCCGCAACCTCTTCGATTAAGCCCGCAGCACCACCAACCACTTTATTTGGCGCAAATGTCAGGCCGGTGATGCGTTGTTGCAGTTCCAGGGTGTCCTTGTACAGTTGGTCGGCGAATTTATCCGCGCCTTTAGTGGTGTTGTCACCAAACAGGATTTTTTCTAACCGATGAAAACCGGTAAATTTCGGATCAGCGGCCTTCTGCTCAAAATCGTCCTCACGGGCATCGATACTGCCATCCAAATCTGAGAACAGTTCAGCAATCGGCTCGATACGCTCATAATGCTGGCGGGTTGGCGCATACAACTTGCGCGCCAGAGCCAAATCGCCTTTCTTGATTGCATCAGTAAAGGCTTTAGTTTGCGTGACTAATTGGGCAACTTCTTGTGTTACATAGACTTTATATTCAGCAATTGGCCCGACCAATGCCATCGCGTCCGGTTTTACCGCCGCGTTATCACCAGTCGCCGTGACTGTCAATTTACCTTTCGGGTTGCTGAGTAAGCCACAGGTCATATCGTATTCACCCGGCTCCAGATTAGCCGTCATCTTCTGGGTAAAGCCCGGGGCAATATTTTCGCGTTCCTCAACCACCATCACGCCTTTGAGGATCTCCCACTCCAACCCTTTCTGACTGGCATTATGAACAATAAATTGAGTTTTACCGGCCGGAATAGACAGCGCCATCGGCTCACACTGCTTATCGTTAACGGTAATTTTAATTTGTGGAATATCAGCTGCTTGTACGTTGATAGCCACAGCAGGTAGTGCCAGTAACGCGGCGTGCAATGCAGTGCGACGGAAGAACCGGTTAGACATGTGAAAATTCCTGAATTATTGGTTAGTTTTCCGCGCAGCAGGGGCAATTGTGGCCGCCGTAGTGCGTGGTGGAAGGAAAAAGAGGATCAGTGCCGGAATCAGATAGATAAAGTAGACCGCAACTTCGCTGATTGTTGGTGCTTCCTGATAGCCAAACATCCCTTCAAGGAAGGTGCCGAGCAGTGAATGAGTGGAGAGCACATTCGTCAAATCGAACGCGATATCCTGAAAATGATTCCACAGACCGGCTTCATGGAAAGCTCTGATGGCTCCGGCGGCCAGGCCTGCGGCGACAAACAAGATAAACAGGCTGGTCCATTTGAAAAATTTAGCCAGATGCAACTTAACGCCGCCCCAGTAGATAGCCATCCCCACCAAAATGGCGCAGGTCAGGCCAAGTATTGCGCCAATTGGCGCGCCAATCCCGACATCCTGCTGGAAAGCCGCCAGTAAGAAGAATACCGATTCAAGCCCTTCGCGGGCCACGGCAAAAAAGACCATCGCCACCAATGCCCAGCCCTGACTGCGGCCTGAGTTGAGTGCATTATCAATTGCCCCTTCCAGATGGACTTTGACTGACTTGGATACCTTGCGCATCCAGAAAACCATATAGGTTAAAATGCAAACTGCGACCACCGCAATAATACCTTCAAACAGCTCTTGCTGTTTTTGCGGAAACTCACCCGTGGTTTCATTAATAAAGATGCCGATAGCAAGGCATAGCGCGGCTGCCGTTACCACTCCAATCCACACTGCCCCCATCCATTGACCGCGTTGAGTACGCTTAAGGTAACTGGCTATCAAGCTAACAATCAGCGCGGCTTCCAGCCCTTCACGAAACATAATTAGAAATGGGACAAACATGCTAAGCACCCCTGCGCTGGATATGGGTATAAATATGTAATTATGAGTAACGTCAATTTTCGTAAAGAAAAGTAAAACTAAGAACGATAGTGATTATCATTCTGGCAAAAAGAAATTCAAGAGGCTAAATAAGAATATTGTTAAACAAACTGTGGCAAGTTGTTTCTGCTAGGTTAAATAACAAATAAATTCATTAAGATACGTTTTTTTAGGTCGCACCGCCCTCTCAGCCTATTTATCGATATCTGGCGCAATTTTCAGCAAAAAAAAGCCTCCTGTTGTACAGGAGGCGATGTTAAGCAACAGTAAATGCTATTAATAACTGCATGTGTGCGCTATTAAATGGTTTTAAACTCCGCTTCAGCATTACGGAAACGTTCAGTAATGGTATTACTTGGCGTATTGCCCAACAAGCTCACCACCACAATGGCGATACTGGCAAATAGGAAGCCTGGTATAATTTCATACAAGCCCAACCAGGCATATTGCTTCCAGACGATAACCGTAATAGCACCGAGCAACATCCCTGCCAGTGCGCCATTGCGAGTCATTCGTGGCCAAATCACCGAGATAAGAACCACAGGACCAAATGCGGCGCCAAAACCAGCCCATGCATAGCTAACCAGACCAAGAACCCGATTATCCGGGTCCGCTGCCAGTGCGATAGCTATCAATGCCACCAGCAACACCATGGCACGGCCGACCCACACTAACTCTTTCTGGCTGGCCTTTTTACGCAGGAATGCTTTGTACAGGTCTTCCGTCAACGCACTAGAACACACCAGTAACTGGCAGCTTAAGGTACTCATGACGGCTGCCAGAATAGCGGACAGTAAAATACCGGCAATCCATGGATTGAAGAGTAATTTAGCTAACTCAATGAAAACACGTTCGCCATTTTGGCTCACATTCCCAGCTTGTTCAGGATGGTTTTCAAAGTAAGCAATACCAAAGAAGCCCACCGCGATGGTCCCTGCCAGACAAAGGATCATCCAAGTCATACTGATGCGGCGTGCACTACGAATAGTACGGTGAGAGTCTGCCGCCATAAAACGCGCCAGAATATGTGGCTGACCAAAATAACCCAATCCCCAACCGAGTAGAGAGAGGATGGCAACCAGATTCAGCCCTTTAAACATGTCGATATTCGCGGGATTTTTCGCAGCAATGACCATCATGGAAGTGTCGATACCTCCCACCGCCAGAATAACAATAATCGGGGTCAGGATCAGAGCAAAAATCATCAGCGTTGCTTGTACTGTATCCGTCCAGCTTACTGCGAGGAAACCGCCAATAAAGGTATAGGCGATGGTGGCCGCAGCACCAGCCCATAATGCGGTGCCATAGCTCATATCAAACGTACTTTCGAATAAACGCGCACCGGCAACGATTCCTGAAGCGCAATAAATAGTGAAGAAAACCAAGATAACTACCGCTGATATCACCCGCAGCAATTTACTCTTATCTTCAAAACGGCTGGTGAAATAATCAGGCAATGTCAGTGCATTGTTATTGGCTTCGGTATGAACCCGCAAACGGCCTGCGACCAACTTCCAGTTAAGATAAGCACCAATCGTTAAACCAATGGCTATCCAGCTCTCGGAAATACCCGACAGGAATATTGCCCCCGGTAATCCCATTAATAACCAGCCACTCATATCGGAAGCACCGGCAGATAATGCAGTGACCACACTGCCTAAACTTCGCCCACCCAGAATATAATCATCAAAGTTATTGGTTGCCCGGTAGGCCATGAGGCCAATTAATATCATCCCAAAAATGTAAACTAAAAAAGTCACCAACATTGGCGTATTCATGGTCATGCAACGTCTCCATAGTGCGTATTATCGTTTTAATATATCCCGCTATTTTGAGTTCTTTCCGCTCAGTGCGGTGTCATGTTTTCACTCTGGAGAGCCGGAACGTGACACTCAGTTGCACCAGAGATGAATCTCGAACTCAAATAAACTACCAGCACAACTATTCGCTGGCGAACGGCCATCTCGCGGTGGCTATCCTAGTGGAGGAGTTTCCTTACTCACAACAAATTAAACAAATTTTTTACAAAAAATTCACCCTGCATCACATTACGCCATGTTAGAGGTTACACCTTCCATTGCAAAATGAGTCATACCTAAGGTTAATCCCTCACAAAGCCTACCATTGTTAGCATTAGCCTTAGTTAAACATAATATTCGATCCCTCCTACGCCCCGCTCGATTGTTAAAAACAAGACTGAATTCACACTTCATTCACGCCGTGATTTAACACGGTTGCACAAAGTTGCAACATGCCTGATATTATCAGGAATCAAATCATAATCCCCCTTATTAAAGGAGCCGGACAGCATGGGTAGCACCACAATGGGCGTGAAACTCGATGAAGCAACACGCGACCGTATCAAGGGCGCGGCACAGCGTATTGACCGCACGCCACACTGGCTGATCAAGCAGGCCATTTTTAACTATTTGGAACGACTGGAAAGTGGCAGTGAGCTACCCGAATTGCCAACACCCCATGTGACCCCTATCGCGGAAACGGACGATATTATGCCGCAAGTCACTGAAAGCGCACATCAACCATTTTTAGATTTTGCCGAGCAAGTGCTACCACAATCAGTAACTCGTGCGGCCATCACTGCGGCCTATCGTCGTCCCGAAACTGAAGCCATACCGATGTTATTGGAGCAAGCACGTTTACCGGCCGATTTAGCGCAAGAAACCCATAAGCTGGCCTATTCCATTGCTGAAAAATTGCGTAACCAGAAGAGTGCTAATGGTCGCGCGGGTATCGTGCAAAGCTTACTGCAAGAGTTCTCCCTCTCTTCACAAGAGGGTGTGGCATTGATGTGTCTCGCGGAAGCACTACTGCGTATTCCTGATAAGCCCACTCGTGATGCACTGATCCGCGATAAAATCAGTAACGGCAACTGGCACTCTCATTTGGGGCGCAGCCCGTCGATGTTTGTCAATGCGGCGACCTGGGGGCTGCTCTTTACCGGCCATCTGGTCTCTACTCATAATGAGGCTAAGCTCTCCGGCTCCTTAAATCGTATTATCGGTAAAGGTGGTGAGCCATTGATCCGCAAAGGTGTGGATATGGCGATGCGCCTGATGGGCGAGCAATTTGTGACCGGCGAGACCATTGCCGAGGCATTGGCGAACGCCCGTAAACTGGAAGATAAAGGATTCCGTTACTCTTACGATATGTTGGGTGAGGCAGCACTGACAGAGGTAGATGCTCAGGCTTATCTGCTCTCCTATCAACAAGCAATCCATGCTATCGGCAAAGCCTCAAATGGCAGGGGAATTTATGAAGGGCCAGGTATCTCAATTAAGCTGTCCGCCCTGCACCCTCGCTATAGCCGTGCTCAATATGAACGAGTAATGGATGAGCTGTATCCACGGCTATTATCGTTGACCTTGCAAGCACGGCAGTATGATATTGGCATTAACATTGATGCAGAAGAGGCTGATCGTCTGGAAATCTCCCTCGATCTGCTGGAAAAACTCTGTTTCGAGCCAAAATTGGCAGGCTGGAATGGTATCGGTTTCGTCATTCAGGCATACCAAAAACGTTGCCCCGCCACTATTGATGCCGTGATAGATATGGCCCAGCGCAGCCGCCGCCGGCTGATGATTCGCTTAGTCAAAGGCGCATACTGGGACAGCGAGATTAAACGCGCTCAAGTTGATGGGTTAGAAGGTTATCCGGTTTATACCCGCAAGGTGTATACCGATGTCTCTTATCTGGCTTGCGCGCGTAAATTACTGGCCGTACCTAATCTGATTTATCCCCAATTTGCCACTCATAACGCGCATACCTTGTCCGCTATCTATCATCTTGCAGGGCAAAATTATTACCCCGGCCAGTATGAGTTCCAATGCCTGCATGGCATGGGGGAACCGCTATATGAACAAGTCGTCGGGAAAGTTGCCGAGGGTAAGCTTAATCGCCCATGTCGTATTTACGCTCCGGTCGGTACCCACGAAACCTTACTGGCGTATCTAGTGCGCCGCCTGCTGGAAAACGGGGCCAACACATCGTTTGTCAATCGCATTGCCGATGCCACTCTGCCATTGGATGAACTGGTCGCTGATCCTGTTAGTGCTGTAGAAGCCATTGCCGCCAGTGAAGGGCAACTTGGTTTGCCTCATCCACGAATCCCGTTACCACGCGACCTCTACGGTAAAGATAGAGCCAATTCCAGCGGATTAGATTTGGCCAACGAACACCGTTTGGCCTCGCTCTCCAGTGCTCTCCTCACCAGTGCCAGCCAGATATGGCGGGCAGAACCGATGATTGACGCAGAAAGAGATAACGGTATAGGACTTGATAACCTAATAGAGCAAGCCGTTATCAACCCGGCAGAACCCGCTGATATCGTCGGTTACGTTCGCGAAACAACGGATGCTGAAATCAGTCGTGCGCTAGATGCGGCTGGCAGCGCGGGGGCTATCTGGTTTGCAACGCCACCGGCTGAGCGTGCGGCTATTTTAGTGCGCGCCGCCGAACTGATGGAAAGTCAGATGCAAGCATTGATGGGGATACTGGTACGAGAGGCGGGTAAAACCTTCAGTAATGCCATTGCCGAAGTGCGTGAAGCTGTTGATTTCCTGCACTATTATGCTGGAATGGTACGAAACGATTTCTCCAATGATAGCCACCGCCCTCTTGGCCCTGTGGTTTGTATCAGCCCGTGGAACTTCCCGTTGGCAATATTTACCGGCCAGATTGCCGCAGCATTAGCTGCCGGTAACAGTGTCTTGGCAAAACCGGCAGAACAAACGCCACTGATTGCTGCGCAAGCTGTACGTATCTTGCTAGAGGCCGGTATTCCTCACGGCGTACTGCAACTATTACCAGGACGAGGCGACAACGTTGGGGCGACATTGGTCAATGACAACCGTGTGCGCGGCGTGATGTTTACCGGCTCAACCGAAGTCGCTGCTATTTTGCAACGCAGCATCGCAGGCCGCCTTGATCCTCAGGGCCGCCCAACGCCGCTGATTGCCGAAACCGGTGGCCTCAATGCCATGATTGTTGATTCCTCTGCATTGACGGAACAGGTGGTGACCGATGTCGTCGCATCAGCCTTTGACAGCGCGGGCCAACGTTGTTCGGCCTTGCGTATTCTTTGCATTCAGGATGATGTTGCTGAGCACACGTTGCAAATGTTGCGTGGCGCGATGGCCGAGTGCCGGATGGGTAATCCAGAACGCCTGTCTACAGATATTGGGCCGGTGATTGATGCCGAGGCCAAAGCTGGGATTGAGCGCCATATTCAGGCCATGCGCGCCAAAGGGCGTAAAGTTTACCAGGCTGCCCGCACCAACAGTCAGGACGAAACCGAGTGGCAACGCGGTACCTTTATTAAGCCAACATTAATAGAGCTGGATAGCTTTGATGAGTTGAAAAAAGAGATCTTCGGGCCGGTACTGCATGTGGTACGTTTCCAGCGTCAGAACCTTGGCGCCTTAGTCGATCAAATCAACGCATCCGGCTATGGTTTAACCTTGGGCATTCACACTCGTATTGATGAAACTATCGCCCAAGTCACTGAAAAAGCTAAGGTAGGCAACCTCTACGTTAACCGCAATATGGTTGGGGCAGTGGTTGGCGTACAACCTTTTGGTGGTGAAGGGTTGTCAGGAACCGGCCCTAAAGCGGGTGGTCCACTGTATCTGTATCGCCTGTTGTGCAGCCGCCCAGAAGATGCAGTTCTTAAGACACTGGCACATCAAAATATTGAGCAACCACAGAATATGGCTGGTCGCGAAGCATTACAAATAGCCCATCGCGCCCTAATACAATGGGCTGACAAACAACAATATGCTGAATTAGTACCTTTAGCGCAGCGCTATGGCGAACTGGCGCAAGGTGGCACCATACAGTTATTGCCTGGGCCAACCGGTGAGCGCAACAGTTATACCCTACTACCACGTGAACGTGTTCTTTGTCTGGCGGATAATGACACTGATGCTCTAATACAACTGGCAGCCGTTCTGGCAATCGGCTGCGAGATCTTATGGCCAGAACAGGGGATACAAAAGGATCTGTTACGCCAGCTACCGGCGGTAGTGCAATCCCAAATTACCCTTACCCATGACTGGCAAACCGCCAACGTACCGTTTGATGCCGTTATCTATCACGGTGATGCTGATCAATTGCGCACCTTGTGTGAGCAGATAGCGCAAATTGAGGGGCCAATTGTCTCGGTACAGGGCTTCGCCCGTGGTGAAACAAATATACTGCTGGAACGTCTGCTGATTGAGCACTCACTGAGTGTGAATACCGCCGCCGCGGGAGGAAATGCCAGCCTGATGACCATCGGCTAGCTAACTAAGCTCACTCTTTTTCGCACTTAGAGTGCCTGCACCAATAAGGTCCTTCGGGACCTTATTCTTTACGTAGACTCCGGTCGCAACTGACGGGTTATTATTCGATATGTGCCGCATTCCCCGATGTAAAACGGGTATGAAACTATTTTCCTCTGGTAGCCTCTCGCATATTTCACATCACTCTGTTGAGCCTTCCCTGGTAATTAACTCATTATAAATTCAGACAAATGACGGAACTGTATACGCCCCTAGCTTTCTTCTTAGTGAAGATCTTATGTACAACCCTCCTCAGGAGTGATAATAATATTCATGTCTGATAAAAAGATTGTCGATGAGACTCATCAAATTGCTAACCGGCGGGGTAATGGTCAATTACGCCGTGAAATATGGGCTGATCGGGCCGGTACTATCACCCGTTATAACTTAGCCTATATCAATCACCATTTATCACTGGGTGATAATGGTTGCGTAATAGGTTACGACAATGCGCATGGTTTTCACCATCGCCATTACTTAGGTGGCATTGAAGCAGTTGATTTTGTCAGCTTTGAACAGATAGAGGATTGCTTTCAGAAGGATTGGACTTCATTAAGGAGAAGTTAATGGACAAACTGGTCATCAAAACAGCAACGGAAGATGATTTTTTCAAACGAGGCAAACAACTCGCGGTTCTGGCAGATGCAGGGAAAGCCTTACCTGAAGAACACACTATTACCTTTGAAGACCCATTAGTGATGGTGCGGATATTAAGTGCTGCGCGCATTGTTCTGCTGCGGGCGGTAAAAATGCACCCTGGCTCTATCACCTCCCTTTCAACCCGTTTAAAAAGGGATCGCAGTGCCGTCACCCGCGATGTGGCTATTTTGAAAAAAGCAGGGTTGGTCACCGTCGAACAAAAAGTATTACCGGGCCATGGGCAGATGAAAGAAGTTAAAGCTACCGCGCTTCGCCTTAAGCTGGAAGCCTTTTTGTAAGATGATTTGATAAAACTGGGGGCCCAAAAGTGCCCCCTATTTCGCTGAATTTGGCTATCAGCTTCACAGTAAATGACTCAGTGATTGTTCAGGAACTTATCAAGGAATAACCGAGTACGCTCATGCTGCGGATGAGCAAATAACTCTTTTGCTGGACCTTGCTCAACAATCCGTCCGTGATCCATAAAAATAGCCCTGTCAGCCACATCGCGGGCAAAGCTCATTTCATGCGTCACAATCACCATGGTGCGTTTTTCCTCAGCCAGTGCGCGGATAGTGTTGAGAACCTCCCCCACCAGTTCAGGATCTAACGCTGACGTCGGTTCATCAAACAGAATAACCTGTGGTTGCATCGCTAATGCTCGTGCTATGGCAACCCGCTGCTGCTGACCACCGGATAAACGGCGTGGGTAAGCATCTTCTTTCCCACTTAGCCCTACTTTTGCCAGCAGTTCACGAGCACGTTTCTCCGCAGAGGCTCGCTTTTCGCCTTTAACAATAACCGGCCCTTCAATAATATTCTCCAGCACCGAACGGTGTGGAAACAAATTGAAGCTCTGAAACACAAACCCGACCTGTTGGCGCAGTGCACGCACCTGACGTTGCTGCTTGCTGATAGGGATGCTGCCATCAATCTCAATGTCACCGACACGAATAATCCCTGAATCAGGGACCTCCAGTAGATTAATACTGCGCAATAAAGTCGTTTTACCTGATCCACTCGGCCCGATGATCGCCACCACTTCACCGCTATTTACTTCAAGTGAGATACCGTGCAGCACCTGCTGACCTTTAAACTGTTTGGTCAGTTGTTTAATGTCTATGGCACTCATGGCTACTCCTGATCCTGACGATTAACATGGGCTTCCAGCCGATTTTGTAATGCTGACAACAATGTCGCCATGACCCAATAAATCAACGAGGCCGCCAGATACATAGTGAAAACTTCCAATGTACGAGAAGTGACCAATTGCGCCTGACGGAAAAGTTCAGGAACCTGGATAGTCGCCGCCAAAGAGGTATCTTTTACCAGACCGATAAAACTGTTCCCTAGCGGAGGTAATGCGGTGCGCCCGGCTTGCGGCAATATCACCCGATAAAGTGTCTGCCAACGTGTCATACCGATACTGGCCGCAGCTTCCCACTGCCCTTTCTCAATTGACGAAATAGCAGCACGCAATGTCTCAGATGTATAAGCGGCGGTATTAAGTGATAGACCGATCAATGCAGCAGGCATCGGATCCAGTTCAATGCCGAACTGTGGCAGACCATAATAGATCATAAATAGCTGAGCTATTAATGGAGTACCACGGAAAATGGAGACATAGAAACGAGAAAGGAGTGATAACGGCAAGAAACGAGATAACCGCATCATGGCCAACATAAAACCTAATGCCAGACCAAAAAACATCCCCCCCAGACTGAGCTGGAGGGTAAACCAGGCACCTTTCAATAAAAATGGTGCTGAATCCAGCACCAATTGAATACTTTCTTGCATTATTTAGTTACGTCCGCACCAAAATATTTCTCAGAGATTTTGGCCAACGTGCCATCTTTTTGCATCTCAGTGATCGCCTGATTGATTGCCGCTAACAACTCTGGGTTGTTCTTACGCAATGCTACGCCAGACTCCTGACGAGCAAACGCCGGGCCTGCAACAGCAAGAGTACCATTGGTTTTCTTTACCAGATCCAATGCAGCTAAACGGTCAACCAAAATGGCGTCCGTACGGCCTACACGCAGATCCTGATATTTAGTTGGGTCATCATCATAGGTACGAATATCAACACCTTTCAGGTTGTCACGTAACCATTGTTCGTAGTTACTACCCAAGCCAACACCGACTTTCTTGCCTTGCAAATCTTCAGGTTTAGTGAAGTTACCTTCGTTACCTTTCTTAGTCAGCACCTGAATACCAGAAATGGTATAAGGCGTTGAGAAATCATATTTTTTCTTACGCTCTTCAGAAATGGTGACTTGGTTAATCGCCACATCAATACGCTTGGACTCCAATGAAGCCAACATGCCATCCCATTTAGTCGGGGTGATTTTGGCCTTAACGCCCATGTGTTCTGCTAATGCATTAGCAAAATCCACTTCAAACCCAGTGAGTTTCCCATCTTCACCTTGGAAACTGAACGGCGGATAAGTGCCCTCTAGCCCAACAATCAGAGTTCCTCGATCTTTGACCTGACTCAGCAAATCACCTGCAGCATAAGACTTCACATTCAAGCCTGTTGCCAGTGCGACTGCCACCATGCCCAGAACTAACCGGCGACGAACAATTGAAAAACCCATAAATACCCCGACTGTCATGTTTATTTTTTGATATTCAGCACTTTATCAGTGCTGTTAATGGAATAAAGGAATATAAACTAATAACGATAGCTATAAACGGAATAAGCAATAACTAAAGGTTACACCCGTGGATGATAAGCAAACAATGCGGGTGCACCACCGGTGTGGATAAACAGAATTGGACCCTCATCGCGAAACTTTTTCTGCGCAAGACCATCCAGTAAACCCGCCATCGCCTTGCCGGTATACACCGGATCGAGCAGTACACCTTCAAGCCTTGCCAACAGCCCAATAGCTGCCAACCCTTCATCGTTCGGCATGCCATATTGCGGGGCGAAATAATCATCCCACAAGATAATTTCTGCCTGCTCCCCAGTAATCCCCAGGGACGCAGCTAACTCTTGCTGAATATGCGCCACTTTAGGGCGTTGCTCATCGGCTTTACGCGATACGGTCACCCCAATCAACTCGGCATTAGGCAATAATTGTTGCAACCCTACTGCCAGACCTGCGTGGGTGCCCGCACTACCCGATGCCACCACCACCGAGCTAAAAGTGACATTCCCAGCCGACTGAGCCGCAATCTCTAATGCACATTGCACATAACCTAAAGCGCCTAAGGCATTAGAACCACCAACCGGCACCACATACGGCCGAAAGCCCTGAGCCTCCAGACGGGTTGCCAGCTTAGCCAATTGTTGGTTCGGGTCATGTAACCCGTCGCACATCACTACTTCTACGTTAAATAGATCCAATAGCAACCGATTGCCGTTAGTCAGATAATTTTCCTGTGCCGTGCCAATCGGGTTTTCAAGCAATGCGACACAACGCAGCCCCAATTTCGCCGCAACTGCTGCTGTTTGGCGGACATGATTAGACTGAATAGCGCCCGCGGTAACCAGCGTATCCGCGCCCTGACTTAACGCATCTGCTGCCAAAAACTCTAACTTACGCAATTTGTTCCCCCCTAATGCCAGAGGTGTTACATCATCACGTTTGATATAAATTTCACGCCCCAGATAATCGGAGAGTCGAGATAGTTTTTCCAATGGCGTCGGATTGCCGACCAGATCTAGACGCGGAAATTGCGCCAGTTTGTGTTGAAACGTCACGGATCCCCCAGGGAATTAATAAGTCAACTGTTGCCCAACGAACTTGGCGTGTAGGTAGGTACGGATAAGTCAATGTAACTAACCCCTGCGGCTGCAAGTACCAAGAGGAAATATAGATTTATCAGATGTAACACCAATAATCACTTATTTTTATTATAGATGTCGTTGACGATAGCGCAGGGGAATAACGTAATATGCGGAATAAATAGACGATACTCAGCGATTTCAAGCTATAGAGGGCGGCACTACTCAGCTTAATCAAGTCAGTCATTCGAGGGAACGAGGGTAGCTAACACCTCTACAGGGTACAGAATGAAGGGTATTAACCCGGCACGGGGAACCTTGCCGGGCGTAAAATAATGACTGAAGGGTTTCGCGTTACACTCGCGACGCTGTTAGCGAAAATACAGAGTTTTCTCAACTGCCTGAATGCACGTACCAGTCTCAGTAATTTTTTTGCCATTCCAGATACTGATCATATTTACGCAAGGCAATACGATAATTGTTATGCGCCGCATTAGGCAACTCATCAATAATGCGCTGATGCATGGTCTCACTGGCAAACTTTTCAGCCGGATAATTAGTGGCAACCAACATTTCATCCAGACGACGTAGGCGCACAACATATTCGCGAACAGTACTATGGCTCATCTCAGTTTGTTCAAATAAATATTGCTTGAACGCCATAATATCGAAATAACCGGGCGTGCTATTACAATATATTTCGCTGCAAAAACGACATAATGCAGTCAACTCATGCTGAAGCTTTGACCATACTTGATCGTCAATGGGCTGATCCATACCGGAGATAGCTTCTTTATTAATGATTTGTCCACGGAAAACCAACGCCATACGGTCAAGTTCTTTATGACAATGTGAACAATGGGTTTGGCCGTGTTTATAATCTTTTAAATAACGGCTCAGTGGCCGTTTTTTTAACTGAAGTCCTGGCATAAGAAGACCTACATTAATAAAATAGAAACGGTGATATCAGTGAGCGGAAGTGAATTAAGAGTCGTTATTCAAGCGGGCGCGTAAGCGTTTTATCGCCTGGCTATGAAGCTGACTGACACGGGATTCCCCGACTTCAAGCACGGCTCCGATTTCTTTCAGGTTCAGCTCTTCCTGGTAATACAACGTCAGCACCATCTTTTCACGCTCCGGCAATGCCTCGATCGCTTCAATCACGCGTTGACGTAGATTTCCTTCCAACAAATGTTGCAATGGATTGGCATCCTCATGCCCTTCCAGCAGGGGTTCGACACTTTCACCATGCTCTTCCCGCCATTCGTCATAGGAGAAAAGCTGGCTATTGTTGGTATCCAACAAAATCTGGCGGTATTCCGCCAAATCAATATCAAGAATTTGCGCTACTTCCTGCTCAGTTGCAGGGCGCCCCACCCGTTGTTCAACCTTTTGCATGGCACTGGCAACTTCACGTGCATTACGCCGCACACTGCGTGGAGCCCAATCTCGGCTACGCAGTTCATCTAGCATGGCACCCCGTATACGCTGTACCGCATAAGTGGTAAACGCAGTCCCTTGCAAAGCGTCATAACGCTCGACAGCATTCAGCAGACCAATACCTCCAGCCTGCAACAAATCATCCAACTCCACGCTGGCCGGCAGGCGAACCTGCAAACGCAGTGCCTCATGGCGAACCAAAGGAACATAGCGTTGCCAGAGGGAATTTTTGTCGATGATGCCTTCAGCGGTATACAGATCGCTCACAGTGACAAATACCTACAATGAGAATGTTATCGTATCTATTATCCGGTGATAGTGAATAACCAATCGCCGGAATAGGAGCAGAAAAGAGGTGTTATTTGATTTATGTATTTATTTTTAGCGTGGAATACCACTACTGCGTTATAGCAACTTAATGTTACACATTACTCATCATTCTTAATCGCCTAAATAGACCCTATTCTTACTCTTATTCCACTGATTGGTATGAATAATATCGCATTGCTAATATGCTAAAATTATCCATGAGGGCTACTATTTCCCAATAAGCTTTTCCTATTTAACCTTAATAGATACAAATGCATAACAATGCTGCGTTACCTCAACGGGGAAAATTGTGTTACCACAGCACATCAAAGCAATGGTGAAATATGAAAGTAACCAATACAAAAATTCATGATGTCAAAATAATTACACCAACTGTTTTTGGGGATCCGCGTGGTTTTTTTCTGGAAACGTTTGAGAAGAATCGCTACAGGGAAATGCTGGATATAGACCTTGAGTTTGTACAGGATAATTATTCACGCTCAGGAAAAGGGGTACTGCGAGGACTTCATTTCCAAAAAACAAATCCACAAGGAAAACTTGTCAGAGTTGTTCGCGGCGAGGTTTTTGATGTAGCCGTTGATATTCGTCCTGCTTCTCCCACATTTGGCCAGTGGGAAGGTATTATTTTATCTGAAGATAATAAATCTCAGTTGTGGATACCGCCAGGCCTTGCTCATGGATTCGCAGTTCTCTCAGATATAGCGGACCTGGAATACAAATGTACCGATTATTACACCCCCCAAGATGAAGGATGCCTACTCTGGAATGACCATACTATTAATATTGACTGGCCAATAAGCAATCCCTTGTTATCCGAGAAAGACAAGAATGGCCATTGTTTGCAGGCATTGTTCTAATGAAAATCCTACTCACTGGGGCAAACGGACAACTCGGCCGCTGTATACAAGATCGCATTCCTCAAGAATGGCATCTCGATGTGATGGATTCAGGGTTACTGGATATTACAGATAAACAACAAGTCATGCAGAGGGTTGCTCAATGTTCACCCGACATAATTATTAATGCCGCCGCCTACACCGCCGTCGACAAAGCAGAAAATGAATCGCTACAGGCTGAGAAAGTTAACGCTCAGGGTGCGAAATTCTTAGCCTTAGCCGCAAAAGAGCACCAGGCACGCTTAATCCATATCTCAACGGATTATATTTTTGATGGTTCTCAATCAACGCCCTATAGTGAAGTCGATATTCCCACGCCAGTTAATGTTTACGGTAAGACAAAACTCGCAGGTGAACAAGCCATCGAGTCTATCTTAACTAATGCAGTAATCATCAGAACGTCTTGGGTATTCAGTGAATATGGCAATAACTTTGTCAAAACCATGCTGAAGCTTGGCCAAGAGAGACAGCATTTGACTATCATTCATGACCAACGAGGATGCCCAACTTACGCTGGTGATCTGGCTCAAACCATTATTGAGCTGATTCAAAACCACCCACAAGCCCAAGGTATTTATAATTACTGTGGCGCAAG
Source organism: Yersinia sp. 2466 StPb PI (assembly GCF_041538325.1). NCBI lineage: Bacteria > Pseudomonadati > Pseudomonadota > Gammaproteobacteria > Enterobacterales > Yersiniaceae > Yersinia > Yersinia sp. 2466 StPb PI. The sequence goes on along the minus strand of NZ_JAULSL010000001.1, from coordinate 2,068,036 downwards.
TGATGTATCTTGGTATGAATTTTCAGAGTTAATCTTCGATATTGCAGTGAGTGATAATTGGCTACTGACCAGACCCTGCATCGAGAAAATAACAACGTCTGAATACCCTACACCGGCTAAACGTCCGCAGTACTCATTACTGGATTGCAGTAAGTTGCTCAATCTGGGAATAGAAAGATCGGACTGGAAAAAATCATTATGCAAGGTAGTAAAAAGCCTCTGTGATAATGAAACTAAATAATATTAAAAGTTATCGCTAAGGCTATTAAAATGAATAAAAGTTTACTTATTTTCCCCAGTAACATGCCTGAATCAAGAACGTTCTCACTGACAGCGGAACGTTTAGGCTTACATGTTATAAACGCCACATCAGAACAAGACGAAAATATAAGCAAAGGCAGCCATCAGTTACCTTATATTACTAATTTAAGTTTTAAAGATCATTTTGTCAGCCTGTTAGTAAAAGAATCCATAGGTTATGTGTTTACCCCCCACCCCGTCATCTGGCATTATTTACATAAACTAAAAGAGGAGTTAGCACCGCAATATAAATTTGAAATATGTAATGATGCGCCACTCGAAGCCAGTTACCGACGATTTGAACAAGCTTTTATATGGGCTGAGGCCTGTTTAAAAAGTCATATTTGCGACCTACCAGAAAAATCAGCCCCCCTGCCACAGAACTACTATGCGAATTTATACCTGAATTATTTAGATATCCCTGGCCAAAGTGATGAGCATAAACTCATGGTTCTGGCTGAAATTGCCAGGAGTGCGGTGCCGGGTGATATCGTCGAAATAGGCACATTCTTTGGCCGCTCCGCATATGCATTAGCTTGGTTGGCGCAAAAACATCAGTTGGGTAATATAATTTGTGTTGATCCTTGGCATGATAAGTCGGCACAAGACCAAGGGGTATCTGCCACTTTAGTTAATGAATCGGCTGACCAGGCTCGTTGGCATGAAATATTCTCCGGGTTTATTGCTTCAGTTTCGGGCTTAAATAATATTAACTATTTACGCCAGCCATCAGCGATTGCATGTGCAACCTACCAAGCCTGTGCACGACAGAAAGAGATAGTTAGCCCAGAGTTAGGGTCCGTGTCTATCTCTGGTAAAATTTCTATCCTACATATCGATGGCAACCATAAGTTTGAAGAAGTACAACAAGATATAAACTTATGGTTACCCTTGATGAATGATGGCGGCTGGGTGTTAATTGATGACTATAATTGGGCATTCGGTGATGGACCAAAACTTGCCGGTGATAGACTTAAAAAGCATCATCGGGTGAAGTATCACTTCGTTTCTGGCGACACTTTATACTTGAAATTATAATATTTAAAATCGGGGAGTAACCCCGATTTTACTTATCAAGCATAAGGTAAATAGATATTGAGCCATTGTTCAAGATTGCTACCTGTCAAGATCCACTCACTCTGTATTTTATGCTGTAATTGCGATCCTTTAGTTCTGCAATTAATTTTATTCTCACAGTGAGAACGAATACTTTCAATCCATGCATTCTTTTTATTCTTCACTAACGTAATCGGTAAATTACATCGATGGCTCACGATATCACTGCAAATTACAGGTACTCCGCAAGCACCATGTTCTAAGATTCTCATATTATTACCACATCGATTCCTGAATAGGTCTGCTCGTGGTACAACAGCCAAATCGAGTCGCAATGACAATAGCTTTTCAGCATATTGTTCCTTAGGCACTCTGCGGTGAAACTCACGGATGTAAGGTTTTAAAATTTTGGGATAAGCGCCGTAGAAGACCCAATCAACATCGAGAAAAGTATTTTCCATTACGCCAAGCAGGATATCAATATCTTCTGGTATTAAGTCTAGAGCAATGCATCCAATACGTGGTTTGCTATGTTCCGTCTCAATTTGCACGAGATATTGCCAAGACGTAGGGAGATAACTATTTACAGAGACGACATCTGGATGCACTGTTTTTAATATTTCACATAATAGAGGAGATGTCACCACTAACCGGTCAGCAACAGAAATATTATTAATAATCTCTATTGGTAAATTTTGAAGTGAGCTGGCTGAGGTACAATACATTGCCAAAGCATCGGCGTCAGCCAAAATAAAGGTTTTAGCAATATCTCTTAACTTGCGAATACTATCACTGCTCTCAACCTTAAACGGTAGTGCTACTGAAAGCGTATCAGGTCTATATCGTAGTAATTCAACCAACGAAGGCAATGTCTCTACCATTAGCCCACTAATCGCGCCAGCAGACGCTAACTCAACATATGAGGTTTCGACTCGCGAATGGCGATCTTCATACGAATTTTTTTTATACGGGTATAGCGCCATAATAACAGGCTGTGAGCTATCATAAACAGATTGGTATGTTAGGCCACTATTCCATTCAATATTAAAACCGCCCCCAAATATCGAAAGATTAATATTGTGTTGTGGGTCGCAAGCAATAATTGGCCACCATTTTTGGTATAGTGTATTTTTATTTTCCTTAATTATTATTGCAGTTTCTGATTGAGCGTTTTCTGTGTTTTTCTCAACATTTAATGAATCGTAGTTATCTAAAACAACGGTAGCATGTGGCGTCCAAATAGCCCTATATCCTATATCGGTTAAACGTAAACTCATCTCAACTGAGTTAATTTGTGGGTCAATGATGTGAACATCACATCCATTTAACTGTGTATAAATAGATTTTCGAATAAGCAAGCATTGCATAGGAAGTGCGCTAACACGTTGTTCAACCTGCAATCGCTGCATATAACCTACAGCATCATATCGCTCATGCGTAAAAGGACTATCAGCTAATCCGTTAAGCCCCAAAATATAGCCAGCGGATAGAACCCGCCCCTCTCGTGAAATTATTTTTGGGCCAACCATTCCAATATCACTGCGCAGAGCCTGATTTAATAAATTATCTAGCCAATTTTCTTGAATGATTAATGTATGAACATCAAGTAATTGCAGGTATTCTCCTTTGGCCTCGCTAACTGCTCTATTATTTGCTGATGGGTAATTTAACGTTGTATCTGAACGGATTACTCTAATTTTCTCAGCATCGATAACCTTCAGACCCTCTAACCAATTCGACATCTGTTTATCGGTGTTATTATTATCAAGAATAATCAGTTCATAGTGACTATAACGTGTTTTTTCTAAAATAGATGTTATACATTTTTGTAATGCAACTAGCTGCTCATTAGCTACAATTAAAATACTCACAAGCGGATTAGACGGATGGTTATAGATCAATCGATAACAACCAGGCAGAGGTGAATGCACCTGGCTATCACTATAACCTGATAACTGTAAATACCGTTCCAATACCGACATGATCTCTGTACTGCTTTCTAAAACAGGAATAGCGGCCGATAGCAGTGGGTCAGGAACATGCTTGATAGCTTCAGTCCCTTTCTCACATACTATTCTAACGATTAAATCCAGTTCATAAGCATAAGCCAGATTATTATCTAGCCCTCCTAGCCCCAAAAATATTTCTCTCCGATACAGCCATCTTTTAGCAAAATACTCAGGTACCGAAAGCAGTAATTCCAGATTAATTTCAGGCAAGAACGCCCCACCCCAATTACCTTGCTCATCAAAAATTAACTCATCACAATAAACCGCAACCGACTCATTGTCATTGCACAAAGATAGCCCAAGTTTAACCATTCCATATTCGTTAAAGAGACAACCGGCCGAAACCATTTGAATCCAATCAACATCGGTGGCATTGGTCACTGAGTTTATTTCTGAAACGACATCATCGGCACAAACTGTTTTAATCCAATTTGGTGTTACTGCCAGGGAAAAACTTACCGGCGAAATAACCGTAATCTCTATATTGGGATATTTATTTCTTGCGACCACTATCGACTCTAGCGTTTTAGTGATTGCTTCACCGTCACCAATCACATCAATAATAAAAATATGAAAATGAGGATAACCCACATCATTCCCATAATTTTCTTGTATTTTATTTAACGCTGACATTGGTGGCTTTTTATTTTCCAACCAATCTCTCACATCACCGACTTTATTACTCAATTTCTGACTTGCATAATTTTGTGTTTTCTCGAGGAAAACACAAAACTCCTTTTGGAAATCAAGTTCGATATTTTTAACAAAATCCCGAACTTTATATAATTCACTGCTCACTTTAGTTAAAGATTCTTCATCGTCATGCCAGCTAATTCCAGCATTCCCCATATCTGCGAGTGTTTTTTCTGACATGGCGAAATGTTCATAACCGGCCACAACTTTCGCAACTACCGGGCAGCCACAAAGAGCGGCCAGCGCACATGTTCCCGATGCTTCAAAGGAGTAAAGTACCTTCCCACGTTTCAGAATTTCCGCTAATTCGCTTAAAGGTACTGGGTTAGCACTGGATAAGATATGAATATCTTTCGGCAAAAGGGAGAAATCTATACAGCTCAATGGAATACGATTCAGATTGAGTAATGTCATATCCCGGACATAACCCTCATCACAGAATAAATTTAAATCAATTACAGGTAATGTTAATAAGTCATGACCGACTTCCTGGTCTGCAAATTCACCTCGATAGAAAAAAAAGAGGTCATCACTATTTTCCAAGATAGGATTGCCGTTGATAACACCTTCACGGTTAAGCATATACCTAACACAAACGGGTGCCGACAGCGGATTACCAGAAACAACATCAGGATATACGCCAATGCAGTTATTCACATGCTGCTCATATACTTCTTCGCTCAGCAGTGGGGTGTTCCAATTTGGATTAACCTCAGAGCAACCTGTAATATATGCAGTGCCACCACACTCATTAATTAAGTGGCAAAGCCGATGCATAACCTGAATTCCTGAGGACGATTCTTTATAATCTGGTGCAATAATAAAGTAAGGATGATTTTTGGTACCAAGCATAGTAAGCTTCCCGCAACAGATTAAATAGTGACGATTTATTTCAGGTGAATAAAGTCAGGTTAAACATAATCAGAAAGATATTTTTTCTCTAATTCCAGTAAGTCTTTTTTCCGGTTTTTTAATCTTTTCGCTGGGATGCCAAAATAAATACCCCACGGGTCAGTACTTTTCGTCACTAATGTCATGGCACCAATAGCACATCCTTCAGCAATGATAACACCTGGGAACACAATAGAATTAGTACCTACGATAACATGTTTCCTGAGTACAACATCCGCCTCAACCAGCCCTTTAAGTTCTATTGGAATAGTCGGGTTAGTTAAAAACTTCCCGCTATAGTCATCGCTGCCGGTAAAAATATGGCATCCATAGGCTAGGCCGGAGAAATCCTCAAACGTAATACTACACTCCCCGGCACATATATTAGAAAATGCGGCAATATGCACATTCCTGCCTATAATAACTCTTCCTGAGATCAGGCAGAAATCATCAATCCGGGTATTATCGCCTATTTCTATTTCATAAGGTCTATAGATAGAGGCTCGGCTACTGACTTTAACGTTTTCCCCTATTTTTTTAAACCCCATCTGGGCTAACTCGTTTGCTGTCAGAAATGCCATATTAACCTCTAATTAAGATAATGATGGATATCATAGGTTTGTGTAACACAATATTAGCGACTAATTCACACAGACAAGAATATCTTTTTCCATATTATCAATCATTTCCAACATAATATCTAACGTTGGATAATGAAGAATAATACAGCCTAATGTATCGTGAGAACCACTAAACGCTCTGACTTTATCGCCTGGTTTCACCCATAGATCTAATTCAACAATATACTGCTTAGCGCGTTCGGAAAGCCAAAGAGACTCAAAAGATCCATTGTCAAGGGCATGAATCATATAACTTGACCAATAGCCTTGTGTTGGCAACATAGCCAAACTAGAACAATCCAGACCCAATGCAGCATCAACGGTATATTTTATTAGGTCGACTTGTGTGGAATAACGTATTACTTCAGGGATCTGGCAACCGCCATTTCTTGGGCCAAGCTCAAGGAAAAAGAATTCCCCCTCTTGAGAGAATACAAAATCAAAATTAAGAGCCCCCATTGTCATACCAAGGAGTGTGAGCAGCCGCTGAGACTCTTGATGTGCTATGTCCAGTAAATGATTGGCATGTGAAGTCGGGAACGACTGCCCGATGGGGACTAAGCCATTACAAAGCTTATCGAAATGCTCATCTGCCCAGCAGCGGAAAACCAGTTGCCCATCAACAATAAATCCATCTCCTGCAACCTGGTAACTGGCTTTAACAATCTGCTCTTCTATAACAACTTTTTTCTCTCGAGAAAATGTTAAAGCATGCGCAAAAGCTATATCAAAATCATCTAGTGACTCAAGTCGGGTTACACCTTTACTGCCTGATGAATCTACCGGTTTAATAAACGCCGGCAATTTGATATCCATCAGCCATTGTCGTGCCAATTCTTTATCATAAAAAGAAGCTGAACGCGGAACATTAAAATTATGTTGTTTTAGAAATGCACGAAATAAATCTTTGCGTGCCAAAATCTCGACTGAGGCATAAGGATTGCCAGGAAGACCTAATTGTTCAGCAACATAGGCTGCCGTCGGTGCCGCAGGGTCCGACGCATAAGCGACGATAGCATCAATCTTTAACGTTTTTGCCAACGCTAAGACAGCATCTTTATCCGTTGTGGATACGTTATATGACTCATGTGCTATACAATGCCCGGGATTATCGGGTAGATAATCACAGGTAATAACGTGATGTCCTTGTTCAAGGGCATATTTGATAGGCGGAATTTGTGTAGGTGCTGCGCCGAGAAAGAGAATTTTTTTCATAAGAAACCTTTATAGTTTTAATGATTAAATCAAGACACTCTGAATTCAAAGCGGAGAAAATGGGTAAGCAGAGTATTCTGGCTGAAATATTTCGTGAGACGTGACAGGGTGATTTATCATTAAGGAACTCCAGGCTATCGAGACTTGGATAAAAATATCTTCTCGCCATTATCCCAGCAACCATTAAAGCGTCTTTTACTTGTAACATTTTCTGTTCCGTGTCAAACACAACCGGAACATAGGCATAGTTATTATTTATATTATTATTGCGCTGCTGAAATGAAATGAGTTCACCAAGATTATCAGCATAATTATGCCAAATTTGACTACGTTGAGCTAAATTCAGCTCTATTTCGTCCAAAACACACAGTCCCATCGCCGCATTAAATTCATTCATTTTGGCATTAATGCCTAATGCTACAATTCTCTCCGGGCCTTCAATACCAAAATTAATAAGTTCTTTAGCTTTATCAAGAGATTCTTTATCTTTAAAGATGATAGCTCCACCTTCTATGGTGTGAAATACCTTGGTGGCATGGAAACTCAAAGTAGCGGCATCGCCCCACTGTAATAAACTATCTCCGTTATGCTTAACACCAAACGCATGAGCGGCATCATAAATAACTTTCAACTGATACTTGTCAGCAATTGCCTTAATAGCCTCAACATCACATGCATTACCAAATACATGGACAGGGACGATGGCCTTAGTTTGAGGTGTAATTGAAGCTTCAATGCAAGTGGGGTCAAGACACCAAGTCTCTGCATCAATATCACAAAATACTGGCGTAATATTTTCCCATTTCAATGTACTGGCCGTCGCCACAAAACTGAATGGTGTGGTGATGGCTTCCGCCGGTTTTCCATTAATGGTTTTTTCGATTCCCAAAGCACGGTATGCCATTTGCAAGGCAAGAGTACCGTTGGCGACCAGCAATAAGTGCTCAACACCAAGATATTTTTTTAATCTCTGTGTTAATTCTTCAACTAATGGCCCCGAATTTGTTAGCCACTTTCGCTGATAAATACCGTCAATATATTTTTCTAATTTTTCACGTGCGGGCAAATAGGGCTGAGTGACTGGAATCATGATGTTATTACTCAATGGAAAGCTGCATTAGTTGAGATACTGCATTGATAGAATTGGGTATTTTTCGCCATAAAACTAACTTTGCGATTACGTTTAACACGCTTTCAGAGATAAATACTGCTCAATGAGTGAGGGATGTCTGCTTTATAAACACTATCGAACATAACCCTATGGCCAATAAGTATGTCGTAGATAATCCCTTTTTTAATCCTGATTTAGAGGCCATTTAGTACCTCTGTTCTTGGGATTAACAGGCATAAAAAATCATGACCAAAACAGAGGAAATTTCAGTGTGGAACAGGTGTGTGAATGTCCTATTGGTGATGGAGCCCCTATCGCCAATAGGACTATTACTATGCGAATAACCGATCTTTTACGGCTTAGGCAGCCAAGCCTGCAACCACGCGTTTAGGTTGTCACCTTCAAGCATCCATTTTTGCCGGACAGCGCTTCGTAGCTCATCACCAATACGGGCTGTCGTCTCCATATCATCCAAATGCATGCGAATCGCATCAACCCAATCTTTAAAACGATTATTTATTCGAGTCGCCGGTAGATCACCATGATATGGTTCAATATCGGTACAAATCACGGGTATTCCACAAGCCCCCATTTCCAATAGTCGTAAGTTACTTTTACTCACATTGAATTGGTTCTGTTCTAAAGGAACTACCGCCAGATCTAAATTTAAACTGGCTAATTTTTCAGGGTAGAGTTCAATTGGCACTCCGCCATGAAACTCACAATTAACCCCCTCAGGTTTCATCCCCATAAAGACCCATTCAACTTCATTTTCCAGCGCCTTGACCACGGATTTTATAATAGCAAGGTCACCCGCATGACTTGAGCCGCCGGCCCAACCTACTCGTGCTTTCTTGCCCGTTCGACGGTGGCTGGTGAGATTACTCCACCACGTAGGGGAAAGGGTATTTTGTGCAATACGAATATCTGAATGGAAAGGCGCATATTCCCGAGCAAGTGCCGCCGTGGAAACCACCAGCCAATCAGCACTCTCAATGGCCCGCCGGATACGCTTGATAACATCCTGCGGAATCTGGCGACGATAAGAACTGGCTACCGGTATGTTAGGCAGATAATCATCATATTCGAGTACAATTTTGCTCCCCACATGTTCACGATAATGCTGCATAACCTGTGGAATTCGCTCCCCGGTAATCCCCTGAAGGACAATGACATCAGGAGAAAGACGCGCAACCTCAGTCATATTATCCATGAGTCTGAGGTGAAGTCCCCCCTCAATACCACCATGCTGTTCCAGTGCTTGAAATGGCTGAATGACTCGATAGTGCCCACATCCAAACCAGTCTGCATGGCAAGCCAATACTACTGGCAGTGGTCGCCCTGGCAACGGTTGCTGAATACGGGATTGCATGATATTAAGCTCAAATCCCGGTTTTTCGCGGCTAAATGCGGGGTGATAAGCCGGATCATTGGCAAGCTGAGGTAACCAATGTTGGTAGAGTGGTTTTATATGACTCTCATCAGGTTTCGGTGCCACAGCAAAGCGATCACTTAACAACCGTGTGGCACCACCATAATGTCGAACAACAGCGTCAGGTGTCCATACGGTGAGATAGCCTTGTTGCCTGACTTTTAGTGCCAGATCAACATCGCCAAAATAGACAGGGAAAGCCTGTTCATTAAATCCCCCCACTTCAGCAAATACCTCGCGGCGCATCATCATGCAGGCCGCACTCACCGCCGAAACATTATGGGTGACCTGCAACCGATTCATGTAACCCCCCTCACGGCCCTGCTCACCTTGGAAAGCCGCCCCTACACTGTTGTCTACCCCCAAAATATATCCTGCATGCTGGATACGACCATCCGGGAACACTAACTTGGCCCCTACCGCGCCAACTTCAGGGCGCATCGCGTGATTAACCATTACAGTCAACCAATCGCCTTGCACAATTTCTATATCGTTATTCAAAAACAGGAGTAGTTCGCCGCGAGCTTGTTCCACAGCAAAATTATTTATTGCAGAATAATTAAAGGCGGCAGGCCAGCGTAAGACACGAATTTGCTCAAGTCTAAGTTCCTCTAATTGCGTAAGGAACTGACAAGCGGCCAGGTCTTGTGAGTTATTATCGACAATCAGCACTTCATAACGAGAATATTGGGTTTTCTCCATCAAACTGTCGATGCATTTGCGCAAGAAATCTAAATGATCACGGGTTGGAATAATAATCGAGACCAGTGGTTGGGTTTGATGTTGATAATCGATACGCAGAGTGCCTGATACACTGCCCAATTGTAACGTTGCATTAGAACCTAAGCGCTGCAAGTGAGCCTGTACCGCAGTAGCAGCAAGCTCAATCGTATCTGCTTTTTGCAACCATTCGATCAAGGGTGTTTTAGCATGGAGTAGCACTTCGGTAATATGGCCTATTGATAATGGCCCGGCATGCTCAATACAACGCCACACGATATCCAATAGGCAAAGGTCACGATAATCGCTATTTAGCCCCCCTAATTGATTGATACCGTGGGGATTAATCGCCATAGCCCGGCCAATAAAAGGAAAACTCCGTAACAAATCAATATTACAATCAGGTTTTAATACCAACAGCGTAGGTTCGCCATCAGAAATAATATCTTCGTCAGTGTAGCAAACTAAAGATTCTGGGTGACAGACACGATGAGTGGCTAACAGGAGTAATGTTTGCGGCTCGAAGGTATCACCGGCATTAGATAACAACACATAACCCTCATCCATTGTGGCCATTAATGGATTAATTGCGTCAACCCAATGATCCGAATATGTGATTGTTACAATATCGCTATCACTTGAATCTACTTCATTTTGTGTTGATGAAACGATCAATATCTGGCTGGCGAGATAAGACTGTTGACGCAAACTACTCAACGAAGCGCTGATCGCCCCACTATCACCTTCACTGTCAATTATCACCACCGCAATACGCCCGGCACTGCCATTATTTTCTAACAACCCGCGTAGCAGCGCGGTGCGCGTAAGCGAGGGAATTCTCTCTTGCTGCCATTTAGTCATCGTCTCTACCGGAGTAATCTCGGTATTAAGCACTCTGCTATGCAACCTGAGTTGGCTGGCTTCCTGCTCACTAATCTGTTTTCGTTGTGTGGAATTGGTAGTCGAGAGCCATCTAACCGACTGCGATTCAAACCCATATTTATCGATAAATAGCGGCTGCTGCGATGCAGAAAACAGTTGGGCGGCTGAGTATCCCTCACGCAGAGCGGCAATAATCTCAGACAACTCAAATGTTTTGCCACCATTAACGCCTAAAAAACCCTCATCGATAAGTGATGCCATATTGGCATGGTCAACATAGCCGTTTCCGCCCCGCTCACCATAAATAAATACCGGAATTCCCATGCAAAGCGCTAGTGTGGCCCCTTCTGCCGCGGTAATAACCACATCAAAAGACGCTACAATTTCTGGCGTTAATTGGCGGTACTCCATAGCATCACAATCGATTCCTGCCGCTGACAACGCATCTAAAAACACGCCGATATCGTCAGGTAGCTGCTGAGAAAGTACCAATACACGGGAAAGAGAGTTGTTAAGCTCATGACATAATGGTGAGCAATAGCGTTGTGGTACCCAATGGCCGAAACCCAATTTTTCAGCGTTGAGACCCGTTTGACTGAGTGTCACCCTATGCTGAGGTGTGCGGGCCAAAATTAGGTCTGCCAGACGATTTTCCATGGCGACATTGACCGGTAAATCGGTGCCTGCCGCTGTATGGCTCCAAACGATAAAAGCGTCCGTCCCTTGTTGTTCCAGGCATGTGAGGAGGCTGGAACTCAAGACCGAATTTTGTATCCAGATAATCTGGTAATCATTACTCCATTCATAATCTTGCTGGTCGGAAATAATGAGCTGATTGCCATAGTGCCGCTTTTCTAATTCTTTTTGACAATCCCCGCCGTAAGATTGTGCTGTGACATCCACTTGCCAGCCCTTTGAAATGAAGTATTCAATCAACTCAAGCGTGACTAGCGCTTCACTTTGCAAATTAAGAAGTTGGTGGGTGGTTATCAAAACATTCGGCATGGAGGGTGTCCTTAAATAACGCTCAGACGCTAAAAAAAGTAATGGGGCAAATTAACATAGGGCCGCTATTAATTAACGGCAGAAAAGACGCCAGATATGCCCCTAAAAGCAAAAAACCCGGCATAAGCCGGGTTGAATATACAGTGCGATAATCGATATTAACGCAGCAGAGACAGAACAGTTTGTGGAACCTGGTTTGCCTGTGCCAATACTGAAGTACCTGCTTGTTGCAGGATCTGAGCACGGCTCATGTTAGACACTTCAGTTGCATAGTCAGCATCCTGGATACGGCTTTGTGCAGCAGTCAGGTTGTTAACAGTGTTGTTCAGGTTAGTTACTGTAGATTGGAAACGGTTTTGTACCGCACCCAGGGAGCTACGTTGAACGTCGATATCTGAAATTGCGGCATCCAGTGCTTTCAACGGATCGCTGGTCGCGCCAGTGGTCAGTTTTTTCAGGCTCAGCGTAGAGGTATCAATGGTAACCGCTGCGGTGCCCGCTGTAGCGGTGTTTGCTGTTTGTGGATCAACAGCGATATAGAAGGATTTAGTATCACCACTAGCAATATCAAAACCATTAGCTTTCAGGTTATTAGCTTCAGTCGCTGAGGCTGCAGTGATATCTACTTTAGTGAACCAGTTACCTGCGCTATCTTTAGTTGGCTTAGCAGCAACAGCTACGCTACCAGAAGCTAAGCCCAAGCGGCTTGCCAAATCACCAGGGGTTTTCTCTGCTGAAGTTGCACCCGTAACACTGGTGGTTGAACCAAAGGCTTTCTGGAAATCAGCGGTGGCTAAAGCGGTCGTTGCAGTGCCACCTTTAGGACCAGTTACGTTGAAGCCTTCCAGATTCAAGGTTTTAGACGTTACTTCTTTCAGGCTGATATCGATAGTTTCGTTATCGTTAGCACCAACCTGGATAGACATTTTGGTGTCTTGGCTCAGAACTTTCACGCCGTTGAACTGGGTTTGAGCAGATACACGGTCGATTTCGTCCAGACGCAATTGAATTTCGTCTTGGATTGAAGACAAGTCGCTGGTAGAGTTGCTGCCGGTAGATGCCTGAACAGTCAGCTCACGAACACGTTGTAAGTTGTTGTTGATTTCGTTCAGCGCGCCTTCAGTAGTCTGTGCAACAGAGATACCGTCGTTAGCGTTACGTGCTGCCTGAGTCAGGCCTTTGATGTTAGAAGTGAAACGGTTAGCGATTGCCTGACCCGCAGCATCGTCTTTGGCACTGTTAATACGCAGACCAGAAGACAGACGCTCAATGGCGGAGCCTAAAGCTGTCTGAGATTTAGTCATGTTGTTCTGAGTATTCAGAGACAGGATGTTAGTATTAATTACTGACATAGTGAATTCCTTAAATGCAATTGGGTTATGATTTGGGCTTACTGCCCACGGCTTCATCACCGTCACAACTTGTATCGGCGCTCTTTAAGGAACCTTTAGCCATTCTGCGAAATAATTTTAAATTTCGCTAAAAATTATTCTTTATCTCTTCTCTAATTACTGCTCTATTCAATAGGGCAAATAGCCCCCTGTTATCCCCCGTTATTCCAGCCATCATAAATTCTATTTTATGTGTAAACTTTTCCTTTCCCTGGCCGATAACCCCGTAACGACACTTGAATATTAAGGATTAGACATGGCAAGTATCAGTACGCTGGGTATCGGGTCAAATATGGATTTAAGCTCTTTGCTGGATAAGCTAACGGCAGCAGAGCAGACTCGTTTAACTCCGCTAACCAGCCAGCAGACCAGTTATAAAGGCAAACTCACGGCTTACGGTGTGTTACAAAGTTCGTTGGCAAAACTGGAAACGGCCTCTGCAGCATTAATGAAAGCAGATACGCTCAGCACCACGGCAGTCAGTAGTTCTAACACCGCATTCAGTGCGACGACCGATAGCAAAGCGACCGCGGGCAACTATACGGTTGCCGTCACCAATATTGCAAAAGCGCAGTCGTTATTGTCTGGAGATGTCCCGAATGCAACAGATAAATTAGGCAATGATAATAGTACTCGTACCATTACCATTAGCCAGCCTGGGAAAGAAACGCCGCTGGAAGTGACATTGACTAACCAGCAGACTTCACTGACTGATATACGCGATGCCATCAATAAAAAAGAAGGCAGTGTCAGTGCCAGTATCATGAAAGCGGATGACAATACCTATTATTTAGCGTTAACCGCCAAAGACACCGGTACTGAGTCAGAAATGACCATCAGCGTGACTGGCGATGATACTTTAAATGATTTCCTGAACTATACGCCAAGTAGCACTGGTGGTAGCGGCGCAATGACACAGAAAGTCAAAGCCGAAGATGCCAAATTAACCGTCAATGGCGTCGATATTACTCGCCAAAGTAACACGATCACTGACGCGCCACAGGGCGTCACCATTAATATAAAAGCACTCACGAAAACCAACGAGCCGGAACAACTGGTTATTTCCCGTGATAGTTCAGCCACTAAAGCCGCCATACAAAGCTTTGTTGACGCCTATAACTCGTTGCAATCGACTTTTGGTTCTTTAACTAAATATACCGCGGTAGAGGCGGGTAAAGACCAGGCGGCTGGTAACGGTGCGTTGGTTGGCGATGGTGTATTGCGTAATATTCAGACACAGCTAAAAAGTCAATTGGCCTCTTCACAAGCGGGGGATTTAAAAACCTTGGCTAGCATGGGGATTACGCAAGATCTCGACGGTAAATTAGTCATCGACTCAACCAAGCTTGATGCCGCACTAAAAGATAAACCAAACAGTGTTACTGCATTTTTTGTCGGTGACGGTAAAACCACCGGTTTCGCCACTCAGACGGACACTTTGCTAAATACTGCGCTCGATACCACCAAAGGCACACTGAAAACAGTGACTGATGGCATCAACAAAACGTTAAAAAATCTGGATAAACAGGTCACGGCAACAACGGAGAGTATCACTGCCACGATCGAACGGTATAAAACACAGTTTACACAACTCGATAAACTCGTTAGTTCGTTAAACAATACCGCCAGTTTCTTAACTCAGCAATTCTCCTCATAAGGGATAGGACATGTACAACCGATCAGGGAGCCAGGCCTACGCCAAGGTAGGACTGGAAAGTGGTGTAATGAGTGCCAGCCCACACCAATTGATCGTGATGCTATTCGACGGGGCGCAAAGCGCCCTGGTTCGAGCCCGCATCCTGATGAATCAAGGAGATATTCCTGGCAAAGGTAACGCTCTATCCAAAGCGATTGATATTATTAACAATGGTTTAAATGCAGGGCTCGATTTAGAAAAAGGCGGTGAAATGGCTGAGAATTTGTCAGCCTTGTACGATTATATGTCACGGCGTTTGCTGCATGCCAATTTGCATAATGACGAGCAAGCAATAAATGAAGTAGCTGCTTTGCTTGAGAATATTGCGGATGCCTGGCGGCAGATCGGCCCCAATTATCAACCCAACTAGGACCCCATTTAATGGAACGTCACCAGCATCTTTTGTCCGAATATCAACAAATCCTGACTCTCAGTGAGCAAATGTTAATGCTGGCTATCGAGGGGAATTGGGATGCGCTGGTTGATCTCGAAATGACTTACCTTAAAGCTGTAGAAAGCACTGCTAATATCACCATATCCTCATGCTCATCTCAGGCATTACAAGAGTTATTACGGGATAAACTAAGAGCTATTTTGGATAATGAAGTAGAAATAAAGCGTTTATTACAGCTACGTCTCGATGCACTCAGTGAGTTAGTTGGACAATCCACTCGACAACAAGTGGTTAATAATACTTATGGTCAATTTCCTGACCATGCATTGCTGCTGGGTGAAACACAGTAGCGGCCCGTTATCGAAAATGATTATACCTTTGTTGCAAAGCAATTACATGCCACTGTAATTATTAACATGGGAAGTAATTTTTATTGTCATTGTTTTTAACATGGGATTATATTGACAGTAACAATCACTCATATCGAGCTGGCTATTATTCTCACCCTTAATATTTTTCGCTAAAATAGCCAGTTGCTGTAAATTTTCTATTAAAATGAGTTGCTACTCTGCCACTCAAAGCGTAAAGATATTCTCAGGCTAAAATTGTGAAATGAATATCGATGGAACGTACAATTAATTTTTGCCCCGGTGTGGGTAGCTCGGCACATGTTATTCAACACACAGAGCTACTACTCACCTCCGTCTATATTGAGCATCCATTGCTCATTATGGTTAACCGTGGGTACAAAATCATTCGCTGGGATAATCAGGAATGTATTATACAAGCCGGTGAAATAGTCGCAGTGAGTAGTGGTCAAACAGTTGATGTAATTAATGGCTTATCTGACGACGGACTATTTTTTAGCCACCAACTTCGCTGTGATCCCCGTTTGATTGCTACCTTTGCCAATCATCCAGCATCCGCTGGTCTTGGGTATGTTCCAGGCGTTATGCCGGTACGTAATTTAGCACCTGAATTCATCAATACATTCGGCAATACGTTTAAAGCAATATCTGACATTGGTGATATTCCGCCAACTATCGTCAGACACCGCATGCTTGAATTGTTACTTTGGTTGGCTCAGCGTGGCGTTAAATTTATATTAAATGAAAGTGATTCGTTAAGTGAGAGAGTGCGCCGTTGTTTGGCGACAGATCCATACAAAATATGGTCGGCATCAGAAGTTGCAGACCATATGGCGATGAGCGAAGTTGTATTACGCCGAAAATTAGCTGCCGAAAAAATACTATTACGTGACTTAATGATTGATGTCCGCATGACCAGTGCATTGCGTTTATTGCAAGGTACTGATTGGCCAATATCATTAATAGCCAGCCAAGTGGGTTACGAGAGTGCATCACGTTTTGCTGAACGTTTTCGCAAACGTTTTGGCTTTGCCCCTACCGCCATCCGTGGGCACCATCGCTTACATCCGACAGATAATGATCCACCCCCTGACAACTATCATCGCTATTTAGGTCTGCATGCGTCTGATTTAGGGCCAATATGAGCCTATTGAGGTGATACTTTTAATAATTTCCGATATGGCCTGTTTAATGCTGGTCAGTAAATTCGCTGCATCCCATTCGACTCATCAAGTCCTTTTAACCGCCTAAAAATCGGGCTGCTAAATACTGCTTTTAGATATTCTGCACGTTAAAACATTTTTTTTCTGACTGTGATTGGTTTTTTCATCCAACAATTCCGATGCAATATAAAACAAAGCTTTTACAATCATGCAATTACATACAACCTACTGAAAGATAGGGGAATATGCTGATTATGTCAGTACATTCTATGATTATAAGTAATTAAATAATAAACTTCCGGGATGGCTATGATGCTAAGTAATCTATTCGGGCTAAAAAACCGCTATCCTTTGCATATCCAGATTGCCGCTCTCTTCACCTTGTTGATCGTCTCAATAGGTACCGTCATTATTATTTTTGGTCATAGCCAACTGACTAAATTGACTGAAATCAGCACCAATCGGCAGTATCAAAAAACCGGAGAGGCGATTGCCGCTGAATTGGATGCCGTAACACGACCAATGATAATGTCGGTTAACATTCTTGCCAGTATGCAAATCACAGAACTATCAACCCTTGAACAACGAATGGCCTTTGTCGATAAATTTATTGAAATTCTGAAGCAGAATAGTTATGCCAGTGCCGTGTATAGCGCCTATGCTAATGGTGATTTTTTTATGCTGCGGCGTTTAACGGAAGCTAACCGTACATTATTCCATGCCCCTGAAGATGCCGAATGGATGGTTCAAAGTAATCGTTTTCTTGATAGTTTACCGGAGAAACGTTTTATTTATCTTAATAAGCAGCAGCGAGTGATTGCTGTTATGCCGCGTGAAAATGATAACTACGATCCACGGCGGCGGGATTGGTTTATTCTGGCCGCCGCAAGTCCTATGCTGATCACCTCTCCTATTTATATTTTTAAAGGCACCGGAGAAGTCGGTTTTACTTATAGCCGTCAAGCTGAGAATAAACAGACAATCATTGGATTGGACGTTTCCCTAGCTTCACTTTCGCAATTTTTAATAAAACAAAATCTACCGCCAGGTAGCCAGGCCATTATTATTAATTCCCATGGTGAAGTTATCGCTAGCCTGCCAAAACCTAAAGATAAGGCGGCAGATAACACCAATGCAGACCGGCAAATCCCTGTATTGCAAGTTTTGCTCAATAGTCAAAAGAATAGTCTGACAGCTAGCAACTCACCGGTAAACAATGCTAATCGTAGTATCATGTTTGAAGCACAAAATCAGCGCTGGTTCGGCTCAGTTGTTGAGATTAATAGCAACGGAAATGCCTATCAGTTGATTATTGCGACACCCGCCAGCTATCTGACAGCCGATGCAAATTCTATTCGTAATCACTCAACCTTTATTGCATTTATTCTGTTAATGCTCAGCTTGCCGTTAGTTTGGTATTTCTCCAGAAAAATATCCAAACCCCTTATTCGTCTACGCCAGGACGCGGATTCCATCAGCAATCTCCATTTCGAAGAGCGCGAATTAGAACGCTCTGTGATTGAGGAAGTTGACGAACTCCACAAATCAATGTCAAAAATGAAATCAACACTGAAGCAGTTTATTTCGATGGGAAATATGCTGACAGCAGAAAGTAATTTCTTCCGGCAGATGCAAGGGCTATTAAGTGAAACCACAGAAATTGCTGCCATGACCGGAGGGATTATTTTTCTGTCAGATAAAGATGAGGGAACCTTCACACCAACGGCATTTCGCTGGAATGGTGAAAATATCCCGGTAGCAGAAATGTCCTCATTACAAATTAAAGAAGACAATCTCACGACTTTCCTGCCGGTACTCGAAGGGAAAACCATTGTAGGAACGCTCAATAAAGATAATATCTTTAGCCAATTACATGACTTCCTACAACCTTATTTGCCCCTCCGCTTTGTTGCCGTACCGATGAAGACCCATGATAACCAATTGCTCGGATTCCTACTGTTATTTAACCCTTATGAGCTAAATGCTGAGCGTGAACGCTCAAAAATTCAATTAGTTAATGCCCTGGTGGGCAGTTTATCAGTTTCAGTAGAAACACAGCGATTATTGCAAGAACAAAAAAACCTGCTCAACGCATTTATTGAGCTTATTGCCGGAGCTATCGATGCCAAAAGTGCCTATACCGGTGGGCATTGTCAGCGTGTACCTGAAATAACTAAAATGCTCGCCCGTGCCGCAGTCAATATTAAAGAGGGGCCTTTCGCCAACTTTACGTTATCAGAGAATGAGTGGGAAGAGTTACATACAGCCTGCTGGTTACATGACTGTGGCAAGATTACCACGCCGGAATTTGTAGTCGATAAATCAACAAAACTGGAGCTAATTTATGATCGCATCCATGAAATACGCATGCGGTTTGAAGTCTTAAAACGTGAGAAAGAAATCGCCTTCTTACGCCAATATGGTGCGATGAGCGCCAGTGAAGCTGAGCAACAGTTGTTAGCTGAGGAATTACGCCAATTAGATGAAGATTTTTACTTTATTGCCAACTGCAATGTGGGTGGCGAGTATATGTCTGACGAAGCTATCGCGCGTATCCAGCAAATTGCCGCTTACCATTGGACTCGCACATTAGATGATAATGCAGGTATCGCCCAAGAAGAGCGAGTGCGTAAAGCCAGACAACCCGCCGCTCCACTGCCGGTACAGGAGCCGATGCTGGCGGATAAAGATGAACATATTATTTTCCGTGATAATAAAAATAAACGCCCGGAATATTTTGATTTCAAAGTACAAGAACCGAGGTTCCTCTATAACCGTGGCGAAATTTATAACCTCAGTATTCGCCGTGGCACCCTGACAGACGAGGATCGTTATAAAATAAACGAACACATCATGCAGACCATCGTGATGTTAAATAAACTCCCCTTCCCACGAACCATGGCAAATGTCCCAGTGATTGCGGGTGGGCATCATGAACGTATGGACGGTAAAGGGTATCCTTATCAGCTCACCTATAAACAGATGAGTATTCCGGTGAGGATGATGGCCATAGCTGACGTATTTGAGGCTCTGACGGCTGCCGATCGACCTTATAAACCAGGGAAGTTGTTGTCTGAAGCCCTCAATATCATGGTCAACATGGTGAATGAGAATCATCTGGACCGGGAACTGTTTATTTTGTTCCTGCAATCGGGTATCTGGCACGAATATGCCGTTGCTTATCTACAAGCAGATAAAATTGATCCAATTGATATTCCTGTATTATTGCAAAAAATTGGCCACCAGAATATCTCATTGGCAAAGACAGGATAACGACAAGGCGTGTTATTTTCCTGAGTGGTGAGTGTTATTTTTAATCCATTCACCGCTCTCATTTTTACGATAGCTTTGTTTTACCGCACTCCAGGCGACTTTATGGGCAGTCTCTTCATGCGAGTCATGTCCGCGTCGTTCATCACTGTCCTGATATTGATCCCATGCACTGTTAAATGCCGCACGATATATATCTTGCGCATGGGCGGGGAGAACACTCCTCACTGAGTCTGGTAGTAATTCATTAGATTTATAAGGCATAACCCATTCTTTTTTCAGCTAATTACCAATACATAAACATATAACTTACAGCAATAAATAAAATAACAATCCCGATTATATAACCTACCTTTGTCGGAAAAGCTTTCTCACCCGTTTTCGATGAGGGATCACTGTTTGTCTTTCTATTTTCTTCACTCATTATCTAATCCTCATTATGCTAATAGGTGATATGTACCTAAATGAAGCATTCTTTTTTAAATAGATGAATAATAAATATAGCAGTGATAGTGGTCAGATAATTCTCAATTGTAAAAAAACATCAGCAACAAACAGAGTGTGCAGCAGCTAGAATTAGCGCTATGATTTTTAACTTTCTACTTATATATTTTATTACTTAGATAACAGGGGGCTGTCGGGCATGTTCTATCATTACGGTGAAACAGAAATTAACCATCTCAAACGGCGTGATAAAAAGATGGCCGCAGCCATCGAACGGCTGGGGATGATAACTCGCCCGCTATCCCCTGATTTATTTGCTGCATTGATCAGAAATATCGTTGACCAACAAATTTCGGTCAAGGCGGCACTAACGGTCAACTCACGGTTGGTCGCATTGCTCGGGGTCGTGACGCCAATAACTGTCGCAACTGCAACGGTAGAGGCTATTCAAGGGTGTGGTATGACGATGAGGAAAGCGGGATACATTAAAGGTGCTGCAGATGCTGCACTTAATGGCACGCTGGATTTATCTGCTATTTCTCTGCTGCCCGATAACGACGTTATTGCACAGCTATCAAACCTCAACGGTGTTGGCATCTGGACCGCAGAAATGTTATTGATCTCCTCACTTGCACGACCCGATGTCGTCAGTTGGGGAGATTTAGCGATCCGGCGCGGCATGATGAATCTATATGGCCATAAAACGCTGCCACGAGAACGCTTTGAGCGTTACCGCCGCCGTTACACACCCTATGGAACAACGGCATCCCTCTATCTATGGGCACTGTCACATGAGACGGTATAAGTAGCCTCACACCCCCATATTCATTACATCTTGATAAGCCGCAACTAACTTATTACGAACTTGAATGCCCAGTTGTAAAGATACTGATGATTTTTGCATATCTACCATCACATCATTCAGGCCAACACCGGGCACACCCAATTCAAAATTCTGTGCCTGAGTGCGGGCATGCTGTTGGTTTTCACTGATTTTGCCGATGGCCGCTTTCAACTCACTGGCGAAACCGGCCTCTGCTGGCAACATCTTTGCCGAACCGGATGCCTGCAATGCAGTGACCTGCAACTGCTGTAAAACCCCTTCAATACCTTGAACAGACATGCTCATCCTCAAACGATGTAATGGGTCAAATAACAACATGGAAAGTGAGTCCGTAAATGCAGTTATTCACCATTCGCCACGTGTCACTATTTTCAGGATGACACCCTAACACATCATTTTTGGACTAAAGCCGCTAATTAGACACAAAAATACCGGCTTATTGAGCCATCGAATTCATCACTTACAGCAAATAATGGCATGCCCATAAAAGGGGAGATCAGCTATTGATGCTTTATCGCTCACAGCACTTGGGAGTCTGTTTTGTTTCGACACATTAGTTACATAAAAAATACTAACTCAAACGTTGTTCAGCTTGGCCAAGGACGTGTATGAATGCCTCGATAACTGGCGGTGAAAATCGTGAAAATGTTTTTACGACAACACTGGCACGCCTACGCGCGAATCCAAAAATCCCACTGCTGATTGCTGCGGCTGCGGCCGTCGCTATTATTGTCGCGCTGATGTTATGGGCTAAAAGCCCGGATTATCGCGTCCTTTATAGCAACCTGAATGATCGTGACGGTGGTGATATCGTTACGCAACTGACACAACTGAATATCCCTTATCGCTTCGCGGATAATGGTGGCGCGTTGTTGGTCCCGGCAGATAAGGTGCATGAAACCCGTCTGCGTCTGGCCCAACAAGGCTTGCCTAAAGGCGGTGCGGTAGGTTTTGAACTGCTGGATCAGGAAAAGTTTGGCATCAGCCAGTTCAGTGAACAAGTTAACTATCAACGGGCATTGGAAGGTGAACTGGCGCGCACTATTGGCACCCTCGGGCCAGTGATGAATGTGCGTGTTCACTTGGCAATGCCAAAACCTTCTCTCTTTGTTCGGGAACAAAAGTCTCCCACCGCCTCTGTAACACTCGCATTGCAACCAGGTCGTGCCCTTGATGATGGCCAGATTAACGCCATCGTATATATGGTCTCCAGCAGCGTGGCCGGTTTACCGCCGGGTAACGTGACTGTCGTTGACCAAACCGGCCGTTTGTTGACGCAATCCGACAGTGCGGGCCGTGATTTAAACGCCGCACAACTCAAATTTACTAACGAAGTTGAAAATCGCTTCCAACGTCGCATTGAAACCATACTCGCCCCGATGGTCGGTAACGGTAATGTGCATGCGCAGGTCACGGCTCAAGTTGATTTTGCCAGCCGTGAACAGACCGATGAAGAGTATAAGCCTAATCAGGCCGCCGACAAAGGCGCGGTCCGCTCACAGCAAGTTAGCACCAGTGAACAGCTGGGGGGAACCAATGTCGGTGGTGTTCCGGGGGCATTATCCAATCAGCCATCTGCCACACCGGTCGCACCGATTGAAACCCCAGCAGCGACGCCTGCTGCCGGTGCTGCTGGTGCTGCTGGTGCCACGGCCAACAATGCCAACGCGGCTAATCGTCCGGCCACTGCCGCTAAATCGACAGCGACATCAAGCAACAGCCGCCACGACCAAACCACTAACTTTGAAGTTGACCGCACAATCCGTCATACCCAGCAACAAGCTGGCATGGTGCAGCGCCTCTCGGTTGCCGTTGTTGTTAATTACGGCAGTGATAAGGCGGGCAAGCCAGTTGCGCTGACCAAAGATCAATTGGCACAAGTGGAATCCCTGACACGCGAGGCGATGGGCTTCTCTACTGATCGTGGCGACACATTAAATGTGGTGAATACACCATTTAACGCCACCGATGATGCCAGCGGTAACACACTGCCCTTCTGGCAACAACAATCGTTCTTTGATCAGATGTTAAATGCTGGTCGTTATCTGCTTATCTTGCTGGTGGCATGGATCTTATGGCGCAAATTAGTGCGCCCTATGGTCGCTAAGAAACAAGTTGCTGATAAGGCTGCGGCATCGGTCAATAACATTGTCCAGACTGCGGTAGCGTCTGAAAATGCCAAACAGAGTAAAGAAGAGCTGGCCTTACGTAAGAAAAATCAGCAGCGAGTGAGTGCTGAAGTTCAGGCCCAGCGTATACGCGAACTTGCGGATAAAGACCCACGTGTTGTCGCGCTGGTTATCCGTCAATGGATGAGTAATGACCAATGAGCCTGACCGGAACTGAAAAAAGCGCCATCATGCTGATGACTCTGGGTGAAGACCATGCCGCCGAGGTGTTTAAACACCTCTCCTCGCGCGAAGTGCAGCAACTCAGTACCACCATGGCCAGTATGCGTCAGGTTTCTCACCAGCAACTGATTGATGTATTGGCTGAATTTGAAGACGATGCCGAGCAATATGCCGCACTGAGCGTGAACGCCAGTGATTACCTGCGCAGTGTGCTGATAAAAGCCCTGGGGGAAGAGCGCGCATCCAGCTTGTTGGAAGATATTCTGGAATCGCGCGAAACCACCAGTGGCATGGAAACGCTCAACTTTATGGAGCCGCAGATGGCGGCCGACCTGATCCGCGACGAACATCCGCAGATTATCGCCACCATCCTGGTCCATCTGAAACGCGCTCAGGCCGCCGATATACTGGCGCTGTTCGACGAGCGCCTGCGCAACGATGTGATGTTGCGTATCGCCACCTTTGGTGGTGTCCAGCCCGCCGCATTGGCTGAGTTGACCGAAGTATTGAACAACCTGCTCGATGGCCAGAACCTCAAACGCAGCAAAATGGGCGGTATCCGCACAGCGGCCGAGATTATCAACCTGATGAAAACACAACAGGAAGAGACGGTCATGGATGCAGTGCGCGAATACGACGGCGAATTGGCTCAAAAAATTATCGACGAAATGTTCCTGTTCGAGAATTTGGTCAGTGTCGACGACCGCAGCATTCAGCGTTTACTGCAAGAGATAGACAACGAATCACTGTTGATCGCCCTGAAAGGTGCCGATCAAGCATTGCGCGAGCGTTTCCTCAGCAACATGTCATTGCGTGCAGCAGAAATCTTGCGCGACGATCTGGCAACCCGTGGACCGGTACGTATGTCACTGGTCGAAAACGAACAGAAAGCCATCTTGCTTATCGTCCGTCGTCTGGCGGAAAGCGGCGAGATAGTCATTGGTGGTGGCGAGGATATCTATGTCTGACAGGATAAATGCCCTGCCCTGGCAACCTTGGTCACTCAACGACTTTGCCACTACATCGGATACTACTCCGCCAGTGGCTGCGCCGGATATCAGTATGCTGTTTACTGATGAACCGGATACGGGTAGCGATAGTGAATCAACCGGGGTCAGTGAGCAGCAAGCGCTGGTAAATCTGCAACTCGAAGCCGAGAAGCAGGGCCGCCAACAAGGGTTCGCTAAAGGGTTACAAGAAGGGTTGGATAAAGGTTACCAGACCGGTCTGGAGGAAGGTCATCAACAGGCACTGGCCGATGCTCAAAAGCAATTGGCCCCGATGACTGCCCACTGGCAACTGATGGTGAACGACTTCCAAAGTACCCTTGATGCACTCGACAGCGTGATAGCCTCGCGGTTAATGCAAATGGCCCTGGCCGCCGCGAAACAAATTCTCGGGCAACCTGCAATCTGCGATGGCACGGCATTATTGGCCCAAATCCAACAACTGATTCAGCAGGAACCGATGTTCACCGGTAAGCCACAACTGCGGGTTAATCCCGATGATCTGGCTGTCGTCGAGCAACGCTTAGGCAGCACCTTAAGTCTGCATGGCTGGCGCTTGCTGGGTGATAGTCAAATTCATCCGGGTGGCTGCAAAGTCAGCGCCGAAGAAGGTGATCTGGATGCCAGTTTGGCGACCCGCTGGCATGAGTTGTGCCGCCTCGCCGCGCCGGGAGAATTATGATGACCGCGCGCCTTGGTCGTTGGCTCGCCTCTTTAGATAAATTCGAAGAGCGCATCAGCCAGTCAACCACTATCCGCCGCTACGGACGGTTGACTCGCGCCACCGGTTTAGTCTTGGAAGCCACAGGGTTACAACTGCCATTGGGCGCAACTTGTCTGATTGAGCGCCACGATAACGGCGAAGTGCAGGAAGTTGAAAGTGAAGTGGTCGGTTTTAACGGCCATCGCCTGTTTCTGATGCCGTTGGAAGAAGTCGAAGGCATTGTGCCAGGAGCCAGAGTCTATGCCCGGGTGACCACCGGTGGTGCTTCAGCCAGTAAACAACTGCCACTCGGCCCGGAACTCCTGGGGCGAGTATTGGATGGCAGTGCCAAACCGCTTGATGGTCTACCTGCACCAGAAACCAGTTATCGCGCCCCACTGATCACCCCGCCAATCAATCCATTGCAACGTACCGCGATTGTGCAGGTACTCGATGTCGGTGTGCGGACGATTAATGCCCTACTGACCGTTGGCCGTGGACAACGTATGGGTCTGTTCGCCGGCTCTGGGGTAGGTAAAAGTGTGCTGCTCGGCATGATGGCGCGTTATACCCAAGCAGATGTCATTGTGGTGGGTCTGATTGGCGAACGTGGCCGTGAAGTAAAAGACTTTATCGAGAATATTTTAGGGCCGGAAGGCCGTGCTCGTTCGGTAGTGATAGCCGCTCCTGCCGACGTATCGCCATTACTGCGTATGCAAGGTGCCGCTTATGCAACTCGCATTGCAGAAGATTTCCGTGACCGTGGTCAGCACGTATTGCTGATTATGGACTCGCTGACTCGCTATGCCATGGCGCAACGTGAAATTGCGTTGGCCATCGGCGAACCACCGGCAACCAAGGGTTATCCACCCTCCGTATTCGCTAAATTACCGGCGCTGGTGGAGCGTGCGGGTAACGGTGTCACCGGCGGTGGCTCGATTACTGCATTTTATACCGTATTAACCGAAGGCGATGACCAGCAAGACCCGATTGCAGACTCGGCACGCGCCATTCTCGACGGCCATGTGGTGTTATCACGTCGTCTGGCTGAATCTGGCCACTATCCGGCCATCGATATTGAAGCATCGATCAGTCGTGCCATGACATCACTGATCGATGAGAACCATTACAGTCAAGTTCGCCAGTTTAAACAACTACTTGCCAGTTATCAGCGTAACCGAGACTTGGTCAGTGTGGGTGCCTATGCCGCCGGTAGTGATCCGCTATTGGATAAGGCCATTGCTCTTTACCCGCAAATGGAAATCTTCTTACAGCAAGGCATGTTCGAACGCAGCAGTTACGACGATGCATGCCAGCATCTGAAGAGTCTGTTTCCGGGTTGATAGCCAGTGACTCAAGCCACCGCCCCTGTCGTATACCCAAAGAAATTGGCGTGGCAGGTAGGCGGCAAGTGAATGACAAATCGGTCGGGAACCGATTTGAACAGCATTTATGCTAGCCCGTAGGATGAGCCTCATTAACCCCAATGAGCTTACACAGTCAAGTAATTTGGGTAAGTGAACGTAGCCAACAACCCTGCGGCTTCAAGTACGGAGGGTATAAGGAATACGATGAAAAGTCAGTCACCTCTCATCACCCTGCGCGATCTGGCCCAGAAAGCCGTCGAACAGGCAAGCACGCAACTGGGTCAGGTTCGCCTGTCCTATCAGAATGCTGAGCAGCAACTCACGATGTTGCTGACTTATCAGGATGAATACCGGGTGCGGTTGAATGACACACTGAGTAACGGGATGGCCTCCTCCAGTTGGCAAAACTATCAGCAATTTATTCAGACGCTGGAGCAAGCTATTGACCAACATCGTAATCAGTTGGCTCAGTGGAATGTCAAAGTTGAACAGGCAGTTAAGCATTGGCAAGAAAAGCAGCAGCGGTTAAATGCATTTGAAACCTTGAATGAGCGGGCTGAAACCACCCTGCGTCTGCAAGAAAGCCGTTTGGATCAAAAATTGATGGATGAGTTCGCACAGCGCGCCTCACAAAGGAGTCTTAATTCATGAATCTGTCCCTATTGCCTGCCACTGCAACTGCCAGTGAAACTGAGGGCGCATCATCCTCTTCATCGATTGCTGCGCTGTTTACAGACGCGGGGCTACCGGCTGATTTTGCCAAATTATTGGGTGACCAACTGGGTAAAGAGCTGACGGTTATGGATGCCTCGACCCTGAAATCATCGCTGGCTGCAACCACTGATATCACTGCCGATGTGGATGGAGGAAAGTCAATCAGTGGTAACAGTAAATTGAATCAGTTATTGGCCGCCTTAGGTGATATCAGTGCCACGTTGCCTGCAGGCCTGACCCACGCAGGACAGACTGGAGACGCGGCTAATGTGAAGAAAACCACCTTAGATGATGACAGCACGCTGGATAAAACCACCGCGTTGGCCGAATCCAGTGCGTTGCAGTCGTTATTAGCCATGTTACCCCACCAGGTTGCTACCACGCTGGGCAGCGCCAACAATGGGCAGAAAACGCAGTTGACTGACGGCAATGGCCTGACCAGCGACAAAACCAGCGCTAAGCAGGACTTAGCCACTCTGACCAGTCTGACCTCACAAGATAAAGGTTTGGCGGCATTGATCGGCGGCACAATCGGCACTGCGAAAAGTGACAATGCCAGCAACAACGCACTGCCAGCGGCCACCCCCGGTAAGACAAAAACCACCACAGCTCAAGATAAATTGGTGCGCCTAACAGCAGCACAGGATGCAGATAGCAGTCTCAGCGCGAAAGCAGTTCCTGTAGCAGTACAGGCTGACAAAACTATTGCCACAGCCGCCGTGGATAAAATAGCCGTGAGTTCAGCCACGGTAACACCATCACTCCCTCCGGTTTCCAGCCCGGTCCTGCCAGCGACGGCCAGTGGTGCGGTTAGCGTGCCAGTCAGTGGCCATTTAAGTGCTCAGTTAGGTAGCCAGGAATGGCAACAATCGCTGGGTCAGCAAGTGGTGATGTTCAGCCGTAACGGCCAACAAAATGCTGAACTGCGGCTACATCCGCAAGAGTTGGGGGCATTGCAAATCAGCCTGAAAATGGAAGATAACCAAGCTCAGTTGCACTTTGCTTCAGCTCACAGCCAGGTTCGGGCAGCTATTGAAGCGGCGATGCCAAGTTTACGCTCGGCATTGGCTGAAAGTGGTATCCAGTTGGGCCAAAGCAGTGTCGGCAGTGAAGGACAGTGGCAACAGGCACAACAACAGAGCCAACAAAATCAGCAGAGTTTCGCATCACACGGCCAACCCGCTTACGGTAGCAGCGCATCGGGTGATGTACCGAACAGCACACCGCTAGTGACACCTGCGGCGTTGCAATCACTGGCTAATGGTAATGGTGGTGTTGATATTTTCGCCTAAAACGGGTGTTAATTTCAGCAAAAGGTGACAAACGGACAAGTTAGGCCGTTTTTCGCCACCTATTCTGCCTATTGGCATTAAAGATACGCGGGATAATCATCAGTAATAATTCGGATAGCATGGGGTTATTTGTCGGTGGTCAGCGGTTTGTGCCATCCAGCAATGAGATACCCCAGGTTATTGTCGTGATTCACCGGTTTGATACCGAAACAGGAATTTGTCTTCTCCATGTCTGATAATACCTTCCCGGCCAAGCGTAAGAGTTCGATCTGGGTGATCCTGCTAGTGCTGATTGCTGTGGCAGCATCTGCAGGTGGCGGTTATAGCTGGTGGATACTCCATAAGAGTAAACCTACCGCTGCGAAAGCCGTTCCTGTTATTCCGGTGTTTATGCCGCTGGAGACCTTTACGGTCAATCTGATCACGCCAGATAACAATCTGGATCGCGTGCTTTATATCGGATTAACGTTAAGGCTGCCCGACGATACGACTCGCGCTAAACTCAATGACTATCTGCCGGAAGTTCGCAGCCGCTTGCTGTTGCTACTTTCTCGGCAGTCCGCCGATAGCCTGTCAAATGAAGAAGGCAAACAGCGTTTAGTCGGTGAAATTAAAAACGTACTTAGCCCGCCAATGGTTAAAGGCCAACCTAATCAGGTAGTCAGCGATGTGCTGTTTACCGCATTTATATTGCGATAATCATTATGGGCGATAGCATTCTTTCACAAGCAGAGATTGACGCACTGTTAAACGGTGACAGCGGTGGCGATGAGCCAGTTGCTGTCGTCGGTAATGAAACAGACGTTAAACCTTACGATCCGACGACCCAGCGACGTGTGGTGCGTGAACGCCTGCAAGCGTTGGAGATCATCAATGAACGTTTTGCTCGTCAGTTCCGTATGGGGCTGTTTAACCTGTTACGTCGCAGCCCGGATATCACCGTCGGCCCGATAAAAATTCAGCCATACCACGACTTTGCCCGTAATCTGCCGGTACCGACCAATCTCAACCTGATTCATCTCAAACCGCTACGCGGCACCGCGCTATTCGTTTTCGCCCCGAGCCTGGTCTTTATTGCGGTTGATAATCTGTTCGGTGGTGATGGTCGCTTCCCCACCAAAGTAGAAGGTCGCGAGTTTACCCACACCGAACAACGTGTGATTAACCGCATGTTACGGCTGGCACTGGATGCCTACCGTGATGCCTGGGCACCTATCTATAAAATTGATGTGGAATATGTCCGTTCTGAAATACAGGTAAAATTCACCAATATCACCACCTCCCCCAACGATATCGTGGTCACCACCCCTTTCCATGTGGAGATCGGTGCGTTGAGCGGTGAGTTCAACATCTGTATTCCCTTCGCCATGATCGAGCCATTGCGTGAGCTGCTAACCAACCCACCGTTGGAAAATTCCCGACAGGAAGATAGCCACTGGCGCGAAACACTGGTGAAGCAAGTGCAGCACTCCGAGCTGGAGCTGGTGGCTAATTTTGTCGATATCCCGCTGAGACTATCGCAGATACTCAAGCTGCAACCAGGGGATGTATTACCCATAGATAAACCGGATCGACTGATTGCGCATGTCGACGGCGTACCGGTACTGACCAGTCAGTACGGGACATTAAACGGGCAATATGCCCTACGTGTTGAACATTTGATTAACCCTATTTTGAATGCTCTGAATGAGGAACAGCCCAATGAGTGACCCTAAGCTTCCGTCTGATGATGGAAAGGAATCCGTGGACGATCTGTGGGCTGATGCGTTTAATGAGCAGCAGGCAGCGGATAAACCAGCGGCCACCACCGAGGGGGTATTTAAATCACTGGAAGCGCCGGATGCCTTGGGTAACCTACAGGATATCGATTTAATTCTGGATATCCCGGTAAAGCTGACCGTTGAACTGGGTCGCACCAAAATGACCATCAAAGAGTTACTGCGCTTGTCTCAAGGCTCGGTCGTCTCCCTTGATGGACTGGCCGGTGAGCCATTGGATATTTTGATTAACGGTTATCTGATTGCGCAGGGTGAAGTGGTGGTAGTCGCTGATAAATATGGCGTACGTATCACTGACATCATTACTCCGTCAGAACGTATGCGCCGTCTGAGCCGCTAATGACCGCAGCACAGGTTGATACTGCCGCATCCACGGTTACGGCACCGGTTACTGGCTTTGCGGCCAGCCACCCAGGTACTGCTGTGCAACAGACGGCACCAGCGATACCTGCCGGCTCGGTGTTAACGCAGGTTGGCAGCGTGTTAGGCGGTATTTTACTGCTGATTTTATGTGGTGCCTGGCTGGTACGCCGTTTAGGTTTTGCCCCGCAGGCACGTAACAACAAATTATTGAATGTGAAGGCCAGTTGTCAGGTTGGTCAGCGCGAACGGGTGGTCATTGTTGAAGTAGACAATACCTGGCTGGTGTTAGGCGTAACTGCACAGCAGGTGACACAACTCCACACTCTGACACGTCCTGCGATTGATGAAGCCACAGCGGCTTCGTCGCCCGACCGTGCGAAACCGGCCGATTTTCGCCAGCTACTGAACAACCATCTATTTAACAAGAAATCGAAACACCCGGAAAAATCGGCATGATGTCTCTTCGCCCCGTGCTTACCGCAGCAAATAGCGTAACAACCGCAGCGGCCAACACTGATTTCACTTATCGGTTGCTGCTGCGCCGTCTTCTGGCTGCACTCATCAATAAAACCACCCTACTGCTATTAGGCTTACTCTGCTCTCCGGCGGTACTGGCTCAACTACCCGGTATCATCAGCCAGCCATTGGCTAATGGTGGGCAGAGCTGGTCTTTACCGGTTCAGACCTTGGTTTTCATCACCACCCTAAGTTTCCTGCCAGCCGCCTTACTGATGATGACCAGTTTTACCCGTATTATTATTGTGCTCGGGTTGCTGCGCAACGCATTGGGTACCCCCTCTGCACCACCCAATCAGGTGATGTTGGGTCTGGCGCTGTTTCTGACATTTTTTATTATGTCGCCGGTATTTGACAAGGTGTATCAGGACGCTTATCTGCCTTTCAGTCAGGACAAGATAAGCATGGAAGTGGCAATGGATAAAGGCTCACAACCTTTACGTGAATTTATGCTGCGCCAAACCCGAGAATCAGATCTGGCACTGTATGCCCGGCTGGCCAATCTGCCGCCATTGGAAGGTCCCGAAGTGGTACCGATGCGCATTCTGCTACCTGCCTATGTCACCAGCGAGCTGAAAACCGCCTTCCAAATCGGTTTTACCGTGTTTATTCCCTTCCTGATTATCGATCTGGTGGTAGCCAGTGTGCTGATGGCATTGGGGATGATGATGGTTCCCCCAGCCAGTATCTCACTGCCCTTCAAGCTGATGCTATTTGTCTTGGTTGATGGTTGGCAGCTACTACTGGGTTCCCTGGCACAGAGTTTTTATAGCTAAGGTAGACTCATCATGACACCTGAATCGGTAATGGCCCTCGGCGTTGAGGCAATGAAGATTGCACTTGCTCTGGCTGCTCCCTTGTTATTAGCCGCCCTGATAAGCGGCCTGATCGTGAGCCTGTTGCAGGCAGCAACGCAAATTAACGAAATGACATTGTCATTCATCCCAAAAATACTGGCCGTGTTCGCCACGATGGTGATCGCAGGCCCATGGATGCTGAACCTGATACTGGACTATATGCGTAATCTGTTCACCAGCCTGCCCACGTTGATTGGCTAACGGTGCTTTCCCTCGATACCACTCAACTTAGCCTCTGGGTCAGCCAGTATTTCTGGCCGTTAATTCGGGTGCTGGCGCTGATTACCACCGCGCCGGTGTTAAGTGAGAAACAGATAAACCGCAAAGTTAAAGTCGGTTTGGCGCTGTTAATTACTTTTCTGATTGCCCCTTCGCTGCCCCCGGTCAATATTCCCTTAGTCTCAACCGGTGCAGTCTG
This sequence comes from Yersinia sp. 2466 StPb PI, assembly GCF_041538325.1. Classification (NCBI taxonomy): domain Bacteria; kingdom Pseudomonadati; phylum Pseudomonadota; class Gammaproteobacteria; order Enterobacterales; family Yersiniaceae; genus Yersinia; species Yersinia sp. 2466 StPb PI. The sequence continues at coordinate 2,035,166 of NZ_JAULSL010000001.1, read as the reverse complement.
GGTCGCCGCCCAACAAGTGTTGATTGGGGTAGCCATCGGCTTGACCATGCAATTTGCTTTTGCTGCCATCCGGCTGGCCGGTGAAGTGATTGGTTTACAGATGGGATTATCGTTCGCGACCTTCTTTGACCCCTCGGGGGGGCCGAATATGCCGGTTTTAGCCCGGTTACTTAACTTGCTGGCCCTGCTGTTATTCCTCACTTTTGATGGTCATTTATGGCTGATTTCATTGTTGGCCGACAGTTTTCATACCTTACCCATTCAGTTCGAACCGCTCAATGGTAATGGCTTTCTGGCCTTGACGCAGGCCGGCTCATTAATCTTTATGAATGGGCTGATGTTGGCATTGCCGCTGATCACGCTGTTGTTAACTCTGAATATGGCATTAGGCATGCTAAACCGAATGACCCCACAGCTTTCGGTGTTCGTTATCGGTTTTCCACTGACCTTGACCGTTGGGATCATCTCAATCGGATTGATAATGCCATTATTGCCCCCCTTTGCTGAGCATCTGTTCGGGGAAGTTTTTGACCGATTAGCAGGTGTATTGAGCGGATTGGCAAACTGAGTCGCTGCAAAAAAATGGTATGTCACCCCAAACCTTAGTGGGAAAAGATGACACACCAAAAAGTGCACCCGGTTTAAGTACACTTAAGAGGGAACCTGTGGGGTAGACCCACAGGCAGAAGACGGATTACTTATTAAGCTGGAACAGGGACAAACCCTGCATATTGGTAAATGTGGTATATGAAGCCTGTAGCGCAGCCTGCTGCATCACATATGACGAGATAGCCGCGGTCCAATCCACATCCTGCAAATCACTCAAACGCTGTTTATTAATCAAATTACGGTCACTGCCCAAACTATCCAGGTTGTCTAGCTCTTGCAGTTGGGTACCGATTTCGGCTTGAACCGACAACACATTATTCAATGAGTTGGACATCCCACGGATACCTTTATCCATATCGGCATTAGCTTGATCTTTAACCGCATCAGTCGCCCCTTGTAACGGGACTTTCAGTGAGTTCAGCACGGTATCGATGGTATTGAAAATATTGCTTTCTGATGCAACCGGATTACCACCGGCATCATCAGGTTCAGGTTTCGCATTACTGGTCAATGCCATAAAGACACTGGAACCGGTATGTCCAACTGTAATCGAACGGTTAGCATCGACTTTCTGCTCAATAGCGACATCGCCGCCCTGATAAGTCACATCACCGGTAGCACTAACCGCAAACGGCGCTTTGTCACTTTTGAAGCCAGCAAAGATGTAACGACCGTTACCATCAGTGGTGTTAGCCTGATTGACCAGTTGGTCTTTCAAACCCTGTAACTGAGTGGCGTAAGAGGCACGGTCATCATCACTCAACATATCGCTCTTCGCGCTAATGACTAAGGTCTGAATTGATTGAATGGTACTGGTCGCCTGCGCCAAAACCGTGGTTTCCAGCGAAGAACTTTGGCGAGCGAAACTGCGCGCTAAAGTATATTGGCTATTTTCCGATTGGGCTTGCGACACCATCACCGCTTGAGATGCGGCCATCGGGTCATCGGAAGGGTTAACCACCCGCTTGCCGGTGGAGAGTTGTTGGCCCGACTGCATCCACAGTGATTGGGCGTTAGTCACGCCCTGCATATTTTGCTGATACAGCATGCTGGTACTTAAGCGCATGATGCCAGTTCCTTTTAGTAATCGTTCAGCCCGCCAACCCCGTTTCAACAATCAATCTGTCTTAACAGGGATACTGACTAACCGCTAAATAAGATAAGTAGCGACAGGGACTCTCTGCCGCTGACAAAAAATTAACCGCGCAGACTCAGCAACGCATTAAACAGCGTCGAAGCCGTCTGAATGACCTGGGCATTCGCCAGATAATATTGCTGGAAACGCTGTAAATCGCCGTACTCTTCATCCAGGTTCACGCCGGAAATAGACTGCTGCTCGGCGGTCAACTGTTTGACGATATTGGCTTGCGCCGTGCTGTTGGTTTTCGCGGTGCTGGTTTGGTTACCGACGTTACTGACCAAACCGGCATAAGCACCAGACAGCGTGGCTTTGCCATCAACCAGTTTTTTGGTTTGCAGGTCTAACAATGCCTGGGCGTTAACGTTGTCACTCGCGCCACCATCAGCGGTACCGGCAGCAGCAATCTTACTTGAGTCGGTGATATCGACCTGTAAATTAGCAGCCACGTTAGAGACGGTTTTGACGATGAATTTATCTCTGGCTTGCGCGCCGGCAGTGCCGTTATCAACACTGACGGCGACACCATCAAAGCTCAGCCCAGTGGTGTTACCACTGCCGTCTTTTACCGGGTTAGCCGGCACTTTGGTGTTATCAGACAGCCGTGTCACCTGCCAGTCAGTTCCATCAAACTCCACACTATAATCACTGGCTTTGACTTTTGAAGTATCGGTGTAGGACACCGTCAAGCTGGCATCACCCTGATTTCTTGCATTTTTCAACACATTTGGTTGTGCAAAGCTGAAGAAATCAACGCCCGGATCACCGCTGGTATCAAATCCGGCTTTATGCTGAGTATTGAAGCTGTCTGCCATGACCAGGGCCAATTGCCCCAGTTGGTTACGTGCACTGTCGAGTGCCTCACTGCGGAATTTCAGCGTACCCCCCAGGCTACCGGTGGTCAGGCGGCTTTCGTCCACTTCAAGCACATCGCCACTACCATATTTGTAGCCAATGGTTAATCGGGTAGCATCACTGCTGGAAGGTATGGCTTCGACTTTATAAGAATCCGGTCCTTGCACCAATGGCAGACCGCTGGCAAAAGAAACGTTGTAAGCATCGCCGTCTTGCTGGGTCACGGTCACGCCAACAATCTGGTTCAATTCGGTGACCAATTGGTCGCGCTGATCGAGTAACGCATTTGGCTCGCTGCCACTGCTGCCGCGCAAACGGGTAATTTGATCGTTTAACTTGGCAATTTGGTCAGCATAGTTATTGATTTGCGTAACGCTTTCGGTGATCTTCTGGTTTACGCCGGTATCCATATCACGCAGATATTTATCCGCATTCTGGAACTGGTTAACCAACCCTTCAGCCTTGCCCAATACCGTTTTACGGGCCGCATCATCACCGGCATTACTCACCAAATTTTGCAGGTTACTGAAAAAGTCCTGCATGGTGCTGGAGAGGTTATTGGACGAATTAGAGAGCAAATTATCAATTTGCGAAATTTGCTGATAGTAGGTAGTTAAGCCACTGCTTTGCGTTTGTGAAGAACGTAATTGGTTGGTAATAAACGAGTTATATTCGCGGTTAACACCGGTTACTGCAACGCCATTACCAATAAAGCCGGCGGGACTTAAGGTTCCACCATTTTGGGCAAAAATAGTATTCTGACGGTTATAGCCCGCCACCTGAAAATTAGTGATGTTATTACTGACGGTGCTCAGGGCATATTGCGCTGCGCTCAGACCACTCATCGCAGTATTCATTAAACTATTGGACATGAAGAAATCCTTTTACCACAGACGACGAGCATCGCAGCGCCTGCATTAATTAATATTGGGATACTGCCTGAGGAGACCTAAGCCTCCGCACAGCCTGTGATTATTATCGGCTCGACTTTGGAAAACTTGAGTCAAAATATGGGTGTAAATCTCGATCCTCACCAATCCAATAGGCGTTATTGTCGCAGACAGTTTGGGTGCAGCCAGCGCACACCATGACTTTGTAAATTATGGCTACGTAACGGTACCGAGCACTGTCCAATCCCAAAATGGAAAATAAAATAGCCTATTTAGAACAACTGACTTAGGTCGCTGCTGTATGCCTTTACTGCTTGTTCGCCGCTATTTTTCATTTGCTGGATCACGCTGACTAATTTTTGCGCATATTGCGGGTCGGTGGCATAACCGGCTTGTTGCAGCGCATGTGCCCCCTGCTCAGGGCTTTGTGCTGCGGCAACATTGGCGTAGCGCGGGTTTTGTGTCAGTAATTTGACATAATCACTGACGGCCTCGACATATGAGCCATATACCCGGAAGCGAGCTTTGGTTTTCTTCGCCACACCTTGCTCATATTCGGTAGTCGTAATTTCACTGACTGGACCATCCCAGTTGCTACCCGCTTTGATGCCAAATACGTTGTAACTGGTTTTGCCGTCGGCCGTCGGAATTTCGCGCTGACCCCAGCCCGACTCCAGTGCCGCCTGAGCCACAATCAGCTGATGAGGAATGCCACTTTGCTGACTGGCAATTTGCGCCGGAATAGACATCCGCGCCACGAAATTACCGGTGCCCTGTGGCAATGACGCTGAGTTGTTGGCTGGCGGTGTTGGCATGGCGCGACGTACCATTTGTGCCAATGCCTGTGCTGGCAATGTTTGCAGCACTTCATTATCCAGCAGCATCGGCACCGTTCCTGCCGTTTCACTTGGCGAGGTAGAGCCTGAAAGCTGCTCCACCATCATATCGGCCAGACCCAACCCCTTGACCGACATTTGCTGCGCGACTTGTTGGTCATACATCGAGGTATAAAGCCGGGTCTGATCACTGTTCATCACGCCATCTTGCGGCAAGGCAGAACGCATACTTTTCAGCATCATCTGCACAAACATCCCCTCTACCTGCTGGGCAACCTGCCTCAAGTTACCCTGTGGATCTCTTGCCGCATCACGTTTTAAGGTATTCAGTGATTGGGCGTCATACGCCGCCCCAGACATCGCCATCAAATCACTCATCAGATAATTTCCAATTTAGCCCGCAAGCAGCCAGCACTTTGCATTGCCTGCAAGATAGACATCAAATCGATCGGGGTTGCCCCCAGCGAGTTCAGGGCGCGGACCACATTATTCAGATTCGGGCTGGCATTGACGCGTTGCAATACCCCACCTTGTTGCTGAACGGAAATCTGAGTATTCGGGGTAACTACGGTCTGCCCACCACCAAATGGGGTATCAGGCTGGCTGACGGTATTTTGCTTATCAATCACCACCGATAGATTCCCTTGCGCCACAGCACAAGAATCCAGCATTACATTGCGGTTCATCACCACCGAGCCGGTACGAGAGTTGATAATCACCTTGGCATCACCCGCATCGACATTCACTGGGATATTTTGAATATCTGCCAGGAAACGCACTTGCGAGCTGCTGCCGCGCGGGACCAAAACCTGAATGGTGCGAGCATCAATCGCTGTGGCAGAACCAAAACCGCGCTGGCGGTTAATGGCATCACTCACCTGTTGTGCCATGGTGAAATCCTCGGTATTCAATTGAAGATTAATCACACCATCGGTACCAAAGGTCGTCGGCAGCTCACGTTCGATAGTGGCACCATTGCTGATTCGCCCACCGGTCAGTTGGTTGACCTGTACACTACTGCCACCCGATGCCGCACCCGCACCGCCGACCAGCACGTTACCTTGTGCCAGGGCATAAACCTGATTATCCACCCCTTTCAATGGGGTCATCAGCAGGGTGCCGCCGCGAATACTTTTGGCATTACCCATTGAAGAAACCACAATATCAATGGTTTGCCCGGCACGGGAGAATGCCGGTAACTTGGCCGTGACCATCACTGCTGCTACGTTTTTGAGCTGCATATTGGTACCTGGCGGTACGGTAATCCCCAACTGCGACAGCATGTTACTCAGGCTTTGCGTGGTAAACGGCGTTTGCATGGTCTGGTCACCGGAACCATCCAGGCCGACCACCAGGCCATAACCGATTAACGCGTTATCACGTACTCCCTGAACGGTCACCAAATCACGGATACGCTCTGCGGTGGCAGGTAATGACACCAGTGTGAGCAGCGCAATAAGCTGTATAACAAATAGAGTGACAAGTGACTGTTTACGCATCGACGGCCTCTTAGTACGGTGAGATATTAAGGAAGAACCGCTGCAACCAGCCCATGGTCTGCGCTTCATTGATATAACCATTACCCACATACTCGATGCGCGCATCTGCAACCTGCGTTGAGGTCACGGTGTTGCTGCCGCTGATGGTGCGTGGGTTTACTACCCCAGAGAAGCGGATAAATTCAGTCCCCTGGTTGATTGCAATCTGTTTCTCACCGACCACATGCAAGTTGCCGTTAGCGAGCACGCGATCGACGGTAACGGTGATCGTGCCGCTGAAGGTGTTGTTGGCATTCGCCCCGCCCTTACCGCCAAAGGTATTGTCACCTGAGATATCCATATCAGCCCGCGCATTGCCCAATAATCCTTCCAGATAACGCGGCGCGGTGGCGACACCAAATTTGCTTGAACCATTACGGCTAGCGTTGGCAGAGGAGCTTTTGCTGGCACTGACATTTTCCTGCAAGGTAATGGTCAGCGTGTCACCGACATTACGTGGGCGACGGTCTTCGAACAAAGGTTGATAACCATAGTTCATTGGCTGAGCAGCCTGGAAAATAGAGCCATTCGGCAACGGCGCACTGGCCGGTGCCGGTTGTGCCGAGGTGGTACCATCCACCAGTGGTTTATGCGGAATATACGCGCAGCCATTGAGCAGCATCGCCGTCAACGGCATACAGACCCATTTCAATCCACCTGATTTGCGCAGCGGCTTTCTGTCCATCTCTGATTATCAGTCCTGTAACCGGTAAGAGGCCACGCGGTCGGCCTCATCTACTCATTATTCTGTTGCAGTCAGGGGGCTAAATTACCCCCTGAAAGCGGATTTACAATTGGGTCAGTTTTTGCAACATCTGGTCTGAAGTTGAAACCGCTTTACTGTTGATTTCATAGGCTCGTTGCGTCTGGATCATATTGACCAACTCTTCCGCCACATTGACGTTAGAGGTTTCAACATAGCCCTGATACAGCAAGCCCCCGCCGTTCAGACCTGGCGTGGTTTCGTTTGGTGCACCGGAACTGGCGGTCTCCTGATACAGGTTTTCGCCAATACTTTCCAAGCCACTGTTATTGATAAATGTGGTCAATGTCAGTTGCCCGACTTGCTGCGTGGCAGTTTGCCCCTGCAAGGTGACACTGACTATCCCGTCGCGCCCCACCGTCATGCTCAGGGCATTGGCCGGAATGGTAATTGCCGGTTGTACCTGAAAACCGCCGGATGTTACTAACTGGCCGTTTTGGTCCACCTGAAAAGACCCATCGCGAGTATAAGCGTTGGTACCATCAGGCATTTGCACCTGAAAGAACCCTTCACCTTTAATGGCGATATCTTTGGTATTGTCGGTCTTGGACAGGTTGCCTTGACTGTGTAAACGCTCTGTCGCTACCGGGCGAACACCAGTACCAATCTGTAAACCCGATGGCAAGGTTGTCTGCTCGGAGGATTGCGCACCCGGCTGGCGCATCGTCTGGTAGAGCAAATCTTCAAATACCGCCCGCTGGCGCTTAAAGCCATTGGTGCTGACGTTCGCCAGGTTGTTGGCGATGACATCCATATTGGTCTGCTGTGCATCCAAACCAGTTTTGGCAATCCATAATGATCGGATCATCAGTTTATTCCTCTGCGCCTGCGCGCTTAGCCCATTGCTAACAGCTGATTAGCGCGCTGTTCATTTTCATCCACACTGTGAATGACTTTCATCTGCATTTCGAAACTGCGGGCATTGGCAATCATGTCTGTCATGGCTTCAACCGCTTTCACGTTGCTGCCCTCCAGTACACCCGGCATAATTTTAATCAGCGGGTCATTGGCCAACTGAGCACCACGCGCCTGTTGCGTCGCGGGAGTCAAATGGAACAAACCGTCATCACCGTGCATCACTTCACCCGCATTGGCCCTAACCCGTTTGATTTGGCCGAGCTGAGCAATCGTATTCGGTGAGTCACCGGCGTTCAGCGCCGAAATGGTGCCATCAGCCGCAATAGTCACTGCGGCCTGCGGTGGCACTTCAATCTGGCCGTTATCGCCCATCAGCGGGTAGCCCTGCACGGTCATTTGACCGTTAGCCGCAACCTGAATATTCCCATTGCGAGTATAAGCCTCGGTACCATCAGGCAGTTGTACCGCCAGATAACCATCTTGCTGTAAGGCAACATCCAATGGGCGGCCGCTATAATTCATCGTCCCCTGACTGATATCCACACCGGGGGTCGATGCCGTCACCATGGTACGGGTTGCCATGCTCGGCCCGTCGATAGGTACGGCACGCATCGCTGACAACTGCGCGCGGAAACCCGGCGTCGAGGCGTTAGCCAGATTGTTAGCCGTAACCGCTTGCTGCTCCAGCGACTGCCTGGCAGCCCCCATCGCGGTATATATTGCGTGATCCATGAGCTTATCCCGTCAGTTCGATTAACGCAGGTTAACCAGAGTTTGTAAGATCTGATCCTGAGTTTTGATGGTCTGCGCATTGGACTGATAGTTACGTTGCGCCACAATCATATTCACCAGTTCTTTACTCAAATCCACGTTAGAAGACTCCAACGCGCCACTGGTCAAGGTGCCGAAACCACCACCACCGGCGGTACCGAGGATCGGGTTACCGGAAGATTTGGTTTCTTTCCAAACGTTATCGCCTTCAGGAGACAAACCTTCAGGGTTAGAGAAGTTAACCAGCACAATTTGGCCAAGCAGTTGGGTCTGCTGGTTTGAATAAGTGCCGACAACTGAGCCATCGTTGTTGATCTGGAAGCCGGTGAACTCACCTGCGGCATAGCCGGTTTGGTTTTGAGTCACAATACCGTCAGTACCGGTATTTTGCTGCTTGCTGCCCGCCACATTCAGCGCGAAGGTTTGCGCCGGGGCACCATTCACCACCGCCATAGGGACAGTCAGATTGAAGTCAGTGGTACTGGCAGCACCCGCGCCATTTTTCACGCTTTTCAGTGCGCCATTGGTATCAAATACCATCGTTCCGCGCAGAGAGGCAGCGGCAGGGTCAGCAGGGTCAAAAGGTTTAGTCGCATCGGCCAATGTCCCGCTGCTGTCCTTGGTATAGACATTCCAGCTATTACCATTGACGGCATCTTCAGCGGTTTTCACATAATACACATTGATAACGTGGCGGTTACCCAGGCTATCGTAGGTGGTCATGTTATTCACAAAGCTGTAAGTATCTGGCTTTTGCGGATCAAAGGTTGCGCTAATAACATCATGGGTTGAGGTCAGGTTAGCGACCATATTGCCCGAGGTGGTGGCTTTCGCGGCAATCATATCCTGAGGAATCGACAGGGGTACCGGGTTTGCCCCTTGCTGTATGGTAGGAGGAGTTCCTGTTGCCGGATAACCGGTCAGACTCAGCCCTTGCATGTTAACGATGTTACGGTTTTCATCAAGTTTGAACTGGCCGTTACGGGCAAAGTACACACCGCCGCTGCTATCTTGCATGCGGAAGAAACCACTCTGGCTGATGGCTAAATCCAAACGGCGGTTGGTGGTGGTTGGCGTACCGTCGTTAAAGTCTTGAGTAATCCCGGCGACTTTAACCCCCATACCGGTCTGTGAACCTGCGAACATATCGGCAAAAGAAACTGAGCCGGCTTTAAAACCTGATGTCGCCGAGTTGGCGATATTGTTACCGATCACATCCAGATTGCTGGATGCTGCGTTCAAACCGCTGACTGCTTGAGAAAAGCCCATTTTCTTCTCCGTTAGATTCGGGGTCCGTTAAAGACCTTGAGCATTGATGACATATCAAACGCTATTTAAAAATTAAGGTAAGTTTTTTCAATTAGTTAACTCACCGTGGTGTTTGTTTGGTTACTGCTTAAGACTGATCTCTGACCTACAAAATCTGACGGACTTTATCCATGGTGATAGTCCCCGCCAGGCCCAGATCCAGCTTGGAACCGTCACTGCCACGGGTCACACCATTAACAACCGCATAGCTCAGCGGAGTAGCAACCAGTGATTCGCTACCACTGCTGGCGGCGATCGTCACGGTGTAAGCACCATCTGGCGCATTACCGCCCGCTTCCAGTGAACCATCCCAGGTAAAGGAGTGGACACCTGCTGACAGGCCACCGATTTCAATGGTGCGTACTGCCAGACCATTGCTGTCGCTGATGGTTGCCGTCACTTTGTCTGCTGAACGTTCTAACTCAACACCAAATGGCGTAGTAGTGACGGTGCCATCTTTACTGCCTGCCAACACCGTGGTGCCAGGGATCATCACGCCGTGGCCAATCAGGCTACTGGCTTGCAGCGACTGGCTGCTATCAATCTGCCCGGAGATGGAACCCAGCGTAGTATTCAACTTTTCAATGCCGCTTACGGTGTTGATTTGCGCCAATTGCGTTGTCAACTCGTTGTTTTGCATTGGGTTAGTCGGGTCCTGATTCTTTAACTGGGCAACCAGCAACGTCAGGAAACTGTTCTGCAAATCCTGACTGGTGCTACCGCTACCGGTGGTGGAATTGGTCCCGCTAGTGCTGGTAATACCGTAATCGCTATCGGTCAGGGAATTGGTAATGGCCATGTATACAAGCTCCTGTTATTGACCCAGTGTTAGCGTCTTGAGCATCAGAGATTTAGTGGTATTAAGCACTTCAACGTTGGCTTGATAGCTACGCGAGGCCGAAATGGTGTTAATCATTTCCCCTGTTACATCAACGTTGGGCATGCGGACATAACCCTTGGCATCAGCCAGCGGATTACCCGGCTGATACACCAAACGATCCGGTGCGGGATCGTCAACGATTTGTGATACACGTACCCCGCCGGTTTCCTGCCCTGGTTGAGCCGCTACCTGAAACACCACTTGCTTGGCACGATAAGGCTGACCATCCGGGCCGGTAACGCTATCGGCGTTGGCCATGTTACTGGCGCTGACGTTCAACCGTTGCGATTGGGCTGATAATGCCGAACCGGCAATATCAAAAATATTCAGTAAAGACATACGTCTTATCCTTGTTGTAACACTGACATCATCCCTTTGATCTGGCCGCCAAGAACGGTCAAATCGGTCTGATATTTCAGGCTGTTATCGGCAAAATTAGTACGTTCACGATCCATATCAACCGTGTTACCGTCCATCGCCGGCTGGTCTGGAACCCGGAATAAAAGGTCAAGGTCAGGTGGCGCAACGGTGCTTGCCGGGATATGACGGGCTGACGTTAAACTGAGCGACACCCCTGTACCTGTGGCACGGCCTTGCTCCATCACTTTTTTCAGTTGGCTGGAGAAATCAATATCACGTGCCTGAAAGCCGGGTGTATCCGCATTTGCAATATTGGACGACAGGATCTCCTGTCGTTGCGCACGCAAGTTAAGCGCCTCTTGTTGAAAACGCAGAGCACCGTCCAGTTTGTCGAGCATAGTCCCCCCGCAAGGTTAGAATTTGGAGTCGACAGCATAAACGCCGTATAGGAAAGCCTATCGCCAGAATAAGAGCAAAATGCGTCGCTATTTGTCCCCTTAACCTCATCGCGCTACAGGTACACTAGTGTGCAAAAGAGGTGTGCCCTGGTATTACCTGGTTACACCGGCAGAAAGGAGATTGATGACAATGAATAAAAATGGCGTCATAAAGTTGGCTTGGGGGGTGCTATTGCTGAGTCAGACCGTCACTCATTCAGCGATAGCGGCAGATTTATCAACGCAGGTAAATCAATTCTTCCAACAGCAATACCCGGATAAAGAGAGTCAGGTTAAGGTGGTTATCAAAACGCCACAGAACCAATGGCCACAATGCGAAGTGCCAGAAATTACGCTGCCTGCCAATGCGCGCCCGTGGGGCAATATCAGTTTGTCCGTACGCTGTGAGGGGGTTCGCCGTTTTATTCAGACACAAGTGCAGGTTAGTGGACAATATGCTGTGGCTGGCCGCCAACTGGCAGCTGGTGAGAAAATTGCCGTGTCTGATATTCAGATGAAACAAGGCCGGTTGGATACCCTCCCCCCCGGCGCCTTGCTGGATTCACATTTTGCTCAAGGTGCCGTCAGCTTGCGGCAAATCAGTGCCGGCCAGCCGCTGACGCGCAATATGCTGCGTCGATTATGGGTCATTAAAGCAGGGCAAGAGGTGCAAGTTTTGGCACAGGGAGAAGGATTTAATGTTAACAGCAATGGTAAAGCGATGAACAACGCCGCCATACAGGATAACGTTCGGGTGCGCATGGCATCTGGCCAAATCGTCAGTGGCACCGTGGCCGAAGATGGCACAATTCGGATTATGTTATAGTGATTAAAGTTTTTTTAACCTTTGCCGATAACTCTGGTATGCAGTTATTTGCGGGTAGCACAGTGACAATCCCGCCTTTCTTTTTGTTAAAAGATAAAAGTCTCGCGGGTCGATAAACGTCAATCCCGCTATAGAGGGAGCAACACAACATGAGTATTGATCGCACTCAACCGTTATTACCGGTATCGCAAGTGCAGCCACGGGAAACCAGTGACATTGCGCAGCAGATGCGTAAGCCTTCTGCCCAAACAAAAGCACAGGTGAGTGGTACTGAGGTTAAATTAAGTGATGCGCAGGCAAAACTGATGCAACCGGGCAGCCAGGACATCAACGTAGAACGTGTAGAAACCTTAAAACAGGCTATCCGTTCAGGTCAACTAACGATGGACACCGGTAAAATTGCCGATGCTCTGTTAAAGAATGTCGCGGATGATCTGAGAAATAGCTAAACATAACAAAAGTCATTAACCCTAGAACAATCGTTAACCGCAAAACAGTCGTTAACCGTAAAAGGATACGTGGTGGTGGAAAGACTACAGACCAATTTGGACCAGCAACTGGAACTTCTCGAGTCACTGACGACTGTGGTAGCACAAGAGCAGCAATTACTCTGCTCCGGTCGGATTCAAGGTGTCGTGCTGCAAGGTGTGACGGAACAAAAAAGTTCAATACTGGCCACCTTGGCTTATCTGGATCAAACCCGGCTCACCACCGAAATTGCGGCCAATATACAGGCGCCTTATAGCGAGATTCAAGAGTTGGCAATACGTTGGCAACGTATCTTGCAGTTGGCTGAGAACCTTCAGTACAGTAATTTGCACAATGGATTATTGCTACAACAGCATATTGAGCATAATACTCAGGCGCTGGCAGTATTGAATACCCGCCACGGCCAGTCACTATACGGGCCAGATGGTCATTCTAAAGGTGCCAGTCTACTGGGCCGCAAGATCGGTATTTAAAACCTCATCCCTACGGATATAAACCGCCGCTCAGTCGAGGCTTATATCCGTACCGTTCCTCCGCGTTAATTGACTCGTGCCCTCAATGCTTTCTACCTACTTAAAAAATGAGTTTTCCTGTTTTTCTCCGATGTTTTAGTCTGCTGAAACTGAGCAAATGTGCTTAGTTTCAAGGAGGAGATATGAAAAAAAGGTATGTAAGTCTGCTACTGGGGTGTTTTTTTTGCGGGGCGGCAGCACTGTCAATGAGTCAGGCAGTGCAGGCCGTTGAGACCAACAATCAGCTCGAACATCCGGTCTATTTCTGTATGACTTGCTATTACCCCTTCGTCTGGTTTTAGCGATAATTGACCAGCACCTGATTGCTGATCACTTGCAACGGCGGGTTGACTCGGCCTTTACCGGCAATAAAGTAAACAAACCTCAGTTGAGTTGCTGCCGCCTCTCCCGCCAGTCCCCGGCTCTGTCCGCTGCCACCCTCAAGTGGCATACAACGGGTCGGGGTGCATAATTTAACCTGTAACCCCTCTGGCGCTGTCGACATTAATTGGTAGCGCCAGCCAACCGACACGATGCGCGCATTTTCCTGCGCCAGCGCTACCGGTGGTTGCAGTACCGCCGACGAGGTAGCTACCCCGCGCAAACCCTGCGTAACCCCAATATCGTCCGCCACCCAAGTGCCTGAAGCGACAGCATTCAACGGCAATACACATACCGGAAGTAGTGTAGCCAACATTAGGGAGAGACGAGTTAGCATCAAGCAGCTCCTATCGTTGATGTCATACGGATCTGGCGATTATCGCCAATTTCCAGATTAGACAGCACCACCATCTGCGGCAAACTGCGGCGCAAGAAACGGGCTAAAAGTGCCCGCAGTGCATGGTTAACCAGCAACACCGGCGGTGCACCCAGCATCTCCTGACGTTGCAGCGCTTGTTTAGATTGATCCAACAAACGGTCAGCCAGACCTGGCTCCAGACCACCCCCACCTTGCAGCGCCTGTAGTAACAAACGCTCTAATGCCGCATCCAGCCCGATGACCTGAATCTCGCCGGTTCCTGGGAACCATTGTTGCGCAATGGAGCGCCCTAACGCCACTCGAACTACCGCTGTTAATTCGTAAGGGTCGGTCTGGTTTGGCGCATGTTCAGCCAGTGTCTCAATAATGGTGCGCATATCGCGAATGGATACCCGCTCCATTAGTAGATTTTGCAGTACTTTATGCAGCGTGGTTAAGGTGACGACGCCGGGAATGAAGTCTTCCGTCAGCTTCGGCATCTCTTGCGCAACTCTGTCCAGCAATTGCTGGGTTTCCTGGCGGCCAAACAGTTCGCTAGCAAATTGGCTAATCAGATGGTTTAGATGGGTCGCCACGACGGTGCTGGCCTCAACCACGGTAAAACCTTGAATCTGCGCCTGCTCACGTAATGCACTTTCAATCCAAACCGCCGCCAATCCGAAGGCGGGATCATGGGTGGCCTCACCGGGTAACGAGCCAACCGCATTGCCGGGGTTAATGGCTAACCAACGGCCGGGATGAGCTTCGCCACTGCCAATCTCGACCCCTTTCATTAATATCCGATAGTTTGCTGGCGGCAGTTCCAGATTATCTCTGATATGCACCACCGGTGGCAGGTATCCCATCTCTTGAGCAAACTTTTTACGAATACTGCGAATCCGCCCCAACAGCTCACCATTTTGCTGGAAATCCACCATCGGAATCAGGCGATACCCCACCTCCATACCCAGCGGATCTTCCAGTTGAACATCTGACCAGGTCGCTTCAGTGGCTTGTTGCTGGTCTTGCACCACCGGTGATTCTGCCACCATCGGTTGCTTCATTTGCTTACCACGTAAGCGCCAGGCTAATGCCAACAGTGCGCTGGTGAATAGCAGGAAGACAAAGTTAGGCATGCCAGGCACCATCCCCAGTAACCCGAGGACACTGGCACTCAGCACCATCACGCGTGGGTTATTAAATAGCTGGGTGACCATTTGCTGGCCAACATCCTGGTCGGTACTGACGCGGGTCACGATAACGCCCGCCGCCGTCGAGATAACCAATGCCGGGATTTGTGCTACCAAGCCGTCACCAATCGTCAGCAAGGTATAGGTTTCTGCTGCATGGCCCACCGCCATGTCGTGCTGAAGCACCCCGACCAGTAAGCCGCCGACCACGTTAATCACCATGATCAGTAACCCGGCAACCGCATCACCACGAACAAATTTACTGGCCCCATCCATTGAACCGTAGAAGTCAGCTTCTTGCGTAACATCGGAACGGCGTTTTTTGGCTTCGTCTTCACCAATCAAGCCGGCATTTAAGTCGGCATCGATCGCCATCTGCTTACCGGGCATACCATCCAGAACAAAGCGCGCCCCCACTTCGGCAATACGCCCCGCCCCTTTGGTGATAACCATAAAGTTGATTATGACCAAAATAATAAAGACCACGATGCCGATGGCAAAGTTGCCACCAACCAGAAAGTGACCAAACGCTTCCACCACACGGCCCGCAGCCGCCGCACCGGTATGCCCATCCATCAGAATGATACGGGTGGAGGCGACGTTTAGCGATAAACGCAACAGCGTTGAGAACAACAGAATGGTTGGGAAGGCGGCAAAATCCAGCGTGCGTTGGGTAAACATGGCAACCAACAGCACCATAATGGACAGCGCGATATTAAAGGTAAACAGCAAATCAAGGATGAAGGGCGGCAGCGGCAGCACCATCATCGACAAGATCATCAGGATAAGAATTGGCCCGGCAAGGATTTGCCACTGCGTATCTTTAAAATTGCCCGGTAAACGTAGCAGGGCGGCCAAATTAGCCATTAGTCAGTCTCACTCTCTGTTGCAAAATCCAGTGCTTCCGGCACTGGCAGATGTTCAGGTTTTTTCGGGATTAGCCCGCCTTCCCGTTTCCAACGCTTCAACTGGTATACCCAGGCAAGAACTTCTGCCACCGCGGCATAAAGGGTGGCTGGAATATGTTGGCCTACCTCGCTGTGCCGAAACAGTGCCCTGGCCAGCGGCGGCGCTTCTAATAACGGAATACGATGCTCTGCACCTAACTCGCGGATACGCAGTGCCACTGCGCCAGCACCTTTCGCCAGCACCTTGGGTGCACTCATTTTTGCTTCGTTGTATTGCAAGGCAACAGCATAGTGGGTTGGGTTGGTCACTATTACATCAGCTTTAGGGACATCAGCCATCATTCGGCGACGAGCCATAGCCCGTTGCTGCTGACGAATGCGCCCTTTCACATGTGGATCACCTTCTTGATCTTTGAATTCATCACGTATCTCTTGTTTGGTCATACGTAATTTTTTAATGTGGCTGGTTATTTGGAAAAACACGTCGAATCCGACCATCGGGGTCAGGCCTAATACCACCACCAGTCCGCAGAAAATAATCAAGTGGACAGCATCACTTAAAGCCGCCACTGGCGGGGCTGCCATCAACCGCATCATATCTGGCCAGTTATGCCAGAGGAATATTCCCGTGACCCAACCGACCAGCGTGGCCTTGAGGATGGCTTTCAGCAATTCGGCCAGTGCCTGAGAAGAAAACATACGCTTTAAGCCCGCAATCAGACTCATCCGCTGAAAATCGAACTTGATGGATTCTCCGCTGAACAGCACCCCACCTAACAGCATCGGTACTGCTAGCGCCACGATCACCAATCCGGCAAAGATGGGCAGTAATGCCATCATCGTTTGACTCAGCAGTGTCCCTATTTGGCGCAACATTTGCTTATCATCGCTGATAATGCCATGGTCAAAATGCAGTCCTTGGGCAATCATCGCCGCCAGTTGGCGAGCCATCGACTCCCCAGATACCCACAGGATCGCCAAACCGGCCCCGAGCATCAGCATCGAGGTCAGTTCGCGCGAACGCGGTATTTGGCCTTTTTCGCGAGCCTTCTCCAGCTTGTGGGCTGTGGGTTCCTCGCTCTTTTCCGCGTCGCTATCTTCAGCCACAGCAGGTTTTCCTGTTCAGCGTAAGCGTTCCCATATCAGATAATTAGGAAATAAAAAATTGCTGTCTAGCATGACAAATATTCAGCAAGGTTATGGATGGAACAAAGCAGCAATTAGGGGGTTATTTCTCGGATGAATACATCATGTCAGGCTCAGTAGCCTGTTGGGGGACTGGCTGTCGTCAAATTTGATAGCCAGGAACGTCTACAGCCAGTGATAGATGAAGGAAAAGGGATGAAGAACACGATCAGCCGCAACGCCAGGAATAGCCGGTTTTAAATGAGATTATCACGACGATAAATCCAGAGAGAAATAATGGCAGATGAGATATCCCCTCACCTGCCTATTATGGTCGATCAGTCGGCTTAGAAGCCTAAACTGTCTAGCAGATCATCAACTTGATCCTGGTTGGCAATAACACCAGCACCATTCTTATCCAGTTGTGGCCCATTGAGTAGACTGTCAGCAGATTTTTGCGGTTTAGATGGCATATCTGGGATATTTTCCATCAGTACCATTAATAGCTGCTTCTCAATCTCTTGCACCACATCCATCATGCGTTTGATAACCTGACCGGTAAGGTCCTGGAAATCTTGCGCCATCATGATTTCCAACAATTGTGCATTGGTAAATGAGGTATGTTGCGGTACGACTTCCAGATATTCACGGGTATCAGTGACCAGAGAGCGGGCATCTGACAGCTCGACAGGATTAGCAAACCATTCGTCCCAACGAACTTTAAGCGCCTTCGCCGATGACTCCAGCTCATTTTGGCGCGGCTGTGCTGCCTCAACACAGTTCAGTGCTCTTTCTGCGGCCTGAGCCGTCATATGAACGACATAATCCAGTCGATCACGCGCATCTGGAATGGCTTCCGCAGCCTGTGCAATCGCCTGATCAAGACCTAATTCGCGCAGGCTGTCGCGTAACATCCGCGTCAATTGGCCAATGCGGCTTATTATATCACTGGCCGATGCCGCATCTGTTGCGGGCATTTGATGGTTACTCATCTCGCCTCCTTACATACCCAACTTTTCAAAAATCTTATTGAGCTTCTCTTCCAAGGTAGCGGCAGTGAAAGGTTTCACTACATAACCACTGGCACCTGCTTGCGCTGCTGCGATGATATTCTCTTTTTTCGCTTCGGCGGTTACCATCAGAACCGGCAAAGTACCAAGAGCACCATCGGCACGGATAGTTTTCAACAGGTCCAGGCCATCCATATTCGGCATATTCCAATCAGAAACCACAAAATCAAAGCCACCCGCACGTAATTTATTCAATGCGTCGACGCCATCTTCGGCCTCTTCCACATTGTTAAAACCCAGCTCTTTCAGCAGGTTTCTGACAATACGACGCATGGTCGAAAAATCGTCTACCACCAAAAATCTGAGATTCTTATCCGCCATACCAACTCCTAAGGTTTGTTGCTCACCGCTGAGCGATTAACTATCAACGCCCGATTTCCACCGGAAAATGTCTACTAAATTCGCAGGGCTTGACCACTGCTAATCTGCGCCAACATACGCTGGCTTATCTGGTTCAAATCCAGAACTTCATTAACGCCCCCCATACCAATCGCTTCACGCGGCATGCCGAAAACCACACAACTGGCCTCGTTTTGCGCGATGGTATAAGCACCGGCGCGATACATCTCCAACAACCCGGCCGCACCATCATTGCCCATCCCCGTCAGGATAACCCCCACGGCGTTACGCCCGGCATACTGCGCCACTGAGCGAAATAGGACATCAACCGAGGGACGATGGCGATTAACCGCCGGCCCGTCATGAATGCGAACCTGATAGTTCGCCCCACTACGCGCCAGTTCCATATGCCGATCGCCGGGAGCAATATAGGCATGCCCCGGTAAGACCCGCTCACCGTCTTCTGCTTCTTTCACAGTGATTTGACACAGCTTATTAAGTCGCTCAGCAAATGAACGGGTAAAACCCGGTGGCATATGCTGAGTAATTAACAGTGCCGGGCTGGTCGGTGGCAACGGCTGTAATACCATACGGATAGCTTCTGTCCCCCCGGTAGAGGCACCAATTGCAATTAACTTTTCACTACTGAGCAGTGGTGTATGCGTAAGCATAACCGGCGCGTTTTCTGGGCCGCGCTGCGGCAGGCGAGCTTTAGCAGCCGTACGGATTTTCTCCGCAATCAACTCACTGTAAGCCAGCATTCCCTCTCTGATCCCAAGCTGAGGTTTGGTAACAAAATCAATCGCTCCCAACTCCAACGCACGCATGGTTATCTCAGAGTTCTTACCGGTTAATGATGAGACCATCACTACCGGCATCGGTCGCAACCGCATCAGCTTTTCAAGAAAATCCAAACCATCCATCCGCGGCATTTCGACATCGAGCGTCAAAACCTGCGGATTGAATTTTTTGATCAAATCACGGGCAACCAACGGATCGGGAGCCGTTGCAACCATTTCCATGTCCGGGTGACTATTAATAATCTCGGTCATTAGTTGGCGCATCAATGCAGAATCATCAACGCACAATACTCTGATTTTACTCATCACCTCTCCTTGGTCAGCCCATAAACGGTCTGCCCGCGCAAATAGAATTCCCGACTAATTTGACTGAAATTCTCCGAGTGGCCTGCAAACATCAGACCACCTGGTTTTAGCAAAGGGACAAAGCGACGCAGAATGCGCTCCTGCGTTTCTTTATCAAAATAAATCATCACATTACGACAAAAAATAGCATCAAACTGCCCGGGTAATGCCCACTCTGGTGCCAACAGATTGAGTTGCTGGAAATGGATCATATTGGCCAATTCCGGGCGCACTCGCACCATGCCTTGATGTGGGCCGGTGCCACGCAAGAAATAGCGTTGCATCTGTTGTGCCGACAATGAACGCAATTCATCTTGCCGATATACACCACTGGTCGCTTTTTCCAGTACTTGCGTATCGATATCGCTGGCTAACACCTGACACGAACCCGCTCTATTTCCCAACACATCACACAGTGTCATCGCGATAGAGTACGGCTCTTCACCGGTCGATGCCGCCGTACTCCACACCGAATAGCTTCCCGGCCGCTGGCGGGCATGTTCAGCCAGAATCGGGAAATGGTGTGCCTCACGGAAAAATGCCGTCAGATTAGTGGTCAAGGCATTAACAAATGCCTGCCACTCTGCACTGTTCGGGTCGGTCTCTAGCAAAGCAAGGTATTGACCAAAATCGTTAATCCCTAGCAATCTCAGCCGCCTGACCAGGCGGTTATAGACCATTTCCCGTTTGTGATCGGCCAGTACTATCCCGGCTCGTTGATAAATAAGTTGGCATATGCGCCGGAAGTGAACATCCGGCAACGGGAGCCGTTGAATCATCTGAGTCAGGATCGACCCAGACTCTTGGGGCGATGGCTGTTTCATCGATGATGGTTTCATCCGGCCTCACCCCACAACAAAGTCTTCGTTACGCCGTTTGACAATCTGGAATTTCCTTAACAGCCGGTTGTTTACCACTGCCGTCTGCTGCCTGCCCCTCCCCGCTGTCGCTATCCTGCTCCAAACGAAAAACAGACACTGCATCGGAGAGCATACTTGCCTGCTCTTCGAGTGCGTTAGCCGCAGCCGCAGCCTCTTCCACTAATGCGGCGTTTTGCTGAGTGACCTGATCCATCTGTGTTACTGCCAGTGAAACCTGCTCAATACCTCGGCTTTGCTCATCCGAGGCGGAAGCGATTTCACCCATGATGTCGGTAACCCGAGTCACTGAGCGAACAATCTCTTCCATGGTAGTACCCGCATTTTCAACCAGAGTGGAGCCCTGGCGAACACGGCTGACCGATTCATCGATCAACCCTTTAATCTCTTTTGCTGCTTGTGCACTGCGCTGGGCCAGATTACGAACTTCACCGGCGACGACAGCAAAACCGCGCCCCTGCTCACCAGCGCGAGCAGCCTCAACAGCAGCATTTAACGCCAGAATATTGGTCTGGAAGGCAATACCATCAATAACACTGGTAATGGCACCAATCTTCTGTGAACTGGTGGCGATATCATGCATAGTTGTCACCACACTGCCCGTCAACTCACCCCCTTTGGCAGCGGTTGCTGATGCGTCTTTCGCCAGCAATGTTGCCTGACGAGCATTATCCGCATTCTGTTTGACCGTCGCGGTCAGTTGCTCCATGCTGGCCGCAGTTTGTTCCAGAGACGCCGCTTGCTGTTCGGTTCTTGCTGACAAATCATTGTTACCCGCAGAAATTTCCTGAATCCCCGTTAGCATTGCTTCAGTGCCATCTCGGACATGACTAACAGTGGTGATAAGCGACTGCTGCATGATGCGTAAACTGGCAAACATCTCGCTGATTTCATTACGCCCGGAGACATGAATCTGCGCTGATAAATCCCCCCGTGCGATGCGGTCAAAATGCGCGCGCATAATTTTCAGCGGCCTGACAAACATGGTGCGCAGCCAAACAAGCGACGAAATCGCCATGGCTATTACCATTACAATCGCCGCACCAAATATCCACATGGAGAGATGGTACGCCTGCTGGTTTTGGGTACCGGCCTCAGCAATCACTTCATTGGCATACTGCAAATACTGTAAAAAATCGGCTTCGAACAAATCCTGTGTTTTCTGGGTGGGTTGGTCCATAAAGCCTTGTAAATTACCGGCTTCCAGAAAATCGATTAGTTGTCGTAACGACGTCCGTAAGTTCTGATAACTGTTTTTAGTGGCATCCAACAATTCGCCACCGTTATCACTCTCATCAAGGCGTGGCACCGCAATAAACTGATTGAAGTAGAGGTCCGCTTTCTGTAATGAGCTGCGCGCATTGCCCATTAATGCGTTGACTTGCTCCTGAGGTACTTTGAGAGCCGAGCGCGTCCCCGCCCGGTTTAAGGTATTACGCGCCTGAAGCAAGGATACCCAACTGAGGCTTAATGCATCCCGTTGCTGGCTACTGAGATCCACCCGGTTCAAATTTTGGTAGTCTGAGCGAAAAGCAGTAAATGACAGACCACTTGAAATTAACTGTATCGAGCAAATTAATATCAGTAACAGGAAAAAGCTGGTAGAAATCCGAATTCGGCCAAACATCGTAACCTCTTCTCAGCCGGCTCATTGGCCAGCTTTATCTATTTTTGTTCACCCAAAATAATTGGAGTTGCAGGTAGGCAGCCAGCAAACGAACCCCGATGAGCTTACTCAAGTAAGTGATTCGGGTTCGTGAGCGCAGCTAACACCCCTGCAATTTCAAGTATGAAGGGTTGTAGGGGACTAGAAAGTTTCCCAATTGTCTTGCAGGTCACTTCCCAGTGTTTTTTTAGCAGTTCCGCTCAAATCCTGTGTCGGCTGCTTTATTTTTCTAACATCTCTTGTAGTACTACCGTTATCCATACGCAGAACGAATACAGACATGGATTGGGTTAACATACTGGCTTGTTCTTCCAGTGCGGCGGCGGCAGAGGCTGATTCTTCCACCAAAGAGGCGTTTTGCTGGGTTACCCGGTCCATTTCAGTGACCGCCTGACCCACTTGATCGATACCGCGACTTTGCTCATCGGAAGCAGAAGCGATTTCACCCATGATGTCGGTGACGCGGGTTACCGCATTAACGATATCTCCCATGGTTTCACCCGCACTTTCAACCAGTACTGACCCCATATCGACACGGCTAACCGAGTCTTCGATAAGGCCTTTAATCTCTTTTGCAGCTTGCGCACTACGTTGTGCCAGGTTACGTACTTCACCGGCAACAACGGCAAAACCACGACCCTGCTCACCGGCACGGGCTGCTTCAACGGCGGCGTTCAGCGCCAGGATATTGGTCTGGAAAGCGATACCATCGATAACACTGGTAATATCTGCAATTTTCTGTGAACTACCGGCAATCTCATGCATGGTTTGCACCACATTCGCCACCACTTTGCCACCTTTCTGTGCCGTTTCCGATGCACTTAAGGCCAGTTGGCTAGCTTGACGAGCATTCTCAGCATTCTGTTTCACTGTGGCGGTTAACTGCTCCATACTGGCGGCGGTTTCTTCCAGTGAGGCGGCTTGTTGTTCTGTACGCGCTGACAGATCGTTGTTACCGGCGGAAATTTCTGAGGCACCGCTATAGATAGCATCGGCACCTAAACGCACATCACTGACGGTGGTAATCAATTCAGATTGCATGTGTTTCAGGCTGGCGGCCAATGTGCCCATTTCGTTGCGGCTATGCACTTCGATAGTCTGCGTTAAATCACCGTTAGCGATATGTTTAATATGTTCTATCAAGTGTTTAAGCGGATTAATCAAGATGTGTTGCATGCCAAGCCAAACAACAATAATTACCGCGAATACCACAATCAGTACGGTAACAATCACCCCCATCGCGAAGCTAAATGACTGGTTGCTGTCTTCCACTGCGGAGGCATACAAGCGATCATTTTGTGTCAGGTAAGTGTTGTAATCCTGTTCAAAAGCATTTTGGAAGCTAGAGGTGGGTTGGTCGAAGAACTCATTGATCTTGCCAGCTTCCATCAATTGGATCAGTTCGGTTAACGCACCAAAATATTGGTCATAAGTCTGTTTTAATTTTTTAGCTGATTCGGCGTCTTGCTGGCTATCCAACGGGATCTGTTCGTAGCTTTTAAAACGCTCCGCCGCCACACCTAATGTCCCTTTGGCTGATGCCAACAGGTCATTCACCGTAGGGCCACTACCGGTATGATTCACATCCATCATGTAGCGGATGCCTGCGCGGTTCAGCGTATTACGGGTTTGCAGCAGATTTACCCAACTTTCATTCAACACCGACTGTTGCTGACGAATAACCTGTAAAACCGCAAAGTTCTCTTTGTCATTTTTCAGGGAATTGAAGAAAAGCCCGCCGGAAACGAACTGTAAGGCACCAAATAGCACTAACACCAACAGGAGGCTGGTGACCACTTTCATACGCTTAAACATGTTATCCCTTCATAAGTACGTCAAAACACAGGTACGCCAAAACATAGGACGTCTAATTAACTGTGTTATCGGCACTGGGAGGGGGAACTTTACCGGAGAGAGACATTATTTTAACGAGATGAGGATGAGTGTTAGCAGTTTGTTATTATCGAGGTGAAAACCGGCCTCATCAGGTTTTGGCCGGACAAGAACGGACCACGGTTTCGATGGAGAGCGGCGTGGTGATTGGTTCGGTTGACATGAGACAGGAGATCACCTGATCACTGAACGAATATCAACCGAAACCCGATAGGCAAATTAACCGAAACTTACCCTTTAATGACAGAGTCAATCAACGACATCTCTTCACTGCTCAACAGCTTTTCGATATCCACCAAAATCAGCATTCTTTCCCCGAGTGAACCTAAACCTGTTAGATACTCAGTTGCCAGAGTGACGGCAAACTCTGGTGCAGGACGTATTTGCTCATTGGTTAATGACAGCACATCTGACACACCATCAACGACAATACCCACCACGCGCTGATCAAAATTCAGTACGATCACTACGGTATTTTCGTTATAGCTCACACCTTTTTGTGCAAACTTAACCCGTAAATCAATAATAGGGACAATGACGCCGCGTAAGTTAGTGACACCTTTAATGAACGTCGGGGTGTTAGCGATACGGGTCACCTGATCGTAGCCACGGATCTCTTGTACTTTCAGAATATCAATCCCGTACTCTTCATCGCCCAGCGTAAAAATCAGGAACTCTTGTCCTACCGTTTCGCCAGCCAGCTTCGTGACGGTTGCTAGTCCTGCCATGTTTTTACCCTTCAATCAATAGGTTGAATTTATGTTTGTTTTCAGGACCGGAACACTCCGTGCCCTATACCTGTTTTCATACGGGTTCCATACAGGCTTCAATTGGTCCACCTGCTAGGCAGCGACCACATCATCAGCCGTTACACGCTTTTCCCGGTTTAATGCCTGCAAAGCCGACACATCAACAATTAATGCCACGCTGCCATCACCCAATATGGTTGCGGCTGAAATACCTGGCACTTTGCGATAGTTACTCTCGAGGTTTTTCACCACCACCTGATGCTGACCAATCAACTGGTCTACCAAGAGTGCATAACGACGCCCGGCACTTTGCAGAATCACAACGATGCCCTGAGTGGCTTCAGTTTTGGCGTTTTCAACATCAAATACCCGGTACAATTCAACCAAAGGTAAATACTCGCCGCGCACTTGTAATACCCGTTCACCGCCGGCTAGCGGGTGTAAATCTTCAGCCAAAGGTTGCAGTGATTCCATTACTGCATTCAATGGCAAGATGAAGACTTCATCACTGACTTTTACTGACATTCCATCAAGAATAGCTAGCGTCAATGGCAATAAAATACGGATTGAAGTGCCAAGACCGGCCTGGAAACTGACTTGCACATGGCCGCCCATCTCCTGAATATTTCGCTTAACCACATCCATACCGACACCGCGGCCGGAAACATCAGTGACTTGCTCTGCGGTGGAGAATCCGGGAGCAAAAATCAGCATCCCAACATCTTCATCGCTCATATGCTCATTAATGGCCATTCCTTGAGACTGCGCTTTTGCCAGAATCTTCTGCCGGTTTAACCCTGCGCCATCATCCAAGACTTCAATACAGATATTACCGCCCTGATGCTCTGCGGACAGCGTCAGATTCCCCACCGGCGATTTACCGGCAGCAATACGGGTTTCAGCATCTTCAATACCGTGGTCCAAACTGTTACGAACCAGATGGGTCAGGGGATCGATAATGCGTTCAATCAGGCTTTTATCCAGTTCTGTAGAACTGCCAAGCAGCGTCAGTTCGACTTGCTTATTGAGTTTACTGGCTAAATCGCGCACCAAACGAGGGAAGCGGCTGAACACATACTCCATCGGCATCATACGGATCGACATCACCGACTCTTGCAAGTCACGCGCATTGCGTTCCAACTGCCCCATACTATTGAGCAAATCACCGTTGATGACGGGATCCAGCGTACTGGAGCGCTGTGCCAACATTGATTGAGTAATCACCAACTCGCCCACCAGATTAATCAACTGGTCAACTTTCTCAACCGCGACGCGAATACTGGTTGACTCACTGGCTTTCGCTTTTGGTTTTACATGTTCCGGGCTGGTCGGTGCGGCAATAACACCCGTTTTAGAGGAACTGTTGGTTTCAGCCACTGGGGCCACCGCCGTTGGCGGTAATTCTGCGATAACCGGCGCCACTACAGCCACTTCAGCTGTAGCTTCTGGTTGCAATTCAGCGGGTATAAAACTGATCTGTTCCGGTTCCAACACAAAACAGAGCACGGCGCTGATATCATCTTCACTGACAGACGTAATCAGGGTGGCTTCCAGGCTATCAGCACTTTGATGTGGATCTTTAACTTCACCCAAATTGCCTAGCTCTTCCAACATCAGTGGGATTTCTTGCTCTTTCAGGCCAGACAAGCGAATGCGCATTCCCCCCTGAACCAATGCCGGTGACTTACCACCCACTTTGGTGTCAGTCATCACAACGCCATTCCCTTGTGCTACTGATGTGTTGGTACCTGTGCTTTGTTGTTCTAAAGCCTCTAATGCCAGTTGGCGCAATGCGTGGCAGATATACTCAAAGCTTTCCGCATTAGGTTCCTGAGAGGTTTTATAGGCGTCCAACTGTTCCTGCATAATATCTTTCGTTTCCAAAAACAGGTTGATGATATCAGTGCTCAACCGCATTTCATCGCGACGAGCACCATCCAACAGGTTTTCCAACAGATGGGTTGTCTCTTGTAATACCGTAAAGCCAAACGTCGCTGCACCACCTTTGATCGAATGAGCAGCACGGAAAATGGCATTGAGTTGTTCTTTATCTGGTGCCAGTGGGTCCAGCAATAACAAGTGCTGTTCCATATCTGCCAACAGTTCATCTGCTTCATCAAAGAAAGTCTGATAAAACGCGGTAATATCCATGCTCACGGTGTCACCTCTACTGTGCGTCGCGGCTTGTCGGAGAGACCGGTGCATTACTTGCAGGTGCCGCTGGCAACGATGTCGTTGGCCCAGTGGTTGCTGGAGTGATGCTCCCCGTGCTCGATTGTTGTGTTTGTGGTGCTGTTGCAGGCTGCGTTATCGTTTTCACAGGTGCTGCCGTTACCGGTACTGCCGCCGCCGATACTGTTACCGCCCCAGTCGCGGGTTGCCCGGTGGAGGTTGCCGTACCCGTTGGCGCTGTCGCAGCAGCAGGCGTCGCGGTTGGCACAGTCCCACTGGTCTCAAGCTGCTTTAAGCTCGCGGCTTTTTCTATATCCAGCGCTTTGTTATCTAAATTCTCATGCTCAATATCATGTTGCGTCTGTTTGTTCAGCACTAAAATACTGATTCGACGGTTAACCGGATCATCCGCTGCTTGCTCTTTCAAGCGCATCGTCGAGGCCATACCCACCACCCGCAGCACTTTCCCCTCATCCAAACCACCGGCGAGCAATTCACGCCGTGAAGCATTAGCACGATCAGCCGACAACTCCCAGTTGCTGTAACCTCGTTCGCCATTGGCATACGGCAGATCATCGGTATGCCCCGACAGACTGATTTTGTTTGGTATGTCATTCAAGATAGGGGCTATAGCACGTAAAATATCACGCATATACGGCTCTACCTGCGCACTGCCCATCTTAAACATCGGCCGATTCTGGCTATCAATAATCTGAATTCTTAACCCTTCTTCCATCATGTTAATCAACAGATGTGGCCGTAATGCTCTCAATCTCGGGTCAGATTCGATTAATTGATCCAGTTTTTCCCGCAACTTGTTCAGTCGATACTCTTCTTTGCGACTCTCTTCTGAATCGATGTGCTTGCGTACCTCGCCCACTTGCTGGGTGGGATCATCACCGCCCCCTGGAATCGGACTGGTACTGGCACTGCTCTTATCACCGCTGGTCAACGCTATTTTCAACGGTGTCCGAAAATACTCCGCAATTTGCGTCAGTTGCTGCGGGCTGGAAACCGATAGCAACCACATCACCAGAAAGAAGGCCATCATCGCTGTCATAAAGTCAGCGTAAGCAATTTTCCATGACCCGCCATGATGACCGCCACCATGCTTAGCTTTTCGCTTTCTAATCACAATAACGGGGTGGTTCTGATGCTTCATGCGTCCTCTTCTGTCGCTTGCGGTGCCGGCGCTTTCACTCTGCGTACATGCTCTTCCAGCTCAATGAACGATGGACGCTCAGTGGTGTAGAGCGTTTTACGACCAAACTCCACGGCAATTTGTGGCGCATATCCGTTCAGGCTGGAAAGCAGTGTCACCTTGATGCACTGCATCATTTTGGTGGTTTCTGCACTCTGTTGACGCAACAAGGTGGCCAAAGGTGAAATAAAACCATATGCCAGCAAAATACCCAGAAACGTCCCCACCATCGCATGGGCAATTAGTGCCCCAAGTTCTGCGGCTGGTCGGTCGGCGGAAGCCAGGGCATGTACCACCCCCATAACCGCAGCAACAATACCGAATGCGGGTAACGAATCCCCCACCATCGCCAAGCTACCTGCGGGAACTTCACATTCTTGTTCGTGAGTTTCTATCTCTTCATCCATCAGTGCTTCGATTTCAAAAGCATTCATATTTCCGCTAACAATTAACCGTAAATAATCAGTAATAAATTCCACTAATAACTTATCGGCCAAGATCCGAGGATAATTAGAGAAAATTTCACTTTCCCGCGGACTTTCTATATCCCGTTCCAGTGACAGCATTCCCTGTTGACGGGATTTAGCTAATAAACGGTAAAGTAACGCCATTAAGTCCATATACAGGACTTTGTTATATTTAGAACGGCGCATCAATTTTGGCATGACCTTTATTGTCGCTTTTATCGCTTTGCCGTTGTTACCCACGATAAATGCACCGATACCTGCACCGCCGATAATTAAAAATTCGGCTGGCTGATACAGTGCGCCAAGGTTGCCACCAACAATCATGTAGCCACCGAAGACCGCACCTAAGACCACGATATAACCCAAAATAACTAACACGCGACATCCTTAGCAAAGTGTGTGGGTGGAAGGTGAGGCGTTAGCACCCTTTGAGTGCAATGAATTGTCATTAACTGGCTACAGGAACGGTATCCATACCGCAGCTGTAACCAAAAAATTCTGACAACTCAAAGAGACTCAAACTGCGCGTCTAACCTGCTCATCCAGCAGTTGTGAAGTAATATCGGCAGATGGCGGAGAAAGTTTACGTTTTTTTACTGCGCGGGAAGGTGGCTGGCAGAGACTGCAAACAAAGCTATTTCGTGGTTGATGCGCATGGGTGATAAAAGTCCCACCACAGCAACTGCAACCTGAGAGTTGCAACATACCACTGTCAACGAATCGAACCAGGGTCCAGGCACGAGTTAACGCCAGTAATGGCGGTACTCCAGACTGATCAGGACACTGTTCCAGATAAAGACGATAGGCCTTAATAACGGCCTCAACACCGGTGCATTGCCCGCTTTTTAGCAGGAAGCTATAAGCGTTATAAAACATCGATGAATGAATGTTTTGTTCCCAGGTCATAAACCAATCAGTCGAAAACGGCAGCATTCCTTTAGGTGGCGGACTCCCTCTCAGCTCTTTGTAGAGCTTAATTAATCGCCCCCGGCTGAGTTGCGTTTCGCTTTCAAGCATCTGCAAACGCGCACCTAAAGTGATCAACTCCATTGCCAAATGAATGTCTTTAGCTTCCTGAACAATACTTTTCACAACCATCAGTCATGCTCTTTTTTTAGGCGCACTACCGTCTTGTAACGATAGCTCGTGGAGTAAGTGACTCGACAATAGGATCCCTGTGTGGATTTGCTGCAAGTCATCGACACGAGATTCTTTCGTCAGATGATGAATAGTGTTGTGGTCACTGAAACGGAAATGACAGACTAATTGGTTAGTCTCAGCTAATTTAACCATTTGCGGTAAAGTTAACTGCGCTAATGCGTCGGCCATAGTATCTGTAATACCCAGACGAAACATCGCTGAGGCTTTTTCATCGTTAATTAACCGTTGTGCTAAAAGCAAGTAAGACAAATTAATATCATAAATATGTTTGAGTAATTCAGACGTACTCATTTTATACATCCCGACTGATTATGTTTTAAAACATAAGTTGGATGATAGAATTCTTCACCCAAGACCTGGGATCCTTCCCGCTATACAGTTAATTAAAACCCATAGAACTAAAAGTAATTAAAACCTACTGGTGTTACATTACAAAAATACCATTTTGGTATGAAATAACATGTCGTAAACTTGGCAGCTCGATTTTGTGCTGCTCTGATAGTGCATCTTGCTATGCAACTTTTCTTACAAAATATTAGGATTATTCCTAAAGAGGCCCAACTCTACTCCCGAATCGTTAGCACATACAATGTGACTAGTGATTCATTTTAAATGTAATGTGATATAGATCACAAAAATAAAATATAAAGCTGTTTCTTACACTCATAATTGTTCACTTTTCACTCACACTCATGGTTAAAAAACACTCACAAGTCAGAAAAGAGCTAAAAAACTAGATATATAGGCCCAATTCTTAGTGTTTTTAGATCAGTTCGAACAAAAGCATTCCTAAAGCAAAATAGCAGAACATAAATCTGTTATAACCCAAAATTATCAGCAGTAAGGACTAAAGCAGAGGATTATAGTTCGGTTATCCTATAAGTACCCTTCCGAAACTATTTTGTTTTAACGAATATTTATGCGATTTCACAAAACACCGCCTACCGACCATTTATTAACCTATTTACCTTTTAACGTTAAAAAACCCAACAACATGTATTAAAAAAGGCAACAGAGGTAACTGCATGTTTCAATTCAACGCTATTGCACACATTTCATTCTGCCGCAGTTTCAACTGCGGTTCATATCCGCGTTTTCACAAGGAATTTGTGAATAAAATGTAATTAAAAATAATTAATAATGTTTGAAACATAAGTTTCAAATATTGCTTATTAGCGACTATTTTAATTAACGCCCTATCACGGCTCGCATTATTGGCTGGTCGTAACCAAATGTGACTGACATCCCATTTATCAAAGGTGTATTCCCCTAACCTTTAATCTATAGCCGCGCTTATGGGAGCTTAATGATGGGATACAGAAATGTACTGGTCGCAGTTGCCCTTTCACCCGATAGCCAACAATTGGTTAATAAAGCCGTTTCTATCGTGCGGCCCTATAATGGCAGGGTTTCGTTAATCACCCTGACAACTGAGCCAGAAATGTACAGCAGTTATGCTGCCCCCATGCTGGGAGACTTGCGTTCTGTGTTGCAAGAAGAAGCGCAACTATTTATGGAGGAGTTAGCGATTAATGCTGATTATCCCATAGAGGATAGATCCATTGTGCACGGGCAATTCGCTGATAGCATGGCTTACGTTTGCCAACAGCAGCATATTGATTTAGTTATCTGCGGTAACCACAGTACAAGCCTGATGAATAAACTCTCCTGTTCTGCTGCCAAGCTGATTAATACCAGTAGTGTCGACGTATTGATCGTCCCACTTTAATTAACCCGTAGCTGTGCGTTGCGACAACCGTTCTGTCAGCACCGTAATGCCTTTCACTGTGTTGCCGCACTATTAGCTGAAATCATCCCGCCGAGTTCTACTATTATTCTCAACACGCGTTATTTTTAATATTCGCTATGTTCACTACCGGCCTTTTTACTCCGTCCAAGTAAGGGAATTTGATGCCTCAAGATAAAACCAGTAACCGCCGTATTCTGCTGGCTTCACGCCCACATGGCACACCAACCAGCGAAAATTTCACCTTAGATATTCAACCTATTGCGCAACCCGCAGCAGGTCAGGTGCTACTTCGCACTCGCTATTTGTCGCTTGACCCCTATATGCGTGGCCGTATGAGCGACGCCCCCTCCTATGCCGCGCCGGTTGAAATTGGTGACGTCATGGTAGGCGGGGCCGTCTCACGCGTTGAAGCCTCTAATCATCCGGAGTTTCAAGTGGGTGATTGGGTTTTGGCCAACAGTGGCTGGCAAGACTATACGTTATCGGATGGTGCTGGTATCCGCAATTTGGGGCCACAACTCTCCCATCCTTCACGCTCTCTGGGCGTTTTGGGCATGCCTGGTTTCACGGCTTATATGGGACTATTGGATATTGGTCAGCCCAAAGCGGGCGAAACCCTGGTCGTTGCCGCTGCCAGTGGCGCGGTTGGTTCAGTTGTCGGGCAAGTCGGTAAACTAAAAGGATGCAAAGTTATCGGGATAGCCGGAGGATCGGAGAAATGCCGCTATGTGGTGGAAGAATTGGGCTTCGACGCCTGTATTGACCACCGGGCAACAGATTTTGCGCAACAATTGGAAAAAGCCTGTTCTGACGGCATTGATATTTATTATGAAAATGTAGGTGGTGCGGTATTTGACGCGGTATTGCCATTGCTGAACCCACGCGCCCGTATTCCAGTATGCGGGTTGATAGCACGCTATAACGATACAGAATTACCGGACGGCCCGGATCGTTTGCCACTGTTACAAAGCATCATTTTGCGCAAACGGATTAGGATGCAAGGATTTATCATTTTTGATGACTATGGCCATCATTTTGGTGATTTCCTACAGCAAATGACCCAATGGGTTGATCAGGGCAAAATCAAGTTCCGTGAAGACTTGGTCGAAGGACTAGAAAATGCGCCGCAAGCCTTTATCGGCCTATTGGAAGGCAAGAATTTTGGCAAGTTGGTGATTCGCGTCAGTAATGAATAGTCGAAATAATTCCGGGGCCAACTCGCCCCGGAAACTGTTATATCAATGCCCTGATAGCAACAAATAGTCTTGCCGGATATAAAACCTAGACATTAATCGAAGCAATTACAACCACTCACCGAAGCGGCGAATATAAAATTGCTTCATCATTTGCGCAACAATACAGTAGCTGACTAAGGTACCTGCCAACCAAGGGAAATATTGCCACGGTAATGGTTGCAATCCGACTAATGCTCCCAAAGGTGAGAACGGAATATAGATACCTATTGCCATGATCAATCCGGTCGTCAATAGCACTGGTAAGGCGGCGGTACTTTGAATAAACGGTATTTTTTGTGTGCGCAACATATGGACAACCAACGTCTGCGACAACAGACCTTCAATAAACCAACCGGACTGGAACAAAGCCTGATGCTCAACACTGTTAGCCGCAAAAACAAACCACATCAGTGCATAAGTCGTAATATCAAAAATTGAGGAAGTTGGCCCAATCCATAGCATAAAGCGGCCAATATTCTTAGCATCCCACTTACGCGGCTTGCGTAAAAATTCTTTGTCCATTTTATCCCACGGCAGGGAGAGCTGAGAAATGTCATACATCAGGTTTTGTAACAGCAGGTGGATGGCAAGCATGGGTAAGAAGGGAATAAATGCACTGGCAACCAGCACTGAGAACACATTGCCGAAATTCGAGCTAGCCGTCATATTCAGATATTTGATGATATTACCGAAGGTTTCACGCCCTATAATAACCCCCTCCTCCAGCACCATCAGATTCTTTTCTAACAGAATAATATCTGCCGACTCTTTAGCGATATCAGTGCCAGTATCAACCGATATCCCCACGTCAGCATCGCGTAATGCCGGTGCATCATTGATGCCATCGCCAAGAAAACCAACGGTATGCCCATTGCTTTGCAGCATTTTTAGCACCCGTGATTTTTGCAAAGGGGTAAGTTTGGTAAACACTGTGCGCAACTCGACTTCACGCGCTAACGTTTCATCATCCATACCTTCAATATCACGACCACTCAGCGGCTCCCCCGGCTCCAACCCGACATCGCGGCAGATTTTTGCCGTAATAATCGGGTTATCGCCCGTTAACACTTTTACTGCAACACCATTTTCTCGCAGTGCGGTGATAGCAGCCTCCGCGCTCTCTTTTGGCGGATCGAGGAAAGTCAGTAGCCCTTGAACAACTAAATCACGTTCATCATTAATATTTAACGGTAATTCACTGAGCTGAGTCCCTAATTCACGGGTTGCCAGTAACAAAACACGAAAACCGTCTTCATTATATTGTGTGGCTAACGCCAGTAATTTGGCTCTGCGGGCTTCATCCAGTGGGTATATCTTATCTCCCTCGCGAACTTGGGTGCAGATACTCAGCATCTCTTCCACCGCACCTTTGCAAATTAAGCGCTGGTGCTGCTGCTCATCTTTTACCACAATTGACAGACGACGACGGATAAAATCAAACGGTAATTCATCGACCTTGTTAAAGCCGCGCAAAGCATCTATTTCAGGTTTACCGCGGCTAAATTTTATGACCGCCTGATCCATCAGATTTCGCATACCACTTTGATGGAAACTATTAAGCCATGCTAATTGCAGCACTTTATTGTCATTGCTGCCACTGGCATCCAGGTGGTGTTCAAGAATGATGCGGTCCTGGGTTAATGTGCCGGTTTTATCTGTGCACAACACATCCATAGCACCAAAGTTCTGTATTGCATTCAATCGCTTAACCACAACTTTTCGCCGTGACATAGCAATTGCGCCTTTCGCCAGGTTAGAACTGACAATCATTGGCAACATTTCAGGGGTTAACCCAACCGCAACTGCCAATGCAAATAGTGCCGCTTCAGTCCAATCACCTTTTGTAAAACCATTAATTAGCAATACAATCGGTACCATTACCAACATAAAACGAATCAATAACCAACTGACACTGTTGACGCCACGATCAAATGCCGTCTGTGCGCGAGTGCCAACAATCGACTTAGCAAGCGACCCGAAATAAGTATGCCCGCCGGTAGCCACAACCACAGCCATTGCCGTTCCACTGGCAACGTTAGTTCCCATCAGACAAATATTAGATAATTCAAGTAATTCACTCTCGCTATTGGCATCCGCATCTACTGATTTTGAGCTGATGGCCCCCATTGCGTCGTACTTTTCAATAGGGATAGCTTCTCCGGTCAGGATCGCCTGGCTGATAAACAAATCTCTGGATTTAATGAGCCGTAAATCTGCCGGAATCATATCTCCGGCGGATAACAGAATGATATCCCCCGGCACTAATTGCTTAATCGCAATTTCTTGTTTTGCCGGTTGGGCACTATGGCTACTACGGCGTAATACTGTGGCGGTGGTTCGCACCATCGATTTCAGGGCTTCAGCCGCTTTATTGGTGCGGTACTCCTGCCAGAAACGCAATAAACCACTGATCAATACCATCGTCACAATAATTGTGACACCAATCAGATCAGTCTCCTCACCCTGTTGTAATGGCAGCCAATAATCAGTAAAGAAACTGATTGCCGCCAATACCATCAAAACAAAAATAAAAGGGTTATTAAATGCTGCCAATAACTGAAGCAACGCTGGGGGCGCTTTCTCATGTGCTACCTGATTAATGCCGTATAATTCCAGTCGCTCCCTGGCATCCTCTTCTGTCAGCCCATTTAAATTAGCATTCAACTTGGATAATGTTTGATCCAAACTATTCTTGGCTTCTTGCGCGATAGCAAAAGTTTTTTTATTACTGCTACGGCTGGTAACTGTTTTTTTGAATTGGGTCATAACGCTTCTCTTTTAATTCTAAACGCACAGGGTTTATCCGCTCAATTATTGAGAGATAAATGTGCTGAACTATTATTGCGCTGCCAACTTTGTATTTATATTTAATTAGCAGCGACTAATTTGGTTAACTCCGGGGTGATCGTCCATAACAACTCCTTACTACCACGTGGGTCAGTATTTAATTATTTATTGCAAAAAATTGAGCAATTTATTAATGAGTAAATTACTTTATTATTAAGCAGGTAATTCAGATGCGATACGCCAATGGACAGCACTGACGCTCCGCTCCAGACTGACACGGCAAACAATACTTTCAATTTCTCTTTGCGCTGCGGGTGTCGCCATTATTTCTGCACACACTTCCAATTGACCGGGTTTGGCAATATCTGCACTGCAAAGTGACTGTAATCGTAATGCCACACCATTTAACGCCTGTAAAATAAGGGTGCGAACCAATATCTCATCTTCCGCACCACAAGTGACCTGAATCCGGTAACGAACTTCCAGGTCTATGGCTTGTTGTTGAGGCTGCATATTAATCCGTTGCGCCGCCTCCCGTAACAATATATTGGCACACAGAATAACGGCAGTGGCGGCCACTGCATTCCAATACAGTCCCAAGCCACAAAGCACACCAATACCCGCCGAGCACCAGAGTGTAGCTGCGGTGTTCAGGCCACGAATATTCATGCCTTCACGCATAATGACGCCTGCACCCAAAAAACCGATGCCTGAAACAACTTGAGCGGCGATACGACCAGGGCTATCAGGGGATGTGGCATAAGAGCTGAGAATAAATACTGCAGCACCGGTCGCGACTAATGCATTAGTACGTAAGCCCGCCATACGCTGGCGCCATTGTCTTTCAGCGCCAATTAATGCGCCCAAACACATCGCCAGTAATAAATTTACGACAAAAGGAGTTAATGCCATGATTCTCTCCATGAATTAATCATTGGTAGAATAATCATGTGCTATTTAGCACACAGGTAATTGTGCTGAGATATATAACCCGAGGGTATAAATCAGCAATAGTCTGTGTTTCTGCCAGGAGGAAAAAGTGCGTGGTTGTTAAATACCATAATAAAAACCCGAATTATTACCCTCGATGATTAAACATCGAGTTAAATATTACACCCACACTCATTGGCGTTATAACCAGACAACGATTGAATGAATCTCGTTGCGCTGACTAAAACATGGGCTTCAAGTGAACAAACACCACCAGCGCCACGATAACGTCAAGTAATAAGGGTCTACTTGGGTATGCACAACTCAGGAAATAAGAGAGGGTGCTGCCCGCCATTTTCGGCAAGCAACAAATCTGTAGAGAGATAGGTTAGCTTGCCTTGCTTATTTGACTACTACTTTGCGTATCCATTATTTTCTCCACCGAAATTTTTCAAGAGTATAGTTGCGTGTGATAATTATGTAAAGTCTATATTTCTAAACAAAACCTAAACCAGCCCCAATGAATTAAACAATAAACTTAATATTTATAATATATCGATTAATTACATCATACTCTACTCAAGCCATTGAGCATGCGTCAGGGGCATATAAGAATAAAACAGAGATAAGAGAATCAACTCAAACACTCTTACCTGCCATTCCCCGCGTCGGCGCCCATACTCAATCACCTTCGCTAAGACTCGCGCACAATGACACCTATACCCCCTAACTCAACCAACTGAGAGCATCCCCCTGTCCTTACCATCAAGTCATTGACGCAATTACAGAAATTCCATCAATCTTTAATCCAAATTGCGATCGTGATCCCATTTATAACCCTAACTATTTTAGCTCCGTTGCCGATAGGTTCTTAAAGGACTGTTGAAATTTTTTTAGATATAGGGGTGGATTAACTTTAAGTAGCGATGCCTGTACCCACCGTAAATCGGCGTTACAGCGAACCAGGCTATAGCTTCAACCATACCGGGTACATCAGGCAAGGACCTTTCCTCGAGCGACTATAGAAACGGAACTAACAATGAAACGTGGAAGTACGCATCAGCCATTGGATATAAAAATAGCGCCAGAACAGAATAAAAATACGAAAGTATTGTTTATTAATAATATGCGTCTGGTCACTTTGTTTATCGCCATCTTGGCGGGAATACTGCTTTTATTTGCAGCGGCGATTGGGACGTCAGGTTACTTCTTAAAACAGAGTAACCAATCACTGGAAGAGGCGACGCAAGAACTAGATATCCGCCTGGGTCTGTCTAACAGTTCGAACCACCTGCGTACTGCACGCCTTATTCTGATTCAAGCAGCATCAGCGGCACGTATCGGTGATACCGAGGGTTATCAGCAGGGGCTAAAAAACGCTGAGAGCCGTATCGCTCAATCGCAGCAAATGTTTAATCTCTACTATAACCGTCCGGTTAAATCCGAAACGGATAGCGCATTAGATGCACCATTGAAAAAAGCCTATGAACAGTATCGCGACGAGGGAATGAAACTCATGCTCGACGCGACGAAAGAAGGTCATTTTGAAGAAGTTATTTCCCTTGAAGCTGAAAAACTTAATCAGTTGGATGATGCTTATAATGAACCACTGCTGAAAGCAGTTAAGTATCGTACCGAACGGGCTAACCAGATTAATCAGACCGCCCAACAACAAGCCCGTCTTGGTTATATGCTGATGGGAGGCGCTTTTATTCTGGCCATCTTACTGACATTAATTGCTTTTTTAGTGATCAGCAAAGTCATCATCAAGCCGATTAATTGGCTGGTAGCACGTATTCAGCGTATTGCTCAGGGGGATTTGACACAAAGTTCGGTCTCATTTGGCCGCAATGAAATTGGTGTGCTGGGTAACAATATTCAACAAATGCAGGATTCGTTATCCCTGACTGTGGAAGCTGTGCGCAGCAGTGCTGAATCTATTTACCAAGGATCGAGTGAAATTGCACTGGGTAATACCGACCTTTCGGCACGTACCGAGCAACAAGCCGCATCACTTGAACAGACCGCCGCCAGCATGGAGCAACTGACCGCAACCGTAAAACAAAATGCGGAGAATGCCCATCATGCGAGCCAGCTCGCAGCCAACGCATCAGGTAAAGCTGCCCAGGGTGGCGATATCGTTAATGATGTTGTTAGCACGATGGATAAGATATCCCTCAGTTCAATGAAAATTGCTGAAATTACCAATGTAATTAATAGTATCGCATTCCAAACGAATATTCTGGCTCTGAATGCTGCGGTTGAAGCTGCCCGGGCGGGTGAACAAGGCCGTGGTTTTGCTGTAGTGGCCAGTGAAGTCCGTAATCTGGCACAGCGCAGTGCCGATGCTGCCAAAGAGATAGAATCGTTGATTGAGGCCTCGGTTGACCTGATTGGTGATGGATCCATTCTGGTGTCCGATGCCGGTAAAGCGATGAATGAGATCGTGACAGCCGTTAGTCATGTAACTGATATTATGGGTGAAATTGCTTCTGCTTCTGATGAGCAGAGTCGTGGTATTAGTCAGGTTGCCCAGGCAGTTTCAGAAATGGACAATGTCACGCAACAGAATGCCTCTTTAGTTCAGGAAGCGTCAGCGGCGGCGGCCTCTTTGGAACAACAAGCTGAAATCTTGACTCAAGCCGTTGCAGTATTCCATTTAAAAGGCGGCAACCCTGCCCCGTCACTGAAAACTCCGGCACCTATGTCCACCAAACAGAAGAGCGCGGTCGGGAATAAGAAGTCCGGTGACGACTCACTAAACTGGGAAACGTTCTGAGTTAACACCAGAAACCGTTCA
Organism: Yersinia sp. 2466 StPb PI; assembly: GCF_041538325.1. Taxonomy (NCBI): domain Bacteria; kingdom Pseudomonadati; phylum Pseudomonadota; class Gammaproteobacteria; order Enterobacterales; family Yersiniaceae; genus Yersinia; species Yersinia sp. 2466 StPb PI. Next base: position 1,995,891 of record NZ_JAULSL010000001.1, on the reverse strand, counting down.
ACCAAACTATAGTGACGATATTTAGATAGCAAAACCGGAGGCAAGGTGTACTCACCTTCCTCCGGTTTTTTATTGCGTCGCTCGCAGCACAACAGACAGAACACCAATGTTACGGGTGAAGCGGCTCGACAAAGGTGCCATCATGGCTATCAATCTCGTTAAAGAACCAGACACCTGCGGGGTAATCTTCCAACGAAACCAGATACATAATACCCTCACTAAACTGCTCAACCTCTAACACAACCCCCTCACGCCGTGGGCCGCCATCGGTTTTTACTGTCACCCGATCATTCACTTTCATGATATTACCTTCAATTAAATCAATGCTGCTAGTGTAGTACAGAATAAGGTGAGAATGATAAGGTTTACGTATAAACAACGGTATGCTTTTGGCGAATATATTCGAGGGCAGAACAGTATTGGCTTACTGAGTAAGAGAAGCTGAGTTAATCAGAATCGAGGGGATAAAGCAGAGGATCTTGCTGGATGCCAGAAAGTAAAAAACCCGCCTTAGCGGGTTTTTTTATAATCAGCCAAAGGCCAATTAGATTGCAGTTACGTTTGCTGCAGACGGACCTTTAGCACCGTTCTCGATAGAGAACTGTACATTCTGGCCTTCAGCCAGGGTCTTGAAGCCTTGATCTTGGATTGCAGAGAAGTGAACGAACACGTCTTTGCTGCCATCAGCTGGAGTGATGAAACCGAAGCCTTTAGACTCGTTGAACCACTTTACTTGACCTTTCATCATGTTAGACATGTGTATTTCCTTTATTAAAAAAATTTGCCACCATGGGCGTGTTATAGCCGGTTATCAGTCGTTACTTATGGAGGCACTATGAAGGAAATTCGTCAGTGAAGAGCTATCAACGATAACGCTTTAAATATGAACCACTTTACTCAAGATGTCGTGCATAAATAGGTCTGTACCACAGGCCGAGACGCATTAACTCATGACCGGCTTTTAATAGCAACTCTTTTTAGCGGGCAAACTACAGATTCTTGTTTGCATGGCTAAAATAAAACCAAAAAAGCTATTAATTATACTCTTGATGCCCACTTTTACGCAGAATAATCATAAAATTTATTGTTACTAAACTACTGCTGCCCAAACGCTGGCGATAATAAAAAGAGCAAAATATATTAAATAGGCTGTTTCACGTCATGTTTTCCGATGGGTACTGAAAGTTTATCTCATGAGTTTGCTATAATATGCAGCCACCGACCCCTGAGAGGAACACATGAGGCCGAAGTCTGTCACCTTAGATGATGTTGCACGTCAGGCGGGAGTGTCATATCAAACCGTATCACGTGTTTTAAACCAGGCCCTTCATGTCTCGCCAAAAACCCGCAGCAAGGTCGAACAGGCCATGGCTGACTTAAACTATGTTCCGAACCGCGTAGCACAGCAATTAGCGGGGAAACATAGCCTTACGCTTGGGCTGGCAACGACAGATCTCGCGTTGCATGCCCCATCTCAAATAGCCGCAGCGATAAAAAGCAAAGCCCGCGAGTTGGGATACGCAATAGTGATTGCCATGGTTGATGATCAAACTGGCCCAGCCTGCCAGCAAGCCATAAATGAGCTATTAGCTCAACGGGTGGACGGGATCTTAGTGAATATTCCGCTGAAGCCCAAAGGCTGCGAGAAAATTGTCCAACAGTGTGCTGATACTCCAGTGCTGTTCTTGGATGTTGATCCACAATCTACCGCCTTCAGTGTTCTGTTTGATGCCAAGGTCGGGGCAGTTCAGGGGGCTGAACACCTAATTAGCTTAGGCCATCAGCAGATTGCCCTTATCTGTGGACCCAAAAATGCCATTTCAGCCCAGTTACGTTATCAGGGCTGGTTACAGGTACTCAATGATGCCTCGTTAATACCGCAGGCGGTCTATCACGGTGAGTGGAATGCCAAAAGCGGCTATCAGACCACACTGCAACTCATTACCAGCAACATCCCTTTTAGCGCCATTTTGGTCGCTAACGATCAAATGGCTCTTGGTGTATTACGCGCTCTGCATGAGCATAATATCAATGTCCCTGAGCACGTCTCGGTCATTGGTTACGATGACACCGCAGACAGCGCCTATTTCCAACCGCCACTGACGACTGTCAGGCAGGACTTCAAGCAATTAGGTGAAGAGAGCGTTTCCCGCCTGATTGTCAGGCTGCACCACTCAATTGAGCTACCTTCTGAGTCTCTCTTGTTAGCCACTGAACTGACAATACGCCAAACAACAGCACGCTTTAAGCGCTCTATCCTTAAAAACGAATAAATGCGATCACTCTCGACTATTTATCCAACCACTATTTACTTTATCTGTCGTTGAATTCATCTTTACCCCAACACAATTGTGAGCGCATAACATTTTTACCCTTTGATCACTTACCAGCACAAAAAGTATCCACGCACATCGCAGAAATGAGGCTGATATCATGACGTCACAGCAGAAGGTTCAACAGCAGGTTCAACCGCCCCTATCGCAGATTTTGTCACGCAGAGATTGGGAGAACCCGCAGGTGACGCAGTATCACCGCCTTGAAGCACATCCTCCCTTTTACAGTTGGCGTGATAGCGACAGCGCAAAAAATGATACCCCTTCGCCACAACGGTGTTTACTCAACGGACAATGGTCATTCAACTATTTCGACCAGCCAGAAAGAGTACCAGATGAGTGGGTTGAGCACGATTTATCGGGAGCGAGATTACTGCCAGTCCCCGCCAACTGGCAACGCCATGGTTACGACACCCCGATTTACACTAACGTCCAATACCCTATTCCGGTCGACCCGCCGCGAGTACCACAACAGAACCCGACCGGTTGTTATTCGCGTAATTTCGTTTTAGAGCCAGATTGGCTCTCATCAGGCCAAACACGCATTATTTTTGATGGTGTCAGTTCCGCATTTTATCTGTGGTGTAACGGGAAATGGGTGGGTTATTCCCAAGACAGTCGCCTGCCTGCTGAGTTCGATCTCACTCCTTACTTACAGGCGGGTGATAACCGTATCGCCGTTCTGGTTTTACGTTGGAGTGATGGCAGTTATCTGGAAGATCAGGATATGTGGCGCATGAGCGGTATTTTCCGTGATGTCAGTTTGCTTCACAAACCAGCGATCCATTTGCGGGATATCCATATCGCCACACATTTGTCCCCGGAGTTCAGCTCTGCCAATTTAGAGGTAATGGCAGCGATAAATATTCCTCCACTCAGCATCAACGATCCACAGATAACTGGGGCTTATCAAGTCCGCGTACAATTGTGGCTGGCAGATAAGTTAATTAGCAGTTTGCAGCAACCGCTAGGTACCCAAGCCATTGATGAACGCGGGCAATACACTGATCGCACCCATCTTAAGCTGCGGGTGGAATCCCCCTCTTTATGGAGTGCAGAACAACCCACACTGTATCGCGCCGTGATTTCGCTGCTCACTCAGCAGCAAGAATTGATTGAGTCAGAAGCCTATGATGTCGGTTTTCGACAAGTTACCATCCACCAGGGTCTGCTTAAGGTTAATGGTAAAACGGTATTGATTCGGGGGGTGAACCGTCATGAACATCATCCGCAAACCGGTCAGACCATCGATGAAGAGAGCATGCGGCAAGACATCATTCTGATGAAACAGCATAACTTTAATGCCGTGCGCTGCTCACACTATCCAAACCATCCATTGTGGTACCGCCTGTGTGATCGCTATGGTCTGTATGTTGTGGACGAAGCCAATATTGAAACACACGGTATGCAACCGATGGGGCGTCTCGCGGATGATCCTCAGTGGTTCTCTGCTTTCAGCGAACGGGTTACGCGTATGGTTCAGCGTGACCGTAATCACGCCTGTATCATTATTTGGTCTTTGGGCAACGAATCTGGCCATGGCGCAACCCATGATGCCCTCTATCGCTGGATTAAAACCAATGACCCGACACGTCCGGTACAATACGAAGGCGGCGGCGCAAATACGCTCGCGACCGATATTGTATGCCCAATGTATGCTCGCGTGGATGAGGACCAACCTTTCCCAGCGGTGCCCAAGTGGGCAATCAAGAAATGGATTGGTTTGCCTGATGAATCTCGCCCATTGATTCTGTGTGAATACGCTCATGCAATGGGTAATAGCTTTGGTGGGTTTGCCCGTTACTGGCAGGCATTCCGCCAATATCCTCGGTTACAGGGTGGTTTTATTTGGGATTGGGTAGATCAAAGCATTATCCGCGATGATGAGAATGGTGAACCTTACTGGGCTTATGGCGGTGATTTTGGTGATAGCCCCAATGACCGCCAATTTTGTATGAACGGGTTAGTTTTCCCTGACCGCAGCCCTCATCCCAGCTTGTACGAAGCACAATGCGCGCAGCAGTTTTTCCAATTTTCATTACTGAGTACCACGCCACTGGTGATAAGTGTCACCAGTGAATATCTGTTCAGACACAGTGATAATGAACAGCTCTATTGGCGAATTGAATTAGACGGCAAATTGATACAGGAAGGTGACTTTTCTCTTGATTTATCTCCTGAGACTACGCAGCACTACAGGCTGGCAGAGCAATTACCCCTGACAGATAAACCCGGCCATTTATGGTTAAACGTTGACGTCAGGCTGAGAACAGAAACACCTTGGGCAGCCAGCAACCATCGCAGCGCCTGGCATCAATGGCGTTTACCTCGGGCGCTATCTATACCCCGCCGCTCTGTGCCAAATAGCACTGAGCTAAATAGTACCGAGCCAAGCGAGCTTCAGCTCATCCAAGATGCGCACTCGATTATGGTGACTCACCAGCAACAGCGTTGGCAGTTCAATCGTCAGACTGGCTTGCTGGAACAATGGTGGGTGGGTGAATTACCGGTGTTACTTAGCCCGCTGCGTGATCAATTTGTTCGGGCGCCACTGGATAACGATATCGGTATTAGCGAAGCAACCCGTATCGACCCCAACGCCTGGGTCGAACGCTGGAAAAAGGCGGGAATGTATCAGTTGGAACAACGTTGTCTATCATTACACGCTGATAGCCTCCCCCATTCAATACAAATCTGTGCCGACTACAGCTATGAGTTTGCCAATGAAGTGCTATTGCATTCACATTGGTTATACCGTTTTGATCAGCAAGGCCGTATGACCATTGATGTTCAGGTTGAAGTGGCAACATCACTTCCCCCTCCGGCCAGAATCGGTATGTGCTGCCAACTATCAGATCTCGCTCCATATGCTGACTGGCAAGGGTTAGGGCCACATGAAAACTATCCTGACCGGCAGCTTTCAGCACAATATGGTCAGTGGTCACAGCCGCTTGAGCAGATGCACACACCCTACATTTTCCCGAGTGAAAATGGCTTACGCTGTAATACCCACTCTCTGCGTTACGGAAACTGGCAATTAACCGGTCGGTTCCATTTTGGTATCAGCCGTTACAGCACGCAGCAACTGATGATAACCAGCCACCAGCACTTACTAAAACCCGATCAAGGTACTTGGTTGAATATCGATGGTTTTCATATGGGGGTCGGTGGTGACGACTCATGGAGCCCTAGTGTTCACGCTGATCACTTGCTGACGGATGAAAGCTATCACTATCAGGTCTGCTGGCACTATAAGGGTTAGGCTTAAGCTTAGCGCGGCGTACGGTGGCTATCTCGTCACCGTATGCCGCGGGTTATCCTGGTCCACAATTTCAGATTTATACCTATAGCGTAAGAAAAGTAATGTTCATACAATCAAAGCGTTCCAAACATCTCTTAGTCTTGATTGTAGCCCTGCAAGTAAGCCATACATGCACGACTCCTTTGCAAATTTGTGCGCCCACTCTGTTGGGCGCTTTTTTTGTTTTCTACTTCACTGATGTTTTCTGACGCTTATTTTTGTCATCACTTAAGCACATTCTCGTCATGAATTATTTCCATTACCAGACTAAGATAGTCTCGTAGTCACCGGCATAGCATCGGACTTACCACTTTTAGGCGACAAGAGGAATATTATGACATCGTTAACGCACCTCCCGGCGAATATGGTCGCAATTGAAATCACTCAGTCTGGTGGACCAGAAGTCTTAGTGGCCGTACAGCGTCCAACACCGATGCCTGCTGCGGGCGAAATATTAGTTAAAGTTTCAGCCGCAGGTGTTAACCGCCCTGATGTGATGCAACGCCGTGGTCAGTATGCGCCGCCGCCGGGGGCCTCAGATATTCCTGGATTAGAAGTTGCCGGCGAAGTGGTCGCCATTGCAGCTGATGTGAGCCGTTTTAAGATCGGAGACAGAGTCTGTGGGCTGATAGCTGGTGGGGGTTATGCGCAATACTGTGTCATACATGAAACCAATGCCTTACCTATTCCCTCCCCCCTTACTGATATTGAAGCAGCGGCGTTACCTGAAACATTCTTTACCGTATGGACCAACCTATTCCAACGAGGCCATTTTAGCGCCGGCGAAACAGTCTTAATTCACGGCGGATCTTCGGGTATTGGGACCACCGCAATATTACTGAGCAAAGCATTTGGCGCACAGACAGTGATTGTCACTGTGGGTTCAGAGGAAAAACGTCAAGCGTGCCTGAAGTTAGGGGCAGATGTTGCTATTAACTACCACACCCAAGATTTTGTCACTGAAACTAAACGCGCTACTGCCGGTAAAGGGGCTGATGTTATTGTTGATTTAATTGCTGGAGAGTATGTCGGGCGCAATTATGAAGCTGCGGCCATGAATGGGCGTATTGTTCAAATTAGTACACAAAATGGTAATGCTAAAGATCTTAACCTGATGTTAATGTTGCTAAAACGCCTGACACACACCGGATCCACATTACGCTCTCGTAGCGTTGTAGAAAAGGCACTGATCGCCCAAGAACTGGAAAAGCAAGTCTGGCCTTTACTGGGTAAGGGCAATATGAAGCCGCAAATCTGCCAGACATTCCCACTGGAAGAAGCATCGAAAGCGCATGAGTTGATGGAAGGCAGTACACATATCGGGAAAATAGTTTTGACCGTTTAAAGCAATGCAAAACGATAAAAACCGCTATTATTTATACTCATCCGCAGAAATCGACACTCAAGGGTTGATTTCTGCGGATGAGTAAATAATATACATCACTATTATCCCTTATCAGCCTATAACAGTTTAGCTAACTAATTTATTGAACTGATATACTTTAGATTTGATCTTCTATGTTAATCTATAACAAACCATTATGGTTTAATTTTTATGAGTCATTAATCACAAGGTCATAATTATGGACATAATTAAAAAAATATTAATTGACGACATCGCAAGAATAAATCAAAAAGAAAAAAGAGATGGCCGGTTAAAATTTAACAGCGATTTTGTCTACAAACATCCCTACCTTTGCCTAGCAATGCTAGTGTCATATTTTTTCGTCTTAGTTTTGATGTACTTAACGCCATACTTTGGCACAGGCTACATGATTGCATTTACCGCTTTCTTTGTCCTGATGTCAGCCATCCTTATGATGGAAATCAAACCTGTATTTAAGTTTGAGGATATTGGCATTCTTGACTTACGCGTTTGCTACAACGGAGAGTGGTTCTTTAGTCGTGCGTTATCAACACAAGCAATTGATGAAATATTAAATAACAAGAATATCAGTGATGACTTTAAACTTCGCTTTAAGCATATTATTAATAATAAAGGCGAAATAGATTTTTATGATGTCTATGATTTGGCTTATTTACAAAAAAAGCCCTCACAGTTTAATGAACCAAACGTCACCTCCTCGTTAGCCAGTTCGTCAGTTATTGGGCAGTAAATACCCGTATTCATAACACTTATGCCCCGTATGGGGCTTTAATCGTTATATCAAAGTAGCCTTTTTATCCAGCATACTCATTAGTTTTGTTAGGCAGATATCGTTAATACGCTAAAATGTTGCCTATAATAAGGTTAATGCTCCTAATAAAAAGAGGCTAATAGGTATGGATAAAATTGATGAACAACTGATTGCTATTTTAGCGGAAAATTCTCGGATATCTCTAAAAGATCTGTCACAACAAGTGGACCTCTCCTCTCCGAGTACATCCGAACGTCTGCGGCGTCTTGAAGAACGTAATATCATCCGCAGTTACACTCTAGACTTAGACCCGCGAGCTTTCGGTTATAACTTGCAAGCCATTGTCCGGGTCAAGCCCTTGACGGGAATGCTGCATAGCGTTGCAAAGATGATCCAGGAGACACCAGAATGTGTTGAGTGTGACAAAGTAACCGGTGACGATTGCTTTATTAGCCGTCTATACCTTCAGTCATTGGAGCAATTAGATGCCATCACTGACCATTGGTCTGAACACGCCGAAATTCATACCTCAATCGTAAAATCATCCCCTATTATGCGGCGATTACCCCCATTAATGCAGCCAATCAGGGGCACAAAAATCTAAAATATGTGCCTCCAGGCTCACTTTATTTATAATAAAGAGTTATGCTTCCTACCATTAGATAGATATCAAAAAATGGATAGTTGATGAGCAGTGAAACCCTAAGCCAGGTGCCGGAGTCATTGATTCTAACACTCCCCAACAGCAGTTGGGATCAGAGTGAAACAGAAAATGCCCGCGCTATTGAGGCTCTAGAACAAGGTAAAGTGCTATTTTTACCTCATCTGGCCTTTGCACTAAGTGAACAGGAGAAACAACTGCTCAACCCTGCATTGGTTGATGTTAAGCGTAAAAATATCAGCTTCAAGCCAGTGGAAGGCACGTTAACGGGTGTTATTGATGAAAGCAAAATTACCTTAACCCGTCAGTTACTTGAACGCTATTACCAACGTTGCTTAAATTTAATTAATCAACTATTGCCAGAGTATAAATCTGCCCTGCACAGCCCAACCAATAGTTTACGTTTACACCCGGTTGCGGCCTGGCGTGATAACACATCATGGCGTAAAGACGATAGCCGCCTACATGTTGATGCATTCCCTTCACGCCCCAATTATGGCGAACGTATCATCCGTATCTTCACCAATATCAACCCTCAGGGTGAACCCCGGTCATGGCGTGTTGGCGAAAATTTCACCCAGTTGGCCAGCCGTTATTTACCGCAACTGGATGACTACTCCCCTATCAGTAGTTGGCTACAAAATAAAGTGGGTATCACTAAACGCCGTCGCAGCCATTACGACCATTTGATGCTTCAGTTACACGACAAAATGAAGTCCGATTTGGATTATCAGAAGAATGGCTCACAACAAGCGATTGATTTCCCATCGGGCAGCAGTTGGATCTGTTTTTCTGATCAAACCCCCCATGCCGCAATGGGTGGGCAATATATGTTAGAACAAACTTTCCTATTGCCGGTTACCGGCATGAAACACCCTGAGCAATCCCCGTTAAAGATACTGGAATCATTGACACAGAAAGCACTAATATAATCCATACAGAGATTCCACTAATCCGCCAACTCGGCGGATTAGTGATTAAAAATATCATTGCCAAACCGCACCGGTTATATCGCGAGTAAATTAGCAAAAAAAATCATTGTTAAGCTTGATCCTCGATAAAAAATAAATATAATTTCTCACGTTATGTAAGCCAACTCCGCAATGGTTTTACTTGAGGTAAATAGATTAGCCTCATCGAGCACAATCCATATAGGGTATATTATTGCTCTGTTTGTGATTTTAGATAGCAGTTTTATTATATAGCTTATAATCATGGAATCTGATCAGATAGCGATTGGAGGTTAATATGGTTAAGGTCTATGACAGAAACAGAAACCAAATTATCCCGGGAAAACGTGTAATGGTCGCACAAACCGGTGATATTGACGTGGCAAAAGCTATCCATGCCGACGGGCTGGCCCCAGTACAGGCCGAACGGGAAAGAGTGGTTGAATTGCAGCAAACAGGTGAACGTTATGTGCCTTTCGATTTAGTCAGACTAGGCTAATAGTCGTGAGTGCATATAATGAATAGATTTAGACATGCGACTTTCTTGGCAAAAATTGAAAAGCTAATTTATTAGCAGTGGCACTAATATGCTGGGGCACCTGTATTAAAAGGTCGCCCCATCATTTTTATATAACCTTGCTATTTATATAATTATGGCATTTAACAACACAACCATGATAGCCATCAACTATAACAATAGAGAGTGGAATCCTAGCCAACACTTATTATCATCAACTCCCAATAATATATCCGGCGGGTGTTAATGGCCGCCCGTCGGATCAGCGTTATTTAAATATGACAAGCCGGTTCAATCGCCTGAGCCACTTTCTTTTGGAAGGTCTCAAGCTGACAAAGTTTGTCCTCTCCGCTGTTTTCACAACCTTCAATCGCAACAGGAACCCTACCTGCCGGATTGTTTTTCAAATCTAGTTTCTCAGCATTTCGTAATTGCTCCATGGTTTGATAGAACATTTTCACCGCGACATAGCGTTGATGATTATCTGGGTTCTGCCATAGCTCAAAGACTAACCCTCCACCGGGCGGTGTATTATCGGGTTGCTGTGGTAGTTGCCAATTGGCACCCAACATTCCGCCAATATTGGCAATATTCGTATCATGCCCACCAAGGAAAAGAACTTTGGTTTGTGGTGATAACGGCAGTGTTTGTCCCTGAGCATCGCGCTGAAGGACGAGTGCGGTCTCGATCTGTTGCAATAATGGAGTGCCCTTATGACGAGCGATATAAGGTGTTTTGGCCATTAAATCAAATTGCGCATTATGCAACGATAATAACGAGATCCAATTTTCTTCTCCCGTTAACCGATGCCAGGCAACATCGGGCATCGCTTGTGAATTCTGTAGCAGGAAGATCTCACCCAAGGTTGATGATAGCGCCAATGGTCCACTGAGCGAGACTTTTGTCCCGGTATTATTCACCGTGATTTCATTCGCTGTAAATTGGGCAAAATCACAGGTTTTTCCTTGCTGTTGTAGTGATTTACAGTAAGGCGATGCTGCAAAGTTCAATACCTCGCCCATCTGGGCAAAGGGTTTAGCATAGCGCTGGCTCAGTTCACTTAATGGCGCACCCAGTCGCTCCTCAGCAGCCTGATGGGTCTGTGTCGAATCTAACTTACACACCCCCGCATCGACCGGGTGAAATAGCGGATCCACTTTTTTCAAATCAGCCTGATAATGTACTTTCAGGCCGCACCCCGGTGCTATTCCATCAAGAAATGCCTGCCCGGTTAAACGCGTTCGTTGATCAATATCGGCCTGCGCATAGATAGCCGTATCAGTTGGGCACCCTGGCGCGAGTAACCCTTTGCTACGGAAGTAATCGCCATAGAATCCGCCCATCAATGTTACTAATTGTGCACCTCGGGGGGTTAAGTATCCTGCGGCGACCGGCCATTGCGGCCACTTGTCGGGGGTTACATCATTCATTAACTGTGTTTGTTTGGTCGGCGAGCGGACACCATGGCGGCTCAAAATAACCACGCGCTCCAATGTGTAACCGGTAGGCGGGATAGCAACCGGTGCGGCACTAATCGCGCTGCTACTTAGCATCAAGACCAGTGCGGATAATCGCAGACTATCTACTGTTACTGTCATAATTTTATATCCTTATTAAAACTACGAATACTTTTGCCTCAACGAGTATGGTCGACGATCGACGCCCCCACAATGTGCGAAAGCAATAAGCAGTAGGAGTGCTAATAAGTGCTATAGCGCAAAAAATTATGTCAATTGGCGCTAAACTTGATTCGCTTCTCAGTGTTAGAACGATAATTAGCCGATTATGTCATTAACAATATTTATATTGAAAGGAGGGAGGGTACAAATCCGCTTTATCATTCCGGCTATTGTCCGAAAAGCATTAAGCGCATAAAAGCATTTGGCACATTAGGATTGGAGAATATAGCCCGTAATCCGGCAGCTATACATACACATCATAAGGAGTCTGACATGCGGAAAACAGGCGATATCGACAGAGTCATGTCGGCCAGACAACTTCCAAACAAAGCCGTAGCACTGATTCTTGCAGGAGGCCGTGGCTCACGCCTTAAAGATCTTACGTCCGTTCGCGCGAAACCCGCAGTTCACTTTGGCGGAAAATACCGCATTATCGACTTCGCACTCTCTAACTGCCTCAATTCAGGTATTCGCCGAATCGGCGTGATAACGCAGTATCAATCTCATACCTTGGTGCAACATATTCAGCATGGTTGGTCGTTTCTCAGTGAAGAGATGAACGAGTTTGTTGATTTGTTACCTGCACAACAGCGCCAAGGACAAGAGCACTGGTATACCGGCACCGCTGATGCCGTCTTCCAGAACCTGGATATTATCCGCCGTTATCGTTCTGAATATGTCGTGATCCTCGCCGGGGACCATATATATAAAATGGACTACTCCCGCATGCTGTTAGATCACGTGGAAAGCGGCGCTGCCTGCACCGTAGCCTGTATTGAAGTGCCCAAAGAGGAAGCGAGTGCCTTCGGTGTAATGGAAGTGTCTGAAGATCTACAAGTAAAAATGTTTTGGGAAAAACCGGAGGATCCGCCAACGTTACCCGGCAAACCTGAGCGCAGCCTGGCCAGTATGGGAATTTATGTCTTTAATGCTGAGTTCCTGTTCAATTTACTGGAAAGCGATCACGCAGATAAAGGCAGTAGCCATGATTTTGGCAAAGATATTTTGCCGAAAATTACTGAACAAGGCCATGTCTGGGCGCATCCATTCTCACTGTCTTGTGTCTCAACGTCACCCGATGCCCCTGATTATTGGCGTGATGTAGGAACATTGGATGCCTACTGGCAGGCTAACCTCGATCAAGCAGCTATCACACCCGAGCTGGATATGTATGACCCCCATTGGCCAATACGTACCTATGCCGAGCCCTTACCACCGGCGAAATTTGTTCAGGATCGTTCTGGCAGTCACGGGATGACCATGAATACCTTAGTTTCCGGCGGTTGCTTTATCTCCGGTTCAGTGGTGGTCAACTCAGTGCTATTTTCCCGAGTGCGGGTCAACTCCTTCTGCAATATTGATTCTTGCGTATTGCTACCCGACGTCAATGTGGGCCGCTCTTGTCGTCTACACCGTTGTGTAATCGATCGTGCCAGTACTATCCCCGAGGGGATGGTGATTGGCGAAAATGCAGATGAAGATGCCCGTCGTTTCTATCGTTCAGAGAGTGGCATTGTATTAGTCACCCGCGAGATGCTGGCAAAGCTGTAAGGACAGAGGTGGCCTGACATGGACAAGTGAGGAATAATTTATATAATCAGACCAAACAAATCAAAAGGTCTGATTATGTCATTTACTGAATGGGTCATATTGGGTGTGGTTATTGGTTGTGCCGTTGGCGCGTTACTGAGGATTTTTGGTAAGAAGAAAGACCGCTAACCTTTTCAGTTGTCAGAATATACCCTAAATAATTCAAGTTGCAGGAAGGCGACAAGCGAGATACAAATCGGTCGGGAGCAGATTTGTACGCTGCTTGCAGCGGCCTCGCAGAGGCGAGGCCCAAGGATGGACCGAGTAACGAGCGCAGCCAGCACACATGCAGCTTGAAGTATGACGGGTATTGATAGAATAAGACGGCGCATCAATGTGCCGTCTTTTTTTGTGATAACAATCTCATTATCGATCAGAAGGTGTAACGTAACCCTAAGCGGAAACGATATTGCTCGCTGTTGTATTCATTCCAACGATCCAACCATTGCAATTCAAAATAGGGCATCCAGTGAGTGTCAATTTTATAACTGAATTTATTGGTTATTTCCCAGTGAGAACTTTTGCCATTTTTACCGTGAAAATCATTGACGCGCACAAAGTAATGAGGTTCAAAAGTATATGACAACGCATCAGTCAGTTTGAAATTCCAATAAGTAGCAAACTCATGGCTGTCATTGTGAGCATAATGACCATTGAGATCTTTTGATTCATAGTTATTGTGATTATAACGATAGCGCGCAGTCAAATTAAATACCGGTAAGAATTTGTAGTTAAAATCCATATAGACGGAACCACCCGAACCTGAGCTATTGGAGTTCACTAAGCCGCCAGGGGAAATAGTGAATTTATCTGTCGGGCGAAATAATGGATACCAACCCTCCAGTTCGTTATAGCTATGTTTGAATTGATCCATTTTCCCTGTGTTATAAGCATTCGTTAACATCAGGCCGGAACCATTATCAAAGTTATACCCACCGCGCAGGATAACTTCATGCAGCTCAGAGGCCGTATTATATGCTTCACGGGTTTCAACATAAGCTCGACCGGCAAAGGCACTGGCAGAGCAAACCAACGAGGTAATCAAGATAATTGAATTATATTTATTCATGACAAATCCCTATTGATAACAATAAATGAAGGTTTATTATTTTTCTTACATCATGAAAAATGACAAATAGTTATCATGGCTACTCCTCTGCCATAAATAACCGGTAGAGGAATAACACAATCAAAATAACAACATGCCAGTTTTTAACGTCACATCACTCTATATTTAATAGCATTTCTTATTACCACTAAAAATAGAAATCACCCCGACGTAGCCATTTTACGTAAATTCAATTCAGCAATAATTTTAACAAAGCGCTGCTCATTGAGCTTATAAAATAGCCCCATGGTTATGGCTGCAATCATTGCCAGAGTGCAAGGGTAAATAAAAATCAATTGGCGCAACCCCTCCAATACTGATGTCGATTGGGCAACATTGGGAATATAACCAATCTGAGTGAGCATGATACCGGGCAGAAATCCAGCCAGTGCGGCAGAAATTTTTCGTGAGAAGGTATAGCCGGTATACACCGACCCTTCTGCGCGAATCCCTGTTTTCCATTCACCATAATCCACCGTATCGGAGACTAATGCCCAGTTCAGGCTGTTGACAAATGCAGTACCGAAAAAGGCCATACAGGAGAATGCAACAAAGCTGACCGAACTGGTGCCCCAGATATAATTCAGTACATCCCCCATGCCCCATAACATTAAGCCACTAAGGTAGACGGTTTTCTTGCCGAAATACTTCACCGCCGTGGGGACCAGCAATACACCAATCAAAATACAGCCCATACTGAAAAAGCCCATATAGGACAGTAAATGAATATCCTGCAATACGTACTGAGTGTAATAAACCTGAATCGCCAGTTTGATATTGAATGCTGCCAACGTGCACAAATTGGCAATACATAACACTAATAGCGGCGGGTTCTTAAAGATGGCGCAAAATGATTTAAAAATACCCGGTTTATGGTGTACCGATACCGGTTCCACATAGCGTTCTTTGACACCGGAATAACACCACCACATGCAGACCAGGCCGAACGTGACAAATATTAGCGCTGCAACCAGATAGCCTATCTCAGGTGAGGACGTAAACAGCAGTTGAATTGGCATAAAAGCTACCGTGCACAGTAATAGCCCTACCGTCGCCCCACCCTGTCGCCAGGCTGCCAGGTGCGCGCGCTCATTTGGGTTTTTGGTCATTGCCGGGACCATCGCACCATAAGAGCAATTCATCAAACTGTAGAATAAACCGAATAACATAAACAGCACTGTTGCCAATACCGTTTTGATATTTAGACTAAAACCGGTATTGAGAAAGTTCGCGACAGCCAGCAATGCCACAGGTAATGAGGCATACAGAATAAATGGCCGGAACTTCCCTTTCACACCAATGTGACGGCGAGAATCTAATAGTACGCCGGTAAACATATCGGTAAAGGCGGTAAAGAACTTGGCAATCAAAAAAATCACGCCACCGTAAATAGCCGGGAGCCCCAGAATATCGGTATAAAACTTCAGTAAATAAAGTGTCCCGATGCACAGCATCAGGTTAGAACCAAAATCGCCCATTCCATAAGCTATTTTTTCCCGCAGCGGTAATCGAAGTGTTACGGGATCCTGGTAAGTTGAATTCGGCATCTGACAGGTCCTTTTTATTTTTTAACCCGCTTACCTCCGGTTAAATCTCACTCGCACCGGATCCTGCCATAAGCGGGTTGTAGGGTTTTGGTGGTGTTAATTCATCTGATTAAACAGATCAAGGCTAGATTGCCGGACTGACATCGCGTTTGCGCTCTTCCAGCTCGGTGACAATCTTGATGTAATTTTTCTCGGTCAGATGGTAGAACAACCCCATAGTCAGTGCGGTAAGTATCGCCAACCCGCATGGGTACAAGAAGATAAGCTGCGTTAGCCCCTCCAGCGTTCTTTCTCCCTGTGCCACGTTAGGCACATAGCCGATATACGCCAGCATGACACCGGGGAAGAAGCCTGCTAACCCTTGGGAAATCTTACGGAAGAAGGTGAAACCGGTGTATACCGTCCCCTCTGAGCGCACGCCGGTTTTCCACTCACCATATTCCACCGTGTCAGAAACCAGCGCCCAGTTCAGGCTGTTCACAAAAGCCGTGCCGAAGAAAGCCAGGCAAGAGAACAGAACAAATAAAGTCGAGGTGCTGCCCCACATGTAGTTCATGGCATCCCCCAAGATCCACAAGCTCAGCCCACCCAAATAGACGTTTTTCTTACCAAAGCGTTTCACCACCGTTGGTACCAGCAGCACCCCCAGTAAGATGCACCCCATACTGAAGAACCCCATATATGACAGTAACGTGACATCGTTGAGTACGTATTGGGTGTAATAGATCTGAATCGCTAGTTTTATATTGAAACCAGCCAAGGTGCACAGATTAGCAATACAGAGGACAAACAACGGCTTATTGCCAGTAATGGCTTTGAATGATTGCAACAGACCAGGTTTGGCTGCTCCCGGCTTTGGTAGTTCGACATAACGTTCTTTAACGCCGGAATAACACCACCACATGCACAGCATGCCGACAAAAGCGAAGATGGATGCAGCCACCAGATAACCGGTCTGCGCCTGCCCTTCAAATAGCGACAAGATGGGTACAAAACCGACGGTACACAATAGTAGTCCGACGGTTGCCCCCCCCTGACGCCATGCGGCAAGTTGAGCTCGCTCTTGTGGGTTTTTGGTCATGGCGGGAACCATTGCACCGTATGAGCAGTTCATCATGCTAAAGAACAGGCCAAAGCTCATAAAGATCAACGTGGCCGTGATGGTTTTACCGGTAATACTAAATGAGGTACCAATAAAGTTAGCCACCACCAGCAAGGCCACCGGCATCGATGCATAGAGGATAAAGGGGCGGAACTTACCCTTTGGCCCGATATTGCGGCGGTTATCCAGCATGACACCGGTACCAATATCGGTGAATGCAGTAAAGAAACGCGAGATTAGAAAGATTAATCCTCCCCAAGCGGCGGGGATTTCCAACACATCCGTATAAAACTTAAGCAAGTACAATGTACCCACACACAACAGTAGGTTTGAACCCACATCGCCAATCCCGTAGGAGAATTTCTCGCGCAGCGGCAGTGTCAATTTTACTGGATCTTGATGTATTTCACTCATGTCACTCTCCTGAGAGGCCCGCCACCCGCGGGCCTCTGCCTGTGTTATAACGCCCGTAATGATGCAAACAATTCAGCCCATTCACTGCCCGCCCGGTAGAACACCGGCGGTTGTCCCATTGGTGCCGCGACAGTTACATCAGCCCCGCCACAGTGTGATTCACCGGTCCACAGATTGATCCAGTTGTCTGATGGCAAATAGAGTGACCAATCGGTGCGCCCCTCTTCATATACCGGTGCAACTAACAGATCACGGCCAAACAGATACTGGTATTTCAGGCCATAGGTGTGAGCATCATTCTCGTAATGCAGGAACAGTGGGCGCATTACCGGCAAGCCAGATTGTGAGTTAAGCGCCACGGCTTGTTTGATATACGGCTTCAGCGTGGTAAAGACTTGGGTCATCCGGGCAAACTGACGGATAGTCTCGACATCGCTATCAAACTGCCAGTTATCATCCGGGCGATTACCTTCATGAGTACGCATCAGTGGGGTAAAGGCGCAGAATTCACACCAGCGCATCAACAACTCTTTACTGCGTTTCATCTCAAATAACGTGGTGTAACCACCAATATCGCTGTGATGCAAACCATGACCGGTCATTGCCAGTGATAACGCCGCAGGTATAACAGATGCCAACCCATCATCCAGACTCCAATCCACGTTCTGGTCACCAGCCCACATCATCACCGAGTATTTTTGGCTACCGGTATAACCGGCCCGCATAAAGAACAATATTTCGCCTAATTTGCCGGTTTCGGCCAGGGCGTCGTAGTTACATTTGGCCCACAGCGCGGGCCAGGCGTTATGCATGATTTCAGCATCGACACCATTGTCCATCACGGTGTCGGTCGGCAAGTATTCGCCAAAGTCGGCCATCCAGCCATCAAGGCCAAACGCGATCAGATTCTTTTTAATCACTTCCTTATACCAGTCGTAGGCCGCCGGTTTGGTCAGATCAACCACCCCGGCATAGAACTCACCAAACTCCACCTGGTAGTCATTGCCGCTGTAGTCTTTGGTCAGATAGCCCTTCTCTGCCGCTTCGGCATACAGCTCTTTTTCAATCGCCACATAGGGATTGATATAGCCGAGGAAGCGCACACCTTCTTTCTTCCATTGCACAATCCGTTTATCCAGCTCAGGATAGAGGTCGCTGTCCCAGCGCCAGTTCCACATCAGGCGTTTACCAAAAGATGTTATGCGACGGCCCTCCCAGTCCTGCGCCCAAATACCGCTGACTTTCACCCCATGCTCACGCATCACCTCCAGCTTTTGCTGGCACACCTCGGTCCCGCCCTGAATCCCCAGAATCACGCCGTCATATACCCAATCCGGTAACTCAGGCTGGCGGCCTAATAATGCGGTCAATTGCTCCAACAGACCGATATAACTGTCAGCACAGTCAAACCGTAGCACCGCTACGTCTTGCCAAATCGCCAGTTCGTGATAGTCAGGGGCTGAAAAATCGAAATTCATATAGCAACTGTTATCAACGTGACAGTAGTATTTTTGGCTGCTAACAAAAGTGGGCTGCGGGAAGAAGGTCCAGTAATAGTCACCGCCCGCGTTCTCTTTACAGTCGGCCTGCCAGGTAACATAACTTTGCTTGTTGCGCCCCACCCCCTGCTCGCTGGTCCACAGTGGGAATGGCTTGCCACGGAGATCGAAATAGGAGAACTGTTCACCACAGCCGTAGATATGGTCCTCCGATTGCGCGGCGAGCCGTAGCCACATTCGGTTATTCTCTTTATCACCATTGCGCAGGGACATCTCCAACCGCCCGGCCGCGTCGTAGGTAATATGTAATGTGGCTTGGGCTACCTCTCCCCGGCTAAATTGAATCTCCCACCCCTGCTGTTGTGGGATGATAACCGCATCGGTCAATGCCAGTTTTTCACTCAAGCAATCTTTGATACTGAAATTGCCACGGAACATATCGATGTCCGCTTTACCCCGGCCAATCCACAGGCACGGCGTTTGTGCGCTGTGTTGCAGTAACAAACGTTGTTGGAATGAAAGAGTGAAACCGCCATCGTGCTCAACCAATACCACTCCCGGCAGGTTGCCCGCTTGATAAGTCATAATAAAAATCCCCAAAAAGTATAAATACTGTTGATTTAGTTAGGGTTCTTAACATTCATCAGAACCCCTATTATCAGAATGGTTGCCCTATCAGGTCAGCTCAATCACCTCAAGGTTGAGTAAACGAGCCACCTTGCGCAGCAGCGGGCGATGCTCGCCATAGACCAGCGAGGTATGATGTTCCATTCCGGCATCCAGTAGCCGTTGACGATAGCTATCAGCATCGATATCCAGTTTTGCCGTCCCGGCAGTGCCAGAGAATGCCAGCGGAGCTTTGATCATCTCGCCGCCTGCCAGCATCAGACGCAACTTGCCTTCACCCTGCGTAATACGGCATAGGGTGATGCGGCCTGGTTTAAGGGCAAACTCGGATAGCAGGGGTAACTTGCGGTTGGAGTGGATGGTGGCTTGCACCGGCCCGTCGCGATCAGCCATTTCAATCGGTGCCTGACCACAATGCCAGAACACCACACTGTTGCTCACCGGGTCGATATCGACCAAGTCGGTATTGAACGCGGCACTACCAGAGGCCCACTGCGCCATTAATGACGAGAGCACACCGAACATGTCAGCCTCGCAGCCACATGGAACGAGGTCTTCATTCATCAGCGCCAATGCGCCACAGGCAGCGCACCCATAATCGGTAAAGAAGTCTGGCCAGCAGCGCACCGCAATACCGGAGTAACCCTGCTGTTGCGCTTTCTCACGCAACGCTGAGTAGACTTTCAGCGTTTTACAGGTCGCACTTTGGTCCATTTCCGCCAAATTCGGGAAATCTTTAGCGCGGCGCTGATAGGGTGCATCGGCGGCACTGTCCGGTAGCGCTTTTACTTCATCGATAAATTCCAACACGGGTTGGCGATCAACGCTGACACCAAAGTGTTGTGTCAGTTGTTGTTGGTTGTAGTTACAAGCATCGAACCCCAGTGGATGTTCGCCTATTACCATCACTTTGGCGCACTTAAAGCGATTGACGATCGCGGCAGCCTGCGCCAATTGTTGTAGCTCGCTGACCACATGGGCATCATCCGGCAGTCCATGAACAGTCTGGACCTTGATATTTTCGCGGCTCAATGCATGGCAGGCCAAATTAACCCCGCAGAAGGAGTTGAGCCGTAAACGACCACCGGTACGAGCCTCCGGGAAGGACCACATAGCTGTTGGGACCGGGAAGTCACGCACCACTTCACAGGTCAGCGAAGCATCGGTAAACGTCACCTGTAAAATTAGCAGTAAATCAAGATTGGCCTGCTTCAGCGCGGGCAACGCTTGTAACGCAGACTCGGCATCAAACTGTAATGCCGGTTCCCCAATCAACTCGATATCCATTGCTCTCAGGGTATTCCACGCCTGCGCCAGCATTTCCTGCGCATACGGCACATCAAAAGTACTACGGCCCAAGGCCAACACGCCCACTTTTGCTTTTTTATTCATCATATTGCTTCCAGTGAATTTAATGACTTATCGGTTGGCGCAGCTCAAGCGACAACACTGAAACGGTGTTCGGTGTAGCTAGAATAATTTTGATTTGGTCGCAGAATGACATCGGGGAAGTGCCCCTGATGAATGCTGTCAGGGAAGGCCTGTGTCTCCAGACATATTCCTGAAAATGCCTGATAGCGATGCCCTGCTTTGCCATTCCATACCTTGTTAGAAAGCTTGAATGCGTTATAAAACTGAATACCTGGCAGGGTGGTATGAACCGCCATCACCCGACCTGAATGTGGGCAAATCAGCGTGGCCGCCGGTTGCAGAGTGGTGCTATTTTTCTGCGATAAATCGTTTTTTTTCAGCACATAGTTGATGTCAAAATCCTGCGCTGGCCGCTGTTGCATCGCATCACCCAAGCGGCGGGCATTACGAAAGTCAAATGCAGTGCCTGCAACACGGACAATCTCGCCGGTCGGTAGCATGCTGCTTTCATCCACTGGCGTGATAAAGTCAGCGTCAATTTTCAGTTGCTGGTCGTGAATTAAATGAGTGTGACCGCGCAGATTGTAATGGCTGTGATTCACCAGATTGACGATGGTTGCCTTATCGGTTTGCGCCTCGAAACTGAAGGTCATGACATTGTCATCCGTCAGGCCGATACGGTGGCGCACCTGTAAATTCCCCGGATATCCCTCTTCACCATCGGGCGACGTGCGGCTAAAAATAAGACCATCGCCCTCTTCCTGCGCCTGCCAGACATACTTATCAAAGCCACGCTGGCCTCCGTGCAAATGCTGCCCGGTCGGCAGTTCATTGGTTGCCAGCAGATACTCTTGCCCGTCAATGTTAAAGCGCCCACCCGCAATGCGATTGGCACAGCGACCGGCAATGGCACCAAAGAACGGATGACCGGCCTGATAGGAGGTCAAATCATCAAACCCCATCACCACATCCTCCAGTTGCCCGTGGCGGTCTGGCGCCCAAAGTTGGGTGATGATACAACCGTAGTCGGTCACGCAGAGCCGCATACCATTGCGGTTAGTTAGTGTAAACAGCGAAACTTCCTGCCCCTGATGCTCGCCAAATTGCTGGCGTTGAATTGTCGTCATACACTCAACCTCGTATTTCGTACGGCTTTGGTCGCCTGCCCGTTCAAGTGCAAAACACCATGCCGTACGATAGATAGAAAGGATTAGCCAGCAAAAGCAGCGGCTTTCCCCTGGCTGCCAAACAAGCGGATTTTTTCAATCACTTTTTGTTTCATCACATCACGCCCGTGGCCCAACGAAACCGCCAAGACATACTCCTCTGGTGATTGATTCAATACTTCGCTAACCCCTTGGGTAAAGGCCTGACGCAGTTCGGTATCGACATTGACCTTGGCAACCCCCAAGGTAATCGCGCGGCGAATTTGCTCATCCGGCACCCCAGAGCCGCCATGCAATACGATAGGTTTCTTGACGATTTCGCGGATTTCTTGCAGGCGCTTAAATGCCAGTTTCGGCTCTTGCTTATACATCCCGTGAGCGGTACCAATCGATACCGCCAGATAATCAACGGTGGTCAGTTCGGCGAACTGTAGCGCTTCATCGCAACCGGTGATCAGGGCATCTTTTTCGTCAACTGAGATATCATCTTCAGTACCACCGATTTTACCAATTTCACCCTCAACGCCGATATTCAAGGCATGAGCGACATCTGCCACCGCGCGGGTAATACGCACATTTTCATCGAATGGCAGGTGAGAGCCATCGAACATCACCGACTGGAAACCGGCCTGAACTGCCGCCATGGTCTGCTCAAAACTACGGCTGTGATCCAGATGGATACAGACCGGTACCGTAATGTCATGCATAAAGGCATCAACCATCTCTTTCATGGGTTTTAACCCCATGACGCTAATCACTTTCTGCCCAATTTGCAGCATGATGGGCGCCTGCTCCTCTTCGGCAGCCAGCAAGATCGCGCGGATTGTTTCAGCATTGTGGGCACTAAAAGCGCCGATGGCATAGCCATGCTGCCATGCGTGTTGAATTAAGGTGTTACCGGATACATAAGACATTTTCTCTCCCTCTGCGTGCTGATAACAGCCGCTTTAAAAACCATCAATTAATCGGAAATCATTCGGTTGTTGGCAGACCAGACTGACTGCGAACCTGTTGTAAAATGGCACTCCAATCCTGGCGCCCGCGCCCGCAGGCTCTGGCCTGACTGTAAACCTCGCGGGAAGCAGCCCCCATCGGCATGGTGACGTGCAATTGGTTAGCCACATCAAGAGCGATACCTAAATCTTTATGTGCTAAATCAATCATGAACGCTGGCGTTAAATCTCCCTTCAGCACCTTATTTGGCCACGTGGTAGTGAAATGCCCTTTACCCGCCGGAGTGCCACTCATCACTTGCAGTGCGACATCGAAAGACAGTCCCAGTGCTTCGCATAGTACGGCGGCCTCCGCCGACAACGCATTGAGCGCAATACTCATGTAGTTGTTGATAAGCTTCACGCGGATCCCCATCCCCGGCCCGCCCGCATTGATAAGTTCAGATCCCATTGCCATCAGTAATGGCGTTGCCCGCTCAACCTGCGCTTGCGTTCCCCCCGCCAGTATCAATAAGGTGCCGACCTGTGCATGGTCAGAGGTACGCCCCACCGGCGCATCCATAAAGCCATACCCTTTGGCCTGCATCTGTTGCGCCAAACGGTCAGTCTGTAACGGATGGATAGTGGACATATCAATCACCAGTGCTTCTGGTGACAAGCGGCTACAAACGCCGTCGTTGCCGAACAGCACGGCATGCACCAGTTCTCCGTTAGGGAGCATGGTGATAACAAACTCTGCTCCTTCGGCGGCCTGCCCTGCGTTACCACATGGCGTGGCACCCAGCGCAGCCAACGCCGCTACCGCGCCGGGGTTAGTATCGAAAACATGTAATTGATGCCCGTGTTTAATGAGGTTACGCGCCATGGGCGATCCCATTTGCCCTAACCCGATGAATGCTACCTGTGCCATTATTCTCTCCTGTCACCTGATGTCATTTTTAGTCACTTGATTGGAATATTTTGTCTGTTTTTGATCGTATTTGTAATTTATGGTCAAAAAATTGACATCCGTCACTCTTTTAACATTTGAACGAATTAAAATGGTCACATCGTGATCAACAGCCCTTTTTTGGCTAACCAAGGAACTGAAACCATGACCCGGATTGCATGTGTAGGAATTGCGGTGCAGGACCGCCTCTATTACCTGACAAAACTGCCCGATAGCGGCGGTAAATATGTGGCGGATGATTATCGTGAGATTGGTGGAGGCCCGGCGGCAACAGCAGCGGTAGCGGCGGCTCGACTGGGCGCGCAAGTCGATTTTATTGGCCGGGTAGGTGATGATGCCACGGGCAATACTCTGCTCGATGAGCTGGAACACTATGGGGTAAATACCGCCCTTAGCCGCCGCTACGCCAATGCCCGTTCATCGCAGTCGGCGATCTTAGTCGACCGTCATGGGGAGCGCATCATCATTAACCATCCCAGTCCTGACCTGCCAGAAGATGCCCAATGGCTGACGGGGATAGATTTCAGCCACTATGATGTCGTGTTGGCGGATGTCCGTTGGCATCAGGGGGCGCTAACTGCATTTACACTGGCCCGCCAAACCGGTATCACCACCCTACTTGATGCCGATGTCACGCCGCAAGATATCCGCCCGTTGGTCGCTCTTGCGGACCACGCGGTCTTCTCCGAGCCGGGTTTACAGCGAATGACGGGCAAAAATGACACTGACGCTGCGCTCTTATTAGCCGCCAGTGACACAAACGGACAGGTGTATGTCACCCGAGGTAAAAAAGGTTGTTATTGGCTGGAGAACGGCGAACAGCAACATCAAGCGGGATTTGAGGTAGCCGTGGTCGATACTACCGGTGCGGGGGATGTTTTTCATGGTGCATTAGCGGTAACGCTGGGCCGACAACACACAATTACTGCGGCAGTGCGCTATGCTAATGCCGTGGCGGCATTAAAATGTACCCGCCCCGGTGGGCGGGCCGGAATACCTGATTGTGATCAAACTGACTCTTTCCTGACGCATTTTGTATAAAATAAACAATAGTATGATGAATGAGAGAGAGCAAAGCATGAGTCTGACCGAACTAACCGGTAACCCGCGCCACGATCAACTGATTCAACTGATCGCCAGTCGTGGCTATATGAATATTGATGAATTGGCACAATTGCTGGATGTTTCGACTCAAACCGTGCGTCGCGATATCCGTAAGCTTAGCGAACAAGGGCTGATTACCCGTCATCACGGTGGGGCCGGGCGAGCGTCTAGCGTCGTGAATACCGCGTTTGAACAGCGAGAGCTTTCATATACTAAAGAGAAAATGGCCATTGCTGAGGCGATTGCTGATTACATTCCCGATCGTTCAACGGTGTTTATCACTATTGGTACCACTGTTGAACATATCGCCCGCGCATTGATAAATCACAGCCACCTGCGGATTATTACTAATAGCCTGAGGGTGGCACACATTTTATATAAAAATACCGATTTTGAAGTGATGGTGCCAGGCGGTACGCTACGACCAAACAATGGTGGCATTATTGGCCCCAGTGCGGTCTCTTTCGTTGAAGGTTTCCGCGCCGACTATCTGATTACCAGCATGGGGGCAATTGATAGCGACGGCAGCCTGCTGGAGTTTGATGTTAATGAGGCGACAGTGGTGAAAGCGATGATGGCACACTCCCGCCACATCTTATTGGCAGCCGATCATACCAAGTTCCACG
The DNA here is from genome assembly GCF_041538325.1 of Yersinia sp. 2466 StPb PI. NCBI lineage: Bacteria > Pseudomonadati > Pseudomonadota > Gammaproteobacteria > Enterobacterales > Yersiniaceae > Yersinia > Yersinia sp. 2466 StPb PI. Next base: position 1,970,256 of record NZ_JAULSL010000001.1, on the reverse strand, counting down.
CCTCCGCCGCCGTCGAAATTGGTAATGTTGCCAAAGCTACAGCGCTGTTTACCAATGTTTCCCCCCCGTCACAACTGGCCGCACTGTTGCAGCAACAACAGGTAGAACTGGTGGTCACACAGTTAGGTAATCAGGAACCCACTATCTAAATTTTACGCCAAAAAAAGCAGGCGACACCGCCTGCTTTTTCAGGATTTAACGCGCTAAGAACAGGTCAGTTAACGGCGGCGAAACGGACAAACTCATCAGCATCTTGTACCGAACAGGCCAACCCAACAACGGTAGAATAACGGTAGAATAACGGAACATTATCACTGGTGCTAAACGCCAGTTCCTGCGCGATACGGTTTCCTTGAGTCACGGCATTTTCCTTGTGGCAAGTTGTTGCAAAATGATAAATCGCTGCTGAAATTCTGTGCGAAACGCCTGTTTATCATCGTGATAATAGAAAGGTATCACTTGTGGCCGGAGAGACCAATAGGAAAAGCAAAGCAGGAATGAATTGTATCCGTTTGATTTGTAGGATTTTTCTTATGACCACGTTGTTTGCCTGTTTGCGGGCTATCGTTAGTCTCGCCGCAGCAGTAAGGAGTAACAACGCGGGTTATTGTAGTGGCTGTTGACCTTCCACTGTCGAGCCAAAATCATCAATAATTGAGAAGAATACCGTCATATTCTTAGCCGGAATTTGATTACCGACTAGCCCACCATCGATGCTACTTTTCGGCGCGACCATATCGTCATTCCCCAACTTAACCGGGGTTCTCGCGGCACTTTTACTTTGCGCAATCTCCACAGTCTGGAATGTCACATTAAATGGCGTCGGATTGGTGACACGAAAAACCCCGCCACTGCCCTCTGGAACCCATCTGAAAGAGAGTTGGTTAAGCACCCCCTCTGAACTGGCTGGAATACCCGCCGGGCGATAAAACAGTTTGATGCGTGAGCGGAAGGCAATTTGTACTTCATTGTTGGTGGTCTGCGACGAGGCGCTTTTCGGAGGCACTTCTAATACATTCAGCCAAAACATCGATTCGCGATCAGACGGCAGTTGACCGGCAGTACCGGTATAGTAAATGCGAACAGATTTATTGGTTTGGGGATCAAGGCGGAACACTGGAGTATCAACAACAAACGGTACCTTTATCTGCTCAATTGATTTATCCATTTCAGCAATATTGTTATCAACCCACAGTTGCAGTAAAGCTGGGCGATTGCCCTTATTGAGGATCTGCACGCTGCCTGATTTATCATCTCCAGTAACCACCACTCGGGTCAGACCAATAGCAATACCCGCCAGCGCTGTGGTACTGAGCAAGAAGGAGGCAAGGGTCACCGCCGCAAACACGTGATACCGATGCGTGAACCTGCGGATATACAGCATGAGCCAGTACGATAGCGTTTTCATTTATAGATCAACGTAAAAGTAAATGCGCCGTTGACGGAACCACTTTGCACGGTGCTTTCAGTTTGATAAAGCCCGGCGTTCATCGGCACGGTGTAGCTCTGCGTGCTCGCTGAATTATAGCCGCTCAAGGTGTATTCGGTATTCAACACGATAGGTGTATTTGTCTGGCTACGCAATAATACCCCCACGCCTCTGGCAGTAGATCCGCTATTCAACGCTACCACACCATTTGCCGCATTCAGCACATTAGTTGCCGCGCCAAACGTATAATTAATACCCGCCAATCCACCAGGGCAGTTATTAAAATTGAGATTAAATGATCTTAACCCTTCAATATTGCCAATCCCAGTAAATTTATTGCTGGCGACATCCGGTAAATTGACAATCACATCCGGTGTGGTGCAGGTCTGTGTCATTAACTGGATATTCAGGGAATTTGGCGCAAAATCAAATAATCGGTAGCGGGTTGATTCAAGATAACTACTGGCGCCATTGTTATAGGTGCGATAGTTATAGGCATAAGCAGGGTCAAAAGCGGCAGCCCATCCACTGGTTAATGTCGTGGCAATCTTAACAAACTTGATTTGTAGTTCTACGTTCAAGTTAAAATTAGCCCCATTGTTGTAAGGAATAGGGCCTAACAGCGGTGAGGAATAAACTATATTTGCCGCGCTAAAGCCATTCATCGGCTTCCAGTCGCTGCTGAAACCTGCGCCGGTCACGCGAAAACGCAGTGCATAGCCTAAGCCAGCTTTACCGGTATAAGAAAATACACTGTGACTATTGCCATCAATGTTGATTGTCCGGTCGATGCTGTACGGCGAGAACAGCCCTGCCCCAGCCTTAATACTGTCATTCATTGAGGTGGATAATATCTTGCACACCCAGCCCCCTGCGGGGAAGCTTATCCATGAACCAATCGGCGAACCAACCGCGGTGTTGGGCGGAACTCGCAGTGTGGTTGTCGGGCCATAAATATAGTAAGTACCGCTATAGTCACAATCCATGGCAGAGCCCAATGCATTAGCATTATGGCTGATCGCTAAACTACTCATCACCAGTAACCACAGTAAAAGTTGTTTTAGTTGACGGCAGCCGCGCGCTATCGAATCACTGGCTGCACCACAGAACCTGTCCATGTAATATTGCGCTATATTCCGATAAGAACTCATTTGCATATCACCTCTAACTGCCGGAATTCACCCTTAACCAATGTGCTGCTGGGTAATTTATAATCAAAGCCGCAACTATCACCAACGCCCTCACCCCATATCACGCGCAGATGTCCATCTTGCTGGTTCACCCGCACCATGGCTTGCCCGCCCTGAGCGATATAGCCCACACTGGCACCAGTGGCATCTTTCACCTCGGCACCAAACGGCAGTGGTGTGTTATCCGCCCGATGTCCGGTCAATAACATCGAATAGCCACTGGAGGTCTCAAACTTCACCAGTGCCACCGCACCGGCAGTAGGGGCAACCCGTTGACTGGTAGTTTTAAATTCCACATCCGACGATAAGCCTTTTGGATCCAGTTCTACATCATTTTGTCGGTAAGGGCTTAAGTAAGGCACCACCGCCCGGCCACTGCTATCGAGACGCATCCCCGAATAGTTGGCCACACGGGTTCCGGCAGCATCCGGGGCCTCAACAATCCCTACCGTATCGCCCAGATAGGAGGCAAAAACCACACCACCACCGTAGGCGACAATGCCACCAGACATATTGACACTGGCCTGCTCGTAATCATTACTTTTCGAATAACTGCCACCAATAGTCGTTTTAGGCGCCAGCCAACTGCCCGTCACGCCTACAGTGTTGTAGTTACCGTTCACGTCAGTACGGTTATTCGCCGCTGAAACACCATAGTTAAATTGATTATCGTCGCCAGCAGAACCTGAAACCCCGGTTTGAACTGAACTGCTGTCACGAGTGTTGGTGTAACTGGTGCTCAACCGCGGTGAACCCCGTTTGCTGCCCAACGGAATGGAGAAAGAGACGCTCAGTTGATTATCCCAATCCCCACTGGACATATTGCGCAGCCGATTAAGAGCTAGGTTATAACTCAGTGACTTATAACTATTATTATAACCGAGTTGGAAATTCATATCGCGACGCTGCCCGCCCCAATAATCCTGCGCATTCGCATTGGCATAAAACGAACCATAACCCTCTGGCAAACCTTGAGTAATACTGATTTGCGCCTGATTGCGGCGACGATACTTAAAACTGTCATCGTAGCGAGTATTACCATCTGGCAGGCTTGAATTGAAAATAGTGTTATTAACTTCGCCATGTTGCAAATAGTCACGCATGCGCATCGCTTCTGACGGCGTATAAAAACCGTCACTGGAATAGTGGTAACTGGCGATGGTCAGGCTGGTATTCGTTTCCGGTAATGAGTTCGCATAGGTAATGCCCATACTCTGACCGTTCTGATCACTCTCACCGGGTAACCTGGTTTGTGCTTGTGTCAAACTAAATGCCACCGCGCCTACGGGAGTATTAAACGCCAGCCCGGCAGAGGCCGATAGATACCCTTCGGCTGCAACCACTCCACCGTTACCGGTGATTAAATTGGATAAGCCATGGCGCAAGGTTCCCATCAAGAGAGCCGGTTTTTCCGCCATTGAATTATCACGATACTCACCGGCCATTAAAGAATAGCGCGTGGTTCCCGGCCGCAATAGCTCGGCAATTGATGCAAATGGCACGGTAAACGACTGCTCGCTACCATCAGCTTCAGTAATAGTGACAATCAGATTGCCGCCCTGACCTGTAGGGTAGAGATCGTCGATGGTAAAAGGCCCCGGTGGCACCGTGGTTTCATAAATAGATTGGCCTTGTTGACGCACCACGACACGGGCGTTAGTACGGGCGATGCCGCGCACTACGGGTGCATAACCACGCTGAGAGTCAGCGAACATACGATCATCCGAGCTTAATTCAATGCCACGATAGCTGAGACTGTCGAATACCTGACCATCAGTATTGGAGTCACCAATCGTCATTTTGCTATATAACGATGGCACCGCACGCTCCGCGTAGGTGGCCAGATTTTGATAATCAAATCCCTGACTGTCACTTCGATTTAATGCGCTACGATAGTATAAACGCCAACTTTGCCAGTTGAATCCGCCTAGCAGCCCGAGATATTGATAAGTCTGGCTGCTGGCATCACTCTGATTACTGCGATAACCGGTGTAATCATATTTCAGCGTTGCCGCCGTCACACCGTCATCCCAATATTTGGGATTAACATAGCCACGCGCCTGACGGATTAAGGAAGCCTGTGGGATCTGAATATCCAACCGCTGGGTATTCTCATCAAAAATGGCATTCCCACCGTCCAGCAGAGTACTCAATGACGAGCAAACACTGGCAGTTTCCAGTTGTTTCAGTACATCAGGCGTGAGCTTAGTGGTATCAATTCCGAGTTCATCAAACAACTTTAAGTCAAAACACGGAAGAGCCACTTTAGATTCTGGCGACGGCAACTCAAAGCGTATCGCCTGACGCCCGATCCATTGCTCATTCAAATAGATATCAATACTACGCTCACCTGGAGCAACGGGATTGCCCTCACTATAGCGGCTGGCATCAACAGAAAAACGGAGGAAAGAATCACTGAACTCAACATGTTCAGGGTCTTCAGCACAGGCGGGTAAATTAAATAGCATGCCGCCCAAGCTAAAAATAACAAGGGAGAATGCCGACAAATATTTCGGGCGCTCGTTTTTTTGATAATACATGTAATAATTAAACATTATATCGAGGCCATTTAATAAATATGCACCCGGTGGATGCAGAGAAAGACTAATTAATTATATTTATGTTTTTATTGCGCCAACTTTTGAACACCCTGCGTCTCGCCACCCTGATCATTGATAACAGAATAAAAAACTTGTGTAGTATTATTTATTGGTCCGTTAGCGCTAACCGGTAAGCTAAGCTCAGCAAAAGGTGCAATCATCTTATTATTTATTTTGCTCAAGTTCGCCACCGCCGGGCTCTCTTTTGATGCCCGTAACTCCAATTTTCTAAAGGTTATATAATACGGTGATGCATTTTTTATAACCAGTTGATTGCCCTTTTTAGAAAAGGTCAGATTCGTAATAGCCTGTTCTATCGGCATCGTTAATTCTGCTGGGCGATAGAACATTTTTATTCGGGTACGAAAAGCCAATTGCAATTTATTATCTTCCCCCGTGGCACCTTTAGTGGGTTTAGGCGGAATTTCTAGCAAATTAAACCAAAAAAGCGTTTCACGATCGGTTGCTAAGCCGCTGCCAGTACGGAACAGGCGAATAGTCTGATCCCGTTTAGGATCCAGACGCACTACTGGTGGCGTAACACTAAAAGGCACCTTGATGGTATCAGGACGCGCATTCGCATCACCGTTATCAATCCAGGCTTGAAGAAGAACCGGCATATTACCGGTATTGGAAACCTTAACCACACCTTCACGCTGCTTCTCGTCATAAATAACACGCGTACCCGTGATCATTACTTCAGCACGGGTAACCGTTGCTGCAACCAGTAATGTGACAAAAGCAAAGGCTATAAAGTATGTTTTGCGCATAAGAGTTTCCAATTATAGAGCGAATGAAACAGGGAGCATTAAGCTCCCATTTGGCAACAGATAACATTAGCTATAACAATAACTTGCCACCAGCTACGCTATATCACACGCTTTGATTAATCGTAAACAATAGTATAGTCGACTTGTGTTACAACGGTACCAGCACCAACAGTGCCACTATTCGCATAATATTGTGCGTAGTAGCCCAATGTTGCATCACCAGTGGAAATATCTTCCACCACGCCGCCCTGGCTAGCGCCGCCTACCATGATTGCTGTGCTGCTTTTGTCTAACAAACGAACCTGAACACCAGTTGCTGTACCGCTATTGTTGTTCAACCGGCCAGTGCTGGTCTCAACAAAAGCACCTGGTTCGAAGTAAGCATAAGCGTTATTCAGTGTCGCCCCAGTACAACCAGACAACGAGATATTGAAAGGAGTGGTACCCGCAACGGAGTTGACTGAACTCAGTGCGCTTGCAGAAATAGTCGGTAAGTTAACGGTCCCATCTTTAGTGCCGTTGTTGACAGAGACACCACAAGTCGTATCTGTAATTTGACCGTTAATGGTAATAGTTCCATCAGCAGCAAATGCTGATTGTGCAATAAATACGCTTGCAATAGCAGCGATTAATGCATTGCTAGTTTTAATTTTCATGTTTATTTCCCTGTGCTTTAAAATAAGGTTTTAGACCAATACTATTAATTAGGATTAATATCCTGAATCAGTGACATCCGATTTCGTACGGCTATTATTTCAGCATTTTAAATATTGTCAATCCAGTCCAAAACGTGATGTTATAAATGCATTACCAAATAATAAGAATCACAGAATACAAACAAAAGAAGAGTGGAAATTCACGGCAGGACATATCTCATTCCGTGTGGGAAATTACCTACAATCGATAGATAACATATAAAAATAAGTTATATTCGATATTAAACACGTGAATGACTCATAAATAAAAAAACAATATAAAACAGGCTTGTGGGACTTTTCTTACGCTGATAGATGAGGACATCTTAAAAAAATACCATTCTTAGATATAACACATCAAAAAATGCCAAACATAAATTTAGCCAAAAATGATCTTTACAAATTATTTATAATATTTAAGTGAAAAATATCTATTTATCGAAAAATTAAATTAATATCAACAAATCTCATGACAAAAAGAAACAAAAATAGCCACTTTTATTATCTTATAAACAGAAATAATTATCACTTACTGTTATCTTTTTTGACTCTGCCAATCATTGTAAGCCAGTACGTAATGCCATCTTATGGAGCGATAGCATCACCTCATCTCCACCTGTGTGCCTAATTTACGCGCTAACCCTTTGGCACCTTCTCGCATAACGCTATCATGATTCCAGCGAAATAATGGGGCAGCTATTGGTGCCAGACAGTTCATCCAGCGCGTATTGGTTCGAATATGCCAATCGTAACGAACAATGGTGTCGCTGCCATTGTAAAATAATGACCACTGCCCAATCCCTTCAACTTCACCACTCGCCTGCCCCTCTAACAAATGTAAAGGCATAATGGTTACTACATGAATATCAAAGGTTATCCGATAAGGAAGTACACCTTTCCAGGTATAACGATGTAATGCGCCGATACCCTGTAGATCGCCTTTTTCTATCTCAATGATTTGCTCCAGGCTTTTCCACCAATACGGCCACATATCCGGGTGGCATAAAATATCCCATACTGCCTGAAGCGGTGCCTTGACCTGCCAAATGGTGGAAAACCGATACTCAGCCATACCAGCGAACTCCGCATCAAGGGGTGAAAAAACGCTCAGGAAAATGCAAATTGATAATCATTGCCTCCATAATGACCGTTTCCAGTTGCCTTTCATCCACCCCATAACTGATCACTTTGACAGGCAAATGGGATCGATTATCTAGCCAGATGTCACAGCGATGCACCTTATCCACAGTGAAACCGGCCGGGCCAGTTATTGAGAGGTGCAATACCAGTTGTTGCGCGAAAACCTCCTCACCAAGAATTGCGGTCTTGCCACCTTGTTGCAGGCGCTGGATGTTGTCTAACAACCTTCCAATGTCTGATTGATCCACCCGGTGGCCATTTTTATCGCGTATTAAGGTATTGGTGGGCAAAAGGCTCAGCACAGGTAGCGTGTTTACACCGAAGGGCCATAATCGAACTTTGCCACTGTCAGGGCTATAGACCAGCGCGGCGCCATTGTGGGGTTCAGTAAAATCCATACGCACATATCCCGGCTTACGATAGCTATAACGAATCACCGTAGCCTCGCCTTGTGCTGACAGAGAATGAATTATGACCTGATAGGATTCAATCTGCTCAAAATGGTGTTGAGCGACCCGAATCGGGTCAGAGGTAAGGAGACTCGATATTGGCATGAACATCGGGCTGGCATCACCCGCCATCGCTGCATAGGCAACACTGCCCGGCAGCAGTAGTGCCGTCAGTATTACAATGAAACCGGTTAAGCCGCGAATAGCCTTCTCCTGCATTTGGGATTCATCAGTCAGAACTCTCTGATGTCATAATTAAATATAGGCCTAAATAGCAGCAAACAATCAACAACCCTGATCTATTATTTATCATCTTGCCACGCCAACTTAGTGTGATAAGGATCGCTGAATTTTTTTTCTATAAGTGCTTGAATAATGGCGGAGCAAGCGGGGTTTTCCCCTTAGAAAGGTTATCTTCTCAGTCGTTTTCGGGGCAACCTCTTCAGCCGCTCCGGTATCTCTCCATGAAACGGTTGCGATCATGCACCTTTTTACGGCATGTTTATGGCAACACCTCCCTGCTTTAGATATTCGAATTATCACTTTGTGGGCAACCTGATGATTAAGTGGCTGTGGAAAGCAAATCAACCGCAAGCGGAGATGCTTGCGCAGTGGCAGGAAGCACTGAACATCCCACTGTTGGCTCCGCTGAATGAGCAGGAGCAGCAGCGGCTGGTTTCTGTTGCCAGTAATTTGCTGCAACAAAAGCGGCTGGTGCCATTGCAGGGGTTAGAACTAACACCGCTGATGCAAGCCCGCCTTTGTCTGCTATTCGCACTGCCAGTGATGGAACTCGGCGCCAAATGGTTAGATGGCTTTCATGAAGTCCTTATTTATCCTTCACCTTTTGTGGTTGACGACGACTGGCAAGATGATCTCGGCTTGGTGCACTCTGGTCAAACGGTACAATCGGGTCAAAGTTGGGAACAAGGGCCGATTGTCTTGAACTGGCAAGATATTCAAGATTCCTTTGATTTATCAGGCTTTAATCTGGTTATTCATGAGGCCGCACACAAGCTGGATATGCGTAATGGTGGCAATTCTAACGGGGTGCCTCCTATTGCTATGCGTGATGTAGCTGCATGGGAATATGACCTGCATCAGGCGATGGACAGTATTCAAGATGAGATAGATATGGTAGGTGTCGAGGCTGCCAGTATGGATGCGTATGCCGCCAGTGATCCGGCGGAATGTTTTGCGGTATTATCAGAGTACTTCTTCAGTGCGCCTGAACTATTAGAAAGTCGTTTTCCTGTTGTTTATCAGCATTTCTGCGCATTCTATCGTCAGGACCCACTCGCCAGATTAAAACGTTGGGAAAATGGGTTAGCGGATAATCAAAATACCTATAATATGCAGCCACTAAGTTAATTACCTATACCTTCGTTGAAGCAGTAAAGAGTCGATAGTTAATAATAAATCGCGGACTGGCCTTATTTAGCCGCTATATCCACCCTCTTTGCTCAGATGCTGAGCAGTCAATCGCAATGTACTAATTTAGCGTTGACAGTATCGGGCATGCTAGATATCATGCGCCCCGTTCACACGATTCCTCTGTAGTTCAGTCGGTAGAACGGCGGACTGTTAATCCGTATGTCACTGGTTCGAGTCCAGTCAGAGGAGCCAAATTAGAAAAGCTCGCTTAGGAAACTAAGCGGGCTTTTTGCTTTTGTTTTTTTGATCGTTTTTGTGTGTTACTGGCCGAAGCCTCTTCTCTAAGCCTGCCGATACGGCAGTGAACAGTTATAAAATACACATAACTTGCTGATGGTAAAAGAAAAATAGACTGCGAGGGTAAAAAAGGCTTTTTTAATACTCTCGACAAATCCTGTATAAAATCAATATGTTAGTGTTGGCCGAAAAAAGAGGGTTAAAAATAGAGAATGGTGGCGATGATGCTGCAACCATAAACACTAAACCTTCCTGTAATCAGAATTTTCTGCAACTCACCTTGCTCAACAAATAACAAGAAGTGTAGTGTACTAAACTGGCTTTTTAGCCGTAAAAAAAGCAGATTACACCACTGCTAATGGCGGTTTGGAATACGTTATTTTGCTTCGTTTGCCGTTATCCACCAGCCTATATTTGGATTGATCCTGTGCGGCTATTATCGTACCAGGCCGACATTTTGATATGTTAATTGTTAGATATCCTGGAAATTACAACGTTGTGTGCAACGGAGACATCCGTACAAAAGTGCGAGATGAATATTAGTCGACGCGAAGGAATATGAATATGGCTGAGTTTCAGGATCCGTTTTTCACCAGCACATCAGAAGACGTGGAAGCCGAATACGTTTGTGGTGTTGAGGCCTTACGGGCAGGCGATTGCAACGCTGCAAGTAGACACTTAGGCAATGCTGCTCGGGGAGGTCACGTTTCGGCATTATTCAATCTTTCTCTTCTTTGGGGGTCAGGCAGTGTGACACCCTATGATTTCGATCTGGCGGCAGACTGTTGGTATAAAGCAGCGGAAGCCGGTCATCCTCGAGCCAAAGCTATTCTCTGGCAGTTGGAGGCAGCGGATCGAGGTGGATTTGGAGCAAATAATCTCGCTAAATTTGCCAAAGACGCGAATTCTGGGGATAGCCTGATATATTCGATAATGGTTTGTGCCGCCCGCTTTTATGATGTGATTTGCCGAAAATACGGCGCTACGGTGGACGTTATCGCTTATGAATTGGATACAGCCACAATGAGCAATTTTGATTTCGTTCATTCATTCGTCAAGCGAACTGGCATAAACAAGGACTTCTACGAAGGGGGTTTGAACCGGTTAAAACCCGATTCAGCCGCGGATCAAATCGTTGATGGCCTAAATCAGTTACATGCTGCGATGAGATCGTCAGGTGTAAGTGAAAAGCTCGCTGCCATGGCCCGTTGCTCTATCGTGGGACATATCATTGCAAAATCACCCTACGGAGAGCATTCTCAGCCGCTTCGCGGTATAGATACGTTCTTTATCGAGGATGCAGGATTATTAGCTGAATCACGCGAGAGTCATGCCAACGAAATGGACTTATCTGCCAGGAAGCGGGAGTCTCAGGTCGAGCAAACTCAGAGACAAATCGCAGTTAATCTTGAGCAGATGGGGGCATCGGTCCTCCTCATAACGCAATCAGGGAAAGTCGTTATGACGGCAGACAGCTTGCAAGACCGACCACGCAATTGGTTTGGTGGGAAGGTCATGGAGGTCATGATAAGCCGCCCAGGCTTAGCCCCGTATTTCATCTATTATGAGAACGACGAGTACTACTACAACATGTCTGGGCCTGCTCAGCAGTCCTTTTCCAACGCTCAAGGCTACAACAACTATCGCAGTAACGTATCGCAAGCCCTATGCATGTATTTGGTAGTACACCTGATAGCAACACAGGGCAACGATATAAGTCATCCTGAGATGTCATTCAGTCACAACAGAATACACACAAATGTCATCGCCTACGTTGATAAGCTGAATAACTGGTACCCCATTCAACACAACTCGGCAGAATCAAACTCAGCGACAGAACGCAAGGTCGCACAAGTTAATAGGGGCGAGATCGACATTACTGATGTTATTGCCGTTCATCATACATCTCCCTCATAGATTAACCGCGGTTGCGGGGAATAGCCTTTACCGGCAATTCCCCGAACTGATCCAGACGTGCGCGGCTATCTTCCAGAGTTACTGTCCGGTGGGTTGATACCCTGCCACTCCGGTTTATTCGGCATGCCCGCGTCGTCTAACACTCTATAAAATGAACTTCATAAAACTATAAATAAAAGGCTGATTATTATAATGAAGCCACTTTAGGCATTGGTTTTGCGTTCAAATACCTAAGACCATCCTGCGTCACTGTTATAAATTGCTCTACACCATTTGTGTAGGCTCTGTTTAATACAGCATCCCAATGAGATGCATTCTTCAAATAATCTTTCCACAGTGATTTGGCAATAGCATTAATAATCATAAAATTCGCGGAAGATTCCAAATAATTCCCTGGTCGTCCACCTTGATCAACAATTTGATATCATAGGCCGGTTTTAGCATCGGCAACGTTAAGAATAGCGTCACCCTGACCATCGTTACGAGTGATTATTGCTGATCGACAAATTGCACTCTTTGTGTCGTGGTTTACGCAGATTGAAGTGACTATCCTTGGTGGGCAACTGGCAATTAATACACGCAGCAGCACAATGTCGCCGCGTGTCGATTAATGTCGAATGGCAATTCGGCTATCCCCTCTTTTGCAGATGATTTAGGCTGCCATACAACGCCAGCAAATGTGCGTATTCAGTCGTATCATAAAAATTACAGGTACCTCGTCCATATTCTTTGGCCACTTCAACGGCGAATTTTACCACCAATGCAATATCCACTTCATGGCTGGCCCCGGTACCACATCCCGGAACAACCGACTCGGTGCAAATTGCGACGCCGACCACCGGCGCAGTTGTGGCGGTAGAGGGCTGGAGAATACTGTTGATATGATGCACACCATTACCATACGGTGTGATGTCTTGCGTCGTGATAGGGAATGTTACTGCCGGACGACCACTGGTCATCTCCATGATGCGTAAAAGATCTTCCGCCACCCGCAAAATGTAGCCTTCCTTCACTGTCGGTGAAAGTGCGTAGCCTTTGTGATTGAGTATACGGTTGCCTTTGGTCGTGTCGATCGACAAAATGGCATCGGCTTGCGTGATCACCTCATTATTATTCATCGTCACGTCATCAATCGGCGAATCCATAAAATCAACGGGATCGTGCGAGCGAGTTGGTGCATTTGGACAAATGTGGGTGGTGACTATCACATCTCCCGGTAATACATCTCCGTTATGTTGCATCTGTGCCAGTTTCAGTGCGCTGGCAATTACCGCGATGGCACCATCACCGTCGGAAACCAGCCCGATACGTGTTGGCCGCGCACCAACCCCACCGAGGCGGCCAATAATACCCAAGGTAGGAGCCTTGCCGCTCAGGGTCTTGCCTTCACTGCCCACAATTTCAATGCGCACAAAATCAGTTGCCCCCTTCTCGCCATCGACGCGATGGGTCGTGGCTTTTACCGCCGGGTATTGGGCAAACAACGCGACAATCTCTTGTCCATTAACATATGCACTATCAATTAATTCATAGGCTTGTATTGTTTGTTTCAAACTCATTTTTATACCTCAATCATGTTGCCGGATGAATCAATGCATCCTGCATCAGCCGCTACTGGTTATTTCCCTTTACTGGAAAAAATGGAGTTAAAGAAGTTATACAGTGCATCGCCGGCAATAAAGCCTGCCGCCATAATTTCCATCGGCGTGCGGCCTTTATCACCCCAGCGTTTAATAATTAGGATACGCAGTGCGATACCCACCACTACCGCCCACCCTGCCATCGCGTTGTTAATCAGCAATCCAGTGGCCAGCAGCACCCCAAGTTGGCGCTTTGGCCCACCAATGAATTGCACGATAGCGCCGGGAATAGCCCAAATAAGCAGGTTCAATGCAATGCCCGGTTGTGCACCGGCCTCGATAGTCTTGGCATATACCCGCGCCACTGGTGGAACCAAGCCCTGTAGGAAATAACTGGTGTAAGAGAAATAAACTACCGGAATGGCAATCACAAAAGCGATAAGTGCAGCGATCAACTGGATGCGGCGCCCCCACAACTCTTGCTGCAAGTCTTTACCATAACCTCGCAGGATAAAACCGGCTTTCAGATCAAATCCCATATCGGCAAATGCCGGCCCGGTTGCCGCAGTGAAGCCTGTCAGAATGCATAATGCTAGCGGGGGGAAACCAATTAAAATACCTATAATCAGGGTAATCAGCGCGACGGCAAAGGCAGGGAACCAACCAGAGTGCATCGCTGCGATACCCACGATCAATTCATGTACAAAGGCAGCAAAAGCGGCATAAATCACAAACAGTAACAGCATGACCAATGACATTTCGCTGTATAGACCACCGGCCAAAGCCAGCAGTGCAGCAATAATGATATACCCTACCGCCCCCAGTCCCAGTGCTTTACGCACCTCGCTGTCAGGTTGCGCATGAGTGGATTTGCTCTCACCATTCTTATTGCGAATCACCTGTACAACTTGAATCAAGGCCACCAAACCGGCCCCAACCATCACCCCGTGTGGAATAAAATGTGCATTGATATCGACTCCGGTCATTGGCTGGCCGTAAGCTCTCAGCAACAAACCGACACCAAACATGCTTAGAGCCCAAATATTGCCAATAAAAGCGGTACCAAAGGCCGCCATCGGAACTTTTAGCATTGAACCGGCGATACCCACCAGAACACCCACCACGAGCAGCCATGCTTGCTTACCACCTCGGTCACCAGCTTTGATTGCTTCCGCAGCAGCCACACCGGGAGGCCAGGCATTAGCGGCCGGAAAGACTTTGGTATCAAATAATCGATACAATAGATAAGCATCCAGCAACATCGCTGCCGCAACACCACATAGCATCGGCAGGATCAATTGCGGTTGACCCATGACATAGGGCACAGCAATCGGCATCAACAAACTATTAGCAGCACCGAAGGTGGCTGAAGAAATAACGGTTTGCGCCAGATTCTGGGTATGTATCGAACGATAGCGCTGAAACATCTGTAATGGAATGCGCGCAAGCAGCATGGCAATAAGCGCACCGATAATCGAGGTATTAGGCGTTACACCCAAGGTCGTTATCAGTTGTACGCCGATAATTGCCCCCATAACGGATAACAGCACCATAACCAGCAGCGTGCTGATATCTTTCAACGGATTTATCGCTTTTTCTGGTTTCATAAGCCCCTGTCTATCTTTGGTATTTGGCTAAAATAATATTTCAGGCATAGGATGCCGTCGCAGTTCCAATATTTGGAACCAACAATGAAATTTATTATTTATAGCCTGACTTAGCTTATTTAATTGCACCGTGCTTATTCACAGTGCAATTAAATAATCGGTAAGATGCCCTGGTGTTGGCATACTGATTTATTAATCAAAAACAAAACTCTATTCGTGGTGAGTTATTTGATCTGTTGCCAATATTCATCACCGAGTTTTTTCGCTAATTGCCGGGAAACCGTTATCAATGCAGCCAAAACCTGAGGTGGATAAGGCTGATCATCGGACTGAGAGGGGAAAGATAAGCATAACCCCACCGTTTCACTACGGTGTTTATTGGTTACCGCAGTCGCGAGTGAGCTGATCCCAGGCAGGGTTTCGTTACGCGCCAAAGACCACCCCTGCCCCCTGATTTGCGCCAGTTTTGGCAGCAATGTATCGAGCATTTGTCCAGAGTCCGGCAGGGCACCTTGATAGTCAGCTATAAAGCGTTGCCGAACATCATCATCACTTTCTCGTGCCAATATGGCTCGGCCTACCGAGGTTTCCGCGGCGGGTGAACATCCGCCAACCGGCGTGACCACATGTAAGAAATGACGGCCAGGAAAGGTTCGCATAACCCTGATATCTCGCCCCTCCAGTACCGATATATAACCGGTACAAAAAGTCAGTTGGCCTAAATGCGCCATAGCGACTGCCGCATTGTCCACCAATGGCGTTGACAAATAGTGGCTAGCAACGGAAAGCAGTAAATGACCAATTTTATACAAGCGAGTCTGAGGATCTCGCTCCAACAAGCCTTGGTTTTCCATCGTTTGTAATAGGCGCGAAACTGTGCTTTTCGGTAAACTCAGTTGTTCAACCACATCGCTGAATGAAATACCCGGCTGACCGTGCGTTATGCATCGATGAGAAAATAACTTCAATACCGCAGTGGCATTTTCTAATGTCGTCATCTCACACCTGTTCCATTATATGGAACCAAGTTCTTAAATGGTATTTCGAAATTAGAACCCGTTAAACTTATTGTCAATAAGTTTATTTTTTTATGTGAAGTGAAATTGAAAATAATGGTAATGTTTTAAAAATACCCCAGCATCTAGTACAAGATCTGTAGCAGCTTAATTTGCACTTATTCCATTTTAAAGGAAAACACTAGCATAAGATGCTAGTGAATAGCGCCATATAGGGAATATAAACAATCGTCCAGAGAACACGGATTTTTCCACTGTCCGAGTTTAAAAGTGTATGAAATAAAACAACTCATTTTACATTGAGAAACAAAACAAGAAATATCTGATAAATATGCGTATCATCGTTAAACGTAATCAAGTAAAACTTAACAAATATCTTAGTTTTATTTTCTATCTAGTTGGTCTGACTATAATCATCAAAAAAAAACAATAATTTGGTCACATTCACTTTTAATAAATTAGTTTGGAGTGAAAAATCATTATTTCTTGTTAGAACTTTAATTAAGATAAAAATAAATTCATAATTAATCGTATTTTTTTGGCAGCGTAAACTATAACTTTTATGCTTCCAAAAAAGGATAACACTATGGCTTTTTGGCAATGCTACTTAAATGGATGGAAACGTACCTTTGATTTTAAAGGCGTTTCATCGAGGCAAGAGTTCTGGATATTTTTTTAACCAATTCTTTACTTAAAAGTGTATTAATCATAATGATTGCCACATTATCAGTAACAAAAACAATCGACTCAGTAGACCATTTATTGACCATAAATATATTTATTAACATTGTAATGCCATTACCACTGCTTGCTGTTGGCATTAGAAGAATGCATGACATTAATTTATCTGGCTGGTTTTTTGGTATGCTTTACATCTTTATTTTCTTGTTTTATTTTTTGAATCGATTTATTTGGGCTTTTGAACTCGCTAGCCCACGGAATTTATATTACATAAGAATATTCTTGTTAATTACCCTTTGCTGGGTACCTATGCTGATCGTCGGCATACTATGTTGTATTAAAAATGAATAAATACCTTTCACGCAAAGAGTCCTTGTCAATGAGCCATAACTCACTAGTGTTGATACTTTATGTTGTCGTGTATTGAAACGATTTAATTCTTTATATTAACTCTCACACATCAAATTTTATTTATATTTTTTTGGATAGTGTTAATACAAATGGAGTGTTTTGAAAAATGAAAGTTTTAAAATATACAGGATTTATCGTCCTTTTCTTTATTGCCGTTTACATTTCTGCCATCACGCCTTACCAACGGTTTTTTTATCTTTTTGAAAGTGAAGTGTCTGAAGGCAACATTAGAAATGCAAAATCAGGTGAACAGTATGAGGGGAAAAAAGCCGGAGATACTATTCCAACCATTAAAACGTTAGCGGATATCAAAGTGGGTAGTTACTTCACTATAGAAACCGAGTCTCTCAAACCAACCGAATTATATGGTATTGTTGATATTCAACGTGGTGGATTTATTACTTCAGGGTCTGGGCGGAAAAAAAAGACCAAATTCATTCCTTATTGGACACAAAGTAAAATAAAAACACTTATTAATGAGCTAGACTACGCCAGATTCTATATTGCAAAGTTACCCGATGGAAACAACGTTATTGTTCTTATTGATGATACATTGCTCAGTACCAGCAATGGAGATAAGATTCGTTTACCCATTGGCTCAAAAGCAGTGCCATTTCATGTAACAAAACAAAGATCAGGAACGTTTGCACAATATTTTCATGAGAATGCTGAAAAGTACTCTTTAAACAATCAAACCAATGGATATATCAATATGGCGAGTAAGTCATTCAATGACACTTACCGACTGACAGTTCTTATTTTAAGAATAATAGGTACCGTGGTTATATTCACTATATTGTATATGGCTGCTAATAGAATAATTTCCATATTTAATAAAAAAACAGAACGTAATCAGTCAAATGATAGGGATAACTTGATTAGTAAATAATACCCCCCCTCCAAGTGTCAGTTTTCCCAACATTTGGAGGGCAGCTCGTATAGCTCTATCCATTACAGCTGCATAACTTTATGATGTAACAAGAAATAGTTATGCTTATGAGGTAGATTTTATTACCTGGTTCTAAATTCACAATCCAAAAAATCATTAAACAACATGGGCAATAGGTGAAAGTCAGGATACAGATTCACCGTTAACTGTAGGAGGGATTTTAGGGGGGATGATGAGGATGATTCTTACTGAGTGAAGTAGAGCCTGTCATTGTCGGAGCCCATGACGCTTAGCAATAATCGACAACTGAATAATAGACTTCGCATTGAACTTTTCATGCAATTTTCTTTTATATGCACTAATTGTCTTTCGACTAACATTGATGTTATTGGCTATATCATTAATCGTCAAACCCTGGCTAATTCCTTGCATAACAGCAATTTCATTAGGCGTTAGACTTTTTATTATAAGATATTCATTTCTTTGTTCATCATTATCATCATTTTTAAAACTAATAATGAGCTTTGGAAAATAACAATAACCCGACATAACCGCTTTAATGGCACTTTCCAAATTATCAATGCTATCGGTTTTAGAGACATAACCATAAACACCACAGTCCATACATTTTATAGCATAATCATTAAATACCATCGCAGTAAAAATTATTATTTTTGAATCAGGTGAAACTCTTAATATTTGTTCAATCAGGCCAAGACCTGAATATTCATTTGTAAGAATATCGAGAATAATCAAATCTGGTTTATGCGTATGGGCTAGCCTAACCGATTCTGTTCGACAATTACTTTCTAAAACCTCACCTCCTTTACACTCTACAATACGTTTTATAACACTTCTAATTATAGGATGTTCATCAACAACAAGCACTGTCATGTCAAGCATGATATCTCCTTAATAAAGTACCCTCAACCTTTATAGGGCGTAATCCATCAAATAGACACCTAAGAAAATTCATTATTATTCAGAAGCACCATAGTATTAATGCACAATAACACTCTCCATTTCAAATCGATAAAAATGGAACATTCTCACTGTATTTGAATATCTAACCTTACTTTACTTAGGTCGAATTAAAAGAGCAGGAAACCATTAATATCTCCTACAATTCTCACAGAAAGAACACTCATAAAAATCGCCGATTACCGTACGCTAAACTCGCCTGAAAACTCACAATTTAATTGCGGTAACGAGGTTTCTGCGGAGCTAGATGGCTGTTTAACATAAATACCAAAATAAAGTGCCGGTGTTGAGAACGTTGAAATAGTATCACCAAAACCAGACAAGGAGATTGTCTGAGTATGTGTATAACCTGAAGCTGTCCCGGCAAGTGTATTTTTATAAACTCCGCAAGCTACCTGAGTATTACTGCCGGTGGCGATCCCTTCGCTCGGTGTGACGACAAAGTCGACCATTTTGGTATTAGCCGTTGGACTCCAATTAACACAGTTCATAGATACATCAATAGGATTAATGGCTTGTGATAACCGCGTCCCATTACTATCATGCACATATATATGTGGCCCACTTAGGGTCGCTGAACGTTGTGACAAACTACTCGCCTCACATACAACATCAATATTAGCTGTTTTAAGGTTAAAGCTATATGTACCTAGTAGAACAGATGAAAATGTATAACATGAGGTACCCGCCGCATTGCAGGGTTTTCCCTCAGCCCCAGTTATCATTGCAAAATTCCCCGATGTACCGGATATCGAAACCAGTGCTGAGCGTGGTATCACTATGTGATAAGAAAGTATTACCCCGTGAGATTGTGCGATCACTAGTGCTTCGTCCATTGTTGAAGCAGCTAACAATTGTTGGTCATATGTACCATCCCCCCGTAAATCAAACGCGCCAGTGTATAAGTCAACCCCTTGACCTCCGGAGGTAACTGCTCTGACTTTATATGTTAGTAAACAACGTTCTAATGTAGTATGGCTAACATTTTGTGGCCGACAATAATTAACATACGCAAGACCTCCAGGCTGGAATACCACATCCATACTCATTTCTGACAAACTTGTTTGCAGGTTTTTTATGATAAATTCCGCATAAACAGTACCAGGAAACACCGTCATCAGCAGAATAAACACCAGTAGATTTAATAATCTCATCTTAATCTATTTCCATAATATCAGTCCACTAACGCAATATCGGAACAGTGATAACTAAAGGAAAGCGTTTTATACTAAATAACGTTTACAATAATTTATCGAAACCGAAATAATGATACTTAAGCTAAAGGGCTTCTATTTAATTAGATGCCCTTTAGCTTTCATCTTTTCCCTGCCGCCTACTAATACATACTTCTGTCTATTCCTGCACATGTCTCTCAATGCGTTAAGAACCTAACGCCGCCACCATAAAGTGTCATCAGCTACAGCACGGTTATCCCCCCGTGGTTAAGGTCAATCTGATCTCAAAAGGTACAGCAACAAATGTCATCACAACCATTGCGCTGCTGTTATTATCCAGTGCTGCGGTCACCGTGCTGTTACCAATTGTTGAACTTTTCAGTGTTATAACAAAAGTCCCATCGGCACCGCTGGTACCATTACTATTACTGCTGATAATTGCGCCATTATCCGCAACAACGGTTATATTCTGGCCTGGCAATGGATTATTGTTGGCATCTGTTACCGTCACTTTTATTGCAGCATCTGCCACCCCATCAGCAGGTTGATTGTCTACGCTCTTTTCCAAAATCACTTTCGCGCTATTAACATCGGCAATAAAGAGCACGTCTATCTTTTTGGTGTCATTACTGACCCCGATAAGGGTGGCAATCACCGCGATCTCCCCAGCTCGGATACTGGTTAATGCCGCCGGGATATACCCGTCACTGTCAGTCATCATCACCGATGACACCAGCGTGGCACCATTACCAACGGTAAAAATCACCACCTGATTGACCAGCGGGTTATCGTTCGCATCGGTGACCTGCGCCTTCACACTGTGGGTCTGGCTGCCGTCCGCCACGATGCCACTGTTTAGCGCGGTGGTTTCAGTCAGGGTGGCGATTTGTGCGGTACTGACATCAGCAATAAAGGTCACTTCCACCTCTTTACTGTTGCCCCCGCTCAGGCTGGCGGTCACGGTGATGGTCCCGGCCCGGATACTGGTCAATGCCGTCGGGATATACCCGTCACTGTCCGTCATCACCACCGACGGCACCAACGTGGCACCACTGCTGGCGACAAAGGTCACCGTCTGATTGACCAGCGGGTTACCGTTCGCATCGCTGACCTGCGCCCGCACACTGTGGGTCTGGCTGCCGTCCGCCACGATGCCACTGTTTGGCGCGGTGGTTTCGCTTAGAGTGACTATCTGTGCGGTACTGACATCAGCAATAAAGATGACTTGCACCGTCATATTGTTACCACTGCCCCCAGTCAGGGTTGCGGTAACATTAACAGCCCCAGCCCGGGTATTGGTCAGATCTGTCCTGATATACCCATCACTGTCAGTGACCGTCTCACTTATCAGGGTGGCGCCGTTATCAGCGGTAAAAATCACCGTCTGATTGGCCAGCGGGTTACCCTTAACATCGGTGACCAGCGCCTGCACGCTATGGATCTCGTTGCCATCCGCCACGATGTCACTGTTAAGCGCAGTGATTTTGGTCAGGGTGACTATCTGTGCGGTACTGACATCAGCAATAAAGATAACGTCCACCGTTTTGTCAGCGCTTCCACTGAGGCTGGCGGTCACGGTGATTGTCCCGGCCCGGATACTGGTCAGTGCTGTCGGGATATACCCGTCACTGTCGGTCACTGTCACCGCCTGATTCACCAGCGTGGCACCGTTATCGGCGGCAAAGGTTACCGTCTGATTGGCCAGCGGGTTACCGTTCGCATCGGTGACCTGCGCCCGCACGGTATGGATCTCGTTGCCGTCCGCCACAATGCCACTGTTTAGCGCGGTGGTTTCAGTCAGGGTGGAGATTTGTGCGGTAGTGACATCAGCAATAAAGATAACGTCCACCGTTTTGTCAGCGCTTCCACTGAGGCTGGCGGTCACGGTGATCGCCCCGGCCCGGATACTGGTCAATGCCGTCGGGATATACCCGTCACTGTCGGTCACCGTCACCGTCTGATTCACCAGCGTGGCACCATTACCGGCGGCAAAGGTCACCGTCTGATTCACCAGCGGGTTACCGTTCGCATCGGTGACCTGCGCCCGCACACTGTGGGTCTGGCTGCCGTCCGCCACAATGCCACTGTTTGGCGCGGTGGTTTCGCTCAGGGTGACTATCTGTGCGGTAGTGACATCAGCAATAAAGATCACTTGCACCTCTTTACTGTTGCCCCCGCTCAGGCTGGCGGTCACGGTGATGGTCCCGGCCCGGATACTGGTCAGGGCCGTCGGGATATACCCGTCACTGTCGGTCACCGTCACCGACGGTACCAGCGTGGCACCATTACTGGCGCTAAAAGTCACCGTGTGATTGGCCAGCGGGTTGCCGTTTGCATCGGTGACCTGCGCCCGCACACTGTGGGTCTGGCTGCCGTCCGCCACGATGCCACTGTTTGGCGCGGTGGTTTCGCTTAGAGTGACTATCTGTGCGGTAGTGACATCAGCAATAAAGATAACGTCCACCGTTTTGTCGTTACTTCCGCTCAGGCTGGCGGTCACGGTGATGGTCCCGGCCCGGATACTGGTCAGTGCTGCCGGGATATACCCGTCACTGTTGGTCACCGTCACCGTCTGATTCACCAGCGTGGCACCATTACCGGCGGCAAAGGTCACCGTCTGATTGGCCAGCGGGTTACCGTTCGCATCGCTGACCCGCGCCCGCACACTGTGGGTCTGGCTGCCGTCCGCCACAATGCCACTGTTTGGTGCGGTAGTTTCGCTCAGGGTGACTATCTGTGCGGTAGTGACATCAGCAATAAAGATCACTTCCACCTCTTTACTGTTGCCTCCGCTCAGGCTGGCAGTCACATTGACTGCCCCGGCCCGGATATTGGTCAGTGCCATCGGGATATACCCGTCACTGTCCGTCATCACCACCGACGGTACCAGCGTGGCACCATTACCGGCGCTAAAGGTCACCGCCTGATTAGCCAGCGGGTTACCGTTCGCATCGCTGACCTGGGCCCGTACAGTATGGGTCTGGCTGCCGTCCGCCACAATGCCGCTGTTTGGCGCGGTGGTTTCGCTCAGGGTG
The DNA here is from genome assembly GCF_041538325.1 of Yersinia sp. 2466 StPb PI. Lineage (NCBI taxonomy): Bacteria > Pseudomonadati > Pseudomonadota > Gammaproteobacteria > Enterobacterales > Yersiniaceae > Yersinia > Yersinia sp. 2466 StPb PI. Next base: position 1,947,020 of record NZ_JAULSL010000001.1, on the reverse strand, counting down.
ACTATCTGTGCGGTAGTGGCATCGGCAATAAAGATCACTTGCACCTCTTTACTGTTACCCCCGCTCAGGCTGGCAGTCACATTGACTGCCCCGGCCCGGATATTGGTCAGTGCCATCGGGATATACCCGTCACTGTCGGTCACCGTCACCGTCTGATTCACCAGCGTGGCACCGTTATCGGCGGCAAAGGTCACCGTCTGATTGGCCAGCGGGTTGCCGTTCGCATCGGTGACCTGCGCCCGCACACTGTGGGTCTGGCTGCCGTCCGCCACGATGCCACTGTTTGGCGCGGTGGTTTCAGTCAGGGTGGCGATTTGTGCGGTAGTGACATCAGCAATAAAGATCACTTCCACCTCTTTACTGTTGCCCCCGCTCAGGCTGGCGGTCACGGTGATGGCCCCAGCCCGGATACTGGTCAGTGCCGCCGGGATATACCCGTCACTGTCAGTGACTGTCACCGTCTGATTCACCAGTGTGGCACCGTTACCGGCGCTAAAGGTCACCGTCTGGTTGGCCAGCGGATTGCCCTGTGCATCCGTCACTCGCGCCCGTACGCTATGGGTCTGGCTGCCGTCCGCCACAATGCCACTGTTTGCCGCCGTGATTTCAGTCAGCGCCGCGATGCGTGCACTGCTGGTATCAGCAGTAAAGGTTACGTCTACTGTTTTGCTATTGCTTCCGCTGAGGCTGGCGGTCACGGTGATGGCCCCGGCCCGGATACTGGTCAGTGCCATCGGGATATACCCGTCACTGTCCGTCACCACCACCGACGGCACCAGCGTGGCGCCATTACTGGCGGTAAAAGTCACCGTCTGATTAGCCAGCGGGTTACCGTTAGCATCGCTGACCCGCGCCCGTACGGTATGGGTCTGGCTGCCGTCCGCCATAATGCCGCTGTTTGGCGCGGTGGTTTCGCTCAGAGTGACTATCTGTGCGGTAGTAGCATCGGCAATAAAGGTGACAGCCACCGTTTTGTCGTTACTTCCGCTGAGGCTGGCGGTCACAGTGATGGTCCCGGCCCGGATACTGGTCAGTGCCGCCGGGATATAACCATCACTGTCGGTCACCGTCACCGTCTGATTCACCAACGTGGCGCCATTACCGGCGCTAAAGGTCACCGTCTGATTCACCAGCGGATTGCCGTTTGCATCGGTGACATGCGCCCGCACACTGTGGGTCTGGCTGCCGTCCGCCACAATGCCATTGTTTGACGCCGTGATTTCAGTCAAGGTGGCGATTTGTGCGGTAGTGACATCAGCAATAAAGGTGACAGCCACCGTTTTGTCGTTACTTCCGCTGAGGCTGGCAGTCACGGTGACCGCTCCGGCTCGGATACTGGTCAGTGCCATTGGGATATACCCATCACTGTCGGTCACCGTCACCGCCTGACTCACCAGCGTGGCGCCATTACTGGCGGTAAAAGTCACCGTCTGATTAGCCAGCGGGTTACCGTTAGCATCGCTGACCCGCGCCCGTACGGTATGGGTCTGGCTGCCATCCGCCACAATGCCGCTGTTTGGCGCGGTGGTTTCGCTCAAGGTCACGATCTGTGCGGTAGTGACATCAGCAATAAAGATCACTTGCACCTCTTTACTGTTGCCCCCGCTGAGACTGGCGGTCACGGTGATGGCTCTGGCCCGGATACTGGTCAGCGCCATCGGGATATACCCATCACTGTCGGTCACCGTCACCGTCTGACTCACCAGCGTGGCACCGTTATCGGCGCTAAAGGTTACCGTCTGATTAGCCAGCGGGTTGCCGTTCGCATCGGTAACCTGCGCCCGCACACTGTGGACCTGGCTGCCGTCCGCCACAATGCCATTGTTTGACGCCGTGATTTCAGTCAGGGTGGCGATTTGTGCGGTAGTGACATCAGCAATAAAGATAACGTCCACCGTTTTGTCGTTACTTCCGCTCAGGCGGGCAGTCACGGTGATGGCTCCAGCCCGGATACTGGTCAGTGCCATTGGGATATACCCGTCACTGTCGGTGACTGTCACCGTCTGACTCACCAGCGTGGCACCGTTACCGGCGCTAAAGGTTACCGTCTGATTAATCAGTGGGTTACCCTGCGCATCGGTCACCCGTGCCTGCACGCGGTGGGTCTGGCTGCCATCCGCCACAATGCCATTATTTGCCGCCGTGATTTCAGTCAGCGTCGTGATACGCGCACTACTGGTATCGGCAATAAAGGCCACCGCCACCGTTTTGCTATTGCTTCCACTGAGGCTGGCGGTAACGGTGATCGCCCCGGCCCGGATACTGGTCAGTGCCATTGGGATATACCCGTCACTGTCGGTCACCGTCACCGTCTGATTCACCAGGGTAGCGCCGCTACTGGCGGCAAAGGTCACCGTCTGATTGGCCAGCGGGTTACCCTGCGCATCGGTGACCTGCGCTCGCACGCTATGGGTCTGGCTGCCGTCCGCCACAATGCCACTGTTCGCTGCCGTGATTTCAGTCAGCGTCGCGATGTGTGCACTGCTGGTATCGGCAATAAAGGCCACCGCCACCGTTTTGCTGTTGCCACTACCCCCAATCAGGGTAGCGGTCACAGGAATTGCCCCGGCCCGGAGACTGGTCAGTGCCATCGAGAGATAACCATCACTGTCGGTCACTGTCACCGTTTGACTCACCAGCGTGGCACCATTACCGGCGCTAAAGGTCACTGTCTGATTGACCAGCGGGTTACCCTGCGCATCCGTCACCCGCGCCTGCACGCTATGGGTCTGGCTACCGTTCGCCACAATGCCACTGTTTGACGCCGTGATTTCGGTCAGCGTCTCAAGCCGCGCACTGCTAACATCAGCAATAAAGGCCACAGCCACCGTTTTGCTGTTGCCACTGCCCCCAATCAGAGTGGCAGTAACGGTGACAGTCCCGGCCAGCGTACTGGTCAGTGCCATCGAGAGATAACCATCACTGTCGGTCACCGTCATCGCCTGATTCACCAGCGTGGCACCATTACTGGCGGTAAAGGTCACGGTCTGATTAAGCAGCGGGTTACCCTGCGCATCCGTCACCCGCGCCCGCACACGGTGGGTCTGGCCGCCATCCGCCACAATGCCGCTGTTCGGTGCGGTGACTTCAGTCAGCGTTTCAAGCCGCGCACTGCTGGTATCAGCAATAAAGGCCACATCCACTGTTTTACTGTTACCGCTGCCCCCACTGAGGGTAGCGGTCACGGTGATCACCCCAGCCCGGAGACTGGTCAGTGCCATTGGGATATACCCGTCACTGTCGGTGACTGTCACCACCGACGGCACCAGTGTAGCGCCGCTGCTGGCAGCAAAGGTTACCGTCTGATTGACCAGCGGGTTACCCTGCGCATCCGTCACCCGTGCCTGTACCCTGTGGGTCTGGCTGCCGTTCGCCACAATGCCACTGTTTAGTGCGGTGACTTCCGTTAGCGTCTGGATTTGCGCAGTACTCACATCGGCAATAAAGGTCACGTCCACCGTTTGAGCACTACCATTAATAGTTGCCGTCACAGTAACAACACCGGCTTTGATACTGGTAAGCATTACCGTGACCGAACCATCTGGGCCCGTCGTGCCCTGAGTGGCGATCGTGGCACCGCTTCCGTTGGCAACACTGAAACTAACCACTTGATTTGATACTGGTGCATTGTGTCCATCAGTAACAATGGCTTTCACACTGTTAGTTTTCGTACCATTCGCAACAGCGCCGTCAGTAACGACTTTCAAGTTACCACTGGCAATATTGGCGGGGGTAACAAATGTCACATTGACACTTTGGCTACTGCCATTGACGCTAGCGGTTACAGTAACAACAGTACTGATGGTATTGGTGAGTGTCATGATCACACTACCATCAGCATCAGTAATGCCACTGCTGGCAATAACAGCATTATTATTGGCGTAGAAACTGACCGCCTGATCGGATACTGGATTGCCGTTAGCATCCTTGATAATGGCCTTCACACTGTTAGTCGCAACGCCGTTGGCAATCGCCTTGTCACGAACGACAGTCAGGTCACCATTAATAATGCTTACCGTGCTACTGTCTGCCGTGAACCTGACCGGTTTTGTATCATGGTTGCCGTTCATCAAGGAGGCAGAAACTGTCCCACTCCCTGAACGAATACTGGTTGTGACAATACCACTGACCTTTCCGTTACTGTCGGTTGCCGCAGTTTGCGGAGTGATTGTTCCTAGGGTAGAACTGAGCGTAACGGCCATACCCGTTATCGGTTGGTTAGCATTATTCGCGGTATTAATCACTGTGGCTTCAAAAGCCACCGTAGATAAACCATCGGCCAGCGTTGTGTGATTACCAATATGTTTAAGGGTAATATTATGTAGAGAGCGCTCAACCAGCAGGGTTGTGGTAGCCGTATTGGATTTATTACCCCGGACATCATATGCCGTGGCGCTAACTTGATAATTATTCAGGCTAACGGATGGTTGATAGGCTGGGAGAGTGATTAACACTGTTCCCACACTTGACATCGTTATACTGCCACCGGCTGCAAGCAATGCAGGGGCATGCCATACGATATTTTTCACCCCGTATTTCGAGGCCACTTTTGCCGTTAGTGAGATATCCTCCATAGCATATGCGGTAATCTGCTCAGGCAAACTCAGATGAATTAAGTCCTGCTTTTGATATTGCATAACAATATCGTAATTACGGTCAATAATATCGTAACGGCTACCCGCCACACTGCGCATTAAACCAACTGTCTGTTTGCTAATTTGATCAATCCACGGTACGCCAAAACGGTAATTTAAATTGATCCCTAGCTGAAAATCATTATCGACATTGCGCCCTTTCTTATGGGAAGCATCGAAAGTTACCAATGGAATAGGCGTATAATTAACCCCAACGGTAATGGCAGAGGGTGAATGACCTAAATCATCAGGGCTGGTATTTCCACTGCCTAATGCAACGCCTTTACCAAAATACTTTTCATAGACTAGCCGTCCACCCAATTGGGGATGAGAGGGTAAATAGGCCTCTGCCCGCACATCAAACCCGTTAGCCGGGCGTTCGTTATAATCCTCCATATCGGACAATACCGACTGATGCCAGTCGGTTATTCGGAAATAACCATTTGTAGAGAATTTGAGATAATCTGTCCAAGCCTCACCCCCGACCCCCAAACGGCTATTTTTACCGGTCATGTCATAGTCATAAAAGGTATTAACACCGAAGGTCCAGTCATCGGTAAATCCACGTACGCCAATGCCGCTATTGTTTGTGGCGCGTTGTCCATTATGACGGACCCCTAGCTGAGCAAATAACAATGCACTTTCTGATTCTGCTAGTGGCAGCAATACATCGGCATTACCGGTACCTGATGAGTTCAATTGCACTCTGGCATTACCGTATTGCCCCAACCAATCTGAAGCCATTTGTGAGGCCAGACCTGAGGAGACGCCTTTTATTGCATTTTCGCCTGCTTTGCCAGGCTCACTACTGCTCATCACACTGCCAAAATTGGAAAACGCACTCGCCACGTTATTTTCCGTGATCTCATATTTATTATTAGTACGGATGTCGCCAACTTCATGTTTATCTGAGCCTAAATCTGGTAACCCATTTTGCTGTGATGCAATCAAGGGCTCTGCGGGCTCATTTAAAGGTGAAGATGGCGAAAAAATAGGAGGATTTACTGTCTCTTGCGGTGGAGTCTTAGATCGACTTGAATCAATAGTCACTGCTGCCGAAGTGTGTTCATTCAAGATATCTGATGCTCTCATATTTATCATTGCATCATCTAAGCTATCGGCATGCGCGGACAGTGAAATAATAGGTGTGATGGTCGCGGTAAGAAGTAAGCATATTTGAACCACTAAAGTGATAAATGCCACTCCCCGCATAAACACGCAGTTAGAATTAAATTGATTCATGTGAGTAAAAATTCCATTTTGAGAGCAAGCAACTAGCACTCGAATACGCTATATGCACGACATAAATGATGATGAAGATATGAGATAATCACCCCAGTAATTTTAAATTAACGTCACCTCCACTTAATTAACTTAAAATTAACAAGCACACTTTAAAATAACGTCAATAATATAAACTCTATTCTTTGTATAACCCTCAATTAAAAATGAGTGATTTAGCATGCCAAACCACCCTACAATAGACATCTTAATTAGCTTTAATGAACAATGAACATCAAAATAAAATCAACACCACCCTGTTAATTATTAAGAATAATTAAACATTACTATTTTAATCACAATTATAACTTAGCGATTACATTTACTTTTCTTTGAACCTCGTTAAAAGTAGTATGCCTAACTCTGGCACACACCATTTTTAGCTTAGAATTCAACTCCAGAGAAATAAGTTGTTTTGGGTCATCATCAAGAATATTTCTATTCTGATCCAGGAAAGCATACATGTGATTAATCTGCTCAAACTGTCCTCTAAAAACGCCAAACTCATCAGTGTTCAATTTTTTCAGAACTGAAAAATCGTTTACACACTGATTGCTTGTATTGTTCTTAATAATGGTAGCCGTTTGCTTTTCTGATTCGGTTTTTTCTTTTGTCGCGCATCCTCCTAAAAATGTACTGGCCATCAATATCACTATTGCTACTGATTTCATAAAATTCCCTTATAAAAAATCACTGATTATCTGTTCACTAATTATTATTTTATGCCACTGCATTTCAACCCTGAGTATCAATAAATTAAATTGATGACGACTTTATACTGCTGATATGTATCATCGACAAATTATAAAATAGATCTAAAGGATTGATTTTTTTCATCAAAACGAATCAATTCACCCTAAACATATTTAAAGTCCCATCAATAATATAGAAAATGGGACATTTAATCGGACATTTTCCTAAAACAAATAATGAAACACATACCCAACCCTGATTGGAAAAATAAAGAATAAACATAACTAATTGAAATTAAATAGTAAAAATTAATAAACCGAAATAAATCAAGAATTCTGTAACTTTAAACTATAATAATCAATTTAACAGGATTAAGTGCTATTTTCGGTATCTTTAATTCAGTTTACGGATATTTAACTCCAAGTAGCTTTAATTGAACTCATTTAATTTCGATACATATGAATAAATTTCATTTTATAGCCACTAAAAATATAAAGTCATCACAAATGTTAAAAATAATGTCACCAATTGTTCTCTTGAGTTTGAAATGTCTTTATAAATTATAGGCGCTTATTTTATTTTTCTGTCTGAGGTCGTGAAGGGGCATATAAACACAACGCCGTTGTCTTCAGGTACTGCTGAAATTCTGCTTAATCTTTCTTACACCAAGTTTAAATTGTCACCATGTTCATAAAGCTAGTGTTCGTAAGACATAGAGTGGAAAAACACCTTATGCCGTGTTAAAACTAAACGGCATCTTTAAGATAAAATGTCAGCCTGAATTACGAGTGTGACATAAAGTTAGAAACAGCTGCGGATAACAGTCCCAGCACGGTAAACGTGCTCAATTTAAAAAAGGATATGTATATGGAATTGTGTGTGGCGAGTGTTACTGATATTGAACAAGTCATGGCATTACTAAAAAAATACCATGTAGCAACGATTAATGAAGATGATAAAAAAGAGGGTTTTGTTACCACACAGATGACACAACAACAGATGTTATCACTGGTGACGGAGGAACAAGGATTATTTATCGCCAAGAAAGAGGGGAATGTGGTGGCTTTTGTTATGGCTGCATCCTGGCAATTCTGGTCTCCCTGGCCATTGTTCGAACATATGATAAATAAATTAGATGAGAATACCTTTGCTGGACAAACATTGTCCGTCGAAAACTCCTATCAGTATGGCCCTATTTGTATAGACCAATCCATGCGCGGTAGCGGTGTACTTCAGCAGCTTTTTGCTTTCTCTTTGGAAAAAATGTCTACACGCTTTCCTATTCTGATAACCTTTATTAATGAAATAAATCATCGCTCATACGTTGCGCATTCACGTAAGTTGGGATTACAGGTATTGAGTAAGTTTGAATTTAATAATAATCACTATTACTGGATGGCCTGCTCAACCCGGGCACCAAATACCGCAACACCATAAGCAAAAGCTTGCTACAGACCTAGCTCGTGTTCTGCAATATCTCCATTTTCTTGCCAGGAAAATAACGAAATTGGCTATTGGTACATTGAAATTGTTGACTCACCCCGTCAGTGGGGCAGAAATAAGAATACGATTAGCCCCGACAAACAGAACAGAGCTATATCGCAGTCGTCCCCTAGCCTAACTCAATGATAAGGGGCTTCCAGATGTAAATTTTGGGTAGAAAGCAGGGCCTGTTCTATGCGTTCCCATGCCAGCGAAAAGGGTAATCGTGCTGCAATATGCGGAGCAATAACGACGCCCTTAGCAATCTTTTTCACCTGTTCATCATTATGCTTGAGTCCCAAATCTTCTAACGTCAACGGGCAGCCAAAACGGGGTAATAACGACAATAACTCATCACGGTCAGCCTCTTGCTCGTGCTCGATAAATGACTGTACCACCAGCCCGAAGCCGACTTTCTCACCGTGTAGCCAATGGTGAAGCTCTGGCAGATGGGTCATGCTGTTATGGATCGCGTGAGCAATTCCGATTCGTGGAATATCATCAGCCATGCTATTGGCTAAGCCTGCCAGTGCGATAACTGCATCGATCACTTTACGCAGTGCAACACTGACTTCCTGGCGTTGATTAGCTGCGATAGCCTGCTGTCCATAGGTATTAAAGGTATCCAGTGCCTGTTTCGCGACCTGTGACTTTAGTATCAGTGCCAATCCATCATCACCCTTTCGCAGATAAGGAAGAAACTCATACCATTTAGCTAATGCATCGACGATACCTGCATTCAGGTAGCGTGGCGCTGTTCTGGCAATCGTCTGGCTATCGACCAATACCCAGACCGGTAACCGCGTTAAGGATAAAGGGCCGATATGTGCCCCAGCCTCATCATAAATAACGCTAATCGGTGACCATGCTGCACAGGTCGCCGCTATTGTCGGTAGTGTGATGACCGGCAATTGCCCCAATGTCTCCCCTACCGCTTTCGCACTGTCTAATACTCGACCACCGCCTACCCCCAGAATAAGTTCTGAGCCTAGTTGCTGTGCTTGTACAACCAATGCATCAATAGCTGTACGGGTACAATCTCCTGGCAAATAGCTGATATGAAAAGAGATATGATGTCGTTGCAGGCTCGTTATCACACTTACTCCCACCGACTGCCAGGCGCGTGGGCTGGTCACGATAAGCACCTTCTGAGCCAGTGGTGCAATAAACTGCCCCACTTTCTCAGTCACGCCATCTTGATTCAGGTAATTTTGTGGGGTTTTAATTGCCAGCATGGTTAACTCCTGTAAATAGTATTAGCGCTGCATACCCCAGCGCTTGACGGTCAGTTTCTCTATAGTGGCGAAGATAAGCACTTCGACCAGTAAACCAATGACGATTACGGTCGCCAGACCGGCAAATACCCTATCGGTATACAGTTCATTGCGATTTTGGAAGATATACCAGCCAAGCCCGCCTTGACCGCTAGACGCACCAAAAACCAGCTCTGCGGCAATGAGCGTGCGCCATGCAAAGGCCCAGCCGATTTTAAGTCCTGACAAAATAGAAGGCAGTGCTGCCGGGATAAGAATATGAGCCACATAGCGCCCACCGCGTAGCCCATAGTTACGACCGGCCATCCGTAATGTGTCCGAAACACCGAGAAAACCGGCATAGGTATTCAACGCCATCGGCCACATCACCGAATGGATTAACACAAAAACCAGACTCTTTTCTCCCAGCCCAAACCACAGCAACGCCAGAGGCAGTAGTGCAATAGCAGGCAACGGATTAAACATCGACGTTAGAATATTAAGCAGATCCCGACCAAAACGGGTCGACACCGCTAAAGCACTTAGCCCTAATGCAAACACGCTACCTATGGCATACCCTTTAAGAAGGGTGCTGAGCGAGATAGCAACCTTAGCGGGCAACTCGCCGCTGGCCATATCCTGGGTAAATGCCCGTAGTGTTTGCATAAATCCCGGGAACATTAGGTCATTATTCTGCAAATGTGCAGCCAGTTCCCACAGCGCCAGTAATACCAGTAATACCGTCAACTGGCGTAGCCACTGCTGGTTCCAACAGCGGGTAATAATGGGCAATGGCTGGGTCAACACCACTTCTGGTAGTGGGGCCAGTTCACGCTGATATTCGCAGCGGATCGGGGGTTGAGTGCTCATATGGTTTACCTTGCAGTGGGATCGACGGAGCAACTTGTGCTTGCTCAGTGGGGAACAACAGATGATGGATACGCTGTGCGGCGAATTGAAACTCATCGCTACCGTAGTCAGCTAGAGAAAACTGATGGCTATTCACCTCGGCACAAACCCGCCCAGGATGTGGTGACAGCAGTAATATCCGGCTGCCAACCACCAGCGCTTCCTCAATAGAATGAGTCACAAATAGCAACGTAAAACGTATTTCCTCCCACAGCACCAGTAACTCCTCTTGCATTTTACGGCGCGTCAGTGCATCAAGCGCGGCAAAAGGCTCATCCATCAGTAATACCTTGGGCTGCATCGCTAATGCGCGAGCAATGGCTACCCGCTGCTTCATACCGCCCGATAGCATATGCGGATAAGCATCGGCAAATCCGGCAAGCCCCACTTTATCCAGGTAGTGTAATGCCCGCTCTCGTGCTTGCTTATGGGTAGCCTGACGACTGGCAACCAGCGGGAACAGCGTATTTTCCAGCACCGTTTTCCACGGGGGCAATTGATCAAACTCCTGAAATACCATCATGCGGTCCGGCCCCGGCTCCACAATGACCTCACCGTCAAGGCGTATCTCTCCGTCAACCGGCGGCAGAAAACCGCCAATCGATTTAAGCAGGCTGGATTTACCACAACCCGATGGCCCCAGCAGAACAAAACGATCGGCAGGATAGACATCAAAACTGACGTCATGTGTTGCACGAACTCGTTTCTGGCGGGTTCGATACTCCAAACCCACACCCGCAGCCTGTAATAACGGCTGTGGTGATATTTCATTAATGATGCGGCTCATGCCCCCTCCGGCGTAATTGGGAAAAAGACCGTCTGTTTAGCGTTTTCCAAAGAAACCAACAACTCAGCTACCGGCCCCGTTATGAGCTTCGGCGAAGAAATAGTCCTGCCACGAGTCGGCTTTATTCTTGAGGATACCTAATTGCTGCAACTGGTCAGCGTACACATAGGTGCGCTGTGGTGTGATAGTGAAATCAATTTCTGGGTCTTCAACGATTTTCTTCACCAATTCAGGTGATAAACGCGACTTTTCTACCCGAATATAAGTTTCAGCCGCTGCGGCTTTGTTGGCTTTAACTATCTGAGAAGCTTCAGCCAGCGCATCATAGAAAGCCCGATAGGTTTTAGGATTTTCATCATGAAATTTTTGCGTGGTGTATAGCACATTAAATGTTGCCGGCCCTCCCAGAACGTCATAGGAGCTAAGAATCTTATGTACGTTGCCGTGCTCTAGCGCCTGATATTGGAACGGCGGGCTGGAAAAATGAGCAGAAATTTCAGAGCCACCGGCAATCAACGCGGCATTGGCATCAGGATGGGGCAAGCTTACCGTGATGGTATCAAAGCGTTTATAATCGCTATTGCCATACAGTTTGGCGGTTTCAATTTGTAGGGTACGGGACTGGAAACCCACACCGGCAGCCGGTACCGCGATACGGTCTTTTTCACTAAGATCTGCTATCTTTTTTACTGCTGGATTGTTGCTCAGCAGGTAATTCGGCATCGAACCCAGTGACGATATCGCCTTCACATTCTGACGCCCACGGGTACGATCCCACACGGTAAGCATCGGGGGTACACCCGCTGCCGCAACATCAAGAGCACCAGAAAGCAGTGCCTCATTCATTCCTGTTGCTCCCGAGATAGTGCGCCAGTCAACGTTAATATCCAGCCCTTGCTGTTTACCATGCTTTTCTATCAGTTGTTGATCACGCACCACATCAAGAATCAGATAACCAATACCAAACTGCTGTGCAATACTAATAGACCCTTCTGCATGTGCACCAAAGGTACTTAGAGCAAGACAAGTGAACGCAAATATACCTGTAACTTTTTTTATCCGTTTTTCTGTTAGTGACTTATTCATTTCCCTGCCTCTTATATGTCCGAATTAAAACTTTAATCATCCTAGGGGGTAAATGACGCCATTTATAAATTATTTTTTGGAATAAGGTAGATGCGATATTTAATAAAAAGCACAGAGCGATGATAAAAATTAATATCACATTAACATTTAAAGTTTGTAGCTTATTTTAAGCTAACGATAGCTATATATTATATATGTATCGAACATTGAAAGCGTTATAGTTCCCGATATTCCATTATTATTTTCGGAGCTAGAAATGCCCGTTTTCAGTCATCATTTTCTTCGGCAATATCTGCATGATCGATTGGTCGATATTTCAGTAGACTCAGGCATCGCCGCTAACGTGGCTGATAATTTGGTGGAGTCCAGTCTCAAAGGCCATGACTCCCACGGTGTTAGTATGTTGCCCCGCTATATCGCAGCAATTCATGAGGGAGGATTAAATCCTGCAGCAAAGGTTAAAATCACCACAGATTTTGGAGCGTTGATTTCATTTGACGGGCAGCATGGCTTCGGCCAGGTCATTGGAAAACAAGTGATTGAACTGGGTATTGAACGCGCCCGACAGCACGGAGTCACGGTTTTGAGTCTGGCAAATGCACACCACTTAGGCCGCATCGGTGCCTGGGCTGAACAAGCTGCTGCGGCGGGGTTAGTCTCATTGCATTTTGCGAATGTAAACAATCGTGCCAATGTCATCCCCTGGCAAGGGCAATCAGCCCGACTAGGAACCAATCCCTTCTGCGCAGGCGTTCCCTTATTATCCGGCGAGCCAATCATTCTGGACTTTGCCACTAGCGTTATTGCGGGTAATAAAGCACGTATTGCATGGAATGAGGGGCGCCAATTAGAGCCTGGTTGCGCGGTAGACCACCAAGGCATGCCCACGGTCGACCCACGTTATTTGATGGAAGAACCCTTTGGGGCACTGCGGGCATTCGGCGAACATAAAGGTTCGGGGCTGGCACTCATCTGTTCTTTGCTGGGAGCAGCATTAACCGGGGGCAACACCGAACGAAATACGCAGCCGGTGTATTGATCCAGAAAGAATGAAAAAGAAATAAGGGATTTGGCGGAATTTTTCGGGATTTGGCGGATATGGCTCAAGGCCTTGTGGGTACTGGGTTTGTTCGAAGCAGCTTCTAGCAAATCATAGTTTAAAGCCAAAATAATAAAATGAGAAAACTTTGGTTCGTTATAAAAAAATCCATTTATTGTGAGAAATAACGTAAAGCTATAAACACTCTTTAAACCGCGTTTAAAAGCACGCCAATCGAAATTCAAACCTTAGAATGTTTTACACATCCATAAATAAAATAATCTAACCCAAGGTATTTATAATCTTTGGGCTAGATTATATTTTGTTACTTTTCAGTGTATTATCTAACAATGAGCCAAGTTTTTTCGTTTCAATGAGGTGCAATATCTCTCTCTGGTCTTTGTCTGACAGAGATATCACGAGACTCGCAATCGCCATAGCCCTCTGATTTAACTCTTCTGGAATCAATGAGTTAGTTCCATTTTTTATTATATGCTGAATGATTTTCTCTTGTTCATCTTCTGTCAGTCTCCCCAAAATATTTGAGAGATCTTTTTGCGTCCTAGACCAATCTGATTCATCGATAGATTTAACGCCCTGGATAGCATCAACTACCAATGCTTGAGGGTTAATGCCCGTAGCTAGCCATTCAAATGAACAACCTGCTACTTTTGCTATATGAGCGATACGGTCTAAGGCTGGGTATGTCTTGCCACTAACATAGTCTCTGATTGCTTTGTCTGACATTTCACATTTTTTCGCAAATGACTTGTATGACTCCCCATTGATCACCTGCGTAAGCCTCTCACCAAAGCGTGTTATTCCACGCTCACTAAAAGTATGCTCTGTACTTTTATCATTATCAGCGTGCTTTTCAGTGTTACTTCCCGCCATATCTAGCACCATCCAATTTAAACTGAAAAATATCATCGCGTATAAAAACACGCTTAAAACTTTACAGGCGTGTTTTTATACCCTAGTATTGTATGCATACCGATAACGCGCGTGTGTTATCGGCCTGCATACAAACCAGTGAGGATCGCATGATGGGTGAACAAGCGCAAGGTAGCCTTGATTGGCATCGCGCAAAAATACGCGCTGAGTTAGAAATTCGGGGTACAAATCTACGCAAGCTGTCACGTGAAGCCGGATTAAACCAAGATACCTTACGGAATGTGTTAGACCGTAAGTGTCCGAAATATGAGCAGATGGTTGCTGATGTTCTCAAGGTTTCGCCAGCGGTGATCTGGCCAAGCCGTTATCCACAACAGATTACGGATTGAACCAATGGATATTTGGCTAACAGCACAAGAATGCGTCGGTCTGCCGAATATGCCGACGGCACCCTTCAATATCAGTAATCGTTTGAAAAAGAATGCCACTGAGAGCCAGATGCGCAAGCGTCAGGGTTCAAAAGCGATTGAGTACCATATTAATTGCTTATCGCCGGTTGCCAGGTCAATGGTATTGAAAGCCCGTGGTGCGGTTGAAATTAATAACAAACCTTTTTTCTTACCGAAATCTGAGCCGGTTAATAACTATTGTCGTGAGCTTTTGTGGCGTGATTGGGATATAGCAACAGAAAAGCAACGCAATGCTGCGCAAAAGAAAACCGAGGCTGTTCAGGCGGTGGCGACATTGACTGACACCGGCATTGATGTTGTTACTGCTTTTGATGCTGTGGCTGAAACACATGGTGCTTCTGTAGCTTCAATTCGTCGCTGGTACTACACAGCACGTAAATTCGCCCGTGAAGACTGGATGGCGGCTTTGATTGGCCAGTACGGAAAAAGCATTGAAGCACGGAAAAAGAAAGAAGCTGATTGTGATCTGGAAGCCTGGGATTTCTTTTTAGCAGATTTTCTGCGTCCCGAGCGCCCAGCTTTCCGTACCGCATTTGCTCGATTGGAGGAAGTTGCGCTTTCTCATGGCTGGATGATTCCAAGCATGTCTTCTATGCGCCGCAAGATGGAGCGCGAAATCCCCGTTGAACAGCGAGTTCTTTTACGCGAAGGGCAACATGCTGTCATGCGTCTTTACCCAGCTCAAGAGCGTACTGTCGCTGATCTAACCGCCATGGAATGGGTAAATGGCGATGGATATCAACATAACGTATTTGTTCGTTGGCATAACGGCGAAATACTGCGGCCGAAAACATGGATTTGGCAAGATATACGCACCCGTAAAATATTAGCTTGGCGTACAGATGTAAGTGAGAACTCTGATTCAATTCGGCTTTCACTTTCCGACTTGATAGAAAACTACGGTATACCGCAACAACTGACCATTGATAACACCCGCGCAGCGGCAAACAAGTGGCTTACGGGTGGTGTTCCTAACCGTTATCGATTCAAGGTTAAAGAAGATGACCCTATGGGGATTATCCCATTGCTAGGTATCAAACTGCATTGGACTAGCGTCCTATTTGGCCGTGGTCATGGTCAGGCTAAGCCAGTAGAACGTGCGTTCTCGCATGGTGGCTTGGGTGAAACGGTAGATAAACATCCTTTATTATCAGGCGCTCATACCGGCGATAACCCAATGGATAAGCCCGATAATTACGGTGAACGGGCCGTTGATGCCGATATATTCCTCAAGGCATTAGCTGAGGGGATAGCTTTTTGGAATCGTCGCCCTAATCGCCAAACCGAGATTTGCCGTGGTGTTATGTCGTTTGATCAGGCGTTTGAAGAAAGCTATCAGCAGAGCCTAATTCGCAAGGCTACCGCTGAACAGCGCCGCTTATTGTTGTTGCCAGCAGAAGCGGTTCGAATCAGTGAATCTGGCACATTTGTCATGGAAGCCGGTGGGAAAATTAATCAGCGTCGTAACCGTTATTACAGTGAACGTCTGATTGGCATGAAACCGAATAAAGTCATTATCCGTTTTGATCCACAAAACCTGCATAACAGCGTTCTGTGCTACACGCTGGATGGCAGATTTATTGGCGAAGCTCAATGTATTGAAAATGTAGGCTTTGGTGATACTCAAGCGGCGCGTGAACATAAACGAAATCGCACTCAATTTATTAAACGAACTAAAGAAGCGGCAGCAGCACAAAAAAGAATGTCTACGCTGGAAGCCGCAGAACTTATGCCTGATACCGTTCCACCCGCTCCGCCAGAGTCAAGGGTGGTAGAAATCTTACGCCCTAATGGCAATACCATGAGGCGGCAATTAGTGGAGGAAGATATTGACGCAGATGAATCAGAAGAAGCTTTTGGTAATGCAATAACACAGCTTTATAGCGCATTTCAAAATAAACAGATTTAACGGAGATATATAATGAGTAACGTAATTGATTTAGAACAACAGCAAGAAAAAATTGCCGATATTCGGGAAACTATTCGCACTATTGTTGACAGCTCTGACGTCACTTATGCTGCGGTTTCGCGTGAAGTTGGTATTTCAACCGGCTCTATCTCACAGTTTATGAAAGGTGAATATAAGGGTGACAATCATAATATCGCGACTAAATTAAGCGTCTGGCTTGATAACCGTAAACGCCGTACCACTGAAATGCCAGCAGCCCCTGATTTCATTGAAACCCGCACAGTAAAACAAATTTGGAATGCGCTGCAATATTCACAAATAGCACAATGCATCACGGTTATTTATGGCAATTCTGGTGTAGGGAAAACGCGCTCTTTGCAGCAGTTCGTTGCCGATCGTCCTAACGTCTGGCTGATTACGGTTTCACCATCCCGCGCCAGCCTCAGTGAGTGTCTATATGAGCTGGCACTAGAAATTGGTATTGGTGATGCCCCTCGTCGTTCCGGTCAATTAGGTCGCGCTATTCGTCGCAAATTACGTGGAACAAATGGTTTAATTATTATCGATGAAGCTGACCATCTGGAATATCCGGTATTAGAAGAACTGCGTATTTTGCAGGAAGAAACCGCTGTTGGTCTGACATTGGTTGGTAACCATCAGGTATATAGCAAGTTAACGGGCGGTAATAGCCGCAATATGGACTTTGCTCGTTTATTTAGCCGTATAGCTAAAAAGGTTTCTATCCTAAAAACTAAAAAGGCTGATGTTGATGCCATCGCCGATGCTTGGGGCTTATTTGATAAGGCTGAGCGTGAACTGATCCAAATGCTGTCAGAGAAACCAGGGGCATTACGGACTATTTCACACACCTTGCGGTTAGCGTCTATGTTTGCCACCGGTAGCAATGAAAGGCTTGGCGAAAAACATATTCGTGATGCGGTAAAAGATTTAGAGGGCATTTCAATATGATTAATCCAACCAAACTGGTTAATGCGCTCGGCTGGCTGCAACGGCGAAATGTTGAAATTAAACATGTGAATGTGAGCCGTTCCCGCCCCATCGTGGAAGTAAAAGCACCTGATGCCGACCTTAAACGTAAAGCGCACAACTATCACGCAGTCTCAGCCACAACAATTCAAGGTTGCATTATTTATTGGAGATAGAAAATGACACTCATTGCATATGCCTGGGCCAGTGGGCTAATTGAATTTGGCAAAACACTTCCCAATGGAGCTTTACCGGTAATTAAAGGATTAGAAAAAGAAGTGCGTGAATCTATTGAGATAAATGCACGTCACTCGCGAATTAATGAACAATTACTTGTTCCGGGTGTACCTGAAGCTAATGACCAACGTGAGGGGTGCGATGCACTGATTCATTTCACTCAGAGAGTCTTTAAAACATATTGCAGTATTCTGGACAAAGGAAATAACCATGAATAAAGAAATCGAACAATCTGGCTATCGTCGGAATGGTCAAGGCTATCTTGTACCAGAAAATTTAATTCGGCCTATTGATAATCTGCGTGATGATACGGTGTTAAGTATTGTTGAAGCGGCTAAGGCGCTGCGCGTGGCCATGGCAGCTTTCAAAGCTGCATCAATGAAGCAAATAGAGGACTTCATTGACTTGTCATCCAAAGAGTACGGTGTGGAATATGGTGGCACCAAGGGCAATGTGACACTGCCGAGCTTTGATGGTCAGTTTAAAATATTGCGTGCTGTGGGCGACCATCGCGTATTCGATGAGCGGATTCAGGCAGCAAAAAAGCTGATTGATGACTGTGTAACTGAGTGGTCAGATGGTGCAGATGACAAAATCAAAGCTCTGGTGGATCATGCTTTTCGCGTCAATAAACAAGGCCGCATTGATATCAATGAAGTTTTAAGATTACGTCAGGTTGATATTGATGACCCACGCTGGCTGGAAGCGATGGATGCTATCGCTGATTCAATCCAGATTAGTGGCACCAGTCAGTATTTGCGGATTTATGAGCGTCTGGGAAATGGTAAATATGTGCAAATCAGCTTAGATATCGCGGGGGTTTGAATGAACGCTAAAGAGTTTAATAAAAAATACCCTGTTGGCAGTGGCTTTATTTATCAGCCCAATAAAGTATTACGGGGTGGTAAAGCAGTCAGAACAGTTGCAGCAGCGGGTGACTTTAATCAGGGGGTTATTGTTGAAATAAGTCTTGAACCTTGGTTTGCCAATATTAAGGCATTAACTCCCGCAGGATAATTTAAAACTTTATTAAACCACTTTAAATATGGCGTAAACCCGTCAGGGCTGGCTTACGCCTAAATCGAGGAAAGACTATGAATAAGCCTCAACTTATACGCCTGATTCATATTGCCAAAAGCCAATTAAAACTTGATGACGATACGTATCGGGTATTACTGGCCAATGCCGCCAATGGCAAAACAAGCTGCTCCGTGATGTCTTTTCAGGAACTGCAAGATGTGTATTCCGAGTTCCAGCAACGGGGGTTTAAACGCCATTTTAAGAAGCCAACACCTCGGGTTAAACCCAATTCAAAAGGCCTTTCACGGGCTGCGGAAATCCCTAAAATTCGGGCCGTTTGGAATACCATGTTTTTACATGGATTTGTCGGTAGTGATGATGAACTGGCACTGAACGCCTATGTTAGACGCATGACCTCGCAGCTCAATAAAGGTGTAGGTGTTGCCGAAGTGGGTTGGCTTGATGGCTGGCTGGCGTTCCGTGTGCTTGAGTGCATCAAACAGTGGCATATCCGGCTGATGCTCGAATCAATGGTGGCTCGCCGTAAAGCTCTGCCTGTTAACCCTATGACCGGTGATGAGTCGCGTGATTATCCCGTTATTGCAAATGCCTATGAGGCCAGCTTATGAAACTCAGCCGTTGCCCTATTTGTCACACTGATTGGCATCTTGAGGCGTTGTGTGAAGATGATGCCAGCCGTCAGCTACTGAAAATAATTGCAGACCTACCTGGTAGCTGTGCGCGGCATCTTGTTGCTTATATCGGTCTATTTCGCCGTGAAAAATCTAACCTAAGCAATAGCCGCGCCCTCAAGTTGGCATCCGAAGTATTAGAGCTTTACGCGCCAGGTCGCGTTCTGGCCCATGCACTTAGTGAAACTGTTGAGCGTATTCGTGAGAAACGTGCGCTTGGGGATAAAAAACCGTTATCAAATCATAACTATTTGAAGACGGTCTATCAGTCATCTGAACAGGTATTTGCACAATCCAGCAATATTGCCGCCCGTGAAAAAAACGCGGCTAGCAATGTAGTCGATCATGAGCGTCGGCGTGATGAATATTTGAGCCATATGAACCGGCTTGGCCAAGATGTATCAACCATGCCTGGCGGGAAAGAGTGGTTAGCGCGTAATCGAGGTGAGCAAAATGGCTGATAACTTAGAGCTATTCGACGATAGTCAGGATGATTCTATTCTGGAGCATTTGGAAGGGGGAGATTCTGAACGTGGCCGTTTCCCTGAGTTATTGAAGCAGATAAATGAACTGTTGCGCTGTGAGTTGGAACGGTTGGGCGGTAACGGTAAGCATTCATTGGAATTGGTAGTAGCCATCAGCAAGCAGATTGGCGGTAGTCAGGTCTATTTTCCGCGCGGTCAGGTGTTAGAGGACTTGGTACGTGATATGCGTATCTGGCGCGATTTTGATGGGCATAACATTCATGAACTGGTTGAGCGCTATCATGTAACTTATAAAACAGTGTATAAAGCTATCCGACGGATGAGAAAGTTAGAAAGCAAGAAAAGACAACCGGAACTATTTTAAGGAGCAATGGACATGTTTGTGACTAAGCTGATCGGTCTTTTATTAGCGTTATCATTCAGTATGAGTCTTGCTATTGCTGACACGCGCTTACCGGATGAAAATACACTAATTAAACGCTTTGAGTCATTAGGATTGGTTAAGGCCGATAAGTGGAAAAATGCTGAAGCCCCGGATAGCACAGCAATTAAAAGTGCGCGGGTTGGTAGCGACGTCTACTCTATCGCTGATGATTCAGTTACTGTATTCAGTCTTATTTCAGAGAAAAATACGGACACTGAAGCACAGCATGTTATTGACGTTTGTTTGAAGTTAGCAGAAGTCGCTATGCAAAATGTTACTGTAGATGCTTCAAACAAAATTAAAGGACTAATTCAACAGTCAGCGCTAAATCTCAACGAAGGCTCCGACCTTGTTGATGGCTATAACTTCACCACACAATATTTGTCTATCGGTAATGTCCCTGCATTAGCCTGTATGGTTGAAGGGTTTGTTACCTGGAATTAAAACCATAAAAATACAATGAAGCCGGTTAATCCGGCTTTTTTTATGCCCGTAGCACACTGGAACAAATACCGGATTAACCGGTTTCCATGTTCCAGAGGTGCAAATGAACGCTGTTATTTCCTCCCCTGCATTACTTCATGCTATCGCTTTTGTTCTTGGCTCCGAAGGGGGCTATGTCAATGACCCTACGGACAAAGGTGGAGAAACCCATTGGGGGATCTCCGATAAACGTGATGGTTTGGCTGATGGCATGACCGATGTTGATGGTGATAGCAAACCCGACACGCGCATCAAAGACCTCACGTTAGACCAGGCCACGCAAATTTATTACCGCGACTACTGGTATCCCTCCTACTGCCCTAGTTGGCCAGATGGCATTTCCCTGCTGGTCTTTGATTCAGCGGTACAGCATGGCGTCAAAAAAGCCCTTTGTCTGCTACAAGAGGCTGCGGGGGTTGTGGCTGATGGCATTGTTGGCCCTAAAACAACCGCCGCTGTTATCAGTGCTGATCCTGAGTGGCTTTTAACTCGCTACATCCTACGCCGCAGCCGCTATTACGCTGAAATTATTAAATCCAATTCTTCCCAGGCTAAATATCTGAACGGTTGGTTCAATCGTTTGGATGCGGTTTCCAACGCTTGTTGGGAAGTTGTTGGCGGCTCTCATTCAGTAACCCGAAGCTAATCATGGGTAAAGGCTGGGATGACAGTTGTCGTGCTGGTCGCCGCGACCGGCTCAAAAAAGAAGTGTTATTTAGGCTGGCAAATGGCCCCAGGCCTGAGCCAGTTGATTACACCGGATGCGATGGGACTCATGCCGTTTTCTATAAACGAGGATGGGATTCAGTAGCCCCTACAGATATTGCCTGGCAATGCCAGCGTTACAAGGAAAAATACTATGGTAAAACTTCTTAGCCTTTTCAAATCTAAATATTTCATGTTGCTGCTTTCTGTGGCCGTTATTTTTGTTCCGTTGGCTTTAACACTCTTTGCAGGTTGGTATGTCGTGGCTGTGTGGTGTGGGGCCTTTATTTCTGGATTTGTGATTTTCTCAGAATTCATATATTCGCAGCCATTTAAAACCCAATGGCATACAAGATTGTTTGATTATGGGATGGGAAGTATTAGTGGTGGTTGCATTTGGATTGCTGGGTTGGTTGGTTGGCATTTCATTGGTTGGGTAAGTCTGCCTATTGCGGTATTAGGTTTTATTGCTTTCCCACTATTTCGCAAAACCATTAAATATTGGGGAGCACTATGGACCCGATAACACTTTCGGCCGTTGCCAGTGTATTGCTTAAAGCTGGCCCAACCTTTTTACGCACGGTGGGAGGATGGTTCGGCGGCGGCACGGCGAGCACTGCCGATGGTGTCGCTGGTATCGTTGAAAGCATTAACCAGGCGGTAAACCCAGAAGACCGACAACGCATATTGGAACAGAAACTAGCAAACCTGCCCCCTGAGCAATTTGTTCAGTTAGAGGCGTTGAAAGTGCAATTGCAACAGATTGAACTTGATCGTCAGAAGATGGTGTTGGCTGATGGCCAGGCTGAACATCATGAGACGCAAGAAACTATCAGGAACGGCGATAACGCAGTTGATGAATATGTGCGTCGCACCCGTCCCCTCATGGCCCGATTGTCACTGTATAGCTCTATCTTTTACGTTCTGTTGCTGTCAATCGGATTACAGGCGGCATCTGTCGCTTCTGCGGCGGGTCACCTGATATCTATGCCTGAACCTGATTGGAATATTGCACTGATGCTAGCAACACCAGCATTGGGTTATCTAGGCTTTCGTACTCTTGATGGTTTTGCCCGATTCAGCAAATCCAGTAAACACAAGTTACCGGCGGTCAAATAATGGATGATTTTGACCGCGCAAGTGACATTGAAATTAATGACCGACAACGGGCGTTAAACGCCCATTTAAACCGTGTTAAAGAAGCTCCAATTGAATACGGTTTTTGTAACGACTGTGGGGAGAATATTCCCCCACAGCGTTTAGCACTTGATGCTGTTCGATGTGTGACATGCCAGCAAATCAAAGAATTGAAGGAGGCCCAGCATGGAGTGGGAGTTTATAAGAAGTAACTGGGCCATTGTCTGGGCGCTGTTTATGTCAGCGGTCAATCTTATTCAAATGTTTTTGGCGAAGACTTATGTGAAACGTGAAGAGATTGAATTACTTAAAATACAAATTCAATCGATTCAATCCTCTATTTCGGCATTACCAAGCCAGAAAGAGCTTCACCAGCTTCAGTTGGAAATTAGTAGCTTGCGCGGCGAACTACTGTCACTCGGGCCTAAATTACAGCAAGTACAGCGTATCAGTGACCTGCTGTTAGAAAACGAATTAAAGGATAAGTGAGGAATGGCGATGCGTGACATTCTCGATAGCGATCAACGGTTGGTTATTTTGCGCTCCCTGTTGGAGTGCGGCGAAAGTGCCAACGAGTCAGTTTTGCAAACGTGCCTGGAAGCCTATGGCCATCGCCTTTCTCGCGATTCAGTTCGTACCCACTTGAGCTGGCTCAGTGAGCAACGGTTGGTCAGTCTGACCGATGTAGCCGGTTGCTTTGTCGCCCGAATGACTGGCCGTGGTGAAGATGTGGCGAATGGGTTGGCGTCTGTTCCGGGTGTTAAGAAACCACGGGCAAGGGGTTGATATGTCAAAATTAAAACCCTATACCGCAGCGCAACGAGGTATTTTTGATAAGCTTGCCGCCGTTCTGGTTTGCAGCGAAATAGAGCGGGAAGTTATTGCGCAAGCCTATGAAAAGGCAAAGGGTACCCCATACGATGCCACAGCCCCAGATGGTTTTCTCAACACCTTTCTATCGTCCCATCCTGAATATGACCGCGTTTGGAAAACTCTAGCGAGAGCCATAAAAAAACAGCGTAAAAATCAGTTAGAAATAGCAAGGAGCAAGCATGAGCGATGAACGCCCAACCCGTGGCCGACCATCAAAGATTGATTTGCTACCTGAACCTATTCGCGATGCACTCCATCAGATGTTGCGCGATAAACGCTATACCCAGGAACAAATCAGGGAAGCGGTTAACGAGCTGATTGATGGCCATGCATTACCTGAAGAGATGCGGGTGAGTCGTACAGGGTTAAACCGCTATGCCAGCCGTATGGAGTCCATTGGATCACGTATCCGTCAGTCGCGGGAGATGGCTGATGTATGGGTAACAAAATTTGGTGAGACCCCCACCACTGATATCGGCAAGTTGTTGATGGAGTTTGTCAAAACGCTGGCTTTTGAAACATCGATGAAGCTGGCTGAAGGTGAGGAACATGTAGAGCCGAAAGCTTTGGGGCAATTGGCACTGGTGGCGCAGCGCATTGAGCAGGCGCAGATGGTCAGCCATAAGCGCGAAAAAGAGATACGCCAAGCATTTGCTGAAGAGGTTGCCGCTCAAACCGAAAAAATCACCAAGCAAGCTGGGCTTTCTGCTGAAACTGCGGCTGATATTCGTCGCCAGATTTTGGGGATTGCATAATGCCCCCCTTAACGCCACAACATGAGCAACTGCGTAATCAGTCTGCATCGGCCATTTTATCGGGTGAGTTCGATGCTGACCAAGTGCTGCTTCCCTATCAGCGGCGCTGGATTGCTGATACTTCCCAACTGAAAATTGCCGAGAAGTCACGCCGTACCGGTTTGACTTGGGCAGAAGCGGCAGACGCTGCGCTTAACGGTTCAATGGCTCCCAGTGCCGGTGGCTGTGACACTTTCTATGTCGGCACGACGAAAGACATGGCACGGGAGTTTATCGATGCCTGTTCGATGTGGGCGAAAGCTTATGATTGGGCGGCGTCTGATATCGGTGAAGAGGTGTTGGCAGATGAAGATAAGGACATTCTGGTTTATGTCATCAATTTTGCCAGCGGATTCAAAATTAAGGCGCTGTCGTCCAATCCCTCGAATTTACGTGGGATGCAGGGCAATGTCATTATCGATGAGTCGGCATTCCAGAGTGACCTTGCGGCAGTACTTAAAGCGGCGCTGGCACTGACAATGTGGGGTTCTAAAGTACGGCTTATTTCTACACATAATGGTATTGATAACCTCTTTAATACCATTATCACCGACAGCCGCGCAGGTAAAAAACGCTACTCCGTTCACCGTATTGATATTGATATTGCCTGTAGCGAGGGGCTTTATCGTCGTATCTGTCAGGTCACACGTAAAGAGTGGAGCCAGGTGGCTGAAGACGAGTGGAAAGGCAACTTATTGAAAGACACCGCCACGCCGGAAGATGCCAGGGAAGAATATTACTGCGAGCCGAAAAGCGGCAGCGGTGTGTATTTACCGCGTTCCATCCGTGAGCGTGCTGCGCGGGGGGCTGGCCCTGTTCTACGCTTTACTGGCTCCGCTGAATTCAATGCCTTATCCGAGCCTATGCGTGCACTGGAGATGCAGGAATGGCTAGAGCAAATTGTATTACCTGTGCTCAACCGTTTACCTACCCACTTACGTCATGCGCTGGGTGAAGACTTTGCTCGTAATGGCGACTTAACTGTATTTGCGCCGATCACGGTCAATGACGATACCACCCGTGAGATTCCTTTCTTGGTCGAACTGGCTAACGTCCCTTTCAAGCAGCAAGAACAGGCACTGTATTTCATTTGTGATCGCTTGCCACGTCGTGACGGTATCAAGCTGGATGCGCGTGGTAATGGTCAATATCTGGCCGAGCAAGCGGCCTATCGCTACGGTAACGAAGTGGAACAAGTGATGCTTTCTGTTCCGCACTACCGTGAAAATATGCCGCGCTTTAAATCGGCGTTTGAAGATAACGAACTGGTAGTGCCGAAACATGAAGATGTGATTAACGACTTGGGCGCTATTCAGATATTGCGCGGTGTACCAGGCATTGATGACAGTCGCACCACCGGCACTGACGGCAAGAAACGCCATGGCGATGCAGCTATTGCAATCTTCCTGGCATTTCTGGCCAGTAAAGAAGACTGCCGTCGCTACGAACTGCACAAGCTCAATAAACCCGAACGACCAGATGAGCGCGAAGAACGCCGCCAGTTACATACCACCCGTGGGCTGAAAAATCAGCGAGGACTACTCTGATGTTAAACAAACTGACCGGTGCTATCCGCAATCTGTTTAATCCTGCTACCGGCGAAGCGGTAACGGTGAATAAAGATGAACTTAAGGAAGAGCAAACCCGCGCTCGCTCCACCGGTATGCGCCGAGCTAACTCAGGTATCAGCGTGGCCAGCACCTTGAATCCTCGACGACTAGCAGGTGTACTGCGCCAGGCGGCTGAAGGTAATGCACTGGATTATTTTATCCTGGCTGAAGAGATGGAAGAACGTGACCTGCATTATTCAAGTGTGCTGCGTACCCGAAAGCTGACCGTGGCTGGGATAGAACCTACAGTAGAAGCCGCCAGTGATGATGCCCGTGATATTGAAATAGCCGATGCAGTACGGATGATGATTGAACGGCCACAAATACCAGAGCTGCTATTTGATTTACTCGATGGCTTAGGAAAAGGCATTGCAGTAGTAGAAATCCTGTGGGATATCTCATCAAGCACCCAATGGGTGCCGCGTGACTATTCGTGGGTTGACCCACGGTTTCTGAAGATGGATGCCGAGACGTTACGGCAAGTTCACGTTCTGACCGAAGCGCAACCATTCCATGGCGAACCATTGGCCGCATACAAGTACATCGTCCATCAGCCAAGATTGAAATCTGGCTTGCCGTTGCGTAATGGTCTGGCGCGTTTGGTGGCGGTAATGTATATGCTGAAATCCTTTACCGTCCGTGACTGGTGGGCTTTCGGTGAGAAATTTGGTTTGCCGATCACGCTCGGAAAGTATGGTCCGAACGCCAGCACAGAAGATATCCAGACCTTGATAGATGCTATAGCATCCTTGGCATCGGATGCGGGGTGCGCCATTCCAGCATCAATGCAGATTGATATGGTTGAAACGGCCAGCCGTCAGGGGGGCGGTGACCTGTTCAAGGGGATGGCCGAATGGTGCGACGCACAAACCAGTAAAGCGGTGTTGGGCCAGACAATGACCACTGATGATGGTAGCAGCCAGAGTCAGGCTAATGTTCATAATCAGGTTCGGATGGATATAGCCCGTTGGGATGCCCGTCAGCTTGAGCATACGCTGAATGAGTTTCTGGTACGGCCATTCATCATGCTCAACTATGGCCCTCAAGATAACTATCCGAACGTCTGTCTGCGTATTAACGAGCCAGAGAACCTGAAAGCCTTAGTGGATGCGTTAATCCCACTGATTGATCGTGGCATGAAAGTGCAGGCGTCAGTATTACGTGACAAATTCGGATTACCCGAACCGGAAGCCGGTTCCGATATTCTTCAGCCTACCAGTAGTCTGAATAGTAGTGCTGGTATGTTCACCGCACTAAACCGTGAAAATATCGCCCTTAATCGCCAATCTGCCCCTGATGATATTGACTCGCTGACCCGTGAAGGGATTAGCGATTGGCAGCGTGTTGGCTCTGCATTCACTAATCCGGTGTTAGCGCTAGCCAGTGATGCCGCCAGTTATGAAGATTTTCTTGCTCGTTTGCCTGAATTACAGGCCAGCCTGGATGCAGACGAATTTATTGACCAACTAGCGCGGCTTTGTTTTCAGGCTCGGGGCATGGGGGATGTGAGTGATGCCGGATAAAATTCCCGATATTGTACCGAAAGAAGCTCTGGCCTGGTTTAAGGCTAAAAAACTTCAGCCTGGATTTGATTTCCGTGATGTTTGGCTTGAAGAGCATAGCGCGGCCTTTACTGTTGCAAAGATGACGCAACTTGATTTACTCAATGACGTAAAGGAGCTGGTGACCAACGCACTGGCAACAGGCCAGACCTTCAGAGAGTTTCAGCAAGTGTTAGAGCCATTGTTGGTAAAGCGGGGGTGGTGGGGTATCCGCGATATGGTTGATCCACTAACCAATGAAACTAAAACAGTACAGTTGGGGAGCGAAAGTCGATTACGGACCATCTATGATACCAACATGCGTACCGCCAGAACGGCAGGACAGTGGCAACGCATAGAGCGAACCAAACGTGCTATGCCATATTTGATCTATACACTTGGCCCCTCCCGTGAACATCGTGTAGACCATTTGAAATGGGCCAATATCTGTTTGCCGGTTGATGATCCATTTTGGTTAACCCACACAGGGCCAAATGGTTGGGGCTGTAAATGCGGTATTCGCCAGGTCAGTAAATATGAATATGAGCAGTTGCTTGAGAACGGCGCAACACAAACCACCGCTGTCTATGATGATAATGGTTTACCTACCGGTCAGGTCAGCAAAACCAAGACACCATTAAAAACTGAGGCTCCACCTGTCAAGAATGTGAAGTGGTTGAATAACCGAACAGGTGAAGAAGAGTTAATCCCAGAAGGGATTGACCCAGGCTGGAATTACAATCCTGGAATCAACCGACAGGCTGCGTTAGAGCGTCAGCTCAATACCAAACAGCAAGTATTCGATGGTGATAGTTAGTTTCACAGGGAAACCCACCTGAACCTACCGTAGTGACCTTAACCCGCATTGTGATACGATGACGCACAGGATTTTTGTTAAACGTTCCTGTGCGCTTTTAAACGTGTTTTAAACACGGTTCCGCACCTCGATTAGAGGGAAAGCGGTTAATCCACCTATCCCCCCCATTCATTTCACACTGTCTGCATGATCTCCTATGCGGATAACTTCCATGCCTGCGAATTACCTGGCTCTCTGTTTCGAACTGAATATTGGCAAAGAAGATGAGCCACTTCCTGAATGGCTTCCTGTGCTGCCTATTGGCCTGTTTAAGGGGCGCGATGGCCGTGTTTGGGTAAACAATGAACCTGAAGCGGTAATTGCAAAGTCGCTGGCTGGCCTCTTTATTCCTGTTGATGTTGAACATGCCACAGAACTGAAAGGCCCAAAAGGCGAAGAGGCCCCCGCTTATGCCTGGATAGAAGACCTAAGAATTGAGGGTGCTTATATCATGGGTAAATTCAACTGGAACGATGATGGCGCGGCGCAAGTCCGTGGTCGTAAATATCGCTATTACAGCCCCGCATTTTATAACACCCCTGATGGATTGGTTACCAAGCTGTCCAGTGCCGGACTGACCAACAAACCCAATTTAGATTTTCCTGCCCTTAACTCGGAGAACACCGATATGAAACTGCCTGAACTGATTGCGGCAGCGTTGGGCCTGAGCGCAGATGCCACCGTTGAAAGCGGTGTCACTGCTATCCAGAGCCTGAAAACCGCAGAGCAAGTGGCATTAAACCGTGCTCAAAACCCTGACCTAAGCACGTTTGTGCCAAAGGAAACCTATGAGTTGGCCTTGAACCGCGCCACAGAAGCAGAAACCAAACTGAATGTGCTGGCGGAGAAAGACGTTGCTTCTCTGGTGGATTCAGCAATTGCCAGCGGCAAGGTCGCTCCCGCAAACCGCGATATGTACCTCGCCACCTGCCGCAGTGAAAGTGGACGTCAACAGTTCACTGAGTTCGTCAAGGGTGCGCCGGTGATTGTTAATACCAAACCAGTCCCGAAAAAAGATGGTCAGAACGACGCGCCGGAACTGACTGATACCGAGCTGGCGATGTGTCGCAGTATGGGCATCAGTCAAGATGAATTCCTGGCAGCTAAACCGAAAACCACTGAGGAATAACAGCAATGCCAACTCCTAATGCTGAAATCTTGCACGCAATCAGCACTTCGCTAAATGCGTCATATACCAAAGGCCTTAATGGGGCCAAGCCCTTGTATCAGGCAATCGCAACGATCATCCCCAGTGGTGGTGCGTCCAATACCTATGCCTGGTTAGGTGAATGGCCGGAAATCAAAGAGTGGATTGGTGCGCGCCAGTTCGCGGAGTTAGCCCAAAATGGTTACACCATTTTCAACAAGACTTGGGAAAGCTCGATCAAAGTTAAACGCGAATCGATTGAAGATGATCAAGTTGGTCAGTATTCGGTCATTGCACAGCGCATTGGCCAGGATACTGCAATCTTCCCAGACAAACTGGCATTCCCGCTGTTGGTGGCTGGTTTCCATACGCTGTGCTTCGACGGCCAAAACTTCTTTGATACCGACCATCCGATGGCGGGTAAAACCTACAGCAACATTGTTGGCACGGGTGAAGAGCTGGGTGAACCGTGGTTCCTTATTGATGGTTCTCAAATCCTTAAGCCAATCATCTACCAGAACCGTCGTGATTTTAACTTCACTGCGCTGGATGATTTAAGCAATGAGCATACC
The DNA here is from genome assembly GCF_041538325.1 of Yersinia sp. 2466 StPb PI. Lineage (NCBI taxonomy): Bacteria > Pseudomonadati > Pseudomonadota > Gammaproteobacteria > Enterobacterales > Yersiniaceae > Yersinia > Yersinia sp. 2466 StPb PI. The sequence goes on along the minus strand of NZ_JAULSL010000001.1, from coordinate 1,917,020 downwards.
TTCAAGAACAACGAATTCCTGTTTGGTGTCGATGCGCGTTCCAATGTCGGTTTTGGTTTCTGGCAAACCGCTGTGGCCTCCCGCACTCCGTTGACAGCCGCCAACTACGAGAAAGCAGTGGAACTGATGCAAGGAATGCTGAAGGACAATGGCACGCCGCTGGGTATTACACCAACCACCTTGGTTGTGGGCAAAAGCAATCGTGCAGCCGCTAAGCGTTTGATTGATGCCATGTTGGTCGACGGTGGTGACTCCAACATCTATTACCAGGATGTTGAAATTGTGAATAGCCCATTCATCGTCACACCACCGGTTACGCCATAACCGTTTTGCTAAGTCAATATTATCCAACTTTAGTGGGTGTTTAACGCCCGCTAAAACCCCCTTTAAAGAGGACGGAACAGTGAGTGGAAAAACAAAGCAAAAGCAAATCGAAACGGTTCTTTCACCGGAAGATAAACACGCTACAGCGTCGGCTGTTACAGCGCTGGATGCGGGAGGAAATCTTCAGCTTGAGCAACTCAGTGCGACACAGAAACCGGATGAGTCAATTACTGGAGTGACGGGTGATACCACTCGCACTGTTTCTATTGTGATTGAAGACAATCGCCAATCACATGAATCAGCCAGCATAGCGGGGACGCAACTTGACGCCGACCAACTTGAGCTTTCGCAAGCCCAAATCGGCTCGCTGATGAATGACCTGTCTCAGTCTGGTGAAGTTGCATTGACTGAAGTGCTGTTGGTTTCAGCGGTTCATGTTAATGGGTTTTATCGTTGCGGTCAGTTCTGGCCTCATTCCGGTATCAATGTGTTTGTCAGTGATGAGTCTGTTGCTGATAACGATGGCGGTAAAACGGATACCAGCAATCTTGCGCCATTTATCAGCGCTGATACTGCGGCCCGTTTAAAACGTGATCCTCATTTGCGCGTGACTGTCGTACCTGTTGTGGCTGGAGAGTAATGATGAGCGCTTACGTAACCCGCCAGGACTTGATTGATACGGACGGTTCTTATGTTTGGAACGTGGCCATTAATCGGGAAACCAACGCACTCGATGAAGTGGCCATTGCCAAGGCTCTGACGGCTACCGATGAAGAGATCAATTCGCTCTTGTCACGGCGTTTTAAAGTTCCGTTGGAAACGACCGTCCCGTCAATGCTGAACCGGCAAGCCATTTCAATCGCTTTTTACTGGCTGGCTGACAGAGACAATCAGGCAACTGAGCTGGTTCGTAAGCGCTATGAAGATGCTATCAAAGTGATTAAAGAGATTGCGAATGGCACGCGTGATTTGGGATTACCGACCTTAGAGCAACCGACTGAAACAACCAGCGGCAAGGTCATTATGACCGGTGAAAACCCCCGCATATTCACCCGTAACAGCCTGAAAGGGGTGTTGTGATGGGGATTCAGGTTGAAGTGTTCGGCACAGAAAAACTCGCCCAACTTCAACAGGCCGTGGAGCGTTTAGCGGATAGCGGTTTGCGTGGTGAATTACTGGAAAGCCTTGGTGCGATTGTCGAGACCCAAACCCGCAGGCGTATCACGGATGAGAAAGAATCACCCAGTGGCACTGCCTGGCAGGATTGGTCAGACGGTTATGCTAAAACCCGTCATGGAAATCAAAGCCTGTTGCAAGGTGACGGGAATTTGAACGATAGCATTACCTATGTTGTTGAACGTAATCAGGTACGGGTTGGTACGCCGTTGGAATATGCCCGAGTTCATCAGGAAGGGTTTAATGGCAGCGTTTCCGTTGGCTCACATCAACGCCTGATTAAACAGGCGTTTGGACGGGTGCTTAAACATCCCGTTTGGCAAACAGTTGGTGCTCACAGCCGCATGATGTCAATCGCACAACGTGAGTTTCTTGGCCTTTCGAGCAGCAACAGTAAAGAGCTGTTGCATGTTATCGGTGACTTTTGGAAAGAGGTATTACCGTGAGTAATGAACGCCCTAGCCTGGTCACACTTGGCAGTACAGTTGCGGCAGCGGATAAAATTGCAGCCTGGCTAAACCCAGTTATTCAAGGCAATAACCCTGACCAGGTTCCCGTCGTTGAGCGGCACATTGGCCAGTTCAATACCCCAGCGGAAGTGAAGCGATATTTATCTGATCGTGATGGCTGTGTTCGTATTGCTGCGTTACGCATCAGAGATATTCGGCATGAGGCCGGTGGCACTGTGGGCCTTGTAACCTTTGCAGCTTATGTGATGGCTACTGATACGTGGGGATATGGCCGTGACCTGCGTTGTGAAATTATCGTGGCCAAGATTGTACGCCGCATCACTGAGATGGCATCGACCAAAGGTATGGGGGCCGAGAAGCGCGCTGACGCTATTTCCGCCGATAACATCTACAGCGGCAGCCTGGATGATTTAGGTCTGACGATGTGGGCCGTAATGTGGAATCAGGAATATAAACTCGATACTGATTTTGATATCAGTGAGTTACCTGATTTCCTGCGGCTTGGTATGCACGCCACGCCTAAATCTGGCGTTCCTGTCATTGAAGCCGTTATCCCCGTAAGAGGACAAGAAAGTAATGAAAATGAAAATGCTTAAACCCAAGGCCAACTTACAGGTACGCAAGCCCGATGGTTCGCTTCTGGCGGCTGACGGGGAAACGGTAATCCTGAATGCGTTCTGGTTGCGCCGGATTTCTGAAGGTGATCTTGAGGTAAGAGAGGTAACAGAACTCGCGCCCACTGTCGCTGAAACTGAGCCAGCCGTTAGCAATACACCGGCTGCTAAAACTGTAAAAGTGGAGAAATAATATGTCGCTAGGCTCAATTCCTAATGATATTCGCGTGCCACTGGTTTACATCGAAATTGATAACTCCCTGGCACTGAATGGCGCACCGGCGCAACAACATAAGATTTTGGTTATCGGTCAGCAACTGACCAGCGGAGCTGCCGAACCACTGACACAAAACCGCATTACCAGTGACAGCACGGCCAATCAGTTGTTTGGGCGTGGTTCTATGTTGGCTGAAATGCTTAAAACCTTGCGTAAGGCCAACAGCTATACAGAAACTTGGGCTATGGGGATTGACGATATCGCCGCCGGTGCTGCGGCAACCTCTCAGCTTATTGTTACCGGTACCGCTACCGCCGCTGGGACATTATCGTTATTGGTCTGTGGTGAGTCGGTACAAGTCGGCGTTAAAGCTGAGCAAGCGGCCACTGCTATTGCTGATGCTATCGTTGCAGCCATTAATGCACTGCCATCGTTACCAGTTATTGCTGCGGTTAAAGCCGGTGAAACGGGTACCGTGGTACTCACTGCCAAGTGGCGTGGACAAACCACAAACGATCTCGATGTACGGCTTAATTACTACGTGGGTGAGCAAACGCCTGCCGGTTTAAGTATTACCACTGCGGCATTCACGGGCGGCACCGGAACACCGGATATGACCAGTGTTATTGCAGCTTTGGGTGATGACTGGTTCAATCATATTGTTTGCCCGTTTAATGATGTAGCCAGCCTGAATACCTTACGTGATGAACTGCTTGATCGTTGGGGGCCACTGCGCATGGTGGAGGCCATTGCGTATACCGCCATTCGTGGTACTCATGCCCAAACTGGCACCTGGGGTAACAATCGTAATGACTTCCTGATCACCAGCATGGGAACCAACATTGCGCCACAACCAGCCTACTTGTGGGCGGCGGCTTATGCGGGAACGGCGGCATATTCTTTGGCCATTGACCCCGCTCGCCCCCTGCAAACTCTCGCATTAACCGGCATCCTTCCTGCGGCTAAAGAAGTTCGCTGGGATCCTGTTGAACGCAATCTTCATCTGTTCGATGGTGTGGCCACACATTTTGTCGATGCCGGCAGTAATGTGTGTATTGAGCGTGAAATCACCACTTACCGCGTTAATAGCTTTGGTGATGCAGATACTTCATACCTTGATATCACGTCACCGGCGACCCTTGGCCATATCCGTTATGTCATTAAAAACCGCTTCACTAATCGTTATCCCCGCCACAAGTTAGCCGGTGATGATGTGTTGGAACATCTGCAACCAGGTCAACCAGTCATGACCCCTAAGCTAGGCCGAGAAGAGTTGCTTGATATCTTCCTGACAGAGTTGGAGCCGGTTGGTCTTGTAGAAGATTTCGACAACTACAAGGACACGTTAGAGGTCTACCGCGACACCACCGATATGAACCGTCTGAACTTTGTCATCCATCCCAACATCATCAATCAGTTGCGCGTTCTGGCTGGTTTGATTCAATTCAAGCTCTAAGGGGGCATCATGATTTTAGGCATGGCATCGATTCGGGTTAATGGCCGTGAGATTAAAACAGCGGGTAAATCCACCCTTAACCCAGGTGGGTTCGCCCGTACTATGCACAGTGGCGGCGGCAAGCATTGGGGGTATTCGCGCAAAATGGCGGTACCGTCGATTCAGTTAACGATTGCCGCTGCTGAAGATGTGGACGTGATTGAAATCAGTAATTGGGAAAATGTCACTGTCATGTTTGAAGGTGATAACGGGTTGTCCTACATGCTGACCGGTGCGGCCACCGATAACCCGACACCTCTCAGTGAAGACTCTGGTGAGATTGAAGCTAATTTCATCGGCACACGTTTGGTTAAGGTGTAACTCATGGCTCAAATGACGATGACGCTACCTAATGGTTTGGTGACAGCTAAGGGTTCACCCGATGAAACCCTTCATACCGAAGTGCAATTACGTGAGTTGACCACCAAAGATATCGTTGATGCTCAGCTTGCAGCGGAGCGTGTTGTTATCGGTGAGTCCGGTAAAGCAGTGGCGTATTGCTCGGAAGTGATGATGGGGTTGGAGTTATTACGCCGTCAAATCGCCAGTATTGGTTCAATCCCTGGGCCTTTAAGCTTAAAGCAGGTTTTGCAGCTCCATCCTGATGACTTCAAATTGTTGACTCAGAACGCCGAAGCCATGGATGACATGCTCACGGAGGTAGCTGAACGGGGGCGAGCTAATGCCGATGGCGGCGGCGCTAATTAGCTTAATTGTGAATCTATCTGCCCGATTTAATCCCGCCTATTTGGAACAGTTGCCGTTACGACAACTGTTTCGTATCACCGAACAATTGAGGAAGTCGCATGGCAAGCCGTCTTGACACTGAAATCATCATCAATTTGGCGGGTAACCTTGTGGCGAAGGCTCGCCAGTATGGCAGCAGCATGTCTGGTTTTGCTCAAAATAATAAACGGGCTATGTCGGTTATTCAGGCAACCAGTGCAGCAGCAGGTCGTGGGTTAGACCAACTGGGTAATCGGTATAGCGCGGCGATTGCCGGTTTTGCTGGCGGCGCAATGCTAAAACAATACGCTACTGTAGACCGCCGGTTAACCCGGTTAGGTATTACTGCGGATAAAACCAAGCAAGATATGCAAGCTGTTTTCGGCGATATTCAAGATGTGTCAATCAAGTTTAAAGTCGATAGCAGCGAGATTTTTGGTGCATATGAAGAGATTAACGGGCGAACTGGCGATTTAGATTTTGCTGTGCAAAACCGTGAGAATATTGGTGCAACCGTTGCAGGCTCGGGTGGTTCCGGTGAAAGCATCGGTGGGCTGATTGCTGAGTATCGCAAGTTTCTTATTCAGGATTCAGACACTGTTCGTTTGGCGCTGGATGGCATGAACAAGCTTGGTAAAGAAGGTGCATTTGAGCTAAAAGACATGGCTGAAAAGCTGCCAGCCTCGCTATCGTTGTATGCGGCGGCGGGTGGTAAAGGGGTGCGCGGGGTTATGTCGGTTGCGGCCACTGCCGAAGCGGCACAAGACGTTACCGCCAATAGAGATAAAACCGCCACCATGGTTGAGAACTTTATTCGCGACCTGCAAAACCCCAAAGTGGTAAATACCCTTAAGCAAAAAGGGGTAAATGTCTTTAACAAAGATGGCACGATTCGTGACTTGCCTGTCTTGCTGAGCGAGATTTCAACCGGTTCTATGCGCGGCGGCAAGAAAGGTGGCAAAGGTCAGCGTGGCGAGTTGATGCAAGTGGGGTTTGGTCAAGAGAGTATGGACTTGATCGCCGGTGTATCCAGTGAGGCTGGGGCGGCAAAATTAAAGACTTATATGGGTGTGGTTGCCGATGGCACGAGCATTATGGCTGATGCCAACTATGCAGCACAGGATTTCACCTCCTCCTTACAGAGTTTAACTACCATCGGCCAAAAGTTTGCTAACGCGCAGTTGGCCAAGCCGGTTCAGGAACTGGCCGATGCATTGAATTCTGTAGACCAGGAAACTGTGCAGAACTGGTTAGAAATTGGGAAAAACGTCACTCTTGCTGTTGGTGGACTCCTTGCCGCCCGTAAGGCATACCAGATTGGTAAAGGCGCTTATGACTTCCTTAATCCAGGTAAAAAAGGGGTACCAAAAGGCGTAACGGATGCCTTTGGTTCCGGTGTTATGCCTGTTTACGTCGTGAATATGGGAGCCGGTGGACTCCCCGCAGGTGGTAACCCAAATGGTCCAAAACAACCTTTACCAGGAGGAAACCCAGCACCACCGGCTCCAACCTCTGGCGGTTTTTGGGGAGCAGCAACCCGCGCTTTAACGGGGGCTGGGATGGTTTATGCGCAGAATGAATTAGCTCACTGGGGTGCAAAGACCATTTACGATTCATCAGGCGCTGGCGAGTGGGCTAAAAATTCTTCCGTCCGGTCATGGGCTGATGAAGCAGCCCAAAGTAGCAATATTAAGTCCACTCAAGTTGACCCATCATCAGTATGGGCGGAACTCAAAGAATGGATAAACTCGACTCCTGAATATAAAGACCCGTCACCTTGGGCTTCCCTTCAGTCACAAAACCAAGCGTCAATCTATCCGATGGTTCCCCCGCAGCTGCAAGGCGAAATTCGGGTGGTCGTTGAGGGTGACGCCCGAGTCAAAAGCGTTTCCATGAATCAGCCAGGCGTGACGCTCAGTGCGCAATCTGGTGTACGTAATGTGGGGCAAGACTGATGGCTAAAACCCAATGGGAAGACCTGCTACCTGCTTCATTTCGTGGTGTTTCATTCTTTTTTGTTGATGTTGAGGGTACCGGTGGCCGTAGGGCAATCCCTCATGCTTACCCGAAAAAGGAAGTGGGCTGGACTGAAGACCATGGCGCGGTACTGACTGAGCAGCAAATTAATGCAAAGCTGTTGGGGAAAGATTACAAAACCCAGTTAAACCAGCTATTGGCCGCGCTGAATACCCCTGGGCCAGGGGATTTGGTTCATCCATGGTTTGGTATTCAGCAGGTACAGGTAGGCAAAGTTACCCATAAACTGACCACCGAAGAGGGAGGCATTGCTTATGTTTCTTTTGAGGTTTATGAAGCAGGTGAGCAGCTTTTTCCAGCACAGCAAGAAGATACTACCGCCACCACGTTAAGTGGTGCTGACGCAGTGAAAGATGCACTGGCCAACGGTGATTACTTTGCCGCTCTTGATGGCTTGGGTAGCATGGTTGATACCTTGCTTGATGATTTGCAAGGGTTTGTGGCTAATTTGCCAACCTTGCCCGAAGCGCTGAATGAATGGATGGACAGGCTAAACCGCTTTAAAAACTTGTCTGGCATCGTTATCGCCGCGCCAGGCGAAATGATTCGAGATATCACTGGGTTGGTTAGTGATATGAAAGATTTGGTGACCGAGGCACCTTGGGCATTGCGGGTGTATGACCAATTGCGTGACCGTTGGGATGGCGACAGAGCAGCAAGAGCGGCCACAAACTCCTTAGCAAACAATGTTGCGGTTAATGCCGATGCAGGAACGGCCAGCAGTGTTACTCCTGCCTCTCTGGTTGATATTTCGGATGCGATGCAAGCCAATATCGATGATTTTAGCGCAGTGGTTATCACCTCTGCGCTAGTTGCTCAGGCTGAAACCGTCGCCACAACCACATTTGAAACCAGCCAGCAGGCGACAACTATCGGTGATGCCTTGGCAGAACGGCTGGGAGAGCAAGCCAATATTGCCGTTGAATCAGGCCAGCGTGAACTTTGGCGTTCATTACGTGATCTGCGATTTGCCGTGGTGAATGATGTGCGTATTCGCAGCGTCCAGTTACCGGAGTTGCGGCGTGTGTCCCCAACCCATTCGGTGCCGATGATGTTGTTAGCCTGGCGCGAAACCGGCGATGCCGAACAACGTGATGCCCTGGTTATTCGTAACCGCTTGCGTTATCCCGCTTTCATTCTTCCATCCCAAATTATAGAGGTCGTTGGCAATGAGTGAACCACTGACATTGAGTGTTAACGGCACCATTTTTGGTGGCTGGACTGATATGGTTATTAACCGTTCGCTGGAAAGTATCGCTGGCGAGTTTGATCTTACTGTCACCGCCCAGTGGTCAGATGCCGCCCCTCGCACCATTAAGCCAGGTATGCCTTGCAGTGTCGACATAGGGCCAGACCGTGTATTAACCGGTTACATTGATGATTTCATCCCGAGTTATGATGCAACTTCTGTTTCTTTGCGGGTGCTTGGTCGTGATAAGACCGGTGACCTGGTTGATAGCTCTGTTGTTGATAAGTCGGGCCAGTGGCGTGGACAGAAACTGGAACAAATAGCTGCAACTATATGTAAGCCTTATGGCATTCAGGTCATCACTGAAACTGATACTGGTGAGACGTTCAGCAACATCACTTTGGAACAAGGTGAAACCGGATTCGAGTTACTTGATCGTATGGCCAAGCAACGGGGTGTACTGATGACGTCAGATGCTTGGGGCCGGTTAATTATTACCCGCGCATCAACAAAGCGTGCCGGTGTGTCTCTTGTCCTTGGTCAAAATATTCTTGCCGCCCGTGGCCGTTTCAGTTGGCGCGAACGGGCTAGCCAATACATTATAAAAGGCTCTGCATCAGCAGGTGGCACCACATGGGGCGAGCAGCCGGTTAAAGTGGTTGGTGGCCGCCAGATAATTATCAGTGACCCTGAAATTACTCGTTATCGCCCAAAGATATTGGTTAATGAAGATAACCTCACCGTAGGCGGAGCCAGTGCACGTGGGGAATGGCTCAAGGCCAGCGCGTTGGGTGAAGCCAACACCTCTGAAATAACTCTGGCGGGTTGGCGGGAGAATAATGATAGCGGCCCACTCTGGCAGACAAATAAGCTTGTTCAAGTAGAAGACGCTATTCAGCAATTGAATGCGACCTGGTTAATTAAAACCGTTTCCTTTTCAGAAGGGGATAATGGTCGATTAACAATACTGTCTTTAGTTCCCCCTGAGTCTATGGATATACCAGCCGAAAACACGAAGAGCAAGAAAGGTAAAAAAGGCACTGAAGTGGGGGTGACATGGGATTAGATATTGCTAATTTTGGCCGGTCAATCACTGCCCTTGGTAGGCGTATGCGACTAATTGTTGATCGTGCCGTAGTACGGATGGTCACTGATAGTTTGGGCCGTCAAAACCTTCAGCTCCAATCTCTTGCCGATGAAACCAATGACGAGGTTGAACGCTTTCAAAACTACGGATTAACCTCTGTCCCTCCAACTGGCTCTGAAGCCATTGTCATTGCCGTAGGTGGTCGCCGTTCTGGTCAGATTGCCATTGCTGTAGAAGATAAAAACAGTCGGCCAAAAGGGTTGGATCCTAACGATGTTTGCCTTTATCACAAAGAGGGGCATACCATTATTTTGAAGAAAGACGGGTTAATAGAACTAAGGGGGAAAAGAGTTAATCTGGTTGCTGAAGAACAATGTGACATTAATAGTAAACTCATCAATGTCACCGGCCCGACAAACTTTGAAGATGATATTACGGTTAAAGGAAAAAGTATATTTGACCATATTCATGAGGATGGCGACGGTGCTGAAACAACGAAAATGCTATGACCATCAGATTAAATTGGCACGTCCCCGCGGGCGGTGATATTGAAATAACCCACAATGGCCTTTCGCTTGACGAAGGGCTTGTTACTTTAATCCTGATTTGTCTGTTTACTGATGCTAAAGCTAAGACCAGCGATGAAATACCGGATGGAACGGATGACCGGCGCGGTTGGCCTGGTGATTCATTCAGTGAGTTTGAATGGGGTTCCTGGCTGTGGTTGCTTGAGCGTGAAAAACTCACTGAAGAAGTTCGCCTTAAAGCTCAGAATTACGCAGGAATAGCCCTTCAACCGCTGGCACGTGCCGGGCTGGTAAGGTCAATTCAAGTTGAAGCCACTATCCCGCAAACCAACTGGATTTGGTTATCCGTACTGTTAACTCGCCCTGATAAAACTTCACTGACAGTAGAAATAAAAAAACGCTGGGAGGCGATTGAATATGCCATTTAATGTGCCAACGATTCGCCAGCTTATTAATACCGGTGCGCAAGATATTCAAATTGAATTAGACGAGCAATTACCGATTGTCGGTGTTGAACGTGCTTTAAATATTGCAGTAAGCGGTAGTATTCGTGATTTGTATGATTATCAATCTTGGATTGTGGCACAAATAATTCCTTCACCGAACTCAGATGATCAAACAATTATTGATACTGCCCGTAATGAAGGTGTTATTCAAAAACAAGCCACTTTTGCCACTGGGCCAGTGGTATTTAATGGCAATAGGCCGATTCCGCTTGATACAGAAATGCAGACGACAACCGGTATAGGCTACAGCGTTATTGATGCCGGTGAAGCAGCTAATGGGGTTATCACTGTTATTGTGCAGGCCGATATTATTGGCACCACAGGCAACATAGATGGTGGAAATTCATTAACGTTAATCCAACCGATACCAGGTGTAGAGAGCATTGGTGTTGTGGGTGATGACGGTATCATGAACGGTACCGATATTGAACCAATCAGTGAGTTGTTAGACCGTTTGTTATTTCGTAAACGTAATCCCCCTGTGGGGGGGGCTGTGCATGATTATGTCGGCTGGGCGCGTGAAGTGCCGGGTGTAAGTCGGGCATGGGCTGAAGACTTATGGCATGGTTTAGGAACAGTAGGATTAGCGTGGGTATATGATGGCCGTACAGACATCACCCCAACGTCTGCCGATAAAGCCGCGATGCATGAATATCTGTTTCGCCATACTGACCCAGCAACGGGCGAATATGTCGGTAAGCCTGGTGGCACTGAGGTATGGATATTTGACCTTACGTTAAAACCACTCAATCCGAATATAAAATTAACACCGGATACCGCAGAAACCCGCGCGTCAACGCTGACTAACCTGAATCTATTACAACGCCAGTTATCACCAGGCGAAACATTATTGCTATCAGCGTTACGCACTGCCATTGGTACTGCTAATGGTGTTAAGGATTATCAACTTAATATTGCTGCTGATATTACTTGCCAGGATGAAGAGTTAATTACGATTGGAGAAGTTACATGGCTCACAGCGTAACGGCTTGGCAAAATGTCTTACAGCAATTAATGCCGAGGGGAAAGGCTTGGCCACGCGATGTAACCGCTAATTTAAGCGCACTTCTAAGGGGCTTTAGCGGGCGTTTAAATCGTGCTGAAAGTAGTGCTGATTTGTTATTGCTGGAAATGCGCCCTGATACAACGGTTTTATTATTGCCCGAGTGGGAAGAATACTTAGCACTCCCTGAATGCAATATTCCCAATATTACTTTTGATTCGCGTCGCAATGCTGTTATTGAGAAATACTACCGAAAAGGTGGATTGGCCCCTTGGCAGATTGAAGCTGTAGCCGCCGCGCTGGGATTTACTATTGAAGTTGAGGTGATATTACCCCATCACTGCTTGCGAAGCTGTACCTATCCGCTGTATCCCGCCCGTTATCGATTTGTATTGAAAGTACATGTCTATCAGATACCTGATGGCCGTTTTACGGTGCTTGATAACGTACTTACCCCCCTTGTCAGCGACCAGGCCATGATGCTCGAATGCGTTTTAAATAAATATCGGCTGGCGGGAACGGGTTATGAATTTATATATGAAGGAGATTTTTAATGTTTCATTTAGATAACGAAACAGGCGTACCGGTTATGCCAAATTTACCGCCGGTGCAGAGTAATACCACGAAATGGTTTACTGAAGGTGGCAATGGCGTTCCACCGAGCTGGCCAGGTTCGACGTGGTTCAACATCATTCAGTCTGAAATTCTGAATGTTTTAGCTGCGGCGGACATTCCTCCCGATAAAGAAAATTTGTCTCAACTTAGTGAGGCTATACAGTATCTCATTACTTTAGGTGTCCCTGATCTTAAAGATGCCTCATTAACCCAAAAAGGTATTGTTCAATTAAGTAATGCAACCAACAGCACTAGCGAAATATTCGCCGCGACCCCTAAAGCTGTTAGAGCGGTTGATGTTGCGGCGTTAAAAATTGCCAATAATTTATCTGAAATTACCACCGCTGGCCCCGTAGCTGTTGCTGCAACTCTCTTAAACCTTGGTTTGGGCGACGTCGTCCATCTGCCACAGCTAACTGGCATCGTTGGCACATCACGCAATGCAAAAATGAACATCCCAGTGACTTTGGCAACAGCAACATTTACCGCCGATGAATTAATTGTTCAAGATGCGATTGGGGGGCTGCAATACAAACTTAACGGTTTTAGCAACGTAATTAACCTTGCGACTACTGGCGTGGGCGGTATGGATACTGGCACGGTTCCTGTGACTGGATTTGTAGCGCTATATGCGATTTATAACCCGACAACTCAAACATCCGCATTGCTTGCAGTCAACGCAACATCAGCAGTTGCGCCTGAAGTGTGCGCTGGGGTGATGCCAGCCGGTTACACAGCATCAGCACTTGTCAGCGTCAATCCGATCGCCGCGAGCAAGTTTAAAGTTAGTCAGCTTGTTGGGCGTAATCTCTCTTTCCAGCGCGTAATTGCGTTATCGACAACAACATCAGGTGTAGCAACGCGATTAGCAATAGCATCGTCAGTACCACGCAACGCTATTGCAATAAAAGGCTCAGCGCAGGTCGGCGGGGGCACTACTTCACCAGGATTCGCTTCGTATCAAATTTCGGGCGATGCTTCGATGTGTGGCAACCAAGAAATTCGCGCTGGATTACCAGTCACAGCCGGGCAGGACATTGTAGGTAGCTACAGTATCGACATAACAGAGCAGCAAGCGCTTTATTATATCTACGGCACAACGCTATCAGCGCCATCACCAGCCGTAATTTATATATCAGGTTATTCTTTTTAGGTGATTAAACATGGCAAAAGTAATAAAGCAAAAAGTTTACGTTGATTTTACAGATGATACTGAAACGGAAGTTGCTAGCGTTTTTCCTGAACATCAATCATCAGAGTATTTTCATCATCTCGGAGAAGTTGAAGAAAACGACGAAAGATACTTGATATTTCTATCAAAACTTCAACGTTAGATATGCAATATAACCGGGCTAATTAGCCCGGTTATTACTATTACTCTGGCGCTAAAGGCCACTCAATATCCGGCGCAGAGTTCACATCAATATCATCAAGCGCAATACGATATAACTTCCACAGTTTCAACTCGGCAGCTTTGTCTTGTCCTGCATCGATACGGTCTTTTAGGGTTTCTATCTTATCGCTTGCACCGCTAATCAGCTTTATTTTAGTTTCTTGAGTTTGCGTTACATTGATCGCTTTTATCTCTGCAAGCTGCTCATCTGTCAGTGGTGGTAAGTCTACCCATGCAGGACGTTCATCTATGACGCCTAGCATTTTCCTCGGTGGTGGCGTCTGTTTCCAGAACATCGCGACTTCCTCGTCTGTCGCCAAAACTGCATCAACGGGCCACGAATCCTCTGTGTAAGTTCCATCTTCTTTCCATGCAGCAGGAATAAATGATTTTAATGATGGTGAAAAATAAGCAGTTGTCATTTTAGTTTCCTATTGCGAATACAAATGCTGAAAAGGCACCCGCCACGCCATTAGCGCGTAAGTGAAAGTTGGTCAGAGTTTTCGGCGTTGGGTCTGAAATGTTGTTAAACGAGATAGTCGGAAAATCCGTACCCGCAACGCCAAATCGGTGAAATATCCCCCACGTACCCAAGCGCGCATTTGGAAACGGCGTTGGGTAAATCCATGGGGCATCACCGCTGGCCCCTGACGTTACCAGCCCCCATTGCACAATTAGCCCGCCAGGAACGTCAGGGATTCGAATATAGTCATTCGCTGTGAAAGTCCGTTTGTTAAATAGACTCATGACCGCTGCGACAGTTGGCAGCAAATTTGTTGCGGTACCGGCTGCCATTTGTGCGTTAGTCGCAACCCCTTGTTTTGCTGCGTCGCCCAAACCAAGGTTTAAGAGACTTGGATATTTACCAACTCATTTTTCCTATAGCTTATTTGTGACAAACTCCACTTATTTTATGAGGGAAATAAGGTGCTTATAGGCTATATCAGGGTATCAACAAATGACCAAAACACAGAGTTACAACGTCATGCATTAATTAGTGCAAATTGCGTACAAATTTTTGAGGATAAGATAAGTGGGAAATCATCTGATCGACCAGGCTTGAAGCGTGCAATGCGCACCATGTCGCAAGGGGATACATTGGTTGTGTGGAAGCTTGACAGGCTGGGCCGTAGCGTTCGCCACCTAATTGGTTTGATTGAAGAGCTTAAAAACCGTGGTGTGCACTTCCGCAGTTTGACCGATAGCATTGATACCAGCACTGCGATGGGCCGGTTTTTCTTTCATGTCATGTCAGCACTGGCAGAAATGGAACGCGAGCTAATAGTGGAGCGCACGCTTGCTGGCCTTGCTGTTGCTAGGGCTGAGGGCCGAGTAGGAGGGCGGCGCAGGATAATGACAACTGAAGTTGTTGCGCGAGCTAGACGAATGTTTGCAAATGGCGCAAGCATGCATCAAGTGGCTTTGGTGCTCGATGTATCACCTAAAACTATCTACAAATACATCCCAGCAGAAGAGCGTCACAGGTTAATATAAAAATCATGTAAAATGAGAAAACCAATCTAGCTTTTGAATTATCAAACTATCTGAATCGTTTTCTCATTTTTTTCGGCGCGCTACAGCCGGGGAAGCAGAGAATCATCAATAATATGCTGACAATATTAATTGACCCTGAGCGTTTGGGCGGAGCACAGCGTTATCAGCAGGAAATACCAGCCCTGTTAGACTGGGTACGCAGTTCCCATTCTGATAATAATCTGACATTATCTGGAGAATGGGAACAAAGAAATCATCAACAACGTTCGACTCATGGCATATTTATTGATGATGTCAGTTGGCAGCAATTATCCAATTTGCAATCCGTTCCAGAAAATTTAAAATAGTTATTTACCACAACATCCCCGTAATGCGCCGAAATTAATCATTTAAACCGCCCTATTTAAAAAGGGCGTTATTGTATGTGAAAACTATTAGCCGATTGTGAATGTTGCCATAACGTCACACAATGCTGAGCTAAGGCATATGCAGGGTCAATACTCAAAGCCAGTAGTGGCGATTCAATAGCGTTAAACGCGAGCGGAATTTCAGTACAAGCCAACACTAACTTTTCGGCACCACGCCCTACCAATTCTGTAGCCAACTGTTGCAAGAGTTGGCCCCCAAGAGCTACCTCACCACGCTTTACCGCATAACATCCTGGGACAAACAAGGTTTTTAATGCCTGTTCGGTCGGTAAAATGACGCTGATCCCTAATGCCGCCAATCGCTGCTGATACCACTGAGCTTGCAGTGTTGCCTCGGTTGCGATCACCCCGACCCGTTGTGGTCGGGGGTGCAAACTAGCTATGTGGGCTACGGCAATATCGACAATATGCAGGATAGGTGCCCGGCTAGCATTGGCCAGTTGTGGGTACCAATGATGTGCCGTATTACAGGGTATAGCAATATGACTGACATCTAACTGATTCAGTTGCTGTATTGCATGTAACAACTGTGGCAATGGTGATTCCCCACATCCCGCCAATGCTTTTTGTCGATCAGGTATTTGCGGGACATTCCATGTCACTACCGGTAAATGGTCCTGATCCCGACTAACTGGCGTTACTTCAATAATTTTGTGCAATAGATCCAGTGTTGCAAGGGGTCCCATCCCACCCAGCACACCAAATAAAAGAGGTTTAGTCATCCTTGCCTACCTGCTCCAATACCTGGCGGTAACCGAACAGCCCGGCAGAACCGCCGGTATGGATAAAGACAACATTATCATCTGGTGAAAAATACCCCTGACGCACTAAATCGATCAACCCCGCCATTCCTTTTCCTGAATAGACGGGATCAAGCAGAATCCCTTCTAATTGTGCCACCAACGTTAGCGCTTCAAGCATGCCATCAGTCGGTAAACCATAACCCGCACCGACATAATCGCTATTAACGATCACGCTTTCCCGAGGGAATTCCCCCTTTAGCCCCAGCAGTTCCCCAGTCCGTTGTGCCAAAGAGTAAACATTTTGCTCCTGTTTATCTTGTGGTGCGCGAACACTGATGCCCAGTACCGGAATACCACTATTACTGGCAACCAGCCCTGTAACCAACCCGGCTTGTGTTCCCGTACTGCCTGTTGCGTGTACGATATGATCAATTCGTAGCTGCTGCTGGCTAGACTGATAAAGTAACTCTTGCGCGCAAGCAACATAACCTAAAGCACCGATCGGATTAGACCCACCACCCGGGATGATATAAGGCTTTTTCCCTTGTGCCCGCAATGTCTCTGCCAAATGCTCCATCGCCTGCTGCATATCCGTCCCCGCTGGCAAGTGAGCCGCTATCGTTCCCCCTAATAAATTATCCAACAAGATATTGCCCGAAAACTGGTAATCATCGCCGAAATCACTGACTCGTTTCTCCAGCAAAATTTGCGCTTCCAAACCCAGTTTTGCCGCCGCAGCAATCGTCTGACGGACATGATTTGACTGGGTAGCCCCTTGCGTAATCACCACATCGGCCCCTTGTTGCAGCGCATCCGCCAGCAGAAATTCTAATTTACGCGTCTTGTTGCCACCGGTCGCCAGCCCCGTGCAATCATCACGTTTAATATAAATATTAGGACCACCTAAATAACGTGATAACGCGGGCAACGCCTCTAACGGCGTAGGGAAATGGCCCAATGAAAGGCGAGGAAACCGAGCGAGATGCATAGTAATTCCTTAATAATATTATATTAGTTATTGAAATGACGGCGGGCTTCACTACGAACTCGATGCAATACCCGCTGTTTAATTTCGCTATAACCCTCAGCCTGAGCCAACGTTTCTATGTCACGCTGACGGCCAAAAGGCAGTCTTATTTCATCTACGATACAACCGGGGTGTGCTGACATGATAAGGATCCGGTCGGCCAGAAACAGAGCCTCCTCAACATCATGTGTCACAAACAAAATCGTGGTGCCCGTTTGCTGCCAGGCTGATAACAACAATTCCTGCATCATGAGACGGGTTTGCGCGTCCAACGCACCAAAAGGTTCATCCATCAGCAATATGTCGGGGTTGGGTAACCAGGCTCTGGCCATCGCGACCCGTTGTTTCATACCACCGGATAATTGCCATGGATAGTGATCTTCAAACCCTTGCAAACCCACCAGTTTCAGAAATGCCTGTGTTTCCGGTAGGATTTCCGCAGGCGTCGCCCCCTGCATCCGTGGGCCGAAAGAGACGTTATCGCGCACCGTTAACCATGGGAATAGATTTGCCTGCTGAAATACCATCCCTCGATCCGGTCCAGGTGCTGACACCACATTTCCCTGGCATTGAATATTGCCACTGTCGGGGTGCTCAAAGCCGGCTATCAAATTAAGAATGGTTGACTTACCACAGCCCGACGGCCCGAGCAGGACCACAAATTCACCCGGCTCGATGCTCAAAGAGATATCTTCCAGCACCTGCTGTCGCCCCTGCTTAGTGGCAAAACCCAAATTGACCCGATTAACCGTAATAGATGCCGATTGTTCCTTTCGCATTACTCTCTCCCTGCCCATGGCACCATTAATCGCTGTAAACCTACAATCAGCAGATCAAGCAGATAACCAATACCACCCAGTAACAGTATTCCCAGCATCACAATGTCAGTACGTAAATACGAGCTGGCATTGATAACCATCCAGCCTAGCCCTGATGTCGCAGCAACCATTTCAGCAGCAATGAGCGACGTCCAACCAACACCAATGGATAAACGCACACTGGTAAACAATTCAGGTAGCGTTTCAGGTAGTACTACACGAAAAAAAATCTGACGACGGCTAGCACCTAATGTTTGGGCGACACGAATTCGGGCTCGCCCAATACGTTCAACCGCAGCGCAAGCCCCGACCACCACACTGAGAAATGTGGCAATAAAAATCAGGAAAAACTTGGATGACTCACCGATACCCAGCCAGACAACCGCTAAGGGGATCAATGCTATCTTGGGTAATGACCGTAAGAACTGCACAAATGGATTAAGCAGCGCTGCAATAGGTTGCGACAGGCCCATAACCAATCCCAATGGCACGCCAACCAAGATAGCGACGGCGAATGCACTCAATGCCCGGGCAACACTGACAGCAATGTGTTGCCACAATGGCACTTGCCGGTATCCCTCTTGTAGCAACTCGCCGGCGGTGAGGGCAATATCCGATAATGGCGGTAACAGCAATGGATCGATCCACTGCTCAGCCCCCACCACCTGCCACAATAAGAAGAATGAAATAACCGCCCCAACGCTTAACCCAACCTGCTGCACTCGATTCATAAATACCCTATTGCTGTACTTGTGCGGCGATCGCATCCTTTAAATAACTGACATTAATTCCCTTTTCAAACGAGCTGGGAATGTCACGTTTACGCACTTCACCAATGCTTTCCAAGAACCCAGCAGTTTTATGCACGGCCTGCCCAATACCACTGTTATCAGTATCGGAACCGTTGCCTAACCACTGCGCTGTTTCCTGCTGTTTAAGTGTTGGATATTCCAAACCAGATAAGGTATTGGTTGCCGTAGTCACCGGGGCGCCAACATCTTTCGCCACGATAGCCGCCGCTTTTATTGGATCACGCTTAAATTCATCAACTTTTTGTTGATGTACTTGCAAGAATTGGCTCAATAACTCGGGATGCGCTTTAGCAAACGCAGTTCTGACCACATAATTGTTATAAATGAGGTAACCGTCCTGCTGAAGCTGTTTGGTCTCGAATACGGGATGCCCGCCAGAGACTTCGAGCTCTTGCGCAAAAGGAGCCCAAACATAGCCCGCGTCAATATCTCCCCGTTTCCACGCAGCAACCATTTCTGCGGGTCGCAATGGAATTAATGTCACCTTATTACGGTCAATATGATTGACCACTATCGCGGCATCTAATGCATATTGAGCGGTTGAATTAGGCGGATAAGCGACACGTTTACCTTCAATATCCTTCAAAGAGGTAATCGTATCTTTAGCAATAAGGCGTTCAGACGTAGCTATCACACCTGATATACCAAATATTTCTATTGGAAGTTTTCGCACCAAACCCGCAACCGCAGGGCTTGAACCTATATTGGCAATATCAATCGCATCGCTGGCAAAATAACCTAATGCATCAGCACCGGTGGCAAATTGCACCCATTTCACCTTGGTATTGAGTGCTTTTTCCAACGAACCATCGACTTTCGCCAGAACCAGAACCTGTGAGCTACCACCGTAGGCCACGCGAACTTCATCGGGTAATGGTTCATCTGCCTGAGCATGAAAAGTGAGTAGGGATAAACTTGTTAATCCCAAAAAAAACGCGATAGGTTTCAACATGACACTGTCCTTGATTAATAATAATCGTAAAGTAATAATAAATAAAAACAGCCTTTAGCTATAATCACCCCGTACTTTTTCCTTAATCACCATTAGGAATAAAGTATATTTATTCGACACCAACGTCTTAATGTAAATATTAGGTTATTCCGTTTTGTTATTTATAATAATATATTTAAATATCAGATTTTAATTTTGACGTAAAAATAACCCTCACATCCACTGTGCGATTAGTTTACTGGATGAATATAATTCACTATATAAGTAGAGTTTTATAGTCAGGAATAGGAATAATTCTCACACTACCTCCTTGTACTGTTAATGAATGAAAATATTATTATGCATAAGTGACTTGCGATAATATTATTATTTTATACTGCCAAAAGTTCATGCTATGCAAACAACATAAATATCTATCGTTATCTATTAACGTCATATAGAGGCATACGCGATAGTAACCTACTCTTTTTCTGAGTACCTAGGTTCTCTTTCAGGATGAGAACATGCGCGAATGGCATCAAATCGCCTTAATAACTTTATGCCGAAATGGTTAATAAAAATCACTACTGTTAAGCGTCAGCCAGCACATTGAGATGGTTTTACAACTACCAAATTAAAAAAGCCCACTTAAGCAACCTCAAGTGAGCTTTTTACTATTTAATCTGCTAATAAGCCCTACAACTCCAGGCTTACACGACCCTCCCCCTATTTACGATTAAGGATACGGAGAAAATCCTGTTTATTTGAGATTAATGAGAGCGCATTGGCAATAATTTCATCACTAAAAATCGAGGCTACATCTTTTAACACATCAATATGCTCCTTTTCTTTAGCAATAACCCCAATGGCAATAAACATAACATTACTTCTATCCCAGATGACACCATCAGGGAATTGAAAAATCTCAACACCGGTTTTAACAATGATATTTGTGGCTGATTTAGGCAGATGAGGTAAGGTAATACCATTCCCTAAGAATGTAGAGACTTGTTGTTCTCTTTCATTAAGAAAAGAGATACAGTCTTGGTTAATATAACCTTTTAATTTAAACTCTTTTCCTATCATTGCTAAAACTTCAGCTTTATTTTTTGCATGACATCCTAAGTGTAGGTTATCAACGGTAATATTATCTATCATTATCTGTCCCCTTTGCGATATGATCTTTTTTATCTCATATAAAAATTATGTTATTAATTACCGGCAGACAGTTCTTCTTCAAGTTGTTCTAATGATTTATTGGATGTTTCTGGTAAGGCGGTAATCACAAAGATAATCGCCAGATAGTTGATAAGAGCAAAAATCAAGAAGACCGGACCCAAGCCAAGTTTCGCCTGAAGCACGGGGAACAAGTAACTCACAATGGCATTCATGATCCACATGAAAAATACTGAGATCCCCATAGATAGGCCACGAATCTTTAATGGGAACAGTTCTGCTAATACGACCCAAGTCAGAAAGCCCATCGTACCCTGCATGACCCCGACAAACAGTGCACCCAGCAACCAAATAACAGTGGCCTTTATTTCACCAACCAGATAATAATCCGCACCAGCAATAATCAAGTGCAGCGTTGCCATCAGGGCAAAACCATACACAATCAGTGTTTTCCGTTTAAAACGATCAACCAGGAACATAACCCCAATAACCATCCCCCCGACAGAAAAAACGCCATTTAACACGTTACAGATTAGCGACATTCTTTCCGAGAATCCGGCAGTTTTTAATATTTCCGTACCATAATACATAATGACGTTAACACCGGTAGTTTGCTGTAAAGCTGCCCAGGCAATACCTACCAAAATTAATTTTAAGATCCACGGTGTTTGAAAAATAATAGCCAAATCATTTTTAGCATACAATTTCTTTTCTTTTTCGATATCAATCAACGTTACGATATCATTAAACTCTTTAATAGCCCGTGGCTCAGGGCGAATTTGTTTTAAAATTACTAATGCCTCTTCCCGCCTATTTTTACTGATCAACCAACGGGGGCTTTCTGGCGAACGCCACATTCCCACTAACAAGCAAATAGCAGGGATAGTTTGAACCAATAGCATATAACGCCAGACCTCAGGTAGATGGCCCCAGGCAATACCAATTACCGCATTTACTGCAAATGCTGCTAATTGTCCAATAACAATGGCAACTTCATTCAACCCGGTAAGTTTGCCCCGCATTTCTGTCGGTGCAACCTCGGATATAAATGTAGGTGCAGTAACCGATGCCCCGCCTACCGCGTAACCAAGCAAAAATCTGGCAATTAAAAGAGTGGTGATATTAGGTGATAATGCACACAATAACGCACCAAAGAAAAAAACGAAGGAGAGATAGAGCAGGTATTTTCTTCGACCAAAAAAGTCAGCCAATTTTCCGCCAAAAACACTACCAATGGCGGCACCGACCAATAGTACACTCATTACCAGGCCCACTGTCGTCGGCGTCAGGGCCATATTTTCTTTCAATGAAGAAAATGCACCATTAATAACACCGGTATCATAACCAAAGAGCAAGCCACCAAATGTAGCGACTAATGTTATTTGATGTAATCGTTTTCTCTGTTGTGCATTGAGATTCATCATTAACGACATATCATTACCTTTTTATTTGATTATCCATTTAATGTCAAAAAGGGTTTCAAAAAACAAAAGTAACTCCTTCTCCACCTTAAAACATGGAGGTGATGAAGAACTTTTTGACACTCTGATTTATTAATAAGATAAATGCAGTTATTGAAGACAAATAAGCTTTATTCCAGAGTGCGATATTATATGATTCTTGCTACGGTTTTTATTTTGCATGATCCTTTTGCGCTCCCAATTTTTAAAATGTACCGATTACCATGGTGGTACTGGTAATACGTTATATTTTGCTACCCCGCCTCAACCGACGTCCCAGCCCCTCATTCTGCTGACAGCACAAACAAAGGTTGCGGCCTGAAACCAACCGACGGCTTGACTGCAATAATCACCACCAATCAATCCAACACTGACTTCTTTCATCTATATCCTCCTGACGAGACAAAAATAGACTATCAATGAATGCTCGCTAGCGGTTTCTGGCGATCCTCAACTGGCGTTATCACTGATAAGTATGTTAACTCACTGTGACACAACATATCATTTTGATTGAAATTAAAATTCCATATCGATCACAACATGGCATTATAATTTCATTTTTGGTGAGGGGAATTTCAGGTAATACAGGTATCTCATCATCAAACACACAATTATCTCACTGATATATAAGTAATATTATACTTAGAATAGATGACGGCACTGATGCATTATTCACGCTATAATTACAAAAAAATTTACAATTTTGTGACTTAGATAACTATATTATTTCAAAATAAGCCATCAATAGAATAAAATATTTCATTGGTTTTTGACGACTCTAAGTATCAATTTTGGGTGTGATGTTGGTCTGAGTCTGGATTTGTGGCGGGGTTGCGGGCGTCAAAAAAGAAAAGTGATCAAGATAATTGATGAGAAAGCCCCGTATAGCTAAGGTTGGGCGGGGCTTTCGCTATTTGATAGTCTGTTCTGTGAGCTGTTTTCTTTTACAGTGCATAAAAAATCAATACGGCAATACCACCGAATAATATCCATTTAATCAAATAATAGATCCTACGATTCCAGGCTTTCAACCGTTTCCCCACCTTGCGCACTGCATAGATGTATTTAAACATACGATTGACACCACCGGTACGATCCCCCTCTTCGTTGGGGGCTGTGGCTGCACTCATTAAATTGCGCCCCAACCAGTGGTTAATCCATTGCGCCCAGCGGTAACGCATTGGCCGCTCAATATCACAAAACAGGATCAGCCTATTCTGCCCACTCTGATTCTCGGCATAATGAATATAAGTTTCATCAAATAAAATGCCTTCACCGTCACGCCAACTGTAAGTGGTGCCATCAACATCAATAAAACAGCGGTCATCATTCGGGGTGATTAAACCAAGGTGATAACGTAAAGAACCGGCATAAGGATCACGATGCCGAGGCAGGCGGCTACCGTGCGGTAATTCAGCAAACATCGCTGCCTTTACCGAAGGTAATCCGCGTAATAACGAGGTGGTATAAGGGCAAAGTGTCATCGCCGAGGGATGGCTATCTTCATACCATTTCAGATAAAAACGTTTCCAGCCAGTTTTAAAAAACGAATTAAAACCCGCATCATTATATTTATCCGATGCTTTGATTTGCTGGATTTCCATCAGCGCCTTACCTTCATCCCTGATTTGCTGCCAGTTTTCACGCAGCACGGTCAATTCAGGGAAGAGATCCTGCTTTAAATAGGGCGTGGTGGGTACCCGTGAAAACAGATACATAAACACATTGATTGGTGAAACAAATGTCGAATGATCTGAGAGCTGACGCCAGAACTTGTAGCGAACTTTGCCACGAAAATGCACATAGACTACACATAAGATAAAAGCGAATAGCACTATATATTTCATGATGTCCTATCAAATAAATATGGTTGATAGTCAAATATTTAGTCTATATCGATTGAAATTTCCAACTTAAAAAAATAAAAAGTTATTACAACAAGTGACTAGCCCCAACTTAGTAAGCAATAAATGTTTGAATATCACTGTCATTAACAGTGAAACATCCCGTAAAAATGCGGCCTGCAGGGAAGTCACTGCTGAGATCGCGTAATAGCTGCAACTCAAAACGCCCTGATGCCATGGAATAACTCAGGAAACGGGCCTCCAGGAAGTCAAAATAACGCCCTAGCTGTGGATACACCGCTTTAAATAGACTCTCTTTGGCTGAAAAAGCCAATGTCAGTAAATGGTTGAATACTAATGGGCCTTCCTGAAGATCGCGGTACTCCTGCTCACTAAGGATTCCGGGCCATAGATCATTCGCCCTTTCAACTGCAATCAGGCTTTCAATATCTAGCCCAACACCGTGGACATGGGCACTTTGATCAGAATACTCTGTAGCCGGCGTTATAATTTGCGCAGTGCACAGAGCACGTTGGTTGTTATGACTGATGCTGCCAATCAAACCGGCGGGCCATAGTGGCGCGCGATCTAGCCCATTCGCTAACGGATAATTGCGTACTTCAAGCATATTCAGCACTTGTCGGGCGACAAAACGGCCCGCCAGGTATTCGGCACGCCGTTTTGCCACTGCTTTTTGTAAACTGCCGGGAAAGGCAATGCCATAAGCAGCAAACAGCTCATCCCGGTATTCATTGACATCAAAATCACATTTTGCCAACAGGCCGTGAAACAATGGTTGGCCATTTAAACCGCTGGCTGGCAGTGCGGCAAAGGTAAAGTTACGAATAAATACCGACGTCACGCGTTATCCTAATCATCTGGATTCATAGGCCTTTATAATAGTAGTTAACCCACAGCACCACAATATCCGAACCTATCCCGATGGCTAAAACACATCAGTGAAAGCAAGTTGCTACCAAAAGCCAAAACACCAATCCCATCAACAAATAACCCAATACGACTTAATTCATTATGAAATGTCACTTCACAATTATTGAAACGCAGTTCCTGACGTTTCTTTTTCTGTGACAATGGTCAATTTAAAAGAAAAAGTAAACAGCTAGGTTAATTACCAGAGGGATAAAGGAATAACCTTTTTTTATATATTGATATATCCGTCAGGTTACAGGTTACAGATACGCACCTGCTGCTTGAATTCTATTGGGTATATACCTATCCCATTATTAAAAATAATCCATTTTATCTTTTGTATAGCGACTTCTGGAGAACACTGAATGAAATTCCCAAAGCCTTTGCCCACACTGTGCCTGGCTATTTCTGCCATATTATTTAGTCAAATGGCCTCTGCTCAACAAATTAAAGCTGCCGATGTTCATCCCAAAGATTATCCTAATGTTGTTGCTGTTAAAAATATGGGTGACAAACTAAAGACCGCAACGGATGGTCGCCTGGAAATTAAAACATTCCCAGGTGGCGTCTTAGGTGATGAAAAGCAAATGATAGAACAGGCTCAAATGGGAGCAATTGATATTATTCGTGTTTCTATGACCCCTGTTGCCTCTATTCTGCCGGAGATCAGTGTCTTTACCCTGCCCTATATGTTCCGCGACGAAGACCATTTACATAAAGTTATTGATGGTCAAATCGGCCAAGAAATCGGTGATAAAATCACTAACAATAAGAACTCAAAATTGGTATTTCTCGGCTGGATGGATGCGGGTACCCGTAATCTGATTACCAAAGAACCGGTGGTTAAACCAGAAGATCTCAAAGGTATGAAAATCCGCGTTCAGGGCAGCCCGATTGCACTGGCTACCCTTAAGGCCATGGGTGCCAACTCACTCAGTATGGGTGTAAGCGAGGTATTCAGCGGGATGCAAACCGGGGTGATTGATGGTACCGAAAATAACGAACCGACCTTTATCGCCCACAATTATCTGCCGGTTGTCAAAAACTATACCCTGAGCGGCCATTTTATTATTCCTGAGCTGTTCCTTTATTCCAAAACAAAATGGGATAAATTATCTGCTGAAGATCAACAAACCATTCTGAAATTGGCCAAAGAAGCACAGGCTGAGCAGCGCGTATTATGGCAAGCCTATGTGCAGCAATCCCATGACAAAATGAAAGCCGGTGGCGTGCAATATCATGAAATGGACCATGACTATTATTATAAAGCCACTCAACCCGTTCGTGATGAATTCGGTAAGGATCATCAAGAACTGATCAAGCAGATTGCAGCCGTGCAATAACATCTTTCCGACAGTATTAAATATTTTAATACTACTGATATTTACCCAAGGTCATGGGGGTTGTAGCCAATGACCCTGGGTACACTGAGGTCTCCGCTATGGCTCGCTATTATCTATCAACGATGGATGCGTTATATCGCCTGTCAATCTGGGTCGCTGGTATTGCCTTAATCATTATGGTTGTGGTTATCCCTATGGGGATATTTGCCCGTTATGTCCAAAACGATGGCTTATCCTGGCCAGAACCCGTCGCCATATTATGTATGGTGACATTTACTTTTATTGGTGCTGCCGCCAGTTATCGTTCTGGTTCACATATTGCCGTCAGTATGGTCACTGATCGGCTCTCTGAGACCGGTAAAAAAGTATGCCTGTTATTGGTTGATTTGCTGATGGTGCTGATAAGCCTGTTTATTTTGGTCTATAGCTACATTCTGTGTAGCGAGCTTTGGTCACAACCAGTGGCTGAGTTCCCATTACTGACAGCCGGACAAAGCTATATTCCTCTGCCAATCGGCTCCGCGATTACGCTGATGTTTATCATCGAGCGGCTATTTTTTGGCCCGCAGACCCACCGCCCGGTAGTGATGATCGGCAATTCATAATTTGGGGAACTTTGCCTTATGGACGCATTTATTTTAGTTTTTACGCTGGCAATCTTGCTGGCTATTGGTGTCCCGGTGGCTTATGCCGTCGGTTTAAGTGCCATCGCCGGTGCATTTTGGATTGATTTACCGTTGGAAGCGGTGATGATTCAAATCACCAGTGGCGTCAATAAATTCTCATTACTGGCCATTCCGTTCTTTATTCTGGCGGGGGCCATTATGGCCGAAGGTGGCATCGCACGGCGGCTGGTGAGTTTCGCCTATATTTTCGTTGGTTTCATCCGTGGTGGTTTGTCGCTAGTTAACATTGTGGCTTCAACATTTTTCGGTGCCATTTCAGGATCATCAGTGGCAGATACCGCCTCCATTGGCTCGGTAATGATCCCGGAAATGGATAAAAAAGGCTATCCGCGTGATTTTGCCGCCGCAGTCACCGCCAGTGGTTCAGTGCAGGCGATATTGACCCCACCCAGCCATAATTCGGTGATTTACTCACTGGCAACCGGCGGCACCGTATCCATCGCGGCACTGTTTATTGCCGGGATTTTACCGGGCTTGCTGCTCAGTTTTACCCTGATGCTAATGTGTGTCGGCTTTGCCTATAAGCGAGGTTACCCTAAAGGTGAACGAGTGCCGTTCCGTCAGGCGCTCAAAATCTTTGTCGATACATTATGGGGGTTGATGACGGTGGTCATCATCATGGGAGGAATTCTTTCCGGGGTATTTACCGCCACAGAATCTGCCGCGATTGCCTGTTTGTGGTCATTCTTCGTCACTATGTTTATCTATCGCGACTATAAATGGTCCGAATTGCCTAAACTGATGTATCGCACAGTAAAAACTGTCACTATCGTGATGATTTTAATAGGTTTTGCCGCCAGTTTCGGCGCTATCATGACCTACATGCAGTTGCCAGAACGTATCACTGAATTCTTTACCTCGGTTTCTGATAACAAATACGTGATTCTGATGTGTATCAATATCATGCTGCTGCTGATTGGCACCTTGATGGATATGGCACCGCTGATTTTGATCCTAACACCGGTACTGATGCCAGTGACCAATTCATTAGGTATTGATCCGGTCCATTTCGGTATGATTATGTTGATCAATTTGGGAATTGGTCTGATCACTCCCCCGGTGGGGTCGGTGCTGTTTGTCGCCAGTGCGGTGAGTAAACAGAAGATTGAACAAGTGGTGAAAGCGATGTTGCCGTTCTACGGCGCACTGTTCCTGGTGCTGATGTTGGTCACTTATATTCCTGAAATATCACTGTGGCTGCCAAGGGTATTTGGCGTGTACACCGGCTGATAAACCGATAATCATGAGTCGGGCCGCTGACCGGCCCTTCTCACGGTTACTTTGTCATCAATACCACAGGCTCATGATTGGCCAGCCCACCAGCAGCAACATTGAGATGTAGAACACCCCCATGATGCCACCCAGCCGCCAATAATCTTTCGATTTCACATAACCACAGCCATAGATAATCACACCAGGGCCAGTCGCATACGGCGTCAGGACACCCATGATCCCAATGGATAACACCAGCAGCATAGATAAATGTTCCATCGGCACACCACTTAAACCTTTACCGACCGCCAAAATAACCGGCAGCATGGTTGCCGTGTGGGCAGACAAGCTGGCAAACAGATAATGAGAGAAATAGAACACCAATACTAGCGCGACCACCGTCATATTCGGCGAGAAACCATCCAAATGGGTACTCATGGTATTGGCGAACCAATCAATGAAGCCCGACCGCGTTAAGCCATTGGCCATCACCACTAGTGTGGCCAGATTGACCAGCGTGTTCCAGGCACTTGAGTATTTAGTAATGTCTTTCCACGACACCACATGCAGTGCCAACATCAGGGATACTGCCAGCAACCCTACCGCCGTCGCATCAATGAATTTACCGCCAAACACCCATAAGCACAGGCTCAGCAGCACCAAACCAATTAGGATTGCTTCCTTGCGCGTTAACGCCCCCATCTCAGTCAGTGCTGTTTGCGCCCAAGCCGCTACCTCATCGCTTTTGGTCACGCCGGGTTTATACAACACATAAGAGAGCCAGGGTGCCACTATCAGTAAAATTAACCCAACGGGCAGGAACGCCAAAAACCACTGCATCCAGCCAATATGGACACCGGCAATTTTATTGACAAACTCGATACCCAGCACGTTAGGTGCCGCGCCAGTGACAAACATGGAGGAGCTGATACTGGTCCCGATCACCATCATCCACATTAGGTACCCCCCGATACGCCGTGACGACGGATCATTGGGGAATGAATCAAACAGGGGTGGCAGATTTTTTACTACCGGGAACACTGTTCCCCCGGTACGGGCAGTATTTGATGGTGTAAAGGGTGCCAACAGAATATCTATAATAACAATGGCATAACCCAACGTCAGGGTACGTTTGCCCATGAATTTCACCATGAACAGGGCGATACGGCGGCCAAGTCCGGTGGCTTCATAACCCAGCGCAAAGATAAATGCCCCAAACACCAGCCAGACGGTGGTACTGGAGAACCCGGCCAGCCCCCATTTTAAAGACTCTTTACCGCCGTTAAAGCTGGCATCAGCCACTTCAGCCGCACTAAATAGCACCCAATCTGAACTCAGTACACATATCGTCACGGCGATAAAGCTTATCGCGGTGGCTGGAATCGGTTCTAAAATCATCCCAACAATCATGGCGACAAAAATCGCAAAATAGCGCCAGGCTTGAGGTGGCATTCCTTCCGGGGTGGGAATCAACAGCAGAACAGCCAGCACCACAAAAGGCGCGAGCGCTTTCCATAATTTCTCTTGCGACTTCAACATAGAGATACTCCTATAGCTGTTACTGGTTCAATAACAACGCTATTATTTTTGTGAGGGAGATGATGAGGGAACTGCGCCAGAAACCAGGTTAGGATCAGCAGGTCAGCACTGCCGCCGGGACTAAGGTTGCGGGCGATACATTGGGTATCAAACATTCGCACCCGCCTCAGGCTGAGAGGAGAACCCATCCCTGCCGATGCGAGTGAGGCCAGAATCTCTGTCGCCTGCTGTTGCAGCCATTGCAGCCCGGCCATACCGCCACGGGATACCACATTGGTATCGCGGTTGACGGACATCAAAATCAGCAAAGTGTGCAATAAGGCATGGTCGGATTCCGCCCCGTTAACTAATAAGCGTTGGTAAGCCGGCAAGGCATAATTCAACACGGTAGCGAAGCCAGATTCGGCCTCGCCGCGTGCGCCGGTCAGGCCATAGTGATTGAACAGCCGTTGGCCCGCCGTTTGTTGTGGATTGGATTGACACAACTCACGCTCTGTCAGCCCAGAGCACAGACGTGCCGCCTCCTGGCAAATAGCATCAGCGCTAATCCATTCACCTCGCGCTTTCAGCCGCCCCAACGCACAGCAAATTAATCCCAGCGAAAAAACGCTACCTTTATGGGTATTCACCCCCCCAGTGGCGTGGAACATACTATTTTCACACGCCAGTCCCAGCGGTCGCAGGCTGTTCAGTGCTGCCTGCCCACCAAGCTGAGCGTGGTTGATGCCCTGTTCTATAAAGCGCGGGAGCCACGGCGCAATAGCATCGGCACTGTGATAAAAATCGATCAGCGCCATATCCTTATGTGCACCACAATTGAAGCGATCCACCAGGCCCGGTTTCGGTGTCAGATTCACCTCTGCCAGCATGGCGCGATACGCCAGTGCGCCATATTTTTTGGCAAAGTCAGAGGAGGCGACAGGTGATTGAGCCGCCCTGTTGTCAGTGCGTTGCAGTTGTGGCATTGAGCATCAACTCCATCTGAACCAATAGTTGGTCAATACTGTGAGTTTGCGCGCGGGCACAGACATTGGCTGGACGGTGACAAAGCAGACAGCGGCGCGGCGCTAACCCCACATCACGGCGCGATAAGATTTGCCCCGATGCATCAAGCACATCGATATCCCATAACCGGCCCTGCGGGTGCTTTAGCTCAAGTAACAACGCGGCGTCCTTCACCTGTTCCGCAGGTAAATCCACCGCAATCAAACCTTCACAGCCGGTCGGCAGTGGAAAAATCTCTTGTTGCAACACTGGCCAACACTGCTGTTGACTTAGCGAGGTGATCGCCTGCCATGCCAATGCAAATAATTTGCGCGTCAATGGGTTATCTTTCACCGCACCGGGTGCCACCAACGTCAGTGAAATCAACGTCACCTGATGGCGAGCCAGCCACGCCTGTTGTCTGCTCTGACGGGACTCACGGCTGGTAAGTAACTCCGGTAAGCTGATGGGCCGGTTGGCCGCTAACGCAGGAGAGAGTGTGTTCATCGCCTACTCCTGTATTTGATGCACAACGTCAATTACTGAGCCGTCGCGATAGCGCACCACCGCTACGACGCGATCAGTAAATGCAATAGGTTGTGGCACGCCAGTCAGCAGTAACGCGCGCTGATGCAGCCATTCGATGGTGACTACGGCTAAACCGGCTTGCTGTAAGCGTTCTGCCAATTCGGGCCGGGCTGGATTAACCGCAATACCATGATCGGTCACTAAAATATCGACGCTGGAGCCGGGCGTCACACAGGTGGTGACGTCATTGACCAGCGTCGGGATCCGGCCACGAACCAAGGGAGCGACGATGATAGAGAGTCGGGCGGCGACCGCCGTATCGCAATGGCCGCCAGAGGCACCGCGTAACACGCCATCCGAGCCGGTCAGTACATTGACGTTAAAACGGGTATCAATCTCCAGAGCACTGAGCACCACCACATCCAGTCGGTCGACTGACGCACCTTTCGAACTAAAATTGGCGTATTGATTGGCACTGATTTCGATGTGACGTGGATTACGGGCCAGTGAGGAGGCAGCCTGCCGGTCAAAGCTTTGCACATCCAACAACTTGGTAATCAGCCCTTTTTCGTGCAGTTCTACCATTGTTGAAGTAATGCCACCGAGGGCAAAAGCGGCAGTAATGTTGCGCCGCAGCATTTTATCCTCAAGGAAGCGCGTCACTGCCAGCGATGCCCCGCCGGTCCCGGTCTGCAAAGAAAATCCATCGATAAAATAGCCAGAACCGGCAATCACCTCGGCAGCTCGGCGGGCGATCAGTAACTCACGAGGATTCGAGGTCATTCGGGTGGTATCAGCACCGATCTTGTCGGCATCACCGACCTTTTCAACCTGTACAATCAGGTCAACTTGATCTTGGGTAATACTGGCTGGATGATGGGGATAGGTCACCACCGCTTCTGTCAGCAATACCACACAGTGTGCATATTCTGCATCGACTCTGGCATAGCCCAACGAGCCACAACAGGCATTACCGCTAAAGCCATTGGCGTTACCAAATTCATCACAGGCCGGTACGCCGATAAAGGCAATATCGATAGTCAGTTCGCCGGATTCAATCAGATTAACCCGGCCACCGTGGGAGTGAATCTGTACGGGTTTAGCCAGTAACCCACGAGAGATCTCCTCTGCCAACGGCCCGCGCAGACCAGAGGTATAGATCTCACTGACCACCCCATTGCGGATATGATCCACCAGCGGTGAATGGCAGTCGCTCAGCGAGCTGGAGGCCAGACGCAGATTTTTGAATCCCATGGCGGCAATGGTATCCATCACCAGATTCAGGGTTAAATCACCAGCACGAAAAGCATGGTGAAAGGAGATAGTCATGCCATCTTGCAACCCGCAACGGCGGATAACTGTCTCCAGTGAGTCACATATTTTGATATCACGGGGTTTCTGCGCCTGTAAATTCGCTTTCGAGGTGTTTTGATACAGGTGGTACGCCGGGCCGTTATCCTGAGTGCGACTTAAGCTTTCTACTCGTTGTTGCCTATTCATCTTTTATTCCTCACGCAGGCCACTGACCGCACGTTGCAAAACCAACCGTGCCCGTTCAATCACCGGGCTATCTACCATCTTGCCATTCAGGGAGACCACCCCACGTCCTTCGGCTTCAGCCGCCGCCGCCGCATCGACCACGCGTTGTGCGTGGTGGACTTCCTTCTCGGTCGGGGCGTAGAGGTTATGTAGCAGTTCGATTTGCCGTGGGTTAATCAGCGATTTGCCATCAAAGCCCAGTTGTTTGATCAATGCGGCTTCCTGCAAAAAACCGGCTTCGTTGTTGGCATCGGAATAGACGGTATCGAAAGCCTGAATTCCAACAGCGCGGGCCGCCTGCAAAATTGAACAGCGCGCAAACAGCAGCTCAATACCTTCTGGTGAGCGCTCGGTACGCAAGTTACGCACATAGTCCTCTGCACCTAATGCAATCCCCATCAGGCGCGGAGATGCCTGTGCAATAGCCAGTGCCTGAGTAATCCCTTGTGCTGACTCAATCGCGGCCAGCAGACCTGTACTGCCAACGTCACGGCCGCATTCCGACTCGATACGGCTGATCTCGCGCGCCATATCGGTCACATCTTGCGCACAGTCAGTTTTGGGCAGACGTACAATATCGGCCCCCCCTCGGACCACCGCTTCCAAATCGGCCAGTCCGTAGGCTGAGTCCAACGCATTGACTCGCACAATGGTTTCCACATCTTGATAAAGCGGGTGTTGCAAGGCGTGATAGACCAAACGTCGGGCGGCATCTTTTTCGCGCAGAATAACCGAGTCTTCCAGATCGAACATCAATGCATCAGCCTGATAAATAAAGGCATTGCTTACCATTGCAGCATTAGCGCCAGGAACAAATAACATGCTGCGACGCATTCTGTTTTTCATTTCAGGTTTCATCACGATACTCTCCATGGCAGAATTTTTTCGTCACTTGCCCTGAGTAGCGCGGTTTCCAACCGAGCCTGCAACACGCAATCCAGTGCGCCTTTATCGTCAATAATCAGTTGCACTCCGCTTAGCCGATACTGTTCCAACAGTGCCAAAACACTGTAACGAATAGCTTCACCAAACTGCTTATCCACACTGCTATGTATTTGCAGATCTATTTCGGGTGGATTTAATGGCGCAATGCGCACCATCACGTCGCTCGACTCCAGTGTTCCGGCGACGGCCTCTCTGATAATTTTCATTTTTCACCTGATTAACTTGTCTTCAAATTCGAGATTGCTGATCTACGTATCTGCACCTATCTTTGTGCCCTGCTTTATTCGACTAAAACAGGGCTGGATCCTTTGCTGAAGCTACCTTTTTTGCCCGCTGCGCCAGCAGGCGTTGTAGATAGTGGCAGGTGGCGGGGGGGACCAATTTACGAATGGTTTCGCCATCCCCCTGAGCCAGTAATTTGCGTACCCAAGAGGCAGAAATAGCGGTGTTGTGATATTTAAGGCGCTCAATTTCTACCAGTGAGATGGGGGGATAGACTAATAACGGGGTTTCCAGCCAGTAGCTCATGTCATGGTTATATTTGGCGGTCACGGTACAAAACGGTTCGGTACCAACAAAGCGGTGAGTGACACCCAATGCCGGGGCCAAATATTGACGGAATATCTTCAGATCGATTTCGGTATAACAGTCATCGGCCACACCTTGATCTTTAATGAAATAACACGGGAAAGTGGCACGAGAGATCATATATTCCGAGCCAGGATGCACGGTAAGATTGGCAATATCCTCGGTGCCACTGAGCACTAATTGCAGGCGATCTTCATAAGGGAAACGCGAGTTATCTTCTTTCACCAAAAACAGGTGCAACCAATCACACTGTGCCGCGGCCTGGCGGACTAAATATTGATGCCCACGGGTAAACGGATTGGCATTCATTACAATGCTGCCAATTTTTTGTCCCGGTTGGCGTAACTGGCTTAGTTGTTTGGCATAACGCTGCAAGCGGCAGGCGCTATTTTCCATCAACACCACAATACCGGGGACACTGGCTATCGGATAAAAGCCACAGGTTTTAAATAAGTCTTCATTCTTGGTCTTGGTATAAATAAACAGATGGCTGTGGTGACGTTCATAGGCCAAATTGACCAGTTCGGTTGCCAGGGTCAGCGCCAATCCTTCCCCCCTAACCTGCTCACTGATTGCCACGCATTTGATAATATTGCCGGCAATCCCGCCACAGGCCACGAGTTGTTCATTACGGCTTACGGTAATAAATACGTCAACAGTGGTATCTATATTCAGATCGTTTGCACGCAAGAAACGTGTTATTTCTGCAATTTGCTGATGCTCTGAACGATTAATTTGACTAAATACCGTATCCATAATTCACTCTCTAGCATAACGTTTATATAACAAATAAAACACAAGTTAAACTCCCGATAATCAGGCAAGTCAAAGCGTGCGATTTAAATTAAAAATTCACATAAAAACAACAATATAAAATAACCATTTAAAAACTGATTTTTAATTCCAATTAATTTACGACCACATGCTAAACATAAAAATAGCGTGGTTAATTGACCTATTTCACATATAAGAGAGTAAATATAAGTTATTTAATGGTTTTAATTTCTTTAATTATTAATATTATTTTTTATTTCTCTTAGCTATTTAATTATTGCTTAAATTCACTTATGTTAATGCCTGTGCTAATGGTCCATATGTTAATTAAGGTGAGTAGCATGCCCAGTTCCTCTTCAGGTTCTTCCCCATTACGCAAATTAAAATGGCACGGCCTGAAATGGAGTCGCTTGAAGAATATTGCCTTCCCGCTGCGTATATTTTTGCTGCTATTAACCGTCTCGATCATTTTGGTTGGTACACTTGATCGTTTTCTGAGCCACAGTTTTGAACAATATTTACTGGATCAGGTCAGTAAAACCGCGATGAATCAGGCCAAGATTATCGCCGCGATGGATTCGGTGGTGGATGCAGTAAAACGCCGCGATAAAGCTCAGTTAGCACAAATTGTGGGGCGGTTAGGTGATACCTCAGATCTTGATTATCTGGTGATTGGCGATACTCAGTCGATTCGTCTGTATCACCCTAATCCGCAAATGATTGGTTATCCGATGCAATGGACGAAACCCGGTGCGCTGGAACGAGGTGAAAGTTATATCATTTTCGGTAAAGGCTCGATGGGGGAAGCGATGCGGGCCAAAACCCCGATCCGCGACGAACAAGGACAAATCATCGGGGTCGTTTCTCTGGGCTACCTCATCAGCAAGATTGACCACTGGCGACTCATTTATCTGCTGCCACTCACTCACTCGTTTATCATGGTGCTGATTGTATTGCTATTGCTGTCATGGCTGTTTGCACACCACATCCGCCGACAAATGATGGGAATGGAGCCGAAAGAGATAGCGCGGGTATTGCGCCAACAAGAAGCCTTGTTTGGTGCCGTATTTGAAGGGCTGCTGGCGGTTGATCCTGAGGGAAGGATCACTGCAATCAATCAAAATGCGCGTAAAATGCTGCACATCTCCGCCACACCACAACAGTTAATAGGTTGCAACGTCAGTGAAGTGGTCTCACCTGACCATTTCTTCCTCGATCAAACCGGCGATAACCGTCAGGATGAGCTATGTACCTTTAATGGCTTGAATACTATCGCCAATCGGGCGGGTATTTGGTCTGAAGAGGGGGTGTTTCAAGGCTGGGTGGTGAGCTTTCGTAGCCAGGATGATATTCATACTCTTAGCGTCCAACTGAGCCAGATTAAGCAATATGTCGAGAATCTGCGCACGGTACGCCATGAACACTTGAACTGGATGTCAACCATCAGTGGGTTATTGCAGATGAAAGAGTTTGATCGGGCGCTTGAGATGGTAAAAACCGAGTCTTCATCCCATCAGGCTCTGATTGATATGTTACGTACCGCGTTCAGTAACCGGCAAATTGCCGCTTTACTCTTCGGTAAATACCACCGGGCCAAGGAGTTAGGGCTGAGCTTGAACTTTATTCCCGGTTGCCAGTTGGGCATACTGCCGCCCACCATCGGGGAGAACGAATTGGCTGCCATCATGGGGAATTTACTGGATAACGCTTTTGAGGCTAGCTTGAAGAACCCGGAATGCGATAAACAGGTTGAGATTTACCTCTCTGATGAAGGGGATAACTTGATTTTGGAGGTTGCCGACCACGGTTGCGGTATCGATCCACAACTGCAAGATAGCTTATTCGAACGCGGTATCAGCTCTAAAAATTCAGACGAACACGGGATCGGCCTGTACCTGGTAGCCACCTATGTTCAGCAAAGTGGCGGCACCATTACGATAGAAGAAAATCCGCCGCGCGGCACCTTATTTACGGTCTTTATTCCGAAGACGCGTTGATCTCAAAGATGAGGAGATCCCATGGAATGGCTTAATATTTTAGTGGTAGAAGACGAAACACCGCTGGCAGAGATGCATGCAGAATTTATCAAACAAAGCAGCTATTGCCACGAAGTTTGGCTCGCGGGTAACTTGCAACAAGCCCGCAGCATGGTGACGCGTTTCAAGCCTGATTTGATTTTGCTGGATAACTATCTGCCCGATGGTAGTGGCCTGGAATTACTGCGTGAGATGACCTTACAGGGTTTCTCTGGTGGCATTATTTTCGTCACTGCTGCCAGCGATAGTGAGACGGTATCTGAAGCAATCCGTTATGGGGTTTTTGATTACCTGATTAAACCGGTAGCCTATGAGCGGTTGGAGCAGTCATTAGCCCGTTACAGCCACCGCCATCAGGTATTACAAGATGGTACCAAGGTTAATCAGCGCCAGATCGATGAAATGTATAATACCTATGCCCGTGGTGAACAGAAAGTGACGCTACCATTAGGCATAGACCAGATGACATTGGACAAAATCCAAACCCTATTCAGTGATAACACGGCGGAGTACACCGCAGAAACTGTCGCCCAGGTTCTGGGATTAAGCCGTACTACGGCACGCCGTTATCTGGAGTTCTGTGCCACTAATCAGGCCCTACAGGCAGAAATTATTTATGGCAAGGTGGGTCGGCCACAGCGGATTTATCGCAGTAAAAAATCAGCGTAGTTGGCACGGCTCTCCACTCGACAGCAAAGGCGTTCCACCGTCAATCACGTGGAGCGCTTCATTTCTCAGATAATAATTGCCTAGTTAATAATCAGATTTTTCCTGCATCTGTTAAGCCTCTAACATTTTTGATAACAATTATTGCTACAACAAAGATTGATGAGCATCATGCAGGCTAGGTTCCGTAATACAGAAAAATCATGATTAATGTTGCATTGATAGATGACCATATTGTCGTCCGTTCTGGGTTTGCCCAACTGCTCTCGCTGGAAAAAGATATTCGCATTATTGGTGAATATGGTTCGGCAGCGCAGGCGTGGGCCGAACTACCGAATATCGATGTGCATGTTACCGTTATGGATATTTCGATGCCGGATGAAAGCGGGCTAAGTCTGCTCAAACGTCTGCGTCAAACCATGCCTCATTTTCGCGCAATTATTCTGAGTATTTATGACACCACCGCCTTTGTGCAAAGTGCGATGGATGCGGGTGCCAGCGGCTATCTGACTAAACGCTGTGGGCCGGATGAATTGGTTCAGGCGCTGCGGACGGTCAATGGAGGCGGCCTCTATCTGTGTGCCGACGCACTGCGAGCACTGCGTTATATACCACAACATCCGCCACAACTGGCAATATTAACGCCACGCGAGAAAGAGGTTTTCCAATTGTTAATCAATGGAATCAGTGTTAAATCCATTGCCGAGCAATTGTCACTCAGCCACAAAACCGTCCACGTCCATCGAGCCAATATTCTGGGCAAACTCAACTGTGAAACCACTGTCGAACTGGTGCATTTTGCCCTACAGCATCAGTTGTTGGCAGGTAACTAAGTATGTTGCAGCTACGGTCGGTGGGGCTATCGCTGTTTCTGACCATCTTCTATTCTCTGAGTTGGCTCGCCCTGTGGACCATCAGTTTTTATCTCAGTAATGACGGTTTACACGCCGTTTTACTGCTGCCGCAAGGGCTACGGCTGGCCTTAATGATTCTGCTACCCTGCCGTTATTGGCCGGTACTGCTGCTGGCCGAATCTGGGATGTTGTGGTGGTTGTATAGCGAAAAGTTACAAGTTACGGCCTTAATTGTGCTTTCATCGGCGCTGAGTTTATTGCCCGCCTGGCTGAGTCAACGTTTCTGGCATCACTACACCCTTTATTGGCAACGGCTGTTACTTTTACTCACTGCGGTGACGGGCAACAGCTTACTGCACGGCTTCGTACTGGGTTTTTGGCTACCTTTATCGTTAACGCAGACCCTGCTTGCCACCTTTACCGGCGGTATTTTGCTAGTCCCCTTTACCTATCTTATCTATGAATATTTAAAGCAGCAGCACATCCGTAACCTGTTTTCCCAACAGATGCCCGATCCGCCGCTGCGTACCTCGCTACTGATTTGGTGCTCGCTTATTTTTGCCATTGGCGTGTGTATACAGGTTGCTATTACGCCGAATATGGAGCGCCTGTTGCTGATTTTTGTTTTTCTGCCCAATGTGTTTATGGCTTACAAATTCGGTTGGCAAGGGGGGGTATTGGCTGCGGTATTAGGCAGCCTGATGATAACAGTCACCCGTCAGGCCAGTGGCGCGTTTCATGACCTGGCGGAACTGGAGCTGTTCCTCTCGACCCAAGCCCTGCTGGGGATGACGCTGGGTATCGCTATCAGCCGTCAGCAGCAACTGACACAACATCTGCACCGTTACCGCAATCAGTTAGAACAAGAATTACAAACTCGCCGCAAACTAATGGAGCGGTTGGTGCATACCGAGGAGGATGTGCGCAAAGAGATTGCACGCGAGTTGCATGATGAGATTGGTCAGAATATCACTGCAATTCAAATCCAGGCGATGTTAGTCAACCGCAGCGCCCCCTCCGCGGCAGCGCAATCCGCAGCAAATCAGATAAGTACCCTGTCGCAACGTATTCATCAAACCACGCGCCAACTGTTACGCCAGTTACGTCCGCCAGTTCTGGATGAAATGCCGCTGGATCAAGCACTGCACCATCTGGCTGAAGAATTTGCTTTTGCCGAGCAAGGTATCAACTTCCAACTGGATTATGCGCTGCCACCCAACCCTGGTGAAGATGCGGTGATATTCACCCTGTATCGATTGGTGCAGGAGTTATTGAACAATATTAATAAGCATGCCAAGGCACACAATATTCACGTCAGCCTGCGCATCGGTAACAATATCATCACGCTGGACGTGCGCGATGATGGCATGGGTATTCCGGTACAACCGCCTGGAGGTGGTTCTGGCCTGCGTGGCATTGAAGAACGGGTGCGTGCACTGGGGGGAGACTGGTTACTGCAACGCCGGCTAGGTACCCGGGTGGTGGTCAATCTACCCACTCACGTCCGCAGTAATGACACTGTGAACCTGCCCACAAAATTGAATCAAAAGTCTTCATAAATAAGCATTATTCCTAGCCGCCTAAAACCTTGTCTCATCTCTTTCACTTTCACCTTCCCTACACTCAACTCACTTACTGGAGGAATCCATGCCTGCATCGTACACGTCGTCGAAGACTTTACCCCCCGAGCCTTTGACGCCGGAACAGGTGAATGCGCGTTATCGCTATTGGCGGCCGCGCCTGATGGCCGCCATGGTGATGGGTTACGCCGCCTTTTATTTAACGCGTAAAAGTGTCAATTACGCGATGCCAGTGATGCAACTGGAACTGGGGTTGGACAAAGGGGATATCGGCTTACTCGGCACCCTGTTTTACCTGGCTTACGGCGGTTCTAAATTTGTCTCCGGTATCGTCAGCGACCGGACTCAAGCCCGCTGGATTATGGGCATCGGCCTGATGATGACCGGGGTGCTGAATGTGGTGTTCACCCTATGCCACACCCTACCCGCACTGTTAATTGTGTGGACCTTGAATGGCTTCTTTCAGGGATGGGGCTGGCCGCCATGCGCCAAATTGCTCAGCACATGGTATTCACGCAGTGAACGCGGTAGCTGGTGGGGATGCTGGAATACCTCTATCAGCATCGGGGGGGCGGCAGTGCCTCTGCTGTCTGCCTTTCTGGCTTCGCACTATGGCTGGCAAGCCGCACTACTGGTACCGGGTGCGATAGGCATCGTATTAGGGATTTGGCTGTGCTGGCAGTTGTGCGATAAGCCGCAACAGCAAGGTTTGCCGACTATCGGCCAATGGCGGCGCGATCCACAGGATCAATGGCAGGAGCAACAAAGCCCGCCGATGCCGATGGGGCGTATTTTACGTGATGCCATTTTAGGTAATCGCACCATCTGGTTGCTGGGGGTCTCTTATGTGCTGGTCTATTTGATCCGCATTGCTCTCAACGACTGGGGCAATATCTGGCTGGCGGAGAGCCATGGGGTCAATTTGCTCAGTGCCAATGCCACGTTGTCGTTATTTGAGTTAGGTGGATTATTTGGCGCGCTGTTTGCTGGCTGGGGATCAGATCTGTTATTTCGTGGTCAGCGGGCACCGATGATTTTGTTATTCGCGCTGGGGTTATTTCTGACTATGACCGCGCTGTGGTTGGCACCGGTACATAACTATCCGCTGCTGTCAGTGACATTTTTCAGTATCGGTTTTTTTGTTTTCGGGCCGCAAATGCTCATTGGATTGGCGGCAACGGAATATACCCATAAAGACGCCGCCGGTACGGTCACTGGATTTCTCGGATTATTTGCCTACCTCGGTGCAGCACTCGCGGGATGGCCACTGGCGCAAGTATTGCAACATTATGGCTG
The DNA here is from genome assembly GCF_041538325.1 of Yersinia sp. 2466 StPb PI. Taxonomy (NCBI): domain Bacteria; kingdom Pseudomonadati; phylum Pseudomonadota; class Gammaproteobacteria; order Enterobacterales; family Yersiniaceae; genus Yersinia; species Yersinia sp. 2466 StPb PI. The sequence goes on along the minus strand of NZ_JAULSL010000001.1, from coordinate 1,875,408 downwards.
GCAAGGCTTTTTTGCCTTACTGACGTTGGCATCAGCCGGGGTTGGGTTGCTATTAATGCCGCTATTAATGACCTGTATGAATTTGTCGGGGTTGGAACCCGCGCAAAAGAGATTCGCCCCACAAGATAAAGATAATCTTTAGCCCGCAATGGAACGCAGGTGAGTAGCACCTAAAAAAGAAAATAAAACAGTACCTTACGTGAAGTCAGCACGACCTCTACCCTACAACATCAGCCCGACCTGTCACCCCGTATCGGCGACAAAAAGGGATAAAAGGATAATGTTATGAAACTCGCACCACTCTCAGTTCTGATTGCCGCCGGCCTCGCCCTGAGCGCCTTGACTACTGTCGCCAAAGCCGAAGGCCGTCTGGTGATTTATTGCAGTGCCACCAATGCGATGTGTGAAGAAGAAGCCAAAGCCTTTGGGGCAAAATACGATGTAAAAACCAGCTTTATTCGTAATGGTTCCGGCAGCACGCTGGCCAAAGTGGATGCTGAGAAAAAGAACCCGCAGGCCGATGTTTGGTATGGCGGCACTCTGGATCCACAATCTCAAGCGGGTGAAATGGACCTGCTCTATCCTTACCAGTCACCTAATCTGGCGCAAATAATGCCGCAGTTCCGTGATCCGGCCAAACGCAAAGGTAACTACTCTTCAGCGGTTTACATCGGCATTTTAGGCATGGGCGTGAATACCGACCGCTTGAAAGAAAAAGGTCTGCCAGAGCCAAAATGTTGGAAAGACCTGACCAACCCAGTTTACAAAGGTGAAATTCAGATTGCTGATCCACAAAGCTCCGGTACCGCCTACACCGCGTTGGCAACTTTTTCACAATTATGGGGTGAAGATGCCGCCTTCGATTACCTGAAAAAACTGAATGCCAACGTGTCGCAATACACCAAATCCGGTATTGCCCCGGCCCGGAATGCTGCCCGTGGCGAAACCACAATTGGTATTGGCTTCCTGCACGACTACTCGCTGGAAAAAGAGAAAGGTGCACCGTTGAAATTGATCTCGCCATGTGAGGGTTCCGGCTATGAAATCGGCGGAGTCAGTATCCTAAAGGGCGCTCGTAATCTGGATAATGCCAAGTTATTTGTTGATTGGGTGTTGTCAAAAGAGGCACAAGAACTGGCATGGCAGAAGGGCCAGTCCTACCAGATTCTGACCAATACCACGGCGGCAACCTCACCTAACTCGCTCAAGTTGGATGATCTGAAGCTGATTAACTACGACATGGACACTTATGGTGCCACAGAAATGCGTAAGAAGCTGATCACCAAGTGGGTCAACGACGTCAAGATGGGCCAATAAAAGCCCACAAAGGACTCCGACTCATATAAATAATTTATTTCTATAACCGAGTCATTGGCGTTGCAGCAAGGCAGCAAATGAATAACAGATCGGTCGGGGACCGGTTTGCATAGCATTTATGCCGGTTCGCAAGGTAAGCGAACATTGCTGTAACGCCAGGGACAAAGGGTATCTGGGGAACACCATGACACATGCACATGCTCTGCGGCTCCCGCAGACACGGGATGCCATTTTCTATTGGCTGGCTTTCGCCGTGGCTGCTTTTGCCCTATTGCCCGCGTTTAGCCTGGATTACGGCCTGCTTGAGGCCAGTCGTTCGGAGCTACTGGCCTCTTATGGTTGGTCTGGCCTTAATATCAGTACGCTGTGGTTTGGCCTGCCGTTACTGCTGCTTTTCAGGCCATTGTCACCCGTTGGTCGCGAACATCGCTACCGCCATCTGTTTGATGCAGGCTATGCCTTATTCTGCGCACTGGTGGTGGTGGTAAGCTCAGCCTGGCTCGGGCGCGGGTTAGGATTTGCCACTATCGGGCTGTTTATCGCTCTGGGGGCAATCATTACTCTGGCGCTGGCGCGCCTTGAATGGCTGGGTGGTGACCGTTTTGTACTCGGATCACTGGTGACTATCATTGCCCTGATCACCGTTTTTATTCTGTTCCCCAGTATTGCCATTTTTATCCCGATCTTTACCGATGAGAGTGGCGCTTTTGCACCGTGGCAGTTTATGGCAATCCTCGGTCAAGCGCATATCCTGCAAGTTATCTGGAATTCGTTCCTGCTGTCGGTGGCGGTTGGCATAGGTTGTACCTTTTTCGGTATGGTGCTGGCTATCTATACCACACGTATTGCCAAACGCTCCGCTTTGCTGGGGCGCATCTTCTCAATTCTGCCTATTGTTACCCCACCCTTTGTCGTCGGGCTGGGTGTAACCTTGATGATGGGCCGCTCCGGCTATGTGACAGAGTTGATGGTCACTTGGTTCGGACTGACCAATACCAACTGGTTATATGGCTTCACCGGCATCTGGCTGGCACAAGTTTTAGCCTTTACGCCGATGTCATTTATGATCCTCGATGGCGCAATCAAAACTATCCACCCGTCGCTGGAGGAAGCCTCTTATACCTTGCGGGCCAGCCGTTGGCAGACCTTTATGCAGGTGTTTTTACCCTTGCTAAAACCGGCATTGGCCAACTCATTCCTAATCGTCATTGTGCAATCACTGGCTGATTTCAGTAACCCATTAGTGTTGGGTGGTAACTTTGACGTGCTGGCTACCCAAATCTACTTCTATATCACTGGTGCACAACTTGACTATCCAGCAGCCTCCACGCTGGGGGTTATCTTGCTGATGTTTTCACTGTTTATCTTCTGCATTCAGTATATGTGGATAGGTAAACGCTCTTACGTCACCATTTCTGGTAAGTCTTCTCGGGGCGATGTCCAGCCATTACCGGTATCACTGGTGTGGGGCACCACCGCCATGCTGTATGTGTGGATTGCCTTTAACGTCTTACTGTATGGCAGCATTTTCTACGGCAGTTTCACCGTCAACTGGGGGGTCGATTACACCCTGACGCTGAATAACTTTAATCAGCTATTTGGTCAAGGTTTCAGTGACGGCGCATGGCCTTCTCTGCTCGATACGCTGCTCTATGCGGGTATTGCTGCCCCTATCACCGCCGCCTTTGGTCTGCTGATTGCCTATATAGTGGTGCGCCAACAGTTCCGTGGTAAAAAAACCATCGAATTCAGCACCATGTTGTGCTTCGCGGTACCGGGTACGGTCGCGGGGGTGTCCTATATTCTGGCCTTTAACAGTGCCCCGGTGTACCTGACCGGTACTGCCGCCATCGTTATTATCTCTATGGTGATGCGTAATGTGCCGGTAGGGATACGCGCGGGGATTGCCGGGCTGGGACAACTGGATAAATCATTGGATGAGGCATCACTTAGTCTGCGGGCGGGTTCGCTGCGTACGGTGATTTATATTCTGCTGCCGTTGCTACGCCCAGCGATTCTATCGGCGCTGATTTACAGTTTTGTGCGCGCCATGACTACCGTCAGTGCCATCGTCTTCCTGGTAACACCTGATACACGGGTCGCCACCTCTTACATCCTTAACCGGGTAGAAGATGGCGAATACGGTATTGCCATCGCTTATGGTTCGATTCTGATTGTGGTCATGCTCGCCATCATCTTCCTGTTTGATTATCTGGTTGGCGAAGCGCGTACTGCCCGCTCGAAAGCCAGTAATGCTGAATAATGACGTACTGATAAGGCTGAATGCTATGTCTACTATAAATACAGTATCTACTCAAAATAATCTGTCAGAGCAAAAGACAGTCACTGGCGATAAGAAACATTTCGTCGAGCTAAAACACGTCACCAAGCGTTTTGGTAGCAATATCGTGATTGACAGTCTCAATCTGGCTATCCCTAAAGGGGAAATGGTCACCCTGCTGGGGCCATCGGGTTGTGGTAAAACCACGGTATTACGGCTGGTTGCCGGGCTAGAAAAACCGTCCGGTGGACAAATCTTTATCGATGGTGAAGATGTGACTGACCGATCTATCCAGCAACGGGATATCTGCATGGTATTCCAGTCCTATGCCTTGTTCCCGCACATGTCACTGGGCGAAAACATTGGCTATGGTCTGAAAATGCTGGGCCTGCCGAAAGATGAGATTCGAGATCGTGTACAAGAAGCCTTAGCGTTAGTAGATTTAGACGGCTTTGCCGATCGCTTCGTGGATCAAATATCCGGTGGGCAGCAGCAACGTGTTGCGCTGGCAAGGGCACTAATCCTCAAACCTAAAGTGCTGCTTTTTGATGAACCGCTCAGTAATCTGGATGCTAATTTGCGCCGCAGCATGCGTGATAAAATTCGAGAATTGCAGCAGCAGTTTAATATTACCTCGCTGTATGTTACCCACGACCAAAGTGAAGCCTTTGCCGTGTCTGATACCGTGCTGGTGATGAATAAAGGTAAAATAATGCAAATTGGTGCGCCACAAGAACTGTATCGCCATCCCGCCTCGCATTTTATGGCCAGTTTCATGGGTGACGCTAACGTCTTTCCAGCCACTATTCACAGCAGTAGCGTTGAAATCTTCGGTTATCACATCCCTAAACCACAGGGATTTGCCGCCCAACGGCAACAGTCCACCGTAGGTGTACGACCAGAGGCTATCACGCTAAGTCAGCAAGGTGAGCCAAGCCAGCGGTGTACTATTAATAAAGTGGCTTATATGGGGCCGCAATATGAGGTACTGGTGGATTGGCAAGGTCAATCTTTGCTATTGCAAGTAAATGCCACACAACTGCAACCCGCCCCCGGTGACAGTTATTATCTGCAAATCCATCCCTATGGCATGTTTGTTCTGGCTGATACGCCCCAGTAGACTTGTTGGCGAGCAGCGTAACAATACGTTGCTCGCTCTTTCGTTAAACAATCGGCCGTTTTTTGCGCAAGGATTGAGCTAAAAGCCAAAATTCTCAATAAGTTGCGCAAACTGTAAGCAAACAATCCAAATTTACTGTTTCCCCTTTGACATGTTCCTCATACCCCGCTATTATTCGCCCCGTTCACACGATTCCTCTGTAGTTCAGTCGGTAGAACGGCGGACTGTTAATCCGTATGTCACTGGTTCGAGTCCAGTCAGAGGAGCCAAATTAGAGAAGCCCGCTTAGGCAACTAAGCGGGCTTTTTATTTTAATCCTGTAGATTCACGCTCCGCCGCAGTTTTGCGATAGTTAATGTATTATCATTAATTGCATTAGGTTACCATCCGCAAACCATTATCAGATAGGACCTATCTCCCTGATATTCATACTAGAATAACCCACACAATAGATTATAGAAGTTTCCTACACCCTACTCTGAAAAGTCGTATATATTTACATTTGGAATTATAAATTAACTATTTCTTCTCTGTTTTTCTGAATAATCTATTTTAAATTTAATAAAAAAATTCCTAATTCGTTTATAATCAATTCACTAGGCAGAATAAGGTTGCGGTGATGAGTTGACTTCAGCGGGCTATACATGAGTAAGAATCTTTTCTTGATAATCTATAATTAGAGATTAGAATCACCGAAATAGTACTTTGGGCATCGGCAGCGTGGTTCTTGTTTATCTCGTCTTGGGTAATCATTTGGAGTCGATCGGTGCGAGTGAGGAGCAGTGAATTAACTCTGCGAATCCCAAGATATAACGATTTACGGAGAGAACATGACAAAATCAGTGATGATAGTTGATGACCACCCGGCTATTCGTGTCGCCATTCGTGCATTACTATCACAAAGTAACGAATTTTCAACCATTTACGAATCGGTTGATGGCAGTGAAGCCTTAGAGATTTTAAAAAACAACCCTGTTGATCTGGTTATTATCGATATTGAGTTACCTAACTTCGATGGTTTCTCATTGTTGAAAAAACTACAGCAACGTGGATTTACAGGCAAATCATTATTCTTGTCCGCCAAGAATGAGCAAGTTTTTGCGGTACGGGCATTACAGGCCGGTGCCAACGGTTTCATCAGTAAAAATAAAGATATTAGCGAAATTCTTTTTGCTGCACAGAACGTATTACGTGGGTATTCTTTCTTCCCCTCTGAAACGTTGACCCAATTAGCCGGGCAACCTTCCAGCCATGATCCTGTCAATCGGGCGCGGTTGTTGTCAGAACGAGAAATTAATGTTTTACGTTATCTGGTGAATGGTTTGTCAAATAAACAGATTGCCGACGAAATGTTTATCAGTAACAAAACTGTCAGTACCTATAAAACCCGCATCTTGACCAAATTAGGGCTAAGTTCCGTAATTGAACTGGCAGATTATGCGCATACCCATAATTTGGTATAATTCAGGCGGCTCAGGTTTACCACGGGCAATCTTATCTTTACCGAGTAGGTTATCTTTGCGAATTCTTCTTTACTGTTTGCTGTTGCTTAGCGGGCAGCTTAATGCCGCAATGATGACCGGTCGTCAGGGGTGCGATACTGGGCAGCCATTGACGATACACAGTATCGCTAATAGCTACAGTGAAGACCTATTACTGACACCTTCCACGGACACTCGCCAATCAAGCCGGCGCACGGTGAAAGTGGGGGTGGTCATGGATGCCAATACTCCTTTTGTCGTTAACCGTGATGATAATGCCATTGAAGGTATTGTTGCGGATTACCTGAAAATAATCAGTGATGCCAGCCAATTATCTTTCCAGATGATCGGTTATTGCGATTACGGGTTAGTTTTGAATGCATTGGAAAATGGCCAGATTGACTTAATGGCCGGGACACCTATGCCCCCTCAGCCGGGGCTGATAGCTTCCCATGCCTTCTTTACCAACCGGCATGTCGAAGTTCGCAGCAAAAATTGGGACCCGACCAAACGTACCCACCCAGAAACGGTGGCTATCGTTAATAACGAGCCACTCTCCCCTGAGTTTTTATTTAATTATCATGCCGATAAAATTGTTGCCTACCCCAACCAATTGCAGGGGTTGTTGGCTGTCGCCTATGGTAATGCCGATGTCTTTGTCGCGAATGCCACAACAGCTAACTATCTGATTGATCAGTTACAATTGCTGACGTTGCAAATTCGTAACTTTGCGCCTTATCACCCTGCCCCTTACACATTCCTGGCGAGGGAAAGTAATCAAAAGCTGATTGACTACATTAATCAGATTTTAGAATTATTACCGACCCGCGCGACCGGTGATATTCAGCAACGCTGGTTTGGTAGCAAACATCATTACAATATTGATGCCAAGTTACTGTTGACCGAACAAGAGGTGAGCTGGATTCAGCACCATCCGGTGGTGACTTATGTCGCCCCACTTGATCTGGCACCACTGATATTCCGCGATCGTCAAACCGGACAAATGGCCGGTTTCTCAGTCGATCTTATCGATATTATCGCACGCCGAACCGGGATTAAATTTGAACCGGTTTATACCAAAGATACCGGTGAAGGGGTGCGTGATTTTATCGCCGGTAAAACCGATTTACTGCCGATTGTAGCCGTTCGCAACGGTATGTATGGTAACAACCTTTACTCCTCACCAGTAGCTCAATCCTTATGGGGAATATTGACGCGCGAAGATCGCCTGGATATCAACAATGTGGCAGATCTAGCAGGAAAGCGCGTGGGGATACAAGCGGGTAGTGCTTCTGGCGGGATTATTGGTAACCCCCTGTTAGCTCAAAAGATTACCTTTGTCCAAGCCCCGGATACCATGACACTGGTGCGTTGGTTGCAGCAAGGTAAAGTGGATGCTGTCGTTAAGAATATGATGACCGCCAACTACCTGTCAGCTCAGAATTTTAGCCCGAATATAAAAACGGTCGCGGTTGCAGGTGAAGAACCGCTGATGATGGCATTTGCCATCCGCCCAGACCTGCCCGAATTAAAAGCCATTATTGATAAAGTAATTGAATCTATTCCACCAGAAGAGTTAGACAACTTAATTAGTGAATGGAGTACCTTCAAGCCTAAGCCAATAAGTTTTGATGAAGACTCATCAGATAATGAATGGCTGATGATGGCGTTGAAAATAAGTTCAGGGCTATTGTTGGTCTTCGGTCTATACCTGTGCTATCTGGTGTTCAATAAGCGCCGCCAGGCCAAGTTGCTACATGCCCGTTTGCTACAGCAAGAATCGATTATCAATGCATTGCCCTTTGCGGTCTTTATTCGTACAACCAATGCCGAGTTAGCCGTTTATAACAGCCACTTTGCTGCGGCTCACCAAGATAAGCTTCACGATTTGCTCAATCAGGATATTGAACAAGCCAACTGGCCGATGACCAGTCCGCTTGATCGCGAGATAGATAAATACTGTCGTTATGTATTACAGGACAGAAAACCACAAATGGTGGATTTATCTCTTGAAATCAATGGTGAGCTACGGGATATCTTCCTATGGATTATTCCACTGGACAATGCCGAACGCAGTTTACTGGGCGGCTGGCTGGACATTAGCCAACGTAAAACCGTTGAGCGTGAGTTAGAAGCGGCCCGTGTCGAAGCCGAAAGCGCCAACCGGACCAAGAGTACGTTCCTTGCCACAATCAGTCATGAACTGCGAACGCCAATGTACGCCATTATGGGCTTATTGGAGCTGGAGATCCGCAGCTCCCAGCCGGTTGATAAAGATACACTGATTACCGTGTCCAAATCAGCTCAATCGTTGATGTTACTGCTTGATGACATCATCGACTCTGCCAAAATTGAAGCCGGCCAACTGAGTGTTCACCCTGCGGTGGTAGATTTCCGCCAGGAAATGGAACGGATGCTGACTATCTATCAACCCATCGCCGATGAGCGTGGGCTTCAATTCTCGGGTTGGCTGGATGACCAAATCCCTCACCTGCTGATGGCAGATATGCTCAGAGTGCGACAAGTGATGGGTAATCTGTTAGGTAACGCGTTGAAATTTACCGAACAAGGTAGTGTTTCGGTGGATGTGACTTGGGAGCCGACGGATGATAAGCATGGCGTAATGAATATCGATATTACCGATACCGGTATTGGTATTTCTCCAGCGGCACAGGCCACGCTGTTCCAACCCTTTAGCCAGGCGAATGAAGGTAAATCACCCCGTTTTGGCGGCTCAGGGCTAGGGCTTTGGATCTGCCATCAATTGATTCATAAAATGGGCGGGCAAATCAGCTTAGAAAGCCAGCTCGGCAAAGGCACCAGTTTGTTTATTACTTTACCACTGGAGATTGCCACTGCTGAGGATTTACCGCCAGATGCGACTATTCTGCATGCCGATGAAAAGCAGTTGGACCAGTTGAAAAATCTACGTGTTCTGGTGGTGGATGACCTTCCGGCCAACCGCCAGTTACTTCAGCAGCAATTGGCCTTTATCGGCATCGAACAGGTGATGAGCGCAGAAAATGGCGCAGAAGCCTGGAAAATATTGCAACATTACAGTTTTGATATCGTCATCACCGATTACAACATGCCGCTGATGAATGGCTATGAACTTGCCGCCCATATCCGCAATAGTCCGGCAATGAAGGAGATGATAATCATTGGCTGTACCGCAGATGCGCGGGAAGAGAGCGTAACTCGCTGTTCTGATGCTGGTATGAATGATTGCATGGTTAAACCGGTGACTATTGACACCTTACGCACTGTTTTGCTCCATCAACAGATTGTCGGTAACGATGTCGAGGCGAATTATCATCACACTACCGGCGACGATGGTCCCAATGCGATGGAGATGAGCCATCAGGAAAATAGGAACTCAGCCGCGGACAACAGTGAGACCCCAAAAACGCAACAGCCCCCTATTGTCGCAGCACAAGATAAATTGAAATCGCTCTCGGGTGGCAGAGCTGAGGTAGAGTTGCAGTTATTACAATCGTTGCTGGAAAGCAATGTGCAGGATACTGCCGCGCTAACGAAACTGTTTGACCATCTGATAACGGATGATAGCAGTACGAATGCTAGCGATATTTATAACGAAATGGCAACGTTGGTGCACCGGATCAAAGGCGCGGTACAACTGATTGATGCGCAAGATCTGGTAGATTGTTGTATCAGATTCGAATCCCTGTTACTCGCTCATGATAGGCCAGCAGTCATTTCACTTGGAGCAGACTATCTGAAACAGTTAACGGAGACTAATCAGTTATTAGTTAAGCTGGTTGCCTCATATGCCGAAATAGATAGCGATACCCCCGATTAAATAAATATTTAAAGAGTGCTTTCATCTAAAGCCCGCCAGTACATACTTGGTGGGCTTTTTTATTTATCAAGTAATCATTCCTGCGTGATAGCAAAAACACAATTTCATATTTAATTAAAATAAACAACATAAGATATTGAAATTAAAATAATTTATAGTTTTTACTTTTTTTAATCGACTAAGTCCTACACCTTTTGTGGGAAATTTCACATATAAAACAAGGACGCCTCTCATTTTATCTGTCTCTATTTCCCCCTACACTAGCCTCGGCCCGGATACCAAATAGCACAGCTCAATCGCGGCTGACTTTATTCAACTTAATGATCGCTCATTGTGATGAATGCTAGAGGTCTCCGTACAACGAAATATAAATTATAAAATTAAGTAGGAATTAAATGGGAAAGACTCTAATGACGTTGGTGCTACTTACCCTGCCGGGTATGGCGTTAGCTGCAACCTCAAATAACACTATCAAGTTTCAGGGAGAGGTAGCCGAACAGACTTGCATGGTGGATATCAATGGCACAGCTAACACCCCGGTAGTTTTGTTACCAACAGTTTCGACCAGCAACCTGAATCAAGTTAATTCAGTTGCAGGTAAAACCAATTTTACGATTAACCTAACCGGCTGCAATATCGCCATTCAAGACACCAAGATCAGTTCGGTTTTTCAGGGGATGAACGTCACTTCGGCGGGTAATTTGGGCAATGTGGGTACAGCTCAAAATGTTGCTATTCAGTTACTTGATACCAATGGTGCCCCAATTCGCATGTCTGGTGGCAGTGTTGAAGTACCGGGGATCACCTTGGTCGCCGGTGCAACCTCAGCATCACAGGATCTGGCGGCTCAATATATTACGGAAGAAGGTCGTGCGACCGCCGGGAGCGTTATTGCTTCCGCACAATACGCGATCACCTATCCCTGACTATTCATGAGATCCAAGCCATATCATGAATACGTTGCCAATCGGTAACGAAGCCGAAACAAACCAGAAGTATCAAGGATAAGTAATTGCTATGACACTGATTGCCCACAGAATGATCGCCTGCTCGTTGCTGCTGCTCAGCGGCGTACCCTTATGGACGCAAGCCAGTGTTGTCATGACCGGTACTCGTATTATTTATCCCGAAGGTACGCGGGAAAAAGTAATACAGCTCAGTAACAAAGATGACCATCCGAATTTAGTCCAATTATGGATGGACGACGGTAATAACCAGTCTTCGCCATCAAAAAGTGATGTCCCTTTCACACTGACACCACAGATATTCCGTATGGAAGCCCAAAGTGGGCAAGTGGTACGATTGTCATATATTGAGCGCCATTTACCCAAAGATCGTGAATCAGTTTTCTATCTTAACTTCTTGCAGATCCCCGCGTTAAAAGCAGATAAGCAGACCGAAAACAAACTGGTTTTGATCGTTAATAACCGAATGAAAGTTTTTTACCGCCCTGCGGCATTAAAAGAAAATGTCGATACATTAGGTGAAAAGATACGCGTTACTCTGGATGGCACTAGCGGTGATAAAATCAAGATAAGTAACCCGACGGGTTATTATATCAGCCTGCGTGATGCCAAATTGGTCAGTGATGGGAAAACGATTTCGTTCGCCACCAGTGAGATGTTCTCGCCCAATTCGACCACTGATTTAGCCTTACCCGCTGGGGTTAAGGCCAAAAAGGGCGAAGTGCTGACGCTGAACGTGGTTAATGATTATGGCACCAACATTTCCACGAATTATCATTTGTAGTCCAGCCGTGATGATAATCCAGACGGTGCCCAGTTATAGAGATAACCAGTGAGGTTTGCTCCCTGGTTATCCTATTTGCTAACGCACGGTTTACTGGCGAGCCATTTCGTGTCAGCAGCAGAGCAGAGTAATCAAGACGAATATGTATTTGAGGATGCGTTAGTCCGCGGCTCAGCGCTCGGCTTAGGCTCCATCTCCCGCTTTAATAAAAAAGACTCCTATCAAGAAGGCAAATATCAGGTTGATCTCTATATGAACAACAATTTTGTTGATCGTATAGAAATGATATTTATTGCAAAAAATGATGCGGTTATTCCCTGTTTGTCAGTCGCACTACTGCAACAAGCCGGCGTCACTGAGGAGGCGCTGAAGAACAGCGACCCAAAAGATGACTGTCTGGATTTTAAAACCACCTTGCCGGCCAGTGACTATCGCTTTGATTACGCCAAGTTGCGCTTCGACTTGTCGGTACCACAGCTGTTCGTTAAAAAAGTGCCGCGTGGCTATGTTGACCCCCATAATTTAACCTCGGGGGATACCATTGGTTTCAGCAATTACAACTTGAACCAATATCACGTGGGCTATAACAAAGATGGAATTAAGCGTTCAACCAACTCAACTTATCTCAGCCTAACTAATGGTATCAATGCTGGCATGTGGCGCTTGCGTCAACAGGGTTCATTGCGCTATGACCCTACCCGAGGAGCCGACTGGACCTCTAACCGGCTATACAGCCAACGCGCGCTGCCCGCCATAGGCAGTGAAGTGACCTTGGGCCAAACGTTCAGCGCTGGTCAGTTTTTCTCCAGCTTGGGTTTTAACGGCATCGCATTGGCCACTGATGACCGCATGTTGCCTGAATCGCAACGCGGCTATGCCCCTATTGTGCGAGGGATTGCCAGAACCAATGCCAAAGTCACGGTTTATCAAAACAATCGGTCTATTTACCAAACCACTGTGTCACCAGGACCGTTTGAATTTAATGATTTATCAGCCACCAATTTCGGCGGTGACCTGACGGTAGAAATTCAGGAAGCGGATGGCAGCGTAAGCACCTTTCAGGTGCCATTCTCTTCCGTGCCGGAGTCGTTGCGCCCCGGTTATTCCCGCTATAGCTTCGCCGCTGGGCAAGTGCGGGATCTGAGCAGTAATGAAGTGTTCAGTGAACTGACTTATCAACGAGGGGTCAGTAACGCCATTACCGCCAATACCGGGCTACGCGTGGCATCAGGTTATCAGGCCATCATGCTGGGGGGAGTCTTTACCCACTATATTGGTGCCTTAGGGCTGGATGCTACCTATTCGAATGCCAGGCTAGCGGATGACAACAGTGATGGTGATGAACGGCAGCAGGGCTGGATGGCGCGAGCCTCCTTCAGCCGCACGTTCGAAGCTACCAATACCACATTATCCGTGGCGGGTTACCGCTATTCTACCGAGGGTTATCGCGATTTAAGTGATGTTTTGGGGGTACGTGCAGCCCGTAATGGCAAAGTCTGGAATTCAGATACTTACCGGCAACGCAGCCGGGCAGAAATATCGATGAATCAGAGTTTTAACAGCTACGGTTCTCTGTATTTGACCGCGTCTTCACAGGATTATCGCAATGACCGCAAGCGGGATACACAGTTGCAATTAGGCTATGCCAATACTCTGTGGCGCGATACCAGTTTCAATATTGCGGTCTCACGACAAAAAACCGGGGGCGGCAGCAACGAAACCTCCTTTGTCGACCCCGGTAGCGGCATGCCAGCGGCTAATGGTGCAAATATTCTTGGCATCAGCGAGACTGTGGTGCAGATGTCGGTCTCATTCCCATTAGGTGGTAGTGCGCATGCGCCGTATATCTCCGCCGGTGCTGTCAACAGTAAGCTCAGTGGCGCCAGCTATCAGACCTCATTATCCGGTGTGATGGGCGAGGACCAATCCTCCAGTTACAGTATGGATTTTGCCCGCAGTGAACAAACGAAAGAAAACACCTTTAGTGGCAGTTTACAAAAACGGCTTCCTGTCACTAGTCTGAGCGGCAGTGCGTCCAGCAGCCCTGGTTATTGGCAAGGTTCAGCCAGCGCCCGTGGGGCAGTGGCCTTCCATAGTGGCGGTGTCACACTGGGACCTTATCTGAGTGATACTTTTGCCCTGATCGAGGCCAAAGGCGCCAGTGGTGCCAAAGTGATGTATGGCCAAGGTTCAAGTATTGACAGATTTGGCTATGCACTGGTGCCAACACTCACCCCGTATCGCTACAACACCATTACGCTCAATCCTGATGGCATGGATTTCAATACAGAGCTTCAGGATGGTGAGCGGCAAGTTGCCCCCTTTGCCGGCTCAGCAGTGAAAGTCACTTTCCGCACTCTCAGCGGTTACCCGGTACTCATTACCGTCCGGCTGGCTGATGGTAGTCAGTTACCTATGGGCACCGTGGTATACAGCACGACTGCCGACAGCGACAACAGTGCTCAGCAGCAAAAGAACGAGGTTGGTATGGTTGGTCAGGCCAGCCAGGCTTATGTTCGGGCTGAAGGAACCCGAGGCACACTCATTTTAGTATGGGGCGATGCTACCGATGAACGCTGCCAGTTAAATTACGACTTAGGCACGCCCAATAACGATAAACAGTTATATAAACTCGATGCCTTGTGTGTCGTTACCCAGCATTGAATCAGAGAAACAGTATGAATCCTATAACGACTCACTACGCCAGGTTATACCGATACAAGCCCCTATTCTCACACTATATGGGGTTATTCTTTTCACTCGCATTACTGAGCACCAGCTTACCCAGTTATGCACAATGTGTTTGGAAAGGCGCCAATATCGGTGGTGATAACTACGGTGCGTCCTTGCAATTAGGTAATATCAATATAACCAGTAATTACATTCAGCCTGTCGATTCAATCCTGGCCTCCAGCATTATCAGCTTGGTACCCGCCCGTTTCTGGTCAGACCCAGAAGCGGTTATCTATGAATGTGATGTGGCCGATAAAGACAGTTTATTTGAAGTTTTTGCGACTAATGGCGACAGTAATGTCGGCGGCTACAGCAATATGGGTGATAACTATTTTCAGACTTTCTTCCCCTATACCGCATTGAAACTGACTCATGTTGATACTGGCGTCGAATTCACCCGCATCTGGCAGCAGGTCCCGTTGAGAAAGTACGACGTAGTCGGGAATAAAATTCAAATTAAGGGTAAACATTTCAGCCAAATTCGTGCTGAGCTAAAAAAAGTAGGTTCTGTAGACCGCACGCCCGGCCCTTCCAGTTGGGGATGTTCTGGTCCTGCGGCTGATAACTATTCGGGTAGCTATTCCTGCAATCAACCCAACGGTTACGTGGTATTCAAAGGGCCTGGCATGCCAGTACCGGAAACCGGCTATGACTCAGCAACCAATTACCAAACATGGGGAAGTGGCCGCTATATGGCATTTGGTATGAATACCTCTCCGGTCTCTGTCCTGACACGCAAAAATACCTGCGTAGTACGTAACGTCACACCTTATGTGGTTTTCCCTATTATCACCGTGAACGAACTTAATGATAATCAATCACGCAGCGCGGATATCACTGTCGATATCGAATGCCAGTCGGGTACGGAATCTGGCATTAATAGTGGGCAAACTGCGCTGGGCATCCAAACTTCATTACCCGGTTATCTGAAAGCACAAGGACTCGGGTTAGTAAACGCAGCCGGCGGCGTGAGTTATCTTTTATCAGACCACTATGGTACTGACAAAAATATAGCCACCGGCGTGGGAATCAGCCTGAGTGACAGCAGCGGTGCGGCAATGAATTTTGTTGGTTGGGGAGGATGTGTCAGTAATTGCAATGCCAATACCAACGCGGGTTGGTACCCGGTACTCACGGGTGCCAGCGCTAATGGCAGCAATGGTGCTGGTTATGATAACTATTCACATCACTTTGTCGCCACCTTGAAAAAATTACCTAACGGCACGCCTACTGCTGGCAAAGTCGATGCGACCGCTTACGTTTTGGTGAAGATACAATGAGACTCCTCTGCCTATTTTTACTGATGTTGAGCATCAGCCAACACACCATGGCCGGTTTAGTGGCCGGTTCAACCCGCATGATTTATCAGCCTGAATCGCGTGAGCGCACCCTGATGTTGGCTAATACCAATGATTATCCGGTCGTGGTGCAGACCTGGATTGATGATGGCGATGTGGACAGCACTCCCGATCAGAGCAAAGCGCCTTTCATTGTCTTGCCTGCTGTTTTTAAAATGCAGGCAGGAGCGGCTCAAGGGCTGCGCATTATCAATAAAGGTGACAATCTGCCGACAGATCGAGAGTCTGTTTATTGGCTCAATCTGTATGAAATTCCGCCTAAATCCCGGCGCAACATCGATGCTCAAGCCCAGGTTGCTATGGCGATGAATACCCAAATGAAAATATTCTACCGGCCTGATGGGCTAACGCCGAAACCGGCTGAGGCAATGAAAAAAGTTAGTTTTACCCTTAAGAAGAAAAACAAAGAATACATTCTCACTGCCCATAACCCCACACCATACCATGTATCTTTTGGTCAGGTTCAGCTAGAAAACCAACAACAACGCTTTCTGATAGCACAAGAGATGGACATGATGGTCACACCCTTTGCTGAGCGCCAATATCATTTTGAACAGCAGCCTACCTCACTCAATGGTGAAGTAACCTTGAACTATGTTTATTTTGATGATGCTGGTAATCAGCTAAAAAACAGCCAGTTAATAAAAGTGACATTGTAACGAATTGCTATTTTCACGGGTAATCGCAGAGGAATTGCAGCGCTCATGTAATTCCTCTGACAATGCTGGCTACCCGCCGCCGAAATTATTACCCTATTGAATTTAGGGGATATTTTACACATGTCCCACTTATGTTGCTTATGTCACTAAAACACACTACTAAAAGTGTCTTTCCTACTGATTAGCGGGGTTAAATACATAACCTCGGCGTGTAATGTGCGCTTTTCGGTCACTACCGAGCCAATCACCTTCCCCAATACAAACTCGCCTCTCCGCCTTATTAAAAATAACCTCATTTGGCGGGATAACTCACGGGAAAATAAACAAGTTTGCTGAAAAACAAGCCAATAAGCTCATTCTCTCAGCAAACGCACATTTTTAGTGTTTTTCTACTTTGACAAACGTCACCACCCTCGCTATTATTCGCCTCGTTCACACGATTCCTCTGTAGTTCAGTCGGTAGAACGGCGGACTGTTAATCCGTATGTCACTGGTTCGAGTCCAGTCAGAGGAGCCAAATTTGTGTTTTCATGCATCTTCACGAATCTTTATAAGATTTAGATTCAACGAGTTAGTGTGAAAAGTCTTCCCGATGCATTTTCATTTCCCCCTCCGCATCGGGCAAGATTGGTGGTCTGATTTGGGGTCATTTCAGTTCGATTATGGAGTGACCACACTATGTCTCTGAACGACACTAAAATCCGCAGTCTCAAGCCTTCTGAAAAACCTTTAAAAGTTTCCGATTCACACGGTTTGTACCTTTTGGTCAATCCAAGTGGTTCACGTTTCTGGTATCTTAAATATCAAACCGAATCAGGACCATTGACCACGGATTCCATGCCATGGCCTGTAGTGCCCTGATAGAATCTGGTCTGTGGTCATAGAATGCAGTTGAACGCCAGATGAGTCATCAGGAACACAACAGCCTGCGGGCGGCTTACACCCATAAAGCAGAATATCTCGATGTCCGTAAAGCGATGATGCAGTGGTGGTCGGATTATCTGGATATAAACCGAGAAAGATATGTTGCATCATACGTTCATGCGCAACATAAGACGGCTGGAACAGCCTGACCGATAACTCTTTGATAACTGCAGACCCTGTAGTTCCAGTCCCCCTGAATTATTTAGCGAATTTCTCAGCTTCTTCGTGAGTAGTGATGAAGCTTTCGCCAAAACCAATCGCAATAAAAACGCCCACGATATAGCCTGCTAGCTTACTGTTTAGAATTTTCTTGAGCATCAATCCCCCAATTCAGAGAAGTCATTATCCTATACCCTTTTAAAATATTGGAGAAGACCCACAATAGTGCAGCCCTATAATTTGAATTATCTTGCAAAAATACACGTACTTTCAGCGATAATGAGTAAATGACATGGTCAAAAGGAAAATTGCCCCATGAATACCGGATTTATCCTGCTCTGCATTTACGGAATTGGGGCTATTGCCTCTACCCTCATCATCTTTCCACTAACACGTGATCAGAGCTTAGCAGTAAGGTGCTTATCATCATCTCTTATCGGATTAACGTGGCCCTTGAGCCTGCCAGTTGCCTTACTGCTTTCGATATTCTGATTAATAATACAGATGGATAAATAATCAGGCCGAATCACTAAGTGCCTGATCCAATGCCGAGATATATTTAATTTACCCCTCGTTCAGTTGATAGAGCATACCACTAGTTTGATTTCGGCCATTTTTCTTTGCCTGATACAATTGCAGGTCAGTTTGACGCAGAAGTGCCGTTGACATACCGACGCTTTGATTTTCTTTGCAGCAAACCCCAAGGCTAATGCTGACAAAGGGGTAAACTGTGGAACCAGAATGTGGAATTTTTTGTTCAAGAATTTGCAGCCTGATAGTTTCTGCCATATCCATTGCTCCGGCTAACTCGGTGTCGGGGAGCAGACAAACAAATTCTTCACCACCATAGCGGGCCACCAAATCCGCAGGGCGTCGGAGAGTTTCTCGGATAACTTTTGCAATACTCCGTAAACAATCGTCCCCTGCCTGATGCCCATATAAATCATTATATTTTTTGAAAAAATCAACATCAATCATGATCATGCTAAGTGGAGTCTGGTTACGATTTGAGAGTTTCCACTCCAATTCTAACTGTTTATCAAAGTAACGCCGGTTATGTACTTCGGTTAATCCATCTAAATAAACTAGTTGGCGTAATAAGTCGGATTGAGCTTTAAGCAATAAGTGTGTTTTCACTCTAGCCCGAACGGTGTTCCTATTAATAGGTTTACTGATAAAATCTACGGCACCTTCGCTAAAGCAGCGAGTTTCGGTCTCTTCATCAATATGCGCAGTGACAAAGATAACAGGAATATCCTGAGTGTCTGGCGATGCCTTGAGTCTGGCACAAACCTCAAAACCATTCATACCGGGCATTTCAATATCCAGTAGAATCAAGTCTGGATGTTGACTAATACAGACGTCGAGTGCCTGTTTACCACTGGTGGCCATACACACATGATAATCGGAAGAGAATGCTTGATAGAGCATCTGAATATTTATCGGATGATCATCAACAATAAGGATCTTGGGCTTCCCCGTGCCGGGTAGATCTAAGGTCAAATCTTGCGAAAAAGAATGGATTATAGTCATATCTTCTTATCTCTCTGAGTAGGAAGATTAACCATCAAGGCTTGGCATAACTTGATAGCGTTGGCAAAATCTAGTTGGTTTACTGCATCATTAAGAGGAGATAATTGTCCATTAAGTTGCTTAGCAAAAGTCATCATCAATTTATTCATCAGCTCTAACGCAGCCATATCTGAGTTTTGTAATAACAGCATCAAACGATTCAGTTCCAACTCGATAGGTTTTATATCAACTGCCTCTGCCACGACATTACTAGTGTTATCTTTCGATAGCATTGGGATTAGTATCATTATCCCAGATTGTATAACGGATACTTTATTTCGCATCTCACTCAGTAATTGATTAATCGTATCTGCCGTAGGTATAGCGCCCTGGCTAAATAACTTCTCCCCCTGCCCCGCACTCAAAGAAAGGCCAGTGGCCCCCAGCTGTGCGGCAAGTCCTTTGATGGTATGTAGCAGACGAGATGCCGACAGATGGTCACCTTCAGTCAATAATGTCTCCAACTGGGTAGGGAAATTAGCCAAATCCTCACTAAGCAGCGATAACATTTTTTGGTACAGCGTAATATCGCCACCTAATCGATTAAGGGCGGTATCAACGTCAATTCCTGCCGTTGCCGCGACATTTTTTAATTCAGCAGATAACAAAACAGGAGTTATATGGCTAATCGTAGCGACAACATCAGTTTGCCCACTGTATTTCCGTATGATGTGTATTAGATTATTCAAGTCAAAGGGTTTACCAATATGGTCATTCATTCCAGCAGCAAGGCAGGCATCACGATCAGAGGCCATCGCATTAGCTGTCATGGCTATAATCGGTAAGTTTTTTAACCCAAGACTTTTTCGAATATATTTCGTCGCATTGTAGCCATCCATGACCGGCATTTGTAAATCCATCAATATCAGATCAAATGAAGACGGATGATGTTCTAATATCTCAATTGCCTCTTTGCCATGATTGGCAATACTGACCTCTGCTCCCTCATCCTCAAGTAACTCACGTGCTATTTGCTGGTTATTCAAGTTATCTTCAACAATTAATAGCCTTACACCAGACAGTCGGTGTAAAGATTCGGTTATTGCCGGTTTCGCAACATCAGGTTGTTTGCGTTCGCTTAATGCATCAATCACTGAATCCAACAACATTGATGCTGTGATCGGCTTAACCAAATAACCATCCAGTAATGCCTGCTCTTCTTCGCTGCGCTGTAATAACATTTCGCGATCATGGGCGGTTATCATGACAATCA
This sequence comes from Yersinia sp. 2466 StPb PI, assembly GCF_041538325.1. NCBI lineage: Bacteria > Pseudomonadati > Pseudomonadota > Gammaproteobacteria > Enterobacterales > Yersiniaceae > Yersinia > Yersinia sp. 2466 StPb PI. Next base: position 1,855,022 of record NZ_JAULSL010000001.1, on the reverse strand, counting down.
TAGGGCCGTTATCTACTGGCATCAGTTCACGCACACATTTACTGGTCTGCCAACCATCTAACCCCGGCATTTGCCAGTCAATAAAGAGCGCCCCGTAGGTAATACCACTATCATGCTGCTGTCTCATCAATTGCAATGCATCATTGCCACTGGTTGCGACATCAACGGTCCATTTTAGTGATTCCCCCATCCGTTTGATCAGGTCACAGGCCGTCGGATTATCATCAACAACCAAGACTCGTAAATTATTCAATGCCTGTGCTCTGTTTACCAAAGTGTTTGGTGTTTCATTATTAATAACCAGATTGGTATAAGAAGGTAGCGACAGCGTTATGGTGAAATGAAATAGGCTCCCTTTACCCGGTTCACTTTCTAAGGTGAGCGTCCCGCCCATCAGTGCAACAAAGCGCTGACTTATCACTAGCCCTAAGCCCGTGCCACCAAACCGGCGCGTTGTCGAGGCTTCTGCTTGTGTAAAACCACTAAAAATACTTTCTTGATTCTCTGGTGCAATGCCAATTCCGGTATCGCGCACCCCAAAATGCAACGTAACGTGATGGCTATCCTGTGTGATAACTTTGATGAAAAGCACCACCTCACCAAGTTCGGTGAACTTCAGCGCATTGCCCCCCAGATTGGTTAATATTTGCTGGAGTCGCATGCTATCGCCTTCAACAAACTGGGGTAGTGAAGGGTCAATATCAAATAAGACCTCAACCTTTTTAACCTTCAGATTGCTCGATAAGATAACCGCCAAATCACGCAACATCACATGAATATCAAACGGGATACATTCCAGTTCCATTTTACCGGATTCGATTTTGGAGAAGTCCAGGATATCGTTCAGCAAGCGCAGCAAGGTGCGCGTGGCGGCTTCACTTTTAACCGCATAATCAGCTTGTTTCCTATCAAGACCCGTCCTACGTAGCAATGTCAGCATGCCAAGGATGGCATTCATCGGGGTCCGTAGCTCATGACTCATATTGGCCAAAAATGCAGATTTGGCCTTATTGGCTTCTTCAGCAGCTTCTCTTGCTGTTTTCAGGATATTCTCGGCCTCGCGTTGTTGAGTAATATCCCGATTAATCCCCATCATCAACATTGCTTTGCCACTTTCATCCCGTTCAACCGTTCCAGTTGATTGAATAAAGTGAACTTCATTTCTCACCACAATACGGAAAACCTGACGATAGACACTTTCATTTTCTAACGCTGCTTTTATTGCACTTTTAACGTCGGGAATATCCTCTGGATACAAAAGGCTATACCAATACGCCAACGGGATATCGGCATTGTGTAACTCCTCAGGGATCCCATAGATATTATTCATCCGCTCATCGAAAGAAAGCGTACCTTCTGGAATGTTCCAGGTCCAAATACCTAACTCAGCAACATCCGCCGCTCTGACTAATTGATTTCGAGCAATAATCAGATTGGCTTGCTGATTTTTATTGGTTGTAATATCAACTTGAATGGAAATATATCGCTCAATCTGGCCAGTACTATTGTTAAACGGAGCAATCGTGGTATCGACCCAATATAAAGAGCCATCTTTAGCTTTATTACAGATTTCTCCACGCCACGAGATCCCATTAGCAATGTTATGCCACATCGATTGCCAAAAATCAGTCGAATGTGTATGAGAATCAACTAAGCGGTAAGTCTGCCCTATAAGTTCTTCGCGACTGTAACCACTGATAGTACAAAATGCGTCATTAACATCGGTGATTATCCCATCCCGGTCTGCAGTAGAGATAATACCGTGTAAATTAAGGGTGCTGAGTAAGGCATTATTTTCACGTAAGGCCGCTTCAAGACGTTGATAAGTCGCTTTACGTTCACTGATATCCGACTCAATCGCCATAAAGCCGATAAGTTCACTCTTATCGTTATAACGCGGTTGAATCTCCAGCTCAATCCAATATTCTTGCCCCGATTTAGCGCGATTGACTATTTCACCTTTAAATGGCTCTCCGGCATCTAACGCAATTTTCATCTCACTTGCTACGCCTTGGTCTGTATTACTGCATTGCAGTAATTTCCCCGGCGACTTGCCGAAAGCCTCGGCTTGACTGTATCCGGTAATACGTTCAAAGCCCTCGTTAACCCAGACGATATTACGTTTTACATCGGTAATAACGACGGCGTTAGAGGTGTTCTTGGCCACTAAAGCCAGACGTTCAAGATCTGCGGTCATATTCCGCGCCAGCATCTCTGCCCGATTACGTCCACTGATTTGCTGGCGAATAAGTAAAGCCAATGCCGAACTTAGCAAAAGACCAAAAGCAAACACCAACCAAGGTGCATAACGTTCGGTTAGCGCTTCAAACACTGGTGTGCTGCTGATTCGCAGTGTCATTTTTCGACCAGGTAGTGGCAAGACGCTGGTATTGTGAAATATTCTGGCAGCTATGGCTTCATCATCATGCTCTTCGTCCGGTATGAAATTGGCGTATTTACTGCCATCTGCATCGAAGATCATCGTTCTATTAGATAAATCATTGAGACTATCAAACAATTCAACATCCACTCGCCCATTCATAAACTCGGGAATATCACGTAATAGATCAGCAATCACAATGGGTGAATAGAGTAGACCGACCAATGACGCCTGCCGTTCAGCAAGTGTCGTAGGATAGGTACCCGACTTATAAACCGGGACAAAAAGTAATGTGCCGGGAGTTTTAACATTAGACTGAACCAGATGAATAGTGCCAGAAAGAGTGGGTTTTCCGCTGTTTATTGCCAACAATGCGGCTTCTCGTCTGACCGACTCAGAGCCAATATCAAGCCCCTCTGCGCCTTGGTTTTTTTCTGCTGGTGCAATGTATTTAATAATATACAAATCATCATGCTGTTTATCCTGAAGTTGCCGCAAAGAAAACGTCGGCGCACCGTCAGCTCGGGTATCAGTAATAAACGCATTTAACTGGCTGCGCGACACCCGTTGAATAAAACCAAATCCCCTCACGCCAGGGAACTCCACCGGCAAATTACGCGAAGCGACATAAGCATTAAATTGCTCGCGGGTTAAATGACTGTTGGTAGCATAAACACCTCTTATCCCATTCAACCCATATATTGGCTGAGAGAAACGTCGCTCAACTTCTCCAGAAACCCTATCAACATTACGTTGAAAATCGATTTTTGCATTGGCTTCAATTTCGTTATAAAGCCACCATGCTCCCGCACCTGAAATAACCAGTCCAATAATGAAAATAACCAGTGGCAGTAAAATATTTTGTTGTAACTTAAATGAAAGCCAAGATGAGGACAATTGCTGCGTATGGGCATTGAATGGAGAAGGATTCATATAATATCTATACCCTTATAATCACTATTGGCTAAAGCATAGGATCACTCTGTAATTTAAGATAGTATTGGCCACAATCAAATCTAGCTTAAGTGTTCTCTGCTAATAATAAACAGTATTAGTTAGGGTTGAATGTAAATTTGTAGTTCATTGTGGCCTAATATCTCACCCTGTTCGTTAATAATGTCACTCATTACATTCATTGGTTGAACGCTACGAGGTATAACTTGCAATTCAATCACCTTTTGACCGCTATCCGCCATTAATTTTATGTTCCGCGATCCTTTAGATAAAATCATACCACTTTGCAATATTTTCCAATGTAATGATGCCTTTTGATAGTTGAACCAACGGTCGTTGATGGCCCATAAATCAATACGCCCTCTCTGCCCCTGCACCCAATTTTCTGTTTTCGGATCTATAGAGGGTAAAACGGGCTGATAAGCTCGCTGCAAAGCAAAATAACCCGGCTTAGGATGGCGGAGATAGTCCACCACGCCCCAGTTAATTGACGGCCAGTTTTCAGTAAACATAAAGTGAAATAATGCAGCAACGGGTTGATAACGTTGGCGTCGATAACTCTCTGCGGCGAGTTGGATTAAACTTGCCTGATACTGTTGGCTGTTCTTGATAAACGTATTGATATTTGGCCCGCGAGTCACTTTAGCTAATTCAAATGTCTCATGAGGTTGAAAGTTATGGTATGCCCAGATACGCCAGCCTTCATCTTGTTTATCCGCCGTTTTGGGCCACAGCTCAGCGTGCGGAATTATCGTTTTTAACGTTGCCAGGTCAGGTAAGGCTTGTGCGCCAAACTCGCTGATGATTGAGGTAGTTGCCGGTTTAAGATGATCACTTTTCTGCCCTGAGTACCACCCTTGCCAGTAGTGTTCAGCAGTGGACGAGTAAGCATGAGTGATCCGGCTATGGTCCTGACTGAGCACCTGCGCGACGCTCGCGGTTAACGCCCGGTTGATGTCAGGCCGCCAGTCTGAATAACGATATTGCATCCATGTGGCATCCCAGGGCGGTTCATTGTGCCCAGACCACAATACAATCGCTGGATGGCTGCCAAACTGCTGTGTCATATCCGCGGCCTGCCTGGCAGCCTCTCTGGCAAAAGAGGCTGAATCGTCATATCCCCATTGCAGTGGAAAATCTTGCCAGAGCAGTATCCCCATCTCATCAGCCAGGTCGTACAACGCCCGCCCAGCCACATGGGCATGTACTCGTATGGCGTTGATGTTTGCCTGCTGCATCATGAGTAAGTCATGGCGATAATCTGTCGGTGTCAGGCTTCCCAGCCACGGGCTACCAATATAGTTCGTCCCCCTTATGAATAGTCGCTTGCCATTGATTGACCAACTTTGCTGTTGGGGGTCTATCGCAATTCGCCGTAAGCCAGTGCGAACATGAGTCACATCCATCATGCCTAAACGGTCTGAGAAACTGACCTCCAGCCGATAAAGATTTTGTTTCCCATGACCAGACGGCCACCACAATGCGGGGTTATCAAGCAGAAAATTAGCGGTGAGAGTTTGTGCATTATGCTGACTGGCAACCAATGAAACACTTTTCTCCAGTTGATAAGATTGGCCGATAAAATTATCGGGTATCAGGCGTAGCAACATAACAACGGGGCGGTTGTGGTTAGCACGATAATCCAAACTCACCTTCAGAATCGGATGTGCAAGCCCCCGTGACCAGTCAGGCACGGCCAGTACATTGTCTATAACAGCGCCACGGCTGATATGTGACGTTACCGGAGCCCAGATACCGCCTGAATTAGCATCTTGTCCGTGATCCGACCACGCGCCACCGGGCCGAGTATCATGATGGTTGAACACGCCCTTAATCAGTTGCTTACGAAATGACCAAATTTTGCCCGGAGTCTCGTAAGGGCTATCTACACGCATAGCCAGCACATTATCTATTCGGGCTATATCGGTGATATCGATACTGAACCGCTGAAAATACCCCTTATGTTGCCCCGCTCGTTGACTGTTGAGCCAAATATCCGTTTGATAATCGACGCCATCGAATACCAAGGTCGCCATATCATCGGTATCTAAAACCGGTAATGTAAACCGGGTGCGATACCATAATACGCCTTGATGATCGACGCCCTCACTGTACCAATTAGCGGGCACTTTCAACTGTTGCCACTGGCTGTCATCCAGGGTGTCACTCCAGGCGTCAGAAGCTGGCGGATTGCCATCCCGTATTCGCCACTGACCGGACAAATCTAAAGTGGATGGCAACTGAGCAACAACAACCGACGAGATAAGTTGTAAAAGAAATCCCAAACTTAAAATAGAAGCCCTGCACCAGCAATTAATGTTCATTTCGATGCCGCCTGTCGACGGATGACTCTTTCTTGCGGCAGGCATAATTGTGGTCGTGAAAAAATATCACTCATGCGCACATCCAGATATCCCGCGGTAGAGTCGCTATTAATTAAACTCCCCGCCGCTTTATAGAGCAGCGTTTCCAATACCATAGCGTTTGTCGTCAGACTAATTGTTTTGTTATAGGCACCATTATTTTCATAACGCCCCTCATACCATCCGCGTTGTTCATCATACTGCATCTGAGTCAACTGCATTAATGCATCGGTATAAGGGCTATTCCACAAAACCCATAAGCCAAAAACTACACGGGTTGATACCAACGCCAGGTCAGGATGAAATTGCCCGTCTTCGCTAATCGTATTCCAATGATAACCGTTAGCGAACACCGTATCGTAAACGTGATATGGCGCAACTGAGGTGAAATAATCACTACGTGCCGTCAATATATGTTCTTTTTGCCACCGTATTTCTTGTACCCGATAGATATTATCTATCCGTTTTTTTTGCTGTTTAAATATTGGGGTGCTTTTTAATTCCATTGCAGTAAGTAAATAAGGCAAGCTGACGACAATAGAGGGTACATAGGTTGTTCGAGCATCTCTGATATCAAAATCGATAGGTATGTCATAAATAAACGTGGTGTTATAGGGAAGATTAGCTGATATTCCTACAGGAAAACCCCACAGACCAAACGCACCAGCGGTATATTCGCTATAACCCAAAACGCCTTCGGGTTTGGCTATAAATCTGCCATTAACAGTCGCTGATTTCAGTAACTCACCATGACCATCAATAATCTGACAGAAATTCCATCGTAATAGGACCTTATCCAAATACTCAGCATATTCAGGATAAAAACGCACAACAACTTTCAAACCTATCATTAAGCGGCCGATATCTTGTGCAGACCACCCCAGTGGTTTTGGCTGGTGAGCATAATCAATCATCTGTCCGTTGGCGGTGTTGTAAAGCAGATTTGGCGTTTTTCCCTCCACCAAAGGTAAATGACTTATTGTTGCCAATAATAGTGTGAGGCGCTGATCAAACTCCTGACGATTGATCAACCCTAATTGGGCTGCTGCGGTTAATGTGACAAGTGTGTCGCCGATTTGCCAGAGATTAACAACCGGGTAATTATCCAAAGAATTAACCAACCCAGTACTCACTTGCGTATTATTAACAAAGTAACGCCAAGCTACTTTCGCCCACAATTGTTCATTATCAGATAGCACACCACTACGGGCAGAATAGGCAACAGAGCTGTGAGTAATACTGCTTGCCACAAACATACCGCCCGTAAATGCAGCACCCAGTAGCCCAGCACCAATAACCCAGGCAAAAGCGGCGGACTTCACTGTTTTGCGCATGATGATGTTGCCGCCGGTAATTTAAATAAATTATTACTGCTGCTTTCATCCTGACACTGAGCACACTGGCAGCTCTTACAATCTGGTGCTTTACGTAGCGCAATGCCCGTTTGATCACAAAATGCGGCTAAGCTCGGTGTTGCATCAATATACGGCCGATTCCTTTTACTGTTATTATCATCAAAAGCATTAATTAACTGCCGTTCCCACAACGAGGGAATATAATCTTTATGGCTAGGATCACCACTGGTGAAACGGAGTATTTTCCCTGCTTTTTTAAATAATAGCGCTTCTAACATGATGCCATTATTATTTGCCGTAAACTCTTTAATTGGCCCTCTACCATTTTCGTAGAGGCCCTCGTTAAAGCCGATATCCTTAACGTTAGCATTTTCTATTGCATCAAATAATCGGTCAGTGTACGGCGAATGCCATAATACCCACATGCCTAGCGCAGCTTTTAATGACACTGCCGCATTTTCAGGGACAAAAAAGCCCTGATCGGTAATTGTGTTCCAGTTATAGCCATCGGAAAAAACCGTGTCATAAACAAAGTAAGGGGCGTGGTCTAACTGATGCTCCGAACGCGCTGTCAGTATTCCCGTTTCACGATAGCGGTTTTCCTGTGCCTGATAGACGCGATTGGCGAAGTCTTTCATCCACGGATGGCTGTAGCTCGCTGCTTTATTAGCCCGATCATTACTGCGATCCCACCCCATCTCAAGGCCATGTAAGATATACGACTCGGTAACTACATAGTTGTGTTGATTCGTTTTGCGTGCATCCCTAGAGTCATAAGGGACTAATACACAATAAATTTTAGCCAAATCATAAGGTTCAGGGCGCGATGCCTGACAGGTAGAAAAACCCCAAAGTTGGAAACCACTGGCGGCGTATTCTTCATAACCCAGTCGCCCTTCCTGTACATACTGAGGCGTGTTATTTTTATCTAATATCGCACCATATAACGTACCGCAATCATCGACAACATGTGAAAAATCCCAACCTAAGACCACGTTATCAATGCTATTGGCATATTCAGGATAACGTTCTTTAATAATTTTCAGCCAAATTAACATACGGCCAGTATCAATAGCTGAAAATCCTATTTCACCGGATTTATTCATATAGTTAACTTTTTCAGCAGTTATGGTGTTGTAAGCTTTATTGGGTAATTGCCCTTGGAATAGTGAAATATTATTCAGTGTCTTTAAAAAAGGTAACATTCGGTGGTCAAACTCTTCCTTATTAACAATACCCAACTCGCGCGCCGACACCAGTGCCGCCAAATAAGATGCACTGTCCCACATTGTGGTCGAAGGATAATTATTAACTGCATTAACAAGCCCAGTTGTAGGTTGTAAATTATGGACAAAATATTGCCAGGCATTAACTGCAACCGCCATCTCTCTGGGCGTTAACTCACCGTGCCGCACAGGGTAGTTTTCAGACGCTAATTTATTGCCAGGTAATTCAGCAAAGGTATTAAAAGACGGTATGGCCAGGAGTATCAAAATCAAGCAGCCAGCCTTAACAATGAGACTTAACCTTATCAAAAATGACTGATTTCCCATCATAAAACCTTCCTACCTTAGTTGTTTATCTGTTGCGCCAACGGATTGCATCACCTGAGTACAGGCAGCACAAAGTAGTTTTCCACCCTTGATAAAAGCCAAACTTTCTAACACCACGCCATTGGTATTGGCATTTAGTGAAGTATTTATTTTATTGTTAACTTCATAAATTCCGCTATACCAACCTTTGTTCGAATCCATCAAGCTATTTAATTGATTCCGTGTCTGTTCACTATAAGGTGTGCGCCATAAGGCATACCAACTAAATGCCGATTTGGTTGATAACTGTCGTAACTGATTGACACGCTCACCTTTGTCCGTAATTACCGCCCAATCTTCATTAGCATAATGGAGTGTGCTATAAATAAAGAAAGGAGCTTGATCCACATGATCCTCACTGACAGAGGTATATATAGCAGTACGCTAAAAACGATTTTCCTGAGCCTTAAAAACCCGCCAGGCTAGTTCTGATGAATAAAGATCAAAACCCAACTCTAAGCCGGTCAAGATATAGGGTTCACTGACGATAAATGTATTTGCCCCCTCTTTTTGCGAGACACGATCATCATCAGGCACCAATATCCCTTCAACTTTAATAAATTGCAGATGTGCAGTGTAATCAAGGGCTAAACTAGCATTAATACCTACTAGTTGCAGGGTCCGTGCCGCATATTGCTCATACCCCATACGCCCTTCCTGATGCAATGAAATGAGCTGAGTTTTATCATCAACTACCGAACCTTGTAATTGATCATCGACCACTAGCGCATCTAATTGCCAACGTGAAATAACCTTATTGACCTCGACAGCATGCTGGGGATAACTCCAGACCAATATATTTAATGGCACCATCATTCGACTGATATCAATAGCCGACCAGCCTATACCTTTCGTACTGGGCTGATTAATATAATTAACCATAGATAGAGTCTGTGTATTATAGGCTTTATTAGGTAATTTACCTTCAAATAGTGGCAATTTAGCCAATGCACCTAATGCATTACTGATTCGGGTATCAAACTCATCTTGTTGAATAATACCAATTCGTTGCGCTGAAATCAGCGCCATAAAATAACTACTGGTATCCCACATTGTCGACGATGGGAATTTATCCACGGAATTCACTAAACCACTCGGCTGAGTATTATTAATAAAATATTGCCATGCAGCCTTAGCCCAAATTACTTCTTCGGAACTCAATGGTCGAGGAACCGGTGTTAATGGTCTGCCAATACTGGTGGTGATATGGACACGAGAATCTTCCATATCTTGAGAGTTCTTTTCGACATACAACACAATAGAAAATGCGATTAAAATACCGATCACCATCGCCAGATAACTTCTCGCCTTGAGGAGGTTATATTTGAATGACATCAAGCCCCCTCCTGTCCGGTGGATTCAGCATGCTCGGGTTGCCAAAATGCGGCTAAAACCATCGGCATCATGGCTGCAATATTTGCAGCTCCCCAAAAGATATTGATCACAAAACCTGAGGGATCTTTTATGTTCCCTACGGCTATCTGAATCGCCCCCCAAATCAACCCCAATAACGTCAGCCCAATAATGGCGAGCTGAGGTTTAACTAAGGATAAAAAATTGCCCTGCTGGCGTTCTTTGGGCGTCACATGAAACTTGATTTTCTCACCTCTTAGTACTGTATCAAGAGCTCGTAGATTCATGGAAAATAAAGCAAGAAAAGACGATTTCCCATCCCACGCTGATATACCCCAGGTGCCAAACATAAATGCTAATTCAGAGACAATCATGAAGGGCAAAAAATGCAAATAAAAAGGAGATGAGTAAGTCGAAACGGGGGGGATCCCCGTAAAAAGATAAATTAATGGGGCAATCAAAAATACCGTATTCCAGATACAGGCAAAATAGGACCAAAAAGTAGTTCCGTACATTAATTTTTGTATTGCACTGAGCTTAATCCTTTTACTAGTGAAAAGTCTGTCATGCAAGGCAATATCCATTGAACCAGCCGCATATTTAAATCTCTGGATCATCCAGGTCAACAAATCCTGCGGTGAAAGCATTTTTGATTCTATTTGCGGGTGCATGACAGATCGCCATTTACGGCCTGGATCACCATGTAAAACGATAGAAGTATAGATATCTTCTGAAACATGAAATTTATATGGCATCAGCTCGGTATCATGCACCACATGAGGTAACATGGCCTTAGCCAAGTCTGCTTTGGTTTCTTTATCAGTTAGGTCGCCCGTATATTGCTCGATCTCATCTTCTATATTATCTACATAGCGACGCAGTGCAGCTTGCATAATAGCTTCACGACGATGAATTGATGCGGCGCCACAACAAAAAGCCGCATTAGCCCAATTACGTCGGCGTAAAATAACATCGTAAAACATTTGCGGATCATTAAAAAAGGGATCATGCCCCACAGTAAGCGGGCCAACCAATTTTTCAATCCCTTTACCAACAAAATAACCTGCTGAACCTAATTTTTTCTTTGCCCATTCAGGTAATCGCTTGCCCTGTGGTAAATCATAAAACCACTGAGGAGTCTGGACCCAGGCAACATCAACATCACGAAAATAACCCAAAGTATGAGTCAATATTGTGGGGAAAACTCGGGTATCTGCATCACAGATAATAATAAAGTCACCGTCCGTCATATCCAGCCCGTGGCGGAGATTACCTGCTTTGTAACCGATATTATTTTCCCGACTTAAGTAATTAACCCCCTCTTCTTTTGCAACAGCCTCCATTTCGCTTCGTTTACCATCATCTAATACATGAATGCGATAATCCAAGGAGAAGGGATAAGTTACGGCGAGTGCATCCCGAATCGATAAACGCACTAATTCGACATCTTCATTATAGGTGGCAATAAACAAATCAACTTTTATCTGACGCCTTTCTTGCATCTCTTCCGCGGCTATACAGTCATCGATTGTTTCAGGTACTGGGAGTACAGGAATATCTCTGACTTTCCAGAGGTTGATAGTGAATAAAGCAGAACCAATATAGGCTAGTGTTTCAGCCATTACCAAAGGGATGGAATACCAAAGCGCATCGTAATTCAGTGAATTCATCCAGCGCCAGCGGATATAATTTGCCCCCAAGATAAGCGCTGCAACCGCCAGACTTTGCCATAAAAACTCAGTAGCCCAATGAGTTTTGAGTGGTGATGGTGGTTTCCTGTTTTCAAACGAAGAGAAATAAAAAGCCATTATCACAACCTCAGTCAATCCATGAAGATAAGTGAGATAAATCAGCCCATTTTAAGGGGGAGTTCGAAGAGCATTATTTTATGAATAAACATAATTTTTACGCCTACTCTTCTATTTTCTTTATCAGCGATAGATAATTGATGCCCTCTTCCACTTTATAGCTGATGTCATCAACGGCATTAAACATCATCATCAATCCCATCCCATTTTCTGGCCAAGAATCCGGCGCTGACAACTCAGGAATATGAGACAACCCACTTTTATTTTGCAAAAATTTTGTAGGTATAGGCTTTCCTTTATCTTGTAAGGTCACAGCTAGTTGATTATTGCCATAATGCATCACAATAGTAATATCTTGGGTGGCATCATAGTTAACACCATGCTTTACAATATTGATAAATGCTTCATTTAATGCAAGTTCCATAGCATAGCTGCTAGATGAATCAATCTTTAAGGGTTGAATAAATTGTAGTAACTTTTCATGTAAAACATTCAGGCTAGACAAGGAAGCAGGCAAACATATTCTCATTAACCAGCCCTGTGAGTCACGCTGGTGATAACTCATATCAACGTATCTTTATGTAGGAATTCATCGAACAAAGATTTCTCTGCCATAATAATATCTTTACGCCGTTTATCATCAATGAGCCAGTTTAAACCCGCCTCAGATAAATCAATGGACATACCGTCTGGTGAGATAACTTTCCCAGCAAAAATCATCTGTTGATGCAAATGCGCAATACCCCCGACCCGGGTATAATCAGCAATAAAACTTTGATCGATAACAGCTCCCTGCTCTAATAAACACCCCGCACCAATAATTGTAGGCCCTTTAATCGTTACGCCAGACTGTATTTCTGTACTACTACCAATATAGACTGGCCCTTCAATATCTAAGGTCGAAAAGTCGGCTTTAACATTAAGTCCACACCAGATTTGAGGTGCAATTTTAATTCCCGGCATGGGATAGTCGGGTAAATCTTGATTAAGGATCATGCGATTTACATGCCAAAAATCTTGTAGAGACCCAATATCAACCCATTGGAAGGGCAAGGCAATACCGTAGAAAGGAACACCTAATTCAGCAAGTTTGGGGAACAACTGACTACCAATGTCGTATTCAACGCCATCAGGAATATAATCGAATATTTCTGGCTCAAAAACATAGATTCCGGTATTGGCATTGTTTGATAATGCATCCTCGGTTTTAGGTTTTTCTTGAAACTTACTAACTCTACCCTGCTCATCAGTAACAACAATACCGTATTTGTTTACCTGATCTGCTGAGACTGGGCGCATCACCAAGGTTGCCACACTTTTTCTGGCTCGATGGAAAGCCAATACCTTATCGAAATCTACATCAATTAATGCATCACCACAGACAACGACAAAAGTTTCATCAAAAAAACCTGAGAAATTTTGGATGTGTTTCATTCCACCCGCTGACCCCAGAACATTGTCAACAAAAGTATTACCCTCCATAATACCTTCGTAGGAGTAACCTATTTCTACTCCCCAGGCATGGCCATCACGAAAATAATTCTCGATGTCCACAGATAGATAGCTGGTATTCACCATTAACTGATTAAAACCATATTTTCTTAAATGCTCAATAATCGATTCCATAATAGGTTTTCGAATCAATGGAATCATTGGCTTTGGCAGTATGGTGGTCAGTGGTCTGGCTCTGGTTCCTTTCCCTGCAGCAAGGATCATGGCTTTCATAAATAGGTATTCCTTACAAATTAAGGTGCTACGGAATGCATCTGCTGTAATGTATCGGGTTGATTAGCACCGATAGTAAATATCCTATCCATCCGGGTTAATTTGAACATTCCGTGGATATTATTATTCAGTGAGCAAATAGCCAGTTCACCTTTCCCATTTAAGGTCTTCAACAACGAAACCAGAGCACCTAAACAACTACTGTCGATGAAATCTACCCGACTAAAATCCAATAAAATATTTTTGGCTCCCTGAGCGATCATTGCTTGTATATCTTCCTTAAATTTCAGGGAAACTGATGCATCGAGTCGCCTGATCAAGGGGGTTATCACCAATACATTGTCAATTGTCTGAGTTTCAAAGTTCATTTTTTCTTCCTTACAATGCTGCCAGGAGAGGGGAATTGTTATTGCGTTCGATCACCAGTAACGAGATATCATCACTAAATACAGAACGCCCATTCTGAATATCACTTTGATGTTCATCTTTTTGTACCGGATGCCAGTATTTCAGTGCCTGCTGTACTTGCCCAAAAACAGTTTGCACACAGTCACGTTGACTTGCGGCCAGTAAGTCTTGTAATCGTCGTTCTCCAAATAGCTCTTGCTCAGGGTTTTCACACTCAACAATGCCATCGGTGAATAAATAGAGCCGATCACCCGAAGCAAGAGTGAACGCAGTGTCCTGATAGTCCATCGAATCAATAAGTCCAACCGGTGCACCACCGTCACCAATAGGGGTAATCTGACCTGAACTACTGACAATAAAGGGGGTCGGATGCCCAGCTTGGCAAAGCACCCCACCCGCTGTTTGAACATCGATAACGCCATAAATAAGAGTGAAATAGCTGGCTATATCATCATTCTCTATACAAAAACGGCGATTAAGTTCGCTCACAACTTTGTGTGGCGGGGTAATTAGATAACCAGAGGGAGTATCTGCCAGTGAAATCAGTAAGTTATCTACCGTGCGCCCATTAAGAAATTGGCGTGCAACTGACAGTGAGAGCATCGCCGCAGCCACGCCATGCCCTGCAACATCAATACTATAAAAACCAATGTGTTGATTTCCCAGTTGGAAAAAACTTAACAAGTCACCCGAAACATACGCGGAGGGTATAAACATCCATTCGGCTTGAAAACCACTCACCATTAGCTTTTCTGCTGGCAAAACACTACGTTGCAATTTTGCCGCAGCCTGCAAGTCATCTTCTATTTGTTGGTAGGCTTGGGACAGTTTCTGATTACGGGCATCGAGGGTTGCCTCTAGCATTAATATCCGTTCACCTGCATGTAATCGGGCGCGTAGCTCACTTTGATTTATCGGCTTTGACAGAAAATCATCGGCGCCCGCATCTAATCCTGCGATCAAATCCTCGACGGATTGCCGCACGGTTATCAATACTAAGTAAATATACCTATCGGAATAATGTTTACGGATAGTAGTACAGAGTTTCAACCCATCCATAACTGGCATTTCCCAGTCACTGATCACCATATTGATGGCATTATTATCAAGGATAGCCAAAGCATCTTGGCCATTTTCTGCTTCAAAAACAGTAAATTGCCAATTTTTTAGTAGATTAACCAGTAAAAAGCGATAACTTGCTGAATCATCAACAACAAGAATAGATGTCACACCAGTAGCGGAAGGATGTGGTTGCATAAGTTACCCAAGAGCTTCGTGTAAACATAATTTATCAAACATCATCGTCGATAGAGGATGCTCAACGTCCCTGAACCTTTCATACCCACAAAAACATTATGCTCACTTAACTATTAATAGCGTAATTAAGCGTAGCACAGATTCTTACACCTCCAATTTATAGGGGTAATGTCCAACTGAGATTTATTGTCCCACTACGAAAATTAGCATTTGCATTCTGCCGCCACGGGTAGCGAGTCCCGGTGTAATTGCCATAAAAAAGCGACCAGGACCCCGGAGCGTAGCCAGACGTATAGCCAAAACTATAGGTATAATCATAATTCCAAGGTTGCTGCTGATTCTTGTTAGGGTAATAAAACGCGGACAAACGCAAAAAATAGTGTTGTTGTAAGGTATAGCCACAACTCCCTAAAAAACTGTTCTTATTTTCTTTGATAGTTGATGAAGCGTCAGAGTAATAACGAGGCACATAGCTATAGCCAACTTGACAAATCAGTGAGTCATCTTTGTTAATCAATAATGCAGACTCCACCGTCTTGGGTAAGGTAAATTTATAGCCCAAAGTCCAAGAGCCTTGTTCAAACCGTGTTCTTTGAGCACCTGTCGTAGGGAAGAAACTATTATTATCGTTGTAATTACCATAAACCAAACTAAAAGTACCCGGATGCCAATCGTCATAACCAAAACTATAAACAAAATCGGTACTGTATTTACTGGTATTTTGTAATGGAACCCGAACCGTCATATTGGCAAAAAGATAACTTATTGGGGAATACTGCACACTAAAAAGCCCCCGCTGATTTAGTTTATATACTTCCTCCGAGCTATATTTCCCTGTAGGCACATTAACCATCTTTTTTTTAAGTGGCGAACTATAGGTTAATGCCGTTGAAAATGTGTTCTCATCACCAGAAAAAAGGCGTGACCAAGGGCTGGTAAATAATTTAACAGCTGGTGGATTAGTCGTTTCACTCGCAGTCACCAGCGGGCAGAAAAAGAGTCCACTAAGTAATACCGTGAGTGATTTGTAATGTTTCACTTAAGGTTGTCCTCCCTCCAAATATCCTTGCTGTATCCACGAATAGTCCTGTCGCTGGAAAACTCTCCCATGCCACTTATCGTGTTTAATGCTCGCTTGTGCCAACTGTAAGTATCGCTATAATCGGTCAATGCTTGATATTGTGCGTAACAATAACTATCAAAATCAGCCAAATGGAAATAGTGGTCACCGTGACTCACCAACATATGAAATATCGGTGAAAACAGGTTCTTATCGGCATGAAAAGCACCTGAAATAAGTGAATCAACAGTTTCTTTAAGTTCTGTATTAGATAAATACTCATCATATGATGACCGTCCTTTAGCTCTTTGCTCAGCAATTTGCTCCGCAGATAAACCAAAAACATAGAAATTCTCATGACCCACAGCATCTCTAATTTCAATATTAGCGCCATCTAGCGTTCCGATAGTTAAAGCACCATTCATCGCCAGCTTCATATTGCTGGTACCCGATGCTTCAGTACCCGCAGTAGATATCTGCTCTGATAAGTCAGCGGCTGGAATAATATTTTCCGCTAGCGAGACTTTATAGTCTTCTAAAAAAACCACTTTTAGTTGCTCATTGACTCTAGGATCATTGTTCACTTTAAGAGCAACTTGATTAATTAACTGGATGATCAATTTGGCCATGGCATAACCCGGTGCAGCTTTGCCCGAGAATATATGGACTTTCGGCGAAATAGTTCCTCTTCCATTCAGCATTTTCTGGTAAAGGTTTATCACATAGAGGATGTTGAGTAATTGCCGTTTATACTCATGAATTCGTTTAATCTGACAGTCGAACATAGCTTCGGGATTGATAATTATTCCTTGCTGACGCGTAATTATCTGACTTAATTTTAATTTATTAAATTTTTTAATTTCAGCCAGTTCGGCAATAATGTCACGTTCGTTCGCTAACGATTTAAGTTTAGTCAAAAGAGTCAGGTCGGTAACCCATTCATGGCCTAAGTGACAATCCAGAAAAGTCGATAACCGGGGATTAGCCTGCTGAATCCAGCGACGGGGTGTAACACCGTTGGTTTGATTAGTGAACTTCTCTGGCATTAAATGATAAAAATCGGGTACAAGATTCGATTTAATTAATTCCGAATGAAGTTTAGCCACTCCATTCACTTTGTGACTACCAATAATAGCAAGGTAGGCCATGCGAACTTTCTTTTCAGGCGTCTCTTCAATCAAAGACATTGATGCTAATAAATCTGCACGTTCAGGACGCCATCTATGTATTTCCAGTAAGAAACGGCGGTTGATTTCATAAATAATTTGTAGATGTCGAGGCAGCAACAACTCGAATAAATTAACTGACCACTTCTCTAACGCCTCTGGCATTAAAGTATGATTGGTGTAGGCGCAAACCCGTTGTGTCAAATCCCAAGCGATATCCCAATCAACAGTATGTTCATCTACCAATATTCTCATTAGCTCAACAATAGCTAGGGCCGGGTGGGTATCATTAAGTTGAATGGCTACAAAATCCGGCAACTGGTTAATATCACTGGAAAGTATGAAGAAATCATGCATTACATCACGTAATGTACAAGCCACCAGAAAATACTCTTGTGTTAAGCGTAATTCCTTCCCTGCCAACACTTCATCGGAGGGATAAAGCACTTTAGAGATATTTTCCGATGCTATTTTTTGATTAACAGCATTCAGATAATCACCATGATTAAAGATATGAATATCAAATGAATCTGAAGCGCAAGCACTATATAAACGCAACGAGTTTACGGTATGATTAATATAACCTGAGACCAGATAGTCGTGAGGCACACCAATAATTATTTTCCAATCCATCCACATTGGATTGTAATTTCCTTGCTGGTCCTCTATTTCGACTATGCGCCCATACAGCGGAATTATCATTGCCTGACTTTGATGTTCTATTAGCCAGGGTGAGTGTGCAGAGTGCCAATCATCAGGCTTCTCTATTTGTTGTCCATCCTGAATTTGTTGGTGAAACAAGCCATATTCGTATTTTATACCGTGACCAGAGCCAGCAATATCCAAGGTTGCCATTGAATCAATGAAACATGCAGCCAGGCGCCCCAACCCCCCATTACCTAATGCTGCATCTTCTTCACTTTTTACAATAACTTCAAAATCTACCCCAAGAGATTCTAATGCGGCTTTAGCTATCTCCATTATCCCTTGATTTATTAAGTTATTCCGCAGAGATTGACCAATTAAAAACTCCATAGAAATATAATAGATACGTTTTTTTCTTGCCTGGTGATGTCGTTCCCGAGTGTTAAAATAATCATCAGTTTGGTTGCGTCGCACGACCAGTGCTAATGCACTAAAAATGTCACTGGATGATGCTGTTGATAGTATCACTCCGAGAGAATATTTCAGTTCATAAAGTATGCTATTACGTAGCTTGCTAATCTGATTCTTATCTGAAGTCGATGGAGTATTTTTCATTTCTAGCCTATTTATAAGATTGAGTCAAAAAAATACAAATCAGTTAGGAATAAATCTCCTACCGACATCATATTTTGCTAATAGCCATAACATCATTAAGGCACAGAGATGAACCAATGTATTTAGCAACCATGCCCGATGCCATAAACCAAAATCAACTACCTGACTAACCAATAAGACCACATACACGTGGATAATAAAAACATACAAAGAATGTTGGCCTAATGTTATTAAAAACCAACCACACACCTTATTTATTGGTTTCCAAAAATAACTTAACACCAAATAACATGTTGTTAGCAGACTAAAATCATTAATAATACGCAGTGGACCTAATGCATTCTTTTCAGCAAAGTTCAGATAGAACCAATTGAAATTTTTCGTATTTATGATATGGAGCATCGTGTTATAGGGCATAAATGGATTGGTATGATTCTGTGCAATAAACATCATTACTAATGTAAATAATACAACAACTGACAAACTCCAGAATCCAGCCTGAGTATGGGCTAAAGAAAGCAACTCTTCTTTGTACCAACCAATCGTCATCCCCAAGACATAAATAAATTGCCAAGCCAAAAATGGAAAAGCAAACTCAAATTCCGCTGATGTAACTCGTATCCCGGTAATATGGTAGATAATATATAATGCCAGAGATAACAGCAGCAATACACCTACCCATCGGCGTTGCAATAAATAGATAAAAATAGGACTGGCCAACAGCAGATAGAAATATAGCCCCAAAATCTGGTTCTGATGAGGCCCGATTTGTAAGTAGAGCACCATGTTAAACCAAGATTCTTTTAGCTGGTCGTAAAGTGGATATAACGTATAACTTACGTTTGAAAAGCGATCGGTAAAATGGGTTACTTCGAAAGTGTTTATGAACGTCAGTTTAGTTAGAAGTAAAATACTAAGGATGATCACTATATTAACCACATATATTTTTGCTGCTCGTCGATATAGTGCATAGCTTATAGTTAGCAGAACTTCTTTTTTTAAACGCTGGCGATTGATTACACCCAACATAAATCCCGAGAGAATAACGAACCCTTCCGCGCCGGTTGTCAGGCCAAAACGCTCCCAAGTAAAGATATTCAATAGCGACATCACTTCAATGTGGGCTACAACCATCATCACCAAAGCAATGCCCCGCAGCAGATCAATCCTTAAATCACGCTTATCTGATGATATATAACGAAACGATTTTGCCCAAGAAAGTATTGTCCTACATTTATCTTCAAGTACAGAAAATGCGTGAATCATCCAATCACCCGCAAAAATTACTTGCCAATAAAAAGGGGTAGTATTTATTTATCAGCCTAACCCTATTTCCTTTTGAAAGCATTAACGCCCTTTAACTGTAGAACAATCCGGCAATTATGGTTAATAATGAGAATAATTTATGAGTAATGGGATACGTAAAAAATAACCCCTCAAATGGGTGCCACTTTCGAAGATTTCCCAACACCTTCTTCTTTAAGCTGTCGCACTCACCTTCAGGCTAAGTTATTTGCCGAAGGTGCGGACCAAATTCTACAGTCATGAGAACTATCTTTTAGTTGTATCCAGGAGTCATGTCTTTATTGGCTGCCTGGTAAAAGATACTCAATGGACCCGCTATTTAGTGTATTCATGAATACTGCTCATAGTGCTTATCCTGCTACCTGCAATTATCTTTTTGCATAAATCCGTTAACATGCTTTCACCTCTTAATATTCAGATAGATGATCATGACCAACTCACAGACACGATCGCAACTAGCTGCCGGAAAAACCAGCGGCCTTACACTTGTTTTAATTCTCAGTGCGTTAATGGCTATCACATCCTTATCAACCGATATCTATTTACCTACCATGCCAGTCATAGCAATAGATTTGCAGGGCGATGTGGAATTGACTATACCGACTTTTGTCTTGCCCAACTGATTTTAGGGTCAATTAGTGACCACTTTGGTCGACGCCTGCCGGCATGATATTGTTCGTTATAGGCTCGGTGGGCTGCGCATTATCGACTGATATTGTGCAAATCGTTTTCTGGCGTGTCTTTCAGGCTTTGGGAGCATGCACATGCCCCATGCTGGCACGGGCAATGATACGCGATCTGTTTAGTCGTACTCGTGCAGCACAGATGCTTTCTACCCTGATGATCATTATGGCTATTGCGCCCATTGCCGGGCCACTGGTCGGCGGAAAAATGATTAGCATCACCTCCTGGCACGCCATTTTCTGGTTGCTGGCAATTATCGGTGCATTGATGCTGGTTTCTCTATTCTGGTTTGCAGAAACCTTACCTGCAGAAAAACGAGTTAAAGCATCTTTGTCCGGCGCTTTTGGTAACATTCATAAATTCAGCTGCACACAAAAGATAATAATGGTGCTGAATAACTAGATTAATTCACTCCAGTTTAAATTTATAATTAAAAACATTTTTTCATTCCCATCTTATTAAGATTATCAATTACACATCTAACAATGATTCAGTTTTATTTAACTATCACACACTAAACGCATTGAGCATTGTATCCGTAACCTGAAATAAGAATAGATATAAAACTGTGGCTGAGATAATTGCGACGAAAAAATAGCAGCAAGTTACCCCCTCAGTTACTATGGTTAACTCAACCGCTATCAATATAAAGATAGCGCCCCAATAAATCCGAAACACCACGCCACCAAAACCATAATAAAAAACATAACAGCATGAAAAATAACAAGTAAAAATTAAAAAGCAAACATCTTACATTTACAATAAGTCGCACTGCACTTAATAAATAAATTAAATCAATTTAGGGAAATTTCCTACAACACCCCTATCGCCCTCCTATATTCGTAATTAGTGGGGTGAGTTATATTGTGCTGATTAAAAGGTCAACATTGTTAATTTAACATTTTAAACAATCCTACTCAGTTCTAAACCAACACCCTTGTGGATAGACCAGATTATCAGGTCTACGCATCTAATCAGAGTAATACTATGAATAAAGTATTTAAAGTCATTTGGAATAGTGCCTTAGGCCGCTATGACGTTGCATCTGAAATCTCTAAATCAGGAAAAAAAACTAAGTCACTTTGCTCGGGAACTGTCGATACAACTTTAGGTTTAACGACCCCCTCTCGCCTGAGCCAAATTGCCATCACCTTGATGTTCACATTAGGGGCGAGTTCTGTCTTTGCCGCAGATATTAGCGTACCGGTATTTACGCCTGATGTAGAATTTGAACAGACCTTCACAGGGACTGGCAATACCTTAGTAGGCAGTTTTAGCAATATCGCTAAGGGCGATATTGGTTTTAAAAACAGTAAACTGGGTGATATTCCCCCGGGGAACTTCCTCTATGGTGCTGAGAATCTGATCAGTAAAAACATTTTCAACTTAGGTGAGATGGTTACTGAAACTTTCCTTGACCCGAAAGGCACTGGCGCATTAATTACTATTAATGTGTATAGCAGTACTGCGATGTCAATTAAACCGCTTGCCGATTTTGTGGTACCTGTTTCTTATGCGGTTGGTGAAAATGGCCAGTATGTGAATCGCAACTTATTCCATGTGCAGGATAGCAGTGATCTGACCGTGGCTGTCGGTAGCACGGCCGCAGGTTGGGTTAATGACAGCAATAACTATTTTAACGCCATTCTTAAAGGCAGCCTGAAAAGTGAAGCGGCGACAACAACTTCTTCAGGATTCTATGTTGACTCTACTACATCGGCCCAGAATACAGTCTTAAATTATAACGCCAAAACTGTAGTCAACCTGGGTAATAACAATAATAACATTCGCGATAGTAGTACCGCGGTGGCCAATTCGGTGCTTGATGACTTCGTCGGTACCTTCACCAGTCCCTATTTAGGGGCCCAAAATGTTCAAAATTTTGCTGATTTCCAAAAATACAACAATGACTTGATTGCAGGTATTAAAAGTGGTGCGATCGTGCTGGACAGCAAAGGTTATCAAGCCGAGCTGGCGCGGGCCTATTTCACTAACGGTTCCAATACTTCACCAAAAGTCACCCCGATCTATCTTGATATGGGGATTGATGCTAATGATGCCGTAAATCACATTGTCGATTCTGACCGTGTTGCCTTTATTCATGGTGATGGTCAGCATGCCATTGTGAATATTGGTGCTGATGCCAATATTCAGGCGTTCAATACGGATATTTCACTGGTGCGGCTGGAAGACGGTGCAACCCTGAATAACGCCGGGACTTTGGGGTCAACTTCTGCAACAGTTCGTGGTACCAATATTATTTTTGCCACTGACAGTACGGTTATTATTGACACTACTGGGGTACTGGATGCAGGGACTAATCCTGAGATGCTGGACTTCAAGCCCACACCTACCTCAACATTGCCGTTGTACATAGCTAACGGCAGTCATACCGCTATTTTAGCTAATGGAGCTTCGTCAGTTACCAACAATGGTGTGATTAATACCGCTTCTCGTGGGGCAAGCGCTTATACTCGCGCGGCGGTGATCGATGGCAACTCATCCTTCGTCAATAACGGCGCGATCAATATTGCTTCAACTATCGATTTGTCTCCTGCAGCAGGTTATTTGAATGAGGGGGTGAGTGTTCAGAAAGGCTCTACCTTTGAAAATAACGGTACCGTCTATGTGGGCCGTCAATCACAACGTTCGTTAACTGACGTGGTCACTGACCTGGCCATTAAGACTCAGTCTTATGCCGTTAGATTACTGCAAGATACCGTTAACTTGAGCAATATCGCCACCTTTACCAATAGTGCGACCGGTAAAATCGTGATTGGCAGCAAAACTGAAAACTCTACAGCTATTGCTGCACAAGGAGCGAGAACAGTAGTCAATCAAAACGGCACTATTGAGCTCAACGGTGCTGGTGCTGTATCTGGACAAAATGCAGGACAGAATATCGGTATCTCTTCCAGCGCTAACGCCACGAATATCTTCAATAATGGTGATATCGTTATAAATGGTATCAATACCGTCGGTATTAAAGTACTGACCAACAGTTCAGCCACTAACGCCGGTAACGTTTATGTAAATAACGGGCTTGATGCTGCCACTAAACTGGCGAACTACGGTATTCAGGCGGTTGGTGCGGGCGCGGTGGCTAATCTCTCTGGTGAGGTAAAGCTGGCGGGCGATGGGGCTATCGGGGTGGTTGCTGAAGATAAAGGTACCATTAATGTCTCCGGTACCGGCCAGGTTGAGTTTGTCTCCGGCACCAAACAGGTGGGCTACCTGATTTACGGTACCGGCTCTAGCGTCAATAACATTGCCACGGGTGATGAAACGGTTTCAACCGAAGGCTCTACACTGTATCGCGTTGATAAGGGTGCCAGCTTTATCGGGACCACTGCCTCAACCATGAATGCCACCGGTAAAGATTCTTCTCTTATTCAAGTCACCGGTGTTGGCAGTACATTTAACTCCGGCGCGTTAGATATGGTCCTGTCTGGCGAGGGCTCTACTGGGGTAAAAGTCGAGGGTGGCGCCAGCGGCACCATCACAGCAGATGCCAGCCTAGAATTGAGCGGTGATGGGGCTACTGCCGGGATCGTCGATGGCAACTACTACGGCCTGGATGGTATTGCCACCGGTGCTACCGGAAAATCTGTCTTAACCAGTTCGGCGGTATTGACTACCGGTAACACCGCATCTGGTGCCTATGGCTATATCGCCCGTAATGGCGGTGAGCTTATCCACAATGGCTCCATTGATTTTACACAAGCAGGCAGTACTGGCGTGCTGGTAGACGGCGGGATTCTGACCAACCAAAACCTCATCACAGTCAATGGGACTGCGGTCAATATTCAGGGCGCTAACTCTACCGTGAATAACAGCGGTACCGTTAACGCAACCGACGGCACCGCCGCTTATCTGTTGGGTGCGGGTGCGAGCCTGACCTTATCCGGTAACGGTGAAACCAAAGCGGGCGGCACTGCCCATGGCGTACTGCTTGATACCGGTGCCACAGCACTGACCGTGGATGGCGCAACCATCACCATGACGGCGGGCGGCACAGGTAATGCGATTGAAAACAAAGCGGAAATTACCGGCATTCAGTTAAAAAACACCTCGCTGACGGTGGGTAATGGTGCAGGTATTCGTACCGGTGCCTCCCTGGCGGCAACCAACTCTGGCACGATCAATGTCAACGGCAGCGGTACCGGTATTCTGTTTGCCAACACCGGCGACACCATCACCGATAATACGCTGGACATGTCCGACTCGGCCGGTCTGGTGATTAACGTCAATTCAGCCGCGGGCAAAGGGATTGTCACCAACTCCCGTCAGGATCTGAAAACCGGTGCCAGCGTAAACGTCAATGATGCCGCAGGCGGTGCAGCCCTGATTGTCAAAGGCACTACCGGCCGTGTCGAGCAGTCCGGTAACCTGATATCAACATCACTCACCAGCCCGGTGGTGGACATCAATAACGGTTATGTCACCAGCTTCGTCAACAGCGGTACCATTCAAGCCAACAGCGCCACGCAGCAGGCTGTCGTAACCAATACTGGGACGGGTCTGGCATTTACCAACGCCACGGGTGGCACAATTGTTGGCAAGGTGGATCTGTTAGCGGGCAACAACACCGTGACCCTGATGCAAGGCAGTAAAGGCACTGACTTCACCACCGGCAGCGGCGATGATGCCTTCATTCTGAAAGGGCTGACATTAGCCGATACCGGCGTGTTCAGCTCACTGAACGGCGGTACCGGCAGCGATACGCTGACGCTGGACAGTTCGCTGTATACCCTGAGTGATGCTGATGCCATCCAGAATATGGAATACATCAACCTGATCAATAACTCAACGCTGACACTGGACAATGTGCTGCTGGCGCTGGGTGACAGTCAGGATGACAATGCCAACACCGGTTTTAATCTGGGTGACGGCAGTCTGTTGCAGGTTAATAACCTGAATGCCGTGAGCTTTAACAGCAAGTTGAACGGCCTCGGCACGATGGCCGTTAATACCGCCGGTAATGCCTTTGATTTTACGGCCAATGCGGCACAGAACGCCTTTAACGGGGTACTGGCATTAGGTCACGCCACCTTTGAACTGGCGGCGGATAACACCGCAGCATTAGTGAATGCCACCCTGAAACTGGGCGCGGACAGTATCACCACCGTCGGTGACGGTGTGCAAACTATCGGTGGGTTGGCCTTTGACGGCGGTACGGTGAAATTTAACACCGGCACTCCGGGTGAGACGGTGGCGAAAAGCACTATCCATACCACCAAAGAGATGAACCTACTGGGCACCGGGACGGTGGTGGTGGACATCGACAGCGTCGACAACAGCCAGACGCCGGTCAATCCTGTGCTGCCCATCATGGAGCAGGATGACGCCAATACCTTGCTGCAACTGGCGGTGAGTGATGTGGCCGTGCAAGGCAATGGCGGCAATCTGGTGCTGAAAGACCAGAATGGTAATGTCATTACCGATGCCACCACGGCCGATATTGCACAGAATGGCACCACGGTCGCCAAAGGCACTTACGATTATCGCCTGAGCAGCGGTACGGGTAACGACGGTTTGTATATCGGTTACGGCCTGACCGAAGTTGAACTGCTGGGCAGCGGTGCAGATGCACTGGCGCTGTATGCCACCAATAAAACCGGTCCTGCGGCGGATTTGAGTGCCAAAGTGACGGGCAGTGGTGAGTTGGCGATTGATACCGGTGCAGGAAATACGGTAACACTGTCCAATCTGGACAATGATTACACCGGTTCTACCGATGTACGCAGCGGTACCTTACAGATGCTGAATGATAATGTGTTGGGGAATACCTCGCTGTTATCACTGGCAGCAGATACCGCCTTTGACATGAAGGGTCACAGCCAAACCGTGGGCGAACTGAACAGTACTGCGGGCTCAACGGTTGATCTCAATGGTGGCAGCTTAACCTTGAGTCAGGGCGGTGTGTCTGAGGGTGAACTGACCGGCAGTGGCGCGCTGACAATTGCCGCCAATGTGCTGAGCGTTAAGGGTGCCAATACTGGCCTGAGCGCGGTGACTAATATTGCCAGTGGCGCACAAGCGTTACTGAACAATGCAGCGGGTCTGGGCGATGGCAATATCGTTAACGCCGGTCTGCTGACACTGAAAGGGGCTGCGGGCCAGTTAGCAAATGCTATCAGTGATGCTGGCAGTGTGGTGCTGGAAGATAGCAGCGACATCACATTGAGCGGTGATAACAGCCTGTTCAGTGGCCTGTTTGCTATCACGAACGGCAGCCAGTTAACTGCTTCTCAGGCAGAACATCTGGGGACGGCGGCGGTCACCAACGACGGCGCATTGGTGCTCAATAGTGCGAGTGACTGGTTGCTGGCCAACAGCATTAGCGGCAGTGGCAGCCTGACTAAAAACGGCAACGGTACGCTGTCATTGACTCAAACGGCGGCCTATACCGGCCAGACAGATATCAATGCGGGTGGCCTGATGTTAGGCAGCAGTGCTGACCCCATGACGCTGGCAAGCCAGCAGGTGAATATAGCCAGCGGTGCCTTTATGGGCGGTTTTGGTGGCGTAGCGGGCGCGGTTGATAACCAGGGCGTGCTGTTTGTGGGCAACCCAACGGCACCGGTGGTACCGGCGATGGGCCGTCTGGCCCCGGCCAGTAACATCTTTACCGTTGGTACTGATTTAACCAACAGTGGCACGGTATTTATCGGTAACAAAACCAGTGACGGTACGGGCACCACCGGTAACCAATTAGTGGTCAACGGCAACTATATTGGCAACAACGGTCTGCTGCACTTCAACACCGCGCTGGGCGACGACAGCTCGGCCACCGACAGCATGATTGTGAACGGCAACACCAGCGGCACCACCAATGTTAGTGTGGATAATGCGGGCGGTACGGGCGCTAAAACCTTAAACGGTATTGAGCTCATTCAGGTGAATGGTCAATCCGACGGTGAGTTTGTGAACCCTGGCCGTATCGTAGCGGGTGCATATGATTACTCACTCGTACGTGGGGTGGGTTCAAACGCCAGTAACTGGTATTTGACCAGCCTGAGCAATTTGCCGATTGATCCAGAAAATCCGGTCGACCCGGAAAACCCGGCGGGTCCAGGCGAGGAAACTAAACGTCCTGAAGCCGGCAGCTACACCGCGAACCTGGCCGCAGCCAACACTATGTTTGTGACGCGTCTGCACGATCGTTTGGGTGAAACACAGTATATCGACGCCCTGACTGGCGAGCAGAAAGTGACCAGCATGTGGCTGCGTAACGAAGGCGGACATAACCGTTCACGTGACACCAGTGGTCAGTTGAAAACCCAAAGCAACCGCTATGTGATGCAATTGGGTGGCGATATCGCCCAGTGGAGCAACGATGGTCTGGACCGTTTACACCTGGGTGTGATGGCCGGTTACGGTAATAGCAAGAGCGACACCCACGCGAAATCGGGCTATAAGTCGAGTGGTTCGGTTGATGGTTACACCGCCGGGGTGTACAGCACCTGGTATGCCAACGACGAAGACAAGTCGGGCTTGTATGTTGACGGTTGGGCGCAGTACAGCTGGTTTAACAATAGCGTGCAGGGCGACGGTCTGGCGACGGAAGAGTATAAATCGAAAGGGATCACCGCGTCGGTCGAGAGCGGCTACACCTTTAAGATCGGCGAGAATAAGTCTAAGAACGAAACGTACTTTATCCAGCCGAAAGCCCAAATCACCTGGATGGGTGTGAAGGCTGACGAGCACCGTGAAGCAAACGGTACTCAGGTGAGTGGTCAAGGCGACGGTAATATCCAGACCCGTCTGGGGCTGCGTTCTTATATGAAAGGCCACCACGAAAGTGATAATGGCAAGGATCGCGAGTTCCAACCGTTTGTGGAAGCCAACTGGATCCACAACACCAAAGATTTTGGCACCAATATGAACGCCGTTGAAGTGAAACAAGCTGGCGCGAAGAATATCGGTGAACTGAAAGTGGGTGTTGAGGGGCAATTGAACAAGCAACTGAATGTCTGGGGTAACGTCGGCCAGCAATTGGGCGACAAAGGTTACAGCGATACTGCAGTGATGTTAGGGGTGAAATACAACTTCTAATCGTTATTAGCTCTCATCAATAACGGTGCTTCGGCACCGTTATTGATCTCCGAACAATTTAATAAAATCTTATTCTGAATAACTAAAAATTGCAGAGCAGATCAGAAGCCGCCATCGATATCCGTCACACCAATCAGCTTATGATTGACAAACTCCTTCAGTCCGAGACCAATCAGCTCGCGGCCATAGCCTGAGCGGCGCACACCGCCAAATGGCAGGTCAGCCTTCACCGCAGTCGGATGGTTGATGTAGACCATGCCGGTAGACATTTGAGCTGCAACCTTGCGGCCCCGTTCGATGTCTTGAGTGAACACCGAACCGCCAAGGCCGAAAGGCGAGTCATTCGCAATCTCGATAGCTTCCGCTTCATCTTTGGCTTTAAAGACCAGCGATACCGGGCCAAAGAATTCCCAGTAATACGCCGGGTTATCCTTAGTCAGGCCGGTGAGCAACACCGGCTGCACGAAGGCGCCCTGCGACGGCACCTCAGCACCAATCACGGTCAGGGTCGCGCCGTGGCCGACAGCTTCCTTCACCTGTTTACGCACATCGTCGGCCGCACCCTGTGAGGACAGCGGCGCCAGAGTCGTGGCAGGGTCCAGCGGATCGCCGGCCTTGAGTTGGGCAACGCCAGCTGTGTACTTATCAAGGAAAGCGTCGTAGATAGCCTCGACCACGATAATACGCTTGGACGAGCAGCACACCTGGCCGGCATTCCAGTGGCGGCCAAACACCGCCCACTTAGCGGCCTTGTCCAGATCAGCATCTTCCAACACCACAAAGGCGTCAGCACCACCCAGCTCCATCGTTGACTTCTTCAATGCCTTACCGGCCTGTGCTGCAACCACAGCGCCAGCGTCCTCCGAACCCGTTAGCGCAACTCCATGTACACGCGGATCGTTAATGATGGTTTCGAGTTGCTCACGGCTAGCGTAGAGGTTTTTGAATCCGCCTACCGGCAGGCCGGCTTCAAGCATTAGCTTCTCAAACACATCGGCGGATTGCGGTACGTTAGACGCATGCTTGAGTATCACGACATTCCCGGCCGCTAACTGCGGCGCGATGATTCGAGCTATCTGGTAGTAAGGAAAATTCCACGGTTCGATAGCCAGGATGATGCCTAGAGGCTCATGCACCAGCCACGCTTCGGTTACCGCAGGGTCTTTAGAATGCAGCTTCTCCGGCGCCAGTTGCTGCTGCGCATTCTCGACGTAGTACTCAAAGATAGCCGCCGACAGTTCAACCTCCGCTTCGGCCTCTCCCAGTAGCTTACCCATCTCCAGTGTCAACAACTTGGCGTATTCGGTATGCTTGGCTCGGAGCAAGTCGGCCGCCTTTTGCAGCACGGCAACACGATCGGCGATTGTAGTATTTTTCCATTGCTTGAATGCCCCATCGCCTTGATCCAGAGCAAGAGCAACATCGGCAGTAGTGGCGTCAGAAAACGTCTTGATCGTTTCGCCGGTGTAGGGATTGGTTGTTGCGTAGGCCATCTTTCGTTCCTTGGTTGCATGCAGGGACCGTTCGCGAACGAACAGCCTATAAAAGAAAGTCCGACTCAGGATCGTCACCGACTAAAACCAGAGCGTTCCCGAGAGAGGAAACGTCATTCGGACGGCAGTGATATCACTCAACAATTAGATGATGAACGTAATGCAAATAAAAAACGGCATCGTAGAAGAGTGTATTCGCTCCATGGCGATTCAGACACTTTTATCCGATTAAAATATGTGATTCTCTTAGCGCTATTTATAACTCCAGGTTCAGTCCCTGAGAGAGGAACAACACAAAAGTCTTCGTCGCGCCATAAATTGATATACCGAATTCCGGTGCCAGACCGACGATCGGACCCATTATTCATACTGGAGGTCATCTTGATTTTATGATGCTTGGAGCTCGTTCAAGCTGGCTAAGGTCGCATTCAAGTTCAACATTGGCCTTCGGTATCCAAATGCCCACGGTAAATCCACCCCACGCTTGAATACGAAGTTGTGCGTGACGTCCTCTGAAGGAAACTTTGATAATCGATGGAAAAAATGTCGGATGGAGGGAAAACCAGACAAAGCAGCACTTACAACGCTAAATTGTTCAAATAATAGGCTAACTTGTCGGTAACGCAAGATTACGCTGTCATTAATCCACAATTTATTGATGGGTTTATTCTAATAAAATGTGTCGCCTAACAATAATAACAATAGCCCCCCAAAATCATCATCTAAGCGTCAAAGAGGATTCACTTGCACAAATAGATTATGCATGTCATATATAATAGATGTTGGTCATCATAAATAATTGTTGGGATGGGGAATCAATATGAAATACACCACTTTTGGTCGTAATAGCGGCCTACGGGTTTCCGAACTGGCACTGGGTACCGGTAACTTTGGTACTGCCTGGGGATATGGCTCGGAAAAAGAGGAAGCAAAACAGGTATTTGACCGCTATGCCGAGGCCGGGGGTAATTTCATCGACACCGCAGATACTTACCAATTCGGTCAATCTGAACAGATCGTAGGAGAGTTTATTGCTGCGGAACGTGATCGTTTTGTGGTCGCAACAAAATATACGCTGGGAGCACAACCGGATGCGGGGATTGCTCAAACCGGAAACAGCCGCCGCAATATGATTGCTTCCGTGGAAAGCAGCCTTAAACGGCTTAACACCGACCGCATTGATTTATTGTGGGCCCATTTTGATGACCAGTTAACGCCTCTTGAAGAAATTGTGCGCGCTTTTGACGACCTGACTCGTGCAGGCAAAATACAGTATGCAGGGCTTTCCAATTTCCCGGCATGGCGCATTGCACGGGCAGATACCTTGGCAGAATTACGCGGCTGGTCACGTATTGCCGGTATTCAGGTAGAGTACAGTTTGGTACAGCGAACGGCTGAACGTGAACTACTGCCGATGGCCGAAGCACTCGGCTTAGCAGCCACACTGTGGTCACCTCTGGGGGGAGGATTGCTGACAGGAAAATATCGTCAAAGCGATGAAGGTCGTCTACTTGGTTTTGCGGGCCGATTGGTGCATACCGAGCAAGATACTGCGCTACTCGATGAAGTTATCGCAATAGCACAGGAACACCACGTGCAACCATTACATATTGCTGTTGCCTGGTTGCGCCATAAAGCCGCAAACTCCCCTACCAGCCTAATCCCTATTTTAGGCTCCCGTACCCAAGCCCAACTGGATGACACACTGGCAGCATTAGATGTGATATTGAGTGATGAACAAGTGGCACGTCTTGATAAGGTCAGCGCCATTACTCTGGGAACGCCACACGAACAAATCGCCAACACTCTGGCACGGGCGCAGGGCGGCGATAGTACGCGTATCATCGCCCCCCGACCACCGCGGGCATGAATCAAGGTCTGTATTGATGAGAGGCAACATCTATTGATGTGCTAGCATGGCATACTTTATGATGCTGCCTGTTCAATCAGGAGAAATGTATGGCCCGAGTATCAAAGCAACAGATGGCACTCAATCGCGAGTCAATCGTACAGACCTCTTCACAACTCCTCCGTGCCCGGGGTTTGAATGGTGTCAGCGTCAACGATTTAATGGCTGCGGTCGGATTGACTCATGGCGGGTTCTATGGACACTTTACCTCTAAAGATGAATTGGCGGCTATCGCCAGTCGCAAAGCGCTCGACGATTCCAGCACCCGTTGGCAGCAAATCAGCAGCCAGCCCGAGCATCATAATCTGCGCACGTTAGTCGAACTTTATCTCTCAACCACCCACCGTGACCATGCAGAAGATGGCTGTGCAATTACTGCGCTAGCCAGCGATGTGGCACGTGAGAATGATGAGAATCCGGTGCGAGAGGTTTATCTCAGTGGCGTGAGATCCCTGCTAGACAGATTAATGTCTGTTTCTGATATAGAAAATGAAGAACAACGCAGGCAACACGCGCTGGCACAGCTTGCTATGTTGTCCGGTGCATTAACACTGGCGCGCGCCACCGCCGGGGATAAGTTGTCGGATGAATTTCTTGAAGCAGCCAAAAAAGCCTTATTGACTGAAGAAAAGTAATGTCCCCACGGCCGGATTATCAAGGTGCCAATCATCCTGTGCTAAAAACTTTTCGCCTATAGCTTAAGTGGCTATTTGCCCGCAAACATCCTGTCACTAAGGAAATCGATAAATACCCGTAATTTAGGCGTGATATAACGCCCGGAAGGCCACACCACATGCAAGCTCACTGTGCGCTTTACATAACTATCCAGCAAGCTTCGTAATTTGCCTTCCGCCACTGCCTTTCCCATCGAAAAATCCGGTAAGCAGGCGATGCCCAATCCTCTTAAAGCAAAACACATTCTGGTTTCAATGTTGTTGCATACCATCGAGATTGGGATCCGCAAATCAGACTCATTAGGCAAGGGCCAGGTTTCCAATTTTCCGCTGTTAGGGAAACGATAATGCAGGCAGATATGATTCGCCAGTTCAACAGGGTGCATAGGCTCACCATGCTGCTCCAGATAGGCGGGCGATGCCACCAGTAGCATGGTGGACTGCCCCAACTTACGTGCTGACAAACGGGAATCAGTCAGTTCACCGGTGCGGACGACGGCATCAAATCCCTCTTCGACCACATCAACAATCCGATCACTGAAATCCAGATCTAGCTCAATGTCGGGGTATGCGAGCATAAAATCGGCCAATACGGGTAACAACAATGTGCTCACCAGTGGCAAACTGACCCGCAACCTGCCGCGCGGCTTATCGGTAAGTTGTAACAGCTCAAGCTCTGCGGCCTCTACCTCAGCAAGAATCCGCCGACTACGTTCAAGAAAAAGCGCACCTTCGGAAGTCAGTGCTATGCTGCGAGTGCTGCGGTGAAATAATCTCACGCCTAACCGCCCCTCGAGCCGTGCGATATTCTTACCAACCGCCGAAGCGGAAACACCCAATATACGCCCTGCCATCACAAAACTACGGGTCTCGGCCACTTGAACAAAAACACTCAGACTGCTTAGGCTATCCATCACGGCTCCGATTGCGGACATTTTTATCCTCTAATACTGGAAATCTACCCCACTTTTTCCTGATTGCGTAGTTATCTATTGTTAGATGGCCATCTATGGTTAAGTCTTCATTCAGATTAAGGAATTACTATGTCTGCGAGTTCGTTAGTGCCAATACAGCCAGTGCATCTGGCAGCCAGAATTAATACAGTGATTGATCAGGCGCTCACCGAACAGCGCTTGGTGGGTACCGTGGTCATGGTGGCGCTTAACGGCGAGACACATTTCAGCCGGGCAGCAGGATGGGCGGATCGCGAAACCGGACAACCGATGACCTCCAATACCCTGTTTCGTTTGGCATCCATCAGTAAGCCGATCGTTTCTACAGCAGCAATGGTATTAGTCGCACAGGGTAAGCTCGACCTTGATGGCGATATCCGGCGCTGGTTACCTGACTTTCAACCCCGGCTGGCAAATGAGGAATTACCAACCATTACGATACGCCAATTACTCAGCCATACCGCCGGTTTGAGCTATCGCTTTTGTGAAGCTGATGAGGATGGGCCCTATGCTCGCGCGGGGATCTCCGATGGCATGGATCGATCAGCAATCACACTCAACGAGAACTTACGTCGGTTAGCCGATGTGCCACTATATTATGCCCCAGGAACTGCATGGGCTTATTCATTGGCAATTGATGTATTAGGTGCAGTTATCGAGCAAGTTTGTGGTCGGCCATTAGATCAAGCAGTAAGGGCATTGGTCACCGAGCCACTACATATGCAGGACACGGATTTTTTCACCCATGATGTCAGTCGGCTAGCTACGCCTTATGTCAGTGATACACCTGCGCCACACCCCTTGCAGGAAGATGAACTTGTCGCCGCGTTCCCCGATACCATCGGTATTCGATTTTCCCCTGCCCGTGCACTCAATCGCCATGCTTTCCCTTCTGGCGGTGCGGGGATGATAGGCAGTGCCAACGACCTGTTGAGCTTGCTGGAAACGCTACGTCGGGGTGGCTCACCACTGCTTCCAGCGGCTTTAGTCGATGAGATGGGCCGAGACCAAATTCAGGGTCTTATCTTACCTGACTCTCCCGGTTTGGGCTTCGGGTTAGGCTTTTCGGTCTTGCGCGATCCACACGAGGCTGATTCACCTGAGTCCGTTGGTACATGGCGTTGGGGAGGTGCATATGGTCACTCATGGTTTGTTGATAGGATTCAAGGGATATCCGCAGTCGCATTAACTAATACCCTATACGAAGGTATGTCCGGGCAATTTGTCAACGATCTGCGGGACGCCATCTATGGCGTCGGGAAACAATAATGAAAGCAGCGCCCTTTCCTCTCTCGGCATTATTGGCTCTCGCGATGACGGGCTTTATTGCCATCATGACCGAGACATTACCAGCTGGATTATTGCCGCAGATCGGCCAAGGGTTGGGGGTTTCACAAGCATTGGCCGGCCAATTGGTGACACTCTATGCTCTGGGTTCGTTACTGGCTGCGATCCCCTTAATTACTTTGACCCGCAGTTGGGGGCGGCGTAAAGCCTTACTCAGCGCCATTGTCGGTTTTTTCATATTCAATACTTTAACCACTATTTCGCCTTGGTTCAGTTTAACCTTACTGGCCCGTTTTATGGCCGGTGCTGCCGCTGGACTGGCATGGGGGCTTATCGCAGGTTACGCACGACGTATGGTACAACCTCATCAACAAGGGCGCGCAATGGCGATCGCCATGACCGGCACCCCTATCGCCCTGGCACTAGGGGTACCATTGGGGGCATGGCTGGGTATGGTGCTCAGTTGGCGCAATGCATTTGCCATTATGTCGGGATTAACTTTGCTGCTGATTGTCTGGGTTATCGTGAAAATACCTGATTATCCAGGGCAATCGGCCAAACAGCAGCAACCGGTGCGCAAAGTGTTCACCACCCCTGGCGTACGCCCCATTTTGTCGGTTATTGTCCTTTGGATGCTGGCACATAATATTCTTTATACCTATATTGCCCCTTTTATCACCCCAGTCGGGTTGGAAAATCAGCTCGATAAAGTGCTGTTGGTATTTGGTGTCAGTGCGCTAGCGGGAACTTGCTTCACCGGATTAGTCGTGGATCGATGGTTACGTGGCGCGGTATTACTGAGTCTTGGTACCTTTATTCTGGCTGCATTGATATTGGCAATCGCCGGGGGATCCCCCTCCGCGATTTATGGCAGCATGTTGCTCTGGGGCCTCAGTTTTGGTGGCGCATCCACACTATTGCAAACCGCGTCGGCGGATGCCGCAGGACAAAATGCCGATGTGGCGCAGTCAATGATTGTGGTGGCTTGGAATTTAGCCATTGCAGGGGGCGGGATCATCGGTGGCCTGTTGTTACAAAGCGCCGGAGCAGTAAGTTTCCCGTGGACAGTGTTGGGGTTATTACTCCTTGGGTTGATTATTGTCTGGCAGGCTCAACAATACGGGTTCAAACCGGGTATTCGTAGTGCAATGCACGTTGAAAAATGCTGAGGTAATACATATAAAGACACCCGCTATTGCGGTGGGTGTTGTAAAATAATATTAATTGGCGTAGATGATTTTATCTGAATAGATAGCTTCAATTGCTTGTTTATGAATATTCTTCTTTTTATCGGTGACAATAATATCAATATCATTGATGTCACTTATTTTCATTAACCCACTTTGGCCAAATTTACTGGTGTCACATAAAATAACTTTCTGTCTGCCCATCGCCAACATTTTCTTGGCAATACGCCCTTCATCTAAATTTTTTACCATCACGCCAAAATCACTGTCTATTCCGCCAACTCCGACGAAAGTGAAATCAGTATGAATATCGTTCATTTGTTCAATGGTCTGAATGCCTAAGTTAGCCTTGTAGGTATGATTATATTCACCACCTAATACATGCACGACAGCCATATTATTTTTACTTTTAATTTGATCAGCAATTAATGATGAATTAGTAAAAACAGTAAACTTCACTAATGGTAAGAATGAAGCAAAAATAAGTGTGGTGGTACAAGAATCAATAAATAAAGTATCGTTTTCAGTCACCAACGATGCAGCATATTGACCAATTAGCATTTTTTCCTGGCGATTTAAATCCATTCGTTGGGCAAAACTGCCCTCTTGTATATTCTGAACTTTTATCGCACCGCCATGGACTTTAGTGACCTCACCGCTCTTTTCCAAATAGGAAAGATCCCGGCGGATGGTTTCAGACGTCACACCCAACTCTTCGGAAAGACCAATAACCGAAACCTCACCAAGACTATCCAGCTTTTCTAAAATAAACTGTTTACGTTTGATCTGATTCATAGGAATAGCGGCCCGAAACTGTGCGATACATAGTGTCATTCTACTGAATAATTTTATGAAACAAAAGGCGATTCAATCACACCGGCCAGAGTTGATTAATGGTAAAAGCGACCCTGTGTTGGTTATTATCCTGACTTACCCTATCCACACAAGATTTGACAAAATCACTGGCATTCCCCCATTGCCACACCCACAGCAGAAAACTGAAACATACTGATATCATTCTGCTGATCGCCAATACTGACCATGGCTTGAGCACTGATATTTAAGTGCTGAGATAAATAATGCAATCCTTACCCCTTACTGATGCCATGTTTCATTATTTCATAATAATGATTGCTGGTTTTACTGAGTGAGTAACGTGCCATCAAGATCAAGTGCTAATAACTTATACATACGTTGACTCCAATAAAAAAGGGAGAATATATTATTGCTAATATACTCTCCCTCCTTGCTCACATTATACTATCAGTGGGTAATAAAGCGCGATACCACATCCTTTGCCGCGTTGCAGACAACATTATCAATGGCGGTGCCCACCACCAGAATATTTACACCGGTATCTTTAAATGCTTTGGCATTTTCCAGATTGATCCCCCCTTCTGCTAATGTTGGTACCGAAACCGCACCGACCAACGCCAGAAGCCGCTGTTTGATAGCATCAGGAATATCACCCGCACTGACACCTTCGTAGCTCATGCCAGTCATTAAACCAATCATATCAACACCCAGTGCTTCCATCGTTTTAGCCACTTGCGCAACATCAGCGGGGGTTTCAGCGGCAATACCGAAGGTATGCAAGTCACTCGGATGACCAATATAAGCATCCACCGTCAGACCATATTTATGGGCTAAATCCACCAGTTCCTTTAAATCTTCAAAACTGGACTTATGGGTATGTAAACCATCAGCCCCTGATTGAGCTATCAATAAAATATCTTGTTCTGTCACGGGTGTAGGTACAGTTTCAGTAAAGCCCCCGGCGATGCCGACGGTAATAAAAATATCGTCAGCCACCACATTACGCACCCCCCGCACGGCTTGTGCCATTTGGCCGATGGTTATCTCATGACGAATACGCTCCGCAGCATGCATATTCGTCACGCCATTATGGCCGCGAGCCAGTGCCAACGCCGGGTGATTAGGTTCCAATAATTTAACACCTGAATCGCATACTGCTTTCGCTAAGCGAGCATCATCTCCGGTTATTCCAGTACTGAGAATAGTTTGACCGCCATGTAATGAAATTGCATTTCGTACTTTATCCATAGCGACGGAACGTTTCTTACTCATATCAGCGTTGAACATATTTACCTCTACTTGATTTATATAAAACGGCTTTTTTAATTGTTAACTCTTAGCCCGAGATCCCTGGTGTTGGTGATTCGGGTACTGCTTTTTTAATTGCGACAAACTTGTTGGCTAATAGGGTGATTACACAGGTCAACACCAGTGTTACCGCCATGACTATCGCCATATAAAAAGCGTTATTCGACAAGAATGGGGAGGCGAATGCAGGTACATATGCCACGCCTTTAATATTTAATAATCCCAGCAACATGCCGCCAACGCCGGCGGAGAATATTGCACCAGCAAAGACGACTTTATTAGAAAACATGAACGGGTAAGCAGATTCGACGAACGTCCCAAAACCGAGGTTAATTAACAACCCTGGGGCAGCTACTGCGGCTTCACTTTTCTCGCGCGGAGCAATCACGTTTGCCAGATTAATACCGGCTGCCACCATCACCAGCCCGACCATATCGACCGCGCCGAGGAAGCTGACACCGGACTTTTCCATTTCCAGTAATACCAGTGGCAATATAACTGCGTGATAAACTCCACCCAGAATAGCTGGCCAAATAACCAGACCGGCCAGTAATCCGGCTAAAATCGGGCTAAAAGCCAGAGTGGCTTCGATAGCCAATTTGATATAGTCACCAGCGGCTAATGCCAATGGGCTAAGCAGGTAATACATCACTAAACCGGAGAATAAACCGGACAAACCACCCGCTACGATATTGATGGTGGTCATTGGGAATTGCCATCTCAGACAGAGCCCGAACAGGTAACGCACCATAATACCGGCGCCGATCCCTCCCAAAATACCGCCGATTAAGCCACCTTCTACCGACAGCACCCCGGCGACAACCCCCGCCACAATCGAGACTTCATCTAGCTCAGAAACCTGTTTAGCCGCAATAACCGCGACAATAACCGGCAACCCCTTCAACAGCAGTTCAAAAATGGCATTGAGTGATTGCAACCCTGGGATATGGCTTAGCGCCAATACAATAGCCATGGCGATAAAACCAGGCAGAGCTGGGATCATGATGCTACGGATATTGATTCTTTTTAGCAGGCTCTTGTCACTGCCCGGCATGTTGGCCTCGCTACTGCCCAGCACTGGGGTATATTTTATCTGCCAGTGTTTGCATAGCGAGGCGGTAAAAGAGATAGCCCGTGTGCGGCTATTGGTTCCAGTTGTGCCAGAGGTGGCAATCACATTGGCACCTTTGGAGGTGATAATTGCCATCGAGGTGCCGCCAGTGCCCACAATAGGGATTTTCTTTTCTATCGCCGCCAAAATAGCGTCTTTATTACTGCGATCAGGGTCGGCACTCATGATAATGATGCCATCAATATCACCGGCTCGAATTTGTGCCGCAATGGCCGCATCCGATGATTTTACCGCGTCATTCACCTCGGAGAGTTTCCCCTGGAAGCTAATCCGTGGTTTATCCCCTTCTTCCGCGATTATTGAATAAACGGCGGCGGCGGTGGTCGGCTTTGCCACATCCATCGACTCTTCCGCTGCAATAAATTGCACCGCACTGACACCTAACCCAGCAGAGTGGAGTTGGGTATAGATTTCTTGTAGAAGTCTTTCGGGGTAGGCACCACCGAGATTGAACAGATTTCCCCCGCTGCTTCCGAGTATTGCTACATTTTTCATGTCGGGCCTCAAAAGATAAGAAATATTAGAAAGTGTTATTATGTTTTTAACTGCAATTCACCATCACAGAAATAATAATTCAAAGCAACATTAAACAACATAAAACCATCCATTAACCCCACTAACACAACAGTGATTAATACCAATAATTTAATTAAAAAATCATATAATCAAACTAATATTCCATTAAATTAAGATAATTAGAAATTAAAAATCACAAATTGGCATTTTGTTGTTTTATTTTGTTTTGTTGTTTTCGTGATGAAGGTCAAATTATTGCCATTGGCTATTTCTGGCGAAGAAAGAAATGTGGAGAAAATGATAGAAGATGTGCGAGAGTTAAAATTGTGAGTAGAGGGAAGTATCGCGGGTCGTTAAATAGCACAGTGCCATAACGGTTTTAGGCAAGGGTGATCAGTCGGCCCGTTCCTGCTCATATGAGCAGGCAGGAAAAGGCCGTAGGTATCATGGTGGTTACGCGTTTATCGCTTTCTTTGAATCCAGAGCGCTATGGATGGCGGCTTCCAATTCGTTGACTTCGAATTTTGCCACATAAGCATCTGCCCCCACTTTGCGGACATGGTCTTCATTGGCACTACCCGATAATGACGAATGGATTATCACCGGAATATTTTTCAAGAACTCATCGCGTTTTATATTCAGCGTCAAGGTAAAACCATCCATCTCCGGCATTTCTAAATCGGTTAACACAAAGGCGATTTTATCCGAGATAGGTACCCCTTCGGCCCGCGCTTCATCGGCCATCTTCTTGATCTTATTCCACGCTTCCAGACCAGTGATATGCATCACGGCAGGGATATTCATCATCTTCAGACCCTGTTCAAGCATCGAACGCGCCACCTTAGAATCTTCAGCCACAATCGCGACTGAGCCGGGCTTAAGTTCAAATGCCTTGGTCTTCTCACTGTCGATTTGAACATTGCGATTAGCAGGAATAATGTCATATAGAATCTGTTCAACATCCAGCACCAGTGCCAATCGGTTGCTCGTAGGATCGTTATCCAAGCGCGCGATACTGGTAATATTGCGGCTCTTAACACCCGCGTCGGCAGCCAGTACCTGGCTCCATTCAAGGCGCACGATATCGTCAACGGATTCCACGGCAAAAGCCTGTGTACTCCGGGCGTACTCAGTCACCAGCAGAATATTTAGTCCAGTTTTTGGCACGCAACCGACGATAGACGGGAGGTCAATCACCGGAATGATTTCTCCGCGAATATTCGCAATACCCATCATCGGAGATGCCATACCCGCGGCTTTGGTCAGCGTAGGCATGGGTACAATTTCGCGCAGTTTGAACACGTTGATACCGAATAACTCGGATTTCTCTTCTTCTTGAGATACCCCCAGTCGGAACAACAAAAGTTCAAATCGGTTTGATGAGGTGAGATTTGTTCTCTCTTCAATCTCTTTTTGAAAATTATCCATACTTTCCCCAATGCAAATAATTGTTGATGTGCAATAACAAGGCGATATCAGCCATTCGGAAAATAAGGAATAACATTCTGCTCAGCGGCAACTAATGCTTCACCCTTTCATTCGGGAACAGGAAAATACAGCACGCACGGTGCCCTCTCGTCCCACGTCTGTCCATTGCCTTTTCTCATTCTCACCATGGTGGAACTTATAGTGTTATCGGCACGTGGGAGAAAATGCTTAATAATTCGACTTAAGAGAAAAACGCGGCACCGAACACTGCCTGACGTCGCCGCTGCACATCACTTAACGACCATCTGCGTCCACTGGGAAATGCGATAAAAGTCGCCATGCGCTGGCCCGCAAACGGGCGCAAATGAACTTTAGTGGTCAGGCTGTGGGCCGATAGCGCCATAGCCAACGGCCAGAGGACATTCGCCGATAAAACAGCACACCACGCACTATCCAGTCGAGGAACATGCCCATCCACACGCCAATGACGCCAAATCCTAGCGTCACACCCAGAATGTAACCGGCGATAATCCGGCAACCCCACATCCCGGCCAGTGCCACCCACATCGTGTAACTGGCATCCTTCGCCCCTTTTAGGCCGGATGGTAACACCCAAGAGGCGGCCCAAATCGGCATAAACAGTGCATTTATCCAGATGAGGTGTTTAACGACAGTAATGACGCCCGGCTCGTTGGTATACAACGAAGCCAAAAAACCTGCGCTGGGGATCGATAATAGCGCGATAAAACACACCCCAACCGTCGATAACCAGAAGATATGCTTGAGTTGGCGGATCGGTTGCAAGATCTGCCCTTTCCCTAACCGCGTGCCGATAATAATCGTCGAGGTATAGCCCAACGCGTTGCCCGGCAAGTTAATCAGCCCAACAATTGAGAATGCGATGAAATTACCGGCGATCACTTCGGTCCCCATCCCCGCCACAAAACGCTGAGTAATCAGCTTACCAATGCTAAACATCACTGATTCAACACTCGCGGGAATACCAATACTCAACACCTCAAACATAATCGCCGAGGTAAACGGCATAAAATATGCTTTGAACGGGATGCGCAGAGTGTGATTGGCACCAAAAATTAGCATTAGCACCACCACCAACGCGCCGATATAGCGAGAAAGCGTGATACCGATACCGGCACCAATAAAGCCTAAGCCCTGCCAGCTAAATAGGCCGTAAATCAATATGCTACTGATAGCAATATTGAGAATGTTCATCATAATATTGATGACCATGGGTAATCGGGTATTACCGGCTCCGCGCAGTGCACCACAACCCACCAAGGTGATGGCCATTGCGGGATAATTCCAGACGGTCAGATGCAGATAGGTCAGCGCCATCGCCTTAACGGAGGGATCGGCTTGACTGGCCATCAGATTAATAATCGTCTCACCGGTAAAATGCACCAGTAACACCAAAAATAATGAGATGAGCACCAGTAGAGAGATCGATTGACGCGCTGCCGTTTGTGCTTGTTTGCGTTTACGCTGACCAAGACTAAATGACACCACAACCGATGTTCCCAGCGCAACAGAGGCAAAAAAAGCCACAATCAACATATTGAAGCTATCCGCCAGCCCCACCGCCGCCATGGCCTCTTTACCCAACCAACTCACCAGCAGTGTGCTAAACACCCCCATCAGCAGCACACAAAGCCCTTCAATAAACAGTGGGATAGCCAGTGGCGTTATCTCACGCCAAAACAGTACCCGATAGGATTTTCGCTTTTTATACCACGCGCTTGCGTGAAAGATTTTCAACTTAACAGTCCCTGGAATCACGTCCATTTGCATACATCAACGCTTTCCACCACTATGGTGAAACATCCCGATGCGCTGATTTACAATGGTGATTACCCGCGTTAAATTTTAACGTTTTGTCCGCGGTAAAAAATCCTTGCAGATCTCATAATAGAACATGCGATAAATTTTAGTGAAACATCATTTCACCAAAGTGGTGATGAAATACTTATGCAATGAAACATACATAAATATGCAAAATGTCTTTGACTAGAATAGGGGTTTTGCGATATCAATGTAGGCATTGAAACCTTTGCCAGACAGACCTAATTCATACAGGATTTAATTGATGACAACTATTCTCAAACACCTTCCTATTAATCAGCGTGTTGGTATTGCTTTTTCTGGTGGCCTGGACACCAGCGCAGCACTGTTATGGATGCAGAAAAAGGGTGCAATTCCTTATGCATATACCGCCAATTTGGGTCAGCCTGACGAAGAAGATTACGATGCAATTCCGCGTAAGGCAATGGAGTATGGCGCAGAGAAAGCCCGTCTGGTTGATTGCCGCAAACAACTGGTTGCTGAGGGTATCGCAGCCATTCAATGTGGTGCATTCCATAACACCACCGCCGGTGTGACCTACTTTAACACCACCCCGCTGGGCCGTGCTGTCACCGGTACCATGCTGGTTGCCGCGATGAAAGAAGATGGTGTCAATATCTGGGGTGATGGTAGTACCTATAAAGGTAACGATATCGAGCGTTTCTATCGTTATGGTTTGTTGACCAATGCTGAGTTGAAAATTTACAAACCGTGGCTGGATACTGATTTCATTGATGAATTGGGCGGCCGTCATGAAATGTCCGAGTTTATGATTCAGTCCGGTTTCGACTATAAAATGTCGACGGAGAAAGCCTATTCCACTGACTCCAATATGCTTGGAGCCACTCACGAAGCCAAAGACTTGGAATTCCTTAATTCCAGCGTCAAAATCGTTAACCCGATTATGGGCGTGAAGTTCTGGGATGAAAACGTGGTAGTGAAAGCGGAAGAAGTCTCTATCCGTTTTGAACGTGGGTATCCGGTTGCTCTAAATGGCGTAGTGTTTGACGACAGTGTTGAGCTGATGATGGAAGCCAACCGTATTGGTGGCCGTCATGGTTTGGGGATGAGCGACCAAATTGAGAACCGTATTATCGAAGCCAAGAGCCGTGGCATTTATGAAGCCCCAGGGATGGCGTTGTTGCATATCGCATATGAGCGCCTGCTGACCGGTATTCATAACGAAGATACTATCGAGCAATATCATGCCAATGGCCGGGTGTTGGGCCGTCTGCTGTATCAAGGCCGTTGGTTTGATCCACAAGCATTGATGCTGCGCGATTCTGCA
Source organism: Yersinia sp. 2466 StPb PI (assembly GCF_041538325.1). NCBI lineage: Bacteria > Pseudomonadati > Pseudomonadota > Gammaproteobacteria > Enterobacterales > Yersiniaceae > Yersinia > Yersinia sp. 2466 StPb PI. The sequence continues at coordinate 1,810,443 of NZ_JAULSL010000001.1, read as the reverse complement.
CAACGTTGGGTTGCGAGCGAGATTACCGGTGAAGTGACACTGGAACTGCGTCGTGGCAATGACTATTCGATTCTCAATACTGTATCTGACAATCTGACCTACAAACCAGAGCGGCTGACCATGGAGAAAGGGGATTCCGTATTCTCACCTGATGATCGTATCGGTCAGTTGACTATGCGTAATCTGGATATCACCGACACCCGTGAGAAGCTGTTTAACTATGTTGAAACCGGTTTATTGTCCTCTTCAGCAACCACTGGGCTGCCACAAGTTGATAATAACAACTTAGGTGCACGCGGTATTCAGAACAAGAGTAAGTAATTATTCTCTTGAACTAAAATTGACAGTGAGTAGCAATCAGACCAAATATCGGCACTAGATCGCGCTTGCGTTACGTTGCTAACAAAGCCCTGCTGGAAAGGCCGCTTACCTGACCAGCACAAAAAACCGCCTACCTGGCGGTTTTTTTGTTTCTATGCCACGCCCCTCAATCAGAGCCATGAATAGTAAAAATATAATATATAATCAATTAGATAGCTGGCGTTCATTCAACTCAGTCGGTTCATGCTTATAGTGAAAAGCAAAGACAAAAACAACCGCCAGTACGACAGTATAAGCAGCAAAAGATAACCAAATACTATTCCAATCTTTTACGCCATCGACCGTAAAGTAATCAACCACATGCCCGCTGCTTATCGCGCCAACATACGCCCCAACGCCGTTTACCATCGTCATAAACAAACCTTGTGCGCTGCCACGGATATTGTGGTCGACTTCTTTTTCGACATAAATCGCCCCTGAAATATTAAAGAAGTCAAAGGCGCAGCCATAGACCACCATGGATAACAGTAATAGAACAATGCCGCTGGCGGACGGGTCACCATAGGCAAACAAGGTGAAACGCAGAGTCCAGGCAATCATACTGATCATCATCACACGCTTAATACCAAAGCGAGATAAAAAGAAGGGAATGGTCAGAATGAAAAAGACTTCGGCAATTTGCGCCATCGATAACAAGAGCGACGGGTACTGCACCACGAGGCTATCCTGATAAAGTGGATTCTTGGCAAAATCGTGCAGGAATGGGCTGCTAAACGTATGGCTAATCTGTAATGAAGCACCCAGTAACATGGCGAATAAGAAGAAAATAGCCATCTTCTTTTGTTTAAACAAAACAAAAGCATCAAGCCCTAAAAGGTTAACCCATGAGCGATCTTTCTTAGCATTAGAGGTGGGGCAACTGGGTAATGAGAGTGCATACATAGCCAATACCAGCGCCGCACCTGAAGCAATATAGAGTTGAATATTGCTCAATTCAAAACCGGATAAACTGATAGCCCACATGGCAAAAATAAAACCCACCGTGCCAAAAACACGTACCGGCGGGAAATCTTTAATCGTATCCAGCCCGGCCTTTTCCAGACAGATATAAGAAATCGTATTCGCTAATGCAATTGTCGGCATATAAACCATCGCATTAAACAGCATCACTAAGAACATGATCTTAGGATCGGAAACATTGGCCGCAATTAGCAGCGCGACAGCACCCAATAGGTGGCAGCAGGCATAGAGAATATTGGCTTTAATCCAGCGGTCGGCAATAATACCGATAATGCTTGGCATTAAAATACAGGCAATTCCCTTCGCACCATAGACTAGCCCCACCTGCGCACCGGTAAAATGGAGGGTATTCATCATATAGGCACCCAAGGTCACCAGCCAGGCACCCCAGATAAAGAACTGGAGGAAGAACATAACTTTAAGCCGTTTTTTTATTATCATTTTTATTCTCCGTGATACAAAGGTGTCGAGGGAATATGATTTGCTTATTGAGTCTGTAGGGTACTTCCCTCTTCAGCGGTATCCCCTACTGCCTGCGAGCCGCAATGACGCCAATAGGGGACTAACCAAAAGGTTGATAGTGTATTTATCGAACGGCTGATGCTTTGCTTTTCAAAAAAGCTTCAATTAGTTTGGTGAAATTAACCGAGGCCAATTTGGCGCATTTTAAGGTTTGTTCGTGAGACAGAACCACATCAGACAAGCCTTCTGCCAGATTGGTAATTGCCGTTAACGCAATCACTTTTAAGCCGCAATGGGCCGCAGACAAAACCTCTGGCACCACCGACATCCCCACCACATCTCCCCCTATGATTTGCATCATGCGGATTTCGGCTGGCGTCTCAAAGCAAGGACCGGGATAGGAGACAAACACCCCTTCGGTCAGAGGGATATCAAGCTGTTGGGCAATCTTGGCCATCTCGGCACGCAAGCCTTTATCATAGGCATTCGCCAGGCTAAAGAAACGTGGGCCAAAACGGTCATCATTAGGCCCAACCAGCGGTGTTCCTGGCATGGTGTTGATGTGATCTTTAAGCATCACCACTGAACCCGGTAATACTTCTGGCCGTAATGAGCCGGCGGCGTTAGTACAGAATAAGAACTCGCATCCCATCAGTTTAAAGGTGCGTACCGGATTGGTCATAATGCTCATGCCTTGCCCTTCATAGAAGTGACCACGGCCTTTCATACACATCACAGCGACACCAAACAGCTCACCGAGAACCAATTCACCCGCATGCCCGTGCACCGAACTGACCGGGAAGCCGGGAATATCGGCATAACTGAGGGTGGTTTCATTGGTAATTTGTGCCACCAAATCGCCTAAGCCTGAGCCTAAAATAAACGCCGCCTGAGGCTTAAATCCGGGCTTTATTTTCTGAATATACGCGGCAGCCTGAAAGGGTAATTCACTGAAATCAGCATTACTGTTTGAATTTACTGTCGTCATAATAAAACCCCTTAATTATTTTTTATTTATCAAATAAACGGGTCATCCAATAAACCGGCTAAATAATAAATAGGTAGCGAGATAGATATTCCTCTCCATCATATGCAGGGGGTTATGACACAACCAATACTAAAATTCCGCTTATCCATACTGAAAAGGTAATGGTTCATGGTGCATTTCCACGCAATTATCGTCGATCACAAGAGGGTAATAAGTATGCACATGACAACAAAAATAGTTAAAGCACATCTGCAAATGCTGGGGTTTACCGCCCTGCTAGGAGGTTCTTTTATTGCCAGCGCCACCATCAGCAATGCCTTGCCCCCCATGGTTATCACTTGGTTAAGATATGCTATCGCCAGCTTGCTTTTTATGGTGTTACTGGTGAGTCAGAGGTTATTTAAATTACCTAAATTGCGCGATTTAGGCCGCTACACGTTAATTAGTTTGCCGCCATTACTCTATTTTGCTTGCATGATATTTTCACTACAGACCACCAGCGCATTAAATTCGAGTGCGTTATATACCACCGTGCCATTAATGAGCCTGATAATGAGCATGCTGTTACTCAAATCGAAATCGACATGGTCAGTGCTGGTGGCCTTATTAATGGGGATTTTAGGCGCGTTGCTTATTATTTTTAAGGGCGATTTATCTCAGCTTTTACATCTGTCGCTTATGCCGTCTGATTATTTATTCCTGTTCGGCTGCTTAGGAATGGCGCTTAATCCCATCGTAGTAAAGAAGTTACATCGTGGCGAACTGGCGTTGGTTCTCACTGGCTGGAGTTTGATCTGTGCCACGCTATTGTTAACCGCAGTCGTCGCCTATCAACTGCCAGAAATAGAATGGCGAAATATTAGCGTTATAACCTGGAGTGGGGTTTTCTATCTTGCAACCTTTGCCACCGCGTTAAGTTTCTTCCTGTTTCAAAAAGCTTGCATTGTGCTCTCTCCGGCCAAAGTATCAGGTTATGTATATCTGATACCGCTGTCGGTTATTGCGACCAATGTGGTGCTAGGGCAGGCAATAAATTGGCAGGAGATCGCCGCTGGGGTCACTTTAGTGGTTATTGCGATGGTCATGTTGGTTAAAGCTAAGTGACAGCGGCATTAAAATAACGCAAGCAACCGTTCCAGCGGCCGCGTCATGCTACCGGGATGATAAACGGCAAACAGATCAGCGGAGAGATTGTCTATCAGCGGGATGAATTTAATATTAGGCCATGGGATTTCCTGCATGCTTTCAGGAACCAGAGCGATGCCAAGATTGCTGTTTACAAAAGCCAGTTGGGTCTGTGGTTCATCAAATTGATAAATAGTCAGCGGCTTACAACCTGCGGCGAGGCAACTATTATATAAATTTTTGGAGTAGCCAGAGTTAGCAAAAGTGAGGAATATCAGGTTCTGGCCGGAGAGTTCTTTCAAAGTGAGCATTTTTTTATCTGCCAGCACGCTCTCATTAGACACCGCAACCGCAACCCGCTGCTTCTCAACGCACTGATAGACCAGCGCCGGGCTTTGCTCTAGGGAAGCACAACGCCAGAAGCCGATATCAAGCTTCTTACTTAATAGCGCTTCATACTGTTTGCTGGGCGGAAACTCATGCAAAGACCACGTGGTGTTAGGGTTAAGCGTTTTAAAAAGTTTGAATTTCTCTAATAATTGGTGCCAAAGCGCCGAACCAATAATGCCTATATTGAGGTGGCTTTGCTCATGGCGGGCAATATAAGACACACGGCTTAATGAGTTTTCTATATTCTCAAAGACTTCTTTCATCTCAGCCTGCATCATCTCACCCGCCAGAGTTAATACCACATTACGGCTGTCCCGGATAAATAAAGGGAAACCCAAAGCATCTTCCAGCTCTTTAATTTGCAGGCTTAACGGTGGTTGCGAGATATGAAGGCGTTCAGCGGCTTTTCCAAAGTGCAGTTCTTCTGATACGGCTAAGAAATAGCGGATCATTTTCAAATTGATACGACCGGAAAAAAGAAGCTTCTGCATGCCACTATCCAATTATGTTAATGCGTAACCTAACTTATCTTTTGATAATAACACTATCTGATTATTCAACGACTAAAAACCACCCGAACAATTCAAAACCATTCGAGTTGCAGGTAGATGTAGCCAATCCCCTGCAACTTCAAGGATAAAGGGAACACCCCCTGTAATTTCAAGGACGAAGGCCCCCCAAAGTCATTGTGATTACAGGTAGGCAGCAAGAGAATGAACCCCGATGAGCTTACTCATGTAAGTGATTCGGGTGACAAATCGGTCAGGAACCGATTTGAACGCCGCTTGCGGCGGCCTCAACGAGACGAGGCCCAAGGATGGGCCGAGTAATGAACGTAGCTAACACCCCCTGTAATTTCAAGGACTAAGGCCCCCAAAGTCATTGTGATTACAGGTAGGCAGCAAGAGAATGAACCCCGATGAGCTTACTCATGTAAGTGATTCGGGTGAATGAACGTAGCTAACACCCCTGTAATTTCAAGGACGAAGGGGGGTGGGTAATTCAATATTACTTTCAGCCAACAACCCCATATTATTATACATGGCACAGGCTGCATCCACTAAATGCATGGCAATTGCGGCGCCACTGCCCTCACCTAGCCGCATGCCCATTTGCAAGTATGGCTCGAGTTGCAGATGGCTTAGCGCAATGACTGCACCTTTTTCTGCTGATAGATGAGAGGGGATCAAATAGTCACGGACTCCCGGTGCGATACGGCAAGCCGCTAACGCAGAAGCATATGAGAGGAAACCATCCAACACCACTGGTAACCCCGCCGCCGCCGCACCAAGCATCACGCCGGTCATACCTACCAAATCAAAACCACCCACTTTCGCCAACACATCAATACCATCATTGGCATCTGGATGATTGGTTTCGATAGCACGGCGCACTACCGCCACTTTATGATGTAACTGCGCGCTAGGAAAATTCGCCCCAATCCCTACCACCAATTCAGGATCGCTGTCAGTAAACACGCTGACCATCGCCGCTGCTGGCGTAGTATTCGCCATACCCAACTCACCAACGCCAAACACTTTCACGCCTTCAGCCGCCTGCCGTAATGTCAGCAGTGCACTGGCACAAAGTAAATCCTCTGCCTGCTGGCGAGTCATTGCCGCTTCACGGGCGATATTGCCACTGCCACGCGCCACTTTCATATCCACCACACCGGGTAGCGTCTCGCTATCAATACCCACATCGACAATTTTTACTTCAACACCGGCATTAGCCGCTAGCACGCAAACACCTGTTACCCCCTTCACCATGTTCAACGCCTGAACCAGCGTGACCACTCGAGGTGAAATAGCCACGCCTTCATCGTAGACGCCATGATCTGCTGCCATCACAATAATTTGTTTGCGCTCAACCTGATGCCCGTATAACCCCCGCATTCCAGCCAGTTGAACCGCCAGTTGTTCCAGGCGACCTAAGCTACCTGGTGGTTTCAGTAAACCATCCAACCGCACCTGTGCTCGGGCCATCGCCTTGCTATCCAGCGGCGCAATCGTGCGCAGAATCGATGAAAGTGTTTGCATGTACTTAACCTCGTATTGCAGGCTGCCAAACAGCCCGACTGTTAAACGCACGCAGCGTGACAAATCCATCGTGGATCTCTAATACGCTGTATGCCCCCTGATCAAAATGAAAATGCCACATAGCCGCCGCTGGCATGGCCAGCAAACGAGCCAACATCAGGCTTAATACCCCTTGATGAGCAACCAGTAGCCGATTGTTATCACTACTTTGTGGTGAAGTACCCGACGCTAACAGCAGTGGCTGGATAACTTTTTCAACCCGGGCAGAGAACTGAGGGAATGACTCTCCTCCGGTGGGACTTGCCTGTTGCCAATCGGCCACCCATTGTGCCCATGCATCCGGGTCTTCCCGCTGTAAATCATGATGATGGCGCATTTCCCAGTCACCAAAATTCATTTCATTTAGTTGCCCGTCGCTATCGGCACTCACCCGGTGCCCGGCGAGTATGATGTCAGCGGTATGGCGGGCGCGCAGCAACTGGCTGCTGACGCCCTGACTAAAATCCACATCCGCTAACCAATCGGCCACCCATCCGGCCTGCTCCACGCCCTGTGGCGTTAGCGCCAAATCAGTCAGGCCGCAAAAAACGCCACGCAAATTGGCCTCGGTTTGCCCGTGGCGTACCAGAAAAAGTCGCATAGAATGACTCAATATTGAGATTATTCAGGAAATAACGCTGTTATTGCAAAGCAGCTACAACAGCGCCAGCAAAAACACCAACTCACCTATTTCGGCAGCCGCGCCCAACGTATCACCGGTTTGACCGCCTAAACGGCTACGCAGATAGATTGCCAACAACAGCACTACCGCCATGGTAATCACCAGTGCCAACAGCGCAGTCCCTTTCCCCAGTAACAGGGTAAGTATTGCGCCACCCACTAATGTGACGGCAGTTTGCCGGCCGGTAACTTTACCGATGTAAATATTGCCCAAGCCATTGCCTGCGCGGGCATAACGCTGGCGGTACATCAACAACACAATCACCGTACGCCCCGCCACTGAAGCTGCCATTAGTATTGCCAGCATCGGTACATCGCGCAGTGCCAGCTCACTCACCACCAGCACTTTCGCCACCACGATAAAAATCAAGGCTAAACCGCCGTTAGTCCCAAGGCGGCTATCACGCATGATCTCCAACATCTGCTCGCGTTTACGTGCGGAAAACACGCCATCGCAGGTATCTGCCAAACCATCAAGGTGGAAAGCGCCAGTGACCAGCGCCAGTGCCAGCACATAACCCAGTGCCGCTAACGGAATGCCACACCAAGGTACCAGTAGGGTAAAGACCAGCGCGCCGATGATACCGACAATCAGCCCGATCAGCGGGAAACCGATAATGCCGCGTTCGTACTGATCCATCGCCAACCCTTGCGTCCAGCGCTCTGGCACCGGAATCCGGGTCATAAACTGCAAGGTGGCGAGAAATAGACGCAGGCTCATTTAATTTTTACCTCAATGCCGGAAACCACCAGAAACACTTGGTCAGCGGCAGCAGCCAGGCGCTGATTGACCCGACCGGCGATATCGCGAAAATGTCGCGCTAAACGATTTTCAGGCACAATGCCCATCCCCAGTTCATTCGTCACCAAATAAATCGGTGCTGAACTTCGGGCACAGGCGGCCAGCAGATCGGTAATTTGTTGCTGAACCCCCACTTCAAGTAACGTGAAATCCATCTGCTCCGGCGGCGTATCACCGGCCTGTTCAAACAGCAGATTAGTGATAAGGGTGGTAATACACTCCAACATCACCGCTTCGCCGGGTTCCACTTGCTGATCCAACACTGCTCCCAGATCCCGATAACCTTCCCAGGTACGCCAGTGTGCCGGGCGACTGGCGCGATGTAACTCAACCCGCGCGGCCATTTCCACATCTGTTACCACTGAGGTGGCAATGTAAAACACCCGCTCAGCCGCCTGTGCCGCCAACCGTTCAGCCAGCGAACTTTTGCCGCTGCGCGCACCTCCGGTAATCAAAATCACTGCGCGCACTCCTGTCGATGTGTTTTCATTATTTTATAAATACTTTCAATATCAATATTTTGTCGCATATGTGCTGCCAGAATATCAAACTGTTGCTGCTTATGTTCGGCGTAATTCACCGTCACACCGTCAAACGCCGCCAGCCCTTTACGTTGGCGCAAATTGTCCAGCAGTGGGCGAGTGAAGTTGTGGCTGTCAAACAGGCCATGAATATAGCTGCCCAGCACACTGCCATCGGCGTTCACCGCCCCTTCCAACCATTGCTCCACTTGCCCGTTACGCAATGTCAATTGTGCGAAAGGCTTGGCGGCCGTTCCAAGCAGGGATGCACCCATATGAATTTCATAGCCTTCCAGTTGCTGCTCGCCGCAGCTTTCCAGCATCCCCGGCAGGCCCATCAGACAATAGCCACTGACCCGCGTGGTCACTTTGTCCTGTGCAAACTGCGTTTCCACATCCAGCAAACCAAGGCCCGCCATCTGTTCCAGGCCAGACTCCACACCATCAATAATACGTTTTCCCAACATCTGATAACCACCACAGATACCCAGCACCGGTACCTGATGTTGATGTTGTGCCAATAACGCGGCGGCCAGCCCACTGTGATGCAACCACTGTAAATCGCCCAAGGTATTTTTGCTGCCAGGCAGAATAATCAGATCCGGTTGCCCCAAGGCTGAGGGCTGCGAAACATAGCGCAGACGCACATCGGGCTGGGCCGCCAACGCATTAAAATCAGTAAAGTTGGCAATGTGTGGCAAGTGAATGACAGCGATATCCAGCGCTTTTTCCACCGCATCCTGATATTTGCCATTTTGTAATGCCACACCATCTTCATCTTCCAAATCAATATCTAGCCACGGCATTACCCCTAATACCGGCACATCCGTCAGCGCTTCAATCTGTTCCAACCCAGGTTTAAGCAGCGCAATGTCACCCCGAAACTTATTGATTATCACCCCTTTGACCCGCGCTTTTTCATGCGGATGCAACAGGGCCAAGGTGCCATAAATAGCCGCAAACACCCCACCGCGATCGATATCAGCCACCAATATCACCGGTGCATCGGCCATTGCCGCCATCCCCATATTGACGATATCGCGGTCACGCAGGTTAATTTCTGCCGGGCTACCCGCCCCTTCCAGCACCATGACGTCATATTCACGGGCTAAACTTTGGTAGACCTCGCTGATTTGTTGCTGCAATTGCGGCTTATATTGATGATATTCCACCGCATCCATATTGCAGGCAACTTTGCCCATCAGTACCACCTGCGCCTTACGGTCACTGGTGGGTTTGAGTAGTACCGGATTCATGCGCACATCAGGGGTGATGCCTGCGGCTTCTGCCTGAAAAATCTGTGCCCGCCCCATCTCCTCACCCTGTGGCGTAATACCTGAGTTGAGCGCCATATTCTGCGATTTAAACGGAGCACAACGATAGCCATCCTGCATAAAAATACGGCATAGCCCAGCCACCAATACGCTCTTACCTACATCAGATGCGGTACCTTGCACCATCACCGATAAACTCATTGCGCCTCCTCGGTTTCACGCTGACGCATCAACGCGAAAAGTTGTTCTTCCGTTTTGCATAACGGTAACCCTAGCTCGCAGTGCATTTTGACCAACCATGGCTGGATAAGCCCGGCAGCGCGCAGTTTATCCTGTTGCAGAAACACCTCGGTCGTTTCACCGGCCATCATTAAGCGACCATGAGATAAGACATACAGATAGTCACAAACCTTGTAGACCAAATCGATATCATGGCTGGAGAGAATAACCCGTTTCCCTTCTGCCACAATGCGTTCAATGATGGTAATCATGTGTTGACGCCCGGCCGGATCCAGCCCTGCGGTCGGCTCATCGAGTAACAGATACTCTGCTTCCATCACCAGTGCACCGGCAATTGCCACCCGCTTTTTCTGACCGTGACTAAGGTGCTGAATAGATTTATGGCGAAAACCCTGCGCATCAACCAGTGTCAGCGCCCGATCCACTCGCGCGGCGATCACCGTTTCCTCCACGCCGAGATTACGCAGGCTGAACGCGATATCACTGTCGATATCGGTATAAAAAATCTGCTGTTCCGGGTCTTGGAATACCGTTGTCACCCGTTGGCGTAGCTCTCGCAGGCTGGCCTTTTTATAACTCAGCGGCTCTCCTTGCCACAGCACAGTCCCGTGTTGGGGTTGCAAAATACCGGTCAGATTCATAAATAAGGTGGATTTGCCACAGCCATTGGCGCCCAAGACACCAGTGACCGCGTGCTGACTGAAATCCAGCGTCAGATCGTGCAATACCTGCTCATCCTGATAGCTGAAACCTAACTGTCTGGTGGCTAACATCAAATCCTGCCTTACAGGTGGAAATCACCCTGATAAAGTTTCATATCCAGCGAGATAACCATCTGTTGATAGCGAATCATCACGCGGGTAAATAGCATACTCACCAACATAGCCAGCGAATGGTAGCCAGTACGCAATGAGATATAACCAAACCGTAGGGACTGCGCATGATGGATAGCAGCAGCCTCTTCAGCCAAAATAAAAATAAAGCGCCAGGTCAGCAAAATTTGCTCAGTCAGCAAACGGGGGGCATGGCAGCGTTTAAGTATCTGAATAAGCTGTGGGAATGGCGTATTCAGCACAAACCAGAAAGTCGCGGCCAATGCAGCCAGGCTACGCCACAAGGTCTGATTGGCAGTGGTTAGACCGACTTTATCGATACCGAACCACCAATTACCGATTTGTATACTCCACCACATACTCTCCGGTTGACGAGAAAGGGATAACACAATGGTCACCAGCCCCACCAACAGGAATGACAGCGGAATAGCCAGCCAGCGCAGATAACGGCGCGGGCCAACGCGTAACAAGTAGCAGGTCAGCGCGGCGATAAATATCAGCAATAACGCCTGATAGAGCGGCGGGCTGAGCATCGCCAGCAACAGGAAAACGCCATACAGCACCAGTTTCCCTATTGGGTCAACCTGCCGCCAGCGGCTTTGATAACTTAGTTTATCAATCCCCAGCATGCTCACCGCGTTTCCCCCGGTAGTAACCCAAGATATAGAAAATCACCGCTGCGCCAATGGAACCTTGCAGCGTGAACAACAGACTCTCAATTTCACCACTGGCAGGTTCATATAATGGCTGGAACCAAGGCTCATAGTGCGGTGCCGTTTGCTGGATCAGCGCTTCAGCCTCTCCATCCGAGCCACCGTATTCGCCGCCGTGATTAATAAAGAACGGCATAATAACCAGTGCAATCACCATTGCCAGCAGGATCAGGGTCTTTTTCATGTTAGTGGCTCTCCGCGTGAATTAAGCGCCGTTTGGTCAATTGGTCGTAAATCATGACCGTCAATAACCCTTCAGCAATCGCAATCGGGATCTGGGTAATACAGAACACCCCCATAAACTTGATAACTGAACCGCTGATACCAAATTGTGGATCGGGGAACGCCAAGCCAAGTTGTACTGAGGTGACAAAATAAGTGGTTAAATCCGCTAACATGGCACAGAGGAAAACCCCAACATCGCGGCGTAATCCCGCTTTACAGGCCAATTTCCACACCAAATAACCCACTACCGGCCCGATCACCGCCATCGACATACCGTTAGCACCGAGCGTTGTCAGCCCGCCGTGTGCCAGCAATAGCGCCTGGAACAGCAGTACAATCGCCCCCAGCACCGCCACCACCACCGGCCCAAACAAGATGACAGCCAGCCCTACCCCTGTAGGGTGTGAGCAACTGCCGGTCACCGACGGAATTTTCAGTGCTGAGAGCACGAAAATAAACGCGCCACACAGCGCCAATAACACTTTCTGATTGCTGTCTTCAGCCACAATCTGCTTTAAGCGCACCAACCCCATAAACAGACATGGCAGAAACAATACCCACCAAGCCAGCGCCCACATCGGCGGCAGAAAACCTTCCATAATGTGCATGGCAAAAACGTCATTCGGTGCCAGCGTGAGCAAGATTGCCATTGCCACTCCGCTATAAGACAGTTTCTTTAACTCTTTTTCCATTTCCATTAGTTGCTCCAATCACTTTGGGGAGTAATTTAAAATTAATTAACCCTCTATTTAACTAACCTGTTATCCATTAACTCGTTGCTGCTTATTCACTAAAATGGTCGAGAAATAGGGCAATGGCTGGTCAGCGGCGATGCTATCAAGCTGACGCCAGCACACTTCGCCAGGCAATGAGGCTTCCGACATCAACAGCGCATGTGGGAACAGCTCCAACCGTGCCAGCAGCGCCTGGATCCGAGCAAAACGGCCATAGACTTTCATTAGCACCACACAGTCGTGATCCCGCAGTGCGCGCTCCAATTCGGCCTCCGGCGCGGTACAGGACATGATGGCCAGTGACTGCTGCTCCATCGCCAGCGGTAGCGCCGCACGCGAGGCAATGGCGGCAAATGAGGTTACGCCCGGTACGATTTCCAACCAATCAGGCCGCCCGATGCGTTCCAATAAAAACACCCACGTGCTGAATAACATGGCATCGCCGAGGGTGATAAATCCCACCTGACGGCCATTGGCCACTTCAGATTGCAACTGTTGTGCCACCTCATCCCATACCGCTTGCTTCTCACTATCATCAGCGCTCATAGGGAAATGACAGGTGCGGATTTCGGTATGTGGTGAAAGGTATTCGCGCACGATAGAGAGCGCCAGACTGTCGCCACCTTTGCGCCCGGCAGGCGCATACAGCACATCGAGTTTGGCTATCAGCCGTGCTGCGCGTACAGTAATTAAATCACTAGCACCTGGGCCAACACCCAATGCATAAAGTCTGCCGCTCATTACGCTGCCTCCTGCTGTTTTTGTTGTAAGGCTTGGTCCAGATGTTCGACAAACATTTGACGTATCAATGGGTTCTCACCCAATCCTTGTAACCAGGAGTGAGCACAGATACCGGCGGCCTCCAGTTGCGATTGCCATGAGTCCGGCTCATCAGAGGCCATATCGTTGATGGCATGATCACCTGCCACCAACATCAGCGGCATTAAGTGCACTTTACGCACCCCCTGCTGTTGCAGCCGGGTAATGATATGGCTGATTTCTGGATAACTCTCTACCGCGCCCACCAATGCCGGGAAATGCAGCGAGGTCATCAGATGATCCAGACAGGCATAGGCTGAAAAGGCATAATGGCTGGCACCGTGGCCCATAAAGACCACCCGCTCATCAGCGGCCAGCACCGGCATTTGAGCCTGTAACGCCACCAGCAGTTGTTGGTAATCGGCAAAACTGCTTAACAACGGCGTACCCAATACCAGACGATGGAAACAGTCGCTAAAGGTGCGCACTTCATTGGCAATTTTTTCGTATTCATCGCCGTTTATCACATGCAGCGATTGGATGGCGACATCCTGATAGCCCTGTTCAGCCAGGTGTTTTAGCGCCTCCCGTGGGTTGTTGATCAGCAAACCATCCCGTTTGCGCAATTTGCGGATGATCATCTCCGAGGTAAACGCGCGAAAAACATCACGATCGCTGTAAGCTGCCGCCAGTTGCTGCTCGCAAGCATCAATATTCTTTTGGCGGGTTTGTTCATAACTGGTGCCGAAACTGATCACCAACAGTGCTTTTTTCATTTTATTGCCCTCGTTGTTGCTGCCAGTGGATCAGATGTTGGCTAAATTCATCTAATGACGTCACTTGCTGACCGATACCGCCCAATACCACGCTGGCGGGGCGACACACCACAATGCAGGGGATATTCAGTGCCAGACAGGGGGCAACTTTTTCCTGATATCCCCCCTGGGCACCGGACTCTTTAGTGATAACCACATCCGGCTGGCAAAACTCATACAGTGCCTGATTGAAAGACGCGCTGAATGGCCCGCGCAGCGCAATAATGTGGTCAACCCCCAGCCCCAGCGCCTCACATTGGTTCAGCACTTGCGCCGTGGGCAGCACCCGAACCAGTAAGGTTTTACCCACCAGCCCACGTTGATATTCAGCCAACTGCTTGCTGCCAGTCGTGAGTAACACCCGCGGCCCCAGCCGTTTGGCCACCTCACAGGCCGCAGCAACGCTATCGACCTTGTGCAGCAGAGGGTGGCTCAGAACATCAATTTCACTTGGCCGTTGATAACGGGTCAGCGTGACATTTGACTGTTCGCAGGCCGCCACCACATTGTCACTGAGCATGCAGGCATAAGGATGCGAGGCATCAACCACCCACTGGACCTGTCTGGTCGCCAAAAAATCAGCCATCTGCCCTGCATCCATCCGCCCAACCATGACCTCACCGCCAATATCTCCCGCCAGTTGTTTACCGGCATCAGTGGCAACCGACAGGCTATAGCGTTGCTCTGCGGCATCCAGCAATTGGCAAATCAGCCGCGCATCACTGGTACCGCCAAAGACATGAATCGGTGGATAAGGGTGATGGCCCATCACAATGAATAGCCCCGTGGCGTGATCATCAGCCCATCACGGCAATAGGTCGCCTGATTACCGACGATCACCAGACTGGTCATATCCACCGGTTCGAAATCCATCTCACCCAGCGTAGTGATCCATTTCTCCTGTTTTTTACGCCCGGCGGCTTTCACTACCCCGACTGGCGTTTCAGGCCGCTTCCACGGCTGCATTAACTCAAACGCGCGGGCCAGATGCCCTTCACGGCCACGGCTGCGTGGGTTATAGAAACAGATAACAAAATCAGCCTGCGCTGCCGCGATAATGCGCTTTTCGATCACCGCCCACGGCGTCATCAAATCACTCAGGCTGATATGACAAAAATCATGCATTAGCGGCGCACCGAGTAACGAGGCAGCAGCAATACTGGCGGTGATCCCCGCCACCAACCGCACCTCCAACTCCAATTTTTGTTGCGTTACCAGCTCCAGCACCAAGCCCGCCATACCATAGATCCCGGCATCACCACTGCTGATAAGCGCCACGTTATGGCCCGCCAGCGCCAGATCAATGGCGGTTTGGCAGCGCTCTATCTCTTTACACATGCCGGTTTTGATCACCTGCTTATCCCCGGTCAAGGGTTTCACCAGATGGGTATAGGTTTTATAACCGACGATAATTTCCGCGTCGCGGATTGCGGCGATAGCTTCCTGCGTCATCATCGATTCACTGCCCGGCCCGATGCCAATTACGGTTAACATTAATGCGATACTCCCAGAGTGATGGTGACGCCCTGCTGACGCAGAGTATTGCCAACCAATTTACCGTCGCTCATCAGCCAGGCGACCGGTTGTGAAACGCTGCCGACACCCACCGTTTGGCGGACAAAATCAGAAGCAGGGAAACGTTGCTCATGGCGGCTCAGTTCGCCGACACTGAACAGTTCGAACGGTACTCGCCAGCACTGAGCCAATTGATGTAGCGCGGGTTCATCTTTTTTGATAGTGACACTGCCAATAGCCCGCAGCGCCATGAGGTCAAAGTGATTCTCGGCCATTTGCTGTTGTAACAATTCAACCAAGGTTTGCAGCGAGGTGGCCCGGCGGCAACCGATACCCGCGACCACCCGGCGTGGCACCAGTTTGTACACCGGTAACGGTAATGGAGGCAGGCTGTCGCGCAACGTGACACAAACTATCGCATCCAGTTTTGGCAATTGATCCAGCGAATCAACCGCTACAAAACCACGAGTGTCACAGCGTTCACGCTCAGCCAGCAGAGGCGTATCCCACCACAAACCCACTTTTTGTTCGCTGACCAACATTTGATTGACCACTTTGACGGCGTGACGAAAATCCTGCATTTCGCCGTCCAGTTGGGTCGCCAGCGTATCCAATGCCGCCATCTGGTTAACGTCGGTTGCCGTGGTTATCACCGGATCGGCCCCGAGAATGCCCGCCAAATAACGGGTTAAGGTATTGCCGCCCCCCACGTGACCAGACAACAGACTAATGACATGTTGCCCACGCTCATCAATCACCACCACCGCCGGATCACTCATTTTGTCATTCACCAACGGGGCGATAACCCGCACTGTCAGGCCGATAGCCCCGACCACCACCAGTGCCGAATACTGTTTAAATGCCTCACGGAGGGTGTCGCCAAAACTGCCATTGAACGGCAGAAAACCCGGTTCCAACAGTTTTTCACTGGTAAAGCAGGTCAGCGGCAAGTGGGTCTGCAAACGCCGCGCCAACCGCACCCCGCCCGGAGTCAGGCAAAATACCGCTATGGATTCAGGCTTGACGATATTCATGGCTAAACCCCGCATCATAGAGTTTGGAATAGTGGTATTCATCGCCGAGGAACGCCCCCACCAAAATCAGTGCAGTTTTATGAATAGCAGCGGCGCGAACCAATTCGGCGATATCAGCCAGCGTACCGCGCACAGTGCGGCTTTCAGCCCATGTCGCTTTGTACACCACCGCAACAGGAGTCGTCGCTGGGTATCCGCCAGCAATCAAACGTTCAGCTACGCGGTCCATCTCTTGCACTGACAAGAAAATCGCCATCGACGTTTGGTGCGCGGCAAACGCCTCCAGTTGCTCCAGCGGCGGCATCGGGGTTCGCCCTTCGATTCGGGTAATAATCAAGCTCTGCGCCACTTCCGGTACGGTGTATTCCACCCCCAGTTGCGCTGCTGCGCCAAGAAAAGCACTGACACCCGGTACCGACACAAAACCAATACCGTGCTCACTCAACACCTCCCCCTGCTCACGGATCGAACCATATAAAGAGAGGTCACCGGTTTGTAATCGCACCACCAACTTGCCAGCCCGCACACCATCAACCATCAGTGTGATGATCTGTTCCAAATTCAAACCCGCGCTATCGTGGCATTGCGCCTCTGGCGAGCAATATTCCAGCAGTTCGGTATTGATCAGCGAGCCGGCGTAGATAACCACCTCTGCTTGCTGTAACAACCGGTAGCCTTTCAGGGTGATCAACTCTTTGTCGCCCGGCCCTGCACCGACAAACCAGATTTTTTGTGTATCCCAGGGTTGTAGTACCGCTGTTGATGCAGCATCAGGATGCTCAGACATTGCGCGCCTCCTTGTGGCAGGAAATAAGATAAGTAGGATTATTAGGTTTAAAATAGTGCCCGCTGCCCAAAGGGGTCAGGGTGGAGAGTTGCAATTGCACGCAATCTAACTGACTGACAGCGCAGTGCTGTAAGTGAGCCAACGCGTCATTAAGGTTATTGAGCAAAATAAAGGTCAGTACCAAACGGCCATCGGGCTTAAGTGTCATCAGCGCCCAATCAATCAGATCGGTTAAATGCCCGCCGCTGCCACCAATAAAAATGGCATCGGCTGCGGCCGTATTAGGCAAGGGGGCAACGCCTGCGATGATCGCCACGTTGTGGCAACCCAGCCGCTGGCGGTTTTCGCTAATCAGTTCCAGTGCCGCTGGGTTGCGCTCAATCGCGGTGACCTGCAAATCGGGGAAGCGCAGTGCCGCCTCCAACGCCACACTGCCCGTCCCGGCGCCCACATCAATCAGGTGGCCATAACAAGGCAACTCCAGCCGTTCCAGTGCCAATGCGCGCACCGCTTCTTTGGTCATCGGGACTTTTTGCCCACGTAAGAACAGATCATCTCTCATTGAGGATCACCACCACATTCATGTCATAACGCGCCGCTACCTGTTGTTGCGACAGACGGTGAATACGTTCATTGGGTTGTGACAGGTTTTCACCGATAATCAAGGTGCGGGACAGACCACGCTGATGTAATGCATCGGCGATGGCACGCGGGCCGATAATGCTGTCAGTCACCATCGCCACCTTGTCATGCTGGAAAATCCAGTCAAAATCGGGTACCCGCCCGTGGCTGCTGGTAAGAAAAAGGTCATTCATATCCAGCGCCACTTTGGCACACAGATATTGAATAGCGCTGATGCCGGGCACGATATGTAGCTCGTCAGTGCCGAAGTTCGCCGCCAGCAGTTTGCCAATGCCATACAGCAGAGGATCACCGGAAGCCAGTACCACAATGGCGCGAGTTTTGTTGCTATCCAGCCACTCCAGTAACCCCAGCAGATCCGCATCTAACAAGCGGGACTCACGAACATTGCTGCTAAATGTTGCCAGATGGCGCTTCCCGCCCACCAATACCTCAGCCTGGCTGATAGCCCACTGGGCTTCAGGGGTCAGATAGTCGATATCACCTGGGCCGATGCCAACAACTGTAATCATCGCAATGCCTCCACAATCTCATCCAGAGGCCGACTGCTGCCTAACACCTGATTATCGAAAGAGAATAAAATCGCATCGCACTGCGGCGGATTAACGGAGAAACGCATCATTTCAGCAATTCGCTCACAGATACGTTCGGCAATACGGCTGTAGACCGCCTGCCACCCCTGCTCAGCAATCAATTCCATCGCCGCTTCAGTGGTATTGCACTGATTCACTTCAAGCAGTAGCGCATGCGGCGCCCCCATCAGCGCCAGATGGGCAACCAATGTTTCCATACGCCCATCCGCGATATGGCTGTGGGTATGGAAGATACCGGCGGCCACTTTCACTAATTTGCCGGGATGCCCTACCAGCAGCACCTGACGAAAGCCCAGTCGCACGGTTTCCTGCAACATATAACCGACGAAATTACTCATGGTCACCACCCGCTGGCTGTCGAGGCCCAGATGGTCGCGAACAAAGCGCTCGCCATGATTGCCCGGTACCAGAATGACGCGATCTTCACCCGCCGCGCGCTTCATCTCCAATTCCAATGCCAGCGAGCGTTTCCAGCTCTCTTCCGACATCGGTGTCACAATGCCGGTAGTGCCGATGATGGAAATGCCACCGAGGATCCCCAACCGCCCGTTATAGGTTTTTTTCGCCCGCTCTTGCCCTTCGGGAGCAAAGATCTCTATTTCAGCACCGCGTAACGGGCCGATGACCTCGCGCACTGCTGCCTCGATGGTTTGGCGTGGCGTACGATTAATGGCTGAGCTGCCGACGGGGAGGCCAATACCTTTACGGCTCACTGTCCCGACCCCTTCGCCACCACGCAGAGTAATTTCCGTCTGTTCACGCAGCGTGACGCGAGCAAAAATCAGCATGCCGTGGGTAGCATCAACATCATCACCACCATCTTTGCGGATGGCCGCCGTAGCTTGCTGGCCCTCAATGAGGGGTTGTTCTACATTCAGGCATAACGTGACACCGGAAGGCGTCACAATTGAAATCTGGTCAATCACTTGCTGGCGCAACACCATTAGCGCCGCCACTTTAGCCGCCGCCGTCGCACAAGAACCGGTGGTGTAACCTTTGCGATATTGTTTGCCGTTATGCCAAATGCTGTCTAATTGCTGGTTTTGCAGCATCTGACTGTCATTGACAGTAGCCTCACTCATAGCGCCCCCCGCAACTGATAGAGGATGGCATTGATGATGGCTGCTGCCACATTGCTGCCCCCTTTGCGCCCAAGTGCTGCAATGCATGGCAGGTCACTGGCAACCAAGGCATCTTTGGATTCAGCCGCCCCGACAAACCCCACCGGTACACCAATGACCGCGATCGGTGTGGCGTGGCGTTCCAACAAGCGGAATAACGCAGTCGGGGCATTACCAAAGACAAACAGCTTTTCTCCTGACTCTGCCAGAGCAACATCCACTGCGGCCATCGAGCGAGTAATACCCTGTAGCGGCGCACTCTCCACCACCCGTGGGTCACTGATGTAGCAACGGCATTCGCATCCCATCTGCTTTAACAGCACTTTGTTGATACCGGACATCGCCATCGTAGTATCGGTATAAAGGGTGCAACCCCGGCGGATACCCTCGGCAATATGGGTTAGTACCTGCGGTGAGAAATGCAGAATATCCAGCCAATCAAAATCCGCCGTGGTATGGATAACCCGCTTGATCACCGCTTCTTGCATCTCACTGACAAAGCGAAAGTCCGGGTGCTCATCGGCAATAATGTCACCGATGATGGCAAAACTGTTTTGCTCTATTTCCTGCGGGTTCTTTATATAGTTCATCAGGTTATCCTTGTTAAATGCCGACCAGCAGCAGACGAATCAGGGCAAACAGTAATAGTGCTAATAACGACGCCATCAGCATCAAATGGATAGTGCGCGGGATATCATCCAGCGCCACCTCGCGCCGTTCATCACCGATCCAGGGTTTTTCAACCCGCACGCCAAAGTAATCATTCGGCCCCCCCAGCCGCACGCCCAGCGCACCGGCAACCGTGGCTTCAGACCAGGCACAGTTAGGACTGGCGTGCTGATAACGATCACGCCAGCCGATGCGCAATGCCTGACGGTAATCGGCTCGTAGTAACCACGCGGCTACGCTGAGTAATAACCAGCTCAGACGGGCTGGGATCCAGTTCGCCACATCATCCATCCGTGCCGACACATAACCAATCGCGCGGTATTTTGGCGTTTTGTAACCCACCACCGAATCAAGGGTATTGACTGCTTTGTAAGCCATTGCCAGCGGGGCGCCGCCTAACATCAAAAAGAACAGCGGTGCAATCACGCCATCAACGCTGTTTTCGGCCACTGTCTCTACCACCGCACGGGTGATTTGTGGCTTCTCTAGTTGTGAGGTGTCACGCCCGACAATCCATGACAGCTTCTCGCGGCTTTGTGCCAGCGAACCGTGCTTCAGGGCATCAAATACCAGTAGCGCCGCATCACTCAGGCAACGTCCGGCTAAGAGGGTGTAAATCATCCACACTTGCGCCAACCAGCCGAGCCACGGATTGATGTGTGTCATCAGTGATAAGAACCCCCAACTCAGCAGCCATGTCACGCCGACCACCACCAACCACAGCGCTGCTCCCCCCCACTTCAGTGCCCGTTCGCTATGGCAAACCGCACGGATAGCACGTTGCATGACAGAGATCAGGTTACCCATCCAGCGCACCGGGTGCGGCCAGTGCGGCGGGTCGCCGAGCCAGCTATCAAGCAAGAAAGCGACAAACCATGCGCTCAGGGTCATAGCACGCTCCGGGCAGCGGTCAGCCAGCCATTCAGTAAACCGGGGCGCTGGGCAAAATGGATATGCAGATAGCTGGCCTGAGTGCGCTGAAGTTGATAGCCACTGTGCCAGCGCTGAATAGCGACACCATCACGCCATTTGCTGCTATCAAATACCGGCGTCAATGGGCTAGTAAAATCGGAATAATGGAATTCATGACCACGCAGAATTTCACCTTGTGCAGCCAATAAGGTGTCACTGCGGGCCTGTGCCTGACAGTAACCAAAGCGAGTCAGCCGTTTCCCCATCCGGCTCTCACCGGCCAAAATGCCAACCATCGGGTGGCGCTGACCACTCTCATCCGTTAAGCCATCACCGAGATACATCAGGCCACCGCATTCGGCATACAGCGGGATCTGTTGGCGATGCGCTTGCTGTAACGCTGCATGCATCGCTGTATTCGCCGCTAAGCGGCTCGCGTGAATTTCGGGATAACCTCCCCCGAGATAAATCATCTGGCAATCGGGTAACCGGCGGTCATGAAGTGGGCTGAAACGTTGGATGCGCACGCCTGCCTGCTCTAGCAGGTCAAGGTTATCGGGGTAATAGAAATTGAATGCTTCATCTTCGGCCAAGGCCAGTGTCAGGCCGTTAGCCAGTGTAGACAGAGGTAAGGAAGGCGGGGTGCCGGCAGGCTGTGCCGCACAATGCGTCAGTGCCAGTAATCGGTCGAGATCGATAAAGGCTTCAACCTGCTGTGCCAGCCGTTGCCAGCGGGGCGAGCTGTCGGGCTGATGGGTTCTACCCGCCACGCCCTCACGCTGCTCTTGCACCGGTATCAACCCTAAATGGCGTGATGGCAGCGCGATATCATCCATCACCGGCAAGCGCCCCAGCACGGGAATACCGCAGTAATGCTCGATGGCGTGGCGGATTAGCTGATAATGGTTTTCTGAATTAACACGGTTAACAATCACGCCTGCGATGGTGAGATTTGGGTCAAACTGGCAGAACCCCAGCACGGTAGCCGCAACCGAGGTGGATACCGCCTTGCCATCCACCAGTAAGATAACCGGGCAGCCCAGTTGTTTGGCCATCGCCGCACTACTGCAATAATCGGGATCAGTGCCGTAGCCGTCATACAAGCCCATCACACCTTCGATCACCGCCACATCAGCATGGCGCATGTGCTGGTTATATAACCCATTCAAGGTCGCAGCCGGTAGCATAAAAGCATCGAGGTTACGCGAGGTAACACCGCTGACGGCGCTATGCCAGCCGGTATCCAGGTAATCTGGCCCGACCTTAAACGGCTGCACAGATAATCCGCGTGCCATCAGCGCCCGCAGAATACCCAACGTCACGGTTGTTTTACCGCATCCACTGCCGGTACCTGCGATAATAAATGCTTGTTTGCCAGACCGTTGCATAAAAAATCCCGCCATTTCGAGCGGGATATGCAGTGTCAAAAAGGTGCGTCTGCGCAACGTCACCGCAGCGCGCATCTAATGACAACCCACTTCCCACCGAAGGAGTTGAATATATTTTACCGATTTGGCTGGTCTTCTGGCTTAGCGTCATCCTCTCCCGCACCTTCCCAATCCGGTGGATCAGTGGTTTCAGCGGGTTCGTCGGCATCACAGCAGCGGGGGCTGCGGGGGATTGTCACCCCCTTCCCTGTCGTGTATTAAGTGCCAATGCGTACACGACATAACCATTTCAGTAACTTCTCCCTCGTATTGATAGCTACAGTGTTGTTAGCAACTCTCACGCACCTGCATCACTGACCTTAGTCAGCTCCACGGGTTTGTTCGTTTGCTACCTTGCTGCAACGCCAACTACGTTGGGGTATGTATTTATCTAATACAGTAGATTATTTTATTTCTATTTCGCTATAGAATTTATCTCTTTATTTACACAGTTGTAACGTCAACTGATTTATTAAATCCGGTTAACGTTAATATACTCTTTTCCACAAATAAAAAATGGTTAATTTCATTTTTTGGGGATTATTTTTTGGTGTCAACACAGCAAATAATTGCCACTGCATTATTAAAAATAATTTAAAAACAATCAGTTAAAAAGATAACGACATTTAAGAGCATAACAAAAAATTGTCATTATTTATTTAATATATTAATACCCATCACAGTTCTTAAATATATAAACGTGAGCATAGAGCATGACTAATTGTTATTAGATCAATAACTGTCATTCCATTTCACTGCGTTCAGAAGAAAGTGAACGAAATACCTGCGGTGTCACATTATAGGTCTGGCGGAACACCTTGCAAAAATAGCTGGTTTGGGAAAATCCAAGATTTTTGGCAATACTGGCAATGCTCCAATCACTGTGCTGCAACATCTCTCTGGCATTGGCCATGCGTTGTTGGTTGACCCAGGCATTGAAGCCGATCCCCTGATATTTTTTAAATAATTTACTGAAATAGTAAGGACTGAGATACACCTTGCCAGCCACTTCTTCCAACCGGAGCTCTTCTGACAAATGCGTGTCTATATAGCGTAGTGCTTTCTTCATTTTGCTGTCATGCGGGTGGACCGGCCGTATTCTGCCCGGCTCTTTACTCCCCATATTGTCATTGATTACAACAAAATTGAGGTGTTTTTTCAGGCAGTTCTCAACAATCAGCTTCAGCAAATCAGCCGAGGCTATTACTCGAGAAAAATCCATTATCGGTACATTATGGAACTCATCCATTAGCGCCGGATTCTGCTGCCAGTTATTATCGACATTCAGAATATCAATAAGGTAAACATCTGCATGCAGCCGGACCTGACCACATAACACAAAGCCCACCAGATGGCCGGCAATCACCAAAGGAATAGAAAAATCAGTTAATCCGGCATGGCAGCGGTAGATGCAGGGCTCATTGGATTTGGACGCTTCAAGGCCACCACAACGATCACTCATCCGACAGCGCAGATGGTTAACCGGATCTTGACGCATTAATTGACAAAATGGGGTGAAATTAAACAGGTCAGAGATTTCCTCACCGTGAATATTCACCACCACCACCGCCAATCCGGTGGCTTGGGCAAAATCCTGGGCGATTTTATTTATGAGCTCTGAGTTAAGAGAACTGGCAGAAATCATGATAAAACCTCTCAGTTAATTTATTGTTATTAAATTTTATTTTATTGTTATAAAGCATCCCTGTAATAAGTAATATGTTAGAACATTGTTATTTAGTCATTCCTATTCACCAGGTTAAAATCTATTTCCCTGAAAAGGTAAAGTAACAATTTACTCTACCAGAGTCATAAACGTCAGGGGACCATTAATGAGCCATTAACCAGAATGGATCACGAAATTTCCTCACCCAGTGTCAGATGAGGAATCCACGTTGCTTTATAAATTAACTTTCTCATCCTCTAACTTACAGGTATTACAAGGTAGATTTTTGCCAATGAGGAAGCGATAAACTGCGGCCCCGAGGCAAGCACCAATAATCGGCGCCACAATCGGAATAATGAAATAAGGGATATCACGGCCGCCGGTCATTGAGATTTTTCCCCAACCAGCAAAGAAGGTAAATAATTTAGGACCAAAATCACGTGCTGGATTCATGGCAAAACCAGTTAATGGAGCGGTAGAAGCACCAATAACCGCCACCAGAATACCGATCAATAGTGGACCTAATGCACCGCGTGGCACACCGTTACCATCATCAGTTAGTGCCATAATCAGCCCCATAAGAATCGAGGTGATAATAATTTCAACAAATGCAGCCTGCCATACGCTGATTGCCGGTGATGGGAAGGTGCTGAAGATACTGGCTAATTGCAGACTTTCCATGCTGCCACGCACCATCTGGTGTGCGGCTTCAAAATCAGTAAATAAATTATGATAGAGCATATAGGCCAGTGCCGCGCCACCAAAAGCACCGGCAACTTGAGCAATGCTGTACGGGATGACTTTCCGTGCGGGGAAACAGGCAAATAGCCATAACGCGATAGTAATGGCCGGGTTGAGGTGAGCACCGGAAATTCCTGCCGTCAGGTAGACCGCCAGTGAAATACCCAGCCCCCACACGATACAGATTTCCCACAAACCAAAACTGGCACCTGCTACTTTCAATGCAGCTAAACAACTAATACCAAAAAACAAAAACAGCCCGGTACCGAGGAATTCCGCAATACACTGCGCTTTTAGTGAGTCGTTCATAGGGTTACCCTGCTTGTTATTAAATTAATACGTTATGTACCCTAAATAATTCGAGTTTCAGGAAGGCGGCAACTGAGTAAATCCCCAGTAACTTACATCAGTAAGTGACTGGGGTGAACGAAGGCAGCCAACGCACATGTAGCTCGAAGTATGACGGGTATGGAAATGCACGGCCCATGACCCAGCCACTATAAAGAGAGCAAAAATGAAAGTGTTGTCGTGATGTGCCATTAATTAAACAAAAAATAGACCTTCAATAACAAATTATTGTCATTTGCGCAGAAAAGTTAGCGCCAACACCGTGTTAACAGGCACTTTT
This sequence comes from Yersinia sp. 2466 StPb PI, assembly GCF_041538325.1. Taxonomy (NCBI): domain Bacteria; kingdom Pseudomonadati; phylum Pseudomonadota; class Gammaproteobacteria; order Enterobacterales; family Yersiniaceae; genus Yersinia; species Yersinia sp. 2466 StPb PI. The sequence continues at coordinate 1,784,727 of NZ_JAULSL010000001.1, read as the reverse complement.
ATGCTTTATTCAGCTATATGACTTTCTTGCCATTTATTCTTTCCGTTATTGTTATCAAGCTCGCACTTTTGTGGCTACTCCCCCCTCAGGTGTATCATTATATTTATGCGTGCGATCACGCGAACTATTAATCGGGCGGGTGCGCAATTAGCAGATTTAATACCTACTGTCACCTAATAAATTGTAATTCTGAATATGCAATAGCCAGTTATTACCACCCAATATCAACGAAATAACGTTTTAAAACATAACATTAAGTTATAGCCATGACAATAATTTGTTATTTCCTCACTAACCATTCCCGTCAGTAAATTCAATACAGCCATTCTTTTTCATTGCTTGTTTGTATATTCGTTCTCAGCACGAACCTGACAACTTTATTTTTAAACTTACCGAATTTATTTTTTTAAATTTACTGAATGGCACCAACACGACAGTTTTTATTTTAGAACCTGAAGCGCGTTTGAAACCGTAATAGCTGCATTTCCAACGCACAAACATCAGGTTCCTGACATCCCCGTCGAGGTATTTATGCAACAAGAAGCACTAGGAATGGTGGAAACCAAAGGGTTGACTGCAGCCATTGAGGCTGCGGACACCATGGTGAAATCGGCCAATGTGACATTAGTCGGCTATGAAAAAATTGGCTCTGGTCTGGTCACCGTCATCGTACGTGGTGATGTGGGCGCAGTTAAAGCAGCCACTGATGCCGGTGCAAGTGCGGCTGCGAAAGTGGGTGAAGTGAAATCGACCCATGTCATCCCACGTCCACACACCGATGTCGAGAAGTTCTTGCCAAAGGGAAATAGCTAATGAAAAGCAATGACCTGGTCGACCAAATCATGGCGCAGGTGATAGCAAAAGTCAGCGAACACGCTCCGGCGTCTTCTAAACAACCCTCCTATAAACAACGAGATACGGCTATGGCTGAGAAGACTTGCAGTTTAACGGAATTTGTTGGTACCGCGATCGGTGACACGGTCGGACTGGTGATCGCCAACGTCGACAGCGCCCTACTGGACGCAATGAAGCTGGAAAAACGCTATCGCTCCATCGGTATTTTGGGCGCACGTACCGGCGCTGGCCCGCACATCATGGCGGCCGATGAAGCTGTCAAAGCCACTAATACTGAAGTGGTCAGTATTGAGTTACCCCGCGATACCAAGGGCGGTGCCGGTCATGGCTCGCTGATCATCTTCGGTGGTGATGATGTTTCTGATGTGAAACGTGCCGTCGAAGTGGCGCTGAAAGAGCTGGATCGGACCTTCGGCGATGTTTACGCCAATGAAGCCGGTCACATTGAATTGCAGTACAGCGCACGTGCCAGCCACGCATTGGAAAAAGCATTTGGCGCGCCATTGGGCCGTTCTTGCGGAGTGATAGTCGGTGCACCGGCGTCGATTGGTGTTTTGATGGCGGATACCGCCGTGAAATCTGCCAACGTTGACGTGGTGGCTTACAGCTCCCCTGCACATGGCACCAGCTTCAGTAACGAAGTGATTCTGGTTATCTCCGGTGATTCTGGCGCAGTTCGTCAGGCAGTGATTTCTGCCCGTGAGATTGGCAAAACGGTATTAGCGACCTTGGGTTCTGAACCGAAAAACGACCGCCCTTCTTATATCTGACGCCACAGTGAGGCTGTTTCATGAAATCGAAAAGATTTGAAGCATTGGCGAAACGCCCGGTTAATCAGGACGGCTTTGTCAAAGAGTGGATCGAGGAAGGCTTTATTGCCATGGAAAGCCCGAATGATCCAAAACCTTCCATCAAGATTGTTAACGGTGTGGTGACCGAATTAGACGGTAAGCCACAAAGCAGTTTCGACCTGATAGACCACTTTATCGCCCGCTACGGTATCAATCTGGCGCATGCGGAAGAAGTGATGAAGATGGACTCCATCAAGTTGGCCAATATGCTGTGTGATCCTAACGTATCGCGCCGCACCATTGTGCCACTCACTACAGCGATGACCCCGGCCAAAATTGTCGAGGTGGTTTCTCATATGAACGTGGTGGAAATGATGATGTCGATGCAGAAAATGCGCGCACGTCGTACCCCATCACAACAGGCTCACGTCACTAACGTTAAAGATAACCCAGTGCAGATTGCCGCCGATGCCGCCGAAGGCGCATACCGTGGCTTCGATGAGCAGGAAACTACTGTGGCCGTGGCCCGTTATGCGCCATTCAATGCCATCGCGCTGTTAGTCGGTTCGCAAGTGGGTCGCCCTGGTGTGCTGACGCAATGTTCGCTGGAAGAAGCCACCGAGTTGAAACTGGGGATGCTGGGCCATACCTGTTATGCCGAAACCATTTCGGTTTACGGTACTGAGCCGGTATTTACCGACGGTGATGACACGCCGTGGTCCAAAGGCTTCCTCGCCTCGTCCTATGCATCACGCGGTTTGAAAATGCGTTTTACCTCTGGTTCAGGCTCCGAGGTGCAAATGGGTTATGCCGAAGGCAAATCCATGCTGTATCTGGAAGCTCGCTGTATCTATATCACCAAAGCTGCCGGGGTTCAGGGGCTGCAAAATGGTTCAGTCAGTTGTGTCGGCGTGCCGTCTGCGGTGCCATCAGGCATCCGGGCCATCCTGGCAGAAAACCTGATTTGCTCTGCACTGGATTTGGAATGTGCTTCCAGTAACGACCAGACCTTTACCCACTCCGATATGCGCCGTACCGCCCGTCTGCTGATGCAGTTCCTGCCGGGTACTGACTTTATCTCCTCTGGTTTTTCTGCGGTACCTAACTACGACAACATGTTCGCCGGTTCCAACGAAGATGCCGAAGACTTTGACGATTACAACGTATTGCAGCGCGACTTGAAAGTTGATGGTGGCTTGCGTCCGGTGCAGGAAGCTGACGTGGTGGCGATTCGTAATAAAGCTGCCCGTGCGCTGCAAGCAGTATTTGCCGGTATGGGCCTGCCACCCATTACTGACGAAGAAGTGATTGCGGCGACATATGCACACGGCTCGAAAGATATGCCGGAACGTAACATCGTTGAAGACATCAAGTTCGCTCAGGAAATCATCAGCAAAAACCGCACCGGTTTGGAAGTGGTAAAAGCATTGGCACAAGGCGGTTTCGAAGATGTAGCGCAAGACATGCTCAACATCCAGAAAGCCAAAATTGCCGGTGACTACCTGCATACCTCGGCGATCATTAAAGGTGACAACCAAGTGCTGTCAGCGGTGAATGACGTCAATGACTACGCGGGTCCAGCTACCGGTTACCGGCTGGAAGGTGCACGTTGGGAAGAGATCAAAAATATTCCAAACGCGCTTGATCCGAATGAGCTTGGTTAAGGGGTTCACGAGATGGTGGATATTAACGAAAAACTGTTACGTCAAATTATCGAAGGCGTATTGCAGGAAATGCAGGGAGACAAAAATACCGTCTCCTTTAAGCAGGATACCCAACCCGCAGCGGCTACGGCTACTGTTGCTGAAGGAAATTTCCTGACCGAAGTGGGTGAAGCCCGCCCTGGCAGCAATCAGGATGAAGTGATCATTGCCGTCGGCCCGGCATTTGGCCTATCACAAACGGCTAACATCGTCGGTATCCCGCACAAAAATATTCTGCGCGAACTGATCGCCGGTATTGAAGAAGAAGGCATTAAAGCACGGGTTATCCGCTGCTTTAAATCCTCCGACGTGGCGTTTGTTGCCGTCGAGGGTAACCGCCTGAGTGGTTCCGGTATCTCCATCGGCATTCAATCCAAAGGCACTACGGTGATTCATCAGCAAGGCTTACCGCCGCTCTCCAATCTGGAGTTGTTCCCGCAGGCCCCGCTGTTGACGCTGGAAACTTATCGCCAAATTGGTAAAAACGCCGCGCGTTATGCCAAACGGGAATCACCACAACCGGTTCCTACCCTGAACGACCAAATGGCACGGCCAAAATATCAGGCCAAATCAGCGATTCTGCATATTAAAGAAACCAAATATGTGGTGACCGGCAAGAATCCTCAGGAACTCCGGGTGGCGCTTTAACAAAGGAAAACACAATGAATTCCGAAGCTATTGAATCCATGGTTCGCGATGTGCTGAGCAAGATGAACAGCTTGCAAGGCCAGACACCTGCGGCTGCTTGTGCGGCACCAGCAGCCAGTTCGCGCAATGATGCCAAAGTCTCTGATTATCCGCTGGCAAATAAACACCCTGATTGGGTCAAAACGGCCACTAACAAAACGCTGGATGACCTCACGTTGGCTAACGTTTTGAACGGCAGTGTCACTTCGCAAGATTTGCGGATTACACCGGAAATCCTGCGTATTCAGGCATCTATTGCCCGTGATGCAGGTCGTCCACTGTTGGCAATTAACTTCGAGCGTGCAGCCGAGCTGACGGCAGTACCGGATGACAAGGTGTTGGATATCTATAACGCCCTACGTCCATTCCGCTCCAGCAAAGAGGAGCTGAACGCTATCGCCGACGACCTGGAACAGACCTACAAAGCGACCATCTGTGCGGCATTCGTCCGTGAAGCTGCCGTTTTGTATGTCCAGCGTAAGAAGCTAAAAGGCGACGATTAACGCAGTGATATCAATCAAGGGGAAGCGTGCCGTGGGGGTCGTAGCGGCGTAAGCCGCCGGAGCGCCCCTAGGTACGATAGCCCCGTTGATCACGACATCCCGTTATTAGTCATTTAAGGATCGGATATGGATTACATCGTCGGTGTGGATATTGGTAACTCGTCAACAGAAGTGGCATTAGCACAATGCACGGCTGGTGGTCAGTTGCACTTTATTACCAGTACCCTGACCGAGACGACGGGTATCAAAGGGACTCAACGCAATATTTTCGGCATCAACAAGGCGCTGAATATGTTGGTGGAAAAGGCCGGTATTGCACTAAGCGATATCAGCCTGATCCGCATTAACGAGGCCACACCGGTGATCGGTGATGTGGCGATGGAGACAATTACCGAAACCATCATCACCGAATCCACCATGATCGGTCATAACCCGAAAACCCCCGGTGGACTGGGATTGGGGGTTGGGCTGACCATTACTATTGACGAGTTGGTCACCCGTGACCCTGCCCAACCTTATATTCTGGTGGTGCCATCAGCGGTGGATTTCGCCGATGTTGCGGCGGTGGTGAATGCTGCCAACGGCGCTGGCTATCGTATCACGGCGGTTATCTTGCAACGAGACGATGGCGTGCTGGTCAGTAATCGGCTGGCGCACCCGCTACCAATCGTTGATGAGGTGCTACATATCGACCGCATCCCGATGGGCATGCTGGCGGCGGTAGAAGTTGCTATGCCGGGTCAAGTGATTGAAACCCTCTCTAACCCCTATGGCATTGCCACCGTATTTGAACTGACTGCCGAAGAAACCAAAAACATTGTGCCGGTGGCGCGAGCGTTGATTGGTACCCGCTCGGCGGTGGTAGTGAAAACCCCAGAAGGGGATGTTAAAGCACGCTCGATACCGGCCGGTCATCTGGAGTTATTCGCTGACGGCCGCACGGTACGAGTTGATGTGGCGACCGGAAGTGAAGCCATTATGACGGCGGTCAACAGCTTCCGTCATTTGGACAATGTCAGTGGTGAAGCAGGAACCAATATCGGCGGCATGCTCGAACACGTTCGCCAAACCATGGCGGAACTGACCAACAAACCCACCAATGAGATCTTCATTCAAGACTTGCTGGCAGTAGACACTGCCGTGCCGGTCAATGTCACCGGCGGTCTGGCGGGCGAATTCTCGCTTGAACAAGCGGTGGGCATCGCCTCCATGGTGAAGTCTGATCACCTGCAAATGGCGCATATCGCCAGAGAAATCGAAAAGACACTGAATATTGATGTTCAGGTTGGGGGGGCAGAAGCCGAAGCGGCGATACTCGGCGCGCTGACCACACCAGGGACGCAACGGCCACTCGCCATCCTCGATTTGGGGGCGGGATCTACCGACGCCTCCATCATCAATGCTCAGGGCCAAATCGTCGCCACCCATCTGGCGGGAGCTGGCGATATGGTCACGATGATCATCGCCTCTGAATTAGATTTACAAGACCGCTATCTGGCAGAGGACATCAAAAAGTACCCGCTGGCAAAAGTGGAAAGCTTGTTCCACCTGCGCCATGAAGATGGCAGCGTTCAGTTCTTCCCACAACCGCTGCCGCCAGAGGTTTTTGCCCGACTGGTGGTGGTCAAGCCGGAAGGTTTAGTGCCACTGCCGGGAGATTACGCGCTGGAAAAAGTGCGCAATATCCGCCGCTCCGCCAAAGAGCGGGTGTTTGTTACCAATGCGCTTCGCGCCCTGCGTCAAGTCAGCCCGACCGGCAATATCCGCGATATCCCCTTCGTGGTGTTGGTTGGCGGCTCGTCGCTGGACTTTGAAATTCCGCAATTGGTCACCGATGCGCTCTCTCACTACAAATTGGTGGCGGGGCGCGGCAACATTCGCGCCAGCGAGGGGCCACGTAATGCGGTAGCCACCGGGCTGATTCTGGCCTATCAACGGGAGAATCACGGATGAATTTCACCCATGACGCCCCCGCAATAGTGATCAGTCTGACGACACCGACACCCGAAGCCGTTTGGCATCAGGTGCTGCTGGGTATTGAGGAGGAAGGCATTCCCTGGCGTTGGCAACAAGACGACGACGGTGATGTAGCACAACGCGCCTGGCAGGCCGCCACCCGCTCTCCGTTATTGGTCGGGCTGGCCTGTTCCGGCGACGAAGTAGTCGTGCATTTTCGTAATTTACCGCCCGCCAACCCGCTATTTCGACAGCGGCGCGGGCAGAACGAGGACCAACTACGGCAGCTTGGCAATAACGCGGCCCGGTTAGTCAAAGGCTTACCATTTAAGTAACCCCATACAAATCTCAGGGCGTTGTCGGTGCAGGCAGTTTGGACTTGGCCAGCGCACAGCCACCGGAGCGTACACCTGGTGTTGTAAATGCCAAGGTTCGTGAGGATGGCGAGCACTGCCCTGGTTCAAAATGGCAAACAAGATAGCCCTTACTTGATAACAAGGATAAATGAAACATGAATAACGCATTAGGTTTAGTCGAAACCAAAGGTCTGGTCGCTGCTATCGAAGCGGCTGATGCCATGGTCAAATCCGCCAACGTACAACTGGTGGGCTACGAAAAAATCGGCTCCGGTCTGGTCACCGTGATGGTACGTGGCGATGTCGGCGCAGTAAAAGCCGCTGTTGATGCCGGTTCTGCGGCTGCCAGCGCGGTGGGTGAAGTGAAATCCTGCCATGTGATCCCACGCCCACACAGCGATGTAGAAGCCATTTTACCGACCTCTGCCTAAGGGTAAGAAGAGGAGCACAGCGTGAAAACGTCACTGGGTTTACTTGAAGTTAGCGGTCTAGCGCTGGCGATCAGTGCGGCGGATGCGATGGCAAAATCAGCATCTATCAACCTGATAGGTATAGAAAAAACCAATGGTTCTGGCTGGATGTTAATTCGTCTGACCGGTGATGTGGCCTCGGTGCAGGCGGCAATCAGTACTGGTGCCGCCTTTGCCGAACTGCATCACGGATTGGTGTCGCGCGCGGTACTGGCTCGCCCAACAAAAGCTCTGTTGGCCTATTGGCTGACAGAGACTGTCGAGGTCGCGGCCCCCGAAATCGCCGTGGCGATAGAGCCAGTTGTCGCTACAGCCCCCATTAACGAGGAGACGGAAGCCGCAGAGCCTCAGCCCGCTGCGGCGACCGCCACAGATGATGTACCTGAACCTGTCTTTAGTGCTGAAAAAATCAGCACCGAAGAAAGTAGTGTGGAAAGTGAGGCTCTAATCGCTCCCCGGGTGAGCTGTAATCTCTGCCTCGATCCGGCTTGCCGACGCCATAAAGGCGAGCCTCGCTTTCGCTGTATCCACTTGGGTAAACGAGGAAAAGTCTGATGGAAAAAGCGTTACTGGAACCCGTTGTCAATAAGATCCTCGACGAAATGCGTCTTCGTCCGATCCCACTTGGGGTTTCTAACCGACACCTGCATCTTTCGGTGCAGGACTACCAACGGCTGTTCCCGCAGCAGCCGATTACTGAAAAGAAAGCGCTGCTCCAGCCCGGCCAGTACGCCGCCGAACAAACGGTAACGCTGGTCGGGCCGAAAGGCAGCCTGAAAAATGTGCGTATTCTTGGCCCGTTGCGTAGCCACAGCCAAGTGGAGATCTCCCGTACCGATGCACGCACGCTGGGTATCAATGCTCCCCTGCGGATGTCTGGCAATCTGGACGATACCCCAGCCATCACGTTAGTCAGCCCGTTCGCTGAGCTGACGTTACCCCGCGGGGTGATTGTGGCACTGCGCCATATTCATATGTCGCCGCTGGATGCCCTTATCTATCGGGTAAAACACGGTGACCGGGTACAAGTTGCCATTCAGGGCAGTGGCCGTCGCCTGATACTGGATGATGTGGCGATCCGCGTTTCACCCCAAATGAAACTGGAAATGCATATCGATACCGACGAGGCCAATGCGGCGGGTGCCGACGACCCTGCGGCGTTTGCCACGATATTAACGTCATCAGGGACAACGCGGCCATGAATCTGACTCAGGCGCAAACCGAACAACTGGTCAGCCAGATTGTCACGCGGTTAGTTGAGCGCGAACGCCGGGTTCACGCCCTGCTACTGCCTCAATTGCGCGCCGGGCTTGATCCATCGGTATTCGTGCACCATGCCACGCTGCATCTGATGTTGCCAGACCTGGCATTTATCCACCGGCTGGCGCAGTTCAATACCACCTGCCCTGCGGTGGCGGCGCTAAACGAGGCATGGTCATGGGGCATGAAAGTGCATATCAGCTTACATCGCCAACTGCTGGCTGCTCTGCCCTGTGCCGCGCTGCATTCATTGCCGCTCAGTTTCAGCGACAGTCAGGGCGTTGCTATACGGTTACACGCGGGCAAGGTTCTAAGTTATCGCGATATCGCCACTCTCGACTCCGGCTGGCTACTCATTGCAAGCCACACGCTGGTTACACCGCTGGCGCAGGACACCGTGTCAGCCCGTCACATTCAACTGTTAAGGCAGGAGTAAATCATGCAACTGGCCAGAGTGGTAGGTTCCGTGGTCTCAACGCAAAAATCACCCACGTTGATCGGTAGGAAGCTGCTGCTGGTACGCCGTGTTGCCGGTGATGGCTCACTGCCACCCGACAGCAAAACGCCGGACGAAGTGGCCGTCGATTCGGTCGGTGCCGGTCAGGGCGATTTGGTCTTGCTGTCAGGCGGTTCCAGTGCCAGACGGGTATTTTCCGAGCCGAATGATGCCATCGATTTGGCGATTGTCGCCATCGTCGATGAATGTTCTTACTGATGATTAATGTTGTTACTGATTGAACGGGGACCTTATGAGCATTTATACCAAAACCGGCGATGCGGGCACCACCGCCCTGTTCACCGGACAACGTGTGAAAAAGAGCCATCCCCGGGTGGAAACTTACGGCACGCTGGATGAACTCAATGCAGCACTGAGCTTGTGTGCCCGCGTGACGCAGGGTGAGGAAAACCGTCAATTACTCGATGCCATACAACATCAGTTGTTTTATTTCAGCGCTGAATTGGCAAGCGAAGGTATCGCCACACCGCCTGCCGGGCGCAAAAGTATTAATGAACCCGAGATCCAAGCGCTGGAGCAAGCCGTAGACCGCTGTATGGCGGGGCTGCCACCGGTACAGGGTTTTATTCTGCCGGGTAGCAGTGAAGCCGGTAGCCGATTGCATTTTGCCCGCACTCTGGCACGGCGCTGTGAACGGCGGCTGATTGAACTGGCTGAACAAGTCCCGGTACGCCCGGTGTTATTGCAATACCTAAACCGTTTATCGGATTGCCTGTATGCACTGGCTCGTGATGAAGACCAGCGCCAACAGTTACAACACACCACGCAAACCGTGGTGGCCCGTTATCTGGCGGCAACAGCACTCCCCCCAGCCACAAGTCAGCCACAAACAGCGGCTTCTCTGGGATTTTCTGATGTTCATCAGTTAGTTAAATTGGCGGTCGATGCCGCTATGAAATTACAAATTGCCGTGGTCATAGCACTGGCTGACCGCCACGGCAACATGATTATGACCTACCGCATGCCCGACACCTTGCTGGTCAGCAGCGAACTGGCACCGAAAAAAGCCTGGACCGCGGTGGCGATGAAAACGGCAACTCACCAACTTAGCGATGCCGTACAACCGGGGGCCGACCTGTTCCAGCTTGAGGCCAGTACCGGTGGCAAAGTAGTGAGCTTTGGTGGTGGCTACCCGCTATGGCGTAACGGCCAATTGGCGGGGGGGTTAGGCATCAGCGGCGGTAGCGTCGAACAAGATATGCACATAGCAGAAGCGGCCATATCGGCTTTACATCTGAGGAATGAATAATGAATACCAATGACCTTGAATCTCTCATTCGCACTATCCTCATTGAGCAACTGACGCCCACACCCGCGTCTGCCTCCAGCGCCATTTTTGCCAGCGTGGATGAAGCTGTCAATGCCGCTCATAACGCATTTTTGCGTTATCAACAAAGCCCGATGAAGACCCGCAGCGCGATTATCCGCGCCCTGCGTGAACAGCTAAAAGCACAGTTGCCTTCACTGTCAGAACGCGGTGCCAGTGAAACCGGCATGGGGAATAAAGAAGATAAATTGCTGAAAAACAAAGCTGCGTTAGAAAACACCCCAGGTATTGAAGATTTGTCTACCACGGCGCTGACCGGCGATGGCGGCATGGTGTTATTCGAATACTCGCCTTTTGGCGTGATAGGTTCGGTTGCCCCTAGCACTAACCCAACCGAAACCATTATTAATAACAGCATCAGTATGTTAGCTGCCGGTAATGCCATCTATTTTAGCCCACACCCAGGCGCTAAATCGGTATCACTGGATTTAATCGCCCAAATTGAAGAAATCATCTTCAACAGTTGCGGCATTCGCAATCTGGTGGTGACCGTGAAAGAGCCAAGCGTTGAAGCCACTCAGCAGATGATGGCGCACGACAAAATCGCCTTGCTGGCTATCACTGGCGGGCCTGCCATTGTGGCAATGGGCATGAAGAGCGGCAAAAAAGTGATTGGGGCGGGGGCCGGTAACCCACCTTGTCTGGTGGATGAAACGGCTGAATTGGTAAAAGCGGCGCAGGATATCGTGGCAGGAGCCTCATTCGATAATAACCTGCCCTGTATCGCTGAAAAGAGCCTGATCGTGGTGGAAAGTGTTGCCGATCGGTTGTTGCAACAGATGCAAGCCTTCGATGCGTTACTTATCAGTAATCCGCAAGAGGTCGACAGCCTGCGCAAAGCCTGCCTGACCCCTCAAGGCCACGCCAATAAGAATCTGGTGGGTAAAAGCCCGCTTGAACTGCTGAAAGCGGCGGGCATCGCTTGTCCGGCCAAAGCACCGCGCTTGCTGCTGGTTGAAGTGGCTGGTGACGATCCGCTGGTCACTACCGAACAACTGATGCCGCTGTTACCGGTGGTCCGGGTAAAGGATTTTGATGCCGGCCTGACGCTGGCACTGCAAGTGGAAGGTGGCCTGCACCATACCGCCACCATGCACTCACAAAATGTCTCACGCCTGAATCTGGCCGCCCGACTGTTACAAACCTCTATTTTTGTTAAAAACGGCCCGTCCTATGCCGGGATAGGCGTCGGCGGTGAAGGCTTTACCACCTTTACCATCGCCACCCCGACCGGCGAAGGCACCACCTCGGCTCGCACCTTTGCGCGCCAGCGTCGCTGTGTGCTGACTAACGGTTTTTCCATTCGCTGAGCGAGGACGTATGAAGACTTTTTTCCTGCAAACACGTATCTACAGCGGGGAAGGCAGCCTTAAGGTGCTGCAACGCTTCCATCAGCGCAAAATCTGGATTGTCTGCGATGGTTTTCTGGCCACCTCGCCGTTGCTGGATCGCTTGAAACAAGTGCTGGCAGAGGATAACCAAATCAGTCTGTTCAGCGACATTACGCCGGACCCGAACATTAACACCGTGGTTAAGGGCATTGAGCAGATGCATGCCTTGCGCCCCGATGTGGTGATTGGTTTTGGTGGTGGCTCCGCGCTAGATGCGGCGAAAGCCATTGTCTGGTTTAGTCGTAAACAGGGGATAGAGATCGAGACCTGTATTGCTATCCCAACCACCAGCGGCACGGGTTCAGAAGTGACCAGTGCCTGTGTAATCAGCGACCCGGAAAAGAGTATTAAATACCCCCTGTTTGACGATGAGATTTACCCGGACATCGCCATTCTGGACCCGGCTCTGGTGGTTACCGTACCGCCAGTTATCACCGCCAATACCGGGTTGGATGTGTTGACTCACGCGTTGGAAGCCTATGTTTCACCACGTGCCAGTGACTTTACTGATGCGCTGGCAGAAAAAGCGGTGCAGTTGGTGTTCCGCCATCTGCCCACCGCTTGCCGCAAAGGCGATTGCCTAATTACCCGAGGCAAGATGCACAATGCTTCCACGCTGGCTGGCATGGCATTCAGCCAGGCTGGTCTGGGCATCAATCATGCTATCGCACACCAGTTGGGGGGGCAATTTCATATCGCGCACGGTTTGGCGAATGCCTTGCTATTGGTGCCGGTGATTCGCTTTAACGCGCTTGATGCGCGGGCATGTAAACGCTATGCGCGATTGGCAAAACTGTGCCATTTCAGTGCAGAAAATAGCGATGAGCGCAGTGCAGTTAACCAATTGGTCCATCAGATTGAACAACTCAAACGCCAATGCGGATTACCTCAGCCGCTGGCCGCGATGAAAATCAATGAGGGCCAGTTAGAGCAACGTATTCCCGACATAATTACCGCCGCACTTGCCGATGTGACACTGCGCACTAACCCGCGTGCGGCTGACGGCAATGATATCCGTGGGATTATCGAGGCGCTTTATGAGTGACCTACACAGTGCGGATACCTGCTTGCTACCCGCCTACGGTGAACTGGCTGATTGTGATGCCGTGACTATTCAGCAACGGGTTCAGCACGCGGGTGTGGTCGGTGCCGGAGGTGCGGGTTTCCCAACGGCGGTGAAGCTACAAGCGCAGGCCGAGATTTTTCTGGTCAATGCGGCTGAGTGCGAGCCAATGCTGAAAGTGGATCAGCAGTTGATGCCGCGCCAGGCAGCCCGACTGGTGCGCGGTGTGCTGTATGGCATGAAAGCCACCGGCGCACGCGAAGGCATCATCGCCTTGAAAGCCAAATATAGTGAGGCGATTGCCGCACTAACCCCCTTGCTACCATCACAAATCCGGCTGCACATTCTGCCCGATGTCTATCCCGCCGGTGATGAGGTTATCACTATCTGGCTGGCAACCGGTCGCCGGGTGCCACCTGCCGCGCTGCCGGTCAGCATCGGTGTGGTGGTGAACAACGTGCAAACGCTACTCAATGTGGCGCGGGCGGTGGAACAGCAATGGCCGGTGACTCGCCGCACCCTGACCGTAAATGGTGCGGTGGCGAAACCCTTAACCCTGACGGTACCGCTGGGTACCCCGCTGCGCGAGGTTCTGGCGCTGGCAGGAGGGGCTACCATCAACAATCCGGCCTATATCAATGGCGGGCCGATGATGGGCCATGCCCTGCATGACCTTGACCAACCGGTAACCAAAACTACCGGCGGCCTGTTGGTACTGCCCGCTGATCACTTACTGATTACCCGCCGCGCCCGCAGCGACCAGGATGTGTTAGCCATTGCTCGTACCGTATGTGAGCAGTGCCGCATGTGTACCGAGTTATGCCCGCGTCACTTGATTGGCCATGAGCTACCCCCGCATCTGCTGGTGCGCGCGATAACCTATCAACAAGTTGCCACACCAGACATTTTACTCAGCGCTCTGACCTGCTCGGAATGCGGGCTGTGTGAAAGCTACGCCTGCCCGGTAGATATCTCACCGATGCGCATAAACCGCCTGCTGAAAACGCAGTTGCGGGCGCAAGGTGCCCGCTATCAAGGGGCGCTACGTGAGGCCGATCCGATGGCTAATTACCGTATGGTACCGATATCACGGCTGATTGCCCGTCTGGATCTCACCGACTGGTATCAGGCCGCGCCATTCAGCGAACAAGGCTACCGACCACAACAGGTGGTATTGCCATTGCGCCAGCATATCGGGGCTGCCGCCGAACCCGTGGTCACGGTCGGCGAACGGGTCGATCACGGTCAACTTATTGGCCAAATTCCGAATAACGCGTTAGGCGCACCGGTGCATGCCAGTATCAGCGGCACGGTCACGGCCATCAGCGCAAATGCCATCACCATTAAACGGGCTGATGTTTATTAAAAGGAAGGGCTATGTCACAAGCCATTGGAATTGTTGAATTAAGCAGTATCGCCAAGGGCATGGAGGTCTGCGACTTGATGCTGAAAAGCGCTAACGTCAGCCTATTGGTGAGCAAAACTCTGTGCCCCGGTAAATATCTGTTGATGGTCGGTGGCGATATCGGTGCCGTCACCCAGTCGGTACAAAACGGAGAGCGGCACAGCGGGCATCTGCTGGTCGATAGCATCGTCCTGCCCAACCTTCATCCATCCGTATTGCCGGCGATCAGCGGCCTGAATACGGTGGAAAATCGTCAAGCGGCGGGTGTGGTGGAAACCTGGAGTGTGGCGGCCTGTATTACTGCTGCCGACCGTGCGGTTAAAGCGGCCAATGTCACGCTGGTGCGCATCCATATGGCGTTTGGCATCGGCGGCAAATGTTATCAAGTGCTCAGCGGCGATATTGCTGATGTACAAACTGCCGTGGACGTTGCCAGCCAGTGTGCCGGTGAGAAGGGATTATTGGTTTACAGCTCAGTGATCCCACGGCCCCATGAGGCGCTATGGCGTCAGTTAGTTCAGGAGGCATGATGGAAAAGAGCAGCACCCCCGAGCGCGTAATTCAGGAATATGTTCCCGGTAAACAGATAACCCTGGCACATCTGATAGCCAATCCTAATAAGGCACTTTACAAAAAACTGGGGCTGAATGATGTCAGTAGCGCCATTGGCATCCTGACCATTACCCCTAGCGAAGCCTCGATTATTGCCAGTGATATCGCCACCAAATCCGGTGCGGTTGAGATTGGTTTTATCGACCGTTTCACCGGTGCGGTGGTGTTTACCGGTGATGTGTCAGCGGTGGAATATGCGCTGAAACAGGTGATCCACACCCTCGGCGACATGATGAAATTTACCGCCTGCCCGATGACCCGGACCTGATGCCATGCAACGCATCATGTTGATTGGCCCTAGCCAGTGCGGCAAAACCTCGCTTATCCAGCGTTTGCAGGGTGAGGCGCTTAATTACCAGAAAACCCAAGCCATTATCTGGCAGGACAATGCCATTGATACTCCCGGTGAATACCTGGAAAACCGCTGTTTATACAGTGCGTTACTGGCAAGCGCCTGTGAAGCGGATGTGGTGGGGCTGGTACAAAATGCGGATGCGACCCAAAGCTGGTTTGCCCCGATGTTGGCGCAGGTTTTCAACCAGCCGGTAATTGGCATTATCAGTAAAGCCGACACCGTTAACCAGCCAGACCAATTGCGTTGGGCTGCTGACAGCCTCACGCAGGCGGGGGCGCAACACCTATTTGTGACCTCAGCGCTGAGCGGTGAGGGATTAACCGACCTTATTACTTATTTGAATCATTCTGGAGAGTCGCATGCCCGGTAAGATTATGGCGATTAACGCCGGCAGTTCTTCGTTGAAGTTTCAGTTGTTTTCTTTACCTGATGAAAAAGTGATCTGTCAGGGATTAATTGAACGTATCGGTATGGATGATGCGATATTTAACCTCCGCGCCACAGATGTGAAATGGCGCGAGATTCTGCCTATCGCCGATTGCCGCCAAGGTGCTGAACACCTACTTCACGCGCTGATTGAACACAATATTATTGATTCACTGGATGAAATTACCGGTGTCGGCCATCGTGTCGCGCACGGCGGTGAAGCATTCGCCGATTCGGTCGTGATAACCCCCGAGGTGCTGGATAAGATAGAACAGCTTGGCGCACTGGCCCCCCTGCATAATCCGGTTAATGCGCTCGGTATCCGGGTGTTCCAACATGCCCTACCCCATGCCAGCGCGGTGGCGGTATTTGATACTGCATTCCACCAAACACTGAGCCAGACGGCCTATTTGTATCCATTACCGTGGCGCTACTATGAAGAGCTGGGTATTCGCCGTTATGGTTTCCATGGCACCAGTCATAAATATGTCAGTGCCGTTTGCGCCGAACGAATGGGGCGCCCCTTGGAAGAACTGCGCATTGTCTCCTGCCATCTTGGCAACGGCTCCAGCATTTGTGCTATCGGCAACGGCCAGTCGGTGAATACCTCGATGGGCTTCACCCCACAGGCCGGTATCATGATGGGCACCCGGAGCGGTGATATTGACCCCTCCATCCTGCCATTTATTCAGCAAGTAGAAGGAAAAAATGCCAGTGAAATTAACCATTTAATTAACAACCAATCCGGTTTACTGGGCGTATCCGGCATCTCACATGACTATCGCGATGTCGAACAAGCCGCCGCCAACGGCAACCCGCGCGCCAAAGTAGCGCTCGACCTCTTTGCCGAACGTATCCGCGCGGTGATTGGCAGCTATATCGTGCAACTGGGCGGAATTGATGCACTGATATTTACCGGCGGTATCGGTGAAAATGCCCGCACAGCCCGCCAGCAAATCTGCCGTGGTTTAGCCTTTCTCGGTATCGAGTTGGACGAAGAGAAAAATATCAACAATCAGCCGTTTATCCAACATGACTCTGCGCCGGTACAGATTGCTATCGTCAATACCAATGAAGAATTAATGATTGCCCGTGATGTCATTCGCGTGGCCCTGAATCTGCCGGTACAACCGGCCCTCGCCGCACAATAAGAGGCAATATGGAAAGTGGGAAAGTTTGGTTGGTAGGCGCTGGGCCAGGGGATGCCGCGCTGATTACGGTGAAGGGATTACATGTTATTCGTCGCGCTGACGCGTTGGTCTATGACCGTTTGGTGTGTGCTGAGTTACTGGCAGAAGCCCCTGATGGTTGTGAAATGATCAACGTGGGCAAAAACCCCAACCACCATTTGGTGCCACAAACAGAAATCAATCAAATTCTGGTTGATTGCGCCCAACGTGGGCTAAATGTGGTGCGACTCAAAGGTGGTGATCCTTATGTCTTTGGCCGTGGCGGTGAAGAGGCTGAAACACTGGCGTTGGCTGGTATTCCGTTTGAGGTAGTTCCAGGGATAAGCTCCGCCATTGGCGGGTTGGCTTATGCCGGTATTCCGGTAACACATCGTGATTATGCCTCAGGCTTTCATGTGATAACCGGCCATTTGCGCCAAGGCAATGAGCCACAGGACTGGGCAACATTAGCCAAGCTGGAAGGTACGCTGATTATCCTGATGGGAATGACACAACTGACGACCATTTGCCAGCAATTGGTCGCCGGGGGGAAAGCCCCCACCACCCCTGCCGCCGTGGTGATGTACGCCAGCCACCAGCAGCAACAAGTTGCCAGCGGCACACTGCTTACATTAGCCGATCAGGTTGCCGCGCAGGGTTTATCGGCACCGGCGCTGATTGTTATTGGCGACGTGGTTCGCCTACGAGATGTGCTCGCCTTCACGCCGGAGCTATTGTCGCTAAACGCCATTCCCTCGCTGATATACCCAAAGTCATTGGCGTTGTAGGTAGGCAGCAAGTAAACGCATCCCGATGAGCTTATTCATATAGGGTCAACGACAAGTAAGTGATTCGGGTGCGTGAGTGTAGCGAACAACCCTACAGCATCAAGGACGAAGGGTATGGTACTCTAAACGCACAAGCTATATAGGGGAATAGAGTAGCAATGAGTGAGCATGGTGGGAATGTGCTGGAAATGGCACTGAAAATCGGCACAGATGCAGCCAATATCGTTGACTTCAGTGCCAATATTAATCCGCTGGGCATGCCGGAATCCTTGAAAACGGCGATTATCGAACAATTGGCCCGTGCCGAACACTATCCTGATGTTGAGTATCGCCAATTACATGCAGCGCTGGCCCGTGCTCACCACTGCCTGCCAGAGAATATTATGGCAGGCAATGGTGCCACTGAGCTGATTTACGCAGTGGTGCAGCATCTGCAACCCCGCACTGCGGTACTGTTGACTCCGGGCTTTGCTGAATACCGCCGCGCCCTGCAACGGGTCGGCTGCCAGATTCATGATTATCAGATGAGTGAGTCAGACGGCTATCAGCCCGATGAACGTCTACTGGCGCTATTAGCCCAACAGCGCCCAGACTGCCTATTTCTGGCGACACCCAATAACCCGACCGGCCTGATGCCTGATGCCAAATTGCTGCAAGCCATTGTGCAATGTTGCCATCAGTACCATATTGCTTTAATTATCGATGAAGCTTTTATCGATTTCTTGCCAGATGCGCCGGGGCTTACCCCTCAATTAGCGGATTTCCCACACTTATACTTGTTACGCTCACTGACCAAGTTCTTTGCCATTCCAGGGTTGCGCCTCGGTTATCTGCTCAGTGGCGATCTGGCGGCGCTGGCGCAAATGAAACAGCAACGCGAGCCTTGGACTATCAATGCTTTTGCCGCACTGGCGGGTGAGATTATTCTCGACGACCAACCTTATATTCAAGCCACACATCAATGGCTGGCGCAGCAGCGACCTTGGTTATATCAGCATTTAGCCGCCCTGCCAGCGTTGCAGGTGTGGCAAGGGTGCGCCAATTACATTTTCCTGCGCTGCCTTAAACCTGAACTTAATCTGCAACACGCGCTATTAAAGCACCATATTCTGATCCGCCATTGTGCTAATTACCCCGGTCTAACCCGCGACCACTATCGTGTAGCCATTAAAAGCGCGGCAGATAACCAACGGCTGATCAGTGCCTTACAGCAGGTCTTTGGTCATGGCTGAAGCCCGTTGCCCGGCCTCTTGTGGTGAACTGATTCAGGGTTGGATACTGGGGGGGGAGAAGCTTATCTCCTGCCCGGTCAACTGGTTTAGTACGGTTTCGGTGACCGATGGCGTACCGGGCAAGAATGAACGCCCACGCATGCGCCAGATGTTGGCGGCGGTACTGGCCTATTTTGGCCAACCTGCACAGATGGCTAATGGCCTGCACATCAGTTTTGATTCCACCATTCCGGTAGCAAAAGGACTTGCCAGCAGTACCGCCGATATCGCCGCCACCGCACTGGCAACCGCCCGCCATCTCGGTGAAACACTCAATGAAGCCGCACTGGCAGCACTGTGCGTCAGGCTGGAACCCACTGACAGCACCCTATTTCAACAACTGACACTGTTTGACCACCAAACTGCCGCAACACAAATCTCTTATAACTGGCAGCCAGTGGTAGATATTTTGTTACTGGAAAGCCCACAGATTCTCAAAACCGAGGATTACCACCGCCGTGATCGTCAACCGGCGCTGTTAGCCAGTGCCACCTCACTGGAACGGGCATGGCAACTGTTTATCCAAGCCGCCGAGCGCCACGATTGTTCACTGCTGGGTCAGGCCACCACATTGAGTGCGCAAGCCAGCCAGCGTTTACTGGTAAAACCTGACTTTAGCGCCCTGCTGAGGCTAGTGGAGGAGTTGGATTTATACGGGTTGAACGTAGCCCACAGTGGCAGTGTGGTTGGATTATTGCTTGACCGTCAACGGCATGACGTGGAGCAGGTGTTCTGGCAATTGCAGCAGCGCAATATCAATCGCCACTACCCCCGCCAACACCTGTTAACCATGGTGCCTGGGGGCGTGCGTTAACCCGTCATTCAGCATCAGGCCATGATAGCAAAAAATTAAGAATCATCTGAACCAGAATATCCATGTAAACCTCACTGTTATTAACCTGCCGCTTACCATTTTTATGTAATTCTGTTTGTCTTGCCCCTCAAAATCATGACTTCAGTCACAAACAGGGAATGCAGCTATTTTGTCCATGTAAATAGCATTCATGTATATGGGGGAAACTGCTATCAAGGTATTAGATCCCACCAGCAGGAAATCTAGTGAAGATGTAAAATCTGTTTCCTGTTAAATCTTCATTTTTTTAAAAACATAAATAAAATTCATGTAATACAGCATGCTGATTATTGCACCAATACCTTAAATAACAATTACCTCAACCTACATGAGTTCCGGGAGCCTTAAATGAAAAAATTGAGTGTGAAAACCCTGTTGGCAGCCAGTCTGTTCAGCATGATGGTGTGCTCGGGCAGTGCACTGGCGCAGGAAGTCGAAGTGGTTAATATCTCAAAAATCGCCGGTATGCCGTGGTTTAACCGCATGGGCGAAGGTGTGGATCGCGCCGGTAAAGATCTGGCTATCAAAGCCTATCAAATCGGCCCTTCCAGTACCGATGCCCCGCAACAGGTTAAAATTATCGAAGACTTAATCGCGAAAAAAGTTAGTGCTATCAGTATTGTGCCCAACGATGCCGATGTACTGGAACCGGTATTCAAGAAAGCCCGTGAGGCCGGTATTGTGGTGTTAACCAACGAATCTCCAGGGCAACCCAGCGCCAACTGGGATATCGAAATCATCGATAACGCCAAATTTGCCGCAGATAACGTAGAAGAGATGGCAAAAGCCATGGGTGGTAAAGGTGGCTATGTGATTTATGTCGGCAGCCTGACGGTACCACAGCATAACCTGTGGGCCGATCTGTTTGTTAAATATCAGAAAGAGCACTACCCCGATATGTTTGAGGTGACCAGCCGCATGCCTGTTGCCGAGAGTATTGATGATTCACGCCGTACCACGCTCGATTTAATGAAAGCGCACAGTGACCTGAAAGGTATTGTCGCCTTCGGTTCGCAAGGTCCGATCGGTGCTGGCCGTGCCGTGAAAGAGAAACGTGCGAAAAACAACGTCCATGTGTTCGGTATGATGATCCCTTCACAGGCTGCATCCTTGATTAAAAGCGGTGATATCGCAATGGGCGTGACCTATGACCCAGGTTCTGCCGGTTATGCACTGACCGCAGTGGCGGATAAAGTGCTGAAAGGTGAAAAAATTGAGTCAGGTATGGAAATTCCTGGCGTGGGTAAAGCTGAAGTTGACCAAGATAAGCATCTGATCCAGTTCCACAATGTATTACGGGTAACCAAAGACAACGTGGATTCGCTGTATTGATTCACTAAGTTATTGCGGAGCCGGACGCCCTGTCTGGTTCCGCAATTAATTAATTAAGAATCAAAAGGACACAGGATATATGCAGCCATTTATTACCCTGGAAAATGTTAGTAAGACCTTTTATGGCGTCAAAGCGCTAAATAAAGTGGCTATGACCCTGTTACCCGGTGAAGTACATTGTCTTGCAGGGCAAAACGGGTGTGGCAAATCGACCCTCATCAAGATTATTTCCGGTGTCTATCAGCCCGATGCTGATGCCACGATTACCATTGATGGCAAAACTTACTCAAGCCTGACCCCGATTGAATCCGTTCGCTTAGGGATTCAGGTAATTTATCAGGATTTGTCGTTATTCCCGAACCTGACTGTGGCTGAGAATATCGCCATGAACCATTATCACCATCACCTGTGGGTGGACAAACGCCAGATGCGCGCCACGGCTGAGCAGGTGATCAGCAGCATTGATGCGCATCTCAATCTGGATGAACTGGTTGAGAATTTGCCCATCGCCCAGAAGCAACTGGTGGCTATTTGCCGTGCCTTGGCACAGGATGCCCGGTTGATTGTGATGGATGAGCCTACCGCCTCCCTCACCCGACAAGAAGTTAATGGCTTGCTGCGGGTGGTACATGAACTGAAATCACGCAATATCTGCGTAGTCTTTGTCAGCCACCGATTAAGTGAAGTGTTGGAGATTTCAGACCGCATCACGGTGCTAAAGGATGGTGATTGGGTTGGCACTTACCCGGCCACCGAAGTGGACAACCAGCGACTGGCGTGGCTGATGACCGGCATGAAATTTGATTTTCAGGTGCTACCGCCCTACAGTGCCGCCCACCCGCCGGTGCTGGCCGTGGAGGAGCTTTGCCGTAGTAATGAATATCACAACATCTCATTGACGCTGCATCCGGGGGAAATTGTCTCGTTGGTGGGCCTGCTCGGTTCTGGCCGCACTGAACTGTGTCTTAGTTTATTCGGTTTGACCTCGCCGGAGTCAGGCACCATCCGAATTAACGATAAACCGATGTATTTCAGCAGTAACCGTGATGCTATTGCGGCGGGGGTCGGTTATGTGTCAGAAGACCGAATGAGCACCGGGCTGATTATGGAACAATCCATTCGTGACAATATCAGTGCCACTGTTCTGCATCGCCTGAAAAACGTGTTCCATCTGATGCGTAGTGAGCGGGTCGATACGCTGGTCGAGGATATGGTGAAACACCTGTCGATCAAAATCGGCAACAGCGACCTTCCAGTCAATACGCTGTCTGGCGGCAATGCGCAGCGCATTGCTATCGCTAAATGGCTGGCAACCGATCCGCAAATTTTGATCCTTGACTCCCCCACCGTAGGTGTGGATATCGCTAACAAAGCCGGTATCTATAATATTATCAATGCATTGGCAGCTCGCGGTATCGCAGTGTTAATGGTCTGCGATGAAATTGATGAAGCTTATTTCAATAGCCACCGTATTTTAGTGATGCGGGCCGGGCGACTGGTACAAGAGTTTTTACCGGGTAACAGTAGCGAAGCAGCCATTGCGGAGGTAGTAAATGGCTAACCCCCATGCAGTTAATAAATCTGCGGTAGGTAAAACAGGTTTATTCAATAAAGAACAACTAAAACGCCATGAAGTGATGCTGGCATTCACTATTTTGCTTATTTCGACTTATCTTGCGTTCACCAGCCCGGATTTTCTGACCCTTGCCAATATTTATGATCTGATAAATAACTATGCCATGTTAACCATTTTGGCCTGTGGCTTATTTATCGTATTGATTTCTGGCGGTATTGATATTTCATTCCCGGCGATGACCATTATTTCGCAATATGTCATGGTGACATTAATTGTGAAGTTTGGTGGCAACTTCCCGGTAGCTTTTGCGCTGGCTGGTGGTATCGGCCTACTTTTGGGCTTGGTTAATGCCCTGCTGGTTAACCGCTTACGCGTACCGTCGATCATTATCACCATTTCCACACTGAATATTTTCTATGGCTTACTGTTGTATCTCAGCCGTGGTGTTTGGCTGTATAGCTACCCTGAATGGTTTGAACACGGGCCAATGCTGTTCGCCTTTACCGCTGCCGATGGTTATGACTACGGCCTGTCGCTCCCTATTCTAACGCTGCTAATTACCATTATTGTTACCGCTCTACTGATGACCCGCACCAGTATTGGCAGGCAAATCTATGCCTTAGGGGGCAATCAGGAAGCGGCGTCACGCATGGGGTTCAGTATTCTCAAACTGCAACTGTTCGTGTATGGCTATATGGGCTTTTTGTCCGGCATCGCCGGCGTAGTACAGTCTTATACCGTATTAACCGTAGCGCCTGATTCATTACTGGGCTATGAGCTTACAGTGCTGGCAGCCGTGGTGCTCGGCGGTACCAGTATTGTGGGTGGCCGTGGAACACTTACCGGTACCTTGCTGGGGGTGATTTTGCTGGCAATATTACAAAATGGTTTGAATTTACTGAGCATTTCGTCGTACTGGCATACCGTGGTTATCGGGCTGGTAATTGTCATCAGTATCAGTGTGACGGCCTGGGGCCAACGCCATAAGGTAGGGATATAACCATGTCGAAAACAACGCAACGTGATCATACCGAACGCTGGCTGGTTGCCCTGCTGGTGCTGGTCGGCGTAGGATTCAGCCTATTTATTCCACAGGTATTTTGGTCGGCGGCTAACTTCCAATCCATCGCTTCGCAAATCCCTGTCGCGGGGGTATTAACTCTGGCAATGGCGATTACTATGCTGACCGGTGGGATTAACTTATCGATTATTGCTACCGCGAATGCCTGCGCCCTGGTGATGGCATGGGTTTGTACCCATCTTGCGCCAACCTTTAGTTCAATGATGTTGATGTTACTGGCGGGTGCCTCGGTGGCATTGGTTGTGGGGCTTATCAACGGGATACTTATCTCGGTGGTACGAGTATCCCCTATTCTGGCCACTCTGGGCATCATGACGTTGCTCAAAGGCGTGAATGTACTTATCTCCAAAGGTTCGGCTATCTCAAACTTCCCGAACTATGTACTGGCACTGGATCGCAGCAACTTTCTCGGTGTGCCAGTGCCACTTTATCTATTCGTCGCGGTAGCACTGACCATCTGGCTGATTCTGGCTAAAACGCCATTGGGCCGCCAAATCTATTTGTCCGGTTCTAATGAGAAAGCCACCTTCTTCTCTGGGATTAACACGCGCCGCACACTGGTTTGGGTGTATGTAATTTCATCTTTACTGTGTGCGGTAGCGGCCTTATTAATGATGTCAAAACTGAACTCAGCCAAAGCATCCTACGGTGAGTCGCTGTTACTTATCACAATTTTGGCAACCGTACTGGGTGGGGTAAATCCCGATGGTGGATTTGGCAAAGTTTTCGGCATTGTACTGGCGCTGTTCCTGCTGCAAATGCTGGAAAGCGGGCTGAATATCATGGGTGTCAGTAGTTATATCACTATGGCGCTGTGGGGCTCGTTACTGCTGGCGTTTATCTTTGTCAAAGGTGCGAAAATCCCAGCGTTTAGTTTCTTGCGGCAGAACAAACCGTCAAGTTAGGGCCATTTTAGCCAAAAGAAAAGGCTGGCAATTGATGCCAGCCTTTCTCTTAATAGCGTTAAAATAAGCTATTAAACCGTGGTGAAGTTACTTAACTTCGCCCATCGCTTTCAGTTTTTTCGACAATTCACGACGTTCTTTAGACAGATCGGCATTTTTGATGGTGTAATCATCAACACGATCTTCATAAGCAGTACGCATGTCCGCGATAATGGCCTGAATTTCTTCAATACTCATCCCTGGCTTGATGTAATCACTCAGGTTATCGAGCAACAGAACGCGTTTTTGGTTATCACGGATTTTCTTTTCGTTATCAACGATTTCACGCTGCAACTTGTTTTTGCGACGAAACATACGCACAAACTCCAAAACGTCCTGGAAAGTCGGCTTAATTGCATTATCCATTTTTACACCTTCACTTAAGTTTTACACAAATTCAATTGCTGGTGACCAGGCTACCTGCACCATACCGCTTTGTCGTACCTGGTGACAAGATTCATTGGCTTATCTTACCTGCTTTACCCGCCAGACAGAAATTTCATCTGCCTTTAGCGGCGAGAGATCACCTGCGCAACGTCATATTAATCAGATCGTCGAGTTCCTCAAGCTGTTTGGTTAGCTCCATACTCAGCCAAACATAGCCATAAATGGGCGTTTCTACCTGCTGCCCCTGCGTTACCGCCAGCATCAATGATTTCAGTTCGGCCGCAATTTCACTTAACTCGGCGACAACCTCTCGCTCACGTGCTGGTGAGCCATCACGCAAACTGTCACTCAACGTATTCAGAGTGCGAATAGTCATCAGTTGGGTGCTGCGTAACCCTTTAGCATTAAGCATAATAAAATGGCTTTCACGTGACGACCAGTAAGCATCCACCAGCAATTCCAGTGTGCATATTAAATTCCGGCTCAATGTTTGGATGGCTTCAAAAACATCTTTATTAATATGGGATTCTTTACTGGCAGGAGCAATAAAAGTGCGCATTTTAACCGACTGACTCAGGACGGTTTTCAATTTAGGTTCTAATCGTGGGCGTTCGACCACATTCGGTGACAGGTAAGCGGCATAGACCTGGCTGATAGCACGCAGATTATCGCTCATCTGCATGCGCCAATGCGTAAAGGCGCGTTGTGGGTAAACACTGGTAAAGACTAACGCCAGCAGGGAGCCAAAAATAACATCGCCACTACGCCACAGTGCGGTATTCATATCACCCGGCGCAGATCCACAAACTACCGCCAGCGTGATACCAATCAAGAGTGCCATATAGGGCCGTTTACCCAACGTCAAATAGCCGCACAGAAACATGATAACCCCGCACCAGACCAGCATGAACGTCAGCGAATAGGATTCAAGATAGAGGGCAATCAGGCCAGATATCGCGCCAAACACCGTGCCGCCAATACGTTGCATCGCTCGGGATAACACATTTCCCCAGTAAGATATCGGCCCCATAACCACGACCAGCGTGATCAACGGCCAGGTCCCTTCTGGGATGGCCAATAAGCGAATAATCAGGAAAGTTAAGATAAATGCCAGCGTAATTCGCAAAGCATGCGTAAGGCGATAGTGACTATAAATCAAGTTATCCAGTGGCGAGATTTTTTTATTCAAGCGCACAATATACCTACGTCCAATAAAACACTAAAACCTAAGTTTAGCTGAGTTATAACCGGCTGGCACGGGGTTAAAAGTTTGCAAAAGTAGCGAATAATCAGTGACGAGACATAAACGGGAAAAGTTATTCCCCGCAGTCTGTCGTCACGCGGGGAGAGATGCTTACTTAAAATCAACCGCCATTTGTTGCTGGATAGTTATTCCATAGCTGGACTCCACACAACAGGCAATATAATCGGTGAAGCGTGGTGATCTTGCCATACCCAAACTGAGCAGGCGTTCATTACTGAACCGCACATTTAACACGGCAAAAGAGCCATATAAACGCATGGCTTTCAACATTAAGCGCTCATTGCAGGGGCCGAAAATGCTTTTTAGTTGGTTACGCATCTGCACCAAAGCACCGTAGTCTACCTGGCAATAATCTGTACCCATCGGTTTTTGCCGTGCCGCCGAGGACATGGCTTGATCAATTTCGGCAAAACTGACGCTGTCTTTTTCTCCGGCAGAAATATGATAAATATTTTCGGTCAAGTGGGGATGGAACAAAATACACAACAGAGCATCCGCACAATAATCGACCGGGATAACGTCGATATAGTCATCCAATGAGCACATAAACTTACGCAGCATTAATGCCATGCGAAATACCCAGAAAATACTGCTAGAGGGCTGACACCCCAAACGGGTATGCCCAACGACAATCGATGGCCGGGCTAATACCAGCGGTAAATTCGGGCATTGCTCTGCCAACAATCGCTCAATAGCTGATTTGGACTTGGTATATTCCACTAAATGCGCATCATCTTGCGCTGATAATACTTGCTCGCTAACCACCGCTCCGGCATCTGGTGTGCACGACATGGCGGTACCCACGTGGATAAAGCGCTGTAAACCCACTACATTTGCCATTCTTTTGCCAAATGCCAGAGTGCCGTCTACATTTACTTTCCAGATTAAGGGATTATTACCAAATGACGCGACAGCAGCACAGTTAATAACATGGGTCACATCATCAATACGTGGGTCATTAATAAAGCTATCCGGCTCTGCCAAATCGCCTAATAAAATATGGTTGATATTTATTTTATTCAGCCGCTGACTGGGGAGATAAAATTTCGCCAGATTTTCACGGATACGGTTTAGCCCCTGTTCCGGCGTAGTCGCCCGTACTAATAATAAATAATTAAAATCGGCGTCTGCCAATAATAACTTTTCAAGCACTGCCCCGCCCAGAAACCCTGTTGCGCCGGTTAGCAGAAGTTTTTTCACCATGAGTCCTACCGTGTCATTTAGTAGGCGAATTGTATGAATAGCTGAGTAAACGGTAGGTAAATACTAATTAGATCGACATGTTTCTGGCAAAACATAAGTATGTCGAAATAAATCCTGACGTCTCGGCGCATCTGAAATGATATTCTAACACTAACGTTATTGGTCACTGCGGCTTACCACCAAAACGGTGGCCCATCACTAAAGAATGACCATAGTAAAAAGGGTTAAACCGAATAATGTCAGATAAAAATAAGCAACCTACTTTCTACATTCACGATTACGAGACCTTTGGTCAGCGTCCGGCATTGGACCGGCCGGCCCAGTTTGCCGGGGTGCGCACCGATTTGGATTTCAACATTATCGAAGAGCCATTGGTCATTTACTGTGCTCCCGCCGATGACTATCTGCCACAGCCAGAGGCTGTGATGATAACCGGTATCACGCCACAGCATGCCTTAGCCAATGGCGTGAATGAGGCAGAATTTGCCCGCCAAATCCATCAGGCTTTCAATGTGCCGGGCACTTGTATCCTCGGTTACAACAATATTCGTTTTGATGATGAAGTCAGTCGCAATATTTTCTACCGCAATTTTTACGATCCCTATGCCTATAGCTGGCAAGGAGGGAATTCCCGCTGGGATCTGTTAGATGTGATGCGGGCGTGTTACGCCCTGCGCCCAGAAGGTATTGTCTGGCCGGAAAATGAAGATGGCCTGCCGAGTTTCAAGCTTGAGCATCTGACCAAAGCCAATGGTGTTGAGCATTTGCATGCCCATGATGCGATGTCAGATGTGCATGCCACCATTGCGATGGCGAAATTGGTCAAACAGGCGCAACCCCGCCTATTCGACTATTTATATCAACACCGCAGTAAGCATAAAATAAACGCACTGATTGATATCGCGGAGATGACGCCGTTGGTTCATGTCTCCGGCATGTTTGGCGCGGCACGAGGCAATACCAGTTGGGTTGCGCCGCTGGCATGGCATCCTGAGAATAAAAATGCGGTGATTATGTGTGACCTGGCCGGTGATATGTCGCCATTGCTGGCGTTGGATAGCGATACACTGCGCGAGCGTCTATATACCCGCCGCGACAAACTCAATGCACAAGATGCAGCGGTGCCACTGAAACTGGTGCACATCAATAAATGCCCGGTACTGGCTCCCGCTAAAACTTTATTACCGGAAAATGCTGATCGTTTGGGCATTGATCGCCAACGTTGCCTGCAAAATTTGCAATTATTGCGGCAAAATCCGCAAGTACGTGAAAAAGTGGTGGCACTGTTCGCCGAAGCCGAACCTTTTGCGGTATCCGATGATGTCGATGCACAACTGTATAATGGCTTCTTCAGCGATGCCGACCGCGCCACCATGAAGATCATTTTACAAACTGAACCGCAAAACCTGCCCGCACTGGATTTGACCTTTCAAGATCCACGGCTGGAAGCGCTATTTTTCCGCTTTCGCGCCCGTAATTACCCCAATACGCTGACTGACAGTGAGCAACAGCGTTGGCTGGAACATCGCCGCGAAGCCCTCAATCCTGAAAGAGTGCAGGACTACGTGCTGCAACTGGAACAATTCTATAACCAGTATGAAGATGATAAAGAGAAGCTGGCACTGCTGAAAGCACTGTTTGAGTATGCCAGAGGCTTAGTGAGCTAGGGCTGTGGCAGCAAATTATCCAATAAAAAACGGAGCCATCAGGCTCCGTTTTAGTCAGCAATTGCGCAATATTAAATGCGATTACTGTGCCAGTTCGCCATTAAACTGAGGCAAAGCCTGACGGAAAGCACGGGTTTTCCAGACCATATAAGCCAGGCCAATCGCGCCCCACACCAGTCCCAGTGTCATTGAACTGCTTTCCAGATTCATCCACAGCACCCCCACCGTTCCTGCACCAATCATTGGCAGAATCAGGTAGCTGAAATGATCCTTAAACGTTTTGTTACGGCGTTCACGGATATAGAACTGTGAAATCACTGACAGGTTCACGAAGGTAAAGGCCACCAGCGCACCGAAGTTAATCAATGCGGTCGCCGTCACCAGATCAAAGGAAATAGCAGACAATGCCACGCCACCAACCAACAGTACGTTGATTGCCGGAGTCCGCCATTTCGGGTGTACGTAACCAAATATTTTTTCTGGGAATACCCCATCGCGGCCCATCACATACAGCAGACGCGAAACGCCAGCATGTGCCGCCATCCCTGATGCCAATACCGTGACACAGGAGAAGCACAAGATAACTGACTGGAAGAATTTGCCAGCAACAAACAGCATAATTTCCGGCTGTGACGCATCAGGATCAGTGAAGCGCGAAATATCCGGGAAATAGAGCTGTAAGAAATAAGACACCACAATAAAGATCACGCCGCCAATCAATGCCGTCAAGAAAATCGCTTTCGGGATCACTTTACCGGCATTGGGGGTTTCTTCAGACAATGAACTGATGCCGTCGAAACCCAGGAATGAGAAGCACAGTATCGTGGCCCCAGTTATCATCGGCACCAAATGGGCATTTTCAGAATAGAACGGGCGTGGGCTTACCAATGTGCCCGCACCTTCACCCTGATAAACACCATGAATCAATAGCCCCATAAAGACCACCATGATAGCTACCTGAACCACAACAATAACCGAGTTCAAGTTTGCCACCACGTTGATGCCACGCAGGTTAAACAGCGTCATCAGGCTGACCAGCGCGCCAACAAAAATCCACGATGGCACACCAGGGAAAATCGCTTCGAGGTAAATTTTTGCCAACAGAATATTAATCATCGGCATGAACAGATAGTCCAGCAGTGATGACCAACCCACCATAAAGCCAACATTCGGACTAATGGATTTCTGGGCGTAAGTATACGCCGACCCCGCAGACGGGAAGCGTTTAACCAGTTTGCCATAGCTGATTGCCGTGAACAGCACCGCAATCAACGCAATGGCGTAAGAGGTCGCGACATGACCATCGGTCAAACCGGAAACAATGCCAAAAGTATCGAAAATGGTCATCGGCTGTAAATAAGCCAGACCCATCATCACCACTTGGACCAGTGTCAGTGTTTTTCTGAGTTGGACGCGGTTGTTGGTACCCGTTTGGTTAGTACCGACTGCAACAGTAGCGTTATGCGTCATGATTCAGCCTCCCCATACCTTTAACCCGATTCGCAAGTGTAGCGCACAGGTTAGAGGTGACGGGGAAACTTCGTATCTGCCTGGGATACGTAAGTGGGGAAATAAGAGCGGAGTAACGGGTATTTGCCATACCTGCTGCGCCATAATCGCTGCATGTGCAGCGCATACCGGTGGGCACCGGTGCCAGTGTGAATAATTGCCCCATCTTTCTTTCCTCATAACGGCGATTTCAGTATGTGAATAATCGCTCGCGGACCTGTTTATCTATCCGGATCGTTGTCCGGCCTCTTGATTTGTGAAAACATGAATGCAAAAAAATAACCGACGCGTTTAAACGTCGGTTATTGCATGGCGCGTATTCTGCCCTAAGTTGAGAGCAAAAAACAAGATGTTAAAGCACTTGAAACAATATTCTTATGACAGTTTGATCTAAACAGCTATTCCCGCGTGCTATCAGCGCTGAGCGGCCATTTCTACTCGCTCAATTGCCGCCCACAGTTTGTCTGAATTCAATGCAATAGGCAGATAATGAATTGATTCACTCGGCTTCAGAATTCGACCAATCACCCGCTCAATAGCATCACGATCATTAATATCAACATCCAGCGCCGCTAAATGGGTTGGCAAACCCAACTTTTTAAACGCCACAATCAATGACTGTAATGCCTCATCCTGCTCCAGCAGGGCTGTCTGGACCAAAATCCCATAGGCCACTTTGGTGCCATGCAGAAAATGTTCGGTTTGGGGCAACAGAGTCAGGCCATTGTGCACTGCATGTGCCGCCGCCACCCGGGTATAACGCTCCCCCAACCCACCGACCATGCCGCCCCCGGCAATAATCGCATC
Source organism: Yersinia sp. 2466 StPb PI (assembly GCF_041538325.1). Lineage (NCBI taxonomy): Bacteria > Pseudomonadati > Pseudomonadota > Gammaproteobacteria > Enterobacterales > Yersiniaceae > Yersinia > Yersinia sp. 2466 StPb PI. The sequence continues at coordinate 1,753,199 of NZ_JAULSL010000001.1, read as the reverse complement.
CACCACATCCAGAAAGTCCTGTGTCAGTTCAACTTGCTTAACCGCCCGTAACGCGGCTTCACTTTGCTTTAGCAGCACATTACGAATATCCAACGCAGCCTGTAATCCGAGGCGAACAGTGAGAGATAAAGTTTCCGGCTGTGGGCTAAGTACCACGGCTTCGTACCATTTTGCCAAGGTATCGCCAATACCTGCCAGCAGATATTCCACCGGTGCTTGCAAAATGATGCGCGGTTCAACTAAGACTAAGTGATTAGCATCTTTGAAAATTTCAAAATTCAGTGCCTGCCCGGCGTCGCTATACCAGACGGAGAGTGGCGTCCAGGCGGCGCAGGTTGCGGCGATAGTCGGGATAGCGACCAGTGGCAACCCCAGCTTACGTGCCACCACTTTCGCGGTATCCAATACTGCCCCACCGCCGATACCGATCACCACCTGGCGATCACTGCCCGCTGTTTTCACCAAATCCGCAACAGTAGACTCACTGCAATGGGTTGAAAACGCAGCACGCACCGCTTGCGGCCCGTGGAACGCGGCGGGTAAGTAATCACTGGCTGCCGCCAAAGCACGCTCACCAAAGATCCACAGTGCCTTATCCAGGGCCGCCGGAGGGTAGAACTCACTCAGTTTGTCGATAGCACCCGGAAAAGAAAAATAGTTGGCCGGACCTACCTGTACCCGGATTGCATTCGTGCTCATCGCGCGTTCCTTTTAAATTACGTTCTTATCGCTGTTTTTCTCATCTTAAGGGGTAAGCTAGCAATGTTTAATAATTTTTTGATATACCTTAACTACTTTAGTTTGTTGCGAATAATAGAAACTGTGTTAAAAAAGAAAGCTATCAGCAGCATTATTGACTGCCTGTTTCTCCGGTTGATTGACCTGAGAAAAATCGTAAGCCTATTTCTGAATAGCAAAAAGGGGTAGGTCGCCAAAATACTTTATAGGGCAGTCACAGAAATTTATGTCCAGCATCAGTTCCTCCCGCCTTGAGATGCGCAATATCTCTATTTCGTTTTCTGGATTCCATGCACTACAACAAGTTGATTTTACACTAGAAGGTGGTTCCACCCATGCACTGGTCGGTGCTAATGGTGCAGGAAAATCAACCTTGATGGCTATTCTTTCCGGCGCTCACAGTCACTATCGTGGTGAGATCTATATTGATGGCCAACAGGTAGATATTCATTCCCCCCGACAAGCTAAGCAACAGGGTATCCATGTGGTTCAGCAAGAGGTTGATGTCGCACTGATCCCCACCCTGTCTGTGGCGGAAAATATTATGCTGGATACGCTGGCGGAGCAGGGACATCTGTTTAACTGGCCGCAGCTTTACCGTCAGGCAGAAGCGCTACTCGGGCAACTTGATGTTAAATTAAATGTGCGCCAACGTCTGGAATCCTGCACGCTGGCAGAGAAACAACAGGTGTTATTAGCCCGCGCCCTTTCCCACCAATGCCGTTTCCTGATTTTAGATGAACCTACCGCACCACTGGATCAAGAAGAGAGCGCGCGCTTGTTCCGCGTAGTCCGCCGTTTGCAATCGGAAGGCATGGCAATCGTTTTCATTTCACATCGCATCCATGAATTACGCGAAATTTGCGATCAATTAACGGTGTTACGTGATGGGCGGCGTGTCAGCCATGATGCCATGGGTGAGCTAAGCGGCGAGCAGATTGTGGAAAAAATGCTTGGCCATACGCTGGATGATATTTTCCCCCCTCGACGAGCGGCGGTCAGCCGTAAAACACTGCTGGCAGTACGTGGTTTACATGATCAACACAAATTGCGCGATATTTCCCTGACACTGCATGAAGGCGAAATTCTGGGTATTGCCGGGTTAGCCGGTGCGGGGAAAACCGAACTGTGCAAAGCGTTGTTTGGCGCAACACCCAGCCGTGTCGACAGTGGCGAATTACAAGGGAAAGCCTGGAAACCACGCTCGCCCGACCAATCTGTCGCACAAGGATTGGCATTGGTACCGGAAGAGCGGCGCAAAGAAGGTATTTTTATCCACGAAGGGATTGCGATGAATCTCAGTGTGGCGGCCGATGACAGTTTTTCCCGCTGGAGTATTTTTAGCCGCCGTCAGGAGCTAAATTGGGCCAAAGAGTTAATTCAGCGTCTTGGGATACGTACCTCTTCACCACAACAGAAACTCGCGCGCCTATCGGGAGGCAATCAGCAGAAAGTGGCGATCGGCAAGTGGTTGCGCGGTGATGCGCAGGTACTGATTTTTGATGAACCGACTAAAGGTGTCGACATCAAAGCCAAGCAAGACCTGTTCACTCTGATTGACGCTTTAGCACAGAGTGGGAAAGGCATTATTTATGCATCCGGTGAATTCTCAGAATTGGTCGGTTTATGCTCTCGCATCTGTGTGTTGTGGGATGGGCGTATTGTCGCCGAACTGAACGCCGCCGATGTTGATGAAGAGACATTATTACTACTCTCTACTGGAGGAACCCCTCAGTGAACAAAGAAATCCCCCTAGCCGACGCACAACCATGGCGTCATCAGCTCTTTGATTTTCTCTACAAATGGGGGATGTTACTCACCGTTGTGGCGCTAATCGCGTTATTTGGCTTGGCATCGGATAACTTCCTCGATCCAAACAATATTATCAATATTTTGCGCTCTATCGCCATCGTGACGGTGATTGCCATTGGAGTGTCAATTTCGCTGTCGATTGGTGGTTTTGATCTGTCGGTGGGTTCCACCGCTTCGTTGGCCAATGCCATCGTGGTATCGCTATTTGTCTGGTACGGTTTTGGTACCACTGGCGCCATTATTTTAACGCTACTGATTTGTACCTTGGTCGGCCTGTTTAACGCGTTTCTGATCGTGGTACTGAAGATCCCTGACATGCTGGCCACCCTTGCCAGTCTATTTGTGATTCAGGGCGTGGCGATGACCTACAGTTATGGCGGGTCTATCACGCAAAATATGTTGCTACCCAGCGGCGATATGGCGGAAGGCGTCATTCCTGAGATGTTTTCAGCGCTGGGCCAAGTGCCGGTAATTGTGCTGATTATGCTGGCGGTGACAATTGTAGTGCAGTTGTATCTGTCGCTAACCAAGCATGGCCGGCGCATGTATGCAATTGGGGGTAATCCAGAAGCGGCTCGATTAGCGGGTATCCGTACCGTGCGTTATCGGGTGCTGGCCTATGTGCTCTCTTCCCTGTTAGCGGCACTGGGTGGCATTCTGCTGGCATCACGTATCGGCTCGTCGCAGGTGAACGCCGGGGGGGGCTACCTAATGGATGCCGTGGCAGCAGCGTATATCGGTTTCTCTTTGGCCGGTTCTGGCAAGCCTAATGCTTTTGGCACCTTAATTGGCGCGGTGATCTTAGGTGTATTACAAAACGGCCTGGTGATGCTGTCAGTACCTTATTATGCCATGGATATCATCAAAGGGCTGGTATTGGCGATGGCGCTGGCGCTGACCTATATCCATCAAAAGCGGTGATAGGGCGCGAGATAAGTGAGTGAAAGGGCGAGCCGCGCCTAGGGGCCCTCTTATATTTGATGTTTATTTCGAATGTTTTATCGACTCATACATTCAAGGCGTAGCGAGCTAAGTCAGACTGAGTGCGTACAGCGCGCAGTACCCGGAGCATACACGCAGTATGTGAGGAGTACGAGCACTGCACAATCTCAGTATGACAACGCGCAGTAGCCGATAAGATAATTAATTCAAAGGCATTCGATTTGGGTCTGGATATTGATACTCAAACCCCAGCTCGCTACAAATTTTGCTGCCATCAATCTCACGTGGTGCTTCCTCAATATCCTCGGCAGCAAACTCCGGTGGCGTCAATTGTAATGCTCGCGCGCACTCAGGATAGAAATCACGCTTGGCGGGATGGTGTGGTGCACACAAATTATAAATATGGCCGCCCCTTGGCAGCTTAAGCAACAACTCGATGGCTGAAATAACATCTTCCTGATGCACCAGATTAACCCCCAATGAGCCGCCTTTCACACCGCATTTCCCTGCCAGAAAACGGCCAGGATGGCGATCGGTGCCCACTAGCCCGGCAAGGCGCAAGATATCCACCGAGGTATTGGGTAACTTATGCAACCAAAGCTCTAGCTCCATCAGCGTTTTACCGGCAGTGGTCACCGGTTGTAGCGGTGAACTCTCTTTGATTCGGCCACGGGTTTCGCCATACACCGAGGTAGAACTGGTAAAAATAATGCGCGGCATACCGAAAGCCAATGCGCTATCGACCACCATCTGTACCGCCTGAAGATATTGTTCCCCACGTTCGGCGGTGCGGCTGGCAGGTAAGGTAATGACCAAAGCATCAGCGGTCATCAGTTGCTCCAGATCGTCTGGAGAGCAAATCAGTTCTGGTGTCAGTTGCAATTGAAAACAATCAACTCCGCTCATTCTGGCGGCATCGACACCATCTGACGTAGTCTTACTGCCAACCACTTGTATTCCACGACGGATTAATGATTGCGCCAATGGCATCCCCAGCCAGCCCAACCCAATAATGGCTACTTTCTTCATTTCAATTGCTCTCCACGGATTCATACCGATAACCTATACCCTAAATAATTCGAGTTGCAGGAAGGCGGCTAATACACATGCAGCTTGAAGTATGACGGGTGTATACCGATAACACACGTAATACGCATAAGTTACGCCAACTACTGTTACCTAACAATTACTCTCTATTATGGGCCTCTTTCTATAAATCGGTGTAATGACGCTGGGTAAATATTTCATGCTTATACTGACATAAAACAAAGTGATAATGACTAAGTAGAAAACCATTACTGGTTGATAAGCCGCACCCTTCCAGGGTGAAATAAATGCATCAGGCGAAAAAAAGGTTGCGCGCTACCGAGCAGATGGTTTAGGTTGATTGACAGAAGTTATGCCACGTATGGCTATATGTATACATCAAGGCTATTTTGATTTGCTCAAAACCGCCCAAACAGAGAAATTATTATGAACTGCGTTCAATTTAATCACCATCATCACCATCATCCTGACTAGTCTTGCAGGCCGATGTGTGCTGGAAGACGGTTAACGAATCTTCCAGGTGGCGGTAGAACGCAATAGAGAAAGCCCTCGGAAGATTATCTTCCGAGGGCTTTTTTGTTGCTCATCATTTTATATGATTAATTAATAGATTGAGGATTTACCATGCTGGATAAAACACGTTTACGCATTGCGATGCAGAAATCAGGCCGCCTGAGTGATGATTGCCATGAATTGTTATCGCGCTGCGGGATTAAAATCAATTTGCAACAACAGCGCCTGATCGCTTTTGCAGAAAATATGCCAATCGATATCCTGCGAGTACGTGATGACGATATCCCAGGACTGGTGATGGATGGGGTGGTTGATCTAGGGATTATTGGCGAAAACGTGCTGGAAGAAGAGTTACTGAGCCGCCGTGCTCAAGGCGAAGATCCCCGTTACTTCACATTACGCCGCCTGGATTTCGGTGGCTGTCGCCTCTCACTGGCAGCATCACTGGATACCGAGTATACCGGCCCGCAATGTCTGCAAAATAAGCGCATCGCCACCTCTTACCCGCACATTTTAAAGCAATACCTAGACAAACAAGGGGTTACCTTTAAATCCTGTTTATTGAACGGTTCTGTTGAAGTAGCACCACGTGCCGGTTTGGCGGATGTTATCTGTGATTTGGTGTCAACCGGTGCCACGCTGGAAGCCAACGGCCTGCGCGAAGTTGAAGTCATTTACCGCTCCAAAGCGTGCCTGATTCAGCGTGATGGCGAAATGCCAGCCGATAAGCAACAACTGATTGATCGCCTGATGACCCGTATTCAAGGTGTGATTCAAGCACGTGAATCCAAATACATCATGATGCATGCACCTAGTGAACGTTTGGACGAAATCATTACGCTGCTACCCGGTGCCGAGCGCCCTACTATTCTGCCATTGGCCGGTGATAAGAGCCGTGTCGCCATGCACATGGTCAGTAGCGAGACGCTGTTCTGGGAAACAATGGAAAAGCTGAAAGCGTTAGGTGCCAGCTCCATTCTGGTATTACCGATTGAAAAAATGATGGAGTAACTGATGCAGCCGACGAATTTCAATACCCTAATCGACTGGCAGCAATGCAGTGAAGAGCAGCAAAAGGCGCTGCTTAGCCGCCCGGCAATTAATGCCTCTGACAGAATCACCGCAACCGTCAGCGAAATCCTTGATCGGGTGAAAGCCGAGGGTGACAGTGCCTTGCGTGATTTCAGCCAACGCTTTGATACGGTGCAGGTTGCCGATATCCGCATCAGTAGCGATGAGATAGCTGCCGCTGCCGGGCGCTTGAATGACGACATTAAACAAGCCATGGCGCAAGCGGTACGTAATATTGAAACCTTCCACAACGCGCAGAAAATGCCAGTGGTAGATGTTGAAACTCAGCCGGGCGTGCGCTGCCAGCAAATCACCCGCCCGATTGCCTCCGTCGGCTTGTATATTCCCGGTGGTTCCGCTCCGCTGCTGTCTACCGTACTCATGCTCGGTACCCCAGCACGCATTGCCGGTTGCCAGCGGGTCATTTTATGTTCCCCGCCGCCGATTGCCGATGAAATACTGTATGCCGCGCAACTGTGTGGGATTAAAGAAGTGTTCCAGATTGGTGGAGCACAAGCGATTGCGGCCATGGCATTCGGTAGCGAATCAATACCGAAAGTGAACAAGATTTTTGGCCCCGGCAACGCGTATGTCACTGAAGCGAAGCGTCAGGTAAGCCAACGTTTGGATGGTGCTGCAATTGACATGCCGGCTGGCCCGTCAGAAGTGTTGGTTATTGCCGACAGTGGTGCTACACCGGCGTTTATTGCCTCTGATTTGCTGTCTCAAGCGGAGCACGGGCCGGATTCACAAGTGGTATTACTGACCCCGGATGCCGCCATTGCCCAAGCAGTCGCTGTTGAGGTAGAGCAGCAACTTAAATTGTTATCGCGCGCTGATATCGCTCGTCAGGCCCTGGAAAGCAGCCGCTTGATCGTCACCAAAGATTTGCAACAATGTATTGATATCAGTAACCAATACGGCCCAGAACACTTAATTTTGCAAATCCGTCAGCCGGAAGACATTATCGATCAGATTGATAATGCCGGTTCAGTCTTTATGGGTGACTGGTCGCCGGAATCTGCGGGTGATTATGCCTCCGGTACCAACCACGTGTTACCGACTTATGGTTATACCTCAACTTATTCCAGTTTGGGTCTGGCCGATTTTGTTAAGCGAATGACAGTACAGCAATTAACACCGCAGGGCTTGCTGGGTCTGGCTTCGACTATCGAAATTTTAGCGCAAGCCGAACAACTCACCGCCCACAAAAACGCCGTTACCCTACGTGTTGCGGCCTTGACAGCCGCCCAAGAGGAGCAAGCATGAGCCAATCTACCAACGTCACCGATTTGGCCCGTGCCAACGTCCGTGCCCTGACCCCTTATATGTCTGCCCGCCGTTTGGGCGGTAATGGCGATGTATGGCTTAATGCCAACGAATACCCGCTAGCAACCGAATACCAACTTACGACACAAAACTTCAATCGCTATCCAGAATGTCAGCCGAAACAGGTGATTGAGCGTTATGCCGCCTATGCCGGTTTAGAAACTGATCAAGTGTTAGTCAGCCGTGGTGCCGATGAAGGTATTGAGCTGCTGATCCGTGCATTCTGTGAACCAGGTAAGGATGCGATACTCTTCTGCCCGCCAACCTATGGTATGTACGCCGTTAGCGCCGAAACCTTTGGTGTGGAACTGCGTACCGTGCAAACCACCACGGACTGGCAGTTAGATCTACCAGCAATTAAAGAAAACCTGGATCGAGTGAAATTGATCTATGTTTGCAGCCCAAATAACCCAACTGGCAATTTAATCAACCCAGCCTCTCTGCGTGAAGTGCTGGAACTGGCGCAAGGTCGCGCTATCGTGGCTATCGATGAAGCCTATATCGAGTTCTGCCCACAGGCCTCGGTAAGCGGTTGGCTAAAAGATTATCCGAATTTAGTCATTTTGCGCACCTTATCGAAAGCTTTTGCATTGGCCGGTTTACGTTGTGGCTTTACCTTGGCCAACAGCGATATTATCCAATTGTTGCTTAAAGTGATCGCGCCCTATCCGTTATCTACACCGGTGGCCGATATTGCTGCACAAGCGCTCAGCCCACAAGGTCTTGAGCAAATGCGCCAGCGGGTAAACGAAGTACGAACTAACCGTGCATGGTTACAAAGCGCGCTGCAAGACTGTGCCTGTGTTGAGCAGGTATTTACCAGTGAAAGTAACTATTTACTGGCCCGGTTTACCGCCTCCAGCAGCGTGTTCAAAACACTGTGGGATCAAGGCATCATTCTGCGTGACCAAAATAAGCAACCGGGGTTATCCAACTGCCTGCGCATTACGGTAGGCACCCGTCAGGAATGTGAGCGAGTGATTGCCGCCCTTGCTCCCCTGCCCGGTATTGATAGCCCCAATAGCACTAATACCTCCAGCCTCCGTAAGGAAACGATATGAGCCAGAAATTTCTTTTTATTGACAGAGACGGCACCTTGATTGCCGAGCCACCGGAAGACTTTCAGGTTGACCGGCTGGACAAACTGGCGCTGGAGCCAGAAGTGATCCCGGCCTTGCTGGCACTGCAAAAAGCGGATTATCGTTTGGTGATGATCACCAATCAAGATGGCTTAGGTACCCACAGTTTCCCACAGGAAACGTTTGATCCTCCCCATAACCTGATGATGCAAATATTTAGCTCGCAGGGCGTCAATTTCGAGCAAGTGCTAATTTGCCCGCATCTGCCTGCGGATAATTGTACTTGCCGTAAGCCGAAAACCGCGTTGGTAGAAAGTTATCTGGCTGAAGGCGTGATGAACAGTGCCAATAGCTATGTTATCGGCGATCGCGAAACTGACCTGCAATTGGCTCACAATATGGGCATCAGCGGTTTGCGTTACCAGCGTGATGGCCTGAACTGGTCGCAGATTGCCAAACAGCTAACCCAGCGAGACCGTCATGCCTATGTTAACCGTGTCACCAAAGAGACGGCCATTGACGTAAATGTGTGGCTCGATCGCGAAGGGGGCAGCAAGATCAAAACCGGCGTGGGCTTCTTCGACCATATGCTGGATCAAATCGCCACTCACGGCGGTTTCCGTATGGATATTCAGGTCAGCGGTGATCTCTACATTGATGACCACCACACCGTAGAAGATACGGCACTGGCACTGGGCGAAGCGATTAACAACGCGCTCGGTGACAAACGCGGTATCGGCCGTTTTGGTTTTGTCTTACCAATGGACGAGTGCCTGGCGCGCTGCGCGCTGGATATTTCTGGCCGCCCGCATCTGGAATACAAAGCGGAATTTAATTACCAGCGCGTGGGTGACCTGAGCACTGAGATGGTCGAGCACTTCTTCCGCTCCCTCTCCTATGCCATGGCCTGTACTCTGCACTTGAAAACCAAAGGCCGTAACGATCACCACCGGGTCGAGAGCCTGTTTAAAGTGTTTGGTCGTACTTTACGTCAGGCGATCCGTGTTGAGGGCAATACCCTGCCAAGTTCCAAAGGAGTACTGTAATGAATGTGGTGATTCTGGATACGGGGTGCGCCAACCTCTCCTCTGTCACCTATGCGGTGCAGCGTTTGGGGTACGCGCCAGTTATCAGCCGTGACCCTGAGATTGTACTGCGTGCAGATAAGCTTTTCCTGCCAGGTGTCGGTACTGCCCATGCGGCAATGGATCAGTTAAAAGAACGCGAACTTATCGAACTGATTAAGAGCTGTACTCAACCGGTATTGGGTATCTGCCTGGGAATGCAGTTGCTGGCGACCAGCAGCGAGGAGAGTGGCGGTATTGAAACTCTCGGTATTATTGATACGCCGGTAAAACAGATGATGGATTTTGGTTTACCGCTGCCACACATGGGCTGGAATCAGATTACCCCACAGGCGGGTAATCATCTGTTTCGTGGGATCCCGGATGGGACCTATTTCTACTTTGTGCACGGATATGCAATGCCAATATGCCCAGATACCATCGCCCAGGCCAATTACGGCGAGCCATTTACCGCCGCAGTAGAAAAAGACAACTTCTTTGGCGTGCAGTTTCATCCGGAGCGTTCCGGTGCGGCTGGGGCCCAATTGCTGAAAAACTTTCTGGAGATGTGAGCACCATGATTATTCCCGCTTTGGATTTGATCGAAGGCAAGGTAGTGCGTTTGCATCAAGGCGATTACGGCCAGCAGCGTGATTACGGTAATCACCCACTGCCCCGCTTACAGGATTATCAGCAGCAAGGCGCTCAGGTGTTACATCTGGTCGATCTTACCGGAGCCAAAGATCCGGCAGCCCGTCAGATCCCCTTGCTGCGCGAGTTACTGGCCGGTGTAGATGTCCCGGTGCAGGTGGGCGGCGGCATCCGTAACGAACAAGATGTGGTCGCACTGCTGGAAGCCGGTGCAACACGGGTTGTCGTGGGTTCAACAGCCGTTAAGCAGCCAGAAATGGTGCAACAGTGGTTTGAGCGCTATGGCGCTGAAGCCATCGTATTAGCGCTGGATGTCCGAATTAATGAGGCGGGCCGCAAACAGGTGGCTATCAGCGGTTGGCAGGAAAACTCAGATGCTACGCTGGAACAAATCGTCGAGCAATACCTGCCGTTTGGCCTAAAACATGTGTTGTGTACTGATATTTCCCGCGATGGCACCCTGAGTGGTTCCAATGTAGAACTGTATCAGGAAGTGTGCCAGCGCTACCCACAAGTGGCATTCCAGGCTTCCGGTGGTATCGGTTGTCTGGATGATATTGCCCGCCTGCGTGGCAGTGGTGTGCAAGGTGTGATTGTGGGCCGCGCGCTATTGGACGGCAAGTTTAACGTGAAGGAGGCGATCGCATGCTGGCAAAACGTATAATCCCTTGTCTGGATGTGAAAGACGGCCAAGTGGTCAAAGGCGTCAAGTTCCGTAATCACGAAATCATCGGCGACATCGTGCCACTGGCGCAGCGTTATGCACAAGAAGGTGCCGACGAGCTGGTGTTTTACGATATTACTGCGTCATCTGACGGCCGTGTGGTCGATAAAAGCTGGGTATCGCGGGTCGCAGAAGTGATTGATATTCCTTTCTGCGTGGCGGGTGGGATTAAAAGCGTTGAAGATGCAGGTCAGATCCTGACCTTCGGTGCCGATAAAATCTCTATCAACTCACCGGCGCTGGCAGATCCGACCTTAATTACCCGTTTGGCCGACCGCTATGGCGTACAATGCATTGTCGTCGGTATTGATACTTGGTATGACGCGGAAAGTGACAGTTATCAGGTTTATCAATTTACTGGCGATGAAAAACGGACCAAAGCCACCACCTGGCAGACCGAGGATTGGATCAAAGAGGTCCAGTTACGTGGAGCCGGTGAGATTGTGCTGAATATGATGAACCAAGATGGTGTGCGCAACGGCTACGATTTACGTCAGTTGAAACAGATGCGGGCCATCTGCCATGTTCCGTTGATAGCCTCTGGCGGTGCAGGTACCCCAGAACACTTCCTTGAGGCTTTCCGTGACACAGATGTCGATGGTGCGCTGGCAGCCTCGGTGTTCCATAAACAAATCATTAATATCGGCGAATTGAAAAAGTATTTGTCTGAACAAGGCGTGGAGATAAGAGTGTGTTAAGCGAACAACAAATTGCCCAACTGGATTGGGATAAAGTCGACAATCTGATGCCAGCCATCGTTCAGCATGCCATTTCCGGTGAAGTTCTGATGATGGGGTATATGAATCAGGCAGCACTGACGGTGACACAGCAAACCGGCAAGGTAACCTTTTTCTCTCGCACCAAACAACGTTTGTGGACCAAGGGCGAAAGCTCCGGTAACGTGCTGAATGTAGTTAATATCTATCCCGACTGCGACAATGATACCCTGCTCATTCTGGCTAATCCTATTGGCCCAACCTGTCATTTAGGCAATAACAGTTGCTTCTCCCCGGCGGCCAGCGATTGGGGCTTCTTGTACCAGTTAGAACAGTTATTGGCCTCACGTAAATCAGCCGATCCAGCGAGTTCTTACACCGCCAAGCTATATGCCAGCGGCACTAAGCGTATCGCACAAAAAGTGGGGGAAGAAGGGGTAGAAACCGCCCTCGCCGCAACAGTGAATGACCGTGAAGAGTTGACCAACGAAGCATCGGATTTGATCTATCACCTACTGGTGTTGCTGCAAGACCAAGATTTGAATCTGAGTAAAGTGATTGGACGCCTGCGCGAACGCCACGAGAAGTAATTTTCGAGTTAGCTTTCTTATTGGCATAAAAACGCCCTCGACTTAGCATCGAGGGCGTTTTTATTAGGACAAACTTTTTAAATCAGCGAGCGGGTTACTCCAACCTACCCTACCTAAAGTCACCTCGGCGACTCACTTAATTTAACAACTTATCCACCTGAGGCGTCGCGAGCGAAAGGAGTTTGATTGCAGACAGCGCACAGTCACCGGAGCGTACACTCAGTACGTGAGGATGACGAGCACTGCCCAATATCAAAATACGAACGCGCAGTAGCCGTTAACTTAAAGCCACTCAGTGTGGAACACACCTTCTTTATCAATACGCTTATAGGTATGCGCACCGAAATAGTCGCGCTGTGCCTGAATCAAGTTGGCTGGCAGTACGGCTGAACGGTAGCTATCGTAATAATTAATCGCCGCAGAGAATGTTGGTGTTGGGATACCGTTTTGAACTGCATAAGACACTACATCACGCAGTGCTTGCTGGTATTCATCAGCGATCTGCTTGAAGTAAGGTGCCAACAGCAAATTAGCAATATCTGCATTTTCTGCATATGCATCAGTGATTTTTTGCAGGAACTGTGCACGGATAATACAACCCGCACGGAAAATCTTGGCGATCTCACCGTAATGCAAATCCCAGTTATTTTCGTCAGAAGCGGCTTTCAGTTGAGAGAAGCCCTGAGCATAAGAGACGATTTTACCCAGATACAACGCACGACGGATTTTCTCGATAAATTCAGCTTTATCACCGGCAAAAGGCTGCACTTTAGGGCCAGTCAGTACTTTAGAGGCAGCTACGCGCTGATCTTTCAGAGAAGACAAATAGCGGGCAAACACAGACTCAGTGATCAGTGTTAATGGCTCACCCAAATCCAGAGAACTTTGGCTGGTCCATTTACCGGTGCCTTTGTTCGCCGCTTCATCCAGAATCACATCGACCAGATATTTACCGGCTTCGTCTTTTTTGGTGAAGATATCTTTGGTGATATCAATCAGGTAGCTGTTCAGCTCTCCCTTGTTCCACTCAGCAAAGGTGCTAGCCAGCTCTTCATTGCTTAAACCTAAAGACTGTTTCAACAGGGAATAAGCTTCTGCGATCAATTGCATGTCACCGTATTCAATGCCGTTGTGAACCATTTTAACGTAATGGCCGGCACCATCGGCACCGATATACGCCACACAAGCATCACCGTCATCAGCACGGGCAGCAATCTTCTCAAGGATAGGCGCAACCAGTTCGTAGGCTTCTTTCTGGCCACCTGGCATGATAGATGGGCCTTTCAATGCGCCCTCTTCGCCACCGGAAACACCAGTACCGATAAAGTTGAAGCCTTGTGCAGAAAGTTCGCGGTTACGGCGGATGGTGTCTTTGTAATAAGTATTACCACCATCAATCAGAATGTCACCTTTATCCAGATGTGGAGTCAGTGAAGCGATAGTCTTATCAGTGGCTTCACCCGCTTTCACCATCAGCAGGATGCGACGCGGTTTTTCCAATGAATCAACAAACTCTTCCACGGTATAACTCGGCACCAGATTTTTACCTGGGTTCTCGGCAACCACTTCGTCGGTTTTGTCTGATGAACGGTTAAAGATAGAAACGGAATAGCCACGACTTTCGATGTTGAGCGCCAGGTTACGGCCCATCACCGCCATACCGACAACGCCAATCTGTTGTTTGGACATTAAAAAACTCCTGTCTGAAGGATGACACCTGTTACCGGCCTTGAGGCCAACAGGTTTTTGATGTGGGAAACATGTTAACTCAGGATTATGTCAGCTGGGTAGTGATTGGTGCGATAGATAGCACAACTGACCAGTTGCTGTTCGCACACGTTTGCTTTGGTAAAGTGCAAACCGATTTGACTCAATTGACCTGGCTGGCTTATATACAAAAAAAGCAACCCCATGGATTGCTTTTCATTGCTGCTGAAATTGGCTTATGCCACGAACTCTTTCAACCAGGCTTTAAATTCTGCACCTTGCTTTGGATGGCGCAGACCGTAGGCGACATAAGCCTGCATATATCCGAGCTTCTCACCACAGTTATAGGATTGACCGGTTAAAGCGACGGCATCTACCTGTTTCTCAGCGGCTAATGCATCAATAGCATCAGTCAGTTGGATACGACCCCAAGCACCAGGCTTGGTTTTTTCCAGCATTGGCCAAATATCAGCAGACAAAACATAACGCCCTACAGCCGACAGATTGGATTTGAGGTCAGCCGGGCTTTGCGGTTTCTCAACCATCGCGTTAATCCGGCTACTTTCACCAGGTGCTAAATCTGACACTTCACAGGAGATAACCGAGTAGTTGGATAATGCTTCAGGTTCTACGGCATGCACCAATACCTGGCTGGTACCAGATTCTTCAAATCGTTTAACTAACTGAGCCAAATTATCACGGGTTAAATCCGACTTGGCGTCATCAATCAAGACATCCGGCAACAATACTGCAAAGGGTGAGTCACCCACTAGCGGTTTGGCACATAACACCGCATGCCCCAAACCTTCAGGATGCCCTTGACGGATATGCATGATAGTCACACCCGGTGGACAGATAGATTGTACCTCATCCAATAGCTGACGTTTCACACGCGCTTCCAGCATGGCTTCCAGCTCATAAGACGTATCGAAATGGTTTTCTACCGCATTTTTCGAAGAATGGGTTATCAGAATGATTTCTTTAATACCAGCAGCAACACATTCGTTCACCACATATTGGATCAATGGTTTATCGACAATAGGCAGCATTTCTTTTGGAATGGCTTTAGTCGCGGGAAGCATTCGCATACCTAAACCGGCAACTGGGATCACTGCTTTCAATTTGGTCATAATTAACCTACTGATTTCTTGAAGCGAATTTAAAATCTATTCCTACTCAGCCGCTAAGGTGAAGTTAGTCAATTTGCTGTTTCAGCCAGGCGGTAAAGCTCTCGCCCTCGGTGTTATGGCGCACGCCATAAGTGACGAAGGCTTTCATATAACCCAATTTGTCCCCGCAGTCGTGCGATTTACCGGTCATATGAAAAGCCTCAACATCCTCTTGCTCCATTAACATCGCAATGGCATCAGTAAGCTGAATTTCATCACCCGCCCCGCGTGGCGTTTTCTTTAACAGCGGCCAAATGTCTTTTGACAATACATAACGCCCAACCACGGCAAGATTAGAAGGCGCATCAGCAAGTGAGGGCTTCTCTACCACTGCCGTCATTAGGGTACTTTCACCCGGAGACAAAGCCACATGATCACAATCAGCAATACCGTACTTGGAAACATCAGCTTTAGGCACCGGCTCCACCATGATCTGGCTACGCCCGGTCTCTTCAAAGCGCTTAATCATACTGGCAAGATTTTCTTTAGATAAATCTGCTGTTGAATCATCAAGTAAAACGTCTGGTAGCAGCACAATAAATGGGTTATCACCCACCATCGGTTGGGCACACAATACCGCATGCCCCAAGCCCTTGGCATGGCCTTGGCGCACTTGCATGATAGTGACATCCGGCGGACAGATATTTTTAATCTCTTGCAATAGCTGCCGCTTAACACGTGATTCCAGTGCAGCTTCCAGCTCAAATGATGTATCAAAATGGTTTTCTATTGCATTTTTAGAGGAATGGCTGACCAGCACTATCTCTTTTACTCCGGCGGCCACACATTCATTAACGATATATTGGATCAGAGGCTTATCCACCACCGGCAGCATTTCCTTTGGGATCGCTTTAGTCGCTGGCAGCATTCGGGTACCAAGCCCGGCAACAGGGATCACAGCCTTCAATTTCTTTTCCATCTACCATACCTTTTCTGGGGTGGCCATTAAGCAGGCCTTTGAATAGATACAAATACGATCTGGTAATACGAGCAATATGACCGCGCAAGACTGTATTCCAAATCCTACTTATCCTATATTTATATATTATTTCAATGTGTTACTAATACATGTTAACAAGGAAAAATAAAAAATTAACGCCCTAATGCCGTATTATATTCCACATTAACATTTTGTTCAGCCAACCTTCCGTAATTTGCCGATTTATAAGACTCTTTTAGCTATTTTAAGAATAAACCGAACAAATATATTTCATGACTGGATGCTTTAACTGCTTAATTGATTGTTTTTCAATCTATTTAAGCAATAATTTTCCACTTTTTGTTACTGTTGATTATTTGCGCCATTTGCAATCAGTGTAGGTTATTACATGATTGGATGTTGAATTTTAGCTTATCAGCGCCCATTATTCACTTTGGCGGCATAAGCCGTAGAAATCAAAGGTGAAATTGGATATATGGAATGGATCGCAGATCCTACTATTTGGGCAGGACTGGCAACGCTGGTAGTGCTCGAAATTGTATTAGGCATTGACAACCTGATATTTATCGCCATTTTGGCAGAAAAGCTTCCACGTCATCAACGAGATAAAGCCAGAGTTACCGGTTTACTGTGCGCACTGTTGATGCGTTTGGTGCTGTTAGCCAGTATTTCATGGCTGGCCACATTAACGGCTCCCTTGGTCACCTTATCTGGCCACCCGTTCAGCGCCCGTGACTTAATCATGCTGGTCGGTGGGGTATTCCTGCTCTTTAAAGCCACCATGGAGTTAAACGAGCGGCTTGAAGGCAAGGACCAGCATCAAGGTCAGCAGCGCAAAGGTGCACGGTTCTGGCCGGTCGTCGCACAAATTGTGGTACTGGATGCCATATTCTCGCTCGATTCGGTTATTACTGCCGTCGGTATGGTAGACCACCTCGCGGTCATGATGGCTGCGGTCTGTATTGCCATAGGTTTGATGCTGTTGGCCAGTAAGCCATTAACCCGTTTTGTCAACGCGCATCCAACCATTGTCATACTCTGTCTGAGCTTCTTACTGATGATCGGTTTCAGCTTAGTGGCTGAAGGCTTTGGTTACCATATTCCAAAAGGATATCTGTACGCTGCGATTGGTTTCTCCGTCATTATTGAATCGCTCAATCAATTCGCACAATTCAATCGCCGTCGCTTTTTGTCAACGGTTAGACCGTTACGTGAAAGAACCGCAGAAGCAGTGTTACGTATGCTAAGTGGCAAACACGAAGAGGCCGAGCTGGATAACCATACTGCTAACCTGATCGCTGATAATACCAGTGTCGGCCAAGAGGTGTTCAATGAGCAGGAACGCCGCATGATTGAACGGGTGTTGGGGCTGGCGCAACGTACCGTGAGCAGCATCATGACATCACGGCATGATGTTGAGTATCTGGATCTTAACGATCCGCCAGAGAAACTGACTCAGTTGCTGACAAAAAATTTGCATACCCGAATTGTGGTTACTGAAGATAGTTCGACAGATGAACCCTTGGGCGTTATTCACGTCATTGATTTATTAAGGCAACAGTTAGCAGATGAAAAGCTCGACTTACGCGCATTGATTCGCCAACCGTTGATTTTCCCCGAGCAGGTTTCGCTGTTGATGGCATTAGAGCAGTTCCGTCAGGCACAGACGCATTTTGCCTTTGTCGTGGATGAATTCGGTTCCATCGAAGGGGTGGTTACCCTGACCGATGTGATGGAAACCATTGCTGGTAATCTGCCCGTGGCCGGTGAAGAGTTGGATGCCCGTCATGATATTCAGCAAACCGAGGATGGTTGCTGGATTGCGAATGGCTATATGCCGCTGGAAGATTTGGTGCTCTATCTGCCGCTACCTATCGATGATAAACGTGAATATCACACCTTGGCCGGGTTAATCATGGAGTATACCCAGCGCATCCCACAGGTCGGTGAACAGATGAAAATTGGTGACTACCTATTTGAGCCGTTGGAAGTCAGCAGCCATCGTATCTTGAAGGTAAAAATAACACCGCTGAAAGTGCCTGACCCAGATTATGAAGTGTAATAAACCGTCGTGATTTGGCGTAAAAGCCGGGTAAACTCGCCCGGCTTTTTTATCGTGATAGATTGTGATTACAAGTGCACAGGCACCAGAATCTCAGTGGCAACAATCACCACCACCAACCCGACTAAAACCGGTACCGAGGTGCGTTTCACCACTTCAAATGGTGAAATTTTTGCCATACCAGCAACAGCAACCACCACGCCTGAAACCGGGGATAAAGTACGCCCCAAATTTGAAGCCTGTAGCATCGGAATAACCAGATAGGCTGGATTTATCCCCATCTGAGCTGCCAGTTTTGGAATCAATTCAACAAACGCATAGAACGGCGCATTGCCTGACCCGGTGGTCATGGCCGCCAGCATCGTAATCACCACCAGTACCAGCATCATAATAATGCCACCGGTACCAAAAGATTGAGCTAGCCCAATCAGACCACTGATAAAACCAACGGTACTCAACCCTTGTGCAAATACCCCGGCGGCAACCAAAAGCATTACTACAGTAGCAAACGCATCGGCCATGCCACGATAAGCCACCTCAAGGCCGGTAAATACCGTTTTAGCACTGAAGCTGCGTAAGAATTCAATGACGGCGGCAATCAGCATGCAAATCACCAACACCGTAATAATATGCAGTTCCGGCCCCCATTTACCGTCAAATATCAACACGCCGATAATCGGGGTAAAGGGTAAAATGGCGTAGAAACCCGGCGCATTGGTGGTGATGTCATTAACATCCATCATCTCATGCTTTTCCTGACTTTTATTATCCAGATAGCGCTGCCAGAAGAAGTGAGCGATAGCCATGCAGACAATCGCGGCAATAGAGATAGGTAAGGTGGTTTTAAAAGCAAAATCGACTAATGGCATCTCAGAGGCTTTCGCTGCCAGTACCACATCGCCTGAGGTTGGCGCGAGAATAATTGCCGCCGGTGATGCACAGATTGCAGCTGCGGCACCCCGACTGATACCGACGTTAACCATCACTGGGAACAGGGTCGCCATCAGTAACACGCCCAACCCGGTTGCCGATGATACCGCCAACGACATCAAGCAGGCCACAAGATAAGCCGCAACCATCAGTAAGTATGGGGAATTGATCATTTGCAGTGGTTTAGAGGCAATCTTAACCACGACATCATTGGCACCGATATGGGTCATATAAGCCGCAAAGCCACATAGCATCATGATCATCATGCCAAGATCGCCACCACGGCTCATCAGCAAGATTTTGACATATTCAACAATGTCCGTCGCCCGCCAGCCGGTTGAGGTCGCACTGGCAGGTAATACATTCTTGCCCATTAAGGCACTGATAATTAATAGCAGTAAACCACCGACCATCAGCACACCTGTTGCTGAATAGCCTTTAATAATATAACGGCCTACACCTACGGCCACGACTATCCCAATCAAAAGATCTA
This sequence comes from Yersinia sp. 2466 StPb PI, assembly GCF_041538325.1. NCBI lineage: Bacteria > Pseudomonadati > Pseudomonadota > Gammaproteobacteria > Enterobacterales > Yersiniaceae > Yersinia > Yersinia sp. 2466 StPb PI. The sequence goes on along the minus strand of NZ_JAULSL010000001.1, from coordinate 1,733,622 downwards.
ACATATACCCTCTCTGAATCTTGCCTGTTGCTGTGTGTTGCTAAATATTGCTTCAGCATTATTATCGTTAAAATACTTAAATGGCTCTGCACTCTGCCCAAAGTCCATCGGCGAGTTTATGACATCTATCAATGATTCGCAGAGATTTTAGAAACAAATAGTAGTTTGTGAGCAAGAGAGAGGATTTTATGTTTTGAATGGCGAGATTGGCGAACAATTACACAACAAATAGATAACAGTATGCCGTCATTATCTCCGATAAACAGCCATGCCTATCGGAGATAATGGGTAATTAAAGCTTATCGATAAGCTTTTTAAGATCTTTGCTAGCACGGTTTTGTTGATTACGCTCAGCCCAGTCATTGAGTGCTTTTTTAGCTCGTTGCTGCAATTCATTACGCAACAACTGTTCGACATTCAATTGATAGCTAAGCTGAGTCCACGGACCATAAATGCGCAGAGGGATATCAGTACCTTGCAACATTTTTACCAGGCTATCTTGCCCGCTCCAGCCTTGCATAACCCGTACCGCCAGATTCATATCACATTGCTGTTCGGGTAAATTAAGTGACCCGTTACCTTTAATGGAAATCAACGCCGAATCGGCACTAAGATTACTGACTTTCATTGATCCTCGGTGCAAAGCCAGGCTCGCTTGTAGCTGTGTAACCTCAGTATAACGCTCATAACGATCCTGACCTTTCACATCACTGGAACTGCGAGTCACCGCCTGTTGAATAAGCTGTTGAATATTCAGCCCTTCCAGCCGCGCATTAGTCATGCCGAACTGCGCATCCCCCTGCCAACGGTGGTTGAATGCCTCAACATTAAGACCATCACCAGACAACTGCGCTTTCATGGAAAATTTGCCCGTCATCATCGGCGGCAAACCGGCGGCCAATAGAACCGGCCCCAATTCCATATGGTTTATCACTGGGTTAACGGTAGCCAGAACCCTCTTGCCCGTCACATCCAGTGAGCCTGGCAACGAAAAATCGCCCTCAACCGCACTACCGGTTAAGCGGCTAATCTCTACATTCCCGCGCTGATTAGAGGCTTGAAGATTGAGTTGACTGATTTTAATCGCCCGATAGACCAGGTTATTCGCCGTTAGCGATATTTGGGCGGTAAAGTCGCGTAATGCTTGCAAGTCCTGCCCGACATCATCCTCAGCCTGAATCGCAATCACCGGCGCTGTCACGGCAAGCTGTTTGGCCGTTTCTTTGCTGACAACCGTACTTTTAGACTCCCAACCAAAAATAGAGTCCAGATTAAGATTGTCGGCAGCCAAATTGATAACATAATCAGGTACCTTCCCCAAGGTGGCCTTGGCGGTCCCCGTCAACTGGTTGTTATTAGCTGAGAAGCTCAGTTGGTTCAGCAATAATTGTTGAATATCGTGTTGATAACTGGCTTGTAGTGTCCCTTCGCCGCTCACGCCGCCAACAGGAATATCCGCACCTTCCAATTTATAACTGAATTGGCTGATATTGGCGCTGTACTGCTGTGGATAATGGCGCATGTCTGCATCCGCGACCATTGAGAAAGTCACATCACGTTGGTTACGGTTAACACGGCTGGAGAGAGAGATATGTACTTGGCGTTGGGCATCTTGTTGAAGTTCAAGATTGATATCACGTACATTGACTTGATCATTGTCTGCCCGCTGCCAAATCAACAGGCTATCAGCGATTTGTACTTTATTAATGTCGAGCTTCCAGGCACGGTGCTCATTAACAGGCACATTACCGGATGGTGCAACAGGAGCGTCAGGCTGTTGTTGGGCTTCACTGTCGGGCGTCAAGCGGATAACCGCCCCTTTCAACATCACCTGTTTTACTTCAAGTTGATGTGATAATAGAGGCCAAAGTTTGACATCCAGGCGCATATTTTCAGCACTGACAACCGGTGCCGCCGCACCGGGGGCAGTCAGCGCGGTCCGGCCAGCAATAATGCTAAGCTGGGGCCAGACATGCCAGCGCAAATCCCCTTCCAGTTGCAACTGATAACCACTTTTTCTCTCTACCTGTTTGACCATGTAGGCGCGAAAGTCATTAGGATTAACCAGCAATACTAATGCGCTCATCCCTGCAACTAACACAACCAGCAGGATAATTAACGTCGTCAGTAATCGTCTCATGACATCCTCTTGTCTAATCAGGCTAAAAAGTCCAAACAGGCTAAACTTTCCGCAAGAAATGGCTAATCTTTATCGATACGACTGGCTACAGCGCCTTGTTGACCGCGATATTTTGCGTCCTGACGGCTATTATAAGGGCGCGCTGCCGGGCCGGAGAGTGGTTCAAAACTCAGCGCGCCAATTAACATCCCTGGGCGTAGCGCTAATGGCAGCTTACCTGAATTATAGAACTCCAGCACAATCCTGCCTTGCCAACCCGGATCTATACGGTGTGCGGTAACATGCACCATTAATCCAAGGCGAGCTAATGAGGAACGACCATCAAGCCAGCCGACCAAGTCATCAGGGATTGTCACCGACTCCAGTGTCACTGCCAGCGCCAACTCCCCTGGATGCAGGAAGAATGCCTCCCCTTCCGGCAGATTGATTTCATCGCTCATGACGCGTTCCAGCGCTTCGCTGACTTCATCCTTCGGGCCGCTTAAGTCAATAAATGCCGCCGTGTGACCATTGAATACACGGAATTGGTTGCCTAAGCGAACATCGACTGTGGCACCATTGATACGTTCTACCGGTGGGCGAGGATCAATACCTAATTTACCGCTGTCCAGCCAGGCTTCTATGTCACGATCGCACAGTCTCATTGCTAAAATCTCCATCAAAATTCGTATGTTACAGCTTATCTACTACGCAAGCTGCCATATTAAGAAGCAAAGGTCCAGACGAACATTACTCAAAGAACTGACTGATTTTCGCTTTTAGAATATCGATCGCAATTCGGTTCTTACCACCGCGAGGAACGATAATGTCAGCATATTGTTTGGACGGTTCTATAAATTGCAGAAACATTGGACGCACAGTCTTCTGATATTGCGCCATCACAGAATCCATCGAACGACCACGCTCATTAACATCACGCTTCATACGGCGCATCAGGCAGATATCCAGCGGGGTATCAACAAAGATCGAGAAATTCATCTCCTGACGCAGACGGATATCGGTCAACAACAAGATCCCTTCCAAAATAATCACTTTTTTGGGTTCTAAATGGACGGTCTCTTTTTTGCGGGTGTGCTCAGTGTAACTGTAAAGCGGCAGCTCAATCGACCGGCCTGCTTTCAACGATTGCAAATGCTCCAGCAATAAGTTGTGATCCATGGCACTGGGATGGTCATAGTTGGTTTTGACCCGCTCTTCCATTGACAGATGACTCTGGTCTTTGTAATAGCCATCCTCAGGGATAACGCCGATATGTTGGTCACCTACCTGCTCGCGTAATTCGCGATACAGCGTGCTGGCGATAAGACTTTTTCCGGAGGCTGAGGCACCCGCTATCCCGATAATGACGCACTGGTGTGCTTTGTCAGTCATAAAATTAAAGACCTGATTACGAAGTGTGAGGGGAGACAAAGCACGCTAGGTGCTTCGAGCGCGGCAATTATAAGGAGTTAGCGGGTTTGATGCCAGCACTATACCCTGCGTCTTTGACGCCGCAGGGGTGTTAGCGGCTCTCACGCACCCGAATCACTGACTTATGTCAGCTCATCGGGATTTATTCGTTTGCTGCCTACCTGCAACGCCAATGACTTTGGGCATAATTTTGCGTCTTTGACGCCGCAAGGGTGTTAGCGGCTCTCACGCACCCGAATCACTGACTTATGTCAGCTCATCGGGATTTATTCGTTTGCTGCCTACCTGCAACGCCAATGACTTTGGGCATATTTTTGCGTCTTTGACGCCGCAGGGGTGTTAGCGGCTGTTACACCGCGCGGAATGAGATTTCCGTTGGGATAGCTTCCCCTTGCCAGTACATCTCTGCCGCCACATTTGATGCCAGTTGGCGATAGATATCAGCAAATTCACTGTCAGGGTGGCTAATAACCGTTGGTTCGCCGCGATCAAGATCTTCGCGCAAAGAAATATGCAATGGAATTTGGCCCAACAGTTTGCAATGGTACTTCTGCGCCAGTTTCTCCGCCCCGCCGGTGCCGAAAATAGGCTCCAAATGGCCGCAATTGCTGCAAATATGCATGCTCATATTTTCAATAATACCCAACACTGGCACATGCACTTTCTCAAACATCACAATGCCTTTCATGGCATCGATTAAGGCAATGTCTTGTGGCGTTGTCACCACCAATGCTCCCGTCACCGGAATATTTTGCGACAGCGTCAACTGAATATCACCGGTACCCGGTGGCATATCAATCACCAAATAATCCAAATCCGGCCATAAGGTGTCTTGCAGCATCTGCATCAATGCCTTACTGGCCATTGGGCCGCGCCACACCATAGCGTTCTCATCAGTGACCAGATAACCAATCGAGTTAGTCGCCAGACCGTGAGCCATGATCGGTGCCATATGCTTGCCGTCAGGGGACGTTGGTCGCTGATTCATGGTTCCAAGCATATTGGGAATGGAAGGGCCATAAATATCGGCATCCAGAATGCCGACTTTGGCCCCCTCTTCCGCCAATGCCAGTGCCAGATTAACGGCGGTACTGGATTTCCCCACACCACCTTTACCCGAGCTGACAGCCACAATATTACGCACGCCTTTGATACCCGGCTGATCATTGGCACGTTTGAGCGTGGTGATATTATGTGACAGCTTCCAATCAATAGCTTTAGCACCAGTCACTGCCAGCAATTCCCCGCTGACCGACTCTTTCAATGCATCAAAACCATATTGCCAGGCAAACGGCATCACCAGCTCGATATGCAACACATTGTCCAATAAGGCGCAATGGTGAATAGCACGCAGGGTATGGAGATCCTTTTGCAAGGTTGGGTGAGTAAAGGCCGTAAGAACCTTTGAAATTTGTGATTGCAGCAGGTCAGGGGTGGTCTGCTCGGGGGATTTTGGGCTCATCCCGGCTCCTTGAATTTATCGTTATTAACCAATGATAGTGTACCAGAACTCAGTTGCCCCTGTGTCACCAAAGTAAACCGATTATGACTTAAGGCAAAGTGCAGGTTGCCTTACCCTAGCGGCAAGCCAGCATATCGGTTAACATCAAAGACCCTTTAATCGACATAAAGAAAGCAATTTCCCACTATGGCTCAAGTCGCGAAAAAAATATTGGTGACGTCCGCGCTACCATACGCTAACGGTTCTATACATCTCGGCCACATGCTCGAGCACATCCAGGCAGATATCTGGGTCCGTTTCCAGCGAATGCGCGGCAACCAGGTTCATTTTATCTGTGCAGATGATGCCCACGGCACCCCGATCATGCTGAAAGCTCAGCAACTGGGTATCGAACCAGAGCAGATGATTGCCGAAATGAGCCAGGAACACCAACAGGATTTCGCCGGTTTCGCTATCAGTTATGATAACTATCACTCCACTCACAGTGATGAAAACCGTGAACTGTCGAGCCTGATATACAGCCGTCTGAAAGCAAACGGTTATATCAAGAATCGCACCATTTCTCAGCTCTATGACCCTGAGAAAGGCATGTTCCTGCCCGATCGTTTTGTCAAAGGCACCTGTCCGAAGTGTAAAGCGCCAGATCAATATGGCGATAACTGTGAAGTGTGTGGCGCAACCTACAGCCCGACTGAACTTATCGATCCAAAGTCGGCAGTTTCTGGTGCGACTCCGGTGATGCGCGAATCTGAACATTTCTTCTTCGACCTGCCGGCCTTCAGCGATATGTTGCAAGCCTGGACGCGTTCTGGCGCGCTGCAAGAGCAAGTTGCGAACAAAATGCAGGAATGGTTTGAGTCTGGCCTACAACAGTGGGATATCACCCGTGATGCGCCCTACTTCGGTTTTGAAGTACCGGACGCGCCAGGTAAATATTTCTATGTCTGGCTGGATGCCCCAATCGGCTATATGGGGTCGTTTAAGAATCTGTGCGACAAGCGCGGCGACCTGGACTTTGATGAGTTCTGGCGTGAGGGTTCTGAAACCGATCTTTATCACTTTATTGGTAAAGACATTGTTTACTTCCATAGCCTGTTTTGGCCTGCCATGTTGGAAGGCAGCAATTTCCGCAAACCGACCAATATCTTTGTTCATGGTTATGTCACGGTAAACGGCGCGAAAATGTCGAAATCACGCGGCACATTCATTAAAGCCAGCACCTACCTGCAACACTTTGATGCCGATTGCTTGCGTTATTACTACGCCGCGAAACTCTCTTCGCGCATTGATGATATTGATTTAAATCTGGAAGATTTTGTCCAGCGTGTTAATACCGATATCGTCAATAAAGTTGTGAATCTGGCTTCGCGTAATGCAGGTTTTATCAATAAACGCTTTGGCGGTAAATTAGCCGACCAGTTGGCAGATCCAGTGCTGTATAAAACCTTCACTGATGCGGCTATCAGCATTGCAGATGCCTATAATAGCCGCGAATCAGGCAAAGCTATCCGTGAAATTATGGCACTGGCTGATATTGCCAATCGTTATGTTGATGAACAAGCCCCGTGGGTGATAGCGAAAGAGGAAGGTCGCGATGCCGACCTACAAGCGGTTTGCTCCTTGGGTATCAATCTGTTCCGCGTACTGATGACTTACCTGAAACCGGTATTGCCATCGCTGACTGAACGTACTGAGGCTTTCCTCAATACCGAACTAACGTGGGATAGCATTCAACAACCGCTGTTAGGCCATCAGATCAATACCTTTAAAGCCCTGTTCAATCGTATCGAGTTAGATAAAGTTAACGAAATGGTTACTTCGTCTAAAGCGGATATGGCACCAACAGTGGTAGCCACCGGGCCATTAGCTGACTCTCCGATTCAGGAAACCATCAGTTTTGATGATTTTGCTAAAGTGGATATGCGTATTGCGCTGATTCAGCAGGCAGAATTTGTTGAAGGCTCTGATAAGTTATTGAAACTGACTTTGGATATCGGCGGCCAAACTCGCCAGGTCTTCTCTGGCATCCGTTCTGCATATCCTGACCCGAAAGTATTGGAAGGCCGATTGACCATGATGGTGGCTAACCTGGCACCACGCAAAATGCGCTTCGGTCTTTCAGAAGGTATGGTGATGGCGGCAGGCCCTGGCGGTAAAGATATCTTCCTGCTTAGCCCAGACAGTGGTGCCCAACCCGGCATGCAAGTGAAATGATTTGATGTATGACAGTGTTCTCTGACGAAAGTGGTTGTCAGGGAATAACTAAATTGTCAGGAAATAGCAAAAATGCCGGTCAGGGGAAACCTAACCGGCATTTTTTATCGCACAATATTGGTAATGGTGGACAACCGCTCCCGTTGCCATGCCTCCAACCAAAACAGCATATTAATAAATAAGCTTAATGAGAAAATAAGAAACAGAATACTGTCCAGCAAAGAAACCTTAATTAGCGCATTAATAATAATATTCTTATGATGTTTCATCTCGACAAAACCTGATGCGAAAAACCAAAATACGCCGATGGCGCCTAATAAATTTAACATCACAACCGGCCAATGCCACCTTGCCAGTAAAAAGAAAATCCACGACAGTAACATCAGGGAAATAATGGCATCATCCAGTTCAAATAATAGAAAGAAACTTATATATAATGCACTAAAGCAAGCAATAGCGAGACCAAACGGATACTCTTCCGTTATAACAGCAGCAAATTGTTTTTTTCGCTCACAATCTGGCAGCTTCACATCATAAATATTTATAAATATCAGATACAGTAAAAATAAATCTGATAAGAATGAGGTAACTGTATTGTGTATAACCATTTCAATAATGGGGAAAAGATGAAAAACCAACCAATAAGGCGTCAGATTTTGGTAGGTTAACCGATTGAAGCAAGGCAGCAATAAGACTAATGAGTAGACTGCGGGGAAAACCTGAATCGATAAAGACAAGACTTCATCTGCTAAATCAGGAAATAGTATTATTATTAAAAAAATGAGTACCGTCAATGCTAATAAATAGCGAATAAATAGAAATAAAAACTCACTGCGTGACAGATAAAAATAGATATTCTTATAGGTAAAACAGCACAAACTCAGTTGTGTTCTATCAGCACTCTCCTGCCTGAATTTATATAGACTGCTAACTTTTTCCATAGTGACTTTAATCCTTTAAATATCATTAACTTTAAAATTGCAAAACCTATCTATATTATGGAATTGAACCTCTATTATTGATTACTACACATTTTCATTAGGGTATCAGTACTGAGCAAACAACGAAATAAAAAATTAATCCTAATAAAAATAAGGGAATACTCAACGCAAGAATAAACCATTGCAATAGAAAGGTTATTAAGCCTATTTCCTCGCAGCATAATAATCCATTAGCCCTATTTTGCTGCTTATTTAAGCCATCCAAACTAAAAGATATAACCCAATCCAAAAATTCATAACAAAGTTAATTCCTAATCAAAATAGTTATGGTTATGATGCTGTACAGCGGCGAATAGACGTCTAGACATAAAGATAGCCATAACAACGACAACACCACTCACTTTGCATAACTTATCGACACCATGACGGAGTTTTGGATGAAAAAAATTGCTTCCCCTTTACTGGCCCTGAGCCTACTGACAGCACTGCCGGTATTCGCAGCGAACACCGCCACGGTAGCCCCGATCCCAGATGCTATCGCCAAACATCCAGGGCAGATTAAAATTGCCGTGATCCGTAACCTGGGATCTGATGACAACACCACTCAATTTTTGTCCGGTGTATTAAAAGAAGGTAAAAAGCTCGGTTTCAAAGTCGATACCTTCTTGAGCAACGGTGACGACGCCCGTTTTCAAGACTTTGTGAATCAGGCCATCAGCCAAAAATATGACGGCATCATTCTCTCTCAGGGGCGTGACCCGTACTCAACCGAACTGGTTAAACGGATTGCAGCCAGCGGCATTGCGGTATCGGTGTTCGATACCGCTATTCAGGGCGAGATTCCCGGCCTGACCGTCACTCAGCAGGATGATGCATCCCTGACCAATGAATCCTTTGGCCAATTGGTCAAAGACTTCAACGGTAAAGCCAATATCATCAAGCTTTGGGTTGCCGGTTTCCCACCGATGGAACGTCGCCAGGCCGCTTATCAGGCACTGCTAAAACAGAATCCGGGTATTCATGAACTGGAGTCTATCGGAGCCGTGTCTTCTGATGTGCAGGGTGATACCGCCAATAAAGTCGGTGCCGTATTGGCAAAATATCCGAAAGGCAAAATCGACGCAATCTGGGGAACTTGGGATGCCTTTACTCAAGGCGCTTATAAAGCCTTACAGGAAAATGGCCGTACCGAGATCAAACTCTACAGCATTGATATATCGAATCAGGATTTACAACTGATGCGTGAAGCCAATAGCCCATGGAAAGTCAGTGTTGCCGTCGATCCTAAACTGATTGGAGCCGTTAACTTACGTTTGGTCGCCAAGAAGATTGCTGGGGAAGAGACGCCTGCCAGTTATGAGTTCCGTGCTGCATCCATTCCACAAGCCTTGCTGGCCAGTCAACCCGGCGCGGTTAACGTGGCAGGCTTGAGTAAAATCATTCCGGGCTGGGGCCAATCCGATGATTTCAACTCACCCTGGTTCGCCACCCTTGCCGCCAAAAACGGCCAGTAAATCTAACCGACTGGGAGTGAAATAGATGGCAACGCAAGCTTCCTTGCCACAACCCGAATACAGCCGCAATATGCGGCTGATTGGCCATAGCAATCAGGGCGGAAAACCCGACGGTGTACAGGTAATGGTGCACCGTGGCTATGCCTATGTCGGCCATATGGTATCGCAAGGGGTATCAATTATTGATGTGCGGGATGCGAAAAATCCGCGCCCGGCAGGTTTTATCGCCGCTCCCCCCAATACTTGGAACGTACACTTACAAGTCCATGATGACCTGCTGCTGGTGATTAACGCACGCGACCTGTTTGCCGACGCCAGTTTTGCGCAAGAGAAAGTCTATTACACCCGCTCCGTGGCACAAACCGTCAGTACCCGGCAGGAAGGTCGCAGTTGGAGTGCCGGTTTACGTATTTTTGATATTTCGATACCGGATAGACCGCGTGAAATTAGCTTCCTGCCGCTTGATGGTATTGGTATTCATCGCATCTGGTATGTTGGCGGCCGCTGGGCTTATGTTTCTGCATTGCTGGATGGCTACAGTGATTATATTTTCCTGACCATTGATCTGGCTGACCCGCAAAAACCACAGGTGGCGGGGCGTTATGCTTTACCCGGCATGCACACTGCGGCGGGTGAGCAACCAAGCTGGCCAGAAGGCAAACGTTACGCATTGCATCATGCCATTATCAGCGGTGATACAGCCTATGGCAGTTGGCGCGATGGTGGACTGACCCTGCTGGATGTCTCTGACCGGCATGAGCCGAAACTGATAAGTCATCGCAACTGGAGCCCTCCCTTTGGCGGCGGTACCCATACCGCACTCCCATTGCCAGACCGCGACCTATTAGTGGTGCTGGATGAGGCGGTGCTGGATAATCAGGAAGATGGTGAAAAGCATATTTGGCTGTTCGATATTCGTGAGCCAAGCAATCCGGTGAGTATCTCAACTTTTCCGGTACCTGATGAGCGGGATTACGTCACAAAAGGGGCGCATTTCGGCCCGCACAACCTGCATGAGAACCGCCCAGGCAGCTTTATCAGTTCGTCACTGATTTTTGCTACCTATCAAAATGCCGGAGTGCGCGCTTACGACATCAGTAACCCATACCAACCGAAGGAAACCGGTGCATTAGTGCCTGCAGCCCCGGAAAAAATGGTGGATAAACGCCCTGGTCGGCCACAAGTTATTCAGTCATGTGATGTGTTTGTTGATGCACAAGGGATTATCTACAGCACCGATTATAACGCTGGGCTGTCAATCATCGAATATTTAGGTTAATTATCCTCTTCGTCCTTGACGTTACTGCTATGTTAGCGGTAACGCCCATGACCTTGGCGATATCAATTACTGGCAGATCGATTCAGGCCGATCTGCTGCTTACAAAAATTTTTCCTCCCTCCCCCCTCTCTTTATCGCCGCAATAGTCTAATGTAGTTGGTTGAGCCACTGTCGTAGCGCTGTGCGAGTCATTCTTTTTATTAGAAATAATCCGCATAGATATATCTTATTATCCAAATAATTAAAAAAGAAAATGCCATGAAAGGATTTCCATCACGTGTCACCAATTTATTGATTGCTTCGCTGGTCCTGACTATTGGGCGAGCTATCACCCTGCCCTTTATAACTATCTATTTGGCTGAGCATTTTCAGTTGGCTCCCGATAAAGTCGGGCTGGTGTTAGGGGCAAGTTTGACGTTAGGTATTTTCACTAGCCTATATGGTGGCTATCTGGTGGACAAATTCAATAAAAAGCTATTGATTTTGCTCGCAATAAGTCTGTTTTCTGCCACATTTTTTACTTTGCCATGGATTGAGCATCCGGCCTGGATCATTCTGATTTTGGCGCTGCTGCATTCGGCCTACTCGGTTTACAGTATCGCGCTCAAAGCCTGTTTTGCTGATTGGCTGCCAGTAAATGAACGTATTAAAGCCTTTTCAGCTAACTACACACTGGTCAATGTCGGCTGGGCGGTGGGGCCGGCGATGGGGGTTTTGGTGGTTGGTTTTGGCTCACAATTGCCTTTTATCATTTCGGGTGTATTGGCGTTGCTGGTCGCGGTGGCGTTGAAATTCAGAATAAGCAGTACCGATATGTTAGCAACAGAACATTCAGCCAGCGAATCAGTACCGGATTTCCGCCAAACATTTACTATCTTACGTTGTGATAAACGGCTGATTTACTTCACCCTGGGCAGTATGCTCAGTGCCATTGTCTTTGGCCAATTCTCGGGTTATTTATCTCAATATCTGATTACGGTGTCAGATGCTAAATTTGCCTATCAGGTGATCGGTGCAGTAATGACCGTTAATGCAACTATTGTGATTACCCTGCAATACTTATTAAGTCGCCGTATGAATCAGCAGAACTTAATGCGCTGGCTGATGTTTGGCACCCTGTTCTTTATCATTGGCCTACTCGGATTTATGGCGGCTCAAGATTCAATTCCACTATGGATGCTGGCAATGGCGATTTTCTCATTGGGCGAAATTATTGTTATCCCAGTCGAATACTTGTTTATCGATTTTATTGCTCCAGCGAATCTCAAAGGCAGTTACTATGGGGTACAAAATCTCGGTCAGTTAGGCGGAGCGATTAATCCGGTACTTTGTGGCTTCTTGCTAGCCTGGGCCGCACCGCAGATGATGTTCTATATGCTGATTATCGCGGCTATTTTGGGGCTGGCATTTTTCTATCGTGGCTATCGATTGGCTAAGACGCAGTCGGCTCAACCCCATCAGGTATCAGAACATACCCAATAGGCGCCCAGATGCAGCAAGGCGGGCTGCGAATAAGTTATGTGTAGTAGCAAATCAACACGCTCACAGTTTGATACATGATGAGTCTATTATTCATAGTGTGACAGCTAGCACATAATCAAACTTAATTGTATGATGAATGCACTCCGTAACTCAGGACCTTTTCTATGCGCAATGTGACTTCACTTTGCTGGCAGTACCTGCGGGCTTTCTCCATTATTTATCTGTGCTTATGGGCGGGTAAAGCACTGGCTTTGCTGCTGCCTATCACCATCCCTGGCAGTATCATTGGGATGCTGATTCTATTTGCTCTGCTGGCATCCCAGATATTGCCTTCAATCTGGGTGAAACCCGGTTGCCACCTACTGATCCGTTATATGGCGCTGTTGTTTGTGCCGATTGGTGTCGGTGTGATGCAGTACTACGACCAACTGACTAAACAGTTTGGTCCCATCGTAGTTTCCTGCTTTGTCAGCACCCTAATTGTCATGTTGGTGGTGGCTTACAGTTCTCATTATGTTCACCGCGAACGCAAAGTCATTGGTTCTCCTACCCATACCGAGGACGACAAATGATCAGCAATTTATGGTGGTCACTGCCACTCACCTTAATCGTATTCTTTGGTGCGCGTCGCTTAGCCCGCTGGCTGAAAATGCCACTGCTTAACCCATTATTGATATCGATGGTTGTTATCATTCCATTGCTGCTGGTCACGCATATGCCCTATGCCAACTATTTTGCTGGCAGCAAAGTATTGAATGATTTACTGCAACCCGCCGTGGTGGCGCTAGCTTTCCCGCTATATGAACAATTGCATCAAATTCGCGCCCGCTGGAAATCCATTATCAGTATCTGTTTTATTGGCAGTATTACCGCCATGGTTAGTGGTACGGCGGTCGCCCTGTGGATGGGAGCAACCCCGGAGATTGCGGCTTCGGTATTGCCTAAATCTGTCACCACACCTATTGCCATGGCCGTCGCTGAGTCTATCCATGGCTTACCCGCCATCAGCGCAGTATGCGTCATTTTTGTCGGTATTTTGGGTGCGGTATTTGGCCATAGCTTGCTAAATTTATTAAAGATAACCACTAAGGCCTCGCGAGGTTTAGCCATGGGTACCGCCTCCCATGCACTGGGCACCGCCCGTTGTGCTGAAATGGACTTTCAGGAAGGTGCATTTAGCTCACTGGCACTGGTAATCTGCGGGATTATCACTTCACTGTTGGCTCCTTTCCTATTCCCGGTGTTACTCCATTTGTTCGGCTAATGGCGTGAGACCCTGACGCGCAAACGCATATCAGGGTCTACAGTAACAAGGTGAAATAGCGCCTGTTTTCAGGTTTAAATTTGAGATACATCTCTCATTTGAGATTTTACTTGCATCGATTTCATTGGTAATGAGATCTTAATCACATCAAGAAGCCCCTAAGCTGCCTAAAATAGTTTCCCGTTACTCTTGGAGAGACTCCCTATGCAAGCACGTTTTCATGCCCCTTGGGCTAAGCTACCCGCTTCACTGCAATCAGCACTTGAACCTATTCTGAGCGCAAACGATTTCCCTGCCATGTTGACAGCGAAGCAAGTGGAAACGGTAAAAAGCATCAGTGGGTTGGATGACAATGCGCTGGCATTCGCGTTGTTGCCGCTGGCTGCCGCGTGTGCGCTGGCGCCAATCTCTCATTTTATGGTTGGTGCTATCGCTCAGGGGAGCAGCGGCAACCTCTATTTTGGCGCCAATATGGAGTTTAGCGGTGTACCGCTACAACAAACCATTCATGCCGAGCAGTGTGCGGTTACTCATGCCTGGTTACGCGGCGAAGCCAGCCTGGTCGCAATTACTGTTAATTACACTCCCTGTGGTCATTGCCGCCAGTTTATGAATGAGCTGAATAGCGGAACCGACCTGCATATCCATTTGCCGGGCCGCCCTGCCGCAACCCTGGGTCACTATTTGCCTGACTCTTTCGGCCCGAAAGATTTGGATATCACCACGCTGCTGATGGATCCGGTGTTTCATGGCTACACCGTAGCTGAAACCGATGCACTGACTCAGGCAGCCCTCGAAGGTGCGAACCACAGTCATGCTCCTTATAGCAATGCTCATAGCGGTGTTGCATTGGAAGCGGCTGATGGTGCTATCTATGTGGGCCGTTATGCAGAAAATGCCGCCTTCAACCCCAGCCTACCACCGCTGCAAGCTGCATTGATCCTGACCAACATTACCGGTGGGGATTGCGCGGCCATTCGCCGTGCGGTGCTAATTGAGGGCAGTAATCCGACACTGACTCAGTGGGATGCCACACTGGCAACACTGGCAGCCTTAGGTTGCGATGATGTAAAACACGTGACATTTTTGCCTAAATAACACCCAACTAATTGGGGGTTACATGGCTAACCCCCAGTTATCACGCTAATCCTACCGATTCCCCTAAATAGCAGTGAAACTCATTCCCGCGTGTACGACCTGATAAGTCATCTGGTATTCCAAGCCATAAGCTGGCCTGAGCGATGCCGATCATAGCACCAAGACCTCGCAACGAATGACGCCTAGTTCCAATAAACTGCTCAGCTAAATCTGCAAGTTAACTCGCACTTTTACCGATTACAGACATATTTAACTAACAAAAGCTGTACATATTCTTCTTATCTTTTAGGATCAGGGCAACAATTGCTATCAATACCCATAGTCATATAAGAGTAAAACTCATGGAACTTGAATACGAAAGTAAGCGCACCCTCTATATCCCCTACGCTGGTCCGATCCTGTTAGAATTCCCTCTCCTTAACAAAGGCAGCGCCTTTACTAATGATGAGCGCAACCACTTTAACTTACACGGATTGTTGCCTGAAGCGGTTGAAACTATTGAAGAACAAGCTGAGCGCGCTTACCGCCAGTATCAAGATTTTAAAAATGACGACGACAAGCATATCTATCTGCGCAACATTCAAGACACCAATGAGACTCTGTTTTACCGCCTGCTGGACGCCCATCTCAGCGAGATGATGCCAATTATCTACACGCCTACCGTTGGCGAGGCTTGTGAACACTTCTCTGATATCTATCGTCGTGCGCGTGGGTTATTTATCTCTTACCCAAACCGTGAACACATTGACGATATGTTACAAAACGCCACTAAACAGAACGTGAAAGTTATCGTGGTAACCGACGGTGAGCGAATTCTCGGCCTTGGCGATCAGGGTATTGGCGGCATGGGGATCCCCATTGGTAAATTGTCGCTGTATACCGCGTGCGGTGGTATCAGTCCAGCCTATACATTGCCGGTAGTGTTAGATGTCGGGACCAACAACCCGCAACGCCTGAATGACCCGCTGTATATGGGATGGCGTCATCCGCGTATTTCCGGTGATGAATATTATGCTTTTGTTGACGAATTCATTCAGGCGGTCAAACGCCGCTGGCCAAATGTGTTGTTGCAGTTTGAAGATTTTGCGCAGAACAATGCCACCCCGCTGCTGAACCGCTACCGTGACGAGCTATGTTGTTTCAATGATGATATTCAGGGCACCGCGGCGGTCACGCTGGGTAGCCTGATTGCGGCCAGCCATGCCGCAGGCAGCCAGTTACGCGACCAAACCGTCACCTTCCTCGGCGCCGGATCAGCAGGTTGCGGTATTGCTGAACAGATCATTGCACAGATGATTTCAGAAGGTTTGAGTGAAGATCAGGCACGGGCGCGAGTCTTTATGGTTGACCGTTTTGGTCTGTTGACTGACAAACTACCTAACTTATTGGATTTCCAAAGTAAACTGGTGCAAAAGAGTGATTCGCTACAAAGCTGGAATCTGGCCAGTGACTCAATTTCACTGCTGGATGTGGTGCGCAATGCTAAACCGACCGTGCTGATTGGTGTCTCAGGCCAGCCGGGGTTGTTTACTGAAGAGCTGATCCGCGAGATGCACCAGCACTGTCCACGGCCGATTGTAATGCCATTGTCTAACCCGACATCACGGGTTGAAGCACGGCCAGAGGACATTATTAACTGGACCGATGGTGCCGCACTGGTTGCCACGGGCAGCCCATTCTCACCGGTTAGTTATAAGGAGAAGCTGTATCCGATTGCACAATGCAATAACTCTTATATCTTCCCAGGGATTGGTTTGGGTGTGCTGGCATCGGGCGCCCGGCGGGTGACCGACGGTATGTTGATGGCAGCCAGTCGTGCATTGGCTGACTGTTCACCACTAGCATCGAACGGTGAAGGGGCATTGCTGCCGCGTATCGACGATATTCAGGCTGTGTCAAAAAGCATTGCAATGCAGGTGGGCAAAGCGGCGCAGTTGCAAGGTGTCGCCATTGTTACCTCAGAAGAAGCGCTGGCAAAAGCCATTGAGCATAACTATTGGCAGCCGCAGTACCGCACTTATAAGCGCACATCGTTCTAGTTATTATTCGGCCTGTACTTCGGTATGGGCCGAATAACGAATTCCCCTGTAGCTTCAAGGTCGAAGATAATACCCAAAGGCATTGGAGTTACAGCTAGACGGCCAGTGAAATAATCCCGATGAGCTGACTCATGTCAGTGATTTGGGTTAGCACGCGCAGCCAACAACGCTGTAGCTTCAAGGACGAAGGGTATAAGGCTTGCGCCGCATGCGCAGGTAAAGTAGCCTTGCAAATATGACCAGTAGATTGAATGCATCAAAGGCCTGAGAATGTGGAAACGCCTGATTATTAGCTTGATTACCATCGTAGGGTTGCTGATGGTGACTGCTATTGCGCTCGATCGCTGGATTAGCTGGAAAACAGCCCCCTTTATCTATGATGAGCTACAAGACTTGCCCCACCGGCAGGTCGGTGTGGTCTTGGGTACAGCTAAATATTATCGCACTGGTGGTATTAATCAGTTTTATCAATATCGGATCCAAGGGGCGATAAACGCCTATAACAGTGGCAAAGTCAGTTATTTACTGCTTAGCGGCGATAATGCGCTGCAAAGTTATAATGAGCCGATGACCATGCGCCGCGACCTGATCGCCGCCGGTGTCGCCCCCGCTGATATCGTGCTGGATTACGCGGGCTTCCGTACATTGGACTCCATCGTGCGCACCCGTAAGGTATTCGACACCAACGATTTTATTATCATTACCCAGCGCTTCCACTGCGAACGGGCACTGTTTATCGCCCTCCATATGGGGATTCAGGCGCAGTGTTTTGCCGTCCCGTCCCCCAAAGATATGCTCAATGTGCGAGTGCGTGAGATTTTTGCCCGTCTCGGCGCATTGTCGGATCTCTATATTCTGAAACGCGAACCACGTTTTCTTGGGCCATTAATCCCTATCCCTGCGATACATGTGATCCCCGATGACGCACAAGGTTATCCGGCCGTCTCACCGGAACAATTGGTTGAACTGGAACACCGGCTGGCAGAAGAAAAGCAGAAAAATCCTGCACCAGCACCATGATTTTGAATTAGCTTTTGCTATTGGATTGGGTTTATCAAAGGTCAAGTGAGCTATGAGGCACTAACAACCGAAATCTAATCCGATCCTGTTTTTAATAATACACCCGTCCGGTTAACCCCTTTGCCCCAAGAATGCCCCTACATCACTCTCAACCTCCCCCATCTGCTGTAACAACTGCAAGGTTTCCAGTGCTTCCTCTTCATCCAGCCTGCTCATGGCAAACCCGACATGCACCAACACCCAATGGCCGATTAATGCCAGACTGGCCTGCGAGTCGGCAGCCACCAGCATAATATTCACCGAACGCCGCACACCGCACACATCCACCCAGGCAGTACCGGGCTGAGTTTCATCCAGTGCGACAATTTGACCGGGGATGCCTATACACATAGCCTAGCCTCTGCGTTATTCAATCGCCCAATTTCAGTTAAAAAAAGTAAACTCATTCCACCTCCAGTCGCTTAAGTATGACGCCATCATCAGATGCGCCGATGCGTAAATGGCTCCCGGCACACAATGGGCAACGTATCACTTTGCTACTCAGCAAATTAACCTGCTGCTGGCAATCAAAGCACCACACCTGTGACGGCTGCTGGCTAAGATGCAGCACACAACCTTCCGCCAGCGTGCCTCGGCATACCAACTCAAAACAGAACTCTAACGCCTGCGGTTCGACGCAGGAAAATGCGCCGGTTTCTAACCACACCCCCGTAATTCGCTGCGCGCCATGTAAGCGAGCCTGCTGTTCCATCATGGCAATAGCATGTTGGCACAAGGTTATTTCATGCATGACCGTGCTGCTCCTGTGGCGTATCCCTGACAATAGCGATGCAAAGAAGATGCCAGCCACGCGCTGATTTTCACTTGTTCGAAAAATCATCTAAACAACTAATAAATAACACTATTATTTAGATGTGGCCGCGACCAGATGATTAAGGTGAGCAATCACTGTCGAAGTGTCATTGATGAGCGGCGGTTTCGTCACTAATGTCGACACTTAACCACCGTAATTACGCCATTTTCACTGCCGTTTAAATCTCCGCTATTTACTCCCCCCGCCCCAATGCACAGCAGGCGTGCCTTCACCGCTCTTTTACAGCAGCAGCAGGCGTGCTGGCACAGAATATGCTTTGCAGCTTAGAAATGATTGCTATCAGCCTGACTGTCACCAGATTTTTGTCCCGGAGGGTATGGCTATGAACCGCTTTGTCATTGCGGAGTCGAGGCTTTGTATTGGATGCAATACCTGCATGGCTGCTTGCAGCCAGGTGCATAAAGCCAAGGGTTTACAAGAGCACCCCAGATTGACCGTGATGCGAAATGCCACGGTCACAGCACCGATTCTCTGTCGCCACTGCGAGGATGCATGGTGCGCGCGAGTTTGTCCGGTCAATGCCATCACGTTGACCAATAACGCCGTTGAGTTGGATGAAACCACCTGCATCGGCTGCAAGCTCTGTGGTATCGCCTGCCCGTTTGGCGCAATTACGCCCGCTGGCAGTAAGCCATTAGCCGTGCCGGAGAGCTTTCCTGAATATATTCCGATGACCGAGCTGTCTGATGTGCCATTCAGCCCGGCCAATATGAACCCGTTCCTGGCCTGGACCGCCGGTGTTCGTGCCATTGCGGTGAAGTGTGACTTATGTAGCTTCCAACCACAGGGACCGGAATGTGTACGGGTCTGCCCCACTAACGCACTGATGTTGGTGGATGAACACAGCATCGAGCAAGCCAATCAGGCTAAACGGCTCGCTGCGGCCCGTGGGTTTGCCAACGACCTGCCCTTTATCACCGGGGACAGCTCGCCCACCCTCTCTCACGAGGAGCAGAAAAGATGATGAACTCTCTGGAGCTACTGTGGCTCTCCTTACTGCTCTATCTGGCTGGTGCGCTACTTTCGCTACTTTTGGCTCGCCGGGAAACGCTGGCGATTTATGCCGCTGGGCTGGCTTCATTGCTGGGTGGGGTTGCTGGCTTGTTTGCCGCCGCGCCAACCTTACTGGGGGGCGATATCATTACCTTTATCACCGCCGGACCCTTCCCCTTCGCGGCCTTCAGTCTGCGCCTTGATCCATTGGCGGCCTTTATGCTGATGGTCATCTCACTGCTAGTGGTGGTCACTTCGCTGTATTCACTGGCTTATGTGCAGGAATACAAAGGGCGTGGGGCATGGGGAATGGGGGTATTTATGAACCTGTTCATCGCCTCGATGGTGGCACTGGTGGTGGTGGATAACGCCTTCTACTTTATTATTTTCTTTGAAATGATGTCATTGGCTTCCTACTTCTTGGTAATTTCCGATCAAGACGACGATGCTATCAGCGCCGGCCTACTCTACTTTCTGATTGCCCACGCCGGTTCCGTGTTAATCATGATTGCCTTCTTCTTATTGTACCGCCAGAGCGGCAGCCTGGAATTTTCCGCCTTCCGGCAGGTGCATCCAGAGCCGGTGATGGCTTCCGTTATCTTCCTGCTGGCTTTCTTCGGTTTTGGTGCCAAAGCTGGGATGCTGCCATTACATGGCTGGCTCCCACGCGCCCATCCCGCAGCCCCATCTCATGCCTCGGCCTTGATGTCCGGCGTGATGGTAAAAATTGGTATCTTCGGCATCATCAAGGTTGGTATCGATTTACTCGGTGCCAGCCAAATATGGTGGGGAGTGGTGGTGCTGGCCTTTGGTGCAGTGTCGTCGGTACTGGGAGTGCTGTATGCATTAGCCGAACACGATATCAAACGGCTGCTGGCTTATCACACAGTTGAAAACATCGGCATTATTCTGATGGGCGTTGGGGTTGGCATGATAGGTATCGCGGGCCACCAGCCTATATTGGCCGCCCTTGGCCTACTGGGTGCACTCTACCATCTGCTTAACCATGCAGTATTCAAAGGGTTATTGTTCCTTGGCGCTGGCGCCGTTATCTACCGGGTGCACACCAAAGATATGGAAAAGATGGGTGGGCTGGCAAGGATGATGCCGTATACCGCACTGGCGTTTCTGGTGGGATGTATGGCAATTTCAGCGCTGCCGCCCTTCAATGGTTTTGTCAGTGAATGGTTCACCTATCAATCGTTATTTACTATGACCAAAGATGGTGGATTTATTATTCGTCTGGCCGGACCGATTGCCATCGTCATGCTGGCAATTACCGGCGCGCTGGCGGCCATGTGCTTCGTTAAAGTCTACGGCATTAGCTTCTGCGGCCTACCGCGCACGGAAAAAGCCGCACAGGCGCGGGAAGTGCCGTGGCCAATGACGGCAGCCATGCTGTTGCTGGCCCTACTGTGCCTGGCATTGGGGATTGGTGCCACCGAGGTAGCACCGGTGATTGCCCGCATTGCCAGTAGCCTGATAGCGGCCCCTGCGGCACAGACTTTACAGGTTGCACAAGGGCCGCTGTTGTTCCCACAACACAGTTCTCAAGCGATGCTGTCTACCCTCTACATCTTCTTCGGCTTATTAATCCTGCCACTGGTGATTTTACTGATAGCCAGTCTCTACAAAGGCAGCCGTCTGGCATTTCGCCATGGCGGTGACCCATGGGCCTGTGGTTATGCCTACGAACAAGCAATGACCGTCTCCGCCGGTGGTTTTACTCAACCCTTGCGGATGATGTTTGCCCCACTCTATCGAATGCGTAAAACCCTCTCCCCCGCACCGATGATGCAACGTGCTCTTGAGCACTCGATCAGTGGTGCCGGGCGGGTAGAGCCGCTATGGGACGACAAAATTGTGGCCCCGCTTATTCGCCTGATCCAATGGCTCAGCCAGCGTATTCAATGGCTACAACAGGGTGATTTCCGCCTCTACTGTCTGTATGTGGTCGCCGCACTGGTTACCCTGCTGATAATCGCGGCTATTTAAGGAGACGAGCAATGCCAACTACTGATATGCCTGCGGTCTCTATGATTGCCTTCGCCATTGGGCAGGCGCTTTTCATGCTGGCGCTGGCACCATTGATGTCGGGTATTTCGCGCATGGTAAAAGCCCGCATGCACTCACGCCGCGGGCCGGGCGTGCTACAAGACTATCGTGATTTAGCCAAACTGTTAAAACGTCAGGATGTAGCACCGGCGAATGCAGGCATTATCTTCCGTCTGATGCCTTATGTGTTATTAGGCAGCATGTTGCTGATTGCGATGGCGCTGCCCATTTTCACGCTAGCATCGCCATTTGGCGTGGCAGGAGACCTGATAGCCCTGCTTTATCTGTTCGCGCTGTTCCGCTTCTTCTTCTCACTGGCCGGTCTGGATAGCGGCAGCATCTTTGCCGGTATCGGTGCCAGCCGTGAGTTAACCCTTGGTGTGCTGGTGGAACCGACACTGATTCTGTCGCTACTGGTAGTGGGGTTAATCGCCGGTTCGACCAATATCGGCACCATCAGTACTGCACTCTCGACCGGCCACTGGCAATCGCCGACCGCAACCGCGCTGGCGTTACTGGCCTGTGGTTTCGCCGTGTTTATCGAGATGGGCAAAATCCCGTTTGATGTCGCCGAAGCTGAGCAAGAGTTACAAGAAGGGCCGCTAACCGAATACTCAGGTGCCGCGCTGGGTCTGGTCAAATGGGGCATCAGCCTGAAACAAGTGGTGGTGGCACAACTGTTCCTCGCCGTGTTTATCCCGTTCGGCAAGCTGGCAGTACTCACTGGATTTGGCCTGTTGTGGGCGCTACTGGCCTGCATTATCAAGCTGGTGGTGGTGTTTGTACTGGCCTCCATCGTGGAAAACAGTATCGCCCGTGGGCGCTTCCTGTTGACCTCCCGTGTTACCTGGCTGGGGTTTGGTGTTGCTGCCTTGTCCCTGGTTTTCTATCTCACAGGTCTTTAAGGAGCTAATAAACCCATCATGGAGAACATGGCTCTTATGAATATCGCCCTAATGAACATCGCCCTTGCGACCATTCTGGTCCCATTTGCCGGTGCCATCCTCACGGCCTGCTTGCCACAGCAATGGGCAAAATGGTCCTGTACTTTCTTTTCACTACTGGCAACTCTCGGAACCCTGTTGCTGGCCTATATCTACTTAAGTGGCGGGAAGATTGATGTCACGGTTGATCTAATTCACTACGGCGATATGGCGCTGTTTGGCCTGACTATCGACCGCATCAGTACCTTGATTGCTTTCGCCGTCGTCTTTCTTGGGCTGCTGGTCAGTATCTATTCTACCGGTTATCTGACCCTGGGTAATCGCGAGCACCCGCACGAAGGCACTAACCGCTACTACGCCCTGTTGCTGGTATTTATCGGTGCAATGGCCGGGTTGGTATTGTCATCCACTCTGCTGGGTCAGTTGTTCTTCTTTGAAATCACCGGCGGTTGTTCGTGGGGATTAATTGGTTACTACCAGAGTCAGAAGTCACTGCGCTCGGCACTCAAAGCGCTGCTGGTAACCCATGTTGCGGCTATCGGCCTGTATCTGGCGGCCGCGGTGTTACTGGTTAATACCGGCACCTTTGCCCTAACGGCACTGGCGCAATTAGACAACAGCACCAAAATCATAGTGTTCGGCGGCATCCTGTTTGCCGCTTGGGGGAAATCCGCCCAGTTGCCACTGCATATCTGGTTACCGGATGCGATGGAAGCCCCGACGCCGGTCAGTTCATACCTGCACGCCGCCTCGATGGTCAAAGTGGGGGTTTATATCTTTGCCCGCGCTATTTATTCCGCTGGCGATGTACCCCAAATAATTGGCACCGTGGGCATGGTGATGGCAGTGATTACGCTGATCTATGGCTTCTTTATGTATCTGCCACAAAAAGATATGAAGCGGCTGCTGGCCTACTCCACCATCACCCAGTTGTCTTACATCTTCTTCGCTCTGTCGTTGGCTATCTATGGCTCAAAAATGGCCTTTGATGGCGGCATTGCCTACATCTTTAACCATGCGTTTGCCAAGAGTCTGTTCTTTTTAGTGGCAGGTGCGCTGAGCTATAGCTGCGGTACTCGTATGTTACCCAAACTCAAAGGCATCATGGGCAAAATGCCACTACTGGGCGTGGGGTTCTGTGTCGCTGCACTGGCAATCACTGGGGTGCCACCTTTTAATGGCTTCTTCAGCAAATTCCCTATTTTTGCCGCTGGCTTCTCGCTCTCTCACGAACATTGGCTACTGATACCTCTGCTGGTGCTGGCACTACTTGAATCGGTAGCGAGCTTTGGCTGGTTCCTCTACTGGTTCGGGCAAACCGTACCCGGTAAACCATCACCAGAGGTCACCTGCGCCAAACCGCTGCCACTGGCGATGCAGGGGGTATTGGTGATTCTGGTGATTATGTCGGTGTGCTCAAGCTTTATTGCTGTCGCCTGGCTCGGATAAGGGAGTAGAAAATGACCGGAACACTTCTTGTCAATAATTTGGTCGTAAATAACCTCGCAGGGCTGCTGATCATTACCTCACTACTGGTAATCATCGCCAAGAAACCCGCCACTTCGGCGCTGCTTTATGCCTTGCAGTCACTGGTACTGGTGCTGATTTTTCTGGTACTGGCTGAAACCTTGGGTGCCCACGAGCTGTACCTGTGGTCGCTGAGTGCCTTTGTCACCAAAGTGGTGCTGGTGCCGTGGATTATGTATCGCGCTTTTCGCCAAATGGACGATCCCAAAGCCAATGGCGGCATCATTGGTACCGCCAGCCTGATTTTTATCGCCGCCATCATTATCTTGCTGAGCTACTTCGTGGTTGAACCGGTGCAACTGCCCATGGTCAGCGCACTGAAACCGGCGCTGGCCGTCTCATTGGGGCATTTCCTGATTGGCCTGCTGTGTATCGTCACCCAACGCAATATTCTGAAAAATATCTTTGGCTATTGCCTGATGGAGAACGGGGCTCATCTGATGCTGGCGCTGCTGGCCTTCCGCGCACCGGAATTGGTCGAGATTGGCGTTGCCACCGATGCCATCTTCGCGGTGATTGTGATGACGCTCATGGCGCGCAAGATTTACCGCACGCTGCACACGCTGGATGTTAAACAACTGACGGCGCTAAAGGGGTAATGAAATGAGTAATACTGACCTGCTGTTGTTGCTGCTGGCGATACCTCTAATAGCCTCATTGCTCGCGTTCGCTTGCCGGGCGTTAGGCAGTGCCGCACGGATGGCAACCACTTGGGTGCATTTTACCGGCATCACTGTGTTGCTAGTGGTGGCGCTGACGGTAGTGTGTCGGGTTGCGCTGGGCGGGGAGATTCTGGCGGCGCATAATTGGCTGCATATCGATAGTCTCAGCGCGCTGTTCCTCGCTATTCTGGGCATTATCGGCTTTATCACCGGTCTCTATTCCCTTGGCTATATGCGCCATGAAGTGAATAATGGCGAAATCACAGTTGGCACGCTGTGCAACTACTACGGTTTCTTCCATCTGTTCCTGTTCACCATGCTGTTGGTGGTCACCAGTAATAACCTGATCCTGATGTGGGTTGGTATTGAAGCCACTACCCTCAGCTCAGCCTTTTTGGTGGGATTATACGGGCAGCGCTCCTCACTGGAGGCGGCGTGGAAGTACATTATTATCTGTACCGTCGGTGTGGCATTCGGGTTGTACGGCACAGTGCTGGTATATGCCAATGCCGCGAATGTGCTGGCAGATCCGGGCAGTGCTATCTTCTGGACCGTGGTTTCTGAACACGCTAAAGAGTTGGACCCCAGCCTGATGCATCTGGCGTTTGTCTTTATCCTGATTGGCTTCGGTACCAAAACCGGGCTGTTCCCAATGCATTCGTGGCTACCGGATGCCCACAGTGAAGCTCCTAGCCCCACCAGCGCCCTGTTATCCGCCGTACTGCTTAACTGCGCCCTGCTGGTTATCATCCGTTACTACATCATTATCAGCGCCGCCATCGGGCCACATTTCCCACAAATGCTGCTGTTGGTGTTCGGCATGATGTCGGTTGCGGTATCCGCCTTCTTTATTCTGGCTCAGCGCGATATGAAGCGTTTACTGGCCTATTCCAGCGTCGAGAATATGGGGTTAATTGCGGTTGCGCTGGGCATTGGCGGCCCGCTAGGTGTGCTGGCAGCACTGTTCCACACCTTGAATCACAGCCTGGCTAAGACCTTGCTGTTCTGTGGTTCCGGCAATGTGTTATTGAAATACGGCACGCGGGATATGGGCGCGATTAAAGGCATTATCCGCGTCGCACCGCTGACTGCGGTGTTACTGGCTGGTGGCGCATTAGCGCTGGCCGGGATGCCGCCGTTTAACGTATTTATCAGTGAGTTTATGGTGGTGGCTGCCGCGATTGGCGCCGGCCATATTTGGCTGGTTATCGCCCTGCTCTTGCTACTAACACTGGTACTGGCCGGATTGGTACGCATGATAGCCAACACCGTGTTGGGAACACCACCGGCAGCGGTCAGCAAAGGCGAACTGGGTATTCTGACCACCGCGCCGATGGCGATACTGTTGTTGTTGATGCTGTTGCTTGGCGTGCATATTCCGGCTCCAGTGACCCGTTTATTGACCGATGCGGCCCAGATTGTTCTCAATAACGATGGCAGTGAGCCAACCCAGCAACAATTTATGCTGCCGTGGCAGCACCTCTCTCCACCGCAACCCGTAACTCAGCCCATTCCATCCGTTGCACAGAGCCATAGTGCGGTGCAACTAACCCCGAATCGTCAGGAGATGTAACGTGACTCGCGAAACCCCTATTTCAGCTATTCCGGGTTCAGGTCAGCCGGTGTCAAGCCATCCACACAGCGGTGAAAAGCTGGGTGCAGCCTATGTAGCCCGCCTGCGTGAACAATTTCCTGCGGCGATTTTAGATGAAGAGTGGCAAACCCCTGATCAACTGACCATTACCATCAAACTAAATAGCCTGCCCGATGTGGTAGAGCACCTTTATTATCAACAAGGTGGCTGGTTGTCGGTGCTGTTTGGTAATGATGAACGCAGCCTGAATGGCTATTTTGCCATTTACTATGTGCTGTCGATGGAAGGTCGTGAACAATATGGCGAAGAGACCGGTAAGCAGTATGGCGATAAGTGCTGGGTGATTGTCAAAGCACTTATCAGCCCCGAACGACCGGAGTTCCCGTCAGTCACACCTCGGGTACCTGCCGCCGTCTGGGGCGAGCGTGAAGTACGCGATATGTATGGTCTGCAACCGGTTGGTCTGCCTGATGAGCGCCGTTTAGTGCTGCCCGATGATTGGCCAGATGACCTCTATCCGTTGCGTAAAGACACCATGGACTATCGCCAGCGCCCCATGCCCACCAGCGATACAGAAACCTATCAGTTTGAAAACGAAGCAGGCAGCAGTAGCCGGGTGGTGCCTATTGGCCCAATGCATATTACCTCTGACGAACCGGGTCACTTCCGGCTGTTTGTCGACGGCGAAGATATTATTGATGCCGATTACCGCCTATTTTATGTCCATCGTGGCATGGAGAAACTGGCCGAAACTCGCATGGGTTACAACGACGTCACCTTCCTGTCAGATCGCATCTGCGGCATCTGTGGCTTCACCCACAGCGTGGCCTACACCTCTTCCATTGAAAATGCTTTGGGCATTATCGTGCCGCCACGGGCGCAGATGATCCGCACCATTTTGCTTGAAGTAGAGCGGCTGCACAGCCATCTGCTTAATATCGGTTTGTCTTGTCACTTTGTTGGTTTCGATACCGGTTTTATGCAGTTCTTCCGCGTGCGTGAAAAAGCGATGACGATTGCTGAGATGCTCACTGGCGCACGTAAAACCTATGGTCTGAATCTGATTGGTGGCGTCCGCCGCGATATCCTGAAAGCGGATCGCATCAAAACGCTGCAATTGGTCTCGGAGATGCGTGCCGATATCGGCCAGTTAGTGGATATGTTGATGAGCACCGCCAATATCGAACAACGTACCGTGGGGGTGGGCCTGCTGGATCGCAAAATCGCCCGCGATTTCAGTCCGGTCGGCCCAATGATCCGCGCCAGTGGCTATGCGCGTGATATGCGCCATGACCACAGCTACGCCAACTATGCCAATGTGCCCAAAGAGTTGTTTACCCTTGATGGCTGCGATGTCCACTCCCGCCTGCTGGTGCGGGTGCGCGAGTTCTTTGACTCGCTGGTGATGATTGAATATGGCCTGAACCATATGCCTGGCGGGCCGCTGCTGGAAGAAAAAGTCAATTACCAACCTTACAAGTTCGCCCTCGGGTTCTCGGAAGCACCACGTGGCGAAGATGTGCATTGGAGCATGACCGGCGACAACCAGAAGCTATTCCGCTGGCGTTGCCGTGCGGCAACTTACGCCAATTGGCCGGTGCTGCGTTATATGTTGCGCGGCAATACCGTCTCCGATGCGCCCCTGATTATCGGCAGCCTCGATCCCTGCTACTCCTGTACTGACCGGGTCACTCTGGTGGATGTGCGCAAGCAAAAATCCGTCACTGTGCCGTACAAAGAGATCGAGCGTTATGGCATTGAGCGCACCCATTCGCCGCTCAAATAGAGGGATGAAGAATGTTCAAACTGTTTAAAACCATCCTGAAAGTGGGCGACACCACGGTGAAATACCCGTTTAAGCCGCTTGAGGTCAGCCACGGTTTTCGCGGCAAACCGCAATATGATGCCGAGCAATGCATCGCCTGTGGTGCTTGTACCATGGCCTGCCCTGCCAATGCGCTAACCATGGAAACCGATCTTGCTAGCGGCACTCGTCAGTGGCAGTTATTTCTCGGGCGTTGCATTTTTTGTGGCCGCTGTGAGGAGGTCTGCCCGACCCGCGCCATTGTGTTATCACAAGAGTTTGAACTGGCCGTCTTCAACAAAGCGGATTTGTATCAGCGCGCCAGTTTTACCCTTGCCCATTGCCAGCAATGCCAGCAACCCTTTGCACCGAAAAAAGAAGTGGATTATGTCATGGCACTGCTGATTCATTCCGGGATGGCGGCCGAGGATGTCGAGCAGCAGCGGCCACATTTTGAAACTTGCCCTGAGTGTAAGCGCAAACAGAATATCGTTATTAATAACAACGTCATGCTGGATCAGCATAGCGAAGGGAGGGGCAAGCTATGAGCCAACCACATTCATTAAAACCGGGCTGGGGGCACCATGTTAGCCAGCCGATCGCACTTGATCCCTCGGTTGCCCAGTTAAAAAGTAAATTATTGAAAGATATCAAGCGCTCCGCCTATGTCTATCGGGTGGATTGTGGTGGCTGCAACGGCTGTGAGATTGAGATTTTCTCCTCAATCACCCCACTGTTCGACACCGAGCGCTTTGGTATCAAAGTAGTCGCCTCCCCCCGCCACGCGGATATTTTGCTGTTTACCGGTGCGGTTACTCGCGCCATGCGCACACCGGCACTGCGCGCTTATGAATCGGCACCGGACCCAAAAATCTGCGTCTCTTACGGCGCGTGTGGTTGTGGTGGTGGCATCTTCCATGACCTGTACTGTGTCTGGGGTGGCAGCGATACCATCGTACCGATTGATGTGTACATTCCCGGTTGCCCGCCGACCCCAGCCGCAACCATCTATGGTTTTGCCGT
The DNA here is from genome assembly GCF_041538325.1 of Yersinia sp. 2466 StPb PI. Lineage (NCBI taxonomy): Bacteria > Pseudomonadati > Pseudomonadota > Gammaproteobacteria > Enterobacterales > Yersiniaceae > Yersinia > Yersinia sp. 2466 StPb PI. The sequence continues at coordinate 1,704,283 of NZ_JAULSL010000001.1, read as the reverse complement.
GGCATTGGGTCTGCTGGAGCAAAAACTGAAAGGCGAAGAGCATCAGGAGAGTGCCGATGAACGCGTCGCGCTGATTCACCCCGATGCACCGCTCAATCTGCGAGTGCTGTTGGAGCGTGAAGCGCGCCGTATGGCCGGCTATCGCCAGGGGCGGGAAATCACCGACAGTTTCTTGTCGCTGCTGGTCAATCAGCCATTACCGGAATTTGAACAGCGCTGCCAGAACTACCTGCGCCAACAAGATGATCCGCGTCTGAGCGAGATATTCGCCAACCTGCAACACATTGCCCTGATACAATTGGCGGGAGGCAAAGCTGATGTCCGCTAAGGTTATTTTCTATGCACTGAATCAGAAATTCCTCGACAGTGATGACGATATGCCCGAGCAAGCACAACAAGTGATGTATTACTCACTGGCTATCGGCCACCATGTGGGGGTGATTGATTGCTTAAAAGCCATCATGGAATGCCCGCTGGCAGAATATGAACAATGGTTTGGTCAGTTGCCCGCCGGCGAGGCTCACCGCAAGATGGCCGGTTTACTGAAGTTTGGTGAAATCACCATCGACAGTACCCATACCCAGTTATTGGCAAAAGCCTTCGCACCACTGGCTGAAAACTCCGCCTCACTCCACCAGCCATGGAGCCAACAACTGCTGCAAACCCTGTACGATATCGAGCAGGAACCTGCCATCTATTTAATGGTGAAACGCCGCCCATGAACATGCCACATCTCCCCGCCACTCACACCACCGCCCTCAATCTAGTGTTAACCGTTGGCAACAGCATGATGGGCGATGACGGCGCAGGCCCACTACTGGCTGAACGCATGACACAACAACCACTGATTGACTGGCAGGTGATTGACGGTGGTTCGGCACCGGAAAATGTGGTGCATCGTATTCGCGCATTGCAACCGACGCGATTAGTTATTGTCGATGCTGCCGATATGGAGCTGCCGCCGGGTGAGATTCGCATCATTGACCCTGAGCGAATTGCCGAAATGTTTATCATGAGCACCCATAATTTACCGCTCAACTTTCTAATTGATCAGTTAAAGGAAGATATTAGTGAAGTCATTTTTGTAGGGATTCAACCCACCTTAGTAGCGTTTTACTTCCCAATGACCGAGCCAGTAAAACAGGCGGTAGAAACGGTGTATCAACAACTGCCACACTGGCAAGGTGACGGCGGTTTCGCGCATTTATAGCTAAATGACGGCATGGCGTCGTCAAATTTGCCGACGTCATGCCTGCCGACAATTTCCCGTTAACCTTCCCTCCCGCATCAATATCCACTAATCCTTTATAAAACAATCACATTTATTCACTTTTACCTGACCACTTCAAGTTGGCATAAACCATGCAGTATGTAAGGTAATGAGCCAGATTAGCTGTTCTAAACGTGAATCTGCCAGATCTATCAATTTATCCCCAATAGATTTCAAGGTGCAGGAAGGCGGTAAGCGAGTGAGTCCCGATGAGCTTACTCAAGTAAGTGATTCGGGTAAGCAAGTGCAGCCAACACACCTACAACTTGAAAGATGAAGATATTTATCCCCAATAGATTTCAAGGTGCAGGAAGGCGGCAAGCGAGTGAGTCCCGATGAGCTTACTCAAGTAAGTGATTCGGGTAAGCAAGTGCAGCCAACACATCTGCAACTTGAAAGATGAAGATATTTATCCCCAATAGATTTCAAGGTGCAGGAAGGCGGCAAGCGAGTGAGTCCCGATGAGCTTACTCAAGTAAGTGATTCGGGTAAGCAAGTGCAGCCAACACATCTGCAACTTGAAAGATGAAGGGGAAGGAGAGAACACAATGAACCGGTTCATAATCGCAGACCCCAAAAAGTGTATTGGCTGCCGCACCTGTGAGGTGGCCTGCGTGCTGGCACACAACGGTGGCAAGCTGGACACGCTAACTAAAGCCAATTTCGCGCCTCGGCTGAAGGTGGTTAAAGGGCTAAATGTCAGTACCGCCATTATGTGTCGGCACTGTGAAGATGCCCCTTGTGCCAATGTTTGCCCGAACGGCGCAATTGTTCGGGCAGCGGACAGTATTCAAGTGTTGCAGGAAAAATGCATTGGCTGCAAAACCTGTGTCGTTGCCTGCCCGTATGGTGCGATGAGCGTTGTGACCAAACAGGTCGAAGTGATGTTTAACGGCCTCTCACAAGGATTCTGCCTGAAAGCCGAAGCACAGAAATGTGACTTGTGCGAAGGGCAAGCCTCCGGCCCGGCGTGTATCTCCGTTTGCCCAACGCAGGCGCTGCACATGATTGGCCGCGACACCATGCAGGCCATGCTGCGCAAAAAACAGATGCGTGCTGCTTTAGATGAAGCCAACGAAATGAGCTTTTAGTCAATAAGGCTGCGGCTCCAAGAACGAAGGGTAATTATTATGAAAAAAGCATTAACGGTCTGCCCGTACTGTGGCTCCGGCTGCAAAATCAATTTGCTGGTTGAGAATGGCAAAGTGGTTGGCGCTGAAGGCGCAAATGGCGTCACCAATCAGGGTGAGTTGTGTCTGAAAGGCTACTATGGTTGGGACTTTCTCAATGACACCAAATTGCTAACTCCGCGCCTTAAACAGCCGATGATCCGTCGCCAAAAAGGCGGCAAGCTGGAGGCGGTATCCTGGGATGAAGCGATTGAGTTTGCTAGCAGTAAACTGCGGGCAATCAAAGAAAAATATGGCCCGGAAGCCATTATGCATACCGGTTCATCCCGTGGCCCAGGCAATGAAACCAACTATGTGATGCAGAAATTTGCCCGTGCGGTTACCGGCAGCAACAATATTGACTGCTGCGCCCGTGTTTGCCACGGCCCGTCGGTCGCCGGGCTGCAAGTGACATTGGGTAATGGCGCGATGAGTAATTCAATCTGTGAGATTGAAGATACCAAATGTATTTTAGTGTTTGGCTACAACGCCGCTGACTCCCATCCGATCGTGGCCCGCCGTATTCTGAAAGCCAAAGAAAAAGGCGCGAAAGTGATTGTCTGCGATCCACGCCATATCGAAACGGCGCGTATTGCAGATCTCTGGTTACCCCTGAAAAACGGCTCCAATATGGCACTGGTAAATGCCTTTGCCAATGTGTTGATCACTGAAGAGCTGTACGATAAAGATTATGTCTCCCGCTATACCGAGGGCTTCGACGAGTACCGTGAAATCGTCGCCAAATACACCCCGGAATATGTCGAAAGCATTACTGGCCTGCCGGCGAAATCAATTCGTGAAGCCATGCGTATCTATGCCGCCGCCCCTTCAGCCACCATCTTGTGGGGGATGGGTGTCACTCAGTGGGGCCAGGGCGTAGATGTCGTGAAAGGGTTGTCAGGACTGGCACTGTTAACCGGTAATCTGGGGCGCCCGAATGTCGGTGTTGGTCCGGTACGCGGGCAAAACAACGTGCAGGGTGCCTGCGATATGGGCGCATTGCCAAATATGTATCCGGGTTATCAATCTGTGACCGATCCCGCCACACTGGAAAAATTTGCCAAAGCCTGGGGGGTACCATCCCTGTCCGATAAAGTCGGTTACTCGCTGACCGATGTTCCACATAAAGTGAAAGAGGGGAAAATTAAAGCCAACTACGTGATGGGCGAAGATCCACTCCAGACCGAACCGGATTTGTCCATGATGCGTGAAGCCTTCAGCGAATTAGAACTGCTGATTGTGCAAGATATCTTTATGACTAAAACCGCAGCCGAGGCGGATGTTATCTTCCCCGCCACCTCGTGGGGCGAACATGAAGGGGTCTATTCTGCAGCAGACCGTGGTTTCCAGCGGTTTGAAAAAGCGGTTGAGCCACAAGGTGATGTAAAACCAGATTGGGAAATTATTAGTCTGATGGCGACCGCACTCGGCTATCCGATGAAATATAACAATACCAAAGAGATTTGGGATGAACTGCGTGAGTTGTGCCCGCTGTACTATGGCGCAACCTACGAGAAAATGGCAGGTTTGGGCTATATCCCATGGCCATGTACCACTGAAGACAGTCCCGGAACCCCCTGGTTGTATGCCGGTAATAAGTTTGACCGCCCTGGCGGCAAAGGATTGTTATTTGCCAGTGAATGGCGTGCGCCAATGGAACTGGTGGATGAGCAATATCCGCTGGTGTTGTGTACCGTGCGTGAAGTCGGCCACTACTCCTGCCGTTCGATGACTGGCAACTGTTCCGCACTGCAAACACTGGCCGATGAACCAGGTTATGTGCAAATCAGCCCGCAGGATGCGGATAAAATGCGCTTGCAGGATCAACAACTGGTGTGGGTAGAATCGCGTCGCGGTAAAGTTATCACGCGGGTCTCAGTCAGTGAACGCATTAATATCGGTGCGGTATATATGACCTACCAGTGGTGGATTGGTGCCTGTAATGAGCTGACGCTGGACCATCTGGATCCGATTTCCAAAACACCGGAATATAAATATTGCGCGGTGAAGCTGGAAGCCATCCCAGATCAAACGTGGGCAGAAAACTATGTGCAACAGGAATACAGTCAGTTGAAGGCGCGGTTACGTAGAGAAGCCGAAGTGGGGTGATCGGTTAACGGCTACTGCGCTTTGCCATTCTGGGTTTACGCAGTGCTCGCCACCGTCATGTACTTATATGTACACTCCGGTGGCTGTGCGCTGAGCGCGCCCAGACTGGCTTTGCTCGCGACGCCGCGTTCAGGTAGAAGGGTTTGGCACTGCTTGGTTCAACACGGTATTCGGTAAATAGATATTAGTTTTATTCGAAGCAAATAAATGAGTTAATCCATCCCATCTTCATCTTCGATACTTTTTACTGATATTCCTAACCGCTGCATCCGTGATAACAAGGTGGTGCGTTTTAGCCCTAACTTAATGGCGGCCCCTTTGGGGCCTGCAACCACGCCATTGGTTTCACGTAATACCCGAACAATTCGCGCGCGCTCAGACTCTGAAGATTCAGGCTCTTCACTTTCGGGTAATAAGGTTTTATGCACAACCCTCTCTGCCACGGGTTTAGTAACCTCTAGCGGCGACAAATGATATTCCAGCTCTTGTAACTGCAAATTCAGCGTAGTGCCACGGCTAAGGATGACCGCCCGCTCAATAACATTTTCCAATTCACGAATATTGCCCGGCCACGGTAAACGGCTGAGCAAACGTAATGTTTCACCAGGAATTGTGTCGATAGTGCGATTCATCCGTTTGGCTATTTTTTGAGTAAAGAATTTTACCAGCAACGGAATATCTTCCGGCCGCTCACGCAGCGGAGGGATCACAATCGGAAAAACATTAAGCCGATAATAGAGGTCACTGCGATATTCGCGATTCACCATCATCAATTTTAAATCACGATTGGTCGCAGCAATTAGGCGAACATCCACCGGAATAATTTTACTGCCGCCAAGGCGTTCTATTTCCCGCTCTTGCAATACACGTAATAATTTAGGCTGTAGTTCCAGAGGAATATCGCCCACTTCATCAAGAAATAGTGTACCGCCGTCAGCCATTTCAAACCGGCCAATACGCTGTGATGATGCACCGGTATAAGCCCCCTTCTCATGACCGAACAGATCACTTTCCATCAAACCCGATGGAATGGCTGCACAGTTCATTTTCACCATGCGTTTATTCTTGCGGGTACTCAAATTATGAATAGCCCGGGCAATCAGCTCTTTGCCGGTGCCGGTTTCCCCCAGGATCAATACGGTACAATCACTGGAAGCCACCATCTCAACTTGTTCCAGTACTGCTTTAATCCCTGCACTATTACCTATTATCTCGCCAAACTCTTCATTATGAATAATCTGGTCCGTTAGATAGAGATTTTCATTTACCAACGAATCTTTTAGGCGGGTAATTTCGTTGTAGGCCAGCGCGTTATCAACCGCAATGGCAATACGCGCTGCAATTTGGCGCAACAGTTTTACATTGCTATCAGTGAAAATATCACTCTGACATTGTGCCAGTTTCAAAACACCTAACATTTTGTGACCGAAAAAAAGCGGCAACAGGCAAACAACTTGTAACCCTTCATCCAGCATATTTGCCAGTTGCTTATCATCCGGTGCTAAAAGAGAGATATCAGCCAAATTAACCAACAATAACGCTTTGCTCTGTAAAACCTGCCCAGCCAAAGTGCCGGTAATATCCCCCCATGCCTGCTGATACTGTACGGCCTTACCACTCTGGTAGCGGGTAGAGAATACATTTAACTTATTTTTATCCTTATGGGTACCGCACAGCGCTAAGCTAATGTAATCAATATTAAAAAATCGATGTATCTCTTTTGAAACCTCTGCCGCTAATACATCCAATTCCAGCTTAGAAATAACCGTATTGGTCACATCCACTAAAATCCGATAATGGTCGCGCTCAAAGCGCAGTTTTTCACGCTCAGAAAATGCCCGATTAATCTCAGCAATATTATCAACGGCAATTGCCACTACATCTGCCAGTAACCCCAGAAAAGTAACTGCTTGTTCATCAAACTCACTGTCATCAGTTTTAATAAATTCAATACAGCCTGACCAATGATTGTCATGGCCCAAGGGAAAATGGCAGCCAGAGTGCAATTCCTGATAGGGAATCAAATCACAAACAGCAGAAAACTCCCTTTGCATACGGCGATGGTCAGTCTGCAAAGGCGTCTGCTGCTGCCAGGCTAAGCCACCGGGGCCTTCGGCAAACAAGATATTTTGCGATCCCTGCACCCTGTTGGTCGCATCGTCATGGGTATAAAGGGTATTTTGGTTATAAAGAGGGTTAAGCAATAATAAATTGACCCGCTGAAAACGCACCACAGAAAAAGAGAGCTTTCTGAGTTCATTCACTAAATCGGTTATATCCCGTAGCAATAATAACTTTTTTGATACCGTGAACAGTGTATCTTGCCAAACTTGAGCCAATGTGGGACGGGGTAGTTTTTTTGCTCTATCCATAAACGTCGTTATTAAGCCCAGAAAAATGATCACTACTTTAAGGTATTAAACTGAACAAATATATATCAACAGCCGATAAGCTTGATCTGGGTTAACAAACTATTTCTCCGCAATTTATCCATCTTACCAATCAGTTGAAATTACGTCTCATTTTCATCGTAAGATAAATAAAAACATTAAGTTACATGTGATACTCACCACATATGGAGTATCAAATCACAACTGGCGCTATATAAATAAATACATATCGAAATAAAAGATACGTATTAATATCTGATTCGAAAAAAAGCAATTTTAGGAAAAATACAAAATGCAACAGTAAAAACCGCTCAATGAATGCCTGGTATGAAAAATGCATTACATTTAGGTCAGGAAAATAATTTATTAATATTTAGTTTTCATTCCCCTACACCGATAAAATAATAAGTAAGGAGTTATCAATGAGCATTGAAAATCCCTTTGATCTGCGGCTTCCGATTGATATGGCAAAACTGGCAGAGCAAGTCGGTATATATAAGGCCACTAAGAATCCGGCCTCCACCTTTTATTTAGCCATGACTGCCGGTGTATTCATCTCTATCGCTTTTGTCTTCTACATTACAGCAACAACCGGCACTGCTGGCGTGGTGGCATTTGGGTTGGCAAAGTTGGTAGGCGGCCTGTGTTTCTCTCTTGGTCTGATTTTAGTGATTATCTGTGGGGCTGATTTATTCACATCCACAGTACTCATTGTGGTGGCTAAAGCCAGTGGCAAAATCAGTTGGCGGCAATTAATCTGTAATTGGGTGAATGTCTATTTCGGTAATCTTATTGGTGCACTGTTCTTTGTGGCATTGATTTGGTTTGCCGGTCAGCATACGGCGGCAAATGGTTTATGGGGCTTGAATGTGTTGCAAACTGCCGAACACAAATTGCATCATACGTTTGTAGAAGCGGTGTGTTTGGGGATTCTGGCTAATCTAATGGTCTGTCTGGCAGTATGGATGAGCTATTCCGGCCATACTTTGACGGATAAAATTGTGGTGATGTTACTGCCTATCGGCATGTTTGTCGCCAGCGGTTTTGAACACAGCATTGCCAATATGTTTTTGATCCCATTAGCTATTGTCATCCGCGATTATGCATCACCGGGGTTCTGGCTATCAATTAATGCTACCCCGGATCAATTTTCTGCGCTGACCCTAAATAACTTTATTATCGATAATCTAATCCCGGTGACTATCGGCAATATTATTGGTGGTGGGTTATTGGTTGGCCTGACCTATTGGATTATTTATCTGCGCAATCCAGCTCATTGAGTCAATAGCGCCATTGATATCGACAAATTTGACGAAATGACATGAATAAAAGTGACACCCATAACAGAACAGCCAGTCGGGTTTACCCCTGACTGGCTGTTACGTTAATTCACAATAACCGATTATTTCTTCTTAGCGTATTTCAGTGAGTCTAATGCGACGGCAAAGATAATGATCGCACCTTTAATAATATACTGCCAATAAGGGTTCACACCGATATAAGTTAATCCGTAGTTAATAACGGTAAAGATAATTACCCCTGTCACTACGCCGATAACGGTACCAACACCACCACTAAAGGACACACCGCCCACCACACAGGCGGCAATCGCATCCAACTCGTACATAAAGCCAAGGTTGTTAGTCGCACTACCGATACGGCCTGCTTCCAACATACCGCCGAAAGCATAGAACACACCGGACAAGGCATAGATCATGATCAAGTTTAGTGGCACATTCACACCAGAAACTTTTGCCGCTTCCGGGTTACCGCCGATGGCAAAAATATTCTTACCAAAACGAGTTTTATTCCACAGCACCCAGACAAAGCCGATAGCAATCAAAGCATAGAAGGTAATATAAGACAGTTTGAAATCACCAAATCGTAAGAACCCTTGAGCAAAGGTTGAGAATGCCGGATCAAAACCTGCAATCGGTGATGCGCCAACGAAATCGTAATACAGGGAGTTAATCCCGTAGACGATAATCATCGTACCTAATGTGGTAATAAATGGAGTCACATTCAGGTAAGCAATGATAATACCGTTGACCAAACCAATAATCGCACCAATCAGACAGACGGTTAAAATAACAATCGGAATCGGCACTGTGTGTAAATCAGGGAAAACTTTATTAACGTTATCCATTGCTTGCAACATGGTCGCCGCAACTACCGCCGCCAAACCTACCTGACGCCCGGCTGACAGGTCGGTCCCTTGGGTAACAATCAGCCCTGCCACACCCAGTGCGATAATAATACGCACCGATGATTGGGTTAGAATGTTACTTAAGTTCATCAGACTTAAAAACGTCGGGTCCTTAACAATAATAATTGCCAGTAATACGAACAACACCACATAAATCCCGCTCTCTTTAAGGTAAGTGAGCATACTTTTCTTATTTAACGCATTCATAATAAGAACCTTCGACTAGATTAGAGATGCAAGGATGCAAGACGTAATATTTCATTTTGCGTGGTTTGCTTAGTATCAACAATTCCCGCAACCTGACCATTACTCATTACTAAAATTCTGTCAGTGATCCCTAGTAGCTCAGGCATTTCAGAGGAGATAATAATAATCCCTTTGTCTTTCTTCGCTAATTCAGTCATTAACTGATAGATTTCAAACTTAGCACCGACATCAATACCTCGAGTCGGCTCATCCAACATTAATATTTCTGGTTGAGTCAGTAGCCAACGGCCAATAATTACTTTCTGCTGGTTACCACCGGATAAAGAGCCAATACTGGTACGGTGACCGGGCGTTTTTACACGCATCGCATCGATAACCCATTGGGTATCGCTCTTCATGCGCGTATTATCCAGCAGCCCAAATTTATTTTTATAGTTACGGATATTAGAGATCAGGGAATTAAAACCCACATCGAGATAAGCGTAAATCCCGGTTGAGCGGCGCTCTTCAGTTACCAGTGCAAACCCATGATTAATGGCTTCATTGGCACTATGGTTATTAATACTTTTGCCATGTAACTTAATGGTCCCGGCCACTTTTTCGCGGATACCAAATAAGGTTTCAACAATATCGGTGCGCTTGGCCCCAACCAAGCCAGCAATCCCCAAAATCTCGCCTTTATGCAAATCAAAGGAGACATCACGGATCGAGGGTTGGCGCAGCGAGGTCAGATTTTTCACTTCCAGAATGACTTCACCCGGCGTGTTCAGGCGATCAGGGAAACGCTGACTCAGTGAGCGCCCCACCATCATTGAGATTATCTGATCCATGGTCAGCCCTTCCAGCGGCTGGGTAGTAATCCACTGACCATCACGCAAAATAGTGATTTCATCACACAGTTGGAATATTTCTTCCATCTTGTGAGAGATATAAACAATGCCGCAGCCACGCTCTTTCAATTTACGAATAATCGTAAATAGATGATTAACCTCTTTCTCAGTTAATGAAGAGGTCGGTTCATCCATAATGACGATTTTGGCGTTATAAGAGAATGCTTTGGCAATCTCGATCATTTGCATTTGAGATACTGATAATGTTGCGACTTTATCGCGGGGATCAATATCAATATCCAATTCATCAAAGATAGCTTTGGTATCTTTGTACATTTTATCTTGATCGACAAAAAAACCTTTGGTTGGGTAACGACCCAGCCACATGTTGTCCATCACTGTACGTTGTAACACCAGGTTTAATTCCTGATGAACCATAGAGACACCGTGCTCTAATGCTTCTTTAGAGCTTTTAAATTCTATTTCTTGCCCCTGAAAGAGAATACTCCCGGAGTCTTTTTTATAGATACCAAACAGACATTTTAATAGCGTTGACTTACCTGCACCATTTTCTCCCATTAATGCATGGATCGAACTTGGCCGCACTTTAAGATTTACGTTATCTAACGCCTTTACACCCGGAAATGATTTATTGATATTACTCATTTCCAGCAACCACTCACGGGGTTGTGCTGTATTAATATCGGCCATAGTTATACCTGGCTAAGAATTGCCACTCACCTGCGAAATAAATACCTTATTCGCCGATAAGTGCATATTCAAAATAAGGATCAATGCAAAAAAACCTTCGGCCCCGGTGCTGGTTACCCAATATCGGGGCCAGAAGGTTAATAATTACTGCTTTACCCTTAGCACTGACACGGCTTTGGGCACCACCTATCACGACAGGCTGTTATTTAGTAAATTCAGCCAGGTTATCTTTATCAACACCTACATACGGAATACGTACGATTTTGTTTTCGATTTTCCAGTTAGTCCCTTCAGCAGCAGGTTTACCGGCAGCCAGATTTTTAACTAAATCGAAAGTTGCTTTAGCTTGATTGTTGGCATCGTTCAATACGGTACCGGCCATTTGGCCTGATTTCACCAGCGCTAACGCTTCTGGCAAGGCATCAACACCAAATACTGGAATACTGGTTTTGTTATGGGCTTTCAAGGCTTCTACTGCACCCATCGCCATCGCATCGTTGTTAGCAATAACCACTTCGATCTTGTTGGCGTTAGGGCCAGATAACCAGGCATCCATTTTATCTTTAGCTTGCGCGGTATCCCACATTGCAGTATCTAACTGCAATTGTTGAGTCGGCAGACCTTTTTCATTCAACGTTTTAATGACATAAGTTGTACGTGCTTCAGCGTCTGGGTGACCCGGTTCGCCTTTCAACAGCACAAATTGGATTTTGCCATCTTTATTCAGATCCCATGCTGGGTTGGCTTTCCAGTGTTTCGCAATCAGCTCACCCTGAATAACACCAGACTCTTTAGAGTCAGTCCCTACATAGTAAGCTTTATCGTAACTATCCAATGCCTTACGTGAAGGTTCTTTGTTATAGAACACGATCGGCACATCGTTGCCGCGTGCTTTATCAATAACAACCGGTGCTGCTGCTGGGTCGACCAGGTTAATGGCTAGCCCTTTCACACCTTTAGCCAGCAATACGTCAATCTGATCGTTTTGCTTGGACTGGTCATTTTGGGAGTCATTCATCAGTAAGGTAACGTCAGGAGATGCTTTAGCATCTTTCTCGATAGCTTTACGGACCACGGACATAAAGTTGTCATCATATTTATAAATAGTGACACCAATACGGGTATCAGCTTGAGCAGCCGCGCCAAACATCATGCTGGCAACCAGGGTCGCTAATGTGAAAACCTTCTTATTCATTTGTATCTCCGGGTTTATGTAGGGTAGTACAGGGTGATAACACCGTCGCCTTAACGTGAGAAAGACCCATCGTTCAAAGCTGCTGACACTGAATATCTATCGTCCTTGAGCGCACTCCACTCCGAGAAAGCCGCCTGAGTCGTCAAAAACCATGCCACTTACAAACTCAACATCTGCGGAACGCGTGTTTGTAAATTACTATTCTAAAACCCGCTACCGTGTGTTTTTTTATCCGGTAACCGATGACATATTGATACATTCAGGTAGAAAACAACTAGAGCATAGACGGGCCGTTGTTAAGAATCTGTGAATTTTCTCACAGATTGAAAACGGTTACACAAGAATAAATACGTAACTAGTGAGCGACCCCACAAATTGCGACAGAATGACGCGGTACCAATGTGGGTTTAAAACAATAAGCCGCGTGCGGGTCTGGCGGATGACTGGCCCCTTCAAGTGCCAGCTCGGTGGCTAAAGTTGCCATAGAAACAATAGGATAACGCACTGTGGTCAATTTGGGGCTGGTATAGCGGGCTATAGGGATATCATCAAAGCCCACCAGCGAAAACTGCTCAGGGACACTGATACCGTTTTCTTTCAACACCGCCAGCGCACCAGCAGCCATTGAGTCGTTATAGGCAAACACCGCACTGAGCTGTAAATTGCGCCCCAGCAAGTCAATCATGGCACGCTCCCCCCCAACCAGATCAGGAGTACCAAATGCTCGCCAACTGTCAGGAGCAGTGATACCGGCGGTCTCAAGCGCATTTAGGTAACCCGTTTGACGCTGGATAACATCATCAATGGGGTGGTTGGAACCGAGAAAACCGATACGTTGGTGCCCTTGTTTAAGCAGTAAACGGCATGCCATTTGCGCACCGCTAACATTGTCTAATCCTACACAACGGTGCTCAAACCCAGGAATAATCCTATTAATCAGAACCATACCTGGAACCTGGTCTAAAAAAGCGATTAACTCACCGTCACTCAATGCCTTAGCGTGAACAACCAATGAATTACAGCGTTGACGCAGTAGCACTTCAATGGCATGACGCTCTTTATCGGCCTGGTGGTAGCTATTACCAATCAACAGATATTTTTGATGTCGTTGGGCTACGGTGTCTACCGCTTTCACCAAGGCACCAAAAAAGGGATCAGAGACATCCATCACCACCACACCGACAGTATCGCTACTTTGTGTTGCCAGTTTTTGTGCATTAGCATTTGGGCGGTAGCCCAGTTCTGACACCGCTTTCAGCACTGCGGCGCGCGTTTCTGGCCGAATAGCAGCGCTGTTATTGAGGACACGGGATACCGTAGCCAGCGAAACGCCAGCCCGCGAGGCCACATCACGAATGGTGATACTATTTCCAGATGAATGCAGAGCAGCCATGACCTTATCCTGTGAATAAGTAACCATGCGCGTGTTGATGTGAACTGGGCATGGCAGGTGGCTTATCCTACCCAGTTTGTTGAATTTGCCACGTGAAATGCGTCACAAGAAAGAAAACGTTTACATACAAATTTGCAACCCGCTCGATCATTTTTACTTTACAGACGCATTCAGGGCTTAGTGTTGCGTGGTTGTAACGATTGACCGCAAGCATAGGCGGTCAATTTTCGCCATAACCACTCGAGTGGCCCTTGGGCAAAGTAATGCAGCCATAGCAGGGAGAATAGGATATTACACAGCCAGACCAGTGGAACAATCGCGAGGAGTTGTAGGCGGTCAAGCTGTTGATATAAGCCGAAGTGATAGAAAATCAACGTACATATCAATGTTTGCAGTAAATAATTACTCAGAGCCATGCGCCCTACCTGTGCCAACCAATGATTGACACGCCAACCGGATATTGTGGGACCGAAGCCATACAGCAGAGCCAGATAGCCCACAGCCTGTAATGGAGCCCCTAACTCACGGGGAACTTGCAACAAAAAACCGCTCCAACGGTAATCCCAGCCCACTGCCCATTGCAGTGCCACCCCCGGTATTTGGATAACTAATGAAAGCGGTATCAAACATGCCGCAAGCAAACGGTAGTGGCGCAAGCTAAAATCACCGCGTAGCCAGCCAGAACGCATTAACCCAGCACCAAATAACATCGAGCCAGCCAGCTCCCAGCCATATTGGGCGCCGATAGCAATCAAATTGGATGACAACAGATCTAACCGATTCTTCCAGGCTTCCATGCCCCCCTGCAACTTCCAAAATTGCTCATATTGCAGATCCGCAGGCCCCGGCTGCCAAAATCGCCCCGGTTCGCCATTAGTGATAAACCCCAGTAACAGCAATACCGCGACACCCACTAAATAAAGCACCGCACCGGTACGCAACAAACTGGCGGCATCTTTGGCATCACGAATCATTCGCCAACACACCAGACCGATCAAACCATAAGCAAATAGAATGTCTCCATCCCAGAAAAAGATACCGTGAATTAATCCCAGTAATAGCAATAAGGAAAGTCGCGCCCGAATCCAGCTCTTGCCGCGTTTAAGTAATAGCTCAAGGCCCGCACCAAACAGAATGGCGAAAATAGATAAGAACTTGGCCTGTGCCACAATATCGAGAATGGCCCAAGTCCAGGCATCGGATAGCGAAGGAAGGCCCAGATAGGCCGGATTAAGATAAGCAGCCTTTGACAGACCGAAGGCGCTGATATTAAGCAGCAGAATGCCAAGGATGGCCAGCCCTCGCGCACTGTCTAACGTTGCGATGCGTTGACGCATACCCGACATCCTGTGTACGGGCACCCACTGGTACCCTCTCTGGAAAAGGCTAATTAGCCGTTGTGACGTTAGCTATTATGACGAACAGCACGCAGGAATTCCTGGCGCGTATTCTGGCTAGATTTGAATAACCCGCCTAATGATGTCGTGGTGGTCGCACTGGTAGCATCACGAATACCGCGCGCTTTAACGCAATAATGCACCGCATCGATAGAAACTGCGACATTATTAGTGCCTAACAGTGTCTGTAGTGCCAACAGGATTTGCTGTGTCAGCCGCTCTTGCACTTGCGGGCGCTGAGCAAAGAACTGCACGATACGGTTGATTTTAGATAAACCAATCACACTGTCTTTGGGAATATAAGCGACAGTGGCTTTACCATCAATAGTGACGAAATGATGTTCGCAGGTACTGGTCAGGGTGATATCTCGTACCGTGACCATTTCATCGACCTTCATTTTATTCTGAATCAGGGTGATTTTGGGGAAATTTTCGTAATCCAGTCCAGAGAAAATCTCATCAACATACATTTTGGCAATACGTCTTGGCGTATCCGCCAGACTATCGTCAGACAAATCAAGATTCAGCAATTGCATGACTTCAGTCATATGCGCTTGAATCTTGGTTTTACGCGTTTGGGCATCTAACTCTTGTTTGCGCAGCGGGGTTTCAAGACCACGGGCCAGCAATGCCTCATGAACCAACTCAGCTTCTTTACTTAGCGATGACATTCTTTTCTCCAGCAGGCGTACACATCCGAACAGTATAAACATGATGTAGATCACGTTCGGATTTTGCTCCCCACTTTAGTTGAGAGCAAAATGATTATCCAGTGATTGTTATTCATATCGAATCGTTATTTACATCATGATGAAATAGTTGCATTTGGTGCATCCACTGTAGCGTAAATCAACCGGTAACTGTTTCCTGAGCGCGACGTGGCGTTTTGATAACCAACCCTCCAGCAATGAACAGTGCCACCACTGCCACGTACAGCGCAGGCTCTAACCGGTGAGTCAAGGTTGTTGAGATAGCGGATAATATTGGGCCAACCAGTTGTCCGATAGCATAACCGGTGGTCAGTAAACCAGCCATATAGCGGGTGTGTTGCGGTGCCAGCTCCCGGCCATGCTGCAATGAAAGTTGCACCACACTCAGGAAACCGCCACCGGTCAGTAATGCCCCTAATGCCAACCCACTAACTCCCGGCACTAGCTCCGCACACAATACCCCCAATGCCTGTACCCAGAGTGTTAATGCCAAGCGGGTTTGCGAACTCAGGCAATGGCGGGTCAAAATACCGATAGTGATCCCTATCACCGCCGCGCCACCAAACACCGGCCAGACAAACTGGGCAAACAGGCTCTCTGGGAAGCGCGCTGCTGCCATTTGCGATAAAAATGTTGCGGGCAGAATATAACCGAATCCCGCCAGACTGTAGCTCCACACCAGGCGCTTGAGTGCTGGCGTTAAGGTCAGCGGAACCGCAGTAATATGCGGGCGATGTAGTTCCCCACTTCGCGGCAGATTAATACTGATCATGGCAATAATAACTAACGCCAATACACCATAGACCAGCCAGGCTTCTGCGGCCGATAAGCCATAGCTATGAATAACCACTGCCAACATACCGCTGATGAATATGCCCGCGCCTGGTCCGGCAAATACTGCGGCACTGAGTGCCGGACGGCCAAAGTGGGCCAGACGTTCATTGGTCCAGGCGGCGATAAGTACCATCGACCAACCACTGGCCCAGCCAATGGCAAAACGTACCACGCCATGCCACCACGGCCCATCAACTACTGCGGATAGCAGCGTAAGCGTTACCGCTCCCCACAATCCGAGCCATAAACGGCGCTCCACATGGCGGCTGGCACGCATAGCATCAAAAGCGCCAAACAGGTATCCCAGATAATTAAAGGCTGCCACCAGCCCGGCACCGGTTAGGGTGAACTGATGCTCTGCGATCATTAGCGGTACTTGCGGCGTAAAAGCAAAACGGCCAATTCCCATCGCCACCACTAACGCGAGAAAACCACTTAATGCAATTCTTAATGCCATCTGCCCTGCCCATTGTTTGCTGACAGATAATTCCTGCCAGACGGTTAAAAGAAAGTTGCCAATATCATGCCTGAGCATTAGAATCACAAAAAATGAATAATACTAACTAAGTTCATCACAAAAAGAGAACACCTATGGACCTGACCCAGCTACGCATGTTTTGCTGTGTAGCAGAAACCGGTTCCGTTGCCCGGGCAGCGGAGCAGATGCACCGCGTCCCGTCAAATTTGACGACCCGCCTGCGCCAACTTGAAGTTGAGCTGGGTGCCGACCTGTTTATCCGTGAAAAACAGCGCCTGCGGCTCTCCCCGATGGGACATAACTTCCTCTGCTATGCCAACCGGATCCTGGCGCTAAGCGAAGAGGCAATGCGCATTACGCATGCTGGCGAACCGGCGGGTAATTTCCCGTTAGGCTCGATGGAAAGCACTGCTGCCACCCGTCTGCCTAATTTGCTGGCGGCCTATCATCAGCGCTACCCACAGGTGTCCTTATCGCTGATCACCGGGACATCGGGTGAAATCATTGAACAGGTACGGGCCGGAACACTGGCGGCAGCACTCGTTGATGGGCCAGTTCAACATGATGAACTGCACGGTTGTCGCTCTTTCGACGAACAATTGGTGATCATTTCTTGTTTGGACCACCCTCCGATTATGCAAGCCCGCGATGCGGTGGATGAGACACTGTTTGCCTTTCGCCCCAGCTGCTCTTACCGCTTGCGCCTGGAGAGTTGGTTCCGTCAGGCCGGTGTCTTACCGGGCCATATTATGGAAATCCAGTCTTACCATGCCATGCTGGCCTGTGTTGCCAGTGGTGCCGGGCTGGCATTGATACCCCATTCCGTATTGGCGCTACTGCCGGGCCATGAACGGGTACAAGTTCATGCCTTACCGGCTGATATTGCCGATACCGCAACTTGGCTTATCTGGCGTAAAGATGCCTTTAGCCCCAATGTCCGCACCTTAAAAGAACTGATTATCGAGCAGATTGAAATTCAGTGACTTATCTGACGGCTTGCCGCTTATCGGCCATAATTTATACAAACCATGTTGACTTACGTCCAGACAGCCAGATGCAACATATTAGACACATAAACAATTAATTTATATAACAGTCACCACACAGAAGCTATAGGAGCAACACCATGCAGATGATTAAAACTCGCGCCGCAGTCGCATGGGGGCCAAACCAGCCGCTATCGGTTGAAGAAGTTGATTTGATGCCACCGCAGAAAGGCGAAGTGCTGGTACGGATTGTCGCCAGTGGCGTATGCCACACCGATGCCTACACCTTGTCAGGCAAAGATCCCGAAGGGATATTCCCAGTGATCCTCGGCCATGAAGGTGGTGGGATTGTAGAAGCAATCGGCGAAGGTGTTACCAGCGTTGCTGTGGGTGATCACGTCATTCCGCTGTACACACCAGAATGCGGTGAATGTAAATTCTGCCGCTCCGGTAAAACCAATTTGTGTCAGGCGATCCGTAGCACTCAGGGCAAGGGTTTGATGCCTGATGGCACCACCCGTTTCTCTAAAAATGGCCAGCCGATCTTCCATTACATGGGGACTTCAACCTTCTCTGAACTGACAGTGGTACCGGAAATATCACTGGCAAAAATCAATAAAGAAGCGCCATTAGAAGAAGTTTGTCTGCTCGGTTGTGGCGTCACCACCGGCATGGGGGCTGTGATGAACACAGCAAAAGTCAAACCGGGCGACACTGTCGCCATCTTCGGCTTGGGTGGCATTGGTTTATCGGCAGTGATTGGGGCGAAAATGGCTGGCGCTAGCCGCATCATTGGTATTGATCTCAATACCAGTAAATTCGAGCTGGCCCGCAAACTGGGCGCAACAGACCTGATTAACCCGAAAGATTATGATAAACCTATTCAGGATGTGATCGTCGAGCTGACCGATGGCGGCGTAGATTTCTCCTTTGAATGTATTGGTAACGTCAATGTTATGCGCTCAGCGCTTGAGTGCTGTCATAAAGGCTGGGGCGAATCAGTCATCATTGGTGTTGCTGGTGCCGGTGAAGAGATTTCGACTCGTCCATTCCAATTGGTCACAGGCCGCGTATGGCGTGGCTCAGCATTTGGTGGCGTTAAAGGACGCTCCGAGTTACCGGGCATCGTGCAGCAATATCTGGACGGTAAATTCGCTCTGAATGATTTTATTACCCATACCATGGGGCTAGATCAAATCAACGAAGCCTTCGATTTGATGCATGAAGGTAAATCTATCCGTACCGTGATCCATTTTAATCATTCTTCACAAAACAAATAAGGCAAGGAGGCAGGCAACGCATGAATACGTCACTTGAACTTCTCGAAGAGCACCGGATGTTTGGCGGGTGGCAGCAACGCTATCGCCACACCGCCAGCAGCCTGAATTGCAATATGACCTTCAGCATCTATCTGCCCCCCTTACGGGATGACAACCCGCCACCGGTGCTTTACTGGCTGTCGGGTCTGACCTGTAATGATGAAAACTTTACATTGAAAGCCGGTGCTCAGCGGGTGGCCGCTGAGTTGGGTCTGGTACTGGTTATGCCGGATACCAGCCCACGTGGCGATGATGTGCCGAATGACGAAGGTTATGATTTAGGACAAGGCGCGGGGTTCTACCTCAACGCAACACAAGCCCCTTGGTCTAAACATTTTCAGATGTATGATTATATCAGCCAAGAGTTACCGGCTTTGATCGCCCAACATTTCAGAGTGAGTGACCGTCAGTCTATCTGTGGCCATTCAATGGGGGGGCACGGGGCATTGATGCTAGCACTGCGTAACCCGCAGCAATACCAATCAGCTTCGGCCTTTGCGCCGATAGTCAATCCGTGTCAGGTGCCTTGGGGGCGCAAAGCCTTGACTGCGTATTTGGGTACCGATGAGAGTCAGTGGTTGCAATATGATAGTTGCCACTTACTTACACATGCGCACACCCAACTGCCGATGCTGGTAGATCAAGGTGATGGTGATCAGTTTCTGGCTGACCAGTTACAACCGGCAAAATTAGCTGAATTGGCGCGACAGCGCGATTGGCCACTGACACTTCGTATTCAACCGGGTTATGACCATAGCTATTTCACCATAGCCACATTTATTGAAGATCACTTACGCTTCCATGCGGAATTCTTACATCCGTAATCGATGTAATTAACGTGACTATCAATCATAACTATTTTAAGCCCTACGGGGCTTTTTTATTTTAACGTAGAAATGCATAGTTATTCCCGTTACAGTTATAGCTAATTAACAATCGAAAAATTAAAAAAACATGATAGCTAATCACATTCCATACAAACATATCTATAAATAAAAATATTGATAAATTCCAAAAATAGAATTACAAATAAACAGTAAGAATCTTTTTGGTACTTAATTACATTCAAAGATAATTATTTAAATGGAGTATTATATGAATATTTCAAAGCAATCAGATGATAAAGAAATAAAATACAGCCACTTAATAGCACTAAAAGGTAAGTTGCAATCATTAGAAGAATCATTTAAGAGTAATGCATTTTATATAAATGACAATGAAATAGAAAAAATAAAAAACAATACCCTGCGAAGCAAAATAACAGCATGGAACTGGTCAAGAAGCTTTGCTGAAGAATAGAAAAACATGAACCATTCAGAAATTATTGGTTAGGCCATAAATCATTAATGGCCTAACCTTGCTCCACATAGCAGTAACAATGAAAGCAATTCAATACACCTTATAGGTTTCAATATGTAGGAAGGAAGGCAGAAATAAACGCATCCAACACATTTACGTCTTGAAATCATGGGGATAAATAAATTGAGATATTCTTGTATGTTTACAAGTGAATTCATTAATGATGTAAAGCTTAGCCCGATGGCAAGTATATTAGCGATAATAATAACGGCTTTAGGTATGCTCTCATCATTTTTAGTATTACTGCTTTATTTAACGGATAGAAGTATTGAAAGTTACCACAATGACCACGCACAAATATATCGCATAGAAACTCAGTTTAACTTGCCAAACGGTGACGATGTAAAATCAGCACAAGTACCTTTTCCATTGATTCCAGCATTGCAGAATGCAAAGAACATTAAAGAGGTTATCTATGCACTACGTCTATTTACAGACTTACAAGTGAATGACCAAACTCACAGCAAAGTAGAGATTTATACCGTTAGTCCGAATTTCTTCAATGTCATTAATCCCTATAAACTGAGTAATGATCAACCTAATCTATATGAACCAAATACTTCTCAATACCGTCCTCATCTGACCCAGAATGAAATTATTATTACGCCAGAATTTAATCGTCAATATCTTCATCTGGATAATCCGGTCGGGCACGTTATCACCTTAGGGAACAAAGGCCAATTCGTCATTAAAGATATGGTTAGTTTGCATAAGGATAGCCGTTTTAAAACCAACGCCGTGATTGCATTTTCTCCCGAACTCATAGATGGCTATCATGATAAAAGGCATGATTGGTACGATATGCACGCTTATGCCTTTATTACAATGGACGCAGGAGAAAAACCCGATTCTGAACAATTGGGTACACTCGTTACCCGTTACGCCCCCCAACTCCCTGGAGCACCATTCAGCCCCGAAGAGTTCATTCAATTATCTGCACGTAATATTACCGATATCCATTACGATAATGGGTTACCTGATGAGATCAGCACAGTTATTGCAAAATCCTATTTATACAGCTTATATGCAGCCGGTATTTTTATATTTCTAACAACCACCATGAACTTTTTTAATGTTAACAATGTAATAAATACCAATAAAAAAAACAGTTTCCAGATAAAGAAATCGCTCGGAGCCTCTCGTTATCAACTATTGACTGAAGCACTTTCCATCGCACTGCTTCAAGCCTTTTTTGTACTCCTGTTAGCAATCCTCTTTCTGATTGTTTTAATACAGCTATCTACAGGCGTTAAAGAGTTAATTCTCATTCAAGAAACTAAAACATTACTAGCCTCCTTCTTTTTTACATTGATTTCAATTTATACAGCAATTCTCATATAACATATCTATATGTTACCGTTTTTCCCAATCAATCTGGCCATTATAATATTTATAATCAACAGCCAATATCACGCTACGTCCATCAAGGAGCACTGTGCATACAAATAACAATCGCAGGCATAATAGTTTACTTATGGGCAGGAATATTGACACAGAATGATTTTATGCAGCATCATAATTTTGGTTATGAAAAAGACAATATAGTGACATTTACTTTAAGTGATGAGTTAATTGATCAAGCAGCAATAAATAGTTTACAAAATGAATTGAAGAATACTGTAAATATAGAGTCTATCGCACTTAGTAGCTGGCAACCCTTTGACATGTCGAGGACAAACACGTCAATATTTCATCTTAATCAGCAAGAGAAAGATAAGTTAGTAACAGTAAATACACTTAATGCTAATAAACACTTCCTTGATACCTGGGGAGTTAAGGTATTAGCAGGGTATGATAATGTGCTAATGCCGAGTGATGATAATAATATTGTCCATGCGGTAGCAACTCAATCCTTTATGACTTTAATGGGGCAACATTCCTATGATGAAACATTGAATAGCATATTTTACATTAATGATAATGACTCTGAACATAAAATAAGAATCCTTAGAATAATAAATGATTTTTATCTTGCAGATGTCAATAAAAACACCACACCACTATTGATATTTATTGAAAACAAGTCCCAACGATATGGCGCATTAAAATTGCAATATATACAGGATCTTGGGGAAGTTAAAAAAACACTTGAGCGATATCGGGTTAACCCCACGCAAATACAAACAGTGGAACATTTACATCAAGCATATTTCAATACGAATAGACTTATGCAAAAAACAGCTAATTTTGTTGCCATACTTTCAATTTTATTAATAAGCACGGTAATCATCAGTATATCCGAAACCAAACAAATCGGTAAGACATTAAGAATAATGGAGTCTATTGGTGGTTCTATTTATACCCATATCGTTTTCTTTATACAGCAAAATATCGCCCCCATTATTTTTGCTGCTATAATAGCATTCTCGATGGGTTTCTTTTTATTGCATCGATGGTTGGTTCAATACCATGCTGTGGATAATCTTTCATACGTCAATGCCACTGCTACACTTTTTATTTTCATAATTAGCATAGTTGTCATTATGACTATTACGCTGATCTTTAATAATGACAACATAAATACCAAAAAGAAACAATAAATACATGGATATAAAAATTGAAAAAAATGCACATACAAACTTACGCATAACGTTAATTATTATAGGTGTATCACTTATACTGATTGCCTGTTTTTTTTACATTTACTCTTTATTCACAAGCCAAAATACGTTATTAGTTGCGCGGGAAAACACTATTTTCATTACGGTTAAGCCTGAGGAATTTCAGGACGTATTAATTACACGTGCCATTACGGTACCGAAGGAAAGCACGATTATATCAAGTGAACGTGGGGGGAAAGTCATTGAAATTGCCAAAAAAGCTTTTGAAGCGGTTAACAAAGGTGATGTTATCGTTCGTTTATCCAATTATGATTTCATGTTAGAAACAACCTCCAGAATGGCAGATATCGCCGAACAAATAAATAATCTGCGTAATATGAAAATGCGATTGGAACAAGATAATCGAGATACCAAACTCAGCCTACAAGAAGCTCAACACCAGATCGAGGTTGTTAGCAAAAACCTTGTCAGGCATCAAGTCCTCGATACAAAATCGATGATTGCAAAATCAGAGTTAGAAAACCAAAAAGATATACTGAAAAATTGGAAAACTAAGAGTGAGATATTACTAGAACATAATAACAAAAACCAAAAATCACTTCCTAAGCAATTAAATAATATTAATGACTCTATTTTATTACTTGAACGAATGATGGGAATGATTGAAACGGGCATCGATCAATTAGTAATAACTGCACCTATTGACGGCTCTTTATCTGTTTTGGACATTGAGTTAGGCCAGCAAATAAAGCCTGGTGAAAAAATAGCAGTCGTAGATAATTTCAATTCATATTATTTCAATGTTTTTTTGAGTGAATATTACTTGGATAAGATAAAACCACAAACTCGTGTTATTGCAAAAATAAATGGCCAGGATATTGTACTGCTTATTGAATCGGTCTCCACAGTTATTGATAATGGCAAGTTTAAGGCAAAGCTGACACCGACTCAATTAAACAAAGTCCCGCTAAAAAGAGGCCAATCTATTGAAATAGAAATCTCATTGCAAGATGAGAAAGAGAAGATATTATTAGTACCCAATGAAAGTATTACTTCAGATAAACATGGGGGTAACTACCTCTATATCTACCAACAAAAACATGATCATGCGATTAAAACTAAAGTAGAAATTAAGCGCCGCAACGCAGAAAAAACAGAAATAACAGCAGGACTAAATTCAGGTCAACGTATTATCATCCCTTCATATTCAAACAGTAACCAATATAATATAATTGAGTTTAAATAATATGCTAAACATACAAAATGCAGAAAAGTGTTTCATAACAAAAACGATTAAAACCCGGGTATTTAATCACCTGAACCTCGCTGTGGAACAAGGTGAATTCGTATCAATTATGGGTCCATCAGGATCGGGGAAATCGACTCTGCTCAACATTATAGGCATGTTTGACTCACTTGATAGTGGCTCACTTACCTTAACAGGAAAGGATGTCGTATCCCTAAGTTACTCACAACGAATTATATTAAGGCGTGAGTTGATAGGCTATATTGTTCAATCATTTAATCTTATTCCACATTTATCAATATTCGATAATATTGAGTTACCACTGAAGTATCGCCATGTTGCAAAAAAAGAACGTATTGAACGCGTTAATCGGATTTTAAACCTTTTTGCTATCGAGAATCGTAGAGATCATAAACCAATGCAATTATCGGGTGGTCAGCAACAACGAGTCGCCATTGCCCGTGCCATGGTATCCAATCCAGCATTATTGTTAGCTGATGAACCAACCGGTAATTTGGACAGTAAAAACACCCGAAATGTACTTGAACAATTAAGCAGAATAAATCAGACCGGAACAACCATAATAATGGTTACACACTCAGATGAAGCCGCCACATATGGTAATAGAATCATAACCATGAGAGATGGAAAATTAACTTAAAAATAGGAGCGCAACATGCGTGATATAATACCCATCGTAAACATAGATAGCGTTAATATTAGAGACGTAAATATTAGAAAACTGGAGGAATTAACCTCGCATGAATATAAAGCATTATCGGCCTATCTCATCGGGAAGATCCCTGCTAGCCAATTATTGGCTGGTGATGAGTTAACTCTATTTAATAAAGAGTTAACTCATCATATGGAGGTAAAAGCAATTAATGTAGGTTTCGCACTATAACTCAACCTCTTGCCCTTTGCGGTGCAGGCGCAATGAAACCAGGAAGGTGACGAAGCACATTGCCGAAACGTACCAAAAGAAGCTGTTTTCCATATCAAAAGACTTAAGAGACAGCGCCACATATTCAGCACTACCACCAAACATGGCATTTGCAACTGCATAAGACAGGCCGACACCCAGTGCCCTCACTTCCGGTGGGAACATCTCTGCTTTTAGTAATCCGCCAATAGAGGTATAAAAACTGAGAATAATCAGGGCGGTAATAATCAGCATAAACGCAATATATGGACTGGTTACCCCTTTAAGGGCGTGCAGAATAGGTACTGTTAATAACATTGATAATAGGCCAAACGTTAACATAGATGTACGCCGGCTGATACGATCGGATAATGCACCAAATAAGGGCTGCACTAGCATAAAAATAAATAATGCAGCCGTCATTACCAAACTGGCGGTTTTTACATCCATTCCGGCGGTATTGACTAAATACTTTTGCATATAAGTGGTGTAGGTATAAAAAGAAAGAGAGCCACCCGCGGTGAAGCCTAGTACCATAATAAATGCGCGACGGTTCTTCCATAGCCCTTTCAAACTACCCGCATCTTTCTTATTACGGTTCTTCTCATCCGAGGTTTCATTCAGTGAACGGCGTAAGTAAAGAGCAACCACTGCCAACAGTGCGCCCAGAACAAAAGGAATACGCCAGCCCCAACTGTGCAATACCTCTGATGAAAGTGTTTGCTGTAATAGAACCAGCACCAATAATGCCAGCAATTGGCCGCCAATTAATGTGACATATTGGAACGAAGCATAAAACCCTTTGTGCCCTTTCACTGCGACTTCACTCATATAGGTGGCACTGGTACCATATTCGCCCCCAACAGATAACCCCTGGAATAAACGGGCGACTAACAGTAAGACCGGTGCCAGGCTACCAATTGACGCATAGGTTGGCAGGCAAGCAATCATCAACGAACCGGCACACATCATATAGACCGAAATCAACATGGATAACTTGCGGCCATGTTTGTCAGCAATATAACCAAATAACCAGCCGCCAATCGGCCGCATCAAAAAACCAACAGCAAAAACACCGGCAGTCTGCACTAATTGGGTGGTTGGATTATCACTGGGGAAAAAAAGCGGGGCAAAATAGAGCGCGCAAAAAGAGTAAATATAGAAATCAAACCATTCAACCAAATTCCCAGAAGAGGCCCCAACAATGGCTCGTATCCGTTGCCGGGTATCTGCTTTATCTGTCAGACGTGCTGATGTTCCCTGACCTTCTACCACAGTAGTGTCTAATGAAGTTGTTTCAACCATAATGATGCGTCTGCCACATTGTTAAACGTCCATGCCATATAAGCTCAGAACCGAGAAATCACAGACACTGAACTCTCATTTTTATATTGTTAGATTGTTATATATTGGTAACATTATCGTTTCAATGAGAGTTATAGCGCAGAGAGTAGTTTAGGAAAAACCTCAATTTCCTTTGTGATGTCAATTACATAAATATGTTAAGTCGACTGTTTGGTGAAGGTTTTTTTGTGAGCGGCACGACAGAAAAAAACGGGAACAGTACGTAGTCAAAGTGACGATAAGTGGCCAGCACAGCGATTTTGCTGACCCTGTATTCGTCTGCCCTTTTCTGTCTAGAAAGCAGATCCTGGCTGTAAAAGAAAAGCCTGTTCCTCTGCACTTGAGACTCGCCCGAGGATATGATTGCGGTGTGGGTAACGGCCAAAGCGATCAATAATCGCTTTATGGCGTAACTCATAATCAAGCTGATTGTCATTACCCAATTCGGTAAAGAGTTCTAATGCCTGTTTATGAATAAGCGCCGATTCGGAATGCATAAAAGGAAGATAAAGAAAGCCGCGTTGAATATCAGATAATTGTTTCGTCTGACCACTGCTGATTGCTTCCTGCGCTAGCACCAGCGCCATCCCGTCACAAGAAAATGATGCAGGTAAATCACGGAACAGGTTTCTGCTGAATTGATCCAGTATCAATATTTCCGCCAAACGCCCTTCAATTTTAAACCGCCAGTGGGCCAATTCCCCCTTTGATGCCGCTTGCCAAACCGGGCCAAACCGCTTGCGTAGCAGAGCATCAAAATCCTCATCCTTTTTGAACCACAACGCCGGGTCCATCTCGTTAAACCAAAAGTCCAGAATCGATTGATACTCCATGTCACACCCCTGTGTTGCCTGCCGAAGGTTTATACCCATGAAAATAATAGCACTGATCAAGGCAGTATCAATCTATCGTCTCTTTGCGCCGCCATCCATTCACCCACCTGACAATCTCTGCCATAATGGTTTCATTATTTGATGGTAGCTCAGCACCCATAATTATCTCTAGCTAACGGTGCACACTGACCACGGAGTCCAGCATGGATCACAGTAATACCTCGGATTTACTCTCTCTCGAACAAGCTCTGACTAAAATGCTGTCGCAGGTTACGCCATTGCAGGCAACAGAAATCATCGCATTGACCGAAGCGGCGGGACGTATCACCGCCAGTGCAATTACATCACCGATTGCTGTGCCCCCCTTCGCCAATTCAGCCATGGACGGATATGCCGTGCGTTGTAATGAGCTTAGCAGCACATTACCGCTGCCGGTGGCCGGCAAGGCTTTTGCCGGTGCACCGTTTAAAGGTGAGTGGCCAGCCAATACTTGCGTGCGAATCATGACCGGTGCCACAATTCCTGAGGGAGCCGATGCCGTCATCATGCAAGAACAGGCCGTGGCTGGCGAACAAGGTGTCATATTCAATAGCCAGGTGCAGGTTGGGCAAAATATCCGCTTGCCGGGTGAAGATATCCAACAGGGTGCTGCCGTTTTCCCCGCGGGGGTAAAATTAGGCGCGGCGCAATTACCGCTACTCGCCTCATTAGGCATTGCAGAGATTGCCGTGTTTCGCACACTGAAAGTGGCTATTTTCTCTACCGGCGATGAATTGCAACCAGTCGGGCAGCCCTTAGGCGAAGGACAGATTTACGATACTAACCGCTTCGCGGTACGGTTGATGCTGCAACAGTTAGGCTGCCAAATAGTTGACCTTGGCGTGATCCGTGACGATCAACTCGCATTGCGCAAAGCATTTGAACAAGCCGATGCCGCCGCTGACCTTGTTATCAGCAGTGGTGGTGTCTCGGTGGGTGAAGCGGATTACACCAAACAGATGCTGGAAGAGTTAGGCGATATCGGTTTCTGGAAGTTGGCGATAAAACCCGGCAAACCGTTTGCTTTCGGCAAATTGGATAACGCCTGGTTCTGCGGCTTACCGGGTAATCCGGTCTCGGCGGCGCTAACATTCTATCAGTTGGTACAACCCCTTATTGCTAAACTCTCCGGCCATGCGGGGTGGCGTCCACCACTGCGCCTCAACGCGGTCGCGGCGACAAAATTGAAGAAATCCCCCGGCCGTTTAGATTTTCAACGCGGTATTTTCTCCACCAATGCTAACGGTGAATTGGAAGTACGCACCACAGGTCATCAGGGGTCTCACGTATTCAGTTCATTCAGCCAAGGTAACTGCTTTATTGTGCTGGAACGAGAACGCGGTTCTGTCTCGGTCGGTGAAACAGTTGAAATCGAACTGTTTAACGGGCTATTGGGGCAATAAATTGTACATGGTGGAGAGGCTGAGATGCTGCCAGAACTGACCGATGCCCAAGCCCTGCGTTATAACCGGCAAATCGTGCTGCGCGGTTTTGATTTTGACGGCCAGGAAAAACTGAATGCTGCCAAGGTGTTAATCGTTGGATTAGGGGGGCTAGGATGCGCAGCCGCACAATATCTGGCAGCAGCAGGCGTGGGCCACCTTACCCTGCTGGATTTTGATACGGTTTCGCTTTCCAACCTGCAGCGGCAGGTTTTGCATCGCGATAATCGTATCGGAATGTCAAAAGTGGCCTCTGCGGCACTGACGCTGTCTGAAATGAACCCTCATTTGGCACTGAAATCCATTGATGGTCAGTTAGATGACCAACAACTCGCGGCAACCATTGCTGAACATCAGTTGGTGTTGGATTGTACCGATAATGTCACCAGCCGCGAGCAACTCAATCGACTGTGTCATGCACAACGTAAACCACTGGTTTCAGGTGCAGCAATTCGCATGGAGGGGCAAATTAGTGTTTTCACTTATCAGCCAAACCAACCCTGCTATCGCTGCCTCAGTCGGTTATTCGGTGACAATGCACTGACCTGTGTTGAAGCCGGGGTAATGTCGCCCTTGGTGGGGATTATTGGTAATTTACAAGCGATGGAAACCATAAAGCTGTTAGCTGATTATGGTCAGGTGATATCTGGGCGCATATTGATGTATGACGCCGCAACGGCAGAGTTTCGGACCATGAAGCTAGCCAAAGATGCCCACTGTGAAGTCTGTGGCAAAGATTAGCCGCCTATTTAGCGCAAAAAAAAAGCTGATGCAATGCATCAGCTCTCTTATCAACACACCATCAACTAATCAGGACTGAATACCCTGGCTACGCAGATAGTCTTCGTAGTTACCGGTAAAGTCGATCAGCTTGCCTGGTGTCATTTCAATCACTCGGGTCGCCAAAGAACTGACGAACTCACGGTCATGGGAAACGAAGATTAGCGTGCCTTCGTACATTTCTAATGCCATGTTCAGCGCTTCAATCGATTCCATATCCAAATGGTTGGTTGGCTCATCCATTACCATGATGTTAGGGCGCTGCATCATCAGCTTACCAAACAACATCCGCCCTTTCTCACCACCAGACAAGACCTGTACTTTCTTCTTAATATCGTCCTGGCTAAACAGTAAACGGCCCAGCACACTGCGCACAGCCTGCTCGTCGTCTTTTTCCTGTTTCCACTGACTCATCCAGTCAAATACCGTCAGATCGATTTCAAAATCGCTGGCATGATCCTGTGCATAGTAACCAATCTTACTGTTTTCAGACCATTTTACGGTGCCAGAATCCGGCTCATAATCCCCTACCAAGGTTTTCAGCAAAGTCGATTTACCGATACCGTTTGGCCCGAGGATAGCCACTTTTTCACCCACTTCCAGGCGCAAATCCAGTTTTTTAAACAGCGGGCCGTCATCAAAACCTTTGGTCAACAGTTCAACTTCCAGCGCATTACGGAACAGTTTTTTATCCTGATCAAAGCGGATAAACGGGTTCTGGCGGCTAGATGCTTTCACTTCATCAAGCTGAATTTTATCAATCTGACGGGCGCGAGACGTCGCCTGTTTGGATTTAGAGGCGTTGGCACTAAAGCGGCTAACGAAAGATTGCAGCTCAGAGATCTGGGCCTTTTTCTTGGCGTTATCTGACAACAGACGATCACGAGCTTGCGTCGCCGCCGTCATGTATTCGTCATAGTTACCCGGATAAACACGCAGTTCGCCATAATCCAGATCCGCCATGTGGGTACACACCATGTTCAGGAAGTGACGGTCATGGGAAATAATAATCATGGTGCTGCTACGTTCGTTCAGCACTTGTTCCAACCAGCGGATAGTATCAATATCCAGGTTGTTGGTCGGTTCGTCGAGGAGCAAAATTTCCGGGTCTGAGAACAGGGCTTGCGCCAGCAATACACGCAATTTAAAGCCAGGAGCGATTTCGCTCATCAAGCCATAATGTTGTTCAACCGGAATACCTACACCAAGCAATAATTCACCGGCACGGGCTTCTGCGCTGTAACCATCCATTTCACCATAGGCAACTTCCAGATCAGCCACTTTATAGCCGTCTGCTTCGCTCATTTCAGCCATAGCGTAGATGCGGTCGCGCTCTTCTTTTACTTCCCACAGCTCGCCGTGACCCATAATAACGGTGTCCAGCACTGTGTTGTTTTCAAAGGCGAATTGGTCCTGACGTAACTTACCCAGACGCTCATTCGGGTCAAGGAATACGTTACCGCCGCTAGGAACTAAATCACCGCCAAGGATTTTCATGAAGGTGGATTTACCACAGCCATTAGCGCCGATCAGACCATAGCGATTACCGCCACCGAATTTTACTGAAATGTTTTCAAACAGCGGCTTGCTGCCGAATTGCATGGTGATATTGTTAGTACTTAGCACAGAGCTCGCTCTCGATTGGATTACTGAATAGGGATATTCAAGAATTATAGAAAATGTGATTCGGCGCGCATTATGCCACAAGATGGCAAGAGTATCGCCTTCAGTTTTGCACGAAATCTCAGCAAGCGCTTAAATCTGACGCTAAGTGGCTGCGGCAATAAAAGCTTGATGCTACTAAAAGGGACTATTAGCCCCTTAAATAAATACCCTAAACCCTAGGTTATTCGTGCTGTTACTCATCAATACATTGCAATGCGCTGTATTTATCCAGCAGGAATGGCCGCAGATAGCCAACTGTGTTAGACATCGGTAGCACCTCTTCGCTGAGATGGATATTCAGGATATCGCTGAGATAACTACGCCGTTTTTGTATTCTTTGCCAAACATCAGGGTACTGTGTAGCGAGCGCATTACGTAAATGCTGATCAGCCAGTGCAATACACTCCTCAGCACTCACTCCGGCATAACCTTTTACCGAAGGAATGATATCGATTTGGAATATCATCCCACTGCGAATTATCTCTTCAGAATCGCTATAAATGGGAGAGCACAACCACTCTTCATCAGCAACTAAATGGCCGGGATTTAGCGACCAATGGTATTGTGATTTAGGGAAAACCGTTTCCACTAATGCGTACATCTCTTTTCCTGGCATACCAATACGAATATTTTCCAGCCAAGCGACGACTGTTGTGTAATAAGGTAGCGCAACCTTATCAAGATAATCTCTTTCCGCGCGCGGTAGTTCATCTACATGATGAACCGCATAGCCGGTTCTACTGCTCAAACCGCCTTTAAACCCAGTGGTCAATGATATTTTATCGCCGAGTTGTACCGCTTTATCACTGGGATATAAATTTGCCTGTTCAAATCTGGCGCCAGTCGCAGCAATTATCACAACAGTGTTTGGTTGGCCTTCATCTGCCAGATAACTGCCCAGTTGCTTTTCTGTTATGCCGATATCAACCGCAGCCAATGCATTAAGAATACAATTCGACGCCAAATTAGCGCCATATTCATAGTGCGCCAATTCATTAGCATTATTGGTCACTCTAGCTGCAATATCACTGCCAATAAATAGACTGGTAGCGTTAATAATCGTTGCTACCGGTGAAGCAGACTTTTTAATCGCATCCAAAATAAAATGGGGAATATCAAATAGCTGACTGTTATCGTCCAGCTTACTGGTAAACAGTTTCCATCCTGCAACCCCAATCTTTTTAGCCTGCTGAATCCCGGTTGCTGCCAATAATTCAGTAAGCGTTTTACTGTTGTCCATTGGTTGATTTGGCAATGAAAAATAGGGGACATGAATCACGGTATTTCTGACTCTGGCATAGTCAGATAACTTTAAATTCTCGTTACCTAATAATAAATAGACCTCGCCCGAGACATGTAACACCAGAGCCGCTTCTTCAAAACGGGGAATAAACCCCGCCAGATATTCAAAGTTATCCCCATGCTCTTTGTCCGCATACACCAATAAATAATCGATAGCGGCACGGCGCATATTACTAATAACTTTAGCTTTGCGATATTCGATGGTTTCATCATTAATGGCTACCTTAGTAACAGCATCAAACCTTGGCGGCGTATCAATAGCGTTAAGTTTTATCTGACGCTTAATAATCATCTTGTTCATAAGAATCATTACCTTGATTAATTTATTTACACGCCGCCATACCCGCTATTGATGTTGATGCTATAACCACTTTGCATCGCGGGTAAAGGAGATCGTTAGCCACCGATGAGGGCCGGACTCGCCAATTTCTTTGGCTATTTCATCGCGTAATTTGTCAAAATAACTGACACCATTCGTCTCCATCTCTGGTGGAATAACCACATGAATCTCGATAAACAACCCCCGCCCCATGCGGGTGGCATAGTGGGAGTAATCAATAAATTTATATTTTGCCATTAACTTATCCATTAAGCTCTCAATGGCATTATCCAGATTGTCTGGCGTCATTTGTAATACTTCACGAACTGCCGAAATGACTGTTTTTATTGGCACAGGTATTAAGACCAAGGTTAACAAGGCCAATACAGCGGGGTCGGTATAAACAATCAAATGCGCATAGCGGGTACCTTCCATACACCATGAAAGCAAGAAGGCTACTAATAACGCAGAACTGATGCAGGCCGACATTAACCAGCTTTTGGTATCCAATGCAATTAGCTCGGATTTGACTCGTTTATTTAAACGACGTTGTTTTAAAAAGAGGGTGAAACAGAAAATACTGACCACTAATGCATAAACAATCGCCCACCCCAACTCCAATTCCCTGCCGCCGTCGAAAATCCCCTTAATGGCATTGACGAATGCGTAAAGACAAAGAAAGGCCAGCAAGCTGCCATTGAAAGCCAGAACCAGTGGTTCAACATGCCAGAAACCGTATTGAAAACGCCGACTGTGCGGCTGACCAAGTAATCGGGAAACCAATAGCGATAAACTGCACATTCCAGCATCTAAAGCAGAGAACATACCATCGAAAATAATCGACATCGAACCGCATACGATACCAAAAACAATCCCCATAATGGCGATAAACAAAGTGCAAAAAATTGAACGTCTTAAAATCTGCTGTTCAAGCTTGGTGTCATGTAACAGAGGTGGAGCCTGTTCACTGAGTGTCGTCATGATTTAAACCCATTTTTTATTACAACCTATTGTTTTATTACAACCTATCGTTTATTACAACCAACTGTTTTATGACCATCAATTTTTTTATTTAGCTTAATGCGTGAATCACGATAAGAGCCTGAAGGTTAATCCGCACTAATAGTAGTGTGTCATATTATCTCATTTTTACCAGTAAATTACGCAGTAACACCCAAACAGAGAACCTTGTTAATCTCTTGTTTTTATTAATTTAAAATATAGCGAATCCTATTCGCAGGAATTTTATATCGCCAATTGATATCCAAATGGATTATTCGGTACTTCATTTTCATCCTTATCCTAAAGCCATCAGCGCTCAGCGCTTTATACTTTAAACCTAATAACAGATTTGTTTAATTTTAATAACATCTGGCTATAAACAAGATTTTTCATTAATGCAGGTAAATGAGTAGAAGTTGTTATTCGTCAAGAATGCTATTTCTGCATAACGATATTATGCACCGCTTGGACTAATACCCGTTCAGGAGGAAATATGGCGACAAAACTTAATATTGTATTGGTCCATGGCGCATGGGCTGATGGCTCACAGTGGCGCTATATTATCCCAGCCCTGCACACCATGGGGCACCGGGTCATTGCAATACAAAATCCGCTGACATCATTAGCAGATGACGTGGAGCGGACCATTAAGCTAACTACCGCCTTATATGGCCCTACCCTATTAGTGGGCCACTCTTATGGTGGCATGGTCATTACACAAGTCGGGCATCTGCAAAATGTGGTCGGTATGGTCTATCTCGCCGCTTTTGCCCCCGATGCGGGAGAGAGCTTATCCAGTACTTTTGCACTGCGTGAACCGCCTGTTGGCGCCGCTTATATTCGCCCGGATGATAATGGATTTCTATGGATTGACACTGACCAGTTCCACGAAAATATGTGTCAGGACATTGATGAGAATGAAGCACTGGTGATGTCTATGGTGCAAAAACCCTTAGCAACTCGCGCTTTTACTGATAAGTCTGCTCAGCCTGCCTGGCGGGTCAAACCTTGCTGGTATCAGGTTTCAACGGAAGACAGAATGCTGCCGGTCGAAACACAACGCGGTTTTGCTGCTCGAATTCAGGCCCAAAAGGTGATTGAGTTACCCTCCAGCCACGCCTCGATACTCTCTCATCCACAGCAGATAATCGCGCTGATTGTCGATGCCGTAAATGCGGTTAAATAGTTATCACACGCCAGCCTCACATCGGCATCATATGACAGGCGAAAAAAATCCGCCCGAAAGCGGATTTTTATCAGACACAGCATAACACCGTGAAAGATGAGTGCTAACTATTCTAAGCGGTCGCTTAGAAAGTGTAACCTACGCCAGCAACCCAAGTACCGACATCAACGTTGCGGATGCGGCTCTGTTCGTAAGAAACGTCCAGGGCAACATTTTGCATTGGGTTGAACTGCATACCTGCGCCGTAAGTAAAGCCGTAATCGCTGGTGCTGCTTTTATCGCTAGCAGAAGTTGGGTAGTTCTGGCTGAAACGACCGTAACCCACACCTACCAGGCCATAAACGCTAGCCCAATCGTTGATACGGTAAGCTGGACCACCGGTGATAGCATTGTATTGTGCTTTGTTGTATACCGACGAGCTGTCACCGAAGCTGCTTTTTTCAGTGTGAGTGAAAGAGGTGATGTAACCCAGTTGAGAATCACTCCACTCGTAACGGTATTTCAGGTTGAAACCTGAAGATTTGTTAGCAACACCTTGATAATCGCTCTGGGCATAACCACCAGAAACGGTGCTTTGACCGGCAAAGGCTGAACCTGCGGTCACTGCTAATACACAAGCTGCTACTGCTGAAAGACATGCAATTTTATTCATAACCACCTCGAAAGACGCAAATTTTTAGATGAAACAAAAACACCATGAAATTATAACAATAAATAGTAGGAAACTCTGCCTACATATGATTGTCTAATCATTTATTTGGTGTAACAAAGGGTTTCAAGAATCTTCCATCTTACTAATACGCTTACGAATTTCCGCCATTCTACACCTTTTTGTGACTCCCATCACCAAAAGCCATTCCAGACTATTCTTAGTTTTAGCGCTTAAATAACCAGCAGAAATAGCGTTAAAAAACCGCAATGCTTAAAATTTATTATTTCTTTCACTGCTTTCCGTTTCTTTTTTCGCTCCTTTGGTGATTTTCAAACACTTGGCTGACATTTCATTTACACTGGCAAAAATAGCTACCTAATAATTTTCTTTGAGGCTTAACAGGATGTCTTTGTCTCCTTCATCCAAACATTCACTTCCCTTAGTCCCTATTCTGTTACTGGTGATTGCCATGATCTCCATCCAGAGTGGTGCATCGTTGGCGAAAAGTTTGTTCCCACTGGTTGGCGCGCAAGGAATAACCTCGCTGCGGCTCGGTATCGGCACACTTATTTTGTTTGTCATCTTTAAACCTTGGCGAATGCGATTCACCTCAGGCAGCCGCTTACCCCTGCTTATTTATGGTGTGACATTAGGTGGAATGAACTTTTTGTTTTACCTGTCACTAAAAACGGTGCCATTGGGTATTGCCGTCGCATTGGAGTTCACCGGCCCGTTGGCGGTTGCCATGTTCTCTTCTCGCCGCCCGGTGGACTTTATCTGGGTAGGGTTGGCCGTTCTGGGGCTATGGTTCTTATTACCGCTGGGACATAACATTGGTACCATTGATTTATTTGGCGCGGCTTGTGCCTTGGGTGCTGGAGCCTGTTGGGCGCTGTATATTATTTCAGGGCAGAAAGCCGGCGGTGATCACGGTCCTGGGACTGTCGCGGTAGGTTCTCTGATCGCAGCACTGGTATTTTGCCCAATTGGCGTAGCATATAACGGCCTTGCCCTGTTCGATCCCGCCATTCTCCCCGTTGCTCTGGCTGTCGCTATTTTGTCGACGGCATTACCCTACTCACTAGAAATGGTCGCACTGACCCGGCTCCCTACGCGCACATTTGGCACGTTAATGAGTCTGGAGCCAGCACTGGCGGCCATTTCAGGGTTGGTATTCTTAAATGAACATCTGACATGGGTTCAATGGTTGGCTCTGGCATCAATTATCAGTGCCTCTATCGGGGCCACACTGACTATCAAACCCAAGCCACAACTGGATCAAATTGCCTGAAGGGTGCTGCGCGCATCAGGGCTAGTTCAGCCCTCTCACCTTCTATCCTATTGTTATTTATCAAACGCCAGCCCAGCACTGCACGGGTTGGCGTTTTTTATTAATTATTTTCCTTTTTTTTGCATCCAAAACACCAGGCTGATTCGTATAGGTAGATGTGAGGCAAGACTTCACCTCAACCGTCCTAAAAGGAATACATTATGAAAACGCTTCTTCGTTCTGCTATCTGTGCTTCCTTACTGTTCAGTACTGTCTCTATGGCCGCCATGATGTCCGAAACTGTTATGGTAGGTGGTGCTTCGATGTTGCCGAGTAAAAATATTATCGAGAATGCGGTTAACTCAAAAGATCACACGACCTTAGTCGCTGCGGTTAAAGCTGCGGGGTTGGTTGATACCCTGCAAGGCCCTGGGCCATTTACCCTGTTCGCGCCCACCAATGCCGCGTTTGCAAAATTGCCCGCCGGTACAGTTGAAAGTCTGGTCAAACCAGAAAATAAAGCCATGCTCACCCAAATCTTGACCTATCACGTGGTGGCCGGGAACTACGATATGAAACAGTTAGAAAGTAAAATTAAAGCCGGAGGGGGTACTGCCGAGCTGAAAACTGTCAATGGCCAATCACTATGGATTATGAACAACGGGCCACATAACATTCAGCTTAAAGATGGAAAAGGGAACATCGCCAATATCAGCACCTATGATGTACAACAGAAAAATGGCGTGATCGATGTGATTGATACTGTTCTGATGCCTAAATAAAACCCGTCTATACTGGGTGCAGTGTCTCACTGCACCTGACGGCTTTTTTAGGGATTGGCGCATGAATGAATACTCACTGGAACAACAAATCGGGCTGATCGATGCCATTGCTCAAGGTGATCAGTCCGCGTTTGAAAAACTATACCGGCTCACTTCCCCCAGACTATTCGCGGTCGCCTTAAGAATGCTGCGCAACCCTGCTCGGGCAGAGGAGGTTTTGCACGACTGTTTCCTCACCGTCTGGCATCGGGCCGATAATTACAATGCGCAACTCAGTGCCCCATTAACCTGGTTGACCCATATTGTGCGTAATCGGGCCATCGATTTGATGCGCGGCAGTGATAATCGTCTGCAAACGTTGAACGATGACCAAACCGATTATTTGACCGATGACACACTGACGCCTCTGGCTCAATTGCAGCAAGACAGTGAAGCTAAACAATTGGCAGACTGTTTGGCACATCTGCCGGTTGAGCAACGACAAAGTATTATGTTGGCTTATTATCAGGGGCTTTCTCATGGGGAGATCTCTACTCATCTACAACAACCACTTGGTACGATAAAAAGCTGGATACGTCGTGCACTCGATCACTTGAAGGGCTGCGTAGGCTTATGAAAAACAGACGCGAATATGACTCAGCATTGGCCGCTGAATATGCGCTGGGAACCCTGCGCGGACTTGCCCGGCTGCATTTTGAACGCCGATTCCGTCGTGACCCACAGTTGGCGGCAGATGTTGCCAGTTGGCAGCGTCTGTTTACCCAACTGGATAATCAATTGGCCCCGCTGGAGCCTCCTGAACGCGTATGGAAGCGGCTGGAGTTAGAGTTACCACCAATCAACCTGCGCCATATCAAACGTAATCGTTGGTCTTATTTGGGGTGGGCTGTCGCCGCCGCACTGGCCGCAGTCCTGGTGATCCCACGTTTATTGGTAGAGCCACCAACATCCGTCCCGGTGGCCGTGCTCTCCAATAGTCAGCAAAGTGGTCAATGGGTGGTCAGTCTGGAGAAATCGACTCGTAGCCTGACATTAACTCCCCTTAACCCCGTGGTAGTCAGTGAGCGTAATAGCCTTGAATTATGGAGTATTCCGGCGGGTGAAAAACCGCACTCACTGGGGTTACTCAATACCCATGGGCCAACACAACTGACTCTGACTGAAAACCAGTTAATGGCGAATTCGTTATTAGCAATCAGTCTGGAGCCTCACGGCGGCTCGCCCACTGGCCAGCCAACCGGTGCGGTGCTGTTTAGCGGGCCATTGCAGAATCTATAATAGATAAATATGCACGCGTCAGCGGCTATCACTTATCCGCATTACTGATCTTTTTCTACCGGAGGTTATCCATGCAAGACTGGGATCCTGATTTATACCGCCAATTTGAAGCAGAACGTACCCGCCCTGCCGGTGATTTGCTCGCACATATCAGCACTACCCAGCCACAGCGCATCAGCGATTTAGGTTGTGGGCCAGGCAACTCTACCCAATTGCTGCACCAGCGTTTTCCGCAGGCGCAGCTGGTTGGGATTGATAACTCGGTGGCGATGTTGGCCAGTGCGCAACAGCGCCTGCCGGCATGTGCATTTCTTGAAGCGGATATTCGCCAGTGGCAACCCGCTGAGCCACAAGATCTTATTTATGCTAACGCATCGTTACAATGGCTAACCGATCATCAGCAACTCTTTCCCTATTTGTTCTCCAAATTGGCTACCCACGGCATACTTGCGATCCAGATGCCAGATAATCTGGAGGAGCCCAGCCATCGAGCTATGCGTGAAGTTGCAGAAAACGGTCCATGGCAGCAAACACTACAAGAGGCGGGGGCAATACGGGCGAAGGTTCTGTCAGCCAATCAGTATTATGACTTACTGGCCCCCAATGCAGAGCGGATAGATATTTGGCGCACTACCTATTACCACCCGATGCCTTCAGCGCAAGCCATCGTCGATTGGCTGCGAGCCACAGGTTTACGGCCTTTTCTTGAACCGCTCTCTGAAGCAATGCGATTGGATTTTTTGCAAGACTATCTGGCAATCATTGATGTGGCCTATCCGCAACAGGCCGATGGTCGCCGTTTGTTGGCATTCCCCCGCTTGTTTATTGTTGCCCACGCTCAGTAGTCATACCGGGTATGCTGGTTGAATTTATTGACTGGCATACCTGCTGATTCGTTCCGGTATGGAACTATTCATCGCATTATATATATTACTCATGTTCGCCAAGCTATTAATTAATAACACCTTCGCCTCATCCGTGGCATTAAATATTATTGAAAGCATCCAAATGGATATTGGTCTCATAAAAACCATACAAATCACAGCAATAGTTATTTTCAATTAGCCATAAACACCGCGATGATAATATTATTAAAAAGAAACAATAAATTACATTTACAAATAAACACCACTATCAACTATTTAATTGATAGGCCGAATCTACCCTACAAACTTAAATATCTTTGTTATACTTATTGCGGTGAAGAAATTGGTAATCAACTCAATAAAGGGATACCTATTATGAGTACAGCAAAACTGGTAAAAACAAAATCTTCCGAACTGCTCTACACTCGCAACGATGTTGAAGAACATGTCAAAGTTGACACAGTGAAAGTATTAAACCGTATGGTTATTCAGTTTATTGATCTGTCGCTGATGACCAAACAGGCTCACTGGAATATGCGCGGTGCCAACTTTATCGCGGTGCATGAAATGCTGGATGGCTTCCGCACAGCCCTCACTGATCACCTAGATACCTTCGCAGAACGAGCGGTACAACTCGGTGGTGTCGCGCTCGGAACCACACAAGTCATTAATGATAAAACACCGCTGAAAAGTTACCCAACCAATATCCATAGCGTGCAAGAACATCTTAAAGCGCTGGCAGACCGCTACGCCGTGGTTGCTAATGATATTCGTAAGGCAATTTCAGAAGTAGAAGATGAAGACAGTGCTGATATGTTTACTGCCGCATCACGTGATCTGGATAAATTCCTGTGGTTTATCGAGTCAAATATTGAGTAATCCTCAGTATGATACCCAATAGATCGTAAAATGGCAGAAAGATAGACCGGGTAATGAGAATAGCCAATACACCTGCAATTTTAACGAAGATGGGTACAGGGCCGGTTATCCGGCCCTACGCACGGAGGTCATATGGCAAGTGGATGGGCCGGCGACGGCGCAGTACAAGATCAAATTGACTCCACCGTTGAAGATGCGGTACAACGCGCAAGACAGGCGCTTGGCAGTGGTGAAAGTGAGCTATATTGCCTTGAATGTGGTCAAGCCATTCCAGAAGCACGGCGTAAAGTTCTGGCGGGGGTAAAATATTGCCTGAACTGCCAGAATCAATTAGACAAGCATCAGGCCAGCCATGCCGGATATAACCGCCGTGGCAGTAAAGATAGCCAACTCAGATAGCAATCCCTCCCCTTCATCCCCCTTATTGCACCATTATCGAACAAAAATCGGAGATAGTTAACAATATTGTTACATTGATGTTGATTATCGATTGTACATTATTAACGAACTAGTTAATAATAAGTAAATAATGGATTAGTTGCACCAAAATGATATTAACGCACTATTTTGGTGAGTCATGATGGTGCAAACAATGTTAGCTAAGTAATTGCATGCTAATCACTTAGAATAATTTCGTTATTTTTAAATAACTTGCATTTCTGGCACGATCTTTTCATATTGCTATCTGAAATATAAAAAACGGATCTCCATCCACAAAAGTACAAAGGAACTCCCACTTATGAAGTCACTTGTCAAAGTTTCATTGGTCGCACTTACGCTGGCCTTTGCTGTTAGTTCTCACGCCGCAGAAAAAGAATTGATCGTTGCTACCGACACCGCGTTCGTCCCTTTTGAATTCAAACAAGGGGATAAATATGTCGGTTTTGATATCGACTTGTGGGATGCCATCGCGAAGAAACTGGATTTGAAATACACCCTGAAACCAATGGATTTCAGCGGTATCATTCCAGCACTGCAAACCAAGAACGTGGATCTGGCACTAGCCGGTATCACTATTACCGACGAACGTAAAAAAGCCGTTGATTTCTCTGATGGCTACTACAACAGCGGCCTGCTGGTGATGGTAAAAGCTGACAACAATGACATCAAAGGCGAAGCTGATCTGAAAGGTAAAGTGTTGGCAGTAAAAAGCGGCACCGGTTCTGTCGATTATGCTAAAGCCAACATCAAAACCAAAGACCTGCGCCAATTCCCGAATATCGATAACGCCTATTTGGAGTTAGGTACTGGCCGCGCTGATGCCGTTTTGCATGACACGCCAAACATCCTTTACTTCATCAAAACTGCCGGCAATGGCCAGTTCAAAGCGGTGGGTGAATCTATCAAAGCTCAGCAATATGGTGTTGCATTCCCACAAGGCAGTGACCTGCGTGACAAAGTTAACGTTGCTCTGAAATCTCTGAAAGAAGACGGCACTTACGCTGCAATCTATAAAAAATGGTTCGGCGTAGAACCTAAGTAATTCATTTTTGCCGTTTTTAGACCAGGAGAATATCCATGCAGTTTGAATGGAGCGCTATTTGGCCCGCCATCCCAATCCTGCTTGAAGGCGCCAAGTTAACCCTATGGATCTCGGTCCTGGGGTTGCTTGGCGGCCTGATTATTGGGGTTATAGCAGGGTTTGCCCGCGCTTATGGCGGTTGGCTGAGCAGAAATATCGCATTAGTCTTTATTGAACTGATCCGTGGCACGCCGATTGTGGTGCAGGTGATGTTTATCTACTTTGCGTTGCCGATGATGATGCCGGTGCGCATCGATCCTTTCTCAGCAGCCGTTGTGACCATTATTATTAACTCAGGGGCTTACATCGCAGAAATTACCCGTGGTGCGGTGCTGTCAATCCACAATGGATTTCGCGAGGCCGGTCTGGCTCTCGGCTTATCCAAACGCGATACCTTGCGTTACGTAATAGCCCCTTTGGCTCTGCGCCGTATGCTGCCACCACTCGGTAACCAGTGGATCGTCAGTATTAAAGACACCTCACTGTTTATCGTGATTGGCGTAGCAGAACTGACTCGTCAGGGTCAGGAAATTATTGCCGGCAACTTCCGCGCCATGGAGATATGGAGTGCGGTGGCGGTGATCTACCTGATTATCACCTTGGCTCTGAGCTTCGTTCTGCGCCGGTTAGAAAGAAAGCTGAAAATAATATGATTGAATTCAAAAACGTCTCTAAACACTTTGGTAAAACCCAAGTGCTTCACGACATCAATTTGAATATCACCAAGGGTGAAGTGGTGGTTATTATTGGCCCTTCCGGCTCGGGTAAGTCCACCCTGCTGCGTTGTATCAATAAGCTGGAAGTTATCACCAGTGGTGAGTTGATTGTCGATGGTCTGAATGTCAATGACCCCAAAGTCGATGAGCGCCTGATCCGTCAGGAAGCTGGCATGGTGTTCCAACAGTTTTATCTGTTCCCCCACCTGACGGCCTTGGAAAACGTCGCCTTTGGTCCGATTCGCGTTCGTGGTGCTTCTAAAGAAGCAGCCAACAAACTCGCTATGGAGTTGTTAACCAAAGTTGGATTGGCAGAACGCGCACATCATTTTCCCGCAGAGCTATCGGGTGGCCAACAGCAGCGTGTCGCTATCGCTCGTGCGCTGGCGGTAAAACCCAAGTTGATGTTGTTTGATGAGCCGACCTCGGCACTGGATCCAGAATTACGTCACGAAGTATTGACGGTAATGAAGGACTTGGCCGAAGAAGGCATGACCATGGTCATCGTCACCCATGAAGTGGGTTTTGCCCAGAAAGTGGCATCGCGTCTTATCTTCATTGATAAAGGTCGGGTCGCTGAGGATGGCAACCCGGATAGCCTTATCTCAAATCCGCCAAGTGAACGTTTACGGGAATTCCTCCAACACGTTTCCTGAGGCGCAGGCTGACATTACCCTAAAATACCTCTGGCGGGCATCTTGATGATCCCCGCCAGATTTTTTTATGCTGATAGGCCAATCATACCGGCGCTTGTTGATTCTTGACCTGAGCAAATGCGGTCATGAGTTTCACCACATCCTGCATCCCAATATTGACCTGATTAATAACCTCACCGGCATCTTGGGTCAGCGTCACCCCGCCCCCCGCTTGTTCGACACAAGTCCCCATACCCTTGATAGCCGCCATCACCCCATTTTGTATGCTCTTTGTCATCTGCTCGATTTCAGTCGCTGCCTTGCGTGACTGGTCCGCCAATAAACGGACCTCACTTGCCACCACCGAGAAACCCTTGCCATGCTCACCGGCATGAGCCGCTTCAATCGAGGCATTGATCGCTAATAGATTGGTTTGAGACGATATTTTACGAATCGCTTCCACCATGGTACCAATCTCTTGTGAGCAGCGGCCCAAATCACTGACCACATCAGAGGTTTCGCGTGCAATAGACTCAACCTCTTGCATACCACGAACAGCCTGTTGAACAATCTCAGCCCCTTGTGACGCTGAACGGTCGGTGGTTAATGATAAATAGTGCACATCGCGGATCAGGTTCTCCTCATGCTCCTGCTGCAACATCAATTGTGTAATATCCTGAGCAATCTTCACCACTTT
Organism: Yersinia sp. 2466 StPb PI; assembly: GCF_041538325.1. Taxonomy (NCBI): domain Bacteria; kingdom Pseudomonadati; phylum Pseudomonadota; class Gammaproteobacteria; order Enterobacterales; family Yersiniaceae; genus Yersinia; species Yersinia sp. 2466 StPb PI. The sequence goes on along the minus strand of NZ_JAULSL010000001.1, from coordinate 1,659,782 downwards.
AATCACTTGTCCCTCGTTATCCATAATCGGGTTATAACTGGCCTCCAGCCATACCCGTTTGCCATGTCTATTAAGACGCTCAAAACGGCCAATAATAAACTCACCATGGGCTAACCGCTGCCAGTGCTGGTAGTATTCATCGCTATGTGCAAATTCTGGTGTGCAGAGTATCTGATGAGATTTATGTTGAATATCTGCCAGTGAATAACCAATAACCTTCAGCAGATTCTCGTTGGCATCCAAAATAATGCCTTGTGGTGTGAAAGTGATCATCCCCATTGAACGGTTAAGTGCTTTTAGCAAACTCTGGTGCTCCTGAGATTGCAAAATACGCTCGGTCACATCACTGGCGAGCTTAATAATTTCAATCACATTTCCACTACTATCGAGTACCGGTGTATAGGTTCCCTGCAACCAAACAATGCTACCATCCTTGCGGATACGCTTAATATTATCGGTAATCGGTCGCCCTTCATTGAGCAGTTGCCAGTGGCGGCGGTAGGCATCAGTGAGTACATATTGTGGGTCACAGAACAGTTTATGATGTTTGCCGACCACCTCATCCTGTTGGTATCCCATTACTTGTAAAAATAATGTATTAGCGTGTTTTACCGTACCATCTGGCTTGAAAATAATCATCGGGACAGCACTATCAATCGATGTCAGTTCGGCACGAGGGGATGCCTGAGATGAGCTGAAATTGAACAACATAAATTGAGTCCTTATGGCGAATGATTAAGCAGCAAATAAGTCATGTGGCTATCAACCTATTTGCACAATAAAACCCCTGCCCCGTGAAAGAGGGCAGGTGTAAGTTTTATTCTTCACCCTGGACGATGAGGTAGCTGAGTTAATAAAATCAAAAAGAAAAAATCATCACAATATAAGCAAGATTTGTCAGCTATAGCGCCTGACTAAGATTTATCTTAATTAGCATAGACGAAAATATGGGGGTTTGCTGTTAGTGCAATGAGAGGGAAATAAAACCGTGGGAAATAGAGCAATATCCCTATAATAGAATATTGCCCATAGATATTACAGACTCAAGTCAGTGATTGGGGTAAGTGCGCGCAGCCAACACCCGTGCGGCGTCAAGGACGAAGAAGGACATACCCAAAGTCATTGACGTTGCAGGTAGGCGGCCAGTAAACGCACCCCGATGAGCTGACTCAAGTCAGTGATTCGGGTAAGTGCGCGCAGCCAACACCCGTGCGGCGTCAAGGACGAAGAAGGACATACCCAAAGTCATTGACGTTGCAGGTAGGCGGCCAGTAAACGCACCCCGATGAGCTGACTCAAGTCAGTGATTCGGGTAAGTGCGCGCAGCCAACACCCCTGCGGCGTCAAGGACGAAGGGTATTACCAACGTTCAACTTTCCACGCCGCCTGCTGCTCCGGCGTCAGGAACGTCCATGCCACAAACCGGCTGACTTTTTGCCCTTGTGCCATATCAATGGTGCGGACCTCAACGGCGTTGGCATAGCGCAGGGCATGATAGATTGCCGGTAAGGTGGTCTTCTTCGAGATCAATGAAGTGAACCAAAAACAGTTTTGCGCCTTAGTTGCGCTCTCTGCCACCATGCGACTAACGAACCCTTCTTCTCCACCTTCACACCACAATTCGCTATTTTTCCCGCCAAAGTTTTGTACCGGTTTAGCGGCAACTTCACTTTTACCCAGTTTGTGCAACTTGCGACGCGTGGTTGCTGCGGCCTCTTCTGCGGAGGCATGGAACGGCGGATTACATAGTGTGGCATCGTAACGTTCATTCACCGCCAGAATACCGTCGAAAATAGCTTGTGAGTCTTTTTGCTGTTTAAGTCGCAAGGTGTTTTTCAGCGTCGGGTTCATTGACACCACCATTTTTGCCGCACTGAGTGCTTGCGGATCAATGTCAGTCCCGGTAAAACGCCAGCCGTATTCCCGCTGACCAATAATCGGATAAATACAGTTGGCACCGACGCCAATATCCAGCAGCGCAATATTTCTACCCTGCGGGATAACCCCGTCATTACAACTGGCCAATAAATCGGCCAGATGGTGCACATAGTCAGCACGACCTGGGATCGGTGGGCATAAAAAGTCAGCTGGAATATCCCAATATTCAATACCGTAGAAATGCTTCAGCAATGCCCGGTTGAGCATTTTGACCGCCAGAGGATCGGCAAAATCGATAGAAATATCACCATAGGCGGTAGCTGCCAGAAAAGGAACTAACTCCGGGCAACTTACTGAAAGAGCATCAAAATCATAGCGTGAGCGATGACGATTTCGGGGATGCAATCCGCTTTTTTCTTTGGGGAATATTTTTTTGTTTTCCATCGTCTGGCTCTCTGATCGGCATTTTCTGGCGCGTAAGATAGCATAAATTGCCGCAGAACGGGTGGTGGGTATTGCCATCAAAATAAAAGCGAATCCTATCGGTAGGCGACTTCATTTGATGTCATCACCACGATTTACTCAGAATAAATGGGCTTAGTTCAGTGCCACTCTCTGATACCACTTTACCCCGTTGCTCGCGCAAAAACTCACATAGTCTCAATCTGTTGCAGCGCATGCTCGAGGGTATCAGCCCGCCCGACTGCCACCAGACAACATGCTAACTGTTTTTGGATAGCATCAGGAATAGGCCATTCACCAGCCAAACAACCTTCAATCCAGCGGGCCGTTATGGCGGCATCTTTCGACGAGGGTAACACCAGTTCGCCCTGCTCTAACTGGCGATCCAGTAAAATTTGCTGTTCCCCCCCATTGATGTAATGAATTGGTGGGCAACGCGATGGGTTAGCATAAACCTCCCCTTCGGTCCCTTGCTGTAGCAGTGCCGGTGCGCCGATCGCCTGAAAGAAGCCGCCGACTTTTTGCATATATTCTGGGTGCGAAACACTGGCAAGACGCAATGCATTATCGTGAATAAACGGTGTTGCCAGTTTCGCCAATGTGTGACTGCTATTTCTAACCCCCATCCGCCAGCGTAACTGTAATTGTTGGTCTAATTGAGTCGATAATGCTGATACAGGGATAAATACCGGCAACCCGCTATCAAGCCGTTGTTGGGCTTCAGCGGCATCAAGTGACCACGGAATATTCAGTTGCTGGAAAATCTCGGCACTGGTTACCCGGCTGCTGTCCTCAGTCACGCCGTGTACCACCACCGGTAACCCTAGGCGTGAAAGTAATAATGCCAATAACGGGGTCAGATTAGCCTGTTTGCGTGCACCATTATAACTTGGGATCACCACGGGGAGTGGATAATCCATTGGCGCGCGTAGTGGCATCACCTGTTCTTGCATCGCCTGATAAAAGCCCAGAATCTCCTGTTCGGATTCACCTTTAATACGAAAGGCTATCAGGATCCCCCCTAGCTCCAACTCAGGGACCTGCCCTGCCAACATGACTTTATACAGTTCATAAGCGGTAAGCTTTTCCAGATCACGCGCATGATTCTTACCGCGCCCAATCTCTTTAATAATTTTACTGTAATCCATGGTGCGGCATTTCCCCTGTCCGTCGCGGTTAAACATAAATCAGGTAACTTATTGCTGAAACTTTATCACTAATAGTGATATCGATACCCGAAATAATTAGAACTGCGCGGCTAGGCTAATAGAGATGAGTCGTACTGATGGTAGGCTAGCGGGTGAAACCCGCCACTGCCAGAACAACTTGCGGCAGTGACAGGCAAACTACAGTGGTTTGTTTAACTCTTCCGGTGGGCTAAACAATACCCGATAAATAGCGCCACCTAAGGCTCCTCCTACCAACGGGGCCAGCCAGAATACCCATAACTGCTGCAATGCTATTCCACCGGCAAAAATAGCCACAGCGGTACTACGTGCAGGATTTACCGAAGTATTATCCACTGGAATACTGATTAAATGGATCAGTGTAAGACATAGCCCAATAGCCAACGGCGCTGCAATTGCATGAGAAGGTTTATCGGTCGCCCCCATGATAACCATCACAAACCCCATGGTAAGAACCACTTCAGCCACCAGTACCGCTTGTAAGTTATATCCCCCCGGCGAGCGAACACCAAAACCATTACTGGCGAACCCGGCACTAACATCAAACCCGGCTTTGCCACTGGCGATTAAATACAAAATGGCGGCCCCGGCCAGCCCCCCCAGCACTTGCGCTACAATATAAGGCACTAATTGTGCGCCAGAGAAACGCCCACCCACCCATAAACCGAGTGACACTGCCGGGTTAAAATGCGCACCTGAGACATGCCCCAGTGCATACGCCATCGTGACGACAGTCAGCCCGAACGCCAATGCCACCCCCAAAAATCCAATACCCGCCACCGGGAACATTGCAGCCAATACTGCGCTACCACACCCGCCTAACACCAGCCAGAAAGTGCCAATAAACTCTGCCATTAGCTGTTTCATTCTGCTTTACCCCTGCCTGCTAAACATGTCGATAACAGTTAACGTTGCCGCTAACCAATAACCAGCAATTTACACCGGAGGTACTGCCAGGCATGACTTGTTAGAGTCAGCTCACCAGCGGCTTATATAATCTTAGTCATTGGATTTATACGCATAGAAAAAGATTTCAGATGAAAACAGTTTTCACTGTATTTATATGCATTTTCACAACAAATTCAGAACACAATAAAAACAAAATTAAAATAGCATTCCATATAAAATGGAATTATGTTTTAAATATGTGATGCGCAGCTCGAATAACTTTTAGCATTAAAGGGATACTTTATTTGTGACAACATCATTTGTCATAAAAATGTTAATAAAAACATATTTTACGATATGCATATCTTCGGGGTGAGGTGGTAAGTTGGATATATTGCTTAGTTTAGTAAAAACGCCAGCAGTAATAATTGCCATTGTGGCATTTTTAGGTTTACTCTTTCAAAAAGCATCTGTTTCTCGTTTAATTACCGGTACTTTCCTCTCTTTTATCGGGTTTACGATGATAAAAGTCGGTGGCAGTATTTTAATGAAGGTACTTACGGCATTCAGCACACTATTTTCCAGTGCATTTAATATTGTCGGTGTCGTACCCAGTAATGAAGCTATCATGGCGGCAACAATTGATAAAATTGGTGCAACAGCAGCACTTATTCTGCTATTTTCTATGATACTCAACATTCTGTTGGCAAGATTTACCCGGTTCAAATTTATCTATTTATCATTACACCTTGTTTTATTTATGGCTTTTGCATTGACTGCCGTGCTTATGCAACTGGGCTACAGCCATTATCCAATAGTTATTATCGCCACAATTATTATTGGTTTTTATATGGCCGTATCACCCTATATTCTTAGCCGATTCAGTCGTGAAATCATTGGTTCAAATGAGTATGCTATTTCCCATGCCGCAATTTCCTCTTACGTAATAGGATCTTACATGGGGAAATGGTTCGGTAATAAAAACTCTGATACTGAAAACATTAAAATCAGTAATAAGTTTGATTTCCTGCGCGAACCCAATATTGCCACACTATTAACCATGTTAATTTTGTTATTGATATCTTGTATTTTTGCGACACAACCGCAGATTACAGATGCAATGAAATTGGTTTATGGGGCCGGTGCTGCTGATAAAAATGTGATTATCTTCATCTTGGAGCAGTCGGCTATTTTTACATGCGGACTCTATTTAGCTAAGGCTGGAGTTAATTTATTTACCGCTGAAATCGTCCCTGCCTTTAAAGGCTTCGCGCGAGTATTTGCACCAGGCTCTGTACCTGCCGTTGATGTTATGGTGCTATTTACCAAAGCACCTAATGCGACACTAATCGGATTTTTGATGAGTTTTTCCGTCGAGCTGGTTTGTATCCTTATCTTCCCATTTATTGGATTGCCCATTATCGTACCAGGCATTATGGCCAGTTTTATTACCGGCGGTGCAGCCGCTATTTTTGGCAATGCGACGGGGGGGTTCCGTGGAGCACTTATCGCCAGTGGTATTAACGGGCTGCTTTTATGCGTGCTACCAGCACTAACATTGCCTTTGTTCTCTCATTTGGGCGCTCAGGGGGTTACTTTCGCCGATCCAGACTTTACATTGTCTTCGTTAATTCTAGATCACGTACTCCGACTGTTTAACTAAAGGTTAAGGCCGGTGATGCCGGCCTTTTATCTCAACAGAATACCGAGTGTTTTGGTCTTCGCGAAAACATATCGTTTTAATGAATAAAGAAAACATACTTATAAAACAGTCCGTTTCCGCCGCCCTCTTTTTACCGCCGCCTTCGCCGGGGCTTTTATTACCGCAGCCGGCATAATCACCTCCGCCGGCATCTCCGGTTGTTCAATTGGGAAGACCGGTAGTGCCGCCAACAATCGTGAACCATAACCCTTAGTCAATAAACGCCGATCGTAAATAACGATCTCACCGTGGCATTGATTACTACGAATCAAACGACCAACCTGTTGGATCAGATTAAACGAGGCACTTGGCAAACTTTGCACTTCAAACGGATAACGTTTTAACGACTTCAGCCACTCCCCTTCAGTGAGAATCACCGGGCTATCAATCGGTGGGAACGAAATTTTGTGAATATGAACCTGGGTCAACAATTCACCTTTCAAATCCAACCCTTCAGCAAATGATTGCAGACCAATCAATACACTGGCAGTACCGTTATTGACCCGCTTACGGTGCTCTTCCACCAGTCGGTAACGGGGTTGGTCCCCCTGCACCAACAGCATCAAACGCAGATCGGTCACATGGCTGAGAAAGGTTTGCATCGCCCGATGACTACTGAACAAAATCAACATTCCTTTATGCCGCCCACTGGCCTGCTGCGCACGGAAAAATTGCGCCATTTCAGCCAGATGTTCAGCTTCATGGGCCATAGTTGGCTCGAAGCGCATTTTGGGAATAATCAACTTCCCCTGTTCAATATGGTTAAACGGGGATGACAGTGTTTCAAACCGGTCGCCGGCCTTCTCACTCAGGCCACTGAGCTCCTGCAAGCGGGCAAAGCTGTTGAGTGAACGTAATGTCGCTGAAGTCACAATCACATGGGGGACTTTGCGCCATAACATTTTATCTAGCTGGTCACTGACACGGATGCCAACACAGTGGAAATAGAGGTGCGTTTGATTCTCGCGATAATCACGGGTTACCCATTTGGATATCGGCGCATTCGAGGCTTTTTCCATTGCCGCAAGCCGCCAAAGTTTGCTCATGGCCTCCAGATAACCCAGTGTACGGCTCATTTGCAGGATGGCGCGATGCAGACGCACAATATCGTGCTTACCGGTTTGCTCACTCAAATCGTTCAGTACAAATTCGACCAAACCGCGCAAAGCATCGGTCAGTTTGAATAATTTGGCGCAATCTTCTGTCAAACTCCCCGGTAACTCACCCATTTCAAAACGGTACACCGCCGGATTGGCATCGGCAGGAAGCAGTTGACTGACTTGTTGTTCCACACTCAACATCAGCTCGCGCAACTGCTCGCAATGGTCTTTCAAGCGCTCTGGATTAGCTAAACCAGGCGGATTTTTAGGCCGGTATTGCACCATGCATTGATCCACCAGCCGCACAATCATATCCAACTGCATATTGGCAAAGAACGCGGTGATCTCACCTTCAATTTCTAGCGCATCGCGCGCTACATCAGGCAAATGGTGGCCTTCATCCAATACCAACAGTAATTCTTTCGGATTGGGTAGCACCGATTCAGTTTCCAATGCAGCCATCACTAATGCATGGTTGGCAACCACAACATCGGCACTTTCGATTTCTTTGCGCGCAATAAAGAACGGACACTCACGATAATAATGGCAGTTACGCCCAAGGCAATTCGCCTTATCGGTACTCAATTTAGTCCACAGGCTATCACTAAGCGCCAACTGATGATGGTCACGCAGCCCGTCCCAGACATGGCTGCTCAGTAGCTTAGACAGCGTCAGACAAGTTGCTTGTTCCTCACCATTGGCGGGGGCCAATTCATCGCCGAGAAACAGCGATAAATCCCCTTGGCCAGAAACATCCGTACACATAGCCGCCAGATTACGTGGACACACATATCGCCCACGCCCGAAAGCACCGGTAAATTTAAGGTCGGGAATAATTTTCTTCAATAGCGGCAAGTCTTTACTGTAAATCTGATCCTGTAACGCCACATTAGCGGTGCTCACCACCAATGGTTTGCTTTCTGCTCGGCTGACTGCAATGCCAGGGATCAGATAAGACAGCGTTTTGCCAACACCGGTCGGCGCCTCAATAGCCAAATGACGGCCAGCATCACCGGCCAGCGTTTTCGCCACTTCGGCGATCATCTGGCGCTGCGGTGCCCGGGAGATAAAATCCGGGATCTGCTGCTGGAGAGCCTTATACCACTGACTGATTTGTTCTTTTACTGCCGGGGACAACGCCATGCATATCTTATCTAAACTGAGTGTTGCCCTATTGTCCCACACCACAACGCTGGCGTCAGCCCGAAAGCACCGCCGTAGTAGCTGAAATCCTCTGACCTGGCAAATCACCGCGTGATGAAATTTACGCAATGTCGCAGTTATTTATGATTTGTCATAAATATATCACACAGATGCGGTAAAAATTCTGCGCTGGCCGAATTCAGATAGATATTGAATACAGCAAAAAAATCTTCTACTCGCGTCTTTTTAAATAAGAGAAACAGGGCAAAAATATGAAACGTAATCTTCTGGCAATCCTGGTACCGGCTTTATTAGTTGCCACTACGTCACATGCAGCAGAAATTTATAACAAAGACGGTAATAAACTTGATTTATATGGAAAAGTCAAAGCACTGCATTACTTTTCTGATAATAATAAAAGTGACGGCGATAAATCTTACGTGCGTTTTGGTTTTAAAGGTGCCACCCAAATTACTGACCAACTGTCCGGTTATGGCCAGTGGGAATATAACATTGCCGCTAACTACGCAGAAAGCCAGGAAACAAAAGACAATAAGACACGTTTAGCTTTTGCTGGTTTACGTTACGGCAAATTAGGTTCAATCGATTATGGCCGTAACTACGGTGTGTTATATGACGTGGCAGCCTGGACCGATATGTTGCCTGAGTTCGGTAACGACAGCTACACCAGAACCGATAACTTCATGACCGGTCGTACTACCGGTGTGGCTACTTATCGCAACACTGATTTCTTCGGTCTGGTTGATGGGCTGAAATTCTCGCTACAATACCAAGGCAAAAATGGCAGCGAAGCCGATAGCAATAACGGCCGCGCAGATGCCACCAAACAAAATGGCGACGGTTTCGGTTTGTCTTCCAGTTATGAAATTGGTGCTGGCGTGAGCGTGGCTGCTGCATATGCTTCTTCTAACCGAACTACGGCGCAGAAGAACGGCAACTTTGGTAAAGGCGATAAAGCTGATGCTTGGACAACGGGTCTGAAATATGATGACAACGGTGTTTATTTGGCCGCAACCTATGCTGAAACCCGTAATATGACCCCTATCTCAGGTACGGCAACCATTAATAATGTGTCAACTGGTGTAAGTGGTTTTGCTAATAAAACTCAAAACGTAGAATTAGTGGCACAATATTTATTTGATTTCGGTTTGAAACCATCGCTGGCGTATGTTCAATCTAAAGGGAAAGATATCGAAGGGATCGGTGATACTGATCTGGTTAAATATGTTGATATCGGTGCGTCTTATTACTTCAATAAAAACATGTCCACCTATGTTGATTATAAAATTAACCAGTTGAGTGATGATAATAAACTGAAACTTAATACTGACAACGTTGTTGCGGTTGGTTTGGTTTATCAGTTCTAAATTTTTCGCCTTAGTATGACCCTCATTAATTTACTGTTTGAATGCTTCATTGTGAATTTATTACCTGTTATTACGCCGGGATAACTCCCGGCTTTTTTTGTTATTTATACTCTAATTAACTATTCACTTTGCTGAGTAGTCACGGCCAATAACCAGATATCTCGCCGCGCTTCAGTTACCGCCCCTTTGCGCTTCGCCCCTTCCTTGCTCGGCATAACAGTAAAGTCGGCTTGTTTGATCCACCGCTGATAGCGATTCTCGCCTAGCGCTTTATCTGCCTGAACCATCAGTGGTACCAACCGCACTCCCATGTGATCAAGACTGCGATAGGGCCACTTTGTCTGTTCATCAGAATAGGGAGCCATAAAATCAAGCGCTTTAATCAAACTACTGCCATTCGGTGTTTGATAACGCCACAAGTCGATTTGCACTTTATCCGCCAACTGCGCCATCAGCGTCGCCGCCTGCAAACTGAAATAACTGTAATGAAAAGAACGGGTCCGCGCCAATTCCAGGGGTTGCGAGCCTTCCGCAGCGAGTTGAGTATCCAGTTTGGTTTTCAATAATTCAGCCATCTCGGTAACCCGTTGTGGTTGTTGCAAATACCAGGCAATTCCAGCCACCTGGACTGTGTACCAGTTACCGTGATTATTCTGCGCCGCCGCCTCTTTTTTACCTGCCGGGCTGTGCTGTAGCCAGTGTAAGTATTCCGTCATCCACTGTTGCATCTGCTTTTCATCTTGCGCCGTCCAACGTTTATTCTGCCGCAACATAATCAGTGAATCGACAATACGAGTGGCAAAGTAGCGTCCATCCAAAATACCAGTGCTACGTCCCGCAGCAATACCCGGCACGCCCTGAGCATAATCGAGGTTCGGGTTCATGCGCGTTTGCGGGTTGATAAACCAGGTTCGAATCATGCTAATCGCTTTATCAGCATATTTCTGCTGGCCAGAAAAATACCAGGCCAGCGTCAACGCCTGTACCTGAGCGGTAAAATCAGCCAGACGCACCCCGTCGCTATCCGCATTTTTACTGGCCGGATTTATCTGCCCATCTTTGCGCATCCAAGGTAACCCATCACTTTTTTGGCTATCAGGCCACCAGTAGGCACTAAGACTGAGATAATCATGTTTCGAACCACTGGGCGGCATAATACTCTTGTCTGTGACACTTTGATCGGGCCGTTGCAGCGCTTTATCCGCCTGCTGTAATAACTGCTGGTAAGCCCGTATGGTCTCCTTTGGCGCCTGGTTTTGCGCAATACTCTGCTGGTTATGCTGCAATTCACTGGCAGACAAAAAAGCATAGTCACTGTTTAGCGAATTACTCTGCGCTGCATCGGCAAACGGGATTGCGAGCAAAATAAATAGCACCATCAACCCGGCGTATCTCCGCACCGGATTTAGTGTTCGAAAATCAAACCGGCGAGTGATTGGCAAAGCTGTTGATGTCATAAGTAATTCACCTTATCTGATAATTAACAATATAAGCATCGGATTTTATGCATCATGCCTGAAGCAACCTTAGCTTGCATGGGAAGCACTGAAACTATCAGTTGTTTATTAACTCATCAGTTATTATATTCAAGAATAACTCACTGTTTTTGCGTAAATTTCAGACGAAAAATTAAAACGTAAAAAAATGATAAAAACCTTTGCTAATGGCAGCTATTCTCATGTTTACTGATACCTCGATGTTTCACCGCTCCCTTTTTTATTGAATAATTATGCTTAAGCAAAATAGCCGTAATCTGTGGTTGCTGGTTGGTTCACTTTTCACTTTATACTTCGTTTGGGGTTCGACTTACCTGGTCATACGTATCGGGGTAGAGAGCTGGCCCCCATTGATGATGGCTGGCTTACGTTACCTGATTGCGGGTGTATTGCTGTTCAGCTTTTTAGCCATTCGTGGTCACGCCCTGCCCACATTCCGCCAATGGCTGGGCGCCAGTGCGATAGGTATCTTATTATTGGCTATCGGTAATGGGCTGGTTACCATCGCCGAACATCAACATGTTCCCTCAGGGATTGCCGCCGTCATGGTGGCGACTGTTCCACTATTCACTTTGTGTTTCAGTATGTTATGGGGGATGCGTAACACAAAACTGGAATGGTCTGGGATTGCTCTCGGGTTGGTAGGTATCATCTTGCTCAATACTGGTAGCAACTTATTAGGTAATCCGGTGGGGGCAATGTTGATATTATTGGCCTCAGCCAGTTGGGCATTTGGCTCGGTCTGGGCTTCACGGCTGGCGCTCCCCAGTGGTGCCATGTCCGGTGCCGCACAGATGCTGGTTGCAGGTGTGGTGTTGTTACTTGCCAGTACGCTAAGTGGTGAACAACTGGAACAAATGCCGACCATGGGTGGCATTCTCTCGTTACTTTACCTGATTGTTTTCGGCTCAATGCTCGCCATTAGCGCTTATATGTTCTTGCTAAAAAATGTGCGCCCGGCGGTCGCCACCAGTTATGCCTATGTGAACCCGGTTGTTGCGGTGTTGCTCGGTATTGGCTTTGCCGGTGAAAGTTTATCAACTACTGAATGGTGTGCATTAGCGGTGATTGTTTCTGCGGTAATATTGGTCACATTGGGGAAATTTCTGTTTAAGCCTCGTTAAGCTGCAACGGCCGACGTGTTTATTTTATCCAGAATATAGATGCATCAACCATGTAACATGGTTGTTTCATTCAGTGAACAGATTATAATTCCCTCTGTTTCGATAAAAAGTGAAAAAATTATGCTAAGAAAAGCACTCATTATCCTGATTGCGATAATGGCACTGAGTTCATTAGGTGGCGTTTTTCTCGCCGGGTTGAACATCTATACTCGTTCAACCACCCCACATGAAACTGAAACGACCGAATCCTCCCCACTGTCTGATATTGGCCCTGCGGGCTTATCCAACAATGGTCAGGAATCACCGTAAGCGCCCATCCAATCGCGGCATCGTTGTTGCAAAAAAGTCTGTAAACCCCTGACCCGCTCTGACACCTGCGAGCGGTGGGGGCACAATAGATTTAAGGGTAAGACTTCGCCCTGCCAGCTTGGCAATACCTGAACCAAACGCCCTGACCGGATATCATCGACTACATCAATAGCAGCCTTATTGGCAATACCCAACCCCGCCAGTGCCCAACGTCGCGCTATCTCACCATCATCACTGACGTATTCACCGGACATCGTTACCTCTTGTTCTTCCCCCTGTCGCATTAACCGCCATTGGTTATAAAGTCGACCATTGCGCTGATATAACACCGAATGATGGTCGGCCAATTGAGCTGGTGTCTGCGGCACGCCGTAACGGGCAAGATAGGCAGGGCTGGCACATAACATACGCCGATGTTGAGTTAGAACGGGCAATGCCACCAAGCTGGAATCGGTAGGCACCCCGAAACGCAAAGCAATATCTACCGGTTCGCGGAAAAGATCAGCGTGGCGGTCGTTGAGTAACAAATGCAATTGAATATGCGGATGTTGTTGTTTGAAATCATTCAACCAATCGACTAATAAATTACGGCCAAAGTCTGAAGGGGCTGAAAGTTGTAATACTCCAGATAAGCCCGTCATTTTTTTCTGAATTGCCTGTTCTCCCTCAACTAATGCCCCTAACGCAATACGTGCACTATCAAGATAGCTGGCCCCTGCTTCTGTTAGGCGCAAACTGCGAGTTGAGCGGACCAACAAACGCACACCCAGTTGAGACTCCAGGCGTTTTACCGCAATACTGGCTGCTGCGGGTGTGATATCGAGCCGACGAGCAGCTTCAGACAAACTACCGCAGTCAACCGTTCGAACAAAAACATCCAGATCACTAAATGAGATCATTAGTAAATTTCCTTTACAGGTGATTGTCTTTTTAGTCGATTGTTAGACAACTTTCAATAGATGACTATAGATGAAGAGTGAAACCCTTATTTAAATACAGGACTCATTATGGACATCACAACGTTATCTCAGCATCAATTCAGTTCTCCACTCAATCAACAAAAACTGGTTATTCTTGGGGGCAACAGTGGTATTGGCGCAGCCGTGGCTTATGCCGCCATCAGTCGAGGTGCCAAAGTCGTCTTGGTTTCGCGCCGTTCGGCAGGCTCACAATCTATCGATCACGATAGTGCTATGTGCCGCTTATCTGCTGATATGACTGATGCAGAATCACTCAAGCGTCTGTTTGCACAGATCGGAGCCTTTGATCACTTGGTTATTACCGCCGGGCCTGCGGTGCAAGCACACGCTTTGGCGGACACCTCTTTAAGCGAAGCTCAGGAAAATTTTGATGTAAAACTGTGGGGAGCACTGCGGGCGATACAATCAGCGTTACCTTATCTGCACCAACAGGGTTCGATAACCCTGACGTCAGGTTTGTTGTCACGTAAGTTTGTCAGCGGCCAGTTCATCAAAACAGCTATTAATGCTGCATTGGAAGCAGTCGGTAAGCAGTTAGCCAAAGAACTGGCCCCACGACGGGTCAATGTAGTCAGCCCAGGCGTAACCGCCACTGAAGCTTATAATAGTATGAGTAATGAGCAGCGACAGGCTATGTTTACAAAAATGGCAGCCTCACTACCTGTCGGTCGAGTCGGCCAACCGGTTGATATTGCGGGTGCCTTTGTGTTATTGCTGGAAAACAGTTTTATGACCGGTAGCGTGATTGATGTTGAAGGTGGCGGCTTGTTGTAATTAATATCACTTAGTTTTTCTATTGAGCCATACACGGGGCAATCACTGCCTCGTGTACTGAACAGTAAAGTGCTTATCTCGGCGATTGCTTCAGCAGGAGATTGGCTTGTTTACTCACACTAATAACACGTCTTATCAAAGTGTTATTACTCCTGCGGAGAACGCTTTTTCTTGCATCCTTCTAATTACGTCATAAGCCGAAATTGGTAAAACACTAAATGATTTTATTAATAACCTATCTTTGGCAGACGTGGCTTCAGGAGAATTAACGGTAGCCGTAATAGCCTGGCGGATCTGGGTAAGCTGTTGTGCTGAAGTTGACAATGAAGTGATAAGTGGCAGACCAGGAGCCGCGTCGGTTTGCGCTATTATTTTTAATCCGGCAACGGCTGAGGGATTGGCCCGCTGTAATAGTGCAAAACTGACACAATCTATTGCGGCAATATCGGCCTGTCGCTGTTGGATCATCGAGATCGAATGATAATGCCCGCCAGAGGCCAAACTGTGAGAAAAAAAATGCCCATTGATCGCCAATGGTGCAATTAAAGCACGTAGTGCATTGTATCCAGACTGAGAATCCATACTGTTATAGGCAACTATTCTATGGCGAAAATCTGCCAGTTGTTGGCCTTTTTCATCAGCACGGACCACAACCAAACTACGGTAATATTCCCCCGAACAGTAAGGTGATTGATAGCTAAATACCCCAATCAATTGCACCTGCTGTTGCAATAACGTCACTAGAGGAAAACCGCAGGTTTGGCTCAACAGCAAATTAGGATCACGCCAATGTTGCAGTAAATCAGTAGGCCAGATGAGTTGATCACTTATCCCTGGAGCACCATCTACCCCTATAACCCCATGACGGTGCAGTTGTTGCGATAATAACCGCCAAAAAGGCAAAACATCCTGCGGCTCGACACCATACATAGGAAGTGAAATTAGCATAGGCACCTGTTACTAATCAGAGCGCAAAACAGCCAAAACATTAATCGTGCCGGTCTATCGGAAGAGATTGTAATTCCCGCCAACGTGACAGCCGCCTGGCCCAACGAGCAAAAATCATATCCGTAATAATAGCCAATAGTGCGACCACAACCGCCCCCTGGATAACATAAGCCGTATTAAAACCGCTAAGTCCGATAATGATCGGAGAACCCAAGGTTTTCGTCCCAACAGTTGATGCTATTGCGGCAGTACCTATATTGATAATGACCGAGGTTCGGATACCTGCAACGATAATAGGTGCTGCCAGTGGCAATTCAACCTGCCACAAAATCTGCCTGGCACTCATTCCCACCCCTTCTGCCACCTCATGAATGCCGCGGGAGACAGACTCGATACCGGTGATGGTTCCTTGTAAAATCGGCAATAAACCATAAAGCACCAAAGCGATAATGGCGGGTTTTTCACTAAATCCCATCACCGGTACGGCAATAGCCAGCACCGCCACCGGTGGAAAAGTCTGCCCCATAGCAACAACGGTTTCCACCACTGAGCGAAACTCTTTCCCCATGGGACGTGTCACAGCAATACCCGCAATCACTCCTATCAAAACAGCGATAACACTGGAAACCAGCACCAATAAGACATGAGCAACCACCAGTGACCAGAATGTATCTTGCAGGTAGACAGGCCGATCGAGATCAGGAAATAACGCGGCAAAGAAACCGTGTAGAGAGGTCATACCAAAAACCAAACCGGTCAACAGCAGCAGCGCCCAGCACAGAGGGTCTTTTAGCCAGCGCAGTACATCGGACACTACCCATTTAAACGCTTTCTTTGTTGGCTTATAAGTATGGGCCGTATCACGGGTATGAGCGGTATCAGGTTTCACACGCTCCCCTTATCTGCCACCAAATCAGCAAAATAAAGCACACCTAGTGATTGCCCATATTCATCAGCCACCGGCAGTTTATCGGTCTGACGAGACACAAACAGGGAAAGCGCCTCGCGCAGGCTGGTAGTACCGAGAATCGGCGGCCCTATCAACGTTTCACCGCGCCTGACCCGTTGTTCAGCCCACCCCAGTGATAACAGCTTAATTCCGAGATCACTGCGACCAAAGAAATCACGAACAAAATCATTGGCGGGTTGAGTTAGCATTTCAAGAGGCGTTCCCTGCTGAATGACTCGGCCTTCATCCATCAGAACTATGCGATCAGCCAGACTCAACGCCTCATCAATATCATGAGTCACCAGCACGATAGTCCGACCCGATAATTGATGAATACGGGTAATTTCAAACTGGAGTGCCGAGCGCGTCACCGGGTCTAACGCGCCAAAGGGCTCATCCATCAATAAGACTTCAGGATCTGCTGCCAAGGCACGAGCGACACCGACACGCTGTTGCTGCCCACCAGACAATTGATGAGGATAGCGGTGGAGAAATTGTTCTGGTTCCAGATGCAGTAGCTCAAGTAATTCAATGACGCGTTGGCGAATACGGTCCTGGGGCCATTTCAACAACTGTGGCACAGTGGCAATATTGCGCTCCACCGTCCAGTGTGGAAATAAACCTATCGATTGGATGGCATATCCCATCCGCCGCCGAATATCTTCAGGTTTATAGTTACGAATTTCTTCACCAGCAAAATGAATCTCCCCCTCATCATGTTCAATAAGGCGGTTAATCATTTTTAATGTGGTCGATTTACCGGAGCCAGAGGTACCGATGAGTACAGTAAACTCACCCTTGGCTATCTGCAACGTCAGATTATCGACCGCTCGTTTACCGGCAAAATATTTACTTACCTGATGGAAATGAATCATCGACGTGAAGTATCCATAAAAATAACCATAAATTTAAACAGCGAATCAACCACAACCGCCATCACAATCACGGGGATAACGCCAAGCAGCACGAGATCCAATGCGCTGCTAAGCAAACCTTGGAACACAATCGCTCCTAACCCACCCGCACCAATCAATGCAGCCACGACAGCCAGCCCTACTGTTTGTACCGCGACAATGCGGATACCGGATAAAATAAGTGGCATCGCAATAGGTATTTGCACCTGAAAGAACAACTGGCTGCGAGTCATCCCCATACCTCGGGCCGACTCGACAACACTGTCAGGCACCGACTCTAGCCCTGCGACCACATTACGCACTAATGGCAACAATGCATAAAGCACCAACGCGACAATAGCCGGGGCCAGGCCGATACCGCTGACACCATGCTCTGCCAACCAGGGAAGAGCCGCAGCCAGCCCCGCTAAAGGTGCAATTAGCAGGCCAAATAAGGCAATAGATGGAATGGTTTGAATAATATTCAATGTCGAAAAAATGGTGCTTTGAAAATGACGAGAACGAAAACAGAGTAAGCCGAGTGGGACCCCCAAAAGGGTGGCGGGTATCAATGTTGCGAGTAAAATCTGAAGATGTTGCCATAGCGCATCATTAAATACGTCTTGCCGGTTAACGTACTCTTTCATTAACGATAGTTGATCCAACTGCCCCATCATGAGCAATATCACTACCGGCAGAAGCAGTAAGACATTAGCCACACTGCGCCACACAGGGTTAACAATGGCACGAGATAAACTATCGACGGCAATCAATAGACTCATCCCACTCATCAGCCAGAACCCTCCACCTAATGAGGTACGTGCCAGACTCTCGCCACCTCCGGCAAGCTGTATGGCGGTCGTGCCAGCCAATAACAACAAACCCAAAAGCAGCAACTCGGCAAATAATACTGTTAGCCAATACAGCACGATATTTTGTTTTAAGAACGCAAAAATAAGCAGGATCAGAATAGGAATTAGCACTGCCCCATTTGATCCACTTATCAGCGATAACAACGAGATCCCTTGCCCGGAAATCAATCGGTTAGGTGCATGGCTCACAAAAGACAGCCCAGCACCTGATAAAACCAATAAAATAGCCAGTACTAGCAGGACCCGGTTTTTGACAGCCATAAAAATCCATCTCCATGACAGGTAACCTTTGTTGTAATAACGAGTGACCTGTTTCTTTAATAGCGCTATAAATCAGATGCCTACAGCGCCATCTCTGACACCCACCACTATCCTTTAACAAACCCTTTCTCTTTCAGATAATTAGCTGCCACTTTTTTCGCATCCTGACCTTCAACCGCAATGCGGGCATTCAGTTTTTGTAGCGTCGGCCCATCAAGGGTAGCAAATACAGGATTGAGTAAAGCAGGTATCGTTGGATGCGCTTTCAGTGTGGCCTCACGAATGATCGGCGTCGGCGCATAAATAGGTTGCACACCCTTAGTGTCTTCGAGTGTTTGTAAGCCTAAAGCAGCAACCGGGCCATCAGTGCCATACGCCATGGCAGCATTAACACCAGAGGTCTGTTCTGCCGCAGCTTTAATCGTCACCGCAGTGTCACCACCGGCTAATGATAACAATTGGTCTTGATTCAATTTAAAGCCGTAAGCTTGCTGGAAAGCAGGCAAGGCATCTGGCCGTTCAATAAACTCGGCGGAGGCCGCTAATTTGAATTTACCACCAGCATTAATCCATTTCCCCAAATCCTCCAGCGTTTTCAAGTTATTCGCTTGGGCTAAATCCTGGCGTACTGCAATGGTCCATGTATTGTTCGCTGGAGCAGGTGAGAGCCACACCAGTTTGTTCTTCTCGTAATCTAACGCTTTGACTTTTTCATAGCCTGCTTTCGCATTTTTCCAAGCGGGATCTTTTTCATCCGAGAAGAAAAAAGCCCCATTACCGGTATATTCAGGGTAAATATCAATCTCACCCGCAGTGATAGCACCACGCACTACTTTGGTGGTGCCCAATTGTGATTTATTGGTGGTTTTTATCCCGTTAGCATCCAGTACCTGCACAATAATATTGCCCAGCAATGAACCTTCAGTATCAATTTTTGAGCCAACTCGGACAGTATCTGCGGCCTGTGATATACCGGTTGATGCCGTTAGCACCATTGCCGCCAATGCAAAAATCCGGCCACGGGTTAGGGTCATTGCCATGCTTACCTCTCATGTGCTCAAGGGTGAGTTAACGTTCATTCTTGCATACTTGTAGTAGCTGAATGTTTACAGGGTGTGCGGCCAAGACATCTTTAACAGATGAGTAACCATATTAGATTTAGTCCAAAACAAACCAAATAACCAATTGATATTAAATATATTATTAGCGTTACATTAGGCTTGTAGGTTTGTATCTATAATACGTAACAGTTTGATAGCTAAGTATTTAAGCTGTGTTGTAACAGCAAAATTTTCAGTTAAGATTACATTAAATACTGTATATAACAACAGCAATTTTCAAATAACAGAAGAGATCGCTAAGAATTTTTTCACCTGAATCCATAGCCGTTTTAACCTCAGCGGGCTGATTTAGGTTGATTCAGAATGCTGGCTACTACTTTTAATCACACCATACCGCTCTTCTGCCGCAACAGTTTTATTCTCGCAATCGTAAAATGGGTGTACTTCTATTTCCAACGCAGTAAAAGCAAATGCGTCAAACCATTGAGTATAGCCGTTCACGACAAATTGCCCGCTGCGCTGCTGATATTGAACGCGGTTTTCCAGATAAATCTGGCGTAACCCGTACCAAGGTAAGGCTGGCAAATCATGATGCACCAAGTGGTAATTGAGGTTTAGAAATAACAGACGCCATGGCCATGCAGCTTCATTCAAGGCTGAGCGCGCCGAACTCTCTGGCGCTGCACGATGTTCAAAAAAAGATCTTACTTTAGTCAGACTAAGTGCCGGATAGCTAATCGCCAGTAGGTAGAAAACGGCAGAAATACCATAGCCTGCCATCCAGTGAAGTAACCCGTAAAGTAGCCCTAAATGAATCAGCCACATGAATATGGCCGAGCGATCGCCGGAAATAAAAGCCCGGGCTGCGCTGCGAAGAGTATTAATGATGTCTAGTGATGGCCCGAGGGCTAGCCGCCCCACAAAGGTGTTACTCGCACGTATAATACCTTTGAGTAATATGTGGAAGTATTGCCATTGTGTTGCCGTGTAGTAATAGCACTCTGGATCTTTTTCTGGGTGAGTCAAATCCTCATCGCGGTGATGTTGAATATGAGAATCACGATAAAGGCCATAGGGGTACCATACCGCCAGTGGCAAAGTTCCAAATAGCTGATTTACCCTCCGCCAACGGGTTGGATGGCCGTGAATCAACTCATGTTGCAAAGACATATACCACGCACTCAACAAGATCAGCAGAACACTTCCCATCACTGGCCCTAATTGCTGCCAATGAATAACACCAACAAACCACCCAGTGTAAATGACACCGATCAATATCCAAGTAGGGATCTCCAGACGCCATAGCCAAGAACGGGACAACTGCTTTACCTTTGCCCGTTGCTGCTCACTAAGATAATGAGCAGTAGTTGTCGCGTGATTATTACGTTTAGTGTCAGCAGTGGGCATATTTAAAACTCATACATGGCCTAATTCGGGCCAGTATCAGCTAAATGATGCTCACCACTAACTAACTTAAGGTGCTATGTAAATCTGAGAATTAGATAACCTCTCTTCGCATTGACATTGTAGAAATTAAAAATGTTAGCTGTAGCTGAATGGTCAATCTGTTAAGACATTTACCCAGCATCGTTCCTCGGCAGAAACGGCAATAGCATCCAATACTTTCGATACTTTCCAACCTTCTTCAAAATCCGGCCACATACGGTCATCGGCAGCAATGCCGTTAATCAAATCGCGGATCTCAACCGTTTTTTGATCGTTAAATCCAATACCATGTCCTGCACTGACACAAAAAGCCGCATAGTCTGGATGCTGTGGCCCTATAAGTAATGTTTTAAACCCTTGTCTGGCCTGTGGATCATCATGGCGATAGAGCTGTAATTCCGCCATGCGTTCTTGAGAATAACTGATCGCACCTTTAGTGCCGGTGATTACATATGTCAGCCCCATTTTACGGCCACAAGCAATCCGTGAAGTTTCTATGGTCCCCATAGCACCATTGCTAAAATGCACCAATGCACTGGCTTGATCTTCATTCTCCACCGCAAGAAGCGATGAGGGATCTTTCGGGTCAGGGCGCCGTCTGATGATAGTTTGCATATCGCCACAGACACGGGTGATATCGCCGACCAGATAATGAGCCATATTAACAATGTGTGCGGCTAAATCCCCCAAGGCCCCCAGACCTGCCTGCGCCTTGGTACAATGCCAGTCCAAAGGTGTGAGTGGATCAGCCAGATAATCTTCATTATGAGTACCATAAAAATGCACGACCTCACCAATCTCACCGTTTGCAATAATTTCTCGCGCTAACTGACTCGTTGGATTTTTCATATAATTGAAACCCACCAACGTTTTTACCCCTTTTGCACGTGCAGCATCGACCATTTCTTTAGCATCGGCAGCACTCAGCGCCAGTGGCTTTTCTGAATAAACATGTTTGCCGTGGCTAATTGCTGCTAGAGCCATCTCCTTATGCAAGAAATTTGGTGCACAAATATCCACCACATCAATATCAGGATCGGCAACCAGTTCGCGCCAATGGGAGGTAGATCGGGAAAAACCAAATTCTGCAGCACGTTTTTGAGCCAATTCAGGAGTCACTTCTGCCAACATCTCTAATACTGGCTGACCCTTGAGTGGAAAAACAGTCGCAACCTGCGCGTAAGCAATGGCGTGGCAACGGCCGATATAACCAGTACCAATAAGGCCAATTCGAACTTTTTTCATTTTATTCCCCTTACCTGTTTATAAATTAAAGCCCCGATAAGGTAGCTTTACTTGCCACTGGTTATACGAAATTAAAATTTCACTATCAAGTCAATATGAAATTAAAAGTTATTTTTGCGAGGCGCTACGAAGAAAAGGGTCAAGCTAATGAAAGCTTACACAAGCAGGATACTTCTATCAGAATGTAGTTCACAGATTGAATTCCAAATTAAATTAATTAATTATATATTTTCATTATGTAATTTATTGAATAATAAATTTCAATAAATGCGAAGCGTCACGCATCATGAGCAAGTCGGGGTTTCAATAGCGTAATTTCGTTATATAGTGGGCATCAAGATGAAGCGATAAATCCCATCGCTCCTTTATAATGTTGACAGGTAACTTGCTATGAACTCACCTTTTCTGGTTACAGCACAATGGCTGGCAGAACATGCTAATGATGCCGATATCGTTATTCTGGATGCCAGAATGTCACCGCCGGGATTGATACCTAAAAGAGACATTCAGGCTGAGTTCGAGCAAGGGCATATCCCGGGAGCCGTTTACTTTGATATTGATGAAATTGCAGACCACAGTACTGAATTGCCACATATGCTGCCATCGCCACAGGAATTCAGTGAGAGGGTTGGTCAATTAGGGGGAAGTGAGCAACATACTTTAGTGATTTATGACGACGGTAACCTGTTTTCCGCACCACGCGTTTGGTGGACGTTCCGTACTTTTGGTGCCAAAAATGTGCGTATATTGGCCGGTGGTATCAACGGATGGCGGCAAGCGGGTTATGCATTAGAAAGCGGCCAGGCAAAATCAACCCCGCAAGTGTTCAATGTGGCTTTCAATAGTGCTGCGGTCAAAAACGTTGATGAGGTTGTCGCCGTACTGGGAAATAGTGAAGTACAAATTATAGATGCTCGGCCAGCCAACAGATTTAAAGCCCAAGAGCCTGAGCCTCGGCCTGGTCTGCGCCTTGGCCGTATCCCCGGCAGTATTAATGTCCCGTGGGGGAGCATGGTAGAAAATGGTAATTTGAAATCGCCACAAGCACTGGCACGTATTTTTGCCGCTCAAGGCGTGGATTTAACCAAGCCCATTATTACCAGCTGTGGTTCTGGCGTAACAGCCGCAGTGGTAGCTTTGGGGCTGGCGGCATTAAACGCACCATCAGTATCACTCTATGATGGTTCTTGGGCGCAATGGGGGGCATTCGATTCACTGCCCATCGAGGATACCCGCCTCCCATAAGAGCCTGTCAGATAGCAACCAGGCCACGGACACCGTCTAACTCCATATCAGTGCCGTGGCCACGCTGGATAATTTTGCCACGGGACATCACTAAATAGTTATCCGCCAGCTCTGCGGCAAAATCATAAAACTGCTCAACCAACAAGATAGCCATATCCCCTTGAACAGCCAGTTTTTTGATAACTATACCTATCTCTTTGATAACCGAAGGTTGAATTCCCTCAGTTGGCTCATCCAAAATGAGCAAACGAGGCTGGCAAGCCAATGCGCGCCCAATCGCCAACTGCTGCTGCTGCCCACCAGATAGATCCCCACCACGGCGATGTTTCATTTCTTGTAACACTGGGAATAACTGATAAATACTTTCAGGTACTAACTTGCTCTGGGCGCCGGGAAAACGAGAAAGCCCCAATAGAATGTTCTCCTCAACCGTTAATCTGGGGAAAATTTCTCTACCTTGTGGCACATAAGCAATGCCTCCTTTCACCCGTTGGTGTGGTGACTGATGGCTAATATTTTTACCTTCCCATGTAATGCTACCGTTTTTGACCGGCACCAGTCCCATCAAGCATTTGAGTAATGTCGTTTTACCAACGCCATTACGGCCCAATAAGCAAGTAACCTCACCTATCGCAGCCTCGAATGACAAACCACGCAAGATATGGCTGCCACCGTAATATTGATCAAGTTCATTCACTTGCAGCATATATTGACCTTAAATATCCAGTTAACTGTTAGTCACCAAAACCCGATCACATGATATGGCAGGAGAAACAACGCCGATCAGCCGCTATGAATCAAGGCGCAATCCCCCGAAGTTTGGTCAACCCAAATGAGGGGGGAAGCAACACCGAGTCAGAACGGCTCAGCGCCCCAAATATACCTCGATCACTTGCTCGTTGGCCTGCACCTCTGCCAATGACCCCTCGGCCAACACCTGGCCCTGATGCAACACCGTGACATGATCAGCAATAGACTCGACGAACCCCATATCGTGCTCCACGACCATCAGTGAATGCTTCCCGGCTAATTGATTAAACAACTCGGCGGTATAGGCGGTCTCGGCATCGGTCATCCCAGCGGCGGGCTCATCCAACAGTAGCAAATGCGGGTCTTGCACCAATAACATCCCAATTTCAAGAAACTGCTTTTGACCATGAGATAACAAGCCTGCCTGCCGCTGTCGCATCTCACTAAGGCGCAACATAGTAAGGGTTTCATCAATTTGATCCCGCTGCTCACTGTTCAACTTGGCGCGCAGACTGGCCCAGACCGTTTTGGTGCTTTTTTGTGCCAACTCAAGATTTTCAAACACACTTAGCGCTTCAAATACCGTCGGTTTCTGGAATTTCCGGCCAATCCCTGCTTGAGCAATCTCTATCGTATTCATCATTGAGAGATCATGGTGTTGGTCATAGGTCATCTTACCGGCCTGGGGACGTGTTTTACCGGTTATCACATCCATCAGCGTGGTTTTACCCGCACCATTCGGGCCAATAATGCAACGCAGCTCGCCAACACCTATTTGCAATGAGAGATCACGCAAAGCATGAAAGCCATCAAAACTAACATTAATATTTTCGAGGGTTAACACCGGATCCCGTTGCTGGCGATGCTTGTCGGCCGCATGCTCTAACGCACCGGGTTCCTGAGCAATTATCTCGGGATAAATCAGTTGTTCCGTAATTTGAAACCGGCTCATTTGTCTTTCCCCCGCCGCAGTAACCCGATAACACCCTTAGGTAAGAACAACGTAACCAAAATAAATATCAATCCGAGGAAGAACTGCCAATATTCTGGCATTGCCATGGTGAACCAGCTTTTTGCGCCATTGACAATGCCAGCCCCTAATACCGGGCCAATTAATGTCCCGCGCCCCCCAAGTGCTACCCAGATAGCAGCTTCAATAGAGTTGGTTGGCGACATTTCACTTGGATTGATGATACCAACCTGAGGTACATACAACGCTCCCGCCAGAGCACAGAGTACGGCTGATAATGTCCAGACAAACAGCTTGAAACCTTTCGGATCATAGCCACAAAATGTCAGGCGATTTTCAGCATCACGCACGGCGGTCAACACTCGCCCAAACTTGGTGCGGGCCAATGCAAAGCCCAATACCAAACTGGCGATTAACAAAGCGAGTGAGGCCAGAAACAGGGCAATACGGGTAGAGGTTGCCGATACCGGGAAGCCCAGCATAGTGGTAAATCCGGTGAAACCGTTGTTACCGCCAAAGCCCGTTTCGTTACGGAAAAACAGTAACATCCCCGCGTAAGTCAGCGCCTGCGTCATGATAGAGAAATAGACGCCCTTTATTTTGGAACGAAAGGCGAAATATCCAAAAATAAAAGCCAGTAAACCGGGAACCAAGACGATCAGGCACAATGCCCAAATAAAATATTGGCTACCACTCCAAAACCACGGCAACTCAGACCAGGATAGAAAAGACATGAATGCAGGCAGGCCATCACCAGCCGCCTGACGCATCAGATACATGCCCATGGCATAACCACCAAGTGCGAAAAATAGGCCATGGCCAAGAGACAGTAAACCGGCATATCCCCATACCAGATCAAGTGCGATAGCCACTACTGCATAGCATAGAATCTTACCGATAAGCGTTAAGGTATAGGTTGATATTGCGAGGGGATTATCAGCCGGCAGCAGTGCTAAAAAAGGCAAAATAATCAGTGCAGTAACAACTACAGCCCCCAATGATAAGCTGATAACAGGTGCTTTTTGCGTCAAGGTTATAGCTAAAGGTTGATTCATTAATCACTCACCCTGCCCTTGAGGGCAAACAGACCCTGCGGCCGTTTTTGAATAAATAATATGATTAGCACTAAAATCAAAATCTTACCTAATACTGCGCCAATCTGCGGTTCCAAAATTTTATTCAGCATGCCTAACCCCAGTGCTGCAACAACACTGCCAGCCAGTTGTCCGACACCACCAAGCACAACAACCAGGAAGGAATCGATGATGTAGCCCTGCCCTAATTCCGGACCAACATTTCCCAGTTGTGACAGGGCAACCCCTCCTAATCCGGCAATACCCGAACCCAGACCAAAAGCCAGCATATCAACCCTGCCGGTTGCCACCCCACAGCAAGCAGCCATGGCGCGATTTTGCGTCACTGCCCGTACCTGTAGACCGAGGCGGGTTTTATTTAGCAACAGCCAAGTGAGTAACAGAACAATGATCACAAAGGCGATAACGGCGATACGATTCCATGGCAAAACCAGATTTGGCAAAATCTGTACCCCGCCAGACAGCCACGCAGGGTTAGCGACTTCCAAGTTTTGCGCGCCAAAAATCATACGCACGCTCTGAATCAGCATTAGACTAATTCCCCAGGTTGCCAACAGCGTTTCCAGCGGGCGGCCATAAAGATGCCGAATTACCGTTCGTTCCAAAGCCATGCCGATTCCAGCCGTAATAAAGAACGCGACCGGCAAGGCGACCAACGGATAGAGGGCTAGCCAATGCGGAGCTAATTGCTGAAACAGTGATTGCACCAAGTAAGCTGAATAGGCTCCCAACATCAGCATTTCACCATGGGCCATATTGATAACACCCAATAGGCCGTAAGTGATGGCTAACCCAAGAGCTGCTAGCAACAAGATAGAGCCTAGTGATAACCCGCTGAATACTTGCCCAATAATATCCCCGACCATCAACCGATTTTGTACCTGTTTCAAACTACTGGCTGCCGCGGCACGCACTTGTGCATCAGGCTCGGTTTTAGCATCGGTTAAGCTTTGCAAACGAGATTGGGTTTGTGGCGAACCTGATTGTCCGAGCAATTGCACAGCATTCAGGCGCACCAAAGGGTTACTATCGGTCAGTTGTAAATTAGCCAAAGCAATACTTAGCGCCTCTTTGACTTTACTGTCTGTTTCCAATTTAAGACGCTGATTAAGTAACGGTAATTGATCACTTTGCGCTTGCTGCTGTAACTCTAGTGCCGCTTGCAAGCGCACTGATTCGTCTTCACTTGCCAGCCGTTGAGCCGTCAGTGCATTAGCAATCAGAATACGTAAGCGGTTATTGAGCCAGATTTTCTTTGGTGTACCGACAGGTTGTAACTGCCCTTCCAGCGGGGTGAAACTCTGATTATGCTGGATGAATGCCTGCCCTGTGCTATCGACCACCAACGTTTCTTGTTTCAGTGCCTGCAATAAGGGTAATCGGCTAGCATCCGGTTCGGTCGCCCATTGCTGCAACATAGCGGCTTGCTGTGAACGATTAGCCACAGCAAAATCATGGGCTGGCCCTGCTGTTGCCAAGGCTGAAAAGCTCAGTAACAGGCCTATCAGCGGCCTGAGCAAAAGATTGACTGCTCTACTCCAAACAGGAATTAACAATTTCATAGGCCCGCTCATCACTGATATATGGCAAAAAAGATCCAGAGCCAGCAAAATCTGGCCCTGGAGAGTCATCGCTACTGAGTGCTTTTCACTGGATGATCCGGTTTCTTGTCATTTCCGGCGATGAACGGGCTCCATGGCTGAGCACGAATTGGCGCATCGGTTTGCCATACCACGTTGAATTGTCCGTTAGCCTCAATTTCGCCAATCATCACCGGTTTGTGCAGATGGTGATTAGTTTTATCCATTGTCAGCGTAAATCCTGATGGTGCTGGATAGGTTTGTCCGGCCATCGCAGCACGAACCTTATCCACATCGGTTGATTTGGCTTTTTCTACTGCCTGGGCCCACATGTGCATACCTACCCAAGTAGCTTCCATCGGATCATTGGTGACAGCAGTATCTGCATTCGGCAACTTATGCGCTTTGGCATAGGCTTTCCATTGTTCAACAAACGTCTTGTTCGTCGGATTATCCACCGATTGGAAGTAGTTCCAGGCCGCCAGATTCCCCACCAGTGGTTTGGTATCAATGCCACGTAGTTCCTCTTCACCCACAGAGAACGCAATGACAGGCACATCAGTCGCTTTGATACCTTGGTTGGCCAATTCTTTGTAGAAGGGAACATTTGAATCGCCGTTGATGGTGGAAATAACGGCGGTTTTGCCATCGGCAGAGAATTTCTTAATATTACCCACAATAGTTTGGTAATCGCTGTAACCAAACGGGGTATAAATCTCTTCGATATCTTTATCCTGAATACCTTTGGTATGCAGGAAGGCACGTAGGATTTTGTTGGTAGTGCGCGGGTAGACATAATCCGTCCCTAACAAAATAAAGCGTTTTGCACCACCCCCATCTTCACTTAATAAGTATTCCACAGCAGGGATAGCCTGTTGGTTTGGTGCCGCACCGGTATAGAAGACGTTGGGCGACATCTCTTCCCCCTCATACTGTACCGGATAGAACAGTAGACCATTTAACTCTTCAAATACCGGTAAGACAGACTTACGTGAAACCGACGTCCAGGCACCAAATACGACGGCGACTTTATCTTGTGTTAATAATTGCCGCGCTTTCTCGGCAAAGAGTGGCCAGTTAGAGGCCGGATCGACAATAACCGGCTCCAGTTGTTTACCCAATACACCACCATGAGCATTGATATCATCAATACTCATCAAAGCCATATCTTTCAATGGTGTTTCAGAGATAGCCATCGTGCCGGACAACGAGTGCAAGATACCCACTTTGATGGTGTCGGCAGCCAGCGTGCCAAAAGCCACACCCATACTGATAACTGAAGCTGAAAGAGCAAAAACCTTAATCAAGTTACGATGTTGCATAGCGTTAACCTCTGGTCGTTGAGTAAAACACACAAGATCGGATTACTCTGCGCAATCGCCATGCCAGTTTTATATCTTAATAATTTAATTGAAGATTATAGATAACGTTACCAAATAACCGGATAAACGGCCTAATTGTCTGCACCAATAATGCACAACGCACGGGCACAGATAGTGCAACAATGAGAGGAAGTATGTGGGCAGGTAATTAAAAAACAGAATGGTGTTAATTCAGAGATTGGTGAGAAGAGTGTAGCTTAATTTTAACGAAAAACAGGAGTGCCAAATTGCCACTCCTGTTTTGTTATTAATAATCTATATCAGATAGTTATATCGATATGATCAATCTTACTTTTTAGGGCCACGTATACGTAGCGTCAAACCTTTCAGAAAATAACGCAAAGCCTGATCACCACATGGGCGGAAGTTTTTGCTGCCCTCTTTGCGGAACAGTGCATTTAGCTCAGGTTTAGATACTGGGAATTCAACCGCATTAAAAACATCGTGCATATCGGTATCTTTCAACTCAAATGCCACACGTAGTTTTTTCAATACAATATTGTTGGTAATGACTGGCTCTACCGCTGGGGCCGGGAACTTGTCATCTTTACCACGTCTAAAGAAGATCAAACCATTAAGGAAATGTGCCATTACCAGATCAGGGCAATCTTGATAACCGGCCTCATCTTCTTTTTTAAGAAAATTAACGACATCCGCATTGTTCACTTCAAAATCAGCCAGCTTAATGATTTCTGCTATCTTGATATCGTTTACGTTAAGCATGTAGCGAACACTACGGAGCACATCGTTGTTCATCATATTACTGCCCTATTCCTATTATTTAGAGTAGACGTGGGCGAATATCGCAAGAAAAACAAAAGGCTTCTTTCACGTCTAGCGGGCAGTATTGTATAGATTTACGTTGATTTTCTCAATGCAAATCTGATTAATGAGAAAAGTATGCATTCCGGTAGAATACATAAAACTCAATAATAATGAAATTTGAAGGGCTAAGATAAATTAATATTCCCTTCATCTTTCTACTTTATTAAAGATCAGCTATTCATCTTACTGTTATAGCTGGATTGATAAAGGGCGATATCCTCACCGGAAATGTATTTTCTACGTAATGTGGCAGATATTTTATCCATAATCATAACTACCACAACCATTATTAAGGTAATAAACATCACAACATCCCAGTTCCATAGACGCATATTCTCGGCATAAACCAAGCCAATACCTCCCGCCCCCACAAAACCTAATACTGCGGCAGAACGCGTATTTGACTCAATTTGATAAAGGCTTAGCGCTAACAGTGTTGGGAAGGACTGAGTAAAAATACCAAAACGGTGTTTTTGCAAAGCATTAGCCCCCATGGCGGTCAAGCCGCGATTAGGCGATTTAT
This sequence comes from Yersinia sp. 2466 StPb PI, assembly GCF_041538325.1. Classification (NCBI taxonomy): domain Bacteria; kingdom Pseudomonadati; phylum Pseudomonadota; class Gammaproteobacteria; order Enterobacterales; family Yersiniaceae; genus Yersinia; species Yersinia sp. 2466 StPb PI. The sequence continues at coordinate 1,629,307 of NZ_JAULSL010000001.1, read as the reverse complement.
CAACAGCTTCATGCCCTTCAGCATAGAGTTTACCCAACAACCCTATATCTTGCATAATAATAGCTAACACCCCGGCAAGCGGCCCCATACCAACGGCACGAACAAAAATCAGTCCCCAAATTGCCATATCAATGCCACGAAAAACATCCAAAAAGCGCCGAATTATAAAGGAAATAATACGTAATCCCGGTGTCGACATTACGTTGCGTGCGGCTAAAAATGATAGCGGCAAAGCCAGCACCGTCGCGGTTAAAGTCCCTGCGAATACAATTGCCAAGGTAATAAATATCTGACTGAAATAGTATTTAAATGGCCAATTAATGAAATCATGCCAAACAAACATACGCAAAAAATAGCGGCTTATTTGCTGGCTTCCATTAGCAAATGTCTGCCAAGGGATACCAAAGACTTTAAAGAAAAATAGATAATATAAAAAAATACCGACAGTAATGGCGGTAACTAACCTGATATACCGTTTTTGCTGTAAGAAAAATTGCGGATATTGCTGTTTTAAAGTCAATATCTGTGACGGTGTTAAATGATGAGCCAACATTATGAAGCTCCTTCCACAACGTGCTGACGTAATTTACCCGAGGTATAATCCAACAGCGATACCACAATAATAATCAGCAGCAATGTCATGCTCACCTGATCATAACGGTCCAATTTTATTGACGTCATCAGTTCCTGCCCAATCCCACCAGCACCAACCAGTCCTAGAATGGTCGATTGGCGGAAATTAATCTCCAGACGCATAAAGCTATAAGAGAGAAATATCGGTTTTACCTGTGGCCACAGCGCAAAACGCATTCGTTGTAATTTACCCGCACCACAGGCCGCCAGCCCACGCACCGGTTTATCAGATACCGTTTCAAGCGATTCATAAAACAACTTAGTCAAACTGCCAATCGTATGTAATGCCAGTGCCAGAAAACCGGGAATTGCCCCGATACCAAAAGCCATAACAAACATCACTGCCCATGCCAATTCCGGCATGGTGCGTAAAAATGCCACAAAAGTTCGAATAGATAACCGTAACCAAGGCGGGCTTTGAGTATTATTCGCAGCCAGGAAGGCCAGGATAACCGCAACCACCACGGATAAAATAGTGGCTGCCACCGCCAATTGCAGCGTTTCCCAAATCAGCGGTAACTGTATAGGTAACCGATAACCCCAATAAGCCAGAGACCCCTCCGTGTGACCATCGGCAAATAAATTGTGCCAATAGAGTACCGGTATCGTTTCGGCTAGATAATCAAAAAAATGTGGGATGGAAATAAGAACAGTATGTAAATTAAACTCAGCAATACTTCCAGCACCCAGATAAATAATTGCCAGCGTTAATGACCAAATCAACGTTTCACGTTTTTGTTTACCGCGAATCTGCTGGTAGTAGTGGTTAAAATCAGTATTCAAAATAAGCTACCACCTAAAAGCAATAGCTCCGGCAAGCCAGAGCTATTTCGTTTTATCCGCCGGACCGAATTAACGATCACCTTTGGTTAATTCACGCTTCATATCAATGATAGTTTGATACTCGCTGAGGGATGTTTCACCAATATGCTGTTTGCCACCCATCGCTTTAATGAAACAACCGTGATCCTCTTTATCCAGTTTTTTAACCGCAGCGACTAATTGCGCTTTAAATTCAGACGGTAATGCACTGCGGACAAGAATCGGGCCGTTGGGGATCAGTGGCGACTGCCAGATGATACGGATCTGTTTCATTAAATCCGGGTGATCCATACGAATCATGCGCGTAAATGCACCACTGGTATAACCGGTGTTATAGTCACCGATCATGGAAGCCCAGGTGACAGCACCGGCGAATTGCCCGTTAATGACACCCAGAATATCTTGTTCATGACCACCAGAGAATGTCACGCTAGAGAAGAAGTTGTTATATTTATTATCCGGTGTTCCACCAAATTTCTGTTTAAAACTTTGATTAGGGATTAAAAAACCAGAGGTTGAATCTGGGTCAGCAAAACCGAACGCTTTACCTTTCAAATCTTCAATTTTCTGATAAGGGCTATCCGCTTTCACCACAACCACAGAGTGATAACCGCGTGATTTGTCAGTATCATCGATAGCAATACCTACAATATCAACGGCTTTAGGATCTTTAATATAAACAGAGGCAAAAGAGGAAGGAGACATACTTAATACCAAGTCAATCTTCCCACCTAATAGGCCTTGTATTACGCCAGAATAGTCTGATGCATTATGCAAGTTTGTTTTTACATTTAACTCTTTATCTAAAAACTCTTTGACACACATATTATCGCCAATTTGTTGTGTCGCATTCTGCCCACCAAGAATACCCAGATTAATTTCTTTTGGTGCATCCGCTGCTGTAGCATTAAATACCATAAAACTTGCCACTAATGAGGTAAGACAAAGTACTTTTTTCATTAAAATAACCTATTCTGATAAAGGGATAAGTGGGGATTAATGCAAAAGTTCAGTGGATTCATCGCTGTAAATATCTTGAATAATAGAATCATTTAACAGTGAAGGATGCCCATCAAAGACAATCCGCCCGTGGGCAATACCAATCACTCGGGTGCAATAGTCTTTCACCAAATCAACAGAGTGTAAGTTCACAATTACAGCAATATCGTTTTCACTTATTTTCTGTAATGTATTCATAATGCGGGTTGTGTTTTTTGGATCTAAAGAAGCGACAGGTTCATCAGCCAATAATATTTTGGGGTTTTGCATCATGGCGCGGCAAATGGCCACCCGTTGCATTTGGCCGCCAGAGAGATTCTCTGCACGCTGCAACGCATGGGGTAACATATTAAGCCATTGTAATAACTCAATTGCTCTAGCCCGATCTTCATCAGCAAATATTTTGAAAAATGATTTAAACGTGGAGGTGTAACTCAGGCGGCCTAACAAAACATTAGTAATAACATCAAGACGGGGGACCAAACAGAAATCTTGGAAGATCATGCCGCATTTTGCGCGCCATTTACGCATCTGCTTGGTTGTTAGTGCTGCAATATTTTGCGTATCGCCATTGTCATGGTAATTAATAATTTCACCCGCACTGCTGGGAATAGTGCCATTTAAAACATGTAACAATGTTGATTTTCCGGCACCGGAGCGGCCAATAATTGCAACAAACTCACCTGCATGGAGTTCAAAATTAATATCATCCAGCACACGGTGTTGTGATTGGTACGCTTTAACTAATCCCTTAACGGCAAGTACCTTCTTACGCGGTTCTTGCACCGCAGCCGGATAGTCAGCCACAGTGAATTTACGTAATGCCTGGCCCATAACATGTCTCTCAGATTGCCTGTCGTCATGAGCTATTAACGGATAATTCTATTGCATCTTGATGAAAGTTTTATGAGAGAAAGGTGACAAAAAATAGCCACCTTTCTTATACTTTACTCAATTACAGGATATTGATGAGTATCTAACTTCTTAATTTACGGTAGACGAACAGCACAACCAGTGAACCGATAACCGCCACGACAAAGCTGCCAAAATTAAACCCATCAACTTTGCCCATACCAAAGAAGACACTAATATAGCCCCCCACCAGGGCACCGACCACGCCAAGGATTACGGTCATAATAAAGCCACCGCCATCCTCTCCGGGCATAATCCATTTAGCCAAAACACCGGCGATAAGACCAAAAATAATCCAAGATAGTATGCCCATAAACACCTCCATAAAATTAATATTTGCTGATAACTGATTTGACTACCCACTATTGTTGATCCGCCTTTCAGCTTTGCGTTCAATCTTAAACATAGGTCTCAGGTAAACATAACGGGCTTAACCTGACAGTCTTAAAACAGCTAACATCATTAAGTTAAGACCCGATTAACAAAATCTGCAAATCAGACCAGCCAAGTTAAATATAAATCAAATAACCGGCTGTCGCGGGGTGAAAACATGATTAATTCCCTGCTGTTGTAGCTTTTTCAATAAATCATATCCACCATTTGGCACACTATGCGCAAACTCTCGTTCGCTTGTAAACACAGGGCTGACCCAATACATATTAACCGGATCACCTTGTTGAAGAGGTAGAGTAAGATTGTCTGCATCAGCATATAACGCTGATGATAAAATATAGCCTTCATAACCCTTAGGGGCGACAGCCGACTCCAGTGTATGCCCTTCGCCAAGCCAGGTTATTTTACTCCAGGGAACGTGGGCAAATCCTGCCAGCGCACTGGCCATGTGAATAGCGTTGTCTTCGTTGACATATTGGCTATCAATTGCAATCGCCATCTCCAAGCGCCGGTATTTAGCTGCATCATCATTAAATAATATTTCAACCCATGGCTGAGGACGAATACTGACCCCCACGGTCAGAAAGTAATATATTCCCTCTTTCTCATGTTGGGAGATGGCCATTGGCGGCCACGTCCCCTGATCGATGGCATAATATTTTACCGATGGACCGAAGTGCTGCTCATAATATTGAATATATTCAGCTTGTAATGCAGGCCACGGATTTCCCTCTTCCTGTTGCCAGGCCCGCCAAAATTGACGAGTATGTTGCGCATTGGCATATTGTGTATTGGTTGAAGCTGACCCCAGAGGTAATGTCAGTGGATTATCTTTAATACAACTGGCGGAATAGCAAATTGAGTGATCAATATAGAGGCTCCAGCCAGGAATAATTGCCAACAGTTGTCCCTGATACCACAATGCCGCACCGTCGTCACTTTCAGACCAGACTATCGTAATATACTGCGCAACCAGCTCCGCCTCGCCCGCCACATTACGGCAGAACTCTGCGGCTAATCGTGGGGCCAACCCTTGTTCAAGGGCGGTATTATCAGCCGATGGTGGCGCAGCAACCAGATTTCTCACCCAGCAGGCACGCACGGGAAAACGCTCTTCAAATGCCTCCTGCGGATAAATATAGAAGTAAACTACCCGATTATCCTGTTGCACCACAGCAACCAATGTCTGGTTTTCATTACTGACTTCGGCCAGTACCTCAGATTCTTTCATATCGCCTCAACTGTATCGGCAAAGGGTTTCAGGCGAAACATACTGTATTGCCTGCTGTAAAATAAGCCTATTAGCGGAACACAGATAATCTCATGCTAATAACTTTAATACTGATAGTGTAAAGCATGGCATAGTGTAAAACGTCTTATCCCTTTAAATCATCAGCAAAAGTCTCAAAAATACGCCGAATGCGATTATTATTTGAATCTTATTTTTTATAATCGATTCAATATGATCCTATAGTGACCGATCGTAATTATAGACTGTCACCTCAATACCTATAACCAATAGTTGATAGTCTACAGCCTGAATTCACGCTAAAATAAAACCATTATTTCTCGCAGAATTGAGGGTTCACATGGCATATATACCGAAGAATTACACCCGGCTGGAAAGTGGCTATCGGGAGAAAGCACTGAAAATTTTTCCGTGGGTTTGCGGTAAATGTTCACGAGAGTTTGTTTATTCCAATCTGCGAGAGCTGACGGTTCACCATATTGACCATGATCATAGCAATAACCCAGAAGATGGCAGCAATTGGGAGATGTTATGCCTTTTTTGCCATGATCATGAACACTCTAAATACACCGAAGCAGACCAATATGGGTCGACTGTGATTGCCGGGGATGATGCCCAGAATGATCAGGGTGTTGCTACCCATAATCCATTCGCCAACCTAAAGTCTTTGATGAAGAAATAACGCTGTCTGGCCGTGGTATGCAACACGGCCGACATGACATCACCATCGGACTAAAAACCTAATAGCTGCCGGTAAGATTGAGTTTCTTGTTGTTGTGGCAATAGCCCTAATTTATCGGCTAACTGTTGGCATTCGACTTTAAGGCTATCCAGGGCCGTAGCATCATCAGTCATGATGGCTATTTCGGCAAAGTCGCCAAGACCCGCCAAGCTATCAACTGTGACATGAAACTTCCCAATAAAGTAGATACTCCGTATTTTTTCCAGCATAAATGCTGGCTGATAGCCTAACGTCGCCAGCATGCTTTGAACCTTGGTTATATCCTCAATATTGCTGGCCTCACAGCGTTCAGTTCCCGGCCCTTTTACTATCCATAAACGAATACCTGACGGGTTCATCTCACGTAAAACCATACTGACCTGTTTAGCCGCTAAATCACCGCCGTTGGCTTCCAGATAGATATCTTTTTCATGATTATTGAGGGTAAATGGCAATGCTTGATGTAATGCTAGTTGTTCATGTAATTGGCTGATGTTCGATACATGGAACTTTAACTCAACTTCATATTTACCAACAAAATGCTCACTCATAAATGCCTTACTAATCAGTGTAATCATTAAACTCGATCCTATACCTCATCACGTAATGATCAAAATACTTATCAATATCCCAATGACTCAACCTAGCCTTGATACGCTGAATAATTTTCTGATAAATCATTAATGTTAGTAATGTTTAAACGGCGGGAATGATGAAGGTTGAAGACAATTTAAGCACTAATAACGAGAGCTAGCTCACAAAGCAAACGATTCATCAGGAAACCCTTTCCTCCCTCATGTTTACTTCATGGCATCCGAAGAGCGGTTTGCTATCAGCCGATACGTGGATGAATGCTAACAAAAGTCAATGCCATTACAGGGAGCGGCACCAATGAATCAATCCAATGATGAAAAAAGGCAAACCTTGCTGAACCAGTTGCAGCAGATTGTGGGTGCGCGCTACTTGCTAACCGGCGAACGGCAGACAGAGCGTTATCGTACGGGTTTCCGCTCAGGAACAGGATCTGCTCTTGCGGTAGTGTTTCCTTCAACGTTATTACAGCAATGGCAGTTGCTACAAGCCTGTGTGGCCGCCGATACCATTGTTATCATGCAGGCAGCGAACACCGGGCTGACAGAAGGCTCAACCCCCAGTGGTAATGATTATGATCGACCCATTGTTATATTAAATACTTTGCGCCTCAATCAAATCCAGCTATTAAATGATGGAAAGCAGGTTATTGGTTTTCCTGGCAGTACGCTGAATCAATTGGAAAAACGTCTGAAACCTTATGATCGTGAACCCCATTCGGTCATTGGGTCCTCTTGCATCGGTGCCTCGGTGGTGGGGGGCATTTGTAATAACTCAGGGGGGTCATTGGTTCAAAGAGGCCCTGCCTACACCGAAATGGCACTGTACGCACAGATTGATGCTCAGGGTGAGTTACAGTTAATCAATCATTTAGGGATTAATTTAGGCAATACGCCAGAAGAGATTTTGCAACGGCTGGAACGGGGTAAATATCGTGCCAGCGATATTGCACAAGGTACACAACAAACCTCCGACCACGAATATGCTACGCGAGTAAGAGATATTGATGCGCCAACCCCTTCACGTTTCAATGCCGATCCAAGACGATTATTTGAAGCCTCGGGATGTGCCGGTAAATTGGCCGTATTTGCAGTACGGCTTGACACTTTTCCCAGTGAAAAACAACAGCAAGTCTTTTATATCGGCACCAATCAGACTCAGGTATTGACTGAATTACGCCGTGCAATTTTACGTGACTTTAAACATTTGCCCGTCGCTGGTGAATATATGCATCGCGATATTTTTGATATTGCTGAAGTGTACGGCAAAGATACCTTTGTCATGATAAATAGCATGGGTACCAATAATATGCCTCGTTTCTTTACCCTAAAGGGCAAAATTGATGCGCGGCTTAGCAAAGTTCCTTTTTTAATCGACCATTTAACTGATCGAATAATGCAAGGCTTCAGCCAGGTACTGCCCAACCATTTACCTAAACGCCTCAAAACATATCGGAGTAAATATGAGCATCATTTGATGCTTAAAATGTCAGGTGCAGGTATTCCTGAAGCACAGCAGTTTTTGAAGGACTTTTTTGCGACGGCGGAAGGTAACTTCATTACCTGTACCGCTGATGAAGGCAAGAAAGCCTTTTTACACCGCTTTGCCGCAGCAGGTGCTGCTGTGCGCTATCACGCTGTTCACGCTGATAAAGTGGAGGATATTCTGGCTCTGGATATTGCGCTACCGCGCAATGAAGAACAATGGTTTGAGACCCTCCCGGCAGAAATAGACCAATGCCTGGTCGCCAAACTCTATTACGGCCATTTCTTGTGCCATGTCTTCCATCAGGACTATATTGTGAAAAAAGGTGTTGATACTCAGGCATTAAAACAAAAAATGCTGGCACTGCTGAATGACAAAGGGGCGGAATATCCGGCTGAGCACAATGTGGGGCATCTCTATATAGCCAAACCTGCCTTAAAGGATTTTTACCAACAGATAGACCCAACCAACAGCTTTAATCCTGGGATTGGTAAAACCTCAAAACGTAAATCCTGGCAGAAAGAATAATATCACCCCGATACTGGGCTCCATATCAAGTCGAATTAGGCATTATCTGAATTCAAGTCCTCTATCTCCTGAATTCTGCCAAACAAACTATAGTCATAGTCTAGAGCCAACGAGGTTGGTGCGGCTAACAAATGTTAGTCGGTATTAATGCTAAGTCTGGGAGACAGAATGAAAATAATACTGTGGATTATCGCCATTATTTTTATTGTCGGGTTGTTGACGATTACTGGTGTGTTTAAATTGATTTTCTAATGATTATCAGAGAGATGTAAATATCCGCCAATTGCTTTAAGCAGAATTTGCAGCCCGTCTGCAAATTCTGCTATCTACTGACTGTGTTCTCTACCTATTCCGACACCTGAGCTAAACGCCCTTGCCCATCTTTTTGCTGACGATAGCTTTTGGCAGCCCCAGGGATCGGCGCGGCTTTACCGGTTTCCATCCAACTGCGTAGGCGGTTTGCATCGGCAAAATGCGTATATTTACCAAAGGCATCTAACACCACAAGAGCTACAGGACGATTGCCAATGACGGTCCGCATTGCCAAACAGTGCCCAGCTTGATTCGTAAAGCCGGTTTTAGTGAGCTGAATATTCCATTTATCGTTATAAACTAAATGGTTAGTGTTACGAAATGGCAGCGTATAATCAGGGTCACGGAAAGTTGCCATTTTCTCAGTGGTAGTGCTTAGTTGCCCAATCAGCGGGTATTGTTTGGTCGCCACCAGCAACTTGGTCAAATCATGCGCGGTCGAGACATTATCAATCGACAGACCTGTTGGCTCAACATAACGTGTTTTGGTCATTCCCAAAGATTTCGCTTTCGCATTCATTGCGTTAATAAATGCGTTATAGCCTCCGGGATAGTGATGCGCCAGACTCGCCGCAGCGCGGTTTTCCGATGACATTAATGCTAATAGCAGCATATCTTTGCGACTGATTTCACTGTTTACCCTAACCCGAGAAAATACCCCTTTCATTTCTTTAGTTTGATGAATATCTACTGAGATAATCTCATCCAGTGGCAATTTGGCATCCAACACCACCATTGCGGTCATCAGTTTGGTGATTGACGCAATGGGTACCACTTCATCAGCATTGTTAGCGTAAATCACTTTATTTGTTTGTAAATCAACCACCATCGCGCTGCCGGATGCCAGTTCCAAGGGCGTTTTCCCTTTAATTTCAGCCGTCCCACCACTGGCAGAGGCTAAAGGAACAACACTGATACCGGTAGATAAAAGCAAAAAACTTAATAGTGCAAAACGGATTTTCACATGCATGTTCGTCAGCTTAGATAGGTTGTCGGGAGTGATTGTGGTTGGTTTGGCGCATTATAAATTACAGTAATGCACGGCGCACCACACATTCTTCAAATGATTGTTACAAAGATTAAAGCTGCCTAATTGCTACTCACCGGTAAACACTTTTCAAAGAAAGGAACAAAGACTTATTGTGAGCATTATTTTGAAAGATAGTGATTGTTTATAAAATAAGCAAGCAGCCATCGTGGCTCAATTTAGGTCAGGATAATTCAATTTTGCTAAATTACGCGGGATGTGACGTTAATTGGCGGAAAGATTAGCGCTATAAATCTAAACAGATTATCAATAATGACAAAAAAAACGCTTGCTAGACTAATTATTACCCTATAATTGCCAACATAATTTTTAGATATACCCTAAATAATTCGAGTTGCAGGAAGTCGGCAAGCGAGAGACAAATCGGTCGGAAACCGATTTGAACAGCATTTATGCTGCCCGCAGGGTGAGGCTCATTAACCCCGATGAGCTTACATGAGTAAGTGATTCGGGTGATTGAACGTAGCCAATGCAGCTTGAAGTATGACGGATATAAAACTGATTCATAGGTATTTATATGGGAACAACAATCTTTGGTATTCTCTTTGGTGTATTTCTAATAGCGGCAGGTTTAGCGGATATTCATGATGAAAATCTAGCATCACTAACCTTCTGGGTTGACGCATTGCTGATTCTTGTTGGTGCAGTATTCCTATTGGGTATTGCAAAGTTTATCGGGCGTAAGAAGAAATAGCAGTGATATTTATCAGAAAAGGCCGCGCACGGCCTTTTCATTGTCAGCCTGTTATACCAAATCACTCATCACTAATTGTGCGATTTCAAAGTAAATAATCAGGCCGGTACCATCAATAAAGGTAGCAATAAAAGGTGCGGAGACCACCGCAGGATCAATTGACATCCGTTTTAATACCATCGGAATAATAGAAGAGACAATGGCACTCCACACGGTGATAGCAACAACAGTTAAGCTCACCACAATGGTGACTTCCATCCCTACGCCCAGGAACCAAGCGCGGATCCAGGCCGCCAGCCCAATCGTCGTTGCCACCATCAGAGAAGTAGAGACCTCTTTACGCAATACCGCCCCCACATTGCGCAGACTCACCTCCCCCAAAGCCATGGCCCGTACCAGAGTCGAGGTAATTTGCGTACCACTGTTACCACCGGTTCCAATCAGTAATGGAATAAAGAAAGCCAGCGCGATAGCGGCTTCCAATTGCTCTTCAAACGCTTTCAATACTGTTCCGGTATAAGCTTCTGCCACAAATAACAGTAATAACCATATAACGCGTTTACGCCATAATGTTATCGGACTAGTTTGCAAGTAAGGCTCGTCGAGAGGTAAACTGGCTCCTTGCCGTTGGGCATCCTCAGTATTTTCATCTTCGATCAATTCGGCAATATCTTTCGCCCGTAATACCCCCACTAATTTTCCGTGGCTTAATACCGGAACAATATCCAGGCCGCTTTTTGCCAGTAAACTTGCCGCCTCATGACGATCCTGCTCTGGAGATACCGAGAAATAACTCTGATTGATAATTTGAAATACTTTTATATCAGGCTGTTCTTCCGTCAGTAGATTTTTAACCGAGAGTAAGCCGACCAAATGCCGATTGCCATTTGTTACCAACAATTGCGTTGGTATTTCACTATCTGAGATATTCTGCAAGAAATAGGCTTTAGCCTCAGTGACTGACATATCAGCCGATACCGTAATATAAGTATCGCTCATATAGGCACCTAAGGTGGACTCTTTATCCTCGCCTTGATTGGATTGCTTTGGTATTGCTAAATCGAAATGTGAACTCATAAATGACCCTATTACTGTTATAAATTAACTAAACAGTCCTCACATAGGGGCGTAACCAGATTAGAGAGTGCTCAATGGCTATCTCCGTGTCTAAGTTTTAGCACTATACAACGTATCTGATTTCTCAGAAGTTACTTTGGGTTATACCTTAATCCGATATAACCTGTCCTAACCTTGGGCGTCTCTGGACGTCGTCAGATCAGTAACCTGTGTTTGTATAGGAGCCTCGCCTAACGAGATACTGCATTTAAAATGCAGGCACACTATAAACGCGATACTTAAAACAAATCAAAAGAATAACTATTCTTGTTTAAGCTATATTTAGGGTTAGGATTTATATGGCTAATATATAAGTAATAGAAAATTCATACCCGCAGAATAGCCAACGCAATATCTTTTGAGTTTTTTAACGCACGGATTTCACTGAATAAATCTGTTGCTTCAGCATATTCTTTACGTAAATAACCCAACCACTGTTTGATGCGGGCAACATGATACAGGCCGGTATCGCCCTGCTTTTCCAACTGCACATATTTTTGCAGCAGTTTTACCACTTCAGACCAAGCCATATGCGGTTCGTTATACTTCACCACCCGGCTCAGATTCGGTACATTTAATGCCCCGCGCCCTAGCATCACGGCATCACAGCCCGTCACCTTCATGCACTCCTGCGCGCTCTGGTAATCCCAGATCTCACCATTAGCAATCACGGGGATAGTCAGCCGCTGGCGTATTTCGCCAATCGCTTGCCAATTAATTCGTTCGGCTTGATAACCATCTTCTTTGGTGCGGCCATGTACTGCCAGTTCAGTCGCGCCCGCTTGTTGCACTGCGTCTGCGATTTCAAACTGACGAGCGCCAGAATCCCAGCCCAAACGAATTTTGACTGTGACTGGCAAATGCGCAGGCACGGCTTCACGCATCGCTTTGGCTCCCTGATAAATCAATTCAGGATCTTTCAGCAATGTGGCACCACCGCCACTGCCATTCACCAACTTTGAAGGACACCCACAATTGAGATCGACACCGTATGAGCCAAGTTCTACCGCGCGAGCCGCGTTTTCCGCCAGCCACTCGGGATATTGACCCAATAATTGAATACGAACTAAGGTGCCGGAGGGAGTACGGCTTTGATGATGTAATTCAGGGCAGAGACGATAGAAGGATTTTGCTGGCAAAAGTTGATCGACCACCCGTAAAAACTCAGTGATACAAAGGTCATAATCGTTCACTTCGCTGAGGAGTTCGCGCACCAGTGAATCTAATACCCCTTCCATCGGCGCCAATAATACCCGCATGCTAATTACCCTGATCCATTATCCGCACTCGCCCAGTATAAACGTAAAAAAGATCGGCAATGATACGGGGGAATTGAGGTGTAAAACAAGGAATAACCCAGCAGGAACGCCAATTCAGATGAAAAAAAACCGCCTCAAAGAAGCGGTTTGATCAGCGAAAGGGATTACCGCTTATTCGCCTGGTTTACTGCTACGGCCACGTGAAGAAGGGCCAGCCGGGCGACGTTGACCATCAGCCTGGCTACGTGGGCGACTGTTACGGCTATCGCCGCGACCGGCTGCACCACCACCATTCTGTGGACGGCCTGCGCTGCTACCACGCCCCATTCCTGGACGTTGTGCGCCACGGCCCTGGCGACCATTTTGAATCGGATCAGCTTTGATGCTTGGGTCCGGCTCATAGCCATCCAGCGCGATGCGCGGAATTTCACGCTTCAGTAAACGCTCAATATCACGCAACAGTTTATGCTCATCAACGCAAACCAGTGAAATCGCTTCACCTGTGCGTTCCGCGCGGCCCGTACGACCAATACGGTGCACGTAATCTTCTGGTACGTTAGGTAATTCATAGTTAACCACATGGGGTAACTGATCAATGTCCAGACCACGGGCAGCAATATCAGTGGCTACCAGAACCCGGATTTTACCGTCTTTAAAATCAGCCAATGCACGAGTACGCGCGCCCTGGCTCTTATTACCGTGAATTGCCGCGGAGGTAATGCCGTCTTTATTCAGTTGTTCAGCCAAATGGTTAGCACCATGCTTAGTGCGGTTAAACACCAACACTTGCTGCCAGTTGCCCTCACCAATCATCTGAGACAATAATTCACGTTTACGGTTTTTATCCACAAAATGAACACTTTGCGCAATTTGTTCAGAAGCTGTATTGCGGCGCGCTACTTCAACGGAAGCCGGGTTGTTCAACAGCTTGCTCGCCAGACCTTTAATTTCATCTGAGAAGGTGGCGGAGAACAGCAAGTTCTGGCGCTTAGAGGGCAGTTTGGCTAATACGCGACGGATATCGTGAATAAAGCCCATATCCAGCATGCGGTCAGCTTCGTCCAATACCAAAATTTCGATCTTGGACAAATCTACTGCGTTCTGATGTTCCAGATCCAGTAAACGGCCAGGCGTCGCGACTAAAATATCAACACCACCACGCAGTTTCATCATCTGGGGGTTAATGCTAACGCCGCCAAATACCACCAGCGAACGTAGCTTCAGATATTTACTGTAACTCTGTACGTTTTCGTCAATCTGCGCAGCCAGCTCACGGGTAGGCGTTAAGATCAACGCACGTACCGGGCGACGGCCTTTAATTGGCTGTTGATCCTGACTAAGCAGTTGCAGCAATGGCAAGGTGAAACCAGCGGTTTTACCGGTACCCGTTTGCGCACTGGCCATTAAATCACGGCCTTCCAGTACCACAGGGATTGCCTGACGTTGAATCGGTGTCGGCACAAGGTAGCCCTGCTCTTCAACAGCACGCAGGATGTCGGCGTTTAGGCCGAGAGAATCAAATGACATATTACAAGAAGCTCCAGATCTTCCCAATCCCAACGATATCGTCAGGTGCAGTTTCAAGGGAAGATTATCAGACGAGGCATGAATTGAGGCATTACCACGAGGATTGGCACAAACTGCAGTGCACCATTGCGGCTGATTGTAGCAGATCTTTAGCAAGAAAAGGGATATTTACACATTTCTTAAGATTTTTATTAGCGCAAACATCAAGAGAATTGATTTATTACTTGTCATTTATCCATCCCCGATCGCAAAAACCAGGCTTTTATCCGCGCTAACTTTACATATTCTTTGGGACGACCTAAAGTTAATCATATGATTGATTAATTGTTCGACTACCTCTTAGCATTTAACTAATTTCAATTTATTAAGTATGGTGACGATGTCTCATTCCACACCTCATTCCTTAATATTATCCACGCCCGTTACCAGTCGTGGTGAGCAAGCCCGCCAACAATTGATTCAGGCGGCTACCGAATTATTCGGTGAGTTAGGCCTGAAAGGGGCAACAACTCGGGATATCGCCCAGCGGGCAGGACAGAACATTGCGGCCATCACCTACTATTTCAACTCTAAAGAAGGGTTGTATCTGGCGGTCGCGCAACAAATAGCGGATTTCATTCAGCAGACCTTCTCACCGCTGGCACAAGAGATTGACCAGTTTCTCCAACAACCGATTCACGCACAAACCGCCGAGCAACAGTTGCATTTTATTCGCCGTGGGTTACTGGAATTCAGCCATCTAATGACCCAGCCAGAAACGTTGAATATGAGCAAAATCATGGCGCGTGAGCAACTCTCCCCTAGCGATGCTTACCCACTGATTCATGTGCAGGCTATTGCGCCATTACACCAAAAACTCAATCTGCTGCTGGCCGCATTTATTGGTGCTGATGCCAGTGCAACCAAAACGATTCTTCATACCCATGCCTTGATTGGTGAAGTGTTGGCCTTTCGCATGGGGCGCGAGACTATCCGCCGCCAGGCCGGTTGGTTGGATATTGGTGAGGCTGAAAGTGAAATGATCAATCAGGTACTTATCGAACACATTGACCTGCTGCTTTACGGATTGCGGGACAAATCAGTACGGTGAGCGTATTGAAGGGGTCGTTATAAAATTGTAGCTATAGACATGGTCGATAGGGAGCATTATGAATCGCAAGAAGATTATAGTGGCCGTCGTTATTGTTGCCCTACTGGCGGCGATAGGTTATGGCTGGAACTACTACCGTCAACAACACGACGCATCATTGACGCTGTACGGCAATGTGGATATTCGCACAGTGAATTTAGGCTTTCGAGTCGGTGGTCGGCTGGCGTCTCTGGCTGTCGATGAAGGGGATAAAATCCAGCCAGGGGAAGTTCTGGGGAAACTGGATGACGGCCCTTATCTCAATGCACTCAAACAAGCGCAAGCCAATGTTCAAAGCGCGCAAGCACAGTTGGCTTTATTGAAGGCAGGATACCGTGACGAGGAGATAGCACAGGTAAAATCTGAAGTTGCTCAGCGAGAAGCGGCATTTGGCTATGCCGATAGCTTCCTAAAACGTCAACAAGGGTTGTGGGCAAGTAAAGCCACCTCGGCCAACGAGCTAGAGAATGCTCGAACTGCTCGTAATCAAGCACAGGCTAATCTGCAAGCCTCCAAAGATAAGCTCGCACAATATTTGAGTGGTAACCGGCCACAGGAAATTGCGCAAGCCGAAGCAAATCTGGCCCAAAGTGAAGCTGAACTGGCTCAAGCTCAACTCAACCTGCAAGACACTACCCTGCTCGCGCCATCAGCGGGTACCGTACTCACTCGCGCGGTTGAGCCGGGGACCATTTTATCCGCCAGTAACACCGTATTTACCCTGTCACTGACCGATCCGGTATGGGTACGGGCCTACGTCAGTGAGCCCCACTTGAATCAGGCCATTCCCGGTACCGAAGTCGACGTATTTACCGATGGCCGCCCGGACAAGTCATATCACGGCAAAATAGGTTTCGTATCACCCACGGCGGAATTTACCCCTAAAAGTGTCGAAACGCCTGAGCTGCGTACCGATCTGGTTTATCGCTTACGTATCATTATCACTGATCCCGATGAATCGTTACGACAAGGTATGCCCGTCACCGTTCGTTTCGCACAACCTTAAGGCGGCATGAGCTATGAATGGAATCCAGCATCTTATTACTTTGGAGGGTGTTGAAAAACGCTTCCCCGGACTGGATAACCCCGCCGTCGCCAGCCTGACGACAGAGATCCGCAGTGGTGCAGTCACTGGTTTGGTTGGGCCGGACGGGGCCGGTAAAACCACCCTACTCCGTATGCTCGCCGGATTACTCAAACCCAGTCAAGGCAAGATGACGGTGGTCGGGCTGGACCCGTTAGAAAACGATCGCCAGTTACATTCTATTCTCGGATATATGCCACAAAAATTTGGTTTATATGAAGATCTCACGGTGATGGAGAACCTGACGCTGTATGCCGATCTACGCGGGGTTACCGGTGAGCTTCGCCGCCAAACATTTGAGCGCCTGCTGACGTTTACCGATTTAACCCGCTTTACTGACCGGCTGGCGGGAAAACTATCCGGCGGGATGAAGCAAAAACTGGGCTTGGCCTGTACTCTGGTCGGTCAGCCCAAAGTACTGTTGCTCGATGAGCCGGGTGTCGGCGTTGACCCGATTTCACGCCGCGAGCTATGGCGCATGGTGCATGAGTTAGCGAGCGATGGCATGCTTATCCTGTGGAGCACATCATATCTGGATGAAGCAGAGCAATGCCGCGAAGTGTTGTTGCTAAATGAAGGGAAGTTGCTGTACAGCGGTGCACCTCAAAGCCTGACACAACGGATGAGTGGGCGCACAATTTTGCTGGCAGCGCAAACCGGGACCAACCGTAAACTGTTACAACATGCGCTGGCATTGCCCCAAGTGAGTGATGGGGTTATTCAGGGGAAGTATGTGCGGTTAATCCTCAAACCCGACGTGGATCACAGCCAACTATTGCCACTACTCAATCAACCGAATGCCGAGATAACTGAAGCAGAACCGCGCTTTGAGGATGCCTTTATCGACCTGTTGGGGGGCGGCCCCGCCAGTGAGTCCGCGTTGGCGAAGATCATGCCCAAAGTCGCAGGTAGCCATCAGGAGACCGTGATTGAAGCCCAAGAGTTAACCAAAAAATTTGGCGATTTTGCTGCTACCGATCATGTAAATTTTCAGGTCAAACGCGGTGAGATATTTGGTCTACTCGGTCCGAATGGGGCGGGTAAATCCACTACCTTTAAAATGATGTGCGGTTTGTTAGTCCCCAGCTCAGGCAAAGCATTGGTACTGGGAATGGATCTGAAAACCAGTTCAGGTAAAGCACGACAACATTTGGGCTATATGGCGCAGAAATTCTCGTTGTATGGCAATCTGACCGTTGAACAAAACCTGAAGTTTTTCTCCGGCGTTTATGGTCTGCAAGGCAAAACACAACGCGATAAAATAGCTGACATGACCTCAGCCTTTAACTTTACCCCAATCCTCAAACAAACCCCGGACTCACTGCCTCTGGGGTTTAAACAGCGTTTAGCATTGGCCTGCGCGTTAATGCATGAACCAGACATTCTGTTCCTGGATGAACCAACGTCCGGTGTCGACCCCCTCACCCGCCGTGAGTTTTGGTTGCATATCAATGGGATGGTAGATAAAGGTGTCACCGTCATGGTTACCACCCACTTTATGGATGAAGCGGAATACTGTGATCGTATCGGGCTGGTTTACCGTGGCAAAATTATCGCAGCCGGCACACCGGATGAGTTAAAACAACAGGTTGCCAGTGATAATAATCTTAATCCCTCCATGGAAGAGGCCTTTATTGGGCTGGTGCAGCGCTATGATCAGCAAAATGATAAGGAGCAACAGTCATGACCGAGCCACATCTATTGCCAGTGGATAAATCGTCGGTAAATGAGAGCGAAACTTATCAGGACACGGGGTTTTCCTGGCGTCGCCTACGGGCTTTATGCCGTAAAGAGACCCGGCAAATACTGCGTGACCCGAGCAGTGGATTGATCGCATTCGTCATCCCGCTGTTGCTGCTGTTTATCTTTGGCTATGGCATCAATCTGGACTCCAGCAAACTGCACGTCGGCATTTTAATGGAGCAACAGAGCAAACCGGCTCAGGATCTGGCTAACGCCTTCGCCAGTTCACCTTATATTTCACCGCAAATCAGTGATAATCGCCAGGCGCTAATTCAGGCGATGCAAGCCGGAAAAATTCGTGGGCTAATTGTGATCCCCAATGATTTTGCGCAGCAGCTTGCGCGCCCCGAAAGTAAAGCCCCCATTCAGGTGATTACTGATGGCAGTGAACCCAATACCGCCAACTTTGTGCAAGGCTACGCACAAGGGGTGTGGCAAATCTGGCAACAACAACAGGCACAAAACCTAGGGCAAAAAAACGATCCTCTGATTGAGATTCAGGTCCGTTATTGGTTTAACCCTGCCGCCATCAGCCGACATTTTATTATTCCCGGAGCCATTACCATTATTATGACGGTTATCGGCGCGATTCTAACCTCGCTGGTGATCGCCCGTGAATGGGAGCGCGGAACCATGGAAGCGCTGCTGTCGACCCAGGTCACGCGCAGCGAGTTGCTGTTGTCGAAACTGATCCCCTATTACGTCCTGGGCATGATAGCCATGACACTCTGCATGGCGGTGTCGGTATTTATCCTTGATGTGCCTTTCCGTGGCTCATTGTGGATACTATTTGTTATGACCAGCCTATTTTTGGCCAGCACTCTGGGTATGGGATTGCTAATTTCGACCATTACCCGCAATCAATTTAACGCCGCAATGGTGGCCTTGAATGCCGCATTCCTGCCGGCTGTGATGCTGTCTGGCTTCATTTTCGAAATTGACAGCATGCCCGCTATCGTGCGCGCCGTAACCTATATCATTCCGGCCCGTTATTTTGTCAGCAGTCTGCAAACCCTGTTTCTGGCGGGGAATATCGGCACCGTGCTGGTGATTAACCTGTTGTTCCTGGTCGCCTCAGCAGCCGTATTTATCGGCCTGACGGCATGGAAAACTAATCGTCGATTAGATTAGGCGCCGATTAGATTAAAGGAAGGAAGCAAGATATGTTTCACCGCCTCTACACATTGATTATCAAAGAGTTGCAGTCACTGCTGCGGGAACCACAGACACGTGCAATATTAATTATGCCGGTCATATTACAAGTCATTTTGTTCCCATTCGCCGCTACATTGGAAGTGACCAATGCCACCATTGCTATTTATAGCGAAGACAGCGGGAAAGCATCTGTAGAGCTGACCCAACGCTTTGCCAAAGCAGAGGCTTTTTCTCATGTCTTACTGCTCCACAGCCCGCAAGAAATTCAGCCAGTGATTGATAACCAGCGAGCACTGCTTTTGATACGTTTCCCAGAGCAATTCAGTGCTGACCTGGCTAATGGCAAAACCACTCAGTTGCAATTATTGCTGGATGGGCGTAACTCCAACAGCGCGCAAATTGCCGCCAATTACATTCAGCAAATCGTACAAAATTATCAATTAGAATTAACCCAAGGCCAGATAAAGCCCAACAACAGCGAGTTGGTCATCCGCAATTGGTATAACCCGAATCTGAACTACAAATGGTTCGTGGTGCCATCATTGATTGCGATGATTACGACTATCGGGGTGCTTATTGTGACATCACTGTCGGTGGCTCGTGAGCGGGAGCAAGGGACACTCGAGCAGTTGTTAGTTTCACCGCTAACCACCTGGCAGATTTTTATTGGTAAAGCTGTCCCGGCACTGATTGTCGCGACTTTCCAGGCAAGTATCGTCTTGTTTATCGGTATCTTTTTTTACCAAATTCCGTTTGCTGGTTCGTTGGCACTGTTTTATGGCACCATGCTGCTCTACGGCTTGTCGCTCGTTGGCTTCGGTTTGCTGATTTCCTCGTTATGTTCCACTCAGCAGCAGGCTTTTATTGGCGTGTTTGTTTTTATGATGCCCGCTATCTTGCTGTCCGGTTATGTCTCGCCGGTCGAGAATATGCCTATCTGGCTGCAAAATATTACGTGGATCAACCCTATCCGCCACTTTACAGATATCACCAAACAGATTTACCTCAAGGATGCCAGTTTCGATATTATCTGGCACAGTTTGTGGCCGTTACTCGTGATAACCGCCACCACGGGGAGTGCCGCCTATGGGATGTTTAGGCGGAAAATTGCATAGCGACATTAAACGGTAGCAAGACTTACCTGCATTCACCAAAAAGCAAAAAGGACACCACAGGGGTGTCCTTTAAAATTTTGATCAACTTATACAACGAGCAAGTTTGCCACATCGCAACTTTGAATCAGCCAGCTTAAGCTGAGTTTGATTCAGTGGCGAGACCAAAAAATTGACCGACGCCCGCAGCGCAGAAAGCGCAGTTGACATCGGTCAATGAGCATTTCGAGCAGCGTACGGCGAGCAAGTTTGCCGCGTCGCAGCCCTGAATCAGCCAGCTTAACGGCGGTTGCCGAAAATCCGCAGTAACATCAAGAACAAGTTAATGAAATCAAGATACAGCGTCAAAGCACCCACGATGGAATACTTGCGGAAGTTATCTTTATCATTGGCATCCAACTGTGAGCCCATGTTTTTCAACTTCTGGGTATCATAAGCAGTCAAACCAACAAACACTAACACCCCGATGTAGGTCACTGCCCACATTAGCGCCGTGCTTTTCAGCCAGATGTTAACAATCGATGCCAACACGATACCGATCAGGCCCATAAACAGCATGCTGCCCATACCACTCAAATCACGCTTGGTGGTATAGCCGTAGAAACTCATGGCACCAAACATACCGGCAGCAATCAAGAATGTGCTGGCGATAGAAGAGCTGGTGTACATGATGAAAATGCTGGATATCGTCAAGCCGGTTAATGCGGAATAGAGCATAAACAGCGAGGTAGCCATCGAGCCACTCAGGCGGTTAACCATGCCAGAAATAACAAATACCAGACCTAACTGAACAATAATCAGCCCGAAAAAAGTGATCTGACTGGAAAATATAAAGTTGAGTATCGCAGGGGTATTCGCTGCGTACCAAGCGACAACCGCCGTTAATAACAGACCACAGGTCATCCAGCCGTATACCTGCGCCATGTATGCCTGAATGCCTGTGTTGGCACGTTCGACAATCGAACCATTAGAGCGTGGATAGCGATCCATGGTAGTTACCTTATGCATATAAATAATGATACAGGCCATCTAAATTGACAGCCCACCGACTTTTTAAGGGTACCACAGAAGTACAGTCAACAAGGGAGTAAAAATAGACATTTAGCAGTGATCTTTACACTGGTTTACGCTCAATTTACCAACGCCTGGCCGCCTGATGATCACTGTCGCGTGATTCAACCCAACGTTCGCCATCCGTTGTGGCTTCCCGTTTCCAAAATGGTGCCTTTGTTTTCAGGTAATCCATTATAAATTCAGCCGCATCAAACGCCATACTGCGATGGGTACTGGTCACCCCGACAAAGACGATTTCATCGCCGGGGAACAGTGGCCCTACCCGATGAATAACGCTAACACGCTGTAAAGGCCAACGGCTGCGGGCGTCATCAATAATCTCAGCTAACGCCTTTTCTGTCATGCCTGGGTAATGTTCCAGCGTCAGTGCACTGACGCTATCACCCAAGTTGTGATTACGGACTTTGCCGGTAAAGGTCACCACCGCGCCATCTTCATCACACTGTGACAACCAGTGATACTCATCACCCACACTGAAGGTCTCAGTGCCCACACGAATACGGGTATGCTCCATTATCAACCTCCGGTCACCGGCGGGAAGAACGCCACTTCATCACCCGCCACCAGCGGATGGTGAACATTGACCAGTGATTGATTCACTGCAGTCAGTAATTTGCCTTCTTCAAGGGCTAATTGCCAGCGTTCGCCCCGTTGGCACAGGGATTGGCGCAGTGCCTCGACAGTGGGAAATTCCGCCGCCAATTGCAGGCTGTCGGTTCCGACCAGTTCACGCACCTGAGCAAAAAAGAGAATCTGAATCATGGGTTCACCTTAAAATCACCGGATTTCCCGCCACTTTTTGCTAACAGGCGCACCGGGCCAATTATCATGTCTTTTTGTACCGCTTTGCACATATCGTAAATTGTCAGGGCGGCAACGGAAGCTGCCGTCAGCGCTTCCATTTCCACGCCGGTTTTACCGGTCAAGCGACAGCAAGTTTCGATACGCACACGGTTGTGTTCTGGTTGTGCTTCCAGTTGAACTTCAACTTTGGTCAGCAACAGTGGGTGGCACAGTGGGATCAATTCCCAGGTTTTTTTAGCCGCCTGAATCCCGGCAATACGCGCAGTGGCAAAGACATCACCTTTGTGGTGGCTGCCCTCGATAATCATCGCCAACGTCGCGGCCTGCATTTCAACAAAAGCCTCTGCCCGTGCTTCGCGCACAGTTTCTGCTTTAGTGGAAACATCCACCATATGGGCTTCGCCTGCGGCGTTAATGTGAGTTAGTTGGGTCATATATTCTCTTCTGTTCTTAACGTTGCCCGCTATCAACCGCCAATAAACGATAAATTCTGGGTAATACCGCTGTTGCCCTGATGCAGAAAATGAGTCTGTTTCTTGGTTTGCAATGCACTCTGGATGCGTGCCATTAACTCATCTTGCTGGTCATCGCTGCCCAGTAAGTCACGTAGCGTAATACCTTGCTCGCCAAATAAGCATAAATGCAGATTTCCCAGCGCTGAAACACGCAAGCGGTTACAACTGGCGCAGAAGTCTTTCTCATACGGCATAATCAGCCCGACCTCTCCCAGATAATCCGAATGATAAAACACCTGCGCCGGGCCATCACTGCGCGCCCGCGCTTGCTGTTGCCAACCTTGTTGGAGTAATTGCTGGCGGATGACACCACCGGAGACATGATGCTGACGAAACAGCTTCCCCCCCTCGCCGGTTTCCATTAATTCGATAAACCGCAGTTGAATCGGTCGCGATTTTATCCAACTGAGGAAGGCATTCAGATTGCGATCATTGACATCACGCATCAGTACGGCATTGATTTTGACTTTCTCAAAACCAGCATCGAAAGCAGCATCAATGCCTTGCATGACCTGATGAAATTTATCCTGCCCGGTTATGGCATGAAATTGTCGCGGGTCAAGGCTATCGACACTGACGTTAATGGCTGTCAATCCAGCCTCCCGCCATTGGGCGGCGTCACGGGCTAAACGGTAGCCATTGGTGGTGACTGCCAGTGTGCGGATCGCCGGATTTTGTTTGATAGTCGCGATGATATCGGTGAAGTCGCGCCGCATAGAAGGTTCGCCGCCCGTCAGACGAATTTTTTCTGTTCCCAACAGAGCAAAGGCGCGGCTGACGCGGCTTATCTCGTCCAGACTCAGAAAGCTTTTTAATCCGTCGGGGCGATAGCCATCCGGCAAGCAATAGGTGCAACGGAAATTGCACACATCGGTGATTGATAGGCGCAAATAATAGAACTTGCGCGCAAATGCGTCAGTGAGTTGTACCATAACACCTTTCCAAATACGGGAGATGCAGGCATTTCTACCTCGCACCCTGGCGGCTTAAAGCCACGGCCAGAGCATCATATTGTTCGCGGACGAGACAACGTAGACGCCAAGGCTAGGAGTTTATGTTCAGTGACAGTTTACCTACTGCCCACCGAACCATGGTTTAAAAAGTAAAGCGCTTAGTGGCAGATGAGTCGCTAAAAACCCTACTTTTCCTAGAGATTCTAACGCTAAAACGGCAGGATAGCCAATGGCTGTTTTTCGTTATATATTTTTATATACAACGACTTATCTAACAAAACTCACTGTTATTCAGTCTATTGTAATCCGTTGCTAATACTTTGTTTAAAATCACTAAAACAATGGCTTTTATCGCGTTTTCGCGACAAATCCGTTAACTTATGCAGCAATTTCACCCTTAGCTACGCTATTAGAGCCAGGCAACAATATTTAGACAGGAAAAATATGCGAAATCGCACATTAGCGGATCTCGATCGAGTGGTTGCTTTAGGGGGAGGCCATGGCCTGGGGCGCGTGATGTCAGCCCTTTCGCCACTGGGTTCACGCCTGACAGGTATTGTTACCACCACCGATAATGGCGGCTCGACTGGCCGCATTCGCCGTTCAGAAGGAGGGATTGCCTGGGGTGATACCCGCAATTGCCTTAATCAGTTGATCACTGAGCCGAGTGTGGCTTCGGCAATGTTTGAATACCGTTTTAGCGGTAATGGCGAACTCTCGGGCCATAATCTGGGCAATTTAATGCTCAAAGCGTTAGACCATCTCAGCATCAGACCTATCGAGGCAATCAATCTGGTACGTAGCTTGCTGAAGGTTGAGGCATGGCTCATCCCAATGTCTGAGCAGCCGGTCGATCTGCTGGCCATCGATCATGAAGGGCACCCCGTTTATGGTGAGGTGAATATCGACCAACTGGCAAAAATGCCACAAGAGATGTTGTTGTCACCGCACGTTCACGCCACGCGGGAAGCCGTGGAAGCAATTAGCCAGGCCGATGTTATTTTGATTGGGCCAGGTAGTTTCTTAACCAGTCTGATGCCCTTGTTACTGCTAGATGACTTAACTCAGGCCTTACGACGCAGCTCTGCCAGTATGATTTATATCGGTAATCTGGGGCGTGAACTCAGTGTGGCGGCGGCCGCGCTATCGTTGCAAGAAAAACTGGCGATAATGGAAAGCAAGATTGGCCGCAAAATTATTGATGCGGCAATTGTCAGTCCACAAATTGATATCAGTGGTGTAACAGACAGGATTATTATCCAGCAGCCACTGGAAGCAAAAGATATCCCTTACCGCCATGACCGTGAGCTACTGCGCCAGGCACTGGAAAACACCCTGCAACAGCTCGGTGGGGCAAACTAGCTAAGAGGCTTAGCTTGAGTTTGAGCTTGCAACCTTGCGCTGTCATTCATATGGATATACAGCGCCTCCACTTTAGTTCTAGCCCATGGTGTACGGCGTAAAAACTTCAGGCTGGATTTAATGCTGGGATCGCTGATGAAACAGTTGATATTGATACGGTATGCCAACTCCTCCCAGCCATAATGCTCAACCAGTTTGGTCAGCAGTTGTTCAAGGGTAATACCGTGTAATGGATCTTTCGACAAGTGATCACTCATTATTTATCTCGCACTTTTACTCTCCGACTTGGGGCTGCTGAATTGTGGGTTTGCCACCAACCTGCAACGCCAGGTTATTTGAGTCTATCTAGGTGATGATTTTATTAGTCGCACACCTTAATCAGGATAGGTTGATGCGACAAGCATAAATTCCCGATTTGTCGCACCATTGCTTACCGCCCACATAATGCAGGGCTGATGAGCATCAAGATATCGCGATAAATTGCTGGCGCAACTGATGGACTTGATCACGCAGTTCTGCTGCCTGCTCAAACTCCAGATTTTGCGCGTGGGTGTACATTTTAGACTCCAACTCACGGATTTTCTGATCAAGCGCTTTTGGTGGCAAGGCGTGATAATTATTGGGATCGGCCACTTTGCCGCCCCGCCCTTTCCCTTTACCACGGGAAGAGGGTTGGCCCAATTGCAGAATATCGCCAATCTTCTTGTTCAACCCTTGCGGAATGATGCCACGTTCTTCGTTGTAAGCTTGCTGTTTGACACGGCGCCGTTCCGTTTCACCAATAGCCTTTTCCATTGAGGCGGTAATTCTGTCGCCATACAGTATTGCTTTACCATTAAGGTTACGCGCCGCACGGCCAATGGTCTGGATTAAAGAGCGTTCAGAACGCAGGAAACCTTCTTTATCAGCATCAAGAATTGCGACCAGAGAAACCTCTGGCATATCCAAACCTTCGCGCAGTAAGTTGATTCCCACCAATACATCAAACTCACCCAAACGCAGATCACGAATGATCTCTACCCGTTCAACGGTATCAATATCCGAATGCAGGTAACGAACACGGGCGCCATGCTCTCCAAGATACTCGGTCAGGTCTTCAGCCATACGTTTGGTCAGCGTGGTCACCAGCACCCGCTCGTTAATCGCTGCACGAATACGGATCTCTGACAGCAAGTCATCAACCTGTGTGGCTACCGGCCGTACTTCAATTAATGGGTCGAGCAGGCCCGTCGGCCGCACGACCTGATCGATGATATCGCCACCGGATTTCTCCAGCTCATATTTACCTGGAGTTGCTGAAACATAAATAGTTTGTGGTGCCAGTGCTTCAAACTCTTCAAACCGCATTGGCCGGTTATCCAGTGCCGATGGCAGCCGGAAACCATATTCCACCAATGTTTCTTTGCGTGAGCGGTCACCTTTGTACATCCCGCCGATTTGCGGAATAGTGACGTGGGATTCATCAACCACCAACAGACCGTCAGCCGGTAGATAGTCAAATAGCGTCGGTGGTGCTTCGCCTGGACCACGGCCCGAAAGGTAGCGGGAATAGTTTTCAATACCGGAGCAATAGCCCAGCTCATTCATCATTTCAAGGTCAAACTGGGTCCGCTGGCTAATACGTTGCTCTTCCAACAACTTATTATTGGCTAATAGCACCTGACGGCGGTCGGCCAATTCGACTTTGATCTCTTCCATGGCCTGCAAAATACGCTCGCGCGGGGTAACGTAGTGCGTTTTAGGATAGACCGTAAAGCGCGGTACTTCATGCTGTAACTGGCCTGTCAATGGATCAAAGATGGACAACCGTTCGACCTCTTCATCGAACAACTCTACCCGCAACGCCCATTCATCAGATTCTGCGGGGAAGATGTCGATAACTTCACCACGCACCCGGAAGGTACCGCGCTGGAATACCTGATCATTACGGCTGTACTGCAATTCGGATAAGCGACGCAAAATAGAGCGCTGATCGATGATCATACCCTTAGTCAGATGCAGCATCATTTTCAGGTATAAATCAGGATCACCCAGACCATAAATCGCAGAAACCGACGCCACCACGATAACATCACGCCTTTCCAGCAGTGCTTTGGTCGCAGATAGCCGCATTTGCTCGATATGCTCATTTACCGAGGCATCTTTTTCAATAAACGTATCAGAGCTTGGGACATAGGCTTCAGGCTGGTAGTAGTCATAGTAGGAGACGAAATACTCTACCGCGTTATCGGGAAAGAACTCTTTCATCTCACCATAAAGCTGTGCTGCCAATGTCTTATTGGGTGCCAGCACCATGGTTGGGCGATTCAAATCAGCAATAACATTGGCTATCGTAAAGGTTTTACCTGACCCCGTTACCCCCAACAGTGTCTGATGAGCCAGACCATTCTCTAGCCCTTCTTCCAGTTTACGGATGGCCTCAGGCTGGTCGCCTGCTGGCTTAAACTCAGAATGTAGTTTGAATAATTTACTCATGAATTTGCTACCCACTGGAGAAACACACACTATCAGGAGGCTAATTATGAAAGCCCCATAGAATTTTGCCACCTCTATGATACTGGATATAAAACCAGCTTCAAGCACCAAAATGTAGGAATGTCTTTCACCAGGAGATTGTTTGCCTCGTTACAGTGACATCTAAACGACAGCTGCACTGTAAAAGCGTTTTTATCCCCAACTGTTAACATAAACACATTAGTGATAACTAATCGATTAAAGATCACTCATCATCGCCAGTTATGATTTTTCAGCGCTTGATTTTAAATAACCCATTGAAAGTAAAATAAATTATTAAAAAGTAGAGAATGCGGACAACAGGAGCGCAAGCCGCGCCCGCTCTCGCTTGCCATCAGTTTTCTATGGCTAATGCACAAGGTTATCCACAGGAATGGTGGATAACTCATTCAACCCCACAGCGGCTGGGAGTTGGCGAAAAGCAAAGCTTGGGGGATAAATGGGGACTAACTGGCTTTTTTAGTGTTTTTTTTACATTTTTATTTCACCGCATATTTCAATTAGTGCTAACTATGTAGCTTGCTAATTCTATAATTTTCACTAGTTAACACCTGTATCTAATGACCTCTGACCTCTCTCTTTTTCTACTGCACCATTTTCTCCACCAAAGCACCGCTTAAGTGCAAGCTAGCCATCACTCTACGCTCGCCCCCCGCCAGGCTGAGCTATTTTTACCCCACGCTGCGCGTTAAAACCATTTACAGCCTGTTAACAAACAGATTTTACTCTCTGTATAGCAACTTGGCCCAAGAGTTGCTTTATATCTCTGTGAAACGGAGAGATTAAAGGGGAAATGGTCTAAAGCGGTGCAACGCATTAATAGACTAAAAATCATCCTATCGCAGGGTGATTAAGGATAAAAATAGCCTGTTGATGCCATTTAATGCCGCAATTCGCCCATTTCACCTCAATTTACACCGACAACCACCCGTTAGAAGTGTGGTGTTTTATGCTGTACTGCCGCTACCAAGTATGCAGATTTGCTGGTTAATCCTTCACTAGCCGTTACAGAACACCGGGCCACCTGTGAACTACTGAGATCGACTGAGGAGAAGCACTGATGCTGAGTTTAACCGCTGTGAATCAATACTATGGACAGAATCATATCCTTTGGGATATTAATCTCGAGATCCCCCGTGGGCAGTGTACCTGCCTGATTGGCCGTAATGGCGTAGGAAAAACGACGTTAATTAATTGCATCATGGGGCATCTGCCAATTAAGAGTGGCACCATGACCTGGCAACCTAATCATGAACCGCCGCAGAATTTGCTACAGCAGCCGGTTGAGGGGCGTACTGCTCTGGGTATTGGCTATGTACCACAAGGGCAGCAGATCTTCTCTCAACTGAGTGTAGAGGAGAATATGCTGATAGCCGTGCTGGCGGGCCGCCATAAGTCGCGCCAAATTCCGGGCTGGATTTTTGATATATTCCCGCAACTGTATGACAAACGCACCCAACGTGGTGGGGAGCTAACCCGTAATCAACAACAGCAGTTGGCCATTGCCAGAGCACTGGTGACAGAGCCAGAACTGTTGATTCTTGATGAACCGGGGAGTGGTATTTTACCGCCGTTGACTGAGGATATTGGCAATATCCTACATCAGCTCAGTCGTAGCCTGGGTTTGACGGTACTTTTGGTTGAACACCGTTTACCCTTTATTCAGCATGTGGCAGATCGATTCTGTTTGATGGCCGATGGCCGAAATGTGGCACAAGGAACATTGGCGCAATTGGATGAAGAGATGATTATTACGCATTTGGCCAGTTAATATGGCGCAGAGTGGTTTCTCCCTCATGCAAACTAAAGCCGATGATAGCGGCCATACTCCGCAAAAAACTCAGGGCTAATAATGTCTATTAGCCCTTTAGGGTCATATCGCCGTCAAAAATTCAGCTCAGTGGCACCTCAGCCAAAAGTCCTAAATCCAAATAGCCACCAAGATCACGCCGCTGGGTGATGGGATACACGTCAAGGTCCGTCAGATAGGGGACGACACCTAATCGCGGGGCACTGATCATCTGTGTCAATGTTGCCATATACTCAACTTGTCGCCCCCCCGCAGGTATCACCTCATT
Organism: Yersinia sp. 2466 StPb PI; assembly: GCF_041538325.1. Lineage (NCBI taxonomy): Bacteria > Pseudomonadati > Pseudomonadota > Gammaproteobacteria > Enterobacterales > Yersiniaceae > Yersinia > Yersinia sp. 2466 StPb PI. The sequence continues at coordinate 1,599,495 of NZ_JAULSL010000001.1, read as the reverse complement.
AGCGATCCACCCTACCAGTTTCAGCCCAGCTTGTCGGATAGCCAAAGCGGTCAACAAAGCATGATTGATACATCCCAATTTGATGCCAACAACCATAATTACTGGCAGTTGCTCTCGTAAAACCCAATCGGCAAAAGTTGCCTGTGGCGACAGTGGGGTAAACCAGCCGCCAGCCCCTTCGACCAATATCCATTCTGCTGAGTGCTCAAGCTGCTGTAGTCCTTGCGATAAAACTGACAAATCAATCTCACGCCCTTCGCTGGCACTGGCAATATGGGGCGAGGTTGCCTCCAGAAATGTGAGCGGATTCACCTGTGAATAACTAAGTGCCGTACTGCTGTTTGCTTGTAGCGCCAAAGCATCACTGTTGCGCAATCCGTCAGGCGTCATCTGGCTGCCGGATGCCACCGGTTTATAACCGGCGGTGCGATAGCCCTGCTGGGCTGCGGCTTGCAGTAGGGCACAACTGGCAACTGTCTTACCGACATCGGTATCCGTGCCAGTGATAAACCAACGTTTAATCACGATATATAACCCCAAAAACTAAATGGTAACTCAGCGGGTAGGTGCCAGATTGGGTGCTATAAGCGCGTTGCAGGGCCACCAGCCGCTGGCGACCACTTAACCCAGACTGACGCCCCTGATGTAAATGCGTAGCACCAATGCCTTGCAGAGAGCGCATAAGCGCAATTACATCAGGAAACTGTTGCTGATATAACTCGGTTGTCAGGTGATGGCGATACCCCTGACAAGCGTTACTGATATGCTGAAAGGGGAGAAAATCATTCACATGGCGCTGGCCATCTACCTGTTGCCACGCCTGCCCCAGCTCGTCAAGAGACCCCTTTGCCAAGGTAGAAAACAGAATGATGCCGCCAACTCGCGTGACGCGATATAACTCAGCTAGCGCCTGCGGTAAATCAGCACACCACTGTAGCGCCAGATTACTAAAACAAATATCAACGCTTTGATCTGGCAGCGGTATATTCTCAATATCAGCCAATAAATAGCTGTCCGCAGCCTGCTGTCGCCGGGCGTGATCCAACATTCCGGCGGCCAAATCTAGCGCAGTAACATATCTGTCTCGTTCACGCCAACGGCGGCTGAAATAGCCAGTACCGCACCCGGCATCCAGCACCGACGCACCAGGGTGCTGATAACCCAGCGCCAATAAGGTATTCCCCGTTTCCCGTTGCAAACTTGCCGCTGAGTCGTAGCTGCCAGCAGCCCGGCTAAATGCAGCCGCAATCGCCGGTTTATCAACCAAGGGTAATCGTGGATTATCAGCGACAAACGCCATACAGCACCTCCAGCAATCTGTCGATATCATCATATTGATGCGCAGCACTCAGGGTAATACGCAATCTGGCGCCCCCCGGCGGGACTGTTGGAGGGCGAATCGCCGTTACCCATAACCCCTCGGCGCGTAGTTGCTCCGCCAGTGTCAGTGTTTGCTGATTGTCACCCACCAGCAGTGGCTGAATAGCGGTTTCAGATGCCCCTAATTGCAACGGTAAGTCTGCCGCTCCACGCCGAAATTGCGCAATACGTTGCTGAAGCTGCTGTCGCAAGTCGTCACCTTGCTGAATACGTAATAGTGCCACTTGCAGCGCACAAGCCTGTGCTGGCGGCATCGCGGTGCTGTATATCAGGTGGCGGGCATATTGCAGCAGATACTCGGCAACCGGTTCCTGACACAACACTGCCGCCCCACTTAGGCCGAATGCCTTGCCAAAAGTGACCACTAACAGTTCAGGTTTTACCCCTTGCTGCCAGCAACTACCACGGCCACCTTCGCCACACACCCCAATTCCGTGCGCATCATCCACCAGTAACCAGCCACCCGCCGCCACAGTTTTTTGCTGCAAAGCAGCCAGTGGAGCGCTATCACCGTCCATACTAAAAACGCCTTCGGTGACCACCAATGTTTGGCCCGCACAGGGTTTATCGAGTAGGTTTTGTAGCGCATCGGGCTGATTATGCACAAAGCGCCGCAATTGAGCCGGAGAGTGTGCAGCCGCCTCCAGCAAAGAGGCGTGGCTGAGTTTATCGGCCAGTATCCTGTCGTCGGCGGCAGTTAACGCCGCCAACACCGCCTGATTTGCCGCGTAGCCTGAGATAAACAACAATGCACGCGGATAACCCAGCCAGTCCGCCAATTGGTGTTCCAGTTGGGCATGAGGCCGGCTATAGCCGGTAACATGGCCAGAGCCACCACTGCCAACACCATAGCGTTGCGCCCCCTGCTGCCACGCCGCAATCACGTCGGGATCCTGACTTAACCCCAGATAATCATTGCTGGAGAAGTTGAGATAACGCCGTTCTGCTGATTGCAACCAGCGCCCACTCGCCCCCTCATTAACCTGACGGCTACGGTAGGCCGCGGCGTCGCGTCGCTGTTGCAGCCCCTGCTCTATCTTGCTTTGCCAGTTCATCAGATTGCCGCGTTATAAAATTGTGTGCTCTCACCGGGCAATGAGTCACGCTGCAAGAGTTGCTCAGTCAATACTTGCTGCTGTTCGCGATCCCCTTGCTCGGTGGCGGTTTGCTGTGGATTCAGCCCCAATTTACGAAACAGTTGCAGATCTTTATCTTCTTCAGGATTCGCCGTGGTAAGCAATTTACAGCCGTAGAAAATAGAGTTAGCCCCTGCCATAAAGCACATCGCCTGCGTTTGCTCGTTCATTTGTTCGCGACCGGCAGATAAACGCACGTAAGAGGTTGGCATCATGATACGTGCGATAGCGATGGTGCGGATAAACTCGAAAGCATCGACGTCGTCGTTATTTTCCATCGGCGTGCCTTTCACTTTTACCAGCATATTGATCGGCACACTTTCAGGCGGTTTGGGCAAATTCGCCAGTTGTACCAGTAGCCCTGCGCGGTCACGAACAGTTTCGCCTAACCCGACAATGCCTCCCGAACAGACTTTGATACCGGCGTCACGAACTTCACTGAGGGTATCGAGCCGTTCCTGATAACTGCGGGTGGTAATGATGCTGCCGTAGAATTCCGGCGAGGTATCAAGATTGTGGTTGTAATAATCCAGCCCAGCCTCTGCCAACCGGTGAGCTTGCTGTTTATCCAGCGAGCCAAGCGTCATACAGGTTTCCATCCCCATGGCCTTGACACCTTCAACCATTTTCTCCAAATAAGGCATGTCACGCTCATGGGGATTCTTCCAGGCCGCGCCCATACAGAAACGGGTTGAGCCGGCGGCTTTGGCCTTTTTCGCTGACGCCAGCACTTGTTCAACCTGCATTAAGCGCTCACTTTCCAAGCCAGTTTTGTAACGCGAGCTTTGCGGGCAATATTTGCAATCTTCCGGGCAAGCACCGGTCTTAATCGACAGCAAAGTACTGACTTGCACCTGACGCGAGTCAAAATGCTGACGATGAATCTGCTGCGCTTCAAACAATAAATCCAGCAGTGGTTTTTCAAACAAGGCCTGGGCTTGCCCGACTGTCCAGCGAATATAATTTGCCATTACGGCTTCTCCAAGGAAGAGAAAAAAGTTTCGCCAGTGTAAATAAACTCGATATACTGTCAACCATTCTTGCAATGAATTGGTTTACAACAATCCTCATGACACCTTCTGACCTGGCTTTTGATCAACGTCATATCTGGCACCCCTACACCTCAATGACTGACCCGCTTCCCTGCTATCCGGTGGTCGCAGCCGATGGCGTTGAGCTGCAACTGGCTGATGGCCGACGTCTGATCGATGGCATGTCATCATGGTGGGCGGCCATTCACGGCTATAATCATCCGGTACTGAACCACGCGGCACATCAGCAGTTGGATAAAATGTCCCATGTGATGTTTGGAGGTATCACCCACCCGCCCGCCGTGGAACTCTGCCAACAGTTGGTTGCTCTAACCCCTTCGGCACTAGAGTGTGTTTTTCTCGCTGATTCGGGTTCGGTGGCCGTTGAAGTGGCATTGAAAATGGCATTGCAATACTGGCAGGCCAAAGGTGAACGGCGGCAACGGATTTTAACCCTGCGCCACGGCTACCATGGTGATACTTTTGGTGCGATGTCAGTTTGTGATCCCCAGAATTCAATGCACAGTTTGTATCAGGGGTATTTAGCTGAAAATCTGTTTGCCCGCGCGCCACAATGCCGCTTCGACGAGCCGTGGAACCCGGAAGACATCACTGATTTTGCTGCAATGATAGCCACACATTCCAGCGAGATAGCCGCAGTCATTCTGGAACCGATAGTGCAAGGTGCCGGTGGAATGCGTATCTATCACCCCGCCTATTTGCGTGAGGTCAGAGCATTGTGCGATCAGCACCAGATTTTGTTGATTGCCGATGAAATTGCTACCGGTTTTGGCCGCACCGGTAAACTTTTCGCCTGCGAACATGCGCAAATCGTGCCAGACATTCTGTGTTTGGGTAAGGCGTTGACCGGCGGCTACCTGACTTTATCGGCTACCTTAACTACCCGTAAGGTGGCAGAAACCATCAGTAACGGTGATGCGGGTTGCTTTATGCACGGCCCGACATTTATGGCTAATCCATTGGCTTGCGCTGTCGCCTCGGCAAACTTGAGTCTGTTGGCTGAGAATCACTGGCAACAGCAGGTTGCCGCCATAGAAAACCAATTGAAACACGCGTTAATGCCACTTGCAGAACATGAAGCAGTAGCCGATGTGCGGGTATTAGGGGCAATTGGGGTAGTGGAAATGAAAGAGCCGGTTAACGTCGCGCGCTTGCAACGGCAATTTGTCGAGCACGGTGTGTGGATCCGCCCGTTTGGTAAACTGATTTACCTGATGCCGCCTTATATTATCTCGCCGCAATCACTGACGCGGTTAACGGATGCGGTGAAAGCTGCGATAGTAAATATCCACTAAAGCAGTGGTGGACAATATCGTTCGCAAATTGGCGGGCAACTGCACCGATGGGCGCTGCGACGGCTTACGCCGTTACGACCCCTTCGACACATTTCCCCGCCCTGCAATATTATTTTTTAAGCTCTTGGTGCCAAAATAGTGACCCACATTGGCCCTTTCCCTACTGCATAGCGCTTCAGGGGGGTTAGCTCACCGCTGTGTTGATCAATACGATACACGGCAATATGATCCGACTTCTGGCCGGAAGAGATCAGGAAGTTACCACTGTTATCGATATTAAAACCGCGTGGCTGTGCTTCAGTCTGTTGGTGCCCGACCAACGTAATCTCACGCCCATCGTCAGAAACACTGAAAATACCCAGCAGACTGGCAGTACGGTCACTGATATAGAGATGACGGCCATTTGGCGTAATATGGATATCAGCCGCCCAACGAGTGCCGGTAAAGTCTGTTGGCATCGCATCCAGCGTCTGTATTAGCTGGTATTCTTGGCCGTTTTTATTGATTTGATACACATCTACCGAGCTATTCAGCTCGTTAACACAATAGGCGACGTGTTTATTGGGGTGGAAGGCCATATGACGTGGGCCCGCACCGGCAGCAACCGGTATCGCCGCCTGAACGTGTGGGGTCAGTTTACCCTCAAGGCTCAGATCAAATAACCGCACCTTATCTTCTTTCAGGCAAGGTACCAGTAATATTTGATTGGTCGGATCAATATTCGCCGAATGTGGAGCAGGCAAATCATCCAATTGCTGAATAGGTGCCTGTACCACACCCTGCTCATCAATAGGGCTAATGCTGACACAGTTAAAGCTATATGAAGCAGAGAACAGGAAGCGGCCTTGTAAATCAGTGCCAATGTGCGTTGGGCTGCCTGGCAGTGGTGCCATGCCAGCGGCGGTCAATGTGCCATCGTCGCTGATGTTGTAGCTGATAATGGCAAAATCGGGGCGCACCCCTACATATAACTGGCGCTGGTTTGGATTGATTGTCATCGGCTGCACTTGCCCCGGCACCTCCACCGTTTGTAATAAGGTTAATGCACCGGCGGAATCTAATTGCCAAACATGGATCTGCTGACTGTCTGGGCTTGCCACGTAAACCACTTGCTTCATCTCTACTCCTTAGTCGAACCTATTAGGCAACACTCTTTAGCCTAGCTTACCTGACTCGGCGGACATAACAACAGTCTGCTGTCGCGCTGTTTAAAACTTATCCTGCTTATTTTTAGCTGATTATGCTACCCACTCCCAGGCTTGGTTTAATCAACCCGCCATCCGGTGTACCATCGGGTAATACTATGTAACCATACTATTAATGCCCTTATTAACGAGACTATTGCTGCCATGACCTATCGCATAATTGCACTGGATCTAGACGGAACGCTACTGGATCACAAAAAACGTATTCTGCCAGAATCCTTGTCCGCACTGGCGCAAGCCCGTGCTGAAGGCATCAAAGTGGTAGTGGTGACCGGCCGCCATCATGTTGCTATTCACCCGTTTTATCAGGCACTAGAACTTGATACACCTGCAATTTGCTGTAACGGTACCTATATTTATGATTACCATGCCAAAAAGGTATTAGATTCAAACCCCTTGCAGCCTCAACAAGCGGTTCAGGTGTTGCAGTTGCTGGAGCAAACCGGTATCCACGGGCTAATGTATGTGGACGATGCCATGCTCTATCAGCAAACCAGCGGGCATGTGATTCGCTCACTCAGTTGGGCTGAGTCATTACCACCCGCTCAGCGCCCAACGCTACTCCACGTTGATAGCTTGCTTGATGCTGCTCACACTGCCAGTTCTATCTGGAAATTCGCCACTTCACACTCGGATATTGAGCAACTGAGAGCGCTCGCAACCCAGATTGAGAATGACATGGGGTTGGCTTGCGAATGGTCATGGCATGATCAAGTTGATATCGCACAGGCGGGTAACAGCAAAGGTAAGCGGCTACAGCAATGGGTTGAATCTCAGGGTTTGAGCATGAAAGATGTGGTTGCCTTTGGTGATAACTTTAATGACCTGAGCATGCTGGAAAGCGCTGGTTTGGGAGTGGCGATGGGGAATAGCGCCGATGCTATCAAACAGCGGGCTGACCTGGTGATTGCCGATAACGAACAACCCGGTATTGCTGGCGTCATCCGACAGCATGTCCTGGCTTGATAGTAAAAAACGCCCGGCTGACGGGCGTTTTATCGTCGGGTGAACCCAGCGGTTATCGCCCTCAATTCTTGCGGTTAAACGAGACACTTTTTATCTGTGCATACACCCACTGACCGGGTTTAAGCGCCAATTCATCCCGTGCCCACGGCGTGATCCGCGCCCACAACCATTGATCACCAACCGCGAGTTTGACATCGACCTGCCCATCCACCTCAAGGCATTCGGCAATTTTTACCGGCAAGATATTACGGATACTGCTGCTTTGCGGTGGCTGTAATACCAACGAAACATCGGCTGCATTAATCCGAATACGCATTGAGCTACCCTCTTGCGCATCAAGCTTACCCACCCACAATCGCTGATCACCTAACGCCAGCGCGGTCATGGCATAGCGGTCGTGGTGACCAATGACACTGACCCGCAGTATGCTGCTCGGTTCTTCCCGTTGCAGCCACGGGCGCAATGCACTACTGGCCCACACTTCCTCCAGCCCGCCGACCGCGCGCACTTTGCCACCATCCATAACCACCACTTGATCTGCCAGCCGCAGGATCTCATCCATGCTGTGGCTAACATACAAAATAGGGGTGTTAACATCTTGCGCCAACCGCTCCAGATAAGGCAGCAGCTCACGTTTGCGGGGCAAATCCAGAGAGGCCAGTGGCTCATCCATCAACAACAGTTCGGGGGCGGTCAATAATGCGCGCCCAATAGCAACACGCTGTTTCTCGCCGCCAGAGAGGGTCAGTGGGAAACGACTTAATAGTGGCTCGATACCCAGCAAACCGACAATTGTGTCAAATTGCCCACGCATTGACGGGGCCATGCCGTATTGTAAATTGCCCCGCACCCGATAATGGGGAAATAAGCGCGCATCCTGAAATACGTAACCGACTTTGCGTTTTTCCGGTGGCAGATAGATTTGCTGCTCGGCATCCACCAGCACCCGGCCATTTAACACCACTTTGCCTTGCTGCGGACGGGTCAGGCCACCAATAACATTAATTAATGAGGTTTTACCGGCCCCCGACAACCCGAAAATAGCGGTGATACCTTGGGCGGGCAGATTGGTGGAAACGCGTAAATCCAAATCGCCCAGTTGCTGACTGAAATCCAGCTCTAACATGGTGCCCCCATGCGTTTTTTACCCCAGCGGGCCAGCCATTCGGATAATAGCAACGCCACCAACGACAGAATAATGGCAATGACACACAAACGCGCAGCAGCAGCTTCCGCCCCAGGGGTTTCAATCAGTGTGTACATTGCCAGTGGAATAGTGCGGGTTTCACCGGGAATATTGGAGACGAAAGTGATGGTCGCCCCAAACTCCCCCAGTGAACGGGCAAAAGAAAGCACGGTGCCAGCAATCACCCCCGGTAAAGAGAGCGGTAACGTAATGGTGAAAAACACCCGCCACGGATTGGCTCCTAGCGTGCGGGCCGCCAGTTCCAGACGCGTATCAACTGCTTCCAACGCCAGCCGGATAGCCCTCACCATCAGCGGAAAGGCCACCACCGCCGAGGCTAACGCCGCACCACGCCAACTAAAACTGAAATTAATGCCAAACCAGCTATAGAGCCACTCGCCAATAAAACCGCGCCGCCCCATGCTTATCAACAATAAATAGCCAATCACCACGGGTGGCAGCACCAGTGGTAAGTGAATAATACTGTCTAACAACGATTTACCGGGAAAACGGCAGCGCACTAAAATCCACGCCATTAAAATGCCTAACGGCAAACTGCACGCCACCGCAACCGCTGAAACCTTCAGACTAAGAATAATTGCCTGCCACTCATACTCACTCAATATCATTAGCGTGGGGTAAATCCATAATTTTTGAAAATAACCGCCGCTGCTGGGCTTTTCAGGTAATCATAAAAAGCACTCACGGTCGGGTTTTCATGACCTTTAACAATTGCCATCGGGTATTCAACCGGCTTATGACTTGCTTCCGGGAATATCCCCACAACCTTAACTTTGTTACTGGCTATCGCATCTGAACCATAGACAATACCCAGCGGCGCTTCTGCCCGTTCGACCAGTGCCATTGCACTGCGCACGTTATTGGCCCGCGCCATTTCAGGGGCTAAAGTTGACCAGGCACCTAAATTCTCCAGTGACTCTTTGGCATAAATCCCAGCAGGAACATGATCAGGATCGCCCACCGCCAAACGGCCACCATCCAATAATTTCTTCCAGTCGGTTTTTTTATCGATTACGACTTTATCTATTTTACTGTCTTGCGGAGCAATTAATACCAGTTCATTACCTAATAAGGTGTAGCGAGTATTGGCAACAATTTGCTGTTTATCAATAGCATAATCCATCCATTGCTGATCGGCAGAAATAAACATATCAGCCGGTGCGCCCTGCTCAATCTGGCGTGCCAACGTTGAAGATGAAGCATACGACGCAACAACATCAACCTGCTTCTCTTTTTTATACTGTACGGCAATATCTTGTAATGCATTGGTCAATGAAGCCGCAGCAAACACTGTAATGTTGTCCGCCGCTAACGTGGTGCCGGAAAATGCTGCCAGCAGTGTTGCACTCGCTACCCAAACCTTGGCGTTACCGTATTGATTCTTCATGTTGTTCTCCGCATTAATGAAATCGCTATATACATTGGAATATAACGCAACATTATAAGCAGGTCATGCAGTTTATCGGCAAGATGTGAGGTATCTTGAGCTGTGGTAACAAGTGGGGGAGTGGAGGAAATGAGGGAGAAAAACGAAAATGCCCAGCGTCTATGTGCCGGGCATTCAGAAATCAGATTAAGAGCGTTCTTTGGTGTGACCGGTCTTAGAGATGACGTTGAACACCTCGCCCAGTCCATAGATAAGCCCCAGAATCACGGCCATCACCACCGGTACCATGACCACGGCAAAGACCAGACTTTTCAATAAATCCAACATATCAGCCTCTCATTACTGCTCATTGAGCGATAACTTACGTTATCACAATAACTAGGATCTATCATTTACTGTAAATTATATCAGCGATGAATGAACCCTGTTATTTTAACTAACAGCAAAAGAATGTAACCTGCCAAACGTGCGATTCAGGTGTATACAAGCACTTAGATAGCAATAATCCTTTCCCGCCGGAGTAAAAAATCATGCAGGCTGAAATTCTTCTTACCCTAAAACTTCAGCAACGGCTGTTTGCTGATCCCCGGCGTATCGCATTACTGAAACAAATACAGCATACCGGTTCCATCAGCCAGGGCGCAAAACTGGCTGGGATTAGCTATAAAAGTGCCTGGGACGCGATTAACGAAATGAATACCTTAGCCGAGGAAATATTGGTTGAGCGGGCAACAGGTGGTAAAGGCGGTGGCGGCGCGCACCTGACTCGTTACGGCGAGCGTTTAATTCAACTTTATGATTTGCTCGCCAAGATCCAGCAAAAGGCATTTGACACGCTGAAAGATGATTCGCTGCCACTCGATAGTTTATTGGCAGCTATTTCGCGCTTCTCTTTACAAACCAGCGCCCGTAATCAATTTTTCGGCACCCTGATTGAGCGGGATCATCAGCAGGTTCAACAACACGTCAATATCCTATTATCAGACGGCAAAACCCGGTTATCTGCGGCACTCACTCAACAGAGTGCTGATCGCTTGCAACTTTCGGCGGGCAAAGAAGTATTGGCACTGATCAAAGCCCCTTGGGTAAAACTGGTTACTGATCAGGCACTGGCGGGGGCTGCTGATAACTCTCTGCCCGGTACCGTGGCCAGTATTGAACCCGGCAGCGATCACAGTGAAGTTATCGTGACCTTAACTGGGGGAGCCAGCTTGTGTTCGACACAAAACAATAGCGAATTACATAAGCTGAATTTGCATGTTGGTAGTCACGTCATTGCCCAATTCAATGCAGATCGGGTCATTATCGCTACACTTTGCTAAATAATTCAGCTTAGTTATGCAAAACAACCTTAGTATTTACTGTTGACATTTTGCCCCTTTCCGATTATCCCTAACACCCTTATTGTGTTGCAAAATATGGAAAGAATGATGTCGGAGTTGCAAATATCGCAAGGTTGTTTTCGCCTGAGTGACACCCGGACACTCATCCTGCCAGCATTGCATGTTCAATCGGGTGATAGCTGGGCATTTGTCGGTGCCAATGGTAGCGGGAAATCCGCGTTGGCAAAGGCATTAGCAGGGGAATTAATCCTGTTGAGCGGCAGCCGCCACAACCATTTTCGCCACAGCGTGCATTTGTCGTTCGAGCAACTTCAGCAGTTAGTCAGCGAAGAGTGGCAGCGCAATAACACTGATTTACTCAGCGCAGATGAAGACGATACCGGGCGTACTACCGCAGAGATCATTCAGGAAGAATACGTTGATCCGCAACGTTGTCAGCAGTTGGCAGAGCAGTTTGGTATCAGCCAGTTACTCTCGCGTCGCTTTAAATATCTTTCTACTGGTGAGACCCGCAAAACATTGCTGTGCCGAGCGCTGATGCCACAACCGGATCTGTTGATTCTGGATGAACCCTTTGATGGTCTGGATGTGACAGCCCGCACGCAGTTGGCTGGTATGCTATCCACCCTTTCAGCACAAGGTGTCACGCTGGTGCTGGTACTAAATCGTTTTGATGATATCCCTGATTTTGTGCAATACGTCGGTGTGCTGGCAGATTGCCAATTAACCCATACTGGCCCCCGCCAGCAGATTCTTTCCGAGGCATTGATTGCCCAACTGGCGCACAGTGAAAACCTTGATGGTATGTTGTTGCCAGAAACAGAACACCCGCAACAGCAGGCCCCTTTCGCACCAGATAAGCCACTAATTATCTTGCGTAATGGCGTGGTTGAATACAATGACCGCCCTATTCTTCATAACCTGAGTTGGCAGGTTAATCCCGGTGAACACTGGCAAATTATTGGCCAAAACGGTGCTGGGAAGTCAACCTTACTCAGCCTGATTACTGGCGACCATCCGCAAGGATACAGTAATGATTTGACACTGTTTGGCCGCCGCCGTGGCAGTGGGGAAACTATCTGGGATATTAAACGCCATATTGGTTATGTCAGCAGTAGTTTGCATCTGGATTACCGCGTCAGCACCAATCTACGTACCGTGATTCTCTCCGGTTTTTTCGATTCAATCGGTATTTATCAGGCAGTGTCTGATCGCCAACAACAATTAGCCAATCAATGGTTAGACTTACTCGGTTTTTCCGCCGTGACCGCTAATCAGCCCTTCCACAGTCTCTCCTGGGGACAACAGCGGTTGGCACTGATCGCCCGAGCACTGGTTAAGCATCCTGCACTGTTGATTCTTGATGAACCCTTGCAGGGTTTGGACCCGCTTAATCGCCTATTGGTACGGCGTTTTATTGATGTAATGATCAGTGAGGGTGACACGCAACTGTTATTCGTTTCTCACCATGCTGAAGATGCACCACAGTGCATTACCCACCGTCTGACCTTTGTTCCTGATGGCGATATTTATCACTACCAACAGGAAAAGTTAGCAGGTTAAAACTCTTCAGGCATTTCGTTGAGGATAATGAGAGCTATCCTCAACGGAAGCGGCGTTTATTGGCGGGGGCTTATGCTATCATTCTTACTGCCAGCCCCTATCAGAGCCGGCGATAAACTTAACATATTCAGCCACCATCAGGATTTATACCCTATAAATTTCAGGTGCAGGCCAGCCGCAAGAAACAAAGCGCTCATAAGCCGATTTGAACTGCATGTACGTGAGTCCGCAGGCTAAGTCTCAAAAGGGGTATAGCCCTATAAGCCGAGCGAATCAAGCGGCCACCGCACCTGCGATTTGAAAGATGACGGGCATAACATTAAAGGGATATTTATGTGGGGCATACTTGCTGCTTCGTTACTTTTCTTATCAATTAACCGGGTACTTTCCCTGTTTCTCTTGCTGTCGTCACTGTCAATTGCCTTGTATCACGGTGTTTTGACTCTACCATCGGCCGCATTCTTGCTTCTAACATTGATTGTGGCACTACTACTGAAAAAATATCGTCACCGGAAATGGCCGGCCGTCGCACTGGAATTGCTGCTGGTGATGGCAGCAATCGCACTGTTTCTGCATCTGGTACCCGGTTTTAATAATCTAAATGTATTGAAAGACGTGAAGACAGGGCCACTCAGCGCACCCTTCAGCCTGTATTACAATCTTGATAAAGCATTAATACCTTTTATTTTACTGGTTTGCCTGCCAACCTTATTTGTCGCGAAAAAGCATCCATCAGTGAGCCGTGCAAGCTGGCTGGTATTGATTGTCAGTATCCCTGCATTGCTGTTGCTGGCTGTTGCCTTAGGCGGCCTGAAAATTGAGATGCACACCCCAGCATGGATAGGTTCCTTTGTGGTCGCTAATGTGTTTTTTGTTTGTCTGGCAGAAGAAGCACTGTTTCGTGGCTATTTGCAACAAAGGTTAAGTCAGTGGTTGGGTAACTATCCGGCCCTACTGCTCACCGCCCTATTATTTGGCGCAGCACATATTGCAGGCGGCCCGCTATTGATGGTGTTCGCCGCATTGGCAGGGTTAATTTACGGCCTGGCATGGCTGTGGAGTGGTCGTTTATGGGTGGCGGTTGCCTTTCACTTCGCCCTGAATTTGATGCATTTATTGTTCTTCACTTATCCTCTTTATTCATCGCACTAATCTTTATCTACCCTGTTATCTACCGACCCGAGGCTAGCATTCTTAACTGGAATCGGGCGGTGCATAACAGGCAGGACATTTCTGCTGAATTAATGGATGAGAACGCTACCAATCCAGTTATCTATGTGGTGACTGTTATTTATCTCTTGTTTTTGCCTATCCTTGCTTATTCCCCTGTCTTTATGCTTTTACTGGGATTAAACTGGGAGAAATTTAAATGTAAACGATTCCATTATTGAGCGCAGATCACCTTTTCTCACATAATGGCGTGCTATCTTTCTTAGACTAAAGTCATTCGAGGAGTCTTTTATGTACGTTCTGGTAACAGGTGGTAGCGGTTACATCGGTAGCCATACCTGTGTGCAATTGATTGAAGCTGGCTACCAACCGGTCATCCTCGATAACCTTTGCAACAGCAAATCCAGCGTATTAGCCCGGATACATGCCCTTAGCGGCTATACACCGAAGCTTTATCAAGGTGACATCCGTGACCGCGCTTTACTCGACCGAATATTTGCTGAGCAGTCTATCCATGCAGTCATTCACTTTGCTGGCCTGAAAGCCGTGGGTGAGTCGGTCAGTAAGCCACTGGAATATTACAATAATAATGTCTTCGGCACCTTAGTATTGCTGGAGGCCATGCGTGCTGCACAGATCAAAAACTTTATCTTCAGTTCCTCTGCCACGGTCTACGGTGATCAGCCACAAATTCCGTATGTCGAAAGCTTCCCGACCGGCTTGCCATCCAGCCCGTATGGCCGTAGCAAGTTGATGGTTGAGCAAATTTTGCAAGATGTGCAACTGGCTGACCCACAATGGAATATGACCATTCTGCGCTATTTCAATCCCGTTGGCGCACATCCGTCAGGCTCCATGGGTGAAGACCCACAAGGTATCCCGAATAACCTGATGCCATTTATTGCACAAGTTGCCGTTGGTCGTCGTGAATCGCTGGCCATATTCGGTAATGACTACCCGACACCTGATGGCACCGGGGTACGCGATTATATTCACGTGGTCGATTTAGCCGATGGCCATGTGGCGGCGATGAAAAAACTACACAATCAGCCTGGCGTGCATATTTTCAATCTGGGTGCCGGCGTGGGTAGCAGTGTTTTACAAGTGGTCGAGGCATTCAGCAAGGCGTGTGGCAAGCCGCTGGCCTACCATTTTGCCCCGCGCCGCGAAGGTGACTTACCGGCTTACTGGGCAGATCCGAGCAAAGCTGCCGCACAATTGGGTTGGCGGGTACACCGCTCGCTTGATGAAATGGCGGCAGATACCTGGCGTTGGCAATCCAATAATCCTCAGGGCTATCCCGATTAAGGTGTTGTTATGACTGATTTTAACCCTGTGGATCATCCACACCGTAGATACAATCCATTAAGTGATCAATGGGTGCTGGTCTCACCTCATCGGGCCAAGCGCCCATGGCAAGGCCAGCAAGAGGCCCCGGCGACGGAGAATTTACCGGCGCACGACCCTGATTGCTTCTTGTGCCCTGGTAATACTCGGGTGACCGGCGATGTCAATCCTGACTATCCATCAACCTATGTGTTTACCAATGACTTTGCCGCGCTGATGCCAGATACACCTGATGCGCCGCAAAGTGATGATCCCTTGATGCGGAGCCAAAGTGCGCGCGGCACCAGCAGGGTTATTTGCTTCTCACCTGACCACAGTAAGACGCTGCCGCAACTCTCTTTGCCTGCGTTGGAAGATGTTATTCAGACCTGGCAGCAACAGAGTGCCGAATTAGGCCAAACCTACCCATGGGTGCAGGTATTTGAAAATAAAGGCGCGGCGATGGGGTGCTCAAATCCGCATCCCCATGGCCAAATTTGGGCCAATAGTTTTTTGCCAAATGAAGCGGCACGGGAAGACAGCCTGCAACAGCACTATTTTCAGCAAAATCAGTCCCCCATGCTGGTCGATTATGCTGAACGTGAGCGTCGTGACGGCAGCAGGACGGTAGTTGAAACCGAGCACTGGCTGGCGGTAGTGCCCTATTGGGCAGCATGGCCGTTTGAAATATTATTACTGCCCAAAGCCCATGTGCTGCGGTTAGAAGACCTTTCTGTGGAACAACGCAGTTGTCTCGCCATTGCCCTGAAAAAGCTGACCAGCCGCTACGACAACTTATTCTCGTGCTCTTTTCCCTATTCGATGGGGTGGCATGGCGCACCGTATAACGCAAGCGACAACACACACTGGCAATTGCATGCTCATTTTTATCCGCCGTTGCTGCGTTCGGCGTCGGTACGTAAATTTATGGTGGGTTATGAGATGTTGGCTGAAACCCAGCGCGACCTTACAGCAGAACAGGCGGCTGAACACCTGCGGGCAGTAAGTGATGTTCATTATCGAGAAGCCGGAGTCAAATAATGAGTTTAAAACAGCATACCCAGGCTATTTTTCGCCAACAGTTTAATCAAGAACCTGACATCACTATCAAAGCGCCGGGTCGCGTCAATCTTATTGGCGAACACACCGATTATAACGACGGTTTCGTGCTGCCCTGTGCTATTGATTATGAAACCGTCATCAGTTGTGGCAAACGTGATGACCGCCAGATTCGTGTTATTGCTGCTGATTATGAAAATCAGCAGGATATATTCTCACTGGATGCGCCAATCGTCCCACATGCCGAATACCGCTGGGCGGATTACGTGCGCGGCGTCGTGAAACACTTGCAACTGCGCCATGCCGATTTTGGTGGTGCAGATCTGGTGATCAGTGGCAATGTGCCACAAGGTGCCGGTCTCAGCTCTTCAGCATCACTTGAGGTCGCGGTCGGGCAAGCGTTGCAGTCTCTTTATCAATTGCCCCTTAGCGGTGTCGATCTGGCGCTAAATGGGCAAGAGGCAGAGAACCAGTTTGTTGGCTGTAACTGCGGCATTATGGATCAGCTCATTTCAGCGCTGGGTAAACAAGATCATGCACTACTGATCGATTGCCGTACCCTTGAAACCCGTGCCGTGGCAATGCCGGAAAACGTTGCGGTCGTCATCATTAACTCCAATGTGAAACGGGGTCTGGTTGATAGCGAATACAACACCCGCCGCCAGCAATGTGAAACTGCCGCCCGTTTCTTTGGTGTTAAAGCCTTGCGTGATGTGGATCCAACCCTGTTCTTCTCTATTCAGGATGAGCTGGATCCCGTCGTCGCTAAGCGTGCACGCCATGTAATTACCGAAAACGAACGCACGCTAGCGGCAGCTGATGCCCTGGCCTCCGGTGATTTGAAATTGATGGGGCAATTGATGCAGGAGTCTCATATTTCGATGCGTGATGACTTCGAGATCACAGTTCCGCCGATCGATAGCTTGGTGGATATTGTGAAATCCGTTATTGGGGAGCAAGGTGGTGTTCGTATGACTGGCGGGGGGTTCGGTGGCTGCATTGTCGCACTGATGCCAACGTCGCTGGTTGAGCAGGTTCGTGCAGCCGTAGCCCAGGAGTATCCGGCTCATAGCGGCGGTAGGAAAGAGACCTTCTACGTATGTCAGGCTTCACAAGGAGCGGGTTTATGCTGAAAAACGACGCTGCATCATCAAGCAGTGTTGACCAGTTAGCACCAGATGGTCACCCCTTTGAATTGACCGAATTGCATAATAAAGCCGGTATGAGTGTAACGCTGATGGACTGGGGCGCAACCTGGCTATCTGCGGTCCTGCCGCTGACCGATGGCGAAAAGCGCGAGCTATTGCTGGGCTGCCAGACTCCCGCAGACTACCTACGTCAAGCCGCTTATCTTGGTGCCACCGTTGGCCGCTATGCCAACCGTATTGCTAACAGCCAAATCACGGTGGAGGGTCAAACCCTCAATCTGTTACCTAATCAGGGACCTAACCAACTGCATGGTGGTCCTGAAGGTTTCCATGCTCGCCGCTGGCAAAAGGTTAAGCAGGATGAGAGGCAGGTGACTTATCAACTGCACTCACCTGATGGTGATCAGGGCTTCCCCGGTAATCTGACCGCCGAAGTGCAATATCTGTTGACGGAAGATAACCGATTGGAGATCCACTATCAGGCTCAGGTCGATAAAACCTGTCCGGTGAATCTGACCAATCATGCTTACTTTAATCTTGATGGTGAAGGGCTGGACGTACGGGCGCATCGGTTGCAGCTATTTGCGGATCGTTACTTACCGGTTGATAGTGAGGGGATCCCAAGCGGCGGATTGGCTAATGTTGAGAAAACCGGTATGGATTTCCGACAACCAAAAACATTGGCACGCGACTTCCTGCAAGACCGTTGTCAGCAGCGGGTTAAAGGCTATGATCATGCTTACCTGCTCCATCGTACTTGCGGTGCAACGGAAAGCCCGGCGGCTCATCTGTGGTCATCTGATAACCGGGTACAAATGAGTGTTTATACCACCGCACCTGCGTTGCAGTTGTATAGTGGCAACTTCCTTGGCGGAACACCGGCCCGCAAAGGGGGCACTTACGCCAGCTACACCGGCGTAGCGCTGGAAAGTGAATTCCTACCTGATAGCCCTAACCACCCCGAATGGCCACAACCTGATTGCTGGCTAAAACCGGGGAAAACCTACCGCGCCACCACGGTTTATCACTTTATCGCGCTATAAAGCTATATACCCAACAGATTTCAAGATGCAGGAAGACGAGATCCCGATGAGCTGACATAGGTCAGTGATTCGGGTGACATATCGGTCGGGAACCGATTTGAACGCTGTTTGAAAGATGACGGGGATAACTACCCATATTGAGCACTGCCGACTACGCTTAACAGCATCTATCTGCGGTGATACTGACCTGTTTCCCGCCCTTT
The DNA here is from genome assembly GCF_041538325.1 of Yersinia sp. 2466 StPb PI. Taxonomy (NCBI): domain Bacteria; kingdom Pseudomonadati; phylum Pseudomonadota; class Gammaproteobacteria; order Enterobacterales; family Yersiniaceae; genus Yersinia; species Yersinia sp. 2466 StPb PI. The sequence goes on along the minus strand of NZ_JAULSL010000001.1, from coordinate 1,581,012 downwards.
CCGACCCTCAATATTATTTAAGGAATGTTTATGCGCCTAACTACCCTATGGTTACTCTGTGCGGGATTACTGCTTAGTGTCAATGTGATGGCAGCAGATACGGCGAAAACACCGTCACCCGCTCAGGCCGCACAACAGAAGAAGATGACTGACTGTAATCAGCAGGCAACGACCCAATCACTGAAAGGCGATGATCGGAAGAAGTTTATGAGTCAGTGCCTGAAAGCGCAGATTCATCCCGATGAAAAAGCCCTGACGCCACAACAGCAGAAAATGAAAAGCTGCAATGCCGACGCAGCGACCAAAGCGTTAAAAGGTGATGAGCGTAAAACCTTTATGAGTACCTGCCTGAAGAAAGCCGCCTAATCCCCGCAGCCGGAGGGGTATTTAGTACCCCTCTTTTAATTGGATATAAACCGATACCTAATAAATATCAAGATCCAGGAAGGCGGTAAGCGAGGGAACCCCAATGAGCTTAACTTCCGCTAAAAAATTGGCTATGGTTAAACACAAACCATTGCTGTTGGCGGCAATCCCGCAATATAATGATAATAGTTATCATTGAATATTAATCTATACCCTCAGGTAATTGCGTGGTTAGACAGCGTCTTCAAGTCCGAGGGGTATAGAGATTGAGTTTCACATTAAAGGAGTTAACGCTATGGCAGTAACTAAGCTGGTTCTGGTACGACACGGCGAAAGTCAGTGGAACAATGAAAACCGCTTCACCGGTTGGTATGATGTTGATTTATCTGAGAAAGGCCGTGGAGAAGCACAAGCGGCGGGCAAGCTGTTAAAAGACGAAGGTTTCGCGTTTGATTTTGCTTATACCTCAGTACTGAAACGTGCTATCCACACCTTGTGGAGTGTGCTGGATGAACTGGATCAGGCCTGGCTGCCAACGGAAAAAACCTGGAAACTGAATGAGCGTCATTACGGCGCACTGCAAGGTCTGGATAAATCAGAAACTGCGGCCAAGTATGGCGACGAGCAAGTTAAATTGTGGCGTCGTGGTTTTGCTATCACCCCACCTGCGCTGGAAAAAAGCGATGAGCGCTTCCCTGGTAATGACCCACGTTACGCAAAACTTACCGATGCAGAACTGCCAACCACAGAAAGCCTGGCGCTGACCATCGAACGCGTTATTCCTTACTGGAATGAAGTGATCAAACCCCGCATTGTCAGTGGTGAGCGTGTCATTATCGCCGCACACGGTAACTCTCTGCGAGCATTGGTAAAATATCTGGATGACCTGAGCGAAGATGAAATTCTTGAGCTGAACATCCCAACTGCCGTACCTTTGGTGTATGAGTTTGATGAAAACTTCAAACCAATCAAACGCTACTATCTGGGTAACGCTGATGAAATCGCGGCTAAAGCCGCCGCTGTTGCCAACCAAGGCAAAGCGAAGTAATCATCCCTGATTAGTACCATTAAAAAACCCCCGAACATGATCAATGCCGGGGGTTTTTATTTGCCTGCTCGCTATTATTGGCGGCGCGCTTTGACGGCATCTGCTAACTCACGTAATACCGTTTCGGTGTCTTCCCAGCCGATACACGCATCGGTGACACTTTTGCCGTAAGTCAGTGGTTCGCCACTTTCCAGATTCTGATTGCCTTCCACCAAATGACTTTCAATCATCACGCCCATAATCGATTTTTCACCATGAGCAATCTGGTTGCAGACATCTTTACTGACGTCCATCTGCTTTTTAAATTGCTTGCTACTATTAGCATGGCTGAAATCGATCATGATCTGTGGTTCCAGGCCCGCTTTACTCAGCCCTTCTTTAACCGCAGCAACATGAGCACTGCTGTAGTTTGGCTCTTTGCCACCACGCAGAATAATATGACAATCGTCGTTACCGGCGGTATTTACAATCGCTGAATGACCCCATTTGGTCACTGACAGGAAGCAGTGCGGTGCACTAGCCGCATTAATGGCATCGATAGCGACCTTGATAGTGCCATCGGTGCCATTTTTAAACCCAACCGGGCAAGACAGACCTGAAGCCAGCTCACGGTGAACCTGAGATTCAGTGGTACGGGCGCCGATGGCACCCCAGCTCATCAGGTCAGCCAAATACTGCGGGGTTATCATATCCAAAAACTCACCCGCTGCTGGCAGCCCGCTCTCGTTGATATCTAACAATAACTTACGCGCGATACGCAGACCGTCATTGATGTCATAGCTAGCATCCATATGCGGATCGTTAATCAGACCTTTCCAACCCACCGTGGTACGCGGTTTTTCAAAATAAACCCGCATCACCACTTCAAGCTCGCCTTGCAGTTCTTCACGCAGGGTTAGCAAACGGGCCGCATACTCTTTGGCCGCTTGGGTATCATGAATAGAGCATGGACCGATGACAACCAACAAACGGTCGTCTTGGGCACGCAGGATGTTATGAATAGCTGTGCGGGTCTTGGATACCGTCTCTGCTGCGTTCTCACTGGCTGGAAACTTCTCTAACAAAGCAACAGGGGGCAGGAGTTCCTTAATTTCATTAATCCGTAGGTCATCATTCAGGTAATTCATAGTTCTTCCATTAAGTCTTGTGACGGTCATCGCACAACGTCTATCGGTACCAATCTAGTTGAACCAATCTAGCTGGTGAATTGAACGCTGTAAATCTACTTTATTACATTTGGTGTTCTGTGCAGATAAACAGCAATAATGCGGTTTACTCGATTAGGTATCAACTTATTGAATGAAGCCATCAATTTTTATCTGGATTGTTATTTGTTATAAAATCATTAATAAGAGTCATACTCGGTTATCACCCCCCTCTTATCCCTAAAGGTTAATACGGTTTATGCCTAGGTTACTGTTAGTTGATGATCACCCCGTGGTGCATGTTGCCCTTGAAGCCGCACTGATGCGCGCGACACCACGTTATCATCTGCATTGCGCTGCTGATGACCAGCAGGCATTGGCCTTATTGGCGGAATATCACTTTGATCTGTTAATTTTGGATATCAGTTTGCCACAGCTTGACGGTTTGCAGTTTTTACGCAAAATCCGCCGCCACTATCCACAGCAGTCCATCATGATTTACACCGCCCAGGAAGAAGAGGTTTATGCCAAAATGGCTTATTCCGCTGGGGCACAGGGTTTTATGCATAAAGGGCAGCCGATGGATAACCTATTGCAAGCCATTGATGCCGTTATTGCCGGCCAACGAGTATTCCCCGCCAGTACGCTGGATAGCAGCTCCACACCTAACGATGAAAAATACCATTTAACCCAGAAAGAGCTGCAAATATTGGGATTACTCAGTAAAGGCCATTCTAATTTACATATTGCTGAGTTACTGAATATCAGCAATAAAACTGTCAGCACACATAAGAAAAATATTCTCAATAAAACCGGTGCAGCAAATTTACTGGCATTAATTGCCGTATTTAACGAGCTACAACCATGAGAAAATGCGGGTTAGTATTGCTATTCATTGTCCAATTCTGCCTGCTGCTACCCGCACAAGCGACATCTACTTTGCACTACAATTTAGTTAGCAGCTTGAACATACCGGCCAGCACACCGTTTATCACACCTAATAATCCATGGCGTAATGCCACTTTGCGGGTTGGCATCCTCAACGACAATGTGAGCCCGTATAATATTATTGTCGATGGTGACCTGTACGGTCTGAATGCCGATTACCTTAACTATATTAAGCAAGCAACCGGGGCCAATGTGGAGGTGATAGGCTTCTCCGACACCACAACCCTGAATCAGGCATTAAAACAAGGTGATATCGACCTACTGTTTGGTTTACCTCGCAGCGCATTAAATCCCAACTTATATATATCAAAACCTTACTATGTCAGTAAGTTACTGGTGTTACGTAGCCGCCAAAATAGCCGTCAGGTAATGTTAAACTCGGCTGATGCGCGCATTGCTATTAGTAAAATGGCCGGTATGCAGTTGGTCGATGAAATTCAGAATAAAACCCCGCATAACCAGCTGTTTGATAATAATCTGCAAGCCATTTACTCCTTATTAAACGGCCTTAATGACTACTTTATTGCCGATGAAACCAGTGCCAGCTTTATTATTGATCAACTGCAACTGGGGCAAATTTATCAGGTTGAGAATGATATAAAGCCCGGCAGTATCTCTTTGGTGTTTGCGGCAACCAATCCGGCATTGATAGAGACGCTTGATCACGTTATCAGCAACGTCCCTATGGACGTTCTTAATACCATTCAGGGCCGCTGGAGTAAAAAAATTCCCAGCTATCTCGATACCGGTAATGCTGATCTTACCCGCATGGAGCAAGAATGGGTTAAGGCCCATCCCGTGGTGTATTACGCCGCCATCGATGATGACTATCCCTTTACTTATCGTGGCAGCGATAAACAACCACGCGGCTATATTGTCGATATTCTCAATACCATTGCGCAAAATACTGGCCTGCAATTTTCGCCTGTCTGGAGCAGTAACCCACGGTTGGCCGATCAACTGGTGCAACAAAATAGGGCCATGATGCGGGCTTTACTGCCGCTAGCCGGTAGTTTCAAAGCGCAATATGACAGCTCGATGCCCATTCACCGTGCCTTGTGGGGGGTGTATACCAACGCGTTCACCCATAACGTCTCAACGTGGGGAGATCTATCTGGCAAGCGTCTCGGTGTGGTGGAAGGGGATTTAGGTCAGCAACTGATCCCCCCCCAGACCTTGGCCACTGTCTTTGCTAACCGTAAGGCAATGTATGATGCACTGGCTAATGGGCAGTTGGACGGGTTGATTGATAATGTCATCTCCGCCAATTTTATGGTTCTTTCCCGCTATTCCGGGGTCATCAAACTGGCATTTGCGGCAGATAACATTGCTTATCCACTGGCCTTTGGCGTCGCCCAACATTCACCGTTACTGCTGTCGATTCTCAATAAAAACTTGCTACAAATCCCCCCCGCCACCCTACAATCACTGCGTGATGAATGGGTATCCGATCCTCGCAATATTATTGATGCGGTAAATGAAAATCGCATGATGCCCCCTGCCACCTGGTTGTTTAGCGCCCTTGGCGGGCTATTGATACTGCTCTTGGTGGTGATGGTCCGCCGTTTTATTCAGCGGCGCAAAGAGCGACGTGAGCGAGAAGTCTTGGAACAGGCGCGCCTGCAAGCCGAAACCGCTAATCAGATGAAAAGTAAATTTCTGGCAACTATCAGCCATGAGCTACGAACACCAATGAATGCCATCCTTGGTTTGTTGGAACTGGAGCTTAAAAAAAACACTATCGCGCAGGGTAATTTGCCCGTTATTTACAGCTCAGCATCATCGTTATTAAGTCTACTCAATGACCTACAAGATTATGCCAAGTTGGAAATTGGCTCGTTACAGCTTTTACCACAACCTACTGCGTTGATTCCTTGGATTAATCATATTCGCGCGGTTTATCAACCGCTGTTGGGTATGCGGCCGATAACCTTAAATGTCAGTTACAGTGATAACTTACCTGAAACAGTTCTGCTTGATGGCGGTCGCTTACTTCAGGTCATGAACAATCTAATTAACAATGCCATTAAGTTTACCCGCCAAGGCGAAATTAATGTTCGGATGGCGTGGCAACCGCAGCACGAAGGGCAAGGAGAGTTGATATTGCAGGTGGAGGACAGTGGTTGCGGAATAGCCGCTGCGGAAATACCCCACCTGTTCCAGCCCTTTTATCGGGTTGAGAGCAGCAACAATCTGATGATCCCAGGCAGTGGTTTGGGTTTATCGATCTGCAAAGAGCTTATTGACCGAATGAATGGCACTATCAGCCTGGCCTCAGAGCTGAATAAAGGCACCGTGGTCACCATCAAATTATTGCTTGCCATGGAGACGGTATCGCCGCCAATCCTGAGGCCCGCAACAGAAATTACAGACACGTTATGCCGGTCTCCTCTTCGTGTCGCGATGGTTGATGACCACCCGAGTAACCTCCTATTGATGCAACAACAGCTCAGGCATTTTGGTATTGAATCCGAGCTGTTTGATAATGGCCGCCAGCTATTACACGCTCATTTTCAGCAACCGTTCGATGTGCTGTTTGTCGATTACAATATGCCCACTCTGGATGGTTTTACCCTGGCGCGAATCATTCGCCGACAAGAGCGCCCATCTCAGTCTAAGGCGGTAAAAATCATCCTTTGCTCGGCCGATGTACAAGAATTTACCCGTATCCGGCCTGGGAATATCGTTATCGACCATTGGCTGACCAAACCGGTGACACTCAGTGATATTGAGCGGGTATTACGCATACAAACCGTTATGACCACAGAGCAACCGGTTTACGATAACCTGCGGGAAATACTATTACGATTGGGTAATCAAGACCCAATTATGGTGCGCAAATTAGTGGTGACGCTGCTTGATTCCATGGTGCATGACCGCCAACAACTTGCACTGGTACCACAGCCGCTAGCGGCCCGTGCACAGGTATTACACCGCATTAAGGGCAGTTTTCTGATATTGCAAAATGCCGCAGGTGCCGCATTATGTCAGCAGTTAATTAGCCAATGCCAGCAAGGAAAAATCGCTCCTGCGGCCTATACTCAACTGCAGAATCTATTAGCACAGTTGATTAAAGGTTTGAATCAAACCCTGTCAGAGCTAACATAAACCGACAGTTCGGTGCACACATCTTATGGTCCAAGGATAACTATGGCTGTATCTTCATTTTTCCCCCAAGACAGCAACAGCAAACGCCTACTGATAGCTTTTGTGGTTACCACTCTGTTTATGGTGGTGGAAGCCATTGGTGGCTGGCTATCGGGTTCGCTGGCATTATTGGCGGATGCCGGACATATGCTGACAGACTCGGCCGCATTATTCATCGCATTGATGGCAGTTCATTTCTCGCAGCGAAAACCTGACTCTCGCCATACCTTTGGTTATTTGCGCCTGACCACACTGGCGGCGTTCGTCAACGCGGCGGCATTATTGTTGATTGTGGTATTGATAGTCTGGGAAGCGGTACGGCGTTTCTTTTCTCCCCATGAAGTGATGGGGATGCCGATGTTATTCATCGCCATCGCTGGATTATGTGCGAATATTTTCTGCTTCTGGATACTGCATCGTGGCGAGGAAGAAAAGAATATCAATGTGCGCGCCGCAGCCTTACATGTGCTGGGAGATCTATTAGGTTCCGTTGGGGCGATAGTGGCTGCCGTGGTCATTCTGACTACCGACTGGACACCTATTGATCCGATATTGTCGGTATTGGTCTCAGTGTTGGTGCTCCGCAGCGCCTGGCGGCTGCTGAAAGAGAGTTTTCACGAACTGTTAGAGGGCGCGCCGCAAGAGATTGATATCACCAAATTGCGCAAAGACTTATGTGCCAGCATATATGAAGTGAGGGACGTTCATCATGTTCACTTATGGCAAGTTGGCGAAAAACGGCTAATGACGCTGCATGTGCAAGTGATCCCTCCGAGGGATAACGATGAATTATTGCATCGTATCCAGCACCATTTACTGCATCACTACAATATTGGGCATGCCACCATTCAAATGGAATATCAGCATTGCGCCGCACCCGATTGTGGTATCAATCAGACCGCCAGTAACGACGCGCACCATTACCACCCTCACTGAGGGCAAACAGGCCACTGTTTCAACGGAGATAAGCCCGATAAAACAGTGGCCTGACTTAGCCGCTAGTGACTCTGAGTTGATAACGGACGTGAATGATTTTTTGCCGCGCTCTTCATCCACAACCAAGAGCCATTCAGGGCAATCAGTGTCAGTATCACGTATTCCAGAGCCATCGCATAAACCCCCTGATAGGCGAAAATCGCTACACTGATGACATCAATCACCACCCAAATCAGCCAGTTCTCAACATATTTGCGTGTCATCAGGATCATCGCCACAATTGATAACACCATCATGGTGGAATCCCAGAATGGGAATGCATCAGGTTGCAGTTCAGGCATTTGCACATTAGCGCCCAAACGCTGCATCACCACCACTGCGGCACGGGTCAACCCGGCAAAAACAGTATCAATATGCAAGGTCATTAAAGCGATACCAGCCACGCACACTGCGCCCCAAATCAATGCTTTCGGCAATGATAACCAGCGAATTTTCAATTCAGCTTGATTATCAGACGTTTGCTTACTCCAGGCATACCAGCCATAGATATTAGCGACGAAGAAGAACAACTGTAATAGCAGGCTGGCATAGAGCTGAATCTGGAAAAAGATTACCGCAAATAACGTCACGTTAATCAGGCCAAACAAATAGTTAATTATCTTCTCTTTGCTGGCAAACCAAATACAGAGTAATCCAAACAGGGTACCAATCGCCTCTATCCATGAAAGGTCATACCCCCCCGCACCCAGCGGAATATGCACCAATATATTGCTTGTACTGAGGAAATCCATCTGGCAATCCTTTTATTGGGGAGAAATAATAAGTATTGAGGTCAATCGGTGTCATTTACGACTCAGGCATTGCCTTTGACCTGTAACTTCAACTGGTTGGCAAAATCCAACATCCGATTCAGCGGTATCAGCGCCTGCTGACGCAATTCTTCATCGACATGTATCTCATGCATTACACCTCCCTGCTCCAGCCCCTCAGCAATCGCTCTGAGACCATTCATTGCCATCCACGGACAGTGAGCGCATGTTCTGCACGTCGCACCTTCACCCGCCGTCGGGGCTTCGAATAATTCTTTATCTGGGCACGCCTGCTGCATTTTGTAAAAAATGCCACGGTCAGTCGCCACAATAAGTTTTTGCTGTGGCAACGTTTTTGCAGCCTGAATCAGTTGGCTAGTCGAGCCGACAGCATCAGCCATATCAACCACGGCCTGGGGTGATTCCGGGTGAACTAACACCGCAGCATCAGGATGCAGTACTTTCATGCGAGCCAGTGCCTGAGTTTTAAACTCGTCATGGACGATACAGGCCCCCTGCCAGCACAATACATCGGCCCCGCTCTTCTTCTGCACATAATTGCCCAAGTGGCGATCCGGCGCCCAGATAATTTTCTCACCCAAGCTATCGAGATGCTCAATAAGCTCAACCGCAATACTGGAGGTCACTACCCAATCAGCTCGGGCCTTAACCGCCGCAGAGGTATTGGCATACACCACTACGGTGCGGTCTGGATGACTATCACAAAATGCGGCAAATTCATCCGCCGGGCAGCCTAAATCCAGTGAACACTCTGCATTCAGGGTTGGCATCAACACTTGCTTCTCAGGGTTCAAGATTTTGGCCGTCTCTCCCATGAAACGCACGCCGGCGACCAGTAATATCGATGCCGGATGGTTATTACCAAATCGTGCCATTTCAAGGGAATCGGCGACGCAACCGCCGGTTTCTTCGGCTAAAGCTTGGATTTCGGGATCAGTATAATAGTGAGCGACTAACACTGCATCGCGCTGCTTCAGCAGTGTTTTGATCTTCTCACGGTAAAAGGCTTTTTCCTCTTCATCCAAAAGGACAGGCCGTGGAGGAAATGGATAAATAGCCGCATTTACATCAAAAGTTTCACTCATCGCTCACATCTCTGTTGCCAGTTATTCCAGAGTCAGCAAACGTTGCTGGCTGCCAGTAAGACTTCATTTGTTTTTTATCCTAAACAAAATACCCAATATCCAGCTAAAAGTCGCCCAAAATTGTCTGATAATGGTGAAAATGTTTAATGGAGTTAAAAATGAGATGAAAAAGTGAGATACAGATGGGATGTCAGAGAATTATAGGGGGAACTTTGGGACACTGAGATTAGCAGTATATGTAACATTGCAGGGAAAAGGTATCACTGGGGGTATAATGGTAGGTTGTGCGGGATTACTTGACATAATGGTGGGTCGTGCGGGATTCGAACCTGCGACCAATTGATTAAAAGTCAACTGCTCTACCAACTGAGCTAACGACCCATTATGTGTACTACTAATGACAATTCAGTGCCTGTCGTGCGGGATTACTTGACATAATGGTGGGTCGTGCGGGATTCGAACCTGCGACCAATTGATTAAAAGTCAACTGCTCTACCAACTGAGCTAACGACCCATTATGTGTACTACTAATGACAATTCAGTGCCTGTCGTGCGGGATTACTCGTCCTGCGGACTCGCCCTTCGGGTCAACGCTAAAGCGTTGCTGTCTCGCTTCGCTCGAACCTTTAACCAATTGATTAAAAGTCAACTGCTCTACCAACTGAGCTAACGACCCATTATGTATGCTACTAATGACAATTTAGTGCCTGTCGTGCGGGATTACTCGCACTTCGGGTACTTTTTAGTACAAAACAGGAAGAAAAATCTTTGCGCTGATTTCAACTTCTTACATTCAAACCGGCGTGCGGGGAGAATGGTGGGTCGTGCGGGATTCGAACCTGCGACCAATTGATTAAAAGTCAACTGCTCTACCAACTGAGCTAACGACCCGCTGTAATGCGGTACTGCTTAACATAGTGGTGGTCGTGCGGGATTACTCGTCCTGCGGACTCGCCCTTCGGGTCAACGCTACGCGTTGCTGTCTCGCTTCGCTCGGCTCGAACCTTTACGGCTCTCATCCCTACGATTTGATACCCTAATAACTCTGCATAATGGTGGGTCGTGCGGGATTCGAACCTGCGACCAATTGATTAAAAGTCAACTGCTCTACCAACTGAGCTAACGACCCATTATGTGCATTGCTTACTATAATTTCCTGCTGCTTTAACGTTTTACAAGTTGTCTTGGCAACGGCGGCATATATTACTAATTTCTCTTCACAGTGCAACTTAAATTTCTGTTGAAGCGTTTAACTGCTTGTTCTTCGCTCGCCAAAGTCCAGAAATTAGTCAATATGACCAATTCCTGGACTCGAAAATGGCTAAAGAGCAGATAAACGTTTCTGTGCCTGTTTAGCAGCATCAGTATTAGGATATTGCTTGATCACTTGTTGATAAACCGCCTTCGCTTTATCGCTTTGGCCTTTATCCTGCATGATCACCCCAACTTTAAACATCGCTTCTGAACTTTTTGGAGACTTTGGATAATTTTTTACTACAACAGCATAATAATATGCAGCGTCGTCTTTCTTACCTTTGTTGTAATACAACTGCCCTAACCAATAGTTGGCATTAGGCTGGTAAGTCGACTTTGGATACTGTTTCACAAAACCTTGGAAAGCAGTGATCGCTTGATCGAATTGCTTTTTCTCAAGAGCCAAAGAAACGGCTGCATTATAATCGCTGTTTTCATCACCAGTACTTGCTGCAGGTGCCGCTGTAGCAGCCGCTGCGCCTGCGGCAGCAGTAGCGGAACTTCCAGCCGCAGAATTATCTGTCGCAGCACCAGTAGCCGCAGAAGCTGAACCCTGCGCCCCCTGACCACCGCTCAGACTCTCCATCTGCTGGTAGATCTGTTTTTGCCGCTCAACAATTTGATTGAGCTGGTACTGATTTTCTTGGATCTGACCGCGTAAACTATCTACATCGCGTTGCGAATCGGATAGCTGTTGCTGAAGTTGAGTTAATAGTTGGCTGTGAGCGTTGGAAATACGCTCAAGTTGAGTGACCCGATCTTCTACCGAGCCGGAGCCGACATTACTGATTGGCGCTTGGGCAGTAGCGGCCCATGGGACCGCTACGCCAACCAGTAACGACAGACCCACTAAGTGACGTCTGAAGTTACTGTTCATGCGATTCTCTTAGTAAACCAGAACTGCACGACGGTTTTTAGCGAACGCTGCTTCGTCATGGCCCAGTACTGCTGGTTTCTCTTTACCGTAAGAAACGATAGAGATCTGGTCAGCCGAAACGCCTTTACCTTGCAGATACATTTTCACAGCATTTGCACGACGCTCGCCCAACGCGATGTTGTATTCTGGCGTACCGCGTTCATCCGCGTGGCCTTCAACAACAACTTTGTAAGATGGGTTGCTACGCAGGAATGCAGCATGTGCATCCAGCATTTGAGCGAAGTCAGAACCGATATCGTATTTATCGAAACCGAAGTAAACGATATTGTTCTTTTGCAGTTCTTGCATCTGAAGACGAGCTTGCTCTTCTGAAGACAAGTTGCTGCCATTTTCTGTACCAGTGCCAGCGCCCATGCCAGATTGGTCATTATTTGCGCTTTTGTTAGAACTACACGCAGCGATTGCCAGAACTGGCAAAGCCAACATTAGCCCTTTTAGCACTTTGTTCAGTTGCATCTCTTTGATCCTTTTATAGTTTGCCATACATACGTATTTACACATGCATCACAGATACGGCGACCAGGCAGGAAATTTGACCTGTCCATCAGTTGCCGGAAGACGCGCTTTGAAACGCCCATCAGTCGAGACCAGCTGTAACACAGCTCCCAGCCCTTGTGTCGAGCTATAGATAACCATGGTGCCGTTAGGCGCGATACTAGGCGTTTCATCCAGGAACGTGTCCGTTAATACTTGAACGGCTCCCGTTTCTAGATCCTGTTTGGCGATGTGTTGTGCCCCACCATTAGAACTAACCAATGCCAGGAACTTACCATCAGGACTCACATCTGCGTTCTGGTTCTGAGAACCTTCCCACGTGATTCGCTGTGGTGCACCACCATTAATATTCACTTTATACACTTGTGGACGACCGCCCTGATCCGAGGTATAGGCCAGATTCTGGCTATCCGGGAACCAGCTTGGTTCAGTGTTATTGCTACGACCATCAGTAACCTGGCTGATTTGACCAGACCCTAAGTCCATAACATACAAGTTCAAACTACCGCTTTTAGATAACGCGAAAGCCAGTTTAGTCCCGTCCGGTGAGAAAGAAGGCGCACCGTTATGACGAGGGAATGAAGCCACTTGTCTGATTGCACCATTAGCCAGCGTCTGAATAACCAGTGCTGACTTACCACTCTCGAAAGTGACATAAGCAATTTTGCTACCATCTGAAGACCAGGCTGGTGACATCAAAGGTTCTGGCGAACGGTGAACGACAAACTGGTTGTAGCCGTCGTAATCAGAAACCCGCAATTCGTGTGGGAATTTGCCGCCGTTGGTTTGCACAACATAAGCAATACGGGTACGGAAAGCACCTTTAATCCCAGTCAGCTTCTCAAATACTTCATCACTGGCAGTATGCGCTGAATAACGTAACCATTGTTTAGTTACTTTATACTGATTTTGCGCTAAAACGCTACCGGCTGCACCAGAAGTATCGACTAACTGGTAAGAAACCACATAGCTACCATCAGCACTCGGTTGAACCTGACCAACAACAACAGCATCAATACCCAACGCAGTCCAGGCTGCTGGCGTTACTTCTGCCGCAGTTGAAGGCTGTTGTGGCATGCGAGCCGCATCAATTGGGTTAAATTTGCCGCTGTTACGTAAATCTGCGCCAACAATAGCACCGATCTCTTCAGGTGGTGTACCCGGCCCCATCCATTTAAACGGAACAACACCAATTGGACGAGCAGAGTCTACCCCTTGGGTAATCTCAATTCGAACTTCTGCATGTAACACAGAAGCCCACAAAACTAAAAAGCCTAGCGCAACTCGAAATGCCTGCTTCATCTTATCTCCCTTATCCGAGCGGGATGCCCGCGATAATTAGCAGAATTTTAACAAACCAACGCAAACAAAACTACATAATCCACGGTTGATCAACAAAGTTATACCCCTGTTAATCAACCTTTATTGAGGTTTAAATACAAGCGGAGCATTCTTAAACACTTCATAAACGTCCGAGCTTGGAGGCTTAGGAATCTTCGCTTGTTTTGCAGCAGCGATAGCAGCCTGGCACAGTGCCGGGTCACCCCCTTCTGCTTTAACATCAATTAATAGACCATCTGGTGCTAATTTAATTCGCAGATCACAGGTACGGCCTTTGTAAAGATCTGCATCATAAAATTTACTCTGGATCGCGGCGGTTATCTGGCCCAAATAGCCACTAACATCACCCGCTGATGCCCCGCTCTTCTTGCCACCACCTTTACCCGCAGCAGCAGCGCCCGCGCCGGCCCCACTTTTCGGTGCATTTTTGGAGTTAGCTAAACCACCAAATAAATCATCAACATCGGTTGTTGCCGCCGCTTCTGCAGCCGCTTTTTTCTTGGCATCAGCAGCAGCGGTTTTTTTAGCCTCTGCGGCCGCTTTTTTCTCAGCATCAGCCGCAGCTTTCTTCTCAGCGGCGGCAGTTGCTGCTTTCTCGGCAGCATCAGCCGCTTTCTTCGCCTCAGCATCAGCTTGTTTCTTCGCTGCTGCTGCTACAGCCGCCTCTTTTTTGGCTTCGGCTTCTGCTTTTTTCTGCGCGTCAGCTTGTGCTTTCACGATTTTATCAGCTTCTGCTTTTGCTTGTGCGGCTGCGGCCTCTGCCTGTTTCTGCTCTTCTTTCGCTTTTGCAGCAGCGGCAGCAGCAACTTTCTGTTGCTCAGCGGCCTCTTTTTGCTGCTCAGCGGCTTGTTTTTTCTGTTCTTCAGCCGCCTGCTTGGCATCTTCTTGCGCTTGCAGACGCTCTTTTTCCAATTCTTTCAGCCGTTGTTGCTCAGCAGCCTGCTTTTGCTGCAATTCTTCTGCTTGCTGATCGGCTTTTTTCTGGCGCTGTTGTTCTGCGCGTTTAGCGTCAGTCTGCTGTTGCTGCTGACGGTTATACTGTTCTGTTACTGCGCCCGGATCGACCATGACGGCGTCAATAACTTCGCCGCCAGCACCGCCGCCGCCCATTTCAGTCTTCTGCGTCAGAGAGCCCCAAATCAACAGGGCAATCAATATGATGTGCAGAACCACCGACACGATAACGGCGCGATTCAGCTTATCATTTTGCTCGGTTGCCTTACCCACGCTCGATTTCCACACTCGATGTCCGCATCTATTGCTAAAAAACGGAACTGCTAAAAACAAGGTATCTACTGGCTGGAGTGACTCTCAATCCAACCAATATCAACGCAAATTTATATCGGTTGAGTCATTAAGCCCACCGACGTCACACCCGCCTGATGCAGCATATTCAGAGCCTTGATAATTTCATCATAAGGCACCTCTTTAGCACCACCTATCAGGAACACAGTTTTCGGATTCGATTTCAATCTGGCCTGAGCCTCTGCCACAACTTGTTCTGAAGGCAGTTGCTCCATCCGCTGGTGATCTACCACCAACGAGTATTGCCCCACCCCTGACACTTCCACAATCACTGGTGGATTATCATCACTTGAGACGGTTTTTGAGTCCGTCGCGTCGGGCAAGTCCACCTCAACGCTTTGCGTAATGATCGGCGCGGTCGCCATAAAGATCAGCAATAGCACCAGCAACACGTCCAGTAAGGGAACAATGTTAATTTCAGACTTAAGCTCGCGACGTTTACGACCACGTACTCGCGCCATACAACCCCCTACTTATTTGCTCTCGGCGCTGGCAAAAGCCTGACGATGCAGAATAGCAATGAACTCTTCCATGAAGTTGTCATAGTTTTGTTCAAGTTTATTCACGCGCTGGTTCAGGCGGTTATAGGCCATAACAGCAGGGATCGCAGCGAACAGACCGATCGCGGTAGCAATCAGTGCTTCGGCAATACCTGGTGCGACCATTTGTAACGTCGCCTGCTTTACTGCACCCAGAGAAATAAAGGCATGCATAATCCCCCATACTGTACCAAACAGGCCAATATACGGGCTGATGGAACCAACAGTACCGAGGAATGGAATATGAGTTTCCAGAGCTTCTAATTCACGGTTCATTGAGATGCGCATCGCACGGGAGGCACCGTCAATCACCGCCTCTGGTGCATGGCTGTTTGCGCGATGTAAACGGGCAAACTCTTTAAATCCAGAATGGAAGATCTGCTCGGAGCCCCCGAGAGTCTCGCGACGAGCCTGGCTTTCCTGATACAAGCGAGACAGCTCAATACCGGACCAAAACTTATCTTCAAAGGCTTCTGCATCGCGGGTGGCAGCATTCAGAATACGCGTTCGTTGAATGATGATCGCCCATGAAGCAATAGAAAAGCCCATTAATACCAGCATGATAAGCTTAACGAATAGGCTTGCCTGCAGGAATAAATCCAGAATGTTCATGTCAGCCACTACTTAAACTCCGCGACAATAGACTTAGGAAGCGCTCTTGGCTTCATTTGGTGTGGATCGATACATGCGATCAATACTTCTGCACTACTCAGAAGATTGCCATGTGTGTCGAGAATTCGTTGAGCAAACGTGAGAGAAGCCCCACGCATTGCGGTAATTTCACTCTGTACTTCCAGCATATCATCAAGACGTGCCGGTGCCAGGTATTCTACCGTCATGCGGCGGACAGCGAAAGCGACATGCTCACTGAGCAATTGCTGCTGGTGAAAATTGCGTTGGCGCAACATTTCAGTGCGCGCCCTTTCATAAAAGGCAACGTAGCGTGCGTGGTATACCACGCCGCCAGCATCGGTGTCTTCAAAATAGACACGTACCGGCCATCGAAACAACGTATTACTCACTCTACTTCCCAGTAATGCAGTTAACGGACACACTATACTGAAGAGCGCTAAGCTTTGGAATCACTTGAGGGAATAGAACGAAAATAATTATGGGCCGAATGGCCCATAAGGATAGATTGTGTTCAGATTAGACGAAACGTGTACAGATTAGACAAAAAAGTAGAATAATCCCGCGCACAAGATCACAATTGCGGGAAGTGGTGAGAAAAAAGCACGCAACCATATCCGCTTAGGGCGAAAACCTACCCCATGAATCACACCGGTACAAACCGCCCACACGATAAACACCTCTTGCCAGACCTCAAGTGAACTGGTTGCCGCCGCAAAACGCGAAGGGTCCCAAAACACACAGAATGCCACAGCAAACGCGAGCACCAGTGAAAGGGCCCTGAACGGGCCCTTATCCAGTAAATCGTATAACTTATCAGACAACATCATCATTGCCATTATTAGCGGCTTTCGCCGCTGCATTGGCTTCACTCTGCTCCAGCGCCAGAGCAGTAATGATACCAAAGGAGCAGGCCAGAAGTGTCCCTAGAATCCAGGCAAAATACCACATGCTTTATGCTCCTTAGTACAGTGAGTGCTTATTGTTTTCGATAAAGTCTTTATCAATGCGCCCGAACATCTTGTAGTAACACCAACTGGTGTACAGCAGGATGATAGGAACAAAGATTATCGCAACAACGGTCATCACTTTCAGCGTCAACAGGCTAGAGGTGGCATCCCACATTGTCAGACTGACATTTGGTACCGTGCTTGATGGCATAACGAACGGGAACATAGTTACCCCGGCAGTCAGAATCACACAGGCAATAGTCAGTGATGAGAACAGGAAGGCCCAAGCCCCTTTTTCAAAGCGCGACAGCAAAATGGTGAACAGTGGCAGAATAACCCCAAGAGCAGGCAGCGCCCACAGGCTTGGGTACTTATTGAAGTTAATCAACCATGCACCCGCCTGATGTGCAACTTCTTTGCGCATCGGGTTAGATTCAGCCGCCGTATCCAAAGCTGAGGTTATAACGAAGCCATCAATACCTTTAACTAACCAGATACCGGCCAACAGGAAGGCCACACTCATCACCAACGCAGAGATCTGAGCCGCAGTACGGGAGCGCAGATGCAACTCACCACGGGTACGCATTTGCAGGTAAGTAGCACCTTGCGTTACCAGCATGGTCAAGCTGACAACACCCGCCAGTAACCCAAACGGATTCAGCAACTGGAAGAAGTTACCGGTGTAGAACAGGCGCATGTAGCTATCCATGTGGAACGGTACACCTTGCAGCAAGTTACCGAATGCCACACCGAAGACTACCGCTGGCACGAAGCTACCAGCAAAAATGCCCCAGTCCCACATATTGCGCCAACGGTTATCTTCCACCTTAGAACGGTAATCAAAACCGACCGGACGGAAGAATAACGCAGCCAATACCAAAATCATCGCAATATAGAAGCCGGAGAATGCGGCTGCATACACCATTGGCCAGGCAGCAAACAGCGCCCCACCCGCAGTGATCAACCAAACCTGATTACCATCCCAGTGAGGGGCAATCGAGTTAATCATAATACGACGTTCTGTATCATTCTTACCGATGATACGCAGCAGGATACCGACACCCATATCGAAACCATCGGTTACTGCGAACCCAATCAGCAGCACACCGATCAGCAGCCACCAGATAAATCGTAATACTTCATAATC
This sequence comes from Yersinia sp. 2466 StPb PI, assembly GCF_041538325.1. Taxonomy (NCBI): domain Bacteria; kingdom Pseudomonadati; phylum Pseudomonadota; class Gammaproteobacteria; order Enterobacterales; family Yersiniaceae; genus Yersinia; species Yersinia sp. 2466 StPb PI. The sequence continues at coordinate 1,562,909 of NZ_JAULSL010000001.1, read as the reverse complement.
AAACATAAGTGGACTCCTGTTTACCGTGCTTCCTGCACTGGGGCAGTCGGCTGTTCAAAATGATAGCGGCCCGTTTTCAGGCTACTTGGCCCAAGGCGCGCGAATTTGAACATCAGGTACATTTCTGCCACCAGGAACAGCGTGTACAGACCACAGATCAACCCCATGGAGAATAGAATATCCCCAGCGGTGACTGACGAGTTTGCAATTGCTGTCGGCAGCACTTCACCGATAGCCCATGGCTGACGACCATATTCCGCCACAAACCAACCTGCTTCTACTGCAATCCACGGCAACGGAATACCAAACAATGCTGCGCGCAGTAACCATTTTTTCTCACCAATCCGGCCACGAACTACGTTATAGAAGGACAGACCGATAATCAGCAACATCAGGAAGCCACAGGCAACCATGATGCGGAAAGCGAAATACAGTGGCAGAACACGTGGGATTGAGTCTTTAGCCGCCAACTGAATTTGTTCTTCAGTCGCATCGGTAACGTTTTGGGTATAACGCTTCAGTAACAGACCGTAGCCCAGATCTTGTTTCGCCTTACTAAAGGCTTCACGCACCTCAGGGTCAGTGTTACCCGAACGTAATTTTTCTAGCAGACTGTAAGCATGAATACCATTACGGATACGGACTTCATGCTGAGACATCAAATCACGCAAGCCGATAACCGGTGTATCCAATGAACGGGTCGCTATTATCCCCAAGGCAAATGGAATCTGAACCGCAAATCGGTTCTCCATGGTTTCTTGATTCGGGATAGCAAACAGCGTAAAGGCTGCCGGAGGCGGTTGGGTTTCCCATTCAGCTTCAATTGCAGCCAATTTGGTTTTCTGCACATCGCCCATTTCGTAACCAGATTCATCACCCAGCACGATAACCGACAATACGGCAGCCAAGCCAAAGCTCGCCGCAATGGCAAAGGAACGCTTGGCAAACGGAATATCACGGCCTTTCAACAGATAGTAAGAACTGATACCCAGCACAAACATCGCGCCAGTCACATACCCTGCCGCTACAGTGTGAACGAATTTCACCTGTGCAACCGGGTTGAGAACCAGTTCAGAGAAGCTCAGCATTTCCATACGCATAGTTTCAAAGTTGAAATCAGATGCAATCGGGTTTTGCATCCAACCGTTGGCAACCAAGATCCACAACGCAGAGAAGTTAGAGCCTAATGCAACCAGCCAGGTTACAGCCAAATGCTGATGTTTACTCAGGCGATCCCATCCGAAGAAGAACAGACCGACGAAAGTAGACTCCAGGAAGAACGCCATCAAACCTTCAATTGCCAGAGGGGCACCGAAGATATCACCGACGTAATGTGAGAAATATGACCAGTTAGTCCCGAACTGGAACTCCATAGTCAAACCAGTAGCAACCCCCAGAGCAAAGTTAATAGCAAATAACTTGCCCCAGAATTTGGTCATATCTTTATAGATTTGTTTACCAGACAGCACATAAACCGATTCCATAATTGCCAACATAAACGCCATACCCAGCGTTAGTGGGACAAATAAGAAATGGTACATTGCCGTTAAGGCAAACTGTAACCGTGACAGTTCGACAATATCAAACATCTTGACTCCTTGCTCCTCGCAGGAAGACTCCGACTTGCGGCAACCGAGCCTCCGCTAACTAAATTGGAAGCCCTGAAATTACCCCGCAGTGAATGCCCAAAAAAACACAACAAAAATAACAATATCAACTACCCAGTATTACACCGCGGTAATAGTACGCTTCTAATCCCACACAATAAATAGGATTTTACGTGACCCAGCGTTGAGTTCTGGATACAGGTCAACAAACAGGCCATTTGCCCATCCCGTCGTAGTTTGATCTAGAACAATTTAAGCTCATATGAACATTATTGCTATATTCAAAACTTGATTTAGAACAATTAATTCTTTTTCATGTTAATTAAAAGTTTGATTGTTTTTATATAACCCCAATCTGTTAATGAAATGTAATTTTATGGTTTCTCTAATGCTTTATTACTGCGTTATTATGCGATCCAGATTAACGTTTAAATTTATTACACTCAGAGAGAGTTAAATCACAATTCCGAGTTTTATATAAATATATTAGTCTAACTTGAGGGAAGCGTTCGCAAGTGTTGCCATTTTGTTGCATGATGAAATGCTATTTCTTGATAAAATATTGAATCCTCTACAATGAAAAAAATAGCGCTCACCACATTACTCTGTGTCAGTACCACTTCCATCGCCGCGCAACAAGTTGATATCACTATTTTAGGCACCTCTGATTTACATGGTACTTTTGTGCCGTGGGACTATGCCAGTGACAGTGAAAACTTAGCCGGTAGCCTGAGCCAGATAGCCACGAAAGTGCAAAAAATACGGGCTGAACAGCCGAATGTGATTCTGGTCGATGCCGGTGATACCCTTCAGGGCAACTTTGTTGAAACCTTTAAAAATGAGCCGATCAGCCCGATGATTCTCGGCTTCAATGCCTTAAAATATGATGCCTGGGTGATGGGCAACCACGAATTTGATTTTGGCCTTAAAGCCCTTTCCACTTCACTAAAACAATTTGATGGCACGGCACTGGCGGGGAATATCTTCTGGGATTCAGGTAAACCTTACCTCCCCTCTTATAAAATCATCGAACGTCAGGGGGTGAAAATCGGCATTATTGGCATGGATACCCCAATGACTGCGGAGTTTGCACAAGGCACCGACCGTATCAATGGCATTCATTTCACCGATCCAGTACAAGAAGTGAAAAAGGTTATTCAGCAAATCCAGCCACAAGTAGATGCCATCGTGCTGGTTGCCCATATGGGAGTCGATAATGAGAATCAGCGCCCTGGCACCGGGGTTGGCGATATCGCCAAGGCCAATCCAGAGCTGGCAGCCATTGTCGCAGGTCATATGCATGTGAAGATTGATAAAGCAGTGGTTAACGGTGTCATTATCACTGAACCAGATAAGTATGGCCGCGCGCTCTCCCGCATTGATCTGAAATTTGAGCAGCGTGAGGGTAAATATCATCTGGTGGATAAAGACAGCTATACCTACCCGATCAAGGGAGTCGAGTCTGATAAAAAGCTGGAAGCGATTTACCAGCCTTATCATGATATTTTGCGCGCCAATGCTAATCGGGTGATTGCAACCTTGAGCGGCAGTAATCTGGTACCGGCCGATGAGATTAAAGGTATTCCTCAGGTTCATATTCAGGATACCGGTATCAGCGCGTTGTATCAGGAGGCGGCACATTATTATGCTCCTCAGGCGCAGGTTATTGCCTTACAGATTGATAACGACCATCCTAAACTGGATGTCGGTGATATCACCGCTAAAGACATTGCATTTAACTATCAATATGCCGGCGGTGAAATCACCGTTTATGCTCTGACCGGTAAAGCGTTAAAACAGTACATGGAGTGGTCGGCTGATTACTTTAATCAGGTTAAAGCGGGTGATGTCACCTACAGTTTTAATCCACAACGTCGCGCTTCAAAATATTCGACCAATGACTTCTTCGATGGTGTGACCTACACCATCGATTTGCGTAAACCAGCAGGTTCGCGCATCACCGACCTACGCCTCAATGACGGCACGCCTGTTACCGATAGCACTCCTATTCATCTGGGAATGAACAGTTACCGGATGGGGCATTTGACGCAAAAAGGTGGCGCATTGGAAGGACAGAAATTCCAAGTGTTATCAGACAGTAAAGCACAATACGGTGAGGAAGACGGCACAATACGTAATCTGACCATTCGCTATTTGACTGATATTAAGGCCGGGAAGTATGAGGGTAAAGTTCAGCAGCGCTGGCATTTAATCGGGTTGGAAGGTTTTGACAAACAGCAGAAGATTGTCAAACAGTTGATTAATAGTGGCAAAATTGCAGTACCAGCAACAGCAGATGGTCGCTACACCAATATTGCGTCAATTAACGTCAAAGATAAGTTGTTTAAGGATAGAGCCAGTTATGATGCTGCATTGGCTACGTTGCAGCAACAAACTACCAGTGCCAGCACTGAGCAGGCTAAGCAACAAGCGCAAACAGATATTATCTTAATCACCGCCCTGAATACGTTCTGATTAGCCACAAAAAAGGCCACCGCAAGGTGGCCTCTATCTTGAGTTAGTTATCAAACTAACATCGTATCTAATGGCTTACTGCGGTAACACAGCTTTAACGGCATTGCCGATTTCAGCCAGGCTACGGACTGTTTTCACACCGGCAGCTTCCAGCGCCGCGAACTTATCATCCGCAGTTCCTTTACCACCCGCAATGATGGCGCCTGCGTGACCCATACGCTTACCTTTTGGTGCAGTTACACCGGCGATGTAACCCACAACAGGTTTGGTCACGTGATCTTTAATATAAGCAGCGGCTTCTTCTTCAGCGTTACCACCAATTTCACCGATCATCACAATAACTTCAGTCTGCGGGTCTTCCTGGAACAACTTCAGAATATCAATGAAGTTAGAACCTGGGATCGGGTCGCCACCGATGCCAACACAAGTGGACTGACCGAAACCGATATCCGTGGTTTGTTTTACCGCTTCATAGGTCAAAGTACCGGAACGAGAAACAATACCCACTTTGCCCGGTAAATGAATGTGGCCCGGCATGATGCCAATCTTACATTCACCTGGGGTGATAACACCTGGGCAGTTCGGACCGATCATCCGTGCATCAGACTGTTCTAATCTGACTTTTACTACCAGCATATCCAGTGTTGGGATGCCTTCAGTAATACAGATGATCAGTTTGATACCGGCATCAATAGCTTCCAGAATGGAGTCTTTACAGAACGGCGCTGGCACGTAGATAACAGATGCCGTAGCACCGGTAGTTTCTACTGCTTCACGTACGGTATTGAATACTGGCAGGCCCAGATGCTGGGTGCCGCCTTTACCTGGCGTTACGCCGCCAACCATTTTTGTACCATAGGCAATAGCTTGTTCGGAGTGGAAAGTCCCTTGGCTACCGGTAAAACCCTGGCAAATAACTTTGGTGTTTTTATCAATTAAAATAGACATTATTTAGCCCCCACTGCCGCTACAACTTGCTGAGCCGCATCTGTCAGGCTGGTCGCAGCAATGATATTCAAACCGCTGTCTGCCAATTTTTTGGCACCCAGTTCAGCGTTATTTCCTTCCAGACGAACCACCACTGGCACGTTTACGCCCACTTCTTCAACCGCACCAATGATGCCGTCAGCGATCAGGTCACAGCGCACAATGCCGCCGAAAATGTTAACCAGAACCGCTTTCACTTTGTCATCAGACAGAATGATTTTGAATGCTTCAGTCACACGCTCTTTGGTTGCACCACCGCCAACATCGAGGAAGTTAGCCGGTTCACCACCGTGAAGTTTCACGATGTCCATGGTTCCCATTGCCAAACCGGCACCGTTAACCATGCAACCAATGTTGCCATCCAACGCCACGTAGTTCAGTTCCCACTGCGCCGCATCAGCTTCACGTTTATCTTCCTGCGACTTATCACGCATTTCACGCAGTTCTGGTTGACGGAACAAGGCGTTACCATCAGCACCCAGCTTGCCATCCAGACAGATCAGATCGCCCTGTTTGGTAATCACCAGCGGGTTGATCTCAACCATCGCCAAGTCACGTTCCAAGAACAATGTTGCCAGGCCCATAAAGATCTTGGTGAACTGAGTGACTTGCTTACCGGTCAGGCCCAGTTTAAAGGCTAACTCGCGGCCCTGATAAGGCTGCGGCCCCGTCAACGGATCCAATGCGATTTTGTGGATCAGTTCAGGCGTTTCTTCGGCAACTTTCTCAATTTCAACACCGCCTTCAGTGGATGCCATAAACACCACGCGACGGGAGCTACGGTCAATAACCGCGCCCAGATACAGCTCTTTATCGATATCAGTCGCAGCTTCAACCAGAATTTGGTGAACCGGCTGACCGTGGGCATCTGTCTGGTAGGTCACCAAGTTTTTACCCAACCACTGTTCAGCGAAAGCACGAATATCTTCTTTGCTGTTAACCAGTTTCACGCCGCCCGCTTTACCGCGACCACCCGCATGCACCTGACATTTAACCACCCACGGGCCAGCACCGATTTTAGATGCGGCTTCTTCTGCTTCACGCGGTGTAGTACAAGCGTAGCCAGTTGGCGCTGGCATGCCATACCGAGCAAACAGTTGTTTTGCCTGATATTCGTGTAAATTCATGATGTTCTATCCATATAAGGTCTGAGATGGGCCGAAGCCTACTAGGTAGCCTGATTGCACGGAGGCAGGTTAATCAACACCTTGCAATCAGACTGACCTTGTCATTTATCTTTTTTATACGTCGAGCAGTAAGCGAGCTGGATCTTCCAGCATCTCTTTCACCGTCACCAGATAACCCACGGACTCGCGGCCATCAATCAAACGGTGATCGTAGGACAGTGCCAAATACATCATTGGCAGAATCACTACCTGACCATTTACCGCCATTGGCCGGTCTTTGATAGCATGCATACCAAGGATCGCGCTTTGTGGTGGGTTAATGATCGGAGTCGACATCAGGGAGCCGAATACGCCGCCATTGGTAATAGTGAAATTACCGCCAGTCAGCTCTTCTACTTTCAGTTTGCCGTCACGGCCTTTTACAGCCAGTTCTTTGATTTTCTTCTCGATATCAGCCATACCCAGGGTATCTACATCACGCAACACTGGCGTCACCAGACCGCGCGGGGTAGAAACCGCAATACTGACATCAAAGTAGTTGTGATAGACCACATCTTCGCCATCAATAGAAGCATTCACTTCAGGATAACGTTTCAAAGCTTCAACTACCGCTTTGATATAGAAGGACATAAAGCCAAGACGAACACCGTGGCGCTTCTCGAAAGCTTCACCGTACTGCTTACGCAGGTCCATGATCGGCTTCATATTGATTTCGTTAAACGTGGTCAGCATTGCTGTACTGTTTTTCGCTTCCAACAAACGCTCAGCAACACGTTTACGCAAGCGGGTCATAGGTACGCGTTTTTCGCTACGGCTAGCCAGTGCCGCAGGTGCGGCGGCGGCTACTTTGGTCTCAGCCACTGCCGGTGCCGTTTTACGGTTTGCCAAATGACTATCGACATCTTCACGGGTAATACGGCCACCCACGCCGCTGCCTTTAATGGCAGTAGCATCAAGGTCATGTTCTGCAATCAGACGGCGAATTGCCGGGCTGAGAGTATCGTTACTCTCTTCTTCCAGGCTAGCGGTCTGGCGCTGCGCCGGAGTGGACTCAGTGCTTTGACTTTTTTCTTCCGTCGGCTTACCTGAACTGTCACTTGGACGAATACGGCCCAGTACCTGACGTGAGGTCACAGTCGCGCCTTCGTCTTCCAAAATGGCGTCTAAAATACCGTCCTGACTGGCCGGAACTTCCAGAATCACTTTGTCCGTTTCAATCTCAACCAGCACTTCATCGCGTTTAACGCTGTCGCCCGGTTTCTTGTGCCAAGTTGCTACAGAGCCATCAGCGACAGACTCAGGGAGGTCAGGAACATTAATATCTACGCTACTCATTCTCTATCCTTTATATGTTAACCGGCTCGCTACTCGACGGTAAGCGCGTCATTAACCAGAGCTTGTTGTTGTTTCTGGTGTACGGAAATGTATCCAACTGCCGGTGAAGCTGATGCCGGGCGACCGGCATAACGCAAGGAAGCACCAAATGGAATCACTTCGCGGAAGTTGTGCTGGCTACAATACCAGGCACCCTGGTTCAGCGGCTCTTCCTGGCACCAGACGAAATCATGCACATGAGCGAACTGTTCCAACACCGCTTGTACAGCATGATGCGGGAACGGATAAAGCTGCTCAATACGCACGATAGCAACATCGGTTTGCCCATTCTTACGGCGTTGTTCCAGCAGGTCGTAATACACTTTGCCTGAACACATAACGACACGTTTGACGCCTTTCGCATCCAGCTCGTCAACTTCACCAATCGCTGGTAAGAAGCTGCCATTTGCCAATTCATCAAGCGATGATATGGCCAACGGATGACGCAACAATGACTTAGGTGACATTACCACCAGCGGGCGACGCATACCACGTAATGCCTGACGACGGATCATGTGGTAAACCTGCGCCGGCGTAGAGGGGATACACACCTGCATATTTTGTTCGGCACAAAGTTGCAGATAACGCTCCAGTCGTGCGGATGAGTGCTCTGGACCTTGCCCTTCATAACCATGTGGCAGCAACATCACCAGGCCACACATCCGGCCCCATTTCTGCTCACCGGAGCTGATGAACTGGTCGATAACCACTTGCGCACCGTTGGCAAAGTCACCAAACTGCGCTTCCCAGATAGTCAGGGTGCGTGGTTCTGCGGTGGCATAGCCATATTCAAATGCTAACACCGCTTCTTCTGACAGCACGGAGTCCCAAACCTGGAAGTCACCCTGCCCACTGTGTACGTTCGCCAGCGGCACATAAACCGAGCCATTTTTCTGGTTATGGATCACCGCATGACGATGGAAGAAGGTACCGCGACCCGCGTCTTCACCGGACAAACGAATCGGAATCCCTTCATCTACCAGCGTTGCGTAAGCCAGTGTTTCAGCCCCACCCCAGTCAAACGGCTTCTCACCACTTGCCATCAAAGCACGATCGCCATAAATCTTGGCAACACGGGATTGCATTTCAATGGCTTCCGGCGCATGGCTGATGCGACGCGCCAGATCTTGCAGGCGTTTCATCTCAACTTTGCTTGGATATTCTTCGTCCCACTCATGGTTCAGATACGGCGACCAGGTGAAGGATTGCAGATTCATCGGACGCCACTCTTCCACCACACAGTCACCACCATCCAACGCATCACGATACAGGTTGACCATTTCCGTGGCATCTTCCAGGCTGGCGATATTTTGCTCGGTCAGCTTGTCAGCATAAATCTTGCGCGGCGTCGGGTGTTTTTTGATCTTCTGATACATCACGGGCTGCGTTGCACTTGGCTCATCGGCTTCGTTATGCCCATGGCGGCGATAGCAAACCAGATCGATCATCACGTCACGTTTAAAGGTGTTACGGAAATCCAACGCCAGACGGGTAACAAACGCCACAGCTTCAGGATCATCAGCATTCACGTGGAAAATCGGAGCCTGTACCATTTTGGCGATATCGGTACAGTACTGGGTAGAACGCGCATCCAGTGGGTTCGAGGTAGTGAAACCAATCTGGTTGTTGATAACAATGCGCACCGTCCCGCCCACTTCATAGCCACGTGCCTGTGACATATTCAGTGTTTCTTGCACCACGCCCTGGCCAGTAATCGCCGCATCACCATGAATAGTGATTGGCAGAACCATATTGCTGCGTGCTTCATCCAGACGATCACGGCGTGCACGTACCGAACCGATAACCACCGGGCTGACAATTTCCAGATGGGATGGGTTAAAGGCCAGTGCCAGGTGAACCAGGCCACCTTCAGTTTCCACATCGGATGAGAAGCCTTGGTGATATTTAACGTCACCGGTCCCCAGATGCTCTTTATGCTTACCGGCAAATTCGTCAAACAAATCTTCCGGCTTCTTACCCAAAACGTTGATCAATACGTTGAGGCGGCCACGGTGAGCCATCCCCAGAACCACTTCACGGGTACCATTTTTCCCCGCATGGCGAATCATCTCTTTCAGCATGGTGACCAGCGAATCGCCGCCCTCCAGCGAGAAACGCTTCGCGCCCGGGAATTTAGCCCCTAAATAACGTTCCAGACCTTCAGCGGCAGTCAATTCGCTCAGGAAGCGACGTTTTTCTTCATCACTGAATGTCGGTTTCCCAACCACCGACTCAATACGCTGCTGAAGCCAGCGTTTTTCTTCGGTGTTGGTAATGTGCATGTATTCAGCGCCGATAGAGCCGCAATAGGTCTGTTTCAGTGCTGCATACAGGTCAGACAACTTCATGGTTTCTTTGCCAATAGCAAAAGAACCCACATTGAAGGTATTTTGGAAATCGGCTTCGGTCAGGTGGTGGTAGGAAGGTTCAAGGTCTGGAACAGACTCCTGCTTCCACAAACCGAGTGGATCAAGGTTGGCATGTTGATGACCACGGAAGCGGAAGGCGTTGATTAACTGCAACACCTTAACTTGCTTGGCATCATTTTCAGGATCGCTGATGGATGAGTTATAACGAGAGGAATCCTTCGCCAAGCGACGGAAATACTCACGTGTTTGAGAGTGGAACTGATCAGGTTTTACACCCGTTGTTGGTAGCTGTTGAAAAATTGAACGCCAACTATCATCAACGGAACCAGGATCGGTTAAAAAGTCTTCATAGAGCTGCTCTATGTAGGACTGGTTCGCGCCCGCCAGATAGGAGGAATCCAGCCAGGCCTTCATTGCGCCGTTCTGCATCATGATCCCTTAAGCTTTGAAGCTTCAGTTTTCGCCGTGGTTAACATATACACCGTAGTATCAACGGTTTGCCGTAAAAACGGTTCACTCGACATGCTCAATGCACGTTCTGTTATGGACCTTAACGGTCCCGTTCAAGGAACCTCTAAAAACTGACTGCATGCCGGCTTTTAGAGATTCCCTACCTTGAAGCAACCCGGGAAATACATTCCCCGGGTTAATAAACTCACATCATGCACTACGTTGCAACTATCATTCGCTACCCTGTAGCTATACATGCGCTACGCTGTAACTATCATGCGCTACGCTGTAACAACATAGACTTAATGTGACCAATTGCTTTGGTCGGGTTAAGGCCTTTAGGACAAACACTGACACAATTCATGATGCTATGGCAGCGGAAAACACTAAAAGCGTCGTCCAGGTCATCCAACCGTGCTGCTGTTTCGGTATCACGGCTGTCAATCAGGAAGCGATAAGCAGCCAGTAACCCTGCCGGGCCGACAAACTTATCTGGATTCCACCAGAATGACGGACAAGATGTCGAGCAACAGGCGCACAGGATGCATTCATACAAACCATCCAGTTTTTCGCGCTGTTCCGGGGATTGCAAATGCTCACGTGCCGGCGGATTTTTGCCATCATTCAACAGGTAAGGTTTAATTTTCTCGTACTGAGTATAAAACTGCCCCATATCGACCACTAAATCCCGCACCACCGGTAACCCCGGCAATGGGCGAATCACAATCTTTTTATTACCCTTTTGCAATGCCGAGACTGGCGTAATACAAGCCAGACCGTTTTTGCCATTCATATTCAAACCGTCTGAACCACACACACCTTCACGGCATGAACGGCGAAACGACAGGGTAGGATCTTTTTCTTTCAACTGGATGAGCGCATCCAGCAACATCATATCCCGGCCTTCTTCCGCTTCCAGCTCATAATCCTGCATGTGCGGCGCGTTATCGATGTCCGGGTTATAACGATAAATTGAGAACTCAAGTTTCATGACCTTTTCCTCCGCAACGGGTTAGGTTTAACCCTATCAACACAACACATGCATTAATAAGAACGCACTTTCGGCGGGAATGCCGCGCGTAGCTTAGGCTGCATGTTTACCTCACGGCGGGTCATGCTCTCAGTGTCTGGCAAATAGAGCGAATGGCACAGCCAGTTAGCATCATCACGGTCCGGGAAGTCGAAGCGGCTATGAGCACCACGACTTTCGGTACGGAAGTTTGCTGATACGGCGGTGGAAAACGCAGTTTCCATCAGGTTATCCAATTCCAGACATTCAATACGCTGGGTATTGAACTCGCTGGAAGTGTCATCCAGACGGGCATTTTGCAGACGTTCGCGGATAGTTCTTAACTCTTCCAATCCTTTCGCCATCGCATCACCTTCGCGGAATACCGAGAAGTTATGCTGCATGCAAGATTGCAGTGCTTTGCGGATCTCAACGGGATCTTCACCTGAACGGGTGTTGTTCCAACGGTTCATTCGTTCCAGTGAGGCTTCAATATCTGATTCGCTGGCATCGCGGCTAGCACCCTGCTCCAGTAATGACTCTTGCAGATGCATACCGGCAGCACGACCAAACACCACCAGGTCCAGCAATGAGTTGCCCCCCAGGCGGTTGGCACCGTGGACGGAAACACAGGCGATTTCACCGACCGCAAACAAACCAGGGATGACAACATCTTCACCCTTTTCATTTACTGTAATTGCCTGGCCGGTCACTTTGGTCGGAATACCGCCCATCATGTAATGACAGGTTGGAATAACCGGAATAGGCTCTTTGATTGGGTCAACATGAGCAAAGGTGCGAGATAACTCAAGGATGCCCGGCAGGCGGGATTCCAGCACATCTTTACCCAAGTGATCTAATTTCAGTTTGGCATGTGGGCCCCAAGGACCATCACAGCCACGACCTTCACGGATTTCAATCATAATGGAACGTGCAACCACGTCACGACCCGCCAAATCTTTGGCGTTCGGGGCATAACGTTCCATAAAGCGTTCACCGTGCTTATTCAGCAGATAGCCACCTTCACCACGGCAACCCTCGGTAACCAGCACCCCCGCCCCAGCGATACCCGTCGGGTGGAACTGCCACATTTCCATATCCTGCACCGGTACACCGGCACGCAGTGCCATCCCCACGCCGTCACCGGTATTAATGTGCGCATTGGTGGTTGATTGATAGATACGACCCGCACCACCGGTGGCCAGCACCGTGGCCCGCGCTTTGAAATAGACCACTTCACCGGTTTCAATACAGATAGCAGTACAGCCAACGAAGGCGCCATCCTGATTTTTCACCAGATCCAGTGCATACCACTCAGAGAAGATAGTGGTGTGGTTTTTCAGGTTTTGCTGATAAAGGGTGTGTAATAGCGCATGGCCGGTACGGTCTGCGGCTGCCGCAGTTCGCGCCGCCTGCTCACCACCAAAGTTGCGCGATTGCCCACCAAATGGCCGCTGATAAATGCTGCCATCTTCTAAACGGGAGAAAGGTAACCCCATATGTTCCAGTTCGAGTACCGCTTCTGGACCGGTTTTACACATATATTCAATGGCATCCTGGTCACCAATATAATCGGAACCTTTTACCGTGTCATACATATGCCATTCCCAGTTATCTTCATGGGTATTACCCAGCGCCACGGTAATACCGCCCTGCGCAGATACCGTATGGGAACGGGTAGGGAAAACTTTAGATATCAGGGCACAAGACAGCCCCATTTGTGAAATTTGCAGTGCGGCGCGCATACCTGCACCACCTGCACCGACGACGACAGCGTCAAACTCTCTGACCGGCAGTTTCATTTAAGCACCCCACACCACAATTGTTCCATACAATAGATAGACCAGCAGCGTAACCACAACGGCCAGTTGTAACACCAGTCGTACCGCTAGCGGCTTTATATAGTCCGTTAATACCTGCCACAGACCAATCCAAGCGTGAGCCAGAATCGACAGCAAGGTCAGCAGGGTAAATACTTTTGTGATGTGCGAGGCAAAAAAGCCGCGCCAGATTTCATAGGTGATGTCCGGGACAATAACGACGAAGCCCAGGATATAAAGAATATAAAGAGTGATGACGATTGCAGAAGCACGCAGTAACAGCCAGTCGTGTACTCCATTACGCCCTAACGCAGAAGCATTGCTTACCATACGAGGACTCCAGCTAAAACTGACAGCACCAAGGTTAACACCATTGTTACTTGTGCGGAGCGGGTCCCCGCAGCCAAGCTCTCTTCGATGTAGCCAAAATCCATAAGCAAGTGACGGATGCCACCGCAAACGTGATAGGCCAGCGCAGTAAGTATTCCCCAGAAGATGAATTTAACAATAAAACTATTCATGACAGCCGCTGCTTGCATGAATCCCTCTTGCGAGGAAACAGACAAACCTAACAGCCAAAGGAGGATACCAACGGCAACGAAAGTAATTACGCCAGAGACTCGGTGTAAAATGGACGCTATCGCAGTAACGGGAAATCGAATCGTTTGCAGATCCAAGTTGACAGGTCTTTGTTTTTTCACGGTTTTGCCCACACAGCTCTTATTATTTTCCTTCCTCCGGGCCTTGTTGGGATCAGACAGCGTTAAGAGCCGAAACCCTTCACATCGCACATTTAAACATAACATCCTGCATGCCTAAATGACGTGTTCTATATAACGCTGGGTGCTCCTACTTCAGGGTAATCCGGAGACCTGGCGGCAGTATAGGGGGTTCACATTCTTATTACAATTCCCACACAAACCGATTGGTAACATTTCCCCTGAACAGTGATTAGGATCACGATTTACACAATTTATATAAAATTAATTATCTGATTTGACAAAGAATAAACATTTCCATTACAACTAGGGTAGAAATAAGCCCTATGATGCACTAAAGGTCTGCGGATACACTTCCCCATAAGCCTAAGTTATGCAACAGTGTATTAAGTGAATATCCCCATAGATATCGTAGGCAATGAACTATAAACGATAAGCATCCGACAAATCGTTAACAACTTTGTAACGTCGCTATCGATCCAGCCTCTCGGATCGCTGGCCGCATTGGTAAGACACTCTGTACCCTAAATCATGTTTTAATCGTGAATAAAACGTTTAATCGTGAATCAAACAGAGCAGTGCCGATAAGATAATGCCCTACAGGCATCTAAGACATTCCAGTTGTTAGCGGTTTTTAAAATAAGCGCGAAGGAGACTGTAAATGGCTGATAAAAAAGCGACGCTGAATCTGGCAGGCGAAGCTGCGATTGAACTGAAGGTTCTATCCCCAACCCTCGGCACTGACGTGATCGACGTCAGCACTTTAGGTTCTAAAGGGTATTTTACCTATGACCCTGGGTTTACCTCTACCGCGTCCTGCGAATCAAAAATCACGTTTATCGATGGTGATAAAGGGATCCTACTGCATCGTGGATACCCTATTGATCAATTGGCAAAAAACTCTACTTATCTGGAAGTTTGCTACATTTTGCTGTACGGCGAAACCCCCACAGCAGAAGAGTATGAAACCTTCAAAGCGACAGTAACCCGCCACACCATGATCCACGAGCAAATCACCAGCTTGTTCCGTGGGTTCCGTCGCGACTCACATCCGATGGCTGTATTATGCGGAGTGACTGGTGCACTGGCCGCGTTCTACCATGACGCACTGGATGTAAACAACGAGCGCCATCGTGAAATTACCGCCTTCCGTCTGCTGTCTAAAATGCCAACAGTGGCTGCCATGTGTTATAAATATTCCATCGGCCAGCCGTTTGTTTATCCACGTAACGACCTGTCCTATGCCGGTAACTTCCTGCGTATGATGTTCTCCACACCGTGCGAAGAGTATGAAGTCAACCCGGTGCTGGAACGCGCGATGGATCGTATTTTTATCCTACATGCCGACCACGAACAGAACGCCTCTACCTCTACTGTGCGCACCGCAGGTTCTTCGGGCGCTAACCCGTTTGCCTGTATCGCCGCGGGGATAGCATCCCTGTGGGGGCCAGCTCACGGCGGCGCGAACGAAGCCTGCCTGAAAATGCTGGAAGAGATTAAATCTGTCGAGCATATTCCAGAATTTATCAAACGCGCGAAGGATAAAAACGACTCATTCCGCCTGATGGGCTTCGGTCACCGCGTGTATAAGAATTACGATCCGCGCGCTACGGTGATGAAAGAAACCTGTGATGAGGTATTGAAAGAACTCAAACTGGAAAATGACAGCCTATTTGCTGTCGCGAAAGAGCTGGAACGTATCGCACTGGAAGACCCCTACTTCGTTGAGAAAAAGCTATATCCAAACGTGGACTTCTATTCAGGTATCATCCTGAAAGCCATGGGGATCCCGTCTTCAATGTTTACCGTGATGTTCGCGATTGCCCGTACCATTGGCTGGATTGCTCACTGGAATGAAATGCACGATGAGGGCCTTAAAATTGCCCGTCCGCGTCAGCTTTATACCGGTTATGCCGAACGTGACTTCAATAGTCAACTGAAGAAATAAGCAGAGTAATTAGACTGTTTATGATGAGAGCGCCACCGGTGAAGGTGGCGTTTTTTTATAGAGAAATCAGTGGATCGCGCCGCCTGATATATGCAGATCGTGTTCAATTTGCATGGCAATAGAGATAGCCAGTTCTAAGGCTACCAGCACTGAATGTGTTGACATACTGGGTGATCCGGGGTGAGCTACCGCCTGTTCCGGCAGATAAGGGATATGAATGAAACCACCCTTCACCTCACTATTGAGCTGATTTAACCGATGCAATAACCCGTACATCACATGGTTACAGACATAGGTTCCGGCCGTCTGGGAGACCGAGGCCGGAATGCCCGCCTCACGGATACCCTGCACCATCGCCTTGATGGGCAAACGGGTAAAGTACGCCGCCGGGCCATCCTCAACTATCGGCTGATCTACCGGTTGATTCCCCAAATTGTCAGGAATACGGGCATCATCAACGTTAATAGCTACCCGTTCGATAGTAATATCGGCGCGTCCCCCGGCCTGACCGACAGCCAACACCAATACTGGCTGAATTTCATCTATCGCGGCATTCAACGCAATTAATGCTTCACCAAAGGCGCAAGGCAACTGACGAGCCACCACTCTGACCCCACCCAGCATTAAATCATTCAATTGTTTGACCACTTCCCAAGAAGGATTTACTCGCTCCCCACCAAATGGCTCAAACCCGGTAATTAATACACTTCTCATCACCACTCCTAGAGGAACATCAGGAAATACAGCAAGAATACGTTAACAATCAATAGAGTCACCCCGGTTGGAATCTGGGCTTTAATCACCGCATTCTTATCCGGCAACTCCAGTAACGCAGCAGGAACGATATTAAAGTTGGCTGCCATCGGCGTCATTAAGGTACCGCAGTACCCTGAGAACATACCAATAGCTGCCATCACTGCGGGATTACCGCCGTGTTGCAATACTAAAATTGGAATACCGATACCGGCAGTGACGATGGGGAAAGCAGCAAAGGCATTACCCATGATCATGGTTAACAGTGCCATGCCAATAGCATAGACCGCCACGGCGACAAAGCGATGATCGACTGCCAGATATTCCTGTGTCAGATGGGCAATAGCAGTTCCGACCCCGGCGGTGGTAAACAGCAGGCCAAGGGTGGCCAATATCTGTGGCAAGATAAATGCCCAGCCGATGGAATCGAGCAAACGCCGAGCTTCCTGCACCGGTTGTGCCGCGGTTTCGTGGGTCATGACGACCGCAATAATCAAACCGAGAACACAACCAACAGTCATCGAGAATAAGGTGACTAAGGTGGCGTGGTTGCCGGTGCCAAACAGCCATTGATCCAGCGCGGGGATATTGTTAAACAGCAGCACGCCAATAACCGTCACCACTGGGATAGCCAATGCCGGGATGAACAACCGGTTCCCCAAACGCTTGGCACTCACTTCGCGCTGTTCTGGAGTGCGTTGATGATAGCTACCCAGTTTTACCCCACCAAAACCGGCAATCAGCGCCATAATCACCACCACCACACCGACAGTAATATTCAGAATGCGCTTCTCATCCGGTCCCTCGCCCGCCAAAGTATTGGCCAGACGATAGGTCCAATCACCCACCAGGAAAATCAGCCCGTATAATCCCCAAAATAAACCGGTGGTGATACGGCGCGGGTTGGCCTTATCACGAAATGACATTAACGCGACAATCAACAGCACTACGCCAGCCAGCCAATAAAGATATTGTTGTTGGAAAATCATTTTGCGTCTCCCTTGGTAGCCAAAGCAGACTGACTCAGCGCGGTTAACTCAGCGGCGAGGTGTTTATCCAAACGTTGCAAACGGTAGGCGTGGATCAGGAAAGCACAAATCGCCGTCGGGATACCCCACAACGCAATGTGTAACGGCTCGGTCTGAATGCCACCGGATTCCAGCATAAAGTTGTGCATAAAAATAATCGCACCGAAAGCGACAAAAATATCTTCACCGAAGAACAACCCAACGTTATCGGTCGCGGCAGACATTGCACGCAGGCGATAACGCACTTTCTCCGGTAACTCACCATAACGGGTTTCAGCCGCCCCTTCTGCCATCGGTGCCAGTAATGGCCGTACCATTTGCGGATGACCACCCAGACTGGTTAAACCCAGCGCGGCTGTCGCTTCACGCACAAACAGATACACAATCAATAAACGGCCAGAGGTGGCACTTTTAATTTGTGAAATCCACGCCTGCGCTCGCTCTTTCAAGCCGTGGCGCTCCAGCAAGCCGATAACAGCCAGTGGCAGTAACAGAATCAGAGGCAGGTTGCGGGTATTGAGAAAACCTTCACCCAGTTTTTCCAAAATAGTGGCCATTGGCATTAGCGCCGCCAGACCAGTGATGATACCGGCGGTAATCACCACCAGTACTGCGTTGATACGCAGTAAAAATCCGATTACGATCGCCGCAATACCAATTAGCGGCCAAAGGTTTACCGTTTGTTCCAAGGTGACTCTCCTGTCCTAAAGTGTTGTTATAAAGTGTGATATGTAGCTAATTGATGAAGCCATTCCACCCGGGCCAGGCGGTTATAATTTTTACTGCCCAACGTCCATCTTACTGCGCGGTTACCGTGATATTTTGCTGCTGAAAACTGTGGCGTAAACGGCGGGCAAAATCCAAGGCATGGGCTCCATCACCGTGGACGCATACTGTATCCGCCTGTACCGCTACCCAACTGCTATCACGAGCCTGAACCTGCTGACGCTGCACCATTGCCAACGTTTGTGACAACGCCAACTCGTCACTTTCAATTAAGGCATCTGGCTGGCTGCGCGGCACTAGAGTGCCATCAGGCTGATAGCGACGATCAGCGAATACCTCTTGTCGGGTCACCAAACCTGCGCATTCACCGGCACGGATCAATTCGCTTCCCGCCAATCCAACCAGCCGTAACGATGTGTCCACGGCTTTCACCGCTTTCGCTATGGCATCCGCCAGCAGAGGATCAACCGCCGCCTGGTTATACAACATGCCATGAGGCTTCACATGTTGCATCACGCCGCCCTCCGCCTTCACGATAGCTGCCAAGGCACCTAATTGATAAACCACTTGGGCATACACCGTCTCAGGGGGTAACTGCATCGCGGTTCGACCAAAATTCTCGCGATCAGGGAAACTCGGATGCGCACCGATAGCAACGCCATATTCCATAGCCCAGCGCACCGACTGGCGCATGGTCTGCGCATCACCGGCATGAAAGCCACAGGCAATATTGGCTGAACTGACCAATTGCAGCAGTGCTTGATCATTAGCGCAGCCTTCACCTAAGTCGGCGTTTAAATCAATCTTCATTTGGCCTCCGTCGCATCGAATCCTTGCTGTAAACCCCATTCGATCTGTTTTAAGAAATGCTGTTGCTCCGCTTTGGCCCGCAGCGCCTCCTCAACTGTGCATGGCACAAAATGCACTGGTTCGCCGAGCCTAAGCTGAGCTAAATGATAAAGATCTGCTTCGATAACGCAGGCAATGCGCGGATAACCGCCGGTTGTCTGCGCATCAGCCATCAGCACAATCGGCTGGCCGTTGTGCGGCACTTGCACCACGCCAGGTAATAATCCGTGGGATAGCATCTCGCGGTCCGTGGTGCGCGCTAATTCGCGCCCGGTCAGGCGATATCCCATACGGTTGCTCTGTGGGCTGAGTTGCCAGGCTTCACGCCAAAAAGCACCCTGTGCGATATCGTCGAACTCATGATATTCCGGGCCAGGAACAGCCCGGACACGGTTACCAAATAACAGTTGTTTGATACCGACTGATTCACGTGGTAAACGTGTGGCTTGGCCTAATGGCAGGGTGTCGCCATCTTTGATCAGTCGCCCCTGATAACCGCCAAAACCGGCTTTCAGGTCGGTGCTGCGTGAACCCAACATCTCCGGTACTGCAATCCCTCCAGAGATGGCTAAATAGCTGCGCATTCCCCGATGTGGCACACTGAGTTTTAGCTGCTGCCCCGGCTTGACCGGATAACGCCAGCCGGTCCACAGCAACTGATTATCAAGCCGGGCATCGCAACCAGCTCCTGTCACCGCTATCCAGCCTGGTTGCGTAAATTGTGCCGTAAACTGACCAAGGGTAATTTCCAGCCCGGCAGCATCAGGCTCATTACCTACCAGCATATTTGCCATGCTGAGCGCCGGTAAATCGAGTGCCCCACCCTGGCTGATTCCCAAACGGCGAAAACCGCCACGGCCACTGTCTTGTACTGTGGTATAAATACCTGAACGAATAATATTCAGCATACGCCCTCCTTTAAGGGCAGGAAGCGCACATTATCGCCGGGCCGTAACAAGGTTGGCGGCATCTCCAGCGGGTTAAACAGTGCCAATGATGTGCGGCCAATAAGTTGCCAGCCGCCGGGCGTTGCCAGTGGATAGATACCGGTTTGGCTACCGCCAATACCGACAGAACCGGGCGCGACCACTAAACGTGGTTCAGCACGCCGTGGCGTGGCGAGTTTTTCCGGCATCCCCCCCAGATATGAGAAGCCCGGCTGGAACCCCAAAAAATAGACGATATAGCTCGCGCCAGCGTGGCACTCCACCACCTGACGCTCTGTCATGCCAGTGTGACGAGCCACTTCAGCCAGGCCTGGGCCTGCCTCACCGCCATAAATCACTGGAATGGTGATATCACGTGATTCAGGCACTAATGATTCGCTCTCCTCCCACCAGCGTTGGAGGCGTTCAATGGCGTCCAGCGCCGTATTTTGTGGATCTGACAATAATAGAGTCAGATTATTCATACCCGGAATCGCTTCAAGGACATCAGGATGATGAATCAGACGATCAGCTAAGCCCCAGATCCGTTGCTGGCTTGCTAATGTTACCGGCGGTTCCAATTCCAGAACCACCGCACTCTCTCCCAATAAATAGCATCGTGCTCTTTGCACTCCCGTCCCCCTAAGACATGTATAGTTTTTATTTTCATTAGATAAATAGCTTTTATAAGGACATATTTATGCGTTAGCACCTAACTGCTGTCAATAGAACTGAATCAACCAATAGATATCAGCAATCACTAGATTCAATGTAAATCCTGAAATTAACCGCTAAAAACAGCGTATTTTGAAGTTTTTTACGAAGGAAAGTGGTAAATAATCGATTCTTTTCTTATTTAGAATCAGGCTATAGAGAGCAAACATTCTTAAAAACTGTCGCTTTATCATCCAACTATGGCCAGATGATGATTTTAAATAGCCAGAGAGAGGATAAAACCTTGTTTAAAGTATGGTTTAATTGCACATAAACAAGGAGATACCTACAGTAGATTATGCACCGATACTTATTACCAGTGCATAATGTTGCATAATGGTCAGGCGGGATTGGGGATATCGATAAAGATAACTTCAAATTGATGCTTGCTAGCCAACCATTCGCCTAACGCCTTGATACCGTAGCGCTCAGTGGCGTGATGCCCCGCAGCATAAAAATTCACGCCCATCTCCCGGGCAATATGAATTGTTTGCTCTGAAACTTCACCAGTGATAAATGCATCAACACCAAAATCAGCCGCTTGTTGGATAAAACCCTGCCCGCCGCCGGTACACCAGGCAAGACGACGCACATCTACTGGCGCTCGATCACCACAATGTAATACCTCACGGCCCAACAATTTTTCCAGCCGTTCACGTAAAATTACCGCATTTAACGGTGCATCAAACTCACCATAAGGTAAGAAAGATTCAATTTCACCCGACACCCGAATACCCAGTAATTTAGCCAATTGCGCGTTATTGCCTAATTCAGGATGAGCATCCAGTGGCAAATGGTAGCCATACAAATTGATATCGTTGGTAAGCAATGTTTTCAGCCGGTTACGTTTCATTCCACGCACCACGACCGGTTCATTTTTCCAAAAATAACCGTGATGAACCAAAATAGCATCGGCCTGTTGCCCAACCGCAGCATCCAATAGTGCCTGGCTGGCGGTCACGCCGGTGACAATGCGCTTGATCTCTTCGCGCCCCTCAACTTGCAAACCATTGGGTGCATAGTCTTGAAAAGCCGAGATATTCAGTTGGCTATTGAGTAGAGTTTCCAGTTCGGTATTGCGCATTTCATCAGCCTCAAAAAATATAAATGGGTAGTTAAAAACGCTGGCTATCGCCTTGCTCCATCAGGATAAAATTAACCCCCATATCATTACCTTGTTGCAACTCAGTGGCAATGGTTTTACGCACATCTTGTCCCTGTTTAAATGAAGGTTTTATATGACTGATAACCACCGGCAGCCCCTTTAATGGTTGGCCTTCACCGCTGTATTTCTCCAGATTTTTCAATTCCTTCAGCAACCACTTAGGCGTCATATGGCCGTACAACTTGTTATCAGCAACGTCATTGGGGAAAGAAACTTCGATTATCATCCCTTTCAATTGCTGCTGTTTAACCTTTTCGGCCAAGTTACTCCACACCGTATCCAGATTTTTCGACTTTTCCATCTCATCCGGGCCAGTATCACCAAAATAGGCAAATGACTGATTATTACTACTGATCAATAACATAGCAGAGGGGGACTTATCATGGCTCAGTGGATACAATTCCCCCGTCAAACGGGTTAAGCCCAGGCTTAGAGGCTGGTTTGGCCGCACCATTTGCATGCGATAGGTTCCCAGCCGGGTACCGCTGCCGCTGTCAGTAAAGTTAGGCCAGACACGCCAGTTAAAATAGTAGTTTCGCAATACATCAATCGTGTCTGCCGAGGCATAAAGGGGCTTGTTGCTGTCTTGCGGCGAACCGATAATCAGGCCGGAAACATGGTCAAGATGGGCATGACTAAGAAAATAGCTGTTGATGCGCTGGCGAAAGATATAACCCTGACGTGTCAGCGGGGCGGCGGTTTCATCGGTAATATCGGGGAAAGCGCCCTTCTCCAGAGCTTTGGCAATACCCGGTAGCACCGAACCGGCATCCAGAGCTAAATAGACCGGCTGGCTATCATCACGAATCAGATAAGATGTCAGATTGCCATCGCTGACACCACCATCCACCCCCAGTGCCACCACCTCAAAACCGGCCGCTGCCAGCGAGCTATATAGGCTAAACGATAAAATCAGCCCGGCGTTAAGCACCATGTGGGTTATCTTATTGGTACATAACGTGGGTTTCGTTAAAACATGGGTTTTAGTTGAAACACAGAATTTAGTCGAAATATATGTCAAAAACATGCAAGCTCCTGGTGATTAGGGATCCTTGCGGCCATCCCGCTTAGCGGCTTCAAATGCCGCGAGTGTAGCCAATCTGGCCAGCTTATGATCCACCAGCGGTAGTGGGTAATCCAGATGTTGCTGTTGCCGCTGCGCCCAGCGCCATGGCTGATGGATATCACTGTCTGGCACCCTAGCCAGCTCAGGTAACCAACGGCGGATAAAAACGCCGCTCGGGTCAAAACGCTCGCCCTGGGTGGTGGGATTAAAAATACGAAAATAGGGTGCAGCATCAGTACCCGTGGAGGCAGCCCACTGCCAGCCTCCATTATTGGCGGCCAAATCCCCATCCAATAGTTGGGACATAAAATAGCGTTCGCCGTGTCGCCAATCGATCAACAGGTCTTTAACCAGAAAACTGGCGCTGATCATTCGCAGGCGGTTATGCATCCAGCCGGTTTCATTCAACTGCCGCATAGCTGCATCAACAATAGGGTAACCTGTTTGTCCCTGCTGCCAGGCAAGTAGTTGCTGTTCTGAGTGATGCCATATTACGCCATCAGTCCAGTCAATAAAGGGACGATGCTGGCATAAACGCGGATAAGCCACTAACAAATGACGATAAAATTCACGCCAGACCAACTCATTGAGCCAAGTAAAAGCACCGCCGTCGGAGTTTTCCAGCAACGCGGGACATTCTGCCAACAAGCGGTTAAAGCATTGACGGGGCGAAAGTATCCCCAACGCCAGATAAGGTGACAAACAACTGGTTCCTGCCACAGCAGGCAGATCACGTTGTTGCTGGTAGTCCTGAACCTGCTCGCGACAAAAACTGCGCAGGCGATGTAATGCCGCCTCTTCGCCTGCCGGAAATAATTGGCTATCTACCGGTTGTTGCGGATAGTCAAACGGGAGCAGTGGTAATGGCATGGCAGCTACCACGTTATCGCGCGTTTTTGGCGCAGGGACACAACGGCATTCACTCATCATTAAACGCTGAATAAAAGCACGACGAAACGGGGTAAATACTTTGTACATCTCATTATTACCGGTCAGGACACTGCCCGGCGGCAATAACACACTGTCATCGAAACGGTGGCAGGTAATGGTGTGACCGGCTTCTTGCCGATGATTGAGCCGCGTCACTAGCGCCCCATCTCGCAGTTGTTCATTTAACTCATACTGTTGGTTAAAAAATAGCGCATCAACTTGCTGCTGCTGACAAAAATCATCCAGCCAGATAATGGAGTCCTGAAAATCATCACACTGATGATAGTGTAGCGGTATCGCCCGGATAGCCAGTGCGTGCTGTAACTGTTGTAGGTTTTGCAGCAGGAAGGTGGCCTGCCGAGGGGCCATATCATGTGCGGCCCATTGTGCAGGGGTCGCGATAAATAGCGCAATCACAGTGGCTTGTGGGTCCTGACAAGCGGCATGCAGCGCCAGATTATCCGTTACGCGTAAATCATTACGAAACCAGACCAGATGCGTCGCCATGCCTTATCCTTGTGCCGAGTAAAATGTAAAATAGCGTTGTCCGGCCAGATACTCATTCGGGAATTCAACCAAGTAAGCATTTATTTGGCCGATGGGGACACTCAAAGGCAACTCACCTACCCGATACTGCTCGATAAGCTGTGCCAATGCCTGACGTTGTGTTGACGTAAGGTAAGGCCGAAAATAACCCTGTACATGCATTAATACGTTGGTGTGATTGGCGGACGTTGGCTGATGAGACAACAAATGCAGTAAACGCTGACGATACTCATCAGTAAACTCAATTAATGATGACCATCTATCCATTGAGGCAATAAAAGGACCGATTTCGCGGTATTCAGGCTGCGAATGCGCCAACAGCACTAACTTATAGCGGCTATGAAAATCCATCAATTGGCCACGTGTTATGCCTGCTGCATATAACGCATCAAGCTCGTCTCGCGCATGGCAGTACTCGATACTGTGGGTTACCTGATTACTCTCCAGCATTCTATTCTCCCTTGGCCTTGGCAGCTTTTCTCATCACAGCATAACAGTTGTTGCCCGAGAACCACGCTCTTGCTTGATACCTTTATATCTGGGGCAGATATAAAGGCAGTAAAAAGCCCGCGAGTGTTAACCCACGGGCCATTAATTTTACGCCGTTTTTATCTACGAGCAGCTTACTGATTTATCTCAGTAAAAATCCTGTATTGCCGATTCAGACTGTGCCAACCACACCGGCTTATCACTGGTTTTAGCCCAAACCCGGTGCAGATAGCTGTAAAAACGGGCGCGTTCTTTGCGGAAAAGCATCACCGGCAGTGCCAGTAAACCGACCAGAATCACTGCGCTCCGGCGCAAGAGAACCTGATGCAATGGGTATGCGTTGTACATGGTCATAACGATCCTCCTTTAAAACGCCTTGGTGTAACAGCCAACTCGGTTAAACAGAGAGTCGATTTACAACTTGGCGTTAAAAATAAAATAAACAAAATTGGAAACTGGACAAAATTTTACCGTATCGGTTGAAATTTTACCACTCATCCGACCACTCAATTACGTCAAAATCCGAAATAAATTGTCAATTCTGTAATTTTGTTACAGCAAGGTTAATTTAAAACCAATCATTAGTTACATTACAGTTATGTACTCTTTAGTAATTGGCACATTATATGTATTGACTCAGTGCCTAACCCTTCAAGGGCCAGAATTGGCGATACTGCGCCGCCACTGGTTAATTTACACCCATTTTATGTCTATTTTTTGACCGTTTTTATACTTTTTTTACACCTCTCGGCCATTTTTTATCAGGAACTTTTCGCTCGACTTCATAAGCTGTTGTTATCAAAAATAAGCGTTGTGGAGGTGTATCGTGAGTTTCAGCATCATTAGTGGTGCGCTGTTGGTCCTACTGCTTCTTGGCTATCTGGTTTATGCCTTGTTTAATGCGGAGGATTTTTAAATGGCAGCGTCAGGATTTCTGCTTATCGCCAGCTTCATGCTGGTGTTGTTGGTGCTGTCCCGTCCGTTGGGGAGCTTTTTGGCTCGCATAATCGAAGGCGAACCCTTTGCGCCATTGCGCCAAGTCGAGGCCGGTTTATGGCGTTGTAGCGGTGTAAAAAATGAAGAGATGAACGGCTGGCAATATGCGCTCGCCATTCTCTGCTTTAACTTACTGGGTATTGCCTTGCTGTTCACGCTGTTGATGGCGCAAGGTTCGTTACCGCTAAATCCTGAACACATGCCGGGTATGTCATGGCATCTGGCCTTAAATACCGCGGTCAGCTTTGTCACTAACACCAACTGGCAAGCCTATAGCGGCGAAAACACCCTCAGTTATCTGAGTCAAATGGCCGGTCTGACGGTACAAAACTTCCTCTCTGCTGCAACCGGCATTGCCGTCGCTTTTGCTCTGATCCGTGCCTTTGCCCGCCATTCTGCCCACACACTGGGAAATGCCTGGGTCGATCTGGTGCGCATCACCTTATATGTGTTGCTGCCGATTGCGCTGATTATCGCGCTAATTTTCGTCAGTCAGGGGGTATTACAAAACCTGGATGGCTACCTGCATATCACCACCCTTGAAGGGGTAAAACAGACCCTACCAATGGGACCGGTAGCCTCGCAGGAAGCCATAAAAATGTTGGGGACCAACGGCGGCGGTTTTTTTGGCGCTAACTCCGCACATCCATTTGAAAACCCGACTGCTTTTAGTAACTTTGTGCAGATGCTGGCGATTTTCCTCATACCCTGTGCACTCTGTTTTGCCTTCGGTCAGGTGGTGGGTGATAGCCGTCAGGGCCATGCGCTGATCTGGGCTATGTCACTGATTTTTGTGGTGGCCGTAGTCGTGGTGATGTATGCAGAACTGGCCGGTAACCCGCACTTAACTCAGTTAGGTGCCGACAGCAATATCAATATGGAAGGTAAAGAATCCCGCTTCGGCATTCTGGCAACCAGTATGTATGCCGTGGTCACTACCGCAGCCTCTTGTGGGGCCGTTAACGCCATGCATGACTCCTTTACCGCCTTAGGTGGCATGGTACCGATGTGGTTAATGCAGATTGGCGAGGTGGTGTTTGGTGGGGTCGGTTCTGGGTTATACGGCATGCTGCTATTCGTGCTGCTGACCGTCTTTATTGCCGGGTTGATGATTGGTCGTACCCCTGAATATCTTGGCAAGAAAATTGACGTATTTGATATGAAAATGACCGCGCTGGCCATTCTGGTCACCCCGGCTATCGTGCTGCTGGGTACCGCACTGGCACTCTGCACTGATGCCGGGCGGGCGGGGATTCTTAACCCCGGTGCGCATGGTTTTAGCGAAGTTCTCTACGCCCTCTCCTCTGCGGCCAACAATAACGGCAGCGCCTTTGCTGGTCTGAGTGTCAATACGCCGTTTTATAACCTGCTGCTGGCTGCCGCCATGTTCTTCGGCCGCTTTGGCGTGATTCTGCCGGTATTGGCCATTGCCAACTCATTGGTGGCGAAGAAGCGGCAACCCGCGGGTAATGGCACGCTGCCAACCGCTGGACCACTATTTATCGGTTTGCTGGTAGGTACGGTGCTGTTGGTCGGCGCATTGACCTTTATCCCAGCGCTGGCCTTAGGTCCGGTTGCTGAGCATCTGCAAGTTTGGTTAGCACATTGATGAGAGAACTACTATGACACGCAAACAACGCGCGATTTTTGAGCCAGCACTGGTTCGTACTGCGCTTATTGATGCCGTGAAGAAACTGGACCCACGCGTCCAATGGCGTAACCCAGTGATGTTCGTGGTCTATCTGGGGAGTTGGCTGACCACTCTGATTTGGCTGGCGATATTAAGCGGCCAAACCACCGGTAGTGCCATGTTTACCGGCAATGTGGCTCTGTGGCTGTGGTTTACCGTGCTGTTTGCCAACTTCGCCGAAGCTTTGGCCGAGGGGCGCAGTAAAGCGCAAGCAGAAAGTCTGCGTGGGGTGAAAAAAACCAGTTGGGCCAAAAAATTGTCAGAAGCCCGCTTTGATGCGCCACAGGAGAAAGTCTCCGCCGATAGCTTGCGCAAAGGCGATGTGGTGTTGATTGAAGCTGGCGATACCGTGCCCTGTGACGGCGAAGTGCTGGAAGGTGGTGCATCCGTTGATGAAAGCGCCATTACCGGCGAATCTGCTCCGGTTATCCGTGAATCCGGTGGTGACTTCTCTTCCGTGACCGGCGGTACCCGCGTGCTGTCCGACTGGTTGGTAGTTGAGTGCAGCGTTAACCCCGGCGAAACCTTCCTCGACCGGATGATCGCCATGGTTGAAGGCGCGAAACGGCGTAAAACCCCTAACGAAGTGGCGTTGACCATTTTGCTGGTGGCTCTGACTATTGTCTTCTTACTGGCGACGGCGACACTCTATCCGTTCTCGGTGTTCAGTGTTGAGGCCAACCATGCCGGTTCACCGGTGACAATTACGGTACTGGTGGCGCTGCTGGTTTGTCTGATCCCAACCACTATCGGTGGCCTGCTATCAGCCATCGGGGTTGCCGGGATGAGCCGGATGCTGGGCGCTAACGTGATTGCCACCAGCGGGCGCGCGGTGGAAGCGGCCGGTGACGTTGATGTGCTGTTGTTGGATAAAACCGGCACTATCACACTGGGTAACCGCCAGGCGTCTGAGTTTTTACCTGCACCGGGTGTCACCGAGCAACAACTGGCCGATGCCGCGCAACTCTCTTCTTTGGCGGATGAAACGCCAGAAGGCCGCAGTATCGTGGTGTTAGCGAAACAGCGCTTTAACCTGCGCGAACGTGACTTGCACAGTCTAAATGCCACCTTTGTGCCTTTCTCGGCACAAACACGGATGAGTGGTGTGAACGTGCAGGACAGAATGATCCGTAAAGGTGCTGTGGATGCTATTCGCCGCCATGTCGAGTCCAATCAGGGCCATTTCCCGCGGGCAGTGGAAGACGCGGTGGAAAGCGTCGCCCGCACCGGTGGTACGCCACTGGTGGTGGCCGATGGGCCACGGGTGCTGGGTGTAGTGGCGCTGAAAGATATCGTCAAAGGTGGCATCAAAGAACGTTTTGCCGAGTTGCGCAAAATGGGCATCAAAACAGTGATGATCACCGGTGATAACCGCCTGACAGCAGCCGCCATTGCCGCAGAAGCGGGTGTGGATGATTTTCTGGCGGAAGCCACGCCAGAGGCCAAACTGGCATTGATTCGCCAGTATCAGGCCGAAGGCCGATTGGTGGCAATGACCGGTGACGGTACCAACGACGCCCCGGCACTGGCGCAGGCTGACGTCGCCGTGGCGATGAACTCGGGGACACAAGCGGCGAAAGAAGCTGGCAACATGGTGGATTTGGATTCTAACCCGACCAAGTTGATTGAAGTGGTGCATATCGGTAAACAGATGCTGATGACCCGTGGCTCGCTGACCACCTTCAGTATCGCCAACGACGTTGCTAAATATTTCGCCATTATCCCGGCTGCGTTTGCAGCTACCTATCCGCAGCTTAATGCCCTGAACGTCATGCAGTTGCACTCCCCGGCGTCGGCCATACTGTCGGCGGTTATTTTTAACGCACTGGTGATTATGTTCCTGATCCCGCTGGCACTGAAAGGGGTGAGTTACAAGGCGATGAGTGCAGCGGCGCTGCTGCGCCGTAACTTGTGGATCTATGGGCTGGGTGGCCTATTGGTGCCGTTTGTCGGTATCAAGCTGATCGATCTGGTACTGACCGCCCTAATGATGAGCTGAAAACTCAGTAATTAATGTTTGCAATGGCCACGGCGTGTTTTGCTCGTGGCCGCTATTAAGACCGAATAGAGAGGCAATATCCATGTCATACCTGCGACCTTCATTGGTTCTACTGATATTACTGACACTTATCACCGGGATAGCTTATCCTCTGCTGACTACCGGATTGGCAAAATTGATGTTTGCCGAGCAAGCGCGTGGTTCACTGGTGATGCTGGGTGATGAAGTTGTCGGCTCTACCTTGCTAGGCCAAAACTTTACTCAGCCAGGCTATTTTGCCGGCCGCCCATCGGTAACAGCAGATATGCCTTATAATCCAATGGCCTCTGGTGGGAGTAATCTGTCCATCAGCAATCCCGCACTGGATCAGGTTATCAGTGAGCGAGTAACATTACTGCGTCAGGCTAACCCGACACAAACTGGCCCAGTCCCGGTTGATTTGGTGACAGCATCAGGCAGTGGTCTGGATCCCAGTATTTCACTGGAAGCGGCCTATTATCAGGCTCCCCGCATCGCCAGCGTGCGCCAGATGCCATTGTCTGAAGTGAAGCAGTTGATTGATAGTAGTGTGCAAAAAGCGACACCGAACTTCTTCGGTGAATCAGTGGTGAATGTGCTGAATCTGAATATGGCGTTGGATGCCCAAAGCCCGGTAAAAGTACCGATCAACCCGGCAAAATCTTAAGGACATAACATGGTGGATGCAGAACCAACCCGCCCCGATCCCGACAGCCTGCTCGCAGCAGCCAATGAGAAGACCCGTGGCCGGCTAAAAGTGTTTTTCGGGGCCTGTGCGGGGGTA
Source organism: Yersinia sp. 2466 StPb PI (assembly GCF_041538325.1). Taxonomy (NCBI): domain Bacteria; kingdom Pseudomonadati; phylum Pseudomonadota; class Gammaproteobacteria; order Enterobacterales; family Yersiniaceae; genus Yersinia; species Yersinia sp. 2466 StPb PI. Next base: position 1,532,345 of record NZ_JAULSL010000001.1, on the reverse strand, counting down.
GGCAAAACTTACGCCATGCTGCAAGAGGCTCAGCGCCTGCGGACTCAAGGGCTGGATGTATTGGTTGGTGTGGTGGAAACACACGGGCGTAGCGAAACCGCAGCGCTGCTCGAAGGGCTGACCATCCTACCGCAAAAACGAATTCATCACCGCAATCGTCAGGTACGTGAATTTGATTTGGATGCGGCCCTGGCACGCCACCCGGCACTGATCCTGATGGATGAGCTGGCGCACAGTAATGCCTATGGCTCGCGCCATCCGAAACGCTGGCAGGATGTTGAAGAACTGCTGGATGCTGGCATTGATGTGCTGACCACCGTCAATGTACAGCATCTAGAAAGCCTGAATGATGTGGTCGGCGGCGTGACCGGTATCCGGGTGCGGGAAACCGTGCCCGACCATATGTTTGATGAAGCCACTGAAGTGGTTTTGGTCGACCTCCCCCCCGATGACCTGCGCCAGCGGCTGAATGAAGGCAAGGTCTATATTTCGGGTCAGGCGGAGCGAGCCATTGAGCACTTCTTCCGTAAGGGCAATTTAATCGCCCTACGCGAGCTGGCACTGCGCCGTACCGCGGATCGGGTTGATGATCAGATGCGTGCTTTCCGTGACACTCAGGGGCGCGAACGTGTCTGGCATACCCGTGATGCCATCTTATTGTGTATTGGCCATAACAGCGGTAACGAAAAACTGGTCCGAACTGCTGCCCGGCTGGCAGCCCGATTGGGGTGTATCTGGCATGCAGTCTATGTGGAAACACCCCGTCTGCATGGCCTGCCGGAAGCGAAGCGCCGGGCCATTTTACGCACACTAAAATTGGCGCAAGAGTTAGGAGCAGAAACCGCTACGCTGTCAGAACCCCGTGAAGAACAGGCCATCCTGCGTTACGCCCGAGAACATAATCTGGGGAAAATCATCATTGGTCGCCGCACGGAAAAACAGTGGAAACTGCGTGGTAGCTTTGCAGATCGCCTGGGCAAGCTGGGGCCAGATCTGGATTTGGTGATTATTGCACTGGAGGGCGATACCCCCCCCAGTGTGGTGAAAGAGAGTGATTCTCGTACCTTTACTGAAAAGTGGCGGATGCAACTGCGTGGCTGTGCGGCAGCCATCGGCTTGTGTGCCCTGATTACGGTGTTATCGCAGTGGCTCATCCCCGGTTTCGATCAAGCCAACCTGGTGATGGTCTACTTACTGGGTGTGGTGATTATTGCACTGTTCTATGGCCGCTGGCCGTCAGTCTTGGCGGCAGTGATTAATGTCGCCAGTTTCGATCTGTTTTTTGTTCAACCGCATGGGTCACTGGCGGTCACTGATGTGCAGTATCTGGTGACGTTTGGCGTGATGCTGATTGTCGGTATCGTGGTGGGTAATCTTACCGCTGGGGTGCGCTATCAAGCCAGAATTGCCCGTTATCGCGAGCAACGCGCCAGGCATTTGTATGAGATGTCGCGCGGATTAAGCCGTGCCCTAACGCCTGCGGATATTGTCAAAACCAGTCGTCATTTTCTCTCCAGCAGTTTTCAAGCGAAAACTGACCTGTTACTGCCACAGGAAGATGGACGCTTGCAGCAAGTCGCCACTGACGAAGGCGGCGCACTTTCTGTTGATGTGGCTATTGCCCGCTGGAGTTTTGACAAAGGCGCACCGGCAGGTGCCGGTACCGACACCCTGCCCGGTGTCCCCTATCAGTTATTACCGTTGACCGCCTCCAAGCAAACTTTTGGCGTGCTGGCAATCGAACCTGCCAACCTGCGCCAATTAATGGTGCCGGAGCAGCAGCGCTTGCTGCAAACCTTTACCAGTCTGATCGCCAATGCTCTGGAAAGGCTACATCTGGCACGCAGTGCCGAATTGGCAAAACTGGATGCCGAACGCGAGCAACTGCGTAACTCACTGCTGGCGGCACTATCTCATGATTTACGTACCCCATTGACGGTGCTATTCGGTCAGGCCGAAATTTTGACGCTGGATCTGGCAGCGGAAGGTTCACGCCATGCGCCGCAAGCCAATCAAATCCGCCAACAAGTGCTGAGTACCACCCGACTGGTGAATAACTTATTGGATATGGCGCGTATTCAATCGGGTGGGTTTAATCTACGTAAAGAGTGGCAATCACTGGAAGAGATCGTGGGTAGCGCCCTGCATATGCTAGAAACCGCCCTCAATCATCATCACATCAACGTCGAGTTACCGGATGAAATGGTGTTGATCAACTGTGACGGCAGCTTACTGGAACGGGTGTTTATCAATTTGTTGGAAAATGCACATAAATATGCCGGTCAGGGGGCATTGCTGGGGATTCGGGCCGCGGTACAAGGTGAGTGGCTAAATGTAGAAGTATGGGATAATGGCCCAGGAGTGACACTTGGGCAAGAACAGCTAATCTTTGATAAATTCTCCCGAGGTAACAAAGAGTCAGCCATTCCCGGTGTCGGCTTGGGTTTAGCCATTTGTCGTGCCATTATTGATGTACACGGCGGGCGTATCTGGGTTGAGAACAATAAAGATGGCGGTGCTAGCTTCCGCTTCACGCTACCACTCGAGAGAGCGCCAGATATTGATGGTGAAAACATTGATAGTGAACACCTTGATGCTGAAAAATGATATACCCTAAATAATTCGAGTTGAAGGAAGGCGGCAACTGAGTAAGTCCCCGGTCACTTACTTAAGTAAGTGACCGGGGTGACAAACCTGCCAGGAGCAGATTTGAACGCTGCTTGCAGCGGCCTCACAGAGGCGAGGCCCATGGACGGGCCGAGTAACGAAAGCAGCCAACACACAAGCAGCTTGAAGTATGACGGGTATAGAACCTATCTCAGTAGGCGTCATTGTTGCAGGCAGTTTGAACACGGACAGAGCGGAAGAACCGGAGCGTACACCGAGTACGTGAGGATTCTGAGCACTGCCCAGGTTCAAAATGGCAAATAAAATAGCCTAATGAAGGAGAAGTGACTATATCCCCGACTAACATTCTAATCGTAGAAGATGAAAAAGAGATCCGGCGCTTTGTTCGTATTGCGCTGGAGAGTGAGGGCTGGCGAGTATTCGAGAGTGATACCTTGCAACGGGGGCTAATTGAAGCCGGTACCCGCAAACCAGACCTGATTATTTTGGATTTGGGGTTACCAGACGGCGATGGACTGACTTATATTCAAGACCTGCGTCAGTGGAGTGCCATTCCTATTATCGTCTTATCGGCTCGTAACAATGAAGAAGATAAAGTGGCCGCGTTGGATGCCGGAGCCGATGACTACCTAAGCAAACCATTTGGAATCAGTGAGTTATTGGCTAGAGTGCGGGTTGCTTTGCGCCGCCATAGCGGTGGTAGTCAGGAAAGCCCGCTGGTGGGCTTTGCGGATATCAGCGTTGATCTGATTAATCGTCAGGTTACCCGTGCCGGCGAAAATCTGCACCTGACACCGATTGAGTTTCGCCTGCTCTCTGCATTATTGGCGAATGCCGGTAAAGTCATTACCCAGCGCCAGTTATTAAGCCAAGTCTGGGGGCCAAATTATGTCGAACACAGCCACTATCTGCGTATTTATATGGGCCATTTACGGCAGAAATTAGAAACAGACCCGACCCGCCCTAAGCATCTGCTAACTGAAACCGGCGTCGGCTATCGCTTTATCCCGTAACACCTTGTGTGATATAAAAATTTACATTGATACTAGGAAAATAACTGTCAGCGGCGTAGCATCAAACTTTTAAATGCTAATAGGTCTTATTATTCATGAGTACATGGTTGATTTACGCCCTGCTATCTGCCTTCACCGCCTCTCTGGTCGCTATCTTCGGTAAAATCGGCTTGCAGCAGTTGGATGCCAATACTGCGACTGCCGTTCGTGCTGTCGTGATGGCGCTGTTCCTGGTCGGTGTGGTGTTAGCTCAAGGGAAATTCAATCTGATCAGTGGTGTATTGGCCGATAAAAAAGCCCTGTTATTCATTATTCTCAGTGGCGTTGCGGGTGCGTTATCCTGGCTGTTTTACTTTATGGCTATCAAGCATGGCAATGTCTCTCAAGTGGCCCCGATTGATAAACTCAGTGTGGTTTTTGCGGTAATTCTGGCGGTTATCCTATTTGGTGAAAAAATCTCTCTGCTGGCCAGCTTGGGCGTCGCACTAATTACCGCCGGAGCATTGCTAGTAGCATTGGGGTAATCGGCTCCTGGCAATGGAAAACAGGGCTAAAAGAAGAAATATAATATTAGGTGTCAGCTTATCGGCTGATCTAACTTCTGGCGAAGAAATAGCGCCAATAGGCGCTATTTCTTACCGGTTATGACTATTTACCCGCTAGCACTTCACTGACAATATCTACGGCTTCCTGCTCTATCTTTTCACGATGCTCTGGGCTGATAAAACTTTCACAGTAAATTTTGTAAGCGTCTTCAGTACCGGATGGACGGGCCGCAAACCAGCCGTTATCCGTCATCACTTTCAGGCCGCCAATGGATGCACCATTGCCAGGTGCTGTGGTTAAACGAGCAGTAATAGGATCACCCGCCAACATGTTGGCTGTCACCATCTCAGGTGACAGTTTAGACAACGCGTTTTTCTGCGCCTGAGTCGCCGGAGCCTGAATACGGTTATAGCTCGGTGCGCCAAAGCGTTTAGCTAAATCATCATAGTGATGCTGTGGATTTTTACCGGTAACTGCTGTGATTTCTGCTGCCAGCAAACACATGATAATACCGTCTTTATCAGTAGACCACGGCGTGCCATCGAAGCGCAGGAAGGAAGCCCCAGCACTCTCTTCACCGCCAAAACCAAAGCTACCGTCGTGCAAACCGTCAACAAACCATTTAAAGCCGACCGGAACTTCTACCAACTTACGGCCTAAATCAGCCACCACGCGATCAATCATCGCACTGGAGACCAGGGTTTTACCCACGGCCACCTCAGCTCCCCATTGTGGACGGTGCTGGAACAGGTAATTGATCGATACTGCAAGATAATGATTCGGATTCATCAACCCTGCCGGAGTCACAATACCATGGCGGTCATAATCGGGATCGTTAGCAAAAGCTAAATCAAATTTATCGCGTAACGCCAATAAGCCAGCCATGGCGGACTCTGACGAGCAATCCATCCGGATCACGCCATCATGGTCCAGATGCATAAAGCGGAAGGTCTGATCGATAGAATCATTAACCAGTGTTAGATCCAGCTTATAGTGCTCACCAATACGTTGCCAATAAGCAATACCGGAGCCACCGAGAGGATCAACACCTAATTTCAAACCAGCACGTTGAATAGCCGGAATATCGACCACATCCACCAAGCCTGCAACATACGGCTGAATCAAATCTTGCTCACGCAGATGATTACCACGCCAGGCTTTATCCAGCGTTTGGCGTTTGATGCCCTCTAATTTCAGGCTGAGTAACTGATTAGCTCTTTTTTCAATTACCGAGGTCAGATTGGTATCGGCCGGGCCGCCATTCGGTGGGTTGTACTTGATGCCACCATCTTCAGGCGGATTGTGTGACGGTGTGATAACAATGCCGTCAGCCAAGGCTTTCCCCTGCACATTATGGCAGAGAATAGCATGTGAAATCGCCGGGGTTGGTGTAAAACCATTATCTTGCTGTACCACGACATCCACACCATTCGCCGTCAGCACTTCTAATACCGAGATAAATGCCGGTTCAGAGAGTGCATGGGTATCTTTACCCACATAACACGGGCCACTAGTGCCATGTTGATGACGAACTTCGGCGATCGCCTGAGCGATTGCTAAGATGTGTGCTTCATTAAAACTGTGGCGTAATGAACTGCCACGATGGCCGGAGGTGCCAAATTTGACCGCATGGGCCGGATTTTCAGCATCTGGCTGCAATACATAATATTGCGACGTTAACTGCGCAACATTTATCAAATCGCTTTGCTGAGCGGGTTGCCCGGCACGAGGGTGATTGGCCACAGTCACTACTCCCTATATATCCCCTTCGCACTTGGAGCCGCAAGCTGCGTTCACTCACCCGAATCGCATATTTGCGTAAGTTCATCGGGATTATGAGCCTCTGATGAGGCTCACCCTGCGGGCCAGTGCAAGTGCTGTTCAACATGGTTTACAACCCATTTGTCGTTCGCTTGCTGCCTACCTGCAACTCCAATTTCTTTGGGTATCGGTTCAACGAAATTAAATAGTCCCGCACACTTTTTCGGTCAAATCCGGCGGGAACTGCATTGCCAGCATGAGATGTTGCACCATACTGCGTTTACGCTCGGTATTGGTATTGGTAATAACCCAGTATGGCGTACCTGGGACATGTTTGGGTTTGGTGTGCGTCCCGTTTTGCAACAATGTCTGTTGGTCACCGGCAAAATAAACCCGGGTGCGACCATGTAATGATTCAGTCGCCTCGGTAAACGCCTGTGCATCCAGCGTGTAAAGTGTGGATAACACCAACATAAAGCGGTTAACCGCCCTATTTTGCTCTGCATACTCATCGGACAACAGCAATTCACGCACTGCACGAACCCGATCTCGTGGTGCTGGAGCTGTAGCCGCTTTCACCGCATCAGTGCTGGCAGGGATACTGGGTACCGGCTGACCGGCCGTAAACTTCAGCATACGTCGTAAAATATCAGACGCGCTCTCGCCAATGTGCTGCGTATGGCTGGCAATATAGCGATAAAGTTCTTCGTCGAGTTCAATAGTTTTCATCTTTATCCAGTACGGGTTTCTACTTTCTTATACATATCTTAGGATTATAAAGTCAAAGTGCGCTGACGAGTACCTTTATAATGGCTTTATCGGGATAAATGGCCCACCCCACCCACAGCAACTCAATAATCTACATATGACTGATGATAAGGCAAATAATTGTGTAACAGCACACCTTTGTTCAGCCATGATATCCTAACCACATTATCTCTCAGTATGAACGTCGCTATGAAATTAAACTTCCGCTTACAAAACGCGCTTTCTGCCACACCTTCCCTGCCAATCATGCTGATTCATGGGCTATTTGGTAATCTGGATAACCTGGGTGTTTTGGCCCGTGACTTGCAAAGAGATCATACCGTGGTTCAGGTTGATATGCGTGACCATGGTTTATCACCCCGCTCACCGCAAGTGGATTACCCTGCAATGGCGCAGGATGTGCTGGAGCTGCTCGACCACCTCGCAATAGAGAAAGCCATTATCATCGGCCATTCGATGGGGGGTAAAGTGGCAATGGCACTGACAGCAATTGCTCCTCATCGTATTGCAAAGCTGGTCGCTATTGATGTCGCCCCGGTTAACTATCAAGTACGCCGCCACGACACTATCTTTACTGCCCTCAATGCTGTGAGTACTGCGGGTATAACCCAGCGACAAGAAGCCGCTCAATTGATGCGTGAGTCGATAAAAGAAGAAGGGGTCATTCAGTTCTTATTGAAATCATTCCACAACGGCGAATGGCGGTTTAATGTGCCCGCACTCTGGGATCAATACGAAAATATTGTCGGCTGGCAGCCTATTCCACCGTGGCCGCACCCAATCCTCTTTATTCGCGGTGAGCTGTCGCCATATATTCAAGATAGCCATCGTGATGATATTGCCCGCCAATTCCCGCAAGCCCGTGCCTATGTGGTCGCAGGGACTGGCCACTGGGTACATGCGGAAAAGCCGGATTCTGTCTTGCGGGCTATCCACCGCTTTATTGATGAAAACAGCATCGATGAAAAAGAGGCTGAATAAAAAAAGTACAGTGCACGATGGGGATTGATTAAAAATCATCCCCTGGGGAAAAAAAATGTATTTCCTGTGGAAAAATTGTGCAAAAAAGAACGAATTAGCACAATCTAATCACAGTAAAGCATTGTCGTTGCTCAGTTGGCTGGGGTATTATGGCGCGCTCTAATTTTGCTGCGGACTTCGGTCGCTGTTCACAGATCGTAACCGGTGCAAATGCAAATTCAGGCTGCTGGTATATAGGTTATTCAATGCGCTCAAGCTATGTTCTCAACCTGAAACATGTAAACCGAATCGTCAGACAAGGCTTCGTTACGCTTTCTGATGTAAATCCCTTGTAGTACTGCTACCTATGGCAAAAGAACAAACGGATCGCACGACGCTGGATCTGTTCGCAGATGAACGCCGTCCGGGGCGTCCGAAAACAAATCCATTATCCCGTGATGAGCAGCTTAGAATTAATAAGCGAAATCAACTACGGCGCGATAAAGTGCGTGGCTTACGACGCGTGGAACTGAAGATTAATGCCGATGCCGTCGATGCTCTCAACAGCCTTGCAGAGCAGCGTAACATCAGCCGTAGTGAGCTGATTGAACAAATGTTGCTGGCTCAATTAGCCCATTCACAAGAAGGGTTTTAACCCTATCGGTTACCACGACGGCGTGGCGTAATCACTTACGCTACGCCGTTTTTACTTTACCCCGCTCATACTGAAGTCACCGGGCTGTTAGCGGTTTTTAGAATGTTTCCCAGTTTGCGTTGTTATCCACTCTCGCGCTGGCAGGTGCTGCGGTTAATGGATTTGCCCGTGTTTTCACTGCCGGTTTTACTCGTTCGTCATCTGCCTTTAGTTTAAACACGGCCACCGCCCGGTTTAACTGAGTGGCCTGCTCTTCTAGCGAGGCCGCAGCACGGGAAGCTTGCTGTACTAACGCGGCATTTTGCTGTGTCACACTGTCCATTTCTGCCACCGCTTGTCCGACCTGGCTAATACCTTTGCTCTGTTCATCAGATGCAGAAGCTATCTCACCCATTAAATCGGTCACATTGGTGATGGAACGAACAATTTCATCCATAGTAATACCAGCACTTTCCACCAAGGCCGAACCACTACTGACACGGCTAACCGACTCATTAATCAAGCCATCAATCTCCTTCGCGGCCTGTGCACTGCGTTGTGCAAGATTACGCACCTCGCTGGCAACCACAGCAAAGCCACGACCTTGTTCACCGGCACGGGCAGCTTCAACGGCTGCATTCAGTGCCAAAATGTTAGTCTGAAAAGCAATGCTGTTAATTACCGTCGTGATATCGGCTATTTTCCGCGAACTGGCTGAAATCTCATTCATGGTGTTAACCACATCTGCTACCAATATTCCGCCCTTTTTCGCGGTGGCAGAGGCATTCGCCGCCAGTTGACTGGCATGGTGTGCATTATCAGCATTGTGTTTTACGGTTGCGGTTAACTGCTCCATGCTAGCCGCTGTTTCTTCAAGCGCCGCAGCTTGCTGCTCAGTGCGGGATGACAAATCGGTGTTACCGGCTGAAATCTCGGCTGCACCATGATAGATCCCATCGGTGCTACTACGAATTGCCTGAACAGTATTCACCAAACTGGTTTGTACATCACGCAGCAGCGGGAATAACCGCCCAACACAGTTGCGACCAAAATCAGCAATAGGCAGACCAAGCTGACCAGAAGCAATCACGCGAAAATGCTCGCGAATATCGTCCAGTGGGCGCACCAGGTTGGCAACCAGATAGCGATCTGTTGCCAGTAAAATCACCAGACCGGCGATCAGCGCTGAGATAAGGGTAATGCTGCTCACTTTGGTCAAATGAGAGAATTGATCTTTAGCCACCCCGATAGCTTTTGATGCCGCCTGATTAAACTTTTCAGCCACTGAACCATACTGGCGACTCAATGCAGGTACCGTTTTTTTCGCTAAATCCTGATAAGCGGCGCTGTTATTGTCCATTGCAGCTTGATACAGCGGCGTAACCCCTTGTTCAATTAACCCACTCCATCCATCAATCACGCCGCTAACCAAAGCGGAGTCTAACTGTGCATGGTCAATAGTTTTAAATTCTGCCAACTTTTGTTTCAGGTTTTCCAATGCAACATGGGATGATTTCAATTCTTTGTCAGCATCCACGATATTACCGCTCTGGCGGTAATCTACTGAACGAGACAGACGTGTCACCATACGGAAATATTGATCCGTCCCCTGATTAACCAAATTCATATTTTCAACCAACACAGTATTCGCGTTGGAGGATTGTGTCAGTTGGTTGAGTGATAACAAGGTATAGGCCGATACACCGCCCCAGAGCAGACAAAATGCGCCAAGTACCCAAAGCAATGCCGCCCTGATAGTAATATTTTTTAAAAACTGCATGTTCGTTCCCCTTATATATCGGATAGTTATCGTTAGAGACTCTGGTGTTATTTGATGACCGAAAAGCAATAAAGGACGTTCATACAGCTAACGACAACTCCTTTGCCGGCAGACCTTCATCTGACGGGTTTCCCCCTGGCACCGCAAATTGCAACTATTCAGTTACACAACGGTTATCGGCAATGGCGTTATAAGGTTGAGCGACTCACAAAAATTTAATATCGCATAAACTTGATAAAAGCCTGATGGGGTTCTCTGGCATTATGTCGCCCTATACATGTGTTATAATATTGGGCAGAACGCTCAGTAATTTGCATAACTATTTGAATTTAAAAGGTATTTAGCTATATGGCAACTGTAGGCATTTTCTTTGGCAGCGATACTGGCAATACTGAAAACATTGCCAAGATGATCCAAAAGCAACTGGGCAAAGATGTTGCTGAGGTTCACGACATTGCCAAAAGCAGTAAAGAAGATTTAGAAGGCTTCGATATTTTGCTGATTGGGATCCCAACCTGGTATTACGGCGAAGCGCAGTGTGATTGGGATGATTTCTTCCCAACACTGGAAGAGATCGATTTCAATGGCAAGTTGGTGGCGCTGTTTGGTTGTGGTGACCAGGAAGACTACGCAGAATATTTCTGTGATGCGATGGGTACCGTGCGCGACATCATTGAGCCACGTGGTGCCGCAATCGTGGGCCATTGGCCAACCGCGGGCTACCATTTTGAAGCGTCCAAAGGTCTGGCGGATGACGACCACTTTATTGGTCTGGCAATTGATGAAGACCGTCAGCCAGAACTTACCAATGAGCGGGTTGAGGCATGGGTAAAACAGATTACTGAAGAACTGAGCCTGTCTGAGATAGTGGGTTAATCAAGCCTGTCGGAAACGCTATGGTCGTGTTCAACACTGCCGGGCGTTTCCGTTGCCTTTTATCCTTTTGAGCTGTGCTTTTTGTCATAACGTTGTTTTCTCTCTCTTTAGCTCCCATCCATGGTGAACAGCGCGTCCGGCTATCCGATTGTGCTTTGTTAAGCGGCCCACATATCCACATCTTCCTGCGCGCAAAATGAAAATAAACTGCTACAAATTTGTAACTTTATCCCTCGTCACTGTACACTTAAATGATGTGTTATCCCCATTCATCAATACACTGCATGATTAATCTTACAAAGTGTGCAATTATATCTTTGTTAACAACCACGGTTTTCATTTGGGGCTAGCAGTTCTATAATGAGACGCAATTGTAATTATTGCGCCACGGATGTCATAGGCTGAACAGCCTTAATTTGAAACGATAGTAACAGGACTGAATCCGCATGACTGACAACAACAAAGCCTTAAAAAACGCAGGCCTTAAAGTAACACTGCCCCGGCTTAAAATTCTGGAAGTGTTGCAAGATCCGGCGTGCCACCACGTCAGCGCGGAAGATCTTTATAAAAAGCTGATCGATATTGGTGAAGAGATTGGTTTAGCCACGGTTTACCGCGTACTGAACCAGTTTGATGATGCCGGTATTGTTACCCGCCACAATTTCGAAGGCGGTAAATCAGTCTTTGAGCTGACGCAGCAGCATCATCATGATCACTTGATTTGCCTGGATTGCGGCAAAGTGATTGAGTTTAGCAATGAATCCATTGAATCGCTTCAACGTGAAATTTCTAAACAGCATGGTATCAAGCTGACCAATCACAGTCTGTATCTGTACGGCCATTGTGAGACCGGTGATTGCCGTGAAAACGAGTCGGCACACGATAAAAGATAATGTGCTTTGAAAGCATTATCTTATAAAGATTTTAAGCACTGAATACACTACGGCTTATGTTTAATCCAGATTGATAGGTTCTACTGTTTGGTTAACATAAGCTATCAGCAAGATGGCCACCTTTCCCGTTCTATACCTGAGTATCTCTCGGTTGGGAGTCAGGTGGTCGTTCTTATTTATGTCCTTGATATTTATCCCCTTGGTACTGAAAGCCACTAGAGTATTAGCGATGTTCTGGGTTCGTTCGCCTGCTAGCTATCTGCAACACCAATAACATTGGGTATCTATCCCGTTATTGATCTTTCCTGAGTGACAAATTCACTGTTTATCGCCCCCATTTATTGACTCTCCCCCTTTTAGCGAGCTGCATCAATTTTACAGCAAAAAAAACCCCGGACCTGCCGGGGGAAAAACCATCAACTCAACTTCACTTAAATTTGTTTAGCCAAAAAATAAAGCAAACAGGAGATAACATTAGACACAGCTCGATACTACCAATTTTCAGACTTTAACCGACTCAGCACGGCTACTACGCTTACCGTCTGGGCTGGTGGAGCGGATCATCACCTCGCCACTCACGGTAGGTTTTGCCTTCGCATCATACTTCTGCCACTGCTTACCGCCATCAGTTGAATACTCGATAATCAGGCCCGGCAGTGAGATATTGGCTTCCAACTGCCCCGCCACAACCCGAGCACCGGGGACAGGCAGGCGATATGACACACCGGCTTTATCCAGTTTTGCCAGTTCACGTTGGCCCATGATGTTGGCAAAACGTTGCCAATCGATGTCCAACGCCTTGGTATCGACGCTATGCGTCTGGCCACCTTGATATTCGCGGCCCGCTTTGTAATCTTGCTCCCACGAAGCGCGATGCCAGGCACGCTCGGCCAATGGCAACATCCGCGGGAAGATCATGTATTCCATCTGCTCATCAGTGCGGACGGTTTCATTCCATGACTGACCCGAGATGCCATGTACACCCGGCCAAGGTTTATCGCTTTTCGCGCTAAAGTGATTACCATCGCGGTCCACTGAGGTCTCGGCATTCTGCGGCATGTTATCTGGTGCGAAGCTGAATACTTTCGCTTCGTCATTAAAGCGGGTTGCCCAGTAGTAACCGCGTTCATTCGGATTAACTTCATATGGCATATCGAAGTAGACATAATCTGGATTTGACGCGACCACTTCATAACCTTTATTGGCCCAATCATTGATTGAGTCAGCACCACCCCAATAGAGGGTATCCCAGAAGTTGACACCAACGCGTTTAGTGGCAAACGCTTTGGCGTCTTTGGCGTCTTTCAACCCATCCTGCCAAGCCTGCATCTTCTCGATGCCGTGAGCATTAACCAACTTACTGACTTCAATGGCAAAATAGCTGGAAAGATGTTCAACATCCTGCACCTTGCCTTGTTTGACCATATCCTGACAAACTTGTGATTTGGCCCAAGGTTTATCTTCAACACTCTTATCAATAATGCCTTTACCCGCTTCAATCGGCCCGTTTTTGTCCTGATAACCCGCACCCAAACGGATATTTTTCGCTTCATCGCCACCAAAGTGCCAGGTAGTCAGTGGCATACCGGCTTCTTTATGCATCTGCGCCATTTCGCCAATCACTTTATCGACAAACCGCTTAGAAGAGTCGAGGCATGGGTTGAGATAGCTTTTACGCTCATAGAACTGAACTGACGTGGTATTGGAATCATCAGTCGGGTCAAGCAGACGGAATTCGTTAGCTTCTTTTTCTTTGCCCTGTTTCATTAGATTGTTATAACGGGCTTCCATCGACACTACGGCTGCACGGGCGTGTGCTGGCACATCGATTTCAGGGATCACATCAATCTGGCGTGCTTTGGCATATTTCAGAATCTCAATATAATCATCACGAGTGAAATGGCCGCTACCCATATTATTGCTGTCTGGGCCAGAACCCAATTGCGGCAGCAAGCAGGTATTCTCCGTCAAATCGTGACAACGTTTGCTACCAACATCGGTCAATTCGGGCAAGCCTGGGATTTCAATACGCCAGCCTTCATCATCACTTAGATGGAAGTGGAATTTGTTCAGCTTATAAGCTGACATCTGATCAAGTAAGCGCAGCACTGCATCTTTGGTTTTAAAATTACGGCCAACATCGAGGAACACACCCCGGTATTCAAAACGTGGCGCATCTTTCGCCTCAAGAGTGGCAATAGTCTTAGTGCCGTCAGTCGGAACCAACGATAGAATGGATTGCAGGCCATAGAACACGCCGCTCGGATCAAAACCAATAACCTGTGCCCCTTTCTCGCCAATTTTCAGCTCGTAAGCACCGGAAACCGCTAAGTCACCTTTAAACGCGGCAGGTTGAATCACAGTTTTTATCGGGAAACCGGCTGAATTGGCCTTCAGACCCAGTAATTCGAAGCGCTGCTGAGCTGCCTCTGCGGCAGCTTTAGGCAATACACTCAGATCCAGCGCAACCCCGTGACTCAGATCCACATCCTGTTTATAGAGCTTAATCTCCATAGGCGTAGGGATTATTTGCCCACGCAAGTTAGCCACAGATAACGTTTTTACCGCTTCGTTTTTAACAAAGCGTGATTCCGGCGTCATCAGCACATTATTGTCATCTTTGGTGCGTTTCCACTGATCGCCAGTAAACTGTGTCAGATACTCATTGATATCTTCGGTATCGGTATTTTTTAGTACTTTGGGTTTAGCATCGCCAGCAGTGGCATACCAGCGCGGCATAAAGTCAGTGGCAAACAACTGCCAGTATTCGCCAGTAATAGGGATTTCAACCGCTTGATTGGCGGGGAATCCGGTGAATTTGGCGGTAGGTTCAATTTTATGCAAATCGCCCGTCAGATGCGTAATTTTAAACTGGCTATTATCGACGGTCAGAATCTGGCGGATACTATGGAAATAAATAGCCCAGTCTTGGCCGACTATCTCATCCCCGGTATTGGTCAGAGTAATCATGACTTTATTACATGATGCCCAGTCGGCACCCAGTTTGGCGCAATCAACGCCATTTTCAGCAGCACGGTTATCCAACAATTTATAATTAACTTTCAATGTGCTGAGTTGATCAACAAGTTGTTGATTACGGGTATCAGCATTGGCATATCCCATCAAGCCAAAGGTTGCGGTTATCGCCGCTAAAGCATTTAATTTGAATTTATTCATCACTAACCTCATCCGTAATTAATAACTGCTGCCAAAACGGCTATTGACAGTATTGCTGCTGGCAGCGTTATTGTTAGCTCAATTGCCGTTATTCTGGTCACTTTTATCAGGACTATTATTTATCTGGGTTATTATTACTGCGTATTTCTTGCCACAGCTTCCCGCATTGCGCGTCATAGGCCTGACCATTACCGGTATGTGCAGCATCAATGCAACGCTGGTAATCCAATACTCGAACGGTCTCTTTCTCAGTAAAAGCCTGATGCGCTTTCTCTTGTTTCAGCACATCTAGCACCGCCTTGCAGGGGATCAATCTTTCTGGCGAACCTTCGCTGGCATTGATGCACGCGCTGTAGGCTTGTTTGAGTTTGCTATCTTCCGGTTGAACTGGGGTTTGTGGTGCGCAGGCACTTAATCCCAATACTGTGGTAATAATAAAAAGCATTTTCTTCATGGCGGGTGCTCCATTATGTCCCCGGGTTGGTTACCGGGGATGGCAATCAAAAAGTGGTCAACATCAGAAGATGGTAAAGGGTGCAATCACGATGAATTTAACGTCTTTTTCATCCTGGAATACGTTGCCAAAACCGCCGCCAAAGCTTGGAATATTGGTGTGGTTGTCATACATGGTGTAATGCAGTTTGAAGAGCGTGCCTTTCGCCCGGCCTTCTTGCAGAGTGTAGAGAACATCAAAGTTCCAAGCAGATTCTTTCAGACGCGTATTCTGGTCATAAATTGGGTTAGTACTTGGTTTTGCATCCCAGCCATACGCATAGGAGGTTCCCACTGACCAACCCGCAAGATTCCAGTTTTTCAGGTCATACATCACGCCACCAAACAGCGCTTTTTCGCCGTTGGCGTTGAAATCAGAGCGGGAATCCCACCAAACATCCAAACGGCCATTAGAGGTCGCATAGCCTGGCGTCATACGTTGCAGGAAGTAACCTTGGTTACCGTCAGCTTTGGCCCAGGTACCTTCAAGACGCAAGTCAAATGGCCCGGTGGTGTAGCCCAATGTCAGCGCTTGTAGCCAGGCTAATCCGTCATAGACGTCGTTTACATTGCTGGCACCACCATCAACTTTATCTTTTGCGCCGTAGAACTGATAAGAGGTACGAAGATCATTGCCAGCCACCGGGAAGGCGTAAGAAGCCTTGGCGAAATACTGGTCCATGTAATCTTTTGCCTGGCCAAATGCCGCTTCCATCACCAGTTTGTTTTTGAAATCGTATTTAGCACCGATTGAGTGCAGGTAACTTACGCCGGTCTTGCCATCAGCCTGGCGGAAGTTGTACATATTCTGATACCAAGGTGCTTTATATTCATCAGTCCACATGTAAGACATGGACAAGGCACCGGCAGTATCAAAATCAAATTTGGCGCCACCTTCAGCCCCACGGTAGGTCCCTGGCATAAAGCTCCAGTGTGGTGCGAGCAGTGTCTGACCCGTTGGCTGGATATAACCACCCCGCGCCCAGAAATCACCTAGCTTAAATTTGGCCGCGGCTTTATAAACACTGACGCCACTCTTATCACCGGTCCATTTCTCATCCCAACGGGTTTTAGCGTCACTGAAACCAATTTCGTTTGGCGCTGCCGGGCCACTGTTGGTCATTTCAACTGCGCCGAAAGCAGCCAAGTCAATACCAAACATGTCAGCCGCATAACCGGAAGAGAAATCCAGATTGGCGTTAAAGGTAGAATGGTGCAAGTTGGCGACATATTTGCCGTACTCCGCACTCCCTGGCGTTAAATCTTTACGGTCACGCTGACGCTGCCAATAATAAATCCCACCGGTCAGTGACGAATCATCAATAAAGCCTTTAGCCTTGGCCTCTGGGGCTACCATGAACCCCGTTCCTAACAATGCACCCGCGACTGCGAGCGCCAGCGTTTTACGTTTAGCACCGTGCGTAACCATATGAAAAAATTCCTCTTTGACATCACATTTAAAGTGCGTTGCCTGTGTCCACCACAGCTCACAGGTTTAGCCTCAAAAAAACCCTAGTGGGTAAAATTTTTGCTGAGGAGAAATAACCACCAGCCATTACTGCTAAAAAACTTCTGTTGCGAAAAACAACCGCTCTGTAGATTGCTGCTGCCACACAGACTATTTTTCGCGACGCGAATTATCAATTAAAAATAACGCTAATTATTCAAAGTATGACAACGAGCACATAACTGTGAAAAAATATTACAGAGTTCACAAAAGCTTTAAAAACAATGAATAACGTCATATTCTTAATTATAAATCTTCTCTCATTGACATATTGAATGGTTTCAGCCGATGCAATAAAGCCTGCGTTTTCTCTCCATGAAATAGGGATTTCTCCTCAGTTAATTCGTAAAGCGAATATTTAAGAAAGACTTACAGACAGCCGCTTTGTTGCTAAAAAAAGGAGCAATATGTCGACATTGACCAGGGGATAAAACGCAGAAGTGGAAAAGAGAAAGGGAGTTATTAGTGTTTAGTACAATAAACAATTTCAGTTTTATTTCTAATAAACCGAGTGTGCAACCAGACAACGCACAGCTATCTGGATGAACTTACGCAGTCATGTGATTTGGGTGAATACCCGTTGTTAACATCAAATTTGCAGGAAATCAGGGCATAAAAAAAGCGTGGACTAAGCCACGCCAATTCTACTGTTCTGAGTGAGAACTAAAACTTAACTGGTCGCTTTTGCCGCCCAAGTATCACGCAAACCGACAGTACGGTTAAATACCAAGGCATCAGGGCGTGAATAGCGGCTATCGGCACAGAAATAACCTTCACGTTCAAATTGATAGGTTAGCTCTGGAACCGCATCAACCAAACCTGGTTCAACAAAACCCTGACGGATAATCAACGACTCAGGATTGATGGTAGACAAGAAGTCTTCCGCCGCCGCAGGGTTTGGTACGCTAAACAGACGGTCATACAGGCGAATTTCTGCCGGCAATGCATGCTTAACAGAAACCCAATGAATAACGCCTTTAACTTTGCGGCCATCGGCTGGATCTTTGTTTAAGGTTTCTGCGTCATAACTGCAATAAAGCGTAGTCACATTGCCTTCTGTGTCCTTTTCGACACGTTCAGCTTTGATAACATAGGCATTACGTAAGCGCACTTCTTTGCCTAGCACCAAACGCTTGTACTGTTTATTGGCTTCTTCACGGAAGTCGGCGCGATCGATATAAAGCTCGCTATCGAAAGGAACCTGACGCGTGCCCATCTCCGGGTTATTCGGGTGATTTGGCATAGTCAGCCACTCTTCCCCGGCCACACGATTTTCAATAATCACCTTGATTGGGTCAAGAACCGCCATGGCCCGTGGGGCATTTTCGTTGAGATCATCACGGATACAAGACTCCAGTGACATCATTTCAACGTTGTTATCCTGCTTGGTCACCCCAATACGGCGGCAGAACTCCCGGATGGAAGCCGCGGTGTAGCCACGGCGACGCAAACCAGAAATCGTTGGCATACGTGGATCATCCCAGCCTTCCACGACTTTCTCGGTCACCAATTGATTCAGCTTACGCTTAGACATAATGGCGTATTCTAGATTCAGGCGAGAGAATTCATACTGACGCGGATGACATTCGATAGAGATATTATCCAGCACCCAATCATATAAGCGGCGGTTATCCTGGAATTCCAGCGTACAGAGTGAATGGGTGATCCCTTCAATCGCATCAGAAATACAATGGGTAAAGTCATACATCGGGTAGATGCACCACTTGTTACCAGACTGATGGTGTTCGGCAAACTTAATACGATACAGCACCGGGTCACGCATCACGATAAACGGTGACGCCATATCGATTTTGGCACGCAGACACGCAGTTCCCTCAGCAAAACCACCAGCACGCATCTTTTCAAACAGCGCCAGATTCTCTTCCACACTGCGATCACGGTACGGGCTATTTTTCCCCGGCGCAGTCAGTGTGCCGCGATATTCGCGCATCTGCTCAGCGGTTAACTCATCGACATACGCCAGGCCCTTATTAATCAGCTCGACAGCGTACTGGTACAGTTGGTCGAAATAGTCTGAGGAGTAACGCACATCACCGCTCCAGGTGAAGCCTAGCCACTCTACATCGTGTTTAATCGACTCGACGAACTCGACGTCTTCTTTCACCGGGTTGGTGTCGTCGAAACGCAAATTACACTGACCCTGATAATCTTGTGCGATGCCAAAGTTCAGGCAGATAGATTTGGCATGACCAATATGCAGGTAGCCATTTGGCTCTGGCGGAAAGCGGGTATGAACCGACGTGTGTTTACCGCTGGCTAAATCTTCGTCAATTATCTGACGGATAAAATTACTCGGGCGGGCTTCTGCCTCACTCATTGTTCTATTCCTCAATGCAAACGCAACAAATATAACCGCATATAATCCAACAAGCCCGACTTGGAAACAACCGTTTGTTACAGGAAATAAAACAAAAAAACGGGAAGAGATTGCTCTCTTCCCGCTGATTTGATTAAAACTCAGTCCGGTCATTCAATACATAAGTACTCTACTACCGCGAATTCTATACTCTAAATAATACGAGTTGCAGGAAGGCGGCAAGCGAATGAATCCCGATGAGCTTACTGTAGTAAGTGATTCGGGTGATTGAACGCAGCCAACGTACATGCAGCTTGAAGTATGACGAGTATAAGCCAATTATTTGCTCTGAATCTCAAACAACGGGCTTTGACCGGCAACAACAGAGCTGCCTGCCAATACCGAGATACCGGCATAATCATCAATATTGCTTACCACAACCGGGCTAATCATTGAGCGCGCATTGGCGTTCAGATAAGCCAGGTCCAGTTCCAATATCGGTTGACCGGCAACGACAGTGGCTCCCTCGTCAACCAGACGAGCAAAGCCCTGACCGTTCAGTTTTACCGTATCAATCCCGATATGAACCACAATTTCTGCGCCGGTTTCAGTTTCCAGACAGAATGCATGGTCAGTATTGAAGATTTTTACGATAGTCCCGTTCGCCGGAGAAACCACCATTTTATCAGTAGGACGGATGGCAACACCCTCACCGACTGCTTTGCTGGCAAAAGCTTCATCAGGAACCTGATCCAGTGCGACAACATCACCTGTAATAGGCGAAACCAGTACCAGAGAGGCTGTTTTAGTGGTGTTAATAACTGCCTGAGGCTTAACGTCTGCGGGTGCCACAGAACTGCTGGTGGCGGCAGGAACCGAACCACCTGCCAACACAGTACGCATGGCCGAAGCAATCAATTCTGCGCGGGTACCCACAATGATTTGCACACTTTGTTTATTCAGACGAATGACACCTGACGCACCTAAGCGCTTGGCAACACTGTCATTAACCTGGGCAGAATCTTTTACGTTCAGACGCAGGCGGGTGATGCAGGCATCAATGGCAGTCAGGTTATCTGAACCACCGATAGCACCAATATAGCGACGCGCCAAACCGTTGATTTCACTTTCGTTTACTGCTGGGGTGTTATCAACATTGACGTCATAACCATCTTCTTCACTGCCTTCAACTGCCAATTCACGCCCAGGTGTCAGCAAGTTGAATTTCTGGATGGTGAAACGGAACACCACGTAGTAAATGGCGAAGAACACCAAACCTTGTGGGATCAGCATATACCACTGTGTGGCTAGCGGGTTGCGAGAAGAGAGCACCATATCCACTAAACCGGCGCTGAAACCAAAGCCGGCAATCCAATGCATGCTGGCAGCAATGAACACCGAAATACCGGTCAGCACGGCGTGCAAGAAGTACAGTACCGGTGCGACAAACATGAAGGAGAATTCAAGTGGTTCGGTGATACCAGTGAAGAAAGCTGCAAATGCACCCGCCAACATGATACCAGCCACTTTCGCTCTATTTTCAGGACGCGCGCAGTGATAAATCGCCAACGCCGCACCCGGTAAACCAAACATCATGATTGGGAAGAAGCCAGCCTGATAACGGCCAGTGATACCCACAACAGCTTTACCAGAATCGATAGATTGTTGGCCACCGAGGAAGTTAGGAATATCGTTAATACCAGCAACGTCAAACCAGAACACTGAGTTCAGGGCATGGTGCAGGCCGACTGGGATAAGCAAGCGGTTGAAGAAGGCATAGATACCCGCCCCCACTGAACCCATATCTTTGATGTATTCGCCGAAGGTCACCAGCGCGTTATAAATCAGTGGCCAAACGTACATCAGAATGAAGGCAACCACGATCATCAGGAAGGACGTCAGAATTGGAACCAGACGGCGGCCGCTGAAGAAGGAGAGTGCTTTTGGCAATTCAACGCTGCTAAAGCGGTTGTACAACTCAGCAGAGATAATACCCACCAGAATACCCACGAACTGGTTGTTGATTTTACCAAAAGCTGCCGGCACCTGATCAACCGGGATCTTTTGAATCATCGACACCGCAGCAGGCGAGCACAGCGTGGTTAATACCAGGAAACCTACAAAGCCGGTCAGTGCAGCCGCACCGTCTTTGTCTTTTGACATACCGTAAGCAACACCAATTGCGAACAGCACGGACATGTTGTCGATAATCGCCGCACCGGATTTGATAAATAATGCCGCCAGTGCATTATCACCACCCCAGCTTACCGGATCGATCCAATAGCCTACGCCCATCAGTATCGCGGCGGCTGGTAGTGTGGCCACTGGGACCATCAAGGCCCGGCCCACTTTTTGTAAGTAACTAAGAATATTCACCTTTCCCCCTATTCGTCCGCTATCGGACCCTTTAAGTAGTTTATTTAATTGACTCACTACCTTTTAGAAAAACGCATGGCACACTTTTTATTTATTCACGGCACGTATTACTCATTGCGGAGTGTAAAAAAATTATTTCGTAACGCAAATTAAAACCCCCTATTCTGTGATAAATGTCACCAAAAACTAGTGAAAAAGCACCAATGCACTAGCCACGATACAAAACTTATTTTATCATTCGAAAAATGAACAAAGCATTGTACCAACGCATGAGTCAAAATCTGGGTTACGCTTAGCTGATGATTCAAATCGCGTAGAGTATAGCCACTATTAGCAATCCAAGAGGTGCAAGATGAGACTTATCCCACTGAAAAACACCACAGAAGTTGGTAAATGGGCAGCACGTCATATCGTTAGCCGTATCAACGCATTTAAACCAACCGCTGAGCGCCCATTTGTATTGGGTCTGCCAACCGGTGGCACACCGATGGAAGCATACAAACATTTGGTTGCGATGCACAAAGCCGGTGACGTCAGTTTTAAAAACGTTGTTACATTCAATATGGACGAATATGTCGGTTTGCCACAAGAACACCCCGAAAGTTACTACACCTTCATGCACTCCAATTTCTTCGATCATGTTGATATCCCAGCCGAGAACATCAACCTGTTAAATGGCAACGCGCCAGATATCGATGAAGAATGTCGTCGTTACGAAGAAAAAATTAAGTCTTACGGTAAAATTAACCTGTTTATGGGGGGCGTGGGCGTTGACGGTCACATCGCATTTAATGAACCGGCATCGTCTTTGGCATCCCGTACTCGTATCAAAACGCTAACGCAAGAAACCCGCATCGCTAACTCCCGCTTCTTTGGTGGTGATGCAAACCTCGTGCCGAAATATGCGCTTACAGTAGGTGTAGGTACCTTGCTGGATGCGGAAGAAGTGATGATTCTGGTCACTGGCCACGGTAAAGCACAAGCCTTGCAAGCTGCGGTCGAAGGTAGCATCAACCACATGTGGACCATCAGTTGCCTGCAACTGCATGCCAAAGCCATCATGGTGTGTGATGAACCTTCCACTATGGAATTGAAGGTTAAAACTGTAAAATACTTCCACGAATTGGAAGCTGAAAATATCAAAGGTCTGTAACAGTCATCAGGGGGCTAAGATGTACGCTTTAACTCACGGCCGTATTTATACCAGCCACGAAGTACTGGATAATCATGCTGTTGTCGTGGCTGATGGATTGATCGAACGTATCTGTCCTGCCGCTGAACTTCCGGCTGATATTGAGGTGCGCGATTTGGGTGGCGCCATTCTGGCCCCCGGTTTTATTGATGTGCAGTTAAATGGCTGCGGCGGCGTGCAATTCAATGATTCTCTCGAAGCTATCTCCGAAGAGACATTGGATATCATGCAGCGCGCGAATGAAAAGTCTGGTTGCACCAGCTTCCTGCCAACACTCATCACATGTAGTGATGAGTTTATGAAGCACGGCATTAATGTCATGCGTTCATACCTGCAAAAAAACCAACATAAAGCGTTGGGTCTGCATCTGGAGGGGCCATATCTTAGCCCGCTCAAGAAAGGCACACATAACCCAGCGTTTATTCGCAAACCAACCGCAGAGATGATTGATTATCTGTGTGCAAATGCGGATGTGATTACCCAATTCACTCTGGCACCAGAGATGGTTGATGACAAATACATTCGCCAGTTGACTGAAGCCGGTATTTTGGTTTCAGCCGGTCACTCGAATGCCACTTATCAGCAAGCCCGCCAAGGCTTTGCGGCCGGTATCCGCTTTGCGACACATCTGTATAATGCCATGCCATACATCACCGGGCGTGAACCCGGCCTGATCGGAGCGATTTTTGATACGCCGGAAATCTACACCGGGGTGATAGCAGATGGCCTGCATGTCGACTGGGCCAATATTCGCAACGCAAAACGTCTGAAAGGTGACAAGCTGGTACTGGTAACTGATGCTACCGCTCCGGCGGGTGCTGAAATTGATCAATTTATTTTTGCTGGCAAAACAATATACTATCGCGATGGTTTATGTGTGGATGAGAATGGCACATTAAGCGGTTCAGCACTGACGATGATCGAAGCGGTACAAAATAGTGTGGAACACGTTGGCATCGCACTGGACGAAACATTGCGTATGGCGACACTGTATGCGGCCCGCGCTATTGGCGTGGATAAGCAGTTAGGGAGTATTGAAGTCGGCAAAGTGGCCAACCTGACTGCCTTTACCCGCGATTATAAAATCACTAAAACCATCGTTAACGGTAACGAGGTTTTAAAATAAGCGAGTAATTTTATTGATGAGCACCGGCGGACAGTCACAAATTGGTAATGTGGATCTTGTGAAACAACTCAATGGTGCCGTTGTTTACCGGCTTATTGATCAGCAAGGCCCGATCTCGCGCATTCAGATTGCCGATCTCAGCCAACTCGCCCCCGCCAGTGTCACCAAAATTACGCGTCAGCTGCTGGAACGGGGGCTTATCAAGGAAGTTGATCAGCAAGCCTCTACCGGCGGTCGCCGTGCTATATCTATAGTGACAGAAAACCGCCAGTTCCATACCATTGCGGTGCGCCTGGGCCGCCATGATGCGACTATTACCCTGTTTGATATGAGCGGTAAATCACTGGGTGAAGAACATTATTCGCTACCTGAACGCACGCAAGAAACGCTGGAACACGCGCTGTTTACTATTATCAGTCAGTTTATCGAAGCCTATCAGCGCAAATTGCGTGAGCTGATTGCCATTGCGGTTATCCTCCCAGGCCTGGTTGAACCGCACAAAGGTATCGTGCGCTATATGCCCCATATCAGTGTCAGCAACTGGCCATTAGTCGAAAATCTGCAAAATCGTTTTAATGTCACCAGTTTTGTTGGCCACGATATTCGTAGTTTGGCACTGGCGGAGCACTACTTTGGTGCAACTCGTGACTGTGAAGACTCCATCTTGGTTCGTCTGCATCGTGGTACCGGTGCGGGTATTATCGTAAACAGCCAGATATTCTTGGGCAGTAACGGTAACGTGGGTGAAATCGGCCATATCCAGATTGATCCATTGGGTGAGCGCTGTTATTGCGGCAATTTTGGCTGCCTGGAAACGGTTGCCTCCAATGCAGCCATTGAAAATCGAGTGCGCCACCTGCTCGCTCAGGGCTACCCAAGCAAATTAACGTTGGATGATTGTCATATCGGCGCTATCTGCAAAGCGGCTAACCGGGGTGACTTGCTGGCAAGCGAAGTGATTGAGCACGTGGGCCGCTATCTGGGCAAAGCCATTTCTATCGCCATCAACTTATTTAATCCGCAAAAAGTCGTTATTGCGGGTGAAATCATTGAAGCCGATAAAATCCTACTGCCAGCCATTCAGAGTTGCATCAATACACAAGTATTGAAAAACTTCCGCCTGAATCTGCCTATCGTGACGTCGCAGCTTGATCATCAGTCTGCAATTGGTGCTTTTGCTCTGGCTAAGCGCGCCATGTTGAACGGTGTATTATTGCAACGCCTGCTGGAAAGCTAACGCGTAGATGCAAATAAGGCAACGGCAGGGGTAAACGTCTTATCGGTCATGTTATAGTGGACCATTGCCGTGCAAAAATGAGTAATATAATACCCTTCTGACTTGAGGCTGCTGCTCTCACTGACCCGAATACTGACCAGCGTCAGCACATCGGGATGCACTCATTTGCTGCCTAACTGTAACTCCAATTAATTTGGGTTTAACCATGACAATTAAAAGCGTTATTTGCGATATCGATGGTGTGTTGTTACATGATAATAAAGCGATACCGGGCGCTAACGACTTTCTGGCCCGGATCCAAAATGCCGGAATGCCGCTGGTTATTCTGACCAACTATCCGTCACAAACCGCGCAGGATCTGGCTAACCGCTTCAGTTCTGCTGGGCTGGATGTCCCAGAAAGTGCCTTTTATACCTCGGCAATGGCCACTGCCGACTTCCTGCGCAATCAGGAAGGTAAAAAAGCCTATGTTGTGGGTGAAGGTGCATTAGTACATGAACTCTATAAAGCTGGCTTTACTATCACCGATATCAAT
Organism: Yersinia sp. 2466 StPb PI; assembly: GCF_041538325.1. Taxonomy (NCBI): domain Bacteria; kingdom Pseudomonadati; phylum Pseudomonadota; class Gammaproteobacteria; order Enterobacterales; family Yersiniaceae; genus Yersinia; species Yersinia sp. 2466 StPb PI. The sequence continues at coordinate 1,506,527 of NZ_JAULSL010000001.1, read as the reverse complement.
CCTGACTTTGTGATTGTCGGTGAAACCCGGTCCTACAACTGGGACATGATGCATAAAGCCGCCTATTTTGTCGCCAATGGTGCGCGTTTTATTGCCACCAACCCCGATAGCCACGGGCACGGGTTTGCTCCGGCGTGTGGCGCATTGTGCGCACCTATTGAGAAAATATCCGGTCGCAAGCCGTTTTATGTGGGCAAGCCCAGCCCGTGGATCATTCGCGCGGCGCTGAATAAAATGCATGCCCATTCAGAAAGCACGGTAATTGTCGGTGATAACCTACGTACCGATATTCTGGCCGGTTTCCAGGCTGGGTTGAAAACGATTTTGGTCCTGTCCGGTGTTTCAACGCTAACAGATATTGAAGCCATGCCATTTCGCCCGAACTACGTTTTCTCTTCCGTGGTTGATATCAATATTATCTAATCTCTGTTGGCGGTCATGTCATGGCCGCCACTCTCTTTTTTGCCCCCACCCCCTTTAGCGCTATGCCTTTTTTTAGTGCAGTGCACCAAAGTTTCTTGCCATTACGCCCTATTTTGGCGCATTTTCTTTTATAGCCTTCGTCCTTGAAGCTGCTGGGGTGTTAGCTGGGTTCACTCACCCGAATCACTTGACTGAGTTAAGCTCATCGGGACTGACTCGCTGGCTGCCTGCCTGCAACGTCAAGTGCTTTGGGTATAGGTACCCATTGCCGTACCAACCATTGCACCAAAATAATAGCGCTGTGAATTGGCGTATAAATTGCATGTATTTCTCACATCTAGTTTAGAAATAATTTGGATGACTGCATCGTCATGGGGCATAACTTGCATCACTCATAAGCAAGTGTGAAAAAACAGATCCAGCGATGAACGACTCAAATTCAACATCATCACCGCCAAAGCAGAGAAGTTAGGGAGATTATTATGTGTTCTATTTTCGGGGTCCTCGACCTTAAAACCGACCCCATTGAGTTACGTAAAAAAGCGCTGGAAATGTCACGTTTAATGCGCCATCGTGGCCCGGATTGGTCTGGTGTGTGGGCAAATGATAAAGCCATTCTCGCCCACGAACGTTTGTCTATCGTTGACGTCAATACCGGTGCCCAGCCCCTGTTTAATGCGGCCCACACGCATATTTTGGCCGTTAACGGTGAAATCTATAATCATCAGGCATTACGTCAGCAATATGGTGACCGTTACGCGTTTCAAACCGGCTCAGATTGTGAAGTGATTCTGGCGTTGTATCAGGAAAAAGGCCCAGACTTCCTTGATGACCTGCAAGGTATGTTCGCTTTCATCCTGTACGACACAGAGAAAGATGCCTATCTGATTGGCCGTGACCATCTGGGGATTATCCCGCTGTATATGGGCCATGATGAAAACGGCAACATGTTTGTGGCTTCAGAGATGAAAGCATTAGTGCCGGTGTGCCGCACCATTAAAGAGTTCCCGGCTGGCAGCTATCTGTGGAGTAAAGAGGGTGAAATTCGCGAATACTATCATCGCGATTGGTTTGATTTCGACAACGTCAAAGGCAATGTAACTGACAAAGTTCAGTTGGCTAACGCGTTAGAAGACGCGGTAAAAAGCCACTTGATGTCTGACGTGCCTTACGGTGTATTGCTGTCCGGTGGTCTGGACTCTTCCGTTATCTCTGCTATCACCAAAAAATTTGCCGCCCGTCGTGTCGAAGACGATGAGCGCAGTGAAGCCTGGTGGCCACAACTTCACTCCTTTGCAGTGGGTCTGATTGGCTCACCGGATTTACGTGCTGCGAAAGAAGTCGCCAACCATTTAGGTACCGTGCACCATGAAATTCATTTCACCGTGCAAGAAGGTTTGGATGCTATCCGTGATGTGATTTATCACATTGAAACCTATGATGTCACCACCATCCGTGCCTCAACACCAATGTATCTGATGTCGCGTAAAATCAAAGCGATGGGGATCAAGATGGTGCTGTCTGGCGAAGGGTCTGATGAAGTGTTCGGCGGCTACCTCTACTTCCACAAAGCACCAAATGCGAAAGAATTGCATGAAGAGACTGTGCGTAAATTGCTAGCCCTGCACATGTATGACTGTGCGCGTGCCAACAAAGCGATGTCTGCCTGGGGTGTTGAGGCCCGCGTCCCCTTCCTAGATAAGAACTTCCTCGATGTTGCGATGCGTATCAATCCGCAGGACAAAATGTGTGGTAATGGCAAAATGGAAAAACATGTCCTGCGTGAATGTTTTGAATCTTACTTACCACACAGCGTCGCCTGGCGTCAGAAAGAACAATTCTCTGATGGTGTCGGCTATAGCTGGATTGACACACTAAAAGAGAAAGCCGCAGAGCAAGTCACTGATCAACAGATGGAAACTGCCCACTTCCGTTTCCCATACAACACGCCATCGTCAAAAGAAGGCTACTTGTATCGCGAAATTTTTGAAGAGCTGTTCCCGCTGCCAAGTGCCGCTGAATGTGTCCCTGGTGGCCCATCAGTCGCCTGTTCATCAGCAAAAGCCATCGAGTGGGATGAATCATTCAAAAGTATGGATGACCCTTCCGGCCGTGCGGTTGGCGTGCATCAGGACGCTTATAAATAATTGAATGTGATGGTCTGCCTATATTGACTGTCCAATCTCAAGGCTGCCCTAGGGTAGCCTTGTTTTTTGCTGGCAAATTCAACAATTAATCACCATAAGTGCTGCTTTAATCACCAGACTGTTCACAAGCCACACAAACGAACCCTTTCAGCGCTTTTTTGGGAAAAAATTAGTTGACGCAATTCGGCCATATACGCATAATGCGCCCCGCAACGCCGATGAAGGTAATGCGGAAAAAGATGGCTACGTAGCTCAGCTGGTTAGAGCACAGCACTCATAATGCTGGGGTCACAGGTTCGATTCCCGTCGTAGCCACCATCTTTTTGCGGGAGTGGCGAAATTGGTAGACGCACTAGATTTAGGTTCTAGCGCCGCAAGGTGTGCGAGTTCAAGTCTCGCCTCCCGCACCATTATTCGTTCATCGGTTTGTCACAGCGGATGGGATATCGCCAAGCGGTAAGGCACCAGGTTTTGATCCTGGCATTCCCAGGTTCGAATCCTGGTATCCCAGCCATCTTTTTTTTGGATGGATAGCTGTAAGGCAAGAGAGTTGTCATATAAAAAAGAATTGTATTTCAGTTGGGATATCGCCAAGCGGTAAGGCACCAGGTTTTGATCCTGGCATTCCCAGGTTCGAATCCTGGTATCCCAGCCATACAACTTCTCAAGATTAAAGATTTAAAGATGGCTACGTAGCTCAGCTGGTTAGAGCACAGCACTCATAATGCTGGGGTCACAGGTTCGATTCCCGTCGTAGCCACCATCTTTTGGGGTATCGCCAAGCGGTAAGGCACTGGATTCTGATTCCAGCATTCCGAGGTTCGAATCCTCGTACCCCAGCCAAATTTAGAAAAGCTCGCTTCGGCGGGCTTTTTGCATTCTGGGATTTCACTATATTCCCTCTTACTTGAGTCCGATGTCTCAAGTCCAGGTTGGATTAGGTTTCGATTGATGGTTGCTTGAGGCGACAACGCCCGCCAAAAGAACAGATCGAATATCAACCGAAACCAGCTCCGAACTGTCCCAAATATTAAGTATTGAACTCAAAAAAACAGACATCCCCTACAACCCCAATGCATACCTCAACGCATGTTCTTTCAATTTGCCCGCGCGCTGAGCGGCTATCAACGCCAGATTCCGTACGAATTTCACCGGTGGCAGATCATTGCTGAATGTGGTGTAAAACACATCCATACCACTTTGCATAATCAGATTATCAGTGCGGCGGCGGCGTTGATAACGCAGTAATACCCGCTCGCTGTGCCACGGTTCTGCCCGTTCACGCGCTTGATTTAGCACCTCCAACAGCGCATCAACATCGCGATATCCCAGATTCACCCCCTGCCCGGCCAGTGGATTAATGGTATGGGCTGCATCCCCGAGTAAGACCAATCCCGGCTGTACATAACGTTGTGCATGGCGCCGCACTAGCGGGAAAGAGCCAGCAGCAATCGCTTTAACAGCCCCCAAACGTGATGGGAAAGCCTTGGCAATTTCCTGATTCAACTGTGCCATCGGCAGCGCCTGAAGCTGACGAATACGCTGCGGGCTGTCGTACCAGACCAATGATGCCCACTGGCCAAATAGCGGTAAGAAAGCACGCGGCCCCGTTGGGGAAAACTGCTGCCAGGTGGTGTCTTGCTGAGCTGTATCCGTCTCTACTGTAATTAACATGCAAGACTGGCGATACTGCCAGCCATTGGTGCCGATACCGGCTAACCGTCGTACCAGAGAGTTGGCACCATCAGCACCTATCACTAAACGGCCCTGTATCTGTTGCTGAGCGTCTAACGTGATTTGCCAGCACTCATCTACTCTAACCATAGTTTGCAGCCGTGACGGGCACAGCAACGTTAAATTGGGGCATTCCGCTATCTGTTGCCATAATGCCAACTGCAAAACCCGGTTCTCAACCATAAACCCCAGCTCAGGCAAAGAGAGCGAGGCGGCATCAAACACCACCTGTGAACCGGGCTGCTCCCAGGTCTCCAACCGACGATAAGGTGCATAACGCATCTGCTGTACCTGCGGCCAGACACCGAGCTGTTTCAGCAACGACACCGAAGTGCAGCCGATAGCGGAAACTCGTAAATCGGGCACGCTGTCAGCCTCAAATGGGGCTGGGGCTTCATGCTCAAGTAACGCGACTGACCAGCCTGTTTGTGCCAGTCCAAGCGCGGCAGCAGCACCGACCATACCGCCCCCCACCACCACAACATCATAATTTGGTTGCGATTTATTCATTTTGGCCATTTTTTAAAAGTTAAAATAACATCCATACTTTATCTGCCCTCAGTGTACCGGATTTTTCATCACCCCACAGAATAACTAAGCCGAACTGCGGTGGTCATCGCAACTGCAAATGACTACAATACCCCGCAACTAGTGAGCCTTTGCGCCTGGCGAACACATGGATCACCGCACCGCGCGATGTGACATTTATGATGAATTTTTGATGGTAGATAAGCCATGACGAAAAAACTGCATATTAAAACCTGGGGCTGCCAGATGAATGAATATGATTCATCTAAAATGGCAGATTTGCTGGCCAGCACCCATGGCTACCAGTTGACTGAGATCCCGGAAGAAGCCGATTTACTGCTACTGAATACCTGTTCAATTCGCGAAAAAGCACAAGAAAAAGTATTCAGCCTGCTGGGCCATTGGAAGCTCCTGAAAGAAAAGAATCCCAATCTGATTATTGGTGTCGGTGGATGTGTAGCATCACAGGAAGGCGAACATCTGCGCCAACGCGCGCCCTGTGTTGATGTCATTTTCGGGCCGCAAACCCTGCATCGCCTGCCAGAAATGATTAACCACGTCCAAGGCACCCACAGTCCGGTGGTAGATATCAGCTTCCCTGAGATTGAAAAGTTTGATCGGCTGCCAGAGCCGCGTGCTGAAGGCCCGACCGCGTTCGTTTCTATCATGGAAGGATGCAATAAATATTGTACCTTCTGCGTGGTGCCTTACACTCGTGGCGAAGAGATCAGCCGCCCAAGTGACGATATTCTGTTTGAAATTGCACAGTTAGCGTCCCAAGGGGTGCGGGAAGTGAATCTGCTCGGCCAGAATGTCAATGCCTATCGCGGTGCCACCTATGACGGCGATATCTGTAGTTTTGCCGAGTTATTGCGGCTGGTTGCCGCCATTGACGGTATCGATCGCATTCGCTTTACCACCAGCCATCCGATTGAGTTTACCGACGATATCATCGATGTTTATCGCGATACGCCAGAACTGGTGAGTTTTCTGCATCTGCCAGTGCAAAGTGGTTCCGACCGAATTTTAACCATGATGAAACGCGCCCACACCGCACTGGAGTACAAAGCTATCATCCGCAAACTGCGGCAGGCGCGGCCAGATATCCAGATAAGTTCCGATTTTATTATCGGTTTCCCTGGTGAAACTCAGCAGGATTTTGCACAAACCATCAAGCTGGTCGCGGAGATTCATTTCGATACCAGTTACAGCTTTATTTACTCTCCACGCCCTGGCACACCCGCGGCAGAGCTACCAGACGATGTCAGTGAAGAGGAGAAAAAACAGCGACTGCATATTTTGCAACAGCGTATCACTCAGCAGGCCATGGAAATCAGCCGCGAGATGGTTGGTAGTGTGCAACGTATTCTGGTAGAAGGCCCCTCCCGCAAAAGTGCGATGGAGCTGGCCGGGCGTACCGAAAATAACCGGGTGGTGAATTTTGAAGGTACACCAGAGATGATTGGCAAATTCGTTGATGTCGAAATTGTAGACGTTTATGCCAGTTCACTGCGCGGTATTTTGCAGCGCACCGAAGACCAGATGGCGCTACGGGTTCATGAATCGCCACAATCGGTCATTGCGCGGACCCGAAAAGAAAATGAAATTGGCGTGGGGCAGTATCAACCCTGACCATAGTTGTTCGAGTTGACTCGCATTAGCAGGCGCTGCATTGTCAGTGCCTGTTTTATTTTAGTGGGCTGCTGCGCAGATTCGGACTGTTTAAGTTGCACCTCCAGAGGGTCGCTACTTGAATAGAGCGTGAAAGCACGGATTGATAAGTAAACTTGCGTCAGCACCATGCACCATGAATAATTCTTAAATGACATGTATGATTGACGTTATATGCCCAAGGCCATTTCCAATACGAAAGGTATAATCGGGTATCAGACAAATAATATCCGTGAATGATATATCCAGAGGAACACAGTGACTCAGAGAAATAGTTTGCACGTAGTGACACAAGAAATCTTGCTAGAGCCCACCGACAATCAGCGTTTGTTGAGTCTGTGCGGCCCTTTTGATGACAACATCAAGCAGTTGGAGCGCCGGTTAGGTATTGAAATTAATCGCCGAGACAACCGTTTCAAGTTAGTCGGTAAGAATATCTGCGTTGTTGCAGCGGCAGATATCCTGCGCCATCTGTATGTTGACACCGCCCCCATTCGGGGTGTTACCCCAGAGATATCCCCAGAAGATATCCACCTTGCGGTGAAAGAGAGTCATGTATTGGAGCAAACGGCACAGAGCGTACCCGATTACGGAAAAGCCGTGAATATCCGTACCAAGCGCGGCATGGTTAAACCGCGTACCCCCAATCAGGCGCAATACATCGCCAATATTCTTGATCACGATATTACCTTTGGGATTGGTCCTGCCGGGACCGGTAAAACCTATCTGGCGGTAGCCGCGGCAGTTGATGCTCTGGAGCGCCAGAATGTGCGCCGTATCTTACTGACCCGCCCGGCCGTTGAAGCGGGCGAAAAATTGGGTTTCCTGCCCGGGGACCTGAGTCAGAAAGTCGATCCATACCTGCGCCCACTTTATGATGCACTGTTTGAAATGCTTGGCTTTGAGCGCGTTGAAAAATTGATCGAACGTAACGTGATTGAAGTGGCTCCGCTGGCATATATGCGGGGCCGGACACTCAATGATGCCTTTATCATTCTGGATGAGAGCCAGAACACCACCATCGAACAGATGAAGATGTTTCTCACCCGTATGGGCTTTAACTCCAAGGCAGTTATTACCGGTGATGTGACGCAAACCGACTTACCGCGCCACCAAAAATCTGGCTTAAGTCATGCCATTGAAGTGCTGTCTGAGGTAGAAGAGCTGAGCTTTAACTTCTTCCATAGCGAAGATGTGGTGCGTCACCCCGTGGTGGCCCGTGTGGTTATTGCCTATGAGGCCTGGGAAGCGGCGGAACAAAAACGCAAAGAGACTATTGCCGAACAACGTAAGCGGGAAAACCATACCCCGTCTGAGCAGGAGGCTCCGTGAGCCAAGTTATACTCGATTTACAAATTGCCTGCGCCGATAGCCAGGGTTTACCTGCCGAAGCTGACTTTCAGCGTTGGTTAGAGGCGGTATTACCGCAGTTTCAAGACGTAGCAGAAGTGACCATTCGGTTGGTTGATGAAGCTGAAAGCCATGAGCTGAATCTAACCTATCGCGGTAAAGATAAACCGACCAATGTCTTGTCTTTTCCTTTTGAGGCCCCACCTGAAATTGAACTGCCACTATTGGGTGATTTAATCATTTGCCGTCAGGTGGTTGAACAAGAAGCTATCGAGCAAGAAAAAGCACTATTAGCTCATTGGGCGCATATGGTTGTTCACGGCAGTCTCCATCTGCTAGGGTATGACCACATCGTGGACGATGAAGCAGAAGAAATGGAGTCAATCGAAACTGAAATTATGCAAAGTCTGGGTTATCCAGATCCGTATATTTCGGAGAAAGACCCCGAATAAACCCATCATATCGGGTGTTATAATGCCCTGTTAGTCGGGGAAAACTGTCGGCGGTGTGAGTCTACTGCTACCGATAAAATATAATCTTTACCCAACGTCATTGGAATTGCAGGTAGGAGGCAAGCAAACCTCGCTAGCCCCTACGGCATCAGATACAAGGGTATAACATGAGTAAACTTAACTAAAACGCCATGAGCGACGACCACTCACAAAACAACGATAGCCCCAGTCCCAAGAAAGGGTTCTTTACTCTTATCCTTAACCAGTTATTTCACGGTGAACCTAAAAACCGTGGTGATTTGGTAGAGCTTATCCGTGATTCTGAACAAAACGATCTGATCGATCCCGATACCCGTGACATGCTGGAAGGCGTGATGGATATTGCCGAGCAGCGCGTGCGGGACATCATGATCCCCCGTTCTCAAATGGTCACATTAAAGCGTAACCAAACGCTGGATGAGTGTTTGGATGTGATTATTGAATCTGCTCACTCCCGCTTTCCGGTGATTAGCGAAGATAAAGATCACATCGAAGGTATCCTGATGGCCAAGGATTTGTTGCCGTTTATGCGCACCGACTCCGAGCCATTCAGTATTGATAAAGTGTTACGGACGGCGGTTGTAGTGCCAGAAAGTAAGCGTGTCGATCGGATGCTGAAGGAGTTCCGTTCCCAGCGCTACCATATGGCTATTGTCATTGATGAGTTTGGTGGCGTGTCAGGGCTGGTGACCATTGAAGATATTCTTGAGCTGATCGTTGGCGAAATAGAAGATGAGTATGACGATGAAGAAGACAGAGATGTGCGTCAACTCAGCAAGCATACCTATACCATTCGTGCGCTGACGCAAATTGAAGATTTCAATGAAGTGTTCAATACCCATTTCAGCGACGATGAGGTTGACACCATTGGTGGCTTGGTAATGCAGGCATTTGGCCATTTACCTGCCCGGGGTGAAACCATTGAAATTGAAGGTTACTTATTTAAAGTTGCCATGGCGGATAGCCGACGTATCATTCAGGTTCATGTAAAAATCCCGGATGATGCTCCGCAACCCAAACTGGAAGAATAAATCCTTGATGCCTATTGCTTCATATCTTCAACGCCAGTGGGTTCGCGCCCTACTGGCGCTATTTTTTGGTGCCTGCGGTACGCTGGCCTATTCACCGTTTGATTACTGGCCCGCAGCCATTGTTTCACTGTTTGGCTTACTCAGCCTAACCCTGAACCGTAATACCCGGCAGTCCGCCTTTATTGGCTTTTGTTGGGGAATGGGGCTATTCGGTAGCGGTATTAACTGGGTCTATGTCAGTATTTCCGAGTTCGGCGGAATGCCAACGGCAATCAATATTTTCCTGGTGGTACTACTGGCGGCCTACCTATCGCTCTACACCCTGCTATTTGCCGGTGTGTTAGCGCGTCTCAGCCCAAAAGCGACATGGTGGCGGCTAGCGATTGCCGCCCCGGTTGTATGGCAACTGACGGAATTCTTGCGCGGCTGGGTGTTGACCGGCTTCCCGTGGCTGCAATTTGGCTACAGCCAGATTAATGGCCCGCTGCGTGGGATTGCCCCAATACTCGGGGTTGATGGCATCACCTTTGTACTGATGGCAATCAGTGGATTACTGGTCTACGCCTGCTATCAGCGCCGGGTGACTGCGGCAATAGTGGCGATGGCACTGTTATTGTTACCATGGCCACTGCGCCAAGTGCATTGGTTCACGCCAGAGCCGGAGCGCGCTGTCAATATCGCCATGGTGCAAGGTAACATTGCTCAGTCCATGAAGTGGGACCCTAAAGTCCTGCTTTCGACCCTGCAAGTCTATCTGGATGAAACTCGCCCGTTTATGGGCAAAGCGCCGATCATCATCTGGCCGGAATCTGCCATTCCTGATATTGAAACCGATCAAACCGGCTTCCTGACAATGGTTGATGATCTGATGCGAGCCAATCATAGCAGCTTGATCACGGGGATTGTCGATGCCCAGCGTCGGCCTGAAGGTCAGGGGTATCATTTCTTTAATAGCGTCATCGTCTTAGGCGATAAAGAACCGTATCAATATCCGAGCCGAAACCGTTACAGCAAACACCATCTGGTCCCATTTGGTGAATTTGTGCCGCTAGAATCCTTACTGCGTCCGCTGGCACCGCTGTTTGACCTACCGATGTCAACGTTCAGCCGTGGCAGTTATGTGCAACCATCGCTCAAGGTGGCAGGATATAACCTGACTGCGGCTATTTGTTATGAAATCGTGTTAGGCCAGCAGGTACGGGATAATTTCAATCCTGATACCAATTTCCTTCTGACCGTCTCGAATGATGCCTGGTTCGGCCACTCAATTGGACCATGGCAACATTTCCAGATGGCACGGATGCGCGCGCTTGAATTGGGTCGCCCTCTGCTGCGCAGTACCAATAACGGTATCACTGCGGTGGTTGGCCCGAGCGGTGAAGTGCTCGCCCAGATCCCGCAATTTACCCAACAGGTGTTAGAGGCCAAAGTTACACCAACAACGGGCGTCACCCCCTATGCCCGTTTGGGTTCATGGCCGATGTGGATTATCACGCTGGTGCTTGGCGCCCTCACGCTGTACCGCGCGATCCGTAGTCGTTCTGATAACAAATAACATAATATGTGGGCATGTTATCTGCATGCCCGTTAATCTTGAGAGCCTTATGTCACTGAAGCCTGAATTTATCCTCACCAGCGAAGCACAACTCAGCGAGCACTACGCCGCCCCCTTTGAAACCGTGTTGAAGAAACAGATAGATCACATTGATGATTATGCTAAAAAACTCATCGCGGCAGCCCCCTTCGCCGTACTGGGTACCCTCGGCGCCAATGGTATCGACTGCTCACCCAAAGGTGGGGAACCGGGTTTTATCCATGTACAGGACAGTAAAACCCTGATGCTACCAGACCGCCCGGGGAACAACCGCCTGGATGGTATCCGCAACCTGCTGCATAACCCCGCTATCGGTATCTTGTTCCTGATCCCCAACTGGGACGAAGGTTTTCGGGTGAATGGCCGGGCTAAGATTTCGGTCGATCCTGAACTGTGTGAGCGCTTTAGCCAAAATGGCCACCCCGCCCGCAGTGTGTTAGTGATCGAGGTTGATGAAGTGTTTATTCATTGTGGCCGCGCGATTACCTTTGCCAAGCTGTGGAGCCCAGAAAAACACGCCGCAAAAGAGACCATTCCGACAGCATTGGATGTGTTTAAGGCCCATGTGGCTATCAACAACCAGCAATTAGGCTAACTGGCAGTAAAGCCGCTGTTTGGCGGCTGATTAATACCCACAACTCCCCGTGGGTATTCTATAGCTCTCAATTGTAGAGCTATTATCCTCATCTCTTCGCCGCGACTGGCACAGACCTTGCATTGTTTCTAACCATTATGTGTTAACTCTCTGCCAATGCCCGCCAATCTTTTAGCCGTTGTCGGGGATTACCGCAACAAGTAGGGAACACAGCGTTTCAAATGCGGGATCAGGATTATTTACACGCTCGTTTATAGGGCATATCCCGCACCATAGAAGTGCATTGCTGTTTTATTGCCTCTATTTGGTGCGATTTGCGTCCCAAAAAACAAACATTTATTCATCATTCGCATAACATTTGGCTATTTTTTAAAGATAATCTGATACAAGTAACAGCGAAAACCACGTACTGGCCAACAAAACATCGGTGGTTGTACCGCTGAAACGAAACAAAACGATTTCTCGCCTGACGAGATTTAGCAACAACGTATTTTTAGCATCACAACATCAAGTAATAAAACAACAGCAAAGGAGTTGGACCATGCATATGCGTAAATTGGCGTTAGCGCTACTGTTAGCTGGGATGGCAAGTGGCGTAGCCCAAGCAGAAGAAGCGGCAGCACAACCCGCAGCGAAAGCTGAAGCCCAGGCTGATACTCTGAAAAAGATTAAAGACAGCGGCGTTATCGTAGTGGGTCACCGTGAATCTTCCGTTCCCTTCTCTTATTACGATAATCAGCAGAAAGTTGTTGGTTACGCACAAGATTATTCTAATCTGATCATTGATGCAGTTAAGAAAAAACTTAATGCTCCAGACTTACAGGTCAAACTGATCCCAATCACCTCACAGAATCGTATTCCACTACTGCAAAACGGCACCTTTGACTTTGAGTGTGGTTCCACCACCAATAATCTGGAGCGTCAGCAACAAGCGGCGTTCAGTAATACCATTTTTGTAGTCGGTACCCGTTTACTGACCAAAAAAGGGTCTGAAGTTAAAGATTTCAAAGATTTGGCCGGTAAAGCAGTGGTTGTAACTTCAGGTACGACATCTGAAGTCCTGCTGAATAAGCTAAATGAAAAAGACAAAATGGATATGCGCATCATCAGCGCCAAAGACCACGGTGACTCTTTCCGCACCTTGGAAAGTGGCCGCGCAGTGGCCTTTATGATGGATGATGCTCTGCTAGCCGGTGAGCGAGCCAAAGCCAAGAAACCAGACCAATGGGATATCGTCGGTACTCCGCAGTCTCAGGAAGCTTACGGCTGTATGTTGCGCAAAAATGATCCGGCCTTTAAAGCCTTATTGGATGAAACCATTGCCAGTGCACAAACTTCTGGTGTAGCTGAAAAATCATTCGATCGCTGGTTCAAAAACCCAATTCCACCTAAAAATCTTAACCTGAATTTCTCACTGTCTGATGAAATGAAGGCGCTGTTCAAAGCACCTAACGATAAAGCATTGAACTAACAATAATAAATCAGGGCGGGTGGTTACCTGCCCGATTCGATTGATGATGGGCCGATAGGAGATACCCAATAGATTTCAGAGTGCAGGAAGACGGCAAGCAAGAGACAAATTGGTTGTAAACCATTTTGAACAGCGCTTGTGCTGGCCCGTAGGGTGAGCCTCTGATGAGGTTCATAATCCTGATGAGCTTATACAAATAAGTGATTCAGGTGAACGAGGGCAGCCAACACATCTGCAATTTGAAAGATGCAGGGTAAAGACAGGATGCGGGGTGGCCGTTCCCCACTCCGCATTTTTTTGTGAGTCCTCAAGGTCGCTACGCATTAAATCATCAGTCATCAGGGTGGCTTATCCATCCTTTTAAGGGAGTTTGTTATGTCAATAGACTGGAACTGGGGCATCTTCTTGCAACCTGCCCCCTTCGGCAATACCACCTACCTCGGCTGGATCTGGTCCGGCTTTCAAGTCACCGTCGCTTTGTCACTGTGCGCCTGGGTGATCGCGTTCTTTGTCGGTTCACTGTTTGGTATTTTAAGAACCGTGCCCAATCGAATCCTGTCAGGGATTGGGACCTGCTACGTTGAGCTGTTTCGTAACGTACCCTTGATTGTGCAATTCTTTACCTGGTATCTGGTGGTACCTGAACTGTTGCCAGTTGATATTGGCATGTGGTTTAAAAGTGAACTTGACCCGAACATACAGTTCTTTCTTTCATCGATGCTTTGCCTTGGCTTATTTACCGCAGCACGTGTTTGTGAACAAGTCCGTGCCGGGATTCAGTCACTGCCTCGAGGCCAGAAAGCAGCGGGTTTGGCTATGGGGTTGACCCTGCCACAAACCTATCGCTATGTGTTACTGCCCAATGCTTATCGGGTGATCATTCCCCCGATGACCTCAGAAATGCTCAACCTGGTAAAAAACTCCGCCATTGCTTCAACAATCGGATTGGTCGATATGGCCGCTCAAGCAGGTAAATTGCTGGATTATTCAGCTCACGCCTATGAGTCCTTCACCGCCATCACTCTTGGTTATGTACTGATCAACGCCGTGATCATGCTGTTGATGCGATTAGTTGAAAAGAAAGTGCAGTTACCCGGCAATCTGGGGAGTAAATAATGTACGAATTTGATTGGAGTTCTATCGCCCCCAGCATGCCCTATCTGCTGCAAGGGTTAGTGGTCACCGCCAAGATAACCATTACCGCTATCGTATTTGGCATTATCTGGGGGACGGTTCTGGCAGTCATGCGCTTGTCGCCGATTAAAGCCATCAGTTGGTTTGCAACTGCCTATGTCAACGTGTTCCGCTCTATTCCGTTGGTGATGGTGCTGCTGTGGTTTTATTTGGTTGTCCCGAGCTTATTACAAAATGTGCTGGGCTTATCACCAAAAACTGATATTCGGTTAATCTCAGCCATGGTAGCCTTTTCGCTGTTTGAAGCGGCCTATTACTCAGAAATTATCCGCGCCGGGATCATGAGTATTTCCCGTGGGCAATCCTCTGCTGCGCTGGCATTGGGCATGACCCATGGGCAGTCAATGCGGCTGGTTATCCTGCCCCAGGCTTTCCGCGCAATGGTGCCGCTGCTGTTAACTCAGGGGATAGTGTTATTTCAGGATACTTCACTGGTGTATGTCCTTAGCCTGGCCGATTTCTTCCGCACCGCCACCACCATTGGCGAACGGGACGGTACTCAGGTCGAAATGGTGCTGTTTGCCGGTTTGGTTTATTTCGTTATCAGTATTGCCGCGTCGATGCTGGTTAACTATTTGAAGAAAAGGACTGTTTGATGATTTCCCTGAAAAATGTTTCTAAGTGGTACGGCCACTTTCAGGTGCTGGCTGACTGCACCACCGAAGTTAAAAAAGGTGAGGTTGTGGTGGTCTGTGGTCCTTCAGGCTCAGGCAAATCAACCTTAATCAAAACTGTTAATGGGCTGGAACCTATTCAAAAAGGCAGCATTACAGTTAATGGTATTGGTGTGAATGATAAAGGCACTAATCTGGCCCAACTGCGTTCCAAAGTGGGCATGGTGTTCCAACATTTCGAGCTGTTCCCACACCTGTCTATCATTGAAAATCTGACGCTGGCGCAAATCAAAGTACTCAAACGTGATAAAGCAGAAGCACGTGAAAAGGGGTTGAAACTGTTAGATCGCGTGGGCCTTTCTACCCATGCAGATAAATTTCCTTCTCAGTTATCGGGTGGCCAGCAGCAGCGCGTGGCAATTGCCCGCGCACTCTGCATGGACCCCATTGCCATGCTGTTTGATGAACCCACCTCCGCACTTGACCCGGAAATGATCAACGAAGTGTTGGATGTGATGGTCAAACTGGCATTGGAAGGGATGACCATGATGGTAGTTACCCACGAAATGGGCTTCGCCCGCAAAGTGGCTAACCGCGTTATTTTTATGGATGAAGGGAAAATCGTCGAAGACAGCAACAAAGATGATTTCTTTAATAATCCTAAATCAGATCGCGCCAAAGATTTCCTGGCAAAAATCCTGCATTAATCACACCACCTCCCCTGCGCCCGTAGGGGAGGAAATTTGCGTCTGTTCTCTTTTTACGCCCTGCGTGATTGCTTATCCGTTTTTTTGTGCGCATCCTCTGATTAACACTGTGACTAACAAGAGGAAAAGTGATGCCCCGCTCTATTATCATTGATTGCGATCCCGGCCATGACGATGCTATTGCATTGATTCTGGCGTTGGCCTCCCCCGAACTCAACGTAGCAGCGGTTACCACTTGTGCCGGTAACCAAACTCCCGACAAAACT
Organism: Yersinia sp. 2466 StPb PI; assembly: GCF_041538325.1. Taxonomy (NCBI): domain Bacteria; kingdom Pseudomonadati; phylum Pseudomonadota; class Gammaproteobacteria; order Enterobacterales; family Yersiniaceae; genus Yersinia; species Yersinia sp. 2466 StPb PI. The sequence goes on along the minus strand of NZ_JAULSL010000001.1, from coordinate 1,490,711 downwards.
TTGCGTAATGCCCTGCGCATTCTGACACTGCTCAAGCGTCAGGATATCCCGGTGGCAGGCGGCGCACTCAAACCATTACTGCGCGAATTGATTATTGCCGACAATGTTCACGGTGAAAGCGGGTTAGATGGCCCCTCATTACCGGATCCAGATTTTGCCCCGCAAACTGACAATGCGGTGGAGCTAATGGCGAGAATATTGCGTGCCAGCCCTCATCCGGTGACCCTTGTGGCTACAGGCCCATTGACTAACATTGCCTTGCTGCTGGCCGGTCATGGCGCTCTGACGGCCAAAATAGAGCGTATAGTCATCATGGGGGGGGCCGTGATGCTAGGAAACTGGACCGCCGCTGCTGAATTTAATATTTTTGTCGACCCTGAGGCCGCTGATCGGGTATTTAAATCAGGTATTCCGCTTACTATGGCCGGGTTGGATGTGACCCATCAGGCACAAGTAATGGATGAAGATATCGATCGCATTCGTCAGTTGAATAATCCGGTCGCCGACGTGGTAGCAGGCTTACTGGACTTCTTCATGCTGTATCACCGCCAGGAACGCTGGGGTTTTCAAGGTGCCCCGCTACATGACCCTTGCACCATTGCCTGGTTATTGGCCCCCGAGTTATTCACTAGCATTGAACGCTGGGTCGGCATCGAAACGCGTGGTGAATACACCCAAGGCATGACGGTGGTCGATTATTACCAGCTCACAGATAATGTGCCTAATGCAGAAGTGTTGATGGGTATCGACAGGAAAGGATTTATTGATTTGCTGGTTGAACGGGTTGCCCGCTACAGCGAATAATCGAATGACACTCCGCCACTGCGGAGTGTCTCTTTTTAGCCCAAATTAATGTTAGGGCTGGAATGGCCGGCGGTTAAATTGGTCATGCCCACACTTAGGGCAGAGCGGCAACACTTCAGGGGTATAGAAAGCCAGGCGATGATGGCACTTTTCACACACCAGATTCCCTAATCCAACCACCTCACCACTGTGATACACTCCATGGTGGCTGACATCTTTAAACACTTCACGCCACTCTAGCTGTGTTTTATCAGTGATATCCGCCAGCTCCTGCCACAGGCTCTCTTTAATCACCCGCATAAATACACTATCAGTGAATTCGTCCTTACTCTCTTCATAACTACGGGCAAACTCCTCCAGATCGCGGCGCACCGCCTGAATGATTTGCTCAACCTCACTCCGGCTCAACTCTTCTACTGCGTCTAACCGCTGCTCGGCGCTTTCCACCAGCTTATCGATATCACGTTCACCATTTTTCAAGCGTTCTGTCAGTGATGCCACCAACTCACGATAATATTGAGCTACCTTGTTCATACTGTCTCCTCGATCCGCGATTGTGATACAGCAAAGGTTGTTACAAAGAAAATAGTGATAGAGCCAATCTCTCGCCTGCTTAGGGTTGCCCCGCTGCTGTTGTCTGCTGGTACTTACTCTGATATTAAAGCTAACGTTTATTATTTTAGCCGTAAATGACTGAAGTCACGTCATCATAAGGTTGTTACTCCCCCACTTTGATGATTTCTGCCATTCACCGCGCAGAAAAACCGTTCTGCGGGATGCTGAGTGTTGTTGCGCCTGCCGCTTATCAGCTATGCTATGCGGATCTCTCTTTATGATATGAAACAGATGATGCTACAGGCGTAGCTGTTTTTCACTATAGGACCACTGGCCGCCATGCAAGAGCAATACCGCCCAGAAGATATCGAAACGCAAGTACAGCTTCACTGGCAAGAGAAGCAAACATTTAAAGTCACTGAAGATACCAGCAAAGAAAAATATTACTGCCTATCTATGCTGCCATACCCTTCAGGACGCCTACATATGGGGCACGTTCGTAACTACACCATTGGTGATGTTATCTCACGCTACCAACGTATGCTGGGCAAGAACGTCCTACAGCCGATTGGCTGGGATGCGTTTGGCCTGCCGGCAGAAGGTGCAGCAGTTAAAAATAACACCGCACCGGCCCCATGGACTTACGACAACATCGAATATATGAAGAACCAGTTGAAACTACTGGGCTTCGGTTACGATTGGGATCGCGAGATTGCCACCTGTAAACCTGACTATTACCGTTGGGAACAGTGGTTCTTCACCAAGTTGTATGAAAAAGGCATGGTCTACAAAAAGACCTCTGCGGTTAACTGGTGTCCACAAGATATGACCGTGTTAGCCAACGAACAGGTAATCGACGGCTGCTGTTGGCGTTGTGATACCAAGGTTGAACGCAAAGAGATCCCGCAGTGGTTTATTAAAATCACCGATTACGCTGATCAGTTGCTTAATGATCTCGACACGCTGGAAAGCTGGCCAGAGCAGGTGAAAACCATGCAACGCAACTGGATTGGCCGCTCCGAAGGGGTTGATATCGTTTTCGACGTGCAAGATAGCGAAGAAAAACTGTCAGTTTATACCACCCGCCCAGACACCTTTATGGGTGTGACCTATGTGGCGGTTGCTGCCGGTCACCCATTGTCACTGCAAGCAGCTGCCACCAACCCGGCGCTAGCTGATTTTGTGGCTGAATGTCGCAATACCAAAGTTGCCGAAGCTGAAATGGCAACGATGGAGAAAAAAGGCATGGCGACCGGCCTATACGCCATCCATCCACTGACAGGTGAGAAGCTGGCTATCTGGGCCGCTAACTTTGTCTTGATGGATTACGGTACCGGCGCGGTAATGGCGGTTCCAGGCCACGATGCCCGTGACTGGGAATTTGCCACCAAATACCACCTGCCAATCAAGCCAGTTATTTTAGCCGCTGACGGTAGCGAGCCTGATTTGAGTCAGGAAGCCATGACCGAAAAAGGCACCCTGTTCAACTCCGGCGAGTTCGACGGTCTGGATTATGAAGCGGGCTTTAATGCCATTGCTGACAAACTGGTGGCTCTCGGTGTTGGCCAGCGTAAAGTGAATTATCGCCTGCGCGATTGGGGTGTATCACGTCAGCGTTATTGGGGTGCGCCTATCCCAATGGTGACATTGGAAGATGGCACCGTCGTGCCAACACCAGAAGACCAACTGCCGGTTATCCTGCCAGAAGATGTTGTAATGGACGGTATTACCAGCCCGATCAAGGCTAATCCTGAGTGGGCGAAAACCACCGTTAACGGGATGCCGGGCCTGCGTGAAACTGATACTTTCGATACCTTTATGGAATCATCTTGGTATTACGCACGCTACACCTGCCCACAATTTGACGAGGGCATGCTGGACCCTGCCGCCGCCAACTACTGGCTGCCCGTTGATCAGTATGTAGGCGGTATTGAACACGCCATCATGCACCTGATGTACTTCCGTTTCTTCCACAAACTACTGCGTGATGCCGGTCTGGTGAACTCCGACGAACCAGCCAAACGTCTGTTGTGCCAAGGCATGGTATTGGCTGACGCCTTCTACTACACCGGTACCAGCGGTGAACGTATCTGGGTTTCACCGGCTGATGCTATTGTCGAGCGTGATGAGAAAGGGCGGATTGTTAAAGCGACCGACGCGCAAGGCCATGAACTGGTGTATGCCGGTATGAGCAAAATGTCGAAATCGAAAAACAACGGTATCGACCCGCAAGTTATGGTAGAAAAATACGGTGCCGATACTGTGCGCCTGTTTATGATGTTTGCATCGCCGGCAGAAATGACGTTGGAATGGCAGGAGTCTGGCGTTGAAGGGGCTAACCGCTTCTTAAAACGTGTCTGGCGTCTGGTGTTTGAAAGCACTGCCAAAGGTGCAACTGCGCCGCTGGATATTGCCAGCCTGACGGAAGAGCAAAAATCACTGCGTCGTGATCTGCACAAAACGATTGCCAAAGTCACTGATGACGTGGGCCGCCGTCAAACCTTCAACACCGCCATCGCTGCGGTGATGGAGTTGATGAACAAGCTGGGCCGTGCACCTCAGGAAACTGAGCAAGATCGTGCTCTGCTGCAAGAAGCATTACTGGCAGTGGTACGTATGCTTTATCCATTCACCCCGCACGTTTGCTTCAGTTTGTGGCAAGCTCTGGGTGGTGAAGGTGATATCGATACCGCACCATGGCCAATTGCTGATGAACAGGCGATGGTCGAAGACTCTAAATTAGTAGTCGTACAGGTTAATGGTAAAGTGCGTGGCAGAATTACTGTGCCTGCCGATGCCACTGAACAGCAAGTTCGCGAACGCGCTGGTCAAGAGCACCTGGTGGCTAAATACCTGGATGGGGTTACTGTGCGTAAAGTAATCTACGTCCCTGGCAAACTGCTTAACCTGGTTGTAGGTTAAGACAAGGAGGAGTTGTGCGACATCGTATTCTGACATTGTTGCTGGGGTTAGCGGTGCTGGTCACCGCTGGCTGTGGCTTTAATCTGCGAGGCACCACTCAGGTGCCACCTGAACTGCAAAAACTGTTGCTGGAAAGTAGTGACCCTTATGGCCCGTTAACCCGAGCTGTACGTCAACAGTTGCGTTTAAGCAATGTCACCATTGTTGATGACCCGATGCGTAAAGACTTACCCGCCTTGCGGATCCTTGGTTCATCAGAAAATCAGGATACCGTGTCAATCTTCCGCAACGGGGTAACGGCGGAGTATCAGTTAGTGTTGCATGTGCAGGCGCAGGTATTGATACCGGGCCATGATATTTACCCATTACGGGTTAATATCTTCCGCACATTCTTCGATAACCCGTTAACAGCGCTCGCCAAAGATGCTGAAGCTCAGGTTCTCCGTCAGGAAATGCGTGAACAAGCCGCTCAGCAGTTAGTACGTCAGCTTCTGACCGTACATGCTGCAGAAGTCAAAAATGCGCAAGAAAATGGTGACAAGCCGGTTGGCAATAATACAGCAACAGGCGCCGCCAAGATGGCAGAAACTAAAGAAATCAATATTGGCAAACCCGCAGTCAGTACCCCGGCCCAATGATCCGAGTCTATCCTGAACAACTTGTCGCGCAGCTCCATGAGGGGCTGCGCGCTTGCTATCTGTTATGCGGCAATGAGCCATTGCTGTTACAAGAAAGTCAGGACCACATTCGTCGGGTAGCAATAGAGCATGATTTCACCGAACATTTCAGTTTTGCGCTGGATACTCATACCGAGTGGGACAATATCTTTAGTCTTTGTCAGGCACTCAGTCTATTTGCCAGCCGCCAGACATTGACGCTGAGCTTCCCTGACAGTGGTTTAACGGCACCAATGAACGAACAATTGGTTAAGTTATCGGGCCTGTTACATTCAGATATTTTATTGATTTTGCGCGCAAATAAACTAACCAAAGCACAAGAAAACAGTGCCTGGTTTAAAGCACTCGGTAGTAATGGCGTATTTGTCAGTTGCCAAACGCCGGAGCAGGCACAACTGCCACGTTGGGTCAGTACACGGGCCAAAAGCCTGAATCTGGAGGTCGATGACCCCGCCATTCAACTGCTTTGTTACTGCTACGAAGGCAATCTGCTGGCGCTATCACAAGCTTTGGAACGGTTATCGTTGCTCTACCCTGACGGTAAACTGACGCTGCCTAAAGTTGAGCAAGCGGTCAACGATGCCGCGCATTTCACCCCTTACCACTGGCTCGATGCCCTAATAGCTGGGAAGAGCAAACGCGCCTGGCATATCCTGCAACAATTGCAGCAGGAAGAGAGTGAACCGGTTATTTTGCTGCGCACCTTACAGCGAGAACTGCTCTTGCTGCTAACGTTGAAGCGCCGCATGGATCAGGTGCCACTGCGTACGCTATTTGATCAGTTAAAAGTGTGGCAAAATCGCCGGCCCATGATGACGCAGGCTCTGCAACGCCTTTCGCTGCCACAATTGCAACAAGCCGTTCATTTGCTGGCACAGATAGAAGTTCGCTTGAAACAGGATTATGGTCAGTCAATCTGGCCTGAATTAGAAACGCTATCTATGCTGATGTGTGGCAAAATATTACCTGAGAGCTTTTTTGATGCCCAATAAATCCCCGACTCGCGCCCTACATGCCCTGTTCGGCGGTACCTTTGACCCCATTCATTACGGCCACTTGACGCCGGTTGAAGCATTGGCTCAACAAGTGGGTCTGCAACATATTATTTTATTACCCAATAATGTCCCACCTCACCGCCCACAACCCGAGGCCAATGCACAGCAACGGCTGAAAATGGTGGAACTGGCGGTAGCCGGTAACCCGCTGTTCAGCGTCGACTCGCGGGAGTTATTGCGCGATACCCCCTCATTCACCATTGATACCCTGGAATCACTGCGTAAAGAACGTGGTGCTGAACTGCCGTTAGCGTTTATCATTGGGCAGGATTCATTATTATCGCTGCATAAATGGCATCGCTGGCAATCGATATTGGATGTGTGCCATTTGCTGGTTTGCGCCCGCCCTGGTTACTCACAAACGCTGGAAACACCTGAGTTACAACAATGGCTTGATGAGCGACGGGTCTTGGATCCGCAAGCATTAAACCTGCAACCACAAGGGTTAATCTATCTGGCTGATACACCTTTATTGAATATTTCAGCTACCGATATTCGTCATCGGCGTCATAATGGTGAGAGCTGCGATGACCTGCTGCCGCGTGCTGTCCAGCGATATATTGAGTTACAAGGTTTATATCGCGGTTGAGGAACTGAGGGTTTATATCGCGACGCATTCACCCATGTTATACTCCGCCGCTAAATTTCAGGTATTCGCTGAAAAACCGTTACATTCTAACTGTTCATACCGGTAACTGTTCGTGGGAACTCCTGCAAACAATACGGAAGAACGTTAATACCCAAAGAACTTGACGTTGCAGGTAGCCAGCCAGCGCACGAATCCCGATAAGCTTACATGAGTAAGTGATTCGGGTGAGAAAGTGCAGCTAACACCCCAGCAACTTCAAGGACGAAGGGTATGGACAGAAATCACCCGAGGGGGAACCTTTGCAAGGTAAAGCGCTCCAAGAATTTGTTATCGACAAGCTCGATGACTTGAAAGGCCAGGACATTATCACTTTGGATGTTCAGGGTAAGTCCAGCATCACTGATTACATGATCATCTGTACCGGGACTTCTACCCGCCATGTTATGGCGCTGGCAGACAATCTGGTGCAGGAATCCCGTGTGGCAGGCATGATACCGCTGGGCGTAGAAGGCCAGGGTGTGTCTGACTGGGTTGTTGTGGATTTAGGCGAAATCATTGTGCATGTCATGCAAGAAGAAAGCCGCCGTCTGTATGAACTGGAAAAACTCTGGAGCTAAGCGGTGAAACTGCAACTGGTGGCTGTCGGCACCAAAATGCCAGACTGGGTGCAGACAGGTTTCATGGATTACCTGCGCCGCTTTCCCAAAGATATGCCCTTCGAGCTGGTAGAAATACCGGCCGGTAAGCGGGGCAAAAATGCGGATATTAAACGCATTTTGGAAAAAGAAGGCGAACTGATGCTGGCGGCGGTTGGCAAGAATAACCGCATTGTCACGCTGGATATCCCAGGCACTCCCTGGGAAACTCCACAATTGGCTCAGCAATTAGAACGCTGGAAGCAGGACGGCCGTGATGTCAGTCTGCTGATTGGCGGGCCGGAGGGATTAGCCCCAGCCTGTAAAGCTGCCGCAGAGCAGAGCTGGTCGCTCTCTGTGCTTACGCTACCCCATCCTTTAGTGCGTGTTTTAGTGGCTGAAAGCCTCTATCGCGCCTGGAGTATTACGACCAATCACCCTTATCATCGGGAATAAGCGGCGATGAACCTGAGTAAAGTGATGGCTTTGAGTAACGTGTTGGTTTTGGACAAGATGAAGTAGCTGCGGGATGAAAAAAGAACCTAACCCTTTCCGCGACTATTCAGCTGAATCAGCCTTGTTTGTCCGCCGCGCCCTTGTGGCTTTCCTCGGTATCCTGCTGCTAAGCGGAATATTGACTGTAAACTTGTACAATTTGCAGATAGTGCGTTTCGAAGACTATCGCACCCGTTCCAATGAAAACCGCATTAAGCTGGTCCCTATCGCTCCTAGCCGCGGTATGATATTTGATCGCAACGGCACCCCGTTGGCGATGAACCGGACCATTTATCAATTAGAATTGATGCCGGAAAAAATCGAAGACCTCCCCGCGACACTCAATGCACTACGCCCGATAGTGGATCTGACGGATGAGGATATCGCTAATTTTGAAAAAGAGCGTAAGCGCTCACGCCGCTTTACCTCCATTGCCGTTAAGACCCCCCTTACCGAGGTGCAGGTCGCCCGTTTCGCCGTTAACCAATTCCGCTTCCCCGGTATTGAAGTCAAAGGCTATCAACGCCGCTTCTATCCCTATGGTTCGGCCCTGACTCACGTTATCGGTTATGTATCGAAAATTAACGATAAAGATGTCGAACGGTTGGATAAAGAAGGTATTCTGGCTAACTATGCCGCAACCCACGATATCGGCAAACTGGGTATTGAGCGCTATTATGAATCCGTATTACACGGCAAAACCGGTTATGAAGAAGTTGAAGTCAATAACCGTGGCCGGGTGATCCGCCAGCTACATGAGCAGCCGCCGCAGGCCGGTAAAGATATTTACCTGACGCTTGATTTACATCTGCAAACCTATATTGAAAAACTGCTGAGTGGCAGCCGCGCCGCAGTGGTGGTCACGGACCCACGCACCGGCGCTATCTTAGCCTTGGTATCGAACCCAAGTTATGACCCGAACCTATTTGTCGATGGGATCTCCAGCAAAGATTATCAGGGGTTGTTGAACGATCCTGACCGCCCGCTGATTAACCGTGCCACCCAGGGTGTCTACCCCCCTGCGTCTACAGTAAAACCCTATATTGCCGTTTCCGCCCTGAGTGCCGGGGTTATCACCAAAAATACCAGCTTGTTTGACCCTGGCTGGTGGCAACTGCCTGGCTCAGAAAAACGCTTTCGCGACTGGAAAAAATGGGGTCATGGTCGGTTGAATGTCACCAAGGCGCTGGAAGAGTCGGCGGATACCTTCTTCTATCAGGTTTCCTATGACATGGGGATTGATCGTTTGTCCTCATGGATGAGTAAATTCGGCTACGGCGAATATACTGGTATCGATCTATCCGAAGAGCGCGCGGGCCTGATGCCGACCCGTGAGTGGAAACAAAAACGCCACAAAAAACCGTGGTACCAAGGGGATACCATTCCGGTGGGTATCGGCCAAGGGTATTGGACCGCCACCCCAATCCAGATGGCAAAAGCGTTAATGACGCTGATTAATGATGGCGCGGTTAAAACGCCACATCTGCTACAAAGCACCCGGATTAATGGAGAGTTAGTCCCCTATCAACAAGAAGATCGCACGCAAATTGGTGATATACATTCCGGTTATTGGGAAATTGCTAAAGATGGCATGTATGGTGTAGCCAACCGTCCGAACGGAACGGGGCGTAAGTTTTTTGAAGGTACACCTTATAAAGCAGCGGCAAAATCCGGTACCGCGCAGGTTTATAGCTATGAAACCTATAATGCCCATAAAGTGGCGGAACACTTACGTGACCATAAATTGATGGTTGCGTTTGCGCCTTACGAAAATCCAACGGTATCTGTCGCCATGATTTTAGAAAATGGAGGTGCCGGGCCTGCGGTGGGGACTATTACCCGCCAAATACTCGACCACATTTTGTTGGGTGATAATAATACTGAATTACCGGATGCGGCCCCTCTGCCTCCAGGTGTTGAAGCAGATTAATTGAAGCGGACGAAGGTAACTCATGACTGATAATCAACAAAAAGGCTCTTTGTGGTACAAAATGCACATCGATCTGCCGTTTTTGATTTGCATCCTGGCGCTGTTGGCTTATAGCGCCTTTGTGATGTGGAGCGCCAGCGGGCAAGATATCGGCATGATGGAACGCAAAGTTGGTCAAATCGCTATGGGCCTGATTGTCATGCTGGTTATGGCGCAGATACCGCCGCGCGTCTATGAAAACTGGGCACCCTACCTCTATTTCGTTTGCGTAATTTTGTTGGTATTGGTTGATGCCTTTGGTCAAATCAGTAAAGGTGCACAGCGCTGGCTGGACTTGGGTTTTATTCGCTTCCAACCCTCTGAAATTGCTAAAATTGCGGTTCCGCTGATGGTAGCACGCTTTATGAACCGTGACGTCTGTCCACCCTCATTAAAAAATACCGGTATTGCGCTGATTTTAATCTTTATGCCGACCTTATTGGTGGCCGCTCAACCCGATCTGGGTACCTCGATCCTAATTGCGGCCTCTGGCCTGTTCGTCTTGTTTCTCTCCGGTATGAGTTGGCGTTTAATCGCTATTGCCGCCGTATTGGTCGCCGCATTTATCCCGATATTGTGGTTCTTCCTGATGCACGGCTATCAGCGCGACCGCGTGATGATGCTGCTGGACCCGGAAAGTGATCCGCTCGGCGCCGGTTATCATATTATCCAATCAAAAATCGCCATCGGCTCAGGTGGCTTATCAGGGAAAGGCTGGCTACACGGAACTCAGTCACAACTGGAGTTTTTACCGGAACGCCATACTGATTTTATCTTTGCCGTACTGGCAGAGGAGCTAGGTTTAATTGGCGTGCTGGTACTATTAGCGCTTTATCTCTGTCTCATTATGCGTGGTTTGGTGATTGCCGCCCACGCACAAACCACCTTCGGCCGAGTGATGGTAGGAGGATTAATGCTGATACTATTTGTATATGTGTTTGTTAACATAGGTATGGTCAGTGGAATTTTACCTGTGGTTGGCGTACCTTTGCCTTTGGTCAGCTATGGAGGCTCGGCACTGATAGTTCTGATGGCCGGGTTTGGTATCGTGATGTCGATACATACTCATCGCAAAATGTTATCGAAGAATTTATAGAGGTGAGCAATGCGTAAGGAATGGCTTTGGATAGGCATCGCAGGCGTGCTGTTATCAGCATGTACCAGTCAGCCTCCGGCACCCCAGCAACAGGTGCAACAGACGTACAACGGCCCGGTTGAAGAGATTGGCGGGGCAGAACCGCGCTATGAACCCTTTAATCCTAATTTTAATCAGGATTATAAAGCCAATGGCCAGTCTTACAGCATTATTAAAGATCCACAAAACTTCACTCAGGTGGGTCTTGCCGCTTGGTATGGCGAAGAAGCTAACGGCAATACAACCGCCACTGGCGAAACGTTCGATCCTAATGCATTGACCGCCGCCCACCCTACTTTGCCCATTCCAAGTTATGTGCGCGTCACCAATGTCAGTAATGGCCGCCAGATTGTGGTGCGCGTGAATGACCGTGGCCCGTATACCCCTGGGCGAGTAATTGATTTATCCAAAGCGGCCGCTGATCGCCTGAATATTTCGAATAATACCAAAGTGAAAATTGATTTTATCAATGTCGCACCTGATGGCTCGCTGTCAGGCCCAGGTATGGTCGGTACCACCATTGCCAAGCAAAGTTATGCCTTACCAAGCCGCCCGGACTTGACCTCCAGCGGGATGGGGACGCCAGTGCAACAGGATGCGCCCGCAGTAAGTGCGCCAGTGCGCCCTATCGCTAACAGTAATTTGTCTGGTGCGGATGCCACTCAACCGGTCGCGCCACAAAGTAGCGGCTTCCTGAGGGCATCGACCCCGGTACCGGCTGGCGTGTTGGAAAGCTCAGAACCTGCCGTGGATTCTGTATCCACTCTGGGTGCAGGGCCGGTGACACCACCGGTTGTTGCCAACCCCGGTCCCGTGACCTCATCAGTAGCAACAACAGGTGCTGCGACCTCTGGTGGTTATGTGGTTCAGGTCGGTGCGTTGAGTGATGCTCAACGGGCGCAAACTTGGCAGCAAAGCCTGAGCCAACGTTTTGGGGTACCGGGTAAAGTAGACACCAATGGTAGCGTGCATCGTGTCCAACTTGGGCCATTCAGTAGCCGCCAACAAGCCGTAGAACTGCAACAGCGCCTATCGAGCGAAGCTCAGCAGCAATCATTTGTGGTCGCGGCGCCTTAAAACATACATACCTTGTAGCAATTTAAGGTCTGTCAGATAAAAATAACCGTAACCCCTTGTGCAAACAGGATGTTACGGTGAAACCAATAAACGCCACACAGGTGTATAGCCAAATTTATTGGCGTTGCAGCAAGGCCGCAAATGAATGCATCCCGATGAACATGTGATTCGGATGAGTGAGTGCCGCTAACGCCGCTACAACGTTAAGTAAGTAAGGGTATGGTATAGTGTGGCACTTTCTTAACTTACTCCCACGGATGTTGTTGTCCTGATCATGAAATATGTAACTACTTCTCGCATTATCAAGAGCCTGGCGCTCAGCACTGTTATTGTTATGAGCACAGCGTCTGCTGCAAACGCTGATGACGTCAATCTGAAAACCATGATCCCCGGCGTGCCACAGATCGACTCAGAAGCGTATGTGCTGATTGATTACAACTCCGGCAAAGTATTGGCAGAAATGAATGCTGATGCGCGTCGTAATCCGGCCAGCTTGACCAAAATGATGACCAGTTATGTTATCGGCCAAGCAATCAAAGCAGGCAAAATCGGGCCAGAAGATATGGTTACCGTGGGGAAAGATGCCTGGGCAACCGGCAATCCAGAATTCAAAGGCTCTTCGTTGATGTTTTTGAAACCCGGTGACCGTGTACCGGTTTCTAAACTGACTCGGGGTATCAATCTGCAATCCGGTAATGACGCCTGTGTCGCGATGGCTGATTATGTTGCTGGCAGCCAGGACTCATTCGTCAACCTGATGAACAACTACGTTAAAGCACTGGGCCTGCAAAATACCCAGTTCAAAACAGTTCACGGTTTAGATGCTGAAGGCCAGTACAGCTCTGCGCGCGATATGGCGCTGATTGGTCAAGCACTGATTCGCGATGTACCGGATGAGTATGCCATTTACAAAGAGAAAGAATTCACCTTCAACAATATCCGTCAGATGAACCGTAACGGTTTACTGTGGGATACCAGTTTGAATGTTGATGGTATTAAAACCGGTCATACCGATGCTGCTGGCTACAATCTGGTGGCCTCCGCTACCGATGGTCAAATGCGTTTGATCTCAGCCGTGCTGGGCGGTCACACCTATAAAGGCCGTGAAACCGAGAGTAAAAAATTACTGACCTGGGGCTTCCGTTTCTTTGAAACTGTCGCACCATTGAAAGTGGGTAAAGAGTTTGCGTCAGAGCCAGTCTGGTTCGGCGACAGTGACCGAGTGCAGTTGGGTGTTGATAAAGACGTCTACCTGACTATTCCACGTGGCCGTATGAAAGACCTGAAAGCCAGCTATGTACTGAATACCCCAGAGATTCATGCGCCACTGGCGAAGAATCAGGTTGTTGGCATGATTAACTTCCAGTTAGATGGCAAAACTATCGATCAGCGCCCATTAGTGGTGATGAATGAAGTTAAAGAAGGCGGATTCTTTAGTCGCATGGTGGACTACATCAAACTGATGTTCCACCGCTGGTTCGGTTAGTTGGCGGGCTTGAAAATCAGCAGACTATCCCCATATTATAAATAATCTGAAACTCCCGCCCCGGCGGGAGTTATAATTTTAAGGTCGGATAATTCTTTCTTTATCCTAGCACCTATCCGGCAGTAATCTGTCCGTCAACACCCCAGGAGCGCACATGAAAACTAAACTGAACGAACTGCTTGAGTTCCCTTGTTCTTTTACCTACAAGGTAATGGGCATTGCAGAACCACAGTTGGTAAACCAGGTGGTAGAAGTGGTACAGCGCCATGCTCCGGGTGATTATACCCCGCAGGTAAAACCGAGCAGCAAAGGCAACTTTCACTCCGTCTCCATCACCATTACAGCCACCCATATTGATCAAGTGGAAATCCTGTATAAAGAGCTGGCCGACCTTGAACTGGTGCGAATGGTACTGTAGTTAAGACCATATAGTTAGGACCATATAGTTAGGACCATATAGTTAGGACCATCGAGTTAAGTCCATATTGCCTACGAGCAAGATACCTAATTTGTACCAAGCCCGCCTTATTATGGCCCGGAGCGGTTATTCACGCTCTGGGCCTTATTTTGCCTTTTAACCCCATGGTTGAACCGCAAACCTGCTTTTTTAAATGTCAAAATAGTAGCCCCACATCGCTGGGCTGGTATACTGACGCCACCATTTCTGTAACCAGATGATGCCTCGCTTGCAACAACACAAGATCATTTTACGTCAGCTAGGGCTACAACCCTATGCCCCCGTATCTCAAGCTATGCATAATTTCACTGAGTTCCGTACTGACGCCACTCCAGATGAAATCTGGCTGGTTGAGCATCAGCACGTTTTCACTCAAGGTCAGGCGGGAAAAGCCGAACATGTGCTGATGCCCGGTGATATTCCGGTTATCCAAAGTGATAGAGGCGGTCAGGTCACCTATCATGGCCCCGGCCAGCAAGTCATGTATGTCATGATTGACCTCAAGCGTGCCAAAATTGGCGTGCGGCAATTGGTTACAGCGATTGAGAATACCGTGATTCAGACATTGGCTCATTTTGCTATTGACTCACAAGCCCGCCCAGATGCCCCCGGTGTCTATGTCGGCCAGCAGAAAATATGCTCGTTGGGATTACGCATCCGTAGAGGTTGCTCGTTTCACGGGCTGGCCTTGAATATCGATATGGACCTGGAGCCGTTCCAACGCATAAACCCATGCGGTTATGCTGGCATGCAAATGACCCAAGTCAGTGCCTTAAAAACAGGGACAACTGTTGCTGATATCCAGCCAATCTTGGTGCGCGAATTTACCCGCCAATTGGGCTATCCGCAAGCGGAACAGCAGCCATGGTCACTGGCAGACTATTTATCATCTGACGTATCCTAAGTTAGCCAATTGAAATCGTGAATGCCCTGACTCTTTTAAGATAGCCCACGTAATTGGGGGCTGAATAGGATAGGGTAATGATGATATAATTTTTAAACAATTTTCAAAAAATTTTCAACGCAAGCCATATCACGTTGAATTTAATGAAAAATCTCAAATTGAGAGATTCAGAACTGGAACCTGCACGATTATGAGTAAACCGATTCAGATGGAACGTGGCGTAAAATACCGCGACGCAGATAAAATGGCGTTAATCCCGATTAAAACCGTGGTTACCGAACGTCAGGAACTGTTACGTAAACCCGAATGGATGAAAATCAAGCTACCCGCTGACTCCAGCCGCATTCAGGGTATCAAGGCAGCAATGCGTAAAAACGGTCTGCACTCGGTTTGCGAAGAGGCATCCTGCCCTAACTTGTCAGAGTGCTTCAACCACGGAACGGCGACCTTTATGATCCTCGGCGCAATTTGTACCCGCCGCTGCCCATTCTGTGACGTTGCCCATGGTCGTCCGGTTACACCTGATGCCAATGAGCCAGAAAAGCTGGCTCAAACAATCAAAGATATGGGATTACGCTATGTGGTTATCACCTCGGTTGACCGTGATGACTTACGCGATGGTGGCGCTCAACATTTTGCAGATTGTATCGCAGCCATTCGAGCCAAAAATCCGACCATAAAAATTGAAACATTGGTGCCTGACTTCCGTGGCCGTATGGATCGCGCGTTAGATATTTTGACTGTCACCCCACCGGATGTGTTTAACCATAATCTGGAAAACGTACCACGGGTGTATCGCCAAGTGCGACCTGGGGCTAACTATGAGTGGTCGCTTAAATTACTTGAGCGCTTTAAAGAGGCTCATCCTGATATTCCGACTAAATCAGGTTTGATGGTTGGCTTGGGGGAAACCAATGCTGAAATCGTTGAGGTTATGCATGATCTGCGCCGCCATGGAGTAACCATGCTGACTCTAGGGCAATATTTGCAACCAAGCCGCCACCATTTACCCGTACAGCGCTACGTCAGCCCGGCTGAGTTTGACGAAATGAAAGCAGAAGCTATGGCAATGGGCTTTACCCACGCTGCTTGTGGCCCGTTTGTTCGCTCTTCTTATCATGCCGATCTGCAAGCAAAAGGGTTGGAAGTAAAATAAATAAATTGGCCTGATGAGACTTTCAGGCCAATTTTATGAAATATTTAGTTACACCTTAAATGCCAGACAAGCAAAAAGGGATTTCCACTGGAGATCCGTTTTCTGTTATCAGACATAATAAGTTTGCTGATAATAGCTAAGTTAAAGAATTTTCATCCTGCCGCTTTCACCGGAATACCGGTTATATCGAGCGAGGGCAATCAGTCCTTATGCTCAATTGGCGGTGTTGTTTTGGTTTCAACGGCCGTTTTAGCTTCAGCAACAGGCGTCGCCGCAGGTGCATCATCATTACCCATAGCCTTTTTAAAGCCTTTCAGGGCAGCCCCCAGATCCGCGCCCAACGTGCGCAATTTGCTGGTTCCAAACAACAACACAATCAATATGCCGACTACCAACAATTTGGTAATACTGATACCTTCCATACTCACCTTCTTGATTAGCTCTGTTCATTAAACAATGAATATATCCTTCTTACTGGATATTGCGCCAATGTGAGCACATCTCACGCCCTGAATCACTCACATGAGTCAGAATGGTGGGATTCACTCGCGAGCGACAACGCCAATGACGTTGGATATTGTTAAATAATGGCCTATTTACGAATAAATTACCGATTAAAACAACAGTAATATGTAACAGATTTCGTTAGTGAACTATGATTACTCAGAGTCTATTATCACTTATTTTGACTCATTCCGGATGAGACATTGCCGTTAACATCCCCCCAAAGCAAAAAGAAAGAGGGAGCCGCCAATTGCCTTATTCAAGTAGAATAAACACCCGTCGGTCAGGGTTAAGTTTTGCTAAAAGAACTTATTTACCTCGAGCATTTGGCTTAGGTGTAGGTATGTTTTGTGTAGGCTCAGTGCTCTACACACAGCATTCCCCATTATGGCTATGGCTGATGTTAGCTATTAATGGGTTGATATGGCCACATATTGCATTCTTGCTGGCGTTGCGGTCTGAACAACCGTTTGAGCAAGAAATAATCAACATGAAAATAGACTCTGCGTTGGGTGGCGTCTGGGTGGCAATAATGTCGTTCAATGCTTTGCCATCCATTGTTATTCTATCCATGATGAGTATGAATAATATTGCTTCCGGGGGTAAGAACATTTTTTGCAAAGGTTTAGCCTTGCAAATCTCCTGTAGCTTATTGACCGCATGGATATTTAACTTGCCCTTTGAACCTGAAACTTCCCCCATTCAGGTTTATGCTTGTTTGCCGATGATAATTATCTACCCTTCCCTACTCGGATTAGTAACCTATCGAACTGCCAAGCGTTTGGCCGAAAACAAAGAAGAGCTATTACGTATTAGTGTAAGAGATGGGTTAACTGGTTTGTATAACCGCAGACATTGGGAACACCAGTTACATAATCAATTTGACAGTTGCCGGCGCTATCAGCACGGCGCAACACTCATTTTACTTGATATTGATAACTTCAAAGCCATAAATGACACCTTTGGCCATGCCGTCGGCGATGAAGCCATTACGGTTCTTGCTGAGGAGTTATTATTAGGGCTGCGGGCCATTGATATTGTCGGTCGCTATGGTGGCGACGAGTTCGGTGCTATTTTGCCCAATACCACCGCCGAACAAACCCGCGAAGTATTAACGCGAATTCAAGAAAAACTAGCTGAATTAGCCTTTACGCAAGCCCCCACGCTGCAACTTAGAGTAAGTGCTGGCATTGCTGATTACAGGCACGACATGATTAATTATCAGCAATGGTTGAAAGCGGCTGACTCCGCACTGTACCAGGCAAAAGATAATGGTCGTAATCGTATTGAGCTGGCCAGTTAAAAACTATTCCCAATAGATTTCATGATGTAAAAAGTCAGTGTATTATTGATTCGTAAGCTCTGGAGATGACATTCCTCCATAACCGCCCTTCAAGGCTGATGATGTCTACGTAACCTTTTCATTAAGGTGCGTAGTATTGCGCCTAAGCCTTTCTGAAAAGCCCATTAATAATGACCAACTACCCCGCACGATGGGTATCCATAATGAAAGGTATTTATGTTTAATACATTACTCGCAGTATTTATTGGTGGTGGCGTGGGCAGCGTTGCTCGCTGGCTGGTCAGTATGAAGCTAAACAGCTTATCACCCCATGTCCCCGTGGGAACACTGCTGGTAAACCTGATAGGTGCTTTTATCATTGGTCTGACATTAGCGCTGTTTACCCGCATTGCACATATTGATCCCGTATGGAAGCTTCTGATTACGACAGGTTTTTGTGGTGGTCTAACGACATTTTCCACCTTCTCTGTGGAAGTGGTTTATCTCATTCAGGAAGGTAAGCTGGCATGGGCGGCGGGGACTGTTTTACTTAATCTGGCCGGGTCACTTGCGATGACGATGCTGGCCTTTATATTGGTCAATCACTTCGCGGGGCAATAATAGCGAGTAACTATAAATAGTTTAACTTTCCGGGTAGTCCATTATATTGCCCGGAAACGTGCAAGATAAAGAAAGTCACGGGTCGGGTGGTATCGTCTTAATGTTTTCTTAATCTACGAACCGGATAATCATTTGCCAGAGAACAGTTAGCCGATGGTGGTGACTGATGTGTTGGATAACACTATGTTTGGATTACCAAAAAAACGGGCTGAGTGGCTAACAGTTATTTTTTGCCTGGTCATCACCGTGATATTTCTCAAAGCCTATCTGTTCTAACTTTGATGTGTTACTTCTCTCAATTCTACTTTTGTTGATTGTAAAACAACGAGTTGTGTCGTGTCGTTCAACAAAAGCCCTCTTTTTATCTTATTGGTAATACCCATAAAAAACCCGCCTATAGAGGCGGGTTTTAACAAATATGGGCTACTTAGATAGCGATAACATTAGCAGCAGATGGGCCTTTGGCACCGTTCGTGATTTCAAATTCTACACGCTGGCCTTCAGCAAGAGTTTTGAAACCATTGCTAGCGATGGCTGAGAAATGAACGAAAACGTCCTTGCTGCCATCTTCTGGGGTAATGAAGCCGAAACCTTTGGACTCATTGAACCACTTAACGCTACCTTTAATCTTAGACATCAAACTTACCTTTACGTGAATGTTGGACACAAATAGTGTGTCAACTACAGTACAGCAATAGAACCGTTTTTTGTCCACAGCCGAGATCACAAAAAGAAGAGAAAAAGTGAAAAACGCCGTTTTTTGGCTCTGTTTCTAGCACAGAAAACCACATTTTTTTGCTTTTGTAGTTCACCATTATGGCGCTGATAAACGCCTCAGCGAACTGACAGGCTGTATCTGAACGCTATTCACCTGTATTATACTTAGCCATTGGATACGCTAATATGAGACGCATGATGAACGGTAGAATAACAACTTTTTTTGAAGATAAAGGCTTTGGTTTTATCACCGATGAGAACGGAGATAACCGTTATTTTCACGTTATTAAAGTTGCTAATCCCGAGATGATCAAAAAAGGGGCCGAGGTTACCTTTGAGCCAACAACCAATACCAAAGGGTTGTCGGCATTTGCGGTAAAAGTAGCAATCGAGAGTAAATACATATTCATTGCTAACGAGAGAATCAAACTCACCAGCATCAAGTCATTCAATACTTTTACTAAAGAAGTCCCTGCACAGGCCGAGGTAGACAAGGCTAATACTATACTTTCAGTAAATTTACTGATGAACAAAATCCGGCCGCAGGAAGAAGATATTTCAGAAAAAACCGTGCCATTGAAAATGTTATCAATTACGACATTCCAGAATGTAACTTATACGTTTTCTGAACATGAGGTTGATATCGAGAGTACGGTTGCTAAATTGAAGAGTATTTAATACTGATTCTATTTTTCTTGAAACTAGGGGATATCAGCACCCTCAAGCAGCCCCAAATGCCTTTGGGGCTGTCCGGTCTACCCGGAAAGTTAGATGCTGGCATCCCTGCCCGCTAACGCAAGAACATCCCTTTGATATCCTCTGGTGTTGACGCTAGAAATAATAAAAATCAGATTATTTTCATTAACTACTTGAACATAAACATTTTAATCAACTCAACGTCAGTACGAGCACCTAGTTTCTTCATAGCAGAACGTTTTTGTCCGCTAACTGTCTTCTCACTTTTCTTCAAAATTCTGGCGATATCGCCGCCTGAAAAACCTTCATTAAATAGTTTCAACACAATATTTTCATTTGGCGTCAAATATTGCCGCTCTGATGATGCCAGCCCCAACACCTTGGTAACTTTACGTTCGACCAGATTCTCTTTAAGTCCGCGCAGTTTTCGTTTAAATACAGAGGTAATCTTGTTGATTACTGTATCAACCGAATCTTCTCTGAAGATCATGGTTACATTGCTGAACCTAGGAATACCTTGTAAAAAGCTATTCAGTCTGGCATCACAAATCAAAAAAACATCGGCTTCAGAAGGAGCCTTATCCAAACGTTTCAGCGCTTCGAAAAAGCTGAATTCATCAACACCAATAAAAATCACATCTGCTGAATAAAATGCTTTTCGATAGAATTTAATCTCTTTTTTAAAACCTAACGATGCAAATATTTTTTTTACGACAGTTACCATACCCAGTGTTTGATATTTATCGTTATCGACTATCATACAGCTTATCATATTGGCCACACCCGTTAGCGCTTCAGCACCCCATGAATGGTTAACTCATATCTGTTTGCAATGAAATAAATATCATTATAAATCAAATAGATAACACAATATACTTTCCTACTTGTTAGTAGAACATAGGGGAAAGGAGAGCGATATAGGATGTCAACACCGGAGGGTGTAGGAAACGTCTGTTTCTCTGTGGAATATTTCCTTATTTTTTATTTTTGTTTCAGTTTGCCAAACGTGACAGCATTCAGATTGTATGCAAAAATGTAAAAATATTAGTAGTCTGAATAGGAAGGTTCTGATGCAAACCATACACCCTATGAAGCTGCATCTCTCATTTAACCTTATTTTAAGTCAAACTACTTTATGAGAAACGTCGGTTTACATGCCCTAAAAACGTTAAGCTGCTTTTCTGCCGTTACTTTCTACTCTGCAAGTAAAACCTGTACTGACCAGTGTTTTTTAGGCGGCGAAGTAATGAGTGTTCTATACTTTTTATCGATTATTGCTACCCCATTATTTTTCATGATCATCGGTTATATCGACTCTAATGATGAGATAGATCAAAAGGATATCCTCAGTAAATTAAAATCTATAATAACGATTATTATCTTTTGGAACGTCCTTTTCTATTTTATCAATGAGGATGGCTTCAAACGAGGGTATTTCCTACAAAGTTGGCTTTTGTTCAGCATTGCCATTATTTATCTGCTTAACCCGATAATCTCGAAGGTTTTGAAAAGCAACAGAACGGCCATCATAACCCTTTCGTGTCTGGTTATTTTCTCGATTACGATCGATCTGATCAGCGCCTTCACTGAAAGGCCATATTTAATTGATTTCCCACAATATTTTAGATTATGGACTTGGGTTTTCTATTATATAACCGGTAGGTTCCTCTGCTCAAAGATGTGCCAGAAAATAACCAAGTTACCGAGAGTGCGTCTCATCGCTAAAGTGCTGCTGCTGCCAACAGCAATCTCAATGTATTTTTACGAAAGTTTTATGTCGATACATGTATATAAAACAGTGAATGCAGGTTATTTCCTTGATAACTTACACGTTTTAATACTAAGTTTATGTTTATTTGTCATATTTGATAACTTTGACACTAAACACCAATGGATAAAGAAAACATTGGCCTATATCAGCCCCTCAATGATCGGGGTGTATATACTGCATGATGGAATTTTCTATTTCATTGCCAGTGCATATAACTTATCCGACGTCACGCTGAGATTTACGTTACTACTGTCAGTGTTTGCTGCTTCTGTATTATTGTCGCGTATCCTATTACTCAATAAGTACACATCCCGCTTTATCTCATTTTAATTGCTATCGGCTGGCCGACCAAACGTGATAATAGGCCAGCCAGAGCTTTTGATTATGCCTGGTTGTACCTCGTCTTGAGGTCGTTAAGAAGGCAGCAGTGGGGTTGACCGGCTACTGGATTTGAATCACGGTTAGCGTATTGCCAAATACCGCACCGGTATCGATATAAAGCTGATTTTTAAATAGTGAGGGTTTCACCAGCGGTGTATGACCGAAGATAAATTTATCTGCCCCTACAATTTCGTGGTTTTCCCCTTTCATCGATGCGTTAAGACGCTTACGGTTCCAGAGCACTAATTGCTCACTAACAGCTTTGCCGTAGACATATTCATCTGAAGGATAATCAGCATGAGCAACAACATATTTCGCCTGGTCAGTGTTAACCTCAATAATTAAAGGTAATTGTTCTGCCCGCCTAATGAGTTGTTCTACCAGATGTTTATTACTTACATCTAGTAAAAAAAACCATCGCCCACCATTTGCTATCCAAGTGTCAACCTCTCCACCCGCTAACACATCAATTGCCATCTGTTCATGATTACCACGCACCGCATGAAACCAGCGGCTATTAAGCAGTTCGTAACATTCAATATTCTGCAAACCCCGATCAGCCAAGTCTCCGACAGAGACCAGTAAATCAGTCGAACGCTCAAACTGAACACGTTCCAAGGCATCCATCAGTTTTTTATAGCAGCCATGAATATCTCCAACCACGAAGATACGTTGGTATTCGCTGCCGTCTATTTTATGGTACATACCAGGCTCCACAGTCAGTGTATGGCCTGTATTAACCTTAGCTTACTTGAATGTTTTTTGAGCAGTAAATATCTCTATTTTCTGTGGTTCAAGCCGTTACCGCCAACAGGCTGGCACTTATTTCAGTGATTACCAATGAAAGTCTTGAGGAAATGGCGTTGGTTGTAAGAAGTGAGGTAACTGCTCCTTTTAAAGCATCAAGTGTGATCCTCGCCACCAAGCGTAATCACCGATTTGCTTGGTGAGAATGGCATATCATGATCGAATAAGCCGCCCTTAGGCGGCTTATTTAGCATTGAGGCACTGTTACAAAGGCCGGTATATGCCCCTGTAATGCGCTAATCTTTCGTGGAAATAGTCTCGTTCGTCCAACGAAAGGCTGGCCTCAACTTCATCAACATCAATGTTCTTCTTTTGGCTTTCCATAAAAGCAACCGTGGATGCCACAAAGTCCAGGCTGGTATGGCAATATTCAGAAACCAGTTTCTCTAGTGCTGACATTTCACACCCCCTACTTCGCTACCACACAAATATAATTAACACAAATCATCACGCCAATACCGTGAGAAAGATCACTAAAATGACATGCGCATGTTTACTTCAATTGAAACTATCTATCACTATTTTGGCGGCACAGGTAATACCATACTTAAATAGCATCGCTGGGGTGACAGCGATGCCATCCACAGATCAATTTTTCGCAGGGATCATTTCTCATATTGAACTGCACATCAGTGTCTTTTAAGCTATTTTCCGTTATCTTGTTGGATTAACCTCAAAACAAAAACAGACCACAGAATCGGAGCAGGAATGAGAAAGACAACCATGATTATGATAGCCATTGCACTGGCGGTATTCGCTTATACCTACTTTACCGGGGCGTAGCCATCATCCAACAATGAGACAATTGCCAGAGAGCGATCTCTACATAACATTTTCTGGCACCGCGCGTTATTTATCTCCATTGAATCGAGGTTACATAAGTAAAAAATGCTAAAAGTTATTGCCCAAGATTTTATAAAACCGGAACACATTATCGATGTTATGCCGCTGTATAAACAATTAGTGGCCAGTACAAAGCGTGAACCACTTTGTATATCCTATGACTTATGTATCAACCATAAAGACCCTGGCCATTTTATTTTTGTTGAGGAATGGCCAGATCAAGCCGCTTTAGACATACATTGTGCCACTGCGCATTTCAGAGAATTGGTTCCACAAATCAACCGATACCAAAGAAGCGAGGGCACCTTCATCTTAATGCACTCTTTTGAATAACCCTTACGGGCGGCGAGTTACACTACGAGTTGCTCCTCCTCATGATATTGATTTTGCCACATAGCGGCGTAACGCCCATTGGTCAGTAATAGTGCGTCGTGGCGACCTCGCTCTACAATTGCGCCGGCATCCAATACAATAATTTCATCCGCATCAATGATTGTTGATAGGCGATGGGCAATCACCAACGTAGTATGGTCGCGACTAACTTCTCGCAGATGAGCCTGAATTTCGCGCTCAGTTTGCGTATCTAACGCACTGGTCGCTTCATCGAATACCAATATTGCGGGGTTTTTGAGAATAGTGCGCGCAATGGCTACCCGCTGTTTTTCGCCACCGGAAAGCTTCAACCCCCGTTCCCCTACCCGCGTATCATACCCATCTGGCAGGCTAGTAATAAATTTATGGATATGTGCCAGTTTTGCCGCGCGTTCTATCTCTGCAAAAGTTGCAGACGTTCTGCCATAAGCGATGTTATAACGCAATGTGTCATTAAACAGCACGGTATCCTGCGGTACAATGCCAATCGCTTCGCGCAAACTTGACTGGGTAACCGCCCGAATATCCTGATTATCAATATAAATCGCGCCGCCCGTCACATCATAAAAACGGAACAATAAACGTGAAAGCGTTGATTTCCCCGCACCGGAGGCCCCCACTACAGCGACTGTTTTACCTGCAGGGATGCTGAAACTCACGTTATCCAGAATAGGTCTGCGAGGGTCATAACCAAAGCTGACCGACTCAAAACGGACTTCACCTTGTGTCAGTTTCAAAGGTAATGCATCTGGTCTATCAGTCACTTCTTTCTTAACCATCAGCAGATCGAGCATATTTTCCATATCAATCAGTGCTTGTCTGATCTCAGAATAGATAAACCCAAAGAAATTAAGTGGTTGATATAACTGAAGCAGATAGGCATTAACTAATACGAAATCACCGATAGTCATGTTGCCCTGCGTGATACCTTGCGCCGCCATCGCCATCATGACGACCAATCCAATTGAGATTATTGCAGTCTGCCCAAGGCTCAATGCAGTAAAACTGAATTGATTTTTGATTGCCGCATGTTCATAGAGTTGCCGTGAGGTGTTGAAACGCTGCGCTTCAAACGCTTCATTACCAAAATATTTCACTGTTTCATAATTGAGCAAGCTGTCGATAGACTTAGTGTTAGCATCGGCATTGGCTTTATTTAGCTCACGCCTGAAGCGGGTTCGCCAACTGACGGCCATAA
Organism: Yersinia sp. 2466 StPb PI; assembly: GCF_041538325.1. Classification (NCBI taxonomy): domain Bacteria; kingdom Pseudomonadati; phylum Pseudomonadota; class Gammaproteobacteria; order Enterobacterales; family Yersiniaceae; genus Yersinia; species Yersinia sp. 2466 StPb PI. Next base: position 1,465,603 of record NZ_JAULSL010000001.1, on the reverse strand, counting down.
CCGTAAACAAGATATAGCACCCAACCGTCACCAAAATCGCGATAGCAAACCAGCCATCTAATAGATGCCACATGATCAACGAAACCAGTGTTATTTCAAACAAAATTGGGAAGATAGAGAACAGCAAGCGCGAAAGTACAGTAGCAACGGCTTGAGTTCCTCGCTCAATTGACAGTGATAAACCACCGGTTTGTCGGTCCAGATGAAAGCGCAAACTTAGCTCATGCAATTGTTTAAATACACGTAAGCCGAGTAACCGAGTCGCATTCTGGCTAACATGTACAAACATCACGTTCCGCAGTTCCTCAAATAAGGAGGCGCTAATTCTGGCGATGCCGTATGCAATAATGAAACCAATTGGAATAGCCAGCATCTTGGCGTTCTCACTGCTTAATGTATCAACCATTGCCTTATAGGCCAGTGGGACCAGAGTGGTACTGACCTTGGAAACCACCATAAATATCACCGCAGCGACCAAATAATAGCGAAGCTTAGGGTTATTTTTAGGCCACAGATAAGGCAGCAGGAACTTTAGTAAGCGTGAACGATCCATATTTATCTATTTGTCATCTCAGGTGAAATAGTTGTATTTATTTTTTTATATTCTGCCACGTATAAGTGGAATGGCCTAATGAGGCTATCAATATCTTGTCGCCGTAAAATTTAGCGACCTATGCTGAGTTGTCCTGCCCCTAGGATGATAGGGAATCAATGGGGAAACTCACTTCACTTGCCCCTCTTTTTTTGATTAACAGACGAGTCTTATAAATCATAAATATTTGTGCACTATAATTAATGCAAATTTACTTAATTTGAGGTTATCTGATGGTGTGGCTGGAACAAGGGCTGTATCTAAGAGTCAGTGAAATGGACAATGGGCCAAGGCCACTACCACTTCAGAGCGGCTTTAATGAAACATCTGCCTATCGAGCATTAGGTCTATTCAATCCATCAGAAACCTCAGATGCTTACTATATATTGTCTAATGACCGCGATGAGATATGGTTTATCTGTAATCGCCATTTACGAACAGTGGCGTTATCCCCACATCCTGAAGATTTTAGAAGACCACTTTCCTCATTCATTGATATGCCTGCGTAAGTACCCTGTTGAGCAACGGTAAAGCAGATGAAACTCATCAATAGTTAGCGAGTTGCGCAACCGCGCGCCTCTTGTTTCTGTGCAGTGATAAATTATGCTCATTATAACAAAGGGTCCATCGCCCTTATTCATTCATTTTTTTTGAACAAGATGAACAATTCTCTTTAGTATTCAAATTCTGTGATCGGAGTAACATTATTCCTATCGAAAGCAACCCGCTTTCACATACACAAATAGAAGAGAATTTATTATGAAAACTACCATCGCAGCAATCGCACTTATCGCAGCAATCCTGGCACCAACTGTTTCAATGGCAAATATCGGCGACAGTGATAGCTATAAAGGGACCTACTCTATCAGCCAGGGTCAGAATACTACCACCACTGATCAGACAGCCAAAAACTAAGACAAAATAATAGCATAAAGTCCCACTTAGATTAAGTGGGGCTATTTATTAATGCCTTTACATTTATCCCTGTAGTATTAAACATCCCCTCAGCCATCCGTAATTTATTTTATTATCATTAAATTATTTCTTATCTTATTCCCCTTCAAATCAAATTAACTTTATAAAAAATCGCCAATAAAAGATCGGTTATAGCCATAAAAATGCCCCGGCTTGGTTAATCGTTTGGTTTGTATACAAGGTGGGAAAATCACTGCGGCCTCCGAATCTCATCATGATATTCGCATTCGGAAGCCACTCTTGATTGCATTTTTATTCGTCGAAGAACCAGTAACCCTGATTAATCAATTCGGTTAACTCAGCCATGAAAGCTGGGTTATTTAGTGCCTCACCTAGCTCTTTCTTGCCAATCATGGTGTAACGACACAGTGCGTCAGCAGCTTTAGCATCGGTCGTTTCCAGCCGTTCACTGTTGATAAAGAAACTGTCGCCAACTTGCAGAACACGTAAGCCACTCAGGCGCGTCAAGATCTGACCATCCATCAAAGCACCCACAATTTCATCCTGCTCGTAGGGTGGTTGCGCGGCAGAGATATCCAACTCATGGCGCGGCGTGGTAGCAAAGCGGCCGAACCACTGCTTAAAATCTTCCGGCTGATTAATCATATCAACCATCATCTGGCGCAAGCGATCAAGCTCGTGTTCCTCAACCCGCCCCGGATGTTCCCGGCAGGTTAAATCAGGATCACTGTAGTGCTCACCGCCGAGATCTTTCTCCAGCGCATAGTCAGCAAAACTACTGATCAGATCCCTGCCATTCGGCCCGCGAAATCCGACAGAGTAATTGAGCGCCGTCTCATGGGTGAAACCGTCGTGCGGAAAGCCCGGCGGGATATATAAAATGTCACCCGGTTCGAGGTCTTCATCAATGATTGGTGTGAAAGGCTCAACGTGGAGCAGCGCCGGATGTGGGCAAAACTGCTTCAATGGTAATTTGTCACCCACGCGCCAGCGGCGGCTGCCCATCCCCTGAATGATAAAGACGTCGTATTGGTCGATATGCGGTCCAACACCCCCACCCGGTACGGAAAAAGAGATCATCAGATCGTCTAAACGCCAGTCCGGCAGCACGCGAAATGGGCGCACCAGTTCGGCAGACGGAGCATGCCAGTGGTTAACTGCCTGAGCCAACAACGACCATCCGGTCTCACCCAGATTATCAAAATGCTCAAACGGCCCATTACTGGCCTGCCACTGACCATTACTATGGCTGACTAGGCGGCTATCTACCTCCGCTTCCATCGCCAAACCCGCCAGTTCGTCTGGCGTAATAGGATCAATGAAGTTAGGGAAGGCATTTTTTAATATAACAGGTTGTTTTTGCCAGTATTTCTCTAAAAATTCGGGCCAATTAAGATTAAGTTGATAAGCCATGCTTTAACACCAGTGAGAAGACAAATGGCCCTGATTATAAAGTGGCTGCCCCATAGGCCGCCTTGTCATTGGTCAAGGCTATGTCGAGCGCATCAGCAAATAAGTCTATCCCCCCTCGCAAGATGGGGGGATAACGAACCCTTTCTACATATCGACAGGAATAGTGGTCGGTCTTATTACAATGCGTTAAATCGTGTTTCCACCTCGGTTATGGCGTCTACCCGTGTTTGATGTCGCCCCCCTTCAAATTCTGCATCAAGCCAGGCATCCACAATCATCTTAGCCAGTTCCAACCCTACGACCCTAGAGCCAAAAGCCAGTACATTAGTATTATTATGTTGTCGGGAAAGCTGTGCCGAATAAGGTTCGCTGCACACTACCGCGCGGATACCGGGATGTTTATTTGCCGTAATCGAGATGCCTACGCCCGTACCACAAATCAAGACGCCACCATCAACTTCCCCAGCCGTCACCGCCTCAGCAACTTCATTGGCATAACGTGGATAATCCGTACGTTCTGTAGACCACCAACCTTTGTCAATCACCTTGATGCCACGCGTTTGTAAGTGAGCAACAATATCCGCTTTCAGAATAAATCCAACATGATCGCAACCCAGAGCAATACTTTTCATTGAATAACCTCTCATTCGTCAGTAAGCCAAACTTCACAAATTTCATTTTTATGTGAGCTAAAACGATACTTTTAGTTAAAAACCCCGACAATGGCCGCAGCAATGTGTCCATTTTACGCACAATAATCATCGAATTTAAATAACTTGTGTAGTAACCATAAAGAACATCCCGTTAAATAACCTCTACGCAATACACACAACCAATTGATTTTAATTATAATAAATTGATTTATAATATTTAACCCCGCCAATGAGAAACTATACAAACCATAGTTACTTTATAAATTATCAAATTCCGTGAAATTGATTGCATATTTCGTCAACACATTGTGGTGATATAGTGACGTCTTCAATTTTTGGACATGGGACCGAGATGAGTCAGTCAGAGTTTGATCAAGGTATTCCTAACGGGATCGGTATCGCCCCCTACCTACGAATGAAGCAGGAGGGGATGACGGAAAATGAAAGCCGTATTGTTGAATGGTTTCTTACACCTGGGAACTTGAGTGCCGCACCGGCGATTAAGGATGTTGCCGAGACCCTCATGGTGTCGGAAGCAATGATTGTTAAAGTTTCAAAACTGCTGGGTTTTAGTGGCTTTCGCAATCTGCGCAGTACGTTGATTGATTACTTCTCGCAGTCTGAACAGGTGTTACCGGCTGAGTTATCGTTTGATGAAGCGCCAGAGGATGTGGTTAATAAGGTATTTAACATCACCCTGCGCACGATTATGGAAGGGCAATCGATCGTTAACGTCGATGAAATCCACCGTGCTGCACGCTTTTTCTATGGTGCCAGACAGCGTGATTTATACGGCGTGGGTGGCTCGAATTCGATTTGTGCCGATATCGCGCATAAACTACTGCGTATAGGCGTGCGTTGCCAGGCTTACCAAGACGCACACATTATGATGATGTCCGCTGCATTACTGAAAGAAGGTGATGTGGTGCTGGTAGTGTCCCATTCCGGGCGCACCAGTGATTTAAAAGCCGCTGTAGAATTGGCAAAGAAGAATGGAGCGAAGATTATATGTATTACTCATAGCTATCACTCCCCTATTGCCAAACTGGCTGATTTTATTATTTGTTCGCCAGCACCAGAGACCCCTTTATTAGGGCGAAACGCCTCAGCGCGTATATTACAACTCACATTATTAGATGCATTTTTTGTTTCTGTAGCACAACAAGATATTGAACGAGCCACGATTAATCTGGAAAAAACCGGCGCTATTGTCGACTTTTTCCGGCGAGATAAATAATAGTAATAAAAAACCGGCATGTCTCTATTTTAAGACATGCCGGAACTCTCTCCCTACAATGAGAAATGAGCCATGAATAAACTTCTAAAACTCTTTAGTGGTGCAGCCATAGGTATGATGTTATCCACCAGTGCGTTCGCTGCCGCAGAGTATGCGGTTATTTTAAAAACGCTCTCTAATCCTTTTGGGGTGGATATGAAAAAAGGAATTGAAGAGGAGGCAAAAGTATTAGGTGTCAGTGTAGATATATTTGCGTCCCCCTCTGAAGGTGACTTTCAGTCTCAACTGCAATTATTCGAAGATCTGAGTAATAAGAATTACAAAGGTATAGCCTTTGCGCCACTGTCTTCAGTTAACCTGGTTATGCCTGTGGCTCGTGCCTGGCAAAAAGGAATTTATCTGGTCAATCTCGACGAGAAAATTGATATGGATAATCTGAAAAAAGCTAAAGGCAATGTCGAGGCCTTTGTCACGACCGACAATAATGCGGTAGGTGCCAAAGGAGCGGCTTTTATTATTGATAAATTAGGCACTACCGGTGGTGAAGTCGCTATTATCGAAGGTAAAGCGGGTAACGCTTCTGGTGAAGCACGCCGTGCGGGAGCAACGGAAGCATTTAAGCAAGCCAGCCAAATCAAATTAGTTGCCAGCCAGCCTGCTGATTGGGATCGTATTAAAGCGCTAGATGTCGCCACCAATGTTTTGCAGCGCAACCCCAATCTGAAAGCTATCTATTGTGCCAATGACACCATGGCGATGGGGGCAGCACAGGCAGTCGCCAATGCAGGTAAAGTTGGCAAGATTCTGGTTGTCGGCACCGACGGAATACCCGAAGCACGTAAGATGGTAGATGCCGGGCAAATGACCGCCACGGTTGCACAAAACCCAGCGAATATCGGTGCTACCGGGTTGAAGCTGCTGGTGGAAGCGGTTCAACGGGGGAAAGTGATCCCATTGGATAAACAGCCGCAGTTTACGCTAGTGGATTCTGTACTGGTCACCAAATAGCATTATAGCCGTACCCACCCGGCTAATATCCGATTAAAGAGCAGAGCCACTCACTCGGTTTTCCTCTTACGGGTTAGGTCGGGTAAGGGTAGATTTCGGTAGGAATAAAAAACTAAGGTGATTATATGGTCACGCCTTATATCTCTATGGCGGGGATCGGCAAATCCTTTGGGCCGGTTCATGCCTTAAAGTCCGTTGATTTAACTGTTTTCACACATGAAATTCATGCGTTATTAGGTGAGAATGGCGCAGGTAAATCAACGTTAATGAAAGTATTGTCAGGTATTCACTCTCCAACGAGTGGCTCAATAACTATTAATGATATTAATTACGACAAACTGGACCATAAACAGGCAGCGCAATTAGGTATCGGAATCATTTATCAGGAACTTAGTGTTATTGATGAATTGACAGTATTAGAAAATCTTTATATTGGCCGTCACCTGACGAAAAAAGTCTGCGGTATAAACATTGTAGACTGGAGAAAAATGCGTATCCAGGCAGCAATAATGTTATTGCGCGTGGGTTTAAAAGTCAGCCTTGATGAAAAAGTGGCTAATTTATCTATCAGTCATAAACAGATGTTGGAAATTGCTAAAACATTAATGCTCGATGCTAAAGTTATTATTATGGATGAGCCAACCTCATCACTAACTAATAAAGAGGTGGATTATCTCTTCTTAATTATGAATCAGTTGCGCAAGGAGGGCACAGCCATTGTTTATATCTCTCATAAACTGAATGAGATCCGCCGTATTTGCGATCGCTATACAGTAATGAAAGATGGTAGCAGTGTGTGTAGCGGCATGATTCAGGATGTCACTAACGACGATATTGTGCGCTTGATGGTCGGGCGCGAATTACAAAACCGCTTTATTGCCTTCAAAGAAAATACCGGCAACGTAGTACGCGACACGGTGTTTGAGGTGAAAAACCTGACCAGTCGCGATAAGAAAAAAGTCCGCGATATTTCATTTGCTGTCAACCGGGGCGAGATCTTCGGGTTTGCCGGTTTGGTGGGTTCTGGCCGCACCGAATTAATGAATTGCCTGTTTGGTGTCGACAAAACCAGCCATGGCGAAGTCTGGCTGAATGGCAAAAATATCACCCCCCGCTCCCCGCTGGATGCACTGAAAAAAGGCATGGGCTATATCACTGAAAGCCGGCGTGAAAACGGTTTTTTCGGCAATTTCTCTATCGCTGAAAACATGGCTATCAGCCATAGCTTAAAAGAAGGGGGTTACAAAGGTGCAATGGGGTTGGTTAAGCCACAGCTTGAGCAGGAAATTGCCGAAGAACAACGAAGCCTACTGGCACTAAAGTGCCATTCGGTGTCGCAAAACATCACAGAACTGTCTGGCGGGAATCAGCAAAAAGTATTGATTTCTAAATGGTTATGCTGTCATCCCGACGTGATTATTTTTGATGAACCCACCCGAGGCATTGATGTGGGTGCTAAAGCCGAGATCTATAAAGTGATGCGCACCCTTGCGGATGAGGGGAAAGTCATTCTGATGGTCTCCTCTGAGCTTCCCGAAATTATTACCGTTTGCGACCGTATTGCGGTGTTTTGTGAAGGACGATTGACGCAAATCCTGACCAACCGCGATGACATCAGCGAAGAGGAGATTATGGCATGGGCATTACCACAAGAGTGAAATCGGATACGGCTGGGAAAAAGCCGTTTAACTTCGCCGCTTTTTGGGATAAATACGGCACTTTTTTCATTCTGGCGATCATTGTGGCTATCTTTGGCTCTATTTCGTCGGAGTATTTCCTTACTACCAATAACATCACGCAAATATTCGTCCAAAGCTCGGTCACCGTATTAATTGGGATGGGGGAGTTCTTTGCCATTTTAGTGGCGGGGATAGACTTGTCTGTTGGTGCGATTCTGGCGCTGTCTGGCATGGTTACCGCAAAATTGATGCTGGCTGGGGTCGATCCAATATTCGCAGCACTGATTGGTGGTGTGCTGGTAGGTGGCGCGCTGGGGGCCATCAATGGCTGTCTGGTCAACTGGACCGGCCTGCACCCTTTCATCATCACTCTTGGCACCAATGCCATTTTTCGCGGTATCACCTTAGTGATTTCTGATGCCAACTCGGTGTATGGCTTCTCGTTTGAGTTTGTAAATTTCTTTGCTGCCAGTGTGTTAGGCATTCCGGTACCGGTGTTATTCGCCCTGTTTATCGCCATAGTGCTTTGGTTTCTGACCACCCGTACACGCCTTGGTCGCAATATCTACGCCTTGGGCGGCAATAAAAACTCAGCTTTCTATTCCGGCATCGATGTGAAATTTCACATGCTAGTCGTGTTTATCATCTCGGGTATTTGTGCCGGTCTTGCTGGCGTGGTTTCGACAGCCCGCCTTGGCGCGGCTGAACCGCTGGCCGGGATGGGGTTTGAAACCTATGCCATCGCCAGTGCCATTATTGGTGGTACCAGCTTCTTTGGGGGCAAGGGCCGCATCTTTTCTGTGGTTATTGGTGGCCTGATTATAGGCACCATCAATAACGGTCTAAATATTCTCCAAGTACAAACCTATTACCAACTGGTGGTGATGGGCGGCCTGATTATTGCCGCTGTCGCCCTCGACCGACTTATCAGTAAGTAAGGACTCGATAATGAAGATATCTCCCTCCCTGATGTGTATGGATTTGCTGAAATTTAAAGAGCAAATTGAATTTATTGACCAAAATGCGGACTATTTTCACATCGACATTATGGATGGCCATTTTGTGCCTAACCTGACACTGTCCCCCTTTTTCGTCAGCCAAGTGAAACGTATCGCCAACAAACCACTGGACTGCCACTTAATGGTGACGCGCCCACAGGATTACATTGCTCCTTTGGCAAAAGCGGGCGCAGACTTTATCACGCTGCACCCAGAAACCCTCAACGGGCAAGCATTTCGCTTGATCGAGGAGATCCGCAGTTTAGGGATGAAAGTCGGCCTGATCCTCAATCCAGAAACACCGGTCGATAGCATGAAATATTACATTCATAAAGCAGATAAAATAACCGTCATGACGGTGGACCCTGGCTTTGCCGGACAGCCATTTATCCCTGAAATGTTAGATAAAATTGTTGAACTGAAAGCCTGGCGTGAAAAAAACCAGCTTAATTATGAAATTGAAATTGATGGTTCTTGTAATCAGGCAACTTACCAACGTCTGATTGAGGCTGGGGCCGATGTGCTAATTGTTGGCTCTTCTGGGCTGTTCAATCATGCCTCTGATATCGATAAAGCCTGGGCGCTGATGTCGCAACAAATCATTCATGCCAAGAGTGAGGTGTTACAGCATGCCTAAATATGACGTGGTGATCGGGGTCGATATGGGGGCGACCCATATCCGCTTTTGTTTACTCAAGCGCGATGGTGTGATGCTTCATTGTGAGAAGTTACGTACCGCTGATGTCATTGCCTCGGGGTTAGTTGCTGGATTAAGCGCCCGACTGCATCAATATCTTGAACGTTATAATGCATGCTGCCAAGGGCTGGTCATGGGGTTCCCGGCACTGGTAGAGAACGACAAAAAGAGCATTATTTCCACGCCAAATTTACCGTTAACCTCGACTGACCTGGCGGGGCTGGCCGATAAGCTGAGTGCGGCGCTACACTGCCCGGTTCAATTCGAGCGTGATGTTAATATGCAACTCTCCTATGACGTACATGAACATCAACTTGAGCGGCAATTGGTCCTCGGTGCTTATCTTGGTACCGGCATGGGGTTTGCTATCTGGATGAATGGCGCCCCCTGGACTGGAGCACACGGCGTGGCAGGTGAATTGGGCCATATCCCCATGGGGGATGATGAAAAACAGTGTGGATGCGGCAATTACGGCTGTCTGGAAACCACCTGCTCCGGTTTGGCATTACGCCGATGGTATGACAGCACGCCGCGCGAATTTGAGCTAAGTGAACTGTTTCTCTATGCCGCTGGGCAGCCATTTATTGTGCAGTTTATGCAACGGACGGCAAAAGCTATTGCCACCAGCATTAACCTGTTTGATCCCCATGCGATAGTGCTCGGCGGAGGGGTGATGGATATGCCGGGTTTCCCACTAGAAGCATTGATCCGGCAAATACGAACTTATTTGCGCCGCCCGCTTTCCCATGACGTAGTGCGCTTCGTGCAAGCTTCATCGTCAGCATTTAACGGTGCCAGCGGCGCTGCGACAATAGCCAGTAAACAGTGGTTTATTTGACTGAACCCACGTGTTCTTAAACGATGTCCTCTGCACCAGATATCGGCATATTGAGTCGCATGCTGATTATCTGCCCCGCAGCAGACCGGATTTCAAGTCGCCAGTGTTACCCTCCCTGACTCAGGGCTGCCCACCGCCCATACCGGTTTTAAACAATATTCTCCGTTGCCGACCGGTATAATTTTAACATGCTGGTCTGACTTATTTTAATATCTTAGCTGCCTGTGCAAGGTAGTCGCTCTTCGACAGTCATATTATCAATATATTCTTTAGCTAATTATTTGCTGAAATTGATATTCTATTTTTCGCATATTTAAAGACGAAATTATTCTGTAGAACTGCCATTTCAAATAATCATCCTCATGATATAGTCAAATCCTATTATTTCACCAATAAGATTCACAATAAGTGTAATTAACCACTCTTTTCATGTTGTTTTTACAAAAACTATATATTAGATAATTTTATATAACGGGGAAGTACTATCTTATGCGCAAAATAACTTATTTAATAACAACATTAGCTATCACACTGAGCACCTTTGCATTGTCAGCTAATGCTGCGCCGAAAGGCAAAGACGCTCCGGTGACGATTTTAGTTTCAGCATTAACATACAGTTTTCCTCATTTTGTTTTTCTACAAGAGCAACTTGAAGATGAAGCTAAAAAATTAGGTAATATAAAAATCATTCGCTCTGATGGCCAATTAAGCGCACCTAAACAAATTGCCGATATTGAAGCAGCAATTGTTCAAGGGGTTGATGGCATTATTATTGCCCCAGCCGATGCAACCGCTCTGGCTCCCGTATTACGTAATGCGATTAAAGAAGGTATTTCCGTGGTCACTATTGACCGCCCGGTAAATGGGGTACCCGAAGTTATTGCCAATGTAGCCGCAGATAATTTGATTGGTGCACAGCGCCAAGGGGAAGCCGTAGCAAAATTATTCCCTCAAGGAGCCACTATTATTAACTTACAGGGCATTCCGGGCGACAAAACAGCAAACGATCGTAATAAGGGTGTGCATGACACGTTGGATAAGCAGCCTGAACTTTACAAATTTGTTGCCGAGCAAACCGCACGCTTTAACCGTGACCAGGGCTTATCTGTTACAGAAAATCTGTTAACTGGCCTGGCTGAGACCCCAACAGTTATTGTTGCAGCTAATGATGACAGCGCATTAGGGGCCGCCCAAGCGGTTGAAGCGCGAGGCTTAAAAGGCAAGATTGCTATCTTTGGTTACGATGGTTCAACTGATGCATTGAAAGCGGTACGAGACGGTGTACTCACCGCGACAATCGATCAGTACCCAGGGAAACAAGGCCGAGAGGCAGTAAAAATTCTGACCGATTACATCCGTACAGGTGCTCGCCCGGCAACAGCAGATGTCTTGGTTAGCCCTGTCGCAATTACCAGCAAAAATCTTAATGATGCAGAACGAATCTGGCTCGTAAAATAATGTCGTCCACTATGTTATCACTCTCATCGCCACCCGATTCTCCGGAAATCAATCGGGAAATAGATGAATATATTAGTGTCAGGAATCTGACCAAATTATTTTTTGGTCAGACGGTGCTTGATAACGTCTCTTTTTCTTTGCAGGTGGGGGAAATAAGAGCGTTATTAGGCGAAAATGGGGCCGGTAAATCAACACTAATTAATATATTAAGTGGCGTGCACCAACCTGATGGCGGCACTATTATTTTGCAAGGTCATACGGCCTCATTTAATAAACCACTTGATGCCTGGAAGGCGGGTATTACAACTATTCATCAGGAATTTAGCCTGTTCCCTGATTTAACGGTGGCCGAAACTATTTTCACCGGACATTTACCGGTGAATCGATTTGGTTTTGTCCGTTGGAACACCATAGTGAAAGATGCGCACCACGTATTGGCATTACTTGGCGTGACTATCAATCCCTTACGCAAGATTGCTGAATTAAGCATTGCTGAACAGCAGTTAGTTGAAATTGCACGGGCGCTAACCTCCAAACCCCGATTAATTATTATGGATGAGCCAACCGCTGCATTAAGTCCAACGGAAGTGGATAAATTACAACAGGTGGTACGTACCATTGCTAAAAGCGGAGTGGCTGTTATTTACGTCAGTCACCGCCTTGAAGAAATTAAAGCCTTATGCCAAACCTACAGCGTGTTAAGAGATGGTCTACTGGTCGGAGAAGGAGACGTCAAAGATATCTCTATTGAGAGTCTGGTCCGTTTGATGGTAGGGCGCGATTTAGCACAGTTCGACCGCAATGCGAGCCATATTACAGGTAGCAATATTCTGGAAGTCGAAAACCTGTCGAGTGCAGCGACGGGAGCTGAACGTGTCACCGTACGTAATGTCAGCTTTACGGTCAGGGCGGGTGAAATTGTCGGTTTTGCCGGGCTGGTAGGGGCCGGAAGAACTGAGATTGCCCGGCTGTTATTTGGCGCAGACCCAATAGGAAGCGGGACATTACGTATTAAGGGCAAAGCCTACCACCCGGCCTCCCCCCGTGATGCAATTGCTGCCGGTATTGGTCTGGTGCCGGAAGACCGTAAGCAGCAAGCCTTGTTTATGTCGCTCACGGTGGAAGAGAATTTCGCGATTATCTACTCCCCTTTACGCACGACCCGCCACGTCATTGATCGTCAACGTGAACGGATTTCCTTTCTTGATTTTAAAAAACAGCTAAACCTGCGCGCCGTCAGTTTAGGGGCCAATATTGCCACCTTATCAGGGGGCAATCAGCAAAAGGTAGTACTGGCTCGTTGGATGGCTCAGCACCCAGCGTTGCTGATTGTCGATGAGCCGACGCGCGGCGTCGATATTGCCGCAAAAGCGGATGTCCACCGGTTGCTACGTGATATGGCGGCAAAGGGTGTCGCTATCATTCTGATTTCCTCGGATTTACCTGAAGTCCTTGCCGTCAGTGACCGTATTCTCACTCTGCGCGCCGGTCAATTGACCGGGGAGTTGTCGGCACAGGAAGCGAATGAAGAAAACGTTATGCAATTAATGACGCGCCCTATTGCGCAAGTGTGAATTAATTTATTGGATTAGAGATATGACTATGAGCTCGACAATCCTGATTAAAAATCAAAACAGCAATAAGAAAAAAGCTCTTCTGGCGCGTTATGCCCCACTTATTTTTCTTGTGTTGCTGATGGCGCTATTTACGTTATTGGCTCCGCGTTTTCTCTCATCAATCAATCTTTTTAATATTGTCAGGCAAGTTTCTATCTACGGCATTATCGCGGTGGGAATGACATTTATTATTCTGACCCGTGGCATTGATTTATCCGTCGGGGCGATTGCCGCTTTATCGGGAATGGTCGCCGCGGTAGTCGCCAAAGGCGGTATTGAAGGCCAGTTTATGCTGTTCTCTGATGGGCGGGAAATTGCCTGGCAATGGGCAGCATTGGCCGCAATTATCACCGGCGGACTAGCGGGCGCATTACAAGGATTGATTATTGCCCGCCTGACTGTACCCGCCTTTGTCGTGACCTTGGGCGGGCTGACCGTATTTCGCGGGCTAACGTTGATGATAAGTAATGGCAGCCCGGTCAGTGGGGTTGATGAAGCCTTTGGTTGGTGGGGGCGTGGCATGGTTGGCCCGGTTCCGGTGCCAGTCATCGTCTTTGCGCTGGTCGCGATTATTGCCTCACTCACGTTGCACTTTACCCGCTATGGCCGATCCATTTATGCCATTGGATCGAATCCTGAAGCGGCACGTTTATGTGGCCTGAATGTGAAAGGCGTGGTGACCAGTGTTTATGCGCTAACCGGATTATTCGCCGGGCTAGGCGGCTTTTTACTCACCGCACGCCTGAATTCGGCAGAAGCCGTGGCGGGTAACCAGTATGAATTGTATGTGATAGCGGCGGTAGTTATTGGTGGCACCAGTTTGTATGGCGGAACCGGCAGTATTTGGGGAACGGTAATTGGCACACTGCTGATTGGTGTGTTGTTAAACGGACTGGTCATTCTAAATATATCCCCATACATACAGCAGTTGCTGATCGGCATCATTATTGTTGCAGCCGTGACATTTGATATTTTCATCAAGAGGCAAAAAAGATGAGCAGAGCTATTTTCCTTACCGGCACCTCTGTCATCGAGGCGGCCAAACAAACTCTGTCAGCAACCTCTTTATCCGCTGAATTTGACAATGGATCTTTACGTTGGATTCGCTGGCATGGCGTAGAAATTTTACGGGCGGTGACCTTCTTGGTTCGCACTCCGGGATGGGGAACGCCAGAACCGCAGATTAGTGGGTTGGATATTCATCAGAGTGATGATGCCTTTGAAGTGAACTATCAGGCACATTACGTTAATGGCAGCGAACAACTCAGGGTCAATATCCACTTTGCAGGCCGTAGCGATGGAACATTGTCAGCAAGCGCCCGTATTGCTGCCGACACCTCTTTTGAAACCAATCGTACCGGTTTTGTTGTACTGTATCCCTTGGTCGGGTTTGCCGGTACCACCGTTCATGTCGAACATGCGACGGGAGAAAGTACCGATTTAACCATCCCTGATGCCATCAGCCCTGGGCAACCTATATTCAATATTCGGGCAATTACCCATCGGCCGATTGAGAATATCTCCGTTGTCACTCGATTTGATGGTGATATTTTTGAAGCCGAAGACCATCGCAATTGGTCGGATGCCTCTTTTAAGATATACAACCGCCCTATTGGTTTGCCTTATCCCTATCGCTTGCTACCAGAGCAGGTGTTGCATCAATCAGTCATCATTCATATCAGCGACAACACCAACCGATCACCAGATAAATCGGTCATTGATGCGGCACCCATTGCCCGCGTGGATGTTGGCGCGCTAACCCAACAATCCATGCCAGCCATTGGCTTGGGGCTGTCTGCTGATGAGAGTGCACAGGCTATCGCTTATACATCACAACTGGCCAATATTGGCCCGGTACATTTTTTGCTGCGCTATGACCCCTCCTCGTCACACAATATTGAACATCTCGCCGCCGCAAGCCAACTGGCTTCCCGCACAACGTTTCCGGTAGCGGTTGAATTACTGTTAACCGCCAGCCATGACCCGGCACCGGAGATAGCACAGGCAGCAAAACTGTTGCAAGATGTTGGCATCTCGCCGGTATCAGTGGCTATTTTCGCTAAAACGGATGAACGCTCATTCCAGCCCGGTGAGGTTCGCCCACCATCCCCTACTGATACCACTATCTATGCTGAAGCTAAAAACGCCTTCCCTGGTATTCCGGTAGGGGGCGGAAGCCCTGCATTCTTTACTGAATTCAACCGCAAGCGCCCTTCTCTTGGTGCATTTGATTTTATTACACATGCGACAACACCCACCGTTCATGCGGCGGATGATGCCTCAGTAATAGAAACCTTGCAGTCATTACCACACATCATTCGCTCCGCTCGGCACATCGCTGGCAATGTGCCATATCGCATTGGCCCTATTGGGATTGGCGCGCGGTTAAACCCATATGGCGAGGGGCCGGTCGTTAATCCGAATTCTGCCCGCGTGGGGCTGGCCGCGAATGATCCTCGCCAGCGCGGCCTATTTGCTGCGGCGTGGCATGTTGGCTACGCCGCCGTAATCGCAAAATATGGCATTGATAGCTTGGTTCTGGCGGCACCGACCGGGCCGTTTGGCGTGATTTCAACTAAACAGCGCTATGCCCGCCAGTGGTGGGATGAACAGAGTGAAGGTAGCGTGTATCCGTTATTTCATGTGGTGGCTGATTTGGCTTCCGCCAGTGGTAAACCGCGCCTTGAGGTGACATCAAGCAATGAAAAACTGGCCGTTATTGGCTGGCAGGAAAACCGTGAAAACATCTTGTTGATTGCCAATCTTGCCAGTGAACCGGTGAATGTCACGGTGGCAGATGTGGATCTTGTAAAGGTTCGTATCCTGGATGTTGCTCACAGTGAGCAGGCCGCACTATCACCACAGCTATTCCGCCAAGCAAGTGAGGCACGGGATATTGGTCAGGGCATCAGTCTGGATGCCTATGCGGTCGCAAGAATCAGTTATCAGAGACCATTAAATAAATGACTTCAAAACTGAAAGGGGCCGTTATTGGCTGTGGCTTTTTTGCCCAAAATCATCTGGCCGGTTGGAAAGATATTGAAGATGTCGACATTGTCGCGGTATGTGATCTGGATATTGAGAAAGCCAAAGCAGCGGCAGAGAAATTCGGCATCGCGCATTATACCGACGATGCTAATGCGCTGTTGGCGGCACAAACATTAGATTTTGTCGATCTTCCCACCACGATGGAAACCCATGAAGCCTTGGTTCGCACTGCGGTGTCACACCATATCGCGGTGATTGTGCAAAAACCGTTTGCGCCCGACCTTGCGGGATGCCGACGGATGGTTGCCATGGCACAAGCCGCGAATGTGCCGCTGATGGTCCATGAAGACTTTCGCTTTCAGAATGTATTCAGGGCCGCCAAAAAAATTATCGACCGTGGTGAATTGGGCCAATTAACCTTTGGCCGGCTCTCCTGGCGAACCGCCATTGATGTCTATTCGAACCAACCTTATCTGATAAAAGTTAAACGTTTCATGATCATGGACGTCGGGATCCACTTATTGGATCTGGCGAGATTCCTATTTGGCGAGGTTCAGGGGGTGTTTTGCCGCACGCAGCAAATCAAGGTGGGTATTGCCGGTGAAGATGCTGCCACCCTCTTGCTCTCACATGAGAATGGCGCAACGACAGTGCTCGATTTCAGCTATGCCTCACAACGCTATCCAGACCCCTTCCCACAAACATTGGTCGAGATTGAAGGTACCGCAGGCACCTTGTTAATTGGCGCCGATCAGGTGCTAACCCTCCATACCCAGGGTGAGTCCCGGCAAGAAAAGATCGAACATGACGCGCGTTCATGGACGAGTGAGCCATGGAAACAGATTCAGGACAGCGTGGTGCATACGCAACGCCATTTTATTGAGTGTTTGCGCCAGAATCGCGAACCGGAGACGTCGGGGCGGGACAGTTTATTAACCTATGGTTTGCTTGAGGCGGCCTATTTGTCAGCGGCCACTGCGCAGCAAGTTCTGCCCGAGAGAGATTAAGTATCACGAGGTGAAATGATGGGATTAGAAAATACACGGCCGCTGGGAAGATCAGGGTTGCAAATACCGACCATTGGGGTAGGAACATGCCCACTCGGCGAATTGTTCGAAGAAATTACTGAACAGGATGCGCAAGCAACACTAGAAACCGCATGGAATAGTGGTATCCGCTTATATGACACCGCACCTTGGTATGGGCGCGGCCAAGGAGAGCATAGAACCGGGCGATTTCTGTATAGAAAGCATCGTGGCGATTATGTGCTGTCAACCAAAGTAGGCCGACGCTTGTTAGCGCCCCGCTCGCGTGACACCTTCCAAACAGCACCCTGGCAAGGTGGCCTGGCCTTTGACCATGTCCATGATTACACCTATGACGGCATCTTGCGCTCGTATGAAGACAGCCTACAGCGATTGGGGATCAATAAAGTCGATATTTTATATATCCATGACTTAGATACTGGCTATTTCCCCCATGAGCAAGCGTTACTTGGCAAGTTAAAAGAGTTGGAGTCTGGCGGTTTCAGGGCATTGGAAGAGTTGAAAGCAGCCGGTGAGATTGCCGCGTTCGGGGCTGGAATTAATGAGCCGGGTATGATTAACCGCTTTCTGGATCGCTATCCCTTAGATGTGTTTCTGGTAGCGTCTCGCTACACCTTACTGGAGCAAGAGATCTACGCTGACGAGCTATTGCGGGCGCAACAACAAGGGGCCGGCATTGTCATTGGCGGCGTATTTAACTCCGGTGTATTGGCGACCGGCATCCATGATGGCGCACGTTATGACTATGGCAAATTACCGGTTTCTGTTGCTGATAGAGTCAAAAAACTGCAAGCCGTCGCGGCTGACTTTGCGGTGCCACTCGCGGCGGCCGCCTTGCAATTTCCGTTAGGATTCAGTGCCGTCACTAGTGTGCTGTACGGCCCCTCCAGATTCGCTGAAGTTACGCAAAATTCATTGAGTTTTCAGCACCCTATTCCAACAGCATTTTGGCATACCTTAAGAACACAGGGGTTGATTGCGGAACATATTCCACTACCCGGCCTGCCGGTATAAACGCAGACCCGTTATTTTTACCAGGGGGTTTTATGACATACAAAACAATAATTTCTGCCAAAGAATTAGCTGAACATCTACATGATACCGATTGGGTCATTTTGGATGCACGCTTCACACTGGATGATGAAAGTTGGGGGCAAAGTCAGTACTTGGTGGGGCACATCCCCGGCGCTCACTATGCAAATTTGGCCACTGATTTATCTGGCACCGTCATTCCAGGGCATACCGGCCGGCGACCACTGCCACAAATTGATGTGTTTGCAAAAACGCTGTCTCAGTGGGGAATTGGCCCCAACACCCAAGTTATTGTGTATGACGCAAGCGGGGGATTGATGGCTGCATCACGAACATGGTGGATGTTGCGCTGGTTGGGACATGATGCGGTGGCGGTATTGGATGGCGGCTGGCCTTTATGGCTTAAGTCCGGTTACCCAACCACCATCGAGATTCCGCCACCGGCTTTTGCCACCTTCGTTGCGCAAGAGCGCCCTGATTATATCGCGAACGTAACGCTGGTCGATAACGTTCGCCAGAACCCTGAGTGGGCGGTGTTTGATTCCCGCTCGGAAGAAGGTTTCCATGGCGGGGGGGTCTATCATGATCCCGTTCGTGGCCACATTCTTGGCGCCAGGTTGGCTGACCGTGCGAACACGCTCGATAGCAATGGGCAATTTCGCTCACCACAAGAGTTACGCCAGCATTACACCCGCTTATTGGGGGATGTGCCGATTGATCGCACAGTATTTTACTGTGGATCTGGGGTCACTGCGGCACAGAATCTGTTGGCTGTAGCGCATGCCGGTCTGGGGGATGCCAAACATTATGTAGGTTCTTGGAGTGAATGGATTATTGATCCCACCCGTGCCGTTGAATTGTAGCTTTTCGTGGAGATACGGCGTTTAACATTTTATCTCAATGCTGGCTGTCGCGTCAGCAGGTCACTATCTGAAGGTATCTATGAGTAATATTATTGATAAGTTGTTTTCTTTACAGGGCAAAGTGGTGCTGGTTTCTGGGGCTGGCGGAGCGATTGGCAGTGTGCTGAGTAAGGCGCTGGCAAATGCTGGTGCGACCGTGGCATTACACGATATTGACATCGCACGTATCAAACCGGTGCAAGAAGCGATTGAAGCTGAAGGAGGCAACGCCTTATCGATTACCGCTGATTTGAGTGATGTCGCGGCTTGCCGACAGTTGGTCGATACCGTGTATGACAAACTGGGGCAGATTGATGTTTTGCTCACCAGTGCTGGTGTCAATCGCAGAAAACCTATTAAAGATGTCACTGCTGAAGACTTTGATGCCATCATTGATATTAATTTACGTAGCGTCTACTTTTTGGCACAAGCCGTCCAACCCTATATGGCGAAACAGGGTGGCGGTAAAATCGTTAATATCAGCTCACTTAGCGCGAAACATGCATTCAATACGATCTCTGTTTATGCCGCATCAAAAGCAGCCGTCAGCCAATTAACCAAGGCGATGGCCCGCGAATGGGTGGGTGACAATATTCAAGTTAATGCGATTGAACCTGGTTTTATTAAAACCGAATTTACGCGCCCCTTGTGGGATGACGAATATCGTTCAAAATGGTTCCAGAACTTTATTCCGCAAGGGCGTTTAGGTAACCCAGATGATTTGATTGGCGCGGTACTCTTTTTAAGCTCGTCTGCCTCGGCCTATTTGACCGGGCAAGCGATTACCATTGATGGTGGCGTGTTATCAGGTTCTTCATGGGTGAATCCAGAAATAGCCTAAATACCCGCCATCCTTACCAGCAATAAATCTGGTGTTATTTACAAGAATAGTTTTGATGTTATTTGAGACTTTTCTTGATCGTAATCAAGAAAAGTCTCACACAATAGGAACTCACTTCATTCTTTGCCGCATCTATCAAAAAACAGCTTTAATCCTATTATAGTTCCAAGAGAAAATGTGATACCTTCATCGCGCAAAAATATAAGGTAATATTCTTTTATCTGGAGTAAATAACTCTTGAGACTCAGCGTATTTCCTCCCAAGGCATATCACCACGGATAAACATTATATTTAATCTGTTCCAAGGACAGAGCCTCTCTTTTTGCAACGGGTTACATAACATCATTACATTACGTTTAATCTTTTTGAGGTTTTATGGACAAAACATTTTTGGCCGGAGCAATTAGTCTGTCTTTGATTACATTACCTGCTCAGGTATTGGCTTTTACACCGATTGTAGAGGGAATAACCGTCAACAATGAAGTCGTCGATAGTGGCGAACAAATTGTACGTAACGGTGGCGTCATTAATAATGGCTGGGTTTATGGCTCCACCAATAATGGAATAATGACGAGAGTCGCAATTGCTATCACCAACGGGAGCAGTGCCGGTACAGCCAATAATACCACCGTGGGTGATGGCGGTTGGTTACAGGTTACCGATGCTTTTGCAACCGGTACTGTTGTTAATCAGGGCGGGTTGCTTGAGGTTAAAACCGCAGGGATCGTGACAGATAGCCAGATAAATAATGGCGGCTATATGAATCTAGGACTCAATAGCCAGTCGAAAGGTTATCTTAATATCGCGGCGGGTGCGGAACTGTTTATTACCAATAACGATACCTATACCAGCGATGTGACCACCAACAATCCCGCCCTGCCTGCCAATGTTACCATTGAGAACCTCAATGTGGCTGGCTTAGTCGACATTGGCCCTTCCTGGATAGGAGCAAGTGTGGTGCCGGTTTCTCCTCCTGAAGTCTTGGGACCGGTGCTGGTTACCCGCATCAATAATGTGACGATGCAAGGGGGGGATATCAACCTGCTGCCCTATTCTGCCGGCGGGCAATTTAACCGGCTGGAGATAGAGAATCTGTCTGGTCAGGGTAATTTTGCGATGACTACCCAGCTTGCCAGCAATGCCGGTGATTTTATTACGGTCTCGCAGCAGGCGACCGGCCAATTTGGTATTACCGTTCAGGACAGCGGTAAAGAACCGCAATCTGCCAACAGCCTGGCCTTGGTGCATATTAATCGTGGCGATGCTCAGTTCCGTTTGCTTAATGCGGGCGGCGTGGTGGATTTAGGCGTTTACCAATACGGGCTATACAGTCAGGAAAGCAATGGCAGTACTGACTGGTATTTAGCTACCAAGGCAGCCGACCTCCCCGGCATAACGCCGAACAGGCCAAACACGGCGGTTCCCGTGCTCAGCTCTGCGGCACAAGGTGTGTTGAATATGGCGGCAGCACCACGGCATATCCTGAATGCGGAATTGAGTACCTTGCGCCAGCGCCAGGGCGAGTTGAAAACCGATGCTGATGGCACCGTCGGCGTTTGGGCGCGTTATCTCACCGATGATAGCCGCTTGTCCGACAATAAAAACGTCGCTTTCAAGAATACCTTGAACGGTATGGAGATCGGGGCAGATAAACAATTGGGATTGAACCGGGGTAATGTGCTAATTGGGGCATTTACCGGCTACAGTTCATCCGATGTCAAAGCCACTCACAGTGCGGGGGCCAATGGTGATATTCGCAGTTACAGTGGTGGCCTCTACCTAACCTACCTGGATAAAAGCGGACTTTATATTGATACGGTGTTGAAAGCTAACCGTTTTAATAATGAACTGAGTACGCAAAGCGCGCGGGCGGAATACAGCCAGAATGCGTTTACCGCCTCGGTAGAAAGTGGCTATCAGTTACCTGTTTATAACAACCTGGTACTGGAACCCTATGGCAAAGTGAGTTATTCACGTATAGGTAGTGCAGATTATACCCTCAGTAACGGAATGGCTGCGGACGTGGCGAAAGCAGACAGTGTGCAAGGTGAGTTAGGCACGATATTGTCGGCTTCTTATACCGTCAATCAAATGGCAGTCAAGCCTTACGTTAAACTGGCTATTGCCCGTGAATTTATCAAAACGAATACCGTCGCCATTAACGGTATTGGCTTCGATAACAATTTCTCCGGTAATGTCGGCAAATATGGTGTGGGTATTGATGCCACCGTTGCCAGTAACACTTCTATTTTTGCTGAAGTGAATTATCTCAATGGTTCAAAAATTGAAACACCGGTAACAGCTAATATCGGATTCCGCCTACGGTTCTAATTTTTCTGCCCCTCCTCTGAGGGGCATCTTATTTACGGCGATATTTATTACTCCCTCTCTTTTATTTTTTATTCAAAAAAAGACAATCAACAAGATATTTCCCACAAAAACGCCTTTTTGTAGGATATTTCCCATGAATCACACGAGTTATTTCTCATATTTTCTTATATTCTGAAAATAGATTGAAAATAACTTTTACCTAGGCATAATGCGGCGAAATTTTATTCAGCCCTTTTATTCTGCCCCAGCCGGGCAAAGAGGATATGCCCTGTGCTGCGCGCCTGTTATTTTATATTAATCGCGGGCGTATTATCGCCAGTATTGACTATACCGTTCGCCAGTTATGGCGCGGAATTCCCCCCCGTTGAGCAAAGTATTCATCAACAGGCCCGGCAACGGGCACTGGAAGAGCGTTTGGCCCCCGCAACACCGGATGTGCGCTTATCAGCGCCAGCGGCCTCTTTGGGCCGTATTGTATTCCCGGTTGAGCACCCCTGCTTTGCCATTGATCGTATAAAAATCAGTGGCGCAGAGCCATTACCTCGCTGGTTGCCACTGCAACGTATCGCCAATCAGGCGCAAGGCCAGTGTTTGGGCGGCCAGGGCATTAACCTGCTGATGAGCCAGATGCAAAACCGCCTGATCGACCATGGCTATGTCACCACCCGGGTACTGGCCCCGCAGCAGGACTTAAACCGCGGCACGCTGGCGTTACACGTGGTGCCCGGCAAAATACGCCATGTTGAGCTGACGCCCGGCAGTGACCGCCATGTCACGTTGTTCAGTGCCTTCCCTGCCCGCCCTGGTAACCTGTTGGATTTGCGTGATATCGAGCAAGGACTGGAGAACCTACAGCGCGTCCCCACCGTGCAAGCCAGCATGGAATTGGTCCCGGGTGATGCCCCCGGCGAGACCGATATCGCCCTGAGCTGGAAGCAGAGTAAAATGTGGCGGCTGGCGGCCTCACTGGATGACTCCGGCACCCGCAGTACCGGCCGTTATCAAGGTGGCGCAACCCTGTTTCTCGATAATCCGCTTTCGCTGAGTGACCTGTTTTATGTCTCTGCCGGGGGGTCAATAAAGGATCGCGGCGATAAAGGCACCAATAACCTGACCGGCCACTACTCGCTGCCATTCGGTTACTGGACCGCGGGCATCACCGCCAGCAGCTATGACTACCACCAGACGGTGGCGGGCCTCAATGGCGATATCCATTACCGGGGGGAGTCGGAGAACGTAACGCTGCAACTCAGCCGCCTGCTGCACCGCAATGCCAGCCAAAAAACTACCCTGACCTACGATGTGCTGACCCGCTCGTCGAAAAACTATATCAATGATACCGAAATTGAAGTGCAGCGCCGCCGTACCTCGGCCTGGCGTGTCGGGCTGGAACATCGCCACTTTATCTCGCAGGCCACACTGGACGCAGGTATCAGTTACCAGCGCGGCACCCGCTGGTTGGGTGCAGTACCGGCACAAGAAGAGTATTTCGGCGAAGCCACTGCCCTGAGCAAAATTCTGCGTTTGAATGCGCAACTGGATATTCCTTTTGTGATTGCGACGCAAAACGTCCATTACAACCTGCAATATCAGCGGCAAAGCACCAACACCCCCCTGACGCCACAGGATCAATTCTCCATCGGCGGCCGCTGGTCAGTGCGCGGATTTGATGGCGAACGCACGCTGAATGCCGATCGCGGCTGGACGGTGCGCAATGATCTCGGCTGGTATACCCCGCTACCAGGCCATGAACTGTATGTCGGCGTGGATTACGGCGAGGTCAGCGGTCGCAGCGACCCTTATCTGCTGGGCCACCATCTGGCGGGCAGTGTCGTCGGTGTGCGCGGCACGGTGCTCAATACCCGTTATGACCTGTTTGCTGGCAAGCCGCTGTCAAAACCTGATGGCTTCAAAGCCGACTCAGTGACGGTGGGCTTTAACCTGAACTGGCAATACTGATGCACCTTATTAACCCTTTAGCTGTTGAGAGTCACCATGAATAAGAACCTGTACCGTATCGTATTTAACAAGGCGCGTGGCTTATTAATGGTGGTAGCCGATATCGCCGCCTCCGGTCGGGCCGCCTCGTCGCCCTCATCAGGTCTTGGACATACTCAACGCCGCCGTATCAGTACCTTATCGTCGCTGAGTTTTAGTCTGTTACTGGCCTTGGGCTGCGTCTCGTTATCCGCGCAAGCCAATATTGTCGCCGATGCCAGTGCGCCGGGTAACCAACAGCCGACCATTATCAGCAGTGCCAACGGTACGCCACAGGTCAATATCCAGACACCCAGTAGCGGTGGGGTTTCGCGTAACGTTTACAGCCAGTTCGATGTTGATAATCGCGGCGTGATCCTCAATAACGGCCACGGTGTCAACCAGACCCAACTCGGCGGTTTTGTCAACGGTAATCCGTCGCTGGCGCGCGGTGAAGCCAGTATTATCCTCAACGAAGTCAACAGCCGCGACCCAAGTAAACTTAACGGTTATATCGAGGTCGCTGGCCGCAAAGCGCAGGTGGTTATCGCCAACCCATCAGGCATTACTTGTGATGGCTGCGGCTTTATCAACGCCAACCGTGCGACCTTAACCACCGGTCAGGCACAGCTCAATAACGGCCAACTCACTGGCTACGATGTCGATCGGGGTGAGATTGTTATTCAGGGCAAAGGTCTGGACAGCAGCCGTCAGGACCATACCGACCTGATCGCCCGTTCGGTTAAAGTCAATGCCGGTATCTGGGCCAATGATCTAAAAGTCACCGCCGGACGCAATCAGGTTGACGCCGCGCACCAAAATATTACCACCAAAGCCGACGATGGCAGCGCCCGCCCTACCGTGGCGGTGGATGTCGCCAATTTGGGTGGCATGTACGCCGGTAAAATTCGCCTGATCGGGACTGAAACCGGTGTCGGGGTGCGCAATGCCGGTGAGATAGGGGCGTCAGCCGGTGATATCACTATCACGGCGGATGGCATGCTGGTCAACAGCGGTCAGATCAACAGTGCTCAACATCTGGCGGTGAAGACCGCCGCCGGTATAGCGAACGCAGGTGTGCTCTATGCGCAGGGCAATACCCAGCTCACCACCGCAGGCAAGTTGAATAACACCGGTACTGTCGCGGCGGCGGGTGATACCTCGCTGCGCGCGGCAGAAGTCAATAGTAGCCGCAACTCGGTACTGGGTGCCGGTGTCAAGTCCGACAACAGCGCGATCACCAGTGGCACCTTGCGCGTTGATGCCAGCGGGCAGTTAACCGCCCAAGGCAAAAATATTAGCGGGACGGCGCAAGTGCTTAACGCGCACAGTATCGATCTGAGTGGCAGCCAAACACAGAGCCGTGACCTGACACTCACCGCACAAGGTGGCGCTATCGATCTCACCGGCGCTGAACTGCTAGCCAGTGGCAACCTGTCTGCGTCGACCGCCGCGCTGTTACGTACCGACAGCGCCAGACTGATTGCGGAGAGGGTCACGCTGAACGCCCAATCGCTCTCCAATGTTGGCGGCGTGATAGCGCAAACCGGTACCACGGACTTCAACCTGAATCTGCCGGGTGATGTCGATAACCGGGGTGGCACCCTGCTCTCTAAAGGCAATGTGGCGGTCAATGCACAGCGCCTGGATAGCAACGGGGGCAGCCTGTTAGCGGCGGGCGTACACAGTGATGGCCGCCTGATGGATAGCGGTGACTTGAGGGTAACCACCCGTCAGGAGCTGATCGCGCAAGGGCAGACCCTCGCCGCCGGTGCAATGACGCTAACCGGTAGCCGGGTTGATTTGACCGACAGCCATACCCAAGCCCGAGAGATAGACATCACCGCCAACAGTGGCGATATCAGTACGCAGCGCGCCAATATTCTCGCCCTTGGAACGCTGACCATTAATGCGGGGGCAAGTGCCGGGCAAACCCTCAATAACCAAAGTGGCACACTGGCGGCGAATAACATCGCATTGAATCTGGGCCAGCTTGACAATAACGCCGGTAAGGTTACCGCCAGTCAGGATCTGACCCTTGATTTACAGCGTGATTTCAGCAATCTGGCCGACTCGACACTGCAGGCCGGACATGATTTAACCTTAACCACCCGCGGCGCGTTAACCAATGACGGGCAGTTATTAGCGGGCGGCAAACTCAGCACCGGCTCAAGCAGCTTGCTCAATAGTGGCCATATTATTGCGACGCAAGCCAGCCTCAGGGCAGCGGGCGCATTAATTAACCGTGGTGAGATATTAACCCGCGGGCGACTTGATACCGACTCCAATACCCTGTTCAACACCGGCACCCTGATCAGTGCCGAAGCCACGCTTAAAGCACGGGAGCGTATTACCAACTCCGGCCCTGGTGCCCTGATCGGTGCCACCGATGAAAACGGCACCTTAGCCTTGTTGGCACCGGTAATTGAAAACAGTGATACCGTCACCAACACTGATTCCGCCCCAACCACCACCCTTTTAGGCATGGGCAAGGTTATCTTTGCCGGTGCGTTGGACAATAGCGGCAATTATCTGGCGGCGGCTCAGGTGCTCAATATTTCGGGTTTGATTGAATCCGGCAAAGATATGTTGATTTACGCCACGACGCTGACCAATCGCCGTCATATTCTCACCGCCAATAGTAACTTTGTTGTGGCCGACACCGTGAATGGGTCGGCGGTCTGGACAGAAGAAAACCCTGATATTCCAGGCGGACGCTACAGTGAACCCGAACATGGCGGGGCAAATAATAGCGATTATATCGGCACCGATTATACGTCGACTATTGCCTATAACAGCATTGATCAAATCAGCCCAGAGGCACAACTGCTGGCCGGCGGGAACCTGACGCCGCAGGTCAGCACGCTGGAAAACTTCTGGAGTAAAGTGAGCGCACAGGGCGAGATTTCACTCTCTGGCGTCACTTTGCAACAGGATGGCTGGGGCAGCGCACAACGCCTGATCGAACGCACCACCTCCAGCGGTCAGTGGAATTACCGTAACTATAAAGGCGGCTTGTGGAGCAGAAGTTGGGGGCCAGAGGTCAAAGAGCACGCGACTAACCAATATGCCTCCAGTATTACCGCACAAACCCTCAGCGGCAGTGGCACCACGATCAATAACGGTGCCAACCCTGGTGCCATTGCGCCCCCTACAGGTAGCGACAATAGCGGGAAAGATATCGCCATCGAGTTTAACGGTATCTCGCTGACACAGCCCAACGGTGGACTGTATAAGTTCAATACCGACTACACCGTCAGCGGCGGTTATCTGATTGAAACTAACCCGGCGTTTGCCAATCTGAATAACTGGCGTGGATCAGACTACGTACTCCAACAGTTGAATAGTAACCCGGATGTGATATTCAAACGCCTGGGGGATAACGCCTATGAACAGCGTCTGGTGCGCGATCAGGTGCTAGCGTTGACCGGTCAGGCGGTGGCCAGTAATTACCGCAGCGCCCAAGAGCAGTTCGAGCAACTGTTTGCCGCGGGCCTCGAATACAGCAAGACGTTCAATCTTGCCCTCGGCACCCACCTCAGTGCGGAACAGATGGCGGCATTGACCAGTAATATCGTGCTGATGGAAAGCCGTGACGTTGCCGGGCAAACCGTGTTGGTACCGGTGGTGTATCTGGCGGGAGTGAAACCAGGCGACTTGCGTGCCAACGGGGCATTGATTGCCGCGAATAATATCGAATTAACCGATATGCAGGGTTTCACCAATCAGGGGGCGATTAAAGCCAGCAATGACCTGAGCATCAGCATGGCGCAGGACATCACGCTCAATAACCGTGGCGGCTTGCTTCAGGCCGGTAATAATATGTTGCTCAGTACACTGAACAGCGATATTGACCTGACCAGCGCGCGGTTAAATGCCACCAACCTGCAACTCGATAGCGGCCGCGATGTGATCCTGCGCACCAGCAGTGAGCAACTCAGCAGTGATAATGGTGCGGTTCAGCGCAGCCAAACCGTACTGGGGCCGCTGGCGAGTATCAATGTCAGTCATAACGCGACTATCAATACCGAACGTGATTTTATCCTGCAAGGTGCCAGCCTCAATGTGGGTCAGGATCTTCAGGTGAATACCGGCGGCGACTGGCTGTTGAATACCGTACAAAGCAGCGACCAGATAAGTGCGAATTATGGTTATGGCAGTTCGACCAGTGAGCATATCCGCCATCTGGGCAGCGAGGTGAATGTCGGCGGCGCGCTAACCGCTAACGTCGACAATTTAACTGCCGTAGGCGCTAATATTAATGTCAACACCATTGATATACAGGCGCAGAATATTAACCTCAGTGCAGCGACCGACAGCCTGCACGTCACTGGCGAATCGTCGAGCAAGCGCCATACCAGTTCAGTGGATCTCTACGATGAAACGCTGCGCGGCAGCCAGTTGAACGCCACCGGCGATATCAATTTGCAGACGGCAAAAGACATCAATATCAGTGCCAGTGCGGTACAAACCGACGGTGCGTTGAATCTGGCGGCGGGCGGCGATGTCACCCTCACTACCCAGACTGAACAGCATGATGCGCAGCGCACTCATACCGGCACCAAAAAAGGGCTGGCCTCCAGCACCACCACGCGTACCGAAGACAGTATTAGCCAGACACTGGCGGTCGGCTCCATGCTGTCAGCCGGTTCTATCGATGTCAGTGGCAAAAATATCGCGGTCATCGGCAGTAACGTGGTGGCCGATAATGATATTAACTTGCGGGCGAAAGAAAACATTACCGTCGGCACGGCGCAACAGAGCGAGAGCGAATCTCACCTGTTCGAGCAGAAAAAATCCGGCCTGATGAGCACCGGCGGCATTGGTGTCACGGTGGGCAGCAACAGCCAAAAAACCACCGACACTGGCAAATCTATCTCCAACGTGGGCAGCACGGTGGGCAGTGTGCTGGGCAATGTCAGCATGACCGCCGGTGAAGACCTGACGGTGCAAGGCTCCGAGGTGTTGGCCGGTAAAGACATCAGTCTGACCGGTAAAAACGTCGCTATTTTGGCGGCGGAGAATCAAAGCAGCCAGACCCACAGCGTTGAGCAAAAAAGTAGCGGCCTGACACTGGCACTGTCTGGCGCGGTTGGCAGCGCCCTCAATACTGCGGTTACCACCGCCAAAGATGCCCGCGAAGAGAGCAATGGCCGACTGTCTGCGCTGCAAGGGGTTAAAGCGGCACTCAGTGGTGCGCAGGCGGTGCAAGCCGGTCAGTTGGTACAGGCGCAAGGGGGCGATACTGCCAGCATGTTCGGCGTCAGCGCTTCATTAGGCTCACAAAAATCGGCCTCGCAGCAACATCAGGAACAGACCAGTGTGACAGGCTCGACTCTGACGGCGGGCAACAACCTGAGCGTGACGGCCACCGGTGAGGGGAACCCGGCGAACAGCGGCGATATTGTGGTGCAAGGCAGCCAGCTCAAAGCCGGTGGCGATACCACCCTGGATGCGGCGCGTGATGTGCTGTTGCTCGGTGCCGCCAACACGCAGAAAACCGACGGCAGCAACAGCAGCAGCGGTGGCAGTGTGGGGGTCAGTCTGGGGTTCGGTAGCGCTGGTGGTGGCCTGAGTATCTTTGCCAATGCCAACAAGGGTCAGGGCAATGAGCACGGCGACGGCACCTTCTGGACTGAAACGCAGATTGACACAGGCGGCACACTGTCGCTCAGCAGCGGGCGTGACACTTCGCTGATAGGCGCGCAAGCCAGCGGTGAAACTGTCAAAGTGGATGTCGGCCGTGACCTGTTACTGCAAAGCCAGCAAGACAGCGATAACTATGATGCGAAGCAGACCAGTACCAGCGGCGGTGTCAGCATGGCGGTGGTCGGCGGCGGTGGCTCTGCCAACCTGAGCATCAGTAAAGATAAGCTGCACAGCAATTATGACTCGGTACAGGAGCAGACCGGTATTTTTGCAGGCTCTGGCGGCTTTGATATCACCGTGGGTGAACACACTCAGCTCGATGGCGCAGTGATTGCCAGCACCGCAGACAAGAGCAAAAACAGTCTGGATACCGGCACACTGGGCTTTAGCAATATTGAAAATAAAGCCGATTTCAAGGCTGAACATCAGGGCGGTAGCCTGAGCACCGGTGGCCCGGTGGGGTCTGACCTGCTGAGCAATCTGGGCGGCGTGGTGCTGTCGGGTTTGGGTAATGACGGCCATGCCGACGGTACCACACAGGCAGCGGTCAGTGAGAGTACCATCACTATTCGTGACACCGATAAACAACAGCAGAATGTCGATGACCTGAGCCGCGACACCGACAATGCCAATGGCAGCATTACTCCTATCTTTGATAAAGAGAAAGAGCAGAATCGCCTGAAAGAAGCACAGCTGATTGGCGAGATTGGCGGTCAGGCAATGGATATTGCGCGGACGCAGGGAGATATCCTCGGGCTTGAGGAAGCTTTGAAACGCCATCCTGAGTTGAAAGGCGATGCGGAAGCCTTGCGTGAGACCGCAGAATATAAAGCTGAAATGCAGAAATACGGCACCGGCAGTGCACTGCAACAAGGTCTTCAGGCCGCGACAGCAGCCATACAGGGCTTGGCCGGAGGAAATATGGCGCAGGCACTGGTGGGGGCTTCTGCGCCGTATCTGGCTGAAGTGATTAAGAAAAGCACCGGAGATAATCAGGCGGCTAATGTGATGGCACACGCCGTGCTGGGTGCTGTCACCGCTTATGCCAGTGGCAACAGTGCGCTGGCGGGTGCTGCGGGCGCGGCCACTGCCGAGTTGATGGCTCCGACGATTATCGCCGCAATGGGCTGGGACAAGGACAATCTCTCCGAAGACCAGAAGCAAACGGTCAGTGCATTGGCGACTCTGGCCGCAGGATTGGCTGGTGGATTGACGGGTGACAGCACCGCTGATACGGTTGCGGGTGCGCAAGCTGGGAAAAATGCGGTGGAGAATAACTTCCTCAAAGTTGTTGCAGAAGGTTGTGCCATCGCTGCTCCATGTCGTAGCAAGGTCGCAGAGCAGTTGCTGGAGATAGGGGCAAAAGCAGGTATCGCAGGGTTAGCCGGTGCGGCAGCCAAAGAAGTTGCCGATAAGATGACTTCTGACGAACTAGATCACTTAATCACCCTGCAGATGATGGGTAACGATGAGATCACCAGTAAATATCTTAGTTCGCTTCAGGATAAATATGCTCCTGCTCATACCGGTGGTGACCAACAAGCGGGTACGGAAAGCTCAGGTAAGCTGGAAAATCCTGTACAGGATGTGAATAAGGGAACTACGTTAGTTACGCCGAATCAGGCCGACAAGAATAGCTATCTTATCACTATATCTCCTGAAACCCAGCCAGGGAAAAATGATGGAATATTCATCAATCCTAAACCGATAGATAATACAAATACTGGTTATATCTCTGAGTCATCCGATAAAAATAGCCCTATTAGTGCAGGTGATTTCTTCAAAGGGACGGCGTACACAGATAAAGTCAAACAACAAGCTTCTTCTGGGGACTTCCATTCGTTCCCAGAATCAGTAGATGGTCATGCTGGTCAGGGGAAAATATCAGTAATTACAGGGGGTGATGGTGTGGAGCGTCTAAAGCTAGAGATATCTGGTAGTTATCGTGGAAAAGAAGGTGTATTCGAATATATCCGTGAGCCAAGTGGAGCCATAAATCATCGCCTCTTTGTACCTAAATAATAAATGGAAGTGGTTTGGAAAATGATAAATAAAATATTAGAGTTGTACGCACGTTGTGGAAAAAGCCTCCTAGATAACGGACTTAATGATGCAGTCCTGCCGATGTCTGTAACAAATCAGGCTTTGGAGCTATTTGTTGAAGCTAAGTGGATTGTACTTGGGGGAGACGTTTATCAGCATGAAGATAATAAGATGAAGAATTTTTATGCGGACTGGTACTGCAATTTGGTCGATTCTTCTGATAGCTGCAATTATGCTAAAGAGCATTTAAACAAATTAAAGGGCGACAACATCTATATCTCTTTCACAATAAAAAATTGAAAAGTTCCCAGTCATACCATACTGGCCGGGAACTTTACTTTTAAGCCCTAAAAACTCCTTCTTCCTGCCGTTGCAACCGAATAACACCGGGTGCAGCGGTCACATCCAGTTGTTTAGAGCTGGCAATGCCGGACCCGGTGAGCCAGTCGCCGCCGATAATCAGCTCGCCGTTATCCAACACCCAATCCGCCCCTAAATCCTGCCGGTCTTGGCTGGCTTCGCACAGCACTTCCTAGGTGGCTTCGGCAGTGACGACAGTGATCCAGAGCGTGTGATGCTGGCGTGTCAGTTGCAACGGGGTATCAGTGGTAAATCCCAATGCGGCCAACGTGCCGACTGCCAGTGTCAGTTCAGGGATCGGTTCGGGGGTAAAGGTGATGTTCATGCGGTACTGCGAGGAAAAGCAAGAGTGAATCTCACCTGTTCGAGCAGAAAAAATCCGGCCTGATGAGTACTGGCGGGATTGGTGTCACCGTGGGCAGCAACAGCACCAAAATGATCGATACCGGTCAATCGATTTCTACTGTCGGCAGCACGGTGGGCAGCGTACTGGGCAATGTCAGCATGACTGCCGGTGAAGACCTGACGGTGCAAGGCTCTGATGTGTTGGCCGGGAAAGACATCAATCTGACCGGCAAAAACGTCGCTATTCTGGCGGCGGAGAATCAAAGCAGCCAGACCCATACCGTTGAGCAAAAAAGTAGCGGCCTGACACTGGCACTGTCTGGCGCGGTTGGCAGCGCCCTCAATACCGCGGTCACCACCGCCAAAGATGCCCGCGAAGAGAGCAATGGCCGACTGTCTGCGTTGCAAGGGGTTAAAGCGGCACTCAGTGGTGCGCAGGCGGTGCAAGCCGGTCAGTTGGTACAGGCGCAAGGGGGCGATACTGCCAGCATGTTCGGCGTCAGCGCTTCATTAGGCTCACAAAAATCGGCCTCGCAGCAACATCAGGAACAGACCAGTGTGACAGGCTCGACTCTGACGGCGGGCAACAACCTGAGCGTGACGGCCACCGGTGAGGGGAACCCGGCGAACAGCGGCGATATTGTGGTGCAAGGCAGCCAGCTCAAAGCCGGCGGCGACACCACCCTGGATGCGGCGCGTGATGTGCTGTTGCTCGGTGCCGCCAACACGCAGAAAACCGACGGCAGCAACAGCAGCAGCGGCGGAAGCGTGGGTGTCAGTCTGGGGTTCGGTAGCGCTGGCGGTGGTCTGAGCATCTTTGCCAATGCCAACAAGGGTCAGGGCAATGAGCACGGTGACGGCACCTTCTGGACTGAAACGCAGATTGACACAGGCGGCACACTGTCGCTCAGCAGCGGGCGTGACACTTCGCTGATAGGTGCGCAAGCCAGCGGCGAAACCGTCAAGGTCGATGTCGGCCGCGACTTGCTGCTGCAAAGCCAGCAAGACAGCGATAACTATGATTCGAAGCAGACCAGTACCAGCGGCGGTGTCAGCATGGCGGTGGTCGGCGGCGGTGGCTCTGCCAACCTGAGCATCAGTAAAGACAAGTTGCACAGCAATTATGACTCGGTACAGGAGCAGACCGGTATTTTTGCAGGCTCTGGCGGCTTTGATATCACCGTGGGTGAACACACTCAGCTCGATGGCGCAGTGATTGCCAGCACCGCGGACAAGAGCAAAAACAGTCTGGATACCGGCACGCTGGGGTTCAGTGATATCGGTAATAAAGCGGACTTCAAGGTAGAGCATCAAAGTGTCGGCATCAGTACCGGCGGTAGCATCGGCGGTCAGTTTGCCGGGAATATGGCCAACGGCTTGCTGGTCGGGGCTAACAATGAAGGCCACGCCGACAGCACCACCCATGCCGCAGTCTCCGATGGCACTATCACGGTGCGTGACACGGATAAGCAACAGCAAAATGTTGATGACCTGAGCCGCGATGCTGAACACGCCAACAACGCCCTCTCCCCTATCTTTGATAAAGAGAAAGAGCAAAACCGGCTGCGGGAAGCGCAGTTGATTGGTGATATTGGTAGTCAGGCGATAGACATTGCGGCAACGCAAGGTAAGATCCTGGCGACAAACGCCGGTAAAGCGGAGCTGGAAGCGAAAGGCATCAAGGCACCAGGCCAGGACGCGACACCGGAAGAGCGAGCGATGTATGACAAGCTGCTAACCAGCACTTCCGCCTATAAAACCACACAAGCCCAATACGGCACTGGCAGCGCATTGCAGCAAGGCATCCAAGCTGCTACGGCGGCGGTGCAAGGCTTGGCAGGTGGGAATATGGCGCAGGCGCTGAGTGGTGCTGCAGCGCCGTATCTGGCGGAAATCATAAAACAGTACGCGCCGGATGAAGCCAGTCGAGTCATGGCTCATGCGGTTCTGGGCGCAGTGGTGGCGCAGGCCAGTGGTAACAGCGGTCTGGCGGGAGCTGCGGGTGCGGCAACCTCGGCGCTGATCGGTGAAAACATCAAGAAATCACTGTACGGTGATATCCCGGTCAGCCAACTGAGCGAAGAGCAGAAGCAAACGCTGGTTGCACTGGGTAGCTTGGCGGCGGGTCTGGCTGGTGGCTTGGCCGGTGGTGATACTGCTGGCGCGGTATCCGGTGCGCAGGCAGGTAAGAACGAACTCAGCAACAATATGACCAGTCTTGGCCTCATATCGCAGATGATGGCGCAAGAAACGCTGAACGCCGCCGCGATGGCCGAAGCAGGCAAAGGCGGAGCTAACGAGCAAGCCGCGCTGGCGCTGACCAAGAAAGTGAAGGAAGGGTTAGACGCGGCCTGTCTGAAAAATGCAAGCTGTGTGCTGTTGGCGGTGGTTGCAGCGCAGAACCAATCAGACTCTAACGGTAGCCAGAATCCGAATATCGGCAAGGATCTGACGGATGAACAGAAGAAAGAGATTGGTGGGGCGGGTTCAGGAACACCGGGAGGGTGGGGGCCAGAGGATGAGGAAGCAGGACGAAATAGTAACTCTTCATCAGACCCTAAAAGTAGGGGGCAGCATGAAGAATATGTGGACTCATTACGTGCATCGATGGAAAAACCAAATGTTAAAGATGAAAATCTTAAAAACTTAATTGATGACTTATACCGACCGAATGCCAAAGTTGGCAGTGGAAGTACAGCGGATGCTGTTCGCTACGAATTAGCTACTGGAGAAAAAGTTGGTGGTAGAGGGCACGTTGAAAAGGCTCAAACATATTCCAAGGCATTGCAAGATTGGCTAAATAAGAATCCTCAAGCTTCTTCAAGTGATAAAGCTGCGGCAGAAAACGTTCTGAAAGACATGCAAAATGCTCTTAAGGGTAAGTAATAATGGATAAATGTATTGATGATTATCTGAGTGTTTTTGCTCAAACATCAGAGTATATAAAAAATGAAGTAAACAGATGTATCGAATATTGGTTGCCAGAACCTCCGCCTACGATCTTGCTGTTTTCACTAGTGGGTAAAGCACTGGTAAACCAGCTAGGTTCATTAAGCCAGTTGGAGAAATCAACCTTGTTCCAGCACATCGAAACAGGTATGCGGTCTGATAATGATGAGCTAGCTACTGCTGTTGCAACTGGGCTTGTTGAATCGTTAATTACAGCATCTGATGAAAATGAGTCAGTTTGGCAAGAAATTGAAAGTTATCTGCATGTTGAATCAAAAAAGCATGCACTAGCATGGAAATATTTTGGGCAATAATCTTAGACCTATTACACCGGCCAAAGCCGGGGTTACTGCCTTTAAGACCTAAACACTCCAACTCCCCGCCGCTGCAACCGAATAACACCGGGCGCAGCGGTAATCTCCCGTTGCTCAACATCGGTGATCCCGTACTCGGTAAGCCAGTCGCCACCAATCACCAGTTCGCCGCTCTGCCGTACCCAATCCGCGCCTAAATCTTGCCGCTGTTGACTACCCGCAGGAGATCACCTTGGCCTCCAGCACCACCACGCGCACCGAAGATAGCTTGAGTCAGACACTGGCGGTCGGCTCCATGCTATCGGCAGGCAGCATTGATGTCAGCGGCAACAATATCGCGGTCATCGGCAGTCATGTGGTGGCCGATAACGACATTAATCTGCGGGCGAAAGAGAACATTACCATCACTATTCGTGACACCGATAAACAACAGCAGAATGTCGATGACCTGAGCCGCGACACCGACAATGCCAATGGCAGCATCAATCCGATCTTTGATAAAGAGAAAGAGCAGAATCGCCTGAAAGAAGCGCAACTGACTGGCGAAATTGGCGGTCAGGCAATGGATATTGCGCGGACGCAGGGAGATATCCTCGGGCTTGAGGAAGCTTTGAAACGCCATCCTGAGTTGAAAGCCTTGCGTGAGACAAAAGAATACAAAGCCGAAATGCAAAAATACGGCACCGGCAGTGCACTGCAACAAGGTCTTCAGGCGGCAACAGCGGCCATACAGGGCCTGGCAGGTGGCGATATGACGAAAACGCTAGCAGGCGCCTCAGCCCCGTATCTGGCTGAAGTGATTAAGAAAAGCACCGGCGATAGATGCATTACAAAACTCAATAAAAAATAAGGAGAATAGCAATGTTAATAAGTAAAAAATCACTACTGGTACTGTTGTATTTATGCGTTGCTTTCTCTTTAATGCTTTTTTTTGTAAGTTTTATTTTTCAAGTGCTTGGGTATTGGATTGGTGATGGTGATGGTGATCAGATGCTAGGATATTTGAATGATAACTTTCATAAAGTATTGAAGACTAGTTTAGTGGGGGTTGGTGTTGGATGTGCCTACTGGTTCTTTTACTATCTAAAGATCTAGCTCGTTGATTCAAAATATATTTTTAGTGGAAAATAATGCGCTGAATGCGACTAACGAGAAACAACGTCAGGATGCGAAATGGTCACTGCCGTATCTGGAAGGTGAGAAGAAAACTCAGACTGAGAATCTGGTAAGTGACCTTGATGCGAAGGATAAAGCTTTTGATGCTGCAATTGATGCAACATGTCAAAATCTGTCGTCCGCACAGTGCTCGGGAATGCGCCAGGAACTGGCGGCAATGGGTAAGAGCTATGATTGTAGTGGTATAGTGAGTTTATGCTTCCGTATGATTAATACGCCGTGCTTGCTCATACCGCGCTCCCCAGTATTTATTATCAAGCTTTGAGATGGTCACACCCACGCTGCTCGAGGCATGGATAAATTTGCCCTCCCCGATGTAAACACCCACATGTCGTGTTTGTCGTGAGGTTTTGAAAAAAACCAGATCGCCTGTATCTAAAGCTTCCTTGGTGATCCGAGAGCCTTGTTTCATTTGTTCCTGGGCACTTCTTGGCAAACTCAGGGAAAACTCATCTTCAAAAATGCGCTGCATATAAGCAGAACAATCGATACCTTTACGTGTATTCCCGCCAAGCTTGTAACTGACACCTTCCCACTCATCATAATGGGTCAGGATTTTTTTGAGTTTTTGTGTCTCATGACGCCCAGACGCAGACTGGATTGACGCATTTTGTAAGGATGATGAGCTCACCAATTTCCCTGAGGGTTCGGCAAGCGCGGGAAATGTAAATAAAGAGACAATCGCAATCATAACGGGGGTTATAGTCTTAAACATAAGGGTATCTGAAATATGAGGTGAATGGCTTTCCTTGGTTAACACATTGACTAAAATCCTTCTGGAGAGCGGCATTCTACACATTAAAGCTCATAAAAGAAGCACTAATAGTGCATTTAATGAGCTAATTTGTGGTGCGAAAGTCTGACTTTTACTGTAACTCGTTAATGAATATATAAACTTCAGACAATTATTAATTTTTAATTAGCAGTAAATACTCACATCGCTGAATCATATTCAATGGTTTATTTAGAGCGCTTGGATGAAAAGTATTTCCATATGTAAGTAGTGGTTTTTATATGTTTATTGTTATTCAAGTCTTCTCCCACATTTTATATCCCAGCCTTTGCTCCTCATTATGGACTCCGTTTGGGAAACGGAAAATATTGTACGTTAAGATGATTTTTTGTACTGCAAAGGCCAAGGTTGGGATTGCCCGGGCCAATTGGGACAACTGCTAACCATCGCCGAGGATAACCGAAATATCAAACGTCGGATACGCATGATGCTGGGATTCACATCGTTCCGGCGGGCATCGAATTAATCCACATGATACGTAAAGGGCAATATCAACATCCGCAAAGTGAGGGATTGCCACCTGCAGAACAATTTTATCTGTTGGCGGCCTAAACAACTCGCAGTGCCACTTTTGCTAACTTCTTACGCTAATGCGACAGAGCCTTAATGGAGGCTGACAAACAGTTGAGCCCCTTTAGCAGGAGCTCACAAAAGATTAAGTGAATTCTAAAGTCATTTCTCGCAGATATAATCCTGAGTTACTGTCGTTTGCAAACAATTGTACTTCCCCATAGTCTTGCAAATAGATTTCTCAGTACCCGACTTCAATGCACTCTTATATCCCCAAAATTTGCAACGCTCTGTGGCTACTGTTAAACCTTGGGAGTCTGAACTTTGTCCGTTTTCAAACTGGCCTTGTTCATAAGAAATCTGAACGATCCCATCAGACTTTCCACCTCCAGTTGCTTCCCATTGTTTAGGCGTAGCACACCCGGATAGGGTTATAACCCCGAGAATGAGAGCTACCATTGGAATTTGCATAGTGACTAACCTTCCTTGTATTTGTATATTGATATGGTAAAAATAAGTTAAAAAAAAGTTGGAACTGAATTATTAAGATCGCATAATTTGATACTCTTGAAAAGAGATAACTTACAATTTTATTTAATTTTTTACATATCATTGGTTCAGTTATTTTACTATCAACATCAACGCGATAGCTGATATTTTTGGGTTTTTCGTCGGTACCCATAACCCATATAAACTCTTACAGCCGAGTAGTGTTGATTGCTCACATTTCCTTTAACCAGTATGGTTACCCCATCTAAATGGGCTTGTTGCAAATAATGAGAGTCGGTGATTTTACTCATTGATGGGTGGAATCATTAGGCTAAAACCGTCTCAATGTTAAAGAGCCGATTCATAAAGGCGGATCTTTCCCGCACTCGATATTCAGGTTCGTCACCGCGTAGCCAAATATCAAATTGACCTTTATTCAGTCGTCGCAATGTTTCAAATCCCTGAAGCGTTGACCAGGTTCGATTTGGCCGTTTGAACCCCCCGGCCGCTTTTACCAATTTTTTGATGGGGACATGGTCAGACTTGATACGATTATTCAGGTATTTGACTTGCCGCTGCTTCTCATCATCCCGTAGCTTTCCTTCTTTCATCAAACGAGTAATAGCGTAACCGTATGACGAATGTTTATCGGTATTGAGTATTTTCTGCTGTCTTTCAACAGGATAGGGTTTTAACACCCGTTTAAGGAATTGATAGGCAGCATTTTTATGGTTCTGTCGCATTAGCGTAGGCCAGTCAGCAAAGGTTGGGCTGCCGTTTTTTTAGGCAGCCAACAGATAAAATTGTTCTGCTGGTGACAATCCCTCATTTTTCGGAGGTTGATATTGTCCTTTGCGTATCATATGTATCAGTTCGATGCCAGCCAGGATCGTCTGTGCCCGTCGAAACGATTTGAATCCCAGCATCGGGCGTATGCGGCGTTTAATATTCAGATGATCTTGTTCAACCAGATTATTCAGATACTTGTTCTGCCTGACAGTAATGATTTCTTCTTCTGGTTTGTCGGCGTTGAGTATAGTCAGCGCTGCCGTGTTGGCACCACTTTTAACCCAACGATGCAGCGTTGAATGGTCAACGACAATACCACGCTCTGCCATTATCTCTTCCAGGTTGCGTAAACTCAGTGAGTAAGCCAAATACCAGCGGACACACTGAGCAATAATATCGACGGGATAATGCAGGCGGCTGAAAGCGTTTCGGATCAGAGACATGAGCAGGTAACATCTCAAAAAACAGCATGTTACCGAACGGCACCTTAATGCGACAGAACCAGAAATAGTTATTGAGAAAAACGGTAAGTTTCGGCCAGTAAACTAAACATTGAAATATACCTCTCCAGCATAAATCATTTCTATGAAGGTTTAGGAATATTCTTTTTCAAAAGTTTGCGTTGTAATGTTCGTCGATGCATATTCAACGCTCTTGCCGAAGCAGAAATATTACCAAGATGATCATCCACAACTTTATTTATATACTCCCATTCCATTTGTTCTAGTGAGGGGTAGGTAAATGGGCTACCCTTATCATTTTTTAATGTTGGTATTTCATTACGAAGACTTAATAGAATGTTATCCACACTCACTGGCTTTTGCAGAAGATTATCAGCCCCTTTCTTTAACGCAATGATGGCTGAAGTGATGCTAGAGTAATTTGTCAGAATTAAAATTCTAGATAATGGGTTAAGATGTCTTAATGCAGAAACCCATGCTAGCCCAGAGTCATCTTTCAACTGCAGATCTATCACAATATACATATGCTGAGTAGATTCGGCCATTCTGACGGCCTGCACTCCAGTGGTTGCTATATTAACAAAGAATCCTTTTCTAAGCAGAATCGTTGATAGCGTATTAGTAAATACATCATCATCATCCAAAATTAAGATCTTTTCCATCATAACAATCTCACCCTAATAGTGGCTGTTGTTCCGGTATAATCTGAGTATAGTTTTATTTTAGCACCAATTCTGACTGCATTAGAAAAGGCTAACATCAAGCCAATACCATATCCAGAGGTTGTGCTTTTTACCGGTTGTTTTCCTAGGAGGTTGATTAAATCATTTGGTATACCACATCCATTATCAGTTATGCTTATAATTGCATTACCATTTTCTATCTTACAACCACATTGAATGAAACCATTGTCACTGGGAATAGCCGAATTAGCATTCTCAAGTAAATTAACAATAATAGTATGGAGAATGCCAGCATTTTTGATATATACGCAGGTGTTGGGTAATTTATAAATTATATTTTTATTACACTTAAGTTTAAATGAACCAAATACGCCGTCAAGCCATAAACATAAGTTGATAGCTTCTTCATTTTCAAACTCATTAAATCCTAATGAAAATGACATATTAGCTAATTTTTCCGTACACTCTTTTGCTTGTTCCAAGGCTAAATTTAAATACTCATCAAACTCTTTACCCGATCGCTCCCCTGGTTTAAATAGCTTAATCTCCTCTAAGGCCAGAACCGCTGTTGATATAGGTTTTGATATGTCGTGGGCAGAAGACGCAGCTTGCAGACCAAAAGAAAATATTATATCCGACTGTTTTTGATATTCTTTTGAGCGAATTAAATCATTATTGTATTCAATTGACACGTCATTCATCTTTTTTATAAAGAAAATGATAATAAATGTGGACATTAAAAAACTCACCCACGGAGCATAGTATTCTATACTTTTAGGTCTATGCGTAATTTCGAGATGATTTGATAATGTTAACTTAGATGAAATATAAAATAAAATAGCCGAGTAAATCACTATGAATGCAATGTTTTTATTAGATAGAATAGCAAAGGCCATTACTACACTTGGAAGGTAAAATGAAACACTTAATATTTCTCCATGGAAATTCAACTCCTCCCAGAGAGTAAATAAAAGTAAGTCAATACAAATCTGAGCAACAAGTTCTCTTTCTTCTAGTGGTGAAGGAAGCCTCATCCTGTATAATGTCACAACGATACTGAGTAACAATAAAAATAAAATAATAGCAATGGGGAATACAAATGAATAGATGTAGTTTGATTTCCCTTTAAATAAAATAACACTTAATAGAAGCTGACTACATATTGCAAAAATCCTAGCCCAAGTAATGATAGCTAGCTTCTTATGCTGAGGTAGTGCCTGTAATATTTTCATTTTAATCAGTCACGTATATATATAAAATGAAACATAGATTACAAAATTGCTTAGATCAACATAAAATATAAATTAAATTAACTTTTGTTTAACCCCTGTTTAACAATGTATTTATATTTCATCTATGGCTATTAATTCCCAGGCGTAATTGATATCCCCCCAATAAGGGGGGATTCGTTATTACATACTTCCGTTGCCCGCGTTACCATTCCCACCGCTACCATTCCCCCCATTGCCGTTACCACCATTACCACTACCACCATTGCCCCCGTTCCCCCCATTACCTCCATTGCCGCCGTTGCCATTACCACCGTTACCATTACCGCCATTACCACCATTGCCACCGTTACCATTACCACCGTTGCCGTTACCGCCGTTACCGTTGCCTCCGTTTCCATTCCCTCCATGACCACCACCATGGCCGCCGTGCTTAATCAACATCAAGTCGGAGGTCATGGACGTATTTTGTGTGTAACTTGTATCCTTCATCAATTTCGATACATCAACCGTAGCGGCTGATACATAAAAGGAACATGCTGATAATACTGAGGTTGCAGCTAACATAATTACGTTAATCTTTTTCATAGGAATATCCTTTAATAGAATTTAGATAATATAATTTAAGATTTCAGCATGGATAAACCTCTCGGCCAATCCACGATTAAAACATAGAGCACATATTAAAAAAATAAAACAAGAATTTAATGATATTGAAAATATTTTCAATTTTTAATGATAAGTCATTTTGTTTTAAAATAATGATGATATTATGTTTAAATATTCATCATAAAGTGAGGCATTATGTCGCACTATAAAGACGATATATCCTATTTTAATTTTTTTTAATATGTGATAGACGAAGTTAAAAATAAAAACAAATATTTACATTTAATACTAAAATCCCACAATCTAAACTAAAAACTCATTTATCCATTTCATAGGGGGTTAAGTAAAACATTATGATTCTGGATAATAATTTTAGAGACTGAAGAAGGTTATTTGCAGAGATAGGTTCACAGCAGGATAGAATGGCTTAGTGATAGTGGAAATTTGACCATTTTAATTAACATGGTATGCATATCATTTTTAGGAAAACAATGTGTATCGATGGAGTAATAAAGATGGATGTCATAACATGTCACTCTTACATCCATCTTAAAATATGAAATAAATAATATTGATGAAATTTTGCCAACTCAGGGCTTTTGACTAAACTATTGAGTAATTGCAAATAGCATCCCCATTGCACCAATAAAAACAAGTACAATACCTAAAGCCAGTTTACCTCTGGTGCCAGCGTTAACATCTTTACATAAAAAACGTCGTCTCACTTTCCTATCCATAATAATTTCGCTCATTGTTAGTCCCTCAGTTTCCCGATATCTAAAACGTGATATAAATTTAATACTTATTGTTTTCAAAAGAAAGAAACACAGTCTTAATCAAATTAAATTAAGAGTTAACCTTTTGTTTTAATTGATTAAATCAAGTTTCCTCAAGTGTAAAATCCGACTGTATTACTGTTATTTTAAAGCTCAGAATCTCTTCATTTCGCCTATTATCTCTATAATAATTGAGTGGCCTAAATGGTTTTTTAGGCCGATTCAATGATACAGGTCGTCTAAACCTAAGGTATTCCATACTCAAATTTCTAATGAGTATGTCACTGACTGTCTCGATGAGAATAACTTCTTAGCCTCAATGAAGGATTTTCATACAAGAATACGACACGGCATGCTGATCCCAACATGCCACCACTCCAGTTACTTGTTTATTTATCTATAAATTAGAATATTTTTATATACTGTAGATTAAATATAATAATATATGTTCACTAGACTTATTCGACTATCAGTTGAAAATAACATCGACAGTTGCCGAGGCGGTAACGTTACCAACAGGTAATGTGTCGCCACCGGAACATAGTCGCCAGGTGAGTTCATTTGAGAAAACTTCACTAGATTCACCCGCATTAATTGAACCTAATTTCATTGGTTCACCATTAAACTTCAGACCTTGCGTGAGATTACATGTTCCAGCTCCTGTAACTCCCGTTATTTCACCTGTGATATAGCCGCCTCCCTCATTGAGGGATAATCGAGTCGTCTCACCATTATAAAGCCCTGAATTAGCCTGAAATTTTATATTAATATTAGCGGCAGGATTAGCGCCATTTTGGGTACATCCCACCACCAGACTATCCTTCACTAGTTCTAATTCAGCCCCCAAAGTCGAATTATGTTCTACTTCGCCAAAGTTGATCGATTTGTTA
This sequence comes from Yersinia sp. 2466 StPb PI, assembly GCF_041538325.1. Taxonomy (NCBI): domain Bacteria; kingdom Pseudomonadati; phylum Pseudomonadota; class Gammaproteobacteria; order Enterobacterales; family Yersiniaceae; genus Yersinia; species Yersinia sp. 2466 StPb PI. The sequence goes on along the minus strand of NZ_JAULSL010000001.1, from coordinate 1,421,296 downwards.
ATATTGATCGAGCATTGCCGTGTGGAAACTTTAACCTGATAGCCAGTAAGAATACTTGCCTTCGTAGCACTCGATAATGCACTGCTGCTAAAATACATCTCAGGAATGGGGAATACTCCATCTTGCTGGGTCCCATCGGTGATAATGACCCAATTGCCCGTTATTGATCCACTGCGGACGCTAGATTCCTCGAAAAAAGAGGGTGTCGAGATTGCCCGGGGTGATAAACACCAGGCAGAATTTGCAGGCGTTGCAGCAGCATTTCCAGATCCAGAGACTGTCCCCTGGACTCCCGAATTGCTAAAAGTTCCGCTCATGGTTTCTGATAAGCCAGCATTTAACTGATAAATCATAGTGAAAGATGCCTGCGGTACCAAAAAAATACCTTGAGCAATCTTATACCCTTGAATTCCATCAACATCACTTAGGGCGGTGTTATTAACGCAACCCAAGGTTTCAGGAATTCCCGCCCCCGTGATGGCAACAAGACCATAATTTGGATTGAGCGTCATATACATATCGTAGTCACCAAAACTGGTGGAAATATTTTGATTAATGGCTGGGCCTGCCCATTGTTGGCTACCACTACCAATCTCAATGATAGCTGCCTGTAATGGCATAATAACGCCCAACGACAGCAGACAAAGCCCTATTCGTAACCGCGTAAAACCAGTGGTGCTTATTTTATTTGTCACGGTGTTTACCCCTCTATTGGGTGAATTCTCGGTGCTCAACATGTTAAACCTCACAACGTAATGGCAAATGACGTATCGGATTAGCCGCTGACGGGGCTGGAGTGTTCGCCAAATTGAACGCTACATTGCATTGCTGGCTAGTATCCCCCCCCCACTTCACTTTTAGACGACCACTTTCTGGTAGCCCGCTGAGATAGACCTGCCCTGCATCTCCAACAATGCTGGTATTCGGCTCTTCACCCGCACTCCCTTCAACGGCAACCACGGCACCGAAAGGTATTAATCCGCCACTTTTACTCAAAGTAACCAATACTTGATAACCGACGCGTGTTGCAAAGTTAGCCTTAACCACTGCACCTTTAGTTGGGTAGAGATTTTGGCTTGACTGCGTTATGTCAACCCCTTCAGGTAGGGTTGCCGGATCCAGGCTAATATTATTGCGCTGGTAGTTTGAGAGATAAGGCACCACCGCATAACCACGACTGTCCACCTGATTATTGCCGCTCATCACCTTACTTCCTCTGGCGCCTGGTGCACTGACTAATGCAACGGTATCGCCCAAAGGTTGACTCAATGTGACTCCGTCGGCATGTGCCACCACCCCGCCGCTGGCATTCATATTCACCGCGCGGTAGCCACTACCATAGCTATATCCCATACTCGCCATGCCCTTGCTGCCACGGTAACCAGTATTCACCGACCCCATGTCACTGCTGCCGTCGTTAGACCAGCCTTGTGTCACATTGTAAGAAAGACGGTCATCCATTGATGTTCCGTTAATACCCGCCTGATTCTGAACACTACCTTGGTTGTTATTTGTCATCTGATAACTGGCGAAGCTACGGTTAGCAAGTGATGAACCGCTCAACAAACTTAATGGTACTTGAACGTTCATGGATAACTGTCTGTTCTCCGGCCAGCTATTGTCCCCTTTAATGCGGTCAATACTGTAATTCATGCCGTAAGTCACCCCGTGGTAGCTGTTGCTATAGCCCGCAGTAAGGTTGTTATTGACCTTACTGTTGTCCCAATAGTTATCCCGCATCCCAGAGATATATAGCGATCCTAAATCCCCCATATTCTGAGACAAACGTAACTGGTAACTATTGCGCTTACGGTCTTGTGACCAGGGCAACTGATCGTCGCGTAATTGGTAGCCATTGTTGTTAACATCGGAAAAACTGTAATAATTTCGGGTCGAGTAGCGCATAGTCGCGACATCAATTGATGTGCCGGTACTGGCAATATTTTTGGCATAGCGCAACCGATATGACTCCCCTTTTTGCCGGTCATCCACATCCTTCAGCTTAGCGTTCGACTGAGTGACATCCGCAGACAATGCGCCAAAGTTCCCTAAAGACAGCCCGCTCCCCACCACGCTTGAGAAGTAATCATCCGCGACCAGTCCACCACCATACAGCGTGAGATTATAGGGCAAGCCATAAACCAAAGTGCCGAGTCCAAAGGTTGACTCCTGAGAACCAACAGTGGTGCTGCCATTATATTTCCCACTGGTCAGTTCATACTTAAATGCACCAGGACGTAACATTACCGGCAGTGTTGAATAGGCGACAGTCTGGGTGCGAACGGAACCATCAGCTTCAGTTATCGTTACCGTCAAATCACCTGAAGAACCACTCTGCCCCAAGTCATTTAGCGTAAACGGGCCTGGTGCAACATAGGTTTGATACACAATGTTGCCATTCTGCCTCACGGTTACCCTCGCATTGCTTTGCGCAACACCAGAGATAACCGGAGCAAAGCCACGCAGATTGTTGGGCAACATCTCTTCGGTTGAGTTAAGTTTGACACCACGGAACGGAATGCTGTCAAAAACATCCCCGCCACTGCTGCTTTCACCTGCCAATATTTCAGAATGCCAAGCCTGGATATCCCGCTGCAGGTAGCTATTGATAAACTGGGTGTCCTGCGTACTTTCACCCGCGCGATTATCACCATTCGTCGTATTCCGGCTATGGGTAATCAGGCTGCGTAAACGCCAGGCATCAAAGTTCAACCCCGCCCGTAAGTTGGCAAAGAGGCTTGTTTGCTCTGATGTTCCCAAGTCTGATTGGGAAGAACGTCGGCTGCGGCTGCCGTTCAAGTTATAATTCAGCAAAAATGCCGGAATACCTTGATTCCACAATGAGGGATCAACCTGACTGCTGCTATTTGGCTGCATTGCGACTTGGGGGATACTGATATCCAGCCGCAACTTGGCCAACGAAAATTGCACCTGTGCATGAGGGATCAGGGCAGGCAAATCCTCCACTGGCTTATCCAGTGGTAAATTTGAGAATGTCGGCAGTGCACTAGTATTCACGCCTAACTCATTCAGTAACGCTGGTGTGAGGAGTGGCTCAACCTTATTCCGCGAGCCTTTTTGGAAAGTGATTGTTTGCTCGCCGCGCTCAATCTGATTAACAAATACCGTCACCAGATAGGCCCCTTCAGGCACCTGATCGGTAGTCTCAAACTGAGTCAAATCCACTTTTTCAGACTGCTCTTGATCAAGCATTAGTAGCCCGGCATCAAAATAATCCCGGCCCCAAGCGGGCAGAACAGACGTAAGTAATATCGCACCCGTAAATATAGGTGATATTTTTATCCCATTAACGTGTCGTTTCATGATATTTAGCTCAACCTGGTTTATCTGTTTTGCCAATACACAAAATTGGAATTAAAAACATATGATTAACCAGCAGTTAAAATAAGTTTGTCGGTAAACTGGATATCAATATCGAGATGAGCCAGTAAGTGATTTTTGTTGTTCTAATGGCGTATTCCACGCTGTCTCATCAAGCAATTGCCACTCAACTGGCCCCTTTGTACCCGCAGGCAAGTTATAGCGTTGCTGCCCTTTTGGTGGAACCATCAGGCGCATAGCCGCATTATCAAACAAATAGTTACCAACTTTTAACCGAGAAAATGTCAACCAAAACGGCGTTGGGTTTTCAGCAACCAGCGTATTACCTTCCAGATGGAAGCGTAATTGTGAGGCAGCACCTGCCACCCCACTGTCCGGCAGGCTGGACGGGCGGTAAAATAGTTTAAGATTACTGACAACAGCTAACGTTAATTGACCGCCGTTTTGCGCCATATTCGCAGGTGTAGATGGGATAGCCTTGGTAGCAATATAAAATACTGACTCCCGATCCTGTGCTAACTCCCCTCCGGTACGCCGAATACGCAAGGTCAAATCACTATTAGGCTCCAGTCGTTGCAGCGGCGGAGTGACAATAAAGGGCATCGGAGTAACGACTTTGCCCTGCGGTGCAACGCCGCCAGTTTGAGGATCCATACTCCGAATCCAAGATTGCATTAAAAAAGGCTGATCACTTTTGTTATAGACGGTTAATGCAACACCCTGACTGGCTTTTTCCGGGTAAATAACCCGCATCACATAAAAGGAAATACCTTTAAGTTCAGCCTGATTTGCGCTCACCGATAAACTGTTCAGCATCAGTAAGCTCCCAATCATTATTAATGACAGGCGAGTCCAGAAACTTTTCATTTACTCTCCAGAAATTATGGCGGTGAATATTCGCATTTCGGCGAGAGGATCCCGTAATCGGTAATCACTCGCCAGTCAGCCATTGCCAACGGTGAAATAGCTGGATAAATTTGATTACTGTGAGGGGCAATCATTGCCGGGTACTGCTCGAAACTAACGGCGCGATGATTAATATTCAATTGCCCCAGCGTTAAAAAATAGGGTGTAGGATTTTCTACACGGATACCCTCAGCGACTTGGGTAAATTGTAATTTGCAGTAAGCGTCTTCCGGGGTCATATTCAACCCATCGGGGCGATAGAACAGCTTAATCAAAAAACGAATTCCCATTGATAACTGGGCCTGCTCTGTCAGCTCGGAGGCTTGAGCAGGAATCGCCAGAACAGATAAATAAAACACCGATTCATGTTGCTGCGATAATGTTCCTTCATTCTGACGTATAATACGCAGCAAATTACGACTATTAGGCTCCAGCCGAAATAAGGGTGGTGTCACGATAAATGGTGTTGCTTGCTTATTATCTGGGCCCAGTTGAACCAGAGACTGAATTAAATAAGTTTTATCGCCATCATTCTTAACCAGAACAGTGCGCGCCCGATCAGTTTCATTAAATACGACCCGCGTTTGTCCAAGGCTTATTCCGCCATCAGCAGCAAAAACGCTATTTCCCCAGAGGCTAAGGAGTAAGCCACTGATAAGTTGCAAGTCTCGGAAACGAAGGGCTCGAATCATAATGTGCTCTTAATCGTAAAGAAAATTGAAGGTAACTCGAGCAATGAGTTTACCGGTGGTTGGATTACAGCCCCCCGAATCAATACAGGATACCCCTGCGGAAAATGCCATAGCGGCACCAGTGGCTGGCGGGACTATTCCTTGAAATTGCAGCTTGTCAGCATGGCGAACGGTATTCATGTTTTGAGTTAGCAGCACACCAACCCCTTGAGCGTCTGAGTCAGCGTCACGAAACAGCCATTTGCTGCCACTGCCATCACCATTGCCAGTGACCTGGATGACAGGTTTTTTGCTACCAGGTGCCGTCCCGCTACAATTTTGTACTTTCAGAGAGAAAGTATTGGATGCAGCCACGGCTCCCGATAACAACGAGCTTGTTTGGACGCTCCCCAAATCCAAAAACTCTTGATCTAGCTTAATTTCGCAAGTTCCAGGAACAATGGTGGCACGGAAATCCACTATTTCAGCAGCTTGTACCGGCAGAGCGACTACACAGATGAAAAAGCTCGCAGAACCCGCATTACGGCACCACTTTAGTAAAGGCATCGATACCTCCAAGATCGTTGATCACCCGCCAGCGGATCTCCCCTTGTTTAACTTTGGTCGGGAAGATATGGCTGCTGAAAGGGGCAATCATACTGGCTTCGGCGCGCGCCAAAGATAGCGCCTCTCCGGCAAAACTGATGCCAGAAAAGTTAATAAAATAGGGTGAGGCGTTATTAACCTGTAATCCCTCTTTCACTAGGGTAAATTGTAGATTCTTATGGGCATTGGCGACAGTCGGGGCTAATCCAGCAGGGCGATAAAATAACTTGATGACGTTCGCAACGCCCAGTTTTACTTCACCACCCACGCTTTGTTGCTGATCTTCTCCTGTTCCTGCAACACTACTGGGTATAGCCCGAGCATTAATATAGAAAACCGATTCACGATCACTGGGCAAAGCCCCGCCATTAGCAGAAATCCGAATTTGGTTGCTACTATTTGGTTCGAGGCGAAATAACGGAGGAGTGACCAAAAAAGGGGCGACTCCTTTCCCATCAATAGAAGTGCTGACTGTGGTCTGTACCAAATAAGGAGCATCTGGTTGCGTATTGCGCAAAGTGAGTGAAACACTCGACGCTCCCTGTGGGTAAATCAGCCGAGTGGCACTAATACCAAATCCGCCAGCCTGAACGGTTTGAGTGGCAGTCAAACCAACAAATATCAAAGACAGCGTGCGAAATAAAAATTTCATTACTCAAACTCCTCTTGCCTGATGGCAGGGAGTTATCATCACCTGCCATCAGAAATGGTTAGTTATAAACAAAACTAAATGTAATTGGTGCACTAATCGTTGTATTTTCGATGGCTGATATATTAGTGGTAGCTAACGCGGCACTTAAAGAAATCGATTTTTCAAAATCTCCAGGTGCTGGCGTGCTACCCGCAGTCCCAACAAGAATAGAGTCTCCACTTTGTAGGATGGTGCCTTCATGTTTGACCATGACACCAACACTAGAGCTATTATCGCTGTTAAAGATATTGTTACTGCCACCGCTCAGTGTTGAACCCGAAATACGCAAGCTCGCCTTATCATCCTCCGCCGACGGTTTTCCACAATTCATAAGTCTCACATCAAAATTTTGTGCCGTCGTATCAATAAAAGTATTAGCGGCAGTGAAAACGGCTGCTGTGTGGTTATTCAAATTCAATCGGTCAGTGACCGATACATCACAGGTGGCAGTTACGATGCTAGCCTCTATCGTTATCATAGCATTACGCCCAGATTCTGCTGCAAAGGCCGTTCCAGCCGAAGCCAACAATAACAAAGCGGCAGGTGATAAAGTTAAAAGTGTTGAACGCATGTATTTATTCCTCTAATGACACGTTGATTAAGGATTTGAGTGTGTCCTAGAGAGAGCTAAAAATTTAATGATTTAGTCTAATTAAGGTGGAGTTAAGACTCTTCAGGTTTACTTTTAATAAAAATAAATATCTAACCAATTGATTTTAAATACATTTAACTTTACTCTTAAATGTATTGTTCAACACCGACAATACAGAATATCAGTCCGAATATGTTTGAAACATGACAGCTAAATCCACCAATTGGGATTATGTGTTGAAGTCAGTTACCTGAGATAGCCCAGCTTTGCTGGCCGACATCTTTTCAGGTTCCCTAACCCCAATAGACTGCATAAAGACAATTAACAGATAATGGAGCTTGCACATGGCTGTCTCCTCCAGGGGACATAATCAGTATGCCGGAATGAGTGGTTCGCGTTGACGGGTTACTTACAGGAGGCTGACCAGCAATGATATCCTCAGTATGCTAATAGAGCACTATTTCTAAAAAGCTAAACTCTAGCGATCTCTTAAAACCTTAGAGCAGTACACATAGGGCATTGTTTTAGTCGAAATATAATAACTTCCGTTACGATTTTTAGTGAAGAAAGCAGCCATGGGATGATCATCAACTAAATAAAACCTCGATAGCATCAGATCTGAAAATAAAGATTCATCCACATTATTAGTTTCAGTCACCCAGTTTCTCTTCGATGTTAATAACAAATCATCATTAATCGCTGTTACATCAAAAAAGGTTCTACGACTTATCGTGCCTACTTTCTCATTATTTTTATAAACAACGCCATCAATATAGACAATTCCATTTTTATTATTCATAGAAAATTCGACCATAAGTTTTGTCATTAGTCCCAACTCTTCTCTATGAATGGTCAGATTCGCATTACAATTAATAACATCATTTTTATCATATCTAAATTTTAGCAGTAAAAATGAAACGGAATAGACGAACACGATAGACAGTATTATTTTCAATATGAAATAAATTTTATTAACAAGAGCAACATCGTTCATCAAAGCAAAACCTTATTATTTTAAATTAATTTATTTTCACGTCTATTTAAAAATAGTGATTCTTATTCTTTTCAATCCAGAGATATAGCCCTTGATTATTAATAACATTTATCTTCCTCATAACATTTCGTTTGTGAGTGCTAATGGTTTTCTCACTTAAATTCAGCAAAAGAGAAGCAGTCTTAGTGGTAATCCCATCATAAAAAAATTTGCAAATTTTTATTTGAGTTGACGTTAATTTAATTACCCCACGATCATTATAGATAACATCATGCCCGTGACCATGCTTTAACATATTGGCGATTATACATTCAACTTTACGGCTTAATTGATTAATGCTGTCATTCCTAAAAATGACAACTTCCGAAGCCAGTTCTTTTGCCATATGTTTTTTGTCTCTAATTTTAAGAGTAACGCTGACATTCTCACAAAAGGATATAGCGATAAAGCCATCATCAGTTTCATTGTCAAGACTCGTAGTCTTAACCAATAAACAAACTTTAAGGTGGCTCTTAAATAAATGATACAACCCATACGAAAAAAAATTATTGTGGTCAGATATAGTTACCATGCAGCGCATAGAAATGTACTCTTTACTTGAATTAAAAAATTAGAGCAGCAATTAAAACATAAGCTAAAAAATAATATAAATCATAAGGTCTTAATAAAAATTAATTAATGAAATTATGCAAAGAAGCCCATATCAAAGTGTCACGTATGCACCATAACATATTGAAATAAAGAATAATTATGTCATTTTCTTGCATGGGAATTTCACTACAACTGCGAGAGGAAAATGGGCTTTAGTTGAGCGGAATTTAGCCAAGTTAAGACTTGGTTAATATTCAGAATAATGAATATAACCTTAAAAAGAAATAATAAAGATATAGGGTATGATAAAAAACTGCTTAAATATCTCTATTTAAAATAGTCAAAACCATGCCGACCTTTAAGCAGAACACCCAATAAACTAATCCTTATTACACAGAAAACTTGCCACACCATTAGACTCAATAATATAATTATTATTGTTAATTCTATAAATAGAAATTAAGAGATTACTACCTACTTGAGACATAAAACTAGGTAGCATTTGCTCAAGATCAGTTCGGCTCACTTCGTCTGAAAGACTAATCTCAACGCCAGTAAAAGTCAGAATCGTTTTATTATCAATATCAGAGATATTAAATAGTGTCTTCCTGGTCAATTGATAGGGTATGTTATTATTAGTAACAATTCCATTTATTATCATATAACCATTTTTGCTATATAGATTTATTTCAACATTGGACTTGATGTTAAAATTTTTACTATACGTATAATGCACACCATGGCAATTTAGTTTTTTATTGTTGTTATCCGCTAAAAAATAAGCATAAGCAATAGCGGAAACAATCATGATGACTGAGATGAAAATCAGCAGTATGTATTTAGTATTTGATTTCATTAAAACCACCATGATTGACGAATATTTCAGTTCTACAATTATTCTTCTTACTATAATTAACTTCAAACTCACAAGAAATAACTGATATTGTAGGGTGTCTTATTGTATAGTTTAAGTAAATATAAGGGTAATTATTACACTCTAATGATTGGCCACTTAGAAACGTATTAACTTTCTCCTGACTTTCCAAGTTATGTAATTCAGTGCTGGTGAATATACTGCACCCATCAATTTTTGATAAAAATGTGAAGTTTTTAGGATAATCGATTATACGCTTAGGAATACTTTTATGGATAAAATAAAACACAGCGCCAAAGAAAATCAACACAGATGCGAATAGTAATACTATATTATATATTTTATATTTATTTTTGGTTACTAATTTCTCATCTTGCTGCTGAGGGACAATATTCTCGATAATAATTTCATCAACTTCATCTTCAGGGTCAATATCGACTTCGCATTCTGCAACTTTAGTGACCGTAAAGATAAACCCTTTTCCTCTTACAGTCGTGATGGCTTCACCAGACAACCCGATATCTTGCAATGCTTTACGTAATAATGAAATGTTTTGATACAGAGTGTTCGGTGTGACATTCACACCATTATCACCCCAAGCAATTGAATACAAATCACTTTGCGATATTATCAAACCAACTCTATTAACAAACGCCTCTAGTAATTGTGCTGTTGGCACGTTGATCTTAATGCGAGCGCCACCCAAAGAGGATGAGAGGATACCACTTTCAGGGTAAAATGTAATATTATCATTTATAGTATAACATTTACTCATGCCAATTATTTCCAATGATACGTATCAAAAATTTATTATAGATAGTCAGCAATAATAATCAATAAAAGAGAACATTGCGATGGCAAATCTACCAAGGATTAGCAGTTCGTCACAAAGGTTAATCTGACTCGGATTGACAATATCAGATTAAGTAAGATACGACCCATTGAGAGTATTGTGCAGTACTTCTCTGCTAAGACTACTTTTTTTCACAGTAAACTGAATGAGTAGCGACAGATGAATGCAACTTGAACTTACATTTCGTTTCTAGGGTTGAAGAACGACGAGCCAGGATCCTCACCACAATTTTAAATATTATATACCATAACGACTGGAGCAATATAGCAGTTAAATGACATGTGCTATCTAAAGTAAGGACTGTTTGTAAAAATTAAAACCATCAACAATTATACTCATCAGCAAGTCTACCGTGGCGAGCAATATATAAATGGAATGCTTTTTGTAGATATCCCATAATAGCCCTCCTCTTTTTTCGAGAACGTAATTTGCATTTTTCTATTTGGTGTGGTGTAGAACTCATGGATCATGACTTCATTAATCAAAGTATCATCAATACTATTTATCTCGCTAGCCCAATTGTTTACTGATCTTAATAAGAGTATATCATTAATCGAGTAGACGTAAAAAATAATCCTGCGACTAATCACCCCTATACTCTTATGATCCTTATAAAGCTTACCATCAATAGAAACAATACCATTAGTAGAATTGACTGAAAAATCAATGTTAACATTGGCAACCATACCAGGTACATTACTGTGAATGATGACTTCAGCATTACATTTTATTACATTTAATCCTCTCTCTTTTTCATCATTACTGCCTCTTAAAAAGAGAAACAAACAAATAGAGATCATGATAAAAATAAAAATAGAAATCTTCAAATTTTTTTTAATGCAGATGGAGAGTATATTTTTCATAAACATTCTATTTTCATCTCGTAAAGATGATCCTAAATTCCATTATAATTAAGTAGGTACAATTTGTTCGGCTTTTATAACAGCCTTATTATACCGAATCATCTCCATCATGTTATATCACCTTTAAAACTCAGCATCGGTAGAAAGAATTGGATAAATAGATCCTATTGTTAAATTACAGGCTGCAAAGTAATGGCAGCCTGTTGTTAGTATTATCTCGATAGACCTAGTCTAGGCTATCGTTTGGACGAATCCGTTGGCACTGATATTGTCGGGTGTTTGATCCAACCTGACGATGTACCATCATCTTTAGGTAAACTACCGACAAAACTACCATCCTGTTTCGAGCCTGGGTAACTTGGGCTCATATGATTTGGATTGCTTTCTGCAGGCGGCTTACCCGAAGAAACTGGCGCTTTAGACGGCGGTGTAGACTGCCGAATCTCGGATGGCTTAGGGTATGATACTGGCTCATCTCCTGTGGCAGTTTTTTTGATCCACCGAGAAGAGTTTTTATCATCTTTTGGTAAATGACCTTTGAAATCACCACCTAGTTTAGAACCTGGATAACTAGGGCTCATATGATTTGGCTTCTCCTCTCCTTTCACTGGTTTTGATGGTCGATTCTTTGGTGGTGTCGGTTTGTCAGTTTCCACCGGAGCGGGTTTCGGTGGTGTCGGTTTGTCAGTTTCCACCGGAGCGGGTTTCGGTGGTGTCGGTTTGTCAGTTTCCACCGGAGTGGGTTTCGGTGGGGTCGGTTTGTCAGTTTCCACCGGAGTGGGTTTCGGTGGTGTCGGTTTGTCAGTCTCCACCGGAGTGGGTTTCGGTGGTGTCGGTTTGTCAGTTTCCACCGGAGTGGGTTTCGGTGGTGTCGGTTTGTCAGTTTCCACCGGAGTAGGTTTCGGTGGTGTCGGTTTGTCAGTTTCCACCGGAGTAGGTTTCGGTGGCGTCGGTTTGTCAGTTTCCACCGGAGTAGGTTTCGGTGGTGTCGGTTTGTCAGTTTCCACCGGAGTAGGTTTCGGTGGTGTCGGTTTGTCAGTTTTCACCGGCGCGGTTTTCGGTGGTTTTGATGTATTGCCATTTTTTGCCGGTTTATTTGAACTCGATAAACCGCCAGCAGTAAATGAAATACTATTTGATGCTGTAACTTTATCAACATTTACTTGAGAAAGTGTTTCACCATCGGTATTCAGTTCACCTTGTACATTTCCTTTAATATTACCAACATCGATGGTCGCTTTTTGATCTTCCTGATATTCAACTTTTTCCACAGTGTTGTAATAGCCATTGACTGTCGGTAAGCCTGTTTTAGAAATACCACCACCACCACCACCGTAAGCACCATCTTGATCAATAGTATCTGATAGCTCGACTGCGTTAATATTGCCCGCAACATCTACAGTACCGGTTTTGGAATCAGAAACAATGTGCGCGCCAGTAAGATTGAGGTCCCCTCCTGTAGAGATATTCAGCTCACCGGTGGTATTAATACCGGTCTGGGTCCCTGTAGTCTTCGAATCATAATGTTCGCCACCTTGGCCGTAGTTCCCAGCCAATGTTGGGATAAGTCCTCCATTGGTTGAAACAGCAACCCCGACTGATCCACCCCACTCATTACTATTAGTCTGGTTATTGACCGTATCTTGCACACTCTGCACATTCAGATCGCCAGTAATATTAAGGTTGGCGGTTTCTGACTGAATATTACCGCCAGCTAAAGTCATATCTCCCCCAGTGTTAATGCTAATATCACTGCTATTAAGGTTGGAGTTAGTATATGTGTGGCTTGAGCCAGTTGAGGTTGAAGTGCTGCCATGGTAATCAACAGAAACTCCCGCGCCAGCTCCTGTAGGAGCGGCGGAGGCCCCGGCACTGACGCCTGCAGAGTGGGTATCTTTTTGCGACCAACTCTCAGTTGAGGACTCGGCGGCTAAAATATTCAAATCACCGCCAGTAGTGATCTCTACACTGTCTGCCGATAATTCGACACCTTTTAACGTGGTATCGCCATTACTAGTAATTGATACATTACCAGCATTTATATTAGTGATGTTTTCACTTTTAGTCGTCGATGAACTACTGGTCGTCGTGGTATCGAATCCAACTGAGACTGAGCCTCCAAGCAAATCATTAAACATAAGGTTAGAAGCACTACCTGCCACTTCTGCCGCCGTTAAACCGGCATCAATTTCTTGCCCGTCATTGCCCTTTTCAACCAAATTACCGACTTTATCAGCAGCATCAGCCACTGAACCATGAGCTTCACCCTTTACGCCATAAAACGAAACGGTTTCCTCACTCGTGGTTATCACTTCATCTTCATACTTTGTAGACTTGACTTCATCGGCAACAATAGTCAACGCACCTTCAGTGTTAAAATTACCACCGCCAATATCAACCGTGTTTCCCGCTTCTAATGTCATAGAATCGGTAAAGTTAAGTGAAGCATTATTATTTGTCGTCGTTTGCTGAGTATCAACCGTCGTGACGGTTTCTAACCCGGCTTGGAAATTACCCGAGGAAGATGTTGGAGCACGACCAGGCTTAGACCCGGCATTGGTGATATCCGACCCAAGATTATTATGCTCACCGGTGCTGGTACTACTACTTTCCCCATCCAGACCGCTAATATCATAACCTGCCGATTGCCCAAAACCACTCGCGCCTGCACCAAATTTTAGATCAGTGCGTTCAACCGTGGTTTCAGAATAGCTGTAATCTTGTGATGTTTGGATGTCTACATCGCCAGCAGCCTTCAATTCACCCGATTGGGCATTATATTCACCACCTTTGAGAACAATATCATTCGCGGAATTAACGGTAAACTTGCCGCCGGCGTTGACCGAACTATCAACACTCGTAGCACTTGAGCTGACAGTTTCTGTCGATTCGTGACTTAGTATCCCCGTAGATTTATGGCTGTATTCATAATTCCCCTCAACCTCATACATATTATTGAAGGTGACATCACCTTCAGTTGAAGTCAGGCTGATATCTTTTTCCGCAGCAATATCAACAGCATTAACCGTAATATCTTTGGCACTCATGTCAATGCTACCACCGGCGGTGACACCATCATTATAATAATGAAGTTCTTGATTACCGGAAACATTAGCGCCTTGGCTGGCAGTAAGCTCAATTGAACCATTATCTGCCTGCAAAGTGAGATCATTACCGGCACTAAGAGCAGCGCCACTGTTGGTTATAGAACCACCACTGGAGACCAATGATAAATCTCCACCTGAAGTGATACCACCATTCATGCCCACACTACTATTATTAATATTGCCTTCTGATTGAATATTAATATTGCCACCGGCACTGATCTGGCCATTAACATTATTAAAGGAGGATGCATCAACATCCATATTACCGCCAGCGTGGACTATGGCGGAACCATCATAGCGGCCACTTTCTAATTGTTCTAACGTCGTTGTTGCGAAATAAATTTTAGGTGTGAGTACATCATGACCATCGATATTTTCCGTTACAAACCAAACAATATCTTTATCCAGTCCGGCAATCTGCTCATCAGTTAAAGCTTTACCGACGGTAAAATCTTCTACTCCATTCACAGTTGCAGCATTGGACATTAATTTCTCAACCAACTCGGTGCCATCAACACCATCGCGCACACTGAAGAATGTCCCAACAGACTCGTTTAATTGGCGGCGAATAACTTCACTAATAAAATAATTATCGCCCACAACCAAAACAGGTGTTTCTGGTATATAGCCAATTTGGTCAAAGAAATATTGCGAACCAAAGAAAAGGCTCTGATCAATCATCTCAGTTCGAGTTTCATAAAACGGATAAATAGGGTTACTGGCACCATCCCCGACCTTGGCAGTGAAATCAACATCTTTCCATTTCTGGTTAGAAACAAATAACCCCTGAATTTTAGCGAGTTCGGTATAGGTTTTTGTGGTACTTAATCCTTTCGTCGTTCGGCGGCAATTGTTTTCAACCCAATATTAATTTCATAAGGATTTTGAGTTACCACAACCTCCTTATCACCGATGGCAACTGTTATTTTTTCACCTTCAAGTTTCGCACCGAATAATCCATTGTTAAATGCTCCACCATTGTGAGTCAGATTACCGCCTGCGATAATCCCACCGTTATTATCCGACAAACCATAATCTTTTAAATCTTTCAAAGAAGCATTATTGGAGCCAGTTACCCTGGCCCAATCTTGTGATAGTTTTTCTTGGCTTTCAGATAACCATGCATCGCCGAACAATCTTTTCATAACACTGTTTAATTGTTCACTCTGTTTGGCCATTTCTTTTAAGCTATTAAAGCTGTTGGACTTAGAATCATATATATATGACCCCTGCCCTGAGACAGACTCCGGACTTCCATCACCGAAATAAAAGTCCAGCAATTGATATAGCGTATTAAACTGAGCATAACCAGAATCGCTACCTATCACTTTTCTATATACCTCCAGCTCAATCGGGGTACTCAGCGTCTCCGTCAAATAATAGAAAAATGACATTTCATTATATTCAGGTGCATTATTAACAGTTCCAGATATTATCATATCCTTACTTGATTGAATAATACCACCTGTATTATTTAACGTTTTAGTACTATAAATATTCTTTTGATTAATATTTAAATACCGCCGGATGAAATTTCGGCCATTTTAGTTAATTTAAAATCACCAATCCACGTTGGAATTGAACCTGAGAGTTTTGCGTTATAATATACCAGGCTAATAAACCCTTGCTTCCATTCATGTGAACCTTCAGCATTTTGTGCAGGGCCTGTAACCCATCCAGGATTATCATACTTACTAATATTATCAATAATTTTAGCATCTAATGCCATATCGCCTTGAGAACGAATATTACCACCATCATTCTTTATATTCTCTGCAACAATATCAATTTTACCCATACTAAGAACATTAGCATTTTCTTCATTTAGAAACTTACCTTTCTCTGCATCAATAATAATATCTTGCGAGGAGAAAATCAAAGCCCCACTACTATTAGTAATATTAATTGCCTTAAGAATGACATCCTTAAGACTCAAAATAGATTGATTACTTGAAATTTTAATGTTCTCATCTGCATTAAGTAGTATGCTTGCAGCACTTTCCAGAATACGGTCAATAATGATAGAACCCGTAGTCTTAATAGAAACTCACCTCTAGCATTAATATCACCACTATCATCATTGTAGCGATAATCTTTAGAGAGAATTAAAGAGAGATTATTATCACTAAAAATGTCACCAGATAAATTATTCAAAGATTCAGCTAGCTTAATTAATAAATTTTTAGCCGAATAAATATAACCGACACTGTTATTTAAGTTATCAGATTGAATATCAACATTATTACCACTGATATTAGAGCCACTGTTATTTACATTTTTTGATCTAATAGAAATATCAGCATCAGAAAATAAGGTCGCTCCATTCAGGTTAGAAATAGAGTCTGACTCCACTGTAAGCCCACCAACACCAATAATGATAGCGTCACCAGCTGATGACCCTTTATCACTACTGTTTACAATAGTATTAGCCTCTACGGACAATATCCCTGATGCCTGAATTATCGCATTAATATTATCTAGTTTATTGATGTTTTTGAAGGTGGCGTCACCATCAGAATTAATAATTGCCGCAATGGAATTAATAAAACTACTGACATAACTGACGTATAAATTTCTACCCGCATTAATAACACCAACATTTCCCGTCCCATCACCTATATTGGATAAAGACCCAATATTAGCTAGAGACATATCAGCACCAGAGTATATAACGCCTTTGTTATTTAGATTATCTATATTAGATATCATTAGGCCATTATCTGATGTTATAACACCACTCTTATCATTTATAATACTATTAATAAGTTCTAGTTTTAACCATTCTCCCAATGCTGAAATATAACTTCCACCGGAATTTTCCACATTGGCAACAGAATGAATATCAATATTATTCGCGATTATCCCTGAACCAGAATATTGGGTGGTTCCAGTTCCTGTATTAAACAGATTAGTACTATTATTTATGCTTACAGTTCCATCTGCATTAATAAATCCATCTACATTCTTTATCGTTTCTATATTACTCAAATGAATATCACCAGAGGCGAGTATAGATGAGTTCTGATTAATTAATTCTGACGAATGGCTAATTGACAACTGATCAGCCGCGAGTATTTTTGCTTCATCAGTATTTTTAATGCTATCAATATTCGTTAATATAATCTCGTTCGCTTGAATGAGTGACGAACTACCTTTGTTATTTAACTCTTTAATGTCATCAAGCTTAAGTGAGCCTTCTGAAATTAGTTTTGCATTATTACTATTTGTAATAGTGTTAGCGTTACTAATTTCAATAGCACCACCTTGAATTAAACTGTTGTTATTATTTATATTAACTGCATGAACCCCACTGCTATTTATTTTCAGATTGGCACCTGAGAGTATACTACCCCCATTTTGATTATTAACTTCCTTACTGATATTTAGTGATAAATCTTTAGCTGCTGTGATATCACCACTATTGAAAACACTTTCTGTTGTTATATCAATAGATTCTTCTGAGTTAATTACCCCGGTATTTTCCAATAAACCGCCATCACTAACTTGGCGAATAGCAACATTTTTACCGGACAATACACCACTATTAATGGCACTTCCATTGACAATGGAAATATCTAACATTGAGGCGGCTGAGACAATTCGCCCACTATTATTAATACTATTTGACTTAATGGTATTTTTTTTATCAGCTTGCAGTAATCCTTTATTAATTAGAGATCCGAGAATAAGATTTGCGTCTTGCTCAGTATATAAAACACCTTTATTATGTAAATCATTAGCGACAATGCTCAGCGGACCACTCGCATTGACAACACCATCATTGTCAAATAGTTCGTTAATAGTGAAGCTTAACGTCCCCTTCTGGCTATTAACTCCCGCACCTTGATTTAAAAATGAATTAGCATTAACTATAACATTGCCTGACTGACTGCTAATAGCAGCATCGAAACTTATAGTTGCGGAATCAATAGTTTCGCCGTTAATCGATACAATATAATTACCATCCACAAGGGATATAATTGCATTCTCTATTTTTTTACCTGAAGCATCAAGAGCGAAAAGTGTCCCTGTTATTTTATATTCACCCTTAACATCAATGAAAATTGATGTTACATCTATTTTGTCACTATCACCGCTCATTGCAAAAATACGTGCTGCATTTTGCAACAATGAGTCAGCAGTAATTCTAATATTGCCATTTTTTGATACTGCATCAGCACTGAGTTTAGCTTGAGATAAAGCTCTAATAATTAGGTCACCATTACTGATAACACCACCAAAGCCTGTATTTTCATTAACTGAAATATCGATATTGTTGCCAGATAAATTAACATCACCTGACTTGCTGCTAATTGCTGTCAGTGCTAAATCACCATCGGCCGATATCTCAACAGTCTGATTACCGACTAAGCTACCTTTATGTCTAACCCCAACACCGCTTTCGGTACTGATTAGCTGTATTCTTCCCCCATACATGGAACCCAATGAACTGCCATCAATAGCAACTTTAGGGGTATCTGCAGCCGATAAGTTACGAATCTGGTGCTGTCGCGTTTGTGTGTCGTAAGTATTTAGCCCCGCAACAACTTTAATATCGGCACTCCCAGAGACTTCACCATCGAGTTTTACCGTACGGCTGATCATATCAAAGTGGGTTAATCCTTCAGTAGATAGTCCCTGTCCTTCTACTGCAATCATACCCTTATTAACATTTAATTGAATATTACCATTCTCACCATATTCCACTCGACCTGTACTGAGAGTTAAGTTATTCGCATTAATGGTTGATACGCCATTCACAGATATGCCATTTTCATTTGCAATGATAAGGTCAGCTTTTTCCCAAACACTTCCATTGTGCCATTTAAATACGATCCCTTGGCACCCGTAACTTCACTAATGATAGCGCTAGCTTCTTGTTGTAGCTGACCGTTTTTAATTATATAACCACCTATGCTACTGACACCATCCTGCATGCTGTTATTAAAAATCAAACCATCTGGGCCAACATTAAAGTCGTCAAACTTATTGTGAGAAATCCCATTACCGTTTGGATTAATAATATTTACTGTCGGTGTTCCATTGGCTGACTCTGAAATCGTTGGCGCATTTGAACTTGTATCGGGAACTAAGTTTGCATAAGACAAACTGGGCAATACTGCAACCAATGCCAAATAAATAGGGCACAACTTTTTATGTAGATTTTCTTGAGTTAGTTTCCCAATAAAAGATGATGTAGAATTATTGGTCTTACCTTTATTTTTGCTCATGCGTAAAGCTCCTGCGGTTTGCTGGATATAACTTTATTAAGATAGAATTTATTATTTATTTAGAATCGTAAATCAAACCTGTAACTTAGTGTTCTAGAATCAATATCAGAATTCCTTAATGTTGATGGTTTGGTTAGAGGATAACCCAATGTTAATGAAGTGGAGAAATGACTACCTACAGCCTTAAGGCCAAGAGCAGCTCCAGTTAAATACTCTGCAGGGCACGAGCCCATATCATCAGTACAGTTGTTTTTAATAAAACCAAGATCATAGCCAGCAAAAGGCGACACCTGCCATATCCCCAATTTATTGATAGCAATGGGCAGCTGAACTGTATTGGAAATGTAACCACCGTTATGTCCCGATACTGAACTTTCTTTGTAACCACGAACGGTATATTCATCACCAATTGATTGTTTACCATCACTCACTAATATATCTTTTGTAAATTGAAATCCTGAGTTAACTTCATATGATAAACTCACTGGACCATATTGGGCCAATGACTTAGACCAGCTAATTATGCCATTATATTTTATGTAGTTTAGATCAAACCCTTTTAAGTCAGGTTCATTTTTCCATGCTGCACCAAACCAGGGAACACCCGCAGTCGAACTCAGATCCCAAAATAAACCGCCCCCCCAAAGTGTGCCAACCCGAGTTACCCCAAGGGCAATACTGCTGTATTTTTTACTACTAACCCTATTTTTATATCTTCTATTTTATTAGTATTATCGCGGCCTTCGACTTTTGTATAAGCACTAAACTTCCCCACTGCGTCTCGAAAAATAACTCGGCTTAATTTAGTAGAAGCTCGCTGGGAAGAACCTTCACTATGATAGCCACCAAAGTATCCACCAATAACCTTCTCATATTCGAAACGATATAAGGAAGCATCTAGCAACCAATAGCCAAGTGGTAAACTGTAATTCATAGACCAAGAACTTTGACTATCGGTTTTGGCATACAAATCATTGTAAGCATAATAGAAAGATAAAGAGTCATTAAATCCGGAAAAATTATTTACTGTCAAAGTCGAATTGTATTGATGCCAACCATCAGCCTCACGGCCTGAGTTATTCATCCCTACAGAGAGTGAGATAGGGAAATACGCTGAATTACTGAGATCTAAAGTTGAGTAGCCAAAGTCATCCGATGGAACAATTTGTAATTTATCAGTCCTCGAAACTCGAAGTAAGTTATCCAACCCTTGGTCAATATCTGACATTTTAAGCTTATTCCCTTGGGCAAAAGGAATTGCACTAAACAGTCTGGTTTTTTCAAAGAATGTGGGTGGATTCCCCTCGACACTAAATCCTGAAATCTTCCCCCATAATACCTCTAATTTAAGTACCCCCTCACGTAAACTACCCGGTTGAACAGTCACCAGCGTTGTCGCATAACCCTTGCCAACATAGAAATTGGTCAAATCCTTAACCAATTCCATTATCTCCTTTTGTCCCATCTCAGTATCTAAGAATTGCATAATAATCTTCTGCCTTTGTGGTGAATTGGCATAGATATCATCGTTTTCAATACTAATATGATGAATAAAAAACGTATATTTTGACTTCAAAAGACTATCCTCATGCTGCTCATTGAGAATATTATTCTGACGTCTTATTTCGCTCTCTCTACGTTTTTCATCTTGAATCATTGAGCGTGTACGGCTACGTTCCAGTCTATCTAATTCTCTGGATGCGTTTGATGCTTGAGTATTTAATTGTGGTGGCTGTATTTGAGCATTAACCTGTGCGCACATAAATGCGAATGGCGCGACAATGCAGCCTGTTAAATACATCCTATTAATAATAACCATTCTGACGATACCAAACATGATATTACTCTATCGTTAAATTGAAATAAACTTGGCCAGCAACATTTCCTGATGTGATGTTTTTCCTATCTGAATCCACTATGTATATTTGAGCAAAATAGTTCAGATCTTTATGTTCATCTACGTTAAATATAATTTCGGATGATTTTGTACCATCCACCTGTTGAGCAATAATCCCATTCCCAGTTAACATCCTTGTCCCTATTCCCTTTCGCACCACCATTTTCAACGGGAATAGTATTTCGGATAACCCCTCTAGAGGAGCCTACAGGTTGTTGTTCAACAGTGGTAAATGCTATTTTTACAGAAGACGCCTGTGGACAATATACTGAGATTGAAAATGGAACTTGAGTTCCATGTTTATTACCTGTATTGAAATCAGAAAGAGGATAGCTGCCCAAATCAATATTTAAATTTGAATTTGCGATCATGCAGGAACGTACAACAACTGAAGTATTGGCTGTTAACACTATAGATAATAATGTTACACTATTGCTTGTCTCCTCAGCTGCAGTAAGGACAACCTTTGCAATTTCACCCTGGGGGATATCCCCCGCTGTTATTTTTCCGATTTGAATAAATTCGATTAATAAACCGTCATTATTTATGGTGCAAGGCGATTGACAATCTTGAATCGTTGGAAAATAAGCAGCGTCACGGCTAACGGGCCATTTTATTCTGATTCCTACACCACCAATTTCAGTACTGTATACATCAGGAAGAGCTGATAAAGAATTACCGCGCGTATAAGTAGACGTTAGGCGGGTTTTTACCCCCACCCCACAGGTATAATTTAATGTATTAACGGGAATAAGCCGCGATCCAAGAACAGTACCTATTGCTCCATTTTCTGCTGGGTTAAGAACCAATTGAGGCATAGCAACCGTTGCTACATTTCCCGAACAGGTTGCAGCTATTACACTCGAACTCATCCAACCTAACGACAAAGCAATAAGGGTTAACATCCTAATAATTAACATATAACATTCACCTCAATTAGGTTGGCTACTTTCATTACGACAAATAGTGTTGACGATTTTTATGTTTTCATAGTCAGAATAGAGTTCAGGTATATAGTTGATAAAACATTTCTGTATACCTTCTTTACTGTTCCAAACAATAGTAATACTCTGCGATTTCTCACTCGAGAGAATGATATTCCCACCTTGACCAACCACACCTAGTGAATCACCAGCAGCATTATAGGCGTTGGCCCCAAAGGGGATATAGTGTCCTTCTTCATTCTTAATCTTAAGAATTTGGTTATTAATATTTTTAGTATCAAACTTAACCAATACAGAAGCACCTGCTGTTGGCACTATTTTAATTCTATCCTCTTCAATCTCTATATTAGTTGGCATATCTTTTACATTAAGAGAGATATCATTATATTGAAATGGTGACAAATACGGTAAAATAGCATATCCATTTTTAGCTACCCGCGCATTTGTATAAGGATAAATACTGGCTCCAGTCGCACCTTTGGCTTCAATAATACCCAGGGTATCGCTAATAGAATGCGATAGGTTCACTCCGCCGGCATGCACGACAATACCACTACTTAAATTTACTGAAGCCATAGAGTTCGATCTACCTTGGCTATAACCAAGATTTATTAATGATGTGTTACCACTATATCCACCGTTAACGCCGAAATTGCGATCACTATTGCTTGTTCCATCGATCCAAGATCCATAGCTATATTCTTGATGTTCGCCCACAGTACCACTAATCGCTGTTTTTAATCGGGACTCGCGATCATTATGACTTATTGTCGACGTTAATCTTGGCCTATTACGATAACTTGAAGCCGTATCTAATGGAATGCTGAGTGATAAACGTAAGGTATTCTCACCATTACCATAGCGATTATTTAACCGATTAAAACCTAAGCTATAATTGACTGACCCTACCGAGTTTGCATAGCCAACTTGGTAGTTTAACGTATTCTTCTCATTAACATCTTTATGCCAGTATCGACCATAGTAGGTTGTTAAAAAGAGGCTTCCCCAACCAGGGGATAGATTTTGATTTATATTTGCTTCAAGTACTTCGCGATAATTTTCAGTCCGAATACCTTTGCCACTCTTTTGGGCCTCAACGGTATTAAGCGCATCCATTAATGTAAAATAATTACTACTTGAATAGCGATATGCCATTAAGCTAAAATTAGTTTTTGTTGGTTCAACGACCTTCGCCAGGCTTACTTTAAAACTCATATTGCAAAATGTAGAGTCACATTGCGATTCATCATCTGCTTTAACTGAAGTTGAAAACGTGTCGCATCAAAACTTAACGCACCGATTGGTGTATTAAATGCAACCCCACCAAGCAATGCAAAATAATCAGTTGATATAGTTTTCTGTATACCACCATAGCCAGTAATATAATTATTAAATCCATATTGATAGCTCCCCTCAAATAACATAGGTGGATCACTAAGGTTTGAGCTTCTTATTTCACCTACTGTGGCCGTGTATCTTGAGTATCCTTCACGTAAAAGTTGAGGAATACTAGAATAAGGCACAACTTGTACTCTTATATTCCCGCTTGCTTCTCTGATAGTTACTTCAAGATTCCCACCATAACCGGCTGTATTTAAATCATTTATAATAAACTCGCCAGGAGAGAACATTTGTTTCATGGATAACATTGCCATTTTGTCGGATGGTGACCAAGGCATTACTATCGGCGACCCCTCTGATTACTGGTGCATATCCCCGCATAGAATTTGGCAGCATGCGATCATCAGTATATAGACTGGCCCCCGAAGTGGCGTGGTATTAAACATAGCCCCAGTAGTATTCACATCTCCAAGGATAAATTGTGACTGATTGGCCGCGAATGATCTCTGTATATAAGCAGATTGGTTATTCCACGTTACACTTTCATCACTACTACTATTTGCCATACCATTAGTATAAAATCGCCATGGTCCTAGCTTTGCTGATGTATTCAAGCTGCCATAATAAAATTGTTTGTTTTTTTTATTATCATTATATTCAGATGAGTTTTTATAATTAGATGCATTAAAACTATAAGCTAAGGTTAATGCTGGTACACCCTCATCCCATAACTCTGGTCTAATATATCCATTAGGCGTACTCTCCACATAGACCTGTGGTATCGTCAGATATAGCTTCTGATCGCTATCGTCAAAAGTTATTGTTGCATCTGGGATAATATCGTTAATTAAGATGCAACCATTGCCTTGCCAGTCCTGAGGGAGCATGCTCAGTCTTACACCAAAAGCCAGTATATCTTTCGGAGTGAAACAAGGTTGAACACCTTGTTCTTTATCTGTTTCAATAAAGTTAACACTTAAACTTTCAATATTTTTTGAGTTTAAATTCATTTCTACATAATACTTTCCAGCTTTTACTGTATCTTCACCATCAAAATCCTCTAAATTAATCCCATGATCATAAAACTTCATAAAGCCAGACTTAAATTTAACCTGTCCCTGTGGAATAGAATTATATTTCCCCACAGCAAATGACTGTAGTGGGAAAAAACATAGGGTAATACCAAAAATGAAAAATTTCATTATAATCATAGCGCCTGTATTGTTATTTTATATTTAACTTATTATTCTAATATTATTTCCTTTTCTACAAATGCACCTAAATCAGTAATATAGCTATAAAATAATTTAATAGGCTGATTACTAAGGTCTGTAACCTTAAAATCAAATTCATAGTTCGAATAAGGAAGGATCATCCCTCCCGTTAAATCAATTTTCTTGCTGCCATCAGTTACTACAAATTTACCGATTGATATGTGATACGGTGACTTATTCTCACCTTTGATATTAATCGCCTTACCTGTCCTTTTTGCCACCCAACTAACACTTTCAGCCGCAACTCTTGGATCTGAAGATAAGCCGATTGGGCGATATAAGAACTTTAAGCGTGTACGAAATGCAAGATTTAGCTTATTTTTTGCATTATCATTTTCCACCTCTGGTGGTATATCAAGCACATTTACCCAGAGCAATGTCTCTCTATCACGGGGAAATTTTACTTTTGCTTCTTCTGTTTTAAAAACTCTAAACGACTTTCCTTTCCCTGCATTTATTCGCGAAACTGGAGGGCTAATAACAAAAGGCAAATCTTCTTTTTCCACATCACCAGAATCTATGGAATCCCTATCGGATTCTAACCACACTTGGACTAATGAGGGGAGCCCCCCAATATTATTGACTCTAATAACTTGTTCTTTACTTTTTTCATCAAAAATTATTCGCGTTGCCATAATTTGAATAGAGGCATAGGCCGAATATCCTCCACACGCAAAAAAACCTATTAGAAGTATTTTTAATAACTTCATTTCCTACATCCTAAAACCATTGAAAAAAATAATCATCGGGGACTGGCTCTTAAAGAGCAAGCCCCCAAAAATTAGTTATAAACTATAGAATAAATAAGACTTGATTCTACATTACCCGCAGTCACCACTCCGGTGGCTACATATTCTGCCCAATAATCAAATCGAGCACTGTTACCTGAAATAGTTTCTTCTTGATGTTTATCATTTGCTACCGCTAAATTTAAAGGAGTAGTATCTTTATTTAGAATACTAATTTGCACATTAGCTGCAGCGTCTACAGCAGAATTCTTCAAATTGCCAGTGCTATCGTCAATCGTGCCTCTGGCTCTTTCAAAATTCACATTTGCTTTTGCGCCATCAGTACATTCTGCTCCTGTTAGTGCTATATAAAATTTAGTTGCTTGCGCACGTTGACCAACACTTGATAATGCAGAAGTACTGACAGTTTTAAGCGGAACGGTAAAATCATTAGTCCCGGCACTCCCTGCTTCTGTTCCACCAGTAATTTTACAAGTAACAGCAGAGACTGCTCCCGTAAAAGTAATGGTGCCATCTTCAGCCGCAGCTTGAGGTGAAGTAGAGAGTACTGAAAATGCGAAACACACAATGGTGGCAATTTTTGTTCTTAAATTACCACCATCCTTAATAATATCTTTATTCCTTTTGCACATAACTAAACTTCCACTCTTCGTTTTTTAAGAGGTGGGATTATTACTTCATGTCTGCAAAAAATAAAATAAAACAGTTTTAATTAATTCTTAACTAGCACAATATATATAGTTAAGATAGATAACTTAAATTTTTCAGTTGCCTATCCTACTTAACGCCCATCCGAAATTCAAATGCAACATATTGATTAATATTAAAAATATCATTTTTACCATCCTCTTGATAACCTAAAGCCATGTATGAGTACAATACTCACACCTTGGCTCCCTTAATTAATTTATATCTATTTAAAATGTGGGGATATACTGAAAAATTAGATGAATACATTAGAAGAGGTATTGATCGCTCAAAAAACAATCTGGTTATACAGCATTATTATCTGACGTACGGTAATGCAGTATTATCTATTTAGTGAGTCAAAATCATAAAACAACTCTGTCTTACATACATTTTTACTGTTGTTTATGATTTCATTTTTACACGATGTTAGTGAAATAGTGGAGTGAAGTTCACTCAGAGATATATAAACATAGGGGTAAACTTGGCAAGATGATAGAGTGCCTTCTAAAAAAACATCTATATCGGGGATGATTGAATTCATATCATTACTATTATCATAATATATGAAACATTTTTCATTTATATGACTAAAGGAAAATCCATCAGACTTTCTTGCAACAAAATAACCAGGTTGTGATTTTATAAAAAAGTACAGTAAAATTAGTATAAAACAAACCCCCATCATTATTGAATATACAATAATCATCTTTTTTTTTGTTTTGTTATCGCTACACTCTAAACTGATGTTTTTCACAATCTCGTTATCAGTCATATTCTCTATAACTGTTGCCATAGTAAAAATAAAACCTTTCCCTCTAACAGTTGTTACAGACTCACCGATAACACCAACATCTTTGAGTGCTTTTCGTAATAAAGAGATATTTTGATACAACGTGTTAGGAGTGACACTCGAACCTTTTTCACCCCAGGCAATATTATAAAGTTCACTTTGTGAAATTGTCATTCCCACACGGGAGACAAAAGCCTCTAATAATTGTGCCGTAGGGGCATTAAGTTTAACTGTATTACCAGTTAATAGTGAAGATACTATACCGCTGCCAGGATAGAATATGACATTCCCATTGATAATATAGCTTTTATCCATTTTTATCTCCATTTCCCTTGTCTACTTACTAAATTACTTCACCAAATATTTTAATTTATTTTTATGTGGCATTAATCTGGTCAGCATAACATATCTTATAAAGGTGAATGAACTCTGACCTCTTCTTATATTGCATGGTTAATCGAGTACGATTCTAGATTAAGAATTATCTGGCAATAATATTTGCTCCTATTGAAAATTATCTTTCTATTATATCAATGGTATTCGTTCCTCCCAGTGAGCAAGCGGCAACTGGCCACCCAGTAGCGGCCAGTGAGCTACTTTCTAGAATATCGGCATAGGGATATCTCA
Organism: Yersinia sp. 2466 StPb PI; assembly: GCF_041538325.1. Taxonomy (NCBI): domain Bacteria; kingdom Pseudomonadati; phylum Pseudomonadota; class Gammaproteobacteria; order Enterobacterales; family Yersiniaceae; genus Yersinia; species Yersinia sp. 2466 StPb PI. The sequence continues at coordinate 1,393,663 of NZ_JAULSL010000001.1, read as the reverse complement.
CGTTTATTACGGTATCAATTTTTTGTTCGCGACTCTTCAAACAACAGTTTTAGGAATTCTTTCTTCATAGCAGAGCAACTGAATACTTGCTTGATTACTGGGTCGTAAGCATAAATCGTGCATCCAGCGAGATAACCACTGATGCCAAATAGTTTAGTTCCCTTTATCCATCAGCATTTGGTCTCCGCCTTTACGAACGTTAAGACAATTGGTGTGGGCTCTGAATGATATGTGAACAGATAGCAAGGTCATCAGGTCCGCTGTGAGCGGACAATCCATGACTACTATCAGCTGATCTGAAGGGCATTCCACTCATCGCGGGTGATTTCCCACAGGTCAGAGTCCAGCAGGCCGCTGACATACTCTTTCTTATCCGTCCTAATGAGTCGCATGCCGCTACTGGCTGAAATACGCGGGGAACGGCTATTGGCAGCTGCCTTCGGAGCACGTAACACTACCGTGGATGCAAAACCATGGGATTCAACCTGAAGCCTGGGCACCTTTTGCTGAAGGGAAAAACGGGCTATTCCAGCATCCCGTATTAACTGCGATTGGTGAGAAGTACGGCAAAAACGTGGGTCAGGTTATCCTGCGCTGGATCGTCCAACGCGGCATCGTTTCGCTGGCAAAATCAGTGCGAAAAGAGCGTATGGAAGAGAATATCAACATTCTCGATTTTGAACTCAGTTCTGAAGACATGCTACAGATAGCAGCTCTTGATACCGCAACCAGCGCGTTCTTCTCGCATCGCGACCCGGTAATGGTGGAATGGCTGACTGGCCGTAAACTTGATGTCTAAGCCGCTATAGAAGAGGAGCTTATTGATGCAAAAACGTTATCTCGGAACATTCAGGCTTGAAGTGTCTGCTCTGAGGTTGGGAGTGACAACCAGTTTTAGCGTTTCTCTGGCTCAAACCACGCAGCTAATTGCAGAATATCATTTTCTTGCAAAGTCCCTGCGTTGTAGCGTAGCTCTAGCCATGATTGGAGCCAACTGTATTTCGCTTCTGCCAAATCCCGCCGCGAGTTATACAGTTGCTGCTCAGCCAATAAGACATCCAGATTGATTCGTTCACCGCCCAATACGCTGCGCCGGGTAGCCAGCAGTACCTTTTGCGCTGAATCTACCGTCATTTGCCACGCACGTATTTTGGCGGCACCACTACTCGTGAGATTGAACTGGCGTTTGAGTTCCGCCAATACCTGTCTGGTTTCTTGATCGAGCTCCGCCTGCGACTGTTGATAATGTGCCGTTGCCTGCCGAGTCGCACTGGAAACACTCCCCCCCGCATAAATAGGCACATTCAACTGTAGACCAATGTTTTGCGTATCATATTTCTGGTTATAATTATATTCCGCTTCAGAGCGAGAATTACGGGAGGAGGCCACCAGTTGCAAGGTCGGCAGATGACCGCTACGACTGTTTTCTATTTCATAATGTTTGGCATCCAGATTCTCCCGCTGGCCGGCAAGACGGGCATTATAGCGAATAGCCAGACAGCGCCACTGCGCCAGTGTGCGGTCATCGCTGATATTCTGTGGCAGAGTGTCCAACGTTAATGGCCGTAACTCTGCCAAATTAACCGATCGACCCATCATATTTTCCAGTTCGGTTAACTGGCTATCCAACGCATCTTGTTGCTCAATAAGTTGTACCTGAGTCAACGTCAGGCGTGCAGCCGTTTCATCAATATCTGTTTGTGTGCCCTCCCCGGCAACCAATAACCGACGATTCAGTTGGATCTGTTCCTCATAAGCACGTAATTGGGCATTTAATAGGGATGTTTTTTCCTGAGCTAATAAGGCGCTGCTATAAGCCCGATACAGCCGGACGATCAATTCCTGACTTTTATCACGATAGCGTTGATCTGCGAATAACTTACGCGCAATGCCTTGGCGATAGCGGGCATAGGCGCCGTAATCAATTAATGGTTGCCGCAAAGACAGCATGGAGACATAGCTATCGTAATCCCGTTTCACCTTACTGTTACTACGGTTATCAGCCTGACTCACTGTGGAGTAATTGGTGTTCGCCCCATAGCTGTATTGCAAGGAGGGTAATAAGCCAGATAAACCCAAAGCGACCTCCTCTTGCCCTGCATCCCGCTCATAACCCGCAGCCCGAAATTGTGGATCATTATGTACTGCCAATTCCCATGCATCGAGTAATCCCAGTGCATCTCCCCGCTCAGGTAACACTAACAGGATGAAAAAAATGATTCGTAAAGTTAATGGCATCCAATGCTCCCTACTCTTCCGTTAATGCTATGTGCAAGCGATCCATCAATGGCTTAAATAGATAATTAATCATTGAGCGTTCACCGGTACGGACAAATCCTTGAACCGGCATACCGGGCTTGATTTCTAAGTGATCCAACTTCTGCCGCGCCGCCTCACTGACTTCTACCCATAAACTGTAATAAGGCTCTTGGGTTCGTTCATCTAATATCCGGTCAGCAGACAACAATTTTACCGTCCCTTCTACTTTCGGCGTAGTGCTCTGATTAAACGCTGTGAACTGCAATTCCACCACTAAGCCAGAGTGGATTTTATCCACCATTTCTACCGGTACTCGCGCATCCACAAAGAGCGGTTGGTCATCAGGCAAAATTTCCATCAAGGACTGGCCTGCAGCGATAACACCACCTTCGGTAAAGACTTTCATCTCCACCACGGTACCGGCTACCGGCGACCGCATTTGTATATTTGCCAGATCGAAATTCGCTTTTTCCAACTGGCTGAACACTTCAGTTATGGTGGACTGCACTTCCGCCATCTGGGTGTTGACCTCTTTCCGATATTCTTGTTGACGCAGTTGGATACGGAAATTTTGTTCCTGTATTTCCCGCTCGCCCCGCTTGATTTCGCCGACAATCTGCGCTATTTCGCCGTTAAGTTGCGCATAAAGCTGCTTACTTTCCAGCATTTTATTGCGCGGGACATAGTTCTCATCCGCTAACGATTTCAATCCGTCCAACTGTTGGGACAATGCTTGCTTTTGGCTATTCTTGCTACCAAGAACTTGCTTCTGCGCCCCCATCGCGGCCTGTAAACCGGCAATATTGGCGCGTAATCCATCACTTTCCAACTGTAATGCCTGTTGGCGGCTATCAAGTAATAGTTGTTGTAAGGCCAGTATTTCATCCATACCAGTCTGCCGCTTCACCTGTTGTAAACGAGGCGTCTCCACCAACTGTTTATCCCCCTTTTGCTCGGCCAATAAACGAGCTTCGTTCGCCAGCAACTGATAGTACTGCGATGTTAGTCCATCACTGGCGGAGCGTGCCCTGACAGCATTTAAAGTCAGTAGCACTTCACCGGCAACGACCCTGTCGCCATCATGAACCATAATGTGGTCAACAATACCGCCTTCGGGGTGCTGAATGGCTTTTCGGTTGCCAGAAACCACCACAGTACCCGTAATCGGAACCCCTTTATCCAACGGGGCCAGTAGAGCCCAAAGGATAAAACCGCCAAAACCGGCCAATACCAACCCCCATCCCCAAGACAATGCCCGATTCTCACTGCGTTGTATTTCCTGCAAAAATACCTGTTCCGTTTTTTTATTGTGTTCGGACATATGACTTGCTTCTCTTCTTATTGCCACTCAACCCGGTATGCCTGTTGTTTGCGCAGCGCGCTTTAGTTCAGGCTGATTGGACGCATTTAGCTGCTGTAGCTCGGCCATCACTTCACCTGCCGGACCAAATCGCTGCTGTTGCCCCTGATTCAGGATCAATAACTTATGTGCACGAGCGGTCAACGCAGGACGATGAGTGATCAACACCAAGGTACAACCGCGTTTTTGTAGCGCATCCAGTGCCGTCAACAGGGCACGATCCCCGGCGGTATCCAAACTGGCATTCGGCTCATCCAGCACCAAAAAACAAGGATCACCATATACTGCTCTTGCCAGCGCTATCCGTTGGCGTTGACCGCCCGACAGACCCGCACCACTCTCACCAAGCTCCGTGTCATAACCTTGAGGCAGTGAGAGGATCAGCTCATGAACCCCGGCCAACTTTGCAGCGGCAACCACTTTCCCACTGTCAGTGGTACCGAATCGGGCAATGTTCTCCGCCAGAGTACCGCTGAATAATTGAATATCTTGTGGAAGGTAGCCGATATATGCACCCGATACTTCTTTATCTAACTGATTCATATCGGCTGAATCCAGCCGCACAGTCCCTTGACTCGGCGCTTGTACTGCAACTAACAAGCGTGCCAAAGTGGATTTCCCCGAGCCGGAAGCACCCAGAATCCCCAGAGTTTCCCCCGCATTAAGAGAAAAATGAATATTATGCAAACGCGGAGGTTGATTGGTATTGGGGCGGAAAGTGATGTGTTCAACACTCAGCTCACCTGTCGGTGCTGGCAAGGACATGCTGTCTTCACGATGGGGATGATTGTGTAACAGTAAATGCAAGCGGTTCCAGGCTTGACGTGCTGCAACCCATTGCTTCCAGACCCCAATTAACTGGTCGATAGGACTAAGCACTCGCCCGACCAAAATAGATCCGGCGATCATCATACCCGCGGTAATCTCACCGTTTACCGCCAGTAATGCCCCCAAACCTAGCATCAAAGATTGTAAAACAATGCGCGAGCTTTTCGATAAAGCAGTCACAGCCGCAGAGCGTTCACTCGCCAGATTCTGCTGACGGATAAAACCATAGTGCTGCGCTAACCAGCGCTTACGCATATTGCCTAACATTCCCATCGCTTCAATCACTTCCGCATTGCGTAAATGCGTATTGGCCTGATGGGTTGCTTGCATTGACAGCTTATTGGCTTGCGCCAATGGGTGGTGGGTAATACGTTGGTTTAACCAGGTGAGGATGATCAGAAAAATAGCACCCCCCAACGCCAGCAGACCCAGCCACGGATGTAACAGGAAAACCACAGCGAGAAATAACGGAAACCAAGGAGCATCGAAGAAGGCAAACAGAGCATTACCGGTGACAAACTGGCGTAATTGAGTTAAATCCGTTAACGCCTGTCCTGCTTTGGCATCACCATCACGCAAGTTACGCTCAAAAGCCGCATTGAAAACCTGTTGATTGAGACGCAAATCCAGTCGGGTACCAAGACGGATAACCACCAGACTACGCACCCACTCTAGCGCTCCCATAAAAAAACATAAACCAACCATGAGTAATGTTAGCATCAGCAATGTCATCTCATTACCCGAAGCCAAAACCCGGTCATACACCTGCAACATATACAAGGAAGGTGCCAACATCAGTATATTAATAATGGCACTGAATACACCCACACCGTAGAAACTCTGACGACATGCACCTAGCGCTTCTCGCAATCGGTCATAATTAGGAATTGAATGAGAAACCATATCTTTCCTTTAATGGTTTTCTGACAAGCGAAATATTATGTTTATGGCTTTACCTCTCAAGGAAAAAAATAAAGTCATTAGATGAAGTAGATTGGTGTTAATTCGGTATACGGCGCAATGTGACCACTCCGGTATTATCCGGCAAAGTCATTTCATAACCTTCTTGTGCTCGTTCAAAAAATGCCAATGCATTACCAGTCCCATCAGTTAAAGTAATGCCGTCCGGCGTTGGACGCCAGCCCTGCGGAGCACTACCCAGTAACTGTTTAAGGCAGGAGGATTCTCCGCTGGCATGCCAGGTCAAGTTGGGTTTAATTGCCGTGGATTTCAGCTCAATGCCGCAGACTTTCACAACAGAGCTATTTAACTGTAATTGCCATTGACCACTTAAATCACTGGCATTCGGTAGCACCAGACTGCTCGCCATCATCGCTCCTGAACTCATTAAAGTTGATATCGCCAATATGGCACTAAACAGTGACCGATAAGGTTGACGTAATGACCTCTTCACCATAAATACTCCATTATAAACAGTGCTCGGCTTATCACCCGGACGCTGGTTTACTCTTATCAGCACAGCCCTATAAGATAAACGCTATCTTTAGATCAGACTGTTCCATAATTCATAATATAAAGAGGCATTCAGCAATAATTAACCCACTCTACATGCAACTATAAAACTCATTATTCTTGATTTATATGCTATTTTCATCTCTAACACGGTTGAGAGTTTTTTAATTACTACTTCTGTAATACGTGATAAAAACGTCTGATTAAATCAACCAGACGTTGGATAGCAATCACATCAAACAATAAAATCAGTTGCCTGAGTTGGCTGCCCCACAATTTTCACAAGAAAATCAGGTAATAATTGCCCGCCATCAACATTTAATGCCAAATCGCTGATATTAGTCTGCGGATCATAAGTTAATAATGCTTCACTGGCAGAACCGCTAAAATGATCGACAAAGTGAATACCACCGCTGCCAGTATTAAAAACGGATAAATCGATTTTATCTATACCGCCCTCAAAATCCATGATCCAGTCTGGCGCACTTGGTGAAGAATCCGTGGTCCGGCCGAAAACGAAAATATCGCTACCGCTGCCCCCCCAAAGTTTATCTGCGCCGCCGCCGCCGAACAGAACATCATTACCTGCGCCACCACGTAGTTCGTTATCTGCTCCATTACCCACCAGAACATCATTACCAGAACCACCAATGGCATTCTCAATCGTCACGTTGGCGGCGATTGAAACGTTAGCTTTTAATCCCCCGACATCAGAAAAAGCAGCTTCTTCCAGATTGATACGTTGATCAACGCTATAGCCTGAGAAATCAAAGGTATCAATGCCGCCCGCATCCCAAACAGAGAATACTTTCTGATCACTGCTATCTGTCAGGGTAAAAGAGTCGCGCTGAGTGTTGGAGTTGAAACCATAGATATTATCTTCCGTGCGGGTATCCATATTCGCACCGTAAAGACGCTGAATTGCAAAAATATCATCTACCAGTGGCGTTGACGCGTAGTGCCCCTGATGGTCAGCCCCGGATTGCCAAGCATCCCAATAACTCATGATACTGAACTGACGAGTATCTTCACCATAAACCGCATCCTTGGCAAAAGTATTACCCTGTCCGGCGTTATAATTCGCAGGGTGACTCAGACCAAGTGCATGTCCCAATTCGTGCGCCAGAGTCAAGCGACCATACTCCATTTTCTCTGGCTCTCGGATATTATCCATATTGTAATTATACCAAGTGCTGGTATCAGCAATTCTTTCGTTAGGACCAGAAGTGTAACTGGAACTGGTATATGCCTGCCCTCCCGCCAACTGCCCATCAGCCGTTAATGAATAGTTGCCCAATGTAATATTGGCTTTTTCGGTTGGCCCCACCTCGGTGAAGTGGATATTAGCGACATCAGACCAGGATTGCAGTGAAAATTTAGTTTGTGCCACTTGCTCAGGATTGAATTTAATAAACCAGTGAACATCATCCGATTTTTGAGACTGCAAATCGAGGAATGAATAAGTTAGATCAACATCGTGCCCTAAGGTCGTTTTTCCATTCCAATTTAGTTCGCTACGGTTTAACTGCAGAGCCGACTTACCTAAATCAAAACTAACCTTTCCACTTGACGTAGTAAAACCATCACCTCGAACTGAGTCACGAAATAAATCAATAACAGCACTATAGCCACTTTGGTTAATAGTGTTATCGATCTGATCATTAGCTATTTTATTGATTGATTTCAACGTCAAGTTCCTTGTAATTAATTAAATTTACCACCACGTCGACAGCCCACATTAATTAATGGATAAATATTTTCCCATGTAAGAAAGTGAATCCATGTCATATCCTTTGTAGTGGCATCACATAAAGCTATACTATGACATAATATAATTTGCCGACTAATTAATAGGTAAAAAATAATTATCAAATCATCACGATGCATTCTAATTATATGCTTTGAATTATTAAAATCAAGGAATGGCAATTAAAATCAACAAAACCAAAATATCTAATTACTTGCATAAAGCACAGACGATATCACTATATAACCTCATCATTCTTGGTTTAACTTACTAATAACGTCTAATAAAATTCATTAGACGTTATTTTTGTTTCATAAATATAGGTTATCAAACAATAAAATCTGTTTCTTGTGCTGGCTGCCCAATTATTTTCACTAAAAAATCGGAGAATAAATGGTCGCCTGTCACATTATTTAATGCTAGCTCACTAACATTGCTTCCAGCATCATAAGTCAGCATAGCTTCGCCTGCTTTACCGCTGAAACTATTAACAAAATGGAAGCCGCCATTGTTGGCAAAATTGAAAGCTGAAAGATCAATCTTGTCAATGCCACGTTCAAAATCCATTATCCAATCAGCAGCTTGTGGGGTGGAGTCACTAACTTTGCCAAATACAAAAATATCTTTACCTGTCCCTCCCCACAACACATCAGCACCGCCATCGCCGAACAAGATATCATTACCATCACCTCCCATTAAGGTATTACGAGCGTCGTTACCCACGATGATATCGTTACCTGAGCCACCAATCGCATTTTCGATAGTCACACCGGCCGCAATGGAAACGTTGCCTTTCAGACCACCGACATCAGTGAAGGATTTCTCATGCAAGTTAATACGTTGATCATTGCTATAACCGGAAAAATCAAAGGTATCGTTACCATCGGCATCCCAGACCGAAAAAATTAATGCCTTACTGCTGTCCGCTGCAGTGTAATAATCACGATTGGTATTGGAATGAAAACCGTATATGGTATCACCGGTGCGGGTCGTCATATTCGCTCCGTATAAATGCTGAATAGCAGCAATATCATCCAACATCGGTGCAGCAGCATAATGCCCTTTGTTATCGCCTCCGGTGTTTTTTTCGTTCCAATAACTCATAATACTGAACTGACGGGTATCTTCCGCATAAGTCACATCTTTATAAGTCGGTGTTCCCTCCCCTGCATTATAATTACCGGGATGGCTAAGGCCTAGAGCATGCCCTATTTCATGGGTTAGTGTTTGCCGTCCATATTCCATGGTATCCGGGTGGCGTATATTATCGACGTTATAATTGTACCAGGTAGAACCAGATGAACTTCCACTGCCGGGCAAAAGTGCATAGGCCTGTGAATCAGCCAGTGACCCGTCGTGAGAAAGTGTAAAATTGCCAAATGTAACATTAGCTTTTTGGTTGGGAGTGATTTCTGTGAATGTAATATTGGCAGCATCTGACCATGACTGTAATGATAATTTAGCAGTGGCAATTTGTGCGGGGTTAAATTTAACAAAACCCTTATCGCCCCCCGGAATTCGAGTAACACTATCTAAAAATGAATAAGTCAGCTTTACCGGCTGATCAAAAATATATTTACCATTCCACGTTTGATCAGTGCGAGTAATTTGTAATCCAGCATCTTCATTGGAGTAAGAAGGCTTACCGTTAATCACTAAGTCTTCACCACGCGCATGATACTGAAAAAACTCGCTTACTGCATTATAACCACTCCGTGATATCGCGGCATCAAGCTGATCGACAACTTTATTACTACTTGCTTTCATAGATAAATTTCCACGTAATTGGACTTAATCATCATTGAACGGAACACAGCCGATAAATTAATTTAATATTAAATTAAAAACACGGGCATCCACCTTCGTAATATTTCAGAAGAATTAACCAACAAATGAACATGCATGATGAATAATTCGCTAAGTAGTCATGCAAAATTAATTATAGCTGGTAAATATAAAATGCAAGGGAGATCGAGTTTATTTTTATTTATTCAAATTTAATTTTTAATATTGAATTAAAACAAAGGATTATAATTCATATAAAGTTGAATTGTTTTAATAAAAATAGATGCTTTTATTAATTATTCAAATAAATACGAATTGATGGTTATACGACTGTGTTGCATTAATAGTGGTAAGTCAGTAAATAGTGAGTACTTATCTTCATCACAGACTTTATCTATCAAAGTCCCAATCAATTTAGTACAAATTTAGCCCGATGAGAGCGAATGGGATATAGCAGGCTCTGTCGCATTAAGACGTTGTTAGGTAACATGCTGTTTTTTTTTGTGATGTTACCTGCCCATGTCTCTGATCCGAGACGCCTTCTATCGCCTGCATTATCCCGTCGATATTATTGCTCAGTGTATCCGCCTAGTATTGAGCTGTTACAGATAATCCGCAAAGGACAACTTCATCATCCTACTGATGACCAATTGTCACCGGCAGAACAATTTTATCTGCTGGCGGCCTGAAAAATAGGCAGTGCTATTTTGCCGACCTCGCTCTGTTAATGCAACAAACCTACAAATATGGAGTAGTTTAATTTTCACGGCAAACTTAAACCAGAGCTAAACGAATGGGGGATTTACATATTTCGTATGAATAATCAGGGTAGTAATATTTTTAGTGAGATAATTCCAATTAAAATCAACGGCATTTCTTACCTGATAAGGAGTATCATCGCGACAGAAAAATCACGTTAATGATGCAATCCAAACTCGAAAAATTAAAAATATAACATCCAAGATTACAATAACAAAAAAATAGAAAGAATTACCAATCACATGTTCTGTTACTTTGTTCAAAAAATAAAATTCAAATATAATTTAGCATGTTAATTAATCACTCCATGAATTATCATCTTTAGTTAATAGATAATTCACTCATATGGAGAATGATAATGAAAATCTTGTTTATCGATGGGGCACAAAAATCATTGCATTATAACAATAAGAAAATTATGTTAACAGAAAAGGAATTTTTAATGCTAGAATTACTAATAAGTAAGAGAAAAAAAAATAAGATACCTATAGATGAAATTATAACTCATGTCTGGAGCGGAAGAGAGAATACTATAGTTAAAGGCAATGTCTCACAGTTAGCCTATCGGCTAAGAAGTAAATTATCCGCCATAGGGGATGCTATCCAGATATCTATTTCTATGAATAGTGGTGGACATTGTAAAGTTCATCGAGATACGATAACCATTATCACAACAAATAATGGAATTCTCTGCTTATTGCTCAAATCTCTACTGAATGTTAACAAAAACGACGCCATATAATCTTGGTTAGTTAGCCGGTAAGCAATCTTAAGACACTGACAATAACGACAGCTAAATTATAATTAAAGATGATCACAAGTAACAAATAGGATAAACATAAATAATTGCAAATGACTTGGATAGTATAGAGACTGCAAGATATTATTTGAAATCCAACAAGTACGAAAAATTAACATAAATCGACTATGATAAAAGAAGTATATTCATCCATTCGCTATGGACCAAGAATAAAGCTAAAATATATTTTTATATATAGACATGGGTCTGACTATTATTTGGCCCATGTGCTGAAGTAAAATCAACTACTCCAGTTACAGGTTAAGATAATTATTTATACTAATTTTTATGGTGAAATATAATGAACAGATATTCGAAATCAGCCATTGAATATGGCTAATAAATGGAGATACATCATGTCACTAAAGCCCCCAGCAGAAACACAAGTTATTACGTGGGTAATCATCGGTGTCTTATCTGCCTGGGGAGGGGTGGTGAGATATCTAATAGATAAACAAGGAACCCGCTGCAAATGGAGTTGGATGGCTGTAATTAGCCAAGTAATAATATCGAGTTTCACCGGTTTATTAGGTGGATTATTGAGCTTTGAAAGCGGTGCTAGCTATTACATGACATTCATATTTTCTGGATTGTTTGGTGCAATGGGCAGCACAGCTCTGAGCTATATATGGCGTCGTTTCTTCAATCCTTCAGGGAGGTAAAATGAGTAACTTTATTCTTAGCCACATCAGTAAAAGTAATTTACGGGGCGTTCATCCCCATCTTATTAACATTGTGTATTTGGCACTTGAGATTGCAGATATAGATTTTTGTGTCATTGAAGGCGTCCGTGATATTTCACGTCAACGCCAAATGGTACTAACCGGTAAAAGCCAAACGTTAAATAGTCGTCATTTAACTGGACATGCTGTAGATCTTGCCCCATGGATAAATCAATCTATTCCATGGGATAACTGGAGTGCATTTAAAGTAGTTGCAAACGCAATGAAAATTTCCGCAGAAAAATTAAATATTCTCATAGTATGGGGGGGCGATTGGAAGACGTTAAAGGATGGCCCACATTTTGAACTCTCACGAAAGAGCTACCCATGATATTACCTATTTCAAAAATGTATAGTATCGGACTATTTCTAGCCATACTACTTGTTTGTGTATTATGGATACGCTATCAGCAACGAGCTTATAACCAAATTCAGCAAGATAATAAACAATTTAAAATGCAAAATGGCTTATTAAATAACCGGCTTTTACAACTAAAAAGTCAGGCTGAAAATTTAGCTTTTGTCATAACTAGACAAGCTCAAAATCAAACTGAATTGGAGACAAAAAATGATTTATTCCGTCAAAAGACTCGTACCGCTTTGGCGAAAAACTCTTTAGCTAATCAGCCTGTCCCAGTTGATGTTATTCGATTACAGCGCGAACTTATCGAACCAAAATAGCTATCCTTTCGAGCTTATTCCTCGCTCTATTTTTGAAAGAAGCGACGCACCACCATTCGATGTTGAGCGCTGGGGCAATTATCCAGATTATTTTTCCCGTCTATATCTAGCGTTGGAAAAGTGTAATCTGGATAAAGCCACTACCGCAGAGCTAATTTTTTCTGACATGAAACACCTAAAGTCCCCTACGAAAAGTCAAGAGTCATATCTTGCCCCTCTATGATGGCGAGATTCATATGTATTATGGTAATGAAAAATGAACTCTTGCTAGAGTTGTGGCCGTAATAATCATGAGCCAACAATGTTCCAATTTTCAATCAACATTATATTTCTCATTGCATTCTTTCATAAAAAATCCAGTAATATAATCTCAGAGTTGAATCCCATTGGTTATTTATGGGGGTTTTATCTGTGCCAATCAGAGTAAAAAAACACATTGAATTATAGCAAGGTGTTCTATCAACTAATCAAATCTACATTGTCAGTAACTGGTTAACTTGCGACTAATTGTAATAAAAATTAAATTACCGCATTATGCCGAATCTATAAGTCAAAGTAATATAGCAGTAAGGTAAAATACATAATAAATAATTAAAATAAAAACATACAAATACTAATAACATTACTTTTAACCTAATATTGATTTTTTAATGAGTGACATGTTGAGTATTCTTCTGGCACCAACACTATGGTTGGCATAAAAAGAGGATGTAAAATATGAACAAGGTAACTATCACTATCAATACCGATACAAATGAAGTAGACGTTAAAAACTTAACTGAGGCTGATACCGAGAATTTAACTTTGACCGCAGCACAAGCCAGAGCTAGGGTGCCAACTGAGGTTGCTCCTAACTCAAGTACCGAGGTCCTTTATCGCAGCACACCGATTATTCCTGAAAGTCGTCGAAATGTAATGATCACTAATGATGGTGCTGCAAATATAATTACAGCTCAATATTATTGGTCGCACAGCTTTACGAGTCAATGGTTCTTGTATACCTCTATTGACGTAAATGTCGGTGATTCTAAGTTATTAGTTTCACCATCTAATTCATTATATTACAGTAAGGTTGTTCTAATTAACAATACAAACCGTAAGGCATATGTCACCGCTGAGGAAAAATAAACACCGCCTTAATATAAGGTAATTTATTTTTATAAAAAGGAAAATAAAACATTAACTGGTCTCACCTTCGCAATAGTTAAGGCCAAATATTTACTATTAAATTTTGACTTCTGCTTATGCAGAAGTGAGGCCATTAATTGTCTTTAATAAAGTAATGTCTTAAAAAGTGCGACATGATTTTTTATTTTAAACTTTAACTATAGGTATATTAAATGAATAACATTACAGAATATAGCAATACAGCGGCACTTGTTCCTTACAATGTATATGCTACTTCAGCCTTTGAATTTGACTGGGACTCCTCAGCAATTCTTAAGCAAGCAGTGCTTAAAGGGATATCATTCATTCCTTATGTCGGTGATTACTTATCCTCTATTATTGATTTCTTTTGGAAAGACCAAGAGAGGGATATCTGGCAGGAAATTTTGGGTCGGGTACAACAACTTATTGAAGAGAATGTACTTAAGGCTATTAAAGGTATTCTATTGGGTGATATTGCCGAACTTAAGGGGAAGATTGCCTCCGTAGTTGCAGCTTTGCAGGATCATCCTGGTACACCTGAAGCCAAAAGTCTATTTATGAGCGTATCGGTACATTTGGACAGTGTACAACGCAAGTTTACTACTTTTGATCACAAAACTAACTATCATATTTTGCCGATGTATTCAGCAACCGCGTTAATGCAAATAATGTACTGGACTATGGGCATTGAGCGTAAAGACGATATTGGACTGAACAGTAATGAAGTTGGGCAACTTCAACGAAATATTGATCTATTGGTTAAACATGTCGAAGGCTATATCCAAGGGATTTACGATACAGAATTAGAGATCCAATACAACGACTCTGCGCCTAATACTGTGGCTAACAATGTTATGTATGTACATGGCTACTGTCGGGTGCATGGCTTGGAGTACACCGAGATCATTCAAAATATCCAGAAAAATGGAAGCAATACGAAGGGACTGTATTTAAAAACACTGAGTTATTCAACCTTCTTTGGCTGGCCAACCAGTCAGGCACGAATTCTTGCATTAAAAGACGAAATTAATATGCCGGAGCCATTTAAGCCAAAATTAATAAATGGCCGTATAACCCAAATCAAGTCAGTTAAAGGTTTTATTCAACGTATCGGAGGCGCTTTACGGGTAGGTGGATTAGAAGTGACCTTTGAAAATGGTAATAAGTATCAACAAGGAACTGTTACCGGCGAATCTAGTTCAATTGACCTCAATGGGGGTGTCATTGAGACAATAGAAACCTGGGGTAATGGTGCTATTGACGAAGCCAAATTTACCCTAAGCGACGGACGTATCTTAACTGTTGGTCAGCGCTATTCAACAAACTACAGAAAGTTTGCGCTCGAGGGGAAATATATTTCTGGTATTTTTATTGCCAGCGATCGAAGTGAACTAGCCGGTCAAGCTGCAAATATTTGTGTTTCTTATCACCAAAAACAGTGAAATAAATAATTTAATCTATATAAAGCTGCATTTTTGCAGCTTTATCTTAAGTTAATTACAAAAGGAAAGTAAAAGTGAATAAAATACCTCTGGCTTTGTTTTTATATGTTTTTTGCATTTCAGCTTATGCAGTGAAAGAAACGAGTTCAATTTCAGAAACAAGTATTCCACCTGAAAGGAGCATGCAACATTCTGCGAGGAATAGTGAAACCTACACCTATATAAAGTGTGTCTATAGGAAAAATAAAGATAAAAATTTTGATGCAACTTCATCTTGGGAATGGGGACGGGCGGATAACGCAGCCAACAATTATGCTACAGTTAATGGTCATTGGTATTCTAACGCCATTCTAGCTAATATGTTTTATACAAAATCTAGCCACCAAGAAATAAAAAATGTTTGCATTAATACACTAAATAAAAAAGACATTACCTATAGTGACTTAATACCTTACGCATCTGATTACACTCTATCCTATTATTACTCATTCTGGAATGAAGGAAGTAATATTCCCTTAGTAGAAGTTGGCAAAGCGAAACTGGATAGAATGGTTGTTTTCGGTGATAGTTTATCTGATACGATTAATGTTTATAACGGTTCTTATGGAACAGTGCCAAATAGTAATACATGGTTTTTAGGGCATTTTTCAAACGGACTTGTTTGGCATGAATACCTGAGTAAAAAGCATATCAAGGTGCCAGGCTACACATGGGCAACGGGCAATGCAGAGAGTGGCAGTAATCTGATATTCTCAGGGTTTAGTCAGCAATTAGACTCATTTGAGTCTTATATGAAAAAATCTAATGGATATGATATTGGTCAAACTCTTTTTCTTGCTATGTTTGGCGGCAATGATTTTATCACGGGAAATAAATCACCTGATGATATTGTTAATAACTATAAAACCTCTTTAGTTCGATTGAAAAGTCTGGGAGCTAAGCAGGTTGCGATATTTACTCTCCCTGATTTCTCAACTATCCCTGCGGTTAAGAACTGGAGTCAGTCCGACAGAGATAAGTTAAAAAACAAATCCATTGAGTTTAATACGAAACTAAGCTCGTTAATTAATTCTTTAAAATTAACCTATCCTGATGTCAAATGGATTATGCCAGATTTAAATTCAGCTTTTGATAAAATAATCAAAAATCCCGCAAGCTTTAATTATGTAAACGCTAAAGATACTTGTCTGAATCTGAGAGATTCCAGTCTTGATTATATTGCAGGTGCATCACCTAAAGAGGAATGTAAAAATAGTAATGGAGCATTTATCTTCTGGGATAACATGCATACAACGACAAAAATGCATGAAGATATCAGTGATATTCTGGGTGATGAAATTAAATTTTTACTGTAAATGATCGTTAGCAATATAAGTAACCGTTATATAGAAATGGCGTATGTTCACTGTGGAGTGACATACGCCTCTTTATATTATTATAAAGGAGGAGTTGTATATAAATTATGATTATACACATGGCTATTCAAACCCTTGACGAATAGCTTTGCGAAAGAAGCGCAATGCAACCGCAGAGTCCCGTTTAGCGGCCAGCAAAAGGTCGATGGTTTGACCTACAGTATCGACCAAGCGGTACAGATATCGCCACAGGCCTTTGATTTTGATGTAAGTTTCATCCATTCGCCACCGCCGACCTACTGTGCGTTTGTGTCGGCGAAAAACCTTATCTAACAGCGGCACCCAACGATGCAGCGTGGAATGGTCAACGACAATACCACGCTCTGCCATCATCTCTTCCAGGTTGCGTAAACTCTGTGAATAAGCCAGATACCAGCGGACACACTGAGCAATAATATCGACGGGATAATGCAGGCAACAAAAGGCGTTTCGGATCAGAGACATGGGCAGGTAACATCACAAAAAACAGCATGCTACCTAACAACGCCTTAATGCGACAGAGCCATTTCATGTGGGGGTATCTCATCCCATTGAACCTCGGCTTCCCCCTATTTATACCCCCAACTATCTATAAAATTCAGTCGATGCGGATAAGCGTAGGGATACGAGGAAGTTCCAGAGATGCTATAAGGGATTAGTAGACTTAGATAGACGGCAGAAGAAGTATAGATGGTGCCCTACAGGATTCGAATACATCAAGTATTGATATGTTTTATATGGATAAAGTCGTGTTCGATAAAATTTGTACCAACATTTATACCAACAGATAAATTTGTTAGAAAATACAGCCTATTATCACTGGGCTAGCATGCCCGGATAATGCTTGGCAATGATATCATTCATTCTCTCAGTCAGCTCAGGTCGCTTGAATGTCAGATGAGCGGTTCCTTTCTGAAAGTAACGAATGCTGAAAAATGCATCTTCATAAACTTCCTTTGTCGGGTTATCACGGATATGCTCCATCAATCGGGTAGTAACATCGCCACGGTTGTCGGGTATCGGTTTACCATCGAGCAGAAATAGCATTCGTTCTAGGTCAGCCAGTTGATCCCGCCGCCAGCCCCAATTCAAGCTGTAACCCCAGCGATTATGTGTCACCAGATTGTTGATAATGATTTTCTTACCGAAGCTGCAGGGGCTATTAGTTTTGTGATCCCACGACAGCCCCTTGAAAACATTAATTACTCCGCGTTCAAATACCTCGTCTTTCTGCTGGTGAAGTTGCCCAAAGGTACTGAGTATATTGGCTTCGCTGACGGCAGGAATATTATCGCCCTCAAGGTTTCTATACCACTGGTCACGCGCCTGGGCATCCATCAGGCTCAGCATCCCCGATCTCAACATCAAATCTCGCCATATACTGCGATCGAGATTGCGGGTAATCGCTTTCATGCCCGTTTCTGTTTTCTCCATGAGCCAGCAGCCGCAGCGGAAATCTTGTCGCATGGCCCAGTCCTTTGCAATTCCACCGCCAATGCTGTTGGTGATGGCTGAAATATCCTCAAGCTGGTGGATAAACGCTTCAATCTGCACCAGCGCGGTGTTACGCATGGTGATGATACGTTCAATGCTGGTGGAGCAAATCACATCGGTGTGGCCGGTTAGAACCTGTGGCTCATCGATAACTGTGCTGAGTGAAGTAGACATCGTAGGAACTCCATAAAAGCAAAACGCCAACTATTGTTGTTGGCGTCGAGGAAGAGGGATGTTTCAGGTGCCAGTGTCTGCTGTTCAAGCCAGTTTCTGATACACAGCGATATAGAGGTAACCGTGACTGCCCAGCGTATCCGCTTCACAGACAAATTCTCCATGCCGAACCGTAATGCCTTGCTGACGGCGTGGATCCAGCGCCCCGGACAGCAGTTGCGATTCCAGTTTGGTTATCAGCGCGGGAAACGCTGCATCAAGAGTCTGAGTGGCTTCAAGGGAAAAGGTGCCGACAATGTGGGCTCTGTCGCTCAGAAAGTGCAGGTGTGTTCCTTCCTGCACCAGTCTGGCTCCCAACCGCGGCGTAATATCACGTTTCAGGCCCCATGTTGGGGAAGTAGTAATGTGGTTATCCATGTTAACTATCTCTGTGGTTGAATAGGATTGAGGGACTCGGTTGGGTACAGCAACGTTGGCGGAAAATGCGCACGCCACAGACCTGCGGCCTGGCGAGCCCGCACGATATCACCTTTGCTCAACATCGGGTCTTGTGCCAATGCACTGAACCCGGTACGACCAATACGCACTAAGGCATATTTCTCAACCAGGGTATTGACGGTGTCACCAACGGAAATCTCTTGTTCTATCTGTTGTGCAATCACCTGTTCATCGTGATAAGGCGTATCGTTGAGGCTCAGGCCGTAGTGATGCTCCAGCAGGAAAGCGAGCAGTTGTTGATAAATCGCAGACACGGGCAATGCGCCCGGTGGGGTGGGTCGTGGTTTCATGGGGGTGTTCTCAATATGGATAATAAGGGATTACGCCAGGAGACGAGCGGTGGTATCACCAGTTGAATGTGACGAAACCGGGCAACACATCACCCAAGGCATCAATATGTAGATAGGTTAGCCCATGGCGTTTCATTAATGTGGTGACCAGACGGCGGCAGGCTTTGGAGAGGCCCAACTGCCTGAGCCGCAATACCGGATGGTTCCAGGCATCCAGACGCAGCAAATAGCCTGTGCCGGTAAAATGGATCCATTCGCCATCGCCGAATGCCACCTGACAATGGGATATCCGGTACAGCAGCGCATTGTCGCCCTCGGTGATATGTGCCGTGCTGCATTGCAGACCGCGAAGGGTCAGGATGTTGGTTTGTTGGATAGTCGCTAACATGGCAGCCACCCCAACTCGGCTAACGAAACCGGCTCGCTCTCACCGATAATCAGGTGGTCCAGTACGCGAATGTCGACCATGTTCAACGCATTAACCAGTCGGGCAGTCAATGTGCGGTCAGCCTGGCTCGGTGTGGGATCTCCGGCCGGATGATTGTGGGCGATGACAACGGCAGCACAGCGGTGGTGCAGTGCCCGAATAACGATTTCGCGGGGGTAAACTGTGGTGGAATTAAAGGTGCCGACAGAAACGGTTTCACTGGCCATCAAGCGGTGCCGGTTGTCCAAAAAGAGCACCATAAAACACTCCCGCCCCTGAGGGCGAAGATGGAGTTGCAGCCAGGCTTTCACTGCCTCGGGTGATGTCAAGGTGTAGGGCCGGTGTCGGAGTTGGGTTTCCAGTATCGCCAGTGCCTGGCTGATAATCTGTTGCTGGGCAAAAGGCAAAGTGGGGAGTGAAGCACGCATAGGCTGATGTGGCATGGGGAAACTCCTGTTCGTCAGTCAATCAAGTCAAAAATAGCCAGGCTTTCAGGGTGTTGTAAGGCATATTCGCGCAATCGGTAAAAGTGTTCGGTCATAAGCTTATTTTCAGTACGGCAGGCATAGTGACTGTAAGCCATCAGGCAGGCGGTAATACCCGCAGCTTCACGACTGACGGTGGCCCCGTTGCCATTGAGTTCGTTAAACAACGCGTAGTCTTGCTCCGTACCCGGCACCATAAATGCCCCGCCGTTGGGTAAGGTGTAGAAGTCCCAAAAGTCGCCGTGGTAGTCGTCACACAACCGGTCCAGCCAACGAAAAGCCTGTGGTTCAATCAACGCCCATTTGGGTACCTGACCAAAGTGTTTTGGCCAGAAATGGATGCGTTGCGCATCAGAAATCCGGGTGGCTGTGAGTGGGTTTGTTTCTGTATTGAGGGGGCTGTTCATGAGAAAAATCCTTGTACCATAATCGGTTAATAACAAAACAGGCCCCACCGGAAAACCGGGGGAACCTGTTTGTGGGGGGTGATAAAAGTGAGTAAGTACTTACCGGGGAGTGCGTTTAGGTACGATTAATTATCAGCCGTGTGCTGGCTGGGGAGCGGTAAAAATCAGTTGCAGTTGAGTGCAGGACTGTGCGTAACCATCAGCGTCAAAGCAGGCAGGCCAGTCATTGTCCTCGGACATCAACTGGCACAGGCTGGTTTCACCGGGGCGATATGCCAGATGATGGCAAAAAGCGCACAGGTCATCGTCTGATATTGACCGGCAACCGGGTTCATTCTCCAGTGACTCTGGGTAGCTGTCAGCCAGTCGTGCCCCAGCAGGAATGTCAGACATCAATTCATGGCCTGCTGAATAATATTTTCTTCTGATGCGGTGAACGTTCTAGTCAGTGCAATTTCGTACATAGCGGGTCCTTAAAATGAAAAACCCCTGTCGCATATGCGACAGGGGTTCAATAAAAGAATGGATTGATAATTCGGCGTTCTTTATCGGTAATAAATTTCGGTGCATTCACCCTCTTGTGGAAGTACCTTTTGGGCATTTTTCAAGCTGACCTGATAACTGCTCACCTTCTTATCATTGATGTAAACATCGAAACTCTGAGCCTTCGCAATATCTCCAATGAACGATACCCATGCATTATCGGCATTTCGCCACCCGAGAGAGGCAGGGATCCAATACTGTTGGTCACTCATTACAACAACAATATTAGGATTTTGATCCCCAGGATATACAGTCGTGCCATTGGCTAACGTAACGGCTACACCATGCTCAAGTATTCCATCCTTGTCGGGATTGCCGGTGCAGTTGATCGTGAAGGCCACATTATCCGTGCTGGTGATGGTGTATTCCGCATTGCCCTGCCCGAAGCCACTACTCCACATATTGGGGATAGCCAGAGCAGGAGATGCGAGTAAGCAAAGTGATGCCGATAAAACATATTGGCGCATTATCATCTATTCGTCCTTATTTTCTACAATCCTGATTTTGAAAGCACTCGATAGTCGAGATGGCGTCAGCAATTCCCTTTCTTTCGGCATAGCTCATTGAGCGTCTCTTTCGCTACCCATTGTTTAAGCAGCCTGTCGTCAGATGATTCTTTGGCTTTGATCTCAGCCAGTTGCTTTTTATTGATGCACTTATCGGCAATCGTCGTTAAAATTTTTGGCGCAACCTGCTCGTTATACTCCCTCGAAAGATTCTGCCCGGATTGTGAGTCGACGATGCTGAAATAGCATCCTTTCCCCGTATCTTCTCCCTGATATACTACGGTCAAATCAGCGGGTTTATCGTTGGGGGCCTTAACTAATTTAATGGTCTTGCTTCTCTTGTCCGCCAGGAAAAAGTTTCCCTGCCATCCCGTTCTGATGAAAAAGTGATCCGTCCAGGGATAGTTCTCAATGACACTAGCTTTATAAAGTGGCATGCCTAATTGCTCATCGGTAAACCCATCTGCCGATTTCCATCCACTTTGCCTCATATCCGACCAGGCTTTTACCGACCCCACTACGTTGTAAGCCTGCGTGTTAAATGCTAAAAGCAGGCTCCCGAGTACTATCAATTTCTTATTCAATGTTGTGTTCATCTGTCACTCCTGCGAATGGATATGTTGTCTGGTATAAATGAAATAATGGGATAACGCATTAACCTTTAAGCCAATTTTTGGCTATTGAATTCCTTTAAAACGTCATGGATGAAACGGAAATGTGGGAGTGCGGTAATAAAGTCATTACCGGCAGTGAGGCGGCTCAGATCATCTCGGCGGGAGAATGACTCTTTAAGAAGCTTGACCTCGGTAATTTCAATAGCCAGAAATACGTTCAGATATCCGCGATACTCACAAACCAGATACCAAATACCGTCCAGACAAATAAGGCGATAAGGGGCCAGACGTTCATACTGCCGTCCGCCGCTAAAAAGCGTCACCAGCAACCGCTCTGTTATCGCTCGTGTTAACAGATGAAAACTTTCAGAGGGGGCGGCAACACTTCGTAATGGGGTTTGGTAAATAATGCATGGTGAGTCATCGCGGCTGTTCATCAGCATATTGACTAAACGGCTATCAAGTACCGGGAAGACCACCGAGACGCCCGTTTGGCGGGCGAAGTGGAGTACGTCACGTTCGCCTGAGGAAGTGTGGCTCCCTGGCACCAGGCGACACAGACCATTTTTATATTCTAAATCCAGGTAAATCAGTCGCTCCCGAAAATCCCGGCGGAGTGTACGTACCGATACTCCGAACTCTACCGCCAGTATGCGCACGCTCAGTGTTTCACCGTTTAGCAGACGGCTGATAATCAGTGACAACCTCACGGCCAGCCGATCATAGCGACGTTCAGGCTGTGGCATTGCATGGTCTCCGTAGAAAGTTAACTGGCTGATAAATTGTGTGATTATTTTAACTAGGGGGGCGGACAGGATATGGACACAACGGAAAATATTTTTATTTCTACGGGAACCCAGATACAGGGCGAGTTGGTAGCGGGTTCCTCGTGGTCATCTGCGGGATTATCGTTACCCATATCGGACAGGGTGTGTCCGGGGCATCAAATACTTAAATCGGTAAACGACCTTGCGTATGTTCCAGCATGGTCTCAGCCATCACCCAAAGCGCTCTATTCAGCTTCACATCCCCATCAATACCGTTAACAGCACGAGTGCGGGCTGGTTTACCTTTTACATTTCGCCCGTTAAGACCGCCTTTGATTAAGTTCTCCTGGATCCGCTGATAAGTCGTCCAAAGGTCATCAGACTTATCCTCCCATCGACGGGGAGACAGAGCCTGGGCTGCAGTCACCGGATGGTGCTCCTCTCCAAAACGGTAAGTGATGGCAGCTGTTGCCAACGCGTGTTGCGCTGGTGGAGGTAACATTAATGACTGCATGACCTCACGTTTTTCTTCAACACGATCAAATATACCCAGCACCTCATACGCGCCTTCGATGACCTTTCCAACGACGTCGCCTTTATGTGGTACACGCACCTCACCAAACGTTTCGCCGCACACCAGCCCGTTCTGGCAGACAAAGCGGAATAACCCTGGCAGCATTTGGTAACTGCTTGAACCATCGTGCGAATTC
Source organism: Yersinia sp. 2466 StPb PI (assembly GCF_041538325.1). Classification (NCBI taxonomy): domain Bacteria; kingdom Pseudomonadati; phylum Pseudomonadota; class Gammaproteobacteria; order Enterobacterales; family Yersiniaceae; genus Yersinia; species Yersinia sp. 2466 StPb PI. Next base: position 1,370,350 of record NZ_JAULSL010000001.1, on the reverse strand, counting down.
AGAAGAATGATTTCAGGAACCTGTTTACCCGTTATCTGCCCCTCGCGACGCAGGCGCAGCATGTGCTTGGTATGCTCGCGCTTCTCGGGATCACGAACCCTTGTCTGACAGGCAAAGAACGGCTGAAAACCTTCTTTCTGCAAGTTGTCGAGGAGGGTAATTGTAGGGATATAGGTATAACGGTTACTGCGTGATGCATGTTTTTCCTCGCTGAATACGCTGGGAACGGCGCTAAATAATTCATCGCGAGTTAAGGGACGGTCACGGCGAATTATGTTGGCAGAGCCAAAGCGGGAAGATAAACGGGCCATAAGTACTCCTTCGTTGTCATTCAAAATGAAATAAAAAAAGCCTGCTGCGTGAGCAACAGGCCTTTGAAATTGGGAGATGAGAGGTATTGTTAATCCAGAAGAAAAAGTCCCATATGGCTCGGGCGACTGAAACCACCGAGTCACGCACACCGAGAATAAGTGCTCTGACAGTTTCAGGTATAAATGGCAGCATGGCCGCTTTATCAAGCACACCCCCTACAGATTTGCCAAAGTCTGCGCGCGCACTCTCTTTGACAGAATGGCTTCTGAGGTTATCGTTTAGTTGGGTTTGAAAAGGACTACTGGCTTTCGCGGGCAAAGCTCGCATCAGGTTATCCACCATTTGACTTAGCCCCCATCCATGCTTCGCGGAAATTGCACAGACTGGATTGTTAGGCGAAAACTGAGAGCGGATATCGCGTAATTTATGGCTGAGGTTGACTTTCTGAAGAGGGGATAGTGTTTGACTTGCGTTATCCCATTCATGGCAAGGCTCAAGTTTATCAGCCTGGTTGACGACAAATAACACCTTGTCGCGATGAGCACCGATGACATCTCGGTAAAATTGTTCATCGACCGACAAAGCCCGGTCATCAGCTTTGATTACCCAGAGTATAAGATTCATGCGCGGTAAAAGGCGCTGATACAATGCTGCATACTCATGGTCGCGCGCAGCGCTTTCACCTACGCCAGGTAGGTCAACTAGCACCATACTATGCCGCCCCATACGTAGGCGAAAACGGAGTGGTTCACGAGTACAGGCTATAACATCATTGACTGGCGTAATGTCACTCGCAAAAAGAGCATTACACAATGATGATTTTCCGGAGCCTGTTTTTCCCATAAGACCAATCACCGGCTCATAATCACCAAGCCTGCAAACGTGTAATAAGATGTGCGCTTTAACTGCATCCGGCAGTGCACTAACAGACTGCGCCATCCGATGAATGCCTTCACCTTTATTCATGAAATTACCTCAGACAACAAAAAGAAAGCCCGCCAGAATCATAAAGACTCTGGCGGGCTTAAGGGAAATGGTCATGGGGATAATATCTATCTGAGATTCTTTTAAATATAGCCAGTTAATATTTAATGATTGCTTTCATGTAAGCATCATGGATGAGAACCTCTAACTCTTCATTTATTTTTCTTTTGTTTTTTCTTACAAGATAATCCAGTTGTTTTTTACTCTCCTTGCCAATGTAAGTGTTCAATACCTTTTTATCTTTAACACCATCTCTAAATTTTTTTTGCCCCCATGCCTTCTTGAGTTTTATGATAAACAGCTCAACCTCAGAATCAGTATGTTTGGAAACCCACCGATCAAACAATGAAAATATTACTAAATGCGGGAGGTTTTTCTTATAAATATCAACACTTTTTTCCGTGATTTTAATTTTTTCAAAATATGATAACAGCCATCGATAATCAGAATCATAATGCGAGCTATATCTGTCAGATGGAAACCAAAATGGATTTTTGAATTTGCTTTGAATTCTTTCCCATACTTTCTTTCGCTCATTAAGTAATAATTGAATATGTTGTTTATTTGATGCTGCACATAGCCTATCAATTAACCTTAAAGCAGCTTCGTGAATAATCCGATCTTCATTTTCCTTAAAAACGCCAACAGGCAGCACAACGTCAAAGAAATTAACCTCTTTGTTATAAAGCATCCGATATTCAAAATGAAGCATATCGAAAACATAAGATAACGCTCTAGGGTTGTTAAACCACGCAAGCTCACCTTCAGGTATCAATGTATCTTTTGCCTGGATTTTAAAAAACTCCAGTTGTTTCTCAGGTAAATTGTTTGTCAAACCTCCTTTATCATTGACTAAATTAAGTAAGTTCCCCTCGACTGAATCACCATTCATAACTTTACTAATTAATATATCCAAATCATTCTCTGATAAGGGAACGCTCTTTCCAACCAGATATAAAACCATTAATGAAAGCCGCTTCTCATACATGCAAGGTATAATTTTTACCATCAAAATAACCATTCACTCTACGTAGACATTAACGTAGTTTCTTGCGTAGATATTCTCGTGTCAATATCTTAATGTAAACTCTGTCTAGGCGGTCTATTTTTGCAAGTAAGGAGGCATTTTTTAGCATGTAATCCGATGCTCAGCTAGAGATTAATGTAACAAAATAGGCGACATAAGGAGGTAAAGAAACCACTGATTATTTTTATACCATTGCTTCCGTCACACTCATGTATTATCAGATGATAGCAATTTCTTTAATCTATTGAGAGGAATGCAACTTGCTGCTTAAAATATAATTTTATGGCACTGGAACACTCAGAATTTTTATTTCATACCAACAGACTTAAATTCCACCATTTATTGAAAAACCAGACTATTAAACTTCTCTACTGTTACTACCTGAAAATACTGACACCCATCAATTACTGGCACTCAAGATGGTCCGTAGAATTTTGTGACTATCGAATCATAACTGATGACCTATTTTGTATAAAAACAACTAACCTCTAACTTCCCAGCATGTAAAGAAAGAAACCCTCTCTAACCTTAAATTATTTCACACAATGGGTAATTTTAAAAAAAACTCATGAAATTACCTTTGCCTTTCAATTTTATTTTATTGATAAAACACCTACCACTAATTTCATCCACTCCGAAACCCAGCATTATCTTACCGATACCTACAATACAATTTAAATATCATAAAAAAACAACAAGAAAACGTCCCTAATAAAATTAAAAGAATCAACATCATGGTGAACTCCTCCATGAAGCCCAAGGACTAAATTATTCAGTACCCTTCGTTAATTTCCACATCTAAGCTATAGAGTTCATAAATACAATAACCTTTCCAACCCATATATTATCCCCACGAGCTAATCCTGAGTCGATGTAAGTAGACGAGTCTAATTTATACAGCACCCCTGCAAGTTATTTTTGAGTTTATTATAATTAATAATGACCCATATCTTAGAGATAATTTTCAATAAATTATTTTATTGTTAGTAGATACTTATCCCCATCAACATACTTGTAAAAAATATCGGTAATTTTCCTGCTTTAATTCCTGGGACTGAAAGTACTGTGTCCTAATCAGACTCCAGCACTCATGCGCTCGATAAGGACAGATTTAAAAGTGACAAACTGAGGTAAGCGAACCGAGCTCCTCATTTTTTACAGAAACACCGGTTGTTATGCCAGAGCGGACAAAGTACGAAAATCACTCCGATTCCGGCGCTCTTAACAACAACCGGAGAATCAAATCATGATGACTAAACCTACCCTACTCGAAGATCAATTCGTCAATATGGCATTCATCACTCAACTGACCGGTTTAACCGATAAATGGTTCTACAAGCTCATCAGCGACGGCACGTTCCCCAAACCTATCAAACTGGGCCGTAGCTCTCGCTGGCTGAAAAGCGAAGTCGAAGCCTGGCTTCAGGAGCGCATAACGCAGTCCCGCCGGTAAGCCCTACTCCACCCAGTGACCCCATTCAAAGCCGTATTTTCACTATCCGCTCAATGCGGAGGGTTACGGCTACCTAAAATCTGACATTCAAGGACCCAACATGCAAAACACGTCTCCGATACTCACCATTATCAAACCTGGCTTGATGACTTCACCCGCATCAGCCTTTGGCACTGTCTGTGTCAGCAGGAGCTCACGCAATGGCACCGGCTGGCGATGACATCCTGCCTCACCCCCGAGGGCACCGTTATAGTTATTCCGCAGTGCCTGCTTCAGATAACGCACTCACCTGGCGTAGACGCGTGTGCCGTTGTCCCTAAGATAACCAAACAGACCGATTGGCCCCTACTCTCCGGTGTGCTACTCAACGAATGTTATCGTTTGGAGAAAGGAACGCTGGCGGAGCAGTTACAGATGATGTTCCGGTTGCATGCCCCGACTATTCAGCAGGCTCTGACACTGCTGTTCTGGTGTGAACTGGTTATAGGGTCGGTGATGAGCTAGTGGTATACGCTGCACTTACGGCTTCCTGACACACTGAGTCAATGGCTGGCAGCGAAGTAGAAAGCCTACCAGGGCCTGACGATGCTGACTGAAGGTTATAACCGTGCCGCGCGACCACGTCCTCACAGCGGAACATCAGTGGGGGACTGACCCGTCAGAGGACCGTAGGCGCTTGCTGGCATACACGCATGGGTTTTCCCTTAATCACGTAGCAGGAGCCTGTAGAGGCGCAAATAAAGCCTATTTTATACAGTGGGTTATCGTGCATCAGCGCACCGTTCCTTTTCGTCCGACACCGTACCCCCCATGAACCCTATTTCCTGGCAGTCAGAGTCACTGTCCGATGCTATCGGCGGCTTCTGGCTGCGTACCCTTTGGCCACCCCAAGGATTATTGAATGAAAGACTACAAACCCCGTTACGAAGAGCTCCATAAATATTACCAAACCTGGCTGATGGGTTTTACAAAACTGGCCGTTTGCCAGGGTATGTGCCATCAGAATATTTATTACACCCATACCCTGACAGTAGGATGTCTGCAATTTCCTGGGAAAGATCCGGTTATTGCGATTGTTCCGCAATGCCTGCACCGAATCATTTACGGTAAAGCATCGACAGCATCCTTATCCCTTGAGGACGACCTGAGCGTCAGTTTATGTACGCAGGAGCATTTGCTCGTCCATCATCCGATGCTGGAAGGTGTCCTGCTTTCTGAATGTGTCCGCTTAAAACAACGTTCACTGGCGAATAAACTCACCAGCCTGTTTCAACAGTTCAGCGGAACTGAGCTCCGTCTAAAGCTTGTCTGGCTGTGCTGGTACGATTTGATGCTGGGAAATAGTCTTGCTGACTGGATTGAAAATCTGAAGTTAAAATCAGGCAAGGAGGTCAATAACTGGGTTAATGACCGGCAGACTGAGAACCACAGGCTTACCAGCATGATGGATGAATACGTCTGCTTTGCGTATCGCACTGTACTCGAACCGCTGATTTAAGCCACTCGAAATGCTGACGGGATACATCGCCATTCCAGGGTAAACACATATTTTATGGAACAGCTAACTTCGGAGTAATTATTGTCATTAAAACAATCAGTTAATCCTTGTGCTAAAAGGTTCCTCTGAACGGTACTTATGTCGGATAGGTAATATATGCCTGTTAAGTATGCACCTAATAATCTATGAATATTCATATTATACAGATGCTTAAATAAATACCTAAATGAGCATAAGGCTGTAATCATCTGATCCATATGCTGAACAACAAACAACGCCTGTAATCAGTATCCCTATCAACGTTACTCCCTGAATCTCCCAATCACTATGCCTGTCTGTGTTTCAGGAAGGCAGCACTATGCCTGCTGTTTCCCTACAGGTGGAGGAAACTATTATGTTTTTGTTTGATGACATCATCCGCCCAATGGTAGTGGATAAAAGTCAGAAACCTTTCAACGAGGCATATCTGCAGCGTATCGAAGGGGTACTCTGTAACGCACTGCAGGACCATCCACAAACCACGGTTATCAGGGTGGATTTACACTTACCGGAAGACGAGGATGTGGGTGACAGTATTGTCAGTGATGCTGACTTAAGCCAAGGGCTGATATCCCGTTTTATAGACTCACTGAAAGCTCAGATAGTCGCTTACCGACAAAGAAAAGCCCGGGAAGGTAAACGCTGCCATCGCTCTTCAGTTCGCTACGCCTGGGTGCTGGAGCAACCAGAACTGGGTGGCAAGAAGCATTATCACGTTGCCCTCTTCGTCAATACCGACACGTTCAATGCTCTGGGAAGCTACGGCGAGCAGGGGAAAGGTCTGGCCTCTCTTGTTCAGAACGCCTGGCTAAGTGCAATGAAGAAGCGTGACTGGCCTGAATATCTGACGCTGGTGCACTTTGTTGATAATCCTCTGGCTTTCCTGGAGCTCAATAAGCCGGAGTTCATGGATAAACTGGATGCACTGACTTTCCGTTTGAGCTACATGGCAAAGCATCGTACCAAACACTACAGCAGCGCAGAACGCTCATTTGGTTGCAGCCAGTACTGAGACGTTACCATAACGACCGGCTCTGTGAGATGGGCCGGTACTCAGCCCTGCATCTCGATTTAATTACGTAGCGTCCCCTTCTTTTGACTGGCGCTATTCTCAACTCAGGCAGAGGTTTTCCATGGAATGACTTAATGAATAATTGACGGATTCACAGCGGATCAACTCTGTGCTCTGGGCAGCAATTGATCACTACCCACGACTGGTGCCGTTTCGGTGACCATGCACAGGCGCGTATCGCAGCAGGAAACCCTCACCGCCTACATTGCTTCGATGAATGTGGGAAACTGGAGGTACCTTACCTTGTCGGATGTTGCTGCTGTTTAACCTTGCCACGTGTCATCATCAACGGCTACTTGCTCTTCCGAAGAAGAATTGGAGGCTTCTCTGGTGAGTGAGGCGTGGAACGATGTATGCCCGGTTGGTGAGCTGGCCGGAATGAGGTTCTTCTGGATAGATTGAACCCATCCGAAGGTGTTTGACCTGCAGTATACTGCCCTACGGGATGCTGCAACTGGCTTCTCCTGTGTCTACGGCCCGCAGCGGCCCGATTGGGTGAATATCGTCAGTCATCCAGATGCGAAACAGATGGAGGCGATTTATCAGCAGATTTCCGGTGGTAGTCCGTCGCCGGTAAAGTGAGTAACAGATACTGAAATATGACCAGAAGGCGCCAATACCGATTGAGTTGTACCCCCTGCCAAAGTAAAACGGATCCTTCCGCAACTTGCGGTGGTTAAGGATGTATAAAACTTTTTAGTTAACAATAATATAAGCCACTTTACGTTAAGGATAACTAATGTGGTATCACTTCAGACTCTGCTGTCATTACCGTATGGTTGGAAAACCTTACCCATATCCTGTGTGGGCTAAATAGTTTTTTGCATGATCGCCAACCTTTGTTCACACCGTGTTATCTTCGTGGCTCAGTGGAAAATGCGGGTGCGTACTCAAACGCATCCGCCACTGTGAGTCACACATCTTTCACCGATGGCATGGTGCTAACCATGGTCATTCATCGACAGGACTCACCCTGCATCCTCGGCAACCGCTGTGAGGGCTAAAGCGACGAATACCCCTTACGACACCCGACAGGTTGCTTATCGTTAGAATCAATTCCCCTTCGCCAACAGAAAAAATAGCGTTTTCACTGATGGGCGAGAACATGCCCTGCAACCTTGTATGACAGTGGTGAGCTTTCCTACACCAGCATGTTTTTTTTGATATTTACACTTTCAATTGATCGGTACTAACGATCGATAGTATACTATCGATCGTTATATTCTATCAAATAAAGGGGTGTGGCGATAACTTGATGGGTAACAAGGACAGTCGATTCTTTAAGCGTTTATGCCTGTCGTTGTGGCAATAGCTCTGTAGTCAGAGCCTGGACCCTGAGGTGTTATCACTGCCCATGACTCTACTCACAAGGAAATGTCATGATATTCAATAAAACGTTGCTGTCGGGTTTACTGGTACTGGTGTCGGCCTCGGCATTGGCTGCCTCTGAAAATGGGGTCTACCTCTCGGGTAAGGTGGGCGTGGGGATAACGAGTCCCAGCAATCAGTCCCTGAGCTATGCATCAGACAGGGTTTCTGATGATTTTGGCAGTAAACGTGACAGTAACTTTGCGGGCTCTCTGGCGGCAGGTTACGATTTTCATCCGCAGTTCAGTCTGCCGATGCGCCTAGAACTGGAATACACCGGTTACGGGAAAGCAAACTCCAATAACAACATGACGTATGACGAAGGCCCGTTTGGCTATCCTGGCTATGAGGGTAAAACAGAAAACAACCTGGACGTTCAACTTCAGACCGTGTTGATGAATGCCTATTGGGATATGCATAACAGCACAGCGTTCACGCCGTGGGTTTCTGCCGGTGTGGGTTTCAGTCGTCTGTCTTTGGATCAATACACCGTCAGTACCGATACCCAAATTAGCACTGGCATGGTTGATGGTTCGGTAAGAAGTGGTAACCACTCCGGCAGTACTACAAACTTCGCCTGGGCGGTGGGGGTGGGGGTTAATTGGGCTATAATGGATAACGTGAGTATGGACCTTAGCTACCGTTACCTTGATGCCGGGGATGTTGAAACAGGTTATACGACTCGCCGGGGAAATCGTGAAACAGCGAAAGTCTCGGTGACGTCGAATGACGTGATGCTGGGCGTGCGGTATGCTTTCTAAGTAATCATACTCTGTTGTGCCCTCGTTAGGCATGGTGAGTTCAGGTACTGCGTCAGCGCCTCACCAGGGTCATTATCGACGCAGTCCACCTGAACAGCTGTCAGATAAGACAGCCGCCAGTAAAAATATTGTCACTGTTGCCAATAGCCGATTAGGGTAAAGTCGCCCTCAAGCTAAAAGTTTTAAAGACTGGAAACGTAATTCATCCGACGCTCTTCGCACAGGGGATAACCATAATACCAAGTCTTAGCCTGACCTTTATGCAACACTGAAATCACCTATATCCCCTTAATTAGTTAGTAATTCGCCTTGATGAATCGAAGCCTAACATCGGATTAATTATCCGTTTCAGCTTGCAGTGGTCGCTTTTAATCATGTTATTGAGGTGTTTTACTTGGTGTTGATGCCACATCCGGTGGGCACTAGCCTTCTCGTTTTTTATATTTAGCCTATAAACGATAAAAGCCCTAACGAGTATAATTAGGGCTTTTAAGGTACTGCATACTTGAAATTTGACATTAATATACTTAGTGACTTCGTACTGCTTTGGGTACTACTTTAAATGCACAAGTTTTTACAGATAATATTAGGTGATAAAATTTGACTACAACTCCTATATTCTTCCGGTTTTAAACTACCTGTTAGTTTTTAGAACACTAAGTCAGGCTAGGTTAAACAAGTACATCTCCCCTTCGCGATATAGAATCTTTGATGCGTGGCTTTACTGTTGTCGCAATATTTTAACCATGTTCTCTAACATTGCCGCGACATTAAATAACTTATGTAACAGATCCTTACATCATCGCATTTTTGTATACATACTTTAATATCTATTAAAAATAATAATATAAAATAGATTATTCAACACTTTTAAAATTAACAGGTAGACATTCATGTCTCCGCTGTTGAAAGCTAATTTACGGCTTTTTCATACCCTGTCAATACTGTTTTTAATAACATGTTTTTATTCTCAGTATAATTGGCGCGCCAGGATAATTAGGAAGCTAAATATAGTTCGTTACACCGTCTACAAAGTCATTAATAACCCTTACTAGTTTACTGACTGACAGAATTACTACGCCAAGCTACGTATCTCAACGCATCACACGCTGCCTGACTGATACCACCAAGTTGGAGGAAACCGTGTATCACTCCGGACCAGCGTTGGCAGGTGCAGATGACTCCTTGTTCTGTCAGTCGCTGATACAAAGCTTCACCTTCATCACATAACGGATCGTACTCAGCGGTGATGATATGCACTGGCGGTAAGCCTTTAAAATCGTCCCGCCACAGTGGGCTGGCCTCAGGATGCAAACGTTCAGTATGCGACAGATACATATCATACCCGGTCAGCAAAGTATCGCGAGTTATCACATAATCCAACCCATTGCGGGTATAGCTTTCAAAATGAATTGTCGCGTCAAGCATCGGGTAAATAAGGATAAGCTGGCGTGGCTGCCATTGGGCCGCGGCTTTCAGCCGCAGAGCGGTGACAAAAGCCAGATGGCCACCTGCACTATCGCCGGAAAGGGTAATACACGAACGATCAACACCGAGTTTGTCTGCGTATTGCCAGATAAGGTTTGCCCCTTTTTCGGCGTTATCATGTGCGGCTGGAAAAATATGCTCGGGGGCAAGGCGGTACTCGATGGCAATCACCCGGCAGTTGCCGTAATAAGCAAGCTGACGTAGCTGTTTATCATGAGTGGAAAAGCCGCCACTAACGAAACAGCCGCCGTGATAGTAGATAAGTGTGGGAAGACTACCCGCAGTATTCAGGGGTGAAACGACCCGAAAGCGGGATCCTTCAAGCGTTATATCTTCTATCTGAACACGCGTTTCCGTTTCCCCGGCCAAAACTGTACTGGCAACATAGTTAGCCCGCCTGTCAGTAATATGGAGATCCCTGATCGAGGGACGCCCCTGGGCGATAAAGTCCTGTACCAGTTCCTGAATACCTTTTTCCAGCATCATTTTTCGCCCTAAATCTGTATAAAAACCCAGTTTTATACACTGAAACTATTCAAATTAAAATGGTGGATGACCCAATATCACATGAAAATAGGGTGAACCATCGGTACTATCAAAAATCAGATATCATAGAGGCTATGAGGATTTCGCGTAGAGGGCCACTGGGTTAAAAGTGCGGTAAACCGTCTAAAGATACCCAAAGGATAAAATTCGATTTTTGAAGTCCTCTATTAAACCCCAAAAATGAGTCTCATATATTTTGATATTTCCGTCTGTTAATTTCTTAACGTTGTTTGTCGTACGAGTGAATCTCAAGCCTCGCTGACATCCCACGGTTGGTTAATGAACTGCATATTCACAAGAATTTGTACTGTTAGTACTGAGTATTTCATTCAGAACCTAAAAATTCAGTAATCGCATTTGTCACAGCCTGAGCAGCTTCAATCGTCGGATGATGACCTACGTTGGCTAAGGTGAGCAGTAATGCTTTTGGAATCGCGGCAGCCATTTCATGGCTAAGAGCCACGGGCGTTGCAGTATCGCTTTCGCCGCAAATAATCAGCGTTGGTACCATGATACAGGCAAGCAATTCCCGCACATCACCCCGGGTAAAAACGGCAGCATCTAGAGCAAGCGCCAACCCTGATCGATTATGAGCCAGCATAATTACCCTTTCGTGGATGATCTCAGCATGATTTTTCAATAACCACTCTTTGCCATTAATATGGCGTTGAATAGCAGAAAATATCGCTTCACGCTCTCGCTCAGAACCATTAAGTAAAATCTCGCGCTGCCTACGCCAATTATCCAACCGTTCAGGAAACTCTTCTCTGGCAGAGGTGCCGATAAGCACCAATTTGGAGATTATTTCCGGATAAAGGGCGGCAAGCCTAATGCCGATCATTCCACCCTGGCTTTGCCCAATAAACGTGACGTCTCCCAGCGATAGTTCTTTAATCATCAACACCAAATCCTGGCTGATACTGTCAAGTGTCCATCCATCAGGATTGTATCCGCTTTGCCCATGACCCGGCATGTCCAAGACAATGCAGCGATACGACTTACTCAGAGCACTAAATTGTGCAGAAAAAATATCATGATTAACAAATAGTCCATGGGCAAAAATAAGCGTCGGGCCTTCGCCATAATCCCAATAGCGATAAAGAGTGCCATTGATTTTTATCTGTTGCACCTGCCACTCATCCGTGGGTTCAAAAGCCCGGCTCAGTAGCGCTGAATCTTCAAATATCTGGTAGCGGGTAATTTTCGATTTAGATACTTTAAAATGAATTACCATCTCACTACCGACGGTATTCCCCGTACTTAAAACAGTATGACGAAATTTCCCCAGCGCCAGAACACTGCCGTTATGCTCGATAAGATCCGTAATGGAAAATGCCTGAGGCTTAAAATTCTTGGGGAAGTTCTCTAGCCAGCATTTGACCCGTGCTGGCCCTTGCAATAGTCCAACGGTAGAGACGTTCTGATTGCCATCGATATGCCAGACAACGTTATCATCCAGTAAGGCAACGACATCATTAATATTTCCTTGAGAAAACGCAGAAAAATAAGCGTGTACTACCTCGGTAGCGCTCAGATTTAATGCTGTACGACTATCAACTTCCATAAGTAGCTCCTATCGAGAATAGGTGATCGGTGAAATCACCAGTTGATATAGATTCATTTAAGTATATAAATGTCAAAATCAGAAAAGTACGGTTAATATAGGAAAATTATTTTCCATAAATAGAAAATAGAAAAGGTAAAAATAAATATGGACTGGAACGATTTACGCTTCTTTCTCGCTGTCGCCAGAACACACAGCTTGACCAGAACAGCTACCAAGCTAAAAGTCAGCCAGTCAACCGTATCAAGAAGAATTGGGGCACTGGAAAGCAGCCTGCAAACTCGTCTTTTTATCCATCATCAAACCGGATATTTTTTGACCGATGCAGGGCAAAAAGTTCTTCAATATGCTGAGGAGGTGGAAGGGAAAATTTTGTCCCTTGAAAGTGGCATCTCTGGATTAGACCTCCGCCCGGCAGGGAAAGTCCGCTTAGCAACGGCAGTAACGTTGGCAAGCCACCTGATTATTCCGGCATTGCCCCGCTTTACCGCCCGCTTTCCCGATATCTTGTTGGAAATTATTACGGGTGTGAATACTGTTTCAATGTCACGCAATGATGCCGATCTCGCGCTTCGGCTTATACGCCCGGAACAAGATTCGCTGAAAATAAGGAAAGTGGGCAGCATGGCATCGGCGGTATATGGCACTGAAACTTATCTCCAGCAGTATCCAGCCCCCGAAAGCCATCCTCTGGAGGGAAGAGGTTTTATCACGTGGGACACATCTTATAGTCACTTGCCCTCTTCCAAATGGCTTAATGAAACCTACCCAAATACTCCCTCTACGTTGGTAACAACCAGCGTCGTATCACAGATTTCCGCCGTAAAGGCCAATCTTGGCTTGGCAGTACTGTCTTGTTTTATCGCATCGCAACACCATGATCTAGTTAAAGTCATACCAACAGAAAAGGTATTTTCTGAAGATATTTGGTTAGTCAGTCATCCTGATCTGGTCGCATCGTCACGTGTCAGGGCTGTTGCAGATTTTCTAGTGGAAATTATCACTGAAACTCAACTGACTTGAATCTGCATGCTGGAGTAGCCGTGGCAGTCAACCTTAATACTGGTGCGGCGGTGGTTTATTCTGCATATACACTGGATGCGATTAAGTAGCTGAAAGTTTAATATTTATTGCGTTTAAAAATAAAAGGGCATTACTGTCCTTTTTCAATTCTGGTATGTACTGTCATAACACAATGTAGTTTTACTTCTATAAAACCTTATATTTACATCTCTGAAATGCGCGTATGTATTTCCCCCTCTTCAAACACACTTGTTACCCATTCGGTCAATGCCTGAACACCTGGTCGGTTACGGTTTTCTCGAGGCATGATGAGGTTATATCTATGCCCGGCGGGTATATCTATTTCAAATGGGTGACGTGGAATACTGAATTTTGCCACTGCATTAGGCGTAAGGAATCCTAATTACGCCTTTATTCGCGAACATCCATGCCGAAATAGCAAAACTGAGTGTGTCTAACATAAGCAGCACACCTAACCCATTAGAATCAAAAGCGACGCCTGAGTTTTTCTCGCTAAACAACGTAATAAGCAGATCCGCCAGTAATGGTCCGGTGAACATTGTCACCTGCTGTAGACCCAGCATCATGCTAGTGGCACTGTGTAACTGTTCAATCTTGACAACATGCGGCAATATTCCAGATCTGGAAGGGATACTGAACGCAGTCACCACTCTAATCGCCAGCGACAGTCCATCAATCATCCTGATGCTCAGATTATGACTCAACACCAAAAATGCGAGTGAACCTAGTAGAAGCGTATTGATATACTTCGTCAATATCACCACACGTTTCGGCGAATAGTGATCAACCAGCGCGCCCCCAATTAGCATGAAAAGTGCCCGTGGCACTCCAACGAGGGCGAGCACAGTACTAAGCATAAATGTATCACCGGTCATTTTTAAGACCAGCCACGTAAGGCGATCAACGTGAATTGCTCACCGAGCACCCGACCCGGCAGCGCATCCGTTACACTCAGACGTCTGGTAGACGAAGCCATGCACTAGGAAGGGGCACGTGAACAAAGACGGGCAGCCCATGAGGCTGCTTATCAGATCGCCGGAGACTTGCCTGGCTATGAGGAGGGAATACGCGCGCTCTTCGCAGACGATCGAACCAAACTTGAACACTGTACTGCAGCATGGCCTGTAGATATTAAGGCTCATGTTCTTCGCCTGGCTTTCAGTTCATCAGATCAGCCAACTAAGAGATTTACTCGGTAAATCCAGAAATATTTAGGGGGATTGAAGAGGGCGACTAAATTGATAAAGGTCTTGTCCGCGGTGACGTGTTTCTCTACATTTTGCGTATCAATAAAGATATATTCTTATATTTCAGCGTGCCCGAGAATAGGAACGGATACAATACCCAACGGTAAACGTGTGATGCGTGGTCATCACGGTCAATACGTTAATAACTTTCTGGGACGAAATATAATATCGACAAAGTGGTGGCATCATTTTGTCGATGTTGTCAGTAAGGTACATTCAGCTCCAGGGTGATATTTCCATTCTGCTGACCAATGCCGAAGTGCTTTTCAAATGCCTCCCAACCTATGACGGTGATCTTTAAGGCTCGCGAACCCGCCTGACGTGTGACCCACTTTCTCTCAATGAATACGTGCATCATTTGTGCGCCTAAAGGACCGGCAATATGGTATTGCCTTTCTGTCCAATCGAGGCATACACGGATACTGTTTCCCTTTTCTGAGCCTCTGTCTGCCAGCTCCATTCCCTCTTCTTCAAACCACCGAAAACCGGCGTCCGTTAGGACGTACTGTGCACTTTCTCGCGCCATAATCAGACCGCGATTGAGCATCCCCTGCGTAATCGCAACACCGGTTTGCCCTGCCAGATGATCGTAACAGCAGCGGGCAAAGCGCAAATCTTTCGCCGCCGGGCTTGGGGTGGTCAGCCAGGCAGATGTCACAGGTCCTACTGACGCCAGACTCTCGAGCAGATGCGCAATGTGGGGGCCGGCTAAACGGAAATAGCGGTAGCGGCCAACCGATTCAACGCTCACTAGCCCGCCTTCTCGTAACTTTGCCAGGTGAAAACTCGCGGTTTGTGCCGTTACTCCCGCGTTCTCTGCCAATGCACCAGCAGAGAACGCTTCGCCCCCTGACAACATGATCAACATCATGGATCGGACAGGTTCTGCAATGAGATGAGCCACCACTGAGATTTTAAATTGATTCATTTTTTCCGGCGCCATGGTGAGGAACCCTATTAGGGAGAATTGCACACTTCGATTATGGTCGAATCATGGTGAATGAGCATAAAGGTATAGTCCATTATCCTTATTACCACGTGATGCCTTTACATGAAAAATCTTTCCCCCCGTCAACGGCGGGTTCTGCTCGCCACAAGTCTGAGTTACATCATCGTAATACTTGATACCAGCATCGTGAATGTGGCGCTTTCGTCTATCTCGCTCAGTCTGCATACGACGATAACCGGCCTGCAGTGGACAGTGAATGCCTATACATTGACCTTCGCGGCCCTACTTCTAAGTGGGGGGGCGCTGGGCGACAAACTCGGAGCCAAAAATATTTATATTGCCGGTCTGCTCTTATTTGCCGTCGCTTCTCTGCTGTGCGGACTGTCCTCAACGCTGCCGATGCTTATACTCTCCAGAGTATTGCAGGGAGTCGGTGCCTCACTCCTTGTCCCCTCCTCGTTGTCGTTAATCAATGAAGCTTTTCCCACACATCAACGGGCTAAAGCCATTGCCGTCTGGGCAGGATGCGGGGGACTGGCGATGGCCGCGGGGCCGTTGTTGGGGGGGATCATTATTCAATTACTGGGTTGGCGGAGTATTTTCCTGCTGAATGTGCCGGTGGCGTTGTCAGGAATAGTACTGGCGATGCGGATCACTGCACCACCTGCCGTACAGCTGAAAAGAGCATTGGATTTAATGGGACAACTGTGGGTTATTATCGCGCTGAGCAGTTCAATGGACGTGCTGATTCAGGTTTCCCACCTGGGATGGCAGGATAACGGGATACGCTTCGGCGTATTTGTCGCGTTAAGCTCATGGGCCGGCTTTATTCTGACTGAACGGGCACATACGCATCCTATGCTGCCTTTGGCCCTGTTCCGCCTTCCTCTATTTTCAGCATCTGTCGTTGTGTCGTTCATGTCTGCGCTAGTTTTTTATGGTCTGTTTTTCCTGCTAAGTATGTATTTTCAGCAGATCCGGGGGTGGTCGCCTTTTGACGCAGGAATGGCCTTTCTGCCTTTAACCGTGATGGTGACAATGGGCAGTTTTATCTCAGGGAAACTGAATAAAGTCTTTGGCCCGCTTTGGCTGATATCAGGGTGCTGTATTTTATATGCCGCAGGGTTTGCCGGCCTGTTTGACCTAGGAAACGATGTTCCCTACTGGCGTATTGCGCTATTTTTTCCGGCGCTCGGTCTGGCGGCGGGCATTATTACGCCGGTGGCGACTGCTGCACTCATGAGTAAAGTGACACAGGAACAAGCGGGCATCGGGGCCGGAGTTCTCAACGCGAGCAGACAAACAGGTTCGGCCCTTGGGGTGGCGGTTTTTGGCGGTTTGATGAGCGCCTTTCAGTCGCCCTCCGACGGTGTTTACCTGGCCGTTCTGGTTGGTATCACGTTGTCACTGTTCGGCGGCGTGTTTTGGGGCGCAATGCTGACGGGCGCGAGGAGACGCAGCGCTGATTGACCATAAGGTTTGTGCGATGGTGTTGGTTTATGACTAAAATACTACCGCCAGAGTAATGTCGACAAAAAATATACGGTGCTTAATTAATCGTGTCCCTTTTTGCAGGGACACTTTAAGGTAATTTAGTGCAACTCCTGAAGAAGTGATGACAACACGGAGTGAAAGCCGCCGAGATGTAGGCGGCTTTGGGAATGAAGATAACGTTTCTTTTTACTGCCATGATAGCCCCATCCATATCCCAGATAGCGCCCGTGACCCACGCGGTTTTATCAGACAGCAGGAATAAGATGGTATCCGTGAAGATGGTGCAGTCGCAGAATCTGATAAAGGAAACAGTTCCGTATTTGCCGTATTGCCGGTGACGCTGACCTTTAGCTCGTTCTGCTTATGATCCAGTTAGCCATATCTACGTATTAGCATAAGTTTTCTGACCATTGGTATTCGAATCCTGAAAATTAAGGAGGATTTATCAGAAATAATCGTTTGTGATAAATCCTATCGATAACCGTAGTCGCATAAATGATGCCGATTTATTGATGATGCTCAATGAGATTATAGTCGCGAAAATTTATTGTAAATTTTGATTATTTTAATACAGAGGGAAATCAGAGTTAATAACCCTATTGAAAGCTAATTTTTAGCTTAATACTATTAAGCCAAGAAACGCTATTATATAGTAACGTAGCCTGTTGCCAGGCTACGCTTATGAAATTTACCCGCAATTTTTTCCGCCAGAAATAAAGCATTGAGCGTAATTGCTTGGAGACATTCCGTTAAACGAAGGACTTTGTCCTGAGGAACTATTTCCAGAAGGAACTGTAGATCCAATTGCCACTCCCAAACCACCAACAACAGCACCAGCAACAACACCCACTGGTCCCCCAGGAATTCCAGCTATAGCTCCTACAATAGCAGCTGCACCCGCAGCATTAGCAACAGTAGCAGGAGCTCCGGCACCAGAAACCATTCTGATTTGATTTAAATTTAACTCTTTCATAAATTACATTCCCTTGTATATTGCGTTGAAATAATTATTTATTCATTACGTCACATGCAAATTTAATTATTGCCCTAGTCCCGAAAAAAAACACCAGAACTAATATAATATCGAATATATTTTTGTTGTTAATAATTGACACGCTTGACCAAAATGAGATTAATATAGTAATAAAAAGACTTACTATATTATATATTGCATTCTTTTTGTTGTATTCCATATAATCCCGCCTAATTCCATGACGATAATAATTACAACCACTAATTAATTTAGTAATGATAATCATTACGGTTAGTAAAATCAAGCCACTGTCCAATGTAAGAGCCAGTGGAAAACCACTTTTCGTCTGTATGTAAGCATAACTACATGTTAAAAAAACATATTTTTGTGGACTGGTCAATGTGTGTTTTTCCATTTATCTATCAGCAACGATACCGGGATGACGGATAAATGGTTTTACAAACTGATTAAAGACGGTGACTTTCCAAAACCCATCAAACTGGGACGCAGCTCCCGCTGGTTCAAAAGCGAAGTGGAAACCTGGATGCAACAGCGTATTACCCAGTCCCGCCCTGAGTCCCTTGTGACTCGTTAGCCATTAGCCGACATCCCACCTTCCCCACGATTTCTGCCTACTGCTTGCATCGATATCTGCCCTCAAGGGACGGATGAGCCATGCCTACCATCCGACGAAAAGGGGTCATACCGTGTACGCAAAATCATTTATCGCCATCAGCACCACCGGACGATTAACGTCAGCACGCTCAGCGCTGTCAGCATTCAATCATCAATACGTGTGCCACCTATGTGGCTGCCCGTGGAACTCCACAATGCGGGAACAGGCAGAGCCCCCTGGTTTGAGCATATCGAGCAGCCTATATCAACGCGCCGTCGTAATGACTGCCCTTACACCAATCCGGAACAGGAAGAAATCGACAGGGTCATGACACTGCGCAGGCTGGTCCCTGGGGCCCTTCCATTGGTCAGGAAAACAGACTGGCATTGTACGAAATGCACGGCTCACTACCATGGGGAGAAATACTGTAGACCCTGCCAGACAGGTATTCACAGCACCAAAACATCCCAGCACGGCTTCTAAGTCCCGGGCTTCCCACCTTATCAGCTTTTCTCTCTCATCACCCCAAGCCAATGCCATAAGCCACCGCACTGACCGGAGGTTGATTTAGCCCTGCATAAAACTTGGGGGGGGGGATTAAGGATTAATCAAAGGATGTCATCATGTATCAACACATCAGAACGGCCCTAACGGCACAGGGCAATCAGGTTAATAGCACACATCTATCTCCAGGTCCCATAACTGAGCACTATTATTGCCCTTCTTGCCATAACCAGCTGCAATTGCTGCATTCCCATTTTGCAGAGCGTTTATTCATCCATGACCAGGAGCATCCGGATTTCCAGCCGGAGAGGGACTGCCAATGCCGATACCAGATAAGGGCGACAGCAATGTATTCACAAACAGCCCGCACCTTAAACACCTGGCGGAGCCCTATCATAACGCCACCACGACCAAGGACTACTCTGCCACACAGGATTTACTTCTGTATGCTCTGCCAACATGAATACCGTAGGCGAAAGACGTGCCCTCAATGCCAACAGCGTCTGTATAGAACGGAAGCCCGTTGAACGAATGCCATCGGGTTGCCCTGGGCAATGCTAGGATAGATTAACGGTTCAATCATCATCGATTTGCAGGGTTGATTGGGAATATCCCCCATAGAAGCAGAAATTGCCTACTACACTTTCCTAAAAGCGGATGTTATGTCAGTGTGAGGTGCGGTCGCCTGTCGCTGGATAGCATACTGACAATACCTATACACAAGCCAGCACCGAAATTATCGGTAATTTGGTGAAAAGCGGTAGTGCTACCCTCGCGTCACTGAATGCCAAGCGAGCAGCCATCTACTAATTAAGAGCCAAACAGGACGTCAGCGACGAAACGATGGCCAAGATTGTTTAGAAAATCGATCTTCTGGAAATACTGATAGCGGAAGAGTGAGTTTGTACTCCTAAGGCATCATGCTGGAAGAGGCGCTTTGCGGGTCGAGTAATAGACCTATTGCAGAGTATAAAACGAAGCAGGAGATGTGAAAAGTACTGTGCCTGCAGGAGGTCTATTGTTCCAATGCTGTGACCAATATAATGGCGTGCCCAACGGATTTTCATGCTCCCCGACACGACTAAACTTTCCAACTCTTATCTGATTTGAGGGGTGATTCAAACCCTAAGAAAAGATGGATGGTTATTCCTGATTTTTGATTCCTGGCGCGCTGTGCCTCTGATTTGGTCTAACCTTTCTCTATCACATTCTTGTCGAAAAAAATGTAACTCAATCCCATTTAAACCGGAGGAACCCATGAGTTTTTTAGGATGGACGGCGGCGGTGGGGGGACTGATGTTGCTTATGTCACTGGCGTCGGGTTGGATCCACCGCAGCCCAGTGACCTCATTTGGTATATATCTGGCGGCAGGTGTCGCCTGTGGCCCCTGGGCACTGGACTTGCTGCATATCGATATTGTGGCGCATTCGGACCTGACCAGCCGTTTGACCGAGATTGCTATGGCTGCTTCGCTGTTCATTACCGGCCTTAAACTTCGCATTCCTTTTCGTAACCACGGCTGGCGTATGGGCGTGCGGCTGGCTTTCCCCGGCATGTTGCTCACGGTGGCAGGCGTCACGGTGGTGGCGCATTATCTCATCGGACTCTCCTGGCCGATGGCACTGGCCTTTGGGGCGATTGTTGCACCCACTGACCCCGTGCTCGCCAGCCTCATTTCCGTGAATGACGCCCGTGACGACGACGATCTTCGGGTGTCGCTCTCGAGTGAGGCCGGCATGAACGATGGTTCGGCGCTGCCGATTTTAATGCTGGCACTGTTGCTGATGAATTCCACTGAGCCGCTGACTTACCTGCAAATTAGCCATTGGGCACTGGTGGATGTGCTTTGGGCACTACTTGGCGGTCTCGGCATTGGCTATGGTCTGGGGCGTCTGATTGGTCTGCAGGCCACCCGCATGCGCCATGCGCAGGGAGATGTTGCACCCAGTGATTTTATTGCTTTATCGCTGATCACACTGAGCTATGCTGCGGCACAAAGTTTGGATGCATCGGGCTTTTTAGCGGCCTTCGCGGCAGGTGTCGGGTTGCGCAGCGCGGAGTTACGCATTGTGAATCTGCATCCGCCTGAGAATATGGCTGATGATCTGCGCTACCACCCTGCAGAAGAACTGGTAAATCCGCACAACCGCCATTCGTTTGGCGATCGAGGTCCTGCAAAATCCATGGGCCTGATGGTGGGGGATGCACTGTCATTTGGCGATACGATTGAGCGTCTGTTTGCTGCCGGCATTATTGTGGTGTTGGGCATCACCTTATCACAGCATTGGGAGCCCACGGGATTACTCATTGCAGCCATATTGTTTATTGTGATTCGCCCAGCGTCGGTCTATATCGCGACTATCGGCGGTCATACGCCATGCGCGCGACGTTTGATGATCGGCTGGCTGGGGATCCGGGGTATCGGCAGCATCAACTATATCGCTTATGCCTATACCCACGGTATGGCGGGTGCGGAAGCCGACCGTATGGCTGATATCGCTTTCACTGTGATCGTAACTAGCGTGTTGGTGCATGGTTTAACGGTGACGCCGCTGCTCAACTGGCGACAGGAGCGAAAAGATTAGGTCATTCGCAATACTGTTCAGTCGATTTTAGGGCTCTGTCGCATTTGCGTAGGCAAGTTAGCAACAGTTGCGCTACCGCTTTTTTAGGCCGCCAACAGATGAAATTGTTCCGCCAGTGATAAATGCTCTCCGGCTGGATGTTGAAGTTGTCCTTTCCTTAACATGTGGACTAACTCAATACCTGCCAATATCGTCTGCGCCCGACGAAATGAGTTGAACCCCAACATCGGCCGTGTTCGACATTTGATATTTCGGTGGTACTGCTCTATCAGATATGCCCGGCCATATGTTCGCACCGGGGATGGGTTGGCAAGATGTCCTGCGGCAGTTACGTCATGCATGCCTGGCGTACGCTCATCGTAAACTGCGCGGTCAGATAACTGACGAGCTCACGCTTTATCGCTGGTTTTAAAGTTTTTTCGATGACGTCTTTAAGCGCAAGGCATTCCAGACTAAGATCGGCAAACATCTGCTTCAGACGACGATTCTCGGCCTCAAGATCTTTGATCTTTTTAATATCAGCAGCTTCCATCCCGCCATATTTCGCTTTCCAGTTGTAATAGCTAGCTTCAGAAATAGCGGCCTCTCGACACACATCTTTGACGGTCCTGCCAGCTTCGACTGATTTCAGGACGGCGATGACTTGGTGCTCGGTGAATCGGATCTTACGCATAGCGATCTCCTCAGGTGACATAATCAGTATGTCGGAAGATCTCTAAAAGTTAATGGGCCGTTTTGATGGGAGACTTACATCAGCACCTTCTGCGTTGGCGAATTTCCTAACCTAGCTGAATATCTCCTCGGCTTATTCGGCACTGGAAGCCAGTCTATTGATCTGCTCCCCTATTATAAAAAGAATGGGTACTAAACAAACATTTTTCGATCTTGCAGAACGGCATTGACGGATTTCGTGTCATTGTCATATTAATGATTTAACGAGAGAAATCGTAATTGCCAAAGCATGGATTGTTACAAAGGAGGTCAATTTACTCTATGAGTGGCAGAAAGCTGTTTTCCATTTCATCTCAACTAGTATAAGGAGAATCTTCCTGTATGGTTAGATAATACCGTAACAATACTTTGAATGGCGACTCACTAAACTCAATCCCGGTCAAGTACATTCATATTTACTCGACCCAATAACCAGATAAAATCGGTAGCCATTCAATATACTGTCCATAAAAAACTAAATGATGACATCACTCCCTGAATAATTAAGTTCATACATTAGTAACTCCCCTTCTCCCATAACTGTTTCAACGCCGTTAAACTTATGTATAGACCCGAAAAATCTATTTTGATAATTCATTTTATCATTGTGAAATTCGCTGGGTCCTCTGATAGCTTGTACAATAGTCGCTCTTGCCAGGTTTTGTCTTACAAATCTATTTATTGCATTAACACTACCATCTGAAATAGTTATATCTGAGACTCCGCCTTCATAAGTCATAATCCATACAGGCTTGTTATTTTTTAAAATCAAAATAATCCCATTAACTCTCCGGTACCCTATGAAGTAGTTCCTGTAAATGTACTCCCCTTTACAATACTCGATCATTTTCATATCACCATTGGGTGAAGGCCTTATAATAAGATCGTCTGGAAAGCTATAAAGAAAATTATTTGCTTCAACAAGGAACAGTATCATAATATCTTTTCCTCTGGAGGCTTTAGCGCTAACTAACCAACGAATACTTTTATTTGGCGAGTTAATTCTATAAGCCCATATTCAATTTAACAAAAAAACCTAAAATCAGCACCAACACGAAAATTAAAATGCACCGAAAAATTTAAAAAACTTCGGTCAGCACCATGAAAAAAAACAACTAATCAAGTTCAGAAAATCCATATCGCTGAAAAATAAAAATTTAACAAGTAATATTTATTCGGATTACATGTTAATAGTAGCACTATTTTAATAAATTTGTATTTCCTGTAGAGGCATAAATACTATCAAACCTTGCTTTTGCTTACCGCGTTCATCCACATTAGTTGCACTCAACCAACATTGTATTGAGTGATTGATTCCTAACCATTTACTATCAATAATGGAATATCAACGTGCGTCACGGTTGTGCCCAGTCAAGACTTGTTTTTGCCTGAATGTTCCTTCATATTTAAATCTCAGGCGATCTGCAGCTTCAATCGCTGACTGGTTTAAGCTGTCACACTTCCACGCACAACGCCCATAGTTTAAGAAAGTAAAAGACAAATAGCCTCGGTGCTGCAGGCAGTGCGTTTCATCATAGGCGACCAGTCAATCCAGCCAATTTCCACAGCCCCGTCATCTAGTTCAATCCGTTGTAAAATGATGAACTCTATACCTTGCCAGAAGAATAACTGAGAACTGAATAAAATATTGGGTCCTGACTTGCAGCTACTGAGGAAACATAGTGATCACATTGCCTAATATAGACAAGGCGTTTTATATGAAAGTAAGTCCAGTCACGTTTCGTCATCAATGCTGTGCAAAGCGTCAAAGAGGTCCCTGCTGTGCTTAATATCGATTGGATCTAAAAGGCAGTAACTACTTTTAAGAACAACTTTTTGTGGAGAAGATTTTACCACCCAATCAGGTAGTTATTTCCCCAATGTCTGACCAAAAATGGTCACTTCCGTCATTTTAAATCGCCCATATGCTAAAAATTTTCAAAAAATGAATAAAAAAACCCTAAGAATAAAAATTATTTCATCCATATTTTTTATTATTTTTTTCAAAAACTGCATGGCAGAATTTACTCCCACCTACTCAACCCTCTAAATAGGCTCACTTTTATTTTGTAACAGGTTGATTTTATTTTCACAATTGCACTTTTGGCGCTAATTGAGTGTGAAGCACATACTAAAACCAACAATAAAATTCGCACTAGGATTTAGTTAACCCTACCACTAATTTAAAACTTACAAAATTAAAAGAGAGTAAAAAAATAACCACACCGAAGGAGATAAACCTATAAGAAAAAAAACCACACTTTTCCTCCTTCAGTTACTTATTAAAATCTTTACTTAACAAGTAACTGAAGGAAGAACTTGTGGCGGATTACCCCTTAAAATTAAAACTCTAACGGATTAAATTTCAGAAAACAGATATATTCCTTAAAGATAAATACTTAACCGCCGATAGAGTAAGTAGTGAAAGACTAAAAAATTTCATTTTGATTTTTCTAAATAAATAAAATGAACGTTCTACCGCCTTCAACAGGAATTTTTCTGCGTTGAGTTTTCGAGATTAGAAACATGACATTTATACGAAATACCAAAATTAAAACCGCACTTATCCTGATACTGCTCACGTTTTCACTCCTGTGGGCCTGCGCATCGGGTTTTGCTTTATACTCTCTGAAGCAATTAAAACAAGAACTCGGCGTAACATATGTACAACAACTGAACAGCGACATAATTAATGGTGCAAATGCGCAATATTATCGGGCAGTAACAGCACTCGAGCGGGCTGTTGCCGCTGTTGAAAAAAATGACACTGGCGTTGTTGATCTCGAAATGAAAGCCAGCCTCGTGGAATTAGACAGCCTTAAGAATGGCCTTCAACAATTTAAATCTATTGATCACGCTAATATCGACTCCTCCACAATTAATGCTATTTACAACAGCTCTTTTGCCCTCTACAACAGTGCTGTTTTACCAATGCATAAATCAGCAGCAGAAAATAAGATAAGTGATTTTGAAAAAATAAAATCAACCATCTACCTTCCCCTCAGACGCGATTTCAGTGCAGCAATAGATAAATACAACGCCAAAATTTCATCTTTGAATGATCAGGCGAGTCAGAAAATTAACCAATGGGTCGTATGGTGCCAATATATTCTCATAAGTGCTCTATGTATCAGTGTGTTGCTCATGTTACTGACAGACAGGTATCTGGTTAATTT
Organism: Yersinia sp. 2466 StPb PI; assembly: GCF_041538325.1. Taxonomy (NCBI): domain Bacteria; kingdom Pseudomonadati; phylum Pseudomonadota; class Gammaproteobacteria; order Enterobacterales; family Yersiniaceae; genus Yersinia; species Yersinia sp. 2466 StPb PI. The sequence continues at coordinate 1,344,938 of NZ_JAULSL010000001.1, read as the reverse complement.
TCTCGTTAAACCCCTAAACATTGTCAAGTCTCATCTTGAATCACTTGCTGTGGGTGTGCTTAACAATAAAATCGGTGACCAGGGTAAAAACTGCGTCGGTCAGTTGATTCCTTACATTCACAAAATGCAGGATAACTGGGCAAAAACCGTGTTTGAGATCCGTAGCAGTGCAGATTCTATTTACAAAGGGTCTAGCGAGATATCTCTCGGAAATGCCGATTTGTCTTCCCGGACTGAAGAGCAGGCGTCTGCGTTGGAAGAAACGGCCTCCAGTATGGAGCAGTTAGGGTCAACCGTACAGCAGAATGCAGATAATGCGAGCCAGGCAAGCACTCTTGCAGAACAGGCAACACACGAAGCCCATCAAGGGGGAATCGTCGTCGGTGGAGTTATCGCTACTATGACGAAGATTACAGCCAGTTCTCACAAAATTGTGGACATTATTAGTGTGATTAACAGTATTGCGTTTCAAACCAATATTCTTGCGTTAAATGCCGCAGTCGAAGCTGCGCGTGCCGGGGAACAAGGGCGGGGCTTTGCCGTAGTCGCGAGCGAAGTACGAAGTTTGGCACAACGAAGTGCACAGGCGGCAAAAGAAATTGGGGTGCTGATTAACGAATCTGTCGAGAACATCCAATCCGGATCTGTGCAGGTGACGCTAGCGGGGGAGGCAATGGAAAAAATCGTCAGTTCAGTCAGTCATGTAAATGACATAATGAGTGAAATTTCGGCAGCGTCAACGGAGCAAAGTAAAGGGATAAGTCAAATAGGAACTGCGGTGGTCCAAATGGACAGCGTCACACAGCAAAATGCGTCGTTAGTGCAGCAATCAGCAGCTGCGGCAGCTTCTCTGGAGGAACAGGCTCGTCAGCTCACTGAAATTGTTTCTGTATTTAAAATTGAAGGGCATGAACGCCGCCCTTTAATCATCCCGCTTATAAGGCCGAAAACACGTGCACAAATAGCTTCACTAAACGATGAACAAGGGGGATGGGCCAAGTTTTGATACCTTAGTCCTTCTCAGTAAATCTGAGAGGGACTTTTTTTATCAGAAGTTAAAGCTATCCTTGCGCCAATCTCCCCTTTGCAATGTCCGCCTCTGGCACAATAGCCGAAAGTCAGATTACGCGATACTAATGTTAACAAGAATACCAGTTCGTTGATGAACAACGACTAATATCTCTAAGTAAAATATTACCGATACAACGTTTTTTTTCTGTCCCCATCCATAGCGTTAAAATTTAGTGCCGTTAACCGCTCGGCCTCTGCTCGACTTATTCCAATAATGAATCCTTGCTGAGTTGATGTATTCAATAGCCCGAAACTCGTTAACGTAACTATTGGTTTCAGCGCGCTGAGGCTTTCTGATTTTGGCCTTACCCATCACGCCATGCTCAATTAGCGTGTGGGCTATCAGAATTATTTCACCGGTCGACATACCGCAGCGACGATATATCACACCTTTTTTACCCGCCTCCACTCACAGATTAACGGGGGTGACATCTTCATCGCGGTATGACTGCATCACGTGCATAGCAGTGGATAAAACCTTCCTCCCATAGGCTGGCTTGCGTAGTGCCTTAACAAGCCATTCAGGTATCTCACCATAGCTATCCTTTGCGATAGCAACCACTTGAGCGACTTCATAGCCGTTTAGAGTGGCATAGGCCTCAACAATATCTTCAGGGCTTCCAATGCGAGACATAGCCATGAAAGATGGACTAAAAAAGTAATCGGTATATCTGTCGGAGATTAACATCTCTCCTATCTCTACCATTGGGTTCATAGGATTCTCCGTAATCATTATCAAGGGAGACACTCGCCACCCTTTGGAATAACTACGCGGTAACCGTGGCAGTATGTGTTGCGATAAAGTTTCCATCTTCGGTAGAAATGACGATTTGAGCGGATCCCGTATCGAGCCGTGTCTCCATCCGGTTGCACAACGATGTATTTCATTGTGCCAGTGTCGGCTTTCTGCTCTACTCAATGAGCAAGTTGCACCTTATAACCATCAGTCAGCCCCGCCTCCTCCAGCCAATCAGATACCTTTTAAAATATCGTCATAGAGACATTTCCTTTTTGATTACGGCATCAATTTGCTCTTTGGACTCACGAAACCCCTCTTTCAAGAATTCCTTTTTTGCAGTAGAGCGCCGGAAAACCAGCTTTACAGTCGGATCATGCACATACATGGCATAATTTGCCGAATAACGCACTCGTCCAGTTAACCGAGTACCTTTCACAATTAACTCTCGAAATTGGCTATTGATGAGCGTTGAGGTGTCAATCGGTGTATAAAGCGCAGCCAGGGATCCGCCAATCATCATTGCTGACTGGATCGCTCTTGCTGCTTTGCGTCCCTGAATTTCGCCAACTAATACAGCAAGCTGCTTTTGTGACTCACGAATGCCAGTTACCTTGACCTTTGCCATATCACACCCCGATAGCCAATTCGTAATCGTCAATCAGGCGTTCGAAAGTGTCAGCATCTCTGCCAGCATCAATGATTGAGTTAGCATCAGCTATTGAGTCAGCATCAGCGATAGGCCATTCAGATATGGGCTTAATTCCACCGTCATCATTCAGAATATCTAATACATCCATCCGGTCGATTTCGACTAGCCGATTTAAGACATAAGCCGCATTTATGCCAACCAGATCATTGCGTTGAGCTTTTATTTCGGTGATTCTGTTTTGGATGTCAAGTTTTGACAATAATTGTGCGGCGATGCCGTTTGCAGTCTTTACGCTGTACCCCGCCCGAATAGCCGCTTGTGTAGCGTTTAAATCGATGAGGTACTCGCGACAGAACATTTCTTGTTTTTCGGTGAGTGCCATAAATTACCTTTGGGAGAAGCATATGGGTAATGTGAAAATTTATGCTGGATTGGTAAACGGCGATCTGACGCCGATTATTGGAGATAAATCATCACAACAGATAGTTGCTGCTTTTACTGGTGATGATACGGTTGCTCCACCGTCATCTGTTACGATTGAAGTAACAACTGAGTCGGGGTCCGAAGTCAAAATATACATACCAAATAGTTCTGCCGACGCCAGTGTTACTGTAAATGGAAAGCGAGTTTAAGCCAACTCAGTATACTGATTCGATGGCCTATCAATCTGGGTTGGTCATTTTTAGAATTTCCTGCTGGTTGGTAAAGTATCACTCTCGGTAATGGCGAGACCAAAATGTTCGAAAACCTCTATTAGATTCTGTCAAATGAGCTTTATCAGCACCTTTGCAGAGTTTTATAAATCCAGCGAAATAAAAAAACCCACGTTAAGTGGGCTTCTGTATTCTAAAGTTCATTTAAAGCCCGTTAGTGGCGCAAAAATCACTAATAATCTCAAACCGCTCCGCGGCCTCATCAGCCCTTACCTCTAGAAATTCATTTTCTAGCATTCCTGAAAACTGGTTGATGACATAATCTCTTACGTCTTCCGGGCTAATTGAGTTCTCACCATTCTCTTTCAATATTTGGAAAACTGCACGATAGAATCTAGCTTCGTCTTGATGGTGCCCCGATATCCATGATTGATGATTAAGCCATTGGCTTAGAGCATCTAACTTTTTTGTCATTGCTATTCCTTTCTTTCGATAAGGGATAACCAATATGTTGCAAAAATGTTTTTCTTTCAATGTTATTCATCGCATATCCTTCTCGTAAATATGCTCTATAATGATAAAGACCCGTTGTGAAAGTGGCTCTCAATTTGCAATTATGTTTTCCTCCCAACGTTCTACCGCCAGTCGATAACTTCATTAAGCCCACCAGTGCAGCCACTCATTAGCAGTAATGTGTGTGGAGTTGATTGGGTGATTGGTTGGCTAAAATGAAAAAGCCCCAGCGGTTAAGCTAGGGCTAAAATTTGGTACGCCATCGCGGACTTGAACCACGCACGGTCAGCATTGAAAGCTGGCGCTCTATCCTGATGAGCTAATGGCGTAATATTTTAATATATAAACAAAAAAATGCCCCTACGAAGCGGGCTAAATCCTCTAAGTCACATACAACAGGGGTAAATCGTTGTGAGTTCAACCCTACGCCTAAATGAGTAGGAAGCAATGAGAATCTCGGACAATATTATGAAAATCGAGCAATTCAATGAAGATAACTCTAATTAATTTTAAATTAACAGGATATTTGACATAAAAAGACTAAATATTCTTACAGAAAAATCTGATTTTACTTATAACTAATCTACAGAAAGCATTCCAATTGCTAAACTCAAATAAAATTTTCGTTCCTCATTTTGCTCTTGTAAAAATTCAGACTTGAAATGTTGTACTAAATTATTCAAGTCGATACTTTCTCCACTTACGCGAAATTTAATAACAGCTTCGCCGATTAACCTACTTACGTAATCGCATGTAGCATTTAAGCTATCTCCCTTAGGGATCATAAAAACCTCAAATTTAAGATGCCCCATTTAGTGTAGGTTATTTCTGGTGCAAATTATCTTGCTTGTATGGAAGAACCAATAAAACCACTGAATGTGCTTGGGTGGCTCAAATTATTACAGTTATGGTTACATTTCAGGAGCAATACAAAGCAATGTGCTGACCTTATACCCTTAAAATGCAAAAGACCCACCGAAGTGAGCATTATACTTGATTACAAAATTATTTAGCGAATTTCTCAGCTTCTTCGCGAATAGTGATGAAGCTTTCACCAAGGCCAATCGCAATCAGTATTCCTACGATATAACCTTCTAGCTTACTGTTTAAAATCTTCTTGAACATAAAACCTCCAATTAAGAGGAGTAATCATTCTATGCCCTTTTAAACATGAGCAGAAGGTTGTGACTAACCTCTAATTAATTTCAATAACTAAGCGGTATTTTCAGACAAAATCTTGTTACCTAAGTTGTCTTAATATTTTAATATGTATAACTATGCAGCAGCGACTATATCGATAATGGAGAATTAATATGGCGAGTTGGCTATCAAAGTTAGTAGGCAGTTTTTGGTCCTTTTTAGGCCAATACCAAAAGCTCTTTTTACGATGTCTGCATCTAACTCTTGCTGCGCTTATAATAGTGCAGATACTCAACAGCAACGGCATGGGATTCACTTCATCTCAACAAATCAGACCTGGGATAACCACTGAGTTATTCACTTGGATGCACATATCGGTCGGTATCACACTATTGTGCTTATGCGTTGTACTGGTTATTTATTGTTTATCCACCCGAGGGTTTCGTTATTTTTATCCCTACCTCTGGGGAGATTTCACTAAAATAATCCGTGATATAAAAACACTTACCCGCTTCAAATTGCCTGAAAGTGAACCAAGTGGCCTAGCAACATCTGTTCAAGGTTTAGGGCTTGGAGCTCTTTCACTCGTCGTTCTCTCAGGTTTTACCTGGTTCATGCTGTGGCGTTCAGGTTCAGCATGGGCATTAGATATGAAAGATATCCATAAAACGCTAACCGGCCTTATTGAGGCATACATCATTGCTCATGGTGGCATGGGGTTGATTCATTTCATAAAGTGGGGCTATAGCAAACCAGAATAATTGATAAGGCCCAGTCGTTAAACTGGGCCTTCATGTTCTTTGTTCGCAGCTTTGCCACTTCTTTAGGGTTGCACAATCTGGTTACCACCCTGTCGGGCAGATTCGATTTTCCGAATACTCCCCTTATCTGCGTTGCACTGCTCTATCACCGTAAGTAAGGTGTCATTCAGCAATAGGCTGTTAACGGCCTACTTATCTAGACTAATGAGTTTGAAACCTCTCAACTGATGTGGAATATTGTTTTATAAGGCTGAACTTCTTAGGCATGTACATGCCAGAGCATAGTTAGATAATTTGAGGTGAGTAATGGACGCCGTATCAGTTGACAAAAAAAAGACTGAATTATCTCTAGATAACAATGAGTTGTTAATTCTCTATTCAGCGTTGAATGAAGTTTGCAATGGTATTTCTGTACCTGAATTTGAAACTAGAATCGGGGCGTCAAAAGAAGCCGCTTTTACGTTGTTAAATGATTTAGGGCGAATTTTAGATAAAATCAGACTCTAGACAACTACTTCGTCAGCATGGGAATTAATGCCATCATTCCGCTCCTCGCTCAAAGCTGTCCTTGGGCCTGACATACGGCAGCTTCGTGCCAGCAGCGGAAGCTGGAGTGCCAGAGGCCCTCTAAAAATTGATGGTTCGTTTGCAGGGATACTTACAGCCGTACTGGCTCAAGTCGGCTCTCGACCAAGCTATACCGGGGCGGTTCAGCTCAGAATCTGGATGAAATAAAGGATCCAGATGCGGATCCAATACCATTTTGACTTCTTATGTAGCAGGTGAAATGGTCAGTTCCAGTATTCATATTTCGCCGTCATTACGGCGTTATGTTTGTCCACATACTGTTTACCTGTCCGATCAGTTGGGGTGATTGTGATATCCATATTGGCGCGTGTGCATTCTCCATGTGAGTTCCACTCCTCGCAGGTGGTCAGATTTTTTTCGATGGTGAAATACGTCTGAGTCTTGCTCAGGGTCAACTCACGGCCCTCGTTATCATAGCCATACTCTTCTATGGTTGAGGGTGATTGGGTTTTGATCAGGCGATGATTGCCATCATAACTATATACAATCGTATTATTATCTATCGCCATACTTCCTTTGCTTGCCGCGCTTGCCAGTAATCCTGATGAATTGAAGTCGTAGTCGATTGTGCCTACTACGGTTTTATCTTTATCTTCCTGTTTTGTGGCCTCGATAACCGAACGATTAACTGCACGGTTGATAATTCCTTTATCGTTAAGCAGGTAAATTCCCTCAAGAGTCTGCCGATATGCCTGCGTGGTTTTCTGACTGTTTTTATCGGCTATGACCCCGTTTGAGTCCACCTGGATGCGCCAGCCAAATTCCGTTTTATTCAACTGAATTTCAGAGGTTGCCGTGAAAACTGCTTTCTGGCCTGTTGAGGTTTTGACCTCCTTCATACGGCCGCCAATTAACTCACCGCATTGACTGAAGTTGCTTTGAACCGATGTGCGAAGATACCCATCAGGACTATCAATAGTGATTGATACAGATTTGGGAATTTCAGTTCTTGTCGGCTGGCTCAGAAGGATGAAGTTGTTCAGTTTGTTTTTAGCGAAGATTTCCGCAGTGCATTGTGCTGCATAAGTCTGAAATGTGCAGAGGGATAAGAGAGTAATTAACAGTTTTTTATTATTGAATGACATTATTTGTTGTCCTCATGAACCGATCAGTTATCCAGATTTGGTTAAGTTGGCGAAGTTTTGTTTCATTGGCTGCTTGTCTGGTTTGACTCACTTGTCAATCAGTGGCTTCACTGTAATCTGGCTACATGCTTTGTACAATAAGGTCCGCTTTTCGCTCACAGCGGAACAAGGTCCAATCATTTGTTGCTGTTCTTCCTTTAAGTAAGGTGAGTGAACTCACTCAGCCCCGTAAAGGGCGTGAATAACTTCGTGATAATTGTCTATGTTTCTATCTGCCGTTCCGCTAGAATGTGTCTAGCTGCGCTTGATGCCCATTCATCAGATTGATCAAGGTGTTCAATCTCTGACTCTGCTATCGGCGTTACGCGGATCAGCGGAACGGAACCGAAAGGCAAATTATCAATCCTACGGCCATCACGGCTGAGGATGATTCGGGTCATTGGGTTATATTCGTCTGTAAGAGTGCAAAACAGGATTGCGCCATATTTTTCAACATCGGTAGCGACCTGATAGCCATCAGCAACGAGATCCCCCAAGCTGATTAATAGATGAGCCCAGTCATCAATCTGATGGCTGGTAATATCCGAAGCATCTAATTCCATGAAAAGTTCGCATCCTACGCCATTTTCCGGGTCTGCAATGCCGGCCCAGGGCGTCGAGAGGCCATCAGTGGCCAGCGTTAATTTGGTGCGGCTCTTAGTGCTGAGTACACGGCGATGCGGCCCGAACCATTTCGTCTGGTTGTGTACGTTTGCGTCACCTCGTTCAGCAGTAAAGCCATCAGACACGTCGCCATACATTTTCCAGAATGCTCGCCTTGCTACAGCGGCAGCCTCATAAATCGGGTCTTGAGGATCGCGCGGCACAATGGTCTCATCGAATAGTGTGTCAACCGTAACGCGCCCCCGTATTAAGGGTATTTTAGACCTTGTCCAGTGAACGATAACCTTATTAAAGGGCTGTATCCGTGATGTTTCGAGTTTCTCGACAACCTCCCGGACCTTCTCAAAGGAGTGGTTACCCCCTGCAACGTGACTCCCGTCTGCATACATGTAGCCTCCGGTTTGTGAGGAGACTCCAGCCTGTTCGGTGATAAAGAACCATTCTCCGTTCACAGCGCCAGCGGGTGCCTTGTCTAAGGCCGAGCGTAAATCCCTTGCCGCATCAGAGTTTGAATATGCTGTCATATCTGTCCTTTAGCTTCATGTCTTATGCATCATACTTAGTTTAACTTTTTCAAAATTATAGTATTAATTATCTTTCGGCCAGACAAACTGAAAAACGTCCACCGGGATCAGCTACCCTCTGCCTGCAGACGAGACAAGCCACTCAACTTTCTCTAATGACGCAGCACCTTACGTACACATTCCCGGTTTTGCGCGCATAAGCGCAAACGTCCGCTCCTCGCTCACAGTGGACCCCCAGCCCAGTTAATTTGTCCGTTTCGTGCCAGCAGCGGATATAGAGAAAGTTATGGCACGAACCGGATAGATAGCTAAAAGCGCACTATCCGCCGTTGTGGGATACTTACAGTATTAGTACCAGCCATTCATATTACTCAGAGGCTGAAGCGAATCTCTACAGACTGTGTACTGCGCTCTGCCTCTCCATGGTAAACAGCCTCGATGTTGTTACCATCAGGATCGAGCACAAAAGCCGCGTAGTACCCTGGATGGTAGCTTCGTTCGCCAGGCGCTCCATTGTCACGCCCACCATGAGAGAGTGCCGCATGGTAAAAAGCATCCACCACTTCACGGTTCTTGGCCTGAAAAGCCAAATGATGGCGTCCTGTCAGCTCACCTGCAGAGGCTGGACTTTTTACTGACGAAACGACAAGTTCATCTGCCCAGATATAATCGTCGTCTGTACTTATTACAGGGATCTCCAGAACAGATAGTACAACTGTGTAAAAAGCTTTGCTTGTTTCGAAGTTGTTTACTACAAGCTGGATATGGTCGATAAGCCTGCCACGATGTAGCCGATAATTTTCGATGGGAAATTTCCTCAGTCAGTCGCATCGACTGGCATTTATCTATTTTCTAAAAAGAACTGATCCACAATTATACCGTTGATCCTGTATTACTTTTTACTCTTGAGCATATTCGGGGTCAGCGAATTTCCGCTCTTCGCTCAAATCTGCCCGTCAACTTCGTGCCAAGAGTGGACATTGATAATATTACATTGCGTTAAAAATTAGGAAGCAGGTCAACCTCACGAGTGAGGTTGTGTTGGCTCGGCCATTTTTAATAGATTCAGAAATATTCCGTTTCATGATTAGAAATCCAGATGAGGATTGAGCCACGATAGTCGTCATTAGTGGAGGCTATCAACGAGCATTTATCTGCATTACCATCAGCGGTGTAAGCACAATTTTGCTTTACCCGGACAGTTAATCCCCCTCTTTTTGATACACTATCTAAGTCAAGAAATTGCGCGCTTCCGGATGGGTAAAATATGCGAGTATCCTCTTGATCTTTATAGTTTCTTATACGCACAGGGAATTGGTTATTGTGATATTCATATCGCTTTACAACTTCGCCCGTGTCTTTGTCCACGATTGTTTCAAGCAACCCACGTACATTATAGCTGAGCACATATTTGCCCTTTTCATTCTCAAGCTCAGTGATTTCGCAAAGTTCATTGATTTTTCCGGTAATACGCAGGCCTTTAAAAGAGGTTAGTGCACCATCTTTGTTTACCAAATGGAACTCTCGGTCATTTGCCTTATCAACCATGTTGATATTAGTAAAGCACCCGCTTTGATCGTATCTAACTTCTGTCATAGCCTGAAGTTTACCGTAAACATCTCGGATCCACTGGATGCTATGTTTTACGTTCCCAGTAGTTGCATCATGCTCGAACAAAAGAGCAGCATTTAAGACCGCCGGTTTGAATTGAGTAAATGCAGCGACATTAAATGATATTGCCAAAAATAATAGACTTAAAAGCACCCTTGCTTTCATTAATCATTCCTTTATCAGTAGGATCGCACTCTAAGGTGACGTGGGACTCAAGTTATCCAATGCTTTGCGAATAGCCACGAATAATCGAGATGCTTCCATGCCACAAGTTAAGCGTCTGTTGTTCGCTCATACACAACAACGGAGAATAATCCAGCCGGAGTTGCTGTTTAACGTACATAGATTCACGCTGCGGCAAAATATTGGCCGTATATCTTTTTTTGATTTCCCTGCTGGCGATATTCACCGCCCGGCTTGTCCGAATAGTAGCGCGTGGTCGTATTGACTCTGCGATAGAGCTTTTTGGCTTTGTTATCCTGATGATTCGCAATGTTATCCATTCTGAGTGGATGCCAATTTAAGTGTAAGCGGGCGCGCCAGAGAAGCGCTCTGTCCTTTTACTTATTGCAGATAGCCCGTTACCAATACAGGCCATCTGCTTCAGCGTGGACCGTCGGGTTCCGATTAATGCTAATTAATCCAGTAGCGGCTTGCGGTTTTCTTTCGCCGGCTCTGGCTTGAGTTTTTCAACGGGAATACTGCACATGGTTTCAGCTATTATCCCAAAAAGAGAGTCTTTCGGGAAGGTTTCCCATTGGCCCACATCCAGCTCCGCATGTATAAGATCGCCTTCCGCAAACGGTTTGGAAAAAAGCGTACGTCCCATAACCGCACGCTGGTTTTTGTCGCAGTTAATAACATCGATTGCCCGGGAACTGGAAACGTAGACGGGTGGGTTTTTTATAATCAGTGTCTGCTCCGCGTAGTTATTGATGAAATAAAACCGGCGCAAGTGGCTGTTACCCTGGTAAGTTGAAATCACCCTGAAATCGACATACGAAGTCACTCTATCATCTGCAAGAATTTTTATTAAACCAGCCGGTGCTTGGGCGGGCACTTGCGGCTGTGGTTTACTGATCCCAGTACACCCCGCCAGCATAAGTAATGCCAGCCATATCAGCTTTTTCATTTCGCTACCCCGCCGGTTAAATCAGGTCGTAATGTCGCGAGCATATCAGGTGTGACATTTCCCTGAACGGAACAGAGCAATAATGTCCCTTCTTTACCTTTGCTGAGCATTAACAGCTTTTCGGTGCTTTCTTTTGCCGGAGCAATACCTGACACCGCTTGCGCATTTTCTCTCCAGGCACTGTTGGGGTCTACTTTAATCATCGCCTGAGAGAGATAATCATCTCCGGCCTTGCCCCAGGTTAAATGATCAAGCTTGGACATGACCTCTTCAGGCGATTCTTTGAAAATCAGCCCCCAGTAATAGTACTTACCATAATTGATTTCATTAAGGTTGCTGGTTTGCAGAAAATATCCCGATAGCGTCAGATTTAATTCATGTAGAGGTTGGGCAAACCAGACGATGCCATTACCGTCAACCGGCGCTTTGAACCAGGCGTGAAATTGCTGGTCAACCGTTAAAGGTGCTACGCGACTGAGTGTGGTTCGCTGATGATAGATTTCACTGAAAAATGTTGTGTCGCAACGCGTCAGGCTTTGCGTCAACGTATTGGCATAAACAGGTAACGTAGCCCCTGTCATTCCTAGCATGAGCACAATGGAGCAGATAATTTTATGCATGTAATATCCATATAATAAAAAAGACGCTATTTTTATCGGCACTCTGCAATGATACTTTACGCTTTCGTCTTTAACTCCCTTATCTGGCATGTTAAAAAAACTGCCCTTGCAGTTATGACCTCCAGCAACCCCTGTTGTGTAGTCCCTTGAGCACGGCACATTCTATGTGCTTTTAATATCTTTGCAGTCGATTAGCAATAGATCTATTATGGTAAATACGACCGACATAGTTTAATGGTTATATCCTATAGCCGTAAAATTAACTTCCGCTCCTCGCTGACTATAGCGTGGATTAAGTGTTGCACTGAAAGCTATCAATCAAAGTAAATACAGTCAGGCATCTTCCCACAGCGGCACCAATTCAACAGGCAACTGTTCCTTATCAAATCCCTCAAACCAGTAAACTGTGTCTTTTTGCCCAACAATCGGCACTTCTCCCCAACCCGGATGAAACAATGCGCGCTCCCAGTCCGGCTTGAGACGACCACGTCGTTTAAGGCGCTCACCATTACATGCAACTGCGCGTATTGAAGGAAAGTTAATAAAGAAACTTAACGGCATTCCTTCTTTTTGTGCACGTCGCAATTGCCGTGAGATCCAGGCTTGGTTACGTTGGCGAAGCTTTTTTTTCATTGGCTACACATCTGCTAAGACAATTGATAAACCTAGTAATGACAGTATGTCTGGTGAGTTTCCAGATGTACTCAGTTACTCTTGCATTTATATCGCTAAATGGCCAGGTCACTATAATTGCCCATAATACCAGCGTTCGCCTGAAAACCACTCATCCGGGTCGTCACCACCATAGTAGTCAAGTGTAATACCTAATTCCTGAACCCCATCTGGAAGAATAAGCCCCCACTCACGGGCAAGGCTTCGTTCCCTGAGGAGTACCGATGAACCATTTTCAGAACTCCCCTCTGTAATGAAGCTTTGAAAGTATTCCTCTGAACGAAATAAACAGACCTCACTTGTAAACATATCCGGGAGGCAAATTACGGCAGTAATTCGAGGGATATCATCGCAATCTGCTGTGGCGAGCATCAAGTTGGAACAGGCATTGATCATGACTTGCGCACACTCTGCCTTAACTTTCTGCTTGCTGTATTTTCCTTGAACAAGATTAATTTCTACAGGTATCTTGTAATTCCAGTAATGTTGCTCTTCCGGAAAAACGGCACGAACTGGGTTATGAAAAGTTTCGGACCAACGGTTAAGTGATTTTATACGACGGGGAATGTTTCGTATTTTGGTGCGGTTATCCCTACATAATCGCCTGCTCATATTTTTTAACTTCCTGCTTGTTCAGTTGGCTATAGCGTTGGTCGAAAATAACTTCACTGTAATTTAGCGACATATTTTGCACAAGAATGTCCGCTCTTCGCTCAAAGCTGCCCGATGTTCTTTAGGCGGTTTAGTGCCAGGAGCAGACGTTATAACGCTTATTCCTTTCACTCATATTGTAAAACAGGATAATGAATATTCTTACGGTATAAATGTAATACATCCGAAGCTTGTATTTGCATCCAGAGGAGTAATGGCGCGTAGTTTATCGAGGCGAATCATCAAATTGATGGCCTCCATTTTTGCAGCACCAAAAACTCTTCTTTGCTTGAGGTCGTGCGAGTGGTTAGTGCTGTGTAGATATTACGTGCTTCATCCTTATCCGAACCATAACCCCAACCGTTGCCGAAATTACCGGTGCCGAGGGCGAGTGTTGAGAGTCTAAGACCTGTATTTCCAAAGATGCGGTAACACATGGCTTCACCTCTTAAAGACAGTTTTCCGGAGAGTTAAAATGATTATCAGAATATGAGGGAGACGCCGACAACTCAGGTCGCTGTATGCTCATACTCAGAATTAGACTCAATATCCGTGGCAACGGTAGCCATCAGCCGAAAACTTTCGAAACCAGGCAATTGCATTTGCGCTTTTTAATTTCAATAGAGTGTAGTTCACAGAGTGCAACTCACCATTCTCCATATCCCATACGAGGACAGTTCAGATTAGACTCGAACTGGAAGAGAAGAGGCGTGACTTGGCTCCGTTCAACATGACCTTATACAAACTGTTTTGAAAATGAAGTTGATTAAAAAATAATTAGCGGCCGTGAGGTGCCCTGTCTATACTTTTGAAATTGACGTTCAGGCGGAGCGGGTGTGGATTCAAATCTGACTGCACCTGACACAGTCATGAGCAAAGGGTAAGGTCAACACCCCTCAAACCTTTAAAAACCGAAACACTTTCGCCAGCCTCTCTATTCTGATGCTCTGGCGACGGCCTTCTTGTGACTAAAAAATGGCAATGTCATTGCTATTTTTAACGGAGAGCGAAATCTATGAGCACATTTACTACTCGGGACAAGACTGAGATCTATTATAAAGACTGGGGCACAGGCCCGGTGGTGGTTCTTAGTCATGGCTGGCCTCTGAGCTCCGATAGCTGGGAAGCGCAAATGTTCTTCCTGGCAAACAATGGCTACCGGGTCATAGCCCATGACCGCCGGGGGCACGGTCGCTCCAGCCAACCCTGGAACGGGAATGAAATGGATACTTATGCTGACGATTTGGCAGAATTACTGGATCATCTGGAGATAGAAGGGGCCTCACTGTTCGGTTTCTCCGCGGGGGGCGGCGAAGTGGCACGATATATTGGTCGCCACGGGACTGCTCGGTTAGCCAAAGCGGGGTTGATCTCGGCAGTTCCTCCGCTCATGGTGCAGACTGAGTCAAATCCAGGTGGTCTGCCACTGTCAGTTTTTGATGGGATCCGTGCAGCTTCTGTTGCTGACCGCTCGCAGCTTTACATTGACGTCGCCAGCGGCCCCTTCTTTGGATATAACCGTCCCGGTGCCATCCCATCCCAAGGGGTAATCTATGCCTTCTGGGTGCAGGGCATGATGGGCGGACACAAAAACACTTATGACTGCATCAAAGCGTTCTCCGAAACAGACTTTACCGAGGACCTTAAGAAATTCTCTCTTCCTACGCTGATTTTACACGGCGATGATGACCAAATAGTCCCAATCGACGCTGCTGCCCGATCCTCATCCAGGCTTATTCCACATGCTGAACTGGTGATTTATAACGGAGCTCCTCACGGTATTACAGATACCCACAAGGAACGGCTCAACAATGATTTGCTGGCATTCCTTCGCAGTTAAGTCGCCATCCAAATCCCGATAGAATCCCCGTTGAGGAGACATACATGACCAGTAAAACGGCTCTGATAGTAGTGGATAACTTCAGAAGAAATATCATCATGAATGGAGCACGTGCTTCGTAATTACATGAGGTGCTCTGAATCAGCATTAGTTTAAAGGCATCTGCGAGCCATTAATGGGCTGCCCCCCAGCCCATTGTTTACATACGCGGAAAAATATCATGAATGTCTGTTCCTCGCTCTTAACGGACCCTACGCCCGCCTCAGACTGCTTTGTGCCAGATAAAGTCCTGCCCGCATGCGGCAATTAGAACTCTCACATTGTTTATGCTGTAAACCGGCT
Organism: Yersinia sp. 2466 StPb PI; assembly: GCF_041538325.1. Lineage (NCBI taxonomy): Bacteria > Pseudomonadati > Pseudomonadota > Gammaproteobacteria > Enterobacterales > Yersiniaceae > Yersinia > Yersinia sp. 2466 StPb PI. Next base: position 1,329,684 of record NZ_JAULSL010000001.1, on the reverse strand, counting down.
TTCTGGTAAACCGGCAAAGACTGTAGATTCGGCCTTCAGTAAAGCACCGTCATAAATTGATGGCGCAGAGAGCCCCACAGAAGCAGTGGTGCAGTAGAGGTTGGTGAAGCCCTCACCGGCAAGTGTCGGACAGGTACTCTGGATACCAAGGGATGGCAGGATAGTGTCTGTGGTCCCATCCGGACTGTAACGAACAATACGATTCCCTCCCCATTCAGCATTCCATAAATAGCCCATCGCATCCACGCAGGAGCCGTCAGGTGCACCATTGCCTACTGTTTCGGTGAACACGCGCGGCTTGTCCAGAGATGGATAATCGCAGCAGAATATTTTGCCCTGCATCGAGTCGCTGTAATAGATCGTGCAGCCATCGGGGCTGAAACAGATGCTGTTCGGGATGGCGACCTCGGGCAGCGAAAGCGTTTCAACGGTCAGCGTTGCAGCATTTAGTCGGTGAAATTTACCGATGACTTTTACGGGATAACCTTCATCCATAGTCCCAAAGACAAAATTACCGGCACGGTCGCACCGTCCGTCACCTGTGCGGGTGCCTGTTTCTCCCGGTGAGGCTGCCACCGTTGTAAGAATACCGGTGTTGAGATCATAGAAAGCCAGCCTAGACGCGAGTCCCATCAGCAGAATGTTACTCTTTTCTGTCAGGGCAAAGGACCCAAGGCGTTCTGGCAGCGACCAGCGCATCACAGCGTCATCGCCTTCTTCTAAGGCGAGTAGCTCACTGCATTCAATGTCAGTCCAATAGAGTCTGCGCGTTCTTTCACACCACAGGGGGCACTCTCCCAGCGTATTCCTGACATCAGCTGCAATTGAAAACATGTTAATCCTCCGGATAAATAAAGGTCGTACTGCGCATTGAGCGTGGCTCACCCGCATCTGCGCTGTGGTAAACGTGGGTAAACGCAGTTACTGCAGAAAACGCGCAGAAAGCCGATCGCTGAAAAGCATGACGGCAAGTCCGATCAGCATAACCAGCATTCCCCCCAGCCTGAGTAACGAAACCGGCCGTCGCACGGCCCCCAGCAATCCAAAATGGTCAATCATCTGTGATGAGAGTAATTGTCCGACAATTGCCAGCCCCAGCAGGGCTGAAAACCCGATTTTCGGCGCGAGCACCACATAGCTGAACAGGGCACATGCGCCTATTAGACCGCCCGCCAGACTCCAAAGTGGTTGCGACGGAATGGCCGCTAACGATGTCATCAATCCACCCCGCAGCAGCGAGTAAATCCCCAGACTGAACGCACCGGCCGTAAAGGAAAACAGGGCAGCGGTGACAGGGTCGCCGCCCAGTCCTCGCGCCAGCTGGCTGTTCAGGGTCGTCTGCAGGGTGATACCGAGACCTGCGGCAAAAGCGATTACGTAATAGATCATGCTCATGTTTTTCATCCCGGTCAGTCTGCCTGCTCCAGCGGCAGGAAGGTGTCAGCAAACATGTCAGGCTGGTAGCCAGAGGCGGCAAACAGGTGCTCACGCGACTCATCAATCGCTGCATGCAGTCGTGCGCTGTCTACGCCCAGCACCCTGCCGTTCTGTTTAACGATGCGTCCGCCGATCATGACGGTGTCGATGTTGCTGCGCTCTGCGGCATGTACCACCGTGCCAAAGGCATGTCCTGACGGGTAAAGGTTGATATCACTGGCGTTGATCAGCACCAGGTCAGCCTGTTTGCCCGGCGTCAGACTACCCACTTTGTCCTGCAGCCCTGCACAGGCCGCGCCATCGAGAGTCGCTGCTTTAAGGAGTTGCGCCGCCGGGAGCGTTTTCAGCGCATATTCGGAATCGCAGCACTGCTGCTGATGCATGCCCATCACCCGCTGCAGGTAAAAGGCCACGCGCATCTCCATAAACATGTCGGTGCTGTATGAGGTTTCATTGTCAACGCTCAGGCCGGGGTTGATCCCATGACGCTGCGCGGCCTCAATGGCGAACATCCCGCTTTCGATGCCATAGTGCGAATCTGAGCGCGGGCAAACGTTCACCCGGACACCGGCTTCCCGCAGAATTTCCCATCCCTCGTCAGGCAACGCTGTGCAGTGATTGAAAATATTGTCCGGACCCAGCAGCCCCTGCTGATGCAGTGACTCAAGTTCAGACCCCATCTCAGCACCAAAGAACTCAGTCACGATCGACAGTCCCAGCCTGCGGGCCTCGGCCCACAGATCTGGCTCCAGCTGGGCCATGACGGCAAGATACACCAGGCTTTCAGGGTTGTTCGTGAAATACTTTTCCTGCAGGCGCTGCCAGTTACCCGGCCAGTGCGCTTTATCCCATTCGCCTGCTACCGGTGCACCAGAAGCATGGATGGCGCGAATGCCGCTATCAAGCAGGGCCTCGACGGCGGCATCCGAATGCGCTGCGGTGCGGCTGTTGTGCGAATTATCAATCATGGTGGTGATACCCGCGTCAATAGCGCCCACTGCCGTCAGCAGGTTGCCGACATATATATCGGCAGGCCGGTAATATTTAGCGAACGAGAAGTGCGTGGCGTTGCTGTAGTCGTCCAGACAGGTGGCATTAGGGTTAATGCGGCGCAGCTGTCCTTCCCATGCGTGACGATGAGAGTCGACCATCCCCGGCATAGCGATCATGTTGGTGGCATCGATGACATGGGCTCCTGGCGCTTCTAGGTTCTGGCCCACGGCGGTAATAGTTGAACCGTTGATGAGAATATCACCGCGTTCAATGTTACCGACGCGCTCATCCATGCTCAGTATCGTCGCGCCACGAATCAACGTTGCCGGTGGCGTTATAGTCTGATTGTTAACAATATTTCGGATGTAATCGGTCATTAAAGTTGCCTCTTTCCTGTTTAATGAAGAAACAATACATCACCTTATTAATCTGAAAAAGATGCTTAAAACGTTTTCATAATTCATAATTTACGAATAATCAGACTCACTCTTTGCTCGGGAGAAGGACAATGGATCGGATTCAGGCTATGCAGGTTTTTACACGGGTCGCTGAAGCCGGAAGTTTTGTGCGCGCGGCAGAGACACTGTCACTGCCCTCTTCCACCGTCACCAGCACGATTAAAAATCTGGAGAAATACCTGCAGGTGCGTCTGCTTAACCGGACGACGAGGCGGGTCAGCCTCACCCCTGAAGGCCTGCAGTATCTTGCGCAGTGCCGGGAAATCCTGTCGTTAATTGAACACACTGAATCCAGCCTGACGGATTCCGTCAGGCGACCCCAGGGGCGGCTGCGGGTTGATATGCCCGGTGGGATCGCCCATTTCATCGTCATGCCAAACCTGAAAGATTTTTACCGGCTCTATCCGGATATTTACCTGATGATTGGCGTCAGCGACCGGCAGGTCGATCTCGTTCAGGAGGGCGTGGATTGCGTCATCAGAACCGGGGAATTAACAGACTCCACGCTGGTTGCCCGTCCGCTTGGCCGGTTTCGCTGGGTGACCTGCGCCTCTCCGGACTATCTCAGAGAGTACGGTGTCCCTGAGACTCCTGAAGCGTTGTCGCACCATCGGGCGATCCATTACTTTTCCGGCTCGGCCAGACGGACCAATGAACTGCGTTTTGTGCGAGGCTCGGAGACGATGTCCGTCCCGGTGAAGGGAGATGCCGCCGTGAACGAAACGGGGCTCTATATAAAAATGTGCCTTGAAGGTTTTGGGCTGGCACAGCTTGCGGAGAATATTATCTCTGAGAATCTTCAGCACGGAAAGCTGATCGAGGTTCTGGCGGACTGGCATCCGCCATCAGTGCCGGTAACGATGATCTATCCGCATCAGCGCTTTCTTTCTCCCGCCGTGCGCGCTTTTGCGGAATGGATCGCCGGGCTTTTCAGGGATGGCGCAGGAGAGATGAACTCTTCTACATAACAGATCGGCTAAAGGCAATAATATGTGCTGCTGACGAGCGCCAATGGATATGGCCTATGCTCAGATCGTCAAGCAAATGTGTCAGCTGATAATAACCCTAATCCCAAACGAAAATCTGTACACAGTTCAAAGGCCGGATTAAAAACGGCCTTCACAGCCTCACTCTCTTAAAATCATTTTACTCACCAAACTAGCCTCTCCATTCTCTAATCCGTCAATATAATCTCCATACCACTGCAACATATCCCTACGCTGCTCCAGATACTGTGCATGGTTGTAGGTGCCACGAATGGTGTTCTTATCCACATGAGCAAGCTGTAACTCGATCCATGCCGTGCTATAGCTCTGTTCATGCAGGATGGTGCTCATCGTGTGCCGAAAACCGTGCCCCGTAGCCTTCCCATGATATCCAATCCGTTTCAGTACCTGATTAATACTAGCTTCACTCATCGGTTTAGTGATGTCGTTACGCCCAGGGAATACCAGATTGTAGCGACCTGTCACTACCTGGATTTCACGTAGTGCTGCCACAACCTGATCGGACAATGGCACCAGATGTGGGCGGCGCATCTTCATCCTTTCAACTGGTACTTCCCAAACCCGCTTGTCGAAATCGAACTCTTTCCATTCAGCCATGCGGAGCTCAATGGTACGAACACCAGTTAGCATCAGAATCTTTGTTGCTAGCCGAGTTATTGGGCTACCGGAATAAGCGGCGAGAGCCTTTAAGAAAGCTGGAAGTTCATCCGATAACAGGTGAGGATAGTGCACAGATTTTGGCGGAGTTAGTGCACTTGCCAGTTCTGAGGCTGGGTTAGATTCAGCGCGCCCAGTGACAATGGCGTAACGAAACACTTGGTTGCAGGCCTGGCGGATTTTGCGCAGCTTGTCGAGGACGCCACGTTTTTCGAGTTTACGAAGTGAACTGAGGATCTCCAGAGGCTTTATCTCTGCTATTGGGCGCTTACCAATATCCGGGAAGATATCGTTTTCAAATGCTTCCATGATGTCTTCCGCGTAGCCTTTGGACCAGTTTGGCCGTTTGTACTCATGCCATTCCAGAGCAATAGCTTTAAAGGTATTTTCTACAGTCGCTTTGCGAGCTTGTTTTTCAACCTTTTTCTGTTCGCTGGGATCGATAGCGTTAGCGACTTGCCGCTTAGCTTCATCTCTTCGTTGTCTGGCTTCAGATAAGGAAATCTCTGGATAGATACCCAACGCCAGCATCTTTTGTTTGCCGTCAAAGCGGTACTGTAAGCGCCAATATTTAGATCCATTGGGATGAACCATTAAATGCATACCTTCGCCATCGGTAAGCTTATAAGGCTTGTCGGTAGGCTTTGCACTTCTTACCTTCACATCGGTTAATGCCATTTGGGGCTCTCCGTTGCTGGCTGTTGGTACAAGATTTCATTGAACGGGGATGTACCATCACATATACCAACAGATATTACTTGATGCAGGTAGATGTAGGTAGATACTGAGAGAGTTTCGACGCGCTGAAATCAACCAACTCACTGAATTTCAGGCATAAAAAAAGACGTCAGTTGACGTCTATTTACTTCGAAATGGTACGCCCTACAGGATTCGAACCTGTGACCTACGGCTTAGAAGGCCGTTGCTCTATCCAACTGAGCTAAGGGCGCATTTGATATTTACCGCAGCACAGAACACTGCCGGTAGTCAGTTGCGGGTTGGATTATACGGGCAGTCTCTTTCGAGTCAATGGGTTTTCGCCTTACGGTTTATCATCTGGCTATTTAATCGTTAATTAATCGTTATTATATGCCTGACAGCACGACCCGCTTCTGACAAAATAGGCACATTCCCGCTTTTTTTAATTGATGGATCCCTCCACTGATGTCAGCAAAAATTATTGATGGTAAAACGATTGCTCAGCAGGTAAGAAATGAAGTTGCTGCGTTGGTACAGAGACGTTTGGCTGCCGGTAAGCGTGCTCCCGGCCTTGCTGTAGTATTAGTTGGTGTCAACCCAGCCTCACAAATTTATGTCGCCAGTAAGCGTAAGGCGTGCGAAGAGGTCGGTTTTGTTTCGCGTTCTTATGATCTGCCAGTGACCACCACTGAAGCAGAGTTGCTGGCATTGATTGATTCACTGAATGACGATGGTGAAATTGATGGGATTCTGGTGCAACTGCCACTGCCTGCAGGCATTGATAATGTCAAAGTGCTGGAACGTATCCACCCAGATAAAGACGTAGATGGCTTCCACCCGTATAACGTGGGCCGCCTGTGTCAACGCGCACCGAAATTGCGCCCTTGCACCCCACGCGGCATCGTTACTTTGCTGGAGCGTTATAATATCTCGACATACGGCCTCAATGCAGTTGTGGTCGGTGCATCCAATATTGTAGGCCGCCCGATGAGCCTTGAACTGCTGCTAGCAGGTTGCACTACCACCGTCACGCATCGTTTTACCAAAAATCTGCGCCAACATGTGGAAAATGCTGACTTGCTGGTGGTTGCCGTGGGTAAACCCGGTTTTATTCCCGGTGAATGGATTAAACCTGGTGCTATCGTGATTGATGTAGGCATTAACCGTCTGGAAAGTGGTAAAGTAGTCGGCGATGTAGAATTTGATGTCGCCGTTGAGCGTGCGGGTTGGATTACACCGGTTCCCGGTGGCGTCGGGCCGATGACCGTTGCAACACTGATACAAAATACCTTGCAAGCCTGCGAGGAATATCACGACATCAACGAAAATTGATTGTAAGGACAGGAATGGACATTTTTCATTTGGAAAAACACCCACACGTTGAGCTGTGTGACTTATTAAAGTTACAGGGCTGGAACGACAGCGGTGCCTCAGCGAAAGCCGCCATCGCAGATGGACAGGTGAAAGTCGACGGGAATGTAGAAACACGTAAGCGCTGCAAAATCCTGGCTGACCAGATTGTTGAGTTTCAAGGCATGAAAGTGCAGGTTAAAGCCTAATCACCTCAGCAAAGGCGAGTTCTAGCTGGTTATTGCGAAAGACTGCCATGGCGAGATAAGGGCAAAAAAATGCGGTTACTGGTCAGCACCAGAACCGCAATTTTTTTAGATGCAGATAGCTAAATTGCACCTATCCACCCAATACCATGCTATTTACGGCGCCATATCGTCCCTTGTGGGCCATCTTCCAGCACAATACCCAGCTCATTCAACTGATCACGGGCCGAATCGGCCAGCGCCCAATCTTTACTGCTACGGGCATCGTTACGTTGCTTAATTAACGCTTCTATTTTTGCTACTTCGTCGTCATTAGTCTGCGCGCCACTTTGTAAAAACAGCTCTGGATCCTGCTCTAATAATCCCAGCACATGGGCCAGTTTACGCAATTCTGCCGCTAAGCCATTCGCCGCCATAATATCTTCAGTTTTTAGGCGGTTTACTTCACGGGCAATATCAAACAGTACCGAATAGGCTTCTGGAGTATTGAAATCATCATCCATTGCGGCACGGAAACGCGCTTCAAACTCTGCACCACCCGCAGGCATCGCACTCGCATCAGTACCACGCAGAGCGGTATACAGGCGTTCTAGTGAGGCACGTGCCTGTTTCAGGTTCTCTTCGCTGTAGTTAAGCTGACTGCGATAGTGGCCAGACATCAGGAAGTAACGTACGGTTTCAGCATCGTAATAGGCCAGCACATCACGAATAGTGAAGAAGTTATTCAGTGATTTAGACATTTTTTCTTTGTCAATCATCACCATACCGGAGTGCATCCAGTAGTTCACATAGGGACCATCATGGGCACAGGTAGATTGCGCAATTTCATTTTCGTGGTGCGGGAACATCAAATCAGAACCACCGCCGTGAATATCAAAATGTGCGCCCAACTGTTTGCCATTCATCGCCGAGCACTCGATATGCCAGCCAGGGCGGCCCGGGCCCCAAGGTGATGCCCAACTTGGTTCACCCGGTTTAGACATTTTCCACAAGACAAAATCCATCGGATTGCGTTTAACATCAGCCACTTCAACCCGGGCACCGGCCTGCAATTGATCCAAATCCTGACGGGACAGCAAACCGTAATCAGGGTCACTGTCCACAGCAAACATCACATCGCCATTTGACGCGACATAAGCGTGATCACGGGCAATCAAACGCTCAGTCAGCGCAATAATTTCAGGAATATGGTGAGTCGCACGCGGCTCTAAATCAGGGCGTTCAAGATTCAGTGCATCGAAATCTTTATGCATTTCTGCCAGCATACGTGTCGTCAGTTGCTCACAGCTTTCATTGTTTTCCAATGCGCGCTTGATAATTTTATCGTCAACATCGGTAACATTACGCACATACGTCAGAGAGTAACCTAAATAACGCAAATAACGCGCCACGACGTCGAAAGCGACAAAAGTACGCCCATGCCCAATGTGACACAGGTCATAAATGGTGATCCCGCATACGTACATACCAATTTTACCGGCATGAATAGGCTTGAATTCCTCTTTTTGGCGACTCAGTGTATTAAAAATCTTTAGCATCGGGACATTCCGTGGTTTTTGTTTTGCGGTAAGCATGGTTTATACCCAAACTCATTGGCGTTGCCGGTAGAGCGCAAACAACGTCAAGGGCGAGGGAGATAAAAGGATATCACCAGATTATGCGGTAAATCAGCCACTGATTCAGCACTTTTTCACACTTCTTGCTGGCGTTTCGAGTGCTGACTCAATCTCAGAGTTATGATATAAGAGCCGTCTAAAGAGTTACGACTCATTTGTGAATACACTATTACACTAGCAGGAACATTATTATGGTCACGTTTCATACTAATCACGGCGATATCGTCGTCAATACCTTCGCGGATAAAGCGCCGGTTACCGTTGAAAACTTCCTGAACTACTGCCGTAAAGGCTTCTATGATAACACTATCTTCCACCGTGTTATCGACGGTTTCATGATTCAAGGCGGTGGTTTTGAGCCGGGCATGAACCAGAAAACCACGGATGCAACTATCAAAAACGAAGCTAACAACGGCCTGAAAAACACCCGTGGCACCCTGGCAATGGCGCGTACCAACGATCCGCACTCTGCCACTGCACAGTTCTTCATTAACGTTGCCGACAACGACTTCCTGAACTTCCGTTCAGAGCGCCCAGATGGTTGGGGTTACTGCGTATTTGCTGAAGTTACTGAAGGTTTGGACGTTGTTGATAAAATCAAAAACGTTGCTACTGGCCGTAGCGGTATGCATCAGGATGTACCAAAAGAAGATGTGATCATCAAAAGCGTCACTATCAGCGAATAATGACAGCTTAATGAGCACGCTTTTTATTGCAGATTTGCATCTTAGCGTTCAGGAACCGGCAATCACTGCCGGTTTCCTGCATTTTATACAGCGTGAAGCCATTCATGCTGATGCGTTATATATCCTGGGTGATCTGTTCGAGTCCTGGATTGGCGATGATGACCCCGAACCACTGTACCGGCAAGTTGCCGCTGCGCTGAAATCACTCCAACAACGGGGTATACCTTGCTACTTTATCCACGGTAATCGTGACTTTTTGCTCGGTAAACACTTTGCTCAAGAAAGTGGGATGATCCTGCTGCCGGAAGAGATAGTCGTCGAACTGTATGACCGTAAAATTGTTATTTTACATGGTGATACACTGTGCACCGATGACACCGAATATCAGCATTTTCGTCGTAGAGTACATAATCCACTGATTCAAAAACTGTTCCTGTGGCTACCTCTGCGTTTTCGTTTACGCATTGCGGCTTATATGCGTAACCAAAGTCAGCAGAACAATAGCGGCAAATCTGAACTTATCATGGATGTAAATCAACAAGCAGTGATTGATAGCTTCCAACGTAATGGCGTCAGTTGGATGATCCACGGGCATACGCATCGCCCAGCGGTTCACCCCGTAGCACTCCCCGCCACAACCGCCCATCGTGTGGTTCTCGGTGCCTGGCATGTTGAGGGTTCGATGGTCAAAGTCACGGCAGACAGTGTTGAGTTGATTAAATTCCCATTTTGACCTTCAGGTTTATCTGGCGAGTGGGTATAAAAAACCGATAAATCCCACTAAAAGCCGCGACGCAACCGTTTTCCTCGCCTTTGGCTCATGATATGCTCTACGCCCTCTTCGCCAGTCACGATTTAAGTAAAATCATTCTGGCCGACGCTTGCGCAATCACAGGAGCTTTACACTCATGGGAGCTAACCTCGATTCGGCTTATGCAGCCGGGGTTAAAATCGCTATCGTAATGGGGTCCAAGAGTGACTGGGCCACCATGCAGTTCGCCGCTGACGTGCTCACCACGCTCAATGTTCCATTTCATGTGGAAGTTGTCTCCGCACACCGCACCCCCGATAAGCTGTTCAGTTTTGCCGAGTCAGCCCAAGCCAATGGCCTACAGGTGATAGTTGCCGGTGCCGGTGGTGCTGCACATCTGCCGGGTATGATTGCGGCAAAAACGCTGGTACCTGTTTTAGGTGTTCCGGTACAAAGTGCTGCGCTGAGTGGCGTCGACAGCCTGTATTCGATTGTACAAATGCCGCGCGGTATCCCGGTGGGAACCTTGGCTATCGGTAAAGCCGGTGCTGCCAATGCCGCCTTGCTGGCCGCACAAATATTGGCATTGCACGATGCTGAATTAGCCGCTCGTCTGGCTGATTGGCGCAAAAGCCAAACTGACGAAGTGCTGGATAATCCAGATCCTCGGGTGCCAGACTTACAGGTGAAGGCATGAAACCAGTTTGCGTATTAGGTAATGGTCAGCTAGGACGCATGCTGCGTCAGGCTGGCGAACCCCTGGGTATTGCAGTTTATCCGGTGGGCTTGGATGCAGAACCTGAAGCCGTGCCTTATCAGCACAGTGTGATTACCGCCGAGATTGAGCGCTGGCCAGAAACAGCGTTAACCCGCGAACTCGCCACACACACGGCTTTTGTTAACCGCGATATCTTCCCGCGTCTGGCAGATCGCCTGACACAAAAGCAATTGCTCGATAGCCTGAATCTGCCAACCGCACCCTGGCAGCTATTAGCAAGTAGCAGCGAATGGCCGCAGGTCTTTGCAACATTAGGTGAGCTAGCCATTGTCAAACGTCGGGTCGGAGGCTATGACGGACGTGGTCAGTGGCGGTTGCGGGCAGGTGATCAAGATACCTTGCCAACTGATGCTTACGGTGAATGCATCGTTGAGCAAGGGATTAACTTCAGCGGTGAAGTTTCGCTGGTCGGCGCACGCAGCAGCCAAGGCAAATCGGTGTTTTACCCGTTAACCCACAATCTGCATGAAGATGGCATCCTGCGTATGAGCGTGGCTTTGCCACAGCCCGATAGCAGATTACAGCAACAAGCTGAAAAAATGCTGTCAGCCATTATGGATGAGCTGAATTATGTTGGCGTAATGGCCATGGAGTGCTTTATCGTTGGCGACAATCTGTTGATCAATGAGCTGGCACCACGGGTGCATAATAGCGGTCACTGGACGCAAAATGGTGCGTCAATAAGCCAGTTTGAACTGCACCTGCGCGCCATTTTGGACCTGCCCTTACCGACGCCGGTGGTTAACACCCCGTCAGCGATGGTCAACCTGATTGGCACGCCAGTGAACATCGAATGGCTATCTCTGCCGCTGGTGCATCTGCACTGGTATGAAAAAGAAGTGCGCGCAGGCCGTAAAGTAGGTCATATGAATTTGAACCATCCCGATGGCGCACAATTACGTGCAGCTCTGGCCGCACTCGCGCCGTTGTTACCAGCGGAATACCAGAACGCGCTGATCTGGGCGCAGGATAAGCTGTAACTCATCTGGCCTGCCCCACAAATCATTGGCGTTGCAGCCACACTGCAACGCCAGGTTACCCAAATAGGCTAACTGTCATAATTGCGGAACAGCGCCCTTCCCTGTAACAAACGCGCACCTAACCAACCGCCACACAATGACAACAATAGCGCGCCAGCCAACGGCAACAGCCACCACATCACCCAATTAGGCTGCCACGGGAAATCAAACACTAAGCGCTGTAATGCCCACAGTGCCGCCTCAGCTCCGATGGCAGCAGCCAGCCCGGCAACCAACCCCAGTAAGGCAAACTCCCACCACAAGGTACCTCGCAGTAAGCGTTTACTTGCGCCAAGTGTCCGGTAAACCACCAGCTCCTGACGGCGCTGACGCATCCCGACTTGAACCTGCGCCAGCAGCAATAAAGTGCCGCAGATGATAACCAGTATCACCATCACTTCCAGTGCACGACTCACCTGCTGCAACACCTGCCCGACCTGTTTAAGCATCGCGCCAATATCCAGCAAACTGAGTGTTGGGAATTGCCGATTCAGTTGTGTCAGCACCTCCCCGTCTCCTTGATAGCGGAAACTGGTCAGCCAGGTTTGTGGCTGTTTGTCCAATGCACCCGGCGGGAAGATAAAGTAGAAGTTTGGCCGCAGGCTTTCCCAATCCACCTGACGAATACTGCTAACTTTGGCTTCGAATGACTGCGTATCGCCGCTAAATGTCAGTTTATCGCCAATTTTAATCCCCAGTCTGTCAGCAATTCCTTGTTCCATCGACACTTCATCGGCTTTAGGTGGCCATTGACCGGCGGTCAAAATATTGTGCGCCGGTAAATCTTGCTGCCAGGTCAGATTCAATTCACGGTTAACCGCCTCGCCACCGGGTTCATCTTCGCGCACCCGCTCGGTGGCCAGTTGCTGGTTAATTTCAGACAGCCGTACCCGCACGATAGGATAGAACGTTGATGGCGTTATCTGATGTTGCGTCAAAAACTCAGTTACCTGTGGCACCTGTTGCGGTGTCATATTCAGCAAGAAGTAATTCGGGCTGTCCGGCGGCAATTGTTGCTGCCAACGATCCAATAGGTCCCCACGCAGTACCAATAACAATGCTAACAGCATAAAGGATAAGGAGAATGCCGCCAGTTGCGTTAACGTCATCCACGGTTGACGTAGCAAACGGTTGATTGCCAGACGCAATGATAGACGGGTAACAGTCAGGCGGCGCAACAGTACCAGACTGCCCCAGCCAATCACGCCCAGTAATAACGCCAATACCACCATGCCAGCCAGAATGGCCCACAATAACGCGTTCCCCCCCATCAGCAATGCCAATAGGCCAATCACGATAACCAGCATTGCAGGAATAAAGTAACGCAGCGGCCAAACATTCGCGGAAACATCACGGCGCAAAACCCGTAGCGGCTGGGTCGCGAGCAGTTGCCGATAGGGGCGAACACCCACCAGCAGCGAAATCAATACCAGCGAACCCATTGACCATACCCATGGCCATAAACCGGCTGCTGGCAATGCGGCCGGTAATACCGGTGACAATAAACGAACTAAAACCTTCTCGAATAAGAGGCCAATCACGCTGCCACACAGGCCTGCCAACACCAGCACCGACAGCCACTGACCGATAATCAACCGCCGCAGTGCACGGTGTCCTGCACCTAATGTTTTCAGTACCGCAACTAAATCATAGCGGCTACGGCAATAGTGGCCCATCGCCACCGCAACGGCAGCAATCGAAAGTAGTAACGTCAATAGCGCCGATAACAGCAAGAACTGCTGCGCCCGTTGCAGCGATTTCCCCAGCGCGCCACCTGATTCTTGTAAACCATACAACCGCTGCTCTGGTTTCAATTGTGGCGTAAGCCAGTCACTAAATTGGGTGACGCCATCAGGCTGGCCGGCGAACATATAACGATAGGTCAGACGGCTACCCGGCTGAATCGCGCCGGTCTTTTCCACGTCAGCCAGATTGATCAAAATACGCGGCGCGGTTTGGAATGGATTAAAGCCAGAATCAGGCTCCTGAATCACTTCACCGACAATTTTCAGTGAAGTATCACCGACATCCAGCATATCGCCGACCTTAACCCCAAGCAGCGACAACAGCCTTGGTGCCACCAACACCGTACCCGGTTCCAGCACCGCGCCAACAGGCAACGTATCTAATTTGCCATACAACGGATAGGCTAAATCTGTGGCTTTTACATCAGCCAGTTGTGGGCGATCGCCCGCGAAAGTCATGGTCATAAACGATAACTGGCGACTGACGGTCAACCCTTGCCGTTTAGCTTCCAGCAACCACGCTTCAGGAACCGGATGCGCCGCGCTCAGCACCCGATCGCCGGCTAAAAAATCGCGGCTTTGCTGACTCAGCCCTTTTTCCATCCGGTCACTGATGGTACCCAGCGCCAGCACACAAGCCACCGCCAGTGTTAATGCCAGCCAGACAATTAACAGTGAGGGTGAGCGCCACTCACGCCAAAACCAGCGCCAAATCATGCTTCCTCCCACAATTTGCCGTCCCGCAGCCGCAAGCGGCGCTGACAACGCCCCGCCAGTTGTACATCATGGGTAACCAGAATCAGTGTGGTGTCATAATCCCGATTCAATGAAAACAGCAGATCAGCAATTCTGTCACCGGTATGGCGGTCAAGATTACCGGTCGGTTCATCGGCAAATAACACTTTAGGCCGCCCACTGAAGGCTCGGGCCAGTGCTACCCGCTGCTGCTCACCGCCAGAAAGCTGAGCGGGCAGATGATGTAGCCGTTTGCCCAATCCGAGTTGCTCTAATAACTCCACCGCATGGGCCTTACTATTGCGTTCGCTCTCTCCACGCAACAATGCAGGAAGCTGAACGTTCTCTAACGTATTGAGTGTGGGTACCAACATAAATGACTGAAACACGAAGCCGACGTTTTTTGCACGTAATTGCGCGCGCCCTTCTTCATCCATGGCGGTCAAAGACTGGCCGAGTAAACTCACCTCACCACTGCTGCCATCATCAAGCCCTGCCAGTATCCCCAGCAAAGTTGACTTACCGGAACCCGACTCACCAATCAGCGCAATTGTCTGGGCGGGTTTGACAACCAGCTCAACTCCGGTAAGGATGGAGAGCTGTTGCTCACCCTGGCCGACGTATTTATTAAGATGATGAACTTCAAGAACGTTTTCCGCTGGCATCTTCCCTTCCTTTTACTGTTGGGATTATTCAGTTTGCGTGCCGCCGCAACCGATACACTGTTAATTCTTGGCGATAGCTTAAGCGCCGGTTACCGCCTGCCGATTGCCGAAGCATGGCCTTCACGGCTGGATAAAACATGGCAGGGAACACCGTCACTGCCGAAGGTAGTCAATGCCAGTATCAGTGGTGACACCGCCGCTCAAGGTTTGGCCCGCCTACCGTCCCTACTCAAACAACACCAGCCGCGCTGGGTGCTGATAGAACTGGGAGCAAATGACGGTCTGCGTGGTTTTCCAACACAAGATACTCAACGGGATCTGACACAAATTATCAATCAGATATTGGAAGCAAAAGCACAACCTTTATTGATGCAAATCCGTATTCCGCCTAACTATGGTCGCCGTTATACTGATGCTTTCACCGCGATGTATCCACAACTGGCACAGCAATTTAACATTCCATTGGTCCCTTTCTTTATGGAAGCTGTTGCTGTGAAACCGCAGTGGATGCAGGATGATGGCTTACACCCTAACGCCGCGGCCCAACCCTTCATCGCGGATTGGATGGCGCAACAACTTAAACCATTAGTGACCAATAAGCAGTAATAACACTTGTTCAAACAAATAGAATCACTCACCAGGTAAAGTTATGCAAAAAACTGTATTAATTACCGGTTGTTCCAGCGGTATCGGGCTGGTTGCGGCACAGGATTTGAAAAACAGGGGCTATCGCGTACTGGCCGCCTGCCGTAAACCTGATGATGTGGCAAAGATGACGCAATTGGGTCTGGAAGGTATTGAACTGGATTTGGATGACAGTGCCAGTGTGGAACGTGCTGCTGCGCAGGTTATCGAACTGACTGGCGGGCGCCTATACGGCCTGTTTAACAATGGTGGTTTCGGCCTGTATGGCCCATTGCACACCATTTCACGCCAGCAGTTGGAAAAGCAGTTTTCCACCAATCTATTCGGCACCCACCAGCTCACGCAATTGCTGTTGCCAGCAATGTTGCCTCACGGCGAAGGGCGTATAATTCAAACCAGTTCGGTGATGGGGTTGGTTTCTACCGCGGGTCGCGGCGCTTATGCGGCCAGCAAATATGCGTTGGAAGCGTGGTCTGATGCACTACGTATGGAACTGCACGACAGTGGTGTACATGTTTGTCTGATTGAACCCGGCCCTATCAGTACCCATTTTACACAAAACGTCAATCAGGCCGAGGCCGATAAACCGGTCAATAATCCCGGTATCGCAAAGCGATTTACCCTGCCCCCGCAGGCTATATTACCGAAATTACGCCATGCACTGGAAAGCCCGCGCCCACAATTGCGCTATCCTGTCACATTAGTGGCCCATGCATTGACCCTATTGCGCCGCATCCTACCGGGGCGAATGTTAGATAAAGTCCTGCGCGGTAATGCCTAACTGACTATCCAAAAATAGTTGGGGTTGAAGCAACATAATCTGCCCCCATCTAGTGTTAAAACGGATGAGAGAAATAATTCATGCTAGCACCTACTACGATTGATATTACTGAAGCAAACCTACACCAGGCCTTAGAACAATCCATGGCCGTGCCGGTACTGTTCTACTTTTGGTCCGAACGCAGCCAGCATTGTCTGCAACTGACGCCAGTGCTGGATAAACTGGCCGCAGAGTATGCCGGTCAATTCATTCTGGCTCGTGTCGACTGCGATGCAGAGCAGATGGTGGCGTCACAGTTTGGTTTACGCTCAATTCCGGCGGTTTATCTGTTTAAAGACGGTCAACCGGTGGATGGCTTCCAAGGACCACAGCCGGAAGAGGTTATCCGCGAGCTATTACAACGGGTATTGCCGAAACCTGAAGAATTGAAAGTTGCCGAAGCCGCACAATTGTTAAGCGAAGGCAAAGTGCAAGAAGCACTGCCACTGCTGAAAGATGCCTGGGCGCTGAGTGGGCAAAACAGTGAAATTGGCCTGCAACTGGCTGAAGTGCAAATTCAGTTGAACCGCAGTGAAGATGCTGAAACGGTGCTGGCAACCATTCCACTGCAAGACCGTGATACCCGTTATCAAGGGCTGATTGCTCAGATTGAGTTGCTCAAACAAGCTGCCGACACGCCAGAGATCCAACAGTTACAACAGCAATTGACTGAGCAGCCTGATAACGTCGAACTCGCGGTGCAATTGGCGCTACAACTGCATCAGGTTGGCCGCAATGAAGAGGCTTTAGAGCTGTTGCTGAGCCATTTGAAGAAAGATCTGGCTGCCGCGAACGGTACTGCACGTAAGACATTAATGGATATTTTAGCTGCACTAGGCACCGGCGATGCACTGGCCGCCAAATATCGTCGTCAACTTTACTCATTACTGTACTGACAGCGAAAGTTAATCGCCATAACCTTTTTGGCGATCCCTTATTTGCTACTGCGCGGGGGCATCCCGCGCGGTTTTATTCTGCCCCAGCCAAGTTTTTTCTCATTTACACGCTTTTACCTGCCTTTAGTTAGGCATTTAACCACCGGTCACGTAATATTAAGAAACAAATATCATTGCTGACAGGAAGTTAAATATGTTTACGGTCATCCCTGTTCTTATCGTTGTAGCCCTGATTGTGGTGTTTTCCTCAATCAAAATTGTTCCACAAGGTTTTCAGTGGACTGTCGAGCGTTTTGGTCGTTATACCAAAACCCTGATGCCAGGCTTGAACATCGTTGTGCCATTTATGGATCGTGTTGGTCGCAAAATCAATATGATGGAACAAGTCTTGGATATCCCATCCCAGGAGATCATTTCCCGCGATAACGCCAACGTAGCAATTGATGCAGTCTGCTTTATCCAGGTTATTGACCCAGTAAAAGCAGCTTATGAAGTCAGCAATTTGGAATCGGCCATCATCAATTTGACCATGACCAACTTCCGTACTGTTTTAGGTTCTATGGAGCTGGATGAAATGTTGTCCCAACGTGACAACATCAACGGCCGCCTGTTGCATATTGTTGATGAAGCCACCAACCCGTGGGGCATTAAAGTGACTCGTATTGAAGTCCGTGATGTGCGCCCACCGGCTGAATTGATTTCTGCGATGAATGCTCAGATGAAAGCGGAACGTACTAAACGTGCTGATATTCTGGAAGCCGAAGGGGTTCGTCAGGCCGCAATTTTGCGTGCTGAAGGTGAGAAGCAATCACAGATTCTGAAAGCTGAAGGTGAACGTCAATCCGCATTCTTGCAAGCAGAAGCCCGTGAGCGTGGTGCTGAAGCTGAAGCTCAAGCTACCAGAATGGTTTCTGAGGCTATTGCTGCCGGTGACATTCAAGCCATTAACTACTTTGTGGCACAGAAATATACCGACGCACTGCAACACATCGGCTCCGCCAATAACAGCAAAGTCATTATGATGCCGCTAGAAGCCAGCAGCCTGATGGGTGCTATCGGTGGGATTGCAGAACTGATTGGCGAGAGTAAAAACAGCCGAGGTAAATAACCATGCTGGAGGAAATTGCCGCGAATCCAAGTTGGTTTTGGCTATCCCTCGGCGGGCTGCTTCTGGCCGCCGAGATGCTAGGTGCCAGTGGTTATATGCTGTGGAGTGGCGTTGCCGCCGTAGTCGTGGGCGCGTTAGTCTGGCTATTTCCCTTTAGCTGGGAGATGCAAGGCGTGCTATTTTCCGTCCTGACGGTGGTTGCTGCATTCCTGTGGTGGTATTGGCTGAGTAAACGCATCAAACCACAACCTGCCATGCTGAATCAACGTACCCATCAGCTATTGGGTACGCGAGCCACATTGACCGAACCGACTATTGATGGTTTTGGTCGCATGCGGGTTGGTGACAGTAGCTGGCGTATTTATTGCGCGACCGAACTGGGTGTTGGTACCGAAGTTGAAGTGATATTCGTGGAAGGCAATACCTTGCATGTCCGCGCCATCCCTCAGTAATACCTATATTATCGTCAGTAGCATATTGACCAGCAGGCCGTCAGTTGAGCGGCCTGTCAGTTAACTAACAACTGTTTATCCCCCACAACCGTCTGTTTGTTAACAACTTTCCCCTTATCATCGCCAGCCTGCTTAGCTGCCGAATGACAACATCCCGACAAATTATTGATAATCGGGCAATCAGCGCCATCATCCCCTGGGCACTCATCTGCCAACGCTAACAAGCGCAAGCGCATCTGGTTAAGATCATCAATATGTTGCTCGATTTCCGCAACCTTTAGTAGCGTCGCCGCTTTCACATCCGCGCTGTGGCGGGCCGGGTTATGAAATAATGCCAGTAACTCGCGACATTCATCCAGTGTAAAGCCAACCTGCCGTGCCTGACGTAGCAGTGTTAACTCTTCAATGTGTTTGGCACTGTAGCTGCGATAGCCGTTATCAGTGCGGATAGGCGGTGTCAGCAGTTTTTTTTCTTCGTAGAAACGTATGGCTTTGCTAGTTAAACCGGTTTTTTTTGCCACATCGCTTATGTTCATACTTCCCCCTTGACCTTCCCCTTGCTGGAAGGTTTAACCTCCATAATTAGTGAAAATAACGATGTCAGTCAAGCGGAATAAAACCTGTACAGCTTAAGGTTATGGATAAATCCATTATCAGCGACAATAAGCGATGTGACTGGGATTACCGACTAAACTTATCCCGACGAAATGAACGGATAAGTGGTTACTCGATAAGGAGTTAATTATGTTGCAAACCACAGTGCTGGCCTTGCATGGTCTTTCCTGTATGAATTGTGCCAAGCGAGTGAAAACCGCCTTAGAAAGTCGTGAAGATATTCATCATGCTGAAGTCGACGTTAACTATGCCAAAGTGACCGGTGAAGCCGATATCAACACGCTGATTGATACTGTCAAACAAGCCGGTTATCAGGCAGAAGCAGCCCAAACACCCGATACACAATTACAGCTCTCAGGCTTAAGCTGCGGCCATTGTACTGAAGCCACACGCCAAGCTCTGGAAGCCATTCCCGGTGTAATTGCAGCCGTGGTGAGTGTGGATAGCGCTAAAGTGTATGGTAAAGCTGATCCTCAGGTGCTGATTAATGCCGTGGAACAGGCGGGTTACCACGCTGCATTGCCAGGTGCCCCGTCCCCAAAAACTGAGCCGCTGACTCACTCAGCCCCATCTCAGCCGGAATATCAGGCAGCGGCCTCTTCAACTATTCCGGCAGTAACACCTGAGATTAATAAAACAGAGACCGCTAACCCAACCACAGCGGTAGATATCGATAGCGTCCAGTTATTACTAACCGGAATGAGCTGTGCCAGTTGCGTATCCAAAGTACAACATGCTCTGGAAGGGGTTGATGGGGTTGAGGTTGCGCGCGTCAATTTGGCGGAACGTAGCGCGTTAGTCACCGGTAACCCAAGCAATGAAGCCTTAATCGCAGCCGTCAAAAATGCCGGTTATGGTGCAGAAATTATTGAAGACGAAGGCGAACGCCGCGCACGTCAGCAACAGATGTCCCAAGCCAGTATGAAGCGCTTCCAATGGCAAGCAGCGCTGGGCCTGCTGTTGGGTATCCCACTGATGGGATGGGGGTTATTCGGCGGCAGTATGACGCTAACGCCAGAAACCCAGACGCCGTGGCTTATTGTCGGGGTGATTACTCTGCTGGTGATGATATTTGCGGGTGGCCATTTCTATCGCAACGCCTGGATCAGCCTGAAAAATGGCAGTGCCACCATGGATACCTTAGTGGCACTAGGTACCGGAGCGGCGTGGCTCTATTCCATTACGGTGAATATCTGGCCGGATGTTTTCCCGATGGAGGCGCGCCACCTCTATTATGAAGCCAGCGCCATGATAATCGGTTTGATTAACCTTGGTCATGCGATGGAACAACGCGCCAGACAGCGCTCATCTAATGCGTTGGAGCGACTGCTGGACCTGGCACCACCGACAGCACGGCGGGTATCTGACGACGGCGAGCAAGTGATCCCTCTGGCTGAGGTCCAATTGGGCATGACCTTGCGTCTGACTACCGGTGACCGAGTACCGGTTGATGGTGAAATTGTGCAGGGCGAAGTGTGGATGGACGAAGCCATGCTGACCGGCGAACCTATCCCACAACAAAAATCAGCAGGTGATGTGGTACATGCAGGTACCCAAGTACAGGATGGGTCGGTACTGTTCCGCGCCAATGCCATTGGTAGCCAAACTACACTGGCGCGTATCATCAAACTGGTTCGTCAGGCGCAAAGCAGTAAACCAGAAATCGGCAAATTGGCGGACCGAATCTCGGCGGTATTTGTACCAGCCGTGGTGGCAATTGCTGTTATCGCCGGGCTGATTTGGTATTTCCTCGGGCCACAACCTCAGTTGGTGTACACCCTGGTGGTCGCCACCACGGTGCTCATTATTGCTTGTCCCTGCGCGCTTGGACTGGCGACGCCGATGTCTATCATCTCTGGCGTCGGGCGGGCGGCCGAGTTTGGTGTTTTGGTACGTGATGCCGATGCATTGCAGCAAGCCAGTAATCTCGATACGTTGGTGTTCGACAAAACCGGCACACTAACGGAAGGTCACCCGCAAGTGGTGGCAATTCATACCTTTAACGGTGTCAGCGAACAACAAGCGCTGGGATGGGCCGCAGCACTAGAAACCGGTTCTAATCACCCATTGGCTCGCGCTAT
Organism: Yersinia sp. 2466 StPb PI; assembly: GCF_041538325.1. Lineage (NCBI taxonomy): Bacteria > Pseudomonadati > Pseudomonadota > Gammaproteobacteria > Enterobacterales > Yersiniaceae > Yersinia > Yersinia sp. 2466 StPb PI. Next base: position 1,308,265 of record NZ_JAULSL010000001.1, on the reverse strand, counting down.
TTTGCAACGTGCCGAAGGGCTGACGCTGGCTACCGTCAGTCAGTTCCGCACCTTACGTGGCTTGGGTGTCAGTGGTGAAGTTGACGGCATTCCTTTGTTGCTAGGGAACAACCGCCTGCTGGAGGAACAGAGCATTGATACCCGTGAGTTGCAATCACTCATGCAGCAGCAAGCTGAAAGTGGTGCTACCCCGGTTATCCTCAGCGCGATGGGTAAACCCGCGGCACTGCTGTCGATCCGCGACCCACTGCGCAGCGACAGTGTCAGCGCTCTGCAACGGTTGCATCAACTGGGATACAGTCTGGTGATGTTAACCGGTGATAACCCAATTACCGCCAATGCCATTGCCAAAGAAGCCGGTATTGATCAGGTGATCGCGGGTGTATTGCCGGAGGGTAAAGCTGAGGCTATCAAGCAACTGCAAGCCGCCGGACATAAAGTGGCGATGATTGGTGATGGTATCAATGATGCCCCTGCACTGGCACAAGCGGATGTTGGGATTGCCATGGGTGGTGGTAGTGATATCGCGATTGAAACTGCGGCTATCACGCTAATGCGCCACAGTCTGCATGGGGTTGCGGATGCCGTGGAGCTTGCCAAAGCAACATTGCGCAATATGAAGCAAAACCTATTGGGTGCGTTTTTCTACAACGCACTGGGTATTCCGATTGCTGCGGGAATTCTGTTCCCGTTCACCGGAACATTACTTAGCCCGGTGGTGGCAGGGGCGGCCATGGCGCTGTCATCCATTACCGTAGTCAGCAACGCTAACCGTTTACTGCGTTTTAAACCTAAGCAGTAAGCGCTCCTGATATCCCCAAAGTCATTGGCGTTGCAGGTAGGCTCAGGGATGGGCCGAGTAACAAGAGCAGCTAACCCCCTGCGGCTTCAAGTACAAAGGGTATAGCCTAATGGCGCACAACACTTTCATGTGCGCCATTTAGCGTTTAGCATGTTAAGAAATGCTAAAAAGGGAACCACATGGATATGGGCCAATTATTACGCCACATCGCACGATTTCTCGGTATCCTAACACCGGCGACCTACCCCTATCCGGCGTTGGATATCACCTTACCCGGTGAACGCCACTTCCATATGGTCGGCAGTATTCATATGGGAACCGAGAACATGTTCCCCCTCCCCCACGAATTACTGAATAAATTGAATCAGGCTGATGCACTTATTGTCGAAGCTGATATCACCGACACCTCCTCACCTTTTGGTACCGATACCCTCAGCGAAGCATTAATCGATAGATTACCTGAGGAGCAATATCAGCAACTGTTACAGCGCTGCGAAGAGCTGAGCACTGATCCGCACTCGATGGCCTTTCTACCGGCATGGCAGGTCGCCTTAATGCTTCAGGCTCGCCAGGCTCAACGTCTGGGATTGCGTGGGGAATACGGCATCGATTATCAATTATTGAAAGCGGCAGCAGCACAAGAAAAAAGTGTTATAGAGTTGGAAGGAACACAAATGCAACTCGATTTACTGGAGACATTACCTGATAACGGCATGTCTTTACTGCTTGATACTCTGACCCATTGGCACACCAACGCACGCCTGCTGCAAACCATGATTGGCTGGTGGCTGGAACATCCCCCCACCAATGACCTAACCACACTGGCGCCAACTTTTAGCCAAAATCTATACGATGTGCTGATGATTCAACGGAATAAACGCTGGCAGCAGCAACTAGAACATCTGCCAGCCGGGCGTTATGTGGTCGCGGTCGGTGCACTGCATCTGTATGGCGAGGGTAATCTTCCTGATTTGTTGCAACTCAGCGAGCAGTAATCACCAATAAAAGTAAAAAAATGGCCGATATCGCTATCGGCCAGTCAAAGAGGAATTTTCATTATTTTAGTTATTAAGCGCCCACACTCCTTGCGGATAATATGAGCTGCAGGTACAGGGTAGCAACCTGACGATTAGATTAGCAACTTACATTCATCATAACTCCGGCAATCCATCATGATGCCATTGATTTTATTAGGTTAATTTTTAACTCTATCGCAATGATTGGGTGTAGGATAATCCACTGGAATAAATTTTCATTTTTAATTGGACGTTTATTATGACACCTGCAGTCGTTTTGCTGGAAAAACAAAAAGTTCCGTTCACATTACATCCTTATCACCATGACGCAGCAGAAACCAACTTTGGCGATGAAGCCGTTAAAAAGTTGGGGCTTAATGCTGATCAGGTTTATAAAACCTTGCTGGTCGCCTTGAATGGTGATGCCAAAAATTTGGCGGTTGCCGTTACCCCTGTCGCCACCCAGCTTGATCTGAAAAAAGTTGCGCGTGCTTTGGGTGCCAAAAAGGCGGAGATGGCTGACCCACAATTGGCGCAGCGCACCACCGGTTATTTAGTCGGTGGTATCAGTCCATTAGGGCAGAAAAAGCGCTTACCGACGGTTATCGATAGCTTGGCACAGGCGTATGCCACTATATTCGTTTCTGGCGGAAAGCGGGGGTTAGATATTGAATTGGCTGCAACAGATTTATGCCAGTTGCTACAAGGCAGCTTTGCCGATATTGCTAAGCGCGATTAATTAATTTATTGCATTACAAACCCGCACCGCGCTGCCTATATCTCATGCAATTCACCAGAAGCCTCCACTGCCAAATGGAGGCTTCTGGCTTCACGCCTTACTTATAAACAATCTCACCTTTCGGCTGATACTGACTGGCATCCAGCGGAGAGTGCTTTTCAATATACTGTTTTAACACTTCAGCATCGATAAAACCGGTGTTCACATAGCCCGGTAAGGTATCAATTTTCGGGTAGCCATCGCCGCCTAATGCATTAAAATTCAGGGTGGCCAGACGATACATTTTATTCGGGTCTAATGGCTTACCCTGTATTTTTACGTTACTGACGCCATTACCATCAGCGACCAAGCTGACATTGGCAAATTGTGCATAAGCACCTGAATCGACTTTTTTATTCGCCACCACAGCCAGATACTTCTCGACCTCGCTGCCTTTCATATCGGCGTAAACCAATGTATTACCAAATGGCTGGACCTTAAGCACATCTTTATACGTGATATCACCGGCATCGATAGAATCACGCACCCCACCACCACTCATCACCGCGAAGTCTGCACCCGCTCGTTCCATTTGCGCAGCCAATAACATCCGCGCCAGGTTGGTTTGTTCGAAACGAACCTTGCTACGATCACCTTCTAGCTTGCCATTGACACTGCCAACTTTAATATCCAACTGCGCCTTACCTTGCTCTTCAAAAGGCGTAAGTAGCTTCAGCATCGATGGATCTTGCGCAATCTCCTGGGTATAAAAGACCCGCTCACTGGTACCATCAGCCTTCTCAACTTTTTTCTTTAAATTGATTGGAATTAACTGATAACTCACCAGTTTCAACTCACCATTGCGGAATTTAAAATCAGCACGACCAACATATTTACCCCACTCATGAGCTTGAACAATCCAGGTTCCGTTCTGACGATCAGGCGCACAAGGTGTACCGGGAACATAATCAGCCTGCTTATGGTTCTCACTGACCATACAAACCGGATCTTGCGAGTGACCACCCACTATCATATCTAAATAGCCCGCCGGAAGGCTGCTTGCCATCTCTACATCACCCGGAGCATTCGAACCATGCCTACCATCATCGTAATGCCCCATATGGGTAGCGGCGATGATAATGTCAGGCTTATCGGTCTTTCGCAGTTGATCGACGACTTGTTTTGCTTCAACGGCCGGGACATGGAATTCAATATCGGTGAAATATTCGGGATTCCCGATCTTGGCAGTATCATCAGTCGTTAAACCAATTACCGCAATTTTCACCCCTTGCTTATCAAACAAGGTATAAGGCTTAAATAAGCGCTGTTGCGTACTTTTCTGGTAGATATTGGCCGATAACAACGGGAAAGTTGCCCACTTCTCTTGTTGTCGCAGCACACTCAATGGATTATCAAATTCGTGATTGCCGATGGCCATCGCGTCGTAACCGACCAGGTTCATACCACGAAAATCAGGCTCCGCATCTTGCAAATCAGACTCAGGCACGCCGGTGTTGATGTCCCCACCTGACAGCAGTAGTAGACTTCCGCCCTCGGCTGCAACTTGTTTGCGAATACTATCAACGACAGTTTTCTGTGCCGCTAAACCATATTCGCCGTGATCGTTTTGCCAGAAATGCCCATGGTGATCATTAGTGTGCAATATAGTGATATCGTAAGTTTTATCTTTTTCCCAGGCAGCAGCCCATCCCGGTGCAAACGCCAGCGACACAGCCAAGGCACATGCTGTGGTCGGTAATGAAAAACGCATGGCAAATCTCCATGTAGTCGTTAAAAACCGGCCTGATAAATCCCGGTTTAATGAGTGAAAAGAGTGTAATGCATATCAATAGCACGATAAATCAACACCATACCGTGACGCCGTAGGCATTGTAATGTGATGATGTATGCATGAATTTCATAACTTTGGAATATATATCAAATTATGTCAGATGTAGTAAAAATCATTCGATCTGCATAATATGTATTCGTTACCAACATATTATTAACAGTGAAATTATTAGGCGAATACTCACTATGACCGATCGTTCTGAGACTGGATTCCAGCCCTCCGTTAATGCCGCTGTAAAACGCACATCCTTCTCTATTCTGGGGGCTATCAGCGTATCTCATCTACTCAACGATATGATCCAATCGTTGATTCTAGCGATTTATCCTTTATTACAAGTCGAGTTTTCACTGAGTTTTACTCAGATAGGGCTAATCACGCTCACTTACCAGCTTACTGCATCACTACTGCAACCCCTGATAGGGCTGTATACCGATAAGCACCCCCAACCTTACTCTTTGCCTATTGGTATGGGTTTTACCTTATCAGGCATATTGCTGCTGGCGGTGGCAACCACTTTCCCTGTGGTTTTATTGGCAGCAGCGCTGGTTGGCACCGGCTCATCGGTATTCCATCCTGAGTCATCACGGGTCGCGCGCATGGCATCCGGTGGTCGCCATGGCCTGGCTCAGTCAGTTTTTCAAGTCGGGGGCAACTTCGGTAGCGCTCTCGGCCCACTATTAGCTGCAATTCTTATCGCTCCTTATGGTAAAGGCAATGTCGGCTGGTTCTCTCTCGCAGCCTTACTGGCCATTGTGGTGCTATTGCAAGTCAGTAAGTGGTATCAGCAACAGCAAAGAGCAACACATGGCAAAGTGATAAAAACCTCATCGGCAAAATTACTGCCTAAAAAGACGGTTATTAAGACGTTAGTTATTTTAATGGTGCTGATATTCTCTAAATACTTCTACTTGACCAGCATTAGCAGCTATTACACCTTTTATTTGATGCATAAGTTCGGTGTTTCAGTACAAAACGCCCAAATACATTTATTTGTGTTCTTATTCGCAGTCGCCGCTGGCACCATAATTGGCGGTCCTCTTGGTGATCGGATAGGGCGAAAATATGTTATTTGGGGGTCAATACTGGGTGTAGCGCCATTTACCCTTATTTTACCCTATGCTTCGTTGTATTGGATGGGGGTTTTAACCGTAATCATTGGCGTCATCCTCGCATCAGCCTTCTCTGCAATACTGGTGTATGCCCAGGAGTTGATCCCAGGGAAAGTGGGGATGGTATCCGGTCTATTCTTCGGTTTTGCTTTCGGTATGGGTGGGTTAGGTGCGGCTGTACTAGGGTATGTTGCTGATTTAACCAGTATTGAGCTGGTTTACCAAATATGTGCATTCCTGCCATTACTGGGGATATTTACTGCCTTATTGCCCAATATAGAAGATAAGTAATAGTAATAACCTTATAATCCCGACTGAGACTAGCACTTCAGTCGGGATAGCCCCCTGTGTAATCGTGACAAAAACAGCAAGTCCCCCACAAATAACCACTTCAAACAATTTCCATGCCAAACCAGACTTTTATCGATAAAAAATGAATTTTTATCGCGCATTGATCGCATAAATACAATAAACTGATGTTATTGCTGTGAAATGCTTGCTGCTCCACATATCCCAATACTCATCCCAAAGGCGGCAAGCGCGTGATAAATCTGTTGGGAGTGGATTTAAACGCTCCTTGCAGCGGCCTCGCAGAGATGGGCCAAGTAATAAACGTAGCCAACACACCTGCAATTTGAAAGATGGCGGGTATAACGAGAAGGAGTCTGGATGCACCACTCAACACCCTTAATCACCACGATCGTCGGAGGCCTTGTTCTCGCCTTCCTCTTGGGTTCCCTGGCCCACCGCCTACGCATCTCACCACTGGTGGGATACCTTGCCGCAGGGGTGCTTGCCGGGCCATTCACGCCGGGTTTTGTTGCTGATACTTCATTAGCTCCCGAACTGGCTGAAATCGGTGTTATTTTGTTGATGTTTGGTGTCGGACTTCACTTCTCGCTTAAAGACCTCCTCGCAGTAAAAGCAATCGCCATCCCCGGAGCCGTGACACAAATAGCCGTTGCTACTCTGCTAGGTATGGGCTTGTCTCATTTATTAGGCTGGGATTTAGTCACCGGCTTGGTCTTTGGGTTATGTCTGTCAACCGCCAGTACCGTGGTATTACTGCGCGCACTGGAAGAACGGCAACTGATTGATAGTCAGCGAGGGCAGATTGCTATCGGCTGGTTGATTGTTGAAGATTTGGCAATGGTACTGACATTAGTGTTATTACCCGCATTTGCCGGAGTCATGGGCAACGAAACCACGAGCCTGAGCCAACTGTTTACAGAGCTAGCGATTACTATTGGTAAAGTGATCGCTTTCATAACCTTAATGATTGTCGTCGGTCGTCGGCTGGTGCCCTGGATACTGGCTAAAACAGCCAGTACTGGCTCGCGAGAACTCTTTACTCTAGCAGTCTTAGTCTTGGCGCTTGGGATAGCCTACGGCGCTGTAGGGTTGTTTGACGTATCATTTGCTCTCGGCGCATTCTTCGCAGGAATGGTATTAAACGAATCTGAGCTGAGCCACCGTGCAGCACAAGATACCTTGCCGCTGCGTGATGCCTTTGCCGTGCTGTTCTTTGTTTCAGTCGGCATGTTATTCGATCCGATGATTTTGCTACGAGAACCATTAGCAGTGTTAGCGTCATTGACCATCATTATCTTCGGTAAATCGGTGGCAGCTTTCATTCTGGTGCGGCTGTTTGGCCACTCAAAACGCACAGCACTCACTATTTCCGTTAGCCTGGCCCAAATTGGGGAGTTCGCCTTTATTCTGGCGGGGCTGGGTATTTCTCTTGGTTTAATGTCTGAACATGGCCGTAATCTGGTACTGGCGGGAGCGATTCTGTCTATTATGCTCAACCCGTTACTTTTCACCTTGCTAGATCGCTATTTAGCCAAAAATGAGACGATGGAAGATCTTATTCTGGAAGAGGCGGTAGAAGAGGAAAAACAGATACCTGTAGATTTATGCAATCATGCATTATTGGTGGGATATGGCCGAGTTGGCAGCTTATTAGGGGCAAAACTTCATGCGGAAGGCATCCCGCTGGTCGTCGTAGAAAATTCGCGCCCGCGAGTGGAAGCACTCCGTGAACAAGGTATTAATGCGGTATTAGGTAATGCTGCAAGCGCAGATATTATGTCACTGGCGCGTCTGGATTGCGCCCGTTGGTTATTGCTGACCATACCAAATGGCTACGAAGCCGGTGAAATAGTCGCATCAGCCAGAATTAAGCGGCCAGACCTTGAGATAATCGCCCGCGCCCATTATGACGATGAAGTGGTTTATATCTCAGACCGTGGCGCTAACCAGGTTGTTATGGGGGAGCGCGAAATCGCCAACAGCATGCTTAATATGCTGAAAATAGAAACGCTGACTGAAGAAGATAAAATGCCAGTTTGCCCAATTTAAAATTATATCTGTGTTTATAATTGAAGTTCTATACCCTAAATAATTCGAGTTGCGGGAAGGCAGCAACTAAGCAAATCCCCAGAAGCTTACACGAGTAAGTGACTGGGGTGACAAATCTGCCGGGAGCAGATTTGAACGCTGCTTGCAGCGGCCTCGCCTTGCGAGGCCCAAGGATGGGCTGAGTAATGAGAGCAGCCAACACACCTGCAACTTAAAGTATGACGGGTATCTTACCGCTCCCAGTAAGACTCTTCTAAACTATCTTCCCGTTCAGGCAAGCCACGTGTTAAACGCGGCGAATGCTGGTTTAATACCTGATAACTGACCCGATTGGCGTATTTACACACTTGTGCCAGGGAGGAGTAGCTAAGGTAACTACGCACATGTTTGCTAGAGTTCGGAACATTATTACGATGATAGCCATTCGCCGCAATATCATGCAGCACAGCGGATAATGCACCATCCCCTGCCCCGTTGGTATTCATTATTTTCTCAGGCCCGCCCATATAAGGGGCAATGTGAGAATAGATACGTAATGGATGATCACAATGCGCTTGGCGCATTGCCCGGCTAAATTCATACAAGTTAAATTCTGCGATAGCGCCAGGTAATAATGGATGCTGTGTTTGGCGCTTATTCGCCTCTTCGGTATATCCTGCCATATAAAGCCCATTCGGGCCGGCAGTACAAAGCACTAAATCCACCCAATTCAATGCCATGTTAGAAGCCATCAACGGATCATTCAGGCCCGTCAGTTCATAAGCCTCATCTTCATTCATCGCTAATATAGAAACATGCTCGTTGAGAAAATCACGCCACCACTGCGGATTATCTGCAATAACATATTTAGTCCCCAGGGTCATCACGACCGGAACATCATGCTTCTTCGCATAGCTGATGGCTTGCATTGTGGCAGCAGGCATCGGCTCATCCGGCTTACAACGCACCAGATAAGCAGTCAGCACCAGAGCAGAAGCACCTGCAATCACATCTTCAGGAATACTTTCAGGACGTAGCTGATTCATTTGCCCGGGACTGATAGCAAAAGTCCGCTCACCATTATCACTAATCAAAGTAAAGCAGCGGCCAATAGCACCATCAACTGCCTGCAAATAATTCAGGTCAGTGCGACTTGAGGTATTACACAGATAGCGATAGGCATAACTACCGATCTTAATATTGCTACACATGGTGCCCAACAGGATGGAACGATCATCAGCAAGGACAGAATAGTTGTGTAAGGTATTACCAATGGTACCGCCAGCAAACTCATGAGTAATCAACCCATTAGCAGTTAGTTCCTGATAAAGGTTTTCAGCGATATCATCTTCAATCACTAAAGAGTGCCCTTGGCTCAGACCATAACGGGCAATAAAGCTCTCATCAACCTTGGCTTCAATATCAACCAACGTCTGGTCAATGCCAACGATATAAGAGGTACTCACTTCATTTTCAGTCTGCGCCGGTTGCAATAAAGGGTCACGGGCATTCACCGGAAAGTAGTGCTTAGATTTGCGTTTACCAGGAAATTTCATTGTTTTGAGTTACAAATTGAAATGGGAAGATAAGGGATTTTAGCATATGTAAGCATGAATTTAGCGGGCATAACCATTAGGATTTGATTGTTGCCAGTTCCATGCATCCTTTATCATTTCCGTTAGGTTCCTCTTAGCTTTCCAATCTAATTCTTTGAGCGCGAGTTCAGTACTTGCCCAGCACTCCGCGATATCACCAGCCCGACGCGCCGTTATTTCATAGGGGATTTTTTTGCCCGAAATGCGTTCAAATTCACTCACCATCTGAAGTACTGAATATCCTACACCTGACCCCAGATTATAAACTTTGTACCCAGCAGTCAGCCGATTAAGTGCACAAACATGCCCATCAGCAAGATCCATAACATGAATATAATCACGTACGCCTGACCCATCGTTAGTCGGATAGTCATTACCATATACGGCTAATTTTGGCAGTTTACCAACCGCAACTTGAGTAATAAACGGCAACAGATTGTTTGGCTTTCCATTTGGATCCTCGCCAATCAAACCTGAAGGATGGGCGCCAACAGGATTAAAATAACGCAATGCTCTTATCGCAAACTCGGGGTGAGCAAAAGAGAAATCCTTCAATATCTGTTCAACCATGACTTTCGATGAACCATATGGATTGGTCGTGCCTCCAATACGCGCATCCTCGGTCAGTGGGATAAACTCAGGATCACCGTATACTGTGGCTGATGAGCTGAATATCAGCTTCGTTACACCTGCAATTAACATTTCTTCAAGTAGGGTGATAGAACCTGTAACGTTATTTTGATAATATTCTATAGGTTTAATCACTGACTCACCTACCGACTTTAGGCCAGCAAAGTGAATAACAGAATCAATACTGTGCTCTAAGAATATTTTTCTTAGGCAACTTTTGTCTAATACATCACCTTGGTAAAATGTAGCCGAGCAGCCAGCAATTTCGGAAACACGTAATAATGACTCAGCAGAAGCGTTAGATAAATTGTCTAATACAACAATATCTTCCCCTTGCTCCAATAATACTAATACCGTATGCGAGCCAATATAACCTGCACCACCAGTAACTAAAACAGTCATAATCTACCTTTAAAATGTAATGATTTAGAGTTTCATATTACGGCCCAAATATTATCTCTCTGCACTTATCTTTAACATTCTTTATATCGAATTTACTCTTTTGCATCTGTGCAGATTTGTAAAAGAAGTCATAATTTGAAAATATGGTATTGAGAGCACTTTCTAGGTTTTCTGTCGTGTTATTTATCAGAATACCATTTTGGTCGACTATTTCAGCACAACCCCCCACATTACTTATGATGATAGGTAGACTAGCACTGACCGCCTCAATCGCAGCCATTGGCAAACCTTCACTTTCAGATGTTAGCACAAACACATCATAGTCATTAAACCTGTTAAATCCTTTAATTTCCCCATAGAAATGAATGTTTTTATAACTGCTATATTCTTTCTCAAGTTCTTTATAATACTCACCATCTCCAACCATATCGAGATTAAAATGAGGATTAACGGCAGCAACTTTCAACATCAAGTCAGGTCGTTTAGGATAAGCAAGTCGACATACATAAATTATTTTATTTTTACACGGTCGATCAGAACGTTCAATCAATGGTGTTATAGCATTAAGCTGGACCGTAATCTTTTCAGGTTTAATACCAATAATATTAACCGCCTTATCAGCATCACTTTGAGACACACACCAAATCACATCAGTAATATTTGAAAGCAGTTTTTCAACATAACAAAATATAAACTTTAACACATTGCCATTGTATATACATGACCAGCCATGTGAAACATACACGCCGCGAAAACGTAAAAATAAACGAGCCAGACGACTGTAAAGACCTGCATTAGCTGAACTTGAAACCACTACATCAATTTTATTATCCTTGAGCACCTTATATAAACAATAAATAGCTTTAATACTGGCCATTTTTCTAATCTCAGGGATGATAATAATTTTATCGCAAACTATAGTTTCTGTTAACCAGCCTGATTCAGAGGTTATCAATATTATATTACAATCATCCTTAAGCAATTTGACTTGTTCTAAAACCCAACCTTGCGCACCACCAATTATTGATTTAGTGATTACGAATGCAATGTTTTTCATATTGTTTCCATAAACTATAAAATACCAATCTATTTATAAACAACCCTAACCCATCAATTAATATTAATAGACATATTTTTTTCGTGATGGCTATTTTGCCAAGCCAAATCACAAATACCATCTGTTGGTTGAAAACCAACAGGAGCCTCTAATAATAAAGAGCGAATATATTCATAATCAAAGTCATTACAAGCACTTTCAATTGTACTGAGCAATACATTTAGTTTATCCCATTCAAGCATCACCTCAGTAGCAGTCATAATTCGGGGATGATAGGTATTTTGTACCGACTCTCCAATCAATAGCTCTTCGTATAATTTTTCACCTGGGCGCAAACCTGAAATTTCTATCGCAATATCACCATCAGGGTTTTCATCACTCTTAACTGAAAGCCCAGAAAGGTTGACCATGCGCTTAGCCAAGTCGATAATCTTAACAGGATCTCCCATATCTAATACAAACACATCGCCTCCTTGCCCCATTGCCCCAGCTTGAATAACCAGTTGTGCCGCTTCGGGGATAGTCATAAAGTAGCGGATAATATCTTTATGGGTGAGCGTGATTGGCCCCCCTTCAGCGATTTGTTTCTTAAATAGCGGAACAACAGAACCTGAGGAACCTAGAACATTGCCAAAACGTACCATGCAGAATTTTGTATGACATTGCTCATTAGATAATGCCTGCAATACAAGTTCAGCCATTCTCTTGGTGGCCCCCATGGTATTGGTTGGCCGCACCGCTTTATCAGTCGATATCAAAACAAACTTTTCGACTCCCGACTTAATGGCTGCCTTTGCACAAAATAGAGTGCCAAATATGTTATTTCTCACACCTTCAATAACATTATTCTCAACCAGTGGAACATGCTTATAAGCGGCAGCATGGTAGACAGTATTCACTTGAAAGTTAGTCATTACTTGCACTAGTCTACTTTCATTTTGAACTGAACCGAGTAATGCGACAAATTCCGAATCAATTTTATGGCTCCTGCATATTGCCGCTATATCATTTTCAATAGAATAAAGAGAGAATTCAGAGACATCAAAAAGAACCAATAATTGTGGTTTTTCAATAATTATTTGGCGACACAATTCAGAGCCAATTGAACCGCCAGCACCGGTTACCATAACGACCTTGCCAGTGATATTTTTGGCTAATAACTTTTCATCAGGTACAACTGGATCACGCCCCAATAATTCCTCAATTGAGACTTTCTTTAAACTGCTGATTTGTGCTCGGCCTTCAACTAAGTCCGACATACCAGGGATAGATAAGACTTCACAAGAAAGATTTTCTAGCTTACCAACCACAGCTTTACGCTGGCTTTGGCTAACACTTGGCATTGCAAGTAAGACTTTTTTAATACCGTAACGACCTATCAAATACTCAAGTTTCTCTGAAGGATAAACAGTAAATCCATGAATAACTGCTTTGTGTAACTTAGGATTATCATCAACAAACGCAATAGGAAAATATTCGCTAGCTTGCATTAAAGCAGGCAACAATTGCCGACCAGAAGCACCTGCGCCATAAATAACAACAGGAATTTGTCCTCTAACACCATAGTTCAGTAACATGCGGAAGAACAACCGAGAACCACAAATAAGGACTAACGAGAATACAAAGAACATGACTGATACTGTTCTTGGCAAGTAGACACCTAAGAAGTAGGAACCAAAAACAAGTAAACCCGTAGAAAGTATTACACCGACGAACACGGTAGTGACAATTTTCGCACTGACATAGCGAAGTACAGTACGGTACAACCCGAGTCGGATAAAGACTAAAAGCGTTGGCGGTATAATTACGGCCAATGCAGCCCATTGTTCAGTGCTGCTAAATGGACTATCAACATCCAGGCGAACCCAAAAAGCGCCCCAATATGCTAACCCGATGAGAGTAGCATCTAATAACAACATAATAATTCTTTTAACAGTTCTTGGTAAAGATAATAGAAATACGAGAAACATATAATACCTAATCCCAAGCCAGAAAACGCAATTCAAACTAATGACTATTTAAGAAAATTTAGTCAGAATTAAAATAAAACGCAACTGACTTAATTGTTTTTCACACCCGCATCAAGCTTATAATCCAAATATATAATTGGAGCATAGGCAATAATCAAAGCAACCATTGGATTAATGGTATTTAGTCCGACGAGCAATGCAATAGGGAATAACCAAACAATATTTATAACGATAGCAGATAATGTAACTGGTAAATGTCTTTTAAATCTTCTGGATGCAATCTGGTAACCATGACTTCGATGAGCTTCATAAACTTTAAAACCACCCAAAATTCTACGAATGAGAGTCCATGTTGCATCGACAATAAATAGACCCAATAGGATCAACCAACAGAAGAAAAATTTTGATTCTATCCAACCGGCACTTATCGCTAGAGAGCCTATGATTAATCCCAGAAAACCACTACCTGCGTCTCCCATAAATATCTTTGCAGGAGGGAAATTCCATAATAAAAACCCTAAGACAGTCACCGCCAGCAACCAAAGAACCAGATAGTTATCTAAGCCAACTTTATCACCACTAATTATATAGATCACGATCGCACCGAGACTGACCATTACGGCTTGAGCACTCGCCAAACCATCAATACCATCCATGAAATTATAGAGATTAAGCATCCATACCAAAAATAGCAGGCCCAAAATGTTACCGACAATACCCAAATAGATTATTGTCCCAAAAATAGTTAATGGCGGGAAACCGCCTAGACAAAACAATAAAAATGCTGCTGAAGAAAAATGTGCCATGAGACGCCAACGAGCAGCAATATGCCCGTGGTCATCCCAAAATCCGACTATAGCAATTACCCCACCAGAGGCAATTAACCCGACTGTCGTAAGAGTCGTTAAATAACCTTGAAAATAAAAAATCGCTAAGCCGATTAAAAAACTTATAACAATAGCAACACCACCACCTCTTGGCGTTGGAATTACATGTGAACTACGTGAGTTAGGAGTATCAATAATATTATTTTTAAAGGCGTAAATTCGTAATAAATACGTTAGTACAAATGACACAATCAGAAAAAAAAGTAGTAATAACATTACAGTTGGCATATACCCCCCAGAAAAACCGCATAGACGTGATAATTAAAACAATAAACACTGATATTTTTTAGTTTCCTTACAAAAAAAATAAATTAAACTCTTATTTTCTGCAAGAAGTATATATAGATATCCAGTGGTCAACTATTTTATCAATAGAATTTGTTTTTACGATACGCGCTCTAACTTTTTCGCCTAACGATACTTTATCGTCATCAGATAAATTTATCATTTTATATATAGCATTAGACAAAGCGTCAGGATCTTTAACTGGGACAACAGCGCCACATTCACCTAAAGCCTCCTTAATACCACCAGAGTCTGTAGCAACAATTAACTTTTTACATGCCATCGCTTCAGTAATAACCAGCGGAAACCCTTCCCATTCGGAAGACAACACGAAAATATCGGTAGCACACATTAGTTGCTGGATGTCATCCCTGCGTCCAAGAAAGGTAACGTACTGCTCAATAGCAAGTTCACTGGCCATGTTTTTAAGATAACTATCAAGATGACCCGTTCCCACAATGAATAGTCGTGGAATAATTTTATAGCTATAATTTTTGAGAAGTAAAGAGTATGCATTCAGTAAGTTTGGATAATCTTTTGCTTCCATTAACCTTCCAACACTCAATAGCATTGGTGTCTCATCTGATATAGCTAACTCAGCTCTTTTCGTTTGTCTATCACTTACCGAAAAATCAAATTGAGAGGTATCAATTCCATTTGTTACCACAATCATTCTATTGGCAGTAGAAGCCCGTTTGCTAACAAAAGAATCAACAGCATCCTGGCTAACATTAGTGGATAGCGAAGCGAGACGGTCAGTATATCTATACGCTAACATTCTCAGCGTACTACCTTCATTAGTATTATGCGCAGTACATATTAAAACTGGAATTTTGGTGAATAGTCGAAGTATCCGGGAGAATATGTTGGCATGAAACATATGACTATGAATGACATCAGGTTTAAATTTCTTTATTATTTGTCTAGCTTTGAAGAATCCATTACATAGATTAAAAATGCTCTTATCTAAATTTAACTCTCTCAGGTGGATACCCTGTTCAGGCCTTACTACCGTCTCACCTGTCAGCGATATGATCATGACATTATGTCCAGCCGAAAGCATCTTATTCGCGAGCAAGAGCGTCTGTTTTTCAGCCCCCCCCATACCTAACCCTGTAATAATGTATAATAAATTCACTGGTATCTTCTTATCCAATTGGAGTTAAATTCTAAACTCTATTTTCACTCATTAACATTTCGATCAGGTTTTTCCATTTATTTCCGATCGTAGACTCTATTCTATACTGTTCTGCATTCTCTAATGATTTAATTGACATGGTTTCTCTTAATTCTTCATTATTAATCAGTATAAGAAGTTGTTTTACGAATTTATCACTATCATCAAAGGGTATAATAAATCCATCCTCATAGTCAGTGATGAGTTCTGAAGGGCCAGTATCGCAATCATAAGCTATTATCGGTAGTCCACTTGCTTTAGCTTCAAGCAAAACCATAGGGAATCCTTCGAACCGAGAAGTCATTACATAGATATTAGACTGATTATATAACTCTCTCACATAAGGAGTGGTGGGTAGTAACTCTATATTCTTAAGATTTAATCTCTTTATTTTATCTAATAAAAATTGCTTATCCTCACCATCACCTGCGATTATAAGTTTCCAGTCACGATTTTCCTCTTGTACTTTAGCCCAAATATCGATTAAGAGATCAAAACCCTTCTGGTAAGTAAATCGTCCTAGAGCCAAAACATTTTTTGAGTTTTTTTTAATTAGTTTATCTTTTACATCAAAGGGTAATGGATTAGGTATCGATATTATTCTTTCTGGATATTTATTTTCTTCTAGCCAATACTGGCGATCTTTTTCTGTTAACGTGACTACTGCGTCAGCATATTTGGCTGCTACTTTCCTGGCTAGTTTTCGTGACTTTATATTTAGATCATTTTTATAATTAAAATGTTCCCACGAGATATGTTTTTTTTTGGTTCCTAATAAAGCTGTAGTACTAAATAATGCTAACATTGTATCAACATCAATCAAAACATCGATTGATTCATCTATTAAGATACGGCGTAATCTAAAAACGACAGACAAATAAGCAAGTGAGAAGCGTTTTTTTTTATCAAAAAGTGATACGATTTTTATTCTTTCATCTGCATGAAAAAAAGGCGAAGCATTACCACTTAAACTGATAATAATAACCCGATAGCCATCTTTAACCAGATAGTTAGCAAGAGCTAAACTGACTCTCTCAGTACCACCGGTGAGACTAATATCGCCACCAAAGAAAGCAATTACTTTCATGAAATCCCTTGTTGTGACTTAATTTTACGAATTATTACACCAGGCAGTGTAACAATTTTAAGTAAGAGTGAATTTTTTTCTTCAATTACATACTTCTCATCCATCATAGCGATAGCCTGATTAATACGTATGATAGTTTTTATAAAATCCAATGGCCTATATAACCATACAACCTTTGGAGTATTACCCAGTAATGCCTTACGCGAGATATAATGGCCTATTGCATGCTTTTTTATTGAGGACTGACTGAGCCGGTTCGTTTTCTCATCATCAAAAAAGATGCGAACTGGAATTGAACTATAAAAAAATGAATACTCTTTAGATATCGTACTATAAAACCAAATTTCAGGAATAAAATTAATTCCTGGCTTAACTGGATAATAATATTTTTGTAAGTACTCTGTTTTAAACAAATCAATTCTCTCACCACGGATACCTGAACGAAACTCATCTAACCATGAGCTTTTCTTATCTTCATTGGATAAGTAATAATTATTAGGTTTCATTGTTTCTGAGCTAACAGACAAAGCTCTTATACCAATAATGTCTTTATCATCCAGTACTTTTGTTATTGAAAGTAATTTACTTATTGAACCACTAATAAGAGCATCATCGGAATCCAACCCGATAAAATACTCACCACTCGCATTCTCTACCGCCTTATTCCAAGCAGCTTGCTTCCCACTATTATCTTGATAGATATACCTTATTTTTATTCTATTTTCATTTTGAAAATTATTTACAACATCAATTGTGTTATCTATCGAACCATCATCAATTATTAACCACTCAATATCATTTCTATTTTGCTCTAATATGGAAAGATAGCAGCGCTTTAGCACTTTAGCTCTATTAAAAGTAGGAGTAAATATAGTAACAGTAACCATACTATTTTTTCACCTCATTTTTAACAGCCGAAACCAATCGATAAAACATTATATCGCTAAATATATAATATAAAATAGACTTTATGTTACCTGAAGAAATAATTGGCCTTAATGATATTATTTCGAAAGATTTCCTATAACTCCTCAGTGCTGTTTTTTTATCAATATGGTATATTCTGGCACATTTAGATATATGAGATACAAATACACTTGCGATAATCGCAGTCCAATATCTACTATGATATTTTATATACTGATCTTTAAATCTTAACAGCCCGACCTCGCTATCATCAAGATCTGAAACATTCAGGTTTTTAGTAATACTATCTGGATTTTGTCTATATTTAACAATGTAATCCTTACTTTCATAGATGGATTCACATTTACTAATTAAAATAGGAAAAATCAATTGATCTTCAAATCTACGTCCAACATCAAAAATTATATTGTCAAAGATATTTTTATTAAAAACACACCGCCAGAGATAAAACATTTCACTATTGGCTATACCAATCTTAACTGATTCTAGATTACTTTTAGTGAATTCATTCTTATTTATTAAATCGAATTTATTTTCTTTACCTTCAGTTAATTCAATGTAGTTAAATAATATACAATCAGGTGCATTTTTTATAATTATTTTTTTGATACTAGAATATATTTTATCGCACCAGATATCATCAGCATCGACAAAGACTATATAATCTCCTGTGGCGATCTCTACACCTTTATTTCGCACTACGGATACACCTGAATTATCTTGTGACAAATATTTAAAGTCATATATTTTACTATATTTACTGATTATATCAGCAGAGTTATCAGTTGAACCATCATTGATAATGATAACTTCAAGCATGTTATCCCATTGTGAAAATACAGAAATTAGGCATGACTCAAGATACTTACCAGCATTATAGACAGGTATAATCAACGAAAGTATTTTTTTATTATCCATGTTTGTTTCTCGAAAGTATTTCAAATAAGAGATTTTTTCTCTTAAGAATCATAATCAAACATATAAATGATAAAGCCTCAATAGTAATAATTGAAATAATACCGCCCCAAGCTCCATATTTAGAGGCAAGATATGCACAAAGAGGGATATGAATTACTGCCGAAATCATTGGTAAAATCGTATAAGATTTCTTATACCCATGAGGTAATAAAATGTAGTTAGCTAGTACAGTCGATTGTATAACCAGAATATAAACAGGAGAAAATAAAATTAAAAGTGTTGATACCTCCGAATATTCAGAGCCAAACATTATTTTAGTAATCAATTTAGAGAAAACTATGACACAAATTGTTATAGCAATGCACAAGCCCCCCTGCCAATAGAAAATCTTTCTGATTAAAGAGTAGGCCTCTTCTTTTTTATTAACCAATAACGAATTTATTCTGGGGTAAAATGCATTTCCTAGAACTAAAAATACACCTAAAATAGCCCCTTTAACTCTATCAGCTGCCGTAAATATACTGACTTCATAAACATTACTGAATATACCAATTATAATTGTTGTACTCATGGTATAAAGACTAATAGATAATGTTGCAAAAAATATCGGGAAAGAATCTTTTAATGTATGCGCTATCTTTAGACTAGAGAAGTTAACTACTCTTACAAGTTTTTTCCGATATATATATATTATTGCTATGATACCAGCCAATAAATTCATTGACGATTGAATTATTACTGCATATTTTATATCCGCATCACTGTGAACAAAAATAAAAAATAAAGGTAGCATTGATAGCTTTGCTACTATCATTAAATTTGTCACAACAGATAGTTTTTCTATGCCTTGGAAAAACCACGCAGGCATTAACGTGGTACCAATTAACATTAATACAGTATAAATCAACTCACTTTGGATAACAGCATGCGTACTTGTAATCGTAAGTAAAATAATTATAAGAATTGAAATGACGCATAATATTGATTTGGAATAAAGTGTTTCAAAAAAAACTTTAGATATATATTCTGGATTATCTTGATGTTCAGCAATTTTCTTCGAGGCCGATAAATTAAATCCAAAATCTATTAAAATAACAAAATACTGTGCTAAAGAAAGAGTAAGGCTATAGATACCGAAACCTTCCACGCCCAAAACTCGAGTTAAATATGGCAATGTGAGGAGTGGAATAATATAGTTACTGCCTTGTAATAGAAGTAAAGAAAATATATTTCTTCGTAAAACTGACATTTTCATTTCCAGTTATTGGATTAGACTATATTGTTCATGATTGCTAAAGATACTCAATTATTTTTATCTCTCATAATACAGAGTATATCTCTCAAAAATATATAAATTCAAATCGTGAAAAATAAAATCACGCTACCGCCCTTGGCTTAACAGCTACCAATGCACTACTCTAAAACTTCAGTCTTTTGCTCAACTTAAAAATCAAATAAAAACAAACAGTTAAGTCACATACTTACATACCTGTTGTTTATAAAAGCCTAATTCTCATACATCTAAACAGGCATTACAAGAGAAAGGAGTAGGTAAATATGTAATCACATATCATTAATATACCAATCGATACATAAAAATTACGAATTAAGAGATAGTTGAGCAATTTCTTGTTTTATCAACTGTTCTAAAAGGTCTATATGCCCCTCATCGTCGTTCAACGCAGGAATATATTCAAATTTCTCGCCACCGGCGTGCATGAAAATCTCCCGGTTCTGCTCCTTGATCTCCTCCAGTGTTTCAAGACAATCAGCAGAGAAACCAGGGCAGATCAGCTGAATATGCTTAATACCTTGGGCGGGGAGACTTTTTAATGTCTCGTCGGTATAAGGCGTCAACCAAGGTTCACGACCAAAGCGAGACTGATATGTCATCATGATATTTTCGGCTGGCAACACCAATTTGCCACGTAACGCGCGGCTAGTATCTTCACAGCGTTGTGGATAATCATCCCCCAGTTGAGCATAGCGCTTAGGAATACCATGGAAGGAAAGTATTAGTCTGTCAGGTTTGCCATGCAGCGCAAAAGCACGTTCAACACTTTGCTGTAATGCCGAAATATAGGTGGGATGTTCGGCATAATCACGGATAAAAGAAACCGATGGTAACCGACGATATCCTTTCAGAATACGGGCAACAGCGTCCCATACAGCGGCACTGGTCGAACAGGAATATTGCGGATAAAGCGGCAAAACCACCAGCTTAGTCACACCTTGGGCTAATAACTTATCGATAGCATCTGGCAGATTTGGTGAGCCATAACTCATACCTAACTCAACCGGGATCTCTGGCATACGTGCCGCCAATGCTTTCTGTTGCCGCCGACTATAGACCAATAACGGTGACCCTTCGTCCATCCAGACTGATTGGTATAATTTAGCCACGCGAGGAGATCGAATAGGCAAAATGACACCGCGTAACAGAGGCCACCACAGCCACGGGGAAGTATCAACCACCCGGCGGTCACTCAGGAATTCAGTCAGATAGCGTTTTACTGCTTGCGGTGTTGGGGCGTCCGGTGTCCCCAAGTTGACCATTAATACGCCGAGCTTACTTTGCATGATGCAAAATCCTTGTGGGGGATATTACGCTTATTATTCGAGCTTACGAATAAGTCTTCAACGAGATCCGTAAAACGAGAAAGGCGACCTTAGGCCGCCTTAGCTATCTTACCATCCAGAATTAACCGAGAATAGTCGCCAGTTCTGCACTGACTTCTGCTACTTTACGGGTTCCGTCCAGCTTAAAATATTGCGTATTGCCTGCATCAGCTTCTTTACGATAGTAAGAAACGAGTGGTGCGGTTTGTTGATGATATTCGATCAGACGTTTGCGAACAGTGGCTTCCTGATCGTCTTTACGAATAGTAAGTTCATCACCTGTCACATCATCTTTATCTTCAACTTTAGGTGGGTTGAATTTAATGTGGTAAACACGGCCTGAAGCAGCATGTACTCGACGCCCGACGATGCGTTCAACAATCAACTCGTCTGGTACAGCAAACTCCAGCACATAATCAACCTTGATACCGGCTTCTTTCATGGCATCAGCCTGAGGAATAGTACGTGGGAACCCGTCTAACAGGAAACCATCACGGCAATCGTCCTGGGTGATACGCTCTTTAACCAATGCGATAACCAGCTCATCAGTAACCAGTTTGCCGGCATCCATTATTTCTTTCGCTTTCAGACCTAACTCAGAACCTGCTTTTACAGCGGCGCGCAACATATCACCAGTAGAGATTTGCGGAATACCGTATTTCTCCATGATGAATTGAGCCTGAGTACCCTTACCAGCGCCCGGAGCGCCCAGCAGAATGATACGCATTGCGTAAATCCCCTTGCTATGTAGTTTTTCTATGTGTTTTTACTTAGAGCCTATCCCATTAGGGCTATTTTATTTGCCATTTTGAACCAAGGCAGTGCTCAGGATCCTCACGTACGATGTGTACGCTCCGGCTCTTCCGCGCTGTCCATGTTCAAACTGGCCGCAACAATGACGCCAACGGGGATAAGCTCTTAAAAAAATCGAAATTGCGGAAAACAAGCAACCATACCATTTTCAGGGGGGTTGGCTCAAGGCGCGCGAGGCCGGTTAGCAGGAGAGAATCAATGACATCCAGGAGAAATAAAAAAACAACCCATTGAAAATAAATAAAAAAATGCCTCAGATAACATATCTATCTGAGGCGCTCTATTACTCAATTAAGCCGTTAATAACTGATTCATTCTGCGGATAAACTGGTTAGGATCATCTAATGTTCCCCGTTCAGCTAACAGCGATTGATCCAGTAATAACTCTACCCATTCAGCAAACTGAGCATCGTCAGTCACATCAGCAGCGCGTTTAACCAAGCTATGTTCAGGATTTAATTCAAAGATATACTTCACTTCTGGTGCCTGTTGGCCCGCAGCAGCAAACAATTTCGCCATCTGCGTACTCATTTCATCGGCATCAGTCGTCACTATCGCTGGCGTATCCGTCAAACGATGCGTCAGGCGGACATCTTTCACGCGTTCGCCCAGCAGGGTTTTAACCCGCTCAACGAATGGCTCCAGCGCTTTATCGGCCTCTTGCTGATCTGGACGCTCTTCATCTGCCAGCTTATTCAGTGAGTCATCTGCTTTGCTGACTGACTGGAAAACTTTACCGTCAAACTCGGTCAGGTAGCTCATCATCCATTCATCGATGCGATCAGATAACAGCAATACTTCAATGCCTTTTTTGCGGAACAGTTCCAGATGAGGGCTGTTCTTCGCCGCAGCATAGCTGTCAGCAGTGATGTAATAAATCTTCTCCTGCCCTTCAGTCATACGGCTGACATAATCTTCCAAAGACACTGTCTGCGCTGAGCTGTCGGTATGGGTTGAAGCAAAGCGTAGTAACTTGGCAATAGTTTCTTTATTGCTACCGTCTTCCGCTGGGCCTTCCTTAAGCGCCATACCGAACTGCTGCCAGAACTGCTGATATTTCTCAGCATCATCTTTAGCCAGTTTTTCCAGCATTTGCAGCACACGTTTAGTCAGCGCACTACGTAGATTCTGAGTAATGCGGCTGTCTTGCAGAATCTCACGCGAGACGTTCAGCGGTAGATCATTAGAATCTATTAAACCACGAACAAAACGCAGGTAATTCGGCATGAACTGCTCAGCATCATCCATAATGAACACGCGCTGCACGTAAAGTTTCAAACCATGCTTATGGTCGCGATTCCACATATCCCACGGGGCCTGAGCTGGGATATACAGCAAGCTGGTATACTCCTGCTTACCTTCGACGCGGTTATGGCTCCAACTCATCGGGTCGGTGAAATCATGCGCGATATGTTTATAGAATGCTTTATATTCGTCGTCAGTAATCTCTGCTTTGCCGCGCGTCCATAATGCCTGAGCTTTATTGATTTTCTCCCAGGTGACCGTGCCGTCTTCTTCATTTTTGCTTTGAATTTCAACTGGCAAAGCAATATGGTCTGAATATTTACTGATGACTGAGCGCAAGCGCCAATCATCCAAATACTCGTCTTCACCTTCACGCAGATGCAGGGTTATCTCTGTACCACGCTCTTCTTTGGTGATATCCGCGATGGTGTAGTCACCCTCGCCTGCCGATTCCCAGAATACGCCAGCATCAGCAGGCGCACCGGCTGCACGGGTACGGACGGTGACTTTATCTGCCACAATAAATGCGGAGTAGAAACCGACACCAAACTGGCCGATTAATTGGCTATCTTTGGCTTGATCTGAACCAATAGACTCAAGGAATGCTTTGGTCCCTGACTTCGCGATGGTACCAAGATTATCAATAACTTCGTCACGGCTCATACCGATGCCGTTATCACTTAGAGTCAAAGTACGCTTTTCTTTATCAAAAGATAAACGCACTCTCAGCTCACCGTCGCCCTCAAATAATTCAGGATTAGACAGCGCGCGGAAACGCAGTTTGTCTGCCGCATCAGAGGCATTAGAGATCAACTCGCGCAAGAAAATTTCTTTATTGGAATAAAGCGAGTGAATCATCAAATGGAGGAGTTGTTTTACTTCAGACTGGAATCCACGGGTTTCTTGACCTTTCATACTCATTAATTACCTCAATCCAAATTACCGACAGGTACATAAAATCGAACAATGAGTATCAGATGGGGCCAATAGGTGAAAGTTTCAAGTATGAGGATAGAAAAAAATAGAGAATCGAGGGCGATTGACTTATTATCCCTAACGAATTTATTCGTAAGATAATCAATAACAAGACTGTCGCCCACAATAAATAATGGGATCAATACTTAATAGGATTACGCCCAGCCAGTGAGTGCGATAATGTCGTACCATCAACCATTTCCAGTTCGCCGCCTACTGGTACGCCATGAGCGATACGGCTGGCTAATACGCCATACTGACCACACATCTGGCCGATATAGTTGGCAGTGGCATCCCCTTCTACGGTCGGATTAGTTGCCAAAATGACTTCAGTGATAGTTTCAGTTTCAAGCCGTTTTTCCAGCAAATCCAAACCAATATCGCCAGGGCCAATGCCATCCATGGGAGATAAATGCCCCATCAACACAAAGTAACGCCCACCAAACTGGCCGGTTTGTTCAATAGCATGGATATCTGCCGGGCTTTCGACCACACAGAGTTGGCCATTCTGCTGCCGGCGTGGGTTGGAGCAGATAGTGCAACGGTCTTGCTCGGTAAATGTCCGGCAATCAGCACAGTGACCGATTTCGGACATCGCACGGGTCAATGACTGCGCCAGCCGCATTCCACCACTACGATCACGCTGTAGCAGTTGGAATGCCATACGTTGCGCTGATTTCGGGCCAACGCCCGGCAGGCAGCGCAACGCCTCCATTAATGACTCAAGGAGTGGACTGGTTTGCATCAGAACGGCATCTTAAAGCCTGGTGGTAATTGCATACCACTGGAGACCGAAGCCATTTTCTCTTTTTGCGTTTCATCGATACGACGCGCGGCATCGTTCAATGCCGCAGCAATCAAATCTTCCAGCATTTCTTTATCTTCTTCAACCAATAGGCTTGGGTCAATTTCAACCCGGCGGCAGTTATGCGCCCCATTGATGGTTACTTTTACCAAGCCCGCGCCAGATTCACCGGTAACTTCCAATTTGGCGACTTCTTCCTGCATCTGCTGCATTTTTTCCTGCATCTGCTGGGCTTGTTTCATTAAATTGCCAATACCGCCTTTACCAAACATAGTCATCTCTCATAGCAAGGGGCCGCGTCAGTACACCATGCACTTACCGCAGCGGTTAAACCGGCCGGATACTCTCTTCATCCAATTCTGCATCGAAGAAACGACGCAGTGTCTGAATATTATTATCCGCAATAATCGACTGGCGTGCTTGTGCCAGCTTTTCTTCATAAATGGCCTGCCGCCATTCCAGCGGAGTACGCTCCGCCGGGTTGTCATCTTCGATAACGCTAAGTGTGACAGCATTACCGTGTAATTCACTCAATGCATCAGCCAGCGCCTTTTGTGCCGTGGGCGAATTTAAATGCCGCTGGCTAGAACGCAGGTGAAGACAAATATTACCCGGTTCTATTTCTTCTTTAAATGCATTCAACGCAAGCTGCTGTACCAATTTCGGAACATGTAGCTTATCTATCTCTGCCGCCCAAGGATCCCGCACCATGGCGTCTTCAGCCAATTTGGCAGAAAGCTCCGGTGTTTTTTCATGCTCTAACGCAGAGCGCAACGCCTTAGGCGTGGTAACTGGCTCAGCTACGACCTCAGACTGATTCTGCGCGGTCCAACGATAAGCTTCTTTCTTCGCCGGTTTCTTTTCTTCGGTTGATTTAGCGGCCAGACGCTGCTGGCTGCGCTCAGTCACCGAAGCTAGACGCTCCAGTGCCGAGGTTGCCGGCCGCGCTTTTCCTGGCGCTGCCGGCTCATTCTTTTTTGGTGTGGTTGTCCCGGATTGTCGCAACAACTGGGTCCGTGCCTGAAGGAGCTGCGCAGTAGAATCTGGGAGCTGAGTACTCACTTCAGCGGCAAGCCCTAGCGGTGGTGCATCTTGCGGTGGCCCTGAGTGAGTAGATGCGGGCTGTTGCGTATTTGGGGAGTGCTGCGGTGCATTGTTACCCCCAATCGCTGCTGGCGCACTGACAGATACACTCTGCGGTTCGGCAATTATCGCTTTAGGATGAAAAGCTAACGCTCGCAATAAGGTCATTTCAACCCCCATGCGGCGATCCGGCGCATAAGCCAGCTCTTTGCGGCCCACTAACAGAATTTGATAATATAACTGAATATCAGCAGGTGGCAATGTGCGGGCCAGTTCGCGTAACCGAGGCTCAACCGTCGCATAGTGATTATCCAACATTGATGGCAGCAGTTGCACCATCGCAATGCGGTGCAGCAAACTTAGGGTTTCGACCAATAAGTTTTCCCAATCGACACCACGTGATGCCGCTTGTTCTACCTGAGCCATCACCCGCGCACCATCGGCACTGACCAGCGCCTCGATAATCGCCAAGGGTTGCTCGTCATCCAGCGTTCCCAGCATTTGACTGACTGTAGCTGTCGTCACATGCCCATCGCCCATCGCAACGGCCTGATCTGTCAGACTAAGCGCATCTCGCATACTGCCATCGGCCGCCCGTGCCAATAATTGCAATGCACGCGCATCACTACTGATTTGCTCTGCCAATAATATTTTTTCAAGCTGCCCACGGATAACCTCAACATCAATCACTTTGAGATGGAATTGCAAACAGCGGGAAAGGATGGTCACCGGCAGTTTCTGAGGGTCCGTAGTCGCCAGCAAGAATTTCACATGGGCTGGCGGCTCTTCAAGTGTTTTTAGTAGCGCATTGAAACTGTGGCGCGACAGCATATGCACTTCATCAATTAAGTACACTTTGAAGCGGCCACGGGCTGGAGCATATTGAACGTTATCCAGCAGTTCTCGGGTATCTTCTACCTTCGTGCGCGAGGCGGCATCTATCTCGATCAGGTCAACAAAACGGCCTTGCTCGATCTCCAGGCAGTTAGCACAGGTACCGCAAGGCGTCGCTGTAATGCCGGTTTCGCAGTTAAGACCTTTGGCTAATAGCCGTGCAATCGACGTCTTGCCAACGCCACGGGTGCCGGAGAATAGATAGGCGTGATGAATTCGCCCTAATGAAAGGCCATTAGCCAGCGCCGTCAGGACATGCTCCTGACCAACGACGTCTGCGAACGTTTGGGGGCGCCACTTACGGGCAAGGACCTGATAGCTCATTAATACTTCATCATTGATTTATAAAGAATAATTTAATCACCAGTAAAAAAACCACTATTTAACCTACATATATTAAGTGGTTTGTTTTTGAACACATTAACCCGAATAGCTACAGGTTGAATCTTAGTGTACCAGTACGCCCATCGTCATTCCCACAAATTTACTTTGTGGAAGTAGAGTTGTCGATTCTTTGTACCCTGCGATGCCGTAATAAACCCGTTCTTATTTCCTTTCGGACTCTCCCCCATGTTGAAAGAATCGATATTGCCAGCAATGAATTTTACAACGGTGGCCTGTTCATTTTTATTCCACAATCTGGATGTTATGCTGGCAATCTATTCCGAAATACCGGCCTTAGTACGATTGGAAATTTGCTCTGACAGGTAACGGAGATTAGCAGAGTGTAAGGTGCTTCCCTGACTGCTGGATTTTGCATGGTATTCAATCGGTGCCGATGCCTAGGCTATCAAGAAGTTATAGTTAATAATCAGCGGCACCCAGTTTGGGTCAATTAACAATGGACGAATTTATGACAAGTAAAAAAAGAGGGATGGGCTATATTGCTATCGTCGTTGATGATTACGATAAAGCGATTGAATTTTATACCGAAAAGTTAGGTTTTTTTCTGCGAGAAGATGAGGCACAACCAGGGAAACGTTGGGTGTCGGTTTCGCCGACAGAAGACAGTGAGTGTCGTTTATTGCTAGCTCGGGCATCCAATGACCATCAAACTGCGTTTATTGGTAATCAATGTGGTGGTCGAGTATTCCTTTTTCTTGAGACAGATAACTTCTGGCGTGATTATGAGTTGATGAAATCAAAAGGAGTGACATTCTGCGAAGAACCTCGCAAAGAGGAATATGGCATGGTGGTTGTATTCGAAGATATTTACGGTAATCGCTGGGATCTTTACCAAAAATAGTGAGTATAATTAGTGCGTTAGGAAAACAATAATGATAAGAATCATCTCGGTGAGAAGTCACCCTGAGTATAAAGATCAATCTATCCGCTATTTTCAGAATAAGTGGGCCACGGAAGAGACTAAAATGCTTTATCAGGATTGCATCAGTCTTTGTATTGCAGCTAAAAATCCTTTACCTCAATGGTATTTGATGGAAATGAATAATGAAATTATTGGTTGCGCTGGATTAATCACCAATGATTTTATTAGCCGTATGGATCTGTACCCTTGGTTATGTGCGCTTTATATTGAAGAGCAACACCGAGGGTATGCTTATGGTGAATTACTGATCAAGCATATTGCTAAAGAAACCAAACAATTAGGTTTTGATACACTACATTTATGTACTGACCATATCGGGTTCTACGAAAAGTATGGTTTTACTTTTACTGGATTGGGTTATCACCCATGGGGCGAGTCTTCACGTATTTATTCGCTGCCACTCTAATAAGTGAATGGCAGTTTGCATTGATAATATTTTCCCAACATTCATCGAATAATCTGACAGTCACCGTTGATGACCACCAGATTATTATGCCTACCATCTTTCAGTCCAGAGTGCTGTTGGCTTTTTTCACTCACCCAAATCATCTATCTGGGTAAGTTTATCGGGATGTATTCACTTGCAGCCTACCTGCAACTCCACATTCTTTGGGGATAAAATCAATGCCCGCTGAACGAGACCAAACTATAGCAAGTGATCCCTTGCTGAGTCAGGCGCGCTTCGCCACCCAATTCAGGCAAATCAATCACAAATGCAGCGTCAGTCACGACGCCACCCAGCCGACGTATGAGCTTAACCGTTGCCTCGATTGTGCCGCCGGTAGCCAGCAAATCGTCAATCACTAAGACATTATCGCCCGGTTTAATGCTATCGGTGTGGATCTCAAGTTTGTCCGTGCCATACTCCAACTCATAGCTTTCGCTGATAGTTTCCCGCGGCAATTTACCGGGTTTACGCACCGGAACAAAACCGACACCCAGCGACAGGGCGACCGGAGCACCAAACAGAAAGCCGCGAGCTTCAGTACCCACTACTTTAGTCACGCCTTTACCCAGATAGCGCTCTACCAGCAATTCGATGCTAGCGGCATAGGCTAATGGATCTTCTAGCAAGCTGGTCACATCACGAAACAGTATTCCCGCTTTTGGATAATCGGGGATGGTTTTGATACTGTCTTTAATATATTGAAGCTGTTGTGCTGTATTAGGTGCAGTAGCGGTCATAATTTGTGCCTGATAAAACTGCTGTACATACTTAAGCGCGGCCAGTCGATGTTAAATGGCATCGGCTGAGTAACTTAGTCTCACTATCGATAATACTCCGATAGTTAAAGTCACTGCATCCTTAACATTAAGGATGCAACGAGGGATTACCCCGCGCACGAAAACGCTCAAATCTATGCAAACTGGCACTAAAATGCAACTAGTGTGAATTGCTCAGCGCCGTTTTTGTTGCGATAGGTCAATAACTGGCATTCGCCACATAAAGGTCAACAGTAGGATTAACATAATAAGTAATACGCCTCTCACCCACCAGATTTTCACCAACCAAAGTGAAACAGCAAATGTAAGTATGGTAACCAGTATTGCCTTCCATTTAGTGCCCACAGGCAATGCTCGATGTTGTTGCCAGGTACGTATATAGCTACCAAACCATGAACGGTAGAGCAACCAGTGATGAAATCGCGGGGAGGATCGTGCAAAACACCAAGCGGCCAACAGCAAAAACGGTGTGGTGGGTAACAGAGGAAGCACGACACCTAACGTTGCCAATATCACCGCCAGCCAACCCAAGGTTATCAAAAACCAACGAGACATAAGCTCCCTTTATCATCACTTTAATGAAGCGTTATCATTAACCCATGCGTTGAACATCATCAATAGATATTCTTGCCATTATTTGCACAAGACATCGGTATCTATTTTATTTACCCTCCTCCAAGCTTGTATCTGCCGCCATTCGAAGGCAAGCTGGCGGGAAATGCCAAGGAGAAGCGCCATGAGTACGGAAAAATTATTGCAGGTGCTTGAAAGCCAAATTGAAGCGCTGTCAGCGCAAGTTGGCCCTCAGGCAAACACCCCCTCTCAGCAAGCCCGTTTTGATCTAAACCTGTTTGGTAATCATGGCAACCGTTTCCGCGATTATCTTCAGGAAATACGTAAAAATATGGTCCAACTAAAGCAGGTGGTTGCTGATAATCGCACACAACAGGTTGCTTTTCTCGCTGAAAAACTGGTTGCCCAGATTTCTGCATTGCAAAGAGAATTGGCTACACAAAAATTAAGAAAATCCAATCCTGAACCTCGGGATAATAAATTGGACCCTTACCATAAGCTGGCTGAACATCAAGATTATGAACGGCGAATATTGGCCATGATTCAGGATAGAGAGAGCCAACTTGGTAAGCAAAGTTTGTTATCTGAGCAGCAGAAAATACAGAAAGAGCTAGCGGCACTCGAGGGGCGCCTAATGCGCTGCCGGCAGGCGTTGATAAGAATAGAACGCAGTATTGAGAAAAAAGAGAACGGTTTTTGAATATTTGTCACATTTTTTGAATCATTGAGATTCCGACAGCAAATAGTTCTCTATAATGTTTATGCCCGCCCTCTTTCAAATGCAGATGTTGACGGCTTGCGTTCACCCGAATTACTGACTGGTGTCAGTTAATCGGGATTACCTCGCTTACCGCTTTCCAGCATGTTGAAATCTAGTGGGTATATAGGTTGAATCAGGTCAGGTGGAACCCTGGTACGATATTCACACCCGACTTCCCGATTAACTGCAAATCAAATGTTGGTCAGATTATGTCAGTTGAAAAAGCTCCACCAGAACTGCAACTGGCAGTAGATCTTATCTATCTGCTGGAATGCAATGAGATAGCGCCCGAGACAGCACTGGCGGCGTTAGCGATCGTGCAACTTGATTATCAGCGTAAGCTCCGCCGTCAAAACTCAGATTGAAGATATCACTTCTGCTATTTAGCCAAGGCGATACACTAACGTGTCGCCTTAGTGATGCAGGTATATGACCCGACCTGTAGAGACTCCATCAGTAATGGCGCGCTACTGCCTATACAGCCTAATGCCTTAAGCAAGCGGCTTATTGATATCCGGTAAGTCAGGCTTAGTATCTCCCAATTCCGATTGCTCAGCCGGTAAGCCTTGTTTATCAAGCGGGCGACTGACTTCCTGAACCTCGGTACCATCTGGTTTGTGCAGATACACTTCCAACTGGTTAAAGGCGATATTAATGTCATTATCACGACATAACTTATCAATAGCCCTGTTCAATTCATCCACCGTATAGCTGCGATCTCTCAATTCACGAACATACAGGCGTAACTCATGATCAAGAGTGCTGGAACCGAAGTTTAGGAAGAAGACTTGTGGTTCAGGATCAACCATAACTCGTGGATTCTCATGGGCGGCTTGTAACAGTACATCTTTTACTTTCGCCAGATCAGAACCATAGGCGACACCCACTTTAATGATGATGCGCGTAATGGTATCTGATAGTGACCAGTTGATCAGGCGCTCGGTAACAAATGCTTTGTTCGGAATAATGACTTCTTTACGGTCAAAATCGGTAATTGTCGTCGCACGGATGCGTATCTTGCTGACATTCCCCGAAAAAGTACCAATGGTAATGGTATCGCCGATACGAACGGGCCGCTCAAACAGAATAATCAAACCGGATACAAAGTTGGCAAAGATTTCCTGCAAGCCAAACCCCAAACCAACAGACAGTGCCGCCACTAACCATTGCAATTTATCCCACGAAACACCGAGCGAACTTAACGCGGTTATCCCACCGACCGCCGTGATGAGATAAGTCAGAATGGTGGTGATGGCATAAGAAGTGCCTTGGCGCAGTTGCAGGCGCGACAATACCACAACCTCAAGTAAGCCCGGCAAGTTACGAGTCAGAACATAGGCCACCACCAATGCCATCAAAGCCACCAGCATATTCCCCAAGGTCACAGCCTGCGCGACGCTAGCACCAGCGACTGTTGAGGTGTAATGCCACAAAGAGATACTATCCAGATAGGAAATAACCGTTATCAGGTCCGCCCAAATCCAATAGAAACAAGTGGCAAAAATCAGGAAGAGCGCCATCGTTGTCAGGCGTAATGACTGTTGGTTAATTTGGTCCAAGGCTAATGGCGGCTCTTCAACCGGCTCACCACCTTCAGCCCCCTCTTTCACCAAACTTTGCCGCCGGGCAATTGCCCTACGATAGGCCAAACGCCGCGCGGCAACCCCTAAACCTCGAATTGCCGTCAGGTAAACGATATTCCACAGGAACAATAAGTACAGGCTATCAATCCAGCGACCAGCCAGTTGCAGTGTCGTATAAAAATATCCTGCCATCATTAAGCCAATCAATATGATGGGGGTTACAGCAACCGCAGTCACAATCACCAACCGCACCGCATGGGAATCTTTTTCACGCCAACTATCGCGGCAGAATGGATAGACAAACAGGGCCAGCAGTGCCAATGCAATAACAATAACAATTTGCCCGATGACATCATCGACCAATCGAAGTGGACTTTTCTCTCCCAATTCCGACCAGAATATCACCGGCAACAATGCCCCCCCTAATCGCACCATTTGGCGGCGATAATGCGCGCATCGGTCAGCCGCAATCATAAAGTGTCGCTCGGTAATTCCCCCTGGCGAGAGCATACGATAGGTCAGATCAAATATTAGCCAGAACAGCGCCAAACGTTGGAATAAGCTCCAGAGGAAGTCACTAAGATTAAAGTCTGAACGCAGACACCAATAGCCAAAACCTAGGATAATTAAGGCCCCAGGCAAGACTTTCAGTAAAGTGAGCATAATGGCATTTGGCGTATGCATTTGGCTGTCGTGCTTGAGTTGCCCGACGTCAGCCGCCAGTCTATCCAAATGTTTATTAATGATGTTATAGCGTGATCGGATCACCCCCACCACAATCAACATGGGTAGCAAGAACACCACTGATTTGATCAACCCCGCTAACACATCACCCGGTGACAGGGTAAAGTGAAAATTGCTCAGTTCAGATTTAAGTGCGCCCGGTAAGGCTTTTAGCCAAGACCAGTCCATCGGTTTATTGCTACTGACCCAAAAAATCTGCTGTGTCAGAGTATGTTGCAGTGATTCATTGACGCTGAGCAACTGCTGTTGGTTAATTTGCAGATTGATAGCCAATGTCAGTTGGTTACCCAACTGTTTATTCAACTGATCCAGTAGCTCACGGCGGATATCAACAATTTGCCCCAGCGCGTCTTCTACATCAGGACTGATCTTCTCTTTACTGTCATTCATCAGGGTTTGGATATAGTCATCCCCCTGGAATAGCTGGTCACGTTGCTGATTTATTTCAAATTGCTCCAAGCGCAAGTCAGCAATACGTGGACCCATATTGGTTATCAAACCAGCAGCCGGTAAATTGAGCTGCTGTTGATACAAGATACGCGAAAGCAACAAGCTACCGCGTAATACGGTAATTTGTTCTTTTAAGTTACGTTCCGATTGCAGCGCGCGGTCCAGCCAGTTTTTAACTCTAATATTCTGTTGTACCAGGGTGTTGCCTTCTTTCGTGGCATTAATCAGGCGCTGACTTAATTCTTTGTTAATCGTCAGTTCTCGGCTAACTAACGGATCATTTTGAATATCAGTTGCATCATTAGGTGCTTGCGCTTCTTTGGCTGTTTTTTCTGATAGGATTAATCGTTTGCCGCTGACCACCTCTTGCAGTAGCTGTACGTAGCGCTCCAGTTGGTTTATGTGAGCAGTAGTGTAATCCCGTTGTTTTTGCAGTAAATCCTGTAAGGTGGTGTTAGCTTCCAGATTTTTACGTTGCAAATCCAGCTGCGCATTTAACATCACCTGCTCAGTCAATAACTCTTGCTGCTGGGTTGGACGCAGAACCTCTTGATTTGGCGCTAATCCATTGAGTTGATTGCGAATCTGCATTAAACGCATTGATGCGTTATACATCGCACTCTGCACCCGTTCGGGCTGAGTTTGCAGGGCAATTAACTGGCTATTATAAGCGGAGAGGTCTTCCTGAGCTGATTGTAAATCATCCAGCGTTTCATTTAGACGTGATTCCAATTGGCGCAGCGAATAATTCGCCAATGACTCCCGAGTCAGCGTGTCAGCGGTACTATTCTTAAGCGCATCCAGCCCCTCTGTCGCCTGCCGTAATTTTGCGGGAGCTTGTGCCAGTTGTTGTTTAAGTTGACTGGCCTCTTGCTTGGTACGCTCAATGGTATCAAGGTATTCCAACGTTTTAGTTAGATCCTGCTGTGATAGCTTTTCCGCTGGCGACAATATTTTTTGTTTTGATAGTGTATCCAGTTGGCTTAATACCTCAGTGCGGGTCGGCACATCAATATTGATTCCAGATGCAAAAGTCGATGGCAAAGATATAAAGGCAATTATAAGCAGGGTAAGCATTGTCTGAAGGCGTAATAAAAATGCCCCCACTGACGTCATGACTGGCATGGATAAGGGTAAAGAATATTGATTATGGGATCTGCTGCTCATATTTGAACTTCATTTCAACAGAGAGGCTGAAATCCTATCACGTTCAGTCTCGAGTAATAATAAGAAAAATCTTTCAGAACGTGAATAGCTGTAATAATGCGGGCTGTTACGCAGTTGTTGTTGAATAGGATGTAACAACCAGCAATATCGGTTGATTCGGGGAAGAGCAGTAATCCCATTATTACTTAGAATGTGAGAACTTTATCAGCGGCTAACGTCCATTGAGCCAACTCAACCAAAGTACCGATTTCTGCACCATCAACCAGCGTTAACCCAGTCACACCACGGGCATCGGCGCAAGTTTTGCATAATTTAACCGGAACATTCTGTGCTGTAAGAATCTCTAGCATCTGCTGTAAATTGTAACCTTCACGTGGTTGTTGCCCGTTAAGGCCAGCAATGACGGCATCAGACATTAAAAAAAGGCGTAAATCGAGATCGGCTTGTTGTTCTTTTAACGCAATAGATAAACGCAGAGCATTAAATAATGACTCATGGCCATAGGCAGCCCCATTCGCAATCACAACCAGTGAACTACTCATATAAACCTCCAGTTAATCCGATGCTTTGCTATTTAGCCCTTTTCGCAACGAAAGACTATGGCCTAGCATCTCCAGATAGGCATCAATTAATACCGGTGCCTCTTGTTTTATATCAAAACTTTCTGGCATAAAGAGCCAGTTTTCCATCAAACCTGTAATATAAGCTTTCATGATAATCGCAGCTCGACGAGTATCAAGGTTGACGGGCAATTGATTTGCATCAATACAGTCTTGCAAAACCGATTCAATTCGCTCATAACTAGCTAAATCAAGAACTTTACGCGCGTCATGGACTGAGGTCATCTCACCGATAAACTCACATTTATGGAATACAATCTCCATTAGTGCACGGCGTCGGCAATCCTCACGCGTAGAAACAAGAACATAGATGAGTATTTCACGCAGGATGCGGAGTGGATTATCGGGATATTTTGCCTGATACTCTAATTCGAGCTGATCAATTTTAGACTCTGATAACTCCCAAACTTCGTTAAACAGGTCTACCTTATTCTTGAAGTGCCAATAAATTGCGCCTCGGGTTACGCCTGCGGCGGCGGCAATATCAGTAAGTGAAGTGCCGGAAACGCCATGCGCAGAAAACTCCCGCACTGCGGCATCAAGAATTTGTTGCCGGGTCTCTTCGGCTTGCTGTTTGGTTTTTCGTGCCATAGCGTTGTTTTTTCGAGGGGGTGCGATTTACATACATTCACGAATGTATGTACCATAGCACGCACATATAATTTACGCAGCAATGGGTTTTAAAGCTTGTGATCCATTGAATTAAATTAAAAATCGGACACTTGAGGTTTATCTATGAGCAAAAACAGAGGGGTAATGCCTCTGGCTGCAATTCTGGTACTTTCAGGCAGCTTAGTACTTATAGGATGTAATGATAAAGATGCGGCGCAAGCCCATGCTCAACAGGCACCTGAAGTTGGTATTGTGACATTGAAAGCAGCACCACTGAATATCACAACCGAACTACCGGGCCGCACGTCCGCATTCCGTGTTGCAGAAGTTCGCCCACAAGTTAGCGGGATCATTCTTAAACGTAACTATGTTGAAGGCAGTGATGTCACCGCAGGAACATCACTTTATCAAATTGATCCAGCCACATATCAGGCCGCTTATGACAGCGCCAAAGGTGATTTAGCGAAAGCACAAGCTGCCGCTGAAATTGCCCGCCTGACAGTGAATCGCTACAAACCATTACTGGGTACCAATTACATCAGTAAGCAAGAGTATGACCAGGCTATGTCTGACTCAATGCAAGCTAATGCGAGTGTTCTGGCAGCAAAAGCGGCGGTAGAAACAGCGCGTATTAACCTGGCATATACTCAGGTTACGTCGCCAATCAGTGGGCGTACCGGTAAATCTTCAGTTACTGAAGGTGCATTGGTGACCAGTGGTCAGGCAACGGCAATGACCACAGTTCAGCAACTTGATCCGATGTATGTCGATGTGACTCAATCAAGCGATGAATTCTTGCGCCTGAAAAAAGAGCTGGCTGATGGCACGCTCAAGCAAGAAAACGGTAAGGCCAAGGTTCGCTTGTTACTGGAAAACGGCTCTGAATACGCAGAAACCGGTACTCTGGAATTCTCTGGTGTCACCGTCGATGAAACGACCGGTTCAATTACTATCCGTGCCATCTTCCCTAACCCGAACGAGGCGCTGCTGCCTGGCATGTTTGTTCGTGCCCGTTTGGATGAAGGTGTCAGACCTGATGCACTGTTGGTGCCTCAACAAGGTGTGACGCGTAACCCACGTGGCGAAGCTACTGCTATGGTTGTCGGCGCAGATGACAAAGTTGAAATGCGCACGCTGGTTGCTAATCAGGCCATTGGTAATAAATGGTTGGTTACTGAAGGATTGAAAGCAGGTGATCGTCTTATTGTTTCCGGCTTGCAGAAAATCAGACCGGGCGTGCAGGTAAAAGTGCAGGAAGTTACTGACCCGGCGCAAAAAGCAGCTCCGGCTGATACAGCGAAGAAGTCTTAAAAGGAGCCGGTAATTCATGGCTAAGTTCTTTATAGATCGCCCTATTTTCGCTTGGGTTCTCGCCATCATTCTGATGTTGGCTGGTGCACTTGCGATAATGAAATTACCCGTTGCGCAATATCCAACCATTGCGCCACCGGCAATTACAATCTCCGCCAACTATCCTGGCGCCGATGCGACTACTGTTCAGAATACAGTTACGCAGGTTATCGAACAGAACATGAACGGTATCGATAACCTGCTGTATATGTCTTCCAGCAGTGATTCCTCCGGTAACGTTCAGTTGACGTTGACCTTTAACTCAGGCACTGACCCAGATATCGCTCAGGTTCAGGTCCAGAACAAACTGCAATTAGCGATGCCATTACTGCCGCAAGAAGTGCAGCAGCAGGGCGTGAGCGTTGAAAAGTCCAGTAGTAGCTTCCTCATGGTTGCCGGCTTTATTTCTGAAGACGGCACCATGAAACAAGAAGATATCGCGGACTATGTGGGTTCTAACGTTAAAGATCCAATTAGCCGTACCGCCGGTGTGGGTGACGTTCAGTTATTTGGTTCCCAATACGCAATGCGTATCTGGATGGATCCGCATAAACTGAATAATTTCAAACTGACACCGGTTGATGTTATTAATGCCATTAAAGTACAGAACAATCAGGTCGCAGCAGGCCAGTTAGGGGGGACTCCACCCGTACCTGGTCAAGAGCTGAACTCATCAATCATTGCGCAGACCCGTTTAACCAACGCAGAAGAATTCAGCCAGATCTTGCTGAAAGTGAATACTGACGGTTCGCAGGTTCGCCTGAAAGATGTGGCTATCGTTCAACTGGGTGCTGAAAGCTATAACATCATCGCCCGTTATAATGGTAAACCTGCGGCAGGTATCGGTATTAAACTGGCAACCGGTGCTAACGCCCTGGACACCTCTGCTGCAGTAAAAGCTGAACTGGCAAAATTACAACCCTTCTTCCCGAATGGGTTGAAAGTGGTTTATCCGTACGACACCACCCCATTCGTTAAAATCTCTATTAACGAAGTGGTTAAAACACTGGTTGAAGCTATCATTTTGGTGTTCTTGGTAATGTATCTGTTCTTGCAGAACTTCCGGGCAACATTGATTCCAACGATTGCAGTACCGGTCGTATTGCTGGGTACTTTCGCTATTCTCTCCGCCTTTGGCTATTCGATAAACACCCTAACGATGTTCGGGATGGTGTTGGCGATAGGTCTATTGGTAGATGACGCCATCGTGGTGGTAGAGAACGTCGAACGTGTGATGCAGGAAGAAGGGCTACCGCCGAAAGAAGCCACCAAAAAGTCTATGGAGCAAATCCAGGGCGCATTGGTGGGGATCGCGATGGTACTGTCGGCAGTATTTATCCCGATGGCCTTCTTTGGCGGCGCAACCGGGGCGATTTATCGTCAGTTCTCTATCACCATTGTTTCAGCCATGGTGCTCTCGGTTCTGGTGGCATTGATTCTGACACCCGCACTGTGCGCGACAATGCTGAAACCTATAACCAAAGGTGAACATGGGCCGAGTACCGGCTTCTTCGGTTGGTTTAACCGCATGTTCGAGAAAAGCACCCATCACTACACTGACAGCGTTGCCAACATTTTGCGCAGCACTGGCCGTTATCTGCTGATCTATCTGCTGATAGTGATTGGTATGGGCGTGTTGTTCCTACGCTTGCCGACATCATTCTTACCAGAAGAAGATCAGGGTGTATTCCTGACCATGGTGCAAATGCCTGCGGGTGCGACGCAAGAACGTACTCAGAAAGTGCTAAATCAGGTTACTGACTATTATCTCGACAAAGAAAAAGACGTGGTTAACTCTGTATTTACCGTTAACGGCTTCGGTTTCAGTGGTCAGGGTCAGAACACGGGTCTGGCATTCGTCAGTCTGAAAAACTGGGATGAGCGTCCGGGAGAACAGAACAAAGTTCCAGCAATTGTCGGCCGCGCATCTGCTGCCTTCTCGCAAATCAAAGACGGTTTGGTCTTCGCCTTTAACTTGCCAGCGATTGTGGAGTTGGGTACTGCTACCGGCTTTGACTTCCAGTTAATTGATCAGGGTAACGTCGGCCATCAGAAATTAACTGAAGCGCGTAACCAACTGCTCGGTATGGCGGCGCAACACTCAGATATGCTGGTCGGTATGCGGCCGAACGGACTGGAAGATACACCTCAGTTCAAAGTGGAAGTTGATCAGGAAAAAGCACAGGCTCTTGGTGTTTCGATTTCCGATATCAATACCACGCTCGGTTCAGCGATGGGCGGCAGTTACGTAAACGACTTTATCGACCGTGGTCGTGTGAAGAAAGTTTATGTACAAGCTGATGCGCCTTTCCGTATGTTACCGGGCGATATCGATAAGTGGTATGTCCGTAACAACACCGGTCAGATGGTATCGTTTAATACTTTCTCCACCGCGAAATGGGAATACGGCTCACCTCGACTTGAACGTTATAACGGTCTGCCATCCATGGAAATTCTGGGTCAGGCAGCGCCGGGTAAAAGTACCGGTGAGGCAATGGACCTGATGCAGGATCTGGCGTCTAAATTGCCAAGCGGCATCGGTTATGACTGGACCGGCATGTCTTATCAAGAACGTCTGTCAGGTAACCAGGCTCCCGCGTTGTATGCCATCTCACTGATTGTGGTGTTCTTATGTCTGGCTGCGCTGTATGAAAGCTGGTCGATTCCATTCTCAGTTATGTTGGTGGTACCGCTGGGTGTTGTGGGCGCGTTACTGGCGGCCTCTCTGCGTGGGCTCAATAACGACGTTTACTTCCAGGTAGGCTTATTGACCACTATCGGACTATCGGCCAAGAACGCCATCTTGATTGTTGAGTTTGCTAAAGACTTAATGGACAAAGAAGGGAAAGGTTTGGTGGAATCAA
This sequence comes from Yersinia sp. 2466 StPb PI, assembly GCF_041538325.1. Taxonomy (NCBI): domain Bacteria; kingdom Pseudomonadati; phylum Pseudomonadota; class Gammaproteobacteria; order Enterobacterales; family Yersiniaceae; genus Yersinia; species Yersinia sp. 2466 StPb PI. The sequence continues at coordinate 1,267,785 of NZ_JAULSL010000001.1, read as the reverse complement.
CCTTGGAAGCAGTACGTATGCGTCTGCGACCAATTCTGATGACGTCATTAGCCTTTATCCTAGGGGTTCTGCCACTGGTTATCAGTAGTGGCGCAGGTTCTGGTGCACAGAATGCGGTAGGTACAGGTGTTATGGGCGGGATGGTAACCGCAACTGTACTGGCTATCTTCTTTGTTCCGGTCTTCTTCGTGGTGGTTCGCCGTCGCTTTAGTCGAAAAAACGAAGATGTAGAACACTCGCATGCGGTTGACCATAAGGCCAAGTAAACCTTACGTCACCACAATTGATGAAATACATCATTAAGAAAACCCGCAGACTTAGGTTTGCGGGTTTTTTATTTTCTGTACTTGAAACTCAAAAGTGAATAGCGCATAATTATTGTTATAGTATAACATAACAATTGGAGTTTTTATGAAACCCGGCATCCACCCTAACTACCGGACAGTAGTTTTTCACGACACCAGCGCAGATACCTATTTCACCGTGGGTTCCACCATTGCCACAGCACGCACCATTGAGCGCGATGGGCAGACCTATCCTTATGTCACGCTGGATATCTCCTCAGCCTCACATCCGTACTACACCGGTAAACAAAAAGAGTTCTCCAAAGAAGGCAGTACTGCGCGCTTCAATCAACGTTTTGGTCGCTTCTTGACTAAAAAAACCAGCTAATCCTGAGAGTTAATCATGCAAGTATTGAGTTCATTACGTTCAGCTAAAAACCGTCATCCCGATTGTAAAATCGTTCGTCGCCGTGGTCGGGTATACGTTATTTGTAAAAGTAATCCACGTTTTAAAGCAGTTCAGGGAGGGACTCATAAGAAGCGTTGATTTTGATTTGGTTTTTAGCCCATCAGTTGATGGTATTGATAAGCCCCGTTGCTGCCCAACGGGGCTTTTTCATGTTAAAGAAGAGAGTTATCAACCAAGGTCAAGTACTCAGCCTCTGACCAAAATCAAAGACTGAGCACTAGCCACTTTGTTTATTGGTTTATAGTTACTTCATACTGTTCACAATGGTATCTACATTGTGTTTAAAAGCTTCAGCATAGGTTGCTGCCGGGCCACCGGTTGCGGATAAGGCTTCAGGGTAAAGCTCACCACCAGCTTTAGCACCACTGGCTGCGGCAATCTGTTTTACTAAACGCGGATCAGTCTGATTTTCAATAAAATACGTTTTTATTTTCTCTTGTTTGATCTGTTTAATTAGCGCGGCTACATCGCTGGCACTGGCTTCAGCCTCAGTGGAGAATCCGACGGGCGATAAGAAGTTAACCCCATACTCTTGGCTAAAATAGCCGAAAGCATCATGGCTGGTCAGGACCTTACGCTTATCTATCGGGATCGTGGCAAACTGAGCTTTCGCATAAGCATCCAGTTTTTCCAATTGCTGAATGTATTCTCCACCACGTTTACGGAAATAATCAGCATCCTCAGGATCGGCGACAATCAATGCATTCATTACGTTGTTGGCATACTTGATACCATTCGCCATGCTGTTCCATGCGTGGGGGTCCGTCACCCTCTTTCCCTCTTCATCCATTTTACGCGTATCGATCCCGGTTGAGGCGACAACGACCTGCCCTTTATAGCCAGAAGCACTGATCAAACGCTCCAACCACCCTTCAAGCCCTAGCCCGCTGATAAACACCACATCAGCGTTAGATAACTGTTTACTATTTTTCGGCATCGGTTCAAAACTATGGGGATCCCCATCCGGGCCGACCAATGTCACCACATTGACATGCTCGCCCCCCACCTGCTGGACGATATCGCCTAAAATAGAAAAACTGGCTACAGCTTCAACAGTTTTTGCCATCGCCAATGGGCTAGACAGTAGGGCAGCTACCGCCAAACTAATAGGTAAACGCTTCATTTAACTCTCCTTTAACGACCGGTACTTCTTAACGGCGCGCGGTTGCTAAAACACCACCACGCGTTCCAAATAAAATAGATACAAAGAAAATCAGGCTGGCGCTAAGGACTATTGCCGGCCCGGCAGGTAACGAGGCGTAATAAGACCACAACAAGCCGACAAAACTGGCAACCATGCCGATGGCCATGGCAATACCTAATGTATGAGGGAGATTTTTGGCCCAAAAACGGGCACTGGCAGCAGGCAACATCATTAATCCTACCGACATCAGGGTGCCAAGAATCTGAAACCCGGCGACCAGATTGATAACCACCAGCGATAAAAACAGAGCGTGGACCACCATCAGCCAGCGCCCCATACTGACCCGTAGAAAGACAGGGTCGAATGACTCAATCACCAGTGCGCGATAAATCGCCGCTAAAGCCAACATCGAGACCGTCGTGATAACGCCGACCATGGTCATGGCACTGACATCAACAGCCAAAATAGAACCAAATAACACATGGAGCAGATCCATGCTCGAGCCACGTAGAGAGACCAGCGTGACCCCCAATGCCAGCGAGCCCAGATAGAAACCGGCAAAGCTGGCATCTTCTCTTAATAGTGTTCGTCGGCTGACCCAACCGGACAACATAGCAACCGCTAATCCGGCAATAAACCCACCCACGCCCATTGCCACCAGTGACATTCCTGAAATGAGGTAACCGATAGCCGCTCCCGGCAATACCGCGTGAGATAGAGCATCCCCCACCAGGCTCATTCGCCGTAATAACAAGAAAACCCCTAAAGGAGCTGAACTGAGTGACAAAGCCAGACAGGCGACTAATGCCCGCCGCATAAAGCCAAAATCTACAAAAGGATCAGCAAATAAATGGAACAATGTCATCAGTTGATAACCCTTTGCTGTTCGGGTTGAGGAGCCAGAGAAGAGAGTGCGCAAGATGAGCTGTGGCAGTGATGCCATTGCGCCAGAACCTGCTCAGATGAGTCCCAACAGTTACCAAGAGGTGTCAACCACAAGGCGCGGGGGAAATGTTCAGCGACCATCGACATATCGTGTAAGACAGCAATAATCGTCCGCCCCTCATCGTGTAACCGATGAATAACATCGAGTAACAGCCGCACGGTCTGGCTATCAATACCGGTAAAAGGCTCATCCAGTAATATCAGTTGTGCTTGTTGCACTAAAAGACGGGCAAACAGCACCCGCTGTAACTGCCCGCCGGAAAGCTCAGCGACGGGTTGGCGCGCTATTTCCGGCATACCGACCGTGTCTAATGCCTTTTTGATTCGTTGCCGTGATTGATGATTAATGCCCCCTAGTAGCCCACTTTGGGGCCAGCATCCCATCGCCACGACATCCTGAACGACAATGGGGAACTGTTTATCTAACTCAGCTTGCTGTGGGAGATAGGCTATTTGAGGGCGATCTTCTCCGGTAAAAGTTATTTCCCCCATCACTGCGGGTTGTAAATCTGCCAATGTTTTAAGTAGGGTTGATTTACCCGCTCCATTTGCCCCAATAATGGCCGTGAGAGACCCGGCAGCAAAACCACCCTTAATTGGCGGGGTAAGTGCATGCCGATCATATCCAATCTCAATATTTCTCAACTTTATCATGGCAATATATTCGCCCAATAAATAGCTCCCCACAGCAGCAAGCAAAGTAAGGCGACGCCAGAGATGCGCTGTAATGACGAAAGTGAGAACAATGTCCAGTAGGAAGGCTGGTTTAACCAGGTAAGGAAAGCGTGTTTATTCATAGTAGAACAGAGCATGTGTTTTCATGTGATACATTATAACATCACATAAAATTATTAAATTCAAGAAAACATCATGATTGACGAGTTTTAAAAGTAACAAGTTTTAGCACGCTAGCCCCACCGCCCTCAGTAAACGGAAGCAAACTTGCCGCTAATGGCAAACTAGACAGCGCAAACATGCTTAGTAACAGTAAATTAAACAATTTTTACTGTTACTCCACTGGTGAGGTCAGGCAGGGTTTTGGTATTCTAACCTCAACATTGTTCGGTAATGCTCGCAAAACGATAAATTACACAATAGAAAACAGGTAATATCCCCCCCCTGCTCTTGACCAAACCCGCTGAGCATTCTAGGTTAATAGAGAGTAGTTAAATTAATCGTGAGTAATAACCCTAAATATGAAGAATCCTATTTAGACTGCGTTATTTTATAGGAAGAGCGTGTTATTGAAAGCAAGTGCATCAAATAACATCACAACATGTAGCTGATAGTATTAGTTGAAAAAATCTCATTAAATTTGATTTTTTTGATTCAAATCATGCTCGTAGTTGCTGAAAAACAAATGCCAAAGCATTTTTTGTTACAATAGCGATACAGGAATGAATTAATCTTGCCACCATGAGCGGACAATTAATGAACAATGAAATAGCCGGGGACTTCACCTCAGGGTGTTACGCGATTTCATTACTCAAGAGTGTTATCAGCAATAATATCCGTGAAATTGAAGGAAGTTTGGTTTCCGGCTTAATGTATTATTCAGAAAATGCCAGGTACACGGCGGGTTCATTAGAAATTCTTGATATTTCTCACGTAGAAGATAACTGCTATTCAATGACTTACTGTTATCAATGGCATATCTTTAACCCCTGTTTGGATATCAATACTGAAGAAACCTTAACCGGTGCTGTAACATTTATTGTACATCCAGAAAGAATCACTTTTGATATAATTAACAATGACAGGCCCTCAACCGCTGACGAATTGTAAGATTAAGTAATAAAGTTGCGCGGTGAGCGAAGAAATGATTTATATTCATATCAAGACAAGTTTATTTACGTTAACGATAAGCTTCTACATTTATATGATTATCTATCTACTCACATTGTGTTATCAACACCGAATTAAGACTTTACGGAGGGGATGATATGGATGAGTACTCGCCTAAACGGCATGACATTGCCCAGTTGAAGTTTCTATGTGAAAACTTGTATGATGAAGGCATTGCTACCCTTGGCGACAGCCATCATGGGTGGGTAAATGACCCAACATCTGCCGTAAATCTGCAACTCAATGATTTGATCGAGCATATAGCTTCATTTGTGATGAGTTTTAAAATAAAATACCCGGATGACGGCGACCTTTCAGAGTTAGTGGAAGAATATTTAGACGATACATATACTTTGTTTAGTAGTTACGGAATCAATGATCCTGAATTGCGGCGCTGGCAAAAAACCAAAGAGCGTTTATTCAGACTTTTCTCAGGAGAATACATCTGTACCCTGATGAAAACTTAAGGGATAGTTTCCCTATATTAATTTGTATATCGAGAAGAAAAACCACCATGACAAAAACTGACTACCTGATGCGTTTAAGAAAATGTACGACTATTGATACATTGGAACGTGTAATTGAAAAGAATAAGTATGAGCTTTCCGATGATGAGTTGGAATTATTTTACTCAGCGGCAGACCATCGCCTGGCTGAACTCACAATGAATAAGCTTTATGATAAAATCCCACCTACGGTTTGGCAACATGTGAAATAGTCTGCTTAACGCTGGTTAAGACACACAACGTTGAGCCGATAGTCGTTATCGGCTTCAATGAACCAGGCAATTCGTTCGTGTTTTAATTTGAGATAAATGTCTTGATAGGCCCACGGTATTGAAGGTTAACTTGAATCCCGCGTTATTGCATATCAGGATTTAGGTAAATCCAGTGAGTTATCAGCAGAGTGGAAGGGCATTTAAGTCAAAGTGCTTTGTCCGCTTCATTTATTAAAATTCACTCTTAGCGCTAATAATTTCAAAATATTATTAATCCTTTGCTAAATCTTAAATGTAAATAGACACCTAAACCAATAAATAAATGAGAAAAATCTTATTTCCCCCTTCATTAATACGTCTAACTGAAAATATCTGACCAATAGCATAAGAAAACGTAAAGAAGAGGTTCAACAAGAAGGGTTGACACTTTAGGTAAGCACACTAGGAAGATAACATCAGAAATGGTGGAGGCTAGCACTCATTGCCATGGCAGTGCAGGAGCCGACTTTGACCTACAAGAACCCTAACACGGGTAAGCCATTTAGCAAGGATGAGTTTGTACAATTTGCCGACGATTATCTTGGCGCAGATATTATTTTTTGGAGCACAACGTCTCCCTGGCTGACGAAGAAATAGGTATCCATCGCTAAGGAAATAAAGCACCGCCGCGAGATCATGCCAGATATAATCACGGCAGCAGTCGGGCAAAAAATGGATCCAACCTCCTATCATCAACAGTTTGCCCTAAGCAGCTATTTGCAACAGTGCCAAAATAAAAGAGATGATAAGATATATATAATATTCAACGCTATCTTGTTCTCAGATACGAGAGGAAAATACTGATGTCAAAGACAATCAAAACAACATTTGTGGCTGCCTGTATGGTCAGCCTCCTACCCTCACTATCTTATGCTCAATCGCCAAATAAATTACCAATGACTATCTTCGAAGATGTCCGGGTCTTTGACGGCACAACCTTAACGTCCAAAATGAATGTGGTTGTTGAAGGCAATAAAATCACTCAAATTTCTGCTCAACCGATTAATCCAGCAACTGATGCCGTGCATATCGCTGGCAATGGTCAAACATTGATGCCGGGCCTTATCGATGCCCACTGGCATACTTTTATGGCTCGTCCTTCCATGGCATTAGCTTCAACCGCTCCGTTAAGTTTTATCACATTGCTGGCCGGTGCTGAAGCAGAGTCAACACTTCTACGTGGTTTTACCAGCGTTCGAGATTTGGGTGGACCCGCGTTTGGCTTAAAACTCGCAATTGATAATGGCGTAATCAAAGGGCCACGCATCTGGCCATCAGGAGCAATGATTTCACAAACGGGTGGTCATGGTGATTTTCGGATGCTTTCAGAAATACCGGCTACCCCTGATCAATTAAGTTACCCAGAACGAATTGGCATGTCTGCGATAGCTGATTCAGCCGATGAAATTCGAAAGCGCACCAGAGAGCAATTGTTGCAAGGAGCTAGCCAAATCAAGTTGACAGGAGGCGGTGGCGTATCTTCTCCCTATGGCCCATTAGATACAGTTCAACTTAGCGTCGATGAAATTCACGCCGCAGTCGAGGCCGCGGCTAATTGGGGTACTTATGTGACAGTCCATGCTTATACCCCTGAAGCCATTAGCAATGCTATCAAAGCTGGAGCAAAAGTAATTGAGCATGGTCAATTGGCAGATGATGCAACTGCAAAATTAATGGCAGATACAGGTACATGGTGGAGTCTGCAGCCTTTTTTGGCGGACGAGAATGCAAATCAACTGCCCGATCCCGCAGGACAAGCCAGAGCAGCGCAGATTTTTGCCGGGACTGATAACGCTTATCGCTTAGCTAAAAAATACGGGGTGAAAGTTGCGTTCGGAACAGATGTTTTATTTGATGGAAATTTGGCAGCCCGACAAGGCTCACAGCTTTCTACAATGACACGGTGGTATACGCCCGCCGAAGTGCTCAGAATGGCAACATCTGATAATGCAAAATTGTTAGCGCTATCAGATCGACGCAATCCATATCCAGGAAAACTTGGTGTTGTCGAAGTCGGAGCCTTAGCTGATTTATTGCTGGTTAACGGCGATCCACTCGCTGATATCGGACTGCTGGCAGATCCTGAAAAAAACCTGACTATCATCATGAAAGACGGACAGATAATAAAAAACAAGCTAGTTTCAAAGTAGAAAGGTTTGAATAGGATTCAGATTATCGATACGGAAGCACCAAAAACACTATGCACCGGCATAATATCATTGTGATAAAGCTGATTCGAATTTCACGACGTTTTCTAGGTGTCAGGTAGACTCTATGGTAGTACCAGATTCCATGACGGGAAAGTATAAGATGTGACATTGATTAGCGCCCTAGGCGATACACAAAAGTTGTATCACTGCCGTTTCAATGCACGAAACAAGTGTTTAATATGATGGATATCATGCACTTATCAGAAATGGTGGAGGCCCTGCCAGCTACATCCCGGCACACACCTCGCCTGCTACGGCTGCTTCCTTCCGGATCTGACCGAGTTCACAAGTTAGTGTTGCGGGAGAACCAACAGGACCTCCATTGACGTTAACGGCTCCTTGTACTCTGGAGCGGTGGGCATTATCGACCATGACCCACCAAATAGCAAGACAACCCGCACTAACCGGTGGTTTCTTGCCCACTTCCCCTCAGGTTTGGGTTAAATCTCTTTTCTGCTGGCACCAAAAGCATTGATGATGTTATTTATTTATCTCGTTCTATTTATATCGCTCTATTTATTTCTATAACGTCGCACTATCCGCCCATGCAGATAAAAAAGAGAATGCTGTGACATCATCAAAAACAGAGAGCCAAAATCAGTGGGAATCTGCAATATCAGATTTGCCCACAGAATCGGGTGACCTACCGTTTGTCGACAGTTTCCGCCAACGGGTCTTCCAAGTGGTGGCCGCTATCCCCTATGGACAGGTGACCACTTATGGCGATATCGCGCGGCTGATTGGCTCCCCCAGAGCTGCACGCCAAGTCGGTGGAGTTCTCAAACGCTTGCCGGAAGGCTCTGCCTTACCCTGGTATCGGGTGATTAATCGTCATGGCGAAATATCATTAATTGGTGATGATTATCTTAGACAAAAAAAGGCATTACTGGCTGAAGGCATTGATATCGATACTTCGGGTCGAATTGATTTACGCCGCTATCGCTGGCAATACCGCTAATAAAAACGCCACAGAATAGTGGCTATCCTGTGGCGCTATTGCCAAATTAATTGGCTTTTCTGAAAAACCGGCTCATGGCGGGTTAAACATTACTGGATGGTCGCACTGCCTGTTATGGTAGGCGCGCCCTGTATTGTTGCCGGTCCCCCTGGGGTTGTTTCTATAGCAACAGAGGTTGCAGGGACCAATAACAGATTAGCCTGGGTACCCGCGCCACGGTTGATCACTTCTTGAATGGTATCGGTGATAAACAATAACTGGCCATTGCGAGTGATCGCTGCACTTACAATAATACGTGCATTTGGCTGGATGTCGGCTGGGTTAAACGGCAAAGCAAAACTAAACGGAGCCTGTTTGCCCTCAGTACGAATTGCTTTCTGGGCGATAACCCGTGATGGTGCATCAGCCAGTGAGGCATCCGACAGCGTAACCGTAACTACGGCATCAGGTGGTAATGCAATGCGCTCGCGGATGTTCACTGTCCCCTGTACAGCAGGCTGTGCAATAGGTGCGGCAGCAGTGGTTACACCTGCCGGCGCGGGAACCGGAACATCAGCCCCTCGATGAGCACACCCAGCCAAACTTACCACTAATGCTGCCCCACCCGCTATCTGCCAGAATTTCATTGATTGCCAAGGTTTCATAGGTCGCACTCCTTCTTATTATTAAGATGCAAGCTATCTACACAACAGCCGGCGTTTAATAAGTGGCTTCAACCACCTAGCAAGCCAATTATAGCACAATATTCTACTTCCCGCTGACGCTTACCCCATTGAGGCATTTATCAGACTATTCCTTATCCGATATTCCTCAGTTGAACAGGCCTTTCACAGCAATATATTGACGAGCGCCCAACGGATTCAGCACACTGTGTATAAACTCAACCATCAGGGGCCACAACATGAGTCAAGCATTAGAAAAACTACTCGATCTGCTCTTCCTTGAGAAAATTGAAGAAGGTATCTTTCGTGGCCAAAGTGAAGATCTGGGCTTGCGCCAGGTATTTGGTGGTCAGGTAGTGGGTCAGGCTATCTATGCAGCAAAACAAACCGTACCGGCAGAGCGGGCAGTACATTCTTTCCACAGCTATTTTCTGCGCCCAGGGGACAGCAGCAAGCCCATTATCTATGACGTCGAAACACTACGTGATGGCAACAGCTTCAGCGCCCGCCGGGTCAGTGCGATTCAGAATGGTAAACCCATCTTCTATATGACGGCATCGTTCCAGAGTCAAGAAGAGGGGTTCGAACACCAAAATACCATGCCGGACGTTCCCCCACCGGAAGGGTTGATGTCAGAAACAGACATTGCCCGCCAGTTCGCACATATGATCCCCGAAAAAGTACGGGAAAAGTTTATCGGCCATCAGCCAATTGAAATGCGCCCGGTGAAATTCCACAACCCATTGCAAGGCTCGGTAGAAGAACCGAATCGCTATGTCTGGTTCCGCGCCAACGGTGCCATGCCAGATGACCTGAGGGTTCATCAGTATTTACTGGGTTATGCCTCTGATTTTAATTTCCTGCCAACGGCCTTGCAGCCACATGGGATTGGTTTCCTGGAGCCAGGAGTGCAGATTGCCACGATAGATCATTCTATGTGGTTCCATCGGCCATTTCGCCTGGACGATTGGCTGCTGTATGCAGTAGAAAGCACTTCTGCTTCCGGCGCGCGGGGCTTTGTCCGTGGCCAGATTTACAGCCGGGAAGGGATATTAGTGGCTTCTACCGTGCAGGAAGGTGTCATTCGTTTGCATCGATGATACCTCGATAGCCTTTGCCAAAAATAGAACAGGGGCGATATCATATCGCCCCTGCTGCTATCATCATTATTATTTATTTTACTGCTACTTCTAGCTTATTGGTTGTATGCATTTTCGCCGTGGCTGTTAACATCCAGACCTTCGCGTTCTTGTTCTTCTGGTACCCGCAGGCCAACCAACAGGTCAGCAATTTTAAAGGCAACGAAGGCAACAACACCAGACCAGACCAAACACACACCGACGCTGAACAGTTGCACACCTACCTGATGGCCCATAGTGACGCCAGCGGCGTAACCTGTACCGCCCAGTGAAGCCGAGGTGAAGACACCGGTCAGGATACAACCGACAATCCCACACACGCCGTGGACACCGAATACGTCGCAGGTATCATCTACCCGCAGCCATTTTTTCAGCAGAACCACACCCCACAGACCGGCAACACCCCCGACCAGACCGATAATCAATGCACCGCCAACCCCGACTGTACCTGCCGCTGGCGTAATCGCAACCAAACCTGCGATACAACCGGAACATGCCCCCAGCAGCGACGGTTTGCCGCGTAAAATCCACTCAGCAAAGACCCAAGACAAGATAGCACCCGCTGTTGCAACTACCGTATTCAAGAAGGCAAGTGCAGCAATTTCATTCGCGGCACTGGCTGAACCGGCATTGAAGCCAAACCAACCGATATACAGAATCGCAGTACCGGTAAACACCATAGGTAAGTTATGAGGTTTGAACGCTTCTTTACCAAAACCAGCACGTTTACCCAGTAAGTAAGCGCCCACCAAACCAGCAATCGCGGCGTTGATATGCACAACAGTACCACCGGCAAAGTCCAGTGCGCCATCCATTGCCAGGAAACCACCACCCCATACCATATGTGCCATCGGCAAATATGAGAAGGTGAACCACAGTGCTGCAAAAATTAATACCGCAGAGAAACGAATACGTTCGGCGAATGATCCCACCACCAGTGCGACCGTGATACAGGCAAATGAAGCCTGGAACACCACATGGATATATTGATAGAAAGTGCCACTCAGGCTGGTCAAACCAATACCTTTTAGCATCGCCATATCGAAACTACCAAAGAATGCATTGCCGGTGCCGAAAGCCAGACTATAGCCATAGAGCACCCACAGCACACAGATCAGAGCAAAGCTCACCATGACCTGAGTCATCATCGATAATACGTTCTTGGAACGCAGCAGACCGCCGTAGAACAGGGCAATACCGGGCACAGTCATAAACAGCACCAGCGCGGTGCAAATCATCATAAAAGCATTATCAGCTTTGTCAGCTACAGCCGGTGCTGCGGCCATTGCCAAAGAAGGCAGCATCGCTACCGAACTCAGGCCCAACATGGATAAAAGTTTTTTCATCATCAACCCATCCCTATTCACTAAATTTGAGCCTGCAAATTACAGTGCTGCTTCGTCGGTTTCGCCGGTACGGATGCGAATAACACGTTGCAATTCAGCAACGAAAATTTTGCCATCACCAATTTTGCCGGTATAGGCCGCCTTACTGATCACGTCAATCACTTCATCCAATTGATCATCAGCAATTGCGATATCAATTTTCACTTTAGGTAAGAAATTGACACTGTATTCAGCTCCCCGATAGAGCTCTGCGTGTCCCTTCTGGCGACCAAATCCTTTTACTTCGGTTACGGTCAGCCCCTGAATACCCACAGAGGATAAGGCTTCACGCACATCCTCCAGCTTAAATGGTTTGATAACCACGGTAACCAGCTTCATATTTGCCCCTTCTCGAATTAAGTCGAATTCATGTCTGCCACAAATGAAGTAAAGCAAAGGCTATGCCATAAGTAATGATAGATATAATTTAATGCGGAAATGGCGAAGCTAGGGCGGTTGAGATACATGAGTCAGCCGTGTAGCGGCTGAATTCATCGTATTGAATAATTTTCGCGCACCAAAATAGTGCGAAGCGCGTCACAGAAGTGCACGACAGCATCGACGACCTATTGCATTGCAAGATTATGGTGCACGAAAGCTGCAAAATGGGCATTAACGGGGATATGCATTAACGATTTGACTTAGGAAAACACAGAAAATAGTGCGGGGCCGCTTAGCCCCACAACTTATTAATTAACTTACCGCCGTCTCTACCTGATCAATGGCGGCTAAATCTTCGCTAACCAATTGCAATTGATACATTTGATAATAACGCCCATGGGCGGCCAGCAGCTCTTGATGCTTACCCTGCTCCACTGCCACACCACGGTGCAACACCAAGATGGTATCAGCATCAACAATGGTTGAAAGGCGGTGAGCAATCACTACCAGCGTGGTATTTTTTCGGATTAGCCGCAATGCCCGCTGAATGGCCTGCTCAGTACCAGAGTCAATATTGGCAGTCGCCTCATCTAAAATCAGGATTTGCGGAGCCTGTACCAATACTCGCGCCATCGCCAGCAACTGTTTTTGCCCAACTGACAAGGTATTCCCCTGCTCACCAAGCAGACTGTGCAATCTATCGGGTAGCGCATGGACTAAAGGGGCCAGTTGCACCGTTTCCAGAGCTTCCCACACTTGCTGTTCAGAGATATCACGGCCTAAAGTCACATTGGCGAAAAAGGAATCAGCCAACACCACTGGGTCCTGTTGCACCATGGCCACCCCTTGGCGCAAGGTCTGATGGGATAACGCGGATAAAGGACGAGCATCTAGCAGAATCTCACCATGTTGCACCGGGTAGTAGCCCATCAACAGGTTAGCCAACGTACTCTTTCCGCTGCCGGTATGCCCGACCAGAGCAACAAACCCGTGCGAAGGTACATCAAGGGAGATATTTTGCAGCACCATTTTATCGCTACGATAAGCAAAGCTGACATTATCCACCTGGATACGGCCACTGGTCAGTGGGCGATCATCAGTACCGTATCCTTGCTGGGCGCGGTCCATCAGATCAAAAATACGTTCCCCAGCCACCACAGCTTGCTGCATGACTGACTGCTGTGATGTGAGTTCAATTAAGGGTTCATTTAAGCGGCCCAGATAGTTAATGAAAGCATACAGCACACCCACCCCCACTGAGCCATCAGGACTGAAACCGAACAACAGTAACAAACCACACAGTACCAAGGCAGAAAACAGGCTCAGCAGCGGGCGCAATAAAAACCCTTCCAAGCGTAAAGTTTGCATGCGTGCCATATAGTGCGCACGGCTGGCAGACTCCATACGTTCGCCAAAACGAGCTTGCTGGCGAAACTGCTGAATCACGCCCATGCCGTTAATAATTTCATTAAAACCGTCGTTAATATCAGCCAAATAAGCCCGGACTCGCCGCACTACGGGTGTGCTGTAATGTTGATAAATGGCCATCACTACCAGCACTGCTGGAAAGATACAGATAGAAATTAGCGCCATACGCCAATCCAGACTGAACATCGCCACCAGCATCGCGCCAATTAATGCCGCGCTTTTTAATACGGTGGAGACCACCATCACATATAAATCTTTAATGACTTCGGTGTCATTTGTGACACGGGAAATCAATTGCCCGACCGGCTGGGTATCAAACGCACTGAGAGGTTGACGCAAAGCGGCATCCATCACTTCAATACGTAGGCGCTGAACCACACCTACGGCAGCACGGTTAAAAAGCAATGCCTGAAAATAATGCAATGCTGCTGCCAACAGTTGCAGCAACAGATAAGCCAATGCCAACCCACTGACTAAACCGAGGGGCAAAGTGCCTTTTGCGACCACATGGTCAATAAAATAACTTATCAAAAGCGGGCCGCTGACCTCGGCGGCAGCCGCAATCCATAACATCAATACCGCCAACCCTAACGGTTTACGATAAGGGGAGCCATAGGAGAGCAGGCGCTTAAGTGTCGGCCAAAGTTGCTGAACTTTACTCATCGGTTTTGGCCTCCGACTCACCATCATCTAATGCTGCCTCCAGTTGTTGATAACGGTACATCTCCCGATACCAGCCGGATTGACTGACTAATACGTTATGTGTCCCGCGCTGCATCACGCCACCATGTTGCATCACTAAAATTTCGCTGGCTTCGGTCAACGCTGAAAGACGGTGCGCACTGATAATCACGGTACGATGCTCACCCCATTCACGCAGATTTTTTAGGATTTCATATTCGGTCTGACCATCAACTGCGGATAGCGCATCATCGAGAATCAGGATCTCAGTATCCAGCAACAGTGCGCGGGCGATGGAAATCCGCTGTTTCTGCCCGCCAGATAGCATCACACCGCGCTCACCCACTTCAGTGTCATAACCCTGAGGAAGGCGTAAAATATCTTCATGCACACTGGCTAAACGAGCGGCCCGCTCAATTTGAGCCTGCGTGGCATCAGGTTTACCCAATGCAATGTTGCCAGCAACCGTATCAGAAAAGAGGAATGGCGTTTGGCTGACCACAGATAAACGGCCACGCCAGTCATGCAACCTAATATCAGACAGCGCATGCCCTTGATAACAAATAGCACCATCATCCACATCAAACTGCCGCTGAATCAATGCCAGTAAGGTACTCTTACCCGACCCTGTAGGCCCGCATAGCCCCAACATCTGCCCCGGTGCTAATTTCAGCGCCACATCATGTAACGCAGGCTGTTCACTACCTGGGTAATAGAAATGGCGAATATTCACCGCGAGTGTGCCACGCCCATCGCTCAGCTCAATATCACCATCTTTAACCACCGGCGCTTCTTCCAGCAAACTGCGAATACGGCTATAGGCGGCACTGCCTCGTTCAACGATATTGAACATCCACGCCAAGGCAAGCATGGGCCAGATCATCAACCCCAGATACATGATGAAACTGGTAAGTTGACCCAAAGTAATACTGTGATTAACCACCATCCAACTGCCGCCGCCAATCGCCAATAAATTCGCGATCCCGATGGCGATATAGATAGTTGGATCAAAACGGGCATCGATACGTGCGACATACATATTCTTGGCACCGGCTTCTGCCGCTACCTGAGCAAACTGCTGTGATTGATGATCTTCCAGGCCAAAAGCTTTAATCATGCGAATACTGGTCAGGCTTTCTTGCGCCTGGTTATTCAGCGTAGAAAATGCCCCTTGGGCCGATTTGAAACGTTGATGCAGTTGGTCACCGTAATATTTGATCACCACCGCCATTACCGGCATAGGTAACAATGATAACAGTGTTAATTGCCAGCTAATTTGGGTGCTCATTACAATCAGCACCGCGCATCCCATCACCAACGAATCCACCAGCGTCAGCACCCCCTCACCGGCAGCAAAGACCACGCGATCAACATCATTCGTCGCACGAGCCATTAAATCGCCGGTACGGTGACGTAAATAGAAACCAGGGGCCTGGCGGCTAAGTTGGCGATAAAAGTTTGACCGCAACTCCACAGCCAATTGATAAGAGGCACCAAATAATAAAACACGCCAGACATAACGCAGTAGGTAGACCACAATAGCGGTTATCAGCATCACACCAATCCATACCAGTAACATATTGGTAGGCATCTGTTTTGTGCTGATACCATCCACAATTACTCCGACCAGTTTAGGCGGCAACAGTTGTAGGATAGCGATAATAATTAACAACAACACCGCGCCTACATAGCGGCGCCATTCACGGCGAAAATACCAGCCTAGTTGTGCAAACAATCTCACTCAGTTTTATTCCTGGTCTGACACCGAATACATCGGTATTTTCTCGCTACGCGCGATGAAGGGGGTAGCATAGCATCGGTAAAAGGGCTTTTAATCCAAATATTCACTCAGGAACAGGCAACATAGTTGTATATTTGATTTTTTCCATCGCAAAACTTGATGTCACATCAATCAGCCCCGGAACACCATTAACCATGCGTTTGTAAAAATTGTCGTAACTTTTCATATCGGCAACTTCGACCTGCATCAGATAGTCATATTCTCCGGCCATACGATAGAACGCCAACACCTCTGGCATTTGCTTAGTAAATTCAACAAATTCCTGATACCAGCCACTATTATGCTGCTGAGTTTTAATCAGCACAAATGCCGTAAGCCCCAACCCCAATTTTTCGCTGTCCAGCAGTGCCACGCGCCCACGGATAAATCCTTCATCCTCAAGGCGTTTTAACCGTTTCCAGCAGGGTGTGGAGGTAAGATTGACGGCTTCGGCCAGTACTTGCAGTGATTGAGTGCAATCTTCTTGCAACATACAGAGGAGTTTACGGTCAGTTTTATCTAACATAACGAGCAACCATAGAATAAATTTCTACCATTTGGCGATAAAGAAGGAAAAATGGCAACGTTTTTTTCTTTAATAACCGTTAATCTAGTCATCATTAGTTTACTACCTACATCGCAGGCCATGAAATGACCAACACTTGGGTAAAAAATGCTATCAGTGAAATAGAAGCTGACTTCCAACGCTCCGCTGATACTCACCTGATCCGCCTAAACCTGCCGGCTTTCCCCGGTATTTATCTCTATTTAAAAGATGAGAGCACCCATCCAACCGGTAGCCTAAAGCACCGTTTAGCTCGTTCACTGTTTCTTTATGGCTTATGTAATGGCTGGATTACAGAAGGAACAACGATAATCGAGGCTTCCTCAGGAAGCACGGCAGTGTCTGAAGCCTACTTTGCCCGGCTGATTGGCCTGCCCTTTATTGCAGTTATGCCAAGTTGCACTGCGCGGCGCAAAGTCGAGCAGATCACCTTCTATGGTGGTCGCTGTCATTTTGTTGAAAGCGCTGGACAAATTTATGCAGCATCTGAACAACTGGCTCGTGACCTGAATGGCCACTATATGGATCAGTTCACTTATGCAGAGCGCGCTACCGACTGGCGTGGCAATAACAACATTGCCGATAGCATCTTCCGCCAAATGGCGCGTGAACCTTTCCCGGTACCTGACTATATCGTCATGAGTGCTGGCACTGGCGGCACATCGGCGACCTTAGGCCGCTATATCCGCTACCAAGGGCATGACACCCAATTGATGGTAGTCGACCCAGAGAACTCAGTATTTTATGACTGTTTCTGTAACCGCGACCGCACGGTTACCGGTAGTTGCGGCAGCCGTATTGAAGGGATCGGCCGCCCACGGGCTGAGCCTTCGTTTATTCCAGAAGTGATCGACAGTATGTTGCGCGTACCCGATGCTGCCAGTGTTGCAACCATTCATTGGTTGGAAGGTATTTTGGGACGCAAAGTGGGGGCATCCACCGGCACTAACGTCTGGGGCGCATTACAATTAGCCAAACAGATGCGTGAGCGAGGCAAAACCGGCGCTATTGTGACGTTGCTCTGCGACAGTGGCGAACGCTATCTGGATACCTATTACAATACCGAATGGGTCAGTAATAACATTGGTGATCTGACCCCATTTAGTAATGAATTAAATAACCTGTAATTAACCGATAAAATTCGGTTTTCCCCTCTTGGATGACCGAGGAAAACCGAATTTTGGCAGAAAAAAACCGGATGATTATCCGGCTGGCTAATAGCTATCCTCAAGTCATCAAAAGGTGCAGTTAGGCAGCAAGCGAGTGATCCGCTGAGCTGACACCATCAGTGATTCGGGTGAGTAAGCCCGTTAACACTGCTACAACTCTAAGTACCAAGGAGATAAACCTCAGAATTCGGGGGAATAGGTGAGGTGTGGTGAACTTAGCCAATGTTGCAAATAGTGAGCGACGCCTTGTTGTTCACAGCGCCCAATAACCTGTAACTGAGGTAACTCTTGCTTCAATTGCGGTAATGCGTTTCCCATCACTAAGCCAAGACCTACCCGCGATAGCATCTCTTTATCATTCATCGCATCACCAAAGGCCATACAATCGGCCAGTGTTAAATTGAGATGATGGCTTAATCGCTCTAAAGCCGCCCCTTTGTTGCATCCACGAGGCAACACTTCAAGGCAATCAACCGCTGAAAAACAAAAATCGGCTTCGCCGCCCATCTGCTGCTCAAGCTGGGTTTTAAGCTCGGTCAATTCCTGATGTGAGGCAATAAAGCAAATCTTATGATTACCAGTTAGAGGCAATGCGCTCAGTGCCGTGAGCTGAAACTGGAAGCCACTGGTTTTATGTGCAGTCAGCAGCGCAGGGTCATTACAATCAGTAAACCAACCATCATCACGGAAAATATGGATGCTGGCACGGGTCTGCCACGGAGTTCGTAACACAAACTCCACCAGTTCTGCGGGCAAATCCATACCGTATAATGCTTCACCCTCTACATCACAGACTCGGGTCCCATTGCCAGTGATCAAATAACCATTTATGCCTGAGTGAGATAAAATCCCTTTCATATCAATATAATGTCGACCGGTAGCAAAGGTTAGGATCATCCCGTTGTCCACCAACTGGTGTAACGCATTCAATGTAGCGCCGCCAATTTTATGGTCGCGCATCAGTAAGGTTCCATCCATATCAAAAGCGGCTAAACGGTACATTTAAAACCTCGATAACAGCAAAACTGGTGGTATGAATAAAATTATGACGTACTATTTACGGAACTAATAGTGAACAATTAAATTAAACTATTCCTGATTTATAAGCAGCCCGAATAGGCGTAATGGATACTATCAGTTTGAACACGCACAGCACTGAGAGTGCCAGATCACGTTGTAACTCATCGCCACATGAGAATGAACCGTGCAGATCCCTAAGTCATTTAAAAATAAAGGCATTTGATGAGTTCGTCCAAGAGCTAAAATAGCCTTAATGGGATAACATCTTAATTATGCGCATTATTCACCGACTAACCCAATATCAGCGCTTGTACCAAAAGTTCGGCGATCAACCGGCGGCTACCACCGTCAGTGAACTGGCAGGCCTACTATTTTGCAGTGAGCGACATGCCCGCACTCTGATTCAACAACTACAAGCGAATGACTGGCTCAGTTGGCATTCACAAGTTGGCCGCGGCAAACGCGCGCAACTACAATGCCTGAAAAAACCAGATGCGCTGCGCGCAACCTACCTGCAATTGTTCCTTGAGCAAGGTGACCATCAAGCTGCTCTCGCACTCGCCCAACTGGAACCTGAACGCCTTCAAGCGTTACTAAACCCTCACATGGGGGGACAATGGCAAGCCGATAGCCCAATACTGCGAATCCCTTATTATCGGGAGCTTGAACCGTTAAATCCAATGACCGTCAGTGGCCGGGCAGAGCAGCATCTGATTTATACTTTACATGCTGGCCTGACCCGATTTAACACCGGAGACCCACTGCCAAAACCGGATCTGGCCCATCACTGGCAAGTCAGCGATGATGGTTTAACCTGGCAATTCTTCTTACGCAGTCAATTACGTTGGCATAATGGGGAACATATCCGCAGCGAGCAGTTGTTGCAAACGCTGGCACTGCTGCGGGCAAATCCACGCAGCCAACCGAGTTTTGCCAATATTGCAACGATTACCCTGCCCCATGCTTTATGCCTGAAATTTACGCTGCTGCATCCTGATTACTGGCTGGCACATCGGCTGGCAGATTTACCGTGTAAACTGTTTCATCCCGACGCCTCACTTCTGGGGGCTGGCCCATTTAAGTTAGCGACCTTTAACCCACATCTGGTCCGGTTGGAGCAGCACGAATTTTACCATTTGCAACATCCTTATCTGGAATTCATTGAATACTGGATAACTCCAAGCCTTGTCGTACAGTCAGCGGATGGGAGTTGCCAACACCCGGTACGTATAACCATTGGACAGGAGGAGGATTTCCCTTTAGCCCGCCCTGTTCAGCGCAGTATGAGCCTTGGATTTTGCTATCTGGCCATCAATCGGCACCTCAATAATATTACTCCCCAGCAAATAGCCAAATTGCTGATGCTAGTGCAAACTTCCGGCATCTTAGAAGAGTTATCCATTCGGCGTGGTGTGATAACGCCTAGTCATGAAATGCTACCCGGCTGGCCTATCCCCCGGTTTAGCGCCGATGAAAACCCGCCATTGCCTGCCCATCTGATACTGACCTATCAACCTCCAATGGAACTTGAGAGTGTTGCCGAACAACTAAAAGCGGTATTGGCAACCCATGGTTGCACATTAGAAATCCGCGCCAGTCGTGATAAGCAGTGGAAAGATACTCATCAAATTGAAGAGGCAGACTTATTATTAGCGGACCACTTAGTTGGTGAATCTCCTGAAGCGGCGATGGAAAGCTGGCTCCAACTTGATCCGCTGTGGCGCGGTATACTCTCCCCTGCTCAATTAGAACTACAGCAACAAACACTGATACAGATTCAGCAAACTGAACTTGCGGCTGAGCGTTTCCGCCAATTGCGTGAATATTATAATGGTCTGATGCTGGCAGGGCTGATTCTCCCACTATTCAATTATCAGTATCAGGTCAATGCTCCGCCACGGATTAACGGTGTTACCCTAACCGCATATGGTTGGTTTGATTTCAATCAGGCATGGCTCCCACCGGCGACTACCTGATTGCCAAATGCAGGTTGCTACCCTTTCGTCCGTGAACTGAGTAACATACCGCCAATTCTTTATTTTGCTGTGGGTTGGCTCTTTCGAGGCTCACAGCCGTACGAGGTCACAGTATGAAACGCGCTGTCGTTGTATTTAGTGGTGGGCAAGATTCCACTACCTGTTTAATTCAAGCATTACAGCAATATGATGAAGTCCACTGCATTACATTCGATTACGGACAGCGCCACCGCGCAGAAATTGATGTTGCTCGCGCGCTTGCCACGCAGCTTGGTGCTAAAGCACACAAAGTGCTAGATGTTGGCATGCTCAATGAGTTAGCGGTGAGCAGTCTGACCCGAGACAGTATCCCTATCCCCTCTTTTGATGAAGAGGATGCCGATACGGTTCCCAGTACGTTTGTCCCTGGTCGCAATATTCTATTCCTGACCTTAGCCGCAATTTATGCTTATCAAGTGCAAGCTCCGACGGTTATCACAGGGGTTTGTGAGACTGACTTCTCCGGCTACCCTGATTGCCGGGATGAGTTCGTGAAGGCACTCAACCATGCAATCGATTTGGGTATTGGCCGAGATATCGCTTTCATTACCCCTTTAATGTGGCTGGATAAAGCAGAAACCTGGGCACTAGCTGATTATTATCAGCAACTCGAGCTGGTCCGCCACGAGACACTTACTTGCTACAATGGGATTCAAGGCGATGGTTGCGGCCAATGTGCTGCCTGCCATTTACGAGCCAAAGGGCTGGCGTTCTATCTTGCTAATAAGCCAAAAGTATTATTGAGCTTGAAACAAAAAACCGGGCTAGCTTGATTATTGTTCACTCAGATAGCCACTGTAATCGACCCATTGCCTTGTTCTAATCGTGACCTCGCTCATCAGAGCGAGGTATATCGCGGCCATTGCACATTTAACCAGATATTCAGGGAAAATATCCCTCCCCGGCAACAAAGCCGAGTTATCCTGTAATACCTCGATTGACAAACTCGTCCAGTTTTTCCCTTAGTTCTCCCTCAATGGGCAATGCTCTCTGACTACGCAGATCGATACAGACAAACGTTAGTTCTGCATCTGCCACCGGAATAGATTCAGGCTCTAGCGTGACAGTCTGTTTCATCACACCACTTTTACCGTTTAGCTTTAATAACTGGCTATCGATTCGTAGCAGATCCCCCAATACTGCAGGCCGACGGTAGTTGATATTGATATTAACCACGATAAAAGCGATTTGGTTTTCAGCCATCCATTGCGCTGCTGGCTCCCCATCAAGCCATTCCCAACGCGCTTCTTCGAGAAACTCTAAGTAGCGGGCATTATTAACATGTTGGAAAACATCAATATGAAAACCCCGGACTTTAATATGAGTATGCATGACAGCGAGCTTCTCCAGACAGTGAATAAAAATTACGTACCTTCGGCAGTAAAATAGAGTTGGCAAGAGAATACCCGCACAACTGGTACGACCTCACAGCAAGATTAGCAGAGGGAAATCACTTCATCGCATGCTTACGATATAATCTAGAGCGAAATCACAGTTTCCCTCTGCTACTGCGACTTACATTATGAAAAGATGGGGATTATTTGTGGTGAAAATAGTCACTGATATCTGTCTGACCACAGCACATCCCCATCACCAACTAAAGTTACATTTTAAGCTTGGTATTGTTTCTCTCTAAAAACGAGGGGCCGATACCTGGAACTT
The DNA here is from genome assembly GCF_041538325.1 of Yersinia sp. 2466 StPb PI. Taxonomy (NCBI): domain Bacteria; kingdom Pseudomonadati; phylum Pseudomonadota; class Gammaproteobacteria; order Enterobacterales; family Yersiniaceae; genus Yersinia; species Yersinia sp. 2466 StPb PI. The sequence goes on along the minus strand of NZ_JAULSL010000001.1, from coordinate 1,245,286 downwards.
CGAGTAACTGCTCAACATCAGTAAAAGGGCCGAACTGCTCGCGATAATTAACGATAGCCTCTGCCTTCTTCCTGCCAATTCCGCTCAGGAACTGGGCCAACTGTTCCGCATTAGCACTATTAATATTGATTTGGCTATATGCACTGTCCGTTGAGCTGCCAGCTGTGGTTGTTGCCGTTGCATTGGTCTTATCCGCCACTTTGGCAGGCGAAGAGCCTGCTTTTAGCTGGCTATTTATTGGAGTATGGCTTTGCGAATTGAGGTCTTTATTCTGAGTCGTACTCGTAGGGCTGACGGGAGCGGCAAAAACTACCTGCTGGATATTCAGACCTGCGAACAATGCGGTTATAACAAATAATTTTCCTATGAATTTCATGCTGTATCCTCCTTGTGTTTGACAGCATGACTACCTTGCCGCAACCTCCGATTCATCACAAAGGGTAGATTTCAGATATGCGAAAGGTCGCCAAAGCGACCTTTCTTTATTACATCGAGTTGCAGATGTATGCGAGACTCATGGCAATTATGGTTTTATTGCGGCTGCTGTTGCTCCGCTGGCCCCATCTTAATGGTTGCCTGTTTGTGCAGATTTGCCATCAATGCATCAAAAGTCACACCGCTTGACCCTTCTAGCATTTTAGCGCTAAAGGTCTTCATCTCGCCTTCCGGCAATTTACCCGGCGTTACTGATAGCAGTTCGATCAGTACGATGTTGTCTTGACGATCCTGGGATAAGCCATAAACCGACTGATCTTTTTGCGGATGAGGCAAGGCAAAAATAGTCTGCACTAATTGATCATCGTCTGGTGCACGTGACAAGGTTTTCTTCTCGCCAAAGCTGATACCAGCAGCTTTCATCGCCTCTTCGCCTTTACCTTGTTTCAGAGCAGTCAGGAGTTTCTCACCATCAACACGTGCCAATTGTTCTGCTTTCTGACGTTTCACCAACTCAGCAACCTGATCACGTACTTGATCAAATGGTTGAATACCTTCAGGTTTATGAGCATCAATGCGGATAACAAAAGCACGGTCGCCGTCAACAGTGATTACATCTGAATTACTACCTGGCGCACCATTTTCACCGACCAGGCCACCGTCAAAGATTGCCTGTACAACCGGTTTGAAGTTAACCTCAGCAGGTACTGCGTCGCGAGTAAACCAGCCAGTTTGCTTAGCTTTAGCACCTGCTGCTTCTTCCGCTGAGGCTAGAGATTCGTTATCACTGGTAGCGGCTTCACTGACCTTTTGCTGTAACGCGTAGTAAGCGTCAACAGCTTTTTCCTGCTTAACTTGTTTTGCCAGTGCATCATGCACTTCTGACAAAGGTTTAACCAGGGCAGGTTTGATGTCATTTAAGCGAACAACCAGATAACCCACCGAAGATTTAACCACATCAGACAGTTGGCCCTTCTCGGTCAAATTCGCTTGTTTCAGTTCATCAGCCGTAGTTTCTGGTTCCAACCACCCCAGTTCCCCCCCATTTTTGCGGGAAATGATATCGGTAGATTTCTCTTTTGCCATCGCAGCAAAATCAGCACCTTTTTTCAGCTCCTCTAACGCCGCTTTGGCTTCAGCTTCAGTTTTAAACTGAATCACACTGTAGTTGCGTTGTTCCGGCTGGGTATAGCTGCTTTTATGCAGTTCATAATACGCCGCGATATCTTCCTCGGTGAGCGTGATTTTGTCCTGCATCGCGGCAGCATCCATCGTAATGAAACTGACTTTCATCTGTTCCGGTGCAATGAAGCTATTCTTGTTCTGGTCGTAGTAGGCTTGCAGCTCTTCATCAGTGACTTTCTGCTGTGCCTGAAGGGCTTTGAGATCAACTGTCGCCAGACGAACTTCACGTTGCTGCAAAATCAGCTCTGACATCGCCTGTGCTTCGATAGGCAGAACAAAGCCAGTATCACCAAACGCTTGCAGCAATTGTTGATTAATGAGCTGCTGACGCTGTAATTGCGCGAATTGATCAGGGGTGTAGCCCATCCGATTAACCAGTTCGAGATATTTGTTGTTATCGAACTTATTATCGGTCTGGAAATAAGGTGCCTGGCGGATGGCATCTTTAACTTGTTCGTCGCTAGCAGTCAGGCCCAGTTTTTTGGCGTACTGGTCAAGCAACATGTTGTTGACCAACTGCCCCAATACCTGCTGGCGTAATTGCAGCATGTAGCCTTCATTGGCGGCCAGTGCGGAGAATTGTTCACCTAATTGCTGCTGCAAGCGGCCACGCTCACTCTGTACAGCTTGTTCTAACTGAGCACGACTAATCTCTTGGCCATTAACTTTGGCTGCGAAGTCGTTGGAACCGCCAATCAGATAGCTGCCAACCCCGGTCAGGATAAAGGACAACATGATCAAGGCCAGAATGATTTTGAGCACGACGTTATTAGCAGCCGCGCGTAAATTGTCCATCATAATGTGACAATACTCCGCTGTAATATGGATTAAAACTGTTGCGCAGGTCTAAATAAACCCAGCATTCCTTGCGACAGCCCTTCGTGCTGCTGCGCGTTAAACTGCTTACTCTATTTGTTACTGCCTATTTTTGCTCTAAACGGGTCGCTGATATTCTCTCGTCAGACTAACATTTTACCCCCGTTTAGCGCTCAGCCAGTTCAACTGCCTAAGCGAAAAAAAAGCGCATCATTAACGATGCGCCTTGTATCTTACCTTACCAGCTCAACTGCGTCAGGTTATTGTTTAACACAAACAATATATACCCTTGGTACTTGAAGTTGCACAGGTGCCCGCTACTTTCACTAACCCGAATCGCTGACCTGAGCAGACTCATCGGTATTCGTTCGCTTACAACCTGGCTGCTACTTCATTTCCTTTGGGTATACGCGCAGATGAGAATTGACGCGGCAATCAGTTTACTGCGTCTTTCAAGCCTTTACCGGCACGGAAGCCTGGTACTTTAGCAGCAGGAATACTGATTTCTTTGCCTGTCTGAGGGTTGCGGCCAGTACGTGCAGAACGCTCACGTACTGCAAAAGTACCAAAACCAACCAGAGCTACATCATCCCCTTCTTTCAAAGATTCAGTAACAGAAGCAATAATTGCATCTAACGCGCGCCCAGCGGCCGCTTTGGAAATATCTGCACCTGCGGCAATTTTGTCGATCAGTTGTGACTTATTCACTCTTTCATCCCCTTTAGAATTCTATCGTCGCGCCGAAAATCCCTACGGACAACACGACAGCGCAGCTGTTATATCAATCCTATCCAACCTTGGCAAGCAGCCCAAAGGCATAAACTTTTGTCGGACAGACGAACTAACTTAGCGGCACAAAAAATAGCTGGCAAGTAGCATTTCACTTACCAGCATCAGTTTTATCAATACTTCTTGCGATCCGTCACTATTTTGACGCTACCGGCTGTGCCCCGAAGGCTGGATTTTGCAACGCGATGGCTAAAACATCATCAATTAGTTTAACCGGATGAATCTCCAGATCAGCGATAACATTGTCTGGGATCTCTTCCAAATCACGTTTGTTATCCTCGGGAATCAGCACAATTTTGATCCCGCCACGGTGAGCTGCCAGCAATTTCTCTTTCAAACCGCCGATTGGCAATACTAAACCACGCAAGGTGATTTCACCGGTCATCGCCACATCCGCGCGCACTGGGTTACCGGTCAGACAAGAAACCAGCGCGGTACACATAGCAATACCTGCACTCGGGCCATCTTTCGGCGTCGCACCTTCAGGCACATGCACATGGATATCGCGTTTTTCGTAGAAATCAGGGTTAATACCTAATTTATCTGCGCGCGCACGTACCACTGTCAGTGCCGCCTGAATTGATTCTTGCATCACTTCACCCAGCGAGCCGGTGTAAGTCAGCTTGCCTTTGCCCGGAACGCATGCAGTCTCAATAGTCAGTAAGTCACCACCCACTTCCGTCCATGCCAGCCCAGTCACTTGACCTACGCGATTCTCAGTATCAGCTCGGCCATAATCGACCTTCTGCACACCTAAGAAGTCTTTCAGGTTGTCACCGTTGATTTCAATGTGCTTAACCGTTTTATCCATCAGCAGATTTTTTACTGCTTTACGGCACAGTTTGGAGATTTCACGCTCCAGACTACGCACCCCAGCTTCACGGGTGTAATAACGGATAATGCTCATAATGGCACTGTCATCGATGGTCAGTTCGCCTTTCTTAATGGCGTTGCGCTCAAACTGTTTCGGCAACAGATGCTGCTTGGCAATATTGAGTTTCTCATCTTCGGTATAACCGGACAGGCGAATAACTTCCATACGATCCAGCAACGGCGCTGGAATATTCATGGAGTTGGAGGTGGCAACGAACATGACATCCGACAGATCATAATCCACTTCCAGATAGTGATCGTTGAATGCAACGTTTTGTTCTGGGTCCAAAACCTCCAGCAGTGCTGACGCAGGATCACCGCGCATATCGGATGCCATCTTATCAATCTCATCCAACAGGAAGAGTGGGTTCTTCACCCCAACTTTCGCCATCTTCTGGATCAATTTACCCGGCATAGAGCCGATATAGGTGCGGCGATGACCACGGATTTCCGCTTCATCACGCACCCCTCCCAGCGCCATACGGACATACTGGCGGCCAGTAGCACGAGCAATAGATTGCCCCAGAGAGGTTTTCCCCACCCCAGGAGGCCCTACCAGGCACAGGATTGGCCCTTTAATCTTGCTAACACGGCTCTGTACTGCGAGGTATTCTAAAATACGATCTTTAACTCGTTCCAAACCGTAGTGATCGGTATCCAGAACTTCCTGCGCTTTTACCAAGTCTTTTTTAACTTTACTGCGGCTGTTCCAAGGCACCTGCAACATCCAATCAATATAACCACGTACTACGGTTGCTTCCGCAGACATCGGTGACATCATTTTCAGTTTTTGCAGCTCAGCTTCGGTTTTTTCACGTGCATCTTTCGGCATTTTGGCCGCTTCGATTTTACGCTTCAGCGCTTCGTGCTCATCAGGCGTATCGTCCATCTCGCCCAGTTCTTTCTGAATGGCCTTCATTTGCTCGTTCAGATAGTACTCGCGCTGGCTCTTTTCCATCTGTTTTTTGACGCGATTACGAATCCGTTTTTCAACCTGTAACAGATCGATTTCTGATTCCATCATCGCCATCAGGTACTCCAGACGTTCGGTAACATCGAACATCTCCAGAACAGCCTGTTTATCATTTAACTTCAACGGCATATGTGCCGCGATAGTATCCGCAAGACGTGCTGCATCATCAATGCTGTGCAGTGAAGCCAGCACTTCTGGTGGGATCTTTTTATTCAGTTTGATATAGCCTTCAAACTGATTAATCGCCGTGCGAACCAATACTTCTTGTTCACGATCGTCCATCACTGGCGATTCAAGATATTCTGCCTGAGCAGCAAAATGCTCACCGCTGTCGGAAAGCGTGGTAATACGCGCACGCTGTAGCCCTTCAACCAGCACTTTGACCGTGCCATCAGGTAACTTCAGCATTTGTAAAATCGAGGCTACAGTGCCTACTGAAAACAGATCGTTGATACCAGGCTCATCAGTCGAAGCTTCTTTCTGCGCAACCAGCATGATTTTTTTATCATGGTCCATTGCCGCTTCCAGGCACCGAATCGACTTTTCCCGGCCAACAAACAGTGGGATCACCATATGCGGATAAACCACCACATCGCGCAGAGGCAATACGGGGATTTCTATGCGTTCGGAACGCTCAGGGTTCATAGAGCTCTCTCTTAGTTTAGCTTCCGCCAGATTACTGGGAATCTCGTGAAACACGAGTCATCACGAGTTTCACTAAATAGGTAATTGAGTATATGGGGACGAATGTCTTACATTCAACGATTACAATGCGAGGAAAAAGAAATGGGGGATAAAATCCCCCATTGTCATACTAACCATCTGGATTATTTGGCTAATTATTCGCCAGAAGCTTGGGCTTCCGGTTGGCCATAAATCAGCATCGGCGCAGATTGGCCAGCAATAACTGACTCATCTACCACCACTTTCTCCACACTGTCCATTGACGGTAAATCGTACATGGTATCTAGCAATGCGCCCTCTACGATAGAACGCAGGCCACGAGCACCTGTTTTACGTGCCATCGCTTTCTTGGCGATTGCGGTCAACGCCTCATCGCGGAACTCAAGCTCCACACCTTCGAGATTGAACAACGCCTGATACTGTTTGGTCAGTGCGTTTTTCGGTTCTTTCAGGATCTGAATCAGCGCGTCTTCACTCAATTCACTCAGTGTTGCAACTACCGGTAAACGGCCAATAAATTCAGGGATCAAGCCGAATTTAATTAAATCTTCTGGCTCAGCCTGACTCAACAACTCGCCTTCGGTTGCTTTTTCTGACTTGCCTTTTACCGTAGCCCCGAAACCGATACCCGTTCCGGTGTTAATGCGCTGCCCGATAACTTTGTCCAGGCCGGCGAAAGCACCACCACAGATAAACAGAATTTTAGAGGTATCAACCTGCAAAAACTCCTGCTGCGGATGCTTACGGCCACCTTGTGGTGGTACGGCAGCAATCGTCCCTTCAATCAATTTCAACAGGGCCTGCTGCACACCTTCACCCGAGACGTCACGCGTGATAGACGGGTTATCAGACTTACGTGAAATTTTATCAATTTCATCGATATAGACGATACCACGTTGCGCTTTCTGCACGTCGTAATCACATTTCTGCAATAACTTCTGAATGATGTTTTCAACATCTTCGCCCACGTAACCTGCTTCAGTTAGCGTGGTCGCATCTGCCATGGTAAACGGCACATCCAGGAAACGAGCCAATGTCTCTGCCAACAGTGTTTTACCACTACCGGTTGGGCCAATCAGTAGAATATTACTTTTGCCCAGTTCGATGCCATTACTGGTATCACCATTGCGCAAACGCTTATAGTGGTTGTATACCGCAACTGCCAACACTTTTTTCGCCGGTTCCTGACCGATGACATAATCATCCAGGTGGTGGCGGATTTCGTGCGGCGTAGGCAGCGAACTGCGCTCCCGATGCGGGGCAACTTCTTTGATCTCTTCGCGAATAATGTCGTTACACAAATCGACACATTCATCGCAGATATACACTGACGGCCCGGCAATTAGCTTACGCACTTCATGCTGGCTTTTGCCGCAGAAAGAGCAATACAGCAGCTTTCCAGAACCGTCTTTGCGCTTATCTGTCATCAGTAAACCTCTTCTTCAGTATCTGCCACACCCGAAACTATGGTGGCAGGGAGACTATTCTCGCTATTGCTGGACGCCACGCTAACCTTCAGCGGACAGCCGATATATCGGGTAGTTAGTGAACAATGTGCAATACAACTGTTCGATTACACGATTTGTTCTATTTACATACACTATAGTATATCGGCTCACAGAAATAAGTCGTTAGTCACGACGGGTGAACACGGAATCAACTAATCCGTATCCTACAGCCTCTTCAGCCGACAAGAAACGGTCACGTTCAGTGTCTCTCTCTATTTCTTCAAGAGATTTTCCCGTGTGAAGTGCCATCAGTTCATTCATGCGCGATTTCACTTTTAAAATCTCTCTGGCATGAATTTCAATATCTGTCGCCTGCCCCTGGAAACCGCCCAACGGTTGGTGAATCATTACCCGTGAATTCGGCAAGCAGAAACGTTTACCCTTAGCACCCGCAGTCAACAGGAACGCACCCATTGAACATGCCTGGCCCATACAGATAGTGCTGACATCAGGTTTAATGAATTGCATGGTGTCATAAATTGACATCCCAGCAGTGATCACCCCGCCTGGTGAGTTGATATACAAAAAGATGTCTTTTTCTGGATTTTCTGCTTCCAGAAACAGCATCTGTGCCGTAATCAGGTTGGCCATATGGTCTTCAACCTGACCGGTCAGGAAAATAATGCGCTCTTTTAACAGACGGGAGAAGATATCGTAAGAACGCTCCCCACGTGAAGTCTGCTCAACCACCATTGGCACCAGAGCCATGTTAGGTGCAAATTGATCTCGTTCGCCACTGTATGACATTACCGTCTCCTAATAGAATTTACTTTGGCGCCATTCATAACCGATTCTACTTGAGATAAGTAATGATGACTATGTTCATGCATCAAGGTCGCGTGCAAGCCGTCTGGTTACCCAGACACATTCGACGGTGGTAATCAGCCAGTGTTTCATCAACATCTTATATGAACGTCTGTTAGGTTAATTGGGGGATTAATCGTCTTTTTCAAGCCCCTGAGCACTTTTTTTTAACCAAGCGGACGCTCATTATCTTTGCTGTAATCCTGACGCTCTATTGATTGTTCATCTGTTAAGTATTGCATTTCACTTTTCAAATATAGCGCAGATTAGGGCGAAACATGCCAGATTAATCATACTATTGAGTGATTATTGTTACAAAAAGAAAAGCCCGTAGCCAAAGGCTACGGGCTTAATCAATCAAAAAACCGGATATACCCTTCGTATCAGGAGTTGCAGAGTGCCAGCTACCGACACTCACCCGAATCACTTTACTGCTTTAGCTCATCGGTATTTGTTCAATTGCAACCTACCTGCAACGCCAATTTTTTGGCGATATATTACATCCAGCTTGATGCGCTAAAAAACATTACGCAGCAGTGGTCTGATTCATCAGTTCACTGAAGGTAGTTGGTTTTTCAGTTACTTTGGCTTTAGCCAGCAGAGTTTCTACTGCTTGTTCTTCCAGAGCAACGTTACGCATATTGTTCATCAGCTCTTTATTTTTGCTGTAGAACTCAATCACTTCTTGTGGATCTTCGTAAGCAGATGCCATTTCTTCGATCAGTGCTTTAACGCGATCTTCATCCGCTTTCAGCTCGTGCTGGCTGATAACTTCGCCCAGCAACAAACCAACAACTACGCGACGTTTAGCTTGTTCTTCGAACAATTCACGTGGCAGTTCAGCAGCTTGTTTCTCGTTACCACCAAAACGCTGTGCAGCCTGACGGCGCAGAACGTCGATTTCACCTTCAACCAGTGCCGCGGGAACGTCAATTTCGTTAGCGCTGACCAGACCGTCAATTGCCTGAGTTTTAACACGGTTGCGCACTGCGCCTTTCAGCTCACGCTCCATGTTTTTGCGCACTTCAGCACGCAGACCTGCTACTGAACCATCAGCAACGCCGAAACGCTTGATGAATTCTTCAGTCAGTTCTGGCAGCTCACGCACTTCAACTTTCTTCAACACGATGTCAAATTTAGCTGATTTACCTTTCAGGTTTTCTGCGTGGTAATCTTCTGGGAAGTTTACGTCGATGGTGAATTCTTCACCGGCTTTATGGCCGATAACACCTTCTTCGAAACCTGGGATCATACGACCCTGGCCCATTGCCAGTACGAAATCAGACGCTTTACCACCTTCAAACTCTTCACCGTCGATAGAGCCGGTGAAATCCAGAGTTGCGCGATCTTCTGCAGTCGCAGCAGCGTCAGTTTCTTTCCAGGTAGCTTGTTGCTTACGCAGAGTTTCCAGCATGGTATCAACGTCAGCGTCGTTTACTTCAACAACTGGCTTTTCTACTTCAATGCTTTCCAGATCTTTCAACTCAACTTCTGGGTACACTTCAAACTCAACGGAATAAGTAAAATCTTCGCCCTGCTTGAATTCACCAGGCACATAGTTTGGTGCACCAGCTGGGTTGATTTTTTCTTTAATGATCGCATCAACGAAATTACGTTGCATCAGGTCACCCAGAACATCCTGGCGAACAGATGCGCCGTAACGCTGTTCAACGATGTTCATCGGCACATGGCCTTTACGGAAACCGTCGATACGAACACTTTTAGCGGCTTTCACTAATTCGCTTTTTACTGCTTTCTCAATGCTGTCAGCAGCAACAGTAATTGTTACACGGCGGCCAAGGCCTTGAGTGGTTTCAACAGAAACTTGCATCTTGTTACCTCAAAAAAATCACAGTGCTCGGTCAACTCCAGAAGCTGCAAACAAAGCAACACCATTAAATGATGCTAACTCTGAAAACACCCTCTAAGAACCGGGACGGCCGCATTATACAGAACCGAGTATCCCAGATGTCAGAAGCGTCCCGAAACCATTCCGGAAAAATAAGACGCGACATTATAGCGGCGCACAGGTTATGAGTCGAGGAAAGCAAGCGAATGTTGTCGCGGTAAAATTCACGCGTGAATCGTTCCCTCAGCTAAAACTCCTGTGGCGCACTAAGGAAATAAATGTGTCGCCTATACAGAAACACAAACGGCCCTGAGGCCGCTTGCTAAATTCTCACCTACTAATACCCTAAATCAGGCCGGAATTACTACTGTTATCCAGCCTGTTTTGGATTAATACTGTCACTTAAGCCAATGTACCTGCGCCACGACAAGATGGAGAAGTTGGTACCGTGTCTTGTAACCCCGCCCACTCTTTCAGCGTGTAGGTATGTAAAGCCAATGCATGAACAGTGCCGGCCAGCTCATCAGCCAACACACTATAAATCGCACGATGGCGACTGAGAAAGCGCTGATCTTGAAATTTATCGCTGACGATCACAATTTTAAAATGACTTTCAGAACCGGCTGGAACATTGTGGCGATAACTTTCATTAATCACCTCCAAATGATCCGGTTCAAATGCCACTTTTAGTTTTTCTTCAATTTGTTCCCGAATCAAAATCATCATAATCTCCTTACCGCTGAGGCAGAAAGCTGCCTACTACCTATCTATTCCAAACCCAATACCTATCTATTGCAAGCCCACTATCTACTGCAATATTAGTTGATTTTCGCTGTTTTATAACATTTCAGATACAAAATATCCCGAATATCTCCCTCTGCTCATTTAAGGTATAAGGCTAATCTGATAGTCAGGGGAAAAGGTTACTTGTAAGGTCTTTAAGCGAAATGAAAGGTCACAGGGCGAAAAATCACTTTTTTTGCTGAATTTCTCTACATCAGGATCTTCCACCAGCCAATCTCAGTGCTATGATGGCGCGACTGCACATTCGCAAAATAACATGGCAGCTATCCCGCTCTGATTATTAAAGAATTCCATAACTATTGAGAAAGTGAACATGCTAAAGAAAATTCTTTTCCCGCTGTTGGCTGTTTTTATACTGGCGGGTTGTGCTGCCAGTAACAACACTCTGAATGTCACCCCGAAGGTGGTATTACCACCACAAGATCCAACTCTGATGGGGATTACTATCAGCATTAATGGTGCAGACCAGCGTCAAGATGCTGCACTGGCTAAAGTAAATCGTGAAGGCCAACTGGTGGTATTAACCCCATCCCGTGACCTGCGCTTCCTGTTACAGGAAGTGTTGGAAAAACAGATGACTGCTCGTGGCTATATGATTGGTACCGATGCTCCAGTTGATTTGCAGATTGTAGTAAACCAACTGTTTGCCGATGTACAGGAAGGTAACCTGCGCTACAACATCACCACTAAAGCGGATATTTCCATTACTGCGACCGCAAAAAATGGTAATAAACAGGTTAAAAACTACCGTGCCAGCTACAACGTTCAGGGCGCATTTACTGCAACTAACGAAAAAATCACCAATGCCGTTAATACGGTGTTGAGCGATGTTATTGCAGATATGGCGCAAGATACTAGCGTCAGCGGCTTTATCAAACAAAATGCCCGCTAATCGGTTGTTTGCTTAATATCATTATTACTGCTTAACAGAATGCTTTGCCCCGACCTTGGGGCAGAGCATGTAGGTCTCACATGCCCAATCGCTATTCAAACCTTTTTACCCAACGTAACTCCCTTATTCTTCTGTTGTTGGGGTTTGCTTCCGGCCTTCCCTTGGCCCTTACCGGTGGTACGCTGCAAGCATGGATGACGGTTGAGAACGTCGATCTGAAAACCATTGGTATCTTCTCTCTGGTTGGTCAGGCCTACGTCTTCAAGTTCCTCTGGTCCCCCTTGATGGACCGCTACACTCCCTCGTTTCTTGGCCGTCGGCGCGGTTGGTTGGTGATAAGCCAACTGTTATTAATCGCCGCGATTATTGCCATGGGCTTTATGGAGCCGGCGAAGCATTTATGGTGGTTGGCGGCAATCGCCGTGTTGGTCGCCTTCTGTTCGGCATCGCAAGATATTGTTTTTGATGCCTATAAAACCGACTTGCTCACCGCAGAAGAGCGCGGTACTGGTGCCGCAGTTTCTGTACTGGGTTATCGTCTCGCAATGCTGGTGTCTGGCGGGCTGGCGCTATGGATAGCGGATCGCTATCTTGGCTGGCAATCCACTTACTGGTTAATGGCCGGGTTAATGTTAATTGGGGTGTTTGCTACCTTATTAGCTCCTGAACCTGATATCCGTATCGCGCCACCAAAAACGTTGGAACAGGCGATCGTCGCCCCATTGCGTGATTTCTTTGGCCGCAACAATGCATGGCTGATTCTGCTGTTAATTGTGTTGTACAAAATGGGCGATGCCTTTGCCGCGAGTTTGAGTACCACTTTTCTGATCCGTGGCGTTGGGTTTGATGCCGGTGAAGTCGGGTTGGTGAATAAATCATTAGGACTGATTGCCACAATTATTGGCGCACTGTATGGCGGCCTGTTAATGCAACGCCTGAGCTTGTTCCGCGCGTTGATGATATTCGGTATTTTACAAGCTATCTCGAATGTGGGTTATTGGCTGTTATCCATCACTGACAAGAATATCTTCTCCATGGGCAGTGCCATCTTCCTGGAGAATCTGTGTGGTGGCATGGGAACTGCGGCCTTTGTCGCATTGCTGATGACATTGTGTAACAAGTCATTCTCCGCGACACAATTTGCCCTGTTATCGGCGCTGTCCGCCGTTGGGCGCGTTTATGTTGGCCCGATTGCTGGATGGTTTGTTGAAACACATGGCTGGCCATTGTTCTATCTATTCTCTATTGCGGCAGCCATTCCAGGCCTATTCCTACTGTATATTTGTCGCCAAACGCTGGAACACACCCAGAAAACTGATGAATTTATGCCTCGAACTGCTTTTAAAACCGCTTATCGCTGGGCGCTACGCTTGTTGACGGTTGGCTGCATATTGTTAGCTATATGGCTAATTTTACTGATAAGTAACGCATTGGATTGGACCGCCGCTCCACACGTAGCTGATATGTTGTTGTTACGCGGCATTCAGCTCAGCGTAGTCGGGATGCTTCTGGGTGGAATATTAGATTATCTGGCACTCAGGCGCGAAAAATTAGCCTAATAAACTGCATTAGATGACAAAGGCCGGTACTTATACCGGCCTTTTTTATGCCAGTAAAATAAGCCACCTGAATCCTTCCTTGCTCACTTATTGATATGAGTCACATATTTAAGTAACAGTTGCACATTGCTATTCACAAAATGAGATCCGCATCACTTTCAACTATTTATCCTTTCGTGCTGTGGGACTATGATGAGCGCACTTTTTGTTAAGGACTGTGTCCTTTTGTTTCCCCTGACATCTTTCAACTACACAGAGGCATTTATGCGTAAAATTCTTATCGGTGCGCTCGCGCTGACAACAGTCACTTTGGCTCCAGTTGCACAAGCTGAATACCAGTGGGGTTTTGGTAATATCAGCATGAACTATCTTGACTGGACCCGAAGCACTACGCATAAATCAGGGGGTTCATCACATAAAGATGACTTCGCTTATATCGAGTTAGAAGGGGGTGCAGGTTATAGCTGGGGGGAGGTCTATGGTTTCTTTGATCTAGAAAACCCATTTAATTCAAAAACAGCACAACCCGGCGATAATCAGCGCTACACCTTTAAAACTACTGGCCGCTACTATTTAGGTGATACCGGTTTCAATCTGTACGGTCACGTCTATGGTACTTACTCGCTACCGAGTGCTGAAGGTAATGATTACAGTAACTTCCACGAAGTGAACACCCTGTACGGTATTGGCTATAACGCAACGCTAGCGGGCGTGTGGATGAAGCCTTTCGTGGCATTACATTATGTTGATCAAACCTATTATTCAGGTAATAACGGTTATGTGGTGGGTTGGGTTGCAGGTTATGACTTCACCGCGTTTGATGAAAAATTCAGTATTACCAACTGGAACGAGCTTGAATTCAACCGTGCAGAACGCTATGCAGCAGGCAATGGCGGCCGTAACGGTGTGAATGGTGCCATTTCACTGTGGTGGACACCGATTAAGCAATTTACCACCGGTATTCAGTACCGCTATGCTTATAACAAGTTGGGGGAAGACTTTTTACAAGATGCCATCATTTACTCTATTAAATATAATTTCTAGCTAAATGATTCCGAGGTGGCTATTTAGATCACCTCGGAATATATTTTAATTTACTTTTACACCACATATTATTTACATAAAATAAGTCTATCTACGAATTTAAAATCAGTATTTCCCATGAGTAAAAGGCTAATTACTGTTGTTTTTCCTTAACATCCGCAGTCTGGCAGCTATGTCCTACCGCCAACATATTGTTGCTATTAGTAAATTACCGCGCAAGGCAACATCTGTGACCCCCTTAACATAAAGTGTCAACAAGCCGCTGACACAATCTTAAGCATGTTTACAGTCTTGCAACCTTCCCGTAAAATGCCCGCACACATGAAACGACAATAGAGCCCTTTTGTAATTGAGGTCGTTAGATGAGACTTAAGAAATACATTAAAAATATGGGTATGTTGTCTTTATTTGCAGCCACTGTAATGCTCAGTGGTTGCGATATGGCATTGATGAACCCCAAAGGCGCAATCGGAGTCGAACAAAAAACACTGATACTTACTGCTATCGGTTTAATGTTGATCGTCGTGGTTCCGGTTATTTTTATGGCGTTTGCTTTTGCATGGAAGTTCCGCGCGTCCAACAAAAGTGCGACCTACACCCCAAACTGGTCCCATTCCAACAAAATTGAGCTTGTTGTCTGGGCTGTTCCAATCATTATCATCGCTATTTTGGCGACGATAACCTGGAAAACCTCCCACGAACTTGACCCGTTCAAACCTATCGTAGTGGCTGGTAAAGAACCGATCACTATTGAAGTGGTTTCCCTTGACTGGAAATGGCTGTTTATCTATCCAGAACAAGGTATTGCTACAGTTAATGAACTGGCCTTCCCTACTGACGTTCCGGTGAATTTCAAAATCACTTCTAACTCAGTAATGAACTCGTTCTTTATCCCTCAGTTAGGCGGGCAGATTTATGCGATGGCCGGGATGCAAACCAAACTGCATCTGATTGCTAACGAACCTGGTAAATATAATGGTATTTCCAGTAGCTTCAGTGGCAAAGGCTTCTCTGGTATGAAATTCACTGCAATCGCAACACCGACGCAGGAAGAGTTCAACCAGTGGGTCGCACAGGTGAAAAAATCGCCGAACACCCTGAATACCACTGACGATTTCAATAAACTGGCTGAACCGAGCGAAAATAACCCGGTTGAGTATTTCTCCAGTGTTAAACCGGAGCTGTTTAAAGGAATTATTGGCAAGTTTATGGGCGATATGAACATGCACCAGAAAGGCGATGATACCCATTCAGGTATGGATATGAGCCAGGGCATGGATATGGGCGAACACGCCGCTCACGCCGGAGCCGAGGAATAAAACGATGTTGGGAAAATTAACACTTGATGCGGTTCCGCTACACGAACCAATCATTATGGTTACCGTTGCTGCAATTGTCCTAGGTGGGCTGGCTCTTGTTGCTGCTCTGACCTATTTCGGCAAATGGAAATGGTTATGGAGCGAATGGCTGACTTCGGTTGACCATAAAAAAATCGGTATCATGTATATCCTGGTCGCCATGGTCATGCTGTTGCGTGGTTTTGCCGACGCTATCATGATGCGTAGCCAGCAAGCACTTGCTTCCGCTGGTGAGGCCGGCTTCCTGCCACCTCATCACTATGATCAGATCTTCACCGCTCACGGCGTTATCATGATTTTCTTCATGGCGATGCCTTTTGTTGTGGGTCTGATGAACGTGGTCGTACCGCTACAAATCGGTGCTCGTGACGTTGCCTTCCCGTTCCTGAACTCATTGAGCTTCTGGTTCTTTGTGGTCGGGGTGGTGTTAATTAACATCTCTCTGGGGGTCGGTGAATTCGCGGGAACCGGTTGGTTGGCCTATCCGCCACTATCAGGTAAAGAGTACAACCCAGGTGTCGGGGTAGATTACTGGATATGGAGTCTACAAATCTCCGGTCTGGGGACTTTGTTGACCGGTGTTAACTTCTTCGCCACTATTTTGAAAATGCGTGCACCTGGCATGTCGATGATGAAGATGCCTGTCTTCACATGGGCGGCACTTTGCACCAACATTTTGATTATCGTTTCCTTCCCGATCCTGACCGTAACTGTCGCGTTACTGACTCTGGACCGTTACCTTGGCACCCATTTCTTTACCAATGATATGGGTGGCAACATGATGATGTACATCAACTTGATTTGGGCCTGGGGCCATCCAGAAGTGTACATTTTGGTCCTGCCGGTGTTCGGGGTGTTCTCCGAGGTTACTGCGACCTTCTCTAAAAAACGTCTGTTTGGTTACACCTCTTTAGTTTGGGCAACCATCGCTATCACCGTATTGTCATTTATCGTTTGGCTACACCACTTCTTTACTATGGGATCCGGTGCCAACGTTAACGCCTTCTTCGGTATAGCTACGATGATCATTTCCATCCCAACCGGGGTGAAAATCTTCAACTGGTTGTTCACCATGTATCAGGGCCGTATTCAGTTTCACTCTGCAATGCTGTGGACCATTGGCTTCATCATCACCTTCTCTATCGGTGGGATGACCGGGGTTCTGCTGGCGGTTCCAGGTGCGAACTTCGTACTGCACAACAGCCTGTTCCTGATTGCCCACTTCCATAACGTAATTATCGGTGGTGTGGTGTTCGGTTGCTTTGCTGGCCTGACTTACTGGTGGCCTAAGTCCTTTGGCTTTACGCTTAATGAGAAATGGGGTATCCGTGCCTTCTGGTTCTGGATAATCGGTTTCTTCGTAGCCTTTATGCCGCTGTATGTTCTGGGCTTTATGGGTATGACCCGTCGTCTGAGCCAAGATATCAATCCAGAATTCCACGCGATGTTGATGGTGGCTGCTGGTGGTGCAGTACTGATTGCCTGCGGTATTTTGTGTCAGGTTATTCAGGTCTTCGTCAGTATCCGTGACCGCGAACAAAATCGTGACTTGACCGGTGACCCATGGGGTGGCCGTACGCTGGAGTGGTCTACCTCTTCCCCACCGCCGTTCTATAACTTCGCCGTAGTGCCTAACGTCGTCGACCGTGACGAGTTCTGGGATATGAAAGAGAAAGGCGAAGCGTACAAACGTCCGGCGAAATACGAAGAAATCCACATGCCGAAGAATACCGGTGCAGGTGTGATTATTGCTGGCTTCAGCTTGATCTTCGGCTTTGCCATGATCTGGTACATCTGGTGGCTGGCCATTATTGGCTTCGTCGGCATGATTGTTACTTGGATTGTGAAGAGCTTCGACGAGGATGTTGATTACTATGTGCCAGTTGCAGAAGTTGAGCGCATTGAGGATCTTCATCATGAACAAATCAGCAAAGCAGGCGTGAATCATGTCAACTGAAACTCTGACTAACCACAACGTCGCCCATGCAGAGCATGGGCATCACGATGCGGGAGCGACGAAAGTCTTCGGCTTCTGGATCTACCTGATGAGCGACTGTATTTTGTTTGCGACATTGTTCGCAACCTATGCAGTGCTGGTAAACGGGACCGCTGGCGGTCCTTCAGGGCGGGATATCTTCGATTTGAACTTTGTTCTGGTCGAAACCTTCCTGTTGTTGTTCAGTAGTATTACTTACGGCATTGCGATGCTGGGCATGAACAAAGGCCATAAAAACCAGGTCAACACCTGGTTGGGTCTGACCTTCTTGTTCGGTCTGGGCTTTGTGGCAATGGAAATCTATGAATTCCATCACCTGATTGCTGAAGGCTATGGCCCGGATCGCAGTGCGTTCCTGTCTAGCTTCTTCGCACTGGTTGCCACCCACGGTATTCACGTTACCGCAGGTCTGGTCTGGATCATCATTATGATGATTCAAGTAGCAAAACGCGGATTGAATGAAACCAACCGCACCCGTCTGATGTGTCTGAGCTTGTTCTGGCACTTCCTGGACGTGGTGTGGATCTGCGTATTCACCGTTGTCTATCTGTTAGGAGTCATGTAATGAGTCATCCAACATCTAGTCACCCAACAACGACTCACGGTGGAGCCAGCCACGGTAGCTTGAAGTCATATCTTATTGGCTTCATTCTATCGGTGATTCTGACAGTTATTCCATTCGCTATGGTGATGAGCGGTACCGCCTCTCATACAACTATTCTGGCCACAGTGGTCGGTTTAGCTGTGGTGCAGATTATTGTGCATCTGGTGTACTTCCTGCATATGAATGGATCGTCTGAAGAACGTTGGAATCTGGTGGCGTTCCTGTTCACCGCTATGATTATCGCAATCGTTGTAGTGGGCTCACTCTGGATTATGTACAACCTCAACATCAATATGATGGTTGACTGAAGAGCTGCATGTGATGATTAAGCAATACCTGCAAGTAACTAAACCAGGAATTATTTTCGGCAATTTAATTTCTGTCGTTGGGGGATTTCTCCTCGCTTCCAAAGGCGTGATTGATTACCCCCTTTTTCTCGCCACCCTGATCGGTGTCTCGTTAGTTGTTGCCTCCGGGTGCGTATTTAACAACTATATCGACCGTGATATCGATAGCATCATGGAGAGAACGAAGAATCGTGTCCTGGTCAAAGGGCTTATCGATCCGAAAGTGAGCCTGATTTATGCGTCCGTACTGGGTATTGTTGGCATGCTGTTGCTCTACGTGGCCGCCAATCTATTAGCAATGATGCTGGCGATTATCGGTTTCGTTATCTATGTCGGGGTTTATAGCCTCTACATGAAACGCAAGTCAGTCTACGGGACATTGATCGGCAGCTTGTCAGGAGCCGCACCACCAGTAATTGGTTACTGTGCGGTCACCGGCCAGTTCGATATGGGTGCATTGATTTTGCTGCTGATTTTCAGTCTGTGGCAGATGCCGCACTCCTATGCCATAGCAATTTTCCGCTTTAAGGATTATCAGGCTGCCAACATTCCGGTTCTGCCGGTAATAAAAGGCATATCGGTCACCAAAAACCATATTACCCTGTATATTCTGGCGTTTATGGTTGCGACCCTGATGCTGACATTAAGTGGTTATGCCGGTTATAAGTATCTGGTTGTCGCAGCGGCGGTCAGTGTCTGGTGGCTGGGTATGGCATTACGTGGCTACAAAGCGACCAATGACAGCGTATGGGCGAGAAAACTTTTTGTCTTCTCAATCATTGCTATTACGTCATTGAGCGTCATGATGTCAGTCGATTTCAATGTCCCTTCCTCGGTTGGATTACTGACTTACGTCGGGTAACACCTACCACATTGATAGACACAAATAGAGTGGCTGATGGGCCTGTTCCTGCCAGCCACTTTCTCTTTCTGCCCTACCCTGCTTTCACCTAAAATCTCGCCTGTAATACATTCTAAACATCAATAGATTTACCGGCCCCTATTAACATCATTACAATACACCCTATAGATTTCAAAGTGCGGCCAACACACCGGCACCTTGAAAGATGACGATATCGTGCAGAATGTTTTTTGAGGTGTAATGAACGACAATAAAATGACTCCGCTTGAGCTTCGGGCAACCTGGGGGCTGGGCAGCGTTTTCTCACTGCGCATGCTGGGCATGTTTATGGTTTTGCCGGTTCTCACCACCTATGGTATGGCACTGTCTGGCGCCAGCGAAGCGCTAATCGGCATAGCCATTGGCATCTACGGACTGGCTCAAGCTATTTTTCAGATCCCCTTTGGATTAGTTTCCGATCGTATTGGCCGCAAACCGCTGATCGTGGGCGGCCTGTTAATTTTTGCCCTTGGTAGTGTGATTGCTGCCATGAGTGACTCTATTTGGGGCATTATTCTGGGCCGCGCGCTACAAGGCTCCGGTGCCATTGCCGCTGCCGTCATGGCGCTGCTATCTGATTTGACCCGTGAACAAAATCGTACCAAAGCCATGGCATTTATCGGTGTCAGTTTTGGTATTACCTTTGCGATTGCCATGGTGCTCGGGCCTATCGTCACCCATGCCTTTGGCCTGCATGCCCTGTTCTGGGCTATCGCCATACTGGCGCTATTAGGTATTGTCATTACATTAGCTGTGGTGCCGGATGCTGATAACCATGTACTTAACCGCGAGTCCAGTATTGTTAAAGGTAGCGTCAGTAAGGTGTTAAGTAACAGCCGGTTGCTTAAGCTCAATTTTGGCATTATGTGCCTGCATATTTTGCTGATGTCGAGCTTTGTTGCATTACCGCAGATTATGGCCAGCGCAGGTTTAGTCCCGGCTCAACACTGGAAAGTGTATCTGGTGACAATGCTGATTTCATTCGCAGCGGTGGTGCCGTTCATTATTTATGCTGAAGTCAAACGCCGCATGAAACAGGTCTTTATGGGCTGCGTTGCGGTGCTGTTTGCCGCCGAAGTAGTGCTGTGGTCTGCCGGTCACAACCTCTGGGTGATTATTGCTGGAGTGCAATTATTCTTCATTGCGTTCAATGTGATGGAGGCTATTTTACCCTCGTTGATCAGTAAAGAGTCACCAGCCGGGTATAAAGGCACGGCAATGGGGATCTATTCCACCAGTCAATTTATTGGCGTGGCTATTGGCGGCAGCTTGGGGGGATGGCTATTTGGCATGGAAGGGGCAAGTATGGTGTTTGCTGGCGGTGCGGTGATTGCGCTAGTGTGGTTTGCAGTCAGTGCAACTATGCAAGAACCCCCCTATGTCAGTAGCCTGCGCATTACCTTATCTGAATTGGCGGTGAAAGACTCAGCATTGGAACAGCGGCTCAAGGCTCAACCAGGGGTGACAGAAGCGGTTGTAGTGATGGCCGAACGCAGTGCATATATCAAAGTTGATACCAAACAGACTAATCGCAACCAGTTAGAGCAGTTAGTTAACGCGGTATAAGAGAGCGCTAAGGTACAAAGGCTATCAACACCTTTGTACCTGGCTCGTTAACTCAATATCAGTCGCGGAAGTTATTGAACTGGAACGGCTGCCCCAGATCAGCACCACGAATCAAGGCCATGACACTCTGTAAATCATCACGTGCCTTACCTGTTACCCGGACTTGTTCGCCCTGAATTTGTGCCTGAACTTTCAGCTTGCTGTCTTTAATCAGCTTAACCAGCTTCTTAGCCTGGACACTTTCGATCCCTTGTTTCAGCTTGGCGTCCACACTGTAGGTTTTCCCACTGCGCTCCATCTCTTCCGGGATTTCTAATGCAGCACCTTCAATACCACGCTTGCTCAATTGAGCACGTAAGATATCCAACAACTGCTCAACCTGAAAATCAGATTCACTGACGACTTTGATACTTTCGTTCTTTTCATTTAGCTCAAAACTCGCCGGAACATTACGAAAATCCCAACGGTTCGCCAGATCACGGGTGGCGTTTTCAACTGCGTTACGCACTTCCTGCATATCAATTTCAGATACGATGTCGAAAGATGGCATATTCCCTCCTCCTGATAAGATGACTGGCAAGCATAATAACCGCTTTATCTACGCAGACAAAGCCATGCCGCAGACAATTACTCAACGAAGCCGCCATTATTAGCGGACCCGATTTGTTGCTAGCCCTGCGTTTAATGACTAAAAAGTCTATATCCCCGTCATACTTCAAGCTGCATGTACGTTGGCCGCGCTCAATCACCCCAGTCACTTACTTATGTAAGCTCTTGGGGGTTCACTCGCTTACCGCCTTCCTGCAACTCGAATTATTTAGGGTATAATCAAAGCATAACATTTAGAACGATGCAGTGTGCTTTCCGCTTACACCAAGGGGGTTTCAATGAAAATTACTGTGCTTGGTTGCGGAGCTCTCGGGCAGTTATGGCTATCAGCGCTGTATCAGCAAGGCCATGATGTACAAGGCTGGCTCCGTGTGCCACAGCCCTTTTGTTCAGTCAATGTTATTACGTTAAGCAATGAGGCGTTCAACCAGAACCTGCCGACTAATGATCCAGAGCACTTGTCAAAAAGTGAATTATTACTGGTGTGCTTAAAGGCGTGGCAAGTATCCAGCGCTGTCATCGCCCTATTACCCAAGCTTAACCCTGAGTGTAAAATTTTACTGCTGCATAATGGTATGGGCACAGAGGACGAACTGCCGCGCCATGAGTATACCTTCCTGCATGGTGTAACCACTCATGCAGCCCGGCATGACGGCAACACGATAGTCCATGTTGCCAGTGGGATTACACATATTGGCCCAACCTCGCCAACGGCAATAGATATCAGCCATCTGGCCGATGTACTACATCAGGCACTGCCGGATGTCGCTTGGCATAACGATATATCAGCAGCTTGTTGGCAAAAACTGGCGGTAAACTGTGTAATTAACCCGCTCACAGGGCTGTATAACTGCCGCAATGGTGACTTGCAGCGCTACCCGGAGCTGATTAGCAGTTTATGTGCCGAGGTAGCCAGTGTGATGGAGATGGAGGGCTACCACACCTCAACCAGCAGCCTGTTAAGTTATGTTAACGATGTTATCCAGAGTACCGCAGATAATACCTCGTCGTTATTGCAGGATTTACGCTGCCAGCGGCATACCGAGATAGATTACATTACTGGTTATTTACTGCGGCGTGCGCGCAACCACGGTATGACGTTGCCGGAAAATGCCCACTTATATGATTTAATAAAACGTAAGGAAAATGAGTATGAGCGTATCGGCGCTGGTTTGCCTGGCTCCTGGTAGCGAAGAGACCGAGGCGGTCACCACTATTGATGTTCTGGTGCGCGCCGGTATCGAGGTAACAACCGCCAGTGTCGCCAGTGATGGAGCATTGGAAATTGTCTGTTCACGCGGTGTCCGCTTGCTGGCAGATACCCGTTTAGTGGATGTGGCGGATCAGAAATTTGATGTGGTGGTCCTGCCTGGTGGCATAAAAGGTGCGGAATGTTTTCGCGATAGCCCACTGCTGGTTGCTACTGTGCGTCAAACCCATAATGAAGGACGACTGGTGGCCGCCATTTGCGCTGCTCCCGCCTTGGTACTTGAGCATCACAATTTGTTCCCTGTTGGCAATATGACCGGCTTCCCAGCACTGAAAGATAAAATCGATGCCACTAAATGGATGGATCAGCGGGTAGTTTATGATCGGCGGGTGAATTTGGTCACCAGCCAAGGGCCGGGTACTTCCCTCGATTTCGCACTGAAGATCGTATTTTTGCTGCTCGGCAGGGAAAAGGCCGAAGAAATCGCCTGGCAGTTGGTACTACCGCCAGGTATTTATAACTATACCCTTCGGACTTGAAGCCGCAGGGTTGTTAGCTACGCGCACTACTCGGCCCGTCCATGAGCCTCACCTCTGCGAGGCCGCTGCAAGCAGCGTTCAAATCTGCTCCGGGCAGATTTGTCACCCGAATTACTTACCTGAACTAGCCGTTAACTATCCCCAACGAGGCGTAGCGAGCACTGCGCAAGTCCAGAATGGCAAAGCGCAGTAGCCGTTAAATATAATAATTTAAGGGCGGTACACTTTTACGTTTGTATACCCCTGCTCACGCAAGTAAAGCGCCTGCAAACGACTCATCACCCCGCGATCGCAATACAGCAGATAAGTCTTGCTCTGATCCAGACTGGCGAATTGCGAACTCAGTTTATAGAACGGTAATGCGTGAACTTCTACACTGCCCACGTTAAGCGGCTTTTCGTCCTGCTCATCCGGTGCGCGAATATCCAGCAACACATCGGTATCGGCCAGTTCAGCAACAGTTTCAACCTCAACAACCTGCTCACGGCTTTGCTCGGCAATTTCACGAATATCAACGTTTTTGGCTTCGCTGACGACCCGGTCCAGAATAGAGAAATCAAAGTGGGACTCCTCTTCTTCAATCTTGGCTTTAACCGCTTTCACCGTCGGGCTTTTCGAAATCACGCCGCAATATTCCGGCATGGTTTTTGCGAAATCTTCAGTGCCTATTTGCCGCGCCAGATTAATGATGTGCTCTTTATCATGGGAAATCAGTGGGCGCAAAATCAGGGTGTCTGAAGCATTATCAATTAACCGCAGATTGGTTAATGTTTGGCTGGAAACTTGCCCCAGAGCTTCACCGGTAACCAGTGCCTGCACACCATAACGTTCTGCAACCTGCGATGCCGCACGCACCATCATGCGCTTGAGTACCACGCCCATCTGACCATCTTCGACTTTTTCGAGGATTTCGCCGACAACCGGTTCAAAATCAATGGCAACAAAACGCACCCGATGGGAGCTGCCAAAACGGTTCCACAGATAATGAGCTACTTGCTTGACACCAATTTCATGGGCCGAGCCGCCGAGATTGAAGAAGCAATAATGCACGCGGCAACCACGACGCATCAGCATATAGCTGGACACACCCGAGTCAAAACCGCCTGAAATCAGCGATAACACATCTTCTTGTGTGCCGATCGGGAAGCCACTCAACCCTTCATGACGCGCCTTGATCAGTGTCAGTTTGTCCTGATCAATTTCTAAATGAACCGTAACCTGAGGATGGGTCAGTTTAACTTTTGCACTTTCAATATGCTGATTCAGACCGCCGCCAACATAGCGTTCAACATCACCTGACGAAAATTCATGCTTACCGCGGCGCTTCACCCGCACACAGAAAGTTTTCCCGATCAGTGTCTCGCGATAGGCTTCCAGCGTCTGCTCAAAAATATTGTGCATATCGGTGTAGCTGCGATCTTCTACTTCGAGAATATGGTGAATCCCCGGCACGCGGGTCAACGCATCACAGATAACCGGGCCAAGATTGTCATCTTTGGTACGAATTTCAATATGATCCCAATGACGGACTACCGCGAGGGTATCGTCCTCAAGGTTTTTCAGTACATTGCGGATATTCGTAGTGAGGATCTTAATGAAGCGCAATCGCACAGATTGACTCTTGATGGTGATTTCTGGGAACAATTTAATGATAAACTTCATGGCAGTCTTTAGTTGTCTGGTTATGGAGTGATGGCGCTGCTATTGATAGCAACAGTCAAAGGCTTTAGCGAAAACATGCAAGCCGAGGAGTATATCACTATTAGACGTGCCACTGCGTACTAAAAACCCGACTTAAACGTCACGATTTCCCCTTCATTATCCGCTAGAATAGCCGGTAATAATTTTTTGGCCCGAATGTAATTGGTATGGTGAGTTACTCTCAGAAAAAACCTCATTAGCAGGAATGCGTTACGCACCATTAATGTTACGTTTCATAAAAATATCGAGTCGAATAGAGCTATGGCGAAAAAACCCGCAACACCAGAAACCAAAGTGACCAGTTTTGAGACATCTCTCAGTGAACTGGAACAGATTGTGACCCGCCTGGAGTCCGGTGAATTAGCGCTGGAAGAAGCGTTAAACGAATTCGAACGGGGTGTGCAACTGGCCCGCCAGGGGCAGCAAACCTTGTTACAAGCGGAACAGCGAGTGCAAGTTCTTCTCAGTGATGATGTAGATGCACCCTTGGCACCTTTCACCCCGGATACTGAATAGCCTTATGTCTATCGCCCACTCATCTGCTGATTTTCATCATCAACTTGCAGCTCATCAGCAACGGGTCAATCAGGCGCTGCTTGATTTTATTGCTCCGCTACCCTTTGGCGACAGCGACTTAGTCGCCGCTATGCGTTATGGTGCCGTGCTCGGCGGTAAGCGGCTGCGCCCTTATCTGGTTTACGCCACCGGCCAAATGTTTGGTCTGTCGCTGACTAATTTAGATGCTCCTGCGGCGGCAATTGAATGTATCCATGCCTATTCATTGATTCATGATGATTTACCGGCGATGGATGACGATGATTTACGTCGTGGGCAGCCGACTTGCCATGTGAAATTTGGTGAGGCCAATGCCATTCTGGCGGGGGACGCACTGCAAACGCTCGCGTTCTCTATTCTGGCTGAAGCGCAGATGCCCGATGTGGCAGATAAAGATCGCTTATCGATGATTGCCGAATTAGCTAAGGCCAGCGGTGTCGCGGGGATGTGTGGGGGTCAGGCATTGGATCTGGAAGCCGAAGCGCGCCAGATTTCACTGGAAGAGCTTGAACGCATCCACCGCCACAAAACCGGCGCATTGATCCGTGCCGCGGTTCGCCTCGGTGCATTGGCTGCGGGCACACCAGGGCGCGAAGCGTTACCGTTACTTGACAGGTACAGTGAGGCCATTGGTCTGGCCTTCCAGGTTCAGGACGATATCTTAGACGTTATTGGCGATACAGCTACAATTGGTAAACGTCAGGGTTCAGATCAACAACTCGGCAAAAGCACTTATCCAGCACTGCTGGGGTTAGATTGCGCTAAAGCTAAAGCGATGGATCTGTATCAGGAAGCGCTCAGCGCCCTGAATACCTTGTCAGAACAATCCTATAACATAGCGCCGTTGCAGGCGTTAGCCTGTTTTATTATTGAGCGTGATAATTAGAAATATACTGACCGTTAATAAACGCTGTTATACCCCAAGAACTTAGCGTTGCAGTCAGGTAAAGCGAACCCTCCTGCTGCAACAGATTCTAAGGGTATGCACCCACTTTTGATATGAGCATCGAATGAGCCTTGATATAGCCAAATACCCGACATTGGCACTTGCAGAAAATCCTGAAGAACTGCGCATGTTGCCCAAAGAAAGCCTGCCGAAGTTATGTGATGAACTACGCCAGTATTTGCTCGCGTCCGTCAGTCGCTCCAGTGGGCACTTTGCTTCCGGGCTGGGCGTAGTCGAGCTAACTGTCGCGTTGCATTACGTCTACAACACACCTTTCGACCATCTGGTGTGGGACGTAGGCCATCAAGCTTATCCTCACAAAATATTAACCGGTCGTCGCGAACAGATCGGTACTATTCGCCAGAAAGATGGTTTACATCCTTTCCCTTGGCGTGGTGAAAGTGAATATGATGTGCTCTCGGTTGGCCATTCCTCAACTTCAATCAGTGCAGGCCTGGGGATGGCTGTCGCAGCTGAACGGGAAGGTAAAGGGCGGCGGACTGTTTGTGTTATCGGTGACGGTGCTATTACGGCGGGTATGGCTTTCGAAGCAATGAATCATGCCGGTGATATTCACTCAGACATGCTGGTTATCCTCAACGATAACGAAATGTCTATCTCAGAAAATGTCGGTGGTTTGAACAATCATCTGGCTCAGTTATTATCGGGTAAGCTCTATGCCAGCCTGCGTGAAGGTGGCAAAAAGGCATTTTCTGGCTTACCACCGATTAAAGACCTGTTGAAACGGACTGAAGAGCACCTAAAAGGGATGGTGGTGCCAAGTACCTTATTCGAAGAGTTAGGCTTTAATTATATTGGCCCGGTTGATGGGCACGATGTACAAGCATTGGCACAAACGTTGAAAAACATGCGTGACCTGAAAGGCCCGCAGCTGCTGCACATCATGACTAAAAAGGGCAAAGGCTACGCACCGGCTGAGAAAGATCCGATTGGCTGGCATGCTGTGCCGAAGTTTGATCCCGCCTCCGGTACTTTGCCGAAAAGCCAGGGTAGCCTGCCGACTTACTCCAAGATTTTTGGTGAATGGTTATGTGAAACCGCCGCCAAAGACAGCCAGTTAATGGCCGTCACCCCTGCTATGCGCGAAGGCTCTGGGATGGTGCGTTTCTCTCGTGAATACCCCCAGCAATATTTCGATGTGGCTATCGCTGAGCAACATGCAGTGACCTTTGCCGCAGGGTTAGCCATTGGGGGCTACAAACCGATTGTGGCTATCTACTCCACCTTCCTGCAACGAGCATATGACCAACTGATTCACGATGTTGCCATCCAAAACCTGCCCGTTCTATTTGCTATTGACCGTGGTGGCCTGGTGGGCGCGGATGGCCAAACCCATCAGGGTGCGTTTGACCTCTCATTCATGCGCTGCATTCCAAATATGATCATCATGACCCCAAGCGATGAAAACGAGTGCCGTCAGATGCTTCACACCGGTTATCACCACAACGGCCCTGCGGCGGTACGTTACCCACGCGGCAACGGCACCGGTACCGACCTGAAACCGTTAGAGATCATGCCGATAGGTAAAGGTATTGTGCGTCGTGAAGGTGAAAAGATTGCCATATTGTGCTTTGGTACTTTACTGGCTCAGACACAGCTCGTGGCCGATAACCTCAATGCCACCTTGGTGGATATGCGTTTTGTAAAGCCATTGGATGAGGCGTTGGTACTGGAAATGGCTGCCAGCCATGAGGTATTAGTCACCGTGGAAGAGAACGCCATCATGGGTGGTGCGGGTAGTGGTGTGAATGAATTGCTGATGGCGAAACGGCAATTAGTGTCGGTACTGAATCTCGGTTTATCGGACAGCTTTGTGCCACAAGGTGAACAAGAGGAAATGCGCGCTGAGTTTGGGTTAGATGCTGCGGGTATACAACGCCAGATTGAAACGTGGCTGGCGTGATAACAACTTAATTTACGCAGATTGAGCCAAGGCCGACCACTCCTACAGCCACTCCGGTGGCTCGCGCCACTACGACCCGAACGGAGTGTTTCCCTTGGTTCGAATTTCACCTGCAACTTGAAAGATGGCCACACATATACCCTATAGATTTCAAGGTGCAGGAAGGCGGCAAGTAAGTGCATCCCGATGAGCTGACATGAGTCAGTGATTCGGGTAAGCGAATGCAGCCAACACACCTGCAACTTGAAAGATGACGGGTATCAGTAGAACAGATCTGCTGGCCAGTAATGCCCCACGACAAAAATAATAGCAGCCGCAATCACCCCGGCAATAATGTCATCGATCATGATCCCCATGCCACCATGGACATTGCGATCAAACCAGCGAATCGGCCAAGGCTTCCAGATATCAAAAACTCGGAACGCGACAAAACCCGCAGCGACCCATTGCCAATGATTGACGGGCAATGCCATCAGGGTTATCCACATGCCGACAAATTCATCCCAAACGATACTGCCATGGTCATGAACCTGCATATCTTTGGCGGTACGATGACAAATGTAGACACCAATGCAGATGCTGAACATCACAGCCAAAGAATAAAGCTGCCATGGGAGCTGGATCAATAGCAGCCAGAATGGGATTGCCGCAATTGACCCCATGGTACCGGGTGCCCATGGTGATAAACCACTACCAAAGCCGGTGGCCAGCAAATGCCAAGGATTGGTTAACCGCAAACGGCGTTTGGCTTCATCCATGGGATTTACCTGTTGAGAAGTGATCAAAACCACGAAAATCCAGTTGTACTGCCTTACCTTCACGGAAGAATTTAACACCTTCCGATTGCGGGCCTACCTGCCCAATACAAGTATAGCCTGCGCCGGTATTACTGAGCGCGACATCCAGTGCACCACGGTTTATCTCAGGTACGGTAAAGCACAACTCATAATCTTCACCACCACTCAACGCCCAGCGTAGAGCCTGTTCAGCGTCAACCTGACGTGTTAGCGCATCAGAGTAAGGCAATGCATCCAACTCAATACGCGCCCCACAATTGCTCGCTTTCAGGATATGTTGCAGATCAGAAATCAACCCATCGGAGATATCAATGGCAGAGCTGGCAAGGTCGCGCAATGCCTGCCCTTGCAGCACGCGTGGCTGTGGCCGCAAATGACGGTGAATTAATGCAGACCTATCGGCTTCGTTATCAACTCGCAACGCATTTTGCAAAATCGCCAGTCCTGCGGCACTGTCACCCAACGTACCGGTAACATAAATCCAGTCACCAATTCGCGCACCAGCTCGGGTCAATGCCCGCCCTTCCGGTACCAACCCTTGAATGGTCAGCGTTAGACTCAATGGCCCACGAGTCGTATCACCACCAATCAGTTGCATACCGTAATAGTTAAGCTGATCAAATAAGCTATCACTGAATGCCTGCAACCAGTCTTCATTTACATTGGGTAGGGTTAGAGCAAGAGATAACCAGGCAGGATCGGCACCCATTGCAGCTAAATCGCTAAGGTTTACCGCTAAAGATTTGTAACCAAGATCGGCCGGATCGATATCCGGTAGGAAATGAACGCCCGACACCAGTGTATCCGTACTGATGGCCAACAGCTGTTTTTCTGCCACTGTGAGAAGTGCGCAGTCGTCTCCAATACCCAGCTCTACATCCCGGCGATTACTTCTAAACCGGTCAAAGTAGCGGGCAATGAGGTCAAATTCGCCACATGCCATAATACAATTCCAGGAGTGTTTACCGATATATGATTAAGGCCGGTTCCCGGCCTTAATCATATCCCTCTTCACTTGACGCGGTGTTAGCGCTGCCAATGACTTTGGGTATATTATTTCTTTTTACGTACTGTCGGAGCTACTTTATCCAGCACGCCATTTACGAACTTGTGACTATCTTCCGCACCGAAAGTTTTGGCCAGTTCGATAGCTTCATTGATTGCCACTTTATAAGGGACATCATTACGTTTGCTCAGTTCAAACAGTGCAATACGCAGAATAGCTCTTTCAACCTGACCTAATTCCTCGAGCTGGCGGGAAAGAAAAGGTGTCATTAACGCATCCAAAGATGTGGCATTAACTGCGACCCCTGACAGCAATTCGCGAAAATAGGAGATGTCTACATCTTTGACATCCTGCTCCGACAGGAACTGTAATTCAACATCAGCGATGTCGTTTTTAGACAACTGCCAAGAGTAAAGCGCTTGAACAGCGCACTCACGAGCGCGGCGACGAGCAGCAGGTTTCACGGAATTCCCCTTAACTAAATTCAGCCTTTAATAGCTTTGATTACATTAATCATTTCAAGTGCGGTCAGGGCAGCTTCTGCACCTTTATTACCCGCTTTAGTACCAGCACGCTCAATTGCCTGCTCAATACTTTCTGTGGTCAGCACACCGAAAGCGACTGGAATATCGCTATTCATGGCGACACTTGCCAAGCCAGAACTCGCTTCACCAGCAACATATTCAAAGTGCGCAGTTCCCCCACGGATAACCGTACCCAGCGCAATTACCGCATCGTAACGATTTGTTTTTGCTAATACATTGGCAACCAGCGGCAACTCATAGGCACCCGGTACCCAAACAACAGTAATGTTGTCATCAGCTACCTGACCAATGCGCTTCAGGGCATCAATTGCACCTTCCAGCAGACTGTCGTTGATAAAGTTGTTAAAACGCGCAATTGCAATCGCCACGCGGGCATTAGGAGTAGCAACAACACCTTCGATAACGTTCATAGCTTTCCTCAATATGGGTTCATACCCCGCAGGGGGGCGGATTCTATCATATTCTTTCACGCCCCGCCCCTGCGCATTTACAAAACGCTTGGCAAGACGATGATTGAGCTTCGGGAAATTCTGCCAGAAAATTCAATTAATACTTCGGTTTCAAACGCAAACGTAAGTCTGGCCCCACCTGACGTACATCACTGAAGACAAATTCAGGGGCTTGTGCTAAATGCGTTAATCCAGCCAACTGGCACAATCCGCGGGCATCGCTACCCAACAGTTTTGGCGCGATATACAGAATTAACTCATCAACCACACCGGCCTGTAATAGTGCGCCTGCCAATTGTGGCCCAGCTTCAACCCACACTGAGTTAATTTGCCGCTTGCCAAGTTGCATCATCAATAATACCAAATCCACACCATTACCATGGCGAGGTAACAATAACTGCTCGACATTATCTGGCCATGGCTGCTGATCCGCCTCAACGCGCGCCAGCCAGCATGGGCCATTTTGTTGTGTCACTTGGTGTTCAGGCGTTACACGGTTATGGCTATCCAATATAATCCGAACCGGTGGGCGCAGCGAATCTTGGGGATACAAGGCTTGCGTTTGGGCATCTAACTCCGACCAGCGCACCGTGAGCGAAGGGTCATCCGCTATTACGGTGGCACTGGTACTGAGAATCGCCGAACTCTCAGCTCGAAAACGCTGCACATCCTGGCGTGCCTGTGGCGACGTAATCCACTGGCTTTCACCCGAGGCCATCGCGGTACGTCCATCTAATGATGCCGCCATTTTCAATTGCAAATAAGGAAAACCGGTACGCATCCGCTTTAGGAAACCAAGATTCACGGCTTCAGCTTCCGCCAACATCAAACCGTGGTCGACTGCAACCCCGGCCTGTTTCAATTTATATAACCCGCGCCCGGCAACTTGCGGATTGGGGTCCTGCATTGCCGCCACGACTCGGGTTACACCAGCGGCCACCAGTGCATCCGCACAAGGCGGCGTGCGCCCGTGGTGACTACAAGGCTCAAGGGTGACATAAGCCGTTGCACCGCACGCTTTTTCACCCGCCATGTGTAATGCATGTACTTCGGCGTGTGGCTCTCCGGCACGCAGATGATACCCTTCGCCGACAATTTCACCATCACGCACCAACACACACCCAACATTTGGGTTTGGCGAGGTAGTAAACCGCCCTAACCGCGCGAGTTCAAAAGCGCGGGCCATATAGAACTCATCAGTCTGCATGGCTTTCCTTCCGTTTATTGCGCCGCTTTATGGCTACGCGACCCTCGCTAAATAACCATTTGACGCGAATTAATCCTGCAAACGGGCAATTTCTTCACCGAATTCACGAATATCTTCAAAGCTACGATAGACCGAGGCGAAGCGAATATAGGCCACTTTATCGAGCCGTTTGAGGGCTTCCATCACCAGGTTACCCACCATTTTCGTCGGAACTTCCCGCTCGCCCGTGGCGCGCAATTGGGATTTGATATGGCTTATTGCTGTTTCGACATCATCAGAGCTAACCGGACGCTTTTCTAATGCTTTCAGCATGCCACGCCGTAATTTATCTTCGTTGAAGGGTTCGCGCACATCATCACTTTTAACCACGCGCGGTAGCACCAGCTCAGCCACTTCAAAAGTGGTAAAACGTTCATTACAATCTAAACACTGGCGGCGACGGCGCACTTGCGAACCATCGCTCACCAGACGGGAGTCAATGACTTTAGTATCCACAGCGGCACAAAACGGGCAATGCATAGTGCTTCCTGATGAGTGAGCCAAAACTTAGCCCCAGTTTACCGCGAACTGCCACGACAACAAAGTGCGGAAACGGCAGTTTATCTTTATTCAACTATTGAGCGGGTTCTGGTTTGGTGGCTTTAGCGGCTCTAGCCATTCCTTTTGCAGTGCTAACCAAACTTTACGATCTGGGGATAATATATTGAGAGGGTCGAAAGGGTATTGCGCAGGTATGCATTGTTTTAATAACTGAAGGGCCAAGTGATAAATACAGGGGGCTTTGTCTATATTTTGCTCTGCATCTTGCACTTCTTTTTTTGCACCCAATAGTAACAAATAAAAATCTTCAAGTTCACTTTTAGACTTAATCATTTTCTCATTTACTTCCTTAGATAGTGAAGGAAATAAATGAGCAACAATAAAATAAATTAATCGCCCCCATAATCCCTTTGAAGGGGGGTATGCTTTATCCATTACCACTTTAATCATATCGGATATACTTGGGATTATTCTATTTTTAAGATAAATTAAATCATTCTCTAAAGCTTGCGGTAATGTAGTATTAGTTATTGTTAACGTATAATATTCATTCCAAAACTTACATCCTTTTCCAGAGTTTTCCGATTTGATTGAATTATAATTTTCATTCCATTCACTATTACTCAACCCACCTCTTCCATGAGTAATTATAACATCCTTCCACTTAGGGAAATTTGCACTGCATATATCTACTATTTCATCACCCTGACAATATTCAAACCCCACATTTTCATTTTTTAAAGACTTTACGTTTATTACCTGCTCACTTGGAGTTCCAACTGATATATTTAGGTAAGAAATAAAATCATTATAACCGGCACTTTTAACCACGGAGGTTGGCGACTCTTTTTTTATTAAATCATAACGACCGTTATGATTTAAAGTAAGTTCATATTTTTTACTAAGTGTTGATTGATTAAAATTCAAGTTAATACTTTTAATAAAATTATAATGAATACCATTTACTCTACTCGTAAGCTTATTCTCACTCCCCATATAATTATTAATGAGTGTTACAAGATCAATTTCATTATCACTTTTACCCAAATTGATCTCAAATTCATTAAACTTTGACTTTTGATTAAAATCATATTTAATCTTAAATGATTCAAAAATATCATTAAGCTCACGTTTAACACCACACACAAAATCACAATCATCGCTTCCTTGTAGAATATCATCAAAACACTTATATATCATATCATTAGCTATGTAAACTCCGTTAAAATTCACATCACTCATATATTCTCCGATAATTTACTCACATCATCCAACTACATTAAGCATATAAATCAAGTTAGAATAATAAATAATATTAAAATAATTAACTATCGAATTACTTATATAGTTTTTATAAAAATAAAATTAATGATTTTTTACTCTTACTCAATTAAACCATGGATAAAAATTAAATAAATATTCATAGAGAAAACAAATTACTCAATAAAATAAAGATAACGCGATAATATTTACACTGCAAATAAATGGGGCGGAAGCATTAGGTTAATACACGAATAAAAAAGCCCTGATACTAATTGTATCAGGGCTTTCTTTTCGTACTACCACTTACAACTTAAGGCAGGATTGAAGGTTGGTCTGCGCCTTCTTTCTCAACTTTCTGCTGCAACATGTGTTCACGTTTCATACCCAGTTTCAACGCCAGCGCGGACGCAACGTAGATGGATGAAACGGTACCGATGGAAACACCGATCAACATCGTCAGTGAGAAGCCTTGCAGCATCGCACCACCGAAGATGAACAGCATCAATACCACCATCAGCGTAGTTGCAGAGGTCATAATAGTACGACTTAAGGTCTGGGTCAGAGACACGTTCATGATTTCATAAGGCGTACCGCGACGGATTTTGCGGAAATTCTCACGAATACGGTCCGATACCACGATACTGTCGTTTAGTGAGTAACCAATAACCGACATCAATGAAGCAATGATGGTCAGGTCGATCTCAATCTGGAATAACGACAAGATCCCCATGGTAATGACCACGTCATGGGCCAAAGCGATAACCGCCCCCAGCGCCAGACGCCATTCAAAACGGAAACCAACGTAAACTAGAATACACAGTAACGCGACTATCAACGCCATGCCGCCTGCCTGGGCTAAATCGCTGCCCACACTTGGCCCGACGAATTCGATACGTTTTACCGAAGCATTCTTATCAACTGACTCATTAATAACAGAGATGACTTTGTTGCCCAATTCCTGCCCGGCAGTTCCGGTGGCGGGTGGCATACGTACCATCACATCACGGGTGCTACCAAAGTTTTGCAGAATTGGCGATTCAAAGCCCGCTTTTTCCAACGTGTCACGCAGTTGATCCAGATCCGCAGGTTTTTCCAGGTTAATTTCAATCACCGTACCACCGGTGAAATCCAGACCCCAGTTGAACCCTTTAGTGGACATCACCACAATCGATGCCACCAACAGCAACAACGAGACGCCGAAAGCGACGTAATCCCAGCGCATAAAGTCATAGACTTTACGGCCATAGTTCAGTTGTTCAACAGTATAATCCTGTGCCACAACGTACTCCTCAAATAGACAGCTTGTTAATGCGCTTGCCGCCGTAAAGCAGGTTGACGATGGCACGAGTACCGACTATAGCGGTGAACATTGACGTTATAACACCGATTGCCGTTGTAATGGCAAAGCCTTTAATCGAACCGGTACCCACAGCATAAAGAATAATTGCCGTGATAAGCGTCGTTACGTTCGCATCGACGATACTTGAGAAGGCACCTTTGTACCCTTCATGAATCGCTTGCTGGATCGTCCGCCCGTTCCTGAACTCTTCTTTTATTCGCTCATTAATCAGTACGTTAGCATCAACTGCTACCGCCAATGTCAATACGATCCCGGCAATACCCGGCATGGTTAATGTCGCCCCCGGTAACAAGGACATCACACCCACGATCAACACCAGGTTAGCCAATAGCGCCGTACTGGCAATCACACCAAATTTACGGTAGTAAATCACCATAAACAGGATAGATACCGCCAGGCCCCACAAGCAAGCTTCCAGACCTTGGGTGATGTTCTGTGACCCCAAAGTTGGCCCGATAGTACGCTCTTCCACAATCTGGATAGGTGCAATCAGAGCACCAGCACGCAGCAACAGGGAAAGCTGACGAGCTTCAGCCGGGTTATCAATGCCAGTAATACGGAAGCTGTTACCCAAGCGTGACTGAATAGTCGCTACGTTGATAACTTCTTCCTGCTTAACCAGAATCGCTCGGCCATTAGCATCTTTTTTGCCGCTGTCTTTATATTCTACGAACAAAGTCGCCATCGGCTTGCCGATGTTGTCTTTGGTAAAATTAGACATCAGAGAACCACCGGCGCTATCGAGCGAGATATTAACCTGAGCTTGGTTATATTCGTCGGTGCTGGAGGTTGAGTCAGTAATATGGTCACCGGTCAGGATAACGCGCTTGTACAAGACAACCGGGCGACCTTCACGGGTATTTTTGACTTCTGAATCACCCGGTACCCGACCGGAGGCAGCAACAGAGGCATCAACATTGCTATTTACCAGACGGAATTCAAGTGTTGCCGTCGCACCAAGAATCTCTTTGGCACGCGCGGTATCCTGAATACCCGGTAATTCAACCACAATACGATCCGATCCCTGGCGCTGAACCAACGGCTCGGCTACACCTAACTGGTTAACCCGGTTACGCAGGATAGTAATGTTTTGTTGAACTGCATATTCACGCGCTTCCCGCAGACGGTCATCAGTCATCACTGCCTTTAAGGTATTGCTACCATTGGAGCCAATGACCAGATCACGGTGGCGAGAAGAGAGGTAGCTGACGGCATCATCGCGGGTTTTATCGTCGCGAAAACGCACTTCAACACCATAGTTATCAAGCTTACGCACCGTGGCATACGGGATATTTTTCTCACGCAGATCTGTGCGCAAGGTATCCATCGTTTGCTCTTGCAGTTTGCCCAGCGCAGTATCCATATCCACTTCCATCAGGAAGTGCACACCGCCGCGCAGGTCAAGACCCAGCTTCATCGGCTCTGCACCTAACTTGGCAAGCCAAGAGGGTGTTGCCGGAGCCAGATTCAGCGCGATAACGTATTTGTCACCCATCGCAGCCATCAGTGCCTCACGGGCACGCAACTGGACGTCAGGATCTCTAAAGCGAGCCAGGATTGCACCGTTCTCCAGCGCAATAGACTTGCTCGCTATGTTGTCTTTTTCTAAAACGTCACGGACTTGGACCAGCGTTGTTTCACTGGCGGCGATTCCTCGCGCACCAGTGATTTGAACAGCCGGATCCTCACCATAAAGGTTGGGAAGTGCGTATAGCAGACCGATGAAGATCACAACGATCAGCATCAGATACTTCCACAAAGGATAACGGTTTAACACGGCAATTCCCTTCGGGAAAATCGAAAATTACAGAGCCTTCATTGTACCTTTCGGTAAAACGGCAGCAACGAAGTCACGTTTGATCATCACTTCAGTGGTGTCGTTCAGTGCGATTACGATATAACCCGTTTCCGCAACTTTAGTTACACGACCAAGTAGACCACCCGTGGTTAGCACTTCATCACCTTTACCAATAGAATCCATCAGTTTTTTGTGTTCTTTGGCACGTTTTTGCTGTGGACGCAGGATCATGAAGTAGAAAATAAGACCAAATACCACCAGCATAATCACCAGGGAGTACGGGCTGCTTTGAGCCGGAGCCCCAGCGGATGCGACAGCATCGGAAATGAAAAGACTCATTAAAATTCCCTCATTGTTATCAATATCAGTAATGTGAAATCAGTGCGATAAAACAGAAACGGTAAATCGTAACTGTTAGATCTACAAATACAAAGGCAATAATTTTAAAATCAGGCATTTAATGGCGGAACAGGTTTCCCAATCCGACCATAGAAATCTTCAACGAAGACCTCTAATTTACCCTCTTCAATAGCCTGACGTAAACCCGCCATTAAGCGTTGGTAGTAACGCAGGTTATGAATAGTATTCAGTCGCGCACCCAGTATTTCGTTGCAACGGTCAAGATGATGCAAGTAGGCACGACTATAATTGCGACAAGTGTAGCAATCACAATGTTCATCCAACGTTGCAACATCATTCTTATGCTTGGCATTACGGATTTTTACCACACCGTCCGTCACGAACAAATGGCCGTTACGGGCATTACGCGTAGGCATCACACAGTCAAACATGTCGATACCACGGCGCACACCTTCTACCAGATCCTCTGGTTTCCCCACGCCCATCAGATAACGTGGTTTATCCGCCGGAATCTGCGGGCAAACATGCTCCAAAATACGATGCATATCTTCTTTTGGCTCACCCACCGCCAAACCGCCCACAGCGTAACCATCAAAACCGATATCTACCAGCCCTTTTACTGACACATCACGTAAATCTTCGTAAACGCCACCCTGAATAATACCAAACAATGCATTTTTATTGTTCAGTTCATCAAAGCGTTGGCGACTACGGGCCGCCCAGCGCAATGACATCTCCATCGAACGCTTGGCATAATCCCAGTCCGCGGGATAGGGGGTGCATTCATCAAAAATCATCACGATATCGGAGCCGAGATCGTACTGAATTTCCATTGATTTTTCTGGGCTAAGGAACACTTTATCGCCGTTGATCGGGTTTTGGAATGTCACCCCTTCGTCTTTGATTTTGCGCATCGCACCCAAGCTGAATACCTGGAAGCCGCCGGAGTCAGTCAGAATCGGGCCATGCCACTGCATGAAATCATGTAAGTCACCATGCAACTTCATGATTTCCTGACCTGGACGCAACCACAGGTGAAAAGTGTTACCCAGCAAAATCTGCGCACCGGTCTCTTTTACTTCTTCCGGTGTCATCCCTTTAACTGTGCCATAGGTGCCAACAGGCATAAATGCCGGGGTTTCTACCACGCCACGTTCAAAGATTAGACGACCACGACGGGCGCGCCCATCAGTTGTTTGTAATTCGTACTTCACATAACCTCCAGCATTAGAGAAACAGTCTAATGTTGTTATTGCCGGATCACACAATATGTGTGACCTAAAATTTATAGGTTAACCGTCTCTTGCGGTGCCAGTGGATTACGGCTGATAAACATCGCATCGCCGTAACTGAAAAAGCGGTATTGTTCCGCCACCGCTTGCTGGTATGCATTCATGGTATTTTTATACCCAGCAAAAGCAGACACCAACATTATTAATGTTGATTCAGGTAAATGGAAGTTGGTCACTAAAGCATCCACAACCTGGTAGTGATAACCCGGGTAGATAAAGATACGGGTGTCACCAAAGAACGGAGCAATCAGGCTGTTCTCTGCCGCCTTAGCGGCACTTTCCAATGAGCGTACCGAGGTGGTCCCAACCGCCACGACACGATTGCCACGCGCCTTACAAGCCAAAACAGCATCTACCACATCTTGAGGTACCTCTGCATACTCGGAATGCATGATGTGCTCTTCAATGGTGTCTACACGCACGGGTTGGAACGTCCCCGCGCCGACATGTAGCGTAACGAAAGCCATCGCAATGCCTTTCTCGCGCAGTGCGGCCAGCATTGGCTCATCAAAATGTAAACCGGCCGTTGGTGCGGCGACTGCCCCAGGGCGCTCACTGTAGACTGTTTGGTACAATTCACGGTCAGCATCTTCATCAGGGCGGTCAATATAAGGAGGCAAAGGCATATGGCCGACGGCATTTAGGATAGTAAAAACATCCCGCTCATCGTCAAAACGCAACTCGAACAAGGTGTCATGGCGTGCCAACATCGTGGCTCGAATACTTTCGTCATCGCCCAACAGCAGCTCAGCGCCCGGTTTAGGTGCTTTGGAGGCTTTTACATGGGCCAGTACACGATGATCGTCCAAAACACGTTCTACTAACACTTCAAGCTTACCGCCACTGGCTTTACGGCCAAACAAGCGCGCTGGAATAACGCGGGTATTGTTAAATACCAGCAGATCGCCGGGCGTCAGTTTATCCAGCAAATCGGTGAAAATGCCGTGCGTTAACGTTCCCGTAGGGCCATCCAGTGACAGTAAGCGGCAACCGCTACGCTGGGGCTGGGGGTAATGGGCAATCAGAGATTCCGGCAGCTCAAAAGAAAAATCGGCAACACGCATAGCTTTCCACTTGATATCAGAACAGACCCAGCTCACGAGTATGATTGGAGCCGGTTCACAAAAACAGGCCGCTAGTCTAGAGCCCTCAAGGGCTGGCTGCAAGAAATAAGGACAATTGGTGGTCATTTGCTATAGCCAAAATAATTGTCGTCGCAGCCAGGCAGTAAATGAACGCATCTCGATAAGCTGACTCCCACCAGTGATTCAGTTGGCAAATCTGCCAGATGCGGATTTGAGCACGGCTTACAGTAGCTTCGCAGAGGTGGGCCAGGAAATTGACCGCGTAATGACGGCAGCTAACACCGCTGCAACTTCAAGTAAGAAGGGATATACTTTGCAGATGAATTTTCTCGCTCACCTCCATTTAGCCACACTGGCTGACAGTTCCCTACTGGGCAATCTGCTGGCAGATTTCGTCCGTGGTAATCCACAAGATGAATATGCCCCTGAGATTGTGGCTGGGATTATGATGCATCGCCGCGTTGATGTCATGACCGACGCACAGCCGCTGGTCAAAGAAGCCCGTCGCTATTTTAGTGCTGATTACCGCCGAGTTGCCCCTATCACTCTGGATGTGCTGTGGGATCATTTTCTGGCACGTAATTGGGATAAACTGGTGCCGGACTACACGCTGCCCGGGTTTATCCAGCATGCGCAAAACCAGATTGTGCCCCATTTACCACAGACACCCGCGCGCTTTCAGCACCTTAATGCCTATCTGTGGCAGGAGCGTTGGCTGGAACGCTATGCTGAACTACCCTTTATAGCTGATGTGTTACAAGGTATGGCTAATCGGCGGCCCAAACTGGCAGCACTTGCTGGCTCTTTTCAGGATATAGAACAACACTATCAGCCGTTAGAACAACTGTTTTGGGCGTTTTATCCTGCCATGATGTTGCAGGCACAACGCCAACAAATCTAGCTTAAAACATCTTTATTTGTATGGTTATTACTACTAAGTCACTTGCGCTTTCTGCCAGAATGGGTATCTTAGCAAGACTACGAAACTAAAAACGTCGTAACGATAGGTAAAAGCTATCACAGCGATTGGTATTTATCCCTTTATTCATTGCGCTTAAATACCTATGCTGTGCCGATACTTTTAAGACAACTGGTTAATCCATCCCTATTAACAGGAGTAATTTATGGTTCTGGTAACTCGTCAAGCCCCTGATTTTACAGCAGCTGCTGTTCTTGGTAGCGGCGAAATCGTTGAAAACTTCAACCTGAAAAAACACCTGAACGGCCGCCCTGCCGTCCTGTTCTTCTGGCCAATGGACTTCACTTTCGTTTGTCCTTCAGAGTTGATCGCTTTCGACCACCGTTACGAAGAATTCCAGAAACGTGGCGTTGAAGTTGTTGGTGTTTCTTTTGACTCTGAGTTTGTGCACAACGCATGGCGTAAAACCCCAGTTGATAAAGGCGGCATTGGTGAAGTTAAATACCCAATGGTTGCTGATATCAAACGTGAAATTCAGAAAGCCTACGGCATTGAACACCCAGAAGCTGGCGTTGCACTGCGCGGTTCATTCCTGATCGACAAAAATGGTATCGTTCGCAGCCAAATCGTTAACGACCTGCCAATCGGCCGTAACATCGACGAAATGATCCGTACTGTTGATGCACTGCAATTCCACGAAGAACACGGCGAAGTTTGCCCTGCTCAGTGGGAGAAAGGTAAAG
Organism: Yersinia sp. 2466 StPb PI; assembly: GCF_041538325.1. Lineage (NCBI taxonomy): Bacteria > Pseudomonadati > Pseudomonadota > Gammaproteobacteria > Enterobacterales > Yersiniaceae > Yersinia > Yersinia sp. 2466 StPb PI. The sequence goes on along the minus strand of NZ_JAULSL010000001.1, from coordinate 1,203,451 downwards.
CAGGTATGGGCGCATCACCAGATGGCGTAGCTAAATACCTGTCTGAAAACGCCTCTAAACTGTAATAACAGTTTATGCCGCCCCTGATTTACTCGGGGGTATCAAGCCAGTCAGTTCACCCTGACTGGCTTTTTTTATACTGATATAAAACCAAACGACGACATACCAACAATACTGATATATCCCCAAAGTAATTGGAGTTGCAGCTAGGCGGCAAACGAGTAAATCCCGATGAGCTTACATAAGTAAGTGATTCGGGTAAACGAGAGCAGCTAACAACGCTGTAACTTCAAGTAAGAAGGGGATATTTTTGTGGCATATTCAGCCTCCTTGCCTTGCCTTGCCTTGCCTTGCCTTGCCTTGCCTTGCCTTGCCTTGCCTTGCCTTTCAGCAGGTAAGAAGCTACCGTAATGTTGCTAGGCATTAGGGAGCCTCGTATTGATTAACCTCAGTACGGGGCTTTTTCCTATCTGCTTTATGACAACAACTGTTTTTACCAAGGCACTTACAGCACTGGTTCAAACGATGCCCAAAGCAAGACAGCTTCAAGCACCCGCCGCAGAGTCTATATAATAATCTTTTCCATTCCCAGCGTATCAAACCCGTAAATACTTATTTATTTTCAATAAGTTATTTTTATTTATCTTGGCTCCTTTCAAGCATAAATCAACCTATCTGCCAGGCAACAACTGACAAACTCTCCTTTCGCCGCCAATTAATTAGCAGCCATAAACATTAATTCTGCTATTAATTATTACTGGTGTGTTTTTTGCACACACCATAAGCAGCGCTTTTAAGCTGCCAGACAAAAATGATCAGGTCATCCCTGGCGGGCAGGAACTAACAGGAGTCAGAATGTTGTTAAAAAAATGGAACAAACCCTTGGCTGTATTGGCTTTACTGGTCAGTGGTACACTGCATGCGGCCTCTACACCGGCGGTGGAAGCAAAACATGGCATGGTGGTGACCTCGCAATATCTCGCTTCACAAGTGGGGACTGATATTTTAAAAATGGGTGGCAATGCCGTTGATGCCGCAGTGGCGGTGGGATATGCACAGGCTGTCGTAAACCCATGCTGTGGCAATATCGGTGGGGGTGGTTTTATGACCATTCACCTTGCCGATGGAACTGACACATTTATAAACTTCCGTGAAACTGCACCAGCGGCTGCCAGCGCCGATATGTATTTAGATAAAGAGGGAAAAGTCACTAAAGATGCCAGCTTGTATGGTTATCTGGCAGCCGGCGTCCCTGGCACGGTATTGGGAATGGATAGCGCGCAGAAGAAATACGGTAAATTGACGCGCCAGCAAGTGATGGCTCCAGCAATCAAACTGGCCCGTGAGGGCTTTGTACTGACGCGTGCCGATACTGACATTCTGGACACTACCGTCAAACGTTTCCGTCAAGACCCTGAATCCGCGCGTATTTTCTTGCGCAAAGATGGTGAAGCACTGCAACCGGGAGATCGTTTAGTTCAGGCTGATCTGGCTGAAACCCTGAGCGCAATCTCGGAGCAAGGGCCGGATGCTTTCTATCAAGGTAAAATACCTCAAGCGGTAGAAGCCGCGGCCAAAAAAGGCGGAGGTATCCTCACTGCCGCTGATTTCGCCAACTATAAAATCACTGAAACTGCCCCTATTACTTGTAGTTATCGCGGTTATAAATTTGTTTCCTCACCACCACCCAGTTCCGGTGGAGTGACATTATGTGAAACCTTGAATGTGCTTGAAGGCTATGACTTAAAAAGCATGGGTTTTAATTCGGCTGCTTACATTCATACACTGACAGAAGCCATGCGCCATGCCTATATGGACCGCAATACTTTCCTCGGTGACCCCGAGTTTGTTAAGAATCCGATTGATCGCCTGTTGAGCAAAAGCTACGCCGCCGATATCCGCAAGCAAATTGTTGCCAACAAAGCGACACCTTCGGTAGAAGTACAACCGGGGATGCAACCTCATGAAAAACCAGAAACTACCCACTACTCTATCGTCGATAATGAAGGTAATGCGGTCTCCACCACCTACACGGTTAACGGCCGCTTTGGTGCCGTGGTGATTGCCCCAGGTACTGGCTTCTTCCTGAATGATGAAATGGATGATTTCACCGTCAAAGTGGGCGAGCAAAACCTGTATGGTTTAGTACAGGGGGCAACCAACTCCATCGCCCCCGGTAAGCGCCCACTATCGTCTATGAGCCCAACATTAGTGACCAAAGACGGTAAGACATTTATGGTGTTAGGCTCTCCGGGTGGCTCCCGAATTATCACCATCACCCTGCAAACAGCCCTCAATGTCATTGACCATGGCATGGCACCACAAGAGGCGGTAGATGCACCACGCATCCATCACCAATGGCTACCTGATGAGGTATATTACGAACAACGTGGCGTATCCGCAGATAGCCTTAATCTGCTGAAAAACATGGGATATAAGATGGTCGAACAGAACCCATGGGGTGCAGCCGAGCTGATTCTGGTGGGTTTGGCCGGAGTGGAGGGTGTCAGCCCGGCCAACTCGGGGAATGACTCGGCAGTTTCCGGCAAAGTTCGTGAAGGTTACCTGTACGGCGCTAACGATGTCCGTCGCCCTGCCGGTGCCGCCATCGGTTACTGATAGTAATGGCTTACTAATGTAACTCATCCTCCATCAATATATCGATGGAGGAATTTACCACTTCATTATATACCCTAAATAATTCGAGTTGCAGGAAGGCGGCAATCGAGTAAATCCCGATGAGCTTACTCAGGTAAGTGATTCGGGTGAACGAAAGCAGCCAACGCACATGCAGCTTGAAGTATGACGGGTATATATCACCAGGGTAATGACTGCCCCTGATAATCGATAAATCCATGCCCCCCTTTACCCGAAGCGTGCTCAATTTGGTCGACCACACCCTTCACACTGGTCGCAATAGTCAGGGGTGCCGCATCCCCGCCCATATCCGTTTTTACCCAACCGGGATGAATCGATAGCACCGTCAGAGCCGGATCGGCCACTTCAGCAACCAAACTACGGGTCATCATATTCAGTGCGGCTTTACTGGCTGAATAGAGAGGTTTATGGCCGGAGGCATTGTGACCAATACTCCCCAACTGAGAAGACATAAAGGCCAATACACTTTGAGTTGGATTACGTTGTGCCAGCAGATGCTGAGCGATACGGATAGGTGAAACGGCATTGGTTTGGAATAATTCCAAAATATCTTCCGGTTGCGCCTCAAGAGCTGATTGATGCTGCGGCCCAGAGATACCCGCATTAACAAATATCAGGTCGAATATCTGCCCCTGTACCTGTGGCAAAAACTGCTTAATACTTTCAGGTTTATTAATATCCAATGTTAGCCAATGGGCGGCATGGGCTGCGGTATCTTTCGCAACACCGCGTGTCGTCGCAGTCACTGACCAACCACGGCGATTAAGTTCGTCAACCAGCCCCAGTCCCAAACCTCTTGAGGCGCCAATGATCAATGCCTTTCGTTTAATTGTGCTCATATCATTTTCCCTTTGCTGAATATTACCTGCCCACTGTTTGGCCAGCCATACGATTACCTATCATATATATAATATCTCAACAAAAGGAAAAGCGGCGCTTGGCCGCTTTTAATCGCTATCACTGCTGGCTAACGATTAAGTTAGCGCTCACCAACACCACGCCACAAAGTGACACTCTCGCCAGCCAAGTGCAGATTGACGCCTGACTCAGTGCCATCCAGCTCAGATGAGCCTTCCAGACGCAGCCACTTAGCGACATTGAGTAAAGGGGATGCTGGCAACGAAACATTGATATCACTAATACGTTGTATCGCGACCATCACTCGTTCACGTTGGTAGCTACGAATAAACACCAAAGTGTCACCATTGGCATAAACCACCTGACAACCACCACGCCGCAGCGCCATGCTTTTGTGCCGTAGAGCCGCCAGTCGTTGGCATAACTTCAATAGGTCATTATCCCACTGAGCCTGATCCCACGGGAAGGGTTTGCGGCAGAACGGATCATTGCCACCATCAACACCAATTTCATCGCCATAAAATAAGCAAGGCACACCAATCCAGCTAAATAACCACACCAGCGCCATCTGCATCCGGGCTTTATCATTATTTAGTAGCGTGATAAAACGAGCAGTATCATGGCTGTCCAGTTGATTAAATAAACGCAACTGATGGCCGTGCGGCAATCCGGCTCGGTACTCATCCATCCAGTAGGCACAATCCTCAGCGTTGAGTTTTATTGGATGATAAGCCACATCCTGGCCCGCTAAAAAGCCACGCACCGGTAATGCAAAACCCATGTAATTCATTGCCGAATCTTCTACACCGGCATGTAACCAATTACGTGCATCACCAAAGTGTTCCCCCAGAATATAGGCCTGCGGATTTTCTTCTTTTGCTGCCTGATAAATACCGGCTAAATGGCGCAAATTCCCTTTTGCTCCGCCCTCCTCCCCCAACATATGCACCACATCTAACCGCCAACCATCAATGCTGTAAGGGGGGCGTAACCAATAACGCACCACACTATCGTCGCCCCGATAGATTTGATTTACCACGTCCTCACTCGCGAAGTTGAGTTTTGGCAAGCTGGCATTACCTTTCCAATCCAACGCTCGCCCATCGGGGAAGAAATTAAACCAGCCCCGATAAGGTGAGTCCTGATGATGACAAGCACCATTATCCCCTTGCTGGTGCCTATCAAACCAATGATGGGAATCACCGGTATGATTAAACACCCCATCAAGTACCAATTTTATGCCGGCCTCACGGGTAGCCAGACGTAATTGCAGAAAAGCCGCCTCGCCGCCCAGATAGGGATCTATCTGATAATAATCTTGCGTATCATATTTATGTACGCTGGGTGCGGTAAAAATTGGATTTAGATACAACGCAGTAACGCCAAGCTGTTGCAAATAAGGGATTTTTTGGCTGATACCCGCCAGGTCACCGCCATAGAATGTTGAAGCGGCATTAGTGTCATCCAATGGTTGTTGCCATGCACGACGAGCCACCGAATGACCCGCAGCGTGATGATGATAACTCGCATTTTGCACGCCGTGCCCACCCTGACTACTGGCAAACCGATCGGGGAATATCTGATAAAAGACTTGGTCGGCCACCCAGTCAGGGCCACTGTCGGGCATATCAATGGCAAACTGAGCCAGTTGCGCCGGAGGAACCCGCGAGAATCCCAGCGGGCCGAACCATTGTTGGTCGTCATCCCATAACAGTTTAAAACAGTAGCGCCGTGTAGGTTGCCCTTCATGTAAAGGCAGCGTCGCGCGATAACACCAAAAGCCATCACGCTGTTGGCCTTTCATCGTCAGTAGCCATTCTTCATTATCCGGTTCGCAGCGTAAGAAAACCTGTGCTGGTAATGTGTCGCCATGCAACCATTCGCCATGCAACCATAAAGTAATCTGTAATGCGTCGCCTCGCTGACGAACAAAAGGCGGGACCGGAAGATGCCAACCACTAAGCATAAAATTCTCCTGCGTTAACCAAAACCATTCCTGTTAAGGCTATCTGGTGCAGACATTAACGCCGCGACACATTCACCTGAGATAGGCGATTTATCTGAATATACAGCTCGCCGATATAAATAATGTCATGTAGTGGCTGCTTCCCCCTCATCTGTCACTATAAATATCAGGGATGAGATTGGGGGAGGAGAAGTATGTGGGTAAATAGCAGAATGCCCCAGATTGTATAGAGCAAAAAAAAGCCGAGAAATCTCCCGGCTTGATAGTAGGTATTGACTCAGTATTACTCAGTTTCTTTGGCAAGCTCTAGCTGTTTCTTTTGATGGCGCACTTTCAAGTAATACCCCACCAACAACAATGCAATCCACACTAACCCTACATACAGTGAAATGCGGGTTGTCGGGAACCAGCCAATCAGAGCGATGATAAACACCAGGAAAATGATTGCCAGCACCGAAGTAAAGGTGCCGCCACGCAGTGGGAAATCCAGCGCCTTAATCTGTTCTTTGCTTAATGAACGCCGGAAACCAATCTGGGAAGACAAAATCATGATCCATACCCATACAGTGGCAAAAGTCGCCAGCGATGCGATAACCAGGAATACATTTTCCGGCATGATGTAGTTCAGATAAACCGCAATCAGCATGGCAAACATCATCACCAACACCGTCACCCAAGGCACACCACGCTTGGATATTGCCGCAAAGGCTTTTGGTGCGTGGCCCTGTTCCGCCATTCCGTTCAACATACGCCCGACACCAAAGACATCACTGTTAATGGCAGATAATGAAGCGGTGATCACCACAAAATTGAGAATACCTGCCGCAACGGTAATCCCCATATGCTGGAAGGTCAGTACAAATGGGCTACCGTTCGTGCCCACCTGATTCCAAGGGTAGATAGACATGATGACAAACAGGGTCCCGACGTAGAACACCAGGATACGCCACGGCACTGAGTTAATTGCTTTCGGAATGGAGCTTTTTGGATTTTCCGCTTCTCCGGCGGTAATACCGATAATCTCAATACCACCATAAGCAAACATCACCAGTTGCAATGATAGGATCATGCCGACGAAACCGTTACTGAAGAAGCCGCCGTTAGTCCATAAATTATGAATACCGGTCGGCTGTCCACCGTTACCAATACCCCAAATAATGATACCAAACCCGGCCAGAATCATGATGATGATGGTGGCAACTTTAAAGAATGAGAACCAGAACTCCAGCTCACCGAAGACTTTGACACTCATCATATTAACTGCGCCAATAATCAGCACCACACTCAGCACCCATACCCAATGAGGCACGTCCGGGAACCAGACCCCCATATAGATACCGAAGGCGGTCACATCAGCAATAGCAACAATCAAAATCTCAAAGCAATACGTCCAGCCGGTGATATAGCCCGCCATTGGCCCAAGGTAATCTTGTGCATAGCGCGAGAAAGAACTGGCCTGTGGGTTATTCACTGACATCTCACCCAACGCACGCATAATGATAAATGCCACCACGCCACCGATCAGGTATGCCAATAACACACTAGGCCCTGCCATTCTTATCGCATCAGCCGAACCATAGAATAAGCCGGTACCTATTGCTGACCCTAATGCCATAAAGCGGATATGACGGGTCGTCAGGCCCCGTTTCAGCTTATTTTTGACTGGTAATTCCATGTACATTGCCCCGTCTTTTTTCAGCAAAAAGCCACGGGGATGAGCCGTGGCTAAAAAAATCCTATAACTGTGCCGTTATTGCTTAGCAGCAACTTCCTGGCGACAGCAGAGGCGATCGTACAACCCTACGACGACGAATACCAGCAGGGAAGGCGATAACCACGCCAGACCTTGTTCAGCCAATGGCAGATGCTGAGTCCATTCAGGCAGGAAGTGCGCGAACGTAGAAGCCTTCACCGCATCAAGAATACCGAACAGCAAACTAACCAGCATAACCGGAGCCACGATACGTGAGGCATGATGCCACCAGCGCAAAGTAAAGCTCATCAAAACCAGCACGATGCATGGTGGATATATCGCTGTCAGTACCGGAATGGAAATCTGAATTAGGTGACTCAAGCCCAAATTCGATACCATCATTGAGAAGATACCGAGAATGAATACCAGCGCCCGATAAGACAGCGGCAAGTACTGAGCAAAGAATTCAGCACAGGCACACGTTAGGCCCACAGCGGTCACCATACAGGCAATGAAAATCAATGCGGCCAGGAACACACTGCCCAAACCACCAAAGGTGTGCTGAACATAAGCATGCAACACGACTGCGCCATTCTGTGCGTCAGGCGTCAGGCTGCCACTGCCACTGCCAAGTTTAAACAAGCTCAAGTAAACGAGCGTCAAACCGATACCGGCAATCAATCCTGCCCAAATGGTATAGCGCGTCAGCAGCCCTGCGGAAACCACTCCACGCGAACGGGCCGCATTGACGATAACGATACCAAAGACCAAGGCACCTAAGGTATCCATGGTCAGATAACCATTAACGAAACCGGAGGAGAAAGGCACGTTCTGATAGGCATCAGTGGCTGAAATCAACGGACCGGCAGGCCAAATCAACGCCGCGATACCCAAGATAGCAAGCGCCAGAATTTTCAGTGGGGCCAGAATATGACCGACGGTGTCCAGCAAACGCCCCGGATAGAGCGAAATGCCAATCACCAGCGCGAAATAAACCACACTATAAATAAACAGCGGCAACGGGCCATCACCAGTCAAAGGGGCGATGCCCACTTCGAAGGAAACTGTTGCGGTTCGTGGCGTGGCAAACAGTGGGCCGACAGCCAAATAACAGACGGTAGCCAGTACCAAACCAGCACTACGGCCAATTGGGCTACTCAGGGCATCAATCCCCCCGCCCACCCGGGCCAGTGCGATAATGGTAATAACCGGTAAGCCAACCGCGGTTATCAGGAAGCCAAGAGCTGCCCACCATACATGTTCACCCGATTGTAAACCAACCATCGGCGGGAAGATGATGTTGCCAGCTCCAACGAATAAGGCGAAGGTCATAAAACCTAATGCCATAATATCTTTAGACGATAAACGATGACTCATAGTGATGTGCGTTGCCTAGTTAAATGACCAAAAGGAAAAGTTCTAAGTTGTGGTCTTTCCTACGTGATCGAAACGATACAAAGCTCTGATAAACGCAAACTCCGGCGGTTAATAAGCAATCTATTTCGTCAGTATGCAGTGTTTTTGAAGTTATTTGCAGGTGGAATAGGCCAACAACGGCGCTAAGTAGACCGTTTATAGCGGAGAAAGGCAAGTCGGGATCATAAAAGCAGAGCCATCATCCAGATAATGTTATCAAACCAGTTAATCATGCCATGTTTTAAGAAATACACGCCATATGATTTGTATTATTTGTAGCCAGTCGTTAACAATTTACCGCCAATCTGGTGACGAATACTCAGGAGAGGTTGATCATTTTACGCACAGAAATGATGCAAGATTGCATAGGCAAAAAACGACGACTGAAACACCTTAATCAGTAAAACCTAACGCTTTTCGGGTGTGAATCAGTATCTCGGGAGGCAGGGGGAGATAACCGTCATGGGTGACCCTCTTTTGCCCCTCAGGTGATAGAACCCGCTCAAGGAACGCCGCAGTCAATGGCTCCAGTGGCTGGCCCGGAGCTTTATTGATATAAATATACAGATAACGTGATAAAGGGTAGCGGCCATCTTTAACATTCTCAGGAGTTGGCATCACAAAATCTTGCCCCACCGCCGCCAGTGACAACGGTTTAACACCACTGTTACGAAAACCAATACTGGCATAGCCAATGCCATTCAATGAGCCAGCCACCGCCTGTACCACAGAGGCGGACCCAGGCAACTCATTGACATTATTTATAAAATCACCATCGCACAGTACCTTATGTTTGAAGTATCCATAGGTCCCCGAAGCTGAGTTCCGGCTATAACGTTGTAAGGAACGCGCCGCCCACGCCCCTTCCAATCCCAACTCACCAAAGCGCTGAATCTGGTGTGGCTCTCCACATCGGCGATTTTGCGAAAAAATAGCATCAAGCTGAGGTAAAGTCAGTTTGTTCAGTGGGTTATCCTGATGAACAAACACCACCAATGCATCAACTGCCACAGGAACTGCCAGTGGTGGATAGCCATAACGTTGAATAAATGCGTTGATCTCACCCGCTTTCATTGGGCGGCTCATCGGACCAAGCTGGGCGGCACCGACAGCTAACGCCGCAGGGGCAGTAGAGGAACCTGCCGCCTGAATTTGCAAATTAACACCAGGATAGTGATGATTAAAATCATCTGCCCACAAGGACATCAGATTGGCTAAGGTGTCAGAACCCACACTGGAGAGGTTGCCTGATAAGGTATTGGTGGCAGGCACGGAAGCCATCGGCAAAACAGCAACCGGAGGGGAAAATACCGCTTCAGATTGCGCTAAAACGGCATGGCTAAACCATAGCATGACATGCAACAACGTCAGTTTTGCCCATTTCATCAGCTTGGTATCCATGCAGTTTTTAGGATTTGACTGCATTCTCGGCTAAAACTGCGGGAACAATCAATCGATTCGGCAAGGTAAAGATAAATCGAGTCCCCAGACCGACTTCGCTCATGACCTCTAAACGTGCATCGTGATGACTCAATGCATGTTTCACAATTGCCAGCCCTAATCCACTGCCCCCCGTTTGCCGTGATCGGGCTTTATCCACCCGATAGAACCGCTCCGTTAGCCGTGGAACATGTTCAGGACCGATTCCCGGCCCATTATCGCTGACCTGAAATTGTGCACCTTGTGGCGTTTGCTGCCAACACACCTCAATTTGGGTACCAACAGGCGTGTGATTGACGGCGTTATAAACCAGATTTGATACCGCACTGCGCAGTTGGTCTTCGTTACCAAACACTTTTAATTGGTCGTTAACCCGGAAGGTAATCTCATGTCGTCCGTTACTGAGAGCCTGAACTTCATGCTGTAACACTTTCAGCATCAACGGAATATCCACCCGCTCATTCATATCCACATTAGGTGCCGCTTCAATTCGTGATAGCGTCAAGAGCTGTTTTACCAATCCATCCATTCGCTTAGTCTGCTCTTGCATGGTCCCCAGTGCTTTATCCCGTAATGGCCCAACCAGCTCTTGGTCATTCATCATTTCCAGATAACCTTGCAACACCGTCAGTGGCGTACGCAATTCATGACTGACGTTGGCAAAGAAATTACGCCTTGCACCTTCCAACTGCCGCATCTGAGTAACATCACGGGCAACCATCAATAATTGCCCTTCTGAATAAGGCATCACACGAAATTCGACGTAATAACCATTGTTCAGTTGCAGAGTCAACGGGCGGGAGAACTCTTGTTGTTGCAGATATTGGCTGAATTCCGGGTAGCGCAATAAATTAAGGATATGTTGGCCGTTATCCTCCGGCCAACGAAACCCTAACAACTGCTGAGCTAAACCGTTACACCAGAAGATATTGCCATCAATTGTGGTAATAACTACCGCGTCAGGCAATGATTCGGCACCACTGCGGAAACGTTTGATAAGCAAAGCCAGTTCGCGCCGACGCCGACGATTTCGCAACTGCATTTGGTACAAGCCGTAAAATAAAGGCTCCCAGCTCCAGTGACCAGCAGGTGGTGTCATGCTACGGTCTAACCACAACCAGTGAGATAACTTAAGTTGATTATAGAAATTCCAAACCAGCGCCGCGACAGCTGAAATCAGCAATAGCCACGGAAGATAGCCGATGAAGGCACCCAGGAGTAATGCAGGCAGACAAAAAAGAGCCAGCTCGAGAGCCAGCGTTTTCCATGATAAGCGTTCTAACACAACGAATTCTCCGGCACTGAAAACTCAGTAGCGCGTTGAGAAACGGTATCCAGTTCCCCGGACAGTTTGTACCATTCTGTCATGACCATCAATTTCAAGCGCCTTGCGTAGCCGACGAATATGCACGTCAACCGTACGATCTTCTACATAAACGTTAGTGCCCCAAACATAATTAAGCAACTGTTCACGGCTGTAAACGCGCTCCGGGTGGGTCATAAAGAAGTGCAATAACTTAAACTCGGTCGGCCCCATATCCAGCGCTTGCTCATTGGCCATAACCCGATGTGAGGAAGGATCAAGGCTTAGCCCTTGCATTTCAATAACTTCCTCAACAGCCATCGGCGATATTCGGCGCATCACTGCTTTAATACGCGCAACCAGCTCCTTCGGCGAAAACGGCTTGGTAATATAGTCATCTGCGCCCACTTCCAAACCGCGCACCCTATCCTCTTCTTCGCCACGGGCCGTCAGCATCATCACCGGAATATCTCTGGTCAACGCTTCACGTTTCATATGTTTAATGAACTGAATACCCGAGCCGCCAGGTAACATCCAGTCCAACAACACTAAATCAGGGAAAGGCTCCGACAGACGAGTTACTGCGCTGTCATAATCTTCGGCTTCTAATGGTTGGTAACCATTCTGTTCCAACACAAAGCACACCATCTCACGGATTGGCGCTTCATCTTCCACCACAAGTATGCGTCTTGCCATCATCAACCCTGCCAGTATGTTAGTGGTCACTATTTGATTTCGGGAGCCATTATGCGTCAGTTTTGTGACATTTTTATGAAAAACATCACGCTTCTACTAGCAATAAGCATAGTGATAAATTTCATGATAATTGCAAAACACAGCAGTCAAGTTTGCGAGACGTCTCGGAGATTTTCCTCCTAGCCTTTTTTTAGCCGCGACATCCGGCGGGCAGCGTTTATAATCAGCGCCATTATCTTTGACTGATAACCTGCCGTGTGGGAGATTTATGCGCATTATTCATACCTCTGATTGGCATTTAGGCCAGCATTTCTTCACTAAAAGCCGCGCTGCTGAGCATCAGGCATTTCTGCACTGGCTCATTAATCAGATCGAAGAAAATCAGGTAGATGCGCTAATTGTAGCAGGTGATATCTTTGATACTGGCTCCCCGCCCAGTTACGCCCGTGAGCTATATAACCGTTTCGTGGTTGAGCTCCAACCCACTGGCTGTCAGTTAGTGGTATTGGGGGGTAATCACGATTCTGTGTCAACACTGAATGAATCACGGGGTTTGCTCTCTTATCTCAATACCACCGTTATTTCGTGCGCCAACAGCAATCTCGATCAACAAATCATTATTCTAAAAGACCGCCAACATCAACCTGCGGCTCTGCTGTGTGCGATCCCGTTTTTACGGCCAAGGGACTTAGTCACCAGTCAGGCGGGTGAATCTGGAGGGCAAAAACAACTGGCTTTACAAGAAGCGATCGCGGGCCACTACCAGGCACTGTATCAGCGGGCGGTTGAATTGCGTACCGAACTGGGTTTGCTACTGCCCATTATTGCCACCGGGCACCTGACTACCGTTGGCGTCACCACGACAGACTCGGTTCGCGATATCTATATTGGTACATTGGATGCTTTCCCCGCGCAGGCATTTCCACCAGCAGATTACATTGCTTTAGGCCATATTCATCGCGCCCAGCAAGTGGCTAAAACTGAACATATCCGTTATAGCGGCTCCCCCATTGCTCTCAGTTTTGATGAATTGAGCAAGGAGAAAAGCGTCTATCTGGTGGAATTCCACCAACAGGCACTGGCATCAGTTACCCCTCTCTTCATCCCACAATTTCAGCCAATGCAATTAATTAAAGGGGATTTAGCGCAAATAGAGCAGCAACTGGCTCAATTCTCTGAGCATCAAGGCTTACCCGTATGGCTAGATATAGAAGTTGCCACCCAAGACTATCTTACTGATATCCAACGCCGTATTCAGGCTCTGACCACAGAGCTACCGGTTGAAATTGTATTGTTACGTCGCAGTAAAGAACAACGTAACAACAGTATCGAGCGGCAGGAAAAAGAGACACTCAATGAGCTGAGTGTTACCGATGTGTTTGAACGCAGGCTGGCGCTGGAGCCAGACTTAGCCGAGCCGCGCCAACAGCGGATGCGTCAAATGTTCAATCAGGTGGTTGATGACATCACGCAAGATAAAGATGCCGCACAGGAGCAGCCTGCATGAGGATTTTAAGCTTACGTCTAAAAAACATTAATTCTCTGCAAGGGGAGTGGAAGATAGATTTCACCGCCGAACCTTTTGCCAGCAACGGTTTATTCGCTATCACTGGCCCGACAGGCGCAGGTAAAACCACACTGCTGGATGCCATATGCCTTGCGCTATACCACCAAACACCACGTTTGACTGTCACGCCCAGCCAAAATGAGCTAATGACACGCCACACAGCGGAGTCACTAGCCGAAGTTGAGTTTGAAGTAAAAGGCATCTGCTATCGTGCATTCTGGAGCCAGCGGCGGGCAAAAAACAGCCCGGAAGGCAATCTGCAAGCCCCTAAAGTTGAGTTGGCGCTATGCGACAGCGGTAAAATCCTGGCCGATAAAGTGCGTGATAAGTTGGAGATGGTTGCAGCGATCACCGGCCTGGATTTTGGCCGTTTCACTAAATCAATGATGTTATCGCAAGGGCAGTTTGCTGCTTTTCTCAATGCCGATGCCAATGACCGTGCCGAATTATTGGAAGAGCTAACGGGGACTGATATCTACGGGCGGCTATCTGAATATGTCTTTGAGCAACATAAACAGGCCAAGGCCAATCTGGATGCTTTACATCAACGTGCCAGTGGTATTGAACTGCTCAATGAAGAACAGCGCTTGGCATTAACGCAACAAATCGATGATCTCCACCAACAAGAAAAGCAGCTTGTTTCAGCACAATCAGCGAGTCAAAACCAAATAAACTGGTTAACCGGCTGGCAAAGACAGCAACAGAATCTACAAGAATATCAGCAGCAGCAAACAATTATTGAACAAGAATATCAGCAGGCACAACCTGAATTACACCGGCTGGCCCGTAGTGAACCGGCTGAGAAGTTGCGCCCTTTACTGCGTGACTGCTCACTCAGCCAACAGGATGCACAACAGACACAGCTGCGTATCACCGCGCTGACCCAACAGCAGCAACAGCTTCAGAGCCAACTAACCCCCCTGGCTCAAGCTCTGGAACAAGCCAATACCGCACGCCAACAACAGGCGGCCAAGCAGCATGAACAAGAAACACTGATTGAGCAAAAAGTGGTACCGCTGGATAACCTTATCGCGCAACAACAGCACTCATTAGCGCAATTTGCCACTCAATTGCAGCAATTGCGCGGCAAAGAACAACAAGGTAGACAGCAACTTGAGTTAAATGAGCAGCAGTTGCTAAAGACGCATCAGCGCCTGCAACAATTAGCTGAATATGCACAGCAATATCCCCACCATCAACACTGGGTTAAGTACCTACCGTTATGGCGCGAACAGTTCCGCCAATTGCACATACAGCACCAGCAGTCAGTGGCTAACGAGCAGCAATTACAGCAGCAAGCCTTATTACTGAGCAGCTTGCAACAGCAAGCGACCACATTAAATGAGCAGGATAAACAGCAACAGGCCGTATTAGTACACGCGGCCTCGCAAGCAGGTAGCATCCAGCAGCAATTAGCAGCATTCGAGCAGCAACAGCCCACAACACAATTGCGCCAACAACTTGACGAGTTGCAGCAACAGCGACCGGCCCGGCAACAACTCGCCACATTATCGCCTTTAGCACAACAAGTTCAGGCACAGCACGATAAACAACAGCAACAATTCACCAGCCAACAGCAGCAATTAAAACAGCTTGAACAGCAGTTAGAAGAAAAACGTCAGCGCTACAAACATCAAAAACAACATCATGCTGATCTGGAAGCCTTGTGGGAACGCGAAAATCAGATAGTCAGACTGGAAGCGGAAAGAGCCAAACTCCAACCGGGAGATGCCTGCCCACTATGTGGCGCATTGGATCACCCCGCTATCACTGAGTATCAGGCGGTAAAACCGTCGGAAACAGCCGAACGCCTCGAGAAACTGCGCCGTCAGGTTGAACAACTCGCCACTGAAGGCTCAGAATTAAGCGCACAAAAAAACAGTATGCAGCAACAGCAGCAGCATCTAGAGCAAGAGTTACAGCACAGCCGCCAGCAATTGGCCGATTATCAACAGCGCTGGCAGCTGCTGGCGCAACCTCTGGCGTTGACATTTGCATTACATGAACATGCAGCATTAATGGATTGGCTGGAACAGCAGGAACAATCAGAGCAACACTGCCAGCGGAAATTGGCTGAATATGAGCGGCTAAACCAGCAATACCAACAAGCTAAAGATGCTCTGGCTCAAGCAGAACAACAGCAGCAAAAACACTTGCAACAACTGGCATTAATCACTCAGCGCCAGCAAGATACTCAGCAAGCCCAACAGAAACTGCAGTTACAGCATCAACGCCAGCAAGATGATTTAGCTCAGATGCGCCAAGACTTCAATAATAGTTTGGCTGATTTATCATTATCAGTACCAGCAGCAGACCAGCAGCAGAGTTGGCTGACTCTGCGGGAAGAGGAATACCAGCGTTGGCAGCAGAATCAGCAAGAACAACAACAGTTGGTTCTGGGGCAAAAAACACTGGAAACGCGGATTGAAGAAGAGCGTCGCCATTTACAAGAGTGCATTGACCAGTTATCGGCGCTCACCCAACAACACCAACAGGCTGAAACCCTATTACAACAACAGAGTCAGCAACGTCAGGCACTGTTTGGTGATATCAGTACTACTGAGGCTCGTCAGGTGTTGCGCCAACAACAACAGCAAGCTGAGTTGATACAACAGAATGCGGCAGAAATCCTGCAACAGACTCAGTCCCAGCTAAACCGATTAACGGGGGAGCTGGCGGGCTTAGAGCAACAATATCAGCATAATCAGCAGCGCGCTGCCACCGCTCAAGCTCAATTACAGCAAGCACTGGCGATCAGCGAGTTCGAGGACGAAGCCGCCTTAAACGCCGCACTGCTGGATGAAGAGGAAAGGCAACGTTTGCAGCAATTAAAACAGCAATTGAGCGAGCGACAACAACAAATCAACATCCGCCAGCAACATGCCAGTGAAGCGCTGGAGCAACTATTACAGCAGTGTCCGGCGGGTGTCGATAAAGCATCTGAATTGGTGGTATTGCAACAGCAATCAGAGCAATTGTTGATGCAACTAAAGGCCAATACATTACGGCAAGGCGAGTTACGCAATCAGTTAGAAAGCGATACAGCGCGCCGTAGTAACCAGCATGCACTGTTTGAGCAAATTGAGCACAGTCAGCAGCAATATGAAGATTGGAGCTATCTCAATCATTTAATTGGTTCCAAAGAGGGTGATAAATTCCGCAAATTTGCTCAGGGTCTGACACTCGATCATCTGGTCTATCTGGCAAACAACCAGCTCAGCCGCTTACATGGCCGCTATTTGTTACAACGCAAAACCAGCGATGCATTAGAGCTGCAAGTTGTGGATACCTGGCAGGCGGATGCAATACGAGATACCCGCACCTTATCTGGGGGCGAAAGCTTTTTAGTCAGTTTGGCGCTTGCTCTGGCGCTGTCGGATCTGGTCAGCCATAAAACCAGCATTGACTCTCTGTTTCTTGATGAAGGCTTTGGTACGCTCGATGCTGAAACACTGGATACTGCGCTGGATGCTCTGGATAGCCTGAATGCGTCGGGCAAAACCATTGGAGTCATCAGTCATGTTGAAGCAATGAAAGACCGGATTCCAGTGCAGATTAAAGTGAAGAAAGTCAACGGACTGGGTGTTAGCCGCTTAGACAGTATCTTCCAGGTCAAGTAGGTATAGCAAAACTGCATATTAACCAGCGTCATTAGCAGCAAACGAGCTACAAATCGGTCGGGAACCGATTTGAACAGCATTTATGCTAGCCCGCAGGGTGAGCCTCAAGGATGAGGCTCATTAATCCCGATGAGCTTACACAAGTAAGTAATTCGGGTGCACGAGAGCCGCTAACAACGCTGTCGTGTCAAAGACAAAAAGTATTACCCAAAAGCATTGGCATTACAGCTAGGCAGCAAACGAGTAAGTCCCGATGAGCTTACACAAGTAAGTGATTCGGGTGCGCGAGAGCCGCTAACAACGCTGTCGTGTCAAGGACAAAGAGTATTACCCAAAAGCATTGGCATTACAGCTAGGCAGCAAACGAGTAAGTCCCGATGAGCTTACACAAGTAAGTGATTCGGGTGCGCGAGAGCTGCTAACAATGCTGTCGTGTCAAGGACAAAGAGTATTACCCAAAAGCATTGGCATTACAGCTAGGCAGCAAACGAGTAAGTCCCGATGAGCTTACACAAGTAAGTGATTCGGGTGCGCGAGAGCCGCTAACAACGCTGTAGTGTCAAGGATGCTGGGTAATAGCAGGCCACAACCAAGCGGCCCCACGCACACCACTAGAATCGCCATGAAGTGCTTTGCGTACCGGGGTCTGGCACTCACCACCAAATATCCATGGGCTGATTAGCGCGGGCAAGGTTGCATATAGCCGCTCAACATTGCTCATGCCACCTCCTAATACCACCACATCTGGGTCAAACAGGTTAATGACATGGGCTAACGACTTGGCAAAGCGTTGTTCATAATGACTCATTGCTTGCTCTGCGATGGCATCCCCTTGTGCTACTAAGGCGATAATTTCGTGGCCTTTAAGCTGCTTGCCACTCATACGAAAATAATCTGTCGCAAAGCCGGTGCCGGAGACAAAAGTCTCAATACACCCTTTTTTACCGCAATAGCAGGCTACTTCCTGTTGATATTGCCGCTCTTCATCATTTTGCCACGGTAAAGGGTTATGGCCCCATTCACCCGCAATACCATTGCCGCCAGCATGTACCCGGCCATCAATAGCAATACCAGAGCCACAGCCGGTACCAATAATGGCCGCAAATACCAGATGTTTCCCCGCCCCCGCACCATCGGTAGCTTCTGATACCGCCAAACAGTTAGCATCATTTGCCAATCGCACTGGGCGGGAGAGTAGTTCTGATAAATCCTTATCTACCATCTGACCATTCAGCCACACTGAATTGGCATTTTTTACTTTGCCTGTAAACGGAGAGAGAGTCCCTGGGATACCCACCCCCACACTCCCCTGCTGGCCCGTCGCCTGCTCCGCATCTGCAACTAACGTTGCAATCGCCTGCAAGGTATTTTGATAATCGTGGCGGGGTGTATCAACCCGTTTACGAAATAACTCCTGCCCGTCGTTGGCCAATGCGATGACCTCTATTTTGGTGCCACCCAGATCTATACCAATGCGCATAGCGCTTTACCTCATTGACAGGAAAATTTATTGTTGGTGATAACCGATTTTATCAAAAAATAAGGCCCTGCTTGCCAAAAACGTGACGACAAAAAAATCTTCTTCTTTCAGTTTGGACAATACACCCCAGTGACACAATCTTTGTCGCCTGCTATTTTGCATTCTGTCGTGTTTGAATCCCTGTGGATTAAAATAGCGCTCAGCAGATGAGCGGTTGGCTCTGTTTTTTTCTTATTCTTTTTACTAGGGGCCGAGGCGTCAATTCGTTATCATGCCGCCCTGCGTTTGATTAACTCGCGCGCTCCAGGCGCGCCCGAGCCAGGGATAACACTATGTTGTGGTTTAAGAATTTAATGGTTTACCGTTTGAGCCGGGAAGTTTCACTATCTGCGGATGAAATGGAGAAACAGTTAAGCGCCCTCAGTTTCACGCCGTGTGGCAGTCAGGATATGGCAAAAACGGGCTGGGTATCACCGATGGGGTCGCATAGCGATGCATTAACCCATACGGTTAATGGCCAGATTGTCATTTGTGCCCGCAAAGAAGAGAAAATCTTGCCATCACCAGTGATTAAGCAAGAGTTGCAAGCCAAAATTGAGCGCCTGGAAGGTGAACAGCATCGTAAACTGAAAAAAACTGAAAAAGACGCATTAAAAGATGAAGTTTTGCACAGTTTATTGCCACGCGCATTCAGTCGCTTTAACCAAACCTTTTTGTGGATTGATACCGTCAACGATCTGATTATGGTTGATGCTGCCAGCGCTAAACGGGCTGAAGACACCTTGGCATTGTTGCGTAAAAGTCTGGGTTCCTTGCCGGTGGTACCACTGACCTTAGAAAACCCTATCGAGCTGACGTTAACCGAGTGGGTGCGTAGTAAAGAATTGCCCGCCGGATTTGCGCTGATGGATGAAGCTGAGTTGAAAGCCATTCTGGAAGACGGCGGCGTGATCCGTTGCAAGAAGCAGGATCTATTCAGTGATGAAATCGCAGTACATATTGAAGCGGGCAAGCTGGTCACTAAACTGGCACTGGATTGGCAGGAACGCGTTCAATTGGTTCTGTCCGATGATGGCTCACTTAAGCGCCTGAAATTCGCTGACACGCTGCGTGAACAGAATGATGATATTGATCGGGATGATTTTGCGCAGCGCTTCGATGCCGATTTTATTCTGATGACCAGTGAACTGGCCGCCTTAATTAAAAATCTGATTGAAGCCTTGGGTGGCGAGGCTCAGCACTAACTTAGGTGCATAACACAGCTTAAGCTGATATCGCCCTTTCGCGATGAGAGGGCGAGTATCTGAATTCTTTAGCTCAAATATTTACACAGATACGAAGATGCTTCAGCAACTTGCAGGTTAAACTCACTTTCCCCTGGAATGTAGAAGGTTTCACCTGGCTTAAACACTTCCCAGCCAGCCGAACCAGGAATCAGTACTTTTAAGCAGCCGGTGATCACCGTCATTTCTTCCGCTTTAGCCGTACTGAAGGTGTACTCTCCCTTTTCCATCACCCCAACGCTAGCTTGCCCAATGCTGTCACTGTCAAAACCAATAGATTTCACTTTCCCGGTAAAATACTCATTAAATTTCAGCATAGTTTTGTACCCGCGTCTTAATCAAGATTGAGCTTTCATATTAGGGTTTCTATAAACGCTCTGTCACTGATTATTATGGCGAAATGGGATCATCGCCGGATTCACTCCCGAAGTTGTGGATAAAGCGTACAATTTAGCGGCAAATAGCCCTATTGGGGCCGGTAAATAGCTGCCATATGGTTGAAAATTAGCCATAGCAAACACCTTCACAGTTGTCGTGAAGGTTCATTTATCGAAATAAGAGTGGTATTAGAGGTTGCGTAAGATGTACAGCGCCAGCGAGGTTTCAAAAATCACAATCAATATTGACCAGAACGCTGGCATAAAATTGGTGTGTTGGTGAATAAAGGATTTGAAGGTTTTCATCGGCCCGCCTTGATCGGCCTTGCCTTAAGGGGCATTTATCAACGCAAACGATTTACGCTGAAATGATTACGTAGGTGATAATTGTACGCTTCGTATAATTATCAGGCAATCAGGTGGGCTAATTATTCATCGGATAAATTACGCTTACTTTCCCAGCTACTTTACGGTTTCATCAGTCAGAAGCTGCAAAATTTGTTCAACAACATCTTGCGGCGCTTGAGTCGCATCCAGCACATAGTGGGCAACCTCTTGATACAGAGCTTCCCGGCTAGCCAGCACATCCTGCATTTCCTCTACGATCGGTTTACCTGTAAGACTTGGTCGCTGGGCATCTTCCGGGGCTTCGGCTAATCGTTCAGCCAACACATTCGCTGATGCGCGTAAATAGATAACCTGCCCATGCTTACGCATAAAAGTACGATTCTCAAGAGCGAGCACCGCACCGCCACCGGTTGCAACAACAGTTTTAGGCGCAGTGACAGCCTGTAGAGCCATACTTTCCCGCTGGCGGAAACCCTCCCAGCCTTCGCGAGCAACCACTTCAGCAACACTCAACTGTGAGGTTTGCCGCATAAACAGATCAGTATCTATAAAACGATATCCCAACGCCTGTGCCAACGCCTTCCCTACCGTTGTCTTACCCGCACCGCGCGCGCCTACCATGAAGATAGTCTGTGTCATTACTTGAAAGTCCTTTCGCATCAACTTCTGAGGATAAATTCTCGGCATCAAAAAACTGGCCACTATTGTCGACCAGCTAAAATAGTATTAACACTCAGCTCTACACTGTAGATGCGAATCATACCGATAATTAAAGGTAGTGCAAACTTTACAGCATCGTAAAATTAACGATACATCATTAGCCATTCTACTTTACTGCCAACCGCCCAAGATTACCCCTGCTGCGGTGGCAATCAATCTGGTTGGCAATAGACAAATTAGGTTTGAAGGATCCACTGTAAGCGTCATAAAGAGAAACTTTCGGTGTCAGCTTATAGACCACACCGGTACGAGGGACCAATTGACTATCAGAGCTATCGGGATTGATGACGAAAGGCCGCCCTTTACCGGCGAAAGCATCAAACTGATCGAAACGTAAACCTGCCAGTACAACCTACTTATCTATCAGCTCAATTGAATTGGGAAGGCATTTGGATGAGAGCGAAAAGTCGCTGAAAGTCACACTCAAGCGTGTATTTGATCAATATGATTGGGCTTTTTACCTGATAATCCTCTGGCAAACCAGAGGCTATTGCACAGGTAATATGAGGTGACTATCAAGGTTAGACCATTAACGGGGCTGACAAATATACACCAATGCAGGAGGGAAATTACGTACCACGCGTATCTTTTTCCACGTGAAATAACGAGATAACAGTGGCTCGGAAAGGTGGCTGTATTGAAATAAGACTAACACTCCGCTGTTAGCGCGTAAGCGCTGCTGAGTTTGCTGCAATATTCTAATACTGATTTTGGTTGGGATCGAGAGTAATGGCAAACAACAAAATACCACATCGTAATTCTGATCCAACTGTTCGGCTGAACGATCAGCTACCTGCAAACGTAAATCTTTAATCTGGTGTAATGCATGAACAAAGTGTGGCTGAATCTCGTAGGCCTGTAAATGAGACTTTGCTGACATATGTGACAAAATACGCTTTGTCAGTACACCATCAGCAGCCCCTAATTCAGCAATATTAAGGTGTTGGGTCCAATCTACCTGATTCAACATCGCCTGACATAACCAAGGCGAAGAAGGAGCTAACGTACCAACGGTACGTGGTGAGGCAATAAAGCGCTGTAAATAGGAAAACTGACTTTTAAAATTACGCCGGACAGTGTTTAGCATAGCCTCTCCTCGGAAACCCGAATGGACCACAATAACACCTTATATTTATTAAGAGCGCATTAAGATTGCTCTAAGAGTTAATTATTTTTAGCAGATAAATTGATAGTACCGATGGGTAATAATGAAATGTACAGTCTTAGGTTAACAATGACCCATTATTGTTAACCTATTTTTAGAGTCTGATTAAAAAAATATTGCCATATCAATATAGTATCTAAATATTTCACTCACACTAACTTAGGCTTAGAACATTAACGATAAATCTCGGCACTGGCGTTGTAATGGCTGGAATCACCAGGGTTACTGATACCAATGACCCGATAGTGGCTGGCACCATCAGCGCTCGCTTTGGTATTCAATGCTGATTCCACATCCATGGGTGAACCGCTAACATTAGAAAGAGAAATCACCCCCATACTTTGCAATTTAGTGGCTTGTTCTGAGCTAATTTCTTGCGCGGCCAGAGTGGCGAATGAGGTGGTAGTAATAAGTGCAGCGATGATAACAGGTAATAGTTTCATAATATGCTCCAACTGACGGGTTATATGTAACGTCTTGCTGAGGTTAATTATGGGCGGACCAACGCAAGGTGACGTAATGCAATGTAAAGAAGCTCAATCATTGTGAGAGTAATAAGGAGAAAATAAATTAATTTGTGTCATTAGAAAAATAAATCACAAATATTTATGGGAAATCGTCGATGCATTAACACCGCCGCCTGCTGGTAGACCCTATATATTGCAAGATGCAGGCGGCTTGAAAGGTGACGGGTATCAGTCACGCTTTGCTACAATCATCATAATATCACTGGTAAATGAACCATCAGTTTGGATCTCATAATGCTTGATTACACCATCAGATGCTGATTTTTGTAACTCACGGATCGCGATAGCAAAATGCTGTGGAGTACGCATTCTGGCAATCCAACTACTGAACTCCAAATAGAGTCTATCGGAGGTGACTTCATTTATCACTAACCCGGCATCGGTCACTAGTGCCAGCCATTCGCCGGGAGAGTAATTTCGCACATGTGAGGTATCACGTAACACCTCCACGGTCTGCAAATAAATATCCAGCAGCGGATGACCGGGGGAAACTACATCCATAAAGATTATCTTTCCGCCGGGGCGTAATACACGTTTAACTTCTCGTAACGCTTGGCCGACATCATGCCAATGATGGGCAGAATAACGGCTGATAACAATATCAAAACTCTGATCATTAAACGGCAATGACTCTGCTAATCCTTGCTGTACTTCAATATTAGTCAGTTCTTTATCTGTTGCCGCCTGACTGACCACTTGCAACATTTGCGCTGAAAGATCATAAGAAACTACAGATTTCACCACTGCCGCAGCGGTAAAACTGGCATGTCCGGCACCACATCCAAGGTCAAGTAAACGGGCATCGCCATCAGATTGCAATAGTGTAGCCAGATGCTGTAAATCTTTACCTTGAGCGTGAACCGCACTGGTCAGATAAGCATTGGCTTGATCGCCAAATTGCCGCTCAACGGCATCTTTATGGCTATTCTGCATGGTCATTACATCCCCTTTTATGGTTTAACCTTCTGATTTAATTTATGTATCCTATTTCCTACAAAACGTTACTATGTTTATCTCAAACTAAATCTACTATATACACAAAGCTATTGGAGTTGTAGGCAGACCGCAAGTAAACGCATCTCCATAAGCTTATTCAGGGGTGAGAGCGCCGCTAACCCCCTTAGCACTTCAAATACCAAGGGAATATTATGGTCACACTCAGAGCAATGCATACCGAAGAGCTAAACGACTATCGGAATCTCTTTATTAGTGAGTATGCGCAAGATTTATCATCCAATAGTGGTTATAGCATCGAGCAAGCATTGGATCATGCAACGCAAATTTTTGATGGTTACTTACCAGAGGGTGTTAATACTCCCGGTGACCGTCTGTATTGCATCGAAAATAAGGATGGCGAGAGCGATAATAATGCACTGGTGGGCTATTTATGGTACGGCCAGGCTAACAATGATAGCGCAGCTTTTATTAAAGATTTCTATGTTCTGCCGCAACATCAGCGTAAAGGCTATGGTTCTGCGTGTTTACAGGAATTAGAAAATATACTGGTCGCTCAGGGCATATTTGAGATAAAACTGCGGGTCGCTGCGGATAATCCACAAGCGAAAAGATTGTATGAGCAAATGGCATTTGTAGTAACAGGATTTAATATGTCCAAATCACTGGCAAGAAAACCATAGGGATAAACAGGCGACTACAAGGCGAAAGACAATAAGCAGATAGCGCTTGCATCACTGCAAACGAAAAATAAAAGCCGGAACATCGGACTAACGGTTCATCAGATGGTGGCCTGCGTTAAACTGCTTTATCGTCGCCCATCTGTTGCAGTTGGTTTTTGTAAGATTTCACTTTTTGGCGTTTCTTCATCCAAATGGAAAACGATACAACAAAAATCCCGCCCGCCAGTGTTAACACACCTAACTCATGCTGATAAAACAGCATTATAATGAAATAGATGGCAGAAATGATTGCCACCCATTTAGCCGAATGACCAATAGAGCTTTTCTCATCAGTCAGACGGCGGATACTCTCTTCTTCGCTAATTCCCATGCGCAACCTCCTTAGTGACAAGTGTATAATATTGGGGCAGTTGCATGATAATTCAACATATTTTTCAGTTTTTATTTTGTTCAGTCAAGATAGTGCTAATTGACTACCCCGACTGAATCGATATTGGTTATAAAATAATAATCAGTTCGTATTCGCCACCATCCAGAGCAACTCGTACCCCGTCGGATTGATAGGCGAGTGCCAAACCATTCAATGTCGCCGAACTAATCCCCTGACAGCGCTGGGCCGGACTTTCAACACGAATAACATAGCGCGTGTTAGCCAGATTAACCGTCGCCTCAAATCCCGGCCAACTGGCGGGTATGCAAGGATTAATCACCAGTTCCCCGCCTTCACGCCGGATCCCCAGAATACCTTCCATACCCGCGCGCTGCATCCAGCCCGCAGAACCGGTATACCACGTCCAGCCACCGCGCCCAACATGAGGTGCGACTGAATAGACATCGGCTGCGACCACATAGGGTTCGACTTTGTAACGCGCAATCCCCGCAGGGGTATTGCCATGATTTATCGGATTGAGCAATGCAAACAGGTTGCGGGCCTTATCCCCCTCACCTAATTCAGCAAAGGCTAAAATCACCCACATGGCAGCATGGCTATATTGCCCCCCGTTTTCCCGTAAACCAGGCGGATAGCCTTTGATATAACCAGGATCATCTGGCGTTTTGTCAAAAGGCGGAGTGAATAGCAGTGCCATCCCATCATCGGGACGAATAAGATGTTGTTCCAGTGAAGCCATTGCTTGTACGGCTCGTAGTGGGTCGGCGGCCCCCGATAGCACCGCCCACGACTGGGCAATAGAGTCAATACGGCACTCGTTGCACGCTTTAGATCCCAGCCAACTGCCATTATCAAAGGTTGCACGGCGATACCAGTCGCCATCCCATGCTTCCCGCTCTAATGCCTCGATTAAACCACTGAGATGTTCCTGCCACTGCCTGGCCCGTCGAGGGTCACGCTCGCTCGCTAACGGAATGAGCATTTTCAGCGTTGCCACCAGCAACCAACCCAACCAAACACTCTCCCCTTTTCCCCCTTCACCGACTCGATTCATGCCATCATTCCAGTCACCGGTCCCCATCAGCGGTAAACCAAGCTCTCCGGTCAATTCAATGCATTGATCCAACCCTTTGGCACAATGTTCAAACAGTGAGGCGCTTTCCTGTGCCACCAGTGGCTGGAAGAAAGCATCGTGTTCGCCTGGGTGCAATATCGGCCCTTCGAGGTACGGTACTGTTTCATCCAGCACACCGCTATCACCGCTTGCAAGAATATACGTGGCGGTGGCAAAAGAGAGCCAAACCCGGTCATCAGAGATGCGAGTTCGCACCCCCTGCCCGGAGTGAGGCAACCACCAGTGCTGTACATCACCTTCGATAAATTGTCGCCCGGCGGCGCGCAATAGGTGATGTCGCGTCGTATCCGGTTGAACAAAGGTTAGCGCCATGCCGTCTTGTAATTGATCGCGGAAACCATAAGCGCCACTGGCCTGATAAAATGCCGACCTTGCCCAAACACGGCATGCCAGCGTTTGATAAAGCAGCCAGCCGTTGAGCATGATATCCATCTGCCGATCCGGCGTTTTCACTTGGATAGCCTTCAGCAAGGTACGCCAGTAATCGGTGACGTCACTCAACACCGCATCCAGATTTGCCGTACGGTAACGGGTAATTAAAGCTTGTGCCTCACTCACTGAAGCACACTGGCCGATAAACCACACCACCTCGACCTGTTCACCCACCGCCAGTTCAATCGTTTGTTGCAGCGCACTACAGGGATCAAACCCGGCACCGGTCGTACCGGAAAGCGGTATTATTGCCGATAGGGCTAACGGTGCAGAGCTGTCTCGATAATGTCCGAGGAACTCGCTACGATCGGCGGTCCAGCTAGTTTGCTGTCCATTTAAGTCAGCGAAGGAAACTCTGCCGGGGAAGGCGGTGCTCCAGGGATTTCGCGCCAACATGGCACCGGTTGGTTCATCCATTTCGGTAATAATAAATGGCCCGGTCGCCCCGCGAGAAGTCGCCAGTACCCATTCGGCATAGGCGGTCACTGAGATACGCCGTGGTTTATCCGACATATTGCGCAATGTCAGACGGGATATCTTGATAGGATCCGCCAGCGGCACAAATTGCAGCAGCGTCATGCCAATACCATTAGCCTGATGCTCAAACCGACTATAGCCATGACCGTGGCGAGCGATATAGGTGCCACCATCGCGGATCGGCTGTGCCGTAGGACTCCAGAGCAGCCCAGAGTCTTCATCGCGCAGATACAGGCATTCGCCAGACGAATCGATAACGGGATCATTGAGCCACGGCGTTATCTGGTTTTCTCGGCTATTTTCAGCCCAGGTATAGCCACTACCGGTAGCCGAAACCTGAAAACCGAAGGTCTGATTGGAAATCACATTCACCCAGGGCGCGGGGGTATTTTCCCCATCATTCAGGCAAGTTATATATTCCTGCCCTTGCAAGCCAAACCCTCCCAGACCATTAAAGAACTCCAGATTTTCAGGTAAGGGTAATAAGGTTGCCGTCGGCAAGTTAACCGGTTTGACCAGTGAGAAACTGACTTTCTTATCTGCTGTTAATAACTTTTTATCCTGTGCTAACAGGCGCTTATCTGATGTGAATAACTTTTTATCCGATGCGAACAGCTTTTTATCTGAAGGAACAATTTTCTTGTCCAGAGTGAATAACAGATGGTTGAGTTGATTACCCAATGTGCCATAACGGGCTGATAACACCACCCGAGCAACCGAACGGAGTAGCGATCGAGTCTCTGCACTCATCAGATCAGCACGCAAGGCATAGGCCGAACCTTGTCGTAGCTGATCACCCAAGTGTGGCCGTGACTGGCTACTGCGCACTGCGGTTTCTATAGCGATTTGCAAATCTTGTACATAAGAAGACGCCCGTTCATTGATGATAACCAGATCAACCGCCAAACGTTTCATGCGCCAGTATTCATGTGCGCGCAGTAATTGCCGCACCTGATCAATGTCTTCGATATCATCAATACGCAGCAGAACTATCGGCAAATCACCCGATATGGATTGAGTCCATAATGCTGATTGGACCCCTGCACCACGTATGATAGTTGTCGATGGCGAACGGAAGCGGGCATCGGCATACAAAATAGGCGCGGCCAGTTGCTGAAAATCTGCCGCCTCCTCAGCTTTAATCTCCAAATGGCGTAACTGCACCTGAGCCTGGGTCCAAGCCAATGTTTTAGCACGATCATACGCACTGCGGTCCCGGTGTTTATCCACCATATCCAGCAAAGCTTCTTTCGATGAAGCAATCAGTGTCCAGAAGGAAACCGTAACCGTCTTGCCCGCCGGTACCAGCAAGCTCTGGCGCAGTGAGAATATCGGATCCAGCACTGTACCCACGGTATTTGACAGTGCCACTCCCACTTGCATGGCAGCCGAGCTAATAACCCGGTTACCGCGACCAATAAACTTGGCCCGATCCGATTCATATTGCAGCTCACTCATCGGCAGGCCATCAGCAACCAAGAAATGCGCCGCCCAGACTTGCGGTTCTTGTGCTGTTCTGGGCCGCCGCGTCGCAATTAATGCACCCAATTCCGCCAGATATTCAGTAACCACAAACATTTTGGCGAATGCCGGATGCGCACTGTCTGCTGCGGCCGCAGTGAGTACCACTTCAGCATAAGAGGTCAGTTCAATCTCCCGCGCACGGCGACCCGTGTTAAGTAACGAGATCCGCCGTACTTCACCATCATCTTCACTGGAGATAAGCACATCCATGGTGCTGGTCAGCGTACCGTCGCGGCATATAAATTCGGCATGATCCTCACTGAAAATCACCTCACGATGGGAATTATCACTGGCGGCCAGTTGCGCCCCGGCAGACCAACTGCGGCCACTGCGCAAATCACGCAGGAAAATAAAGGAGCCGTAATCATCACAAGTAGTATCTTCCCGCCAGCGAGTGACCGCGACATCCAGCCATCGGCTGTAGCCAGCCCCCGCGCTGGTCAGCATCACAGCATAACGGCCATTGGATAACAGGTGAGTCACGGGTGCTCCAATAACCGGTGAGGACAAGCGGCGAATGGTTGGTAATGCACTGTCTGCCACCGCTGAAAGCAACACCTCCTCGGTCCGAGGATAAGCAATCGCCACATTGCGAGGCATCCGCTCCTGCAACAGTAATTCGCAAGCCTGAATCATTGGCTCATGGTGAAAACGGTTGCGCATCCGTCCTTGCTGTAAGGTATTGGCAATAGCAACAATGGTCATTCCCTGATGGTGCGCCATATAGTTGCGTACAATTACCACCTGCTGATGTTCCGGTAAGCGCGAGCGGGTGAAATCCAGTGCTTCATAGTAACCATAGCGGCCTAACGCACCCATCTCCGCCAGTTTTTCATAGTTTTGCAGCGCACCGTGTGGATCAATCATAGCTGCCAGCCCGGTAGCATAAGGCGCGATTACGGTATTTTCTGATAAACCACGTTTTAACCCCAACCCAGGGACACCAAAGTTAGAATATTGATAAGTAAACTCGATATCACGTGCACTGTACGCCGACTCAGAAATGCCCCACGGGATATTCAAGCTGCGGCCATAAACCTGCTGCCGTTCAACCACCAGTTGATTCGTTTGTTCCAGCAAGCTGCCCGCCGGCGCGCGCATCACCAGTGAGGGCATCAGGTATTCGAACATCGAGCCAGACCATGAAATCAGCGCAGCCCCTTTACCAATCGGGGTCGCCGCTCGCCCCAGACGGAACCAATGACGGGTCGGTACATCGCCTTTGGCGATAGCAAATAGACTGGCAAGGCGAGCCTCTGAGGCCAGTAAGTCGTAGCAACTCGGATCAAGGCTGTTATCCACCAACGAATAACCGATGGATAATAATTTACGCTCGGGATCAAGCAGGAAAGCAAAATCCATCGCCAGCGCCATATGGCGGGATTCAGCAGCCAATTTCAACAACCGATCATTAACTTGCTCCTGCATCTCCTGCGTGAGTTGCTGGTCATATTCATGTTCAGCGGCCGCCAAAATCAGTACTTCAATCCAATAACTCAAATCAATAAATGCATTATCATCAATAGAGCGTGCGACACCATGCACCATCGCTGAGGCTTTGACCAATAACGGTTTTAACGACAGCGGTAACATTTCAGTGTCACCGACTCCCTTTAAATCCATACGGATTTGTTCTAAAACTGCCCACAGCTTACGTTTAAAATCAGCATCACCCGCGGGTAACGCGTTAAAGGATATCTCGGCCAACAACAGGTTATCCATCAACCCCTTAGCGCCGTTAGTCGCCAGCGGTTCTGCCGCCCACTCTTCACAGGTATTGGCCAGCACAATCAAATGCCCGGCCAGGTTGCCACTGTCGACCGAAGAAACATAAGCCGGTTCCAGCGCCCGTAGATCCTGCGTGCCATACCAGTTAAAGAAATGCCCGCGGAAACGCGCCAGTTTATGAAAGGTTTCAAAAGTTGCTTCCAGCCGCATCAAGGTGCGATAGGTACCCGCCCAACCAAAATCGCGAGCAGCCACAGTCGAGAGTAAATACAATCCCATATTGGTCGGTGAAGTGCGGTGTGCCACCACAGGTTTTGGATCTTCCTGAAAGTTATCAGGCGGCAGCATGTTTTCATCAGGCGTAACAAAGGTTTCGAAGAAGCGCCAAGTGCGCCGGGCGGTCAGACGCAACTCGGGGATATCTTCCGCCGTTATCGGTTTATGTTGTGCTACCTGATGGGAGCGACTGACCCACAACGCGATGGCCGGAGCGAAAAACCATATAATGGCAAAGGGTAAAATCAGTGGCCAGGCCAAGGGCGAAACCATCAATGCAATGGCGGCCATCAGCAAACCTAATAGCGTTCCACCCGCCATATGGCGATAAAAACCGGCGACACCGGGGTGGGGTTTACCGGCAGATTGTGCGGCGGTGGTCCACTCCAGTAAATTACGATGGGTAATAAATAGGCGAATTAGCGTGCGGCCAATAGCATCAACCATCTGCCAGGCGTGGTCAGCCAGGAAAATCAATGACAACAACGTCTGACTGCCTGCTCGTTTAGTATCATCGAGTAAAGAGCGTAAATGGTTACTCAGCCGAGTATTCTGAGCCGGCCATAATGAGAACAAAATGGGTAGAAAAGAGGGGAACGCGATCAGCAAGATGACTACCAGCACCCCAACCCACGCAGCAGGCATGGGTAGCATCCAACTGCAACCCAGCAACATTAGCGCAAAAGGAGCAACCAGTGAGCGGCGCAAGTTATCCACCATTTTCCAACGGCCCAGCAATGGAACATTTTTGCTGTCTTTGTCGTTCCTGACCACCCAACGCAATAATTGCCAGTCACCCCGCGTCCAGCGATGCTGACGCTTGGTAATTACGTCATAGCGGGCGGGTGACTCTTCCACCACTTCAATATCCGAAGCCAATCCGGCACGGGCAAAAATCCCCTCAAACAGATCATGGCTGAGTAAGGCATTTTCTGGCACCCTGCCGGCCAGCGAGGCTTCAAACGCATCAACATCATAAATACCTTTGCCGGTATAAGAGCCTTCGCCAAACATATCCTGATAAACATCTGAAACTGCGGCAGCGTAAGGGTCCATCCCCCCAGGACCAGAAAATACCCGTTGGTATAACGATCCACCTTTGCCCATCGGCAATGCCAGCGTCACACGCGGCTGAAGGATGCCATAACCATCGATGACCCGCTGCTGGTCTGCACTAAAGCGTGGTTGGTTCAGCGGATGCGCCATTTTGCCAATCAAGCGCAGGGCAGCATCGCGCGGCAGTCGGGTATCGGCATCCAGCGTAATGACATAACGCACATCGGTTGGCACCTGTGGTTCACCGGCGGCGGTGGCAATAAATGAGGTGTCCGTCGCCCCCCGTAACAGGCGGTTAAGTTCATGCAACTTGCCCCGTTTACGCTCCCAGCCCATCCAACGGTTTTCACTTTCATTAAACCTTCGCTGACGGTACAACAGCAGAAAGCGCGGCCCGGCAGGACCGGGGCCATATCGTTGATTAAGCCGTGCAATAGCCTCATCGGCTAATAGCAGTAGTGGACCATCACTCGGTATGACTTGCTGGTCTGCATCAACCCCATCCAACAACAGAGCAAAGGTAAGAGAACCTGTAGCCCCCGATAAATGATGGACTTCTAGCTGCTCGATTTGCTCCAATAAATCGCTTTTACTGGTGAGCAACGTGGGCACCACCACCAAGGTACGCAATCCATCCGGTACGCCACTGGTTAGCTCCAATCCCGGTAAAATCGTGGCACCAAAGCTCCAGGTGATAACGCGGTTTACCAGGGCAGTTGCCACATCTGTCGCAGGGATAAATGCGATTAAGGTAAATAATACCAGCCAGCCCGTCGCCAGTCCGGGGAAAGAGAGTGCCCACAGCACCAATGCCAGTAATCCGGCAGTGACCAGGAAAATGGCCGCCATAAAACCGCCAACACCAAAGCTGACGCTCAAGCGGCTAAACCACAAACGTATTGAAGGACTGAATCTGAGTTGATTCTCTAATTCACGCCTTCCCGCCCCAATCAAGTGATAGCCTGGGTCACGGCAACGTTCGACATTCTCTGGTTCTGCGGCCTCAGCTGTAGTCTGTGCGACTTGCAGGGCAAGAGCGGCAATTTCCAGTTCAGTGAAGGTGGAACCTCGGCATAATTGTTCGATGGCACTGCGGTACAAATTGCGGGTTTGAAAATCCATACTGGCGAAGGTGCTGCCCTGGCGTAAGCATTCATCGACCAGGCTTACACTCTCAAACAGATCAGCCCAGTCAATATCCGAGATCAACCGCATACTGGTAATAACATTTCGGACCGAAACGTTAGATGACCCCTGCCGTAGTTGAGCTCGTTGTACAACTTCACTAATCGATAGCCCTTGTAATTGAAGGCGATCTTCCAGCCAGCCCAATGCTGGCGTGGTGCGTGGGTCTTGATCACGTAACCGCTTTGCCAATTGAGATGCAAATTGCTCAGATAAAGGCTCACTGGATCGCACCGTAATATCAGACTCCAGAGCCAATCGGCTATCGCCGGCGTCCAATAAGCGATTCGCCAGCGCCTCAGCATCTGCCCGATCTTTACGACCTTGAGTTATCTGATCAGCCAGACGGCGTAAATTCTCTATCAGCACAATACGCAGCGTAATCGCCACCGCCCAGAGTTCACCAATAGTCAGCGGTTGAACACGCTGATACGCCATAATAAAACGGCATAATACATCCGGGTCCAGATGGCTGTCAGTGTGCGCCACAAAAGCCCAGGTAATGCCAAATACCCGTGGATAGCCAGCGAAGGGGCCGTCGGCCAGCTTCGGCAATTGACGGTAATAACCCGGCGGCAAATCATCACGGATCTCGCGGATCTGCTCTTCAACCAGATGATAATTATCCAACAGCCACTCAGCCGCAGGGACTACTGCGCGGCCCTTTTCCAGTTCTGCGGCACTGGCCCGATATGCTGCCAGCAGCGTATTGGCATTATCATTCAGGCGGGCATGCAGAGTAGATACCCGTGGTGGGTGGGTAGTTATCGACTGCGCTTTGGCAAGGCTCTCAGCATGCTGTTCCAATCGCTCCACACTGAATAGCTCATCCCTTACAGGTGCAGTATCATGCCAAGGGGGAGTCGCTGCGGTGGGTGATCCAAGAATAGCCTTTAGAAATAATTTCATAGGTACCTTTCTGGTCGGGTGCTCATACAGTCTGATGGCAATCTGCATAATGAAAAGTCGGGAATAGCCGTTAAAAGGCGTATCCAAACGGATTGCTCAGGTGAGCTTCCTGAGCCGTGCGAGCCGCGTGATATTGAGCAGAAAACGCCTTACAGGCAGAATGCTGTCAAAAATGCCGAGTGAAGGTGGAAAGCAAAAGACGGATACACCAAAGTATCCAGTCATAAAAAAGGGGCGAGTAAAGGCTGACGATACGCAATAAACGTACGACAGCAAAAAAGCTGAATAGTATTAACTATAGCCCAAAGGAGAAATTAAGGATCAGGGCATAAAATGAGAGAAATAAATCAAAAGGTTACATTAACAGCAGGTACTGTAATTTAAATACCTGCCGCCTTGCCACTATTACACAGACTGTTGGTAATCACCCCATACTTTCAGAAACTAGATGCTGTCTTGAAATTTTCGTGCCTTGGCAGTTTGCTGTTTCTCTAACTCAAAAATGGCGCGTTGCAGCCCTTTTTCTTGGATTGGACTCAGACGAGGAAATTTAAAACTCAAGCGTTGTACTGTGAGGGTTTCACCTTTGTTATTCACTACCTGTTTATCAATGGCCCGGATAAACTGCAGGTCCAGCTTAAAAACACCAAAACCACATAAATCCACTGAGGCATCTCGTAATATACCGCATTCCTGAAGGGGGAACTCACTGCCTTTCACTGCATACAGACCCATGCCCCCCAGGGAAATATCCCCTAATGTGTACGAGAAATTACTGCCATCAGTAAATTTCCCAGAACAATAATAAGGGGGCCATTGAGGAATGTTTACACGAAAATATTCCCGCCGTTGGATAAAATAAAGCTGCTCAGGAATAGCCGAGCTAAAGGCAGGTAGTGATAAATATTTTATTTCTTTCAGTGAATTACAAGTAAATTCAATTTTTGCGCCCGTAGGTTCTGCAATAATAGTCAATTGATTAGCAGCAAGGGCCAGACGGTTCTCGTGTTCTACACTACCAAAATCAAAAATAAACTGATTCGTCTCAGGTACCACATCCAGAATACGGCTGATAAATTGTCCGCGCGCATGCATAACCATCACTGCGGTATCGTTCTTCTTTAAATCTCGAAGAATTGCACAGATCGCTAATTTATTCGTTTTGACAAAATTTTCTTTAGACGTTTCGCTCACCTGCCATTCCCCATCTTTAATTTATTGCTCTGGCTACCCAGATTATTTTAATGAGCATATAAGTATCAGTATGGTTATCGGCAGATGCTTGAATTACTTTAATTATTTTTATAAAAAAACCGAAAGTTTAATTTCCACCCCAGGATTTCAAGATATAAGAAACCCGCATAGGCTTTGAATACGCTGTTGGACTGAACCAGACCAATATCCTTTACAACTAATCTTAAACGGAGAGCACTAGAGAGAGAACGTGGCAATTGATAAAAATTTGTGATCCAGGCAGCATTAAATCATCAGTCTGACTTGTACATTATTAACGCTCAAATTAGACATTTGAGTCATTTTTTATACCAATGAAATTTTAATAATTAATTATCAATGAATTACAAAAATATTCATGATACAAGCCGCCCTCTGAATAGGTATAAAAATGGTATATAAAAATCTGGTAACAAATATTCGAAAATTAATAAATCATCAGGATATTTCGCTGGGTGATTGCTTACCATCAGAAATTCAGTTAGCAGAGCGTTTTGGTGCATCACGAATGACAGTCAGAAAAGCACTGGATGTCTTAATTCAAGATGGTTTACTGGAACGGCAACAAGGGCGAGGGACATTTATTATCGGGAAAGATCTTAAACATGATAATAATCATCTGAACAGTTTCACCGAACAGATGAAAATGCTCGGCAAGACACCACATACTGAAGTTTCTGAGTTCAAAATTATTAGGGCATCGCAAGACATTGCCAGTCAGTTAAACATCAATCAAGACGATAAAATATATTATATCAAACGATTACGTTATGCTGACAAACAGATTATTCAGATAGAAGAGAGTTATCTGCCAGTCTCTCTGATGCCGGATTTAACTTACCATCATCTTGAATCATCTAAATATGACTTTATTGAAAAACATGCTAATTATCAGATTGAAGGTTGCCGGCAGACATTTTTACCTATTGTCGCCAGTCAGGAGTTTGCCCTGCAACTCCATTGCGACCCACGTACCCTGCTGCTGCAATTACTCGCCGTATCCAATGGAACTGACGGAGTCGTGGTAGATTTTTCGGTGATAACCTTTAATCCGGTTGATTATAAAGTCAGTTACTATCTCAAGCGCCATCCGCTAGATTAAAGGGTTGATTAGTGCATTAATCCTTTTTATCAGTAGATTAATGCACCAGAAGAAATATCAATAAGCCTAGCCCGGTAATAAACTCCCCAAACCAATAAATAGCCCGGCGATTGTGGCACTCATCAGATTAGATAATGTTGCCGCCAGTAGCGCACGGAATCCTAAGCGCGCAATTTCAGATGATCTTTCGGGTGCAACAGCACTGAAAGCGCCCACCACGACAGCAATTGAGCCAAAGTTGGCAAAACCACACAACGCAAAAGAGATAACTGCAATCGTTTTTACATCTAATGTCGCTATGGTTTCTTTCAGATAAGGAGAGAAACTCAAATAGGCTACGAACTCATTAATGGCTAATTTCTGGCCGATAAAACCACCCGCCAGTGAAGCATGTTCCCAAGATACGCCCATAATATAAGCCAGAGGCGAGAACACATAGCCAAGGATACTTTCCAGACTGAGCTGTTCGAAACCAAAGATGCCGCCAATTCCGCCAATAATGCCGTTAATTAACGCAATCAATGCAACAAATGCCATCACCACGGTGGCAACCCCGACCGCAATTTTCAATCCCAGCATCGCGCCACTGGCTGCCGCTTCAATAATACTGGCAGGGCGTTTGTCACTGAATGTCATCTCGTTGAATTCAACTTTTGACTCTTCTGTCGCCGGGCTGATAATACGCGCAAATAATATCCCGCCAGGGATAGCCATTAACGAAGCAGCCAATAAATATTCAATCGGGACCCCAAGCCCGGCATAGCCCACCAACATAGAACCTGCAATGGACGCCATACCGCTACAGATGACGGTAAACAGTTCATTGCTGTTCATCTTATTAATAAAGGGTTTAACTACCGCTGGGATCTCATTCTGACCAAGGAAGATAGTGGTGACAGCGGCAAATGACTCTACTTTACTGATACCGAGTAACTTTTGAAATATAGAACCGAGAATATTAATTAGCCATCCCATAATGCCGAGATAGTAAAGAATAGAAATTAATGAAGTGATGAAAATAATGGCCGGCAGGACATGAAAAGCAAAAACAAAACCGGCGCCATCAAATAACTCATTCATTTTTGGGCTAACTAAACCACCAAAAATAAATGCGCTACCTGCGTCACTATATGAAATAACTCTATTCACTGTATTAGCAATCGAAGAGATAAACCACTTTCCAGCAGGAACATAGAGCATGACTGCACCCAATGTTATTTGCAATAATAATGCAGCCCCGACGGTCCGTAATCTTATCTTTCTTTTATTTACTGAAAAAACATAGGCGATAAACAATAAAATGCATATCCCCGCCAAACTACGCAATAAATCCATAACCCCCCCGAAGTACCTCGAAGTTCCTATATAGATAGCTCATGCTCGAAAAGGTGCCCCTCGGACAACAAATGTGTCAGGGCACCTCAAAGATATGAGCAAGTATTTTGTAATAAGGACAATATTTAAAGCGTGTTACCGTTCTTTATTAAATAATGCTCTGATAGGAGCAGGCAATTTTGGCAGCTAACTGCGCATTATTAAATACCAACTGTATGTTAGCGTTTAAACTGTCACCACCGGTTAATTCAGCTACTCTGGCCAACAGGAATGGCGTACTTTCTTTACCAATAACCCCCTGCTCTTCTGATTCTTTTACTGCCTGATCAATGGCAGCATTGATCATCTCTTCGGGTAAAGCATATTGTGGTGGGATGGGGTTGGCAACAACCATTCCTCCACGCAGGCCGATACTCCATTTGGCATTCATTGCTGCCGCAATTTGCTCAGCACTGTCTAAGGTAATACTGACCTCAAACGGGCTGGTCCGACAGAAAAAAGCGGGCAGTGACCGAGTCTGATAACCAATAACCGGCACCCCATTAGTTTCCAGATATTCCATGGTTAGACCTAAGTCCAAAATAGATTTAGCGCCGGCGCAAACCACCGTCACATTAGTTT
Organism: Yersinia sp. 2466 StPb PI; assembly: GCF_041538325.1. NCBI lineage: Bacteria > Pseudomonadati > Pseudomonadota > Gammaproteobacteria > Enterobacterales > Yersiniaceae > Yersinia > Yersinia sp. 2466 StPb PI. The sequence goes on along the minus strand of NZ_JAULSL010000001.1, from coordinate 1,165,293 downwards.
TCGCCAACTCCTGTAAATCGGCGGAAATATCAAATGTGGTGGCCGCACCACGGTGTACACCACCAATACCGCCGGTCGCAAAAACCTTAATCTTCGCCATTTGTGCAATAATCATGGTGGAAGCCACTGTTGTAGCACCATGTTGTCCATTTGCTATCACAAAAGGCAAATCACGACGGCTGACTTTCATAATGCTATGGCCTTCCTTGCCCAGCAATTCTATTTCGTCACGGGATAGGCCCGCTTTCATCCGGCCGTTTATAACGGCAATAGTGGCAGGCACAGCGCCATTCTCACGAATTTTCTGCTCTACCAGTAACGCTGTTTCTACATTTTGTGGGTAAGGCATCCCATGAGAAATAATGGTAGATTCTAATGCGACGACGGCTTTATTTTGCGCCAAAGCCTGTGCAACCTCTGGTGATATATCTAAATAAGATTGTGCCATTGCGTTATTTGTCATGGTTGTAATTCCAATAGTTTTTTAACACTGCCATTTGACAGATTGGGGTTATTAGTCAGTTCCGAAGAGAGCGTTAATGCTGAGCACCCTTGAGCAAAACGGATACTCTCAGCAAATTCCATGTCATCCAGCCAGCAACTTGCTAAACCAGACATCATCGCGTCTCCGGCCCCGGTAACATTCACAATGTTGATATTCAGTGGCAATGACCAGCCAACCTGTCCATCAATTTCACTGAAATAAACCCCCTCTTTTCCCATACTTAATGCCAGGCGCTGGACGCCTTGTTGGTGAAACCAGTGCGCCACCACCGGAATATCATCGTGGCTGTTAATTTTCATGCCACTGAGTATCTCTGCTTCCAGACGATTAGGTTTCAGCGTGTGAATATGGGATAACCAGTTTTTAATTCTGGGTGCTTTGAATGCTGAAACCGTATCGACGAATACAGGAACATTACCGGCATTGGTAAATATCCATGAGAGGGCTTCTTCGGTTAAATTACAGTCGACGACTAATATTCCCGCGTGTTGAATTATCTCTTTGGTGGTTGCTAATAATGACGGCGTTAGTTTTTCTAATATGCGCATATCATTAATCGCCACCAACATTTCGCCACCATCATCGAGTAACGAAACATAAGTAGAGGTATTTTCACCGTGCAAACTGTGGCAATTACTGACATTGACACCGGCGCGTTTAGCCTCATCAATCAGGGTCGCACCATAAAAATCATCTCCCACCACCGAGATGAGATGGCACTCTTTGCCTAATAGCGCAATATTTTCAGCAATATTTCGCCCAACACCGCCTGGGGTGCATTTTATTTTCCCTGGGTTGGAATCTTCATAAATGAGCTTACTGGCTGCATAACCACAAACATCCATATTTACCGAGCCAACCACCACCACATAACTGTGCTCAGATAATATATATCCCTTTCCTTTGATATAACCTTTTTGCATTAGATTCATAATGTGACCCGCCACCCCCGAGCGACTAATGCCTAGAATATCGGCAATTTCTTGCTGGGGGATCAATGGATCTCGTCTCAGAAGCTGCAATATTTGTTTTTCTCGGCTGGTCATAATGGACACTTGTTTGTTTTTAAACATGTGCTTGTTTTATTATTTTGACTAAATAGAGTAAAGCGTATTTTATTACTCTATTTCAAAGTTGAGAGAACGATCGTAAGCGTGTTTTCAAGCAGTTACAGCACATTTTCTGTGAGGTAACTCAAGTTCTTCCGATAGGAAAATAAGTTTTAAATAGTAATATTCTGACAGGAAGTATATTCCACTAAAAATAAAGATAGATAATCAAGAGGATAACAATACACGCAGAAGCAACCCAACAAGTGTTTGGTTGTCTATTTTTGGGTAGGTAAATTGATGAATAGCCATAAACGCGTTACATCGAATAATGATCTATTTCACACTTAAAGGCTGATACTTCACAGGGAGATTAACCAGAGAAAAAAATAAAACGACAGCAGCAGCAGCCAGATGTCGTTTTACTGTATATGTTTTATCTGGTAATTAGCTACGCACTAAATCGTCGCCATAACCAATCCACTTATAGGTTGTCAATGCATCCAACCCCATCGGGCCACGGGCATGAAGTTTTTGCGTACTTACTGCCACTTCAGCGCCTAAACCAAACTGGCCGCCATCGGTGAAACGGGTGCTGGCATTGACATAAACTGCCGATGAATCCACCGCCCGGACAAAATGTTCCGCGCTACTGAGTGAGCGGGTCAGAATAGCATCAGAATGGCTGGTGCCATGCTCGCGAATATGGTCAATAGCAGCATTGATATTAGCCACAATCTCCACATTCAAATCCAGAGATAACCATTCATCGTCATAATCAGCAGCTTCAACAGCCACTACCTTGGCCTTACCTTCGGTCAGATACGGCAGCGCCTGCGGGCTGGCATGCAGTGTCACGCCAAAGGCATGCATTCGGGTACTGAGTACAGGCAGGAAGCGCTCTGCAATAGCTTGATGAACCAGCAAGGTTTCCAATGAGTTACACGCACTTGGCCGCTGAACTTTGGCGTTTTCAATCACTAATAACGCTTTCTCAAAATCAGCACTTTCATCCACAAAGGTATGACAAACCCCAATACCACCGGTAATCACCGGAATGGTTGATTGCTCACGGCACAGTTTATGTAAACCAGCCCCACCCCGTGGAATCAACATATCGACATAGCGATCCATACGCAGTAACTGATTTACCAATTCCCGATCAGGGCTTTCAATCGCCTGCACTGCCGCCGCGGGTAAGCCGCACTGTTCCAGTGCCTGCTGGATAACCTTCACGGTTGCCTGATTAGTGTGATGAGTCTCTTTGCCACCCCGCAAAATCACGGCATTGCCGGTTTTCAAGCAGAGGCTGGCGACATCAATCGTAACGTTAGGACGCGCTTCATAAATGACACCAATCACCCCCAGAGGCACACGGCGGCGTTCCAGCTTTAAGCCACTGTCAAGTAGGCTGCCATCAATAACGCGGCCCACAGGGTCATTCAGGCGGCATACCTGACGCACATCATTAGCAATAGCCGCTAAGCGTGCCGGGGTCAATAACAGCCGATCGAGCAGCGCCTCACTCATGCCCGTATCACGTGCAGCCTGCATATCTTGCTCGTTGGCATGCAAAATAGCCTGACTTTCAGATTCCAACAGGTTAGCTATTACTGCCAGCGCCTGATTTTTCTTTGCCGTGCTCAACATTGCCAACTGCCAGGAAGCCTGTTTGGCGGCTTTCCCCATCTGTTCCAGCATGCTCATGCTCGCTCCTTAGCTAACAATCATATCGTCACGATGAACCGCCACCGGGCCATATTCGTACCCGAGGATTTCACTGATTTGTTGCGAGTGATGCCCCGCTAACATGCGCAGCGCATCGCTGTTATAGCGTGATACACCGTGGGCCAAATCCCGCCCGCCAAGATTGCGGATACGGATCACTTCACCACGGGAGAAATCCCCTTGAACACTGCGAATACCTTTGGGCAGCAGCGAACTGCCGCGCTCCATAATAGCGGCTACAGCCCCATCATCGACCGTAATTTCACCCGCTGGCGGTGCACCAAAAATCCAGCGTTTACGGTTTTCCAACGGGGTTTCCAGTGCATGGAAGCGAGTACCAACCGGCGTGCCATCAATCACATTCGCAATAACACCGGACTGACTGCCCGCGGCAATAATCACATCAATACCAGCGCGGCAGGCAACATCTGCTGCTTGCAGTTTAGTGGCCATACCACCAGTGCCAAGGCCTGAGACACTATCGCCAGCAACTCCGCGCAAAGCATCATCGATACCATGCACTTCGCGAATAAGCTCAGCTTCAGGATTGTTACGCGGATCAGCCGTGTATAACCCCGCCTGATCGGTCAGTAACAGTAGCTTATCGGCACCGGCAAGAATGGCTGCCAGTGCCGAGAGATTATCGTTATCGCCTACTTTGATTTCAGCGGTGGCGACAGCATCATTCTCATTGATTACCGGCACGATGCGGTTATCCAGCAAGGCATTCATGGTGTCACGGGCATTGAGAAAACGCTCTCTGTCTTCCAAATCAGCACGGGTCAGTAACATCTGACCGATATGGATGCCATAGATGGAAAACAGCTGTTCCCAGAGCTGGATTAGCCGGCTTTGCCCGACTGCGGCTAACAGTTGCTTTGAGGCAATAGTGGCAGGCAATTCTGGATAACCCAAGTGTTCACGCCCGGCGGCAATCGCCCCGGAGGTGACAATAACAATACGATGACCTTTTGCGTGTTGCTGGGCACATTGGCGCACCAGTTCAACAATATGGGCACGGTTAAGACGACGGGAACCGCCGGTCAGAACACTCGTCCCCAATTTCACAACCAATGTCTGGCTGCCACTCATAATTTTTCTGCCATTGGGATGAATTAAAGAAACAATATATACCCAAAGTAATTGGAGTTGCAGTATGGCTGCCAGCGAACTCATCCCGATGAGCTTATTCATGTAAGAACAAATGTGACTCGGGTGAATGAACGTAGCTAACAACCCTGCGGCTCTATGTACGAAGGGGATGGGTCTTTGTAGCAGGCGGGAGGCATAATGCCAACAGTCAGAATGAGAAATTCCCCCTTTTATTGTGCTAAAGGGGGAATATTCTATTTAATTAGGCATTAACAAACAGACTTCTAAGCGGACAACTTCAGCGGCTGATCGCTAAAATGCTGCGCTGGCTCCAATCTCATTTCAATTGAAGTCAACATCTCAGCAAGGCGTTTATGGAAACCACGCAGCGTGGTCTCCAGTTTCTCTTGTATTTCAGGATCTTTAATCTTTTCCGCTTTCCAACTGCCTTCTTTATTAAACAGGCCGAACTGGTAAACGTAGGTAAAATGGTCTTCTGCCGGTTCCAACTCTATCCACCAGCCCCAAAACTCACGTTTCTCGGGGGCAAGCTTCACATTGACGCAAACAGCTAAACAGTCAAAGAAAAAATGGTCACTCTGGCACTGCCCTTCACGCAGATATGGTCCTAAAGCGGCAAAACGTTTCATAAGCTTACTTTTAGGATGAGCACTGGTCGACGTCATTCTTAAATCTCCTTATATAGACGATCCTTTTTAGCAAACTGTTAAAAATTAGCAACTCATTAACGCATTTTATCTTCTAACCACTCACTGGCTTGCAATAATGCACGGTGGAAATTGTCGTACAGCGGCGTTGATGATATAGGTAATAGCTTGCCATCCGCCGAGGAAGAACAGATTAACTTCGCCTCTTCTTTCGGGCTGAATGGATCATTTTCCCAGTAGCCCGCCAACATAGGTGTTTGGCAACGCCGCCCCAGCAACCCCTGTGTTTTCAGCGAATAGCGGTTCATTTCTGTTCTAAGCGTTTCATCTGCCGCATCAGCCATTCCCAATCGGCTGGCCATAACATCCATATACATATCTGGCACCTGGCGCTGGCTGTCAGCGTTACACAGAAGATAATGCACAATCGGCCCAAGGCATGCCACAGCACGCACCCGCTGCGGCTCTAAATACCCCAGGCGCACCGCTACGTTGGCACCGAAACGGAAACCGAAAACACTGACTCGCTGATGATCAACCCAAGGGATATCCGGCAATGCCTGCAATACTTGCTGATGCAGATAACTGGTGTCCTGCGTTAACTTCCAACGCGACGAAGCCCCCACCGATGGCATGTCCACCGTCAACATGGCTATCCCTTTCGGGGCCAGATAGTCACGGAACAGGCGATGATAGTCACTTTGCAATGTATCCAACCCACCACACATCAATACCGTTGGGAATGGCGCACTGCCAACAGTCGGCATATGCAGGAACCCCGCCAGCGTACCGCCATCTGAAATCGCGAAATTAAGCTCTTTCAGGTTATACGGCAGGTGTTCAGCGGCGGCTTCATAGGCGCGGTTTGATAACACCTCGACTTGCTCGGCCAGCTCATCACCTTTCAGATGTGGGTAACCCGCAATGCTGTATAAATTGGCCGCATTTAACCAGTATTGACCAGCATTCAATGGGTCAGTCTCTTCCATGGCTTTTTGCTGCCACAGCATCCCCTGATGGGCCCACTCATAAATCCAGTTACCATTGCGATAGCCCACCACGGTATCTAGCAGTTCGTTATCGCTGTGTTCTGCCTTTGAACAGGCAATGCGTGACAACACTTCTTCTATTTCAAGGGGATCAACACCGCGCCAGGTCCATATCAAACGGTTGATCATCCGATACCAATGGCTGGTGGTATCACCGTCCAAGGCAGAATGTACCGTCATAGGATGGTTGCAGTGAGCATGCCGCACGAGAGTTGAAGTTTCAGGATGCTTGAACTTTGGTTTAAACAGAATTTCAGAGAGGTTGGCTTGTGCCATGGTAACGATAGCCTCCATAAGCCGTGATTCAGGCCCGATAAGGGCTGGTCAGATGGGGTCAAGTGTACTCATACTGCGGAGAAAATGAAACGCCCGGAGCTGACCAGGCGTTTAAAGCCAACTAAATTACTTACCGCTTAAAGGAGCAACAAAGGTTACAGCCATATCCCACGGCTGCTCAATCCAGGTGCCCTGAGGAATATCAACCACATAATCATCAACTAATGGGCGACCAGCAGGTTTGGCGAAAATAGTAACAAAGTGTGCCTTCGGATACATCTCACGGATAGCTTTCGCAGTGCCGCCAGTATCAACCAAATCATCAATCACAATAAAGCCTTCGCCGTCACCTTCAGCACGTTTCAGGACTTTAAGCTCGCCTTGGTTATCATGGTTATAACTGGCGATGCAAACGGTGTCGACATAACGAATACCCAGCTCACGCGCCAGAATACCCGCAGGCACCAAACCACCACGGCTTACCGCAATAATCCCTTTCCATTGATCGGCTGGCAGTAAACGCTGTGCCAGTTTGCGGGCGTGAATTTGCAACATATCCCAGGTAACGACGTATTTTTCGCTCATAAAGTGTAATCCCAGCCAGTAAAGGAGTGGCTTGCCATGTATCAGAAGGGGAAAAAAGGTTGCGCGAGATTATAGTGAGCCAGCCGGATAAAAACCAGCAATTATCGGGTTAATTAATCGGGTCTAATGCGGTAATTGTGCGGCGAAACGCGCGTAATGCCGATGAAAGTGATATTCTCAAACCATCTCGCCATTCCGATGGCGGTTTGTCACTACCCTTAAAATCTTTAGTCATCAACCCGATAGCATCTCTGACATCTTCATCCTGAGGTTGCCGATATGAGCATGCTGTTACAGGAGACTTACAGTGTCTGAACTGTCTCAACTTTCGCCTCAGCCGTTGTGGGATATTTTCGCAAAAATCTGCTCAATCCCCCATCCGTCTTACCATGAAGAAGCGCTGGCGCAGCACATTATGACGTGGGCCAAAGAAAAAGGTCTGCACGCTGAGCGTGACAAGGTCGGTAATATCTTGCTGCGTAAGCCTGCTACCAAAGGGATGGAGAACCGTAAGCCAGTTGCGCTGCAAGCTCATCTGGATATGGTTCCGCAGAAGAATAATGATACGGTACATGACTTTACCAAAGATCCTATCCAACCATATATCGACGGTGAATGGGTTAAAGCCCGTGGCACCACATTGGGTGCGGATAACGGCATTGGTATGGCTTCTGCGCTGGCCGTATTGTCTGATGACAGCGTTGAACATGGCCCACTGGAAGTGTTACTGACCATGACCGAAGAAGCCGGTATGGATGGTGCCTTCGGCCTGCAACCTAATTGGTTGAAAGCCGATATTCTGATTAATACCGATTCTGAACAGGAAGGTGAAATCTATATGGGTTGCGCTGGTGGTATTGATTTTATCACCACTCTGGCCCTGAAGCGCGAAGCCGTTCCTGCTGGGTTCCAAACCCTGAAACTGACCTTAAAAGGCCTTAAAGGTGGTCACTCCGGTGCGGATATCCATTTAGGTTTAGGCAATGCCAACAAGCTGCTGGCCCGCTTCCTGTTTGAACACGCAAAAGATCTGGATCTGCGCGTATTGGATCTCAATGGCGGTACATTGCGTAACGCTATCCCGCGTGAGGGTTCGGTGATCCTGGCAGTTAGTGCAGATAAAGTCGATCAATTGAAAAGCCTTAGTCAGGCGTATCTGGCAACGTTGAAAAACGAGCTGGCGGCGGTGGAAAAAAATCTGGCACTCCTGCTCGAACCGGTATCCACTGAGACAAAAGCGCTGACTAAAGACACACAGCAGCGTTTAGTGGCACTGCTGAATGCCACGCCAAACGGTGTAATTCGCATGAGTGATGCCGTTAAAGGCGTGGTTGAGACCTCACTGAATGTCGGTGTGGTTACCATGAATGAGAACGAAGCAGAAATCATCTGTCTGATTCGCTCCCTGATCGACAGCGGCAAAGATTACGTGGTGAGCATGCTGACGGCAATTGGTCAGTTAGCTGGTGCACAAACGCTACCGAAAGGCGGTTACCCTGGCTGGCAGCCGGACCCAACCTCTCCTGTCATGGCATTGGTACGGGAAACATACCAAAAACTGTTCAACAAAACACCGAACATCATGGTTATCCACGCGGGTCTGGAGTGTGGTTTATTCAAAAAACCTTACCCGGATATGGATATGGTGTCGATTGGGCCAACCATGACCGGCCCACATTCACCGGATGAACAAGTTCATATCGAAAGCGTGGGTCAATATTGGCAGTTACTGACCGCCCTGCTAAAAGCCATTCCAGAACGGGCATAAACAAATCTGATTGATCTTTATGTGATAACGGCGGTGCTTCGACCCGCCGTTTTTTATTGCATATACTATTCCCAACTAAGCAATAATTGCCGCTCAAGTTGTGGATCCAGTAAAGTGACATGTAGCCCTACCAAGCGAACTCCCCGCCCGGCTCGCCGTTCATTCCATGCAGTGCGCGCCACTTGTAGCAGATCAGTCTTATTCAGTTCCGGCCAGACATGCTCCTGCGTAGTTTGTTGAAAATCATGAAATTTCAATTTAATACCCTGACGCGCAATATGCAGATCCGGCCTCACTTTACGTAATCGAGTTTCCAGTTCAATATAAAGCTGTTCAATCAATGCCTCACAACTTTCCCAGTCATGAATATCTTCCGCCAGCGTTCTTTCAACACCGACCGATTTACGCAATCTGTCCGGGGATATTTCCCGCTCATCAATACCGTGGCTACGCTCCCACAACACATGACCGAATTTGCCAAAACGCTTTAATAGTTCAGCCTGCGGATAGTTTTGTACCTCGCCGCAAGTAACCAACCCGAGTTCTTGTAAACGTTTAGCGGTCACTTTCCCCACGCCAGGAATCTTACTCAACGGCAAATCATGCAGGAAAGGCTGAATCTGATTAGGGGTGATGACATATTGACCATTCGGTTTATTCAGATCTGACGCAATTTTGGCCAGAAATTTTATCGGGGCAATACCGGCGGAGGCGGTCAGACTCAGTTCATCAGAAATCGCTTGACGGATTTCCTGAGCAATTAAAGTGGCAGAACCACTGCATGCGGAGCAATCAGAAACATCCAGATAGGCTTCATCCAGCGAGAGCGGCTCAATCAGCGGGGTATAGCGAGCGAAAATTTCGCGGATATGCAGCGACGCCTCTTTATAAGCCGCCATTCTGCCAGGAATAACTTTAAGCTGTGGGCAGAGTTTAAGTGCCATCGCCGTTGGCATAGCACTACGAACACCATAACGTCTGGCAGGGTAATTGGCCGTACTGATCACTCCACGCCGATCGCGGCTGCCGCCAATCGCGATGGGAATATCACGCAAACTGGGATCGTCGCGCATTTCCACTGCCGCGAAGAAGCAATCCATATCGACATGAATAATCTTACGCATGTTATCTTTCCCCAACCAAACCACTGTATAAAGATACAGTTAAATCGGAAAAATTCAAGATTATCCTAATCCTCAACCCGCCTCAGATTGCTTATCGGAGGCTAGCCTGCTAGCTGTTTACTCAGTCCTCTCCAATATCAGCAAGTCCCGCCGATAAAGCTGGCTAGACGGCCTAAATCCACATTACCTCTCGAAAGAATCACACCAGCCCGTTTGCCGCGCAGATCGAACTGATCACCAAACGCAACGGCTGCCTACAGGCAACCGCTGGGTTCAACCACAATCTTCATTTAGTGGTCGCTAAAAATAGAACTCTTCAATGACTTATCTTGCTGATGCCGTTCTAACGCCAGTTCAATCAGTGTTGTGATCAACTCTGTAGAACCGACTCCCGTGGCGCGCCAGAGTTTGGGGTACATACTGATATTAGTGAAACCAGGTAGTGTATTGATTTCATTTATAATAACGGTATTTTCTGGCGTTAAAAAGACATCTACCCGTGCCAGACCACGGCATTCAAGCGTACGAAACGCGGCTAATGCTACTGCGCGAATATTGTCGCTGGCTGCATTGTCTATCACTGCAGGGATAACCACCTGAGCACCGGTTTCATTAATATACTTGGTATCGTAGGAGTAAAATTCATCACTGACGACCACTTCACCACACAGGCTAGCTCGAGGGTTATCATTACCCAGTACCGCACATTCAATCTCGCGCCCAACAATAGCTGATTCAACTAATACCTTATGGTCAAAATCAAACGCAAGCGTAACAGCCTGCTGGTATTCAGCCGCATTGCGTACTTTACTCACCCCAACCGAGGAGCCTTGATTTGCCGGTTTGATAAATAAAGGTAAGCCAAGTTTTGCCGTTATCTGCTCAAAACTGTAATTATCTTTATTTGTCCGTGTCAGCGTAATAAAAGGGGCAATATTCAACCCGGCATCACGCAGTAACCGCTTGGTGAGATCTTTATCCATGCTGACCGCAGATCCCAGCACGCTGGACCCAACGAAGGGGATATTGGCCATGCGCAGCAAGCCTTGCAAAGAACCATCCTCGCCTAATGTACCGTGTACTATCGGGAAAATAACATCCAGTTGCGCCAATGCTGTGGCATTATCCGCCGCAATCAGTTGCTGGCGCTCTTGACCGGGAATCAACGCTACATTTCTGTTTGAGTGATTCAGGGAGATCAGCGCTGGATTCTCTGCATTTAACAAATAGCTGGATACATCGTTAACATGCCATTTCCCCTGTTTATCAATACCCAGTAGCGTGACATCAAACTTTTCCTTATCAATCGCCTCTACGATGTTTTTAGCCGACTGCAACGACACTTCATGCTCAGCCGATTTACCACCAAAAATCACACCAACCCGCAATTTCGACACACAGTATTCCTTCTTAAAATCTGGCACTTAAAGGTGCAACAACCCAGTGAAATCTCACCTCACACTAATACAATCTTTGTCTGCTTAACTAATGGTTTTTAAGATTTATACAGAATTTTCTCACTCCGCGACAGGGAATAAACATCATCAATATCAGTATGTAATTCTATCGTTGATGAATACCACCCTATTTATTCATATCAAGATAACCACCGCAATGAGTCATAATTATCCTAATCAAAACACCAACTAATTACGTATATAACAGAATTGAATACTGTTATTGGTTTTTTTTTGCATTTTGTCATTTATTTTTAATAAAAAACCATTAAATTCGACAAGGTCGAAAAATGTTAGTTATATGATTAACCTTCACCTCATAAAATTCATTATTAGATAATGAATGGAAACTATATATTATGCGAAATTATATAATGGCTACCCTACTCCTTTCCGCTACCTTTGTTGTTAACGCCCAATCTGTTACCCTTGCAGCGCCACAAATTATTGCCCACCGTGCAGGAACGGCTGATGCGCCAGAAAATACCTTACCGGCTATCGATAAAGCACTGTCTAATGGTGCTGACGCCATATGGATTACATTACAACTATCGAAAGATAATATTCCGGTATTGTATCGCCCTATAGACCTCAAAGAGTTGACAGATAAGTCCGGTACCATCTCAGGTTATACTGCACAACAACTGGCTAAAGTGGATGCGAGCGTTGCCTATGATAATAAACATCATATTCAACCGAAGGCTGGCACACACACAGGTATTCCCACACTTGATGAAGTGCTGAAGAAGTATCCTGACACGACATTCTATCTGGACATTAAATCGCCCGATGCCAACCCAATAACCTTTGCCAAAGCCCTAAAAGAGACGCTTACCGCAACCAGCAAAGGAGAAAAAGATCGCTTCGCACGTACCCGAGTTTACTCTACGGATGATAACTATCTGGAAGCACTGGATAAAGTGAATGAAACCAGTGATATCTCACATAAAATCAATCGATTTGAAAGCCGCAACTTTACTCGGACTCAATTAGCTAATATTACGATGGATCATAAATGTGAATTGCCAGCAGATAATAAAGAGCGTTGGTATGGTTTAGAGTTACATCGCAAAGTACAAGTGGTAGAAAAATACACGTTGGGCGAAGGGCGTTCTGATGCAGTATTAAGTTGGGATAAAGAGGCGATGGATTGTTTTAGAAGGAATACCAACGCACATATTATTTTCTTCGGCATCAATACTCCCGAAGATTATAAAAAAGCGAGGGAATTACAGGCAAATGGAGTTATGGTTGATTCTCCCGCACTTTTTAAAAGTATAGTGAGTAAGTAAGAATAAATAAGTAAAGAACAACCACAATGGTATAGACGTAAATCAGAAAATGAAAAAACAGCATTATCGACGTAGACTAATCAGCCACGAATAGCACTAAAGCGTAAATACCCCCTGGTCAACACTGAGTTGGCTGGGGGGTTATGTCTAAATTTGCTTGTCGTGCATATAACCACGTTTTATACAGAATGCTCGGCATTAAAGCATCGTAATCTATAACACATCTTATAGGATACGGTATTGATCCAATTTTTTCTGGCGAGCGGCTTCCTTAGCCAAGCGCTTCTTACGAGAATCACAAGGCTCAGGGCAATCACATACTTTCTCCATCCCCAAACCCGTTATTCCTCCGCAACTGCCCTGTAAGGTTTTACGTTTTACGATATAACCTAACGACATCCCGCCGATGGCCAATAGAAAAAAGACAAAGGATGCGATAAAAACAGTCAACATATCCTCTCCTATCAAGGCCGTTTTTGCAGATAAGGTTTGAACGCATCAGAATAGCGTTCCTCAAAACCTTCATCGGTTTTTACTATCATAAACACCGGAATACCCAGTAAATTAGCGAGTGCCATCCCTCTTTCTGGCCCAAGGACATCTAACCCAGTCGACAGTCCATCTGCGGTCATACAGCTTGGGTCCAAAACAGTAATTGAGACTAATCGGTGGTTAATTGGTCGGCCAGTATCCGGGTCAATCGTATGTGAGTAACGCACACCATTCTGTTCAAAGTAATTACGATAATCCCCTGAGGTTGCTATTGCCATACGTCCAGGTTCGATAACCTCTTGAGCACTTTGCGCAGAACCTGCGACAGGTTTTTCTATCGCAATGCGCCAAGGTTTATTTTCCCCATTATTGCCACGAGTCCGTACTTCCCCTCCGATATCAACCATATAGTTGGTGATATTTTGCGTTTCCAGATATTCGGCTACAACATCGACCCCATATCCCTTGGCAATAGAGGATAGATCAACATACAACTCAGGGATCCGTTTGAGCAAGGCACCATTTTCTACGGCCAGATTATTAATACCGACCCATGCCCGACGTTTGGCAATTTCAGCCTCAGTAGGAACAACATCTGGCCGCCCTTCAGGACCAAAGCCCCATAAGTTAACCAAAGGTCCGACGGTGACATCCAGCGCACCATCGGTCAGGCGATTAATGCGAATAGCCTCACGCACGACTTTAGCCGTCGCCGCTGAAACCGCGAAAGGTGTATTCACGGCACGACTTTGATTGAAGCGACTCAATTCAGAGTCGGGCCGATATGTCGACATCTGGTCATTAACCTGTTCCAACTCGCGGTCTATTTCCTGCTGTAACTTCTCTGGGCTGGGTGTGGATGAGTCACTCATATACTTAATTGAATATGAAGTTCCCATGGTTTTACCTTCGAGATTCACTTGCTCAGGACCACATCCTGTGAGCAGCAAAATCCCCACCACTGCCATGAACCAATGTGTTATCTGTTTCTGCACAATATCCCCAATTGCAGTAAAAAGCCGTGTAATGGCAAATCAGCCACCAAAATCATCAAGCATAATATTGTCGTCTTCCACACCGAGATCCTTCAGCATCTTGATAACTGCCACATTCATCATCGGAGGGCCACACATATAGAATTCACAATCTTCCGGTGCCGGATGATTTTTAAGGTAATTTTCTAACAACACGTTATGAATGAAGCCGGTATATCCCGTCCAATTATCTTCCGGCTGTGGGTCTGATAATGCAACGTGCCAACGGAAATTATCATTCTCAGCCTGTAACTGGTCAAAATCTTCTTCATAGAACATTTCACGCCGTGAACGCGCACCATACCAAAAACTGATTTTACGCTTCGAATGTAGCCGCTTAAGCTGATCAAAAATATGCGAGCGCATCGGTGCCATACCCGCCCCACCGCCAATAAAGACCATCTCGGCATCGGTATCTTTGGCAAAAAACTCACCAAATGGACCAGAGATAGTCACCTTATCACCGGGTTTTAGTGACCAGATATAAGAGGACATAATGCCCGGCGGTGCATCAGGAACTGACGGTGGTGGCGTGGCAATACGCACGTTAAGCATGATAATGCCACGCTCTTCCGGGTAGTTTGCCATCGAGTAGGCACGCACCGTTGGTTCAACGACCACTGACTCGAACCGGAACAGATTGAATTTATCCCAATCACCGCGATATTCATCAGGCACATCGAAGTCCGCGTATTTAACAGTATGCGGTTCGGCCTCTATTTGGATAAAACCACCGGCACGGAATGGCACCACTTCACCATCTGGAATCTTCAGTTTCAGTTCTTTGATAAATGTGGCTTTATTATCATTAGAGATAACTTCACACTCCCACTTTTTCACCCCAAAGATTTCTTCTGGCAATTCAATTTTCAGATTTTGCTTAACGCTAACCTGGCAAGCTAACCGGCAGCCTTCTTTCGCTTCACGCTTTGAGATATGTGAAAGTTCCGTCGGCAGGATATCCCCGCCACCTTCTTTAATTGTCACGCGGCACTGCCCGCAGGAACCGCCACCACCACAAGCTGAAGAAACGAAAATACCTTGGCTGGAAAGCATGTTGAGCAGCTTATCCCCTGCCGGAGCGGTAAAACTTTTGTCCGCATCATCATTAACATCAACGGTAATATCACCGGTATTCACCAATTTTGATTTGGCAAATAGAATCATCACCGTCAATGCCAGTACGATGAGGGTGAACATCACTACGCCCAGAATTATTTCCATGAATTATTCCTGCCTTTATAAATTCACACCGGAGAAAGACATAAACCCTAAGGCCATCAATCCGGTTGTGATAAAGGTGATCCCTAACCCCTGTAAGCCCGCAGGCACATTGGCATATTTCATTTTTTCGCGAATACCTGCGAGGGCCACAATCGCCAGCATCCAACCGATACCCGAACCAAAGCCATAAACGATGGACTCAGGGAAGTTGTAATCTCGTTGCGCCATAAAGGAGACGCCGCCGAAGATGGCGCAGTTGACGGTGATCAGTGGCAGGAAAATACCCAATGCGTTATAAAGTGCCGGGAAATAGCGATCGAGAATCATCTCCAACACCTGCACTATGGCAGCAATAACACCAATAAAGGTGATGAAGTTGAGGAAACTAAGATCAACCCCTTCAACCAATGCGCCATCACGCAGCACCAGGTTATAAACCAGATTATTCGCAGGTACTGAGATACCCAATACCACCGTTACCGCGATACCAAGGCCAAAGGCAGTCGACACTTTCTTGGAAACAGCGAGGAAAGTACACATCCCCAAAAAGAATGCTAACGCCATATTCTCCACAAACACCGCGCGGACAAACAGACTGATGTAATGTTCCATCGTCAATTACTCCTTCTCAATCTGCGCAGGTTTCAGGGTACGTAGACCCCAAATCAGCAAACCAATGATAAAGAATGCGCTTGGTGCCAACAGGAACAATCCGTTCGGCTGATACCACCCGCCGTTCTGGACGGTTTCAAATACTGTTACTCCAAATAATTTGCCGGAGCCAATCAGTTCGCGAACAAAACCCACCAACACCAGCACTACGCCGTAACCCAAACCATTACCAATACCATCCATAAAGCTTTCAATCGGCGGCGATTTCATCGCATAAGCTTCAGCACGCCCCATCACAATACAGTTAGTAATAATCAGGCCGACAAATACGGATAGCTGTTTGGATATCTCATAGGCATAAGCCCGTAAGATCTGATCGACCACAATCACCAGCGAGGCAATAATCACCATCTGAACAATGATGCGCACGCTGTTTGGAATATGATTGCGAATCAGTGAGATAAAGAAACTGGAGAACGCCGTTACCAAGGTAACGGCCAGCGTCATCACTAATGCGGTTTCCAGCTTGGTGGTCACCGCCAGCGCGGAACAAACGCCAAGGATCTGTAAGGCTATCGGGTTGTTATCAAATAACGGCCCAAATAAAACCCGTTTAATCTCTTTGCTATCAGCCATTTTTTAACGCTCCTTCGCGCACTTTTTTCAGGAACGGGCCAAAGCCGTTTTCACCGAGCCAAAAATCAAAGCTGTTTTGCACCCCATTAGAGGTCAAGGTTGCACCTGACAGACCATCGATCGCATGAGGATCATTAGCCGGTGCGCGCCCTTTAACAATCCGAATAGCCGGTTGGCCTTGCTCGTCAAATAGCCGCTTACCAATCCATTGATTACGCCAAATTGGGTTCTCAACCTCGCCTCCCAACCCTGGGGTCTCACCCTGATCGTAGTAGGTGATACCACGCACCGTTTTGCCGTCAGTGTCGATGGCAACAAAGGCATACATCATTGACCACAGACCGGAGCCATAAACAGGGAGAACTATCTTGTTGATTTGCCCGCTTTCACCACGTACCAGATAAATTTCAACGACATTCGCGCGCCGGCGGATGCCAGCAATATCCTGTGCGGGCGTTAGGGCAATGCTCATTTGGTCACTACGCAGTGCCTGAGCACGATCAAAGGTTGCCGGATCTTGTTGAATAAACGCACCGCTTTGCAAATCCAGCAGCCGTGGTTCAATGCGCAGCGCAAATTCCCGCTGAACGTCTTCTGCCGGCATTCTTGGTTGCAACAAACCCGCCACCGCTAGAATATTGCGCTGTTTGTCTAATAGCCGTTGCTCCTGCTGCTTGGCTTTCAAACCAACAGCCGCACCAGAAACCACCACAGAACACACCAGACAGAGCACAATTACCACCAGCAACGTTTTGCTGATGCTGTCATTATTTCTTGGTTTATCACTCGCCACGCGCTTTCCTCCGCTTGATGTTGGCCTGAACAACCACATAGTCAAACAGCGGTGCAAACAGGTTGGCGAACAGGATCGCCAGCATCATTCCTTCGGGATAAGCTGGATTAGCGACGCGGATTAACACACACATCGCACCAATCAAGCCGCCATACCACCATTTCCCTTTATTGGTAAAGGAAGCCGACACTGGGTCGGTCGCCATAAAGATCATCCCGAAAGCGAAACCACCGAGTACCAGATGCCAATACCACGGCATGGCAAATAACGGATTGGTAGTGGAACCAACCCAGTTAAATAGGTAGGCCGTAGCAATCATGCCAATCATGACCCCAGCCACAATCCGCCACGAGGCGATGCGGCCGAAAAGAATAATGGCACCGCCAATCAGGATCATCAGCGTAGAGACCTCGCCAATAGATCCGGGAATATTACCGAGGAAAGCATCCATCCACGTAATAGGCTGATTAGTAATGGTATTAACCAAACTGTGGCTACCGTTGACACTCCATTGTGACAATGGAGTTGCACCAGAAAAACCATCAGCGGCAGTCCACACCAAATCACCGGATATCTGTGCCGGATAAGCAAAGAATAGGAAAGCACGCCCAGCCAGTGCCGGGTTGAGGAAGTTACGCCCAGTGCCACCAAAAATCTCTTTACCAATAACCACACCGAAAGAGATCCCAAGTGCTGCTTGCCATAATGGCAATGTGGGAGGGACTATCAGGGCAAACAGAATCGAGGTAACAAAGAAACCTTCGTTGATTTCATGCTTGCGGACAATAGAGAATACCACTTCCCAAAAACCACCGACCACAAACACAACGGCATAGATAGGCAGAAAATAAACCGCCCCCAGCACCATTTTGCTTGCCCAGCCAGCATCTGGAGCCAATGACGCCCCTAGCATTTGTGCCAACCAGTAATGCCAGTCACTGGTTATAACCTGTTGCAGTTCCGCGCCACTGTAGAGTTGGTTTAGCGCCGGGATAGCCTGTAGCCCTACGTTATACATGCCCCAGAACATGGCTGGGAATACCGCCAGCCATACCAGAATCATCATCCTTTTCAGGTCGATTGCATCTCGTACATGGGAAGCACCCGGTGTTACTTTGCCCTGCGTATAGAAAATAGTGGCTGCGGCTTCATATAGCGGATAGTACTTCTCTAATTTGCCACCCGCTTCAAAGTGGTGCTCTATTTTCTCAAGAAAATTTTTCAGGCCCATCAGTTATCCTTCCTGCTCAATCTGGGTCAATATGTCGCGCAGTGCCGGACCGTATTCGTACTTACCGGGGCAGACAAATGTACATAAAGCCAAATCTTCTTCATCTAACTCCAGGCACCCTAGCGCTTGCGCGCTGTCGGTATCACCGGATAACAGATCACGCAACAAATGGGTTGCCAGGATATCCAGTGGCATCACCCGCTCATAGTTGCCAATAGGCACCATAGCGCGCTCCCCGCCGTGCATGTCGGTTGAGAAAGCAAACAGTTTGCGTTTGAAGAAATGGCCCAGCGTGGTGCGGGTGATCGAATATTTATCGCGACCTGGCATTACCCAACCAAATAGTTCTTTTTCTCGCCCTTCGCGGATAACCGATACTTGCTGGTGGAAACGGCCCAAATAACCATGAGTTGCGGAGAAAGCCGTGCCGCTGAGGACTGAACCAGAGATAATACGGTTCTCCCCCTCTTTTAACTTAGCCGCGGTTAATTCAGCCAGGCTGGCACCCAAACGGGTACGCACTAATACCGGTTGATTTACCTGTGGACCCGCCAGCGCAACGATGCGGTCAGTACAGAGTTCACCACGGGTAAATAATTTACCGATAGCAATCACATCCTGATAACCCACATGCCACACCATTTTACGCAAGCTCACCGGTTCAAGAAAATGGATGTGGGTACCAACCAGACCCGCAGGATGGGGGCCGGAGAATTCATTATAAGTTATCTGGGCATTAGAATGGTTGGCAACCACCTGCCCCGGGGCATGGCCCACATGCACCTTGCCTTCAGTTAGACGCGTAAGAACAGTTAAACCGTGCTTAAAGGCGTCTGACTCAGTGGCAATAATGACCTGCGGATTGGCTGCCAGCGGTTGGGTATCCATTGCACTGACAAAAATAGCGCGTGGGCGACTACTAGGAACAGGGGTTTTACTAAACGGGCGGGTTCTGAATGCGGTCCATAAACCAGACGCCAGTAATAGGCTTTGCACCTGTTCATTGCTCAGCTGATTAAGGTCCGCTGCATCATAGTGTGGGAAAGGTACTTGCTCATCCCCTTCAATCTCTATCACAACAGATTGTAGCACCCGGCGTTCACCACGATTAATAGCGCTAATTCTGCCACTGGCGAACGCAGTAAAGGTCACCCCTGGATTTTTTTTATCTTCAAAGAGCGCCTGGCCTTTCTTAACCCAATCACCTTCTTGCACCAACATTGAGGGGCGCATGCCCACATACTCTTCACCGAGCAGAGCCACATGACGAATAGCAGGACCATCCTCTATCACCTGCACAGGTGCTCCGGCGATGGGTAGGTCGAGTCCTTTCTTTATTTTAATCATAGGTTTGAGCGACTTTATTAGTTATATCAAATGCTGTACTTAGCCCAGAGCGTACAGCCACATAAAGATAAGATACTTTCATGGTTCAGTTAAACGACGGTTTAATACCCAGTCAATTAGATAAACATAAACGCTAATTGAAAGCATCGCGGTAATGAGTACTGATACCCACATTGAATGATTTCAGGGTAAAATGGCTGTTATAACGATTACATGTGCAAGCCATCAGCAGTGGACGATTTTAGCATTTTCATTCCGCACTGTCTGACAAATGCAGTGACCTGGGTCAAGCAAACACGAATATTTTACGGCTAATTTATCTATCCACTCGGTAAAACCGTATCGTTAATTCATGTTTACCGACTTTGTGGTTATTTTATACAAAACATATATTGCTAAAATTTTTCCGACTGATAATCTGCGCCTATAAATCGAAAAATGCAGTGGCATAATTTACATAATATAAGTAGGAATAATAAATGGGCAAAATCGCACGGTTGTTTGCGATGCTTACGTTTGTGGTGATAATTGGTTTGCCTGCGGTATCCTTCACCAGCTCAGCCAGTGAGCCTGTGGCAGTATCCAAAGAGCTAAAACAACAATTACTCGGGTCATCGGTCTATATTCAGATTTTCAAAGAAGAACGTACCCTGGAATTATACGCCAGGCTACAAGGTGAATATCGTTTAGTGCAAAGCTATCGCATCTGTGAATTTTCAGGTGGCCTTGGCCCAAAACGCCGTGAAGGGGATTTTAAAAGCCCGGAAGGTTTTTACAGTATTGATATGCGCCATTTAAAACCTGACAGTAAGTTTTATCGGGCAATCAATATTGGCTTCCCAAATGATTATGATAAGTCGCAGGGTTATTCAGGGAAATATCTGATGATCCACGGCGCTTGCAAATCAATCGGCTGTTATGCAATGACCGATGCCTATATGGACGAGATATTTAACTACGTGCAAACGGCATTTATCTTTGGTCAGGAAAAAGTGGATATCAGTATCTATCCATTCCGTATGACTGAACAAAATATGCAACGCCACCGTAACTCGTCGGATTACAGCTTCTGGCGGCAATTGCAGCCGGGATATGCCTATTTTACCAAAAACCGGATGCCCCCATCCGTTGCAGTGATCAACGGGCAGTATGTACTCAGCCGCCCGCCAGTCTCCAATGCACCGGTATCGCAATATGCGCTCACCAAATCAAATTCGCTCACCAAAACAGAATAATGCAAATTCACCTGGTGCAATTTTGTGCCAGGTTTCATTACCTGTCAGGGGTTGAGTCGCAATCACCGTGACCACATCTTTGGGTGTGGTCTGGCGTTGAAAATCTATCTCAACATCTTGATCCAGTAAGGTCGCTTTACCAAAAGGTGCCCGGCGCGTAATCCAATACAGATTGGTCGAACAGAACGCCATCACAAAACGCCCATCCGAGAGCAACATATTAAAGACCCCTTTGGCCCGCAACTGCTCACATAGGGTAGCGATATAGCGGAATACCGCTGGCCAGTTACTGGGAGTACGAGGGTAGCGCTTTGCCAATTGATTAAGTAGCCAGCAGAAAGCATATTCGCTGTCAGTCTGACCGATAGGCCGGAAAGTACCGGTCTCTAATTGACGATAACCTTTAAGTTGGCCGTTATGGGCATAAGTCCAGTTTCGTCCCCACATTTCGCGGGTAAAAGGGTGGGTATTCTCTAACGCCACTTCACCGCGATTTGCCTGACGGATATGAGAAACCACCGCACAGGATTTTATCGGGTAGTCTTGTACCAAACGGGCTATGGGTGAATTAAAACTGGGTTGGGGATCTTTAAACGTGCGGCAACCATTACCTTCATAAAAGGTAATACCCCAGCCATCTTTATGTGGGCCAGTCCCCCCGCCCCTTTGCACTAGGCCGGTAAAGCTAAAGCAAATATCCGTGGGAACATTTGCGCTCATCCCGAGCAATTCGCACATAACCAACCTCCCGCGTATATCTTAGCTCTTGGTGTTGCAGCGTTGTAGCTGCTCTCGCTCACCGTCTAGGTGATCAACGAGATTGATAATACCGTTGATCACCACGACATATCAGGCTTTAACCATCTCTTTTTCAATCAATTGAATCAAGATATGAATCACTTTGATATGAATTTCCTGAATGCGATCGGCATAACCAAAATGGGGAACCCGAATTTCGATATCTGCCGTACCCGCCATTTTGCCACCGTCTTTACCCGTCAGGGTGATCACCTTCATCCCTTTGGCACGAGCAGCATCAATCGCCTTAATGACATTAGCTGAATTACCGGAAGTGGAAATACCGAGTAATACATCCCCTGTGCGGCCGACGGCTTCAACATAACGAGAGAAGATATAGTCATAACCAAAATCATTACTAACACAAGAGATATGGCTAACATCTGAAATAGCAATCGCCGGATAACCTGGACGATTCTCGCGGTAGCGGCCGGTCAACTCTTCGGCAAAATGCATGGCATCACAATGGGAACCGCCATTACCGCATGACAAGACTTTACCGCCAGCCTTAAAAGAATCAGCCAATAATACGGCTGCGCTCGCAATAGCATTGATATTGCTATCATCTTTCAAAAAGTTTGCCAGTGTGTCTGCTGCTTCATTCAATTCACTGCGGATTAAATCCTGGTACATGGGAGCCTCTTTATAGTTCTATGGCATCGATATTCATCAGCCGTCAGTGTACCGGATAGCATAAACAGCGAGAAGCACTGTAATGAATAAGACATAAGAGTTTTAACTATTAATGCGGGCAGTTTGTGAGATGAGTTGTAAATAACATGTAATGGTATTGATAAAAATAATGAGATGGACTACAACAAATGTATCTCTCAACAGGTCAGACCTCCTACATCTCAGGAGCTTCACTATGATGGTTCTTAGCATTGTTGCCTTACTGGTTCTTATTGGTGTGCTGTTCTATCACCAGGTGAACCTCTATCTCAGTAGTTTGATTCTTGTCGTTTACACCGCCGCGATGGGAGCGTTGCAGTTATGGTCATTCTGGGCATTATTGCCTCTGGTGATTGTTTTGCTACCCCTGACGCTGACCCCACTGCGCCAGTCACTGTTTTCTGCACCAGCATTGCGCATGTTCCGTAAAGTCATGCCTGCGATGTCACGCACCGAAAAAGAAGCGATTGATGCAGGTACCACTTGGTGGGAAGGTGATTTATTCCAGGGCCAGCCTGACTGGAAGAAACTGCATAACTACCCAAAACCGCAGTTAACTGCCGAAGAACAAGCTTTTATTGATGGGCCGGTAGAAGAAGCCTGTCGTATGGCTAATGACTTCCAAATTACCCACGAACTGGCTGACTTGCCGCCAGAACTGTGGGCGTATCTGAAAGAACACCGCTTCTTTGCGATGATCATTAAGAAAGAGTACGGCGGCCTTGATTTCTCAGCTTATGCTCAGGCACGTGTACTGCAAAAACTGTCTGGCGTGTCTGGCATTTTGGCCATCACTGTTGGTGTACCTAACTCTCTCGGCCCCGGCGAATTGCTGCAACACTACGGCACTGAAGAGCAAAAAAATCATTATTTGCCTGGTTTGGCTCGTGGCGACGAGATCCCTTGTTTCGCCCTAACCAGCCCAGAAGCGGGTTCTGATGCCGGCGCAATCCCAGATACCGGCACCGTCTGTATGGGCGAATGGCAAGGTAAGCAGGTACTGGGCATGCGCCTGACCTGGAATAAACGCTATATCACCCTCGCCCCGATCGCCACAGTGCTCGGGCTGGCGTTCAAACTGTCTGACCCTGAACATCTGTTGGGCGATACCGTTGATTTAGGCATCACCTGTGCGCTGATCCCAACCAACACCCCTGGGGTGGAAATTGGTCGTCGTCACTTCCCACTGAATGTGCCATTCCAAAATGGCCCGACCCGTGGCAACGATATCTTTGTGCCGATTGATTACATCATCGGCGGGCCAAAAATGGCTGGGCAGGGCTGGCGCATGCTGGTGGAATGCCTGTCTGTTGGCCGCGGGATTACCTTGCCGTCCAATGCCACTGGTAGCTTAAAAAGTGTGGCGATGGGGATCGGTGCTTACGCCTATATTCGTCGTCAGTTCAAAATCTCAATCGGTAAAATGGAAGGGATTGAAGAGCCGTTGGCGCGAATCGCCGGTAATGCTTATGTGATGGACGCGGCGGCAACCTTAATTACCAGCGGTATTATGCTAGGTGAGAAACCGGCGGTGTTATCCGCTATCGTTAAATATCACTGTACCCACCGTGGTCAACGCGCTGTGATGGATGCCATGGATATTGCCGGCGGTAAAGGGATCTGCCTTGGTCCGGCCAACTTCGTAGCCCGTGGCTACCAAGGTGCCCCTATCGGTATCACCGTTGAAGGCGCTAACATTCTGACCCGTAGCATGATTATCTTCGGCCAGGGGGCAATCCGTTGCCATCCGTTTGTTCTGGATGAAATGGCAGCAGCACAATCTAATGATGTTGCCGCCTTCGATAAAGCGCTGTTCGGTCATTTGGGCCATGTGGGTAGCAGCAAAATCCGTAGTTTCTGGTTGGGGCTGACCAATGGCCGCACCAGTGCCACACCAACCAAAGACAGCACTCGCCGTTATTACCAGCATCTGAACCGCCTGAGCGCCAATTTAGCTTTACTGTCTGATGTCTCAATGGGGGTGTTGGGTGGCAGCCTGAAACGTCGTGAACGTATCTCTGCCCGTCTGGGGGATATTCTCAGCCAAATGTATCTGGCATCAGCAACGTTGAAACGCTATGAAGACGAAGGCCGCCAAAAAGAAGATCTGCCGCTGGTTCATTGGGGTGTGCAGGATGCCCTGCATCAGGCAGAGCAGGCTCTGGATGATTTACTGCGTAACTTCCCAAATGGCGTTATTGCCGGGTTAATGCGGTTGGTGGTCTTCCCGTTTGGTCGCGTACATCAGGCACCGTCAGACCAGTTGGACCATCAACTGGCGCAGTTACTGCAAGTACCGTCAGCAACCCGCAGCCGTATTGGTCGTGGTCAGTATCTGACACCGAGCGAGTTTAATCCAGTAGGTTTGCTGGAAGCCGCTTTGCAAGATGTGATTGCAGCAGAGCCAATTCATAAGCGCCTGAGTAAAGAAGCGGGTAAAAGCCTGCCATTTACTCGCCTGGATGTGCTGGCAAAAAATGCGCTGGCTGAAGGGAAAATCAATGTTGAAGAGGCCGCTATTTTGACTAAAGCAGAAGAGAGTCGCCTGCGCTCAATTAATGTCGATGAGTTTGCAGCCGATGCCTTGGCAGCCAAGCCCGCACTAAAGCAGCCAACCAAACAACGGCAAACTGAAGCAGCGTAATAAATAAATCTTATTGATGTTAGTGTCTACTCAAGCCTCCGATTCAGGAGGCTTTTTTTATCCTCTTTCAGCACCACAATCATCAAGCAGGCCTCTAATAATTAGCCCGAATTGCTCAGGTTTCCCGCTAAACAGCACATTATCAGGCTGAATTGTTAACAACTGGCGACGTAGGCTATTACGCCACTCAATATCGGTGATCAGCCGCACGGTAACCGCAATATACTCAGCCAAATCATGTGCAATCAACTCCTCAGATAATCCCAGCCGACGGAACAATCCCTCATCGATATGTTCGTGTACTTCAGCCCCACTCAGGCAAACACCGGGTAACCCCTGACGCACAGTATCGACGATGCCATTGGTATTGCCGAAAGGAAAAGGATTAATAAACAGGTCACACTGATTAATGACCAATAAATAGTCCTGATAGGCCAAATGCTCATAGATTTTAGCTTGAGGGATAACAGCATTAACGGCTTTTTCCATCACTCGATGGGTAATTCCCCAGCAAAAACCCACCAAAAAATGAAATATCACCGGCGTTGATGTTTGCCGGGCAATCTCAGCACAGGTATCGATAAAGCGAGGGTTAATTTTCATCGCCGAGGCACAAACCGCGATATGTACCGCTGGGCGCTCATCGAAATGTTGTATCGGTTCCGGCTGGCAAATATTGGCAGGCGGCACATAGGGCAGACAGTCCTTGGGTAACGCAACCACTTTTTCGGAGAAACACTGAGGATCCCCCAGATAATCCTCTTCCACTAATACCGCATCAATATAGCTGGAATGGGTCGTTGCCGGATGGCCTAGTGCCATTATCTGTAAGGGCGCTAAGCGTAAATTAGTCAGTGCAATGGTGAGTGGAAACATCCCGACACTGGGGAAGTAGATAACATCCGGTCGCAATTGTTGCGCCAATGCCACAATAGCCTCAACCGCACCCGCCCGCTGGACCTCGGTAAAATCATCAAAAACGTCACGGGTGATGGCATCAGTGGCCCCCACAATGGTGACGCCATGGGTGGAAAACTGCTCACGCGCGGCGCGCAACGTACTGGAGTGAGTACGGTAAATAGAATGGCCGCTGTTAAACCACTCCAGGATAACCAGCATCAATGGTTTATCCCGCGCAGGTGGGAGGGAGTGGTTATCAGATAGCCCATTGCGCAGCAGCGTGTTACGTAAGTGAAAATTAATACTGCGTTTTATGGCGTGTTTTGCTGCTCTATCTGCATAACTGCAATGCATATAAACATCGTGCAGGATGCGTTCAGGTAAGCCCTCAAGATTCTCTAGCGTTAGTAGTTTTTCAGGTAACCACTCTAATAGCCGCTCACGTTTCGCATGCCCAGCAGCGCTGGGTAAAATACGTGGCGACAGTAACGCCAGAAACAGTGCCGCGGCCACAGGGGGATTAAATTGCCACAATATATCCGGCTGAAGCGGAATACCCGATTCAGGTAAATACATCAGGCAAAATTTCAGAAAATTATGGTGCTCAAAGCGCAAAGGATGGGCGCATCCCTCCCCCGCTTGATTAAGGTTGGTAATCACATGATCCGCATGGCCAAAAGGTGATGCGGCAAATATCAACGCTATCCAGCGATGGAAATTAATCAGTTGTAAAAAACCTTTATCGGATACCACAAAACCAGGATCAGAAAGTAGGTTGCCAATAGCCGCAGCCAGGCGATTACAGTAATGCTCCTGTTGCTGTACCGATTGATGCTTAAGCGAAAAAACATCCCAGCGGCCATATTGGCGGTCCAGTTGCTCCAACATCAAGACCAGTAATCGCCCCGCCTCCTCATAGCGCCGCACACACACTAAAAACTCGAAATAGGGTAATGAAAATGCGGTCGACTGCTCTACCGCTGATGCTAATTCAGCCGTTTTCTCCACCATTGTCAGCTCACCTTGTCACATCGACATCACGATTTCTCTAGCAAATTTAGAGAGTTAAAAATCCATTACTCCTGACCCGATATTTTAGTCAGGGGGTTCCACTTACCGAGAACATGGGTCCCGCATAGCTCGTGCTCATTGGTAACCTGTTCGGAGGTTATACCCTTAGGAATACAAACCGTGAGGCTGATATGGTCTGTACTATCATGCTCATATTCAGTCAGGATAGAGGGCGGTAAAGTTTGTGTTTCGAGGGCGCCGAGAATTTGATTTCGTCTTATGAGTAACGAGGCTGATTCCCCCCCCTCCTGAGACTGAGCTACCTGCGTACTATCTCCAGTCGATTTCTCACCGGGGTTAGGGGCCGACCTGACTTTACCGCCAAAATTATTTTTATTAACAGGTTTGCCATTGATAATCACATTGTCACCAATATTCTCCGGCAAGGTGAAAAACACCGATGGCTTATATGAGCCGGTATTCCCGCCAAGCGTAATGTCAGTTATCGCTGCATAATCATTGAGGAAAATACCATGAGTATTACCGGAACGGCCGTTCACCCTCCCCCCACTAATTGGGCCACCAATATGCACACCATGACCATCACCTGCGGCATCACCATTAATCGTCGTATTGCCGCTGTTGAATACTAGCCCCGTGATCTCCACGCCATGACCATCGCTGGCATTACCGCCTAAGGTGGTGTCATTCAGCGTATTGTTGCCGCCGAACTGAACACCGGTACCTTTCTCACCGCTAGCATTGCCGATCACCGTCAGCAGATCATCCGCTGCAGGGCCACTGAGCGAGGCGTTTTCACCAATATCAACACCGGTGCCATTAGTGGTATCGCCTTGCACCACGCTGCCGTTGCCACCTGTCAGATTAGCGGCGAACTCTACCCCCTTACCGTCCGGGCTGTTACCGTTGAGGATGGCGTGGTCCAGATTACTGTCATTTGCCACCTTGATGCCGCTGCCATTAGCTGATGTACCATTAATTGTGCCGCCACTGACTGCCCCTCCAAGCTGGACACCGTTGCCATTCTCCGATTGCCCCCCAATCGTGGTATTACCTTCATTTTGTAGTAAGCCATTAATATCCACCCCGGTGCCGTTAGTGGCATTCCCCGTCAGGGTGGTGTTATCAAGGAGATTGATACCGTCAAGCTGCACGCCGGTGCCATTCTCGCCGGTGGCGTTGCCGGTAACATTGAGCAGGTCACCCAGGCCACCGCCCTCCAGGAGGATTTGTTTACCAATGTCCACCCCGGTGCCGTTAGTGGTATCGCCCTGTACCGCACTGCCATTGCGGCCAGTGAGGTTACCGGCGATCTCCACCCCCTTACCGTCCGGGCTGTTGCCGTTGAGGATGGCGTGGTCCAGATTACTGTCATTTGCCACCTTGATGCCGCTGCCATTAGCTGATGTACCATTAATTGTGCCGCCACTGACTGCCCCTCCAAGCTGGACACCGTTGCCATTCTCCGATTGCCCCCCAATCGTGGTGTTACCTTCATTTTGTAGTAAGCCATTAATATCCACCCCGGTGCCGTTAGTGGCATTCCCCGTTAGGGTGGTGTTATCAAGGAGATTGATACCGTCAAACTGCACGCCGGTGCCATTCTCGCCGGTGGCGTTGCCGGTAACATTGAGCAGGTCACCCAGGCCACCGCCCTCCAGGAGGATTTGTTTACCAATGTCCACCCCGGTGCCGTTAGTGGTATCGCCCTGTACCGCACTGCCATTGCGGCCAGTGAGGTTACCGGCGATCTCCACCCCTTTGCCGTCAGAGCTGTTACCGTTAATGATGGTGTTATTAAGTTGGATATCACCATCAACTTTGACACCCGTCCCCCTGTCCGAGTTGCCATTAACCGTGCCGCC
Source organism: Yersinia sp. 2466 StPb PI (assembly GCF_041538325.1). NCBI lineage: Bacteria > Pseudomonadati > Pseudomonadota > Gammaproteobacteria > Enterobacterales > Yersiniaceae > Yersinia > Yersinia sp. 2466 StPb PI. Next base: position 1,136,185 of record NZ_JAULSL010000001.1, on the reverse strand, counting down.
AGCGATCGCCCCGTTCAGCGCCACCCCGTTGCCGCCAGTGGCAATACCCACCACGCGAGTATTGCCGTTATTCACCAGCGGACCGGCAATATCAACACCGGTACCCTGAGTGGCGCTACCGTTTAGCGTGGTATTATCAAGGGTATTATTACCTTCCAGTTGCACACCGGTGCCTTTATCGCCCATCGCATTACCGTTGACAGCAAACAGATCGTCCGTACCACCACCAGTGAGAGTGGCATCTCTATCGATATACACTCCCGTGCCGTTAACCACTTCACCCTGTACTGCGCTGCCGTGGCTACCTGACAGGCGGCCCACGATCTCCACCCCTTTACCATCCGAACTATTTCCCACCAGCACGGTATCATTCAGCACCGTGTCGCCATTGACGCCAACCCCAGAACCAGAATCGGAGATGCCATTGATGCGGCTGTCATCAAGCACACCATTCATAACTTGAACACCAATGCCACTGGCCGCAGTCCCATTCACCACACTGTCGCTCAGTTGGCCATTAACCCACACACCAATACCGCTGCCGGAAGCAGTGCCGTTCAATACCGTATTGCCTTGATTGGTCAGTGGGCCGATGATATGCAATGCAATACCATCCACAGCCGAGCCATTTAAGCTGGTATTACTTAAATCATTATTGCCATTGAGTTTTATCCCAGTACCGGTATCTGTTGTTGCCACCCCATTTAGTGTCAGCAAATCGGTTTCACTGGTACCGATGACATATAAATTTTCTGCTATATCCATGCCATAACCAACACCATCGGTGCTGCCATTAATAACACTCTGATGGACACCCTTTATATCATTGGCAATCTCTACGCCGATGCCATTAGTACTACTGCCATTGAGCGTGGCATTATCTAACACGGCATGAGTGACAATATTAGAACCCGGCAGTGGATCAATTTTCACACCATTGCCATTAATTGATTCTCCGGTCAGAGTGGTATCAGTAATAGTGGCATTGCCGCTAATGCGCAGACCTTCGGCATGGGTTGAACTCCCGGTGACATTAATATGATTAATTTGATGCTCGGCACTGAAGAGGTGAACACCGGCGCTATCAATACTGGTTCCTTCAATCGTGACCGGGCCGGTACCGTTATTAACCACACCGGAAATAGCAACCCCAATACCTTCGACACTACTGCCGCTAATGAGAGTGTCACCCTCGCCACTTAATATCACGCTATTATTACTGGCAGGAAAGTTAATGCCGACACCGCTGGTTGAGCGCCCTTCCATTTTGAAAGAACCATTATTGTTTATCGTTAACTGAGCTGCATCTGTATGGGTAATACCCCCTCCGCCAGCAGTCGCTGGTGCCCCTTTATTTTCACCGAGGAGAGATAATTGGCTACCTTTAGCAATATTGAGTGTATTCACCCCATTAAAATCAATCCCTTTGCGGGTAGCACCATTGCCTTCTGTCTCGCCTTGAAACGCAATATTCCCTTCAACCGACAAGGTACTATTGGCTCTAAAACCAACGCCTGAGCCCTGCGTCGTATTAAATGCTTTACCGATCATCGAGCCATTTTTGGCTTTTACACTGATATTCCCCCCCAAACTTAATGCAGTGCTTAATGAAGTCGGTAAAGCAGCCAGTGTTTCAGAATAAACAGTAACATTCCCCGCAGTAGCATTAAGTTCTACATCAGTAAAATAAACATGTCTCGAACCTTGAGACAGACCATTGATATCAATATTGTGCTCAGTTGATGTCAGCGTCGTATTTAATAGATAGACAGATGCTCGCGTAGCAGCCCCCATATCAGCCTTACCATTTAAGGTGATATTTCCTTGTGCATTAAGATTATTATGTGACGTATTTGAATCCCCTTGAATAAAAATCCCTTCGCCATCACCGGTGGCAACTCCCGTCAGATTAATATCTTTGTTAGCATTAAAAATGGTATTTGGCTTAATCAAAATACCTTCTTTTTCGGAGGTTACATTGGCATTAATATCACCTGTTGTAGCAGTAATATTAGATTCACGTATTGCCAATCCGGCAGAGCTAGTCGAGTTAGAGACAACGTTAACCTCATTTGCTGTGAGATCTAAATTGGCCCAGGTTATGCCTTTTGAACCATTGTTATTTACTGTGAAGTTTCCGTTTTTAGTTTCAATATTAGCCCCATCAATACCAATACCCGCCCCTGAAGTATTGCCATGATTATTGGCTTCTATTGATATATCTTTCCCCGCAGTGATATTTACTTTGTTAGATGAGGTCCCATTTATTGTCACCGCCTCCACAGCGAGTGCTGAGGTATTGGCAACTAATAGTATATCTTGGCCTGCCGTCATCGCACCATTACCGCTGAACCCGAAGGCTTTATGTGCGGCGGAGGTTAAATTGGTTCTAATATCATTTTTAGCAGTAAGAACTGTATTCTTCATCAATATAACCTCATTACCGATGATATTACCATTCATCAAAATATTATCGGCACTGATAGTGACATTATTGAAAGGACTGCCTTTGACCCCACTGATATTTAAATTAAAATCTCCTTCCTGTGCTTTTATATTGGCAAAATCCGCAACAACTGTGGTACCGATTTCCGTTCCTTCATTAACCGCCACCAGCGATATATTACCACCGGCAGTCATATTGACCTGAACACTACTGGAGTTACCACTTATCCTGATGGCATCAGCACCCGCAACTGTAGAGTTCGTGGTTACACCTTTCAGATTAATATCGCCACTGGCATTTATATTAGTGTCACCTGAGATCCACAGCCCTTTATTGGTAGTAGTGGCATCAACATCAATATTACCGGCAGTTGCCGTAAGGTTACTATCTCTAAGTAATAAACCATCAACTCCAGTGATATTGATATTTAATTTAACACTATTTCCATTAACTTGTGATTCCTTTATTCGTAACCCAAGGTTAGTCTGGGTAAAGATATCACCATTGATATCAAATAAAACATTGCCAGACTTAGAATAAATACTGCCATTAATAAAATCCATTCCACCATATGCACTACCATTGGTATTTACCAGGAATGTGATATCTTTATCACCGGTAATGGTTGCATTCGTAAATGTGCCTACCCACGAACTTTTAGAATTAGACTTAAGATCAAATAAAATATTACCCGAACCAGTCAAGACTGAATCCTCAGATATATCAATACCCCGCCACCCTTGCCCATTAGCATTACTACTTTCACCCGCTATACGCGTTTCACCTGCTACAGAAATATTAGCAGCATGACTGATACTCACCCCAATTTGCGATGCCACCCCAGCATTTCCTTCAAGAGTGAGGTTGCCGACATCATATTTCCCACCCATAATAATAATACGAGTCGCACTGTTATCATTGGCATGTTTTGCCAATAAATCCCCTTTATTTAACAACACATCACTATTATTTAATGTAATAACAGAGTCGGCAGTAGAATTACCCGCTAATAAATTAAGATTCAGCTTGCCAAGATTAGCGGTAATATTATTGTTAATAACAACATTGCCGTCAGCATGTAACGTCAGCGTAGCATCGCCACCCGCTGTTTTATTGATATCAGCCTCTAGCGTAATATTGCACCAGCGGCAATTGGTTAAAGTGTGATTAGTGGTAGTCACCGTCACATTGGTGCCGCGATCGAGTTGAGTATTGATACTGCTATTCAATATTTGCGCTACCTTGACCGTCGGAGCGAAAACCTGGGTATTTTTCACATATCCAGCAGGAATGTCCCCAATCTGAACCATTACCCCGCTTTCAGCACCACTACCAACAATACTTACCTCTGCGGGATCAAGTAACCAACTCCCCTGACTACCATGAATAGCCGCAGTATCAACCTGACCAAAAGCCTGTAAATTACGGTTACTGGATGTCTCTACCTGCCCACCATTACCTGACTGTAGCCCACCACGAGCATAAATATTGCCATAGAAGCCAGTGTAATCTTCTGACCAGAGCACGGCGGTACCACCCGACCCGTGGTTTGAAGCAGAAACATCAATATCCGCACCTTTATCCATGACGACTGCTCGGGCATTTTTTATCGCATTATTTTTACCCTGCCAATCGCCCCCGACCAGGACTTTGCCACCGCCCTCAGCCCCGCGAGCATCAATTTTGCTCGTTTCGACCAAATGTATCTTTTCACCTTGCAAGATAACATTCCCGCCACGGCCCTGCGCACTACTGACATCAATAACACCTTGCTGGCTCATCACCCCTTCACTGCCGCCATCGAGGTAAATAACGCCATTTTTTTCAGATAAACTATGCGCCTGCAAAATACCGGTATTATCAATCACAGTATTCATTAACATCTCTTTGCCGCGCGCTGTCAGTTGGATAACCCCGCCATCAGCCTGAATCAGCCCGCCGTTTTGCAACAAAGTACTGACCTGTTCACCCTGGACTTGCACACTCAGCAAGCTGCCGTGATCCAGATTAAGGGTGACACGACTCCCGCTCGCTAATGCTACTTTTCCTTGCGGCGACGCGATAACACCGGAAGCCTGATTATCAACCTGCTGGCCAATCAGCGCGATATAGCCACCAGTGGTGGTGTGCAAATTAGCCTGATTAACCAACTTGCCTTCATGTTTTCGGCTGGTCAACGTATAGCGCCCAGAAACAAAATCCTGATTTGACATGGATTTAGTACTGGCAACCAAACCACCAACATCAACTTGCGCACCTTTTCCAAACAGAATGCCATTCGGATTAAGTAAAAAGACCTGTCCATTCGCTTTTAGGCTGCCATATATCTGCGATGCATCGCGACCAAGCACCCGGTTCAGCGCAATACTCTGCTGCCCTGGCTGGTTATAAATAACGCTGTTCCCCTGCGCGATATCAAAGCTGCCCCAATTGATTGCCAACTTATCGCTTTGCTGAGTCACGGTAAGGGTGGTGTTGTGAACATTCAACACACCTTGACCGCTAATAATATTGCCGTTAACCGGCAGTGAGGGATGGGCGAATACCCGTAGCGGTAATATGCCAAGAGCTAATCCCGTCATGATGGCCAGGTGGCTTAATATTCCAGCTTTTGTATTATTGTCATTAATGACTTTTTTGCCGCCAGACGAAAAGGACCGTCCGTAAGTTCGGGTAAACTCTCCGACAGCAATTAAACATCCCAACCGACGGCAGAAAATAAGTTTGTATAATTTACTGTTCATTATTCACGTCCATTAAATCTGACAAATATGCCAATAAGCGCTAAAACATCTTGTAAGCGCTAAGCCAAAGTTGGTCGTTATCCGGTTGTACAATTGCAGCCTGGCCGGTTCGATGTGCCCAAGTCAGATTCAAGGTGTAATCTGCCGGACGAAAGAGTGTGATATAGGCACCAAAGCCAGACAGGTTAATATTATTCCCCGTCAGGCCCGCGATAGGCTGGCGATAGTAAGAGCCCCACCCTTGGTCAAAAAATGCCGCAAAGGTGATTTGATTCCCAGTTCCTGCCCATGTGGGAAGTAAGAGTTGCCAGTGGGTGCGTAATTCGGTAGTGAAAAGAGTGCCTTTATCCACCGCCCCTTCACCAATGCCATAGGCGCGCACCGCCAGCGGCCCACCTAATAACAGTTTTTGTGAGCTATCAAGATTCTTACTGGCTATTTGACCGGTAAATTGGTTGAAAAAGGTGAAATAAGGGCCAAAACCCTGATCATGACCGGCACGATAATTAAAACGGGCAAAAGTGCCACCAATACCAGTTAAGGAATTCATGCTTTGACTGAATTCGTCATCCAATGACAGATGGCCTGCCGTACCCAGTAAAGTAAAATTACTGAGTCCTCTAGGTACTGCGGTAAACGTACCACCAAGACCAAACTCACCGGCATCCAGATTGCGCTTTTGTTCTGGCAGCATAATCAGTGAATCACGCATTCTGCTCTGATAATAACCGGTATTCACATCAATTCTAGCTGCCGAATTACGGATCCACGGATGGCGTAAATTAATGCCCCAAGTGTTAGAATGGCCATGAGCATCCAATATTTCGAAAGGCCCCTTTAGGGTATAATCCAGATAACTATAATTAAGCGCTGCACGGGTGCCATAAGTATTAATGGGGAAGTTGTAATCCAACATGCCATTGAATACATCTACCGAGCTGGATAAAATCAAATCAGTACGTAGTTGATCACCCCAGCCGGTCATATTATTGAGTACCCCACCGACTAATAACCGATTATGACCAGAATAATCATTACCCTGGTTATCCACACCGAGATATCCCATCGCAGTCTGTCCTGGGGAAATATCAGCATAAACTCTCGTCATTCCCGATTGAGTTCCCGGTTTTAATGCCAAAGCAGCATCAACCCCCGGAATTTCATTAAGAATAAGGGTGGTGCGTTCAAGGCGGGATAACTCAGCCGGAGAAGCGGCACAATCTTTATTGCCAACAAAACCCACTTCTTTGCTACAACTATTACTTTCAATCACCGCAGTAGCAAAATCAGTATTCAACCGGCTCTGATTATTAATCTCCGGTTTATCTAATCTGCCAGCAATAATACGAACTATGACAACACCTTCACGGATAGTTTGTGGTGGCAATATTGCCTGAGTGGCAACAAATCCTTGTTGTCGATAAAAGCGAGTTACCGCTAACGTCATGGCTTGTAAATCATTAAAGGTTAATTGTTGCCCCAACCAAGGCGTAATTACGGCGCGTAGTGCTTTATTATTTCCGTTACTGTGCCGTAATAACTGGGTATCACCCTCGAATCTAACCTCACGTAACATGATTCTTCCCGCCGAGGTAGAACCGCCAAACGATGTAGGAAGGAGCAAAGGTGGAAGTTTGATTTCAGCTTCCTGTGGCGCACGCAATGGCACCGGCGTTGTTTGCCGTATTTCGTTACTAATCACACCCGCATTCGGTACATTTATGACCTGAGGAGCGGCGACTACCTGTGAGCAAAAAAAAAGGGCAAACATGATTACTGTGGAACTCAGTTTAGTCTGATACCGTAATTTTTCTGGATAATAAAAATGTCGCATAAAATACGCCTGCTTAGCATGATGATCACGCCAGTTTAAATAATAACAACCTCCGTCATTTAATACTGGCCCACATAGTTGATTTTAGTTAGCAAGTTAATAAAGTGATTAAATAAACATAAAATAGAATGTAAAATGGCATGACGAATTAATAAATACCAACATCCCAAAGAGTAACCTCTGTTGGTTCAGACTAATATTCATCTCACACGTATAACAAATAGTTATTTATGGTAGATATTTCATTATCGACATGAAACAATAATAGATTCACATACAAATAAATAATCAAAGTAATTAGAATTTAAATAGGGAGTGAAGTAATAACTTAACAAAATGAAAACACACATTAAAATAATAGCCAGCCAGCCAAATAACACCAACTACAATTACAGTAAAAGAAATAATAAGCCACATGGAACACTAATAATAACAATAAAAAACATTAATCGTATTTTAAAACAGCCTAAATACCCGCTAATCACTTAAATATGAACAATGCTTTTTATAATTATAATTAGATATAGTAATTTAAATAATAAAAAGCCCCGCATTACTTAACGGGGTCACTATATTCTGGTTCAGACCATCACCGAGTACCATGAATAATTTTTGCTATCCATTCTGCCTGATGCGAGCAATCAAATTATCAATGTTATCAATGTGTGATGCGGCCAATATCAAACTACGCCCCAAACTCAACGCATGACGCTGACATTCCCGGCGCATCTCTTCATCAGCGATACTATCCAGATCAGCAACATGTGCCAGGCCAATGGTACGCCGAATTAATTCAGTACCACAAAACCCTATCGCGTCTTGCCAAACCTGTTGCAGGAACTGTTGTACATATCCTTCGGTCGCTAAGGCTAAATCCTGCGTTTTTTCCTGACTTAACGCCACGAAACGGCTGGAAAATGTTTGCCAGATAATATGCACATCTTTCAGCCGTTGCTCGCGGCTAGCTGCGGCATCACGAGGGCCGGCCAAGCCGGGTAGTCCACAGTAATTGAGCAGTAAATTCCCTAGTGCGGTACCCACATCAAAGCCGATTGGGCCATAGAAACCAAATTCGGCATCAATAGTTTTCAAACGCCCCTCAGCAACGAAGATAGAACCACTATGAATATCCCCGTGCAGCAATGCTTCGGCCTTACTCAAGAAGCGATGTTTAAGTGAGGCCACCGCCACCTTGAGAGCATTATCCTGGCGCAGAGCCAGTACATCAGGGAGTAATGCCGGATCAAAATTATTACGTTCATGATCAATATAAGGGTCAGTAAAGAATAGATCCTCAGTAATCTGGCACAACTCTGGATTGGTATAGCAGCTCACTGCCGCTTTTTTGGCTTGTGCCGACTGATAAAAATCTGAGGTATGGAATAAGGTTTGCGCCAAATATTCAGCCAGTTGTCCCGCCGCTTGCGGATAGTGTTTACCTGCCAGCAGTTCACTGCGCCAGATATGGTGATCAGATAAGTCCTCTTGCACCATAACCGCCAATTCAGCATCGTGATGCAGCACATTGACCGTGTGTTGCGGGCAAAATTGGCTGTGTGTCAGCAGGGTTTGCGCTTCAATTCTGGCGCGATCCAAGGTCAACGGCCAAGACTCCCCAACGCAGCGCACATAAGGCAGTGCCTGCTTGACAATCACCCGACTGACGCCGGCCGCATCACGGATTTTAAACACCAGATTGAGATTGCCATCCCCAATTTCATCGGCCATCACTAAGGTCAGTGGATTAGCAACCTGACCAAATTGGCGAGCATATTCAACAGCATCCGCAGCAGTAAATGTATGGTAGCGCGACATCTTCGACCTCTTTATTCTTTACCCGATTCTGGTTCACTCACCGCCAACTACTTGCTTAGCTGTGAAATTATTCTCTGTTAGAGCTAAAAAATCCGTATTTAGGCGTAAAACCATATAGACGTCTACACATCCGTAAGATATGTTGGCAGAATAAGAAACCAGATGCAATAACGCAACATGGATTTAACTGACAATGCAGACGCTTAACAGGCTCGATTTACAAACCACCAGCTTAAGAATTATCGATAACCAGCTCTGGATACTCGATCAGCAGGCATTACCACAGCGTCAGGAGTGGCTATTAGCTGATACGGTAGAGTTACTGATTGGTCATATCCAAACATTGCGAGTCCGTGGTGCACCGCTCATTGGACTGTCAGCAAGTTTATTATTGGCTTTACTGGCAGAACGTGGTTTGCCGCAAGCTCAACTTGAGCAGGCACTCATCGCGCTGCGTGAATCCCGCCCGACGGCAGTCAACTTGATGAATAATCTGGCACGGATGCAGCAGGCTTTGCTACAAGCCAACTGGGTCGATACTTTGGTCCGCGAAGCGCTACATTTGGTGGATGAAGACCGAGAATTGTGCGAGCGCATTGCCCGGCATGGGGCGGCACTGGTTAAACCGGGCAGTAACTTGCTAACCCACTGCAATACCGGTGGCCTCGCTACGGCAGGCATTGGTACCGCTATCGGCGTATTATTGAAAGCCCATCAGCAAGGTAATATTCAGCAGGTGTGGGTCGATGAAACCCGTCCTTTACTACAAGGCGGCCGCTTAACCGCCTGGGAGTTAGGTGAGTTAGGTATTCCATATCAATTGATTTGTGATTCGATGGCTGCCAGCCTGATGGCTCAGGGCAAAGTGGATGCTATCTGGGTTGGTGCGGATCGCATTGCCGCCAACGGCGATGTGGCAAATAAAATAGGCACTTACAGTTTGGCGGTGTTGGCCCACTATCACAATATTCCGTTCTATGTTGCCGCCCCGCACACTACTCACGATCCAAACTGCCCGAATGGTGCAGCGATCCCAATCGAGCAGCGTGCCGCCAGTGAAGTGACCGGTGTCTCAGGCAGCTTTGGCAGTTGCCATTGGGCACCAGAAGATGCCGCTGTGTATAACCCGGCATTTGATGTCACACCGGCAGCATTGATCAGTGGTTGGGTATTAGACAGCGGCGTCATTAGCCCAGAACAAGTGGCGGCAGGCTTCTTCCAAGCTAAGAATTAGCAATGTTTGTAATTTTATCCCCAAAGCAATTGAAGCCGCAGCGGTGTTAGCTGCGGCTTCAAGTAAGAAGGTGATCAATCCAAACGTGGATAAGCATCGGCTATCTTATCGCCAGTAAAATGTGCCACCCACCCCTCAGGATTATCAAATACCCGAATAGCCGTGAAATTCGGTGCAGACCCCATATCAAACCAGTGGCGAGTATCGGCAGGGACAGAAAGTAAGTCATTCTTTTCACAAAGTATTTGATAAATTTTACCGTTCAGATGCAAACAGAACAACCCTGCACCTGCAACGAAAAAGCGCACTTCATCTTCACCGTGGGTATGTTCTGATAAAAACTTCTCACGCAACACTTCCCGCTGAGCGTTATCAGGCCGCATGCTAATCACATCCCAACTCTGATAACCCTTCTCCGCCACCAGCCGGTCAATCTCATGTTGATAAGCTGCAATCACCGCCTCCGGCTGTGGATTTTCACCCAGTTCACGATCTGCCTGCCAGCGCTCAAAGCGCACACCAATAGCAGTCAGTTGCTGCTGGATCTCTTCAGCATCACGGCTTTGCCACAGCGGTTGCTCCGGCTGCTCATCACTAAAAATCGTTAATCCGCTCATGCTGTAAAATCCTCCAAAACGATTTGATCAAAACGGCTCACCTGTGGGTGGCGGCTTTCGTTATCAGGAAAGTCGCGAATCAGTTGGCAAGTTTGCCAACCCGCCAGTTGCGCGGCATCCAACTCCTGACGGATATCAGATAAAAACAGCAGTGCTTGTGGGGCGATAGCTAATTGACTAGCAATATTCTGATAAGAGTTCACCTCACGTTTCCCCCCAACATGGGTATCAAAATAGCCACTGAATAGCGGGCGTAAATCCCCTGCATCGCTGTAACCAAACAACAGTTTCTGCGCAGCAACCGAGCCGGAAGAGTAGACATATAACCCCAAACCCTGTTGCTGCCAGTCGGCCAATTGCCGGGCCACTTCTGGGTAAAGATGACCACGAAAGTCCCCTTGCAGATAACCGGTGCGCCAGATAATGCCTTGAATCGCTTTCAACGCCGTGGATTTACGGTCTTCATCCATAAAACCATGTAACGCGGTAATCAATGTTTCAATATCAGCATCCGGCTGTGCAAGTTCATGGCGCAAACTGGTTAGCGCTACGGCAATCTCTTCATCCTGCTGATGTGCACGCAAATAGGGCGTCAGTCGCTCGCGGGCATAGGGGAACAGCACCTGATGGACAAAGCGGATGTCACTGGTGGTGCCTTCAATATCGGTAACAATAGCCTGGATCATTTAGCCCCCACGTTAGAATTGAGATCAAACAAGCGGCGTTGCAGTTCACACTGGAACAAGAATTCCAGCCCTTCCAGATGACGACGGGCTTCCACCACGCTATTTCCCCAGCAATACAGGCCATGACCGCGCACCAAGAATCCGTAGTGTAGCGGGTTATTATCTGCCAGTGCGGCAACCCGTTGGGCCAGCGCCGGAATATCCTGATCATTATCAAAAATAGGGATGGCAACCGCATCCAAATGGCTACGCTGACCCGATAGTGATTTCTGCATTTCATAGCCTTGCAATACTAATTCATGGCTACGCTCAACCCGAGATAGCACGGTGGCATTCACCGAGTGAGTATGTAACACCGCATTGATCTCTGGATACCGACGATAAAGCAAGGTATGTAGCCCGGTCTCTGCCGAGGGAGTGCGCCCACTGGGAACATGGTTGTTGGCGGTTTCTACCAGTAGAAAATCGTCAGCGGTGAGGCTGCCTTTATCTTTACCCGATTCGGTAACCAGACAATGAGTCGAGTCCAGCCGCAGGGACATATTACCACCAGTCGCTGGGCACCAGCCCTTCTCCCCGATCCAGTGGCAGGCGGCTAACAGCGCGCCAAGTTGTACATTTTCTGTCATTGCATATCCCTGTTGTGGTGTAGGTGGGTCATCACATTTAGCAACCGCAATTTGCCCGACGATCAGCTTTAGTACATTTTTATCTATGCTTAGCGAATTACGGCATTTAGCCGTTTAAACATCTAAGCGTCTTGATTGCCAAATCTTAACATCGTGTTATATTGACGGCAACATACAGCGCCAGGAGTATTCATCTGCCATGAGCACTTTATCCTTTATTCCAGACAGTAAATTGCCGGCACAAGGCACTACAATCTTTACGCAAATGAGTGCATTGGCGCAAAAACACCAAGCGATTAACTTATCGCAAGGGTTCCCCGATTTTGATGGCCCAGACTATTTGAAACAGCAATTGGCCTATCATGTCAGTCAAGGTGCAAACCAATATGCCCCAATGACCGGCGTGGCGCCGCTGCGCAATGCAATTGCGGAGAAAACGGCTAAAATCTACGGCTGGCAGCCCGATGCCGACAGCGAAATCACCATCACTACCGGTGCCAGCGAAGCCCTGTTTGCCGCCATTACCGCCCTGGTGCGCCCAGGCGACGAAGTTATCTGCTTTGACCCCAGTTACGACAGCTATGCACCGGTAGTTAAACTGGCGGGCGGCATACTCAAGCGCATAGCACTGAAACCCCCGACATTCGCCACCGACTGGTCTGAATTTGCTGATCTGGTTTCTGAACGTACTCGTCTGGTTATCGTCAATACGCCGCATAACCCTTCAGCGACTGTTTGGCGGGCGGAAGACTTTGAACAACTGTGGCAAGTGATTGCTGAACGTAATATCTATGTGCTGAGCGATGAGGTGTACGAACACATCTGCTTTAGCGCCACAGGCCATGCCAGTGTGCTGGCTCATCCGCACCTGCGCCAACGCGCCATTGCAGTGTCCTCTTTCGGCAAAACCTTCCATATGACCGGTTGGAAAGTGGGGTATTGCATCGCCCCCGTCGCTATCAGTGCCGAAGTACGTAAAATTCATCAATATCTGACCTTTTCGGTTTGCACGCCGGTTCAGCTCGCATTGGCGGATATGCTCAATGCCCAACCAGAGCACTGGCAGCAACTGCCCGATTTTTATCGCGCCCGTCGTGATCGCTTCGTTAATGCGCTGTCCACCAGCCGCCTGAAAATTCTGCCGAGTGAAGGCACCTATTTCCTGTTGGCCGATTACAGCGCGGTTTCTGATCTTGATGATGTTGAATTCTGCCAATGGTTAACCGAACATGTCGGCGTGGCCGCGATACCGTTATCGGTATTTTGTGAAGGCCCGTTTCCCCATAAACTGATCCGGCTGTGCTTCGCCAAACAGGATGCCACGCTGGATGCTGCGGCGGAGCGATTGTGTCAACTTTAAAACTGACCCTGCTGCAACAGCCATTGGTATGGTTGGATGCACAGGCAAATCTGCGCCATTTTGACATGCTGTTGGAGCCACTCCGGCAGCGTGATGTGATTGTGTTGCCAGAGATGTTTACCACCGGTTTTGCCATGAATGCGGCTGAAAATGCATTATCAGAAGGTGAGGTCATCAACTGGTTACGCCATTGGGCCACGGTTACTGATGCCCTGATTGGCGGCAGTGTGGCGCTGAAAACCACCGAGGGTGCGGTGAACCGCTTCCTGCTGGTTGAACCGAATGGGCGCGTTCATCATTATGACAAACGCCACTTATTCCGCATGGCCGGTGAGCACCACCACTATCAAGCGGGCAAAGAGCGCAAGGTGGTGGAATGGCGCGGCTGGCGAATTTTGATGCAAGTTTGCTATGACCTGCGTTTTCCGGTGTGGTCACGCAATTTGCAAGATTATGATTTAGCACTCTATGTCGCTAACTGGCCAGCTCCTCGCGCCAAACACTGGCAAAGTTTACTGACAGCGCGCGCGATAGAAAATCAGGCTTACGTCGCCGGATGTAATCGGGTCGGCGATGATGATAACGGCCATCACTATCAGGGCGACAGTGTGATTCTGGATGCTCAAGGTGAGGTGTTGGCGCAAGCAGAACCGGGACTGGCTGCGCAACTGGATGCTGAGTTGTCTTTAGAAACATTGCAGAGCTATCGCGAAGCCTTTCCGGCATGGCGCGATGTTGATGATTTTTTATTGTTGTAAAGGTAAAACCAGGGGGAGCCGTGCCGCAAAAGTGCTCCCCAAGTGTATTAAACCCGCTGCCAGGATAGCACCGTTTCCAGATAAGCCTGAATGGCTAGCGCAATATCACTATGCATGACGGATTCATCAGGATGATGGCTTACCCCTCCTTTGCAGCGCACAAACAACATCCCTACTGGCCAGCACTCAGCAACAGCAATGGCATCATGCCCCGCACCGCTGGGCAGCAATAATGAGCGCCCCTGTACCCGATCAATACTGGCGTTGATTCGCTGGCGCAAAGCCATATCACATTCGGTAGCACTGATACGGTAAAACTCTTCTGATGAAAAAGTCAGGCCGCGCTGTGCTGCTATCACTTGCGCCTGCGCCAACAAGCTGGCCAGTAACTGGTCCACGTGACAGTCTTGCGGGCCACGAATATCCAGCGTCAGAACCACCTCTGCGGCAATCACATTCACAGCACCTGGCGAACAACTGAGTGTTCCAACTGTCGCCACTAAATGTTCACCATAGCAAGCAGTCAACTGTTCAACGGCACCAATCCATTGCGCAGCACCGGCCAATGCATCTTGCCGCTGCCCCATCGGCACCGTACCAGCGTGGCCCGCTAAGCCAATAAATCGGCAATTCAGACGGCGCGCGCCATTGATTGCCGTCACCACACCCAATGCCAAATCGGCCTTTTCTAAACACGGCCCCTGTTCAATATGCAGCTCCAGATAAGCACAAAAATCACTCACCTCACGTCGCGCACTGACAATAGCCGCCGGGTCAAAATCAAGATTCTCCATGGCCTGCGCCACACTGACACCCTCAGCATCGGTTTTACTCAACCAATCGGCCGGCCAGCGCCCAGTGATACCTTTACTACCCAGCAGGGTGATACCAAAGCGCGTACCCTCTTCATCGGCAAAACCAATCACCTCAATGGCCACCGGCAGCCGCTGCTGCTGACGATACAAATACCCCACCACTTCTAGCGCACTTAATACACCTAGCATGCCATCGTAACGGCCGGCGTTGCGCACCGTATCAAGATGAGAGCCTAACAATAGGGCCGGCGCATCAGGTTGCAGCCCTTCATAACGGCCGCAAATATTACCAACTGCATCCTGCCACACGCGCATCCCGACCGCCTGCATCCATTCACCCACTTGCTGATTTGCCCGCAAATGTTCAGAAGACAGGTACACCCGCGTCAGCGCATCCGCTGATTCACTGATTGCCGCCAGCACATCACAACGGGCCAAGACCCGTAATGCAGCCTGCTCTGCCTCGGCATCCGGCAGGGTAACAGCCATCAGTTCGCTCCGTTTAGTGGATCAATAGCCGGTTTATCACTCTCAGCTTGATAGACATTCCACGCGCTTTGCAATCCGTTGCCCTGAACCGTGGCAAAACCTAAACGGTTTAATACCGCCTCCAATGCCACCAGCGTTTGCATCACACAATCTTTACGCGCGTTATATCCCATAGTGCCGATGCGCCAAATTTTGCCATTTAGCGGCCCGAATGAGGTACCAATCTCGATACCAAAATCATTTAGCATCAGTTGCCGCACTTGCTCACCAGGAACACCGGTCGGAATAACCACCCCCAACACATTGTTCATGCGGTGCTTCATATCACCGAACACCGCCAGCCCCATTCCCTGAATGCCCGCCAACAACGCTGCACCATGCAAAGCATGACGGGCAATACCGTTATCCAATCCCTCTTCCAGTATTACTCGTGCGCATTCCCGTGCCGCAAACAGCATACTGGTGGCTTCGGTATGATGATTCAGGCGCTCCGGCCCCCAATAATCCATGATCATGCCCAAATCAAAGTAATTGGAATAGATCATCTCTTCGTCGCCATCAGCATGATCCTGAGTACGGATCCCCTGCTCAATACATTTGCGCCGCCGAATTTGCTCAGCGAATTGTGGGCTGAGGGTCACCGGAGCACTGCCTGATGGCCCGCCAAGGCACTTTTGCAACCCGGCAGATACTGCGTCCAACCCCCAGGCGTCAGTTTCCAATAGGTTCCCCCCCAGCGATGCAGTCGCATCGGTATAAAACAACACTTGATGGCGGCGACAGATCTCGCCCAACTCAGCCAGCGGCTGCAACATGGTGGTTGACGTATCGCCCTGCACCGTCAATAGCAGCCGTGGGTGTACTTTCTTGATAGCATCTTCAATCATCTCTGGGCTGAATACCTCGCCCCACGCCACCTCGATAGTGTGGACTTCGGCCCGGCAACGGCGGGCAATTTCACACAATAAGTGACCAAAACGGCCAAAAACCGGCACCAGAACTTTATCGCCAGGGCGGATGGCCGACAGCAGAACCGCCTCAATACCCGCACGAGAGGTGCCATCGATCAACATCGTCCACTGATTCTCAGTGCGGAAAACCCCACGATATAGCGCCATCACCTGATTCATATACTCTGTCATCGCCGGATCGTATTGCCCGATCAACTGACTGGCCATCGCCCGCAATACCCGGGGATCGGCATTGATCGGCCCCGGCCCCATCAGCAACCGTGCCGGTGGGTTAATCTGACAAAACAGCGGATTAGGGTTTATTGCCGACATAGAAAATCTCCATCCTTAAATAATTCAGTGAAATGTGGCCTACAAACCACGGACCGATGATATAAACTGTTTTAATTCAGTAGTTTGTGGATTAGCAAATAAGGCGCGACTTTCGCCCTGCTCCCACACCCGCCCTTGATGCATAAACACCACCCGGTCACCCACTTCACGGGCAAAATTCATCTCATGGGTCACCAGAATCAGTGTCATACCTTCTGCCGCCAACTGTTCGAGGACTTTCAACACTTCCCCCACTAACTCAGGATCCAAAGCCGAGGTGATCTCATCGCACAGCAATACCTTCGGCTGCATCGCCAGCGCACGGGCAATCGCCACACGCTGCTGCTGCCCACCGGAAAGATTAGCCGGGTAATAATCGAGCCGGTCGGCCAGCCCAACTTTTTCCAGCATCAACGCCGCCAGTTCACGGCACGCGGTCGTGCTCTTTTTCAGTACCCGACGCGGTGCCAGCATCACATTCTCCAACGCTGTCATATGTGGGAACAGATTAAAACTCTGGAACACCATGCCTACCGAGCGGCTAATCTCCCGCGCCTGCGAATCACGATCCGTTACCGTCATACCGCCCAACTTGATACTGCCGTCCTGATATCCCTCCAGCCCGTTGATACAACGCAATAAGGTACTTTTACCTGAACCACTGCGGCCAATTATCGAGATCACTTCGCCCATCTCGATATCCAGATCTACGCCTTTAAGTACATGATTCTGGCCATAGTATTTTTGAACCTGATTAATGGTGATCAGCGGCATGAAATTTCCTCTCCAGATAATGGCTGTAACGCGACAACGGATAACACATCAGGAAATAGCCCAGCGCCACTAAGCCAAAAACTTTAAACGGCTGATAAGTGACATTATTGAGCATGGTGCCCGCTTTGGTTAATTCGACAAAACCAATGATCGATGCCAGTGCTGTGCCCTTGATAACCTGCACCGAGAAACCCACGGTCGGTGCAATTGCGATACGCATCGCCTGCGGCACAATCACCCGCAATAACGTCTGGCTGAAACTCAGACCCAGACAGCGGGAGGCCTCCCACTGGCCTTTCGGCAACGCTGCAATACTGCCACACCAGATATCCACCAGAAAGGCACTGGTAAACAGTGTCAAAGCCATCGCCGCAGCCGCCCACGGGCTAACATCAATACCCAACAGCGCTAAGCCGAAGAAGGCCAGAAACAGTTGCATCAGCAACGGCGTACCCTGAAACAATTCGGTATATAGACGGACAAAACGAGCTGCCCAACACCAACGACTCAAGCGCATCAACATCAATGGTAATGTCACTAATGTGCCGCCAAAAAAGGCCGTTAGTGACAGTAACAGCGTCCAGCGGGCGGCCAATAACAAGTTACGGATGATATCCCAGTCAGTAAACATCATGAGTTATGGCTCCCAAAGAATCGACGGCCAACCGCCAGCAGTAATTGGCGCATTGCGATGGCTAACAACAAATAGAGCAAGGTGGTCACCAGATAGACTTCAAAACTGAGGAAGGTGCGCGACTGAATCAGGTTGGCGGCAAATGTCAGTTCTTCAAATGACACCTGTGATACCACCGCAGAACCGAGCATCACAATAATGCACTGGCTTACCAGCGCCGGATAAATGCGCTGTAACGACGGCGGTAGGATCACGCGGAAAAAAGTCTGACTACGGCGTAACCCTAATACCCGCCCCGCCTCCCACTGGCCTTTAGCGCTGGCTTGAATCCCGGCACGAATAATCTCCGTGCTATAAGCGCCCAGATTGATAGTCATCGCCAATAAGGCTGCCTGACCGGCACTAAGTTTCAAGCCAAGTGCCGGTAAACCAAACACAATAAAAAACAGTTGCACCACGAATGGGGTATTACGCACAATTTCTACATAACCGCCCCATATCCGGCGCAATATAACCCTATCACCACAGCGAATTGCGGCTCCCGCTATCCCCAGCGCAATACCGCCGAGGGTGGCCATAGCCGTCAGCTCAATGGTGGTCAACAGGCCCGACAATAGTTCAGGCAGATAAGGCCACAAAGCAGAGAAATTAAGCTGATAGGTCATAGCCAACTCCTGTTATGCACCCAAATCAGCCGGTAACGGCGCCTTCAACCATTTCTCGGACAAACCATTTAGCGTGTTATCCTGCAATGCTTCCCCAATCAGTGCATCCACTTTGGCTTTCAGAGCCGTTTCTCCCTGACGCAAACCGATATAACACGGTGAATCTTTCAGCATAAACTTCGCCACCGGTGCCTGGGTTGGATTCTGGCGAACCAGTGCACTGACCACCAAATTGCCCGTCGCCAAATAATTCACCTGACCAGACAGGTAGGCTGACAGCGTAGTGTTGTTATCTTCATACCGTTTAATCTGAGCATCTTTAGGGGCTAACTCACTCAGCACCATATCTTCCACTGCACCACGGGTTACCCCCACCGTTTTACCTGCCAATTGTTCTGGTTGCTTCAGTGCATCGTCTTTAGCACCAAATACACCCAAGAAAAACGGTGCATAGGCACGGCTAAATGCGATAGCTTTTTCCCGTTCAGGATTTTTACCCAAGCTGGAAATCACTAAATCCACTTTATCCGTTTGCAGATAAGGCACTCGGTTGGCACTGGTCACCGGCACCAGTTGCAACTTTAGTTTCATCTTATCGGCCAAATAATGTGCCATGTCGATGTCATAACCCTGCGGCTGAAGATCCGTACCAACCGAGCCAAATGGCGGGAAATCCTGTGGAACGGCGACCCGCAACACACCACGCTGCTGAATTTGCTCTAACTGATCGGCTAACACCGAAGGAGCCTGAACCCATATCAGTGCAGCACCCAGCAAGGCCAACATCCGCTTTTTCATGTTCATAGCATATCTCCAATAACTCAGTAATGAAACGATGGGTTCTTTAAAAGCAAATACTGAAACCATCGTTGCAACTACTATGCCAATGATAACCTATGACGAGAGGCCCATATTTAGGCTCACTACACGAATCACAAGGAATAAATCGAAGAGAGAGACTCACAATCAAGGTGCAAATCAACAATCAAAATGCACCACAAAAGTGCATTAATTGATAAAAAGAAGGCGTTAGCGCGCCGCCGGGAGGTGAAAGTGACATAAGCTGTCGCAACAGCCAGAAGAGTGTTACCCCTTCGGACACTGAACTAAACGATAGCCTTTTGACCTATATGGCGAACAAACTACCGTTGCTCTAACTCTCCTAAATCATCATATAAATCAGCGATTTGATGAATTCGCTGACGGCCCTGTGCGAGCATTTCATGCAATAAAGCATTACTCAGTAAATTTGCCAGACTCATGGCCGAAGAGTAGCTATCAAAAGCCGATACGCTGTCGAGCGGCGTAGTCAACCGCCAACGTGCTAACGGCAATATTGACTGAGCTTGCGGCTCACAAATCAGCAGCGTCGGCACGCCTTGTACCTGCATTTGTAGCAGGATCTCGCGGATAACTTTTGGCCGGCGGCGAAATGCCACCACAATAACTAAATCACGCGGCGTGACATCCACCAACTCCTCTGCCAGCGTCTGCCCCGCTTGTGGCACCAACTGCACGTGCTGGCGCACCTGCAACAACTGTTGACGTAAATGCAGAGCAACCGGGTAACTGTTTCGTAGCCCCAATAATAAGATACGCGGCGCACGTATCATCGCATCGATAACCTCGGCTAACTGACGGCTATCCAACTGACTCACCCAATGCGTTAAATTCGCCATTTCTTGCTTATAGTGGCGCGCCAGCAAGGTGTTCCCTTGTACCGCATCACGACTATCGGTCAATGGCATACCGCTTTGACGCAAGGTGCGTACTTCTTCACGCATTTCCCGATAACTGGCGTACCCCAAGCGCTTAAACAGCCGGCTAACCGTGGCCTTAGACACCCCACTCAAGCGCGCCAATTCAGCACTGTTATAGCTAATCAGGTCGTCAAAATGATCAAAAATAAAATCAGTAACGCGCTGCTCCTGCGGGGTCAACTGTGCATAATGCGCCCGCAAACGTTCATCAATCTGTTTCATACCCTTCTCCGGCCAATGAAACTATCGTTTCAGCATAAGCATTTTTGCGGAAAATAGCACACAAGCCCACCGCAGTAATAAGATAATTTTCATGCTGAGTGCTATCTGTCATTCGCCAGCGAGTCGGCCACGGTTCGATTAGCCTGCTTGGTTGAAGCAAAGTGATCACCGATCGAGTATCAACTAAAACCCGATCTGAACTGAGATAAAATTTATCCCTTGGTTTATCATTCCTAATTATCTAATACTGTCGCTCTTATCAATTCAGAATAATTCCTTATGACACAAAAAGCTGAAAACTCCGGGTTAAGTCCGGCATTGATCGTGTTGATGTCGGTCGCAACCGGACTGGCTGTTGCCAGCAACTACTATGCCCAGCCACTGCTGGAAACCATCGCACAAGCCTTTAATCTCTCGGTCAATCAAGCTGGATTTATCGTTACTGCGGCCCAGTTGGGCTATGCTGTGGGATTAATGTTCCTGGTGCCGCTAGGGGATATGTTTGAACGCCGTGGGCTGATTGTGGGCATGACCTTGCTGGCTGCTGGCGGCATGCTGATTACCGCAATGTCACAAAACCTCACTATGATGATTGTTGGCACCGCGCTCACTGGTTTGTTCTCAGTGGTGGCACAATTACTGGTGCCGCTGGCGGCCACTCTGGCTGCGCCGGAAAAACGCGGTAAGGTGGTCGGTATTATTATGAGTGGTCTACTGCTGGGGATTTTGCTGGCACGAACCGTGGCAGGAGCACTGGCCTCCATTGGCGGTTGGCGCACCATTTATTGGGTCGCCAGCGCGCTGATGTTCGTCATGGCATTGGTATTGTGGCGCTACCTGCCGCGCTATAAACAACATACCGGTTTAAATTACGGCCAGCTGCTTGGTTCAATATTCTCGCTGTTTATTCGCACACCCGTGCTGCGCACCCGTGCCTTGCTCGGCGCGCTCTCGTTTGCCAACTTTAGTGTGTTGTGGACGTCGATGGCCTTCTTACTGGCTTCTCCCCCCTTCGGCTACTCAGAAGCTACTATCGGGCTATTTGGCCTGGTCGGTGCTGCTGGCGCGTTGATGGCGACCAAAGCGGGCCAATTGGCGGATAAAGGTAAAGCCCGCATCACCACCAGTGTTGGTTTGGGATTACTGCTGTTGTCTTGGATACCTATCGCCCTGGGGCAGCATTCCATCATCGCGCTGATTATCGGCATTGTGGTGTTGGATCTGGCGGTTCAGGGGGTGCATGTCACCAATCAGAGCGTGATATATCGCATGATGCCGGAAGCCAGAAATCGCTTAACCGCCGGTTATATGACCACTTACTTTATCGGCGGGGCGTTAGGTTCGCTGATTTCAGCAGCAGCATACCAACATGCCGGCTGGTATGGTGTGGCAATGGCCGGTTTGGTGCTGTGCATACTAAATATTACGACGTGGCTGGCCGGTAAACGCTTTGATCCTCCCGCTAATCAACCCGTTGAGTGACCTTAATTAGTTAGCTAACTAATAATCAATGCAGATATAAATTTGGGTTATAGGGTGTTAAGAAAATTACCACTCTGGTAATGTTACCTAACTTGTTATTTTGCCCTGTAACCCAAAGATCTTATGCCAAGCCAAATCACCGACTCTCCGCCAGCTACCCGGTCAACCGCCACCTTTACGGAGGGCATTACCGATAGCCTGCCTATCGTTATCGGCTATTTACCCGTCGCCTTCGCCTTTGGTCTGAGTTCGGTAAAACTGGGTTTTACCCCGCTGGAAGGTATTTTCTTCTCTTGCATCATTTATGCCGGTGCCAGCCAATTCGTTATTACCGCCCTGCTCAGCGCCGGGATGTCATTATGGGTTTCCGCCTTAACCGTGATGGCAATGGATATCCGTCATATCTTGTATGGACCGGCACTCAAACACCGTATTCTGACCAAATTATCCGGTAAAAAAACCGCGCTGTGGGCATTTGGTTTGACCGATGAAGTGTTTGCTGCTGCCACCACCAAGTTAATGAAAGAAGAGCGACGCTGGAGCGAAAACTGGATGCTCGGTATCGCGTTTACCTCTTGGCTATCTTGGGTGGCAGGTACCGCAATCGGTGCCATGTTTGGCAATGGCCCGTTGGAGAATTATCCCGCTATTGAGGCCTCCCTCTCCTTTATGTTACCGGCGTTGTTCTTGAGCTTTCTGCTGGCCTCATTTAAACGCCAATACAGCCTAACCGTTATCGCCTCGCTGAGTGGCGCATTGCTCGGCGCCGTGTTGTTCTCTATTCCGGTGGCGATTTTGGCCGGAATTGGCGCAGGGTGCCTGGCCGCCCTGCTGCAACCCACACCAGAAGTGGTGACCGAACACAGTGAAAATAATGAGCAGGAGTCGACACCATGAATTCAGATGTCCTGATTATTGGGTTAGTGGTGGGGACGGTAAATTACCTGTTTCGTTATTTGCCACTGCGCCTGGGACCAGCACGTAAACAAGCGGGTCTGCAACGAGGCAGAGTTTCACTGCTGTTGGACAGCATTGGGATTGCTTCTATCTGTGCGTTATTGGTGGTTTCCAGTACACCAGAAATTATGCATAACCCGCAGAAACTCATGCCGACACTGATTGGCTTTCTGGTTATCTGTGGCTGCTTTTATAAAACCAACAGTATTATCTTCGCCACGTTATTTGGCGCGATCAGCTATGGACTGACATTCAAATTGCTCATGATTTTGGGATAAGAGATTGCCTGAATTGTGAGCTAAAACACAATAACCTTACAATTAGTAATACTAATTACTTACAAACAGTGACTGAATAACACGAATTGCTAAATTTTTCTCGAATTATACCGTTTACATTATTAGTCACTATCGTTACTGTACCATTTGAAATTAATGAGGCTCATTATAATGGAAAGTTCGTTTAGTCCTATAGAACAGATGCTTAATTTTCGTGCCAAACGCCAGAAAGATTTCCCTTATCAGGAAATTCTACTGACACGCTTGTGTATGCATATGCACAGTAAGTTGCTAGAAAATCGCAACAAGATGCTGAAAGCACAAGGAATTAACGAAACCTTATTTATGGCATTAATTACGCTGGATGCGCAGGAAAGTCGCAGTATCCAACCGTCTGAACTGAGTGCGGCACTGGGTTCTTCGCGCACCAATGCGACCCGCATTGCTGACGAACTGGAAAAGAAAGGTTGGATTGAGCGCCGCGAAAGCCACAATGACCGCCGTTGTTTGCATTTGCATCTGACCGAGGCGGGCGTTGAGTTTTTGAATCAGCTGCTGCCCCCACAACATAAATGTCTGCATTTTCTTTGGTCAACCCTAGACGCTGACGAACAGCAACAGCTTGAAACGCTGACGCGCAAATTACTGTCTCGTTTAGATCAAATGGAAGTACCGGAGCAGTAATTCCAATATATCTATCCAGGCGCATTACTTGATCCAAGTAAACAACTATGCGATCCCCACATAGCTGGAGACTCACGCCTTTGTTCGCCATTTTTTAAGGGCTGAACTGACGATTGATTTACTCGGCTAATACCCGGATATTGCAGCCCAACGTCCGTTATAAAACTGGGATTATCGGCAGTGATGAGCTGTTGGTAACCGAATCACAATATCTACAACAGCAACAATCGGAACTTAGCGCCAGCAACCATTTATTGCAGGCCAAGATTAGTTTGATCCGTTCATTGGGTGGTGGTCATCAGGCCCCGGTCAATGAGGGTTCACAAAATAAAACAATATAAAATGTGGGGAAGACCATGAGTACAAGCGCGGAAGCTCAAATCCCGCAACAACCGCAGAACAAGAAGAAGCAACGTAAACGCATACTTCTTCTCCTGACGGTTATTTTTATCATCCTTGGCGTGGCCTATTTTATTTATTGGTTCTTGGTGTTACGTCATCATCAAGAGACTGATAATGCTTATATTTCAGGCAACCAGATACAGATCATGTCGCAGGTTCCCGGCAGCGTAGTCAGTGTCAATTTCGAAAATACAGATTTTGTTAAAAGTGGCGATGTACTGCTGGCTCTTGACCCAACTGATGCCGAACAGGCGTTTGAGCAGGCAAAAACCGCACTGGCTAACAGTGTGCGTCAAACCCACCAGCTCATGATTAACAGTAAGCAGTATCAGGCGAATATTGCCCTGAAAAAAACTGAACTGAGTAAATCACAAAATGACCTACAACGCCGTGTGGTGCTCGGTTCGGCTAATGTCATTGGCCGTGAAGAGCTGCAACACGCCCGTGATGCCGTCGATGCCGCACAGGCTTCGCTGGATGTTGCGATTGCACAATACAATGCCAATCAGGCATTGGTTTTAAATACCCCATTGGAAAAACAACCGGCTGTCGAGCAGGCTGCGGCCAAGTTACGTGATGCCTGGCTCTCCTTGCAACGGACCAAAGTTGTCAGCCCGGTAGACGGTTTTGTTTCACGCCGCAGTGTGCAAGTGGGTGCTGAAATTGCCAATGGCGCGCCATTAATGGCAGTTATCCCGGCAAACCAGATGTGGGTTGACGCTAACTTTAAAGAGACACAGTTAGCGAATATGCGCATTGGCCAAAGCGCCACAGTCATAACTGATTTCTATGGTGATGACGTGGTTTATCAGGGGAAAGTGGTTGGTCTGGACATGGGGACCGGCAGCGCCTTCTCACTGTTACCGGCGCAAAATGCCACCGGTAACTGGATTAAAGTGGTTCAGCGCCTGCCAGTCCGTATCGAACTGGATAACAAACAACTGGCTGAACATCCGCTGCGTATTGGCCTGTCTACCACGGTTAGAGTGGATACCGCCAATACCGACGGCCAAGTGCTGGCACAAAATGTGCGTAAAGAACCTGCATTTGTAACTAACGCGCTGTCACTGGATTTAGCACCGGTTAATCAAATGATTAGCGACATTGTTCATGCGAATGCGGGTTAATGTTGATGCAAATGCAAGTTAAGCGCGCCGGAGGCCTCTGTGGCACAAAAACCGCTTGAGGGTGCCCAACTCGCCTGGATGACGGTCGCGCTATCATTAGCAACCTTCATGCAGGTGTTGGACTCCACCATTGCAAACGTGGCTATTCCTACTATTGCCGGTGATTTAGGCTCATCCAATTCGCAAGGCACTTGGGTTATTACTTCGTTCGGGGTGGCAAATGCTATTTCGATCCCCATCACCGGCTGGCTGGCCAAGCGCATTGGTGAAGTGCGCCTGTTCCTGTGGGCAACCGGACTATTTGCTCTGGCTTCATGGTTGTGTGGTATTTCCAACAGCTTGGGGATGCTTATCTTCTTCCGGGTGATTCAGGGGTTGGTCGCAGGGCCATTGATTCCGCTATCGCAAAGCCTGTTACTGAATAATTATCCGCCAGCCAAGCGAAGTATGGCCTTGGCATTGTGGTCGATGACAATTGTCGTGGCCCCGATATTTGGGCCGATCCTCGGCGGTTATATCAGCGATAACTATCACTGGGGCTGGATCTTCTTTATCAACATCCCTATCGGGCTGGTGGTTATTTTGGTCGCAGGCAGTACCTTAAAAGGGCGTGAGACCAAAACTGAAATCAAACCCATTGATACGGTGGGGCTGGTGCTATTGGTGGTTGGGATCGGCGCGTTACAAATCATGCTTGACCAAGGTAAGGAGCTGGATTGGTTTAACTCGACCGAGATTATCGTCCTGACGGTCATTGCCGTGATTGCCATTACCTTCTTGATAGTCTGGGAACTAACCGACGACCACCCAGTGATTGATCTCTCGTTATTCAAATCGAGAAACTTTACCATTGGTTGCTTGTGTATCAGCCTGGCCTATATGTTGTACTTTGGCGCTATTGTCTTGCTGCCACAACTACTACAGGAGGTATATGGCTACACCGCCACCTGGGCTGGCTTGGCATCTGCGCCGGTAGGCATATTGCCGGTGCTGTTATCACCGATCATTGGCCGCTTCTCTCATCGAATTGATATGCGACAGTTAGTCACCTTCAGCTTCATTATGTATGCGGTATGTTTCTACTGGCGGGCTTACACATTCGAACCGGGAATGGATTTTGGTGCATCGGCGTGGCCACAATTTGTGCAAGGCTTTGCTATTGCCTGCTTCTTTATGCCACTGACCGCCATTACGTTATCTGGCTTGCCGCCAGAGCGCATGGCCGCAGCATCCAGTTTGTCTAACTTCCTGCGAACCTTGGCGGGATCGATTGGTACCTCCATCACCACGACGCTCTGGACGCAAAGAGAATCGATGCACCATTCGCAACTGACCGAGTTTGTTAACCCGTTCAACCCGAATGCGACATTGATGTATCAGGAGTTGGAAAAACTGGGGATGAATCAGCAACAAGCCTCGGCTTATCTGGCACGGGAAATTACCAATCAGGGGCTGATTATCTCAGCAAATGAGATCTTCTGGCTCTCGGCGGGGGTATTCCTGCTGCTGCTGGCGCTGGTGTGGTTTGCCAAGCCACCCTTTACCTCCGGTGGCGGCGGCGGTGCGCACTAGCGGCTAACGCTGAGCAACAAAAAGGGCACTGACTTATCATCAGCGCCCTTTTTTATTTTTCTAGCTCAATGATATACCCAAAGTCATTGGAGTTGCAGGTAGGCAGCAAGCAATGCCGCTAACAACCCTGCTGCTGCAAGGACCAGGGTATTATTGGGCGCTATTCTGACGCCACCACTCCGACAGCAAAATACCGGTTGCCACTGACACATTCAGGCTTTCTACCCGGCCAGTACCGCCGATAGACACACTCATATCGCCCTGCTGCCAGGCACTGTCGGTCAGGCCATCACTCTCTTGACCTAATACCAGCACCATTTTGGCAGGCAGTTCAGCTTTTGACAGACTGACACCTTTATGACTCGATGTGGTCACGATGGTGTAACCGGCTTTACGGAAGGTATCCAATACCGAGAGGAAATCGTCTGCATTGATAGCCTTGATATGCTCCGCACCACCTTCAGCCGTACGCACTGCAGCACCCGATTCCAGCATCGCCGGATCTTGCAACAACACGCCGTTAATACCGAAATGCGCACAGGTCCGCATAATGCCGCCGAGGTTATGTGGGTTACCCACATCTTCCAGCGCCAGTACACAATCTTTAGCCTGAGTCTGCTGTTGCAGATAGGTTTCTGCATCCAGACCCTGACGTTTCTTGATAAGGAAGCACACACCACCATGGTGTTCAGTGCCAGAAGCCTTCGCCAGCTCCTCTTCTTCAACCACATGATAAGCCTTGCGGTTAGCCGCCATCCATTTCAACGCTTCGCGAAAACGAGGGGTAACTGACTGCACAAACCAGGCGCGGACGATAGCGTCTGGGCGGCTTTCAAACAATGCCTTACAAGCATTCTCACCATAAACACGTGTTTCTTCAGCCCGCTGACGGCGCAATTGCGCCGGATCTACATGACTTTTACCGCTGATGCCACCATGATCAAACTCTGGCTCTTCTGATGGCGCACGGGATACCGTTTTCCACGGTGAATCGTAAGGGCCATTGCCTTCAGAACGTGCCGGGCGGCTAGGACTCACGCGTTCATTACGGCCGGAATCATTACGACGTGAATCATTATTACGCGATGAACTGCCCCGACTCGCATTGTCACCTGGACGACCTTTGCTTGCCGGACGCTGGTTTTTACTACGGTTATTGTTGTTACGGTCGTCACTGCTGCTTTCGTCACTGCGGACGTACATCACTTTAACTTTGCCGTTTTTGCCACTAAATGAATCGTTCATTGTCTTCTCCACCAACGCGCAGGGCGCGAAGATTACCTGATGTCCGCCCGGTTAGCCATAAGCAAGCGCTAAAAGCTAGCAACTATCGTATTCATCGAATAAACCTTTTTGGCACTTATCCCATTTATCTCCATAATAGATAACAACAAGGAAACAAGTCAGCGATGTTTTCTCTTCTATCTATAGAGACACTAAATAAAGGCTAATTTATGAATACGGTATGTACAGCTTGTATGGCGACTAACCGCCTACCGGAAGAACGTATTGATGACGGCGCTAAATGTGGGCGCTGCGGCCACTCTTTATTTGATGGCGAGGTGATTAACGCCACCACTGAAACGCTGGATAAATTGCTGCAAGATGACCTGCCGGTGGTCATCGACTTCTGGGCTCCGTGGTGCGGGCCTTGCCGCAGCTTCGCGCCTATCTTTGAAGATGTTGCCGCAGAACGCGCCGGAAAAGTCCGTTTCGTCAAAGTTAACACCGAAGCCGAACCCGAGCTTAGTACCCGTTTCCGTATCCGCAGCATTCCTACTATTATGCTGTACCGCAACGGTAAAATGGTCGACATGCTCAGTGGCGCATTGCCAAAAGCGCCTTTTGATCATTGGCTAGATGAGCAATTATCAGTAGAGCCAGCCGCCCGATAAGCTAGTTTAACTCATTTATCGCGTCTCGGCGCAACGTAGTCGCCCGGTGAGATTGATGCCCTGACAGTTTTTTGTCGGGGCATTGTTTTTTTGTTTTATGGTATGACTAAGCGTATGGGTTGATTAGAATAGCGCTATTTCATCAGGAGTCCGTCGTGACTGAAATATTGATCACTGACCATGCTTTATTAGATACGATCCTCACGACGGAAAATGCCGTACTGCGTTTACGCCGGCAGCGTTTAGCCGCATCCACGCGCGCCTATCGTGCCCGTGGCTGTCGCGCAATACGTTGTCAGGGCTGCCTGTTGGCAGAGCGTTTTTGTTTGTGCGATACCATAAAACCGCAGCCAGCCGCCAGCCGCTTTTGCCTGATTATGTTTGATACCGAACCCCTAAAACCCAGCAATACCGGCCGCTTGATCGCAGATATTCTACCCGACACCCAAGCCTTTCTCTGGGCGCGCACTGAAGTTGACCCTGCATTGCTGGCGGCCATTGGCGACCCTGCGCGCCAGCCATATGTCGTATTCCCAGAAAAATACGCTGAACCGCCACGGCAGATACTTAATCACTTGCCCATTAGCGATAAGCCTCCGCTATTTATACTGCTGGACGGCACCTGGAACGAAGCCAAAAAGATGTTCCGCAAAAGTCCCTATCTGGCTGACCTGCCGATGCTGTCACTCAATGTCACTAATAGCTCGGATTATCTGTTACGCGAAGCCCCACGCCCAGAGCAACACTGCACGGTCGAAGTCGCCGCTGCTCTGCTACAACAAGCGGGTGATATTCAGGCCGCAGACCAATTAACGGCCCATTTCCTCTATTTCCGCCAGCAATATTTAGCGGGAAAACCTCACCATCCAGTGGGGCGAGTCACAGCAACTGTCGAAGAAAGCACATAAAATCAGATAAGCTGTCTTTAACTTATACCCAATAGATTTCAGGGCGCAGAAAGGCGGCGAATCGTTCTGGAACCAGTTTGAACAGTATTGATGCGAGCCCGCAGGCTGAGTGAGCGCAGCCAACACACCTGCAACTTGAAAGATAACGGGGATAAACGATGAGCCAACGTGGATTAGAAGCACTACTACGCCCGAAGTCTATTGCGGTTATCGGCGCTTCTGAAAAACCGGATCGCGCCGGTTTCCTGATGATGCGTAATTTGCTGGATGGCGGCTTCAATGGCCCTATTCTACCGGTGACCCCAACCCATAAAGCAGTATGTGGTGTGTTGGCTTACGCAGATATCGCTAGCCTGCCGATTACGCCCGATCTGGCGATTTTGTGTACTCATGACAGCCGCAATTTGGCCCTGTTGGAAGATCTCGGCATCCGTGGCTGTAAAGCAGTCATCATTCTGTCTGCCGCAACCGAACAGTTCCCAGAGCTGAAAGCCTGCGCGCAACGCCATCATATGCGCTTACTTGGCCCCAACAGCCTGGGTTTGCTGGCTCCGTGGCAAGGGTTAAATGCCAGTTTCTCACCCGTTCCCATCAAGAAAGGGCGGCTGGCATTTATCTCTCAATCAGCCGCGGTAGCCAACACCATTCTCGACTGGGCGCAGCAGCGGGAAGTTGGCTTCTCGTATTTTATTGCGCTGGGTGACAGCCTGGATATTGATGTCGATGACTTACTCGATTTCCTGGCCAGAGATGGCAAAACCAGTGCCATTATGCTGTATATCGAACATATCAGTGATGCGCGCCGGTTTTTATCCGCCTCGCGCAGCGCTTCGCGCAATAAACCGATTCTGGTGGTCAAAAGTGGCCGCACACAGCGTGCTCAGCAGTTGCTAAATGGTCAGCAAGGGCTGGACGCGGCTTATGATGCGGCGATTCAGCGGGCAGGCCTGCTGCGGGTGCAGGATACTCACGAGCTATTCTCCGCCGTCGAAACACTCAGCCACATGCACCCACTACGGGGTGAACGGTTATTGATTGTCAGCAATGGTTCCGCCCCGGCGGCCATGGCGCTGGATGAGCTGATCAGCCGTAATGGCAAGTTGGCAACACTGTCTGATACCACCCAATCGGCGCTGAGTGCCGTGCTACCCTCTTTTGTTTCCTTACGTAACCCCATAGACTTGCGCGATGATGCCAGCGCTGAGCGCTATCTGGCGGCGCTTAAACCGCTACTCGACAGTACCGACTACGATGCGCTATTGCTGATTCATTCCCCGAGCGCTGCTGCGCCAGGGAGCAAAACAGCAGAATTACTGATTTCCGCTATCCGTCAGCACCCACGTGGCAAGCGCCTTACTCTGCTCACTAACTGGTGTGGTGAATATTCATCGCAAGATGCACGCCGACTGTTCACCGAAGCCGGGATCCCCACCTATCGCACACCGGAAGGGGCGATTACTGCCTTTATGCATATGGTGGAATATCGCCGTAACCAGAAGCAATTGAAAGAGACACCTGCGCTGCCTGTCGGCCTCACCGCCAACACCGC
Source organism: Yersinia sp. 2466 StPb PI (assembly GCF_041538325.1). Taxonomy (NCBI): domain Bacteria; kingdom Pseudomonadati; phylum Pseudomonadota; class Gammaproteobacteria; order Enterobacterales; family Yersiniaceae; genus Yersinia; species Yersinia sp. 2466 StPb PI. The sequence goes on along the minus strand of NZ_JAULSL010000001.1, from coordinate 1,104,566 downwards.
CCACGTGCATCAGTTGATTCGCCAGGCGCTGGCAGAAGGTGCCACCCAGCTTGATACCCATGAAGTACAACCGATACTTGAAGCTTATGGCCTCAGCACACTGCCAACCTGGATTGCCAGTGACAGCGTAGAAGCGGTGCATATCGCCGAACGATTGGGCTATCCGGTTGCCATCAAACTACGCTCGCCGGATATCCCGCACAAGTCAGAAGTCCAGGGCGTAATGCTGTATCTTCGTACCGCAATTGAAGTACAGCGGGCTGCTGACGATATTCTTGACCGGGTAAGGCGCACTTATCCGCAAGCCCGTATCCACGGGTTGCTGGTGCAAAGTATGGCGAACCGCGCAGGCGCTCAGGAATTGCGAATTGCAGTAGAGCAAGATGCGATTTTCGGCCCGTTGATCATGTTAGGTGAAGGTGGCATCGAATGGCATCATGAAACTCAGGCCGCCGTCGCGCTGCCGCCACTCAATATGGCACTGGCCCGCTACCTGATTATACAAGCGGTCAAAGGCGGCAAAATTCGCAGCCGTGGATCATTACAACCCTTGGATATCCCTGGCTTGAGCCGTTTACTGGTACAAGTCTCTAATCTAATTCTCGATTGCCCCGAAATCAGCCGGTTAGATATTCACCCGGTACTTGCGTCAGGCAGCGAATTCACGCTGTTGGATGTTTCGATGCAACTGGCACCTGTCAGCGGCGATCCGCAGGCACGGTTGGCGATCCGCCCCTATCCACACGAGTTGGAACAAAAGGTCGAACTTAAAGATGGTTCTCACTGTCTGTTCCGCCCAATTTTGCCAGAAGATGAACCACTACTAAAATTGTTTATTGATCAAGTCACTAAAGAAGATCTCTACTATCGCTACTTCAGTGAAATAAATGAATTCAGCCATGATGATTTGGCGAATATGACGCAGATTGACTATGATCGAGAAATGGCATTTGTCGCTGTGCGCCAAAAAAATAATGGCCCTGAAATTATTGGCGTCACGCGCGCATTGTCTGACCCTGACAATATTGACGCCGAGTTTGCCGTGTTGGTGCGCTCAGACCTTAAAGGGCTGGGTCTGGGGCGGGAACTATTAGAAAAGATGATTCAGTATACTCGCAGCCATGGGTTAACACGGTTAACCGCAGTCACCATGCCCAACAACCGTGGCATGATCGGTTTAGCTAAAAAACTCGGTTTTAGTATTGATGTACAGATGGAAGATGGGATCGTTAATCTGGAGCTGACACTTTGATTTCAGTTACATGAATCACCGTGATATATACCACAACCCCAAACGATTCGGTCTTTGGCAGGCAAAACTTGCGCACAATCCGCGAAAGTAGTGGTATTATCGCCCAACTCAATGGATTAGTGTTTTTAGGATATGGCGGTTCTGCCATCAAATAACAAGAGAAGAAGCGCACTGTGATGTTGTCAAAATTCAAACGTAGTAAACATCAACAACACCTTGCACAACTGCCCAAACTCCCTCAGTCAGTTGATGATGTCCAAACACTTTATTGCCCCAAGGTTTTCCGCTCCACTCTGCTGGATTTAATAGGCCTGGCGACCAAACGTATTTATCTGGTGGCGCTCTACCTGGAGCAGGATGATGCAGGCCGGGACGTAATGAATGCCCTCTATCAGGCTAAGCTTCAGCGCCCAGAACTGGAGATTTGCGTGCTGGTAGACTGGCACCGCGCACAACGTGGGCGTATTGGAGCCGCAGCGGTCAATACCAATGCTGATTGGTACTGTGAAATGGCGGCCAATCATCCGAATGTTTGCGTTCCGATTTACGGTGTTCCAGTCAATACTCGCGAAGCACTTGGCGTGTTGCATCTGAAAGGTTTTATCATTGATGATACTGTGATTTACAGTGGTGCCAGTATCAATGATGTCTACCTCTATCAAAACGATAAGTATCGTTATGACCGATACCAATTAATCACGAACCCATCATTGGCCGAAATTATGGTCGATTACGTGAAACAACGGATGCTAAGTGCAGGAGCGGTGCAACGCTTGGATCGTGCTGATCGGCCGACCAATCCTGAGATTAAAAATGAGACCCGACAGTTTCGCTCGTCACTGCGCGACATCGGCTATCAATTTCCGGCACAAGCGAGTAATGATGAACTGGCCGTCACCCCATTGGTTGGCTTAGGCAAAAAGAGTCAACTGAATAAAACGATTCATCATTTAATGGCCTCCGCTGACGAACGACTCACTATTTGTACACCTTACTTTAATCTGCCAGCACTGTTAGTCCGCAATATCATTTATCTACTGCGTGAAGGCAAACAGGTCGAGATTATTGTTGGTGACAAAACAGCAAATGACTTTTATATTCCAGAAGATCAACCGTTTAAGATTATTGGCGCGTTACCTTACTTATACGAAATCAACCTGCGTCGCTTCCTGAGTCGCTTACAGCGTTTTGTCGATAGCGGGCAATTAATCGTGCGCCTGTGGAAAGATGGCGACAATACTTATCATCTGAAAGGAATGTGGGTTGATAATAATTGGCAGTTGATTACCGGTAATAACCTGAATCCACGCGCATGGCGTTTGGATCTGGAAAATGCCATTTTGATCCACGATCCTAAGCATGAGATGCACGAGCAGCGCGCTAAAGAGCTGGAGTGTATCCGTACTCATACTAAAGTTGTTTCACATTACCTTGAGCTTGAGAATATTCAGCAATATCCAGTCAAGGTTCGCAAATTGATCCGTCGTTTGCGCAGGATCCGTATCGATCGGCTGATTAGCCGCATTCTATAAATATGAAAGCCCGGTTACATGCCGGGTTTTTTGTATCTAGCCAGAGGAGAGACGGCATGTGGTGCCCACCTTATCTTCGCCCATTACTTATCGCCCCACTGTTTTTTCTCAGTTCTGCATGCACGCATATGGCTAATGATAATTGGACTGGGAAAGATAAGGCACAACATTTCTTTGCCTCCGCCGTTTTAGCCGCCGCTGGCACTGCCTATGGTGAACATCAAAATTGGTCCGATGCCAAGAGCCGTAATTTTGGCCTGCTGTTTTCTATCGGGATCGGGGCGGGTAAGGAGTTATATGATAGTCGTCAAGGTGGGACTGGCTGGAGCTGGAAGGATTTTGCCTGGGACGTCGCCGGTGCAATGACAGGTTACAGCCTTTATCAAGCGGCAAACTGACCCCACTACAGCAATAAACACGCTATTCCTACGATAAAACCTTACTTACCTGGTTCAAATCCTCACAGCTAAATCCATAAACAAAAAAAGCCACCTATCAAGGTAGCCTTTTGTTTTATTCATCGCTGTGACGGCCGGATTTGACTCACCTGCCCCTGCAATATTTGACTCGTCTGACTATGAGCCCTGCGACGCAACCACTCTAAGGTCACTATTTATACCTATTTCACTATTCTGCCCATAGCAAAAACCCCACGCTTTTGGCATGGGGTCTCGGCTTTATTTGATGCCTGGCAGTGTCCTACTCTCGCATGGGGAGACCCCACACTACCATCGGCGCTACGGCGTTTCACTTCTGAGTTCGGCATGGGATCAGGTGGGACCACCGCGCTATGGCCGCCAGGCAAATTCTGTCTAAACTAACCCGCTATGCAATCCTGCACACAGCCAGCCAGCCCAATCTCGGAACTTCGCTGAAAATTTCTATCTCTCAAATCTAAAACACCTTTGGTGTTGTAAGGTTAAGCCTCACGGATCATTAGTACTGGTTAGCTCAATGCATCGCTGCACTTACACACCCAGCCTATCAACGTCATAGTCTTTAACGTTCCTTCAGGGGGCTTAAAGCCCCAGGGAAGACTCATCTCGAGGCAAGTTTCCCGCTTAGATGCTTTCAGCGGTTATCTCTTCCGAATTTAGCTACCGGGCAATGCCATTGGCATGACAACCCGAACACCAGTGATTCGTCCACTCCGGTCCTCTCGTACTAGGAGCAGCCCCTCTCAATCTTCCAACGCCCACGGCAGATAGGGACCGAACTGTCTCACGACGTTCTAAACCCAGCTCGCGTACCACTTTAAATGGCGAACAGCCATACCCTTGGGACCTACTTCAGCCCCAGGATGTGATGAGCCGACATCGAGGTGCCAAACACCGCCGTCGATATGAACTCTTGGGCGGTATCAGCCTGTTATCCCCGGAGTACCTTTTATCCGTTGAGCGATGGCCCTTCCATTCAGAACCACCGGATCACTAAGACCTACTTTCGTACCTGCTCGAGCCGTCACTCTCGCAGTCAAGCTAGCTTATGCCTTTGCACTAACCTCACGATGTCCGACCGTGATTAGCTAACCTTCGTGCTCCTCCGTTACTCTTTGGGAGGAGACCGCCCCAGTCAAACTACCCACCAGACACTGTCCTCACCCCGGATCACGGGGCCGAGTTAGAACATCAAACATTAAAGGGTGGTATTTCAAGGTTGGCTCCATGCAGACTGGCGTCCACACTTCGATGCCTCCCACCTATCCTACACATCAAGGCTCAATGTTCAGTGTCAAGCTATAGTAAAGGTTCACGGGGTCTTTCCGTCTTGCCGCGGGTACACTGCATCTTCACAGCGAGTTCAATTTCACTGAGTCTCGGGTGGAGACAGCCTGGCCATCATTACGCCATTCGTGCAGGTCGGAACTTACCCGACAAGGAATTTCGCTACCTTAGGACCGTTATAGTTACGGCCGCCGTTTACTGGGGCTTCGATCAAGAGCTTCGCCTTGCGGCTGACCCCATCAATTAACCTTCCAGCACCGGGCAGGCGTCACACCGTATACGTCCACTTTCGTGTTTGCACAGTGCTGTGTTTTTATTAAACAGTTGCAGCCAGCTGGTATCTGCGACTGGCTTCGGCGCCGGGAGCAAGTCCCATTACCTAATGCCAGCGTGCCTTCTCCCGAAGTTACGGCACCATTTTGCCTAGTTCCTTCACCCGAGTTCTCTCAAGCGCCTGAGTATTCTCTACCTGACCACCTGTGTCGGTTTGGGGTACGATTTAATGTTACCTGATGCTTAGAGGCTTTTCCTGGAAGCTTGGCATCAACTACTTCACCACCGTAGTGGCTCGTCATCACACCTCAGCGTTGATAAGCAACCGGATTTACCAAGTCACTCCGCCTACATGCTTAAACCGGGACAACCGTCGCCCGGCTAGCCTAGCCTTCTCCGTCCCCCCTTCGCAGTAACACCAAGTACAGGAATATTAACCTGTTTCCCATCGACTACGCTTTTCAGCCTCGCCTTAGGGGTCGACTCACCCTGCCCCGATTAACGTTGGACAGGAACCCTTGGTCTTCCGGCGTGCGGGTTTTTCACCCGCATTATCGTTACTTATGTCAGCATTCGCACTTCTGATACCTCCAGCAACCCTCACAGGTCACCTTCAACGGCTTACAGAACGCTCCCCTACCCAACAACACCTAAGTGTCGCTGCCGCAGCTTCGGTGCATGGTTTAGCCCCGTTACATCTTCCGCGCAGGCCGACTCGACCAGTGAGCTATTACGCTTTCTTTAAATGATGGCTGCTTCTAAGCCAACATCCTGGCTGTCTATGCCTTCCCACATCGTTTCCCACTTAACCATGACTTTGGGACCTTAGCTGGCGGTCTGGGTTGTTTCCCTCTTCACGACGGACGTTAGCACCCGCCGTGTGTCTCCCGTGATAACATTCTTCGGTATTCGGAGTTTGCATCGGTTTGGTAAGTCGGGATGACCCCCTAGCCGAAACAGTGCTCTACCCCCGAAGATGAGTTCACGAGGCGCTACCTAAATAGCTTTCGGGGAGAACCAGCTATCTCCCGGTTTGATTGGCCTTTCACCCCCAGCCACAAGTCATCCGCTAATTTTTCAACATTAGTCGGTTCGGTCCTCCAGTTAGTGTTACCCAACCTTCAACCTGCCCATGGCTAGATCACCGGGTTTCGGGTCTATACCTTGCAACTAGACGCCCAGTTAAGACTCGGTTTCCCTACGGCTCCCCTATTCGGTTAACCTTGCTACAAAATATAAGTCGCTGACCCATTATACAAAAGGTACGCAGTCACCCAACAAAGTAGGCTCCCACTGCTTGTACGTACACGGTTTCAGGTTCTATTTCACTCCCCTCGCCGGGGTTCTTTTCGCCTTTCCCTCACGGTACTGGTTCACTATCGGTCAGTCAGGAGTATTTAGCCTTGGAGGATGGTCCCCCCATATTCAGACAGGATGTCACGTGTCCCGCCCTACTCATCGAGTTCACAGCAAGTGTGTTTTGGTGTACGGGACTATCACCCTGTACCGTGCGACTTTCCAGACGCTTCCACTAACACACAAACTGATTCAGACTCTGGGCTCTTCCCCGTTCGCTCGCCGCTACTGGGGGAATCTCGGTTGATTTCTTTTCCTCGGGGTACTTAGATGTTTCAGTTCCCCCGGTTCGCCTTGCATGGCTATGTATTCACCATGCAATAGTGCAACGAATTGCACTGGGTTTCCCCATTCGGGTATCGTCGGTTGTAACGCTTCATATCAGCTTACCGACGCTTTTCGCAGATTAGCACGCCCTTCATCGCCTCTGACTGCCTAGGCATCCACCGTGTACGCTTAGTCGCTTAACCTCACAACCCAAAGGTGTTTTTCGTTATTGGTGTGGCTGTGAACACACTCGGCTATGTTGTGCAGTGCGCGCAATCCTCATGAACGTTAAGTTCACTCCGGTTGCTGTGCGCTGTACGCCTTGCTGAGTGTCTTCTCGCTCACACTGCAACAATGATTACCCATTGGCATTGCGATTATTTGAGAGACTCTATTACAGGTTACTTTTTATCTCAGTACATCTACGGAGAGATAAATTTCAGCTGTAATGTTTCAATTTTCAGCTTGTTCCAGATTGTTAAAGAGCAATATTTCACAACACACTGTGCCTTACGGCCGCAGTACGTTTTGAAATAGTTTTTTTATATGGTGGAGCTAAGCGGGATCGAACCGCTGACCTCCTGCGTGCAAGGCAGGCGCTCTCCCAGCTGAGCTATAGCCCCATATAAAAAGCAAAATACCTTATCGGCATAACTCATTCTCAGACAAGGTGCAGTCACGCGACGTTTATGGGTATAAACGAGTGTGTCTGTAACGCACTATGAGGATGAGTTGGTGGGTCTGAGTGGACTTGAACCACCGACCTCACCCTTATCAGGGGTGCGCTCTAACCACCTGAGCTACAGACCCAACAAGGTACTAAAGCCCGACTAATCTCTCAGTCCGGCCTTATTTGCTCGTTACTTTCTATCAGACAATCTGTGTGGACACTGCGCAATGCGTATCGTTAGGTAAGGAGGTGATCCAACCGCAGGTTCCCCTACGGTTACCTTGTTACGACTTCACCCCAGTCATGAATCACAAAGTGGTAAGCGCCCTCCCGAAGGTTAAGCTACCTACTTCTTTTGCAACCCACTCCCATGGTGTGACGGGCGGTGTGTACAAGGCCCGGGAACGTATTCACCGTAGCATTCTGATCTACGATTACTAGCGATTCCGACTTCATGGAGTCGAGTTGCAGACTCCAATCCGGACTACGACAGACTTTATGTGGTCCGCTTGCTCTCGCGAGTTCGCTTCACTTTGTATCTGCCATTGTAGCACGTGTGTAGCCCTACTCGTAAGGGCCATGATGACTTGACGTCATCCCCACCTTCCTCCGGTTTATCACCGGCAGTCTCCCTTGAGTTCCCACCATTACGTGCTGGCAACAAAGGATAAGGGTTGCGCTCGTTGCGGGACTTAACCCAACATTTCACAACACGAGCTGACGACAGCCATGCAGCACCTGTCTCACAGTTCCCGAAGGCACCGAAGCATCTCTGCTAAGTTCTGTGGATGTCAAGAGTAGGTAAGGTTCTTCGCGTTGCATCGAATTAAACCACATGCTCCACCGCTTGTGCGGGCCCCCGTCAATTCATTTGAGTTTTAACCTTGCGGCCGTACTCCCCAGGCGGTCGACTTAACGCGTTAGCTCCGGAAGCCACGCCTCAAGGGCACAACCTCCAAGTCGACATCGTTTACAGCGTGGACTACCAGGGTATCTAATCCTGTTTGCTCCCCACGCTTTCGCACCTGAGCGTCAGTCTTTGTCCAGGGGGCCGCCTTCGCCACCGGTATTCCTCCAGATCTCTACGCATTTCACCGCTACACCTGGAATTCTACCCCCCTCTACAAGACTCTAGCTTGCCAGTTTCAAATGCAGTTCCCACGTTAAGCGCGGGGATTTCACATCTGACTTAACAAACCGCCTGCGTGCGCTTTACGCCCAGTAATTCCGATTAACGCTTGCACCCTCCGTATTACCGCGGCTGCTGGCACGGAGTTAGCCGGTGCTTCTTCTGCGAGTAACGTCAATCAACCGTGCTATTAACACGATTGCCTTCCTCCTCGCTGAAAGTGCTTTACAACCCGAAGGCCTTCTTCACACACGCGGCATGGCTGCATCAGGCTTGCGCCCATTGTGCAATATTCCCCACTGCTGCCTCCCGTAGGAGTCTGGACCGTGTCTCAGTTCCAGTGTGGCTGGTCATCCTCTCAGACCAGCTAGGGATCGTCGCCTAGGTGAGCCATTACCCCACCTACTAGCTAATCCCATCTGGGCACATCCGATGGCGTGAGGCCCGAAGGTCCCCCACTTTGCTCTTGCGAGGTCATGCGGTATTAGCTACCGTTTCCAGTAGTTATCCCCCTCCATCAGGCAGTTTCCCAGACATTACTCACCCGTCCGCCGCTCGCCGGCAAAGTAGTAAACTACTTCCCGCTGCCGCTCGACTTGCATGTGTTAGGCCTGCCGCCAGCGTTCAATCTGAGCCATGATCAAACTCTTCAATTTAAGATTTGTTTGATTTGCTGCTAATAAAAGCAGCGATGCTCAAAGATTACTTTCTGCAAATAAGCATTCGAACCGAAGTTCAAATGTGTACTGCTTTGGTCACTCTTCAAGACTTTGATATTTCTTCTGCCTGCCGAAACAGGCTTCGATATCGTCTTGCGAGTGCCCACACAGATTGTCTGATAAATTGTTAAAGAGCGTTCGTTACCCGTTTGCCTTTCGGCGAATCTTACGGTAACGCGGGAGGCAGATAATACGCTTTCCCGCTGAAGAGTCAAGAGTTTCTTTGGTTTCTTTCGAAGTCAAAATCATTCTTTTCGCTTCCTGACCCGGCGAAGTATGTTTCGTTGTTCCCGGTCAGTGGAGGCGCATTATAGGGAGTTCCTGCCAGCCTGCAACCCCTAATTTGAAAAAACTTTTCAACCGCTCATTAATACGGCAAAAACCGTAGATATGGCGAAAAAGAAAACAAAAAGGGGGCGATTTCTCGCCCCCTTGAGGATTAACGATTACTGTCTGGCAATGATATGCCCGTTTTCCACATCTAAAGTAACAGGTACTCCCGGGATTAATTTGCCGGAAAGTATCTGCTGCGCCAGCGGGTTCTCGATTTCCTGCTGAATCGCGCGTTTCAATGGCCGTGCACCATAAACAGGGTCAAAGCCGGTTTCCCCCAGGAACTCCAACGCAGGTTGAGTAATGGTAACCTGATAGCCACGCTCTTCCAGACGTTTATACAGCCGCTCCAGTTGAATACTGGCAATTGAGGCCAGATGTGCTCGACCAAGCGGATGGAAGACAACCACCTCATCTATACGGTTAATAAATTCAGGACGGAAGTGATGGCTAACAACCTCCATCACCATATTCTTCATTTCGGTATAACTTCTTTCACCGAAACGTTCCTGAATCAAATCTGAACCGAGGTTAGAGGTCATGATGACAACAGTGTTACGGAAATCAACCGTTCTCCCCTGCCCGTCAGTCAAGCGACCATCATCCAATACCTGCAACAAGATGTTGAACACATCAGGATGTGCTTTTTCCACTTCATCTAACAAGATTACAGAATAAGGACGACGGCGCACCGCTTCCGTCAGATAACCACCTTCCTCATAGCCAACGTAGCCCGGAGGTGCACCAACCAGCCGAGATACGGAGTGTTTCTCCATAAACTCTGACATATCAATACGCACCATGGCATCGTCGCTGTCGAACAAGAACGTGGCCAATGCTTTACATAATTCAGTTTTACCTACCCCCGTCGGGCCTAAGAATAAGAAGGAACCAATTGGCCGGTTCGGATCTGATAACCCAGCACGACTACGGCGGATAGCATTGGATACTGCTTCGACTGCTTCATCCTGACCAATGACACGTTTATGCAGGTCTTGTTCCATGCGCAGCAGTTTATCGCGTTCACTTTCCAGCATGCGTGATACCGGAATACCCGTCCAGCGCGCCAGGACATCAGCAATCTCAACCTCAGTGACACGATTGCGCAGCAACTTCATGGTTTTCCCTTCCAGCGCATTGGCTGCCGCTAGCTGTTTTTCCAACTCAGGGATTTTACCGTACTGAAGTTCTGACATCCGAGCCAAGTCACCCACACGTCGAGCCTGTTCTAAGGTAATTTTGGCCTGTTCCAACTCAGTCTTAATATTCTGAGTCCCAGTCAGTGAGGCTTTTTCAGCTTTCCACTCTTCCTCCAGCTCAGAGTACTCACGCTCTTTCTGCTCTAATTCGGTATTGAGCATTTCCAGCCGTTTTTTACTGGCGTCATCGGATTCTTTGTTCAGCGCTTGCTGTTCCAGTTTCAATTGGATAATTCGGCGCTCCAGCCGATCCAATGATTCTGGTTTTGAATCCATTTGCATACGGATACTGGAACCGGCTTCATCGATCAGGTCAATGGCTTTATCCGGTAACTGGCGATCCGAAATATAACGGTGCGACAGTGTTGCCGCGGCAACAATTGCTGGGTCGGTGATCTGCACATGGTGATGCAGTTCATATCGCTCTTTCAGCCCGCGCAAAATGGCAATGGTGTCTTCGACTGTCGGTTCCGCAACATAGACTTTCTGGAAACGCCGCTCCAGCGCCGCATCCTTCTCTATATACTGGCGATATTCGTCCAGGGTGGTCGCACCGACGCAATGCAGTTCACCGCGCGCTAACGCAGGTTTCAGCATGTTACCAGCATCCATCGCCCCATCGCCTTTCCCAGCGCCAACCATGGTATGCAATTCATCAATAAACAAGATCACACTACCTTCTTGTTTTGATAAATCGTTCAACACGCCTTTTAGACGCTCTTCAAATTCACCACGATACTTAGCACCGGCAATCAGTGAACCCATATCTAATGACAGCACACGTTTATGTTTCAGGCCTTCAGGCACTTCGCCATTGACGATACGTTGTGCCAACCCTTCCACGATGGCGGTTTTACCGACACCGGGTTCACCAATTAATACCGGGTTGTTTTTGGTACGACGTTGTAACACCTGAATAGTACGGCGAATCTCTTCATCACGGCCAATCACCGGATCAAGTTTCCCCTGCTCTGCACGCTCAGTCAGGTCGATAGTGAATTTTTTCAACGCCTGACGCTGATCTTCGGCGCCTGGATCATCGACTTTGTCACCACCACGCATATTTTCAATTGCCTTATCTATTTTATCAGTTGTTGCACCGGCAGCCTTTAACATGTCAGTTAAGGTGCCGCGGTCTTCAAGCACTGCCAACACGAACAGTTCTGAAGAGATAAACTTATCTGCACGCTTTTGCGCTAACTTGTCACAAAGATTCAATACACGTACCAGCTCGTTTGATGGTTGAACATCACCGCCGGTACCTTCAACTTGTGGAAGACGACCTAAAGCCTGCTCAATGTCGCTGCGCAAACTGGCAACATTAATACCCGCCGAGGTCAACAATGGGCGAACCGTCCCCCCATCCTGATTGAGCAGTGCGCTCATCAAATGTAACGGTTCAATAAACTGGTTGTCGCGCCCAAGCGCTAAAGACTGGGCATCGGCGAGGGCAAGCTGGAATTTGCTAGTAAGACGATCCAGACGCATAACACCTCCGATATTGGTCAAAATTGCTACTGGAGATTAGATGAGGTCATCCCTCAAATTTTCAAGGTTATTTCGACACTATATTTAAAGTAATTCGTTATGCGTCAGCGGATCGTCCTAATTCAGTAGGTTATATCAGCCAGACTAAACTTGCCATACGTCCAGTGATTCCATCGCGCCGATAAGAGAAAAATTGCTGTTTTTCACTCACAGTACAGCAATTACCGCCATAAATAGCGTGAATACCTGCAGCCTGTAGCCGCAAATGAGCCAATAGATAGATGTCAGCGAGATATTTAGTGCCTGAGGGAACAAAAGCAGAGGCGGATGCTGGGTCGATATTGATAAAGGCCTGTTTCACCTCTTCACCCACTTCGAACTGCTGTGGGCCAATGGCTGGGCCTAACCAGGCAATAATAGAAGCAGGGGCCGCGTTGAACTGCGCCAGCGTCTGTTCAAGGACGCCAGCACATAAACCACGCCAACCAGCATGTGCGGCCGCAACTTCATCGCCTGCTAATGAACAAAACAGGACCGGTAGGCAATCTGCGGTCATTACGGCACAAACTTGCCCGGCAACCCGGCTATAAGCCGCGTCAGCCTGTACATCAGCTACCGCCTTACCATCCAGATGCAGGACACGAGTACCATGCACCTGCTCCAACCAAACAGGCATTTGCGGCAAGCCAGCCAGTTCAACTAATCGCTGGCGATTAGCTGTCACACTGGCTGCAACATCACCAACATGGGTACCAAGGTTTAATGAATCATAAGGCGATTCGCTGATACCACCGTGACGGGTGGTGCTACATGCCTTAACACCGGCAGGCATCGGCCAGTCTGGAAGTATCAGTTGGGGACTCATTACCAATCCATCTGGTCTTTGAATTCTTCAGTATCAGCCTTCAGCGCATTTATCAGCTCAACCATATCTTCTGGTAATGCTGCATGCCATTCCATTTGGATACCACTGATAGGGTGATACAAACGCAGCATGGTTGCATGCAATGCCTGACGATCAAAACCACGCAGAATGGAAATAAAGGAATCAGAGGCGCCTCTAGGTGGGCGCGGACGGCCACCATAAAACTGATCACCCACCAGTGGATGGTTAATATGAGACATATGCACGCGGATCTGATGGGTACGGCCCGTTTCTAAACGCAAACGCAGGCGGGTATGGGCGCGGAAATGCTCCATAATCCGGTAATGGGTAGTTGCTGGTTTACCCATTGGGTGCACAGCCATGTGAGTACGCTTGGTGGAATGACGAGAAATTGGCTCATCGACCCGACCGCCCGCAGTCATATTGCCAATGGCTACGGCTTCATATTCACGGGTAATTTCACGCGCTTGCAGTGCTTCAACCAAACGCGTTTGTGCCGGAACCGTTTTTGCTACTACCATCAAACCAGTAGTATCTTTATCCAGGCGATGAACGATACCCGCGCGCGGGACATCCATGATTTCAGGATAATAATAGAGCAGCGCATTCAGAACCGTACCATCTGGGTTGCCGGCTCCGGGATGCACAACTAAACCACGGGGTTTATTAATGACCAAAATATCGTTATCTTCATAGACGATATCCAGTGGGATGTCTTGAGGCGCCCAGCGGGCATCTTCCTCAATTTGCGCGTCAATGGCGACGAGCTCACCACCCAACACTTTTTCTTTAGGCTTATTAATTGTTTTACCGTCGACTGTAACCCTGTCTTCCAAAATCCACTCTTTTATGCGAGATCTTGAATAATCAGGGAACAATTCGGCCAAAGCCTGATCTAACCGTTGACCGAGTTGAGATTCGGCCACCGTTGCGCTGAGTTGTACTTGTTGTGCCATATGCAGCTTCTTGTTCGTTAACGTTGGGTTTTGACGGCGATGCCGTTTAATATAATGTGCTATTGTATCTAGATCTTTGTCGGGAGCTTAACGGACAGTCTCCCGGAATAACACTTCGAGGATAATCAAAACGTCATGACGCGTATGAAATATCTGGTGGCTGCCGCCACGTTGAGCCTGGTGCTGACCGGTTGCTCCAGTAACAAGGACGTGGTTCCCGATAACCCGCCTTCTGAGCTCTATGCTACCGCTCAGCAAAAACTGCAGGACGGTAACTTTAAGGGAGCTATTACGCAACTAGAAGCGTTAGATAACCGCTATCCTTTCGGGCCTTACTCCCAACAAGTTCAGCTTGATTTGATTTATGCGTATTATAAATCTGCTGATCTGCCGTTGGCGCAAGCCTCAATCGATCGCTTTATGCGCCTCAATCCAACACATCCTAACATCGATTACGTATTATATATGCGTGGTTTGACTGACATGGCTCTGGATGACAGCGCATTGCAAGGTTTCTTCGGGATTGATCGTTCAGACCGCGACCCGCAACATGCCAAGGCCGCATTCCGCGATTTTAACCAGTTGATTCAAAACTATCCGAACAGCCAGTACGCAACTGATGCGCAAAAACGCCTGACGTTCTTGAAAAATCGTCTGGCCAAGCATGAACTGGCCGTGGCGCAATATTACACTAAACGAGGCGCTTACGTCGCGGTAGTTAACCGTGTAGAACAAATGTTGAGAGATTATCCTGATACTCAAGCAACCCGTGATGCGTTGCCATTGATGGAAAATGCTTATAAACAACTGCAACTCAATGCCGAGGCAGACAAAGTTGCCAAGATAATTGCAGCGAACCCAGCCTGATATTGTCTGGCTCGATAAAATAACAAACGGCAGCCTAGGCTGCCGTTTTCAATTCTTGCCTTACGGCAGATGTTCACTTTACTGGTGTAGGCCGAGAAAACTCACTGCATCAGACTATCGCGCTAATATCCTATCTAAAACAGAAAAATAACGCCGTTTTTAACTGAATGCAGGCAATATAACTTATCAATAATGCGGCATTATAATCAATGATTCAAGCCCCCAGCCGCTATTCCTGACGTTGAATCACAGTTCCCATGACCTTTGCAAAAAGTGACAAAAAAAAGTGACCTTGATCATACATTTTGTGAGAAAGAGAGGTATGCTGAAGTTATCCAAGACGGAGCAGACAGAGAGGTAAGTCATATGACAGTCAACATTACCAGTAAGCAAATGGATATTACCCCAGCAATTCGCAAGCATGTTGAAGACCGTCTCACCAAACTGGATAAATGGCAGGCCCAGTTAATAAACCCGCACATCGTACTGTCTAAAGGTCCACAAGGATTTGTTGCCGATGCAACTATCAGTACACCAATGGGGCCATTGGTTGCCAGTGCCAAACATGATGACATGTATGCTGCAATTAATGAGCTTATCACCAAACTAGAACGCCAATTAAATAAAGTGCAGCACAAAGGTGAAGCTCGCCGCGCAGCAAGTAGTGTTAAAGAAGCTAATCTGGAATCAGTAGATGTAGAGGAAGAAGAGTCCGAGCAAGAACAATAGCCGGAGCCATCCATCTCATTTCGGATCTAACGCGCCTTTGGGCGCGTTTTTTATTGACAGCAATTCAGGCTGGCGGTTAATTTAGAGTCTGATCAGTTTTAAGAACTGACTTTCTTTACTATTTATTTTCGTGGCAACACACTTACGAGTAAAACAGGTAACCAGTAACGATGATCAATAAAGTGTTTTTCTTCGCATTCTTTTTTACCTTCCCCTGATTGGGAGGCGTTTCGTCGTGTGATAAAGAATGCGAAGACGAACAACAAAGCCTCCCAAGCGGGAGGCTTTTTTTATGTGTATATCCTCGTCATACTTCAAGCTGCATGTGCATTGGCTACCTTCCTGCTGCTCGAATTATTTAGGGTATAATCATTCAGAAAAATAAGGCAAATCCCTATGACCGATAATCCATTACTGGTGCTACGTGAACGCATCAGCGCACTAGACTTAAAACTGCTCGCCTTGCTGGCAGAGCGGCGTGAATTAGCAGTGGATGTCGCTAAAGCTAAGCAGCTCCATCATCGTCCTATTCGCGATAAAGAGCGTGAACGTGACTTACTGGATGCCTTGATAACTGCCGCTAAGCCCTATGACCTCGACGGATTCTATGTCACTCGTCTGTTCCAACTTATTATCGAAGACTCGGTCTTAACTCAGCAGGCACTGTTACAACATCAGCTTAATCAAACCGCCCTGCATTCTGCCCGTATCGCTTTCCTTGGCCCAAAAGGCTCTTATTCACATCTGGCTGCACGTCAATATGCCGCTCGTCATTTTGAGCAACTGATTGAATGTGGTTGTCAGAAATTCCAAGATATTTTCACTCAGGTAGAAACCGGGCAAGCGGATTACGCCGTCTTACCGATAGAGAACACCAGTTCCGGCTCTATTAACGACGTTTATGATTTGCTGCAACACACCAGTTTGTTCATCGTAGGGGAAATAACCAACCCTATTGACCACTGTGTTCTGGTTGCAACTGAAACTGACCTGAGCAAAATCGAAACCGTATACAGTCACCCACAACCTTTCCAGCAGTGCAGCCAGTTCATTAATCGTTTCCCTCATTGGAAAATTGAGTATTGCGAAAGCACTGCTGCGGCGATGGAAAAAGTGGCACAAATGAACTCGCCAACAGCCGCCGCTCTGGGTAGTGAAGCCGGTGGTGCACTGTATAATTTGCAGGTGCTGGAACATAATCTGGCGAATCAGCAACAAAATATCACTCGCTTCATTGTTCTTGCCCGTAAGTCCATTGAAGTTTCAGAGCAGATACCGGCCAAAACTACCTTAATTATGGCGACGGGTCAGCAATCAGGGGCACTGGTTGAAGCACTATTAGTGCTGCGAGACCACGGTATCATCATGACGAAACTGGAATCCCGCCCGATTAATGGCAATCCATGGGAAGAGATGTTTTATATTGATGTGCAGGCTAATTTACGGTCCGATTCGATGCAAAAAGCGCTGGCAGACTTAGCACCTATTACCCGTTCATTGAAAATATTGGGTTGCTACCCAAGCGAGAACGTGATTCCGGTCAATCCAAGTTAACGCAGCTTTAGAGATTCACAACGCTTAGGATTTACAAGGCCCAAGGATGGGCCGAGTAACAAGTGCAACCAATGACGGGTATGATTATAGCCGGCTATCGTTCGCCTGACGCAGCAATGAACGGCTCTCCACCAGAAAACGCTCTGCATAATCGCCAAACCAGTGCTCAACTTTCTGAAAACTTTGGACAAAGGCTTGTTTATCACTCTGCTCGAGCAAAGTAATCGCTTCACCAAAGCGTTTGTAATAACGTTTAATTAGCGCCAGATTATCTTCCGAAGACATAATAATATCGGCATAAAGTTGTGGGTCTTGCGCAAACAACCGCCCAACCATCGCCAGTTCCAGACGATAAATCGGTGAAGACAGTGCCAACAATTGCTCTAGCTGCACGTTTTCCTCAGCCAGATGTAGCCCATAGGCAAAGGTCGCAAAATGCCGTAATGCCTGAATAAATGCCATATTCTGATCATGTTCGACAGCGCTGATGCGGTGTAATCTTGCCCCCCATACCTGTAACTGTTCCAACAGCCACTGGTATGCTTGCGGGTCGCGACCATCACAATACACCACCACTTGCTTCGCCAGACTCCCCACATCAGGGCCAAACATCGGATGCAGACCCACAACCGGCCCTTCATGAGCAGCCAGCATGGCTTGCAGCGGCTTGTTTTTCACCGAAGCGAGATCCAATAAAATGCAATCTGGCGGTAATTTTGGCAATCGCCCAATCACTTCTTCAGTGATATGGATGGGTACACTAACAATCACCATACCAGCATCCGCCAGAATGGACTCAGCCTGTGGCCAGTCCTCTTGCTCCAGTGTTTTCACCTGGTAACCAGACAAGCCCAGCATGCGGCTAAATAAACGCCCCATCTGCCCTTGCCCACCGATAATGACTACGGGCCGCAATTGTGGGCACAAGGTTTTAAAACCTTTGTCATTCTCGCTGGTATAAGACTCTCGCATTATCCGACGCAATACGTCTTCAATCAAATCCGGCGGTACACCTAAAGCCTCAGCTTCCTGTCGGCGTGAGGCCAACATCAAAGCCTCACGATCTGGAACATAAATAGGTAAACCATAACGGCTTTTAACTTCACCTACTTCTGCCACTAAATGCAGGCGTTTAGCCAGCAAGTCCAACAGGGCTTTATCGACTTCATCAATTTGATCGCGTAAAGCGGTCAGTTCAGCCACCATACTTACTCTTCCTCTACAGTCCGTGCCGCCAGCACTGAACGCAATTCTTGATGCATGCCACGTAACAAGGTTTCGGTGCTTTCCCAGTTAATACAGGCATCGGTCACTGAAACCCCGTAGTGCATAGCAGTACGGGGTTGTTCAGATGACTGATTCCCTTCGTGGATGTGGCTTTCCAACATCACACCGGTGATAGAACGATTACCCGCCTTGATCTGTTCAACCACAGATTCAGCGACGGCAGTCTGGCGACGGTAGTCTTTATTCGAATTACCATGACTGCAATCTATCATTAAGGATGGAGTGAGTCCCGCATCCTGCATCTGTTTTTCACACTGAGCGACATCTTGTGCACTGTAGTTAGGGGTTTTGCCACCACGTAAAATCACATGACCGTGTGGATTGCCCTGGGTTTGCAACAAACAAACCTGACCGGATTGGTTAATTCCCATAAAGCGATGTGGCATAGCCGCAGCACGCATTGCATTGATTGCGGTGCCCAAACTGCCATCAGTACCATTCTTGAATCCAACTGGCATGGATAAACCAGATGCCATTTCACGGTGAGTTTGTGATTCAGTGGTACGCGCACCAATTGCTGACCAACTGAACAAATCACCCAGGTATTGCGGGCTATTCGGATCCAGTGCCTCAGTTGCCAACGGCAACCCCATACCCACTAAATCCAGCAGTAATCGACGGGCAATATGTAAGCCAGCTTCCACATCGAAAGAGCCATCCATTGCCGGGTCATTGATAAGGCCTTTCCAACCGACAGTAGTTCTTGGTTTTTCAAAATAGACACGCATAACGATATATAAGCTATCACTCAACTCCGCAGAGAGTGTTTTCAAACGACGCGCATAATCCAGAGCAGCATCCACATCGTGGATCGAACATGGGCCACAAACGACTAATAAACGTGGATCTCGTCCTTGAACAATGTCAGCAATGGTTTTGCGAGCGGATTCAATCGCATACTGATCATTGTCGCTCAAAGGAAACTGGTTTTTCAGTTCTTCCGGGGTTATCAGTATTTGTTCAGCACTGATATGGACATTATTGAGCGCATCTTTTTGCATGATCATATTCTTTACCCTATCTCTGTTTAGCGGATGTCGTTTAGCGTATTTATCGTTTGATGGGGTACACAATACCATGACGTGTAAAGTTTTCAATCCATATGTGTAAATAAATAATTACCACACTTTTACCACCCTATTTCTGTCCGACTTTTGCGGTAAGTCGCAGTTTCCGCAGATGGTCCCAACCTCCCTCGGAGGCCATGATAGAATGCGGAAAATTTGTGGAGGCTGTATGTTAAGAGTCATCATCGTCGACGATGAGCAACCTGCGCGTGAAGATTTACGCGAAAGACTAAGTGAAGAACACGATATTGAGATCGTCGCCGAATGCAGTAATGCACTGGAAGCAATCCCTGCAATCCAGCGCTTACAGCCCGACGTGGTGTTTCTCGACATCCAAATGCCAAGAATTAATGGCCTGGAATTGGCATCAATGTTGAATCCAGAAAACATGCCACACATCGTGTTTGTTACCGCTTACGATGAATATGCTATCCGTGCATTTGAAGAGCACGCCTTTGACTATCTGTTAAAACCACTCGATTATCAACGGCTGGCAAAAACGCTAATACGCTTAAGACGCGGCCTTACCGTAAATAATAATTTACATAAAATCACTGAACCCATGCTGCGGCATATCCCCTGTTCCGGTCATAACCGTATTTTTTTGCTGAAAATTGAAGAAGTAGAATATCTAAGCTCTGAGCTTAGCGGGGTGCATGTCGTCGGGACAGTGCAATCAGGCTATACCCAGTTGTCACTCAAAACACTCGAAGAAAAAACACCATTTATCCGCTGCCACCGTCAATATATGGTGAATACTGAACAACTGGGAGAAATTCAACTGATGGATAACGGCTCAGCCGAAGTGATTACCCGTAGCGGTAGGCATATCCCGGTGAGTCGCCGCTACTTAAAATCACTGAAGGAGAAATTAGGTATTAGTTGAGAGATGTGGCAGTTAAAAATCACAGAAAATTCCCCGACCGATTGTACGTTTTATCAATGCATGCCAATCATTAACAGCATGGCGGTGCCAACGCAAAAGGAAAACCGCCCTCAAGTTATGATCCAATTGATAATATTAATGTGTTAAAACGGGAAGTAATAAGTGTTATTAGAAAATTAACACATTAATTGAATACAATATTTATACATTATTTTCACAATCAGACCATATATCCCATAATTCCCTCCTCACGCCACTTTAATTAATTAGAAAAGTCTGGGCTGATATAAAAATAGAGGCAGATCTCAGATTTAATTAATTACATAACTAAACAATACTCCCTTGATATTAGCCAAGTTTTAATCAATACAATCTGTGCTCTGATAGAGAAAGTCGAGTAAGAGCCATGCTCATTGCTTAAAACCAGCAAATACCTAACCGAATTTCATTCATGTTGGAAGCAAGGGAACGTTATGATAACACTACAATTTATAATTATAATTATATGTCTACTACTGGGGACACGCTACGGAGGTATGGGGCTGGGGTTAATAAGTGGTATCGGCTTATTTATTCTAACCTTTATCTTTGGGCTTGAACCAGGGAAACCACCAGTAGATGTCATGCTCACCATATTAGCTGTTATTGGTTGTGCATCTGTATTACAAACTGCCGGTGGATTAAATGTAATGATGCAATTTGCCGAGCGCTTATTACGTCGGCACCCTCAGCATATTACGCTACTAGCTCCATTTACAACCTGGTCATTAACCTTTTTATGTGGCACCGGGCACGTTGTTTATACCATGTTCCCGATTATTTCTGATATTGCCATTAAGAAAGGTATTCGCCCGGAACGACCAATGGCTGTTGCATCCGTTGCTTCACAAATGGCTATTACCGCCTCACCCGTATCGGTAGCTGTCGTATCATTAGTATCAATTATTGGTGCCAACCACGGTATCGGCCATGCTTACAGCATTCTGGAGATTCTGGCCGTATCAGTCCCAGCCTCTTTAGTTGGGGTACTAATGGCAGCCTTGTGGAGTCTGCGTCGTGGTAAAGACCTGGATAAAGACCCTGATTTTCAAGAGAGAATTAAAGATCCAGAGCAACGCTCCTTTATCTATGGTTCAACAGATACATTATTGAATCAGGTTTTCCCGAAACAAGCCTACTGGTCTACCTGGATATTCTTCGCAGCTATCGCAATAGTGGTATTACTGGGCGCTTTTGCTGATCTGCGACCAGCCTTTGAAGTTAAGGGCAAATTGCAGTCACTGTCAATGAACCTGGTTATTCAGATGATGATGCTGATAGCTGGTGCGGTTATATTGATGGGCTGTAAAGTTAAACCCAGTGATATCTCTAACGGTGCCGTATTTAAAGCTGGCATGGTTGCTATCTTCTCGGTATTCGGTGTTGCCTGGATGAGTGATACCTTCTTCCAAGCCCATATGGGTGATTTGAAACTGGTATTGGAAGATGTCGTGAAAAGTAAGCCTTGGACTTATGCCATTGTTCTGTTCTTGGTTTCCAAACTGGTAAACAGCCAAGCGGCAGCATTAGCCGCCATCGCACCAATGGGCCTGCAACTTGGTGTTGATCCTAAAATGTTGATTGCCTTCTTCCCTGCAGCTTATGGCTACTTTGTTCTGCCAACTTATCCAAGCGACCTTGCTTGCATCGGTTTTGACCGTTCAGGTACCACCAAGATTGGTAAATTTATCATTAACCATAGTTTTATCATCCCAGGTCTTATCGGTGTTATTAGCTCGTGTATCACCGGTTACCTACTGGTAACGACCTTTATGTAATTACTCGGTATACAGATGATATGCAAAGAGGCCAGTCCATTGTGAACTGGCCTCTTTAATTTTGTGGCATAAGAATTTCATGCTGTGAACAAAATATCTGTTTTTATTATTTTATTACTCACAGTAAAAAGTTGATACACTCTTTTTATTACATTTTAAGAATTAACTCATCGGAAAAACCTTCTTATTATAATTAATTATTCAATCCGAAATATCTTCTGATTTAGTTGGATCACAACTGCTACAATGCGGGCCGCAGCACAAAAATCATTTTTTTCACCATGGGCCTATTATGTTTTCTTTGCGTCATACCAGGGCGTTGCCGTTTTATCTCAGCGCAATCGCTTTATCCCTCATCAGCACTTCAGTTCTTGCTGATGGGACTGTTTTTACTGCCTTAGATGATCCAGCTACAGCCAAGAAGAGCTTTGATGGTACTGTCGAGGCTGGCTATACCGCACAATCAGGTAATACCACTAACTCAACGTTGACCGCTAACTCAACGTTAACCTGGTTCCAACCTAACACCGCCTATAGTTTGTGGGGAGCCGCACGTAATACCAGCGCTAACAATCAACGCTCTTCCGAACGTTACCAGCTAGGCGGGCGTACCCGCTATAATCTGACTGACAGTAACTACCTGTTCGGGCAAGCCAGTTGGCTGAATGATCGCTACAACGGTTTTGATTCCCGGTCGGTATTAACTACCGGTTATGGCCGCCAGATTATGACCACACCGTTGCACAACCTACGGGTGGAATTTGGTCCCGGTGTTCGCCACGATGAATTTTATGGTGGTGGTCGAGCCACTAAAGCATTGGCTTATGGCGGTGCGAACTATACCTATCAACTAACTGATAATACGGTGTTTAGCGAAGGGGTTTCCGCATTAGCGAACGAAGAAACTACACTGAACTCTGAAACTGCGTTAAATGTTGCCATCAATAAAAGTTTCGCACTGCGCCTGGCTTATGTTGTGACTTATAACACTAAGCCACCTGCCAGCGCGCCTAAAAATACTGATACCACAACATCAATAACTCTGGTTTACGGCCTGTAATCATCTATTAGTCTCTTTAGCGTGGTGTGATGCCACGCTAATTATCTCAGTTCGCCTTCCCCCACTTATCGCGCTGAAATCTCTGTCGTTTTTTTGTCATCATTGAAACAAAAAAAGGGGTCAGCCGATGGCTAACCCCTTCATAACTATTAACTTTTGGATGCAGCGCTAGCTGTATCTTAGTTAAGACGCTCTTTAATACGAGCAGACTTACCAGTACGCTCACGCAGATAGTACAGTTTCGCTTGACGAACGGCACCACGACGTTTCACAGTAATGCTGTCGATTACTGGGGAGTGAGTTTGGAATACACGCTCAACACCTTCGCCGTTGGAAATTTTACGAACGGTGAACGCAGAATGCAGACCGCGGTTACGAATAGCGATAACCACGCCCTCGAATGCCTGCAGACGCTTTTTAGAACCTTCAACAACCCATACCTTCACTTCCACGGAATCACCCGGACGGAATGCAGGTACGTCCTGCTTCATCTGCTCTTGTTCGATTTGCTTGATAATATTGCTCATAATAAGTCTCTTACCCTAGGTAAACTGATATATCAGGAAGTTGGCACGCGGCACAACACTCCTTTCATAGTTCTGTTGCTTCAGGGCTTGTGTTCCCGTTGGAACTCAGCCAGCAACACCATTTGCTCGTCAGTCAGAGCTAGGCTTTCTAGAAGTTCAGGTCTTCTAAGCCAGGTACGGCCCAGCGACTGCTTTAAGCGCCAGCGACGAATCTCGGCATGGTTGCCCGACAGTAATACTGGCGGAACTTCCATCCCTTCTAACACCTCAGGACGAGTGTAGTGTGGGCAATCCAGCAATCCATCAACAAAGGAATCTTCCTCTGCTGAAGCCTGATGACCTAGCACTCCCGGGATAAAGCGGGATACTGAATCTATCAGAGCCATTGCCGGCAGCTCTCCACCGCTGAGAACGTAATCACCAATTGACCATTCTTCATCAATTTCGGTTTTCAGTACGCGCTCATCAACACCTTCGTACCGACCACATACCAGAATCATCTTCTGATTGGTAGCCAGTTCGCAAACACCCTGTTGGTCCAGTTTGCGCCCTTGAGGTGACAGATAAATCACCTTTGCTCCCTCGCCTGCCGCTGCTTTTGCTGCATGAATGGCTTCCCTTAGCGGTTGCACCATCATCAGCATTCCCGGGCCACCGCCGTATGGGCGGTCATCCACGGTACGATGCCGATCGTAGGTAAAGTCACGAGGACTCCAACACTGCACGCTCAGCAGGCCATTTTTTACTGCCCGGCCAGTTACCCCGTAATCGGTTATTGCGCGGAACATCTCGGGAAACAGGCTAATAACACCGATCCACATCGTTTTGTTCCACTCACTTTTGCCGTTTAATTCGGAGGTCAAAAACCAGGATCCCAATCTACCTCAACACGTTGAGCAGTGAGATCGACTTTCTTGATAACCTGCCCATGAAGAAACGGGACCAACCGCTCCTTCATACCGAATGCATCTTTCAGGTTTGCCTTCACTACCATCACATCGTTAGAACCGGTTTCCATCATATCGATGATTTTACCCAGTTCGTAACCCGTGGTTGTTACTACCTGACAGCCCATAAGGTCTTTCCAGTAGTAATCATCCTCTTCTAGTGCGGGTAGTTGCTTGGAATCTACGATAATTTCGCAATTAGTCAGTAAATTCGCGGCATCCCGATCGTCAACACCTTTAACTTTGATGATCAGATCTTGACTGTGGCGCTTCCAGTCTTCCAACTCGACATGCTGCCACTTACCGGCCTGCTGGATAAACCACGGCTGGTAATCAAAAATGCTTTCGGCGTTTTCGGTGGATGAAAATACTCTGAGCCAACCGCGAATGCCGTAAGTTGAACCCATTTTACCGAGTACAATCGGCTGATCGGGAACCACTGGATTGAGTTGCTTGCTCATAATAACCACCACCGCGACAGATTAAGCTGCTTTCTTAGCGTCTTTGATCAGCGCAGATACGCGATCAGAAACTGTTGCACCCAGGCCAACCCAATGTTCGATACGGTCCAGGTCCAAACGCAGAGCTTCAGCCTGACCAGCTGCGATCGGGTTAAAGAAGCCTACACGTTCGATAAAACGACCGTCACGAGCATTACGGCTGTCGGTCACTACTACTTGATAGAACGGACGCTTTTTAGCGCCGCCACGAGCCAAACGAATTGTTACCATAACATCCTCTTTAGTTAATAAAACAACTGGACCCCATCGGGGAACGGGGTCCAGTTGCAATATAAAAAGCCCGAAAATTTTACTCATTTTGGCGCAAAAAGCAATCTAAAGCGTAGATTCCTGTGCGCTAGTTTTGGAATGAGTACAGTTTTCTTCGTTTACCGCCGTTTTCAGCGGGAAATCATTACTCATCTCACACGGTTAACACCACTGCGTGAAATATACCCTTCGTACTTGAAACCACAGGGTTGTTGGCTGCGCGCACTAACCCGAATCATTTACTTGAGTAAGTTCATCGTGATTAGTTTACTGGCCGCCTACCTGAAACCCCAATCACTTTGGGTATGACGTTTAGCGGCCTGGGAAACCCGGTGGCATCATACCCTTCATGCCACGCATCATTTTAGCCAAGCCACCATTCTTCATTTTCTTCATCATGCGCTGCATTTCATCAAACTGCTTAAGTAAGCGGTTAACATCCTGTACCTGCACGCCAGAACCAGTAGCAATACGGCGCTTACGCGAGCCTTTGATGATCTCTGGTTTAGCACGTTCTTTCAGCGTCATCGAATTGATGATGGCCTCCATACGTACCGTCACCTTATCGTCCATCTGCGATTTCACGTTTTCTGGCAACTGACCGGCACCCGGCATTTTACTCAACATGCTGGCCATACCGCCCATATTGCGCATTTGCTTCAACTGATCAAGGAAGTCGTTGAGATCGAAACCATCACCTTTTTTCAGCTTGGTGGCTAGTTTCTCCGCCTGTGCACGGTCAACTTTGCTTTCGATATCTTCAATCAGCGACAGCACGTCGCCCATCCCCAGAATGCGTGAAGCCACGCGATCTGGGTGGAATGGTTCCAGTGCGTCGGACTTTTCACCCACGCCCAAGAATTTAATCGGCTTGCCGGTAATATGGCGGATAGACAGAGCCGCACCACCACGAGCATCACCATCAACTTTGGTCAGCACCACACCCGTGAGCGGCAACGCTTCGTTGAATGCTTTCGCCGTGTTTGCAGCATCCTGACCGGTCATTGCATCGACGACAAACAAGGTTTCAACCGGATTAATCGCGGCATGAATCTGTTTGATCTCGTCCATCATCGCTTCATCGACGTGCAAGCGACCGGCGGTATCGACAATCAGAACATCATAAAACTTAAGTTTTGCCTGTTGCAGGGCACGATTAACAATATCAATCGGCTTTTCTTGTACATCAGACGGGAAGAAATCAATATCAACACCCTGTGCCAGCGTCTCCAACTGTTTGATCGCCGCAGGGCGATACACGTCGGCAGACACAACCAGCACTTTTTTCTTCTGTTTCTCTTTAAGGAACTTACCCAGTTTGGCCACACTGGTGGTTTTACCCGCCCCTTGCAGACCGGCCATTAACACCACTGCTGGCGGTTGAGCGGCCAGATTCAGTTCGTTATTGACCTCACCCATGGCGGTGATAAGTTCATTTTTAACTATTTTGACGAATTCTTGGCCTGGTGTGAGGCTTTTATTCACCTCATGCCCGACAGCACGCTCTTTTACTCGGTTGATAAAGTCACGAACCACCGGCAGGGCTACGTCAGCTTCCAGTAACGCCATGCGCACTTCACGCAGCGTTTCTTTAATATTTTCTTCTGTCAGCCGGCCACGGCCGCTGATATTGCGCAGTGTGCGCGACAATCGATCAGTTAAGTTCTCAAACATTGTCTCATACTCAACGTGGAAACAGGCCGCTCTGGCGACACAATGGGGGGATTATAACACGAAGCTTAAACGATCTCTGCTCTCACGTCGGAGAACGGTTGGAGAGGAACGCGCTCAACGCTATACTGGCTATCTAATTCACTTAGCCGATGCTCATATACCGCTATGCCCGTGTTCTCCATTTTGGCTTTGATCGCTTATTTGCTCAGCCTGGGCCTGATTGTCCCAAGCTTGGTGCAGAAAAATAGTGCTTACCGGCGGTTAGCGCTGGTTTCTGCCGTCGTGGCTCTAGTGTGCCATGCTATTGCTCTGAAGCATCAGATTTTTGATGTCGGTGGGGGCCAAAACCTTACTTTATTGAATATTGGCTCCATCGTGGGGTTGATGATCTGCACTATCATGACTATCGTCGCCTCACGGGGGCGCGGTTGGTTCTTGCTGCCGATTGTCTATAGCTTCGCCATGATCAACCTGGCCCTTGCCAGTTTGCTACCGGGCGAGTTTATTACTCATCTGGAAACCAGCCCCACCATATTCGTTCACATTGGGTTGGCGCTTTTTGCTTACGCGACACTTATTATCGCAGCGTTATATGCATTACAACTGGCTTGGCTCGATTATCAGTTAAAGAATAAAAAACTGACATTTAATGCAGACATGCCACCATTAATGAGTATTGAGCGTAAAATGTTCCATATCACCCAAATTGGGGTGGTATTACTGACACTGACGCTGTGTACTGGTTTACTTTATATGGACAACATATTTAGTAAAGAAAACGTCCATAAAGCGGTGTTATCGATCATGGCCTGGTTTGTCTATATTGTTCTATTATGGGGCCATTACCATGAAGGCTGGCGTGGGCGTAGAGTGATTTGGTTCAGCTTCGCTGGTGCATTTCTACTTACGCTGGCCTATTTTGGCAGCCGCTTGGTGCAGGAAATTATAGTTCCTTAATCATCCTCTCCATCATCAGCGTATGGATCAGTTGAACTGACAGAGCCACCATCGCCATTAAGGAATACAGTGTTGGATCACGTATCAACTAGCACGCTGATCATTATTCTGGTCATTATGGTCGTGGTCTCGGCTTATTTTTCTGCCTCCGAAACCGGTATGATGACCCTTAACCGCTATCGTTTGCGCCATTTATCCAAACAGGGTAATCGCGCCGCACGGCGAGTTGAGAAACTACTAAGACGTCCCGACCGCCTGATAAGTCTGGTGTTAATCGGCAACAACCTGGTTAATATTTTGGCATCCGCCTTGGCAACTATTGTTGGTATCCGCTTATACGGGAATGCCGGAGTCGCAATAGCAACCGGAGTGCTGACTTTTGTGGTGCTGATTTTTGCTGAGGTGATGCCGAAAACTATCGCGGCACTTTATCCTGAACGTGTCGCCTTCCCCAGCAGTTTCTTACTGGTTCCCCTACAGAAAATTATGCTGCCACTGGTATGGTTGTTAAATACCATTACGCGCGCGCTGATGCGTCTGTGTGGCATTAGAGGGAATGTTCACAGAAGCGATGCCGTCAGCAAAGATGAATTGCGCAGTATTGTGAATGAATCCCACTCACAAATATCCCGCCGTAATCAAGATATGTTGATATCGGTACTGGACTTGGAAAAAGTTACCGTTAGCGACATCATGGTGCCACGCAATGAAGTGGTCGGTATTGACATCAATGATGACTGGAAGTCAATCATGCGCCAGTTAACCCACTCACCACATGGGCGCATCGTGTTGTATCGCCAGTCATTGGACGATGCCATCGGCATGTTACGTGTGCGGGAAGCCTATCGATTGATGACGGAGAAAAAAGAGTTCAATAAAGAGAATTTGCTGCGCGCAGCTGATGAAATTTACTTTATTCCAGAAGGCACACCACTGAATGTGCAACTGGTGAAATTCCAGAGAAATAAAGAGAAAGTCGGCATGATTGTCGATGAATATGGTGATATTCAAGGGTTGGTGACAGTTGAAGATATTTTGGAAGAGATCGTTGGCGACTTTACCACGTCAATGTCCCCAACACTGGCAGAAGAGGTCAATCCGCAAAGCGATGGTTCAGTACTCATTGATGGTAGCGCCAGCGTTCGTGAACTGAACAAAGCATTCAACTGGTCACTTCCGATCGATGCCCGTACCATCAATGGCATGCTGCTGGAAGAGCTACAAGAGATCCCACAGGTAGGTGCTCAGGTCCGTATCGGCAATTACCTAATTGATGTTCTGGATGTACAAGAGAACATGATTAAACAGGTGCGAGTCGCCCCCATAGTGTCTCAAGGCAGCTCCGCATAACTGCGTAACCAATGCGGCTAGCGAACATAAAAAAGACGCCTTATCAGCGTCTTTTTTGCATTAGCCTATCGAAAACTAAATATGTAATTCAGATAGTTTTTCTTTCGGCAGCGCCAGTTCTTCGTTGTGATTGATACGTACATCACGATCAAGGATACCTTTGGCAATCGCCTGAGCCTCCTCCAGTGAGTGCATATGATAAGTACCGCACTGATACTCATTCAGTTCAGGAATTTTCCGTTGGTCGGTTACCTTCAACACATCCGCCATTGCCGCTTTCCAGGCATTAGCAACGCGTTGCTCATCCGGCGTACCAATCAGGCTCATATAGAAACCGGTACGGCATCCCATTGGCGAGATATCGATAATCTCAACACCGTTGCCATTGAGGTGGTTACGCATAAAACCGGCAAATAGATGCTCCAGTGTATGAATCCCGCGTTCCGGCATCACTTCTTTATTTGGCACACAGAAGCGCAAATCAAATACAGTTATCTCGTCGCCATGAGGGGTTTTCATCGTCTTAGCAACACGCACAGCCGGTGCTTTCATAATGGTATGGTCTACGGTAAAGCTATCCAATAATGGCATTTAGTCACCTCCTCATAAAAAAATAATTTTTTATCTGATCTTTTTTCGCAATCCGTGAAACTTTTTCGAATCCTGTGCGTCTTAATATGTGAAAGACGCGCATTTGTTATCATCATCCCTGTTATCAGAGATGTTAATTTGGCCACAGCAATGTGGCCTTTTCTTTTTATTGGCCGCCATGAAGCAGCAAATATTCTTCAAAGCTTAGTTGATCTTTGAGTTCCAGATCACGCTGGCGCTGCCATGAAGCATCTCGCTCTGCGCTTAATTGCTCTTCTGTCAGTAATTCCAATGGTTCATTTTGCAGCATCTCCTTGTATCGCTCCGCGAGTTCAAGGCCAATACCACCAATACCACCAATACCACCTTCTTTCATCGCTTGCAAAATACGCGCGGAGAATGTCAGGCTTGGATCATCAAAATACGCCACAAGCTCATCACAAACTTGTTGATATTCAGTACTGTCTTTGCCATCCAGCACTTCTGCAACACGGCGCAGGTCTGCAAACAGATCTTTTCCGACCTTTTCCAGCGGTTCACGGGTATCGTTGCATCCCCTGCCAATCGTCTGCCCCGGCTTACGCCCTTCTAAAATAACCCGATTCCAGTTCTTACGGGTACACAGTAGTTCATCACTGCTCATTTCAGGCGCATCGGCCAATACACACCAAATCAGGAATAGATCGAGGAACCGTGCCTGTACTGCATCAACGCCAATCGGTGAGAATGGGTTAATGTCCAGAGAGCGCACTTCGATATATTCAATGCCGCCACGTAGCAAAGCATCTGACGGTGATTCGCCAGCCCGGGTAACCCGTTTTGGCCGAATAGGGGCATACAATTCATTTTCAATCTGCAATACATTGGTATTCAATTGCAGATGACGGTCACCGTCTTTTAGCCCCAGTGCTGCGTACTCTTCTGATGGCGTTTGGATCGCACGTTTCAGCCCAGCAACATAGGTGTGCAGGTCATTAAACGTGATACCCAAATTGCTTTGTGATTTATTGGTATAACCCAAATCACTCAGACGTAAAGAGGTGGCATAGGGCAAATAACACATCCCCTTATCATTACGCTCGAAGGGTAATGCCGTCTCGCGCCCTTGCAGGAACGATGAGCAAATCGCCGGTGAAGCACCAAACAGATATGGAATAACCCAACCAAAACGGTAGTAGTTGCGAATCAGTCGGAAATAGCCCGCTGAGATCTCTTCCTTACCGCTTTTTTCATCGGTGACACCTGCCCATGCCTGCCAAAACTCCAGCGGCAAAGAGAAGTTATAGTGCACTCCAGAGATAGTTTGCATCAACGCACCGTAACGGTTTTTTAAACCTTCACGGTAAAGTGTTTTGAAACGGCCAATATTAGAAGAACCATACTTAGCCAATTCAATATCCTGCTCAGCCTCAATAAAGCAAGGCATACTGAGCGGCCACATACGTTCATCACCCAGTTTACGTGCCGTATAACGGTGGATATCACGTAAAAAAGTCAGCAAATGGTCAATATCACCATCGACTGGAGTAATGAATTCCAACAATGCCTCAGCAAAATCAGTGGTAATCCATTGATGTGTCAGGGCTGCACCCAATGACTCTGGATGACCCGTCGAGGCTAATTGGCCATCGGCAGTCACTCTCAATGTTTCCCGCTCGATACCGCGACGGATCCCTTTCAGGGCTTTAGGGTGCGCTTCCAGCCAAGTTAGCGCGTGTGATACATCCGGGATCAAATCGACCTCCCGCTCTTGAAAACCATAACTCGCCAGCATACTGAAACTGCATCGAGGTGACTATGTAAGTTTGTCACATTCTTTACTGCCACCAGGCGATTCCTTGCAACGTAATTACCGTTAATACGATATAACGTAATGCTTTTCCCAAACACAGAAAAAAAGCCACAAGACCCCAGGGCATTCGCAACCAGCCTGCCAACACACACATCAAATCGCCCACTATCGGTAGCCAGCTCAATAACAAAGCCGCTGGGCCAAAACGTTGGAGCCAGCCTAATGCTGTACTCATCCCCCGCTGTGGCTTTAGCTCCGGTAATAAACGTCCTATAACAACATTTGTTAGCCCCCCAAGGGTATTTCCGACAGTGGCAGATAACACCAGCATCATTGCCGGCGCACTACCTGCCGTTAATAGAGTGACTAACAGAATTTCAGAATTTCCGGGTAAGAGCGTCGCACTGAGGAAGCTACTCCCGAATAAAGAAGCAATAGCTAGCGTACTACTCACAACAGGCGCACATCAACTATTGCCATATTGGCCCTTTTAGCCGCTTCAACACCAAAGTCAGCATCTTCGAAGACGACACATTTATCTGGCTGCACGCCGAGTAACTGCGCACAGCGTAAAAATGTCTCAGGCTCTGGTTTATGTTTGGTGACATCATCAGCACCGACAACGGCCGCGAAATAACCGCGCAGACCCAGATGACACAAGAGCATCTCTGCCATAGCATGCTCGCTTCCTGTCCCTACAGCCATAGGTATACGCCCATGATAGGCTTTAACCACGTCTATGAGCGGTAGAGGCTTCACATTATCCAACAGCATCGTCTTCACTAATGCTGTTTTCTCAGTGGCCAATAAATGAGGATCCAAATCAGATTGATGATTAGCGATGATTGCCTGGGCAATTCGCCAAGTCGGTGCGCCATTCAAAGCCACCATCGCTTGATCATCGAAATGCATACCATAAGGCGTTAGCACCTGACGCCAGGCCTGACGATGTGTGGACTCAGTGTCCAGAATGGTGCCATCCATATCAAAAATCAGGCCTTCGTAGCGATCGTACATCGTGGCCCCGCGCCTAGGAATAAATGAAAAGCTACTTTATCGCAAACTAACTAAATTGTCGCTTACTGTATAATTGCATGAATTTACTTGATAAATAATAAATTCAGCTTAATAAAGTTGCTATTTGATATAGAAGAAACCAATGAGTTGAAGCGTTGATTACGAGATAAAAGAATTCAGGTATTTCGTTTTGCTGGGCTATAGGGAACATGAAGCAAAAACTAAAAAGCAGAAAACCCCGCCGTAGCGAGGTTTCTTAATATGGTGCACCCAGGAAGATTCGAACTTCCGACCGCTCGGTTCGTAGCCGAGTACTCTATCCAGCTGAGCTATGGGTGCGATTTTTATTTCTAATTTTACGGAGGCGTTTCAGCAAGTGAAACTTAACAACAAGATGTATGACCTAGAAGATGGTGCACCCAGGAAGATTCGAACTTCCGACCGCTCGGTTCGTAGCCGAGTACTCTATCCAGCTGAGCTATGGGTGCAATTAATTCTTTGACACTACCTGATGTTCATTTGACTATTTCACCATACTGCAAAATATGGTGCACCCAGGAAGATTCGAACTTCCGACCGCTCGGTTCGTAGCCGAGTACTCTATCCAGCTGAGCTATGGGTGCATAGTAAATGGCGGTGAGGGAGGGATTCGAACCCTCGATACAGCTTTTGACCGTATACTCCCTTAGCAGGGGAGCGCCTTCAGCCTCTCGGCCACCTCACCATACGCTTCTTTCGAATTGTGCCTGACTTGCTTTTGAAGAAGCTCATCGGCACTGCGTGGCGCACATATTACTTTCCCGCACTTATAAGTCAAACAATTTTTCCCAACTCACGTTCATTTGCACAATTCACACACAACATGACCAGTTTGACGTCAAAAAGAGTGTTTTATCAACAGGCAAGATAGTGTTTATTGCGGCGTAATTCGATAGAGGAAAAAATAAAACTCTCACCAGCGGCCAATTAAAGAGATTGAAAATAGAAAATTATTACAGGGAGAAGAAGGTTAAAAGGAGATAAAACAGCAGAACTGAGGAGAATAGACAGCAGTAGCGTCTCGTATAACACGAGACGCTGCTTCAAAATCAGTAAGTCGTCGGTTGAGACTTTTCTGCTTGGATGCGCTGGTAGATCTCTTCACGGTGAACAGAAACCTCTTTCGGAGCATTTACACCAATTCGAACTTGGTTGCCTTTAACCCCTAATACAGTAACCGTAACCTCATCGCCAATCATGAGTGTTTCACCAACTCGACGAGTCAGAATAAGCATTCTTTGCTCCTTGAAAAATTAAAAGAGTCGGGTCTCTCAGTTTCCCCGCCATTATCCATCATACACCGTGAAAACGTAAGCCATCACATTCACATAAAATGTAAGTAGCTTGGTCGAGTCTCTAACTAATACAAGTTTAGCTGAAGCAAACAACTTTGCGTTTAACTTTGTTTTCGAACTATGACATGAAAATTGAAAAACGCCATACCCAGCATAGAGATATGGCGTATTGATTTAATAGGTCATTACTTGCTTATAACCGGGAAGCTACCCAAGCGTCTACGCTTGCCAATGCCGCTGGCAATGCCAGAACATCAGTACCACCCGCTTGTGCCATATCAGGCCGTCCACCGCCTTTACCGCCCACTTGCAGGGCAATATCTGCGATTAACTCACCTGCTTTTACTTTTCCGGTAAGATCTTTGGTTACACCAACAATCAGGCTGACCTTATCATCCGCTGTTGTTGCCAGCACAATAATGGCCGACCCCAGTTGATTTTTAAGATCATCAACCATGGTACGCAGCATTTTTGGTTCAACATTGTCTAACTGACTAACGAGTAACTTCACACCGTTAACCAATTTCGCACTTGATGACAATGACGCACTTTCTTGAGCGGCTTGTTGATCTTTCAGTTGCTGGAGTTCACGTTCCAGCAGTTTACTGCGATCTAACACGGCACGGACTTTATCTGCCAAATTATGGGTATCACCCTTCACCAGATGAGCAACATCCGCCAGCAGGTCAGTTTGCTGGTGTAGCAGTGCAATAGCCCCCTCTCCAGTGACTGCCTCGATACGGCGGATACCTGCCGCCGTACCTGATTCAGACAGGATGCGGAACAAGCCAATATCACCAGTGCGGCTGGCGTGAATACCGCCACACAGCTCAGTTGAGAAATCGCCCATGGTTAATACTCGTACCTGGTCGTCATACTTCTCACCAAACAGGGCCATCGCCCCTTTTTCTTTGGCCGCATCCAGTTCCATCACTTCTGTCTGGACTGGCAAGTTACGGCGAATCTGCTCGTTGACCAGATCTTCTACCTGACGAATTTGTTCTGGCTTCATCGCTTCAAAATGAGAGAAGTCAAAACGCAAATACTTGTCGTTAACTAACGAGCCTTTCTGAGCAACGTGCTCACCCAGCGTTTTACGCAATGCCGCATGCAGTAAATGGGTTGCGGAGTGGTTCAACCGAATGCGATTACGACGTGCGACGTCAACCTGAGCATCAATACTGTGGTTAACTCGCAGAGTGCCTTGAGTCAATTGCCCCAAGTGACCGATAGCCTGACCGTATTTCTGAGTGTCCGCTACCACGAAGGTGGCGGTAGCATTTTTAAGTTCGCCTTTGTCACCAACCTGACCACCAGACTCACCATAAAATGGTGTTTGATTCAAGACAACAACTGCCTCTTCACCGGCATTAATTTCATCAACGGCTACCCCGTTGCGGAACAATGCGGTAACGGTAGCTTGTTGATGAACATGGTCATAACCCGAGAACTGGCTCGCGCTATCAACACGGATCATACTATTATAATCTGCACCAAAACCACTGGATTCGCGGGCACGACGACGCTGAGCTTCCATCGCTTGTTCAAAACCAGCTTCATCCACTTTCAGATTACGCTCACGACAAACATCAGCAGTTAAATCAACCGGGAAGCCGTAAGTATCATATAAGCGGAAAGCCGTCTCACCGTCGAGGGTGTCACCGGTCAATTTACTGAGCTCTTCATCCAGCAGGGCTAAGCCACGCTCTAAGGTGCGCGCAAACTGCTCTTCTTCAGTTTTCAGAACTTGTTCAACCATCGCCTGCTGTTGTTTCAATTCAGCAGCAGCAGATCCCATCACGGCAATCAACGGAGCAACTAATTTGTAGAAGAAAGTCTCTTTAGCCCCCAACATGTTGCCATGGCGAATAGCGCGGCGAATAATACGACGCAAAACATAACCACGGTTTTCATTTGACGGGATAACCCCATCAGAAATCAGGAAGGCACAAGATCGAATATGGTCAGCGATGACACGCAGCGACTTGCTGGAAAGATCGGTTGCACCAGTGGCTTGCGCCACCGCTTTAATCAAATCGCGGAACAGGTCAATCTCATAGTTAGAATTAACGTGTTGTAATACCGCAGCAATACGCTCAAGCCCCATACCGGTATCAACCGAGGGCTTAGGCAATGGCAGCATAGTGCCATCTGACTGGCGGTTAAACTGCATGAAGACGAGATTCCAGATCTCAATATAGCGATCGCCATCTTCTTCTGCCGACCCAGGAGGTCCGCCCCAGATATGGTCACCATGATCAAAGAAAATCTCTGTGCATGGACCACATGGACCGGTATCACCCATTTGCCAGAAGTTATCTGACGCAAAAGCACCACCTTTGTTATCACCGATACGAATGATACGTTCACGAGGAACACCAACGTCGTTAGCCCAGATTTCATAGGCTTCATCATCGGTTTCGTAGACGGTTACCCAAAGTTTTTCTTTTGGTAAGTTAAACCACTGTTCGCTGGTCAATAATTCCCAAGCGAAACTGATAGCATCATGTTTGAAATAATCACCAAAGCTGAAGTTACCCAACATTTCGAAAAATGTGTGATGACGCGCGGTATAACCTACGTTTTCCAGATCGTTATGCTTACCACCTGCACGCACACAACGTTGAGAGGTCGTTGCACGAGAATAGGCCCGTTTATCCAAACCTAAGAAAACGTCCTTGAACTGGTTCATCCCCGCATTGGTAAACAACAGCGTCGGGTCATTATTGGGAACCAAAGAGCTGCTTGATACAACCTGGTGTCCCTTGCTATGGAAGAAATCGAGAAACGCTTGACGAATCTCAGCGGTGCTCTTGCTCATAATTGCCCCAGAAACAAGCTAAAAGAATGGCCCGCAAGCATATTGCGCATCAATTATTGATAACGCAGTGGGTAAGCTCACGAACAAAAAGTGGGAATAAGATAAATTTTCTTCGAGGGGAAGTAAAATCCCGCGTGCATTCATTCGACAAAATCATTGTAAATCGACTGAATTTCTTCTTGGAAGAAGCCACGATAGAGGAGATAAC
Source organism: Yersinia sp. 2466 StPb PI (assembly GCF_041538325.1). NCBI lineage: Bacteria > Pseudomonadati > Pseudomonadota > Gammaproteobacteria > Enterobacterales > Yersiniaceae > Yersinia > Yersinia sp. 2466 StPb PI. The sequence continues at coordinate 1,067,527 of NZ_JAULSL010000001.1, read as the reverse complement.
GCTGAACTTTCGCCTTTTCTTTCCACTCAAGAGGTAAAGTTTCACTAAATTTACGCTGTGCGACTTCTTTTGCGAGCAGACACCAGTCGATTTCACTGATTTCAAAAGCAGCTTGAATTAGTTCTTTATCGACCCCTTTTTGCATCAATTCCGAACGGATGCGCTGTGCCCCATATCCTTTCCGACTACGGCTATTAATATAACTGGTGGCAAAGCGGGAATCGTCTAACCAATCGTGTTGGTAGCAATAAGCAATAACTTGTTCGATAGCTTGAGGATCAATATCTTCGACAGGTTTGCTATTTTCACCGCTGGTGCGCCTACCCCAATTCCCTTTTGCCGAAAAAGGCTGGGCTGCAAGCTTACGGCGCAACTCCGATTCACTATGATCACGCTGAGAGAGTAATCTCATGGCACGGCTTAACAGGTCATTCATATACCCTTCTTACTTGAGGTTACTGCTGTGTTAGCGGCTCTCACTCGCCCGAATTACTGACAAGGGTCAGTTCATCGGAACTCATTCGTTGGCTACCTTGCTGTAATCAAATTATTTTGGGTAACAGCCTTCTCTCTCGGCGTTGCAGGTAGGTACGGGCTCTGATTATTTTGGATATGAGCAGGAGTGGAGAGCTGAATACGAATTGCTATTTACTTACTCAAGCGGCCCAATTAATGGGCCGCTTGTTAACTACTTAATCTGCTGATACTAACGCGCTGTTTTAACCTTATTAATTAAAACTCTTCGCTAGTTTCATCAGTCTCATCGGCAAATGCTGCTGTTGCTACAGGTTGTTCGCCGTTCCCACCGTTAAGTAGCATTTCACGCAGTTTTTTATCCAACTCTGCCGCAACCGCTGGGTTTTCTTTTAAATAGTTGCTGGCATTCGCTTTACCTTGACCAATTTTGTCGCCGTTGTAGCTATACCATGCACCTGCTTTCTCAATCAGTTTGTGTTTAACACCCAAATCAACGAGTTCGCCGTTAATATTGATGCCTTCACCGTACAGAATCTGGAATTCAGCTTGTTTAAATGGCGCTGCAATTTTGTTTTTCACAACTTTAACGCGAGTTTCGCTACCAACAACTACATCGCCTTCTTTTACTGCGCCAATACGGCGAATATCCAAACGCACAGACGCGTAAAATTTAAGTGCGTTACCACCGGTGGTAGTTTCAGGGTTACCAAACATAACGCCGATCTTCATACGAATCTGGTTAATGAAGATCAGTAAGGTATTCGCATTCTTCAAGTTACCCGCCAGCTTACGCATAGCCTGGCTCATCATACGTGCCGCAAGGCCCATGTGAGAGTCACCGATTTCGCCTTCAATCTCGGCTTTAGGCGTCAATGCAGCAACCGAGTCAACGATGATAACGTCAACAGCACCAGAACGAGTCAATGCATCACAGATTTCCAATGCTTGCTCACCAGTATCTGGCTGAGAACAAAGCAGGTTATCAATATCTACACCTAATTTTTTGGCATAAATTGGGTCAAGAGCATGCTCAGCATCGATAAATGCACAAGTCTTGCCTTCACGCTGTGCGGAAGCAATAACCTGTAACGTTAGCGTTGTTTTACCTGATGACTCAGGACCATAAATCTCAACAATACGCCCCATTGGCAAGCCACCGGCTCCCAATGCGATATCAAGAGAAAGGGAACCGGTAGAGATGGTTTCAACATCCATTGAGCGGTCTTCGCCAAGGCGCATAATAGAGCCTTTACCGAATTGTTTTTCAATTTGGCCCAGTGCTGCTGCTAACGCCTTTTGTTTATTCTCATCAATAGCCATTTTTACTCCCTCTCTGGTATGCAGGGGTTACCCCTACCATTACCACTGAATGTTGTTTTATGCAGGAAATTACCGCTAATTATACTGTACAATCATACAGTATCAAGCCTATTTTTACAGAAAATCATCGAATAGTGTTTGTAGCGCGAAAACAGCCGCTTGCAGCCTTACTGCATCGCGATCACCGGGGAAAATCTGTTTGCATGCCAAAATCTGCCCTTCACGTGCCGCGAAAGCAAACCATACCGTACCAACCGGTTTATCCGCACTGCCACCATCAGGCCCGGCAATGCCACTAATAGATACCGCGAAGTCAGCATTCGCTTCTCTCAATGCTCCGAGCGCCATCTCTCGTACTACGGCTTCACTCACAGCACCATAATTTGCTAACGTGATTTCGTCCACACCGAGCAAATCGTGTTTGGCTGCATTACTGTATGTCACGAAACCACGGTCAAAGTACGCTGAACTCCCCGCAATATCAGTTAATGCTTTGGCCACCCAACCCCCTGTACAGGACTCAGCACAGGTCACCCAGGCACCACGGGCCTTTAGCTTATTCCCGATTGCAATACTGAGCTGGCGTAATTGTTTCTCGCTCATTGTTGCCCCCTACTCTAATAAAATCTCCCGCCGCCGATAGTAGCACTTCTTTAGCCCGTAACGACAACCACTGTCAGTTATGCGAAACCTCTCGCAAGGAGGAATGAAAAAAAGCGCTTTCCCGTACAAAGCTTTACCTCACAGGCTTAGCTGTTAGTATCAAAAGGGCTGTTTGAATTTATCGGCAACGTAGGATGCGGCAAGTTGCATCAGGGGTACTGGATAGTTATCCGGGATGATGAACTAAGGACGAGATAGTGAAAAAAACGCTTAACGCCTTTTTCCCACTTTATAGTGCAACCGTTTTGATGTTGCTGGGTTCAGGCTTATTGACGACCTATATTTCGCTAAGGTTGACCGCCATCCATGTCTCAGGTGCATTAATTGGGGCAATTATTGCCGCAAATTATATTGGTCTGGTGATCGGTGGCAAGGTTGGCCATTTCCTGATTGCCCGCGTAGGCCATATTCGCGCTTATGTCGCCTGTGCCGGTATTATCACGGCAGCCGTGTTAAGCCATGGACTTACTGAATACATCCCCGCATGGGTAGTTCTGCGCTTGATTATTGGCCTCTGTATGATGTGTCAGTTTATGGTGCTGGAAAGTTGGCTCAATGATCAGGCAGCCTCTAATCAACGCGGTATCGTGTTTGGTGTTTATATGGCTGCAACCTATGCCGGTATGGCGTTAGGTCAGGTGGTATTAATGCTCCAACCTGAGTTGGGTCTGAGCACCCTGATGATTATTGCGCTATTTTTTGCCCTTTGCCTGGTGCCTGTAGCCCTAACAACGCGCAGTAATGCCCAACAAATGTCCCCAGCCCCTATGGAGCTGAAATTCTTTATCAGTTCAATTCCCAAAATACTGGCATCAACTTTGGTAATTGGCATGATTGTCGGCTCCTTCTATGGTCTGGCACCGGTCTATGCCAGCCTGCAATCGCTATCAACGCAGGAGACCGGCCTGTTTATGGCATTATCTATCTTTGCCGGTTTAGTGGCCCAACTTCCTCTCAGTTGGTTGTCCGATCGCTATAACCGCACGCTACTGATCCGTATTAACGCATTATTACTGGCATTAACTGCACTGCCGCTGGCCCTGGTGCCCCATATCTCGTTCCATTTTTTACTGGGTCTGGGGTTTGTCGTCAGCATGTTGCAGTTCACCCTCTACCCACTGGTGGTCGCTCTGGCTAATGACCTGATTGCACCAGAGCGGCGAGTGTCACTGGCGGCATGCTTACTGATGTCATTTGGCGTTGGCGCCAGTATTGGGCCGCTCGCTGTAGGTGCCCTGATTCAGCCATTGGGTGGCAATATTCTATATGCATTCTTCGTACTGTGTGGTGTGAGCCTGATAACACTGAGCAGAACGGTGAAACAAGATCAGGACGAATTCGTTAACGATGCCCCGGTTCCACACATGGCAATACCGGACAGCCTGGTCAGTTCCCCACTGTCACCAGCGCTGAACCCTAGCTTTGACGAGCAAATGATCCACGATGTTATGCCGCCTCCTGACCAACAAGAAGAAGTAGAAAAAACAGAGGAATCGTCTGCAACAGACACACCTAACGCCCCGTAACTCGGGGTATCAGTTTGTTTGTACAGCCTCTCTGACGTTAAAATTCGGTACAGCTTGTTATTTATTCAGCTTTGAATAAAAATACCAGCATCAGATAATTAGCGGGACGGAACCATGTCGAGACAAGATGAGCAACGGTTGCTGGTGAAAATAGCCACGCTGTATTACAGCGAAGGTATGAAGCAATCTGAAATTGCTGACAGCCTGCATTTATCTCAATCTTTTGTCTCCCGAGCGATCACCCGCTGCGTTAAAGAAGGAGTGGTGAAAATCAGCGTGATTCAGCCTGCCAATATGTTTATTGGTATCGAATCACGGATTCAAAAACACTATGGAATCGATCAGGCCATTGTGGTGGATATTGCTGATGACGCCAACCCAGTCCAAATAAAGCAAGCTATTGGTTCTGCTGCTGCCCATTACATGCAAACCAGTATTCGCCCAAACGATATGGTGGGGATCTCTTCGTGGAGTAGCACTATCCGGGCGATGGTTGATAATCTTCATCCGCTTAACATCAAAACCAGCGGGGTTATCCAATTACTGGGAGGGGTTGGCCCCAATGGTAATGTGCAAGCCACCTTGTTAACTCAAGCATTAGCCAATATTTTAAATTGTCCGGCTTACTTGCTGCCCGCTCAAAGTATTGAACGTTCGACAGAAGACCGCGCACGCTTGATATCCAGTGGTGAAGTTGCCGATGTAGTGAATAAATTTGCCGAAGTTGATCTGGCATTGGTGGGAATTGGTGATCTGGAGCCATCACAGCTATTGAGAAACTCCGGTAACTATTATCACGAAGAGATGCTCAAGTTACTGGCAGAGCGTGGGGCCGTGGGTGATTTATGTCTGCATTATTTTGATGCTGCTGGCGATGCGGTACTTAGCGATGAAGAAGATCCAGTGATTGGTATGTCGCTACCACAACTGCGTGCCTGCCCCCGAGTGGTAGCGCTGGCAGGAGGGGTAGGGAAAAGTGCTGCCATTCGTGGTGCACTGACGGGTAACTATGTTGATGTATTGATTACCGACAGGTTAACCGCCGAAACCTTACTTTAAAGCGACTGTGCTCGGTTAATAATCACCATAATGATTCACCGCGCCCTCCCTGGTGCGGCATTTGATAATGTCATTGAAACTAAAGCGGCGACTTCCCATGCCAGTAACAATCAACTCCCAGATACTTACTGAATGCTTCTTGCAATACCTGAGCCGTAGCTGAATGGTTCATTGCCACATGGTGTTCGAAACCATTATTACAGATATGCGTAAGTAAGCTTTCCAGCTGTGGCACTTCCACTACCGCACGGCAACCCACGGTATCTAACTCGTCACTGACAGAACGGCCTTCACCGACATAAGCCCGAACCCGACCGGTAAAATCATCAGAAGAGAGGCGGAAATAGGTCAATGGCCCGGATTTCATGCGGCCATGGACAGCACCACAGGTATTCTCGCAACCTACAGTTGTTCCGATAATATCAGCGGTGCCCATGGTTGAGCTTTCCAGACTTTCACTGGCAAAGTTGCCACAGTGGAATAACACACATTTATCACGTTCTGCGCCAAAGTTATTATTCCAGTCAGCAATTGAGGCCGGCGCCAGTGAGCAACTCGCCAGTGCATACATCGATAGTGCCCCCATTACATCCACTTCACAGGCACTTGGCATCAGTTGCCCGGACATCACGCTCATAATGGAACAGACGTTGATACCCAAATTCTGTTGCAGCGAGGTCCAGCACTGCATGGCGGTGGTATCGATATCGTTGGCGATAATCCATTCACTGATAACCACAAACAGTTTCGCCATTTTGTGTAACTTATCTTGTGGGATGGCACTGGTGTCACCGTTGGCTTTTAACAGCGCCAGTTTTTCACCAACACGAATATCGTTATCACTGAGATTAGCGACGCGGAAGAACACTTCGGATAAATCGAGCGTTTCAACAGTAATGCCCAAATTCTCCAATAACTTCTCGCTGTAGCGCACAGTATTAAAGTTAGTTGGACGAGCACCAATAGCCCCGACACGCACCCGTTTCATGGCATGCACCACACGGCACAGTTGTACAAATTGTTCGACGTCGTGGCTAAATATTTCGCTGTTTAGACTACAAACATGCTGCTTGGTCAATGTGAATGGAATGCCATATTGGCGCAGATTGTTACATAACGAGATTTTGCCGCAGAAGCTGTCGCGACGCGTCGCTAGCCCCATTTTATCCAGCGCATCTTCTTCAGCCTGTACTAATACCGGTACTTTAAGGCCCGAAAGGCGAATAGTATCTGAGACACTTTTTTCATCACCAAAGTTGGGCAGAATCACCACTACACCATGGATCTCTTCGCTGTGCTTACGGAATAACTCGGCACACACGTTGGCATCACGCCAGTTTTCAACCCCCCCCAAGGGGGTTTGCTCTTCATTGAGCATAATGATGTTGATGCCCAGTCTATCAAACAGCGCCTGAGCATCACGGCGCGCGTCAGCCACCAGATAGCTTGGGAAAAACCCCCGGTTGCCGATAATCACCGCGAAAGTTAACTTACGAGGTATTGCTGACATATGCTTACTCCTAGTGTGGGTTATTTCGGCTGAAAACGCGCACGCGCGATGGCCGTTTGCCAGAGGCTATAGTTATCTTGCATCTCCGCACTTTGAGCGCGCGGTTCGATGTATTCCACTTCACGGGGAAGTGTGGCTAATTGCTGGTTATCCTGCCACCAGCCAAGGGTTTTCCCGCCTAAATATGCCGCCCCCAGTGCCGATACTTCGGCGGTATGGTTGCGTATCAACGTGCGCTGCAACAGGTCGGCTTGAAATTGCATCAACCAGCGGTTGCTGGTCGCTCCACCATCTACCCGCAGCCGTTCAAGACGATGGTTGCCAGCCCGCTCCATAGCAAAAAAGACGTCGGCTATTTGGTAGGCGACCGACTCTAACCCGGCGCGGGCTAATACCGCAGGGGTGGTAGCATCGGTCAAGCCGCAGAACAGACCACGAGCCTGGCTATCCCAATAAGGCGCCCCTAATCCCGAGAGGGCTGGAACAAAATAGACGCCCTGATTACCTGACTGACTTTGCGCCATCTCGGTCAAGTGCGCTAAATCCGTGATACCTAGCATGCGTGAAACCCACGCCACCCCCGAACCGGTATGCGTGATATTGCCTTCGAGGGCGTAACGTAGTTCACCGTCATGCCAGGCAATGGTGGTACTCAGGCCATTGCTCTGTGTTACCGCCTGCTTCACGGTAGTCATCAGGGAAGAGCCGGTACCATAGGTCGCTTTGATTTCGCCCGCACGGTCACCGCCCTGCCCATAGAGTGCAGCGTGGGAGTCGCCGATTTGTGCCACAATCGGTATCCCCTGTGGCAAGCCAATAATACCGGTATTACCGGTATGTCCGTGGATAGCCGCCGAGGGTAATACCGCAGGCAGACAAAGACTGGGAATACCAAATAGCGCCAGCAGGTCAGGATCCCATTGGCCGGAATGAATATTAAACAGTTGGGTACGGGCTGCATTGGAGAAATCGGTCGAGAAACTTTGGCCGCCACTGAGCTGCCAGGTTAACCAACAGTCGATGGTTCCGACGCACAGTTCACCGTGAGCCGCACGCTCCACACCACGTGGGATTTCTGCCAGCATGCCGTGAACCTTGGCGGCCGGAAACAGCGGATCAATCGGCAATCCAGTGCGTTCGGCAATCATTGCCGCCTCCGGTAACTGGCTCAGCGTTTGACAGAAAAGCTCTGAGCGCCGACATTGCCAACTCACCACTGGCGTCAGTGGTGTGCCGGTCTCCCGCTCCCAAATCAGCACCGACTCACGCTGGTTACTGATGGCAACACCGGCCACCCGCGCACCTGCCAACTGGTTCAGACAGCCTTCGATTGCCAAAGAGACCGCCTGCCAGATAGCCAGCGGGTCCTGCTCTGCCCAACCAGGCCTTGGGTGATTCAACAGAAGAGGCACTGAAGCCTTCGCCAGAATCTGCCCGGCAGTGTCCACTGCAATGGCTTTGGCATTGGTGGTGCCTTCATCAATAGCCAGAATAATCGGCGTTGACATGATTACTCTCCTCGGCAAAACCGCAGAGCATGCGCTACAATGCCTGCCGCATCAAAACCATGATAGGCACGCATATCTGCCCTGTCGGCAGCAATCGCATAGCCGCCATCAGGAATACCTAATCTCACCAATGGGATCCCACTGCCCGCTTCGGCCAACACTTCAGCCACCAAACTGCCCACACCACCATTAATGTTGTGCTCTTCGATGGTAATCACCCGCTGACTCTTCTGGAGAATGGCTAACAGTTGCTGAGTATCACACGGACGAATAGAAGAAACGTTGACCACCGCAGCAGAAACGTTGTTATCCGCCAGTATCGCGGCAGCGCTTACAGCCTCATGCACTGTAGAACCCATCGCTACCAGAGCAATATCCTGACCATCCTGCAAGACATCAATCTGCCCCGGTACAAAGTGGTAGTGCTCATCATGGAGTTGTGGCAAGGATTTGCCATCCAGACGAATATAGACCGGTCCCTGATGGGCGATAGCATAATCAATTATTTGACGGCACTCTTGTGGGTCAGAGGGAGCATAAATTTCGATATTGCCAAAACCACGTAAGATAGAAATATCATCGATACAGTGATGAGTACTGGCCAGCGGCCCGTAACTGGCGCCAGAATTGAGACCGAACAACTTAACATTGCTATTGTTGTAGCAAACATCGATTTTTAGCTGCTCATTGGAGCGTGAAATCAGGAATGGCGCGGCATTACAGGTTACTGCAACTTTCCCGCCCATGGATAAGCCCACGGCGGTGCCGACCATCGCTTGTTCGGCAATACCTACGTTAACCACGCGATCAGGGAAGCGAGCAGTAAACGGCCCGATTTTCGCCGTCGAAGTGGAATCAGCCACCACCGGAACCAGATCAACACCGTTATCCACGGCTTTGATAAACTGCTCAACCATCACTGAGGCCAAATGTTCTGCATTACTCATCGCTCAATTCCTCCAGTGCCAGATCAATTTCAGCACCTTTCGGCACCCGGTGGTGCCACTCCACGCGCCCTTGAATAAAGGAGATACCGGCACCTTTTTCGGTGTTGGCAATCACCACATTGGGTTTACCCTTGGGTTGTAATGCCTCCAGTGTTTCCACCACCGATTGCATGTTATTACCCTGGCATTCCGTTACTTCTAAACCAAATGCACGCCATTTATCCGCCAACGGGTCGGTATTCATAATTGACTTGGTGGTGCCCGCCAGTTGGAGTTTGTTTTTATCGTTAATGATTATCAGATTGTCTAACTGATAGTGAGCAGCCACTAATGCCGCTTCCCAGTTACTGCCTTCGGCTAATTCACCGTCGCCGGTCAGAACAAACACTCGGCGTTTGCTGTTGGCGCGTTTTGCCGCTAATGCGATCCCGACTGCGACCGGCAAACCATGTCCTAGCGCGCCGGTATTTAATTCGATCCCCGGCGTTTTGTGTTTTACCGGATGGCCCGGCAGATGAGAGTTAGCGTGTTGATAAGTTGCCAACCATTCCTCTGGGAAATAACCCGCTTCCGCCAGACAACAGTAATAGCCGCCAACGGCATGGCCCTTAGATTGCACATAGATATCGCGCTCAGGATCAGTTAACCGGTCAGGTGCGCAATTAAGGATGCGGAAATAGAGTGCGGTCAGAATCTCTACCTGCGAAAGATCAGCACCGGTATGCCCCCCTGCGGGGCTGTTCGCATTAAGCAGGACGATCCGGCGGCGGATAGCCCGCGCCTTTCTCACCAGCTCATCGATTGACAGTGAATACGGATTCATGACATTACCTCTCTTATATTTTCCTTCGCCATTGAATTTTTACTCATTGGCGAATATTTATTCTTGATGGTGCTAAAAAATAGCTTTCATCAAGCCTGACCGGAAAGCCTCCTCCGGCGTTACCTCTTCAGTGTTCTGCGGCTTAGGGCAAGGTGTTACCCCATCAGCCCATTAGCCGTTATGGGTTCTTTATGCCTGCTCGCTTTTGCCCACTTGCGCAACTACGTTGGCTTTTTGCGACACAATTGCTGCTTTATGCTGCATACGGTTTTGCATCTGGTCGATAATCACAGCCACAATAATTACGATACCTTTAATAACCATTTGCCAGAATTCACTGACCCCCATCATCACCAGCCCGTCAGCCAAAATACCGATAACAAATGCGCCGATCAGTGTGCCGAGGATGGTGCCACGGCCACCGGCCAGAGAAGTTCCCCCCAATACCACGGCCGCTATCGCATTCATCTCAAAGCCGCTGCCGTTCGCAGGGTGGCTGGCCACCAATTGAGCGGAAACAATGATCCCGGCAATTGCCGCACAGAAACCGGAAATGGTGTAAACCCAAACTTTGACCTGCCGGACTTTGACACCAGACAGTTCGGCTGCTCTCTCGTTATCACCGATAGCGTAGACATGGCGACCAAAAGGTAGGCGACGCGCTACATAGGCAATCACCAGAGCCAAAATGAACATGATCCAGATAGCGATCGGCAAACCCAGTAACGTGCCGGACCCGAGCAGATCAAAACCGGTGTTTCCAAGTTGTGGATTGCCCTGTAAGCCTGGGAAGGTTTCACCGCCAGAAATCAGCATCGCCGCACCACGAACCACATACATGGTACCGAGGGTGCAGATAAACGGCGCGACGTTATAGCGGGTTATAATCCAACCATTGACCGCGCCAATCAGTGCACCGATGACCAATACCACCGGGACCACCACCCAAACACTGGGGAAAATGGCAATACCAAACATCGGTAATACAATACCTTGGGTGATCATCCAGCCCGCAATCATGCCGCACAACCCCAAGGTGGCCCCGATAGAGAGGTCAATCCCTGCGGTGATAATGACAAACGTGATGCCCAGTGCGAGGAAGGCATTGATCGCGATATGCTTCACCATAATTATCAAGCTGCCTGTCGCCAGAAAGCCCGGTACCATCACGGAGAAGAAACCAAGAATCAAAAACAGGGCAATAAAGGTGCGCATCTTGAGCAGAAGCAGCAGCATATTTTCCCGTGACCACGACGCGCCACCGGGCCGGTGACTCGCCAACGCAGTGCCAGTTGTTGCTTTCATCATTCGAACCCTTGTGCACTTGCCGTAACCAATGCCGATTCACTGGCCGACTGACGGGATAAGTTCGCGGTCAGCTTGCCATTCGACATCACCAGTATGCGGTCAGATACCGCCATGATCTCTTTCAGATCAGAGGTTGAGAACAAAATACCAATCCCCTGCTCAGAGAGTTTCACCATCATTTCAAACACATCAGCTTTCGCACCGACATCAATGCCTCGCGTTGGCTCATCCAACAGCAAAATGTTTGGACTGGTCAGTAATGAGCGCCCTATCACCACCTTTTGCTGATTACCGCCACTGAGAGCCTGAATCTCTACTTCCGGTGAAGAGACTTTGATCGACAAATCCCCGATAACCGATGCCACCACTTGTGACTCACTCTCTTGCCAGATAGTGAAGCTGTGTTTTAACCGACGCCATAAGCTGGAAATGGTCAGGTTATTGGCCACCGATGACACAGGGAAAATACCGGTTTTTTTACGGTCTTCCGGTACCAGACTCATTCCCAGACGAATGCGCTCTGCGGTTGAGGTCTTGGCATTAATCGACGTGCCATTGAGCCGGATAGTGCCAAGGTAGCTCTGCTGCGTGCCCAGCAGACATTCAAACAATTCGGTACGACCTGCCCCCATCAACCCATAGATGCCGACAATTTCACCCGCCCGCACTTGCAATGAGACCTGATTCACTACCGTGTTGCCGGATTCATTGATTAACGTGACGTTATCAACCTCCATCATCGGCGCACCAAATGTACGGTCCGGGTGAAGAAAACTGGAAACCGGGTCACTGCCCAGCATTTCACGGACAATCCACGGTACATCAATATCTTTTACCGCAGCTTCAGCCTGAAAACGGCCATCACGCAAAATAGTGATGTAGTCACCAATCGCCATCAACTCTTCCAAACGATGTGAGATGTAGACGATGGAAACACCCTGTCGCGTCAGTTCGCGAATAACCCGAAACAGGATATCAACTTCGGTTTTACTCAACGCCGACGTCGGCTCATCCAGAATCAGAATATCCGCCTGTTCTGCCAGTGCTTTGGCGATTTCAATCAATTGCTGTTGGCCTACTTTCAGGTTTGATACCATTTCTTTCGGCGAAATAACCTGATCAAGACGCACCATTAACTGTTCAGCAATCAGCTCCTGCGCTGCCTGATTAATGGGTTTCAAGCCTTGCTGAATCTCACGCCCCAGAAAGATGTTTTCCGCAACATTGAGGTTTTCCGACAGGTTCAGCTCCTGATGAACCATGCCAATACCCAGCGCCGCAGCCTCACGAGTATTGGCAATACTCACCGCATTACCATTCAGGTAGATTTGGCCGGATGTTTGTTGCTGTACCCCAGCCAAGATCTTCATTAAGGTAGATTTTCCGGCGCCATTTTCGCCGATAATCACATTCACTTTGCCGCGATAAACGTTATAACTGACGGCATCTAGCGCCAATGTGCCAGGAAAACGCATTGAAATGTCCTCAGCACGCATGACGATGTCAGGTCTGTGATCCATTAGTGGCTCTCCTTATTCAAACTGAGCGGCACACCATTGCTCAGACCGGTAGGGGTGAGTGTCACCGCTGCCAATACCTCGACTTGCTGCCCGACCCAACTGGCATCGGGTTTTGCCACATCCTGCAAAGCACGCTTGCTTAATGCTTTAGAGAGCTGGGCGTATTGCACCTGATTTTTAAAATCTTCGAAGCGGATAAACGTTGATGCATCACGAATGGCATTACCTTTGACGATTGGCCCCACTTGCAGCACTTGTTCATCACCGTCAATGGCCAAACGAATCAACCCTTCCCGCCCTTCTGTGTCTACCGCCATCACTTTGCCGTTAAAACGAACAAAACGACTTTGGCTATTTTTCCCTGCTGCTGGCTGACTTTGTTGCTGCTTTACCTGCTGCCAACTGAGCGCATTGCTATTGGCAAACGGCATAACTTTACTCACCCAAATGGTGGAGGCGACTTTGTCCGGTGGCTGGTTATAGTCACTGACCACCGCGTTAGGATCGACTGGCAGAATCGGTTTACCGTTTTCATCCAAATCAACCACGGTACAAGCCACCAGCACCGTACTGATAACCAACAAACCGCCTGCTTTCGATAAGGCACTGAACCACATACTGCCTCCTGTCAGGAGGGGCGATTACGCCCCTCATTCTTAAACCATGGTTTTAATAACCGGTGATTATAAGATGGGTGTTTCAGTCGCGATTATTGTTTCAGTGCAAAGACATTCAGATTCTTGGCATTGTTTTCATCAATCAATACGCAATCCATCAGTTGCTTTTCTTCCAACCCGGTTTTGCCGGTTTTCAGATATTTATCAGCCTGCACCACCGCCATCTGAGCTTGTGCCCAACCCGGCTGTAATACAGTGGCTTTGATATTGCCTTTGTTGATGATGGAGTCGCGAACATAGTCACTGCCGTCAAAGCCGACGACGATGACATCATTGCGGCCTGCTGCTTTTAATGCAGCTTCTGCACCAAGTGCCATGGTGTCGTTACCGGAAATTACCCCAGTGATATCTGGGTTAGCCTGCAAAATGGACTCCATACGGTTGAACGCTTCAGTCTGGCTCCAGTTTGCAGTCTGTTGGGCAACCATCTTCATGTCGCTATGTTCGTCAATCACGTCGTGATAACCCTGTGAACGAACATGAGCGTTGGTATCGGACTCACGGCCGAGCAATTCAACATATTTGCCTTTGCCACCCATCAACGTAACGAATTTCTCAGCGCCGAGTTGCGCACCCTGATAATTGTTCGACACAATTTGCGATACTGCGATTCCGGTTTCATTGATTTCACGGTCAATCAGGAAAGTCGGAATACCGGCCGCTTTGGCTTTTTTCAATGGCCCGATAGTGGCATCTGATCCGGCGTTATCCAGAATGATCGCTTTAGCCTTACGAGCGATGGCAGTTTCCAGCAGTTGGTTTTGTTTGTTCACATCATCATCATGGGAAGCCACCAGTACGGTGTATCCCAGTTCCGTCGCTTTGGCTTTAGCACCTTCTGCCTCCGCTTTAAAGAACGGGTTATCGTGGGATGGGGTGATAATGGCGATCAGGCCGTTACTGGCGGCACCAGCAACACCCGCCATTGAGATCAATGCTGCGGTAAGACAGGATTTCAGTAGGGTATTTTTCATTATTTTTCTCCGCATTGAATATATATTCACCATTAAATTTATATTCAATGTAATAATACAAACGCCCCGCAGCTTGTCCAATGTGAGTGCAAGGAAAGTAGAAGCCGGTCACAAATTAGTCAAAAAGAGAGTTAAAAGATAAGTGAGAAATTACATATTAGGGAAAAGCAATTTAGCCCTTGGCACAGAACAAAAACGAGCATATGCTAAGGCATAGGCCAAGAAACAAGGAGTAAATGATGGATAGAGTTGCGAAGTTATTTAAAAATGGTAGAAATCAGGCAGTTAGGTTACCCGTTGAGTTCGAGTTTGATACTGATCAAGTCTATATTCGCCGTGACGAAAATGGAAATATAATCTTATCGAAGCAACCAGCTAAACCGGATGACTGGAGCCAACTGCTTCAGTTAATCAATAAAACACGCGTACCTGCTGATTTCTTGAGTATCAATGAACGTCAGCAAGGTACAGCAAACCGTGACCCATTCGACGGGATAAAGTAGCGCCATGTATATGCTTGATACCAATACAGTGAGCCATTTATTTCGACGTCATCCTAATGTTTTGCTCAGCATACAGCACGTGAAACCTTCTGATGTCTGTATTTCCAGTATTACAGAAGCTGAATTGCTCTACGGAGTAGCAAAACGTCAAAACAAAGCGCTAAAAACGATGGTAGCAGCCTTTCTGGACTCGGTAACCCTGCAAGCGTGGGATAGCGAAGCTGCAGAATGCTATGGCAAACTACGTGCAAAAATGGAAAAAAAGGGACATATCATGGGAGCTCTAGATCAATTAATTGCAGCCCATGCACTCAGCCTTGGAGCCATTTTGGTGACAAACGACAAAGCTTTTTCAATGGCTACAGCCCTCCTAATAGAAGACTGGACCAAAGAAAGCCAGTGTTAATATACTGAAAATAATATCTATATTAATAACAAGGCTATATTTTCTTAATACTCAGCGATATAACTCAATCACCGCAGGCGTCACCTGTAATTCGTGTTGCCAGTGGGTCAATGTCAGGGTCGTTAACTCAGCTAGCCCCTGATAAAACGGGTGTCCGGCATCAGATTGCAGCAAGGCGAGGTAACGATACCCCCACGGCAACAGGTGCTCTGCCAGTAAAACCGGTAAATCCGCTGGTTGATGTTCTGCCAGCCAGGCGGCCATCATCAGCAATAAGCCGAAATGATCCTCTGGCTCTTGCTGCTCCAGTGTCACCTCCACTTGCTGCTGCGCCATCCAATCACGCAGTTTGAGCGTCGAGTCGCCAAACAGGACATTTTCTTTATCCAGATAAACCGATCCCCACGGGGGAGCGGGCAGTGCATATGGGCCAATAAACAGCCGCTGCCAAGCCTCTTCCAGGGTTTCATCTGACTTGTCTTGCGCCAATAAAGCGGCAATGGGCATTAGTTGAGTTTCCAGGCCATAAGGCCACTGGGCTACCCACTCATCGCTGCTGAGTTGCGCCACAATATCACCGCACGCCGGACTGTCCGGTTCACAATAAAACAGCGCACCCAATACGTGGCCAGTCAGCGCAATTTGTTGATAAGTCATATTGTTTTCAACCATTTTGTTACCTCAGGAGCGCGATCAATTCGCCATCAAACGGGTGAAGCATTGCGAACAAAGCCACGTTGGGCGTAAACCCAGCATGGGCTTTGCTCAGTCGCCATCAGGCTATATTTAACCGCCGATTGCCATTCCGACTGTCATATGCAACCCGTAAAACACGCCACGGCCAATTAGCTCACCCGCAAAGATAAGCAGCATAGCGAAGACCATGCCGAGCGTCGTCGGTGTGCGGCCTCTGATTAACGGACAAATCCAGCAACCCAGCCCCAGAACCAGTAGCACCAAACGCCATACCATCAGTGTGCCATAGTGGGGAATAAGCTCTGAAGCTTGCTGTACCGAGCTGTAAATCGTCGACAAACTGGCCGCCTGCATAATGACACTGGCAATACTGATAATCAGTGCCAATACACTGATCATCGGTAGTTGCAGCATCATTCGCCCATTAATCCCGGCCAGTTGTAACAACAAATAACCCAACATCGGGCCGCCAATCAAGGTGGTAAGAACAAAACCTAGCGGAGTATAGAGGTTGTCCCAAGTAGGAACAGTATCAATGGAATAGACTCGACACATGGCATAGACAAATACCACGCCCAGCACCATGGCGACCACTAGCCAGACTTTGCCGAGTACCGCTGGCATTTTACCCAATACGGCCAACAACCAGTAAAAACCTGCCACCGCAAAGAACAGTGAACCGGCGGCTATTTCATTACTGAGCGCCGACTCGCCAATGCGGCTTAATGAATTGAATGCTCGCATTGGCGAGCCTAAATGCAGTGTCGAGGCGATAAAAGCCAGTGCCATCAGCACCCACAGTACCAACATGCTGCGGTGAATTCGCTGTTGCTGCCCGTGACTCAAACCACCGAATATCAGCGCCAGCCCCAGCACTATAAAGCCGCCGACCACGCACTGCCCCAGTACCGTAAAGACCATTAGTGGCCATTCATGCAATCCCATGCCCATATTATACCTCCTTCGGATTTGCCAGATGACCGGTGGTATCTCTGACCGGACGGCTGTTGGCATTAGGTTTCACTACGATATTCGGCAGCGTGAAATGGGCTGCTGGCAATGGTGCGACTTCGGCCAAATCACCGTATTTCTCGCGTAATTCATCAATAGGGGCCATATCCAGTGCGCGCAGTGGGCAAGAATCGACACAAATCGGTTTCTTACCGGCAGCGACTCTTTCATAGCAGCCGTCACACTTGGTCATATGCCCTTTTGCTTCGTCATATTGCGGCGCACCGTATGGGCATGCCATATGGCAATAGCGGCAACCGATGCAAATGTCTTCGTTTACCACAACGAAACCATCATCACGCTTATGCATTGCGCCACTCGGACATACTTTGGTACAGGCGGGATCACTACAGTGATTACAGGCGATAGAGAGATAGTAAGCGAACACATTTTGGTGCCATGCGCCGTTATCTTGCTGCCAATCCCCACCGGCATATTCGTAGATACGCCGGAAGCTGACATCGGTAGACAAGTTTTTGAAATCCTTGCAAGCCAACTCGCAAGTTTTGCACCCAGTGCAACGGCTGGAGTCGATGTAAAAACCATATTGCGTTGTCATCAGTCAGCTCCTTATGCCTTGGTAACTTGAACGAGGTTGGTATGGGATGGATTCCCTTTCGCCAACGGAGAAGGCCGCTGAGTGGTCAATACGTTAATACTGCCCGCGCGATCAATGCGTTTCTCATCTGGGCTATACCATGCCCCCTCACCCAGTGCCACAACCCCCGGCATCATGCGCGGCGTGACTTTGGCGTTAATCTGAACTTCGCCTCGGCCATTGAAAATACGCACCATATCGCCATTTTTGATCTCACGCTCGCGGGCATCCATTGGGTTAATCCACATCTCCTGACGGCAGGACGCTTTTAAAACATCGACGTTGCCGTAGGTGGAGTGGGTTCTGGCTTTGTAGTGGAAACCCGTTAACTGTAATGGATACTGCTGATTGAGCGGGTCATCGTAGCTTTCAAAACCTGCGGCATAGACCGGCAGCGGATCGATAACATCGTCTTGTTGCAGTTCCCACGTGGCGGCAATTTGTGCCAGTTCGGCAGAGTAAATCTCAATTTTTCCCGATGGTGTGGTTAACGGATTGGCAATAGGGTCTGCGCGGAACGCTTTATAGGCAACATGATGCCCCGCCGGATCGCGTTTTTTAAAGATACCCTGTTCGCGGAACGCCTCAAAAGAAGGCAGTTCAGGAATGGCCTGTTGCGATTGTTGGTAGAGATGACGCAACCACTCTTCTTGCGTGCGCCCTTCGGTAAATTGCTGCTCCACCCCCATGCGTTTTGCCAGTTCAGTGGTCATTTCATAGATATTTTTGCATTCAAAACGCGGTTTGATGACTTGATCGGCAAAAATCACATACGCCATATTGCCGCTGGAAGCGTCAAGGCAGAAGTCCATCTGCTCAGAGGCGGTACAGTCAGGCAGGATGATATCGGCGTATTTGGCTGACGAGGTCATGTGATTATCGATAACCACCACCATTTCACATTTTTTATCATCTTGCAGAATGTCGTGGGTACGGTTGATTTCTGAATGCTGATTAATCAAACAGTTACTGGCGTAATTCCAGATAAACTTGATCGGTACATCCAGCTTATCTTTACCGCGCACACCATCACGGGTAGCGGTCATTTCTGGCCCGCGCTCAATCGCGTCAGTCCACAGGAACATCGAGATACTGGTTTTAACTGGGTTTTCCAGTGTTGGCATGCGGACAAACGGCAAACCGTAAGAGCCTTCGCGGGCACCTGAATTACCGCCATTAATGCCAACGTTCCCCGTCAGGATAGCCAACATGGCAATGGCCCGACTGGTATTTTCGCCGTTGGAATGGCGCTGCGGCCCCCACCCTTGCGCAATATAAGCCGGTTTCACCGACCCTATTTCACGCCCCAGTTTAATGATTCTTGCGGCTGGAACACCGGTGATGGCTTGCGCCCATTGTGGTGTTTTGGCGGTTTCATCTGCACCCTGCCCTAAAATATAGGCTTTGTAGTGGCTATTTTTTGGCGCATCTGCCGGCAAGGTTTTCTCATCATAACCGACACAATATTTATCGAGGAACGGCTGATCGACCAGATTCTCGCTAATCATCACATAGGCCAAGGCCGATGCCAGTGCCGCATCGGTACCGGGCCGCAGCGGGATCCATTCATCTTCCCGACCTGCTGCGGTATCGGTATAGCGTGGATCAATCACTATCATCTTGGCATCGGATTTCTCCCGCGCTTGCTCCAGATAGTAGGTGACCCCACCACCACTCATGCGCGTTTCAGCCGGATTGTTACCAAACAGCACCACCAGCTTGCTGTTTTCGATATCGGACGGGCTGTTACCATCAGCCCAGCCACCATAAGTGTAATTCAGGCCAGCAGCGATTTGCGCAGTACTGTAGTCACCATAATGATTAAGGTAGCCACCACAGCAATTCATCAGCCGCGCCAATAGCGTCGATCCCGGTGGCCATGAGCGGGTCATGGTGCCACCTAAGGTGCCGGTGCCGTAATTCAGATAGATAGCTTCGTTACCATATTCCTTAATGATACTTTGCATGCTGCCCGCAAGGGTGTCGAATGCCTCTTCCCATGAGATGCGCTTGAATTTGCCTTCCCCACGCGCGCCAATACGCTTCATTGGGTATTTCAGACGGTCAGGGTTGTATACCCGGCGGCGCATGGAGCGGCCACGCAAACAGGCACGCACCTGATGCAAGCCATCAAAATCATCATTGCCAGTGTTGTCGGTTTCGACATATTTGATTTCGCCATCAACGACATGCATACGTAGCGGGCAGCGGCTACCGCAGTTGACAGTACAAGCACTCCAGATCACTTTGTCATCATTGAGCGGATTTATTGCCGATTGCACCGCACGGGCGGCGCGGGAGAACGGGAGCGAAAAGGCCCCGGTTGCCATGGCAAGACTGCCGATAAGCGTCGTTTGGACCAGTTTTCGGCGCGTGACTTCTGCCGTTAATAGCCGGGATTCGTTGGTCTCTTTCATAAGATTCCCACTTGGTTGCATTCCAGAAAATGGACAACATCCGTGATAGATGAAATCCGATTAATTCAAAAAAATGAGTAATTCTGCGGGAGAGGTTGTGTCATGAATGAGAGCGCAGTGGCCCAGCTACAGCAGTTATTATAGTTAGGATGATAAACAGTTCTCCCCGCAGTTATGAGCCTACCTCTTATGGGGAGTGCGGGTGTTGTCTGGTATCAATAAAGCAGTGGGGATTGCCTTCTCCTCACTGCTTTATGATGAATCTGTGACAAATAACCGTTCGGTTTAACAAGCCTGATGATACAGCGCCATAATTTCATCAATCGACGCTTCACGCGGGTTCCCGCCGGTACATACATCCGCGAAGGCTGCTGCTGCCAGCGCGGGAATATCATCAGCCAGCAAACCCACCGCACTCAGGGATGACGGAATGCCAATATCACGGTTCAATTCAATTACTGCCTGAATGGTTTGCTCACGAACCTGTGCCAATGACCCACTCAGGGCATTGTCGAGGCCCATCGCCATCGCGATTTGACGCAAGCGTTCACCGGTATAAGCGGCGTTATAACGCATGATATAAGGCAGTAAAATGGCGTTGGCGACACCGTGTGGCATGTTGTAAAACGCCCCCAGAGGGTGTGCCATACCATGAACCAACCCCAGCCCTACGTTTGAGAACCCCATTCCAGCGATATACTGCCCAAGAGCCATATCTTCGGTGGCGGCGGCATCACCTTGCACGGAAGCCCGCAATGAACGACTGATGACTTCAATGGCTTTAAGATGCAAAGCATCCGTCAGTTCCCAAGCCCCTTTAGTCAGATAACCTTCGATGGCGTGGGTCAACGCATCAACTCCGGTCGCGGCTTTCAGGGCCGCTGGCATACTGTCCATCATGTCAGCATCAATAAATGCCACTGCCGGAATAGCATGAGGATCGACGCAAACAAATTTGCGCCGCCGCTCTTCATCAGTAATTACATAGTTAATGGTCACTTCTGCCGCAGTACCGGCGGTGGTTGGAATGGCCAGAATAGGTACACAAACGTTGCGGGTGTCAGCCACCCCTTCCAAACTGCGCACATCAGCAAACTCAGGATTATTGATAATAATGCCGATGGCCTTGCTGGTATCTTGTGGCGAACCGCCGCCCAGCGCGATGAGATAATCCGCCTCGCTTTGGCGAAAAACAGCCACACCTTGTTGTACGATGGCGATTGTCGGGTTGGGCGTTACCGCATCAAAGACAGCAAAATCCAGACCGGCCTGTTGCAAGCGGCTGATTAGGCAAGCCGCAACACCGCACTCCATCAGTATTTTGTCGGTGACCACTAACGCCTTTTTATATCCCCGCCGTGTCACTTCATCGGTGAGCGCATCCAGTGAACCGCGCCCAAACCACGCCATTTCGTTTAAAATCATTCTGTTCATGACTGATTCCTCTCGGTATTTTAACCCGCACGCTAATCTTCAACCCGTAAACCGTAGGTTTTGAATTTCTCCAGTACCACGCTGATCTCTTCTTTGGATAACACCGGCACCTCATCGACAATCGGCAAGATAGCCAGCAGCAGTGTTGCCAACACCTCAACTTCATGAGCAAGCCACAACGCTTTGGCCAAATTCTCCTCACAAGCAATCAGGCCATGGTGCTGCAACAGCGTGGCCTTGCGGTGCTTCATCGCCACGGCGACATGTTCAGACAGCGCTTTGGTACCAAAAGTGGCGTAGGGCGCACAGGGGATATCATCGCCACCGGCAGCGGCAATCATGTAATGAATCGCCGGGATCGGGCGGTTAAGAATCGATACTGCGGTGCAATGGACTGAGTGGTTGTGTACCACCGCATTGGCGTCTGCCCGAGTATGATAAACCGCCTGATGAAAACGCCACTCACTGGAAGGGACTTTGCCAGGCTCATGGTGGCCGCTGGCATCGATATAAACAATATGCGACTCCGTCAGTTTGTCGTAGGCAATACCGGAGGGCGTAATCAAAAATCCATCCTGGTAACGCACACTAACATTGCCAGCAGTCCCTTGATTCAACCCTAAACGGGTCATTTCCAGGCAAGTATTGATAATATCGCGCGCCAGTGCTTCTCTCTTCATTTGTTCCTCTCTTAAGATGCAAATACCTAAATATAAAAATGCATTGAATAATGGATGTAGGCGAATAAGCGTTAACAACTGTGGATATATCTTTCGCTCATTTAATTCAACTGAAAAATAAAGCACACCAAAATGTGAGCCATGTCATGACTATTCATGACTTCATCGTAATTTAGATCTTATTTATTTTCATTAAATGTCCGTTTGAAAAAACAATATGGGCAAACGGTCAAGTGACGCTGAATGATTAAATGCCGGGATATTTCTCGATAACTGACCGTTTGTGACAGAAATAGAAAAATCGGTCATTACCTATGTGTGTTTGAAACACAATTCATTTCAAACGGTCATGAAATGTTTTTATTTAAAGTGACTATCATCACAAAATATCAGCATTGAGTTACCAATGTGATTCAGCTCATACTTTTTAGCGATTTTTACCTTATAAAGAACGGGACTTATCGCAATGAGGATATTTAAATTTGTCACTCAGGCAGTTGTGGCTCGCCAGAGAAAGTATCACTCATTAAACAAAAATAATTCCGTCGAACATTACAAACTTTCGGACTAGTGAAGTATCTGACGAGGGCATCATGGGAAATATTTTAATACAAACAGATAGCACTAAAATTTCCGCCTCGGTAAGTGACGAGGCAGAAAATAAAAAAAGGTATCTGATTCCTTTCGCATTACTGTGTTCACTGTTCTTCCTTTGGGCAGTAGCAAACAACCTAAATGATATTTTATTACCTCAATTTCAACAGGCTTTCACCCTGACCAACTTTCAAGCAGGGCTGATTCAATCCTCCTTCTATTTTGGCTACTTCTTAATCCCAATACCTGCCGGGATATTGATGAAAAGGTTTAGCTATAAGGCGGGGATTATTACTGGATTACTGTTCTATGCCTTCGGGGCGGCATTGTTCTGGCCTGCGGCCGAAACGATGAATTACACCTTGTTTTTAATCGGATTATTTATTATCGCTGCCGGTTTAGGTTGCCTTGAAACGGCTGCCAATCCTTTTGTCACTGTATTGGGGCCAGAAAAAACCGGTCACTTCCGTATTAACTTGGCACAGACCTTTAACTCTTTCGGGGCCATTATTGCGGTAGTGTTCGGCCAAAGTTTAATACTCTCCAATGTGCCCCACCAAACACAGGAAGTGCTGGATAAATTGTCTGCTGAGGATTTGAATAGCTATCATCATAGTTTAGTAAAAGCTGTTCAATTACCCTATCTGATTATTGTTGCGGTGGTTATTTTTGTTGCGCTATTAATTTTAATCACTCGTTTCCCGGCAATAAAAAGTGAATCGGATGATTCGCATAACGGTTCTTTCTTTGCATCACTACCACGGTTATTAAAGATAACACATTGGCGCTGGGCGGTATTAGCACAGTTCTGTTATGTCGGCGCACAAACCGCATGTTGGAGCTATTTAATTCGTTATGCCATTGAAGAGTTACCGAATATCACACCGGGATATGCGGCTAATTATTTAACGGCCACTATGGTATGTTTCTTTATCGGTCGATTCAGTGGAACCTGGTTAATTACTCGTTTCGCACCAGAGAAAGTTTTAGCGGCTTATGCATTTATCTCTATGTTGTTATGTATTATCTCTGCGGCCTTCGGCGGACACATTGGATTATTAGCACTTACCCTGTGCAGTATGTTTATGTCAATCCAATACCCAACCATATTCTCATTAGGCATTAAGAATCTAAATCAAGACACTAAATATGGCGCATCTATTATTGTTATGACCATTGTCGGTGGTGGTATCGTCACCCCGATCATGGGATTAGTTAGCGATGCGGCAGGGAATATACCTACGGCTGAAATTATTCCTGCTTTATGTTTTGCCATTATATTTATTTTCGCCAAGTACAAAACAGTTCCTGTTAATTAATAATACGGGTAACGGACAAATTAACATTAAATTTTTGCTACTGAACACAAGGACTAATAATGAAAAAGACAATTCAATTACCTAAAATTGGCATTCGCCCAGTCATTGATGGACGCAGAATGGGTGTGCGTGAATCGTTGGAAGAGCAAACCATGAAAATGGCCCGTGCCACCGCAGAGTTTCTGCAAGAGGTGGTACGCCATCCTTGCGGCACGCCCGTTGAATGTGTCATTGCTGATACCTGCATTGCCGGAATGGCAGAATCCGCCGCCTGTGACGATAAATTCAGCGCACAGAATATTGGCCTAACCATCACGGTGACACCTTGTTGGTGCTACGGCAGCGAAACCATTGATATGGACCCGTTCCGCCCGAAAGCTATTTGGGGCTTTAATGGTACCGAACGCCCTGGCGCGGTCTATCTGGCAGCAGCACTGGCGGCGCACAATCAAAAAGGATTGCCAGCCTTCTCCATTTACGGCCATGACGTGCAGGATGCTAATGACACCCGCATCCCTGCCGATGTGCAGGAAAAACTGCTGCGCTTTACTCGCGCAGGTTTAGCCGTTGCCAGCTTAAAGGGCAAAAGTTACCTCTCTCTCGGTGGGGTATCCATGGGGATTGCCGGCTCCATTGTTGACCATAACTTCTTTGAATCCTGGTTAGGAATGAAAGTGCAAGCGGTCGATATGACAGAGTTGCGCCGCCGCATTGATCAAAAAATCTATGACGAGCAAGAGCTAGAACTGGCGTTGTCATGGGCAGATAAAAACTTCAAATACGGACCGGATAAAAACGCAGAACAATACCGCCGTTCACCGGAAAGCAGCCGCGCGGTACTGCGTGAAAGCCTGCAAATGGCGTTATGTATCCGCGACATGATGCAAGGTAATCCAACACTGGCAACGAAAGGTTTTGGTGAAGAAGCCTTAGGCTATAACGCTATTGCTGCCGGTTTCCAGGGTCAGCGCCACTGGACCGATCAATATCCAAATGGCGATACCGCTGAAGCCTTGCTGAATAGTTCGTTCGACTGGAACGGCGTGCGCGAACCGATGGTTGTCGCCACCGAAAACGACAGTTTGAACGGCGTGGCGATGCTATTTGGCCATACCCTGACCGGCACCGCGCAGATCTTTGCGGATGTCCGTACCTACTGGTCACCGGAAGCGGTACAGCGGGTTACCGGCCACCAACTGGAGGGGGTTGCCGAACACGGCATTATCCATCTGATTAACTCCGGCTCTGCCGCGTTGGACGGCACTTGCCGCCAAAACGATGCGCAAGGTAAACCGACCATCAAACCGCACTGGCAAGTAAGCCAGCAAGAAGCCGATGCTTGTCTGGCGGCAACCGAATGGTGCCCTGCTATCCATGAATACTTCCGTGGCGGTGGCTTCTCTTCGCGTTTCCTGACCCGTGGTGGGGTGCCCTTCACCATGAGCCGTATCAATCTGATTAAAGGCGTCGGGCCGGTCTTGCAAATTGCCGAGGGCTGGAGTGTCGAATTACCGAAATCCGTTCACGACACCCTGGACAAGCGAACCGATTCAAGTTGGCCAACCACCTGGTTTGCTCCACGCCTGACCGGCAAAGGGCCATTCAGCGATGTTTATTCGGTAATGGCGAACTGGGGAGCTAACCATGGCGTGCTGACCATCGGCCATGTCGGGGCGGACCTGATTACACTCGCCTCGATGTTACGCATCCCGGTATGCATGCATAACGTCGAAGAAGAGAGTGTTTACCGGCCAACTGCGTGGGGCGCGCACGGTATGGATATCGAAGGGCAGGATTACCGTGCCTGCCAAAATTACGGCCCACTATACAAAAGATAATGTGATGTTTGAGCAGGGTCTCAGGTGTGGAGCACTCCTTACCTGAGTCATAAAACAACCCTTGCTGTCAGCAAGGTGAACGAAGGGTTTATCGTGCCCCGAGGATTTAGCGGCTCACGTCGTTACCGCCTCGACGCCCCATATTCCCTTCGTTCCGCGTTATCCGCCCCCGTGGCAAGACATTTTCTGCCTAACAGCAGTAACAGGAGCATTTATGAAGCGCGATGTGGTCATTGTTTTAGATTGCGGCGCAACTAATATCCGGGCGATCGCAGTCGATCCTCAAGGTGTGGTGGTGGCGAAAGCTGTGATGCCGAACCACAGCCAACCCGATCCGGCTAATCCGCAATGGCAGTTGTGGCCGCTCGATGGCATCTTGCACAGTTTCGCTCAGTGTTGCCGCCAATTACTGCCACAGATTCATCAGGATAAGATCCATGGCATGACTGTTACTACCTTCGGCGTAGACGGTGCATTGGTGGATGCCAACGGCAAAATGCTGTACCCCATTATCAGTTGGAAATGCCCACGTACCGTGGCGGTGATGGAGAGTATCTCCCGCTATATGTCTGCAGAAAAGTTACAACAAATATCCGGTATCGGTCAGTTCAGTTTTAACACCTTATACAAGTTGATTTGGCTACAGGAAAATCGACCCGATTTAGTTGAACAAGCCCATGCCTGGCTGTTTATTTCATCTTTAATCAACCATCGCCTCACCGGGGAATTTACCACCGACCGCACCATGGCTGGCACCAGCCAACTGTTGGATGTCAAACGTGAGCAATTCAGCAGCACGATTTTACAAAAGATCGGTATTCACGCTGATTTATTCCCACCGATGGTGGCCGCCGGTGAAATCATTGGTCAGCTACTGCCAGATATCGCCGCTGAGTTAGGGTTACCCGCGGGTTTGTCGGTGATATCAGCCGGTCACGATACTCAGTTTGCACTATTTGGTTCGGGTGCTGATTTGGATCAACCGGTACTGTCATCCGGTACCTGGGAAATCCTGATGGTTCGGACCCCAAAAGTGAATACGACACTATTGCCACAATTTGCCGGTTCCACTTGTGAACTTGATAGCTGCCCAAGGTTGTTTAACCCAGGTTTGCAATGGCTAGCTTCAGGGGTACTGGAATGGGTGCGGCAGTTGTATTGGCATAACGAAGCCAGTGCCGAGGTCTACCAGCAAATGATTAGTGAAGCTGAGGCTATCGTACCCGGGGCAAACGGCATACGTATGAATTGCAACCTACTGGGCAGTGCTCAGCATCATCAATCGGGCGGCTGGCAAGGGGTCTCGCTGGCGGCGCGGCGCGGGCATTTTTACCGTTCTGCGTTGGAAAGCCTTACCTGGCAGTTAAAAAGCAATCTGTCATTACTCGAAGAGATTGGTGAATTCCGTACCCGCGAACTGCTGCTGGTTGGTGGTGGTAGCCGTAATACCTTGTGGAACCAGATCAAAGCCGATGTGCTCAATCTGCCCATCAAAGTAATTGATGAAGCTGAAACCACGGTTCTGGGGGCGGCGTTGTTTGTCTGGAGTGCCACTGGCTATTACCGCAGTGCTGAACAAGCGCGGGAGCAGGTCAATTACCGCTATCAATACTATCAGCCAGGCGAGCAACAACCGCTTTATCAGGCACTGAGCGACAGCCCATATCCCATTACTGAAGGAGCCATTCATGCTTAAAACCATTTCGCCATTACTGTCACCACAACTGCTAAAAACGCTGGCAGAGATGGGGCACGGTGATGAAATAATCTTTTCGGATGCCCATTTCCCAGCGCACGCGATTGGAAAAAACGGTGGCCCGTTGGTGATTCATGCCGATGGTTTATCTGTTAGCACATTGCTAGCGGCCACTATTCCGTTATTTGAACTGGACAGCTACGCGCCACCATTGGTAATGATGGCCGCGGTGGCAGGCGACACCCTTGATGCCGCGGTTGAAAAACGCTATTTACATGCCCTGTTTGGTAGCCAGGAAGCGTTGCCAGTGGAACGTATTGATCGTTTTGCGTTTTATCAGCGCGCTCAGCAAGCCTATGCCATCGTCATCACCGGAGAGACCGCCAAATACGGTAATATTCTATTAAAGAAGGGGGTGACGCCTGTTTTTTAAACCCGTGATCACGTAACCTCATCCCTTTAGCCATGTACTCTTTGTTGGTATTAACCGATGTGTTGGTATTAACCAATATATTAATATCAATCAATGTATACATGGCTTTGCTGACGGAGAGGATCATGAAAGCATCTCGTCACCAGAAAATCCTGCAACATATCAAACAGCATGAAACGCTGACAACCGCAGATCTGGCTCAGTTACTTGAGGTCAGCCAAGAGACCATTCGCCGTGACTTGAACGAGTTACAGGCGCAAGGGCTGATCATCCGCCAGCACGGGCGCGCCAAAAGCATTAAGCGTGCCACCAAAGACAGCGGCGATCCTTTCACCACCCGGCTAAAAAGTCACCTATCCAGCAAAGCCAGCATTGCCGACCATGCCCTGTCACTGATTGACAGTGGCATGGTGATCGCATTGGATGCCAGTTCCACCTGCTGGTATTTAGCCAAAAAGCTGCCTGATATCGATATAACGGTGTTTACCAATAGTGTGCGGATTTGCCAGGAATTGGTGAAACACCAAAATATTGAGTTGATCAGTGCCGGTGGCCGCTTACAGCGTAAATATGCCTGCTACGTTAACCCCGCACTCTTTTCACTGCTAAAAACCATCGAAATTGATCTGTTTATTTTCTCGTGCGAAGGCATTGATGCCGACGGCACCTTATGGGATTCAAACCCGTTTAATGCCGAATTCAAGACCATGCTGTTAAAACGGGCCACCCAATCCATCTTACTGATCGACAAAAGTAAAATGTGCCGAACGGGAGAGGTAAAAATCGGGACGCTGGATGATGTAGAACAGGTCATCTCCAATGTCGATGCAGAGTAACTGATGGCGCAGACTTGCTCTACGCCACTAAGCTGCCATTCACCTTACTGACCGTAATAGGCTTTTGCGCCATGCTTGCGCAGATAGTGTTTATCCAACAATGTTTGCTGCATATTAGCCACCGCAGGCCGAAGTTGATGAGTAAACAGGTTCATATAAGCAATTTCTTCCAGCACTACCGCGTTATGCACCGCACTGGCCGCATTGCTACCCCAGGCAAACGGGCCATGACCATTGACCAAAACCGCCGGTATTTCCCCCGCACTTAACGCCTGATGGGCAAAGGTTTCGACAATGACATTGCCGGTTTCATACTCATAGTCGCCAGCAATTTCGGCATCAGTCATAAGGCGGGTGCATGGGATGGGGCCATAGAAATAATCAGCATGAGTGGTGCCTAATGCTGAGAGCGACTTACCCGCCTGCGCCCAAATGGTGGCATGGCGAGAATGGGTGTGGACAATACCACCTATTTCGGGAAAGGCCCGGTATAGCACCAGATGGGTATCGGTATCGGAAGACGGTTTTTTATTTCCCTCCACCACCTTACCGCTTGCCAAATCCACCACCACCATGTCATTCACACTCATGGCCTCGTATTCAACACCAGAGGGCTTAATTACCACCAACCCGCGCTCACGATCAATACCGCTGACATTACCCCAGGTAAAAGTCACGAGTTTATATTTTGGTAATGCTAAATTAGCGTCAAAAACCTGTTGTTTTAACTGTTCTAACATGATGCTACCTCATGAAATAATATTCAGTACGGCAATTAACAATCACCAATAACGCACATGATGTCGTTAGATTATTTAATGGCCGTGATTAAACAAGCAACTCGCTATAAATAGCCATCATTGGTAATTAGCTTAATAAATAAGAAAACTGTTAATTAAAAATAACCAACTTAAATCCGTCATTCAAAATCTATTATTCAGCCCAGGTTTTATCTATCCCCAAAAATAATATCTAGCTGCAAACTAACCTAACTCTATTTATCGCTAAATTAAAGAGGATGAAAGGCGAGTTAATCATCAAACAAAAAGAATCGGTTGAATTCGGTCACAAACGGGCATTATTGTCATGCCCGAATGTGTGTTTTCATTACCAGTATTGACCATTCGTAAGGCAAAGAAGCCCTTAACATGAGGCATGAATCACATTATTTATGATAATTAAATGAATAACATATTAATATATGTGATTCTCACCACATAATCTCAGAGGAAAACACCCCTTAAAGCAATACTTGAATTCAGTCACTGTATAAACAGCAGATAAATACCAATATATCATCATCGTATTTGAAGCCGCAGACGTGCTACCTGCAATACCAACAACTTCAGGTATAGCAGCATGAGTGCTACGGGTGCTTTTTAGCATTAAGCGCTAAGACAATTTTTGAGGTAAATATGTTACAAGCCGAACGCTATAAAATCATCTGTAGCCATGTGCAGCAGCAAGGCTCGGCGCTGGTAACTGAGTTATCGGTATTATGCCAGGTTTCGCAAGAAACTATTCGCCGTGACCTGACGGTGCTGGAAAAAAAGCAAAAACTGATCCGTAGCTTTGGTGGCGCGGTGGCACTGGATGGCCCTGATCTCTCCGTCATTGATATTAAAGAGACCCACTACAGCCTTAATGCTATTGACCGGGCCGAATCCTTCCGTAAACGTACGGAGGAACACCCTGATACTAAAATGAAAATTGCTAAAGCAGCATTACAATTTATCCATCCAGGCGACTGTATTTTACTGGATAACAGTAGCTCTTGCTGGTTTCTGGCACGCCAAATCCCAGACATTGAGATTACCGTCGTCACCAACTCAGTGAAGATTATCCAGGCACTGGCCTGCCGTGACAAAGTGCGCATCATTGGTATTGGCGGTGAGTATTCTGCCCGCCATGATGACTTCCATGGTCCGGTGGCGGAGAATGCTATCCGCAATTTCCAGATCAATACTTTTTTCTTCTCTTGCCAGGGTATTAATCAGGAAAGTGGGGTGCGTGATGGCAACGACATTAACGCCAAGTTAAAACAAGTTATGTTACAAGTCTCGGGCCAAAAAATATTATTGGCCGACTCTAGTAAATTTGACCAGTATGCATTTTGTAAAATATGCATGTTAGATGAAGTCGATATTCTTATTACTAATAGATTAAGTTCGCAAAACTATCGCAGTGACAATCCAAAATTAAATATTATTGAATCAGATAAATAACAAAATTATTCATCGGAATAATAGCGTCAACACCAGTGAAACAGTCACACAATAAGAATAAGCCAAGCTGCTTTGTTTTCTCTCTTTATATATACAAAGCAGGACGTCTTGATGCTTTCTAAAATTGTTCTTTCAGAGGATTTAATAATGAAAAAGTTAATCTTACCCTGCTTAATAACCACATTAATTGCTTCCCATGCCGCTTGGGCGGATGACAGTAAAGTGCCACAAAAAGCCAATAAACCATTCACTATGGGAGTAGTGGTTAAAGTGGGGGGTATTCCTTGGTTCAATGTGATGGAACAGGGCATTAAAGCAGAAGGTCAGGCTCTCGGCGTCAATGCCTGGCAAGTCGGGCCAACCACCGCAGACCCCGCCGAGCAAGTTCGTGCTATTGAAGACTTGATTGCCAAAAAAGTCGATGTGATTGGTGTGGTGCCAAATGATGCCAAAGTGCTGGAGCCAGTGCTGAAACGGGCGCAGGAAGCAGGCATTAAAGTCATTACTCACGAATCACCAGGCCAAATCAATGCCGACTGGGACTTTGAGCTATTAGACACCCAAAGCATGGGCGCTAACCATATGAAAGATATGGCGCAATGCATGGATGAGGAAGGCAAATATGCCATGTTTGTCGGTAGTTTGACTGTGCCACTGGTGAATGAGTGGGCCGATGCCGCGATTGCTTATCAAAAAGCACATTATCCAAAAATGCTCCTGGTTGAAGACCGTTTCGGCGTTGCTGAGTCGGTGGATGACTCCATGCGTACCGCCAATGACTTGCTCTCTAAACATAAAGATCTAAAAGGTATTATGTCCTTCGGTTCACAAGGTCCGATTGGCGCTGGCCGCGCGATTGATAAACGTAAGAAAAACGACACCACCTGCGTATTCGGTACCTTTACTCCAGGTCAAGGTATCAAGCTGTTAGAGAAAGGTGCGATTGATGGCGGTTATATTTCCAATCCAATGGTGGCCGGTAAGGTATTCGTGCAGGTAGCCACCGCCATGATGAACGGCGAGCCAATTAAAGACGGCGTCAAACTGGGCGATATGGGTGAAATCAAAACCAAGGGGAATACCATCCTCAGTGATAACCCGGAAAAACTGGATGTAGAAAACACCAAGCGTCTGGTCAAACTTGGTCTGTAAACACAATCCAAACTAAAAAACAGCGCCGGGCACTGCTCGGTGCTTATTTCGGCCTGCAGCATTGAGGCCGTTTTCCGGGGAACAGCACTATGACTAATATTTCTGATGCTGATAAAGGAGTGCCGCTTATCACGCTAAAAGAGCTATCAAAAAGCTTTGGCGGACATCAGGCACTCAAAAATATCACTCTGACGTTGAATAAAGGTGAAGTGCACTGTTTAGCTGGGGCCAATGGCTGTGGCAAAAGTACGCTGATAAAAACCATCAGTGGTGTGTATGCCCCTGATGACGGTAGTGAAATTATTATCGACGATAAATCGTACCCGCGTTTAACCCCTGATCGCGCTCGCGATTTGGGGGTGCAGGTTATCTATCAAGACTTGTCGCTGTTCCCTAACCTGACGGTGGCGGAAAACATTGCTTTCGAATACAACCTGAAAGGTTACTTCGGTTGGTTTAGCAAAACCAAACTCAAACAGAAAGCTTGCCAGGTTTTACAAGAGTTGGCCTTTACCATCGACCCCGATGCGCTGGTACAAAACTTACCTATTGCTCAACGTCAGCAGGTTGCTATTTGTCGCGCATTGGTTGCTGATGCCCGTTTGGTGATTATGGATGAGCCAACTGCGTCTCTCACCCGAACAGAAGTGAATCAGTTGCTGCGCACGGTGAATTACCTGCGCGACAAGAACATCACCGTGGTGTTTGTCAGCCACCGGTTGGATGAAGTGAAAGAGATTTCGGACCGAATTACCGTCATTCGTGATGGCGAGAAAGTGGGAACCTGGCCGGCAAGCACTCTTTCCGTGGGGCGGATTACCGAGCTGATGACCGGTTTAACCATTACCCATGAGCAGAAATTACCGAATGCCGAACTGGGCAAAGTGGTATTGCAGTTAGATAAGCTCAGCCGCAAAGGGCAGTTTGAGAATATTTCCTTTAGTCTGCATCGCGGTGAGGTGCTAGGGCTTTGTGGCTTGCTCGGTTCCGGGCGCACAGAACTGGCGTTGAGTCTATTTGGCATCACCCACCCTGATAGCGGCGAGATTGCTATTGATGGCAAACCGGTTCACATCAAAGATAATACCCGCGCCATCGAGCTGGGGATTGGTTACGTCTCTGAAGACCGCCTGACACTCGGCGCCGTGCTACCGCAATCGGTCGCCGACAACATGATGCTGTCAATATTGCAACGTATTCGCACCCCGCTCTACCTACTTGATGAAACGAAAAAAGCGGCGCTGGTGCAGGAATGGGTAAAAGATTTAGACATTAAAGTCACCAACCCCGATAACCCACTGTCAACCTTATCCGGCGGTAATCAGCAAAAAGTGGTGCTGGCCAAATGGATTCTGACCAAACCGAAAGTACTGATTCTTGACTCCCCTACCGTGGGCGTCGATATCGGTGCGAAAGACAGTATTTACAAGCTAATTCACCGCCTATCAGGTGTCGGTATTTCGGTACTGCTTATCTCCGACGAAGTGCCAGAAGCCTATTACAACTGTGATCGCATCCTGCATATGAAACAGGGGTGCATCGTCAATGAATTGATCCCGAATCAAATGACTGAGCAACAGCTTGCGGAGGCCATCAATGCCTAATATCAGCAGACTCAAACCGCAATCCGTTGAAGGGTGGCTAGCCTGGGTTATCGTCATTATGCTGGCCCTGTTCTCCCTGCTTAGCAGTGAGTTTCTGTCCATTCAAAACCTGCTGGATCTGACGGAAAGCTATGCCGTCACCGGCGTCTTTGCCCTCGGGCTTTTTGTAGTACTGGTGACCGGCGGTATCGATATTTCCTTTGCTGCCGTGGCCTCGGTGGTGCAATACGTGGTGGCATCACTGCTACTCAATGACGTGATTGCCAGCCCGCTATTGTGCCTGGTTATCGCTATCTCCATCGGCGTGTTGCTCGGTTTCGTTAATGCGATACTGATTTACTATCTAAATATCGTTTCCATCATTATCACCATCAGTATGCAATCGGTACTGTTTGGCATCCTGATGTGGATAACCAACGGCCACAGTATTTATGACTTGCCGGACTGGTGGATAACCCAGCGATCCATTCTGCCCTTTAGCGTTGATGGCGAGAGTTACCAAATTGGCTTGCCGCTGGTCATTATGCTCGCTATTGCCCTACTCACCTGGCTGCTACTGAATAAAACTCATATTGGTCGTCAATTATATGCCGTCGGCGGTAGCCCTGAATCTGCGCGCCGTATCGGTATTCGCGTGTCACTGCTTTATCTGTTCGCCTATGGCTATTTAGGGGCAACGGCAGCAATCGGTGGCATGTTGCAGACCTACCGAATGAGTGAGGTGGTACCAAGTGCACTGGTGGGCGGCGAGTTGGATGTTCTGGCCGCAGCCGTGTTAGGGGGTGCCAGTTTGTCCGGTGGGCGCGGCTCGGTGGTTGGCACACTGATGGGCGTCTTCCTCATTGGTATTCTGAAAAATGGCCTCAACCTGATCGGCGTTTCCAGTTACTTCGTCAACATTGTGATTGGCGTGGTGATCGTCGCCGCCATTTGCGTCACCCATTACAAGAAACGCAAAGAAACTGATGTTGGCTTTGTCTGACAGGGGCTTTTTATGAAAAAGAACACGTTTTTCCATATCGACGGCACCATCTCCGGTTTACTGAGTATTTGCTGTCTGGCAACACTGGCTTTCAGTCTGGCTATGCCCGGTCACTTCTTTACCACGAACACCTTTTTGAGCATCGCTTTCCAATTGCCGGAGTTAGGGCTGCTGACCTTTGCCATGTTTGTGCCGATGCTCAGCGGCGGGCTAAATCTGTCCATCATCGGCACAGCTAACCTCACCGGCCTGTTTATGGCCTGGTTGCTTATTCAATATGTTCCAGCGGATGCCAGCACCGCGACACAATTGATGTGGCTGGTGATTGCCCTGTTGGGGGCGGCGCTGATTGCCGTCATTATCGGCACGCTAACCGGGCTGATGATCGCTCGCATCGGCGCGCACCCGATTCTGGTGACATTGGGCAGCATGACCATTATTAGCGGGATCGGTGTTTATCTGACCAAAGGGGCCGCACTCAGTGGTATGCCGCCCATTGTTCGCAGCATGGGATCAGAGGTGGTGATGGGCATCCCTATCCCGATGATTATTTTTGTCGTCGCCTCACTGCTGTTGGCACTGATATTAGGTAAAACACGGCTAGGTAAAACTATCTATATGTGCGGCAGTAATATCAACGCCACCTGGTTCAGTGGTATCCGTACTGACCGCGTGATGATTGCTATCTACTCCATCTCCAGCCTGTTATGTGTGTTAGCCGGCCTGATTATGATGTCGCGTTTTAACTCAGCACGCATGGGATATGGCGACTCTTATCTGTTACTGACCGTGTTGGCTATCGTGCTGGGTGGGACCAATCCGTTCGGCGGAGTAGGGAAAGTTAGCCATGTGTTTTGTGCGCTACTGGTATTGCAGGTCATCGCCACCGGCCTGAGCCTACTGGGTGTCAGCCTGCACTTCAATCTGGCGGTTTGGGGGATCACGCTTATCTTCGCGCTGGCCTTTAAGTTCTTCAAAGAGAAATGGAAAGCCAAACGTGCCATGAAAAATAACCGATTGAAAAATTTCAGTAAGATGGCCATAGGGAAAACAGAATAATGCGAATTCACCCATTAGGAATCTATGAAAAAGCACTGCCTGTGGGCACCAGTTGGGTTGAAAAGCTGGCGGTAGCAAAGTCCTGCGGTTTCGACTTTGTCGAGATGTCGGTTGATGAAAGCGACGAGCGGCTGGCCCGGTTAAATTGGAGCCGCGAGGAGCGCATGGCAGTTATTAGCGCTATCCAGCAAACCGGGGTGAGAATTCCAACACTGTGCCTGTCGGCACATCGCCGCTATCCCTTTGGCAGCCGTGATGCTGCCACCCGTGAGCAAGCACACACTATCATGTTGCAAGCCATCCGGCTGGCGCAAGATCTGGGTATTCGCACCATTCAACTGGCGGGTTATGACGTTTATTACGAGCCACAAGACAGCGAAACCATCCGCCGTTTTGAACAAGGTATGGCATGGGCAGCACAGCAGGCAGCAGCGGCACAAGTGATGTGTGCGGTAGAGATCATGGACACACAGTTTATGAATTCCATCAGCAAGTGGAAGGCGTTGGACCGCAAAATTGGCTCGCCGTGGTTTACCGTGTATCCCGACATTGGCAACCTCACCGCGTGGGGCAATGAAGTGGATACTGAACTGGCAAGTGGCATTGACCGAATTGCGGCTATCCATCTGAAAGATACTTTTGCCGTCACCACTGATTGCCCTGGTCAGTTTCGTGATGTGCCCTTCGGTGAAGGCTGTGTCGACTTTGTTAGTCTGTTTAAAACCCTGCGGCGTCTGAACTATCGCGGCACCTTTCTGATTGAAATGTGGACCGAGAAATCAGCCGAACCGTTGCTAGACATCATCCATGCCCGCCACTGGATTGAAGACAAAATGCGGCTGGCTGGTTGGGGTAACGATACCTTACCGGCTGCATGCTAAGGAGCCATAATGAGCCACTATTTTCTCGGCATTGACCTTGGCGGCACGGTAACCAAGGCCGGGATTTATACCGCCGAAGGGTGCGAAATTGCGGTTACAGAGCAGGCTTTGCCGGTGCTTAGCCCACAGGTAGGGTTTTGTGAGCGCAATATGGAAGCACTATGGGCGGCGACTTGCCAGGTTATCCGCCAGACCCTCAATAATGCGCAGGCGGTGGCTGGTGTGGCGGCCGAGCAAATTCACGGCATCAGCTTCTCTGCTCACGGTAAAGGATTGTATTTGGTAGATAAACAGGGCCAACCGGTGCGCCATGGCATTGTTTCTTCCGATTCCCGCGCGCAAACTTTGGTTAGCCGCTGGCAAAAAGAAGGCAAAGCAAACCAAGCTTATGCACTCAGCCTACAACAACTGTGGCCATCCCATCCGGCAGCCCTACTGCGTTGGCTTAAAGAGAACGAACCGGAAAACTATCACCGCAGCGGTTATGTGTTAATGGCACATGACTATATCCGCTATCGCCTGACAGGCGAGTTCACCATTGAAGAGACTAATATCTCTGGCAGTAATCTTTATAACCAATACAGCGGCAATTTTGATCCGCAACTGATGAAGATATTCGCCATTGAGGAAGTCGCCGAGAAAACCGCACCGATTATTGGCTCTGCGGATCTGGCAGGCTATGTCAGTCAACAGGCGGCACAGGCCTGTGGCTTAAGACCCGGTATTGCGGTATACGGTGGTATGTTTGATGTAGTCGGTGCGGCGTTAACCTCCGGCTTGCATGATAGCCACCAGCTCAGTGCTGTGGCAGGAACCTGGTCAATAGCTACCCGGGTATTCGAAGGCGTACAGCCATCTGACTACCCTTATGTGTGGGGGAAATATTGCATCCCCGGTACCTACTTTGTTCACGAAGGCAGCCCAACCTCCGCCAGTAATCTGGCGTGGTTTGTACAGCAATTCCTACCAGATTTGCCCGACAGCTATCAAACACTCAATCAATGGGCTGAGTTGGGTTATGCGAAGTCGGAAGATTTGCTGTTTTTCCCGTGGCTATACGGCTCCAATTACAGTGCCAATCTTAGCGGCGGTCTGTTAGGGCTGAGCGGGCACCATACTCGCCAGGATATTGTTTACGCGATTTATCAGGGGATTGTTTTTTCGCATCTGTTGCATCAGGACCAGATTCTGGCGCTGGGCGATAACACCGACTGCATCCGTTTCAGCGGCGGCCCCACTCACTCGGCCATCTGGATGCAAATGTTTTGTGATGCCAGTAATTTGCCATTAGAAATTGTCGATATTCAGCAATCCGGTTGCCGGGCTGCGGCCCTGTGTGCGGCAGTGGGAAGCGGCTATTATCGCGGTTTTGAGGACGCCATCACTGCCAGCCCGCCGCCTATCACTCGCCTGCTACCCAATGCTGAAAAACACCAGATATTGAGAGCGCGTTTTGACAAGTTTAAGTGCATTGCCGAGGCGTTAAGCAGAGTCATGTAGTTGCATCACAGGCAGAATTTAGTGAAAAACACAATAACATCATCAAGTTATAGCCAAAATAATTGGAGTTACAGCTAGGCAGCAAGAAAGCGAATCCCGATGAGCTGACATAAGTCAGTGATTCGGGTGAGTGAACGTAGCTAACACTCCGGCAGCTTCAAGTATGAAGGATATAATAGTGTCCCACCATCATCCTGCCAGAACCATCGATAAGTGCGGAAAATGAGATCCACCCTTTATAAAGAGGGTGGGGCCGTCGCCTCGCACTGACAATCTATAGTAAGATCATCGCCAAAGTCATGTCCCCAAAGAGATTAGAGTGGTAGGTAGGCGGCAAGTGAGCGCCGCTAACAATCTTGCTACTTCAAGTTCGAAGGGGAAAGTAAAAATATATCGGCTTGGCTTACTAACGCTTGTTTCTGTTATCGAACGCTTTCGCTAACTGATGTTGAATGTGAGAAAAATATGTCAAACAAACCGTTCCACTATCAGGATCCCTTCCCGTTAAAGGAAGATGATACTGAGTATTACCTTGTCAGTAATAATCACGTCTCGGTTACCCAGTTTGAAGGCCACGACATGCTAAAAGTCGAGCCAGAAGCCCTGACCCTCCTCGCCCAACACGCTTTCCACGACGCCTCATTCCTGCTACGCCCCGCTCACCAAAAGCAAGTTGCCGCTATTTTGGATGACCCAGAAGCGAGCGAAAATGACAAATATGTTGCCCTGCAATTCCTGCGTAATTCGGAAATTTCCGCCAAAGGGATTTTACCGACCTGTCAGGATACCGGCACCGCAATTATCGTCGGCAAAAAAGGCCAACGTGTTTGGACCGGTGGCAATGACGCAGAAGCCCTGTCACGCGGCGTGTATAACACCTTTATTGAAGATAACCTGCGCTACTCGCAAAACGCGGCGCTGGATATGTACCAAGAAGTGAACACCGGCACCAACCTGCCAGCACAAATTGACCTGTACAGCACTGAAGGCGAGGACTACAAATTCCTGTTCGTCACCAAAGGTGGTGGCTCAGCCAACAAGACCTATCTGTATCAGGAAACCAAGGCGCTGCTGTCTCCGGGCAAGCTGAAAGAGTATCTGGTCGAGAAAATGCGCACCTTGGGTACCGCGGCCTGCCCGCCATACCATATCGCCTTTGTGATTGGTGGGACGTCGGCTGAAAGTACCCTCAAGACCGTCAAATTAGCCTCAACCAAATATTATGATGGTCTGCCGACTGAAGGGAATGAGCACGGGCAAGCTTTCCGTGATACCGCGCTGGAACAAGAGCTACTGGAAGCGGCACAGGACTTAGGTTTAGGCGCGCAGTTCGGCGGCAAATACTTTGCTCATGATGTGCGGGTGGTGCGTTTGCCGCGTCATGGTGCATCCTGCCCTGTCGGGATGGGGGTCTCCTGCTCTGCCGACCGTAATATTAAAGGCAAGATTAACCGCAAAGGGATTTGGCTGGAAAGGCTAGAGCAAAACCCAGGGAAATATATTCCTGAGCATTTGCGCCAGAGCACCGAAGGCAAAGTGGTTAAAATCGACCTTAACCGCCCAATGGCCGATATCTTAAAAGAGCTGTCTCAGTATCCGGTATCAACCCGCCTGTCACTGAGTGGGACGATTATTGTTGGCCGTGATATTGCCCATGCAAAATTAAAAGAACGGTTGGATAACGGTGAAGGTTTGCCGCAATACATTAAAGATCATCCGATCTACTACGCCGGGCCGGCCAAAACGCCAGAAGGTTATGCATCAGGCTCCCTCGGGCCAACCACCGCGGGCCGCATGGATTCCTACGTGGACCTCCTGCAATCCCACGGCGGCAGTATGATCATGCTGGCAAAAGGCAACCGTAGCCAGCAAGTGACCGATGCCTGTCACAAACACGGAGGCTTCTATTTGGGCAGCATTGGCGGCCCAGCCGCAGTATTGGCACAAAACAGCATTAAGAGTCTGGAGTGTGTGGAATATCCTGAACTGGGTATGGAAGCCATCTGGAAAATTGAAGTGGAAGACTTCCCAGCCTTTATCTTGGTAGATGATAAAGGTAATGATTTCTTCCAACAGATCCAGGCATCAAGATGTAACCGCTGCGGTTAACATTAAAATCCAACCTCGGTGGTTTCGCCGGGGTTGGATTTATTACAAATAAAAAGTTTACAAATAAAAAGCAGATAAAATTTCGAATGGTTTTTAAGCACCCCACTGGTGCAATTTATTAACCTCCGCCATTCTCTTCACTATGCTCTACATGGATAATCTCGCCATTTTGCTTTTCATCATCCACAGTTAGCGCCCCCCACCAGCCCCAAACGAATGAACCATTTACGTGCAACGTAAAGCCCTGATTTAGTGCAACGAATTTCAATTTTACTATTTGATTTTTATTGGAAATTCTTCGTTGACAATAACTCTGATTACTTTTTATAGTGACCCTGACTTCTCCGCAAGAACGCCAACGTTGTCGGCTTGTGGTTATGGCAATAGAGCCCTCGCAATGTCATCTGACTTTGCCGGGCTTTTTTTTTGGCTTTTTTTCAGACCCACTTTTTTAACCAATATCAGGGATACTTATGTCCAGAATAAAACGGTCAAGAATAAAATGTCATTACGCTGCGCTCTCAATCGCGCTGGCAACTGCATTTGCCGTGACCTACTCAGGTATGACGATCGCGGCAGAAAAACCGGTGAAAATTGGTTTATTGGAAGATGCTTCCGGTAACTTTGCTTTGCCGGTTATTCCCAAAATTCATGCTACAGAACTGGCAGTAGAAGAAATCAATGCCAAAGGCGGCATACTCGGACGCCCAATCGAGTTGGTCAAATACGATACGCAATCCGATAACACCCGCTTTCAACAAATGGCTCGCCGCTTAATTAAAAATGACAAAGTAGATGTGATATTCGGGGCGTTTTCCAGTGCCTCACGCGAAGCTATCCGCCCGATAATGGACCGTGAAAAGCAGCTCTACTGGTATAACAATCAGTATGAAGGCGGCGTGTGTGACTCCAATGTTTTCGTCACCGGCGCCGTGCCTGAACAGCAGTTCTCAACCCTGATCCCATGGATGATGGAGAAGTACGGCAAAAAAGTTTACACCATTGCTGCCGACTATAACTTCGGGCAAATCTCAGCTGAATGGGTACGCAAAATTGTGGAAGAGAATGGCGGCACCATGGTGGGTGAGGAGTTTATTCCGCTGAGTGTTTCGCAATTTGGTCAAACCATTCAGAACATCCAGAAAGCCAAACCTGATTTCGTGATGACTTTGCTGGTCGGAGCGAACCAATCTTCTTATTACGAGCAACAAGCCGCAGCAAAATTGAACTTGCCGATGGGGAGTTCAGTTAACGTCGGCCAAGCTTATGAGCACAAACGCTTTAAAGCCCCGGCACTGAAAGATATGTATATCACGGCTAACTACATTGAAGAGGTGGATAGCCCCGCCAGTAATGATTTCAAACAGCGTTTTCACGCCAAATTCCCGAATGAACCGTACATCAATCAGGAAGCGGCCAATGCCTACGACGCAGTTTATCTGTACAAAGCGGCGGTAGAAAAAGCGGGCAGCACCGATATGGACGCGGTGCGTAAATCACTGGAAAGTGGTGATATCTGTACCGATGGCCCTTCAGGAAAAGTCTGTATCGATCCGAAAAGCCATCATTTGAGCCACACCATCTATCTGGCTCATGTCAAAGATGACCACTCAATCGAGATCCCGAAAGTGTGGGCCGATATCAAACCGTATTGGTTGGGTGAGGCCGGTTGTAACTTGCCGGTGAAACCGGATAACAGCCAATACACACCATCATCTCCGCCGAAAAAGGCCTAAACCACGCTAATGACAAAGCTATTGATAGCTTGGTGAGTGAAGGGGGGACCACACCTCGGGGCGCTCCGATGGCTTACGCACTTGTATTTGAAACTAAGAGCGATCCCAGCGGCACGTTTCCCCTTCATTTGACTTTGTCAGCAGTTTGAACGGGCTATTTTATAGGGAAGTCGCCGCTTGAGCGGGCTTCCCTGTGTTATCCATTTTCAATAGTGTCAATCAGGACACCAGGGATTGCCAAACGATGTTAACGCTATCCTTTCTCTATTCGGTGATTTATCAGTTTGGCGATAACTTCGCCTATCTGGTGCTGGCAGCACTAGGGCTGGCGGTTATTTTTGGCATGATGGGCGTGATAAATCTGGCACATGGCGAATTCATTATGTGTGGTGCTTATGTCACCATCCTGATGAACAAAGCAGGCTTGCCACTGCCTTTTGCCATGCTCGCCGGTACCTTAGCGGCGGCGTTCTTCGGCGGGGTGGTCGAGCGCCTTGTGGTGCGCCATCTCTATGGCCGTTTGTATGATTCGGTGGTGGCGACGTGGGCTATCAGCCTGATTGTGCAGCAAAGTATGTTGCTGATCGCCGGTCCATCACTGGAGGGATTGTCTACGCCTTTCGGCTCTTTCACCCTTGGCGAATACTCGTTTGCCACTTACCGCGCATTACTGCCCTTTTTCGCCATTGCCATATTAATGGTGCTCTATTGGCTGTTCTTCCACACCAATTACGGCGTCTGTGCCAGAGCTACCATTCAAAACGCCCGCATGGCCTCCTGCCTGGGGTTAGAAACTGATCGTATTTATACCCTGACATTCGCGCTGGGCGCAGGGCTGGCGGGGCTCGCAGGGGCCATTTATGCCCCGACGCTAACCGCCGTACCCACCATGGGCAGCAGCTTTATTGTTCAAGCCTTTGTTTCGGTAGTGGTCGGTGGCGCCAATGTACTTGTTGGCACCATTCCTGCAGCGATTGCCTTAGGTGCGATACAAACCGGGCTGAACTCCTGGTATGGGCAACTGGCGGGGCAAATTGGCTTACTGGTCACCGCTGTCTTGGTTATCCGCTTACTGCCTAACGGTATTGGCAGCCTGTTTACCCGTAACCGCTAGGAGCCTAATGTGACAATGACCTCTGTTAATTTATCGACGGTGAAGCAACGCACGCCCTCCACCACTCGGCTGGCGGCAATGTTAATTCTGGCCGGCGCACTCGCGCTGCCG
This sequence comes from Yersinia sp. 2466 StPb PI, assembly GCF_041538325.1. Taxonomy (NCBI): domain Bacteria; kingdom Pseudomonadati; phylum Pseudomonadota; class Gammaproteobacteria; order Enterobacterales; family Yersiniaceae; genus Yersinia; species Yersinia sp. 2466 StPb PI. The sequence goes on along the minus strand of NZ_JAULSL010000001.1, from coordinate 1,024,281 downwards.
TTAGTGGTCGATAGCGCCATGATAGGCGACTTCTCCTACTTCCTACTCTGGACCTTCTGTGCCATCGGATTGGCCGCAATGTGGGGGCATGGCGGCATTTTATCTTTCGGGCAGACCGCCTTCTTTGGCCTTGCCGGTTACACCTATGGCGTGATGACGCTGAATTTTGGCGATGGGGTACTCTCCACCTGGTCGGGGCTGGTCATGGCACTGCTAGTGGCTGCCACCGTGGCGGCGGCACTGGGCTATCTGATGTTTTACGGCGGGGTGACCGGTATTTTTATCGGCATTGTGACGCTCTCTTTCACGCTGGTATTGGAAACCTTTATGTCCCAGACCGCAGGCCCGCAATGGGCTATCGGCAGCGCGCGACTGAATGGGTTTAATGGTATGTCAGGTATGCCGCCACTCTCCCTACCGTGGTTTGGCGGCGAATTACTGACACTGGAAGGCAATGCGTTCTACTACCTGATTATCGTGCTGCTCGCGGGGGTTTATTGGGCTGTTCGGCGCTTATTGCGCTCCGATTTTGGCCTGACACTGGCCTCTATTCGTGAGAACCCACGTCGGGCAGAAATGCTCGGTATTGATATCCGCCGCTACCAATTACTGGTGTTCGTGCTGGGTGGCGTGCTCTCCGGGTTATCCGGCGCACTTTATACCCTGTGGGGTTCTTACATTACCCCCTCTTCCATGGGGCTAACTGCCGCCGCGATGCCGGTTATCTGGGTAGCGACCGCTGGGCGTAAAAACATTTTCGGCACGGTGGTCATCACAGCCCTGCTGGTGTGGTTATCCCAATGGTTGGCTATCTATGGCAGCGAATACGCCATGATCCTGCTGGGGGCCATTCTGCTGTTTGTCGTGCTGGCCGCCCCTAATGGTCTATTACCTTGGCTGGCAGAAAAAATCACCCGCTTATCTGCCGCACGTCAGAAGAAAGGGGAATCGCTATGAATCAGGCATCACAGGATCTGATCCTCGAAACCCGTGGGCTGAGTAAGCGCTTCGGTGGCATTCAGGTTATCAATAAGGTCGATTTGCAAATACGTCGCGGTGAAGTGCGCTGTGTCATTGGCCCGAATGGCGCCGGTAAAAGTACCTTTTTCAAATTACTGACTGGTGAACATACGCCAAGTGATGGGGATATCCGTTTCTTCAATCGTCGGCTGAATACTTTAGCCCCCTTCCAGCGCATCAGGATGGGCATGAGCATTAAGTTTCAGATCCCCGGTATTTTCCCTGAATTGACCGTTGAGCAACATTTGCAATTATCACTCAGCCACTTACGCCCAGAGGTTCGCTCACAAGCGGTCAGTGTCGATGAGCTACTCGAGCGCTTTAAGCTCAGCTCTGAATACCATCAGTTGGCCGGTAACTTGTCTCACGGCAAAAAACAGTGGCTGGAAATTGCGATGGCCGTGTCGCTGCAACCGACGTTGCTAATGCTTGATGAGCCAGTGGCAGGCTTATCTATTGATGAAACCTATCTCACTGGTGAGCTGATTAAGCAGATGCAGAGTGATGGTCTGACGCTGATGGTCGTGGAACACGACATGACATTCGTGCGCCAGATTGCCTCACAAGTCACGGTCCTCCATGGCGGGCAGGTTTTTGCTGACGGCAATGCCGCCGACGTGCTGGCCCGTGAGGATGTGGCGGATATCTATTTGGGGAAAGCGGTATGAATAACGTGGTGTTGCAAATAGAGGGGCTGACCGGCGGTTATGGCGGTGGGCAAGTGCTTAATGGCGTAACACTGCAACTGCACGCCGCAGAAGTCTTAGGTTTGATTGGCCGCAATGGGGTGGGGAAAACCACACTGATGCGCACTTTAATTGGTGCGGTACCGACGAAACAAGGCAGCATTTTGTTGGGCGAGACTGACATCACCCTAGCCTCACCGCAGCGCCGTGCCCGCTTGGGGATTGGTTACGTCCCGCAAGGACGTGAAGTGTTTGCTGGTCTGACGGTGGCGGAGAACCTGCAAGTCGGCATGCAGTTTGTACGAGAACACCGTGAGTTTGCTAAAGACTTGCTGGAGCGGGTGCTGGATTACTTCCCCATCTTGCGCCAAAGACTCAAACAAAAAGCCGGCACCATGAGTGGCGGCGAGCAACAACAATTGGCTATCGCCAGAGCCTTGGTCGGCTCACCCAAAGTATTACTGTTGGATGAACCCTCGGAAGGTGTTCAGCCCTCTATCGTCAATATCATTGCCGATACTCTGGTGCGCATTGCCCGCGAACTGCATGTGGCAGTGATTCTGGTTGAACAGGATATCGCAATGATCCAGCGGGCCGCACAACGGTGCGCAGTGATGGACAAAGGCCAAATAGTAGAAAACCTGACCCAACAACAACTTTCTGATGATCTTTTAATGCGCCGTCATCTGGCTTTGTAACCGGATGCCGCTATACCCTAAATAGTTCGAGCTTCAGGAAAGTGGCAACGAAACCAACCCAATTAGTTTAGATAAATCAATATATTGGGTGAGTGATGGCAGCCAGCGCACATGCAGCTTGAAGTATGACGAGTATATTACGTGGAGAATTGCTAATGAAATGGCTGGAAGAATCAATCATGGTCAAACGCGGTGTCGGTGCTGGACGTAAACCGGTGACCCATCATCTGACCGAAGAGATGCAAAAAGAGTTTCACTATACTATCGGCCCCTACTCAACACCGGTGCTGACCATTGAACCCGGTGATCGGGTGATTGTCGATACCCGCGATGCCTTTGAAGGTGCCATTAGCTCAGAGCAAGATATTCCGAGCCAACTGCTCAAAATGCCCTTTCTCAACCCACAAAATGGCCCGATCATGGTCAATGGTGCCGAGAAAGGGGATGTGATCGCAGTTTATATCGAATCCATGTTGCCGCGTGGCGTTAACCCGCACGGCATCTGTGCGATGATCCCCCATTTTGGCGGGCTGACCGGAACAGATCTAACCGCCATGCTCAATGACCCACTACCAGAAAAAGTGCGCATGATTAAGCTCGATAGCGAAAAGGTCTACTGGAGCGAGCGCCATACCCTGCCCTATAAACCCCACATTGGCACCCTAAGTGTGTCGCCAGAAATTGACTCAATCAATTCACTCACGCCGGATAATCACGGCGGGAATATGGATGTCCCGGATATCGGGCCGGGGAGCATTACTTATCTGCCGGTGCGCGCCCCCGGAGGACGCCTGTTTATTGGTGATGCTCATGCCTGTCAGGGGGATGGGGAGATTTGCGGCACCGCGGTGGAGTTCGCCTCAATCACCACCATCAAAGTGGATTTGATTAAGAACTGGCAACTCTCCTGGCCACGAATGGAGAACGCCGAAACCATCATGAGTATCGGCAGTGCGCGCCCGTTAGAGGATGCCACCCGTATTGCTTATCGCGACCTGATTTACTGGCTGGTGGCCGATTTTGGCTTCGAACAGTGGGATGCCTACATGTTACTGAGCCAATGCGGCAAAGTGCGGCTGGGCAACATGGTCGACCCGAAATACACCGTCGGCGCGATGCTTAACAAAGAACTTTTAGCGCAGTAAAAACAGCTAGCACAGTAAAAATTCTAGACCCTAAATAATTCGAGTTGCAGGAAGGCGGCAAGTGAGTGACAAATCGGTCAGGAACCAATTTGAACGCTGTTTGCAGCGGCCTCGCAGAGGCGAGGCCCAGTAACGAGGGCAGCCAACACCCCTGCAGCTTGAAGTATGACGGGTATTCATCGAGTTTGGATAAGCAGGTGCCTATGAGTTCAGATACACCGGTCAACATTGGCTTACTGTACTCCTTCAGCGGTGTGACGGCGGCACAAGAGCTGTCGCAATGGCGGGGAGCAACACAGGCTATTGCCGAAATTAACCAAAATGGCGGCATCAACGGCAGGCCACTGAATGCGATTCATTTTGACCCACAATCTGACGATACGCAGTTCCGTGCCTTGGCCGAACAATTGATCGTCGAACATGAGGTTAATGTGATTTTTGGCGGCTACACCTCCAGTAGCCGTAAAGCCATGTCACCCATCGTCGAAAAGTACCGTCGGCTGCTGTTCTACTCACAACTGTATGAAGGCTTTGAGTTTTCGGAGAATATCTTTTACGGCGGCGCGGCACCTAATCAAAACTGTGTACAACTGGCGGACTATCTCACCGGGCAGTTTGGCGCGCGGGTTTATTTGATTGGCTCCCGTTATATTTACCCTTATGAATGTAATCGCAACATGCAGGAGTTAATTCTGCAACGCCACGATGGCGCGGTTATTGGCGAGCGCTATTTAGATCTGAATGCACCTTATGAGGCGTTTCTGCCCATCATTGAGGAGATAACCAAAAAGCAGCCCGACTTCATCTTCAGTACCGTGGTAGGTCAAACAGTCCCCTTTTTGTATCAGGCTTATCAGGCTGCGGGGCTGGATCCTGGCCGCATGCCAATTGGCAGCTTGAATACATCAGAAACCGAGATTGCCATTATGGGGGCACAAGTGGCACAGGGCCATTTCAGTTCAGCTCCCTATTTCCAAAGCATTAGCACCAAAGCAAATCAATCAGCACTTAAACAATTCCATCAACAATTCGGGCCGGAACTCACCACCGACATGAATTGGGAAGCCACTTACAGCCAGGTGCATCTGTTTGCCAAAGCCATGGCAGAATGCGGCAGCGACCATATCTTCCCGCTGTCTGCCGCACTGCGTGGGAGCCAATTTGATGCCCCTCAAGGCCGCATTCGTATTGACCCGCTGAATCAACATACCGGACTGTATCCACGCATTGGTATGGCGAATGAGCATGGGCAATTTACCGTCGTGCAGGAGTCTCGCCGTATCGTCGAACCCGACCCCTATATGACTAATCAGATTCAGGGCGATTGGGTCACGAAGTTAACGACCGTGGGGTATCCACATGCGACCTAGCGATAGCAGAATCAGTGCAACCGCCCTATTACTCAGTCGTGGGATCCGTTGTGTGGTGTTACATCCCGACGACGAAGACGGTGCCACCCTCACCAATCATTTACGCCGAATGGGGTTTAAGGTTCAGGCTTTCTGGCCTATCCCTGAGCAACTCCCCGCCGATACAGATCTGATTTTCTATGCATTACAGTCAGATAACCCGGAACCAGATGTGTCATGGCTCAACCCTAACAAACATGCCCTGATAGCAGTTATTACCTATGAAAATCCGACATTTATTGATCAAGCACTCAATATGGGCGCGGGCACCTCGATAACCACTCCCATTCGCGCCTCAGGCTTATTGTCAGCCATGGTGTTTGCTTTACACCATGCCCAACAGCAGCGGCTGATGAGTGATCGAATCGAACGGCTGGAGAAGAAAGTGCTAGGGGTTCGCCAGGTCAGTGAGGCCAAAGCGATCCTGATGCGGATGCACAGCATTGGTGAAGAGCAGGCTTACGACATCCTGCGCCATCAGGCCATGGATAAGCGCATTACCGTCGAAGAGATCTCGTGCGCATTGATTCAAGCCAACGATATTTTCTCTTGGACCACACCAGCGGCTGCCAATCACCGGAAGAATTGAGTTTAATTGCCGCTATATGCCGAACCTAAAATTTATTATTTATGAGGATCATCATGTCGATAACGCCTTTTCTTGCAGCCGCAATTCAATTTGAACCCTTAATGTTTGCCAAAGAAGCGAATTTGCGTCAGTTACTGGCATTGGTAGAACAGGCGGCACAGAAAGGTGCTCGTCTGATTACCACGCCAGAAATGGCGACCACCGGTTACTGTTGGTTTGATCGACAAGAGATTGCGCCCATGGTCGAAACCGTCCCCGGTGAGAGCACCGCTCGCTTTGCGCAACTGGCGCAGCGTTATCAATGCTATATCGTCTTAGGGATGCCAGAAGTGGATCCGCAAACAGCGCTGTATTACAACAGTGCAGTACTCATCGGGCCGCAGGGGGTGATTGGCTGCCATCGCAAAAGCCACCCCTATATTTCAGAGCCTAAATGGGCTGCTGCGGGTGACGTCGGGCATCAAGTGTTTGATACACCGCTGGGACGTATTGGCATGCTGGTGTGTATGGATATTCATTTTCCCGAAACGGCCCGTCTGCTGGCACTGGATGGCGTTGATGTCATTTGCCATATCAGCAACTGGCTGGCAGAGCGCACTCCGGCCCCTTACTGGATCAGCCGGGCCATGGAAAATGGCTGCTATCTGTTGGAAAGCAACCGCTGGGGATTAGAGCGCGGCGTGCAATTTAGCGGTGGCAGTTGCATCATTGAGCCTGATGGCAACATTGCTGCGGTGGTGGATGGCGGCGATGGGATTGCTTATGCCGAAATTGACATCAGCCGTAGCCGTCAGCGTCAAGTGTTAGGCGAGTTAGTGTTTGAGCAGCGCCGCCCTGACTATTATCACGCGCTATTAAGTGACAGTTTTTTGTGGAACCCACAGGATTTCTTTGGGCTTTACGGGCAACGGCCGTTGCCGCCCGGTAAGCAGAGCCGGATCACGGTAGCGCAGTTCTCCCCAACAGAACGGGTGGAGGATAATTTGGCAGCAATTACCGCCCTGACAGAAGAGGCGGTGTTACAGCAAGGCAGTGAGCTTATCGTGTTCCCGGAGTTATCCCTGACCGGTTATCTCGCGGGTGCGGTTCAGGCCCAAACATCAGAAAGTCCCGCGGTGCAGGCGCTGGCTCGTCTGGCTATAAAGTTACGGGTATATCTGGTAGTAGGAATGGCCGAAAAACAGCAAGATAAGTGCTACAACACCCAGATTATGTTGGGGCCGGAGGGGGTCATTGGCACCTATCGGCAAATACATCTGTCTCGAGCACATCAAGCGTGGGCTAGCGCTGGGGAGCACTGGTGCGTATTTGATACTGCGCTCGGAAGGGTCGGATTGCTACTGGGCCAGGATGCACTGTTGCCCGAATCAGCGCGTATTTTGGCCCTGATGGGATGCGATATTATCGCCTGTTCCGCCGCACTTCCTGCGGGGTTCACTGCTGCGCATGCGGGCAGTGTCGTGGTGCAAAATTATCCGATTCCAATGGGAGCCGACCCGCTACACTGGCACTTATTCAGAACCCGCGCGGGGGAAAATAATCTTTATTTGGCCTTTGCCAATGCTGTCGATGACCTCAATCAGCAAGGAGGATATAGCGGAATATTCGGGCCGGAAACCTTCACTTTCCCACGTCTTGAGCGGCTGCTGTGGCAAGAAACGCAAGCCGTAACACAAACCATTAATACCGCGTCTCTCGCCGGCAGCCCCTACCCAACCAATGTCGTGCGCCGTAAAGATCTGGTCACCATGCGCCAGCCCCATCACTACAAACCGTTACTGAATTAGTCCCTTTCCCTGACTAACCTCGGATAAGTATTACCGGGGTTAGTGCTATAACCGCGCCATTCTGCACATATGTGCAAAACCAACCATATCACACAAAATAAAAATGTGATCACAATCCAAATTTTGTCGTCAAGATCGTTGCGGCACACAAAAACCCTATTTCAATTTATTTAATATAAATCAATTCATTAAATATGAATGCACATCTGTGCGATAACTAAAGTGGGTAATAGCGCTTGAATTGGTTTTTTATGGAAGATATTGAGAGTTATTCGTTATATTGTGCTTTTGACTTCAAAAATGGAAAGTGATTATATCAAGCCATAGATAACTTAATGACATTTGCACAAATGTGCAAGAGGTTGAAAATGGAAAAGAGCGACGATCTGCGCCTGATGGTGAAAATTGCACAAATGTATTACGAGCAAAACTTCACGCAAGCGGAGATAGCACGCGCGCTCGGTATTTATCGCACCAGTATCAGCCGAATGCTAAAAAAAGTACGCGAACAGGGCATTGTTACTATTTCAATCAATTATAACTATAACGAGAATCTGTTACTGGAACAGCAGTTGAAGTCGCGTTTTAAATTACGTGAGGCGATTGTCGTCTCTTCAGAGCATGATCAATCGCCAGAACATCAGTTGATATTAATGGCAAAACAGTGTGCCGCATTGTTAAACCGAATTATTGAAAATGGCGATATCCTCGGCTTCTCTTGGGGCAGTGCGATTGCCACCCTGATTGAGCAAATGGATATATCACCGGTATCGCGTCAGTTAACCTGTATCCCGATGGTGGGTGGCCCCTCAGGTAAGCTGGAAAGCCGTTATCATGTGAATACCCTAGTTTATAGCGCCGCAATGAAATTAAAAGGCGAGTCATTGTTGATCGATTTCCCGGCAATTCTGGAGAAAAGTGTTATCCGTGATGGCATTGTGCAATCTCAGCATTATCAGGCTATCGCTGACTATTGGCAGCGGCTGGATATCGCTATATTCGGTATTGGTTCACCCAATATCTCGGGGAATTCCACCTGGCGCGCTTTTTATGGCAGTGATGTTATTGATCACTTTAATGACCGACAGGTTGCTGGCGATATTTGTTCGCGTTTTTACGATTTGCAGGGCAACCCGGTGGAAACCTACATTAGCGATAAGACGATCACTATCGACTTAGAGAAAATTAAAAAAGCCCGTTATTCCATCGGTATTGCGCATTCCCATGAAAAAATCAGCGGGATCATCGGAGCAATTAAAGGAAAGTATATTAATAGTCTGGTGACCACGAAAGAAACTGCCGAGGAGATACTCAAACTAACGGCATAAAGTTCAGCTAAAGAAATACCATGAGGAAAAGTTTACTGTCAGTCATGATTAACTTTTCCTCTTTATATCAAAAAACTCAATTAATTGCGCCTTAGGGTGTATGGCTGAGTATTAGCAAAATTCAGAACAGCAGGGAAATTCTATGAACGATTGGCTTAATTTAAAAGATAAAGTTGTCATTGTAACCGGTGGTGCATCAGGGATTGGCTACGCTATTGTGGAAGAGTTACTGGCGGCAGGTGCCAAGGTGCAATTAGCCGATGTTAATAAACTTGACGGTGACATTAAAAATAATCCACAGCTGAGTTTTATTCAATTGGATATTTCAGACCGTAGCAGTGTACAGACTGCAATTGATAATATTCTAACCCAACATGGGCATATTGATGCATTAGTTAATAATGCCGGGATTAATCTCCCCCGTCTGCTGGTCGATCCGAAACAGAGCCACAGCCAATATGAGCTGAAAGATAACGAATTTGAAAAAATGGTAAATGTGAATCAGAAAGGGGTGTATCTGATGTCACAAGCCGTGGCACGCAATATGGTTGAGAACAAACGCGGTGTCATTATTAATCTCACGTCGGAAAGTGGATTAGAAGGCTCTGAAGGACAAAGCTGTTATGCCGCAACTAAAGCCGCACTATATAGTTTTACCCGCTCCTGGGCCAAAGAACTGGGAAAATACGGTATTCGTGTGGTGGGCGTCGCGCCGGGTATTTTGGAGAAAACCGGTTTGCGCACCCTGGATTATGAAGAAGCACTGGCCTACACCCGTAATATAACAGTTGAGCAGTTACGTGACGGTTATACCAAGAATGCCATTCCAATTGGCCGGGCTGGAAAACTATCAGAAGTGGCTGATTTTGTGACTTACTTATTATCCGAACGTGCCAGCTATATTACCGGCGTTACCTACAACATTGCCGGTGGTAAAACCCGAGGCTAAACAGGAGGTATGATGGTTAGTGTCATTTTTTGTGCTCATGGTGATTTAGCGGTTTCAATGCTTAACTCCGTCAATATGGTGTATGGCGAAACACAAAATATTACCCCGCTGTTATTTAACCGTGGTGAAAATGCCGAAGATTTAGTGACAAAAATGCAGGATGTGATGGCACATAGTGACAGTTGCTCTTGGCTGATTGCGGTTGATTTGCAAGGTGGCAGCCCATACAACGCTGCCGCACGGTTGGCATTCAACAATCACAACATTCAAGTTATCAGTGGGTTATCACTACCACTGGCACTGGAGATTGCCGATAACCAGCACTCGATGGCAGTAAGAGAACTGGCTGATTACTTACTGGAAATCGGCGCGCAGTGTGTGCAGTCATTCCATCACTTACAGAATGTCGAAGAAGAAGAGGCCGACTTTATATGAAAATCAATCTGGCAAGAATTGACGACCGGCTGATTCACGGTCAGGTCACCACGGTATGGGCGAAAGAGGCCAAAGCTGGGCGGATTATTATCTGTAGCGACGAAGTCTATAACGATGATATTCGTAAAACGTTATTAAAACAGGCAGCACCTCCGGGAATAAAAGTAAACGTGGTTAATATAGAAAAAGCCGTCGCGGTTTACCACAATCCTAATTACAGTAATGATACGGTTTTTTATTTATTTACCAATCCGACCGATGTTTTTCGCCTGGTGGATCAAGGCGTGAAGATTGAAGTTATTAATATTGGTGGCATGGCATTTAAACAAGGTAAAAGGCAATTAACTAAAGCAGTATCAGTTGACCAGGAGGATATTAAAGCCTTTTATGCATTAGCTGAACGTGGCGTACATTTGGATTTACGGGTAGTCACTTCCGACCCTCAGGTAGATGTGATTAAAAAAATACGTGAACTGGAGTCTAAATAACGACATTTAACACAACCGACAAATAATAACTCAGGTTTTATTAAACATTTAAATCCGCTTACTCAACCTGGGCAATGAAACTATTTAATGATAATCCATGGCGATAGTGGCCAGGGTTAATAGGAGTATATTGCCGAAAGGGGTCCACCATGGAAATAAGTTTAGTACAGATAATCTTAATCTTTATTTTCTCATGCATCGCCGGTATGGGCAGTGTGCTGGATGAATTTCAAACTCATCGGCCATTAATCGCCTGTACCATTACTGGCCTGATCCTCGGTGATATGACCACCGGCGTGATTCTCGGCGGTACCTTGGAATTGATCGCCCTCGGGTGGATGAACGTCGGTGCGGCGCAATCCCCCGATTCCGCCCTCGCCAGTATTATCTCAACCATTCTGGTGATTGTCGGCCATCAAAACATTGCCACCGGGATTGCTATCGCCCTACCCGTGGCGGCAGCCGGTCAGGTGCTGACAGTGTTCGCCCGTACCATTACCGTGGTTTTCCAGCACGCAGCAGATAGGGCCGCAGAAAAAGCCAACTTTGCCATGATCGACTTAATGCATGTCTCAGCCCTACTGGTTCAGGCTCTGCGCGTGGCGATACCGGTTTTGATCGTATCCATCTTTGTCAGTGCCGATACCGTCAGTCACATGCTCAGCGCGATTCCAACCGTAGTCACCCATGGGTTACAAATCGCGGGCGGATTTATTGTGGTGGTCGGTTATGCCATGGTACTCAACATGATGGGCGTGAAATACCTTATGCCCTTCTTCTTCCTCGGTTTTATTGTCGGTGGCTACCTTGGTTTCAGCCTGCTCGCCTTCGGTGGCATCGGCCTGATTATTGCCTTGCTATATATCCAGTTAAATCCTCTGTATCAGAAACCGGCGGCTCCTGCGACGTCAGCCAGCCACGCCAAACTTGATGAATTAGAAGATTAGGAGACGCTGAAATGAGCACACCTCACAAACAATTAACTCGCTCTGATCTGTTTAAAATGTTCTTACGCAGTAACTTACAACAAGCCTCTTTTAACTATGAACGTATCCACGGCTTAGGTTTTTGCTATGACATGGTGCCCGCAATCAAGCGTTTGTACCCACTGAAAGAAGATCAGGTTGCTGCCTTAAAACGTCATTTAGTGTTCTTCAACACCACTCCCGCCGTCTGTGGCCCGGTTATCGGGGTGACGGCGGCGATGGAAGAAGCACGAGCCAATGGGGCCGACATTGATGAAGGGGCAATTAATAGTCTGAAAGTCGGGCTAATGGGGCCATTGGCCGGAGTCGGTGACCCATTGATCTGGGGAACCTTACGCCCAATCACCGCAGCCTTGGGGGCCTCGCTGGCGCTAAATGGCAATGTACTAGGCCCGATACTGTTCTTCTTATCCTTCAACTCTGTTCGTCTGGCATTGAAATGGTTCGGCCTGCAATACGGCTTTACCAAGGGGGTCAATATCGTCAAAGACCTTGGCGGCAATCTGCTACAAAAGCTGACGGAAGGCGCGTCCATTCTGGGCCTGTTTATCATGGGGGTTTTGGTCACCAAATGGACCAGCATCAATGTGCCACTGGTGATTTCGAAAACACCGGCACAGGACGGCAGCACGGTAACCATGACGGTGCAAAACATCCTGGATCAGCTCTGTCCCGGCCTGTTGGCACTGGCACTAACCCTGTTAATGATGCGATTACTCAAACGTAAAATTAACCCTATCTGGCTTATCTTCTCCTTGTTTGGCCTTGGTATTTTAGGCTCATGGCTTGGCATTCTTTCCTGATTTATGCCGGGGAGATTTTTTATTCGATCTGCTGTTTTTTTATATTTAAAAATGATTGAGGTGGTTCCAAATGAAGACCAAAGCATTGCGTTTATATGGTAAGAATGACCTACGACTGGAAAGCTTCACCTTACCGGAAATAAATGATGATGAAATTCTGGCCACGGTAGTGACCGACAGTATTTGTCTTTCTTCGTGGAAAGAGGCCAATCTGGGGGCTGAGCATAAAAAGGTGCCGGATAATGTGGCAGAAAATCCGATTATTATCGGCCATGAATTTTGCGGCGATATTTTACAAGTGGGTAAAAAATGGCAGCATAAATTTAAACCCGGCAGCCGTTATGTGATTCAAGCCAACTTGCAATTACCCGACCGCCCTGACTGCCCAGGCTATTCATTCCCTTATGTCGGCGGCGAAGCCACCCATGTGGTTATCCCTAATGAGGTGATGGAACAAGACTGTCTGCTGCCTTATGAAGGTGAAAGCTATTTCGAAGGATCCTTGGTAGAACCGCTTTCTTGTGTTATCGGCGCATTTAACGCCAATTACCATCTTATTCCCGGCACATACCAGCATAAGATGGGCATAAAACCTGGTGGGAATGTGCTAATTCTCGGCGGTACTGGTCCGATGGGATTATTGGCCATTGATTACGCGCTGCACGGGCCAGTCAATCCACAATTACTGGTGATAACTGACCGTCACCAGCAAAAACTAGATTATGCCGCCCGCCTGTATCCGAGCGAATCATCAACAGCAGTACATTATCTCAATACCAAACAAACAGAGGATCAGTTTGAACGTTTAATGGCTTTGACTGGCGGAAAAGGCTACGACGATATATTTGTCTTCGTACCTTCCGCAGAATTAGTCACCTTGGCTTCAAGCTTATTGGCACCGGACGGCTGCTTTAATTTCTTTGCCGGCCCGCAGGATAAGAATTTTATGGCGTCGGTTAATTTCTACGATATCCATTATTCATTTACCCATTATGTCGGTACCTCTGGCGGTAATACCGATGATATGCGCGAAGCAGTAAAATTAATTGAAGCGAAGAAGGTGAATGCCGGCAAAGTGGTCTCCCATATTCTGGGTTTAAATGACGCGGCAGAGACCACCTTAAATCTACCGCAGATTATTGGTGGTAAGAAATTGGTCTATACCGGTAAAAATATCCCGCTGACGTCATTGAGTGAGTTGATGAGCCAATCACAAGAGCTGCCGTTATTACAGCAACTCCAGGCTATTTTGCGTAAAACCGACGGTTTGTGGTCGAAAGAAGCGGAAGATTTTGTTTTGGCGCACGCCCAAGAGATTTAACCTTTTGACTGAGGGCGGCAAATAGCCACTGTCGCCCTCAACTCACTCCGGCAGATGCTTCGCCGTTGATTCATCGGTGGTTGCATCATTCTCCACCGCGCTCAACAACACATCCAATAAACCGGGGAAACGGGCATCAATATCATCGCGTCGCAGTGATAGCAAACTCTCGCGCCCGCAAGGCCGCTGCCAGATAACACCGCTTTCCCGCAATACGCGCCAATGATGGGTCAGGGTGGATTTAGACAACCCTTGCACTAAGGTGCCACATGCATGCTCCCCACCAGCCGCCAACCTACGTACTACCGCTAACCGCAGCGGATTACCTAAAGCCGTCAGCACATTTTCCAGCCGGATCTGCTCACGCTCAGGGTGATTTGCAATCATAGTATTCCTATAGATAAGTGACAGGCCAGCACGCCTGATTTGGCTACCGCTACACAGCTTAGCGCGCCGCAATATAGCCTATACGCCATGTCGACCCTACAATTAATTCTCATGCCATGCTGAAAGCTACCTCAGCCGTTGTACGCCGCCATTATTGCATATTTTAAGAACAAATAATCAAATTGTACGTGTATATTCGTACAATTGGACTATACTGCTCTCGACTGATTGATCAACCAAGATCATAACTTAACAACTTCCCGGCAGAGCAGCAAACCGCCCGCCCCGAAATTGCCATTATCTTTTAAGGACTTAATATGGCACGTAAAACTCCTATCGAGCGCTATCGCAACATCGGTATCTCCGCCCACATCGACGCCGGTAAAACAACCACCACTGAGCGTATTCTGTTCTACACCGGCGTCAGTCATAAGCTGGGTGAAGTACATGATGGTGGCGCGACAACTGACTGGATGGCTCAGGAGCAGGAACGTGGCATTACCATTACATCGGCTGCCGTGACCTGCTTCTGGAAAGGTATGGACCGTACCTTACCGGAACACCGTATTAATATTATCGACACCCCCGGGCACGTGGATTTCACCATTGAGGTGGAACGCTCCATGCGGGTACTCGACGGTGCAGTCATGGTGTATGACGCGGTCGGTGGCGTACAGCCACAATCAGAAACGGTCTGGCGTCAGGCCAACAAATACCGCGTGCCACGATTGGCTTTCGTCAATAAGATGGACCGCCCAGGTGCTGATTTCTTCCGCGTTAGGCAGATGATGATTGACCGCCTGAAGGCCAATCCAGTGCCGATTGTGATTCCGATCGGCAGTGAAGAGCACTTTATCGGTGTGGTAGATCTTCGTTTGATGCGGGCCATTATCTGGGATGAAGCCTCTCAGGGTATGACATTCAGTTACGCCCCGATCCCGGAAAACTTGCTGGCAACCGCCAATGAGTGGCGCGAAAAGATGGTCGCTGAAGCGGCTGAAGCCTCTGAGGCGCTAATGACCGAGTATCTGGAGACCGGTGACCTGACGCTGGAAGAGGTCACCCAAGGTTTGCGTATCCGTACCATTGCGGGCGAAATACAGCCCATGATGTGCGGCAGTGCCTTTAAAAACAAGGGTGTGCAGCGGATGCTGGATGCGGTGGTTGAACTAATGCCGTCACCGGTCGATATCCCACCGGTCAGTGGCACTGATGAAGAGGGCAATGAAGTCAGTCGCCGCGCCGATGATAATGAAAAATTCTCGGCACTTGCATTTAAACTGATGACTGACCCCTACGTCGGCCAGTTAACATTCGTGCGGGTTTACTCCGGTGTGTTGCGAAAAGGTGATAGCGTTTATAACCCGATTCGCGGCAAGAAAGAGCGTATTGGCCGTATTGTTCAGATGCATGCCAACAACCGCATTGAAGTCGATGAAATCTGCGCCGGTGATATTGCGGCCTGTGTCGGTTTGAAAGATGTCACCACCGGCGAGACGTTATGTGACCCGGATGCCGTGATTACCTTGGTACGGATGGAGTTCCCCGAACCAGTGATTTCGCAAGCGATTGAACCGAAGACCAAAGTCGATCAGGAGAAAATGGGGATCGCATTGCAACGGTTGGCATCAGAAGATCCGTCGTTCCGTATCCGTACTGACGAGGAATCAGGCCAGACTATTATTTCCGGTATGGGCGAGCTACATCTGGAGATAATTGTCGATCGGATGAAACGTGAGTTCGGTGTGGAAGCCAATATCGGTAAACCACAGGTGACCTACCGTGAAACTGTGCGTAAAACCGTGACTGACGTCGAAGGCAAATTTGTGCGGCAGTCTGGCGGTAAGGGGCAATATGGCCATGTGGTCTTTACCCTCGAACCGCAGGAAGCGGGCAGCGGCTTTGCGTTTGTTGATGCAACTAAAGGCGGTGTGGTCCCGCGTGAATATATCGGTGCGGTAGAGAAAGGTGTACTCGAAGCCACCAATACCGGTGTATTGGCCGGTTATCCGGTAGTGGATGTGAAAGTAACACTGACTTTCGGTTCCTATCACGAAGTGGATTCATCGGAACTGGCGTTTAAAATGGCCGCCATCTTTGGTTTTAAAGAAGCGGTCAAACAGGCGTCACCAGTGATTCTGGAACCGGTGATGAGTGTGGAAGTAGAAACACCGGAAGAGTACGCCGGTAACGTGATGGGTGACCTTTCTTCTCGCCGTGGCTTGGTACAAGGCATGGAAGAGATGATTGGCGGCGGGAAGATTATCCGCGCAGAAGTGCCGTTATCCGAAATGTTCGGTTACTCCACCGTGCTGCGTTCCATGTCGCAAGGCCGTGCCACCTATACCATGGAGTTCAAGCACTATGCTGAAGCACCACGTAATGTCGCCGATACGATTATTGCCGCCCGGGGCAGTAAGGGCTAAACGTTAAACCGCAGTAACATACTCAGCCGCCAGTGGAAAATTTTACGCTGGCGGCTTTTAATTGGCTAGATAGCGACCCGCCGGCTAATCTCTACCACCTGATCGCTGGGTAAATGATAGTAATCAGTCACATGAGTGCAATTTCTGACCATAAAAGCAAAGCTGCTTCGTTGCCATGCCGGTAATCCCCTGCCATCTTCACGGCCCACAATGGTTTCATGGCCTAAATAATAGGTCACATCATCCAGCTCAAACTGACAATCCATATCGGCAATACGTTGTAATAATGCCGGTATATGCGGCCGCTCCATAAAACCGTATTGTGCCGTTCCGCGCCAATAATCTGGCGCTTGCTCGGTCATCACCAGCCGCTCTGCCGCCTCCGCCCGTGGAACATTCAAAATAGTGATCGTCAGTGATAACACCTTCTGTTGTAGGGCGCGATTACGGGCCACATGCCAGCGCATGACTGGGGGAATCTCATTCTGAGTGCGGGTCAAAAACACCGCAGAACCCGATACTCGAGGGATATTTTTATCGCGGATTTTACTAAAGAATTCATCGCTTCCCACCACTTTCTCGCTGATAGCGAGTGAGGTTGCTTTAACCCCTCGGTGCCATACCAACATCACTGTACAGACCACGGTCGCCAGCAGCAGCGGGATATAACCGCCGTCCAACACTTTGATGAGATTAGCGATTAAAAAGCTGGTATCGATAATCAGAAATCCCCCCGCCACTAACATACTGGTTGGTAAATTCCAACGCCATATCTTGCGCATAGCGACAAATAACAAACCAGACGTCATCAACATCGTTAACGACACTGCAATACCGTAAGCTGCGGCCAGGTTTTCAGAGGATTTAAAGAATACAGCCAGAAATATAGTCACTATCATTAATAGCCAATTGATCGTGCCAATATAAATTTGCCCGTAGCTCTCAGCGGCTGTCTGCTTAATCCGCAAACGAGGTAGCCACCCTAATTGAATCGCTTGGCGAGTCATGGAAAACGCGCCGGTAATAATCGCCTGACTGGCAATAATGGTCGCGAGTGTCGCCAGAATCACCAACGGAAGTTGCATTATCGGCGGGCACAAGCGGAAGAAGATATTATGTGAAATATCAGCACCGGCTAAAATCAGCGCCGACTGACCGGCATAATTAAGTAACAGGCTGGGAAAAACCAAACCGAACCACGCCATCCAGATAGGTTTTTTACCAAAATGCCCCATGTCCGCATATAAGGCTTCCGCCCCCGTGACACACAGGAAAATACCGCCTAATACCAGAAAGCTGGCAAAGCCATGGGAAAACAAGAACTTGATGCCATAGTATGGATTAATAGCCAGCAACACTGCTGGGTGTTGAACTATCCCCCATATTCCCAGCCCCGCAATAGCGAAAAACCACAGTGCCATAATGGGGCCAAAAACTTTGCCTATTTTTGCGGTACCAAAAGGCTGAAGAGCAAATAACGCAACCAAAATAATAACTGTCCCAGGTAAAATATAGGGTTGAGCGTCTGGGAGAACAATTTTCAGACCTTCAAGGGCTGAGAGTACAGATATCGCTGGCGTAATGGCACCATCACCGTAAATTAATGCCGCTCCGAGTAAAGCAGAAAAAATAACCCACTTGTTCCCCTTCCCCTTACGTACCAACAGCGACATTAAGGCCATAATGCCCCCTTCACCATTGTTATCAATACGCATGGCGAAAACGGCATACTTTACCGAGGTAACCAGAATCAGTGTCCAGATAATCAGTGATAACAAACCCATTATCACTGCAGGTGTCGGGTTATTTCCTGACAGCAACAGGACGGTTTTCAGTGTATAGAGAGGGCTGGTACCGATATCGCCGAAAACCACGCCAAGCGCGCCGCCCGCGAGCATAATTCTACCGGGCGATTTTTGAGCAGCGACACCACCGGCAGCTAACGCCATTCTTTCCATTGCGACATCCCTTTACCTTTTCATCCGCCATGGCGCGATGATTTAGTTAAATTCCCCTATCAATAATATAGATATAAAGATGTCGCACCACACATTACCGCAACGCAATAACCGACCAAACAGATCCCTGAGAGCTATCATGATCAAATTGCTTTTATGATGTAAGAAGGCGGCAACGATGTTGACCTATCTCCCATCGCTGGCGACGCCCAGCCGATAACATAATCCCCCATATAAAAACGGGGTAATCATTTACCCCGTTTTTATATTGTTATCATCTCATGAAATCAAATCTTTGCTGTTGCGAGATACTTTTTCATCTCTTCGGCAGGTACCATCCCACCGCCGGTAGCCCAAACCAGATGGGTCGCATTCTGCATTTTCTCAGCACTAAAGTGGTTATTACTTAAATAGTCAGAACACTGATTTACCCGCGCCGCACCCGGCATTCCAGCCAGTGCCGAAGGCTCCAACTGAATACCTTCATCGCGATTTAGCAAGCCGAGCAGATCGTACATCTCAGCATCACTTAAGGTATAGAAACCGTCCAGTAAATGTTCCATAGCGCGGCCAACAAATCCTGATGCCCGCCCTACCGCCAAACCATCTGCGGCGGTGATGTTGTCGATACCAATATCCTGCACGGAGATACCATCATGCCGGCCAGTATAGACACCTAATAGCATGCACGGCGAATGACTCGGTTCGGCAAAAATGCAGTGCACATGGTCACCAAACGCTAGCTTCAGGCCGAAAGCAACCCCGCCAGGGCCACCACCAACCCCACAAGGCAGATAAACGAACAGCGGATGGTTTTCATCAACCACAATCTGCTGCTCGGCAAACTGTTTTTTCAGCCGGCTGCCTGCCACCGAGTAGCCCAAAAAGAGTGTTGGCGAGTTCTCATCGTCGATAAAGAAGCAATTCGGATCAGATTCTGCCTCTTTGCGCCCTTGTGCCACCGCCACGCCGTAGTCCTGTGCATACTCAACTACATTTACACCGTGTTCCCGCAGTTTGCGTTTTTTCCATTCACGCGCATCGGCAGACATATGCACACTGACACTGAACCCCAGCTTGGCACTCATGATGCCAATCGACATCCCCAGATTACCGGTAGACCCCACCGCAATACTGTACTGGCTGAAAAATTGGCGGAAATCATCTGAGAACAGTTTGCTGTAATCATCGGTTTCGGCCAATAACCCAGCCTGTAGCGCCAACTTTTCAGCATGGGTTAACACTTCATAAATGCCGCCACGCGCTTTAATCGAACCAGAAATCGGCAGGTGGCTATCTTTTTTTAATAGCAGTCGACCGCTAATTTCAACGCCGTATCGCTGTTGCAACGTCTCTTTCATGGTGGGAATCGCCACGATATCAGATTCAATAATACCGTGAGTTTTTTGTGTTTCAGGGAATGCCTGACACAGATAGGGCGCAAAGCGTTGCAGCCGTGCCTCGGCATCCGCCACATCCCACGGCGTTAATCCAACATATGGCAATCCCTCTGCCAATATGGTCGATAACGGGTTAAACCAAGTGACCTCCTCTAAATTGATAAGCTTTTTGACCAAAGGAAAGTCGGTAATTAATTTATCAATTTCAGTGTGTTTCATAGTATGTCTCTTTTCGGTCATATAATGTAAGAAAGTAGGAAGGTCGTACCTAATGCGATCACCGAGGCGATGAACGTCGCGGTGGTGTAATATTTAAAGGTCTCATTAAGGGTGGCACCGCAGTATTGCTTTACCAACCAGAATAGCGAGTCAGTGACGATGGTGAAACCAATGGCACCGGAGCCAATCGCTAAGGTGATAATTTCTGGGCTGACATTGGGATACATTGGTAATATCGGTGCCACTATCGCCGTCGCCCCCATCATTGCTACCGTAGCCGAGCCAACCGCCGCATGCAGAATCAAGGCCACCAACCAGGCCAGTAGAATCGGGTGCATATCCAGATTGGATAAAATCACTGCCAGCGTATCTGCCAAACCACTGGCTTTTAATATGCCGTTAAAAGCCCCACCGGCACCGATAATCAACAGGATATTAGCAATCGAGGAGAAACCATCTTCGGTTTTAGCCAGCAGCGCACTCATACCCATATTTTGGCGAATGCCCAGCATGTAGTAGGCCGCAAATGCGGCAATAAACATGGCGGTAATGGGGTTACCGATAAACGATAATACTGAATATAACGGAGTGCCTTTTTCCATATTCAGTTCTGCGGCGGTTTTCGCCAACATCAGAATAATGGGCAGTAATACGGTAAATAGAGTTGCCCCCAGAGAGGGTAATTCATCTTCATTGCGCACTTTAATTTCAGAGAACGCTTGCGGTACCGCTTTAAAGGGCAGTCGATTACCCACTAGCCGTAAGAATAACGGCCCACCAATTAATGATGCTGACAGCCCAACCACCAGCCCGTAGACAATCACAGTGCCAATGTCAGCCCCTAAGGCATTGGTGACATACATGGCTGCCGGATGCGGTGGTACCACACAGTGAACGGCCATTAGCGCCGTACACAACGGGATTGCCAGTTTTAATAGCGAAGTATTGGTCTTTCTTGCGATGGAAAAAGCCAGTGGAATCAATAACACCACACCCACTTCAACAAATAGCGTAATGCCACAGATCAACCCAACTAACACCATCGTGACATCAGGTGATAGCCAGCGGCAACGTTGTAAGGTGATACCGATACGCTCTGCCGCACCCGATATCTCCATCATTTTGCCTAAAATGGTGCCCAGCCCGATCACTGCGGCTAAAAAGCCCAGCGTCCCGCCAATCCCACTTTCAATGGAATTAACCATCTCAATGGGATTCATGCCCATTAATAGCCCGACATAAAAACTGGCTAATAATAGCGCCAGAAAAGGATGTATTTTCAGTTTTACAATGGTGAAGATGATAATAATGATACTTGATAATAACGTACCCACTACCCATATTTGTGAGTCCATAGCCAACCTCATCTAATAATAAGTTCTATCACTATTGAATAAGAATTAGCCGGGGCTGACAAATGATGAAAATCCAGCTTAAGATGAGCTAGATTGACCCAAATAGGTAATATCAGTCAAAGTTTTATGATTTATTCAGGTTTGCATCACATTAGATAACCCTAAATATCTGCTCCAGCAATAAATACGATATGCTATTGAGTCAAAAATGATTATCTGAGCCGCCGCCATGTACCCGGAAAAAAGCTATATCACCCGTAATAAGCTGCTTAATGGTTATCAGCTATCCAAACTCTATACCTTTGAAATTGCCGCGCGGCACAGCTCATTTGCGCTGGCGGCTGATGAGTTATCCATCAGCCCCAGTGCCGTTAGCCACCGGATCAATAGTTTGGAAGAGGAGTTGGGGTTCAAACTGTTCCAGCGTTTTCATCGTAAAGTGGAACTCACCAGCGAGGGGGAACGCGTCTTTTGGGTACTTAAATCGTCGCTGGAGTACCTGAATCAGGAAATTTTGGAGATAAAAAATCAGGAGTTGTCCGGTACATTAACCGTCTATTCCCGGCCATCCATCGCCCAATGTTGGCTGGTACCAAAATTGGCGGACTTTGCCCATCGCTATCCGGCCATTAGCCTGAATATTCTGACCGGCAATGAGAATGTTAACTTTCAGGGCGGCGGCATTGATTTAGCGATTTATTTCGATGATAAAACGCCGGAGAAACTGTCATATCAGCACCTGATGGATGAATCGATGGTCCCCGTGTGCAGCCCGGAATATGCGGAAAAACATCAGTTACACGGCAATCTGATCAATCTGCGGCAGTGCACCTTACTGCACGATCGGCAAGCCTGGAGCTATGATTCCGATCGCAGTGAGTGGAATAGCTGGAGTCAGCAAATCGGTTTTGATCTTGATCCCACCCAGCGCAGCATGGGGTTTGATCGCTCCGATTTGGCGATTATCGCAGCCATAAATCATGTTGGGGTGGCGATGGGCCGTAAAAAGCTGGTCAATAAACGGTTGGAAAACCAAGAGTTGATTATGCCGTTCCCCGACATGGAAGTCAGATGTGAACAACGCTATTACATTTCAACATTATCCGACCGGCAATGGCCGAAGATTAACGCCTTTATTCAGTGGCTTAAGAAGATGGCTGATGAGTCCTGAGGCGCAGGCGCTCCCTCGCAGAAGCGCCTGACGCGATTACGACATCTCGGCAGCTTTTTGCGCCAAATCACGGCTATAGTGGCGGCTGGCATCTACCAGCATATGGGTATAAGCGGTTTTTTCGCAATCAGTGGTCAAATCCTCAGTGTTCAGTGTTTCCAGAATCCGGCCATGTTGCATCACCGCAACCCGATGGCAAAGATGAGCAATGACCCCCAAATCATGAGTTACCATCAGATAGGTTAGTTTCTCCCGCTGTTGCAACTCAGCCAGCAGATTTAGGATCTCAGCCTGCACCGACACATCCAGAGCCGAGGTCGGTTCATCCAGCAGCAATACCCGCGGCTCAAGAATCAATGCCCGCGCAATGGCGACGCGCTGGCGCTGCCCACCCGAGAGCTGATGGGGATAGCGCTGGCGAAACTGCCGGTTGAGGCCCACTTTATCTAAAATAGTGTCGATCCGTTGGTCGCGATCACCAATGCCATGGATAATCAGTGGCTCAGACAAAATGTATTCGATGGTATGACGCGGGTGCAGCGAACCATAGGGATCCTGAAACACCATCTGAACATGGCGGCAGCGCTCACGCTCAATCCGGTGTGCCAAGGGGATCTGATTCAAGGTTAGCTGACCGCTCCAATGGTTAAACAGCCCCGCCAGGCATTTCAGCACTGTGGTTTTACCCGAACCGGACTCCCCAACCAAGCCAAAAATCTCACCGTTATTCACCGTCAGATTAACATCAAACAACACCTGATTCTGCTGGCTGCCTTCACCAAAAATAAGGTTAAGGTTATTGATTTCAATCATCGCATTTGCAGACATAACAGGCTCCTTAACCATTCATCCAGGCCGGATCACGCACCATAACCGGCAAGCGATCACGGCGGTTACCGATATCCGGTAATGCATTTAGCAAACCACGGGTATAGGGGTGTTGCGCCTGATCAAGGTCACAGGCCGCGATCGACTCCACGACCCGACCGGCATACATCACCAGCACCCGATCGCAGAAACTGCGCACCAGATTGATATCATGACTAATAAAGATCAGCCCCAAGCCACGCTCTTGCACCAAATCATCCAGCATCGCCAATACCTGCAAACGCACCGAGACATCCAGTGCCGAGGTTGGCTCATCGGCGATCACCATTTCCGGCCCGGTTATCAGCATCATCGCTATCATGATGCGCTGCCCCTGCCCGCCGGATACCTCGTGTGGATAGAGGTGATACACCCTTTGTGGCTGACGGATACGCACCACATCAAACATCGCCAATACGCGCTCGCGCGCTTCCTGTCGCGAGACTTTATGGTGCGCCAGATAGGCCTCTGCCACCTGATCACCCACGCACACCACCGGATTGAGCGAGTATTTTGGATCCTGCATAATCATCGACATACGCTTACCACGCACTTCACGCATGTGGGCTTCACTGGCGTTCAGCAAATCTACTTCGGCAAAGCGCAACCTATTGGCGTGGATCTGCGCGCTGGCCGGATGCAGCTTGAGCAGCGCCCTGCCAACCGTTGATTTACCCGAACCGGACTCACCGACAATCGCCAGTTTCTCCTTACCAAGGGAAAACGAAACACCACGCACCGCGTCGGTCACCTGTTTGCCATTGACGAAGCTAACCCGCAGGTCATCCACTTCCAGCAAAGGCACTGATTTATTCTGTTCTGGGGTCAAGAATGTCACGTAGGCCATCTCCTAGGAAGTTGAATGCCAGGCTGTTCAGCAGAATCGCCAGACCAGGAATTGTCACCAGCCACCAACACTCCATCATGTAACGGCGGCCACTGGAGATCATCGCTCCCCACTCAGGGTCCGGTGGCTGAGCCCCCAAACCAAGGAAGCCCAGACCAGCAGCAGTCAGAATGATACCGGCCATATTCATGGTGATACGGATGATTACCGACGGCAGGCACAGCGGCACAATGTGACGCAGCAAGATCCGCAGTGGCGACGCGCCCTGCAATTTCACCGCAGAAACAAAGTCCGCATTACGCAAAGAGAGGGTTTCCGCCCTTGCCAGACGGGCAATCGGCGGCCATGCCGTCAGGGTAATAGCAATAACCACATGCTCCAGACCGGGGCCTAATGCCGCGACAAAAGCCAGCGCCAACACCAGGCTCGGGAATGAGATAAAAATATCGGTAATACGCATCAGGATACTGTCGACTTTACCGCCGAAGTAACCCGCTACCACCCCCAATAACAGGCCGATTGGTCCCACAGTCACTGACACCAGCGCCACGATATACAGCGTGGTACGGGCACCATAAATCAACCGGCTGTACTGATCACGGCCAAACTCATCGGTGCCAAACCAATGTTGGCTACCGGGTGCCTGTAGTGAGTTATTGAGATCTTGCGCCAATGGATCATGGGTCGCCAGCCACGGAGCCAAGAATGCCACCACTAACAGCAAACCGATGATAGCGACACCAATAGCCGTCAGCGGGTTACCCATTAACAAACGGAAGAAATTAACTACCCGCCGTAGCCCGCGCTTCCATCCCTGAGGTTTCATCTCAGGGCGCGCTACGACATTATCGGGTTCGGAGGAAAGCATCATTGATTCGTCCTCGGGTCGAAGATCTGATACAGCATGTCAGACAGTAAATTCAGTGAAACAAAGATCAGCCCCACCAGTAATACACAGCCCATCACCGCATTCATGTCACCCAATAACAGACTGCCCGTCAGATAAGAGCCAAAACCGGGCCATGAAAAGACGGTTTCGATCAAGACTGCGCCTTCCAGTAATGAGCCGTAGGCCAGTGCCACCACGGTCAGCAATTGCACCAGAATATTGCGGAATGCATGGCCCCACAGCACCTGAAACTCTGACAATCCTTTCACTTTGGCGGTAATGATGTATTCCTGTGACAACTGCGCCAGCATAAAACTGCGGGTCATACGGCTGATATAGGCCAGCGAGTGGAAACCGAGAATGGTAGCGGGCAGCACCAGATGGTTTACCGCGCTGCGAAACACCTCCCACTCCCCTGCCAGCGCCGAATCAATCAACAATAAGCCAGTGCGGCGATCAACTAAACCGTCGTAGGCCATATCTACCCGACCTGCCCCCCCCACCCAGTTTAGCCAGGCGTAGAACACCAACAGGCCCATCATGCCCACCCAGAAAATCGGAGTTGAGTAACCCGCCAGACTAATAAACCGCACCACATAGTCGGCAAACTTGCCGCGACGTGCTGCCGCCATGACCCCCAACGGGATACCGAGACCAGCCCCGACCAGAATCGCCATGGTTGCCAGCTCAATGGTGGCTGGGAAGACCCGGATAATGTCATCCACTACCGGACGGCCGGTGAGTAAGGCATTGCCCAAATCACCGTGGATCAGTGAGTTAAAATAGATAAAGAACTGTGACCATAGCGGTTTATCCAGCCCCAATTGCAGGTAGACCTGCTGATAGGTACTTTGATCCGCATCCTGACCCACAATCGCCAGTACCGGATCAATCGGCATCACCCGACCAATAATAAAAGTAAGAATCAATAAACCGAATAAGGTTACGGCCACCTGCAAAAAGCGCTTCGATAAACGCCGCACGATCCCGTGCGGAGCCATCCAATCTGAAACATTCATGCTATCTCCCCCAACATGCAGCGGTTTAACGCTGCTTATACACCTGTAACAGGCGGGTTGTGGTCGACGGATGTGGTACATAATCCATCACGTCTTTACGCACGACGACCGAATCAACCATTTGGGAAATCGGCAAAATGGCTGGGAATAGCGCGTCATAACGCTGCTGAACTTCAATGTACATCTGCTTCTGTTTAGCCGGATCTTTCTCGATTAACGCGTTGTCGATCAGCGAGTTGAGTTGTTGATCATAGAATGAAGTGCGCCAACCCTGGAAGTTGGTCAGTTTGGCGGCATCGCTGTTATCGGGGTTATAAGCAATGGAACGCAGACTGGAGTGCGGGTGCGGATCGACACCACCACCACCACGACCCACCAGCATATCGAACTGACGATCACGCATTGCGCCATACACCTGATTACCGGTGCCCGTCAGAATTTTGGCCTGAAT
Source organism: Yersinia sp. 2466 StPb PI (assembly GCF_041538325.1). NCBI lineage: Bacteria > Pseudomonadati > Pseudomonadota > Gammaproteobacteria > Enterobacterales > Yersiniaceae > Yersinia > Yersinia sp. 2466 StPb PI. Next base: position 997,648 of record NZ_JAULSL010000001.1, on the reverse strand, counting down.
CCCTGCCTGTGCCAGTGTCGATTGAACCGAGGTGGCGACATTAATAAACGGCGGATCAGACAATACCCGCAGGGTGGTGGTGAAACCGTCGGGATAGCCGGCTTCCGCTAACAATGCTTTAGCTTTAGCCACATCCAACTTGTAGCCGGGATCCGGTAGCGTGACATCCATACCCTTCTGGATTGGCCGCTGATGGAAGATGCCATAACCTGGCATAATCGTTTTATTAATACCATCATAATCAACAAGATAGCGCACAGCTTCTCGTACTTTAGGGTTAGCAAAATGCGGCTCTTTCAGGCTCATCGCGACATAATAAATAGTGCCACGCTGGACCTCATCAACCTGGATTTGCGGGTTACTTTTCAGCGCGTTGATATCCGGTACCGACATCCCGCTGGCGATATCGATATCGCCTTTTTCAATCATTAAGCGCAGCGCCTGCGACTCAGTCATGTGGCGGAATATCACCCGCTTCATTTTGGCGTCACCTTGCCAGTAATTATCTACCCGGCTGATACGTAACACATCTTTTGCCTGCCAAACATCCAGTTTGAATGGGCCGGAGCCAGCTTCATTGGTGGTTAGCCAGCCATTACCCCAGTCACCGTTTTTCTCATGCTGCATGACGGTGGCGCGATCAAGAATCGACCCACTACCTAAGGTACCTAATGAATAAATTACCAGCTTGGGATCGGTGGGTTTCGGTAACTCAATTTCTACCGTCAGTGGATCTTTGGCGCGGATCAATTGCTCCACGTTATCGGCGGTAAAACCGTAGGATTTCCAGGTGGTGGCCTGTGCCAGATTCAGATGCATCAAGCGGTTCATCGACCAGGCAAAATCTGCCGCCGTCACGGGATTGCCGGAGTGAAACTTCATACCCTCACGCAACGTAAAGGTGATCAACTTGCCGTCGTCACTGATTTTCCACTCGGTGGCAGCACCGGGCAGCACCTTACTGGGAGTGTGTGGATCCAGTTCCACCAAAGAGTCGTACAGGTTAACAATGATAGCGACAGCATCATTGCCGGTCATGGCTGCCGGATCGAGCGACAGCAGGTTATTCATATTCATGCCAACAATCAGTTGGTCATCAGGTGTTTTAGCGACACTGACGCCGGTCGACGTCAGGGTGATCAGTAGGGTAAGGAGGAGTGTTCTTACTATTATTATCGCGTTCATGGACCATCTCCGGTAAGAAAAGGCTAGATCTGAATGCTTGTTTTTATAGGTCGATACAATAGAGTTATCCCCAAAGTGATTGGAGTCGCAGGTAGGCAGTTCGCACCGCCGCGGCTTCAAGCACTAAGGGTATTGGCGGCGATATAATCGAAATTAATATCTTCGCCCAAGCCTGCTCTCGTTGGCAGAGAGACATAGCCATCACTGTCCATCGGGTCAATGATGCTGTTGAGATAAGCGGCAGGCTCGTCATAATCCAGGAATGGATGCAACAACCCACGCTCATACCAACGGCAGTTACGGATTGCACCGACTACCGCCAGATTCGGCGCACCATTGCCGTGGATTTCACAATCCATGCCGAACGATTCCGCCAGATGAGCCACTTTCAGACAAGGTGTGATACCACCCACGCCTTGGACGCCAGCGCGTAAAATATCGCAGGCACCGGCCTTCACCCAATCAGCGCGGCTAAAGTATTTACCGGCCAGACTTTCAGGTCCGATAATGTCAATTTGTAGGTTTTCCCGCAGCCAGCAGTAAGAGGCCATGCTCTGCTCTTCCATCGGCTCTTCGAACCAACTGAAATTAAGTTTTTGCAGTTCGCGACCAATATAGAGGGCGTCACTGCGGCTGTACCAATGGTAGCCATCCAGCATCAGAGCAATATCCGGGCCGACGGCTTCACGCACCGCCGCACAAGCACGAACATCCATCTGCGGACTTGGCGCAAAAGAGACTGGCGGCATCCAGGTATGCAGCTTAATACCCTTATAGCCACGGGCGACCAGTTGCTCGGCAAAGCGCGCATACTCATCCGGGGTCGACAATCCATCAGCTAACTCATCACCACACATGGTGCTACCGTAAGCCAATACTTTGTCGCGATATCCGCCCAGTAATTTATAGACTGGCTGGCCCAGTTTGCGCCCCAACAAATCCCAAATAGCTTGCTCGGCAATGGCCAGCGCCCGGTCGGTTAACTGATTGGCACTGCCGCGCTGCCAATGCACCAGATCATTCCATAACCGTTCGCGGTCAAACGGGTTTTGCCCAATCAGAACTTTTTTAAAGAAGCTATTGACGATGTGCGGGCGAATCACTTCCGGTGGTGCAAATGCATAACCGCAATCACCTTCGTCAGTGGTCAGCGTCAGCATGGCCATTTTGGCTAAGGACTCTGCGCCTGGATGCGAGTGCCCTGCGGTATCAGAAACACGCCGGGTCGGATAAGAAAAAACGGTTACATCTACTGATATTATTTTCACCTGATTACCTGCCTTTATAATTCATTGAGTCTCTGGTCAGTTAACGCAGTAAACCCCTATTTTTTATGATGATTTAGCTCACTTAAAATAATAAAACATCGGATCTATTTAAATGGAATATCATTTCACATTACCAGTATTGAAGATAACCTTGCATTAGTCATTAGGAGATTGGCTGCAAAATTGGCAATAAAGGCGTGTTTTTTTAGGCAACTGCACAAATTATTGTGAGCAGCATCACGATGACGGGTCGGAAAAGGCCGATAGGGGGATATATTCCGCGTCAATAACGAGTATTACCCCCGCAATACCCGTTGGTATGTTGAGGGGCTATTATCCATTTTGTAACGGATATCTTCGCCATGAATAGCCAATAACCCAAACTAAATTGAATTCGCCGATAGTGATAAGAATAATCTTGTAAGTTACTGGTAAAAAATGAGTTTATGATAAAAGGTATTGCTTAAAAATAAGGCCTCAGGCTATGCTCATCCCACTTATAACAAAATGTAACAGAGCGTTATACCCAAAGAAGTTGTAGTTGCAGGTGAGCGGTAGGTGAAGGGAGAATCGGTTATGAACTGATTTGAACAGCATGTATGCCATGCCCGTAGGGTGAATCTCAAAAAGGCTCATTAATCCAGTTCAACTTACGTCAGTAAGCCATTCGGGTGAGTGAACGTCGCTAATACACCTATAACTACAAGTAAAGGGGTATACAGGGGAAGTTAGCATGGATCGTCGTACACTGTTAAAATCATCCGGTCTATTACTGGGCGGATTAACACTGGGTAACTTTATTTCAACGGCTCAGGCCAAAAGTTCTAAGATAAACGCACAACCGCGGATCCCTACTGAACATCAGCCACTGCTGTTGAATTTTAATGAAAACTCGTTAGGAATGTCACCAAAAGCGCATCAGGCTATTATCGCCGCGTTGCCTACTGCATTTCGCTACCCCGATGCTGCCCGCGAACAATTGATTGCTAATATCGCCACAGAATACCAACTCAAAACCGAGAATATCTCGCTGGGGAATGGCTCATCAGAGACGATTCAGGCCGTCATTCAAGCGGTTATCCGCCAAGCTGAACTTGCGAATACACCAATCCAGCTCGTGGTGCCGGACCCTACATTTAACTACGCCGAACTCTATGCCAAGCCTTTTGACATTCCCATTGAGAAAGTCGTTCTGACCAAAGAAATGGCATTTGACCTGCCTGTAATGCAGCAGAAAGTCGCCAGCTTCAAAGGGCGTTCAATCGTCTATCTGTGTAATCCGAATAACCCTACCGCGACCATTACCCCGGCAAACCTTATTGAAGCCTGGATTAAAAATGCCTCACCGGAAACCTTGTTTATCATCGACGAGGCTTATGCCGAGTTTGTCAGCGATCCTGCATTTCGCAGTGCTATCGGGCTGGTTCAAGCCGGCCACAAAAATCTGTTGGTCACCCGGACATTCTCCAAAATTTACGCGCTAGCGGGCCTTCGGGTAGGTTATGGTATCGCGCATCCAGAACTGATAGCCGCGGTGGAAAACTTTGTTTCGCTGGATAACACCAATACCGCCGGCGCAGCGGCGGCTTTAGCCTCGTTGCAAGACAAAGCCTTTGTACAATACAGCCGCCAGTCAGCCGATCAGGCGCGTCGAATTGTTACTCAGACCCTGGACGAACTGAAATTATCCTATGTTCCGTCGCAGGCAAACTTTGTTTTTCATCAGGTGAACGGGGATGTGAAAACCTATCAAAACCGCATGAAACAATATCACGTGTTTGTCGGGCGTGAATTTCCCCCCGCTGTGGGTTGGAACCGCCTCACGTTAGGGACGCCGGAAGAGATGATGGCCTTTGTCTCGGTGCTAAAAATGTTCCGCACCCAGGGTTGGGTGTAACCGCCGTTATCCTGTGTCGACCTACGATATAAAGGGGGGCTGGCCCCCCGATTACCCAACAAACACGTTGATAACAACACCGCGAAAAGTGGGATTTTGCCCGCCATCCATACGAAATTCAAGATGGGGTCAGGCCAAGTGTATTTGAACAGGCTACCTGAATTAGGCGGTCAATCCGCCGTCCAATACCAGTGTTTGCCCGGTCATATAGCGGCTGTCATTGCCTATCATAAAAGCACTGACACGGGCGACTTCTTGCGCATCACCTAAACGCCGTAGTGGTATCTGTTTACGTAAGCCTTTTAAGGCATCGGCAGGCATCGCGCGCGTCATATCGCTGTCGATTATCCCCGGCAGCAGGCAATTAACCCGAATACCAAAACGCCCCATCTCCAGCGCCAATGAGCGACCAAGGCCAATCATTGCGGCTTTACTGGCACCATATGCGCTCTGCCCGACATTGCCTTTGATAGCGGTTACCGACGACATCAGCAAAACTGCGCCCTCGCCCTGCATGATCATCGGCGGCAATAGGTGCTTATTCCAATAGAAGATAGCGTTCAAATTGGTGTTCATCACATTGCGCCAGTTATCGCCATTTTGCTGAATATGCAGGCCATCACCAGTAATACCCGCATTATGGATTACCGCGCCGGGCGCACCATACTTCTCCAGCAGTTGTGGCGCGAGGTGGTCGACATCCGCTTCATCGCTACCATCACAACGATAGTGGGTTACCCAGCCAGGCAGGCCGGCACAGCTTTCTATCACATCGTGAATCTGTTGCTCACCGCTGCGCCAGGTAAAGACCACATTCCACTCTTTGGCCAGTTCTTCGACCAAAGCACGGCCAATACCACGACTGCCACCGGTAATTAATACCCATTGCCTACTCATAATATTATTTCTTCTGTTCTGCCAACTTCTGGCAAAGCTCGCCTAAAGTCATATCTGGATTTTCCATAAACATTTCCGCATTCAGCGTCGCCCCGAATTCGCGCTTTGCCAGCACCATCAGCTCGACATAATCAAGGCTGTCGAGTTTTAGCTGATGCAGCGGCATATCCGGCGACAATGCCGACATTTCCAGATCTTTGGCGTCAGATAACATTTCACAAACGGTGTCATAGACGTGTTGATACTTTTCCATGGTCTTATCCTTATTTAGTGCGCGGCTAATGGCCACGTTTTTAATGTTACAGCGGTGGTAATTAATGCCCCAGCATCTAAGCGGGCCTGAATAGCGGCGCGCAATACCCAACCATCATCGGCATTACCGACGATAAGTGTTGGCTCGATGCTGTAGCGCAATGCGCCACGGACAAATAAATTTGGGTTATTGACGCCCATAAATTCAGCACTGAAATGCACGTCATGGTGAGTCTGGATGACTGGCACATGCTTAAAGACATCAATCAAGGTGTCAGCCTGAATGCCCGGTAACACCTGTTTTGCGGTGGCTAGTGTTTGTGGGGCGGCGACTAATAACTTAAACAGCAACGCATCGAAAAAACCCCAACATTCAGCAGGTTGCGTGGCATCTCCTGGATACTGTTGGCTTAACTGATGAAGGTTATCCGCCGAGAGGACCGACCAATGCTCGCTTTCTGACAATACCAACGCCGGTGCGCTGCGCAATTTGCTGTTAAAACAGTTTTCGCCGCTGCCAATATCCACCAGATTGCCACTGGCCTGGCTAGCCCCTTGCTCGAGTTGCAGGTAGTAGGGGGTATTGCACAGAACCGGCTGACGTAAACGGGTGTTAAAACGCAGAAAATCCGTTGCAGGCAAGCAGGGTAATAACCCAGCACTGAGCTGATATTTGATATCTAACATCGCACGCATACCATGTACGGTAAGTGCCTGTTGGCCGAACCGTTGTGCATGTTGCAGATCAAAATGGATCGGATTGTAATCGCCGGAAAACGCAGCCCAACGCTGTGCATCACTGAGGGTGTAGTTGAATATCATGCTCAATCCAGCCCGATAACCAAGGCGGCATTGGCGCCACCAAAACCGAAACTCAGGTTTAGGGTATTGCGCAGTGCTTTAGGTCGATGCCCCTCGCTGATGTAATCAAGGTCGCACTGTGGATCAGCATTTTTCAAATTACAGGTGGCGGGCATTATCTGATGCTCAAGCGCTTGCAGACAGATAATGGATTCAAAACTGCCCGCCGCCGCAATCAGATGGCCGGAATAAGATTTGGTACTGGACAGTGGCGTGGTATAAGCCGCTTCGCCAAAGGCCTGTTTAATGGCCTGAGTCTCATTGAGATCGTTAAGCTGGGTCGAGGTGCCGTGCAAGTTCACATAATCAATCTCATCAGCACTCAAACCGGCCTGTTGCAAGGCGTGACGGATAGTCTTCACCCGCGCCACCCGATCTTCCGCCGGTGCGGTGAAATCAAATGCATCAGAGTAGTTACCGTAACCTTTGATCTCACCGAGGATGGTCGCACCGCGTGCAATCGCACCTTCTCGTTCTTCCAAGCACAGTACCGCCGCACCTTCAGACAGCACAAAGCCGTTGCGATCCAAACTAAACGGGCAACTGGCTTTGGTGATATCGTCTTGCTCGCGCGCCAGTGCACCCAGAATATCGATATTCCATACTGCGGCATCGCTGCGCAATGATTCACCCGCCCCTGCCAGCATCATTGACGCCCGACCACTACGGATAATTTCAAATGCATCACCGATGGCAATGGTCCCGGTAGCGCAGGCAGCAATCGGGGAGTTCTGATAGCCGCGTAACCCCCAGTACAGGCTGCACGCCGCAGTGCCCGCATTAGGCATTGAGAGGAAGCAGCCAAAAGGCGTACCCAGCCCGGTTGCCAGATAACCTTCATAGTTATCATGTGTTTCATCCTGCCCCGCCCAACCGCTACCAATGATGGTTCCGCAGTCCAACAAGTCATAATAAGCCTCAGGAGATTGCTCGGCGAAGGCCATCCCCATCGCCTCTTTCGCTGCCGCCAGTACCAAACGGGCATAACGCGGTAGGCGGCGGCGGATAGCCGCAGGCACTGATTTCAGATTCGGCTCAGCATCAAGCAAACCAAAAAAGCGCGACTTGATACCCTGCTCAGATTTATCGTAATAACGATAACCCAATTGATAGTCCATAATCGCCGCCCAGCTCTGCTGTGCCGTCATGCCCATCGGGGTCACGCTGCCATAGCCGGTTACCACCACGCGGCGCTGTTTATTTGTATTTGTCATGATTTAATTCCTTTACTTTCCCTGCTGTTATCAACACCCCCCCCTAGCGCCAACCACAGTTTCATGGTGGCATTTAGGTAGTTATATTGAAGTTCGAGCAAATTGGTTTCACTGGTCAGCAGGGCATCCTGCGCATCCAGTAAGGTCTGAAATGAGACGGCACCTGCTTGATATTGGCTGTTAGTCAGGATTAGCCGACGTTGGCTGAGTTGCAGGTTTTGCCACTGATTCTGTTTTTGTTGCTGATAGCTCAGCCGTGCCGTCATCGCGTCATCGACATCTTTCAAGGCGCTATAAACCCTGCTGCGAAAATCAACAGCCGCCAATTTCACTTCCAGCTTTGACTGCTCGATGGTGAGCTGCACAGTGTTCCACTGGAGGAAAGGCAGCGCGCTGTTGACACTGAGTGTCCGGCTCGGGTTGCTAAACCATTGTGAAAACACCGCGCTACCGGCATCTAAACTCGCTCCTAGCGAAAGGGTCGGGTAGAAATTCAGCTTGGCAACATCAGATCCGGCCAAGGCTGCACGCAAGCGCCATTCGGCAGCCTGCACATCAGGCCGTTGAGCAATCACCTGTAACGGTAAACTTTCCGCTATCGCAACTTGCTGTTGTAAATCCAATGACTTGCGTTCGGCCTGACGATAATCAGGCGCGCGGTTAAACAGCAGTGCCATGGCATTACGTGCAGCTTCCCGCAGTTGTTCGAGATTTTGATACTGATTTTGTCTATCCAGCAGGGCTTGTTGTGCCTGCAATAGTTCAATTTCACTGGCATCCCCCGCCGCCAGACGCGAGCGCACAATGTTGAGCGTATCTTGCGAAATAGCTAACGCCGCCTGTTGGTAGCCCAACTGCTGGTTAAATTTAGCAATCTGCCAATAGAGATCCGCAGTGGTCCCAATCAGTGACAGTGCAGTTTCTTGTCGATCTTGTTCGGTCGCATTGACCAGCCAGGCGGATTGCTCACGGGCGCGGGCCAGTTTGCCCCACAAATCCAGCTCGTAACTCAGACCAAGCGAGGTGCTATAGCTTTCTCGCGGCTGGGTATTTTCATTCAGCGAACGGGTATTACTGCCCGCACCGGTCATGGTGATATCCGGTGTCAAATTGGTATTGGTCAGCCCTGCCGTCAGGCGCGCCTGCTGTAACTTCAGGCCAGCAGCAGCTAAGTCATTATTACTGACCAACATCCGACTGATGCTGTCAGACAGTTGTGGATCATCGAAATTTTCCCACCAGTGCACACTGTGATGCAGGTAACCCCCGCCAGTATCTTTAACCCGCCACTCCTCGGGAACCGACAGCATGGGGCGCTGATAATCGCTTTTCAGTGATGAACCGCAGCCGGTTAACAGCAGCATGATAAGTCCTACATTAATCAGTCTGCTCATTCTCGTGCCAGTGCCTCGGTTGGGTGCAAACGGGCGGCATTGCGCGCCGGGAAAAAACCAAACCCTAGCCCGATAAGCGCAGAGAAACTGCACGCCAGCACTAACGGCGGCCAGGTAAAAATCATAGTAAATTCTTGGGTAACCCACGAGAAAATCACCCCCGCCAGCGCCGAACCGATAATCCCAATCAAGCCGCCGAGAGTACAGATAACCACCGCTTCAATCAGAAACTGGATCATGATGTCGCTGGGGCGAGCACCAACTGACAAGCGAATACCAATTTCATGGGTCCGTTCAGTCACTGACACCAGCATAATATTCATCACCCCAACCCCACCCACCAGCAACGAAATCGCGGCAATGGAAGTGATTAACAATGTCATCGAATCAGAGGTTTTCTGAATCGCTTTGCTCATCTGGTCATTGCTTAGAATGAAAAAGTCCCGCTGGCCGTGGGCCATATCCAGCAGCGTTTCAACCTCGCGCTGCACCTCATTCAGGTTGTAACCCTCACGTACCCGCACGGTGATTGATTCGAGTGGAATATCACCTGAAATGCGCTCGGTGAGTGAGGTATAAGGCATCCAAGCGGCCAATAACCCGCCAAATGACGAACCATTACGCTTGGCGACCCCGATCACCCGCAGAGGAATACCATCGAGTTGAACAATTTCGCCAATCGGATTTTCCCCAACAGCAAACAGGGTGTCACTGAGTTCAGGTTGCAAGATAACCACCGGCTCACGCGCATTGACGTGGTGCTGGGTAAAACCATCGCCCACAGTAAAACTCAGCCCTTTTACTTGAAAGAAACCGTTACTGACCCCAGAGAGCGAAATCATCACTTGTTTGTCGCCACGCACCGCGGCAACCATCTTGCTCACCACCGGTGACACGCTATCGACATAGGGTTGTTGGCTAAGTAATGCCACATCTGCCTGCGTGAGTGCGCGCTCAAAATCAGGGCGCGGTTTATCCCAGCCCAATCCGGGACGAATATCCAGATTACTGGTACCCAGTTGACTGATTTCACTTAGAATTTCTTGACGCGCACCTTCGCCCACCGCCATGGAAGAGACCACCGATGAGATGCCGATAATGATGCCCAACATCGATAAGAAAGCACGGATACGATGCCCGAGCAGTGAGCGCCAGGCCATTTTGATAGCTTCCCTGACACTCAACCACCAGTGTGGCCGACCCGTTGCCAGTGTGGCGGGTAACGCGGCGTGAACAGCCTCCGTCTCAGACGCCTCATTATGGCGATCAGCAATGATTTCACCGTCGCTTATCTCAATAATGCGCTGGGCCTGATTAGCGATATTACGATCATGGGTCACGATAATAATGGTGTGGCCGGACTGATGCAGGCCATGCAATATTCCCATCAACTCTTGCCCACTGGCTCTGTCGAGCGCACCGGTCGGCTCATCGGCCAAAATAATACCGGCACCATTCATCAGAGCGCGGGCAATACTGACACGCTGCTGTTGCCCGCCCGAGAGCTGTGCTGGTTTGTGTAACAGGTGCTGACCAAGACCTAAGCGGCGCAATAAATAGGTCGCACGCTCCTGACGCTCAGCAGATGGCATAGCAGTGTAAAGTGCCGGAATGACCACATTCTCCGTTGCCGTCAGATATGGCATCAGGTGGTAGCGCTGAAAAATAAAACCGATGTACTGGCTTCTTAATTGCGCCAGTTGCTCACTGCTGGCCTGCCGGGTAGAGATGTTATGAATCGACATCTCCCCCTGCGTTGGCTTATCAAGGCAACCAATGATATTCATTAGCGTCGATTTACCTGACCCGGAAGCACCGATGATCGCCACCATTTCGCCGCTACCAATAGACAGCGAGATATCTTTAAGGACCGCGACCGATTGGCTACCCGACGCAAAATGGCGATAAATGCCATTAAGTTCGATCAACGGACATGGTGAATCAATGGTATTAGCGCGCATTAGTGACTCCCGAAGGTGCACCCATTAGCACCACCTGATCACCTGGCTGTAAGCCTTCTTTTACTTCGGCATATTGATCATTACGCAGACCGAGCAATACCTCACGAACCACCGTTTGTTTGCCTTGGATGACCTGAACCTGATAGCGTTTATCTGACTGTTGACTCCCCAGCGCTGATAGCGGTACTCGCAACACATTTTTCGCCTGCGCGGTGATAATGAATACCTGCGCCGTCATTGATGTGCGCAATAGTCGCTCACGGTTGGCAATGCTGAATATGCCGTTGTAATAGACGGCAGAAGGTTGCTGACTGTTAGATGTGACGGAACTCTCTTCGCGCAAGCTTTCTGCCGACGCTTCCTGAATAGCATCCATCCGGCTCTCATAGCGGCGCTCGGGGTCAGCGACCACATAGAACCATAGTGGCTGCCCAACGCTGACTTTGAGAATATCGGTTTCTGAAATACGGGTGTGAACCGTCATGGTATCGACATTCGCCAGCACCAAAATTGTCGGCACGGTTTGCGAGGAAACAATGGTTTGCCCCTCTTTGGTGACAATCCCCAGTACTTCGCCGTCAATCGGCGCCATGATGCGGGTAAAACCCAGATTGGCTTTGGCGGTTTCCAGTGACATTTGGCTTTGCACAATTTGCGCTTCGTTAACGTGCAATTGTGCTAACTGGCTGTCGTATTGCGCCTGTGCTTTTTCTAGCGCACTTTTCACACCAGAACCTTCCGTTGCCAAAGTCTGTTGACGGCGAAATTCAAGTAGATATTGGCGTAACAATGCTTGGCTTGCCTGCTTTTGTGCCTGCGCGCTCTGTAATTCAGCTTCCGATTTACGTAACTCGTTTTGCTGCAAGGTCGGGTCTATTTCAGCTAACAATTGGCCACGAGTGACGCGATCGCCCTGTTTAACATAGAGTTTGGTTAGCTGCCCGTTGACCTGCGCGCCGACATTCACCTGCAATGAGGGTTTTAAGCTGCCGGTTGCCATGACGTTTCGTTCGATATCACCGCGACCAATAGTTTCGCTTAATTGCGGTACGTCCTGCTCGCTATTAGATAACCACAGCACTACCCCACCGCCGATAACTAACAGCAGTGTAATAAGCAGGATCAGGAGTAACCGTGGTCTGTTGTTCACTATGTTTATACGCATAATTAACCTGCAACCGGTGTCAGGCGGCTTAATGCCGCAGATTGCGCAAAACGCGCCAACTGACCGTCATTTAAGCGGAAAACACTGTCAAACATGGGTAAGACACTTTCACTGTGTGTCACGGTGATCAGTGTTTTCTGATATTCCCGGCAATGTGCCAATAAGGTCTGCATCACCTGATGGGCGGTATCTTCATCCAGATTGGCAGTAGGTTCATCTAACACCAATACCGGGCAATCGCTGTACATCGCTCTGGCCAGCAATAACCGCTGACGCTGGCCTAAAGAGAGTGCGGCATGGCTTTCACGTACCAAAGCGCTGAGGCCACCGGGCAACTTATCGATAACCGGGGTTAATTGCAGCCCTTGGAGTGAACGTTCAATACGTTGACGTTTTTCAGCATCGACATGCCCATCAAACAAAGTGATGTTTTGTAATACCGAGGCATTAAACAGGATATCTTCCTGGCTTTGCAGGAAGAACAAGGCATGGGCCTGCTGAAAATCTACCGGCTCCCCATCCACCAATACCTGCCCTTGCTGTGGTGGCATCAACCCCGCCATCACTTTCAACAAAGTACTTTTGCCCGCACCAGATTCCCCGATGATCGCCACACTTTGCCCACGAGTCAGTGACAGCGACAAATTGCGCAATACCGGCTGACTGGCGTCATAGGCAAAACGGATATTCTGATAGACCAATTGGCGGGTAAATGCCGGGATCGCCGGTGGGATCGGTGAATCGCTGCTTGAGGGGGTTGCCTCCCCAGCAGGGAACAGATCACGGGCACGGATATCAATGACATGCAGTTGGTTTTTCTGCAAAATCGCATAGAAGATCTTGGTGATATACGAGGTAAAGATCTCACGGACAAAGCTATAGGCAAAGAATTCCCCCAAACTCAGCGTCCCCTGCTTCAACAACGGCAACGCCAGCAGCATAAAGAACACCATTTCCAGGCTGCCGATCAGTTGATACAGACTATTTTTGACCTGATCGTAAATTTTTTTCTTCTGTAACGCACTGAATAATGAAAGTGCCAGACCGGCAAACACCCCTTGGCGTTGACTGGCCAAACCGGCTGATTTAATAGTGGAAAATCCCTGAATGGTTTCCAGAATAAAATCACTTTGCTCAGCACCTTTTACTTGTAACTGTTGGGTGTAATAACGGTCACGGTAGATGGCCCAAATACTGATAAGCCCCATCAGCATCACGCCGACGGCAGAAACCATCGCCAGCACCGGACTCATATAGCACATCACCGCCAGCGCAATAGCACCGATTATCCAGTCGGTACGCAGGCCGTTATCCAGTTCTATTTTTTGCGTAGCCGCCATTTGCCAGTTGGAGAAGCGGCTGAAAATATCACCCGGTGCGCGTTTATCAAAAAAGTTAAGTGAATGACTGAGCAAACGGGAGAAGCCGGCGACACTATTTAGCACCACAAAGTGTTTGATATAACGCTCGGTGATGTATCGCACGCAAAAAGCAAGTGACGTTGAGACCACAAAAGCCAATAGGAAATAGAAATAGGGGAAGTCTTTATCACCTGCAGAAGAAAATACGTCATTAATGGCGCTACTGACCATGGTCGGCATGATAAACAGCGTCAGCGAGATCAAAAATGCCAGCGTCATCAGCCAGTAGATGCCACGAACACTGGCGGTCTCTTTCAAGCTCATGCAGTCCAGTGCGCTCAATCGCGTACTGTGTTCAATTTTCTTCACCGCCTCTGGGTCTGCCGGTGTTTCTGGATCCAACACCAAGGCATAACCGCTAATTTCCGCTTTCAAAGCATCCATTGGCAACAATTGCTGACCGATTGCCGGATTCATCACACAGACATAGTTGCCTTTACGGTAAGCAAGTAACACGTAGTGGTTCGCGCCATAATGCAGAATGGCGGGCAGCGGTAAGGCAGACAGCTCCTGATGTTCAAACACCACCGGGTAAGCGGGTATCGCCAATTCAGATAAAATAGTACAAAGCGTAGCCAATGAGGTGCCATGCGCCGAGGCAGGATAACGCTCCCGTAAGCTTTCCAACGGCGCGTTGATGCCTTGCGTCTGTGCCAGCATCGCAATACAGGCTAAACCGCATTCATTGGTTTCGCTTTGAAAAACCTGGGTCGGGATTATCTTTTCCATTTTCTACTATTCTTTATGAGTGCCATTATTCGTTAATAAAAAATAACGAATGTGAGTGCCATAACAGCCAATCTTGCGGATGTTGCGTCATTGATGTTTCAATCAATTCGGGTAATTTACTTTTCACTTCTCGCGCGCTAAGTGCAGGATAAATATTTATTTTTATTTCTTTGTCGTAGTACAGATAATAAAAAACCACCTGCGCTGAAAGTGCTCTGGCAAGGCGAATAATGCCACTGTGTAAATTGGCTGGGCGGTTGAATAATTGGCAGGGTATTTTTGCCGTTTCAGCCATCTGGTTATTGACGGTGTAATCCGGCGTAATATCTGGGAAAATCATAATATTGCGCTTATGCTCGGCCGCTTCCATGATGGCTTCCATCAGGTTACCGGCGATTGCACGGCTGTCAGCATGGATGGAACAATAGGAAATATTCACCCCGCCCATCTGCCGCGCCTGCTCTTCATACGCCTCGGCACTGGCTGATACCACCACGGTCGCCTGCCCCGGATAAGCATTAGCCCCCACCATGCCAGCGAGCACATCAGAAACCATATGCAGCGGCGCTAAAATAACCGGTGAGCCGGCCTCATGCAGTGCACGAACCTGGCTATCTAACTGCTGAGTACATGCTGCTAACTGAGCTAAAACCCGCCGGTTTTGGCCATAAGTCGCTGCCAGCTCCAATACCTGACGGCGCTGGGCGGTACGCATAAAATTCTGTGCTGATGGACTATTGTCACCATTCAATAAACACTGGCTGTTCGCCGCCGCCACTCGCGCCAGATTCTTCTGTCGCTTTGGCATCAAGCCTAAAGCCCGGCGCAAAGCACCGAGCATCAGTAAGAAACGATAATCACCGTGCCGTAACAGCCAGCAAGCCAGCCTGGCCTGCCCGCGGGCAAGTAACCGCCCACTCAAAGCCAGCTTGTCGAGCTGGTTTCTCCAGGCAAAGTAACCCCATACGGCTAACAGTCTCATTATTTCTCCAGCGCCTTATCGTGCTCGAGTAATGACAAGAGATGATCTGAGAACGCTGGGAATTCCCTGTCCTGTAACGCTATCCATTTTTTGCCGACAATAAAGCTCGGGGTGGCGTCTATCTTGTAATGCGCAGTCACTGCCGTCATATAGGCGAGTAACTCTTTCACTTCAGCGGATTGGCTGACTTGCTGATATTGGGCAACATCAATGCCATTGGCTTTTAGCCAGGTTTCGAGTTGGCTGTTATCACTCAGGTCAATGTTGTCTTCCAGTACCGCTTTGTAGGCACTTTGGCGATGCTGCGGTTCAATACCCATGACGGATAAAGTGGCGAAAATAGGTGCAAAACGCCCCAAGCCGGTGGTTTTATCACTGCTGATATGCAGGCGAACAAAACGCGTCCCTTCTGGCATGCGGTTTTCTAATTGGGTGACATTCTCTTCATTGATGGCGCAGTAATGGCAGCCATAAGAGAAGATCTCAATAATAGTTTTATCGTCTTTGATTGGGCTGTTTTCAACTTCACTGTTGCTGACAGCGAATAGGGTTTCCTGTTCATCCTGATTAAGAACGAAATAGTGGAAATAGGCCGTTGTTATCAATGAAGAAATAAGGATAACTAACAGTGTATAGCCTATAAAAAATCCCTTACTCCTAAACATATTTTTTTCAGTAGACATAGATTCAGTTCTATTCACAATCAGAGTTCAGGTAAGACATAAACAGAATCAAATAACATTTATGCCCACGAAATAATCTTTCTAACATTCAATTAATGCGAAAATTCTTGAATTTAAGCATCGATGACACATTTGAATAAATAAGTCAGGCAAGTACAGAAATCCCTCCCGCACTTGCCTGGGATACTATTAAATATCGATAAAAATTAACGAATACTTAATTTATATCTTATTTGCAGTTAGCAATATTGCTAGCTGTAGCAGTACGGCTAGTTACTTTACCGTGCTTGTCAGTACAAGTAGTAACAGCCTGGCAAGTCAAAGTAGTACTACCTGACAGCCACTCATAAGTATCTTTACAAGTTACACCAGTACCGCCAACGATTGTATTTGCTTCAGCCATGTTCATTTTTTTCATGAGAAAAGTCCTTAAAGGAAAGTAAAAATTTATAGCCTATTATCTAATAGCCCATTGAAGTATGCGTTTTGAATTTCAGGTTTTATTGCTAACACCCCATTAATCTAACGCAGTGAATTTATACTATATTAACGTAATGCATTACAACCAAAATATAACATTTATTTAATTTAAAATAATATATAAATACCAAGGGAGCCCGCTGCCATAATTAAATAACAGTAAGGCACCCAAATTATAAATATAAAATTAGCGAATTTAAAACGCTATTTTATATTCACAATAATCATGTACTCAGACAATGAGTACATATAATTTTGTATTTAGAGGTAGGTCATAATCACCACTCCACTACCATTAAAGGTGCCCGCATCAGGTAATCCCACCGAATGAAGTGTTGATTCAATCGGGAAACCTGTCTGCCCAACGGGGGCGGTGACTGTGACACCACTGGACAAATCTTGACCTGACACTTTTAATGTTGAGGTCAGTTTACCATTTTGTCCAAGGTTGATACTTTTGCCACCTACCAGTGTCAATATCACCGATGTTCTAACCGTACATTTGATGTTTAATGGCTCACTTTTTATTGCACCATCAACGTTTTGCTGATTAAGTGAACCATAATTGATATAGACATCACCAGTAATTTCACAGGTTTCTGGGGTCGGTGGAACCGTGCCACAATAAGAGCCGGGAATGACCCGGCCGCTAAAGTTAGCATTATTACTTGTCCCTTGCCAATACATCACACCAAAGCAGCTACCAGCGGTATATAACGGAAGCGTTGTATTCGTGGCCCAGCTTCCCGACACCCCATTTTTAGCAATGAAGGCCGTTCTCATATCCTGCGCAGTTGCACCTAGGTCAACAATGACACGTGTCAATGCGTTCTGTGGGTTACCACATATTTCGGAATCACTATTCGAATAGTGACATATCGCTACAGAGCAAGTATCAGCAGTACAAAGTACCCCCTGCATTTCTTCGCTCGGCCAAGAGAATGTCCCTTGGTATTGTTGCCCTACCCGCGTTTGTGTCGAAACCCAGGCACTGGCCTGACTATAAAGCGGAAATAAAAACAGTACGCAAGCAATTAGCCAGCAATATTTATGACTTAGTCGCATATTAGGCTTTGTCATTCGTTTAAGTTCCATTGTCTCTATCCGCATATCGGCATTTAAGCTGTTGATAATGATTTTCAGCGTTAACATATTCGTATTGAAATAAGATTAGAGGGGAGATCCCATTAATAATATTGCAGATTAAATGTTGCGACCGCATTGAACTCACCGCGCTTAATAGTACGTTGAGATATCGCCTCGGGTTCACCCCGAACATAAGCTTTCAAGGTAATAACGTTATTTCCTGTATCAAGTGCAATATCGTCACTCGACTGATTCAGATACAGAGGTGTCCCCGCCATTGTTTCAAGACCAATGGCGATTCCAACATCACTGCCATCAACCGCCAATAACCCAGGTAAATTAACACTATCATTACCAGTAAATACAATATTGGCTGTCGTACCTAAGCTGATATCGCAATCGACCAGATGTAGTTGAAACTGTTTGCCTGATGTACGCTGATTCGAATACAGATATTTATCGACGATAGTGCCAAAATTCAAACTAATAGCTTCATCACCGGGACGAATAGTGCAAGGCTCTGCGACCAAGGCGCCATGAAAACGCATATTGTCAGCGGCCGATACCGGTATCATCCAAAATAAATTCAGAATTAGAATACTTAAAATAGCTCGCCCACGGCGCATCAGCAGATTTAAATTAGTCATCATTTGATCCTATTGATAATCCACTAATAAAGTAGCGGTAGCCTCAAAACTTCCTTCACTTAATGTTGCCCCAGCAGCTTTAACAGGTACGGCCTTAAGTACCGGTGGGTTATTTTTGTCATAAGCAACACGGGTATTAAGTGCAAAAGGAACACCGTTTTTCAGTAAACGAATACCCAGATCCTGAACATCGGTTTGTATCGCTGCGGAGTCAAATGTAGTAACCGATGCACTGACAATCGTTAGACCTAATTCCAAACTGCTACTGGTTGTTTCGCAGGTCATGCTGTAAGGCACATCCCGGGTATAATTAATACCATCGATCTTGTTCACGCCCAGATTTTCCCCGAAAGGCACATCTATCGTATTTCCCCCATTAATCACACAAGGGGCGGGGTTAATTAATGTCCCCGTGAACAATACGTCATCCGCATACACCAGCGTGCTACTCAGTGTCAGTACCACCGCAATGGAACAACGCGATATCAGTGATCCGTTTTTCATTACTGATACTCCACAACCATGGTCGCTGTACCGTAAAAATCTCCCGCGCTCAACGTTGCACCGGGTTGTTTGACCGGTACGGCCTTCAGCACCGGGATAGTCGGATAGGAAAAGGTGAAAGCACTATTCAGTGACAATGCTTGATCATTACGTAGTAATTTGATCCCCAGCGCCGAATTATTCGTGCTCAAGACACTGGAATCAAAACCCGCACCATTTCCTTTAATTGTCATTTTCAGCGCATTGGATACAGCCCCAGTACAATTCAATGTATAGGTCACCGGCTGCATATACTGAGTGCCATCAACCCGCGAAGTCAGAACATCATTGCCAAAACCGACAAGGATAGTGCCGGTATTGTTAATCACGCAGGGCGGAGGATTAATTAATGTGCCGGAGAACAGCATGTTGTCCGCATAGGCCAACGTACTGCCGAGAGTCAGTACCACCGCAATGGAACAGCGTGAAATCAGTGAATTAATTTTCATTACTGGTACTCCACAACCAGGGTCGCTGAGCCGGAAAAATAGCCCGTGCTCAACGTTGCATTTGTTTGTTTAACCGGTACCGCCTGCAATACAGGAACATTCGGATAGGTAAAGTTGGATGCCGTATTCAGTGGGAATGACTGCCCATTACGTATCAACTTGATCCCCAGACCTGAATTACTCGTTTTCAAGACACTGGTATCAAAATTTGCCCCATTACCATTAATGCTTAATTTCAGTGCATTAGAGGCGGCCGAAGTACAGTTCAACGTATAATTCACCGGCTGCATGTAGTTGCTACCATCAATATTTGATGTCAGGACGGTATCGCCAAAATTAACGTTGATAGTATTGTTACCGTTAATCTCGCAAGGCGGTGCGGCAAAAATAGTGACTGAGACATTGACTGTCGCAGACTTATTTAATGCCCATGCTGAGCTACTTAACAACATAGTCATCACTGCGGCCGCTGTCCCTACGATGGCTGTCATCCCAAAGATGGACGTCATGGCCCGCCGGGTAACTATTCCCTTACAAACAACAGTCATCCCATATTCCTTATTCATCGTTCAGCCTGACACCCGCCCAGTATTCTTCTTATGCAGCGCCCTGAAATACACCGTTACTTGATGCTTTCAACCACAGAACACGTGCTCCCCGAACAGCTAAATATCAGCTTGGGACGACCGCCAAAATCATTGACATAAGTTAGTACCGGTTTGCTGCCCAATGCGGCGGCACTGACATCCAACATGCTTTGCGCTTTTGGTGCGATCATCAGCGGCTTGAAGTCGGCTGCTGTTTTCCCGGCTTTGCCGTCACTGGCATCGACCAACGTGATGTAATACGGCGTTGGGTTATTAACCTGATAACGATCACCCTGACGAGTCAGCTGTAACTTCTCTTGCCAAGGTGTCGACATATCAGCCTTTTGTGGCACGATGCTAACTGGGCGGTAGAAAAGTTTGATGCGCGTTTGCAGTGCAATCTGCAAAGTATTGGGTTTGTCCGACCGCGGTGGAATTTCACGCAGGTTAAAATAGAACAAGGTTTCCCGGTCTTGCGCCAACTGACTCACAGCAGGCAAGCTTTGTATTTTTAACTGACTCATCGCGCCAGGCTCTACTCGCTGAACCGGTGGAACTACCGTCAACGGTGAATTGATTTTGTTACCCTGCTCATCTTCAATCCATCCCTGCGCCAGATAAGGTAGCTCCTTATTCTGGTTGCTGATGTTCAAGCTGATCGACTTATCGCCGCCATTAAGAATCGCCCGGGTTCTATCCAGTGCAATCGCTGCTGTTGCTTGCTGAGCCATAAGTGCCGTCACCAAAATCGCGGTGATACGCAGTTTGTTATTCAATTTCATTACCTTTTCCTTCGAATTAATCTTGTCAGAACCTGGTGGCGCCGATCGTTTTCACTTAGCTGAACGGGCGGTTACCCGCAGGTTCATTACCAAACCTTTCTACTGCGACACCGGAGGTTTATCCCCCGTCGCTATTGGCTGGCAAGGCAACAGTAGATTCGCCAGTATTGCTGGAGAAAGAGCCTGCGGCAGAGTGATGCTGCATTGCGCCTTCCCATTCCAGTGTACTGACATGGTTTCACCGGCTTTGATCCCACTGAGATAGGTGGAACCGTCGTCATTAACAATGCCGGTCTCTTGCTGATTTTCATTTAACACGGTGGCCCCAAATGGCGGTGATGTGCCATCTGCCATACGTATCATGGCCATCGCTTTTTCGCCGGAAATCACATTAAAGCGGCGATAACCAATAGCACCTTCAGTCAATGTGACCTGGGCTATGGTTCCTCTGGCTTCAACATCGTCTGCCAGGTTATCGATATCTATACTGGCCCGATTGCGGTAGTAGCTATTCACATCACCAACCACAGCTTTACCAAACTGGTTGGTCCGTATCGATGAGCCATATCCCTGAACCGGAACGCCGGATACCCCTTGGGTATCGAGTAACAAGCGAGTGCCGCCAAGGGTATTAACCCGATGCAAAGCCCCGCCTTCAGGGGTGATAGTTGCCCCGCCCTGAATACCTAAACCAACAGAAGAGTATTGTCCTTCCTGATAGCTGGCGTTGGCATTGATATCCGCACTATTACCTATGTGGTTATAGTTACCACTGACTAGCGCGCCGCTACGTGCTACGCCGGTATTGATCTGGTAGTTGTTGTGAGCATCCAGACGATCGGTATAACCCACTCGCTGACTGTGTTCACGGCCACTCACCGTCGCGCTATAACTGATTGTTGCGCTGTTACCAAACGGCATCGACATGGAGAGATACACGCCATCGTCATTGCTTTCGTTATAGCGGTTACGGTAAGCCGAGAAGGTCAAACTGACGTTTTTCACTTTACCGATATCAAAATAACGCGAGAGCGACAGGTTATAGCGGTCATTCGCCGAGCGATCCCAATAGGTCTGATGGCTATAGTTCAGATACGCGCTCAGCCCCAGATCTTGAAATTGCTGGTTGAAGCTGATGGTGTACATCTCTTTATTGCCACCCACGTCATTGTTGCGATAACGCGCGTCGAGATATTCAGTCATGCTCATAAAGTTACGTTCAGAGAAGCGATAGCCAGCAAATGTCACCTGACTGCCTGTTTCCTGAAAGTTTTTCGAATAGTTGACTCGGTAAGAGCCGCCACTCAACGTACCTTGCTCGGGTAAATTGGCCCAAGATTGGGTCATATCAACCGATACGGCACCAAATTCCATCAAATCACGGCCAACCCCGATGGATGCCGCTTGATATTCGTTTTCACCACTGATCCCACCACCAAACAATGACCAGCCGCTATTGATCCCCCAGGAGAATTCCCCGGTACCAAATACTGGCCCTTCAGACCGACGTCCGATATCCGAAGGCTTACCGGCAGCCATGCGATAGCGCACCATGCCAGGGCGGGTCAGATAAGGAATACTGGCGGTATTCACTTGGAATTGTTGAACTTGTCCGTCAAGTTCCTCGACTCGCACATCCAGCGTGCCGGAAACAAAACTGTTCAAGTTCTGAATACGGAAAGGACCGGCCGCGACCAGTGTTTCACTCAACACACGCCCTTGCTGACTCACAACAACTCGCGCGTTGGTACGGGCAACACCAGTAATTTCAGGGGCATAGCCACGCAAATTAGGCGGTAACATATTGTCATCGGTCGCCAGACTAGCGCCGCTAAAGCGGAAGCTATCAAAGATGGCGGAGTTCAGAAAATCTTCACCCAGCGTCAACTTGGCACCCAAATTCGGGATAGCGCGATAGGCGTAATAGCGGCTCCAATCCCACTGACGCTCAGTCGATGAACCCGATGATTGGTCAACCCGCGTTTGCCAATCAGCACGGAATCGCCAGGCACCCAAGTTAGCGCCGGTGGTCCCGTTTCCGCTTAACGTATTGTTATTGGTATTGTTCGTTTCCTGGCGGTTCAATTGCCCTAACAAGTTGTAATCGAACAGCACTCCGGGAATACCATCCTCCCAACGAGAAGGGGGATCCCAATCGGGTTCGCTGTATTCCAGCCAGGCTTGCGGCACACTCAGGTACAGTGCTGACTTCGCCAAATCACCTTCCACGGTCAGACCGGGTAAGCTGCTGATATCGAGACACTCCCCATTACGCGACCAGGTCAGCTTTTGGAAGCTGTCTTCTTTCAATGCCAGCAACTCAATTAACTGGGGTGTTAAACAGGCCTCACTTTTATTAGGATCTTTTTCTGAGACGTAGAACACAACCGGCTGTTCGCTGAGCTCCTGCTTATTCATACTAACCAATAAGTTATAGTGCCCAGGCATGATGTAGCCGCGTTGGGAGAACTGACTCAGGTCAAAATTAGCGCGATCCTTGGTATCCAGCACATCGGTATTAAACTGAATATCATCACGGGCTTGCGCTCCATAAGCATTGCCACTTAATGCAACTGCAATCAAAATTCGCAATAAATCACGACGGGCAAAACCGGAGGTGATGGAACGAGCGGATACCATGGGATATGTCACCTTACTCATTGAAATCAGTAATAATCCAATTTGAAACGAACGCTAGAATGATAAGTTCCAGCACGCAGTGTCTTACCATTGCCCACTAACCGCAGGGCATAATTGAGTTTCATATCAGCAGGAATTATATTGATCTCCGGTGATGCCACCCCTGGCGTCGAAACATTGCCTTTATCATCAATAATTTGCATTGCCACTCCTTCGGCTTCACCATTAACTGCAAAATTATTACCGTCTGCGGCACCGTCAAATGTCACAACAAAATGCTGCTGGTTCGACTTATCTGGATCAGGGTGAGCTATCGTGCAATGCAGCAACCGAATCTCAAACGGGTGTTCATCCCCTGCACCGTTCTGAACCAATTTACCAATAGGCAAAATCGCCATATCGATGGTCTGTTCCAAGCTTCCGGGCTCTATCGCACAAGCAGTATCAGTAATACTTCCTTCCATACTCACGCGGCCCCAGGCTGTTTTCATGGGATCTGCCGTTACCGGTAAACTCAGCAATAACGCCATCAGTAAGGAAGGAGGCACTATCAAAAAAAAAGACCTGGACATAAATCACCTAACTCATCCAATACGTATCTTTCTCAAGAGAAAAGACATGCGGATAAATCCGCATGTCCAATTAAAAAAGGGGGGCTTATTGGTAAGCCAGCATGAAGTTAGCTACGCTTGAGAAGCTACCTGGTTTGATAGCGTCAGAAGCTGTGCTGCCCTGCAGGTAAGCAGAGAATGCCAAAGTGTTGTTGCCGGTGATCAGAGTCTGTTCAGCAGTTGCTTGACCCAGTTTCACAACAGAACCAGTACCATCAACGATGGCGATACCAGCGCCTTCAGCCAGACCAGTGATGCCCAGCAGGCCAGGTACTGCTTCTGATTCTGCACCGCTAAAAGTAGTGGTTACAGTTTTCAGAGTAGCGATGTCACAGTTTTCCAGTTTGATGTCGAACTTTTTGGCAGGGTTTGATTTGCCGCCATTCTGCAGAAGTACGTTAGAGATCTGACCCATTTCAACAGTCTGAGAATCAGAACCTGATGCGATTGAGCAAGGTGCATCAATGATTGAACCATTGAAAGTCACAGTACCCTGGCCTTGATCAGCAGCGTTAGCCATAGAAGCAAAACCTAATACCAGAGCAGCAGCCAAGATTGTTTTATTCAGTTTCATTACGTGATTCCTTTATACACAATTAAAATTTAATACACTGATTTGCTTTGAAAAAATCAAAGTAAATACCGCGTAGAAGTTGTTTTAAAATACAAATGCATGTTGCTTCTTGCCGTTAAAATACCAAAGGACAAGCTGATAACTGCACAGAGCCATAAAGTCAATATGTAGGCATTGGTAACGCCTGCACATTAAGAAAAAAATTCAAATAACGTTTAAAGCCCTTATTTTGTTCGAGGCAGATAATACAAATATAGGCATCTAGTTGATAGTCATTTAATTCAAATAACTATAATTCAGAGTGTTTAACTTAATTGATTACAGTAACGAAATAAAATCGATAAGATTGATCGATAAACATTATACCCTCGATATATAACACTCCAAAAATAAGCATCCCGACACATTTGATCGCTAAAGAGCGATTTTTCAAAATTAATGATTGCTTATTTCATAACCCAATCTATAATCGACATTAAATCCTTAACATTTCAGCCTAAGAAGCAGAAAAACCTTAGTAATAATGGTATAAACACCCGAGAACCCTTTGATTCCTTCTTAGGTTAGCTTGGTTTTTTTATATGTTAAATCTCAACAAAACCCATAAAAAATAAATCAATAGATTGATTTTAAAGGTTTTTATTAAATTACTTAAAATATCATTTATTTCACATGCAAATTAATAACCCTATTTTCCTTATGCGGCAAAAATGACAAAAAGTTAAATCCTGAGCGTAAGATACTGGGTGACAAAATACAGAATATAAAAACATATAAAAAGGAATGAGAACACAACCACGTTAATGTAAGAACAATTACCGATAGCGTAGGAAATATCCACATAATATGTAGGAAGCACTGATTAGAAATAAAGAATATAGGAAATTTAAAGTTATACATTCTCAACATATAAATTTAATAGGGTAAATAACAATGAAACCGAAGAATCAGAGAAAAGAAGAAGTGATGGGTATTCTGGAGGACCACTGTAATTCGTTAATGGAGCAGTTTACTGAGTCGCCACCACCTGTTATCAATTGGCCAAAAACCAGAGAACTTGCCGATAAAGCGCACTTGGATATTTATACGGCAAGATTGGTATTAATGAAGCTAGTCGAGGAAGACAGGGCCAGAATGTCAGAAACCAAAGTGATGAACTCATTACGCTGGTTTGTTACTCAGCCAGAAAAAAAATGAAACGGCCATCATCTTAGAATAAAAACATTATTTTTCAACGAGATAAATTTGAATAGCGATAAAGATTCAGCTTTAATTGCTGCCAGACACTATCCCATTGAGCTGTTATAACCCCAATATTGGACAATTAGTTAACCTGTTTCCGTACAACAGGATGTTAGCTATATATGTAACTTGTTGATAGAAAAATGAAACTTTGTTTACCCCCATCTATAAGACCCACTCTTTCAGTACCAGTGCTCAACCTTGTTGTTATGGCGCTGATGTCCATTACCTTTGTCACCATGATGCACTATGAAATCAACCGAGGAGGGGCTGGGCTTCATCTTCCTGCCAATATAATCATCTGGGCCATGATGGCACTGCTGACGATAACACTCTATTTACCCCATACTGAAGCCACTCAGCTTGTAAATTCTCCTGGCCGTTTGTGGCTGCTGTTTGGCGCCTTGATGATAAGCCTGCCGGGGCTATTTCCTGCCTCATTACAGCATGTCGTTGCCTGGTTACCGCGGATTTTAGGCCTGTGGGGTGGGATAATACTGCTACTGGGGTTGTTCCGCCTGAAACTGAATGTAGCCCTGCGACAGAGATGGCTGGTGATCATCCTCTTGTCGGCCTGGGGGCAAGCTGTGCTGACTCTGTTGCAATTTTTTGTTTTTACATCCGATAATTGGATGGAATTTGATAGTGCACAGCGGCCTTATGGCATATTCCAGCAAACCAATGTACTGGCCAGTTACCTGGCAACCGGTTATAGCATTGCAATCTATCTGTTTATGTTATCAAGCAAGCGGGCCGTTCGAGGCATCAGCACACTTACCCTGCTGCTATTCCCAGGCTTATTGGTGCTGTTGCAATCAAGGATCGGTTGGGTTGGCGGGATAACAACCTTGCTATTACTGTCGCTATATTACTGGCGTCAGCGACAGATAGCCTGGGTGTGGCTGAGTAGCCTGCTGAGTTTACTGGTCGCCGTTTATCTGTTGGAACAGATGAATATCGGTATGCATGTATCCAAAGATGCCAGCAACACCGAGCGCTGGCTGATACTGCAATATACCTGGCAGATGATACAGCAGCACCCATGGCAGGGTTGGGGATATGGTAGCTTTGAGTCAAGTTTTGCCCATGAGTTGGCGCAGCATTGGCGGGTACCGACTTACTTAACCTATCCTTCCCACCCTCATAATGAAGTGCTTTATGGTTGGGTTGAGGGTGGCATTGCCGCACTGATCGGGATGTTGCTATTGGCTATCGGCTATGTGAAGCCACTCTTAATGCAACCAAAAACCGTTTTCCCTCTGTGGGTTCTCACGTTGCCGATCGCGTTGCATTTGATGACGGAGTTCCCTCTTTATCAATCAGCAGCCCACTGGCTGGTGCTGATTTTACTTGGCCGCCTGATGGTTACAGAAGATATGCTGCAACCCACCACATCGAAGCCAACTTGCTGGCAACGCTGGCTGCACACTGCCGTGATTTTATCGGCGCTATGCACACTGGTGTTTATGGTGACAGGCTTTAAAACTGGCCGGGTACTCACACTGGCCGAGAGAAGTGGCTTGGTTAACATGCAGCCTTTAGATAGCCTGACCAATCCCTATATCCAGTGGGAAAGGTATCAATATATAAGAAATGTTAATCTATTATTGCGATTTAACCAGCATCCTGACCCCATGTTATTACGCCAATTTAGGGTATGGGCCGAGCAGTATATTCAATTACACAATGATCCGAATGTTTATCAAAGTCTGATCATGATTGCTCGGTATCAGAAGGAAACAGCTTACGCCGATCAGTTGTACCAAACTGCTCGCGCTTTATTCCCCGCCAACCCAGCCTTTCAATAACGCCGACCTTATCAGCAATCACAAATCACCTGGCCCCTAAATCAAGGGGCTTATTACACCGTTTGCGGGCAGCCTCGAGTTTTACCTATGTCAGTTTTGGGGCTGCTGGGCTAGTATATCGGCTGGAAAAAGGACTTGATGAATGGTTGTAATTACAGCCCTTCTGTTTCAAGCTCATAGCTTATTTTTATCGGCTGTTGTGCCGGCATTGATAGCGAGATTTCCGTGTTAACCGTAAAATCATGTGATAGCTAACGATAATAATAAAAATCACAATTAACTTTAAATTCAATGGACTATAAATCATAACCACATGAACAATACCGATAAACTCGATTCTCACACCCCGATGATGCAGCAGTATCTTCGGCTCAAGGCCCAGCATCCTGACATTCTATTGTTCTACCGGATGGGGGATTTTTACGAACTGTTCTACAGTGATGCCAAGCGAGCTTCACAGCTACTGGATATCTCACTCACTAAACGCGGAGCCTCCGCAGGTGAGCCTATTCCGATGGCTGGGGTACCTTATCATTCGATAGAAAACTATCTGGCGAAGCTGGTCCAGTTAGGTGAGTCTGCCGCAATTTGCGAGCAAATCGGTGATCCCGCCACCAGTAAAGGGCCAGTTGAGCGTAAAGTAGTGCGTATCGTGACACCAGGTACTGTCAGTGATGAAGCTCTGCTACAAGAACGTCAGGATAATCTGCTGGCGGCTATCTGGCAGGATGCGCGCGGTTTTGGCTATGCGACGTTAGATATCAGCTCCGGTCGTTTTAGGGTTGCACAACCCGCAGATCTTGAAACCATGGCTGCCGAGTTGCAGCGAACGCATCCCGCAGAGTTACTTTACCCAGAAAACTTTGAGCAGATGTCGTTGATAGAACACCGGCATGGCTTGCGCCGCCGTCCATTATGGGAGTTTGAGCTAGAAACCGCCCGTCAGCAGCTTAATCTGCAATTCGGCACCCGTGATTTAATCGGGTTTGGTGTAGAGCAAGCCCATCAAGCACTGCGCGCTGCGGGTTGCCTACTGCAATATGTCAAAGATACCCAACGTACCTCTCTACCCCATATCCGCGGTTTAACCATGGAGCGCCAGCAAGATGGCATTGTTATGGATGCCGCGACCCGTCGTAACCTTGAACTGACCCAGAACCTGTCTGGTGGGTCTGAAAATACGTTAGCTGCTATTCTCGATTGTAGTGTGACCGCAATGGGCAGCCGCATGCTAAAACGCTGGCTGCATATGCCGGTTCGCGATATCAAGGTATTAAGCGATCGCCAACAAGCAATCGGCGGCTTACAAGATATCACCGCCGAACTGCAAACGCCGTTGCGTCAGGTAGGCGACTTAGAACGTATTCTGGCTCGTTTGGCGCTGCGCACTGCGCGCCCAAGAGATTTAGCGCGGATGCGCCATGCTTTCCAGCAATTGCCGGAGATTCACCGTCTACTGCAATCGGTGGATGTTCCCCACGTGCAAAATTTGTTGTCACAAGTCGGCCAGTTTGATGAATTACAGGATCTGTTGGTGCGGGCAATTGTAGAAGCACCGCCAGTGTTAGTACGTGATGGTGGTGTCATTGCGCCGGGTTATAATTCTGAACTCGATGAATGGCGAGCTCTGGCCGATGGTGCTACCGATTATCTGGATCGGCTGGAGATCCGTGAGCGTGAAAAGCTGGGCCTGGATACACTGAAGGTCGGTTTTAATGGCGTCCACGGCTATTACATTCAGGTAAGTCGTGGTCAGAGCCACTTGGTTCCGATTCATTATGTCCGTAGACAAACCCTGAAGAATGCTGAGCGCTATATCATTCCAGAACTGAAAGAGTATGAAGACAAGGTTCTGACCTCTAAAGGCAAAGCGCTGGCGATTGAAAAAGGGTTATATGAAGAGATTTTCGATCTTCTGTTGCCACATCTGCCTGAATTGCAAATCAGTGCTAATGCGTTGGCGGAACTGGATGTACTGGCGAATCTGGCTGAAAGAGCGGAAACACTCAACTACAACTGCCCAACCCTGAGTGATAAACCGGGGATTAAAATTACCGCTGGCCGCCATCCGGTCGTCGAGCAGGTTCTCAGTGAGCCCTTTATTTCTAACCCGCTGACGTTATCACCTCAGCGGCGGATGCTGATCATTACCGGCCCGAATATGGGGGGTAAAAGTACCTATATGCGCCAAACAGCCTTAATAGTTTTGTTGGCACACATGGGGAGTTATGTTCCAGCGGAAAGCGCTATCATTGGCCCGGTTGATCGCATATTTACCCGCGTAGGTGCCGCTGACGATCTGGCTTCAGGCCGTTCCACCTTCATGGTCGAAATGACGGAAACAGCCAATATCCTGCATAACGCCACGGAGCAAAGTCTGGTGCTGATGGATGAGATTGGTCGCGGTACATCCACTTATGATGGCCTTTCATTGGCCTGGGCTTGTGCTGAAAATCTGGCGAGCCGTATTAAAGCGATGACGCTGTTCGCCACTCATTACTTTGAGTTAACCACCCTACCGGAAAAAATGGAAGGTGTGGTAAACGTCCACCTTGATGCTCTGGAACATGGCGAAACTATCGCCTTCATGCACAGTGTGCAGGATGGGGCAGCCAGTAAAAGTTATGGTCTGGCAGTCGCAGCCCTGGCCGGTGTACCACGTGATGTGATTAAGCGGGCACGGCAAAAACTGAAAGAGCTCGAGTCATTGTCTAATAATGCCGCAGCCAGCAAGATTGATGGCTCACAACTGACATTGTTAAATGAAGAGACACCACCTGCGGTTGAAGCATTGGAAGCACTGGACCCAGACTCATTATCACCACGTCAGGCATTGGAATGGATTTATCGCCTGAAGAATATGGTGTAAACGGGCATAAAAAAACGGTGAACATCTGTTCACCGTTTTTGTGTTTTATAAGAATAACTATCTATACCCTAACTATTTCGTGTTGCAGAAAGGCGGGTAAATTTATTCACGGAACAACGCCTCGATGCTCAAGCCTTGTGTTTGCAAAATTTCCCGCAAACGACGTAAGCCTTCAACCTGAATCTGGCGGACACGCTCACGCGTCAAACCAATTTCACGGCCAACATCTTCCAGCGTTGCTGCTTCATATCCTAAAAGACCAAAACGACGGGCCAGCACTTCGCGCTGTTTAGCATTCAATTCAAACAGCCATTTAACGATACTTTGCTTCATATCGTCATCTTGCGTTGTATCTTCTGGACCATTTTCATTTTCGTCGGACAGAATATCTAACAAGGCTTTCTCTGAGTCGCCGCCTAACGGTGTATCAACAGAAGTGATACGTTCGTTCAGACGTAACATACGGCTCACGTCATCAACCGGTTTGTCGAGTTGCTCAGCAATCTCTTCAGCGCTCGGTTCATGATCCAATTTATGAGAAAGTTCTCGTGCAGTACGCAAATAAACGTTTAATTCTTTAACGATATGGATAGGTAAACGGATGGTCCGGGTTTGGTTCATTATCGCCCGTTCAATCGTTTGACGAATCCACCAAGTGGCATAAGTGGAGAAACGGAAACCGCGTTCAGGATCAAATTTTTCCACCGCCCGAATAAGACCGAGGTTTCCCTCTTCAATCAAATCCAGCAGTGCTAAACCGCGATTACTGTAACGGCGGGCGATCTTCACCACCAACCGCAAGTTACTTTCAATCATACGCCGACGTGAAGGCACATCACCGCGCAATGCACGCCGGGCAAAATAAACCTCTTCTTCTGCGGTTAACAGCGGCGAATAACCAATCTCACCAAGATAGAGCTGCGTCGCGTCCAGCACTCGCTGGGTAACACCTTGCGCCAACAGCTCATCTTCTGCTAACTCGCTTTCAGTAGGTTCATCCTCTACTAATGCTTTTTCGTCGAAAATTTCAGTTTCCGTACTGTTTTCATCAAAATCAGCATCTTCATGCAACTCGTTAACTTTCAGCGTATTTTGGCTCATATGCTGCTCCTACCCGTGAATCCGGCGAGCAGAATACAGCGTATTCTGCCCAATCTATCGCTGCGGAAGGTAACGCAGCGGGTTTACGG
The DNA here is from genome assembly GCF_041538325.1 of Yersinia sp. 2466 StPb PI. Taxonomy (NCBI): domain Bacteria; kingdom Pseudomonadati; phylum Pseudomonadota; class Gammaproteobacteria; order Enterobacterales; family Yersiniaceae; genus Yersinia; species Yersinia sp. 2466 StPb PI. The sequence goes on along the minus strand of NZ_JAULSL010000001.1, from coordinate 966,231 downwards.
ATTTCCCCTTGTAACGAATTTCAAAATGCAATCTAACTGAACTGGTTCCGGTGCTACCCATGGTTGCTATTTTTTGACCCGCCTTCACTTCTTCTTGTTCCCGGACCAGCATTGTATCGTTATGAGCGTAGGCGCTCAGGTAATCATCATTATGTTTGATGATAATAAGATTACCGTAACCACGCAGTGCGTTCCCAGCATACACAACTCGCCCGTTTGCTGTAGCGAAGATGGGTTGCCCACGAGAACCGGCGATATCTATCCCTTTATTGCCCCCTTCGGAAGCCGAGAAGCTATCGATCGTTTTACCCTCAGTTGGCCATTTCCAGCTACTGACTGGACCACCATTACTGGTTGGATCACTGATGGTACTGCTTGGCGCGGTAACAGGTGCGGTCGATGCGACAACTGCCCCTGACGCTGGTAACATTTTACCAACATTCTGTTTACCCGAGTTTCCAGAATACGCGCTAGTTGATTGAGAATCAACCGTTGTAGTTGTGTTCTGAATATTTGCCGGCGGTTTTGTCATTCCACCTGATGTGGCATCGGTCGCGGCTAACATTCCACCACCCGACCCATTACCCAACTGGATAGATTGTCCAACATTCAGGCTATATGGCTCAGCAATATTGTTTTTTGCTGCCAGATCACGGAAGTCATTCCCGGTTATCCAGGCAATATAAAACAGCGTGTCACCACGCTTAACGGTATAGGTATTACCGTTGTAACTTCCCTTGGGGATACTGTTGTAACTACGGTTATAAACGATGCGGCTACCGGAACTATTCGTATCCGAGCCACTTAGCATGGTCCCTGAACGATCACCGCCAACACTGCTGATTGGCGCAGATGTTGAGGAGTCATTACTACAACCTACCAACCATAAACTCATAACCGTACATGCCGCTACCCGGCGTAATGTAATCATTGGGCTTCCCGTGCTCATGCTTCCCCCATGACAGCAATAATAAGCGATATATCCAAAATACCTTTTACACTGTAGTTAAAGTGGTCAGTTAACGACTGTTAAAACGCCATGCCGAATACGACTATTCCACTCATTTTCGAGTATTAAAAGGTTCCACAGCGCAGGCCAAGACACATGCTGACTCGCACTGAAGAAACAAGATACAGAAGCGCGCATGCTATCAATACCGCGCCTGCCATACCATAAAATTTATATTACTGATTTTCGGCCAATCTTTAGCACAAAAAAACTGCACTTCGACTTTAGTTAAAGATTAAGACTGAAATACACCCTAAATAATTCAAGTTGCAGGAAGGCGGCAATTGAGCGCAGCCAACGCACATGCAGCTTGAAGTATGATGGGTCTAAAGGCATTTATTCAGGCCAATTCACCTTTAACCAAAGGAACAAAACGCACGGCCTCTACCGTCTCAATTTGGAATTCATTGTTACGGCGTTGCACACATTTCAAGGTTTGAGCCTGCTCCCCAACGGGAAGAACTAATATCCCACCTTCATCCAATTGTTCAAGTAAGGCACTTGGAATTTCTGGTGGAGCTGCTGTGACAATGATCGCATCAAATGGCCCGCGTGATGCCCAACCTAACCAGCCATCACCATGGCGGGTGGAGACATTATGCAGATCCAGTTGCTTTAGGCGACGCTTTGCCTGCCACTGTAACCCTTTGATTCGTTCAACTGAACAGACATGTTCGACTAAATGCGCCAAAATTGCGGTCTGATAGCCAGAACCGGTACCTATCTCTAATACCCGAGAAGTCGGTGTCAATTGCAACAATTCGGTCATCCGTGCCACCATGTACGGCTGAGAAATAGTTTGCCCTGAACCTATAGGTAGAGCTGTATTCTCATATGCCTTATGGGACAACGCCTCATCAACAAAACGCTCGCGCGGCACCGCTTCGATCGCCTGTAACAAGCGCTCGTCGTGAATACCTTGCTGACGTAACAGCATCAACAATGTCTGCATGCGTTTATTTACCATTCCTCGTCACCCTAGGTGTTTTAACCAGTAATGTTGGCTAACCAGTTTTCAACCACGTCTTGCGCCGCATAGGCGGTTAAATCAACTTGAAGTGGTGTTATAGAAACATAACCTTGTTCAATCGCAGCAAAATCAGTGTCCGGTGCTACATCAAATTTCTCCCCCGGCGGCCCAATCCAATAGAGATCTTGCCCCCGTGGGTCCTGCTGACAAAATACCTGCTCTGCTGGATGGCGACTACCACAACGTGTGACTCGAATACCTTTAATTTCAGATAAGGGTAAGTCAGGTACATTAATATTAAGTATCTTACCGGTACGCAACGGCTTTTGTTGTAAAGCACGCAATAAACGGCAAGTGACTGCTGCTGCCGTAGCATAATGCTGATGACCGTTGAGTGACACGGCCAGAGCAGGAAAGCCTAAATGCCGCCCTTCCATTGCGGCGGCCACCGTGCCGGAATAGATAACATCATCCCCCAGGTTCGGGCCTGCGTTGATACCGGAAACCACAATGTCGGGCCGGGGGCGCATTAACGCATTTACTCCGAGATAGACACAATCTGTCGGAGTACCTTGCTGCACGGCAATATCGCCATTGGATAATGTGGTAATGCGTAATGCACAGTCCAAAGTCAGTGCATTGGAAGAACCGCTGCGATTACGATCTGGGGCGACGATTTGTACCTGCGCAAACTCGCGCAATGCAGCGGCGAGCGCTTGTATCCCTGGCGCAGAAATACCGTCGTCGTTACTCAGCAATATCCGCAGCATCGGCATTATCCTGATTCATTATTTCCCTTACCACACTGGTGGCAAAACTGCCCGCGGGTAGCCAGAAGCTGAGTTCAAGGGTTACGTCATCCCACCAGCTCCACACCATATTCTGTGGCTTTAGCAGTACAGCCCGGCGAGCACCCTCAACACGTTCACGCTTAATCAACGCCAGTAATTCACTTTGATCCGCTATACATGACTGCTCAAAAGCCAATGCTTCATCCTGCGTACCCAGTTCGCCGTCGCCTGGCAGTGGGGCCGTCACATTCAATTCACCCGCATCAACACGCTGCTGTAACGCCACCAATTCATCAGCACTGGCCACAAACCAACTGCCACGACCAGTTAACTGTAAAGCATCGCCTGTCAGCACCGTGGTTGCTTGCTGTTGCGCCAGACGGCAACTGCTAATCAGGTTGAACATTGCACTACGGCTAGCGGACAAGTAAAAGCTACGTTTACTGCGCTCTTTGACCCGAATCTCATTATTCGCCCACAGACGAGCCTGCACCAGATTATTACCACCACGGCCAAACCGTTGGCTGCCAAAATAGTTGGGCACTCCCTGTGCGGCAATTTGCTGCAACCGTTGTTCTACATCCTGACGATCAGTGATATGACGCAACACCAGGGTAAAAGCATTGCCTTTCAGTGAACCGATACGCAGCTTACGTTTCTGCCGCACAGCTTCCAGCACTTCACACCCTTCCAGCTCGAACGTAGCGAGATCCGGTGCTTCTTTGCCCGGTAGGTGCAAACAGAACCACTGCTCTGTGACAGCGTGGCGATCTTTCAAACCCGCATAGCTCACTAAACGCGGATGAAGCTTGGCAAAACGCGCCAGATAGTCAGCAACAAATTGCGTATTACAGCCATTTTTGCGAATACGGATCAGCAAATGTTCGCCTTCGCCATCAGGTTCAAAGCCTAAGTCCTCAACCACCACAAAATCTTCGGGATTGGCTTTTAAAATGCCACTCGCTTTGGGTTTGCCGTGCAGCCAGGTTAGATTTTCCATGTCCATCGTTATGCCTTAACCCTGTTATGCTTTAACCAAAAGCGCCACTGCTTCACATGCAATACCTTCACCACGGCCAGTAAAACCAAGTTGTTCCGTGGTGGTAGCTTTTACGTTGATATCATCCATATGACATTGTAGGTCTTCCGCCAAATGCACGCGCATTTGCGGGATATGGGGAGCCATTTTAGGTGCCTGGGCAATAATGGTAATGTCCAGATTACCCAGCCGGTAGCCTTTCGCCAGAATACGGCGATAAGCTTCACGCAGCAAAGCACGGCTATCAGCACCTTTAAATGCCGGATCGGTATCAGGGAATAATTTGCCGATATCACCTAACGCAGCCGCCCCCAATATTGCATCGGTAGCAGCATGTAATGCGACATCACCGTCGGAATGTGCCAATAGGCCCATCTCATATGGGATACGCACACCGCCGATAATAAGTGGGCCAGCTCCGCCAAATTTATGAACATCGAAACCATGACCAATTCGCATTAATTGCACTCCTTATAATGCCTTTATTACTTGAGGTTGCAGCAGCATTAGCCGCTCTTACTCACCAGAATCACAATGACTGGGCCAAGCCTGCTGGAATTTACTGGCTGCAACACCCATTAATTGGGCTATTGACGTTGGGTTAAATAAAACTCGGCCAAGGCCAGATCTTCAGGGCGCGTCACTTTGATATTATCCGAACGACCAGACACTAATATCGGATGATAGCCGCAATGTTCTAATGCAGAAGCTTCATCAGTGACCACCGCCCCTTCGCGCAAGGCGCGGGCCAAGCATGTTTTTAATAACTCAAGCGGGAAAAGTTGAGGTGTCAGGGCATGCCACAGCGCTTGACGATCTACAGTATGGGCAATGGCCGGATGATCGCCAATTTGGACAACGGCCTCACTGCGCTTCATGGTGTCACGTACTGGTGCTGCCAGAATACCCCCGACATGGCTATGGTCGATAATCGACAACAACCTTTCAAGGTCATCGAGATGCAAACAAGGACGAGCCGCATCATGAACCAGCACCCACTCAGTCTGCCCTGCACATTGTAAGCCAGCCATCACCGAATCAGCCCGCTGCTCACCACCGTGAACAAGCGTGATCCGCGGGTCCTGCGCAATAGGTAACGTTGAAAACTGCGTATCCTGAGGATGTATTGCCACAATAATCCGCTGGACACGTGGATGCCGAAGCAAAGAAAAAATAGCATGTTCAATGATTGTCTTGCCAGCCACAGTTAAATACTGTTTAGGGCAATCAGCCTGCATACGGCTGCCAATACCTGCAGCCGGTAATACCGCAATGATATCAGGAAGGGAAACTGCAAAATTACTCATTATTTATTATTGCGCGTTATTTGACGACGAAGGGATACCCGCATTACGTCTGGATTGGTCAGGAACCAGACGATAGAAACTTTCGCCAGGCTTGATCATGCCCAGTTCGTTACGTGCGCGTTCTTCGATAGCCTCTTGACCACCATTTAAATCATCAATTTCAGCAAATAGCTGATCGTTCCGAGCTTTAAGTTTGCCGTTATTGGCCTCTTGCAGCGCCACGTCATCCTTAACCCGAACAAAATCATGAACACCATTCTTGCCCAACCACAGTGAATACTGTAGCCAGCCAAGTAAAATCAGCAATAGTAGTGTAAGTTTTCCCATTCCCGCCCCCTGAAAAACTGCCTATACCGTAAATAATTCGAGTTGCAGGAAGGCAGCAACTGAGCGAGTCCTCAGGAGCTTACACAAGTAAGTGACTGGGGTGAACGAAGACAGCCAACACACATGCAACTTGAAGTATGACGGGTATAATCATCCCACAACTTTTCGTCGGACTCCACTCTGTGAAGGAAATAGGTCATAAAGCTCAGATTAAGGATGATTTCCGGCAAAAATACCATGCAAATCTACAAAATGTCATTAGTTGCTGGTTTTGAGTGCACGGTAACTCCTGCTGTCACTACCTCTTATTGCCCCCCTGCAAATCATGCAGAGATAAACACTGCAAAAACTGTTTTTGGCATTAGCTTATACCAATACTCAAGTTAAAAATGCATATTTAATCTCGTCAAAAACAAATAAACCCCATTACAGTTGAGTTTATATGTATAAAAGTTTATTTTTATGCACTCAAACTGCATAAATAAAAAATGTACCTTAACTCGTTGCTACTTTTTACCGGGAGATTCACATGTTTAAACGTTTAATGCTGGTCGGAACTTGTCTGGCCGCCGTATTGTCTGCGGGTAGCGTTGTTGCAGCCGAGCCGACTTATGTTGTCGGTTCCGGTGGTACCTACCGCCCATTTGAGTATGAAAATAGCCAAAAACAACTGGAAGGTTTTGATATAGATATCATCAAAGCTATCGGTAAAGCTGAAGGTTTTCAGGTCAAATTGGTGAATACGCCTTGGGAAGGGATTTTTGCCACATTAGGCTCCGGTGATCGCGATATCATCATTTCGGGTATCACCATTACCGATAAACGTAAACAAATGGTTGATTTTTCAGATCCTTATTTCCCTGCCGAACAAACTATCGTCGTGGCTAAAGGCTCTAAAGTTGATTCCATTGCGGCACTGAAAGATCTGAATGTTGGCGTGGTGAACTCAAGCACCGGCGACATCGTGGTATCCGATGTTCTGGGTAAAAACAGCACTGCGATCAAACGCTTTGATAACACGCCACTGATGCTGCAAGAACTCTACGAAGATGGCATCGCTGCCGCCGTAGGTGATGTAGGTGTCGCCAAGTTCTACCTGAAAACTCACCCGGAAAAAGCATTTGAACTGGTTTCCGATACCAAGTTTGAGCGCCAATATTTCGGTATTGCGGTGGCGAAAGGTAATGAAGAATTGCGCACCAAAATCAACAGTGGTTTGCAGAAAATCATTGCTGACGGCACTTACGCCAAAATCTATGAAAAATGGTTTGATGCACAGGTACCAACACTGCCAGCCGCAACCCAGCCAGCAAAATAACCCTTTCTTATATACGCCACCGCTGCGTGAATGCGCGGTGGCTTGATTGACCGGATCACCCTATGTCAGGATTTCGTTGGGAAATCATTCAGGAATACGCCCCACTGTTTATGGACGGTGCCTGGATGACAATTAAGTGCACCATTATCTGTGTGATTTTGGGCACAACCTGGGGGTTAACCCTCGGTCTGGGCCGTCTGGCGCAAGCGCCTCACGGTATCTGGAAGCCAGTATTGTACTATTTCGTTCAATGGCCAGTACGCATCTATATTAGTGCTATTCGTGGCACACCCTTATTTGTGCAGATAATGGTGGTGCATTTCGCGCTGGTGCCACTGTTTATTAACCCACGGGATGGCATTCTGGTCACCAATGGCATTATGTCTTCTGATTTTGCCAGAATGCTGCGCTCAGATTACGGTGCTTTTTTATCCTGTGTCGTGGCTATCACGCTGAACGCGGGTGCTTATGTTTCTGAGATTTTCCGCGCGGGTATTCAGTCAATTGATCGCGGCCAGATGGAAGCCTCGCGCTCATTGGGAATGAGCTACGGCAAAACGATGCGCAAGGTTATTCTGCCTCAGGCTTTCCGCCGGATGTTACCGCCACTGGGTAACAATGCCATCGCTATCGTAAAAGATTCATCGCTGGCCTCTGCGATTGGCCTGGCTGACTTAGCCTATGCTGCTCGCACCGTTTCTGGTGCCTATGCGACTTATTGGGAACCCTACCTGACTATCTCACTGGTTTATTGGGTTATCACATTCTTACTTTCGCTATTAGTGCGGCATATGGAAAAGAGGTTCGGTAAAAGTGATTCACGTACATAACCTACAAAAACAATTTGGCGAAACCCATGTGTTGCGTGGCATTTCTTGCGACATTCAGCCAAAAGAAGTGGTTTGCATCATTGGCCCATCCGGTTCGGGTAAAAGCACCTTTTTGCGCTGTATTAATGCGTTGGAGACGTTATCCGGGGGAGAAATAACCGTTAATGGTTTTGAGATCCATAAGCCGAAAACCGATCTCAACCGGATGCGCGAAAGTGTCGGCATGGTGTTCCAACGTTTTAATCTCTTCCCTCATATGACGGTGTTGGAAAACCTAACCATGGCACCTATGGATGTTAAAAAGCTGCCACGAGCACAAGCCATAGAACGGGCTGAATTGTTGTTACGCAAGGTGGGATTACTCGATAAGATTGATGCCTATCCCAGCAGTCTTTCTGGCGGTCAACAGCAACGCGTTGCCATTGCCCGAGCCTTGGCAATGGAACCTAAAATCATGTTGTTTGACGAACCGACTTCAGCGCTGGACCCGGAGTTAGTCGGTGAAGTGCTAGCGGTGATGAAAGCATTAGCACTGGAAGGGATGACCATGGTGGTAGTGACTCATGAAATGGGCTTTGCCCGAGATGTGGCCGACCGGGTGCTGTTTATTGATCAAGGGGTGATACAGGAAGAGGGGCAACCGGAAAAAATCTTTACCGCCCCTACTAATCCGCGAACTCAGGCATTTCTCAGTAAGGTGCTTTCAGCGCAAGGGTAAACGGTTACCCATTGAAGATGTTACAAATTGAAGCGGGTTATTATCAGGTGAAACCGAATAGCCCGCCGATTTGCTCACCAACCAGTAAGAAATGAAAACAGCATCCAGAATAAACACAATACTGCAATACCACTCCCACCAATGGTAAATAAGAGATTACCGCGCGATAACACACTCAAGGCAATACCTACCAACACTGAAACCGGCATCAGGGCCAGAAAGAACGGCCAAGTGTACAGCAGGAAGAAGACGGTATTGGGACCATAGACAAAGAAAGGTATCGCAAACGCCAGCCAATAGAAAACAAAGCCTGTAACGCCACCGAGAAAGGAGTATGACGGCTCCTCCCTTTCCCGCTGTTCGTCGATAATAATTTGGGTGATATTCTGCATAGCAATCCTGTGGGCACAGTTTACCAGCACGCTCTAAGGGCGTTTTGCCGATAGCCATTAGTATAGATACCCAGCGTAATTAGCGTTACAGGTAGGCAGCAAGCTAATACATCCCGATGCGCTTACACAGTCAAGTGATTCGGGTGAATGCGTGCAGCTAACGGCCCTGTAGCTTCAAGTACAAAGGGTATCATTTAGGATTTGATAATAGCTCGACCACGCAGTACGTCTAACAATTGTTCAATCAAATTTGTTACTAATTGTTCACCCGGCAAATGAATATCAGCGTGTTCGGGTGATTCATAAATAGAGTCGATGCCAGTAAAATTTTTCAGCTCGCCAGCACGGGCTTTTTTGTACAAACCTTTAGGGTCACGGGCCTCACAAATAGCCAACGGTGTATCGACAAATACCTCAATAAACTGGCCTGATGCCAACATATCGCGCACCATTTCCCGCTCAGCCCGATGAGGTGAGATAAACGCCGTCAGCACCACCAACCCGGCATCTACCATCAGTTTGGCCACCTCCCCGACGCGACGAATATTCTCGCGCCGGTCAGTATCAGAAAAACCCAAATCACGGCATAAACCATGGCGCACATTGTCGCCATCCAGTAAGTAAGTGCTAACACCGCGAGCAAACAGTGCCTGTTCCAGCGCACCGGCAAGGGTAGATTTCCCTGAGCCAGATAAACCGGTAAACCACAGCACCACCCCTTGGTGCCCATGCTGTTGCTCCCGATCCTCTCGGGTCACCGCATGGGGATGCCAGATGATATTCTCATCAGCTGGCAGAGCGCCCGATTCATTAACATCATGCGTTTTCAACGGATCGGCGTACAAGTTATTTACCCCCTAACAGATCACGCGCGCCCCAGTGTGGGAAATGGCGGCGAACCAAAGCATTCAGTTCTAGCTCAAACGTACTGAATTCAGTATTTTCCTGATAAACCGACGCCAGCGTTTCGCGGATTAACCCCGCACCAACAGTGACATTAGTCAGCCGATCAATAAAGATCATGCCACCGGTATCCCGGTTGCGTTGATAGCTGTCGAGCACCAGCGGTTCATCAAATGCCAGTTCAACCAAACCAATACCATTAAGCGGCAGGCTGTCAACTACCCGCTGGGTCAATGAGTTGATTTCCACCTGATATTGAATATTTTCCACCCGCGCACGGGTCTTTTTCCCCGCTACTTTGATGTCATAACTTTGTCCAGCCACTAACGGCTGTTCCGCCATCCACACCACATCCACCAGCGCATTTTGCGCCGCTGTTAAGGTTTCACTGGCATCAACCAATAAATCGCCACGGCTGATATCCACTTCATCAGTCAGCACCAAGGTTATGGCTTCGCCAGGGATGGCTTGCTCCAAGTCACCATCAAAAGTAACAATGCGCGCCACACTTGATTCCACACCGGACGGCAGCACTTTTACTCTCTGCCCAACGCGCACCACACCGGCAGACAAGGTGCCAGAATAACCACGAAAATCCAGGTTTGGCCGGTTAACATACTGCACCGGGAAGCGCAGCGGCTGCTGCCGGCTGGCATTGACCACATCAACACTTTCCAGCACTTCCAGTAGTGTCGGGCCGGAATACCAATTCATTTTCTCGCTCGGTGATGCCACATTATCGCCATCCAGCGCAGATAGAGGGACAAACTTGATGTCGAGATCCGTGGGTAATTGCTCGGCAAAACTCAGGTAATCTTCTTTAAATTGTTCGAAGACGCTTTCCTGATATTCCACCAAATCCATCTTATTCACCGCCACTACCAAATGGCGGATCCCCAGCAATGTAGCGATAAAGCTGTGACGGCGAGTTTGATCCAACACCCCTTTGCGGGCATCGATCAACAAAATCGCCAGATCGCAGGTAGAAGCCCCGGTCGCCATATTGCGGGTGTATTGCTCATGCCCAGGCGTATCTGCGATGATAAATTTGCGTTTCTCGGTTGAGAAATAGCGATAAGCCACATCAATGGTGATGCCCTGCTCACGCTCGGCCTGCAAGCCATCAACCAATAACGCCAAATCCAATTTTTCACCCTGAGTGCCAATACGTTTACTGTCAGTGTGCAGCGTTGATAACTGATCTTCATAGATTTGGCGGGTATCATGCAGTAAACGCCCAATCAGGGTGCTCTTACCGTCATCCACACTGCCGCAGGTCAGAAAACGCAACATCGTTTTATGCTGTTGGGCATGCAGGTAAGCTTCTACTCCCCCCTCGTTGGCAATCTGCTGGGCGATAGAGGTGTTTTGTAAAATCATCGATTTGTTCTCTGAAACTGGCAGCTCATCAACAACGGGCTGATCTTGTAATTTCGTGCTCATTGGGCGCTCCTCAGAAATATCCCTGACGCTTTTTAAGCTCCATCGAGCCGGATTGGTCACGGTCGATCATTCGACCCTGGCGTTCACTGGTAGTAGAGATAAGCATCTCTTCGATGATGGCAGGTAAAGTTTCAGCCTCGGACTCTACCGCGCCAGTCAATGGCCAACAGCCCAAGGTGCGAAAACGCACCATCTTCTGAGTAATGACTTCACCCGGTTGTAAATCAATTCGGTCGTCATCCACCATCAGTAACATGCCATCACGCTCAACCACCGGACGAGGCTTTGCCAGATACAGTGGAACAATGTCGATTTTTTCCAAGAAGATATATTGCCAAATATCCAGCTCAGTCCAGTTGGACAGCGGGAACACGCGGATACTTTCGCCTTTGTTAATTTGGCCGTTGTAGTTGTGCCACAGTTCCGGGCGCTGATTTTTTGGATCCCAGCGATGGAAGCGGTCACGGAACGAATAAATACGCTCTTTGGCGCGGGATTTCTCTTCGTCACGCCGGGCGCCACCAAATGCAGCATCAAAACCGTATTTGTTCAGCGCTTGCTTCAAGCCTTCGGTTTTCATGATATCAGTGTGTTTGGCGCTGCCGTGAACAAACGGGTTAATGCCCATCGCTACCCCTTCCGGGTTGCGGTGGACCAGTAGCTCGCAGCCAAATGCTTTAGCGGTACGGTCGCGAAATTCATACATCTCGCGAAATTTCCAACCGGTATCCACATGCAATAACGGGAATGGCAAATTACCGGGGAAGAATGCCTTGCGCGCCAAATGCAGCATCACAGAGGAATCCTTACCGATAGAATAGAGCATCACCGGATTACCGAATTCAGCGGCCACTTCACGGATGATATGGATACTCTCCGCCTCCAATTGCCGCAAATGAGTGAGTCGTTTTTCGTCCATAACAGATCCTTTATGCCAAATTCACGACTGACGGGCTGATAGCCTGTTCAGTCTGTGGTTGTTGCCCAAACCAGGCGATTTGGTGATGTAAATCCACCACTTCACCGATAACCAGCAGTGCTGGGGTCGGCGCCTGATGTGCTAATGATTCCAGTTGGGCCAGTGTGCCCGTCAGAACTTGTTGGTCAGCACGGGTTCCCCGGCCAATTACCGCTACAGGGGTGGTGCTTGCCCGACCATGGGCTATGAGCTGACGGCTAATCTCGGCGGCTTTCACTGTTCCCATATAAATCGCCAAAGTTTGGCGGCCTCGAGCCAGTGCCTGCCAATCCAAATCATCGCCATCGGCGCGGCAATGCCCGGTAATAAAGGTCACGCTCTGAGCATAGTCACGATGCGTCAGGGGGATACCCGCATAGGCTGTCGCCCCACTTGCCGCCGTCACTCCCGGCACCACCTGAAACGCGATGCCCGCACGCGCCACCATTTGCAGCTCTTCACCACCACGGCCAAAGATAAACGGATCACCGCCTTTCAGCCGCACTACCCGTTTCCCCTGCTGCGCCAGCGAGACAAGTAATTGATTGGTTTCTTCCTGTGCTACCGAGTGTGCTCCTGCCCGTTTGCCGACACAGATACGTTCAGCGTCACGCCGTACCAGATCCAACACTTCCGGGCTGACTAAATGGTCATATAACACCACATCAGCCTGCTGAATCACTTGCAGACCACGTAATGTCAGCAAACCTGCACAACCAGGCCCCGCCCCCACCAAAGCAACCTCACCCTGAGTGCTGCGCTGCCCCTCCAGCTCTCGTTGTAATTCCTCTTCGGCTTGGGCTAACTGACCACGGCTAATCAGACTCGCAAAGCGGCCACTAAACGCATTTTCCCAAAAGCGACGGCGCTCTCCCATCGAGGCGATATGCTGTTTAACCCGACCACGCCAGCGCCCGGCAACGGCGGCCATATCACTCAGGCTGGCCGGTAGCAGGGCCTCTAACTTCTCACGTAGTAAACGCGCCAGCACCGGAGCTTGACCGGCAGAGGAGATAGCCACCACCAGAGGGGAGCGATCGACAATCGACGGGAAGATAAACGAGCAGCGGGGTTGGTCATCAACCACGTTAGCCAAAAGATGTCGCTGATCCGCAGCAGTAAAAACAGCGGCATTCAGCACGGTATCGTTCGTGGCGGCAATCACCAAAAAAACATCATCCAACTGTTCCGGCAAGAAAACCTTTGCCAGCCAGTTAATGCGGCCATCCTGATGCTGTTGTTCCAGTTCAGATGAAAGAGTCTGTGCCACTACCCTCACCTGTGCACCCGCGCGGTGGAGTAATTCAATTTTTCGCGCAGCGACTTCGCCGCCGCCAACAACCAATACTGGGCGCTGTTTCAAGTCGGCAAATAGAGGTAGATAGTCCACAACGTCCTTCAATTACATGATAAAGCGTAGGGTGACTATAGGGGGGGGGCATGGCCTTATGAAATGACGAAAAGTAATTACAAGTTCCATAATGATATATAGGCGTAACAGCATGGCTTGCAGCTAAGTTAGCCAATTCGCACTCAGGGCGATTTTCTTACTTACTGACATAAAATTTCTACACTTTAGGAAGTATACAAATTGTCTATTGGTGTAGACAGTTTCATACTAAGCACCGGAAAGAGCTGTATTGTCCATGCTGCGAGGCATGGCCCAGACTATAACAAGGATATTTCGGTATGTTTTCCCGCCGTCGCCTAAAGTGGGCACTATTCACCCTGTGTTTCAGTACCGTCTTACCGTTGCATGCCGCTACGACTCAGGCCGTTGGTCGAATCGCTGAACAACAAATCCGCCATATCAGCACCTACTTTCCCGGCCGTATGGCGGGTAGCCCGGCAGAATTACTGGCTGCTGAGTATATCAACCACCGTTTTCAGCAAATGGGTTATCAAAGCAACCTGCGGGGTTTTAATACCCGTTATCTGTATACCAGTAAAAACGGTAAACCAAGCTGGCACACACTGACTGCCACCTCGGTGATTGCCGCTCGCAACATGACAACTCTCGATAAAAAGCAGGTGACTGGCAAAGCGGATGACCAGAAACAGATAATTATCATGGCGCACTTTGATACCTACACACCGCAAAGTGATAAAGATTTAGATAAGAATCTGGGTGGGCTGACGCTACAAGGGGTCGATGACAATGCGGCAGGGGTCGGCGTTATGCTGGAACTGGCTGAACATCTGAAAGACACACCATTGCGCTATGATTTGCGTTTTGTGGCACTCAGCGCCGAGGAGATAGGTGCACAAGGTGCCGAGAACTATCTGCAACGAATGAGTAAAACGGAGAAAGCCAACACACTGCTAGTGATCAACTTAGATAGTCTGATAACCGGTGACCGGCTCTATTTTAATGCCAGTAACCAGCCCACAGCCATTGCTGCAAGGGATCAAGCACTTGCGTTGGCACGTCGGTATGGCATTACTGCCGCCACAGTTAAAAACCAGATTAGCTCCCCCTGTAGGGCGGATAAAAATATCTTCTATAGCGCCGGATTACCGGTGTTGTCTGTCGAAGCAAGCAACTACAGCCTGGGTAACAAAGAGGGTTGTCAGCAACGGGCCATCAGTAGCCACTTTCCTCAAGGTATAACCCGTCATCAAAGCCAGCTAGATAACTTAAATTATCTGGATAAGTACTTACCGGGTCGTATTAGTAAACGTTCACACGATAGTGTGAAAATATTGTTGCCCCTGATACAAGCGCTCGCTGCCGATAAAAAATAATATGGGCTTTGCGTAACTTCGCGCAAAACACCGATAAAAACCAATAAATTCAACGTCAGGGTGATCATTATGATCGCCCTTTTTCGTGCTTTTCACGTATAACTCTTGGTGGGTATGGCACCCATAATTAATTGACTCAATCTCGCTGGTAGGTATGATACCCACCAGCGACTCACCAGGAGGTCACATGGAGAGTGGCGAATTAATAAAGCGATTGCAGGATACGGGCTGGCAAATCAGGGGTTGTAAAAAAACCAATGGCGGTAGCCATGTCACGATGTGCAAACCGGGTGTACGCAAGATCATTACGCTGCCCCATCCGCGCAAGGATACATCCAAAGGTGTTCTGCGGCAGGCTCAGCAGATTGCCGGAATTAAATTGATTTAAACAAAGCCGCATACCCTAAATCATTCAAGTTGCTGGAAGGTGTGAAATCACCCACTGGGAACCGCCTCCACACATACGGTTTGAATGATGGCGGGTATAAACGCTTAGGGAGTTAACCATGATCTACCCTATTTTTATTTTCAGTACCACTGAAGGATTCGATGGATATTTTCCCGATCTTGACGGTTGTTTCTTTGCTGGCAATACCTTTGCCGATATCAGTAAAAATGCCGAAGAAGCCTTTGCTGTTCATATTGAAGCACTGATGGATGAAGGTTTTCCATTACCCACGCCCCCGAAAGATCCACAACGTTACATTGGGGATCCCCGGTTAAAAGAAGAAGGGGGGATTTTGGGGTTTGTTGAGATTGATCCGGCCAAATATGAAAGTAAGGCGGTCAAATTCAATCTGACCATGTCGCAAAATCTGCTGACCGCCATTGATAAGTTTATCGCCACACACCGGGGTTATAAGAACCGTAGCCAATTTCTGGCTGAATTGGCACGTGAGAGAATCATCAGCTAATAGATAATGAAAATGAGGGCGCAGGCAGCGCCCTCAGACCACAGACAAATTCAAATAAAGGGAGAACGTGCAGTTGGGTGTAGCCGTTACGCATCAATCGCCGGAGCGCCCATCGGGGGCGGTCTACTTTTCACTCACTGAGCTGTAACACTCACAGGGCTATAAATAGCGTTGATATTAGCCTCAGCCTTCATGCAGGCCGCATTCGCGTTTCAAACCAAAGAAGCGAGTTTCCTCTTCGCTCATTCCCGGTTCCCATTTACGGGTGGTATGAGTATCCCCAACCGATAAGTAACCCTGTTCCCAAAGAGGGTGATAGCTCAGGCCATTTTGAGTCAGATATTGGTAAATCTGCCGATTGTCCCAATCGATAATCGGTAGCAACTTGAAGACACCGCGCTGAATGGCTAACACCGGTAGCTGCGCCCGGCTGCCTGATTGTTCACGGCGAAGACCAGCAAACCACGTTTGAGCCCCCAGCGTTTCCAACGCCCGATTCATGGGTTCCACTTTGTTCAGGTCATTGTAACGTTCAATACCCTCGACTCCTTGCTCCCACAATTTACCGTAACGGGCTTCCTGCCAAGCCGAGCTATGAGGGGCACGAAATACCTGTAAGTTAAGTTGAAGCTTCTCAGTCAAGTCATCAATAAACTGATAAGTTTCTGGGAATAGGTAACCGGTATCAGTAAGAATTACTGGAATATCAGAACGTTGCCGCGTAACAAGATGCAAACAAACGGCGGCCTGAATACCAAAGCTGGAAGAAAGTACAAACTCGCCCGGTAGATTTTCCAATGCCCAGCTCACCCGCTCTTGCGCGGTTAAATGCT
Source organism: Yersinia sp. 2466 StPb PI (assembly GCF_041538325.1). Taxonomy (NCBI): domain Bacteria; kingdom Pseudomonadati; phylum Pseudomonadota; class Gammaproteobacteria; order Enterobacterales; family Yersiniaceae; genus Yersinia; species Yersinia sp. 2466 StPb PI. The sequence continues at coordinate 949,734 of NZ_JAULSL010000001.1, read as the reverse complement.
CAAGTTGACCGTTAACCAGTGCCAGTGCCGCCGCTTGTTCTGCTTTCGGCAGGGCATTAAGTTCACTCAAGTTAAATTGGCTCACACCGCCTCCTGTACGTCATAAAAATCACGGGCTGAATCAATCACTGGAGCAATTACACCAACGCGAATCACAAAGTCACCGAAACCTTCATCAGCATGGCGCTCTTTTGCCCAGCGCCCAACCAACTGATCGGTAATTGACAGAATTTCATCTTCGGTGATGTTTTCACGATACATCCGCGGTATCCGAGTGCCTTCCCGGTTGCCACCCAGATGCAGGTTATAACGACCAACGGCTTTACCCACCAGCCCTACTTCTGCCAGTAAAGCACGGCCACAGCCGTTCGGGCAGCCAGTAACTCGCATCACAATATGTTCATTGGGCAAACCGTGTTGCTGCAAAATACCTTCAATACGGGTAACAAACTCTGGCAGGAAGCGTTCAGCTTCTGCCATAGCCAATGGGCAGGTTGGGAATGAAACACACGCCATGGAGTTCTCACGCTGCGGGCTGACACTGTCATCCATCAAGCCATGCTCACGGGCCAGCGCCTCAATACGGGCTTTATCTTTTTCCGGCACCCCTGCCACAATCAGGTTCTGATTCGCAGTTAAGCGGAAATCACCCTGATGGATTTTAGCAATTTCTGCCACACCGGTTTTCAGGCTACGGCCAGGATAATCTAGCAAACGGCCATTTTCGATAAACAGGGTTAAATGCCATTTTTTATCGATCCCTTTGACCCAGCCAATACGATCGCCACGACCAGTAAATTGATAAGGTTTAATAGCCCCGAAACTGACGCCTGCGCGCTTTTCAACTTCCGCTTTGAACGTTTCTACCCCTACTCGCTCCAACGTATATTTGGTTTTAGCATTTTTGCGATCAGTACGATTGCCCCAATCCCGCTGCGTGGTAACAACCGCTTCAGCGATAGCCAGCGTGTGTTGCAGCGGAATGTAACCAAATTCACTCGCTTTACGGGGATAGGTATTCTTATCACCATGAGCAATGGATAACCCACCGCCTACTAACACGTTAAAACCAATCAGTTTGCCTTTATCAGCGACAGCCACAAAGTTGAGATCGTTGGCGTGTAGATCCACATCATTTTGCGGCGGAATAACAACTGTGGTTTTAAATTTACGCGGTAAATAGGTCGCGCCGAGAATCGGCTCCTCATCGGTGGTCGCCACTTTTTCCGCATCCAACCAAATTTCGGCATAAGCGCGAGTACGCGGCAGCAAATGCTCAGAAATCTTTTTCGCCCATTCGTAGGCTTCCTGATGTAGCACCGATTCCACCGGGTTCGACGTACACAGTACATTACGGTTTACATCGTTTGCCGTCGCCAACGCATCCAGCCCCAATTGATTAAGCAACTGATGGGCCGGTTTAACATTACCTTTCAGAATGCCATGGAACTGGAATGTCTGGCGATTGGTGATACGGATACTGCCGTATAAGGTGTTATCCGCCGCAAACTTATCAATTCCCAACCATTGCTGTGGGGTAATAATCCCCCCCGGCAAGCGGCAACGTAGCATCATGGCATGACGTGGTTCCAGCTTCTGCTCGGCGCGTTCGGCGCGGATATCACGGTCATCCTGCTGGTACATACCGTGGAAGCGGATTAACAGGAAGTTGTCGCCATTGAAACCACCCGTTAGACCGTCATTCAAGTCTTTGGCAATGGTCCCACGCAGGAAATTGCTTTCCGACTTCATACGTTCGCCATCAGACAGTTTTCCAGTAACGACTAATGGTCCTGGGTGTTTTTCATTCATCAGTACACATCCCGCTGATAACGGCGCGCCAGGCGCAGCTCACTTAAATATTCATCAGCCTGCTCGGTATCCATTGCACCGTGCAGAGCCACCACGTCCAGTAAAACCTGCTCAACGTCTTTGGCCATGCGGTTAGCATCGCCACAGACGTAAATGTGGGCACCTTGTTGTATCCAGTTCCACAGTTCTGCGCCCTGTGCACGCAGTTTGTCTTGTACGTATATTTTATGGGCCTGATCGCGCGACCAAGCCAGATCAATGCGGGTCAGCAAGCCGTCTTTAACATAGCGCTGCCATTCAACCTGATAGAGGAAATCCTCGGTGAAATGAGGGTTGCCAAAGAACAACCAATTCTTGCCACTCGCACCATCGGCCTCACGCTGTTGCATAAAGGCGCGGAAAGGTGCAATACCGGTACCGGGACCAATCATGATAACTGGCGTTTCCGGGTTAGCAGGCAGGCGGAAGTTATCGTTATGTTCGATAAAGACACGAATATCACCCTCCACTTCCAGCCGATCAGCCAAATACCCTGACGCCCCTCCGGTACGTGGTCGCCCATCAATGTCATAGCGCACCACACCCACAGTGATATGTACTTCGTTTTCAGTCTCAGCCTGTGAGGAAGCAATGGAGTACAAACGCGGCGTCAGTGGCCGTAACAGCGCAATCAACTGATCAGCATTGAGATCAGACGGGGCCTGTCTAACCATATCAACGATCGGGGTATTTTTGGCATATTGTTGCAGCGCCGGTTTATCTGCCAGCAGCGCAATCAGCTTCTCATCACGGGAAAGTGCCGCATACTTATCAACGATCAGCGTCGTATTTTGTGTCAGTTCAAAATGGCTGCGCAATGCCTGCGCCAGTGGCAGATTCTGCCCGTCGACACTGACCTGTTCGTCGCCTTTAAGCCACAACAGAGCGAGTAGCTCGTCTACCAGGGCCGGGTCATTATCAAACCAGACCCCCAGTGCATCACCGGGTTGGTAACGCAGACCTGAATCGGCTAAATCTATTTCAATGTGGCGGACATCTTTTTCGGAGTTACGGCCTGTCACTTTCTGCTGTACCGATAATTGCGCGGTCAGTGGTGCCGTTTTGCTGTATGGGCTGGACGTTATTTCATCCACGACACCACTTTGCGTTACCGCCGCCGCAGTTGCCGATTGTGCCGGCACCCGAGCCTGTAACACTGCAACGATCTGCTGACGCCACTGCTGTGCCGATTCCTGATATTCCACATCCGCATCGACACGATCCAATAAGCGCTGAGCACCAAGTTCCGCCAATTTGCTGTCGAAATCTTTACCTGCTTGGCAAAAGTGCTCGTAAGAGGTGTCCCCTAATCCAAACACAGCAAAGGCGGTTTCCGGCAACTTAGGCGCTTTTTTAGAGAATAAGTATTTGTGCAATGCAACCGCTTCTTCCGCGGGTTCACCTTCGCCCTGAGTGGAGGCAACGATAATTAATAGGCGTTCTTGTGCAATTTGCTTAAACTTATAATCACCCGCATTGACCAAATTGACATTAAGTTTAGCCGCCAGAAGGTCATCACGTAGCTGTTCCGCCAAGCGGCGTGCATTACCTGTCTGAGAGGCAGAAATAAGGGTAATCGTCAGCGCTGGCGGAGCCACTGCCGCTGGGGTTGCAGCCACACCTGGCTGTTGATTAACCATGCCCCAGAAATAACCGGACAACCATGCCATTTGGGTTGGGGAAAACTCACCAACCGCCGCCTGTAAGCGGGCTAACTGCTCCGGCGATAGCGGAAGTAAAGAAGTAGGAGGAACCTGAGTCGTCATTGCAGTACGCATTCCCTTAAGCTTTAGCCAGTGTCAGTCGATCTATTTTCAGCACATATTTCTTAATGTTTGTAAGGTTAACCATCCCGATAATAACAATTAAAGAAGCGATAGAAATAATAAATAACCAAAACGACTAAGCGGTTTTTCAGGTAATGGATATGAGTTAAAGTGTTCAACTTATTAAGAAAATTTTCACTAACCCATATCAAGCTATTAATTTACTACGTCTACATATAAATCAGTAAGCTACGGGTAAAAGACTGGATTGGCAGGGGCCAAGAAGCGCTCCCCGTTGTGCGCTTTCATAGCCAGCAGAGGTGCTTTCCGGTACTATGCGGCGGTTTTTTGAGTCAATAAGGTCAGGACTATGAGCACCACCCTATTTAAAGATTTTCAATTTGAAGCCGCTCACCGGCTGCCCCATGTTGCGGAAGGTCATAAGTGTGGCCGTTTGCACGGTCATTCATTTATGGTCCGTATCGAGGTTACCGGTGAAGTCGATGCTCACTCCGGCTGGGTGATGGATTTTGCTGATCTGAAAGCGGCATTTAAACCTATTTGGGAACGACTGGATCACTACTATCTGAATGATATTCCTGGTTTGGAAAACCCGACCAGTGAAGTGCTGGCCAGTTGGATTTGGCAACAGCTTAAACCGCAGCTACCAGAACTGAGCGCAGTGATGGTGAAAGAGACCTGTTCTGCGGGCTGCGTTTATCGCGGGTAATAAATCGCGACTAACAAATCGATACCCAAAGTCATTGATGTTGCAGCAAGACAGCAAGTGAATGACAAATTGGTTGTAAACCATTTTGAACAGCGCTTGTGCTGGCCCGCAGGGTGAGCCTCTTATAAGGCTCATAATCCCAATGAGCTTACATGAGTAAGTGATTTGGGTGACAAATCTGTCGGGAGCAGATTTGAACGCTGCTTGCAGCGGCCTCACAGAGGCGAGGCCCATGGACGGGCCGAGTAATGAGCGCCGCAACACGGCTGCGGCGGCAAGGACGAAGGGGATCCCCAAAGTCATTAATGTTGCAGCAAGACAGCAAGTGAATGAATCCCAATGAGCTTACATGAGTAAGTGATTTGGGTGAATGAGCGCCGCAACACGGCTGCGGCGGCAAGGACGAAGGGGATTAAGCGATATTTAAATACTTATGCGTCTGCATCGACAACCGCCAATTCTTGGCAATACAAATTTCGATACAGAGCTTAGTGGCGTCGTCTTTCTGGCTGATGGGTTGTAGCGCAATAATCCGCTTTTTGTCGTCATCCAGCGTGGCAAGCAGTGCCTCTAATGCCTCGATATCACGCATGCGGCCAACCGGATGTTTGATTTCATCGGCGCGTTGCAATGCCTGAGGCAATACTTTCAGGCCACCGCGCATATTCACTTTTGGCGAAACCGTCACCCAGGTCGTCGCTGAACACCGCACATCATGCGTGCCGCTGGTTTCAATCTGGCAGCTATAACCGGCCTGCTCCAACAATGAGGTTAAGGGGAACAAGTCGTAAATAGCGGGTTCTCCACCAGTGATGACAACGTGGCGTGCGGTATATCCCTGCTGAGAGAAAATATCTAATAGCTGCTGTGCGCTGGCTTCCCCCCAGGCATCACTTTCGGCAGTTTTCACCATAATACGCTGCATATCGACTTCCCGATCGGCTTCCTTTTCCCAAGTGTGTTTGGTATCGCACCAGCTACAACCTACCGGGCAGCCCTGCAAACGCACAAAGATCGCCGGTACACCGGTGAAGTAACCCTCGCCTTGCAAGGTTTGGAACATCTCATTAATCGGGTACAGCATCAGTTTCTCTATATTCATTCAAGCCAATCGGCGATTATCGCAGATTCTCTGACTGTGACCAAACTGGCAACGCTTATGCTGCCAGTTTGTCTGTATCAGAGTATTACTCAATCACGCCACAAGCCATGCGCGCACCACCACCGCCTAACGGCATTGGATGATCGGCATAGTTGTCGCCACCGGCATGGATCATCAGGGCATGCTGCTTCAGTTCAGAGAGTGATTTCAGCCGTGGAGCCAATACCTGATAAGTCGCGCTGCCATCAGCATTCACAACCAGTCCCGGCAAATCCCCTAGATGCCCTTTGTCATTATAAGGGCCAAGGTGTACGGCAGTTTTTTGTGGATCAAAATGGCCGCCAGCAGCAAGGGCTGGCACGGGTTTGCCGTCTTTCTGCCCTGGTGCACAACTTGGGTTTTCATGCAGATGGAATCCATGAATCCCCGCCACCAGCCCGGTCAAATTGGGCGTGAACAATAAACCATAAGGTGTTTCAGTCACTGTCACCGTGCCCAGAGCTTTACCATTACCTTCAGGGAGTGCTTCGTTCATGGTCACAGTAACGCCTGCAGCCAGCACACTGCTGGTAAAAAGCATCGCTGGCAACATTAAGTATTTCAGTTTCATCCGTTATCTTCCTTTATGCATTATTGTCGAATCATTCGGGTACACATTAATGATAACGGGTGATGAATTATCTGCACGGCAGCGGTGTAAGAGATGTGAAGCCGATGTGTGGGGTGGGTGAGATTCAGATTAATCCCGCAGAGGTAAGTAAGTGGTAATAACAGGCTAATTTGTAACAATGACAGCTCACGGCCAGCATATTACCGAAGCTTGCCCCGCCATATCCCATAAAAAAACCCGCCTATTAAGGCGGGCTTTATCAACAAACTGTTTTACTGAAGGTAACGCGCAGTAATTACTGGCCTTTCACTTCTTTCAGACCGTTGAATGGTGCGCGGTCACCCAGCGCTTCCTCAATCCGAATAAGCTGGTTGTATTTAGCAACACGGTCAGAACGGCTCATTGAACCAGTTTTGATTTGGCCTGCTGCGGTACCTACTGCCAGGTCGGCAATGGTAGCATCTTCGGTTTCGCCTGAACGGTGAGAGATAACCGCGGTGTAACCTGCATCTTTCGCCATCTTGATAGCAGCCAGAGTTTCGGTCAGAGAACCGATCTGGTTGAATTTGATCAAGATAGAGTTAGCAACACCTTTCTCGATACCTTCTTTCAGGATCTTGGTGTTGGTTACAAACAGGTCGTCACCAACCAGCTGAATTTTGTCGCCCAGAACTTCGGTCTGGTATTTGAAGCCAGCCCAGTCAGATTCGTCCAAGCCATCTTCGATGGAGACGATTGGGTACTGTTTGGTCAGGTCTTCCAGGAAGTGAGTGAACTCTTCAGAAGTGAACGCTTTATTGCCTTCACCAGCCAGAACATATTTGCCATCTTTGTAGAACTCAGATGCCGCACAGTCCATAGCCAGAGTAACGTCTTTGCCCAACACGTAGCCTGCTTGTTTTACCGCTTCAGCGATAACAGCCAGTGCTTCGGCGTTAGAACCCAGATTTGGTGCATAACCGCCTTCGTCGCCTACCGCAGTGCTCATGCCTTTAGACTTCAGAACTTTAGCCAAAGTATGGAACACTTCTGAACCGATGCGAACCGCTTCTTTCAGAGTTTTCGCGCCTACTGGCTGAATCATAAACTCTTGAATATCAACGTTGTTATCAGCATGTTCGCCGCCGTTGATGATGTTCATCATAGGCAGTGGCATAGAGAATTTGCCTGGGGTGCCGTTCAGTTCAGCAATGTGCTCGTACAAAGGCATGCCTTTAGACGCTGCTGCTGCTTTCGCTGCTGCCAGAGAAACAGCCAGGATGGCGTTAGCACCAAACTGGGATTTGTTCTCAGTACCATCCAGATCGATCATGATTTTATCGATGTTAGCCTGGTCTTTAGCATCTTTACCCATAACTGCCTGAGCAATTGGGCCATTTACTGCTGCAACGGCTTTCAGAACGCCTTTGCCCAGGAAACGGGATTTGTCACCGTCACGCAGTTCCAGTGCTTCACGGGAACCGGTAGAAGCACCTGATGGTGCCGCAGCCAAACCAACAAAACCGCCTTCCAGATGAACTTCAGCTTCTACAGTTGGGTTACCACGGGAGTCGATGATTTCGCGACCGATGACTTTAACGATTTTGGACATTAGATTTTCCTCAGTACAAGTTAAACTAAAACTCCAGACAGAGGGGGCGACATCACTGCCGCCCCTTCTACCAAATATTTTATTTCACCTGGCGCTTCTGATAATCACCAGCCGCTTTAACAAAGCCGGCGAACAACGGGTGACCATCACGTGGCGTCGAAGTAAATTCTGGATGGAACTGACAAGCTACAAACCACGGGTGGTTTGGTAACTCAATAATTTCCACCAGTTTGTTATCCGCAGAACGCCCTGCTACACGTAACCCGGCGGATTCAATCTGCTTCAACAACATGTTATTTACTTCATAGCGATGACGATGGCGCTCAACGATGGTAGGTTCGCCATACATCTGACGTACCAGGCTACCTTCGGTCAGGTGACATTGTTGCCCACCCACCCGCATGGTACCGCCCAAATCGCTCTCTTCCGTGCGTACTTCAACGTTGCCGTCTTCATCACGCCATTCGGTGATTAATGCAACCACCGGATACTTACAGTCTGGCACAAATTCGGTGGAGTTTGCGTTTTCCATCCCCGCTACGTTGCGGGCAAACTCCATCAGTGCAACTTGCATACCCAGGCAAATACCCAGATAAGGAATATTGTGTTCACGGGCATAACGCGCTGCCAGAACCTTGCCTTCCACACCACGGTAACCAAAGCCACCTGGGATCAGAATAGCATCCAGTCCTTTCAGCATCTCTTCGCCGCGTGTCTCAACATCTTGCGAATCAATCAGCTTGATGTTCACAGTCAGGCGATTTTTCAGCCCACCGTGTTTGAGTGCTTCAATCACAGATTTATAAGCATCCGGCAATTCTACGTATTTACCGATCATCCCGATGGTCACTTCGCCACCTGGATTCGACTCTTCGTATAATACCTGTTCCCATTCAGCAAGATTTGCTTCAGGACAAGTTAAGCTGAATCGTTTACAAATATAATCGTCAAGGCCCTGTGATTTCAATAGCCCTGGGATTTTATAAATGGAATCAACATCTTTTAGGGAGATAACCGCTTTTTCTGGCACATTACAGAACAAGGCAATTTTGGCCCGTTCATTAGCAGGAACTGCGCGATCAGAACGGCATATCAGCACATCTGGCTGAATACCTATGGAAAGTAGCTCTTTTACCGAATGTTGCGTTGGCTTAGTTTTCACTTCACCGGCAGCTGCCAGGTAAGGAACCAACGTCAGATGCATATAAAGCGTGTGCTCGCGGCCAACATCAACTGCCATCTGGCGAATAGCTTCCAGGAATGGCAAGGATTCGATATCGCCCACGGTGCCACCAATTTCAACCAAAACCACATCGTGGCCTTCGCCGCCTTCGATGATGCGCTCTTTGATAGCATTGGTAATATGAGGGATAACCTGGATAGTCGCACCCAGATAGTCGCCACGGCGTTCTTTACGCAGAACTTCAGAATAGATACGGCCAGTGGTGAAGTTGTTACGACGGGTCATTTTGGTGCGAATGAAACGCTCGTAATGCCCTAAATCCAGATCGGTTTCAGCACCATCTTCGGTGACGAAAACTTCCCCGTGTTGAGTCGGGCTCATGGTGCCCGGATCCACGTTGATGTACGGGTCCAGTTTCATGATGGTAACGTTGAGGCCACGGGCTTCAAGTATAGCCGCCAGAGAGGCTGCGGCAATGCCTTTACCCAGAGAGGATACGACCCCGCCGGTCACAAAAATATAATTAGTTGTCATGCTGAACCTGAGAGTTTAGGTTTAAAGACGATGGAAGAACCAAGACGGGAAAGTAGTATACTCGAACCTTGGTTTCGCTACAAACTATCTCCGCGCCAGTGGCCATTTTCGCTACCAAAACCGCACGGAACATCGTCTTGCTATCCGTTATAATTCAATATATTAACGTAATTAAAATCCAACAACCATCCGCCAAATGAATTAAAACACCTTAAATTTCAGTTTCTTGCTTTTTAACTTGCTGCCAGGCGGCTTCCATTTCTTCCAGCGTCGCGCTCTCCATGCTCTTCCCTGATGCCATAACTATTTGTTCTACCTGACGAAAACGACGTTCAAACTTGCGGTTAGCTGCCTGTAAGGCATTTTCAGCTTTATGGCCTAAATGACGAGATAAGTTAACCGTAGCAAACAGCAAATCGCCAATTTCTTCCCCCAGTTTTTCTTCATCCACCACCGCTTGGCGAGCTTCGAACATCACTTCATCGATCTCTTCATAGACTTTGTCCAAAACCGGACCAAGTGTGTCCCAATCAAAACCAACCACTGCGCAGCGCTTTTGGATTTTATGGGCTTTCATCAATGCTGGTAGTGCATCGGGAATATCATCCAGTGCCGAATACAGGGCTTTCTCCGCTCTTTCCTCGGCTTTACGCGATTCCCAACCCGCCAGCGCCGCTTCACTGCCAATCGCTACGTCAGTGGCGTTTAGCGCAGCATTAGGGAATACATGCGGGTGACGACGCTCCAGTTTGTCGCTGATGGCATGACAAACATCATCAAACGCAAACAACCCCTGTTCCTGCCCCATTTGGGCATAAAACACCACCTGAAACAGCAAATCGCCCAGTTCATCACGTAAATCATCAAAATCCTTGCGCTGAATCGCGTCAAGCACCTCATAGGTTTCTTCTAATGTATAGGGAGCGATGGTGTCAAACGTCTGTTTACGATCCCACGGACAGCCGTGCTCCGGGTCACGCAAGGTACGCATAATATCCAACAAACGTTGCAGAGCTAAGGCGGTGATATCAGGGGTAGTTACTGGCTGGGTCATCTCAATTTATTCACTTTTTTGCTGTTTAAAATTCGAGGCGTAGCGAGCGCAGGCAGATTGATTGCGGCCAGCGCACAGCCCCCGGAGCGTACACGCAGTACGTGAGGAGGGCGAGCACTGCCCAATATCAATATGCCAAAGCGCAGTAGCCGTCCAGATCAAAAACTTAATTGCCGTGGAGCCGACGGGCATCTATCACATCCGGCAACTGATTCAGCTTGGCTAACACCCTGCCCAGCACCTGCAAGTTGTAAATCTCGATATCCATATCGATGGTAGCGAGCATCTTTTTAGTATCGCTGCGGCTGGCAACCCCTAATACATTGACCTTTTCGTTCGCCAGTATGGTGGTGATATCACGTAACAAGCCACTGCGATCATTGGCGGTCACCCGCACTACTAATGAATAGCCACTGGAGTAGCTTTCACCCCAAACCGCATCAACAATCCGCTCTGGTGCATGAGACTGCAATTCAGCCAGTTGTTCACAATCAGCACGATGAATGGATATCCCCCGCCCCTGGGTAATAAAACCAATAATCTCATCACCGGGAATCGGTTGGCAGCAACGGGCAATATGGTGCATCAGATTGCCAACACCTTCGACCACAATGCGCCCGCTGTCTTTGCTAGCGTTGCGTGGTGGTGGCTGATGCTTATTATTCAGATGGCGCAATGCCTCTAAATCAGCCTCTTCCGCTGTTGGCTTGTTCAGCTTGCCTTGCAGGAAGTTGACCATCTGATTCAGACGAATATCACCACCGCCAATGGCCGCCAACACTTCATCCATCGAATTCATGTTATAGCGCGGAACTAGCAGCTTCTCAGCCTCTTTTAGGCTGATATCCATATGTTCCAATTCGTTGTCCAGCATCTGCCGGCCAGCAAGAATATTCTTGTCTCTATCTTGTTTTCTAAACCAGTTATGGATCTTGGATCGCCCACGACTAGTAGTGACATAACCGAGGTTAGGATTCAGCCAGTCACGGCTTGGGTTGGGTTGCTTCTGGGTGATAATTTCAATCTGATCACCCATCTGTAACTGATAGGTAAACGGCACAATTCGGCCACTGATTTTAGCACCTATGCAGCGGTGCCCCACATCACTGTGAATATGATAAGCAAAGTCGAGTGGGGTAGAACCGGCAGGTAAATCAATAACATCGCCTTTCGGGGTAAACACATAGACCCGATCGTCAAATACCTGACTGCGCACTTCATCCAGCATCTCGCCAGAATCTGCCATCTCTTCCTGCCAGGCAATCAGCTTACGTAACCAGGCAATGCGCCCTTCATAGCCAGAACGCCCCGCCGCCACAGCACCTTCTTTGTACTTCCAGTGGGCGGCAACCCCCAATTCAGCATCTTCATGCATCTGGCGGGTACGAATCTGAATCTCCAGCGTTTTCCCACGTGGCCCGAGGACTACAGTATGAATTGACTGATAGCCATTGGGTTTAGGGTTAGCGACGTAATCATCAAACTCATCAGGCAAATGACGGAAATGAGTATGCACAATCCCCAATGCGGCATAGCAGTCCTGCAAACGCTCGACGACCACTCGCACAGCGCGCACATCGAATAACTCATCGAAGGCCAACGACTTTTTCTGCATCTTGCGCCAAATACTGTAGATATGCTTTGGTCGGCCATAAATATCAGCTTTGATACCTTCATCCGCCATTGCTTTGTGCAATGAAGCGACAAAATCATCAATGAATTGTTCACGATCAATACGACGCTCATGAAGCAATTTAGCAATTTGTTTATATTCATCGGGATGCAGATAGCGGAAGCAGAAGTCTTCCAACTCCCACTTAATCTGACCAATACCCAAGCGGTTAGCCAGCGGGGCATAAATATTGGAACACTCTTTGGCCGCCAGCACGCGTTCGTCTTCCGGTGCATCTTTCACTTCACGCAAATGAGCAATACGCTCAGCCAGTTTGATGACCACGCAGCGAAAATCTTCCACCATCGCCAGCAGCATACGGCGCACGTTATCCACTTGCTCAGAGCTCATGGAGTCGTTGTGAGTCGCTTTTAATTGGCGGATAGCGTCCATGTCACGCACGCCATGCACCAGATAGGTGATACCCTTGCCAAATTGCTCAGTCAGGGTGGTTTCATCCACCACATTGGCATCCACCAGCGGGAACAGTAGCGCCGCGCGCATACTGTCGTTATCCATGCTCAGAGTGGAAAGAATCTCAACCATTTCAAGACCGCGCCACAACAATAACGAGGCATCAGGATGGTTTTGCGTCTGTTGCTCACAGTAACGCCAGGTTTCGGCCAATCGCTCACCTGACTGCGGATTAGGAAGCCCCAAGCTGGCGATCCAGTCGTCGAGAGCAAACTCACCCGCCGGATTCAAATGTGCACTTCGTACCGCAACCATAACTTCTCCCTACTTTGCGACCCCTGGCTCCTGCATGAACAGCGCCATAGATTCAAGATGCCCGGTGTGGGGAAACATATCCAACATTCGCACCTGAGCAAGACGGTAACCGGCGGCTAACAACACCTGACTATCCCGTGCCAGCGTAGTGGGATTACACGAAACATACACCACCCGCTTTGGCGCCAGTTTGACTATATGTGACATCACCCCGGCAGCACCTGCGCGAGCGGGGTCTAATAATACTTTATCGAATCCTTGTATCGCCCACGGCTGACGACTGATATCGGATTCCAGATTTTCATGAAAAAATGACACGTTGGCTAATGCATTGTTCTGCGCATTATACTGCCCATTCGCCACCAGCTCCGCAACTCCTTCCACCCCGACAACTTCACGCGCACGCTTTGCTAGCGGCAATGTAAAATTACCCATACCGCAGAAGAGATCCAGTACCCGTTCGTCAGGTTGTACATCAAGCCATGCCAGAGCCTGAGCCACCATTTGTTGGTTGACCGTATCATTGACCTGAATAAAATCCCGTGGATGAAATGCTAAGCGTAGACCGTCTATCTGGTAATAGGGGTCCTCACCAAAGAGTTTTTCCAGATTCTCGCTGTCGGCAGCCAGATAAACGGCAACCCCCTCCCGCAGAGCAAAATCTATAAGCGCTGCACGATCTACCTCATTAAGGGTATCAAGGTGGCGTAAAACCAGCAACGGCCCATTATCAGCCAGTACCAGTTCCACATGCCCTAACCGGCGCACAGCCTGTAAGGCAGATAAACATTGATAGAGCGGATGTAGCAGGCGCTCCAATTCAGGCCGCAGGACGGGACAATGTTTTATGCTAACCAAGTCGTGAGATTCAGTTTGATGGAAGCCCATTTGTAATCGCTGCTGTTTTGGCTGATAGAGCAACCCCAACCTCGCCCGCCGCCGATAACCATACTCTGGCCCACAGATAACCGAGTCTAATGCAGGGCAGCCCCCCGTTGCCTGCACCAGCAGTCGCCTGAGCGAATCTACTTTGCTATCTTGTTGCAATTGGCTACAAGCGTGCTGCTGCTGACAGCCTCCACAAATTCCAAAGTGAGGGCAAGGAGGAGCCACTCTTTCGCTACATTGGTTCAACAAACGTTTAAGTTTACCGCGACCATACTGGCGTTTTTGCTCGATCAGCTCAATTTCAGCTTGCTCTCCCGGTAGAACCCCGGGGATAAAAATAGCTTTGCCTTTATCGCGTGCAACCCCCTGACCAAAGGGATCAAGAGAATTTACTGTCACAGTTATCGTTTGTCGGGTCGTCACACGTCGGTTTGGAGAGTAGAATTGCGCCATATTGATTGATCAAGCACTGGTTTTGTAAGCTGCCGATTCTCCCACATTGGAATACCATGACCAAATACAGTCTTCGCGCGCGCATGATGATTTTAATCCTGGCCCCCACGCTGCTTCTTGGGCTGTTACTCAGTACTTCCTTTATGGTAAATCGTTATAATGAGCTTCAAAAACAAATAGTTAATGCAGGCACTAATATTATCGAACCGTTGGCGGTTGCCAGTGAATATGGCATGACCTTTCGCAACCGCGATACTGTCCGTCAGTTGATTAACCTGCTTCATCGCCGTCACTCGAATATTGTTCGGTCAATATCCGTTTTCGACGCAGATAACAATCTTTTTGTCACATCTAACTATAATTACAATTCCTCACAATTAAGGTTACCTAAAGGTGATTCTATCCCTGAGTCGCTGATGCTCTCTTATCGCGGCGACTCGCTGATTATGCGAATGCCTATTGTCTCGGAATCCAACTTATCCAGTGACAGAGTCTCGGATTCGGATATAACCCATCAGCCACTAGGCTATATCGCCATAGATTTGGATTTACAATCGGTGCGTTTGCAGCAATACAAAGAGATCTTTATTTCAACCCTGCTGTTGCTGTTTTGCATGTGTGTAGCGATTTTGTTTGCTTATCGTTTGATGCGCGATGTTACCGGCCCAATCCGTAACATGGTGAATGCTGTTGACCGTATTCGTCGAGGACAATTGGATAGCCGGGTCGAAGGACATATGCTCGGCGAGCTGAATATTCTGAAAAATGGTATCAATTCGATGGCGATGTCGTTGGCGGCCTATCACGAAGAGATGCAGCAAAATATCGATCAAGCGACATCTGATTTACGCGAAACACTGGAACAGATGGAGATACAAAATGTTGAGCTGGGGCTGGCAAAAAAGCGGGCACAGGAAGCGGCACGCATTAAGTCGGAGTTTCTGGCTAACATGTCTCACGAGCTACGAACTCCGCTAAATGGTGTCATTGGTTTTACGCGCCAAACGTTGAAAACTTCGCTAACCCCCACACAAACTGACTATTTGCAGACTATCCAACGTTCAGCCAACAACCTGTTATGCATCATTAATGATGTTCTCGACTTCTCCAAACTGGAGGCCGAAAAACTCATTCTTGAACACATTCCCTTCCCACTACGTGGTGCACTGGATGAAGTCATTATCTTACTGGCACACACCGCACATGAGAAAGGGCTGGAGCTGACACTGCATGTTAATAATGATGTCCCCGAGCAGGTAGTCGGGGATGCGATGCGTTTGCAGCAAATTGTCACGAACTTGCTCGGTAATGCGATTAAATTCACCGAACAGGGCAATATCGATATTCTGGTTGCTGTGCAGGCGAAGACAGCACAACAAGTCACTCTGGTAGTAGAGATTCACGATACGGGCATTGGTATTTCTGAATCCCAACAGGCTCAGCTATTCCAGGCTTTTCGTCAGGCGGATGCCAGTATCTCGCGTCGACACGGAGGGACCGGCCTTGGATTGGTCATTACCGAAAGATTGGTCAAAGAGATGGGGGGCGATATTAGCTTTCACAGCCAAGTAGATCGCGGCTCAACCTTTAGGTTCAATCTCACACTGGATCTTAACGAAACCCTCTCTTATCGCCATCCTGATATGTCGTACTTAGAGGGGAAAACACTCGCCTATGTTGAGCGCAATACTTGTGCAGCAAGGGCCGCGCTAGATATTCTGAGTGTCACGCCCTTGCAGGTCACTCATAGCCCGACGTTAGCGCAATTACCGCGCCAACATTATGATTTCCTGCTGGTGGGGGTACCCATTCCGTTCCGTAATAATATGGCGGTTCATCAAGATAAACTGGTAGCGGCGCTGAAAATTTCCGAGCGCATAATTCTGGCTCTACCAAGCCAGTCACAGGTGGAGGCTGAGCAACTTAAACAGCTCGGTGCCAAAGCATGTCTGGTCAAACCTTTGTCATCGAATAGATTGATTCCATTGCTGTTATCTGAAGAACCTCACAGTGAATTACCCGTAGTGGAGCAAGCGGACAAGTTGGCTAAATTACCGTTTAAGGTAATGGCAGTTGACGACAATCCAGCTAACCTAAAACTCATTGGCACCCTGCTTGAAGAACAGGTCGAAGAGACCGTGTTGTGTGACAGTGGCGCGAAAGCCATTGCCTATGCCCGAGAAAACACGCTGGATATCATCTTAATGGATATTCAAATGCCTGAAATTGATGGTATCCGTGCCAGCGAAGTCATTCATCAGATGTCCCATCATCTGGATACCCCCATTATTGCAGTCACCGCCCACGCCGTAAGAGGCCAGCAAGAACAGTTGTTAAAACTGGGGATGGCTGACTATCTGGCAAAACCGATTGATGAAGCTCGATTAATTCAGGCACTTTCCCGCTTTCAGCATGATAGTTCAGCCCCCCTTCTGGTGCAGGCTGCTCACTTGCCGGTACTTCAATCTGAATGTGACGGGGTGATAGATTGGCCACTGGCAGTCAGGCAAGCAGCCAATAAAGAGGCTCTCGCCAGAGACCTGTTAACTATGTTATTAGAATTTATGCCGCAAGTGATAGGTCGCGTGCAGGCTATATTGGCAGGTAGTCATGACAACGATATTCTGAACCTAATTCATAAGTTCCATGGCAGTTGTGCATGTAGCGGTGTGCCGCGACTGAAGCAATTGTGCATGACAATTGAGCAGCAATTGCGCCAGCAAACAGATTTACAAGGCTTGCAACCTGAATGGCTTGAATTATTAGATGAGATAGAGAATGTTCGCTATGCTGCCAAAAGCTATTTAGGTACTGCTTAGCACACCCCCGCTTCAACATAAAAAAAGGGCACAGTCATAATGAACTGCGCCCTTTTGGCGTTATTAATGCCGATTACTGCATTAATAAATAGAGTGAAGTGTCACCACGCTGAATATTCAGCGCCAGCACTGATGGTTTGGTATCGAGAATCTTCCGCAGCTCACCCAGATTTTGAACTGACTGCTGGTTAATCCCCATGATGATATCGCCTTTTTTCAGGCCAATACGTGCAGCGGCAGTGCCGGCTTTCACGCTATCAACTTTCACACCTTTTTTACCATTAACATCAGAGTTGCTCAGCTCCGCACCTTCAATTCCAGTATAGAGATTACCGGAATCAACCTGAGTTTGGCTGCTCTGCTCTAAGGCCACTTCCACATTGACAGGTTTACCGTCACGTAGCAGACCTAAGGTCATTTTACTGCCCACTGGCAGAGTACCAATCTCAGCACGGAAACCTGCGAAGCTATTGATTGCTTTACCATTCATGCTGACAATCACGTCACCAGCTTTGATCCCGGCTTTGGCCGCCGCAGATTTTGGCAAGACCTGACTGATAAAGGCACCTTTCTGTGCATCGACATTCATGGCTTTGGCCAGCTCAGAGTTCAGCTCGGTGCCCATAATGCCCAATTCACCACGTTTCACCTGACCAAATTCAACCATTTGAGATGTCAGGTTTTTCACCATGTTACTTGGGATAGCGAAACCAATACCGATGTTACCGCCATCTGGTGCCAGGATCGCAGTGTTGATACCAATCAGCTCACCGTTCAGGTTGATCAATGCGCCACCGGAGTTACCACGGTTAATCGCGGCATCAGTCTGGATAAAGTTTTCGTAGTTTTCCACGTTCAGACCACTGCGCCCCAAAGCAGACACGATACCGGATGTTACGGTTTCACCCAGACCATATGGGTTACCGATAGCAACGGTATAATCACCCACACGCAATTGATCAGAATCTGCGATTTTAATTGCAGTCAGATTTTTAAAATCTTTTAACTGCAATAACGCGATATCAGTTCGCGGATCTTTACCGATCACTTTTGCTTCATAGCTACGGCCATCGCTCAGTTTAACGCTGATTTTAGTCGCATTATCTACCACGTGGTTATTGGTAACGACATAACCTTTGGCAGCGTCAATAATGACACCTGAACCGAGCGCTCGGAAATCCTGCTTGCTAGGTGATCCCCCTTTGCCACCCTGCCCGCCCTGACACATCGGGGAGCCTTGGAACGGTGAACCGTCTTGACAGAACGGCGAGTCATCACCAAAGAACTGCTGGAACTGTGGTGGCACGCCACCAGCACCGGAGTTGCTAACCTGGGTGCTACCCTCCACGTTGATGCTCACAACAGAAGGCATCACTTTCTCTAGCATTGGCGCCAGGCTAGGGAGCTGCTGGCTGCTAGAAGAGGCCGTCTCTGCCGAAATAGCAGAAGAAACCGGCCCCATGGCTAAACCGATGCTCAATGCCAGTGCACTTAACACTAAAGTTGTTTTTTTCATGTATTCTGGTTCTCGCTGTACAATTAATAAGGGGTCAATAAATGGTATATATACCCAAAGAAATTGAAGTTGCGGCTAACAACCTAGCAGCTTCAGAGACAAAGGGTATAACTGACTTATATCCAAAATAATTGACGTAGCAGTCAGTGAGCAATCGCGCGAATCCTAATGAGCGAACTAAAGCTCAACGATAGGGATAGGTCGAGTAACGAAAGCCACTCACTACGCGGCAACGCCAAGAGAAGGATATAGCCGTCTTGCATAGTAAGATTAAATATGGGGGATGAAGTTCATAGAACCAATAATCGGAATAGTAAAAAATATTGTCCGTCTTTACAAAACTACAGTTAATTAAACGGACAACTCACTTTGCTTGGATACTATTCCGCAGCCATCAATCGCCGATATTCATCATAAGCATAAAGATCCGTCATCCCACTGATATAATCCTGAATTAAACGAGCACGATAATAATATTCATAGATCTCATGTTGTTCTGACGATAAATTACGTAACCGCTCTGTCGATTCCGCATAAGCCAAGCGATGCTTAGTAGACAATTTATGGAACAACCGCGTCTCAATAGGATACTGGCGGTGGCTGTCTTCTGCCACTAACTGTGTAAAGGCCGTTTGCGGCATAGATAATAATGGGCTGTAAATATCAAGTAGCCCACTAATAACTCTATATCCTTGTAATTCAAGCTGTTCTACTTCAGGATGATTAAACACATGTTTTACTGCCACCTTTTTAAAAATTTGCAGTAATTTACACGCAGGGCTGGAGTCTTCTAATAATGCCTGATTGAACGAGCCAGAAAATACCGTGGGTAAATTTTCAATAAACCGTTGTGCTGCATGGGGAACTAACTTCCCGACAGTATTTACCCGTAAATACATAAAGAATTGATCTTCCGAACTGCGCCGGCCTTGCCCGCGACCTAATTGCCGGAATGCGCCACCAACAACTTTATCAAACAAGTCGCCATGGGTAACTTCGCCCCACTCTTGCATCATATGATCATAAAGTTGTTCAACGCTGAAAATACTTTTTTCTACTGCATCTTCTAAGTCAGCAATACAATAAGAAATATCATCCGCAGCTTCCATAATATATGTCAGAGGGAAACGATTGAACTCTCCCATATTGAGTTCACGACGTAAATCTTTAACATAGTCTTCTTCAGCCAGATAAAACCCTGGTTTCTTCATCAAATAGTGATGAGAAGCAGGAATATCGCCTGACCAATACGCCGGTTTGGTATATTTAAGAATGCATCCTACCTGAGCATAAGTCAGATTCAGTTTTAATAAACTGTAAACCAACCGAATGGCTTGTGCGTTACCTTCAAACTGGCTTAGGTCATGGCGGATTTTACTGCGCAGGATATTAAGTTCTGTTTCCCCTTCCCGCAGCCTTAATGCATTAACCTGACAATGATCCTTACCACGAGGTTCCGCACCACCGCCGTTAGGGTCCATCTGTTTTGTAAACCAGTTATTGATAGCTGATTCACCAAAATGGCCAAAGGGAGGATTACCGATGTCATGCATCAGGCAAGCCATTTCCACTATGCTTTCAAAGGGATCAAGCAGCTTATCCAGCCCATAAGCTGTGATTTTTTTATCCTGCTTAAACCGATTAAGGATCTCTTTGGCAATATAACGCCCCACTTGTTGCACTTCCAACGAGTGGGTTAAACGGCTACGAACAGCGGCATTACGTTCCAGTGGGAAGACCTGTGTTTTTTGCTGCAAACGCCGAATGGCGGCAGAATTCACAATCCGACCCCGATCACTTTCAAATACTCGGGTAATCTCATATTCATCTTCCGCCGAACTGGATTTACCAAACGGCCGCTGAAAACTGATTTTCTGCTTAAAGTCGATCCCGGACATGTTATCCCCCTGATCATTTAATATAAACAGTGATACCGACTCCCGCCAACAGATGCAATTGATTACGCATGAACTGCGGCACATTACGCATTATCTTTGCTGAGCTACCCGGATATCTCACTTAACTGATAAACTGTGCGTTGATAATTACAACCTAATCCACTCTTTAAAATCAGCGGGTATCCATATGAAAGTAGGCATTATTGGTGCGATGGAGCAAGAAGTTACGTTGCTGCGTGATAAAATTGAAAATCGCCAAACCTTGACACGAGCAGGTTGCGAAATTTACACCGGTAAACTCAATGGCGTTGATGTCGCATTACTAAAATCCGGCATTGGTAAAGTCTCTGCGGCCATGGGAACAACATTGCTGTTAGAGCATTGCCAGCCAGACGTGGTAATCAATACCGGCTCTGCGGGTGGTTTAGCCTCCAGTTTGAAAGTGGGTGATATCGTTGTTTCTAACGAAGTTCGCTATCACGATGCTGATGTGACCGCATTCGGCTATGAAGCAGGCCAAATGGCCGGTTGCCCTCCCGCTTTCATTGCTGATGCTGAGTTGATTGCACTGGCAGAAAGCTGCATTAATCAATTGAACTTACATGCAGTACGCGGCCTGATTTGCAGCGGCGATGCCTTTATTAATGGTTCAGCCCCCCTGGCCCGTATCCGCGCGGCCTTCCCGTCGGTGGCAGCAGTCGAGATGGAAGCCGCCGCTATCGGCCATGTTTGCCATCTGTTCGAGACACCTTTCGTTGTGGTTCGTGCGATTTCTGATGTGGCTGATCAGGAGTCTCATCTGAGCTTTGAAGAGTTCTTAGTGGTCGCCGCTCAGCAGTCGACGCTTATGATCGAAGCCATGTTAACCACACTGGCTAATCGCAATTAATGGTCCGTTCCCGTATTTTCGCCCTATCACGAGCAGCAATAACGTTGTTGCTCGGCCTGTTTTCGTTTGCCCTGTTTGCACCATACGCAGTAGCAGTAGAGCGGATTATCAGCTTATCCCCCAGCACCACTGAACTGGCTTATGCCGCGGGATTAGGCGATAAACTGGTTGCAGTAAGTGCTTACTCTGATTACCCGGAAGCGGCTAAAAAGCTTGAGCAAGTTGCATCCTGGCAAGGCGTGAATGTCGAACGTATTTTGGCATTAAAGCCAGACTTGATCCTCGCGTGGCGTGGCGGTAATCCACAACGCCCGCTTGATCAACTCGCCGCCTTTGGTATTCCAATCTTCTATTCTGATCCGGTAAATATTGATCAAATTGCTGGTGATCTGGATAAATTGGCGCAATACAGCCAGCATCCTGAACAGGCCCACCAAGCCGCAGCTCAACTCCGTCAGAAGGTTACTGAATTACGTCGCCACAATGCCCGTAACACGCCCTTGCGTACCTTTTTACAGTTTGGTACTCAGCCGCTGTTTACCAGCTCTGGGCATACGTTACAAAGTGAGGTTATTTCCCTGTGTGGTGGAGAAAATATTTTTGCTGGCAGTCGTGTTCCTTGGCCTCAAGTCAGTCGGGAACAAGTCATGACACGCCAACCACAGGTGATCGTAGTCAGCGGTGACCAGCCACAAGCTGATAATGTCAGAGCCTTCTGGCAACCTCAGCTTGCAATTCCTGTTATAACGCTGAATGAGGACTGGTTTAATCGTTCGGGTCCGCGTATCCTGCTGGCCGCTGAACAGTTGTGCCAACAAATGGCCAGCTTTCAATCCCCCGTGGCGGAGTCACATTAATGCTGGTTTATTGGCTGGATATTTTAGGTACTGCGGTATTTGCTATCTCTGGTGTATTGCTAGCGGGGAAGTTGCGTATGGACCCGTTTGGTGTGCTGGTTTTAGGGGTGGTGACGGCTGTCGGTGGGGGAACAATCCGCGATATGGCCTTGGCCAATGGCCCGGTTTTTTGGGTGAAAGATCCTACTGACTTAGTGGTTGCAATGGTGACCTGTCTGGCAACCATTTTGTTGGTGCGTCAACCTCGTCGAACACCTAAATGGATCCTGCCGGTGCTTGATGCTATTGGTCTGGCAGTATTCGTCGGTATCGGCGTCAATAAAGCCTTTGCGGCTGGTGCCAGCCCGTTAGTGGCTATCTGTATGGGTGTTATAACCGGAGTCGGCGGTGGGATTATCCGCGATGTATTAGCCCGCGAGATCCCAATGATCCTGCGCACTGAAATTTATGCTACCGCCTGCATTATTGGTGGTATCGTTCATGCTACCGCGTTCTATACTTTTGGTATGCCCTTACAACAAGCAATGATGCTGGGCATGGTGATTACGCTCGGTATCCGGCTTGCAGCTATCCGCTGGCGTTTAAAACTACCCACATTTGAAATAGAGCACTAATAGAGTGATTGGTCTAATTTGTATGATCTAAATCTTCAAGTTTTTAAATAATTAGCCGATATATCTATCCAAAATAATTGGCCCTGATAGCTAACAACGCTGCGGCGTCAATAAGCAGGATATCCCCATTTAGCTGGCTGAATGGGACACCGACAGATAAAAATGCAGTCATAAATCATGAAATATTTTTTGTTTACGTTTTGGCTGGCATTTATTGCCAGTCCGTCGCTGGCTCAGGGGCTAAGCGGCACAATAGAATTAAGCTTAACTATCGTGCCATCTTGTCAGGTGCAATCACCGAATCAAAATGAACACATAGCTAACGATGCAAAAGTAAATTATCCACAAATACACTGCCAACGAGGAGGTGGCTTGGTTAGCGAACCTAAAATCAGCCATTCTTTTATTGCGACAGATGGCTCATTACTCAGCCAAACCAGTAACAGCCAGATGACACAGTTGATCACTGTAGAATGGTAATATTCAGATGAAAAAAACCGCAACTATTAAAGTTGCGGTTTTTTATCGGAAATTGAGTGGACTAATTATACCCAAAGTCATTGGTGTTACAGCAGGGCAGTAAACGAACGACAAATCAGTCAGAAGCGATTTGAACAGCATTGATGCTAGCCCGTAGAGTGTGCCTTCAAAATGAGGCTCACTAATCCCGATGAGCTGCAATTCAGTGGTTCGGTTAAGTGAATACAGCTAACGTCGTTGTAGCATCAAGGACACAGGATAAATTAAATGCTGAAAGAAGAACCGCAACCACAGGTACTTTTCGCATTCGGGTTCGTCACAATAAAGCGTGAGCCTTCCAACCCTTCGGTATAATCCACCGCACCGCCGACCAGATATTGCAGGCTCATCGGATCAACAACCAATTCCACGCCTTGCTTTTCGATGGTCATATCCCCATCGTTGATTTGATCATCGAAAGTAAAACCATACTGGAACCCGCTGCATCCGCCACCGGTAATATAAACCCGCAGCTTCAGATTCGGATTTTCCTCATCAGAAATCAGCAGTTTAACTTTCTTAGCTGCTGCCTCAGTAAACTGTAGGGGCAGTACTGTTTCATCGCTCATACTCATCACTCCCAACCGGTGTTCGAGTTGCAGGTTACTACAATGGCAGCCTGATCTAATCATCAATTATCTAATACCTGAGTAATTCATTCAAGTATTGCTGGCTAATGTTATATATTATCTACCTGTTTGAGTATCATTTTCAACCACCGGTTGTTGTTGTTCACTCGCAGATGCAGCCTGCTCTTGTCTTTGTAATGTGCGGGCTAAAATAGCTGAATACAAGGGCTTACCCCCCATAAATTGTGCTATTAATGTGGCGCCCAAGCAGGTCACTATCATTGGTAAAATAAGCTGATAATTATCGGTCATCTCCAACACCAAAACTATCCCAGTCAGTGGTGCACGTACCGATGCAGCAAACAGCGCCCCCATCCCGGCAATAGCAAAAGTCCCGGCCTCAATGCCGTATTCGGGGAAAAAATACGCGCAGGACAAGCCGAAAGCAGTACCCAAAATAGTTCCTAAAGCCAACATTGGAGCAAATATCCCGCCAGGTGCACCAGAACCAAAGCACAATAGTGTCGTAATAACTCGAGCAATAAAAATGAATAGCAACATGCCGATACTGAAGTTACCGGCTGTCGCAATAGGAATTAATGCAAAACCGCCCCCCACAGCCTCGCCGTGAAACAATGCCAATAAACCACACATTCCTCCCAGTAGGCCGCCAAGCAAAACTAACTTGCGCCAATCACCACCGTGGAAACGCATGAACATATCCTGAGTGCGGAATATTAACGCATTGAATATCACACCGATGGCACCGAAAATAATCCCCAGCACAAGGTAAAGCCATAATGTGTCCAGTGGCACTTCGCTCATTTTACCGACATCAATAACCGCATGTTCACCGTTAAAATAGCGGTAGACGATAGTAGATGTTATCACCCCGACAAATACGGCTTTGATTGATACCAGACTGTAGCGGAACTGAGAGCGCATCTCTTCAATAACGAACAAAATCCCCGCCAGCGGGGCATTGAAGGCCGCAGACAACCCGGCAGCTGCACCTGTTGCCAGCAATGAGTGACGTGCTTCAGGGCTGTGCAGACGAAAGATATCGACAATCATCCGCCCGCTATTACCCCCCATCTGTACCATCGGCCCTTCCCGGCCTAACACCATGCCCGCCCCTAATGTTCCAAGGCCGCCAATAAATTTAACCGGAATAACCCGCCACCAGCGCACTGGCCGCATTTCCTCCATTGCCCCTTCGATTTCAGGAATACCTGAACCACCAGCCTCAGGAGCAAAACGACGCACCAAAAAATAACCTACCATCGCCAGCAACGCCGACATAACGAAAGCCAGCGGCCATACCAAAATTGCGTAATCCGCGACTTTGGCCAGCGTTGCCAACCTTTGTTGTTGGATCCAATCGACGCCGCGATCAAAAGCCACAGCCAGCAAACCGGTAACAACCCCGACCACACCAGCCATAATAAGAATAACCAACGGCGTTTTATCACGATTAACCAATGCTCGGATAAAACGACCCCGTTTGAGTTCAGTAACGCCTTCAGCAGGCATTGGTTGCGTTGAATCAGTCATGATTAGTCTATTTATCAATTGAATAATAAGTAATACAAATGAACAGTAGTCTGAGTTTAGACTACATCATCATGATGTGCCTGCTTAAACGTCGATGAAACACTCTGGCTTAGAATGTAAGTTTAGCGATGAAAGTTTCGAATATGCGGCACGTCGCGCAAGCTAGCAGTTAATTATGCCCAATCATTTGATAACCGCGGCCAGTTCTTTAGAATAGGTACCATTGTCTATGGTCATAGCTGATGTTAACAACATTCATTTTATATAACTCACTGTTATTTAATATAATATCATCTCAGCCAATGTCATCAAGCCCAATTCAGGAGCCAGTTTATGAGTAAGTCCGAAAGTCTGTATGCCCAGGCACAGCAGGTGATCCCAGGCGGGGTTAACTCTCCGGTGCGTGCATTCACCGGTGTCGGTGGCGTTCCATTGTTTATTGAACGTGCTGACGGCGCTTATCTATTTGATGTCGATGGTAAAGCTTACATCGATTATGTCGGCTCCTGGGGTCCGATGGTGCTTGGTCACAATCATCCCGCCATTCGTCAGGCCGTAATTGAAGCAGTCGAGCGCGGCCTAAGCTTTGGCGCACCGACAGCGATGGAAGTCAAAATGGCTGAGTTGGTGACAGAATTAGTGCCAACCATGGATATGGTACGGATGGTTAACTCCGGTACCGAAGCCACCATGAGCGCCATTCGTCTAGCCCGAGGTTTCACTGCGCGCGATAAAATCATCAAGTTTGAAGGCTGCTATCACGGCCACGCCGACTGCCTATTAGTAAAAGCAGGCTCTGGCGCATTGACCCTCGGTCAGCCAAACTCTCCGGGGGTACCGGCTGATTTCGCTAAGCACACTCTGACCTGTACTTATAACGATCTCGCCTCTGTACGTGAAGCCTTTGAGCAATACCCACAAGAAATCGCCTGTATCATTGTTGAACCTGTCGCTGGCAATATGAACTGCATACTACCGCAGCCAGAATTCCTGCCGGGGCTGCGTGATCTATGTGATGAATTTGGTGCATTGCTGATTATTGATGAGGTCATGACGGGTTTCCGGGTGGCATTAGCCGGGGCGCAGGATTACTACCATGTCATTCCTGACTTAACCTGTCTGGGGAAAATTATCGGTGGTGGTATGCCGGTGGGTGCTTTCGGTGGTCGCCGTGATGTCATGGAGGCACTGGCACCGACTGGACCAGTTTATCAGGCGGGTACTCTCTCCGGGAACCCTATCGCTATGGCGGCGGGTTATGCCTGTTTAACTGAAGTGGCACAGGTAGGTATTCATGAAACCCTGACCGAGTTAACCGATTTACTGGCAACTGGCCTGCTCGATGCAGCACAAGCAGAGAATATCCCGCTGGTGGTTAACCACGTTGGTGGCATGTTTGGTATCTTCTTTAGCAATTCACCAACGGTCACCTGCTATCAGGATGTCATGAATTGTGATGTTGAACGCTTTAAACGTTTCTTCCATTTGATGCTGGCAGAAGGCGTCTATCTGGCCCCTTCTGCGTTTGAAGCCGGTTTTATGTCCGTCGCACATAGCAAAGAGGATATCCAGAGAACCGTCGATGCTGCCCGCCGGTGCTTTGCCAAACTTTAATATCTATAGATACTATAACCACCGCCAAAACGCTGGAGGTGGTTATAAATTAAAGCCCAGAGGTTTAATGCGCTTAATTAATTTAATGCCGATTAACGGTATAAAGTAATTCTGATATTTCTACATACTGTGGAATATCACCACCACTACTACCATTCCAACTTGGCCCCATAGGAAGTGTAGGCATGTTAACTTCAACTGGGTGATAATCTATTATATTACGGGTTACTGGTTGAACAGTATCAATGTGCGTCGTCAGAGAAAAAGTTAATACATCGGAAATGAGTAACACACCAAAGCCTGTCACTATCAGACCATATATTAACAAGATATTAATCAACACCTTGTCATTAACCCCATGCAGAAAAAACTTACTTTTTTCATGAATTAATTCAGTCATCTTATTTCTCTCCAATTTAATTACCACTAAATAATGAGTAGAATAATCAGACAAACTAATAACTTAAAAATAATTTACATTGCATTATTTAGCTTGATAACATACAGGTAACTATCAAATTGACAATCACAATTAGCGTCTAAGTAACGCGATGGATTTTCTGCCTGATTCTTTCACACTATCATATAAAAACTCATGAACAATACTTTATTACTTATTAAATTTAACTGGGTTTAAATATAATTAACAATGCATGTAGTATTTTTATTTATAATAATTTTAAATACAATAATCATTAAATAATATTACTATAAATTAACCCAATATCCTCCATATCATCGACTCATAATTAATAGCTCGATGATATATTTGATAAAAAATCTAACTACAGTTCAGAATCCATATTCAAACGAAGCAGATTATTGACATAATAACCGCTTACCGCCCTTGTTTACGCAATAAATAAACAAAGTAAGGAGCACCAATAAATGTTGCCAACAACCCTGCGGGGATTTGGTTCGGGAACAACAGCATGCGGCCACACCAGTCGGCAAATACCATCAGCAGTCCACCTAAAATAGCCGCGATAAACAGTTGTGGAATGGCTCGGCGAAAGCCCATCATACGCGCCATATGTGGTGCCATCAGCCCGACAAAACTTAAAGGTCCAACTGTCAGGGTAGCCGCGGCAGTTAAGATGGCAGCCAATAACAAAATGGCTAACCGGCTAGGTGCAAGCGCCATACCCAGTGCTCTGGCTGTGACACTGCCCAATGGCAAAATCATTAACCATCTGCGGCACAGTGGCGCTAATGTAATCAGCACCAAAGCAACTAAACCGGTTGTTACTGCCTGTGTTCCATTAACCGAGTAGGTAGAGCCAGAAATCCACGCCAGCAAGCCGCGCATACGTGGGTCGCCACTGGCCAGTAACATAGTGATTACCGTGGTAAAGGCGGTGCTCAGTGCAATCCCTGCTAATAGCATTCTGCCTGGAGAGAACCCGCCACGACCAGCAACCACCAGAATCAACAATAACGTGGCCGCAGCCCCTAAGCTCCCGGCGGGTAGCAACCATAGCAACGCATTACCTGGCACGATAAACATCATGACCACCACCCCGAAAGAAGCACCAGAGCTGATACCCAGAACTTCGGGGCTAGCCATTGGGTTACCCGTCAGTTTTTGGATTAAGGTCCCCGCCACCGCCAGCATCATACCGGCCGATAATGCCGCGAGCACACGTGGCCAGCGCCAATGTAACACTGCCTGAAGTTCATCACCGGTAATCCAACTCCAGCCCTGATTGTCGCGGCCGAGCATAAGCGCTACCGTCAACCCAGCCAGCAGTAACAGCAAACCAACACTTATCCATAATCCTAAATGCTGTCGTTCAGCAGGAACATTATCGCCAAAATCCATATTGGGTGCGGTCGCACTGTGTAAACGTGGTAGTAGCCACAACAGTAGTGGTGCACCAATCAAGGCGGTCGCCGCACCGGTAGGGATCTCCCGCCAGACTTGCGTCAGCCAGATGATGCTCTGATCGGTAACCCAGAGCAGTAACGCCCCGACTACCGGTGCCAGTATCAAGCGCTGAGATAACCGCCGCGCACCAAAAATTTTCGCCAACAGTGGCGCAAATAGACCGATAAACCCAATGACTCCGACTGCATTAACTAACATCGCACTGAAAATAATTGCCACGCCCAGCGCACTCAACCGCGCCAGTGATAACCCCAGTCCTAGATTACGAGCAATGCCATCATCTAGCCCCAATAGGGTTAATGGGCGTATCAGTAAAGCTGCCAATATGCAGGTAATCACTAAGCGTGGCAGAATAAATTGCACCGTACTCCAATCCTGCTGATTCAGTGCGCCACTGCTCCATAAGAACAGCCCCTGCAACTGGTCATAGTTAAATAGTGCCAACAGACCATTAACTGCACCACAGTACAAACCAAGAACCAGGCCAGCCAGAATCAGAGTGACAGGCGAGAGTCGTTTTCCCCAAGCGACACCAAATACCAACGCACCGATGACCATACCACCAGCCATTGCTGCCAGTTGGCGGGTCAATTCGCCACCAGGTAACATCCATAGGGTAGCGACTGTCAGCCCAAGTTGGGCACCCGCCGCGACACCGAGTGTGGCGGGTTCGGCCAATGGATTACGCAGCACTTGCTGGAATAAAACACCGACTAACCCTAACCCAGCACCGGTGAGCAGTGCGACGACCAACCTAGGTAACTGGCTGTAATGGAATAACATCTGGCGCACATCATTGTTGTCTGGCCGCCATAACGCTTCAGCCCATAATGAAACGGGCAATAATTGGCGCAGATTATATAGAGTCAGTGCCACGGCAATTATCAATAACAGCCCAAGTAATCCAATGGGCAGTAACCCGCTCTTGCGTGGATGGGTTGCCATCATGATGCATTACCCCATGCCTGCTCCAAAAGACGCACAAAACGCATGGCAGACAACGTTGAGCCGTAGAACCACACCGGCGGCAATATTCGTAATTGGTTTTGACGCACAAATGACATAGATTGCCACAACGGAGTGCCAGCAACCTGTTGTAACATTTCACGATTACCATGATCGAAGCAGATGGCGCGCCCCTGTTTTATGGTCGCTAAACGTTCAATACCCACAACCGAGCTACCCCAGAGATTGGTTTCTCCCTGCCAGGCATTTTCAATCTTCAATTGGTCCAATACATCTTGGAATAGGCTGCCTTTGCCGATAACCAGCGCATGGCGAGTGTCCAACAGAGTAAACATCAGTAGTGGTGCCTGGCTGGTGTGATAAAGACGTTGACGAGCTACCTGCATAAAGTGGGTAAAGTCAGCAATATGCTGCTCCGCAACCGTTTCTAGCCCTAGCCGTTGGCCCAGCGTGCGCAATGAGTTCCGGCCAACTGCCAGCGGTGAACTGCCCTCTTCATTAAAGGCAAAACTCATCGAGGGAGCGATAGGAGCGAGTTTTTCCGGCGAAGGGCCAAAGCCTTGCGACATCAGGATTAGCGACGGTGCCATTTGCTGTAGCAGTTCCAGGTTAGGTTCAGTACGCTGCCCCACATCAATAACACTGGCAGGCAATTCAGGATCTTCAACCCATAGTCGGTAATTATGGGTGTCAGCCACACCATAAGGTGTAACCCCCAATGCCAACAGTAACTCAGTGGGTAACCACTCTAACGTGACAACTCGATTAGCATCAATCTTGCCGCTATTCTGCGCCCAACTGGGCAATGACAGCAGTAACGGCGATAGTGCTAATGCGGTAAGCAGTCTGCGCCGAGAGTGATCTGGCATCGCGCAATGAGATTCAACCATGGATAAATGTGTTGTCATTAGTACACGAAGCTTACCGGCGCACCACCGGCCGGATGCGGTAATATCCCCATTGGGATACCGTAGATTTGCTCCAATACCTCTCCCTGCATCAGGCTGTCAGCCGGCCCTTGTGCAATCATCTCCCCGCCACGCAATGCCACTAAGTGGTCGCAATAACGGGCGGCCATATTGATATCATGCAACACAGCAATGACTGTCAATCCGCGTTCACGACTGAGATGTTGAATTAACCCTAATACCTCTACCTGGTGCGCAATATCCAGTGCCGAAGTCGGTTCATCGAGCAATAGGCAGCGGCTATTTTGTGCCACCAGCATGGCCAACCAGGCACGCTGCCGTTCACCACCGGATAAACTGTCAACCAACCGGCTAGCCAAGGGTTTTAAATCGACCAGTGCAATTGCCTCTTCCACTTGTTGGCGGTCTTCCTGACGAAAACGGCCTAACGCGCCATGCCACGGATAGCGGCCAATCGCCACCAATTCACGTACCGTCATCCCTTCAGCCGCCGGTAACTGTTGTGGCAAATAAGCAACTTCACGGGCAAACGCTTTGCTGTCCCACAGTGCTAATGGCACATCATTGAGTAAGGCTTCGCCACTTGATGGTGGCTGATGGCGACCCAGCATTTTTAATAGTGTTGATTTACCGGAACCATTATGGCCGATAAGTCCGCAGACTTTGCCTTGTGGGAATGTCAGTGACAGTGGCTGTAATAAGGTTCGGCCGGGAACCGAAAAACTCAGCTCACGGAGGATAAAGGTGCTGGATTGGCTTGCCTGTTGGTCCAAGATGGTGCCCTGCGATTAAAAGTTAACGGGTTTAACAATTATTGCGACCCGAACGTTATCGAAAAATAGCGAGAAAGTGAATCGAAACGATAATAATTATCAAAGTGAAATAATTATCAAAGCAGGTAGTTTATGCGTAACCTGCGACGAACTGCAAGCGCTAAGCCAGCCGATTGAGTAGTAAGAAATGAGGGGATAAGGTGCGGAGGCAAAACAGTGGAGCTGTGGAGCATGAATAGACTGGCACGGTCGCGATAACCGTGCCAGTGGGTTAACTGTTACTGGCCGAACATATCTTTTATCCAGCCGGCAACACCGTCGCCTTCGGCTTGTGGTTGCGAAGCGGGCTGAGCCGCCTTACACAACCCCTGTGGGTTTTCAGTCCAGACAGGAATGGTGCGCATACCACCAGCCTCACCACAGACAAAGTTACCCGCCGAATCAATGCTCATCTCGCTAATCCCTTCCGGTGGTTGCAACACCAACGGCAGTGGAGTCTGGTTCTCCAGATAGCGGCGATACAAGGTTAGCGCACCATTAGCTCCGGTCAGTTTTGCCGGGCCGTTATTGTCACGACCAACCCAGGCAATCGCCACTTCCTTACCATCAATACCGGCAAACCAGCTATCACGCAGGTCGTTGGTAGTACCGGTTTTGGCCGCCAGTGTGTATTTGGAGAATTTCACTGACAGCGAACGAGAGGTACCACGGGCCACCCCTTGTTGCATCGCATAAAGTGTCAAATAGGCCGCCTGAGCAGGTACCATACGTTCCGCCTGTGGGAAGCTCTGATACAGCACGGTGCCATCTTCGGCAATAACCGAACGCACCGCCGATAACGGTGCACGGTTACCGCCACTGGCGATAGTCTGATACTCCTGTGCCACTTCAACCGGAGTCAGGTCAATCGCCCCCAGTAACATGGCCGGAACTGGAGTAATAGCGGCTTTCGGGATCCCTAATCGCTGCAACATCGCACTGATTTGATCCAACCCAACCGACATTCCTAGATTCACCGTCGGCACGTTCAGCGAGTTAGCCAGCCCATCAACCAACATCACCTGACCACGGAACTGGCGATCATAGTTTTTTGGCTGCCATGATGAACCGTTTGGTAATTTGATCGACAACGGTTGATCAGATAACCAAGTGTTAAGGCGGTATTTATCTGGCTCACTCAATGCCGTCAGATAAGTGGGTGGCTTGGCAAGAGAACCGACTAAACGACGAGCCTGCATTGCACGGTTAAAGCCTGCATACTGCGGCTGTGCGCCGCCCACCATGGCACGAACTTCGCCACTGAAGCGGTCAACAATCACCATCGCCGCTTCCAGATCATCCAAATGACGAGCGGCTTTCAGCGCCGGAATGCCGTCTTCAATGGCTTTTTCTGCTGCATCTTGTGAAACTGGATCCAGTGTGGTGAAGATCTTCACACCAGATAGATCGTTAATCTTGTCACCCAGTTTCTGTTGCAGTTCCTGACGCACCATCTGCATAAAGGCTGGCTGGGGAGTAATAACACCGCCTTTTGGCTGTACCCCCAGCGGGCGGGCACTAAGCATGGTGTAAAGCTCTGCATCAATCACACCTTGATTCTGTAACAGGCGCAACACCAGATTGCGACGTTCAAGTGCCAGCGTTGGGTTACGCCATGGGTTATACAGCGACGCCCCCTTCACCATACCCACCAGCATCGCTTGCTGATCAAGGCTCAGTTCATTTACCGGGCGACCAAAGTAATACAGGCTTGCCAGCGGGAAACCACGAATCTGATCGCTACCACTTTGACCGAGATACACTTCGTTCAGATACAGTTCCAGAATCCGATCTTTGCTGTAACGGTAATCCACCAACAGAGCCATATAGGCTTCGTTAAGTTTGCGCCACAGTGAACGCTCGTTGGTCAGGAACAGGTTTTTCACCAATTGCTGCGTCAGGGTACTGCCGCCCTGCACCGCTTTACCGGCAGTCAGGTTAGCGACTACTGCGCGGCCAATGGAGTACGGGCTGATGCCATCGTGCTCATAGAAATGGCGGTCTTCGGTTGCCAGCAAAGTATCGACTAACAAATCAGGGAAACCGGCACGCGGCACAAACAGACGCTGTTCACCGTTAGGTGATTGCAGCATGGTAATCAACTTAGGATCAAGGCGCAGGAAACCGAAATCACGCTGATTATCCAGATTTTGGATCTGGGCCAGACGATCGTTTTTAAACACCAAACGCGCGCGGATCTGGCCCTCTTTCGCATCAGGGAAATCAAATGGGCGGCGCAAGATATCAATACTATCGCCCTGAACCGTGAATTCACCTGGACGGGTCATACGGGTAACCTGCCGGTATTGCATCCCTTCCAGCAAATCGACCATCTCTTTTTTGCTGTAGGACATCCCCGGTTCAAGGTTAACCATGCGGCCATACACAGCGGCTGGCAGTTGCCAAACTTTGCCATCGATGCGGCTGCGAATTTGCGAATCGAGGTAAACCCCATAAATAGCCAGCACCACGGCACCGACTAAAAACAGTTTGATAAATAAGCCGAGCCAGCGGCGTTTTTTACGGGGCGTACGTGATGCTACCTTTCTTGGCATCGGCTCTTCCTCGTCATCGTAGTCATCATCGTCGTGCTCTTCGTCATCTAAATAGTCTTCTTCTTCGAACTCATCTTCATCACGCCGCCGGCGCAGTGGCCGTTTCGATGCGACTTTGGGTAGGGCTTTCTTGCCCTTGCGCCCTATTGGCTCGCGGTCATCCCCAGACATGTATTTATCTCCACGCGCATTGGCGATTATTGCGGCTTAATGTGTTCCCCAATTTATCGAATAGAAAGGGGAAACATCTGAAATTATTGGCTCTGATACTTCTTGGTCCTGCGGGTTGGCCGGGTATTGGCAGGGTCATCCGGCCAGACATGTTTGGGATAACGCCCTTTCATCTCTTTTTGTACCTCCCGATATGCGCCTTGCCAGAAAGCGGCTAGATCACCCGTAATCTGTAATGGCCGATGTGCCGGGGAGAGCAGTTCTAACACCACCGCCACCCGCCCGCAGGCCAGCATCGGGCTGTGTTGTTCGCCAAAGACCTCCTGCAAACGCACCGCCAGTACCGGTGGCCGCTCGAC
Source organism: Yersinia sp. 2466 StPb PI (assembly GCF_041538325.1). Classification (NCBI taxonomy): domain Bacteria; kingdom Pseudomonadati; phylum Pseudomonadota; class Gammaproteobacteria; order Enterobacterales; family Yersiniaceae; genus Yersinia; species Yersinia sp. 2466 StPb PI. Next base: position 915,042 of record NZ_JAULSL010000001.1, on the reverse strand, counting down.
ATAATAACGGATTGGCAGGCGGCTCCCCGTGGGCACAGTGTAATGAGTTGGCAGCTCAGTATCCAGCCGTTGACGTAACTGCCAGCTCAACAAGCGGGTTAATGCCTCGCTAATATTCACTTGCCGCAATCCGCGGAAAGCCCGCACGCCGGACAGCGACGGCTGTAACCACAGCTCAAGTTTGCTCAGCAAACTGTCATCATCCATCGCAGGCCAAGGCTCCTCAGGTAGCCAGCGGGCAGCATATTGTAATCGAACGCGTAACTGCTCGGCATGCTCATCCCAATTGAGTACCTGCAACCCTTGCTCGCGTATCCAGTTAAGTAATGCCGATTGCAATGCCTCATCGCTCGGCTTGGCTAACGGTTGCGCCCGTAAGGTCAAACGCCCGATTTGCCAGCGTCGCCAGGCCCGCAGCGTACCCTTTTCTTCATCCCATTCCACCACCGTCCGCTCGTCGACTAACCGGGGTAATTGTTTTACCAGTTGTTCAACATCAATCGGCAATGCCAGCAAAATACGCGCATCCGGCCCGCTGTTGCTTTGTAATAAGTTGGCGGCCACTAGCCAGGGGGTACGTGACAGCGCCTCATCCTGAGCCATTGCAGCCCCCATACCGTTAGCCAACAGGTAGCGACCATCCAGCCCTCTCTGCTGCGCGATGCGATCAGGGTAAGCCAGTGCCAGCAATTGGCCGGCGAGATTACTGTCCACGTTGCCTGAACGGCGGTTGACTCTTTGCGTCAATTGCCGTGCCCGGCGCTGCCAGTGAGGTTGCGGCCGACTAAGCCAATCGTGTAAATCAATCTGACCAGAACGGGGTGGTTCTTCCAAAATGGCGGCCAGCAATGCCGCCGTTGCCAACGCATCGGGGCTTTGTTCAGCGGCAAAGCACAACATGGCCGCCAAACGCGGTTCACAACCTAAACTCGCCATACTGCGCCCCGTAGCACTAAGGTGGCCATGGGTGTTGATGGCCCCGAGTCGCATTAATAATTCGCGCGCGACAATGAGTGCCGCCTGCGGCGGTTGATCCAGCCAGCTCAGTTGTGCCACATCCTGACAGCCCCAATTCAGCAGTTCCAACCATAAGCTGCATAGATCGCTGTTGAGGATTTCCGGCTCACTGTATTCCGCTGCTCGATCGGCTTGCTCTTTAGCAAACAAATGCCAGCAGATACCCGGTTCCAGCCGCCCGGCACGCCCGGCACGCTGAATCATTGAGGCCTGACTGATACGCTGGGTGACTAATCGGGTCAGGCCATTTTTCACATCAAAACACGCTACCCGCTCCAGGCCACTGTCCAACACCAGCCGAATACCTTCAATGGTCAAACTGGTTTCGGCAATATTAGTCGCCAGCACCACTTTGCGCCGTCCGGCGAGAGCCGGTTGAATCGCTTTCTGCTGTTCATTGAGCGGCAGCGCACCATACAGCGGGCAAAGATCTGTGTCGTTGGCTACGGCACCGTGCAAGCGCTCCATCACGCGATGGATTTCACCGACACCGGGTAAAAATAGCAATAAAGAACCGGTTTGCTCATTTAATAAACGCTTAACCCGACTGGCAACCCCATCTTCAAGCCGCTCATGGCTTGATAGCGGCTGATAGCAACGATCGACGGGAAAGCTGCGCCCAGCCGAGACAATGGCTGGCGCGCAAGGAAGTAGCGAGGAAAGACGCTGGTTGTCCAGAGTCGCGGACATGATTAACAGTTTTAGGTCATCGCGCAGCCCCTGCTGTACATCCAGCAATAGCGCCAGCGCTAAATCAGCTTGCAAACTGCGTTCATGGAATTCATCGAGGATCACCAGCGAGACGCCCGTTAGCTCAGCATCCTGCTGGAGCATGCGCGTCAAAATGCCTTCGGTTACTACTTCCAAACGCGTATCTGGCCCGCTTTTGCTTTCAGCACGCATCCGATAGCCTACCGTCTGGCCGGGTTGTTCCCCCAGTTGTTGCGCCAGGCGGTAAGCCACATTTTTCGCCGCCAGCCGCCGTGGTTCCAGCATGATAATCCGCCCTGGCAACCCACTGTATTGCAGGATTTGCAGCGGTAACCAGGTCGATTTTCCCGCGCCGGTCGGGGCATGGAGTAAGACTTGCGATGAGGTTTGCAACGCAGAGAGTATCTCGCTGAGCACTTCACTTACCGGTAAAGCAATCACTGTCGCATCACGCTCTTTCTGGTTCACCACCACATTTGTCTCCATGCTCTACTTTCATCATCAGTCATTGTAACATCATGGCCGTAGAGCGTATTTAGCCGAGTGATTATGCCAACCAGATGATAAATACCATTGATAAAACTAAAACAAGTTTCCGTCGCATGTTCTTTGCCCTGACACTGCCTGAAACCATGCAGCAGGATATTGTGCAATGGCGGGCGGCGAGCTTCCCACCCGAGGCCGGTCGCCCTATCGAAGCCGCTAATATGCACCTGACACTGGCATTTCTTGGCGATATAAGTGCCGCTAAAGCACAGGTATTGCAGCAGCAAGCCGGGCGTATCAGCCAGACTGGCTTCAGCGTAACCTTAGATGATGTCGGCCATTGGCCTGGTTCGGGCGTGATTTGGCTTGGCTGTAAAAATCCGCCCCGGGGCCTGTTGCAGTTGGCGCAGTTGCTGCGATCTCAGGCTGCGCGCAGTGGTTGCGCCCAAACATCACTGCCATTCCACCCCCATGTGACCTTGTTGCGTGGCGCTACCCGCCCGGTAGCTATACCGGCCAAAACCAATAATCAACGCTTGTGCGTAGACCACTTCTCACTGTATGAGTCAGTATTGGTGCGCGGTCGCACCCGCTATACCCTGATACAAAGCTGGCCGCTGGCTGGCGGCGAAAGGAAATTTGATGACGTCTAACCCTCAATTGTTATCTTTTAACCCACGGTTACAGCCCGCCACACTTATCCTGCGGTATAAACGCTTTTTAGCTGATATTGTGACACCCGCTGGAGAATCATTAACCATTCATTGCGCTAATACCGGGGCAATGACGGGTTGCGCGACGCCCGGTGATACAGTTTGGTATTCGACCTCAGATAACCCGAAACGTAAGTATCCCCACAGTTGGGAGTTAACGCACACCCAAAGTGGTGATTGGATTTGCGTAAATACCTTACGGGCCAATGAGTTAGTCAGCTCTGCGATAGATAAAAACCATATTGTTGAATTATCTGGTTACACTTCTGTCAAAAGAGAGATTAAATATGGAGACGAGAACAGCCGTATAGACTTGTTATTGCAGGCAGAAAATAGGTCTAACTGCTATATTGAAGTCAAGTCGGTTACCTTATTACAGCAACAGTGTGGGTATTTCCCGGATGCCGTCACCCTACGGGGTCAGAAGCATCTCAGGGAGTTACAAAGCATGGTTGCCGACGGTCACCGGGCGGTACTTTTTTTTGCCGTATTGCATACGGGCATCAGGCAAGTCGCTGCGGCCCGACACATTGACAATCGCTATGCAGAATTGCTGGCCCAGGCTCAGCAAGCAGGAGTGGAGGTTATTTGCTACGGTTTTCAACTATCGCCTGACGGTATTGCGCTGGACGCCCGCATACCGTTATTACTGGCTGAAACGCTCTCACCAACAAGCGCTGAATAAAGAAGCGATTATTGGAGAAAGTTGTTCGCCAAATACGCCTTCCTTCACACCATTGTCAAGCAGGCGACAGGAATAATTGCTAACCTACCTTCCTTCTGGTATTTATAGCGGCCTGATTTTTCCCCGTATTGGGGATTTCGATAGTGCGTATGAATGTAGGAGAAGCATCATGCAAGAAGGGCAAAAACGTAAAACCTCGTCCTTGAGCATTCTCGCCATCGCTGGGGTAGAACCGTACCAAGAGAAGCCAGGCGAAGAGTATATGAATGCCGCCCAGCTGTCGCATTTCAAGCTGATTCTTGAAGCATGGCGCAACCAGCTCAGGGATGAAGTGGATCGTACTGTATCGCACATGCAAGACGAAGCCGCTAATTTCCCTGATCCGGTAGACCGTGCTGCGCAGGAAGAAGAGTTTAGTCTTGAACTTCGTAACCGCGACCGCGAGCGTAAACTGATTAAAAAGATCGAAAAAACGCTGAAAAAAGTCGAGGATGACGATTTCGGTTTCTGCGAGTCTTGTGGCGTAGAAATTGGTATCCGTCGTCTGGAAGCACGGCCAACTGCAGATTTGTGCATTGACTGTAAAACCCTGGCCGAAATCCGCGAAAAGCAGATGGCAGGCTAACTGCATACCCAATGAAATTGGCGTTGTAGATAGGCAGCAAGCGAACGAATCCCGATGCGCTAACAAACGTAAGTAATTCGGGCGAGAGGCGTAGCTAACAACCCTACAACTCCAAATATGAAGGGTATAACACGGTGCCAGAGTCACCTCCGGCACCGTATCTATTACGCGGAATTCCCTTCCCTTTTTATGTCCGAAGATATCAGTACTCAACAGCCCAGTGTGCTGCAACATTATGTTCAGCAACACGATGTTCGGCAACATAAGTACGTGGGCCGTTTTGCCCCATCCCCGTCTGGTGATTTACATTTTGGTTCACTGATTGCCGCACTCGGAAGTTACCTGCAAGCCCGTGCTCAACGCGGGAACTGGCTAGTTCGCATTGAAGATATTGACCCCCCTCGAGAAATTCCCGGAGCTGCTTCCCGTATCCTGGCGGCATTAGATCACTATGGCCTCCATTGGGACAGTCAGGTTATCTATCAGTCCCAGCGTCATGAAGCCTATCGCGCCACATTAGACTGGTTGAAACAGCAGGGTCTGAGTTATTACTGCACGTGTACACGCAGCCGCATTCAACAGCTAGGGGGATTCTACGACGGTTATTGCCGTGACCGCCATTTACCTGCTGATAGTGCCGCCATTCGTTTGCGACAGACACAGCCGATTTATGCCTTTTATGATAAATTACTGGGTGAGTTGCATGTTGAATCTGCGCTGGCACAAGAGGATTTTATTATCCGCCGCAGAGATGGCTTGTTTGCTTATAATTTAGCTGTGGTGGTTGATGATGCTTTTCAAGGCGTGACAGAAATTGTGCGTGGGGCTGATTTGATTGAACCTACCGTGCGCCAAATAGCCCTCTACCAACAGTTACAACAGCCCGTTCCGAGCTATTTGCACTTGCCATTGGCACTGAATCATGACGGTAATAAGTTATCCAAGCAAAACCATGCAACACCGCTACCGGATGGCGATCCGCGCCCGATTTTGGTTGATGCATTGAAGTTTTTACATCAACCGCTGCCAGAATGCTGGCAAGATCTTGATTTACCGTTATTATTACGTTTTGCAGTCGAAAATTGGACGTTGGCAGCAATTCCGCTTCACGGGACAATAGCAGTCACTGAAAACACAACGGCATTCTCAAAGTAAGCACGGTGAGCTATGATTAGCCGCTGTTTTTCTGTAGTTCTGTTATTTATTAGCCACTATCGAGGTGTACCATTTTTACCCGAGTAGCCAATTTCTGCCGTAAGGTACTGATTCGCGATGATAAATCAGAACGCGATAACAAAGCTGTCCGTGATGATACGGCCCGTGATGGTAGTGCCCGTAAAGATAAAGTGCCCGGTGAAGATAGCGTGGCCCGCAAAGAGAAAAGGCCTGCCAGAACAAATACTGGCCGCAAGAATCATGCGGTGCCTGCTTCACAACAGAGTGCGATGACGATTATTCCGCGAGATCAGCACAATATTTCCCGTAGAGAAATCAGCGATAATGCGCTGAAGGTTCTCTATCGCCTGAATAAATCAGGCTATGAAGCCTATCTGGTTGGCGGCGGCGTCCGCGACCTGTTACTGGGCAAAAAACCGAAAGATTTTGATATCACCACCAGCGCGACACCAGAACAAGTGCGGAAATTATTCCGTAACTGTCGTCTGGTTGGCCGCCGTTTTCGCCTGGCCCATGTCATGTTTGGCCCTGAGATCATTGAAGTTGCCACTTTCCGTGGCCACCATGAGCAACAACCGGCGGAAGATAGCGACAAGAACTCTTCCCAGCAAGCGCAAAATGGCATGCTGCTGCGTGACAATATTTTTGGCACCATCGAAGATGATGCTCAGCGCCGTGATTTCACCATTAACAGCCTCTACTACGGTATTTCTGATTTTGCCCTGCGTGATTACACCGGTGGCTTGCGTGATCTGAAAGAAGGCATTATCCGGCTGATTGGTGATCCTGAAACTCGTTACCGTGAAGATCCCGTGCGCATGCTGCGTGCAGTGCGTTTTGCCGCCAAATTGGATATGACGATCAGCCAGGAAACCGCTGAGCCGATCCCACGTCTGGCCTCATTACTGCACGAGATCCCGCCAGCGCGCCTGTTTGAAGAATCACTCAAACTGTTGCAATCGGGTTATGGTTATAAAACCTATTTAAAACTGTGTGAATATCAGTTGTTCCAACCATTATTCCCATTGATTGCACGCAATTTCACTGAGCAGCATGACTCTCCGATGGAGCGCATTCTGGTTCAGGTACTAAAAAATACTGACCATCGTTTGCATAATGATCAACGCGTCAACCCAGCGTTCTTATTTGCGGCTATGCTTTGGTATCCGTTGATTGAACATGCGCAAAAACTGACGCAGGAAAGCGGTTTGGCGTATTACGATGCCTTTGCGCTGGCAATGAATGATGTGCTGGATGAAGAGTGCCGTTCGCTGGCCGTTCCAAAACGTATTACCTCACTGGTACGAGATATCTGGCTGCTGCAACTGCGCCTGTCTCGCCGTCAGGGTAAACGTGCGCACAAGTTGATGGAACATCCGAAATTCCGTGCTGCTTATGATCTGTTAGCGCTGCGGGCTGAAGTGGAAAATAACCATGAGTTGCAGCGTTTGACACAATGGTGGGGGGAGTTCCAGGAAGCCACACCGCTACAGCAGAAAACCATGCTGAATACGTTAGGGGCTGATCCGGCACCACGACGCTCTCGTCCCCGCCGCCCACGTAAGCCAGCACCACGTAAAGAAGGGGCATAATTCGCATCATGATCCGGGTCTATATCGCGTTAGGCAGCAATCAGGCTATGCCACTGCAACAGGTTAAAACCGCCCTGGAAGCGTTGGAGCATCTGCCACGCACCCGGTTAGTTGCATGTTCGCCATTTTATCGCACCAAACCGTTAGGCCCACAAGATCAGCCAGATTTTCTTAATGCCGTGGTAGCGTTAGATACCTCACTACCACCCGAGCAACTGCTGGACCACACTCAAGCCATTGAACGCAATCAGGGCCGGGTAAGGAAAGAACAACGCTGGGGGCCACGAACGCTGGACCTGGATATCATGCTGTATGGCTCACAGGTGATAACAACCGATCGCCTGACTGTGCCGCACTATGGTTTGAAAGAGCGCGAGTTTATGCTCTATCCGCTGGCTGATATCGCACCTGACCTGATTTTCCCCGATGGCGAAGCATTATCAGAACGCCTTAAATGGGTGGATAAAAACGGTCTGGTGCCTTGGTAACTCATACTTGCCAAATTCAACATATAGCATCCCTATCTGATATCCCCACCATCTTAACCCCTTGTCTCAGGAGAAAAGAGTGATGAAAGCCACCACCATGAGCCACTTGCGTCAATGGAAACAAGAAAAGCGTAAGTTCGCCACACTGACAGCCTATGATGCCAGTTTTGCCCAGTTGTTTGTCGAGCAAGGTATTGAGGTACTGCTGGTGGGTGATTCGCTCGGTATGACGTTACAAGGCTTCGACTCGACTCTGCCAGTAACCACCGCGGATGTGGCTTATCACACCCGTGCGGTGCGCCGAGGTGCGCCTCATTGCCTATTATTGGCAGATATGCCCTTCATGAGTTATGCCACACCAGAGCAAACATTTACTAATGCCGCAGAGTTGATGCGCGCCGGCGCCAATATGGTCAAACTGGAAGGCGGTAGCTGGTTATGTGATACCGTGCGCATGCTCGCTGAACGTGCCGTTCCGGTATGCGGGCATCTGGGATTAACCCCGCAGTCAGTTAATATCTTCGGTGGCTACAAAGTACAAGGCCGCGAAGAAGTAGCAGCAAATCAGCTACTGAAAGATGCACTGGCACTTGAACTCGCGGGGGCGCAATTATTGGTACTGGAATGCGTGCCAGTAGAACTGGCAAAACGGGTTAGCGAAGAGCTGGCTATTCCGGTGATTGGTATTGGTGCTGGTAATGTCACTGACGGGCAGATACTGGTTATGCACGATGCGCTGGGCATTACTGGCGGTCATACCCCTAAATTCAGTAAGAATTTCCTGGCACAAAGTGCCGGTGATATTCGCGCCGCCATTAAGCTGTATATTCAGGAAGTTGAAAGTGGCCTATATCCGGCGGAAGAACATACATTCCAGTAAATTTTGCGGATAATACGCTGCTATTACATCCTATTTATACCCAATAGATTTCAAGATGCAGGAAGGCGGCAAGCAGAGGCGAGGCCCATGAATGGGTCGAGTAATCACCGCAGCCAACACACCTGCAATTTGAAAGATGACCGGTATCGGAGAGAAGAATGCTGATTATTGAAACCCTGCCGCTATTGCGTCAGCAAATTCGCCGTTGGCGTCAGGAAGGAAAGCGAGTTGCACTGGTACCAACCATGGGTAACCTGCATGAAGGGCATATGACATTAGTGGAAGATGCCAAAACCCGTGCCGATGTGGTGGTCGTGAGTATTTTTGTCAATCCGCTGCAATTTGAACGCCCGGATGATTTAGCTCGCTACCCACGCACTTTGCAGGAAGATTGCGAGAAGTTGACCCGTCACGGTGTGGATCTGGTATTCGCCCCTGCGGCAGTCGATGTCTATCCAGCCGGTCTGGAAAGCCAGACCTATGTCGACGTCCCTGCCCTGTCTACTATTTTAGAAGGTGCCAGTCGCCCTGGTCATTTCCGTGGTGTATCCACTATCGTCAGCAAACTGTTCAATCTGGTGCAACCAGATGTTGCCTGTTTTGGTGAAAAAGATTATCAGCAACTGGCACTGATCCGTAAAATGGTGGCGGATATGGGCTATGACATCAATGTTGTCGGGGTGCCGATTGTGCGGGCGAAAGATGGTCTGGCACTGAGTTCCCGCAATGGCTATCTGACGGCTGAAGAGCGAAAAATCGCCCCGCAGCTCAATAAGATAATGCAAGCTCTGGCCGAGAAACTGATCTTGGGTGAAAGGCAGATTGATGATTTGCTGGCTGACACCGCAGAGCAATTACGCCATGCCGGTTTTACCCCGGATGAACTGTTTATCCGCGATGCCCACACTTTGCAACCATTGACCATCGACAGTCAACAAGCCGTTATCCTGCTGGCCGCCTGGCTGGGTAAAGCACGCCTGATTGATAACCAACAGGTTGATTTGCGTAGTTAACCCCTGACTGCGGTGAATAGCGGCCGAGCCCGGTTTTCACCGCACATCCCCCTTCCCTGCTCCTCTTATTCTTCACCAAACAAGGTGTTAACCCGAAAGCATTTTCTCTGCCTTTTGTATGTAATACATCGCATAAATAAAAGGGGGTTGAAGATGGGAATTAGGGTTGGAAATCATCTGTTTTCCACTGAGATTAGTCACTCAGTCATCGCAAATATAGCGAAAAACACAACACCACCATCGATGAGTCTATGGGAGATAATAAAGGACTTTTTCTGTTGTACCCATCATGCTGAAGCATTGGATTGTCTCTATCAACTGTACCATCCTCTGAATAATACCGATGCAATGAACCCGGAGGAAATTCGCGGCAACATAGCAAAAGCATTTAATCAATTAAAACAGTTAGCAGCACCAGGATATGAAGAGAGATTTTCTCAGCCTAAGGGGTCTAATAACCAAGAGCAACATTTCACTATTACTGATAAAAATGACGAATTTATATTAAATATAAGAATGAACATTAACACCAATAAATACACAATCTCCACCCCTAGTGGCGACCCAGTATGCCTATATCTGCGACCAAAGTCTGCACAAGCAACCGATAGACCGATGGGATCGGGGGCTTGATAGCAAGTCCCTGTTCCGCTAGCCGCAGACCCGTTTTAGTCTCCTGTTTTTATCACTCAATCGCTGAGCCATAGACAAGCGGTATAAAATCAGCAAAACTGGATGCTTCTCCCTAAATCAATCGATGATGGGATAGGATGCCAGACTTATTCTGGGTAATAACCGGGGTCAAAGGTAAGAGTTATGATACGCACTATGTTGCAAGGCAAACTGCATCGGGTCAAAGTCACTCAAGCTGATTTGCACTATGAAGGTTCCTGCGCTATCGATCAGGATTTTCTGGAAGCCGCTGGGATTTTGGAATACGAAGCCATTGATATTTATAACGTTGATAATGGTCAGCGTTTTTCCACTTATGCTATCGCCGCCGAACGCGGTTCACGGATTATCTCGGTGAATGGTGCCGCGGCGCGTTGTGCTTGTGTCGGTGATAAGCTGATCATCTGTTCCTACGTACAGATGTCTGATGCTGATGCCCGATTGCACCACCCTAAAGTGGCGTATTTTGAAGGTCAGAATCAACTGCAACGCAAAGCTAAAGCGGTACCGGTTCAAGTCGCTTAATTACCCTTTGTACTTGAAGCCGCAGGGGTGTTAGCTACGTTCACTTACCCGAATCACTGACTTCAGTCACCTCCTCGGGATGCGTTTACTTGCTGGCCTACCTGCGACTCCAATTACTTTGGGTAATATCCTTCTTACTGAAGGCTCAGGTTAGCCACGTTTGCTCACCTGTATTCTTGGTCTTTCAAGATAAAAAATGGTGCCTTACCAGAGCACCATCTTTCATATCCTCTTCATACCATCGAGTTGTTAATCCGATTCCATCACCGCAGGTGCAGGGGCAACCGGCTGGCCAGGTTCATTGGCAATACGCTCTGCCATAGTCGGTATTGAATCAGTACGCAGAATATAAAGCCGTTTGAGGGTATACGGATTATCACCGGGTTTAACCTTGCCTTGTATGGTGGTCACCGCCAAATGGAAACCGGCATTTTTAGCAGCATCAATCGCAGTTTGATTAAAGCCACCGAACGGATATGACAGAAAGATCACGTGCGGATTAAATTGAGATAACGCTCGTCGTGAGTGTTCAAAATCAAAAACAATATTGTGATAAGAACGGCTCAATAAGATAGGGTTACGTTTATTATCAGTCCGGTGTAAAAAATGAGTATGAGACTGAACATCAAATACATCCTGAATCTCTTTCAATTCAGAGATACTCATAAACTGTAATGAATCAGGGTTCCATTTTTGTGGATGGCGCTTAATTCGTGATGAAATAATAAACGCCGTAGCCCGGAAGCCATTTTCTTTCAATATAGGATATGCGTAGCGGTGGACCGATTTAAGACCATCGTCAAAGGTCAGTACTACAACTTTTGCGGGCAGATTAATCTTGTTATTGAGATAACCTTCAAGCTGATAGAGCGAAATCGTGTCGTAACCTGTCTGCTTGAGATAGGTCATCTGGTTACTGAATGCCGCATCAGAGGTGGTGGTTGATGTATTGAGGAAACGTTTATTCTCCTCATTCTTCAACATATGGTGATAGGTCAGGATCGGGATGCCGTTATCGATTTCAGCATCGACACTACTGACATAGCCTAAGCGATCACCAATATTGACCTGATACCAGGTATTCCCTAACCGGTCTTTCAATTTACCCACGATAGGATAACGCAAGTTATCTACCAGCGTAGCAAACTGCTCACTGCGCACATCCGCCGCCAGATAGACAGGAGTTTCGCGCTTGATCAATATATTTTGATTGGGCAGGGGTTTATTCAAATCACCCAAGATATCGTTGGTTTTTCGTGCTTTGTTGATATCTTCTAAATCGTCCTTATCAATAAAGCCGATGCCATTACCAAATTTAAATTCATAGTATTCTGCCGCGGCGGGTAAAACCTGAATAAGTTGATCTTCTTTAATCTCACCGACAGGAATGACCTTCTCACCAACCAGTGAATATATTTCGCTATCACGCTGTGCAACCATATATTTAGGCGTAAGTGTTGCTTCATCAGGTAAGAGATCTGCATGGGTTGCCGGTATCATTACCGACATGACAAGACCGAGTAGCATCCCAATAGCTATTCTGTTTTTATGCCACATTATCGTTCTACTTATGCGCATTTGGCGCTGAATTGAAAAGGGGAAAATCTGGTGCGCCAGCATAGCACGAGACGCCAGAAGTTGAGAAAGACGATATTAGATGGGGACATTATTTATTACGTTTAAATTCCAGTATTAACAACAATTAACTAACTAATAATTCACGATCAATCTCTGCTAATAGCCAAAATCATTGGCGTTACAGCAAGGCGGCAAGTCAGCGCATCCCGATGAGCTTACAGCAGTAAGTGATTCGGGTAAGTGAACGTAGCCAACACCGCTGTAACGTCAAGGCCGAAAAGAATACCCAAAGTCATTGGCGTTACAGCAAGGCGGCAAGTCAGCGCATCCCGATGAGCTTACAGTAGTAAGTGATTCGGGTAAGTGAACGTAGCCAACACCGCTGTAACGTCAAGGCCGAAGGGTATTAGGTGCGTAGCCCACGACCACGCTCTATCAAATACCAAGCCCACGCATAAAACACCGCGATGAATACCACCAAAACACCAATGGTCAATACCAATGGCACATCAGAAATCCCAAGGAAGCCATAACGAAACCCGCTTATCATGTACACAATAGGATTTAGTTTCGATACCGCCTGCCAAAAAGGGGGCAGTAATGATAGCGAGTAAAAGACCCCGCCCAGATACGTCAAGGGGGTCAGCACAAAAGTAGGCACCAGGCTGATATCATCGAACGTTTTGGCAAATACCGCATTCAGTAACCCACCGAGGGAAAACAGAATGGCCGTCAGCATCAATGTCAGTGCAATCATTGACCAAGAGTGGACATGCAACGGTACGAAGAACAGTGAGATAATCGTTACCAGAATACCGACACAGATCCCACGGGCGACCCCACCACCGACATAACCGATAATCACAATATGTGTGGGTACCGGTGCTACCAGCAACTCTTCAATACTGCGCTGGAATTTAGCACCAAAGAACGATGCAGCGACGTTGGCATATGAGTTGGTGATAACCGCCATCATAATCAAGCCGGGAACGATAAATTGCATATAATTAAAACCGCCCATATCACCAATTCGGGCACCAATCAGGTTGCCGAAAATAACGAAATAGAGCGACATAGTAATCACCGGTGGTACCAGTGTTTGAATCCAGATACGAGCAAAACGCGTGATTTCTTTGATCCAAATACTCTGTAATGCTACCCAATATAGGCGGGTCATGCTTTCTCTCCCCCGTTACCATTAACCAAGGTGACAAATAGCTCTTCCAGACGGTTAGCCTTGTTGCGCATACTTTGTACCTGAATTCCCTGAGCGTTCAATTGACTGAATAAACCATTCAGACCTTGCTCACGCTTAACATCAACCTCCAGCGTTGAGGTGTCCGTCAGACGATAGCCATAACCTTCCAGCTTAGGTAGCGGGCTTTTAATACCCAAATCAAAAATAAAGGTTTCTGACTCAAGTTTGCCAAGCAACTGCTTCATGGTGGTATTTTCCACCAGTTCACCATTCTGGATAATACCAATGTTACGGCACAGCATTTCTGCTTCTTCCAGATAGTGAGTAGTCAGAATAATGGTGGTCCCCTGCGCATTCAGCTCTTTCAGGAACCCCCACATCGAGCGGCGTAACTCGATATCCACCCCAGCGGTAGGTTCATCAAGGATTAGCAACTTCGGCTCATGCATCAGCGCACGCGCAATCATCAAACGGCGCTTCATCCCGCCCGACAGCCGGATAGCGCGCTCATTGCGTTTGCTCCACAAATCCAACTGAGTGAGGTATTTCTCGGCACGTTGTAACGCCTCACGCCGCGTGACGCCGTAATACCCCGCTTGGGTAATCACAATCTGCAACACCGTCTCGAATGGGTTGAAGTTAAACTCCTGTGGTACTAACCCAAGTTGGCGTTTGGCATTCACGATATCGTTATCAATATCGTAACCAAAAACTTGTACCTTACCGGACGTTTTGTTCACTAATGAACTGATAATACCAATGGTGGTCGATTTACCCGCACCATTCGGCCCAAGCAGGGCATAAAAATCACCTGCCTCTACGCGCAGATCAATGCCACGTAGTGCCTGAACGCCACCTGCATAGGTTTTGGTTAGTTGCGTTATTTCCAGTGCATATGTCATAAGTAAAAAAGAACCTTATTCTATGAGTTTCTCAGCGATAACAGCATACCCATGCCTTGCTTAGCTCGCCTGTCAGGGCAAGTTACGGGGAGCAGAAGGGATCATGGGTCGATACCGAGAAGATGTTACGCAGACGAAAATTGCGCGATCAACAGGGTCACTGTTCCGATTTCAAAATCGTCATCCTTGCCGTATATTATCTTATCGCAATCCGTTCATTACAGGCTATTTACATTAATGAAAGAAATAGAGAAGCTCCTCGCGAACAATGACATGTGGTCAAACTCTATCAGTAAAGATGACCCCGATTTTTTTGAACACTTGGCGCAAGCCCAGAAACCCCGTTTTCTGTGGATTGGCTGTTCAGACAGCCGCGTCCCCGCAGAGCAACTAACTGGTCTGAAAGCGGGTGAATTATTCGTTCACCGCAATGTAGCCAATCTGGTTATCCATACGGATCTCAACTGCTTGTCCGTGGTGCAATACGCCATCGATGTTTTGCAGGTCGAACACATCATTATCTGTGGTCACCTTGGTTGTGGCGGTGTCGAAGCGGCGATCAAAGGTGAAGAGATGGGCCTTATCGATAACTGGTTACTGCATATTCGTGATCTTTGGTATAAGCACAGCTCACTGCTGGGTGAGCTACCACAAGAAGAACGCAGCGATATGTTATGTAAAATCAATGTCGTAGAACAAGTCTATAACCTGGGTCATTCGACTATTGTCCGGTCCGCCTGGAAGCGTGGGCAGAAAGCCATGATTCACGGCTGGGTCTATGGTATTGAAGATGGCAAACTGACTGATTTGAAAGTCTCGGCCACCAGCCTCAGTAGCCTTGAAGTCCTTTACCGTGAAGCGATGGCAAAGTTACTGCAACCTAATAGAAAAGACTGAACAGTCGCCAGGGAGGGTGTTCAAGCACACCCTCTCCCATCCCTAAATGCTGCTAAAGACACTCGAACTCAAAATATTGACGTGCAGTGACCAGCGGCAAATAAGGCGTAGCGAGCTAAGTCAGTTTGAGTGCGCCCAGCACGCAACAACCGGAGCGTACACGTAGTACGTGAGGATTCTAAGTACTGCGTAATCTCAAAATGGCGACGCACAGTAGCCGTTCCTGATCACTCGTCAAACATGACAACCTTTCCTACATAAGGAAGATGTCTATATCTTTGAGCATAATCGATACCGTAACCCACCACGAATTCATCAGGAATAGCGAAGCCGACCCACTCAACCGGCACCTGAACTTCGCGACGCTCTGGTTTATCCAGCAACGTGCAGATAGCCAATGATTTTGGCCCACGCAATTGCAGAATTTCACGCACTTTACTTAATGTATTACCGGAGTCGATTATATCTTCAACAATCAGCACATCCTTACCACGGATATCTTCATCCAAATCTTTCAGGATTTTCACATCTCGCGTGGTACTCATGCCATTGCCGTAGCTGGAGGCCGTCATAAAATCGACTTCATGGGAAACATCAATGGCACGGCATAAGTCAGCCATAAACATAAATGAGCCACGGAGCAACCCGACCAGCACCATTTCACTGCCGCTGTCGCGGTAGTGTTCGGAGATTTGGCGGCCTAATTCGGCAATTCGGGCTTTGACTTCCTGCTCGGAAATCATGACTTCTACAGTGTGTTTCATAAGTATTTACGTCGCTTTTTTACGTTACTTGCCACAAGAAAGCCGCTGAGTTTACCATAGCCTAAGCGATGTTGCGACGGACTCACCCGCCGCACACATAACCTGTTGATACCCCCTAAGCGCTGACGGTAAAACCCAACATCATGCCAGTATCTTCATGTTCCAACAGATGGCAGTGGGCCATATAAGGCATACTGGCTGGTGCGAGGTGACTAAAACGCACTAATATCTCACTGCGCGCACCTTCCACTCGTACAATATCTTTCCAGCCACGGCGATGCTCTGCCGGTGGTTTGCCGTTCTCTGTCAAAATACGGAACTGTGTCCCGTGGACATGGAAAGGATGTAACATCATGTCGCCTTCACCAGAAACGGTCCACTTCTCGAATTTCCCGAGCTTCGCGTCAAACGCCGGTTCAGTCATCGAGAACGGTTTGCCGTTAATCATATTGGCATGGCTGAAATCAAAAGCTGCCGTGCCTTTCATCGCGCCACTCGCCATGCCTTTCATATTGCCACTCTCCATACCGGCCATATTGCTGTGATCCATGCCATTCATGGCACCGTTACCCATGTTCATGCCAGCCATTGCTTGCATACCATAACGGCTCATCAGCGCTTGCATCCCTAACATATCCAATTTCGGATCCATCATCAGTTGGAACCAGCGCTCTTGCAGGCCAGTGGCATCGGCTAATGCCGGTACCACAACCAGCGAATCCGGGAGCACCTTGCTACCGGCGGCCAGTGATGGCTGAATGCGCAATACCGGTAATGGCTTATCGAACGGGGCCAGGGTCATACCCATCTGTTTCACTGGCAAAGTAACCAGATCAAGCGGCTTACCATCAGCGGTATCCACCAGCACCTCAAAACGTTCACCCATCAGTATTGGCAACTCACGCACGGCTACCGGTTCGGCCAGTAAGCCACCGTCGCTGGCAATCACATACATCGGGCGGCCATCGCTGAGTGCCAAATTAAGGGAGCGGGCATTACAGCCATTGAGCAGCCTTAGCCGCACCCAACCGCGTGGGGTGATTTGCTGCGGATAGTGTGCTCCATTGGTAAACATCCGATCGCCAAACCAACCAACAGCCGCCGTTATCACATCTAACTGATAATCAATCTGCCCATCTTTACCCAGTAATTTATCCTGCAAAATAACCGGAATATCATCTACACCCCACAGCTTTGGCAGAGGAAGTTTCTCGCTCTCACTGTCATCGATCAGGACCAATCCGCCTAAGCCCATGGCCACTTGCTGGCCAGTCTTCCCATGAGTGTGGGGATGGAACCAGCAGGTAGCCGCCGGTTGATCGACACTAAAAACAACCTGCCGGGTTGTGCCGGGTTGAATCAGTGCCTGTGGACCACCGTCCACTTCGCCGGGGATTTCCAGTCCGTGCCAGTGCACCGTGGTCGCTTCTGGTAGGGAATTAGTGATATCAATAGTGACCGGTTTGCCTCGTTGCAAACGGATGGCAGGCCCCAGTAGATTGCCATTATAACCCCAGGTCTGCGTTGCTGCGGAGGGTAGCCAGGCCACAGTACCGGTCTGGATATTCAAATTAATTTTGCTATTGGCATCGGGCTGGAGCAGAGGTGGAATAGGCAGTGGTGAGAAATCTGCGGCCAAGGCCGCGCGGCTCCATAACGGCAGTGAAGTGGCGGCTCCAAGAGCTGCCGTTAACTTAATAAAATCACGGCGATGCATGGTCGTCTCCATCTTGATAATGAGTGAGTGCCTGCAAGACACAAAAACAGCAGTCTGTGAGCTTAAACCCTCCCCTTACAGGAAGGTCAAGACGTAATCAATCACTTGGTGAATCAATCCAAATCAGGTAAGTGATTCTGGTGATAAATCTGCTTGCAGTAACCTCGCCTGGCAAGGCGCATGGTGCGGGAGAGTCACCTGCATCGCTAACAACCCTGCGGCTTCAAGTACGAAGGGTATAATAAAATTTACTCTGAACCATCACAGTGTGATAACGTCTGTTAACAATGAACAAGCCTGTTTCCGCTATGAAAAGAACAACGTTAGTTATGCTGCTGCTTACTCTGTGCGGATTTTCATCTGCCAGTTCTGCATTAAGTGAATCCGAAGCAGAAGATCTTGCGGATCTGACTGCGGTATTTGTCTATCTGAAAAATGATTGTGGTTATAACGAATTACCCAATAACGAAATCAAACGGGCTATCGTCTATTTTGCTCAGCAAAATCGCTGGGACCTGCGTAACTATAATAGCTTTAATATGAAAGCGTTGGGCGAAGAGAGTTATCGCGACCTGCGTGGTATTGCTATTCCAGTTCCTACCAAATGCAAGTCTCTGGCCCGTGACTCGTTGAGTTTATTGGCTTACGCGAACTAACAATCCCGCCTTTATCCTTTCAGTCTGAAATTCCACCGTGCAACCTCATCCAGAGTTGGCTATGATGTTGCCCCCATTTTTCATGGCTGTTACTGCGAAGGAGAAGCCCCGAACATGTCACAGAAAGAACTATGGTATGAAACATTGCATGCCAACTTCGGTCAGTATTTTTCAGTAGAAAATGTGCTGTACCACGAGAAAACCGAGCATCAGGATCTGGTGATTTTTGAAAATCCCGTGCTGGGCCGTGTCATGGCACTGGATGGCGTGGTTCAGACGACCGAGCGCGATGAGTTTATCTATCACGAAATGATGACTCATGTGCCGTTACTGGCCCACGGTCAGGTGAAGAAGGTACTTATCATCGGTGGTGGTGATGGTGCCATGCTGCGTGAAGTCAGCCGCCATAAAAATATCGAACAGATTACCATGGTGGAAATTGACGCCGGTGTCGTGGAGTTCTGCCGCCAATATCTGCCGAATCACAGTGCGGGTGCCTATGACGATCCTCGTTTCACATTAGTTATTGATGATGGTGTTAATTTCGTTAACCAGAGCACTGAAAAATTCGATGTCATCATCTCCGACTGTACCGATCCCATCGGCCCAGGAGAAAGCCTGTTTACCTCAGTTTTCTACGAGGGATGTGCCCGTAGCCTGAACCAAGGCGGCATTTTTGTGGCGCAAAACGGCGTATGCTTCCTACAACAGGATGAAGCCGTCGGCAGCCACAATAAGCTTAACCACTATTTCAGTGATGTCAGTTTTTATCAGGCCGCAATTCCGACCTATTATGGCGGTATTATGACCTTCGCGTGGGCGACTCAGAACCCCTCGCTGCGTCAGTTGGATCTTGCCACGCTACAACAGCGTTTTGCTGAAGCAGGCCTAAACTGCCGCTACTATAACCCAGCCATTCATGTCGGCAGCTTTGCCTTGCCGCAGTATCTGCTGGATGCCTTAACAGCCAAATAAGGAGGTGAACTAAATTGTCCAAGCTTAAACTACACGGCTTCAACAACCTGACCAAAAGCCTGAGTTTTTGTATTTACGATATTTGTTATGCCGAGACCGCAGACGACCGCGATGGCTATATCGCCTACATTGACGAACAGTACAACGCCAACCGCCTGACCGAGATCTTGAGCGAAACCTGCTCGATCATTGGCGCAAATATATTGAATGTCGCACGTCAGGATTACGACCCTCAGGGGGCGAGTGTTACCATTCTGGTCAGCGAAGAACCGGTCGATCCGCGCGATGTTGATACCTCTGAGCACCCCGGCCCGCTGCCAAATGCAGTGGTTGCCCATTTGGACAAGAGCCATATCTGCGTTCATACCTACCCAGAAAGCCACCCTGAAGCGGGGTTATGCACTTTCCGCGCAGATATCGAAGTCTCTACCTGCGGAGTGATTTCACCGCTGAAAGCCCTGAATTACCTTATCCATCAGTTGGAGTCCGACATTGTTACGATGGATTATCGCGTGCGAGGTTTTACCCGTGATATCAATGGGATAAAGCATTTTATCGATCATAAGATCAACTCGATTCAGAATTTCATGTCTGACGATATGAAGTCGCTGTATCACATGATGGATGTGAATGTTTATCAAGAAAACATCTTTCATACCAAGATGATGTTGAAAGACTTCGATTTGAAGCATTATCTGTTTAACGCCAAGCCGGAAGAGCTGAGTGCCGCAGAAAGAGAACGTATTACTCGCCTGTTATATAAAGAGATGCAGGAAATCTACTATGGCCGCAATGTGCCAGAAATGTGATACGTTGCCGGTAATACCACTGTATTTATATGTTATTAATCAGTAATAAGTCAGACAAGAAACCGATTAATCGGGCATAACTCTTTTTGCCCGGTTAATACCTCCAACTCAAGGAATGACCCCGCGAATGAACCGCCTCCCCACCCTATATGGCATTATTGCAATCCTGCTTTGGAGCATGAGTGTCGCTTTAACGCGCGGACTATCTGAAACCTTGGGTCCGTTTGGGGCCGGAGCGGCAATTTACAGCCTGAGTGGAGTTTTGGTGTGGTTGGTGGCGGGTAAACCTACGTTACGTGGACAGCATCCAGCTTATCTGTACGGTTGTGGTTTACTATTTGTGGTGTATATGGTGGCGTTCGCTTTGGCTATTGGTATGGCTAATGACCGTCAGCAGACACTGGAAATTGGCTTGATCAATTACCTGTGGCCGAGTTTAACCTTGCTGTTAGCGGTTCCATTACTTAAGCTGCGTGCCCGTTGGTGGTTATGGCTGGGAGTTGCACTTGCTCTATTCGGTGTAATCTGGGTAGTCAGCGGTGGAAACGGACTAGATATCAACGTATTGAGCACCAATGTTCGCAGTAACCCTCTGGCCTACAGCCTGGCACTCATCGCGGCGTTTACCTGGGCGGCTTATTCCAATCTGGTCCGTTTGTACAGCCGTGGACCAGGGGCGTTGCCGCTGTTTTTACTCGCCTGCGCCCTGTGTTTGTGGGTCATGTTCTTTATGCTGACCCCCGGCAAGTTGCATTTCACCACACGGGCAACATTTGAACTGTTACTTATGGGAGCCAACACTGCGCTGGCCTATCTGTGTTGGGATATTGCCATGAAAAAGGGCAATGCCACATTAGTGGCTGCTCTATCCTACTTCACACCACTGCTATCGATATTGATTGCCAGCTTGTGGCTCAATACCCTGCCCTCAGCCGCTTTCTGGCCTGGAGTGGCGATGGTGGTGGTAGGTTCTCTGCTGTGCTGGTCTGCCAGCCGCAATCCCCTTCGGACTTGAAGCCGCAGATAGGCAGCAACTCCAAGTTCTTTGAGTAAATATTTTATTTAGAAGTAATGAAGTTACGATAGCCTTTCAATACCAGCAGAAAGTCCTCTAACCCGCACAGACAGAGGCTTTCTTCATCATAGTAATTCATGCCCTCTTCCATCTCATCGCCGTCTAGATCCAGTTGATTGGCACGCACCATCACTTCTTCCCCATCCAGCCACAAGGTATATTCATGGCCGGTCAACTGCCACTGGCGCTCACTGCCTTTCACTTCCATAGCGGCAGCTTCAATTTGATCGAGTTTCGCCAGGTCGCCCTTAATCTCTTCATTGAGCCAATGGCCGATCACTTCATGTCCCATGGAGAATCTGACCAGCACTTGCCCTGTTAAATCACGCAAGAATTCATAGTCCATAGCATGCCCTCCTGATGCTCTTATAATTATTGTAACCGTATTTAGCCCA
Source organism: Yersinia sp. 2466 StPb PI (assembly GCF_041538325.1). NCBI lineage: Bacteria > Pseudomonadati > Pseudomonadota > Gammaproteobacteria > Enterobacterales > Yersiniaceae > Yersinia > Yersinia sp. 2466 StPb PI. The sequence continues at coordinate 893,493 of NZ_JAULSL010000001.1, read as the reverse complement.
CCCACTTGGCGCAAGCTCGCAAAGCCGGTAAATACCACTAAGATTTCACTACCAGACGGTTTGTTTAAAATAGAAACGGGAGGCCATAGGCCTCCCGTCAGATACGTATTATACATCATACCCAAAGTAATTGGTGTTACAGATAGGCGGCAAGCTAACAGCCCTGTAACTCCAAAGACAAAGGGTATAGCTGTTTAGACTGCGGTTTGGAAGATAACACCGTCAGCTTTGTCCGTATATTGGCTCAACTGATCGAAGTTCAGGTAGCGATAAGTATCCTCTGCGGTCTTATCAACCTGAGCCATATAAGTTTGATATTCCTCAGGCGTTGGCAGACGCCCCAGCAGTGATGCAATCGCCGCCAGTTCAGCCGACGCCAGATAGACATTTGCCCCATTCCCCAAGCGATTCGGGAAGTTACGGGTTGACGTAGAAACCACTGTCGCACCATCAGCCACACGAGCCTGGTTACCCATACACAGTGAACAGCCCGGAATCTCAATACGGGCACCACTCTTACCAAAGACGCTGTAGTAGCCCTCTTCAGTCAACTGTGCGGCATCCATTTTGGTCGGCGGTGCAACCCACAAACGTGTTGGCAATTGGCCTTTATGTTGATCCAGCAACTTACCCGCCGCACGGAAGTGGCCAATGTTGGTCATGCAAGAACCGATAAACACTTCATCGATCTTGCTGTTAGCCACATCAGACAACAAGCGAGCATCATCTGGATCGTTTGGCGCACACAGAATAGGTTGTGTGATATCAGCCAGATCGATTTCGATTACCGCTGCATATTCCGCATCGGCATCGCCTTCCAGTAGATTTGGATTCGCCAGCCAGCTTTCCATACCATTAACCCGGCGCTCCAGCGTACGGCGGTCGCCGTAGCCTTCCGCAATCATCCACTTCAACAAGACGATATTGGATTGCAGGTATTCAGTGATCGGCGCTTTATCCAATTTAATGGTACAACCAGCAGCAGAACGTTCAGCGGAAGCATCGGCCAACTCGAATGCCTGTTCGACTTTCAGCTCTGGCAGGCCTTCAATTTCCAGAATTCGGCCAGAGAAGATGTTCTTCTTGCCTTGCTTCTCAACCGTCAGCAGGCCTTCCTGAATCGCGTAGTAAGGAATTGCATGCACCAGATCACGCAGAGTGATACCCGGCTGCATTTTACCTTTAAAACGCACCAGCACCGATTCAGGCATGTCCAAAGGCATTACACCTGTTGCGGCCGCAAAGGCCACCAAACCAGAACCTGCCGGGAAGGAGATCCCAATCGGGAAACGAGTATGGGAATCACCACCGGTACCAACCGTATCTGGCAACAGCATGCGGTTCAACCACGAGTGGATGATGCCATCACCAGGACGCAGCGATACGCCACCACGGTTCATAATGAAATCAGGCAAAGTATGGTGAGTGGTCACATCAACGGGCTTAGGATAAGCGGCAGTATGACAGAATGACTGCATCACCAAATCAGCGGAGAAGCCCAGACAGGCCAGGTCTTTCAGTTCATCACGGGTCATCGGGCCGGTGGTGTCTTGTGAACCGACCGAGGTCATCTTAGGTTCGCAGTATTCGCCTGGGCGCACACCTTCAACACCACATGCGCGGCCAACCATTTTCTGTGCCAGCGAGAAGCCTTTATTGCTTTTGGCAACTGGCTTCGCCACACGGAATACTTCGCTGACTGGCAGACCCAGCGACTCACGAGCTTTAGTGGTCAAGCCACGGCCAACAATCAGTGGAATACGCCCACCAGCACGGACTTCGTCCAGCAACACGTCAGTTTTCAGCTCGAAGGTCGCGAGTATCTCACCAGTATCATGGCGGCGTACTTCGCCGAGATACGGGAAGATATCAATCACGTCGCCCATGTTTAGATTGGCAACATCCACTTCGATTGGCAAAGCACCGGCATCTTCCATCGTGTTAAAGAAGATCGGGGCAATTTTGCTGCCCAGCACCACACCGCCGCCGCGCTTGTTCGGCACGTAAGGGATGTCGTCGCCCATAAACCACAGCACCGAGTTGGTGGCGGATTTACGGGAAGAACCGGTACCGACCACATCACCGACGTAGGCCAGCGGGAAACCGATTTTGTTCAGTTCTTCGATCTGTTTGATCGGGCCAACGCTACCCGGTTGATCTGGGTGAATGCCTTCACGGGCATTTTTCAGCATCGCCAAGGCATGTAGTGGAATATCAGGGCGCGACCAGGCATCTTGCGCCGGGGACAAATCATCGGTATTGGTTTCACCGGTTACTTTGAATACGGTGACCGTGATTTTTTCGGCCAAAGGCGGTCGGGAGAGATACCATTCGGCATCAGCCCAGGATTGCATCACCTTCTTGGCGTGTGGGTTACCCGCTTTGGCTTTTTCTTCCACATCGTAGAAGTTATCAAACATCAGCAAGGTGTGAGATAACGCTTTGCCCGCAATCGGTGCCAGCTTTTCGTTATCTAACGCATCAATCAGCGGATGAATGTTATAACCGCCCTGCATAGTGCCAAGCAGTTCAATCGCTTTTTCAGCGTTAATCAGAGGGGAGTTGGCTTCACCCTTGGCAATCGCCGCCAGGAAACCGGCTTTAACGTAGGCTGCTTCATCAACACCGGGTGGAACACGGTTGATCAGCAGATCTAACAAAAATTCTTCTTCGCCCGCCGGCGGATTTTTTAATGATTCAACCAGCGCGGCCATTTGTGATGCATCTAATGGCTTGGGGACGATACCCTCAGCAGCACGCTCGGCTACGTGCTTACGGTATTCTTCTAGCACGACTCTCTCCTCGCTTTTATTGTCATTTATACCCATCATCTTTCAAACCGCAGATGTGTTGGCTGCTCTCGCTCACCCGAATCACTTACTTATGTAAGCTCATCGGGACTCTCTCGTTGGCCGCCTTCCTGCACCTTGAAATCTATTGGGTATATTTCCAGGCTATCAGTAGCCACCAGCCATCATCACTGATGCAGTAGGTGTAAGTAAGATGCCCAGTTTGCCCAGCCAGCATACCAGTATTTGAACTCAGTGTTAATTCGTTCACATAAAAGCAACATTAAATTTTTGCTGAATCGTTGAGCGCAGTGTAATCACCTGAAGTATTGATAATGGCTCTCAGTTAGCCTCTCACCGTAGGGCAATATCCGCAAAAACACCGCTGTATGATAACCACAGTAAATGAATGGATACCATCTCTCTATGAGAATCTCGTGCTATTGATATGACTTTTAGGGTGATAAATAACGAAGGGAAGATATTGTGGCGATAAATGAAGCAGAAACAGTCGATAACCACTGTTTCTGCTTTGATAAAAGACTCTATGCCCCAAGTATGAAGGGCATTTAGAATTGGGTATTCAAGCTAACAAAATAGGTCCGGCCCGGCTCATTGTAAGTCGCTGCCCCTGCACCCGCGATACCGGCTACGCTCTGAGCATTCCCGGCACGGAACTGGCGTTTGTCGAACAGGTTTTCAATCCCAGTGGTGACACTGACATTTTTTGTCACTGTATAGCTAGCACTGAGACCAAAGATGGCATATGGGCTGACTTCATTGCGTGCCGTACCCGTAACCGGCAGACCTTGATAGTCATATTTTTTCGGCTTCTGACGCCCATACCAGGTCACCGTGGATAGCAGTGACAAATCATCAGTTGCCTGCCAGTTCAGTGAACTATTCAAAGTAAACTCCGGCGTGATCGATAAGTAATCACCGGTGCTTTTGTTCTTCGACTCCAGCATGTAGGTCAGATTGCTGCTCCACTGTACTGTCTCAGTGAAGGGCACGGTCAGATTACCTTCCAACCCTTCCACCAACGCTTTCGGCACGTTACTCCACTTGAAGATATCGGAATTAGCATAAGCACCGGTACCACCACTGGCAGTCCCGAGGGAGACCAAACCCGGCTCGATCTTATTACGATAATCATTACGGAAGTAAGTGATACCGGCAATAATGCCGTCATCGTGGAACTCGAACCCGATCTCTTTGTTTACGCTGGTTTCAGCAGACAGAGAATCATTACCCATCAGGTAGCAACTGCCGCCACCGCCATAGCAACCTTGACCACGGCTATATAACAGATAGTTAGGGTTGGTTTGATAGAGATTTGGCGCTTTATAAGAACGGGCAATACCCATTTTCATGGTGAAGTAATCACCCAGTTCCTGTGACAGATTCAGGCCCGGACTCCAGTTACTTCCCGCGGTGCTGTGATGATCAAAGCGCAGTGCTGGGGTGAGCATGGTGGTATCCGTCAACTCGATATTATCCTCAACAAATACCGAGGCTATCTGCGCCGAGCTACGAGTATTACGCCCAGTCCCCGTCAAGCCGCTGACACTGCCACCCTCACTCGTCGTTTGGGTATTAGAGCTTGGATCGTTCATTTTCTGGTCATTCCATTCCGCCCCCACGGTCAGCACCTGATTAACGCCCAATTCAAATGGCAGGTTAACCTCGGAGTGGGCCAGATAGTTGTCCAGCTTGATAGTACTGAAATATTTATTTGAGAATATGCCTTCTGTACCGCCCGCCAGCCCCTCATTAATTCGTGAGTTGCGCGTATCTTCATACTGAAAATAGGAGGTTGTACTGACGCCGTTATCCCAAAAGCCACGGTGTGTTAGCGAGAAATTATCGCGGTACATCACGTTAGTTTCCGCACCGTATAAGCTGCGAACTATGGCATTGCTGTTTGTGTTTTGTGTATCACCGGCATAAATATTTCCCTGGCGGCTATAACCTGCCTCGAACTCCAGAGATTGGCCTTGGGCAAATTCCCAACGCAGTAACCCGTTGATATCTTTATTTCGTACCCCTTCACGGCCAGCAGGCAGTGTACCGGCCTGGTTACCGGTACGGGCAGATTCATGGCCTTGGTTAATATCCCAATCATCAGCATCGGTTTTATTGTATCCGCCATACAAGCGGAAACTGACGGTATCACTTAGCGGCCCCAACAGACTGAAATCGGTACGACGAGTCGCGCCTTCCTCGCTGTGCTGCGGCAGGTTCATGTAGGCGTTCCAGCTACCATGTAGTTCTTTGTCCGGCTGTTTGGTGATGATATTCACTACACCACCGGCTGCACCGTTGCCATAGCGTGCCGCTGACGGCCCGCGTAAAACTTCTATTTTCTCAACCATATTCGCGGGAACCCAGTTGGTATCACCACGGGTATCACGTTCACCACGCCAGCCATAACGCACCGCATTACGGCTGGAGACCGGTATGCCATCAATCATAATCAGCGTATTTTCAGGTCCCATGCCACGAATATCAATTTGGCGATTATTGCCACGCTGACCACTGGCAGAGTTACCGGAAAGATTAACACCCGGCATGGTGCGGATAATTTCGGACAGGTCATTCGCGGGTGGCCGTTTGCGGATATCTTCTGCGGTGATAGTGGATGCCCCCAGCGCCTGACGAACTTGCTGTTGAGCGGTCACCACCAGCGTATCTCCGGTGGTTGCCGACCCACCGGCCACAGCAGGCTCTTGCTGCGATGTGGTGGCGGTTGTTTGCGCTGTCGTCTGTGTCGCTGCTGTGGACTCAGCTTGATTTGTCGCTTGAGTTTGTGCCCAGAGCGGAGTCGATATGCAAATACCGATCAATGTCGTCAGAGAACGCCGTTGCCATTTTACTTTCATTACACTTTCCCCTGATGCAAAAAAGCCCACAGCAAATATCCGCAGAGTAAAATCTCTGGCAATCTATTCGTTGGGCGATAAAAGCGAACAAGATTGATAATTATTTCCATTATCAATTCATCGCGTTAATTGTTACATTTGCATATAGGGAAAAGGTTTGTGCAAACAGCAAATCTGTTTGTCAAAACGTCAATGTTGTCATAATGTCAGTGGAGAGTTCGTCATGTCGGCGGTGAAGCAAAACAAATTACGCAATGTCTCTCCCTCATCCAAACCGATTTATCGTGAACAAATTGTGCAACAATCGAATCTGGTTGCCAGTGATTATCAACTGAGCAGCGTGAAATCATTGTCCACTGACCCGGTATTGTTTGGCGACTTTCAAGTATTGCGTCTGAACCCACATCTGATTTTACATACCGCGAATGTCACCAACCTCTGTGATATCAAGACACAAAACCGGCTTAATCCAGCACTGAAACTGGCTATTGTGGTTAGTGGCAGCGCGCATATCTCATTCGGCGGTCAACAGTTGCATTTGCAGGAAAAAGGCGATGCCTCGCTGGTCTCATTAACTGAAAGCACCCTGTTTACTCGCCACGGTAAAAACAACAGTCACGAGCGCACATTAACACTGACTTTTGACCGTGAATGGCTGTATGGCGATTTGCTGCCACAAGCCGGTGCATGGGATACGTTGTATAACTTTACCCAACAGCATCTGGCGATTCATTTATGGCGCCCATCAGTTCACTCGCAAGCCATTGCTCAGAAAATAGCGAGCGCCCCACCCTTTTCAACGCCGCTGGAGCGGTTGCAATGGGAAACACAATGTATTGGGCTGATCATTGAAGCGTTCAGTTCACTGGAGCAGCAAGCTCAACAGCAAAATAAAATCTCATTACGTGGATTGAACCGAGTTCAGCGGGTACGTGACTGGCTGGAAAGTGGTGAGGCTGACCACCTATCGATGAGTGAATTAGCCGGTCTGGTGAATATGAGCCAGAGTACCTTGCAGCGACGTTTTCGTGAAAGTTACCACATTACGGTATTTGAATATCTGCGCCATTGTCGTTTAAAGCGGGCTATGCTGGCATTACAGAAAGAAGGAGTCAGTATCGATCAAGCCGCCGCCATTGCTGGTTATACCAGCCCAGCCAACTTTGCCACCGCACTGCGGCGGACCTTTCATATCTCGCCCAGCCAACTACGGGCGGGATCGATTTTTGATCGATAAAAAATACCTGAGTGATAAAAACCTTTAAACAAAAAAACGGCCCCTGTTAAGGAGCCGCTTCATTATCTTGCTGTATTAGCGAAAATTATTTCTTTTTCGCTTTCGGATTAGGCAAGTCGGTAATGCTACCTTCGTAGATTTCCGCAGCCAGACCGACAGATTCATGCAAGGTAGGGTGAGCATGGATGGTCAACGCGATATCTTCCGCATCACAACCCATCTCGATCGCCAGACCGATTTCACCTAACAGTTCACCACCGTTAGTCCCAACAATGGCACCACCGATGATACGGTGAGTTTCTTTGTCGAAGATAAGTTTAGTCATACCGTCTGCGCAATCTGAAGCGATAGCACGGCCCGATGCCGCCCACGGGAAGGTGGAGGTCTCAAAGCTGATGCCTTTTTCTTTCGCTTCTTTCTCAGTCAGACCCACCCATGCGACTTCAGGTTCAGTGTACGCAATAGATGGAATGACTTTCGGATCGAAGTAATGTTTCAGGCCGGAGATAACTTCAGCAGCAACATGACCTTCGTGCACACCTTTATGTGCCAGCATTGGCTGACCCACGATGTCACCGATAGCAAAGATATGCGGCACGTTGGTACGCAGTTGTTTATCAACGTGGATAAAGCCACGCTCATCAACTTCTACACCAGCCTGACCGGCATCCAGCAATTTGCCGTTAGGTACACGGCCAATAGCCACCAGAACGGCATCATAGCGCTGTGGTTCTGCTGGCGCTTTTTTGCCTTCCATCGTGACATAGATACCGTCTTCTTTGGCTTCTACCGCCGTCACTTTGGTTTCCAGCATCAGGTTGAACTGCTTGCTGATGCGCTTGGTGAAAACTTTCACCACGTCTTTATCAGCAGCCGGAATAACCTGGTCAGCCATTTCTACCACATCAATTTTCGAGCCCAGCGCATGGTAAACCGTACCCATTTCCAGACCGATGATGCCACCGCCCATAACCAGCAGACGTTCAGGTACGGTTTTCAGTGCCAGTGCATCAGTTGAGTCCCAAACACGTGGGTCTTCATGAGGAATAAATGGCAGTTGGATTGGGCGAGAACCGGCCGCGATAATCGCGTTATCGAAGGTAATGGTAGTTGGGCCATTTTCGCCTTCAACCACTAAGGTATTCGCGCCAGTAAATTTACCAAAACCATTAACCACTTTGACTTTACGGCCTTTAGCCATACCTGCCAAACCACCGGTCAACTGATTGATAACTTTCTCTTTCCAGACACGGACTTTATCAATGTCAGTTTTAGGCTCACCAAAAACGATACCGTGTTCAGCCAGCGCCTTAGCTTCTTCGATAACTTTGGCAACGTGCAACAATGCCTTGGAAGGGATACAACCCACATTCAGGCAAACACCACCCAAAGTAGAGTAACGCTCAACCAGAATGGTTTCCAAACCTAAATCCGCGCAACGAAAAGCAGCAGAGTACCCTGCTGGACCTGCCCCAAGTACCACGACCTGAGTTTTAATTTCAGTACTCATCATGACCTCTTAATTGTTTGTCCGGCGAAATACCCTTCATCTTTCAAACTGTAGGCGCGTTAACACCCCTGCGACTTCAAGAACGAAAGGTATAACAAGGCCGGCGCTAAGCCGGCCTTGACGATTACATCACCAGACGACGAATGTCGGCCAGCATGTTGTTGATGATGGTGATAAAGCGCGCACCATCAGCACCGTCAATCACACGGTGGTCGAAGGAGAGCGACATCGGCATCATCAGACGCGGCTGGAACTCTTTACCGTTCCAGACTGGCTCTATCGCAGACTTGGATACACCCAGAATAGCCACTTCCGGCGCGTTAACAATCGGCGCGAAGTGAGTTGTCCCGATACCGCCCAGGCTGGAGATGGTGAAGCAACCGCCCTGCATTTCGCCAGCGGTCAGCTTACCATCACGAGCTTTCTTGGAGATAGCCATCAGTTCACGGGACAGTTCAGTGATGCTTTTCTTGTTCACATCCTTGAATACCGGAACGACCAGACCATTTGGCGTATCTACCGCGACACCGATGTTGATGTACTTTTTCAGTGTCAGCTTCTGACCGTCTTCGGACAGTGAGCTGTTGAAACGTGGCATCTGCTCGAGAGCAGCAGCAACAGCTTTCATGATGAACACCACTGGGGTGAACTTCACGTCCAGCTTACGCTTGGCAGCTTCGTCGTTCTGCAGCTTACGGAACGCTTCCAGATCGGTGATATCGGTTTTGTCGAAGTGAGTTACATGTGGGATCATGACCCAGTTACGGCTCAGGTTCGCACCAGAGATTTTCTGGATACGGCCTAATTCAACTTCTTCAATCTCACCGAACTTGCTGAAATCAACTTTCGGCCAAGGCAGCATGCCCGGCAGACCGCCGCCAGTGGCAGCAGTTGGTGCTGTTTCAGCACGTTTGACCGCATCTTTCACGTAGGCCTGAACGTCTTCGCGCAGGATACGACCTTTACGGCCGGTACCTTTCACTTTCGCCAGGTTTACGCCAAATTCACGCGCTAAACGGCGGATAACCGGCGTGGCATGCACGTAAGCGTCATTCTCAGCGAACTCGCCTTTGCTCTCAGCTTTCGCGCCAGGAGCGCTGGCCGCTTTAGCCGGTGCAGCAGCAGGAGCCGCTTGCTGGGCAGGCGCGGCAGCAGGGGCTGCGCCTTCCACTTCGAACACCATAATCAGCGAGCCGGTTTTAACTTTGTCGCCAGTGTTGATTTTGATTTCTTTAACGGTACCGGCAAATGGTGCTGGCACTTCCATTGAAGCCTTATCGCCTTCAACGGTGATCAGTGATTGTTCAGCGGCAACTTTATCCCCGACTTTAACCATCACTTCAGTCACTTCAACTTCATCATCGCCGATGTCTGGCACGTCGACATTTTTAACCGCAGAGGCTGTTGCCGCCGCCGGTGCTGCTGCCGGTGCTGACTCAGTTGCCGCAGCGGGTGCCGCAGCACCTGCTACTTCAAATACCATGATAAGAGAACCGGTGCTGACTTTATCGCCAGTGCTGATTTTGATCTCTTTAACGGTACCGGCGAATGGCGCTGGCACTTCCATAGAGGCTTTATCGCCCTCTACAGTGATCAGCGATTGTTCAGCCGCAACAGTGTCGCCCACTTTGACCATAATCTCGGTGACTTCAACTTCGTCAGAACCGATATCCGGCACCGCAACGTCTTTCGCCGCGCTGGCCACAGAAGCCGCTGCCTGAGCCGGGGCTGCTGGCTTTTCTTCGGCTGTTGCAGGCGCCGCAGCGGCACCTGTTGCTTCGAAGATCATCATCAGTTTGCCGGTCGCGACAGTATCGCCAACTGCAATTTTGATTTCTTTAACTACGCCCGCCTGCGGTGATGGGACTTCCATGGAAGCTTTATCACCTTCAACGGTGATAAGCGACTGTTCCGCTTCAACGGTATCGCCTACTTTCACCATAATTTCGGTGACTTCCACTTCATCTGCACCGATGTCTGGTACGTTAATTTCAATAGCCATTTGTTCTTTACCTCTTATGCCAGACGCGGGTTAACTTTATCGGCGTCGATACCAAACTTGGTAATTGCTTGTGCAACTACGCTGGCGTCGATGTCACCGCGTTTAGCCAATTCACCCAGAGCTGCAACCACAACGTAAGAAGCATCAACTTCGAAGTGGTGACGCAGGTTCTCACGGCTGTCAGAGCGGCCGAAACCATCTGTACCCAGAACGCGGAACTCGCTGGCAGGAATGAAGTTACGAATTTGTTCAGCGAACAGCTTCATGTAGTCAGTTGAAGCAACTGCTGGTGCGTCGTTCATGACTTGAGCCACATAAGGAACGCGTGGCGTTTCTGTTGGGTGCAGCATGTTCCAACGCTCACAATCCTGACCATCACGGGCCAGTTCAGTGAAGGATGTTACGCTGTACACATCAGAACCAACACCGTAGTCGTTAGCCAGAATCTGAGCCGCTTCGCGAACGTGACGCAGGATTGCACCTGAACTCATCAACTGCACTTTGCCTTTGCTACCTGCAACAGTTTCCAGTTTGTAGATACCTTTACGGATACCTTCTTCTGCGCCCTGTGGCATTGCTGGCATGTGGTAGTTTTCGTTCAGCGTGGTCAGGTAGTAATAGACGTTTTCCTGCGCTTCACCGTACATACGCTCCAGACCGTCATGCATGATGACAGCAACTTCATAAGCATAGGCCGGATCGTAAGAGATACAGTTCGGGATAGTCAGTGACTGAATGTGGCTATGACCATCTTCATGTTGCAGACCTTCGCCATTCAGAGTAGTACGACCTGAAGTACCACCGATCAGGAAGCCACGCGCCTGTTGGTCACCCGCAGCCCAGCACAGGTCACCGATACGTTGGAAACCAAACATGGAGTAGTAGATGTAGAACGGGATCATTGGCAGATCATTGGTGCTGTATGAGGTCGCAGCAGCCAGCCATGAAGAGGCAGCACCCAGTTCGTTGATCCCTTCTTGCAGGATCTGGCCTTTTTCGTCTTCTTTGTAGTAAGCAACCTGCTCACGGTCTTGCGGGGTGTACTGCTGACCATTCGGGCTGTAAATACCAATCTGACGGAACAGACCTTCCATACCAAAAGTACGCGCTTCGTCAGCAATGATTGGAACAATTCTGTCTTTGATAGATTTGTTCTTCAGCATCACGTTCAGCACACGCACGAAGGCGATAGTGGTAGAGATCTCTTTGTTCTGCTCTTCCAGCAAGGAGCTGAAATCTGACAACGCAGGGATTTCCAGCTTCTCGGTGAACTTAGGCATGCGGGTTGGCACATAGCCTTCCAGCGCCTGACGACGTTCATGCAGATATTTGTACTCTTCGGAATCTTTCTCGAAGGTAATGTAAGGCAGTTTTTCGATATCAGCATCGGCAACTGGCACATTGAAACGATCGCGGAAGTGGTGAACCCCTTCCATGTTCATTTTCTTCACTTGGTGAGCAATATTTTTACCTTCTGCTGTTTCGCCCATGCCGTAACCTTTAATGGTGTGGGCCAGGATAACAGTTGGTTTACCGGTGGTTTCTTGTGCTTTCTTCAGTGCGGCAAAGACTTTCTTCGGATCATGACCGCCACGGTTCAGAGACCAGATCTCATCGTCGCTCATGTCTTTCACTAATGCAGCAGTTTCAGGGAAACGGCCAAAGAAGTGTTCGCGGACATAAGCGCCGTCTTTGGATTTAAAGGTCTGGTAGTCGCCATCCAGGGTTTCGTTCATCAATTGGATCAGTTTACCGCTGGTATCTTTACGCAGCAGCTCATCCCAACGACTACCCCAAATCACTTTCAGAACCTGCCAGCCAGCACCATTGAAGATACCATCCAGCTCATTGATAATCTTGCCGTTACCGGTAACCGGGCCATCCAGGCGCTGCAAGTTACAGTTGATAACGAAGACCAGGTTATCCAGTTTTTCACGGGTCGCGATGGTGATCGCACCTTTGGATTCCGGCTCATCCATCTCGCCGTCGCCCAAGAAGGCGTACACGGTCTGTGCTGCAGTGTCTTTCAGACCACGGTGATGGAGGTATTTCAGGAACTTGGCCTGATAGATTGCACTGATTGGGCCAAGGCCCATAGATACAGTTGGGAACTGCCAGAATTCAGGCATCAGTTTCGGATGCGGGTAAGAAGACAGACCCTTACCATCGACTTCCTGACGGAAGTTATCCATTTGCTCTTGAGTCAGGCGGCCTTCAAGGAAAGCACGCGCGTAAACACCTGGAGAAATGTGGCCCTGGAAGTAAACCAGATCGCCGCCGTCTTTTTGGTTACGAGCACGGAAGAAGTGGTTGAAGCAAACCTCGTAGAAGGTAGCGGAAGACTGGAAGGATGCCATGTGGCCGCCCAAATCCAGATCTTTCTTCGACGCACGCAACACGGTCATCACAGCATTCCAACGGATAGCGCTACGAATACGACGCTCAAGCTCCAGGTTGCCAGGGTAAGCGGGTTCGTCTTCTACCGCGATGGTGTTGATGTAATCACGGTTGGCAGAACCTGCCGCAACGCTCACGCCACCTTTACGGGCTTCGCCCAAAACCTGATCAATCAGATACTGAGCACGCTCAACACCCTCTTCACGGATGACCGATTCGATCGCCTGTAGCCAGTCGCGGGTTTCGATCGGATCCACGTCATTATTTAAACGTTCTGACATGGTGGTATTCCTTATCTGTTTCTAATGGTTTATTTGGAGCCTATCTTCCTGTGCTTTAACCCCAGGCTAAAGCACGTGCCCTGGTGAAAACACCGGAAGATAGGCCCATCAGTTTGTCCCCGTCATACTTCAAGCTGTAGAGGCGTTGGCTGTACTCTCTCACCCCAGTCACTTACCCAAGTAAGCTCCTGAGGATTAATGAGTCTCTTTGAGACTCACCCTACGGGCTAGCATAAATGCTGTTCAAATCGGCCTACGACCGATTTGTCATTCCCTTGCCGCCTACCTACAACTCGAATTATTTTGGGTATAGTTGCCGCTAATAATTCTCAAATGAGAATAACTACCCAACGAAATTGGAGTTACGGCAGCGCTGCCAGAGAACGAATCTCGATGAGCTGACCCAAGTCAGTGATTCGGGTGAGTTCACGCAGCTGACAACCCTGTAGCTTCAAGTACGAGGGGTATAAAACGAGTTATTGAGGTCTTGCAGAGGCGCAACCTGAATGATTCGTTTCTAGTCCTTGCGCTGTTGGAGCCGACGCAAAGATCGCTCACGGCGACTGTGCTCCCGACTAAGATCCAACAGAATTTCCTCGATAAACGCCAAGTGACGGTGTGAAGCTTCGCGGGCTTTCTCTGGCTCGCGTGCCACAATCGCCTCAAAAATCCCGGCGCGGTGACTGCTTACTGTTGCCAGCATTTCGCGGCGCGAGTAAAGCAATTCAAAGTTCTGTCTTACGTTTTGTTCCAGCATCGGCCCCATGCAACGCAGTAAATGCAGCAAAACCACATTATGCGCAGCCTCTGTGACAGCCACTTGATACTGCATAACGGCATCTGCCTCAGCATCTAAATCGCCGTTATCCTGCGCTTGCTGAATAACAGTATGGCATTCACGGATACGTTGCAGATCTTCATCAGTGCCGCGCAATGCTGCATAATAGGCAGCAACACCTTCGAGAGCATGACGGGTTTCTAACAGATCGAATTGTGATTCTGGATGGTCAGCCAGTAGCTCTGCCAGCGGATCGCTAAAGCTTTGCCACAGATTGGTTTGCACGAAAGTCCCGCCCCCCTGACGACGCAACAGCAGTCCCTTAGCTTCTAAGCGCTGAATTGCTTCTCGCAAAGAAGGTCGGGAAACATCAAATTGCTTCGCCAACTCGCGTTCAGGCAGTAATTTCTCCCCCGGACGCAGCGTCCCTTCCAAGATCAGGTATTCGAGCTGCTGCTCGATGACATCTGATAATTTGGGCTGACGTATTTTGTTGTAGGCCATAATTTGTTGTAAGTCGCGCTGTAAGCCGTATTGAGTGAATCGTCTCTGCGAGTAGCGCGGAGTCAATTGGTAATACCAATTTCAAAAACGTGACGATAAAGTAACAAAGTATTCACTAGCTGTCCATACGGACCTTGACCAAAATCATGAAACCCAGCACATTTTAACAACTTCACTGATAAAGCAATGCAAAGTGATAACGTAGCAGTGGTAATACCATTACCTGGCAGCCTCGGGTTTTAACTTTTATGAAACGGGTAATTAGGCAAGCTGAAGCGTTAAAGTGATTTTATTTGTGAATATAAATCCTGTAAATTTGAATTTATATTCAAACAAAAACAAGAAAAGTCTGTATCCCTCTGTCTCTCGCCTTAAAACTGGTATGACCATTATAAAAATGGCTTACTGGTGGCTTTTCAACCCAAAAAAGCACATTCCTGCTTTTCCTCAAAACAACAGCTTGATCACGCATCAACATTTTTCTTGCTGTTTTGGCTAAAACTTCACCGATTAAAATAAAAAGCAGATGCAATAATTCTCGCCTACCACTATTCTCTTTTAAACGGTAGCCCAAAGAGAAAATTCCCAGAAAAGCCACCGTAAACAAAATAATACAAATAATGTAATCAAAACCTTACGCATAGCAAGCGGCACCTATTTATACCCAATAGATTTCAAGTTGCGGGAAGGCGGTAAGAGATTATTCCAAGGATGGGCTGAGTAACGAGTACAGCCAATATATTTGCAGTTTGAAAGATGACGGGTTTGCCCGCTAAAAGTGACAACGACAGAGGATGCAACAATGAGTGTTCAACAGGAAGGTGCAGAGCTAAAGCGGGGGCTTAAAAACCGCCACATACAGCTTATTGCCTTAGGTGGCGCAATTGGTACCGGATTATTCCTTGGTATCGCGCAAACCATTCAAATGGCGGGGCCTTCAGTGCTACTGGGGTATGCAATCGGCGGCTTTATCGCGTTTCTGATTATGCGCCAGTTAGGAGAAATGGTAGTCGAAGAACCAGTCGCGGGTTCTTTTAGCCACTTTGCTTACAAATATTGGGGGAACTTTGCCGGTTTCGCTTCTGGTTGGAACTACTGGGTACTATATGTGTTAGTGGCGATGGCCGAACTGACCGCCGTAGGTATCTATGTACAATATTGGTGGCCGGAGATCCCAACATGGGTGTCAGCGGCAGTATTCTTCTTAGCTATCAATGCCATCAACCTGGCAAATGTCAAAGTGTATGGTGAAATGGAGTTTTGGTTCGCCATCATTAAAGTGGTCGCTATCATTGCAATGATTCTGTTCGGTGGATGGTTACTACTTAGCGGGCAAGGCGGCCCGGAAGCCACTGTGACTAACTTGTGGGCACAAGGCGGCTTCTTCCCTAACGGTGTCATGGGCTTGGTTATGGCAATGGCGGTGATCATGTTCTCCTTCGGTGGCCTTGAGTTAGTCGGGATTACCGCCGCAGAAGCCGAAAACCCAGCCCAAAGCATCCCCAAAGCAACCAATCAGGTTATCTACCGTATCTTGCTGTTCTATATTGGTTCTCTGGCAATCTTATTATCACTCTACCCGTGGGGAAAAGTGGTCGAAGGCGGTAGTCCATTTGTACTGATCTTCCATGCACTGAACAGCAATGTGGTCGCAACTGTATTGAATATCGTGGTACTGACAGCAGCATTGTCGGTCTATAACAGTTGTGTTTACTGTAACAGCCGCATGTTGTTTGGTTTAGCCAAACAAGGCAACGGCCCGAAAATGCTGCTAAAAGTCGATGGTCGCGGGGTACCTGTTATTGCTATCGCCGTCTCTGCATTTGCCACCGCTTTCTGCGTACTGATTAACTATCTGATCCCAGGCCGAGCCTTCGAATTACTGATGGCACTGGTAGTATCGGCGCTGGTGATCAACTGGGCGATGATTAGCCTTGCGCACCTTAAATTCCGTGCCGCTAAAAACCGCCAAGGTGTGATCCCACAGTTCAAAGCCTTCTGGTATCCGTTCAGCAACTACCTGTGCTTGCTGTTCCTCACCGGCATTTTGGTCATTATGTATCTGACACCGGGTATCCAGATTTCTGTGCTATTGATTCCAGCTTGGGTATTGCTACTGGCTATTGGCTACAGCCTGAAAAATCGTAACCAACGCGCCAAATCCTGATAGCAGATTTCTCTCGGGAATCTGACGACATCATAGCTAATGGGTCAGCCACAGCGCTGACCCGTTTATTTTATTGTTTAACAAAACCGTGTTCGACTGACTCGCCATCTTCCATAACCCATTGATCCTATAGTGCTGTGCGTCCCAACAGTACAAACCAGATAATGAACAGTTTGATATTACTTATGTATTGAATTTATCACGTTTCCTTTTTTGCCGTCTGGTTCAGACTTTGATGGCGATGGTACATTTGTGCATCTCTATAACCATTAACTTCTGATATCTCCCCGATTGAACAGCAATTATCCATCTTCAATGACTGTTTTTGATCCAAAACGGAGAGAATATCCATGAATACAGAACTAATAGTGAAGGAAAAGATCAGATATGAGATGGGGATGAGGTATGCGGGCTAATTAATCATATTTCGTTAAGACCGCACTGGCCGAGCACAAACTCTCCGGCCAGTGCCATAAATCAGAAAACTAAACTAGTGCACCATAAATGGTCAGTAAAGCCACGACTACAATCACCGTTAGTGTCACTTTTCGTGCTAACGAGACCGCAGACCTTGGCGTCTGTACTGGGTCTAAATGAGGCTCACGAGCCAAAGAGTACTGCGCTAATTGGGTCAGAACCTGATACTGCTGAGTTCTGAAATCGCCTAATGAGGCAAACCAAGCTGGTAATGCTCTTTCGCCGTGCCCCAACAAGGCATATGCCACACCCACCAACCGCACAGGTATCCAGTCCAGCCAATGTAACAGACGATCAATACCAGATTGAGAACGCTGTAAAGGTGTATGGTGTCGGGCTAACCAGGTTTGATATCCGCGTAACATCGCATAGCCTGCTAGCGCTACGGGGCCATAGTTAACACATACAACAAACCAGAAGATAGGCGCTAAATAGTAACGGAAGTTTATCCACAACAAGGCATTTTGTAGGGATTGTAAGCGAGCTTTCTCTCCGCTATCCATGGGTAAACCATGGATTAATGCTAACTCTTCTGCCATTTTATCGGTGGCATGGGCATCATTTTGGCGGGCAGCTTTAAGGTAGGCTCGATAGTGTTTACGAATCCCCCCGGCACCAATGCATAGCAGGCAAATCAGAATCCAAATCAACAACAGGGGGAAACCAAACAAGATATTCTGCACTAACTGCAAAATCAGCCATACCAAGGCCATCCACACGGCAGTCAGCAAAATAGTTTGTGCCAACGAAAAACGGTGTAAACGCGTGAATACGACTTCAAGGCGGTGGTCTAACTGCCAATGTTCGCCGAGTTTAAACAAGCGCTCCCATGCTAGCACCAGCAACAGCGTAAACAGTGTCATTAGCTCTTATTCTCCCTTTGCACTTAACCAGCCCTGGAAACAGGGCATATGCCTCCCGGCATGTATAAACCACACTATAAAACCAGGCAACAAGCAGCTGAGCTGCTCGACAACAAACCTGCGGTGAAGACTGAATCACCAGCATCACGATGGCGATGTTAACTTCACTAAACTCTGCTGATACAAAGCCCAATCAAAAGCGGGGCCAGGGTCGGTTTTACGTTGTGGCGCAATGTCACTATGGCCCGTCACCCGATCAACAGTTATCGGATAATGAGCAAATAACAGCACACTTATCTCATTCAAACTCCGATATTGTGCGGGCGTAAACGGTAACACATCCGTTCCTTCCAGCTCGATCCCAATAGAAAAATCGTTACACCGCTCACGCCCGCCAAAGCTTGAGACTCCAGCATGCCAAGCGCGTTGATCAAACGGAACATATTGAATAACTTCACCATCACGACGAATCAGACAGTGGGCTGAAACTCGCAAGTGAACAATATCAGCAAAATAAGGATGTTCATCGGCATTTAGTGTGCCAGTGAAAAGCTGATCGATATATGGGCCACCAAATTCACCAGGGGGCAAACTGATATTATGAATTACCAGCAGCGAAGGTACCTCGCATTCTGGCCGTTGATCAAAATGGGGAGAAACGACCCGTTTAACCCCTAAAATCCAGCCATTTTCTAACTGCATTGTTTATCTAAGCCCCCTAATAGTACACTTCAACTGGCTCTTTTATGGCACTTCAGCCAGCAACAGAGTAGCATGTTTGAACTATTATCTATCCGCCATTTCGGAGTTTTATATGCCGACCCGCAGCTATAATGCCGACAGCCGCCGTGCCGAGCTATTGGAACGAATTCAATGTGATATCCCTTTCACTGTTGCCCAAGCTTTGAGCGAAGACCTGGGTGGTGAGGTTAATGCAGATCGCGACCTCACCGCACAATTACTCCCAGCAGATAAACAGGCTAATGCCACGATTATTACGCGCGAAGCTGGTATCTTTTGTGGTCAGCGCTGGCTAAATGAAGTGTTTATTCAACTTGGCGCCCAAGTGACAGTTGAATGGTTAGTCAACGATGGAGACAAGTTGATAGCTAATCAGACACTTTGCCATCTGACTGGCCCTGCCCGTATCCTACTTACCGGTGAACGCACCGCACTTAATTTCTTGCAAACCTTATCCGGTGTCGCTACCGAGGTCAGCCGTTATGTGGCGGAGCTCTCTGGGTTGCATACACAATTACTCGATACCAGGAAAACCTTGCCAGGGCTGCGTACCGCCTTAAAATATGCCGTCCTCTGCGGTGGCGGTAATAATCATCGACTCGGCTTATCTGATGCTTTCCTTATCAAGGAAAATCACATTATTGCTGCTGGCTCTATCAAAGAAGCGGTTGCTAAAGCATTTTGGATTCATTCCGATGTTCCCGTCGAAGTTGAAGTTGAATCCCTTGATGAATTGCAACAAGCATTAACCGCTGGTGCCGATATCATTATGTTGGATAATTTTACCATTCCAATGATGCGTGATGCTGTGCACATGCGTAATGAGTTGGCTAAGACCCAAGAGAGTGCTCAACTGGAAGTTTCTGGCAACGTTACGCTAGAAACACTGCGAAGCTATGCCGAAACCGGTATTGATTTCATCTCAGTCGGTGCACTAACAAAACACGTGACAGCTTTAGACCTGTCCATGCGATTTAAATAAGCCTACCAAATTATCTTCGGCCGATGATAGCCATTAGCAGACTCTAATTCTGTTTTTGCGAGCATCGCCGAAGTTATCTGTGACTTCACTGTAACAACCTAAATATTCGACAGCCTGCTTCGCAAATCAATGTAATGCCCCTGTTGCCATCAATTAAAAAGTTGCACCCTTCCCTTGTTTTCTCACACACAAGGAGAGTGACAAATGAATAAGCAACAGGGTTTTACCTTAATTGAATTAATGGTTGCCATCGCCATCATTGCTGTACTTAGCGGTATTGGTATTCCTTCCTATCAGCGCTATATCCAAAAAGCAGCCCTCACCGATATGTTACAAGCCATCGTGCCCTACAAAATGGCGGTAGAACTTTGTGCTCTGGAGCATGCCAAGTTCGATAGCTGTAATGCGGGCAATAACGGCGTACCGACTGGGCAACCATCGCGTTATGTCAGTGCAACAACCATTGATCAAGGTGTGATTACACTTACGGGTCAACATACCCTTGCTGACCTGACTCTCTCGATGACCCCCACACTTAGTAGTAGTGGAAATATTGTCTGGACCAGAACATGTACCACCGTAGATAACAACCTTGCTGATAGCTGTAAGACCGTGTTCCGTTTCAATGATAAGGCCTAATCCAATGACTGAATTCATGGCACACCAACCCGAGCGAATCAGCGCTGAATTACACAAACTCTGTCGTCGTTATAGGGCAATAGCCTTAAAACTCGATGGCAAAAACCTCGCTATAGCGTCATCCAAACCAGTGAATGACGAATTATTAACTGCTCTGCGTTTTACCTGTGGTCGTAAAATTACCGTAGAATACTGGCCTGAGGCTAAGATTGAACAGTTATTAAACCTTGAGCCATCAGCAAAAGAGCACCTAAACCTAGAAGTAGAATCTACCGAAAATAGCCAAGGCGTATCGCGACAAGAGAGGAAACGACAAGGAGGAGGCTCAGCTTCTCTGCCACAACAGGATTTAGATGAGACGTTGCTGGATAATGAAAGTGATATTCCCGTTATTCAATTTATAACGCAAACACTCAGATTGGCGATTCAGAAACGTTCCTCAGATATCCATTTTGAACCTTATCAGCATCATTATCGTATTCGTTTAAGAATTGATGGTGTTTTACACGAATCCCCACCTCCAACAACTGAATTAACCAGCCGTATCAGCAGTTGCCTAAAAGTTATGGCTAAATTGAATATCGCGGAAAAACGGTTACCGCAGGATGGCCAGCTAGCTTTAGTGTTAAATGGCACCCGCTACTCCATAAGAATAGCCACCCTCCCCGTACAGTTCGGTGAAAAAGTGGTGCTGCGTATACTGAATATTCATCAACAACCAACGCTGGCCAGTCTGGGTCTGACAACCATGGCCCACCAACAACTCACGCGCGCATTATCTGCTCCGCAAGGTTTAGTTCTGGTGACTGGGCCTACCGGAAGTGGAAAAACTGTGACGCTCTATTGCAGTTTAGACCAACTCAATCAACCGCAAAGAAACATCTGTAGTGTTGAAGATCCTATAGAGATCCAGGTTGATGGCATAAATCAGACTCAGACTAACAATAGAATTGGATTGGATTTCTCTTGCGTATTACGCGCGATGCTACGCCAGGATCCTGATGTGATTATGCTCGGCGAGATTCGCGATAATGAAACTGCCGAGATAGCGGTTAAGGCCGCATTAACGGGGCATCTGGTACTTTCAACACTGCATACCAACTCAACATCTGAAACCCTAATACGCCTGACACAAATGGGAATAGAACGTCACTTAATTGCATCGAGCCTGACGTTAGTTATCGCCCAACGACTGGTTCGCAGGCTCTGCCTGCACTGTCGCCAGGCATCTCCCACTCTTTTTCAGGTTCCGGCAGGTGTTTGGGCGAGTCCATTGCAACATTATCTCGCCGTGGGCTGTGAACACTGTTGCGCAGGTTATTATGGTCGCACAGGTATTTACGAAATGTTAAGTGTCACCCCGCCAATCCAGCAAGCTTTGCTCAACAATGTCAGCCCGGCAAAGCTCACTCAGATTGCACAAGAGCAAGAACAAGTAACATTACTTTCTGCTGGTTTGGCATTAGTTGAAAGCGGTGTTACTACGCTTAGTGAAATTAATCGTGTTGTGGGAACTCTGAAAGAATTCGAGGTAATCCTGTGAGTCATCAACGTTTATTTTACTGGAAAGCCATTGATACTACAGGACAGTTACAGACTGGAGCACAATTGGCAACAGAGCGAAATATTGTTTATGAACAAATGTTCCGCCAAGGGTTACAACCATTAAACGTTAAGGGTGGTAAGCGATTATCAATGAGTTATTGGCAAGGTGAGCACCTGGTGGCTGTTACTCGCCAATTGGCGACACTACTGCAAGCCGGACTGCCTTTGGTTAATAGCCTGCAACTGCTAGCGAAAGAGATAGATGCATTACCGTGGCGCTGCTTATTGCAGGACATAAGCCAACTGGTTTCACAGGGCCAATCACTATCTGAAGCGATGGCGAGTTACCCACACACGTTCCCCCGATTATACCCCCCAGTGATTGCAATGGGGGAGCTGACAGGTAACCTTGAACAGTGCTGTATTCAGTTGGTACAGCACCAAGAACGGCAACAAAAATTACAAAAGAAAGTGATTAAGGCACTCAAATATCCAATATTTGTCTGCGTTATCGCGATGGTTGTTAGCCTCGTTATGCTGGTCATGGTGCTGCCTGAATTTGCACAAATCTATCAATCATTTGATACACCATTACCCACACTGACTGCCACGCTGCTGCTGATGTCAGTATTTCTTACTACTTACGGGCCATATATTGCGGTGTTATTAACATCAATATGTATAGGATACCTTTATGCGCGGCGGCGTCAGGCGCACGTGCAACAATGGGAGCAAACACTGTTATTACGTCTCCCACTCATCTCCACATTAATCCGAGGAAGTTGCCTTAGCCAAATTTTTCAAACATTCGCTATCACTCAACATGCCGGATTACCGCTAACTGCCGGATTGGATGCCGCACTCCTTTCCATCAATAACTGTACCTATCAGCAAGCATTAAAACATATTCAACAACAGATCAGCCAAGGTGAGCCTCTGCATATCGCTCTTGCACAACATCATCTATTCCCGCCGCTATGCCAACAAATGGTTCGGGTGGGTGAAGAATCTGGCGCGTTGGATGTGTTATTAGAAAAACTAGCAGGTTGGCATCGGCAAAAAACACAGGATTTAGCCGATAATCTCACACAAATGTTGGAACCACTGTTGATGTTGATTATTGGCAGCATCGTCGGGGTTCTAGTGATCGCAATGTATTTACCGATATTTCAACTAGGGGATGTTATTGGGTAATACGGGTATTAAGGGCGAAGTATCGTGGGGAAAGGGAGGTCGAAACAGGGCGTTAAATAACGCCCTGTTTCCATCCGTAATCAGTTACTGCCAAAAACGCGGTTTTCTTGCTCTGCAACTCGGATAAAGGTGGTGCGCTTGGTCAGTTCTTTTAAATGCGAAGCACCCACGTAGGTACAAGCAGAACGCAAGCCACCCATAATGTCGCGCACCGTGTTATCAACGGAACCGCGTAATGGCAGTTTAACTGTTTTACCTTCTGCGGCGCGATATTCAGCGACTCCGCCTACGTGGCGTTTCATAGCAGACTCTGAACTCATACCGTAGAACAGCATGAATTTCTCGCCATTTTCTTCCACCACGCGGCCTTCACACTCATCGTGCCCTGCTAGCATGCCACCCAGCATCACGAAATCAGCACCACCACCGAAAGCTTTAGCCACATCGCCCGGTGCAGAGCAGCCGCCATCACTGACAATCTGTCCACCCAAACCGTGGGCAGCATCGGCACACTCGATCACAGCAGATAGCTGTGGATAACCAACACCGGTCTTAACTCGCGTGGTACAAACAGAACCTGGACCAATACCCACTTTAACAATATCTGCACCAGAAAGGATAAGCTCTTCTACCATCTCACCAGTCACCACATTGCCAGCACAAATCACTTTGTCCGGGCAGGCTTCGCGAGCTTTTTGCAGGAAGGAAACAAAATGCTCAGAGTAGCCATTAGCTACATCGATACAGATGAATTTCAGTGCCGGTGATAATGCCAGAATTTGCTTCATTTTGTCGAAATCGGCAGAGGAAGTCCCTGTCGACACCATGACATGACGCAATACAGATTCAGGAACCCGTTTTACAAATTCAGCCCATTGTTCAACCGTGTAGTGCTTATGAACTGCGGTAAGCACATCAAATGATGCCAAAACTTCAGCCATGCGGAAGGTGCCAACAGTATCCATATTAGCAGCGATGATAGGTACACCAGACCAATTCCAACCTGAATGTTTGAAGGTAAACTGGCGCTCGAGCTCTACTTCAGAGCGGCTTTTCAGTGTGGAACGTTTAGGGCGGATTAACACATCTTTAAAACCTAATTTCAAACCTTCTTCAATACGCATGGCTTATTATTTCCTGGTTAGTGGCGATAGATCGCAAAAAGTGATCGGGCGTAAATCACGCCATCCCAGTGAAGCTATCATACGCATGAATAATTCTACGGCAAGACTGCGAATCCACCTTTATTTACGCTATAATCCCACAAATTACTTGGAGAATAGCAACCACTCTTTTATCTGCGCGCTCACTTCACTTATTTTTCCACGTAGCTCAAACAGAATGCATACCTTACTATCTCTTCCCACCTGCTTTCAGATACAATTCGACCACTCACTGACAGTATACAAGGCTAGGCAATGACCTATATTGTGGCTCTCACCGGCGGGATTGGCAGCGGCAAAAGTACCGTAGCAGATGCATTCGCCGATTTTGGGGTGCCCCTTGTTGATGCTGACATTATCGCTCGCCAGGTTGTTGAACTGGGTATGCCAGCATTGGCAGCTATCGCATCCCGCTATGGCGAAACTATTTTGCAAGCAGATGGTTCATTAAACCGAAGTGCATTACGCGCAAAAATTTTCAGTGAGCCGCAGGAAAAAGCATGGTTAAATTCACTGTTGCATCCACTTATTCAGCAAGAAACTGAGCACCAATTAGCGAATATTGATAAACCATATGCACTTTGGATTGTTCCTTTGTTGCTTGAAAATGGTTTACAGCACCGTGCTAATCGTGTGTTAGTGGTAGATGTAGCACCTGAAATACAACTCACGCGCACGATGGCAAGAGATGGTATTACCCGCCAACAGGCAGAACATATTTTAGCGTCACAGGTTTCGCGGCAACAACGGCTAGCCTGTGCCGATGATATTATTGACAATAGCGGCGATCCATCCATTATCGCCTCGCAAGTTGCTTCATTACACCAACAGTATTTAATATTGGCAGCCGCGGCCCAACAGGATCTACACCAATGAGTGACCTCACCTCAACAATACTTTTTGAACATCCGCTGAATGAAAAAATGCGTACCTGGCTGAGAATAGAATTTTTATTACAACAATTAGAAAGCCAACGTTCGTTAGATAATATTGCCACTGCATTAACGTTTTTTCGCGCCGCATGCGATTTGATTGAAGTTTTGGATCGCGGCGAAGTCCGCACTGATTTGCTCAAAGAGCTTGAGCGCCAACAACAGAAGTTACAGCAATGGGCCGATATACCCGGTGTGGATATGTCGCGAGTGGACTCCTTGCGCAGTAAACTAAAAAGCCATGCCACAGTATTAATGTCCGCGCCACGTATCGGGCAATCATTAAAAGAAGACCGCTTAATCGCTGTCGTTCGCCAACGTCTTAGTATTCCCGGTGGCTACTGTAGCTTTGATTTACCCACGTTACATACCTGGCTACATCAACCACAGGAGCAGCGTGACCAACATATTGATAAATTGCTGGTAAGCTTAGCGCCACTCAATCAGTCTCTGACCATCATTTTAGATTTAATTCGCCAGTCGGGTCCGTTACGGGCACAAATCAGCTTGAATGGATTCTTTCAAGATAATGCCGAAGGTGCTGACCTACTCCGGCTGCGCTTGCCATTAGACCCACAACTATACCCACAAATTTCTGGTCATAAAACACGGTATGCTATTCGCTTTTTACCGCTCGACAGTGAAAATGGTACCGTTCCGGCCCGTTTATCGTTTGAATTAGCCTGCTGCTGATGTGGCAATCAATCAGTTGGTTTTTAAGGAGAGAATATGGACTTAGAAGAAATCGAAGTTAACTGCCCTACCTGTGGGAAAATCGTTATCTGGGGAGAGCAAAGCCCATATCGCCCTTTCTGCTGCAAACGCTGTCAACTGATCGACCTAGGCGAATGGGCTGACGAAGAAAAGCGTATTTCAAGCCATGGCGAGTTATCTGACAGTGATGAATGGAGTGAGGAAGAACCCCCAACGCATTGATGCGCATATCATTGGGGAGCAATCCTATTTTGCTCCCTTCCCATTATATTAATTACAATTTTATTAAGCGCAACACGGAGTTATCGGGTGAGTAATGCAATGATTGCGGCATTCGCTGGCGGAAACTCCTCGGCAACCAATTCGGATTGCCTTACCCAGCGAATGGGTTGCCCTTCGCGGCCAAAGGGCTCACCATCCCACGCTTCAACCATATAGAAACTTAATGTCACGATACGGTCGGTAAAAGTATGCTCCAAGACGTTGAGTAACACAGCCTCTTGTACCACGATCCCTACTTCTTCTGACAGCTCACGTTTTAAAGCAAGTTCCGCTGTTTCACCCTGCTCAACCTTACCACCGGGAAACTCCCAAAAACCTGCCATATGAGAATCAGCAGCGCGCTGAGTAATAAAAATCTCCTGCTGGGCGTTGCGGATAATCCCTACCGCTATCTGTAAATGTTTCAATTCTCTCTCTCCTGATCAGAGCATAAACAGTAAGTTATATCGCCTCTTGGTATCTGTCCTAAAAAGAACGACAAAATAAAGGGCGGTTTTTAAGCCGCCCTCATTTTCAGTATTACCAATGGCCTTAAGTATTACTGTAGGCTGCCGTGACACTGTTTGTATTTTTTGCCTGAACCACATGGGCACGGATCATTACGACCCACTTTACGCTCAAGGCTAGCGGCTACATTGACTTCATCCTTTGACATCAAGGCACTGTTGTCAGACTGATGGCTTAGTTGCTGCTGTTTCGCCAAACGCTCGGCTTCTTCACGACGTTGTACTTCCAGCGCTTCTACCTCTTCTGGCATCCGCACTTGTACTTTGCTCAGCACACTGATCACTTCATATTTTAGTGATTCCAACATGGCAGCGAACATGGCGAAAGATTCACGCTTATATTCCTGTTTAGGATCTTTTTGCGCATAACCACGTAGATGGATCCCCTGACGCAGATAATCCATTGCAGCCAAGTGTTCTTTCCACAAGGAGTCGAGCGTTTGTAGCATCACGCCTTTTTCGAAGTTACGCATCATATCGATGCCAACAACTTCTTCTTTGCGGTGATACACCTCAATTGCTTGTTGAAGAATACGCTCACGTAACGTTTCTTCATGCAGTTGTGGCTCATCTTGCAACCATTGTGCAATTGGCATATCCAAGTCGAAATCATTTTTCAGGCGCAGTTCAAGGCCTTCAACATCCCACATTTCTTCCAGTGACTGGGTAGGAATGTAGCTGTCGATAACTGTTTTGAATACATCTTCACGAATGCTGTTAATGGTTTCGCTAACATCAGATACGTCCAGCAGTTCATTACGCTGGCTATAGATGGCACGACGCTGATCACTGGCGACATCATCATATTCAAGCAATTGCTTACGAATATCGAAGTTACGACTTTCAACTTTACGCTGTGCGTTAGCAATGGCCTTCGTCACCCATGGATGTTCAATGGCTTCGCCCGGTTTCATACCCAATTTACGCATCATGCCAGACACACGGTCAGAGGCAAAAATACGCATCAAGGCATCTTCCATTGATAAGTAGAAGCGTGAAGAACCGGCATCACCCTGACGGCCCGCACGACCACGTAACTGGTTATCAATACGGCGTGACTCATGACGCTCGGTACCAATAATGTGTAAACCACCAGATGCCAGCACGGCATCATGGCGAATCTGCCAGGCGGCCTTAATGGCGGCAATTTGATCTTCGGTCGGATCTTCCAGCAAAGCAATCTCACTCTGCCAGCTCCCCCCCAACACGATATCGGTACCACGACCAGCCATGTTGGTAGCGATAGTTACCGCGCCTGGTTGACCCGCCTGAGAGACTATCTCTGCTTCCATGGCATGGAACTTGGCGTTCAGAACTTTGTGCTCAATGCCCGCTTTGGTCAATTCGGCAGATACCACTTCAGATTTCTCAATCGAGATAGTACCAACCAATACTGGCTGACCGTTCGCAGTACGCTCACGGATATCTTCGATAATCGCACCAATTTTTTCCTGTTCAGTCATATAGACCAAATCAGCTAAATCCTTACGAATCATTGGGCGGTTAGTGGGTACAACAATGGTATCGAGCTTGTAGATTGAGCTAAATTCAAACGCTTCGGTATCCGCCGTACCGGTCATCCCGGCCAGTTTTTCATAAAGACGGAAATAGTTCTGGAAGGTAATGGAAGCCAGTGTTTGGTTTTCGTTCTGGATTTCCACACCTTCTTTTGCTTCAACAGCCTGATGCAAGCCATCTGACCAACGGCGCCCTTGCATAGTACGGCCAGTGTGTTCGTCGACGATGATAACTTCACCATCTTTCACAATGTAGTCAACATCACGGGCAAACAGCACATGGGCGCGCAGCGCGGCCGTGACGTGGTGCATCAGCATAATGTTGGTTGGAGAGTACAGCGACTCGCCTTCTTCCATGATGCCCGCTTCCACTAACATTTGTTCAATCAGAATCAGGCCACGTTCAGTTAAGTGAACCTGACGTGATTTTTCATCGACCGAGAAGTGGCCTTCACCCTGGAAGGTGTCCGAGTCTTCTTTTTCCTGACGAATCAGTTTTGGAATAAGTTTGTTAACCCGAATATACATCTCGGAACTGTCTTCCGCCGGACCAGAGATAATCAGCGGGGTACGGGCCTCATCGATCAAGATGGAGTCAACCTCATCCACCAGCGCATAGTGCAATTTACGCTGCACACGCTCTTCCGGGCTGAAAGCCATGTTATCGCGCAGATAGTCAAAACCGTATTCGTTGTTAGTACCATAAGTGATGTCAGCAGCATAAGCGGCACGCTTGGCTGGTGCTGTCATATTCGGCAAGTTGATACCGACGCTTAGACCGAGGAACTCGAACAATGGGCGGTTATTTTCGGCGTCACGTTGAGCCAAATAGTCATTGACGGTAACCACGTGAACACCACGGCCACTCAACGCATTCAGGTAAGCTGGCAGCGTTGCAGTCAGCGTTTTACCTTCACCGGTACGCATTTCTGCGATGCAACGCTCATTCAATACCATACCGCCGAGCAACTGCACGTCGAAGTGACGCATACCAAACACGCGTTTACTTGATTCACGAACAACCGCAAAAGCTTCAGGGATCAAGGTTTCCAGCACCGCGCCTTTTGCCAGACGCTCGCGGAATTCATCTGTTTTGGCACGCAACTCAGCATCGGTCAGTTTTTCAATTTCTGGTTCCATACGGCTGATTTGATCAACCACTTTGCGCATACGGCGCAGAGTACGATCGTTACGGCTGCCAAAGACTTTGGTTAATAATTTGATTAGCATGATTCTTAATATCTCTTACAAGACCACCAAACCGGCGGCCAAAGGTTGTATAAAATTGAGGTAAACCAAGAGAATAATTAGCTTATACCCGTCATACTTCAAGCTGCATGTGCGTTGGCTACATTCAATCACCCGAATCACTTACTTATGTAAGCTCATCGAGATTAATGAGGTTCACCCTACGGGCTAGCATAAATGCTGTTCAAATCGGTTCCGGACCTATTTGTCTCTCGCTTGCCGCCTTCCTGCAACTCGAATTATTTAAGGTATAGGATAGGAGGCCCGGCACGGATGCCTTGCACTTGTGCAAGCC
The DNA here is from genome assembly GCF_041538325.1 of Yersinia sp. 2466 StPb PI. Taxonomy (NCBI): domain Bacteria; kingdom Pseudomonadati; phylum Pseudomonadota; class Gammaproteobacteria; order Enterobacterales; family Yersiniaceae; genus Yersinia; species Yersinia sp. 2466 StPb PI. Next base: position 863,848 of record NZ_JAULSL010000001.1, on the reverse strand, counting down.
AGAGTCCAGGTTTGTGTAACGAAAGAACAGGCCGCTTAACTTGCTCGGTGTAACGAATGATAGCCGGTGGCTTAAACTCATGTGTCAACAGCGCATTGAGGGTATCCAACAGTGCAAGCTGCTGAATTTGTGATGGCTGAGCTTGCTCGACTGCTGTAACTTCTTGCACCCGCGCATAAGCGACCTGAGGTGCCAACGCAAATGAGAGGTGACGAATAACCGTGCGCAGTGCATGCTGTTGCCAGTAGTCTACGCTGAATGAAGGACGGCGATGCATATCATGCAACAATGCCAAACTGTTAAAGTTTGTCACACCGTAATTCTGACGGCTTTGGCTTGATGATGTATTCGGTATTGCAGTTTGATCTGGAACGCCAGACAGGTTTGATGGCACGCCAAGACTCGCCGCTACCATCCCTAACAAGAGATGCGGCCAGAAATAACGTCTACCAAATTGTCGCCAACGATTTAGAATACCGATCACAAGTTTAAAATCCGCCGGAGCCTTGTCAATGCGTGAAAACCGCCCACAATTATTAGATGTTCTGTTCGATGATGCCATTGCAGCAGAAAACGGACCGCTACATAACGTACAACAACGCGCTACTGCACTGTTAAAACTTAACCGTGCGGTAAAAGGATTGCTCCCTTCACAAATGCAGCCGTGGTGCCGTGTCGCTAACTATCGACAGAGTGTTTTAGTGCTAGAGACTGCGAACGCTAGCTGGTTAATGCGCTTACGTTATGAACAACCCGCTCTGCTCTCTGCACTACGAGCACAAATTCTACCATCATTGTCTTCAATCGACATCAGGATTAATCCGTCGTTAATGGCCAAGGGCCATAACATTACGCAAGATGTGGCAAAATCGGCGCAAGATCCTGAAAAATCGCCGCCATTACGTCATTTAAGTCTGGAAAGTGCTAAGGAATTAAGAGGATTAGCGAGCCGTAGCCCTGAGAAACTTAGGATAATATTGGAACGATTGGCTGCGTTGGCCGGAGAGAGTGCCAACGCAACCAAAAGTGATAAGTAGCTTTTCCCTTCACACTTGAACTTACAGCGATGTTAGCTGGCTGTAATGCCAATGAGTTTGGGTACAAAAGTACTTAGTAAGCTAATACTGTAGACGGAGCTTTAAATGCCAGTGGCATTTCGGCTTCGTCTTGGAACGTCACAAATTCCCAAGCTTCTTGCTTCGCTAAAACAGCCTGCAACAACTTGTTATTTAAGGCGTGACCCGATTTGAACGCAGTAAATGCGCCAATAATATTGTGGCCACACATAAACAGGTCGCCAATCGCGTCCAGCATTTTGTGACGAACAAACTCATCTTCAAAGCGTAAGCCATCTTCATTAAGCACGCGGTAATCATCTACCACAATGGCACAATCGAAACTACCGCCCAGGCACAAACCACGGGACTGTAAATATTCGATATCACGCATGAAACCAAAAGTACGCGCACGACTAATTTGACGGACGAATGAATCGGCCGAGAAATCCAGACGGTAACGCTGAGTACTTGAGTCAATCGCCGGGTGATTAAAATCAATGGTAAAATCTAAACGGAATCCATTGAATGGAGACAATTCAGCCCATTTATCACCGTCTTCAACCCGCACAGTCTCTTTCAGACGCAGGAATTTCTTCGCAGAGTTTAACTCTTCGATACCGGCATCCAGCAGCAAGTACACGAATGGACTGGCACTACCGTCCATAATCGGCACTTCGGGAGCGTTAACTTCAATAATAATGTTATCAATCCCTAACCCTGCCAAAGCAGCGTTGAGATGCTCAACAGTAGAAATACGCACGTCATGCTCATTGACCAGGCAAGTACAGAGCATGGTATCACGCACGGATTTTGCATCTGCCGGAAAATCAACCGGTGGATTCAAGTCAGTGCGACGATAGATGACCCCGGTATTAGCCGGCGCGGGTCGCATTGTCAGCGTGACTTTCTTACCGGTGTGCAAACCGACGCCAGTCGCCTGAACAATACGTTTTAAAGTCCTTTGTTTGATCATCGTTTTATCTCGCAATGTTATCCATCCTACCGACCAAGCTTATAACAAGATCGGTGGGACAGTTTAGCACAAAGAGCGGAGATTCCAAATATTCGAAAATTAATCGGCTTGCTTACGCAAAAATGCCGGGATATCCAAATAATCGGGCTCTTTATTGGTTTGAGCAGTCGGGTCATTGACCACTTTAGCCGCAGGTTTAACTTCCTGAGGTAAAGGTGACATGCCATGCTGCTGGTAACGATGGTCCATCACAGGCTGAGTCTGCTTGTTGGTAACCAGCGTAATTTCTGGGCGTTTATCCATGCCGATACCGGTCGCAACAACAGTTACGCGCAGTTCGTCGTTCATTTCCGGGTCTAACGATGTACCGATAACAACGGTGGCATTGTCGGACGCGAATGCACGGATAGTATTACCCACAGTTTCGAACTCATCCAAACGTAAATCGAAACCAGCAGTGATGTTAACCAACACACCACGAGCACCAGACAGGTCGATATCTTCCAACAACGGGCTGGAGATAGCCATTTCTGCTGCTTCTTCTGCACGATCTTCACCACAAGCCACACCGGAGCCCATCATGGCATAACCCATTTCGGACATCACTGTGCGCACGTCGGCAAAGTCAACGTTCATCAGGCCTGGGCGGGTAATCAATTCGGCGATCCCCTGAACAGCACCTTTTAATACGTCGTTCGCTGCACCGAATGCATCCAGTAAAGAGATGCCACGCCCCAGAACTTTCAATAATTTGTCATTCGGGATAGTGATCAGTGAGTCCACATGCTTGGACAACTCAGCAATACCCTGCTCAGCAAATGCCATGCGTTTCTTGCCTTCGAAGTTGAAAGGCTTGGTAACCACGGCGACTGTCAGAATACCCAGTTCTTTTGCCACTTCGGCAACAACAGGAGCAGCACCAGTACCGGTACCACCACCCATACCTGCGGCGATAAAGACCATGTCCGCGCCTTCAAGAGCTGCACGCAGAGCTTCACGGTCTTCTTCGGCTGAATTACGACCCACTTCTGGGTTCGCGCCAGCACCCAACCCTTTGGTAATACCGCTACCAATTTGGATGGTTTGGCCAACAGCCGTCTTACGTAGCGCCTGAGCGTCTGTATTAACGGCGAAGAATTCAACACCTTCGATGCGCTCGCGCACCATGTGTTCGACGGCATTACCACCGCCACCACCGACGCCGATGACTTTAATCACCGCGTCATTGGTTAGTTCCATAGGTTCAAACATAGTTTCTCTCCGTTTTGTGCCTGTCGCTTCGAGATCAAAAAATATGTTCAGCATGATCTCTTTGTTGAAACATTAAAACTCTTTTCTCAGCCAGCTATTGATACGTTTAAACCAATTGCCCACTGAGGCACGTTTTTCTACTTCTGACTCACCACTGAGATGAGATTCTTTACCGTAATGCAATAACCCAACAGCAGTGGAGTAATAAGGTTCCTGTGCATAATCCGTCAGCCCGGTGATATTGAGCGGTTGACCGATACGAACCTGGGCATGGAACACCCGTTGTGCGCATTCAGCCAGCCCATCAATTTGTGCAGCACCGCCAGTCAGCACGATACCGGCTGCCAGATGATGCTTCACGCCTTGCTGACGCAACTGCTCCTGCAATTGTAAAATCTCGTCATTAACTAAATTCAGCAACTCGGTGTAGCGTGGTTCTATAACCTCAGCGAGTGTCTGTCTTTGCAGACTACGGGGAGGGCGTCCGCCAACACTTGGCACTTCTACACTTTCGTCCTTGCTGACTATCGACCCGAGCGCACAGCCGTGCCGAACTTTAATCGCTTCCGCATCTGTAGGCGGCGTACCAAAAGCATAAGCTATGTCGCTGGTGACCACGTTCCCGGCGTAAGGGATAACTTTGGTGTGCCGTAAAGCGCCACCGGTATAAACCGCCATATCCATGGTGCCACCGCCGATGTCAACGACACAGACCCCCAGCTCACGCTCATCTTCAGTCAATACTGCATAACTTGCTGCCAAACCGGCGAAAATCAGTTGGTCCACTTTCAGACCACAACGTTCCACCGCTTTAACAATATTCTTCGCCATATCGTTATGGCAGGTAATCAGGTGCACTTTAGCCTGCATCCGCACGCCAGACAGACCAACAGGATTTTTGATGCCTTCCTGATAATCGATGGCATATTCCTGTGGAATAACGTGCAGGATACGATGCTCATCACGCACACGCACCGACTTCGCGGTATGCACTACGTTCTCTACATCTTCCTGAGTTACTTCTTCTTCTGAAATAGGAACCATCCCTATTTCATTCTGGCAACTGATATGTTTACCCGATAACGCCAAATAAACAGATGAAATTTGGCAATCCGCCATTAACTCAGCCTGATCGATAGCGCGCTGCACGCATTTCACTACCGATTCAAGATCATTAACCCCACCCTTATCCATGCCACGGGATGGGCAACTGCCGACCCCAATAATATTGACCATGCCATCGGGCAGAACTTCCCCTACCAATGCGGAGACCTTTGCCGTGCCGATCTCAAGACCTACTACCAGTTTTCTGTCCGTCGACTTGATCATTGTTGTTTTGCCTGTGCCTGATTCTGTTGCGGATTACTGTTCTGCTGGCCATTTATTGGTGGCTCACCACCCTGACTGCCGATAAATACCGGAGCCCAACCTATTGCAGCCCCTGTCTCATATCGCAAATCAACATAACTGACTCGTTTATCTGGCTGCTGTTGCAACATCGGATATAACTCGATGAAACGTTGCAAACGCCCCATCCGGTCATCCCGTCCCAGCTCCAGCCGAACATCATTATCTAAGGCCAACTGCCAAGAATGCCTGGCGCTCATCGCCACCATCTTTAGCTGATATTTATTGGCCGCTAACACCTTATTTATTGCCCGGTAGCCTTCCAGGACATCCTGTTCACTGCCTTCCGGACCATACAGTAATGGCAATTTCTGTGTGCCGACCCGCTCGGACGGCACACTAAATGACCGCCCTTGCTCATCAACCATATGCAAATCATTCCAGCGAGCAAAAGGCACATACTCCACCAGATGGATTTTCAGCTCATCCGGCCACTGTTTACGCACACTGGCCTGCTGAATCCAAGGCAACCTTTCAATCTGCTGCTGGATGATGTTCACATCCTGCGTCATAAAGGTACCCGGTGCGCCTAATGCCAGAATTGCCTGGCGAATATCATCATTGGTGGTGTAATGGCGCTCACCGGTCACCACCAGTTTTGACAGTGGCAGTCGGCTGGCATCTTTCATCCACCCCACTACGACCCACCCACCCCAGAGCATGGTACCCAGAACCATTAGCAGGAAAATCAGACCTGCTAGTTGGCCTCCGTTACTGCGTCGGGCCACGCTGTTTTCAGCCGCACGTTCACGCGCATTCAGGGCAGCTTGCGACATATCAGTCAGCCAACATCAAAATTCGAGCGACCAGTTGGGAGAAACTCAACCCTGACTGGCGGGCTGCCATCGGCACTAAACTGTGGCTAGTCATACCCGGTGAAGTGTTCACTTCAAGCAGGTAAAAACTGCCGTCACTGTCTTGCATGACATCTACCCGGCCCCAACCGCTGCAACCCAGCGCCTGATAAGCCTGCAATGCCAGCGTCGCCAATTGTTGCTCCAACTCATTGCTCAAACCGCTTGGGCAAAAATATTGTGTTTCGTCAGACAGATACTTGGCTTCATAATCATAGAACACGCCGGGGGCCTGAATACGGATTGATGGTAAAACATCATCACCGAGGATCGCGACGGTGTATTCCGGGCCACTCAACCATTGCTCTATCAGCACATCACTGTCGTGACGGAAAGCTTCAACCAAGGCACTCTGCAATTGATCGACGTGATCAACCTTACTCATGCCAACACTGGAGCCTTCGTGGCTTGGCTTAACAATTAATGGCAGGCCAAGCTTAGCGACACCCGCCGCTAATTCCTCTGACGAAAGTGTTTCAAACTGTTGATGATTCAACGCGACATAAGGCGAAATCGGCAGACCTGAAGCCTGCCACACCAATTTGGTGCGTAATTTGTCCATCGTCAGGGCTGACGCCATCACGCCACTGCCGGTATAAGGCAGTTGCAGGAATTCCAGTACCCCTTGCAAGGTGCCATCTTCACCACCACGGCCATGTAAAGCGATAAAGACCTTATCGAAGCCCTGTTCTTTAAGCTGAGTCACTGGGAAGTCTCGGGTATCAATCCCATGGGCATCGATACCTGCTTCTCTCAAGCCCGCTAATACCGCCTGACCTGATAGCAATGACACTTCACGTTCAGCGGAGGTACCACCCAGCAGTACCGCGACTTTCTCAGCCATGATGTTCCTCATCTTTTATCTGTGGCTGCAATTTAAGCTCAGCCAATTTACGGGCAATTTTACCAATGTTACCTGCGCCCTGAATCAGAATCAGGTCATCGCCGTTCAGCACTTGCGCCAAAATTTCAGGCACGGTTTCACTGTCTGAAACCAAAATTGGGTCTAACTTGCCACGATTACGGATGGTGCGGCACAACGAGCGGCTATCAGCCCCAGGGATCGGCGGTTCACCGGCAGCGTACACATCCAACATCAGTAGCACATCAACCTGCGATAACACATTGGCGAAGTCGTCGTACAGGTCACGGGTACGGGTATAACGGTGCGGCTGGAAAACCATCACGATGCGCTTATCCGGCCAACCCGCGCGCGCAGCTTTAATAGTGGCATCCACTTCAGTTGGATGATGGCCGTAGTCATCAACCAGCATCGCACTGCCTTCTTTGCCATTGACCGGTGCCAGCGGGAAGTTGCCGAGGAAATCAAAGCGGCGACCAGTCCCCTGGAACCCTGCCAACGCGCGCAGAATATCTTCGTCTTCAATACCTTCTTCTGTCGCCACAGCCACCGCCGCCGCTGCATTGAGCGCGTTATGACGACCCGGTGCATTCAAGGTCACCGTCATCAATGGCTTATCCAAGCGTTTGAGCGTGAAGTGCCCCTGTGGGCCTTCCTGCCGGTAGCTGGCGATCTGCACATCGGCATCATCACTGAAACCGTAGGTGGTAATGTGGCGGCCTACTCGCGGTAGCAACTCGCGCACCACGGGATCGTCAATACACATCACCGCACGGCCATAGAATGGCAAGTTATGCAAAAAGTTAATAAACGTCTGTTTTAAGTTCTCAAAGTCGCCCTGATAAGTATCCATATGGTCGGCTTCGATATTGGTGACAATCGCCACCATCGGTTGCAGATGCAAAAATGACGCATCACTTTCATCGGCTTCTGCTATCAGGTAACGGCTGGACCCAAGACGAGCATGGGTCCCTGCCGCTTTCACCAACCCGCCGTTAACAAAGGTTGGATCCAGACCGGCTTCAGCATAGATACTGGAAACCATCGCCGTGGTGGTGGTTTTGCCGTGAGTGCCTGCAACCGCAATGCCATGACGGAAACGCATCAACTCTGCCAGCATTTCTGCACGGCGGATCACCGGAATACGCGCCTCGCGAGCCGCAACTATCTCTGGATTATCCGCAGAGATTGCAGTTGAAACCACGACCACACTGGCGTCCAGAACGTTTTCAGGACGGTGATGGAAATAGATTTGTGCGCCCAAAGAGGCCAAATGCTGAGTGACCGGGTTAGGTGCCAAATCTGAACCGCTAATCTGATAACCTTCGTTAGCCAACACTTCAGCGATACCACCCATGCCGGCACCACCGATGCCAACAAAGTGAATGTGCCGGACGCGACGCATCTCGGGCACGATAGTTCGTAGTTTCGCCAGTTGTTGTGTATTCACGTTTCTCTTCACTTTTTTGTCTGTTGCATATTCACAGCCCGCATTAACCTAACTACCTGCTGTTCATTATCTATTTTTACTATTACTTACTGGCCGCGACCACTTCAGCAGCTACGCGCTCAGTAGCGTCCGGGATAGCCACGGATCTTGCCTGTTCAGCCATAGTCAGTAAGGTTGCTCGATCCCACTGTTCCAATAAGCTGCTGACCGCCTCGGCGCTAAATTGCGGCTGCTCGATAATCTTGGCCGCACCGGCCTTTTCCAGCGGCAGTGCATTCCAATATTGCTGCCGGTCTTTATGCTGAAACGGCACAAAAATCGCCGGTAAACCTGCGGCGGCAATTTCACTGACCGTCAGCGCACCTGAACGGCACACCACCACATCGGCCCAACTATAAGCGGCTGCCATATCGTCGATAAACTCAGTAATTTTATGCTTATCATCGCCCTGCCCGACTTGCTGGTATGCCTGTAATACCTCTGGCAATGCGCCTTTACCTACCTGATGCCACAGCGTGACTTTCTCACCCAACTGTGCGGCAACCTGCGGCATTGTCTGATTTAGCACCCGCGCGCCTTGGCTACCACCGATAACCAATACACGAACCGGGCCTTCACGGCCGACCAAACGTTGCGCCGGCAATGGCAGCGCAAGAACATCGGTACGAACCGGATTACCCACCACATCAGCATTTGGGAATGCGCCGGGGAAGGCCTGTAACACCTTTTTGGCAATTCTGGCTAGCCAGCGATTAGTCAAACCGGCAATGCCATTTTGCTCATGCAACACCACTGGAATACCGCACAGCCATGCCGCCAAACCACCGGGACCGGAAACATAACCGCCCATGCCTAGCACCACGTCCGGCTGGTAGTCACGCATGATTTTCTTGGCCTGACGCACCGCACGATAAATCCGCACTGGTGCCATCAGTTGCGCCATTAGCCCCTTGCCGCGTAGACCAGAAATCTGGATGAAATCAATCTCAATGCCATTTTGGGGTACCAATGACGCTTCCATTCGGTCTGCGGTGCCGAGCCAACGCACCTGCCAGCCTTGCGCCATCAGATGATGTGCCACGGCCAATCCGGGGAAGACATGCCCCCCGGTGCCACCAGCCATCACCATTAAACGCTTGGTCTTGCCACTCATCGGGCACTCCTTACAAACGCCTGGGCTTTTGCCAGGCGTGTTTCAAAATCAATGCGTAGCAACAGCACAATTGCCGTTGACATAATAATCAAGCTCGAACCACCGTAACTGATCAGTGGTAAGGTCAACCCTTTAGTCGGCAACATTCCGGCAGCAGCCCCAACGTTAACCAGTGCCTGAAAACTGAACCAGACGCCGATTGAGCAAGCCAAAAAGCCAGAAAATCGCTGATCTATCTCCAACGCGCGACGGCCGATGGACATAGCACGAAAAGCGACGAAGAATACCATTAACAGTGCCAGAACCACACCGAAATACCCCAGTTCCTCGCCTAAAATCGAGAAAATAAAGTCGGTATGTGCTTCCGGTAAATACTCCAGTTTCTGCACTGAGTTACCTAAGCCTTGCCCCCAGAATTCACCACGGCCAAAAGCCATCAGCGACTGGGTTAACTGATAACCACTACCGAACGGATCCGCCCATGGATTCCAGAAGGATGTCACACGGCGCATACGGTAGGGTTCAGCAACAATCAGCAGACAAACCGCAAACACACCAGAGCCGATAATCGCCAAAAACTGCCACATTTTCGCGCCAGCCAGAAACAGCATCGCCAGCGTGGTAATAAACAGCACCACCACCGTGCCTAGATCAGGCTGTGCCAGCAGTAACACCGCCAGAATAACCATGACCCCCATCGGTTTACAGAAGCCCCAGAAATTACTGCGAACCTCTTCAACCTTACGCACCAGATAGCTGGCCAGATAACAAAACAGTGACAGCTTGGATAATTCCGCTGGCTGAATACGCAGCGGCCCCAATGAAATCCAGCGTGATGCCCCGTTTACCGAGCTACCCACCACCAACACTACCAGCAACATTACTATCGAAATCAGCAACATAATATTGCTATAGCGCTGCCAAACCTCCATCGGGATACGTAATGTCACTAGCGACAAACCCAATGCCAGTGCCAGATAGAGAGCATCACGTTTGGCAAATAAGAAGGGATCACTAGCCAGACGCTGACCAATCGGCATTGATGCCGATGTCACCATCACAAAACCGATAATCGCCAAACCGAATGTCAGCCACAGCAAGGTTCTGTCGTAAAGCACCATGCTGGTGGTGTCGCTTTCGCGCGATCCCATCACAAAATGTTTTACGGTATTAAACAGCCCCAGCCCCGGCATGCGCATCAGCCCAACTCCTCTGCCAGGCGAGCAAACTCATCACCACGTTGTTCAAAACTGCGGAATTGGTCCAAACTGGCGCAAGCAGGAGACAGCAACACCATATCCCCCGGAGCCAGTCTCTGCGCCAGCAGTACCATGGCCTGTTCCATCGTCTCGGTAAGCTGAGAGACCTCAGGGCGCAGTTCAGCCAGTTGCTCACCATCACGGCCAAAGCAGTAAATTTTGATATGGTCGCCTTGTAGAAAACGCGTCAACCCAGAGAAATCAGCGGATTTACCGTCGCCTCCCAGCAATAGATGCAAGGTGCCTTCAACCTGTATGCCATCCAACGCCGCTTCCGTACTGCCCACATTGGTTGCTTTAGAGTCATTAATCCAACGCACGCCGTTGTGCTCAAACACCAGTTGGAAGCGGTGTGATAAGCCGGTAAATGTGGTCAATGCTTTCAAACTTGACGAACGGGGAATCCCTACGGCATCAGCCAGCGCCAGTGCTGCCAACGCATTGGTATAGTTATGGCGACCGGTCAATTTCATTTCGCGGGTATTCAAGACTTTTTCACCCCGAACCCGCAGCCAGATTTCTCCCTGCTGCTTATTCAGATGGTAGTCACCCACATCCACACCAAAGCTAATACAGCGGCTATCAGCGCCACGCACCGGCATGGTAAGCGCGTCATCGGCATTCACAACACAGACTTTAGCGTTTTCATAAACTCGCAGTTTAGCTGCGCGATATTGCTGCAAACCGAACGGATAACGGTCGGTATGATCTTCTGTTACGTTCAAGATGGTGGCCGCACTGGCATGCAAGCTTGAGGTAGTTTCCAACTGGAAGCTCGACAGCTCTAGTACCACCAGTTGGTTTTCTTGTTTCAATAACGTCAGTGCCGGAACACCAATATTGCCACCGACGCCTACCTGCCAGCCCGCCGCTTTAGCCATCTCGCCCACCAGCGTGGTCACCGTGCTTTTACCGTTAGAGCCGGTAATCGCCACTACAGGTGCCTGATTCTCACGGCAGAACAGCTCGATATCGCCGACAATCTCGACACCGGCCTCGGCGGCGTCACTCAATGCAGGATGTGCCAGCGCGATGCCTGGGCTGGCCACAATCAAATCTGCATCTAATAACCACTGTTGATTAAGGTCGCCGACATGGCGCTCAACGCTTTCAGGCAATTTATCCAGGCCTGGCGGATTAATACGGGTATCCATCACACGCGGCGTAACACCACGCGCCATAAAGAAATCAACGCAGGAAAGGCCGGTTAGCCCCAGCCCGATAATGACGACTTTTTTACCCTGATAATCAGCCATAATTACCTTACCTTCAGCGTCGCTAGGCCAATCAGCACCAGCATCAGCGAAATAATCCAGAAACGCACGATAACCCGTGGTTCTGGCCAGCCTTTAAGTTCGTAGTGATGATGAATCGGGGCCATGCGGAAAATACGCTGCCCACGCAACTTAAAGGAACCTACCTGTAGGATTACCGACAGCGTTTCAACCACGAATACTCCGCCCATAATCACTAATAAGAACTCTTGGCGCAGTAACACCGCGATAGTGCCTAACGCACCGCCCAAGGCCAACGAGCCGACATCACCCATAAAGACCTGTGCCGGATAGGTGTTAAACCATAAGAAGCCCAACCCGGCACCGACAATCGCGGTACAGACAATCACCAGTTCACCGGCATGGCGCAGATAAGGAATGTGCAGGTATGCGGCGAAGTTCACGTTACCGGTCGCCCAGGCAACCAATGCAAAACCACCGGCGACAAACACGGTCGGCATGATAGCTAAACCATCCAATCCGTCAGTCAGGTTCACCGCGTTACTGGTACCGACAATCACAAAGTAAGCCAGCAAGATATACATCAAACCCAGTTGCGGCATGACGTCTTTGAAAAATGGCACCACCAGCTCGGTAGCCGCAGTGTCTTTACCGATGCTGTACATGGCGAATGCTGCCGCCAGTGCAATCACTGACTGCCAGAAATACTTCCAGCGGGCGATCAAACCTTTGGTGTTCTTACGCACCACTTTGCGGTAATCATCGATAAAACCGACGATGCCATAACCCACAAGAATGAATAGCACACACCAGACATATGGATTGGAAGGGTAAGCCCACATCAGCACCGAAATGGTGATAGAGAACAAAATCATCAGGCCGCCCATGGTTGGCGTGCCGCGTTTACTGAAATGTGACTCTGGCCCATCGTTACGGACTACCTGACCAATCTGCAATTTCTGCAAATAAGCAATCAGGTGCGGCCCCATCCACAAAGAAATAAACAGTGCCGTCAACAGACTGACAATGGCTCGGAACGTCAAATAGGAAAAGACGTTAAAGCCCGAGTAAAATTTTACTAAGTATTCAGCCAACCAAACTAACATGATGCATTCTCCTGTAACGCACGCACGACATTTTCCATGGCGGCGCTACGTGAACCTTTAATTAAAACGGTGATAACCGGATGTTCGAGCAGCAATTCACTCACACGGGCTGCCAATGTGTTCTTATCCTGAAAATGTTCGCCGTTGCCGCTCGCATCACTCAGTGTTTGACTCAATGTGCCAACACTCAGCACTTTATCGACTCCCGCCTGTCTGGCCGCCTCACCCACCTGGCGATGACAATCCACAGCGGTATCACCCAATTCGGCCATATCCCCCACCACCAACACACAGTAGCCGGGCATATCTGCCAACACTTGGGCCGCGGCAGTCATAGAACCGACGTTGGCGTTGTAGGAGTCATCGAGCAGCAATTTACCTGCCGATAATTGAATCGGGAATAAACGGCCCGGTACAGCTTGTAATTGTGCCAGCCCTTGGCGGACGGCAGCTAAATCAGCGCCAACCGACATGGCTAACGCCGTTGCAGCCAAGGCGTTAGCAATATTGTGCCGCCCCGGCAGTGGTAATTCGATGGCTATAGTGCCAAATGGCGAATGCAGGGTAAAATGTGTCGCCTGTGGTGTAATACGCACATCACTGGCATAGAAATCGATATCTTCTGCGCCGCGAGGTGAAAAATACCAAACGCGCTTGTTGTGCAGCATTTCCTGCCAATGCGGCCAGTCATTGCTGTCAGCATTAATAATTGCCGTCCCGTTAGCAGGCAACCCGGCAAAAATTTCACCTTTGGCCTTCGCCACCCCTGCCAGTGAACCAAAACCTTCCAGATGAGCGGCCGCTAAATTATTAACCAAAGCACTTTCAGGGCGGCTTAAATCCGTGGTGTAGGCGATTTCGCCCACATGATTAGCACCCAACTCAATCACGGCAAAATCATGTTCAGGCGTCAAACGCAGTAAAGTCAGTGGCACCCCAATATCGTTATTGAAGTTACCGGCGGTATACAGCACATTGCCGCATTGACGCAAAATGGCGGCAACCATTTCTTTTACCGAGGTTTTACCGGATGAGCCGGTTAAAGCCACCACCCGAGCAGGCACTTGCTCACGCACCCACGCAGCAAATTGCCCCAGTGCCAGACGAGTGTCTTTGACCACTAACTGAGGGGCTCCCACCAGTAAGCGTTTACTTACCAGCAAAGCGCCTGCACCTGCGGCAACAGCATCTTCTGCAAAATCATGCCCATCAAAACGCTCGCCTTTCAGCGCCACGAACAAACACCCCGGTGTGACCTTACGGGTATCAATGGTCACTTCGGTGATGTCGACGTTTTCACTGCCAATATATTCAGCATTAAGCAGCGTAGACAGGAAATGCAGTGAGACCTTAATCATGCCATCACCCCCAATAAACGGGCGACGGTAACTCTGTCTGAATAATCCAGGCGGCGATTACCCACTAATTGGTAATCTTCATGTCCTTTACCCGCCACCAGCACGACATCTTCTTCTTTGGCTTGCATAATGGCACTGGTCACCGCTTCAGCACGGCCATGAATTGCCAATGCATGCCCGGCATCCAGCAAGCCACTGAGAATATCCGCCACGATAGCCTGCGGCTCTTCACTGCGCGGGTTATCGTCGGTGATGACCACCCGATCCGCCAGTTGTTCTGCGATACCGCCCATAAGTGGGCGTTTACCTTTGTCACGATCACCACCGCAACCAAACACACACCACAACTGGCCTTTACAGTGTAAGCGGGCCGCAGCCAGGGCCTTTTCCAAGGCATCCGGGGTGTGGGCATAATCCACGACCACCGTCGGCTTACCGGGCGCGTTAAACACTTCCATACGCCCGCACACCGGTTGCAGGCTTGGTGCTGTTGCTAATAATTGTGCTAACGGATACCCCAGAGAAAGGAGGGTTGACAGTGCCACCAGCAGATTACTGACGTTAAACGCCCCCATCAGACGGCTTTCTAATTGGCCTTCGCCCCAGCTTGAGTCAAAACTGATGCTGGCACCGTTATCGTGATAATCAACGTTACTCGCCGATAACCACGGGCCATTCCAGCCCGTAGGAACCTGGTCTTCCATGCTGACAGCGACTGCTTGCGGCAACTGCCCTAACCAGCGGCGACCGACTTCGTCATCAGCATTGATAATTTTGTGTTCGGATTGATGGGTGGAGAACAGCAACCATTTTGCCGCCTCGTAACTCGCCATATTGCCGTGATAATCCAGATGATCGCGGCTTAAGTTAGTGAACACGGCGGCAGCAAATGGCAATGCGGCTACGCGGTTTTGAATCAAACCGTGGGAAGAAACTTCCATCGCCGCAAAAGTAGCCCCTTGCTCAACCAAATTGCGCAGTAAATGTTGAATATCAACCGCTGAACCGGTGGTATTTTCCGTCGGAATCACTTGCCCTAACAGACCATTGCCAACTGTACCCATTACCGCGCTGGTTTCCCCCAGTGCCTGACTCCATTGTGCCAGTAGTTGGGTGGTGGTGGTTTTGCCGTTGGTCCCCGTCACACCGACCAAACGTAATGCTGTACCCGGCTGATGGTAGAATTGCCCCGCCAGCTTGGATAAATGTTGATTCAAATTACGCAAATAAATAACAGGAATGCCGTGCATCTCTACCACACTGGCATCCGGCGCTACACCATCGGCTTCAGCGACCACTGCCGCAACACCTTGTGCAATGGCTTGCGGGATATAGCGACGCCCGTCCGTCTGGTGGCCGACAATGGCGACAAACAAATCCCCGGCAGCGGCAACACGGCTGTCTAATGTCATTTCCCGTAGCGCCCGCTCCGGGACGTCTAGCCCCCAAGGAGCGAGTAAGTCGCGCAAGTTACGATCTGCCACCTGAACCCTCTTTTGTATTAATCACTAATTCGCTTTTATCACCGGTGGGTAACGCATCTGGCTCAATGTTCATGGTACGCAGGACGCCGCCCATGATGGCACCGAACACCGGTGCAGAAACCGCACCACCGTAATATTTCCCTGCCTGCGGGTCATTGATGACCACAACCAGAGCAAATCGAGGGTTACTCGCGGGCGCTACGCCGGCGGTGTAAGCGAGGTATCGGTCCATATATTTACCGTCCGGGCCAACTTTCTTGGCGGTACCGGTTTTAATGGCAATACGGTAGCCTTTAATGGCGGCTTTGGTGCCCCCGCCGCCAGGTAATGCCACGCTTTCCATCATATGAACCACGGTACGAACCAACGGTTCTGGGAAAACGCGTTCACCGGCCACTGGCGGGTCAACTTTAGTGATCGACAGCGGGCGATAAATCCCCATGCTGCCGATGGTTGCATAGACTCGCGCTAGTTGTAACGGTGTTACCATTAGCCCGTAGCCGAAAGAGAAGGTGGCCCTCTCTATGTCAGACCACCGTTGTTTTTTAGGATATAAGCCACTGCTTTCTCCGACCAACCCCAAATTGGTCGCTTTCCCAAACCCAAACCGTGAGTAAGTATCTACTAACGCTGAGGATGGCATCGCTAACGCCAGCTTAGAAACGCCGACGTTACTCGACTTCTGCAAGATCCCGGTCACAGATAGTTCTGCATAACGGGCCACGTCTTTAATCTGGTGACCGTTAACAAAGTACGGCAAGGTGTTCAGCACACTGTTTTCTTTCACAACGCCATGCTGCAATGCCGTCATCACTACCATGGGCTTCACTGTGGAGCCGGGTTCAAAAATATCGGTTATCGCCCGGTTACGCATAGCATCTTTCGGCGT
The DNA here is from genome assembly GCF_041538325.1 of Yersinia sp. 2466 StPb PI. NCBI lineage: Bacteria > Pseudomonadati > Pseudomonadota > Gammaproteobacteria > Enterobacterales > Yersiniaceae > Yersinia > Yersinia sp. 2466 StPb PI. The sequence goes on along the minus strand of NZ_JAULSL010000001.1, from coordinate 847,509 downwards.
TCCGGTCAGGTTATTCGGGTTATAAGACGGGCTATTCGCCATGGCTAATACTTCGCCGGTACTCACATCTACCAGCACCGCAGTGCCTGATTCTGCTTTGTTGAATGCCACCGCATTGTTCAATTCGCGATACACCAGCGCCTGTAAACGCTCATCAACACTCAACACCAGATTATGTGCTGCCTGACTATCGACAGAAGAGATATCCTCAATGACACGGCCATAGCGGTCTTTACGTACCGTACGTTCACCCGGTTGCCCGGTAAGCCAACGGTCAAAGCTTTTCTCAACCCCTTCGATACCTTGGCTATCGATGTTGGTCACACCGATAATGTGTGCCATCACTTGGCCTGCCGGATAGTAACGGCGTGATTCCTGGCGCAAATAGATACCGGGGAGTTTCAGTTTATGGATATAGTCGCCAATCGCGGGATTAACCTGACGCGCCAGATACACGAAACGTCCCTTCGGGTTAGCATTAATCCGGGCCGCCAATTGATCCAGTGGGATTTCCAGTGCATCCGATAGCGCTTTCCAGCGAGTATCTAACGTAATACCCCCGCGCTCGGTCAGCTCTTTCGGATCTGCCCAAACCGCATTAACCGGCACGCTAACCGCCAACGGGCGGCCTGAACGGTCACTGATCATGCCACGGGCTGTCGGCACTTCCTGTACCCGTAACGAGCGCATATCACCCTCACGCACCAGTCTGTCAGGGTTAATCACTTGCAGGTATGCAGTACGTAACATCAAACCGACCAATGCCAATAAAATACAGCCGCACAGCAACGCAAAACGCCAGCTAATAAAGCTGGCTTGTTCTTCCTGGCGCTTTAACTTCCCGGGGCGCGTTGCTTTCATCCGTTACCTTGGCTGCTAGGCGTCATGGTGGCGACTCATTCCTTTATTTATTGGAGAAATTTATTGTTTAACCACAATATTTTCTTGTGATGGATCAACATGTTGCATTTTCAATTTGTCAGTCGCGATACTTTCCACACGACTGTGGTCACCCAACGCATTCTCTTCCAGAATCAGGTTACGCCACTCGATATCGAGCGCGTCCCGCTCCAGCACCAACTGCTCACGCTCTGCGGTCAACAAGCGTGTACGGTGGGCGGTGGTTACCACGAAAACAGCAGATACCAACACCGCGATCAGTAAAATCAACGGGATCTTCGCATTGCGGATTAAATCACCGCCGATGACCCCAACTAAACCGTGGCGTTCGCTGCCTATCACTCTTTAATCCTCTCGGCAAAACGCAATACCGAGCTTCGTGCCCGTGGGTTTTCAGCCACTTCAGCATCTGGAGGCATCATCTTGCCAACCGATTTCAATGTGCGCCCACCCATGCTGCGCAACTGCGCTTCCGTCAATGGCAACCCCGCCGGCACCTGTGGTCCACGGCTGTGATGACGAATAAAGTTTTTAACAATACGATCTTCAAGAGAGTGGAAGCTAATTACTGACAAACGGCCCGCAGGGGCCAGGACTTCAAGTGCGCCATCAAGTGCGCGCTCAATCTCTTCCAACTCACTATTGATATAGATACGAATAGCCTGGAAGCTACGGGTAGCAGGATGTTTGTGCTTTTCGCGAAATGGGCTGGCGTTGGCAATCAAATCCGCCAGCTCTTTGGTACGAGTCATCGGTTGAGTAAGGTTGCGCTCAACAATGGCTTTGGCCAGACGCTTGGCAAAACGCTCTTCACCAAAGGTTTTCAGCACCCACGCGATATCATCAGCGCTGGCTTTCATCAACCATTCAGCAGCTGATAATCCACGGGAGGGGTCCATGCGCATATCCAACGGCCCGTCACGCATGAAAGAGAAACCACGCTCAGGGTCATCCAACTGTGGTGATGAAACCCCGAGATCCAGCAATACACCGTCAATCCGGCCCACTAAGTCCAGCTCTCGCACATAATGTGCTAACTCGGAAAAAGGACCGTGTACGATAGAGAAACGCGGATCTGTAATAGATTTTGCCGCTTCGATAGCTTGTGGGTCACGGTCAATTGCAATCAGACGCCCTTCTGGCCCAAGCTGGGACAGAATCAGACGCGAATGGCCACCACGGCCAAAAGTTCCGTCAATATAGATGCCGTTATCGCAGATGTTCAGGCCATTTACCGCCTCATCCAGCAATACGCTTGTATGCTTGTAGTTGTTATCTACAATTTTGTTGTTATCTACCATGCTTATAGCGATAAGTCCTGTAGCCGCTCAGACAATGGTTCCTGAGTGGACTGTTCTGCGTCGATGTCATCCTTGACTTGTTGATACCAGGTCTGTTCATCCCACAGTTCAAACTTGTTGAACTGCCCAACCAGCATCACTTCTTTATTCAGCCCGGCATGCTGTCGCAGTGTTCCTGCGATCAGTAAGCGCCCAGCACCATCCATCTGACATTCACTGGCGTGCCCTAACAGCAAACGCTGAACCCGACGTTCAGCCGGATTCATGCTCGACAGACGGGATAATTTTTGTTCAATGATTTCCCATTCAGGGAGTGGATAAAGCAACAGGCATGGTTGGTGAAGGTCTATGGTACAGACCATCTGGCCCTGCGATTCCTCATTCAGTAAATCCCGATAACGGGTAGGTACGGCAAGCCGCCCTTTACTGTCGAGGTTAACCATCGTTGCACCACGAAACATGACTGAGTTACCCCTTCATGACCCAATTCGCCACTTTACCCCACAAATCCCCACATTAAAGAGTTTACGGATGGTATGAAAACCTTGTCAAGCCAGAGCCGATGCGCTTTGACAATATTTATGGGCCGTTTTTGAGATATATCTCGTAGAAGGGGCTATTTTAGTGGTTGTAATAGAAATTAACGTCATGATAAACGGGCTATTTTTCCGCCAGTAATTCCAGCTACTTAAATAAATAATTAATTGTCGATTAATTGTCTCATTATTTCCTTCTGCAAGGAATGTCTCATTTTTAGTATGAAAATTGTACGGTCTAAAAATAAACAGCCTGAGCACAAAACCCGCTGCCGCTGGCGTCTCCTAAGGAAAAATAGCGGTAATCGACGGCAAAACCCACAGCAACACAATAATAACCTTGAGAACAACAAGTGTTACTGGCGCGACATTTTACTTCAATTAACCGACGGGGATTAATCTATTTTGAAATAAATTATTGGTGTCTATTTCCGAGTATCACTGAAATATGAATGCCTTCAGACAGATAAATCTTAAATTAGCAAAATTGAATGATTTAGTTTTTGTCTCACTCATTATTTTAAATTTGACTGACCTTTGCCGGCCCCCCTCTGCTGATAACGGAGAAACACAACTATCTGTTTTTAAAGTAAAACAAGATACCTTACCATTTAAAAAACCACCAAAAGCTCAATTCCTCACAGTACAAAGTATAAAAATCAGCCAAATGTTAAAAATAAAAATTTTGAGCTGGTTATATTACAAACAATAGCACTGTAAACTACATTAAAAGCAAAAAAGCAATACAATCACCTGCCATTAAAATGATTAGCAATATATAAACACTGCCAATAATCTCATCAATTGGCGTTTTGGCAGATTTTTCCCCCAAGTAGGGAGTTAATGACAATGTTTTCAACTGGGTCCCGTCTGCGTAGTGCCGCAGCCGATACTTTTGCACTGGTAGTGTATTGTTTTGTCATCGGCATGATAATTGAAATCGTGATCTCGGGAATGACCTTCCAGCAGTCTCTTTCTTCTCGCCTGGTTTCAATACCGGTCAATATCCTTATTGCCTGGCCTTATGGGGTGTATCGGGATGCTTTTATCCGCTTTGCGCGTCATCATGCCGGCAAGTATTTTTGGGCAAGGAATCTGGCAGACTTACTGGCCTATGTCAGCTTCCAGTCTCCAGTTTATGCCATAATTTTGTGGTCGGTCGGGGCTGATTTAGAGCAAATCACTACAGCGGTTACCAGTAACGCGTTGGTTTCAATGGCGATGGGTGTGGCTTACGGCTATTTCCTGGAATATTGCCGTCGATTGTTCCGCGTGGCGGGCTATATTTGAATACCCGCCATCTTTCATGGTGCAGGTGTGTTGGCTGTGCTCACTACTCGGCCCATCCATGGGCCTCACCTCGTTGAGGCCGCTGCCGCCTCCTGCACCATAAAATCTATTGGGTATTAAGCGTCCTAACCGAAATGTTTATTACTCGGTTACTTGCGGCTCAAACTGCCACGGCGGAACAAATTGCGGCGAATACGGGTTAAACCCGGTTTCGGTTTATGCGGTTCATCCAGACTGGCTAATACCAGCTCCAGTACGCGCTCGGCAACATCGCGATGACGCTGTGCCACCGCCAGTACTGGGCACTCAAGGAAGTCCAGCAACTCGTTATCACCAAAAGTAGCAATCGCCAGATTACTGGGTAAACGCCCACTTTGCTTTAAGGTAACATCCATAACGCCCTGTAGTAGCTGGAATGAGGTGGTAAACAACGCCTGTGGCATTGGGTGGGTCTTAAGCCACTGCGCAAACAGCACACCGGCAGCTTCGCGCTCGTAGCTATTGGCATACAGGTAATCGACTTTACGTGGATCATCTTTCCACGCCTCACGGAATCCCATCTCACGCAAGAAACTGACTGACAGTTCCGGCAGCGCGCCTAAATACAATACAGATTCCGCCGGGAAGGCACGCAGTTCTTGTGCCAACATCAGTGCATCTTCTTGATCCGCGCCGACGACGCTAATGAAATGCTCCCGATCTAGCGCCCGATCCAATGCAATTATTGGCAATGGATCATTAGCCCAGCGCTGGTAAAAAGGGTGCTCAGGGGGCAATGCGGTAGAAACGATAATGGCATCAACCTGACGCTGTAACAGGTGTTCGATACAACGCATCTCGTTATCTGGTTGATCTTCCGAGCAGGCTATCAACAGTTGATAACCGCGCTGGCGCGCCTGGCGTTCCAGATAATTTGCAATGCGGGTATAGCTGGTATTCTCAAGATCCGGGATCACCAAACCGATGGAGCGGGTTCTGCCCGCGCGCAATCCTGCCGCAACAGCATTTGGGTGATAGTTATGTTCCCTGACAACCGCCATAACTTTGTCTACTGTTTTATCGCTGACTCGGTACTGTTTCGCTTTGCCATTAATGACATAACTGGCCGTTGTACGCGAAACGCCCGCAAGACGCGCGATTTCATCCAGTTTCACATTAACCCCTTATAAACCCAATAAAGTGATGAAAGGCATGATGTCTGCCAGAGCTAAATATCCCAGCATTTCTCAATACGCCAATAAACCGCAGTGTTACAGGCTAAAACACACGATTTATAGACATAGTTTAACTACGGATATAGCACAACGTAGATCTAACCGCAGAACTCACTATTGAGCAACCGCTTTAACCGCCCTATAACGCTATCTCGGTTAAAAAATAAGAAAAAAAAAGCCCGACACACCTGCCGAGCCTGATTATTGGAGATTAGTCAGTGTTAATAAGTTTCATTAACGCATAATCTTGTCACCGCGTGACACACCAACAATGCCTGAGCGGGCAACTTCAACAATTTCTGCCACTTCCCGCACCGCATTGAGGAATGCATCCAGTTTATCACTGGTGCCCGCCAGTTGGACGGTGTAGAGCGTGGCGGTAACATCCACAATTTGCCCACGGAATATTTCCGCACATCGTTTCACTTCCTCACGCCCGTAACCACTGGCCTGCAACTTTACCAGCATAATCTCACGTTCAACATGCGAGCCAGAAACCAGCTCACTGACGCGCAGTACATCCACCAATTTATGTAGCTGTTTTTCTATCTGCTCCAGAACTTTGGCATCACCTACAGTCTGAATCGTCATGCGGGAAAGTGTAGGATCGTCGGTCGGCGCAACCGTTAAACTCTCAATGTTATAACCACGTTGAGAAAACAGGCCCACCACTCTTGAGAGGGCACCTGATTCGTTTTCCAGTAGAACTGATAAAATCCGGCGGCGCATAATTATGTCCTCTCCGTTTTGCTAAGCCACATTTCGTCCATGCCACCACCACGAATCTGCATCGGGTAAACATGCTCCGTTTCATCAACCGTCACATCTACAAATACCAAACGCTTGGTCTCGGATAATTGTGTCAGGGCATCAGCCAGTTTGCTTTCCAACTCATCCGGCGTGCGGATGGAAACACCAATATGACCATAGGCTTCAGCCAATTTGACGAAGTCAGGCAGCGAATCCATATAAGACTGTGAGTGGCGGCCAGAGTAGATCATATCCTGCCACTGTTTCACCATGCCGAGATAGCGGTTGTTCAGGTTCAGCACGAGCACTGGCAAGTTATATTGCAGTGCAGTAGATAACTCCTGAATATTCATCTGGATGCTACCATCACCGGTAACGCAAACTACCGTTTCGTCTGGTAACGCCAGTTTAACGCCAAGCGCTGCCGGCAGTCCAAAGCCCATCGTCCCAAGGCCTCCTGAGTTAATCCAACGGCGTGGTTTATCAAACGGATAATAAAGTGCGGCGAACATCTGGTGTTGACCGACATCAGATGTGACATAAGCATCACCGCTGGTGAGGCGATGTAGGGTTTCGATCACTGCCTGCGGCTTGATTTTTCCACTGTCTTTGTTGTAACTCAGACAATTACGGGCACGCCATTGTTCGATGGATTGCCACCAATCACGTAAACTATCGCAATCTTGTGTGCAATCAATCTGAGACAGCAGCTCCAGCATCTGTACTAAGACTTGTTTGGCATCACCAACAATCGGAATATCGGCATTTACGGTTTTCGAAATTGAAGTCGGGTCGATATCAATGTGTACCACAGTGGCATTCGGACAGTATTTCGCCAGATTATTGGTGGTTCGGTCATCAAAGCGCACGCCAACGGCAAAAATCAGATCCGTATTGTGCATCGCCATATTGGCTTCGAATGTCCCGTGCATCCCCAACATACCCACGCTTTGGCGATGAGTGCCCGGGAAGCTCCCCAGCCCCATCAAAGAGCTGGTCACCGGCAAATTCAGTTGCTCAGCAAGAGCTAGCAGCTCTTCGTGGCAGGCAGAATTAATCGCCCCACCGCCGACATACATGATGGGTTTTTTAGCCGTCAGAATAGTTTGCAGCGCGCGTTTAATCTGCCCACGATGGCCTTGTACCGTGGGGTTATAAGAGCGCAAGCTAACCTGATCCGGGTAGGCGTAAGGCATTTTTACCGCAGGGCCAACGATATCTTTTGGCAAATCGATAACGACCGGACCTGGGCGGCCAGTCGATGCCAGATAGAAGGCTTTTTTCAGTACCATTGGAATATCTTCAGTGCGCTTCACCAGAAAACTGTGTTTCACCACTGGGCGGGAGATCCCCACCATGTCACATTCCTGAAAAGCATCGTAACCTATCAATGAGCTAGGTACCTGACCGGAAAGCACCACCATCGGTACAGAATCCATATACGCGGTAGCAATACCGGTAATGGCATTGGTCGCCCCAGGGCCGGAAGTGACTAGCACCACGCCAACCTCACCGGTTGCCCGAGCATAACCATCGGCCATGTGAACCGCGCCTTGTTCATGGCGTACCAGCACGTGATCGATGCCGCCGACCGTATGCAGGGCATCGTAGATATCAAGTACGGCCCCGCCGGGATAACCGAATACATGCTTCACGCCCTGGTCGATTAACGACCGGACAACCATCTCGGCTCCTGACAACATCTCCATGGGTTTTGCCTCCAGGCTTTGTTTGCTCATTGGATAACGGGAAGTCATTTCCACGGGATCCTGTAGGAAAGGCACTACGCCCTGATTCCTATATTTATTATTTTTAACGTAACCAACTTATTAACATAACGTCAGATTTTCTGGCAGGCAAATGGCAATTCGCTGCGCTAAAGACAATTCTGTTGGTCGTGCTCTGTTTTTGCTTACATTCCAAACATAAAACACTGCCTGTTAAGGAGTGACCTTAGTTTAAACACCGCCAAGATGACCAATCATAGAACTTAATTAGGCTGATAATTTTTATGCATCGGAGGAAGAAAAACAGGGGGCGATACCGAGCCAGGTGGCGAAAGTGCTGAACGTTCAGAAAAACAGCGGCTGCCTGTTAACAACAGACAGCAACGTAATAACACTATCGATTAATCACGGTACATCGAATCAATTTCATTCTGATAACGCTGGAGAATGATTTTGCGACGCAATTTCATCGTCGGTGTCAGTTCACCGGTTTCCATGGTGAATGCCTGTGGTAACAACGTAAAGCGCTTAACCTGCTCGAACATCGCCAACTCTTTTTGCATATCTTTCAGTCTTTGTTCAAACAAACCGACAATATGGCTATGGCGTAACAACTCTAACCGGTCATGGTATTTCAGGTTTATCGAACGGGCATACTCTTCAAGTGATTCAAAACAGGGCACAATCAGCGCTGAGACAAATTTGCGCGTATCGGCAATAATCGCGACCTGCTCAATGAAACGATCCTGACCGAGTGTGCCCTCAATCATTTGCGGCGCAATGTATTTGCCGCCGGAGGTTTTCATCAAATCTTTCAGCCGTTCGGTGATAAACAAATTACCCTGAGCATCCAACGCCCCGGCATCCCCCGTTTTGAGCCAACCATCTTCGGTGAACGACTCTGCCGTCTGTTGCGGTTTATTAAAGTAACCACGCATCACAATCGGGCCACGTACCTGAATTTCATTCTCTGCGCCCAAACGCACATCAATCCCCGGTAATGGCTTACCGATAGAGCCGAACCGGAAGTCGTGCTCTTCCCAACAAGAGACGGTGGCACAGGTTTCGGTCATGCCATAGCCGTACTTAATGTTGATACCGATGGACTGGAAAAACAGGATGATATTGTCATCTAACCGAGCACCGGCGGCCGGTAAAAAGCGCACTCTACCCCCCAACACCCCTCGCAATTTCCTCAACACCAGACGATCCGCCAACTGGTACATCTGTTCGGATAACAATGATAATGTTTCCCCACGTTGCAGGCTTTGGAATTTGCGCTCACCCCGACCTACCGCCCAGCGAAACAATAGCCGGCGATGCCATTTTGCCAGAGCAACTTTGTCATTGATGGCACTGAATACCTTCTCGTAAAAACGAGGGACGGCACACATCACTGTCGGCTTTACTGCCTGCATTGCCGAGCGCACCCAATCAGTGTCGCTGATATAGACATTTTGCGCGCCGGTATGCATTACATAGAAGCTCCACGCCCGCTCAAACACATGGGATAACGGCAGGAAACTAAGAGAGACATCCTCTGCTGTCAGGGTTAAGCGCTGATCGTGCAAATAAAGCTGGGCTGCCATATTACGGTAATCCAGCATCACACCTTTAGGTTCACCCGTGGTACCCGAGGTATAAATCAGTGTGAATAAATCATTTAAGTCGCAACTATCTATACGCGTAGTGAGTAGGTGCTGTTGGACCGCATCAGGTTGTTGCTCAAAATCAGCTAAGTGTTGGGCATATTCACAACCGCGCAAATCGACTGCGGGGTTTAATACAATAATTTGGGCAAGTTGCGGGCACAGCGGCTTTAGTGTTGCAGCAACATCAAATTGTGTCTGTCCACCGACAAATAAAATACGCACATCGGCATCATTGAGCACATAAGCAGCCTGAGTGCTGGTATTGGTGGCATACAGTGGGACGCTGACGCCACGCAACTGTAAAATAGCTAAATCCGCCAACGACCAAGTCATACTGTTGTTGGCAAAAATCCCAATACGCTCCTGAATGGCAACCCCGAGGGATAACAAAGCTGCTGAAATCCGGGTGACATGCGTGTCAACCTGCTGCCAGCTTAGTTGTTTTTCACCCTCGGGTGACCATTCACGCAAAGCTATCTGGTCAGCACGGTGGCTGATTTGTTGGCGCAGACGGCGCACAAGGTGGTATTGCTCTAATGTGTGGGTCATAACATCGCCGCTCGCTATATACTTGCTGTCTTCCAAGTTGCTACTGTGTGATGGCGGGTGCTCATCCAAATCACATGACGGAGTCCGTTCATTGGGAGCCTTTCATTTACCGCCTTGCTACACCTTGAAATCTATTGGGTATTGATTATTCATTAAAGTGTACTGTAACTTACCACTAATTGGCATTCAGCTTACATGTGTTCACTTTTTTTCGCGCAGTCTACCTGCTCTATTGGCTATGGCAAACAAAATTCAGAGTAGAAGTGTGAGCTGAAATTGACTTTGATGAAAAAGAGAGCGTTTAGAACCATAAGAGTGAGGGGTAAACACGGCAATAACGTTGTATTGAACTGACCAATGGCTGGAAACAAAACATGTTTTAATTTAGTTGTTACCTTTACCTGCCACTGAAAATAATATGATTCCAGCAGCAGGGGTTAACAAAAGTAATTACTCAGGAGTATCCAATTGGCTGAGTAACTCTTTCATCCACTGATGGCCTTTATCTCTATCAGTAGATTCGTGCCACGTGAGATAACATGGGCGGCATGTTTCCTTCCAAGGTAAAGAGATAAGTTTCAGATTAAGTGCTTCACTGTATGTTTGAACAAGCCAGCGAGGAGCAATCGCCACAAAGCAAGTTTGGGATACAATATTAAGCACACTATTCATATCGGTACTTTCATATACAATAGTTTGAGCACTTATCTCTGATTCATAATAATGCTCACTGAAAGAACCTACTTTATCCAATGACACTACCGCGTGTGACTCTGAAAGGAGCTGTTCTTGCGTAATTGAATTATCAATACGGGGGTGATTTTTTGAGACCGCCAAAACGGACTCATCATTAGATATTGATAAATAATGGAAGTCTGGGCGCTCAAACTTGGTATAACCTATCACAAACTCGGTCTCTTGATAACGTAACTGATGCTCAATATTATCATTCAAATAGGATTTGATAATGAGTTGAACATTAGGCGCTAATTGCTTAACACTTTCTATTATTTGTGCCGTCAATCTAATATCTAACGGGCTACAAATAGATAGATTAAAGATTCGCCCACTCTTTTTGGCTTCAAAGCCCGCACCGGGTAACTCATTTTGAACTAATTGCAGAGCTTGTCTAACCGGGCCAAACAATTGACGAGCCCTGGCGGTAGGCTGGATACCACGGCCATAACGAACAAACAGCTCATCATTAAACATCACTTTCAAGCGAGCGACTGCGTTACTCACCGCAGGCTGGGACATCCCCAGTGACTGGGCTGCACGTGTTACATTATGCATTTGCATCACCGCATCAAAAACCGTTAATAAATTGAGATCGACACTTCTTAAGTGAACATCACTACCTTCTTTTTTAGTTACTTGGTCGTCGGCTACTAAGTTGTGTTCAAGCATGCTTAACTCCACTGATCTTTATGCAGATGACATGATTAATAGAAGAATCCTGCTGATACTTTTACATACCTCAAAATATCTTTATTCTCTTACTATTAACGATGCCAATGTTCTCATCATTACTCTTGTCAGGTAAAATGAGTCTCATCCTTGTATAAATGCAAAAGTATTAATTCCCTCCCTACCTTTCAGTCAATAACGCCCATAGATAAGTGCGTGAACAAGATATTCACATAAAGTATCTTATATATGCTCATACAGTAATTTACATCAGGAATATCAAACCATTAAATTATAAGCACCAGTAATAAAATCAACAAGATGATCACATCACAAAATGGGATAGTTGACAACTATGCCATTAATAAATAATAAATTCATCAATTGAAACTTATTAGTTCTTATTTATTAGTATGAATATATTAAATAGTGGATTAGATCTAACCACACTTAAGTATGAATTCACGCCATATTCATAACATCTAAAGCCAATAAATAATAGCATTTATTAGAGTGATGAATATTTATATTCAACAAATATATAATAGAAAGATAATAAGGCTTATTGTGAATTTATAATTATGGATTACTCTTACTTACCTCATTCCATCTCTGGGAGACTTAAATATAACGTCCCAAAACTGATGTTCACCTCTCTAGCTAGAGAATTTATGATCCAAATATCAAAAAAGCACAATAATCCATATTATTAAGACTATGCCAAATAAAACAAAATCATCAGCATCTATTTTTAGATTAAAAATCCTATATTTTTAATTTTTAGGTTTTTTGTGTCGTTATAAGGAATTGATAACCCGTGCAACCAGTTGAACTGGCCATTTTAAACAAAAGTTGACATGACCACAAAATTCACGTATCAATTTAGGCAACGCACTATTTTAACCCATGAGAAACTGAAAAATTATGTTCTACTCAACCCGCCTACTAAGCCTACTACTTAACGCATCTCACTTGCGCGGTATGTTGGTGGACGGAAATCAGAACTGATTCAGTCATCAAGATTAACAAGCCCGCGCAAATGCGCGGGTTTTTTTTTACCCGCTAAGCGCAAATGTAAACACGACAAGGAACAACCCATGAGCCAACAAGTCATTATTTTCGATACAACATTGCGCGACGGTGAACAAGCATTGCAAGCCAGCCTGAGTGTTAAAGAGAAGCTGCAAATCGCGCTTGCACTGGAAAGAATGGGTGTCGATGTAATGGAAGTCGGTTTCCCGGTTTCCTCCCCTGGCGATTTTGAGTCAGTGCGCACCATCGCTCAGCAAGTCAAAAACAGCCGCGTGTGTGCTCTGGCTCGCTGTGTAGACAAAGATATTGATGTCGCCGCCGAAGCTTTACGTATTGCTGAAGCCTTCCGTATTCATGTGTTCTTGGCGACATCCACCTTACATATCGAATCCAAATTAAAGCGCTCATTTGATGATGTGTTGGCGATGGCAGTGCACTCGGTGAAACGCGCTCGCAACTATACCAATGATGTTGAATTCTCTTGTGAAGATGCTGGCCGTACCCCTATTGATAACCTGTGCCGCATCGTAGAAGCTGCGATTAATGCCGGCGCGACTACCATCAATATCCCTGATACTGTCGGTTACACCACTCCTTATCAATTCGGCGGAATTATCACCGACTTGTATGAGCGGGTGCCAAATATTGATAAAGCCATTATCTCGGTGCATTGCCATGACGATTTGGGCATGTCCGTTGCCAACTCCATCACCGCAGTACAAGCCGGTGCGCGTCAGGTAGAAGGCACGATTAATGGTTTGGGCGAACGCGCCGGTAACTGTTCACTGGAAGAAGTGATCATGGCTATCAAAGTGCGTGAAAAGATGTTGGGCGTGCATACCAATATCAATCATCAAGAGATTTACCGCACCAGCCAGTTGGTCAGTAAGTTATGCAACATGCCAATACCCGCTAACAAAGCCATTGTCGGCAGTAATGCTTTCGCTCACTCATCCGGTATTCATCAGGATGGCGTGCTGAAAAATCGTGAAAACTACGAAATCATGACACCACAATCCATTGGCTTGAAAGAAGTGCAGTTGAACCTGACCTCCCGTTCTGGTCGCGCGGCGGTCAAACACCGTATGGAAGAGATGGGTTATCAGGATAAAGATTACAATTTGGACTCTTTGTACGACGCATTCCTGAAGCTGGCAGATAAAAAGGGCCAGGTATTTGATTACGATTTAGAAGCGTTAGCCTTCATTAATAAACAACAGGAAGAGCCGGAACACTACCGTTTAGACTATTTCAGCGTGCAGTCGGGTTCCAGCGTAATGGCAACAGCATCCGTGAAATTGGTCTGTGGCGAAGACATTAAATCAGAAGCGGCCACAGGTAATGGCCCGGTTGATGCGGTGTATCAGGCCATCAATCGCATTACCGGTTATGAAATTGAACTGGTGAAATATCAACTGTCTGCCAACGGTCAGGGTAAAGACGCATTGGGTCAGGTTGATATCGTGGTTGATCATAAGGGTCGCCGCTTCCACGGCGTGGGTCTGGCAACAGATATTGTCGAGTCATCCGCTAAAGCGTTGGTTCACGTATTAAATAACATCTGGCGCGCTCATCAGGTAGAGATTGAGAAGCAGCGCTTGCAACAAAATAATCAGGAAATGGTGTGAACATGACTAAGACTTATCATATTGCCGTTTTGCCCGGAGACGGTATTGGCCCTGAAGTAATGGCTCAGGCAAATAAAGTATTGGATGCGGTGCGTCAACGTTTCGGCATCAAGATTTCAACTAGCGTTTATGATGTAGGTGGTGCAGCCATCGACCGTCACGGCAGCCCGTTACCGGCAGCGACAGTCAGCGGATGTGAGCAGGCTGATGCTATCTTGTTTGGCTCGGTAGGCGGCCCGAAATGGGAACATTTGCCACCGGCTGAACAACCCGAGCGTGGTGCGTTGTTGCCTTTGCGCAAGCACTTCAAATTATTCAGCAACTTGCGCCCGGCGCGGTTGTATCAAGGGTTAGAAGACTTCTGCCCATTGCGCAGCGATATTGCTGCCAAAGGTTTTGATATTCTGTGTGTGCGTGAATTAACCGGCGGTATCTACTTCGGCCAACCCAAAGGCCGTGAAGGCCAAGGCCAGCACGAGCGTGCTTTTGATACCGAAGTTTATCATCGCTTTGAGATTGAACGTATTGCCCGTATTGCCTTTGAATCTGCGCGTAAACGTCGTGGCAAAGTTACTTCTATTGATAAAGCCAATGTGTTGCAAAGCTCTATTCTGTGGCGTGAAGTGGTAACTGCCATTGCGGCCGATTACCCAGATGTTGCGTTGTCCCATATGTATATCGATAACGCCACCATGCAGTTGATCAAAGACCCTGCCCAGTTTGATGTATTGCTGTGTTCTAACTTGTTTGGCGATATTTTGTCTGATGAGTGCGCCATGATAACGGGTTCAATGGGGATGTTGCCGTCGGCCAGCCTGAACGAACAAGGTTTCGGTTTATACGAACCCGCAGGTGGCTCCGCACCCGATATCGCGGGCAAAAATATCGCCAACCCAATTGCCCAGATTTTGTCATTAACTCTGCTGTTGCGTTTCAGTTTAGGTAAAGACAATGCCGCCGATGCTATTGAGCATGCGATCAATCAGGCATTGGAACAAGGCTATCGCACGGCTGATTTGGCAGGCGAAGGTAAAGCCATCGGTA
Organism: Yersinia sp. 2466 StPb PI; assembly: GCF_041538325.1. Lineage (NCBI taxonomy): Bacteria > Pseudomonadati > Pseudomonadota > Gammaproteobacteria > Enterobacterales > Yersiniaceae > Yersinia > Yersinia sp. 2466 StPb PI. The sequence continues at coordinate 832,479 of NZ_JAULSL010000001.1, read as the reverse complement.
CCAACGAAATGGGCGATATTATCGCTAAATTCGTGATGGAGGGGGTGTAAAATGGGCGAAACGTTATATCAAAACAAGACCTTATATCAAAAATTGTACGATGCGCACATCGTTTACGAAGCGCCAAATGAAACCCCATTGTTGTACATCGACCGCCATCTGGTGCATGAAGTTACTTCGCCGCAAGCCTTTGATGGTTTGCGCGCCATGGGTCGTCCGGTGCGTCAGCCGGGTAAAACCTTTGCCACGATGGACCACAACGTTTCAACCCAGACCAAAGATATCAATGCCAGCGGCGAAATGGCGCGGATCCAGATGCAGGAACTGATTAAGAACTGTGCTGAGTTCGGTGTCTCTTTATATGACCTGAATCATCCGTTCCAAGGCATCGTCCATGTGATTGGCCCTGAACAAGGTATGACTTTACCGGGCATGACTATCGTCTGTGGTGACTCACATACCGCAACCCATGGTGCATTCGGCTCATTGGCCTTCGGTATCGGCACTTCAGAAGTTGAGCATGTGCTGGCAACCCAGACCCTGAAACAGGGCCGTGCCAAAACCATGAAAATCGAAGTTAACGGTACTGTCGGTGCAGGGATTACCGCCAAAGACATCGTCTTGGCGATTATCGGCAAAACCGGCAGCGCGGGCGGCACCGGCCATGTTGTGGAGTTCTGTGGCAGCGCGATTGCAGCGCTGAGCATGGAAGGCCGGATGACATTATGTAATATGGCGATCGAGATGGGTGCTAAAGCCGGTTTAGTCGCCCCGGATGACACCACTTTCGACTACCTGAAAGGTCGTCAGTTCGCCCCAACTGGCGAGCAGTGGGAACAAGGCGTGGCCTACTGGCGCAGCTTGAAATCTGATGCTGATGCTAAATTTGACACTATCGTCACCCTGGATGCCGCCGACATCGCGCCACAAGTCACTTGGGGCACCAACCCGGGCCAGGTTATTGCGGTTAATGACATGATTCCTGCGCCTGAGTCCTTCAGTGATCCCGTTGAACGTGCCTCGGCGGAAAAAGCGTTGGCATATATGGATTTGCGCCCCGGCATTAAGTTGACCGAGGTAGCCATTGATAAAGTCTTTATCGGTTCCTGCACTAACTCACGCATTGAAGATTTGCGTGCCGCAGCAGCGGTGGCGCAAGGTCGTAAAGTCGCGACTGGCGTGCAAGCTATTGTGGTACCCGGCTCAGGCCCGGTAAAAGCGCAGGCAGAAGCGGAAGGTTTGGATAAGATCTTTATCGAGGCCGGTTTTGAGTGGCGTTTGCCTGGTTGTTCCATGTGTTTGGCGATGAACAACGACCGTCTGGAACCCGGAGAGCGTTGTGCCTCCACCAGCAACCGTAACTTTGAAGGCCGTCAGGGCCGTGGTGGCCGCACACATTTGGTTAGCCCGGCAATGGCCGCCGCCGCCGCTGTCAGTGGTCATTTTGCTGATGTTCGCGACTTAGAAGCCGCTACCCACTAACCGGAGACACCATTATGGCTAAATTTACTCAACACACGGGTTTGGTTGCTCCGTTGGATGCGGCAAACGTCGATACCGACGCGATTATCCCAAAACAATTTTTACAAAAAGTGACGCGCACTGGCTTTGGCCAACACTTATTTAACGATTGGCGTTTTCTCGACGACGCAGGCAAAGTGCCAAACCCTGAATTTGTGCTGAACCAACCCCGCTATCTGGGTGCAACCATTTTGTTAGCGCGTGAGAATTTCGGTTGTGGCTCCTCACGAGAACACGCGCCGTGGGCATTGACCGACTTCGGTTTCAAAGTGGTTATTGCCCCTAGTTTCGCTGATATATTTTACGGTAACTCGTTTAATAACCAATTATTACCAGTGACCTTAAGCGAAGCAGATATCGATACCTTATTCCAATTGGTTAACGATAATGAAGGCATCGAGTTTATTGTTGATTTGGAACAGCAAACAGTGAATGCCGGTGGCAATAGTTATTCTTTTGAAATAGACAGCTTCCGCCGCCATTGTATGATTAATGGTTTGGACAGTATTGGCCTGACGTTGCAGCATGAAAGTAATATTTCTGCATATGAAAAACAGCAACCGGCATTTTTACGTTAATTTATTTTAAGTTCATTTTGTGAGTATATTGTTGGTGTCAGGTAAGCCCTGACCCAACAATTCAAAATAGATAAAAATCCCATTTTAAAACGCACCCTTCCTTTTTTCATTATTCACAAAAACAAATCCCATATCAATCAATATGTTACATGATATATTCTCAAGTCATTATTTTAACTAGATATTAATTATTCTGATATTGATTTATTTGATTATATTTTGTGCTGGCGGTCACTTTTTATTTTTTCAACCAAGGTATGCTATTATTCACCATCCACACCTAGAGGGCGCCTTATGATACGCATTATACTGCGTTACGAAGCACGCATCTCCGGCGATAGCCGAGCCTGGTTTAATATAGATTACCGCCTCGCCAACGATTTCCCGCGTTAACTCCCCCATTGCTTATTCAGCTTAGGCTGAAAAAACTCATCTCTTTATTTTGTTGCCGTCATTGGTAATGCGAATGGCTATTTTCACTCGCCAAAATATGACTGCATTTTAAATATTAATAATAAAAATACCCAAAATGATTGGCGTTGCAGAGACGTTAGCTGCGACTTCAAGTTCCAAGGGTATTTGGAGTCATAAGCCATGAAACGTATCCCAGAGCCCTTCCGTATTAAAATGGTTGAAAATATTCGGATGACCAATCGGGAAGATCGTGAGAAAGCATTAATCGAGGCAGGCTATAACCCATTCTTACTGCCGAGTGAAGATGTCTATATTGATTTGCTCACCGACTCTGGCACCGGTGCGATGAGTGACCGCCAATGGGCCGGATTAATGATGGGCGATGAGGCCTATGCCGGTTCGCGTAACTACTATCACTTGTGTGACCAAGTGAAGAAACTGATTGGCTATCCATTTACTATCCCAACCCATCAGGGGCGTGGCGCGGAGCAAATATTATTCCCTTGCCTGATTGCGAAAAAACAAAAAACCGGTGGTGGCAAGAAACCGGTCTTTATTTCCAACTTCCACTTTGATACCACTGCCGCCCATGTTGAGATGAACGGCGCGAAGGCAATTAACGTAGTCACGCCGAAAGCCTTTGATACCGTTACGTATTATGACTGGAAAGGGGATTTCGATTTAGATCAGTTAAAGGCAACCATCGCTGAACATGGTGCAGAAAACGTAATTTCTATTATTACCACCGTGACCTGTAATAGCTCCGGCGGCCAACCTATTTCCATGAGCAATATGCGTGAAGTGTATCGCATCGCTCAGCAGCACAATATTCCAGTAGTGATCGACTCGGCTCGCTTCTGTGAGAATGCCTGGTTTATCAAACAAAGAGAGCCGGGTTACGCAGATAAGTCGGTCAAAGAGATCATTCTGGAGATGTACCAATATGGTGATATGTTAACCATGTCTGCCAAAAAAGATCCCATGGTGAATATTGGCGGGCTGTGTTGTTTCCGTACCGATGAACACCTGTTTGACGATGTTCGCATCCGTTGTGTGCCAATGGAAGGGTTTGTCACCTATGGCGGTTTAGCCGGCCGTGATATGGAAGCGCTGGCTATCGGGCTGGAAGAAGGGATGAACGAGGACTTCCTGAAGTACCGCATCGGACAAGTCGAATATTTGGGTGAACGCCTGCGGGCGGGCGGGATTCCAATTCAGTATCCTACCGGCGGCCACGCGGTATTTGTCGATGCCAAGATTCTGCTGCCACATATTCCGGCGGAGCAATTCCCAGCCCAAGCCTTAAATAACGCACTGTATCTGGAGGCGGGTATCCGCAGTGTGGAAATTGGCTCGCTACTGTTGGGACGAGATCCAGAAACGGGTAAACAAAAACCGTCACCGCTGGAACTGCTGCGTCTGACTATCCCGCGCCGGGTCTACACCAACGACCATATGGATTACATCGCTGATGCCCTGATCTCGCTCAAGTCACGCGCTCATGATATCAAAGGCTTAACCTTTACCTACGAACCCCCGGTTCTGCGCCACTTTGTTGCGCGATTAAAACCGGTCGAATAAAGCGCGACTGCCACTCTCCCCCTGCTCACTTCAGGCTGGGGGAATATTGCTGCCAAATAGGTTAGTCATTACCCTTAGCGCCCTACCGGGCGCTATGCCTCTCTCACCCGTGCACAGATGATTAACGCCAGAATAGCTAATCCCATCGCCACCACATATACCGAATTATGGCCCCAGGTTTCGGTCAATACCCCTTGCAGAACCCCAGCCAGAATCACCCCAGTGGAAATGCTATTGGTAAACAGCGTGGTTGCTGCCCCGGCTCTGCCTGGCATTAAATCCTGAAAATAGAGCATGCCAATCCCGGCGACAATACCAATAAAAATGGCATTAAAAATCTGCAATAGCATCAGTGCAGTTTTGAATTTGAATAACACCAATCCGGTATAAAACAGCACACCCGCCAGCACCGCAAACAGCATAATTTTGCGCTTACCAAAACGCCTGACCGAGTAACCCGCCAGCAGCATAATAGGGATTTCCAACCCGGCAGCAGTCCCCATCAACAGACCAGCCAACCGCTCAGGCAATCCCAAGCTTGCTGTGATATACAGAGGCATATCAATGATGTACATGGTGTTGCAGGTCCACATCAACATTGAAGCAATAAACAGCAACAAAACGTCTTTATCGGCAAACAAACTGCCCTGCACCACCGCTGGCGCATCTACTACTGGCTCTGCTCGCTGCACCGAGGGCAAAATAAACCACACCACCAGCGCACTGAGGACAAAAATACCGGCGGCGATACTGAACATCAGCGTAAAGCCATAATTCAGCGCTAACATAAACGACAGCGGCGGGCCGATAACCCAAGCCAATGAAAGCTGCGCACGCATAATCGAACTAAACATCACCACTTCCCGCGCCGAGCTATCGGCATATTCTCGCGCTAAGGCGAAAATCTGCGGCATGGCGGTATTTGCTACTGCTGCCAGCAGCACACCGGCAGTGATTAGCGTCAGATAGTCACGATTAAAAGCAAATAGCAGGCAGTTCCCCACCGCCATCAAGTAGCAGACCATAATTAGCTTGCGGCGGTCACCACGTAAATCTGATCGTTTGGCCAGTACAAAGCTGACGGTAATCCCGGCAATGGCATTGACGGTATAAAACAATCCCACCCACAGTGGGCGTACTTTCACTTCAGTGCTTAAGAACAAGCTTAATGTCGGTGCCTGTAACGCGCCGGCGATACCGGAAAGAAAAGCCACCACGAAGAAAGCGAGAAACACCGGGTTAATACGGCGGGAAAAGATCAAAGCAGATTTCATTCCAGGCTCCAGCGCCAGAAATAACAATTAAACGCTATGCTACAGAAGCGGGTAGATTTATATAGAGAAAAGTATATCAGCCGCATAAATTTCACATCCGAATAATGGATACGGCTGACCGTGTTTCAGCCTCAAGGAGACAGGATATTATCCAAAGTCATTGGGGCTATAGCTAGGCAGCAAGCGAACAAATCCCGATGAGCTTACTCAAGTAAGTGATTCGGGTGCGTGAACGCAGCTAACAACGCTGTAGCCTCAAGGAGGCAGGATAAAAAAAGCCAGCAGGTTGTTAAGCCCACTGGCTGGTGAAAGTCACCATTACTCAGAAATTTTTGGTACACAGCAAGGCAAGACTTGGTTCATTTAACAAACATCAACATCAATTATCATCTACCACAGCTCACAAAGTGTGCTCTGTTCGGGCGATGATATCGTCTTGTGCATCTGGCGATAGCGCGGTAAAGAATGCCGAGTAACCGGCAACCCGCACCACCAGATCACGGTAGCGGTCTGGGTGCTGCTTGGCATCGAGCAATATCTCACGCGATACAATGTTGTATTGCACATGCCAGCCCAGATACTCCTCGAAGAAGGTACGCAACATCATCATCAGCTTTTCGCGATCACGCGGGTTATCCAAAGTTGACGGATTCAGTTTTTGATTCAGTAGCACCCCGCCCAGAATAGAGGCTGTCGGCAGTTTTGACAGGGAGTTAAACACCGCAGTTGGCCCCAGATGATCAGTACCAGAAGCAGGGCTTGCTCCCTCCGCCAGCGGGCTGTGCGCTTTACGGCCATCCGGTGTTGCCATCGTTGCCGCACCAAACGGCACGTTAGCAGAGATAGAGGACGTCCCGGCGTAATAGGTACCGCCTATCGGGCCGCGACCAAAGCGGGTATTGTGATATTGCTTCAACTCATCAATATACGTCTGATAAGCGCGCACCAGCAGTTGGTCTACATCATCAACATCATTACCGTATTTCGGTGCTGAATTAATCAGATGTTGGCGTAATTGCTCACCGTTCAGGCCAGCAAAGTCATTTGTTAACGCCGTTGCCAGTTGCTGCTGTCCGATAAGCTGTTGTTCAAACACCAGTTTTCGTACCGCTGCCAGACTATTACCCAAATTGGCAATGCCCACCTGCAAGCCGGAAACCCAGTCATAACGCGCGCCGCCCTGCTTAATACTTTTACCGCGCTCAATACAGTCATCCACCAGTGCAGAACAGACAATATCGTGGGCATTCTCTTCCAACACCGTATCTACCACACACTCAATTTCGATGGATTTTCGCGTGTAGTAACGAATCTGCTGATCCCATTGCGCCATCACTTGTGAGAAATCAGTGAAGTTACCCTTCGATAACCCCTGCTCTTGCGGCAAGAATACTTGCCCAGAGGTCGCATCTTTACCTTGCTCCAGCGCCGCTAGCATCACGCGAGCAAAATTAATAAAACTCATGCCAGTACAGCGATAGCCCCATTTCCCCCCCACCGCAGTTTCAATGCAACCGATGGCAGCGTAATCGTAAGCATCCTGTGGCTCTACACCCAATTTGATAAATTCAGGAATAACAATTTCGTCATTATTAAACGCAGGCATACCAAAGCCGCAGCGAATGACTTGCACACAGGCATCGAGGAAATCATCACTGATACCGGCATGGTAGCGCACGCTGAGATTCGGCTGAGTTGAACGTAAACGGCCGCAAGACTCCAACACCGCATAAGAGAGCGGGTTAACCGCATCAATCGCTTTACCCTGCACCAGCTTCTGCCCACCAATAGTGACATTCTGATACAACGGGCTGCCCGCCGAGGCTTTGGAGTGCGAACCGGAACGGATCTTGTTCACTTCCAGCAACTTGAGCCAGCAGCTATGCAACATCTCAATGGCTTTTTCGCGGCTGAGGGTATTTTCCAGCTCCACGTCACGGCGATACCACGGATAGAGGTATTGGTCGAGGCGGCCAAAGGAAACCGAGTGGCCGTTAGATTCAATTTGCAGCATCAATTGGATGAAATAGCACAACTGCAAGGCTTGCCAGAAGGTCTGTGGCGGTTGGTGAGCAATCAGTTCGCAGTTTGTGGCGATAGTTTGTAACTCAATGCGCCGCCAATCACGGCTCTCTTCTTCTGCCATTTGCCGCGCAACCGCCGCATAACGTTCGATATGTTCGCTCAGCGCCGCCAATGAAATATCAATGGCTTTAAGGAATTGCTCTTTATGCAGGTCACTCCAGTCCGTCAGTTGTAACCGTTCGCGGCGACTTGCCACTTTGCTGCGCAGACCATCCAGTCCTTTTTCCAGCAATAACGGGAAGTTAACCGCCAAATGCGCATCGCCGGAGGTCATATTACCTTCGGCTTTTATAATGCCGGTAGCCAATAACGCTTTTTGCTCATCGGTAAACATGCCGTAGCAGCGGTCCTGCACTGTTTGGCCGCGCCACCACGGGCAGATACGGTGCAATACCGCTTTATCTGCTGCACTGACCGAGAAACCCGCACCGGGGCGATCGGCCAGCTCATCAATTTCGTTTTCAATCCAACTCACGGTGTATTCAGGGAAAATTGGCGCGGCGCGCAGTTGGCTGGCCTGATTACCGATAATCAGCTCATCATTTTTGATCCAGACGGTGCGAAGCTGTAAGTGATGCGCCAGCGCCAGCGCGCGCCTGACGGGGAGAGGTTTGTCCTGATGCTGCTGATAAGCCTCGGTATAATGCTGAGCTCGCTCGGTACAAACCGGCGGCTTCACAATGTGGATCAGTGCGTTTTTATGCTGTTTCGTCCGTTCGCTTAGCGTTACCAAATCAAGGGTGGTCATAGCATTATCCTCGTAAAATTGCGGTCAAGCCTTTATCACGGGCATAGCTTTCCGCGAAGTGAAGCAGTTCAGGAGCGTCCAAAGGTGTGCTTGCTGCCCGATACTCTTCACCCAGCAGCGAATATTTGTTGATACCCAACGTGTGGTAAGGCAAAAAGTGAATCTCTTTAACGCCTATCTCATCAGCCGCAAAATCGACGATCCCTTGTATAGAGTGGCGATCTGCATTGAAATCTGGGATCAACGGCACCCGTACTGTGATGTTGGTGCCCGCTGCCGCTAACTGACGAAAGTTGTCCATCACCCGTTTAGCCGAACCTCCAGTCCACTGGCGAAAACGGTTTTCATCCGTGTGCTTTAAATCCGCCAGCATCAGATCCAGCCACGGCAAAGAGGGCGCGATGTAATGCCACGGCGTATGCAGACAAGACTCAACCGCCGTGTGGATACCAAGCAGATGACAGCGTTGCAATAACTCAGCCGCTACATCGGGTTGCATAAATGGCTCACCACCGGATAGCGTCACACCACCGCCACTGCGCCGATAAAACGGCATATCGCGCAACAGTGTTGCCATAGTGGTATCAATATCAATCGGGCTACCACACACCGTCAGTGCACCACTCGGGCAACGCACGGTGAGTGCCTGAAGGTCATCCTCTTCCAGCCGTTGGCGCGTGATAACAATGCAATCGTCAATGCGCTCTATTGCCTGTGGGCAGGTCTGTTGGCACAACTCACAACCTGATAAGCACAGGCGCGAGTCAAATAGCACCTCCGCTTTACGTGATCGACTTTCCGGGTTTTGGCACCAACGGCAACTCAGCGAACAGCCTTTCATGAATACCACACTGCGAATACCGGGGCCGTCATGGGTGGAATAACGCTGTAAATTAAAAATCATTTATTCCTCCCGTTGGCGGCATTGCCACGATAACCCGCTTTCATTGGCAATCAGTATCTGCGTAATATAGGGAAAGAAAAATTGATGAAATTTGCCGCGGAGTTCCTCTTTTATGTCTGCCTCACGTCTACAACAGCAGTTTATTCGCCTCTGGCAACGTTTTAATGGCCAGCCGACGGAAACCACCTTGCAGGAGCTGGCAGACGTGCTCAGTTGTTCACGCCGCCATGTACGATCCTTGCTGGGTAGCATGCAACAAGAGGGTTGGCTAAGCTGGCAGGCTGAAGCGGGTCGCGGTAAACGCTCACAACTGGCCTTCCTCTACTCCGGGTTGGCACTGCAACAACAGCGGGCCGAAGAGCTGCTGGAACAGGACCATATCGATCAGTTAGTGCAGTTGGTAGGGGATAAAAAAGCAGTGCGCCAAATGCTGCTATCCCAGTTGGGACGCAGTTTCCGCCAAGGAAAACACATCCTGCGGGTGCTCTATTATCGCCCGCTACAAAACCTGCTGCCCGGTACCGCGTTGCGCCGCTCCGAAACGCATATGGTGCGGCAGATTTTTAATGGCCTGACACGCATAAATGAGGAAAATGGGGAACTGGAACCGGATTTATCTCATCACTGGCAAGCTATTAGCCCGTTGCATTGGCGTTTTTATTTGCGCCCTGCCATCCATTTTCACCATGGGCGTGAACTGGAAATGGATGATGTCATCAGCAGCCTGACCCGGCTGATTCCGCAGCCCCTGTTCTCTCATATCACCGCCGTGCGCTCACCAACGCCCTATGTGATTGATATCCATCTAAGTTGCCCGGATCACTGGTTGCCATGGTTGTTGGGTAGTGTTCACGCCATGATTTTGCCGCAAGAATGGGAGAATCAACCCGACTTCCGCCGCCATCCTATTGGTACCGGCCCCTACTCGGTGATTAGAAATCACCATAATCAGTTGAAGATACAGGCTTTTGATAACTATTTTGGTTTCCGCGCACTGATTGATGAGGTCAATATCTGGGTGCTACCTGAGTTGTCTGAGGAGCTGGTTTATTCCGGTGTGCAATTGCAGGCTGACGATACCAGTAAAAACGAGCTGGAAAGTCGGCTGGAGGAAGGCTGCTATTTTTTACTGTTTGATCAGCGATCGCCTCAGACCAGTAACCCAGAGATCCGCCGCTGGTTGTGTGAGTTGATAACACCGGTCACCCTGCTCAGCCATGCAGATCCTTTCTATCAACGCTACTGGTCACCGGCCTACGGCATGCTGCCCCGCTGGCATCACAACCGGCTAACCACCCTTGAGCCAAAGCCCGCAGGGCTGACCGAATTGACGCTGACATTTTACAGCGAGCATTCCGAATTTGACGCCATCAGCCAAACATTAACCACATTGTTGGCCGCACACGGCGTCACACTGGTGATACAAGTGCTGGATTATGTCAGTTGGTATCAGGGCGATGCGCACAGTGATATCTGGCTTGGCAGCGCGAATTTCTATCTGCCACTGGAGTTCTCCCTGTTTGCCACCCTGTACGAACTGCCGCTACTACAACATTGTTTGGATGAAAAACTGCATCAGGATGTTGAATTATGGCGAAATAATACCCTGCCGATGGCGGATTGGAGCCAACGGTTGGTTAGCCAGAATCAATTCCACCCGCTGTTCCATCATTGGTTAGAATTATATGGGCAGCACAGTATGCGCGGGGTGCGCATGAACACGCTCGGCTGGTTTGATTTCAAATCGGCCTGGTTTACCCCACCAGAGGGCTAACCTGCTTTCATCCGCCCAGATTAGTCTCTACAATGGCACCGTCTCAACGGGGTGCGGAAAAACTGTTGTGGTCGTGTCCAGAATTCATGCTGGTTCGTTCCATTAACAATGAAACAAAAACGTCGCGAGGTAGGTTCAGTCGGAGGCGGACAGCACGCAGAAACCGGAGCGTACAAGTAGTACGTGAGGATTTCGAGTACTGCCCAACACCGGATCAACCTAACCGCAGCAAGTTTTTCGCTGAGAGCAAACCCGTCGAACCTGATCCGGCTAACCCCGGCGGAGGGATTTGAGAAAAATAACGCTGCATTATCATGATATCGCTGTTATTTACCGCCTCAGATACCTTTGCCACCTTTATTGTTAAGGAGTGCAAAGTGTTTAAACGCATTATTCCCTGCTTGTTTTTGCTATCTGCCGCTGCGGTGGCCGCCGATAAACCGACACTGACGGTTTACACCTATGACTCCTTTGCCGCCGACTGGGGTCCAGGGCCTGCGATTAAAAAAGCCTTTGAAGCCGAGTGTGATTGCCAGCTTAAATTTGTGGCGCTGGAAGACGGTGTTTCATTACTTAATCGCCTGCGGATGGAAGGTAAAAACAGTCAGGCTGACGTGATTTTAGGATTGGATAATAATCTGGTGCAGGCGGCAGAACAAACTGGATTATTCGCACCAAGTCAGGTGGATACCGCGAACCTTACTCTCCCGGAGAAGTGGCAGAATAAGACTTTCGTCCCGTACGATTATGGCTATTTCGCCTTTGTGTATAACAAAGATAAACTGAAAAATCCGCCGAAGAGCTTGCAAGAATTAGTTGATAGCAAAGAGCCGTGGAAAGTGATTTATCAAGACCCGCGCACCAGTACCCCGGGTCTTGGTCTGATGCTGTGGATGCAGAAAGTGTATGGTGATAAAGCGCCGCAGGCGTGGCAGCAACTGGCGAAAAAAACCGTCACCGTTACCAAGGGTTGGAGCGAAGCTTATGGCTTGTTCCTGAAAGGTGAAGGGGATTTGGTGCTGAGCTATACCACTTCTCCGGCTTATCATCTGATTGAAGAGAAGAAAAGCAACTATGCAGCGGCTAATTTTAGCGAAGGCCACTATCTGCAAGTCGAAGTCGCAGGCTTGGTTGCCTCGAGCAAACAGCCGCAACTGGCACAGCGCTTTATGCAATTTATTGTGACGCCAGCATTCCAGAACCATATTCCCACCGGTAATTGGATGTATCCGGTGATTAAAATGGATTTACCGGCTGGGTTTGAAACCCTTACCGTGCCGCAAAAAGCGTTGCAATTTGATGCTAAAGATGTGGCAGATAATCGCGGCAAATGGATTCAGGCATGGCAATCCGCCGTCAGCCACTGATCCCTCCATGGTTGTGGCCAGGGCTACTGGCTGCCTTACTGATAGTCGGTGTCGCCTTACTGGCGTTCACCGCTATCTGGCGTCACGCGCCTGCGGCAGACTGGCACAGTATCTGGCATGACCGCTATTTGTGGCATGTGATCCGCTTTACCTTTTGGCAGGCATTCTTATCCGCCCTGCTGTCAGTCATCCCTGCCATTTTCTTAGCGCGAGCCCTGTATCGCCGCCGCTTTCCCGGCCGACAACTGATGTTGCGTTTATGCGCTATGACACTGGTGCTACCGGTGTTAGTGGCGCTGTTTGGTATTCTGACAGTTTATGGCCGTCAGGGTTGGCTGGCGACCCTGTTTAGCTGGCTGGGGGTTGATTACCGCTTCTCACCTTATGGTTTACAGGGCATTTTGCTGGCGCATATCTTCTTCAATATGCCACTGGCGACTCGCTTGCTATTGCAGTCACTGGAAAGCATCGCCGTTGAACAACGCCAGTTAGCCGCACAACTGGGGATGAATGGCTGGCAGCACTTGCGCTGGGTTGAATGGCCCTATCTGCGCCGCCAAATTCTGCCAACCGCGGCGCTGATTTTTATGCTCTGTTTTGCCAGTTTTGCCACCGTGCTGTCACTGGGTGGCGGGCCGCAAGCCACCACTATCGAGTTGGCCATCTATCAGGCACTCAGTTATGACTACGATCTGGGGCGTGCGGCCTTATTAGCGCTAATCCAACTGGGTTGCTGTCTGGGTTTAGTGGTGCTAAGCCTACGGTTAAACACAGTATTGGCGGTAGGTAATACTCACGGTCAAATCTGGCGTAGTCAGCAGGATAGCTATTGGTCTCGCATCAGCGACACCCTGTTAATTGGTACTGCTTTGCTATTGATGGTGCCGCCATTGCTAGCGGTAGTGATTGATGGCAGTAATCAAACTATGCTGGCGGTGCTACAACAAACTGCGCTATGGCAAGCCTTCTTTACCTCATTGACTATCGCTATCGGGGCGGGGTTGCTGTGCGTGACACTCACGATGATGTTGTTGTGGAGCAGCCGTGAACTGAAACTGCGCCAACGGATGGCCTGTGGGCAGGCACTGGAAGTCAGTGGTATGGTGATTCTGGCGATGCCGGGCATTGTCCTGGCGACCGGCTTCTTTTTATTGCTCAACGATACCTTTGGCTTGCCACAATCCCCTTACGGGCTGGTGATCCTCACCAACGCACTGATGGCTGTGCCCTACGCACTAAAAGTGTTGGATAACCCAATGCGGGATCTGGCTGAACGCTACACGCCGCTGTGTTTATCACTGGATATTCGTGGCTGGCACCGTGTGCGCCTGATTGAGTTAAGGGCACTAAAACGCCCGCTGGCTCAAGCACTTGCCTTTGCCTGTGTGCTATCGATTGGTGATTTTGGTGTGGTGGCACTGTTTGGCAATGAACATTTCCGCACGCTGCCGTTTTACCTTTACCAGCAGATAGGTTCTTATCGCAGCAACGACGGCGCAGTTACCGCCCTACTGCTGTTGTTACTCTGTTTCTTGCTGTTTACTCTTATTGAACGACTGCCGAGCCGCCATGTTAAAGCTTGAGAAAATCACCTATTTGTATGACCACTTACCGATGCGTTTCGATTTGCATATTCAGCCCGGTGAGCGGGTGGCGATTCTTGGCCCAAGTGGTGCTGGCAAAAGTACCCTGTTAAGCCTGATTGCTGGTTTTCTCGCCCCCGCCAGTGGCCGTATGCTACTGAATAATCAGGATCACACGGCAACAGCCCCCGCCGAGCGGCCAGTATCGATGCTGTTTCAGGAGAACAACCTGTTCTCACATTTGACCGTCACACAGAATATCGGGTTGGGTTTACATCCGGGGTTGAAACTCAGCCATGAGCAAAAGTTACTGTTACGCCAGATTGCCCAGCAGGTTGGACTGGAAGATTGCCTTGAGAGGTTACCCGCACAACTTTCCGGCGGCCAACGTCAGCGGGTAGCATTGGCACGCTGTTTAGTGCGCAGTCAGCCAATCCTGCTACTGGATGAGCCATTTTCCGCGCTCGATCCTGCGTTGCGCAATGAGATGCTGCAATTGGTCGATCATGTCTGTACCCACCGGCAACTGACATTACTGATGGTGTCACACAATTTGGATGATGCTGCCCGCATCGCCGATCGGACATTGCTCATTGTCGATGGCCGTATTTACTACGACGGCCCGACACAAGCGCTGGTTAACGGCACCGCCCCCGAAGCCAGTGTGTTGGGCATTACTACCCGACCATAATAACTTGTATACCCAAGGGGATTACCCAGCGAGGACCTTCCACAACAAATGACGATAAATCGGCATAATGGGCTGCATATGCAGCCAGGCAAAGCTGGCAATCGCCGCCACCATAGCCAGCACCGTTACCCAGCGCAGGCGAGCCAGTGGCAACCATTGGCTCAGGCGGTCCGGGCTACGCTTGCCAAACCGCCACCAGCGCCATGATAGCCACAGTGCCAGCCAAATCAGCATCACCACCACAAATAGCAACCACTTAAACATATAGCTATTGGCGCTCGGTGGGATATCAATAGCAACACCTGCCAGTATGCCTGGGAAGAAGTAGAGCGGTGGCCAGGTCAGGCAACCAATCACGTTGGGCAAGGCAAATTTTGCCGGTGGCAGGTTTAACATACCAGCCACCATCGGGACAATCGGCCGTGCCGGGCCGATAAAGCGCCCAAGTAGGACGGTTGCCATACTGTGGTTATGCAATGCGTGTTCGGTTTTATCCAGCATCGACTTATGCTTTTTCAGGAAGGACCAACGGTGCAGTGGTTCTTTGAAGCGCCGACCGATAAAATACGAGATCCAATCCCCCAATAGGCAGCCGACAGTTGCAGCGGCCCAGGCCGAGTAAAAACCGACTTCGCCGCTGCCAATCAACGCCCCCACACTGGTCATCATCACCGTGCCGGGAAGTAACATCCCCACCAGCGCTAATGATTCGAGAAAAGTGACGAACATGACGATAAATAGCGTGAAAGCCAGAGATTGCGTCAATAAATGTAATAAATAGGCTTCCATAAAGTTGTCCGTTGGTAACACCCAAGGTTCAGGGCGGAGGATTGTCCGGTGTGTCGTGAAATGAGTCAATCAACAAATTTCCCCTTCGTCCTTGAAGCCGCAGGGTTGTTAGCTGCGCTTACTCACCCAAATCACTTACTGGCCGTTGACCTTAAAATGAATAGACTCATCGGGATTAGACCTCTTGCTGCCTACCTGCAACTCCAATGACTTTGGGTATACATGGAGCGAATGGAAATCATCATTAAAATAGACAAGCACTGTATAAATAACCATACTAAGATAGCATAAACTCTCAGGCGTTATTGTTGCAGTCAGTTTGGATGCAGACAGCGCGGAGAAACCGGAGCGTACACGTAGTACGTGAGGATATCGAGCACTGCCCAAGTTCAAAATGACAAATAAAATAGCCTGTACATTACCTATAAAGGTTAGCACCGTGGCGCAACACCGTCAGGGCTTCCTGCTCACTCGCCACTGGCGCGACACGCAGGCAGGCACCGAAGTTGAATTCTGGTTAGCCACCGATGAAGGGCCACAGCAGGTCAGGCTGCCGCCGCAACCCTCAGTGGCATTTATCCCGGCCGAACAACGGCAACGGGCTGAAACCGTGCTGCGTGATGAACGCCGCTGGCAGTTGCGCCCACTTGAACTGACTGACTTCCACCAACGCCCAGTGCTGGGCCTGTATTGCAGTCAACATCGTCAATTAATTCGTTTGGAAAAACTGCTGCGCGAAAGTGGTGTGAATGTCTATGAAGGCGATATTCGCCCACCAGAACGGTTTCTGATGGAACGATTTATTACCGCGCCGGTGTGGTTCAGCGGTGATGACAATAACCATGGCCCGCTGCTTAACACCCAAATGAAACCGGCCGAGGATTATCGTCCAACACTAAAACTGCTGTCGCTGGATATCGAAACCAGCGAACATGGCGAGCTGTACTGTATTGGGCTGGAGGGTTGCGGCCAGCGCCAGGTTTACATGTTGGGGCCACCTAACGGTGATACGGTTGAAAGTGCGGCGCTGGATTTCAATCTGGAATACGTCGCCAGCCGCCCGCAGTTGTTGGAAAAACTAAACCAGTGGCTGGCAGTGCATGATCCCGATGCCATTATTGGCTGGAATCTGGTGCAGTTTGACTTACGTGTTCTACAAAAACACGCTGACCGCTATCAGATCCCACTGCGCTTTGGCCGTGGTGGCAACCTGCTGGAATGGCGTGAACACGGCTTTAAACAGGGGCACTTTTTTGCCTCGGCAGCCGGTCGGCTGATTATCGACGGCATCGAGGCGCTAAAATCCGCCACCTGGAATTTCCCGTCATTTAGTTTGGAATCTGTTTCGCAAACCCTGCTGGGCGAAGGCAAAGCCAGTGACAGCCCTTATCAGCGAATGGATGAAATCAATCAACGTTTCGCCCATGACAAACCGGCGCTGGCGCGCTATAACCTGAAAGATTGCGAGCTAGTGACGCGGATTTTTGCCAAAACCGAGCTGCTCAGCTTCCTGCTGGAACGCGCCACAGTGACGGGGTTAGCAGCGGATCGTAGCGGTGGCTCCGTGGCGGCGTTTACCCATCTTTACCTGCCGCGTATGCACCGCATCGGTTACGTCGCCCCCAATTTAGGTGAGTTACCAGAAGAGCACAGCCCCGGTGGTTTTGTGATGGACTCCCAACCCGGCTTATATGACTCGGTATTGGTACTTGACTATAAAAGCCTGTATCCGTCGATTATTCGCACCTTTTTAATCGATCCGGTCGGTTTAGTGGCAGGTATGGCTCTGCCTGATGAACAGCACTCGGTGCCGGGGTTTCGCGGTGCCTGGTTCTCGCGCGAGAAACACTGTTTGCCCGTCATCGTTAACCAAATCTGGCAGGGCCGGGAAGCGGCTAAACGTCAGAAAAACAAACCGTTATCACAAGCACTGAAGATCATTATGAACGCCTTTTATGGCGTATTGGGTTCCAGCGGCTGCCGCTTTTTCGATCCCAGACTGGCCTCATCGATCACCTTGCGCGGCCATGACATCATGCGCCAGACCCGCGAACTCATTGAAGCACAGGGCTATCAGGTGATTTATGGTGATACCGATTCAACCTTCGTCTGGCTGAAAAAGGCTCACAGTGAAGAGCAGGCATCACAGATAGGTAAAGAGTTAGTACGTCAGGTCAATCTATGGTGGAAAGATCATATACAACAAACCTTTAATCTACCCTGCGCCCTGGAACTGGAATTTGAAACTCACTATCGGCGTTTTCTGATGCCTACCATCCGGGGTGCCGAGCAAGGCAGTAAAAAACGCTATGCCGGGTTGATTTCTACCTCTGAGGGTGATCAGATGGTGTACAAAGGGCTGGAAACCGTGCGCACTGATTGGACACCACTGGCCCAGCAATTTCAGCGAGAATTGTATCTACGCATTTTTCAGCGGCAACCCTACCAGGATTATCTGCGGGATTACGTAGCGCGAACCCTGAATGGCGAATTAGATGAACAGCTAGTTTACCGCAAACGTCTACGCCGACGGCTGGATGACTATCAGCGTAATGTGCCACCACACGCTAGAGCGGCACGCTTGGCGGATGAGTTTAACCGCAAACTCGGTCGCCCGCTGCAATATCAAAATGGGGGCTGGATAAGCTATGTCATGACCACCGCTGGCCCCGAACCCCTTGAGATTCGGCAATCCCCTATCGACTACGATCACTACCTGACACGACAGTTGCAACCGGTAGCAGACGCTATACTTCCTTTTATGCACGATGACTTCACAACGTTAATAACAGGTCAGATGGGGCTATTCTGATACCTTATAGCCTAGATAATTCGAGTTGCAGGAAGGCAGCAAGTGAGCGAGTCCCCAAGAGCTTATTAATTTTAAGATCAAGAGCAGTAAGTGACTGGGGTAAACTGCGGCCGCCAACGCACATGCAGCTTGAAGTATGACGGGTATTTTACAGGTGACGAAACGCTCCGCTTCCATTACCATAGCGCCCTTGCCAAAATTCGCATTAATCACATTTACATAACCGCTAGCCGTAATACTCCTTCTTATTGGGTGCTGCCTGTAGATGCCACATTTTCAGACAGACTCTCAGGCCGCATCGCCTGTGCGGCGGGTAGACTATTGCCAGTGGTTTTATGATATTTGGCTGCCACTAATTATTTATAACCAGATAATTTAAAAAGCATTTCCTTAACTGTCCAACAAAAAATCGAGCCGATAATTTATGCCTTTTACACTTGGTCAACGCTGGATCAGCGACACAGAAAGCGAACTTGGATTGGGTACTGTCGTTGCCATCGACGTACGCATGATTACCTTACTGTTTCCCGCAACCGGTGAAAACCGCCTTTACGCTAGAAATGATTCGCCAATCACCCGCGTCATGTTCAATCCGGGCGATACCATCACCAACCACGAAGGCTGGCAGCTAAAAGTGGAAGAAGTGACTCATGAAAATGGGCTGATTACTTATATCGGCACCCGTTTGGACACTGAGGAAACCGGCGTCTCAATGCGTGAAGTGTTGCTCGATAGCAAACTGACGTTTAGCAAACCGCAGGATCGGCTATTTGCCGGTCAGATCGATCGTATGGATCGCTTTGCCCTGCGTTTTCGCGCTCGTAAATATCAAAGTGAGCAGTTCCGTCTGCCATGGAGTGGGTTACGCGGTATCCGTGCCAGCCTGATCCCACACCAATTACATATCGCCTATGAAGTGGGTCAGCGCCATGCACCAAGGGTATTACTGGCCGATGAAGTGGGTTTAGGTAAAACCATCGAAGCCGGGATGATCATTCACCAACAACTGTTGTCAGGCCGTGCTGAACGTATCCTGATTGTAGTGCCGGAAAGCCTGCAACATCAGTGGTTGGTGGAAATGTTGCGCCGCTTCAATTTGCGCTTCTCACTGTTTGATGACAGCCGCTACTCCGAAGCCCTGCTTGACAGCACCAATCCGTTTGAAACCGAGCAGATGGTTATCTGTTCACTGGATTTTGTGCGCCGCAATAAACAACGGCTGGAACAACTGGCAGATGCGTCTTGGGATCTGTTGGTGGTGGATGAGGCGCACCATCTGGCCTGGAGCGAAGAAGCCCCAAGTCGTGAATATCAAGTCATTGAACAATTGGCTGAGAATATCCCAGGTGTGCTGCTGTTGACCGCAACACCAGAGCAATTGGGCCAGCAGAGCCATTTTGCTCGTCTGCGTTTGCTGGATCCCGATCGCTTCCACGATTACGAAGAATTCGTCAATGAACAGCAGAAGTATCGTCCGATTGCAGATGCTGTGACGCTGCTGCTGGGTGGTGAGCGCTTAACTGACGATAAACTGAATCTGTTGGGCGAACTCATTGATGAGCAGGATATTGAGCCCTTGCTGAAAGCGGCCAATAGCCAAAGTGAAGATAGCGAAGCCGCTCGCCAAGAGTTGGTAACAATGCTGATGGACAGACATGGTACCAGCCGGATCTTGTTCCGTAATACCCGCAATGGGGTGAAAGGCTTCCCGCACCGCGTCCTGCATCAAATCAAACTGCCATTGCCAACCCAATATCAGACGGCGATTAAAGTATCAGGCATCATGGGTGCAAAAAAAACGTTGGAAGCGCGCGCCAAAGATATGCTTTACCCGGAACAAATCTATCAGGAGTTTGAAGGCGAAAATGCCACCTGGTGGAACTTTGACCCACGGGTAGAGTGGTTACTTAACTATCTGATTGCTAACCGTAATGAGAAAGTGTTGGTTATCTGTGCCCAGGCAGCCACTGCCTTACAGCTTGAACAAGTGCTACGTGAACGTGAAGCTATTCGCGCCGCCGTGTTCCATGAAGGTTTATCACTGATAGAGCGTGACCGTGCTGCGGCCTATTTTGCCTCTGAAGAAGATGGCGCTCAGGTATTACTGTGTTCTGAGATAGGTTCAGAAGGCCGTAATTTCCAGTTTGCCTGCCAGTTGGTGATGTTCGACCTGCCGTTTAACCCGGACCTGCTGGAACAGCGTATTGGTCGTCTGGACCGTATCGGTCAAAACCGCGAAATCCAGATTATGGTGCCTTATCTTGAACATACCGCACAGGCGATATTGGTGCGTTGGTATCATGAAGGTTTGGATGCTTTTGAGCACACCTGTCCGACCGGGCGCACCATTTATGACAGCGGCTATCAAGAACTGATCGGCTATCTGGCAACGCCAAGTGAACAAGAAGGGTTAGATGAATTTATTCACGCCTGCCGTCTACAGCACGAAGAGCTGAAACTGCAACTGGAACAAGGTCGTGATCGGCTACTGGAGATGCATTCCAACGGCGGCGAGCATGGTCAACAACTGGCGCAGATCATTGCAGATCAAGATAATGACGTTAATTTGGTCAGTTTCGCGCTTAACCTGTTCGATATTGTCGGGATTAACCAAGAAGACCGCAGTGACAACCTGATCGTACTGACCCCCTCTGATCATATGCTAGTACCGGACTTCCCTGGGCTGCCGCAAGACGGCTGTACCGTGACATTCGATCGTGAACAGGCGTTATCGCGGGAAGATGCCCAGTTTGTGAGTTGGGAGCACCCGATCATCCGTAATGGTTTGGATTTGATCTTGTCAGGCGATACCGGAAGCTGTGCGGTTTCTTTATTGAAAAACAAAGCATTACCAGTAGGAACACTGCTGGCTGAATTGGTTTATGTGGTAGAAGCTCAAGCGCCAAAACACCTGCAATTAACCCGCTTCTTGCCACCCACCCCAGTGCGGATGCTGATGGACAGAAATGGCACCAATCTGGCGGCACAGGTTGAATTTGAAACCTTTAACCGTCAGTTGAATGCGGTAAACCGTCATACCTCCAGTAAGCTGGTCAACGCAGTGCAACAAGAAGTCCACGCCATGTTGCAACAAGCAGAAGCACTGGTTGAAGAGCAGGCACAACTGTTGATTGAATCGGCCAAGCACGAAGCAGATGATAAGCTGAGTACCGAACTGGCGCGTTTGGAAGCCCTGAAAGCGGTTAACCCGAATATTCGTGATGACGAAATAGAAGCACTGGAGCATAACCGTAAAATGGTGCTGGAAAACCTCAATCAAGCGGGCTGGCGTTTAGATGCTATTCGCCTGGTGGTGGTCACACATCAGTAACCCTGAGTAATCATCTGTTTCTGCAATATACCCCATAGATCTCAAGATGCAGGCAGGTGACCAAGGAGCGACAAATCGGTTGGGAACCGATTTGAATAGCATTATGCTAGCCTCAAGGATGAGGCGCATTAATCCTGATGAGCTTATACAGTCAAGTTATTCGGGTTAATGAGAGCTGCCAACACACCTACGACTTGAAAGATGCAGGGTATAAATGGAGCACCAATGGAACCCTATAATCCCCCACGCGACCCTTGGCTGCACATCCTGTTTCAGGATGAGCACATCATGGTGGTCAATAAACCTAGTGGGCTACTTTCTGTGCCCGGTCGCGCACCGGAGAATAAAGACAGTGTGATGACTCGTATTCAGGCTGAATTTCCGGCGGCAGAGTCCGTTCATCGGCTAGATATGGCCACCAGTGGCGTAATTATCGTGGCACTGACCAAAGCGGCTGAGCGCGAGCTGAAGCGCCAATTTCGCGAACGTGAACCGAAAAAGTCTTATATTGCCCGCGTCTGGGGGCATCTGGCCGAAGATGAAGGGCTGATAGATCTGCCGTTAATCTGTGACTGGCCAAACCGGCCAAAGCAGAAAGTCTGTTATGAAACCGGTAAATCTGCACAAACTGAGTATCTGGTGCTGTCACGCGATACTGATGGCAGCACGCGAGTGAAGTTATCGCCCATCACAGGGCGCTCACACCAATTACGGGTCCATATGCTGGCGATGGGTCACCCAATCCTTGGTGATGGCTTCTACGCCCATCCAGAGGCCAAAGCGATGGCATCCCGCTTGCAGTTACATGCTCAGGAGCTGTGTATTACTCACCCTGAGTTTGGAACGGCGATGCATTTTACATGTGAGGCAGAGTTTTAATTTTTGTCGTAAGAATATTGGCCCGAAATTACCTCAGAACGGCGCATTAACGCCGATCTGAGGTGGCCACTCTTAAAAAAAAACCTACTTGAATCCCTTCTCGCGCTTAATCAAATCATACGCAGCTTGAATCTCTTGGGCTTTTTGCTTCGCCATCTCCATCATTTCAGGTGGCAGACCTTTTGCCACCAACTTATCTGGATGATGCTCACCCATTAACTTGCGATAAGCACGCTTGATGGTCACGCTGTCGTCGGTACTATTAACGCCGAGCACTTTGCAGGCATCCTCCAATGTCGGGCCATTCGACGCTTGCTGATAGCCCCCATGAGAGTATCCGTCCTGTTGGCCCTGCCAACCGCCATGACCACCAAATTGACGGCCGCCTTCAATCATGCTCAGGAACTGATCGAACTGACCGCGCGAAATCCCTAACTCTTCAGCAATGACATATAACACTTGCCGCTCGTTAGGATGCAAAGATCCATCAGCAAATGCGGCCTGTAATTGAATTTCCAGAAACATCCGAATTAAATCGAAACGCCCAAAACAGACACCACGTAATTCCTGCAATCTTTCACGCAACGGGAAATCACTTTCTTTCCCTTCGCGAAACGCTTGCTGTGCGGCAGTTCGAGCTTCACCGTGCAATTGCATTCGATCCATCAACTGGCTGGCGAGTTGAATATCAACTTCCGTAACCCGCCCTTTGGCCTTGGTTAAATGCCCCATGACCTGAAAAGTGGCGCGGAAAAAAATTAATTGTCGTGTTTGTTGATCGGCAAAATAGCCGCGGCGCTTCGTGCTTCGCACCCTGTCTACCATATGGCCGACAAGCAACCCCAGTACCACACCCCAGAAACCAGCACCAGACATTAAGCCCAATACCAGACCGAGCAGTTTTCCCCAATACCGCATATACTCCTCAATTCATCATGCCGTCAGTCAAAATTTGCATTATCATACTCGGCATTCAGCTCAGCGCCTAACAACGAGACGTGCAAACGGCCGGATTTAACGCTAGCGCAACTGTGATGAGTAATATAGTCTCAGACCGTTTGCCGGCATGATGCCCCCCGATGACGGAACACCAAAACCGCGTATGAAAAAAAGATTCCCAACACTGCTGGCCACATTGATATGGACGGCACTATATAGCCAGCAATCGCTGGCCGGCCTC
This sequence comes from Yersinia sp. 2466 StPb PI, assembly GCF_041538325.1. Classification (NCBI taxonomy): domain Bacteria; kingdom Pseudomonadati; phylum Pseudomonadota; class Gammaproteobacteria; order Enterobacterales; family Yersiniaceae; genus Yersinia; species Yersinia sp. 2466 StPb PI. The sequence continues at coordinate 808,968 of NZ_JAULSL010000001.1, read as the reverse complement.
GCTGAGCAATGTATGCTTGGTGTACCCACCTATGATCAGCCATTGGTCAGCGGTGATCCGAATCAGCTACCGGTCCGTATTAATGCGGATAAAACCGAAGCCAATTATCCCGATAATGCCTTGTTCACCGGCAATGTCATTGTCCAGCAAGGCAATAGCACCCTGACCGCGAATCAGGTTGAACTGACGCAGGTACAAAAACCCGGTGAAGCTATCCCAGTTCGTACTGTCACGGCCACTGGCGACGTTAATTATGACGATCCGCAAATCAAGCTGAAAGGCCCGAAAGGCTGGTCAAACTTGAATACCAAAGACACTGATATGGATAAAGGCAAATATCAGATGGTCGGCCGTCAAGGGCGTGGTGATGCGGATTTAATGAAGTTACGAGGTCAGAACCGTTACACCATTTTAGAAAATGGGACGTTTACCTCCTGTCTACCAGGTGATAATAGCTGGAGTGTCGTGGGCTCTGAGGTTATTCATGACCGCGAAGAAGAAGTAGCAGAAATCTGGAATGCCCGCTTTAAGATTGGCAAAGTACCGGTGTTCTACAGTCCTTATATGCAATTACCGGTTGGTGATAAACGCCGCTCAGGCTTCCTGATCCCTAATGCTAAATATACCAGTAATAACGGCATCGAATTTATGCTGCCATACTACTGGAATATTGCGCCCAACTTCGATGCTACAATTACGCCTCACTACATGGAACGGCGTGGGTTACAGTGGCAAAACGAGTTCCGCTACTTGCTGGCTCCGGGCAGCGGCACCATGGCATTAGACTGGCTACCGAGTGATCGCTTATACCACGGCACCGATGGTACCGATAAAGATGCCACCCGCTGGTTGTACTACTGGGGCCATTCCGGTGTGATGGATAAAGTCTGGCGTTTCAACGTCAACTATACCCGTGTTAGTGACCCAGATTACTTTACTGATTTAACGTCGCAATACGGATCGACCACTGACGGCTATGCAACCCAAATATTCAGCGTTGGCTATGCTGATCAAAACTGGGATGCCACCTTGGCCTCTAAACAGTTCCAAGTCTTTACTGACGCCGGTAATAATAATGCTTACCGTGCCCAACCTCAGTTGGATATGAACTACTATAAAAATGATATTGGCCCGTTTGATCTGCATATTTACGGTCAAGCCGCCAAATTCACCAGCGTCAATCCAGAAAACCCAGAAGCCAGCCGCTTCCACATTGAACCGGCGATTAACCTACCACTGTCCAACGGTTGGGGTAGCCTGAATACCGAAGCCAAATTACTGGCAACCCATTATCAGCAGGATATCCCAAATGGTTTTGCCAGTAATTATGCAAACCAAAATAATGGTGCGACAGCTCCGGATTTAAAAGACTCGATTAACCGGGTGATGCCGCAATTTAAAATTGATGGCAAAGTGGTATTTGATCGGCCAATGGATTGGAGTGAAGGCTTCACCCAGACACTCGAACCACGGATGCAGTATCTCTATGTTCCATACCGCAATCAGGATGATATCTATATTTACGACACCACGCTGATGCAGTCAGACTACTCGGGACTGTTCCGTGACCGTACCTATAGTGGCTTGGACCGCATAGCGTCTGCGAATCAGGTATCTACCGGTTTAACTTCACGCATATATGATGATGCACTGGTTGAACGTTTTAATGCTTCTGTGGGTCAAATCTATTACTTCAGCCGTTCGCGTACCGGTAATAGCGAAACAATTGATAACAGTGATGATACTGGTAGCCTTGTTTGGGCTGGTGATACATTCTGGCGTATCAGTGATCAAGTGGGTCTAAAAGGTGGCGTGCAGTATGATACCCGTCTGGGGAGTTTGACCCTGGGTAACGCGGTAATGGAGTATAGAAAAGACTCAGAGCGTATGATTCAATTGAATTACCGCTATGCCAGCCCAGAATATATTCAGGCAGCAGTACCGAATGTAAAAAGTCCTGGTTATCAGCAAGGCATTTCTCAGATTGGTGCTACCGCCAGTTGGCCGATTGCGGATCGTTGGGCACTAGTCGGTGCTTATTACTACGATACCAAAGCCAATCAGCCCGCTAGCCAGTTAGTTGGTTTACAATACAACACGTGTTGCTGGGCTATAAACGTGGGCTATGAACGTAAAATTACTGGCTGGAATTCACAAACAGAAGCCAGTAAGTATGATAACAAGATTGGTTTTAACATTGAATTACGTGGTCTGAGCAGCGACCACAACCTGGGTACTGCACAAATGCTGCGCTCAGGCATTCTGCCTTATCAAAGTGCATTCTGATACTGTGTAACACACTGAATACAGTGAATTTTAACCCGCTAAAGCGGATTACATAAATGGAAAAGGTATGAAGAACTGGAGAACGCTTATTCTCGGATTGGTTGTCTGTGCCAATACCGCGTTCGCAGCACCACAAGAAGTTGATAAAGTTGCCGCAGTGGTTGATAACGGCGTCGTTTTGCAAAGTGACGTTGACGGTCTGTTACAATCCGTGAAACTGAATGCACAGCAGTCTGGGCAACAAGTTCCTGATGATGCGACGTTACGTCATCAGATTCTTGAGCGTCTGATCATGGATAATATCCAGTTACAGATGGCGAAGAAGATGGGCATTACTATCAGTGATGAAGCATTGGATAAAGCCATTGCTGATATCGCTGCGCAAAACCGCATGACTCCCGCTCAGATGCGTAGTCGTCTGGCTGCTGATGGCCTGAATTATGACACTTACCGCGAGCAGATCCGTAAAGAGATGCTGACTTCTGAAGTGCGTAACAACGAAGTACGCCGCCGAATAACTATCCTGCCACAGGAAGTTGAGTCACTGGCCAAACAAGTTGGGAACCAGACCAGCGGTGATGCTGAACTGAACCTCAGCCACATTCTTATCCCATTGCCAGAAAATCCCTCTCAGCAACAAGTTGATCAGGCTGAAGAGCTGGCTAACAAATTAGTCTCCGACATTAAAGGCGGCGCTGATTTTGGTAAATTGGCTATCGCCAACTCGGCGGACTCTCAGGCGCTGAAAGGCGGCCAGATGGGTTGGGGCAAATTACAGGAACTGCCTTCTTTGTTTGCTGAAAGATTACAAACTGCGAACAAAGGTGATGTTGTCGGGCCAATCCGTTCTGGTGTCGGTTTCCACATCCTGAAAGTAAATGATATCCGTGGTGCGGATAAGACCTTTTCCGTGACTGAAGTTCACGCCCGCCACATCTTGCTGAAACCTTCACCGGTAATGACCGACGATCAGGCTCGTGCCAAGTTAGCGGCAGCGGCGGCAGATATTAAGAGTGGTAAATCCAGCTTCGCCACTATTGCCAAAGAGATCTCTCAGGATCCTGGTTCTGCAATGCAAGGCGGTGATTTAGGTTGGGCATCACCAGATATTTATGACCCGGCGTTCCGTGATGCGCTGATGAAACTGCAAAAAGGTGAGATCAGTGCACCGGTTCACTCTTCTTTCGGCTGGCACTTAATTCAGGTTGTCGATACACGTCAGGTAGACAAGACTGATGCAGCACAGAAAGACAAGGCATACCGTATGCTCTTTAGCCGTAAATTTGCTGAAGAAGCTCAAACTTGGATGCAAGAGCAGCGTGCTGCTGCTTATGTAAAAATTCTTGATGGTAGTAATGCACAACCATAATAATCGTATTGTTATTACCCCCGGTGAGCCAGCCGGGGTCGGGCCCGATTTAGTCGTCGCCCTGGCTCAACAGGATTGGCCTGTTGAGTTAGTGGTGTGTGCCGATCCGGCCTTGCTACTTGCTCGGGCCCGTCAGCTTAATCTGCCTTTGCAGTTGCGTGAATATCAAGCCAGCAAGCCTGCGTTAGCGCAACAAGCGGGGTCACTGACTATCTTGCCGGTAAAAACGGCCACAGAAGTGATCCCCGGCAAACTCGACATCCAAAACAGCCACTATGTTGTGGAAACATTGGCCAAGGCTTGTGATGGCGCGATAAGCGGGGAATTTTCTGCATTGGTCACCGGCCCGGTACAAAAAAGTATTATCAATGATGCTGGCATCCCTTTTATCGGACACACCGAGTTTTTTGCAGATCGCAGCCTCTGCCCACGGGTAGTGATGATGCTGGCAACTGAAGAGTTACGTGTGGCATTGGCGACAACCCACTTACCTCTGCTGGCCGTACCTGGCGCAATCACTCAAGCTAGCCTGCATGAAGTGATCACCATTCTTGATAGTGACCTGAAAACCAAATTTGGCATTAGCCAACCACAGATTTACGTGTGCGGACTGAATCCTCACGCAGGTGAAGGTGGCCATATGGGCCATGAAGAGATCGATACCATTATTCCTGCACTAGATGCACTGCGTCAGCAAGGTATAAATCTTATCGGCCCTCTACCAGCAGACACCCTATTTCAGCCTAAATATCTACAACATGCAGATGCGGTTCTGGCGATGTATCATGATCAAGGATTGCCAGTGCTGAAGTATCAAGGGTTTGGCCGAGCAGTAAATATCACTCTCGGTTTGCCTTTTATCCGCACTTCTGTGGATCACGGTACCGCTTTAGAACTCGCCGCAACCGGTTCTGCCGATGTTGGCAGTTTCATTACGGCATTAAACTTAGCCATTAAAATGATAAATAACAGCAATGAATAATAGAGTCCACCAAGGGCATTTTGCCCGCAAACGCTTTGGACAAAACTTTTTAAACGATCAGTTTGTCATCGACAGTATTGTTTCTGCAATTCACCCCGTTCCTGGCGAAGCCGTAGTTGAAATAGGTCCCGGTTTAGGGGCATTGACTGAACCTGTTGCTGCGCGTATGGATCATATGACGGTGATCGAGCTTGATCGCGATCTGGCGGCTCGTTTAGCCAGCCATCCGCAACTGAAAGACAAGCTAACCATCCATCAACAAGATGCGATGAAAGTTAATTTTTCTGAGTTAGCAGAGCTTGCAGGGCAGCCATTACGTGTGTTTGGTAACTTGCCATACAACATTTCCACCCCGCTGATGTTCCATCTTTTCAGCTATACTGATGCTATTCGTGACATGCATTTCATGTTGCAAAAAGAAGTGGTTAATCGTCTGGTCGCAGGACCTAATAGTAAAGCGTATGGCCGACTGACGGTGATGGCGCAATACTATTGCAATGTTATCCCGGTGCTAGAAGTACCGCCAACGGCGTTTACCCCCGCGCCAAAAGTTGATTCGGCCGTGGTGCGCTTGATTCCGCATGTCAACATGCCGAATCCGGTTGGTGACGTTCGTATGCTTAGCCGCATTACCACGCAAGCATTTAATCAGCGCAGAAAAACCGTGCGTAACAGCTTAGGTGATCTATTCACTCCAGAGCAGTTAATCGAATTAGGTATTGACCCGATATTACGGGCAGAGAATATTTCGGTAGCGCAATACTGTAAGCTGGCTAACTGGCTTTCAGCTCAATCGACACCGCAAGAATAAGCAGGAGCACATTATGATTGAACAGCCCCGCGTTTGTGTACAGGTGCAGAGTATCTATGTGGAAACCCAGTCGATACCTGATGAAGAACGTTTCGTCTTCGCCTATACCGTGACGATACGCAATTTGGGTCGTTCAAATGTGCAACTGATTGGCCGTTATTGGTTAATCACTAATAGTAATGGCCGGCAGACTGAAGTTCAGGGTGAAGGGGTCATCGGCGAACAGCCGTTGATCCAGCCAGGTAATGAGTTTCAATACACCAGCGGTGCTGTACTGGAAACCCCGCTGGGTACCATGGAAGGGCATTATGAGATGGTTGATCACCTTGGTCAGCCCTTCCGTACTGCAATTCCGGTGTTCCGCTTAGCGATCCCAGCACTGATCCATTAACTCTGACCTTTCAACTATGTCTACTTATCTTATTGGCGATGTTCATGGCTGCCTCGATGAGCTGCTTGCGCTATTAGCACAGGTGAGCTTTGATCCGCAGCAGGATACTTTGTGGTTAACCGGTGATTTAGTTGCCCGTGGCCCAGCATCACTGGATGTTTTACGTTATGTCCGCTCATTAGGGCCTGCTGTTCGTATGGTTCTGGGTAACCATGACCTGCATTTACTGGCCGTTTATGCCGGTATCAGCCGTAATAAACCCAAAGATCGTATTACTCCACTGCTTGAGGCGCCGGATGCTGATGAGCTGATTAATTGGCTGCGTCGCCAACCGGTCTTACAAGTTGATGATGAATTAAAATTGATCATGGCTCATGCCGGGATAACACCTCAATGGGATATTGAAACCGCCCAAATGTGTGCACGTGAAGTGGAGGCGGTATTAAGTAGTGATAGCTATCCACTCTTCCTCGATGCCATGTACGGCGATATGCCGAATAACTGGTCACCAGAGCTATCCGGGCTAGCACGCTTGCGTTTTAGTACTAATGCACTGACTCGCATGCGTTTTTGTTTCCCGAACGGGCAGTTGGATATGATCTGTAAAGATACGCCAGAAAATGCCCCCGCTCCACTCAAGCCTTGGTTCGAGTTGCCAAGATTGGTCTCCCCTGACTATTCAATTATTTTTGGTCACTGGGCATCGCTGGAAGGGAAAGGTGTTCCTGAAGGTATTTATGGCTTGGATACCGGCTGTTGCTGGGGCGGCGATTTAACGCTGCTGCGCTGGGAAGATAAACGCTATTTCACACAGCATGCATTCAAAGTGGAAGCAGAAGTAAGTAACACTGATGAAATAGCAGCGGCAAAAGATCCCTTTAGTTATCTGTAACATACTGATAATTAGATGTTAAAAAATAAAGGCGCATAATATGCGCCTTTATTTTTGGTGACGTTCTTGTTTGAGGCAGGCAGGTCTTATTTGGGATGGTAGCAATAATCAGCGGCGCTCAAGGATCTCAAAACAATAGCTGTGCGAGTTCGCTTCATCTGCGTCATGAAACTCACTGAATGTGCTTTCCCACTCATCCGGCTCATAGTCAGGGAAATGAGTGTCCCCCCCTACTTCCGCATCGATATGGGTAAGATACATACGATTCGCGCGAGCTAAGAATTGCTTATAGACCCGTCCCCCCCCCATCACCATAACTTCTTCTACGTCACCTGCGAAAGAGAGAGCTTCTTCAATTGACGTAGCCCAGGTCACGCGCTCATCAGTACCCGGCTGGCTACTGATAACAATATTCAACCGCCCCGGCAAAGGACGACCGATTGATTCGAAGGTCTTACGACCCATAATTACCGGTTTATTTAACGTGTTACGTTTGAACCACGCTAAATCAGCCGGTAGGTGCCATGGCATGGCGTTTTCCATACCAATAACGCGATCCGCCGCCAACGCAGCGATCAGGCTGATAATCATTTTTAAACCCTGTAGGCTACAAGAGCCAGTACCGAAAAATTGCTCACACTATACGTAAAGCCTAATCAAGCGTCGATAGCGATAAGCAGGCTAATCACACATATAAGATTGCTCTTAGCCTGATACAAGAACAGAGCAGAAAAAAAGTCTTATACACCAGGACGTTTGCGATATAACCATAATCCTGGCAAAGATAAACCAATCGACAACGCTCCAACAATAAATGACGCTTTCAAGAAATTGGTCACCATCGTGGACATTAACGCTTCGCTATAACCCAAGTGAGAAATCTCAACGACCGATATCATTGCGGTATAGGCGGAAATACCCGGAAACATAGGAATAACAGCCGCGACAGTGAAAACTTTTGGATGTGCCAGCAACCAGCGTGACCAGTTAATCCCGATGACGCCAATCATAATTGAAGCCAATAATGAAGCCAGCTCGATATTCATACCAAAATGGATCATTAACATACGCGAACCGTGCCCGACCGCTCCCAGTAATGCGCAGTAACGCAATGCCCGCACCGGCACATTAAATACCATAGCAAAACCCAGTGCCGGGATAGCCGCCAACACCATGTCTTGTAATAATGCCCAGAGTAAATTCATTACCACCCCCGCAATCCCCATAACGCCATCGCGAATATCACCCCAATACAGGTTGATAACGTTAATAAACTTGCCATCGCCCAACGGGCCAAACCGGTATTAACGTGGCCCTTAAACATATCGGCTACCGCATTAATCAACGGGAACCCAGGCACGAGTAGCAGTACGCTGGCCGCCATCGCCACGCTGGATGCTTCCTGGAAAAACGGTAAACGCATCAACAAACCGGATGCGGATGTGGCAACAAAAGCAGTGATGCAGAAATTAATCAGCGGATTCATATGATTAATCGTCAGACTCTGGCGAACAAACATCGCCAACCCGCTGGCTAAAAAGCTAATGGAAAACGCATCCCAACCACCACCGTTTAATTTACTGAAACAGCCACAAGAGAGCGCCACCATCACAACGACCAGCCAGCGCGGATAACGCAGAGGTTTGATATGCTCGAAGCGTTTTTCCACATCTTTTGCATCCAATAAGCGATGCTCCGCCATAATCACAATATGCTGCACTTCAGTGACTACCTGCATATTGATGCCACGATCGGTATTTTTACGGGTAGATGTCAGGCAGTTACCTTCGCTGATAGTGGTCAACACGATTGCGTTAGCCGAGATAGAACTCTCAACGCTGTCCATCCCCAGAGCCATACCAAGCCGTGCAGATAGCTGCTCAACTAGCATACTTTCTGCCCCATGCTGCAACAGCATTAGGGCGCATTTGATGCACAATCGCGTAATCTCTCGCTGCTGTTGATGCGAAACATCACTGTTTATTACATTTTCCAGGCTCATATTCGTGCATCGCTATCCGTCAAAAAGTAAAAGACATCTGTTGCAATCCCATCACTACTGATAACCAAACCACCACAGATAACAAATAAGAATAATGCAGAGGGAGCCAAGTGGCGTTATGATCGCCAGACAGCACCACTATCACTCGGTAATCCTTATGCTTGAAACCTCTATATTTGTTGCCACCCTTGCTACCTTGGGCATGCTCTCCCCTGGGCCAGATTTCTTTCTGGTAATCAAAAATGCTGCCCGCTATCGCCGCCCCGCAGCCATGATGACAGCCCTTGGTGTAATTTTGGGTGTTGCGACACATATGTCTTATTGCGTGGCTGGCCTGGCAGTTGTTATCACTACCACACCATGGCTATTCAACCTGCTGAAATATGCCGGAGCCTGTTATTTGATCTGGATTGGTATCCAGGCACTGCTATCACGAGGAGATAGTAAGCTTAGTATCGATAACACTGCACAATATCCCGTCACGCTGAAAGCCGCATTCTTGCAGGGATATCTTTGCAATTTATTGAATCCCAAAGCGACTCTTTTCTTTCTCGCCGTTTTCACACAAATATTACAGATAGACTCCGGCGTGGGTGAGAAACTGTGGTACGCCTCAATCATCTGGCTACTGGCCGTTATCTGGTGGCCCCTACTGGTAATTCTGATTCAAAGTGCGCCCGTACGCCGCGGTTTGGCGAAAGTGCAAAAAGTTGTCGATAAATTACTGGGCGGCCTGTTGATCGGCCTGGGTATCAAAGTTGCATTAAGCTAGCTGCGCCGATTGTTAACGCCTAGCTATAAGCTACTATCCACAACCCGCACGAACATTGATCTTCACCAATATTGTTTATGAACAATACTATCGTTTATGAATAATACTTCTGCGCATAAAAAATACTGTTTATGCGGGTAAAAAGCGCGATTTTATAAATAGTAAGCATAAAAAAGGGCGATGTTTCCATCGCCCCCTTTCTTAGCGCCCAAATTAAGCTTTCATATTCTTAATCTTGGCATGCATTTCTTGTACTGAAATCACTTGCTCGGTAGGGTCCGCATTCAAAGCCATCGCGGTTGCGAAGCCACCATTCAAGGTAGTGTCGTAATGCACTTTATATTGCAAAGCACTACGGCGGATCAGTTTAGAATCTTCAATCGCCTGACGCCCTGCCGTTGTATTCACAATATAAGTATATTCGCCATTCTTGATACGGTCCTGAATGTGTGGACGGCCTTCATGTACCTTGTTGACTAAGCGTGGATTTATCCCTGCCTCGCCTAGAACCACCGCAGTACCGTGGGTTGCATCCAATTCAAAACCCTGTTTGAGCAACTTGGCAGCCAAGTCAACCACTCGGTGTTTATCTCCCTCACGAACCGATAACAGTGCGCGGCCACTCTTTTTCATACCAGATTGACTGCCCAACATGGCTTTAGAGAAAGCTTCAGCGAAGGTCCGGCCGACCCCCATCACTTCACCGGTAGAACGCATTTCTGGTCCTAAAATCGGATCCACACCTGGGAACTTGTTAAACGGCAATACCACTTCTTTTACCGAGTAATAAGGCGGGATAATTTCTTCCAGAATACCCTGCTCTGTCAATGACTGCCCCACCATCACGCGTGCGGCGATTTTTGCCAGTGGCATACCGGTGGCTTTAGACACAAATGGTACGGTACGGGCTGCTCGAGGGTTAACTTCAATCAGATAAACTTCGTTATTCTTTACGGCAAACTGCACATTCATTAAACCGCGCACGCAGAGTTCAAACGCCAGTTTTTCAACTTGTTGGCGCATCACATCCTGAATTTCTTTACTCAGGGTGTAAGCGGGCAATGAACAGGCTGAGTCACCGGAGTGCACCCCTGCTTGCTCAATGTGCTCCATAATGCCACCGATCAACACGCGCTCACCGTCGCAAATGGCATCAACATCCACTTCAACAGCGTCATCGAGGAAACGATCCAACAGCACGGGTGCATCGTTGGAGACACTCACTGCATTTTGGAAGTAGCGGCGCAAGTCAACTTCGTCATAAACAATTTCCATCGCGCGACCACCCAAGACATACGATGGGCGGACCACTAGCGGATAACCCAGACCCGTGGCTTTCTCTACGGCTTGTTCGATAGTAGCAACCGTCGCGTTCGCGGGCTGTTTCAAGCCCAGACGATTTACCGCCTGTTGGAAACGCTCACGGTCTTCTGCACGGTCGATAGCATCCGGGCTGGTACCGATAACAGGAACACCGGCAGCTTCCAGTTCACGTGCTAATTTCAATGGAGTCTGACCACCGTACTGCACGATAACGCCTTGCGGCTTCTCAATACGCACGATTTCCAACACATCTTCCAGGGTGACAGATTCGAAATAGAGGCGATCAGAGGTATCGTAGTCGGTCGAAACCGTTTCAGGGTTACAGTTCACCATGATGGTCTCATAACCGTCTTCACGCAGCGCCAGTGACGCATGTACACAACAGTAGTCGAATTCAATACCCTGGCCGATACGGTTCGGGCCGCCGCCCAGTACCATCACTTTCGGACGATCACTGGTTGGGTTGGATTCACACTCTTCCTCGTAGGTTGAGTACATGTAGGCGGTATCGGTAGAGAATTCAGCCGCACAGGTATCTACACGCTTGTAAACCGGATGCAAACCCTGCTTGTAACGCAGCTTACGCACTTCACTTTCCGCCGCGCCGACCAATTTTGCCAAACGGGCATCGGCAAAGCCTTTGCGCTTCAACTGGCGCATAAAATCAGCATTCAGGCCATTGATACCGCACTCTGCCACGCTCTCTTCCAGACGAACCAACTCTTCAATCTGCACCAGGAACCAGCGGTCAACGTTAGTCAGATTGAAAACGCCATCAACCGACATGCCTGCACGGAAAGCATCGGCGATATACCAGATACGATCAGAGCCGGCCTCTTTCAATTCGCGGCGAATTTTTGTCAGTGCTTCTGGGTCATCCAAACTCACTTTCGGGTCAAAACCGGTCGCGCCCACTTCCAGACCGCGCAAGGCTTTTTGCAGCGATTCCTGCAAGGTGCGGCCAATTGCCATCACTTCGCCAACCGATTTCATCTGTGTGGTCAGACGGTCATTCGCACCGGCAAATTTTTCGAAGTTAAAACGTGGGATTTTGGTCACAACATAGTCGATAGATGGCTCAAAGGAGGCCGGCGTGCGACCACCAGTGATATCATTCATCAACTCATCCAGCGTGTAACCTACTGCCAGCTTGGCGGCAATTTTAGCAATCGGGAAGCCGGTTGCTTTAGAGGCCAGAGCGGAAGAACGGGATACCCGTGGGTTCATTTCGATAACAATCAAACGGCCATTTTTCGGGTTAACCGAGAACTGCACGTTGGAGCCACCGGTTTCTACGCCGATTTCACGCAGCACTGCCATCGAGGCATTACGCATGATTTGGTATTCTTTATCAGTCAGCGTCTGAGCTGGAGCAACGGTGATCGAGTCACCGGTGTGGATACCCATCGCATCGAAGTTTTCGATGGAGCAGACGATGATGCAGTTGTCGTTTTTGTCACGCACAACTTCCATCTCATACTCTTTCCAACCAATCAGCGACTCATCGATCAACAGCTCTTTGGTTGGCGATAAATCCAGCCCACGTTCACAAATCTCTTCAAACTCTTCACGGTTATACGCGATACCGCCGCCGGTGCCGCCCATAGTAAAGGAAGGGCGGATAATACAAGGGAAGCCCACATCAGCCGCTACGGCCAGTGCTTCTTCCATATTGTGCGCGATACCAGAACGTGCAGTGTCCAAACCAATTTTCTTCATCGCGATATCAAAGCGACGGCGGTCTTCTGCTTTATCGATAGCATCGGCAGTGGCACCAATCATGGTGACACCAAACTCAGCCAGAACGCCCTTGCGTTCCAGCTCCAGCGCACAGTTCAGTGCGGTTTGGCCACCCATAGTGGGCAAAACGGCATCTGGACGCTCTTTTTCAATAATTTTGCGTACCACTTCCCAGTGGATTGGCTCGATATAAGTGGCGTCGGCCATTTCCGGGTCAGTCATGATGGTTGCCGGATTGGAGTTCACCAGAATGACACGGTAACCTTCTTCACGCAGTGCCTTACAAGCCTGAGCCCCAGAGTAGTCAAACTCACAGGCCTGGCCGATAACGATTGGGCCAGCGCCCAGAATCAGGATGCTTTTTATATCTGTACGTTTTGGCATGGTTTGAGGCTCCTGATTATTTATTGGTATGGCTACTGTTACGGCTTGCAGTTGTTGCGCGGTAAGCTTCAATCAGTTCGATAAAGTGATCAAACAATGGCGCTGCATCATGCGGACCTGGGCTGGCCTCTGGGTGCCCCTGGAAGCTAAATGCGGCTTTATCAGTGCGGTGAATCCCTTGCAGAGAACCATCGAATAAAGAAACATGTGTCGTTCGCAGGTTGGATGGCAATGTGGTTTCATCTACCGCAAAACCGTGGTTCTGTGCGGTGATCATCACGCAATCGGCATCTAAATCTTTCACCGGATGGTTGCCACCGTGGTGACCAAACTTCATTTTTACCGTTTTTGCACCACTGGCCAGCGCCAGTAATTGGTGGCCTAAACAGATGCCGAACACCGGAATGTCGGTTTCCAGAAAACGCTTAATGGCCGCGATAGCATAATCACATGGCTCTGGGTCACCTGGGCCGTTGGATAAGAAAATGCCATCTGGGTTCAGCTTCAGCACCTCTTCTGCCGGTGTCTGTGCCGGAACTACCGTCAGGCGACAGCCTCTATCCACCAGCATGCGCAGAATATTGCGCTTCACGCCGTAGTCGTATGCCACCACATGGAATGGCAAATCTTCTGGTGGCGTTGCCGCAGGTAAGTCACCTTCCAGAGTCCAGCTACCTTGCAACCAGTCATAACGCTCTTTCGTGCTCACTTCTTTTGCCAGATCCATCCCCTTCAGGCCCGGGAATACTTTCGCCTTTTCTAGTGCTAAAGTGGCATCAGACAAGTCACCCACAATAATGCAGCCGTTTTGTGCCCCTTTCTCACGCAGCAAACGTGTCAGCTTACGCGTATCGATATCAGCAATCGCAACAATGTTGTGGCGCTTGAGATACTCAGCTAAGCCTTCTTCATTACGGTAGTTGCTGGCAATCAAAGGCAGGTCGCGAATAACAAGACCTTGGGCGTGTACTGCGGAGGATTCTTCGTCGGAAGCATTAGTGCCGACATTGCCGATATGAGGATAAGTAAGAGTAACGATCTGGCGGGAGTAGGAAGGATCAGTGAGGATTTCTTGATAACCGGTCATCGACGTATTGAAGACCACTTCCCCCACTGCCGTACCCTCTGCCCCGATGGCCCGACCGTGAAATTGGGTTCCGTCTTCGAGAACCAATAGCGCTGACTTAATCAAAACATCCTCCAAGGAATAAACAGTCACATTATTTGCATATTAATTCATATCTGGCGATCTAAATCAATGCAAAAACCGCCCCCAAAGCTAATTTTTGGCAAATTGGGCGCATTTTAATGATGAGTGACGCTTTTGTCTAGCCAAAGTGCCATTTTTTCTCTGTTTTTTACCGTTCTCATTAAAATGAGTGGATTATAGCGGTAAAAACACATGCTAACTTAACATAGTAAACGGTTGCGAGGTGTAGTGACTGAGAAATATCGTTCCAGAGCAGTAAAAATCAGAACCAATGACCAAGGAAGGGATTAAAAGATAAAAAAATAGACAAAAACATAGATAAATAAAGGTTATATCAATAATTATTGATGAAATAATTATTTATTAAAACAAATAAAAAAGGACAATAAAATATTGCCCTGTTATCAAACGATTATGATAAAAACAACCACATCACTGGCTGTGCTTTAAACCTTTAAAGTTCATTCAAATTCAATACATCACGCATATCAAACAAGCCATTATCCCGCATTGACACCCAAATAGCCGATTTAACCGCACCATTGGCAAAAGTCATACGGCTGGTCGCTTTGTGTGTGATCTCAACGCGCTCGCCAATATCAGCAAACATAGCCGTATGCTCTCCAACAATATCGCCAGCACGCACGGTTGCGAAACCGATAGTGCCGGGTTTGCGTTCGCCGGTATGACCTTCACGGCTATAAACCGCGCAATCTTTCAGTGAACGCCCTAGTGAGTCAGCAATTGCCTCCCCCATCGCCAGCGCAGTACCTGAAGGTGCGTCAACTTTATGCCGATGATGTGCCTCGATTATTTCGATATCGGTATAGTCGCCCATCACTTTCGCTGCCTTTTCTAGCAGCTTTAGCACCACATTAACCCCAACACTGAAATTGGCAGCGAACACAATAGCAATGTCCGTTGCCGCAGCCCTGATGGCTTCTTTACCTGCATCATCAAAGCCAGTAGTGCCAATTATCATCGCCTTACCATATTGACGACAAATGGCTAAATGCTCCAGCGTGCCTTCAGGCCGGGTAAAATCGATCAACACATCAAAATGATCAACTACGTCAGATAAATCATCACTTACTGTGATGTTTAACAACCCCGCTCCGGCCAGTTCGCCGGCATCGCTCCCCACTAATGTGGATCCGACACGTTCAACAGCAGCCCCCAGCACCACACCTTCAGTGTGAGTAATTGCCTGGATAAGTTGTCGGCCCATACGGCCACCCGCGCCGACAACAGCGATACGAATTGTTGAATCAGTCATACTTCCTCTCATATTGTGTCATCTACCCTGACCAAGGTTCAGATTAGCCGCCCGCTATGGACTCTGCCAGCCTATTTAATCTGTATTAGAAAAAAATGATATACGCATGCTTTTATCAGTGAAACCACTTAATTCCTTACATACCCGTCATACTTCAAGCTGCATGTGCGTTGACTGCGTTCGTTACTCGGCCCACCCTTGGGCCTCGCCTCGTTAAGGCCGCCGCAAGCCGCCTTCCTGCAACTCGAATTATTTAGGGTAAAATACTCGGAAACACTTCATCTGGCATAGTGCGGTTATTTCGCATATTCATGCAGTTATGGTGAAATACACCCATAAAAAAGCAGCCACTGAGGGCTGCTTTTTAACGCTGAAGCACGATATCAATCAGTCGATCTGTTTTACATCGACACGTAATTCTTTAGGTACTTCGAAGACGATACTCTCTTCACGGCCACTAAGTTCGATAGACCCACCAGCACCGAGAGCTTGCAAGCGCGCAATAACTTGCTGTACCAGAATATCGGGAGCAGATGCGCCAGCGGTAACACCGATACACGCAGCCCCCTGTAACCATAACTCTTGTATATCGGCCGCTGAATCAATGAGATAAGCAGGCTTACCCATCCGCTGTGCCAACTCAGCCAACCGATTAGAGTTAGAGGAGTTTTTCGAGCCAACCACTAAGACCACATCGGCATCATTAGCCAGATTGCGCACCGCCTCTTGCCGGTTGGTCGTGGCATAGCAGATATCATCTTTGCGTGGACCGACAATCTTCGGGAAACGCTGGTGTAAGGCATCGATAATTGCAGAGGTATCATCAACCGACAAGGTCGTCTGTGTCATAAAACACAGATTGTTCTCATCTTTAACCTGCAAAGCCCATACATCATCAGGTGATTCAACCAGATACATCCCCCCTTTCGGGTTGCTGTATTGCCCCATGGTACCCTCCACTTCCGGGTGACCGGCGTGGCCTATCAAGATGGCTTCTTTACCCTTGCGGCTAGCACGTGCGACTTCCATATGAACTTTGGTCACCAATGGGCAGGTTGCGTCAAACAGCATAGTAAGCTTGCGCTCACGAGCTTCTGCTCGCACAGCCTGCGACACGCCATGGGCCGAGAAAATCAGAATAGAGCCATCTGGCACTTCTGAAATCTCCTCGATAAAGATAGCACCACGTTCACGCAAGCTATCAACCACATAACGGTTGTGTACCACTTCATGGCGCACATAAATTGGCGCGCCATACATTTCGATCGCGCGTTCAACAATACTGATAGCCCGATCAACTCCGGCACAAAAGCCGCGTGGATTAGCCAGCAATATCTGCATGCATTGCCTCCTGTTGCGGGTCAATCTCCAACACTTCAATTTCAAAGCTAATGGAATGCCCTGCCAACGGGTGATTAAAATCAACAGTAATAGACTCTTCCGCCACTTCCCGCACCACACCTGGCATTTCACTGCCATCACGGGAGGTAAATAGCATAATAGTACCGGCATCTGGCACGCCAGTTTGAGCAAAGTCACGCTGGGTGAAGTACTGAATCAAATCAGGGCTTTCCAAACCAAACGCATCTTCAGGTTGTAAAGTGAAAGCATGCTTATCACCTACTTTCAAACCAATTAACTGCTGCTCAAGTGCATCAGAGAGGCTGTCATCACCTAAACGAAACAGCGCAGGTTTACCGTGAATATGTGTTGATTCCGCCGTTGAACCATCTTCCAGTTTCAGAATGAAGTGCACCAATACGGCGCTTTTGTCTTGTATAACATGGTCTTGTACAAAATGGTCTTGTACTTGATTAGCTGGTACACGCTCGGACATCTCATTCACCTTTATTCATGGCCGTTTTTTCAGCAGGGCTTAAAAAACCCTCAAAGATAACCAACGCAGCACCGATACAGATAGCGGTATCGGCGATGTTAAAGGTTGGGAAATGCCAGTTATTGACGTGGAAATCGATAAAATCGATCACCGCACCATGCACCATGCGATCAAATAAGTTACCTAATGCCCCACCAATAATCAGAGCATAAGCACAATTGAGCAGGCGTTGTTTGGCAGTAGAGCGATACATCAGCACCATTAATACCACTGAAATACCGATAGCTATGCCCGCAAAGAACCAACGCTGCCAGCCACTTTTATCGGCAAGGAAGCTAAAGGCTGCGCCAAAATTCTGTGCGTAGGTCAGGTTAAAAAACGGGATCACCGGCACTGACTCATACAGGGCAAAGTGGGTCATGACCCACTGTTTGCTGCTGAGATCCAAAATAACCACCAATACCGCCAGCCATAACCAGCGCAATCCGGTCGAACAAATAGGTTTACTCATTAGGCGAACTTACGCTCTTCACCGTCTCCGGCAACGTTAGTGACACAGCGGCCGCACAATTCAGCATGTTCCGCTACCAAACCGACATCTTGAGTGTAATGCCAGCAACGCGGGCACTTCTCACCATCAGCCTTATTAAAGGTGATTTTCAGCCCGGCAATCAACTCACTTTGCAGCGCATCATCACCCGCATCAGCATAAGGGGCAACTTTCGCAGCTGAGGTCAACAGCACAAAACGCAATTCATCTTGCAAACTGTTCAATCGCGCAGCCAGTTCAGGTTCGGCGAACAAGGTAACTGCCGCCTCCAATGAACCACCGATACGCTTATCACTACGGGCCTGCTCTAACACCTTGTTGACTTCGCCACGGACTTTTAACAGCTCGGCCCAGAAAGTATCGTTCATACTTTCATCACCCGCCAACCCGAACAGACCGTCATACCACTCTTCGGTGAAGACATACTGTGGACGACTGCCTGGCAGTTGGTTCCAGATCTCATCTGCGGTAAAGGACATAATAGGTGCCATCCAGCGCACCAATGCTTCTGCGATATGGAACAACGCAGTCTGGCAACTGCGGCGGGCAACACTGTCGCCTTTCGCGGTGTACTGGCGGTCTTTAATGATATCCAAATAGAAGGATCCCATTTCAACCGAGCAGAACTGCATCAAGCGCTGCACCACCAAGTGGAAATCGTAACTTTCGTACGCTGCCATGATCTCAGCTTGAGCTGCCTGGGCACGGCCGACTGCCCAGCGGTCCACTACTACCATATCTTCCGGTTTCACCTGATGCAGCGCAGGATCAAACCCATTTAGATTCGCCAGCAAGAAGCGCGCAGTGTTACGGATACGGCGATAAGAGTCAGCAGAGCGTTTCAGGATTTCGTCAGAAACCGCGATCTCACCGGTGTAATCGGTTGATGCCACCCACAGACGCAGAATGTCACCACCCAGTTTGTTCATCACATCTTGCGGGCTGATCGTGTTACCGATGGATTTGGACATTTTGCGCCCTTGCCCATCAACGGTAAAACCATGGGTCAGCACTTGGCGATAAGGCGCTTTGCCTTTCATCGCGGTTGCTATCATCAGTGAAGACATAAACCAGCCACGGTGTTGATCAGAACCCTCCAGGTACATATCCGGGCTATGACCACCAAATTCAGGACGCACGTCAACCACCGACGAATGAGTTGAACCGGAGTCAAACCATACGTCCAAGGTGTCTGGCACTTTGGTGTAATCGGCGGCATCAGCACCGAGGATTTCCGCAGGATCCAGATCCCACCATGCCTGAATACCGTCTTGCTCAACGCGTTTGGCGACTTCTTCCATCAGCTCAGTGCTACGTGGATGTAGTGCTTCAGTCTCTTTGTGCACAAACAGGGACATCGGCACGCCCCAGGTACGCTGACGCGAGATACACCAATCAGGGCGGTTTGCCACCATGGTTTCGATACGCGCCTGACCCCAATCGGGGATCCATTGCACGCCTTTAATCTCTTCCAGCGACTGCTTACGCAGGCCTTTCTGATCCATGCTGATAAACCATTGTGGTGTAGCACGGAAGATAATAGGTGTTTTATGACGCCAGCAGCACGGGTAGCTGTGAACCAGTTTTTCAACTTTCAGCAGTGCGCCTTTTTCACGCAGCAACTCAACAATCACATCGTTGGCTTTAAAGACGAACATGCCATCCAGAGTAGGATACGTCCCCGCCAAATAGCAGCCATTCGGACCAACCGGATTGGCAACTTCCAAACCGTATTTCTGGCCGATAACAAAGTCATCCGGGCCGTGACCAGGTGCAGTGTGAACCGCACCAGTACCGGCATCCAGTGTGACGTGATCGCCTAAAATTGCTGGCACATCAAAGCCCATAAACGGATGATTGAAACGCAGCAGTTCCAAATCAGAACCTTTGCAGCTCCCCAATACCGTCCATTCAGCAATACCTGCGCGCTTCATGACACTTTCAACCAGGTCTTCTGCCAGAATCAGGCATTCGCCATTGACCTGAACAAGTTGGTAAATGTATTCAGCATTCAGTGAAATCGCACGGTTAGCGGGCAAGGTCCACGGAGTTGTCGTCCAGATAACCAGTGAAATCGGGCCGTTAATCGCCGCAACATTAAATTTGGCGGCAACAGCCGCTACATCGACGGCATTAAAGCGCACATCGATAGAAGGTGAGGTTTTATCGTAATATTCAACTTCTGCTTCAGCCAGTGACGAACCGCAATCGGTACACCAATGCACTGGCTTCGCGCCTTTGTGCAGGTGGCCGTTATCAATGATTTTGCTTAATGCACGAATGATATTGGCTTCAGTTTTGAAATCCATCGTCAGATAAGGATGGTCCCAATCGCCCAATACTCCCAGGCGGATGAAGTCTTTCTTCTGGCCTTCAACCTGTTCAGCAGCATATTTACGGCAGGCAGCACGGAACTCTGCGGCACTGACTTTCTCGCCCGGCTTACCAATTAACTGTTCAACTTTTAACTCGATCGGCAAACCATGGCAGTCCCACCCTGGAATATAAGGGGAGTCGTAACCCGCCATTCCTTTCGATTTAACAATAATGTCTTTGAGAATTTTGTTAACAGAGTGACCAATGTGAATGTTGCCGTTCGCATAAGGAGGGCCGTCGTGCAAAATAAAGGTTTTTTTACCTTTCTTGGCCGTACGAATAATCCCGTACAGATCCTGCTCATACCAACGTTTCAGCATGTCAGGTTCACGCTTAGCCAGATCGCCGCGCATCGGGAACCCTGTTTCAGGCAAGTTCAGGGTATTCTTGTAGTCACTCATTAGATTCTCGGTTCCGTTTCGGCTAGAAATATTAAACCGGTGTCTTTAGCCCGAAAAATGTTCGGGCCGTCACCACATCATGGGCGATTTGCTGCTTCAGGGCATCGAGCGAAGCAAAACGCTGTTCGTTGCGCAGTTTCGCGCGGAGCACCACGTCAATATGGCACCCATAAAGATCCATAGTTACATCCAGCAGATGAACCTCTAGTTGCTGGCGAACACCAGCAACGGTAGGCCGGGTACCAATATTGGCAACTCCGGGTAATGGCTTTGGACCCAAGCCATACACATCAACCGCATACACTCCTTTCACCGGAGCGACTAAACGTTTTAATGGCAAATTCGCCGTGGGGAAACCAATCGTACGCCCCAGTTCATCACCATGAACCACTCGGCCGGAAATGCTATAGGGGTGGCCAAGCAACGCCTCAGCCAACACCAAATCGTCATTATAAAGTGCCTGACGAATTGCGGTGCTGCTAATGCGTAACCCACCATCACAAAAGCTATCTGTGCTGATAACATCGAAACCAAATTCAGCACCGGCTTGCTGTAACAGTTGAAAATCCCCCTGACGCTCTGCGCCAAAGCGGAAGTCATCACCAACAGTTAAAAACTTAACACCCAACTTCTCTACCAGCAACTGAGCAACAAAAGCTTGCGCAGTATTAGCTGCAAAACGCGGATCAAATTTTACGCACAACAGATAATCAACGCCGGCCTCAGCCAGATATCTGGCTTTATCCCGCAGGCGCGTTAGCCTTGCTGGTGCTTTGTCCGCTGCAAACAATTCCAGTGGTTGCGGTTCAAATATCATAACCATTACGGACAAACCCAAGCGCTGACCTTCACACTTTAGCTGCTCCAATAAGGCCTGATGTCCACGATGGACACCATCAAAGTTACCGATAGTTAGCACGCAACCATGGTGGCGTGCCCGGATATTATGTATACCGCGAATTAGCTCCATAGCTGGCTCAAAACAGTGGAAATCGCCGGATTATACCTTGTACAGCCGTTAAGGTTAACCCGCGATTGGCACCTTTAACCGAAAGTCATACCATTTTGCCAATATTGTGCAGGTAAAATCCCTTTTACTGACTTTATCCTGTAGAATGCGCACGGAGTTTGAATACAGAAGCAGGCTGAGATTTTTACAAGAACCACCGTCGAATCCCTTCAAGGCAGTGAACTGTGGATTTTTCTTTCGAAAGACTGTATTCCGCAGCGCGAAGCTGGTAAAATCCCGCTCCATCACAACGTAGCAAGTGCCGCCCGTACAAACGGCGCTTATTTGCACAAATCCATTGACAAACGAAGGCTGAAAGGGCATATTCCTTGGCCTTTGAATTGTCCTCAATAGAATATATTTGGGAGTTGGACCTTGGCTAATATCAAATCAGCTAAGAAACGCGCCGTACAGTCTGAGAAACGCCGCAAGCATAACGCTAGCCGTCGCTCAATGGTGCGTACCTTCATTAAGAAGGTGTATGCGGCAATCGCAGCTGGCGATAAAGACACAGCGCAAAAAGCATTTAATGAAATGCAACCAATCGTGGATCGTCAGTCCTGTAAAGGTCTGATCCACAAAAACAAAGCAGCACGTCATAAGTCTAACTTAGTCGCGCAAATCAACGCAATGCAGTAATTGCATTACGTCGACTGCTTAGTAAAAAGACCGGCCCAGGCCGGTTTTTTTATATCTATTTTTTGAATTGCTTATAATTTAGCCTATTCACGGCAAGACCCATTTATAGCCTATAGACTTCAAAACGCAGAAAGTCAGAAAGTCAGAAAGTCAGAAAATCAGCCATCAAATGACAAATTGGTATAAGCCCGATGTAACAGCATTTATGTCAGCCCCTAGGGTGGCACTCATTAATCCCGATAAGCTGACATATTTATCAACGAGTGCAATCAACACAGCTGTAGTTTGCAAGGTAACGTGGCTATTTAGCCACTAAAGAGCGCGGAAAAATCTTTGTTACATACCCGCTGCACTGCCGGATGTTGGATCATACGCTCGGCAAAAATCACATAATATTCTTCCTGCACACTGTCTAAGCGGCCAATTTCGACTATCTGGTCATCTTTAGCGTAGGTATCAGCAGCGTACATTGTCGGTGCAACAAAAATAGCATTGTTATAAATAGCGAAAGCATTCATCAGGGCCGCGTCATCAAACTCACCCAAAATCTCTACCTGTAGCCCTTTACTGTTAATCCAGTTCAGCAATTTGCGCCCAAGCATGGAACGACGGCCCGGTATCAACAAACGCTTTTGCTGCAAACAAGCAGGGAAAGGTAAATCAGGGATGGGCTGACGACAATAAAAACTCACACTGCATTCGCCCAGTTTGACAGAGAACAACCCTTCTTGTTGGCTGGAGTCAACCGGACAATCGGACAGAATCATATCCAGTTTGTGCTGACTCAACTGCTCCAGCAGCATTTCGTGGGTCGATTCAAAACAGCGCAGATGAATCTTTTCGTTCTCAACGACAGCCGTTTCCAGAACCTGGCTCACCAAACGCTTGGATAATGCATCGGCAACACCAACATCGAAAAGTAGATTAGATTCTTTGCGATAATTAACGATATCCAGCATTTCATGGCTAAGCATGAACATTTTATCCGCATAACGAAAGACCAACTGCCCCAACTCTGATGGCACCAAGCCTCGCCCTTGTCGCTTAAATAACTTCCCCCCCAGACGCTCTTCCAACGCTTTAATTTGCCCGGTAATTGTTTGTGGCGTCAGGAATAATGCTTCTGCTGCACCGACGACTGAACCTTCTTTACAGACCTGCCAAAAGTAATAAAGATGATTGAAATTGATATGTGACATTCGCATGTTGTTATCCCCTTAACATATCGGCGAGCCAGATATACCCGTCCTACTTCAAGTTGCATGTGCATTGGCAGCGTTCAAAATGGTTTACAACCAATCTGCCTTTCACTTGCCGGCTTCCTGCAACTCGAATTATTTAGGGTGTATATAACCTCATGCACGACTAAACGTTCCCTGTTCTGACGGTAAGCCTAGAAATCCATCAGGTAGAACACCAGTACCTTTATGAGCGGCACTGGTCATTCAAATATTAATCAGCGAGTTATTTTTCTTGTTGCTGGCAAGGCCATACGCAACAAGCTATAACCCACAATGGCTGCGGTGGTGGAGCCTAATAATATGCCCAACTTAGAATAGGTAAGCAAAGCGAGATCGGCGCCATCAAATGCCAGCGACGCGATAAATATCGACATAGTAAAACCGATACCGCATAGCACCGACACCGCAAAAATCTGCTTAAAGTTTATCGCGTCAGGTAGTTTAGCCACCCCTAACTTAACCGCGAGCCAACTAAAGAGGAAAATCCCCAGTGGCTTACCAATAAACAGACCGCTCGCAATCCCCAGAGGCAATAGCGATGTCAATCCAGCGAGTGAAACGCCTTGCAATGAAACCCCCGCATTGGCAAACGCAAACAGTGGCAAGATCAAATAAGCAACCCATGGGTGCAAACCATGTTCGAGCGATTCTGACGGTGAACGCTTATCTTTAGTGTGCAGCGGTATCATAAAGCCGACAATGACCCCGGCTAAGGTCGCATGCACACCTGATTTGAGGATGCAGACCCACAATACCAATCCCACCAGTAGATAGGCAGAGGTTTTCCCTACCCCACGCCAATTCATGTAAGCCAGTAGCGCAATAGCCGCAGCAGCTATGCCTAAGGCTTGCAGTGAAACCTCGTGGGTATAGAACAACGCAATAATGATGATGACACCCAAGTCATCAATAATGGCCAGTGCCAGTAAAAAGACTTTAAGACTGGTTGGAACCCGATTTCCCAACAGAGCCATCACCCCTAACGCAAAGGCGATATCAGTAGCCGCAGGAATTGCCCAGCCCTGGCGGGTAACCTCATCAGCACCGTTAAATAATAGATAAATCAAAGCCGGTGCCAGCATACCACCTAATGCTGCTATGGCCGGAAAAACCGCTTTATCGCGGCCAGCTAACGAACCTTCCATCAATTCGCGCTTAACCTCCAACCCAATCATCAGGAAGAATATCGCCATTAAACCGTCATTAATCCACAGTAATAGTGGCTTGCTGATATCCAGCGAGGCTATCTTTACCGATACCGGTACATCAAGAAATGATTGGTAAATGCTAAATAGGGGGCTGTTAGCCATAAATAAGGCGACGGTGGCAGCTAAAATTAGAATCAGCCCACCTGCGGCCTCTTGGCGTAAAAATTGACGGATCATGTTTGTCACAATGAATAACTCCTTACATCGGACAGTGAGCCTGTGCTCGGCGAATCAATGCATCAATTTTAAGATAGTCTTCAACTCGAAAAAAGTCGTTTTTATGGCATCAAATGATCGAAAAAACCGAGCTATTAATGATTTACTTCACATATATATTTAGTTGGCGATGAAAAAAATCCCCGACGTTAATCGAGGATTTTTCGTTTTCTTGCACGTTCTTAGCCGATTAACAACTCATTGATCAGCGAGTCAAATCGTCAAAGAATTTCTTAACGCCATCTAAGAAGCTTTTAGATCGGGGACTATTTTTCTCACCCGCAGCACCGACGAAACTCTCTTCCAGTTCGCGCAGTAGCTGTTTCTGTTTTTCGCTCAGATGGACTGGTGTCTCAACCACAACACGACATAACAGGTCACCCTGACTTCCGCCACGCACAGATTTAACACCCTTGCCACGCATGCGGAACAGCTTGCCGGTTTGGGTCTCTGCTGGGACTTTCAGCTTAACCCGGCCATCCAGCGTTGGGACTTCAATCTCGCCGCCTAAGGCTGCCATAGCAAAGTTAATTGGCACTTCACAATACAGGTTATTGCCTTCACGTTCGAAGATTGGGTGCGCTTTAACTTGCACCTGAACATATAAATCACCTGCTGGCGCGCCATGTTCACCCGCTTCACCTTCGCCACTTAAGCGAATGCGGTCACCGGTATCAACACCGGCGGGGATCTTAACCGACAGTGTTTTGGATTTTTCAACACGGCCATGCCCATGGCACTTGTTGCAAGGATCTTTAATGATTTGACCATTCCCCTGACAAGTAGGACATGCCTGCTGGACGGTAAAGAACCCTTGGCGCATATGTACCTGACCTGCACCACGGCAAGTCGAACAAGTGACTGGCGAACTTCCCGGCTTAGCGCCACTACCGTGGCAAACATCACACTCATTCAGCGTTGGGATGCGAATTTCTTTAGTCACGCCGCGTACGGCTTCTTCCAGTGTCAGATCCATGTTGT
Organism: Yersinia sp. 2466 StPb PI; assembly: GCF_041538325.1. NCBI lineage: Bacteria > Pseudomonadati > Pseudomonadota > Gammaproteobacteria > Enterobacterales > Yersiniaceae > Yersinia > Yersinia sp. 2466 StPb PI. Next base: position 783,072 of record NZ_JAULSL010000001.1, on the reverse strand, counting down.
AGCGTAGATCGGAACCACGGGAAGCACGCTGACGGCGGCCACCACCAAAGATATCACCGAAAACATCACCAAAAATGTCGCTAAAATCAGCACCACCGCCACCACCAAAACCGCCGCCGCCCATGCCACCTTGTTCAAAGGCTGCATGACCATATTGATCATATGCTGCACGTTTTTGTGGGTCAGTCAGAATTTCGTAAGCTTCTTTAACTTCTTTAAAATTTTCACCGGTATCGTTCTCGTCCTGATTACGGTCCGGGTGATACTTTACTGCCAGGCGTTTATAGGCCTTTTTGATTTCACGTTCATCGGCGCCCTTACTGACGCCTAAAACCTCGTAATAATCTCTCTTCGCCATTCTCTTTTTTTCCTACCCTTAACATGCGTGCACGGGCGTAGAGTTTCCTCGACGCCCGTGCTGGTTTCCAGCAACAGTAAGGCCTACCACTGCTGTGCCCGCTTAAGGGCGATTATTTTTTGTCTTTCACTTCTTCGAATTCGGCGTCTACCACGTCGTCTTCTTTCTTGGCACTGGTGTCACCAGCATCGCCGCCTGCGGCTGCTTGCTGCTGCTGAGCCATTTCTAGCAATTTGCCAGAAACCTGCACCAGAGCCTGAGTTTTCGCTTCAATTTCAGCTTTGTCTTCGCCTTTCAGAGCAGCTTCCAGCGCTTTCAAAGCATCTTCGATCGCAGTTTTGTCTTCTGCTGGCAGTTTGTCGCCGGCTTCTTCCAACTGTTTACGGGTGCCGTGAATCAGATGGTCAGCCTGGTTGCGAGTCTGAACCAGTTCTTCAAACTTACGGTCTGCTTCTGCGTTAGCTTCTGCATCACGTACCATTTTCTGGATCTCTTCCTCGTTCAAACCAGAAGATGCCTTGATGGTTATCTTCTGCTCACGACCGGTATTCTTGTCTTTAGCAGACACATGCAGAATACCATCGGCGTCGATATCGAAAGTCACTTCGATTTGCGCCATACCGCGAGGAGCAGACTGGATACCGTCCAAATTGAACTGACCCAGAGACTTGTTATCCTGAGCACGTTTACGCTCCCCCTGAAGCACATGGATGGTTACCGCAGACTGGTTGTCTTCTGCAGTAGAGAACACCTGGCTGTGCTTAGTTGGGATAGTGGTGTTTTTAGTGATAAGTGGGGTCATCACACCACCCATGGTTTCAATACCCAGTGACAGTGGGGTAACGTCCAATAACAGAACGTCTTTCACTTCACCAGACAGAACACCACCCTGCACTGCCGCACCAATGGCTACAGCTTCATCTGGGTTAACGTCTTTGCGTGGTTCTTTACCGAAGAAATCAGCAACTTTCTTCTGAACCATTGGCATACGAGTCTGACCACCAACCAAGATAACGTCCTGGATATCGGAAACAGACAGGCCAGCATCTTGTAAAGCCACTTTCAGTGGTTCAATAGAACGATTAACCAAATCTTCTACCAGTGACTCCAATTTAGCGCGGGTCACTTTGATGTTCATGTGTTTTGGACCGCTGCCATCAGCCGTGATATACGGCAGGTTAACGTCGGTCTGTTGAGCTGAAGACAGCTCGATTTTTGCTTTTTCAGCGGCTTCTTTCAGGCGCTGCATTGCCAGTGGATCGGTACGCAGATCCATACCCTGGTCTTTCTTGAATTCGTCAACCAGATAGTTGATCAGACGGCTATCAAAGTCTTCACCACCCAAGTGAGTATCACCATTGGTTGCCAGAACTTCGAAGGTTTTTTCACCGTCAACTTCGTCGATTTCGATGATAGAGATATCGAAAGTACCACCACCGAGGTCATAAACCGCGATAGTACGGTTGCCGACTTCTTTGTCCAAACCGTAGGCCAGTGCCGCTGCGGTTGGTTCGTTGATGATACGTTTTACTTCCAGACCGGCGATACGGCCAGCATCTTTCGTTGCCTGACGCTGAGCATCGTTGAAGTAAGCCGGTACAGTGATAACCGCTTCAGTTACTGGTTCACCCAGAAAATCTTCCGCTGTTTTCTTCATTTTCTTCAGAACTTCAGCAGAAATCTGTGGTGGTGCAACTTTCTGGCCTTTTACTTCAACCCAAGCATCACCATTGTCGGCTGCCACGATTTTGTACGGCATGATATCTTTATCACGCTGCGCTTCTTCATCCTGGAAACGACGGCCAATCAAACGTTTGATGGCAAACAGTGTGTTTTGTGGGTTAGTAATAGCCTGACGTTTAGCCGGTTGACCAACCAGAATCTCACCATCTTGGGTATAAGCGATGATAGAAGGCGTAGTACGGTCGCCTTCGCTGTTTTCCAGCACACGAGCTTTAGTGCCATCCATAATTGCTACACAAGAGTTGGTAGTACCCAAGTCGATACCAATAATTTTACCCATCTAAAACGCCTCCACTAAAAAGTCATATTCGGTCAAGTTACTAATCTATATGTGGGCGGATTGTTTGTTTTCAACTGCCCGTATTTTGTTAATCAATGTTTTCATGCCCAATATTTTACTGATGCATGTGTCCGCTGATCCACGATTAGTCCCTGCGGTTGGGAATAAGATGGGGCCACGAAACGCAGCATCAAGGGGGGAGATGAAAAAAAATTACTTTTTATCACCCTCGAGATCATTGTTTCCAACCGCGTGGATCATTATGATGCGGCGCGCACTGAGGGAATCGACGACTTTTTGGTCATTCAGGCGTTTGATACTTATTCGGATAACTATCCATTTTTTAGCATTCTGTTAATTGCAGAGGACTTATGAACACCACCAAGTTGGCAAATCCTGGCCCGTTAGGCCTGATGGGTTTTGGGATGACAACCGTCTTGCTCAACCTACACAATGCAGGTTTCTTCCCCCTGACCTCTGTTATTTTGAGTATGGGGATTTTTTACGGCGGTCTGGCACAAATTCTGGCGGGTATGCTGGAATATAAGAAGGGTAATACTTTCGCGGCCACTGCATTTACCTCCTATGGCGCATTTTGGCTGAGCCTGGTCGGTTTGCTGATGTTACCTAAGATGGGTATGGCTGACGCAACTGATGCACAATTCCTCGGCGTTTATTTAGGTTTATGGGGCATCTTCACACTGTTTATGTTCTTCGGGACTTTGCCCGCTAACCGTGCTTTGCAGTTTGTTTTCGGTAGCCTGACGCTGCTGTTTGCGCTGCTGGCCGTCGGTAACTTCACCGGCAACCATTCACTGCTGGTGTTCGCCGGTTTCGAAGGCATCATTTGTGGTGCAAGTGCAATTTACCTGGCAATGGCAGAAGTATTGAACGAACAATATGGCCGTACCGTATTGCCTATTGGTGAACCAAGCCCAACTTTACAAGCGCAACATGTAGTTTAATTAGGAAATTTAGATTTAAAGCCCCCTGGAGCATTCATGTTTCAGGGGCTTTTTTATGTTTACTTATTACGTCTAAAAAAATGGATTACTTGATTAAAATTAGCATTACAAAATAATTAAATAGAAGAATTAAAATAGATAGAGTAAAGAAAAAACAAATCATATAACATCAAGATGAGGTAAGTAACATGAAACATTCAAGTTAATAGACTTAAGGGCTAGCCTATGAGAATAGTCACAAAACTATTGATAAACGCTATATTAATAATATCAGAATCAGTCTATTCAAGTGAGGGGAAAGTCTGTTTTTATGAGCTAGCAGATTTTAGTGGGGAATCATTTTGCTCAGCAGAGAATGAATCAATGTCTGCTTATAATGATGCATTCAATAATAAAATAGAATCAATTTCGGTCCCGCTGGGCATGATTGTAACCCTTTATGATGATATTGATCTTTCTGGTAAAAAAATAACATTAAAGAATGATATTAATCTACGGCAACTAAAATCATCAGGGTTTTATAAAAGAATAAAATCATATCAAATAGCACCGGCAATCTGTTTTTATACAGAAGATCAGTTTCAGGGTGACACTACTTGTTTAGCATCCAATCAACAAATAGATTTTTATCACGATACAGAAAACATCCTTGAGTCGGACAGAGAAGTACTACCTATTCATAATGATAGTATTCAATCCATAACCATACCCCAAGGAATGATAGCAACAATCTACAAGAATGATAATTTCAATGCTCCTTTTTTTAAGTTAACAGAAAGCATTACTGATAATAGTTTAAAAGCACTGGAAATGAGTAATGCAATTACTAGCATCAAGGTAGCAGAAATAAAAGGCCTTAATTGTGATCAACAATGTGTCATTATAAATAGTTATACCATAAAAATCGCTAGTGTATTTAAAAAATACTGGAATGATGAACGTTTGAAGAATAAGCAAATTTTATTGGTTTTTAATACTATGAATTTAGGCGAAGGTGATAATTATGTTCTATCGCTATTTAACGGCGCTAACATTAACATTAATAATAGTAGAATTGAATTCTACAACAAAAAAATGAACACTAAGTTTTATTTTGAACATTATAAACGCAGCGACAACCTATCTTTTATTATACAAATGAAAAAAGATATTGTACAAGTACAATATATTCAAACATTGCGAAATAATTTAGTAAATATATCCCCAATAATTTTATTTGATTGGGATAATGGCATTAGTGCAACTCCAGAGATAGTAATAACCAACTACAATAAAGATAAACCTTTAGTTATCGCAAAAACCATACTTACCGCAGATACAGGAGATAAAGATTGGGAAAAAAGAGATTTAGTACAAACAAGTAAAATACTCTGTGCTTTTACTCCTTTTTTAAATATTTATAATTATATTGTTCGAGGTAAATGCCAACAATTGAATAGCATTGTATTCAGTGCAGATGATTTTTTTAACCATAATACAAAAGGAAAAACATTACATATTGCCGGAAACAGTCCCCCACTAAAACCAAAGTCCGCCAAAGAAGAAGAGTTACAGATGCCTGATGATGTCGATAACTACATGACATTAACTTATATGGATAACAGCCAACGTAGACAATCTCTCAGTCTCCCAGCGGTAGCCAAAGCCTGCATGGTTTCGTTCCACTCGTTACTTAACTCTCGTCCAATACGTCAAATAAGGCCCCATTGTATTGATTGGACATTGGAAATTATGACTGACTTTACCTTGTTGTTTGGTAATAGCTTAGCAACCTGGAATACTGCATTTTTTGGCCAAATAGTAGATTCAATAATAAGAACAGGAAGTACCGGCGTCACCGTCGAACATGCAGCAGTAGAAAATAGGTTCATCCATGCTATAACAGAAAAAATAACCGATAGAACCACTAATAATGCCTTTGCCGATATTAAAACCGCTTTTGATTATGCTCAGCTTAGTTATATATCTTACAGTTCTGTTTCTTCATCTAATGAATCACCATCACAGGTGGAGCTCTTACCATTAGGCATTTATGAGTTGTTATTAGAGACTTTCGTCTTTAGACCGACGACTCCAATAATCATTTCACAAGGTGAACCCGTCGAGCAAACTGAATTGGAATTCGAAATAGAAGTGCTCCCAACACCAACCCCCGAGGAGGAGGAAAAACTTTCAGGTGTAGCAGTGAGTAATGCCCAAGCGATGCGGAAAAAGCTGAAAGAAACCATTACTCACTGGGAGCAGCAGTATGACCGAAGTTACCCCGACCTCGCTGCCAGTGCAGATGCAGCTACAGATGAAATGAATGATGCCCGCATAAAACTGCTTCGTGCAGGAAATATTGTGACGGGTATTATCAATCGAAGGCTCACTCTTCATCGCCCCAGTGAAATATATGTAATTGTTAAACTGCAGGGAAGAGTTATCGCGATAGTACTTGCTGACCGTTTTAATAACCTGGATGAAGTTGAACTGGTCGCATCTGCAACCCTGCCAGACTATGTCTTATTTCCCGGCCGAGAAGGAACCGTAAGAGGTGCTGGTACAGCGGCAGTCAGAGAACTGAGCCGATATTTACAACAACAGGGTGCTCGTACATTGTACTCTGAAGTCATTTCTCAACCTTCTGCTCGCGTCAAACAGAAGGTCGGCTTTAATTTTAAGAATGAATTTTAAACTATATGGGTCAAAAAATAGCCCATAAATTGTATGGGCTATTTTTGAAGATGAGATCTATTTACCCGCTCTCTTACTCAACCAAAACCTTCTTTGGCAGATGCACTTTCACATCGCTATTAATATCATTACGCAGATAAATCCCCAGCAACAATCCTACCAGCGATAACAACAGCATGTAATAGGCCGGGGCCATCGGTGTCATTTTCATTAATAGGGTCACCACAATCGGTGTCAGACCACCAAAAATGGCATAGGCCACATTGTAAGAGAAGGATATCCCGGTAAAACGGACCTCTGCTGGGAATGCACGGACCATCACATAAGGTACCGCACCGACAATGCCGACACAAAATCCAGCCATCATATAATGCGTAATGAGTTGAGTTGGATCAGTTAAATTAGTGTGGTAGAACGACCATGTCGATGCCGCCAACATCAGGCTGCCAACGATAAAGGTTTTACTGGCACCAAAGCGGTCAATGACCAGCCCGGCAATCACGCAGCCACACACCAGTGCGACAATCGCCAAACTATTGGCCTGCAATGCCAGCGCGGGCAGTACACCGAACTGCTTTTGTAAATACGTCGGGGTCATCAGGATAACCACCACGATCCCGGCAGAGAGCAACCAGGTCAACAGCATGGAAACAAACACTTCTTTCTTATGGTTAACCACGACAGATTTCAGTGGCAACTCATCAGCTAAAGTTTTACGTGCCTGCATCTCTTTAAAAATAGGTGTTTCTTGCAACCAACGGCGCAGATACATCGCGAACAGACCAAAAATCCCCCCCAGGAAGAATGGCACGCGCCAGCCACCGTCTAAGATGGCTTGATGACTTAAGGCGGTATTCATAGCAGTAGCCACCAGCGACCCCAGCAAGATCCCCGCAGTCAGGCCCGCCGTTAACGTACCGCAGGCAATCCCAATGCGCCGACGCGGTACATGTTCAGCCACGAAAACCCATGCTCCGGGGACTTCACCGCCAATTGCCGCACCTTGTAACACACGCATCAAGAGCAGCAGTAATGGGGCCGCGATACCAATCGAAGCATAAGTCGGCAACATACCGATCGCCAGTGTAGGTAAAGCCATTAACAGAATACTGAGAGTAAACATTTTCTTACGGCCAACCAGGTCGCCAAAATGCGCCATGATGATACCGCCCAGTGGGCGGGCCAGATAACCGGCCGCAAAAATACCGAATGTCTGCACCTGGCGCAGCCACTCAGGCATATCTACCGGGAAGAAAAGATCGCCGATAACCGCAGCAAAGAAGACGAAAATAATGAAGTCATAAAATTCCAAAGCGCCCCCTAATGCAGCCAGAGTGAGCGTTTTATAATCTTGCTTATTCAATCGACGGTTAGGATTATGCTCTTGAGCAACATGAGGTTGCGATAAGTCGACTTGAGATGAATTGTGTTCTTGAGACATATGACACCGTAATAAACCAGAGTTGGGGAAGAAAAATATTTTCAGCTTTTTGTAAAGTTAATAGGACTATACCGTACAAAATTCCCCACACGGTTAGAATGGTGCCTTATGTTGTAAAAAATTTTAATTTAGTTTTTTATATCGATAATGGCATTCTTCGGGCGAAAAGCCGCTACCACTTCAGCATTGGTCTCTATATAAGGCCCGTCCAGTAGTTGAATGCAATAAGGCACACTGGCAAAGATACCGGGGACGACCACTTTCGATTCAGCATCTTTAACCCCTTCAAGGGTTTCTTTGATAGATTTAGGTTGCCCCGGTAAGTTGATAATCAATGCTTGCTTACGGATAACCCCTACCTGACGGGATAAAATAGCAGTGGGAACGAAATGTAAGCTAATTTGGCGCATTTGTTCGCCAAAACCAGGCATCTGCCGATCCGCGATTGCCAGCGTGGCATCAGGGGTAACATCACGTCTTGCCGGGCCGGTACCGCCAGTGGTCAGCACCAAGTGGCAGCCCATTTCATCGACTAACTCACACAATGTCTGCTCAATCAGAGTTTGCTCATCGGGGATAAGGCGAGTTTCTATTTCAAAAGGGGTGGTTAACGCACTTGCCAGCCACTCTTCCAGCGCCGGAATGCCTTTATCTTGATATACCCCACTCGACGCCCGATCAGAGACGGAGACTAAACCTATACGTAATGTATTCATGCGACTACCTCGACGAAATGCCTGTTATCCAGGGCGAATAATAGCATATCCAACGTAATTAGCGTGGGGGTAGGCGCGCAAACCTGCCTGGTTAACGGGCAATAAAAAAGGCGGCTTACGCCACCTTTTATCTGACACACAACTCGAATTACAGCAGGTCAGAGATCATTTTCTCAAGCTTGCCTTGGTCGATAGCAAACTTACGGATACCGTCAGCCAGTTTATCGATAGCCATTGGATCCTGATTATGCTGCCAGTAGAACTCAGCTTCAGTCAGTGGTGCAGGCTTCGCCTGAACGTCACCGGTATAAGCGAGTTTACGCTCGATCGGGCCTTCGCTTTCTGCCAGTTCTTTCAGCAGAGAAGGTGCGATAGTCAGGCGATCACAACCCGCCAGCTCAATGATTTCGCCCAGATTACGGAAGCTTGCGCCCATCACCACAGTGCTATAACCGTGTTTTTTGTAATACTGATAAATCTCGGTTACTGAAACGACACCTGGATCTTCGTGTGGCGCGAACTCTTTTTTGTCGCCATTGGCTTTGTACCAGTCAAGAATACGGCCAACAAACGGTGAAATCAGGAACACACCCGCTTCAGCACAAGCACGCGCCTGAGCGAAGGAGAACAGCAGAGTCAGGTTACAGTTAATGCCTTCTTTTTCCAGTTGTTCCGCAGCACGGATACCCTGCCAGGTCGAGGCCAGTTTGATCAGAATACGATCATTGCTGATGCCAGCTTCGTTATACAGTTTAATCAGGCGCTTGGCTTTTGCCACGCTGGCAACGGTGTCATAGGAAAGACGAGCATCAACTTCGGTAGAAATGCGCCCTGGGATCAGTTTCAGAATTTCCAAACCGATATTCACAGCCAATTTGTCAGTGGCATCAACAATCTGCTGAGCATGGTCACTGCTTTGCTCGCGTGCCCAAGCAATGGCTTCATCGATCAGTTTGCGATATTCAGGAATTTGAGCCGCATTCAGGATAAGTGATGGGTTAGTGGTTGCATCTTGCGGCTGGTACAGCTTCATTGCCGCGATATCCCCGGTATCTGCTACTACAGTGGTAATTTGACGTAGGGAAGTAAGTTTATCGGTCATGTTGTCGTTTCTCGTCGTTTGTGCATGAACTTTTGGCATGTCAAAACTGTTCATTTCCTAAAGAACGCATGTTCTCAAGAATCTGTTTTCTCAAGCTGCTTTCTGCTCTTTCGAAATGTTAGCCATTTCGCAATAGTGGCTATCTGGACGCACTGCCTTGTCTTGATAATAACATGCGTAAGCCTTGGTGCAAGGCAGTTAAACTGATTAAAAAAAGCGCAAAGACACGCTTTTTGCTTAGCAACCGTTTTCGCCGTGCAAAACAGCCAGAAACCGGTTGGTTAATAGCAATTTCGTCCATTCTTATCGTGCTGAGACGATTTAGCCAAGCTCTATCATCGCTGACAACCCTACAACGTCATGTCCGATGGGGATACCTATCTTAGCAATCGCCCAATCTTTTTTTTGCTGACGTGCGCTTTTTGCTACAGTGTCTCATCTGGATTAACAGGATATCGTTATGCTTATTATTATCTCTCCGGCTAAAACCCTTGATTATCAAAGTCCATTAGCGACCAAGAAGTTTACTCAGCCTGAAATGTTGGATAAGTCACAAGCGCTTATTGAGATTTGTCGTGAGCTGACGCCAGCCCAAATCAGCAGTCTGATGGGGATTAGCGACAAGCTGGCCGGTTTAAATGCTGCCCGCTTTAGCGACTGGCAGCCTGATTTTACCCCGGACAATGCACGTCAGGCGATTTTGGCTTTTAAAGGTGATGTCTATACCGGCATGCAAGCACAGAATTTCAGCGCCGCCGATTTTGATTTTGCGCAAAAGCATTTGCGTATGCTTTCTGGCTTGTACGGCCTGTTACGCCCGCTGGATTTAATGCAACCTTACCGCCTGGAGATGGGGATTAAGTTGGCTAATCCCCACGGCAAAGATCTCTATTCGTTCTGGGGTGACCAGATAACTGAAAAACTGAATCAGGCATTGACGCAGCAAGGTGATAATGTGCTGATTAATCTGGCTTCTGATGAATATTTTAAAGCTGTTAAACCGGCCAGCCTGGCAGGTTCACTGATTAAACCGGTATTTTTAGATGAGAAAAACGGTAAATACAAAATCATCAGTTTCTATGCCAAGAAAGCCCGTGGCCTGATGAGCCGCTTTATCATCCAGAATAAGTTAACCAAACCAGAACAACTGGTTGATTTCAATCTGGAAGGCTATGAGTTTGATACCGGGCTGTCGGCAAAAAATGAACTGGTGTTTAAGCGCGCTGAGCAGTTTTAACAACGTCAAGTAGAAAAAGCATTACCCTAAGTAATTGGTGTTGCAGCTAGGCAGCAAACGGGCACATCCCGAATCACTTACTCAAGTAAGTGATTCGGGTGAGTGACAGCGGCTAACAACGCTGCAACACCAAGTAAGACGGGTAATTATTTTGGCAAAGCCATCAAGAAAGCCCGCAATTGCGCAAAATCGGCTGGTAAATCATGGGATAACAAAGGCAGTTGCGCCCGAACAGCCAGTGGTTTCGGCAACGGAAGTTCCTGGCCGAGGATCTCTTCCACGCTCTCTTTGAATTTCGCCGGATGAGCGGTACCGATGAACAACCCAAACTCGCCGTCCTGCAACTGATCACGCAAAACACGATACGCAATCGCCGCATGAGGTTCAGAGATATAACCCAGCTCCGCCAGCTCACGCATGGTCTCTTTGGTCACTTCATCACTCACCGCACCGTGGCCTAAATCCTTCAACTGCCAGATTTTACGGCGATATAACTCTTCAACACGTGGCCAGTTGTTCGGCTGGCTGACATCCATTGCATTCGAGAGTGTCGCAACAGTAGGTTTTGGCTGCCACTGGCCGTTAACCAAGAAGCGCGGCACTGTGTCGTTGGCGTTGGTGGCAGCAATAAAGCGCTTAACTGGCAAACCTAATGACTTCGCTAACAGCCCGGCGGTCAAATCACCAAAGTTACCACTGGGTACCGAGATAACCAGTTGATTACGTGCTTCTTGTGGCAACTGGGCTACCGCTTCAAAGTAATAGCAGATTTGTGCCAATAAGCGGCTGATGTTGATCGAGTTGGCGGAGTTAAGGCTCAGTTCCTGCTTCAGCTCTTCATCATCAAAGGCCTGTTTCACCAAGGCCTGGCAGGCATCAAAATCGCCCTCAATTGCCACGGTGTGGATATTGCCACCTAATGTACAGAACAGTTTTTCCTGCAATGGGCTGATTTTGCCACGTGGGTAGAGAATAACCACCCGCACGTTTTTCAGGCCATAGAATGCATGTGCTACCGCCGCCCCAGTGTCACCGGAAGTCGCCGTTAAGATTGTCACCGGCTGGTCACCCGCCACTTCAGCCAACATTTGCGCCATAAAACGCGCGCCGAAATCTTTAAACGCGAGTGTCGGGCCGTGGAACAGCTCCAGTGCGGCGATATCATTCTCAACCTGAGCCACGGGTGCTGGGAATTCAAATGCGGCCTGAACGCGTTTGGTTAAGGTTTCAGGGGCAATCTCACTGCCAATAAAAGCAGACAGAATACGGCTACTGCGGGTAACAAAATCCAGATCCAGCAGTTTATCAATTTCTGTCAGTTCAAATTCTGGCAATTCCAGTGGGAAGAACAACCCCTGATGCTTACCCAGGCCTTGTTTGATCGCTTGCGCGAAGCTGACCTGCTCGTTGTGATCTTTAAGGTTATACAGTTTCATGCGTTATCCCAGTAGTCGTGCGCCTGCGGTATCCAGACGGCAAATATGAACAAAACCTTCGTCGTTTTGCAGGTAATGATTTTGTAGCCATCCCGCCATGCGTTGTGCGGTTTCATGATCATTGCAGACAGCAAATAGCGTCGGGCCAGAGCCGGAAATACCACAAGCCAATGCACCAATATCATGGGCGGCTTGGCGGGCGGCAGCAAAGCCCGGCAACAGTTGGGTGCGGTAAGGTTCGGCGATAACATCTTTCATCATCTTAGCGGCCAAATCAGGTTGCTGAGTGTGACAAGCGTGAATGAATCCAGCCAAATTACGACCATGAGCGATACAATCCTGACGGCGATATTGCGCCGGTAAAATGGCGCGCGCTTCAGCGGTCGAGACCTTAATACCCGGATACGCCATGACCCACAGCCAATCATCAAAGCCGGGAACATTCTGGCTGATGTAACCTTCCTGTTCGAGGATCAACTGCATGCCACCCAGATAGCAAGGTGCAACATTATCATAATGCACACTGCCGGAAACACGCCCTTCCAACTCCCCCATCAGGCCGAGTAACGTGACTTTATCCAATGGCTTGCCACAGAACTCGTTCATCGCCATTAACCCGGCAACCACCGAACAAGCACTGGAACCTAGCCCAGAACCAATCGGCATATTCTTTTCCAGCACCATCGCCACCGGGATCTGTTTGCCCATTTCCTGACAAAAACGCTCCCAGCATTGATAAACAATATTCTCTTTCGGGTCATCAGGCAGTTTGCTGACAAAGCGGCCTTCATTGCGCAGACTGAAACGGTCTGCCGCCGTCACGCTGACACAATCGCCGAGTAAGGTGCCATCTAGCGGCGAAACCGCCGCACCCAACACATCAAATCCAACGCTGACATTGCCAATCGATGCCGGAGCATAGATCTTAACCATATTTAAACTCCCAACTTCCAGGATAATGTGCGTAAAAGATCGGCGAATACCCCGGCAGCAGTCACGTCATTACCCGCACCGTATCCGCGCAGCACCAACGGAATAGGCTGATAATAGTGGGTATAGAAAGCCAACGCATTCTCACCATTTTTAACTTTATACAGCGGGTCGTTACCGTCAACAGCATCCATTCTGACGATACAACGCCCTTCTTCGATAACCCCAACATAACGCAGCACTTTGCCCTGCTCCGCCGCATCTGCCACCAAACGGGTAAACTCGGCATCCAGTGACGGCAAACGCGCCAGGAAGCTATCTACATCACCAGAAGCATCAAAACTGGCTGGCAGAACAGATTCAACTTCAATATCCGTCAACTCAAGTTTGTAACCTGCTTCACGGGCCAAGATCAACAATTTACGCGCCACGTCCATGCCAGAGAGGTCATCGCGTGGGTCAGGTTCGGTGTATCCCATCTCCCTGGCTTGCAAGGTTGCCTGTGACAATGTCATGCCTTCATCCAGCTTGCCGAAGATAAACGACAGCGACCCTGACAGAATGCCAGAAAAACGCATCAGTTCGTCACCAGCATTGAGCAGATTCTGTAAGTTTTCGATTACCGGTAAACCCGCACCCACGTTAGTGTCATACAGGAATTTGCGACAAGATTTCGCCGCCGCCGCACGCATCTGACGGTAGTAATTCATCGACGAGGTGTTGGCTTTCTTGTTTGGCGTCACAACATGGAAACCATCGGCCAGGAAATCAGCATATTGATCGGCAACAGCCTGACTGGAAGTACAATCGACAATCACCGGGTTGAGCAAGTGATACTCTTTTACCAACCGAATCAAGCGGCTTAAGTTAAATGGCTCCTTCACCTCAGCCAGTTCCTGACGCCAGTTATCCAACGCAATGCCATGGACATTGGTCAGCATGGCTTTGGAATTAGCAATACCACACACCCGCAGATCGATATGGCGCTGTTTCAACCACGGCTGCTGGCGATAGATTTGTTCGATTAATGCCCCACCGACACCGCCAACACCTATTACAAACACTTCAATCACCTGGTCAGTGTTAAACAGCATTTGATGGCAGACACGCACACCGGTGGTAACCGCATCATTACTCACCACCACCGAAATAGAGCGCTCAGACGAGCCTTGCGCAATCGCAATGATATTAATATTGGCACGCGCCAACGCCGAGAAGAAGCGAGCGGAGATGCCACGCAATGTGCGCATACCATCACCCACCACGGAGATAATCGCCAGATGCTCCATCACATCCAGAGGTTCCAAGAGGCCATCTTTCAATTCCAGATAGAACTCGTCTTCCAATGCTCTACGGGCACGCTCTAGCTCCCCCTGCGGCACACAGAAGCTAATGCTGTATTCAGAAGAAGACTGGGTGATAAGTACCACTGAAATGCCACTGCGTGACATCACCGCAAAGACACGGGCAGCCATACCGACCATGCCTTTCATCCCCGGACCTGAGACGTTAATCATCGCCATGTTATTCAGGTTGGTGATACCTTTAACTGGGAAGCCATCATCACTGCTTTCCCCGCCAATTAGGGTGCCAGGTGCCTGTGGATTAGAGGTGTTTTTAATCAGGCAAGGGATCTGGAACTGGGCAATGGGGGCGATAGTGCGGGGGTGAAGAACTGAAGCGCCAAAATAGGACAGCTCCATCGCCTCTTGGTATGACATCGATTTCAGTAAACGGGCATCGGGTACAGTACGCGGGTCACAGGTATAAACCCCATCAACATCCGTCCAGATCTCACAACAATCAGCGCGTAAACAAGCAGCCAGCACCGCGGCTGAATAGTCGGAGCCATTACGCCCCAGCACCACTAACTCACCTTTGTCGTTACCGGCCGTGAAACCTGCCATCAAGATGATGTGGTTGGCCGGAATGCTGCTGGACCCGATACGGCGGGTAGATTCCGTGATATCAACAGTGGATTCGAGGTAATGGCCTTGAGCCAGCAACTTCTCGACCGGATTAATCACAGTAACTGGATAACCTTTGGCCTGAAATAGCGCCTCCATGATGGCAATGGAGAGTTTTTCGCCACGGCAAATGATTGACGCATTGATGCTATCCGGGCACTGGCCAAGCAATGAGATACCATGCAGGACATGTTTGAGTTGCGCAAACTCATGCGCCACCAGCGCTTTCAAGCGTTCATAGTCAAACCCGGGTTGAGTGTCGGCCAACCCACGCAACAGCTCGGAAAAAATCCGCTCCGCATCGCTGATATTCGGCGAGATATCTTGCCCTGCGACCATTTTGTCGATCATCGCAACCAGATGATTGGTAATTTTAGCGGGAGCGGATAACACGGTAGCCACTTGTCCCTGACGTGCATTACTTTCGATGATATCGGCAACACGCATAAAGCGTTCTGCATTTGCTACTGATGTCCCGCCAAATTTCAACACTCGCATTTCTGATTCTCTCCCGCTTTCGCGCTTTTTTATCGCAAACTTTTTTTGCAAAGATTTGATTGAAAAAAAAAGCCCGCACTGTCTAGGTGCGGGCTTTTTTCTGTTGTTTCCTGTACGCGTCAGCCCGCCCCGTAACCAGTGGTTTCGGTGGTGGTAATAATTGTTGTGTTCAGGCTGATATATCGCATGTCGTCTGTCTGTCTCATAAATGAAGCTGTCCCTCTATTGGTTAAAGCAATCGCCCCCTCAAGTCAAATTTTTTCATCCAATTTCCTGAAGAAACGCCCCCACCCACAATGGGGAATCAACTAATTCAATAGGGGTAATCAGCAGATAAAAATAAAAAATCCCGCGATAAACCAGATAATAAATCTGTAATATTAATTTTAATCACTACTATCCACTGTAAGATTTTTTTCGACTAAATGACAGAAAACACGCCAACGAACAATTGATAGGATCGCGATAGCAAAATCCAATTGAAGCCATAAAATGGCAAATTAATCATCATTGATTTGCATAAGTGACTTAAAAAACAACAAATATGAAAAGTTTCCTCTATTACTTTACATTTAACTAACATTGACGATAATTCTTCTTATGCTTTTAGGCGAAATAGGACGCTGACAAGAAAAGTCCCTTGATGGCTGTAATGCTGAAAGAATATTGATTTTAAACAATAAAAATCAATAGATTAGAAAAATCATTTTTTTGTTACGTTTGACATTCAATTTTTAATATTAATAACACTGAATCGATCACATAATTTAACCAACTCGCGCATAAGCTGGTATTCTTGTAAGTCTTTTTCACAAAAGTGTTAACGTGCTACAATTGAATTTGATATATGTCAACAAAGCGTAGTTTTGTTGGGTGGTAGATTCGGCTCACACTGTTATATTGCTGTTAATAGGGTTAGGATATGCGCCGCTTTTGTCACCTTTGGGGCTGTAGGGAGTAACACCCCGACCAAGCTAGTGATGTTGTTGACCTTGATGGAAAGTGCATCAAGAACGCGTTTACGTACTTTAGTCATGTGATGAACGGGATGACGAGTAACAAGTCAATAAAAATCCTAATATAACAAAGACTTCTGTACTTCCTATTTCTATTTTGTTGGCAATTTTAGGTAGCAAACATGCAGACCCCGCACATTCTGATCGTAGAAGACGAGATAGTTACTCGTAACACCCTGAAGAGCATTTTCGAGGCGGAAGGCTATGTAGTTCATGAGGCCAATGATGGCGCAGAAATGCACCACATTCTGTCTGAGAATGATATCAACTTAGTTATCATGGACATCAATCTGCCGGGCAAGAATGGCCTGTTGCTAGCACGAGAACTTCGTGAACAAGCAAGTGTTGCCCTAATGTTCCTGACAGGTCGTGATAACGAAGTAGATAAGATCCTTGGCTTGGAAATTGGCGCTGATGATTACATCACCAAACCTTTCAATCCGCGCGAATTAACCATTCGGGCACGTAACTTACTGTCACGTACCATGAATTTGGGTAGCGTGGGTGAAGAGCGCCGCTTGGTTGAAAGTTACAAATTTAATGGCTGGGAGCTGGATATCAATAGCCGCTCACTGATAAGCCCTGCTGGCGAGCATTATAAGCTGCCACGTAGTGAGTTCCGCGCCATGCTGCACTTCTGTGAAAACCCAGGCAAGATTCAATCTCGTGGCGAATTGTTGAAGAAAATGACCGGCCGTGAGCTGAAGCCTCATGACCGTACTGTTGACGTGACTATCCGCCGCATTCGTAAACATTTTGAATCCACGCCGGACACACCAGAAATCATCGCCACTATCCATGGTGAAGGTTACCGTTTCTGTGGTGACCTGGAAGAGTAAACCTCTGGCTGCTATCCACAGTAAAAAGCCAGCATTCTATGCTGGCTTTTTTATATCTATCCAATTTTTACCACGGCATAATCGGAACGGCGCTGATCGCATTTTTCGGCGAGCCGTCGACAACGCGATCGGAATAGGTCAGATAGATTAAGGCATTACGCTTTTGATCATAGAAACGCACTACCTGTAACTTTTTAAACACCAAAGAAGTCCGTTTCTGGAAAACCACTGTACCTTCAGATTTTTTATTCTTAATTTTGTCACTCAGCTCAATCGGCCCCACTTGCTGACAAGAAATTGCTGCATCAGACGTATCCTCTGCCAACCCCAATCCACCTTTGATGCCCCCGGTTTTAGCGCGGCTGATATAACAAGTTACATTTTTAACATCGGGGTCGTCGAAGGCCTCAACCACTATTTTATGATCTGGCCCGAGCAGTTTAAAGACTGTATCGACGGAGCCAATTTCCTCTGCATGAGCAGTTATGGCCCCAAATGAAAGCAGACAACCAAGGAATATCCAATTCTTTTTCATACACTTACTCCATTCCGCTGAATAACGTTACTCAGCGTTAACTATTTGTACTAAAAATAAAATATTCGTTAAAAAGATATTTTATAAATCTTAGGTTCTTTTTTAACACACTATGCCACAAAATTCTTAAGCAGTCGGGAACATAAAAAGTTGCTACTATTCGCCAGAGCTATTCTTTTCATATGACTAACACCCTAAATTTAGGCCGCTTTACGAGGAAGATCTATGGATCAAGCCAGTATCATTCGTGATTTGCTTAGCTGGCTAGAAAGTCATTTAGACCAGCCTTTAGCACTGGACAATGTTGCTGCCAAAGCCGGCTATTCTAAATGGCATTTGCAGCGAATGTTCAAGGATGTCACCGGGAATGCTATCGGTGCCTATATCCGTGCCAGAAGGTTATCTAAAGCCGCTGTAGCGTTACGATTAACCAGCCGTCCTATTCTGGACATTGCCCTACAATATCGCTTTGATTCGCAGCAAACCTTTACCCGGGCATTTAAAAAGCAGTTTGCACAAACACCGGCGCTGTACCGACGGGCAGAAGATTGGCACTCGGCTGGGATTTGCCCACCGATTCGGCTGGGGGAATATACGCTACCTCAACCTGAATTCATCACTTTGCCTGAACAGCACCTGATTGGTCTGACACAAAGCTACTCTTGTACGCTTGAACAGATATCAACTTATCGTACTGAACTACGCTCGCATTTTTGGCAACAATATCTCGGTGATGCCGATCACTTGCCGCCAGTGCTCTATGGTTTACATCACTCCCGCCCTAATCAGGAGAAAGATGATGAGCAGGAGATTTTCTATACCACCGCCATTGAGCCACAACATGTTCCGGGCAATGTGCCGGAAGGGCAACCGGTTATCTTGCAAGGTGGCGAGTACGTGCAGTTCAGCTATGAGGGGCCGCTGGAGGGATTGCAAAACTTCATTCTGACACTCTATGGCACCAGTCTGCCGCAATTAGGGCTAACCCGCCGGCGAGGGTACGATATAGAGCGCTTCTTCCCGCAGGGGAGGCCGAAAGATCAGCCTCCAACCTCGTTGAAATGTGAATATCTCATTCCTATCCGTCGTTAACGCTGTAGCTCATCAAGTGCTGGCATATCCAAGTGAGCGGTATCGCCAGCACTTTCAATGACCCAGCCAGAGGCCAGCCAAGGGCTTTCTTGATAATCAACCCGAGATAACGAACAGTTGCGCAAACGTAGACGCCGTTCGGCATGCGCGGGCAGACCCAGTAATGTACTCAACAAACATCCCAGCGCCATACCATGGCTAACTAACAGCGGCTTGCTGCCAGCAGGTAACTTCAGACAGCTATCCAGCGCTGCATGCATACGGCTACCCAGTTCAGTCATCGACTCACCTTCAGGAATACGCCCGCCCTCGGTACCATTAACCATCTGCTTACGCCACTGCTCTTCTTCCACCGATAAGCTTTCAATGGGGCGCGCCTCCAACACGCCCATATTCAGCTCACGCAGGCGTGAGTCTGTCACCATGGTTAGGCCGCAAGCATCAGCAATAATTTTAGCTGTCTGCTGTGTGCGGCCAAGGTCGCTGGTAATAATATGGGTGATGCCCTGGCTACTAACCCGTTGCGCAACCAAGTTGGCCTGACGGATACCGATGTCGGTCAGAGGACTGTCTGATTGGCCCTGAATGCGGCGTGAGGCGTTCCAGAGGGTTTCACCATGACGCACGAGATATACCTGTAACATGTCGTTTTTCCGTTATACTGCGTAAAATAGGCACAAAAACCATTACTTTAGATAAACCCAAAGACGTTGGCGTGGCAGATAGACAGCTAACAGCCCTGCTGCTTCAAGTCCCAAGGGAATAGGATACTAGACTCATTATGTACCATGTTGTTGCCGCAACTACCAACCCTGCAAAGATTAAGGCTATCACCCTCGCCTTCGATGATGTTTATGGCCCCGGCCAGTATCGTATTGAAGGTGTCAATGTCGATAGCGGTGTTCCCCTGCAACCCATCGGCAGTCTTGAGACACACAGTGGCGCCAGACAGCGTGTGAGTAACGCACGTAAGATTCGCCCTGAGGCTGATTTTTGGGTTGGGGTTGAAGCCGGTATTGAAGATAATATGACCTTTGCCTGGATGGTAATTGAACACTTACAGTTACGGGGAGAATCCCGTTCTGCCAGCTTAATGCTGCCCGACATTATATTGCATGGGATTCGCCAAGGCCGTGAGCTGGGCGACGAAATGGCAGTTTTAACCGGCATATCGAATGTAAAACATCAGGGTGGTGCCATCGGTATCTTTACCGACGGTAAATTGACCCGCACCAGTGTTTATCACCAGGCACTGCTGTTAGCGCTGGTACCATTTCACAACGAAATATATCAACGCCCGGCACCGTGATACTAAACTCAGGAAGGCTTTACATCATTTGTCAGTAATTGGGTCTCAAGCCAGCTTTTGAGCTGTGGCGGGGCCGTTTTCAAGCTGTTAGAGCCACGGGTAATGGTCGCGATACCTGCACCTAACTGGGTTTTCAATTCACGCTGACTTAATTCCCCGCGCATTAACTCCTCAATGATACGTACCCGGGTGCCCAGAGCCGTACGCTCATCCGGTGTCAGCATCAATTGCAGCAAGGGCAAATGCAGGTCTTGCGCAATCGCGTTTTCCAACAGCGCAACAAAGCTCAGCCAGTGCTGATTATCTGCAGGGGATAACGCCGGATCTGGCGCGAAAGCAGTATTAACCGGGCTGTGGATATTAGGCATGTTTATTTCGTCAGCCGACAAATCATCGGTCAATCGTAGTTTTGTCATGATAGATACCCAAGGTACTATTTAACTAGTACGAGAGCATACCATAACGTGAGATATAGCCAAAGAACTTGGCGTTGTAGGGCTGCCAGTAAACAGCCTGCAACGCCAAGGTCGTAAGCGCCGCTAACACCGCCGCAGCGCCCAGAACAAAGGAATATCCTCAACGTCATTGGCGTTGCGGCAAGGCAGCAAGCGAGCAACCCCCGATGAGCTTACACAAGTAAGTGATTCGGGTAAGTGCGCGTAGCTAACACCCCTGCGGCTTCAAGTACAAAGGGGGATCAGTAACGCCGCTGCCACTCGGCATCACTCAACACCTTCGCTGGGCGATTCATAAAGTGCCGATAAAAGGCATCGTATGCCAACACATTTTTCACATAGCCACGGGTTTCTGAGAAAGGAATACTCTCGATGAATGCCACTGCATCCACTTGCCCGCCACTGTTACCCAACCAGGTATTCACCCGCGATGGGCCGGCGTTATAGGCGGCACTGGATAAGATACGGTTGCGCCCGAACTGCTGGTAAACCTCTTCCAGATAGCTGGTACCGATCTCAATGTTTGTAAGCGGATCCAGTAATTGGCTGCTATTGACATAACCACTGATATTATTGAGTTTTACCGTATGTTCAGCGGTACGCGGCATCACCTGCATTAACCCCGTCGCCCCTACTGGTGACTGTGCTTTCGGGTTCCAGGCACTTTCCTGACGGGCAATAGCCATGGCATAACTTGGGGTTATCCCTTTGCCTTCTGTCGCCTGACGGAACTCCTTTGGCCATGCCAGCGGGAAGCGCTCTTCCAGATGGTCCCACAATTTGGCAACGATGGTAGCCTGTACGCTTAAGTCCGCCCACTTCTGGTTAAAAGCGTAGCGCGCCAGTGCTTCCTGTTCCGGCTTACTGCGGCTGGCGACCAGATAGCTCCACTCGTTACGGGCCAGATTGTCCATATTCCAGTACATCAATTCACGCACCCGGATAATTTCCGGCCGCTGTGCTAACGATGCATCCGGTTTGGTCGCTACCTCAACATTAATAGGGTAAGGAACGCCCAACTTTTGAGCTGCAACCATCGGGTAAAAGCCACGTTCCTGCATCAGGCTGCGCAGGATAGCTTCACCCTCGGTTTTTTTACCTTGTTCCAATAACAGCGATGCACGCCAGTAGCGCCATTCATCTTTATCTTGTGCATCGGCCGGTAAGCGTGCCAGCCAGGTCGCTAACCCCTGACGATCGCCACTGCCCAGAGACATGCGAATACGCCGCTCCAGCAACGACGTTGAATGGCTACGCAAGGTGACTTGATCTCGCCATTTAGCCTGATCGTAAGTCGCATCGGTCCCCATCAAACGCCAGGCCACCGCCTCTTCCAGCTCCAGCTTTTCGCTATCACTCATTTTTTGTAGCCGGGCCAAGGTCGGGATCATCGCTCGCGCGTTCTCCACGTCTTGACGAGCCAAACGGGTAAAAGCAATGATAGTGGCAGAACGGGTAAAATCTGTCGGTCCGACCGTACGGGCGAAGCTTTCAACACTGGCCGGGTCACTTTGCAGTTTCGCCAGTGCAGTACCCATGGTCTGATAATCCGCTGGCAGTTGTTTAAGTAAATAACTCACTAAACTGGCATTGCCCTCTTTCAAGGCTAACTTCATCCGCGCCAGTGTTGCCAGTGGGGTTTGATGCCCGGCTTGTTGCCAGACACTGAATAATTTAGTGCAACTGCCCGGGAGTGTCTGGCCGTTCAGCCAAATTTCACTCGCACCATCCCAGGCCACCTGCTGTTCGCCAGTGGCCCATTTGGCATAGTAATAGTTACAACGGGCTGCAACCGGCTTCGGTGCTGTCGGGCTGAATGCCAATAATCCCCGCCAATCTTCCCGGCGAGCCAGTTCATTAACAAAACGGGATGACAGTGAACGTGCTGGCGGCAAGGTTGGATTACGGCTAAGGAAATCGTTCACTTGCACCGCGCTCACCTGGCTCAGGTCTTGCGTTAACTGGCGGTACTCCAGATATGGGTACAGGGGATAATCACGCAACGTGGGCATCAGTTGTGTCACGGTGTCCATCTGATTGCTGTCCCAGGCCAGTTTAACTTGCTGATAGCGTTGCCGTTGGGCATCAATAGAGTCAGCGAATGCCACTCCTGAAGTCGTCACCAGACACACGCCAATCGCCAGATATCGCCACTTGTCCATACTTACTATTTCCTCACTGGTTGTTGGCTACTGCACTTTACTTATCGCCACATCATTATATCGCTTACCGCAACCTCTGATTAGCATATGCCCGATTAGTTCCGGCAGCAGAACATACTAACGAAGAGTTTCACCTGATAGCCAGTAATAACATAAAGCAATAGGAACTGACGATTAATCACTTTGTGTTATCACTTAATACCCGCGAAACATTCAACACCAGCAAGAAGATCAACAGCAGAATAGTTCAGCCTGTAACTACTTACTATTCACAAGGTTACCAACCATATGTTGCTAAATGTTTCTTGTTTATTATCTAAGATCAAGGCACTGCTTTGATAAAAATCGACTATCCTTGCTTAATATAACTATGTTGTTGTAAATATATCCTTCAAAATATTTTTTTGCTTTTTAATCAAAATCAAACCATTAAGGAATTGGCACTGTTCACGGAAGAAATGATAAAAACTTTCTCTGCCCCGTCCCACCATGAAACGAATAGATAGATTTTAGATTTATTAATTTTTAAGAAGGTTCTTTCAATGCAAAACTCATCAGACCATAAATCCGCCTCCCCGCCCCCAGAGGGTAAGGCCTGGTATCAACTTACTGCGGAAGAGTCTTTGCAGCATTTAAATAGCCGCGAAGAAGGGTTAACGCCACAAGAGGCGGAGGAACGCCTTAAACAGTACGGTCCCAATGCGTTACCGGCCAAAAAAAGCAAACATCCCCTGCTACAGTTTTTAGCCCACTTTAATGATGTTCTGATTTACATTTTATTAGCGGCGGCATTGGTCAAGGGACTGATGGGTCACTCGGTTGACACTATTATTATCCTTTGTGTTGCGGTTATTAACGCCTTAATTGGTTATGTTCAGGAAAATAAAGCCGAGAAATCTCTGAAAAGCATACAAAATATGCTTTCCAGTAAAGCGGTGGTCATTCGTAATGGTAGCGCCCAGATTATTGATGCACAGGACCTAGTCCCTGGTGATATCGTCACCTTGAAACCAGGAGATAAAATCCCCGCAGACCTGCGGTTGCTGGAAGCCCACAATCTTCAGATTGAAGAAGCTATCCTGACCGGTGAGTCAACGGTAGTCGAGAAGCAAATCGGCGTGATTGAGAACGAGTCGGTGATTGGCGATCGCAAAAACCTACTATTCTCAGGGACGACCATTAGTGCCGGTACCGCGAAAGGTTTGGTGATTGCCAGCGGCGGTGATACCGAACTGGGCCATATCAACCAAATGATGTCGACGGTTGAATCAACCCGTACCCCGCTACTGCAACAGATGGATCGTTTAGGCAAAGCCATTTTCATCCTGATCCTGGTCATGATGGCATTCCTGTTCGTCTTCGCCTTTATCCTGCGCGACCTACCGGTCGATGAGCTGTTACTGGCGTTGATAAGTCTGGCAGTGGCCTCGGTTCCCGAGGGCTTACCGGCGATTATTTCGATCATCCTCTCCCTTGGTGTACAAGCGATGGCGCGCAACCGCGCGATTATCCGCAAGCTGCCAACGGTAGAAACCTTAGGTGCTATGACTGTCGTCTGTTCCGATAAAACCGGCACACTGACGATGAACGAAATGACCGTTAAAGCAGTGATTCTGGCAGACCACTGCTATCGCGTAGAAGGTGAAAGCTACGAACCGGTTGGCAACATTTACCCGGAAGGGAGTGACCAGCAAGCCTCGCTCGATACCAACGGCACGTTAAAGACATTTATCACTGCGGTGAATTTGTGTAATGACAGCCAGATTAAGAAGAACGACCAAGGTCATTGGGCCATTACTGGCGGCCCGACAGAAGGCGCACTGAAAGTATTAGCCGCCAAATCCGGTATTGAGCTGGGTCAAGTGACTCAGCACGGTAAAATTCCTTTTGATTCTGCCTATAAATACATGGCTACCAGCCATCAGGTTCAAGCAGAAAATAGTATCTTCCTGACCGGCGCACCTGATGTGTTGTTTACGTTCTGCCAACAAGAACTGACCGACCAGGGTGTTGCACCGTTCCGCCGCGATTACTGGGAAGCCGAGATGGCGCGTTATGCCAAGCAAGGTCTACGCATGGTAGCAGCAGCCTTCCGCCCAACAGAACAACCTGTCAGTGAGTTGGACCACAGTGATATCCAGCAGGGCATGGTGTTTGTTGGTATCGCTGGCATGATGGACCCACCACGTCCTGAAGCCATCGACGCCATAGCGACCTGCCAGCAGGCTGGTATTCGCGTGAAAATGATCACCGGCGACCATCAGGAAACCGCGATGGCGATTGGTGCCATGCTGGGAATTGGCAATGGTAAAGACTCCATTACCGGTGGCCAACTGGAGCATATGGACGATAAAGAACTGGCACAAGCTGCCGTTCATTATGATATTTTCGCCCGTACCAGCCCGGAACATAAACTGCGTTTGGTTAAAGCTTTACAAGAGAAAGGCGAAATTGTCGGCATGACCGGTGATGGTGTGAATGATGCGCCAGCGCTGAAACAGGCCGATGTGGGTATCGCCATGGGTATCAAAGGCACCGAGGTGACAAAAGAAGCCGCCGATATGGTGCTGTCAGACGATAACTTCGCGACCATTGCCAGTGCGGTTGAAGAAGGCCGTCGTGTCTACGATAACCTGAAGAAAACCATTCTGTTTGTATTGCCCACCAACCTGGCGCAAGGGTTGCTCATTATCTTTGCCATCCTCGCGGGGGCTGTTATTCCATTAACGCCATTGCAAATCCTCTGGATAAACATGGCAACTTCTACCACGCTCTCTTTCGGTTTAGCATTTGAACCGGCAGAAAGAGGCATTATGCGCCGCAACCCACGTGACCCATCAAAACATGTGTTAGATGGCCATGCCATCTGGCGTATCGCGTTTGTTGGTACCTTGATTGCCTTAAGTGCTTTTGCCTTGGAAGCCTACATGGAGCCACGCGGTTACAGCACTGAATTTATCCGTACAGTATTGATGCAAACACTGGTTACCGCGCAGTGGATTTATATGTTTAACTGCCGAGTGATGGACCGCTTCCCACTGAACAAAGAAGTCTTTGTTAACAAAGGGCTGTGGTTAGTGTCAGGTGTATTGATCGTATTGCAGTTAGCCATCATCTACCTGCCATTCATGAATACTGCTTTCGGTACCGAACCATTGCCGGCCTATTACTGGGGCTTAACACTGTTGGTTTCTATCGCCATCTTCTTGGTAGTAGAGATCGAAAAGTGGGTTATCGGTCGCTTTAAGCGCGGATCGAATCCGGTCTGATATCAATACGTTGCGATACATAAAACCCGGCTAATTAGCCGGGTTTTTTTATCGCCCATAAATATGATTTAAGATAAATCGCATATTGCCGATAGCATGACTATTATTGCATCAATTAAATCTTATAATAGAATGGCGGCGATTTATTATGCGATCGCTGTAATGAACATGTGAACCATGCCGCCCTACAGGAAGCGCAAAAATGAACACCGCAACTTGCGCAATTAACGGCGTCAGCAATTATGAATGCTACTATCCGCTAAAACTAATGACGCTATGGCGTGTCTGGCGGGCCTGTGCTTCTATTTTATTACTTCTCTCTGGCTTACTTGCCCCCTTACCATCAATGGCTGCGGATAACATCAATGAAGCCCTTATCCATGAACGCAGTAATGCCGCCACCAAAATGGTGTTGGGTATTATCAGCTATGCACGCTGGCCCGTGGCCCCCGTCGTAACTCGCTTGTGTGTGGTGGCCCCGACAATTTATGCAGAAGAGCTGTTTAATCCCGCGTTTATGGAAACCACACATCCCATTAAAACTCAGCGCTATTCCCTCTCGGATAGCTCGATTGCAACCAATTGCGATGTCGTTTATCTGGGGCGTACCGAGCTACAACAGCGTCAGGAGTTGACAGCCCGACTGTCGGGATATCCGATTCTTACCATCAGTGAAGATTATGACGAATGTACATTTGGCAGTGCATTTTGTTTGTTACTGGAAGGTAAGCAGGCTTCTTTCAAAGTCAATATGGATGCATTGGCACGCGGTGGGGTAAAGGTTCATCCCAGTGTGTTGCAACTTGCGCGTAAAAAGACAGACGCATTATGAATTCAACACAGAATAAGTCAGTCAAACAGACAAAAAATCGGCCAAACATCGCGAAGCTCCCCACACTGGGACGGGTACTCGGTCGCATACATCTGACGGTGGCATTGGTCTCGGTCGCAACGGCAGGTATTTTTCTCACACTGGTGGCACTGTTTGCCTTGCGGGTGTATGCCGACCATAACCTACATTTAATTGCCCGTTCAATCAGTTACACCACTGAAGCTGCCGTAGTGTTTGGTGATAGCGTGGCCGCTAACGAGGCGCTGTCCTTGATTGCGGCAAATGAAGAAGTTGCCCAAGCTAAAATTCTCGATGTGAATGGCCGAGAAATAGCTAACTGGACGCTACCAAACGATAGTCCAATGTATGATATGGAACAAAAAGTCGCCCGTTGGGTTTTGCCTGAGCCGGTGGTACTCCCCATGATGCATGCCGGTAATGAAGTCGGCAGCATCGTGATTATTGGTCATGGTGGTAGTCTGCTACGTTTTCTGTTGCAAGGGTTGATGGGCTTATTCGTCTGCCTAATTCTCAGCACGTTAGTGGCACTATTCCTGTCGCGCCGGATGCTGTTTGGCATTATCGAGTCATTGAACAAAATCACCGAAGTTGCTCATAGTGTTAGCCGCCACCGCAGTTTTGGTCAGCGAGTGCCGTCAGCGAAAATTGCCGAACTTAACGAGTTAAGCAATGACTTCAATGGCTTGCTGGAAGAACTGGAGGTTTGGCAAGACCATTTAACGCAAGAAAATGACTTCCTCGCACACCGTGCTGCCCATGATAGCCTGACTGGATTGGCTAACCGTGCTTTCTTTGAGGGCCGGCTAAGCCGCACGTTGAGTGATTGCGCCGATGATGAACAACTGGCCGTGTTATTTATTGATGGTGATCACTTCAAAGAAATCAATGATAACTATGGTCATGCAGCGGGAGATCTGGTGCTGACCTCGATTGCCGATCGTATCCGCGCACTGTTACGTGAAACCGATTTGGTGGCACGTTTGGGCGGCGATGAATTCGCCGTATTACTGGCACCGATCCACGACACCGATGATGTTGTAACCATCGCTAATAATATTATCGACAGTATGAATCAACCTATTGATTTGGTAGATGGTAGTGAGATAACCGCCTCTATCAGCATCGGTATTGCGATTTACCCAGATCATGCGCTGACCCCCGAAGAGCTATTACAACGGGCCGACGAAGCCATGTATCAAGCAAAGAAACGTTTCCAGTTCGGTGGCAGCGTCATTGCCTACCAATCGGATATTACTCTTACTGAAAGCTTAGGATAGGTGACATGCAGGTATTGAAAAACAACAGTCTGATAAGCCATATCTGGATGAGTTTTTTCGCCATGAGTTTATTGATATTGGCGGGGTGTCAGGCAACCAAACCACCAGGATTAACACCCGAGCAGATTGCAGCCTTACAGGAACAAGGATTTAAATTAACTGAAAATGGCTGGGAATTTGGTCTGGCAAACAAAGTGTTATTCGATAGTGACGTGAAAAAATTGAATCCGTCTGGCGGGCAGACAGTACAAAACATTGGCCGTGCGCTATTGAGTGTGGGCATTACTCATCTGCGGGTTGATGGGCATACTGATTCCATCGGTAAAGATGAGTATAACCAACAGTTATCGCTGCAACGTGCCTCTGCAGTAGCGGATGCACTGGCAACCATAGGTATTCCACGAGCCAATATTGAGGTACGAGGTCGCGGTAAGTTAGAGCCGGTCGCCGATAACCGTACCCCTAAAGGACGAGCAGAAAACCGCCGAGTAGCCATGATAGTCACCGCACCCTAACCTTGTTGCGTTCCCGACTAGTGCGACAGGGAGATATAAAACGACTCTCACCGAATCACTTAAGTGATTCGGGCTAGCGACAGCAGCGAACACGCCTGCGACTTGAAAGATGACGGGTATAGTAAAACGGGCTACACTCCGCACCAGATATCCTAATAAAAACTGATCTAGAGAGGCAGACGCAACGTGGCTCAATACGTCTATTCCATGCATCGCGTCGGCAAAGTAGTTCCGCCGAAACGACATATTCTGAAAAACATCTCCTTGAGTTTCTTCCCTGGGGCCAAAATTGGTGTGCTGGGCCTTAACGGCTCGGGTAAATCTACTCTACTGCGTATCATGGCTGGCATTGACACTGATATTGAAGGCGAAGCCCGCCCGCAGCCTGGTATCAAAATTGGTTACCTACCGCAGGAACCTAAGCTAAATCTTGAGCAAACCGTGCGTGAGTCGGTTGAAGAGGCGGTGGGTGACGTTAAACGCGCGCTGACCCGTCTGGATGAGGTTTATGCACTGTACGCCGATCCTGATGCTGATTTTGATAAGTTGGCGAAGGAACAAGGCGAGCTGGAAGCGATTATCCAGTCTCATGATGGCCATAACCTGGATAACCAGTTAGAGCGTGCTGCCGATGCTCTGCGCCTGCCACCGTGGGAGGCCAAAATTGCCAATCTGTCCGGTGGTGAACGTCGTCGCGTGGCAATTTGCCGCCTGCTGCTGGAAAAACCCGATATGTTGCTGCTGGATGAACCCACTAACCACTTGGATGCCGAATCCGTGGCTTGGCTGGAGCGCTTCTTGCACGACTACGAGGGCACTGTTGTCGCCATTACCCATGACCGTTACTTCCTTGATAATGTGGCGGGTTGGATTCTGGAACTGGACCGTGGCGAAGGCATTCCGTGGGAAGGCAATTACTCTTCATGGCTGGAGCAGAAAGATGCTCGTCTGGCACTGGAAGCCTCTTCTGAAGCCGCACGTCGCAAGTCTATTGAGAAAGAGCTGGAGTGGGTTCGTCAGAATCCCAAAGGCCGTCAGGCGAAAGGTAAAGCACGTCTGGCCCGCTTTGAAGAACTTAACAGCGTTGAGTATCAAAAACGTAACGAAACCAGTGAGTTGTTCATTCCACCGGGTCCACGGTTGGGCGACAAAGTGCTGGAAGTTGAGCACCTGAGCAAGTCTTACGGTGACCGCCTGCTGATTGATGATCTGACCTTTGCGCTGCCGAAAGGGGCGATAGTGGGGATCATCGGGCCAAACGGGGCCGGTAAATCAACCCTGTTCCGCATGTTATCTGGGCAGGAACAACCTGATTCCGGCACGATTTCACTGGGTGATACCGTGCAATTGGCATCGGTTGATCAGTTCCGTGACAACATGGACAACAGCAAAACCGTATGGGAAGAAGTTTCCGGCGGTCAGGACATCATGAAGATCGGTAACTTTGAAATTCCAAGCCGTGCTTACGTAGGCCGCTTTAACTTTAAAGGGATTGATCAGGGCAAGCGTGTGGGTGAGCTGTCCGGTGGTGAGCGCGGCCGTATCCATTTGGCCAAACTGCTACAGGTTGGCGGTAACATGTTGCTGCTCGATGAACCGACTAACGATCTGGATATCGAAACGCTGCGCGCACTGGAAAACGCCTTACTGGAATTCCCGGGTTGCGCGATGGTTATTTCCCATGACCGTTGGTTCCTTGACCGAATTGCTACCCATATCATCGACTATCAGGATGAGGGGAAAGTGGCGTTCTTCGAAGGTAACTTTACTGAATACGAAGAGTGGAAGAAACGCACTCTGGGTGCCGAAGCACTGGAACCACACCGTATCAAGTATAAGAAGATGACCAAGTAATATGACATCGGCTCATCACGTGAGCCGATTAAAGCCGCTATTCGGCTCATCAAATGAGCCGAATACTCCGGCGATTCTCTCCCCCCAACAAGCCGCCAACCACCAGAATTCCATTCTGTGATCGTTATCATTCTTACCCACTGAATTTTGCCAGTATTCCTTGTCCTAAGGCAGTCAGCCGAAGGTGACAAGACTGCACACTATTTAGACTCCTTCGTCATCAGCGGTTTATGCGCCCTTCTGGTTCTGCGCCTACCCGCACCATCACAACGAAGGATAATAAGATGAACAATGCGATTATATTGGGGATAATTTGGCATCTGGTGGGCGCTGCCAGTGCGGCGTGTTTCTACGCGCCGTTTAAGCAAGTTAAAAAGTGGT
Organism: Yersinia sp. 2466 StPb PI; assembly: GCF_041538325.1. Taxonomy (NCBI): domain Bacteria; kingdom Pseudomonadati; phylum Pseudomonadota; class Gammaproteobacteria; order Enterobacterales; family Yersiniaceae; genus Yersinia; species Yersinia sp. 2466 StPb PI. The sequence goes on along the minus strand of NZ_JAULSL010000001.1, from coordinate 752,166 downwards.
CATGGGAGACCATGTGGTCGATTGGTGGCCTGGTGTCATGGCTTATCCTACCGTGGACGGTCAGCTATTTGTTATTGCCTGATTTTTGGCAATATTACGGCTCCTTCAGTATAGCAACCCTACTGCCAGTATTTCTGTTCGGTGCCATGTGGGGGATTGGTAATATCAACTACGGCCTGACCATGCGTTACCTCGGCATGTCGATGGGGATTGGAATTGCCATCGGTATCACCCTGATTATCGGCACATTAATGACCCCCATACTGCAAGGGCGCTTTGATGTACTACTCGGCACTGCTGGCGGCCGAATGACCCTGTTGGGTGTCGTCGTGGCACTGATCGGGGTAGCTATTGTCAGTTACGCTGGATTACTGAAAGAACGCGCCATGGGCATTCAGGCGGAAGAGTTCAACCTGAAGAAAGGGCTTATTCTGGCGGTGATGTGCGGTATTTTCTCAGCCGGTATGTCATTTGCCATGGATGCCGCGAAACCGATGCATGAAGCCGCCAGCGCATTAGGGATTAACCCTCTGTATGTAGCGTTACCAAGTTACGTCATCATCATGGGCGGTGGGGCCATCATCAACCTGAGTTACTGTTTTATTCGTTTAGCCAGCCTCAAGAATTTGTCGGTCAAAGCCGATTTTTCTATCGCCAAGCCGCTGTTGATCACTAATATTTTGTTCTCAGCCTTGGGGGGATTGATGTGGTATCTGCAATTCTTCTTCTATGCCTGGGGTCACGCCAAAATCCCACCACAGTATGACTATATGAGCTGGATGCTGCACATGAGTTTCTATGTGTTGTGTGGTGGTATTGTGGGTCTGTTACTCAAAGAGTGGAAATGCTCAAGCAAGAAACCAGTGACGGTGCTGTGTATTGGTTGTCTGGTGATCATTCTGGCAGCAAATATAGTCGGTTTGGGTATGGCAGCATAATCGCAAAACTAAAGATAAAATGGTATTGGCGGGTGACGTTAAGCAACGTCCTCGCCAATTGGCATCGCTAAATGATGGTTGTACCCTGAGGCTGTTCTGCTTCACGCCTATTCTTACCCGCGAATAACGGTGCTCGAACAAAACGCTGGCGATAGTCGCGTGGTGTCATGCCAGCTTCACGCGTAAAAACGGCAGAGAAATAATTACTGTCCTCAAACCCGCAACGTGCAGCAATATCACTGATGCGATGCTCACTTCCCCGCAGCAAACATTTGGCATGACAAAGGCGAATTTGGCGTAAATAATGGCTGATACTCATTCCGGTCTGTTGGCGAAACAGTTGTTTAAGTGAACGTTCAACTAACTGATTTTTATGGCAGAACTCCGCCATATCAAAATGCGTTGCCAGGCTTTGTTGTACGGCAGACATCACGAGATCTAGCTGTTCACCATCGGGCAATAGATGTGCCTGTTCAGCTCGGTAGCGATGGCGTTTTAGTACGATGGCGAGTTGCAATAATAGCGCTTCCGTCAGTTGTATCGACCAGGAATCTGTCTTACGTGACTCCTGTGCCAACTGATGAATAATCGGCCGAGCCTGTGCCATGCCCTGCGTGGTTAACCGCCAGTATCCTTGATTCTGCTCATGCCCAAATAGAGGTAATAACTTATGCCACTGTGCATTTAGGTGTAACCGTTCCGGGCAATAAATAATGTTATCTAATACCAAGTCATGCACGGATTCGTAGCTATGATGATCTGTGGCTTGAATATAAAAAACGTCGCCACAGGTAATGCGGTAAGGATGATCATTTAGGACATGTAACCCGTTACCCCGCCAGACAATCACAATCTCGCAGAATCGATGGGTATGCTCTGCGAAGACTTCCTGCGGGTATCGGTTGGTTACCGCCACCGGCATCTGCTCCGATGGCAAATAATCCCGGCTTTCTAACCGCAGTGGTATCCGCATGTTTATCGCCCTATATTTACAGGTCAATTAATAAGCAGCTCATTATCATGAAACTACCGATTTTTACCGTGATGCTATTCACGCCTCCACGGGTTGCACTACAGTTGACTGCGCAAATCACGGGGAGACTGAGAAAACTCCCGCTTAAACAGCGTTGAAAAATGATTGCTGTCACCAAAACCACATTGGTAGGCAATCTCGGTAACGCTATTATCGCTGTAATACAATTGATGACGCGCCTGTAGCAAACGCAAACGCGTCAGATAACGTTGTGGGGTCATGCCGGTCTGGTTTTTTAACTGCCGATGGAGGGTGCGTAATGGTAAAGCAAAGCGATCAGCCAGTTCCGGCCACTCAATTACCTCACTGTAGTGGTTCTGTAGCCAGTCTAATAATTGGCATAACCGCCCTTCCTGATCCTCACCCACCTGCGCCCGACACCCTTGCCACAGTTGCACCAACAACTGCATAAACACACTTTCATGTAGTGCGATATCTTCAGCTTGCTCGCTGTGAGGCGAGTGCTCAAGGCAGCGAATCAAGTGTTTTACTTGCTGTAAAACCTGTCCATTAATCCGCCAATGAGAGGGGTAAACCCCTTCAGTTTCACGTGGCAGAAAATGTTCTACGCCAGACAAGAAACGAAAAGCATCGGGCGCACGGAATAAGACGTTGGTGAGGAACAAACCGTCGGTTGACTCAAACAGGTGACGATCATGGTCACGGACAAAACAAACACACCCTCCGCTTAAGGTGTAGGGGTTGCCATTAAACACATGGACCCCGGCCCCCTGCTCAACAATAATAATTTCATAAAAATCATGATGATGCTCAGGAAATGCGGGTTGTGGCTCCCGGGCTTCAATTGCGACCGATGCAGAACTTGAAGAGAAAAAATCAATACTGTGCAAGACAGTCATCTTTTGCCCTCTTTCAACAGGCATGGCGAAATCGCCCTGCTTCAGCTCTCGATAGTAAAAGCAGCAGCGGTAATGAAACCTTCAATTTTTGACGTTAAAAGCGACTTTGGTGGTGATTTTTTTTAGATAAGTGCAGCAATGTTGAAAAGTATGCGCAGGGTCACAGGCGAGCGATGCCCTGTTTAAATACGAAACTGTGAGCTGTTTCACTTTCACTTTCGTCATTTTGCCAGCAAGCCATAGCGGCTGGCAGTGATGAGAAGGTGGTAGGTAAGGCAAGTTTCTACACTGTGGGCATTGAGAAATGACAGGCCGCTAATCATGCCCACACAATCAGCAGTAACACCATCTATCAGCCCCCGGCACATAGTCGCCATTGACCTTGGCGCATCCAGCGGGCGCGTGATGCTGGCGAGTTATCATCCCAGCCAACCGCAACTTGAACTGCGAGAAGTTTGCCGCTTTGCTAATCAGATTAAATCTATTGATGGTACCGATGTCTGGGATATCGATGCTATTGAACAATCAATCCGTCAGGGCCTGAATCAGCTCGATAGCGAAGGGATTCAGCTCGACAGCATTGGAATTGATAGCTGGGGTGTTGATTTTGTTTTGCTTGATAAGCAAGGGAAACGGGTCGGACAGCCAGTCTCCTACCGCGACAGTCGTACGCAGGGTGTGATGGAGCAAGCGCAACAAACGCTGGGAAGCAGTGCCATTTATCGCCGTACCGGTATTCAATTTTTACCGTTCAATACCTTGTATCAATTACGGGCATTAAGTGAACAGCAACCGTATTTGTTGGCCGATGTCGCCCATCTGTTACTGATCCCGGACTATTTGCACTATCGCCTTACTGGCCAGCTTAACTGGGAATACACCAATGCCACTACCACCCAGTTACTTAATATTGAAACCAATGATTGGGATAGCGATCTATTAGCCTATGCCGGGGTACCGGCCCATTGGTTTGCCAAACCCACTAAACCTGGCAATACCATCGGCTATTGGCCAGGCGCCAGCGGCCAGCAGGTGCCGGTCATTGCCGTTGCCAGCCACGATACTGCCAGCGCGGTACTTGCCGCACCCTTGATTGATGCGGATGCTGCCTATCTTAGCTCTGGTACTTGGTCATTGATGGGGTTTGAAAGCCTCACCCCCATAACCCATGGGCAGGCGCTGGCCAGCAATATCACCAATGAAGGTGGCGCTGAAAGCCGCTACCGGGTACTGAAAAATATTATGGGTTTGTGGTTACTGCAACGGGCCACTGATGAGTTGCAGATTAAAAACCTGCCGCAGTTGATCGAACAGGCGGCACGCCAACCAGCTTGTCGCTCGCTGATTAACCCCAATGACAGCCGCTTTATTAATCCAGCCAATATGTGCGGCGAGATTCAGAACGCCTGCCGCGAATATGGTATGCCAATCCCCACCACCGCAGCCCAACTGGCTCGTTGTATCTTTGATAGCCTCGCCATGTTGTACCGGCAAGTTGCCCAAGAACTGGCAGAGTTACGCGGGCGTCCAATCAGCCATTTGCATATCGTCGGTGGCGGCTGCCAAAACCAATTCCTTAATCAGCTCTGTGCTGATGCCTGTGGCCTGAATGTCACTATGGGGCCGGTTGAAGCCTCGACACTGGGCAATATTGGCAGCCAATTAATTGCACTGGGAGAGGTGAGCGATGTTGCTCACTACCGCCGCATCGTGGCGAATAACTTCCCACTCCACCCTTTATCCCCTCACGACAACACTGACTTTGCAGCCCATTGGCCGCAATTCCAGTCACTGAGTCAATTACCTAAGGAACTTTGCATATGACGAACTCTATTGAACAGGCCTGGGATCTGGCTAAACAGCGCTTTGCCGCCGTCGGCGTGGATGTTGATGCCGCACTTGCCCGCCTTGATACCCTGCCGGTCTCCATGCACTGCTGGCAAGGTGATGACGTCACCGGTTTTGAAAACCCGGATGGTGTACTGACCGGCGGGATTCAGGCCACCGGTAACTACCCCGGTAAAGCGCGTAATGCTACTGAGTTACGTTCTGACCTCGAACTGGCCCTAACATTGATTCCCGGCCCTAAACGACTCAATTTACATGCTATTTATCTCGAATCGGATACCCCCGTGGCGCGTAATAAAATTGAGCCACGCCACTTTAGCCGCTGGGTTGAGTGGGCTAAAAAACATCATCTGGGATTGGACTTCAACCCATCCTGCTTCTCTCATCCACTGAGTGCCGATGGTTTTACCCTGTCTCATGCTAACCCTGAAATTCGCCAATTCTGGATTGAACATTGTCAGGCCAGCCGCCGGGTCTCTGCCTATTTTGGTGAGCAACTAGGGACACCATCGGTGATGAATATCTGGATCCCCGATGGCATGAAGGATACCCCCATCGACCGTTTGGCACCCCGCCAACGGCTGCTATCAGCACTGGATGAGGTTATCAGTGAAAAGTTAAACCCAAACCATCACATTGATGCCGTCGAAAGCAAATTGTTTGGTATTGGGGCTGAAAGCTACACCGTCGGCTCTAACGAGTTTTACATGGGATATGCCGCCAGCCGCCAGACCGCACTGTGTCTGGACGCCGGTCACTTCCATCCGACCGAAGTGATTTCCGACAAGATCTCTAGTGCCATGCTGTATGTTCCGCGCCTGCTACTGCATGTCAGCCGTCCGGTGCGTTGGGACAGCGACCATGTGGTCTTGCTCGATGATGAAACACAAGCTATCGCCAGCGAAATTATCCGCCACGACCTGTTCGACAGGGTGCATATCGGTCTCGACTTCTTCGATGCCTCCATCAACCGTATCGCCGCCTGGGTCATTGGCACTCGCAACATGAAGAAAGCCTTGCTGCGTGCCTTATTGGAACCGACTGAGATGCTACGCCAATTGGAACTGCGCGGTGACTACACCGCACGTCTGGCGCTGCTGGAAGAACAGAAATCCCTGCCATGGCAAGCCATCTGGGAAGGGTATTGTCAGCGCAACGATGTGCCGGTCGATGCCCGCTGGCTCAATGCCGTACGTGATTACGAACAACAGACTCTCAGCCAACGTTAAGGACTCATGATTATGCAAGCTATTCAATCTTCCTGGTTTATTCAGGGAATGATTAAAGCCACCAGCGATATGTGGCGCAAAGGGTGGGATGAACGTAACGGTGGCAATATCAGCCTGCGCTTATTGGCTGAAGAGGTTGAACCGTATCGTGGTGATTTCGCTGCGCAACCACGTAACGTAGAACTCACTCAACCCGCCCCTGAACTGGCGAACAGTTGGTTCTTAGTCACCGGCTCTGGCAAATTTTTCCGCAATGTTGAATTAAACCCAGAAGACAATCTGGTACTACTGCAAGTCAGCAATGATGGCATGGCTTATCACATTCACTGGGGCCTGCCGCAAGGGGGGCTACCAACCTCAGAGCTTGCCGCGCACTTCCAATCTCATATTGTTCGCATGCAAGTCAGTGGTGGCAGCAACCGAGTGATCATGCATTGCCATGCCACCAATCTGATTGCTCTGAGTTATGTACAAAAACTGGAAAATGCCAGCTTCACTCGATTGTTATGGGAGGGCAGCACCGAGTGCCTGGTGGTGTTCCCCGACGGTATCGGCATCGTGCCGTGGATGGTGCCGGGAACCGACGGTATTGGTAGCCAAACCGCCGAGCAGATGCGTGAACACAGCCTAGTGCTGTGGCCGTTCCACGGTATTTTCGGCAGTGGGCCAACACTGGATGATGCCTTTGGTCTGATTGATACCGCCGAGAAATCCGCCGAAATCATGGTGAAAGTCCTGTCGATGGGTGGCAAGCAGCAAACCATTTCTCGTGAACAACTGATAGCACTCGCGGCTCGTTTTGACGTGACCCCATTAGCCGCTGCACTGGACGTTTAACCCCTTCGACCAACGCTCCGGTTCAGGCCGGGGCTGGTCATTATCTGGTCTGCTTTCTTTGAGGAGCACAGCATGAGCTTTATGTTGGCACTACCAAAAATCAGCTTGCACGGCACAGGTGCAATCGAGGATATGGTTAAATTACTCGGTGACAAACAGTGGGGCAAAGCCCTGATTGTCACTGATGGGCAGTTGGTCGAGCTAGGCCTACTCGACGGTCTGTTCGCTGCGATGCAACAGCATCAGTTACCTTATGCCTTGTTTGGCGAGGTATTTCCTAACCCTACCGAAGCGTTAGTACAGGCAGGATTAGCCGCTTTCAGGCAGCATCAGTGTGACTATCTGATAGCTTTTGGTGGCGGTAGCCCAATCGATACAGCCAAAGCCGTTAAGATTTTGACCGCCAATCCGGGGCCATCCACGGCATACTCTGGTGTCGGTAAAGTAAAACAGAGTGGTGTCCCGCTGGTCGCCATCAATACCACCGCCGGAACAGCCGCAGAACTGACCAGTAATGCAGTGATTATTGATAGCCAGCGGCAAGTAAAAGAAGTCATTATCGATACCAATATCATTCCTGATATCGCCGTCGATGACCCCTCTGTCATGTTGAATATTCCTGCCAGTGTGACTGCTGCAACCGGAATGGATGCCCTCACCCACGCTATCGAAGCCTATGTATCGCTGGGCGCACACACCCTAACCGACCATTCAGCGCTTGAATCTATCCGCCTGATCAGCCAATGGTTACCTCTGGCAGTCGATGACGGTAAGAATCTGCACGCACGTGAAATGATGGCGTGCGGCCAGTATCTGGCGGGTATGGCATTTAACAGCGCCGGGCTAGGTTTAGTGCATGCACTGGCCCATCAGCCGGGTGCGACCCATAACCTTCCACACGGGGTGTGCAATGCTATTTTACTGCCAATTATTGAAGAGTATAACCGCCCACAGGCAGTCAGCCGTTTTGCCCGCATAGCACAAGCCATGGGGGTAAATACTCAGCAGTTGACTGATGAGCAAGCCAGCCATCAAGCGATAAGCGCCATTCGGCAGTTGTCGCAACGTGTTGGCATTCCTGTTGGCTTCTCAGCATTAGGTATTCAGGAAAGTGATATCGAAGGCTGGTTAGATAAAGCGCTGGCGGATCCTTGTGCTCCTTGTAACCCACGTACTGCGGACAGAGATCAAGTCCGCGCACTGTACTTACAGGCACTTTGATCGGAGTAATATCATGATACGCAAAGCCTTTGTAATGCAGGTTAACCCTGATGCCCATGCAGAATATCAGCGGCGGCACTCACCCATCTGGCCTGAACTGGAAGCGGTACTGAAAGCCCATGGCGCTCACCACTATTCAATTTTTCTTGATGACACGCGCAATTTGCTATTTGGTTTTGTCGAAATTGAATCAGAAGAGCGCTGGAATGCCGTGGCCCAAACCGCCATTTGCCAGCGCTGGTGGCAACATATGGCCGATGTGATGCCAGCCAACCCTGATAACAGCCCGGTAAGCCAGGCACTACGAGAAGTGTTCTATTTGGCATAGCTCACCCGATGTGGAGCCTGGCTCCACATCTTTCAGGACGTTGCCAGCCCCTGCACATAATCTTCAAATACCGGATGGCCTATCACCACATCAATAAAACAGCTCAATGCCGGTGAGTTCAACTTACGACTCGGATACACCAGATACAGCTCATTACCTTCAGCCTGCCATTGTGGTAACACTTCCACTAATTGACGGTTTGCCACCACTTCACGGCTTAAAAATGCCGGTAATAGGGTGATACCACCACCCGCCAGGCCACATTCACGGGCATACAGCAGATTATCAGTGACATGCAGCGCAGGTACCTGCCAGCGGTAAAACTCATCTTCACGGCGTAAAATCAGCGCCTGCCAGGCACGGTGGGCAATGCAGCGGTGAGTATCCAGTTGCCTTGGATGAGTGAGTGGCGGATGCTGTGCCAGATAGGCGGGTGACGCCAACAGATAGCGTGGCGCATAGCCCAATCGGCGGCCAATCAGTGACGAGTCCTGCGGCTTACCGGTGCGCAATGCCACATCAAAGCCCTCTTCAACCAAATCTACCATGGTGTCCGAGACTAACACTTCCAACAGCACATCCGGGTATTGCCGCTGGAAATCTGTTGCCAACCGCGCCAGTAAAGTCGCCCCCAGCCCTGCTGGAGTTGAGATGCGCAAGCGGCCACTGGGGTTATCTTTCAGGCGTTGCAGCGCCAGATCAGCGCGCTCTGCGGCTTGTAGCATCTCCTGACAATGCACTAGATAGCGCTCACCGGCAAAGGTCAGGTTCAGCTGACGGGTGGTTCGATTGAGTAAACGGATACCTAAGTTTTGTTCTAACTGACTGATGCGCTGGCTGACACTGGATTTCGGTAAACCCGCCATTTCAGCGGCACGGGTAAAGCTGCCACACTCCGCGACTCGTGCAAACAGCGCCATATCCTGAAGTTGTTTAAACATGATTGTTTATCTTAGACGAACACTGCGTTAGTGATTGTCCATCTTATCACCACCACCAAGAAGGTCTAGACTCAATCCATACGCTAAACAGGAGTATTACCATGTCAGTTAAAGCCATTGCGGTGAACCCGCAACAACCCACCGATTTTATTGAAGTCGCTCTGGACCCACTCACTCCCGGTCCGTTTGATTTGCTGGTTGAGGTTAAAGCCGCGTCCATCAATCCGGTTGATACCAAAGTACATGCTGGCCTGAAGAAGAATGGCCTGCAACAGCCGCGAATTCTGGGTTGGGATGCCGCTGGAGTGGTCATCAGCGTCGGTGCGAACGTCACCGAGTTCCGTGCAGGTGATGAAGTGTGGTATGCCGGCGATATCACCCGCCCCGGTAGCAATGCTAACCAACAGTTGGTTGATGCTCGCATCGTGGCCCACAAACCCCGTTCATTCAACTGGGCGCAGGCCGCAGCATTGCCATTAACCGCAATAACTGCGTGGGAAGCGCTGTTTGAACATCTAAAAATTCAGCAAGCCAGTGCCGGACAAAGTTTATTGATCATCGGGGGAGCGGGCGGGGTTGGCTCATTAGCTATTCCCCTGGCGGCATTACGTAGCCCGCTAAAAGTGATAGCAACAGCATCACGGCCAGCATCAGCCGCCTGGTGTCGTGAACGTGGAGCGGACTTGACCGTTGATTATCACCATCTGAAAGCTGAGCTGGCAAAAGAAGGTATTGATAAAGTTGATTATATTCTTTGCCTGAATGACACCGACGGCCATTGGCCCGCCATCAGTGAGCTCATCGCACCATTGGGGCAAATCTGTACCATCGTTGAGAATGAAGAACCGTTGGATCAGAATCAGTTAAAACTAAAAAGTGCCGCCCTGCATTGGGAATTTATGTTCACCCGCAGTATGTTCTCTACCCCGGATATCGCCCAACAAGGGCAAATTTTAAAACAGGTAAGCCAGTTGGTGGATGAGGGCAAACTGCCAGGCACCTTAAGCGAAACCCTGCACGGCCTGACAGTGGAAAACCTGCATGCCGCCCACGCGCAAGTTGCAGGCGGACATATGCAGGGTAAAGTCGTTATTGCTTACTAAATATATTATTAACAGGGCTATTTTATTTGCTATTTTACATTTGGGCAGTGCTCGAAATCCTCACGTAGCCATGATTTACAACGTCATGGTGTACGCTCCGGTTTCTGTGCGCTGTCCGCATGCAAACTGACTGCAACAATCACGCCCTCAGATATCAAATATTCATCAACCCTATTGTGGTACATCACTCAATAATGAAGGGCGGGCAAGGCGTTGCAGGTCCGCGGCCAATAACTGTTGCACCAGTTCGACACAGCGCAGAAAGCGTTCATCATAGTCTGCCGATTCGACGTGAACATATTCGATATTGTTACTGCGCAACATCTGCTCCAGTAAGTTCTGGAAGGATTTACGGTCACGATCGCTACCCAGGCTGCGCAAACCATCGGCAACCCACGGCGTATTGTTTTCCAACAAAATAACCAGATCAAAACGGTATTCGTCAATCAGCGCCTGCACGAAGGGGTGCTCTTTGCCCTCATACTTTTTGCAGAAGGCCTGCGTGGTAACGAAGTCAGTATCGATAAATGCCACTTTATTGGCGTATTTCACCGCAAAATCCACATACTGTGCCTGCCCCAGCGCGATTTTGTCGTAATCAGAATATTGCAACGCCATCTCATCGCCGCCAAGATGGGAGAAGACATAATCCCGGCCATATTCCCACGCACTGGTGGTATTGAAGATATTGGCTAACTTATTGACCAAAGTGGATTTCCCACTGGACTCACCGCCCAGTATCGCCACAGTACGGACAAAAAATGGCTTCACTTCAGTCGGAATATAGTCCCAGTAACGGAAAGGGTCACGGCGGATCTGGCGACCACTGATCTTCATAAATGAGCGCTGTGGATCAATCAGGATGGTTTCGATGCCAAATTGCTCGTTGTAATGCGGCGCATCCTGGCTTTCGCTGGAATAAATAAAATTCGGAACAATGCCTTTTTCATTCATAAAGCTCTTTACGCCATGGCTCCACACATCCCAGCCATGGGGGTACGGCTCGATACCGTGCTCATCAAACGAATGAATATGGATATTTTTCTGATATTTAAAGGTTTGTAACAACCAGCGCAAACGGTCACTGACTGTCGGTTGCTGTGACATCGAACTGTTCTCAAACAGCTCACGATCGCGTGGCTCATCGAAACAAAGAATGATGTGCAACTCGTCAACCTGGCTACAGGCGCGCTGGATTAAATAGATATGGCCGGTATGCAGCGGGTAAAATTTACCAAATACCACGCCGACTTTTTTCTCACGGCGGGGAAACTCCAGCCCGAGGAAACGGTGCAGAGCTTCAAGCTTTTGCGCACTGGGGCTTTTGATTTTGTCGTTGAGTAGCTGGCTTAAATAACCTTTGGTCATGCCGTTGCATTCGGCCACTTGCTGTAAGGTGCAACCCTTTTGCTTAATTGCTGTTTTGAGATAGTCGAATTGCAGCATACCGCCTCCTTGTTTAGTGCGCTAAACAAAAATAACACAGTATGCCGCAAGATGAACACGACTAAATTAGCGGTTATAAATCCTCTAACACCGCCAACGCATCAGCCAATTTCTTCACCCCGAACACCTGCATATTGGGCAGGGGCTTCTTCGGCATATTGGCATACGGCACGATAGCGCGTTTAAAACCGTGTTTGGCCGCCTCAGAGATACGCTCTTGACCACTGGGTACTGGGCGAATTTCACCGGCTAGCCCTACCTCACCAAATACCACTAAATCCTGTGGCAGCGGGCGGTCACGCAAGCTGGATACTAGCGACATCAGCAATGCCAGATCAGCACTGGTTTCTGTCACTTTCACACCACCCACCACATTGACGAACACATCTTGGTCCGACATCTGTAACCCGCCATGGCGATGCAATACCGCCAACAAGATTGCCAGCCGGTTCTGTTCCAGACCGACCGCCACCCGACGTGGGTTGGACATCATTGAGTGATCGACCAGCGCCTGAATCTCTACCAGCAGCGGGCGAGTCCCTTCCCATACCACCATCACCGAGCTACCAGCAGTGACTTCATCCCCACGGCTGAGGAAAATCGCCGACGGGTTGCTAACTTCACGCAAGCCCTGTTCGGTCATAGCAAATACACCTAACTCATTAACCGCACCAAAGCGGTTTTTGTGGCTACGCAGCGTACGGAAACGAGTATCACCGTCACCATCAAGCATCACAGAGCAGTCAATACAGTGCTCCAGCACTTTCGGCCCGGCCAGTGAACCATCTTTCGTCACATGGCCCACCATGATAATGGCAACACCCCGGGTTTTGGCAAAACGGGTCAGGTAGGCGGCCGTTTCGCGCACTTGGGCCACGCTGCCCGGCGACGACTGAATATCCGCCATATGCATCACCTGAATGGAGTCGATCACCATCAAGCGCGGCTGCTCTTGCTCAGCAATCAAGCAAATTTGCTCGATACTGGTTTCCGACAGCATATTGAGGCCCGCAGTAGGCAACCCCAAACGATGCGCACGCATCGCCACCTGCTGCAACGACTCTTCGCCAGTGACATACAGGGTTTTCATGTTTTCAGACAGCTTGCAGAGCGTTTGCAACAGTAAGGTACTTTTCCCCGCGCCGGGGTTACCACCAATCAGAATGGCACTGCCCGGCACTACACCACCACCTAGCACCCGATCAAACTCAAGAAAGCCCGTTGAAAAGCGCGGTAGTTCGTCCAGACTGATATCTGACAGCTTCTGTACCCGGCTGACGCCTGCATCACCGGCATAGCCACCAAAACGCTCATTGCGCGACGACGACGAGGTTGCCGCCGCCAGCCTGATTTCGGTAATGGTATTCCAGGCATTGCAGGCACTGCACTGCCCCTGCCAACGAGGATAATCGGCACCACACTCATTACAGACAAATGCTCGTTTTGGCGCTTTAGCCACGGTTCACCTCAATTTAATTAGCTCACACCTGCCTGAGCCCCAAATTACCTAATAAGCGTAATTGTTGCAGGCAGTTTGAGTGCAGACAGCGCGCAGAAATCGGAGCGTACACCATGACGTTGTAAATCATGGCGACGTGAGGATTTTATTCGCTACGCTCCCCCTACGGGCCGCCCTTAAGTGTGTTCAAAATGCATGCGTTTTGTGAGCACTGCACAAGCTCAAAAATGGCAAATAAAACAGCCTATTTCATCGTTCTTCGTGCTTCAGACTGCCGGTCAAAATGCAAAGAACACTCAGCAAATCACCGTGGCGGATCGCCACTTTCGCTTTGGCATACACCTTCGGCTTTGCATGGAAAGCCAGCCCTAAACCGGCGGCTTGCATCATTTTCAGGTCATTGGCGCCATCGCCGATAGCCACTGTTTGAGCAATAGGGATATTGAGTTTTTCCGCCAACTTGAGCAGGGTATCGGCTTTATATTGTGCATCGACAATCGGCCCTAACACTTTGCCGGTCAGCTTGCCGTCTTTGATTTCAAGTTCATTGGCTGCCACATCGACCAGACGCAGTTTGTCGCGCAGATATTCAGCGTAATAAGTAAAACCACCGGAGGCGATCGCCACATGCCAATCTAATGCCTGAAGCTTACGGACCAGGCTGGTCAGCCCCGGCATCAATGGCAGTTGGTCACGTACCTGTTTTAAGATATTGGCATCCGCCCCTTTCAGGGTGGCAACCCGCTGGCGCAGGCTGGCGGCGAAGTCCAGTTCACCTTGCATGGCGCGTTCGGTGACGGCAGCCACTTCTTCGCCGACACCGGCGAGTTTGGCAATCTCATCAATACATTCGATTTGGATGGCAGTTGAATCCATATCCATCACCAGCAGGCCCGGGGTACGCAAATGCGGGATAGCTCCCAGAGGGGCGACATCAAGACCGTTTTCATCCGCTAACGTTTTAATCCGTGGGGTTAAACTGCCGGCCAAACGGATGACCTGATAATCCTCCACACACCAGGCGGAGACAATCACCATGGCGGCACCCAATTGGCCCTGAAAACCCGTAATACGCTGTTTATCCAGCTTTCTACCGTACAGTAGCCAACCTGTATGACCGGCACGATAATCCAGCGGCATGACCTCATCACCACTGAGCGAAAGTGGCAGACCTGGCCATTGATAGATCTCCGCGGGGAGATCGCAATAGGTCAGACTATTAGACATGAATGACTCCTGTAGAAAACGGGGTAAAGACCAGACAAAAGGACGCATCAAGCTATCCTATCGCCCTTGCTTCTGGCAACATATACCCTAAATAATTCGAGTTGCGGGAAGGCGGCAAACGAAATAATCCCGATAAACTTACATCAGTAAGTGATTCGGGTTATTGAGAGTAGCCAACGCACATGCGGCTTGAAGTATGACGGGTATAAAGTCACCGATTCTTGCAAGGAACCTGCATGGCTAAGGCCAAACTAAAATTCCGACTGCACCGTACGGCTATTGTGCTGATTTGCTTGGCATTATTAGTCTTGCTGATGCAAGGTGCATCCTATTTCAGCCTCAGTCATCAACTCGCTCGTTCGGAACAAGTTGAAGAGCTGGCGAAAACACTGGCAAAACAAGTCACTTTCAGCCTCGCCCCCATCATGGACAGTGGGGATGATGATATCGACAGCCAAAAAGTTGACGAAATTCTCCAGCAACTGACGCAATCAAGCCGCGTATTGGATGCCAGTGTATATCAAATTGACGGAACGCTGGTCGCCAGCGCCGGAGAGAACGTAAAAGTACGTGATCGACTGGCTTTGGATGGTAAACGCCCCGGCAGCTATTTCAACCACCAGATTGTCGAGCTGATCCCCGGGAAAAGCGGGCCAAGCGGCTTTCTGCGTATGACGCTGGACACCCATGTGCTGGCGACGGAATCCAAGCAAGTGGATAATACCACCAATTTGCTGCGCTTGATGATTCTCGTCGCACTGGCGGTGGGGATCATTCTGGCTCGCACTCTGCTGCAAGGTCGCCGCAGCCGTTGGCAGCAATCACCTTATCTGCTCACCGCCAATACGCCGGTCAAAGAAGATGAGGATGAAACACCTGAGACACCTGAGACACCTGCCAGTCAGGCAGATGCAGATAAAAAGACGGGCGATAAATAATACTGCGGATAGATATTATGCCATGCGCTCAATTAGCGTGGTGAGAGAAAGCAGTTTTCCCTGCATCTGTCGGGCAATAAGTTTGAATTCATTACTGATGTTCGAGTGATCTATCACCTGTTGCCAGAATATATTTGCCAGTTGCTGTGCGCGTTGCCAGTGCAGCTTGCTGATATCAGCAGATAAAGAGATTTCCGGCACGTTGTGGCGCATATTCCCCGTACTCGTCGGGGCAAATGCCATTGGCAGCATATCGTAAACTGGCGCTAATGATAGTGGTGTGTTCTCAGGATGCAGAAAGGAAAGGTTACCTTGGTGCATATCGGTATTAGCGATTAATTTACCAAATGCCCAGATAACGTTGACCTGCTC
The DNA here is from genome assembly GCF_041538325.1 of Yersinia sp. 2466 StPb PI. NCBI lineage: Bacteria > Pseudomonadati > Pseudomonadota > Gammaproteobacteria > Enterobacterales > Yersiniaceae > Yersinia > Yersinia sp. 2466 StPb PI. Next base: position 736,386 of record NZ_JAULSL010000001.1, on the reverse strand, counting down.
TAATGCCGGCGCGGCCAGTAATCCTTTATCGACTAATTGTTGGCAAACTTGTGGCCAACTGGCAACTGGGTTGCCAACAAATTCTGCATTAACCGCCTCTAAAGAAACTATCCCTAAACGGCCACGCTGCCCGCAGCGATCAAATCGCTCTACCTCAAGGAATATTTGCCTACCAACCCCCTGTAAAACCTGACTTGTGGCCGCTTTATAACCCCTATTATTCAAGGTGTTAAGTGCAAGCGACTCAGATATCAGTAGGTCACCCCAGCGCCGACTATTGGCGTTTTGTGAAGAGGCAGAAAATTTGACAATAACATAAGACGAAGGCCGATCCAGATACCCTGCATAACAAGTAAATTTCGGTTGTTCGCCGCCCGCAGAAGAACCGACCATTTCACCCGCCAGAGCCTTTTGAGAAAGTTCTGCATAACGAGATAACTTATCTACCGGATCGATAGGTATCGCATCAGGTGCTGCTAACCAATGTTGATAACTTTGTTGTCCAATCAATATATTGCCATTCATATCATCGGCCTGACGTGACAGTGCTAATAAGATATGGTCTTCATTCCACAAACGAACGTCATCGGTGAGCTGTAACTTACCTGCAACTGACTTCCCCCAAATCCGCCCGAGAAACCCCTGAGGCCGCATATCAGTCAAATACCAAGGCAAGCTATCAAATAGCTGCCATGTATCAGATGCCAGTTGATGTACACAGCACATTTCAGCCGGATGGATAGGATAGAGCATCGCGAAATGGGTTACATGACCCTGTTCATCGATACGATATAGCGGAAATGCATGCTCTCTGGCACTATCTCCAGCAATGTACCGCCGCAAGGCATATTGGGTTGCTTTACCTTTACCTATTTTCAGCACCCTCTCTTTTAACCTGCTTAATTGCCGGGAAACAGTGGGTTGACTGATTGCCATAGCTTGCGCCAGATAGCTCGCGGTCGCCGGGTTTTGGCGTAATAACGTTTCCAGAGAGAGCATGTGAATAGATTCATGAATAGAATGATGAATAGATTTATAGCGCTAATTATCTGATGTGTAAAGAAACCTATTTTTTCTGGCAGATTTTATGAATAGATTCAGCGGCAGAAATCGCTGCCGCTGAATAGAGGGAAGCAGAGACGGGATTACTTCTGATCGCCCAACAACACCGATTCTAATGCAATTTCAATCATGTCATTGAAGGTCGTCTGGCGCTCCGCAGCGGTGGTTTGCTCACCGGTACGGATATGGTCAGAAACAGTACAGATGGTCAGGGCTTTAGCACCGAACTCCGCGGCAACGCCGTAGATACCGGCCGCTTCCATTTCCACGCCCAGAATGCCGTATTTTTCCATCACATCAAACATTTGCGGGTCTGGCGTGTAGAACAGGTCAGCAGAGAAGAGGTTACCTACACGGACGTCGATACCTTTCGCTTTTGCCGCATCCACTGCATTGCGGGTCATTTCAAAGTCAGCAATCGCTGCATAGTCGTGATCTTTAAAGCGCATACGGTTTACTTTGGAGTCGGTACAAGCCCCCATGCCGATCACCACATCACGCAGTTTCACATCGGCGCGAACCGCACCACATGAACCGACACGAATGATTTTTTTCACGCCAAAATCAGTGATCAGTTCTTTGGCGTAAATGGAGCAGGACGGGATACCCATACCGTGACCCATTACAGAGATTTTGCGGCCTTTATAAGTACCGGTGAAGCCCAACATGCCACGCACATTGTTCACTTCGCGCACGTCTTGCAGGAAGGTTTCGGCGATAAATTTCGCACGCAGTGGATCCCCTGGCATTAATACAACGTCAGCGAAATCACCCATTTCAGCATTAATATGTGGCGTTGCCATAATCACTTTCCTTAAAAATCAGAGAATTAAAATTTATATTACTGAGCTGTTTTTAAGTTTGAACTACTTTGCACAGTTCAGAGAAAATCAGCCATCGCCAGCGTAGATGAGCACCGACAGTTTGGGCACGGCCAGCGCACAGCCCCCGGAGCGTACACGCAGTACGTGAGGAGGGCGAGCACTGCCCGGGTTCAAAATGGCACGCTCAGCTTAGCTGAATGACTTAAAGCATATTCTTACCGTAATCCATTGGGGATAGATTGAAATATGTCGCTACCGTCTGCCCAATATCAGCAAAGGTCTCACGATGCCCAAGCGATCCTGGTTTGACTTTCGGGCCGTAAACCAAGACCGGAATGTGCTCACGGGTATGGTCAGTGCCCGGCCAGGTTGGGTCACAACCGTGGTCAGCCGTCAGGATCATGATGTCATCCTCTTTTACCAGCGCCATCAACTCAGGCAGGCGGCGGTCGAACAGTTCCAATGCAGCAGCATAACCAGCAACGTCGCGACGGTGACCGTAAGAAGAGTCAAAATCCACAAAGTTAGTGAACACGATAGTGTTATCACCGGCTTTCTTCATTTCTTCTATCGTGGCATCAAATAGCGCATCCAGACCGGTGGCTTTCACTTTCTGAGTGATACCCACATGCGCATAGATATCGGCAATTTTACCGATAGAAACCACTTCCCCCCCCTTCTCATCCACCAGTTTTTTCAACATGGTTGGTGCTGGCGGTTCAACGGCCAGATCATGGCGGTTACCGGTGCGTTGGAAGTTACCCGGCTTGTCACCAATAAACGGACGCGCAATCACACGGCCAATATTGTAGCCACCTTCGGTCAGTTCTTCGCGGGCAATTTCACACAGCTCATACAAGCGATCCAGGCCAAAAGTTTCTTCGTGGCAGGCAATCTGGAACACCGAGTCCGCCGAGGTATAGAAAATCGGTTTGCCGGTTTTCATATGCTCTTCACCCAATTGGTCAAGGATAACGGTCCCACTTGAGTGACAGTTACCCAGATAACCCGGCAGGTTGGCCCGTTTTACCAGTTTATCCAACAGTTCCTGTGGGAAACTGTTTTCGACATCACTGAAGTAACCCCAGTCAAACAGCACCGGCACCCCCGCAATCTCCCAGTGGCCTGACGGTGTATCTTTACCGGAGGATAACTCACTGGCATAACCATAGGCACCAATGATGTCTGCATTCTTATCCAGCCCAACTGGGAATTTACCGGTGGACTCTTCGGCAGCTTTCCCCAACCCTAAACGACTCAAGTTTGGCAGCGTCAATGGGCCACTACGACCAACGTTAGCTTCACCACGGGCGCAGACCTCAGCAATGTGGCCCAGTGTATCGGCCCCTTGGTCACCAAATTTGTTAGCATCGGCGCTGGCACCAATACCAAATGAGTCCAATACCATAATAAATGTACGTTTCATTATTTTCTCCTGCGTGGGTTCACGCTCTGGGGCAGCTACGTTCATTTGCTCCCCCATGTAATTAATCTGTTTTTGCTAACATTTGCCGTCGAAAGCAAATAGCGTCAATAACAAAAGTATGGCGTTTATTCAGTAATACGGCGATAGATAACCGGTGTTTCTTCCGGCGCTTTGTCACCCAAGGTGATCGCCGCACGTAGTGCGTCTGCTGCCTGCTGCCAGTCGTCTTCGTTATTGGCATGAATCACCGCTAATGGCTGCTGGCCATCAACACCAGTCCCCAGACGTGCCATTTCAGTGATACCAACACTGTAATCAATAGGATCAGTTGCCCGCCGACGACCACCGCCGAGGGAAACCACCGCCATACCCAGCGCACGGGTATCCATCGCGGTAACAATGCCGGCTCGTTCAGCAAAGACCGGTTTGCTCAGCGTGGCTACCGGCAGGTAGCTGTCATAGCGCTCAACGAAATCACTTGGGCCTTTTTGCGCCGCCACCATGCGACCAAAGAGTTCTGCTGCTTTACCGTTATCCAGCACCGCCTGTAACTTGGATCTGGCGTCAGCATCATCTTGCGCCAAACCACCGGATAACAGCATCTCAACGCACAGCGCCATCGTCACTTCTAACAAGCGTGGATTACGATATTCACCCGTCAGGAAGCGCACCGCTTCGCGCACTTCAACCGCATTACCGGCGCTGGAAGCCAACACCTGATTCATATCAGTCAATAGTGCCGTCGTTTTACAACCCGCGCCGTTAGCCACACTGACAATGGCCTGTGCTAAATCGGCAGATAGTTGATATGTCGGCATAAAAGCACCAGAACCCACCTTCACATCCATCACCAACGCATCCAGCCCCTCAGCCAGTTTCTTCGCCAAAATAGAAGCGGTAATCAGTGGAATGGAATCTACAGTGGCGGTGATATCACGGGTAGCGTAGAAACGTTTATCTGCCGGTGCTAATGAGCTGGTTTGACCAATGATGGCGACACCGACGTCCTGAATGATTTTACGGAACGCATTATCATCGGGGAAAATATCAAAACCGGGTATAGCTTCCAGTTTGTCCAAGGTTCCGCCGGTATGGCCCAAGCCACGGCCAGAAATCATCGGCACATAGCCACCACAGGCTGCGACCATCGGGCCAAGCATCAGTGATGTCACATCACCCACGCCACCGGTAGAGTGTTTATCCACGATGGGGCCGTTTAGATTAAGGCTCTGCCAGTTGAGCACCGTGCCAGAATCACGCATTGCCATAGTAAGTGCCACGCGCTCCGGCATGCTCATGTCATGGAAATAGATGGTCATCGCCAAAGCAGCAATCTGCCCTTCGGAAACCACATTGTCGCGGATCCCATTGATAAAGAAACGAATCTCTTCTTCGCTCAGTGGCTGACCGTCGCGTTTTTTACGGATAATTTCTTGTGCCAGAAACACAGCATCCCCCTGACCTAAATAAGGATAAAAGCCGCACGGCAGGCTAGTCGCCCGCAGCGCATCGGCTAAACTCAATGATTGCGATAATGATTAGTAACCGCTACTTTTGCTATCACTCTGATGGCCCAGCGTGGTTAATAAGCTGGCTAACAGACTGGATGCGCCAAAGCGGAAGTGGCGGGCGTCGGCCCAACCCTCACCCATCAATTGATCGGCCAGTTGCAGGAATTGCGCGGCATCTTCGGCAGTACGTACTCCGCCCGCTGGCTTAAAGCCGACGGTTTTACCCACACCTAAATCACGGATAGTGCTCATCATAATACCCGCACTTTCCAATGTGGCATTGACCGGCACTTTACCGGTGGAGGTTTTGATGAAGTCCGCGCCAGCTTTAATAGCAATTTCAGAGGCTTGACGGATCAAGTGCTCTTGCTTTAACTCACCGGTCTCTATGATTACTTTCAGTAATACATTCGCGGCAGCGCAGGCTTCTTTGCACTCTTTTACTAATTCGAAGCCGACCTTATCATTACCCGCCATTAAGGCGCGGTAAGGGAAAACCACATCCACTTCATCAGCACCATAGGCAATGGCGGCACGGGTTTCGGCCAGTGCAATAGCAATATCATCATTGCCATGTGGGAAGTTGGTCACTGTCGCAATACGGATTTCAGGGGTACCCTGCTCGCGCAACGTTTTACGCGCAATAGGAATAAAGCGGGGATAAATACAGATTGCCGCCGTGTTACCGGCAGGGCTTTTTGCCTGATGACACAGCGCGATAACCTTATCATCGGTATCGTCGTCATTCAGGGTAGTTAAATCCATCAAACTCAGTGCGCGTTTGGCATAATCGTTAAGATTCGCGCAGGCGGTTAAATCGGTCATAAAACTCTCCAACACTATTTCAGCCCCAGCACCTTGCCAGAACTGAGCATCTATTTATGAGCGGACAAAGAGACCGTACCGGCATCTTTGGTGATTAAAAGTCCCTCTCAGTAGGCGTAATTGTTGCAGTCAGGCAAATAACATAGCCCTAATGAGAAGGTTCTAAGCTCAATACGTTGGCGAGCGGACTTGGTTCCTTGAAGATAGCCCCTATGGGTGGCAATTGAGATCCATCTCACCGCACTAACTACTTGGTCATTGCTTACATCACTGATGCAATGAGACTCCATACACACTTTAGGCTTTCATTCCGAAAGCCAATAACACTATTTGAACACGTTATCGGCAGCTTAGGTGTGTTCAAATTCACACTAATCAATAGTAACTTGTAACGAGACGGAATTATATGTGATTAGAGTCACAAAATAACCTAATTTATAGCTTTCTGACCACGATACGCTCACTCGCTTCAAGAATAGCCTATGGGCAGGAATACGCAGTATTGTAGGCCTGAACCATAAAAAATTAAGCGTCAGCGGCGCAGACAGTTTGGGTGCGGACAGCGCGCAGGGACTGGAGCGTACACGAAGTAGGTGACAAGTCCCGAGCACTGCCCAATCCCAAAATGGCAAGTCAAGCTAGCCTAATTATAATGCCAGGAAGAAACCGGCGATCGTCGCACTCATCAGATTCGACAATGTGCCTGCTGCTACCGCTTTCAGGCCGAAACGCGCGATATCGTGACGGCGGTTTGGGGCCATGCTACCCAAGCCACCCAATAAGATGGCAACAGATGACAAGTTGGCAAAACCACACAGCGCGAAGGAAATAATAGCCTTAGTGTGCTCGGAAAGAACCTGTAAACCCGCGGCTTTGACTAACTCTTCTGCCTGGAGATACTGACCGAAATTCATAAATGCTACGAATTCGTTAACGATAATCTTCTGGCCGATAAATGAACCAGCCACCATCGCTTCACTCCATGGGATGCCTATCAAGTAAGCAATCGGCGAGAATACCCAACCCAGAATCAACTCTAGCGAAAGTTGTGGATAATCAAACCAGCCACCAATCCCACCCAGAATACCATTGAGCAGAGCAATCAAGGCGATAAAGGCCAGCAGCATTGCCCCTACATTCAATGCCAGTTGCATGCCGGAAGCCGCGCCAGATGCCGCTGCATCAATAACGTTAGCCGGTCGTTCATCTTCAGCAATCAAGGTTGTAGCATCAACGTTATCGTGCGTTTTTTCAGTTTCCGGCACCATCAGTTTAGCAAACAGTAACCCACCCGGCGCTGCCATAAAGGAAGCAGCAATCAGATATTCCAATGGTACCCCCATTTGCGCATAACCGGCCAATACTGAACCGGCAACGGAAGCTAAACCGCCGCACATTACCGCAAACAGTTCAGATTGGGTCATGGTGGCAATATAAGGGCGCACCACTAACGGCGCTTCAGTTTGGCCAACAAAGATATTAGCTGTGGCAGAAAGGGATTCAGTACGTGAAGTGCCCAGCAACTTTTGCAAACCACCGCCCAATACCTTAATAACGATTTGCATGATGCCAAGGTAATACAGAACGGCAATCAATGATGAGAAGAATACAATTACTGGTAATACTCGCAGGGCGAATACAAAGCCGCCACCACCAAAAACTTCAAACATTTTGTCAGAAACCAAACCGCCAAAAATAAATGAAATCCCCTCATTACCGTAGGCGATAACGTTAGCGACTCCTTCTGACATACCGCCCAGAATGCGGCGCCCGATGGGCACATATAATACCAGCGCACCAATAGCGATCTGGATAATAAATGCACCAACAACAGTGCGGATATTAATCGCCCTATAATTACTTGAAAGAAGTACGGCTATTAATATCAGTACTGCCATTCCAACCAGACTCATTAGCATGTCGCTATCCCTAATAGTGAAATCATTAATTAAATTGAAATAATTTTCGGGGGATTATACCGACATGAAGGCGCTATCAAATAATCTCTGTCACAAATAAACACAACTAAAAGCAACCGAATCAACGTAAGTGTGACGATAGTCACATTAAAAAGCGAAAATAAAGAGATCACACAAATTATTAGTATGGTTTGTATATTCCCGGTGGTGATTTAAAGTGGGCAGCTATCGGCGGGCGGTAATCGGAACAAACGTTGACTATTCGCTAACAACTGGCTGGCAATCTGTTGTGGCGCTTCAGAGCGTAGCTGACACAACACGCTGAACACATCAGCAGCCCGCTCGGGCCGGTTTGGCTGCCCCTGAAAACCGGCTAACGGCATATCTGGCGCGTCGGTTTCCAGCAGTAATGCGGAAAGAGGCAATGCGGCCATGACACTCCGGGTTTTCTGTGCCCGCACATAAGTAATGGTCCCACCCACACCAATATAATAACCCAAGCGAATAAATGCCTGCGCCTGCGCCAGGCTACCGGCGAAACCATGTACAACACCGGTGCGCGGCAACGCCGTTTTACGCAGCACCGAGGCTAATTGGTCATGGGAACGGCGAGAATGCAGAATAACGGGGAGATCATGCTGTTTAGCCAGCTTAAGTTGGGCCTGCAATAGCGCCAACTGGCGTGGTAACTGCGGCTCATCCATATAAAGATCCAGGCCAATTTCCCCCACGGCCACCAGCTTGTGAGTTTTGTTCGCCAGATAGGATACCAGTGTCGCCAAATCGGCCTCTTGATGTTGAGCGATATAAAGTGGATGCATGCCGAGTGCGGCAAAAAGGGGCGGATAGTTCGCAGCCAAGGCTAAAATACGGGGAAAATAAGCAGCACCCACCGCAGGAACAATCAATTGCCTGACATTCGCCTGAGCCGCAGTGACTAAACTGGCCGCTTCAGCACCACTGAATGGAGGGAAATCAAAGTGACAGTGGGTATCGATAAAATAAGCTTTATCGCTAAGATTCACTATCTGCTCACTCACTTCTACCATTAGACGGTATCACCTTTGTTTTTTGCCACACTGGCAGGCAAAATTATCTCTACTGGCAAGGGCTTTCTATTGGTATTCGTCGGAATAATCAACCCATTGTCACTCACACTCATCTGAGCCGGTAGGCCATAGTGAGTGGCGGTCACTGAATCCGCTGGTGTAATGATATCCGGCGTTTGAGTAATATCAAATGAAGAGTCATCAGTATCAATTAGCTCTGCCATATCATCTGGTTGATTAATATCTTGTGGCTGAATGATACGACGTGAAAGTGAAATCGAGGTTTTCTCCCCATTGATTCCAGCCTGATCCCGTTGATCTTGCGGTAATAGCCAGTGCCCGACGGTAGCCAAAAAATAGCGACCACAACGGCGGCCTAAATGATAATCACGATTTAGTGCCGCGACCCGGCTCCCCAGTGCATTACTGGCAAGTGGCTTAGGCGGAAAAATTTCGAAAATACGCAGGTCACCGGGCGGCTTTTCAATAAATTGCTGAATACGGTGATAGCTCTGCTCATGTTGCTGCATAATCCGCACCAGTTGTTGCAAACTGCTTTCACTCAGCCAATGTTCCATCCGCTTCATCCATTGCGGCGTGTAATAGGCCTGCGACGGTACAGTCCGAATCACCACAATAGTATCAGCGCCACGGCGGTAGGCTTCCTCCACTGGGATGGCATCACTGATGCCACCATCCTGATAACTGATCCCCCCCAAATCTACCCCCTGACGGTATAAACCAGGGATAGCACTGGACGCTTTAATGGTCGGCAGCCAGCTTTCTCGAGTGGGGGAAATATAGGTGGGTTCAAAATCATCACTACGGCAGGCACACATTAAGAATTCACGGCCATTGCGTAAATGCTCTTCAGCATGATCCATGGCCAGAGGCAACTGCTGGGATGTGATATCCACCAACCAGTCGAGATCAATTAAGTGGCCACCACGCACAAAACGTAATGGGTTAAAGAAATTAGCGGTGGTGGTGTAGCGGGTTATGACGCGGCGAGCGTAACCGGGTTGACCGCAGATAAAGGCAGATAGATTTTGTGCACCGGCAGAGGTGCCAATCATCAGATCAAAAGGGTTAAAGCGGGCGCGTTGAAATTCATCCAGCACACCGGCTGTAAAAATTCCCCGCTGCCCGCCTCCCTCACAAACCAACGCCATTTTTCCGGGTTGGTATGGTTTATAGGCGAGTGGCTCAATATTACCGAGCGTGATAGGTATTCTGTATCCCACCATCTATCCTTAATTCGTTACAACAGGTGCCGAGGATACCCCGTCTTACCCTTTGCTGTAACCCTCTCGCCTGACTAAAGGCGCTTACGGCCTGTAAACAGACTGATGAGGAATAGGACAATACCCACTACGAAGACGACTTTTGCGGCCCAGGCTGCCGTACCAGCTAGCCCACCAAAACCTAATGCCGCAGCGATTAAAGCAATAATCAAAAATATAATGCCCCAGCGAAACATAAGCCTCTCCTTCCCGTTTTAAAAAATGGCTTTCTACCCGTCATACTTCAAGCCGCAGGAGTGTTAGCTGCACTCAATCACCCGAATCACTTACCAATGTAAGCTCATCGGTACTCACTCGCTTGCCGCCTTCCTACAACTCGAATTATTTAGGGTATGTAAACTCGCGTTCAAAAATCACTCTTTAACAGTAGCGTATTTGACAGAAGTCGTATTATTTGGATTTGTGGATGAGTTATTTGGCTGACAAACTTATTAACGGGTATCCCGTGGATTATTTTATTTCCCCACGAAATACCCATCAGCCGATAATAATTAAGGTTTGATACTCAGATCATTTTTAACGCTTTTCACGCCATCAACGGCTTTAGCAATACTTTCAGCACGTTCGGACTGAGCTTTATTCTCAACACTACCTGATAACTGCACCACACCTTCGGTGGTTTCTACTTTCACTTTACGTGAGGGTACGATGTCATCAGCCAGCAATTTGGCTTTGATTGAACTGGTTGTTGCAGCATCGCCAGCATATTCACTGACTGATTGTGATTTCTGGTCTTTCACATGCAGCTTATCGCTGACAGATTTAACGCCTTCAACGTTTCCGGCAATTTCAACGGCAGTTTCAGCTTCAGCCTGAGAAGTCACAAAACCAGTCAGAGTGACCACACCATGGTTGGTTTCAACAGAGATATCAGTGCTTTTAAGAGATTTCTCTTCCAACAGAGCGCTTTTCACTTTAGCTGTTGCAGCGCTGTCACCCATGTAGTTATCGACTTTCTTCATGGAGCTATCGAGTTTCGCGCCGGTGCTGTCTACTACGTTGTTTGTCTTATTGAGCATGGTGTCTTCAGCGAACACGCTACCACTCATAAGTGCAGTACCTAAGACAATAGCCATCATTGAACGGGCAAATTTTGTATTTGTCATCGATTTCTTCCTTTGTCGTTATAAACCGTAAAGGGTTATGAAACTTAACTTGTTATAACACCCAAACTTACGGATTTTACGCCACCCAGAGAGGTGACCAGTTGATGAATACTTTACGATTACTACAGGTTATTTGACCTAAAATTGATGCACGTCAATCCTGCGTGTACCTATAAAGATAGAGCATCTCAGAATAAATACAGTCGGAATCGCCCTAAAGCCGGATTTTTATGATTAAGTAGGAGTTATCCTAAGGAGGAAATAGTGAAGACAATTAATGAATCGGGGTACCCTGTACCCCGATAGAGTGCGGCTTGGCGGGTGATTAATGTTCGCGAGTTTTACGGAAATTCACTTCCGGGTAACGTTCTTGCGTAATATTAAGATTTACCATCGTTGGGGCGATATAGCTCAAGTTATCACCACCATCTAATGCCAGATTAACCTCATTCTTACGTTTAAACTCTTCGAACTTCTTCACGTCATCACATTCAACCCAACGGGCAGTAGAGACGTTAACTGATTCATACACCGCTTCCACGTTGTATTCACTTTTCAGTCGTGAAGAGACCACTTCAAACTGTAGAACACCGACTGCGCCAACAATCAAATCGTTGTTGGTCAACGGGCGGAACACTTGCACCGCACCCTCTTCTGACAACTGAACCAGACCTTTTAGCAACTGCTTCTGTTTCAATGGATCACGCAGGCGAATGCGGCGGAACAATTCAGGGGCAAAGTTCGGTATGCCGGTGAACTTCATATCTTCACCCTGGGTGAAGGTATCGCCAATTTGAATGGTACCGTGGTTATGCAAGCCAATGATATCGCCAGCAAAAGCTTCTTCTACATGAGAACGGTCACCAGCCATAAAGGTCAGTGCGTCTGAAATTACTACGTCTTTCTTGGTTCGCACCTGACGCAGTTTCATCCCTTTCTCAAAACGGCCAGAAACCACCCGCATAAAGGCAACACGGTCACGGTGTTTCGGATCCATATTTGCCTGAATTTTGAAAACAAAACCGGTAAATTTGGGTTCAGCAGCAACCACTTCACGGGTATCGGTTTTACGTGGCATCGGGGCCGGAGCCCATTCAACCAAGCCATCCAACATATGATCGACGCCGAAGTTACCCAAAGCGGTACCGAAGAACACCGGCGTTAAGTCACCAGACAAGAAAGCATCATGCTCGAATTCATGAGAAGCCCCCTGTACCAGCTCCAGTTCCTGACGGAACTGTTTAGCCAAGTCCTCACCTACCGCTGCATCCAAGTCTGGGTTATTCAGCCCTTTGACGATGCGCACTTCCTGAATGGTGTGGCCTTTACCCGTCTGATAGAGATACGTTTCATCTTTATAAAGGTGGTAAACCCCTTTAAACAACTTACCGCAACCAATCGGCCAGGTGATTGGTGAACAAGCAATTTTCAGCTCACGTTCCACTTCATCCAGCACTTCCATCGGATCACGAATATCGCGGTCCAATTTGTTCATAAAAGTGAGGATTGGTGTATCACGCAGACGGGTTACTTCCATCAGCTTACGGGTTCGATCTTCAACCCCTTTTGCCGCGTCAATCACCATCAGACAGCAGTCCACGGCGGTCAGAGTACGGTAAGTGTCCTCGGAGAAGTCTTCATGCCCCGGGGTATCGAGTAAGTTAACCAGACAACCGCCATACGGAAATTGCATCACCGAGGTGGTGATGGAGATCCCGCGTTGCTTTTCCATTTCCATCCAGTCTGATTTGGCATGATGGCTTGAGCCACGGCCTTTTACCGTACCGGCGGTCTGAATTGCGTGTCCGAACAACAACACTTTTTCGGTAATGGTGGTTTTACCGGCATCGGGGTGGGAAATGATCGCGAAAGTACGTCTTTTCGCGACTTCCAGTGCGTATTCACTTGGAGACATAATTTGAGATTTCTACTTTTAAGCCGCCCTGCTCTGGGCCTCATATCCTATTGATATGCGGGTCAGGCAAAGCGAGGCATTGATTGTGGCGCTATACCCTGCTTATTGGAAATTGCAGCAGGCTTAGCGGCAACTCCTATCACGTCGGGTATAAGTGGCTATAGCGCGGTATTTTCTCTGATTTATGCGAGATAGACAATTTATTCAAGACAAACAGTCGTTATTCAAGACAAACAGTCATTATTCACGACTGACAATCGGCAAAACGGGGCTATCCCATCGGCAGCGCCATCATAATGGCATCTTCACGCCCATCGGCACTTGGGTAATAGTTGCGCCGCACAGAAACCTCGTTAAAGCCTAAGCTCTCATAGAGGGCGATAGCCCGTGCGTTTGAAGCCCGCACCTCAAGCCAGAGAGTGACGATATCACGTGTTGCCAACTGCTCAATCAGATGTTCAAGCAGTAAACGGCCATACCCCTGTCGCTGATAGTGCGGATCGATGGCGATATTAAACAGCGTCGCTTCATCCAACACCATTTGGGTAATGGCGAAACCGACCATTTGTTGACTGACACTCAACTTAAAATTGAGATAGCGCTCCCCTTGGTTACTGACCAGGGTTTTTTCCGTCCACGGGAAAGCGTGGCTGGCTTGCTCAATTTTGTACGCTGTGGCCAGATCGGCTGGCGTCAGGATAGAAATCTGCTTCATGGTGACAAATCTGCTGCCAAAGTGCGCGCTTAGCGCTCGCGTCTTGATAAAGTCCGGCCAATGCCGGGCTGTGTAACTGCGCGCCAGCGACCGCAAGCGGTTCACTGATGCCCAATCGCCAACTGTTGCACTGCGTATCTTCCGGCAACATTGCAACCCTGTCCGGCGTCAGTGCATAAGCCTGACGCGGCGTGAGACCCAAGCTGTGCAACACATCACACAACAGGGGATCATCATATTCAGGAAGCAGGTGTGCCACAATCAGCAGTCGGGTATCTTCGGGTAAACGAACTGCGATTTCACCCTGCAAGACGGCCGGGCGGCGCAATGTCCACTGCGTAATGCCTAGCTGTTGTAACAGCAAGTCTCGTCTTGATGCCATGCCATTTCCTGTCAGAGCGACCCGTATTTCGACGCTATGCTAGCAAACCCATCGAACATGCGCCAACAAACCTCTATAATCCCCGATCATATTATTAAGGAGCCAAAGACTGATGTCAGCATTAACCCCAGCCAGTGAAGTGATACTGCGCCATAGTGATGAATTTATAGCCCGCCATGTGTTGTTTGCCGGTGATTTACAAGATGCGCTGCCAGCGCAGTTTGATGCAGCCGGGGTACGGGTTCATACCAATCAATATCACCACTGGCAATTACTGAGCAATACGCTGGAAGAGAATGTGCAATTCGGTCTTTTGGCCACTGCCGACATAGTGGCTAACTGCGATACGCTGGTTTATTACTGGCCGAAAAGCAAACAGGAAGCCCAGTTCCAATTGGCTAATCTCCTTTCGTTATTGCCTGTCGGCACCGATATTTTTGTGGTGGGTGAGAACCGTAGTGGCGTGCGCAGTGCAGAAGAAATGTTATCTGAATTTGCGCAGTTGACTAAAATCGACAGCGCCCGCCGTTGCGGTCTGTACCATGGCCGGTTGGATAAACAGCCGGAATTTGATGCCGATGCCTGGTGGGAAAGTTACCAAGTGGGCGATGTGACAGTTAAAACATTGCCTGGCGTATTCAGCCGTGACTCGCTGGACTCCGGCAGCCATCTGTTACTGTCTACGTTCAGTGAGCCATTTAAAGGAAATGTGCTGGATGTCGGCTGTGGTGCAGGTGTGCTGGCCTCTGTATTGGCGCAGCAATCACCTAAAATCAAATGGACCCTGAGTGATGTCTCTGCGGCCGCTATTGAAGCCAGCCGAGCAACATTAGCGGCGAATAACATCGACGCGCAGGTGATTGCCAGCAATGTCTATTCCGACATTAAAGGCCGCTTCGAGATGATTATTTCGAATCCACCGTTCCATGATGGTATTCAAACCAGCCTGACTGCGGCGGAATTGTTGATCCGCGGCGCAACAGCTCACCTGCATGTCGGTGGTAAATTGCGGATAGTGGCGAACTCCTTCCTGCCTTACCCTGCACTGCTGGATGCGGCATTTGGCAGCCATGAAGTGCTGGCCCAGAATGGCCGTTTTAAGGTGTATCAGGCAACTGTCGGGCGTGCGCCACGAGACTCCAAGAAAAAACGTTAAAACTAGGCGTTAAGATGGGCCATCCCTTCCGCGCCGTAGCGTTCACCCGCTGCGGCATGGAACGGGAATACTGCATCCAGTGCTGCCAGCTCTTGCGGGCTGAGTGCCAGATCGAGTGCCGCCAGATTCTCTTCCAGATAAGCACGCCGTTTGGTCCCAGGGATTGGGACAATATATTTCCCCTGCGCCAATACCCAGGCCAGCGCCAGTTGAGAGGGTTTAACCCCTTTCGCGCGCGCCATTTCCACCACCGCATCGGCTAATACCAGATTCATGGCAAAATTATCCCCCTGAAAACGCGGGTTATGACGGCGAAAATCATCAGCAGCCAGATCTTCCGGGCGGCGTAACGCTCCGGTCAAAAAACCGCGCCCCAGAGGGCTATAAGCCACAAAACCCACACCTAACCGTTCGCAGGTCGCCAATACAGAGGATTCCACATCTCGTGTCCAAAGTGAGTATTCACTCTGTACTGCGGTAATTGGATGCACCTGATGGGCCTTCTCTAATGTTGCCGCTGAGACTTCACTCAAACCGATATAACGTATTTTACCGGCAGTGACCAAATCAGCCAGAGTGCCAATCACATCTTCAACCGGTACACTCGGGTCGCCACGATGCTGGTAATAAAGGTCAATAACATCAACACCCAACCGCTTCAGGCTACCGTCAACAGACTTACGAATATAATCAGGCTGGCTACTGACGCCCCGCACTGTCGGGTCAGTCGGATCACGTACAATACCAAATTTAGTGGCCAGAAAGACCTGATCACGTTTGCCTTTAATGGCGCGTCCAACCAACTCCTCATTGGTAAACGGGCCATACATGTCAGCGGTATCGAGTAAAGTCACCCCCAACTCCAGCGCGCGATGTAACGTCGCAATGGATTCATTCACGTCCTGATTGGTGGAGTAAAAGTCACTCATCCCCA
Source organism: Yersinia sp. 2466 StPb PI (assembly GCF_041538325.1). Taxonomy (NCBI): domain Bacteria; kingdom Pseudomonadati; phylum Pseudomonadota; class Gammaproteobacteria; order Enterobacterales; family Yersiniaceae; genus Yersinia; species Yersinia sp. 2466 StPb PI. The sequence continues at coordinate 720,258 of NZ_JAULSL010000001.1, read as the reverse complement.
TGCAGCCAAGCCCCAGCGCTGAGACTAGCGGGCCATTCGAACCTAATTGACGTTGTTGCATTGTGATATTCCCCGTTAATGATGTCGGAAGAAAGTGTGGTTGTTTAGCGAGGAAAGATAAATAATGCAGATTGCTCATTACTGTTCAAAAAACACCAACAATGGACGAGTGCAATCATGGACCAAATACAAGCTATGCGGATATTTGTCCGTATTGTTGAATTAGGTAGCTTCAGTCGCGCGGCGGAGAAACTACAATTGCCCCGTGCAACGGTCAGCCATACCTTAAAACGGTTAGAGCAGCGCTTAGGCGTGCGTTTATTGGTGCGCACCACCCGGCAAGTGAATATCACCGCGGAAGGCACACTGTATTACCAGCGTTGTTTGCAATTACTGTCGGCGTTTGAAGAGGCTGACTCGCTGTTCAGCCATCAGCGGCTGCAACCGGAAGGGAAAGTACGCATTGATATGCCACATTCGCTAGCCCGCAATGTGGTTATCCCCGCACTAAATGACTTTTATCAGCGTTATCCCCATATCACGCTGATTCTCGGCGCGAATGACAGTACCATTGACCTGATGCGTGAAGGTGTCGATTGTGTTTTGCGTGCATGGCTGCCCCATGATGAACAATTAGCAGCACGTAATATTGGTCAGCAACCACAGATAACCTGTGCGTCACCAGCTTATCTCGCCAGATATGGTGTTCCACAGTCCCTCGACGACCTGGCCGGCCATCAAGCGGTGGGGTATTTCTCACAGATCGATGGCCGTGATTACCCATTAGAATTTGTTTATCAGGGGAAAGTTGAAAGCCGCACATTACCTGGCATCTTGAGTGTCAATGGTGCCGATGCTTATATCGCAGCCGGTGTCGCAGGCCTAGGATTGATTCAAGCTCCCACGCCAGGTATTCAGAGCCAATTAACCCAAGGCGAACTGATTGAGGTGTTGCCCCACTGTCCACCACCGGCCATGCCGCTGTTTATTATGTTCCCTGCGGGGCGTTTTCTTGCCCCTAGAGTAAGAGTGCTGATTGACTGGCTGATTGAACTGTTTTCCGATTATCCACAGTTATCACCAACACAACCAAGCGGGCGTTAAAAACTAAAAATACTTCTGTAATCAAATCAATTGCTCAACATATGATGCTTTTTACAGCAAACGTCCCGCTTAGGGGAAATAAGTATTGACCTGAACGCGAAAATCTCTAGAATTCGCCTCCGTAGTTGCTTTATAAAAGTGATGTTCCGGTACGCGATGGTGGCGGAATTGGTAGACGCGCTAGCTTCAGGTGTTAGTGTTCTTACGGACGTGAGGGTTCAAGTCCCTCCCTTCGCACCAAACATACTTTTCTTGGCGATTCGTAGTATATCCCCAAAGTAATTGGTATTGCAGGCAGCAAACAAACCCAGATAGGCTTACTCCGGTAAGTGATTGAGGTTTAATAGCCTGTGGCTTCAAGTACGAGGGGAGATTTATATTGCACAGCACATGCGATGGTGGCGGAATTGGTAGACGCGCTAGCTTCAGGTGTTAGTGTTCTTACGGACGTGAGGGTTCAAGTCCCTCCCTTCGCACCAAGCTGGTGATATAAATCCTAAGCTTTACTTTTTTAAGATATACCCAAAATAATTCGAATTGCAGAAAGGCGGCAAACGAGTGAACTCCCAAGAGCTTACACCAGTAAGTGACTGGGGTGAACAAAGGCAGCCAACGCACATGTAGTTTGAAGTATGACGGATATAGCAGTAAGAAATCATTTGGGCGATGGTGGCGGAATTGGTAGACGCGCTAGCTTCAGGTGTTAGTGTTCTTACGGACGTGAGGGTTCAAGTCCCTCCCTTCGCACCACAATGATTTCAAAAGCACAGTAATACCTCTCTTCTGGCAAGACCCCTTCCTAAAATACACGTAAATACCTGTAATACAGAAAATTCAGCCAATGCTATTGGGTTCAATGCATCCCACTGTGCATTAACACCGCCATCAGTCCACCCAACAGCGCCAGACATGATGGCAGCAATAAGAAATGCCGTAACCGCGCGTGATACAACATGCTAACCGTGGCTAGCATGGCGAGCACAATCAGGATACGTAACTGACCGACGGTGATATCAGCCCATCCCAAAACCGGTAGTAAAGCAAAAGGCAGCAATATTCCCCAACCACTAGACATACCACGGCTCAATAACCCACTGATCCCACACCAGCGATAAGCGGCTAATCTGGCTGTAATCATAACAACGGCCACAATTGATAATGATAACCAATATCATATATCACTCTATCGTAGTCTGCACTATGAAGTTGTTAGCAGCGGACAGACAGCGACAACATCAAGTTAAGAAACATCATGATGACAGGCTGAAACAAAAATGGTAATTTTGGTTAAGAAAATTCCTAAAACGATACTAAAACGCTTCAAACAAAAATAATTACTAAGAAAAACTATTTATCGTGATGCCTAAATAATAGGGCTTCATGAGGATATTGTTTATTTGTCTACTGACAGCACGACATTATGCAGAGTGAATTGAATATGAATAGCCATTCCTACGATCAGCTTCTGAAAAGTAAGCATCGGCTCTCTTTACTGCTTTTTTTATTTCTTAATGCGTCGTCTTCTATTTTTAGTATGATATTACCGTCACCTGAAACGCCAGCAGTGACATTACCGATAGTACTGATCACGGTTATCAGCCTGAGCGCAGCAACTTATCTGATTTTTATTTCGAAGAATTATGCCAATAAACTGAATTTATTTTCAATAATCATGGGCGTGCTTTGGGCCTGGCAAATCATTCTTAAATACGAATATTTGGGTAATAATGAAAATAACTACTTACTACTCAGCCTGTTTACGATTTTCTTTATCAGCACCATAGCCCTGTCTGATAATTTCCTTGCTTTTTGTCTACACAGTGCACCAGCAGCATTAACCGTTATTTTACTCGACGATTTTCAAAATATTTTCCGTATTGTATTCACCATCATGCTGCCACTGATTGGTTTCTCCTTACATCATTTGATGCTACGTCGTAGCGATGACTTTACCCGAAAACTTGTCGCACGCCTTTATAATGAAAGGGAAAAATTCAGTGATTTAAGCATGATAGACCCCTTAACCAGTTTGTATAATCGCCGGGGTCTGGAGAATAAACTTGAAACACTACTGGCTCAGTCTCCCGGCAATCATTACGTATTGTTGCTCGATATCGACCATTTTAAAGCTTATAACGATAACTATGGTCACACGATGGGGGATCAAGCACTGGTACGTGTTGCGGCGGCTATCCGTGATGCTGTTCGTTCACGGGATATCGTGGTGCGCTACGGCGGCGAAGAGTTTTTAGTGTTACTGACTCATGTGAGTGAAGAGTATGCAAGCCAGCTTGCTGAGCGCGTGCGCCAACGGGTTTTAGGACTTGATATTCCACATGTTTTTAACCATAAAGTTTCTACAACCGTGACATTGAGCGCAGGTATTTCTCCTCTGCAAGCCTATGATCTGGCCTCCTCGCTTAAAGCCGCGGATGAAGCACTTTACCGGGCCAAAAAAGATGGCCGGAATAAAGTTGCCTTTGCCGGAGAGAAATTATCAAACGTTGAATCGTCACCTTGATTAAATGACGCGGTACAAACTCAATTATTATTTTCATCGATAATGGTTGAGTTTAATACTGCGATATTATATTTCACTTTCATTATGTTATTAAACCTTGTCATTGCATCTAAAAAAAATAAATCACTAGCTCATCTGCTGGCAGATAACATCTATTTAAGCGAATCATCCTTCCGCACAGTTGAACATAATTAGCGTTTAAAACTGTAAATTGCGCTATTACCCCCAGTTCAAATACCCATCCATCATCCAGGCAATGTTGCTCAATGTCTCAGGGTAATCTGGCCCATATTCGTATATCACAATACATGTACAATAATGATTATCATTTATAGAAAGAAAAACCATGCAGGAAGAGTATTGCGAATCAGGGTCTGGAGCTTATCACTGTTTTTTACTATAACGGATTATTTTGTTGCTTTGCTAAACCGATTCTTCTACTTTTAGCAGCAAATAGGATTGAAGAAAACAGGGGTTTATCATGGAAAATACCATTTGGGTTTTAGGTGATGCTGTAATTGATTTAGTTCCTGAAAATTCAAATAATTACCTTAAGTGTCCAGGTGGTGCACCTGCCAATGTGGCGGTCGGCATCGCCCGATTGGGCGGTAAAAGTGCCTTTATTGGCCGGGTTGGGCAAGACAGTTTTGGTCGTTTTATGCAGCAGATATTACAACAGGAAAACGTCGATACCCACGCGATGACACAGGATCCGCTGCACCATACCTCTACAGTTGTGGTGGATTTAGATGAGCATGGCGAACGCACTTTTACATTTATGGTGACACCGAGTGCCGATCTATTCTTACAACCAGATGATTTACCTGAATTTAAAAACAATCAGTGGCTGCATTTGTGCTCTATTGCCTTAAGCCAAGAGCCGAGCCGTAGTGCCGCCTTTGAGGCGATGCGCCGTATGAAAGCCGACGGTGGTTGGGTCAGCTTTGATCCCAATATCCGTGCCGATATCTGGCGCGAACCACAAGCGTTGCTCCCCTGTCTGCAACAGGCGCTGTTATTGGCCGATGTAGTGAAACTGTCGTTGGAAGAACTGAACTTTATCTGCCCAGATCAGGATATTGCTGGCGCAATGGAACAGTTGATGGCCGACTATTGCTGCAAATTGCTACTGGTAACACTGGGTGCCAATGGCGTTTGGGTGCATAACCGCCATCGTCTGCAAAAATACCCGAGTAGGAAAATCACCCCAATAGACACGACTGGCGCGGGTGATGCCTTTGTCGCTGGGTTGCTGACAGCATTGGCACGGCTACCAAATTGGCATTTAGGTGCAGATCTCACCGCCGCCATCGATCAGGCGCAAGCCTGTGGTGCTTTAGCCACCAGCGCTAAAGGAGCAATGACTGCGTTACCTAATGCTCAACAGTTGCGGCATTTTCTCCAACCCGACCACTAACTGCATAAATCCTCTTCCGCATAAACCATTTAGGATGTCGCCTTTGACAGGCAGGCATCCGTCCCTCTTCCTACCTGTCACTCTTTTTGCTAAACACCCAGCATGTTAGCGCCTGCTACATGCATTATCGCGCGCGCCCTCTTCCTGCTCATCGCCTTATTCGTCTCAAAAAGTCATGCACTTTGCAGTCTGGATCACAATAGCTGAATCGGGTTAGCAAAATGTTTTGCTAATCCCAAAGGATCCCCCTTATGTTAGCCATGAAAAACCGGTTTAGCTGTTTAGCATAAATACAATCAATCACATACCGAGTGATATAAAATGATGATAAAACCAAGCTATCTTGCTGTATCAATAGGACTTATCCTTTCTTGTGCAGCGACAACCACCTCTGCAGCCTCACCCTCGTCTTCCTCAAACATGGATATTGAAGCCCGCCTCAATGCGTTGGAGCAACGATTACAACAAGCGGAACAGCGGGCAAAAAATGCAGAAACACGCGCCGAAATTGCCGAAAAACAGGCACAAAAGCTGGAAACTCGAACGCGTCAGGCAGAAGAAAAGACCGTTCAGGTGGCTAAGCGCACAGATAAACTGGAAAGCAAAACACAGGATGGCAACGGTTTTGAGTTTCATGGTTATGCCCGTTCCGGCCTGCTAATGAACGACTCTGGCACCGGCACCCAAGGTGGCCCGTATGTTACGCCAGCCGGCAGTACCGGAGGGGCAGTTGGCCGCTTGGGTAATGAGACAGAAACTTATGTTGAAGTCAATTTGGAGAAAAAGCAGAAGCTGGATAACGGTGCCACCACCCGCTATAAAGTGATGCTGGCTGATGGTCAGCGCAGCTATAACGACTGGACAGCCGACAGCAGTGACCTCAATGTGCGCCAGGCATTTGTCGAACTTGGCACCCTGCCAACCTTTAACGGTATTTTTAAAGACAGTACATTGTGGGCCGGTAAACGTTTCGATCGCGATAACTTCGATATTCACTGGCTGGATTCCGACGTGGTATTCCTTGCCGGTACCGGTGGCGGTATTTATGACATCAAATGGACCGATAACCTGAAGAGTAACTTCTCGTTATATGGCCGTAATTATGGTGAGATCGAGAATGTTAATAGCGATATCCAAAGCTATATTTTCACTGCCAATAACTATAGCGGCCCCTTCCAGTGGATGGTGAGCGGGTTGCGCGCCAAAGATAATGAGGCGCGCCAAAATAGCGGTGAAGCCGTTAATACTAATGCCACAGATAAAGGTATTCACAGCATGTTGGCCTATCACGGTGACAGCTTCTATGGGCTACGTGATGGTACGTCAAAAACCGCGCTGCTGTACGGCCATGGTTTAGGGGCTGAAGTAAAATCTATCGGGTCCGATGGCAACTTAACCAGCAGCGCAGATACCTGGCGTTTGGCGACTTACGGCACCACCGCATTAAGTAAAAACTGGAGTCTAGCCCCAGCAATATTGGCGCAACAAAGTAAGGATCGTTATGTCTCGGGCGATAGCTATAAGTGGATAACATTCAACACCCGCCTGATTCAGGAAATCACCGAGAACTTTGCATTAGCTTATGAAGGTAGTTATCAGTACATGAATCTGGATCCGCAGGGCTATAAGGATTATCACAAAGTCAGTGGCGGTTTCTATAAATTGACCTTCGCCCCAACCTTTAAAGCTGGTGATATCAGTAATTTCTTCAGCCGACCAGAAATACGGGTGTTCGCCACCTATATGGATTGGAGCCAAGATCTGGATAACTACGCCAAGGATGATTCCTTCGGTAAAGATGGTTTTGCCGCCGGTGGGCAATGGAACTTTGGTATCCAAATGGAAACCTGGTTCTAACTATTACGCACCGCGGTAATCACGACGAATACCGCCTGCTGCCGTGACGATCCTCGGCATGCAGGAATCAAAATAAATTTGCGAGGGATATCATGAATATCAATGAGACCGTAACGGCTCTGCTCCCATTGCTTGGTGGTAAAGAGAATATCGTCAGTGCTGCACACTGCGCCACTCGCCTGCGCTTGGTTCTGGCAGATGATTCTTTAGTGCAAAAATCAGCGGTAGAAAAACTCGATGGCGTTAAGGGCTGCTTCAGCAATGCCGGGCAGTTACAGGTGATTTTCGGTACCGGGTTGGTCAATAAAGTTTATGCCGAATTTATCAAGGTAGCGGGTGTAAACGAAGCCAGTAAATCTGAAGCTGCCGCTGTGGCGGCGCGTAAACTCAATCCGTTCCAGCGCATTGCCCGCCTGCTATCCAATATTTTTGTCCCGATCATTCCGGCAATCGTGGCGTCCGGCCTGTTAATGGGCTTGCTCGGCATGGTAAAAACCTATGGCTGGGCCGATGCTGACAGCGCGCTGTTTATCATGCTGGATATGTTCAGCTCCGCTGCCTTTATCATTCTGCCTATCTTGATTGGTTTCACCGCGGCCAAAGAGTTTGGCGGTAACCCGTATCTGGGGGCAACACTGGGCGGCATTTTGACGCACCCAGCGCTAACCAATGCCTGGGGGGTTGCAGGCGGTTTCCATACCATGAATTTCTTCGGTATGGAGGTAGCGATGATTGGCTATCAGGGCACAGTATTCCCGGTGCTACTGGCAGTGTGGTTTATGAGTATGTTGGAAAAACGCCTGCGCAAAGTGATACCTGATGCGCTGGACCTGATCCTAACCCCCTTTTTAACGGTGATCATTACCGGTTTTGTCGCGCTGTTATTTATCGGCCCTGCCGGGCGAGTATTGGGTGATGGGATCTCGCTGGTACTTAGCACACTGATAACCCATGCTGGCTGGCTGGCCGGGTTACTGTTCGGCGGGCTTTATTCCGTGATAGTGATAACCGGCATCCATCATAGCTTCCACGCCATCGAGGCCGGGCTATTGGGTAATCCGAATATCGGGGTCAATTTCTTGTTACCTATCTGGTCAATGGCAAACGTGGCGCAAGGCGGAGCCTGCCTGGCAGTCTACTTTAAAACCCGCGATGCTAAAATTAAAGCCATCGCCATCCCATCGGCATTTTCTGCCATGCTGGGTATTACCGAAGCGGCAATTTTCGGGATTAATCTGCGCTTTATCAAACCCTTCCTTGCTGCACTGGCAGGTGGTGCATTAGGAGGCGCTTGGGTAGTCGCGAATCATGTCAATATGACTGCGGTGGGCTTAACCGGTATCCCGGGCATCGCTATCGTACAAGGCAATTCAATTGTTAATTATCTGATTGGATTGGTTATTGCATTTGGCGCTGCATTTATTATCTCTCTACTGCTTAAGTACAAAACGGACAGCGAATAATGCAAGAAGTCAGTTTGCTAAAACAACTTACGCTGGCAGTGATGCGTGGTCAAATCCGCGCATCGCGTGACCCTCATCGGCCGGGCTGGCACCTGGCCCCCAGTGTCGGGCTGCTGAATGATCCCAACGGGTTTATTTATCATGCTGGCTATTATCATTTGTTCTATCAATGGAACCCGTTAGATTGCCGCCACGGCAGTAAATACTGGGGCCATTGGCGTAGTGCCGATCTGGTTCATTGGGAGCATCAGCCTGTCGCATTGGTACCCAGTGAAGAATATGAAAGTCACGGCTGCTACTCAGGTTCTGCCGTTATTGCTGATGACCGAATCACGCTGATTTACACCGGTAATGTGAAATATCCTGATGGCTCGCGCACCGCATTCCAATGTCTGGCACAGGAGAATGAGCGAGGGGAATACGACAAATTAGGACCAGTGCTCCCATTACCTGCGGGCTATACCGGCCATGTTCGCGACCCGAAAGTCTGGCAGCACGACGGTCAGTGGTACATGGTTTTAGGCGCGCAAGATAAGCAACTGCAAGGGAAAGTGCTGCTATTACGCTCCGATGATTTACGTAAATGGCATAATCTGGGTGAAATTGCCGGTTCTGGTCTGGGCGGATTAGGCCCGTTTGGCTATATGTGGGAATGCCCTGACATATTCAGGTTAGCGGATCAGGAGGTGCTGATTTTCTGCCCGCAGGGCATCGCCGCTGAAGCAGAGCGTTATCGTAATACCTTCCAGGCTGGCTATTTACTGGGCCAATTGGATTATACCAAGGCAGCATTCAACCATCAGGATTTCCATGAACTGGATCTCGGCTTCGAATTCTACGCGCCACAAACCACGCTGGCCGCAGATGGCCGCCGCCTGTTATTCGCCTGGATGGGCATCCCGGATGAAGATGAGTTGTATCAACCCACCGTAGCCCATGGTTGGATCCATACCATGACCTGCCCACGAGAGCTGAGTCTGGTTGACGGCAAAGTCATTCAACGACCCGCGCGTGAATTGCAGGCATTGCGCCGTGAACATCGTCAGTGGCAAGGTCGTGCTCAACAGGCACCGGCACTCTCCATCCGCAGTGCTGAAATGATAGTCGAGGTTAGTGCGCCATTTATCCTCGAATTAGGCGATGAAATGATGCTGATATGGGATGGTGAACGTATCACACTAAGCCGCCGCAATCTGCGTACCGGGCTGCAAGAGTTCCGTTATTGGCGCGGTCAATTGCAGCTGTTACAACTGCTCTGCGATAGTTGCAGCATAGAGATATTTATCAATCAGGGAGAGGCGGTAATGACTACATGCTACTTCCCGACTGAAGACCCGATAGCAATCTTTAACGGAAATGCTGAACTGTGTCTGCAACACTGGTTGTTGTCTTCGCCCATGTTAGAATGAACTATCTTTCAAGGCGACAGATTCACTCAGTGAAAAACAATAACCTGTGAAAAATCATAAACGAATTACCATTAACGATATTGCCAAACTGGCTGGTGTGTCGAAATCGACCACCAGTTTGGTGCTCAATGGGCGCAGCAAGGAGTATCGTGTTTCCGATGAAACGCGGGATCGTATTGTTGCTTTGGCTAACGAGCATAACTATCAACCGAGCTTCCATGCCCGTTCTCTACGCTCAACCCGCAGCCACACCATAGGATTGGTGGTCCCGGAGATGACCAATCACGGTTTTGCCCTGATTTCACGTGAGCTGGAGATGCTGTGTCGCGAAGCCGGATTACAGCTACTGATTGCTTGTACCGATGAAAACCCCGGTCAGGAAATGATGGCGGTCAATAGCCTGGTACAACGTCAGGTCGATGGCCTGATTGTCGCCTCCAGCCAGCTCAATGACAGCGAATATCAAAAGATCAATGCCCGCCTGCCAGTGGTGCAGATGGATCGATTAATTGGTGAATCAGAGTTGCCGCTGGTTATCACTGACTCGGTAGCCTCCACCGCCATACTGGTTGAAAACGTTGCCCGCCAACATCCTGATGAGTTTTATTTTCTTGGTGGTCAGCCACGCATTTCCCCTACTCGCGATCGGCTGGCTGGCTTTCAGCAGGGGCTACAACAGGCAGGGGTGACCTGCCGCCCAGAATGGATACTAAATGGCCATTACCTGCCCAGTTCCGGTTATGAAATGATTGCCCAACTCTGTGCACAATTAGGCCGCCCACCTAAAGCGGTGTTTACTGCCGCCTGCGGGCTGTTGGAAGGTGTACTGCGCTATCTCAATCAGCATCAATTAATGGACAGTGAGATTCATTTATGCAGTTTTGACGATCACTATCTGTTTGATTGCCTGCCGTTGAAAATAGATACCATCGCACAAGATTGCCAAGGGCTGGCACGCCACAGCTTTGAGATGATCACCAGCTTGATTGCTGAATCGGCACTGGCGCAAAATCAACTGATTCTGCCAGGGCAGATCCATTGGCGCCATCCGGGTTCTAAGGCGCTTAATGAGCAACACTGAACCGGTGACCACCCCTGCATTAGCCGACTCCTGGCGGCGCTGCCAAAAATTGATGCAAGCCCACCAATGGCGAGTACCTCACCGGGCCGTGGGTGCGACGTTCCAGTCAATTTGTCAGCGCAAAAATGACTTGCTGGTATTAGGTCAGGCGGCATTGGAAGATGCTTACGAATATATGGAATCACGCCCTTGTGTGCTGCTGATTCTGGATGAAAGTGGCTGTACTCTATGGAAATGCGGGCATCCACAAACGATAAGTCAGCTACAGGCATTAGGGATTGATTGCGGCAGTTATTGGGCAGAAGGGCTAATGGGTACCAATGCCCCGGCGCTGGCAATTGCTGAAGGCAACCCGATACAAGTCAGTGGCCAGCAGCATTTTAAACAGGCGCTGCATCCGTGGCGCTTTTGCGCTACTCCGGTGTATGACAACAGTGGCCGCCAACGGGCGGTCATTGTTTTAGGTAGCCTGCTCACCGAACATGCGGCAAGTGATTTGCCTCTGACATTGGCTATCGCCCGCGAAATTGGCAATTATCTCCACGCAGATAGCTTATTAGCAGAAACTAACCGTCATCTGAATGAACTCAATGCCCTACTCGATGGTGTGGACGATGGTGTCATGGCATGGGACCAACGCGGTTGCCTGCTGTATCTCAATCGTCGTGCTGCGGCTATTTTACAACTAGATGAAACCAGTAGCCTCGGCAAGCCGGTCACAGATTTGCTGACCTTACCCTCCTTACTGACCCACGCCATTTTACACCGTAATCCCCTCAGCCACGTCGAGGTGACCTTTGAGAATCAGCAGCAATTTATTCCGGCTCTCTTAACCCTCAAACCCATCCCAGATGGTAACCGCTGCGGCTTTATTGCATTACTCCATCCACAAGAATTACTGCGGCAAATGGTGCACAACCAATTAGGGGGGGCTAATTGTACTTTTGATGATATGCCGGTTGCTTCACTAGAAATGCGCCGCCTGGTGCGTTATGGCAAGCAGGCTGCCAAAGGTCGGCATCCGATTTTACTGCACGGGGAAGAAGGGGTCGGTAAACAGCAGTTGGGGCAAGCAATCCATAATGCCAGCAATCGCGCCGATGGCCCTTATATCGTCTTAAATTGTCAGGCATTGCCACAAAATTTCATGGCGCGAGAATTTCTTGGTAGTGATGCCAGTGAAGGGGAATCCGGCCAACCCAGCAAATTTGAACTGGCTAACGGTGGCACCTTATATCTGGAACAAGTTGAATATCTGTCGCCGGAAATGCAGTCAGCTCTGCTGCAAATCGTCAAAACTGGCATGGTAATGCGGGTCAACTCTAATCGGGTGATCCCAGTCGATGTCCGGATTATTACCGCCACCGGGGCAGATTTGCCCTTATTGGTTAAACAAGGGCGTTTTCGCCGCCAGCTATTTTATACCCTACAATCTTTCGAATTACATATTCCACCACTGCGTCAGCGTCAACAGGATATCCCCCCACTGGTACAGCATGCATTGGCAAGCATTGGGCAACATTTCCACTGCCAATACCAGCCAGATGAGAGTGTTATCCGTCAGTTATGCCAATACCCATGGCCCGGGAATGATCAGGAACTGAAAAGTGTGGTGGAGCGGGCCGCCATGGCTTGCCGCAATAACCGCATTAACCTCAATGATTTGCCAGAGCATCTACTGGGGGAAAGGCTGTTATTAGAACCGGAGATGCCGCAACCTCAGCCTGTCTTATCACTACAAGAATTAGAAAGACAGGCCATTATTCGTGCGGCACTGGTGTGCCAAGGTCAGCTAAATGAAATGGCGACCTTATTAGGGATAGGCCGCACAACCTTATGGCGAAAAGTAAAACTTCATCGGCTGGATATCAGCCAATTTAAGGGTGGCGAGTCATAATCTCAATGCACCGCCCAGTCAGGGAAAATCATCGGCAAAGTAAATGCTTTTAGCTGCTCAGCAGAGAGTTGACGCCGCTGTGCATTAATCTCTGCGCCCGGCCCTTGACTGTTTGCTTCAAAGAAACGTGAATCTTGTGGATAGAACCAGATTTTCTCGCCTTGCTTATCTTTACCAGACATTTTATCCCAACCGTAAATGTGGTCATCCATCGTCGTATTTATAAATACCGTCTGGCCAATGGCCGCAGGATCAGCATAACGGCCATCATCAAAGGCAGTGGTCGGATGCCACGGACGCCCTAAAGCGAAACTTTTGGCTGGAACACCGGGTTCTTTGGTCAAACGACTATTGAGAAAAATCAAACCATAAGGTGATGTGTTTAATGTACTGGGGGCAGTAATATAGCCATAGGGTGGCTCAATATCACGACGATCGCGGGCAATAATATTACATCGGTCAAATACCGTAATACCTGAGCCAAAAATAAAATCGACATGACCACTGATTTCGCAATCAGTAAAATAGCTACGACTGCCCGTTTTGCTGTACAGCGTATCCTGATAACCTTCGAGTTTTACTTGCTTAAAGCGCGCCTTATCACTGTTTTCAGCTAATAATAATGCCACAGCTTGAGTGTCTTTTAACTTCGTCGGATCGCTGTCAGCTTTCTTTTTATTGGCTGGGAAATCAAAATCATTACGAATAGTAAGTTCTTCAGCCGTAAAATTTGCCGCATTAACCAGTACCGTACTACTACCAGATGTTCCCCATTTCTCTCCTTGCGGGTTAAGCATACCCGCTGCCGTATTGGCACTGATCACCGTACCATCACGGTCTTCCCCTTTCAAAGTAACGTTATTACGATTGACCTCTAGCCTTTCGTTATAAATGCCATTTTTCAGGAAAATCACAAACAGCGAATTATCCGCTGGTGCTGATTTTAACGCAGTATTAATCGAGGGAAACTCATTATCCTGAGGCGCAGTAGAAACCACAGCATTATACTGGGCAGCACTGACTTTCCCCAATACAGCAATTGACATCAATCCTAACAATAGCGTTTTACCCAGAAAATTAATTGGCATTACATGATCCTTAGTTATTAATGCTCGCCAGATTAAAATGGTTTTAGGTTATTATCGATTAAGAAAAGCCAGTTACACTATGGTAAAACGGCATAATACTAAAAATGGAACGATGTTCTATTTACGTAGATCACATTTTTGACATTTATAGTTAAATCATAAAAAACCACCCTATATTGAAAGTATGGATAATTTTCAACTCATCTGGCAAGCCTATCAGTAACAACTGCATTTTATTCACTCGTGTTACTAATTTATATAAAGCAACCACCAATAAAAACAATATTTAATCAAAAACATATTATTAGCTAAATATAGATACAATGATAGATATTGATAAAAACTTGCCGAAAATGGATCTTTGATATATAAAAAAGAAAGAAACAATAAAAAATAGCAAGTCATCAATAAAAACAGGCCCACTAATACATGTGCGTTTATATGGCTTATTTTCATCAATGTAATTTATCAATAACAAATTAACTTACTAGGATATTTTCATTATGGGGATTAAATATAAAATCATTCAGTTTAATATCAATGAGCTTGGGATGGATATAAATCACGTTAAAAATACCTTGTCATTTAAATCATTAGCGTGGGATACTAATGATATAAAACTATCTCAATTAAAATTCTTGGCCAGAAAATTTTATAACGATAAAATCATCATCTTTCAGGAGGCTCAACGTTATCTGGATGATAGATGTCCACCACCAAACATTCAAAAACTCATATTGCGTTTATCTGATATAGATAGACATTTTTTTTACTCCTATAAACCCTTTAGAAAAAGAAGCATTAGCCGATTTATTGTTAAACACATTAATAATCAATGGGAAGTCAGTAATATTGCCTGCCCAGAATTAACTAACTTTACTCAACATGCTGACTATCCCTCAGATTTAAGGCAATTAAAACGTCAATTCCCGCCAATGGACCCGGCAATAAGTCATTCACTTATATTAAAAAAGCTCATAAGGAGTTTCGTCGAAATGCTGTGCGAATGTGAGCATGGGCAAAAAATAGAAACAGTTGAAGTTACCTGTCATCAGATGTCTTTAATTATTGATAATACAATGAATTCGGTCTGCAATTCACCAGAAGGCTTACATCAGGATGGATGTGACTATATTGTATCAGCATTAATTATTGATAAATACAACATTGACGGAGGAACGAGTAAACTCTACTGTACAGAGAGAGAAGAGTTTATTAAATCACAAACATTGAACTGTGGTGAAGGTTTGTTTCATATCGATAGAAATTCAACCATTTGGCACAAAGTGACCCCTATAAAATTAAAAGACCCATTAATAAAAACAGGTTACAGAAATATATTAGGATTCGATTTAAACTATATGCAGCAACAATAAACTCATGTGAAATTAATTTAATGAAAATTAATCAAATAAAAACAAAACAAAATATTACACTATCATTACTGTTTTTCATCCACGGAATAGCCTACGCGAGTATCGTACCCTGGATTCCAGACATAAAAGAAAAGTTTCATCTAAGTCATTATATGGTTGGAATAATGATATCTGCAATCCCAGCAGGAGCAATTATTATGGGGTTATTGTCCAAGAATTTTATTAACACCATTGGATTATATTGGGCGACAATTATAACATTTTTATTTTTTATAATTATCATATCAATAATACCATTTGCATCATCATGGTATGAAATAACACTGCTGCTCTTCCTGTTTGGGGTTTTCGATGCTTGGGCAGATACCTGTATGAATGTGCAGGCACTTAACATACAAAGATTATATGGCCGAAGCTTGATTAATAGATTTCATGGTGCAGAAAGTATCGGCACAATAATGGGGGGGGGCATCGCCATATCAGCAATTGGATTCGGACTTTCTATGGGACAATTTAGTTTTTCCGTATTGCTTATGAATCTAATAATATTAATTAATTATATGATATTTTTCCGAAAGGGGGATTCATTTGATGAACTTTCCCTTCGTGAAAATATTAAAAAAAGTATGGGCGCCACAGGTACTCAACTGTATATCATTGCGTTAATCTTGCTAACATTCACTTGCGGCATAGAGGAAACAGCAAGTGTTTGGGGTGCTATCTATATGAATGATTACTATCAAGCTCCATCTGTAATTTCAGGTTTACCTTATTTAGCATGTCAGGTATCAATGGTTATAGGGCGAGGATTTGGTGATTACCTGACCAATAAATTGGGTAATATCCCAGTATTAAGATACGGAATTCTAATGGCAGCATTGGGAATCTTAATTGTGATAACCATTCATTCACCAATTATTTCAATATTAGGTTTTTCACTAATCGGATTAGGGATGTCAGTGGTATTCCCATTAACAATTTCATTTATTGGCCAAATACCCAATATAAACTCGACGAGTGGAATCGCATTCGCAACTTGGATATCAAGAGTTGGCCTACTTATATTTCCACCGTTAATAGGGATGTTAGCCGACATGACATCATTAAGAACTGCATTGATTATGATATTGGTTAGTTGCGTACTGGCATTCTTATTAATTAATACACTATCAAATACACTAATTAAACAGTTAACCTCAGGAGATAGATAATGAAAAAAACAAAGTGGGCTATCATATCAGGGGATGGACTCCCAACGAGTGGTCTACTCACTATTTTTAGAAATGTTGCAGAAATAGCTATAAAAAACAATGATATTACAAATGAAATACCCGCCGATTTAGGATTTTCTTGGCGGCCGGACAAAAAAAAATTTTTCCCTCATGGTAGTACAGAATCACAATATCCAACATGGATGAGAATAAGTTCTATCCATCAAAAATACTCTTATGATAGCGATCATGGGCACTGTTTTACTCATATCAGAAAGAGGGTAGCAAGATATAAATCATTAACAGGAGAAGAAATTAAACAGATCAATCAAGATATTAATTCTATTGCTAAAATTTATGAGGATTATTTCCTAAGTTGGTTTGAAGATAATAAGGTCGATTGGGTGTTTTGCTTAAATATTACCCTTTCGGATGCCGTTCCTGTTAGCCTGGCACTGCACAACGCAGCGAGAAGGTATTGGGCTAAAAAAGATAACGGCGGTATTATTTTTTGGGATCATGACCTATTTGGTAGTTATGCCATTTATGAACATGAAGAAAGACTATATCCTGAAAAACCCAATATATTGACACCCATACCACAAGATAATACCTATACTAAATGGATAGTTGCGTCTGAAGCCTTGGCGAAGGAAAGTAGAGACTATCCAACAGAATTGGTACCTGATGTCATTCCTAATATATTACCGTCAATCGATGTGTCTGCTTTTAGCAATATTCACATTGATTTTTTAAACCAATATAATATAGCTATAGGTTCATCTATTGTTATAGTTCCCGTTAGAGTATTTAGAGTCAAGGGTATCGAAATATCAATAAGTGTTTTTAATAAGCTACTTGATATTTATAAAGAAAAAAAACTACCCACGCCGAAACTGTTGATATTCGGGAACATGAATGAAGATCCTGAGTATGCTCATGATTTAAAAGAGCAGGTAAAAAAATACAACCTAGACAATAGTATTATATTTTTAGATGAAGTACCGATAAAAACATATAAAGATAAAGACAACAAATGGCATTTAGATGAAATTGACTTACTTATCATTTGCCATACGTTATCCGGCGCAGTTTTATTTACACCTAATGTAGAGAACGTGGAAAGTGTCGGTTTAGGTCCAGCACTTGCTGCTATTGCAGGTATTCCCTGCGCAGTAACACAGTATACGGCCTTCACTGAGTTTTATGGCACTGAGTACCATCACATTAAAGTAATCCCAGAACACCCCAGGGATGCTGCACAACAGTTATTTGAATGGATGCAGTTACATTCTGCCGGGGCTGACGAGATTAAAACGCTATTAGCTAATAATAAAAAATTTGTTCAATCAAAATTCCCTAGAGAACCGTGGAGTAAATTTATGCATAAATTATTATAAATATAGATTATTACTTTCAAAAAAAACTCACTTCAAAGGAATATATAATGAATATTATAGATATAAACATACGCAAAAATAAAAATGAAATACCACCCAAAATAAAAATTTTAATACTCGGCGCTGGAATGTCGGGTTTAGAGTTAGCTAAGCATTTAAATTGTAGAGGAATAAAAGACATCGTCGTTATAGAAGCTGGTCCAGCAGATGATTACAACCATATAAATGCAGGAGGTGAATATGAACGAGCCAATGAATATTGGAAAAATGAAGGATCTGATAAATACTCCTACCGTTCATGGCATTCTTTAAATGAACCTCATTTTGCTAAAGGAACTTGTCTACGTCGTAGAGTCGGCGGTAGATCCCTTTATTGGCATGGTGTTATTTTACCAATAGAGGCTGAGACACTTAAATTCTGGCCTTCAAATATTGCCCATGACCTTACTGAAAGTTGGTTAGGTGGACCATCACTTTACACACAGGTGCAGTCTGAAATGCTCGCATGGGCAGATAAGAATCACGATATAGATTACTCTCTTCAGCTTTCTGGTTTTGAGTTTAAAATAACACCTCAGGTTATTCGTAATATTAATTCATCAGGTGGCTGGGAATCTTATTCACCACTTTCCTATTGGAAAGAAGATAACCAATTAAGATCTAACCCGAAAATAATTCCTGGGTATGAAGTTATGTCACTCATCGTTAAAAATGGTCACTGTATTGGCGCTAAGTTGAGATATATTGGCTCTAATGAGGTACATACCATCTTCGCTGATAAATGTGTTCTCGCCTTAGGTACCATTGAGAATACACGTTTGGCAGCTCAAGTACTTTATGATTCGGGACATTTAATTGAGGAAAAAATAACTGGACTCGTCGATCACATTGTTCAGGGGTTTAATGTGACATTTGAGTATTATAAACTATCCGATATGCTGAGAGAGTTAATTGAATATAAATCTGACACTATATTCTTTTGCCATAGTTCCGCAGGAGAAAGATTTAATTTATTTTTCACTATCACCCAATCAGATTTTGGCATTGAATTAGAAGTATGGACAATGGGCGAACAGATCCCCTCCGATCACGGATATATTTTCATAAATAGAAATGATGAGAACATGCCTTTATCAATTTATAGTGGTTTAAATAATGATGATAATGTATTGATACAAAAACAGCGGGATGAACTAAATATATTCTGGCATGGAATTTGTGAAAATATATCAATCCCCTTTTCCCCATTAGTTTTTGAAGGCGGTTTTACTGTCCATGCCAGAACCATGGGGGATGTCTATCATGAATTTCATTCCCCATCGAGGGTAGTCCATGCCAACAAACCCGTCACATGGATAAGCCCACTTGGAACGGAAAACCATGAAAGTAGTACTCTGCCACTGGGAGAAATATTGAATGAAAATCATGAATTTGATCATATCAAAAATCTATATGCTGTTGGCCCAAGTACATTCCCACGACCAGGTGCGGCTAATCCATCGTTAACAACACTCGCACTATCACGTCGACTTGCTTACATTCTTAATTAACAGAAGGCTAAATTAATAAGGATATTACTTTTATGTGTAATCCAATTTATATTCTCGGTACTGCTCTATCGCATGATGGCTCAACATGTCTAATGAAAGATGGCAAAATTATATTCTCGATTGAGAAGGAAAGAATATCCCGAGTAAAACATGATGGATTTAATGATAATTCAACTATTCAATATTGTTTAGATGCTGCGGGTATTGAATATAAGGACCTCTCATTGATAGTAGAACAAAACTCTTATAATCCATTATTTAGCCAATCATTAGAACAGCGGAAAAATAGGGTTTTACCCCCCATGGTGCCGATCATCACACTTTCTCATCACTTGGCACATGCCTACAGTGCCATAGGAACATCACCTTTTGATGATATGGGTATTGTGGTTATTGATGGCCATGGAGGTAGCTTAGACAGTTGTAATGACATTGTTGAGGATATCAAAGGTGCGAATAGTATCCACGTTAACAATCGTTACCGTTACTGGGAAACATGCAGCTACTACGTTTATCAAGATAGTAAAATCAAGCCTATCTTCAAAGACTTCTCCAGGTGGGTTAATCGAAAGAATCGCAAAGACTATCCTGTTTCGAGCTGGGAAATAGAAAATTCTATTGGTGAGTTTTATGAAGGGATAGCGCTGTATATTTTTGGCGAGCTGGATTGCGCAGGTAAGTTGATGGGATTAGCCCCTTACGGAAGGCCGAATGTAATCGATTGGATACCGTTCTACTTCGATTCCGGCAAAGTGGTGTTGCGTAGTGACTGGTGGGCAAAAATAGACCCTCTGTTAAACTCTGGTCCTACTCATTTTCGTGACAACTTCCAATATTACGCCGATTTAGCCTATTGGGCGCAAACCAAACTCGAGGAAGCACTGTTTTATCTGTTCAGCCATTACTACCAACTTTATCCTATGAAAAACTTTGCTTATGCCGGAGGGGTTGCATTAAATGCCACCGCAAATGAAAAGCTCATTACTAATAGTGAGTTTGAGCGTCTCTATATCCAACCTGCAGCGGGAGATAACGGGCTATCAATTGGTTGTTGCTATTATGGCTGGTTGGAAGTGCTGAAGAAAGAGCGAGTAAAACACTCTGGCTCAACATACTTTGGCAAAAAATATGATGATATTAGTGTTATGGCAGAGCTTGAAAAGCATGCCGATAAAATTGAATATACTTACTATGATGATATTGAAGCTATTGCCGCAAAATCCATCGTGGCAGGTAATGTTATTGCCTGGTTCCAAGGGGAGTCTGAATTTGGCCCTCGCGCTTTAGGAAACAGAAGTATTTTAGCGGACCCCCGTAACCCTCGAATGAAAGATCATATTAATACTAACGTTAAATATCGCGAGGATTTTCGCCCCTTTGCTCCTGCCGTTTTGCATGAAAAAGCGAATGACTATTTCGACTTGAACCATGATAGTGATCACATGCTATTTATTGCCTATGTCAAAGAAAAATATCGAGCAGCACTACCTTCGATTGTCCATGTAGACGGTAGTGCCCGCGTGCAAACTGTCAAAAAGGAGATGAATAAAAAATTCCATACCTTGATAAATTATTTTTTTGCCGAGACTGGCGTGCCTATATTACTGAATACCTCTTTGAACACCAAAGGAATGCCAATAGTGGAAACCCCTAAGGATGCCGTCAATTTATTCTTAAACTGTGGGCTAGATTTCCTGTTCATCAACAATTACATGATATACAAGAAAAACACGTCATTAATCTCTTTGTATTAATACAACTGTAAATCATATCTGTATGTTAAAAATATGAGGTTTCTATGCATGAAGATAAATCATCTATTGGTGATAATAACAGCCTAAAAATTGGCATTATCCATTTAATAACCGAAGGCGTACAACTTTTTGTCGGCGGAGTAGGTTCTTATATCAGAGGGCAAATTATGGCATTACCGGAGGTAATTAAATTACTGGCTGATAATAATATCAGCTTAGAACCTCATTTTATTGAAATTGCCTCCAGTAAATATAATTATTTTTTTGACACCAGTAATTATGGTTATTTTATTAACCAAATTCATAATATGGGGGGGACCTTTTCAACTGTACCAGACATGACATTGGGGAAAGGCGTTGATTGTTCATGGCCCTACGGTGATGCTTTTCTTGGTAACTTACAGAACTGGCAAATCTCCTCTGCTGCAGGGGCGGCAAAAATTATTGATCTCAGTAGCCATTACGATATCACTCTGGCCTTTTGTCATGAATTGCCGTTTTCGTTCACGCCGCTAATTGCTCGTTTGCATGCGGCTATTGAGAAACGTAATCTAAAAATTATCTATATTTCCCATGGCACGGCATTTAATCATGAAATGCCATTACCGAATCCTGAACGTATTATGGCTGAATCATTGGCTGTTCACTGGGCCAAGATTGATTCTAATATCAAGCTCGGTAATATCAGCAACTTCCTGGCAATGCACTTAGTGGCACAATACGGTGCTGACCCACAATCATTTATACCGACACCTGCAGGAATAAATATCAATGACCCCTGGTTTCGAATACGCAGTGATCAGGAAATCAGTGACACACTCTCATCACACGGAATATCGCTGGATCACTCATTAGCTATCACTTTAGGCAGAGGGGTTCATTACAAACGCCATGATCTGTTGCTCAGAGCAGCCTGTTATCTGGGTAATGATATTCATCCCGTTATTATGAGTGACCCGATTTTGCCGGAGTTATCTGCCTTAGCGAGCCGACTCGATATCTCTGCCTCTCTGATCAATTCTTTTGATCGCGAACTAATGGCATGTCTTATTCAATGGCGTAATACGCGGGTTTGCGTTCTTTCTGCTGAGAATGAACCTAATGGATTGATTCCGATGGAATCACGTTGGCTAGCCAGACAGCAGGGAGCATTGTTAATTGTTGCCGACTCCGGCGGTTTGAGTGAGCAAGTTGAACATGGGATCGATGGGTTCCTTCACATCCCCGGGAACGCAGCAAGTTTAGCGGAAATAATACGCCAGATTTGCCAATTAACCGACGGCGAAATAGATAAAATCAGACAAGCCGGAGCTACATTAATAGAAGAGCGCTATAACTGGCGAAACCAGATTTTGTCTCCACTGAGATATCTGATTCCGCAAATTGCAGCTCTGGACTGATGCAGAGCTACAATGTTCAGTTAAGCATTTTGGCGATGATTTTTTATTGCAGTTTCAGTGCCCCGATTGCGGTATCTAATATTGCATTTTGCCCATTACGGCTGGCTTCCAGGCAACCCATGGCACCGACTAACATTGGAATATCCAACTCTTTAGCCAGAATAGCGCTATGAGACATGATATGCCCCTTGCTTAAACAGATGCCTTTTACCTGCCGGTGGTTCAGCCCAACCATTTGTGAAGGCAATAATTCCTCGGCTAATAATATAATTTCACCGCTAACTGAAAGAGAAACTGGTGGTAGCCCGGTCAAATGGCCCAATGTGCGGTTAAGTATATCGCGGATATCTAATTCCCGAACGCGTAGATACTCATCATCCAGAGCCAGATAATCTTCCACCATTGTCATCAATTCATCCTGCAATGCCGATTCTGCACAAACTAACTGACGCTCTACGCGCGCATCCATCGCCTGATGCAGTTCCTCATCATCAATCAGCATCACATGAGCGTTAAAAATAGCCGCTGCTTCAGGGCTAATCTGCTGTTCTGCCTGTTGTGCCAACTGCTGCAAATCAGCCACAGTTTGCGCCAACGCCTGTTGTAAACGCCGCTGCTCTTTAACTACCTGGTCAGCATTGATTGTTTGAGGTAAAAAAACCGGAATGGCGGGTAACCATTGCAACAATGGTGCACTAATCGCGCCACGAGGCACCATGACACCAGTAAATTCCCCCTCACTGGTGGTGGTGACGAATTCGCCAAAATGTTGCCGCGCCAATTGCATAAAAGCATCTAGCGCCTCGCCTGCTTGCTCACCACTGGCCAGCAAACGAATGGTATCACCTTTACGAACTTGCAATATTGCGAGCTGGTTCAGGCTGCGTGGATTCACACACTGACCATTTTTTTCCAGCAGTAAATCTGCCGCGAACGGAGCCAATGCTTCGACCAATTTAGCCGCCGGTCGCACATGTAACCCGTTAGGATTGCGCACCACCCAACTGACACTCTGAGCATCCGCTGCCGCCTTAGCCACCGCATTACTGGCAGGTACCACGGCTTCTTCCCCTAGCTGAGTGGCTTTCGCTATCAACGCCCCCATTGCTTCAGCACGGACGTCGGCAAGTGAAGCGCCAGATGATGCAGCGACGACAGCAGCGAGAGTCCCTTCCACCAGTGGTGCGGCACAGAGTTGCACATGTTGCGCCATATCGGGGTCTAATAGCTCCAGTGCCGTTTCTGCGCTGAGTAAGGCACTGCCTAAATCCATCAAAACCAGTACCCCAGATGGGGTGTAAACCGACTCAATGGCTTCCATCACTTTAATGGCATCCGTGCCAATAGGATGATCCAGGTCGTCTACACCGGCAGCAACCGCTAACTGGCAGCTCCCTTGTGTCATTTGCTGTGCCAGTTCGGCCACACCCTGAGCCAGCAGCGCGCTATGAGAAACTACAACGAGATTGACCATCTTTCCTCCTGATAAACGTGTCAGTCCAGCCTGATTAATGACTGGCAACCTGCCATAACGCCTGCATCATCAGCATGGCTGATGTTGCCCCTGGGTCCTGATGACCAATACTCCGTTCGCCCAGATAGCTGGCACGGCCTTTGCGGGCCTGCATAGTAATAGTGCCGGCCAATGCTTGCTGGGCACGTTCAACGGCCTGCTGCAATGCATCTACCACCGTGACTCCCTGCTGATTTGCCTGTTCGAGTTGCGCCACTACCGCCCACCAAACATCACACATCGTTTTATCGCCCGGTTCCGCTTTACCGCGCATCACTACCCCTTCCACTCCATCTTTAAACATCTGACAAACCGCCGTCAGATCGAGGCTCTGCTTAGCATTCGTGCTTTGTGCTGCGCGAATAAAAAACGTGCCAAACAGCGGGCCGCTGGCGCCGCCAACACTTGAAAGCAGTGTCATACCGGTATTTTTCAGGATAAAACCAATGTCTTTATCGGCAAAGGTCGGTAACTTTTCGACCACTTTATTAAAGCCGCGATTCATGTTCAGGCCGTGGTCGCCGTCGCCGATTTCAGTATCCAACTGCGTCAAAAAATCTCGCTGCTCGCTGAAAACTTCAGCACATAACTGTAACCAACTGACAATTTGTTGTTTGGTGAGTCCCATGTTCTTCTCCTGGCGCATTGTTTTGTAAGATTATTTTCAGCACTTGTGCTGAATTAAACTCAGTGATTCGGGTTGGTGAAAGTCGCGCATCCCTGCGGCTTCAAGTACCAAGGAGATATCAGCAACCCCAGCGCAGCGCGGGGGTACTTACTGGGGCATCCCACAATGACAGGAGTTCATCATCAACTTTCAGCACGGTGATGGACATACCCTGCATATCCAATGACGTACAATAAGAACCAATCAATTTACGCTCGATGGTCAAACCGAATTGTGTACAGCACTCCGCCAGACGGTGCCAGACACCATAAAGTTCCGATAAGGGGGTCGCGCCAAGGTTATTGACCAGAACAATGACCCGATCGCCTTTGGCTAAGGGTTGCTTACTCTGGCGCGTCTCGTTCCAGTCACCGGCTTGTCGATCCCAGTGGCGTAATGTGCGCTGATAGCTGCCGTGATCAATCAAGGTCTGGAACATGGCGTCTACCGTGTTATTCAGTGAAGTAAATGGCCGACGCTCAATACCCGGTTCGCCATGGATACCCACACCAAATTCCATCTCATTTTCAGCCAAAATAAATGACGGCTTACCGGCAGCGGGTACAGTACAAGCACCAAGCGCGATACCAATAGAATGCCCCTGATTATTAATTTTCTGCCCCAGTAGTGCGCATTCATCTAATGAATCACCACGTGCCGCAGCAGCACCGAGTAATTTTTCTATAATGACCGTGTTCGCCACCCCACGCCGCCCGGCGGTATACAGGCTATCTTTGACCGCCACATCATCGTCTATCACTAAGGTAGCAACAGCGGTGCCACCGGCATGCAACAGCTCGGCGGCAGTTTCAAAGTTTAGAATGTCGCCAGTGTAATTCTTAATTAGCATCAGCACACCTGGCCCACCATCAATGGCTTGGCCGCATTCATACATTTGATCGGGGGTCGGCGAGGTAAAAATCTCACCCGGGCAGGCGCCATCCAACATGCCTTCGCCAATAAAGCCACAATGCATCGGTTCGTGACCACTGCCACCACCGGACATCAATGCAACTTTGCCACTCACTGGCGCATCTGCACGGGTGATGAAAAGGGGCTCTTGATGTAATGTTAGCTCAGGATGCGCCGCAACCAGCCCCTGAATTTGCTCCTGTAACACACTCTCAACGCTGTTAATTAATTTTTTCATTTTATGCTCCGCGAACGGGAATGGCTGGAGAACAGAGCTGCCGATGATGAGAAACACCGGCAGACTCGGTCGATTTTCAACTCAGAACGTATTTGCCGCACAGATTAGTTGAGGAAAGCCTGACCCAAGCGGTCAGCTACCATAATTGCAGCATAGACACTGTCAGGTGTGACCTTGAACGGCATGTTGTGGATGGTTTCTCCCTCAGCACAGCTGGCCTTGGCGACATCATGGATCTTGCGTTCAATATCCTGAGAAACGCCCATCTCAGCCAATGTGATTGGTAAACCCAGTTGCTGGCAGAATGAGAGCACTGTCTCGATCTCTTCCATGCTGCTGTTCTGTAATACGAGCTGCGTCAGGGTACCAAAGGCCACTTTCTCACCGTGATACAAGTGGTGGCACTCATCTAATACGGTGAAACCGTTATGAATGGCGTGAGCGGCCGCCAGACCACTACTTTCAAAACCAATACCGCTCAGATAGGTATTGGCTTCGATAATACGTTCAACCGCTTCGGTCACAACACCCGCCTCTACCGCCAGTTTGGCTTTATAGCCCTCCGCCAGCAGGGTTTCGTAACACAAGCGAGCCAGTGTAACTGCCGCTAATGTCGATGCACCACCAGCCATACTGATAGCTTTAGCATCAAAACAGGCTTGTGCTTCAAAATAAGTAGACAGCGCATCGCCCATACCAGCGACCAGCAAACGTACTGGTGCTTTGGCAATAATGGTGGAATCCATCAGTACGATGTCAGGGTTTTTCGGGTAAATCATATATTCAGCGAACTTGCCCTGTTCGGTATAAATAACGGATAAGGCGCTGGTCGGGGCATCGGTAGAGGCAATAGTAGGCACCACAACGACAGGGATATGCTGATAGTGAGCAATCGCTTTAGCCGTATCGAGGGTTTTCCCGCCACCGATACCAACCACTCCATTACAGCCGTGCTTTTTCAGCTCAACCGTCAACCGCTCAATTTCGTGACGGGAACATTCGCCATTAAAGCGGCTGAAATGATGTTCCAGCTCACTGGCTTGCAGGCTGGAGCCGACGGTATCAGCAGTCAGCTTCATGACGAAATCATCAGCAATGATAAAATAGTTATTAGCCAATAACTTAGCAAATTCACCAATGGACTGTAATGCATTGGCACCTTGAATATATTTGGACGGAGATTGAATGACTTTCAGCATATCTTGCTCCTGTAGCGTAAGAGATAATGTAAGAATAAATAATTTTTAGGGTCAATTTGATGAAACTGCATCCACTATAAGCGCAAAAAACAGGCTGAGAACCAACAGTTAAAACGTTCCATTATGAAACTCCGTTATCTCAGCATGGTTTCATATTGGAACGATAATGCCGTAACACAGGGACAGGAAGAGAAGTGGCGCACAGAAGCCGCCAAACAGTGTAAGAAGGTAAAATAGAAATAGGTTTACCCGCGATAGGCACCAGCCATAAAAAAAGCCACCCCAATAAAAGGGGCAGCTTTAGTCATTCTCGGTAGTGCTAACGCCACACTAACCGTTATTCACTGACGGGTTCGTCACTCACTTTCTCTTTAGGTTCTGGATTCATACAACTGTAAATCACTGGTAACACCAGCAATGTCAGCACCGTTGCAAAGCCCAGACCAAACATGATGACCACCGCCATACTCTGGAAGAAAGCATCACTGAGCAGCGGAGCCAGCCCCAGAACCGTGGTAAATGCCGTCAACATAATAGGCCGTAAACGGGCGGTAGAGGCATCAATAATAGCTTCGCGCAGTGGTTTTTCCTGTCGCTGTAAGCCTATCTCTTCCACCAACACAATGCCGTTACGTATCAACATACCACTCAGACTTAACAGCCCCAACAAAGCCATAAAACCGAATGGAATCCCCGTCAACAGGAAGCCTACCGTGACACCAATTAATGCCAGTGGCACCGTCAGCCAGATCGCTATAGCATTGCGCACCGAGCTGAACATCAATACCGTTACGATGAACATAATCAGGAACGCGATCGGCAAACTGGTGAAAATACCCCGTTGTGCTTCCTTGGTACTTTCATAGTCACCGCCCCACTCCAGTTCGTATCCGCGCGGTAACTGAATGGCTTCCACACCCGGTTTGATACGCCGCAACAGTTCAGCAGAGGTCTCACCGCCTTGTTGGGTCGGATCCGTTTGTACCGTCAGCGTCCGCTTGCGATCCAGGCGCATAATGAGCGGATCTTCCCACTCGGTTTCAAAACTGGTGACAACGTTATCGATCGGGATAAAGGCCAGGCGCGCCTGACTCCATACCATCACATCATTCAGCCGTTCTGCATTAAGCCGTTCTGCATCCGGTGTGCGCAGTACAATCGGCATTAAGCGAGTGCCATCACGGTATAATCCTACCGGCAGGCCACCAAAGCTCATGCGCAATGTGCCATCAACTTCGCGTTTATCTACCCCCAGTTCGCGCCCCAGATAGTCGGAGAATTGTGGCCGGATCATTTTGCTACGATCCTGCCAGTCATGCCGTGCACCATCTGCCATCGGATCAGCAATGATCGCTTTTTCCGCTTGCGCTGCCAGGGTTCGTAACACTTCAGGATCCGGGCCAACAAAGCGTGCTTCAATGGAACTGTTGTTGGATGGCCCAAACATGATGCGTTTTATCTGCGCATCAACCTGCGGGTATTCGTCATGCATATAGGATTCGATTTCATCAATCAAACCCGGTATTTGGCTGAGGTCCTCGGTACGAACCATCACCTGCGCATAGTTAGGATAACGACGTTGAGCATTGTAGGTCAGCATAAAGCGCATTGCGCCCTGACCAATCGTCACCATGGTGTCCTCAACCCCTTTTTGCTGCTTGATATACTGCTCAACCTTGTTCGCTATCCCTTCGGTGTAATTGATATCAGTACCATTCGGCAGCCAGATATCAACGAAGAAGATTGGCGTATTAGAGGGCGGGAAGAAGCTCTGGCGAACATGACCAAAACCCACCACCGATGCCACTAACATGGCCGCCAGCAGCACCAAAGTGATACTGCGATGTTGCAGTAATTTATTCAATATCACCCGATAATAGCGGAATAACCACCCATCATAAGGTTGTCTGGCCGGCTTATCGGCATCCACTTTCGCCGGTTTCTGGTTTTGGAATGCCCACTTAGCAAAGACCGGTGTTAGCGTCAGTGCCGTGAACCAACTTAACATCAGCGAGATCAACAACACCTGGAATAACGATTTACAGTATTCACCCGTTGCATCATTGGACAGGCCGATAGGTGCAAAGGCCAGAATGGCAATGATAGTCGCGCCTAACAACGGCATCATTGAGCGCTTCACCACATTGCTAATAGCGGTAAAGATGCTTTCGCCTCGCTGGCGACCAACAACGATACCTTCCACCACCACAATGGCGTTATCCACCAACATACTTAGCGCGATAATCAGCGCCCCTAACGACACTCGCTGTAGCTCGATATTAAATAGCCACATAATGAGCAACGTACCCAGTACGTTAAGTGCCAACGAGATAGCAATCACTATACCGCTGCGCACCCCCATGAAAATCAGCAAAGTGACCACAACAATCAACAGTGCCAACAGGAAGTTAAGGATAAAACCGTTAACCGCCCCTTCAACTTCATGGGACTGATCATAGAACACGTTGATATGCATACCTAACGGGCGTTCACCGTCAAGCTGCGCCAGCCGGGCTTTAATCGCATTACCTACGTTTACCACGTTGACATTCGGGGCAAACGAAATCCCCAGTGCCAATGCAGGTTTACCGTTGGCACGATAAATATTGGTCGGTGAATGGCCAAAACCTTGAGAGACAGTAGCGATATCACGCAAATACACGCTTTTCGGGCTGCCGGGCTGACTTACCAGTAAATTCCCCAGTTCTTGTACACTTTGGAATTCACCGGTTGGATGCAAACGAATAGACTCACTGCCCACCTGCAACTGGCCCGCATCGGACACCACATTCTGGCGGCTCAGTAAATCGGATAACTGCTGTGGCGTGATACCTGCGGCGGTCATCTGGGCACGAGAAATCTCCACCTGAACTTCTTCAGGCAGAATACCCACAATACCCACTTTACCTACCCCGGGTACCAGTACCAGTTCACGTCGCAGTTGCTCGGCAAAATTACGTAAATCCTGGTTACTGTACCCCTCTCCCGTGAGTGAGAAGAAGAAGCCATAAACATCGCCAAAGTCGTCATTGACCATCGGCGCACTGGCTCCCGGTGGCAAACGCACACTGTTATCGTTGATTTTACGCCGCAGTTCATCCCAGATTTGCGGTAACTCATTCGCGCCATATTGTGCGCGAATATTGATAGTTATTTGTGATAAACCGGCACTGGAAATAGAAGTGACGTCGTCAACATAAGAGAGTTCCTGAATGGCATTCTCCAATGGGAGTGTGACTTCCTCTTCTACCTGCTGTGCTGATGCACCATCATAACGGGTGACAACTACCGCCGTTTTGATGGTGAAGGCTGGGTCTTCCAGCCTGCCTATATTGAGATAGGCAATAATGCCACCAATACCCAGCAACAGAATCGTTAGCCAGATACGGGTATTATTATTGATAAAATTGTCAGTCAGCTTCATCAGAGACCCCGCTCACGGACCCAAGCCCGGACAACCTGATTTGGGCGAAGCTCACCGGTACCTGCGGAGACAATCTGCTCGCCATCAGCCAGACCGGAGGTGATTTGAATACCGTTGGCGGTCAATTGAGCTACCTGAACTTTGCGCTCTTCAACATGCATCTGACCATCATCATTCTTGATAACCCAGACTCTTGCATCATTCAATTGGGCAGTGTCTGGGTTAAACACGGCTTCCACTGGTACGATAATCGTCGGATGATCAGTGCCAGACAGATTGCCAGAGTTGATTCTTACCCGGCCACTGATACCTGAAAGCAATGGCATATCAGCCGGGCGCTTCATCGTCAGTGTCACCTGGAAAGTCTGTGAAGCAGAGGTGGTTGAGGTGGTGTGTTCTTTATACTCAGCAATAAATTCGCGCCCCGGCATATGATTAAGTAATACCGTTGGTTTGTAGTTACGATTGCTGATATCCAGCGTAGTAAACAGGCGCTCCGGCACACTGAACACCACATCTAACGTATCCAATGCACTTAATGTGGCAACCGCCTGACCTGGGGCCATGACCTGATGGTTACGCACATTCACATTGGCAATAATGCCATCAAAAGGTGCGGTAATAGTTGCATCACTAAGTTCTTTTTGTGCAATTTCCAAGGCCGCACGCGCCGATTCCATCTCAGCACGACGTACATCCAACTCAGCACGAGATACCGCCCTTTGCCCTTGCAAGGTATTGAAACGGTTAAACTGATCGCGAGCCAGATTAAAGGTAGACTGACGATCCCTGACTCGTAGGTTCAAATCCGTATCATTCAGTCTGGCAATGACTTGGCCTTTTTTCACCTGCTCACCTTCACGCACCAGCAACTGTTGCAATTGCCCACTTCGCTTAAAGGAGAGCTGAGTTTCATCGCCAGCTTGTAATCGCGCTGGAAAATAGCGAGTGCCATTTTGCCCACTGTCTTCAACGGTAAATATTTTTACCGGGCGCACACTTTCTGCGACTTCAGGGGGAGTTCTGTCGCAAGCAGCGAGAAGAAACGTTAATAGCAGAGTGATTACTGTTTTTATCTTCACTATAAGATCTCGTTGAGTCAGATTTTAATAATTATTGCAGATTAATTATTCACACTTCTTTATCTGTTTTGGGCTTCACTTTTTTGTGACAGACGGCGCACCAGCGCTCTTATTAGTGTGATTAATAATCCCCCGGTAAACATCCCTAGAAAATAGATCAGCACAATTAGCACCGAAATGGGTAGTGTTATTTGCATGGAAAGTAAAGATAAGTTCACTAGCCCGCTGTTTTGAAATACAAAAAGCGTCATCAGGGTCACTATCAGCAAAAAGCACACTAAATACACGTATTTCACTTGATCACCCTTTTCATCTTAGTTCATCATTTCTCGGCTTTAAAAACGTAATGTCGTGCTTTCTTGCCAAATACAAATCTCTGGCTGCTAAAACAGAGATAGCCAATAGCGAAATAGCACTACTCTGCTACTCACTATCAGCTATTTTTTAAGAGCAACTGCGCTATACCCTATATAATTCGAGTTGCAAGAAGGCGGCAATTGAGCGAATCCCGATGAGCTTACATAAGTAAGTGATTCGGGTAAGTGCGCGCAGCTAATACCCCTGTGGCTTCAAGGCCGAAGGACATCCCCAAAGTCATTGGAGCCACAGGTAGGCAGCCAGCAAACGAATCCCGATGAGCTTACATAAGTAAGTGATTCGGGTAAGTGCGCGCAGCTAACACCCCTGTGGCTTCAAGGCCGAAGGGGATTAGTAGTCGACGGCATCCCGGATGATTGGACACGTCATACAGTGACCGCCCCCACGCCCACGGCCTAATTCACTGCCGACTATCTCAATCACTTCGACCCCTTCTTTACGCAACTGGGTATTGGTTTTGGTATTACGGTCATAGGCCAGCACCACACCTGGTGAAAGAGCAACCATGTTATTACCACTGTCCCATTGTTGACGTTCTGTATCGTAATCATTACCTTCGGTCTCAACCACACGCAGTTTTTTCAGGTTAAGCGCGCCAGCAACTGCTTCAACAAAGGTGCCTTTATCACGACTTAACTTAATGCCGGTCGGGCCATTATCAGGGCGCAGTGAGAAGGTTTGGATCTGATTAACAATCGCCGGATATAACGTCACTACATCACGGTCGCAGAAGGTGAACACGGTATCCAGATGCATAGCGGCACGCAATTTAGGCATGGCCGCGATCATGACGCGCTCCACCTGCCCTTCGCTATTTTTAAACAGCGATTGCGCCAACTGCGTGATTGCCTGATGCGAAGTTCGCTCACTCATGCCGATTAACACGGTTTTATTACCGATTGGCATCACATCACCGCCTTCCAGCGTCGCAGTGCCGTGGTGCTGCGTCGGGTCACCCCACCACACTTTCACATTGGCGTCACCAAAGTCCGGGTGGAATTTATAGATAGCCGTGGTGAGGATGGTTTCTTCATGACGCGCCGGCCAATACAGTGGGTTTAGTGTCACACCGCCATAGATCCAGCAAGTGGTATCGCGGGTATACAGTGTATTGGGCAACGGTGGTAACAAGTATTCAGTAATACCAACCGCTTCGCGGATCAGCTTCAACTCTTCTTTGTCACATTTACCGTCTTTATGCAGTTCGGTGGTGGACAAGCCGCCAATCAGCACTTCAGCCAGCACGCGCGGCTCCAGGCTTTCCAGATAGCTGCGGGTTTCTTGCAAAATGCCCAATGACACTTCATTCGGCACAATTTGCTGATCCAAAATCCACTTTTTCGCCGCTGGAATGGCGACCGTTTCAGCCAGCAGATTATGCATCTCAACCACATCAACACCGCGTTCACGCATTTTGGTCATAAAATCAAAATGGTCGCGCTTGGCTCTCTCTACCCACAGGACATCATCAAATAATAATTCATCACAATTACTTGGCGTCAGGCGGTTATGGGCACGTCCTGGGGCGCACACCATTACTTTATGTAACTTGCCGACTTCAGAGTGAACACCAAACTTAGGTTTAGCGTGAGTTTTCTTAGCTTTATCTGACATAAGAACTCCAATAAATTATATGGTGATAATCCCGGTAGCAATGCTATAAATCGCAGCCACCGCAGCAACAATCAGAACAATAAACAGTATTCTTTCATAGGAATTAAAGGCTTTTTGATGCTGTTCACGTTTGGCAATCAGATACAAAATAGTGCCCGGCCCGTAAATAATGGCCGACAACAGCACGTATTTCAGGCCGCCGGCGTAAATCATCAGAGCAGAGTAGAAAGTCGCAATGATGGCAAAAATCAAATCTTTTCTATGACCACGGTTATTCGTTTCGTAAGTCTCACCGGTCCATGCCAATTTCAGGCCATAAGCCCCTACTAACAGATAAGGGATCAGAGTTAATGAACTGGTTAATTCCAGCGCCAGTTGAAAAGCATAATCAGTAAACAAGGTGAGAATTAAGAATATCTGTATAAAGATGTTGGTCAGCCAAACCGCTGCTGAAGGCACAGCATTGCTGTTTTCAGTCGCGAAGATTTTTGGCATGCTGTTACTCTTAGCCGCCGAAAACAGCACTTCCGCTGCCAGTAGTGACCATGATAAATAAGCACCCAACACGGAGATAATCAGACCCACACTGATAAATATTGCCCCCCAGCGGCCGACTATCGCCTCTAACACCCCAGCCATTGATGGCTGGCGTAATGCCGCCAAATCAGGGCGCAGTAACACGCCGTAAGACAACATGGTGATCAATACCAGCAGGCACAGCACACCAATAAAGCCCAGAACGGTCGCGATACCAACATGGCTACGTTCTTTGGCATAACGTGAATAAACACTCGCACCTTCGATACCCAAGAATACAAATACTGTGACCAGCATGGTGCTACGTACCTGAGAGAATAGAGACTCAGGTTCAACTGACGTGGTGATTGCCGCCGCCGCATGACCAACATAGCCATAGTCATTCAGATGGGATAAATCAGCACCTTTAATCACATCTGGCGTACCCCAGAAGTTCAGCGCAAAAACATCACCTTTAAAGGCAAAAATCAGTACGATGACGAAAATGAAGATTGGAATTATTTTTGCGAAGGTGGCGATGGTATTAATTGCTGCAGCTTCTTTAACGCCGCGCAATATCAGGATATGGAATCCCCACAAGATAACGGAGGCAATTAACACCGCCGGAATAGTATTACCATCACCAAATATAGGGAAGAATGCCCCTAACGTTGATTTGATAAGAACAAAATAAGAGACGTTACCAATACAGGTACCGGCCCAGAAACCTAATGCAGAAGCAAAACCAAGATAATCCCCGAAGCCCTCTTTTGCGTAAATGAATACACCAGAATCGAGATTAGGTTTACGCTGCGCTAATGTTTGAAAAACAAAAGCCAGCATTAGCATCCCACCCCCCGCTATACACCAGGCGATAAGTGCGCCAAACCCACCGGTTGCTCGTCCAAATGTTGCCGGCAATGAAAATATACCGGCCCCGATCATTGAACCGACCACCAAAGAGGTAAGGGCCGGTAAAGATAATTTATTCGTTGTTGAATTGGCCATGATGCTCTCAATGACATTGGATAAATTAAGTTAAATGTAAATTCTGCTTATCCTACAAACAGATTCACCCAGACCCACTTATCAATATAAATACATAGTTATCATAGCTTCCTTTAAAACTATTGCATAATGCCGGGAAAGTAGACCAAATCTTACAATATGTAAATTCTTGATAAAATTATCACATACATCAGAATTTTGTAACAGTGTTCAAAGTCATCATTTTGTATATTCAGAAAATGACATTTCAGTTTAATTCACTGCAATCCACCTATTCTATTAGCATAGAAATCTGTTTTTATTAGACGGATCATTTAAGATGATTCCAGTACCCGCATTAATTTAATAATAGACATATGAACGAGAGTCCCTGCCATCTTGCGGACTCTCGTTCTATGAACTAAGCTTATAGATTAACCATTAAAAATATAATTTAAATATCCTTAAATTTCAATAAGTTAAAAACAATCCATTCCATTGTTAAAATAGGCAATGTCTTATTAAAATTCTCTATTAGCTCACATTTACTCCCCTATATCCGCCATCAATCAGACGCAGACAATCAGATGACAGCCACATTTATATACTCCGTTTTAATT
The DNA here is from genome assembly GCF_041538325.1 of Yersinia sp. 2466 StPb PI. Lineage (NCBI taxonomy): Bacteria > Pseudomonadati > Pseudomonadota > Gammaproteobacteria > Enterobacterales > Yersiniaceae > Yersinia > Yersinia sp. 2466 StPb PI. Next base: position 684,580 of record NZ_JAULSL010000001.1, on the reverse strand, counting down.
TTTATAAAACGGATGTAATAGTTTTTTAAATCATTATTGCGTAGTTACTATTAGAGATAAAATCAATAAAAATCGCATTATTACAATAATTATTTAGATTTCATTTAGATTTCATTTAGATTTCATTTAGATTTCATTTAGATTTCATTTAGATTTATTGTGAACATTAAATATTCGATTTTTACATCTAGTCAAGTGAAAATCGTCACTTGATAACGCCAATAAATCACATAAAACCAGTGCTTTAATTTTAAAAAATCAAAAAACACAGAATCAATCACCAGTAAACCAAGGTGCTTTAGATAGCGAATATATTCATCTTTCCCATAATTTCATTAGGAACATTGATATTTAATGTCGAAATATCTTACCATTTATAGGGTTATAATGATGAAATCACGTAGGAAAAGCCAATTTTTCCTCTTATTATTCCTACAATGTATAAGAAAGCGTAAATAAAATACGTATATTTAGTGTGTAATATGTACATTTTATTAAAGACCTCCTATTTCAAATAGAGATGTCAGCCTTTCCGTTAAAATTCACTTTTTAGCTTCAAAGCATGCATCATCATGACGGAATCAACAAAAACGGCCCCCATTAGGAGCCGTTTTATAGCACGTCAAATTAGCAGAAATGTGTAACTGTTATGTCAATTGCTTATCCGATACATGCTGCGTCTCTGTCACTGAATAGCCCGCCAAAATTGCTACGAAGATCATAAATAGATGGCCTTCAGATGAGTCCAGCAGGAATGAATTAAAGAAATTACACGCCATATAACTGGTCAATACAGCCAGTAGTACATTGCGTAAAACCGGTATTTGTTGCCAAATAACGCGATAACAACAAACAATCCATGCCAAAAAGATAATTAAGCCAACAAAGCCTGATTGGATCGTTTCCAACAGATATTGGTTGTGTGGATTATTGATTTTGTAATTGATCTCTGGGTTCTCATAATAGAAGCCGCCAGCACCGTGCCCCAGAATAGGTGACTCTTTAATTAGCCGCACCGCTTCAATGGCAAAGGCCGAACGTTGTCCCATCGAACTACGACAAGCATCATTTACATCATCCGCAGACGCGGCCATACAGACTTTTATCTCATCGACACCCTGCACGATACGGTCGGTCGCTTTATTGGGTATCAGTAGTAGTGCAGCAAAGGCTATCGCCCCTAACACTACCAATAGCCAGCGTTGGCGGCGCCCCAGAGAGAAGAATAGCCATATCCCTAGCCCAACAACTAATGCCACATAACCGGTTCGCCCCAATACCAAGAACAGAATACTGTAGCTCGCCGCTGCCACCAGCAAGCCATACCCCCAGCGTTTCCAGCCCTGATTTTTAAAGGCCAGCGCCAGCCACAACATGGCGGCCAAAGCCATAAAGAAGTTTTGGGTAATTTGCAGTTTAAAGATAGTCGGATTGGTTGGATCTACATTGCCAATGGGAATGTGCAACACCCCAACGGCCAGTGTTCCGGCTAATGCCACCGCGTTAGCCGCTAAGAAGCCGATTCCAAACAATTTTATCAACCGTGGTTGGTTGATAAAAAACAGGGCTAACGGTAATACATAAAGAAATTTCTTATCTTTACCCACCATATCCGGGCCATAACTGTTGTGATGAAACAGTAGTGACAATGCCAACAATGCAAACATCGCAGCAGGCAGGTAAACCAACGGATTCGTCAGTAATGGTTTGAATTGCAATGTGTTGCGATTAATTATCAAACAGATCAGGATTAAAACCAGTGAGATATTGATCAGTGGGTTGGATGTCGGTAAAGAGATACCTAGCAGCAATGCTGCAATACCCCCCAGCATTTCACTACGGCGGTTGACCGTGAAAGCGGCCGGTGAAGAAGTCGATGGGATTGTCATAATTCTCTCAGCTTAAGCTGGTTAGCGGAAAATAAGGTTACTGATGCGCCCCCGTTAACGGCTTTGAGCACGCCACGCATCAACAGCACTGATAACTTCGCTCACCGGAATGGCGTTCAAATACCGATCGGTAGTGTCAGTATCTATCTCATTAGGGTGTGGCAACGTGCGGTAATGCCCGGCCCATAACAGCGTGTGTGGAGCCTGCCACGGATGCCATTGGTTAAGATTACTGGGGCCAAAGAGAACCACTGCGGGTGTTTGTAAGGCTGCAGCCATATGCATTGCCACGGAATCTACGCCAATAAAGAGCTTAGCGTTATCGATAAATACTGCCAGTTCCGGTAGCGCCAGCAGGCCAGACAAATTAACTACCTTCTCGGGTTGTGTGCATCCGGCAATGATCTCAGCAATATAATCCAATTCAGCCTGATCTTTGCCGCCGGTAAGTAGAATGGTTTCACCTTGCTCAGTGAGATGATTTACCAGTTGGCTAAATGATTCACTGGCCCATGTTTTGAACTTCCAGCGAGCAGAAGGTTGGATCAATATATAGTCATTGATATGGCGTTGTTGGCACAATTTCTGTACCCGTTCAACATCGTGCACACCATAAGACATGGTAACATCATTAATAATATCAGTTAGTTGCAGTGGCGCGAGAATATCCAGATTATTAAGTACGGTATGCCTTTTGGCCGCATTGGGGATATCAACCAATGTAGAATGACAATAGCGCCATAGCCAGGTATCGCGTTTGGGATAATGAAAACCAATACTGAAGCCAGGTTTTAATAAACGACAATACGCTGCGGCTCGCCATTGATCGGATAAATTGAGAATCAGATCATAATGGTGTTCTTTCAATGCATTAAACAGCGCTTTTTCGCCACTGATTTGGGCCTTTAGACCCGCATGCTTGAGGCCACGGTCAACAATAAATGCATGATTGACCGTTTTGTTCTCCCGCAGCATATCTTGCGTTCCGCCATACAGCAGCACGTCGATTTTTGCTTGTGGGTAGTTGGCTTGTAAGGTACTCAGTAGTGGCGTTGTGAGTAAAACATCGCCGAAATGGCGTAATTTAATCACTAAAATGCGCTGAACGTTACTTTTGTCCCGCAGTGTATCTGGCAGGTTAAATGCTCGCTGTTGGGCGGTAGCAACAGCAGCAGAAGGTTGCCCGGCAGGTGATTCTGTCTTATTTGATGTATTCATCATAGGATGCGCCATCATCGGCAACGAAGGGGGGCAATAATGCTATCCAAGTGTTTGCTGCATGGCAATTCTTTTATATCCGTCATACTTCAAGCTTCATGTGCTTTGGCTGCCCTCGCTCACCCCAGTCACTTACTTGAGTAAGCTCCTGGGGATTTACTCAGTTGCCGCTTTCCTGCAACTCGAATTATTTAGGGTATAGCATACCAATATCTTTCTTACTTAACTCTATAAAGCCACGAATGATTGTAATGATCATTCTGCCCCGAAACTCAAGCTGGCAAGTAAGATAATTATCAGAGGAAATTGGCGTTATCGGCGCAGGCAGATTGAGTGCGGAAAGCCGCACAGCCAACGGAGCGTACACGCAGTACGTGACGGCGGCGAGCACTGCCCCGAAGCTCAAGCTGGCAAGTAAGATAATTATCAGAGGAAATTGGCGTTATCGGCGCAGGCAGATTGAGTGCGGAAAGCCGCGCAGCCAACGGAGCGTACACGCAGTACGTGACGGCGGCGAGCACTGCCCCGAAGCTCAAGCTGGCAAGTAAGATAGCCAATTTTAGAGGCCAGGGGCTTTCCATAGGGAAGTCGTCAACCCACTGTCCACCAGCGACAACTGATCGGTATACACTGCTTGCCAGTTTACTTTTGCGGCTTGATACAGTGCCTGATGCTCGGTGTTCGGGGTGTATTCTCGCTCCCAGCGCACTAGCCGCTCACCGGTTTTATCTAGCGCGTCATACAGCCCGACCCCCACACCCGCGGCGATAGCACAACCGAGAGCCGTGGCTTCTTTGACAACGGGTACTCGTACAGGAACCCCGGTCACATCGGCCAAAATCTGGCTCCACAGTTTCCCTTTTGAACCTCCGCCTGCAAATACCACTGAGGCTGCTTTGACGCCGGAGAACTCAGCAATTTGCGCTAAGTTACAGGCCGAGACTATCGCGGCATTCTCTTCCAGAGCACGGAACAGGGTAGCTTTGTTGCATTTTTCTGGATCAAGTGAAAGGTTAATAAAGGAAGGTGCGGCGTGATACCAGGATTTGAAGCGCATTACATCGGAGAAAATCGGCATGATGCCGTATGCCCCTGCCGGTACGCGGGCGGCCATATCCTCCAATAAACTGTAGGTATCGATACCCAGCCGCTGAGCCAGTAATTTCTCTTCGGCGCAAAATGCATCACGGAACCAGCGCATGGTCAAGCCGGTAAAGAAACTGATGGATTCAGCCTGTACCATACCGGGAATAACATGAGGGTTAATACGCGTATTCATATCCGGATCGGTAATCGGCTTAGGCAAATTAACCACCTGCTGCCAGAAGGTGCCGCCCAATACTGCGGTCTGACCCGGTTGAACGACCCCCAACCCCAAACAACCTAATTGTACATCACCACCGCCCATCACCACTGGCGTTCCCGCCAGCAGACCACTCTCTTCTGCGGCTTGTGCTGTGACATGGCCTAGCAGTGTTCCAGTTTCTTTGACCGGCGATAAAATATCGGCACGTAGTCCAGCCATCTCCAGCAAGCTCGGTTGCCAGTTACGGGTGACTAAATCCAGCATGCCGGTGGTTCCTGCATTCGAAGGATCAACCGCCAGTTCGCCACTGAGCATATTGGCTAGCCAGTCGCTTATCATGGTTAATGTACCCGCCTGGCGATAGATATCCGGGCGGTAATGCGCCAGCCACAGTAACCGAGGCATAGCACTTAGTGCCAGAGTTTGGCCTGAACATTGATAAACCTCGAATTCAAACCCATCATTATGCAGCTCTTTAAGCTCACTGACTTCACGGCTGGCACGGGCATCCACATTGGCACACGCCCAAATAGGTTTGCCACTGCGATCATAAAGCACAATGCCTTCGCGCATTGAGCAGGCAGCCACGGCGCGAATAGCACTCGCCGGTAGCTTAGCCTGATGCAATGCTTGGCGGATGCACTGGCAGGCCAACTTCCAGTTAGTCGCTAAATCAAACTCCATCGACCCTGGGACATCAGGTACTGGCAAATGTAGCCACTCAGCCTGTCCGGCCGCTATCTGATTACCATTAAGATCAAATATGACAGCCCGGACACTGCCGGTGCCGGCATCCAGCGCCATCAGGTATTCAGCCGATGTGGTCGTAGAGAATTGACTCATTACGCTATCCTCTGTTTTATATGAATTTATGAATAAACCTGTCCTCTACTGCTTTTTTCTCAAAAGAATAACCAAAACTATTGGCGTAATTCTTGAACCCCTGCGCAAGCCTAAGCTGGCAAGTAAAATAGCCAATCAAATCAATTTGATGATTGATCTTGCTGTTAGCTCATCCGTCACTAATGCATTCACGTATTTTCCGCGCAATGCAGCCACAATCGCTTCTGATTTTTCAATGCCACCGGCGACACCAATCACTGTCGGGATGTTGGTCAGATCTGCCAGTGAGACGCCAATCAGCTCCTGGTGAATCTGCATATCCGGCACCAATGCGCCATCGGCTTGCATAAAGTAGCCAAGGATATCGCCGACCGCCCCCTTGCGACTGAACATCAGTTGTTCACCTTCACCGATATAGCCGGAGCGTAAAATGGTGGCCTCTTTTTGCTGATTGACCGAACCGATACCCACGACGGCAACATCAGCCGCTCGGGCGGCTAGCATCACATCGCGCACACTGTTTTCCTGACGGAATGTCTCCGCCACTGTGGCACTGGAAGCACGCAACGGCGCAGGAATAATGCTGACCTGACAAGCGGCATCCAACTGGCCAATACCGGTCATATAAGAGCCAACCCCACCGGAAAGCGTCACCAGTCTGACCTGCTGCGAAGCGATAAAACCGCTTAAATGCTGTAAGGCACACATGGTGGTTTCACCAAAGCCGACTGCCAGTAGTTGTTGTGGTTGTATCAATGCCATCAATAAATGTGCAGCGCCAATCCCCAACCGGCTACTGATACTGAGATCAGCCAGAGAAGGCAGAATGCGGATATGCTTGAGGCCGAAATGCTGTTGCAAGGTGTTTTCCAGTTCCAGACAACCCTCATAGCGCGAATTAATCTGTACCCGAATAACCCCAGACTGGCGGCCTTTTTCCAGCAATCTGGAGACCTTCAGTCGGGTTAACCCCAACAGTTCGCCAATATCCCCTTGTGTTAAGCCATCGTGATAATAAAACCACGCAATGCGAGCGAGCAGTTCCTCTTCACTCATGCTATTACCCGGATATTTGTATTCATCGTTAGACGACATGGGTTTTTCTTTTGTTACTGATTTTTCTCTCATCATTAGCCGTGATCCCTATTGCCGCTTTCTCATTCTTCATTGATTCATCATCGATCAAAAATCCACGGTCTGATAAATGCTATACCCAAGAGATTTCAAGATGCAGGAAGGCGGCAAGCGAAAGACAAATTGGTTGTAAACCATTTTGAACAGCGCTTGCGCTGGCCCGTAGGGTGAGCCTCTGATGAGGTTCATAATCCCGATGAGCTTACATAAGTAAGTAATTCGGGCGATTGAGCACAGCCAACACACCTACAACTTGAAAGATGACGGGTATAAATCTCAGTTGAGAACTACGCTAACAGCTTAGGCAATACATTTGAACACATTTTAATTTAAATTTTTTTATTCACGGAAATGTGATCTTGATTACGCCATAAATGGGATTATGCAGCTATCTTTTTTGAACACTTTTAAATTTAAAATATTTTTGTTCATAAACAGGAGCCACTGATGCCGCACACCAATCCGCCACCGCTGCTCCAGGTTCGTGGTATCAGCAAGCAGTTTTCCGGCGTAGTGGTATTGAAGAGTATCGACTTTACTCTGCAACCAGGACAGGTACATGCCCTGTTGGGAGGAAATGGCGCGGGGAAATCGACGTTGATGAAGATCATCGCCGGCGTGCTGCCACCAGACAGCGGTACCATCGAGATCAATGGGCAACCCTGCCTTAATCTCACCCCAGCAAAAGCACATCAACTCGGTATCTATTTGGTCCCCCAAGAACCGATGTTATTTGCCAATCTGTCGGTACAAGAAAATATTCTGTTTCGTTTGCCCAAACATCAGGCAGATAAGAAGAAGATGGCGCAATTACTCAAAAACCTGGGTTGCCATTTGGATCTGTCAGTCAGCGCCGGCTCACTGGATGTAGCAGATCAACAGCTAGTAGAAATTATGCGCGGCTTGATGCGTGACTCACGTATTTTGATCCTTGATGAGCCAACAGCGTCACTAACACCGGCGGAAACCAATCGTCTATTTAGCCAAATCAAAATGTTATTGCAGCAAGGTGTCGGAGTGGTATTTATCTCCCACAAATTACCTGAAATTCGTCAACTGGCAGATTGGGTCAGTGTCATGCGCGATGGTGGCATCGCTCTAAGTGGCGCCACCACTGATTTCTCCATCGATACGATTATTCAGGCCATTAAGCCACAGGCCAAAAACAGCGAATTATCTGATACCCAGAAGCTATGGCTGGAACTGCCCGGTAACCGCCGCTCTCAAGCGCGTGCTCAGTCCAATCAACCGGTGATAGAAGTTGCCGATCTGAGTGGTGAAGGTTTTGCCCATATCTCTTTTGAGGTGCATGCCGGTGAAATCCTGGGATTAGCGGGGGTGGTTGGTGCGGGCAGAACAGAACTCGCTGAAACACTCTATGGTTTACGACCCGCCAGCGGTGGCCACGTCAGGCTGGAAGGGATTGATATCACATTGATGAAAACCGTCAATCGTCTGGCAACCGGGTTGGTTTATCTGCCGGAAGACCGCCAAGCCTCCGGCCTCTATCTGGATGCTCCGCTCAGTTGGAATGTCTGCTCGCTCACCCAGGGTAATCAGGGGTTATGGACACATCCGGCACAGGAAGCCGCCATTCTGGAACGCTATCGGCGGGCACTAAACATTAAGTTCAGCCACCTTGAGCAACCCGTGCGCACCTTGTCTGGTGGCAATCAACAAAAGCTGTTGATTGCGAAATGCCTTGAAGCCAATCCGTTGCTACTGATTATTGATGAACCTACTCGTGGCGTAGATGTATCAGCGCGCAGCGATATTTATCAATTGATCCGCAGTATTGCCTCTCAGCATGTGGCGATCATTTTTATCTCGTCAGATCTGGAAGAAGTAGTGCAGATGGCTTCCCGGGTGTTGGTCATGCATCAAGGTGAAATCAGTGGCGCAGTCAGTGGGGCGGAAATGAATGTCGATACCATTATGCATCTGGCCTTTGGTGAACATAATACCGATGCGCGCCAATCTGCTGAAAGCGAGGGCGCATCATGTTGAAATTTATTCAAAGCTATCAATTTATTCAAAACAATCGTGAAGGTACCGCACTGCTGGCGATTTTGGCTTTATTTGCCTTGCTTGGTGTGATCGACAGTAATTACTTCACCTTGCAAACCTTCACCATGATTTTCAGCAGCGCACAGATCCTGATCCTGTTAGCCATCGGCGCCACCATGGTGATGCTAACCCGCAATATCGATGTGTCCGTCGGCTCCATTACCGGCTTATGTGCCGTCACTGTGGGTATGGCGCTCAATGCTGGTTTCGGGCTGGCAATCTCCTGCCTGTTTGCTCTGCTGGTCGGCATGGTGACGGGCTTCTTTAATGGCATTTTGGTTACCTGGCTGCGCATCCCGGCGATTGTCGCCACCCTGGGTACGCTGGGGTTGTATCGCGGCCTGATGCTATTGATAACCGGCGGGAAATGGATAGAAGGGCTGCCAGCAGACTTGAAAAGTTTATCCACCCCCATTCTGTTTTCTATCTCTCCTATCGGCTGGCTAATTATGCTGCTGATTGTAGCTATGGCCTTGTTGCTAGGTAAAACCGCCTTTGGCCGCAGTTTCTATGCTACCGGCGATAACTTGCAGGGTGCACGCCAACTGGGGATCCGCACCGACAGTATTCGTATTTTTGCCTTCTCAATGAATGGGGTGATGGCCGCGCTGGCAGGGATCGTCTTCGCCTCCCAAATTGGCTTTATCCCTAATCAGACGGGCAGTGGGTTAGAGATGAAAGCCATCGCCGCCTGTGTTCTCGGTGGGATCAGCCTGCTCGGTGGTACCGGCACCATTCTTGGGGCCATTCTGGGGGCTTACCTATTAACACAAATCGACAGCGTGCTGGTGCTACTGCGCCTGCCTGCTTGGTGGAATGACTTTATTGCCGGACTGGTGTTGCTGGGTGTGCTGGTGTTCGATGGCCGCCTGCGCTGTGCCATTGAGCGCAATATCCGCCAGCAGAAATATGCTCGCTTTAATGCTCGCCCGGCAGTTTCTGGTAAGTCGACAACTTCGGATAAGAAGAAAAACGTTATACCCAATAGATTTCATGATGCAGGAAGGCGGCAAACGAGAGAATCCCGATGAGCATACAGTGGTAAGTGATTCGGCTAAACGAGAGTAGGTAACACACCTGCAATTTGAAAGATGAAGGGTATAAAAAGAGGTGGCGCGATGAATATATATCGCCGTTATGGATGGGAACTGGCCTTGGCTGCACTGTTAGTGCTGGAAATCCTGCTGTTTGGTTTATCGAATTCTCGCATGCTGGATATCAACGTATTGCTGTTCAGTACCAGTGATTTCATCTGCATCGGCATTGTAGCTTTGCCGCTGACCATGGTGATTGTCAGTGGCGGAATTGACATCTCATTCGGTTCAACTATCGGATTGTGCTCCATATTCCTAGGCGTGATGTTTCAAGCTGGCGTCCCCATGAGTGTCGCGATCCCGCTGACACTGGTGGTTGGCGCGTTATGCGGTTTGATTAATGCCGGGCTGATTCTGTATACCGGCGTCAACCCGTTGGTCATAACTCTAGGCACCATGTACCTGTTCGGCGGCAGCGCCTTGCTGTTGTCCGGCATTTCCGGCGCGACCGGTTATGAGGGCATTGGCGGTTTCCCAACAGCCTTTACCGATTTTGCCAACCAAACGTTGTTCGGCCTGCCCGTCCCACTGGTTATCTTTATGGTCTGCGTGCTGCTGTTCTGGCTACTGATGCACCGCACTCATAGCGGCCGCAACGTATTCCTTATCGGGCAAAACAGTCGGGTGGCCCGTTACAGCGCCCTGCCCGTCGCGCGTACCTTATGCATCCTGTATGCCCTGACGGGTGTGGCGTCTGCGATTGCCGCGGTCCTATTGGTCTCTTATTTCGGTTCGGCACGCTCTGATTTGGGGGCTTCGTTCCTGATGCCAGCCATCACCGCAGTGGTACTGGGGGGCGCTAACATCTACGGCGGCTCTGGCTCCATCCTAGGGACGGCACTGGCGATATTACTGGTGGGTTACTTACAGCAAGGTTTGCAAATGATTGGCACACCAAACCAGATATCGAGTGCGTTGTCCGGTGCATTACTGATTCTGGTGGTGGTTGGGCGCTCTATCAGCCTGCACCGACATCTGATTCATGAATGGCTGCAACGTCGTCGCAGCAGACACACCCTAAGTTAATACCTGTTTTCTTTTGTAGTGAAATTGCCAACACCTCTACCCCTAGCTTCTTCGGAGATAGCAATGAAAACACAAAGATTAAAAAAGCTGGCACTGGTTTGTGCCCTTGGATTTGCCTGTATCACTACTGCTCAAGCGGCAGAACGCATCGCATTTATCCCGAAACTGGTTGGGGTCGGCTTCTTCACCAGCGGCGGTAAAGGTGCCGTTGATGCCGGTAAAGAGCTGGGTGTGGATGTGACCTACGATGGCCCGACAGAACCGAGTGTTTCCGGCCAGGTTCAGTTAATCAATAACTTCGTCAATCAGGGTTACAACGCCATTGTGGTTTCGGCAGTCTCACCGGATGGACTGTGCCCTGCGTTAAAACGCGCGATGCAACGGGGCGTCAAAATCTTGACCTGGGACTCTGATACCAAACCAGAATGTCGCTCGGTTTACATCAACCAAGGTACCCCAAATCAATTGGGTTCGATGCTGGTCGATATGGCCGCGAATCAAGTGAAAAAAGATAAAGCCAAGGTCGCCTTCTTCTATTCCAGCCCGACGGTTACCGATCAGAACCAATGGGTCAATGAAGCGAAGAAAAAAATCCAACAAGATCACCCCGGTTGGGAAGTGGTCACCACCCAGTTCGGCTATAACGATGCCACAAAATCACTGCAAACCGCAGAAGGCATCTTAAAAGCTTATAGCGATCTGGATGCCATTATTGCCCCAGATGCCAACGCCCTGCCCGCTGCGGCACAAGCAGCAGAAAACCTGAAACGCGACAATGTGGCGATCGTCGGCTTCAGTACTCCAAACGTGATGCGCCCTTATGTTCAGCGCGGCACGGTCAAGGAATTCGGTCTGTGGGATGTGGTTAATCAAGGCAAGATTTCAGTTTATGTCGCCAATGAAATGCTGAAAAAAGGCGACCTGAATGTCGGCGATAAAATTGATATCCCGAACATTGGCGTGGTTGAAGTGGCACCGAATAGCATTCAGGGCTATGACCATGAGGCTAAAGGCAGCGGCATTGTGTTACTGCCACAGCGGGTCATTTTCACTAAAGAAAACATCGACAAATACGATTTTTAATCTCGGCGGCCCGTCCACCGGCGGGCCGGAACAGGACTAAGGGAGTAATAACAGATGGCTGATTTAGACGATATTAAAGACGGTAAAGATTTCGGTATTGGCGTGCCGCAGATAAATCCTGCCTTTACACTGAAAGGCTCGGGTTCACTGGATTGGGGGATGCAATCCCGGCTGGCGCGAATTTTCAATCCGAAAACCAATCGCACGGTAATGCTGGCATTTGATCACGGTTATTTTCAGGGGCCGACCACGGGCCTGGAGCGGATTGATATCAATATCGCCCCGCTGTTTGAATATGCCGATGTCCTAATGTGTACCCGTGGCATTTTGCGCAGTATCGTCCCCGCGTCGGCCAATCGCCCGGTGGTACTGCGCGCATCTGGTGCCAACTCGATTCTGACTGATTTATCCAACGAAGCGGTGGCGGTGGCAATGGAAGATGCATTGCGGCTCAACTCCTGCGCCGTGGCGGCACAAGTCTATATCGGCACTGAACACGAGCATCAGTCGATTAAAAATATCATTCAATTAGTTGATCAGGGAATGCGCTACGGCATGCCTACCATGGCCGTGACTGGCGTCGGTAAAGACATGGCTCGCGACCAGCGCTACTTCTCTCTGGCCACCCGAATTGCCGCTGAGATGGGCGCACAGGTGATCAAAACCTATTATGTCGACAGTGGATTTGAACGTATCGCTGCCGGTTGTCCAGTGCCTATCGTCATTGCCGGTGGTAAAAAACTACCAGAACGCGATGCATTGGAAATGTGCTATCAAGCCATTGATCAGGGAGCGTCAGGTGTAGATATGGGGCGCAATATCTTCCAGTCAGAAGCCCCAATTGCCATGCTGAAAGCGGTTCATGCAGTGGTACATAAAAATGAAAATGCACAAACAGCCTATAAGCTGTTCTTAGATGAAAAAGGTTGAGTGGGCATCGCTGCCAGTCAGTGACTGGTAAGCCGTGACAAGGAGGTTTTCGGTAATAAGGAGACCTTTGGTAATCAGGAGACAAATATGCACGTGACTCTCGTCGAAATTAATGTGAAAGATGACAAAGTTGAGCAGTTTATTGAGGTTTTTCGCGCCAATCATCAGGGTTCTATCCGCGAGGCGGGGAACTTGCGTTTTGATGTGCTAAGGGACGAGACGATCCCAACCCGTTTTTATATCTATGAGGCTTATACCGATGAAGCTGCGGTGGCGGCACATAAGCAAACCCCCCATTACCTGAAGTGTGTCGAACAACTGGAGGGATTGATGACCGGCCCACGCAAGAAAACAGTATTTATCGGCCTGATGCCTTAGCCGACACGGGCAGCCGATTTCCTACGCTGCCCGCATGTTGGAGCCGCATGGCAAATTTAGCGACTGAGCCACATCACGCGCACACGCTAAAACTTATCCGCACCCATAAACCGCCTAGTAACTCACTGTGCAATAACTCTGGGCGGGTTTTATGGTAGGTCGTAATGTCTTTTACCAATGCTAACCCCAGCCCCGCCCCTTGCTGCTCACCCACATTATCCAACCGGTGGAATGGCATCAGCGCTTGCGCAGCTTCATCTTGTGCAATACCAGGGCCACTGTCTTCTATTTCTAACCAACAGCGCCCTGTGTCACCGCCTATAACCAACCGTACCGTCACCACGCCCTGCTTTGGTGTGTATTTCAACGCGTTGTCCAGCAGGTTGTCGCACAGTTCAGTCAGCAATAAGGCATCCCCCTCGATCCAGCACTCAGACACCCCCTCATAGCCCAGATCAATCTGCTTGCTGCGGGCTTGAGCAAGGTGTGCAAAACACGCGTCGCGTAATAGTGGGCCGAGATTAACCGGTTGTAGTCTGCGCTCGTGTACTTTCATCCGTGATAACTGCAATAACCGATCCGTCAGGGAAACGGTGTGATCCAGTGTCCCGCGCATCGCCAATAGGCTTTCACGCCATTGTTGTGGGGAGTCACTGGCCAGCGCCACCGCCACCTGCGTTTTCAACACCGTTAACGGTGTACGCAATTGATGAGAGGCATCAGCACTAAAGCGCCCCTGACGTGCCACCATTTCCCGTAAACGCTCGATGTAGCGATCAAAGGCCAATAACAACGGTTCCATTTCTGACCATGGCAACACTTTGGGGAGCGGGGTCAGTTCACCGGGATCACGCCGCAGCATCAAGCCTGATAGCTTACGTAATGGCTTGAGAATACCTTTGAGTAAGATATACGCCATTACCAGCGTCAAGAGCACCAGCGTACCTTGGGTCAAGACTGCCGATATCATGATCTGCTGTGCCAGATCATGGCGGGATGCTAGCGTTTCAGCCACCAGCACCATCGCCATCCCCATAACACCAGACTCATTAACCGGTTGATAAAGCGCAGCCACACGTATTGGTTTGCCTCGGTACTCGGCATCATAAAAATGTACCAATGCAGGGTAGAGAAGGGATCGTGGCGTATTCAGCGGGAAAGGCGGTAAATCATTGTAGCCAGCTATACTTTTCCCCTCTGGCGTAATCACCTGATAGTAAAGCTGATCATTCATATTGCGCTCAAAACTATCGAGGACAATATAAGGGACATCAACCTCTAGCTGCCCATGACGAACAACCAACCGCTCCGCGACCGTCCGGGCAGAGGCTAATAACGTGCGGTCATAAGCTAACGTAGCCGCATTCATCGCACTGATATAATGGGTATAAATAGAGATCCCGCCCAAAATCAGTAGTGGGACACCAAAAAACAGCAGCAATTGATGAAACAGCGAACGTGGGGCTTTAAACCATCGTGGCACAGTAGTGTTAGAGCATGCCATTAGTGCATTCCAGGCTGTAACCTAAACCGCGTAAAGTCTGGATAGAGACATTACTGCCATGCAGCTTTTTACGCACCCGATGCACATACAGTTCAATACTTTCTGGATTGGCATCATCGGATAAGGTAAATACCTGCTCAAACAGTTGTTGTTTGGCAACTGGCCTACCCCGGCGATGCATCAGTGAGGTTAATACTGCCGATTCCCGCGGTGTCAGCGCCAGTGGCTTATCCGCTAACAGAAAGTAACCTTCGTCGTGATAGGTCAACTCACCAAATTGCACCGCCTGCCCGGTTCCACCGACACTACGCCGTAATAGAGCACGTATCCGCGCCTCCAGTTCATCCAGTTCAAACGGTTTCGTCAAATAGTCATCCGCCCCCAAGTTCAGCCCTTTCACCCGGTCTGCCACTTCCGTTCTGGCGGTCAACAACAGCACCGGCAGCGTTTGCCCACGCTTACGTAGCCGGGCCAGCAAATCTAACCCGTTCAAACGTGGCAACGCCACATCCAATACCACCAGCGCGTAATTTTCGTTTTGCAGCAAATGATCGGCGGCAACACCATCATTTGCCACATCCACAGCGAAGCCCGCATGAGTCAATGCTTTCTGTAACCAGTGAGATAACTCGGGGTGATCCTCTACCAACAAGAGACGCATATCACATCCTGTACTTTTTCCTTCCCATTGAAAGGTAACTGAAAGGTTAATCTATTAACAATTCAGCAACCTCGCAATCGCGGGAAGGCTCACAATTTAGACGAAAATAATGAGGGAATAAGATGAAAAGGATAATTACCCGCACTTTAGCCGCCTCGATTCTGATACTGACAGCACAAATGGCACAGGCTATCGAGGCACCTGGCAGAACAGAATGTATTGCGCCGGCCAAACCCGGCGGCGGCTTTGATCTTACCTGTAAATTGATTCAGGTTTCCCTGCAAGAGACTAAAGCAATTGATCGCCCAATGCGGGTCAGCTATATGCCAGGAGGTGTCGGAGCGGTTGCCTATAACGCCATCGTGGCGCAACGGCCAGCAGAGTTTGGCACCGTGGTCGCGTTCTCCGGCGGCTCTTTACTTAATCTGGCACAAAATAAATTTGGCCGTTATAGCCCTGACGATGTGAAGTGGTTGGCGGCCGTTGGCACTGATTACGGCATGATCGCCGTGCGGGCTGACTCTCCCTATAAAACGCTAACAGATCTGATGGATGCCTTTAAACAAGATCCTAACAGCGTGGTATTCGGGGCCGGTGCCTCGATTGGCAGCCAGGACTGGATGAAAACGGCGTTACTGGCCCGTGAGGTGGGCGTCGATCCCCATAAAATGCGCTATGTGGCCTTTGAGGGTGGCGGTGAACCGGTTACCGCATTGTTAGGTAACCATATTCAGGCGGTGTCCGGGGACTTAAGTGAAATGGTGCCCTATCTGGCAGGCGACAAACTACGGATATTGGCTGTTTATGCAGAACAACGCCTGCCTGGCCAACTGGCTAATATTCCTACGGCTAAAGAACAAGGCTTCAATTTAGTGTGGCCGATTATTCGTGGTTTCTATCTCGGGCCGAAGGTCAGTGATGCCGAATATCAATGGTGGACGGAGACCTTTAACACCTTGGTACAAACTGACGAGTTCAAAAAACAGCGCGAATTACGCGGCTTATTTGAGTTCAACCTGACCGGCAAAGAGCTGGATGTGTATGTCAAAAAACAGATTGAACAATATCGTGAACAAGCTAAAGCATTCGGGCTGGCCAAATAATTAAGGAGAAAGATCATGAGCGATCGTATTTTTGCCAGTATCTGGATCCTACTCTGTATCAGCGGCTTATTTATCGGCTGGGGAATTCAAAGCGAATACAGTTATGAGCCGCTAGGCCCGCGCCCTTTCCCGATGGCAATTCTGGCGTTAATGACACTGTGCGCGGTGCTATTGCTGCTGCGTAAACCAGATGTTATCGCATGGCCGCACGCCAAAGTATTGCATCGCCTGTTGGTGATGGTGATTACGCTGGTGCTCTATGCCTGGGGGTTTGAGTCGCTTGGATTCCCGCTGGCGACAGCCCTGCTAACATTTAGCATCGCATTGTTATTTGAGGCAAAAATATGGGTCGCTGCGCTGTCCGGCGTGGTCCTGGGCGCGTCATTATTCTATGCCTTTGACTATTTACTTGATGTCACCCTACCACTTGGCGTTTGGCTGAACTAACGAGGCTGTGATGGAAACTTGGATGTATTTATCGCAAGGATTTGAGGTGGCATTAACACCACAAAACCTGATGATTGCCCTGATAGGCTGCTTTATCGGTACCATTGTTGGCTTACTCCCAGGACTGGGGCCGATCAACGGCGTGGCCATTTTGCTGCCACTCGCTTTTGCCCTAAAACTGCCCGCCGAGTCTGCCCTGATCTTGCTGGCTACGGTTTATATCGGTTGTGAATATGGTGGGCGCATCTCATCCATATTACTTAATGTCCCCGGTGATGCCGCGGCTATCATGACCGCCCTTGATGGTTATCCAATGGCGCAGCAGGGCCGTGCCGGTGTAGCGCTATCCATTTCAGCAGTTAGCTCATTTGTTGGTTCACTCTTGGCTATTGGTGGGATCATTCTGTTTGCACCGCTACTGGCACAGTGGTCACTGGCATTCGGACCCTCGGAGTATTTCGCGTTAATGGTCTTCGCTATCGCCTGCCTTGGCAGCATGATGAGCCAAAATCCCTTGAAATCACTGCTCGCCGCCTTAATCGGCTTGGGGTTGGCGACAGTAGGCGTTGATGCAAACACCGGCGTTTATCGCTTCACCTTTGATAGTGTCCACCTCTCTGATGGAATTCAATTTATCGTGGTGGTGATCGGCTTGTTCTCGGTCAGTGAGATCTTGTTGATGCTGGAAAGTACCAGTACCGGCCAGAAACTGGTGCGTAAAACCGGTCGCCTGATGTTCAACCGCAAAGAGGCGGCAGAATGTGTTGGGCCAACACTGCGATCTTCAGTGATCGGTTTCTTTGTTGGGATTTTGCCGGGCGCAGGGGCAACCATCGCCAGTGCGCTGACCTACATGACCGAAAAGCGCATCAGTGGTAACAGCGATAGTTTTGGTAAAGGGGATATTCGTGGTGTTGCCGCACCTGAAGCGGCGAATAATGCTTCTGCCTGTGGATCTTTTATTCCGATGCTCACTCTGGGCGTTCCAGGCTCAGGCACTACGGCGGTAATGATGGGAGCATTGACCCTGTATAACATCACACCGGGGCCTGCGATGTTCACCGAGCAACCGGATATTGTCTGGGGGTTAATTGCCTCGCTGTTGATAGCCAACGTTATATTACTGCTGATGAACCTACCTCTGGTTGGCTTCTTCACCCGCATGTTAACCATTCCGTTATGGTTCCTGGTCCCCGCCATTGCAGCAGTCTCTGCGGTGGGGGTGTATGCGGTGCACAGCACCACTTTCGACCTGATGCTCATGGTTGGATTGGGTATCTTTGGCTATCTGCTGAGAAAAATGAACTTCCCCATGTCCCCGCTGATTTTAGGCTTTGTTCTGGGCGAAATGCTGGAGCAAAACCTGCGCCGTGCACTGTCCATTAGCAATGGCAATTACACTATTTTGTGGTCGAGCCCTATTGCAAAAAGCTTGCTAATACTGGCCGTGGTGGTGTTGGTGCTGCCGCCAATCCTGCGAGTAGTACGTAAATTCCGCCAATCAAAGCCAGCCGCTAATGAAGGGTAAAAACTGACTCGTATTACTCCGGGGCTGATAATTATAGGATTATTGGCCCCGATTTATTGGGTTAGTCACAATCAAATATTCCGCGTTATAAGATGACACCTATCAACAAAATGCTTAATGAGTAAACTGATCATCACCAGTACCGGAAATGCTTAGACCTTAACTATAATGAAAGTAGATAAGTGTAATCACGATAAATCATGAGGCAAAACCATGTCAGACAAAATCGCCGTCGGCATCAGCGCTTGCCTGTTAGGTGAGAAAGTACGTTTCGATGGCGGGCATAAACGTCTAACATTTGCCGTGGACGAGTTGGCCCCTTTTGTTCATTTTGAGCCGATCTGCCCTGAGATGGCAATCGGGCTGCCTTCGCCCCGCCCAGCGCTGCGCTTGGTTAAAGCAGGCGCTGATGATATTCGTCTCAGCTTTAGTAACCAACCAGAAACCGACCTGACCCGCGCCATGCAGGACTTCTCCGCGAAAAGAATTGCGGGATTGCAGCATTTAAGCGGCTATGTGGTTTGCGCCAAATCCCCTAGCTGCGGCATGGAGCGAGTGCGGGTGTATGAAACCGATGGCAAAAATAACCGCAAAAGTGGTACTGGTATTTTCACTCAAGAATTAATGCGCCAACTACCGTGGCTCCCCATTGAGGAAGATGGCCGCCTGTGTGACCCTGAGCTGAAAGAGAATTTTGTGGCACGAATCTATGCCTTACATGAGTTTAATCAGCTATGGCAACAAGGCATGAGCCGCGCCCGGCTGATCGCTTTCCATAGCCGCTATAAATTGTTATTACTAGCTCATTCGCAACCTGCCTACCGTGAATTAGGGCGTTTCGTTGCGGCTATCGACCAATGGCCTTCAATTAATGAATGTGCTTTTGAATACCGTAACCGGCTGATGGCCCTGATGAGCCAACACTCCTCGCGCCGTGGTCACACCAATGTCTTGCAGCATGTCCAAGGCTATTTCAGCAACCAACTCAGCCCCCGGCAACGCAGTGAGCTGGCACAACTGATTTTGCGTTATCGTCAAGGCAGTCAGCCACTGCTTGCCCCCATTACCCTGCTCAAACATTATTTAGCTGAATATCCCGACAGCTATCTTGCCCAGCAGCGCTATTTTGACCCTTACCCGGAGGTTTTGCGCCTAAGGTATGGGCATTAAGAGGGGGAATTTAAACGCGATATGAAGCCCGTGGTAATTCAGCAAGTTGCCGCGTTATCAGATAACACCTATCAGCAAAATGTCTCCTTTGCGTTATTCTTAGCGCCGAAGAAAATAATTAGCAGTCTTTCTGGTGGTATCACGGCCTCATGGCAGTGAGGCCGCTGTAAAACAGGAGTTTCTATGAACACCACTTATCGCCTGGCGCTGGCTTTGGCTTTTTCTACCACGCTGCTGACGGCTACCGTTCACGCCAATAGCCTATTGGATTCAGTAAAAAGTGCTGCTGACCAATACAGTAAATCGGGTGATAGCTCATCTTCATTGTCGTCATTGACCGGCTTACTCAATGGTGGCGATAAAGGGCTAAGTGCCAGCACCATGACCAATGCTGCCGGTATATTGCAATATTGCGTACAAAATAATGTACTGTCGGCCAATGGCACTTCGGCGATTAAAGACCAATTGATGAGTAAACTGGGTATCACCAGTACCGAAAATGCCAAGAGCCAGGACTATCAGGAAGGTTTAGGCGGATTACTGAAAACCGGTGAAGGTAAGAGTTTGAATTTGAACGATCTGGGCAGTGAGCAAATCACTGAAAAAATCAAAACCAAAGCCTGTGATTTAGTGCTGAAACAGGGTCAGTCGTTCTTGTTGAAATAAACCTGACACACTGAGGTTTATAACAACGCGATTCCTGGCGCAGTGAATGAAGGGTTTACCGCACTCAGAGTGCACGGTGGCTTACGCCACTATTGCCCCAACAGTAAGTATCCCCTTCATTTCACTTTGTCAGCATGCTCTATTTTATGAAGATATTCTGGCGGTGATACGCCATCTGCCCTTCATCGGGGGAAAACTTAACCGGTAAACGCAGCTTCCGCCCTTCATATTTAGCGAAATTATCTTCACTGATACTGCTTTTGAGTTTTTTGATCAGAGGGGATAACACCATTTCCAGATGCTCATTAAAGGTGATTAATCCCTGATCAAAGGCCCGGTCGTGCAAGCTTGAAAGGCACAGACCATTACTGGGATTAAGCCGATGTTCAGCGCCGTGACTCCATGGGCGAATATGGCTGGCAACGAGTAATGCAGGTACTTCTAGTTCAGTAATACAGCAACGATTGTCATAGATGTGCAGTACATTTTTACGAAATAATTGCTGACCGACCCTAGCTTTAATAATCGTAGTTCTTTCGCCGCCACTAAAGTCTTTAATACCACTGTCAGCGTTAATACTATTATCAACTTTAATATTACTATCAAATAGTTGGGTAATCGGCTTTTCTAACTCACTCATCGCCTGTTGGCATTGCAATTCAAAAACTTCAGCATTCTCATTCAATTCCAGCCATAAAGCTCGGTCGGCCTTAGAGACACTCGTTAAACCACTGCGGCCTGAGTCAGTAATAAAAGGGTCCAGACTGGCTAAATTGACCAACTTCATCGCGAGTGCCGAAGGGGTTCTGCCAATTAACGCGGCGTAATGAATAATATCGGGATTTCTGGAATGCAATTTGCCAAAGGGAATTTGGCTATACAGTGTAAAAGCAACTAACAATTGATCCCGCGTCCAGTGATTTACCGCCGCCATGCATCGTCACCCAAAATTAGTGAGTCATTTTATTGAATGCGTTAACTATGCCAGGTGTTGTGGGGTATGGGTACCCTATCCTCCCCAATATATCTTCAGCCCTAACTCGGATAACCATACAAAATCTAAATTAACCACAACAATCCATACCCCAAAAATATCCTGTTTTGGGATATTTTTACGCGGATAGGATAATTACTCGAACACATCACATGGAGGATTAAACATTATGGATAAACAAGACTGGCATCCGGCAGATATTATCGCGGGTTTGAAAAAACGCGGTACAACGATGGCGGCACTTTCCCGAGAGTCAGGGCTGGCCTCTTCAACGCTGGCGAATACGCTGTTGCGCCATTGGCCGAAGGGCGAAAACTTGATTGCACAGGTGCTGGAATTACATCCTGCGGAGATCTGGCCTTCACGTTATCTGAAGCCTAAAAAAACGCGAAAAACGTTGCCAATTGCGTAATTAAATCTAGTTGATTCCACTTCTCCATGGAGGATAAACGGAAGTGGAATCACTAACTTTCAGGCCATCATCCTGCTGCTGTCTCGCAGGCAAAGATATTGGTACCCATATTATATGCGGCTTCAAGTACCGGACCAGGGCCACCTAAGTCTGGCAGCAGTAACACGGTTGAACTCATCACCGGTGCACCGCAGAAATTGAAAATACCGTGCTCAATCTGTATTTTCATCGCTTCGGCAAAGCCATGATTGATATAAGTCTTATGCGCGGCCGCACCGATTCCAATGATATGTACTGGCAGATGCGTCAGCTTTTTGATCAACTCCCCCGCGTCATCATAGGCCCAGCCATTGGAAAACACGCGATCAATCCATCCTTTTAACAATGCGGGCATCGACCACCAGTAAATTGGGAACACTAATACCAGCGCATCTGCTCGCTCAATCCTCTGTTGCTCCGCCAGCACATCATCCGCCAGCGAAGCTTGCCGATTAAAAGCAGCAATATCCACTGCGGTAAACCTTGGGTCAAAACCTTCGGTAGCAATATCGGCAATCTCATAAGTGTGTGTAGAATCCGATGCAACCAACCCCGCTGCAATCTGTCGTGCAACACTGTTAGTGAGTGATTCATGAAGCGGATGTGAGGTAACGATAAGTGAATGCATAATCTGACTCCTGATTGCCATTAAAATGCCGTTGGCGTAATCTATATACCATTAGTAAGTTACTGTTGGTAAGTTACCTTTGGTATATAAGCATGTCAACTAGCAAAAAGAATGTATCGTCACGACTTCGCCTATCGCGTGAAGAGCGTTACCACCAATTAATGAATACAGCATGGCAACTGGTGCGGGAAGAAGGCACTGAAGCCCTGACGCTAGGCCGCCTTGCTGAGCGCTCCGGCGTCACTAAACCGGTGGTTTATGACCATTTCGGCACCCGAGCTGGACTTTTTGCCGAACTTTATAAAGAGTTTGATAGCCGCCAAACCACATTGATGGATGCGGCCATTGCGCAATGCGAGCCAACACTCACTGCTATCGCCACCGTGACCGCCTCATCATATATTGACTGTGTCCTGCTTCAGGGGCAGGAAATCTCTGGGGTCATTGCAGCATTAAAAGGCACGCCTGAGCTGGATGAGATGAAACGTGAATATTCTAAGGCGTACATCCACAAATGCCGGAATATACTCGCGCCCTATGCTAAAGGGAATCTGATTTCAGATGCCAGCCTATGGGCATTGCTAGGTGCAGCAGAAGGGTTATCGTGTTCTGCTGCTAGCGGCGAAATCACCGCCTCACAGGCAAAATCTGAGCTATTTGAGTTGATTATGGCGATAGTAGAAAGAAGCATAGGCCAGAGCTAGCAACGGCAAAGTATCCTCAAAAAGAATCAGATGGAATAGCAAGGTAGATTGAAAGTTTACCGAGGCTGTATCAGTAGTTTGAACGCGAGCAGGTAATGAATGGATTTCCAAATACTCCCCGCACTGCGAGGAGTATTCAGAATACCGTTAAATCGCTTTTTCTGATTCAATACTTTTTTGATTACGACTGACTGCCACTTTGAATAGCCAATATATCAAGCTGGCGGCAACCAGCGAGTTAATGGTTGGAATCCCCCACTCAGTCACCAATCCGATAACACTGCCGACAATACTGGCAATAATGGCAACCCAACCGATAACTGGTGTTTGGGTTTCGTCAGGGAGTTTCCCTTCCAGTCGACTCTTATCCAGAATATTGCGATGAGAGCGCAACACAAAATAGTCCACCAGCATGATGCCGATAATCGGCGGGAATACCACGCCTAGCACCGTAAGGAAATCCACAAACCGATCCAAAATCCCTAACACGGAAAGTGTCGTACCCAGCACGCCGATAACTAACGTGGTTAAGGTGTATTTCAGTTTTTTCCCGGTCAGCCCCTCGACCGCATTGACGATACCGAGGGACGAAGAGTACAGATTAAGGTCATTAACTCTTAATGTTGAGAACACCACCACCAGCAAGCCTGCACCACCCGCGGCCTGAGACATAATAGTCACCACATCAGCCGTTCCGAGCGTTTTAGCAATCAAGATAGCCAGGCCATTGACCACGAACTCCCCGGCCACAATGGTGAAAATCGTCACACCCAACACATGCTTCCCATTTTTGGAATAACGCGTTAGGTCAGGGGTCATCAAGCTTGCCACGATAGCGCCCCCGACAACGATAGTGATACCTGCGCTGATAGACAGAGGATCACCCGGTGGTATCAACTGCATAATTTCATGCAAATTATGCCCGGACAGCGTACTAATAGAGATATAAGCCACCAGCAAAATAAACATCGGAACCGCAATACGTGCGGCGATGCGCAATGCCTTAAAACCAAATGCCACCAAGATAGTCAGCAGGCTACCCGATAAAGCTGCCGCGAATCCGAATCCCAGTTTATTACCCAGCGCGAAATCAAGCGATTTGGCAAAAATAGCGTTTTGTATACCAAACCAACCCAATAAACTCACGGCCACCACAATCCCGATCAGTACTGAGCCTAAGCGACCAAAGCCACACCAGCGAGCCAACAGGCTACCGGAGATCCCTTCACGCATACCGGCCAGCCCAAGACCGTAGGTCACCACACCAAATATTATGCTGCCAATAAGGATTGCGGTGAATGCATCAGTCAGTGTCATGGAGTTACCCAGCACCGCCCCCAGCATAAATTGATCCAGCGCGGTCAGCATACCCATGTGAACGATGGCAACGCTTAAAAATGAAACCCTTTTATCCTGTGGCACGCGGCTTAATGGATAGTCTTCAATTTTGATCACGATAAAGTGCACCCTTGTAGTTCAGATAAACTGGATTCCTTTTGCTACCAGTCGATCCGGAATATAATTATCCAAATGTGCAAATTTGCAAAACTCCTCAAACTGTTGCAACGTGTGGACATCAGATTTTTGATAAATAGTATATATTCTGTTTTCTATTGTTTTAGTGCTGATATTATATATCTTAGCGATCTCTTTAACAGAAAGTCTTTGCAACATTAAAAATATAACGTCAAGCTCAGCGCGGGTAAAAGTCTTACTATTAATTTCGGTGGTCAGGACGCTTGGTTTTTGTTGGTTTATGTATTTGAGTGGAGATAACGTATTAAGCGGTTTGGCACTCCACATAACACCAATGACTTCTTTTTTATCATTATAAATAGGCAGTTTTTCACTGATAAAGGGGGTCAGAGTATCTTTACCATACCAATAATGTGTTTCTATGACAGTAACCCGATCTTGTGACTCTTCGGTTCTCTTATCATGCTCCATAAACTCGGGAGAAAATTCAGCCCAGTTAGCAGGAAACTCATCGTCCAGCTTCCCCTCTATCTCAAAGTTCAATGGTGTATTGGTATAAAGATAGGCTGCCTTGTTCATATAGATATGGCGGGAATTGAGATCTTTAATGCCCCATGGCTCACTGAGGTGCTCCATCATGGCAATAAGGCCCTTGAAATAAATTTCATTATTTTTATCGGGCAAATCCATTACGACCTCGCCGATTAAAACCGGTTAAATTTCTTTTGCCAGATAGTGCCGAGTATGTTTTTTGGCATATCCACCTAAATCGCCATAGACACGATAGCCTAACTTTTCATAAAAACCTCTGGCCTGGAAATCGAAAGTATCTACATAAGCCATATGACAACCGCGTTTTATGGCTTCTTCTTCTGCTTTTTCCATTAATTGGCGACCATAGCCACTTTTACGATATTCATCACTGACCCAAAGATACTGGACCTCAAGCCCACCCCACCAGGTTCTGGCAACCAATCCTGCTACAATTTTGCCGTTGTCGTTGGTAACCGTTAAGAATAGCGGATGAATGTCTACAGCTTCAGTTTTATTATTGTGAGCCCAAAGACTATCAATGACATACTCTTCGTCTTGTGGGTTTGGCGTATCCGTGACGTTAATATTCATTTTCGTAACATACCTTCCTATATTAATAATTCAAATTGCAATCAAATTAATAAACTCCAACTGATTTTAATATCACTTTTCTTAAAGTGTTACAAGAGTGGTTTTCACCCGTTCCCACAATGGCGTTAAGTGTTTATATTTAATGTGACAGAGCTAAAAAATACCAACTTATCTCGTGAATGTTATCTGTTTGGCCTGCTCTGTCTGCAAATACTGATTTCGCCTCACCAGGGCTTTATCGGAGAAACCTATCAATAACTCACGGCTCCACCTGTAGAGCAAGGCTAACTTGCCAAAGGGGGGCCGCTCATCCTCCCCAAAATCCATAAATTTTATTGCTTAATATGCTCATTTACCGTCTACCTAGTCAAAAACTGGCCGTTCCGTTTTTATTTACCACTCACTATGAGCTTGAGCTCAAGCTTGTCGAGAGATCCCCAACAGTAAGTCTGCACTCAATACCGTGTTTCAGTACCAGTCCAGCATAAATATTTCTGTATTGTCGCAAGTCGGAAGAGTTGACCGCCGACCGACCATCGGATTTACAATCTCTCTTCCATGAGAATAAAGATCAGAGCCATATTAAATAATGAATTAAATGCAATTTAATTTACTTTATTTCTTTTTAACACCATTTATTATTCAATTACCCCTACTTTAATTATCGTACTCTCACTACAAAATACACTATAAGTAACGTTTATATAAACATAATGCGCACACTATTTTTATATTCATATATCCAATATATTGACTAAGAAGATTTTTGCGTCACGCTCATATTATTTTATATTAATAGCTAGTGTATTATTTTCTGTATTATAACCTTCCCTCCCTGCCTGGAGAGCTGTTATATTTACGCGATATTGGACAAGGACTGGAGAACCTACAGCGGGAACCCAGATGGTCGAAGCTGTTAAACGCTATGTCAGTATTAGATATGAATAATTTACTGACATTTAATTTATAGCTCAATTATTTTGCATAATCCAGGATCAATTAGAGCATCACATTTCATAGATTTAAATTATGACTCCAAACATTCAAGTCTGTGCGCTCATCTCAATAAAGTAGTTAACAAATCCAAATAACATCATTTTAAGTCATATTTTCAACATAAAATACTGAACATTCTACTAACTGTAATTTAGTCCAGTAAACCGTCTGAGTTACTATTGAAAAATTAACCACTAAATATTAGGATTAACACCATATATTGTGTCTATATAAAAACAAGATACCATATATGCTACATCAATACTTCTCTTATAAGGATTCAGGCCATGAGTAAAAATACAAAACAAACATCTGGCAATGTAGCTTCCGTTGCTGCGAAGACTTTAAATGACCCTAACGCTTCTGCAATCCAGAAAAGCCTTGCTGGTTCTGCTCTCTCCCAACGAGGAACACCAAATCAGACAAGTGGAGAAATGGAACATAAAGCATCGGTTGCACTTGATAACCCAAATTCCTGTGCATTGACAAAGCAGCTAGCAGCCTCTGTATTAGCACAAGCGAATAAAGATCGTAAATAAGTTCCGTCTTAATTAACTACTGGGGCTAACGCCCCTTTTGTCGATGGCTAACCAGCTGACTAATCAGAATTATCCGCCATCGGTGATCTTTACAGGTCATTTTTCTTGGCAAAATCAAACGGCCTAATCATCCGTTCCCGGTTGGCATCTAAATAATCAGCCCCCATTGGATCGCTCAGCTTTATGGATATAAGCCGCACGTACAGAGCTACGTTCTTAATGGCTCATCTACCTCTCTATGCATTCCTTCAACCATAACCATAACGTCGCCATCTGTGGGCTTATAAACTTTAGCTTCAAGCTCGGCAGTATAAACATTATCGAACCTACATATACACAAGCAGGTTGATGTGGGGTAACTCAGATTGACATCGGTGGACTGAAAAGAGAGAAAGCCCCGTGGGGACTGGGTTATAGATATACAAAAGACGCTCGTAGACGTCTCTTTACATACTAATAGTGCGAAGGCCGGACTCGCATATATCATACAACCTACTGATATCAATATCATTTATTTTTAAAACTAAGAGCTTGTACCCGCACTTATACCCACAAACAAAAATCCGTACAAAAATCAGACACCGCAAGTGGGTACAGAGCCATATAAGTACAACATCAATATGGCTATCAAAGCAAGGTTTAGGCAGGCCAAAAAGCTTTTATCATTGGCCCCCAATTGCCAACAACCTTGACCATAGTCCGCTAAGAGGGAGGAGCGGACATTGCTAACAGCGTTCTGTTTGAGTCAACGGGGAGCAGGCCAGATACGCAGGGCAATTACGTCATGGCTAAAGACAGCCAGATTCTTGCCGAGGCGGTGCTGGCGATTGATTATCGCTATCCAACAGGCACGACCTTTGACTCATCTTCGGTGTCTGGCGAATTTTTCCGGGCGAAGCTTGCGGGGCGTGATCGGGAGGTGTTTGTTATGCCTGATCACCGTTATCGAGGCTCGGTCAGATGTCGTTTCGGCTGTTGTGCTGCCACTGTATTACCGGATGCATTCATTCTGATTTTAACGTCACCAATGATACAATGCGTATGGCCTCCTTCGGCTCCCCGCTTTAACGGGTCGTCAGCCCGACTTCGCTAACCGGCGAACCGGAAAGCTACGCCGAACCGCCAGAAGCTGCGTTTCGGGCCTGGTGGCTCGGATCTGAAAGCTAATGCACGGTTCATTCACGTGGCGATTAGCCTGTGTGCTTTAAACGACTTGAGCTGGGAGGGCTCATCGCCGGTATGAGCGGAGATTAGACATTTATTGAAGAACATGCGCAAAAGAGAAAAAAGCCGTGGACATCGACCGCAACTTCTGCCGTTAAATACGTGTTAGCCTCTTTAAATTTACGCGGGTCCAAAACTAATTATTTCGCCAATCGCTGATCCAACCGGAGGTGCTGTTACTCCTTTTCTCAAATCGATTCTCATCACCATGTCATCACCCTGAGTTTTTCCATTAATGAGATCAATTAAAGTCAATAGGTCCTCATGAAACTCACTAATAGTTTTCGGTTTATTGGGCATGTTTACACTGCTGTGCTCCATGGTAAGCAGGTTAACTTTTGGAAATATCATTCCATTAGGTAAATTTAGGCTTCTCATTTTCAGAGCGGTTTTACCGTGCTCAAGGAATGGATGTAATTTTAATGCAGCTAGCAGCGCAATTATTTCTATAGGCAATTTTGTGGCATATTTGTTCAGGAAGTCATCGATTCCAGAACTGAATTTTGAGTTTTCCTGATCGATGTAGTTCCCCCATAACATCCTCCCTTTCCCGTACCTCGTTTCATCAGATAAAAAATCTTGCCTGCAAATTTGGTCATAGTAACTTTGATTGAACAGTTCCCGAGGATTAGCGACCAGAGTGTCACCATGCTGTGTTGTCGTGACCTTATAGGTTTCAGCAAGGCTCCCAAGAAATTCAATGACCACTGGCTTAAGAATCGTTAGCAGTTTAGAAAGGTTCTTCTCTTCAGTTTCTTTCTCTTCTTCTTGTCTGGCAAAGTCCTTCCTGTCACTTAATTGGTGGGAGATGGCATTCAAAAATAGGCCAATAAATACAACACCAAAAACCACTTGTGCTGATATGGTGAGAAGTAATGGAGAGGCGTCTAATTTTGGTGTGATATCACCATATCCTAAAGTTGTGATGGTCACGATGCTAAAATATAATGACTGTACGAAACTGATGGGTGAATGGTCAAAGTCGTTTTTAAAACAAAAAGAGTATATAAAAGTGAATACGATAATGTTGATAAGGTAAAAAATTGTATATACCAATGGTGAAAAAGAGGTGAATCGAGACCTTTTACCCCGGTTAGCTTTTTTCTCCACGATGCCGTCATGATTCATATCAGTTTCTTTCCTTCGTTTTTTCGACAGACGGAAGGCCTGATTCACAGGCCTGCCGTAGTTAGTGATAGTTTAAACCTGAACACTCTTACACCCGGGTCGATTATTCCTGGCGAACTAGACCACTACAGGGTCGCCAGCTCGGCGATTTTGGACGCGACAACGGCCATGGTGTCTTCGCCCGTGTCTAAGCCACTACGTGAAGCAAGCAAAGGACTCACATTACGAAGTTCTTCATAGGTTGTGTTATGCACGATAGGCACAAGTTGGTTACCCGCTAAAAGTGCTGATAGCTCCTTGTCCACAACGCCTTCTTTGGGAAGCCTGTTGAGCAACGCCGGCGTTACCAACACAAGTCCGATCCGCGAATTTGCCAGTCCCTTATCGATGGCCCGCATCATCGGTACCCCTAGTCCGAGATCTTTCTCACTGAACCAGACTTTTACGCCAGCTGCTTCAAGTAAGTCATGTAATTCCTTTGCCGCGCCTTGCCTGTCATCCCATGCGTGGCATAGAAAGACGTCGCGAAGATCGGGTTGCTGTGCTGCTCGTGTCTCAACGGTTTCACGTATCGGAGTAAGAGAGCGGATCTCGTTTGGTGTGTATAACACGGATGAACCTGCCGGAGACCAGCGAGGTTTACTTCTGCTGAGTCCGGAAGAGTTACTTCCACCGCCTCCTCCATTGCCTCCGGCAGGAGAATAGGAAGTGGTGGAATAGGAGCGGTAGCTGCTAAAGCGACTTCCGCATGCTGGGCAATTTGCTCGTGCGCTTGCAGAGCGGTGCCCTTGTCTTGGCGCTGTGCATCTGGACATGTCTTAATGTTTCCATATGTAATTATAGGATTCATTAAGTTACCTTCATGGTGCCCAATTTTCAATCAATCCATCTCTTTTAATTGAATGGCTAGATATCTGGGTAATATTAATAACTCTTTTTTATCAAGTTGTTATATTTGAAGATATTCTTTTTTTTGCAGGTGATAAGATGAGGAATGGTCCTGATTACTCAAGTATCAGCCACTTTGCTTAGAGCAAAATGCGCTCAAACCAGTCGCATCGTCAGTTAACAGGAAATAACTTATTCAGACGTGGGTTGCCGAATCCACTGCCCACAACGTGTAGTTCAGCGGCAGTCCTGACGTCGTGCTTTGCTGAGGGTTTCATTGAGCGGATACATCGCTGTTTCCTGAAGGTTCTGGGATTGAGGGGGCGTACCCTGTTGATCAGCTCCCCCGTTTATCCAACTAAATGCTATTAGCTACTTCCGCTTCTGGCACTTATCCGAGGGTCAAATTTAATAGTGCCCTACCAGAGGGCACCGTTAGATAAAGTCACAGCTAATACAACCTAACATGCACCGCTGGCCTATACCCGTTCTGGCAATACGCTTGGGTAATGTTTAGCGATGATATCGTTCATCTTGTCCATCAACCCAGGTTTCCTAAATGTCAGATGCGCTGAGCCCTTCATAAAATATTTTATCGCAAAATAATCGTCTTCATAAACTTTCGTCGTCTGCCGATTGGCACTCATATGTTCATACAGCCGAGTTGTCACATCTCCCCGGTTGTCCGGGATCGCCTTGCCCTCGAGCAGGAACAACATCCGTTCAAGATCCGCCAGTTGATCCCGCCGGTAGCTGTGGTTCAGGGTAAATCCCCACTGGGTGTAACTCACCAAATTGTTGACGATAATTTTCTTGCCAAACTTACAAGGATGGTTGCTCTTGTAATCCCATGATAGCGACTTGAACACATTAATCACCCCTCGCTCAAATACGTTATCCTTATCACGGTGCAACTGCTCAAATGTGCTGTAAATGCTTTCCTCGCTGATGGTAGGAATATTATCTCCCTCAAGGTTTCTGTACCACTGGTCACGGGCCTGGGCGTCCATCAAACTGAGCATGCCCGATTTCTTCATCAGATCTTGCCATATACCGCGATCGAGATTGCGGATAATCGCTTTCATGGCCGTTTCTGTTTTCTCCATTAGCCAGCAGCCGCAGCGGAAATCTTGTCGCATGGCCCAGTCCTTTGCAATTCCACCACCAATGCTGTTGGTTATTGCTGAAATATCCTCAAGCTGGTGGATTAGGGCCTCAATCTGCACCAGCGCGGTGTTACGCACGGTGATGATACGTTCAATACTGGTGGAGCAAATCACATCGGTATGGCCGGTTAGAACCTGTGGCTCATCGATAACTGTGCTGAGTGAAGTAGACATCGTAGGAACTCCATAAAAGCAAAACGCCAACTATTGTTGTTGGCGTCGAGGAAGAGGGATGTTTCAGGTGCCAGTGTCTGCTGTTCAAGCCAGTTTCTGATATACCGAGATATAGACATAACCGTGACTGCCCAGCGTATCCGCGTCACAGACCCATTCTCCATGCCGAACCGTAATGCCTTGCTGACGGCGTGGATCCAGCGCACCGGACAGCAGTTGCGATTCCAGTTTGGTTATCAGCGCGGGAAACGCTGCATCAAGAGCCTGAGTGGCTTCAAGGGAAAAGGTGCCGACAATGTGGGCTCTGTCGCTCAGAAAATGCAGATGCGTTCCCTCCTGAACCAGTCGGGCCCCCAACCGCGGCGTAATATCACATTGCAGGCCCCATGTTGGGGAAGTAGTCATGTGGTTATTCATGTTAACGGTCTCTGTGGAATAGGATTGAGGGACTCGGTTGGGTACAGCAACGTTGGCGGAAAATGCGCACGCCACAGACCTGCGGCCTGGCGAGCACGGGCGATATCGCCCTTACTCAGCATCGGGTCCTGCGCCAATGCATTGAACCCGTTACGACCAATTCGCACTAAGGCATATTTCTCAACCAGTGTGTTGATGGTGTCGCCGACTGAAATCCCTTGTTCTATCTGTTGTGCAATCGCCTGTTCATCGTGATAGGGCGTATCGTTGAGGCTCAGGCCGTAATGGTGCTCCAGCAGGAAAGCGAGCAGTTGTTGATAAATAACAGGTACGGGCAATGCGCCCGGTGGGGTGGAACGTGGTTTCATGGGGGTGTTCTCATGATGGATGGCGTTGAATTACGTCAGGAGACGAGCGGTGGTATCATCCGTTGAATGTGGCGAAACCGGGCAAAGCATCAATATGCAGGTAGGTTAGCCCATGATGTTTCATTAATGTGGCAACCAGCCGCGTTCAGCAAATGACACGATATCCAGACCGCCAACAACCAGATGATCTAGCACTCTCACATCAACCAGGCCCAGCGCGTTGACCAGCCTGTCGGTGATCTGTCGATCGGCCTGACTGGGCTCGGCCAATTGGGACGGATGGTTGTGCGCCAGTACGGCACTCGCCGCATTGTGCTTCATGGCCGACTTCACCAACTCACGTGGGTGAACGGTAGTACTGTTGATAGTGCCGGTAAACAACGTCTCCTGAGCCAGCAGACGGTTTTGATTGTCGAGCCACAGCACGATGAAGACTTCGCGCTCGAGCCCGGTCAGATGCAGGCGCAGCCAGTCGCAGGTCACGTGGGTGGAGGTAAACGCGACACCCGGCTCCCGCAACTGTCTTGCCAGCAGGTTCAGGGCACGTCGGATAGTGCGTTGTTCGCCGGGTGACATTTCTGCCACTGTTGGAGATAACGTTATTTTCATGGTGAGAGGTCCTTGTTGCTCAGTCAATCAGGGAGAAAATGGCGCGGCTTTCGGGGTGGTGCAGTGCGTATTCCCGTAGCCAGTAGAAGTGTTCGGTCATGGTCTCGCTCTCGGTGCTGCAGGCACAGTGGCTGTAGGCCATCAGGCAGGCAGTGATACCCGCGGCTTCACGACTGACGGTGGCCCCATTGCCATTGAGTGCGTTAAACAACACTTAGTCTTGCTCCGTGCCCGGGACCATAAATGCCCCGCCGTTGGGCAAGGTGTAGAAGTCCCAAAAGTCGCCGTGGTAGTCTTCACACAATCGGTCCAGCCAACGAAAAACCTGTGGTTCAATCAACGCCCATTTGGGCACCTGACCAAAGTATTTTGGCCAGAAATGGATGCGTTGCGCATCAGAAACCCGGGTGGCGGTTAGTGTGCCCGTCTGAGCTGGGCTTGGGGTATTCATGAGTAATATCCTTTTTTATATGGGGATAAATAGCAAAACAGGCCCCTCCGGAAAACCGGGGAGCCTGCTCATGGAATGGGTAAAGAATGTGACTTAATATTTAAAATCGTGAGTGAAGGTAGAACACAGGAGAGGCAGCATCTCTTAGATTAAAAACCCGTTATCGTGGGGATAACGGGCGGTGGTTTTCCCTGAACATTGGCATAACGCCTGTGCCTGACCGCTGTTTTAAATACATTTTGCTGACAGGTAACCCTATCAATTTTATCGATGGGTAAAGAGAAAAGATAATGGGTTGTGCAGATCAATAACGCGAAACCGATCGTTGAAATCGATCGTCACCGAAGCCGTGAGGCTGGGTCACACCACTGCCTGTTTAAGCTGTTCAGCCATGACCCACAGCGCCCGATTGAGTTTGATGTCACCATCAATACCATTGATAGCACGGGTTTGTGCCCGTTTGCCTGTGCCGCTGCGACCCGATAATCCCCCTTTGGTCAGATTCTCCTGCACACGCTGAAATGTTGTCCACAGGTCATCTTTTTTATCTTCCCAACGACGGGGCATCAGGATTTGCGACTCCGTGACCGGATGGTGTTCTTCGCCATAACGGTAGGTCAGTGCAGCATGGGCCAGTGCATGTTGGTACTCCGCTGACAGCGTTAATGCCTGCATGCTTTCACGACTTTCTTCTATCTGGTCAAATATCCCCAACACTTCGTAGGCCCCTTCAATCACCTTTTCCACCACATCCCCTTTATGTGGTACACGAATTTCGCCAAAACTCTGACCACAAACCAGGCCGTTGCTGCAAATTTCACGAAACATCCCCGGCAGCATTTGATAGCTGCTAGAGCCATCGTGACTGTTGAGCAAAACAATCTCCTGCACTTCTCTCTGCGTAATTTGCCCTATTCGGCGCAGTCGCACCATATGCTTGGTGTGCTCACGTTTATCCAAATCTCGTACTCGGGTCTGGCAGGCAAAGAACGGCACAAACCCTTCTTCACGCAACTTATCCAATAGTGTAATAGTAGGGATATAGGTGTATCGGGCGCTGCGGGAGGCATGTTTGTCTTCGCCAAACACGCTGGGCACATAGTAGGCCAGTTCATCATGGGTCAGGGGACGGTCGCGGCGAACAGAGTTCACCCGACCAAAACGGGACGCTAAACGGGTCATCAGTGTTTTCTCCAAATAAAAGGCCCCCAGTCTAAATAGACTGAGGGCCAGTAGGGTGACGATGTATAAAGAGTAAAGTCAGTGGTGAATAAGCATCGTGATATCGCTATTCAGTTATCGTTCACTTGCTCACTCCTTTTGTGGGCAATTAAAGGCTACCTGATTCAGCAATACCGTCATCTGCCAGTGCGTGGCTAATGTTATTCACCACCGTATGGGTATCGAGTTTTATCTCTGCCAGCAGTTTTCCGGTGTCCGGCGCGCCTTTATAAACGTAGAGTGACGTGACGGGCTCACCGTCATCGTTTGTTCCGGCGGAGACCTGATAACGGGTATCACCATTTTTGACGGTGAATTCCTGAATGCTGATAACCTGGTTGTTCTGGTATACGTAAGTGGTGTTGGCTGCCGGAACAGTGATATCCATCTCTTTATGTGGGGAGCCGGTCTTACCAAAAGAGTAAGACACGTAAGGGGTATCCATGCAGATGGCGACTTCTTTGTTATGGTTGAGCGTTTTGGCATAAAAAACAGGTTTTACACAGCGCGAATTGTCAGCCTGTACTGCATGTACACATGACAACAACAGCCCAGTGCTTAAGAGAAAAACGCGGACGAGACTTTTAAATTGACCTTTCATTTTCATTCCTCCCACTCAGGTAAAACGACATAAATATCCCTGCCTCTGACTTCAATCGTCACCGGCTCTTTATTCCCGGTGTTCATCAGGGCCTGTGCCCGATAAAAACGCCCGCTGACCTCTTCCTTTAAGTCCATTACCCGAATACAGCGTTCATCAATACCTTCCTGTTTCATGAGCTGGGTAACAATAGAACAAGCGCTCTGCGCAAGTTGTTCTGTACCCGACTGCTTTTTAAATTGCTCACCGGCTATCACCGACAAAACAGTACATATCAGCCATACCTGCAACAAACGCCAGGGTTTCCCCTGACGTTCGTCACGTTGCCGCAGATAAACCATGGGTAGCAGAAAATACCAAAACGAAGGCGGTACTTTTTCTTGTTTCATCAGGCTTAACCGGTCAAGAAGGGTCCAGACCAGTGAGAGAACCAGATAAAAGCCAAGAGCAATCTCTTTAGGAAAGAAAATGGCGAAGGGTGCCCAGAGTAGTGGAAGAACAATGGCCAGAGCCCAGGCATAGCTGTCCTGCTTGGACAGAGGATAAGGTTTTAGCATGGGGACCTCGTATTGTGCAGCACAAAGGCCGGATAAGGGAAACTACGTTGCATCATGGGAATACTCCTGTATTCATCAATAAGTAGACAGAAATTGAGGGATGACGACCGTTCTGGAAAGGGGATCGTAGCGAGATGTGGGAAAGAGAGATAATCGTTAATTAAGATCAATAAGCCAAAACCGATCGTTGAAATCTATTGGTATTGTCGATCATAAATCAATTATTGATAGATTATAACTATTATAAATAGGTGTTCGATCGGCGAAACAGATCGAACGAATAAACCGTTGGCCGTGAGAAATCAGAACAGGAAATGCCAGACAGCGTGAACAACCGAAAGCAGTCGGTGGCGAAGCCGTTTAAGCTGATGCACCAGCGCACCGGTGGTTTGCATTGCAGAGAGCGCATCATCGAAAATATCGCCCACGCCACGGGCAAAGTTGTCGCGCGCCGTCTTGATAACGTTCTCCGTACGATAACCCAACTCCAGTTGGCGTGTGACTGCACTGCTGGCGTTATCCGGCAAAGCACGAATGAAGGTTTCAGCCCAGAGGAGCATATTGAACCCCTCCGACGCCGATACGGCCAGAACAGGATGTCGGGGTGAAAACAGCGCATTGACCTGCGCTATTTTTACCTGCAAGTGCTGTTGCTGACGTAAAGAAGGTTGGTGAGTGACGAGGTCCCATTCCCGACAGGGTTCAATTTTATCAGCCTGATTGAGGACGAAAAGAAAGCGCACGGGGTCTGCTCCCTGCGAAATCAATTGCCGATAGCAACGAATGTCATCGTTCCATGCCCGATCATCAGCTTTAAGCACCCAGATAATCAGGTCCAGTTGACCCAGCCAGTGTTGATATAACCGCGTATAAAGGCGGTCAAGTTCGGGTGTTTCACCTATTCCCGGAAAGTCCACGATGAGCAACGCATGCGGCGCAAGAGCCAATTGATACGTTTGTACACGGCGGGTACATCCTTTAATGGCGCTGACCTTGGCGGGAGGCGGATTGAATAAGGTATTGCAGAGGCTTGATTTACCCACACCGCTTTTACCCATAATGCCAATCGTGGGTTCGTAATGAATGCACTGATGTATATGTTTGAGAATGGCGCTGGAGAGGTTGTCAGGGAGAAGGGAGAGTGGTGGTATCAAGGCGGAGATGCCTTGTTCGGTTTTATCTGGCACATTAACCTCCGTGAGTTGAAATAACAAAACGGTAGCAAAATCTGCTGCCGTTCTTATGGAGGTAATATCAGTCTGAAAATTCTTGCAGCTAATATTTATTTAGCAGTGATTTAACACTTCTACTTTGTGTATCGGGTACAACTTTGAATTTAACATCTCGGTTATGTATATACAGCCTGCAAAAAACATCTTTTGGTTTGTAGTGGTCACTATTAACATGAACAGAGAAGAAATCTTTATATTCTTTTTCAAGCTGATTTATTTCAAGCCATGAGTATCCTATAAAATAACCGCCAGAACGTGAGTGGGACGCGGAATTAATTAAAAATAATCTTTCATACTCACTCTGTTTCCACCCCAACGTTGCTACGTCACGGAATTGTCTGTATGTAATATTAAAAAAGTCAAGCTTACTGCCATTAATATCTCTATTAAAAAGAGGTAATACATGAAGTTTTGGTGTGACTTTAAAATGCCATGAATTATTTTTATCTTGATAGCACTCAACCTTCGCGAGCTTGATAAATACATGAAGCATATCAGGCTCGCCCCCCAGTGGCCCAAAAATATCAATAACCTTTTGCTTAATATATCCCCTTATTTCATCTCTAGCTTGTTCCTTTAAAAAACTGGTAAGTTCCCCACGACGAGAAGGTTCAGTATCAACCAATTCAAAAATATATTCATAAAGTATGATTTCCCTGGATTTCAGAATAATTATGATGTTTTTGTTTACATCCAGCTGGCTGGTTTCATGGAGGATTCTAAGAACATCCCGCTCTGTGTGAGCACTGTCTTTATTGCCCGACGTAATATGTAGACGCAGTTTCTCCAGCAGCATTGTATCAACTATATCGTTTCTGATAGCTGCAGTAACGATACGTTGAACTAGCCCGGCAAGGCTCGGCCCCTCTTTACTCGCCATTCTTATCAGATGGCTGTAAATCTCACTTTTAAAATTGACGGTAATTCTATTTTTACTGGTCACGCCATCCTCCCACAATTCATTTTTTTTGAAACCATAATGTAACAGGTGCAGCACCTTTACAGACATAATAAGTGCTGCACTTTTTATAACTTACTGATTAAATGTTTTTCCTGCAACAGTGATAAGCATAAAAAATCTACTTGTATATGACTGATAAGGTCCGTTCTGTCAGATTTTATAGGGTATCTATGTTTTTTCTTACTGAGGTCTATATCGTATGAAAACTACTGCCTTCATAACTTTTTCCACGCCCGCATACGACAAAGTGTTTGTATTTTGAGCCCTGCGAACCGTACAGCAATATCAACAACATTCTGATAAAATAGGAGACATCTCTCCGCTAAGGTAGCGTTTTCCCTGTCATCAGCACCTTACGAGAACAACCGAAAATTGGATTTTCTTGTGTGATTTTTTTATTCCTTATCAAAAGCTAACTTCAGAGTAAAAATGAGCAGCAAACAATACGCGCTACCCCCACAGGAACTTAGTGCTGCAAGGCATGACGCTCTTAGGGGATGCATGAAGTACTGTCGGTTATTAATAATATATATACAACAAGAGTAATACATATAACAATAATATATACACAACAAGAATAATATATATTCATGAAAGAAAGAATGCTAATATAATAATAAGAAAAACAAATACAGAAAACAACAACCCAATAAAAAATGCAATGAAATTACAAACCAACATAAAAAAATAACCCTCATCACAATACTATGAAATACTAATACGCTGCTTAACCCATAAGCATCCCAACATCTCATATGAGTAAGCCATAGCCAACTCTGATGATGGCAAAG
This sequence comes from Yersinia sp. 2466 StPb PI, assembly GCF_041538325.1. Classification (NCBI taxonomy): domain Bacteria; kingdom Pseudomonadati; phylum Pseudomonadota; class Gammaproteobacteria; order Enterobacterales; family Yersiniaceae; genus Yersinia; species Yersinia sp. 2466 StPb PI. The sequence goes on along the minus strand of NZ_JAULSL010000001.1, from coordinate 645,832 downwards.
GTAACTTATTAGTTGCAATACTATGTATTCATCATGTTATTTATCAGCGTGAGGAACAAAATGTATCAGGATAAGTCTTGATGGCTTCTGAAATAATTAAAACACATGCATGACATTAAGTTACAAATGTAAATAAATGGCTTTGCAAGACACTCTCCCTAAGTGTAAGTGATTTATGTACATCTCTTACGGATGTCTTTATGAGACGCCGACTTTTTGTAAATATAACAAATTAAGAGTAAGAACCATGACGGATAAACAACCCAATAAAACATACCCGATCAATCTGGCAACGCATAATTATCTTTATCTAGCACGATTCGGTAGTACCGTGCGCAATGCTCTAATAACGCACCCACGGTTACTGGTTATTCGCGTTGACTTGCGCTTTCCCGATAACTATGACGTTGAAGGCAATAAAGCGATGAAAGCCTTTATGGCGGCAATAACATCAAGACTTGAAGCGCGATACAAACGAAAAAAGAAGGAAAATCCCGGCAAACAGGTGCATTACTCTGAGCTGCACTACATCTGGGTGAGGGAGAATAATCAGTGCGGCAAAAAGATTCATTATCACACACTGCTTATGTTCAATATGGACGTTTTCAACTCGCTGGGCAACTATTGGAAAGAGGGGAATCTGGCTGACCTGATTATCAATGCGTGGCTGAGTGCGCTGAAGTTGGAAGGTAAGGAATATCGTGGTCTGGTCTATTTTTGTAAGTCTCCCTGCTATCGCCTTAACCGGGCCAATCTGAAAGCCACAGACGACTACAAAAAACTCATGGAACGCACCGAATACATGGCGAAGCACAGGACCAAAATATACAGCAACAGGATCCGCTCAGCGGGAAATTCCATATATGACGAACAAGAACAGGAAAACAAGCTCACACGACAGACTGCACGAAAAACCCGCAAAGAGAGAGGTACTGAAGGGCATCCAACACAATAAACAAACAGGATATCATTAGTTTTTTACATGGCCTTCCATCCACTGAGGAAGGCTGTCACACACCTGAAGGCAGTTCATTCCTCCTTTACTCACTTAAAGGAGATTTAATCATGAATACCCACACCCCATCCCTTCTAAACGATCAACTTATCGATATGGTATTTATCACGCAGTTTACCGGCCTTACTGATAAGTGGTTTTACAAACTGATTAAAGATGGTTCATTCCCCAAACCCATTAAGATGGGGAGAAGCTCTCGATGGCTACAAAGCGAAGTGGAAAGCTGGTTAAATGAACGTATTGCCCAGTCCCGCCAATAGCATCTTGTTTAGCAATTAATCGACACCAACCTCCCCACGATTTCCGTCTACTGCTTGCATCAATATCAGCCCTCAAGGGTCGGATGACGCATGCCTGCAATTCGGCGGAAAGGGGTTATACATCATTATGCGCGGGTCACTACTATGGGAGAAATACTGTAGACCCTGCCAGACAGGTATTCACAGTATCAAATACATCCCAAACAAGCTTCTGAGCCTCAATTTTCTCACCGTATAGCTATACACCCCAAAGCAATTCCATGGACCGCCATATATACCGTAGGCCGATTTAACCAAACGTAAAACTTAGGGTAATTAAGGATATCATCATGTATCAACGCATCAGAACCGCCCTGACAACAGAGGGCTCACGAGTTAATAGTGCAAGTATTTTTCTAGGTTCAGCAGCTGAATGCTATTACTGCCCTTCCTGCCATAACCCACTGCAATTACAACATACTCATGTCGCAGGGCGTCTATTCATTCATGACCAGGAGCATCCCGATTTTAACCCCGATATAAACTGTAAATACCGAGCAAAAATGGCATCAACATCGTCACAAACTACTGATACCTTAAGTACCTTACGCAGGACTATCATGGCCCAACATGTGCCATTGAGTTCTCTGCCACACAGAGCTTACTTCTGTGTGCTATGCCAGCATAATTATACTGGAACAAAAACATGCCCCCAATGCCAACAACTCCTGTATACGACGGAAAGCAGTTTGAGCGATGACCATCAAGTTGCCCTGAGCGTCAAACCCGACGTTATTCTACGGTAATAACAACCGCTAAAGCAGTACTTTTGCCTGTAAACGGCCGTTTGGAAAACGTTAAGGTTACCGCCTCCGTCAGAATCGGATATAGTTCCCTTCCATTCTGATTGATTAATGCTGTTGCTATCGTATGAACCTCAATAGCTTCTGTTATTTGCTTCTGGCCTTAGTTGCTATCGGCTGCTCATTTTTGCTTCATCCTCTTGTGATGTGGTTCCTGTTCGCTAACGTGTTGACGCTCGTGGTTTATGGTGTAGATAAAATGGCGGCCCGCAAAGTCTGGCGTAGAGTGTCTGAGTTCACCTTGCTGGTGTTTGGATTTGTGGGTGGATGGCCCGGAGCAATTCTCGGTCAGCAAATCTTTCGCCATAAAACACAAAAACAGCCCTTTAAAACGTACTTCATCATCAGTGTGATATTGAATATAGTGGTGCTAGTGGTGCTAGTGGCGCTATCCCGACTCGTTCCCCACTGAGCACAGAGCCTGGCCTGTGCACCCCGTACTGACAGGTCAGATACGCCGGGTTAAAACATGTCCTCGACATAATCCAAATTCAATCACTGTCCCAGTGTTGTTCTGATCTTTTATCATAGCTAGCCATGCGGTACCTGAACTGATGTATCGTCTGGATTGAAGTGGTTTACTGAATTTGGCCACCTGAACAGAGGTGATATGCTCACCTCAGAACAACACAGGTGCTCCAATGAAAAGAAGAAATTTTAGTCCTGAATTCAAACGCGAATCCGCTCAGTTGGTTGTCGATCAAAACTACACCGTCTCTGATGCCGCTAAGGCTATGGATGTCGGTCTTTCCACGATGACAAAATGGGCCAAGCAACTGCGTGAAGAGCGTCAGGGCAAAACACCAAAATCCTCTCCGATAACACCGGAACAAATCGAAATACGTGAGCTGAAGAAAAAGCTACAACGTATTGAAATGGAAAACGAAATATTAAAAAAGGCTACCGCGCTCTTGATGTCAGACTCCCTGAACAGTTCTCGATAATCGGGAAACTCAGAGCGCGTTATCCTGTGGCCACTCTCTGCCATGTGTTTGGGGTTCATCGCAGCAGCTATAAATACTGGAAAAACCGTCCTGAAAAACCAGACGGCAGACGGGCTGTGTTACGAAGTCAGGTACTTGAGCTACATGGCATCAGCCACGGTTCGGCCGGAGCAAGAAGCATCGCCACAATGGCAACGCAGAGAGGCTACCAGATGGGGCGCTGGCTTGCTGGCAGGCTCATGAAAGAACTGGGGCTGGTCAGTTGCCAGCAGGCGACTCACCGGTATAAGCGTGGCGGTCATGAACACGTTGCTATCCCGAATCACCTTGAGCGACAGTTCGCCGTAACAGAGCCAAACCTGGTGTGGTGCGGTGATGTGACCTATATCTGGACAGGCAAACGTTGGGCATACCTCGCTGTTGTTCTCGATCTGTTTGCAAGAAAGCCAGTGGGCTGGGCAATGTCGTTCTCGCCGGACAGTAGACTCACCATGAAAGCACTGGAAATGGCATGGGAAACTCGGGGTAAGCCCGCAGGAGTGATGTTCCACAGCGATCAGGGCAGTCATTATACGAGCAGGCAGTTCCGGCAGTTACTGTGGCGCTACCGGATCAGACAGAGTATGAGCCGGCGTGGAAACTGTTGGGATAATAGCCCAATGGAACGCTTCTTCCGGAGTCTGAAAAACGAATGGGTGCCAGTGACAGGTTACGTAAGCTTCAGCGATGCGACTCACGCCATAACGGACTATATCGTTGGATATTACAGCGCACTCAGGCCGCACGAATATAACGGTGGGTTGCCACCAAACGAATCAGAAAATCGATACTGGAAAAACTCTAACGCGGTGGCCAGTTTTTGTTGACCACTTCAGATTACCTGACAAAACTCGAAAGCAAAGTGTTGGAGAAAGGCGAAAGGAATTTTGTGTGCAGCCGAAGGCGGCCACCCGAGCAGACGGTGTGTTTAATATGGTGGCCGCGCCACGGCATATATTGAATGTGGAACTGAGTACGTTGCGTCAGCGGCAAGGTGAATTGAAAACAGAGGCTGATGGCACTGTCGGCGTTTGGGCGCGTTACCTTACCGATGACAGCCGATTGTCTGATGATAAATAGGTCTCTTTCAAAAACACGTTAGGTGGCATGGTAATTGAGGCCGACAAACAGTTTGGATTGAGTCGGGGTAATGTGTTGATCGGGGCATTTACCGGCTACAGCTCATCCGATGTCAAATCCACTCACCGCGCGGATGCAAAGGGTGATATTCGCAGTTACAGTGGTGGCCTCTACCTGACCTATCTGGATAAAAGCGGACTTTATATTGATATGGTGTTGAAAGCTAACCGTTTTAATAATGAACTGAGTGCTCAGAGTGTGCGTGCGGAATACAGCCAGAATGCCTTGACCATCTTGGTAGAAAGTGGTTATCAGTTACCTGTTTATCACAACTGGGTACTGGAACCCTATGGTAAGGCGAGTTAGGCACGATATTGTCGGCTTCTTATACCGTCAATCAAATGGCAGTCAAGCCTTACGTTAAACTGGCTATTGCCCGTGAATTTATCAAAACGAATACCGTCGCTACTAACGGTATTGGCTTCGTTAATAATTTTTCCGGTAATATCGATAAATATGGCGTGGGTATTGCAGTAACACCTCTATTTTTGCAGAAGTGAATTATCTCAATGGTTCAAAAATTGAAACACCGGTAACGACTAATATAGGATCCCGTCTGCGTGTCTAATTATCTAAGTCCCTAATTTTGACGGGAATTTATTGATAACATTCCATATTTTATTACCCACTTAATTTAAAAAAACCTCTAAATAAGAACGTTATCTTCACAAGTTCTTGTGTGAGATATTTCCTACACTTGCAGGGGTGTGTTCTTATTCGCTTATTTTATCGACAAAAACACATTGAAAATAACGTTTTTGCAGGCATAATGCGCACAAATTATCTTATATTTATCTACCCCAACCTATTGGGGAGGGGCCTTTATTGTGTCGCGTTCCCGTTATTTTATATTAATCGCGGGCGTATTATCGCCAGTATTGACTATACCGTTCGCCAGTTATGGCGCGGAATTCCCCCCCGTTGAGCAAAGTATTCATCAACAGGCCCGGCAACGGGCACTGGAAGAGCGTTTGGCCCCCGCAACACCGGATGTGCGCTTATCAGCGCCAGCGGCCTCTTTGGGCCGTATTGTATTCCCGGTTGAGCACCCCTGCTTTGCCATTGATCGTATAAAAATCAGTGGCGCAGAGCCATTACCTCGCTGGTTGCCACTGCAACGTATCGCCAATCAGGCGCAAGGCCAGTGTTTGGGCGGCCAGGGCATTAACCTGCTGATGAGCCAGATGCAAAACCGCCTGATCGACCATGGCTATGTCACCACCCGGGTACTGGCCCCGCAGCAGGACTTAAACCGCGGCACGCTGGCGTTACACGTGGTGCCCGGCAAAATACGCCATGTTGAGCTGACGCCCGGCAGTGACCGCCATGTCACGTTGTTCAGTGCCTTCCCTGCCCGCCCTGGTAACCTGTTGGATTTGCGTGATATCGAGCAAGGACTGGAGAACCTACAGCGCGTCCCCACCGTGCAAGCCAGCATGGAATTGGTCCCGGGTGATGCCCCCGGCGAGACCGATATCGCCCTGAGCTGGAAGCAGAGTAAAATGTGGCGGCTGGCGGCCTCACTGGATGACTCCGGCACCCGCAGTACCGGCCGTTATCAAGGTGGCGCAACCCTGTTTCTCGATAACCCGCTTTCGCTGAGTGACCTGTTTTATGTCTCTGCCGGGGGGTCAATAAAGGATCGCGGCGATAAAGGCACCAATAACCTGACCGGCCACTACTCGCTGCCATTCGGTTACTGGACCGCGGGCATCACCGCCAGCAGCTATGACTACCACCAGACGGTGGCGGGCCTCAATGGCGATATCCATTACCGGGGGGAGTCGGAGAACGTAACGCTGCAACTCAGCCGCCTGCTGCACCGCAATGCCAGCCAAAAAACTACCCTGACCTACGATGTGCTGACCCGCTCGTCGAAAAACTATATCAATGATACCGAAATTGAAGTGCAGCGCCGCCGTACCTCGGCCTGGCGTGTCGGGCTGGAACATCGCCACTTTATCTCGCAGGCCACACTGGACGCAGGTATCAGTTACCAGCGCGGCACCCGCTGGTTGGGTGCAGTACCGGCACAAGAAGAGTATTTCGGCGAAGCCACTGCCCTGAGCAAAATTCTGCGTTTGAATGCGCAACTGGATATTCCTTTTGTGATTGCGACGCAAAACGTCCATTACAACCTGCAATATCAGCGGCAAAGCACCAACACCCCCCTGACGCCACAGGATCAATTCTCCATCGGCGGCCGCTGGTCAGTGCGCGGATTTGATGGCGAACGCACGCTGAATGCCGATCGCGGCTGGACGGTGCGCAATGATCTCGGCTGGTATACCCCGCTACCAGGCCATGAACTGTATGTCGGCGTGGATTACGGCGAGGTCAGCGGTCGCAGCGACCCTTATCTGCTGGGCCACCATCTGGCGGGCAGTGTCGTCGGTGTGCGCGGCACGGTGCTCAATACCCGTTATGACCTGTTTGCTGGCAAGCCGCTGTCAAAACCTGATGGCTTCAAAGCCGACTCAGTGACGGTGGGCTTTAACCTGAACTGGCAATACTGATGCACCTTATTAACCCTTTAGCTGTTGAGAGTCACCATGAATAAGAACCTGTACCGTATCGTATTTAACAAGGCGCGTGGCTTATTAATGGTGGTAGCCGATATCGCCGCCTCCGGTCGGGCCGCCTCGTCGCCCTCATCAGGTCTTGGACATACTCAACGCCGCCGTATCAGTACCTTATCGTCGCTGAGTTTTAGTCTGTTACTGGCCTTGGGCTGCGTCTCGTTATCCGCGCAAGCCAATATTGTCGCCGATGCCAGTGCGCCGGGTAACCAACAGCCGACCATTATCAGCAGTGCCAACGGTACGCCACAGGTCAATATCCAGACACCCAGTAGCGGTGGGGTTTCGCGTAACGTTTACAGCCAGTTCGATGTTGATAATCGCGGCGTGATCCTCAATAACGGCCACGGTGTCAACCAGACCCAACTCGGCGGTTTTGTCAACGGTAATCCGTCGCTGGCGCGCGGTGAAGCCAGTATTATCCTCAACGAAGTCAACAGCCGCGACCCAAGTAAACTTAACGGTTATATCGAGGTCGCTGGCCGCAAAGCGCAGGTGGTTATCGCCAACCCATCAGGCATTACTTGTGATGGCTGCGGCTTTATCAACGCCAACCGTGCGACCTTAACCACCGGTCAGGCACAGCTCAATAACGGCCAACTCACTGGCTACGATGTCGATCGGGGTGAGATTGTTATTCAGGGCAAAGGTCTGGACAGCAGCCGTCAGGACCATACCGACCTGATCGCCCGTTCGGTTAAAGTCAATGCCGGTATCTGGGCCAATGATCTAAAAGTCACCGCCGGACGCAATCAGGTTGACGCCGCGCACCAAAATATTACCACCAAAGCCGACGATGGCAGCGCCCGCCCTACCGTGGCGGTGGATGTCGCCAATTTGGGTGGCATGTACGCCGGTAAAATTCGCCTGATCGGGACTGAAACCGGTGTCGGGGTGCGCAATGCCGGTGAGATAGGGGCGTCAGCCGGTGATATCACTATCACGGCGGATGGCATGCTGGTCAACAGCGGTCAGATCAACAGTGCTCAACATCTGGCGGTGAAGACCGCCGCCGGTATAGCGAACGCAGGTGTGCTCTATGCGCAGGGCAATACCCAGCTCACCACCGCAGGCAAGTTGAATAACACCGGTACTGTCGCGGCGGCGGGTGATACCTCGCTGCGCGCGGCAGAAGTCAATAGTAGCCGCAACTCGGTACTGGGTGCCGGTGTCAAGTCCGACAACAGCGCGATCACCAGTGGCACCTTGCGCGTTGATGCCAGCGGGCAGTTAACCGCCCAAGGCAAAAATATTAGCGGGACGGCGCAAGTGCTTAACGCGCACAGTATCGATCTGAGTGGCAGCCAAACACAGAGCCGTGACCTGACACTCACCGCACAAGGTGGCGCTATCGATCTCACCGGCGCTGAACTGCTAGCCAGTGGCAACCTGTCTGCGTCGACCGCCGCGCTGTTACGTACCGACAGCGCCAGACTGATTGCGGAGAGGGTCACGCTGAACGCCCAATCGCTCTCCAATGTTGGCGGCGTGATAGCGCAAACCGGTACCACGGACTTCAACCTGAATCTGCCGGGTGATGTCGATAACCGGGGTGGCACCCTGCTCTCTAAAGGCAATGTGGCGGTCAATGCACAGCGCCTGGATAGCAACGGGGGCAGCCTGTTAGCGGCGGGCGTACACAGTGATGGCCGCCTGATGGATAGCGGTGACTTGAGGGTAACCACCCGTCAGGAGCTGATCGCGCAAGGGCAGACCCTCGCCGCCGGTGCAATGACGCTAACCGGTAGCCGGGTTGATTTGACCGACAGCCATACCCAAGCCCGAGAGATAGACATCACCGCCAACAGTGGCGATATCAGTACGCAGCGCGCCAATATTCTCGCCCTTGGAACGCTGACCATTAATGCGGGGGCAAGTGCCGGGCAAACCCTCAATAACCAAAGTGGCACACTGGCGGCGAATAACATCGCATTGAATCTGGGCCAGCTTGACAATAACGCCGGTAAGGTTACCGCCAGTCAGGATCTGACCCTTGATTTACAGCGTGATTTCAGCAATCTGGCCGACTCGACACTGCAGGCCGGACATGATTTAACCTTAACCACCCGCGGCGCGTTAACCAATGACGGGCAGTTATTAGCGGGCGGCAAACTCAGCACCGGCTCAAGCAGCTTGCTCAATAGTGGCCATATTATTGCGACGCAAGCCAGCCTCAGGGCAGCGGGCGCATTAATTAACCGTGGTGAGATATTAACCCGCGGGCGACTTGATACCGACTCCAATACCCTGTTCAACACCGGCACCCTGATCAGTGCCGAAGCCACGCTTAAAGCACGGGAGCGTATTACCAACTCCGGCCCTGGTGCCCTGATCGGTGCCACCGATGAAAACGGCACCTTAGCCTTGTTGGCACCGGTAATTGAAAACAGTGATACCGTCACCAACACTGATTCCGCCCCAACCACCACCCTTTTAGGCATGGGCAAGGTTATCTTTGCCGGTGCGTTGGACAATAGCGGCAATTATCTGGCGGCGGCTCAGGTGCTCAATATTTCGGGTTTGATTGAATCCGGCAAAGATATGTTGATTTACGCCACGACGCTGACCAATCGCCGTCATATTCTCACCGCCAATAGTAACTTTGTTGTGGCCGACACCGTGAATGGGTCGGCGGTCTGGACAGAAGAAAACCCTGATATTCCAGGCGGACGCTACAGTGAACCCGAACATGGCGGGGCAAATAATAGCGATTATATCGGCACCGATTATACGTCGACTATTGCCTATAACAGCATTGATCAAATCAGCCCAGAGGCACAACTGCTGGCCGGCGGGAACCTGACGCCGCAGGTCAGCACGCTGGAAAACTTCTGGAGTAAAGTGAGCGCACAGGGCGAGATTTCACTCTCTGGCGTCACTTTGCAACAGGATGGCTGGGGCAGCGCACAACGCCTGATCGAACGCACCACCTCCAGCGGTCAGTGGAATTACCGTAACTATAAAGGCGGCTTGTGGAGCAGAAGTTGGGGGCCAGAGGTCAAAGAGCACGCGACTAACCAATATGCCTCCAGTATTACCGCACAAACCCTCAGCGGCAGTGGCACCACGATCAATAACGGTGCCAACCCTGGTGCCATTGCGCCCCCTACAGGTAGCGACAATAGCGGGAAAGATATCGCCATCGAGTTTAACGGTATCTCGCTGACACAGCCCAACGGTGGACTGTATAAGTTCAATACCGACTACACCGTCAGCGGCGGTTATCTGATTGAAACTAACCCGGCGTTTGCCAATCTGAATAACTGGCGTGGATCAGACTACGTACTCCAACAGTTGAATAGTAACCCGGATGTGATATTCAAACGCCTGGGGGATAACGCCTATGAACAGCGTCTGGTGCGCGATCAGGTGCTAGCGTTGACCGGTCAGGCGGTGGCCAGTAATTACCGCAGCGCCCAAGAGCAGTTCGAGCAACTGTTTGCCGCGGGCCTCGAATACAGCAAGACGTTCAATCTTGCCCTCGGCACCCACCTCAGTGCGGAACAGATGGCGGCATTGACCAGTAATATCGTGCTGATGGAAAGCCGTGACGTTGCCGGGCAAACCGTGTTGGTACCGGTGGTGTATCTGGCGGGAGTGAAACCAGGCGACTTGCGTGCCAACGGGGCATTGATTGCCGCGAATAATATCGAATTAACCGATATGCAGGGTTTCACCAATCAGGGGGCGATTAAAGCCAGCAATGACCTGAGCATCAGCATGGCGCAGGACATCACGCTCAATAACCGTGGCGGCTTGCTTCAGGCCGGTAATAATATGTTGCTCAGTACACTGAACAGCGATATTGACCTGACCAGCGCGCGGTTAAATGCCACCAACCTGCAACTCGATAGCGGCCGCGATGTGATCCTGCGCACCAGCAGTGAGCAACTCAGCAGTGATAATGGTGCGGTTCAGCGCAGCCAAACCGTACTGGGGCCGCTGGCGAGTATCAATGTCAGTCATAACGCGACTATCAATACCGAACGTGATTTTATCCTGCAAGGTGCCAGCCTCAATGTGGGTCAGGATCTTCAGGTGAATACCGGCGGCGACTGGCTGTTGAATACCGTACAAAGCAGCGACCAGATAAGTGCGAATTATGGTTATGGCAGTTCGACCAGTGAGCATATCCGCCATCTGGGCAGCGAGGTGAATGTCGGCGGCGCGCTAACCGCTAACGTCGACAATTTAACTGCCGTAGGCGCTAATATTAATGTCAACACCATTGATATACAGGCGCAGAATATTAACCTCAGTGCAGCGACCGACAGCCTGCACGTCACTGGCGAATCGTCGAGCAAGCGCCATACCAGTTCAGTGGATCTCTACGATGAAACGCTGCGCGGCAGCCAGTTGAACGCCACCGGCGATATCAATTTGCAGACGGCAAAAGACATCAATATCAGTGCCAGTGCGGTACAAACCGACGGTGCGTTGAATCTGGCGGCGGGCGGCGATGTCACCCTCACTACCCAGACTGAACAGCATGATGCGCAGCGCACTCATACCGGCACCAAAAAAGGGCTGGCCTCCAGCACCACCACGCGTACCGAAGACAGTATTAGCCAGACACTGGCGGTCGGCTCCATGCTGTCAGCCGGTTCTATCGATGTCAGTGGCAAAAATATCGCGGTCATCGGCAGTAACGTGGTGGCCGATAATGATATTAACTTGCGGGCGAAAGAAAACATTACCGTCGGCACGGCGCAACAGAGCGAGAGCGAATCTCACCTGTTCGAGCAGAAAAAATCCGGCCTGATGAGCACCGGCGGCATTGGTGTCACGGTGGGCAGCAACAGCCAAAAAACCACCGACACTGGCAAATCTATCTCCAACGTGGGCAGCACGGTGGGCAGTGTGCTGGGCAATGTCAGCATGACCGCCGGTGAAGACCTGACGGTGCAAGGCTCCGAGGTGTTGGCCGGTAAAGACATCAGTCTGACCGGTAAAAACGTCGCTATTTTGGCGGCGGAGAATCAAAGCAGCCAGACCCACAGCGTTGAGCAAAAAAGTAGCGGCCTGACACTGGCACTGTCTGGCGCGGTTGGCAGCGCCCTCAATACTGCGGTTACCACCGCCAAAGCCGCCAGTGAAGAAAGCAATGGTCGCCTGGCCGCATTGCAAGGCGTCAAAGCGGCATTGAGTGGTGTTCAGGCGGTGCAAGGTGGGCAACTGGCCGCAGTGAATGCCAGTGACCAAAATGCTATTGGCATTAGCCTGTCTTATGGCAGCCAGTCGTCAAAATCAGAACAAACCGTTAATCAAACCACCCACCAAGGCAGCACACTGACCGCCGGTAATAACCTGAATATCACCGCCACCGGTAACGGCGTGAAAGGAGCGGATGGCGATATTGTTTTGCAGGGCAGCCAGTTACAGGCGGGTAAAGACACCCGTCTGACGGCCAATCGCGATGTGATATTGCAATCAACACAAGAGACCCAGACGCTGGACGGCAGTAACAAAAGCAGCGGTGGCTCATTGGGTGTGGGAATAGGTGCCGGTCAGGGCGGCTGGGGCATTAATATTTCTGCCAGCCTGAACAAGGGTAAAGGCAGCGAAAGCGGCAACGGTGTGACTCACACGGAAACCACAGTCAACGCCGGTAACCAGCTTAACATCACCAGTGGCCGCGATGCGGTGCTGCAAGGCGCGCAGGTCAGTGGGGAAACCGTCAAGGTGGATGTGGGGCGTGACCTGCTGCTGCAAAGCCAGCAAGACAGTGACCGTTACGATTCGAAGCAGCAAGACACCAGTGTCGGTGGCAGCTTCAATTTTGGTTCGATGACCGGCAGTGCCAGCATCAATACCAGCCGCGATAAAATGCACAGCAACTTTGACTCGGTGCAGGAGCAGACGGGTATCTTTGCCGGTAAAGGTGGCTTTGATATCACCGTGGGCGAGCATACTCAGCTCGACGGTGCAGTGATTGGCTCAACGGCTACCGCAGATAAAAACACGCTGGATACCGGCACGCTGGGGTTCAGTGATATCGTTAATAAAGCGGACTTCAAGGTTGAGCATCAAAGTGTGGGCATCAGTACCGGCGGTAGCATCGGCGGTCAGTTTGCCGGGAATATGGCCAACGGCTTGTTAGTTGGCGCTAACAATGAAGGCCACGCCGACAGCACCACCCATGCCGCCGTCTCCGATGGCACTATCACGGTGCGTGACACGGATAAGCAACAGCAAAATGTTGATGACCTGAGCCGTGATGTTGAACACGCCAACAATGCGCTCTCCCCTATCTTTGATAAAGAGAAAGAACAAAATCGCCTGCGGGAAGCGCAACTTATCGGTGAAATCGGCAGCCAGGCGATAGACATTGCGGCAACGCAAGGTAAGATCCTGGCGACAAACGCCGGTAAAGCGGAGCTGGAAGCGAAAGGCATCAAGGCACCAGGCCAAGACGCGACACCGGAAGAGCGAGCGGTGTATGACAAGCTGCTAACCAGCACTTCCGCCTATAAAACCACACAAACCCAATACGGCACTGGCAGCGCATTGCAGCAAGGCATCCAAGCTGCTACGGCGGCGGTGCAAGGCTTGGCGGGTGGGAATATGGCGCAGGCGCTGAGTGGTGCTGCAGCGCCGTATCTGGCGGAAATCATAAAACAGTACGCGCCGGATGAAGCCAGTCGAGTCATGGCTCATGCGGTTCTGGGCGCAGTGGTGGCGCAGGCCAGTGGTAACAGCGGTCTGGCGGGAGCTGCGGGTGCGGCAACCTCGGCGCTGATCGGTGAAAACATCAAGAAATCACTGTACGGTGATATTCCGGTCAGCCAACTGAGCGAAGAGCAGAAGCAAACGCTGGTTGCACTGGGTAGCTTGGCGGCGGGTCTGGCTGGCGGCTTGGCCGGTGGTGATACTGCTGGCGCGGTATCCGGTGCGCAGGCAGGTAAGAACGAACTCAGCAACAATATGACCAGTCTTGGCCTCATATCGCAGATGATGGCGCAAGAAACGCTGAACGCCGCCGCGATGGCCGAAGCAGGCAAAGGCGGAGCTAACGAGCAAGCCGCGCTGGCGCTGACCAAGAAAGTGAAGGAAGGGTTAGACGCGGCCTGTCTGAAAAATGCAAGCTGTGTGCTGTTGGCGGTGGTTGCAGCGCAGAATCAATCAGACTCTAACGGTAGCCAGAATCCGAATATCGGCAAGGATCTGACGGATGAACAGAAGAAAGAGATTGGAGGGGCGGGTTCAGGAACACCGGGAGGGTGGGGGCCGGAGGATGAGGAGAATGCGAGGAATAGTGAATCAATAGAGCATAGTAATGAGCAAACCTCATCAGAAAACGTACCTAATAGTTCTGAAAAGTTACCTTGGGACTCTTGGCAAAACTATCAAAAGGTTACAGTTGATGGGCGACAATATGCACAAATAGGTGATCGTCTGTATTCACAACATGCTGTTGATAGAATGCAGCCATCTAGTCTAGGTTCTCCAGCAGGCACAACTGGCCCTGGGAGGAATATAACGCCGAATATGGTTGAAAGTGTTATCAAAGAAGGAAATCCCCAAAATAGTGTCGTTAATGGTGTAACTAGAACCACTTATTGGAGTGGTGACGTAGGTGTAGTCACTGAAAACAACAGTAATGTTATTGTTACTATCCTTCGTAGGAGTGGACAATGAGTTGGATTTATCCTGAGGTAATCGAGAGTTTACAAAACTCTTGTAAAAACTTCCTTGAAGGGAAAATAACGGTACAAAGCATTCAATCAGAAATTTATGCTGCGGAAAGCCAAATTGTGGCTGTTGAGGAAAAATGGCTCCATACAATGCTATTTAATGCGGAGAATGAGATCGAATTGCTTTTGTATACCGTTGAGGAAGATCAATGGGTTAGTTCTGTAATACCGATAGTCAATAATATTTTAGACAAAATCAAATAAATTTTAACCCCGGCCAACTGGCCGGGGTTCCTTCTTCTAAGCCCTAAATCCCCCCACTTCCCGCCGCCACAACCGAATAACACCAGGCGCGGCGGTAACATCAACTTGTTCAGCGCTGGTGATACTGGAGCGTCAGTTGCAACGGGGTGCCAGCGGCAAATCCCAACGCGCCGCCTGCCAGCGTCAACTCTGGGATCGGTTGAGGGGTAAAGGTGATGTTCTGTAACGGTCAACTAAAACCGGACACGGATTTAGGCACATTGCTGGAGTCGGCGTTCATATTCATCAGGCGATATATTTCCCAGCCGATAATGCCGCCGCTTCAGATTATAAAAACTGTCGATATAATTGATAACGTCTGCAATACCCTGACTTCGAGTTTCATAACGACGATAGTTAACCCTCTCAGCTTTCAGGCTGCGGAAAAACCTCTCCGTAACAGCATTATCCAGGCAGTTACCTTTTCGGCTCATACTACCTGTAACATCCAGTTCCTGCTGACAGGACTGGAACTGGGCGCTGGTATATTGCGCCCCTTGATCGCTATACGAGGAAGCAACAGGTAACGTTCTTTTTTGGCAGCAAGGGATGAACAAAATAGAGAACAGAGGGCCAGCAAAATGATGATGAATTATGAACTTTCTCGTTTATGTGCTGGTGAAAGGCATGTCAGACGGGAATCCCCTTTATGGTCTGATGTGATCGATTTTTTAAATGTTTTGAAAAATAGTAGTGGTAGCGTAAATATCAGGATTATTAATGCTCCAGATGTTGGGCCTGAAAGACTCAGTGTTGAGGCAGAGAATGGTTTTTATCTAGTTACTTTGCTTGAATATGATGAGACTGGGGGAGATGTAAGATCCATATGGGATAAAGCCTTCTCATCTGGGGAAAGTGTCATGGTTCTTGGTAATTACTGGCCTGAACACCAACTTACAAAGGACTTTGATCTTGTTGTCAGGATCTTTAAAGAGTTCTTCGATACTGGCAACGTATCAACAGATCTTCTGAACTGATATTAGAATCCCGGCCAATTGGCCGGGATTCTAATATCTAAGCCCTAAAAACCTCCACTCCCCGCCGCTGCAACCGAATAACACCGGGCGCAGCGGTATATTGCAGGAGGCTAAGCGAGATACCAGCGAACACACTGAGCGATAACATCAGTGGGATAATGCAGCCGACTGAAGGCTTTTCGGATGAGAGACATCGGCAGGCAACATCGTAAAAAAAACAGCATGTTACCTGACGACGCCTTAATGCGACAGAACCACCAGTTGCCCGTCTAGAAATGTTTCACTTGGCCTCATGATACCGAAGCGCCGGGTGCCAGCCTGAGCTGAATAAGTACTCAGGTCGGTATCCGACATTTTTCACCGACGCAAATACTCTGCGTGGATGCAACTGTGCCGTTCAGAAACCGGATAACGGCAGACAAAACGATTTTTATCAGAAAGATGGGGTGCTGATGTAATCATGTATCAACACATCAGAACGGCCCTAACGGCACAGGGCCAGCAAGTTAATAGCACACACCTATCTTCAGGTTCCTGCCCTTCTTGCCATAATCCGTTGGAATTGCTGCATACTTATTTTACTGGCCGTTTATTCATTTATGACCAGCAGCATCCCGATGTCCAATCGGAGAGGGGTTGTCAATACCGATACCATATAAGAGCAGCATCAAACTTTTCACAAACAATCCGTACCTTAAACATAGCTGAGCCCTATCATAACTCAACCACTACCAAGGGCTACTCTGCCACACAGGATTTATTTCTGTGTACTCTGCCAACATGAATACCGTGGGCCAAAGACGTGCCCTCAATGCCAATAGCACCTGTATACGAAGGAAGCCAGTTGAGTAATGACCATTGAGTAAGCTACGTTTCGTAGCGTTTACTTGCATAGGGATGCCGATACTCCGGCACTTGAACAACACCTGGAAAAAATACGTCAAATCAAACATGCTATGATGCAAGAACTATTAATCGGCAAGACCCGTTTACTGTAAGGACATCACTTGAAAATTGAAGCCGATGTAAAAAGTATCACAAAATTAAATGATTATTACTTTCTGGTACCGGACTATCAGCGCGAGTATGTCTGGAAGGTTGACGATCAGGTTGAACAGTTTCTCATCGATCTGGATAACGAATACCAGCCGGATCAGAAAGATCAAAGTGGTTATTTCCTCGGCTCAATTATCATCGTTAAAAATGGTGAAAAATATGATGTTATTGATGGACAGCAACGTCTGACCACCATTGTCATCACCATGTGTGCTCTACGCAATTTACTCAAAGAACGCAAAGATACCTTGGATAAAAAAGGTCAGGAGTACCTGAAAACTATTGATGAATGGCTATCCAGTTACGATATCAATAGTGATGAAGTCCAAATCCGCCTTGACCTCCAGTATGATGAGAGTCAAGGATTTATGACTCAACTTATAAAGGGAGAAATCGACGGTCTTGCGGAAACAGCCTCAGTCAAGAAAATGGCTGGTGCTTATCACCATATTCACGCATATCTTTCTGGTCAGTTAGAAGAAGGAGAAGGAATGGATAACCTCATTTCTTTCTCTCGTTTTTTTCTGACAAAAGTTGAACTGGTTGTGATTGAATCTGAGAATCTCAGTAGTGCACTAAAAATATTTGAAACTATCAACCAGCGTGGAGCTAGTCTCAACGCGATGGATTTGGTTAAAAATCTGCTTTTCAGGCAGGCAAAAGAGACTCAATTCGTACAAATCAAGACTATCTGGAAGTCGATAACCAACAACCTTGAAGCCTGTGGTGAGAGTGATAACCCACTTCGTTTTTTGCGTTATTTTTTAATGTCACGTTATCATCATGGTATTTTGCGGGAAGATGATATTTATAAGTGGATTATTTCAACCGAGGGTGAAAACCAGCTTAAATATGAATCGCAGCCTGTAGTTCTGGTTAAAGAATTGGAGAAACTCTCAGAACGCTACGCCAGCCTGGTAAATGCAACAAACGAAGCCGCCAGTTGGCGCGAGGATACCCGTTTTCCTCACGTTAGTAACATCGGTTACATTAATAAATACCGCTCACGCCAGCATCTGGTATTGCTAATGGCACTGGACGTAAATTGCCCTGATGACGTTATAGATTATCTAGGAGCACAACTCGAAAGCTTTTTATTCTTTGCCAACACCATGGGGATTCAGACTAAAACCTATGAGCAGCGTTTTACCCAGTGGGCAGCAAAACTGCGTAAAATGAATACCAAAGAAGATGTCGCTAAGGTTGTCTCGACCACTCTGGTACCTTTTATTAGTGAACGTTTGGCCGATTTTAAGCAGCAATTTTCACTTATTGCGCATTATCATTTTACGCCACAATATCGTGAGCGTTTCATCCTCGGTAAATTAGAAAACCATATTCGCCAGCTTTGCTGTTTCCCGCAGAAAAATCAGATGGCTATTCAGCAATTGCAGATCGAGCATATTCTCCCCCAGACGGTCAAAAATTTACCTACTGAAAGTGATTTTTCTGACGATAAGCATTCAATTTTTGTATATAAACTGGGGAATGTTACCTTGCTTGAAGGAACAATAAACCAGGCCGTAAATAACTTTAACGATTTAAGTACTGAATGGTTTTCTCGAAAACAACAGCAGTATACCAGTTCTGAAATACTTATGACGCGCCTGCTTAACGATTCATATTCCATTGGAATCGACACGGCATTAAATCGTTTTAAAGAACATTATAACTATAAATATCAACAATGGTCGGCTGAAAATATAGTGGCAAGGCAATGTTTAATGATGGAACTTGCTATCGATTGTTGGCGATTTAACGATCAGAGAATCGATACATATTCAGCAGTCACCTCAACATCAGCCGTAGGATAATAGATGTCAAATGGACCGAGTGATGAACAATGTAGGCCAAATCGAGACATTAAATCACCTTGTTAAATTTATCTAGGTGGAATAGGTTACCGCTCTTGGGGAAACTGGCAGTACCGAGAGGGTAATAAAAATGTCTAAGTCGGCATTCCTGATCAACTGGCTATAAAAAACGGTGGTGCCTCCAATTAGGAGCACATGTATTCTTAAATGAAGGCACCAATGACTTTTTCATTCAGCCCAACAAAACTTACAGACAAGTGGTTTTACAAACTGATTAAAGACGACTTATTCCCCAAGTCCATATCCGGTTCACTCTTTTACTGATACTTATTAACTGGGATATTATGCTAAATCTCAGTGTTACTCTACTGGTAGCCATTTGGGTATTTCTCGAATTCTTTTGTCGTCGACTACATCAACTATACTGATTGCTGATTTGGTTAGATAAAGATATTCGCAGGTAGGCAGAATTAGCGTGAGTAATGATTTTTGAGATACTACTAGATATTGACAGTTGTCAAAATTTCACCAAAATCGCTATAAAAATCTATTTAATTGATAAGAATAGACATTTTCAATAATTAAGACTCTCCACCGCTACCTAGACAATGACCAAATGCCCCCTTACATTCTAGATTACACTCAATAAACAAGAGAATTTAGTTAGCTACATAGTAATTCCATCAACACATTGATCATTATGTATACAAAAATTAAGTATTATCGTTGCTCCTCGACGGCATATTAGAAAGCAGCAAAACCATTTATTTTTTACGTAAAAAAACATATAATACCAAGATTAAACGTGAAATTTTACGTAAAAAAAATTATGCTTATACCAATTATCAGGGAAATGCAGCATGGCGAATTTTGATACAGATTATTGCTACTCCTTTCCAGCAGTCCGAGGGATACAAGCTGGACGCCCCTTCTACATTGCAACCTGCCCGATGCGAATCATCCCCAAAATATTCAGTTTTGATGAAAATGAAGTACCACCTGAATTGCGTGCCCAACGAACTCTGAACAAAGCTCGAATTCCCGAGATGGTCCGTTACTTGCTTGAAAATCCTAGTGATTATGTTTTTTCTGCTCTTACTGCCTCAATTGCAGTTGATGTACAGTTTGATGAATTTGCTGGTTCCAACAATTTAGGGACTTTACGCGTACCTATGGAAGCCCAAATTTTAATAAACGATGGGCAGCATCGTAGAAAAGCAATAGAGGATGCTTTAGAAGAACGACCAGAGCTTGGTCAAGATAATATCCCTGTCTTATTCTTTGTAGATGAGGGGCTTAAACGTAGTCAGCAAATGTTTGCTGATTTGAATAAGTATGCGATCAGACCAAGTCCTTCTCTAGCGACTCTCTATGACCATAGAGATATCAGCTCAAATCTATCACGGTACCTGGCAATGAATATCGAGCCTTTTATAGGTTTGACTGAAATGGAAAAATCTAGCATCAGTAAATTCTCCAATAAACTGTTTACGCTCAGCAGCATCAAGCAAGCTACTCGTTCCCTGCTAGGTAAAGCTCCCAAAGCCAACGATGTAGAACAGTGTTCTGACCTTGCGGCCCTTTATTGGCAAGCTATATATCATGTCATGCCAGACTGGCAATTAGCTGCAAAAAAAGAAGTATCTCCAGCACATCTTCGCCAAGAGTATGTCCATGCACACGGTATAGGACTCCAAGCTCTAGGGTTGTTAGGAAACTGCTTACTGTCTGGACATCCTGATTTATGGCAAAAAAAAATAACTGTACTTAGAGAATTCGACTGGCGAAAAAGTAATCCAGACCTTACCAAACGCGCTATGCAACATGGTAAACTAAGTAAAACGACTGCTTCTATTCAGCTTACTTGCAATGCTTTAAAAATCGCTTTATCGCTCCCCCTTTCAAGCGAAGAACAAGAGCTTGAAGCTCAAATGGCCACCTCATGAGTAAACTAATTCAGGCCTACGATCTGGCCGATTATGAAGATTTTATCAATCAAGAAATTTTTGCCGGGAGGTTCCTGGCAGAGTATGTGTCAGAAGTGCAACGCATCTATTGTGCTGATAAGCGCCCATGGGTAATTGGCTATAGTGGGGGCAAAGATTCCAGCGCAGTTATTACCTTGGTATATCTCGCATTGCTAGGGTTGCCTCCTGCTATGCGGCAGAAGGATGTATTTCTTGTCTCGTCAGACACTCTGGTAGAAACCCCTGTCGTTGTCGATTTGATCAAGAAAACCATGTTGAGAATTGAAGCAGGAGCAAAACGTGCTGGACTACCGATAACTCAGCATTCAGTCATGCCGAAAACTCACGAAACCTTCTGGGTTAATTTACTGGGTAAAGGTTATCCGGCTCCAACTCGTAGTTTCCGCTGGTGTACTGAGCGAATGAAAATCAACCCAGTCAGTGATTTTATCAAAGATAAAGTCAGCCAATTTGATGAAGTCATCGTGGTACTCGGATCACGCAGTAGCGAAAGCGCATCCCGTGCGCAGGTCATAGCCAAACATAAAATTGATGGCACACGCCTGGCAAGGCACACCACGCTCGCTAATGCCTTTATATATACCCCGATTGATACATGGGACACTGAAGACGTCTGGAAATTACTTCGAGGTGCATTCCGTTATTCCCCAGATGATATTGATGAGTGGGAGAATCCATGGGGGGGTAACAATCGCCCTTTATGGACGCTGTATATGGACTCTTCCGCGCAAGGGGAATGCCCACTCGTTATCGATGACAGTACTCCATCTTGCGGAAGTTCACGCTTTGGTTGCTGGACCTGTACCGTTGTTACAAAAGATAAGGCGATGGAAAGCCTGATCCAGAATGGTGAAGTCTGGATGTCACCGTTGCTGAAATACCGGGATCTTCTGGCATTCACCACCGATCCTGTAAATAAGGAAACTTACCGAAACTATAAGCGTCGTAGCGGCAAGGTCAGTTATCAATATGCTAAAGACGGTGAGGAAATAAGTGCTGAACGTAAGCATGTTCCTGGTCCTTACTGGATGAAATATCGTCAGCAATGGTTGAGAGATTTACTGGAAATTGAACGAGATATGAATGCTCAGGGTCACAATATCACCCTAATCACTCAACCTGAACTACACGCTATTCGCCAGGAATGGTTAAAAGATCCGAATGAACCTGACTGGTATGACGCCTTGCCAGATATCTATCGTGAGGTCTACCAAAAAGATTTGGATTGGGTTGTAGATGACCAGTCGCGATTTGATGCCAGTGATGCTGATTTACTTATGCAAATAGCCCAAGGATTTGATGTTGTACCTGAAATGGTTATGAAACTGATCGAGCTTGAAGTATCAATGGAAGGCCTTAGTCGCCGCCAGGGTATCTTTGACAAACTAGGTACAATCCTAAAACAAGATTGGGGTAGCCTGGAAGAGATTAAACAGCACCAGGTAGCTCTGCAAACTCGCAATGAGCGTGATGTTCATCAGGAAGAGCTTATAAAACTGGAGAAAGAACTTCAGGAACTACAACGCCGAATTGTTGATGTTGGTGAATTCACTGTTCCTGTTAGCGAGGAAAAAGAAAGTGTTAATTAAGCAGCTAGTGCTGAGCAATTTCAGAGTATTCAGCGGTTCTCATACCATCGACTTAGCCCCAAGAACGCGTTCTCATGAGGCACATTCCCGCCCAATTATTTTATTTGGTGGTTTGAATGGTGCAGGGAAAACCTCGATTTTATCCGCCATTAGGTTAGCCCTTTATGGCCGATTAGCCTTTGGCTCCTCCACACAGCAACAGGACTACATTGAGCAACTGAGCGAATTGATTCATAACGGCGCTGATACAACTGAGCGGCCAGAAGAAGCAATGATCGAACTGACCTTTACCTACAATAAGGGCGGTCAGGAATCAGAATTCACTGTGACCCGCAGTTGGAAAAAAGGCAAAAAAGACAAACTTTCAATGCAAGAAGATGGCCAACCACGCAGTGAACTGGACTATGACCAATGTCAGGGATTCCTTAACGAGCTAATTCCTCATGGTATTGCTGATCTCTTCTTTTTTGATGGCGAGAAAATTGCAGAATTGGCGGAAGATGAATCCGGAAATATTCTGCGAACTGCTGTACGCCGTTTGTTGGGTTTAGATCTGATTGATAAACTGCGTAATGACTTAGTGATATTTGTTAAGCGTGAGCAAGCGAACCAGTTAGAAAAGCCTCAGCAGCAGCAATTATCTGAACTTGAGGCTAAAAGTAAAGTATTGGCCCATCAAACAGAAGCCTTACTTGAAAAAGCTGACTTTGCGAAAATACGAACCGATTTTCTTTCAAACGATATTAGTCGTTATGAAGGTATGCTTAATGCACAAGGCGGAGCATTTGCGAAGACAAAAACACAAGAAAAACAAAAAGTTGAGATGCTACTAAAAGAAAAAGATCGATTGGAAAAAGAATTACGGCATGAGTGCGATGGTACTTTGCCTTATGCGCTAGCCCCGAATATTTTATCACAGTTGTTAAATCAACTTGCTGACGAAACGCTGATTAAACAGTCAATAAATTTCGAGAAAGAGTTAAAAGTTTTTTTGTATCAGCTTAAAAGTGATATTTCCTTACGCTCCAGTAGTGAGAGCAGTACAAAAAAAATAGCTACTGAAGCTATTGAGGACAATCTCAAAGAATATATGCTAGCCAAGCCGAAAGGTGACTTACTGTTTGATATATCCGAACGCGAAGTGGGCGTATTACAACAGTCAATCCAGCAAGATAGTAAAAAAGCCTGGCAACGCTTTGAGCTTAATAGAAACCTACTCGCGGAGATAGAACAACAGCTAGATCAAGCCGCAGCAAATATTGCGCGCGCCCCGGAAGATGATCAGTTGCTCGACATCTTTGAGAAACTGCGGAAACTTGATCTCCAACGGGAAGCTGAGCGACAAAAATATCGCACCCTTCTCGAAGAGGCAAAACTAACTAAACAACAACAGCTGGATTGCGTCCGTCAGGTGCAAAAAGCTCATGACTCGACTAGGAATCAACATAGCTTTAGCAGCGCATTTAAAAATGCTCAAGAGACGATCAATTTACTCGACCGCTACAGCGAGGTGTTGACTCAGGCCAGAGTCAGAACTCTGTCAACTAACTTTGAAGTTGCCTACCGTAAACTGGCCCGTAAAGAAGACCTGCAACTTTACTCACATATCAATCCTGAGACATTTGATGTCGAACTTGTTGACGAAAAAGGTACTGTGATTAACCGTAAGCTCCTTTCGGCTGGTGAGAAACAAATATATGCGATCGCTATTCTTGAAGCGCTTGCAAAAACTTCTGGTCGGGATTTACCAGTGATTATAGATACGCCGCTAGGTCGCCTGGACTCTCAGCATAGGGATAAATTAATTAACCATTACTTCCCTTATGCCAGTCATCAGGTTGTTCTTCTTTCTACCGATACTGAAGTCGATGAACGTTATTTTGTCGATCAGCTGCGTGATGATATTTCTCACGCATATGAAATCGTATTTAATACTCATACAAAATCATCATCTTTAAAACCAGGTTATTTCTGGGAATTAACTAAGGAGGCCGTTTGATGCTTCCAAATAGAATGCAACTCAGCCGTCAGACGGAAGAGCAGCTTAAAAAATTGAAGGGCTACACTGGGATCACTCCGAACGTAGCAGCTCGCATAGCATTTTTTCGATCAGTAGAGAGTGAATTTCGCTATTCGCCGGAACGGGATAGTAAAAAGCTGGATGGCTCGCTGGCACTGGATAAAATTACGTGGCTGGGGGAGACATTGCAGACTACTGAATTGGTGTTGAAGATGTTTTATCCGCAGTTGGCACAGAAGGATATGATTAAGGCTTGGGCGGCACATGTTGAAGATGGGATTGCGGCATTGCGTAACTATAGAAACCTTAAAGATTTAGCAACAGCACTTTAACTCCAAGAGCTTTGCAAAAATAAACGCAAAGCTCTTTTTATCGTACCAAGTTCAGAACATCATAATTGTTATTGTGCTTTTTTAAGGCATCATTAACTATGATTAAAAAACCATGAAAAGCTAAAAAAATAATAATTCCATTTTCTTAAAAACCTCTAAAAATCAAAAAAACAGACAAAATAAAATCCAAGTTATTTAATCATTTATTATTTTTGCTATATATCCTTCACTTTCAAAGTAAAGATAAAATTTTACATTCATTCCCTTTACTAGGGGGTACTTATCTGAAACTATAACGTGCTCTTTTTTAAGAGTTATCTCAGAATTAAAAATATTCATTTTTAATGAATTATCGGTAATGTCAATTATTGAAGCAGATATGATCTTATTATAATTTGTTATGGAAAGAACAAAAAGATGGGCAAGACTCTTATTAACGTCATCACTTAACCATTGGGAAAAAATTGCCTGAAGGAGCACTTCAATTGAAATGTTCAATTCATGAGAAATACTTAAATACCTGTCGTGATAGTTAATAGTATTATTATTCATTACAGCATTTTGGAGGGTCTCATGATCAATTTGTAAATGTGCTGAAATATTTTCTATTTCATTATAAAGGGTTTCCCATACGAGAATTTCTGGCGGCAGTGGTTTTCTTCCAGGCAAGGCTGCTACATAAACATCTCTACCTATATATTTGAATATTTTTTTTTGTTGATCGGCATCAAAAACACCTATAAAACTTATAGGAATCTTTCTTAGTGGTTCATAATGTGAGATTATTTTTTCTATATTAGAATCACATCTAATAGGTAGTACTTTATGATTTTTTAAAAAGGAAGGGGAAAGTTTTGATAAAAGAAAAGTCAAGAAATCTGCCGAAAAAACATCTTCAACAAAAATAACACCGTCAAGCTGTGGCGTTAATCCTAAAGCCGTAAGGTATTTTTCTCTGTATCTAGGCTCAACTAAATGAGTTATATCAGAAGGTCTTTTCAGTAAAACTTTAGTATTATCAAGGCTAATTCTTGACAATATATGTTCAGAATGCGTAGACAACATTATCCAGAGTTTATTAATATCTGCTTGCTCGGCTATTTTATCCATTAGATAGGACTGTGTATTGGCAGATATAAAATTCTCAGGCTCTTCGATAAAAACAATAGAATTTCTTTCACAACTACGAATAAACCATAATATATAAAAAACCGAAAACTCCCCCATTCCCATATCAACATTTGAATATTTTATTCCACTGCTTAATTCTATTTCGAAATATGGGAAGGTATAATCGTCTTCAATAGCACCTGTAACCTCTCGAAAAACAACTTTTTTATATTGTTTACCAATTATTCTTTCTATTTGAGTTTTTATCCTTTCATCATTAAAAGCTATGTTTTCTCCTTCGCCTTCAATGATTTCATGGAAATTTTTAGTATTTCGTATATATTCTAATATCCGAGAGCATTCTTGACTTGGCTCTAAATAAAATACCTTATCAAACTGATGAGCAGTTTTTTTATTAAAACTTAAGGGGGCATCATCATGTTTTAAGTTTATTATAAAATCATAATCACCAAATCTATTTTCGGGCATAGATTTCTTGTGATTTTTAATTGCATTAAAAACAAACTTCAACAATGTGGTTTTACCAACACCATTCTTACCACATATTGCTGTTATTGCACTCTGAGGTGTTATTTTTATATTTTCGAATCCAGACATATTTTCAATTGAAATATCTAATATTCTTGTTTTATATTTTTCAATATCATTAACATGCCGCCAAACGTCAGCCACTTTTGCATTACGCATTTATCACCTTCCATTTATCAGAAAGATTCTCTATGAACTCTTTAATATCAAATTCATTTGAATTTATTCTTTTCGCGAGGTTTTGAAGATCATTAACCTCCTCAATGCTAAATAATTCAAAATTCGACTTAAATATCGAAAAATTAATTATTATATCTCTGATAATAATTGATGCAGTAGTCATGACTCTTGAGGAAGATCTCTCTATATATATTAATAGCAATTCTTTTAAACTATTATCTTTTGACTCAAAAAAATTGCTGATTTCTAATGGTATTTGCTCATTGTTCTTTACTGCATTCTTAGCCCTTTCCAGATTGAAAAAACCTTGAAAAAGATCATGTTTAGAAGAAGAGAATTTATCCATATTCTCTGCAATGAAATATATCCAATTAAGAGATGAAGCTTTAGTTAGATTTATTTCATAACCGTAGCGTTCAAGTTCAACTCTAATTTCAGAGAGTGTTATTATTGCAAATTTAATTTTATTAATAACATTAAAATCAAACCCAGACTCATCCCTGAATCTGTAATTTAATATCTTATCATTTAACGTCGCCCGTAGAGAATGCTGTTCTAATAAATAGCCAACCCTTGCAATGAGATCATTATAGGCCAGCCTAGAGTTAGTAAAACCTAATAATTCTTTATTAACACCCTTCAGAACCATTAAATCAACGAAATCAGATGTCTGACTACGTAGTTCTCCATACAAGGAATTTCGCTGTTCAGATGAGGTTAATTTTACCGACTGGTTTAACCTATGGAATATTTCTCCAGGCTCCCCAGCAGTGTAATCCATCATTTCATAAATAATAAAGCGATATGTATTAAAATCTCGCTTAACATCTTCATTTAGATTTTTATATTTCCTCCCATGTAAAGCACATATTTCATCATCTAAAGGCTGTATATTTCCATCGATAGAGAATTTGTTATTAATAAAATCTCGTATCGCGGTTAAACGTTGCTGACCGTCAAGAACTTCAAACGTGGAATCATCCACTTTGACTAAATGAATCGGCGGAATAGGCCATTTTCGGAGTATTGTATCAATCAGCATTTTTTTCTTTGTAGAAGACCAAACCTCTCCACGCTGGAAATCAGGTCGAGTATTAATTTCTCCGGAATTTATATCATTAAATAAATTTATTACCTTGTCTTTCCTATCTTCTATTTTCATAATAGCTGTCCATTTTAATTAGTCTATATGTAGAATATCTTACACCCGATAAAATCCAATAAGCTACTATAAATAAAAATCACTATTTGAATGGTACAACCCAAACCCCAAAAAGGCTATGTAACAGAGGAGTTAAAGATTCAATATCAAATTTTCTTCTAAATAGCTGTTCCGAATAGTAGATCACTTTGTAACTATAGGTGATTATTTTGCTACTCATCACTACCACTCCTGATCCTTGATATAAAAGGTTTCCGGGGCGGGAAGCTGACTATCCCTTGTGCCCCAAGGCTTGTGTAGGGTAAAGCGGTATTAGGAACAGCTATTTAGATTAACATTTACTCGTTAAGTTGAGAAGATGGCTGTAGCGGCCCACTGGCTTAGCTTCCAGCTAATACAAAGTGGGACCTGTTTAAAGTAAAAGTTGGCTGCATTACTGATTATTAATCTCAGTTTTTTTCCCAAAATCAAACGGACTCACCCCTTTCTCCCGATTTGCATCCAGATAATCTGCCCACCACTGGATCATCAGTCTGCGCTCATCTAAGTGCTCGGCTTTATGGATATAAGCCGCACGCACAGAGTTACGCTCCTGATGGCTCATCTGTCGTTCTACTGCATCCCTCGACCACAATCCCGACTCAATCAATGAACTACAAGCCATCGTCCTGAAGCCATGCCCACAAACCTCGACCTTCGTGTCATACCCCATAACACGCAGGGCTTTGTTTACCGTGTTTTCACTCATTGGTTTGCGTGGGTCGTGATCACCGATAAAGATCAGTTCACGGTTTCCACTCATGCTTTTGATCTTTTCCAGAATGGCGAGAGCCTGGCGGGATAAGGGGACAAGATGGGGAGTGCGCATTTTTGAACCTCGGTGCGAATGCTTAACACCTTCCAGTGGTTCACGTTCTCCAGGGATGGTCCACATGGCGGTTTCAAAATCCACTTCTGACCAACGGGCAAAGCGTAATTCACTGGAACGGATAAAGACCAATAAAGTCAATTCTACCGCTAGCCGAGTGAGTGGCCTGCCACTGTAGTAATCGATGCGATGAAGTAACTCTGAAACGCGGTTTAACTCAAGTGCAGCACGGTGCTTTCTTTTACCGGTAGCAACAGCGCCCGCCATCTCCTGCGCGGGGTTGTAATCAATTAAACCGCTTTGTACTGCATAGCGCATTATTGCTGTGGTTCGTTGTTGCAGGCGGGAAGCCACCTCAAGACGTCCAGACATCTCCACGGCTTTAATGGGAGGTAAAAGATCACGGGTTCCGAGGTCTGTGATATTCCGATTGCCTATGGCTTGAAAGAGATTGTCCTCTAAGCTTTTGAGCACTCGAGCACTGTGAGCTTCTGACCATTGACGATTACTGGCATGCCACTCTCTGGCTACCACTTCAAAAGTTATCGCTTCTTGCTCCTGCTCTACCTTAACGGCTTTCTTGCTTTCACTTGGGTCCACACCGTTAGCTAACAGCTTACGAGCTTCGTCACGCCGTGCCCTGGCATCAGCCAACGATATTTCAGGGTACTTCCCCAGCGCCAGCATCTTCTCTTTACCACCAAAGCGATAGCGTAGCCGCCAGTATTTCGAGCCGTTAGGGTGAACCAGTAATACCATGCCTTCGCCGTCGGTAAGTTTATAGGCTTTTGCTTCAGGCTTGGCTGTACGAACCTTCACATCACTCAGAGCCATGTTGAGTATCCTTTCAAGGGTTCTGCGTGGGTACAAACATTATCGAACCGGGATATACCCGCAATTGTACCCACATCAGTAAGTTGATGTAGATTGAATCAGGTTGACTTATGTTGAGTGAAAAAGCGAGAAGAGCCTTGCGGGGACTGGATTTTAGACATAAAAAAAGACCTCAGTTGAGGTCTATTTACATACTAATGGTGCCGAAGGCCGGAATCGAACCGGCATGCCTCGCGGCGGTTGATTTTGAGTCAACTGCGTCTACCGATTTCGCCACTTCGGCACTGAAGTAGTATGCGGAGAACGAGGTGAATTATACCTAGCAATGATCCGCATGCAACTGTTATCCCACCAAGTTTAGTCTAAGTGTCGAAAAAAACGCCATCAACGCCGTTTTAGCAGCAAATAAACACTGATTAGGAGGAAAAGTATACTCGGTAACAGCGCACCGATGACCGGTGGAATGCTGTAAACCAAACTAAGTGGGCCAAAAATCTGATCCAGTACGTAGAAAACAAAGCCGAAGAAGATACCGGTAACCACCCGAACACCCATCGGTACACTACGTAATGGGCCAAAAATAAATGACAACGCCATTAGCATCATTACCGCGACTGAGAATGGTGCGAATATCTTGCCCCACATGTTCAACTCGTAACGGCTCGATTCCTGCCCACTTTGCCGCAGGTACTTACTGTAATCGTATAAACCACGAATGGAGAGCGAGTCGGGATTCATCGCAACCACCCCCAGTTTCTCTGGGGTCAGATTGGTCTTCCACTCGCCAGTCAAGGTCTGAGAGCCAGTCACTTGCTTAGGATTGGTAAGATCAGATTCATCAACCTGCGATAAACGCCAAATATTGTCGTCATAAGTGGCTGTTGCGGCGTAACGCACTGAAAGCAGGCGATCTTGTTTATCAAAATGATAAATGTTAACCCCGGTCAGTTCATTGTCACCCGATACCCGCTGGATATAGATAAAGTCAGAACCGTCTTTCGCCCACAGACCCGATTGCGTTGATAAGAGTGAACCACCATACATCTGCTGAGCGCGGAAATTACGCGCCATCTGCTCACCTTGAGGCGCAACCCACTCGCCGATCGCCATTGTCAACAATACCAGCGGAATCGCGGTTTTCATCACCGACGCGGCAATTTGCATGCGGGTAAAACCTGATGCCTGCATCACCACCAGTTCACTGCGAGTCGCTAATGACCCAAGACCCAGCAATGCGCCTAATAGCGCCGCCATCGGGAAAAAGATCTCAATATCCTTAGGGATACTCAGTAGAGTGTACATGCCAGCGGAAACTGCTGAGTAGTCACCCTGCCCGACTTTACGTAGCTGATCGACAAACTTGATGATGCCAGAGAGCGATACCAGCATGAATAACGTCATCAAAATGGTATTGAGGATAGTCCGTCCGATATAACGGTCTAATACACCAAACATCAGGCAGCACCTCTCAATCGCGCACGTAACTTACGAGCCGGCAGGCCATCCCACAGGTTCAATACCACCGCAACCGCCAGATATGCACCGTTTACGGTCCACATCCAGACAAGTGGGTCCAGCTTGCCGTTACCTGCATTAGAGCGCAGGGAGCTTTGTAACAGGAAGAAAATCAAATACAGCAACATTGCCGGCAACATGCTCAGCACTCGCCCCTGACGTGGATTGACAACACTCAGTGGCACCACCAACAACGCCATGATAATCACCGATACAATCAGTGTCAGACGCCAATGAAACTCTGCGCGGGCATCGGGTTCATTTGCACGCCATAGCTGTTTCATAGTCATCTGTTCAGCCACATTGTTGTTTTGTTGCACTTCCTGATGGCCGATTATTGCTTGGTAATCAACAAAATCAGTGATGCGGAAATCGCGCAACAACGCGGTGCCTTCATAGCGGGTACCTTTGTTTAAAATAACCACTTGTGAGCCATCTGGTCGTTCGGTCATATGGCCGCTATCTGCTACAACCACAGAGGGGCGTTGGTTACCGTTTGGCCGCAATTGTGCCAAAAATACACGGTTAAACTCTTTGCCTGTCACATTACCGATAAATAAGGCTGAATTGCCATCGGTTGAAGACTTAAACTGCCCACCGGCCAAAGCGGCCAAACTTGGGTTAGCGCGGGCGTCGTTCAATACTTCATCTTGATGTTTAGAAGACCACGGACCAAGCCAGATGGTATTAACCGCCGCCAGAGCAGAAGTCACCAGCGCCAGAATCAATGCAGCCATTATGAGGGATTTTTTGCCCATGCCGCAGGCATGCATCACGGTGATTTCACTCTCCGTGTACAATTTGCCCAACGTCATCAGCAGGCCAAGGAATAAGCTCAATGGCAGGATAAGTTGTGCCATTTCCGGCACACCGAGCCCTAAAAGGGATAAAACCAGGTTTGTCGGTATTTCACCATCGACCGCAGCGCCTAATATCCGTACTAACTTCTGACTAAAGAAGATTAATAGCAGGATGAACAGAATCGCAATTTGGCTCTTAAGTGTTTCCCGTACCAGATATCTAATGATGATCACGCTAATACGCCTGTGAAAACTTGTCTTTTTGCAGGAAAATCGATAGTTTCATCGTTAATCCGCCATTTATTCTCATCATATGGCAACCTTCACAGCTAAAATAGTATTACAGCATCTAGCGTTTAGGTGTCCTATAGGAACATGCTTATAGTCGCCAAAACAAAACAACTTATGCCGTTAAGGTTAACACACGTCGTTAACACAACGGAGAGAGATCGTTGCGGAGCGCTACATTCTAGCGGTAGCTTCCGCCTTTGTCTTTAAGATTCAGGAGAGTGCATGGAGTTCAGTGTAAAGAGCGGCAGCCCGGAAAAACAGCGCAGTGCCTGTATTGTAGTCGGCGTTTTCGAACCTCGTCGTCTATCTCCAATTGCCGAACAACTCGACAAAATTAGTGATGGCTACATCAGCGCTTTATTGCGCCGTGGTGAACTTGAAGGCAAAGTCGGGCAGACGCTGTTACTGCACCATGTGCCGAATATTCTCTCCGAGCGCATCTTGTTAATTGGTTGTGGTAAAGAGCGTGAGCTTGATGAACGCCAGTACAAGCAAGTGATCCAGAAGACCATCAATACCCTTAATGACACCGGTTCAATGGAGGCAGTCTGCTTCCTGACTGAACTGCATGTTAAAGGCCGCAATACTTATTGGAAGGTGCGTCAGGCGGTAGAAACAGCCAAAGAAACGCTTTACACCTTCGATCAACTTAAAAGTAATAAAACCGAGCCTCGCCGCCCGTTGCGTAAAATGGTGTTCAATGTGCCAACCCGCCGCGAATTGACCAGCGGTGAGCGCGCAATACAGCACGGTCTGGCTGTGGCATCTGGTATCAAAGCCGCTAAAGACTTGGGCAATATGCCACCCAACATCTGTAACGCCGCGTATCTGGCGTCTCAGGCGCGCCAACTGGCCGATGCGTTTAGCACCAATATCATTACTCGCGTCATTGGTGAGCAGCAGATGAAAGAGCTGGGAATGCACTCTTATCTGGCTGTTGGCCATGGTTCGCAGAATGAATCATTAATGTCGGTGATAGAATATAAGGGTAATCCGAACCCTGACGCTAAGCCAATTGTGCTGGTAGGCAAGGGGCTGACCTTCGACTCTGGTGGTATTTCCATCAAACCGGCCGAAGGCATGGACGAGATGAAATACGACATGTGCGGTGCAGCAACCGTTTATGGCGTGATGCGGGTGGTGGCTGAGCTGCAATTGCCGTTGAACGTAATTGGTGTATTGGCGGGTTGTGAGAATATGCCGGGTGGCCGTGCTTATCGCCCTGGTGATATTCTAACCACCATGTCAGGCCAAACAGTCGAAGTGTTGAATACCGATGCTGAAGGCCGTTTGGTACTGTGCGATGCGCTGACCTACGTTGAGCGTTTTGATCCAGAACTGGTGATTGATATCGCTACACTGACCGGCGCGTGTGTGGTGGCATTAGGGCACCACATTACCGGTTTGATGTCGAATCATAATCCATTAGCTCATGAGCTGATTGGGGCGTCCGAACAAGCCGGTGACCGTGCATGGCGCTTGCCGCTGGGTGATGAATACGCCGAGCAACTGGACTCCAATTTTGCCGATATGGCAAATATTGGCGGCCGTGCTGGTGGAGCCATTACCGCAGGCTGCTTCTTGTCGCGCTTTACCCGTAAATATAGCTGGGCGCATCTGGATATCGCCGGCACTGCATGGCGTTCAGGCAAGAACAAAGGTGCAACAGGCCGTCCGGTAGCGTTGTTGTCTCAGTTCCTGCTAAATCGTGCAGGACTAAACGGCGACGATTAATCGTTTGATGTATTCCATTTGATATACACCCAAGCTCATTGGGGTTGCAGGTAGGCGGCAAACGAACTCATCCCGATGAGCTTACATCAGTAAGTGATTCGGGTGAGTGAGTGCAACCAACACCCCTGCGGCGTCAAGGACGAAGAGTGCTGAGAACCTATGAAAAACGCCACCTTCTACCTGCTCGAACACGACACGCCCGCCGGTGAACTACGTGCTCATGAGGCGTTGGCCTGCGAAGTTGCAGCTGTCCATTGGCGGGCGGGCAAACGGGTGCTAATCGCCTGTGAAAGTCAGGAACAGGCTCAGCGGCTGGATGAAGCCCTGTGGCAACGAGCACCAGACCAATTTGTGCCACACAATCTGGCCGGTGAAGGGCCAAAATATGGCGCGCCAGTCGAACTTGCCTGGCCGGAACGGCGCGGTAATTCACCCCGCGACCTGCTTATCAGCCTGCTGCCAGAGTTCGCAGGTTTTGCCACCGCTTTCCATGAAGTGGTAGACTTCGTCCCTTACGAAGAAAATTTGAAACAGTTGGCGCGCGACCGATATAAGTCTTATCGCAGCGTCGGCTTCCACTTGACTACGGCAACGCCGCCAACTAATTGAAATAAAAAGAAAATGGAAAACACACCTTCTAATATCGACAAAACTGAGCCGTCCCTCGATAAAACATACAGCCCGCAAGAAATCGAACAGCCGCTGTATGAACACTGGGAAAAACAGGGCTATTTCAAACCGAACGGCGATACCAGTAAAGAAAGCTATTGCATCATGATCCCGCCGCCAAACGTAACCGGCAGCCTGCATATGGGCCATGCTTTCCAGCAGACGATTATGGATACCTTGATTCGCTACCAGCGCATGCAGGGGAAAAATACCCTCTGGCAGGCGGGTACCGACCATGCCGGTATCGCAACCCAAATGGTGGTTGAGCGTAAGATTGCCGCAGAAGAAGGCAAAACCCGCCACGATTATGGCCGCGATGCGTTTATCGATAAAATCTGGCAGTGGAAAGGCGAGTCAGGCGGCACCATCACTCGCCAGATGCGCCGTCTGGGTAACTCTGTGGATTGGGAACGTGAGCGTTTCACCATGGACGATGGCCTGTCTAATGCAGTTAAAGAAGTGTTTGTTCGCCTGCACAAAGAAGATCTGATTTACCGTGGCAAACGCCTGGTGAATTGGGATCCAAAACTGCGCACCGCTATTTCTGATCTGGAAGTAGAAAACCGCGAATCCAAAGGTTCCATGTGGCATCTGCGTTATCCGCTAGCCGATGGTGCCAAAACCGCCGAAGGTAAAGATTATCTGGTGGTCGCCACCACTCGCCCGGAAACCGTATTGGGTGATACCGGTGTTGCAGTGAATCCGGAAGATCCGCGCTATAAAGATCTGATTGGTAAAGAAGTTTACCTGCCGTTAGTTGGCCGCCGTATTCCGATCCTCGGTGACGAACATGCCGATATGGAAAAAGGCACTGGTTGCGTGAAAATCACCCCAGCGCACGATTTTAATGACTATGAAGTAGGTAAACGTCACGCCCTGCCGATGATCAACATTCTGACTTTCGACGGTGATATCCGTGCTGAAGCTGAAGTGTTTGATACTAACGGTGAAGCTACCGATGCTTGCAGCGGTGTAATCCCAGAACAATTCCAGGGTCTGGAACGTTTTGCTGCCCGTAAAGCTGTCGTCGCTGAATTTGATAAACTTGGCCTGCTGGAAGAGGTTAAACCGCACGACCTGACGGTGCCTTATGGCGACCGTGGCGGCGTGGTTATCGAGCCGATGCTGACCGACCAATGGTATGTACGCACGGCACCGCTGGCTAAAGTTGCCATTGAAGCGGTAGAAAACGGTGAAATTCAGTTCGTGCCTAAGCAGTACGAAAACATGTATTACTCATGGATGCGCGACATTCAGGATTGGTGTATCTCTCGCCAACTGTGGTGGGGCCACCGTATTCCGGCCTGGTATGACGAGCAAGGTAAAGTGTACGTCGGCCGCGATGAAGCTGAAGTGCGCCGCGAAAACAATCTGGGCGCAGACGTGGCATTGCGTCAAGACGAAGACGTGCTGGATACCTGGTTCTCATCCGGTCTGTGGACATTCTCCACATTGGGCTGGCCTGAGCAAACCGATGCCTTGAAAACCTTCCACCCGACCAGTGTTGTGGTCAGTGGTTTCGACATTATTTTCTTCTGGATTGCCCGCATGATCATGATGACCATGCACTTTATGAAAGATGAAAATGGTAAACCGCAGGTGCCGTTTAAGACCGTCTATATGACCGGTCTTATTCGCGATGACGAAGGGCAGAAAATGTCCAAGTCGAAAGGTAACGTCATCGACCCACTGGATATGGTTGACGGTATTTCACTGGAAGAGTTGCTGGAAAAACGTACCGGTAACATGATGCAGCCACAGTTGGCGGAAAAAATCCGCAAGCGCACCGAGAAACAGTTCCCGAACGGTATTGAACCGCACGGCACTGATGCCCTGCGCTTTACGCTGGCAGCGCTGGCCTCTACCGGCCGTGATATCAACTGGGACATGAAACGCCTGGAAGGCTATCGTAACTTCTGTAATAAGCTGTGGAATGCTAGCCGTTTCGTGCTGATGAATACTGAAGGACAAGATTGCGGGCAGAACGGCGGCGAAATGGTGCTATCACTGGCTGACCGCTGGATTCTGGCGGAATTCAATCAGACCATCAAAGCCTACCGTGAAGCGATGGATACTTACCGCTTCGATCTAGCGGCGGGTATTTTGTATGAGTTTACCTGGAACCAGTTCTGTGACTGGTATCTGGAGCTGACCAAGCCGGTGATGAACAGTGGTTCTGATGCTGAACTGCGCGGTACCCGTCATACCCTGATTGAGGTGCTGGAAGCATTGCTGCGCCTGGCGCATCCAATCATTCCTTACATCACTGAAACTATCTGGCAGCGGGTTAAAACCCTGAAAGGCATTACAGCAGATACCATTATGCTACAACCTTTCCCAGAATATGATGCCAGCCAGGTAGATGAGAAAGCCCTGAGTGATTTGGAGTGGATCAAGCAAACCATCATTGCGGTGCGTAATATCCGTGCAGAGATGAACATCGCGCCAGGTAAGCCGCTGGAAGTCATACTGCGTGGAGCCAGTGCTGAAGCTCAGCGCCGTGTGTTGGAAAACCAGAGTTTCATCCAGTCGCTGGCACGCTTGTCCTCTCTCACTCTGCTCGCTGATGGTGATAAAGGCCCGGTGTCGGTGACCAAACTGGTTGAAGGCGCAGAAGTGCTGATTCCAATGGCGGGCTTGATCGATAAAGCTACTGAGCTGGATCGTTTGGCTAAGGAAGTCGCAAAACTGGAAGCCGAGATTGAGCGTATCGAAAGCAAACTGGGTAACGAAGGCTTTGTGGCGCGCGCGCCTGAAGCGGTAGTTGCCAAAGAGCGTGAAAGAATGGCGGCCTGTGCTGAAGCCAAACAAAAGTTAATTGAACAGCAGGCAGTCATCGCTGCTCTGTAATTAACCCGAGTCCCGACAGCCTGATAAGAACAGCGAGCTAATTATTTAGCCGCTGTTTTTTTTATCATTACATTCATTCAGTGTCATACCATAAATAATCCGAGTTGTAGGAAGACGGCAAGCGAGAGACAAATCGGTCGGGAACCGATTTGAACAGCATTTATGCTAGCTCGCAGGATGAGCCTCATTCATCCCGATGAGCTTACTGGTAGTAAGTGATTCGGGTTATTGAGTGCAACCAACGCACATACAGCTTGAAGTATGACGGGTATAGATGGTATTACAGATTATTACTATGTTATTACCCATTGGTTTATAGAGTAATACGCCATGACCACTGCCACACCGATCCGTCTGCTGGTGCGCCCTATCACCGTCGCAGACAATCTCGCTATCGCCAATGTTATCCGTGATGTTTCGGCTGAATTCGGCTTGACCGCAGATAAAGGCTATACCGTATCTGATCCTAATCTGGATCACTTGTTTGAGCTATATAGTCAGCCACGTAGCGCTTATTGGGTGATCGAGGTCGACGGTAATATCGCTGGCGGCGGCGGCGTAGCACCGTTGTCAGGTGGCGAAGCCGATCTGTGTGAATTGCAGAAAATGTATTTCCTGCCCATATTACGCGGTAAAGGTTTGGCAAAACAGTTAGCGTTACAAGCGTTGGCGTTTGCTCGTCAGCAGGGTTTTGGTCGCTGCTATCTGGAAACCACTGCCAGCCTGACCAGCGCCATTGGCTTATATGAGAAACTGGGTTTTGAGCATATTGACTGTTCGATGGGCAATACCGGCCATGTGGACTGCGAAGTGACGATGCTAAAAAAACTGTGATTATTCAGGGCGCATCAAGCGCCCTGATAGTATTAGCTGGAAAATGCCGCTAACGCGGCTATAGCGCCAAGAGCAAAGGGGATTCCTCAAAGTCATTGGCACTACAGCAAGACAGCAAACGAGCAAATCCCGATGAGCTGACTCAAGTCAGTGATTCGGGTGAGTAAGAGCCACTAACACCGCTATAGCATCAAGCACCAAGGCAATTACCCAAAGTCATTGGCGCTATAGCAAGGCAGCAAACGAGCAAATCCCGATGAGCTGACTCAAGTCAGTGATTCGGGTGAGTGAGTGCAGCTAACACCGCTATAGCGTCAAGGACGAAGGGTAATTTAGTGGCGCTTACCGTCGTCGTCTTCGTCCACCAACTCTTCACCGTCGAAATCACCGTCTTCGTCATCTTCGGCGTTCGGGTCTTCGTAGTAGGTGCCCCAACCATCGTAGTTAACGCCACAGGTTTCGGCCAGTGCAATCAGTTGTTCAACCTGTGCATCAATGATTTCAGCATTTAGTGCAACTTCACTGATCACGTCACAACACATCACTAATGAGCCATCTTCCACTTCCAGCTCTTCAGCATCTGTCACTTCATAACCCAGCTTGAATGCTTCAACGGCAGCCTTCTCCAACACGTCGAACTTCTCAGCGGAAAGGTGATGTTCAATGGTGTATAGCGCATCTGGGTCACTGCCATCGTCTAGCAGTTCTTCGATGATCAGGCGGGTCTCGTCACGTTGTTCGTCCAGCATTTCGCGGTTTGCCATGCCTTTATCCTCAGTCAATGGGCTTTGTATGATGCTATTTTCCCACACCCACGCTAATGCCTCCACTATAAACGAGAAAGATTTATTGATTAGGGTTGTAATTGAATATTTATACGTATAAATTGAATTTAAATTCACATTGAAGTTCAATTAATCCCCCCAATAATTGGTGTTGTAGCCAGACAGCAAATATGAAGGGCAAATGGAGATGAACAGATGAGTCAGTTCTATAAACGTCACTTTCTAAGGTTACTGGATTTTACCCCCACCGAGATTACGGCCCTGCTGGACCTAGCTGCTGAACTCAAGCAAGCCAAGAAATCAGGCTGTGAGCAGCAAAAATTAGCAGGTAAGAATATCGCGCTCATCTTCGAAAAAGACTCAACTCGTACCCGATGCTCTTTCGAAGTTGCCGCATATGATCAAGGTGCTCGCGTGACTTACCTCGGCCCAGGTGGGAGCCAAATTGGGCATAAAGAATCAATTAAAGATACCGCCAGAGTGCTAGGCCGCATGTATGACGGTATCCAATATCGCGGTCACGGGCAACAAATCGTTGAAACGTTGGCCGAATTTGCCGGCGTCCCGGTATGGAATGGTCTGACAAATGAATTCCATCCAACCCAGCTACTGGCTGATTTGCTGACCATGCAAGAACATTTGCCGGGTAAGGCGCTGAGTGAAATGAAATTTGCCTATCTTGGAGATGCACGTAACAACATGGGTAACACCATGCTGGAGGCGGCGGCGCTGGTCGGGATGGATCTACGCCTGGTTGCACCAAAAGCATGTTGGCCAGAGGCCAGTCTGGTGGCGGCTTGTCGGGCGCAGGCACAGAAAACGGGCGGAAAAATAACACTGACAGAAGATATTGCCGAAGGGGTAAAAGGCGCTGATTTCCTGTACACCGATGTTTGGGTGTCAATGGGTGAGCCGAAAGAGGTGTGGCAA
Organism: Yersinia sp. 2466 StPb PI; assembly: GCF_041538325.1. Lineage (NCBI taxonomy): Bacteria > Pseudomonadati > Pseudomonadota > Gammaproteobacteria > Enterobacterales > Yersiniaceae > Yersinia > Yersinia sp. 2466 StPb PI. Next base: position 606,189 of record NZ_JAULSL010000001.1, on the reverse strand, counting down.
GAACGTGTTGCCTTACTGAAACCTTATCAGGTCAATATGGAGGTGGTAAAACTCACTGGTAACCCGCAGGTCAAATTCCTGCACTGCCTGCCTGCGTTCCACGATGACCAAACTACCGTGGGCAAACAAATGGCCGAACAGTATGATTTGCCGGGGGGAATGGAGGTTACCGAAGAGGTGTTTGAATCTGCTCACAGCATCGTATTTGATCAAGCAGAAAACCGCCTGCATACCATCAAAGCAGTGATGGTCGCGACATTGGGTCAAGACTAAACATAACAGGGCCGATCATCTGATGTGTCGGCTTTTAATTATTTTCACATCTAATCAATAAGCGTTATTGGCGCAGGCAGATTGAGTGCGGACAGCGCGCAGCCAACGGAGCATACACGGAGTATGTGACGGCGGCGAGCACTGCCCGAAGTTCAAGCTGACAAGTGAAATAGCTTATTTTACAGATATCTTCACAACAGCTTTACGCACATTAGCCGGTTCCCCCACCGCACACAGTGGTTTATGCACTTCACCTGGGTAGAACACCACAAAATCACCGGTCTGCATGACAAACTGCTTCTCATCAACACCCGCCGGTAAAAAAGCGATGTCTTTGTCCGCTAACCAGTCAGTGTCCGGCTTACCGGCAGGCTGATTACTGAACGTCATCCCCTCGACGCCCGCCAAAACAATCTGAATATCCAGATACTTAGCGTGATATTCCGCACGGCGATTTTCCAGATAATCCGTGCAGTCATTGGAGATCAATACGAATAGATTATTACCATCAATATCATGCTTACCCAATGGGGTTTCTGCGGTGATATGGCTCTTCACATACTCAATAGCTTCTTTTAATTGTGCAGGCAGATAAGGCAACAATTCCAAATGATGAATATTTCCGGTAATCATGGCTTTCCCTTTCGTGTAAATAAAATGAAATAACGTTTCATTATAACCAGTTCACTGTTCATTTAGTGGGAAGTGTTTAACATTTATTAATCTGGAATAAAGATTGTGCTGCTGCTGGGCGAATTAATAATCATTACGTTTTTGTAATATTTTTTTATCACTAATTGTTATAACAAATAACTGTTGAGACTTTGACCACAGACAGTAAAGCCATTATCGTGAGAAACTGCGATGAAATAGTCGAAAAAACAATAATTTCCTAGCGATGTTAACTATCTATACTTGCTATTAACGCGAAAAACATTCGTGGTTGTAGCCCATTTCGGGGAGTCACAATGAAAGCTAAAATTCTGTCATTATTGGTTTTGACAGCACTATCTGGCGGTGCATTGGCAGCAACGCCACCAGATACTCTGGTCGTAGTACAATCCCTGGATGATATCGTCAGCCTTGATCCGGCTGAAAGTAATGAACTGTCGAGTATTCAAACGGTTCCAAGTCTCTACCAGCGGCTGGTACAGGCTGATCGTGATGATCCGGCAAAAGTGGTGCCGATCCTTGCTGAAAGTTGGCAAGGTGATGCCGCAGCCAAAACCCTTACCGTGAAATTACGTCCGCAGGCTGAATTTGCTTCTGGTAATCCAGTGCAGGCCGATGACGTGATTTACTCCTTTACCCGTGCGATAAAAATGAACCGTTCACCGGCTTTCATCCTTAACGTAATGGGCTGGGATGCTAGCAACATCGATCAACATCTGAAAAAGATTGATAACAAGACCGTTCAACTGAGCTGGAGCGCTGATGTCAGCCCAGCGGTTGCTCTGAATATCTTATCAACCCCAATCGCCTCAATTGTTGATAAGAAAGCCGTCACCGCCAATGTTAAAGAAAACGACTATGGTAATGCCTGGCTGAAAATGCATTCCGCCGGTAGTGGTCCGTTCAAAATGCGGGTATATCAGCCGCACCAAGCCATCGTGCTGGATGCCAACCCGACATCTCCGGGTGATAAGCCGCTGATTAAAAATATCATTATCAAAAACGTACCGGACCCAAGTGCCCGCCGCCTGCTTATTCAGCAGGGTGATGCCGATATTGCCCGTGAATTGGGACCAGATCAGACCGCCGCGCTGAAAACACAAGCTGGCGTTAAGGTGGTTGAGATCCCTTCAGCGGAACAAAACTATTTGGTATTCAACACCGCCAATCCTGCTAACCCACTATTGAGCAAACCTGAATTTTGGCTCGCTTCACGCTATTTGGTTGATTATGAAGGAATTACCAAAGATCTGCTGAAAGGCCAATATTTCGTGCATCAAAGTTTCCTGCCGGTCGGTTTACCAGGTGCTCTCGAAAGCAATCCATTCACCTTTGATCCGGCTAAAGCTAAAGAGATTTTGGCCAAAGCAGGCATTAAAGATGCCACATTGACACTGGATGTTGAGAACAAACCTCCGTTTATCACTATCGCTCAGTCGTTACAGGCAAGCTTTGCCCAAGGTGGCGTGAAACTGGTGTTACTGCCAGCAGCAGGCAGCCAAGTATATGGTCGAGTCCGCGCTAAACAACATCAGTCGGCTATCCGCTTGTGGATCCCGGATTACTTTGATGCGCACTCCAATGCCAGCGCCTTTGCCTATAACGACGGCAAGAGCAGCACTGTTGCCGGTTTAAACGGTTGGGTTATTCCTGAGCTGAATAAACAAACACTGGCCGCCGTCGCAGAAGCCGATCCGGCGAAACGCACTGCGCTCTATACCCAGTTGCAACAAGAGCTGCAACAGAACTCGCCTTATATCTTTATTGATCAAGCCAAAGCACAAGTTGTGCTGCGCGATAACGTAAAAGGCTACCAGCAAGGTCTGAATGCGGATATGGTCTATTATGACCGTGTCAGCAAATAGCCTATTCCCTGCGTACTTGAAGTTGCAGGGTTGTTAGCTGCGTGAACTTACCCGAATCACTTACCAGTGTAAGCTCATCGGGGCTCGTTCACTTGCCGCCTACCTGTAACGCCAAGTTCTTGGGCATAGCTGGTTGATATATTGATAAATTTATTTGTGAAATAGTGAGTTGCTAGTCGATGTCTGTAGCACTAAATAATACGCCGGGAACCCAATCCCGGCGTCGTCTTTGGGGGTTTTTACAGGGTTTATTTACCCTGGCCCTGACCTTATTCGGTCTGCTGGTAATTACCTTTTTCCTGTCGGCGCTGTCGCCGGTAGATAGGGTATTACAAATCGTGGGGGACCACGCCAGTGAGGCTACCTATCAGCAAGTTAAACACCAACTTGGGCTGGATCAGCCATTAGCCGTACAGTTCTGGCACTATTTGGTGCGGCTGCTGCATGGTGATCTGGGGACTGCCAGTGCCAGCGGCCAACCGGTGTTACAGGATCTGCTGACAGTTTTCCCTGCCTCGTTAGAATTGGCCACCTTGTCATTAGTGATTGGCGCAGCACTGGGGGTTATCCTCGGCTTGTTGTGCGCCCGCTGGGCAGGCAGCAAGCTGGATGCCACGATTCGCTTTATCACCCTGCTGGGTAACTCGGTACCTATATTTTGGCTTGGCCTGCTGATGTTGCTGTTGTTTTATGCGCGCCTGCAATGGAGCCCAGGCCCCGGCCGCCTTGACGATATTTATCAATATACTGTGGAAGCGAAGACGGGGTTTGCGCTGATCGACACCTGGCGCTCCGATGATGCTGGTGCCTTTAGTAATGCCATCGCCCATTTAATTTTGCCGGTTTCCCTGCTTTCTTATTATGCCCTAGCCAGTATCACCCGCCTGACCCGCTCAGCCTGTCTGAGCGAGTTGAATAAAGAGTACATTACATTGGCGCGAGCGAAAGGCGCGGGCGAAATGCGAATTCTGCTGATGCATGTACTACCCAATATCCGTGGCACATTACTGACCGTGATTGCGCTGGCCTATACCAGTATGTTGGAAGGCGCGGTGTTAACCGAAACCGTTTTTGCCTGGCCGGGTATTGGCCGTTACCTGACCAGCGCACTATTTGCTGGCGATACCACCGCGATTATGGGCGGGACACTGCTGCTAGGTATCTGCTTTATTTTGATTAACAATGTGACGGATCTGCTGGTCCGCCTGCTGGATCCGAGAACGCGTTGATATGTCGATGATAACCTTCTGCCACGCGCTAAAGCGTTCCCCCTCCACCAGCATTGGGCTGTTTATTCTCTCCTCGCTGGTGATCATTGCGATTTTCGCTCCGTGGTTAGCGCCACAAGATCCCAACTGGCAAAACGCAGCCGACCGTTTATTACCGCCAGGTGCACACCACTGGCTCGGTACTGATAGTTATGGCCGCGATATGCTGTCGCGCCTGATTTACGGCACCCGCCCAACCTTAGGGCTGGTACTGCTGGTTACCGTGATCACGCTACCATTGGGGTTGCTGGTCGGCGTGCTGTCCGGCTATTACGGTGGCTGGCTCGAACGCATTTTGATGCGCATCACTGATGTAGTGATGTCGATGCCACGGCTGATTCTGGCCTTTGCCTTCGTGGCGATGCTCGGCCCCGGTTTGATTAACGGTGCATTGGCATTGGCGCTGACTACCTGGCCGGCCTATGCCCGTCAGGCCAGAGCCGAGATCCAATTATTGCGCAAAAGTGATTATCTGGCCGCCGCTGAAATGATGGGAATTAAAGGTCTTCGGCTGTTGTGGGGCCATATTTTACCCATGTGTCTCCCCTCGGCGGTGGTGCGTCTGGCGCTGGATTTAGCTGGCATTATTTTGGCCGCTGCCGGGTTAGGTTTCCTCGGGCTAGGAGCCAGACCGCCCATGTCCGAATGGGGATCAATGGTTGCCGACGGAATGCAGGTTATCTTCGATCAATGGTGGATCGCCGCGATTCCGGGCTGCGCCATTTTGCTCAGCAGCATGGCTTTTAATCTGTTAGGCGATGGCCTGCGCGATATTTTGGACCCTCACCATGACTGATAAAATTTTCGCCGTTGAAGGCTTGAGTGTCGACTTTAAACAACAGCGGGTGGTGGATAATATCTCCTTCCAGCTCGGCCATGAGCGCGTAGCACTGGTCGGTGAATCCGGTTCCGGTAAATCCATTACTGCCAGAGCTCTGATGGGGTTAGTTCGCTCACCGGGCAAAGTCAGCGCCAAAAAGCTGAGTTATTACTCTGACAATACCGATGAACAAGGAAATCCCGGTAAGATCGTCAAACACGATTTGACATCCCTTAAGCCGAAACAGTGGGGGGCGTTACGTGGCAGTGAAATTGCTATGGTGCTGCAAGATCCCCGCTACGCACTGAATCCGGTGCGAACCGTGGGTAAGCAAATTGAAGAATCCCTGCTGTTACATAATGCTCTTTCAGGGGCCGATGCTCATGAACGAGTATTAAATGCACTGGCCGCCGTCGGGCTGAATGAAGGTGCTTACCACAGCTATCCTGGTCAACTCTCCGGCGGAATGGGCCAGAGGGCAATGTTAGCTATAGCGTTGGTGAATAACCCACGAGTATTAATTGCCGACGAACCAACATCAGCCTTGGATGCCAAACTGCGTAATCAAATTCTTGAATTGATTGTTGAACAAACCGAGCAGCGCAATATGAGTTTACTGTTAATAAGCCACGATTTGCCGTTGGTCGCTGAGCATTGCCATCGCGTGCTGGTGATGTATCAAGGGAAACTGGTCGATCAAGGGGCGGCGGCAGATTTGCCTTATTCAACTCATCCTTATACCCATACGTTATGGGCTTGCCGCCCGAATGCCGGTACCTATGGCACTGACTTGCCAGTATTAGATCGCAGCGCTGATTTCTCTGGAGGTTCCCATGGCACTGATTGAAGTCAATAATCTCCGGGTCAGTTTTCCGCAGAGAAATCAGGTGAAAACCGCAGTTGAATCAGTAAGCTTTGCGGTTGAAGCGGGTGAAACCTTCAGCCTGATCGGCGCATCCGGTTGTGGTAAATCTACAGTATTACGTACTTTGGCCGGTCTACAGCGAGAATGGCAAGGAGAGATAACCTTGCTGGGTACGCCGTTACGGCCAGGGCAACGTTTCACCGGCCAACTGCGTAAAGATGTGCAGATGGTGTTTCAAGACCCCTATGCCTCGCTGCACCCTCAGCATAATATTCAACGCACATTGGGTGAGCCATTACAGATTCACGGTGAAAAGAATATCCAGCAGCGAATTGTAAGTGCATTAGAGCAAGTAGGTCTGCCTGCTTCTGCCGCCCAGCGTTACCCTCATCAGTTCTCTGGCGGCCAGCGCCAACGCATTGCTATTGCCCGCGCCTTGCTGCTGCGCCCTAAACTGTTGTTGTTGGATGAACCTACTTCAGCATTAGATATGTCGGTTCAGGCGGAAATCCTCAATTTGCTCAATCACTTGAAACGCGAACATGGCATGACGTATTTATTGGTCAGCCACGACAGCGATGTGGTGGCCCATATGTCTGAACGTGCGGCCCTGATGGAGAGCGGGAAGATAGTAAGAGAGTTTGCCCGGCGGGATTTAGAGCTGGCTGAGCATTTTATGGGATAGCGTTTTGCCGTTCACTCGTGGGTTAAGTTTTGGTTTATAGAATAGATCGGATCACTGATTCGGTGCTCGGATTCGGTTGTTATAACTTTACGGCTAACCTAACCTTAGTCGCCTCAACCGCCAAAGGGGGCGGGCGCGCCCCCTTGTGGAATCCCGCGCTTGCGCAAAATATTGTGGCTTCGCCATGCCCTCCGGCCGCTTGCAGGCTAATCGAACCGGGGCCGACTCGCTCCCAGCTCGACAGCCCCTTTCGCCGCGTCCATGCGGCTCATTCGGCCTGCAATCTTTGTCGGCAATATTCCTGATTGCGCCCAACGTCAAAATCAAAACCTTTTCTTTAGGTTTTGATGTTTAAAAGCACATTTGAGCCGCCGAGTGAAGAGAGTAGGCAAGGCAACCCGCCAAGGACGGCGGGTTGAGGCGTCATGAGCAGGGACGCGAATAAAGCCATCCGTTAGCCGGAACGATGATTGAGGGTACCTGCGCAGCAGGCCAGCGATACGTGCGCAAGCGCGGATTGTTAAGGCCCACGCTTATGGGCCTTAACTCGGTTGAGGTGGCGGAAATGAATTGAGCACTGAACGATTATCAACCGAAATAATGATTCGATCTACTCTAACAACCAAATCCGAGCACCGAATCACCAAATCACCAAATCACCAAATCAACCAAAATAATGAACCAGATCACTTACCACTAGAACGAGTGGCTAAAACCCCTTAATCAACCCCACCACACCCTGAACATAATGATCTAAAGCATCTTCAGACATCTCATTTGCCCCCTGCACCAAAAACGGTGGTAAATAATCCATTCCGGTTAGGTTCGCCATGGCATGGAAGGGCAATAACAGATCTAACGCCGGATAACGGTTATATCCCTGTGGCGTATAATCCTGAGCCTTCCCTCCAGTGGAGACCACCAACTGCAACGGCTTACCCTGTAGCTTATTGCCACCACTGCCGTAGGCAAAACCATGGGTTAATACCGCATCCTGCCATTCACTTAAAATAGCCGGTGAGCTGTACCAGTAAAACGGAAACATCATCACAATCACATCATGTGACTTCAACAACTCCTGTTCTCGCGCCACATCTATCTGAAAATCAGGGTATTCACGCATCAATTCATGCACCGTGACATTCGCTAATGGGCGGATGGCCTCTATCAACCGACGGTTAATACGAGACTCATCCGGGTGACGATGGGATGTTAAGACTAAAATAGCGGGCATAGCACTTCTCCAACCAGTTTGATAAACCTATTTTTTCATTTTCCGGCTGGTCGGTGTAGGCTGCTATCAGTCACATTAATTTCAACTAAAGGTATCAACCACTATGTCGCTGCCTCTGGATATTCATCGTTTACTGCCCGCTTTTCTCACCGCAGCTCAGAGTGACAACTTCTCCACCGCAGCCAGGCAGCTAGGTATCACACCTGCTGCGGTCAGCAAGAATATTCGTGTACTGGAAGAAAAACTGGCGCTACGTCTGTTTCAGCGCAATACCCACAGCGTGGTGCTAACGGATGAAGGCAAAACATTATTGGCACGAGTGGCACCACTGTGGCAGGCACTTTCCAACACTCTGGATACGGTACGTAATGATGAGCAACAACCCAGTGGTACGGTGCGGGTCAGTGTCATTCCCGGCTTTGGCCGCCAACTGTTGATGCCACTTATTCCAAAATTTATGGCGCGTTATCCGCAGATTGATTTGGATCTTTCACTGGAGGCCAGAGTGGTGAATTTGGTCGGAGAAGGATTTGATGTCGGCATCGGCACTCGCATCGATCCCGATAGCCGCTTGATTGCTCGTCAGTTTTACCCAATGCAAATGCTGCTGGCGGCATCCCCTGCTTATCTGGCCCGCAATGGTTCACCCGCCAACCCACAGGATCTCTATCAACATCAGTGTTTAATACACCGTAATCCATCAAATGGCCGGAGAGTAAAATGGCAATTGCAGCAGAATAATGAGGTTCAATCCTTAGAGTTATCAGGTCGTTTGATCTCTTCCCAGCCGGATATGCTGCTACATGCCGCATTAGCGGATATGGGGATCACCTATGTGGCACAGTGGCATGCAGCGCCACACTTTGCCGATGGCAGCCTTATGCCGGTATTGGTGAGTTACTGGCCCGCCCCGACCCCAGTATGGCTTTATTATGCTTCTGCCGATTTACCACCCAGAGTCCGTGTTTGGGTTGATTTCCTGTTAAAACATTTCGGCCCACATCACGCTTTATCCGCACAATAAGTCACATAAAAATATCGTTTTTGTGACGCACTGAGCAGGGAATAGACCTAACGTCGATTTCCTTGTTCTAAGTCAAATTAGTTGACTGTCACTTCTGCCATTACCCATATATAGTGGTTGTAGGAATTCAAACATCTATATGTAGTAGTTATCCACAAAACCATCCACACCTCCCTCGCAGCCCTTACCCGCTGCGGCTTGCCTTGTGGATAAGATTTCTTGTAGATAATTATTACCGGCTACAGGAGCAGGCATTGTGAAAACAGTAGTGATTAAACGGGACGGTTGTCAGGTACCTTTTGATGAGGTGCGGATCAAGGAAGCCGTCGAGCGCGCAGCCTTGGCTGTTGACGTTGTGGACGCAGATTATTGTGCAACTGTTGCCCGTGTGGTCGCTCAGACGATGGAAAACCAGCCTAAAGTTGATATCCGCGACATCCAAACTGCGGTAGAAAACCAACTGATGGCCGGTCAATACAAGCAGTTAGCCCGCGCCTATATTGAATATCGCCATGACCGGGATATCTCGCGGGAGCTGCGTGGTCGCCTGAATCAGGAAATCCGTGGATTGGTTGAGCAAAGTAACAAAGCGCTGCTTAACGAAAATGCCAATAAAGATAGTAAAGTGATCCCCACCCAGCGCGATCTGCTGGCCGGTATTGTGGCGAAACACTATGCCAAACAGCATATCTTGCCACGGGATGTGGTGTTAGCGCATGAACGTGGTGAAATCCACTATCACGATTTGGATTACGCGCCCTTCTTCCCAATGTTCAACTGTATGTTGATTGATCTCGATGGCATGCTAACCCAAGGCTTTAAAATGGGTAATGCGGAAATTGAACCACCGAAATCCATTTCTACCGCCACCGCAGTGACCGCACAGATTATCGCGCAGGTTGCCAGCCATATCTATGGTGGTACAACCATTAACCGTATCGATGAAATTCTGGCCCCGTTTGTCACTGAAAGTTTTAACAAACATAAATCTGTGGCTCAAGAATGGCAAATTCCTGATGCCGCCGGTTATGCCATGTCGCGCACCGAGAAAGAGTGTTACGACGCCTTCCAGTCGCTGGAATATGAAGTTAACACCCTCCACACCGCCAATGGTCAGACCCCCTTTGTCACTTTCGGTTTTGGCTTAGGCACCAGTTGGCAATCGCGCATGATCCAGCAGGCCATTCTGCGTAACCGTATTGCCGGTTTGGGCAAAAATCGCAAAACCGCGGTATTCCCGAAACTGGTGTTTGCTATCCGTGACGGTCTTAATCACAAGTTTGGCGATGCCAATTACGATATCAAACAGCTGGCGCTGGAGTGTGCGACTAAACGCATGTACCCGGACATTCTAAATTACGACCAAGTAGTAAAAGTAACCGGTTCCTTTAAAACACCAATGGGTTGCCGCAGCTTCCTCGGAGTGTATGAAGAAGAGGGTAAACAGATCCACGATGGCCGTAATAACCTCGGGGTTATCAGTCTCAACCTGCCACGTATTGCGCTGGAAGCCAAAGGCGATGAAGCCCAGTTCTGGCAATTACTGGATGAACGCCTGCTGTTAGCCAAGAAAGCCCTGATGACCCGTATTGCCCGTCTGGAAGGGATTAAAGCCCGTGTGGCTCCGATTCTGTATATGGAAGGGGCTTGCGGCGTGCGCTTACAAGCCGACGACAACGTTTCTGAGATCTTTAAAAATGGCCGTGCATCCATCTCGCTGGGCTTTATCGGTATCCATGAAACGGTTAATGCGCTGTTTGGCCATCAGACCCATGTCTTTGATGACGAAAAATTGCGTGAAAAGGGCGTGGCTATCGTCGAACGGATGAGACAAGCAACAGACACCTGGAAAGATGAAACCGGCTACGCCTTCAGCTTGTACAGCACACCAAGTGAAAACCTGTGTGACCGTTTCTGCCGCCTTGATACCGCTGAATTTGGTGTGGTGGACGGCGTCACCGACAAAGGCTATTACACCAACAGCTTCCATCTGGATGTTGAGAAGAAAGTTAACCCATACGACAAACTGGACTTCGAAGCACCTTACCCACCATTGGCGAACGGTGGCTTCATTTGTTACGGCGAATACCCTAACTTGCAGCACAACCTCAGAGCGTTGGAAGATGTCTGGGACTACAGCTACAGTCGGGTGCCTTATTACGGTACTAACACGCCAATTGATGAGTGCTACGAATGTGGCTTCACCGGTGAATTCTCTTGTACCAGTAAAGGTTTTACCTGCCCGAAATGTGGCAATCATGAGCCATCGAAAGTCTCGGTAACCCGCAGAGTATGTGGCTATCTGGGGAGCCCGGATGCACGACCATTCAATGCCGGTAAGCAAGAAGAAGTGAAGCGGCGCGTGAAACATCTGGCGAATGGACAACTGGGCTAACCGCTTAATACGATATTACCCAAAGTAATTGGAGTTGCAGGTAGCCGGCAAGCGAACTCATCCCGATGAACTTACATAGTAGTCAAGTGATTCGGGTTTGCGAACTCAGCCAACACCCCCGCAGCGCCAAGTACAAAGGGAGGCACTGATTATAAATTACCATCAATACTACCCGGTCGATGTCATCAACGGCCCCGGCACCCGCTGCACGCTGTTCGTCTCTGGCTGCATGCACGAGTGTGTGGGTTGTTATAACAAAAGTACCTGGCGACTGAATTCGGGTAAGCCATTTACTCGTGAACTAGAGGATCAGATAGTGGCTGATCTCAATGACGCCCGCATCCATCGGCAAGGGTTATCCCTCTCCGGCGGTGATCCGCTGCACCCGCAAAACCTGTCTGCGATACTGCAACTGGTTAAGCGAGTGCGTAATGAGTGCGATAGCAAAGATATTTGGGTCTGGACGGGCTACACCCTGGCTGAACTGACCGACGAACAACAGCAAGTGGTTGATCTGATCAACGTGTTGGTTGACGGCAAATTCGTGCAAGATCTAAAAGATCCCTCGCTTATCTGGCGTGGCAGCGGTAATCAGGTTATCCATCACCTGCGTTAATTGGCAAAATTATAGGTCAAAGTAGCATTAAACCGCCAATCACGGCGTGTGCTATCACTGGGGAGGTCGCCAATCGGCCTCGCCCCTTCCAATGACAGTGAATAGTGTTTGTTGTCACCAAAGGTCACCCCAACGGCATATGAAGCCAGCTTCTTCGCGGGGAAAATGGCAGAGTTGTACCACGTGTGGGCTGTATCCAAAACCACATAAGGTTGGACCGTCTTCAACCAGTTGCCCTGTTCCCGGTTATGCAGATAGCGCATTTCTACCTGCCCGCCATAACCATAATCCCCGGTTGCGTCACTGTCTGGATAACCACGGCCGAAGCGCAGTCCGCCAAAAGTGACATGCTCGGCCTCGGGTAAATCATTGTCCGACCAATCCCCTTCTGCCGAGGCACTCAAGCGCCATTTCTCGTCCATCAGATATGCCCCGTCACCGGTGAGTTTCCAGCGGGTAAAGCCCAAGTCGCCCCACGGTACCGAACTGGATGCCAGAGCACCATTGATCCCTTTGCGCACACTGGCGCGGGTGCTCCAATAAGATTGGGTATATTCCTGATAACCCGCCAGTGCTAATTCAGCCGCCGGATAACGCATTCGCTGATTCTGCTCTTCTAAATCCAGCAAATAATTATTAACAGTATTAAATCGGGCGCGAGTTTTTAAATTGTAACTTTTCTCTAGATAATCTACGCCACCACTCAGGGTCCATTGCCGCTTGCGCGTTAATTGCAATGGATAACTCAATACCACACCACCGGTATATTGCGTCTGCTCGGAACGCGTTGATAAGGTAATATCTTGCGGATACAATGTCAGTACATCGGTATAGTCTTTGGGAACCTGCTTATAATAGCTGCCACGGGTTTGTAGTAATAATCCATTGCTCCCTAGATATTGTTGATAGTTTAAACCAAGATATTGGTCGCGATTTTTACTGTCGAGCGGTAATAACGTCGCCACACCAAATTGTTCGGCATAGGGTGTAAATCCACTTAAGGTTGCATTAAGTACACCACTGTATACTCCTTTGCGACTATCCAGCGCAGTACTAACATTCCAGTTACGTGGATGTTCGGCTTTAACGTCCAGTAGTGTCGCGCCATAAATATTATCCGGGTTTTTAGCCGTGGCAATGATTTTGGTATCTGGGGTCCGGCTCATCAAAATATTGTAGCGTTCAAAGGTGTCCTGCGTCAGTGGCTTCTCTGCCATGATGCGCTGTGATAGCTTGGTTAGCCAGCGGCCTATCGCAACATTTTCACTTTGAATCCGCGTATTGGCAATGTAACCCTCAACCAAGCCTATTTTTACCGTGCCATTAATAAAGTTATCTGAGGGTAAATAAGCATAAGAGAGAATATAACCGTCTTGCTGATATAATGTAGTAATAGATTGAGTTGCCACCAATAAACTCTTTAACGGTACTTTTTTACCAATATAACCGTTGAACGGTTCACGAAGTAACTTAAGATCATAACGTGTACCGCCAATAAATTGAATATGCTGCACATCAATTAAGGTTTCAAGTGTTAACTTAGCATTGGGAGCAGACACTGAAATAGCAGGTGGTACTGTTCGTGTGGTTTGGGGCTTAGCAATGTCACGTGATATTCTGGACGGATTATTCTGATCAATCAACATGGGAACCGTATTGGCCCATGCACTATATTGCCATATACCACCAGTGCCAAATAACAATAACAGCCACACTCTATTATTCATAGAATATTTCCTTATGCGCACATTAAATTATAATTTTAATAGCCTATTTTTATTATCGTCAGACAGCGAGGCTCTCCCCAGAGAGTAAGGGAGAGCAAATCTCATTATATTTTTAATTGGTTTTTGGTTTTAATATTCCGCCCAAGCCTCCCCCCGCACTGGCATTTGCGTTAGCGGAGACGCCCGCAGTCAACCCACCGGTAATGCCACCAACGGTGTTAGTCACACCTGCCAGCAACCCGCTATTACTGCCACCGGTGCTGGGAGTCAAGGTCGTGGTAACGCCCGCCAATAAGCCATTCGAACCGCCAGTTGACGCTGGAGGAGTGACCAGACCACCGGCCCTCTCAACTGCCTGCCCGGTGCCTTGTAATACCTGGCCCACTCCCGCTAAGGTTGGCACACTCGTACCCACTTGTGTCCCCGTCGCCGCAACGGTGCCGCCGACCGCGGTCAATAAGTTATTAACCGGTGCGCCAATCCCCGTGGTTCCACCTACGGTTTGCGTAATGTCTTGTACCTGACCCACCACCGGCGTCACTATGCCGGTCGCTGCGGTCGTCAACTTACTGGTGGTACCGGTTTGCAGGTCTTGCGCCAGCCCATTACCAATGGACGTTACCGCACCACCGGTCTTATCCACCAGCCCACCTGCCGTACTAGTAACACCGCCCAATGGTGTATTAGCAGCGATACCTGAGACCGTGCCTCCCAATCCTGAAACACCAGTACCGACATCAGCGACAGCTTTCGGTACACTGGCGGCTGTCGTGCCTAAAGCATTAGGATTATTTCCTAATTGGCCGACGCCATTCTGTAATCCGGTCCCAACCTCACTGACTGCATTACCTGCACTGTCAACCACGGTGACCAAACCACCACCGACGATTGGCAAGCTGCCGACAGGTGTTTGGCTGACAACATCACTGACCGTATTGCCGACACCATCTACGGCGGTACCGACACCACTAACCACATTCCCGACCGCGGAATTATTCGCGGTTGTCCCACCACCGTTATCTGTTCCTCCGCCCGTTCCGCCGCCAGAGCCGCCACCAGAGCCAGTGCCACCATTACCATCGCCGCCACTGCCATCACTACCAGAACCAGTTCCACCGGCGGCCTGACCCGCATTATTCTTCGCAGTATTGTGAGAACCACCACCACTTCCACTACATGCCGCAAGTGAGCTGGCAAGCAATATTACCAAACTGATTGTGCTCAGACGGCTGATATTATTAGGGCTCATAGCATAACCCCCCAGAGAGAACGCCACAGCGGCGTGAAATAACTATAAGAGACACTTATGTTTCACTCAAGTTAAGGTAATGTTTATTTTTTGTTTTAAATGAAAATTTATCGGCTGGATATGTATCATTTTGATAATGCGATAAAACTTTTTCTTATAAAAATCTCTATTTTCTCAATAAAACCCGCACCGATAAACGCAAAAACTTCATCGTTCCGCCATCTCAGCTTAACCCTACTGTCATCAAAAACAGCCAGCATAGCGGTGAGATCACTTACCGGTTATCACTATGACTATCCGCCATCTGCTCGTCCGTTTTGCTACTTCTGTTGCTTCGCTGCGGCTAGAAACGGCCATGAGGGGGATAGCACTGAGAGGGTATATCTACCATGCACTTATCTAGACCACCGACCAGCTACCCCACCCGCTATCAACAAATTGCGGCCCAATTAGAACAGGAATTGCGTGGTGCCTATCGTTGTGGCGATTACCTGCCTTCTGAACAACAACTGGCTGATCGCTATCAAGTTAATCGCCATACCTTGCGTCGGGCAGTGGATGAACTGGTTGAACGTGGCTGGCTACAACGCCGCCAGGGCATCGGCACGCTGGTATTAATGCGCCCGTATGACTATCCACTGCATGCTAATGCTCGCTTTAGCCAGAACTTGCTGGATCAAGGTAGTGACCCCACCAGTGAGCGCTTACTCGCAGTCTTGCGCCCGTGTATAGAGCATGTAGCCAAAGCGCTCTCACTGGCAGAAGGCACCACCGTGATCCATTTACGTACTCTGCGGCGGGTTAATGGCGTACCAGTCTGTGTTATCGATCACTACCTGCCAGACCTGCGCTGGTGGCCTGCTTTACAACAATTCAACTCCGGTTCATTGCATCAATTCATCACCCAGCATTTACAACAACCACTGAGTCGTAGCCAAACCCGCATCAGCGCACGTCGTGCGCAGGCAAAAGAGAGCCGCTTACTCGAGATTGCGACTCATGCGCCGCTGCTCTGTGTGCGAACCTTAAATATCTGTGTTGATAGCCAGCAGGTGGCGGAATACTCCGTCAGCCTGACGCGGGCCGACATGATTGAATTGACGATGGAGCACTGAATGGAAACTCGCCATACCACTCGGCAAAACTGGATGTCGGTGTTAGCCCACTGCCAGCCAGCAGAGTTGCTCGCTCACTGGCAAGCCTTGAATTTATCACCGGAATATCAGGTGATCCGCGCCCCAGAGATAGGTTTAAACCAATTACAGGCCCGGATGGGGGCTACTGGTCGCCGTTTTATCCTTGGTGATATGACCATAACGCGTGCCGTTATCAAGCTTAACGACAGCACGGATATTTATGGTTACAGCTACATTGCCGGGCGTAATAAGCCTCATGCCGAGCTGTGCGCCGTGCTGGATGCCTTGTTACAACTCTCCACCGTCAAGGGTAAACCCGCCGGGTTGAATGAATTATTGCTGAAAACCGTGATTCACCCACTGGCCGCAATACAACAAGAACGGCGACAATTACGCGCTGATGCTATCACCGCCAGTAAGGTTGATTTCTTCACCTTGGTGCGGGGAGAGGACTGATGAACTTATTAACTCATTTTGAGCATCCGGTGGATGATGCGCAGCACACTTTTCGTCGTATTCTCAAAGCGTTGAGTGAACCGGGCGTGCTGGTAACACTGCCCCATGCTACCGGCTGGCAACCACTGAACCCAGCAACCACCAGTGTTTTGCTCACGCTGGCCGACCAAGAGACGCCACTCTATCTCGACGCAGCACTTAATAGTGACAGCGTGCAACACAATGTGCGTTTTCATACCGGTGCGCCCCTAACGACATGCGGTGATAAATCCTCTTTTTCATTATTTAATAATGAGATAACAGCAGAGCAACTCGCCACCTGCCCGGCAGGTAATGAACTGTCACCGGAACAATCCACTAC
This sequence comes from Yersinia sp. 2466 StPb PI, assembly GCF_041538325.1. Lineage (NCBI taxonomy): Bacteria > Pseudomonadati > Pseudomonadota > Gammaproteobacteria > Enterobacterales > Yersiniaceae > Yersinia > Yersinia sp. 2466 StPb PI. Next base: position 589,543 of record NZ_JAULSL010000001.1, on the reverse strand, counting down.
GGTGGTGATTCAGACCGACAGCCTACACCACGGCATGCCATTACGGTTACGCGGGCCAGGTATTGAACACAGCCGCACTGTTGCACCACACCTGCCCGCCACCGTCTTGAATTATCTGCTTAACCGCCCTGCTGCATTTCCGGCTGGCATCGATTTTCTGTTTACCTGTGGCGAGAACCTGATGGCAATCCCACGAACCACCCATGTGGAGGTGTGCTGATGTACGTTGCAGTCAAAGGGGGCGAAAAAGCGATTGCAGCAGCCCATCAATTGCTGGAACAGCAACGGCGTGGCGACAGCCAGATCCCGGCAGTCGATTGCGAGCAAATTGAACAACAACTCGGTCTGGCGGTTGATCGGGTGATGACCGAAGGGGGCATCTATGATCGCGAGCTGGCCGCACTGGCAATTAAACAAGCCAGTGGTGACTTGGTGGAAGCCATTTTCCTACTACGCGCTTACCGCACAACCTTACCCCGTTTGGCTGTCAGTCAACCGCTAGCAAGCGAGCATATGCGGCTAGAGCGTCGTATTTCAGCCATTTACAAAGACTTGCCTGGCGGGCAAGTGCTCGGTCCAACCTATGATTACACCCACCGGCTGCTGGATTTTACCCTGCTGGCCGCAGGCGATGCACCGCAAGCGCGCAACGATGGCGAAACATTATCCGATGACTTATTACGCAATAACTGTGCCCATGTGTTTGATTTATTAGTTCAAGAGCAGCTTGCCCTGACAGAGCAAGATGACGGTACTCCGCCGGAAGATATCACCCGCAATCCCCCCGTTTATCCCTGCAATCGCTCGGCCAGGCTGCAACAATTGGTCCGTGGTGACGAAGGCTTTCTGCTGGCGCTGAGCTATTCCACGCAACGTGGTTATGGCCGCACCCATCCCTTTGCCGCCGAGATCCGCACCGGTCACCTGACCGTTTCAATTCAGCCTGAAGAACTTGGATTTGCTATTGATATCGGCGAAATCTTACTGACCGAATGCGAGATGGTGAATGGCTTTGTCAACCCGGAATCAGAACCTCCGCACTTTACACGTGGTTATGGTCTGGTGTTTGGCCGTGGTGAGCGCAAAGCGATGTCGATGGCGCTGATGGATAGAGCCTTACAAAGCCGCGAATATGACGAAAAGGTCACCAGCCCGGCGCAGGATGAAGAATTCGTGCTCTCCCATGCCGATAATGTCGAAGCCGCGGGGTTTGTTTCTCATCTTAAACTGCCGCATTACGTAGATTTTCAAGCGGAACTGGAATTGCTAAAACGCCTGCGTCGTGAGCACTTACTCGCCTCGCAACAGCCATCCTCTCAAGAACAGGAACCACGCCATGACTGAGGTTCTCACCGGTTATAATCTGGGATACCTAGATGAGCAAACCAAACGAACTTTACGCCGCGCGCTGCTAAAAGCAGTGGCGATCCCCGGTTATCAAGTGCCGTTCGGCGGGCGGGAAATGCCGATGCCTTATGGTTGGGGCACCGGTGGCATTCAATTGACCGCCAGCCTGATTGGCCGCAAAGATGTATTAAAAGTGATCGACCAAGGGGCAGATGACACCACCAATGCTGTCTCTATCCGCCGTTTTTTTCAGCGCGTCAGCGGGGTGACGACCACCGAAAGCACTGTCGATGCCAGCTTGATCCAAACCCGGCATCGCATTCCTGAAACACCACTGAGCGAAGATCAGATCCTTATCTATCAGGTGCCGATCCCAGAGCCACTGCGCTTTATCGAACCACGCGAAACCGAAACGCGCAAAATGCATGCGCTGGAAGAATACGGCGTGATGCAGGTAAAACTGTATGAAGATATCGCCCGCTACGGCCATATCGCCACCACCTACGCCTATCCGGTCAAAGTGAACGATCGCTACGTGATGGACCCTTCACCGATCCCAAAATTTGATAACCCCAAAATGCACATGATGCCCGCGCTGCAACTGTTCGGGGCCGGTCGCGAGAAGCGGTTATATGCCCTGCCTCCCTTTACCAAGGTGGAAAGTCTGGATTTCGACGATCACCCATTTACCGTGCAGCAATGGGATGAACCCTGTGCCTTGTGCGGCTCGCGCCACAGCTATCTTGATGAAGTGGTGATGGACGATCAGGGCAGCCGAATGTTTGTCTGTTCTGATACTGATTTTTGCCAGCAGCAACTGGCGGCACAAGAGGTAAATATTCAATGATTTCCGAACAGGTTATTTCATCATCCGCAGCCGCTCACCCACTGCTATCAGTGGAGAATCTCACACACTTGTATGCGCCAGGTAAGGGGTTTAGCAACGTCTCTTTCCAGCTCTATCCCGGTGAAGTATTGGGAATTGTCGGTGAATCCGGCTCTGGCAAAACCACCTTATTAAAATCGATTTCTGCCCGGTTGCCGCCACAGCATGGGCAGGTTATTTACCACTCTGGTGCCCAGCAACCAGTTGATTTATATCAGATGGCTGAAAGTCAGCGCCGCTGTTTACTGCGCACCGAATGGGGGGTGGTCCATCAGCATCCACTGGATGGTTTGCGCCCACAGGTTTCCGCCGGTGGCAATATCGGCGAGCGTCTAATGGCTATTGGCCAGCGCCATTACGGCGACATCCGCCAACAAGCAGGGCGCTGGCTGGAGGATGTCGAGATCCCACTATCACGCCTGGATGACTTACCCACTACCTTCTCCGGCGGCATGCAACAACGCCTGCAAATTGCCCGCAATCTGGTGACCCACCCCAAGCTGGTATTTATGGACGAACCGACGGGTGGCCTGGATGTATCAGTACAAGCGCGACTACTGGATTTACTGCGCAATCTGGTGGTGGAAATGCAACTGGCAGTGGTGATTGTCACTCATGATCTCGGTGTGGCCCGGCTATTGGCACACCGGTTGCTGGTGATGAAGGAGGGTCAGGTTATCGAAAGCGGCCTGACCGATCGAGTACTAGACGATCCCCATCATCCCTACACCCAACTATTGGTTTCATCGGTGCTACAAAACTGACTGTTTTGTCTGTTAACCCGTGAATAGATTAACGAGAGCTCACTATGAATCACCAGCAACGGCCTATCAATCACCCACAACTGAGAGTTGAAAATCTCAGTAAAACCTTCGTACTACACCACCAGCATGGTATTCGCTTACCGGTATTGCATCAAACCTCACTGGAAGTGAGTAGCGGTGAATGTGTGGTATTACACGGCCATTCCGGCAGCGGTAAATCTACTCTGCTACGCTCTTTATATGCCAACTATCTGCCAGACAGCGGGCATATCTGGGTCAAGCATCAGGGGGAATGGCTCGACATTGTGGCAGCACCAGCGCGACAAATTATGGAGGTACGCCGTCATACCGTGGGTTGGGTCAGCCAATTTTTGCGGGTGATCCCACGGATCAGTGCATTAAATGTGGTGATGCAACCGCTACTGGAGCTTGGCGTTGAACGCCATATATGCCAACAGCGCGCGCAGGATCTCCTGACTCGCCTCAATGTTCCACCACGCTTATGGGATCTGGCCCCCTCGACCTTTTCCGGCGGCGAGCAGCAGCGGGTCAATATCGCCCGTGGTTTTATCAAAGATTACCCCATATTGCTGCTTGATGAGCCAACGGCATCGCTCGACAGCACCAATAGCGCGGCAGTCGTTAGCCTGATTGATGAAGCTAAACAGCGAGGGGCCGCCATCATTGGAATTTTCCACGATGAGGCCGTACGTAACCATGTCAGTGATCGCTTACTGGTCATGACGCCCTTTCCCGCCGATGCCAGTCCGGAGATACCCGCATGATCCTCAATAACATCAACCTTATTCTGGAAGATCAGGTGGTCAACGGATCGCTCGAAATCAAAAACGGGGTTATCCACAATTACAGTGATCGCCCAACCCAACTCTCTGCCGCCTTAGATGGACACCATGGCTGGCTGTTGCCGGGATTGATCGAGCTGCATACCGATAATCTGGACAAGTTTTTTACCCCACGCCCCAACGTTGATTGGCCAGCTCATTCGGCGATGAGCAGCCATGATGCGCTGATGGTTGCCAGTGGGATCACCACCGTGTTGGACGCAGTGGCGATTGGCGATGTGCGCGATGGCGGGCATCGTCTGGATAATCTGCAAAAAATGATTAATGCGGTGGTGGATAGTCAGCGGGCGGGACTGAACCGGGCAGAACACCGGATTCATTTACGTTGTGAATTACCTCATGAAAGTACTCTACCGCTGTTTGAAGAACTGATGATGCAGCCTGAACTGTCATTGGTATCGCTGATGGATCACTCACCAGGCCAGCGTCAATTCGCCTCCCGGGCAAAATATCGTGAGTATTATCAGGGCAAATACCATCTTAATGATCAACAAATGGCAGAGTTTGAGGAAGAGCAAATCACCCTGTCAGCGCGCTGGTCAGCGCCGAATCGAACAGCGATCGCCGATCACTGCTCTCAGCGGGGCATTGCCCTCGCCAGTCACGATGATGCCACGGCGGAACATGTGGCACAATCACAAGCACTGGGCAGTGTGATTGCTGAATTTCCCACCACGGAGGTGGCGGCCAGAGCGTCACATCAGCATGGTTTACAAGTATTGATGGGCGCGCCAAATATCGTCCGTGGCGGCTCCCATTCAGGCAATGTTGCAGCACACCAACTGGCCGCTATTGGAGTACTGGATATTTTATCGTCTGACTATTACCCAGCCAGCTTGCTGGATGCGGCCTTTCGTATCGCACACGATGCAACCAATAGCTTCACCTTACCGCAAGCGGTTAATTTGGTAACACGTAATCCTGCCAACGCCTTGGGACTACAGGATCGTGGTGTTATTGCCGAAGGTAAACGGGCTGATTTGATACTGGCACGCGCTCATGACAGTGCGCAAAGTAAACATGTTTACGTGCAAAACGTTTGGCGTCAGGGAATACAGGTGTTCTGATGGGGCGCTTAATCTATCTGATGGGGGCATCAGGGGCCGGAAAAGATTGTCTGCTGTCGGCGCTGCGGGCAGCCAATCCGGCAAATATTATCGTGGCACATCGTTATATCACCCGCCAGGCCAATGCCGGGGCGGAAAACCATGTTGCGCTAAGTGAACAGGAGTTTTTACTGCGGGCGGCCCAAGGATTATTCGCGCTGTACTGGCAAGCGCATCAGTATCGCTATGGGATAGGTATTGAGATTGATATCTGGCTACAACACGGGTTAGATGTGGTGGTTAATGGCTCCAGAGCTTATCTGCCAGAGGCACAACAGCGCTATTCCGACCAACTTTTGCCGCTCTGTCTGACGGTTTCTCCGGCTATTTTAGCGCAACGATTGCAACAACGTGGCCGAGAGAACAGTGAACAGATCAATGCACGATTACAACGGGCGCAACACTATCAGCAACAGCTACCGGTTAACTGTTTGCAACTGTCTAATGATGGTGAGCTGCACCACACACTGGGGCAGTTACAACAATTACTGCTAGCTCCCCTAACCAGTAAAGAAATGGGGGATAAAAAATGGAACTGACACTGTTAGGCACCGGTTGCGCCCAGCAGGTGCCGGTATTTGGTTGTGACTGCGTGATTTGTGCTAAAGCCAGAGTGCAGCCCGCATTGGGCCGTAAACCTTGCAGTGCCATGCTGCGATATCAGGGGGAAACCACCTTGATTGATGCCGGATTGCCGACACTGGATCAGCAGTTTACTGCGGGGGAAATTCAGCGTTTTTTGCTTACACATTACCACATGGATCATGTTCAGGGGTTATTTCCGTTACGTTGGGGATGCGGAAATTCGATCCCGATCTACGGACCGCCGGATCCAGACGGCTGTGACGATCTGTTCAAACATCCTGGAATTCTGCATTTTCAGCCGCCGATGGCCGCATTCCAGACCCTCCATTTTGGTGACTTACGGGTCACACCGGTGCCGCTAACCCATTCCAAAATAACCTTCGGCTATTTATTGCAAAGCCCCAGCCGGACCATCGCCTATTTAACCGATACCGTCGGGCTACCCGCTGATAGTGCGCTATTTCTGACCAGCAAAAATATCGATCTGCTGGTGCTGGATTGCAGCCACCCGCCGCAGACGCCGCCGCCACGCAATCACAATGATGTAACCATCGCGTTAGCCATTAAGGATTTGCTAATGCCACAACAGACGTTGCTGACCCATGCCAGCCACCAACTTGATCGATGGTTGCTTGACCACCCATTACCGGCAGAGGTGGCAATCGCCCATGATAATCAGACGATTACCCTATTATGATCAACGCTGCTGCATCTGAGCGGAGGTTAAGATTGTCACGCCCTCTTTCGGCGGCGCAAAAGCCTGATCCAGCATCGCCTGTGCGACATCTTTGCCTTTAATCAAGCGCCACTTATCTGGCAATAAGGCAAACAGAGGCGCGCTCAGGCTCTCCATCAAGCGGGGCTTGTCGCGCTGACCTGCCAGCATTGAGGGCCGGGCAAAAGTAAGTTGTGGCCAGCCCTGAGCCTGTAAGTCACGCTCGGCCTCACCTTTGGTGCGGTTATAAAACACCCATGAGTTGGCATTAGCACCCATCGCGCTTACCAATAGAAAATGCCGTGCGCCCAGCCGCAAGCCGGTTTCACCAGCGGCCAATACCAACCGATAATCCACCAAACGAAATGCCGCCTGGCTGCCAGCTTGCTTACGGGTGGTCCCCAAACAGCAAAAAACCAACTCCACCGGTTGATCCAAGGTTTTCAGCAACTCGCCGATATTTTCACCCTGCGGATTAATCAGTTTATTCATGGCTGGCAAGGGTTTACGGCTAGGTGCAATGATGGATGTCACTCTGGCATCCAAACGTAACAGGCGCAGTAATTCGCCCCCCACCAGGCCACTTGCGCCCAGTAATAATACCTTCGCCATCTGACCTCCTGCCTTCTGGTATTGATGCTAATGCCGCGAAAAAGTGCGGAGACAATTATTGAAATCAATTGTTATGAATAATACATACCAGAGACACTATTACATAGAATCGAAAAATAGCAGTTATCATTAAAACAGGAAATTTATAGTGAAGAGTCTTGCTGCCAATACAGTTTTTTGCCAAAACCAAGGGTATTATTAGTCATCTTGATTTCCAGCAGATTGAGCTGCCAGAGTGGAGCGGATACCACTTTAGCCACCGGAAAGCGGCGGCAGTAGCGCTGGCGGGCGCGGTGTTCCGCATCCCCCGTTAATTCGCTTATCTCTGCGCGGTATTGAATACCTTTAATCAAGGCTACTGTGCGCGGCTGGGTGGCGATGGTGCCGACAACCTGTGGGTTTATCTGCATCAGTTCACCATGTCGGGTGTGCTTTTCTGTCATGATAAATAGCGCCATCTGCGTTTCATCAAATACGTAAAAACAGTTGGCACACCACATATCGATACCACTGCCCGCACACAGCGTCAGTACATGTTGCTGGCGCAGAAAGCGGTTAATACCAAGCAGATCCTCAGGGTTATTCACGTCACTCATTATTCACAACGCCCTCTGGCTTAGAAATAGCCCTGAGTGTACATCAACTATGCCTCTATTAACTTTGACCCAATTAATTCTGCCACAACAGACGATCACGGGATGTCAGGGTTTCCACCGGGAAGGTGGCAAGCACCGCATGATAGCGTTTGGCGTCCATCGGGTAACCCCGGGCGGCCTGTAATAACAACCGCAATGCACTGTCATAGTCGATGCCACGCAAATCGCGGTAGGGCCACAGCTCCGGTTCAGCAATAAACGGTAGCAGATAGTCAATCCCCTGCTGAACATTGCGGCCATCCTGTATCCACTCCCAGCGATCAATTTCAACATGTTCACCGTAGCGACATAGCAGTAGATGGGCTTCCAAATTGAACAACGAGTAATGGAACGGCACGGTGCGTTCCAGCTCCATCCACTGTTTACCATCTTGCGCAATCTGCGCCGCCAACCGTTGGGTGATACCTTGCTGGATAATGGTGGAAACCAGCCCGCGATCGCCATAAAACATCGCATTGGCCGCGCGCTGTACGTCATACCAGGTGCCGTGGTTGTTGTGCCAGACATACTCTGAATGGCCCACTTCGCTGTGGAACATCCAATGGTTAAAATCACGGAACCATTGCTGTAACACCGCAGTATCCTCGGTATCGAGCAGCTTGGCTGGTGATATCAAGCCGAGAGTATCAATCACCATCCACATCAGGCGGGTATCAATCAGGCCGGTACCACGGCCAGAAACGATACCAGGAATGGCCTGCCCGTAATTAAGATGCGGATTCATACGAGTTTTAGCATCTAAAAACCAGCAACGTATCTGCTCGGCGGCCACCTGTGCATAACGGCTATTCCCGGTGAAATAGTAGGCCAGCCCCAGTGTCAGGCAGCGATCACACATTCGTACGATACGTTGAGTATCAGTATCGTCATTCTGACTCTGCGGGTTGGTATGCCCATCGCGGCGCACATAGGGTAAACCATTAGGCTTGCGCGGATTTGGCCACCAATAAGTACCAAAGCTGTAGTAGTCGTGAATATCACCACTGACCGGCAATAACTTTTTATCAGTCACACTTTCCGGTGGCTGATCACGCAATATATCGGCTTCACTTAATAACCGGCGTAATGCCGGTTGTAATGGTGAAAAAGGTTGCTGTAATACCGCTTTCGCCTTGATCAGGCAATCTAGATCCAGCGTATACAATTTTATTGGCGTCATAGACGTTTTCATTGGCGTCATGGGTATTTGCTTCCTTATGTAGCCTGACAAGCAACCCGTAAACCGGTGGCAGCATCAAAAATGTGGATACCGGCAAGCTTAGGTTGCAGATAGACCGTCTCCCCTGCATTCACCGCCAAACGCTGTTTGAAAACCGAGGTAAAGCGGCCACCGCCAGTGCTACAAAATAGCTGCATATCCGAGCCGGTATTCTCAATCGCAGTAATGGTCGCTTTCAGTGCACTGGCACTGTGTGTCGCATCTACCACGTTGACCTGCTCTGGCCGAATGGCGTACACCACGCGCTGCCCGTCGCTCAACTGCAAGCCAACAGGCAATGTCAGCAATGAGCCATCTTCCAGTTGTAGCAGGAATTTATCACCCTGTTGCACCACGGAGCCTTTCAATTGATTGATCTCAGGTGATCCAATAAACCCCGCGACGAACAAGTTAGCCGGACGATCATACAAGTCCAATGGCGATCCGACCTGCTCGATGCGCCCTTCGCGCAGTACCACGATCATTTGCCCCATCGTCATCGCTTCTATTTGATCATGGGTGACATAAACAGAGGTGGTTTTCAGCCGCTGATGCAATTCGCGGATCTCACCACGCACCTGAGTACGCAATTTGGCGTCCAGATTCGATAATGGCTCATCAAATAAGAATACCTGTGGGTTACGCACGATAGCCCGCCCCATGGCGACGCGCTGACGCTGACCACCGGACAAATCTTTCGGCAACCGCTCCAAAAGGGCCTGTAAACCCAATAACTCTGCCGTGGTTTCGACTTTGTTATTGATCTCCGCCTTGGACATTTTGGCCATTTTCAGTGCAAAACCCATGTTCTCGCGCACCGTCATCTGTGGATAGAGAGCATAGCTTTGGAACACCATAGCGATATCGCGCATCTTAGGTTCAACGTCGGTGACATCTTTATCATTAATGCCTACCGTGCCGCCGGAAATCTCTTCCAGCCCGGCAATCATACGCAGTAAGGTGGATTTTCCGCAGCCACTCGGGCCAACTAATACGCAGAACTCACCGTCAGGGATTTCCAGCGATACATCGCGGATCACATGGGTGTCACCGTAAGATTTACAGACATTTTTAAGTACAACCGATCCCATTTTGTTTCTCCCTAACCTTTAACCGCGCCAGACATGATCCCGCGATTGAAATGTTTTTGCAGACCCAGATACACGATGATGCTCGGCAGCATCGCCAATAGGGTGATGGCAATAAAGATATTTGGTGTGATGCTCTCGTCGGTACGTAACGTGCCGAGGATCACCGGAATGGTATTCAAACTGTCCTGATTCACGACAATCAGCGGCAACAGATATTGATCCCAAATCATGATAAATCCGAAGGTAACTACCGTGCCCAAAGCCGGTTTAACCAGTGGCAGGATCACATGGAAGAAAATTTGCCATTCGCTGGCACCATCAATGCGTGCCGCCTCTTCCAACTCTTTTGGGATAGCAGCCATAAACTCAGTCAAAACAAAGATTGAGAAGGCCCAGCCAACCACCGGTAGGATCATGCCCAAATAGCTGTTGTACAACGAGGAATCGATAATTGGCAGTTGCCAGTTAATGATCATATAGAGCGGAATAGCGATCACCTCTTCCGGCAGCATCATGGTCGACAGGATGATCAAGCTGGTCAGAGAGACTCCGACAAACTTTTTACGCGCCAACGCATAAGCCGCCAGTGCACTGACTGACACCTGTAGAACCGTGCCAAAGAACACCACGATGATCGAGTTCAGCAGATATTGCCAGACGCCAATATCCATCCAGGCAAAAATAAAGTTGTCCCACGAGAACTGATTTGGCCATGCCAACAGCTCACCGGGTTTAACTGGCGCACCGCTGAATGCGGTAGCAATAATGCCCCAGTACGGGCCAACAAATACAATCAGTAACAGACCATAAATTATCCAGCGGCCGATACTGTTCCAACTTTTAGTTTTCATGACCAGTCTCCGGCTCGGGTTAGTAACGGGCGATGCGCTTTTTCAATGTGAGGTGACAAATCGTCAATATCACAGTGAACGCGAATAGCAGGAAGGACACCGCAGAGGCATAACCATAATCAAACTGCTCAAAGCCCAGCTTGTAGATATGGGTCATTATCATTTCCGTTGCATTCGATGGACCACCGCCAGTGGTGGCATACACTTCGGCAAACACCCGAAAACCACGGATAAACGACAGCATCAGTACCACTGAAAGTGCTGGGATCATGCCCGGTAAGGTGACGTAACGTAGGCGATTCCACCAGTTGGCACCATCCACATTCGAGGCGTCGTACAAATCACGGCTAATGCCTACCAGCCCGGCAATAAAGATAACCATGTTGTAAGGCACTGCTTTCCAGATATGCAGCATCATTACAGTCCACAGCGCCTGATCGGTATCTGCCAAAAACCCCTGCGCTTCAATGCTGAACCATGACAGAACATGGTTCACCACACCATTACTGGTCGGGTTAAACAGAATTCGCCACATTTCGGCGACGATAGCCGCACTGGTTACCGCCGGCAGGAAAATAGCGGTGCGGATAAAGCGCAGATGCCGTGCCGGGCCTTCCAATAACATGGCTAAAAAGAAGGCGATAAAAGCGGCCACCACCATGGTGACCACCACATATAACAGGGTGTTGAACACCGCAGAGTGCAGCGCTTCATCACCCATCGCGCGGGAGAAGTTGTCAAACCCGACCCACTCATTTGGCTGGTTAAAGTTAACCTTGTAAAAACTCATCACTAGCCCTTGCAGCATCGGAATGAATTTAAACCAGGTGAAGATGACCAGTGCCGGAGCCAGGAACAGCCACGGAACCAGATTACGTTTTAGTCGGGGGGTTAGCGTTATCATGTTTCACTCACAGCCCTAAGACATTCTGTTTAGCCAATTCATCGTTCACTTTCTGATTCACGGCTTTTAATTCAGCAGGGATATCACTGTCACAGTTGGCTAAGATGCGGTTGAAACCTTCAGCAGTGACCTGACGAATAGGCGTCCAGTTAGGCACTTGTGGGATATAGCGGCCATGTTCGGCATATAAGTCAGCAAACATTGCCCAGCGCGGATCGTTATAAACCGCTTTAGTATCAACTTGCTTATTAATCGACAAGCGCACGACCGGCATATTGTTGCTGCCCATTCCCATGCCGATTTGTTGCCCTTCAGGTGAGATCATGAATTCTATGAATTTCTGAGCGGCTTCTTTTTTCTGACTGCTTTTCATCAAAAATACGGTGGTGCCTTCAGCCAGTGTTGCCTGCCCTTTTGCTCCGGCCGGCGGTGGGATCACTTCAAAAGCCTCTTTACCGGGATCTTTATCAAACAAAGCAATGTGATATGGGCCGGAGAAGAACATGCCGCTTTGACCGGAACGGAATGATGGAATGGCATCTGCGGTAGTGGCATTGATAGCCCCCGGCTGTACCGTTTTGTCACATACCATGCCACGCATGAAACTCAGCGTTTCAGTCGCTGCTGGCTCTTCCAACGATGCTTTAAATTTACCTTCACTGGTTGGGCGAATAAAATCACCGCCGGCCTGCCAAAGATAAGAACTGATAAACCAACTGGCGTAACCACGGGTGGTTGAAGCCGGTAGAATAAAGCCATAGGTATCGTTCTTACCGTTGCCGTCCGGGTCATTAAAAGTAAACGCCTTCGCTAATGTACTGATATCCTGCCAGTTTTTAGGCTGTTCTAATCCCAGTTTCTCTCGCCAGTCTTTACGTACAAACAGGGCGAAGGTCTGAGCTGAAGTAGGCACCCCATAATATTTACCATCAATATATTGGGCACTTTTCCAGGCGGTATCGAAGATATCTTCTCCGCCAATGATATTTTTCGGTTCAATCGGTTCGACAATACCAAGCTGGACAAACTGCCCAATAGCCACGGCATCGTTGAAAATCAGGTCCGGCAGCGCATTACCCGCTGCGGCCCGTGCCAGACGCTGTTCAAAATCAGTCGTCGCATTGAAATATTCAATCTTGATACCGGTTTTCTTCTCAAAAGTGTCGGCTTCTTTTTTATAAATATTCTTGGAATCATTACTGGCGCGGATCCACACTTGCAATGTTTCTGCAGCGTGAAGAGAAGGGATCCCCATGGCTAAATAAGTTAATAACAGCAAGGATTTTATTTTTACTTGTGACATTATCATTTTTGTCTTCATCTCATCGCCTCGTTGAAATCTAATTTTTATGAATTTACCCAGAAGATTAAATAACAGAATAAAATCACGAAACACTCGATAACATTAGAACCCAGAGAAAAACAAAAAACTACACCATAAAAAACAAAACTTAATTCCATTTAAATATTTCTGCTTGAGATCACATTAAAAAAATCAACAAAAAATGAATAAAAACAAAGTAAATCATATAAAACAATAAATTAAAATCTTCATTTTAAAAATTAAAAAAACCAAGCAATTATTAAAATTGGCTAAAAAACGTCTAAAACTAAGATTTAATTTGATATTCATCACAATTTAAATTATTTATTTACAGATAATTTATAATATAGACTTGGATCACAAAAGCCCAAAAACTTTCCCATAGAATTCAAATCAATCTGAAATTAAACAGTGTTATTTTTTATTTAAAGAGTGCCAATACATTTAATTACTTTATTTTAATAAGGTTAAATTTCCATTTTAAAACAATAAGGAAAGCAATTAAAGCAATCAGAATTCTTTATTTTTAATAATGTAAATCATAAAGAAAAAGGAGAGTAGTGATGAAAATTTCAGGTAATAAAAACCTATTACTGGCTATGCTTTTGGGGTCTTCCCCTTTTATTTATGCTGCGGAAAGCCACCCATTACTATTAAAAATAGATGATATAAACTACAGCATCGCTCAGGTTAAACAAAACAATCCGTTATATGAAAAATCGTATAAAAATCTGATAGATAAGGCAGATAAAGCACTAAAAAAACCACTATACTCCGTTATGGATAAAAGCCTATCGGCCGCCAGTGGCGATAAACACGACTATTACAGCTTCCCGCCTTATTGGTGGCCAGACCCAAGCAAGAAAGACGGCATGCCTTATTTGCGTAAAGACGGCGAAACAAATCCAGACGCCAATAGTGACGCCACCGATAAAAAACGCATGAACAGCCTAAGCGAAGATGTCTATTATTTGGCATTGGCTTATAGCTTTACCGGTAAGCCCGAGTACGCCGAGAAAGCACGGGATCAATTGGCTAACTGGTTTGTCAATCCAAACACCCGAATGAACCCGAATCTACAATATGCCCAAGCCATTCCGGGTATCAATGAAGGGCGCGGGATTGGTTTGATCGATAGCCGGGCACTGGTCGATGTGATTGATGCTGTCGAATTGATAAGACCAGCCAATGTACTTAATGATACCGACTATCAAGCAATCAAACTTTGGTATAAAGACTTTTACCAATGGATGACTACCAGCCAGAACGGTTTCGAAGAAGACAATTGGCATAATAATCACGGCACCTATTTTGATATGCAGGCCGCCTCCTTTGCTCTATTTAGCGACCAAAAAGCCGCCGCTCAAAAGCGCCTGGAGATAACTCAACTCCGTCGAATCCCCTCGCATTTTGATATGCAGGGCCGACAAAATGCCGAGTTGGAACGTACTCGTCCTTGGCATTACAGTAATTTTCATTTAGAAGCCTACAACAAGCTAGGCCGGTTGGGTGAGGTTGCAGACAAAGATATCTGGAACTTTTCTCTGGACGAGCACAGCCTGAAAAAAGGCTATCAATATGTGGCAGGTTTTATCAATAGCGACCAAGCCTGGCCGTATAAAGACTTGGATGGCCTACAAGATAAGAAAGCCTTGATCAATATGATAACCGCCGCCCGAGCTTACCCTGCTGACGGTGAGTTCCAGCAGAAAGCACAATATCTGATAGCAAAATACCCAGATGCCGTCGAAATCCTGCTTTATCCGATCACACAACCCCTGATCGCGCAAAAATAACTCTCGTCGAGGACACACCAGATATGAAGCAGTTTACGGATCGGCAGATGGCTAAAATCCGCCAGCGGGTTGTACGACAACAGGGAAATAGAGTGCAACAGCCGGAGATTATTGCCACGCTGATTGCGGATAATCGGGTGGTTTTGGACTCGGCAACACGGGTTCCTGCCACCGGTATCGCCACCTGGAATCATTACTATTATTGCCCGGATCACGGTGTGCGGCTGGAGTGGGATCGCGACTCACCCACTCAGCATCGTTGCCCAGTTGACTCTCAGTTATTCAGTGGCGAACCCTATGACGGTGCCTGGTGGCGGGCGCTTAATGGCCTGAATGCCAAAGCCTGTAATCAGCTAGGTCTGCTTTGGCAGTTAACTGGGGAGGTGTGTTACTTCAATAAAGTGCGGGACATTCTGATTAATTATGCCCGTCACTACCCTGATTATGAAGTTCACGGCGGTATTCCGTACAACGGGCCGGGTAAGGCCAATGCACAAACCCTGTGTGAGGCCAATTGCCTGCTCGATTTTGCTTTGGGTTATGATTTTATCTCCGATGCCCTCAGTCAGGAGCAGCGCGACTGCATCGCCGGGCGTTTATTGCGCGAAGGCGCAGATTTCCTGATGCAACACCGTACCCGCCAATTACATAACCATGAAGTTAAAATCAGCAGTGCGATCGCCGTGATCGGCCTGATTCTGGCAGAAGAGCACTATATTGAGTTTGCCGTCAACGCAGATTATGGCCTGCGTTATCAGTTGGAGCATGGGCTGTTCAGTGAAGGATTGTGGTTTGAAGGCTCAGTGCATTATCACTTTTATGCACTGCAAGGCTTCTGGTCATTTGAAAAGCTGGCTGCAGGTAGCCGCTATAGCCTACTTGCCCTGCCCTATTACCGCAATATGCTCAGTTTCCCGCTTCAACTGTTAATGCCAGACGGGACATTTCCACGAATTAACGATTGCACCGCTGGGCAAGAGCAGCTCAACCACGCTCATTTATATGAATTTGCTTTTAAAACTTATGGCAATGATGAATATGCCGCTGCCTTGCAACATATTTATCGCCAACAGCCGCGCTTAAATCTGGATGCCCTGCTGTACGGTGTTGAAGAATTGCCACCACAAATGATTGATGTCATACCGACAGACACACTGCATGCACCGGATTGCGGGCTAACAATTTTACGTCAGCCACAAGCAGGGCGCGCTTTGCTGGTAAAACACAGCCCATATGGTGGTGAACATGATCATTATGATCGGCTAAATTTAATTCTGTTTGAGCAAGGGCACGAGATCCTGCCGGATTTAGGCACCACGGGTTACGGTGCGCAACTGCATTATGGCTACTACAAAAATAGTGCAACTCACAATACGCTCAGTATTAACCAAACAAATCAACCGCCAGCAGTGCCGGTTATCCATCACTGGCATCAATCGGCTAACTTTAGTTGGCTGGATACAGAGGTTGATTGGGGAGAAACAGCACCCGAGTTGGATAGCCATACTCGGATTCAGTGGGACAGCGAATCCTATCGCGACGTAAAATTCCGTCGCCGTATTTTGTGGCTGGAAGATGCCATCATTGATATCAGTAATATCGCTAATCCACATCAACAACAATGGGATTGGACACTGCATATCGACGGAGTAGCAACAGAATTGATGGGTGAGAATTCAGTCTTCAATGACAGTGGCCCCATGCACTATTTGCATCAGGTTACTGCCCAGCCACTCAATGGTGTTATCCAGTGTTGCTATCAAACAGCAGCACACCCGCTATCACTTTGGCTGGCGGCCGATGCCACACTATTCCAAGGACTGGCACCGGCAAATCCGTCAGTACGTGATATCAGCTACCTGATTTTGCGTAATCGTCAACCGGAGGCTCAGGTGACATGTGTTTTTGATATGAACACCCATGATCCGTTACTGCACCTCCAGGTAGAGAATGATGGGCAGATATTGTCGCTCAAATTGACCCGTCAACAGCAGGTTATACAGATAAAAATCCCCGCTACCCGCACCGACCTACCGCTATTCAGTTAAACTTATTCGTGTCGGGGCAGCCATTGCCCCTCCTTCCCCATACTTATCTCTGAGCAGGGGATCATTGCCAGCATATCCTTCCTAATAATAGAGTCTTAGCCGAGAAACAGCCTAATAACGTGATTTAGCTAACATTTACCGCATAAGGTACATATGAATTTATATGCAGATTTTACGTATAAATTTGGATGTAACAAATAATTATGGATTAACAAATAAAATACAAAAACTATTAAGAACCCGCTCTCATTGCTAATATTGGATAATAATAAGCCTGCCAATGTATCCGTCGTGTTAAATATAACCTTACTGTTTTGCATAACATACAGTACAGTTTTGAATAAACAACGTTTAAAATGAATAAAATCGATAATTTATTCATTTTTTAGTCATATCACCTTTTAAAATCGGTAGAAAACATGATTTGAGTCACAGAATGAATAAGTGTTATGACTAAAATAGCCACCATCAGTTCATTGCTCGTAAACCTTGATTAAAAAATAGAGACCTTACGTAAATGGAAAATAACAACAAAAAAATGGCGCATATAAGGCGAACAACGCATTTAATGATGCCGGCACATCGTAGTTATTTTAACTTTTCTTATTATCACTATAGATAACATCCTCCCTGCGATGACATCCACTTTTATTGGATAGTCATTGTCTATGCACAATATTTAACAAATGCGAAAAGTGTTTACGACCTTTACGTTGAGTTAACTATTGTCTGCTTTCTCCGAAGAGACTAACACTCGGTTATATTTATACGTTTATCTGATTGTGGATTTTTATTAACCAATCGATACTCAGCCTGTGTTATTCATCTTTCAGCAGAAACATAGCTATCCTGTAAAATTTACTGTCACCTTTGTCATTAATGCTAAATGACCAGAGGATCACTGCGTCTGAAATTCAGTCACGGTGTTACGCAGAAAGCAGCCAAGACTATTAATGAATATTATTTCATTGATATGGACTGCTATACCAAAAATTTAATGGAAATTAACTTAAATAAACCAACAAATAATGTAGGCGTAATTGTCACAGGCAATTTTAGTGCGACCAGCGCATGGAAACCGGAGCGTACACCATGACCTTATAAATCATGGCTACGTGAGGATTTCGAGCACTGCTCAACCTCAAAGTGACAAGTAAAATAGCCTCTTAAAATAAAAGAGAATTTATGATGAAAAAATTAAATATCGCGGCAAGTTTATCGGCAATACCTTGCTTTGAATCACAGCGCGAAGTCGTAGATGTTTTACATACCGATTTTACTGATATTGCAGCCGTGGTGCTTTCAGTTCAGGACATTAATAATGGTGTAATTGATAGCATTCATGAGTTGGGTTTAGAGATTCCAATTTTTGCCGCTGTCTGCTGTGAAGAAGAGTTGAATACCGATGTATTACCCTCTTTAAATGGGGTATTTGAACTGTGTGGTGACAATACTGATTTTTATGGTAAACAACTGGAATCAGCCGCAGAAAAATATGAAAAAGAGCTGCTGCCACCGTTCTTTAGTACATTAAAGAAATACGTGGAGATGGGTAATTCTACCTTTGCTTGCCCTGGTCATCAGGGTGGTCAATTCTTCCGTAAACACCCAGCGGGCCGCCAATTTTTTGACTTCTACGGCGAAACTATTTTCCGCTCTGATATGTGTAATGCCGACGTAAAATTAGGTGATTTGCTTATTCATGAAGGCGCACCTTGTGATGCTCAAAAACATGCAGCAAAAGTATTTAACGCCGATAAAACTTATTTCGTACTGAACGGCACTTCTGCTTCTAATAAAGTCGCTACCAATGCGCTGTTAGCGCGTGGTGACCTGGTGCTGTTTGACCGTAATAACCATAAATCCAACCATCATGGTGCGCTGATTCAGGCCGGTGCAACACCGGTATATCTGGAAACTGCCCGTAACCCATTTGGCTTTATTGGTGGTATTGATGCCCACTGTTTTGAAGAAAAATACCTGCGTGAACAAATCCGTAGCGTAGCACCTGATCGTGCTAACGAAGCGCGCCCATTCCGTCTGGCTATCATCCAACTGGGTACTTATGACGGCACCATCTATAACGCTCGTCAGGTTGTGGATAAAATTGGCCACCTTTGTGACTATATTCTGTTCGACTCTGCTTGGGTAGGTTACGAACAATTCATTCCAATGATGAAAGATTGTTCACCATTATTACTTGAACTGAATGAAAATGATCCGGGCATTATCGTTACTCAATCAGTACATAAACAACAAGCCGGTTTCTCACAAACGTCGCAGATTCATAAAAAAGATAAACATATTAAAGGTCAGGATCGTTACTGCAATCATAAACGCTTTAATAACGCCTTTATGCTACACGCCTCCACCAGCCCATTCTATCCATTGTTTGCTGCTTTAGATGTTAACGCAAAAATGCATGAAGGCAAAAGTGGTCAACGCATGTGGCTTGATTGTGTTAAGACCGGTATTGAAGCACGTAAAATGATCTTGAATACCTGTAATATGATTAAGCCTTTTGTACCGGTAGAAGTTGATGGCAAACTGTGGCAGCAATATGACACCGATGCCATGGCACAAGACTTACGCTTCTTTAACTTTATTCCTGGCGAAAAATGGCATGCATTTGAAGGTTATGAAGAGTCACAATATTTTGTTGACCCATGCAAACTATTATTAACCACTCCGGGTATTGATACTAATACTGGTGAATATACAGCATCAGGGATCCCAGCAACCATTCTGGCTAACTTCCTGCGCGAAAATGGTATCGTGCCAGAAAAATGTGACCTCAACTCGATCCTATTCTTATTAACGCCAGCAGAAGACTTGGCGAAAATGCAGCACCTGGTCGCACAAATTGCCCGTTTTGAACGTTTCATCGAAGAAGATGCAATGTTAAGCGATGTATTACCTACTGTGTATCGTAATAATGAAACACGTTACAAAGGTTATACTATTGGCAAATTATGTCAGGAAATGCATGACCTTTATGTCAGCTATGATGTTAAACAGCTACAGAAAGAGATGTTCCGCAAGCAGTATTTCCCTAAAGTTATGATGAATCCACAGGATGCCAATATTGAATTCGTCCGTGGTCATGCCGAATTAGTACCATTGTGTAAAGCCGAAGGTCGAATTGCTGCTGAAGGTGCGCTTCCTTACCCACCGGGAGTATTGTGTGTAGTCCCTGGTGAAGTTTGGGGGGGTGCTGCACAGCGTTATTTCCTGGCATTAGAAGAAAGTATTAATTTACTACCAGGGTTTGCGCCTGAGTTACAAGGCGTTTATTTACAAGTCGACGAAGATGGTTGGAACCGTGCATACGGTTATATGATGAAGCAATAAGTTAACAATAATAAATTTATACCCAATTTAGTTGGCGTTACAGCCTGGCGGCAAACGAAATAATCCCGAATCACTGGTTAACATTAAGTGATTCGGGTGACAACTCTATTTGCGTGGTCCAAGTAGGATGGACCGAGTAATGATAATCGCCAACAAGGCTATAATTTCAAATAAAAAGGGATTTGACGACACCAATAACTCAAACCTGCGGGAATAAATTATTCCTGCAGTCTCTGAAATTAAAAAAGAGATAATAAAAATGAGTAAAACAAATAATAAGATGGGAGTAGTACAGCTAACAATTCTAACCGCCGTCAATATGATGGGGTCAGGAATAATTATGCTGCCAACCAAACTCGCCGAAGTCGGGACAATCTCTATCGTCTCATGGTTAGTCACCGCAATAGGTTCAATGGCACTGGCCTATGCCTTCGCCCAATGTGGGATGTTCAGCCGTAAATCCGGTGGTATGGGCGGCTATGCTGAATATGCGTTCGGCAAATCTGGCAACTTTATGGCGAACTACACCTATGGTGCTTCACTGTTGATTGCCAATATCGCCATTGCAATCTCAGCAGTAGGTTACGGCACTGAATTGTTGGGAGCGACACTAACACCACTGGGTATTTGTATTGCAACCATTGGCGTACTGTGGCTGGCAACGGTTGCTAACTTTGGTGGCGCGCGCATTACCGGGCAGATCAGTAGTGTTACTATCTGGGGGGTTATTATCCCGGTGGTCGGTATCTCAATCGTTGGTTGGTTCTGGTTTAGTGGTTCAGCCTATATGGCGGCCTGGAACCCACATGCAGTTCCCACTTTTGAAGCCATCGGCTCTTCTATCTCAATGACGCTGTGGGCCTTCCTTGGTCTGGAATCTGCTTGTGCCAATACTGATGCTGTCGAAAACCCTGAACGTAACGTTCCGATCGCCGTACTCGGTGGGACTTTAGGTGCAGCGGTTATCTATATCATCTCAACCAACGTGATTGCCGGTATCGTACCAAATATGGATTTGGCTAACTCTACAGCGCCGTTTGGCCTGGCGTTCGCTTATATGTTCACCCCTGCGGTCGGTAAAATCATCATGGCATTGATGATCATGTCCTGCGTGGGTTCATTACTGGGTTGGCAGTTCACCATCGCTCAGGTATTCAAATCCTCTGCTGATGAAGGCTTCTTCCCGAAAATTTTCTCAAAAGTCAGTAAAGCCGATGCACCCATCAAAGGGATGCTGACCATTGTTGTCATCCAGAGTGTGCTGTCCCTGATGACCATTAGCCCGTCACTGAACAAACAGTTCAACGTGCTGGTCAATCTGGCGGTAGTCACCAATATTATCCCTTATATTCTGTCGATGGCAGCGCTGGTCATTATCCAGAAAACCGCCAATGTGCCACCAGCCAAAGCGCGTAAAGCCAATATCATTGCCTTCATTGGTGCGATGTATAGCTTCTATGCGCTTTACAGCTCAGGGCAAGAAGCCATGACATGGGGTGCGATTGTTACCTTCCTTGGTTGGACACTGTACGGTTTGGTTTCACCACGCTTTGAGTTTGCAGCAAAAACCAAATAACTAGCCATAACCCTGCGGGTGGAAGGTCACTTCCCCCGCATATTTAACCAATCAGGTGCCAGTCGATAAAAAAATCAGGATACCGCAGCTGATTCCGGTAATAATGTTCCGCACCGCTACCCCCGGACTGGAATAAAATTATGTCGGACAGCCTATGGTATCTCTATCTACTGCGCACCCCCACTGGCATGCTCTATACCGGTATCACCACAGATGTAACACGGCGATTGGCCCAACATCAGGTAGGGAAAGGCGCGAAAGCGCTGCGAGGGAAAGGTGAGTTAACCTTGGTATTTCAGTGTGAGGCAGGGGATAGATCGACAGCATTGAAGTTAGAATATCGGGTGAAGCAACTCAATAAGCAGCAAAAAGAAAAGCTGGTAATTAGCCAGCCTTCTTCGTTGCTATCGTTACCTGGCGTTAAAAGCGATTAAACGGGGCAGAGAACACCACTTCACCATCAGCACCCGCCAGTGCATCTTCCGCCAACGCATAAACCTGAAAAGCCTCTTCAGTACTGGGCCAACGGCAGGTCAATTGATGACGAGCCGCTGGTACAAAACCGAAACGCTGATAATAGGCTGGAGAGCCTAGCACCACGACAGCGGCATAGCCAAACTCATTCAGAGAGTCTAGCCCTTCGTAGACCAGTTTTTCAGCCAAACCCTGGCGGCGCAACCCCTCCTCCACGGCCAGTGGTGCCAGTGCGACCCATTGACGGTCTTCACCCCCCACCTCAACCGGGCTGAATGCAGCATAACCAACCACACCGCCTTCATCGTCAGTTGCCACGATACCCAACGTCAATAAGCCATCTTCACGCAGTTGCTGTACCAGCTCGGCTTCTGCATCTTGCTTGAAGGCTTGACGCAACAGGGCGTCGATCCCCGGCGCATCCACCGGAATTTCAACCCGGATCAGCACGATGCTAATGTACGGGAAGCACTCGCCGCACCCTCTTGCTGACCTGCCTCGATAAATTCAGCCAGTTGTTGCAGGCCAACACGCAGTAGTGTTGGCATGGACTCCAACTCAATGGCATCCATTAGATTTTTGACATACAGACCCAATTCGGTATCCCCTTCAATTCGTAACCGGCGCTGGAAAAACAGCGTATCCGGATCTTCTTTACGGGCAGCGATCAAAATTAGATCGTTGGCATCACCGCTAAAGCTCACATCAGCTTCAGCCTGTTGGCTTACGACCAGCCTACCGTGTTCTACTGTCATAAACCATTGCAATGCGAGGTCTCGCACTTCAATTTTTAACCAGCGGGAGTCCAAAAATTCCAGTTCTCCGTCCAGCAGAGCCTGACGAAGTTGCCACCCCAGCACTTGCTCTATTACCTGACGTTTTAAGGCAAAGGGGGTCAATTTTAACGGACCCCGCAGTAGCGCCGGCCCTTGACGCACCAGACGTGCTCGTAGTTCTCCCAACACAGGCAGACTCCTTTTTGGTGATATCCCCTTTGTACTTGAAGCCGCAGGGGTGTTGGCTACCTGCAATTCCAATTACTTTGGGTATCAATCTGCATAAAATAAAGTTCTATTTTGCCACATTAGCAAAACCGGAAAGCGCGTTATATCGATAAATTTTGCACCAAGTTATCGCTGAAAGTATTGCTAAATATCAGAAGAATGACACCAATGCCAAAGAAACTGCCTTAAATCAAGGTCCGGGGGGAGCAGGTTAACTAGAATCGCCACTCGATAAAATTTTCATCGCCACGAATATCATCTTCGGATGGGGAACAATAATTGCCAGCGGTAACCTCAGCAAGGCGAGCCGTTGACTCATTCAGGAAAACTCTATGGAGCTGCTTTGTCCTGCCGGCAACTTACCCGCATTAAAGGCCGCCATCGATAATGGTGCCGACGCGGTTTATATTGGCTTGAAAGATGATACCAACGCCCGCCATTTCGCTGGCCTCAATTTCACCGATAAAAAGTTGCAGGAAGCGGTCAATTACGTTCATAGCCGCAAACGTAAACTGCATATCGCCATTAACACCTTCGCCCACCCTGACGGTTATTCCCGCTGGCAGCGGGCGGTGGATATGGCGGCACAGCTTGGGGCGGATGCCCTGATCCTGGCTGATTTGGCCATGCTGGAATATGCCGCCGAACGTTACCCGGAGGTTGAGCGCCATGTATCGGTACAGGCGTCGGCTACCAATGATGAAGCTATCCGCTTTTATCAACGTCATTTCGA
Organism: Yersinia sp. 2466 StPb PI; assembly: GCF_041538325.1. Lineage (NCBI taxonomy): Bacteria > Pseudomonadati > Pseudomonadota > Gammaproteobacteria > Enterobacterales > Yersiniaceae > Yersinia > Yersinia sp. 2466 StPb PI. Next base: position 565,659 of record NZ_JAULSL010000001.1, on the reverse strand, counting down.
TGTGGCGCGAGTGGTTTTACCACGCGTACTGTCAATGCATCAGGTGAAACAACTGTCGCGTACCAGCCCGGTGCCACTGGAGGTATTTGCCTTTGGCAGCTTATGCATTATGGCTGAAGGGCGTTGCTACCTTTCTTCCTATTTGACCGGTGAATCACCCAATACGGTCGGAGCCTGCTCTCCAGCGCGCTTTGTTCGCTGGCAGCAAACCCCACAGGGGATGGAGTCTCGCCTTAATGAAGTGCTGATCGACCGTTATGAAGATAATGAGAATGCCGGTTATCCCACCCTGTGCAAAGGCCGTTATCGGGTGGACGGTCAGCGCTATCATGCGTTGGAAGAGCCAACCAGTTTGAATACGCTTGAGTTATTACCGGAGCTGTTTGCTGCCAACATTGCGTCAGTGAAAATTGAAGGCCGCCAACGCAGTCCAGCTTATGTCAGCCAGGTTGCCAAGGTCTGGCGACAGGCGATTGACCGCTATCAGGCCAACCCCTCGCAGTTTGTCGCCAAAGCGGAATGGATGGAACAACTGGGCGCAATGTCCGAAGGTACTCAAACTACATTGGGTGCTTATCATCGTAAGTGGCAGTAGCCGGAGGAAACATGAAGTACGCCTTAGGCGCAGTACTCTATTACTGGCCAAAAACTGATATCGAAACCTTTTACCAGGCTGCGGCCAACAGCAGCGCCGACATTATTTATCTCGGTGAGAATGTCTGTACCAAACGCCGTGAAATGAAGGTGGGTGACTGGTTGGCACTAGCTAAAGAAGTGGCTGCCAGTGGCAAACAGGTGGTAATTTCCACACTGGCGCTGCTGCAAGCACCGTCAGAGTTGAATGAATTAAAACGTTATGTGGAAAACGGTGAGTTTTTGCTGGAAGCCAATGACCTGGGGGCGGTGAATATGGCCGCTGAACGTGGCTTACCCTTTGTTGCCGGCCATGCCCTGAATTGCTACAACGCTTATACTCTGCGAATTTTACACCGTCAGGGCATGATGCGTTGGTGTATGCCGGTTGAGCTATCACGTGACTGGCTGGTTAATGTGCTGCAACAGTGCGAAGAGCTGGGGTTCCGCAATCAGTTTGAGGTAGAAGTATTGAGCTACGGCCACCTGCCGCTGGCTTATTCTGCCCGTTGCTTCACCGCGCGCTCAGAAGACCGAGCCAAAGATGAGTGTGAAACCTGCTGCATCAACTACCCACAAGGACGGCCGGTATTATCACAAGAAGACCAACAGGTATTCATCCTAAACGGTATTCAAACCCAAAGTGGCTACTGCTATAACCTCGGTAATGAACTGATTTCCATGCAAGGATTAGTGGATATCGTGCGACTCTCTCCGCAAGGTCTAGATACGCTGACAGTTATCGAGCAGTTCCGGGCTAATGAGCAGGGATTGAGCCCACTCATCTTGACCGATAAAGCCGACTGTAACGGCTACTGGCGGCGTCTCGCGGGGCTGGAATTGGTGTCATAAGAACCCATCGGGCGTAGCACTACGCCCGTATCACTCTATGCGCAGGCATTCTTACCCAGTCACTCGATATAGCTACTACCACGAATCGTAGGGTCCATGGCGTTCTCTTTTTCATCGCTTCAATCATCCTTTTGCCGCCGCATTTATTCCCCCTTGCCAAACCACGATTTAGATTATGCTTTTATAGGTGATAGTCGCGCACTGTATGTGGCTTCTTATGTGCGTATTAATGCGGCTAGCCCCCTGTTTGGATTAATAAATTAGTGCGTTCGCCCTTCAAGCGACTCGACATAAGGTTAAGATGGACGATTCTATGACTGACAAAAAGACAGTTCCGCTTTCAGTGCTTGATTTATCGCCGATAGCGCAAGGCAAGACACCACGAGAGGCTTTTCATGCTTCGCTGAGTCTGGCTCAACATGCTGAAAAGTGGGGATATCACCGCTATTGGCTCGCTGAGCATCATAACATGACAGGTATTGCCAGCGCGGCGACCTCAGTACTGATTGGCTATATTGCCGGAGGTACCAAGAGCATCCGTGTCGGCTCCGGCGGCGTCATGCTACCTAACCACTCACCACTGGTGATTGCAGAACAGTTTGGTACCCTCGCCTCTCTCTACCCAGACCGTATCGATCTCGGCCTTGGCCGTGCTCCCGGCAGTGACCAACGTACCATGATGGCACTACGCCGCCATCTGTCCGGTGAAGTGGATAACTTCCCCGCCGATGTTGGCGAACTGCAAAACTACTTTGCTGAAGTACAACCGGGGCAAGCGGTACAAGCTGTGCCTGGGCAGGGTTTGCATGTTCCATTGTGGCTACTGGGGTCCAGCCTGTATAGCGCTCAATTGGCTGCGGCCATGGGACTGCCGTTCGCCTTCGCCTCACATTTCGCACCAGATATGTTATTCCAGGCGCTCAAGCTCTATCGGGAAAACTTCAAGCCGTCCATTCAATGGCCAAAACCCTATGCTATCGTTTGTGTGAACGTGGTGGCCGCAGATAGCGAGCGCGATGCCCATTTCCTGTTTACCTCCATGCAGCAGCAATTTGTCAATTTACGCCGCGGCACGCCAGGTCAACTACCGCCACCAGTAGAAAACATGGATAATATCTGCTCACCCGCCGAACAATTTGGTGTCGATCAGGCGCTACGCCTATCTATTATTGGTGATAAAAGTAAAGTGCGGCATGGGCTTCAGTCATTACTGCGGGAGACCCAGGCTGACGAATTGATGGTGAATGGCCAGATTTTCGACCATCAGGCACGACTATATTCATTTGAAATAGTTGCAGGATTACAGCCAGAGTTACAAGCTGTTGAGCACCTATAACCCGCCAACTGAAGCAAAATTATAGACATAAAAAAACCAGCCCAAGGGCTGGTTTTTATTTTTAATCATCAGAAATGATTAAGACTTATGCGTCACCAAAACGACGGCGAGTAGGTGCCGCTGCTGCTGGCGCTGGCGCATCTTCACGACGCGGAGCTGCTGAGCGCTGACCATCACGGTTGCCACGACGTTGTTCGCCACCACCGGCTGGAGCACGGTCACTACCGAATGAACGACGAGGAGGAGCACCTGCTGCGCCATCACGACGTTCGCCACCGAATGAACGGCCACCACCACCACGACGCTCACCACCGGCACCAGCACCACCAGCAGGACGCTCACGGCGTTCATGTGGCTGCGCATCACCCAACAACTGCATGTTCAGCGGTTTGTTCAGGATACGGGTACGGGTGAAGTGAGATAACATTTCGCCCGGCATGCCTTTTGGCAACTCGATAGTTGAATGCGAAGCAAACAGCTTGATATTACCAATGTAACGGCTGCTGATGTCGCCTTCGTTAGCAATCGCGCCAACGATATGACGAACTTCAACACCATCATCACGGCCCACTTCAATGCGGTACAGTTCCATCTCACCAACATCACGACGTTCGCGACGTGCTGGACGCTCACCACCATCACGGCTGTCAGCGCGGCTGTCAGGGCGAGGCTCACGACGACTGTCACCACGATCACGGCCACGATCGCTACCACGGTCATCACGGGAATTGAATTCACGCTGCGGACGACGCGGAGCTTCTGGTGGCAGAATCAGAGGACGTTCGCCCTGTGCCATTTTCAGCAGTGCAGCAGCCAGGGTTTCGAGATCAAACTCTTCTTCTGGTTGCAGCTTAGCCAGCAATGCACGGTACAGGTCCAAATCACTGCTTTCCAGCTGTTGGCCAACTTTAGCAGCAAACTGAGCTAAACGACGTTCACCCAACAATTCGGGGTTTGGCAACTGAACTTCTGGAATAGTCAGTTTCATGGTGCGTTCAATGTTTTGCAACAGACGGCGTTCACGGTTCTCAACGAACAGCAACGCACGACCAGCACGACCGGCGCGACCAGTACGGCCGATACGGTGAACGTAAGACTCTGAATCCATAGGGATATCATAGTTTACGACCAAGCTGATACGGTCAACATCCAAACCACGTGCCGCAACGTCAGTTGCAATCAGAATATCCAGACGGCCATCTTTCAGGCGGTTCAGTGTCTGCTCACGTAAAGACTGGTTCATGTCACCGTTCAAGGCAGCGCAGTTATAACCGCTACTTTCCAAGGCTTCAGCCACTTCCAGTGTGCCATTTTTGGTACGCACGAAGATAATAGCTGCATCGAAATCTTCAGATTCCAGGAAACGTACCAGTGCTTCGTTTTTGCGATAGCCGCCACCCACTCTCCAGAAGCTCTGGCTGATGTCAGGGCGGGTAGTCACGCTAGACTGAATGCGGACTTCCTGTGGATCTTTCATAAATTTACGGGTAATACGACGGATCGCATCTGGCATAGTCGCAGAGAACAGTGCGGTCTGATGTTCAGCCGGCATCTGCGCCAGAATGTTTTCGACGTCTTCGATAAAGCCCATACGCAGCATTTCATCTGCTTCATCCAACACTAAACCGCTCAGGTTGGACAGGTTAAGAGTACCGCGTTTCAGGTGGTCTAACAGACGACCTGGGGTACCAACAACAATTTGTGGCCCCTGGCGCAAAGCGCGTAATTGAACGTCATAACGCTGGCCGCCGTAAAGGGCTACAACGTTGACGCCATTAATGTGTTTAGAGAAATCAGACAATGCCTGTGCGACCTGAATAGCCAACTCACGGGTTGGTGCCAGCACCAGAACCTGTGGAGCTTTCAGCTCAGCTTTAATATTGTGTAACAGCGGCAAACCAAACGCGGCTGTTTTACCACTGCCTGTTTGCGCCATGCCGAGAACATCACGGCCGTTTAACAGGTGTGGGATACATTCCAACTGGATAGGAGATGGTTTTTCATAACCAAGATCAGTCAGAGCAGAAAGAATAGGAGCAGATAGCCCCAGATCAGCAAAAGAGGTTTCAAGCTCAGTAGTCATGTACACGTGCCTCATTAATAATGGCAGCCAGTCTACATAACTCGTCGAGAAAATTTTCAGTCATTTTCATTGAAAAGTGTGAACCGGCTCAAATTAGATTATAAAACGAACAAAAAGGCCATCACCTGTTAGGGTGATTAACATTGGTAAAAACCAAGGTAGTCAGGCTAATAGTTGTTCGTCAGCTATTGCTGGTCCGATTCCGATAGGTCGTCTTGTTCTTGGCCCAAAAGCGCCAATTCCAACAATGCATAGCGGTGCTCAACAAAATTATGAACGTTGTTAGCTACCGTCAGTTTGAACAGCGCCGAAGCGGTGTCCTTGTCCCCCAGACTTAGGTAATGTTTACCTAAATAGAAGTCAGTTTCACTGAGATGCTCAGCGAGCGAAGTGTTATCCATTGCATCTGACTTGAGCCTTTCCATCAGCGTTTTTTCGCTGATCGTGCCCAAGTAGAATTCGACAATATTCCATCCCCATTGCCCTCTGTCCGATTTTTCATAGCGCTGTTGTAACGCTACTGCAGCCGCCTTGGGATCGATTTCTCTTTCCACCAGATACAGCCATAACGAACGGAAGGGATCATTTGGATCGTCTTGATAAAACGCCTGCAGATCATCCTGCGCCAACGGGAGTCGACCGCCATAATACAGAGCGATACCCCGGTTTAAACGCGCGTAATTGTAAGTTGGATCAAGCTCTAGTACAGAATCAAACGCTTCATAGGCAGCATCAAAATTGCCTGCCTGCGTTAAATAAATGCCCAGATAGTTAAAAACTTCTGGCATATCAGGACGAATAGCTAACGCTTGCGAAAAATCATTTCGCGCTAGTGCCCGTAGCCCGAGGCTATCATACAGCACTCCGCGCTCATATAAAAGCTGCGCGCGCTCATCATCCGTAAGTGCCCGACTTGCAAGGATTTGTTCCATGCGAGCCAGAATCACTTCCTGCTGCAACGTAGGTTGCAACGGGATAGCCAACACCTCGTCTTTACGCCAATCATGGTTGCTGCATCCTGCCAGCATGAGTGCTGTCGCAACGTAACACCAGCGCAAGAAAGGCTTCATTTCCTACTCCCGAAGACAAACATTGGATAAATATCCTTTCATCCATTTGTTTAACACAAGAGCATCCTGCCCTCGAGATAACACAGCCCCTCACCAGAGGTAAGGAGCTATGGAATACTTTATTACTCTGCTGCTTCTGGTGCCGGAGCTTCTGCGTCAGGAGTAGTGGCTTCTTTGATGCTCAGGCGGATACGGCCCTGGCGATCAACTTCCATTACTTTAACTGGCACTTCTTGGCCCATTTGCAGATAGTCAGTCACTTTCTCTACACGCTTGTCAGCGATTTGAGAAATATGAACTAAACCTTCTTTACCGCCGCCGATTGCCACAAATGCACCGAAATCAACGATACGAGTTACTTTACCCGCATAGATACGGCCCACTTCGATTTCAGCAGTGATTTCTTCGATACGACGGATAGCGTGTTTCGCTTTATCGCCGTCGGTTGCTGCAATCTTAATGGTGCCATCATCTTCGATTTCAATGGTAGTGCCAGTTTCATCAGTCAGCGCACGAATCACAGAACCACCTTTACCGATCACATCCTTGATTTTCTCAGGATTGATTTTCATGGTGTAGATACGTGGAGCAAACTCAGAGATATCACCACGAGGTGTGCTGATAGCCTGTTCCATAACACCCAGAATGTGCAGACGCGCACCCTTGGCCTGGTTCAGAGCCACCTGCATGATTTCGCGGGTAATACCTTCAATTTTAATGTCCATTTGCAGTGCAGTAATACCGTCACGGCTACCGGCCACTTTAAAGTCCATGTCGCCCAAGTGATCTTCGTCACCCAGAATATCAGACAGAACAACAAAGTTTTCGCCTTCTTTAACCAGACCCATCGCGATACCCGCAACAGCGGCTTTAATTGGCACACCTGCATCCATCAGGGCCAAAGAAGCACCACAAACAGAAGCCATTGAGGAAGAACCGTTAGACTCGGTGATTTCAGAAACCACACGAACAGTGTAAGGGAACTCGCTCGGGCTTGGCATTACTGCCAGTACACCACGTTTCGCCAGACGGCCATGGCCAATCTCACGACGCTTAGGTGAACCAACCATACCTGTTTCACCAACACAATATGGAGGGAAATTATAGTGTAGCAGGAATGAGTCAGTACGCTCACCCATCAGCTCATCAATATTTTGCGCATCACGGGCAGTACCCAGTGTTGCAGTAACCAGCGCCTGAGTTTCACCACGGGTGAACAACGCAGAACCATGGGTACGTGGCAATACACCAGTACGCACATCCAGACCACGGATCATGTCTTTTTCGCGGCCATCGATACGTGGCTCGCCACGCAATACGCGGCTACGAACGACGTTTTTCTCAACATCGCCCAGAATGTCATGAATCTCGCTAGCATCTAAAGATTCATCTTGTGCCAACAGCGCTTCAGTGACGTCAGCTTTAATAGCATCAACCTGAGTATAGCGCTCTTGTTTCTCAGTGATACGATAAGCATCACCCAGACGAGCTTCTGCCAGCTCAGCAACACGCGCGTGCAGCGCTTCGTTAACTGGCTCTGCATGCCAATCCCACTTAGGTTTGCCAACTTCAGCAACCAGAGCGTTGATATTCTCAATCACAACTTGTTGTTGTTCGTGGCCGAAGATGACCGCGCCTAACATTTGATCTTCAGACAGAATCTGTGCTTCTGATTCAACCATCAATACTGCGTCAGCAGTACCGGCAACAACCAGATCCAAGCGGCTCTCTTTCAGCTCATCGGTCGTTGGGTTCAGCACATACTGGTCGTTGATGTAACCAACACGAGCAGCACCAATTGGGCCGTTAAATGGAATACCTGACAGGCTCAGCACTGCTGAGGCACCAATCAGTGCCACGATGTCTGGGTTAACTTGTGGGTTAACAGAAACAACGGTCGCAATCACCTGCACTTCGTTCAAGAAGCTGTCTGGGAACAGTGGGCGGATCGGACGGTCAATCAGACGTGAAGTCAGTGTTTCGCCTTCACTTGGGCGGCCTTCACGACGGAAGAAGCTACCTGGGATACGGCCAGCAGCGTAAGTACGCTCCTGATAGTTAACGGTCAGAGGGAAGAAGCTCTGACCTGGCTTGGCTTTCTTTTGGCCAACAACAGTCACAAATACTGCGGTGTCGTCCATGCTTACCATTACAGCAGCCGTTGCCTGGCGAGCCATCATACCGGTTTCAATGGTAACGGTATGTTGACCGTACTGGAATTTACGAATAATCGGAGTCAGCAAAATAGTATCCTTATACTATGCGGTGCCGGATCGTATTGACGACCTCATCCACCTGTTACTAATATCTTCACACTGCATCCTCGCGACTAATGACAATCCTTAACTCTAATTGAGTTAAAGTCTCTCATTAGCCGCGCGAACCTCTGCACCGGAAGATCCTATTTATACCCGTCATCTTTCGGTATGTAGCTGTGTTGGCTGCGTTCAATCAGCCGAATCACTTACTTATGTAAGCTCATCGGGACTCTTTCGCTTGCCGCCTTCCTACATCTCGAAATCTATTGGGTAGACAAATCCTATAGAACAACAACAATATACTAACGTATTTTATCATTGCTTCTTAGAAAAAAGGGGCCAATTTGGCCCCTTTCTCCCGAAACTCGCAGACTTAGCGACGCAGACCCAGACGCTCGATCAGGGAAGCATAACGTGCTACATCTTCACGCTTCAGGTAGTCCAGCAGCTTACGACGCGTGGATACCATACGCAGCAGACCACGACGGCTGTGGTGATCTTTTTTGTGCTCGGAGAAGTGACCTTGCAAATGGTTAATTTGAGCAGTCAACAGAGCAACCTGAACTTCGCTTGAACCGGTGTCATTGGTACCGCGACCGAAGTCAGCAACAATTTTAGCTTTCGCTTCAACACTTAGAGACATGATACAACTCCAAATATATAGATAAATTAAAACAGGCGCCGATCTCTAATTCAGCAACCCAATATGTAAGCCGCACTATTCTACTCTTTGCACTGCGGAATCGCAAGGTAGCCGCCTTCCTGCAACTCGAATTATATAGAGTATGGCCTACAGTGCATCTTCCTGCGCCTCTACTACCAGGCGTTTGGGTGCAACACGGCCATCCTCTGCGATAGTGCCGATACCAATGAAGTTACGCTCTTCGCCTTCAGTGATACGGACCATACCTTCGCTTGGCGCGCCAGCAACATGCACCGGTTGCCCTTGCTTTACATAGGCTGCAACAGCAGGTAACAGATTGACTTCAGGGAAGTTTAATACTGCACTGTCCATCGGTAGCAACAGTAAATCCAGCTCTGGATTTGGTGAGCGCTCTTCTGCCTGTGCCACTTCAACTATGGCAGTCAACTGCTCTAAAGTCACCATGCGATCACTTGGGTAAGCGGCCACTTGCAAACGACGCAGATAGCTAACATGTGCCCCACAGCCTAATAATTCACCCAAATCATCAACAATAGTGCGAATGTAGGTACCTTTTGAGCAATGAATTTCCAGCTCAAGATCATTGCCTTCCCAGCGGATAAACAGCAATTCATACACGGTAATGCTACGGGCGTCGCGCTCTACTTCAATCCCCTGCCGGGCATATTCATACAACGGTTTACCTTGATGCTTCAGTGCCGAATACATGGAAGGTATCTGCTGGCTATCGCCGCGGAAACTATCCAGAGCAGCATCCATCTGCGCCTGAGTGACGTTAACTTCACGCTCACTGATTAACGCACCTTCGGCATCCGAAGTATCTGTGCGCTGGCCCAAACGGGCAACCACCAGGTAGCGCTTATCAGAATCCAGCAAGAATTGAGAGAATTTGGTCGCTTCACCAAGACAGATAGGCAACATACCGGTCGCCAGTGGATCGAGTGCACCGGTATGGCCTGCGCGGTTAGCGCTAAAGAGACGCTTTACTTTCTGCAAAACGTCATTAGAGGAGAGGCCCAGCGGCTTATCCAATAACAGAACGCCGTTAATGTCACGGCCGCGACGACGTGGACGCCCCATTACTTCTCCTCGTCGTTACCTGGATTAACCTGACGTTCTACATCATTTTTGATGACGTTAGTCACCAGGTTAGACATCCGCATGCCTTCAATCAATGAGTTATCATAAGCGAAGGTCAGTTCCGGTACGATACGCAAGCGCATCGCTTTACCCAGCAGAGTGCGGATATAACCAGAGGCATCTTGCAGTGCTTTAATGCCATTTTTAACTGTATCCGGGTCTGCGTTATCGGTTAACACATTCAGGAAGGTCACAAAGACTTTAGCGTAAGCCAAATCACGGGACAGCTCGATACCGGATACGGTAGCCATGCCAACACGTGGGTCTTTGATTTCGCGTTGTAAGATGAGTGCGATCTCTTTTTGCATTTCCTGCGAAACACGTTGAGAACGGCTGAATTCTTTTGCCATTTGGATTCTCCAGACAAATTGGGGGGCCAAGGCCCCCCAAATGGATATAAGCAGATCTGAGGCGATTAATCGATAGTACGTTTGATTTCGATAATTTCGAAGACTTCGATCACATCACCAGTACGGACGTCGTTATAGTTCTTAACGCCGATACCACACTCCATACCATTACGAACTTCGTTAACGTCATCTTTGAAGCGGCGCAGAGATTCCAGCTCGCCTTCATAGATAACCACGTTGTCACGCAGAACACGGATTGGATTGTTACGCTTAATCACACCCTCAGTAACCATACAACCTGCAATGGCGCCAAATTTCGGTGATTTAAACACATCACGAACTTCAGCCAGACCAATGATTTGTTGTTTGTACTCAGGTGCCAACATACCACTCATCGCCTGTTTGACTTCGTCGATCAGGCTATAAATTACTGAGTAGTAACGTAGATCCAGACCTTCAGTTTCAACGACACGACGGGCTGAAGCATCAGCACGAACGTTAAAGCCAAGGATGATTGCGCCAGAAGCTGCGGCCAGTGTTGCGTCAGTTTCGGTGATACCACCAACGCCTGAGCCAACAATACGCACTTTCACTTCATCGGTAGACAGATTTTCCAGTGAATCACAGATAGCTTCACAAGAACCCTGTACGTCAGACTTGATTACGATGTTCAGTTCAGAAACTTCGCCTTCGGTCATGTTAGCAAACATGTTTTCCAGCTTAGATTTCTGCTGACGAGCCAGTTTGACTTCGCGGAATTTGCCCTGACGGTACAGTGCAACTTCACGAGCTTTCTTCTCATCACGAACCACGGTCACTTCATCACCGGCAGCAGGAACACTGGACAGACCCAGGATTTCAACCGGAATAGACGGACCAGCAGACGTGATATCACGGCCCAACTCGTCACGCATCGCACGTACACGGCCATACTCAAAGCCACACAGTACGATATCACCTTTGTTCAAGGTACCTTTCTGAACCAGCACGGTAGCAACAGGGCCACGGCCTTTATCCAAGAAGGATTCGATAACCACACCGTTTGCCATGCCAGTACGAACTGCTTTCAGTTCCAGAACTTCAGCTTGCAGCAGGATTGCGTTCAACAATTCATCAATACCGATACCAGCTTTCGCAGATACGTTGATGAACTGAGAGTCACCGCCCCACTCTTCTGGCTGGACACCGTACTGAGACAGCTCGGTTTTAACGCGGTCTGGATCAGCTTCTGGCTTATCGATTTTGTTCACTGCAACCACAACCGGCACTTTCGCCGCTTTGGCATGCTGAATAGCTTCGATAGTCTGTGGCATCACGCCATCGTCGGCTGCAACAACCAACACCACGATATCAGTCGCCTGAGCACCACGGGCACGCATTGAAGTAAACGCGGCGTGTCCTGGGGTATCCAGGAAGGTGATCATGCCGTTTTCAGTTTCAACGTGATAAGCACCGATGTGCTGTGTAATACCACCGGCCTCACCTGACGCCACTTTCGTGGAGCGGATGTAATCCAGCAGAGAGGTTTTACCGTGGTCAACGTGGCCCATAATGGTCACAACCGGAGCGCGGTGCTCGGCTGCGGCTTCAGCGCCAGTATCACGGTCGCTCATCAAAGCTTCTTCCAGTTCGTTTTCACGACGCAGAATCACTTTGTGGCCCATCTCTTCAGCAACCATCTGTGCTGTTTCTTGATCGATAACCTGGTTAATGGTTGCCATAGCACCCAGTTTCATCATTGCTTTGATGACCTGAGAGCCTTTAACAGCCATTTTGTTTGCCAGTTCAGCAACTGTTACAGTCTCACCAATCACAACATCGCGGTTAACCGCAACAACAGGCTTGTTGAAGCTCTGTTGCAGTGTGCTTGGTTTACGTTTGCCTTTACGGCCAACAGCACGTGCTTCTTCACGATCAGCTTTAGACTCGGAGAGTTTATTGCCTTTTTTCTGCTTAGTTGCTTTACCACCACGAGTGCGGCTACGGCGATCACCTTCAACTTTGGCGTCGTTTTCGTCTTCCGCGGCGCGCGCATGTTGTGAGGTGGTTACATGGTAGTCAGCAGACTCAGTCTGCTCAGCCACAGGTGCTGGCCATTTACCTTCGTTTTCGGCTGCCATTTTACGGGCTTCCTCAGCAACGCGTTTAGCATCTTCCTCGACCTTACGGCGTGTTTCTTCTTCTACTGAGCGTTTCAGCTCGGCAGCTTCAGCTTCACGGCGTGCTTTATCGGTCTGAGCTGGCTTGATTTTTTCGTCGGTTTGTTGATTCGTCACTTTTTCTTTTTCCGCTGCTTGGCGTTTAGCTTTTTCAGCGGCCTCACGTTTGGCTTGTTCTTCGGCCGCACGTTTAGCTTTTTCTTCAGCGATTTTCTGCGCTGCTGCTTCCGCTTCACGTTGTGCCTGCTCTTCCGCTTCACGCTGTGCCTGCTCTTCCGCTTTCGCTTGTTCAGCTTCCGGCGTATTTACATAAGTGCGTTTCTTGCGGACCTCGATTTGCACCGATTTACTTTTTCCGCCGGTGCTCGGAATATTCAAGGTGCTACGCGTTTTGCGTTGCAACGTGAGTTTATTAGGCGCACTACCGTGTTCACGGTTTAAGTGCGCCAGCAATGTTTCTTTTTCTTGCTGGGTAACTGAGTCTACTTCAGACTTCTTGATCCCTGCATCAGCAAATTGCTGTACCAGGCGATCAACTGGGGTCTGAATCTCAGCTGCCAGCGATTTTACGGTTACATCTGTCATGCTGTTCCTTCCTGCTACAGTTTATTACGCGTTATCGCCAAACCAACAGATATTACGTGCAGCCATAATCAGCTCGCCGGCTTGCTCATCGCTAAGCCCTTCAATATCTGCCAGATCGTCGATACCCTGCTCGGCAAGATCTTCCAGCGTACACACACCGCGCGCAGCCAATTTGAATGCCATGCTACGTTCCAGACCCGCCAGGTTCAGCAGATCATCAGCGGGTTTTTGGTCGCCAAGACTTTCTTCTTGTGCCAGGGCCAGCGTGGTCAATGCAGCTTTGGCGCGATCACGCAGCGCTTCAACCGTATCTTCGTCAAGACCGTCGATTTCCAGAAGTTCTTTCATTGGCACGTAAGCCAATTCTTCCAGAGAAGAGAAACCTTCCTCTACCAATATGGTGGCAAAGTCCTCATCGATATCAAGATATTTGGTGAAGGTATCAATAGCGGCATGAGCTTCGGCCTGATGCTTCGCCTGAAGATCGTCCGCCGTCATTACGTTCAGTTCCCAGCCACTCAGTTGTGCTGCTAAACGTACGTTCTGGCCGTTACGGCCAATTGCCTGTGCCAAGTTGCTGGCTTCAACGGCAACATCCATCGTGTGTCTGTCTTCATCAACCACAATAGACGCAACATCAGCTGGCGCCATGGCATTAATAACAAACTGGGCTGGATTATCATCCCACAATACAATATCAATGCGCTCACCGCCAAGCTCGCTGGAAACAGCCTGAACTCGGGCACCACGCATACCGACACAAGCACCGACTGGATCGATACGTTTGTCGTTGGTTTTGACCGCAATTTTAGCACGCGAGCCAGGATCACGGGCGGCAGCTTTAATTTCGATCAATTCTTCGCCAATTTCTGGCACTTCAATACGGAACAGTTCGATCAGCATTTCAGGACGTGAACGGCTGACAAACAACTGAGCACCGCGAGCTTCTGGACGCACGTCATACAGAACACCACGGATACGGTCGCCTGGACGGAAGTTTTCACGCGGTAGCATGTCTTCACGGCCAATAACGGCTTCAGCATTGTTACCCAGATCCAGTGCAATACTGTCACGGTTAACTTTTTTCACCACACCGGTAACAATTTCGCCCAGATACTGACGGAACTGATCAACCACCATAGCACGTTCGGCTTCACGTACTTTCTGTACGATGACCTGTTTAGCTGTTTGGGTTGTGATACGGTCAAAAGTAACAGATTCAATCTGGTCTTCGACATAATCACCCAACTGGAGGGTTGGATCTTCATATTGAGCCGCATCCAACGTGATTTCACGCGTTGGCATGGTAACTTCGTCAACTGCGACCCAACGGCGGAAAGTGTCGAAATCACCGGTTTTACGGTCGATGCTGACGCGAACTTCAATTTCTTGTTCGTATTTTTTCTTGGTCGCTGTCGCTAGAGCGGTTTCCAACGCCTCAAAAATCTTCTCGCGCGGAAGGGATTTCTCATTGGAAACTGCTTCTACAACAGCCAGAATCTCTTTGTTCATCCTAGTTGCCTCATCCAAACTTTAAAAGTGGGGTACCAGGTTCGCTTTCTGGATGTTGCTCAGCGCGAACACTTCATCTTTTCCATCCACAGTAACCGTGATCATTTCACCATCAACGGCTTTAATAATGCCCTGCCATTTACGGCGGTTCTGCATTGCCATACGCAAAACCAAAGTGACTTCTTCACCGAGGTAACGAGTATAATGTTCAGCGGTGAACATAGGGCGATCAAGGCCCGGAGAGGAAACTTCTAAGTTGTAAGCGACCGTAATTGGATCTTCTACGTCCAATACAGCGCTGACCTGGTGGCTGACATCAGCACAAGCATCAACAGTGATTCCGTCGTCACTATCAATATAGATTCGTAGCGTCGATTGGCGCCCCCGGATGAACTCGATGCCGACTAATTCATAGCCTAAGGCCTCAACCGGTGCTGAAATTATCTCTGTTAACTTTTGTTCTAATGTGGACAAGCCCACCCCCAAGACATAAAAAAAGGGCCTAATAGCCCAGTGATTCTGCTGTCAAATAACAAAAAACCCCGAAATTCGGGGCTTTATGCAACTGGACCCTGTTTGCCGCAAAGCGGCTTCGGTACAACTTTCTGACAAGTATTTTTTTCAAATTGAAATCGAAAGTATCTGAGGTCTACCGAATACAACATTTGAAAAAAAACACTTTAGGAAAGTGGTTGCGGGGGCCGGATTTGAACCGACGACCTTCGGGTTATGAGCCCGACGAGCTACCAGGCTGCTCCACCCCGCGTCCGAAAACGTGGCAAATATTACGTTGATAACGACAAAAAAGCAAGTTATCTGACTGATTTGGTACCGAGGACGGGACTTGAACCCGTAAGCCCAATCGGGCACTACCACCTCAAGGTAGCGTGTCTACCAATTCCACCACCCCGGCACTGATTCAACTGGTTGTTTTTACTATTTAAGTCGTCACAACCATTTTAAAACTTTTTTCTATCGTTACTACTTACTGCTGGCAAAACATTACTGCGGGATATCGCTACTTGGCTTAGCTGGTGCTACTGGAGCTGTAGTCTGCTCAGTTTTTGCAGGCGTACCCAAGTTTTCCCACTCGCTGCCTGTATGGCCCTGGTTGGTGCTCATATTGCCCAGAATCAAGCTAATGACGAAGAACAGCGTCGCCAATAAAGCCGTCATGCGAGTCATAAAGTTACCGGAACCATTCGAACCGAACAGAGTTGCAGACGCACCTGCTCCGAATGAGGCTCCCATATCCGCGCCTTTACCTTGCTGCAACATGATCAGAGCAACTAGCCCAATCGAAATCAGCAAGAAAAATACCAGAAGAGCTTCGTACATAGTTGTACCTGTATCCTTGCGGATTCACCGCATGCCAAATGCTTTTCACCCATCAGCGGGGGACTTATTCACCCACTTAAGCGGGTGTGAATACTAACCAAAGCGCATAGTACACGCAAGGGCAATTTCACAACACGAGTTCATTTGCAGAAAAAAGCGTCAAGTTATTCAACTTCAGCGCAATTTATGGGGGAAAGAGTCACCACCCTCCCCCATAAAAACACCATTAACCTGCCGCTTTCACCGCATCTGCGATCCGGTTTGCCATTTCAGCAATCAATGATTCTTCAGCATCACCTTCAACCATCACGCGGATTAATGGTTCGGTACCTGATTTACGCAACAGAACGCGGCCACGATCACCCAATTCTTTTTCAACCTGGCGAGTCACTTCTTCAACTGCCTCAGATTTAAGAGGATTGTGTTCACCAGAGAAACGTACGTTCACCAGGATTTGTGGCAATAGCTTCATGCCACTGCATAAATCATGCAGGCTCATGTGATTACGTACCATAGCAGTAAGCACTTGCAAACCAGCAACAATGCCGTCACCGGTGGTAGTTTTATCCAGTAAAATTACATGACCTGAGTTTTCAGCACCAATGCGCCAGCCTTTCTCTTGCATGGCTTCCAGTACGTAGCGGTCACCCACTTTGGCACGAACAAACGGAATACCCAGTTCTTTTAGAGCCAGCTGTAAACCCATGTTACTCATTAGCGTACCAACCGCACCGCCTTTCAGTTGACCCTGACGCAAGCCTTCGCGCGCGATGATATACAAAATCTGGTCGCCATCAACCTTGTTGCCCAGATGGTCAACCATCATCAAGCGGTCACCATCACCGTCAAATGCCAGGCCAACATGTGCATCTTCAGCCAGCACACGCGCTTGCAGCAAGCGAACATCCGTGGCACCACATTCTTCATTGATATTCATGCCATCAGGTTCACAGCCGATGGTGATAACATTTGCCCCGAGTTCACGTAATACACTTGGGGCGATGTGATAGGTGGCACCATTGGCGCAATCGACCACAATTTTTAACTCTTTCAGGCTAAGTTCGCTCGGGAATGTGCCTTTACAGAACTCAATGTAGCGCCCGG
Organism: Yersinia sp. 2466 StPb PI; assembly: GCF_041538325.1. NCBI lineage: Bacteria > Pseudomonadati > Pseudomonadota > Gammaproteobacteria > Enterobacterales > Yersiniaceae > Yersinia > Yersinia sp. 2466 StPb PI. The sequence goes on along the minus strand of NZ_JAULSL010000001.1, from coordinate 548,575 downwards.
CCGCATCCACGATACGGTTAGCTTTACCCAATTCGGCAGATTCAACGCAGGTTAATGGTTTTTCCATTTCTGCTTCAATAGCCTCCTCCACATCATCAGGCAGTTTGGTGCCATCAATTGAGAAGAATTTAATGCCATTATCTTCGAAAGGGTTATGGGACGCTGAAATAACAATACCCGCTTCAGCGCGGAAAGTTCGGGTCAGATAAGCAACAGCAGGGGTCGGCATCGGGCCGGTAAATGATGCCGATAGCCCAGCGGCGGCCAAGCCGGCTTCCAGCGCCGATTCCAGCATGTAGCCGGAAATACGCGTATCTTTACCGATGATAATTTTACGAGAACCATGTCGAGCCAGAACCTTACCGGCAGCCCAGCCGAGCTTTAATACAAAATCAGGCGTAATCGGACTCTCACCCACTTTGCCGCGAATGCCATCTGTACCAAAGTATTTACGGTTACTCATAATTTTTATTTATCCCTTCGCTGAAAGTGTTGCCTCGACGATACGCATCGCCTCGACAGTTTCTTTGACATCATGCACTCGGACAATCTGTGCGCCTTGCATAGCGGCAATGACAGCACAAGCGACACTCCCGATGACCCGCTGTTGTGGCGGAACATGTAATAGCTGACCCACCATCGATTTTCGCGACATTCCCACTAACAATGGCAACCCAAAATGATGCAGTTCAGCCAGTCGCGCCAATAACTGGTAATTATGCGCCAAATTTTTGCCGAAACCGAAGCCTGGGTCGAGTAACAATTTACTTTTTGCGATACCGGCCGCAACACAGCGAGCAATATGGTATTCAAAGAACTGGTTTACATCAGCCAGTAAATCATCGTAATGCGGTGACTGCTGCATACTTTGCGGTTGCCCCTGCATATGCATCAGGCACACCGGCAGACCGGTTTTTGCCGCAGCGTCGAGCGCACCTGGCTCTTGTAATGAGCGGATATCATTAATCAGATGGGCACCAGCTTGAGCAGATTCAGTGATAACCGCCGCTTTAGAGGTATCTACAGATAACCAAGTATCAAAGCGCTTGGCTAATGCCTCGACAACTGGCACTACCCGATCAAGCTCCTCCTGCTCACTCACTTGTGCAGCACCAGGGCGGGTGGACTCGCCACCAATATCAATCAGCGTAGCACCTGCTGATAACATCAATTGGGCATGCTGTAATGCTTTATCAATATTATTGTGATGTCCACCATCCGAAAACGAATCCGGGGTGACATTCAAGATACCCATAACGTGTGGGAGAGAGAGATCCAGAACCCGATCTCTGGCAGTTAAATGCATGTCATCGCACCTTAAAAGTGGCAGTTCACGTCAATTTTATATCTTAGAAAAAGAAAAACCCCAGGCAAGCCCGAGGTTTATATTAATCACAACGCTTTATACTCGGTATACTTCAAGCTGCATGTGCGTTAGCTGCTCTCTCTCACCCGAATCATTGACTGGCGTCAACTCATCGGGATTCATTCACTTGCCGCCTTCCTGCAACTCGAATTATTTAGAGTATAGATGCCAACAGTTGACTTACTTATCGCCCAACTGTTCTGACATGGTATTTGAATTGCCTGGCGTTGGTACATTTGGCTCATCAACCGGCGTTGGTGCCTTTGGTGTGCTGTCATTGTCAGATGATTTATTCTTGGTCGCATCATCCCAGCCCGCTGGCGGGCGAACTTCTTTGCGATTCATCAAATCATCAATCTGCGGTGCATCAATCGTTTCATACTTCATCAAAGCATCTTTCATGGTATGCAGAACATCCATATTTTCCATCAGCAATGTACGTGCACGCTGATAGTTACGCTCGACAAGTAACTTAACTTCCTGATCGATAATACGCGCAGTTTCATCAGACATATGCTTGGCTTTTGCCACAGAACGGCCAAGGAATACCTCGCCTTCTTCTTCAGCATACAGCAACGGCCCCAGTTTTTCGGAGAAGCCCCACTGCGTCACCATGTTACGCGCGATAGACGTGGCAACTTTGATATCATTCGATGCACCGGTAGAGACTTTTTCCGGCCCGTAAATGATCTCTTCAGCAAGACGACCACCGTATAAGGTAGAGATCTGGCTTTCCAGTTTCTGACGGCTAGCGCTGATAGCATCACCTTCCGGCAGGAAGAATGTTACACCCAACGCACGACCACGGGGAATAATGGTCACTTTATGTACTGGGTCATGTTCAGGTACCAGACGACCGATGATCGCATGGCCTGCTTCATGATAAGCCGTTGATTCTTTTTGTGCTTCTGTCATTACCATGGAGCGACGTTCCGCACCCATCATAATTTTATCTTTCGCTTTCTCAAACTCAGCCATCGAAACAACACGCTTGTTACCACGAGCAGCAAACAACGCGGCTTCGTTGACCAGGTTAGCCAGGTCAGCACCAGAGAAGCCTGGTGTACCACGTGCAATAACTGAAGCATCGATATCGGTATCTAATGGCACGCGGCGCATATGAACTTTAAGAATCTGTTCACGACCACGGACATCAGGTAAACCAACCACAACCTGACGGTCAAAACGACCTGGACGCAGTAACGCCGGGTCAAGAACGTCTGGACGGTTAGTTGCTGCGATGACGATGATGCCTTCATTGCCTTCAAAGCCATCCATTTCAACCAGCATTTGGTTCAGTGTCTGTTCACGTTCGTCATGACCACCACCCAAACCAGCGCCACGTTGACGGCCTACCGCATCGATTTCATCGATAAAGATGATACAAGGTGCGGCTTTTTTAGCCTGCTCAAACATGTCACGGACACGGGATGCACCCACACCAACGAACATTTCTACGAAGTCAGAACCAGAAATAGTGAAGAATGGCACTTTAGCTTCACCTGCAATGGCTTTCGCCAGCAAGGTTTTACCTGTCCCTGGAGGACCAACCATCAATACGCCTTTCGGAATCTTACCGCCCAGTTTCTGGAAGCGGCTTGGCTCACGCAGATAGTCAACCAATTCACTGACTTCTTCTTTTGCTTCGTCGCAACCGGCCACATCAGCAAAAGAGGTTTTTATTTGATCTTCTGTCAGCATGCGGGCTTTGCTCTTGCCAAAGGACATCGCCCCTTTGCCGCCGCCACCTTGCATTTGACGCATAAAGAAGATCCAGACCCCAATCAACAACAACATTGGGAACCAGGAAATAAAGATAGAGGCCAGCAAGCTCGGCTCTTCCGGTGGCTCACCAACAACTTTCACATTTTTAGTCAATAAGGTATCTAACAGCTTTGGATCGTTGACCGGAATGAAAGTCGTATATTTGCTGTTATCTTTCTTACTGACGTTAATTTCACGCCCATTAATACGCGCTTCACGAACCTGTTCTTGGGTTACGTCGGACATGAAAGTAGAGTAATCCACTTTACGGCCATTCGATTCGCTGGGTCCAAAGCTCTGGAATACAGACATCAGTACGACTGCAATAACTAACCAGAGAATTAGGTTTTTCGCCATGTCACTCAAGGGATTAACCTCATATTACAACTGTGTTAACAAACAGCGTTAGGGTACTACAGTTTCCGCCCTGTCGCTACAATGTACACTTCACGCGATCGCGCACGAGAAGCGTCTGGCTTACGAATCTTAACTTTCGTAAACAGGGAGCGAATTTCCCGTAGGTATTCATCAAAGCCATCTCCCTGAAACACCTTCACCAGGAAACTTCCGCCTGGCGCAAGTACATCACGACACATATCTAAAGCTAATTCAACCAGATACATTGATTTAGGTATATCGACTGCCGGAGTACCACTCATATTCGGGGCCATATCACACATGACCACCTGAACTTTTTTATCCCCAACACGCTCAAGTAAAGCTTTCAGGACTAGTTCATCACGAAAATCGCCCTGAAGGAAATCGACACCAACGATAGGATCCATTGGTAGAAGATCACATGCGATGACCCGCCCTTTACCGCCTATTTGGGTTACTGCATATTGGGACCAACCGCCGGGTGCAGCGCCTAAATCGACTACTGTCATACCGGGTTTAAAAAGTTTATCGTTCTGTTGTATTTCATCAAGTTTAAACCAGGCGCGAGAGCGTAGCCCCTTTTTCTGTGCCTGAATTACATATTTATCGCTAAAGTGTTCTTGTAACCAGCGACTAGAGCTAGCCGAACGCTTTTTATTAGACATCTCTTTTTCCAACTATCTTAATTAAGAGCCCGCGCATCTGTTGCTTAGCTCGCGTAAACTCCCCATCGACGTAGACCGATTTGGTGATACACATGAGATGGCGGTAGAATGAACCGTTTTCAATCCCAACTTAAGCAAAAAAGACGATGAATCTGAATAACAAACAAAAACAGCACCTGAAAAGCCTGGCCCATCCATTAAAGCCAGTAGTCATGCTGGGCAATAACGGGTTAACCGAAGGGGTGCTGGCTGAAATCGAACAAACGCTGGAACATCATGAACTTATTAAGGTGAAGATCACTGCTGAAGAGCGTGAAACCAAAGCCCTAATTGCTGATGCCATCGTGCGTGAGACCGGTGCCGTTAACGTCCAAATCATCGGTAATATTTTAGTGCTCTATCGCCCAGCGAAAGAGCGGAAAATTATTTTACCGCGTTAATGACGCTTGTTTTAGAGAAAAGGTGCCATGCACTTTGTTCTGATAAAAGGCCGCAAGCGGCCTTTTACTTTTCTTTACAACTTCATTTTTGAGAAATAACGCGTAATAGCTGCTCAGATGGACAAGTATTACACATAATCCACGCTAAGAATTTCATATTCTACTTCGCCGCCTGGAGTTCGAATAACAACGACGTCATCGACTTCCTTACCAATCAGGCCACGAGCGATAGGTGAGTTAACCGAAATAAGATTTTGTTTAAAATCCGCTTCATCATCACCCACAATCCGGTATTGCTGCTCTTCTTCGCTATCCACATTGAATACACGAACCGTGGCACCAAAAATAACGCGGCCATTATTAGGCATTCTGGTGATATCAATCACCTGCGCATTAGAGAGTTTTGCTTCTATTTCTTGAATCCGGCCTTCACAGAACCCTTGTTGCTCGCGGGCTGCATGATATTCCGCATTTTCTTTCAAGTCACCGTGTTCGCGGGCAGTGGCGATATCAGCAATAATTTTAGGGCGACGAACGCCTTTTAAAAAATCCAGCTCTTCACGCAGTTTCTCTGCGCCATTTACCGTCATCGGAATCTGTTTCATCTTTTAAATACCTCTAAATCTATCCTGTTCAAAAAACCGTCATCCTAACGTTTTCGAATGAAAATGCGGCTAGTTTGATAGCCTACCCGCCTCCAGGCGATAAACAAAAAAAATCACCCCGGAGCCAAAACCCCAAGTCAGGATCAATTCTGCATTTTGATATGCATTTTAACGTAGAGTTCCTTTAGGGTCATCGTTTACTTTCGCCCTCGTTGCACCGTAGTATGGCAACACGTTATTCAGCAGTTATACCGAAATTATGCATTTTTCACGAATTGTCAGTGGATTGGCCTGTGCTATTGCGATCAATATCAGCATATCTAACGCCAATGCGGCTCAGGTCGAAAATTACACACAGTATCTGCCTGATGGGGCAAATCTTGCGTTAGTAGTACAAAAAATCGGGGCTACGACTCCAGCAATAGACTATCACGCTCAGCAGATGGCCTTACCCGCCAGTACGCAAAAAGTCCTGACCGCATTGGCCGCTTTGCTACAGCTTGGACCTGATTTTCGCTTCAATACCACACTAGAAAGTCACGGCCCGATCACCGACGGTGTGTTGCGCGGCAATTTAATTGCACGTTTTGACGGTGACCCCACTTTAACACGCCAGCAGTTGCGTAATATGGTGGCTACGCTAAGAAAAGCCGGTGTAAAACAAGTTGCAGGTGATTTGATCATTGATACGTCGGTTTTTGCCAGCCACGACAAAGCACCCGGTTGGCCGTGGAACGATATGACACAATGTTTTAGTGCCCCACCTGCGGCGGCCATTGTCGATCGTAACTGTTTTTCAGTCTCACTATACAGCGCGCCTAATCCGGGCGACATGGCATTTATCCGAGTTGCATCCTATTATCCGGTGCAAATGTTCAGTGAAGTACGTACTTTAGCTAAAGGTTCACCAGATGCGCAATATTGCGAGTTAGATGTCGTTCCAGGCGAATTAAACCGATTCACGCTTACCGGATGCCTGACACAACGCAGTGAACCGCTGCCTCTGGCCTTTGCAGTACAAAATGGTGCCAGCTATGCCGGTGCCATCTTGAAAGATGAACTAAAAAAAGCGGATATTCAGATTGACGGCAGCCTACGCCGGCAGACGACCCCCAATGCCGCTGGCACCGTGCTAGCCCAAGCACAGTCAGCACCGTTACATGACTTACTGAAAATCATGTTGAAAAAGTCTGACAACATGATTGCCGATACCGTGTTCAGGACCATTGGTCATCAGCGATTTGGTGTACCGGGCACATGGCGCGCTGGTGCCGATGCGGTACGTCAGGTTCTGCGCCAGAAGGCCGGTGTGGATCTGGGGAACAGTATTGTCGTGGATGGGTCGGGTTTGTCACGTCATAATCTCATTTCGCCGGCAACCATGATGCAAGCTTTGCAATATATAGCTCAACATGATCAAGAACTTAATTTTATCTCAATGCTGCCATTATCGGGCTATGACGGTACATTACGTTATCGTGGTGGCCTGCATGAAGCGGGTGTTGATGGCAAAGTTTCGGCCAAAACCGGGGCACTACAAGGCGTATACAATCTGGCCGGATTTATTACTACCGCCAGTGGGCAGCGCATGGCATTTGTCCAATTCTTGTCGGGTTACGCCGTACCACCTGAAGATCAAAAAAATCGTCGGGCACCTTTGGTTCGCTTCGAAAGCCGCCTGTATAAAGACATCTATCAGAATAATTAAAAATTATGAAACTACTGATTGTTGAAGATGATGAACTGCTGCAACGCGGGATAGCTATGGCCCTGACCAATCAGGGCTATGCCTGTGACTGTGCCGGTACCGCAGCCGAAGCGCACAGTTTATTACACACCAGTCAGTACAGCATGGTAATCCTCGATCTCGGCCTGCCGGATCAAGATGGTGCCGTGTTGTTGCGTCAATGGCGGCGCCAGCATGTCACCTTACCGGTACTTATCCTCACCGCCCGTGATGCACTGGAAGATCGGGTTGACGGGCTGGATGCCGGTGCTGACGATTACCTTATCAAACCTTTCGCGTTAGCCGAGTTACTGGCACGCGTTCGCGCATTGATTCGTCGTTATCAGGGGCAAAGTGACAATTTGGTGCAACAAGATGACCTGAGCCTTAACTTATCAACACAGCAAGTCTGTTTGCAGGATCAGCCGCTGGAAATCACACCCAAAGAGTTTGCGATCCTCTCGCGCTTAATTATGCGGGCCGGCCAAACCGTTAACCGTGAGTTATTACAGCAGGATCTGTATACCTGGAATGATGATCTCGGCTCCAACACGCTAGAAGTGCATATCCATAATCTTCGCCGCAAATTAGGCAAAGATCGTATTCGTACCGTAAGGGGTATTGGCTATCGTCTGGAGGCACAATCATGATCAGTATGCGACGCCGTCTGATTTTAATGCTGGCGTTAATATTATTGGTTACCCAGTTGATAAGTGCCTTTTGGTTATGGCATGAAAGTCAGGAACAAATCAGCTTCCTGGTTGATGAAACCCTTAGCGCACAAGCGCGTAATGAGCGGGTTGATACGGAAATAGCGGAAGCCATTGCATCACTGCTTGCGCCGTCGCTCATCATGATGGCCATCACCCTTTTGCTCTCTTTCTGGGCGATCAGTTGGATTATTCGTCCACTTGATCAATTGCAAAAAAAGCTGGCTGAACGTTCAGCCGATAATCTCACCCCAGTGATTGTTAAGAGCGATATGCAAGAAATCGTCTCTGTAACATCGACACTTAACCAGTTGTTATTCCGGCTCTCTAATACTATTGCGCAAGAACGCCTGTTCACTGCCGATGCCGCACATGAGTTACGCACACCTCTGGCCGGGATTCGTCTGCACCTTGAGTTGATGGAACAACAAGGGATCACTGAAAGTAAATCATTGATTAGTCGCATCGACTTATTGATGCATACTATTGAACAGTTACTGACACTATCCAGAGCAGGCCAAAATTTTGCTAGTGGCCTATATCAATCTCTTGATTGGACTGAAAATGTGGTGCAGCCACTGCAAGATGAATTACAGGAAATGTGTGATCTTCGGCAACAAACTATCCAATGGGAATTCCCGCCTTATGCCAAGACAGAAGGTGACGCCACGCTGCTGCGCCTGATGTTGCGAAATCTGGTTGAAAATGCCCATCGTTATAGCCCGGTTGGTAGCCAGATTTCAGTCAAACTCGTTACTGAAAACTTGGGTGCCATTCTGCAAGTGATGGATGAAGGGCCGGGAATAAAACCAGAACAGGCGGGTGAATTGACTCAAGCGTTTCGTCGTATGGATCAACGCTATGGCGGCAGTGGGTTAGGGCTAAATATCGTGATCCGTATTGTGCAACTGCACCAAGGCAGGTTAACACTGGAGAACCGCCCAGACCGTTCAGGACTGCAGGCGCAATGCTGGATACCTGCCGTCACCCATGGCACGGCGTTACCTCCATTTAGCTAGTGTCGCCCATTAGGTGTTCAAATAAAAGGGCCGCCACAGGTGAAGTGGCAGCCCTCATTTATACTCATAACAACGTTATGACTCACAACAACCGGAAATTTAACGTTCGTAGATAAACTCTACGCCGTCATCATCTTCCTCATCCCAATCGTCGTCATCTTCTTCTACCGCTGCCGCTTCCACTTCAGCCAGTTGTTCACGGTGATAATCATCCCACATGAATTCAACTTTTTCTGGTGCACTTTCTGCAATGGCCATAGCTTTAGGTTGGGTGTTGAGGAATTTCATGACATCCCAGCACAGCGCGTTTACATTGTCGCGATTTGCTGCGGAAATCATGTAGTACTTATCTTCCCATCCCAGCGCTTCTACAATGGCTTTAGCGCGAACCTCAGCTTCTTCTGTACCTATCAGGTCAATCTTATTGAAAACAAGCCAGCGTGGCTTCTCTGCAAGATTTTCGCTGTATTGCTGTAACTCATTAACGATGACTTTGGCATTCTCAATCGGATCTGATTCATCGATCGGAGCCAGATCAACCAAGTGCAACAGTACACGACAACGTTCCAGATGCTTCAGGAAGCGAATACCCAGACCAGCACCGTCTGATGCGCCTTCGATCAAACCGGGAATATCGGCAACCACAAAGCTCTGCTCATGATCCATTCGTACAACACCCAGACTTGGGATCAATGTCGTAAATGGATAATCGGCTACTTTTGGTTTAGCCGCAGAGACCGCACGAATAAAGGTGGATTTACCCGCGTTTGGCAAACCTAACATCCCCACATCAGCCAGCAGCAACAACTCAAGCATCAATTCACGTGTTTCGCCTTCAGTACCCATGGTTTTCTGGCGTGGCGCACGGTTTACCGATGATTTGAATCGAGTGTTCCCTAACCCATGGAACCCCCCTTTCGCGACCATCAGAACCTGACCATGGCGGGTCATATCACCCACAATCTCACCCGTTCCCTGATCCAGTACGCGGGTACCAACCGGGACTTTAATGGTGATATCTTTACCACGTTTGCCGGTACAGTCACGGCTCTGGCCATTCTGCCCACGTTCAGCACGGAAAGACTTCACAAAACGGTAATCAATCAGCGTGTTAAGGTTTTCATCGGCCAGCAGGTAAATATCGCCGCCATCACCACCATCACCACCATCAGGGCCACCATTAGGGATATATTTTTCGCGGCGGAAGCTGACACAACCGTTACCACCGTCACCGGCTACAACCAAAATCGTAGCTTCATCAACAAACTTCATTTACTTTCTCCGTAAATCATTCACCGGGCCGCTGCTTTTGCGGAGCAACCAGGTTTATTTCTGTCCGACGTGGCCACCAACGATGTCCAATTGCGGAAAACATTGCGCCGGCCACTACCACGAATGCGCCTGCGTATCCCACAAGATTGAGGGACGGTGCGGCAAACATTTCTGGCCAGGCCAGCGCCAATAGAATTGAAAAAAACAAGGTAAACAACGGTGTCAATGTGACAAGTGCGCTTACCTGAGCTGCCTGCCAGCGCGCCATGGCCTCAGCCAAAGCACCGTAACCCACTAGGGTATTAACCCCACAAAATAGTAAACAGGCAAACTGCCACCCATTTAGCTGAAAAATAACGGCTGGTTTCGCCATTGGGAATAATGCAATTGCACATAAAGTGTACAACAATAATAGAATTTGTTGCGATGCCATACGCCTTAATAGCACCTTCTGGGCGACACCATAGCTGACCCAAACAACCGCTGCACAGACTCCCAATGCCACGCCAAGCGTATAATCAGTCAAACGGGTAAAGATTTCATGCAGACTGGTATTAAAAAATAACAACAAGCCACAAATCAGCATACCCGCACCAATAACCTGGGTAATGCGCATCCGCTCTTTTAAAATCAGCACACTGGCAACCATCATACCGACTGGTGATAATTGCCCGATAACCTGGGATGCCGTCGGACTTAGATATTGTAATGATGAACTGAAGAAGATGAAATTCCCCAGTAGGCCACACGTCGCAACTATCAGTAATACCAGCCAGCGACGTTGGCGAAAAAGTTTAAGCGAGGGTAGCTGACGACGCGAAGCCAGAATAATCCCCAAGCCGATAGCCGCCATCGTGAAGCGATACCAAACAATGGTAAAAGGCTCCATCACCTCAAGCACTTGCTTCATTGCGATCGGCAAGGCACCCCAGAATACGGCAGTGGTTAGTGCCAAAAAAATACCTAAACCAGCCTGCTGCTTCGTATCCATTTTTTACCGAAGGGGTTAACCCTGAAATGTAAAAAGCCCCGCAACGAAATTGCAGGGCTTACATCTATTTACAGGACGCGAAAAACTTATACAGCTTCGATGCTGATAAATTTACGGTTTTTCGGGCCTTTAACTTCGAACTTGACTTTACCGTCAGCCAAAGCAAACAGAGTATGGTCTTTACCGCAACCTACGTTGGTGCCTGCATGGAACTTAGTTCCACGTTGACGAACGATGATGCTGCCTGCCAGAACTGCTTCGCCGCCAAAACGTTTTACGCCAAGACGTTTACTTTCGGAGTCACGACCGTTACGAGTCGAGCCACCAGCCTTTTTATGTGCCATTTATCCGCTCTCCTAAATCTTAAGCGCTGATACCGGTGATTTTAACATCAGTGAACCACTGACGATGACCTTGCTGCTTACGGTAATGCTTACGACGACGGAATTTAACAATCTTAATCTTCTCGCCACGACCGTGAGCAATTACTTCAGCCTTGATCTTGCCACCATCGACTAAAGGAGCGCCGATATTGATTTCTTCACCGTTAGCAATCATCAGAACTTGGTCAAACTCAACAGTTTCACCAGTTGCGATGTCCAGCTTTTCCAGGCGAATGGTTTGACCTTCGCTTACTCGGTGTTGTTTACCACCACTTTGGAAAACCGCGTACATATAAAACTCCGCTTTCCGTGCACTCCACTTTTGTAGTCCAGAGCGCACTATAAATATTCACAATAGGGCGCGAATTCTACGCAAAAATGTAGTGAATGACAAGTATATAATCAGCCCAAGCGAAGAAAAAAAGCACAGTTTCTTACATCATGTTTATTTGATGGATTTTTCAAGTACAATCATAGTCTCAGGGAACGTCATGTAATAATGTGGGCGGTAATCTCATCGCAGTTAAAGAGAAAAACAGCTGAATATAACAATGAACCTAGAAAAGATTATCGAGTTAACCGCGCCGGATATGGCGGCAGTAAACACAACAATTCTCGACCAGTTGAACTCTGATGTTGTTCTCATCAATCAATTGGGCCATTACATTATCAGTGGTGGCGGGAAACGAATTCGCCCTATGATCGCCGTTTTGGTGGCCCGTGCGTTGCACTACCAGGGCAGTAAGCATATCACCGTCGCGGCATTGATTGAATTTATCCACACAGCGACCTTGCTGCATGATGATGTGGTCGATGAATCTGATATGCGCCGTGGTAAAGCGACGGCTAATGCGGCATTTGGTAATGCCGCCAGTGTATTGGTGGGCGACTATATCTATACGCGCTCATTCCAGATGATGACCGGCCTCGAATCACTGCGCGTTCTTACTTTGATGTCAGAAGCCACAAACGTTATTGCTGAAGGTGAAGTTTTACAGTTAATGAACTGTAATAACCCAGACATCACTGAAGAAAACTATATGCAGGTTATTTACAGCAAAACGGCTCGTTTGTTTGAGGCAGCTTCACAATCTGCGGCCGTGCTGGCGGATGCTACTGAAACGCAGGAGTTAGCGTTACAGAATTATGGCCGTTATCTGGGTACTGCATTCCAGCTAATTGATGACCTGCTCGATTACAGCTCTGATGGCACCACTTTGGGTAAGAATACCGGTGACGACCTCAATGAAGGTAAACCTACATTGCCCCTACTGCATGCCATGCGTAATGGCACCGTGGAACAAGCAGCCATGATTCGACAAGCAATTGAACAAGGCAATGGCCGCCATTTACTCGAACCCGTATTGGCTGCAATGCAGCAGTGTGGCTCACTTGACTATACCCGTCGGCGTGCAGAGGAAGAGGCCGACAAAGCCATTGCTGCGTTACAGATTCTCCCTGAAAGTGAATACCGCCTGGCTCTTGAGGGTTTAGCGCACATTGCAGTACAACGCGCCTTTTGAGAAAGCATTAAGAAACCCGTGCTTTACCGCCCGGGTTTATCTTTTCTGCTATTAATCCAAACGTTTCATCAGTGTTCCTACCCCTTCCCGCAGCAAAAATGCAATAGCTCGCGAGCGCTCAGCATCAGTGAGTTGATTGTAAGCTTCAATCCATATAGCCAATGGGTCATTGCGCTGCACAACATATTCCGGGGGGGTTTCTTTCAAGCGTAAAACACACAGTACATCAGATGGTAGCCCCTCGATAGCGTATTCTACCGCCTTTCCCTGCACCCCAAGTTTACGTCTGCGTTCCCAACCTTCCTTTCTGGCTCGACCATTAACCCCTGCAGGCGTGTTAGGCAATCCGCCAATACCAATAAGCTCAGCAGCGGTAATCCATTGTTTTTTCATATCCATTCTCTATCAATGAGCTGCTGTAGCAATTTCCTGGCACAAAGTGCACATCTGGCGGGCTTAATCGATTCTCAATTGCTCGATCAGGCTTTTAGCTCCTTCACGAAAAATAAAGGTAATAATCTGCTCCCGTTCAGCCTCCGTAAAACGATAGTAAGCCTCTATCCATAGGGCTAATGGGTCTTGCCGTGCTGGCGTATACTGTGCCGGCTCTTCTCTTAAATGTAATGAATTCAGTATGGTGGAAGGTAAACTTTCAACATGATACTCCACCGCCTTCCCTTGAACGCCACGACGACGGCGCTGTTCCCATCCCTCACGTTTCGCCATGAGGTTAATGCCTTGTGGTGATGAGGGTAATCCCTCAAGACCTGCCAGTTCCTTAGCGGCAAACCACTCTTTTTTCATGGTGTTGCTTCCTAATATGCGTTGTGACACAAAAAAGGAATATTTAGAAAACATTTAAAATCTTTTAGAAAATAAATGGTATGATCTTTCTAAATGGTCACTTTCTGTTCACAGTACGATTAACAATGTACTGTTATTTATATCACTAACACGTCAGCTGCTTAGAAAAAAAAAGGATTAAAGATGATTTTAAGGAAATCTGATTGGCACCCAGCAGACATTATTGCCGCACTACGTAAAAAAGGCACAACTTTAGCCGCCCTCTCTCGTGAGGCAGGGTTAAGTTCCTCGACTCTTGCCAATGCGTTAACTCGTCCTTGGCCAAAGGGGGAATGGTTGATTGCCGAATGTTTAGAGATTCATCCTTCCGAAATTTGGCCAACACGCTATTTTGATCCGAAAACAGGGGTTCTTCTTGACCGAAAAGTGAGGATACGGCCGGCTATTCTTCGGGCATAAAAAAACCGCCGATGCATAGCTTCGGCGGTTGATAATATTATCTCAGGGGCAGCTTTAAGCCCCTGCTACTACTTGTTATTGACGAACTGCTCGCCCAACTCAATATCTTTGTGCAATACATCAAGCATGCTTTCTAGCGCTTGCTGTTCAAACGCACTCAATTTGCCAATGTCTTTACGTTCAGCAACACCCTCTTTACCTAACAGGATTGGCTGAGCAAAGAAACGGGCATATTTACCGTCGCCTTCAACGTAAGAACATTCAACAACATTGCTTTCGCCTTGTAGAGCACGAACCAGAGAAAGACCAAAACGTGCCGCAGCCTGCCCCATAGATAGAGTCGCTGACCCGCCACCGGCTTTTGCTTCAACAACTTCAGTACCCGCATTCTGGATACGTTTAGTCAGGTCAGCCACTTCTTGCTCGGTAAAGCTAATGCCTGGAATTTGTGACAACAATGGCAAAATGGTAACACCAGAGTGGCCACCGATAACCGGCACTTCGATATCTTGAGGTTGCTTACCTTTCAGTTCAGCAACAAAGGTATTAGAGCGAATGGTATCCAGTGTCGTAATGCCAAATAATTTATTCTTGTCGTAAACACCGGCTTTTTTCAGTACTTCTGCGGCGATCGCTACTGTCGTGTTAACTGGGTTGGTAATGATACCGATTAATGCTTTCGGGCAAGTACGCGCGATTTGCTCAACCAGATTACGGACGATGCCAGCATTAACATTGAACAGATCTGAACGATCCATGCCCGGTTTACGTGCAACACCCGCAGAAATCAGAACAATATCGGCCCCTTTAAGGGCTGGGGTAGCATCTTCGCCGCTGAAGCCTTTAATATTAACAGCGGTCGGGATATGGCTCAGGTCAACCGCAACACCGGGAGTCACTGGCGCGATATCATATAATGAGAGGTCTGAACCTGAAGGAAGCTGGGTCTTGAGTAGAAGAGCGAGGGCCTGGCCGATACCACCAGCGGCACCGAGAACTGCAACTTTCATCCTATACTCCTTTTTATATTTAATTTAAATTTGCCGTGAATTCATCTATTTAGGCACCTTAATTTATTGTGATTTTAAACACAATCTATTAACAGTCAGATTGAGATATCACGCATCAAAAAGGCGCATAAGACGTATGCATTTTAGAGTAAATCGCTTATTCATTAATGATATAGCGCACATTATTCTAAAATTTACTGAAGTATTCATGACAGGTTAATCGGCGGTTACATTACACCCTTCTGTTACATCAGAACAACATCATTTTAATAACATTTTAGTTACTCGCGCCGAATGTTGATAAAAACTGATTTAGCATAATCGTAACAGTAAGATGATGTGAAAATTTCACCACACCTTGATATCAGTGCTTTTATCGCCAATACTCCATAGTCATGTTGAATAAAAATTCATTTATATGCATAATAATCCTATTCACT
This sequence comes from Yersinia sp. 2466 StPb PI, assembly GCF_041538325.1. NCBI lineage: Bacteria > Pseudomonadati > Pseudomonadota > Gammaproteobacteria > Enterobacterales > Yersiniaceae > Yersinia > Yersinia sp. 2466 StPb PI. The sequence continues at coordinate 533,020 of NZ_JAULSL010000001.1, read as the reverse complement.
ATTGACTGATCAAGGCATAGAAAATGCGTAATCCCGCAAAACAAGAAGATCTTATCAAAGCGTTTAAAGCGTTATTGAAAGAAGAGAAATTCAGTTCTCAAGGTGAGATCGTTTTGGCCTTGCAGGAAGAAGGCTTCGAAAATATCAACCAATCCAAAGTTTCACGTATGCTAACCAAATTCGGTGCGGTTAGAACGCGTAATGCCAAAATGGAGATGGTTTACTGCTTACCCGCAGAATTGGGGGTGCCAACAACCAGTAGCCCACTAAAAAATCTGGTCTTGGATGTCGATTATAATGATTCAGTCGTTGTGATTAATACCAGCCCTGGTGCGGCACAGCTGATCGCCCGCCTGCTGGATTCATTAGGTAAGGCTGAAGGGATCTTAGGCAGTATTGCTGGTGACGATACCATTTTCACAACGCCTGCCAGAGGTTTTACGGTTAAACAACTGCATGAAGCCATTCTTGGGCTATTCGAACAAGAGCTTTAATTCCACATCTTTATGTCTGATGTATATAGATGCGGCCTTCTGCGCCGCACTGTATCCCTGTCACCGTTATCCGATTAATCATACCTTCATAGCCTTTAACCAGGGCATATAACTACTGATTTCGGTCTAAACCACAAAATAATTCTGCTTATCTCTCCCTTACAGTCAAACCTACCACTGACTAACGCACTTTTAGTCAAAAACGCTTACTCAATTGAAAACATTAAGTTTTTACTTGAACGTGCTGTTTTTTAATCACTTTTTATTCCTTTTAGTTCTTAAAAAGTAGTCACTAGCGATAAAGTGACCTTAAATATTATTAGCTTGCTATTAATATTCTCAGTTACTAGATGTATACTCATTTTCGTGACGTAAATCACACTTCATGCGAAGTGATAAAGAATAAATAGAGGCAATAACATGAATATTAAAACTACCATCGCAACTGCCAGCATTCTCTCTGCACTGTCATTTGGTGTTTTTGCAGCGGATTCTATCAATGAGAGTCAGGCTGAAAAATTACAACCAATGGGCACCATTACCGTCAGTGGCCTTAACGGCGCACCATCCGATATTCGTCAGGCGCTGTCTGATAAAGCTGATGCTATGGGCGCTAAAGCTTACAAAGTGATCGAAGTGCGAGAAGAAAATAACTGGCATGCCACTGCCAAGATTTACCAGTAATTCGCAATAGATAGATCAAAAATGGCGTGAAGCCCAAATCGAAAAAAATTAAATAAACAGTAAAAACAATAAACTAAAAGTACCAGAATCATTAAAAGTACTTTTGGATTGTTGAATCTGATTAAGGAAAAATCATGAAAATCAAAACTACTCTGGCAGCCCTGAGTTTACTTTCTGTTGTTGCTTTCGGCGCATCTGCTGCGGAATCAATCAATGCCGCCCAAGCAAGCAAAATGACTGATTTAGGCGCAGTCAGTGTGAGCGCGATTACCGGTGCTCCTTCTGATATTGAGCAGGCCATCGCGAAAAAAGCTGATAGTGAAGGCGCTACGGCATACAAAATCATTGGTATGCATCAAGACAATGGTTGGCACGCCACAGCTAAGATTTACAAATAAGATTAAGCGCCAGCAGTGAAAGTAAATGCCCCGCTCAGAGGGGCATACTTTCGTACCTTGATAATTTATTCAATAGACTGAAAATAAAGATAAATACTAATTTTTAGCTTATTGAATAGAGTATTGATTGCAACAAAGTATTGGCTGAAGTCAGCTCACATCCGAATAATCCCTCGTCTATCCGACGAACCCTTTACCCCCGCTATCGCGGGGGCTTTTTTTATCCGACTTAATCCTGCGATAGAGCTTATTGCTCCGCTTTTTTATCCAAAGCGCTCAGCAATTTGTTATGAATCCCACCAAAACCACCGTTACTCATCACTAGAATGTGATCGCCCAGTTGTGCTGTTTTCACGATCATATCGACTAACGCATCAATATCAGCACTCCAATGCGCAGGCTGAATACATGCTTCAGCCACCTCCACTACCTGCCAAGGGATATGCTGCGGCTGGAACAGAAACACTTCATCCGCACGACCTAATGAAGGTGCCAACTCATTTTTACATAGCCCTAATTTCATGGTGTTAGAACGTGGCTCCAAAACGGCCAGAATACGTGCAGTCCCACCCACTTTACTGCGCAGTGCCGCCAGAGTGGCAAGAATAGCGGTAGGATGATGAGCAAAATCATCATAAACCGTGACACCATGAGCTTCACCCCGCAATTCCAGCCGGCGACGAGCATTAATAAAATCACCCAGTGCCTTGCAAGCATCGGCGGGTAAAACCCCGACATGACGGGCAGCGGCAATCGCCATCAAACCGTTATGCATATTGTGTTCACCCACCAGTGACCAACTGACCTCGCCCACTAATTTATTATCAAGAAACACTTCATAAACACTGGCATCGGTCGATACTTTGCGCGCCGACCAACTGCCAGTTTCGCCGACCAACTCTTGCTCACTCCAGCAGCCCATCGCCATCACTTGCTTCAGGTGATTATCATTATCCGGCACGATGATTTTCCCTTTCCCTGGCACTAAACGTACCAGATGATGGAATTGCTTCTGGATAGCTTTCAGATCGTCAAAAATATCCGCATGATCGAACTCAAGGTTATTCATAACCAGCGTTCTTGGGCTGTAGTGAACAAACTTAGAGCGCTTATCAAAGAAGGCGCAATCATATTCATCAGCTTCAATGACAAAGAATGGGCTATTACCTAAACGTGCTGATACATCAAAATTACCCGGCACTCCGCCAATGACGAATCCCGGTTCATAACCACAGGCTTCCAGAATCCAGGTCACCATACCCGCAGTGGTGGTTTTTCCGTGTGTACCCGCCACCGCTAATACCCAACGCTCTGGCAATACATGGTCATGTAACCATTGTGGGCCGGAAACATAAGGGATGCCTTGCTCTAATACTGCTTCAACACAAGGGTTACCACGGCTCATGGCATTACCAATGATCACTAAATCCGGGGTGGGACTCAGTTGAGCTGGATCATATCCCTGAATTAAATCGATCCCTTGATTCTCCAGCAACGTGCTCATTGGTGGATACACGTTAGCATCCGCTCCTGTCACTTCATGACCTAATGAGCGGGCCAGCATTGCCAGGCCGCCCATAAAAGTGCCGCAGATACCTAATATGTGAATGCGCATAAATTTTCCGTATTAATAAGCTTCGAGTTTGTAACCATTCTACCGCTCAGAATCAAAGAGAAGAAATGGAATTGCCTATGAATCATTCTCACCTTTGGGCTACACTGCTGCCATCAGGTGTGTTGTTTGTTAATAAATCGATATTTAACCGTAGATCCAGGGATTGAGTCATGAAAACGTTAGGCGAATTCATCGTTGAGAAACAGCTAGACTTCTCTCACGCCACCGGCGAATTAACTGCATTACTTTCAGCAATCAAACTCGGCGCGAAGATTATTCATCGCGATATCAACAAAGCAGGTCTGGTTGATATTTTAGGTGCCAGCGGTGTTTCCAATATTCAGGGCGAAGACCAGATGAAACTGGACTTGTTTGCCAATGAAAAATTAAAAGCGGCCCTAAAAGCGCGTGGCGAAGTTGCCGGTATCGCCTCCGAAGAAGAAGATGATATTGTTATCTTTGATGGTGGCCGGGCAGAAAATGCCAAATATGTCGTTCTGATGGATCCGCTGGATGGTTCTTCAAATATCGATGTGAATGTATCCGTCGGTACTATTTTCTCCATCTATCGCCGCATTACCCCATTTGGTACTCCGATTACCGAAGCTGACTTCCTGCAACCTGGCACTAAACAAGTTGCCGCAGGTTATGTCGTCTACGGTTCTTCAACGATGCTGGTCTATACCACAGGTTACGGTGTCCATACTTTCACTTATGATCCGTCGCTGGGCGTTTTCTGTTTATCCGGCGAAAAAGTGCGTTATCCCGCAACCGGTTGCATGTATTCCATCAACGAAGGGAACTACATTAAATTCCCATTGGGTGTGAAGAAATACATCAAGTACTGCCAGGAGCAAGACGAAGCCACCAAGCGCCCGTATACCTCACGCTACATTGGTTCACTGGTTGCCGACTTCCATCGTAACTTGTTGAAAGGCGGTATTTATATTTACCCAAGCACCGCTAGCCACCCACAAGGGAAACTGCGTTTACTGTACGAATGCAACCCTATGGCCTTCTTGGCAGAACAAGCCGGTGGTAAGGCGACGGATGGGGTGAACCGCATTTTGGATATCGTGCCAGAGAAACTGCATCAGCGCGCACCTTTCTTTGTCGGTACCAAATCCATGGTGGAAGATGCGGAAGGTTTTATTGCCAAATTCCCGGATGAAGAAGCCAAGTAATTTGGGTAAATACAGTTAAAAAAGAGAGCAGCGGCCCCTAAGCCGCTGCTTTTTTATGCTCCAACCGCCAACTCATGATTGTGCAATTTAAACACTGCCATGCTGGCTGACAATGCATTGGCTTGCTCTTCTAATGATCGCGTCGCTGCGGCGGCCTGTTCAACCAATGCGGCGTTCTGCTGGGCAACCTGATCCATTTGCGCAATAGCTACATTCACTTGCTCAATACCGCTACTTTGTTCATAACTTGCGGCTGAGATCTCACGCATCAATGCCGTTACTCGGCTAACTTCATCTGCGATCTCATGCATGGTTTTCCCTGCCGATTCGGCCATGTCTGCGCCCTCCTTCACCCGACTTTGCGACTCAACAATCAGATCTTTGATCTCTTTCGCCGACTGCGCACTGCGTTGTGCCAGATTACGTACCTCACCCGCAACCACAGCAAAACCACGCCCCTGTTCACCGGCTCTGGCGGCCTCAACCGCAGCGTTAAGTGCCAGAATATTAGTCTGAAACGCAATGCCATCAATTACGGCAATAATATCGGAGATACGGCGCGAACTAGTGGTAATTGCCTGCATCTTATCAACCACATGACTCACGGCCTCACTGCCCTTATTGGCAATATCCGATACACTCATCGCCAAACGATTAGCCTGATCCGAGTTTTCAGCATTCATTTTTACGGTTGAGGTCAACTGCTCCATGCTGGCCGCAGTCTGTTCCAAAGAAGACGCCGACTCCTCTGTACGTTCAGCCAAATGACTGTTACCGACAGCTAATTCCCGCGAGCCAATACCAATCTGCCCACCCACATCCCGTACATTACTCACTGACGCCACCAGCGATTGCTGCATCGTCTGTAACGCCTTTGCCAATCGGGCCAATTCAGTGTTGCCCTCACTATTGATACTGTGAGTTAAATCACCAGCAGCTATATATTCCAACTGATGAATTGATTGCACCAACGGCTGCAAAATAATGTATTTGAGCGCAAACCATGCCAGTACCGCAGAGATCAACGTGATCACCCCTGCAGCTATAATGATCGTCAGTTTAATTTTGGCGGCATTGTTTGCGTTGGCGATTTGCAATTGACCAGCATCCAGTGCATAGCTGCGAAAAGCAGTGACATCATTGTTAAAGGCTTTACTAATGTCGGTAATACTCTTTTCCAATACAGCGTAATACTCGTCAGCATACCCCGCCTTGATCGCGGTCAGCATGGGTATTACGCCCTTATCAATATAATTTTTATAACTTTTCTGGATATTTATCGCCAATCCCTGCCCGTCTCCCCGGTCAGATACCGCACTGACAAAACGTGCCATCTCTTTTTGCGATAATGCTAGTGAACCTTCAGCCTGTTTTGCCGTTTGTAATGATTCCTCAATCAGACCAATTTCTAACTGATGGATCGCCAGAGCTGCTTCAGTTCTGGCGCTTAACGTGGCATTAAAGCTATTAGATAGAGACCCAGCTCCTCCCCCTGGATTTGATTTATTATTTGCAACGAGCGCGAACTTTCCTGAATTGAATTAATCCCGATAACACTGACAACTAATAAAATCAACGACATAAAGCTTAGCTGGGCAATAAGCCCATTCTTAATGGTAATCTTTTTTAACATCGGTTTTTTTCCGGTTATGTGCAAATGGTTAAGATTACAAAGCGTTAGCATTACAGCGGACGGTCTTATTGTTTGATTAAGTTATCGGCTATACAGATGTCAGCTTGAACTCTCACCGGAAAAACAGCTCAAAATAGATACATTTAGCGAATGACGGGATTTTATCTCACTGAAATGGCCCTCACTCAGGCAATCTCACCGCTATCTGACAGTGAAAAGGGCGGGAATTCACAAAAGAGTTGGCTATAATAGCCAGCACTCCATTTCTGGTTTGATAAAAGGAAACCGACATGAGCTTGAACCAAGTACCCGCAGGTAAAGACCTGCCAGAAGATATCTATGTAGTGATCGAAATCCCTGCGAATGCGGATCCGATCAAATATGAAATCGATAAAGAGACTGGCTCGCTGTTTGTAGACCGCTTCATGTCTACTGCCATGTTCTATCCATGTAACTACGGTTATATCAACAACACCCTGTCATTAGATGGCGACCCGGTTGATGTACTAGTGCCAACACCGTATCCGTTGCAACCAGGTTCCGTGATTCGTTGCCGTCCGGTTGGCGTGTTAAAAATGACTGACGAAGCGGGCGAAGATGCCAAGCTGGTTGCGGTTCCACACAGCAAACTGACCAAAGAATACGACCACGTTAAAGATGTAAATGATCTGCCAGAACTGCTGAAAGCGCAGATTAAACATTTCTTTGAACATTACAAAGACTTGGAAACAGGCAAGTGGGTGAAAGTGGATGGTTGGGAAGATGCCGCCGCAGCTAAAGCCGAGATCCTGGCCTCTTTCGAACGTGCGAAGAAGTAATTTCCCGTTTCGCATGCCAAAAAGCGCCTCTTGAGGATGCTTTAAGCGCGAAACGTAAAAACACCGCCCTGTGAGCGGTGTTTTTTTTTGCTAATAACAGCTTAATTTTATGGCTTGTCGCTCTCTTCATGGCGTTTTAGCCAGTCGCCACTGTAGATACGTGGCACACCTTCGAGCGGTAAGCGATAAAGGTATATCCACGCGCTACCATAAGGCGTCTGAATCAGCTCGCGTCGGTAATCCTTAGTATTACTTTTAAGTTCATCTAACTCATTCATAATAGATGAGTTAATCCGATAAACCTCACAATGCACAGTGCCGTCTCCGGGGATAACCGCCGGATAATGACCTAAGTTGTACATATCAAAGCCTTCAAGGTCATGTTCACCCAACCACTGGGCGTCCGTCATCCAATGACTATTACCTTGCTTGCGCCGTAAACTACCGTAGACAATAATTCGCATGGTTAGAACTCAAACTGATAAAGCACATCTAATGCCTGATCAATACCAGACACCGCTTCCAGATACAACCTTGGCATCAATCGATAACGTAATGTTAACGTCGCCAGCGAGTCAAATATACCCACACCGTATTTTACTTGCAGGTCTTTAGTGACATAACCACTTACCACGACTTGTGAGCTATCACCGACTCCCTGCGTATCTAGTGCCAGATTACTGACACCAAATGCCTCGCCGATTTTACCCACAAGTTTACCGCTCTGCGCAACCCCCATGCCAATAAGCATTGAGGTCATCATGCCACTGTCAGCCCCCGAATTACTCAACCCCTGACCACGCAACAGGTATGATAACGCCTCCTGCTGTGACATAGCCGGATCCGAGAACACTTCTAGCCGTGGAGCATCAGCCATCCCGGTAACCCGCACACCAGCAGTAACACCGTCTGCCGTAGCATCTGGATTACGTATCGCTTCAATATTGAGTAGCGGTTGATCCGGCGGGCCGGAGAACAGCAATATCCCTTTATTGACAATTAAATCCTGACCATAAGCACGGAAGCTACCCGACGGAATATTAATTTGCCCGTTCAAGCCCAGCCCGCGCTGATCCTGGATCATTTTCAAATTACCTTGCAAACGGGCTTTCAAACCAAATGCATTCAGACGCACATCATTACCTACCCGAATCACCAGATTACTGTTGATTGGAATACTGGCCGTCCGTGGGGAGATAGGTTTCAGATCGTTATTGAGCATCACCTCATCTGATGAGACACCCACCGCATTTTCCGGCACTTCCTGCACCGTTATCCGCGCCCATGGAATATCAACCGAACCATTGAGGGTGAACAACTGCGGTGTCGCTTCAAAAACAATGTCCGGTGAAACATCAATCCGTACCATTGGTGGGATCGTAACCCGCAACTTATTGCCTTTTGCGGCGATTCGGGCACGCCAGGCATTGATATCACGCCAATCGGCATCACCGGAGAGATTGAGCTGCCCTTGAGAAGTCCGAATTAACCCCTCCAATGTTGAGGTCATACCGTCGAAGTTCATCACCAGACGCCCTTCGGTAATATCAAATGGCATCCAGCTACCATCAACATCGACATTATCCAGCGCCAAACGACCAAAGACTAGCGGGCTCTTCGCATTCCCCCCTAAACGCAGATTGGCGTTTAATGTGCCAGCGGCTTTTTCACCATCACTCAGTATCGGGTTAATCATTGCCAAAGAAATATTACTGATAGCAATGTTACCGGACAAATTGCGCCGCCCTTGTGGATCAGCAACCTGTACCTGCCCGGAGAACTGGCCGTTATTCACCAGTTTAATCAACCAATCAGCCCGCACTTGCCCATTGGTTAGGCCACCATTGAGATTCAGCGTTTCAAAAGCAATCGGTAACGGGTTACCTTGCACTACTTGCTGCACTTTAACCCCATTGCCACTGAGCGATACCCGTACATCTGGCAGGTTACCACCGGCCGTCCAACTGACATCGGCCCGGCCAGTGAACACGCCACTCATGGTGGTATCCGGCCCAAGGAATGGTTTTATCATCGCTAAATCAAAGCGATTGAGAACCACACTCGCCTGCCCACTAGGGCCAGCTTCAATGGCCCGAGGAACACAAAGTTCTGCATTTGGGTTAAGCCAACAGTGGGGTCCGATGGTGACCCGCTGTAAGCTATTTTGGTAATCCAATGCCATCGCACGGCTTAAACGCCATTCACCTACCGGCGTATCGAAACGCGTGTTATTAAGCGAACCGCGCCAACGTTCTTGTTGGCGATCGAAGCTCCCATCCAGCGCCAACTGACCGGAAACTGGTTCCCCTTGTATATTCAGGCGCACCTGATGCTGTTTTTCGCTACCTCGGGCATCTAGCGTCAATAAACTTACAACCAACTCCGCTTGCTTGAGTTGCTCAACCCTAACGGCCAACTGACCCTGAATCTGATCCGTGGAGCGAACGTCGCCATCAATCTTAATCCGGTTAATGGTCAGTTCCTGCCATTGCAGGCGGCTGGCGGTGAGGTCCACTAGCAGTTGTGGTGCTGTAAGGTTGCCGCGCAATTTCAGCGCCCCTTTCATCACGCCTCCCAATCCCGGTAACGCACCATCAAGTTGTGGCGCATCCACAGTGGCATCGAGCTGCCAGGTGTCACTAAGGTTGCCTCTCACATCTAACCTATTACGGCCCAATGCCAGATTAATGCCCGGAATATGCCACTGGCCTGCCGCATTCCCTGTCAGGGAGCCACGGGCCGTCACACGGTTTTGTTTCACATTCCCGTCCAGTGCCAGCTCCGGTACTTGTAATTGCCAACTACCACCGTGGATACTGCCACGGGTGACAATTCTACCATCCAGTTTTGCTGGCCACTCCGGCCACTGCTTCGCGGTGTTAATACCCGATAAGGTTAATACCGAGTTCCAACTGATTGCTTTACTCCAATCCACTACGCCAGTCAGGTCAGTGTTACCTTGCAATGCCGCCAGACGTAAACGGGTCAGATTGAATTGCTCAACACTCCCTTTACCGTCAAGAGTGAACACTGCCGGTGGCAGGTCAGTGCCTTTAAAATCAGAACGGATCGAGAGTGCGTAATCTGTCGCCTGCCCATTGAGGCGCATTCGAAGATTATCAATTTGATATTGAGGTTCGCCACTCAACGGCCAACGCAGTTGCTTGCTTTGTAGAGTTAACGCCAGTGGCAAACCAGCCTGTGCCAGCGCAGTTTCTGCATCCAGTTGCGCGCTCACCGGGCCTGACAGATTGAGTGCCACGTTGAGTTTTTCACGCAGCGCACCACCGACAGTTAATTTTACTTTTTCGCCTTTCAACGGCTCAATGTTCAGCGCACTATTGATGACCATACTCACTGGCCACTTATCGGCCAGCGTGGCGTCACCCTGTGCTGACAGCCCACCCTGTGGCGATTTAATCTCCAGCTTATCCAGTGTTATTTGGTTTTGTTGCGTGCTGGCTTGCAGCAAAAGACTACTGATAAGTACGTCGGTATCACCTGTAAGCCGGAGTTGTTGCCCTGAGATCTCTTTAATCTGTAAATCCAGCGGTAAACGGAAGTCCGGCAATTCTGGCAGTAACGGTTTAGCAAACAGCGCTTTTAACGTTTCACCTAGCGGAGCTTCCTGCTCTGATGGCGCGGCTGCCTGTTGCTCAACCGCTTCTTTTACCGCGATAGCCGTTTCAACCGCAGGTTTAGCCGCATCCGGCACCATCGCTGGCACCGTTTTTGGTAAAGCTATCAATAACCCACTGATTTTGGTCGGCATTAGTGCCAGTGCGCGCTGTTGCCAATGTGCTCCAGTGCGGAATTCATCCAGTGAAATCGCGGTGTCATCAATAGTGACTTTGACATTATTCAGCGACAGCATACGCAATGTAATGGGGTACGGAGTACTAAGTTCCCCCATCGGTTCACTACTGGCAGGAGCAGGGGCCGCAGGCGGCATGGCGTTGGTATCCACCACCACATCAATATCTTGTGCCGTCAGGGCATTAATGCACAACTCACTGCGTTTTAGACAAGAGAGCTGTAATGAAAGATGGAACTGCCCTGCTTTAACAGTGACACCCGGCATTTGATATTGAATGCCTTTTAAGGTGAGGTCACGCCACCCCCCACTGACACTGGCGATATCCAGCCCGGGAACCCAACGTGCGGCACTGTTTATCACAAAATGTAGACCACTGGTGGTGCCCAACAAACCCGCCAAAGCCCCGACCAGCAGCAGGATAATGAGCAGAAATGCGATACTGAGTCTCTTTATCCACCTCCCTCCCTTTACCAACATCATAGTTCAGGCCCCAAACCGATATAAAATTGCACGCCACGTGCTTCGTTGTCACCAATAGGTTTGGCGATGTCTAGCTTGATCGGACCGACCGGAGAAGCCCAACGGACCCCAACCCCGGCGCCAGTTTTGAAATCGCTCTTGCGAATATCGTTAACCGCTTCACCCGAGTCGACAAATACAGCCCCCCACCATCTTCCGGTAACGTTATATTGATACTCAAGCGTACCGGTTGCCAGTTTAGAGGCACCGGTTAATTTACCTTCGCTATCGCGTGGGGAAATATCACGGAATTTATAGCCACGAATACTGCGATCCCCACCGGCGAAGAAACGCAGTGACGGCGGTACCCGGTCGAAATCATTGGTTTCAATCCAGCCTAAGTTACCCCGAACGACAAAACGGTTCTTCTCACCCAAAGTACGAATCCACACGTTTTGCGCTTGGAATATGGCGAAATCGACATCTGACCCCCATGTGGTATCAGACACATCAATAGAATAATTCTGACTATCCCCCCACACCGGCATAGCACCGCCGCGCTGACGGGTACGGCTGATGTTCACCCCCGGATACAGCAACATGGTGGTATCAGTGACACTACCTTGAGTAAAGTGATCCAAACTCCAACGCAGGTTAACTGAGCGCTTCCAACCACTGGACAAATCCCAGAAACGGGCAACGTTCAGGGTGGTGGTGTCAGATTTTGTATCATTCAGATCGGTGCGTTTGAACCCACCCTGTAACAGGTAATACTGTTCCAGCGGGTTTTTTAACAGTGGGATTCGATAGCTGAAATCCAGCGTCTGTTCGGGCGCGGAAAGTGTAGTACTGGTGGTTAGACTATGCCCGTAGGAGTTCATCCACGGCTTACGCCAACTGGCCGTCAGACGTGGACCGACATCGGTCGCATAACCGCCCCCCAATTCAACCGTATTTTCGGTACGTGGAGTGACGACCGCATCCAGTGGCAGGACTTTGGTTTTTCTCGCGTCGCGAAAATCCGGTGAAACCACCACCGAGTTAAACCAGTTAGTCGCAGCCAGACGGCGGTTCAATTCGGCCAGTTCATCAGAAGTATAAAACTCACCTTCATGAAAGGGCACCAAATTTTGCAGAAAATCCTCACGGATTTGCGAGCCTTGGAAGGCTACTTTACCAAACCGGTAGCGCTCGCCACTGTCAAAATCAATATCCCAAAAAGCTTTGCGCAACTCAGCGGCAACACCCAACTGGCTTTTGATCATATTGGCGTCAAAATAACCACGGCGTAACGCTAAGCCCGTCAGTGAACTTTTGAAATTATCAAAATCACCATGATTGAGGACTGAGCCAATTTTAGGGGTATCGCGGCGTACCAATGATAGATAATCAGGATCAGTTTTCGCCCCACCTTGCAGCACAATATCAACACCAGCAATCAAAACCGGTTCACCAGGAATCACTTTGGCAATTAAAACGGAACGTGCAGGTGCCGGGCGCGGCTGCAAATCAAAGGTGATGGTGGGGTCGTAATAACCTAACGCGCGTAGCCCCTGACGAATGGCGTCATCCACCCTTGAGCGGAAACGGCCATCGGACGTCACTTCATCCGTACCAATTGTTGATAAACGCGCCCTGACGTTTCTCTCTAAATCCCCGCTAAGACCTTCGACCTGCAACCGCACATTGGCAGCGTAGGCAAGAGGTGTGGCGAGCAATACGCACAAAAAACACAAAATAGGGTATCGTGGCACGCGTACTCCTAATTAATTTTATACCTGCCATCTTCCAAATTGCAGGTGTATTGGCAACTCTCATTACTCGACCTGACCTCTGCAAGCAGCATTTAAATCTGCTCCCAGCAGATTTGTCATCCGAATCACTTACCCTATAAGCTCATCAGGGTTCTCTCCCTTGCCGCTTTACCGCATCTTGAAACCTATTGGGTATATTTTCCTGTAAAAACGATCTGACGGACTTTTTATCACTTACGCAATCATTCCGCACTTAAAGACCGATTTAAACCTGTTATCCCTAAAACTCCACCTTAAGCCGATACATTAACGCAGAATGGCTCTTATTGTGTGCAAACTCGCAATCAGATACAACTGTCTATACCTATTCACTGTAAACATCTTGTTATTAATTTACTGTAAACTTCAAATTCACTGTAAACATTGGAGCCTATTTTGGTGCAAAATTTTGACAAAACTGCCGTCATTGATGCGGCGAATGCCTTACCCGGGCGAATCACACCAATGCCAGTCGCAACTCTCCATGTGGTGAATGGGCATTCCATGACACATATCCCTGACGGAATGGAGATCGCTATCTTCGCCATGGGTTGCTTCTGGGGGGTTGAGCGCCTGTTCTGGCAACTGCCTGGCGTCTACAGTACTGCCGCAGGTTATTGCGGTGGCTACACACCAAACCCAACCTATCATGAAGTTTGTAGTGGCCGCACAGCCCATGCAGAAGTGGTTCGTGTTGTCTTTGATCCGGCCATCATCAGCTATAAGCAACTATTGCAGATTTTCTGGGAAAATCACGATCCCGCCCAAGGAATGCGTCAAGGCGGAGATGTCGGAACACAATATCGTTCAGCCATTTACGTTTTGACACCTGAGCAGCAAGTGCAAGCTAACGAGAGCAAAGCCTTGTTCCAGCAAGCCATGGAGCAAGCGGCTGATCGCCGGTTGATTACCAGTGAAGTGGCGGTTGCACTACCGTTTTACTATGCAGAGGATGACCACCAGCAATATTTGCACAAAAATCCACATGGATATTGTAACCTTGGCGGTATTGGCGTGTGTATGCCGCCTGATTTGTAAGGTTGCCCACGCTCTTATCGCTGCGATTATCCCCAAATTGCGTAGAGTTGCAGGTTGGCAGCAAGGGAATGACAAATCGCTTGGAATGCGGTTTGAACAGCATTTATGCTAGCCCACAGGGGGATTTCAAGCATGGCCGGAGTAATGAACCTAGCTAACTCCGCTGCAACTTAAAGTAAGACGGGTTATACTATTCGGGCTGTTCACTCGGCCCGATGGCGGCTTTCTGCCGTTATCTTAAATTTAAACAGTATTTTTTAATTCAAACAAATGTATGGCCTTCCTTACGATCGCCGGCGCGATTGTCGGTACGACACGGACAGATTATGTTAAACAGTATTTTACTGATTCTTTTTTTAATTGCGGTGAGTGCCTTCTTCTCATTATCAGAGATTTCACTGGCAGCTTCGCGCAAAATTAAACTAAAACTTCTGGCAGATGAAGGCGATATCAACGCCTTGCGGGTACTTAAATTACAAGAGACTCCGGGGATTTTCTTCACTGTGGTCCAGATTGGCTTGAATGCCGTCGCCATTCTGGGGGGTATCGTCGGTGATGCTGCGTTTTCCCCCTCCTTTAAATTGGTGTTTGAACGCTTCATGTCACCAGAGCTTGCCGACCAGGTGAGTTTCATTTGCTCGTTTGTTCTGGTCACCAGTTTATTTATTCTTTTTGCCGACTTAACCCCGAAACGCATCGGTATGATTTCACCTGAAGCGGTTGCCGTTCGGATCGTCAACCCGATGCGCTTCTGTCTGATGATTTGTCGCCCACTAGTTTGGTTCTTCAATGGGATGGCGAATCTAATCTTCCGACTATTCAAGCTGCCAATGGTACGCAATGATGACATCACATCAGATGATATCTATGCCGTCGTGGAAGCAGGTGCATTAGCCGGGGTGTTACGTAAACAAGAGCATGAATTGATCGAAAACGTCTTTGAACTGGAGTCACGTACTGTTCCTTCGTCGATGACGTCACGTGAAAGTGTGATTTATTTTGATCTGCGGGAAAGCGAAGACAGCATAAAAGAGAAGATTTCGACCCACCCACACTCTAAATTCTTGGTATGTGATGGTCATATCGATCAAGTTGTGGGTTATGTCGACTCTAAAGACTTGCTGAACCGGGTATTAGGTAACCAGAGTCTGGTACTGAGCAGTGGCGTGCAAATTCGCTCAGCCCTGATTGTGCCAGACACATTGACACTCTCCGAGGCGCTGGAGAGCTTTAAAACCGCCGGTGAAGACTTTGCCGTTATCCTCAACGAATACGCCCTGGTGGTTGGTATCATTACCCTGAATGACGTGATGACCACGCTGATGGGGGATTTGGTCGGTCAGGGGCAGGAAGAGCAAATTGTTGCTCGTGATGAAAGTTCATGGCTGATTGAGGGCGGTACCCCGATTGAAGATGTAATGCGAGTGCTGCATATCGATGAGTTCCCGCAGTCTGGCAATTATGAAACCATCGGCGGCTTTATGATGTATATGCTGCGCAAAATTCCCAAACGCACGGATTTCGTCAAATATGCCGGCTACAAGTTTGAAGTAGTCGATATCGATAGCTACAAAATCGATCAGCTACTGGTGACTAAACTCAGTGACCTACCAGCCCCAATACTGCCAAAAGCCCCACACGAAAGCAGTGATGCCTAATGAAAGTTTAAATCAGTCATTATTTAAAACATTAGCGGCCCCACAATAGGGGCCGCAATTAATTCTGTTCAGACTAATGTCATACCCAAAGCAATTATGTAAGAAGGGTATCAGCCTGCAAACGCATCACCTGACGATTAACCTCTGACATCACCTCAAAGTGGCGTTTATCCCTAACTTTCGGGATTAAAATCTTACCTTTGTCAAACTCAAAAGCCCCCATATCTTTGATATATAACCTCCCTCGGAAAAGCGTTTTGACATACATCGCCACTTTAGCCGGATTGTAACGTTGGAAGATCCTCATTTTTTTACTTTCCTCCCATGACATCAATACGCTCCCTCTGGTGCCTTAGCGACCAAGATCACAGGTAACGTAATATAATTGCAGAGTAATAGACCTAGAGTATGGGCTTTAGTTCCGCCAAAACCAGTCATTGCTGCTGGATTTACACAAAATTACAGGGTCATATAGATAAAATGAGACTTAATTACAGAATAACCATCTAGTCAGTGTCAGAAATAAATACTGTAGAGAAACAGGACAGACCTCTGATCTGCACCTATTATTGGAAAACTGATGCCCAATAGGTTTCAAGATGCTGGCAAGCGGCAAACACAATCTGCCAACACAGCTGCAATTTGAAAGACTACGGGTAGACCTGCATGCAGGACTTAGTACCCGACATTACCCATAAGATCCCACAAGGACATGCCATGATAAAAAATAGCCTGCTGATACTGTCACTACTACTCACACCACTAATGGCCTGCGCTCACTCCCTACAAATCAACCAGCGGGTACCGCCGGTGGGTGTCAGCGATAAAGGCGAATTAAATTATGATAAAGCTACTGATCAGTTTAGCTACAAAAACTGGAATAGCTCGCAACTGCCCGGCAAAGTGCGGGTGATCCAACATATTGCTGGCCGCACCTCGGCAAAAGAGCTGAATGCCCCGTTAGTGGAAGCCATTAAGCACGCTAATCTGCCACACGAACATTACCAAACGACGACAATCGTCAATACTGATGACGCCATCATCGGCACGGCAGTGTTTGTGCGTAACAGCATTGAAAGTAATAAACGCGACTTTCCCTGGTCACAATTTGTGGTCGATAGCGACGGGAATGTCAAAAAGGCCTGGGGTTTAGCGGAAAAGGGCTCGGCGATTGTGGTATTGGACCCACAAGGGAATGTGAGATTTGCCAAAGATGGCGCATTGACACCGGAGGAAGTACAGCAGGTGATCGATCAATTGCACCAACTGGTGAAACAGTAATCTCCCCTTAAGGTTTGAAGCTGCAGGGAATTCGCTGCGGGCACTCACCCGAATCATATGATTCGTTTGCGTGCCACCTCCCTGCAACGCCACACTCTTTGGCTATGTGGTTAGAATAAAGACACTCTAAAGCCGGGGTTCAGGAAAGATTCACGTGGGGTATAAGAGAGTGGTTTACCCTGCCAATCGTGAACCAGTGCTCCGGCAGCAATGGCTACTGCATGCCCGGCGGCAGTATCCCATACATTAGTAGGCCCAAAGCGCGGGTACAGTTGCGCCGTCCCTTCCGCCACCAGACAAAACTTGAGTGACGAACCGACTGATATAGTCTGGTGTTCACCTAATTGCGACAAATAATCTTCCAATTCAGCATCACTGTGAGAGCGACTGACTACCACTAACGGCGGTAGTGCAGCACGCACCTGAATCTGCATGCGCCTGCCACACTCCTCTTTCCACGCCTGGCCGTTTTCAGCGCTGTACATCACTTCAGTCACTGGGGTATATACCACGCCAAGCACCGGTACTCCTTGGTCAATCAACGCGATATTAACGGTAAACTCGCCATTCCGATGTAGAAACTCTTTAGTACCGTCCAGCGGATCAACCAGCCAGTAGCGCTGCCAGTGTTGACGTACCGCCCAAACCGGCGGATCTTCTTCAGATAACAGTGGGATATCGGGAGTCAGTGCCGCCAATCCGGCTTTGATAATCTGGTGAGCGGCAAGATCAGCCGCTGTCACTGGCGAATCATCTTTCTTATGGGCCACATCAAGGGGTTTATCCCCCTGATAGACCGCCATAATCGCCACGCCTGCCTCGCGGGCCAACTGGCAAATTTGCTCTAACATCATCCACCCCTTGGTATTATGAGTCATGCCGGATACTGATAATGGCTGTTTAAATCGATAGTGATTGTTTAGGCCAATAGTGATTGTTTAGACCAATAGTGGCTCGCGCTACTCGTTCGCCATATATACAGTTTAGAACGCAAACGTAAAAATTAATTATCTAAGCCCAATAGATTTCCAGATGAAGGCAACAAGTGCCACCAGCAGACCTGCAAGTTACAAGATAACGGGGATATGCCCTCAATCATCAGAGTTGCAGACTAATAAGATTCCTACCAAATAGCCATCAATGTCGGTAACTTCCAATAAAATCAGTGGGATTAACCTGCCACAACTGTGAACTTCTGCGCGTTATCCTAGGGCGTTTTCTGCCAAACTTCACACTTTGTTGTAGCAATTAAATAAAGTTACATATTCTTTTGCGATACATGTCGAATAGATTTTAATGGAGAAAGCCATGATCACGCGTCCGCTGACGTTATCTCTTCTTGCCAGCCTGATTGCTGTCGCGACTTCAATGTCTGTAGCAACTGCTGCTACCGTTGATTTGCGGGTATTGGAAACCACCGACCTGCACAGCAATATGATGGATTTTGATTACTACAAAGATAAACCTACCGAAAAGTTTGGTCTGGTGCGCACTGCAAGCCTGATCAGTGCTGCCCGCCAACAAGCGACCAACAGCGTACTGGTGGATAACGGTGACCTGATCCAAGGTAGCCCGCTTGGTGACTATATGGCAGCCAAGGGATTGAAAGCCGGAGAAATTCACCCAGTCTACAAAGCAATGAATACGCTGGATTATGCGGTGGGGAATATCGGTAACCATGAGTTTAACTACGGTCTGGATTATCTGAAAAAATCGCTGGCTGGCGCAAAATTCCCCTATGTGAATGCCAACGTGATTGATGTGAAAACCGGTAAGCCGCTGTTCCAGCCTTACCTGATTGTCGACACACCAGTGCAAGATCGTGAAGGTAAAACCCATAACTTGCGCATTGGTTATATTGGTTTTGTCCCGCCACAAGTGATGATATGGGATAAAGCGAACCTGAGCGGAAAAGTGACCGTTAACGACATCACCGAAACAGCCAAAAAATGGGTACCGGAAATGCGCAAGCAAGGTGCTGATTTGGTGGTGGCTATCCCGCACTCTGGGCTTTCCAGTGACCCTTATAAAACCATGGCGGAAAACTCAGTTTACTACCTCAGCCAGGTGCCGGGGATTGATGCCATCATGTTCGGCCACGCCCATGCCGTTTTCCCTAGTAAAGATTTTGCCGCCATCAAAGGTGCTGATATCGCTCAAGGCACCTTAAATGGTATTCCGGCTGTGATGCCGGGCCAGTGGGGTGATCACCTGGGGGTGGTTGATTTCGTCCTGAATAATGATAAAGGCCCATGGCAAGTTACTGGAGCCAAAGCTGAAGCGCGCCCGATCTACGATAAAACAGCACAAAAATCGCTGGCAATCGAAGATGCCAGTCTGGTGAAAGTGCTCGCAGCAGACCATCAGGGTACTCGTGACTTCGTCAGTCAACCGATCGGCAAAGCATCAGATAATATGTACAGCTATCTGGCACTCATCCAAGATGACCCGACAGTGCAGATTGTGAACAATGCTCAACGCGCCTATACCGAACACTTTATTCAAGGCGACCCCGATTTAGCCAATCTGCCGGTACTCTCTGCCGCCGCCCCCTTCAAAGCCGGCGGGCGTAAAAATGATCCCGCCAGTTTTGTTGAAGTGGAAAAAGGTGAACTGACCTTCCGTAATGCCGCCGATCTCTATCTGTATCCGAACACTCTGGTGGTAGTGAAAGCCAGTGGGGCGGAAGTTAAGCAATGGTTAGAGTGCTCTGCCGCGCAATTCAATCAAATTGATGTGACCAGCAGCAAGCCACAATCGTTGATTAACTGGGATGGTTTCCGTACTTATAATTTTGATGTTATCGATGGCGTGAAATATGAAATCGATGTCAGCCAACCTGCGCGCTATGACGGTGAATGCGCACTGATCAACGATAAAGCCGAACGGATTAAAAACCTGACATTTAATGGCAAACCTATCGATCCGAAAGCCACATTCCTGATTGCGACCAACAACTATCGGGCTTATAGCGGTAAATTTGCCGGTACGGGTGACAGCCATATTGCATTTGCTTCTCCTGATGAAAACCGGGCGGTACTGTCGGCTTATATCAGTGCTGAAACCAAGAAACACGGGCAAGTTACCCCACAGGCTGATAATAACTGGCGTCTGGCAACGATCGACAGTAAGCAGCCACTGGATATCCGCTTTGAAACGTCACCAAGTGCTAAAGCCGCTGAATTTATCAAACAAAAAGCGCAGTACCCGATGAAAGCACAAGGTACTGATGAAATTGGCTTTGCCGTTTATCAAATCGACTTACAGAACAAATAATCTCGGATAACAGCGCTTCAACGCGCTGTTACTTTTCACAAGTACCTCTTTGTGGTTATATCGCAATCTATAACATGTATTTATTATGCATGTTATAGACGTTTAACTATTCAATGAGGTGTCATTATGGATTACCGCAATCAGTCTCTCGGTGCCCTGGCTATCGCTATTCCACGAGCCACAAAATTATTCCGTCACCACCAGCTCGATTTCTGCTGTGGTGGTAAACAGACACTGCTACGCGCAGCCAATAAGCTGAACCTGGATATCGATGAGCTGGAAGCACAACTGAGTGCCTTGCAATCCGAGCCTCAGTCATCTGAAGATTGGCAACAGCAGTCGCTGGCTAATATCATCGATTTTATTATCAGCCGCTACCATAACCGCCATCGTGAGCAGTTACCGGAATTAATTCTGATGGCGGAAAAAGTTGAACGGGTACACGGCGAGAAACCAGCCTGTCCGCGTGGACTGGCGGTTGAACTTACTGCAATTTTAGAAGAGCTAACCCAGCATATGTACAAAGAGGAACAAATTCTGTTCCCAATGATAACCCGTGGTATGGGGTCTCAGGCTGGTGGGCCAATATTTGTGATGGAAGCGGAACACGATGCAGTTGGGCAGCAGCTAGAAGTGGTAAAACAGTTAACACAAAATGTCACCCCACCAGAAGGAGCCTGCAATACCTGGCGGGCACTCTACACCGGTATCAATGAATTCATAACTGATCTAATGGAACATATTCATCTGGAAAACAATTTGCTGTTCCCGCGCGCGCTAAAAGGCGAATAATCTCGCTATTGGTCATGGCCGGCATCAATAAATGCAAAAGGGCGACATCACGCCGCCCTTTCTGGTTTCACCGCATGCAGAAATTACAGAATTTCCAGCAGTTCCACTTCAAACATCAATGCGCTGAAAGGTGGAATAGTCGCACCCGCGCCACGCTCGCCATAAGCCAGGCCGTGCGGGATGTACAACTTCCACTTAGAACCTACTGGCATCATGGATAAGGCTTCAATCCAACCAGGAATAACACCACTGACCGGGAATTCTGCTGGCTGGCCACGTTCAACTGAGCTATCAAATACCGTACCGTCAACCAGACGGCCCGTATAGTGCACACGAACACGGTCCTGGCGGGATGGGATCGGGCCTTCGCCAGCCTGTAACACGGAGAACTGTAAGCCAGACTCAGTGGTGGTCACATCATCACGCTTGGCATTTTCTTCTAAGAAGGTTTTGCCTTCTTCTACCAACGCACTCTGGCGATCAACACGCACTTTATCAGCCTTTTCGTGCACTTCTTGTAGTGCGCGATGTATTACATCAACCGGGACGGTCGGTGCATTCCCTTCCATCGCGTCACGCAAACCTGCCAACAGTGCTTCTGGCAATAAACCTTCCAGCCCGGACTCTTGCAATTGCTGCCCGATTTGTAAACCAATTCCGTAGCTCGCTTGCGCTTCAACGCTATCAAAAGAAGGGGTCGTCATGGATTTTCCTTTAGTCACTCATCATATTGAAGCTGCCAGCATAACAGCAGCAGGGGAGCGCGGTAAAATCTTGCGTCGTGAATGATGACTTTTGTCGAAGAAAAAGAAACAATGACACCCCGCGCGTGGACCCCGTTGAATGGCTCAAGCCAGTGATTCGGGTAATTAAAAGCACCCAACAAACCGTAGTTTGGAAGGTAACGGGGATAAAGGTATATACTTAGAAGCCTATGGGGTTACCGCCCATATTTAATTTTATGTTGTTTTACGTTGTTGAAGAGAGGTTACCATGGGCAGAATCGCGCCCAGGAGAAGGAAGAATAATCGGGTTTATCAACCACTGCTGCACACCTGGCTGACGATTAGGCAGAAGATCATGCCGGATTCTAAAGCTGCCGATGAGCAAAACCTGATGTCTGAAATCAGTGCGCCTGAGCACACAGCCTCTGCGGAGAACGTTGTTACTACCGAAGATAGCGTTTCTGCAAACGTTAATGTGCCCCCTGAATCCGTGGCAACCGCCACAGCAGAAAAAGGGATCAAAGGTCTGCTGCTGAAAATCTGGCATTTGCCGGACAGTTTCGAATGGATGGAACCTTTGCCTCTGTTCCATCGCCGCTGGGTTATTGTCGCCACCGCTGTATTGCTGCTGGCACTGCTGTGGCCCGCATCGCGGGATAACACCAACCTTTCCTTCCCAGTGAGCGCGCCGTCCAGCAGCGCGCCACTACAAGCCCAATTACAGGGCAATCTTGATGCTCCGCCACCTCCAACGGTGGCGTCTCCCGAACCCGAACCACCGACTTTGACGCAGGGAAATTGGCAAAGTTATCAAATTCAATCAGGGAAAACACTGGCACAGTTATTCCGTGATAATAACCTGCCGGTCAATGAAGTTTTTGCGATGGCACAGGTTGAGGGTAGCGATAAGCCATTGAGTAATCTGAAAGCTGGGCAAGAAATCAAAATTATGTTGGACGCTCAAGGTGTAGTTGCCGCACTGGCCATTGAAACCACCAATAATACAGAAGTGCTGTTTACCCGGCAGAGCGATGGCAGTTATCGTCGCGACCGTTAATCGCCGTTATCCATAGCCACTTTTGTCCTGCCCGTTACCTTCTTTGATATTGTCACGTCGTCTCTTCCGAATTAGGTTGTTTTCTGGATGGTTAACGCCATCCACCATTGATAACCACATTCATATACCCAATAGATTTCAAGATGCAGCCAGGCGACAAGCGCATAGAACCCGATGAGCGTCCCCAAGAGTCATGACTATCGCCAACACACCAGCAGCCTGAAAGATAGCGGGGAGAAATAAAGGGAGTGACTATGATATGAAATACAAATTACCTTTTTTAATGCTATTCACCTCGTTTGGTACCTTAGCTCAGTTGCATTGCCCGCCAGTGGATACAATTAAACAGATTGGTGGAGTTTACAGTGCACCTGCGGCAGGTAATGAAGAATGGGTTGGCATATTACAAGGTACCCTTCCACCAAACAGTTCAGTTAAAAATTTTAGTGAAGCGCTGATCATCATTGATAGTGATAAAAACAATATCGTTGGACAGGGTGAGTTTCAAAAGTGTACCTATAACTTGCAGGCGCAAGGTAGGCAGATAGATATGTTCTACGGTAATAAAACTTGGCCAGTATCGGTCAATGGGCAACCACTCTGGGTGTACCAACAAAATCCTTTTCTAGAAATTTACCAGTGTTCAGGTGTTGCCGCCGAAGAGTGCAAGTTTGAAATTTTAGCGGCGGGTTAAGCTTTTAGTGTTGAGCCAAACATGCAGATGACTATTTTCATCAACCACCAGATAGCAAAACGCCAGCACGAGGCTGGCGTTTTAGCAGGTTAACAGCAGCGTAACTTACGCTTCTGCAACCACGATCACGTTCAGTTTAGCGAACACGTCGCTGTGTACCTGGAAGTGAACTTCATGATCACCTGTGGTACGCAGAACGCCATTCGGCAAACGAACTTCGCTCTTGGTAACTTCAACGCCAGCCGCAGTTACTGCGTCAGCGATATCACGAGTACCGATAGAGCCGAACAGTTTGCCTTCATCGCCAGATTTAGACGCGATGGTGACACTGCCCAGTTCGTTAATTTTGGTTGCGCGAGCTTCAGCAGCAGCCAGAACGCCAGCCAATTTGGCTTCCAATTCTGCACGGCGTGCTTCAAAGAACTCTACGTTTTTCTTCGTTGCCGGAACAGCTTTACCTTGTGGAACCAGGAAGTTACGAGCATAGCCCGCTTTAACGTTCACTTGGTCACCCAGGCTGCCCAGGTTTGCTACTTTATCAAGCAGAATAACTTGCATTACCTTATCCTCTCAAAGTCGTTAATGGACAGTGGCCGATTACTGATGACGATCAGTGTACGGCAACAAAGACAGGTAGCGTGCGCGCTTGATACAACGGGCGAGCTGACGCTGGTATTTTGCGCGAGTACCGGTAATACGGCTCGGGACAATTTTACCACTTTCAGTGATATAGTTTTTCAGCGTAGCGATATCTTTATAATCAATCTCTACAACGCCTTCCGCGGTAAAACGGCAGAACTTGCGACGACGGAAATAACGTGCCATTTGGCTAGTCTCCAGAATCTATAAATTCAATCTGCTCGGCATGCAGAACCAATTTGTTCAGCCCATTGCGACCTTGATGGCAGCTAATGAAGCCTTCAACGGTTAACTGACTGCCGACCGTTATACTGTGAGTTAATGCTTGTGACTTTTGTCCGCTGACAATAACCGGCATTCTGCACCATGTTTGTCGGCTAAATCCGGCTTCCTGCTGTGTTGATCGGTGCTCAAGCACAAATTGACAATGCGGAATACCAGAAGGACTTACTTTTCGAACCGGCGTCTTGCACACTGTGCCAGAAAGTACCAGACGATTAGTGGTCACCACGGCAATTACTCTTCAGAATCCCCAGCTTCAGAATCATCATTGGCTTCTGATGCGAAGTCGTGACGCTCACGGCGTTCGTCTTTCGCTTTAACCATTGGTGATGCTTCAGTTACCGCGTGTTTAACGCGCATAACCATGCTACGGATAACGGCGTCGTTGAAGCGGAAGTTTGTTTCCAGCTCATCGATCGCTTCCTGCGGGGCTTCAACGTTCAGCAGAACGTAGTGAGCTTTATGCAGTTTATTGATCGGGTAAGCCAGTTGACGGCGGCCCCAGTCTTCCAGACGGTGAATGGTACCAGCAGCATTAGTGATAGTTGCACTATAGCGCTCGATCATGCCCGGAACCTGTTCGCTTTGGTCAGGATGGACCATAAAAACGATTTCGTAATGACGCATCGATTATTGCTCCTTACGGATTATTCAGCCTCCTGATAGGGTCAACCGCGGCCCATGGAGGCAAGGAACGTGTTTGTGTGCGGCTGAAAAATGACGCGTAACTATACTTGCGGGCGGTTTGAAACTCAAGGACTGACGGGGATTTATTCTTGTTCTGGCCCTTACTTCGCTAAAAAGGCATTTTTTGTTCATTAAATAACCAATGGATGTAGATCCATTAGTCTATTAAATCTTTCAATAAAATCATTGGCTCAGTGAAAATATCATTCATTTTTTTTGACCAAGTGAATCAATTACTACGTATTTTTAAATTAACAAAAGCGACTAGAATTATTTACATCCACCGCATATTAAGCGGTAGCGTTAATGGAAAGTTATTCAAAGTATATAAACATACTCTAAATAATTCGAGTTGCAGGAAGGCGGCAACTGAGCAAATCCTCAGGAGCTTACACCAGTAAGTGACTGGGGTGAACGAAGGCAGCCAACGCGCCTGCTACTTGAAGTATGACGGGTATAAAATATTGGAGTCACCTATGAGACATACACTCATCATCGCAGCCACAGTCAGTTTGCTCTTATCCGCCAACACGTTTGCCGCCACAGAAATCAGCCGCCAGGAAGCGATGCAGCAGCAGCGTGTCAGTATCGGCGAGATCTCTCTTAACCATAATGTGGTGTCACCGGATGACGCCGTGGCACAAATTAGCAAAATGGCTGATGAGCGCGGCGCTACGGCATACCACATTACTCAGATGCATGAGCCGGGTAGCAACAGCTCAATTCGGGTCAATGCTGAGATTTACCGTTAGACGCAGCAGTATAGATACAACACCGGTGAATACGACGACCAACAACCAAAAAAGCCCTTTGATATGCCCTTGCCCCCAGACCTTTGGGGGCTTTTTTATAAGTGGCTGCTGAAGAATGTGACTCCAGCCTTTAATGCACTTGGGGTAATTTTGTGGCCAATACCGGCCTCGGTAATATAGGTTAGCTGATTAGCGCGCCCGCTTGCCCTTAACGCCTGTACCAATCGCGTACTTTCTGCTGCTGGCACCACTTCATCAGCCTCGCCATGCCAGACCAATAAGGGCCGCTCTGCAATCTTTTCTAACTGATGGTTCAGTTCATAATCCGCCAACGGCGCTAAACGGCGCTCAAATTCAGCAGCGTTGACCGACTGCCCCGCTTTCAATGGCGGAAACAACGAGCGGGCCAGTGAGGTAAAATCACCTGACCCCATAAAGTCTGCGGCCACTTTCACCCATGGATAGCGAGCAAACGCCCCCAATGTGGTCATACCGCCCATTGATGCACCCGCCACGCCAATGCGATCACCGTCAATCAATCCTGCTTGTTGATAATGTTGTTTAATCGCAGGCAACTCATCAATGTTTGATTTCAGGATCTCCCAGAAATAGGATAAGCGCTGTGATTCATCACCGTTAAACCGCGCACCGTGCATATCCGCATCTGGCAAGATGGTGCGAAAACCGGCTTGTGCGAAGGCATAGGCGAAGTAGGAATAGACCTCTTTCGATGAGGTGTAGCCATGATAGAAAAAAATGGTCGGTAGCGGCTGCTGGCGTTTACCCGCAGGGGTAGCATGAATCACCTCAATACCATTAATATTTTCCAGCGATATCTCAATCATGGCAAAAATCCTTTATTGATGCAGCGGCGCGTAAACAGGAAAAACCAGCGTAATATACCCAAGGAACAAGGCAGTGTGCCAAAATGAGGATATAAAGTCTTAAATCAATTTCTTCCAAGATATTACGCTTCACCTTGGGGTTTTACGGTAACCGCGCCGTTGATAAAGAGGCAATAAATGAAGATAAAACGTGTGATGGGGGTTTTGCTGCTGGCGCTCGGGCTTTCGGGTTGTAGTGTTTTGCATACGACACCAGCCCCCCCTCCTGCAATCCAGCCTTATGCACAAGAAATTACCCGCGCCCAGAGCCTTAATTTGCAAAAAGTAGGCACCGTCTCAGCACAGGTATTTGGTAGCCCGATGGATATAGAAGCCGAAATTCAACGTAGGGCTAATGCCAGTGGCGCGCCCTACTATTTGATTATTATGTTGTCCGACAGCATTTATCCCGGCACCTGGTATGCCAACGCACTGCTGTATAAGTAACTCATTGCTGCTGACTGCTGATTCCCCTATTGAAAGCCGCTGCCGCGACTGAGCAGTCGCGCGCAAACCGCTTCCGGCAGCATATATTGATCACGGTGATCCAAGGTCATGCGGCACCAGGCATCGGCCAGTGGTGGTGAGGCAAAACGCAGTAGCTGAGAAGCACAACACAGATCGAACAGTTGCTGAGTTAATGCCCGCCCTTGTTCCTCTTTGGGGTTTTTCAGCCGCTGCTGTAATTGCCGCCACGCACGATCAAACAATCGATTCTGCCCGCGAACCGGATAGAACTCCTGCTGTAGCATCTCAAGGGCTGCCGGTAGTTTGCGAAATGTGCGCAACACATCAAGGCACATAATATTGCCGGAACCTTCCCAAATACTGTTTACCGGCATTTCACGATAGAGCCGTGGCAGTTCACTCTGCTCACAATAGCCAATCCCACCCAGCACCTCCATCGCCTCGGCAACAAACCCACTGCCTTGCCCACATACCCGATATTTAGCCGCAGGAGTGAGTAGACGGCTAAATATCTTCTCATGAGCCTCATCTGACTTTTCCCAGGCGCTAGCTAAGCGCATCAGCAGTGCTGTATGCCCCTCCAGACGCAATGCCATGCGGCTCAGCACTTGTCGCATCAACGGTTGGTCTACCAGTGGCTTACCAAAGGCCTGCCGCTGCCACGCATGATACAGCGCGACGGAAAAGGCACGCCGCATCAGACCATGGCTACCCAGCGCACAATCAAAACGGGTATAGCCCCCCATTTTTAAAATTTGGCGCACACCGTCGCCCTCATCCCCCAATAACCAAGCAGTCGCATTATCAAACTCAACTTCACTGCTGGCATTGGAGCGGTTGCCAAGTTTATCTTTCAGCCGTTCTAATCGAATGGCGTTATAGCTGCCATCCGGCAATATTTTAGGCAGAAAGAAGCAGGATAGCCCGCCATCGGTCTGCGCCAACACTAGGTGTGCATCACTTTGTGGTACCGAGAAAAACCACTTGTGCCCCACCAGACGATAAGCCTCACCATTGCCCCGCCCCTCCAGCGGCTCAGCCCGGGTAGTATTACTGAGTACATCGGAACCACCCTGTTTTTCTGTCATGCCCATTCCTATCAACAAGCCCCGTTTCTGGCTACCAATGGACTGATGGGGATCAAAGCGATCAGAAAGTAGTGGCGATAGCCAGTTTTGAAATAGTGGTGGGAGTGTTTGCTGTAGTAGTGGGATAGCACCAAAGGTCATGGTTATTGGGCAGAGCGTGCCCGCTTCCACCTGCGCATGCAGGATAAAACGCGCCGCACGGGCGGCAAAAGAACCGATTCGAGCATCTTCCTGCCACGGTAGATTATGCAGGCGATGATTGACCAGCTCTTGCATTAACATATACCACGCGGGATGAAATCGCACTTGGTTCAACCGCTGCCCGGCAGCATCGTAGCGCAATAACTCAGGAGGATTGGTGTTTGCCAGCCGCCCAAGTTCAAGAGACTCCTGTGATCCCAATTGTAGCCCGATCAAAGAGAGAGTCTCTCCATCCCAACCAGCGTGTTCACGCATCACGGCTTCCCGCAACGCCATGTCAGACAAAAATAAATTACTGTTCGACAATGGCTCCGGCTGATTGAAAACCAAGTGAGTCTGCCACTCCATACCTTCCTCCATTTCGGTATTCTATCCTTCGTACCTGAAGCCGCAGGGGTGTTAGCTACGCTTACTCACCCGAATCACTCACCGTCGTGCGCTCATCGGGACTCGTTCACTTGCCGCCTACCTGCAACTTCAGTTACTTTGGATATAACTGTACCATCGGCATTCATAAATCAGGGTTAAGTATGGTGCAGGCGCGAATTTTTGCTGGCAGGCTCATCACAAACGGGGATGAAAGCCCTATATATCACTGATGATTTAATTAAAATTCCTATAAAAAAGCCAGCATCCGTAAATGCTGGCTTTCTGAACTCAATAGCAAAAGAGATATTACGCTTTCAATGCTCGCTGGCGCACAACTTCAAATAAGCAAACCCCAGTGGCAACCGAGACGTTTAGCGAAGAAACCGTACCCGCCATTGGAATACTGATCAGTTCATCGCAATGCTCACGGGTCAAACGGCGCATGCCTTCACCTTCAGCCCCCATCACCAGCGCCATCGGGCCAGTCATTTTGCTCTGATACAAGGTGTGGTCTGCTTCACCGGCAGTGCCAACAATCCAGACATTGTGTTCTTGCAGTAACCGCAGGGTACGCGCCAGATTAGTCACTTTAATCAATGGCACATTCTCAGCGGCACCACTGGCCACTTTCTTGGCAATAGCATTAAGCTGCGCCGAGCGATCGCGTGGCACAATAACCGCATGGACACCGGCGGCATCGGCGCTACGCAAACATGCCCCGAGATTATGCGGGTCAGTTACGCCATCCAGCACCAGCAAGAACGGCATATCCACACTTTCCAGCAGGGCAGGTAAGTCATTTTCCTGATACTGACGCCCTTCACGCACTCGCGCTACGATCCCCTGATGGACACCCCCTTCAACCTGAGAGTCCAGCCATTGGCGGCTAGCCACCTGAATCACTAAACCGGCAGCTTCCAGTTCCGCGACCAAAGGTTGCAGACGGCGATCGTCACGACCCTTCAGAATAAAAACTTCCAGGAAACGTTGCGGATCATTGTCTAGCAGGGCTTTGACGGCGTGAATACCGTAAATAATTTCGCTCATGATGCTCTTTTATAAATGATTAAGTATTAATAAGTAAACGAATGCGGGCGACCGGGGCCGCCCGACAATCAGCAGGCCATTACTGGTCGCTGCTGGTTTTCTTCTTCGCACGCTTGGCCTTGGTGGCGGCGGCAATTTTTTTGGTTTTAGCGGACGCTCGTTTTGCTTTCGCTTTGGCTTTTTTCTCAGCCAGTGCTTTATCGTCTAGTTTAGCGGCGGCATCTGCTGGGCGGAATGCACTATCCGGCTCGAAGTTCACTGGTTTTTTTGCCCGACGAGGCCGTTGCTGCCCACCACCGGCTGGCGCGCCATCACGGCGCGGAGCACCAGATGAACTACCACGCCCACCACGACCGGTTGAGGTATCACGCATCGTGCGCTGCCCATCAGCTTTCTTCGCCTTATCACGGGCTGTTTTACCCTCACCGCGCGGCTTACGGGTACTGGAGACCAGAGCAAAGTCAATTTTGCGCTCATCCATATGTACCGCCTCAACCCGAATTTCTACGGTATCACCCAAGCGGTAAACCTGACCTGAGGATTCGCCGATCAGACGTTGGCCGATGTTGTCGTAACGGTAATAATCATTATCCAGGCTGGAAACATGCACCAAACCATCAATAAACAGATCATCCAAACGCACGAAGAAACCAAAGCCGGTAACACTGGCAATGATCCCGGTGAAGACTTTACCAACCTGATCCTGCATAAAATCACACTTCAGCCAGTCCGCTACGTTACGGGTAGCTTCATCAGCGCGGCGTTCAGTCATTGAGCAGTGTTCGCCCAATTGCAGCATATCTTCGTATTCACTGTGCCAGCCACCGGTTGGTGTCCAGCGCTCTTTCTGATTGCCTTGCTCTTTGGCGAGCTGGTACTTGATAGCGCGGTGCATCGCCAAGTCAGGATAACGGCGGATTGGTGAGGTGAAATGGCCATAAGAGGCCAATGCCAGGCCAAAGTGACCCCGGTTTTCTGGATCGTAAATTGCCTGTTTCATTGAGCGCAGC
Organism: Yersinia sp. 2466 StPb PI; assembly: GCF_041538325.1. NCBI lineage: Bacteria > Pseudomonadati > Pseudomonadota > Gammaproteobacteria > Enterobacterales > Yersiniaceae > Yersinia > Yersinia sp. 2466 StPb PI. Next base: position 502,177 of record NZ_JAULSL010000001.1, on the reverse strand, counting down.
AACATGGTTTGCAGCATTTCATGGTCCGGGCGATCGGCAACTTCATCCATCAGTACAGCGTAATCTTTCGGCTCGGGCTTCAAGCCGCCACCTAAGGTCAGGCCTAGCTCATTCAGCACGCTACGCAGTGCGGAGATATGGTCATCACTTGGGCGGTCATGTACACGGAACAATGCAGGTTCGTTGTGTTTTTCGACAAAACGAGCGGCTGCAATATTCGCCAAAATCATGCACTCTTCAATCAACTTATGCGCGTCATTGCGCACCGTCGATTCAATACGTTCAATGCGCCGTTCAGCGTTGAAGATAAACTTGGCTTCTTCGGTTTCGAACGCGATACCACCACGCTCAGCACGGGCCTGATCCAGCGCTTTATACATGGTATGCAGTTCTAACAGATGCGGCACTAGCGGCTTATATTGCTCACGCAGTGTCTCTTCACCATCAATAATCCGCCACACTTTGGTGTAGGTCAGACGTGCGTGGGAGCTCATCACTGCTTCGTAGAACTTATACGACGACAGCTTACCCTGTGAGGAGATGGTCATCTCACACACCATGCACAGGCGGTCTACCTGCGGATTCAGGGAGCAAAGGCCGTTTGAGAGCACTTCCGGCAGCATCGGAACCACTTGCGACGGGAAGTAAACCGAGTTACCACGGCTGCGAGCTTCATCATCCAGCGCGGTGCGTGGGCGCACATAATAGCTGACATCAGCAATTGCCACCCACAAGCGCCAGCCACCACCGCGTTTCTTCTCGCAGTAAACAGCATCATCGAAGTCGCGGGCATCTTCACCATCAATAGTGACCAATGGCAGGTTGCGTAAATCCACCCGCCCTTTCTTCGCCTCTTCCGGTACTTGTTCTTTCAGATCCACAACTTGTTTTTCAACTTGTGGCGGCCAGGTATGGGGGATCTCATGGGTACGCAGTGCGATATCCACCGCCATGCTGGTACCCATATTTTCGCCGAGCACTTCAACAATCTTACCTACCGCTTTAGTCCGGCGGGTCGGGCGCTGAGTCAACTCGACCACCACCATATAACCCATCCGCGCACCGTTGATTGCCTCTGGCGGGATCAGAATGTCAAAACTCAATCGACCATCATCTGGCACCACAAAACCGGTGCCGGCATCAGTAAAGTAACGACCAACAATCTGGCTGGTTTTCGGTACTAATACACGCACGATACGTGCTTCACGGCGGCCTTTGCGGTCTGCGCCAACTGCTTGGGCCAATACCACATCACCATGAATGGCGGTTTTCATCTGTTCTGCGGAGAGATACAGGTCGTCTTTACTGCCTTCAACGCGTAAAAAGCCGAAACCATCACGGTGACCAATAACAGTCCCACGCAGTAAGTCGAGACGCTCAGGCAAGGCGTAGCACTGACGACGGGTGAAGACCAATTGCCCATCGCGCTCCATAGCGCGCAGGCGGCGACGCAGTGCCTCTAAAGGCTCTTCGCCGGTTAAATTAAGTTCATTGGCCAGCTCTTCACGGCTGGCAGGTGTTTCGCGCTTCGCGAGATGAGCCAAAATGAATTCCCGACTAGGGATCGGTGACTCATATTTTTCTGCTTCTCGTTCCAAGAATGGATCTTGTGACATTGCGGTTCCTCCGTTGTCAGCAGCAGGTCTTATACCCTGCGTACTTGAAGCCGCAGGGGTGTTAGCTGCGCGCTCTCACCCGAATCACTTACCAGTGTAAGCTCATCGGGATTCGTTTACTGGCTGCCTACCTGCAACTCCAAGTTCTTTGGGTATATATATCTTTGATTAAGCAAAAATCTACTCAACAAGTAACAGTTTGTAGAGCGGGGAATTATCTTTAACCATGTCAGCCAAAGTATAGTTATCCAGCTCGTTAAGGAAACTCTGTACCGCCTGATTAAGCACTTGTTTCAGGCGACAAGCGGGTGTTATGTGGCAAAAATCACTACTGCAATTCACCAGAGACAGTGGCTCCAGTTGGCGCACAACATCACCAATTAGAATTTGGTTAGCCGGTTTACCCAACCGTATACCACCATTTTTGCCCCGCACAGCGGTCACCAGACCGACACGGCTCAACTGATTGATTATTTTAACCATATGATTGCGAGACACACCATATACCTCAGTTACCTGAGAAATGCTGGTCATTTGGCCTTCCGGTAGCGAGGCCATATAAGTAAGCGCCCGCAAACCATAATCAGTAAAACTTGTTAACTGCACGTATACCCCTGAGTATCAATTTACCCGGCTTAACCCCATCGGAAATAACACTTTTTGGATAGGTTATAAGTGCGATTCCAAGTGTGATTCAGAAAACTCATATCCTACATAACTCGAGTTACAGGAAGGCGGCAACTAAGCGAATCCCCAAGAGCTTACATCAGTAAGTGATTAGGGTGAATGAAGGCAGCCAAACGCACATGCAACTTGAAGTATGACGGATATATTCTTTGAATGATAAACCAGCCATAAAGCTTGCGGCTAATCATTTAGGTGAAGGGTGGCGCTTTTGGTATAAAACGGCATATCCGAGGTCACTTCTGCATCTCATTATACCCAAAATAGCTGACTTTGCAGTTAACAATGTATTTAGGGTATATACCCTAAATAATTCGAGTTGCAGGAAGGCGGCAAGAGACAGACAAATCGGTCGGGAACCGATTTGAACAGCATTTATGCTAGCCCGTAGGGTGAACCTCAAGGATGAGGCTCATTAACCCCGATGAGCTTACATGAGTAAGTGATTCGGGTGATTGAACGTAGCCAACGCACATGCAGCTTGAAGTATGACGGGTATAAACAATAAACCGGACCTAAGCCCGGTTTATTAAAGTCTGAATTCTGACTATTTGGCGGTTAGCCACTTAATCATAAATCAAACGAATCATGCATCAAATGGGTCGCGCAAGATCATGGTTTCTTCACGATCAGGACCGGTAGAGATAATATCAACCGGAACACCGGTCAGCTCTTCTACTCGTTTGATGTAGTTCAGGGCTGCCTGTGGCAACTTGCTATGTTCTTTCACACCAAAGGTGGTTTCTGACCAGCCTGGCATGGTTTCGTAAATTGGCTCGATACCTTCCCAACCTTCAGCAGCCAGTGGGGTAGTATCAACTTCGCGACCATCTGGCATGCGGTAGCCAACACACAGCTTCACTTCTTTCAGACCATCTAACACGTCCAGTTTGGTCATACAGAAACCAGACAGGGAGTTGATCTGCACGGCGCGACGCACTGCAACGATATCCAACCAACCGGTACGACGGCTACGGCCTGTTGTTGCGCCATATTCGTTACCTTGCTTACGCAGGAATTCGCCAGTTTCATCATTCAACTCGGTAGGGAATGGACCTGCACCTACACGGGTGGAATAAGCTTTAACGATACCTAAGACGTAATCAACATAACGTGGACCCAAGCCAGAGCCGGTGGCTACGCCACCAGCAGTGGTGTTAGATGAAGTTACATACGGATAAGTACCGTGATCGATGTCCAGTAAGGTGCCTTGTGCGCCTTCGAACATGATCAGATCACCGCGCTTGCGGGCGCTGTCCAGCAAGTCAGAAACATCAACCACCATGGCAGTCAAAATATCAGCAATAGCTAATACTTCATCCAGCACTGTTTGGTAGTCAACTGCATCAGCTTTGTAGTAATGCACTAACTGGAAGTTGTGGTAATCCACAATTTCTTTCAGTTTGATAGCGAAGGTTTCTTTGTTGAACAAATCACCGACGCGCAGACCACGGCGGGCAACTTTGTCTTCATAAGCAGGACCAATACCACGGCCGGTAGTACCAATCGCTTTTTCACCACGTGCTTTTTCACGCGCATTATCCAAAGCCACATGATAAGGCAGGATTAATGGGCATGCTTCGGAGAGTAACAGTCGCTCACGTACAGGCACACCGCGCGCTTCAAGCTCTGTCATCTCTTTCATTAAAGCGTCAGGTGCCAATACAACACCGTTGCCGATGATGCTGGTTACGTTTTCACGCAGAATACCTGAGGGAATTAAATGAAGAACGGTTTTCTCACCGTTGATAACCAAAGTATGGCCAGCGTTGTGACCACCTTGATAGCGCACAACATAATTAGCCCGTTCAGTCAGCAGGTCAACGACCTTGCCCTTACCTTCGTCACCCCATTGGGTGCCCAGTACGACGACGTTCTTACCCATCTCAAAAATCACCAGGTTGCTTAAAAAAGGATTCTAACATCTCATTCGGCTGCTTTCAGTACTTTTTAACACATAACTGAACAATTTTTGTGCTTACATTCAGCCACCCATGCGGCTACGCAACATGTAGTAGATAACCACACCAGCAACCACTAATCCGCCACCAAAACGGCGCAAAGTGGCATCCGGTAATTGGGTCATCGCCTGAATCATTTTGCGCCAAGCTTTGGGGTACAGCATCGGGCCAAGCCCTTCGAGCACCAAAACCAGACCCAATGCTAACAAGATGGTTGAATTCATTATTTGTCTCAAATGGAAAAGGCCCGCGTTAACGGGCCTTATTGTTACGGTCAAGACGAGCTGTAACGACAGCCGTTATGGACGTTTGCTGGAGTTATCCGGCGACCTCATATAACGGAAGAAATCGCTATCCGGGCTCAGAACCATCACATCATTGCCGCTGTTAAAGCTGTTTTCATACGCACGCAAGCTACGAATGAAGGCATAAAAGTCTGGGTCTTTACTGAATGCGTCAGCAAACAGACGAGCTGCTTCTGCATCACCGCCACCACGAGTAATACGCGCCTGACGTTCTGCTTCTGCCAGTGTACGTGTTACTTCATAGTCAGCTGTTGCACGCAACTTCTCTGCTTCTTCCTGACCTTGTGAACGATGACGACGGGCTACCGCTTCACGCTCAGCACGCATACGTTGGAAGATAGCATCAGACACTTCAGCCGGTAAGTTGATCTGCTTGATTCGCACGTCAACGACCTCAATCCCTAGCGCTGCCATACTGTTAGGGTTAACCGCAGGCTGTTTGCCACGGGTTTCCTGCTCAACACGGGCTGCCGCAGAGGCAATTGCATCATCAGCTTCGGTGGTCACAGCTTCATCACCCACACTACCGGTGTTCAGCGCATCACGGACATCTGAAGTCAAACGCCCACGTGAGTCAGTAACGATGTCACGCACGTTCAAACGACCAATTTCAGAACGCAAACGGTCACTAAACTTACGTTTCAGCAGCACTTCGGCCTGAGAAACATCACCACCACCGGTGGCCAGATAGTAACGACTGAAATCGCTGATACGCCATTTCAAATAGGAGTCAACAATCAGGTCTTTCTTCTCGTTGGTAACGAAACGGTCAGCCTGGTTGTCCATGGTTTGAATACGGGCATCCAGCCTTTTCACTGTTTCGATAAACGGTATTTTGAAGTGCAAGCCCGGTGCATACACCAGCGGCTTGTTATCACTATCACGTAATACCTTGCCAAAGCGTAGCACGATGCCGCGCTGGCCTTCCTGTACCACAAACAGAGAAGCGTAGAGTGCGATTAACACCACAACGACGATAAGTAAAAAAGACTTACGCATTGGTTATTCTCTCCCTACGCGAGTGGAAGTATCACGCTGAGCATTCGCCCGGCGCTGATCCATGATAGAGCCACTGGTTGAGCTGGTATTGGCGTTGCTTGCACCAGACTCTTGACTGCTATTAGCAGAAGAAGGCGGATTCAGACGAATCAGGCTTGTGTCTTTATTGCCATCCGCTGCCTTATCTGCACCTTGGCCGCGCAGCATTTGGTCCAGTGGTAACACCATCAGACTATTACCCTTATCACTCGCTAGTACTTTGCGGGTATGACCGAGGACCTTCTCCATCGTTTCGATGTATAGACGCTCACGGGTAATTTCTGGTGCTGCCTTATACTCAGGCAACAACTTAGCAAAACCTGCGACTTCACCCTGCGCTTCCAACACTTTACGTGCGGCATAAGCACGCGCATCTTCTAACAGACGCTGCGCCTGACCATTCGCCCGTGGTTGGACTTCGTTGGTATAAGCTTCCGCTTCACGAATATACTGCTGTTCGTTTTCACGGGCTGCAATCGCATCATCAAATGCCGCTTTAACTTCTTCTGGTGGACGCGCCGCCTGGAAGTTAACGTCCAGCAGCGTTATACCCATATTGTATGGACGAATAGTTTCTTCCAGTACACGTTGAGTATCGCTACGAACGATGGTACGGCCTTCGGTGAGGATTTTGTCCATGGTGTATTTACCAATAACACCACGTACTGCGCTGTCAGTTGCCTGACGCAAGCTGTCGTCCGGGTTAGTCACGCTAAACAGATAAGCGGCCGGATCAGTCACACGGTACTGCACGTTCATTTCGATGCGAACTACGTTCTCATCAGAAGTCAGCATCACGCCGGACGCTGCCAATTCACGTACCGATTCAACGTTAACTGGCGTTACTTCATCGATAAAGGTCGGTTTCCAGTTCAAACCAGGCTGCACAATGTGGCTTAATTTACCCAAGCGAGTAACGACACCGCGCTCGGCTTCTTTAATTGTATAGAAACCACTTGCCGCCCAGATAACTACCACAGCAACCACAGCAATGCCCACAATCCGGCCACTGAAACCAGGGCCTCTTGTCGTACCACTGTTATCATTGCCGCTGCCGCCACCTTTACCACCGAGGCTACTCAGTTTTTTGCTCAGTTTTCGAAAGATATCATCCAGATCAGGCGGCCCTTGGTCACGACCACCTTTATTATTGTTATTTCCGCCAGAGTTGCCGCCATTATTATTGCTGCTCCCCCACGGATCGCGGTCCTGTCCGTTATTACCGGGCTGATTCCACGCCATGTTTTAGCTCCATTCTTCTATGATTGGTTTTCTTCAGGCCAAGAGCACATGCCAAAGAAGCTGGCTCTTAATCTCACAAAAAAGGTCAAATAATCAACTAATTAGCCACACCGACTAATTAATAATATAACTGACCAAATCTTGCTCTTGTTTACAGAGACGACGCCAATCAACGATAGGCATTCTGACCACCATACCGACGTTTCCGTCCTCGTCTATCCACTCTTTTTCAATTGCCTGAAGCTGGTAAAAACGGCTACGTAGACGACCTGCCTGAGGTGGCAAACGTAATTCAAAGTGTGCGATCTCACCTGAAAGACGCTCCGTCAACGCTTGAAATAGCAACGAGATCCCTGCGCCGGTTTGGGCCGAAAGCCAAACTCTGACTGGCAGATTGTCTTCGTTGCGATCAATTCGCGGGACAAAATCATCCAACAAATCAATTTTATTCATTACTAATAATGTAGGTATTTCATCCGCTTCGATTTCTGCCAAAACAGAATCAACTGCGGCCATATTCTCGGTTACCCGAGGGTCTGCTGCATCAATAATGTGTAACAGTAATGAGGCTTGCCGTGTTTCTTGTAATGTCGCTTTAAAAGCAGCGACCAAATCATGCGGCAAATGCCGGATAAAACCTACCGTATCCGCCAACACTGTATCACCCACATCCGCCACATTAATACGGCGTAAAGTAGGATCCAGCGTGGCAAATAATTGGTCAGCCGCATAAACATTAGCTGCCGTAATTTTGTTAAACAGGCTGGATTTACCGGCGTTGGTATATCCCACCAAAGATACTGTCGGAATTTCAGCACGGGTACGCGCACGTCGCCCCTGCTCACGCTGCTTTGCCACCCGCTCCAAACGGCTCAAAATCAAGCTGATACGGTCACGTAACAAACGGCGGTCGGTCTCCAACTGGGTTTCACCTGGCCCTCTTAGGCCAATCCCCCCCTTTTGACGCTCAAGATGCGTCCAGCCACGTACCAAACGGGTCGCAATATGGCGTAATTGCGCTAATTCGACCTGTAATTTACCTTCATGGGTACGGGCCCGTTGGGCAAAAATATCTAAGATTAGCCCAGTACGATCAATGACCCGACACTCACACAAACGCTCAAGGTTTCGCTCTTGCGCTGCAGAAAGGGCATGATCAAACAAGACAACAGACGCGCCACTGGCTTTCACCGCGTCAGCAATTTCTTCGGCCTTTCCTTCACCGACAAAATACTTAGGGTGCGGTGCTTTGCGACTACCCGTCACAATTTGCAAAGCTTCTACACCCGCAGAAGATACCAGCGCTTCAAATTCACGCAGATCTTCTGAGTTTTTGTCTTGCGAGAAATAGATATGAACCAGTACGGCCTGCTCACCGGCTTCATAGCGGTCAAACAAACGTGCAACCTCTCAAACGGATTAAAACCGCTAGTGCGGAGAACATAAACCCGAATCCGTTGTTTATGTTCCCCGTCATGGTCGACCAGCAATGCGCTTTATTCAGCGTCATCGCTATCCTGCTGCGGTTGTTGCGGCGCAGACGGATTACTACCATGATAATTATTGGTGCTTCCACTCGGCGTATTGCTGTGATGCGAAACCGGGCGAGAAGGCACTACAGTAGAGATGGCGTGTTTATAAACCATCTGGCTGACTGTGTTTTTTAACAGAATGACAAACTGATCAAAAGACTCAACTTGGCCCTGCAGTTTAATGCCATTCACTAAATAAATAGAAACCGGAACCCGTTCACGACGCAATGCGTTCAGGAACGGATCTTGCAAAGATTGCCCCTTAGCCATTCTATATTTTCCTTATTTGCTTGTTGTTTTTAACTAAGAACCTATCGGCTCGAAAATAAACTGCGTAAAAAAAATCCGCGCGTTGAGTACTAATCAATTGTACACAATCATTCAACCTATGCACTAACAACCTGTATTACAGAGTCTAAAGCCTCTCCCGGCTTATCACTGTCGAGCCACTGAACTGAACTCCAGCCCCGTAACCAAGTCATTTGGCGCTTTGCCAGTTGACGTGTCGCACAAACTCCACGGTAAACCATTTCGTCGTAATCAATCTCACCGGACAGATAAGACCACATCTGCCGGTATCCCACACAACGAATGGCAGGCAAATCCGTATGCAAATCACCGCGGTCAAAAAGCGCCCTAGCCTCTGTTTCAAACCCTGCATCCAGCATCTGATGAAAACGTAATTCAATCCGCTGGTGCAACAGTTCCCGGCTAACAGGCGCAATCGCAAATTGGTGAACCCGATAGGGTAAGGTTTCACCCGAAATTTTAGTCAGTTCCGTTAAAGTTTTACCTGAAATAAAAAAAACTTCCAGTGCTCTAGAGAGCCGTTGGGGATCATTAGGATGAATTCGCGCCGCAGCAACTGGGTCTATCTTGGCCAATTGCTGATGCAATGCCTCCCAACCCAGCTCAGCGGCCTGCTGTTCAATATGCTCGCGCACTTGTGGGTCTGCGGGTGGCAACGGAGATAATCCTTCCAACAGCGCTTTAAAATACAGCATGGTCCCCCCCACCAGCAGCGGAATTCGCCCGGCAGCGGTAATATCGGCCATCACTTTCAATGCATCTTTACGGAAATCAGCGGCTGAGTAGGATTCAGCCGGGTCACGGATATCAATCAGCCGGTGTGGTGCTAACGCCAGTTCTTCAGCACTGGGTTTCGCCGTGCCGATATCCATGCCACGATAGATCAAGGCAGAATCGACGCTGATTAACTCCACAGGTAACCGCTGGCGAAGCGCAATGGAGAGCGCTGTTTTACCACAAGCGGTAGGCCCCATAATAAAAATTGCCGGTGGCCGGTCTAGATTTTCAATATCATTCATGTGTTAGGGTTGCCAATGCAGCCTTTATATCAATAGGTTGTAATAATCCAGCAGGCGGTGATTGCACCAACTGCGGACAAAGACGTTCCACATCCGTCAATAACTGTATCGCTTGAGACATATTCCAAACCTCATGTTCGCTGCCAAGGTGGCGGGCAATCCATGTGGCCAGAACATCTGGCGATATCTCTTCATGCTGCGACAGATAGCCTAACAGTTCCGGTATCAGTTTTTGTAAATTTTGTTGGCGTAATGGTAAAGATACCGCACGTAAAGTGGCTCTTGTCTGCTCAACGGTCAATTCTATCCCCATAGTAACCAATAAGTTCTGATGGCGCAGACAGGCTGCGGCCTCATTCTTATCTAATGTCAGTTTTAATGGAATAAGTAATGGCTGAGGGCGTAAACCCTCGGCTGGCGGATTCAGTTGAGCTTGTTTCAGCCAGCGCTCGGCAACAGTCAGTGCCAATAATGCCACACCTTGCTTATATTCAATCAAAGCATAGCAAGGTGGGAATACCGTTAATACTCGGCCAAAGCTGTAATAATCACCATGAAGTGGTTCATCTGCTGATGCAAAGCGCGGGGCTGGCACCGATGCAGGCTGTTCTACGGCTTGGCTCACAGCGGCGGGTTGCACCAATTGACGATACAATTCGCCTTGCTGCTTTTGGTAGGGTTGCCCAGCGCTATAGCCAGGTGCTGCCTGTTCACGGGCAGGAGACCGCGCTGCCGCTAGCGTGGGTTCTGAAGACGATACTTTATCTGAAACCCGTGTCCGTTCTGCCGCTGGCGCTTTTGCAGGCTCTGGTTGCGCATATTTATTCCCCCCCGCCGCCACACGGTTTTCCGGCTGCCAGCGGGGTGCTTCTATCTCTTCACCATCTTCATTGATATTTAGCACTGGCGAGGCAGTCTGCTGTAAAACAGTGGTAACAGCCTGATAAATAAAGTCATGTACCAACCGCGCCTGATGGAAACGCACCTCATGTTTCGCCGGATGCACATTTACATCCACCTGATGCGGATCAATATCCAGATACAAAACATAAGCGGGTTGTTGATCATCTTTGAGTAAATCTTGATAGGCCTGACGGATAGCGTGATTAATCAACCGATCACGCATCATGCGATTATTGACGTAACAATACTGCATTTCACTGAGTGTACGACTGGCGGCAGGATCAGCCACCCAACCACGAATAGTCAAATCACCATGTTGCCAGGAAATGGCCAGTGCATGCTGCAAAAAAGCCGGGCCACAGATGCTCGCCAGCCGACGCTCGTGCTGTGAAGGGTCAGGGGCTGCGCGGTACTGACGCATTAACTTACCGTTATGACTCAGGTTTATTGCCACATCAAAGCGCGCCAGCGCAATGCGCCGCACCACTTCATCAATATGACCGAACTCGGTTTTTTCAGTGCGCATAAATTTGCGGCGCGCTGGCGTGTTATAAAACAGATCCAGCACTTCAAGAGTACTCCCCACCGGATGCGCCGCTGGCTTGATAGTGACGGCCATATCACGCCCTTCCGCATAAGCCTGCCAGGCTTCATTTTGTTCAGCAGTGCGGGAAGTCAGAATCAGACGTGAGACTGAACTGATACTGGCCAGTGCTTCGCCACGAAAGCCCATGCTGAGGATAGCTTCCAGATCTTCTAGCGAACTTATCTTACTGGTGGCATGGCGCGCCAGCGCCAGTGATAAATCTTCTTTGCCGATGCCGCAGCCATTATCGCGGATACGAATCAGTTTGGCGCCACCCCGTTCAATATCGATATCAATCCGGGTAGCTCCTGCATCCAGACTGTTTTCTACCAACTCTTTAACCACCGACGCAGGCCGCTCTACCACTTCACCGGCGGCAATTTGGTTAGCAAGCTGTGGTGGCAGAATATGAATCGGCATAGCAGTTCCTTTCGCTTACGATTGTGGGATCGTGAGGGTTTGCCCTAGCTGGACATTACCTGACTTTATCTTGTTCGCCCGCTCAATCTCACTCATCGACACGCCATATCTGGCCGCAATGGCTGATAGCGTATCACCGCGTTTTACCAGATGTTTTACTGTTTTGTTTTTAGCAATTGTTTGGTTTTTTGGTGCCGCTGCCGTTACCGTGCTGCCCAATGCCGGCACTTTCAAACGCTGCCCCACCCACACCACATCATTTTTCAGCGTATTATTTTGCCGCAATAGCGCCATGCTGACGCCGTATTGGCTCGCAATGCCGGATAAGGTTTCACCACGTTGTACTTTATGGATTTGGCTTTTCCCTGTCGCCACAGGCTTGACGGCAGAAACTCTGCCGCTTTGCGCATTGCTGACAATCGGTTCTGGCTGATTAACATTTGAACGCTGCACTGAAGAATCAACCGCCGCTGTTTCTATTAGCGGACGGTTTTCGACCTTTGGGTCGGCTTGTAGCGGATGCGCGAGGAAATAACTGCGCAAGCCTTTATAAATGGCCTGAGCAATCTTCTCCTGATACGCGCTACTGCCAAGCAGCCGCTCCTCCGTACTATTACTGATAAAGCCGGTTTCCACTAATAACGATGGAATATCCGGTGAACGTAACACCCCAAGACTGGCGTGTTCAGGCCGACGTTTATGAATGTCACCTACTGTTTGTAGCTCACGCAGCACCTTGGTCGCTACGTCATAGCCCACCCGCTGGGAGTGGCCGAATTGCAGATCCAATACTGCCTGACTCAAATAGGGGTCTGACGCGGTATTCGCCAACACGTCACCGGCACCACCGAGCAATTCAGATTGTTTCTCATGCTGTTCCAGCCAGTTGCCCATTTCACTGTTAGCACGGCGATTTGACAGAACCCAGACCGAAGCCCCAGTAGCACTGCGGTTAGGTGCCGCATCCGCATGAATAGAAACCAGCACGTTAGCCCCCTGCTTACGGGCCACGTCCGAACGGCCCATCACCGAAATGAAGTAATCGCCATTGCGGGTTAAAACCGGTTTAAACATCGGGTCGCTATTAAGCAATGCTTCAAGTCGGCGGGCGATGGCAATCGTGACATTCTTCTCTTTCAGGCCATTTTGCCCGATTGCACCTGGGTCTTGCCCACCGTGACCGGCATCGATTGCCACCACTACACGATCACTATTAGCAACACGGCTGGCTTTAATCGGGCGGGCGGTATTGGTGGTGACGGTATCACTGCTGACAACCACGGTCGGCTTATTGTTAAACGGGTTTTTAGCCTCCGATGTGGTGTTTGAACTGGTCACGCGCGGTGTCGTATTCACGTTATTGACCGGCGGCGTCAAACGCCCAGCATTCGGGCTAGGGGTATTGGTTTGGCTGAGTGGCCTACTGTTTGGGCTTAACGTGTTGTTTGAGCTTAACGTACTGTTTGAGCTTAACGTGGTTTGTACCTGACGAGCAGGGGCGTCTGCGGTCATGGTAATGACCACCGTGTAGTTACTGCCCGACTGCTGTGTCACCGCGCGGGTTTTAACTTTTTGCGTCAATTCCAGCACCAGACGGGTGCTTTGCTCATCTTTCGGGGTACTGGAACGAATTCTTTTCAGCAGATTCTGCCCACTGAACTCCAAGGGTAAACCAGAGAGATTACCGCTTTGGCGGACATCCAACACCACTCGCTCAGGCGAACTCAACGAGAAAAAGGCATAAATCGGTTTACCATCAAAACTGAGCGTCACCCGGCTTTCCGTCGGGCCATTGTTCACCTTAATATCGGTGAGTTTCATAGCCAAGGCGGAAGGTAGGCTTAATAAACTCACCATAACCAACATGACTGCGGTAAACGATCGTTGGTAGCGATTTATTAGCATCAAGCTATGCATCATTATCAAATTATCCTTGCACAGCAGCTAAACGGCGCAATACATCCGCACCCGCATCAGAAAGGGCAACCAGACGGGCTTCACGCCCTTCAGCCTGATACGCCAAATGTAACTCTATATCGGCCCGAGGTAAGAACCCCTCACCTTGCTGTGGCCATTCCACCAGGCAAATTGCCCGCTCATCGAAATAATCACGAATACCCATAAACTCCAGCTCCTCAGGGTCCGCCAGACGATATAGGTCAAAATGGTAAACCGGTCTTGGAGTTAACGCATAAGGTTCAACCAAGGTATAAGTAGGGCTTTTAACATGACCAATGTGGCCAAGGGCCTGAAGGAAGCCGCGGCTGAAAGTTGTTTTTCCGGCACCTAAGTCACCGAACAGATAAATAACGCTAGCACCATTGAAGGCATGGGCCAAACTAGCCCCTAATGCAACGGTCGCTGCCTCATCAGGCAGAGGTAAAACGAGTTCTTTCATTCTGTGATATCTATCTTGCTAACTCAGGATTAACGTACTTCGGAATAACTGACAGTAAATCTGTTGCCAGTAAACCCCGGGTGCCTTGAACTTCAGCCAGTTTGTCTGCGGCAACGCCATGCACGACACAACCTGCACAGGCAGCATCATACAGCACCAGCTTTTGTGCTATCAAACTACCAATAATACCGGACAGAATATCCCCCATGCCGCCGGAGGCCATCCCTGCATTACCAACATCAGCGATCGCCATCTCGCCCTGCTCACTGGCAATCAGGGTACCAGCACCTTTCAATACCACCACACCACCATATTGTTTAACGATGTTTCGGGCCGAAAGTAAGCGGTCACTCTCAATATCAGCGACGCGGCAACCAAGCAGACGAGCAGCTTCCCCTGGATGTGGGGTCAATACCCGATTCTGACGCCTATGTGGATTTAATGCCAGCAAGTTGAGCGCATCTGCGTCCCATAATGCTGGTTTATCACTTTGTTGCAATAAATTCAGAGCATTCCGGCCCCAATCGGACTGCCCTAACCCTGGACCGACAACCAGGACATCAGCCCAGCCAATACCTTGTTCAAGAGTTTCCGGCGTTAACTCTTGTACCATCAACTCTGGCCTTGCCGCCAGAATCGGTGCCACATGCTCAATGTGAGTGAGCACTCGCACTAAGCCAGCCCCACTGCGCAGAGCGGCTTCACCGGCCATGCGAATCGCACCTCCCAGCCCTTTATCTCCGCCCACCAGCAACAATCGGCCATGTTCCCCTTTATGAGCACAAGGGCGGCGTGGCTGTAGCCATTGCGGTAGGTGATCTGCGGTCATTCGCTCAATTTGTAGCGGTTGAGTGAGCAGCCATGCTGTCAGCCCCAAGTCATTGCAGTGTAAATGCCCCACCCAATCACGGGCCTGACCGGTGAGCAAACCCGGTTTCAGCGCGACAAAAGTCAGGGTGTGGTCTGCGCGAATAACCGATCCGAGAGCAGCACCACTGTCGGCACTGAGTCCAGAAGGAATATCCAAGGCAATCTTTGCGGCCCGATGGCGATTCGCGGTGTCAATCAGCGTAGCATAAACGCCTTGCGGTGCCGCTCGCAGGCCAATACCCAACAATGCATCAATAATCAAATCAACATGTTGTGGCCACGGTGTCTCAGGCTGGTGAATTATGCCACCTGCCGCCAACCATTGGGATTGCGCCTGATGCGCTTGTGCGGGTAATGGCCGATTGCCGGGGCAGGCAATAAGCGTAACATTCAGCCCCGCGGCTAATGCCCGATTCGCAACGATATAACCATCGCCACCATTATTACCGTGGCCACACAATATCAACCAGTGACGCGCCGCTGGGTACTGTTTACGCGCCAGTTCAAAGGCCGCATCGCCCGCTCTGACCATCAGATCAAACAACGTTAGAGAAAAGTGTGCCGCGGCCACGACCTCGTTCTGGCGTACCCAGTCCGCAGAAAAAACAGAGTGTGGTAAGCTGACACCGATTTGTTTCTTACTATGGTCCGTCATGGCACACCCCCTCGATCTGAATCAATTAGCCCAACATATCAAGCAATGGGGGCAATCGCTAGGTTTCCAGCAAGTCAGTATCTGCGATACGGATTTGTCTGCGGAAGAACCGCGGTTACAAACTTGGCTTGATAAACAATATCATGGCGAGATGGCCTGGATGGCTCGCCACGGTATGCTGCGCGCGCGGCCCCATGAATTATTACCCGGAACCTTACGGGTGATTAGCGTGCGGATGAATTATCTCCCTGCCAAGGCTGCATTTGCCAGCACATTGAACAATGCTAAGTTAGGTTATGTCAGTCGCTATGCGCTGGGCCGTGATTATCATAAATTGCTGCGCCAGCGGCTGAAAAGATTGGGCGATATGATTCAGAGTTACTGTCTGGAGCAGGCTCACGGTGACATCAATTTCCGCCCATTTGTCGATTCTGCCCCCATTATGGAGCGGTCATTAGCTGCAAAAGCAGGGATTGGCTGGGTTGGTAAGCACTCACTGATTTTAAATCGTGATGCAGGCTCCTGGTTCTTTCTTGGCGAATTACTAATTGATCTGCCGCTGCCGATTGATAAGCCGCAAGAGGAGCAATGTGGCCGTTGCGTTGCCTGTATCACCACCTGCCCGACCGGCGCTATCGTTGCACCCTATACCGTTGATGCTCGCCGCTGTATCTCCTACCTGACCATTGAACTTGAAGGGGCGATACCAGAAGAATTTCGTCCACTAATGGGAAATCGTATTTATGGCTGTGATGATTGTCAGCTTATCTGCCCCTGGAACCGCTTCTCACAATTAACTGATGAGGAAGATTTCAGCCCACGCGCCGTGCTACACACGCCACAGTTATTGGATTTATTTGCCTGGAATGAAGAGAAATTTTTGCGGGTTACGGAAGGTTCCGCCATCCGCCGCATTGGTCACCTACGCTGGCTACGTAATATCTCGGTCGCACTGGGCAATGCCCCCTATCTCGACAGTATTGTATTGGCACTGGAAGCGCGCCGCGGGATTGATCCAATGTTAGATGAACATATTGAGTGGTCAATCTCACAACAATTGAAAAGACGGTCTACACTGATTGTGGATGTTCAATCGCCACAGAAAAAAAGGCTGGTGCGGGCTATTGAGAAAGGCCTACCACGGGATGCCTGATATCCCCCTTTACCTGAAACTATATGCTGTTTGGTATGGCTTTTTTTTATGTATTTTTATAATGAATGAACTCGGAGTTTTCCTGTGCATAAAAATAAAAACACCTTGGCAATCAAGTGCGAAAAAAAGCGCAAGTGATCGGTATAACGTTTTCACAGAAAAATATATATCGCTAAATCAAAGAGATATGAAAGAGGGTTGCGCAGTGGATAAAATATGAGCTGGATATAAAAAAAGCAGAATCTGTGGATAAGTCTGTTGACGAAGTTAATACATTGTATGTACAACGCGGCATGGCGCGTTATGTAGCTGTGGATAAAAATAATAGAATTGAATAAAAATTTTGGAGCGGGAAACGAGACTCGAACTCGCGACCCCGACCTTGGCAAGGTCGTGCTCTACCAACTGAGCTATTCCCGCATTGAGATGCTTTTGCACCCTGCTGTATGTGACAGCATTTGATATTTACTGCTTATTCAGAAATAAATTTTGGAGCGGGAAACGAGACTCGAACTCGCGACCCCGACCTTGGCAAGGTCGTGCTCTACCAACTGAGCTATTCCCGCGTCGCTGCCATACGTCATAACAACGTATCACTTATATTTCTGACTTCTGAACTAAAGCTGCTGTACTGCCGGTCACTATCTTTATGGTTAAAGATTGGAGCGGGAAACGAGACTCGAACTCGCGACCCCGACCTTGGCAAGGTCGTGCTCTACCAACTGAGCTATTCCCGCTTGGTGCCGTCTTACTTTTTACAACGTTTTCTACACTTAACTCGTACTAAATCGGTCTGCGCATGTTTGCGAATTCTTCATCGGTACGGGGTGCGCATTATACGAGAAATCCGTTTTGCCGCAAGCCCCTAAAAGCAAAAAAATCATTTTTTGGTTCAAGTGACGATTAAAACAGCAATGTGGCGTTTTTACCAGCGCCGGGCAAAGTATATACCCAAAGTTATTGAAACAGCAGGAGTGTAAGCGCGGCTATCCCTGCTGCTTCAAGGCCGCAGGGGATCAAGATTGAATAAAATGCTCGCGGTAATAGGCAAGCTCAGCCACAGATTCACGGATATCGTCTAGTGCTTGATGGGTATTTTGTTTTTTGAAACCCGGCAGAATCTCTGGTTTCCAGCGGCGTGCCAGCTCTTTTAGCGTGCTGACATCCAGATAGCGGTAGTGGAAATAAGCTTCAAGCTCTGGCATATAACGGAACAGGAAGCGGCGGTCTTGGCCCACACTGTTACCACAGATAGGTGAAGCGCCTGCTGGAACCCACTGTTTCAAGAATTCAATGGTTTGTAATTCAGCATCACTATCGCTAAATGGGCTGGCTTTAACCCGTTCCACCAAACCACTGCCGGTATGGGTACGCACATTCCATTCATCCATAAGCCCAAGCTGTTCATCCGACTGATGAACCGCCAATACTGGGCCTTCGGCTAGAATATTGAGATTAGCATCGGTGACCAGAGTGGCTATCTCAATGATCCGATCGCGCTCAGGATCAAGACCGGTCATTTCCAGATCGATCCAGATCAGATTATTTTGATTCTCTGCCATAATATTTCCTGCCTGTTAGCGGGTGAGACTACCGAACAAACGGTTAATTGATAAAATAATGTGTATCATAGCCCTTTTGGTCGCAACCAGCGATATACCCAAAGAAATTGGCGTTGCAGGTAGGTAGCAAGTAAACGAATCCCGATAAGATTACACCGATGCGGGGGAGTGAAGCGAGTAGCCCCAGCGGCTTCAAGTATGAAGGGTATTAATGCAGATTCAAGTGAGGCGCAGTGAGTAAGAATAAACTGTCGAAAGGTCAACAACGCCGTGTGCAGGCAAACCATCAGCGTCGGCTACGCACTGATAGAAAACCTGAGTTAGATGACTCTCAGCTTGGCGATGCGCAAGAAGGTATCGTAATCAGTCGTTTCGGCCAGCACGCCGATGTCGAAGCCACCGATGGTGTTCAACACCGTTGTAACATCCGCCGTACCATTAAATCACTGGTTACCGGTGACCGTGTGGTCTGGCGCCCAGGCTTGCAAGCTCAGGAAGGTGTGCGGGTTAAAGGCATTGTCGAAGCCGTACATGAGCGTACATCCGTGCTGACACGCCCTGATCTGTACGACGGCGTGAAACCGATCGCCGCAAATATCGATCAGATCGTGATCGTTTCGGCGATCTTACCTGAACTTTCTCTTAATATTATCGATCGCTATCTGGTGGCCTGTGAAACACTGGAAGTCGAACCGTTAATTGTGTTGAACAAAATCGATTTACTGGATGCCGATGGCCGTAAATTCGTTGATGGCATGATGGAGATTTACCGTCGCATTGGCTACAACGTGCTGGAAGTCTCAAGTCAAACCCGTGAAGGGATGGAAGCCTTTGAAAAGGCACTGGCTGGGCGCATCAGTATCTTTGCCGGTCAGTCCGGCGTGGGTAAATCCAGCCTGCTGAATGCCCTGTTACCACCAACGGATAACGAAATTCTGGTCAATACGGTATCGGGTAATTCAGGTCTGGGTCAGCACACCACCACCGCAGCCCGCTTATATCACTTCCAGCAAGGCGGTGATGTGATTGACTCACCGGGGGTGCGTGAATTTGGCCTCTGGCATCTGGCACCGGAACAAATCACTCAAGGATTTGTCGAATTCCGTGATTATCTCGGCCATTGCAAATTCCGTGATTGCAGCCATACCACCGATCCCGGTTGTGCACTGCGCGAAGCGGTAGAACAAGGCAAAATCGCTGAAGAGCGTTTCGATAATTACCATCGAATCCTGGAAAGTATGGAACAGGCGAAGCCGCGTAAGACATCTGATAGCGACGAGAAATGATGTCTCGATAGTCCTGTTGAACATGCTTTAGCTAAAAACTGTGGGCGCAGAAAGATATATACCCAGTGACTTCAAGATGCAGGTAGGCGGCAATTGAGCGAAGCCTCAGGAGCTTACTCAAGTAAGTGACTGGTGTGAGGCAGCCAACACCCTGTATCTTGAAGGGCGACGGGTATTATGCGCCCCCTCATTAATTTTAATGTTTACCCAGAGGTCTACGTGCTGGACAGTATCAAAATCAGATTACAATATTTACTCCCAAAACTTGGCCTGACTCGTTTGGCAGGCTGGGGGGCAGATAAGCAAGGTGGCTGGCTGACCCAACTGGTGATCAAGGCATTTGCCCGCTACTACCATGTTGATATGAAGGAAGCCCAGGACCCTGAGTTCTCTGCTTATCGTTCGTTTAATGAGTTCTTTGTGCGCCCACTGCGCGCGGGTGTGCGCCCTGTTGTAGCGGAAGAAAACCTCTTGGCCCAACCTGCCGACGGCGCTATTAGCCAGTTAGGCGCAATTCATGACGGGCAAATTTTGCAGGCAAAGGGCCACAACTACACGCTGGAAGCCCTACTCGCCGGTAACTATATGTTGGCTGCTGAGTTCCAAAATGGCCATTTTGTCACCACCTATCTGGCTCCACGTGACTACCATCGCGTCCATATGCCGTGTGACGGTATCTTGCGCGAAATGATTTATGTGCCAGGTGATTTGTTCTCGGTCAATCCATTGACTGCGGCTAATGTGCCTAATCTCTTCGCACGTAATGAACGTGTTATTTGCATCTTTGATACCGCTTTTGGCCCGATGGCACAAATTCTGGTAGGTGCCACTATTGTTGGCAGCATAGAAACCGTCTGGGCTGGCACCATTACCCCGCCACGAGAAGGTGTGATTCGCCGATGGACCTATCCGCAAGCAGGAACTGAAGGCGCGGTAGTGCTGGAAAAAGGGCAAGAAATGGGCCGCTTTAAGTTAGGCTCGACAGTGATTAACCTGTTTGCTGAAGGTAAAGTCTATTTAGCACCACAGTTAAACAGTGGTTCTGTTACCCGCATGGGTGAAGTATTAGCCGAAGCCGTCCCTACTGCTATACCCTAAGTAATTCGAGTTGCAGTAAGGCGGCAAGCGAATAAACCCGATGAGTTGACGCTAGTCAATGATTCGGGTGAGCGAGAGCAGCCAATGCATATGCAGCTTGAAGTATGACGGGTATAAACGTAATCGATGTTAAGGAACCCTTACGTGCGCCTAATAATTTCTCGATTTTTTGGTAAATCACTCTCTTTTGGCCTGTTACTGTCATTTGTCATGCTGCTGTCTTTGCCGTTGCATGCGGCAACTCAGCCTAATGAAGATCAGCTCAGACAAGAGCTGAAACAGGCTGAAACCAATAAAGGGATGCCAAATCAGACCGAAATTGTTCAGGCGCTGCAATCGGCTCTTAGTTGGCTGGCGGATGCAAAAGAGTCTGATATCCGCGCCCAGCAGTATCAAAAAGCCATTGATGACTTCCCCAAACTGACCCGCGAGTTACGCCAGGAACTGGCGCAAGAAGGGGATAAACCCCTGCCCGTACCCAGTAACATGTCTACCTCCGAACTGGAACAACAAGTGCTGCAAATCAGCAGCCAGTTGTTGGAATTAAGCCGTCTGTCGCAACAAGAACAGGATCGGGCGCGGGAAATCAGTGAATCCCTCAGCCAGTTGCCTCAGCAGCAATCAGAAGCTCGGCGAATTCTGACTGAAATCAGCACCCGCCTTCAGGCACAAAGTAACCCCGCCAATCCGGTCGCACAGGCACAGTTTGCATTACTACAAGCAGAAGCCGTGGCCCGTAAGGCTAAAGCCAATGAACTGGAGCTTTCTCAGCTCTCAGCCAACAACCGGCAAGAGCTGTCACGGCTGCGCGCCGAGTTATACAAAAAGCGTCAAGAACGGGTTGATGCTCAGCTCCAAACCTTACGTAATAATCTCAATAACCAGCGTCAGCAGGCGGCTGAACAGGCACTTGAGCGCACCGAGTTACTGGCGGAACAAGGGGGCGATTTACCTGAGTCAATCATCCAGCAACTGCAAATCAACCGCGAGCTATCCCAAGCGCTAAATCAACAGGCGCAACGCATTGATCTGATCTCTTCGCAACAACGGCAAGCGGTAGCCCAAACCCAACAAGTCCGGCAGGCTCTCAGTACTATTCGTGAACAGGCCCAGTGGCTGGGCGTTTCAACCGCACTGGGGGAAACACTGCGGGCACAAGTTGCAAGATTGCCTGACGTACCGAAATCTCAGCAACTGGATCGTGATATGGCGCAGTTGCGGGTTCAACGTCTGCAATATGAAGACATGTTGGAGAAGTTACAGCAGCAAAATGTCAAATTAAAGCAAAATGATGGTACACCGCTCACCACCGAACAGCAGCGGATCCTTGATGCTCAATGGCGCACACAGCGCGAATTGCTGAATTCTCTGCTGTCTGGCTATGACACCCAGATTCTAGAATTAACCAAGTTGAAAGTGGCCAACAGTCAGTTGGTGGATGCGCTAAGTGAAGTTCGCGAGGCCACTCACCGTTATCTGTTTTGGGTCGCAGATGTCAGCCCAATATCACTGTCTTACCCGATTAACGTTGCCCATGACCTGACCCGCTTACTGTCGCTGGATACACTTTCGCAGTTAAGTGGCGCGTTCGTCATGATGATGACCAGCCAAGAGACACTGCTACCGATCAGCGCAGCCTTGCTGTTTGTCGGTTTCAGTATCAGCTTGCGTCGCCACTATCATGCCTTCCTGGAGCGTGCTAGCAGCCGGGTGGGTAAGGTTACGCAAGACCATTTCTCCCTGACATTACGTACCGTTTTCTGGTCAATTCTGATGGCGCTGCCGCTACCAGTATTGTGGGCCGCGCTCGGCTATGGCCTGCAAAACGCTTGGTCATATCCGATGGCGATCGCCATTGGTAATGCCGTCACTGCCACCGTGCCAGTACTGTGGCTGTTTATGATAAGTGCCTCGTTTGCACATCCTCATGGCCTGTTTATCACCCACTTCCGCTGGTCACCGGCGCAGGTCGGGCGGGCAATGCGTTTTTATCGCATGTCAGTGTGGTTGATTATCCCATTGATGATGGCACTGATTACATTCGAGAATTATAATGACCGTGAATTCGCTGGTACCCTGGGCCGCCTGTGCTTTATTTTGCTGTGTGTTGCCTTAAGTCTGGTGACCAATAGCCTGAAACGAGCCGGTATTCCACTCTATCTGGATAAAAAAGGCTCGGGCGAGAACATCATTAACGTGGCGTTATGGGGGCTACTGCTATCTGCCCCACTGATTGCGGCATTGGCCTCGGCGCTCGGTTATCTCACCACCTCACAGGCGCTACTGGCGCGTTTGGAAACCTCGGTTGCCATCTGGTTCTTCTTGTTGGTGGTTTACCATATTATCCGCCGTTGGATGCTGATTCAGCGCCGCCGTATTGCTTTTGACCGAGCTAAGCAGCGGCGAGCCGATATTCTGGCGCAGCGCGCCCGCGGTGAAGAAGATACGCCGCACAATAACAGTACCGAAGGGTCCATTGATGTTGAGGAACCGGTCATTGATCTGGATGTGATCAGCGCCCAATCTCTACGTCTGGTGCGATCGATCCTGACGATGATCGCCTTGGTTTCAGTGATAGCATTGTGGTCTGAGATTCATTCAGCTTTTGGTTTTCTGGAAAATATTCGCCTGTGGGATGTGTCATCCACCATTAACGGTATTGAGTCGGTGCAGGCGATCACCATGGGATCACTGCTGATCGCTATTTTAGTGATGGTTGTGACTACCCAGCTAGTGCGCAACCTGCCTGCCCTACTGGAACTGGCGCTATTGCAGCATCTGGATCTGACGCCGGGGACGGGCTATGCCATCTCCACCATCACCAAATATCTGTTGATCCTGTTCGGCAGCTTGCTCGGTTTCTCTATGTTAGGGATCGAGTGGGCGAAATTCCAATGGTTGGTTGCCGCACTTGGTTTAGGTTTGGGGTTCGGTTTGCAGGAAATTTTTGCCAACTTTGTTTCTGGTCTGATCATCTTGTTCGAGAAACCAATCCGTATCGGCGATACCGTGACCATACGTGATCTCACCGGTAGCGTGACCAAAATCAATACCCGTGCCACAACTATCTCTGACTGGGATCGCAAAGAAATTATCGTGCCGAATAAGGCATTTATTACTGAGCAATTTATTAACTGGTCACTGTCGGATTCAATTACCCGTGTGGTACTCACAGTGCCGGCTCCGGCTGAAACCAGCAGTGAGGAAGTGACTGAGGTGTTACTTACTGCTGCACGCCGCTGTACCTTGGTATTGGATAACCCGGCACCCGAGGTCTATCTGGTTGATCTTCAACAAGGGATTCAGATTTTCGAACTGCGTATTTACGCCGCCGAAATGGGACATCGTATGCCACTGCGCCATGAAATCCACCAGTTGATTCTGGCCGGTTACCGTGAGCACGGCATTACTCTGCCATTCCCACCCTTCCAGGCTCGGCTGGAAACACTGGGGCGTGGCGCTGGCCGCACTATTACTTCAGGGCGCGGCCGCACACCGGGTAGCTTGTAAGTTAAGTTGACGTATCGATAGAAAAATGGCCTGACTCTGTGAAGAGTCAGGCCCAATAATCAGGAATATTACCCAAAGTCATTGGTGTTGCAGCAAGGCAGCAAGTTCATTAATCCCGATGAGCTTACATCAGTAAGTGATTCGGGTTCGTGAACGTAGCGAACACCGCTGCGGCGCCAAGGGCGAGGGGTTATTAAGCACGCCCTACTGGGAATGCGATAACCTCATCTAATCTTTCCGCCCCCAGCGCCAGCATCACCAGACGATCAACACCTAACGCCACTCCTGAGCAATCCGGCAAGCCCTGTTTCAAGGCGGCAATTAGGTTCATATCAATTGGGTTCTGCGGTAAACCCCGTTTGGCTCGAATGCGATTATCTTGCTCAAAACGTTGCAGTTGTTCATCACCATCAGTCAGCTCATGGAAACCATTCGCTAACTCAATACCTTTGAAGTAAACCTCAAAACGTTCTGCTACTCGGTGATCTTCAGTGCTGATCACCGCCAGTGAAGCTTGAGACGCGGGGAAATGATAAACAAAGGCGGGTTTATCGCGGCCAATGTGTGGCTCGACTCCGACGGTAAACAGCAGCTGCAATAGCGTATCGCGATCTTCTTCTGTATCGGCAATATTACTTAAATCCAGTTTTGCCGCGGCTTCACGCAATTGTGCTTTATCTGCCGACAATGGATCAATGTCTAAGTGGCGCAGGAATGCTTGCTGATAAGACAAGGTTTCAGCGCTATTACAATCCAGTATTTGCTGCAACAGGTCATCAACCTCATTCATTAAGCGATACATATCATAATGTGGGCGATACCATTCCAGCATGGTGAATTCAGGATTGTGATGACGGCCAGCTTCTTCATTGCGGAAACTGCGCCCCAATTGATAGATAGATCCACTGCCTGCCGCCAACAAGCGCTTCATGTGGTATTCCGGGCTGGTCATCATGTACAGCGTCATACCATCGGCAGCGCCCGGGCCAACAAACCGGGTTTGGAATGGGACTAAATGAACGTCCGTCACTGTCGCTTGGCTCATGGTTGGCGTTTCAACTTCTAATACGCCACGATCGGCAAAAAAGCGCCGGATCTCTGCCATTATTGCTGCGCGTTTCAACAAATTGGCGATAGGTGCACTCGGCTGCCAGCTTGCCGTTTCGCTCATGGTGGTTAACTCCGAAATCAAACAGGGGATGCAGTCTACTCGCATCTACTCACTCAGACAAATCTGTCACTCATCAGCCCGATTTTTGGCTTGAATTCAGCATTTCACGCTGCAAAAAAGACTTTAGCCCAGTAGATCCTGTTTGGGATCACGTTTTTGCTAGTAATGCGCCTGAGTAGGTTCAAATAAAACAAAACAATCGATCACATCAAATTTATAGCACTTAGCATTAGGTATAATTATTCCCATACAAAAAGTAAGAAATAGCTATTCTTAATACCATCATTCTGGTTAACGGCGAATAAGTTAGCCTAATAATAATTTAAAATTATATATTTTAATTAGATATCCAAAATAATTCGAGTTGCAGGAAGGCGGCAATTGAGTGAGTCCCGATGAGTTGACGCCAGTCAATAATTCGGGTGAATGAAAGCAGCCAACGCACATGTAGCTTGAAGTATGAAGGGTATTTCACTTGAACAATGGAGAAGCGCAGTGCAAACCTTTAACGCCGATCTTGCTATTATCGGGGCCGGAGGCGCTGGTTTACGTGCAGCAATAGCCGCAGCGGAAGCCAACCCCCAACTGAAGATTGCTCTGATCTCGAAAGTATACCCGATGCGTAGCCATACTGTGGCCGCCGAAGGGGGATCAGCCGCCGTCACACAAGACCACGATAGCTTTGACTATCATTTCAACGACACGGTAGCCGGTGGTGACTGGCTATGCGAACAAGATGTTGTTGACCATTTTGTCCACAGTTGCCCGCAAGAAATGGCACAGCTGGAAATTTGGGGCTGCCCATGGAGCCGCAAACCTGATGGCTCGGTTAACGTTCGCCGCTTTGGTGGGATGAAAATTGAGCGCACCTGGTTTGCTGCCGATAAAACCGGCTTCCATATGCTGCACACACTGTTCCAGACATCTTTGAAATACCCACAAATTCAACGATTTGATGAGCATTTCGTGTTAGATATTCTGGTCGATGACGGTCAGGCACGTGGCGTAGTTGCCATGAATATGATGGAAGGCACCCGTGTACAAATTCGTGCGAACGCGGTGATCATGGCGACCGGTGGCGCAGGCCGAGTTTATCGTTATAACACCAACGGCGGTATTGTTACCGGTGATGGTATGGGGATGGCATTCCACCACGGCGTTCCGCTGCGAGATATGGAATTTGTGCAATATCACCCAACTGGCCTGCCAGGTTCTGGCATCCTGATGACCGAAGGTTGTCGTGGTGAAGGCGGTATTCTGGTCAATAAAGACGGCTACCGTTATTTGCAGGATTATGGGATGGGACCAGAAACCCCACTCGGTGAACCCAAAAACAAATACATGGAATTAGGCCCACGCGATAAAGTTTCGCAAGCCTTCTGGCATGAATGGCGTGCTGGCCGCACCATCGCCACGCCACGTGGTGATGTGGTCTATCTGGATCTGCGCCATTTGGGCGAGAAAAAACTGCTTGAGCGCTTGCCGTTCATCTGTGAACTGGCAAAAGCTTATGTCGGTGTCGACCCAGTCAAAGAACCCATCCCAGTGCGTCCAACTGCGCATTACACCATGGGTGGTATCGAAACCAACCAACAGTGCGAAACCCGTATCAAAGGGCTGTTCGCGGTAGGTGAATGTTCTTCTGTTGGCTTACATGGCGCTAACCGCTTAGGTTCTAACTCACTGGCTGAGTTAGTGGTATTTGGTCGTGTTGCCGGTGAACAAGCAGCAGCGCGTGCCATGGAAACCGGCCCGGCAAATGGCAGTGCGCTAGATGCACAAACCCGTGATGTGGAAACCCGCCTAAGTAATCTCATGAAACAGGAAGGGACCGAGAATTGGTCTAAAATCCGCGATGAGATGGGTCTGTCAATGGAAGAAGGTTGTGGTATTTACCGCACACCAGAACTGATGCAGAAAACGGTGGATAAACTGGCCGAGTTGAAAGAGCGCTTCAAACGCGTGAAAATCACCGATACCTCCAGTGTTTTCAATACTGACTTGCTGTACACCATTGAGCTGGGTTACGGCTTGGATGTGGCTGAATGTATGGCCCACTCTGCACTTAACCGTAAAGAATCCCGTGGCGCGCATCAGCGTCTGGATGAAGGCTGCACCGAGCGTGATGATGTTAATTTCCTCAAACACACGCTGGCCTTCCATACTCCGGGTGGCGCCCCACGCCTTGAATACAGCGACGTTAAGATTACCAAGCTGGCACCGGCAAAACGTGTTTATGGTGGCGAAGCCACCGCACAAGATGCAAAAGATTTGAAGGATAAGGAGCAGGCGAATGACTGATATGAAACTCCTGAAAATGGAGGTCATGCGCTATAACCCAGAAAGTGATAGCGAACCTCACTTCGAAACCTTTGAAGTACCTTACGATGAGCAGACCTCTCTGCTTGATGCATTAGGCTACATCAAAGATAACCTGGCACCGGACCTCTCTTATCGCTGGTCTTGCCGAATGGCGATTTGCGGCTCATGCGGCATGATGGTCAATAAGGTTCCAAAACTTGCCTGTAAGACTTTCCTACGCGAATACACTGGCGGAATGAAAGTCGAAGCACTGGGTAACTTCCCGATTGAACGTGATTTAGTCGTTGATATGACTCACTTTATTGAGAGCCTGGAAGCTATCAAGCCTTACATTATTGGTAACGAGCGGAAACCGCAAGACGGCCCGAATAAGCAGACTCCGGCTCAGATGGCGAAATACCATCAGTTCTCCGGCTGTATTAACTGTGGCTTGTGCTATGCCGCTTGCCCGCAGTTTGGCTTGAATCCTGAGTTTATCGGCCCGGCAGCTATTACCCTGGCGCACCGTTACAATTTAGATAACCGTGACCACGGTAAAAAAGAGCGTATGCCACAGCTTAACGGTAAAAATGGTGTTTGGAGCTGTACCTTCGTTGGCTACTGTTCTGAAGTTTGTCCGAAACACGTTGATCCGGCTGCTGCTATCCAACAAGGCAAGGTCGAGAGTGCTAAAGACTTCATGATCGCCATGCTTAAACCACAATAAGGGAGGGGAGACAGTAATGACTACTAAACGTAAAGCTTATGTCCGTACCATGGCCCCAAACTGGTGGCAGAAGCTCGGTTTCTACCGCTTTTATATGGTGCGCGAAGGTACATCGATTCCGACAGTATGGTTCAGTGTTCTGTTGATTTACGGCGTGTTCGCGTTGAAAAGTGGCCCGGCTGGGTGGGAAGGCTTCGTTGGTTTCCTGCAAAACCCACTGGTGTTACTGATCAATATCATTACGTTATTGGCCGCTGTGCTGCATACCAAAACCTGGTTTGAACTGGCACCGAAAGCCGCCAATATTATCGTTAATAGCGAAAAAATGGGTCCAGAGCCAATTATCAAGGCACTGTGGGTTGTGACTGTCGTGGCTACCGCGATTATTCTGGCCGTTGCCTTACTCTAACTCGGAGGAGAACAAGATGAATCAAGTCCCTAAACGCTCCGATGAACCTATCTTCTGGGGTCTGTTTGGCGCGGGTGGTATGTGGAGTGCAATTATTGCGCCGGCGGTAATTCTGCTGGTTGCCATTTTGCTGCCGCTGGGTGCCTTCCCTGGTGATGCGTTGAGTTATGAGCGTATTCTGGCATTCTGTCAGAGTTTCATTGGCCGGGTCTTCCTGCTGCTGATGATTATTCTGCCACTGTGGTGCGGTTTACACCGTATCCATCACGCCATGCATGATTTGAAAATCCATGTCCCTGCCGGGAAATGGGTATTCTATGGTCTGGCAGCCATTCTGAGTGTGGTCACTATCATCGGTGTCCTGACGCTGTAATTATTCATGCCTAATCTGCGGCCTGCTCTTTAGCGGGCCGTTTTTTTTCCGCACTCAGCTAATAACTCAGATTCATCTATTTGCGCCCCTGATAACTGATAGCTATTCTCAACCATAGAGTAATTATCAGAAAACTAAGGAACGCCAATGCGCCTGTGGTCAAAACTATCCGTATTAACTGCAACTCTGCTCTCGGTCGCCTGTAGCGTGACCCCGCCTAAAGACGTGAAAGTGGTTGATAACTTCCAACTCCCTCGCTACCTCGGCACCTGGTATGAAATAGCCCGGTTGGACCACTCTTTTGAACGTGGATTGGAGAGGGTCAGCGCTAATTACACGCCACGAGATGATGGTGGTGTAAAAGTCATTAACCGGGGTTATAACCCGCAGAAGCAGCAATGGCAGGAGAGTATCGGCAAAGCCTATTTTATTGGTTCCCCCCAACAAGCCTCGCTTAAAGTGTCATTCTTTGGGCCTTTCTATGGTGGCTATAATGTCATTGATTTAGATGATAAATATCAGCATGCCTTAATTGCCGGCCCTAATCGGGATTATTTGTGGATTTTATCCCGTACGCCAACGATCGATACTCAGACCCGCGATCGTTTGGTTGCCGTAGCGAGGAATTATGGTTTCCCGGTTGATAAGTTGATATGGGTTAAGCAGGAAGGGCCGAGCGCAGAGATTAAAAAGTAATAATGCTGTGTTTTAGCCTTCAATCTGTAACAGCAGATCGAACTATAACCCGATCTGCTGTTCATTCCGCGAGCGCTAAAGGAAATCCCTTGTTATGACGCCAACTTCAAGCCGATAATTCCAGCTAAAATTAGCCCCAAGCTAAACACCCGCGCCAAACTGGCAGACTCCCCAAGCAGGGCAATACCTAAAATAGCAGTACCTACCGCACCAATACCGGTCCAAACCGCATAGGCCGTGCCTGCTGGTAACGTTTTCATGGCATAGGCCAACAAAAAGACACTGACCGCCATCGCTACCAGAGTGATAACACTGGGGGTCAGCCGCGTAAAACCATGAGAATACTTCAGGCCAATAGCCCAAATAACTTCTAATAAACCAGCAATAACCAGAATAATCCAAGCCATGGTAACCACCTCGCTCAGGCGGGGTCGTCCCCGAAAAACAGATGCGTGCCCAGGTCGTCCCGAACAGCATAAAGGTAAGAGGGATACGTTATCACGCTAAATAATAAGCAGCAATATTATGGCCGATCAAAAACAAATCCGGCGGCAATCGCCGCCGATAAGAATATAAACAGACGTTTATTCAGCGCTACGTTCAATCGCACTACCTGCACTTTGAACATCTTTGCCAACACCTTTCGTGGTGTTGCAGGCGCTCAATGAAGAGATAACCAACAATGAAAAAATAATGGCGATGCTTTTCTTTAACATTATAAAGGTTCCTTATAGGGCATTTGGCTTACTCACCTTATAAGGATAGTCAAAAAAACAGCATTGCACTTTTTCCGACTCAATTAACAGCACTACAGTGCGCTATCGATAAAACCCACATCCGACAGGCCCAGATAGCAGAAAACCGCGTTTAAGCGGTTTTCTTTCATTCCCAGCGCATCTTATTTATTAAGACTTACTTAACGCGAGAAACATATTCGCCAGAGCGGGTATCAACTTTGATAACTTCGCCAACCTGTACGAATAATGGCACTTTGACCACGGCACCGGTACTCAGAGTTGCAGGCTTACCACCGGTACCGGCAGTGTCACCTTTTAGACCTGGGTCAGTGTCAGTGATTTCGAGTTCAACAAAGTTTGGTGGGCTGACAGCGATAGGCTGACCATTCCACAGAGTCACGATACATTCAGCCTGATCAATCAGCCATTTGTCGTTATCGCCAATGGCTTTGGCATCAGCTTGCAACTGCTCGTAAGTCTCGTTATTCATGAAGTGCCAGAACTCACCGTCGTTG
This sequence comes from Yersinia sp. 2466 StPb PI, assembly GCF_041538325.1. NCBI lineage: Bacteria > Pseudomonadati > Pseudomonadota > Gammaproteobacteria > Enterobacterales > Yersiniaceae > Yersinia > Yersinia sp. 2466 StPb PI. Next base: position 471,101 of record NZ_JAULSL010000001.1, on the reverse strand, counting down.
TACAGGTAAGTCAGGTTCAAATCGTTAACGTCTGCGCCTTCGGCTGAGTCGGTAGATTTAAAGGTTTTTTCAACGCGTGAACCGGTCAGCAGGCGGCGCATCTTAACACGAGCAAAAGCTTGGCCTTTGCCTGGTTTTACGAACTCGCTGGCTTCAACTGCATAAGGCTCGCCCTCGAACATGATTTTAAGACCGGGACGAAAATCGTTGCTATAATAAGTGGCCATAATGGTCCTCAAGAAACTGGTAGTTAAGCCTAAAAAATGGCAAGTATTGTAACCCGAAACATGCCAATTAGAGAAGATTGGTTGCAACAACTCGCCGATGTAATTACTGATCCGGCCGAATTGCTAAGAATTCTTTCCTTAAATGAACACCCCAACCTGCAACAAGGTATTGAGGCTCGTCGTTTATTCCCTCTCAGAGTACCTCGCGCTTTTGTTGCGCGTATGCGGCTGGGAGATCCGTCTGACCCATTATTGCTTCAGGTGCTGACCGCACGCGAAGAGTTTATCGCAGTACCCGGTTTTACCAATGACCCGCTTGATGAACAACGCAGCGTCGTACCCGGCTTGTTGCACAAGTATCGCAACCGCGCACTGCTGCTGGTAAAAGGCGGCTGTGCCGTCAATTGCCGCTATTGTTTCCGCCGCCATTTCCCTTATCAGGATAACCAAGGCAACAAAGCCAATTGGCATCAGGCACTGGATTATATCCGCCAGCACCCAGAGCTAGACGAGATCATCTTTTCCGGCGGTGACCCGCTCATGGCGAAAGACCACGAGCTCAGTTGGTTGCTGGATGAGCTGGAAAACATAGCTCACATCAAGCGCTTACGCATCCATACCCGGTTACCGGTGGTTATCCCTGACCGTATCACTGCGGCGCTATGCCAGCGGCTGGGTGATACTCGATTACAAGTGCTAATGGTTACACATATAAACCACGCCAATGAAATCGATCAGCCTTTGCGGGACAGTATGGCACAGCTCAAACGGGCGGGTGTAACCCTCTTAAATCAGAGTGTGCTGTTGCGAGGGGTCAATGATGATGCCGAGGTATTGGCAACATTAAGCAATGCCTTGTTTGATGCTGGTATTCTGCCTTACTACATTCATGTACTGGATAAAGTGCAAGGTGCGGCTCACTTTATGGTCGATGATGACGAAGCACGGCTATTAATGAAAGGTCTGCTAAGCCGCGTATCCGGTTATTTGGTTCCCCGTTTAGCACGGGAAATCGGCGGTGAACCGAGCAAGACCCCGCTGGATCTCCGATTGATGCAGGATGAATAATTCGGGTGACAAATCTGCCGGGAGCAGATTTGAACGCGGCTTGCAGCGGCTTTGTAGAGGCGAGGTCCATGAATGGGCCGAGTAACGAGTGCAGCCAGAAAGATGACGGCTGTAACAAGCAGGGGATGCCATGGCATCCCCTGCTTTATTTAAATTCTTGCTTGAGCTATCAAGGGCACTTATAAACTTCACCAACCATTTTGCTATCCAGTGGTGCAAAGCTTGATAAGAAGGTTTCGCTCGGGCTGGTAGCACCGTAAATTACGTTGCCGCCCATTGCTGCTGCTTTATTACGTAGGTCATTTGCTGCCCCACGCATAGAACTGCTTTCACCGCCACCACCTGAGAACCAGTTACTCTGAGTACCAGCCACCTGGCCGACCAACTGACATTCAGCACCAGGCTTCGTATCAGAGAATTTCACTTGCTCACCCGCCGAACTTAATTGGTTAGTGGAGCTACAACCCGCCAGCAACAGCGCTGCTGAAAGGCCAAGTAACACTTTAATCCGCATTTTTTTCCCCATTCGAAGTTGAGAATCACGCTAAAGATTACCAGAAAGCACCGCTGCCGCTTAGGCATCCGTTGCCGAAATTATCCAAATACTCGATGTCGAGCCTGATGGTTAATGATTAACAGTTTACACATTAAATTACTGCCACGACTAAAAAAAGTCCTGCAATCATCACACTGAATGAAATAAAACCGCTTTTATGATGGTTGGTTACGAAATTTGAACCAGAAAAGACTGAGTATAGGATAACACGGAGTAGCGTTATGGCAGATTTTGGTGGCAATAGATAAAACAAAAGCGAGCAGGTCACCCCACTCGCTTTCATCAACAGCTTGTCCCTTTTGCTACCAATCTAATGGCAGCTCAAAGGTTGGCAGCATTACATCATGCCGCCCATGCCGCCCATACCACCCATGCCGCCAGCGCCCATATCACCGCCTTTGTCATCACGTGGCAGGTCAGTGATCATGCACTCGGTAGTGATCATCAGACCAGCAATAGAGGCTGCGTACTGCAGAGCAGAACGAGTCACTTTAGTTGGATCCAAGATACCCATCGCGATCATGTCACCGTATTCTTCGGTATAAGCGTTGTAGCCGTAGCTGCCTGAACCCGCTTTAACGTTGTTCGCGATAACAGAGGCTTCTTCACCGGCGTTAACCACGATCTGACGCAGTGGAGATTCCATCGCACGCAGAGCAACTTTGATACCGACGTTCTGGTCTTCGTTATCACCTTTCAGACCCGATTTAGTGATAGCAGATGCAGCACGAATCAGTGCAACACCACCACCAGCCACTACGCCTTCTTCTACTGCCGCACGGGTTGCGTGCAGAGCATCTTCAACGCGTGCTTTCTTCTCTTTCATTTCAACTTCAGTTGCGGCACCAACTTTGATAACGGCAACGCCGCCAGCCAGTTTAGCGACACGCTCTTGCAGTTTTTCTTTGTCGTAGTCAGAAGTCGCATCTTCAATTTGCTGACGGATCTGAGTAACACGACCCTGGATTGACGCTTCGTCGCCTACGCCATCGATAATGATAGTGGTATCTTTATTGATAACAACGCGTTTTGCCTGACCCAGATCTTCCAGAGTGGTTTTTTCCAGTTCCAGACCGATCTCTTCAGAGATAACAGTACCGCCAGTCAGTGTCGCGATGTCTTGCAGCATAGCTTTACGACGGTCGCCGAAGCCAGGTGCTTTAACCGCTGCAACTTTAACAATACCGCGCATGGTGTTAACCACCAGGGTCGCCAGGGCTTCGCCTTCAACGTCTTCTGCGACAATCAGCAGTGGTTTACCGGCTTTCGCTACCGCTTCCAGCACTGGCAGCATTTCACGGATGTTAGAGATTTTCTTGTCAGCCAGCAGGATGAATGGGCTTTCAAGTTCAATAGAACCGGTTTCTGGTTTATTGATGAAGTAAGGAGACAGGTAACCACGGTCAAACTGCATACCTTCAACTACGTCCAGCTCGTCTTGCAGGCCTGAACCTTCTTCAACGGTGATAACGCCTTCTTTACCGACCTTTTCCATCGCTTGAGCGATAAGCTCACCTACGGTGGAGTCAGAGTTGGCAGAGATAGTCCCTACCTGAGCGATAGCTTTAGAATCAGAGCAAGGTACAGACAGTTTTTTCAGCTCTTCAACAGCAGCGATAACTGCTTTGTCGATACCGCGCTTCAGGTCCATTGGGTTCATGCCGGCCGCAACTGCTTTCAGGCCTTCAGTGATAATGGATTGAGCCAATACAGTTGCAGTAGTGGTACCGTCACCCGCAGCGTCATTCGCTTTAGAGGCAACTTCTTTAACCATCTGTGCACCCATGTTCTCAAACTTGTCTTCCAGTTCGATCTCACGCGCAACTGAAACACCATCTTTGGTGATAGTTGGAGAGCCAAAAGACTTGTCCAGAACTACGTTACGGCCTTTCGGGCCTAGGGTCACTTTCACTGCATCAGCAAGGATGTTTACGCCGCGTAGCATTTTGATGCGTGCGTCGTTACCGAATTTTACGTCTTTAGCTGCCATTGGTATTTCCCTTAACTCGTTCAGTTCAGAAGATTAGAGAGCGTGAATTACGCTTCAACAATTGCCAGAATGTCGCTTTCGGACATGATCAACACTTCTTCATGGTCGATCTTCTCTGACTTCACGCCGTAACCATCGTTGAAAATAACGACGTCGCCTACTTTCACATCCAGCGGCTTGATTTCGCCGTTATCCAGGATGCGACCATTGCCGACTGCCAGTACTTCACCACGAGTAGATTTACCCGCTGCAGTGCCAGTCAGAACGATGCCGCCAGCAGATTTGGATTCAACTTCTTTGCGCTTGACGATAACGCGGTCATGCAATGGACGAATTTTCATTGATAGCTCTCCTATGAGAAGGTCCGTATCAGATTTAGGATTAATATCGGTATGCCTTCATAACCGATACCGTGACATTCTAAGTGGGGGCAGCCTCTCATCCCTTCAAGGGAGACGACAAAAAAAATTTCACTTTTTTTCACCCTGAGCAGGAAGATTCTCATCCCCAGGTGGCCTACCCACCACAGAAAGCCCTGTGATTTACTTTATAAATTTATGATTAATAAACAGGCTATTAGAATAAGCCCACAACTTACTTCTCATCTTTGAAACGATTATCTGTAGGTTTATCATCCTCATCGGGATGATGCTCTACGGTGAAGTGGTCATCAGCTTTGCGCTGAAACTCACCATCAAAGGTATTGCCACCGCCCATTGGGCCAGTACCATTGTGAGTAAAACCGCCACCACGATAAATATTCAGATGTGGCATCAGTTTTAGCGTTAACGATTTTTGAATCGGTGGTAATAGCAGCAACAAACCGAGGAAGTCGGTGAAGAAGCCGGGGATCAACAGCAAGAAGCCAGCCAAGATCAGCGACACACTTTTAACCATCTCCGCCGCCGGGCTTTCCCCGGCAGCCAGTTTTTGCTGCATCTGCATAAAGGTTTTTATCCCCTGGTTACGCACCAGAGAGATCCCCACACAGGAGCTAAGGATCACCAACAGCAGGGTAACCAACACACCCAATACAGCTGAAACCTTGATAAATATCGATATTTCTATATATGCCAATAAAAATATCAGCGCTAACGGTAACCAACGCACCGCATTCTCCTTATTCCAATCATTCAGTATCCCTCATCAGGTAAACCTGCCTGACAGATACCATGAAAACCTTGACCCGGCTGATGCTAACACGCCATTTCCCCTCGATTAGCGGATTGCAGCGTCAGCTCCCCCTTCAACGTGGGTCGACTACAGTAAAATGGTGATGGTTGGCTCTATTTTCAAGTTGCAGCCATACTTTTATTACTAATTAATCTAACTGTGAGAAGAATCACAGATATCAGATCATCTCGATTAATTCCGACCATATAGTGATCTCAGTTCAAGGCTTTTTGTCGCTAAGCAGCATATGATCCTGTCAGCAAGAAGATGAGTGGTTAATCTTTCCGCACTAAAGGTTCATAGCGGCATCATATTGCTCACGGCGGCATTATTAAATTAACAAATACAAAACAAGACAGCACAATAGAGAAGGTTCTCATGTCAAATAACATTCGTATTGAAGAAGACCTGTTAGGTACACGAGAAGTCCCCGCAGAGGCTTACTACGGTGTTCATACCCTGCGTGCGATTGAAAACTTCTATATCAGTAACAGCAAAATCAGTGATGTTCCAGAGTTTGTACGCGGCATGGTCATGGTAAAAAAAGCAGCGGCAATGGCGAACAAAGAGCTACACACTATTCCACGCAAAATCGCGGATATCATTATTCAGGCATGTGATGAAGTTCTGGATAAAGGGAAGTGTATGGATCAGTTCCCGGTTGACGTGTTCCAAGGCGGCGCCGGTACCTCTTTAAACATGAACACCAACGAAGTTCTGGCCAATATCGGTCTGGAGCTGATGGGCCACCAGAAGGGAGAGTATCAATACCTTAACCCTAACGACCATCTGAACAAATGCCAATCCACCAACGATGCCTACCCAACCGGTTTCCGCATTGCGGTTTATACTTCCATCATGAAGTTGATCGAGGCGATTGATCAGTTAAAAGAAGGTTTCGAAAGAAAATCCAAAGAATTCGAAAAAATCCTGAAAATGGGCCGTACTCAGTTACAGGATGCGGTGCCAATGACGCTGGGTCAGGAATTCAAAGCCTTTGCTATCTTATTAAAAGAAGAAACCAAGAACCTGCAACGTACCGCAGAATTGCTGCTGGAAGTTAACCTGGGTGCCACCGCTATCGGTACTGCGCTGAACACACCAGAAGGCTACTCACAGTTAGCAATACAGAAATTATCTGAAATCAGTGGTTTGGCTTGTGTTCCGGCGGAAGACCTGATCGAAGCTACTTCTGACTGTGGCGCTTACGTGATGGTGCACAGTGCGCTAAAACGCCTGGCCGTTAAGATGTCAAAAATCTGCAACGACTTACGTTTGCTGTCATCTGGCCCACGTACTGGTCTGAATGAAATCAATCTGCCAGAATTACAGGCAGGTTCTTCAATCATGCCGGCCAAAGTTAACCCGGTTATCCCTGAAGTCGTTAACCAGGTTTGTTTTAAGGTGATCGGTAACGACACTTGCATTACTATGGCCGCCGAAGCAGGCCAACTCCAGTTGAACGTTATGGAGCCAGTGATTGGTCAGGCTATGTTTGAGTCTATCCATATCCTGACAAACGCCTGTTATAACCTGTTGGAAAAATGCATTAACGGTATTACTGCCAACAAAGAGGTCTGCGAACGTTACGTCTTTAACTCCATCGGTATCGTCACCTATCTCAACCCATTCATTGGCCACCATAATGGTGACATCGTGGGTAAAATCTGTGCAGAAACCGGTAAAAATGTGCGGGAAGTTGTTCTGGAACGCGGCTTGTTGACTGAAGCTGAGCTGGACGACATTTTCTCTGTTGAAAACCTGATGCATCCGGCTTATAAAGCGAAACGTTATACCGATGAAAATGAACAATAAAATAATCATCCGGTAGCCCTGAAAGGCACGCATGCTCCTCTGGACGGCGTGCCTTTTTACTTTCTGGCAAACACAATTTTTTAACTTTAATTTTTCATTTTGATCAAGGAGTAAACACTATGATAGCCGTAGAGTTAGTCATCGTCCTACTGGCCATTTTTTTAGGGGCCAGATTAGGTGGTATCGGTATCGGTTTTGCAGGCGGCATCGGTGTTTTGGTTTTAGCCATGATTGGCGTTAAACCCGGTAGCATTCCGTTCGATGTTATCTCAATTATTATGGCCGTTATTGCTGCAATCTCTGCGATGCAGGTAGCGGGCGGTATGGATTATCTGGTACAGCAAACTGAAAAGTTACTGCGTAAGAATCCAAAACACATCACCATTCTTGCTCCGCTGGTCACTTATTTTCTGACCATCTTTGCCGGGACAGGTAACATTTCTCTTTCAGCACTGCCCGTCATTGCAGAAGTGGCGAAAGAGCAAGGCATTAAACCTTGCCGCCCTCTGTCCACAGCAGTGGTCTCCGCACAGATAGCCATTACTGCCTCACCGATTTCCGCGGCAGTGGTTTACATGTCTTCCGTTATGGAAGGTCATGGCGTTAGCTATCTGCATCTGCTGATGATAGTCATCCCCTCTACCCTGTGTGCGGTGCTGGTGATGTCGCTGATCGTATCCTTGTGCTTTAACTCTAAACTGTCTGATGACCCTATCTATATTAAACGCTTGGAAGAAGGCTTAGTAACACTGCGCGGCGACACTGTAAAAGTGATCAAGCCACGGGCTAAAACGTCAGTGCTGCTGTTCCTGGCCGGCGTTCTTTGTGTGGTTGCCTACGCGATTATCAACAGCCCAAGTGTCGGTCTGGTTGCAACTCCGCTGATGAATACCACTAACGCCATCCTGATCATCATGCTGAGTGTGGCAACTATCACTACGCTGGTATGCTCGGTTGATACCGATTCAATCCTGAACTCCAGCACCTTCAAAGCCGGTATGAGTGCCTGTATCTGTATCCTGGGTGTAGCCTGGTTAGGTGATACCTTTGTACAGCACAACCTGGAGTGGATTAAAGAAACTGCGGGTAGCCTGATTCAGGCCCACTCATGGTTACTGGCCGTTATCTTCTTCTTCTGTTCTGCACTGTTGTACTCTCAGGCTGCAACTGCCAAGGCGTTGATGCCAATGGCAATGGCCCTGAACGTGTCACCACTGGCAGCCATTGCTTCTTTCGCGGCGGTGTCTGGTCTGTTTATTCTGCCAACCTACCCAACATTGGTAGCCGCGGTACAAATGGATGACACTGGTACCACGCGTATTGGTCGTTTCGTGTTTAACCATCCATTCTTCATCCCTGGCACCATCGGGGTGGCGCTGGCCGTTTGCTTCGGTTTTGTGATGGGCAGTCTGGTTCTGTAAGCGTTTTGGGGCGCAATTCATTTGCGCCCCACTCACATCAACAATTTTGCTCTACAACGCTCATTGGCAACTTTCATCGAATCCATCTCACTGTTACATAAATCATCTTCTGACCTGCCCACGCTTCGCGCTATAGTATCCAGTCAAGTATTCAGGTAACGCGTATATTCAGCACGTTACGCTCCGCTTCGTCATATAAGCCACGCGACCGATGAGGTTAAGATGTCTGATTGTGATGCAATTGTGGTATTGTGCACCGCCCCTGATGAAGCCAGCGCGCAAGATTTAGCCGCGCAGGTTCTGGGTGAGAAATTGGCCGCCTGTGCCACGCTGTTGCCCGGTGCAACCTCGATTTACTACTGGGAAGGTAAGCTCCAGCAAGAGTATGAAGTACAACTCTTGTTTAAGAGCGATACAGATCATCAGCAAGCCCTTCTCAGTTACATCAAACAACATCACCCCTACCAGACGCCAGAATTACTGGTGTTACCGGTACAGGGCGGAGATAAAGATTACCTGTCATGGCTCAACGCTTCATTACTCTGATTCTGCTGCTGTGCAGTGCTTTACTCGCACCGCACAGCGCACAGGCTTCACTATTTGGTGAGAGCTCCCCTCTTGGCCAAAAAAGCAGCCAGAGCCGGTTTCTTCCGGTCGATAGGGCGTTTGCCTTTGATTTTCGCCAACAAGGTGACCAGCTCACACTGAGTTGGCAGATTCATCCCGATTATTATCTGTATCGCCAGCAAATAAAAATTGTGCCACAGCACGCCACTCTCGGGGAATTTACTCTGCCAGAGGGTATTGCGCATCATGATGAGTTCTACGGTGAAGTGGCGATTTTCAAACAGCAGCTCGTGCTGAAAATCCCGATTTCGCAGGCTGCGGAAGGCGCGAGTATCAGTGTCACCTATCAGGGCTGCGCCGAAGCTGGTTTCTGTTACCCGCCAGAAGTGCGGGTGGTGCCGCTTAATGCCGTTATCGCAAGCTCTGCAACCCCCGCCGTTAACCCACAGGGCACGGCACAGCCCCTCCAAGAAAGCGCGCCCATACCGGCTGAATTACCCTTCTCACCACTATGGGCGCTGTTAATTGGTATCGGCATCGCCTTTACCCCCTGCGTATTGCCAATGTATCCGCTGATTTCCGCCATTATTCTTGGCCGTGAAAAGCCCCACAGCCAGCGGCGAATATTGATACTGGCGGTGGTGTACGTGCAGGGCATGGCGTTGACCTATACCTTGCTCGGTTTGGTGGTGGCGGCGGCTGGCTTACAATTTCAGGCCGCGCTGCAACACCCGTATGTGTTGATTGGGCTATCGGTGCTGTTCGTATTATTGGCGCTATCGATGTTTGGCCTCTATTCGCTGCAACTGCCCTCGTCACTGCAAACCCGGTTGATGCAGTGGAGTAGCAGCCAACGTGGCGGCTCGCTGGCCGGTGTCTTTGCCATGGGCGCACTGGCGGGCCTGATTTGCTCGCCGTGCACCACCGCGCCCCTCAGCGCCATTTTGCTGTATATCGCGCAAAGCGGAAATATGCTGGCCGGTGGCGGTACGTTGTATTTGTATGCGTTAGGTATGGGTATTCCACTGGTAGTTGTAACGCTGTTTGGCAACAAGCTGATCCCACGTAGCGGCCCATGGATGCAATATGTCAAAGAAGCTTTCGGCTTTGTGATTCTGGCGCTGCCGGTATTTCTGCTGGAAAGAGTACTGGGTGATGTCTGGGGCTTGCGTTTATGGAGCCTGCTGGCCATCGCCTTCTTCGGCTGGGCATTTGTACTCAGCCTTAAAGCTCATTCTGGCTGGGCGCGGGCCTTACAGTTGTTGCTATTGGCAGCACTGTTAATCGCTGCCCGCCCGTTACAGGATTGGGCTTTTAATGGCAACACACAGCAGATTGAAATCAAACACTTAACCTTCCAGCCAGTGGCTAATTTGCCGCAATTACAGGCTGCATTAGCGCAAGCGCAGGGCAAGCCGGTGATGCTGGATTTGTATGCCGACTGGTGCGTGGCCTGTAAAGAGTTTGAGAAATATACCTTCAGTGATAGCTATGTTCAGCGCCAGCTCGCGGATACTGTGCTCATTCAGGCTGATGTCACTAGCAACAGCGCCGAACATGCGGCGATGTTGAAAGAACTCAAGGTATTGGGCTTACCGACTATTCTATTTTTTGATGCGCAGGGTAAAGAAGTTCCCGCCGCCAGAGTGACCGGTTTTATGAACGCCGCTGAGTTCTTAGCACATTTGCAGCAAACCATGCCGCGCTAAACCATGCGAATGGTCTGGCGCGGTAGGTTATCAATTACTGCACGGTAGCCGCATCGGATAAGCGCTTTTTCATCTGGCTATATTGTTGCTCAACATAGTGCTCCGCCGCGTTTTGATCACTAATCGCCTCAACCTTAACGGCACAATGCTTGAATTCCGGTGTTTTTGACACCGGATCAACATGATCCACCGTCAACTCATTACAAGCACCAATCCACCACTGATAGGTCATATACACCGCCCCTAGGTTGGCTCGATCGGTAACACTGGCACGGGCGATCACTTTGCCACGCCGCGAAGAGATCCAGATCAGTGCCTGATCAATCACACCGAGCTGGCTGGCATCCTCTGGGTGTATTTGTACATAGCCAGGCTCATCTGCCAGAATCTTCAATGTGGCGCAGTTACCGGTCATCGAGCGGCAACTGTAGTGGCCCACCTCCCGCACGGTGCAAAGTGCCAGTGGGTAATCAGGGTTAGTCTGCTCATGGGGCGGTTGCCATGGTGCACAACTGAGTAAGCCTTTACCGTCCTCAGTAGCAAACTGGCTATCAGTATAGAGATACGGCGTGCCGGGGTGATCTTCTGTCGGGCAAGGCCATTGGACATAACCCAAACCGGCCATTTTCTCGTAGGTTGCACCATAGAACGGTGGGCACAGGTTGCGCATTTCATCCCAAATTTGGCGAGTATTTTGATACGCCATTGGGTAACCCATTGCCGTGGATATCAGGCTAATTATTTCCCAGTCAGGCTTCACATCGCCTTTCGGCTCGATGGCTTTGTTAAAATGCTGGAAGCCATGATCGGCGCTGGTATAAACCCCTTCATGTTCACCCCACGAGGTCGCCGGGAGTACCACATCCGCCAATTCGGCGGTTTTAGTCATAAAGATATCCTGCACCACCACCAGCTCTAATGCCTCGAACGCGGCGCGCATTGCAGCCAAATCAGGTTCGGTCTGGATTGGATCTTCACCAAACACGTAATAGGCTTTCAACTTGCCTTCTGCAACTTTATGCGGCACATCGGTAATCGAGTAACCGATATGCGCGGGTAACTCAGGTACTCCCCAGGCAGCAGCGAAGCGGCTTCTGGCTTCATCATCAGTCACTTTCTCATAACCGGGGAAGGTATTGGGCAGCACGCCCATATCACACGCGCCCTGCACATTATTTTGGCCGCGTACCGGCCCGACGCCAACATTTGGCCGCCCCAGATTACCGGTTAATAACGCCAGCGAAGACAAGCCCTTAACCACATCGACCGCCTGCCCCCATTGGGTGACGCCCATGCCCCACAAGATAGTGGCCGCCGGAGCGGCAGCATAAGTGCGCATGGCCTGTCGTACCGCTTGTGCCGGCAAGCCAGTAATGTGTTCAACATCCTCTGGGCGGTAATCTGCCACTCCAGCTTGCAGTTCTTCAAAGCCGCGCGTATGTGCACGAACATAATTAGCGTCGTACAGTTTTTCTTCAATCAGCACATAGATAAAGGCATTCACCAGTGCCATATTCGCGCCATTTTTCAGTGCCAACCATTGATCAGCAATACGGGCAGTTTCAATATGTCGCGGATCGCAAACGATCAGTTTGGCTCCCTTGTTTTTGGCCTTGAGGATCCGTCTGGCAACAATCGGGTGAGAGTCAGCCGCGTTATAACCAAACACCAACACAATCGGTATTTTCAATCTCACCAATCGAGTTACTCATTGCCCCATTGCCCAGTGTTTGCTGCAATCCTGCTACCGAGGGGCCATGACACAGTCGAGCGCAACAATCGATATTGTTGGTGCCGATGGCGGCACGTGCAAACTTCTGCATCACATAGTTGGCCTCATTGCCCGGCCCCCTTGAGGAGCCAGTCATCATGATGGCATCCGCACCATGGCGTTTTTTTATTGCTTTGAGTTTGGTGGTAATAAAGGCAATGGCTTCCTGCCAGCTCACACGCTGAAATGCCTCACCCCGCTTATGCCGTAATAATGGCGCGGTCAGTCGTGGGGTTAGCAACCGGGTATCGTTGAGGAAATCCCAGCCATAGTAACCTTTCAGGCATAACTCCCCCTGATTTGTGACACCATTGGCCGGCTGGGCGCCAACAATTTCGCCATCCTCAACCAATAAGTTTAATTTGCATCCAGAACCGCAATAAGGGCAGACCGTGAGGATCTTTTCCATTTTATTATCCTTATGACCACAAAGGTTACCGGACGTTACCCGGCGCAGCACCACGAGCAGCGCGCAATTGCCTGTCCCGCTGTAGCGCTTCCAACGCCATCGGCGTCACCAATTTCAATGCGTTGGTTGGGCAGACTTCTATACAGGCTGGGCCTGCCTCACGGGAATGGCATAAATCACATTTATGCGCTTGCGCCCGTACCATTGAGTCATGGATTGGCTGCTCAACCATATTCATCGCCCCGAATGGGCAGACCAACATGCAGGTTTTGCAGCCAATACAGCGAGATGCCATTACCTGAACCCCATGAATGCCTGTGACAATGGCACCGTTCGGGCAGGAGTTCTCGCAGGGCGCATCCTCACATTGATGACACAAAATTGGGGTGCTGACGGCAAAGCTTTTCATTACGCTCAAGCGCGGATGGAACTGCTCTGGCGTAATGGTGCTGGCGTTATTATCGGGGCTGTGCGCCACCACACAGGCAATTTCACAGGTGCGGCAACCAATGCACTGCATCATATCGGCGATTACAAATCGGTTCATCTTCTCTCCTGGCCGCCGGGGTTATAAAACATTGAGATAATAAGCAATGCTTTCGGCCGCTTTGCGCCCCTCGGCAATGGCCGTGACAATCAGATCTGCGCCACGCACGATGTCACCACCCGCAAAGATTTTTGGGTTACTGGTTTGATACGGGTAACCGGAAATCGTCGGTGCGACCACTCGCCCCTGCTTATCCAGCACCACATTGTGTTCTGCCAGCCACGACATACGGTGCGGGCTAAAACCAAAGGCCATAATCACCGCGTCGGCCGGAATAATGTGCTCGGAGCCGGTGATTGGGCGGGCCTGCCGCCGCCCTTTAGCATCTGCCTGCCCCATTTCAGTGCGAACCATTTTGATACCAGTAACCTGCCCCTGTTCATCCACCTCAATCTTTTGTGGCTGAAGATTGAACATAAATTCGGCCCCCTCCTCGCGCGCATTTTTCACCTCTCGCTTGGAGCCAGGCATGTTCTTTTCATCACGGCGGTAAGCACAAATCACGCTGCTAGCACCATGGCGCAACGACGTACGCACACAATCCATCGCAGTATCGCCGCCGCCCAAAACCACTACCCGTTGGTTTTCCATGCTGACATAAGGGTGAGCACCACTGCCCGCGTACCCCATCAGGTGTTGGGTATTGCCGATCAGGAATGGCAAAGCATCGTAAACCCCTTGAGCATCCTCATTTTCCAACCCGGAGCGCATTGAACGGTATGTTCCCACGCCGAGGAATAGGGCATCGAAATCACTAAGCAGGCTCTCCATGGTGATATCCCGCCCAATCTCGGTATTTAGGCAGAACTCGACACCCATCTCGCTAAAAATCTCACGCCGACGGGTCATCACACCTTTCTCTAATTTGAATGCCGGAATACCAAAGGTTAACAAACCACCGATTTCGGGATAACGATCAAACACCACCGGTGTAATGCCGTTACGGACCAGAATATCCGCACACCCTAACCCCGCAGGCCCTGCACCGATGATAGCAACACGTTTACCCGTGGGTTTGACTTGCGACATATCCGGCCGCCAGCCGGTGGCTAATGCCGTTTCCGTAATATGCCGTTCAATCTGACCAATCGTCACTGCGCCATCGTGGTCGTTTAAAGTACAAGCTTGTTCACACAAACGGTCCTGCGGGCAAACTCGGCCACATATCTCTGGCAAACTACTGGTTTGGTGGGATAACTCAGCTGCTTCATGAATACGGCCCTGATGAGCCAATGAAATCCATTTCGGGATAGCGTTATGTAGCGGGCAGGTCCACTGACAGATGGTTTTATCACCGCAATTTAAACAACGTTCAGCCTGCTCATGGATTTGGCCTTCGGTGAACGGCAGATAGATCTCGGCAAAACTTGCCTTACGCTCCGCCAGTGGGATTTTTTTAGGCTCAAGGCGCGGTGTTCGTGGCCGCTGCAATAGATTAACCGGTGCCACATCACGAATATTTTTGCTCAGTGGGCTGAATGAGTGCGCCGCGCCAGCAGAAGTAGCACTACTGAACAAACGGCCATTGTGCTCATTCAATGCGGTGCGCTGGCGCTTTTGCTGCTGTTGCCGGAGTAGATAATGTTGATCAACCAGTGTCAGGGCCTGCGTCGGACAGGTTTTGATACAAGCAGGGCCATCAGGCTGATCAATACAAAGGTCGCATTTCTGTGCTTCAGTACGTTGATAGGCATCGGCCAGACGATGACTCGCAGGTTGTACCGTCTCGGTCACCACCGTCATCATGCCAAACGGGCAGGCGATCATGCAGGTTTTGCAGCCGATACATTTTTCCTGAATAACCTGAACACTGTTATTTAACTCAACGATGGCACCATTCGGGCAAGTGCTGGCACAAGGGGCATCTTCACAATGGTGACAAAAGACCGCAGTGGCACTTTGGTTACCTTTAAATACTTTCACCCGAGGTGTGAAATAGTCAGGTTTATCAGGGAATGTCCCCTCATGATGAGCGACCACACAAGCTACTTCACAGCTCCGACAGCCAATACAACTTTCGGCGTCAGCCACAATAAATGGATTCATCTTATTTCTTCCCAGAAGTCACGCCATTGCCGGATAAATAATTATTATTTGCAACAACTATTCACAACTCTATCAAATCATTAACCTTACAAACATAGTGTCTATAATATTGTATTATTACAATTAATTTTTAATGCAAAAGAATCGTGCCATTGCTGATATTTCGGGATAATTAAATAGGCAAATGCACGAAGATAAAGAGTAATAAATAGCGGGAAGAATCGATTAAGCACAGTTATTTTACCCAGTTATTTACAATAATAAAGAGATTTAACTCGGACAATGTTAATTAGATGTTTATTTACCCCATCTGAATACTAAAGATAATTTTGATCTAGATCAGTTTATTATCAGGATTAAAAATAATCTCATTGGGATATAACCAAACTAGTTGCTGTTGCGGTAAGACCGCTCGCACCGTCGCAACCTCAAGTCCGACGGGTATTTGTGATGATAACCCCACTTCGCTGTACAGCCACACAACAATTAAATAATTTAGCCGCATTTTTTTGGGCCTATGCACAATGCGAATTATTTCTCCGCTCCATATAATGTATCTGGCGCTAACGAAGACATTTATGAAAATTGATTTTTTTATTTATATAACACCAAATAAAAAATAGGTTATTGCATCTCATTCATAACGAATTTAAATGCGGCAACCTAAATAATGATTATAGAGGGTATAAAAATGAGTCTGGAAGCCGCTGTGACTGAAAAACGGACCCACGTCCGATATATAATATTATTGATTATCTTTATTGTGACTGCAATTAACTATGCTGACCGGGCAACATTGTCAATTGCAGGCACCGAAGTGGCAAAAGAATTGCAATTAGATGCTGTTGCAATGGGTTATATCTTCTCAGCCTTTGGTTGGGCTTACCTGCTAATGCAAATACCGGGTGGTTGGTTATTAGACCGCTACGGCTCCAAGCGGGTCTACACCTATAGCCTGTTCTTCTGGTCGTTATTTACCTTTACGCAAGGGTTTGTCGACATGTTCCCGATAGCGTATGCCGCTATCTCCATGTTTATCATGCGCTTTATGTTAGGTTTCTCTGAAGCCCCCTCTTTCCCGGCTAACGCCAGAATTGTCGCGGCCTGGTTTCCAACCAAAGAAAGAGGCACCGCTTCAGCCATTTTTAACTCTGCACAATACTTCTCTCTGGCCCTTTTCTCTCCGTTATTAGGTTATTTAACCTTTGCCTGGGGCTGGCAGCATGTATTTACTGTGATGGGCGGGCTAGGTTTCGTATTAACCATTGCCTGGGTTAAATTTATCCATAACCCGACCGATCACCCGGGTATGTCTGCATCTGAACTTGAATACATAAAACAAGGTGGTGCTGTTGTCGATATGGACCACAAGAAACCTGACGGTCATAAAAGCGGTCCTAAATTAGATTATCTGAAGCAATTATTGGCTAGCCGAATGATGTTAGGTGTCTTCTTTGGTCAATACTTTATTAATACCATTACCTGGTTCTTCCTAACCTGGTTCCCCATTTATTTAGTACAAGATAAAGGGATGTCTATTTTAAAAGTGGGGATGGTGGCCTCTATCCCGGCATTGTGCGGATTTGCCGGTGGTGTATTAGGTGGCGTATTCTCTGACTCACTCATTAAACGTGGTCACTCTCTGACTTTTGCCCGTAAAGTCCCTATCGTGTTAGGTATGTTATTGGCATCAAGCATTATTCTGTGTAACTACGTCGATAGTGACGTAGTGGTGGTCGCACTGATGGCATTGGCCTTCTTTGGTAAAGGTTTCGGTGCATTGGGCTGGCCAGTTATTGCTGATACCGCACCAAAAGAAATTGTTGGTTTATGTGGCGGATTATTTAACGTATTTGGTAACGTCGCCTCTATTGTCACACCGCTGGTTATCGGTTATCTGGTGAAAGAATTACACTCCTTTAATGCCGCATTAATCTTTGTTGGATGCTCTGCCATTATGGCTATGTTCTGCTACTTATTTGTTGTAGGCGATATCAAACGTCTGGAATTGAAAACATCTTAAGGGAATAACAATAGGTGCCTCTTATGGGGCACTTGTTGTTTGAAATATAGCGACAGGACACCTAATGAAAATAGTCATCGCACCAGACTCTTATAAAGAAAGTTTATCGGCAATAGCAGTAGCTCAGGCTATTGAACAAGGTTTTAGAGAAATATTCCCTTATGCTGAATACATCAAGATCCCCGTGGCTGATGGTGGTGAAGGCACTGTCGACGCCATGATCAGCGCAACCGGCGGCCAAAAAATCATGACTGATGTTACCGGGCCGCTGGGTAATAAAATCCAGGCTTTCTGGGGATTATCAGGTGATAGGAAGTCGGCTTTTATTGAGATGGCAGCGGCCAGCGGACTGGAATTGGTCCCTCCCGAATTGAGGAACCCGTTAAACACTACCTCCTACGGTACCGGTGAATTAATCCGTGCGGCGCTGCAAACAGGCGTGCGTCATATTATTATCGGTATCGGTGGCAGTGCCACCAACGATGGCGGTGCAGGTATGGTACAGGCGCTAGGAGCCAAATTGCGTAACGCCTACGGCGCAGAGATTGATTTTGGTGGCGGCAGTTTACATAACATTGCCTCGATAGATGTGTCGCAGCTGGACCCACGCCTTAAAGATTGCCGCATTGAAGTCGCTTGTGATGTGACCAATCCGCTGACCGGTGAGCAAGGTGCTTCCGCTATTTTTGGCCCACAGAAGGGGGCTACGGCCGCAATAATTGTGATACTGGATAATAACCTGGTCCATTACGCGCAGATGGTTAAACAATATCTGGGAATAGACGTAGATAGGATACCCGGCGCGGGGGCCGCTGGCGGTATGGGGGCCGCATTGTTAGCATTTTGCGGTGCAGAGTTGCGCCAGGGCGTGGAGATAGTCGCGGAAGCATTAGACCTGGAAACCTATATCAAAGACTGTCATTTCGTTCTGACCGGTGAAGGCCGGATAGACAGCCAAAGTATCAATGGCAAAGTCCCGGTCGGTGTCGCTCGATTAGCCAAAAAATACAATAAACCAGTGATTGGTATTGCCGGCAGCCTGGCTACCGATGCCAACATTGTTCATCAACATGGTGTTGATGCTATTTTCAGTATTATTTACCATATTTGTACACTTGACGATGCACTCTCTCAGGCAACTGAAAATATCAGAACTGCTTCTCGCAATATCGCCTCTGTTATTAATATTGGCATAGCCTCATTTGATATCAAAGCATCAGCATAATAAAAGCCCGCGTACCCCTTTTTAACATAGCCCTTTGTCGAAGGGCTTTTTTTATATGCGTTTTTAATGTCAAAGTATGTCGGCGATAAATGACCTTTTCGTGATAATGCTCACCTGCTTTTGGGCTTGCGAACAAAAATAGACACTAAACCCATTAGCATCTAGGTCATCCGCACAATGCCTTGCTCTTTTTAGCGGCGTATACTTATTTACAAGCTAGTGAGCATTATGTTTAAGACAAATAATGGCTGTATTGATAAAAATAACAGTTATGTTATCAACATAATTATCGTACCCAAAAAAAATTAAAGGGTATATAAGGGAAATATTATGAGCACTTGTAATAGTCCTGTAGACAACCCGCTTTATATTAAAGTACAGGACGCGGATAATGTTGCCATTGTGGTTAATAACAATGGCCTATGTGCTGGCACCCGGTTTAAATGTGGCCTTGAACTTATTGAGCATGTGCCACAAGGCCATAAAGTGGCTTTGGTCGATATTCCTAAAGGCGGCCCAATCATTCGTTATGCTGAGGTGATTGGTCTGGCAGTGCGGGATATCGCTCGCGGCGGCTGGATAGATGAATCGTTGGTTGAATTACCTGCCGCACCTGCACTGGAGACCTTACCCCTTGCCACCGCAGTCCCCGAGGCTCTGCCACCACTGGAAGGTTATACCTTTGAGGGCTATCGCAACGCTGACGGCAGTGTCGGGACCAAAAACCTACTCGCGATTACCACCAGCGTACATTGCGTCGCTGGCGTGGTGGATTATGTGGTCAATATCATTGAGCGCACCCTACTACCCAAATATCCCAATGTCGATGGCGTAGTTGCACTGAATCACTTATATGGCTGTGGAGTGGCAATCAATGCCCCAGCAGCGGTAGTGCCCATTCGCACTATTCATAACTTGGCCCTTAACCCCAATTTTGGTGGCGAAGTGATGGTCGTCGGTCTCGGTTGTGAAAAGCTCCAACCCGAGCGGCTGCTGGAAGGGACACCTGACGTGCAGGTTATCTCACTGGATGAAAGCAATATCGTGCGCTTGCAGGATGAGAAACACGTCGGCTTCCGTTCCATGGTCGATGACATTCTGCAAGTGGCGGAAAAGCACCTGCAACGCCTGAATATGCGCCAACGTGAAACCTGCCCGGCCTCTGAATTGGTGGTCGGTATGCAATGCGGTGGCAGTGACGCTTTTTCTGGCGTAACCGCCAACCCTGCAGTGGGCTATGCTTCGGACTTACTGGTGCGTTGCGGCGCAACCGTCATGTTCTCTGAAGTCACGGAAGTGCGTGATGCTATCCATCTGTTAACCCCGCGGGCGATTAACGAGGAGGTTGGCAGAAGGTTACTGGAAGAGATGAAATGGTACGACGACTATCTCGAAACCGGCAAAACCGATCGTAGCGCCAACCCTTCACCTGGGAATAAAAAGGGCGGATTGGCAAACGTCGTGGAAAAAGCACTCGGTTCCATTGCCAAATCCGGCCGCAGCGCCATTGTGGAAGTGCTTTCACCGGGGCAGCGCCCCACCAAGCGTGGGCTGATTTTTGCAGCCACCCCAGCCAGTGATTTTGTCTGCGGCACGCAACAGTTAGCATCTGGTATTACCGTTCAGGTATTTACCACCGGGCGCGGCACCCCTTATGGTCTGGCGGCAGTGCCGGTAATCAAAATGGCAACCCGCACTGATCTGGCTAACCGCTGGCATGACCTGATGGATATCGATGCCGGAACCATTGCGACAGGTGATGCCACTATTGAAGAGGTTGGTCAGCAATTATTTGAATTTATTCTGGATATTGCCAGTGACCGCAAACGGACGTGGTCCGATCAATGGGGGCTGCGCAATGCCTTGGCGGTGTTTAATCCGGCACCAGTGACCTAAGTATCAGTGAATCATCAGGCCGGGTGACACTCACTCGGCCTGCTCTTCTTGCTATCACATCTATCTCTACTCCTGCTCGCCCAATTGAAGCGCCACATACAGCAGCAAGCGATCATCAAAGTTCGCTAAATCTAAACCGGTCAGTTCGGAAATACGATTCAACCGATACTCCAGGGTATTGCGATGAATAAATAACGCTTTGGCAGTAGCCGTTGGCTGCACGTTATTACGGAACCAGCAGGCCAGAGTGCGCCGCAACAGACCGTTACTGTCCATCGCCCGTAATTTAGCCAGTGGTAAGGCTAATTCATTGGCCTGCCAGCCACCACGCAAACTATCAAGCAATACC
Source organism: Yersinia sp. 2466 StPb PI (assembly GCF_041538325.1). Lineage (NCBI taxonomy): Bacteria > Pseudomonadati > Pseudomonadota > Gammaproteobacteria > Enterobacterales > Yersiniaceae > Yersinia > Yersinia sp. 2466 StPb PI. The sequence goes on along the minus strand of NZ_JAULSL010000001.1, from coordinate 450,309 downwards.
GGTAACACCAAATCCTGATAGTAATAGCTGCGTTGCTCCGGCATCCGTTGCTTACCGACCGCCATGGTAGTACGAGCGGTACGGTATGAGCGCGCAATACTGCCCGGCCCGGTAAAGAAATTGCCAAGCGACAGGCGCACTCGCAAGCGGCCCCGCTCAGTCATGCGCGACAGCAAAGACTCCATACGCCGCCGGTGATCAATAGCATCCCAGCGGCCATGGCTATTTAGCGCCGGTTTAAGCACCACCATCTCAGTCAGTGAAACAATCGCAATCAGATTATTGCGCTCTGGCGTCGTCAACAGGGTTTGCAGCTCTTGTAATTCCGACATAGCACTGTCGACACTCAACTGGCCGCTGTCCACATCCACCACGGCTACGACCCGTGGTTCATTGATATCCACCCCAAGGCGCTGCGCCCATTCAATCAGTGCCGGTGATATCTCTTCGGTGCGGATCAAGTTCAATACCAACTCTTCACGCAGACGGCTATCCTGCGCCAGCAGATGCACCAACCGCGCCTGCTCCATCATCATCTCTGCTGCCATGCACACCAGTTCGCCATATTGACGTAGTTGCCCCGGGTTGCCGGTTAGGCCAATCACCCCCACGATTTCGCCCTCAAGGCGCAATGGCAGGTTGATCCCTGGCCTCACCCCGTGCAACTGGCGAGCAACAGCTTCATCGATATCGACAATCCGGCCATGAGACAGCGACAAGAGCGCCCCTTCATGCAGTTCGCCAAGGCGCTCTTCATCACCACTACCAATGATCCGCCCTTTACCATCCATCACATTAATATTGGTATCAATGATCTTCATGGTACGGGTAACAATATCCTGGGCTAGCCGGGGGTCAAGATTATATACACTCATGAATGGGCCTCAGTCTGGGCTGATGCACCAGCATATGAGGTCTGGAAGGGGAATACATTGGACAAACGCCCAATTCACACCACAAAGAAAGAGAGTTGAGGGACGGGTCACATAAATGGCAAGACCGGGGGCATGTTGCTGGCAAAGTTGAGCGCCAACGAGGAAATCAGGGCCAATCAATCGTTAGCCCTGATAGAGATTTACCGGTGGATGGTTATGACCAAAAGCGTGTTATTTACTTTCTTGCGCTGATTTACCGACAGCCATCCCCATCGCCAGCGTGGCGGCAATATTGCGTGCGGTCATAAACACATTAGCTGCCGCATTATCCAGTGCCTGCTCCAGAGTACAGATACTGTAGATCACGCTGAATACCGCATCCAGACCATGCTCATACACCACATCAACATCATCTGTCAGGCTACCGGCAATACCAATCACTGGCTTATTATAACGTTTGGCAACTCTCGCGACACCAATCGGCACTTTGCCGTGAATGGTTTGGCTATCAATGCGCCCTTCGCCGGTAATAACAAATGTCGCGTCCCTAACCAAAGCGTCCAGACCAAGAGCATCGGTAACAATATCAATACCGGGACTTAAGGTTGCACCGCAAAACGCCAGTAATGCCGCGCCTAAACCACCCGCCGCGCCAGCGCCTTCAACCTGGTCAACATCAATATCAAGATAACGTTTAATGATACCTGCATAATGCTGCAAACCGTCATCCAGTTGGCTAACCATCTCAGGTGTCGCCCCTTTCTGCCGCCCAAAAATAGCCGATGCCCCTTCACTGCCAGTCAGTGGATTGGTGACATCACAAGCAACATCGATTTGGCACTGCTTAATCCGCGGATCCAGTCCTGAGATATCAATAACATCCAGTTCAGCCAGCTTCCCGCCGCCAAAACCAATCTGCTTACCCTGCTTATCCAGCAGTTTGACACCCAGCGCTTGCACCATGCCCGCACCGCCATCATTGGTGGCACTGCCACCGATGCCGATAATTATATGTTTGACCCCCTGATCCAGCGCATTACAAATCAATTCGCCGGTACCGTAGGAGGTGGTTTTCAGTGGGTTGCGCAGTTCTGGTGGAACCAGCTCTAGCCCGCTGGCGGCCGCCATTTCAATAAAAGCCGATTTTTCATCACCGGATATTCCGTAAAAAGCCGCAACTTCGTCACCTAACGGGCCGGTCACATTGACCTGAATAATCCGGCCAGTGGTGGCCGAGACCATGGCCTCAACGGTACCTTCACCACCATCCGCGACCGGCAATTTGATATATTGTGCATCGGGAAATTGAGTGCGAAAACCCGCTTCAATCTGCACCGCAACATCCAGCGCAGATAAGCTTTCTTTATAAGAGTCTGGGGCGATGACTATTTTCATAAATGATTCAATCTCATGAGCTATCCAATACCGCACAGGCTCCGACGTTATAAACCGGCCGCTCAGGATAACGGAATGCTTACCAGTATAGCCCTGTTACCCAGTAGCCCGGCACCCGCAGGCACCGGTGCCACCGATTAACGAGTGACTTCAACTTTAGCCAATTTCTCGTAATAACACGCCAATGCACTGTGGTCAGCGGTGCCCAAACCATCAGCTTTCAGCGCCTGCATCATCTCCATCACGGCTGCGGTCAGGGGCAACTGAGCACCGACGCCATGTGAGGTGTCGAGGGCATTAGCTAAGTCTTTGATATGTAGATCGATACGGAAGCCTGGTTTGAAGTTACGATCCATCACCATCGGTGCCTTGGCTTCCAACACGGTACTGCCTGCCAGACCACCACGGATCGCTTGGAATACCAGATCAGGGTTCACTCCCGCCTTAGTTGCCAGCACCAAGGCTTCAGACATCGCGGCAATATTCAGTGCGACAATCACCTGATTGGCCAGTTTAGTCACATTACCAGCACCAATATCACCAGTATGCACCACCGATCCCCCCATGGCTTTCATCACCTCGAAACAGCTCTCGAATACCGCTTTATCACCACCCACCATCACTGACAAGGTGCCATCGATAGCTTTTGGCTCACCACCACTGACTGGCGCGTCCAACATTGCAACCTGCTTTAGTGCCAGCGCTTCACTGATTTCACGGCTAACCAGCGGTGCAATCGAACTCATATCAATCAGCACAGAACCCGGTTTAGCACCTTCAATAACACCGTTTTCACCCAGTACCACTTCTTTTACATGAGGCGAATTAGGTAGCATGGTAATGATGATATCGCATTCTGCTGCCAGCGCTTTTGGTGTCGTTGCCGTACGCGCGCCAGCCGTGATCAATTCATCCAGCACCGCAGCATTACGATCGAGGACTGTTAATGAGTAGCCCGCTTTCAGCAGATTTTTACTCATTGGTTTTCCCATAATCCCTAAACCAATAAAGCCGATTTTCATTTATTACTCCTCAATTAAGTCGGAAGGCCGTCAACGCGGCAGTACTAAGCTGTCAAAACAGACTGATGGTTATTTTTTAAATTTGTCGCATAACGCCTGAGTCGCGCTACGAAATACGCCCAAATCACTGCCAACAGCGACAAAGGTTGCCCCCCATTCGAGATAACGGCGGGCATCAGCTTCAACTGGCGCCAAAATGCCGCTCGGCTTACCCTGTGCTTTAGCGCGATCAAAAATATGACGAATCACTTTTTGTACTTCGGGATGATTGGGCTGCCCCAGATAACCCAGTGCCGCCGACAGATCGCCCGGTCCAACAAAAATACCGTCCACCCCATCAACGGCGGCGATAGCATCAATATTATCCACCCCTTGCTGGCTTTCGATTTGCACCAGTACGGTGATGTTGTCGTTGATGGTGGCAAAGTAGTCGGGTACGGTGCCGTAATTGTTACCGCGATGAGACACAGAAACCCCGCGGATCCCCGCCGGTGGATAACGGGTTGAGGCAACCGCACGTATGGCTTCTGCTTCGCTTTCAACAAACGGGATCAGGAAGTTATAAAAACCGATATCCAATAAGCGTTTTATAATGATGGGTTCATTACAGGGCGCACGTACAACCGGTGCGCTATTACTGCCTTTCAGCGCCATGAGTTGTGGAATAAACGTCGTAACATCGTTCGGCGCATGTTCACCGTCCAGAACCAACCAGTCAAAACCCGCCAGGCCCAGCACTTCGGCTGAAATATGATTTGCCAGTGCACTCCAGCAACCAATAAGGGTTTGCCCTTGTTGTAGGTTGCGGCGGAACTGATTAGGATAATTTTGCAGACTCATTTTCGATCCTTATAATTGAACGCCCGGATGGAACGACGGCTCGATGCAGGACGTGATGCAATTCAGGTTGCCAGCGCACACGGCAGTGGGTGTTAGTCGTTAATTTTGCGCCTGTTTTGTAAGATTTTTTCTATTTACGGTTCACGATGATCATTATAGAAACCCCGTTCCAATAAACCATCAGGCAAAAGAACAGGAATCATGAGTTATTCACCAATCGTTATAGGCAGATGCACAATAAAATGCGCCCTGCTTCACAGACTGCTAAATAGCAAAAATCGTGCGGTGATTTTGTCGTTATAAATTAACAAACAACTAAAGGGTAAAGAGTTAGAAAAATGTCGCCGTAGTAATGATAAGGTACAGAGTCTGCTGGCAGAAAATGTCCATACCTGCCGATGTCTATTAATCAGTACGCAGGGTATAGACTATTTGCACCATAGGCGGTGGTAAACCACACTTGCCAGATAAGAGGTTGGAGGAGAGCAACGTGCAACGTGAACAAGTTTTAAGCAGTGCGCTCAATCTATTGGAGCAGCAAGGACTGGCAAACACCACGCTGGAGATGCTGGCAAAAGAGGTGTCAGTTGAAGTCAGTGATCTGGCCCGTTTCTGGCCGGATCGTGAAGCTTTGTTGTATGACTGTCTGCGCTTTCATGGCCAGCAGATAGATACCTGGCGGCGACAATTGCAACTGGACGAGACCTTATCACCCAAACAAAAGTTACTGGCGCGTTACCAGACGCTAGGTGAGCAAGTGCAGAATCAGCGTTACCCCGGTTGCTTATTTATTGCTGCATGCAGTTTCTATCCCGATAATGAACACCCGATCCACCAGTTGGCTGAACAGCAGAAACAGGCCTCACTACTCTATACCCAAGAGCTGTTGCAAGAGATGGACGCTGATGATGCAGCTATGGTTGCACAACAGATGGAACTGATTCTGGAAGGTTGTTTGAGCAAACTGCTGGTTAAACGTCAACTCGTCGATGTTGAAATTGCCAAGCGCCTGGCTGAAGATGTATTGGAAGTCGCGCAATGCCGTAAAAATGGCGCACTGGGTTAAGTAATTTACCACTAAGTTTTATCGCTGCCCTGAGATAATTTCTGGTTCTTTTGTCTGAAAAGAGAGCAGTCAGTACAGTTTTAGTGGTTTTAAACCATAAATTCGTTGACGATCAGCGGCCAATACGGTTTAATGCGCCCCGTTGCCCGGATAGCTCAGTCGGTAGAGCAGGGGATTGAAAATCCCCGTGTCCTTGGTTCGATTCCGAGTCCGGGCACCACTATTTATAAGGCCTCGCTGCAAAGCGGGGCTTTTTCGTATCTGGATTCTGCTCTATTTCCGCTCCGACTCCCTATCCATTACTGACACGATTTCAATAGATTTCCCCCTGTAAGCATCCCGCGCAAACAAACTATTCAATTTTAGAGATCTTTCGACATATTGATGATTTGTGCGGCGGAGACACCTCTCTTCATGAGCAATGTCCTTATATTGTGGATGAGTTATTACCAGAATAGCCGTGTATTCGTTTTTTGAAGAGCAGCTCGGGGGTTAGCCAACCCATCCAAAATAATAAAAACAAAAAAGAGGTACTGCTTTCGCGCAAGGTGGCAGATTAATTTACTGTGGGGCAGCCACTTCTGGTCGCTTGGTGATGTTGGATGCGAGCGAATGCCCGCCAACTTATGGTACGCTGCGAGAAATGGTCGTAGGGCTGATCGCTGGCGGTAATACTGCTATTTTACAGGCAGTTGAAAATGCAGAAGATAGCCGCAAAATGGGTGAACAATACCTGCATAACCTCAATTTTAATGCACGTGATGTGTTAGTGGGCATTGCAGCAAGTAGCCGCACACCTTATGTATTGGGGGCTATGGCCTATGCACGCCATGTTGGCACTAGCGTAGTGGCTATTTCCTGTAATCAAAATAGTGAAATGAGTACAACCGACACTGTAAAACAGCCATTATGATGATCCTAAGTGGTATGTCTGCTGAGGAAGCTAGCGCTATCCTTAACAAAAATAAGGGATTTATCGGTAAAGCGCTACAGGAGATTAAAGTATAACTATGGCGAAAATAACCGGCACTACGATAGACCAAATTTTACTCTTCACGGGCGGGAGTAAAAATATCATTGTCTGCGGAAACTGCATGACAAGGCTCCGTCTCACCTTAAAAGACCGTCAACTGATACAACATGACGACCTGAAAAAAATCCCTGGAGTGATGGGGGTGGTGAACAGCGATGATCAACTGCAAATCATTCTCGGGCCGGGCAAAGCCCAGACCGCCAGCGAGATGATGAACAAGCTCCTGGGTTCTGAACCGCAGCAGGGACATGAAAGTGCTCAGGATGTTGATTTGCAGGTGCTAGCCAGCCAGACAAAACAGCAAATGAAAGCGAAACAAAAAAGCGCTGTTCATAGTTTTCTGGCCAAATTCGCCACCATTTTTACCCCACTCATTCCAGGGTTCATTGCCGCAGGATTACTATTGGGGATAGCAACATTACTCCAGCAGACACTGGCATTGGACGGCGTTATTCAGTCTCCATGGCTGGCGGCACTGATTGCATACATGAAAGTATTTAGCATCGGCTTGTTCACTTTCCTTAGCATTCTGATTGGCTTTAATACGCAGCAAGCCTTTGGTGGGACGGGGGTCAACGGCGCAATTATCGCTTCGCTATTTATTTTACGCTATGTGCCGGAAGGTACCGTCGGCTACTACGGTGGCATGGAAAACTTCTTTGGTCTGGCAATTGACCCGCGCGGCAATATCATTGGGGTTCTGTTGGCCTGTATCTTGGGCGCATGGATTGAGCGACAGGTGCGCCGTTTTATCCCTGATAATCTGGATATGATCCTGACATCGGCGATAACGTTACTCGCTACAGGAGCAATCACTTTCGTTGTTATCATGCCAGTGGGTGGCGAGCTGTTTAAGGGGATGTCATGGCTGTTTATGCATTTGAATGGTAACCCGTTTGGTACTGCCATTCTGGCAGGGTTATTCCTGATTGCAGTAGTGTTTGGTATCCACCAAGGGTTTGTTCCGGTCTATTTCGCCTTAATGGATGCACAAGGATTTAACTCATTATTCCCTATTCTGGCCATGGCGGGTGCCGGTCAGGTGGGTGCGGCACTGGCACTTTATGCTCGTTCGCCAAAAGGTTCAGTCCTGCGGACACAGATTAAAGGGGCTATTTTCCCTGGGCTACTGGGGATCGGTGAGCCGCTTATTTATGGCGTAACGTTACCACGCCTGAAGCCTTTTATTACCGCATGTTTAGGCGGTGCTGTCGGCGGCTTCTTTATTGGCCTTGTTGCCTGGTTGGGATTACCGGTGGGCCTGAATACCGTGTTTGGCCCATCTGGCTTGGTATCTATTCCTCTGATGACATCAGCCCAAGGTATTTTCGCCGGGATGCTGGTGTATGTGGCTGGTCTGGTTATTTCGTATATTTCCGGGTTTATCCTGACGTGGCTTTTCGGGCATAAGGATGTCGATTTAAGTTGATCTCGTGCTAAACGGTTTGGCCCTGCCCGGCAGGGCCAGCTGAAATCTTTCCGTTATTTTTATTATTCTCATCCCCATATCAACCGAACTCACCTGTTCCTATCGACACCAAGTCTAGATGACCGACTCATCCAGCCAGAATGTTAGCAAGCCGCGACTGATGAGCGCCTTGTTGTAAGCTGTCCAATGGATGATATCGAACCTTTGTTTTGCCACGAGATACTGCAATATCATCAGAAATGTGGTGATCCAAACCTGATTAGGGCTAAAAGTTCGATTTATTCAACAAAGATCTTATTTTTATAACTCAGTTAGTTGACTGATAATTAAGTGCCTTCGCTAATTTAGAATCTGATTTCGCCAGTTTATCTAAACGCTTTTCATCAATGCTGTTCAACTGGCCTAAAGCTCTTGCCGTTTGACCTGAATGCCCTATCAGTTGCTGCTTGGGTACATTCACCATCAGGGTTGCTGCGTCTTCCAGAGCCTTGATATAGTCATCTTGCTTATGCAAATTATAACGTTTTAAATCCATCTTACTGCGTAATAGCTGTCCCCAATAAAACTCGAGGAAAGGTATTTCTTTATAAGGCTTACCCGTTTCAGGGTTAAGATTTTTATCAGACTTATCGTAAGATATACCGCGTAGATAATAGAGTATTGAGCGATATGGATCGTCCTGAAAAGCACTCGTGCCCAGGGTTGCAGGCAATTGAGAGAACGTAATTGGTTTCCCCTCGGCATCAATAGGGAGAAAATGTTTAAGTTCAGTCATCTGTTGTTCGAACTGAGCTTGAGTAAATAACGTTCCGTCGTTGTCACGGCTTATATTCTGCCCGACCAGTACGCTTAAGGTCACATCACCGCCACCACCGGGTGCATCCCAAAAGCTGTTAAATGCATGATGACCATCAGTCAGGTAAAGTTTCCCCATTGGTCCGATATCAACCGTGTTCATATCAGCTTTATTGGTTCCTATAGCCTGTTTACAGGTATATGAAGTGGGATCTTTCGGTGTTGATGACAGGCTATATTTAGCCAGTTTCCCTGCCCCTTGAACTTTACACAAATCGTTGAATAAGTGCTTTGAATCGCTAGCATAATCAGCCAAATCACCTGCAATCTGGAGCTTACCTACGGTTATTTGGGTCGGATGCAACTCACTGAGCTTAATTTGAATAACATCGCCGGGTTTAGTGAGTAAGTCGTTATGGGGAAGAGATTGTGCCGCGCACAAATTAACTGAATAGAGTATTAGTCCACAAAATAATAAAATAGAGGCCGAAAATAACTCGCTAGCCCATCTTACCTGGGTAGCTCCAGCCTGATATAAGTAATTTTTGCTCAAAGACACATTGAACTCCTCAAGTGGACATTAACATTTCCTACCAATTTCATTGGCATATTGATTAAGCGTAGAATATCTCCCCCCTCGCAGTAGCACGTACTGCGAACATTATCTGGCGTTTATGGCAGTTGATACCCTATTTGCAATACCAGCGTAGGTTCCAGAGGATAATAATACCCAGAAAATATCGACCATGAAATTAGCGTATCGATTAACCTGCCAGATAAAGAGATGCTCCAGTTTATCAGATGTTACATTGAAAGCCATATGCAATAAAACCATCATTTACACTGGTTTGTGATGCAGAAGCATTAGGTTCATAAAAGTCTCCATTTTGAGCCAAAGCAGGAGATCTACATGCAGCAACAATGGTTAATATAGTGATGAGTTTTTAATTATTCACTCTCTGATTACAATAAGGGACGTATAAACACGACGCGTTGCCCTATTGATTGATGTGGCTAATCCATCTGTCAATCAATACAGGGGAACTTAAATAAACGCTGGTATAACTTAAAAAATTATAATTAACTATTCCAGCAAAATAAATTTAACTATTCCATCTAAAGTAGCAATATAAACACATTGGGATCCCTGTGATTTTTTATCAAATAATAGGAACTGGAGATAATGAGATCGGTGAGTGACGACTCGTTATTTTTCCAATCCTATAACTGTGTTAACATTTTAGTATTTCTTACTATTCAAATCCTCCACACAGCTGATGTTAATCATAACTATCACGTATAAAACTGTAGGCTATTTTAGTTTTAAATAAAGTTTAATCAAACTGTCTGTTTAATTGATACTGTTTAATGTGCAGCCTATGTGATCGCACGTTAGCACCATTAGATAACAGCGGATAGGTTAAATAACCTTAGTTATCGTGGTGAAAAGACACTAAATGGTTTCGAGCTGATTAAGTTTAATGGCTTTGGCTCTAACAGTGAGCTTTCAAAATAGCATGATCGTGGAGGGTGTTTATGATTACTCGCTGGTGCATAGTGTGGATGCTAATGCCGCTAAGTTGACAATATATTCGTAAATTAAAATAGGCTAGAGTGATTTTAACAGGGATTCATTATGAATGATCTCATGACTGATATACTAATCGGCATCTCTATATTTATCGCATCTATAGTTTCCTCATTTGTTTTTGTATTTTTAATAAGATAATTTACGTTTAAAATGACAAGTTGAGAGGACGTTAAGCATTGATGCTCAACAATGTCTATTTTCAGTTAGAAGACATTGTTCTTGGCTCACTCTCCTACAAAACTCAAATGGATAAGTGTTAAAATACGTCAACGCCAGAGTATCCCCCCATTAGATACAAAAATAGGTTTCCCCTCGTAGATATGAAATGTTAATCATTTAGTTAAATAATACTAAAGAAATTTTCCATGTCATTTTACAAAAAAACAAATCAAGAAAATTCCTACAGCGATATGTATCATATCCTATATTTAACAAAATAAATTATAGCTATAATCACAGCATGATATAAAAACTCAATCATTAGTATGCCATATAATATTAAATACACTGTGGCGTAGCCTACACTCCATATTTACTAAAGTAAAAATGGTTATCGAGAACGGTTCAATTACATTAAAAACACCAATAACATAACCACTTGTTAATAAACAGATTTTTACTTAAAAAAATGAGAGATATAATATGCCTGCCTTTAAAAAAACTCTAATCGCTATTGCCTTTACATCAATAACAACGCCTGCTTTTTCCCAAATTATAGTAAATGGCACAACTGTAAATGCCCCTGATGGGACAGTAGTAGATACTGGCTTGATTAACGATTTTTCTGGGCATGCAGCAACGGTATCAAATGGTGGCGTATTAATTGCTGACGGTGATATCACATTAACGACTGGGGGTAATGCCGCTGATACTTTATATGCTTCTGGGGCAGGCTCACGTGTCGATTTTTTACACGGAAGTACATTAACCACTACAGGGACTGGCTCACACGGCGTGTATGCGCAAACTGGTGCCAGTGTTAACTTGAATGACGCAAATATTTCAGTTTCAGGGGCAAATGCCTCCGGCCTGTCACTGGTCTCTAATAGCCAAATTTCATTAAATAACAGTACCATTTCAGCAACAGGTGCCGGTGGCAAGGGTATAGCTGCTAATAATAGTTCAGTAATTATCAATAACTCTAGATTGACAACAACAGGTGCTTATCTTGGCTCAAGTGCCAGTGCTTTACAAATAGCAAATGGTTCACGAGGGAGCATGACCGGCTCATACGCCAGTACCGGTGGAGCCTCTGCCGCTGCGGTCTTCGTTGAAACAACAAATAGTGCAAATACTCAATTTGATATCATCGACAGTACCCTGGAAACATTCGGGGCGGGTACTGCGCTAGTCTCTTCTGAACTGAATGGTAATGGATCATCTTTAGCGACTGTCAGTGGAAATACGCAAATTATCACTCATCAGGCAACCGCAGTAAGTGCGAGAGGGCCAGGTGGTAAAATTGTTATTAACCCAGGAGCATCGGTTAAAACCCTCGGCGCTAATAATACCGCTATCCAGGCAGTTTTAGGCGGCCAGGCTGATATTACGGGTAGCACTATCAGTACAGCCAGTAATGGTGCAGTAGCCATGATGGCCAGTTCCGCGAGTTCTATTATTAGTCAGGGCAATAACATCAGTACGGTGGGTAATAATGCGTATGCTGTTCAGGCTAATGACAGTGGGACCACTGTTAATGTGACTAATACCAATATAGTTACTAGTGGTAATAACGCTGATGCAGTGAATAGTAACACACAAGCAATTGTGACTATGAATCAACAGAATGCCAATATACATAGTCAAAACGGCAAAACATTTAATGCTCTTGGTGGCACCATCAATGCAGTCCTTGATAACAGTAGTGTTATTAACAATGGCATATTAATAAATGCAGATACCGATGCTAGCCTGGCGAACTTTGGTATCGTTAATGTTAATGCAAACGATATGGTTTTAAATGGTGATATCCAGTCAGGTTTAGGTAGCCAAGCTAATCTCAGCATTAACAATACACAATGGAATGGTCTTGCACGTAATGGCGGCCAGGTGAATATTGATAGTCGCGCCATGTGGAATATGATGGCAAGTTCTGACGTCGCTGAGCTGACTAACGCCGGGACAATTAATTTCTCCAATCCTATTGCAGGCGACGTATTAACTGTCCATGGTGACTATATTGGTAATAACGGTAACTTATTGTTTAATACTGAATTAAATGACGACAACTCCATAACGGATAAAATGATCGTCGAAGGTAACACTTCAGGGAACACCTTCGTCAGCGTGACTAACGCGGGTGGCACTGGCGCGACAACGTTAAACGGTATTGAATTGATTCAGGTTAATGGCTTATCTGACGGTGAGTTTATTCAAAAGGATCGTATCGTTGCCGGTGCTTATGATTATTCATTGATGCGCGGTTCTGATGCTAATGCCAATAACTGGTATCTGACTAATGCTGTTATTCCTACGCCACCTTCAGACCCAACAGTTCCATCTGCTATGACTGAGCGTCCAGAAGCTGGCGGCTATACTGCCAACTTAGCCTCGGCTAATAATATGTTTGTCACTCGTTTGCATGATCGTTTGGGCGAAACTCAGTATATCGACGCACTGACTGGCGAACAGAAAGTAACCAGTATGTGGTTGCGTAACGAGGGTGGGCATAACCGTTTCCGTGATTCTCAAGATCAACTGAGCACACAGGCTAACCGTTATGTGCTGCAATTAGGCGGAGATATTGCTCAGTGGAGCAATAACGACATGGACCGTTTCCATCTGGGCGTTATGGCTGGGTATGGTAACAGCAAAAGCACCACCATCTCGCAAGTGTCCGGTTACAACGCTAAAGGGTCAACTGACGGTTACAGCGCCGGTGTCTACGGGACCTGGTATGCCAACGAGGCCGATAAGTCCGGCTTATATGTTGACAGTTGGGCGCAATACAGCTGGTTCAACAACACCGTTGACGGTCAAGATTTGAATACTGAAGAATATAAGTCTAAGGGGATAACTGCCTCGGTTGAGAGTGGTTATACCTTCAAAATCGGTGAAAATGCCGCTAAAAATGCCACCTACTTTATCCAGCCTAAAGCGCAGGTGACCTGGATGGGTGTGAAAGCTGACGACCATAAAGAAGCTAACGGCACGAATGTCTCTGGTGAAGGTGATGGCAATATTCAGACCCGTCTGGGTGTGAAAGCCTTTATGAATGGCTATAGCAGCCAGGATAAAGGTAAAGACCGAGTATTTCAGCCATTTGTAGAAGCAAACTGGATCCATAATACCAAAGACTTTGGTGTCACTATGGATAACGTGACAGTGAAGCAAGATGGGGCCGCCAATATCGGTGAATTAAAAGTGGGTGTTGAAGGCCAAATCAATAAAAAAGTTAACCTGTGGGGTAATGTTGCCCAGCAAATCGGCAACAAAGGTTACAGTGATACCGCTGTAATGCTAGGTGTGAAATATAATTTCTAATCTAGATTTCTATATTAGATATAAGTAAATAAAAATCAGATGATTATGGCCTGCTACAAATAGCTGAAATCTTAAGTTCTAATAAACTTAGCTATCACTTTTTCTGGCAGGCTAATTGACTTTCCCTTTAGATAGCTGCTGTTTCCAGCGAAGCATTATTGGGGGAAGGCATGGCGATTTTTGGCCTTTAGCAATGATGTTCACTACGACTATATTTATCTTTCCGAGAGTATCATCAGTAAATACATCACTATTTCGCAGTGGATTTTCTTATTTTCATTCATTAGTTAAAAATAAAAGGAATTATTATATGAACTATTTTATCCTCAGTCAGTGCGGGCTTATGTCTTTCTCTTTCAAAATACTATTGAATGATGTGCTATACCAACATTCAGAAGACTCAGTAATAAGGGTTTACCGTTCTATTCCCTCACTGATAAAAAATATAGATGGGAAACTCAAGCTGATACTACTTGACATTACTGGATTCAAACATAGTGAAGTTCATGATCTATTAATTAAAATAAAGTCAGCCCACAATGTAGGGATTATTTTATTTTGTGACAACTACTCTGACCTGTCTAACCTCCCTAATATATATCATGCAGTCATATACAGAAAAAGTAATATGCCTTACATCAAAAAAACAATAGGGACAATATGTCACAACCGCTATGGCGGTCATTTCATACCTCTTGATGACGATAATCTTGTTAAAAATAAATTAACTAAACGAGAAAATGAAACATTACAATGTATTATATCAGGTTTAAATTCTGTTCAGATTTCAAAAAGGTTATCACTCAGTTATAAAACCGTCAGTGGCTATCGTCGTAGTATCTGTAGAAAATATGGCATTAACAATTTAAATGTTTATTATTTAAAATATAGAGAAGAAAGTCAGTAGCCGCGCGCCTCATTAACGTAATAGGACATACACTACCGCAAAAGTAGTCGCTAATCGTGCGGGCTAGAGTATTAATGGAAAACTTTCCCATTTTTTCAAAGCTACCCTATAAACTGGTGTACCAATCTAGTTGCAAGATCGGCATTTTCTGCATCAAAGTTGGCATTATCCCCATCACAAAACCCATGATGGCTGCTGAATATGCGGCTATCAACATTAGGATATTTTTTTAGTTCACTTTGCAGGATTGTCGTGTCGAAAGAAGCCTCATGTCGGGCAAGGATGACAAGGGCTGGACAAGGTGGCGCAATATCGCTGTGCTCGCGGATACGTGAACCGTAGTGGCAGACAACCCTTGCACATAACCCGCTTCTGGCCGCAAGCCAGGCAAGCGTGGCTCCAACACTAAATCCTACGAGGATAAGATTGTCATACTGTGGCCGCAGAGTCTGGAGCAGAGTAACGATATGGGATGTGTCAAAACCTACATTTTCAATAAAATAGCGATATGCCTCATTCTGCTGTGCATAGCTAAATGGCTCATCACGCCCAATAAGATTGAGGCAATAAACGTCCCTCTCCATCGCATGATATTCATGACACACCCGCCTGATATGCGGATTAATACCATAAATCTCATGTAGTACTACGATGGCGGTATTGCTTCCACATTTTAGCTCTAGCATTAGGCGTTATCGATTTCCGTTTTGTGCACCCAGGCTGACAAATACCATTCGGCAGTAAATGGTAGGACACTCCGCACTGTCACTCACTCATATAGAGATTTTGTGCTCACTACATCATCGAAAAGTCACACAAAAAATAACTTTCAATATCAATTTATTATATAGCCAAACTATTTTCTACATCGTCTTCCAATCCTTGCGCTGATTGAAGACCAAAATGACTATTACGTCTCACATTGAGTAAAATCACCCCATGATTTGCCACTAACCTCTAAATGAGCAGCATAACTAACCAGAATTACGATTTATACTATAATAAACAATAAGATGCCATACACTGGCTTCGGTGATGTGAAGCCAGAATTACGCTAATTGAAAATAACTACTCTTCTGTCACTGGCATAAACTCGGCCAATTTCTGCTTCTGTTTACCCCGGTCATCCAGGTTAGCTGAGCTTAGCCAAAGCTGTATAGCTCGCCGAATCCCTGGCCATTCACTCTCGATAATAGAATACCAACGGGTGTCACGACTATGCCCTTTGGATACTTGTATTTGTCTGAAAGTACCTTCGTATTGAAATCCCAAGCGTTCTGCCGCTTGAATCGCTGGCTGGTGCAAACTGTCACACTTCCACGCACATCGCCGGTATTGCAAAGTATCCAGCGCATAGGATAGCAAAAGAAATATTGCCTCAGTGCTGCATAAAGTACGTTTCATCAACGGTGACCAGTTAATCCAACCGATTTCTACCGCCCCATTCTCGGGGTCAATGCGTTGTAACGCGATAAAACCTACTGCTTTTCCGGTGGAGTAATTGATGACTGAATAAAAGAGAGGGTCCTTACTTGCACTAAGAGAGGCAATATAATGGTCACATTGCCTAATTGTGATGGGGCGATTAATGTGAAAGTAAGTCCAGTCACGCTCGTCATCAATGCTGTGCCAGGCTTCAAATAGATCCTTGCTATGCTTGATATCAATAGGTTCAAGGAGGCAATAGTCTCCTTTGAGGATAATCCGTTGGGGAGTTGTTCGAGGCAACCAGTCGGGTAATGATTTGCCCAGTGCTTGCCCATAGATATTTAATTCTGTCATTATAAATCATACCTGTGTTATGAAATTTATAAGTTTTCGGCAAGTTTTTCAAAAAACTCAATGAATCCACCCTAAAATAATGTCACTTTGATCTTTAACTTTTCCAATCGTGCTGATTTCTCCAAGAAGAAAGTGATATTGGCCGTGCCCATAAATTCAAATTATTCAGAAAACACATCCTATTTTTGAATAATTAAGTCTTATAAAGAATGACACTTCTTGATAATTTGTTATGTGATATCTATTGAGCAATTCAATTTTAAATTTAATAAACCACATTAGATCATGATAAACATGAGTATTTCACCTTTTATTTATTGTACTAATTATAACCAACTCATTTAATCAAGTGAGCTAATAGGTCTAATCTTGATGGCCTAATGTATAAATATAATTTTATCACTTCATTAAAAACACATTATTTACTCTATAACAAAAAAACAACTCAAGATAAAATCTCAACCGCCGATAATAATAAAGATGAAATATAAAACAATTTACTCAACTGTTTTATAGACACCGAAATTAGTTATTAACTGCCTTTCCAAGGTATCTTTCCCGTGTCCGACATTTGAGGTTTAATAACATGAGATTCATACAAAATATTAAAATAAGAACGGCACTTATACTCATTCTCATCGTGTTTTCACTGTTGTGGGCCGGGGCATCAGGCTTTGCTTTATACTCTCTTAAGCAATTAAACCAAGAGCTAGGTGTAACCCATACTCAGCAGCAAAATGGCGATATTATTAATAGTGCCAATGCACAATACTACCGCGCGACAACAGCGATGGAACGTGCTATGGGAGCAATGGCGAAAAATGACACTGGAGTTTTCGATCTTGAGATGAAGGCAACTCTTACCGAATTAGACGGCCTTAAAAATGGGCTCAGTCAATTTAAAACTATTGATCATGGGAAAATTGACTCAACCACAATAGATGATATTTATAACAGTTCTTTTAATCTCTATAACAGTGCAGTTTTGCCGATGTTTGAATCAGCAAGAGAGAAAAATATAAACAATTTTGAAGTAATAAAAACAGGTAAATATCTTCCGTTAAGACGGAACTTCAGTGCAGCGATAGACAAATACAACGCAAAAATTATATCCCTAAATGAAGAAGCAAATCAGCGGATTTCCCAATGGCTAGTGTGGTGTCAATATATCCTAGTCAGTGCGTTATTAATCAGTGTGCTGATCATGGTAACAACCGACCGCTATCTGGTTAACTTTCTCGTTAAGCCTTTGAACAGAGTAAAAGCTCATCTTGAATCTCTGGCACAAGGCAAACTTGACCACAACATCGTAGATCAGGGTAGAAACTGTATTGGCCAGTTAATTCCTTATATTAACAAGATGCAGGATAACTGGGCCAAAACGGTGTTTGAAATCCGCAACAGTGCGGATTCGATTTACAGGGGTTCTAGTGAGATATCAGTCGGAAATACCGATTTGTCTTCCCGAACTGAAGAACAAGCCTCGGCGCTGGAAGAGACCGCCTCCAGCATGGAACAACTCGGTTCAACCGTTCAGCAGAATGCAGATAATGCCGGTCAGGCAAGTACACTGGCGAACCAGGCCACTCGGGAAGCACAACAGGGCGGCGTAATTGTCAGTGGCGTCATTGCCACCATGACGAAAATTACCAGCAGCTCACATAAAATCGTCGATATCATTGGCGTCATCAACAGTATTGCGTTTCAAACCAATATTCTTGCGTTAAATGCCGCGGTCGAAGCAGCACGAGCAGGGGAACAAGGCCGGGGATTTGCCGTTGTCGCCAGTGAAGTGAGAAATTTGGCGCAACGCAGCGCACAGGCAGCAAAAGAGATTGATGTGCTGATCAATGAGTCAGTTAAAAATATTAAATCCGGGTCTGAACAGGTGACGCGAGCAGGTGATGCGATGGACAAAATCGTGAGCTCAGTCAGCAACGTAAATGACATTATGAGCGAAATAGCCGCAGCCTCGACCGAACAGAGTAAAGGGATCAGCCAAATTGGTTCTGCGGTGGTTCAAATGGACAGCGTCACGCAGCAAAATGCCGCCTTAGTGCAACAATCTGCTGCTGCTGCTGCCTCGCTGGAAGAGCAGGCTCGTCAACTAACAGAAATTGTCTCGGTATTTAAAATCAAAGGAAAGGCACCTGGCGTTTCAACAGGCCCTCTGCTCAGGCCAAAGACACGAGTTAAGAGTGTCGCATTAGTCGCAGAACAGGGCGGCTGGACTAAGTTTTAATGTTACCGCCCTTCGCTGCCTGTCAGCGAAGGGCACAGCGTACCCTCAATGATTCCCCCCTCATACTCCCAGAGAGAAATATTGCCCACTGCCAATACCTCAGCGGTATATCCTCCTGTTTTTATGCGCTCTCTTTCTCAGCGACTTCTGGAGAAAATTTATAAATCAATAAGGATTCCACCGGATATAGGACCGCTTTCGCTGCGGGCATACCAAGCAGATATCCCTGGCCAATATCACACCCAATATCCTGTAGACGCACAAGTTGACTGGTGTGTTCGATACCTTCGGCGGTGACTTTCACCCCCAGAGAACTGGCCAATGAGATAATGGCACGTACGATTTTTTCTTTTTTTTCATTGTGTTGGAAAGTATCGATGAAGCTCTTATCAATCTTTAACTTATCAAATGAGAAGTTGCAAAGCTGAGAAAGACTGGAGTAACCGGTACCAAAATCGTCTAACGCAATTTTTATTCCCTCATCCCTGAGTTTTTTAAGCGTAAATCGGGCTACATTGGCATTCTGAAAAAGTGCACTTTCCGTGATTTCTACCTCCAGACGATCTGCGGGCAGCCCCAACTCATTCATGACACTCATGATGCGCGTGCTCAGTTGCTTATTACACAGCAGTATCGGGGAAATATTAAATGACAGTACCAGATGAGCAGGCCAGCTTAATGTTTCGAGACAGGCCAGCCGAAACAACTGCTCCGTCAGCTCAGAGATTTTACCCATCTCTTCTGCCAGAGGGATGAATAGAGTAGGGGAAATGAATTTGCCTGGGGAAATCTCCCAGCGCGCAAGGGCTTCAAAACCGACTGTTTTTTCGGTTCTCAGGTCCACTAACGGCTGGTAATAGACAGAGAATGCATTACTCGCCAACGCTTTCTTAAAATCACTCTTAAGTTGGGCTCGGGATAAAAGTGTATTCTGCATCAAGGGAGTAAAGACTCGGACTTCCTCACGACCGGCCTTCTTAGCAATGTACAAAGCACAGGCCGATTGCTGAATAGCTTGTCGAAGATCGCCAGAATCTTCAGGATAGCGGGAGATACCAACATTGGCGGCTATATTAAAGGTAAAATCGCCAATTTGAATAAGGCTGCAAATAGTCTTCACTATGCGCTCGCCCAGCAATGATAGGTCTGCTTTATCTTTATTTGACTTTAATACCAAAAACTCATCACCACGTAATTTATAGACATTATCTGGGAACATATAAGAGAGACGTTGTCCAACCAGCTTAAATATTTCATTTCGGTGGCCGTAGTCGAGCAGATCGTTGACATCTTTAAACTTATTAATCTCTATACTTAGAACCACATAATTTAGTGCATCTTTATTCTTAGCAGAACGTGAAATATAAGAGTCGAGAAATTTTTGGTTAGGTAGGTCCGTTAAAATATCATGGCCAGACATCCAGTTGATGCTCTTTTCTGCCTCAATACGTTTCGCTATCTCCTTTGACATTCTGTTTATTCGCAATGAGCTATAGATAAACCCCAGCAATCCGGTGACATTTAGTGCAATAAAAACCGCATCTAGATTATATTTCTTATATTTTGACAAATAGGGAAGCAGCACCTCACTTAAATTAAATATGAACACAAAAAAATATGCGATTAAAAATATAAACCCACCAAATAAAAATTCAATCTTTATATTATCATGAGATGTTGGCAACATAAGTATCCCTTAAGATAATAATATTATCTTCATAATGTCATATGATGAACCACCCTATCTCGCCTAACACAACGACAATATCAAGCCATCATCCAGTTGATAATGAGTTATCGGCAAAATAAATATAAAGTTTAGATATAATCATTTTTTAGTCGATCAAAAAATTATTTTGACACTTTTGACAAAAAATCCATTTTGTTTATCGGGCAGAAAAAAGGTACTTCGATCAAGTGATAGTATACTCTCTGACAGAAATAAAGATGGATTATCAGCAGCTTAATTTTACATCCTAAAATCAGGAGGATTATGAAATTGCCTTTTCAACAGGTTATTATATTTGTCACACTATACTGCACGTATTTTCACTGAGAACCAGAGAGTGATAAGCTT
Organism: Yersinia sp. 2466 StPb PI; assembly: GCF_041538325.1. NCBI lineage: Bacteria > Pseudomonadati > Pseudomonadota > Gammaproteobacteria > Enterobacterales > Yersiniaceae > Yersinia > Yersinia sp. 2466 StPb PI. The sequence goes on along the minus strand of NZ_JAULSL010000001.1, from coordinate 429,772 downwards.
TAAAGATAATCCATTCTCGGATTTCAATATTAGCGTAAGACACGTACGAATGAAGTAATGGTTTTATCGTCAGCTTGATTCTAACTCTCTGATTTTAATTCTCGAATTTGCTGAGAGATGACGTTAAAACGCGCAATTCACCAAATCAAACTGCATCATCAGGTGATTCCGGGGGCCGAAGCGATGTCATTATTGACCGAGCACACCTTTCCCCGTCATTCCCATGACGAGTTTGGCATCGGTATCTTTGTTCAGGGATCACAACATTCATGGAGTAACATCGGCAGAGTTGAGTCTTCAGCCGGAGATATCATCATGGTCAACCCCGCTGAAATTCATGATGATCTACCCGTTCAAGGCGCCCGTAGCTGGCATATGATTGATATCAACCCGGCAGTCATTGCATACGAACTGCGGGAATGGCCTCAGGCAGAAAGTGACAGTGACTAGGGCGAATCGGCTATGCTCAACATCACTACAACGTAAAGCCGGATTAAAGTGCGAAATACGCAGAGATAAGCTATTGGCCCCTCTTGTTAGGGAGGGGCTAACAATTATAACGTATTGGTGAAAGTTCGGGAGACCACATCCTGCTGCTGCTCGGGCGTCAGGGCGTTAAAACGTACGGCATAACCAGAAACACGGATGGTGAGATTTGGATAGTTTTCTGGATGTTCGATGGCATCCAGCAGCATATCGCGATTCATGACATTGACATTAAGATGCTGCCCACCCTCCATCGACTCATCATGGTGGAAATAACCATCCAGCAGGCCGACCAGATTATTATTACGCACCGCCGAGTCCTTGCCCAAGGCCGCAGGGACAATCGAAAACGTGTAAGAAATCCCATCTTTGGCATATTTGAACGGCAGCTTGCTGACAGAGGAGAGTGATGCCACGGCCCCTTTGCGATCACGGCCATGCATAGGGTTGGCACCTGGTGCAAATGGCATACCGTCGCGTCGGCCGTCGGGGGTATTACCCGTTTTCTGTCCATACACCACATTAGAGGTAATAGTCAGAATTGACTGCGTCGGCACTGCATGGCGATAGGTTGGCAGCTTGCTGATTTTCTTCATAAAACGCTCAACTAAATCACAAGCAATAGTGTCGACACGCTCGTCGTTGTTACCGTACTGAGGATATTCGCCCTCAATGGCAAAATCGACAGCCAGCCCATCGGCATCACGGATTGGTTTAACCTTGGCGTATTTAATGGCTGAAAGCGAATCCGCCGCTACCGAAAGCCCGGCGATACCGCAGGCCATGGTGCGATAAACATCGCGATCATGTAGTGCCATCAGTGACGCTTCGTAGCTGTATTTGTCATGCATATAATGGATGAGATTCAGGGCGCTGATATATTGCACCGCTAACCAATCCATAAACACGTTGAGGCTAGCCATCACCCGTTCATAGTCCAGCACGTCATCGGTCATCGGGGCACATTTCGGGCCGACCTGAATTTTGAGTTTTTCATCCATGCCACCATTGATGCAATACAGCAGCGTTTTAGCCAGATTGGCGCGCGCACCAAAGAATTGCATTTGCTTACCGATCACCATCGGGCTAACACAGCAGGCAATCGCATAATCGTCGCTATTAAAATCTGGCCGCATCAGATCGTCATTTTCATATTGCAACGAAGATGTCTGAATCGAGACATTGGCCGCATAACGCTTAAATGCCTGTGGCAACGCCTCCGACCATAAAATGGTTAAATTAGGCTCCGGCGCTGGCCCCATGGTTTCCAACGTGTTGAGATAACGGAAGGTATTCTTGGTCACTAAGGTTCGGCCATCCAAGCCCATTCCGCCCAGCACTTCCGTGGCCCAAATCGGATCACCGGAGAACAGTGAATCAAACTCAGGTGTCCGCAGGAAACGCACCATGCGAATCTTCATGATGAAGTGATCAATAAGCTCCTGCGCCTGCTGCTCGCTCAACACCCCGTTGGCTAAATCGCGCTCGATATAAATATCGAGGAATGTCGCGGTGCGGCCCAGTGACATCGCACCACCATTTTGCGATTTCACCGCGGCCAGATAACCAAAATAGAGCCACTGAATAGCTTCTTGAGCATTTTTGGCCGGTCCTGAAATATCGCAACCGTAGCGTGCGGCCATGGTTTGAATCTGCAACAGCGCGTGGCGATGCTCAGCCAGCTCTTCGCGCAAACGAATCACACTTTCCAACTTAATACCTTGCTCAAGTTGTGGCTGTAAATCGGCAAACTGTAGCTCACGTTCCCGCACCAGATAGGCAATGCCATACAGTGCGATACGCCGATAGTCGCCAATAATTCGCCCTCGTCCATAGCCATCCGGCAGGCCGGTCAAAATGCCGGATTTACGACATTTCAGCATCTCAGGCGAATAAACATCGAACACGCCTTGATTATGGGTTTTACGTAAATCAGTGAAGATATATTTGAAGTTGGCATCCATCTCACGGCCATAGGCGTCAAATGCGCTTTGCACCATGTTGATACCGCCAAAAGGATGTAACGCACGCTTCAGGGGTTTATCGGTCTGTAGCCCGACGATTTTTTCCAGCTGTTGTTCAATGTAACCCGCTTTATGGGCAGTGATGGTGGTGGCAATATCATCATCAAAGTCTACCGGCGCATGATTCGCATTCTCCAAACGAATCCCCTCCATAACCTGCTCCCACAATTTTTGGGTCGCAGGGGTGGCGCCGGAGAGAAACGACTCATCACCTTCATAAGGTTGATAGTTCTGCTGGATAAAATCTCTGACATTAATTTCGCTATGCCAATTGTTCCCGCTAAATCCGAGCCATGCATCGGCATATTTTTTATTATTTACATCAACATCAATCTTCATGAACAAACTCCAATAAACAGAATATAGCTGGTGATTTCATGGGGTTGAGGGTCAAAAAACAGCCTCGGAAACCGCTGCGTCCTGTTGCGCATAGCCAAGGCGGACCGCATCAAGCGCAATCATTTTTTCTTCATTGGTGGGGATAACTGCGGCAACGACCCGTGAGCGGGCGGTAGAGATGACATGAGAGGTTCCATGCTGTAGCCGGTTGTTTTTACCGTGATCGATGTCGACACCAAAAACGGCCAGATGCTCCAGCGTTAACTGACGGATAAGCGATGAGTTTTCGCCAATTCCCCCGGTCAGAATCAGGCCGTCGAACCGGCGCAGCGAACTGATATGCCCGCCAATATGGCGTGCAAGGCGATGCACAAAGGTATGTATCGCCAGACGCGCCGCTTCATGCCCCTCGTGATAGGCTTTCTCCAGCGTCCGCATATCAGCAGACAGACCGGAGATCCCCAATAAACCGGACTCCTTATTAAGCATATGCTCCAAATCTTCCAGACTTTTCCCGGTTTGGCGCGCCAGATATGCCAGTGCGCCAAAGTCCACATCACCACTGCGTGTTCCCATGACCAAACCGTCCAATGGGGTCATGCCCATCGATGTATCAACGCTTTTGCCGTCCTGAACCGCGCAGACAGATGCACCATTCCCCAAATGAGCGATAATCAGGCCGCAATCGCTCCCATCAAATCCGAAGAAACTCGCGGCAAGCCCTGCCACATAGCGATACGACGTGCCATGAAAACCATAACGTCGTACCCCCTGTTCGCGGAAATAGCGGTAAGGTAGCGCATAAAGATAAGCCTCCGGTTTTAATGTTTGATGAAAACCGGTATCAAATACGGCGACTTGTTTAATGCCGGGAAATAGCTGGCGTGCCGCCTCAACGCCGTGCAAATTGGCGTAGTTATGTAGCGGAGCCAATGGCGAAACCTTTTTGATTTCCTCCACCACCCAATCATCAATCAGCACTGATTCACTGAATATTTCACCACCATGGGCAATACGGTGGCCAATCAGCGAAATTGATTTATTAAGGCCACGCTTTTCCAGCTCATCGGCAATCGCTGCTAATGCATCAACATAATTCCATTGAGCCAATTGAAATTGAGTGACTCTATCAATCCGCAAAAAAGGTTTTTCAGTGCCAATACCGTCGGCAATCCCGGAGATTACCGCGTCACAATTGTCGGCGGTCAGTACTGAAAATTTAATGGATGATGAACCACAGTTAATAACCAAAACTGTAGGATTTAATGTCATGTGATTACTCCGCCCGTGTTTTTTGGGCAAAATACGGGCTTTTAAGCGCCGTCTTATATTAATTTGTAGACGATATTGAAGATGGTCAGCAGACCGACGAGGGTAACAAAATAGTTTTCTGGCCGGCCTCTGAAACGGGCCAGAGAAGGCAGTTTATGAACGGCGTACATAGGCAGCAGACACAGTAGTGAGGCGATAATTGGTGCCCCCATGGCTTCAATCAAATCAAGGATATTCGGGTTGAGATAAGCCACCACCCAGGTTGATCCCATGATGAAAAACATACTGACCAGATTAAGCTTGCCACCGGATATTTTAGTTTTATCGCCTTGGTAGCCGAACTTAATAATCAGACCATTGAGACCTTCCAACGTACCGAGATAATGTCCGAAGAAAGATTTAAAAATAGCGACCAGCGCAATCAGTGAAGCGGCATATTCCAGCGTAATGGAGAAGGTCGATTTGCTACCGGACATGGCAGAAAAATGGTTTGCCAGATAAGACAGCACTGGAATATTTTGTGCCTTAGCTTCTGCCATATTTTGCGGCGACAGCGTAAACAGGCAGCTAAAGGCAAAGAACATCACCACAGCCACCATCAACATGCTGGCCTTACTAATAATCTGAGAGCATTTTTTCTCAGTAAAATCCCGGCCAAACTCCGGTTCATATTCTTCGCGCTTTGAGACCACGAAAGAAGAGACAATCGGCGAGAAATTGAAAGAGAACACCATGATGGAAATACCCAACCACACGGTCACCAGTATGCCATCGTGCCCTAGCAGAGAAATCTGGCTCAAATCTACCTGCTCAATAACCGAGGCATTCCAGTAAGGGATCAGTGAGAGTGAAATCAATACCAGGCAAGTAATAAACGGAAATACCAGAAAACTCATCACTTTAACCATCAGATCTTTACCGAAGTAAATCACTGCAGCCATCAGCAACAGCAACGCCAGTGCCACCACACCACGGTTTAGCGGAGCCAGTTGGAGTTGATGTTCCCAGAAGGTCATAAAGGTATTGGTGATGGTTACGCCGTAAATCCACAACAACGGACAAATGGCGAAAAAATAGAGGAAGGTAATCACCACACCACCGGTTTTACCGAAGTGTTCTTCCACGGTCTCCGTAATATTGCCTGAACAGTTACTGCCAGATAAACATAAACGCGCCAATGCCCGATGACAGAGAAAGGCAATCGGATAAGCCAACACCAACATAATTAAAATAGGAATTAAACCGCCGAAACCTGCGCGGATTGGAAAGAATAAAACGCCTGCCCCTATTGCTGTGCCAAATAATCCCAAAGTCCAGGTTGTATCTGATTTGCGCCACGTTTTTGTTTCGATTGCGGTAGTGGTTGTAATAGCATTATCGATATCCATTAATAAATTCCTTATTAATATATTTTACGAAATACTGCCTAATCCCGTTATTTGTGATACGCGCGATAAATCAATATTGCCGCCTGATATAATGCTGACGGTCTTTTTGCCGGTGATATAATCTTTTAGTTTGCCGCTTAATAATGCTGCGGATGCTAATGCACCTGCACCTTCGGTAATAATCTTGTTACGCTGAATAAGGTCAATCATACTTTTTCTTATTTCATCTTCACTGACCAGTACAATGTCGGTAACCAATGTTTTGACGATTTCAAAAGGTAACGTACCTGGGCGAGTCACATCACAACCATCGGCAAGCGTACCGGTTTTACGATGATTAGTAATACTACCGCTATAATAAGATGCCGCCATGCCGTGAACATTCTCTGACTGGACGCCAATAATATTAATGGTTGGATTAATAGATTTAATTGCCAGCGCGATACCGGCAATTAATCCACCGCCACCAATAGGGACAATCACATTATCGACATCATAGAGATCTTCGAGTATTTCCAGCCCGATAGTGCCCTGACCAGCAATCACTTTCTCATCATCGAAAGGGTGAATAAAAATACGGTGTTCCATTTCAATAATTTCACTGGCTTTTGCTATGGTATCGTTGAAATTCTCACCATGTAGCACCACCTGCGCAGAATATTCACTGGTCGCCGCAATTTTTGATTTAGGGGCGCAATTTGGCATCACCACCTTGCTGTTAATCCCCAACATGGCACAGGATAAAGAAACCCCTTGCGCATGATTACCCGCAGAACAAGCCACAACCCCTTGCCTTCTCTCCTCTTCGCTGAGTGAGCTGAGCTTATTGAATGCGCCGCGAATTTTGAATGACCCGGTACGTTGCATGTTCTCAAACTTCAGATAAATCTCGCCATGACAGCGCTCACTCAGATAATTCGACCTCGCTAATCCTGTTTTGTAGATATGACCTCTCAATCGTTTTTGTGCATCAATTACATCATTGAGAGTTATCGGTAAGTTACTGTAAATTTTCATCTTTCATAGCCTTGCAGATTAAAATTCCTAAGAATTATGCATTTCGTTCGGCAGGATGCTACGACACAAAAAACTGCATTAATGTGATGATTACAGCAAAAAGAAGTGAACTTGATCTTTCAACCAGTTGTTTATTTCAATAAATGTAACGCGGTCGACATTCTGGAATTTGGATTAGTTTTTATAATCTAAAATGGGCTTGCTGAGTTCGATTAGCCGTGCCACAAAAACAAGCCGCATCCTTGCGGCTTGAGCATTACGTCAAATCAAGTAAGGTGTTTAATTGCGCTATCTGTTGTCGCCACTGGCATTGCAGCTCTGGCTTCTGATGCTTGAACTTACGTGCCAGATCCTGTTTCAGCTTACTTTCTAATTCCAACAACTCAGCCAACAACTGTTCTTCTTCACTTTCCACTAACATTATCGACTCAGGTTCGAATGTGGAGGCGGGCACAGAAACTGATGCGGGTTTATCGGCCAAAATGGCATAGACCGGTTCTAGATGGTGCCACTCTTCCAACCACTGCTTATCGATTAACCAAAAACGATTGCAGCTTTGTTCAATCAATGTACGGTCATGGGAAACCAGCAACACCGCACCACTGAAGGTTTTCAGCGTATTTGCCAGCTCTTCTTTACCTTCCATATCAAGATGGTTAGTCGGTTCATCAAGCAGTAGCAATGAATAGTTAGCCAGTGTCAGGCCGATAAATAACAAGCGTGAACGCTCGCCACCACTCAAGGTGCTAACCTGCTGCTGATGCCGAAGATAGGGGAATCCGGCACCGATCAACGCCATTTTTCGCTGATCTTCGGTCAAGGGTGCAAAGGGGGCTAAAGCCTCGGATAGAGTGTCTTCGTCACGCAGTTGTTGCAGACTTTGGTCGTAATAGCCCACACGTACCCTAGGATGGAACGTCACTCCCACGTCGGCGGTCTCTGGTTGGCTAAAAGCCCGCCATAGGCAGTGCAACAGAGAAGATTTACCGCAACCATTGCGGCCTACCAGTGCGACGCGATCACCGCTTTTGACCCGAAATTGTGCCAATTCAAATAGCACCGGTGCCTGAGCCGCTGGTCGAACCCGTAAATCTGAGAGTGCCAGCACTCGGTCTGCCGCCAGAGCTTCGCCATTTAGGCGCAATTGCCACTGATTACCGGCGGTAACCTGAGTTTGATCATCCTTGAGGCGATCGACCTGCTTCTCCATTTGTTTAGCCTTACGCGCCAGCTTTTCGTTGTCATACACGCTGCCCCAGATGGCCAGTCGCTTGGCGCTTTTTGCTACCCGATCAATTTCCTTTTGTTCGGCTAAACGGCGATGACTGTCCGAGATATCTTTCTCCGCCAATGCCTGCCGTGCCTGAGTGCAAGGCAGGCGGATAAATTGCAGATTTTTGTCACGCAAAATCCAGGTACAGTTGGTCACACGATCCAGCAAACTGCGATCATGTGAAACCAGTACAAAACTGCCCCCCCAATTCAGGAGAAACTGCTCCAGCCACAGCAGGGTAGGTAAATCCAGATGGTTACTGGGTTCATCCAATAGCAACAAATCTGGCTGGCGGATCAGTGCTCGTGCCAGCAACAGACGCGTATGCTGACCACCACTTAACGTACCGGCAGTCAGTGTCCAAGTGGGTTCATCAAACCCCAAGCTGACGAGCAAAACCTCTGCTTGCCAACGTTCTGGTTGATGCAGGCTATTGGGGAGGTGATTGAGCACCGCATCCAGTAAGGTGCAATCATCTAAAGCGGCGGGGAGATGTTGTTCAACCCGAGCCATCAGGCACTGGTTGGCGGTAGTGATAGTACCGGCCGTGGCGGGAAGATCACCGCTGAGGATTTTCAGCAGAGTGCTTTTTCCACAACCGTTATGGCCTATCAAACCAATGCGGTCACCTTTTTTCAGGCCGAAGGAAATCTCAGCCAGCAGTGGGCCGAAAGTGTTGTCGTAACCGACAGATTTTGCAGAAAGTAATGTGGTCATTGCTTACTCAAGTTTTACAGGCATAGAGATGCCTATCGTCAATAAAGCCGACGATAACCGGTAAGCCGGAGGGAAGTTGTCAGAGTGTTAGTTAGCTTCGCTCAAGCAGGTTATCGCAGCACGATACCGGTAACGCTTGAGCAATCACGATCACTAAAGACGAGTGAATAAAGAAACAATTCACGGGTCAACATAGTAATCCTCCTTAATATAATTCTGGTTAATGTATGACCTCATTATATTTAGTTTCTTCACTTTCTGCCAGTGCCGTCAGAAGGCCATAGACCGTCGTGGCTGTGGGTGTTTTTTGGCTAAGTACAGCTACGCGATTATCTCGTCCATCCAGCCAAACCAACTACTGACCCGCATGCGATTGCCTGATTCAACCATTAACGGCCTTGAGCCACGGATGGTACTGGCATCAAACTTACGCACTTGTCGAGCCAGATTTAGTTCGCCAGCTAAAAAATCAATTAACAATAAATATGTCTTGATGTAACATTCGATCATACATGATAATGCTTATTATATTGATACTCGTTATCATTTCCGTGCTAAATATATGGACACACAGTTGAATAAAACACCGAGGTTGAACGACGAACCTGCTGTCGAGTATCCGACAGCAAGTAAGCCCTTGTCTGTCACCAGCGAACAACTGCTGGGAGAGCACGGTGTCGCCTTTATCGTCCATCAAGGCGAACACTATCAACTGCGCCAGACCAAGGCCGGCAAACTAATACTGACCAAATAACATACACAGAACCCACGTCATGGGTATTACAGCAAAACAGCAGCCGTACAGAGCCGAGTAACGGGCCGCTAATACTGCTGTAGCATCAAAAGACGAAGGGGATAGCAAGCCACCCAGATTCTCGAATCAAGGCAGCCAGCAACCTATATATCTGTTTTATTCGCATAGAAAATATGGAGAATTGCCGACATGCCTCGTTTCATTTCTGACCGTTTCCGCTGGTCCCCACTCAGTTTGGCAATCGCTTGCACGCTGCCTTTGGCCGTTCAAGCGGCTGATACCACTACCACGCCGACAAGCAGTAAAAAGCACACTACCGATACCATGGTGGTTACGGCAACAGGTAATGAGCGCAGTAGTTTTGAAGCACCGATGATGGTAACCGTGATTGAAGGTACCTCGCCGACCAGCGAGACCGCCACCTCTGCGGCAGATATGCTGCGCAAAATACCGGGGCTGACCGTCACCGGCAGCGGGCGGGTCAACGGCCAGGATGTGACACTACGTGGCTACGGTAAGCAAGGTGTATTGACTCTGGTTGATGGTATTCGCCAAGGTACCGATACCGGCCATCTGAACGCCACTTTCCTTGATCCGGCACTGGTGAAACGTGTTGAAGTAGTACGTGGCCCATCTGCCCTGCTGTACGGCAGTGGCGCATTAGGTGGTGTTATCTCTTTTGAAACTGTCGATGCCGCTGACTTGCTGTTAGCGGGCCAAAATACCGGTTACCGCGTTTACAGCTCTGCGGCTACCGGTGATCACAGTTTCGGCCTCGGTGCCAGTGCCTATGGCCGCACCGATGATGTTGATGGCATTCTCTCCTTCGGTACCCGTGATATCGGCAATATCCGTCAGAGTAATGGTTTTGATGCACCAAATGACGAAACCATCAGTAATGTGCTGGCAAAAGGAACCTGGCATATTGACCAGATTCAATCACTGAGTGCCAATCTGCGCTATTACAACAACAACGCAATAGAACCCAAAAATCCACAAACCAGTGCAGCTTCCAGTGGCAATGTCATAACCAATCGTTCAACGATCCAACGTGATGCCCAACTCAGTTACCACCTTAAGCCACTGGATCAGGAGTGGTTGAATGCCACCGCACGGGTTTACTACTCTGAAGTGGAAATCAATGCACGGCCACAAGGTGCAACCGAAGAGGGACGTAAACAAACCACGGAAGGCGGAAAGCTGGAAAACCGGACGCGTTTGTTTACCGACAGCTTTGCATCACACCTGCTGACTTACGGCACAGAAGCCTATAAACAAGAGCAGACGCCGGGGCGCGCGACGACCAGCTTCCCACAAGCAGATATTCGGTTTGGCTCCGGCTGGCTACAAGATGAAATCACCCTGCGCGACCTGCCAGTGTCCATTTTAGCCGGTACCCGTTATGACAACTATAGCGGCAGCAGCGAAGGCTATGCTGACGTCGATGCCGACAAATGGTCATCACGCGGCGCAGTGAGTGTTACCCCCACTGACTGGTTGATGCTGTTTGGCTCCTATGCCCAAGCTTTCCGCGCACCAACCATGGGCGAGATGTACAACGACTCAAAACACTTCTCAATCCCTATCCGCCCGGGAATGACACTCACCAACTACTGGGTGCCCAATCCGAATCTAAAACCGGAAACTAATGAAACCCAAGAGTACGGGTTTGGTTTACGTTTCAATGATTTGCTAATGGCTGAAGATGACCTGCAATTCAAGGCCAGCTACTTCGATACCAATGCGAAAGACTATATCGACACCAGCGTTAATATGACGGCGATGACCACCACATCAGTGAATATCGACCGGGTAAAAATCTGGGGTTGGGATGCCACCATGAGCTATAAAACAGCCCTGTTTAACTGGGATCTGGCCTATAACCGTACCCGGGGTAAAAATCAGAGCACCAATAAATGGCTCGAGTCCATTAACCCGGATACCGTCACCAGCGTAGTGGATATCCCGGTTGCCAGCAGTGGTTTCGCGGTGGGTTGGATTGCCACATTTGCTGACCGCTCCAAACCGTTAAGCACCGGTAAACGTCAGGCCGGTTATGGTCTCAATGATTTCTATGTCAGCTATAAAGGCCAGGAACAACTGAAAGGTGTCACAACTACCGTGGTTCTGGGCAACGCATTCGACAAAGAGTACTACGCGCCGCAAGGCGTGCCACAAGATGGCCGCAACGCGAAGCTATTTGTGAGTTACCAGTGGTAATTCATTAAAAAAAGATAGTCTGAAACTACTCATCCGGTAATCCAATTTATGGGTTACCGGATTATCATTTAACGCTGTCACCTGCATATAAAAAATCAATAGAACGAGGATGTCATTAATGAGCAAATCTATATATGAGCAGTACATACAAGCCAAAGCGGATAACCCAGGCAAATACGCGCGTGATTTAGCGACACTAATGGGTATTTCAGAAGCGGAATTGACTCATAGCCGTGTGGGTCATGATGCAAAACGCTTACAAGGCGATGCCCGCACCCTACTGGCCGCATTGGAGGCGGTGGGGGAAGCCAAAGCTATCACCCGCAACACCTATGCCGTGCATGAGCAGATGGGCCGTTACCAGAATCAACATCTGAACGGTCATGCGGGTTTAATCCTTAACCCGCGTGAATTGGATTTGCGGTTGTTCCTCAATCAGTGGGCCAGTGCATTCACACTGTCAGAAGAGACACGCCACGGTGTGCGCCATAGTATCCAGTTCTTTGACCAGCAGGGTGATGCGTTACATAAAGTCTATGCTACTGAACAGACGGATATGGTGGCTTGGCAAGCCGTGCTGGCGAAGTTTATCAGTACAGAAAATCCAGCATTGCCATTAGAAGCACTGAGCACACCTGAAGTGGCCGAGCCAACAGTTGATGATGCCACCGTGGATACCGAATGGCGTGCCATGACCGATGTACACCAATTCTTCCAGTTGCTTAAGCGCAATAATTTGACCCGCCAGCAAGCATTCCGCGCCGTCGGGGATGATCTCGCCTATCGTGTTGATAACAGTTCACTGACACAACTACTGAATATCGCCCAGCAGGATCAGAACGAAATCATGATTTTTGTGGGTAACCGCGGCTGCGTGCAAATTTTCACCGGTTTAATTGAGAAAGTGGCCCCGCATCAAGACTGGATTAACGTTTTCAATAAACGCTTTACGCTGCATCTGATTGAAACTGCTATTGCTGAAAGCTGGATCACCCGTAAACCAACCAAAGATGGGTTTGTCACCAGTTTGGAACTGTTTGCCGCCGATGGTACCCAACTTGCTCAACTTTATGGTCAACGCACCGAAGGGCAACCAGAACAAAATCAATGGCGTGAGCAGATTGCCCGCCTGATCAATAAGGATATCGCTGCATGAGGCTAAGGCTGCTGTCACTCCCTTTCATTCTGTCACTGAGCGCCGGTATTCTGCCGCTAAATACATTCGCCGCAGAACGTATTGTCACCATTGGTGGTGATGTAACAGAAATCGCCTATGCACTCGGTGCTGGTGGCGAGATTGTGGCTCGTGACAGTACCAGTCTACAACCGCAGGCAGTGCAGAAGCTGCCTGACGTGGGGTACATGCGAATGCTCAATGCCGAAGGGATTTTGGCGATGAAGCCGACCATGCTGTTGGTCAGCGAACTGGCTCAACCCTCATTGGTACTCAAACAGGTTGCCGACAGCGGGGTTAACGTGGTTACCGTACCGGGACAAATCACGCCGGAAAGTGTAACGGCGAAGATTAGTGCGGTCGCCACAGCGCTTCATCAGCCAGAACAAGGCCAAAAACTGATTAAAGACTACCAACAACGTTTAGCTGCGGTGAGTAGTACGCCACTGCCGGTAAAAGTGCTGTTTGTTATGAGTCACGGTGGCCTGACACCGATGGCTGCCGGTCAGAATACTGCCGCAGATGCCATGATCCGTGCCGCCGGTGGTAGCAATGCCATGCAAGGCTTTAGCCGCTACCGCCCACTGTCACAAGAGGGGGTTATCGCTAGTGCACCGGACTTATTGCTGATTACCAGTGCCGGTGTGAAAGCACTGGGTGGCAATGAGGGGGTCTGGAAATTACCCGGTATAGCCCTGACACCCGCGGGTCAACATAAGCGCCTGTTAGTGGTGGATGACATGGCATTACTTGGCTTTGGCTTGGAAACGCCGCAAGTGCTGGCGCTGCTGCGCAAAGGCATGGAACAAGCGCAATGAATTGCCGTATCCATCCACGCCTGATGCTGAGCATCTTACTGATGGTTCTAATCTTATTAGCACTCGGCTCGGCCAATATGGGGGCTTTGACGCTCTCGTTCCGTACCTTGTGGCATGCATCATTAGATGATGCTATGTGGCATATCTGGTTGAATATCCGCCTGCCGCGCGTGTTGTTGGCGGTGGTTGTCGGCTGCGCGCTGGCGGTTTCCGGTGCCATCATGCAAGGGTTATTCCGTAATCCGCTGGCTGATCCCGGCCTATTGGGTATCAGTAGTGGTGCCGCTTTGTGTGTCGGGCTAATTATTGTCATGCCATTCAGCCTGCCGCCACTATTAGCCCTTTATAGCCATATGGTCGGCGCGTTTATTGGCAGCCTGGCCATCTCAGCCATTATTTTTACCCTCAGCCGCTGGGGCCATGGCAACTTATCCCGCCTGCTACTGGCTGGTATCGCCATTAATGCGCTGTGCGGTGCGGCGGTCGGGGTGCTGACTTATATCAGTGATGACCAGCAATTACGCCAGTTCTCACTCTGGAGTATGGGGAGCTTAGGCCAGGCTCAATGGTCAACACTGATGGTGGCGGCTTCTCTGATCCTACCCGCCTGTGTTCTTGGATTATTACAGGCGCGTCAGTTGAATCTGTTGCAGCTAGGAGATGAAGAGGCACACTACCTCGGTGTTAATGTACGCCAAGCCAAGCTGCGTTTGCTATTACTGAGCGCCATCTTGATCGGTGCCGCGGTGGCTGTCAGTGGAGTTATCGGTTTTATCGGGCTGGTCGTGCCACATCTTATCCGCATGCGTATCGGTGCTGACCACCGCTGGTTGCTGCCCGGTGCCGCACTGGGTGGGGCTTGTCTATTACTGACCGCCGATACTCTGGCCCGTACCTTAGTCGCCCCGGCTGAAATGCCGGTCGGGTTGATAACCAGCCTACTGGGTGGCCCTTATTTTCTATGGCTGATTTTACGTCAGCGGGAGCAACTCAATGGTTGATATAGCAGGGATTAATATAGCTGGAGTTAATCAGGCAGTAACACCGCCGGCGTTATTAGAGGCTAATCAGCTCGCCTATCATGTGCAGGGCCAGAGGCTAATCAAGAATGTTTCGCTACAAATTGCCAGCGGCGAAATGGTAGCCATTATCGGGCCGAATGGCGCGGGGAAATCAACCCTGCTGCGCTTGTTAACCGGCTACCTCACCCCTTCTGATGGCGAATGCCAATTGCTCGGCAAAGATCTGAAGAGCTGGCAGCCGCAGGAATTGGCCCGTACCCGTGCAGTCATGCGGCAATACAGCAGTCTGGCTTTTCCATTTAGTGTTAGCGAAGTGATTCAGATGGGCCGAGCCCCTTATGGCGCGGCACAAAATAGGCAAGCTTTAGAAGAGGTGATGGCTCAAACGGACTGTTTGTCACTGGCACAGCGTGACTATCGCGCACTGTCTGGTGGTGAGCAACAACGGGTACAATTAGCCCGCGTATTAGCACAATTGTGGCAACCACAACCGACACCACGCTGGTTGTTCCTTGACGAACCGACCTCCGCATTAGATTTGTATCATCAACAGCATACCCTGCGCCTATTGCGCCAGCTCACCCACCAAGAACCCTTGGCGGTGTGCTGTGTGTTGCATGATTTGAATCTGGCCGCACTCTATGCCGATCGTATTTTGCTGCTAGCACAGGGCGAACTGGTGGCCTGTGGCACACCAGCGGAAGTGCTCAATGCCGAGACGCTGACTCGCTGGTATCAGGCAGATTTGGGGATTTCACGCCACCCTGAAACCGCACTACCACAGATCTATCTGCGCCAGTAAATGATACACATTGCGAGGCTCAAAGCGAGCGGCCAGTCAGACTGACGACAAATCACGATGATGCGATCTGAAGCCGTGAGAATAGGCAAAAGAGTAAAACGTCGCGCCTGGGATGGCGCAGCTCGAACCACCAAGGGCGATGTTACCATCTGCCTATTCTCTGCGCCGCCGGCACTTTGCCATTAACCTCACCCGTCTAAGGCTAGCTTTGCTTTTCTAACGCCACCTTCGGTTCTGCATCAGCCAACAATTCATAAATTGCCTTACCCACAATTTGCACTGCTCGTTCGATTTCTGCGGTCATTGGTTTGCTGTAGCTGAGCCGCAGGCAATTGCGGTATTTCCCTGAAGCTGAACTAATAAACCCAGCGGCAACCTGTACCCCCTGTGGTAATAAGCAGCGATTAAGCCGCAAGCTATCAAATCCATGAGGCAACTCGACCCAGAGCATAAAGCTGCCCTGCGGCCTGCTCAGACAGGTACTCGGTGGAAAGTATTTCATTACCCAACTGGTCATAATATCGCGGTTACGTTGATATTGGCGGCGCATCCGGCGCAAGTGCTGCATGTAATGCCCTTGCTTGATAAACTCAGCCATCGCCAGTTGTGGCAACGACGCCACCCGCCCAGCAGAAATATATTTCATGTGCAGCGCTTTCTCTAAATAGCGCCCCGGTGCAATCCAACCAATGCGTAAACCAGGTGCCACCGTTTTAGAAAAAGAACTGCACAGCAGTACCCGACCATCATCATCAAATGAGGCAATGGTCGGTGGGCGCGGGTATTGATAAGCCAACCCGCCATATACATCATCTTCAATAATCGCCACATCATAGCGCTGAGCTAAGGTCAGTAAAGCCTTCTTGCGTTCGTCCGGCATATTGTAGCCCAGAGGGTTATTGCAGGTTGGAGTAAGCTGAATCACTTTGATCGGCCATTGATCCAGTGCCATTTCCAATGCCTCCAGACTGATCCCCACCACCGGATCGGTCGGGATCTCAATCACCTTCATTCCCATCCCTTTCAGGGTTTGCATCGCACCGTGAAAACTGGGGGAATCGATAGCAACAATATCACCGGCCTGACAAACCGCCCCCAATGCGATAGCCAATGCGCCATGGCAGCCAGAAGTAATAATGATATTTTCAGCCGACTGATGATTACCGCTATCCAGCATCAGCCGGGCAATTTGCTCACGCAAAGCCGGGGTACCATAAATATTGTCGTACTCCAGCACTTCCTCGCTTTGGTGTAGGCTAATCCGGCTAAGCAATCGACTGAGTATTTTTAGTCCCGGCCCAGACAGGTCGGGCGAACCGACGCCCAAATGGATAACATTCGCTTGATCGCCCCTGGTCAAAAATGCCAGCGTATTTTCCCACTGTGATACCTCTACCGGCCGCTGGGCATGGGTGCATGTCGCCGGTAAGGAAGGCAGGTTTGAACTGCAACGCACGAAATAGCCCGATTTCGCGCGCGCTTCAATTAGCAGGCACTCTTCCAACTGCCGATAAGCCTGCTGGACGGTACTGATACTGACACCATGCTCGTCACTCAATACTCTGACAGAAGGCAGCCGCTCCCCTGCAATATACAGCCCCTCTTTAATCCGTTGACTAAGAATATCAGCCAGTTGTTGGTAACGAGTCATTGATATCACCTGATAAATTGAGTGGGACCAGTACAGATGGCGCTTATTTGTACCATTCAGTTTATATATCGCATATCTGTATGGAAATAATAGTCCCCATTTGCATCTGTAATGTTTTTCGCCAAAGTTTCATGCTAGTGGCTCACCTAATGACGGGGAGTCGATGATGAATAATATAATTGAAGATCAAATAGATGAATGTTGTTCGTCGGCTGCTCGAGCAACGAAAAGCCGCCACAATATTTTTATTCAAGTGTGGCTGAAAGCATACAGATACCTATACCAGTGCAATGAACGACGTAAAACCGCGAATACACTGTCAAGATTGAATTCAGATCAATTAAAGGATATTGGCCTAAGCCGGGATGATATCAAACGGGATTACAGCCGCCCGTTCTGGCGCTGAGTTAGGGTTCTCATGGCAGTAAATAAGCTTAAAGCTGAATAGACTGGCTTCGGTGTAATACCGTACCGAAGCCAGTATTATTAGTTAGAAATCATAACCGACGGTTGCCAGCACTGAGCGCTCAGCACCCCAGTAGCAATAAGAGGTGTTGTAACAGGCTGCGACGTATTTTTTGTCGGCGATATTATTCACATTCAATTGAACAAATGCCCCTTTCAACGACGCAGCCCAAGTGCCTAAATCAGCACGGACAGAGGCATCGCCCAGTGTATAAGAGGGTACGCGCAAAGTATTAGCATCATCAGCCCACTGCTTGCCAATATAGCGGATACCCGCACCAATATTGATGCCGTAACCTGCCTCATATTGCGCCCACAGTGATGCCATATTTGACGGTGCTAACACCGGTGTATTGCCATCATTACCATCAATAGCATCTTTGAATTTCACCCGATTATAGGTATAGCCCGCAATCACACTTAACCGGTCATTAACCTGGCTTCTGGCCTCCAATTCCAACCCCTGTGAATTAACTTTACCGGCTGGTACAAAATAGGTCGCCGGCACGGCACGGTTTGCCACATCATTTTGTGTCAGGTCATATAAAGCGGCGGAATAGAGTGAAGTGCTGCCCGGCGGCTGATATTTGATACCGACTTCATACTGCTCGCTGGTCATCGGTTTCAATAAGTTTTGTTGTGCATCCGGGAACAGACTTGGCGTGATGGCCTGACTGTAGCTGACATAGGGTGAAATGCCGCTGTCGAAGCTATACAGTAACGCCGCGCGCCCACTGGCATGTTTATCGGTGCGTTCATCGGTACTATTGGCAGTCTTATTAATGTTTTCAGTTTTCATCCGGTCATAACGACCTGATAGATTCAGGTGCCAATTATCCAGCGTCATTTCATCTTGCAAATAGATGCCACTCTGTTCATAGCGGCGGTTTAAATAGGAGGTGTTGATGCCCGGAGTGGTCAGCAGATAATCGCTATAAAGCGTGCTCCCCGCCGAAATACCGGTGTAAGGGTTCAGTGTGGTCGCAAAAGCGCTGTCGCTGCGCAGATTATTGCTGAACTTCTGGAAATCAAAGCCCAGCATCACTTTATGTTCAACTGCGGCGGTAGCAAAATCAGCACCCAGTTGGTTATCAATAGCAAACGCGTTGAGCGAGGAGTCCTCACCGGAATAATAACGATTCATCAGAGTGCGATCGCTATTCCATCCTCCCTGATAAACCTGTTCTAACTGAGTATTGGAATGGGTGTAACTGGCATTCTGGCGGAATGACCAAGCATCATCAAATTTATGTGAAAATTCATAGCTATAGATTTGCTGCCAACGTTTAAATACATTGTGGTTACTTTCGCCATCAAAGAAGCCACGGCTTAATTTCTGCCCATAGATGCTACCATCAGCCGGCACCGAACTGTGGTAACCACCAGAGGGGTCTTTTTGCAAATTAGCCCGCAATAACAAAGAGGTATTCTCATCCGGTTGCCACAACAATGAGGGTGCGATGGCATAGCGTTCTTCACGCTGATGGTCGTACATGGTGTCACTGTTACGGGTAATCCCGGTGAGACGAAACGCCCAATGCTCGGATATAGCATCGGTATAATCAAAGGCAACCGCTTGTGTATTGTTATTACCGGCCGTCAGGCGGAAATGGCCTTCAGAAGTAAACTGTGGGCGTTTAGATGTCATCATCACCACACCACCGGGGATACTCTGACCATACAGTGCCGAAGAGGGGCCTTTGATGACATCAATGCGCTCCAGGAACCACGGGTCTACTTGCAACACGTTAAAGCTGCCGCCGTCACTGAGTAAGCGCAGACCATCGAGGAAGGTATTGTTCACATCACCGCCATGGAAACCTCGCAGTGCGATGGTGTCATAGCGGTTGGCTCCGCCGGAAAAACCGGTGAACACGCCAGGAGTGTAATTCAGCGCCTGATTAATCGTAGCGACATTTTGGTCATCCATCTGCTGACGCGTCACCACCGATACCGCCTGGGCGGTAAGAATTAAGGGTTGATCAGTTTTAGTCGCCCCTTTGGTGGTTATCGCGGTGTAGCCCGAGGTCGGGAGATCAGCAGCATTACCTGCTTTGGCCGTGACTTCTATCGTATCTTCAGCCAGCGAAGCGAAAGGAATACACATCGCCAATGAACATAAAATAGCAGAACGCTTTATGACAAAAACCGAAAACATAGTTATCTTCCCCAGATAATTAGGCATATAAAATAGATGGTTATAATCAGCATCCATTGCTATTTCACAGCGCAATAATATTGCCTGCGTGCCACATATCGTGGGTCCATAAGTTCAGCGCACAATCTATTAAATGAGAGTGTTAATTTCAATGATAATTATTATCTTTATCATTTGAGTGAGGGGAGTAATTATCGGAGTAAGATTATTCCGTAAGGTGCAGAATGTGCCACAATGGCGGTCAGGCTGGCTTTAACAGCACACCTATCGGATTTTTGGGTTAATTGTGGCACTCACTTTCAGGCTGATCGGTTTTATGAAAAAGATTGGGTACGTTGTTGCACGTAGAAACTATCCGCTGCTGTGGCTGCTGCTAACGCTTATTTTTGCGTCAATATCAGGTACCAGCGTTGCCGCCATAGCATCAGATGCTACGGCTGAAAACAGTGAGGTGCCAGTAAAACCGGCAGTATCAGTACAACTGATTAGCCTACAAAAACAGTTGGATAAGCTGAAACAGAGTGTCTCTGCCAGTACCTCCGATAACCAGTTGAGTGTGCTAAACGAGACCGCACTGGCACTGGCGCGTGATGCTGATATCTTGATAGCCGACCTGAAGCCCAAGCGGGAACAACTGCAAACACAGTTGGAGGTTTTAGGCCCGTTACCTGCCGCCGGAGCATTGGCAGAGACCCCAGTAGTCGCCCAGCAGCGGCGGATATTGAATACCCGTAAAATCCAGTTAGATGGCCAGAATGATCAGGCCCAAGCTATCAAAACCAACGCGGAAAACCTGGCAACACAGATCATCGCGTTACGGCGCACCGCGTTGAAATCACAAATTGCCTTAAATTCTGGCAGCATTTTGGGTGCGAACTTCTGGGCACCGATCGTCAATCCCAATGTTGACGATGACCGCCGACTGAAAGATTTTACCCAAGAGCTGGCCGATGCCTGGAGCGCCGCCTGGGAACCCGAATGGCGTTTCGGCACCACGATGTATCTGCTGCTAGCACTCTTAATCAGCATATTTGGTTTTAAATTTCTCGATGTGCTGACCGCCTGGTTTTGTACCAAATGCTTACCACCAGGCCCGCTACGCCGCAGCTTTATGGCCTCAGCCACCACGCTTTGTACGGTGTTGATCACCGTCACAGTGGCGCAATGTATCACTCAAACCTTTACTCGCACGCCGGATGTCTCACAGGTAGTGATGGATTTTGCGCTGGCATTTGTTCAGCTCATGTTCTTCTCCGCTTTAATCGCGGGCCTTGGGCGGGCATTTTTATCCAACCAACGCCCCTCATGGCGGTTACCTGCCATCGCTGATGAAGTGGCCACATCACTGAGACTATTCCCCCCTCTGCTAGCCAGTTGCATCATGATTTTTGGTGCCCTTGATCAGATGAACAATATGATCAATATCAGTGTGTCTGGGGCAATTTTTAGTAATGGTATTTCGGCGCTGCTGGTGGCGCTTACTGCGGCGATTATTCCGTTACGTGCTAATCGGGTACGGCGTAATCTGGTGGTAAATGGCGAAAAACCTGAAGCCTATTCCACGCTAGCGGGATTGATTCATTTCGCCATCGGCATTACGGCAATAGCCATATTACTGTCATTGTTAGTCGGTTATATCGCACTGGCGAAATTCTTAAGTTACAAGTTGGTGTGGAGCTGTCTGGTCATCGCCTGTTTATATTTATTAGTTCATCTGTGTGTTGATTTGGCGGAAAGCATTTTCTCGCCCACCAGCAGCGCCGGTAAAGCCATTAAGCAATCACTGAATATTGATGACCGCCATTTAGCCCAGGCCGCAACGTTACTCTCCGCCTCCAGCAAAGTACTGCTGATATTGTTGGCTATTATCGCATTACTTAATGGCACCTTTGGTTCCACTACCCCGATTTCACTACTGCAAAAAGCGGTAGAGTTATTAAGTGGCGAAGGTCTGGAAAAATTAAATATTGTTCCCACTAACTTATTTAATGCGCTGGTTTGCTTACTGGTCGGTTTATACGTGCTCAAAGCCGCACGGCGTTGGCTGAATAATGAGTTCTTGCCACAAACCCAGATGGATTCCGGTATAAAGACCTCGGCGGTAACGCTTTTCAGTAACATCGGTTACGTGCTGGTGATTCTACTGACCTTATCGGTACTGGGTATCCAATGGAATAAATTAGCCTGGATTGTCAGTGCACTGTCGGTGGGTATCGGCTTTGGCTTGCAGGAGATTGTGAAAAACTTTATTTCCGGCATTATTTTGCTGACCGAACGGCCAGTCAAAGTGGGGGATTTGATCAGTATCAGTGGGGTTGAAGGGGACATTCGCCGCATCAATGTTCGCGCTACTGAGATCCAACTCAGTGACCGCTCAACAGTTATTGTCCCGAACTCCCAATTGATTTCGCAGAATGTGCGTAACGCCACCATGGCTAATGCTCAAGGGGTGGTGACCATTGCCCTGACCTTCCCGCTGGATTTGGATGTTGAACTGGCACAGGCACTGTTGATAGAAGCTTATGAAGAACACGAGTCGATACTTGATACCCCGGCTCCATCAGTGAAATTCAGTCAGTTAAGCCCGGACGGTATTGTCCTCAGTGTGACCGGTCTAGTCCCCAGTCCACGAATGGTCAGTAATACCAAAAGCTCTTTGTTATTCAGCATATTAAAACGGCTTAGGGCCGCAGGCGTGTCTCTTGCGGTGGCAACACCCAGCAAAACCGCAACTGAGTTGAACTAATCGGGTAGACCATGAGTATTATTAATAACAATAATGCTCATGGCCACCTGATCACTTATTTCGCCTCACTCAAACTAAACATTTTCAGATTACACCCCGGCCACTGAGCAGATAAGGCATTAACCCCAAAGGAAAAATCAGAGCCATAGACTTACTTATCTCAGCGCTGAATCAAATAACGAATCGTAGGGCCGTCCTGCTGAATATCCAGCACGGTATAGCCGTAGTTTCGCGCATCCAATGGGATATTATTAATCGATTGCGGACAGTCGCTGATCACTTCCAGAATTTCGCCCGGCTTCAGTTGCGGCATGGCTTCTAGCGTCGCCACCGCGGGATATGGGCACGGTTCACCCACCATATCTAAGCGGTAATCAGGTACGATGACGGTCGTTGTCGATGAGGAATGACTCATAGTAGCTCCTTAGCCAGAACGGATGTGGCCGCTTTCTGTTTACGGAAGAAACGTTTTTCCCACCACAGCATGGCAGCAAAGGCAATGGCTAACATCAGGTAAGTCACCAACAATCCGCCTATTGGCCCGAAGGTCTGCAACAAGTTCACCTTGTCATAATTGGTCGCCAAAGCAGGGGCGAAATCATCCCAATAATAGGCCAAAATGGTCGCGCCGATAATGTTACCCAGCCCCACCCACCAATAATGAATCTGCCCTTCGACCGCGCGATACATCCAGCCGGTTTCACAGCCTCCGGCCAGCACGATACCGAAGCCAAACAGCAAACCGCCAATCACCGCGTTCGGCCCGGCCCACAAAATCTTAGGTGCTACCCCCAGTTGGACATAACTGAAAATACCAATCGCACTGACCGCCATCCCAAGAATAATGGCCTTTGCCATGTGAGTACGCCCGGTTATCCACAAGTCACGGAACGCAGAGGTAAAACAAATTTGCGCACGTTCAATCAGCAAGCCAAAACCAATACCGCACAACATGGCGATGCCCAGTTTTGGGTGACGGAACAGCTCAATCAACGACCAGCTTAGTGCCAGAACAAACACCACCATACCAAGACGAAAACGGCGTGCGGCGCGGGCCGGATGCTGCGTCAAGGGCGATGCAGCCGTCACTTTTTGTAACTTTACCGGAATGCGAAACAGAGGTAACAGCGTAAATTTGGCACCAAAGTAGGAGCCGGCCGCCGTCGCAAGGGCAAAGAACCAGGCATGTAGTGAAAACTGTGGAATCCCGGTAAAGAAAGCCGCCAAATTGCAGCCCATCGCCAGACGCGCACCAAAACCCGCAATAATGCCGCCAACCAGCGCTTGTGCGATGCGAATACCGTGTTGAGGCTTGCGCAACTTAACGTTGTTAGCCCACAGAGCCGCCGCGATACATCCGGCAAACATGCCGATAATCATCATGCCATCAATACGATCTAACGGCGTCCCCTCCAATCCGATAACTTTAAAGTAACCCCACTCTTGCGGATGCGCGCCAAACAACTGCATGAGGTGGCCTCCCCAGCGGGTAAACTCGCCAGTCACCGCCCAGAAGGTACCAGTTAAGCCGAAGTAATAAGTCGATAAGATACCAGCAGCAATGACCGCCGGTAGTGGCGCCCAAAAGCGCACCAGATATTGAGATTTAAATACTTGCCAGCTCACACTGATACCTCCAAATAGATACAGTCACTTGCGATATCAAGACTATTCGCGGCGACGATAAAATAGACCTAGATATAATAAGCCAATTATCCATTCAATGAAGTATGTTGTGACGTAAGTTAGATGTTAATCAAAGGTTACGTCAGTAACAGTGCCGGAGAGGCAGGAAACATCCACGATCAGCTATCTTCACCCGCTGGCAACTGGTAATCCAATGCCAATGCCAAGCGCAGGATAGCCGCCACCGGCTCGAAGAATTGCTCTGGTATGGTATCGCCACAGGCCACATCGCGGTGTAATGCCCGTGCCAGCGCAATATTTTCCACCACCGGGATACCCTGCTCCTCTGCTAATGCAATGATCAGCCCGGCCTGTTCGCCATGACCCTTTTCAATCACTACGGGCAAGGGTGCATCATCAGCGTGATAAAACAGGCAAACCGCAAAATGGGTGGGATTACGGACCACTGCTGTAGAGCGTCTGACGTTTTTTGCGAAACTGCCACTTTGCACTTCATGCTGTAACTGTCGGCGTTTCTGCTTGATGTGTGGGTCTCCGTTGCTGTCTTTATGTTCCCGCTTGATTTCTTCCAGAGACATTTTTAGTTGTTTCATGGTGTTATAGCGTTGAAAGGCATAATCCATCAAAGAGAAAACCACATAACAGGCAACCAGAGCACCCAGTAGCCAGCTCATTAATGTGGCAAAGACGGGGATCGCACAGCGACTTCCGCAGTAAGCCAGATAACCAAAAGAAACCGCATAGTGCAGCAATAAATAGCCGAAAATCAGTGTGAGCACCCCTACTTTCAATAATGACTTGGTCAGTTCAAACACACTGCGCAGTGAGAATAGTTGTTTGGCATTATTGATTGGATTGATATGTTCGCCTTTAAACTCTACCGCTTTGGTTGCCAATAACGGCCCGATTTGCGCGATACCGGCCAGAATGGTGACTAAAATCAGCGCACCGCCTAATATCCCCATAATATGAATAAGTACTGCCATGCACTCCGCACCAATGCGGGCCAGTGCCATGGCCAACGGTTGTTGTAATTGGCTGATGGAGCTACGGATAAGTACGATGGCCTGATCGACCAACGTGTAGCCTGTCAGGAGAAAGTAAACCACCAGCACCACTAACTGGGCGCCGGAGGTTATCTCAACACTTTTAATCACCTGCCCTTTCTCCCGAGCTTCCTTCAGGCGTTTCGCGGTAGGTTTTTCATTCTTTTCACTGCTCTCACCCCCCATCAGCAGCCCCATTTATCAACGGGATAAGTGTGTTTATCTTCTGTTCGGTCTGGTTAATACCCACCAGATAGTGATGTAGGGCATAAGGCAGGCTAATCAGTAACAAAAGCAGAGCCAATGCGCTTTTAATCGGCATCGCCAGAAAGAAAACATTCAGTTGTTGTGCCGAGCGATTGATTAATCCTAAAGATAAATCAGCTAATACCATCACCAGCATCGCGGGTAACGCAAAGCTCAGACAGAGTTCCTGCATCAGTAGCCACTCACTTTGTAGAAAGTGCAGCATCGCTGATGAGGGGCGAATACCACTGCCAGCAGGCAGAATCTCATAGGAGCCATAGAGTGCTGCCAATACCAGATTGAAACCGCCAGATAATAAAAACAGTACGGTTAATATTTGCGTAAACAACACACCAAAAATAGACGATTCCATGCCCATACTGGGGTTAAACAAAGTGGACATGGTGGCACCACGCAGAGTATCAATCAGGAACCCCGCCATATCGATGGCCCAGAAAGGCAGCGCCGCGACAAAGCCAATCATCACCCCAATCAATAGCTCAACACACAGCACCCCAAACCAACCGATGAGGCTATCGTGGGTTATCAGTGGCAGGGAGAAAAACAGTGGTGTGACCGGCAAAGCGATGGCAAAAACCAGGCCGTTACGCAATAAGCTACTGCCCAGACTGCGCGCAGTAAACAGGGGTAATATCAGCAACATGCCGTAAGGGCGCATCATCGCCAACCCCAGCGCCTCGAGCCAGTACAGAGAGTCTGGCATCTCAGGACCGCATACTGGTGATTTGCAAAAAGGTCTGCTGGGTATAATTCAGCAGTGTCGACCCCATCCAATGGTAGGTAATCAATAACGTGGCTGACACCGCCAGTAATTTAATCAAAAACTGTAATGTCTGATCCTGGATTTGGGTGAGTGCCTGCAACAAACTGACAATTAACCCGACCACGGAGGCCACCACCACCACCGGCATCGAGAGCAGTAAAACTATCCATAACAGTTGGGTCGCCAGATGAACAACAATGGCATTACTCATTGATAAATCCCTCGGTCGAGAGTCATAAATACGACCCCACCAACTGACCCAGTAGCAATCCCCAGCCATCAATAAGAATAAAAATCAATAGCTTGAATGGTAGTGAAATGGTAATGGGTGACACCATCATCATGCCCATGGCCAACAGAATATTGGACACAATTAAGTCGATCGCCACAAACGGCAAATAGAGCAACAACCCAATTTTGAATGCTTCAGTCAGTTGGGTTAGCGTAAATGCGGGCATTAATATCAGCAGTGAATTGGGTTTTACACTATTACGATAGCGTTCGGGCCATTTGGTTTGGACGATATCGTTAAAAAAAGTGACTTGTTCTGTATCGGTATTACGTTGTAAAAAATCGCGGTATGGCGCCAGAGCATGCTCATCAATTTGCTGTAGCAAAGCGCCAATGTCGTTGGGGAGCGGCTCATCTTGCAGTCGGGCATGCACATCTAAGCCAACCGGTGCCATGATGAAAATGGTTAACACCAAGGCCAGTCCATAAATAGCGATATTAGGGGGCACCTGCTGAACACCCAGCGCATTACGTAACAAAGAAAAAACTATCGATAGTTTGAGGAATGAGGTGCCCATCACCATCAGCAGTGGCAGCACCGACAGCAAAAAAAGTAGGACCATCAATTGAGAGGACGAATTCAGTAGCTCCATAATCGGTTCCGCAAAAGGCTGGCCTGTTGAGTAAAAACAATACCCACAGTATTTGCCCAGCCCGCCTTAGCCGGAATCAGGTCATGACCTGAATAACCTCAGTACCTCAGCCCAACAGCGCTGCATTATCAAGGGCTAGAGGTGAGAAACCATTGCTCAATCCGCACAATCAACTGCTCATCACAACACAACAGGCTGCCACTGCCCACCGATTGCCCATGCAAACGAATATTCACTTCACCGTAGAAGGCGGTTTTACAGTCCAGTGTTTGCCCGACGGCTAACTGCTTGATATCACTCAGCGGCAGTGTCAACCGCCCTATTTCCATGACGAGTGTCTGCGGTAATTGCTCTAGCGCCACCGCCGGTGGCTCTTGGGTCACCGTGGCAATATCCAACGCCAGCAACCGGTCAATATCGTCATTAACCTGTTGAATTGTCACTTTGTTTCCATCCTCTAATTTGATATAAATCTGCGCGGATGACCTCTGCCATAACCAACAATTCCGCTGTTCCAGTTCAGCGGCCGCCAGTATCCGAACCCCATCTCCAGGCCTGATTTGTTGCAACTGGTGTAAGGATAAATGACTCCAACCAACCACTAAGCCAGCTTGCCAGACAGCATCTTGTTGAGCGGGTAGCGCCTCACTCTGCCAGTGAGATAACCTTGCTATTAATGCCACCGGCGGCCAGTTACACAGCACGACACTGAGTTGCTGCCCTTCCAGTTCGAAAGTCAGCCCCACCGCCCACTGCGTTAGCAGTGTCATCGCCGGAGGAGTAATGTCATGAAGGACCAACTCGGGTAGCGACGCAAGCAGTGGACTGACGGCCCAATGCGCCATTGCATTCACCAATTCTGCCGCCAAAAGAGGGGCATCATCCGTTGCCAGCGCATAGGCCAGCCAGTGCTGCCAACATGACTGCGATAACCACAAACCACATTCCTGCCCGTTAAATTGCAGTGGCAGATAAACCCCCTCTCCCCCAGCTTTGATGAAGGTTGCAGACACCCCAGCCGAATGCCGTCCATGACCAATAACGGCGCTGAGTTGGCGTAATTCAGCCGTCAGACTCTCGAACATGGATGACCTCCAACCAGCAGGGGAAGCCTAACAAGTACAGTTGCCGTTGCCAGCGCGACTGTATACGTTGCAAACGTTCAACCAATTCACCATTGGTGTGACTGAGCACAATATTTAACCCCTGAACGGCCAGGCTGACACTGACCCTCGTCCCACGCAACGGCCCACTGGCAATGCAGTAATCAGTGGATATCAAGCCACGGTCTCTCACCGTGGTAATTGCATCGGCCATCTCCGCCATGGGAAAAACGCGCGGAGAGAGATGACGGGCAAATTGCTGTTTTTGTCTCTCATTAGCTACCCGCTGCTGCGAATTTCCGCCCAAATAATGCTCACTGAGCAGAGGTAATGCACCTTCAATATCGATTCGACTCATCTTTTATTAACATCCTTAATTTTTCCTGTTCACGCTGATTACTCCGTATCAGCGCCTGTTGTGCTGCTATAGCGCTCCGTTGTTGCAGCCCCAGAGCATGCAACGCGCTAATTTGCTTTTGCTGCTGCCGCTCCGCCTGATACACCTGATGTTGTAAAACTCTCTGCTGATCCGCTTGCGCGGGGAGCAACCTACCGCGCCATTGCACAAGTTGTTGTAACTGCTGACATAACTGGTAGCGTTCGCGACGGCACTGTATCAATTGCAGTTCCTGCTGCTGTTGTTCTTGCTGCCAACGGAACAGTTGTTGGCGTAACCGGCGCTCCTTGCGTTGCCGTAAACAGAGCAAGCGCTGCAAAATATCCAGCGCGGGGTGGTTCAATTGATTATTTGGCCGAGTTGTTCCAAGGTGTGGTTGAGGCTGACGGCGTCGGAATGGCACGATAAGGCGTTCTCCTGTTGCAAAAAGGCGCAGACCTTCGGGTAACGTTGCAGTGCGTCATCAGCCTGCGGGTCTTGCCCCGCCTGATATTCACCCACGCGAACCAACAGTTCGATCTCTTGATAGCAGGCTTGTATTTGGCGCAATTTCTGTGCCAGCGCCAGATGTTCTACCGTGACGATTTGCGGCATGATACGGCTAACACTGGCGGCGATATCGATAGCCGGATAGTGCCCGGCACCGGCCAGTCGGCGGGATAGCACAATGTGCCCATCCAACAGCGAACGCACCTCATCAGCCACCGGCTCATTCATATCGTCCCCTTCCACCAGTACGGTGTAAAAAGCGGTGATACTGCCGCATTCACTGTTACCGGCCCGTTCCAATAAGCGGGGTAATGCCGCAAAGACGCTGGGAGGGAAGCTGCCCGCCGCAGGCAGTTCACCGGCCGCCAGCCCTATTTCTCGAGCCGCTCTGGCATAGCGGGTTAGCGAATCCACCATTAACAACACTTTCAACCCGCGCTCACGGAAGTATTCGGCCACGGTAGTAGCAGTATAAATACCCTTCAACCGCTCCAGAGCCGGACGATCAGAGGTTGCGACTACCACTACGGTGCGAGCACGGGTTTCAGGGGTGAGCACCTGGTCAAGAAACTCCCGCACTTCACGGCCACGTTCACCAATTAACGCCAACACCATGACATCCGCATTGCTGCCCGCACAGAGCATACTCAGCAAGCTACTTTTCCCGCCCCCTGCCGCCGCAAAAATACCGACTCGCTGCCCCTCACCGCAGCTCAATACGCCATCAATGGCCCGGATCCCGGTGGTCAGTATTTGCCGAATCGGCTGGCGGGTTAGTGGCTCCGGGGGTTGGCAATCCAACTCACGCCAATGCCCGATAACCGGAGGGCCGCCATCCATGGCGACCCCCAAACCATCCAAAACCCGCCCAACCAGTGATGGCCCCACCTTGACACGGTGGGTATGCCCAAGTGGTGACACCCACTGACCGCTGCGCAAACCGGCTGAAGAGGCGAATGGCGATAGCAACGCGGTCTGTTGTTCAATAGCGACCACTTCGGCCAGCATGTCCGGTGACGCAATACGGCATAACTCCCCCAGCGCCACACCGGGCAGATTGGCGCGTAATAGGGTTGGGCCAACATCCAGTATTGGCCCGCGATAGGCGATACCATCCGGCGGCAGAGACGATAAGCGCAATTGCTGATGCAACTGAGCACTTAGTGTTGGACTATCAGGCAGCTTCATCAAGTTCATCACCAATCAACTCAATAGTGCCTGCCACCTTGATATTCATCTCATCACCCAATTCCTGCCAGGAAAGTACCGGCAGCGTGAAAATATCCCGCTCAACTATTTTGCGCAGAAAACGCCGTACATCGATGGCGGTCAGCAGGACAACATCACTGTTTTGTGCAACAGCGGCTTTTATCTTGTCGAGGATCAAGCGTGAGTGTTTATCGGCTAACGCCGAGTAAGCACCCGCAGAGGTTTGGCGAATAGATTCACGAATCAAGTTCTCAGCCCCCTCTCCCAGCCGCAATACCGGTAACCAGACGCTGTTTTTACTGAACCGGCGACACACATGGCGGCGTAAGGCGATGCGCACGTACTCGGTTAACATGACACTGTCTTTCTCTTTCGGTGCCCAGACCACCAGCGCGCCGAAAATGGCGCGCAAATCCCGGATCGACACATCCTCCTCCACTAGCCGTTGCAGTATCTCCGCGACTTTGCCCAGCGGCATCTGGCGCTGTAGTTCTTTCACTAATTCCCCGTAACGCCCTTCCATCGCATCCATCAGATAACGGGTTTCCTGCACACCAATAAATTCAGCCGTATGTCGCTCAAATACCCGTGTCAGGCAAGAGATAATACGTTTATGCCCTTGTACATATGGGATGCCCAAGATGCTGGCATGGCTGCCCTGATCTGCAGCTAACCACTCAAAAGTGCCCATTCTGCTGCCTAACCTTTGGCTGCGCGTCTCTAGCTGGGCACTGGGCTGAGTCAGTAGCAAATCATCTGATGGTAATGTCAGTTCCAGCACTTGCTCCTGATAGACCCGGATCGATAGGCTGTTCTCAATCAAGGTAGGATCACTGCGGATCTCCACCTCCGGCAATGGCACGCCAAGATGCTCAAACCAGCGCCAACGCAAGCTATCAATATCTCGGGCCAACTCGGGATAATCCAGGTTGGTCGCACAATGCAACATCAAAGGTATCGCACCTGGTGTCATTGCATGGTCCGCAGATAAGCCACTGTCACCAGCCCCCGTTACCGTACCTCTGTGCCGTATTGACTGATTCTTGCGATAGAGTAAAAAGGCAGGCGCGGCCACCAGCGCCGCCAGTATGATAAAGATCAGGAATGGAAAACCGGGTAACAAAGCAAAAACAGTCAGGATGGCGGCGGCTAACCATAAAGCATCTGGCTGACGCCCCACTTGTACCGCCAGATCTTTAGCCAAACTCTGCTTATCGCCGCCAGGAACGCGGGTCACGATAATCCCAGCAGTAATGGAGATAAGTAACGATGGGATTTGGGCACATAGCCCATCGCCAACCGAGAGCACCGCATAGGTGATCATCGCCTGTTCTGCCGACATATTATGTTGCAGCACACCGATGGTGATGCCGCCAATAATATTCACCAGAATGACAATAATCCCGGCAATAGCATCGCCTTTAACGAACTTCATCGCGCCGTCCATCGCCCCAAACAACCGGCTCTCTCTTTGCACCCTCTCCCTTAGCCGCCCAGCCTCGGCCGCATCAATCACGCCCGCCCGCATATCACCATCAATACTCATTTGCTTACCGGGCATGCCATCAAGCGAGAAACGGGCGCTGACCTCTGCCACTCGCTCTGAGCCTTTGGTAATCACGATAAACTGGACCACGGTGATAATAGTAAAAATGATCAACCCCACAGCCAGATTACCGCCAACCACAAACTGACCGAATGCCTCGACAATTTCACCGGCATCATGCTGGAGCAGCACTAAGCGCGTAGTACTGATAGTCAGCGCCAAGCGATAGAGCGTGGTAATCAGCAATAACGACGGGAAAACCGAGAATTCGAGGGGATCGCGCAGGTAAATCGAGATCATTAGCAGGATGACTGAGAAAGCCAGATTGATCGCAATCAGCAGATCTACCAACACGGTTGGCAGAGGCAGGATCATCATAAAGATCGCTACCAACAGCATGATCGCCAGAAAAATATCCTGCCGCGCAGTTATCATCAGCAAGCCACGTATCAACGCCGATTGCCTCATGGACATGCTCCCGGCAGTCGGCACAGCAAGGCACACTGCTGCCGGTAGAGCTGATACCAAAACTCAGCATCGGACAATGCTGGCGGGGAGCAACTGACCATAATACCCATTTTCAGTAAGTAGATACGCTGTGGCACGCCATTAAATCGCTCAAGCCGCCAGCATTGCTGGAGCCGCAGCAGATCATCATGGTTGTAGTGCCGTTGTTGTAAACCGCAAGTGAGCAGTAACCTTGATGCTCGCCACTCAAGGAAAATAATCCGTTTTTCTATCTGCCACTGCATGCGAGAGGTGATAGCCGAGCAGGGCAATTCCGCCATGCGGATAAACAATTGAAGGTTACGGGTAACAACTAAATCCATCTCCATAACCAATGTCCTTTTGATGCAACTTTTCGCTATACATAATAGATTTCAAAATTCAGGCCGGCGGCAAGCAAGAGACAAATCGGTTGTGGCCGGGTCGGGTCGTGAGCGCAGCCAGCACACCTGCAAGTTGAAAAATGACGAGAATAAACAATGAAAAGAATAAGCAGCTAATGCCTTATCAACCATCGGGGGTTCGCCTGAAACGAAAAGTCATATCTCCAGCAAGGTGGCTAAAATTTGTGCTTGTTGTTCCTGATCATTGAAACAATCCACTGGCATCAATTTAAACAACTCATAAAACCGACGAATGAATCCTCGCTGTGCTTTGGCATCCGAACCGGTAATCGCTTCAATTCGTGGCTGCAACCAGCTACTGAATAACCAGGGTTGCCCCACCACTGCCAGTACCTCGTTCAGAATCATATCTCCTGCCACGCCACAGACATTCCCCACCTGGCTGCAATGGTCTTCCAACCCGAGAAACATCAGCAAACGGCGCAACTGGTGGAGTGTCGCGGACAAACGCTCACCGTATTGAGCGAACGGCCGACAGGACAAATCAAACGCGACGGCACGCATGAGTACCCGAACACGTTGCTGGCGCTGTGGCCAACGACTCACCCGGGTAAACCACTCCGCCAGCGACAATTCACTTTGATGAATACTTTGCTGAAACAACTGTTTGACGGCTCCCAGCGAGCGGCTACCCTCTGCGCCTAGCTCCAACAGACCAAATAGCTCAACCTCCCAGCCTTCACGCTCAAGTAGTGGGCCAAGTAGTTGCGATAAGCTGCGGCGGCGTAATGGATTATTTTTGCTGTGTGCCAGCATGGCGGCCAACAGTAACACTTGCTGCCCTGCCGATAGCTCACCCTGTCGAAGCTTATTGGCAAGCGAAACAATATCCACATCAAGCGGAATGTTCTGTGAAAACAGCATATCGTTGCTACCGGAGAGCTGGGTTATCAACTTCACCAATAGCTGTTGGCGGCGCAGATTACGCTCCTCAGCCTCAATGGATTTTTGATCTTTCAAACGGGAGCCGAGACTCAGCCCGATCTCTTCCATCGTCTCTTCCAGCGCGGTTTGTCTCACTTCAGATAATTCAATGCTGGCCAATTCCATGACTGAGTGTGCGGGGGTTACTTCGCCATGAGCCTTCCCCACATGTTGGTCAGAGCCGTGAACTGCCAAGGTCTCTGACACATTATTGGCACTAATCATGAGCTGGCTCCTGTAGCCAAAGGATAAGTTGCGCCAAATGGCTACGCAGAGAAAGGCTGACTTGCAGCATTGGCGAACCTAAGCGGGCGGTATCTTCAGGCATGCTCTCATCCCCCACACACTGCACCCGTTCACCCAGAGCAGAGACCACGGCAGGCAGATGCTGCGGGTGAACCTGTAAGAGCAACTTTTCATCGTGCGCCATTTTCTCCACTTGCGCCCCCAGCCGATGAATCAAAATCTGTTCCACAGATTGCTGACCGGCCCAGGCAGTTACCACCGACGCAATCGCTGCCAGAATCTGCTGACGGGCTTGTGTAATCAAGGATGCCTCCAATTGCTCCGCCGCCACTAGCCAGCCAACATGTTGCGCCACCACCTCAGCTTCTATTTGACTCCGCGCTTTAACCATCAGCATGTCTGCTTGTTGCCGTGCTTGCGCCAACAACACGCGGCACTCATCCTGCGCTGCTTGCACAATCTCGGCTGCCTGCACCCGAGCAGCAGACAAAATATCGCGACTCTGCGCCATTTCCTGTAACTGAACCGCCGCAATGACTCGCCCCGCTGGCAGCGAATAATCAAACTTCTCTATCCTGAGATGAAAAGGGTTCACAGCAAACGCTCCAGTCGGGTTAACCAACCGTCAACCGCAAAAGAGAAGGCCTGGGACAAAAATAACGCACGGGGCTGAGGAGGTAATGAGATAGAGATTGCACGCCAAACCACATCATCGTGGCGTACCTGATGTGCCAGGCTATGCCCCAGACGTAAGGCAACCGTGGGCAGATGCTGTGGGCTTAAGCTGGCAGGCAGGTGACCCTGATATCCCATACCAATGAGTTGTTGAATATCAGCTTCATCCAACAGCGGCGAAAGCCTCTCGCGATAACGCCGTAGGCGCAAATAATCACCACATTGTAAATGAACCAACCCCAGCGCCAGACAGTGGGCAGATAAGCGCGGATAGCTTGCCATTCGCTCTTGCTGCGGCTTGCTCAGCACCGCAGGCAGGGCTTGCTGTGGGAATTTTCGTTGCTGAATTAGCGCATTATTCAACACTCTGTCCAGCACGTTACTGCGGCCATAACAGTAGTTCTCTGTTTTAATTCCCATCGCTGCCAACCATAGAGGATGGGCAAACTGTGCGGGTCGCCAGGCTAACTGATGCAAATGCCGGATATCAGCGGTTAACGGTAATATCATCCCTTTTCCCCTTCCATTAGCGATTTATCGGCGCAAATAGCGTAATAAACACACCGTTGACAACCCAGCCAGCAGCACTAACACCAGCCCTAACGCTATCTGTATCGCACCGGCGTGGCGTAATAGCCATTGCAAGCTCAGTTGTGCCTCAGCGTGCTGGTGTGGCTCAGCGGCGATAAACCGATAATTGGCAGGCTGCATCACCACACTAATCTGTGAGTAATCGATACCGGGGATACCATCGCGGATCAGATTTTTAATTTGTGGCTGATAGCTTTGTAAATTGACCTCGGGGGAATACTTGATAAACACTGAGGCGGCGTGGGGAACACTGCTTTTCCCGTCGGTCGGCGCTGGCATGGCAATGGTCACATCGGCATGAATCACCCCATCCATATGGCTCAACATGCTTTCCAACTGCTGTTCTTTCAAATAGACCATCTTGGCCTGCTCTTGGCCAGGTGATGTCACGAGCTGGTTCGACGGAAACAACGTATCCACGGTCGTAAATTTCTGGCGCGGAAAACCATTTTGTCGTAGCAGTTCCACTGCATTAATAAACTGACTTTTATCGACACTCAGCCCTACCGTCCCGCCTTTCTCGGACTGCTTTTCGGCTTTAATCTGGTGCAACATCAGCAACGCCAGCATCTGGTTGGCCTCCCCCTCAGAAAGCCCGCTATATAGCTCCATACCACAGCCTGAAAGGGAGATAACCACCAGCAAGAGCGCTATCGCACGCCGCAGGTGCTTCATTGCATATTGACCAGTTTATTGATGTTCTGCCCGAGAACACCGGCCACTTTAGCCGTTAAATCTACTGCTAATGTGGCGTACATCCATTGCGACTGAACGCCCAATAATTGGGATGGCGACATCATTGCCGTGCCAGGTTCCGCCTGTTGCATTAACTGCGTAAATTTGGCGATTTGTTGCGGCTCACCGGCCGCTGGCTGAAGGGGGGTATTCAACATTGAAGCAGCCTGAATGGCATCAATTTCCATCTGATGATCTCCTTGTTGATAAGCAATTTTATACCGTTGCGGTGTTATGCCTTTAGTACCAGAGGCTGCCGCGTTGTTATCGGCAACGCCAATGACGTTGAGTCAGCAGCAGAGATCCCTTGTTGTAGCAACGCCAACATGGCCTGCGCATCTTCAGATGCGGATGTTGCCAGTAACGCCAGCGCTGCCACTCTGTCATTAAGTCCGAATAGCAGCATTGCCTCGCAGACCAAACGTACCTGAGGGTCCGGTATCAGTTGGGGTAACACATTAAGGATATTTTGGGCTTCAGCCTGTAGGCTGTGATTCACCCCGGCCAAGGCGGCTTCAACCACCAACTGGCGACATTGTGCTGAAAGTAAGATCATATTTTGGCAATAATCCCACTGGTCATATCTTTAATATTCTTCATCAGCGCACTGCTAAAGTTGATGTAAGACGAATACTGCTGCATGGCAAATTGCATCTTGAGCATATGTTCAGGATCAGAGGGATTACCGGCCGCCATCTGGTTTTGAAAGTCCTGACTTATCTTATTAATGCTATTCGTCATTTCGTTCATTAATGCGTTTATATCCATCAAACCTCCCTATTCCATAAGTGACCGCATATGCGATGGGCACTGCTGAAAACGGCGACGGAAGCTATCAGAAAAATGTGCGTGATTGCTAAAACCGCATTCCATGGCGATATCTGCCACGCGTAGCTGTGTAGATAACAGCAATTCACAGCCTTTTTTCAAACGCTGATCCAGTAACCACTGCTTTGCAGACATACCGAATTTTTCGTAAAACAGAAAATTCAATTTACGGGTGGAAATACCTAATTCATCGGCATAGCGCGATACCGTCCAGGGATTGAGGCGATTTTGTTCA
Source organism: Yersinia sp. 2466 StPb PI (assembly GCF_041538325.1). Taxonomy (NCBI): domain Bacteria; kingdom Pseudomonadati; phylum Pseudomonadota; class Gammaproteobacteria; order Enterobacterales; family Yersiniaceae; genus Yersinia; species Yersinia sp. 2466 StPb PI. The sequence continues at coordinate 392,950 of NZ_JAULSL010000001.1, read as the reverse complement.
AAAAACTCCAGTAACTCATTATTGGTACCCACAATTGATTCCAACAATCTGGAGAAATAAACTGAATCCAGACCTAAACAATACAGGTAAAGAAAGCGTAATGATGCTGAGCGCTCAATATCAATTAACTGTTCAGTTGCGTGAATAACATCTTTATTTGCTGGCAATATTTTGTAGTGATCAGATATTTTATGGGGTAAGCGAAATTTATTCGACTGCACCATTTTACTGGCTAAGTTTTGATATATAGGTAAAAGATCTATCGAATGACACAATATTGAAATAAAAGTGCTCTGTGAGAAAGAAGATACCGTAGCCAACTCGTGGGTAACAACCAAATTCCCCGCAGGTACGGTATAACATTCTCCGTTGCTACGTAATGTTCCCTCTTGCCGAAATAAAACAAACTGTATTGATTTCATCATATCCCTTAGAGAGTAATTAACCTTATACAAGGTTAACAAATAACACTAAAGAGACTATCCGGCATTCACCCTAAGCGAAATTTGTTTGTACATTATCCTTGATGATACCGATTTTTCGATATGCAGCCCCCTCAGCATGAGTTGTTATTAGTATTTCATTTGCTTCCAGCTCATTACTCCTTAAAATACCCTCTATTTCTTTTTTCTGATCATGATCATTACTTATCCACACACCTAGCGCACCGGCAGTAATAATACTGGTTATAGAGGCCACTATTGGATTATAGTTTTTAGCAAGTAAACATAAACTGTTGGTAACGACCGGGTGCGTTAGTAGCCCTATACCTGCTAAAGAGGCCACGATACCAACACGAATAAAGAACGATGTGTAGCGCGCGATTTTTTTGCAATTATCAGATGAAACACCACAGGATTTAGCGAGCATAAAGGCAGCTTGCTGAATTGCATCACTGCCCATGGTTAGCCCCTCTTTATTTTTACTGGCACAATTCCAGTTATGGTAGGCGCATGCCAGGTTAGACAGTGATAACATTAAGTTCACCCCAGTAATTATGGCAACCGGGGTCGCCGCCCCGCCACTGCAAATACTCATGCCAACACTGACAACAAATGAAGCCAGAGAAACCGTCAACTCAATCACATTGATGAAAAACTGTTTTTTGGCTAACTTAACGCTGATTTCATGCTCTTTAATAACAATATCTTTTTGAGTCACAAAAATTTCAATTATTTTGTCCTTAGCATTCGGAACAGTGTTGTTCAGAAAGTCATTTGCTAATGCTTCAGGGGGGCTAATAGAGGGTCTCCCCTCGATATTCGGTTTAACTACCGCATTAGGCTCAGATAAATCATTAACACAATTAATATTGTCTATGCCATCCATCGCTATCCCCTTTTAAATATTGGCCATAACATTCGTATTATTTCATTTATATTTCATTCAATAATCGATTGGCTTTCGTTGCTGTAGACGCATACTCAGGGTTCAGATAACTCATTTCAATGGCGGTTTGTAATGCTTCTCTGGCATCAGCCCCTTTATCCAGCGCGCGTAAACAAACCGCCATTTGATATACCGGTTCAGGATCATTTGCATCCAGTAATAGCGCGGCGGCATAAGCACTCAGCGCCAGAGCATATTCTTGCTGCATTTGCAGAGCTGCGGCCAAAGCCAGATGAAACCGTGACACTAAGGGGCAACAGAGTGTAAGCCAAGAAAAATCGCTAATCGCAGCAGTATAGTCATCTGCCAGCCAGGCCTGATAACCCCGTGTATAGCGCGTTTCTACTTCCTGCGGATCAGGTTGCTGCTTAAAATCACTCATTGGGTACTGAATAATATTCTGTTCTTTCAATACACTATTTATCTTTACACACAGGGACTGGAAATCATCGGCAGAAAAATCGTCCATTGGGCCTCCTTAATTCTATTTCCCCGTACTGACATCAAATAGTAGCCAATCATTACCATCGATATTTTTACTGAATGCTCCTTTAACTATTAATATTCGAATAAGTCTACTGCGGATCAACCGCAACGGCTGATTAGCGACATTATTAATAATCAGCATCCTGACTATCGATATATCAGTAATTTCCTCACCTAAATGGAGCAGGAAATTAAATAATGCCAAAAAATTCCCCGGCGTATTTTTTTCAGTGGAAATCTCCAAAGAACAAATAATTAATTCATGCTGTTCAATACGGTAGATTACCCGATATGCATCAAATAAAAACTCACGCCCTAATTTTATAGGGCTATTTTCGAAAAAGGCTGCTTGAGTCACACAGCCTTTACTGAGTAAGTATTGCTCAATGCACTGAGAGTTAAATTTCATATATCATAATTTCACCGCCATGGAAATATGGTTTATTAGGTTAGTCAAGGTATTGCCAAATTCCTTGAATGCTTGCCTTAGCTCTACTATTTTATCCTGTATTTCATTGGAATTTTTTGAATAACTATCAGAGCTAGAGCTTTGCAGAATACTCGCCATGCGCAAGGTTTCCGCAGCACGGGCTTTATCACCCTCGGCCAGTTTCCCAATACCGATAATAGATTGCCCAGTAGCATTACTAATATGCCCACCAATACCGCCCCACCGGTCGCCTGCTCCAGCACCGACGCCGCTAAATATACCGGATAGCATGGAGCAAACTCCGCTGGCGATGGCCGCTGATGCTGTTTTATCGATAGCTTCGCGTTGATTTTTCATAGCAGTAGCTTTGATATTAAATAGAAGTTCGAATTGTTTCCCACCATAGGCACTCAGTAAATCACGCATTTTTTTAAATAATGCATACATTTGGGAAATAATATCTGAGATATCACTAATGATATTGCCAATATTATTATCTAATTTCCCATCATCATCGACAGCCTGTAGGGCTTTGTCGTTTATTTTTATGTCCTGGCTGATAGGTGTATTCATTATAACCTCATTATATTAATGAACCTGCCACTCTCGTTTGTAGCATGCCGCTTTGATGGATGTTATCGCTTAATTTCTCCAATGTGTCTTGTGCGCTCTGAGAGATATCTTTGAGTTGTTTACTTTGCTGCTGTTTATTCCGCTCAACCCATTGATCCATAAACTGCGTGAAGTCTTGATCAAGCATCAATTTTTCAATTTCTTTTTGCAGCCCTCCATTTTGGATCGCCAACTGGCCACTATTAACCTGCACTAACCCTTGAGTAACTTTTTGCATTATATTTAATGGTGAGAGGCTGATATCTTTTATTATTTTCTTAACCATCTCCTTCATAATTTCCTTGGTACATTGGCGAGTAAATTGTTCCGCAGTGAGCGTAGTGCCTTTCTTAATCGCGGTTTTAACCAGATCTTTCGTCACATCGCCCACCAGTTTTTCAACGCCAGCGTGGGTAAAAGAGTTGCTGATATTGTGCATCAAGGCCATTTCCGTTTCAGTTATCTGCTTACAGGCATTCTTGGCGAACTGTTCAGTTAACTGTTGCACTTTTTGTTGACTTAGATTCTTCATCGCTTCGGTCAACGCATCAGCTCCGCCCGCTTTTAGCACATCACCCGCCCCTTTGGTCACCGCTCGAGCGGCATTAATCGCGCGGGCGGCTTGAAACAGGTCGATTGCCATAGCAAAGCATTCACAACCGAGTTGAACTTTACCTGCAACATCAATAACTTCCTGACATTTCTCTTTTGAGGCTCCAGCCAGCATCGCCGTTTCGGCGGCGGCTTTAACCAAACCGGCGGTCCCCGCCGCCAAATATGCGACCCCGGAAGCCATTGCCACCGGATCCCCGGTTAATACCCCGGCAGAGACCTTAATCGCACCGTAAACTATCTCGGCTAAGCCGATGGCCCAATCAAGCACCATGTTGAAAATACCAGCCTTGTGAGCTTTATCCGCTTGCTGAACTGCTTTATCAATCTGTTGCTGATACTCATTAACCCGTTTATCGCGTAAAAAAGTCTGCACATCCGTCGCCCGCTCCATCTGCTGGCGGATTGACTTACAGGAATCAGAAAAAAAAACCAGGCTCAGGTTGCCAGCCATCGAGAGGATAAGCTGCATATCTGTACTGCCCAACTGATCAAGGGAAAGCCGGCCACTGTCCCCTGCTTTGGCGCCGGAACGGGGTAAGGCGACCAGCAGGCGATCCAAGGCGGCCTGGGCTTTTTGCTGCGTCACCTTGGGTGACGTCATATTCATATCCGCCGAGGGTGACAACCCGGAAATTGCCCACCAATCTGGCATTTTCGCCGGTGCCAAAGGTGTGCTTTTACCTGCGGCAGCCAGTGCCCAATCAGTCTGTGTGTCGGCTTTAAATGCAATACTATTAGGCATGTCTCACCTCCAGTAATAATGCCGCCAGTCCCCGTTCAGCTTGCTGGCGGACTTGAGCCTGCTCAGGGTGAGCATGGCACCAGTTCAATGCGGCACGGAATGCTTTTTCAGCATAAATAGTATTGCCGCAAGCAGAATAACATTCCCCAGCGAAACAAGATGGACGAGGGTCATCGACCTGAATTTGCCCCGCGCGGCTGAAGCAATAAATCGCCTGATGGCAATCCCCGGTTTGTTGATAACACGAACCTAATGTTAACCAATAAGCAAAATTCCAATGGTCGAAACGAATCAATATATTTAACAGTTTTTTTGCGCTGTCATATTCTCCGCCGTGACAAAGTTGTACGCTATATTCATATATTAACGTCAAGTCTTGCTCTGACATATTTGCCAACATACGCAGAGAACCGCCACGTCGCATAAAATTAATAAGTTGATCAGTAGGTTCAATATTCATATCGAATCATCCTTACGGCCATAACTTGGTTAACAAAGATTGCGGGCAATCGTCGTTAATATATCTTTTAAACCTGTCTGCAATGTACTGATGTTATTAACATTAACGTTATAACTTTGCATAAACTTCTGTAACTGTAATTGTTCTTGAGTCATGGTATCTGACGCGCGGGTCTTTTCATTATCTAATGCCGCTTTTACTGCCTGTAATTGTCCTTTATCCAGTTCTGGCCCATTCTTCTTTAAATACTCATCAATACTCATCTTATCAACTTTGATGCCATGCTCCCGCATAAACTCGATAACTGAATCCGGTAGCGGCTTGGTTGTTTTATCGTCACCTTTAGCCGCTTCGGCAATTACGGAATCAACCTGATTAGCGTTATCCTGTATATCATTGGCATATTTTGATCGGGTGTGCATAGCGTCATAGGCACTTCTGGCAAGTGATTCAAGTACGTCCAGGTACTCATAAAAGGCACTCAATCCCATACTGAAAATATCAGCATGCTCACTTAGATTATTACTCAGATTACTGCCAACATTATTAATATTGTTGTGAAGACTATTAAATTTATTTTCCAAAACGGAAAAATTAAATTCATTATTGGAAGATTGGTTAATATACGAGGAAGTGTTGTCTGATTTATTTACACCAGTGTTCGCGACCATAGAAATACTCCTTAACTCAAGATAATAATGATATTTCAGGAAGAGATTAACTACATTGCCTCACCTGAACTTATATTTCTGAGCTGCGTCTCCAGTTGTTTAAACTGTACTTTCATGTTTGCAATAGATACCACCATTTGTGCTTTTTCTTGATTTAAACCATTCGGAAAGGCTTCATTCAAGCGAATTAACCTCTCTCTTGCTTTACTGTCATTTTTGGCTTTTTCTTTCAGTAAAAAGATTTGTTGCTGGAATCCTTTCAACTTCCCTAGATCAGACAGTAATTTACTATACCGACTGTGTAGGTCCCCTAACATGCTCTGAATAGAATCATTATCATTCATATTGAATTTCCTGATGCACTGATAAATATATAATATTATTTTGTCTCACTAAAAAGCATCTGTCTTTTATATTTATTCCATTTTTTCCATAAAATGGCATGATGATTGTTTTTTAATTTCCATAGCGAGTTGACAGTGTTGCTATTATTTTCCCTGCACTACTTAGGGCCAGCATCATATTGTTAAGAGTTTTATAATTATCAGGTGTTTGCTGTAGAGACAATTGTTGTGAAATTAATAACCTCCCATTTTCCAACAACGCATTCTTCTGTTGTGTTTTTTTCTCGTCATATTTAATAGCATCTTCCAGTTCAGTAATATGCGACACTCGTTGATCTCCTAATCCTTAAAAATTCATGGGTATATGGATTAAATTGTTAGATTTTAGTAATGATATGCCTTGCTCTCCAATAAAAATAACTTTATAGCCATTCGCCAGTACCGTCCCTTGCTGTAAGCGTAATCCATTAGCTAATTGCACGAATCCTGAAAATTTATTTCCGCCATAGCTGACAATTGCAGCGGGAAGAAGCTGAGCAGTTTGATCTGACGTGGGGATATTCTGATACCTCACCGCCAGAAAGTCCGGTTGTTGCCGGGCCAATGCTGTCAACATTTCCATCAGTTGTTGTTGTTGGCTGAGCGACAATATACCGCTGATAATGATTTCCTTATTACTTTGCGCCATATGAGATAGCCTAATAACCCCAGTTCCCTCAAGCGCTCAACTAATTGCGCAATTTGCCCATCATGGCTATTAATAACCGCCCAGCCCTTTAACCCAGCCACTGTCGCCAGTGTTTCCTGAACTTTTAACCATTGCCCCCCCATTTCAATAGCACCATGGATTGTGATATGCCCTGGATGTTTCCCCGTGTCGACCTCTATATCCTGATAGCCATACTGGTGTAATACATCCTTGACGCTACTGAGCAGATGGTCATCACAGACTAATTGATTACGAAAAACAATACGGTTAAGAACCAGGAAATTCTGCAACTTAATCACTGCGGGTGATGAGCTACAGTGACCACTCAAAACAACACTGCCATCTAATAACCAGTTTTCTTTTATCCCCTGTAAAGCGGGTTGCTTTAACTGCTCTGAGAGTTGTGTTGGAATATCAGGAGGAAGATAAGCCAGTAGCGCTTTTGGCTGCTGTATAAACCAGAATATAACTACCGATAGCAGTAACAATAGGATAAATGCCAGTACAGATAAGCAGAGTAATAAGCGTGGCCGAGCGCGAGGGATATAATGAATATCACTTAAATTATCGCCCGCCTCACCAACAACCAAGATTAATCCCCCGGTTTCAATCGCCTGTCCGAGTGGGAGTTTCTGTTGTAAATCATACCGCTCCCCCTTAACCCAGACATCCCCAGATGTCTGCAAAGTTATGTGCTCATCACTTATTCTCAAGGTCAATATTTGCCCCTGAAGTAAGGGTAATAATACGTCGCACTGCTGACCCCCTAGCGTAAACTCCCCCTCAGGTAACATCAGCTCACGCCCATTAAGTTCACCATTTAACAGGCGGAGTTTAAACCGTACTGCCATGCTATTCCCCTGTATTAACCGGTACAGCTTTGATCAGAAATAACCTGACAACACTGTGAGATTGCTTATCAGTGCTGCGAAATAACCCACCTAATAATGGAATATCGCCCAGTAGCGGTATTTTGTTTTGCGACTCAATTTGTTTATCCTGGATGAAGCCACCCAATAACAGACTTTGCCCAACACGCAACGTGGCTTGCGTTGAGATATCTGAATTTTGTATTTCCGGCAACGGTTCACTACTGCTTATTGGCGCCTGCTGTTGCCCATCCTGAATGTTAAGATTAAGCAAAACTTCTTTTACACCATCGGCATCAATCATTCTCGGTGTCACTCGCAATAATGACCCAGAGGTGATCGATTCAAGTTTTGCCACTTTATCGCCTTGCAACTTAGTATAAAACGTTACGTTTTTATCCAGTACCGCCTGAATATTATTTAGGGTGACCACCGAAGGGCGTGATAAGACTCTGGCACGTGAATTCTTTTGTAACGCATTCAAGCGAACCATAAAGTTCCCAGTATCACCAATTACAGTGGAGAAACCATCAGCACTATTTTTCCCCGAATTACTATTAAACGAGATACCCGCGCCACCAATGGAAGTAGATGCGGACCAATCGATACCAAGCTGGCTAATATCTCCGGCATCAACATCAATAATGGTCACTGATATTTCTATTTGAACTGGCCGCTGATCCAACTGGGCGATCAAACTACGATAGACCGGCATATTGACCTGACGATCACGGATAATAACTGCGTTTTGCCGAGGATCAGCCGAGAAAAGAGGCATGCTGGTATGCGCCTCATCTTGTTCTTTTCCTGCAACTAAAGGCAGACTATTGCCCTGACTCATCTCGCGCAATACGCTGACTAAGCCCGGTAATTTAACTTGCTGATCACGATACTGATAATTAGAGTCAGCCGCAGAGGCATATTTTAGCAGGAAGACTTTCACTGTTTCTTTATTTTGGTTTTGCTTACGGGCTTGAGACGAAAGCATTTTGCTCAATGTCGTCACCCGTTCAATACAGATAGGAACACCTGTAACCTCAATAGCATCCAGACGAGAAATAGCCTTTATCGCACAGTTTTTTCCTGCGGCTACTCCGCTATGTTGTAGATATTTGATTAAAGTTGTCGTTGATAATCCATCTGGCGATATAAATTCCCTTCGGATGGCTTGAGCTTTGTAAAAATAGAGTATTTCACCATCATAGTACCAGGTAAGATTGTATAGACCGGCTAATTTAGACAGGATTGCTTCTGGTGTTTTGTCGCGAATTTTCCCACTAAAGTGTTCGTTTATTTCCGGGCTAATGACTACCGGGATGCCATAATTCATCCCTAAATCTTTTAATAGGTTAGATACACTCATACCCCGGCTATAAATAAAGAAAGGCTCTCCTTGCCAGGGAATAGCTTGTCCATGGGCCAGTGACACTGAAAACAGTAATATTAAACTGGAAAGTTCTTTCATGAGATAGCCTTGCTGACATGCTTCTTCGGTTTGGTTAAGACGTTTGTTTGGGAAGTACTCAATGTGGCTACCAAGCCACTTAAATGCTGAATAACGGCATGAATTTGTTCTAATTTCATCGAGAGATCTTGATTCTCACCGGCGATCCTCTCGCTATTATCAAGTGTATATCGCCCCCATAACCACCAATTGCCATCGTTAAACTGTAAAGCAAAATCCTGCGTATTCTCCAGCGCCACCAGCATAAGTGCAATATATCGAATAACAGTATTGGATATCATTTTTCTCTCAATAAAAAAAACACCAATACAAATAGAATGATGGTAATCCATCGCTTTGGCAGGAATTCCCTTCAACGTGAATTGAACAATATTAATATCTGATAAATCAATGTCGTTAACTAAGGGTTGTCTCTTCAACATTTCAAGCATCGGCGGTAACTCCTGCATCAGTACGATTTAATTATCCTCCGTAATTAAATATTCGTTATAAGGTAAAACCCTGATTTACTCTTTTTACAGAACTAAATGAATCTATAACGAGCAGTAATGAAATCAGTGTATTTCTTGATATCAAATTTTGGCTGTGGCGTACTAAAAAAAACAGTCAGGTGACTTTATGGAAAATTCATCATCACTCGTCACTCGATTGACACTATTACTGGGCATGACCTTAATGGCCATATGGCTTATTTCAATTGCGGCCATGGCATTCTTCTCATATGAGGATACACGCCAACGTTTGGTGAATGAATTAACCCACATGGCATCATTACGCGCAGATTTAAGTAATTACCAATTTGAAGGCGCAGAACGGGACGCAACCGCATTGATAAGTCGCCAGACAAGTTACCAAGCCACCTGGCGATTGCCTATTAGACATACAGATGATGATCCGAGCGACAATATTCCTTTTAGTTCAGGAATGTGTAATGCCATCCAATCCAGACATGACCTTCGCATCGCTCAGGCATATGGAACTTCTGGTCAAACTTATTATCTCGACAGTTTCACGATTAAAAACAAAGAAGGTATTACCATATTCAGACCACAGGCGGTATCAAATAACTATTTGAACCAGCGACGTAAAGAATTACTTTTACTGCCAATATTTCCTACCCATGACAATATTTTTTGGGGGATGCCGACTTATAGCCCACAACGAGGCTGGCATGTTTCTGTTGCCGCATGTGACCACGCCGGTTCATTAGCTGGATTCTCATTAAAACTGAATGAGTTGGTGACGGATAATCAGCCAGTTGAACAGAGAGATATTAATTTATGGTTGGATAAGAGTGGCGAGTTGTTACCGATATCTCAGCAAAATATACCTTCGCATCAGTTACATGAGATTCTTCGCCAGCTAAAAGACCGAAATTTACATGATGGTTGGCAACAAACACCTGATTATTTGGTATTAAGAACCCAGTTAAAAGGCCCCGGTTGGCAACAGTTAGTTATTTATCCCCGCGTCGGTTTTGCCTGGGAAGCGGCCAAACCCGCATTACATCAACTCCCCTTTGCACTGGCTATTTTGCTGCTGCTCACGTTAGTGCTCTCTTTATTACTGCGATATTACCTCGCTATTCCCCTATGGAACTTCATCAATATTATTGGTGCCACCGGCCCACAAGCGATGGAGCCGCGTTTACCAGTGAAACGCATGGATGAGTTAGGGCAGATTGCTCGTGCTTATAACAACTTGCTAGACACCTTGAATGAGCAGTACGACACCCTTGAAATGAAAGTAAAGGAACGCACGCTGGCACTGGCAAAATCAAAACAGCTGGCCGAACAGGCTAATCGCCGTAAGAGTGTCCATCTAACCACTATCAGTCATGAAATTCGTACCCCTTTAAATGGCACGCTAGGTGCGGTTGAGTTATTACAAAATACCCCACTGACCTGCGAGCAATATCGGTTGGCCGAGACCGCTCGCCAGTGCTCACATTCTTTACTGATGATAGTTAACAACCTGTTGGATTTTTCACGTATTGAGTCGGGGCAAATGGCCTTGTCTCAAGAGAAAACCGCCTTATTGCCCTTATTGGATCAGGCCATGTTAACTATTCATAGCCAGGCCTTGAGTAAAGCCATCACCCTCTCTACTTACGTCAGTTCGGATGTGCCGCTGGAACTGGAGTTGGACAAACAACGCTTAAAGCAGATTCTGGTTAACTTATTGGGCAATGCCGTTAAATTCACGCAATGTGGCCATATTAGGCTCAATGTAGTCCGTAAGGGCCAGCAGCTCTGCTTCACTGTTGAAGATACCGGCTGTGGTATTGATTTGCAGCTTCAACAAGAGATATTCCACCCTTTTGTCCAGACCCATGAGCACGGGCAGGGAACGGGGTTGGGACTAACTATTGCAGATAATCTGGCAAGAATGATGGGGGGGAATATTACACTTTTTAGCCTACCAGACCACGGTAGTCGCTTCTCATTAAGTCTGCCATTTTGTGGGATAATAGTGCTCAAACCGTTTAAAGGTGAAATATGTGCACCACAGCCATTACATGCTCAATTATCTTCGTGGGGGATAACCTGCCCGCCAGAAGGTAATCAATCAGTACACCTGCCGCAGACCCCCTTTAACGATAAAGAGCTGTGCTACCTACCCGGTCGCTTATATAGCAACGTTAAAAAGCATCTTAACGGAGAGAAGCAGCCCGCCTCATCTCAGCAAGAGATACCACATGCTCTCCCACTACAACCTTGGCATATGACCATATTGTTAGTCGATGATGCTGAAACCAATCGAGATATCACCGGCATGATGCTGCGCCAATTGGGGCATCAAGTGACTCTGGCAGAGAGTGGCGAAATCGCACTACGCCTCGGCCAAACGCAGCGTTTTGATCTGGTGCTGATGGATATTCGTATGCCAGGTATGGATGGGCTGGCAACAACCCGCTATTGGCGTGATGATGCGACCAACCAGGATAATCGCTGCATGATTACGGCATTAAGTGCCAATACCAATCCTGAGGAAAAGATAAGGGCCAGTCAGGCGGGGATGAATCATTATCTCTCTAAACCAGTAACTTTCAGCCAACTGGCAGAAGTACTGGATCTGACCGCACAATTCCAGCTCGAACGCGGGGTCACTCTCTCTCCCCAGTTATCAACACCGAGGCCACTATTGAATCTGGCTGACAGCTCATTGCGCCTTAAACTATTACAATCATTGCAACTATTAGTGCAGCAAGTGAGAGAGTCTCTCACCCATACCCCCACGTTATCGCACCAGCTTCACACCTTAAAAGGCTGTGCCGGGCAAGCGGGCCTTATTGAGTTACAAGACGCTGTGATTCAGCTGGAAATAGCAGTCGAAAATCATGAACTCATTACACAGCAAGATATCGATCACCTCGACGAGATAATCCATTTTCTGTTTCAACCGCGGGAGCCCCGCGACACCATTTCAATCATCAGGTAAAGGGAATAACTTTATGAATACGAAATTACTGATTGTCGACGATCATGAACTAATCATTAATGGTATTAAAAATATGTTGGCAGCTTATCCACGTTATCAAATTGTTGGCCAAGCTGATAATGGGCTGGATGTATACAATTTATGCCGCCAGACAGAACCAGACATTGCGATTATAGATCTCGGATTGCCTGGCATGGATGGCCTTGATGTCATTATTCAACTGCTTCGCCGCTGGCCGACGATGAGGATTCTGGCATTAACAGCCCGTCATGAGGAACATCACGCCAGCAAAACGTTAAGCAGTGGCGCGCTAGGTTATGTTCTGAAAAAAAGCCCACAGCAAATTCTGCTGGCCGCCATTCAAACGGTGGCGGTGGGTAAACGCTATATTGATCCCGCACTCAATAGTTCTCTGGTTAATAAACTGGCACAAGGTAGCGATGCCAGCCAACCAGTACTAACACCACGAGAACGACAGATCCTAAAACTGATTACCGAGGGTGCTTGTAATCGTATTATCGCGGTTCACCTTTCTATCAGCCAAAAAACCGTAGAAACCCACCGCCTTAATATGATGAAAAAACTGGATGTGCACAAAGTCGCTGAGCTTATCCATTGGTCATACCGCTTAGGACTAAATGAATAATGTCACTGGTGTTTTATTGATGATAGACACAAATAAAAACCCCCTATCTGTCGCTCATCGATAGGGGGCCTACAAATATCAATGCCCAACTCCAAGCAGCGAATAAATCAGCCCGAATGATCTTATATGAGTAAATGATTCGGGCCAATACGAGCGACTAACATCACCGGAACATCAAGGGTAAAGAGTATTAGCTTTGGTTAACCGGCGTCTGTTTTGGTGCAAATAACGCCTTCTCGTATGCCTTGGCTTTTTTATGGTCAAACTGATGTTCCCACTTGGCAATAACCAGCACCGCTAACGCATTCCCCACCACGTTCAGTGCGGTACGTGCCATATCCAGAATACGGTCCACACCAGCGATAAAGGCCAAACCTTCCAGTGGAATACCTACACTGCCTAGCGTTGCTAACAAGACAACAAACGAAACTCCCGGAACACCAGCAATCCCTTTAGAAGTCACCATTAAGGTTAGGACTAGAATGATCTCTTGCCCAATGGACAGCTCGATACCATATAACTGGGCAATAAATATGGCGGCAATACTCTGATAAAGGGTAGAACCATCTAAGTTGAAGGAATAGCCCGTCGGAACCACAAAGCTGGTAATCGATTTTGGCGCGCCATAGGCTTCCATTTTCTCGATGATTCGTGGCAATACAGTTTCTGAACTGGCGGTAGAGTAAGCTAAAATCAGCTCATCTTTCAAAATTCGAATCAATGTCCAGATACGTAATTTACATAATCTGGCAACGGTGCCCAGCACGACCAGTGCAAAAAATAGAATCGCGGCGTAAACCAAAATAACCAGCTTGGCCAATGGAATAAGCGAGGCAAAACCAAAATTGGCAACCGTCACCGAGATCAAACCAAACACCCCGATAGGCGCATAGCGCATAATCATATGAGTGACTTTGAACATGCTTTCAGAAATTGCTTTAAACACATTCAACAGTGGCTCTTTGGTTTCTTTTGGCAATGAAGACAGCCCTAAACCAAACAACACTGAGAAGAAGATAATTGGCAACATATCGCCTTTCGCCATGGAAGCGAAGACGTTGGCAGGAATGAGCGACAAGATAGTGCTCACCAGGCTGTGGCTACCACTTTGTACTTGCTCAGTGGTCTTTTCATACTGGGAGATATCGACCACCGTCAATGCCGACATATCAATGCCGTGCCCCGGTTGAAACACATTCGCCAAGGTGATCCCAACAATAATGGCGATGGTAGTGATAACTTCGAAATAGATAATGGTTTTCAGGCCAATTCGCCCAAGCTTCTTCGCATCACCAACACCAGCAATACCCACGATCAAGGTCGAAATAACTATCGGTACAACAATCATTTTAATTAAGCGGATGAAGATATCACCTGCTGGACTTAAAATATTACTAACTAACCACTCTCTGGATTCAATTTGATTATGCAGAACCGCACCAACCAAAATACCTAATACCAGCGCAATGAGTATTTGCCAGGCCAGACCTATTTTTACACTTTTCATACCCTAAAAATTCCTCAAAGCATCCTATAAAATGCAAGTTACCAAGCATTTCAAATAGAATACTTAATCATTAAATACGGGGCTATAGTTGATAAAACGTATGGTTCAGCCTCCCGCCAGCCGACCACGTTATAAATCAGTATCATTTCTGGACACTCTTCTGCAAGCCTTGTTTACACTAAGCCCACATGATGCTGAGGCATAACTTCAGCCCCAAAAATCTTTAGACCACAGTAAATATTTGTTATTAAAATAATAAAATCCATCAGAGACAAATAACATCGCAACTGTCTGTATAAAAAACAAGCTAAATTAAATTACATGATAAACTCTCATTGTGTTTTATTTTTTCACTTATTTTGTTTTTATTTTGTTAAATTCAGCCATTTTAATTCTCCGCTTATTCTGGAGGTTTCGCAACCAAAGTCGATTTTTTTTCAGCGAAATAAGAGAAATTTATTCAAATAGAGAAAATAGTAAATTGCATATTTATTCCATTGGGCTTTGTATTTATATATTCATATTCTCAGTTGATATATATATGTAATTCTAATTACAGTAAAATATAAAAATATAAACTTTCCGATGATTGTAAATTAATTTTTAATTTTTTGGTTAACAACTACTATTAAATTGCATTAGTCACGCTACGTTAGTACTTTTAGTGACATTCCCCCTTCAATATTCTTATTTCACGCTAGAAATGAGCTGATCTGCACATTTCCTTTCCTTTATTGCATGATCACAAGGCGCGTCTCCTATCATTAAGATATCGATTCACCACGCAGCACATTAAGTAAGTCTCTAAATCAACATCTTTTATGCGTGATCTGCCGCCCAAAAAAGAAACAAAACGGCCCTCCACACTATAATTAACTTTTGATTGACATATTATTAACAATCTCAAGGAGAACTATTATGAGCCAGATACATAAACACCCTATTCCAACTGCAATTGCAGAGCATGCCCTGATAAACCCTGAACAATATCGGCAATATTATCAACAATCTGTGCAGAACCCAGATGAATTTTGGGGCGAACATGGCAAGATTATTGATTGGATTAAACCGTATAAAACGGTTAAAAACACCTCCTTTGACCCCGGTCATATCAGCATCCGCTGGTTCGAAGATGGCACACTGAATCTTGCAGCTAACTGCCTTGACCGTCACCTGGCAGAGCGTGGCGATCAAACCGCAATTATTTGGGAAGGTGATGATCCTAACCAATCAAAAACCGTCACCTATAAACAGCTTCACCACGATGTATGCCAGTTTGCTAATGTGCTGAAAAAACTGGGCATCAAGAAAGGTGATGTGGTTGCAATCTATATGCCGATGGTGCCAGAAGCCGCTGTTGCTATGCTGGCCTGCGCGCGTATTGGCGCCGTGCACTCTGTTATTTTTGGTGGATTCTCACCTGATGCCGTTGCTGGCCGAATTATCGACTCTAACTCAAAACTGGTGATTACTGCCGATGAAGGCATTCGTGCTGGTCGCGCAATTCCACTGAAAAAAAATGTCGATGAAGCCCTAAAAAATCCAGCTATCACCAGTATCAAAAATGTGGTCGTCTTCCAACGTACTGGCAATGCCAGCTATTGGAAAGACGGGAGAGACTTGTGGTGGCATGACCTGATAAAAGAAGCCTCCGCCGACTGCCCGCCAGAAGAGATGAATGCCGAAGACCCACTGTTCATCCTTTATACCTCGGGTTCTACTGGCAAACCAAAAGGGGTTTTACATACCACCGGCGGTTATCTGGTTTATGCCGCGTTGACCTTTAAATACGTTTTTGATTATCACCCCGGCGATATCTACTGGTGTACCGCGGACGTTGGTTGGGTCACCGGCCACAGCTATTTGCTGTATGGCCCACTGGCTTGCGGTGCTATTACTCTGATGTTTGAAGGTGTTCCTAACTATCCAGGCGTCAATCGCTTGGGTCAGGTTATCGATAAACATCAGGTTAATATTCTGTATACCGCTCCTACCGCCATTCGTGCCTTAATGGCCGAAGGTGACAAAGCCATCGAAGGGACAAAACGCGACTCCCTACGCATTATGGGTTCAGTTGGTGAACCTATTAACCCGGAAGCATGGGAATGGTATTACAACAAGATTGGTAACAGTAAATGCCCGATTGTTGATACCTGGTGGCAAACTGAAACGGGCGGTTTCATGATAACGCCACTGCCAGGAGCCACAGAGTTAAAAGCCGGTTCAGCTACTCGCCCCTTCTTTGGGGTACAGCCAGCGTTGGTCGACAACTTAGGTAACCTGCAAGAAGGTGCAGCCGAAGGCAATCTGGTGATAACCGACTCTTGGCCGGGTCAGGCCAGAACCTTATTCGGCGATCATGACCGTTTTGAGCAGACCTACTTCTCAACCTTTAAAGGCATGTATTTCAGTGGTGATGGCGCTCGCCGTGACGAAGATGGCTACTACTGGATAACCGGCCGCGTCGATGACGTACTTAACGTTTCAGGTCACCGCCTAGGGACCGCTGAAATTGAATCCGCATTGGTTTCACACCCGAAAATTGCCGAAGCTGCCGTCGTCGGTGTCCCACACAGTATTAAAGGGCAAGCTATCTATGCCTACATCACGCTGAATCACGGTGAGGAACCAACACCAGAGCTGTATACCGAGGTGCGTAATTGGGTGCGTAAAGAGATTGGCCCAATTGCGACCCCAGATATTTTGCACTGGACTGATTCACTGCCAAAAACCCGTTCAGGCAAGATCATGCGCCGTATTCTGCGCAAAATTGCGGCTGGCGATACCAGCAACTTAGGGGATACCTCAACACTGGCCGATCCGGGCGTAGTGGACAAATTACTGGAAGAAAAACAATCAATGCAAACACCGTCGTAAATTGTGCCGCCTACCGGCGGCAAACTTAATTAATGCCTCAAAGGAGAGACTCTGATGAATGACAGCATTTATCAAGAGATTGAAAATAACCCGCGTTTCAAAGAGTTGGTGCAAAAGCGTGGCCGCTTTGCCTGGATACTGTCGCTCATTACCCTAGCGCTGTATGTCGGTTTCATTTTCCTTATTGCTTTCGAACCACAATGGCTCGGTACCCCGCTATATGCAGGCTCCAGCATTACTCGCGGCATACCCGTTGGTGTGGGGTTGATCGTTATTTCTTTTGTTCTTACAGGTATTTACGTTATTCGTGCTAATGGCGAGTTTGACCGTCTGACGGCAGAAATTCTTCGTGAGGTGAAGCAATGAAGACTCGCCATTGGTCCGTACTTTCCTTACTGACTCTGCCTGCGCTGTCACAGGCAGAAGCAATTACCGGCGAAGTTCATCGCCAGCCGCTCAATATCCAAGCGATCATTATGTTCGTACTGTTTGTTGGCGCGACATTATATATTACCTACTGGGCATCAAAGCGCACCCGTTCCCGGGGTGATTATTATACCGCTGGCGGGCGCATAACCGGTTTCCAAAATGGTTTGGCCATTGCTGGGGACTTTATGTCTGCGGCATCATTTCTGGGTATTTCCGCGCTGGTTTATACCTCTGGCTATGATGGCTTGATTTACTCCATCGGCTTTCTAATCGGCTGGCCAATCATTCTGTTTTTAATTGCCGAGCGGCTGCGTAATCTGGGTCGCTATACTTTTGCTGATGTGGCTTCTTATCGCTTGAAACAAAGGCCGATAAGAACATTATCTGCCTGTGGTTCGTTAGTGGTGGTCGCTTTATATCTGATAGCTCAAATGGTCGGTGCCGGTAAGCTGATAGAGTTGTTGTTTGGCTTGAACTACCATGTAGCTGTCGTGTTGGTGGGCATCCTGATGGTACTGTACGTCTTGTTTGGCGGCATGTTAGCCACAACGTGGGTACAGATTATCAAAGCGGTGTTACTGCTGGCGGGTGCTTCGTTTATGGCCATTATGGTTATGAAGTCGGTTAACTTTAACTTCAATACCTTATTCAGTGAGGCCATTAAAGTTCACCCTAAAGGCTTGGCGATCATGAGCCCTGGAGGGCTAGTCTCTGACCCAATATCAGCATTGTCGCTCGGCTTGGCATTAATGTTTGGTACCGCAGGCTTACCACACATTCTAATGCGTTTCTTTACGGTAAGTGATGCCAAAGAAGCCCGCAAGAGCGTGTTCTATGCCACTGGCTTTATCGGTTACTTCTACATATTGACCTTTATTATTGGTTTTGGCGCAATCCTGTTGGTCGGCCCGAATCCAGCCTTTAAGGATGCGGCGGGGGCACTGCTTGGCGGTAATAATATGGCAGCAGTGCATCTGGCTGATGCCGTGGGGGGTAGCTTCTTCTTAGGCTTTATCTCGGCAGTTGCTTTCGCAACTATTTTGGCGGTGGTTGCCGGTCTGACATTAGCGGGGGCATCTGCTGTTTCTCATGACCTTTACGCCAGTGTCATCAAGAAGGGTAAAGCAAATGAACGCGATGAACTGAGAGTTTCTAAAATCACAGTCGTTATTTTAGGGTTTGTGGCAATCGGCTTGGGGATTTTGTTTGAGAAGCAAAACATTGCTTTCATGGTAGGTTTGGCATTCTCCATTGCCGCCAGTTGTAACTTCCCAATCATCTTCATTTCAATGTATTGGGATAAACTGACCACGCGTGGTGCAATGATTGGTGGCTGGTTGGGGTTACTGACTGCGGTGCTCCTGATGATTTTAGGCCCAACTATCTGGGTAACCATTCTAGGGCACGCAAAACCAATTTATCCATATGAATACCCAGCATTATTCTCAATGATAGTGGCATTTGTCGGGATATGGTTCTTCTCCGTCACCGATAATTCAGAAGAAGGTAAGCAAGAACGTCTGCGCTTCAAAGCACAGTTTGTCCGTTCACAAACGGGGTTGGGTGCCTCTCAAAGTAGCTCTCACTGATCGTATTCGGCGGATAAAAGGCCCCTCGGGGCCTTTTTTTATGGCTTCAACCAGCGGTCTAACCAAGGGAAAACCACATCTTGTTGCTCTTGGTAAAATACGTGCCCCAACGCAGGCCAGCTACGAGTGACCAAGCGTGATTCCGCATTTTGTGACCGCCAGATTGCATGCACTTTACTGTAAGCCTGCTCGACCGCATCCGATGGGAACAATTTATCTTTCCCGCCGTTAAAAAGAAGCATCGGTTTTGGTGCTGCTAAGCTGGCAATATCAGGGAAATCCAACTTATTGGCAATACCAGGGTGGAGCATGTAAAAAGCGGATTGCCCACGAAGTACATTATTACCTGGGGTCATCAAACCTTGATAGTTACCAAACCAAGAGATAGCCGCAGTGGCCGCGACCTTATCCGATAATGCAGCTAACTGCCAGGCACGATACGCTCCCATAGAAAATCCAAGAGCACCAATACGTTGGCGGTCAACTGATGGAAGTGTCGCCAGAAAATCAACCGTTCGTATATCTTCATAAGCCATCGTGCCCGCTAATGAACGGCCAAGATTAAAGAAGTTACTGGCTAAAGCCTGCTGTTGCTCATAGCTGATAGGGCCTCTATCACCCCAGCCAATAGCATCAATAGAAAGCACGACATAACCGCGTTTTGCCAACTCATCGCCGATGAATTTACCGCTAAAGAATTTATCCGACCAAGCCTGCGCTGAGGCAAGCTGCGCGCTATCGCCCCAAGGCCGGATCATTTTCTCTTTGCCAATATCAAATTTAGACCCATGGTCATGCAAAAGAACAATCGCCGGATGAGGGCCTTTGCTTTTCGGTGTTAATAGCAAGCCCTGGACACGGCTTTCATCTGTGATGTTTAATGCTATTTTTTCAGCAATATAGCGGCCACGGTCCTGCTGATCTATTTTCTCTGCTGAAAATGCAATTGTTGAGTCAGGGGTGAGCAATGCTTGTCGGAAGATCTTTCTGGTGTCACTCTTCCACTGTGCAAAGTCAGTGTATCTCCCTGCCAGCCATGAACTTTGATAAGTCATCTGTTTTTTTAGCTGAGGATAAAATACTGGCAGATTATTTTCAGTAATAGCTTCTTTTTGATACGTCACAGGACTGGCCTGTGCTGTTGCGGCAGTAAGCATCGCTGACAGGGCGAGCGAGCAGACAAATAGACCGGCATTCATTCAAACCTCACAATCAAAACATCGTTTCAATTTTTGATTGAATGATTTTAAGGTAAAAAAGGTTATTTTCTGTGGCGGGGGTTATAAAAATGACAGAAAGCAAAAAGAAAAGGTTATTCAATGTTCAAACTGCATATCATGCTCGAATCGAACCTGCACAACAGACAAACAAAAAAGGCCACCCGTTAGGGTAGCCTCTTTTGCTTATTTGATGCCTGGCAGTGTCCTACTCTCGCATGGGGAGACCCCACACTACCATCGGCGCTACGGCGTTTCACTTCTGAGTTCGGCATGGGATCAGGTGGGACCACCGCACTATGGCCGCCAGGCAAATTCTGTCTAAACTAAACCCGCTATATGTCTCCACACAGCCAGCCAGCCCAATCTCGGAACTTCGCTGAAAATTTCTATCTCTCAATCTAAAACACCTTTGGTGTTGTAAGGTTAAGCCTCACGGATCATTAGTACTGGTTAGCTCAATGCATCGCTGCACTTACACACCCAGCCTATCAACGTCATAGTCTTTAACGTTCCTTCAGGGGGCTTAAAGCCCCAGGGAAGACTCATCTCGAGGCAAGTTTCCCGCTTAGATGCTTTCAGCGGTTATCTCTTCCGAATTTAGCTACCGGGCAATGCCATTGGCATGACAACCCGAACACCAGTGATTCGTCCACTCCGGTCCTCTCGTACTAGGAGCAGCCCCTCTCAATCTTCCAACGCCCACGGCAGATAGGGACCGAACTGTCTCACGACGTTCTAAACCCAGCTCGCGTACCACTTTAAATGGCGAACAGCCATACCCTTGGGACCTACTTCAGCCCCAGGATGTGATGAGCCGACATCGAGGTGCCAAACACCGCCGTCGATATGAACTCTTGGGCGGTATCAGCCTGTTATCCCCGGAGTACCTTTTATCCGTTGAGCGATGGCCCTTCCATTCAGAACCACCGGATCACTAAGACCTACTTTCGTACCTGCTCGAGCCGTCACTCTCGCAGTCAAGCTAGCTTATGCCTTTGCACTAACCTCACGATGTCCGACCGTGATTAGCTAACCTTCGTGCTCCTCCGTTACTCTTTGGGAGGAGACCGCCCCAGTCAAACTACCCACCAGACACTGTCCTCACCCCGGATCACGGGGCCGAGTTAGAACATCAAACATTAAAGGGTGGTATTTCAAGGTTGGCTCCATGCAGACTGGCGTCCACACTTCGATGCCTCCCACCTATCCTACACATCAAGGCTCAATGTTCAGTGTCAAGCTATAGTAAAGGTTCACGGGGTCTTTCCGTCTTGCCGCGGGTACACTGCATCTTCACAGCGAGTTCAATTTCACTGAGTCTCGGGTGGAGACAGCCTGGCCATCATTACGCCATTCGTGCAGGTCGGAACTTACCCGACAAGGAATTTCGCTACCTTAGGACCGTTATAGTTACGGCCGCCGTTTACTGGGGCTTCGATCAAGAGCTTCGCCTTGCGGCTGACCCCATCAATTAACCTTCCAGCACCGGGCAGGCGTCACACCGTATACGTCCACTTTCGTGTTTGCACAGTGCTGTGTTTTTATTAAACAGTTGCAGCCAGCTGGTATCTGCGACTGGCTTCGGCGCCGGGAGCAAGTCCCATTACCTAATGCCAGCGTGCCTTCTCCCGAAGTTACGGCACCATTTTGCCTAGTTCCTTCACCCGAGTTCTCTCAAGCGCCTGAGTATTCTCTACCTGACCACCTGTGTCGGTTTGGGGTACGATTTAATGTTACCTGATGCTTAGAGGCTTTTCCTGGAAGCTTGGCATCAACTACTTCACCACCGTAGTGGCTCGTCATCACACCTCAGCGTTGATAAGCAACCGGATTTACCAAGTCACTCCGCCTACATGCTTAAACCGGGACAACCGTCGCCCGGCTAGCCTAGCCTTCTCCGTCCCCCCTTCGCAGTAACACCAAGTACAGGAATATTAACCTGTTTCCCATCGACTACGCTTTTCAGCCTCGCCTTAGGGGTCGACTCACCCTGCCCCGATTAACGTTGGACAGGAACCCTTGGTCTTCCGGCGTGCGGGTTTTTCACCCGCATTATCGTTACTTATGTCAGCATTCGCACTTCTGATACCTCCAGCAACCCTCACAGGTCACCTTCAACGGCTTACAGAACGCTCCCCTACCCAACAACACCTAAGTGTCGCTGCCGCAGCTTCGGTGCATGGTTTAGCCCCGTTACATCTTCCGCGCAGGCCGACTCGACCAGTGAGCTATTACGCTTTCTTTAAATGATGGCTGCTTCTAAGCCAACATCCTGGCTGTCTATGCCTTCCCACATCGTTTCCCACTTAACCATGACTTTGGGACCTTAGCTGGCGGTCTGGGTTGTTTCCCTCTTCACGACGGACGTTAGCACCCGCCGTGTGTCTCCCGTGATAACATTCTTCGGTATTCGGAGTTTGCATCGGTTTGGTAAGTCGGGATGACCCCCTAGCCGAAACAGTGCTCTACCCCCGAAGATGAGTTCACGAGGCGCTACCTAAATAGCTTTCGGGGAGAACCAGCTATCTCCCGGTTTGATTGGCCTTTCACCCCCAGCCACAAGTCATCCGCTAATTTTTCAACATTAGTCGGTTCGGTCCTCCAGTTAGTGTTACCCAACCTTCAACCTGCCCATGGCTAGATCACCGGGTTTCGGGTCTATACCTTGCAACTAGACGCCCAGTTAAGACTCGGTTTCCCTACGGCTCCCCTATTCGGTTAACCTTGCTACAAAATATAAGTCGCTGACCCATTATACAAAAGGTACGCAGTCACCCAACAAAGTAGGCTCCCACTGCTTGTACGTACACGGTTTCAGGTTCTATTTCACTCCCCTCGCCGGGGTTCTTTTCGCCTTTCCCTCACGGTACTGGTTCACTATCGGTCAGTCAGGAGTATTTAGCCTTGGAGGATGGTCCCCCCATATTCAGACAGGATGTCACGTGTCCCGCCCTACTCATCGAGTTCACAGCAAGTGTGTTTTGGTGTACGGGACTATCACCCTGTACCGTGCGACTTTCCAGACGCTTCCACTAACACACAAACTGATTCAGACTCTGGGCTCTTCCCCGTTCGCTCGCCGCTACTGGGGGAATCTCGGTTGATTTCTTTTCCTCGGGGTACTTAGATGTTTCAGTTCCCCCGGTTCGCCTTGCATGGCTATGTATTCACCATGCAATAGTGCAACGAATTGCACTGGGTTTCCCCATTCGGGTATCGTCGGTTATAACGCTTCATATCAGCTTACCGACGCTTTTCGCAGATTAGCACGCCCTTCATCGCCTCTGACTGCCTAGGCATCCACCGTGTACGCTTAGTCGCTTAACCTCACAACCCAAAGGTGTTTTTCGTTATTGGTGTGGCTGTGAACACACTCGGCTATGTTGTGCAGTGCGCGCAATCCTCATGAACGTTAAGTTCACTCCGGTTGCTGTGCGCTGTACGCCTTGCTGAGTGTCTTCTCGCTCACACTGCAACAATGATTACCCATTGGCATTGCGATTATTTGAGAGACTCTATTACAGGTTACTCTTTATCTCAGTACATCTACGGAGAGATAAATTTCGGCTGTAATGTTTCAATTTTCAGCTTGTTCCAGATTGTTAAAGAGCAATATCTTAAACACGACTCGTTAAAGTCATCTTTAAGATATTCAGTTGATAATGTCTTTCACACATTATCGGAGTGGCGTCCCCAAGGGGATTCGAACCCCTGTTACAGCCGTGAAAGGGCAGTGTCCTAGGCCTCTAGACGATGGGGACACAAAAATTTCTACTGAATCACTGATTCAGTATTTTTGTGTAAAGGTGAGAATGTGGTGACACATTCGAACGACTGATGCAGTAAAAACTCGATACCGAGGTCTTATTGCACAATCATCACCCTCATCAACAGGTGCTCTTGCTCATTTACATTCATCAGACAATCTGTGTGGACACTGCGCAATGCGTATCGTTAGGTAAGGAGGTGATCCAACCGCAGGTTCCCCTACGGTTACCTTGTTACGACTTCACCCCAGTCATGAATCACAAAGTGGTAAGCGCCCTCCCGAAGGTTAAGCTACCTACTTCTTTTGCAACCCACTCCCATGGTGTGACGGGCGGTGTGTACAAGGCCCGGGAACGTATTCACCGTAGCATTCTGATCTACGATTACTAGCGATTCCGACTTCATGGAGTCGAGTTGCAGACTCCAATCCGGACTACGACAGACTTTATGTGGTCCGCTTGCTCTCGCGAGTTCGCTTCACTTTGTATCTGCCATTGTAGCACGTGTGTAGCCCTACTCGTAAGGGCCATGATGACTTGACGTCATCCCCACCTTCCTCCGGTTTATCACCGGCAGTCTCCCTTGAGTTCCCACCATTACGTGCTGGCAACAAAGGATAAGGGTTGCGCTCGTTGCGGGACTTAACCCAACATTTCACAACACGAGCTGACGACAGCCATGCAGCACCTGTCTCACAGTTCCCGAAGGCACCGAAGCATCTCTGCTAAGTTCTGTGGATGTCAAGAGTAGGTAAGGTTCTTCGCGTTGCATCGAATTAAACCACATGCTCCACCGCTTGTGCGGGCCCCCGTCAATTCATTTGAGTTTTAACCTTGCGGCCGTACTCCCCAGGCGGTCGACTTAACGCGTTAGCTCCGGAAGCCACGCCTCAAGGGCACAACCTCCAAGTCGACATCGTTTACAGCGTGGACTACCAGGGTATCTAATCCTGTTTGCTCCCCACGCTTTCGCACCTGAGCGTCAGTCTTTGTCCAGGGGGCCGCCTTCGCCACCGGTATTCCTCCAGATCTCTACGCATTTCACCGCTACACCTGGAATTCTACCCCCCTCTACAAGACTCTAGCTTGCCAGTTTCAAATGCAGTTCCCACGTTAAGCGCGGGGATTTCACATCTGACTTAACAAACCGCCTGCGTGCGCTTTACGCCCAGTAATTCCGATTAACGCTTGCACCCTCCGTATTACCGCGGCTGCTGGCACGGAGTTAGCCGGTGCTTCTTCTGCGAGTAACGTCAATCAACCGTGCTATTAACACGATTGCCTTCCTCCTCGCTGAAAGTGCTTTACAACCCGAAGGCCTTCTTCACACACGCGGCATGGCTGCATCAGGCTTGCGCCCATTGTGCAATATTCCCCACTGCTGCCTCCCGTAGGAGTCTGGACCGTGTCTCAGTTCCAGTGTGGCTGGTCATCCTCTCAGACCAGCTAGGGATCGTCGCCTAGGTGAGCCATTACCCCACCTACTAGCTAATCCCATCTGGGCACATCCGATGGCGTGAGGCCCGAAGGTCCCCCACTTTGCTCTTGCGAGGTCATGCGGTATTAGCTACCGTTTCCAGTAGTTATCCCCCTCCATCAGGCAGTTTCCCAGACATTACTCACCCGTCCGCCGCTCGCCGGCAAAGTAGTAAACTACTTCCCGCTGCCGCTCGACTTGCATGTGTTAGGCCTGCCGCCAGCGTTCAATCTGAGCCATGATCAAACTCTTCAATTTAAGATTTGTTTGATTTGCTGCTAATAAAAGCAGCGATGCTCAAAGATTACTTTCTGCAAATAAGCATTCGAACCGAAGTTCAAATGTGTACTGCTTTGGTCACTCTTCAAGACTTTGATATTTCTTCTGCCTGTCGAAACAGGCTTCGATATCGTCTTGCGAGTGCCCACACAGATTGTCTGATAAATTGTTAAAGAGCAGTGCGTTAGCAACCGGTGGTTGGTAACGCGAGGTGCGCATATTACGCTTTCCTCATTCAGAGTCAACTACTAATTTCGTTGAGTTTCTCTGTTCTCTTTGCCGGTCACTTAACTACTTGATTCGTTGTGTGCCGTCTCGATGGATGCGCATTATAGGGAGTCGAATTTTTTGCACAACTCTTTTTTCGCCTTTTTCTACTGTTTGAATACTTTTCACTCCTTACGTGCAGATCTTGGTCGATCCGCTGCATTTTCCCTATGATCCCTACGGTCGATTGGTTGTAATTCCATCAGCAAAGGCTAGTATTGCCGGTAAAGTGTGATCTTATTGAGAGGCTATTGCTATGTCCGACCCTATCCGCCCTTATCTTCATTATTCACCTACTCTTGGTAAACGCGTGATGATCGATGGATCGAGCGTGATCATTGGTAATGTCATTTTGGGTGATGATGTCAGTGTCTGGCCGTTGGTTGCTATTCGTGGTGATGTTAATCAGGTCGTCATTGGCGCTCGTTCAAATATTCAAGATGGTAGTGTGTTACACGTAACCCATCATTCAGAGCATAATCCTGAAGGGAACCCCCTAGTTATTGGTGAAGACGTTACTGTTGGCCATAAAGCGATGCTCCACGGTTGTACTATTGGCAATCGGGTACTGGTGGGGATGGGGTCTATTTTGTTAGATGGTGCAGTTATCGAAGATGATGTGATGATTGGCGCGGGGAGTCTGGTTTCCCCAGGTAAACGATTAGTCAGTGGTTACCTCTATATGGGGAG
Organism: Yersinia sp. 2466 StPb PI; assembly: GCF_041538325.1. NCBI lineage: Bacteria > Pseudomonadati > Pseudomonadota > Gammaproteobacteria > Enterobacterales > Yersiniaceae > Yersinia > Yersinia sp. 2466 StPb PI. Next base: position 365,969 of record NZ_JAULSL010000001.1, on the reverse strand, counting down.
CCCAACCAGACAAGTTCGCCCTTTAACGCCGGCAGAATTAGAAGGCCTACTTTATTCTGCGAGCAACTACGTACGCTGGAAAGATGACTATCTGGCAGAAACTAAATAAGCAGTAACATAAGATGCAGGGAGTAAATCATTACCTTCCCTGCATTATTGAATATCTTTCTATCGACTCAGTTCATCACGCAACTTATTTAGCACCGGTGTTATCTGTGGCATCACACCATGCCAAAGTTTGAAAGCATGGGCTGCCTGCCCCACCAGCATCCCTAAGCCATCAGCGTAACTCGCCACACCCAACTGCTTAGCCCAAGCTAAAAATGGTGTATCCCCCACTTGATAAAACATGTCATAGCAACGTGTTGCAGGACTCATAATATCTTTAGATAAGTTTGGTACTTCGCCATGAATTCCAGCAGCGGTAGCATTTATGATTAAGTCAAACTGCTGTCCACTCAGCGCCTGCATTTCGGCAGCCTCGATATCACCCAAATGATGAAAGACTTCGGCAAGCTGCTGTGCGCGGCTATAAGTCCGGTTAGTGATGACCACAGTGCATCCATAAGAGAGTAACGGCAAGATCACACCGCGCGCAGCCCCCCCCGCGCCCACCAATAAGATCCGATCAGAGACTCGGATCAAACCCTGGCGCTCAAGATCACTGAGCAAACCAATACCGTCCGTATTATCACCTAACAAGCGTCCGTCTTCTAATTGCTTGATAGTATTGACAGCACCTGCCAGTGACGCACGATCGGTTAGTTCATCACATTTGGCATAAGCGCGCTCTTTAAACGGCGTGGTAATGTTCGCGCCTAATGCACCATCTGCAAAAAACGACGTTAACGTTTCCTCAAAAGCGCCATGAGCGGCCAATACCATACCGTATTGATGCTCTATACCTGTCTGCTCGGCAAAAAGCGCATGAATCCTTGGCGACTTACTGTGCCCAATGGGGTTACCAAACACTGCGAAATTCTGATCCATGCTACTTTCTATCCTTGGCGAAATTGCTTACCGGTTAACGCATCTCTTATTTCAGATGGATTCAAACGACCACCCACCTCGCCAGAGAGCACTGGGAGAAAAGGGCCAAATTGCATTCTCACTTCAGCTTCTGTACGGCATGGCTCGTGACCGCTTAAGTTGGCACTGGTTGAAACCAGTGGCTTGCCATATTGCGAGCAAAGCTGCTGTACCAGTGGGTGGTCACTCACCCTTACAGCCAATGAGCTAAAACTGCCTGTTAACCAACGCGGTGTCTTAGCGCGCGCTGGAATAACCCATGTTACCGGCCCAGGCCAACAGGAGAAGAGCATTTCCTGTTGCGCTGTATTCAGCATTGAGTCATCAATATATGGCTTCAACTGCTCATAGTTAGCGGCGATTAAGATCAAACCTTTTTGCCATGGCCGCTGTTTTAAAGCTAATAAAGCATTTACTGCTTTTTCACTATCAGGGTCACAACCTAAACCAAAAACGGCTTCTGTTGGATAAGCGATGACCTCTTCTTGTTGCAAAGCCCGCAATACATCTGACAGAGCACCACTATTTTCTTGTTTATTCACGCTGTTATTACTCACTTACCACTGCCTTCCCACATAACTTGCTAGCGCAAAAACGTTTTACGCCTTGCGCGGTTCTCTTTTCCATTAACAAGGAATAGTGGCAATACGCACACTCTCCGGCAATGGGTTGCTGATTAATTGTAAACTGGCAATCGGGATAGCGATTGCAGGCGTGGAAAATCTTTCCAAACCGGGACTTGCGCTGTAGTAACTTGCCTTGGCCACATTGTGGGCAATCAATCGCTGTTTCATCAGGCTTATCAATAACTTCAGTATGATCACATTGTGGATATTGGCTACAACCAATAAACATACCAAAACGCCCTTGCCGTAACACCATTTCTGAACCGCATTCAGGGCAATATTGTCCTTCAAGAACTTTCACGATATGCCCATCAGATTGCGCTTTCAACGGGCGCATGTACTGGCAGCCGGGATAATGTGAACAACCAAGGAATGGGCCATGACCCCCACTACGAATGACTAAAGCCGATCCACATTCAGGACACGACCCATTATCCTTGGCAATAACTGTTTTCGTCATAACGCCTTCTATATAAGGTTATTAGCCAGCGATACTACCACTTAGTGCAAATAACCTTCATTGACTTCAAAAAGTAGCTCTTCCATCTGCTGATAGGCACGTTCATAACCCGGAATGTTAAACAGCACCATCAGCACAACCCATTTGAGATCCTCCAAGTCAATCTCATTAGAGTCCAACGCCATAATACGGTCGATGACCATCTCACGGGTATCAAGATGTAACACCTGAATTTGCTCAAGAAATAGGATGAAGCCGCGACAAGTGGTATCCAGACGTTGGGCTTCTTCCGCCGTATAAATCCGCAATGCTTGCGGATCCGCAGCATAAAGATAAGGTGCTTTCTGCCCTTCTTGTAGGTCTGCGAGAGCCTCTAACCAGTTCAGGGCGTTGTTGATATCCTCACGATAGAAACCTGCGTCAGCAAGATCGTCAGTAATTTTGTCTTGATCAACAAGCATTTCCGACTCGTTATGCATATAAGTTTCAAATAAGTAAATTAAAACGTCGAACATGGCCTGCCCTCCTTAATCGGACATAGCCGCCGGGTACAGCTGCGATCCACCCTGCTAACTCCAGCTCAAGCAATTTGCTGACGATATCTGGCACAGGTTGGCCGGCACGTTCGGCGACGACATCAACGGGTGTCATCACACAACCTTATATATCAACAAAAACCACCTAACACCATGATATTTAATGCAACACTAATCTGCACAAATCCGTACTAATCCAACCAATTTGGGCAAAATGTGGATCACTTAAAAATAACTGCTAATGCAGCCATTATCGCTGCAACAACGATCGCAGCAAGCGGTATAACAACACCAGACCAACTCCAGCGCCGTTTGTCCTCTAATTTGTCTAAGATAGTTTTTTGAACATCTAGCAGGTCACTCTTAGATGCATAATTTGACTCAATCACAGCGACAGAACGTTGCAAATTAGATATATCACTAGTGAGTGAAGATCGCGTATCTGCTAGCCCGCTTTTCAATGAAGTATGCATACCTATTAGATCGCTTTTAGTAGCAAAGTTCTCCGAACGCACAGCAAGCGTCGCCAGACTCACTTTGATGTCAGATACATCTGACTCAAGTTTTGCCACTCTTGCTTCTAGCATCTCGTCACCTCCATTGCCTGAACCACCTTTATTACTCATTCTAGCATCAGTAAAGAGCGGTACAAGGTTATGCTTCTCAGTTACTCCCACTCAATATCCCCCCATTCTGCCGCCTCACGCTTTCTTTCTTCAAACCAATGAACAATAGTCGACGCTCGATGTCTGCTTATAAGGCCACAGTTGAGACAAATAACCTCATAATAATAGTCATTGATATGGCGACCAATACTCCCAGACCTAAAGTAATACGTGGCCCACCATGTTTCTTGATAGGAAAGCGCATTATTATCATCTCTAGACTTAACAACTGTTCCACTCTTCCCGGTACTTAGTTTTGAGTCACCACAAGATAAGCAAGTTTTGCTGACCCCTTTAATCTCAAAGAAATCAGCTAAAGTTGCAGGGGCAATTTGTCGTAGCCTATTTTGAGTAACCTCAATGGCAGCGTTTCGCTCCGTCTCTACTTTTTTTTGAAAATCATCATTAAGTTGCTCAAGTATCTTATCTTCATCCATATATTACCGCTCCAGTGGGTTAAATTTTACCGCATCTTGTAAATGATCTGGGGCAAAGTGTGCATAGGTCATAGTTTGCTGAATATTGCTATGACCGAGTATTTTTTGCAGCGTCAAAATATTGCCACCATTCATCATAAAATGGCTTGCGAACGTATGCCGAAACACCCGCACCGATTGCCCTACTGGTAAGGAGGGAATAACGGCCCGTAGCGTTTCTCTCACAAAATCGTAATCAACCCGCCGGAATAAGCGCCCTCCCTCCGATTTATAAACGTCTTTATACAGCTTCGCCGATATAGGGACAGTTCTATTTTTACCATTCTTCGTGTTATTAAAGGTCACCTTATATTTGATCACTGATGCACTTGTTAACTCCGCAGCCTCTTCCCAGCGCGCACCAGTAGCCAAACACAACTTAATTACTTTCAAATTGTCACCATCAAAACTCTTAAGCAACAAATCAATCTCAGCCCGTGAAAGGAAATACATCTCACTTTCTGTCTTTTTAATCTTGCCGATCCCCTTAAGAGGATTCTGGCTATGATAGTGACCGCTCTCTATAAGAGTGCTAAATACACCACTCAATATCATTTGAGTTCTATTTATTGTACTAGGACTAATCCCGCTAGATAGGCGGGCCGCTTTATAGTCCGCAAAAGAACTTTTTGTAACCTGGTCAGCGCGTGGGTTCTTCATATCATCGGCTAACTTTTTAAGCCGCTGATAATCATCTTTCCCAGCCTTTAGAGTTTGGCCGTGATACTTCCACCATAACTCTATCAACTCAATCAGTAGGCGGCGGTCTGCCGGCTTTTCTATCCAATCTTTATTATTCTGCGTGGCAATAAGCCACCGCTCATACTGCTGCGCTTCTGATTTAGTATCAAAACGTTTACGCATCCGTTTGCCGTTGCGACCTTGCGGCCGCACATCAACAAGATACTGACCAGATTCAAGTTTACTTATCGTCATAATCGTCTGGAAGTTCACCCGTTTCTAGTAGAGTGAGTAATTCAGATTCCCTAACTATCATCGTGCCTTTTTTTCTGGCGACTTCCAGCTTTTTAGGGCCAGCGTTATATCCACCACATAGCAAATGTAAATTTACAGTGATGTCATTACGCACAATCATGCCAGCCGCAGCCGCTAACTTTGAAAGTCTTTCCTTATCCGCTTTTTTGAAACCAGTAAAACAAACTTCTAATGCCCCACTGAAATCAAGCGGCTGATACATGCCTGGGGATTCGTATCGTGTGTAATTTTTCTTGTTAGGGATATATATCAGCCCGCCCTCAAAAGAAGAGTCACTGAAATCCGTATTAACTAGTTCCGCGGCATAGCTGCTTGCTTCGGCTGGTGTTTCAAAAAAATCAATAACCCGCTCCGCGACGAACGTTCTATAACCGCCACGAGTATTACAATAGCCCTGTAAGTAATTCCCATGTAGGCCGGGACTGCTCAACGTATAAGCTGCAACTTTGTTTTTTGTCGTCACATAAACAAAATGAATCTCTTCCATTTAATTAGCACTCCTTAACTTTCATACCATGTAAGGCGTTCTGAACAAATCCCGCCTTTACCCCAGGAAACATAAATTTTATAGATGGTTAGCCAACCTTCTGGTCTTTTCGGTGGTCGGATGTGTCGTCTCGCCCATCAGGGGAGAGAGCCGGTGATATTTGTCCGGCTGCTTCTGACGTTTTATTGCTCATCAGCCACATCATGTACTTCTCAAACGTTGGGTGATTAATAACCTTATCAACAATTGATAAACCTACCTCCCGTTGTCCAGATTCATAATTCCGTACAGTGCTCAGTCCTAGCCCCAATTCCTTTGCAAAAGCAGCTTGAGTTAATCCCTCTGCTTTTCGGATCAGTTTAAGTTTTTCAGCATGGCTGCTTGACAAGATACTCATGTGAAGATTATCCTCATGTGAAAGATACCCATGTGAAGATGTTGAATCCACTTGAGTCTGTATAAATCCAAATGTGATCGAAGAGGATAAGTCATGAGCACACGAAGTTCCAAGCCAGTCATAGTAAAAATGCCGGATTGTCCGGTAGTTTTCTGCCTCCCTTATCCAAAATTAACCCTGTCCGCGTATGCAGAAGTTACGGGCCAGACCGTCCGCACCATCCAACAGCAAGCCAATGAAGGGAAACTGACATTGACCAAAAACAAGCCTGGCCGGGAACGCCAGGTAAATATGGTTTATGAATTTCTTGAGGCTTACGAAGAAGCACAGGAAGCATTAAGGCTAAAGGTATAAATGATGCCGTTCTACTATGACCCCATCATTAGCCTGCAAACGCTCATGCGTGAATCAATCCACGCACTGACTGTTATCAGTGATCACACCAGTGCTTACCGTGGTTTTTCAATTACCAAGTTGAAGCGCAATAAAAGAAACCCAATCACCCGTTACCACGTTCGCCAGGGTGATGAGTCTTACGGCAAGTTCGACGCCCAGGCAGAAGCAACAAAATACATAGATGAATTGCATAAAATGAGGGGATAAAGCCCTCCCTCAAATAAAGCAATTTGCGAAAGGGTTTTATCTTTATTTATTAGCGAGGATTTCTGCATGTCCAATTTTGTAAAAATAAAGAGCGGTAATGATTATCTAATCCTCAATACTGCAATCGTAGATTCAGTATTTAAAGGTGGTGAGCAACGAAAAATAAACTGCAATGGTGGCTTAACAATTTATACAGATGCAACTTTTGACGATATTGCTGCCGCCCTTATTCCAGCCAAACAAACTTGCCCTACAGTCGAAGAATATAGCGAGTGCGAAACAATAAACCCCGCTTCACTCGGTGAAGAAATCACAATTCATCGCCGCCGATATTTTAATCATGGCGAAGTTGCCGGCTATTTATTTTTTGGTGTAACCGGTTGTGCGACCAAAGAAGAAGTAGCAGCGGTCTTTGAAAAACTGCCTCGCTAATCTCGCGGCCAATTAAGGAACTGACAGCATGACAGTAAATCAATGTCCGTCACTGGCCGCAATGCTAGTTAACGGCCAAGAAATCAACCGGGGCCAAATTACTTACCGCTTTCATTATCGTGGTTGGTTAGAAACCCCTGACGGCCGTCACTTTCAGCCAAATGCAAACAAAGTCATTTTTATCAGAGGTTGCCGTACTCCATTCATGGCAAAGCCCAGGGCTAAACCCCGTTGGTGGGCGCGTCTGATGGGAATATTTGCATAAATTCGGGGGATATATGGCTTCTATTGGAACTGACCAAAGTAACAGAAAATTACCTTTCCGGGAATTCACTGTTGAATGGCGCGTAAAGGCCAACATCAACCGAAATAATGCATGTCGGCATTTCAATGCCAACCCGCACGACGAACAAACAGGGAACGCCAATAGGGAAGTGATTTTGTTTTGTGCGAATCGTATCGCTGAAATGAAAAGTATTCAGCGTCCGTTTAAAGCCGCTGACTCAAATAGACGCTTTGAAACGTTTACAGAGGATGAGCGTGAAATGATTATTGAAGCGCTTAATTTTATTATCCGTTTGACAAAGCCATTACCTGATTATTTCTCGCTAGGTGAGAGAGTAATTAGTATTTAAATTTAACACCTTTTAACTTGGCGCATTAACTTTCGCCGGGATTCCAATTATCTAAAGGCGGGGTAATAAGAATGAGTGTTGCACCGATAAAATTAACACAAGAGTTAAACGATATAGAACTGGTTGAGCATTTTAATAATGCCCGCCTTTCTGAGCGTTTAATGTTGCTTGAGCGGTTAGAAAACAAACTAGCTAAATTAAATCAATCCGTTTTTTCTAAAGAAGAAGTATTTAAAGAATTATCCCGTTGGATATCAGAAGTTAAATCCGTTGCTAATTCACCCACTGAAAAAAAAAGAGGCTAAATAATGGCTACTCATATTAATACTACCAATGCAATTAAGGGGCTGACTTGTGCGGCTAGTAGTCTCATTCCCCTTGCTGCGCTGGATGGCATTCATGCAATCGCATTGAGAGCGCACGTCAGAAAGCATTTAGTTGCTGCCGGTCTTGAAATCGAACGCCTTAATAGTGAGGCAATCAAGTTACGAGCGCGTGTTCAACATTTGGAGGGATTCAATTCATCATTCGAACCTAAATGGGATTCTTTAATTTTTGCGATCATGGGTACGGATGCCGGTAAGAATATATGCAAAAACGGCCATGATGAAACAACAGACTTGGCAATCAAGGCAATACATAAAACGGAGTCTGACCGCAAAGAGGCCAACCGGATAGCGCAGGCATTTCAGGAGTCCGCCGGATATTCGCAATCAGTTAAAACCCATCAATTAAAAATTCTGCCTGAATATTTCCAAGCTGTTATTGAGGGAAGAAAAAAAGCTGAATTACGAACTAATGACCGTAATTTTAAAGTTGGGGATTATCTGCTTTTAGCCGAGTGGGACGGTGGAACTGATGAATATTCGGGCCGCAAGATTGTTGTAGAAATATCAGATATTACTCAATGTGATTTTGCCGCTCCGAAATTAGTCATGCTTTCATTTTTTGATCCATGCGATGAAATTCCATTTTAAGGATGAAGCCATGACTATTCCACAACGCTACCGCGAACGCTGGTCACCCGCTGAACTGGCTTATCTTCGAGAAAACGTCACAACAACCCCTTATCGGGACATCGCCAATAACTTGGGTCGGTCAGTGCCAGCGGTCAGACGAAAAGCATTTCTTAATGGCCTGACTTCATGCCGCTGTGAACTTTGGTCACCGGGTGAGGTGGCCTATCTGCGTGAGGCCGTCAAAACAACCCGATATCGGGACATCGCCGATCGCCTAGGCCGGTCACCCAAGGCAGTGCAGCAAAAGGCATTTGTGGAGGGGGTAAACCCTTCAATTGTCGGCGAGTGTAACCGCAACGCCAAATTCAGCGATCATGATGTGGAACTATGCCGCGCACTTTACGACGAAGGTATAAAACCCAGATACATAGCAGAAAAAATGGAGATACCCGTCACTAGCGTCTACAAAATCACACATTACCGGACGCGCCGAGCACCTACTCCGACACAGCGCAGCCAGCTCACAAGGAACGCATCATGATTGATTCTCGCTGTTTCGCATCTGATGCAATCAATGTCGTCAGCATCTCTGGCGGAAAAGATTCATTGGCACAATCGCTTTCAGCCCGTGAGGCCGGTGTGAGCCACATCCGGGTGATTGCTGATACGGGACATGAGCACCCGCAAACAATGGAATATTTGGATTATCTGGAAAACCAACTGGGGCCAATTATCCGTGTCAAAGCGGACTTTACCCGACAAATTAACGGTAAGCGTGATTTTATTGCCCGCGTGTGGCCGTCCACGTTAGTCACTGAGTGCGGTATGTCACCTGATCAAGCTGCGGAACGGGTCGCAGAAGCTCTTGAGATTCTACACCCTACTGGCATCCCCTTTCTCGACCTGTGTATGTGGAAAGGCCGCTTTCCATCAACCAAAGCCCGTTTTTGTACGTTCGAACTGAAACATGCGCCAATCCGTGACCAAATTGTCATTCCCATGCTGGAAGAATATGACGAGGTAATTTCTTGGCAAGGTGTACGCGCTCAGGAATCACCTGACCGCGCCTTGCTGCCTGAATGGGAAACGGACGCAGATGATACACCCGGATTAAATGTCTACCGTCCTATCCTTAACTGGACGCATGAGGAAGTTTTTGCACTGGCTAAACATCACGGAATTAAACCCAACCCTTTATATCAACAGGGTTGTAGTCGGGTCGGCTGCATGCCGTGCATCCATGCCAGAAAATCCGAATTAGCGGAAATATTCAGCCGCTGGCCGGAAGAAATAGCGCGTGTAGCACGTTGGGAAAGATTGGTTGCATCATGTTCGCGTCGTGGAAACTCAACCTTTTTCCCATCAACTCAGGATCCGCGCAAATCTGAACGCCGGATTGAATGCATTTCTATTGAATCACACGGCATTGAAACCTACCGAGATTGGGCCTTAACCACTCGCGGCGGTAGTCAATTCGATTTGCTGGCTTCCGCAAATGACCACGCCGTCTGTAATAGTGTTTATGCCGGCGTTTGTGAATGACCAAATTAACCCAGGGCCGCATAACACCAGCACCGCCGTTACCTTCTCAGGGTAGCGGCGATTTACCCGTTGCTGCCACTTATTGGTGGAATACCAGACACATACCCGCCATTGGTGCGCCGGATTATCTGGTCAGAGAAAAGCAGCGAGAAGCCGAAGCGCAAATAGCCGCGCTGGTTGACGCTCAAAACCTGTTATCAAAACAGCCAAAAATAGTGCAGCGAGGGATCAGGTTCCACCTTAATAAACTGGAACAAACACAAGGGATTCAGCGAGCCAATACGCACTTAACAAAAAATTTTGTTGAGCGCGTATTACCACGCCTGAATATGGTTAATGAGCAGTATTTAATATCCGCCGACGCTAACGATACCGCGCCTTTCGCATACCGTTTTAATCAGTTGCCTGATTATGGCCGTGCTGATATTGAAATGCTGGCGAAAAATATCGCCTTGCTGGTCAAGCGCGAACTCGGAATTGTTGATGATGAAGTTAACGACAAATCAGATTTTAAAATTGCTTTAGCTCTTTACGTCCGCGCGTCAGCGCTCACCCGCGCTTTCCGCCAATCCGTGCCGGGTTGGGATACTTATCAGAATGAGCGCGAGAAACTAACCGAGGACAAACTAGCCTCCTATATTGCCAAAATGCAGTCAGAAAGTTGGTGGACTCGCTGCCTGCGCCGCCACTGTGATAAGTGGAAAGAGCATTTACATATTGCTCTGGGTAATGTCAGCAAAAAAGCCTCACCTTATTCTAGCTTAGGAACGGTTAGCGACTGGCGGGAGCAAAAGCGCCGCACGCGCGAGTTTCTCAAATCAATGGAATTAGAGGATGAAAAAGGCAACCGCATTTCTCTGATTGATAAGTACGATCACAGCGTCGCTAATCCGGCAATTCGTCGCTGTGAACTGATGGCCCGCATACGTGGGTTTGAAAATATATGCACGGAGATGGGCTACGTTGGTGAGTTTTATACTCTGACCGCCCCGTCTAAATACCACGCCACCAATAAGCACGGACACCGTAACCGCAAATGGTGCGGAGCTGATCCGGCGAGAACGCAGCGTTATTTGCGTGGGGTGTGGAGCCGGGTCAGGGCTAAATTGCATCGAGAAGATATTCGCGTATTCGGCATTCGTGTTGCCGAGCCGCACCATGACGGCACCCCACACTGGCATATGTTGCTGTTTATGCTGCCTGAGTCCGTCGATCAGGCGCGTAAAATCTTGTGCGATTACGCCAGTGAAGAGGATGAAGAGGAGCTTTACAGCGCAAGGGCCAGAAAGGCCCGCTTCCATGCTGAAGCCATTGATCCAGAAAAAGGCAGCGCAACGGGTTACATCGCTAAATACATTTCGAAAAATATCGACGGTTTCGCGCTGGACGGTGAAACCGACGATGAAACCGACAAACTACTGAAAGAGGTGGCCCCCGCTGTATCTGCGTGGGCCAGTCGCTGGCGTATTCGTCAGTTTCAGTTTATCGGCGGTGCACCTGTCACCGTTTATCGTGAACTCCGCAAAATGTCAGACCACGAAACCGCTATGGGTTTGAGTGTGGAGTTTGCCGCCGTTCATGATGCTGCCGACTATGGCCGCTGGGCTGAGTACGTTAACGCCCAGGGCGGGCCATTTGTTAAGCGTGAGAATTTGATCGCCCGCACCTATTACGAAACATCAGAAACAACCAATGAATATTTTGAAGATGTGATCCGCATTCGTGGCGTGTTTTCGCCGCCGGTGGGCATAGACACGCCCATTATCACCCGCACCACTGAGTGGAAGATTGTCAAAGCCCGCGCCCTTGACCTGTCCGTTGATTTGGCCGTTGACCTTAAAGGCGCGCCTGCGCGCCCTCGGAGTTCTGTCAATAACTGTACGGGGGTTCAAAAAACAGTCAGCCCGCCGGTGGTCATTGAGCCACCGCCACCGCCGGAAAATATCTGTTTTGAGGCATTAACCGCGAAAGAACGGCGGCAAATGCTTAGGCGGATACGCAGCGAACCGGTTAAACCGCGCCAGGAAACTAAAAAGCCACGCCCACCAACCCAGGGCGAAATCATGCTGGCCGCTAAACCGGGCGAAAAAGAGCAAAAAATCAAAGAATTTGCCACGTCGATAGGTATTGATTTGAATGACAACATTCTGAAATCAATGGCAAAAGGCGCGTCGGTATTGGTCGGCGATATCACATATCGGGCGGGAACGGATGGCGCGTTGTATCAAGTCCATCGGATTGCAACACCAGTAGAAGATATCAAAGCCAGGTTTGAGCGATTACGTCAGCAGCAAGTACCGAAAATAATTCGCTTGGTCGGGGAGCACTACAGAAGAGAACAAGCCGCAGAAATGGAAAATGATAAGGATAAGCCTGTTTGGTTTGGCCCAATAGCAGGTTAATGCACATCAGAACAACCGATGAGGAATAAGTGAAATGACCGACATCAGTTATACCAATACCAAATGCACACTCTTAGCCGCAGAGCACCAACTTGCTCAAATGCTCGGTGATGTATGGAATCAATATTTACAGCTTCCGGTCGAGCATCCGACTGAGCATGACGAGTTCTTTCTGTTAATTCATGCCTGCCAGAGGATTATTTTAGCCCGTCCGGCTATTCGTGGGCTGGCAGATATAGGACTAGGGTATAAAACAGCCAAATAGATTTGCAGCCACAAAAAACCCGCCGTTCGGCGGGTTTCTCTTACCCTGGCTGACCTTGCAGCAAGTCCAGGGCAATTTGTCTTTCATCCGGCTTTAACATTTCAAGTAATGCCATAACCAATTTACTCCCCGTTAACCCGCTGGGGCTGAGTGAGTGCGAGAACACCGCGTTAAATACAAAGGTATGGCCGCACTCGACATTGGAACAGGCACAATACAGGTCGGCTATTTTGACGTCTTTCCATTCTGTTTTGCGGATAATTGCGGGTGCGCGGCATTCCGTGCATTTAATCTTGAACATTCGCATATTAACCACTCCGAAAGCTATTTCTGTTAACTTTCGTGATTTTAGCTTAATTCTGCTCACTTTTCGCCCCTTTCGGTGTTATCCGTGTCTTTATCTACTCTAAATCGCAGGTGTAAATGGGCCGGTATTTCGGGATCAGTATTCACGGCACGCATAAACTTATTTTGTACCGGTAACACTTCATCCTTTCGATATGTTGATCGGGCCTTGTCCGGGTCACCCATCACAGCACCATTAGGCGGAATAATCCCCGCCAGGCCAGCCGGGAAGCGGTGCGCGGTAAGAATATCCTGGGCGGTAATGCTTTTAACGTTGGAAAACTCATCTTTGGCGCTTACTTCACCAATCGACATTAATTTAATACCTTCCGGGTCACCTTTCGGAATACTGATAAACATATTGCGGAAGTTACCCACGCCCTTACTCTGTTCTATCTTTTCCTTTATTTCCTGTTCCACTTCCGTACTGATGTTGGGGTCATTGGCATACAGAATAAAGCCCATATGTGCACCATTATGGTAATAGCGGCGGCGAAATATCGTCGCCTCTGAATTAAGCAGTACCGAATGAATGCCCCCGATATAATCCGGCAAGCCGTAAATCTGTTGCTGGGGATCGTACTGCGCCAAAAATATAATATCCTCCGGGGGATAAACGAGAGGTTCATCCTTTTGCAAAACAACGAACTCGCCCGATTTGCGCCGGCGCGTATAAAGTGAGGGTAACGGCACCAGGTCGGTCACCTCCCCCCAAAAATTACGCGCTTTCAAGATAGCCACATCACCAAACAGGTAATAATCAAACCCCGCGCCCTCAATACTATCCGTTGTTAGGCCACCGCCCAGGTAATCACTGACTAACATATTGCGCCTGGCATAAAGAACGCCACCATGTTGGCCGTTGAGGTTAGGCAACTGCGCCAAGGCGAGGCGATCAATGGGTAATCGCCAGTGGTCGAAATCATTGTCGTACCATATTTCACTGTAATCGGTGCCGGTCGTTAAAATCGGTTCCGGTTCACCGAATGAAATAACGCTACCGCGTCCGGGGGTGAAATCCTCGGTTGCCTTGGCTTTTTTGGGCTGGGTGCTGTTCTGGCGTCCGCGTTTCTTTTTAGTTGTCATGCTGCTTTTCCAAAGGCCCAGGTAGACGGGCGATCATATTCATAGTCGAGGGGTTCATTAATCACGGCGTGAGAAATGGCGAAAAATACGTCGGCGTGGCCGGTGGCATCTGACCGTTCGGCGACAAAAGTCAGCGCGTTACCGCTGCTGGTTGTCGTGCGGCGAATTGCCATAAAGCTGGCAGCAATTTCGGCCCGTTCCTGGCTGTTCTCATCGGTGGCGTCCTTGCTCCATTCGATGCGGTGGCGTTCAACCGTATCAACCATTTTCAGCACCAGGCGCGTTTTACTTTCCACGCTGTATAAAATCGGGGTGGCCTCCCTGGGCGCGAATTTGGTCACCAGGTCATAAACGCCCCGCCCGATGCCGGTCACATCAATCCCGATATAGGTGACGTTATAGCGGCGCATCAGTTGCTTTATCTGTTCAGCCTGCCATGTGAAATTTAGCCCTTGCCAGTAGAACACCGCCAGGACGCGGAAGCGTTCGCCGTCATACATGGGCGGCGCGACAATCACAAAGGTTGAGTTATCACCGGAGCGGGACGGGTCAAAACCACACCACACTTCACGGTTACCAAACGGTCGGGCGGCTTTGATGTCGTGGTCTTGCCACATGCCGGCATCTACCGCGCATTTTTCCAGTTCTGAAAACTTGAATACTGCGTCTTTGCTGTCAACAAACTGGCACATGTACAACATGGCGAACGCGGTTGCATTGTACTTATTACGCAGCCGCTCAATATCGACCAAGGCACCCAGCCCGCCCTTGATCGCATCCTCCATCGTGATGATGTAGCGCCATTGATCATCTGGGCAAAGAATCCCCCCTTTACGCAGTTCGCTTTCTTTGGGGAATATGGCCTTTTTCCGTTTGGCGTCATCTTCCCGCCAGGTATCCCCCGTCCAGATGGGGTACGCTGGGTGAGTTTTGGCGCTGGGCGTTGAAAAATAAGTAGTACGAAATTTGTTATGCGTTGCCATCGCTGACGCGGTTTCGTGGAATTTCCCAAATTTGGGTATCCAGAATATTTCGTCACCGTACAGATGGCCGTTAAAACCCTGAGCCGTACCGGCATTGGTCGACAAGAACCGCAGCACCGCCCCGTTACTCAACTTGATCGGGTTACCGGTCAGCGTAATACCAAACGCCTGTTGAGCGATTTCGACAATATAAAATTTGAATATTTCAGACTGCGCGCGAGACGCAGAGAAAAACACCTGCCGATCACCGCTCAACACCGCATCTTCAAAGGCTTCAAAAGCAAAATAGTAAGTCATGCCGACTTGACGCGATTTCAGAATGTGCCGGAAGTTCTGCTCTTTATTGGCGCGGCAATGTAGCTGGTAATCAAACAGGTGCTCACTGGCCCAACTATCCAACATTTCCTTGGTGATGCTGGAAATATCATTTTTACGGTATGAGCGTTTTTTCTCGCTGCCGAATCCGGTTTCATCCTCGCCGCCTCCTGACTGCATCGCCATGCGCGCTTTTATTTCTGCCATTTTTTCGGCGTGTTTATTACTCTGCGCCATTAATTTGACGTGGTGCGCGACCAGGTCGCGGATCTCTTCAAGCTCCAGCGCAGTTTTGTTTTCGCGCCGTGATAACTGGTCATGCCGACGCGTAATGGCCGCTTCAAAAGATTCAACCGGTAATAATGCCGCCCACAGGCCTATATCAGACCAATGGTAAATTGTGCGCACCGGAATATTTAATTCCTGCGCGATATCTTTGGGCGTCCAGCTTTTAATAAAAAGCGTTCGCGCCGCCTCTTTAATTTCATCAGAATATTTTGCCATAAGGCTATTATGACGAGGGATTTAAACAACGTTGATAACTATATATCGGCTATATTCGGTTAATGGCTTATAACCGAACTTATAATAATGAAGATGGATGCACAGCATTTAAATATCCGCAATACTGCAAATCACACAGTAATAATTAATTATAAAAACAGTAAAAGGGTATTTCATGCCGCAACTTATTTCCGACTGGCGTTGTATTGGTACTTCTGGCGCGTCGGTAGATGGCCGGATACTAGAACCCCAGTGGTTGATAGACTGCGCCAATACTTACAGCCGTGAAACTTACACCGCACTGTTATGGCCGCACCATGAAGAAGATATTGCTATGCGGCAATATACTTATAATCTCGGTGAGGTTGATGCGTTAAAATACGAAGAAGTAAACGGGAAAGTTAAACTTTACGCCAAAATAATCCCCAATCAATTTTTAATTGAAGCTAACCGCCTGGGACAAAAGTTATTTACCTCAGTTGAGGTATTTCCTGACTTCGCCGGGAGTGGTCAAAATTATTTATTTGGTCTTGCCGTGACCGATATACCTAACAGTCTAGGCACTGAAAAACTGTCATTTACTATTGATGGTGAAACCAAAGAAGGAACACGCGGTAATGTCGAAGCCTTTAGCTTGGGACAATTAAAAAGCCGTGAGAGTAAACCGGAAAATAAAAAGCCGGGTTTCTTTGACCGCCTATTTTCCGTCAAAAAAGAATTCACACCCGACCCCGACAATAACCAGCCCGACCAGGGCGAGGATGAAACCAAGATGGATGAATTAAAAGCCCTTATTGAAGCGCTGACCCTGCGTATTCAGCAAATGGAAGAAAAAGCCAACGGCACCACGGCAGATACACCGGAAGAAGCCGCCACCGATGTGGCCGACTTGGCTGATGAGATTGCCGACGTCGCCGACCAGGTGGCCGAAATCGCCGCCGAAGTGGCTGACAATCCAGAGGATGAAGTGGTTGCGGCTGAATTTAGCGTCGCTAAAAAGAACCTGGCGCGACTGATGACGTCATTTTCCGCTAAGGGTGCGCCGGCGCGCCGCTCCCGCACTCGTAACCACACGCGCCGCGCCGGTCGCCGCCAGGACTTTACTGCCCGCACACCTAAGCCTGAAACCAGCGGTAACGAATTGACCGGCTTAAAAGACCAGCTAAACACCCTACTGGAAAAATTCAGCGTATTGGATGCGCGCCAAACCAAGGTACCCAACGGCGCACCGAGCGGCGGCAATAAGCCTTTCGAGTTCAACTAACCGCACTCGCCATTGACCACCTTTAAACGGGAAAAAGAACATGCAATTAACACCCAAAGCGGAAGCACTAATCCGCAAATATGCGGCTGGCTTAGCAAAAGCCAATAACCAGCCGGATACGAAGCAATTTTTTTCGCTGACTGACCCGAAAGAAACCTCGCTACGTAATGCGCTGCTGCAAGAATCTGAGTTTTTACGCCTAATCAATCTGATGGACGTTGAACAGATCCAGGGCCAGGTCGTCAATACCGGGAATCCGGGAATGTTTACCGGGCGTAAAAAAGACGGTCGTTTCAATCGTGAAATGGGCGTATCGGGTAATGAATATAAGTTGGTCGAAACCGATTCCGGTTCTTATTTGACTTACGCGCTTTTAGTCGTGTGGGCGAACTCCGGTACCGAAGATGAATTTTTCCAACGCATCCAGGCATTCAGTAATGAATCCTTTGCCCTTGATATGTTGCGCATCGGCTTTAACGGTACCAGCATCGCCGAAAATACTGATCCAGTGGCTAACCCGCTGGGCGAAGATGTGAACCGTGGCTGGCATACCATCGTTAAGGAACGCTCACCCGGTCAAATCATCACCGATAGCGTGATTTTAGACCGCAACGGTACGGGCGCAGATTTCGTTTCTCTGGATGCGGCAGTCACTGACCTGATCCACAGTTGCATTTATGAGCCATTCCGTAACGACCCGCGCCTGGTGGTATTGGTATCGGCTGACCTTATCGCGGCGGATGCAACCAGCATGATGAACCGCATTGACCGCCCGACCGAGAAAGTCGCCGCACAGTTGATTAACCGCGAGATTGCAGGCCGTACCGCCTACACCCCGCCATTTATGCCAGAAGGGCGCTTGATCGTTACCACGCTGTCAAACCTGCACCTGTACACCCAACGCGGCACCCGTAAGCGTAAAGCCGAATGGGTAGACGACCGCAAACGCTTCGAAAACAACTACCTGCGCATGGAAGGTTACGCGGTGGAGTATGACGAGCTGTATGCGGCTTACGATGTGATCACCGTTGGCGATGGCGTCTTGGATGCAGTTAACGGAGGCGAATAATTATGGCCCTTTCCCCATGTCAGCGTTACCGCCGCCGCATTCATGCTGAATTGGCGTTAAAAAACCATGAAGCCCTGAGCGCCAGCCCGGCCAGCCTGCACTTACAGCTACGTGAGCTAGACAGTGATGTAGCGCGGGTGCGCAGCCTGGGAACGATTGCCGACCGCGTAGATATGAAGCGTGACGAGCTGTTGCCGAAATGGCTACCGACCGTCGAGCGCTATCTGGAAAGCGGCATAGTTCACGCTAACCCTGCTTTCGCTTGGTGTGTGGTCTGGTTGTTTGACGTGGGGAATTTTGACCAGGCGCTGGATTGGGCCGATATCGCGATCGAACAGGGGCAAAGCACCCCTGAGAACATCAAAAGCACCTTTGCCACCTTTGTGGCTGACACCGTGATGGCCTGGGCCGAAACCCAGGCGTCACTTGGTCACAGCATTGAGCCGTATTTTAGCCGGACGTTTATCAACATCCGCGATAAATGGCGGCTTCATGAAGAGGTTAACGCCAAGTGGTACAAGTTCGCCGGGCTGCTGTTGCTGAGTGATAAATCCGGTAAACCGGTTGCCACGGCGATTGATGATGTGGAAACCCTGTTACAGGCTGACGCATTGCTGGCACAGGCGGGCGCTTTTGATGTGAAAGTGGGCGTAAAGACCCATCGTGAAAAAATCGCCGCCCGTATTCGGGCCTTACAAAAAGTTTAACGACTACCGCAAGCCGGGGCGGGCGCGAGGGAGACAGAAAACCCGTAAGGTTTTCAAGGTCGTGGATCTCGGTCAGCCCGCTTCCCATTTTGCACATAAGGGGTTTACGTGGCAGCACCATCATTAGGATTTAGCGGCCGGCAGATTGAATACCAGGATGAGCCAATTATTAACGGGGTGGCTTTCTGGCCCGACCTCAATCTAGCCGACTTTCAAAAGTCGCGCACTATCCCGCCAGAGCTGCCGGCATCAACAGCCGCCCAGGCGCTTTTAGCCGCGATTGCTGAAATCAATGACGATGCCGCCGACGTTGTGACCTACTGGCAAGGCAAAGGCCACGCCACCGCACTGGATACGCCTGGCGCAAAGATGGCCGATGAAAACCAGCTTACCGCCCAATACAAAAAGGCGGTCTACGCCAGGGCAAAAGCGGATTTGTTAGGCGAGTTTGCCAGCATTGGCCGGCGCGAAACGCACCCAGGACAGGAAAGCAGCGAAACCCGCGCCATTCTGTTGGCTGAGGCGGCGTTTGTGCTCCGAAATATGAAGAAATTTCCGCGTGTTGGGGTGCATTTGATATGAGCCAAATTGAAAGCCTGACCGCATTTTTAACGGAATGCCTGCCAGAACGGGCAATGCAACAATTTGAAAGTGCCATTGATAGCGCGTCAATTATCAGAGCACCAAAAGCCCTGGGATTAGACCAGCGCCGGCTAGGAATATTTCGTTATCACGCGGTATTGAATTGGGGGGCATTCCCTTACCGTATTTGCGCGCCGGCAGAAGTCTACGCGCTGGTACTGGCCTGGCTGGATTCTTACCGTAATGAGATTTATGACGAGTTAGAGCTAGCCGAACCGACTGTTGATATTGAATTTGATGAAGAAACCTCGGCACCACTTGAAATCGTGGTGGAACTGGCCGACAGCATCAATATTCGCCTGGATGTAAACGGCAATATTCCATTGCAGGGCCGGCGTTGGTCACTGGTTAACCCTGAAATCATGATTGCCACCGGTGGCCGGCTGTTTGCCGGGGGGCCAGAGGGCGCGCCACTGAGTGATACACAGTGATTGTCCGGGGAGAGCTGGATAAACGTCAGCTTCAACAGTTGCGGGATGCGCTAAAGGCGGCGGAACTGCCCCCGAAAAAGCGGCAACGGTTGTTATGGCGCATTGCCAAGCTAGGGATCATTACAGCGGCGAAACGTCACCAGCGTAATCAGACAGACCCGGACGGCAATCCATGGCCGGCGCGCAAGCGCGGTAAAGGCAAGATGTTACGCCAGCTACCGAAATTGCTACATGTGCGGGAAATGCCAGAACGGGAAGCCGTGCGGATTTATTTCAAGGGTGGCAAGTATCGCAACGGTAATAACCCCGTTTCAGCCGGTTTGATTGCTGGGGTACATCAAGATGGCGCGTCATTTTCAATGAGTGCCGACCGCGCCCCGCGCCCTGACCAACGCAATAAACCCGCGCTACCGCGCCAGGCTAAAAAGTTGCGTACGCTGGGTTTTAAGATGCTCAAAAACGGTAAATACGTTAAGGCAACCAGCGCACATATTTTGAATACCATGAGCATGGCACAGGCTGGGTTAATGATAAAAAAACTTCGCGGGAAGCCGACGAAAAAATCATGGCCCGTTGATATCCCTTCCCGTGTGTTCTTGGGAGTGAGCGATACCGAGTTTAACAACATTATGGCGCGCCAACTCCAGGCTATCGGTTTTGGCTGGAACGTGAAAGCGCAGGACATAAAAGGAAAACAATAAATGACATGGCCCACAGTTACGATAGACCAGCTTAACCAGCGCCAGGGCAAGATTAACGAGGTAGAGCGTACCGTTTTATTCATCGGTAGCGCTGCTGATGATTCTGAAATCCCCGGCGACTTGATCGCGCTGGATTCACAATCTGATATCACCGTTGTGCTGGCTGATGCTGATACGGCATTACGTGAGAATGTCCGCGCCGCACAGCGCAATGGCGGTCAGAACTGGCAAGCCTATGCGCTGTTATTGGCGGCTGATGCAGAGGCTGGCGACGATATGCTGGCAATTCTCAGCGCTCAACAGATGATTTCTGTTGAGGGGGTTATCTGCACCATCCCGATCACTACCGTGGCCGATGGCCGCACCAAAATTAACTTGTACGCCGCTTTGCGCGCCGAACTGACCAATAAATATGGTCGCTGGGTGTGGTCAATGCTGACTGTTTCCGGGCCGGCGGCGCTGCCTGTACCTGTGTCATGGTCAGCGTACCAGGCATTTCTTGCCGAACTGGAGACCGGCATTGCTGCTGAGTCCGTGCAACTTGTCCCGGCACTGTGGGGCAATGAAGCCGGCGTGTTGGCGGGCCGATTATGTCACCGCAGCGTGACCGTGGCCGACAGTCCGGCCCGCGTGAAAACCGGTGCATTAATTGGGCTGGGGATTGATACCGCCGAAATGCCCGTTGATAGCAACGGGGTAGAAGTCACCCTGGCGCACTTGCGCGCCATGCATGACCTGCGTTATTCCGTGCCGATGTGGTACCCCGATTACGAGGGCATGTACTGGTCTGACGGCCGCACACTCGACGTGGTCGGCGGTGATTACCAAATTATTGAAAATCTGCGCATTGTTGACAAAGTCGCGCGCCGGGTACGGATTCAGGCAATCAGCAAAATTGCCGACCGTTCGATGAACAGCACACCGGCCAGTATTGCGGCGCACCAGACCTTTTTCGCCCGCACCATGCGCGATATGTCTCACAGCTCGCAAATTAACGGCGTGATGTTCCCTGGCGAAGTGAAATCCCCGCAATCCGGCGATGTGGTGATTACCTGGTCGGATAACGAAACCGTGAGCATTTACTTGGTTGTGCGGCCATATGGCAGCGCTAAAACCATTCAGATTGGGATCATGCTAGACCAATCCATTACCGCCGTTTCGGAGAATTAATCATGACGACTGCACGCATTGGCGGTAACTCAATCGACATTACCCTGGGTACGCAAATTATCCATGTCAAAACCGTTTCAGTGGATATCACCGATAACACCGCCGCCACACAATCACGCGGTATTCCTGATGGCTATGTATCGGGTGATGTGTCTGCTGAGGGGGAGATGGAAGTTGACACCAAGAACTTTAAAAAACTCAGTGCTGCCGCTAAATCCGCTGGCAGCTACCGCAAAATGCCAACTACCGACATTTTGTTTTATGCCAACACTGGCGATGAAGAGTTAACGGTAGAGGTATTCGGTTGCAAGTTGATTATCACCAGCCCGTTAGGTTTTGACCCGAAAGGCGGTGAGACGGCCACGCATAAATTTAAGTATATCGTGACCAGCCCGGACTTTATCCACATTGACGGTACGCCGATTTTATCTAGCGACGACGTCCGCGACTTGATCGGGTGAGTGATGCATATGCCAAACGGAGAAACATCACTCATTAGTCGCCTGTTATTACTTGGCTTTGTTGGGGCGGTTATCGGGATTGGCAAGTTATTAGCCAGTACCGAAGAGATAACGCTACGGCTGATTTTGGGCCGGGCGATATTGGGATCGGCTGCATCCTGGCTGGCGGGCCTGGCAATCATTCACACGCCGGGCCTGGGCGAACTGGAGTTGGTCGCTATTGCTGCCGCCCTGGGCATTGCGGGTTCAAGCGCCATTGAGTTGGCACTAAAAATGCTAATGAAGCGCTATTTAGGCGTACAGAAAAAGGATGGAGAATCATGACATTAAGCGAAAAACAGGCGGTATTTACCGTCATGATCGCCCAGCTCATCCATTGGGCTGACGAACACGGCTACCGCCTGACCTTTGGCGAAGCCTACCGCACTCCAGAACAGGCCGCGCTAAACGCCAAGAACGGCAAAGGCATTACCAATAGCCTGCACACGCAACGCCTGGCTGTGGATTTCAATCTGTTTATTAACGGCCAATACCAGGACAAAAGCGAAGCCTATAAGCCCCTGGGGGAATATTGGGAATCCATCGGCGGGGCTTGGGGCGGGCGCTTCAAAGACGGCAACCATTTTAGCCTGGAACATAACGGGGTGAAGTGATGCGCGAACTGCTGCCGGCGGTACTGCTATTAATTGCAGCCTGGTGGCTGGGCTGGACGATGCACGGCGACCGCCAGGCAAAAATCGAACTGGCAATTAGCCAGGTAGCCGCCGCCAATCGCTTACAAGTGGAGGATATCGCCGGCACCTCAGCGCGCCAGCTTGAGAACAAATTAACGGAGCTAAGGGCTAATGAAGTGCACACCGAGCGACTTATCAGGACTGAGATTATTAAACCGGTATTTAGCACTGTTTGCGCTACTGATGAGTATGTCCGGTTGTTCAACGCCAGCGCGGAACGTGCCGAACGTACCTTATCAGGAAAACTTGTTGACCCCTTGCCCGGTAACGCTGCCACGCCTGGCCGGTAATACTGGCACCGATTTTAGCAATACATTGCAGCAATATGCGCAGATGTACCCGGATTGCGCCGCGCGGCACAACCAGTTAATCGCCGAAATTTACTTACGAAAGGAATTAGAGAAATGAGCAAAGAAACCAAAGAAGTAATCACCCTGGAAGTGAAAGGTATTACGGTGCAATTTGCCCCGACCCTGGTCGCGTATAACAAGTGCCTGAATGAGTCGGCGCGTGATGAGAATATTATCGGCGCGATCAGTACCTACCTGAAACGCATTGTAGTGCCGGAGTCCCGCGACGGCCTGGCCGAACTGCTGCAACGCCCCGGTATGGCCGCAGCCATTGCCAAAAAAGTAAATGAGATTTACGCGCCAGATGCAGAAATCGAAGTAAAGGAATAACCGCGCTCATTCAAGCGATTAAGAATAACCCGCTTGAACAATATATGACGCTCCGACGTCATTACCTTCCCAGCGAAGGTGATGACGTTATGAGCCTGGCGCGCGCGGCCTGGCTGGCGGAATACTTCCACGAAAGCGCCATTAACGGCACCACCGCAGGTATATGCAAAGCCTTTAACGGTGAATAGGGATAATCATGAAAGAACTGTCTTTTCTGTTGAGTCTTAAAAATAATCTGAGCGCACCGCTCGGCAAGGCGCAACAGTCTGTCGAACAGTTCGCCAAACAGTCACAGCGGGCCTTTAAACAAATTGCGGTCGGAGCTATGGGGTTGTGGGGCGTTGCTCAAGGTCTCAAAGGCTTGCTTGCCCCCGCTCATGAGGTTCAGAAAACATTAGATGAGTTGTCTACACGTAATGTCAGTACGCAAGCATTAGACAAAATGTTTAAGGCGGCGCAAACGTTTAGCACCGCTTACGGCAAGAATGCCGCCGACTTTATCAGCTCAGCAACCATCATCAAAAGTACCATTGCCGGCATTACCGATAATGAGTTACCACGCTACACCACCGCCATAAACACCCTTGCCATAGCGACCAAAGGCAGCGCCGAGGGGGCCGCTAATTACATGGCTGACATGGCAAATAACTTCCGCACTACGGCCAGCGAAATGGGCAATATCCCATTTGCCGAAATGATGGCGTCAAAAGGTGCGTACATGGTGCAGAATTTTGGCGCAAACCTTGACGAAATCCGCGAAATGGTCAAGTCCAGCAAGGGAACCGGTACCCAAATGGGGGCGGGTATGGATGAACAACTCGCCGTCCTGGGGATGCTCAAGCAGACCAAAGGCACTGAGGCCGGCGGTATTTATGACGCATTCCTGAAAAGTGCCATTGAGGGCGGTAAACAGTTGGGCCTGAGCTTTACTGACGCACAAGGCCAGATGTTGGAGTTCCCCGACATTCTGCAAAAACTTCAGGCGAAATTCGGTAACACCATTGAGGGCAACGTTAAGGCGCAAGCCGCATTAAATAAAGCCTTTGGCGAGGGTGCGCAGGCATTGACTGCCACCTGGGGCCAGGCGGATAAGTTGCGTAAACATATGCGCGATATGGGTAACACCCAGGGATTAGATCGGGCGGTAGAAATGGCTAAGAAAATGGCCGACATGTGGGAACGTGTTGATCAGGTCTGGAAGCGTATTAGGATTTCCATCGGTATGCAGCTTATCCCGGCTATTTCCCCCCTGGCTGATTATGCGATTAATGCCGGGACACAGTTCGCCAAATGGCTGGATATGTTCCCCAACATTGCCCGCTGGATTGGCTACATTGCCATGGCAACGCTTGGCATGGCCGCAGCCGGCGCAATCGCTAATGTCGTGATGGGGGTATCGAAATTTATTTGGATGGGGTTGACCGGTATTTGGGCGGTTGCAACATTCACCGTTCGTGGCCTGATGTGGGCGATTAACCTCAAGGCCCGCGCCATTCAGTTAGCGACCTTTGTCACGGTCATTTATAACGGCGCACTAAAATTCTTGCGCGTCGCGCTCATTGCGACTCGCATGATGTTGATAAGCAGCACGGTTGCCATGCGCGCCTACGGTATCGCCACTATGTTAGCCGGCGTTGGGATGCAGTTATTGACCAGCCCTATCACCTTGATTATTGCTGGCCTTGTCGCGCTGGCGGCGGGGGTTTGGTACGTCATTTCCCATTGGGATCAGCTTAAAGCCGCATTGCTGGACAGCGCCGCATTCCAGTGGGTTATGCAGATTGCCGGCCAGGTCGGGGAGATGTTCGCCGGCGTGTGGGCGTCCATTACCCTGGGCTGGGAAACGGTAGTGGCATTCTTTGGCGGTTTGTCGCCCGTCGAAGCCTTTAACGGCTTTGTTGACGCCATCGCCAATGTGTTCAGTGGCCTGTGGGATTACCTGACGGAGTCTTTCGGCGCGACCTACAACTGGATTGTCAGCAAGCTCAATAAAATCCCCGGCGTGAATATCGACCTTAAACCTATCGGCCAGAGTGAGGGAGGCGCAGCCGCGCCAGCAACCACCCTCCCCGCGCCGGCGGGGTTGGTCAGCCCGGCAATGAACAAGGGCGGGATAGCCAAAACCCTGACCACCAATAACAGCAACCAGAGCAGTACCGTGCGCACTGGTAACACCATCGGCGAAGTGAATATTTACCCGCCGAACGGGGCCACGCTGGATAGCATCATGGAATCAAGGGAGCTTGCCGCCGGATGAGTGAACAACTGTACATCGACCTGCTAATCACTGACGGTGATTTTACACTTTCATCCGGCAATGAACCGCTGTTGTGCGATAACCGCATCAGCATTGCGCAGGACTGCGTACATCGGATTATTGAGTCCGGCCTGGTTAAGTTGCTGATTGCCGAGCGGAGCCCGGTATTGCGCACCGATATCTTGTTGCAAATGGAGCTGTTGACCGAAACAGACACGCGCATTGTGCCGGGTACCGTACTGATTACCGATGATGACCAGGGGCATTATTTTATTACGGCTGATACCTACGATTTCGGCCCACTGTCACTGCGAGACTTATTATGAATAATCGCCCCAATCCTGACTATAAAGCCATTCTTGCCGATCAGGGCATGCCGACGACTGAAAGCCAGGTGCAAGCGGAATTCGCAAAGGTCGCGGCTGATGAAAATCTAGTTACCAACACCTCAGACATGGCACCGTTTTGGCGGCTAATCAAAGCCATTGTGACCGCGCCAGTCATGTGGCTGATTGACGCGTTAGTAAATACCGTTATGGCTAACCTGTTTCTGGCTACCGCTAGCGGGACTTTTGTTGATCTGTTTGCCTGGGCGGTCAATTTATCCCGCAAAGATGCCAGTCTTGCTCAGGGCGTGATCCGCTTTACCAAAGATAGCGTTAGCGCTGAAATTACCGTACCCGCCGGCACTGTGATCCAGACCGAACGCATTAACGGCACCGTTTATAAATTAATGACATTGGCCGATACCGTTATACCTGCTGGGGTAACCGGGGCGTTGATTGCGGTCAATGCTGAATCAGCCGGCAGCGGCCACAACCTGGCACCCGGCTATTTCCGTATTCTACCGGTGGCGGTCAATGGCATCGCCAGTGCGGTAAACGAGGATAATTGGTTAATCGCGCCGGGGGCTGATAAGGAGCTGGACGACGACTTGCGTGACCGGGTGCGCAATCAGTTTAATTTGCCAGGCCAATATCATATCGATGCGGTTTACCGTGGGTTGATTGCGGGTATTGCCGGCCTGACCACTGACCGAATTTTTTTCCTACACGATGCGCCACGCGGGCCGGGAACGGCTAACGTCTATTTGTTGCTGGATTCTGGCATCGCCAGCCAGCCGTTTATCGATACGGTGAATGATTATGTGATGAGCCAGGGCAACCACGGCCACGGTGACGATGTGCTGTGTTTACCGCTACCGGAAGAAATTCATAACTTGACCGTGACGCTTCACTTTTTCGATAGCAGCAATTTAGACGATGAGCAAAGCGACGCCTTGCTGGCAAATATCCGCAATCTGATTGGCTGTGCATTCCGGGAAAACACCGATTACACCGTGCAAAAGACCTGGCCGCACAGCCGCTTTTCTATGTCCCGCCTGGGGGAAGAATTGCATGATCACTTTGCTGAAATCGAATCGCTGACTTTTTCGCGGGGTGACATTATCAGTGGGTTATTTGTGCCACGCCTGGGCGTTCTGACGCTGGAGAAAGCCAATGGATAAGCTACCCGCATTTACCTTGCCGGTATGGCTGAACAAAGGCGAGCCGGTCAAATTAATGCGCGCCTGCCTGGCCTTTTGGCAAAAGGTTTACACCTGGATCAAGTGGCCGCTTAACCAGGCAGACCCGTTAACCTGCGTCGTGCCGTTACTCAATCTGCTGGCGTATCAGCGGGATGTGACCCGATTCCCTGGCGAACCGCTCCCCCTCTTTCGTAAGCGGGTACATTTTGCCTTTATCAATGCCAAAGACGCGGGATCGGTGTCCGGGTTTATTGCGATATTCGCCCGCCTGGGCGTGGGCTATGTCGAACTGTTAGAGCGCCAGCCCGATATTGATTGGGATGTCATAACGGTGCGTGTCACTGATAGCCAAGTGGCTGAAAACAGTGAATTACTGATGAATATCATTCGCCAGTATGGCCGCACCTGCCGCCGTTATCAGTACGAAATAATCACCCCTGTTGATATGTATATCCGCGCCGGCCATGTGGGTTGTGAATATATCTGTTACAGCGCCAGCACCGTATCAAATGAAGTGACAACAACCGCCGTATTTGGCGCGTCGCTGATGGAGAAAAACTAATGTCACAAACTGCTATTACTTTTGCTTTCGAACAATGGAAAGCCCAGGAAGCCGCAGCGGGTAAAGCCGTGGTGCTGGATGAATTTGTCCTGGCCTATGTGCCAGGTCTGGATCATACCGTCCCCATTAACCGCGCCGAAACATTGCCGCCAGTGGCGCAAATCGTTCACCGCCAGGCGGTGAATAAAATTGGCCTGGTCAATGATAATGCGGTGGTTTATTCCGTCACGATGGGTACTGAATTGGGTGACTTTGATTTCAACTGGATCGGGCTGGTCAATAAAGCCAGCGGTACAGTGGCGATGATTGTTCATGCACCGACCCAGCGCAAAGTTGCTAACGTAGCCGGCCAGCAAGGTAACGTCTTGACCCGTTCATTTTTGATGGAATACAACGGCGCAGCGACCGCAACCGGCATCACTACACCGGCGGAAACCTGGCAAATTGATTTCACCGCCCGATTGACCGGCATTGATGAAATGCAGCGGTTAATTAACGTTGATAACTATGGGGCTGGCGCATTTTTTAACACGGGTTATCTGGTTGCCAAGACAGGCGCACAATTCTTTGTGACCAAAGGTACGGGTTATATCGGCGGCATTCGAGCCGACCTAACCGCAAATCGTAATATTACGGTACCCGCCGCCGCGACCAAGGTTTGGGCTGACGTCAGTTTGCAGGGCAACATTACCAGCCAATGGGAAGCGGTCATTAAAATCACCGTCGCGCCGACTCTGGAAAATTATAGCCAATCAGGCTTTATGCATTATGTGTTTGCGGTCGCCAGTATTGACACAGCCGGCAACATTACAGACTTGCGCCCGCAAGGTTCATTGACTGACGACGCACTGGCGAAGCATGAGCAATCCCGTAATCACCCTGACGCGACACTGACCGCAAAGGGGTTTACTCAGCTAAGTAGTGCAACGAACAGCGACAGCGAAGTACTGGCAGCGACACCGAAAGCGGTTAAAACCGTGAGTGATGTAGCTGCAAAAATTGTCAGTGACCTTTCTGCAAACGGCATTGGATTGCCGACTCAGCCAGTTATAAATAATTTTGATTGGCAGAATTTCACGTTTTTGTCGGGTGCAAACTACCTGGCTTATTCCAATTCATGGATAAACGCCCCTGACGGGATTTCATACCCTGAGACGGGGTTAGCAATTAGCATCACTGTTGATTACATGTCCGGCACGATTGTGGGTTTAACGTTAATTCCCAGCACGATTGTAGCGTCTGCTTTTAACGTTTATCACGTCCGGATTGCCGGGAATAAGGGGGTACGCACATTTTCGGTGAGGCAAGCATGGAACGCCGCAATGCCAGTGCCAATAGCTGGCGGGGGAACAGGTGCACCGACTGCGCTTGGTGCGCTAACAAATCTCGGTCTTACAGGGATGGGTATCGGCTCAGCAAGCATTGCTGATATCGCCAATTTTGATTGGCAGAACTTCATATTCACATCGGGTGCTAACTACCTCGCGAGCTACAACACCTGGCTAAATGCGCCGCCAGAACTGACTTTTAACGCCGGTACTCGGCTAAGTATAACGGTTGACTACATAGCGACAAACAGCACACGGATAGGGTTAACGATAATCCCCGATACAGGGGCGCAAACTAACTTTCATGTATTCAAAGTGCTGTGCGTTGGCGCGCCCGGTTCGCGGGTGTTTACGGTCAGGGAGGAATTCAACTCCGCTAATACCGCTATTAGCCTGCCCGGAAGCCTGACCGCCGCCAGTGCTTTAAAAGGTTCAACGGTCACAGCCGTTGGTAACGTTGCGTCGGGAAATGGTAACTCATGGCTGGCGGCTGACGGCAATGTTTACGGTTCTGTATGGGGTGGCTATCTGTCCACCTATATTGGCAACATGCGAAATACCGCCTCAAAAGATTGGAATGGATGGTTTAGAGATTCAGCAACCGGGTTACTCATCCAGTGGTGTACTGGCCCCGGCGTGATACACGAAACCCAAAATGTGGTTACTCACTTTCCAATTGCGTTCCCGAACGTATGTTTAATGGTGTATGCATCAACAAAAAGCCCGGACCAAAATTGGAATAATGATGTTTTTTATCAAGTTGCTAACTGGTCAAATTCATCTGCCGTATGCATGTTGCAACGACCAAACGGCGCCACGGCTGGCACGTCAGTTTATCCGCAAATTTTAGCTATTGGCGCTTAAATAGGGAGCCATCATGTACTGTTTCTCAGCCACAACACTGAGTTTTTACCCGAAAGAGTTGTTAGGGATTTACGCAGACGCCGGGACATTACCGGGTGATTTAGTAGAGATTAATGATGATGTTTATGCTCAATTCTCTGATATGCAGCCAATCGGGAAAAAGCGTGGCGCGAATAAAAAGGGAATGCCTAAATGGGTTGATATTCCTGCGCCAGTCGTCACCGATAATGATATCGCAGCAACCGCCCGGCGCTATCGTGATGCTTTTATTGCCGCCACTGATGCTCTGACTATCATTGATTATTCCATTGATGACAGCCCACTGACAGACGAGCAACGCGGTGAATTAATGGCAGTGCGACTGGCCTTTAAAGCCTGGCCGACCGTCGCCGGCTGGCCGCTAGTCGAATTGCCAGAATTACCGCAATGGTTATTGATTGAAGCCGTTAATAATGGCTATCGGGTACCTGTTTGGCCGGATGCGGCTTATGTGGCATAAATCATTATTACGCATCCCGGCCAATCTGGCCCCGGTCAATTGCTCAACCGTGGCCGTTCATCCCTGGGCGTTTGGCGTTGGTCAAACAGAAACATCAGGCTCGTTTCTGAGTCCGGCCAATGCGATTGATACACTCGCCAGCCGGTTGGCCGGCGCAGACAGCGAACAGGATGTAGTGGTATTTCTTATTACCGCCACATCCCTGGGCCAGTTTATTTCCCTACTGACCGTCGCCGGCGAGGTGTTCCCGATACCGGCATTGACCCAAGTTCAGCGCCGAGCAAAAGCGGCGTTAAGTTTGGATGCCAGCAAAATGCAAATCCCCGCGCGTCCGGGTGGTTTGCCAGCCAGTGCGCCGCTATCCGTTGCCACCACGCGCATGGCATCCGGTGCGCAAGCCTTGCAAAAAGCGATCAGCAATACCGCCGCCGGCAGCAGTAGCGAGGCTATCGGTACAGCCCTGGCAGCATTCAAACAACAGCGCGCCGCATTGCTTACCGATGCAAAAAATAGCCTGGAACAATTACAAGGGGCGAGTGTGCCAATTTGGGCGTTTTCAGTGGAGGGCAACACGCAAACGGCTATCGCTGAGATGAAAAAAGACATTCCCGACAGCCAGGCCATTTTTAGCCTGGCGTTACTGTTTGTGGGCGCGGATTTGGCCCCACTGCGTGCAATGGTGGTAAATCATGGCTGATATTGTGATGCTGGCGCTCGATGGCGAGGCGATTTTATTAAAAAACATTCTGGTTACGTTGACGATGCCTATACAGGACAAAGACCAGAGCGGCCAGGCCAGCAGTACCAACAAATCAGAGCAAGGCACCAAAGGCAAGGAGTTGCGGGTATCCGGGTTAATTCGATATACGGATGCCGCTATGTTGACGCGTATTTATAGCCTGGCCGAAGCCAAGAACGCAGATGGCAGTAAGAAGCGCTATCGTGTCGCGCACTCCCTGGCCCAGGCGGTGAAGTTCCGGGAAGCCACCTTTACCAGTGGCGTGGATGCCGCCGAACAAACAAATGCTATGGCGTGGCTGGTTAATTTTACCCTGACTGAATTTTCCAGTGTGGCCGAACGTAAGGCCCAACAAGCCAGCAAAGGCGGGAAAAATGCCACTATTCAGACCGCAGGCGGTACCGCGACCGCGTCAGAGGGCGAGACAGCGGAAAGCCGCTCATGGTTTGAAAGTGTGCTGCAAAAAATTGATAACACCATAGGCCCGGCAGGGGGTAGCGCATGAAATCCGTTGTGATATTGCGTATTGGCGATGATGTTATCCCCGCCAATAACTTAAATCTTTCGCTCTCATTGAATGGGTGCGGCCTGGGGTTTGTTACTGCGCTAACTGACCAGGATTGTAACGGTAAATTGGTGCGGCTGGATTTGGGCAATAACGCCTCGATATTCCGCTGGCTAACCGGGTTTGTGGAGCGTAGCGCGCCGGCTGAAAATGGCGCGCAGCGGTTAATGGTGCGGGAGCTGGTCGGCGTGTTTGAGCGTTCGTGGCCGTGCTCACTGCAACACCCCACCTTACGCGATGTTACCGACGCGGTCGGCAAATCAACTGCCATGCGTTTTGTATTACCGGAAAATGTCGCTTACACCGATACCCCGATCCCCCATTTTCAGCATAATGGCAGCGGCAACCAGCTATTACTTAACCTTGGCCGGGCGTTCAGTATCCCGGATTTTGTCTGGTATCAGTTGCCCGATGGCACGGTTTACGTTGGCAGCTATGCCGACTCTCGTTTTGCACTAACGCCAGTTGATATTCCGCAGGAATTCGCCCAGGGCGGCGGCGGCGGGAATAGCCTTACCTTACCACTTATCCCGGCCATTCGTCCGGGCGTTATTGTGAACGGCCAGCGCATCACCAAGGTTGATGTGAGCGATGACACAATGACATTGAACTGGACGCCGTTAAACAGCCAGGGCCAGCCGGCGCAGAAATCCCCGGAACAGCGCCAGATTGAAAAGCTTTATCCAGAATTGGGTGCGGGTTTACATTTGCCTCGCCGCGCGCGGGTAATGAGTCCGACCGATGCCGCCGAGCTGGGCGACCCGTCCGACCCCTTCCGGCCTCGCTATGCGGTTAATGTTCAATTGCTGGACGAGAACGGCAACGCCGCAGCCGGCGCGCAGGAATATAACGCGGTACCGCTTCCTATTCCGATGGCTGGCAGTGAGGGCGGTATGTTCCAGTTCCCGCCAGAGGGAACGCTGGTCGAAATTGGTTTTGCTGATGGCCGGCCAGATAAGCCGATGATCCGGCAAATACTGTCTGAGGGGTTATCACTGCCCGCAGTGAAACCGGGGGAGCAGTTGCAACAGCAGCGCGCCGGCGTCAGTCAGCGCGTGACGGTTGACGGCAGTTGGCAGCGTGATACCGACCAGGCGATAGAAGAAACCAGCAGCCGGCGCAGCGTGACCAGTGACGAGGAAAGCCGCACCACTACGACCCGCAACACCACGGTAAAAGCCAACGATAGCACCACGGTACTGGGAACTAAAACCCTGATGGCCGGCCAGATGGTGCAACTTGCCGAGGGTGATTATTCGATAGGCACATCGGCAAACATGGTGACCAAAGTCGGCAAAGACAAAACTGACGATGTTGGCCAGAATCAAAATATCAAAGTTGGCCAGAACCAAACGACTGATATCGCCGGCGCGCTCACGGAGAAAATAGCCGGCATTCGGCGCAGTGTTGCCGCTTCCCAGGAACTTATCGCTCCTTCCGTGCGCCTGGGTACGGATGAAATCAATGTGCTGACGTTGCTCACTGATACGCTGGACGTGATCCAAACCCTGGCCACGCAGACCGCTAGCCATACCCACATCAACACCGGCGGGCCACTGAATGCCGGCGATTTCACCGCCACAGCCAACCGCACTCAAGCCCTTACTACCAAGTACGGCCCCTTCATTGCCTAGCCACCATCGAGCACAGAGCTAACCGTCTGTGCTTCAGTGATTAACTAACGCACTGTAACGCCCCTCAATCAATTCAAGCCCCAAAACACGTAACCGCATACCCAACAATCCGATCTCACCACCTGCGCGCGTGGGCGAATCCCTAGCCCACATACGGAAGCACTCGCGGGACGAAATCGGCGCTACACCGCACCCGCCTGCACGATTTGGATCTTAAAAATTTTGCAATAGTTTTGAGGGGCAAACAAACCCGCCAAGCCGCGCCGCCGCTGGGCTATTGCTGTCTGAATGGTTTTGCACTCGCCGCCAACTTTTGCAGAGATTTGCAAAAAGTCGCGGCTATCCCTTTGCTAACCAATTGGTTAACTTCATGTTTTAAAAGGATCTCTTTTGGATTACGTGACGATCAAATAATATCGGCGGGCATATTTTCACAAGAGTTGAAAGTATAGTGAAGCCACGCGCCGCAAGGATTGCGGAGGGATTGAGCGTGAAAATGTTTTTGCAATAACATGCGCGAAAGATCTCGCGTGGATCGTTGTGATGTGATGAGAAAGCAGCCGGCCAGCACTCCAGGGAAAACAGCCGCATGTCGATTCCGTGATGATTTTGCGCTCATGAAAAAGCCCCGCAAGCGGGGCTGATTTATCAAGCGTGGTCAATACGTGGTCATTAATTTTCATTTATATTTAATATTCAATAGGATATATACATATCACTGACATCAACGGGTGTCACCTCATCTTCTACGTTAGCCAACACATCAGCAAATGGCAATTCAACTTGCTCCTCTGATGCAGAAATAGTTACTTTCCCGGGCAATGATATCCATTGAAGTGAACCTCCCACTTGTGTAGCTATCTCTTGTGCTGACCTCGCCAGATATGCGCCTTGTTGAATCAGCCAGTGCACACCTTCGCTGGTTGCACTCCCTAATGGCCCCGGTAAAGCAAAAACATCTCTCCCTTGCTCTATAGCATAGCGGGCAGTAATCAAAGAGCCACTTTTCAGCGTAGCTTCAACCACTAATACAGCAGAACTTAGCCCACTGATAATACGATTCCTTCTGGGGAAATGGGCAGCGACCGGCAATGCTGTTGTCAAAAACTCAGAGACCAGAGCTCCACCTTGGCACTCAATGTCTTTGGCCAGATGACGATGTCGACGTGGATATATGTTCTCCAACCCGCTACCTAATACCGCGATGGTCTTTCCTTTAGCATTCAAAGCCGCTTGATGACAAATCCCATCAATCCCAATTGCCAGACCACTGGTGATAACCAACCCCGTTCGAGCCAGTTCTGAAGCAAAGTAACAGCCCCACTGCTCACCATAGTGGCTGAAATGACGGCTACCCACCATGGCAATCTGAGAGCGATACAACACATCGAGCTCGCCAGAAACAAACAGCACCAGAGGAGCGGCAGAGATATGAGCCAAACGGGGTGGATAGCTTGGCTCACCGTAGGCTAATAAGTGGTGAGAAGGCTGACTCAGCCAAGTTAAACTGGCCTCAATATAGCGGGGATCTACTTGATAAAACTGCTGGCATTGCTGAGCATCCAATCCGTAAGCAGCCAATCTGCCGGGGTGGACATCACCACGGACAAGTAACCGTCTGACCAATGCACTGCTTTTCACTACCCCAAATCCCTTAACCTTGCTCATCCTGAGCCATAATTCAGCCGCTAACATATTGCCTCCCTGGCTTGCTTTCTATGCTGACACCGATTTGTTCAATTGGTAGACGATGCTGTCAATCAGAGCCGGAAATGTCTAGAATAGAGATTGAATATCATTCACTACTCGGACGCAGATCTAGATATTTATGTCAGTATTACAAGTATTACATTACCCAGATGAGCGGCTGCGCAAAATTGCGGCGCCGGTAAAAGAAGTCAATGGCGAAATCCAGCGTATTGTGGACGACATGTTCGAGACCATGTACGCAGAGGAAGGCATTGGCCTTGCCGCAACCCAAGTGGATGTTCATAAACAAATTATCGTGATTGATGTTTCGGAAAATCGTGACCAACGCCTGGTGTTGATTAACCCAGAGCTGTTGGAGAAAAGCGGTGAAACCGGCATTGAAGAAGGTTGCTTATCAATTCCTGAGCAACGGGCATTAGTCCCTCGCGCTGAAAAAGTAAAAATCAGAGCGCTGGACCGTGATGGTAAACCGTTCGAACTGGAAGCGGATGATTTATTAGCAATCTGTATTCAGCACGAAATGGACCATTTGGTTGGCAAACTGTTTGTGGACTATTTATCGCCGCTGAAACGTCAGCGTATCCGCCAAAAGTTGGAGAAAATGGCCAAGTTAAATGCCCGAGCCGACTAACCCCATCTAATGCAGGAAACCAACGTGTCTGACTCTTTGCGGATTATTTTTGCAGGAACGCCTGATTTTGCAGCGCGCCATCTTGGCGCGCTGTTGTCTTCCCAACATCAGATTGTTGGTGTTTTCACTCAACCGGACCGTCCCGCTGGCCGAGGTAATAAACTGACCCCGAGCCCAGTGAAGGTATTGGCAGAACAACAAAGTATTCCCGTTTTTCAGCCGAAATCGCTACGACCCGAGGAGAACCAACATCTCGTGGCTGATCTGAATGCTGATATTATGGTCGTAGTTGCCTATGGTCTGATTTTGCCTGCATCTGTTTTGGCAATGCCGCGATTAGGCTGTATTAACGTCCATGGTTCCCTATTACCACGCTGGCGTGGTGCTGCGCCTATCCAACGTTCAGTATGGGCCGGTGATGCAAAAACTGGGGTAACAATCATGCAAATGGATGTTGGGCTAGACACCGGAGA
Organism: Yersinia sp. 2466 StPb PI; assembly: GCF_041538325.1. NCBI lineage: Bacteria > Pseudomonadati > Pseudomonadota > Gammaproteobacteria > Enterobacterales > Yersiniaceae > Yersinia > Yersinia sp. 2466 StPb PI. Next base: position 329,577 of record NZ_JAULSL010000001.1, on the reverse strand, counting down.
TATGCTGCATAAAATTGAATGTGACATTCAGCCGGATGATACCAGTGCGACAATGTACGATAAGCTGGCGCAATTAGGCCCTCAGGGCTTATTGATAACATTGCAGCAATTAGCGCAAGGCAGTGCACAGCCGGAAGTACAAAATGAAGCACAAGCCACTTATGCAGAAAAGCTAAGTAAAGAGGAGGCCAAATTAGATTGGTCACTTTCTGCGGCTCAGTTAGAACGCTGTATTCGTGCTTTTAATCCTTGGCCAGTTAGCTATTTTGTCGTTGATGAACAGCTCATCAAGGTCTGGCAGGCACAGGTACTCCCTAAAGTAGATAATACCAAGCCCGGAACCATCATTCATGCAGATAAACATGGGATCCAAGTGGCTACCGCAGATGGCGTTTTAAATATCACGCAACTGCAACCAGCCGGCAAGAAAGCCATGTCCGCAGCTGACTTATTAAATTCACGTCGCGAATGGTTTGCGCCCGGTAGTCAACTAGCATAATAACTCAGCAGCTACAGCTATATACCTAATAGATGTCAAGATGCAGGAAGGCCGGTCCAGAGATGGTCAAGTAACGAGATCAGCCAACACCCCTGCAACTTGAAAGATGACGGATGTAGGTTTCATCGCCCGATACTTCATCATCGGGCCACTTTCCCTTTATTTGCTGACGTTTGTCGGCTTTTTTGGTTATGAAAAACACATATAATCTCCGCAGCATCGCTGCTAAAGCAATTAGCCAGGTATTGGATCAGGGGCAATCGCTCAGTACCGTTTTGCCTGGGCTACAGAAAAATATTTCCGATAAAGATCGCGCATTGCTACAGGAGTTGTGTTTTGGCACTTTGCGTGTTCTACCACAGCTAGAGTGGTGTATCCAGCAGTTGATGGCGCGCCCAATGACTGGTAAACAGCGTGTTTTTCACTACCTGATTATGATCGGGCTATACCAGTTGGTTTATACCCGGATTCCGCCACATGCTGCTCTAGCCGAAACGGTTGAAGGTGCCACTGCGCTGAAACGTCCGCAACTAAAAGGGTTGATCAACGGTGTACTACGTCAATTCCAGCGTCAGCAAGTGGAATTACTGGAGCGCGCTGCAAATAGTGATAGCCGTTACCTGCATCCTAGCTGGTTATTAGCGCGTATTAAGCAAGCCTATCCAGAACAATGGCAGCAGATTGTGGACGCGAATAACCAAAAGCCACCAATGTGGCTGCGGGTAAATCGTCTCCATCATACCCGCGGTGAATATCTCGAGCTGTTAAAGCAAGCGGAGATAGATGCAGAACCTCATGCCTTTTATCCCGACGCAGTACGGCTTATTGCCCCGTGCGCCGTCAATGATCTGCCTGGTTTCGAACAAGGCTGGGTAACAGTGCAAGATGCTTCAGCCCAAGGTTGTGTTGATCTACTTGATCCGCAAAATGGTGAACAGATCCTTGATTTATGTGCCGCTCCGGGCGGTAAAACAACACACATCCTCGAAGCTGCGCCAAAAGCACATGTATTAGCTGTGGATATTGATGAACAACGGCTCAGCCGGGTTAAGGAAAATTTACAACGTCTGAAATTACATGCAGTGGTGCGAGTCGGCGATGGTCGAACCCCGGATACATGGTGTGACGATCAGCAATTTGATCGTATTCTGCTAGATGCACCTTGCTCTGCCACCGGTGTGATTCGTCGCCACCCTGATATCAAATGGTTGCGCCGAGACAGTGATATTGCCGATCTGGCAGAATTACAATCTGAGATCATTGAAGCTATCTGGCCTAGACTGAAGAAAGGTGGCGTAATGGTTTATGCTACTTGTTCGATATTGCCGCAAGAGAATCAGCAACAGATAGCCGCTTTCCTGCAACGACATTGTGAAGCAGAATTGGTTGAAACTGGTACTAACGCGACTCCCGGTAAACAAAACTTGCCACACCCTGAGGATGGCGATGGTTTCTTTTATGCGAAGTTAATCAAAAGATAATCGTGGCTTTGGCTATGCCTCAAAACCTAATTTCAGTGTGGAACAGAGAACGCTATGAAAATAATTATTCTTGGGGCGGGGCAAGTTGGCGGAACCCTGGCAGAAAATCTGGTAGGCGAGAACAACGATATCACCGTTGTGGATGTTGACTCTGGCCGCCTACGCCAGTTGCAAGATAAATTTGATCTGCGTGTAGTACAAGGGCATGGATCGCATCCGAGAGTCTTGCGGGAAGCGGGGGCTGAAGATGCCGATATGTTGGTTGCAGTGACCAATTCTGATGAAACCAATATGGTTGCCTGCCAAATTGCGTATTCACTATTTAATACACCAAATCGCATCGCACGTATCCGTTCGGCTGAATATATTCGTGAAGCTGATAAGCTTTTTCTACCAGAAGCGGTACCCATTGACCATTTGATATCACCGGAACAGCTAGTTATCGATAATATCTATAAACTAATCGAATATCCTGGTGCATTACAGGTAGTTAATTTTGCTGAAGGTAAGGTCAGTATTGCGGCGGTAAAAGCCTATTATGGCGGCCCATTGGTGGGGAATGCATTATCCTCTCTGCGTGAACATATGCCTCATATTGATACCAGAGTGGCAGCAATCTTTCGTCAAGACCGACCAATTCGTCCACAGGGCTCAACTATCATTGAAGCAGGTGATGAAGTCTTCTTTGTTGCTGCCTCACAGCATATCCGCGCTGTAATGAGTGAGTTACAACGTCTTGAAAAACCCTATAAGCGCATTATGATTGTTGGCGGTGGTAATGTCGGAGCCGGTTTAGCCCTACGATTAGAAAAAGATTACAGTGTAAAATTAATTGAGCGTAACCCGCAGCGAGCCGCCGAATTAGCCGAGATGTTACACGATACTATCGTATTTTATGGCGATGCGTCAGACCAGGAACTGCTGGCAGAAGAGCATATTGAACAGGTCGATGTCTTTATTGCCATTACCAATGACGATGAAGCCAATATTATGTCCGCGATGCTGGCAAAACGGATGGGCGCAAAAAAGGCAATGGTATTAATCCAACGTAGCGCCTATGTCGATCTGGTTCAAGGAAGCGTTATTGATATTGTCATCTCACCGCAGCAGGCCACTATTTCAGCCCTTTTAGGTCATGTCCGTAAAGCGGATATTGTCAGTGTTTCTTCATTAAGGCGAGGTGTTGCTGAGGCAATCGAAGCAATTGCCCACGGTGATGAAACCACATCAAAAGTTGTTGGCCGAATGGTTGAGGATATAAAGTTACCACCAGGTACTACCATTGGGGCAATTGTACGTGGGGATGAGGTTATCATTGCCAACAGCAACTCCATAATTAAACAGGGTGACCACGTAGTGATGTTTATTACTCACAAGAAATTCGTGCCCGATGTGGAGCGTTTGTTCCAACCAAGCCCATTCTTCCTGTAATTATTAATAATTAACTAGTTCGAACCCATTTATAAATTAAAACTATTTCCGTAGATAGTGGGAAAATTTTCTATAATTATGGTTCTACCGAGTTTTATTTAGCTAAGATTAAGTCATTCATTTTTAAAGGGGGTGTCATTTATGAGTTTTATGAAGGAATTTCGTGAATTTGCCATGCGTGGCAATGTGGTCGATTTGGCAGTCGGGGTAATTATTGGTGCCGCATTTGGCAGAATTGTTTCTTCACTTGTTGCCGACATCATCATGCCGCCACTTGGCTTATTGCTTGGGGGGGTCGACTTCAAGCAATTCCATTTCATATTACGTGCTGCTGAAGGGACTATACCTGCTGTAGTAATGAACTACGGTACATTCATTCAGAGCATTTTCGATTTTGTTATTGTGGCACTCGCTATATTTTCTGCAGTGAAACTAATGAATAAAATGCGCCGTGAAAAAGCGGAAGAGCCTGCAGCACCGCCAGCACCAACAACAGAAGAAAAGCTGTTAGCCGAGATTCGTGATTTACTGAAAGCGCAGCAATCAAAGTAAGTTCAGTTTTGATAAACGTAAAAGCCATCATATGATGGCTTTTTACTGCTTTCAAATCAGAAGACCAGTGGTAATGAATCTATTGATTGCTTACCACTGGCCTCCCAGTTACCACCTTTTGCGTATTTTTCTTTACGCCGATAACTTCCTTTTCCTTTACTGTTCTGCTCGATACGTTGCCTGAAAAGTGGGTCATGGAGTAATGCTTCTAGCGCATTATCCTTAATTTTCCCCTTGGTATGTCGATATACCGCCATAATAAAACCTCACTGATAAATTTATTGATTAAAAATCCTACGCATAATACTGCTAATGTAAGCTGATTTAAACTACCCACCTAAAATTTAGTCTTTAGCGGGTTCTTCAGTCGCCCCTTGTTCCAGTGCTTCCAGAATAGAACAATAAGTCGTTGCATGAGTACTTCCGCAGCAGGCATTACTAAGGCGTTTTAGTGATTCACGCATTCTTTTAAACTCAGTTATCTTACTTTCCACATCATGTAATCGAGAATCCACAATTGCTTTTGATTCCTGGCAGGTATGATGTTCAGGATCGACACGAATCGACAGTAATTCGGCGATAGTTTCTAATGTAAACCCGAGCTGCTTCGCATAGCGGATAAAACGTAAACGCTGTAAATCTTGTTCACTATACAGTCGGTAACCACCGTCTGTCCGTTTGCCATGATCCATCATTCCTTGTTTCTCATAGTAGCGAATAGTATCTGGTGTAACATCAGCCAGTTTAGCGAGTTGCCCAATTTTTAACATTTAGTTACTCCTCTTTTGACAGTTTATCGACCATTTTATGTTGGTACTCCTGATGGAGAAAGTCAGTGCTAAACCCTGCTTGTCTCAATCTCAGTTCCAATAATGCCAAGCGCTTATGTAAATTCTGGTAGTTATCGTGCTGCTTATCTATCTGTGACAACAATTCGGCGACAGTAAGCGCTTCTTGACGATCCTGCAATTCAACGGGGAGGTACCCTGCATTTCTCAGTAATCTGTAACCTGCTCTCAAATCAAGAGGAACTAGGGAGTCATCATCTAGCTGTAGTGGTTTACCGCTGCCTGACAGATTATCGAGTTCGCCCTTTTGCTGAGCATCAATAATGCGTCGTTCCGCCCATTCATCAATTAATTCCATATCACGACCAAGAGATCAGACTTTATAAAATCGAAGAATAGTTAAGGTTAAAGGATCGGTAGCAAAATAATAAGAGAGGATTGGCAATATATGGGAAGGATAAACGCATATCACTGAATTGTAGACGTAAAAAAACCGGGCAAGCCCGGTTTTTTTACGCGTTTACAGATTACTCTGCAGCAACTACTTCTGCTTGCGATGCAGCACGATCAACTAACTCGATGTAAGCCATCGGTGCGTTGTCGCCTGCACGGAAGCCACACTTCAGAATGCGAGTGTAACCACCGGCGCGGCTCGCGAAACGCGGGCCTAGCTCGTTAAACAGTTTTGCCACGATCTCGTTATCACGAGTACGGGCGAATGCCAGACGACGATTAGCTACGCTGTCGGTCTTGGCAAGAGTAATCAGCGGCTCAACAACGCGACGCAGCTCTTTCGCTTTCGGCAGGGTCGTCTTGATTATCTCATGACGAACCAAAGAGCCGGCCATGTTACGGAACATAGCCTGGCGATGGCTGCTGTTACGGTTCAGTTGACGACCACTCTTACGATGGCGCATGACCTTATCCTTCTCAGTAAAACCTTAACCTGTGATCCGGTTACTCGTCAGCAATGCTAGCTGGTGGCCAATTTTCTAGGCGCATGCCTAAAGAAAGACCACGTGAAGCAAGCACGTCTTTAATCTCAGTAAGAGATTTTTTACCCAGGTTCGGCGTTTTCAGCAACTCAACCTCGGTACGCTGTACCAGATCACCGATGTAGTGGATAGCTTCTGCCTTGAGGCAGTTAGCAGAGCGGACAGTCAATTCCAGATCGTCAACAGGGCGCAGCAGGATCGGATCGAACTCTGGCTTCTCTTCTTTAACTTCCGGCTGACGTACATCTCGTAAATCAACGAAAGCTTCAAGCTGTTCAGCCAAGATAGTTGCCGCACGGCGGATCGCCTCTTCAGGATCGATCGTACCATTGGTTTCCATCTCGATAACCAACTTGTCCAGGTCGGTACGCTGTTCTACACGCGCTGCTTCAACATTGTAGGCAATACGCTCTACAGGGCTATAGCATGCGTCTACTAACAGACGACCAATCGGGCGCTCATCTTCTTCCGAATGAATTCGGGCAGAAGCCGGCACATAACCACGACCACGTTGAACTTTGATACGCATACTAATAGATGCGTTCTCATCGGTCAGGTGGCAGATAACGTGCTGCGGCTTGACGATTTCGACATCCCCGTCATGGGTGATATCGGCTGCAGTCACAGGGCCAATGCCAGACTTATTCAGGGTAAGAATAACTTCATCTTTACCCTGAACTCTCACCGCCAGCCCTTTCAGGTTGAGCAGGATCTCCAGGATATCTTCCTGTACGCCTTCTTTGGTGCTGTACTCATGCAGTACACCATCAATCTCAACCTCGGTCACCGCGCAACCCGGCATAGATGAAAGCAGAATACGGCGCAGTGCGTTGCCGAGAGTATGGCCAAAGCCACGCTCTAACGGCTCAAGGGTCACCTTGGCGTGCGTCGAACTGACTTGCTCGATATCTACCAGGCGCGGTTTTAGAAACTCTGTCACAGAACCCTGCATTGTGTCCTCTCTTTGGTACTAAGCTTTACTTGGAGTAAAGCTCGACGATCAGGTGTTCGTTAATGTCCGCAGACAGATCAGTACGTTCAGGAATACGTTTGAACACACCTTCCATCTTGACAGCATCAACTTCCAGCCAAGTCGGCTTTTCACGCTGCTCAGCCAGCTCCAAAGCTGCCTTAACACGAGACTGCTTTTTAGCTTTCTCACGGATGCTGACTACGTCATTCGGAGATACCTGATAAGAAGCGATGTTAACAACGCGACCATTTACCATGATAGCTTTATGACTAACCAGCTGACGTGATTCAGCACGAGTTGCGCCAAAGCCCATACGGTAAACTACGTTATCCAGACGACCTTCCAGCAGTTGCAACAGGTTTGCACCTGTGTTGCCTTTCAGACGTGCTGCTTCTTTATAGTAGTTACGGAATTGACGTTCTAGAACACCATAGATACGGCGAACTTTTTGTTTCTCACGTAACTGCACACCGTAGTCAGACAGACGCGGTTTACGCGCACCGTGCTGGCCAGGTGGTTGTTCAATCTTACACTTGGTGTCAATCGCGCGAACGCCAGACTTAAGGAACAGGTCTGTGCCCTCACGACGGCTCAGCTTGAGCTTAGGACCCAAATATCTTGCCATTTTCTCTCTCCAACAAACCTAAAAGCAGCGTTATACGCGGCGCTTTTTCGGCGGACGACAACCGTTATGAGGGATCGGAGTCACATCAGTAATATTAGTGATGCGGAAACCAGCCGCGTTTAACGCACGGATAGTAGACTCACGGCCCGGACCAGGTCCTTTAACCATAACTTCCAGATTCTTGATACCGTATTCTTTCACTGCGTCAGCGCAGCGCTCTGCTGCAACTTGCGCTGCAAACGGAGTAGACTTACGAGATCCACGGAAACCGGAACCACCTGCTGTTGCCCAACCCAATGCGTTACCTTGACGATCTGTAATAGTAACGATGGTGTTGTTGAAAGAAGCATGGATATGAGCCACACCGTCAGAGACTGTCTTTCTTACACGCTTGCGTGCACGAATAGGTGCCTTTGCCATTATTCAATCACCCCGATTATTTCTTGATCGGTTTACGCGGACCCTTACGGGTACGTGCGTTGGTCTTAGTACGCTGACCGCGAACTGGTAGACCACGACGATGACGCAAACCACGATAAGTCCCAAGGTCCATCAGACGCTTGATGCTCAGGGTCACCTCACGACGCAGATCACCTTCTACAACGTACTTGGCAACTTCGTCACGCAGCTTCTCGATTTGCTCTTCAGACAGCTCACTGATCTTAACATTTTCAGCAATACCCGCAGCAACACAGATAGCCTGTGAACGGGTTTTACCGATGCCGTAGATCGCAGTTAACGCGATTACGGTATGTTTCTGATCAGGAATGTTAATGCCTGCTATACGGGCCACTATGCACTCCTACTATTTTATACAGCAATACCATTCTGAAAAGCCCGTTTTCAGGATACTCAAATAGTATTGCAGTCACATACAAAAGATTGGCTGGCTAATCTAGCCAGCTCAACCCAACTTTGCAAGAAAAATATGCAAGATAAATCAGCCTTGACGCTGTTTATGCTTTGGTTCGGCACTGCAGATTACGCGAACGACACCGTTACGCTTAACAATTTTGCAGTTACGACATAATTTCTTGACGGAAGCACGAACTTTCATTTTTACTCTCCGTAACTTCTCAAACATCCCTGAATTAGCGGTTATAGCCTTTCAGGTTTGCTTTCTTCAATGCAGACTCGTATTGACTAGACATCATCAGAGTTTGCACTTGAGCCATAAAGTCCATGATGACCACCACTACGATAAGTAGGGAGGTACCACCAAAGTAAAATGGTACTTTCATCGCGTCACGCATGAACTCCGGGATCAGGCAGATGAAAGTAATATACATCGCACCAATTAAGGTTAGACGCGTCATTACTTTATCGATGTACTTCGCCGTTTGCTCTCCCGGACGAATTCCTGGCACGAATGCACCGGACTTCTTCAGGTTATCTGCTGTTTCACGCGGGTTAAACACTAACGCCGTGTAGAAGAAACAGAAGAAGATGATTGCAGACGCATAGAGTAACACATAAAGCGGCTGTCCCGGCTGCAAATACATCGAAATAGTCGTCAGCCAGTTCCAACCTGTCCCGCCCCCAAACCATGATGCAATCGTGGCAGGGAACAGAATTATGCTGGAAGCGAAGATTGCTGGAATAACCCCAGCCATATTCACTTTCAACGGTAAGTGTGTGCTCTGTGCTGCATAAACACGACGACCTTGTTGACGTTTAGCATAGTTAACGACGATACGACGCTGACCACGTTCAATGAAAACAACGAAGAAGGTTACTGCAAACACTAATACTGCAACCAACAGCAACAGGAGGAAGTGCAGGTCGCCTTGCCGAGCTTGCTCGATGGTATGGGCTATTGCAGGTGGAAGACCAGCAACAATACCAGCAAAGATTATGATTGAAATACCGTTACCGATACCACGCTCAGTAATCTGTTCGCCCAGCCACATCAGGAACATAGTCCCGGTGACCAAGCTAACAACAGCGGTAAAGTAGAAAGCAAAGCCTGGATTGATTACCAGACCTTGCATCCCAGGCATATTCGGCAGACCGGTAGCAATACCGATCGATTGGAATATAGCCAATACCAACGTGCCATAACGGGTGTACTGGCTAATCTTACGACGGCCAGCCTCCCCTTCTTTCTTTATCTCTGCTAACGCTGGATGAACCACCGTTAACAGTTGGATAATAATCGATGCCGAAATATACGGCATGATACCCAAGGCAAAGATAGAAGCACGACTGAGAGCACCACCAGAGAACATGTTAAACATTTCAATGATGGTCCCTCTCTGCTGCTCGAGCAATTTAGCAAGCACAGTGGCATCGATACCAGGAATCGGAATAAAAGAGCCGATACGGAAAACAATAAGCGCACCGATAACAAACAAAAGTCTGCGCTTCAGTTCGCCTAATCCGCCTTTAGCACTTTGAAAATCTAATCCTGGTTGCTTAGCCATCTGCTACTTATTCCTCAATTTTACCGCCAGCAGCTTCGATAGCAGCACGAGCGCCTTTGGTGACACGCAGACCACGAAGAGTTACCGCACGAGTGATTTCGCCTGAAAGCATAACTTTAGCGAACTCAATCTGGGTACCAACAACGTTAGCGGCTTTCAACGTGTTCAGGTCGATTACGTCGCCTTCCACTAAAGCCAGTTCAGACAGACGAACTTCTGCCGTGATCATAGCTTTGCGAGAGGTGAAGCCGAATTTCGGCAAACGACGATATAAAGGCATCTGACCACCTTCAAAACCACGACGTACGCCACCACCAGAACGTGAGTTCTGACCTTTGTGACCACGACCAGCAGTTTTACCCAGGCCAGAACCGATACCACGACCTACACGCTTCGGCGCATGCTTGGCACCTTCAGCCGGAGACAGAGTATTTAAACGCATCTGTTACTCCTCAACTTTAACCATGTAGGAAACCAAGTTGACCATACCACGCACAGCGGGAGTATCCTCACGCTCTACAGTATGACCAATACGACGCAGACCTAAACCGATCAGAGTTGCCTTATGTTTCGGCAAACGACCGATACTGCTTTTTGTTTGAGTTACTTTAATAGTCTTTGCCATGGTTATTTCCCTAGAATTTCTTCGACGGACTTACCACGCTTGGCAGCGACCATTTCTGGGGATTTCATATCTTCCAGAGCTGCAATAGTTGCACGAACCACGTTGATCGGGTTAGTAGAACCATAGGCCTTGGCCAATACGTTATGAACCCCTGCAACTTCCAAGACGGCGCGCATTGCACCACCGGCGATGATACCGGTACCTTCAGAAGCTGGTTGCATGAATACACGAGAACCTGTGTGAGCACCTTTAACTGGGTGCTGCAGAGTACCGTTATCCAAAGCAACATTAATCATAGCGCGACGGGCTTTTTCCATCGCTTTCTGGATCGCTGCCGGAACTTCGCGTGCTTTGCCGTAGCCAAAACCAACGCGACCGTTACCATCACCAACTACTGTCAGTGCGGTAAAGCTGAAAATACGGCCACCTTTTACGGTTTTAGATACGCGGTTTACCGCGATCAGCTTTTCCTGCAGTTCGCCAGCTTGTTTTTCGATGTGTGACATCTTACACCTCTACCTTAGAACTGAAGGCCAGCTTCACGGGCAGCATCTGCCAGTGCCTGGACTCGACCATGATATTGGAAACCGGAACGGTCAAAGGATACTTTCGTGATCCCTTTTTCCAATGCGCGCTCTGCAACAGCTTTACCTACAGCTGCGGCGGCATCTTTGTTGCCGGCGTACTTCAATTGCTCATTGATAGCTTTTTCTACAGTAGAAGCTGCTACCAAAATTTCTGAACCGTTTGGTGCAATAACCTGCGCGTAAATATGGCGTGGGGTACGATGTACCACCAGGCGAGTCGCACCCAGTTCTTTGAGCTTGCGGCGTGCGCGGGTCGCACGACGGATACGAGCTGCTTTCTTATCCATAGTGTTACCTTACTTCTTCTTAGCCTCTTTGGTACGCACGACTTCGTCGGCGTAACGGACACCCTTGCCTTTATAAGGCTCAGGACGACGGTAGGCACGTAAATCTGCTGCAACCTGACCAATCACCTGCTTATCAGCGCCTTTCAGCACGATTTCAGTTTGGGTCGGGCATTCTGCAGTGATGCCAGCCGGCAATTCATGGTCAACTGGATGAGAGAAGCCTAAAGCTAAATTCACCACGTTGCCTTTAACTGCGGCACGGTAACCTACACCTACCAATTGAAGCTTCTTAGTGAAGCCTTCGGTAACACCAACGACCATTGCGTTAAGCAGTGCACGAGTGGTACCCGCTTGGGCCCAACCGTCTACAGCGCCTTCGCGTGGAGCGAAAGTCAGTGTATTTTCTTCTTGCTTAACTTCAACAGCGCTATGGACGGTACGAGTCAGCTCGCCGTTCTTACCCTTTATCGAAATAACCTGACCGTTGAGTTTTACCTCTACGCCGGCAGGAATGACGACGGGTGCTTTTGCAACACGAGACATTCTTTCCTCCCGAATTAAGCTACGTAGCAGATAATCTCGCCACCAAGACCAGCTTGGCGAGCTGCACGATCGGTCATAACACCTTTAGAGGTAGAAATAACAGCGATACCCAAACCGGCCATAACTTTTGGCAGCTCATCTTTTTTCTTATAGATGCGCAGACCTGGACGGCTGATACGTTGAATGCTTTCTACCACTGCCTTACCCTGGAAATACTTAAGAGCTAATTCCAGAACAGGCTTGGTGTCGCCTTCGATTTTAAAATCTTCAATAAAACCTTCTTCCTTCAGAACGTTGGCAATTGCCACTTTCAGCTTGGAGGAAGGCATGGTGACCGCGACTTTGTTTGCGGATTGACCGTTACGGATACGGGTCAGCATATCCGCGATCGGATCTTGCATGCTCATCTGTCTTTACTCCCGTGATTCAATTGGTGACAATTACCAGCTAGCCTTCTTAAGGCCCGGGATTTCACCGCGCATTGCGGTTTCACGGACTTTAATACGGCTCAACCCGAACTTCCGCAGGAAACCATGCGGACGACCAGTTTGGTTGCAGCGGTTACGCTGACGGGACGGGCTGGAATCACGCGGCAGAGACTGCAGCTTCAGAACAGCATTCCAACGGTCTTCGTCGGATGAGTTCACACCAGAGATAATAGCTTTTAATTCCTCGCGTTGAGCGCGGTATTTGTTAGCTAGTTTCACGCGAACAACTTCGCGTGCTTTCATTGATTGCTTAGCCATCAGTAACCCTACCTTACTTGCGGAATGGGAATTTAAAAGCAGCCAACAATGCACGGCCTTCATCATCGGATTTCGCAGTAGTGGTAATGGTAATATCCAAACCACGTACACGATCGACTTTATCGTAGTCGATTTCCGGGAAGATGATCTGCTCGCGCACACCCATGCTGTAGTTACCACGACCATCGAATGACTTAGCGGACAAGCCACGGAAGTCACGGATACGAGGTACAGCAATGGTAATCAGACGCTCAAAGAATTCCCACATGCGTTCGCCACGCAGGGTTACTTTACAGCCGATCGGATAGCCCTGACGGATTTTGAAGCCTGCAACAGATTTGCGTGCTTTGGTGATAAACGGTTTTTGACCGGAGATTGCTGCCAAGTCAGCTGCTGCATTGTCCAGCAGTTTCTTGTCAGCGATCGCTTCACCAACACCCATGTTCAGGGTGATCTTCTCGACCCGAGGGACTTGCATGACAGAGTTGTAGCCAAACTGAGACATCAGTTGTTTGACCACCTCGTCTTTGTAGTAATCATGCAGTTTCGCCATCGTATTACTCCAAATTACTTGATAGTTTCGCTATTAGATTTAAAGAAACGGACTTTTTTGCCGTCTTCGAATCTAAAGCCTACACGGTCAGCCTTACCGGTTGTCGTGTTGAACAGCGCAAGGTTGGAAACTTGAATTGCAGCTTCTTTTTCAACAATGCCACCTGGTTGGTTCAGGGCCGGAACCGGCTTCTGATGTTTTTTAACCAGGTTGATACCTTCAACAATGACCTTACCAGCAGACAGGACATTCTTTACTTTACCGCGCTTACCTTTGTCTTTCCCGGTTAGCACGATAACTTCGTCATCACGACGGATTTTCGCTGCCATGGTTCGCTCCTTAGAGTACTTCTGGTGCCAGAGAGATAATTTTCATGAACTTCTCATTACGCAGTTCACGAGTTACCGGCCCAAAAATACGCGTGCCGATTGGCTGCTCGCTGTTATTATTTAAAATAACACAAGCGTTACCATCGAAGCGAATGACAGAACCGTCCGGGCGACGTACACCCTTCTTGGTGCGCACCACTACCGCCTTCAGAACATCGCCTTTCTTCACCTTGCCACGAGGAATTGCTTCCTTGATGGTGATCTTGATGATGTCGCCGATGCCTGCGTAGCGACGGTGCGAGCCACCTAGAACCTTGATACACATTACGCGACGTGCACCGGAGTTGTCGGCCACGTTCAGCATAGTCTGTTCTTGGATCATGTTAGTGCTCCGCTAATGTCAACTACTACTTTAGGACCCAGAATAGGTCGTTTAAAAGCCCCATTAATGAGGGCGCAGCATTATAACACCGCTTCCAAATTATGGGTAGAAAAAATAAACGGCCCACTTTCTGAGCCGTTTATTATGTTCGAGTTGGCTACTCTATTACAGAATCGCTTTCTCTACAACGCGAACAAGCGTCCAAGACTTAGTCTTTGACAGTGGACGGCATTCGCGGATTTCTACCACGTCACCGATTCCACATTCATTGTTCTCGTCATGTACATGCAATTTCGTCGTACGACGGATGAATTTCCCGTAAATAGGGTGTTTCACCACACGTTCGATAGCAACAACCATGGATTTCTCCATTTTGTCACTAACTACGCGACCTTGCAGAGTACGGATTTGCTCAGTCATTACGCACCCGCCTTCTCAGTCAGTAAAGTCTTAACACGTGCGATATTACGGCGCACTTGTTTCGACAGGTGAGTTTGTTGCAGCTGGCCACTAGCCGCCTGCATGCGCAAATTGAATTGCTCACGCAGCAGGTTGAGCAGCTCAGTGTTCAGCTCTTCAACGCTTTTTTCACGCAGCTCTTGTGCTTTCATCACATCACCGTCTTAGTTACAAAGGTGGTTCCTACAGGCAGTTTCGCTGCTGCGAGCTTAAATGCTTCGCGAGCAGTTTCTTCAGGTACACCAGCCATTTCAAACAACATTTTTCCTGGCTGGATCAGGGCAACCCAATACTCTACGTTACCCTTACCTTTACCCATACGCACTTCGAGCGGCTTCTCGGTGATCGGCTTGTCCGGGAATACACGGATCCAGACCTTACCTTGACGCTTAATTGCACGTGTCATCGCACGACGGGCTGCTTCGATTTGACGAGCCGTCAGGCGGCAACGGCCACAAGCTTTCAGGCCGAACTCACCGAAGCTAACATCCGTACCTTGCGCAAGGCCACGGTTACGGCCTTTGTGCATCTTACGGAATTTTGTACGCTTTGGTTGTAACATCAGCGATTCTCCTTACTTGCGGCCTTTACGCTGCTGCTTTTTAGGTTGAGCAGCCGGTTCCGGTTGTTCAACAGCAGCCATACCACCCAAGATCTCACCTTTGAAGATCCATACCTTAACGCCGATTACACCATAAGTGGTGTGCGCTTCAGATGTGTTGTAATCGATATCCGCACGCAGTGTATGCAACGGAACACGACCTTCACGGTACCATTCGGTACGCGCGATTTCAGCACCGCCAAGGCGGCCGCTTACTTCAACTTTGATACCTTTAGCGCCAAGACGCATTGCGTTCTGTACAGCACGCTTCATAGCACGACGGAACATAACACGACGTTCCAGCTGTGAAGTGATGCTGTCAGCAACCAATTTTGCGTCCAGTTCCGGTTTACGGACTTCGGCGATGTTAATCTGTGCAGGAACGCCAGCGATATCCGCTACGACCTTACGCAGTTTTTCGACATCTTCACCTTTCTTGCCGATAACGATGCCAGGACGAGCGGTGTGAATAGTCACACGGATGCTCTTCGCTGGACGCTCGATAACGATGCGAGAAACGGAAGCTTTCGCTAATTCCTTAGTCAGGAATTGGCGAACTTTAAAGTCGCCGTCCAGGTTGTCAGCGAATTCTTTGGTATTTGCGTACCAGGTAGAGTTCCAAGCTTTGACAATACCTAGTCGAATACCATTAGGATGTACTTTCTGACCCATTGCTAGTCTCCAGAGTCTCAGCGATCGGACACAACCACAGTAATGTGGCTGGTGCGCTTCAGGATGCGATCTGCACGACCTTTTGCACGCGGCATAATGCGCTTCATGCTAGGGCCTTCGTCTACGAAGATCTTCGTGACTTTCAGATCATCGATGTCAGCGCCATCGTTGTGTTCTGCGTTAGCAATGGCAGACTCTAGTACCTTCTTAACCAAACCAGCAGCTTTCTTGTTGGTATAGGCCAGAGTTTCCAGAGCTTGCGACACTTTCTTACCGCGAATCAGGTCCGCTACCAAGCGAACCTTCTGAGCAGAAGAACGAGCGTGGCGATGTTTAGCGATAGTTTCCATCTCTTCCTCCTACCTTAGCGCTTTTTAGCCTTTTTATCGGCCGCATGGCCGCGATAAGTACGGGTCGGCGCGAATTCACCCAGTTTGTGACCGACCATTTCATCGGCTACAAAAACGGGAACGTGCTGACGACCATTATGGACAGCGATGGTCAAACCGATCATATTTGGAAAGACCGTTGAACGACGGGACCAAGTCCGAATTGGCTTCTTGTCTCCGCTTTCCACCGCTTTCTCTACCTTCTTCAGCAAGTGCAGGTCAATGAAGGGACCTTTCTTGAGAGAACGTGGCATGGCTTATCCTCTAATTATTTTTTACTACGGCGACGTACGATGAACTTATCAGTACGCTTGTTGCTACGGGTCTTCTTACCTTTGGTTTGAACGCCCCACGGAGTTACCGGGTGCTTACCAAAGTTACGACCTTCACCACCACCGTGTGGGTGATCTACCGGGTTCATCGCCGTACCGCGAACGGTAGGACGAATACCACGCCAACGACTAGCACCTGCTTTACCCAGCACACGCAGCATGTGTTCAGCGTTACCGACTTCACCTAAGGTGGCGCGGCAATCAGCTTGAACCTTGCGCATTTCGCCGGAGCGCAGACGCAGAGTAACGTAGGAACCGTCACGAGCAACGATCTGAACGTATGCACCAGCAGAACGAGCCAATTGGCCGCCTTTACCTGGTTTCATTTCTACGTTATGAACCGTTGAACCAACTGGGATGTTACGCATAGGCAGGGTGTTACCTGCTTTAATTGCCGCATCAACGCCAGATTGAATCTGGTCACCAGCTTTCAGGCCTTTTGGCGCCAGGATATAACGGCGTTCGCCGTCTTTGTACAGAACCAGCGCGATATTCGCGGAACGGTTCGGATCGTACTCCAGACGCTCAACCACTGCAGGGATACCATCTTTGTTGCGTTTGAAGTCAACCAGACGATAATGTTGCTTGTGGCCACCACCGATATGACGGGTAGTGATACGGCCATTGTTGTTACGGCCACCGCTTTTGCTTAATTTCTCAAGCAACGGGGCATAAGGCTTACCCTTATGCAACTCCTGGTTAACCACCTTAACAACGTGGCGACGACCCGGAGATGTAGGTTTACATTTAACAATTGCCATTGTTTTACTCCTCCGACTTACTCTGCGCCGCCGATGAAGTCCAGATTCTGGCCTTCTTTCAGGGTGACGTAAGCTTTTTTCCAGTCGCTACGACGACCAACACGCTGACCGTGACGCTTACTCTTGCCTTTAACCAGCAAGGTGTTAACGTCTTCGACTTCGACTTCAAACAGTTTCTGCACTGCAGCTTTAATTTCTGCTTTGGTCGCGTCTTTGGCAACTTTGAGAACGATGGTGTTATTCTTTTCCATCGCAGCGGACGCTTTTTCAGATACATGCGGCGCGCGCAGTACTTTCAGCAGACGTTCTTCACGAATCATGCCAGCATCTCCTCAACTTGCTTCACAGCATCAGCAGTCATAACCACTTTATCGAAGGCGATCAGGCTAACTGGGTCGATACCGGCTACATCGCGAACGTCAACCTTGTACAGGTTGCGAGCTGCCAAGAACAAGTTCTCGTCCAGTTCACCCGTTACGATCAGCACATCTTCCAGAGCCATATCTTTCAGTTTCTGCGCCAGCAACTTAGTTTTAGGTGCTTCAACAGAGAATTTTTCGACAATGATCAGACGATCTTGACGTACCAATTCGGACAGAATGCTTTTCAGCGCGCCGCGGTACATCTTTTTATTTACTTTCTGACTGTGATCCTGAGGCTTCGCAGCAAAGGTCACACCACCTGAACGCCAGATTGGGCTCTTTACAGAACCTGCACGCGCACGGCCGGTGCCTTTCTGGCGCCACGGTTTCTTACCGGAACCTGTTACTTCAGCACGGGTCTTCTGAGCACGAGTACCTTGACGGGCACCTGCTGCGTAAGCAACAACAACCTGATGTACAAGCGCTTCATTGAAATCACGCCCGAAGGTAGTTTCGGAAACAGTCAGCGCGCCTTGCGCGTCTTTCATTACCAATTCCATTCCTATCTCCTCGACGTTACGCCTTGACAGCCGGTTTTACGATCAGGTTGCCACCGGTTGCTCCCGGTACAGCGCCCTTGACCAGCAGTAGGTTGCGCTCAGCGTCAACACGTACTACATCCAGGCTTTGAACAGTTACACGTTCATCACCCATATGGCCTGCCATTTTCTTGCCTTTAAACACTTTGCCCGGAGTCTGGTTCTGACCGATAGAACCCGGAACGCGGTGAGACAAGGAGTTACCATGGGTAGCATCTTGGGTACGGAAGTTCCAGCGCTTAACAGTACCGGCAAAACCTTTACCTTTAGACGTACCTGTAACGTCGACTTTCTTAACGTCTGCAAAGATTTCGACGCTAATTTCTTGGCCAGCAGTGAATTCTTGACCTTCTGGAAGGCGGAATTCCCACAGACCACGGCCAGCTTCTACGCCAGCTTTAGCGAAATGACCCGCTTCTGGTTTAGTAACGCGGTTAGCTTTTTTAGCACCGGTAGTTACTTGCACAGCACGGTATCCGTCGTTCTCCAGGCTTTTGACCTGAGTTACGCGGTTCGCTTCAATTTCGATAACAGTTACTGGGATTGAAACGCCATCTTCAGTGAAGATACGCGTCATACCCACTTTCTTACCGACTAAACCAATCATTGTTTCAACCTCTCAATCGCTCAATGACCTGATTAACCCAGGCTGATCTGCACGTCTACACCAGCAGCCAGATCCAGACGCATCAGAGCATCAACGGTTTTCTCGGTTGGCTCAACGATGTCAACCAGACGCTTGTGAGTGCGAATCTCGTACTGATCGCGCGCATCTTTATTGACGTGCGGAGAGATCAGAACGGTAAAGCGCTCTTTGCGAGTTGGCAGCGGGATCGGACCGCGAACCTGCGCACCAGTGCGCTTGGCAGTCTCGACGATTTCCGCAGTTGATTGATCGATCAAGCGATGATCAAACGCTTTCAGGCGGATACGGATTCTTTGGTTCTGCATGAGACCAGAGCTCCAATTATTTATAAACGTAAATGATTACTCCTCGCACCCATTTCGATTGATGGGGGAGTGTAATCGTTCAACATATAACCCCCATATCGGGAGTATTGTTCAGTAACAGCACTAGGCTATGACTGACAGATTAGTTTCAATCTGGCCAACCAAGATTAGGTAGGCCCGCGCATTATACGTAAATACCAGCAGGAAGCAAGTCAGTGTTGGGAATCTATGCAAAAACTTGCCAGATAATTTAATTAAGGGGATATAAGGTTAATTTGTGCGGTAGGAATGAAAAAAAGAGTGAGTCCAAGAAGGATTCTCACTCTTTTTGACTGCGTAATCTTATGGTTAATAAACAAGCTATCTTGCAAGTGTTTAGTCTTTCGCCAACTGTGCCTGAGAGTAGTTTTGTATACCTAAACGCTCAATCAGACTCAGTTCTGTTTCGAGCCAGTCAATATGGCCCTCTTCATCAGCAAGAATTTCTTTCAATAAATCGCGACTAACATAATCATGGATAGAATCAGCATAAGCAATACCTTCACGCAGATCCTTCGCCCCGGCGAGCTCGAGAGCTAAATCTGATTTCAGTATTTCCTCAACATCCTCGCCAATATTCAGCTTACCCAAGTCCTGTAAGTTAGGAATACCTTCGAGGAATAAAATACGTTCGATGTATTTATCGGCATGCTTCATTTCGTCTATAGATTCGTGATACTCCTTATCATTAAGGCGCATCAGCCCCCAGTTTTTAAACATTCGGGCATGGAGAAAATATTGATTGATGGCAACTAGCTCGTTGCCGAGTAGTGTATTGAGATGTGCAATTATCTTTTTATCGCCTTTCATAACTATACCCTCCGCTTCCAGTACACAAAGTGTAGTACCAGATGGCAAAGTGTGGGGAATACTTCTCCCTGCTAACTATTAGGCAACATCATTCATTTCTGGAATGTTCGCGCGTTCCTCGATCAGTATCTCTCTGGCCTGTCGGATGCACTTACCGCAGTCTGTACCAATGGGTACCAATTGACGCAGTTGTTTAATGGTATGTGGATGGTGCTGACGTACAGCTTTACGGATAACTTTGTCAGATACCGCATTACACAGACAAACATACATAGAGAGACTCACTTCTTAACCAATCCCTCAAGTGTAAATAAGAATGCGTGTTATTTCAATTAAGATTATTCACTTTATCAATAAAAAAGGGTGCCGAAGCACCCTTGGTTACTTGATCAATAAAATAATTAATCAGTAAAGCAATTAAGCGATAACTTTAGCAACAACACCAGCGCCTACAGTGCGGCCACCTTCACGGATTGCGAAACGCAGACCGTCGTCCATTGCGATTGGGTGAATCAAGGTAACAACCATGTTCACGTTATCACCAGGCATTACCATTTCAACGCCTTCTGGCAGTTCGATGGTACCGGTTACGTCAGTTGTACGGAAGTAGAACTGAGGACGGTAGCCTTTGAAGAACGGAGTATGACGGCCGCCTTCGTCTTTGCTCAGAATATAAACTTCTGAATCAAAGGTAGTGTGTGGTTTGATAGAACCTGGTTTAGCCAGAACCTGACCACGTTCGATATCTTCACGTTTGATACCACGCAGAAGAACACCAACGTTCTCACCAGCACGGCCTTCGTCCAGCAGTTTGCGGAACATTTCAACGCCAGTACAAGTAGATTTAACAGTATCTTTGATACCAACGATCTCTACTTCTTCACCAACTTTAACGATACCGCGCTCTACACGACCAGTTACAACAGTACCACGGCCTGAGATAGAGAATACGTCTTCGATTGGCAGCAAGAATGGCTTATCGATAGCACGTTCTGGCAGTGGAATATAAGTATCCAATGCTTCAGCCAGTTCGATAATTTTTGCTTCCCACTCAGGAACGCCTTCCAGTGCTTTCAGAGCTGAGCCCTTGATTACTGGAATGTCGTCGCCTGGGAAATCGTAAGCAGAAAGAAGTTCACGAACTTCCATTTCTACCAGTTCCAGCAGCTCTTCGTCGTCAACCATGTCACATTTGTTCATGAATACGATCATGTATGGAACGCCAACCTGGCGACCCAACAGGATGTGTTCACGAGTCTGTGGCATAGGACCATCAGTTGCAGCAACAACCAAGATCGCGCCGTCCATCTGAGCAGCACCGGTGATCATGTTTTTAACGTAGTCGGCGTGTCCTGGGCAGTCAACGTGCGCATAGTGACGAGTCGGGGTGTCATATTCAACGTGAGAAGTGTTGATGGTGATACCACGAGCTTTTTCTTCTGGTGCGTTATCGATCTGATCGAAAGCACGAGCGCTACCGCCGTAGGTTTTAGCCAGTACGGTAGTGATTGCTGCAGTCAGGGTAGTTTTACCATGGTCAACGTGGCCGATAGTACCGACGTTTACATGGGGTTTGTTACGTTCAAATTTTTCTTTAGACACGACTATATTCCTTACTCTGGTGCTCTACCACTTATGAGAGAGCACTGGATCATTGTTTTAAACCCGAAAGCTTATTTGCCACGGGCTTCGATAACGGCTTGAGCGACGTTACTCGGCGCTTCAGCATACTTCAGGAACTCCATAGAGTATGAAGCACGGCCCTGGGTCTGAGAGCGCAGGTCAGTAGCATAACCGAACATTTCAGACAACGGAACCTGGGCACGAATAGTCTTACCAGTTAACGTATCTTCCATACCTTCGATCATGCCACGACGACGACTCAGGTCACCCATTACGTCACCCGCATAATCTTCAGGGGTTTCGATTTCAACCTTCATTATTGGCTCAAGCAGAACTGGTTTAGCTCGTTTGAAACCTTCTTTAAAGGCGATAGAACCGGCTAATTTAAACGCCAATTCTGAGGAGTCAACATCATGGTAAGAACCGTAGTGCAGACGCACTTTAACGTCCACAACCGGATAACCAGCCAGAGGACCGGACTTCAGTTGTTCCTGGATACCTTTATCAACAGCAGGGATGAACTCTTTAGGAATAGAACCACCAACGATTTCGTTGACGAATTCATACCCAGCGCCACCCGGTGGTAACGGAGACATATCGATAACAACATGACCGTACTGACCACGACCGCCTGACTGCTTAGCGTGCTTACCTTCCACGTCCTTGACGGTATCGCGGATAGTTTCACGGTAAGCAACCTGAGGTTTACCGATGTTTGCTTCCACGCTAAATTCGCGGCGCATACGGTCAACCAGGATATCCAAGTGCAGCTCACCCATACCAGCGATGATAGTCTGACCTGATTCTTCGTCAGTCCACACACGGAATGATGGATCTTCTTTTGCCAGACGCCCCAGAGCCATACCCATTTTTTCCTGGTCGGCTTTGGTTTTTGGTTCAACGGCAACAGAGATCACTGGCTCAGGGAACTCCATACGTTCCAGAATGATCACATGCTTTGGATCACATAAGGTGTCACCCGTCGTCACGTCTTTCAGGCCGATCGCTGCTGCGATGTCGCCTGCGCGAACTTCTTTGATCTCTTCACGTTTGTTGGCGTGCATCTGTACGATACGACCCAAACGCTCTTCACGCGAACGTACTGAGTTCAGCACAGTGTCACCGGAGTTAACAATGCCAGAGTACACACGGAAGAATGTCAGGTTACCCACAAACGGGTCGGTAGCAATTTTGAATGCCAATGCAGAGAACGGCTCTTTGTCGTCTGAATGACGAACAGCCGGAGTATCTTTACCATCGTCCAAAATACCGTTGATTGCTTCAACGTCAGTTGGCGCTGGCAGATAATCGATAACTGCATCCAGCATTGCCTGTACGCCTTTGTTTTTAAACGCAGAACCACAGGTAACCAAGATAATTTCGTTGCGCAGAACACGTTGACGCAGAGCTTTCTTGATTTCTTCTTCGGTCAGCTCTTCGCCGCCCAAATACTTGTCCATCAACTCTTCAGACGCTTCTGCAGCCGATTCAACCAGATTCTGGTGCCATTCAGCAGCCAGCTCAGCCATATCAGCAGGGATCTCTTCGTATTCGAAGGTCACACCCAGATCGGCTTCATTCCAGTTGATCGCTTTCATTTTCACTAGATCGATAACACCAGTGAATTTCTCTTCCGCGCCGATTGCCAGTTGCAATGGAACTGGATTCGCGCCCAGACGAGCTTTAAGCTGGCCAACAACTTTCAGGAAGTTAGCACCCATGCGGTCCATTTTGTTAACGAACGCAATGCGTGGGACTTTATATTTGTTCGCCTGACGCCATACGGTCTCAGACTGTGGCTGAACACCACCAACTGCACAGTAAACCATTACCGCACCGTCAAGAACACGCATAGAACGTTCAACTTCAATGGTGAAGTCAACGTGCCCTGGGGTGTCAATGATATTGATGTGATGTGGTTCATACTGTTTAGCCATACCAGACCAGAAGCAGGTAGTAGCCGCAGAAGTAATGGTAATACCACGTTCCTGCTCTTGTTCCATCCAGTCCATAGTGGCTGCGCCGTTATGAACTTCACCGATCTTATGGTTTACACCGGTGTAAAACAGGATACGTTCGGTAGTGGTTGTCTTACCGGCGTCGATGTGAGCGCTGATACCGATATTACGATAGCGCTCAATGGGTGTTTTACGAGCCATTTGATTCCTCTATTGCCTTAGGCGTTCATTCGGTTAACCATGCGGGTTAACTATTAAAGTGCCCGCATGGTTAGCATAGCTACTGCGTGGTGATTACCAGCGGTAGTGCGCGAACGCCTTATTAGCTTCGGCCATACGGTGAACGTCTTCACGTTTCTTAACAGCAGAACCTTTGTTCTCTGCTGCGTCAGACAGTTCATTCGCCAAGCGCAAAGCCATGGATTTATCACCGCGTTTACGAGCAGCATCAACGATCCAACGCATTGCCAAGGCATTACGACGAACCGGACGAACTTCAACTGGTACCTGATAAGTAGAACCACCAACGCGGCGAGACTTAACTTCGACAGTCGGGCGCACGTTATCCAGAGCTACTTCGAAAGCTTCCAGAAAATCTTTACCAGAACGCTGAGCCAGGGTTTCCAGCGCGGTATAGACGATTGCTTCTGCAGTAGATTTTTTACCATCTACCATCAGGATATTTACAAATTTAGCCAGCAATTCAGATCCGAACTTAGGATCTGGCAAAATTTTACGCTGACCAATTACACGACGACGTGGCATGGAAATACTCCGTTGTTAATTCAGGGTTGTCCAAAACTCTAAGAGTTTATTTTGACATTAATGTGAAAATGTTTGGCCTTACTTAACGGAGAACCATTAAGCCTTTGGCTTCTTCACGCCGTACTTAGAACGTGATTGCTTACGGTCTTTAACACCTGAGCAGTCAAGCGCGCCGCGGACGGTGTGGTAACGCACACCTGGCAAGTCTTTTACACGACCGCCACGGATCAGGATCACGGAGTGTTCCTGTAGGTTATGACCTTCACCGCCAATGTAGGAGGTGACTTCAAAACCGTTAGTTAAACGCACACGGCAAACTTTACGCAGTGCGGAGTTAGGTTTTTTCGGGGTGGTGGTATATACGCGGGTACATACACCACGTTTCTGCGGGCATGCTTCCAGCGCAGGAACGTTGCTTTTAGCAACCTTCATGCTGCGTGGCTTGCGAACCAGCTGGTTAATCGTTGCCATTATTAAAAAAGCTCCTGGTTTTTTGCTTCGTAAACACGTGATAAATCCCCCTCGTTTGCACGACTGGCAGAGAACGAGGACGCAGAATTTTATGGCTGACTATCTAAGGTGTCAAGAAATATACAGCATTGACTGCATTACCATGCCAGTTGTTGCTGATGTTTTAGGGTCAAATCCACGAAGTGAGTATAGCCGATTAGCGTAGCGCTGTCTGAAATTTGACCAGACAAACCACGTGCAATAACGTCATCTTCTAACACAAATAGAGAAGCTGGGTTATTTAACAATAGCTTAAGACTTTCACTGTTTTTCAAAACAGTCATAACGCCATCTTGTAGAAAGAGAATCTCATCTTCGGATGTGACTAATCTCAGCAAAGCAGATAAATCGCAACGATAAGGAGAATGACTGACGGTATACAGCATTATAGCGACCCAAATCCCATTAAAAAGTCAGCACAACATCATAAGTTGCCAATTGGCGACGTAAATTTACCGGAGATAATACCTCGACATCAAGGATCCAGTTCGTCACACCACTCAACCCGCGTTGCTCTAATGAGGCTTCGCAGATATAACAATTCTCAACATCGTACAGGGGTAAGACACCGAAAGTGGCAATATAGTTTCTGGCGAGAATTATTTCCGGTTGTTGCTGAGGTAATAGCTGCAAAACACCATCTGACAGAAAGAATACACCTAAATCTTCGCTTAATGCCGATGTAGCCAGTAAGGCATCCAACCCTTCCCGCCCTGCCGAATTGCCATGCGGACCTTGGGTGAAAACAAAAGCGACACGTTTCATTGCCATTAAAATTGCACCATGCGATCACAGGTCAATGCGGCTTCGGCTAACGCACCCAAGCCGGTTAAGGTAAAACCCGGTTGCAGATTCGCTGCCGCAAGATTGAGTTGTTCGGCTTCCTGTTGGTCGGTTACACCACGGCGTAATGCCGCCGCCACACACACATGCAACATAACAGCATGTTCAGCCGCCAATTGTTGCCACGCCCTTACCAAGTCAAATTCATCACTGGCAGGGGCAGTTAATTGGTTAGCGTTCAAAACGCCTTCGCGATAGAAGAAAACACTCACCAAACTGTGACCTGAATTTATCAGCGCTTGTGCAAATTGATAAGCACTACTGGCCTGCTGCGTACCATAAGCAGGCCCAGTGACCATAAGACAATATCTTTTCACGCCAGACATTAACGGTCGTGCCCTACAAGGTCGCCACTTTTGAATTGGCGAATGTAGAGATAGACGGTGTGTTTAGAGATATTAAGCCGTTCTGCAACCTGATTGATGGCATCTTTGATATCAAAAATACCCTTTTCATAAAGATTAAGTACCACTTGGCGGTTCTTCGCATTGTTAGAAACATTACGGTCCGCATTGACTTCTTCGATGGTAAATTCAAGTGTTTGCGCCACCAAATCATCAACAGATGAGGCAAAGTTGACCGAGGAAGCAACTTCCTGCGTTTCCGGCGGCATAAACGTTTGGATGATTTGTGAGAAAGGCACATCCAGATTCATGTTGATGCACAGCAAGCCAATAACACGCTGGTCACGGTTACGGATAGCGATAGTGACTGATTTCATCAGTACACCACTTTTGGCTCGGGTGAAATAAGCTCTTGAAACACTGCTATCAGCACCGGCCATATCGTGCAACATCCGTAGAGCCAAGTCGGTTATCGGTGAACCAATTTGCCTTCCAGTGTGTTCTCCATTCGCAATTCTTACCGCAGAGCTTTTCAGATCTTCCAGTGAGTGCAGAACGATTTCACAGTGGCCGCCAATAAGCATAGCTAAGCCATCAACGACAGCTTCGTATGATTTTAGTATTTCATGGTCCGTCTGACTGAACGGACGTTCATCCAGTAAATCCAGTTCACTGGTTTCGCTACTGAGAAGCGAATTAGACATCGAAGACACCATCCTCTAGGTAAAGCCTGTCTCAATATCGTTGGCAGACTCATAACTCAATATCTTAGATTTTAAGTCTAGCAAATATGCTGAGATAAAATCCTTGCGTTTGCGCGTGATATTGACGTTAAGCCCACAAGCCATAAACCGTCAAGTTATCAACGAACAGAAGTGAAAATTGATAGATGTGCCGCAAAAAAAACCGCCACGACAATTATCGCAGCGGTTATAAGCAGAATCGGTGAACTAAGCTGAATTACTTCTTCGCTTTTTCGCCTGCAGCTGCTGCTGGTTGCTCTTCTGGAGCATCAGCTTTTGGTGCCGCTTTCACATCTAACAGTTCTACATCGAATACCAGAGTAGAGTTAGCTGGGATACCTGGGACGCCAGTTTTGCCGTAAGCCAGTTCTGGTGGGATAACCAGGGTGATCTTGCCACCTTTTTTGATTTGCTTCAGGCCTTCAGTCCAACCTGGGATAACACCGTCCAAGCGGAAGGATAATGGCTCACCACGCTTGTAGGAGTTATCAAACTCAGTGCCATCAGTCAGTGTCCCTTTGTAATTAACAACCACGGTATCACTGTCTTTTGGTGCTTCACCAGTACCGGCTTTCTCTACTTTGTACAGCAGGCCAGATGCGGTTTTCTTCACATCTTTTTCTTTAGCGAAAGTATCGCGATACTTAGCGCCCTTATCGGCATTTTCTTTAGCGTCCTGCTCCATTTTTGCCTGAGCAGAAGCTTTTACGCGAGCTTCAAAACTTTGCAGAGTGCTTTCAATTTCTGCATCAGTCAGTTTGCTTTTGTTAGCAAACGCGTCCTGAACACCGGCGATCAACTGGTCTTTATCCAGTTTAATACCCAGCTTTTCTTGTTCTTTTAGGGAATTATCCATGTAACGCCCTAATGATGCGCCTAATGCATAAGCAGATTGCTGGTCATCATTTTTAAATGCGCTATTGGTCGTTGCTGGCGCGGCTGCGGTTTTGGCTGCTTCAGCAGCGAAAGTAGCAGAGGTATTCAGGGTCAGCGCCATGGTGGTAGCCAGTAGCGTTACTTTAAACAGTGATTTCATCCATTTCTCCATTGGCTTAAGGACACTTACCCCAAGCAACGATTATAAGTGTAACTTGTACTATAACTGTCTGTGCGAACACAAAACAATCTCTATGCTGATGCTATTAAGTGATATTAAGACTTTTTTTACTACAAGAAGTTTCGTTTTATCGATATCTTGACCCTCGCAAGGCAATCACGGCGTTTTACAGGTAGAATCGCCCTTCCCCTGTTTTTTCTCTATGAGTATCAAATAGGAAGTAATAAGAGGGTATGGTTTGCAGTCATGAGAGGAAATTAATATGGAACAATCCCTGTTTGAACAACGGCTGGAAATGCTGGAAAGCCGTCTGGCATTTCAGGAAGTGACGATTGAGGAACTCAATTTGATCGTGACGGAGCACCAAATGGAAATGACCAAATTGCGGGAGCATCTGCGCTTGTTGACCGATAAACTGCGCGAATCTCAGTCTTCCATGATGGCCTCGCCAGCAGAAGAGACACCGCCTCCGCATTATTAATGCGGATAGCAAAAAGCCAGCCGCAAGGCTGGCTTTTGACTGACAGAGTCAGATCTTAGTGACAGCCACAGCCGCCCTTACCACAACCACCTTTACCATGTTCATGATCGTGGTCACTCTCATCATGGCCATGACCGCCACAGCAACCATCACCGTGTTCATGATGATGATCATGCTCGCCATGTACGTGGCCATGTTGCAGCTCTTCTTCTGTTGCTTCACGGATAGCAACCACGTCAACGTGGAAGTTCAGATCCTGACCCGCCAGCATGTGGTTACCATCAACCACCACGTGCTCATCTTCAACAGCAGTGATCTCTACCGGTACTGGACCTTGATCGGTATCAGCCAGGAAACGCATGCCAACTTCCAGCTCGTCAACGCCCATAAAGACGTCTTTCGGTACGCGCTGCACCAGATTTTCATCATAGCTGCCGTAGCCTTCGTCTGCATTCACGCGCACATCAAAGCTGTCGCCAGCTTCATGACCTTCGAGCGCTTTTTCCAAACCAGCGATCAGGGAACCGTGTCCATGCAAGTAGTCCAACGGCGCACTCACCGGAGACTCATCAACTAAAACACCGTCTTCTGTACGTACCTGGTAAGCCAGGCTGACCACCAAGTCTTTTGCTACTTTCATGATATCTCCTACCCTTGGAACAAAAATTGGCACAGATTGTAGCTGAAATCTGCACCGCTGTACCCACCAGCATAAAAAATCGCGAAGGATAACGCTACTCGGGATGGAAAATACCGATCACTTGTTCATGCGGGCGGACGTGTTGATTGACCTGTTCATCCGTCTGGCGTTGATGGTGACCACACTTGACACACTCGACCACCTCTACCTGATCTTCACGCCATAAAGCCAATGTATCCAATGCCTTACATTTTGGACAAACCGCTCCAGCGATAAATCTTTTGCGCGTTTTTGTCTTATTAAGAGCACTTGTCATCGTTTTCTCCGACATTATTCGTATTCATCCCACCCATCTAACTGCCGACTTTCATGTAGCATTTCTCGCTGGAAAATATCTTCCAGTTCACGGCGGGCCTCTTTAACTCTGGAGATTTGCGCCACATCACCATGATGCTGCGGCACCAATTCACGCAGCATCCGCATATCAAGACGACGGAAATGTTGTTGCGCCCGATAAGCTTGATGTGGATGCATTCCCAATCCCAATAGCGTTTTACGCCCCAACTCCAGCGCACTGGAAAAGGTTTCGCGGGTGAAGTCTTTGACGCCATTTTGCAACAGTTCATGTGCTTCAACACGCCCTCTGGCACGCGCCAGAATGTGCAAATCAGGGAAATGTTGCTGGCACAGATGCACCAATGTCATGGTATCTTCCGGCTCATTACAGGTGATAACAATAGCTTTAGCTTTTTCCGCGCCGGCGGCCCGCAACAGTTCCAATTCGGTGGCATCGCCGTAATAGACTTTGTAACCGTATTTGCGCATCACACTCACCGCACTGACATCACGTTCTAACACGGTAATACGCATTTTGTTCGCCATCAGTAGGCGGCCAATCACCTGACCAAATCGCCCAAAACCAACAATAATCACCTGCGGATCATTATCTTCCACGAACGGCTTCTCATCGCTCTCTTCCTGCGCGTTATAACGGCGGATCAGAATGCGATCGATAGCCTGCATCAATAATGGTGTCGTCATCATCGACAACGTAACCACCACCAGCAGCAATGCCAGTTGTTCAGCATTTAGAACATGTTGAGAGAATGCAGCGGAGAACAAGACGAAAGCAAATTCACCGCCCTGACTGAGCACTCCGGCAAATTGCAAGCGCACCGAACGGCGCAAGCCAAATGTACGTGCCAAACCATACAATACGGTGCCTTTGATAAATACCAGCGCCAGCACACCTAACAACACATCCAGCAGGTGAGTGAATAGCACACCAAGATTCAGCGCCATCCCAACCGAAATAAAGAACAACCCGAGCAATAACCCTTTAAAAGGTTCGATGGCAATTTCCAGTTCGTGCTGAAATTCACTTTCGGCCAGTAATATCCCGGCGATAAATGTCCCTAACGCCATCGATAGGCCCAATGCATCCATAAACAGTGCAGAACCTAATACCACCAGTAATGCGGCGGCAGTAAAAACCTCCCGCACACCAGAGGCGACAATATAGCGAAACAAGGGGCGCAGCAGATAGCGACCACCAATCAACATCCCCGCAAACGCCGCAACTTTAATACCAATTTTGACCCAATCATTGGCAGCACCACCGCCCCCCGCCAGAATAGGGATCAACGCCAAAGCAGGTATAACCGCCATATCCTGGAACAGTAACACCGAGAATCCGAGCTGCCCGCCTTCGTTGCGGTTCATGCCTTTTTCCCGCATTAGCTGCAATGCCATCGCGGTCGAGGACATTGCTAAACCAATGCCACCGATAACCGCCGCCTGCCAGGCGAACTGAGTGAAATAGAGTAATGCCCCCAATACTGCCGCTGTAATAACAACCTGACCCGCACCGACACCAAAAATAGAGCGCCGCAACTGCCATAGCTTGGCTGGATTCAACTCCAACCCAATGATAAACATCAGAAACACCACACCAAGCTCGGAGAAGTGCAGTATTTCGTCAACATCACGTATAAAACCTAACCCCCATGGACCAATAGCAATACCGGCTATCAGATAACCCAACACCGCACCAATACCCAGGCGTTGAGCAATAGGAACCGCAACCACAGCGGCAAATAAAAATAATAAAATGGCAGTAAGTAGCGCTGAGCCTTCCATATATCAGTGCCCTCCCGCAGGCAACGGCGACAGCAACCACTGTGTATAAGCTTGCGCATGGCTGGCTAAGACTTCCGGTTTCTGACGTCGCGCCCAGTATATAATCATCGGGTTCATCCAATGCATATGGCACATAGCCGCTGTCAATTCGAAAGGGCGCAGAATATCTTCCATCGGATAGCGGTTATAGCCCCCTACCCGATAGGCCCCTTCCGGTTCGCCGGTGGTAATTACCGAGCGCCAATACTTACCCGTCAGAGCATGACCACCCACACCATTGGCAAACCCACGAGCTAATACCCGGTCCAGCCACTCCTTCAGCAACGCCGGGCAACTGTAGGTATAGAGAGGATGTTGAAATACAATAACTTGATGCTCACGTAGCAATTGCTGCTCATGGTGAATATCAATAAAGAAATCAGGATAATGTGCATAGAGATCGTGCACAGTAACATGTTCTAACTGCTGCACCGGTTGCAGTAAAACCCGGTTTGCCACCGAGTCTTGTGATTCCGGATGGGCATACAGCAGCAAAACCTTCGGTGGCTGCGACATCATTCCCCTCCAAAGCGTCGTCAGGGTCCGGTTTTTCCGTTACCATACTTCGCAAAGACTAAAAAAGACTAAGATTTATACCCAAAGTCATTGGCGTTACCCGTCGGTAGCGACAAGAACCACGGGGATAATAATTTAACATATACCCAAAATAATTCGAGTTGCAGGAAGGCGGCAAGCGAGAGAATCCCGATGAGCTTACTAGAGTAAGTGATTCGGGTGAGCGAGCGCAGCCAACACACATGCAGCTTGAAGTATGACGGGTAAACTCTAAACATACGGCACTCTATGATTGTTTTTTCTTCGCTTCAAATACGACGTGGTACCCGCGTCTTGCTGGACAACGCTACAGCAACGATTAATCCTGGCCAAAAGGTCGGGCTGGTCGGCAAGAACGGATGTGGTAAATCCACCCTGCTGGCGTTGCTCAAAGGCGAACTGAGCGCCGATGGGGGCAATGCCACTTTCCCCAGTAACTGGGCACTGGCCTGGGTTAATCAGGAAACTCCGGCACTGGATATTCCGGCGATAGAGTATGTTATCGACGGGGATCGCGAATATCGCCAATTGGAGGCCGAACTTCAGGCCGCTAATGAAAAAAACGATGGTCATGCCATCGCCACCGTGCACGGCAAACTTGATGCCATCCATGCCTGGACAATTCAATCCCGTGCCGCCAGTTTGCTACACGGGCTGGGGTTTTCTCAAGAGCAATTACAGCAACCGGTACGTTCATTTTCCGGCGGCTGGCGCATGCGCCTTAACCTGGCCCAAGCGCTGGTTTGCCGCTCTGATTTGCTGCTACTGGATGAACCAACCAACCACTTGGATTTAGATGCGGTTATCTGGCTGGAAAAGTGGCTGAAAAGCTATTCTGGCACGCTGGTATTAATTTCTCATGACCGCGATTTCCTTGATCCTATTATTGATAAGATTCTGCATATTGAACAGCAGACGCTGAATGAATATACCGGTAACTATTCATCTTTCGAACGCCAGCGAGCGACCAAGCTCTCGCAGCAGCAGTCGATGTATCAGCATCAGCAAGAAAAAGTGGCGCATTTACAAAGCTATATCGACCGTTTCCGTGCACAGGCGACTAAAGCCAAACAAGCTCAGAGCCGCATCAAGATGCTTGAGCGGATGGAACTGATTGCACCTGCCCATGTGGATAACCCATTCCACTTCAGCTTCCGTACACCGGAAAGTTTGCCTGACCCCCTACTCCGCATGGAGAAAGTGAGCGCAGGCTATGGTGATCGTACGATTTTGCAGTCCATTAAGCTCAATCTGGTCCCCGGCTCACGCATCGGTCTGTTGGGGCGCAATGGTGCGGGTAAATCTACGCTAATTAAGTTACTAGCCGGCACTTTAGAGCCACAAAGCGGTGAGATTGGTTTATCCAAAGGGATTAAACTGGGTTACTTCGCCC
Organism: Yersinia sp. 2466 StPb PI; assembly: GCF_041538325.1. NCBI lineage: Bacteria > Pseudomonadati > Pseudomonadota > Gammaproteobacteria > Enterobacterales > Yersiniaceae > Yersinia > Yersinia sp. 2466 StPb PI. The sequence continues at coordinate 296,693 of NZ_JAULSL010000001.1, read as the reverse complement.
AGCATCAGTTGGAGTTTTTGCGTGCGGATGAATCACCGCTACAGCATATGAGCCGCCTGGCACCCAAAGAGTCGGAACAACAACTGCGCGACTATTTAGGTGGCTACGGTTTTCAGGGCGATCAGGTTACTGACCCAACGGCCCGCTTCTCCGGCGGTGAAAAAGCACGTTTAGTACTGGCACTGATTATCTGGCAGCGCCCTAACCTATTGCTACTCGATGAGCCAACCAACCACCTTGATCTTGATATGCGTCAGGCGCTAACCGAAGCCTTAATTGATTTTGAAGGCGCATTGGTGGTGGTTTCCCATGACCGCCATTTACTGCGTTCCACCACCGATGACCTCTATCTGGTGCATGATGGCAAAGTAGAGCAATTCGACGGCGATTTAGAAGATTATCAGCAATTTTTGGTCGATGTGCAGCGCCAGCAAAGCCAGCAGGATAATCCGACAAAAGAGTTGTCAGGTAATAGTGCCCAACAGCGTAAAGATCAAAAACGCCGTGAGGCAGAGTTCCGAACCCAGACTCAGCCATTGCGTAAGCAGATTATGACGCTGGAAAAACAGATGGATAAGCTCAGTACCGAGCTGGCAGTCATCGAAGAACAATTGGCTGATTCTGCCTTATACGATATTGCACGTAAGGCTGATTTGACCCAATGTTTACAGCAGCAGACGCAAGTGAAAACCAAACTTGAAGAGACTGAAATGCACTGGCTAGATGCTCAGGAGCAGTTGGAGAACCTCACTAAGATATTTGAAGCGGGATAACCCGCTTTTCAGAAAACGCCAGTATTAAGGATAATAAGATCATGACTAATAAGGATATTAGTGTGGTGGTTCCGGTATTTAATTGCGCCGCTTACCTCACACAACTACTGGATTCATTGTACCAGCAGTCGGGTGTGTCATTGGAAATCATTGCCGTCAATGATGGTTCGACCGATGACAGCCTGACGATATTAGTAGCCGCCGCGCGCCGTGATTCGCGGCTGGTCATTGTTAATCAGGCCAATCAGGGGCTTTCTGCGGCCCGTAATGCCGGAATCGCTCGGGCAACCGCCCCCTGGATTGCTTTTGTTGATGGCGATGACTGGCTGGCCTCTGATGCTTTATCAACTTGGTTGCAACAGGCCAATCGGCAGCAATTAGATTTACTGATAGGTAATGGTTTTACCTTTACCACTGATCCCCACCTAGCGCCCAGCAGCCCCTTGTTATATAAACAGCCGTGGAGCGAGATACTTAGCGGCCAGCAATGGGTTATTCGCAGTATTGAACATAATGAGTGGCCACATTATGTATGGCTACAATTGATTCGGCGCGAATTGGTCGCGACCCATCAACTTGCATTCATCCCTGGAATGCTACATGAAGATATTCTGTGGACCACCCATCTGGCACTCGCCGTACAACGTGTCGGTTTCTGTGATACGCCATTTTATGGTTATCGCACCAACCCACACTCCATCACCCTCTCTCCGTCACCCCAAGCCTTGTTGGCTCGCGCCAATAGCTATCTTAGAATTATTAACGCGCTAATTAACCTTTCTGCCACGCAACAACCGCCGTTATGCCGTGCGCTGTTACGTCACGCTAATCAGGAGAGCGGCCATTTTTTTGGGTTGATGCGTAAGAGATTATCCCCGTCACCAGAACGTTCGGCACTCGCGGCTGAGTTTAAGGCATTAGGCTTACCCAAAGCGCTGTTTCAGGGCGCGGGGAATATCAGTGAGTTCTGGCGAGCGGTACGTTTATCAGTCACTCTATGGCGTTATGCGCAGCAGAAGCATTCATTATCAAAATAGATCTCAAATTTACGTTTATTTTTGTTATTACTCAGGAAATTTTCATGTTTAATAAGGCATAAAATTACTTCTGGGAATATGTATAGATGCAGCGCATTTTGGTTATCCGAATTGATTTCCTTGGCGATCTGGTTTGTACCACTGCTTTATTACATGCATTAAAGCAGCGCTGGCCAGCAGCCGAAATTCATGTGCTGGCAAATAAATACAATCGAGATGCACTGGCACGTAACCCCGATATCAGCACCGTTCACACCTACGTTTACAGTAAGCAATGTGAAAGAAACCAACAACCGGGCAGGATCAAGGCGCTGTTTAATCGTCTGGCCCTGATTTGGCGACTGCGATGTTTACGTTTTGATTTACTGGTTATCCCTAACGGTGGCATGAACAAAAACAGTATCCAGTTCGCTAAACAACTTAATGTGGTCGATAGCCGCTGGCATAACCCGGGCAGTGAATTTGATGACCGCAATCCTGACCATGTGACCAATCGGCCAATACGCCATGAGGCACTGTCAGGTTTTGCACTGCTACCCGAACTGGGGCGGGTCGACATCGATACGCTCAAGTTACATCTCTATCCTGACCCACAATTGCAGGCAAAATGGCAGGCAGAATTAGGTGAACGCAATCAGCCACGCATCGGGCTGTTTGTCTCGAATAAAGCACCGCAACGGCGTTGGTCGTGGGAAAAGTGGCAACAGTTAGCACTGAAGCTCAGTGATCAGGCCGAGATAGTGATTTTGTATGATCCCATCGCACCGCCAAGTGAACAGCAACTGGCGAGCATCCACGGCCGAAGTCTATTCACACCGTCAGTTGATGAGTTCGTGGCCGCAGCCAGTCAATTGGATGTAGTTATTTCGGCTGATAGCGCACCGGTCCATATCAGTTCAGCATTACAGATCCCGGTCGTCGCACTGTTTGAGTCGCGGCCAGAAAAATACCGGCGCTGGTACCCGTTAACCCGCCATGTGTTGTTACATGCCGGGCCACAGGTTGATGACATCACCGTTGATGCTGTTGACGCAGCGGCCCGCTCGTTGTTAATCACAGACTAAATCAAATCGCCCGTTAACCAGGCCGGTACACCGGCCTATCCCCCAGAATAGTCGCCCGATGCATCACCCGCCGCTGTGGCAGATAATCAGCATTGGCATAGTGCTGGGTGACACGGTTATCCCACATCGCCACATCATCCTGCTGCCAGCGCCAGCGTACTTGAAACTCGGGTTTGGTGGTGTGCGCAAACAGGAAACGCAGTAAAGCATCGCTCTCTTTATCACTCAACTCAACGATTCGGGTGGTGAATCCTTCATTGACGAACAATGCCTGACGCCCACTCACCGGATGGGTACGTACCACCGGATGCAATATCGGCGGATTATTCTCTTTAGCCAGTAGCCATCGTTGATGCTCTTCCGGGGTTGCACGATGTTTGTGCTCGGGGAAGGAGTGCGCGAAGTCATGCTCGGCCTGTAAACCGGCCAAAAGCTGTTTAAACGGAGCAGAAAGTGCGTCATAAGCCGCAATCCCACTGCTCCACAAGGTATCACCACCGGTTGGCGGTAGCTGCTTTGCCGCCAGAATCGCACCTAATGGCGGATTGGCAATAAACGTCACGTCGGTGTGCCAGTTATCGTTGTCCGGCGGATTATTATCATGGGTATCCAGCACGATAATCTCCTCACACTCTTTGGTGTGCGGATAAACCGGATGAATATGTAAATCACCAAAACGCCCGGCCAGTTCACGTTGCTGTAATGGCGTGATGGGCTGATTGCGGAAAAACAGTACCTGATGTTTGAGTAACGCGTGATAAAGCTGTTCAAACTGACTATCACCCAACGGGCGGGCAATATTAATATTCTCAACCAAAGCACCAATATGCGGCCCTAACGGCGTGACTACCAAGCGTTCATTCATTGCTGTGCTCCATACCAAGGTGTTAGCCGACGTTGGATCGCCCGCAAACTTAGCTCCATACCAAAAGCGATAATAGCAATCACACTGATGCCGGCGATGACGACATCGGTTGCGAGAAATTCACCGGCTGATTGCACCATAAACCCCAATCCGCGCGTAGCGGCAATAAGCTCCGCAGCCACCAACGTTGACCACCCCACACCCAACCCTATGCGGATACCGGTTAAGATTTCTGGCAAGGCGCTGGGGAGCACCACAAACCATAAAACCTGCCAGCGACTGGCACCCAATGCACGAGCAGCTCTAACCCGCACCTGTGCCACGCTACGCACGCCAGCCACAGCGGCTAACGTCACCGGCGCAAATATCGCCAGATAAATCAGCAGGATCTTTGAGGTTTCACCAATGCCGAACCAGATAACCATAAGGGGTAAATAGGCTAAGGGGGGAACGGGGCGATAAATCTCAATCAGTGGGTCCAACACACCCCGTACGGTGCTGCTTAGCCCCATCGCAATGCCCGTTGGAACACCAAGTGCGACCGCAGCGAGTAATGCGATGAGAATTCGCCCCAAACTGGCGGCCAGATGTTGCCATAGCGTGGCATCCATAAATCCCTGCGGGCTGGCAATCACCAATAACTGATGTAATACCTGCTGCGGCGCGGGTAAAAAGAGTGGGCTGATAAGCTGTAACGCCGTCACCGCCCACCACAACGCGACCACCACAATCAGAGTAGTGATGCTAAGCCACAGGCCATTACCCGCAGGTAAACGGCGAACCGCTTTCTTGGCAATCAGCGGGGGTTCATCGTTAGCCGGTAGGCGGTGAACCGGCAGCGTGACGGCTTGATTACGTAACGTGCTGTGCAGGCTCATATCAATACCTCCCGTTGCTGGAAGACTTTACCCAACACATATTCGCGGCGGGCGATAAATTCAGGATCAGACTTAATGGATCGGCATGGCTCACCAGCGGCATAACGCCGACCAAAATTCAGCGACAGTCGTTCGACCACCTGCCCCGGCCCTGGAGACAGCAATAACAGCTCGCTGGCCAGAAACACCGCCTCTTCGATATCGTGGGTGATCAGCAAAATTTGTTTACCGGTATCACGCCAAATAGTCAGCAACAGCTCTTGCATCTGCTCGCGGGTAAAAGCATCCAGCGCGCCAAACGGCTCATCCAACAGCAACAAGCGCGGGTCAACCGCCAGTGCACGGGCAATCCCTACTCGTTGGCGCATCCCACCAGAGAGTTGCCAGATAAGGTGATGTTCAAAACCAGCTAACCCTACCCGATGAAGCATTTTCAGGGCAGTTTCGCGCCGCTGTTGTTTGCTTAATCCTGCCAGTTGCAGGCCAAACTCCACATTGCTGACCACATCCCGCCACGGCAGTAAGCCCTCATGCTGGAACACCACTCCCCGTTCGGCACTCGGGCCGTGAACCGGTATATCATCCAGAGTGATGCTGCCAGCTGAAGGCTCCATAAATCCGGCAATTAGATTCAATAACGTGGTTTTACCGCAACCTGATGGCCCCAATACCACGAGCAACTCTCCAGATGCGATTTGTAGTGACACATCCTGTAAGGCAGGTTTGCCCTGATATTCGGCCCACAGGCCGCGCACGTTTAGCATGATGACTCCTAGGACTGCGGTGTGGCCTGCACTGCTTTCACAAAGCGGTCAGTGACGAAATCACTATAATCACTGGCAATTTGCGGGATTTTGCCTTGCTCTTTCAGGAACGCGGCAGTATCGCGGATGGCCTGATCCACTGGTTGACCCAGTTGCGTTATCTGCTCAGCGACAGGCAAATAAGTATTGCCCTTCACCAGCTCCGGCACTTGATCGGTAGGGACACCACTTAAGCGCGAAAGCTGCCCCAGATACTGCTGATTTTTCAGCCATTGTTCTGGTTGGGCCAGATAAGCACCTTGGGCGGCCAATGCACTGCGGGCGAAGGCGGTAACCACCTCAGGATGGGCTTTGGCGAAGTCTTTGCGCACCACCCAGACATCCAGGGTTGGCGCGCCCCATTGACCTACTTGGGCAGAATCAGTCAGGACGGTACCGGTTTTGGCTAATTCGTTAACGGCAGGAGCCCAAACATAAGCGCCATCAATGTCACCCCGCTGCCAAGCGGCGGCGATAGCAGGTGGCTGCAAGTTGAGGATTGTGACCTGATCCGGCTTAATTCCCCAATGTTTCAGGGCTGCCAGCAGACTGTAATGTGTCGTGGAGATAAACGGCACGGCAATACGTTTACCAATTAAATCTTGTGGGGTTTTAATGTCTTTCTTCACCACCAGCGCCTCTGAACTCCCCAGTTGTGACGCCAGTAGGAAGACCTCAATTGGCACCTTTTGGCTGGCAGCAACGGCTAATGGGCTGGAGCCGATATTACCAATTTGCACATCACCCGAGGCCAATGCCCGCACAACGCTAGAGCCGCTGTCAAACTTGCGCCAATCCACATTGGCACCGGACAACTTGGCAAAGCTGTTATCCGCTTGCGCGACTTTTGCCGGTTCTGCGGAAGTTTGATAAGCCACCGTCACATCGACAGCATGTGCACTGGCAGCAACTAGCGACAGAGCTAACAGTGCACCACCTGGCCGTAAAAAGCCGCGTATTGCGGCGGTAAGACTTGCAGAAGATAAGGTTATCGCCATGGTTCACTCCGCTGGGTTAACTGTGTCATTCGCTATTGCTGCGACCCTGAGCGCACCGGGCGCTCTGAGATGACAGTGTTACCCGAAGGAGTAATACGACAAAAGGAATAAAAGAATATTCTTTATTCCTTTTAGTGATAATAAAAATCTGAAGGAATTGTCTATGCAGTTAACTTAAAGATCTATTTGGCCTTTCATAAAAATGCGGGCATCACCGGCAATTAAAGTACGATCACCGGCTAAGGTGCAGAATAATTCGCCACCGCGTGCTGATATCTGCCGGGCGTGCAGTGATGACCTTCCCAGTCGCGCGACCCAATAGGGCATTAAGGTACAATGGGCTGAGCCGGTAACCGGATCTTCATTGCTGCCAAGGGTAAAGTAACGCGAAACAAAATCCACTTCATCACCCGGCGCGGTCACAATCACCCCACGACCGGTATAGGCAATCAGCGCAACAATATCGGGTTGTAACTGCTGTACCTGCTGCTCGTTTTCCAGCACCACCAACAGAGATTTTGCCTGCCATACCTGCTGAATGTTGCTGCCAAGCAATGCACTCAACTCTGCCGCGACAGCAATTTGGTCGGGCGGTAATGAGGGGAAATCCAGCGACAGTCGGCCGAAGTTATCGCCATCGCGCTTGACGTACAAGTCACCGCTGGCACTGCGAAAACAGATATCATGCAAGCCAGGATTAATGATGCTGAACATCACATGCGCCGCCGCCAATGTGCCGTGTCCACATAAGTCGACTTCACGTTCCGGCGTAAACCAGCGGATCGCCGATTTATCCCCTTCATCCCAGACAAAACTGGTTTCCGGTAAATTAATCTCGGCCGCGATACTTTGCATCTCTGCGGCCGACAACGGTTTCTTCAGCAGATACACCCCTGCCGGGTTGCCAGATAACCCTGCGCCAACAAAAGCATCAACATGAAAATAGTTATAGGCCATCTATTAGCTCCACTGATTAATGCCAAATCAATAACACACAAGCTGCCGTCAGCAAGCCCATCGAGATATTAAAGCTAAACCAGGCACGGCGGCTGCGTAACAAGCGCCCAATCAAAGTACCAAAACCCAGCCAAATGATACCGGCCACCAGGTTCACCATAAACATACCAAGGCTTATCATTACGATAGAATGATTATAGGCGGCCCCGGTCATACTGAAGCTGGCGACTGACCCGAGTCCCATCAACCAGGCTTTGGGATTAAGGAACTGCAATAACCAGCCTTGATACAGACGCAACGGTTTTGGCGGTACGACATTGGTTTCCAATTTCTCATAGGCAGAAGTGGCAATTTTCCATGCCAGCCATAGCAGATATAGGCTACCCAAAATTTTCAGAACCAGATGGAGGGAGGGGTAGATAAGAATCAGGCCGCCGACACCAAAAGCCACCAACAGCAACATGCTCTGCATGCCTAACATAATACCTAACATCAGCCAGATAGAACGCATAAAGCCGAAGTTAGCCCCCGCAGAGGTCAATAACATATTGTTTGGACCGGGGGTAATAGCTGCAACCCAAAGAAAGCCTACCATTGAAAGAAATAAACTCAGTTCCATGAGACGGGTGCCTCTCACCCAAAATGATGCGCGATATACCCATGAAGCTAACAGTGTGTTATTGATCACACAAGAGCAACAACATGATTTCCATTCACTATATGCATGAATTATTTCGCCCACTGGCCGGAGCCAGTAATCCACATCTGCAAACACTGCTGCCACGGCTGGTCAGACGCCATGTGACATTGCAACCATTCTGGCAACGGCTGGAACTGCCTGATGGCGATTTTGTCGATCTGGCCTGGAGTGAAAATCCCGAGCTGGCGAGAGATAAACCCAGAGTCGTACTCTTCCACGGTTTGGAAGGTAATTTTTACAGCCCTTATGCCCATGGGTTATTAAGTGCATGGCAAGCCAAAGGCTGGCTCGGTGTGGTGATGCATTTTCGTGGATGCAGTGGAGAGCCAAATCGTAAGTCACGCATTTATCACTCCGGTGAAACAGAAGATGCTCGCTTCTTTCTCCGCTGGCTTCGAGAGCGCTATGGCCAGGTGCCAACCGCCGCCGTCGGGGTCTCTTTGGGTGGCAATATGCTGGCGATGTATTTGGCAGAGCAAGGCCAAGATAGCCTGTTGCAGGCCGCAGTGGTGGTGTCAGCACCACTGATGCTTGAACCCTGTGCTAATCGTATGGAGCACGGTTTCTCCCGGGTCTATCAGCATTATTTACTGGGCCAACTAAAGTTAAATGCCACGCGTAAGCTTTTGCATTACCCCGGAAGTCTGCCTTTGGATCTGGCTCAATTGAAAGGGTTGCGGCGAATCAGAGATTTTGATGATGTCATTACTGCTAAAATTCATGGTTTTAATGATGCCGTTGATTATTATCGCCGTTGCAGCGCCCTGCCGCTATTGCCGCAGATTACGACTCCGCTGCTGATCATTCATGCCAAAGATGATCCGTTTATGACGGCTGAAGTTATCCCGGATCTCAGCGAGTTACCGGCCAATATTGACTATCAGTTAACCGAACATGGCGGTCACGTTGGTTTCGTCAGTGGCTCATTGAAACACCCACAAATGTGGCTGGAACAACGTATTCCGGCCTGGCTTTCCCCTTATCTGGAGCAACAGCAATGATAGTTCCCTGGCAGCAAGTTGACGGTGAAACGCTGGATAACTTACTTGAAGCCTTTGTGTTACGTGAAGGTACCGATTACGGCGAGCATGAGCGCTCATTAGCGCAAAAAGTCGAGGATGTGCGCCGCCAGTTGATCAGCGGTGAAGCCATATTGGTGTGGTCCGAATTACATGAAACCATCAATATTATGCCGCGCAGCGCATTTCGCGCCGGAGCAGAAGAGCAGCAATAGTCCTCTCGCTGTTACGAAGACATTGGCTGAAACAGGGTGACAAGCCCGCCACTTTGCCCTAAAAATAATCATCAACGATAAAAAAACAGGCGATTGCAGCCCAGTCACTGAAGATCTAACCCCCATGGAGTTACAGCTAATATGTCGACTAAACATCCGGTTATAGCCGTTACCGGCTCAAGTGGCGCAGGGACAACCACCACTAGCCTGGCGTTCCGTAAGATCTTTCAGCAATTGAATATTCGCGCAGCGCAAATTGAAGGTGACAGTTTCCATCGCTATACCCGCCCTGAGATGGATGCAGCCATCCGTAAAGCACGAGATCAAGGCCGACATATCAGCTATTTTGGCCCCGAAGCCAATGACTTTGGCCAGTTGGAGCAAAGTGTGTCGGAATACGGTGAACACGGCACTGGCTGTTCACGTAAGTATTTACATACCTATGATGAAGCGGTGCCATACAACCAAATTCCCGGCACGTTTACCCCGTGGGAAGCATTACCACAACCCACCGACGTGCTGTTTTATGAAGGGCTGCATGGCGGCGTGGTGACTGAACATCATGATGTGGCGAAACACGTCGATCTGTTGGTGGGCGTGGTACCTATCGTCAATCTGGAGTGGATTCAGAAATTAGTACGCGATACCGGCGAACGCGGCCATTCGCGTGAAGCGGTGATGGATTCCGTAGTGCGCTCCATGGATGATTATATCAACTACATTACGCCGCAGTTCTCACGCACTCATATCAACTTCCAGCGCGTGCCAACCGTTGACACATCAAATCCGTTTGCTGCCAAAGCGATTCCGTCACTGGATGAAAGCTTTGTGGTTATTCATTTCCGGGGTTTGGATCAAATTGATTTCCCTTACTTACTGGCGATGTTGCAAGGATCATTTATCTCTAATATCAATACATTGGTGGTACCCGGCGGAAAAATGGGGCTGGCAATGGAGCTGATTATGGCGCCGCTAGTGCAGCAGTTGCTGGAAGGGGAGAAAATCGGTTAATCTCCTTCATTCTTGAAGCCGCAGTATAGCAATGGCTGGAGAGAGAGAAAAATAATTTGACTCTATCCCAACCCAAAGTAATTGGAGCTGCAGGTAGGCGGCAAACGAACTCATCCCGATGAGCTTACATAAGTAAGTGATTCGGGTGCGCGAACGCAGCTAACAACCCTGCAGCTTCAAGTACGAAGGGTTTGCTTAGGCGATGTCACGGATCTCAAAACTGTGGGTAATCGTCGCCGCTTTACCCAACATCAGTGAGACGGAGCAATACTTTTCTGCTGACAGCTCAACGGCTCGTTCCACAATTTTGTCGGTCAGACCTTTGCCGCTGACAATAAAATGCAGGTTGATTTGCGTAAATAGACGCGGTGCCTCTTCGCGACGCTGCGAGGTTAATGTCACTTCGCAATCACGCACATCATTGCGGCCTTTTTGTAAAATAGAGACCACATCAATCGCGCTACAACCGCCTGCTGACATTAACAACATTTCCATCGGACTCGGTGCTTTGTCTCCAGCATTACCGTCCATCAACACCTGATGACCTGATGCCGATTCACCCAAAAATGTCAGCCCCTCAACCCACTTTACACGTGCCTGCATAACTCTTGCTCCCGGTTAAATTTTCTGATCCAGACTACCCTTTCATTTACAAACTGGCAATGTAACCCGATGTTCATCATGCTGAAGCGATACAACACAAGACACTGGCTTCATCCTGTGCTACAAACAGAACCGAAAGTGTTGTTTCTAGAATTAAATAGGGTAGCTTCTCAATACTCAGTGGAGGGTTTCTACCCGGTACGTATCTTGGCTATACCTTTCGGCAGTTGAGCAAATTAATATGCTACGAGAAAGTGTATTTTATAAGCACGCCGTACAGGGAACTCTGAGCCCTGTTATGTTAGGCAGCGATAACAACAGAGGATAACAGCGAATGGTTCTCGGCAAGCCACAAACAGACCCGACTCTCGAATGGTTCCTGTCTCATTGCCATATCCACAAATATCCATCGAAGAGTACGCTGATTCACCAAGGTGAAAAGGCCGAAACGCTTTACTACATCGTGAAAGGCTCCGTTGCGGTGCTTATCAAAGATGAGGAAGGTAAAGAGATGATTCTCTCCTATCTTAATCAGGGAGATTTCATCGGCGAACTTGGATTATTTGAAGAAGGCCAAGAACGTAGCGCCTGGGTTAGAGCAAAAACCGCCTGTGAAGTGGCTGAAATTTCTTACAAAAAATTCCGTCAGCTGATTCAGGTCAATCCAGATATTTTAATGCGCCTATCTTCACAGATGGCGAGTCGCTTACAGATTACATCTGAGAAAGTGGGCAACCTTGCTTTCCTTGATGTGACTGGGCGTATTGCACAAACGCTGCTTAATCTGGCAAAACAACCTGATGCCATGACCCACCCAGATGGGATGCAGATTAAAATTACCCGCCAGGAAATTGGTCAGATAGTTGGCTGCTCCCGCGAAACCGTGGGGCGGATACTAAAAATGCTGGAAGATCAAAACCTGATCTCCGCACACGGTAAAACGATTGTCGTCTACGGCACCCGTTAATTCCCCCTAAACTGGTGCCGATACTGTCGGCATCAGTTTTTTAATCTTTTGTGATCAATAAATTTCTGGGGCCTTTATGAAATGGCAACGGCTTATTTATCATCCTGAAGTTAATTACGCACTACGCCAAACATTAGTGCTCTGCCTGCCTGCAGCATTAGGGTTCGCTCTCGGCGAACTTCGGCTGGGCTTGATGTTTTCTCTGATACCCGCCTGTTGCAACATTGCCTCACTGGATACACCACACCAACATTTTTTCCGGCGTCTGCTGGTCGGCGGCGCGCTGTTTACTGTGAGTAGCTTCCTAACCCAGCAACTGCTGCTATGGGGTATTCCGTTGCCTGCTGTCATGCTCAGCCTGGCATTAGTTCTAGGAGTGAGTGGGGCGATTAGCCAATTGAATGGCCATTTGTTACCCGCGGCACTGATTGCTGCTATTTTCAGCCTCAGCATGGTGGGCCGCGCTCCGATCTGGCAAGCCCCGTTGCTGTGTGCCGTAGGGACACTGTGGTATGGGGTGTTTAACGGGTTATGGTTCCGACTCTGCAAGGATCAACCGATTCGCGAACCTTTGAGTCAGCTTTATCGCTTACTAGCCGATTATTGTGACACCAAATACAGCCTGTTTGCTCAGCACCTTGAGCCGGAAAAATCGATACCGCCGCTGCTGGACAGACAACAGGCGATTATGGACAAGATTAATCAGCTTTATCAGCAATTTAATCTGATTCATAACACCACGAAGAAAGAACAGAAACGGTTGTTGGGATTGTTCCAAATGGCTCTCGATTTGCAAGAGCACATTACTGCGGCCCTGATTCAGCCAGAAAAAGCACAAGAGTTAATGGAGCAGACACAGATTGATAGCGTGATACGCCGTAATTGCCAGAAAATCTCAGCTCAAATGCGCAGCATCGCCAACGACATTCTCTATCACCACCATGCTGATGAGCATTTCACTGCCGATGATGGTCTGACAGAACTGGCAAGCATCGCACAGGCACACCCAGACAACCCGGTCGCACAATTCTACTACTACCATATCAGCCACGTGACCCAGCTATTGAGTGACCGGCGACCACTGTATGACCGTGACCTGATGTCCAGCCAACAACCACAACCTTTCTGGCCGGCGTTGATCAGCTATCTGTCGTTCAAATCAGGTGCACTGCGGGAAGCGGCTCGTCTGGGCGTAACACTGGCAGCAGGTAGCTATATCGGTAACTTAATTCATCTACCCAAACCTTATTGGATTTTGCTTACTGTGATGCTGGTAACGCAGAACGGTTATAACGCCACCAAGGTACGAATCCATCACCGTGCACTCGGCACCTTGATTGGGCTGATATTGGCCGCTGGTCTATTGCATCTGCCAATGCCAGAGGGTGCCACCCTTGGCATTATGCTGCTCATTACCCTTGCCGCTTATCTGGTTCAACGTAAAAACTACGGGCTATCTGTTGTTGGCAGAACCATAACCGCAGTCTATATCTTGCAATTATTGACCGGAGAAGGCGCTGACTTCTTGGTTCCGCGATTGCTAGATACCTTAATTGGCTGCGCATTGGCCTTTGCCAGCGCCCTATGGCTGTGGCCTCAGTGGCAGAGCGGTTTACTGCGTAAGAATGCCCATCAGGCGCTAGAGGCATATCAGAAGATTTTGCGCTTGCTGCTGACGCCTGAGCCTGATATCAACCAACTGGCCTATAAACGCATTGAAGTAAATAAGGCCAGTAACACCGTGTTAAGCTCCTTAAATCAGGCGATGCAAGAGCCGGGGTTCAACTCAAAATATTTGGCAGATATGCGATTATGGGCCACTCACAGTGAGTTGATTGTTGGGCATATCAATGAGATGACTATCCTGACGCGGGCTTATCCCTTGGGGAGTTCAGTACCAGGTAAATATCACATTCAGCTCAGCGTCGAACTGGCGGCAGATTATTTACAACTCTGTGAGATAGCCATTCAGCAATGCCAGCAACGGCTGGAGTCAGACAACAGCGAGGGGAATAACGATTTCGTGCAGATGCCGGATGTCACACCGGACACACAAATTTCTGAGTTGGAACGTAATTTACGCCGGGTTTTGTCACACTTAAGCGTGATGCATACGGTGTCTGCCATGGCTTGGCAACAACAACCCCATCACGGTATTTGGCGCAGTCAGAGATTACGGGAGCATGTATAGCAATGGAGAGGCAAAATACCTCTCCATAATTGAGTTAATCCTGGACCAGACTGGCGATGGCTTGCTCTAACCGCGCCATTCCTTGTTTGATATCATCCAGCTCCACCACTAATGAAGGGGCTAACCGCAACACATTTGGCCCGGCATTGAGGACCATCAAGCCATTAGCCGCCGCAGCCATCAGCAACTCGCGCGCACGGCCATGGTATTGCGGCGTTAACTCGGCACCAATCAATAACCCCATGCCACGGATATCGTCAAACAGGTGATACTTGTTATTGATCTCTTGCAGCGCCTGCACAAACAGGCTGTGGCGCTGTTCAATACCATTAAGTACCTCAGGGGTATTAATCACATCCAGAGCAGCCTCAGCGACGGCACAGGCCAGAGGATTGCCCCCATAGGTGGTGCCGTGAGTTCCCACCGCCATTACCGACGCAATTTCTTCCGTGGTTAGCATCGCACTGATAGGGAAACCACCACCTAAGGCTTTCGCCGTGGTCAGAATATCTGGCGTCACACCATAATGCATATAGGTAAACAGCTTGCCGCTACGCCCCATACCGCTTTGTACTTCGTCAAATACCAGCAGCGCATCATGCTGATCACATAAAGCCCGCACCCCTTGTAGAAATTCAGGCGTCGCAGAGGTGATCCCCCCTTCTCCCTGAATGGGTTCGAGTACCACCGCACAAGTATGGTCATCCATAACGGCTTTCACCGCAGCCAGATCATTAAACGGCACATGGATGATATCGGCAGGTTTCGGGCCAAAACCATCGGAATACTTGGGCTGACCACCCACCGATACAGTAAATAAGGTGCGGCCATGGAAAGCATTATGGAAAGCAATGATTTTAGTCTTATAGGGGCTATGACGTTCAATGGCATAATGACGAGCCAGCTTAAAGGCCGCTTCATTTGCCTCGCCACCCGAGTTGGCAAAAAACACGCGATCCGCAAAGGTGGCATCAATCAGTTTTTGCGCCAAACGAAGTGCAGGCTCATTAGTGAAAACGTTACTGGTATGCCATAACGTCTCACCTTGCTGATGCAATGCCGCTACCAGCGCCGGGTGGCAATGCCCCAGAGCAGTAACCGCAATTCCACCAGCAAAATCAATATATTCCTTGCCTTGTTGATCCCACACTCGGCTGCCCTTCCCTTTTACCGGAATGAACTGTGCTGGTGCATAAACAGGCAAAATAACCTGATCGAATGTACTGCGAGTTACTGCTAACTTATCCGCCATTATACTGTCCACCCTGATATCCCCTTCGCACTTGAAGCTACAGGGTTGTTAGCTGCACGCATTATTCGGCCCATCCCTGGGCCTCACCTCTTCGAGGCCGCTGCAAGCAGCGTTCAAATCTGTTCCCGACAGATTTGTCACCTGAATCACTTGACTGTGTAAGCTCAGCGGGATTCGTTTGCGGGCTGCCTATCTGCAACTCCAATTACTTTGGGTATAATCCATTGAGTTACCAATTATTGGTATATGAAAATATAATCACAAAATATGCATAAAAAATCACAATCAGGCAAACAAAAAAAATAATTAAATAATAAATACAACTCAACCAGCTAATTTTTAAGGAAATTATCTAATAATTGATGACCTTGCTCGCTGAGGATACTCTCAGGATGGAACTGCACCCCCTCCAATGACAAGGTGCGATGACGGATACCCATAATCTCATCCATCACTCCCTCATGTTCCGTCCAGGCGGTCAGTTCAAAACAGTCTGGCAATGAGTCGGTCGCAATCACCAAAGAGTGATAACGGGTCACGGTCAGCGGTTGGTTAAGCCCCCGAAAAACCCCCTGACCATTATGGCAAATAGCCGTGGTTTTACCGTGCATCACTTGCCGCGCTCGCACTACACGTGCGCCAAAAGCCTGCCCTAGTGCCTGATGCCCCAAGCAAACACCCAGTATCGGTAACTTTCCGGCAAAATGGTTGATGGCCGCTAAAGAAATTCCGGCCTCATTGGGCGTGCAAGGGCCAGGCGAAATCACCAAATGTGAGGGTGATAACTTTTCAATATCAGCAAGTTGTACCTCATCATTACGTTTAACCACCACCTCAGCACCCAACTCACAAAAATACTGGTAGAGGTTGTAAGTAAACGAATCGTAATTATCGATCAATAGCAGCATTTCATATCCAAAAAATCAGGTTAACGCTTACGCCCACCGGTAATTGACCCCAAGACACCACGCAAAATTTGTCGCCCCAAGTCCCGCGCCATGCTCTTAGCTGCCGTCTGGACGATACCATCACGTTTGCCACCGCGCGGGCCGGTAGAACCAAACAGTAAATCATTCAGCCCATCCATCAAACCACCGCCCGCACTACCCTGCTGATCGGTTGACGGCTGAGAAGCCGCCCCCCCTCCGGGCGCTGCATCCCCCATGGTAGAGAATCCACCCGCAGATAATTTCTCATAAGCAGACTCGCGATCCACCCCCTCTTCATAACGACCATATAGTGGGGAATGATTGATGGCGTGATTACGCGCTGCCGCATCCAATGCGCCCATTTTTGATTGTGGCGCGATAACCATACCCCGCTCGACCACATTAGGCCGCCCTTTCTCATCAAGGAAAGAGATGAGAGCCTCGCCAACCCCCAATTCGGTAATCACCTGTTCGGCACTGAATGCCGGATTCGCGCGCATAGTCTGAGCTGCAGCTTTAACTGCTTTTTGATCCCGTGGGGTAAAGGCACGCAGAGCATGCTGTACCCGGTTGCCCAGTTGACCGAGGATTTTATCGGGAATATCTAATGGATTTTGCGTCACAAAATAGATGCCGACCCCTTTCGAGCGAATCAGCCGGACCACCTGTTCAACTTTATCCACCAGCGCCGTTGGCGCATCACTGAACAACAGATGGGCTTCATCAAAGAAAAACACCAGCTTAGGTTTATCAACATCACCCACTTCAGGAAGTTGCTCGAAAAGTTCAGCCAGCAACCACAACAGAAAAATCGCATACAGTTTGGGCTGATTAATTAACCGATCAGCCGCTAACAGATTGATAACTCCCTGCCCATGGCTGTCGATTTGCATTAAATCGTGAATATCCAGCATCGGCTCGCCAAAGAATTGATTGGCACCTTGCTCTTCCAAAGCCAGTAAACCACGCTGGATAGCACCAATTGAGGCCGGCGTGATGTTGCCGTATTGCGTACGGAACTGTTTCGCGTTGTCACCAACATATTGCACGATAGCCCGCAAGTCTTTCATATCAAGCAGCAGCAGGTTGTTGTCATCGGCAATTTTGAATACCAGTTGCAACACACCACTTTGCACGTCATTCAGATCAAGCAGACGCCCTAGCAGCAGCGGGCCAAGATCGGAAATAGTGGCACGGATCGGATGACCCTTTTCAGCGAAGATATTCCACGGCACAATCGGGCAAGCTTGTGGCTGCCAATCCGTAACACCTATCGCTGCCAGTCGGGTTTGGAGTTTTTCCGAATCAACCCCTTCCGCCCCAATGCCAGATAAATCCCCTTTCACATCGGCGAGAAATACCGGCACACCAATACGGGAAAATTGCTCAGCCATTTTTTGCAGGGTGACTGTTTTACCCGTGCCGGTCGCGCCAGTAATCAAGCCATGACGGTTAGCCAGAGCCGATAAAATCACTAAATCCTGTGCCGGCGGCACCTTCGCGATAAGCAATGTTTCACTCATAAACCTTCACCCCATCACGTTTACGTTAGAGACAGATAATTGATTATAAGCACCCGATTCGGGCAAACGGATTAATTTATGACAGCAATGCGACTGTTACCCAAAGAACGTGCGTTGCAGGTGGGCAGCAAGCAAAAGACAGCTTGGTTGTAAACCAGCCTTCGAGGTTTAACGTGAAGGCTGGTAACCAGCGATTAAGGTAAAACTTTCGCTGACAGGATAGTGATAGGTTTAACCGGCACATTCTGATACGGGCCGACATTTTCGGTCTGAACCTGGGAGATCTTCTCTACCACATCCATCCCTTTAACCACTTTACCGAACACCGCATAACCGAAGTCACGTTGGCCGTGGTCAAGGAAGGCATTGTCTGCCACATTCAGGAAAAACTGGCTGGTAGCACTGTCTTTATCAGCAGTACGGGCCATAGAGATGGTGCCACGCAGGTTGCGCAGGCCGTTATCCGCTTCATTTTTGATTGGTGTTTTAGCAGTTTTCTGTTTGAAGTCAGCAGTAAAACCACCACCTTGAACCATAAAACCAGGGATAACACGGTGAAAAATAGTGTTGTTGTAGTAGCCGTTGTTAACATAATCAACGAAGTTTTGTGTTGAAACCGGGGCCTTCTGGCTATTGAGTTCCAACTCAATATTCCCAACTGACGTCGTTAACAACACATGAGGCTCACCGGCAGCAAACGCTGCGGGGGCCACGGCGCTAAGGGAACAAAGTGCAATGAAGGTCACTAAAGTACGTTTAAACATTAACGGTTCCTTTCTGTAGGATGCGAACAACGGAAAAGCGCTTTGATTCTAGAGAGCTGACCCGCGCAATGCCACCCATTTACGGAATTTTACGTAACAGAATGCGCATTTAGGCTGAAAAGCTGCCTCTTCAGCAGTTAAACCGCACCATGATGATTAATTAGCCAAATTAAACCATTCCCGCACTCCCAGGCAACAGTGGAATTCTGCTATAGGGATCACGTCTTGTTTATTTTCCTTTATCTTATCTGCCATTTTTGAGAGAAACATCTCATTTTGTTTTTGGTTAATCGCTAGTCTGCTTTCAAATGAGAGCGCTCTCATTTCTAATTAATCTATATGGAAGCCAAATGATGAAAACCTTTAAAATTGCCATTATCGGTGGCGGTAGTAGCTATACCCCGGAGTTGGTTGATGGGCTGATTCAGCGTATTGACCAGTTACCGGTCACTGAACTGGCACTGGCTGATGTCGAATTGGGCCGTCAAAAAGTGGAAATCATTGCTGCATTAACCCGAAGAATGCTGGACCGGCATGGGCTAGAGCATGTAAAAGTCAGCATTCACTTCTCACTGGATGACGCGATTGCCGGAGCCAGTTTTGTCCTGACACAGTTCCGTGTCGGCCAACTCCCTGCACGCGCCGCGGATGAACGTTTAGGGCTGAAATATAACCTGCTTGGGCAGGAAACTACCGGGGTTGGTGGGTTTGCCAAAGCTCTGCGTACCATTCCGGTGATGCTTGATATTGCCGCCAGAGTTGAGCGGTTAGCGCCGGATGCCTGGATCATTAACTTCACCAATCCAGCCGGTATCGTTACTGAAGCAGTGACACGTTATAGCAAAGCGAAAATCATCGGCTTGTGTAATGTCCCAATCAGCATGCACCATATGATTGCCAACTTGCTCCACGCACCTTATGAAGATATCCAACTGCGCTTTGCCGGGCTAAATCATATGGTGTGGGTGCATGAGGTGTTACAACGTGGCAAAGATGTTACCGCCGAGGTACTGGACATGTTGTGTGACGGGGCCTCACTAACCATGAACAGCATTAAGGAAGCACCATGGCCGCCAGAGTTCCTGCGGGCAATGGGGGCGATTCCTTGTCCGTATCATCGCTATTTCTATCAGACTCAGGATATGTTGGCAGAAGAGATGGCCGCAGCAGCCGAGCGTGGCACCCGTGCGGAACAAGTTATGCAGGTAGAAAAAGAGCTATTCGAGCTGTACGCTGATCCGCATTTGGACAGTAAACCAGAGCAACTCAGCTTCCGTGGCGGATCATTTTATTCTGAAGTTGCACTGGAACTTATTCGTGCCATTCATAATAATTTAGGTACGCAACTTGTTGTCAATACAACAAACCGGGGTGCAATTCGCGGCTTATCTGACGGCTCAGTAGTAGAAACTAACTGTATTGTTGATGCACAAGGTGCACACCCACTCACCTTCGGCCCATTACCTGTTGCTATGCATGGGTTGACCCAGCAAGTAAAAGCCTACGAGCGCCTGACTATTGAAGCTGCGGTTCACGGTGACCGTCGTAGTGCCTTGTTAGCGTTAGTGACTAACCCACTGATTGCTAACGCCAGCATTGCTCAGCCACTATTGGAGGAAGTTCTACAGGTAAATAAACCTTACTTGCCTCAGTTCACAGAACTGTGATGGTAAATTAACTATTGTTGCGGGTTCTGACTTTATACCCAACGCTATAGGCGTTATAGCCAGATAACCCGCACAAATCCCGATGAACTTGCGCAATCAAGCGATTCGGGTGACCAATCGGCAGATTTGAATGCTGATTGCTGCGGTCTGGAGTGAGTCACGAACGCCGCTAACCCCCTGCGGCCTCAATAGCCAAGGGTTACTTTTAGCCTAAACAGGAGCATGAAATGGTTACACTGGAAGACGTCGCGGTATTAGCCGGGGTTTCCCGCGCTACGGTTTCCCGCGTGGTCAACGGTGATACCAATGTCAAAACCCTGACCCGCGAAAAGGTTGAACAAGCGGTCGCGGTATTGGGTTACACCCCAAACCCTGCCGCACGTGCACTGGCTTCCAGCCAAAGTAATACCTTGGGGTTGGTGACAACCTCATATCGCGGTGGCTTTTTTGGCGCGTTGATGGACTTCGTACAAACCGAAACAGAATCACAGGGTAAGCAGTTATTGGTCACCCAAGGGCGGGATAATGCTGATAAAGAGTGGCAGGCAATTCAGCGCCTGTATAACTTACGCTGCGATGGTTTAATCCTCCATGTACGTTTTCTCAGTGACGAGAAACTGCAACAACTTGCAGCGGCAGGCCGGTCATTTGTGTTATTAGACAGGATGGTTCCCGGTCTTGAATCCCGCTGTGTGACCTTTGATCACCGGCATGCGAGTCAGATGGCGACTCAGGTACTTATCGATGCAGGCCACCGTCATATTGCCTGTATCAGTGGCTCTTCTCAGCGCTATTCCAGTGTGTTACGCCGTCAGGGTTTTTTGGATGCCATGCAACTCGCAGGTTTAGAACCTACCGCCTGTGTGGAAGGCGTTTACGATCTGGAAAGTGGCTATCAACGCGCGGACGAGATCTTAAAGCGGCCTCGCCTACCAACCGCTATCTATTGCTGTAACGAAGAAATGGCAATCGGCGCGCTGTTGGCTATTAATAAACACCATTTGCAGGTGCCACAGGACATTTCATTGATTTGCTATGACAGTGGCGAACGCGCTCCTTTTGTTAGTCCGGCATTAACCAGTCTGCATTTCCCGATTGTTGGAATGGCGCAATTCGCCACCCAGTTGTTGATTAATCCGCAGCTCCCCAGTGCCAGTTTCCCGCCAACAATTATTATGCGCGATTCTGTTATGCCACCGAAACAACTCCGCTAGTCAGCCCCGGTGGCAAGTTATCGCTCTTTCCTGCTTATCTCTCTTTTCGTTCATGAAGATAGCGAATGTTATTGGCGTTGCTGGCACAGAATAAACCTTATCAGAGGCTCATCACCCGCATCACTCACATGAATAAGTGATGCGACTGCGTGCCTAACACCCCTATTGCTTCACGTACCAAGGGTCGCTCTATTAAAACGTCACATTCAACTTTGCCCAAAGAGTTCGACCCGGCTCATTCAACGACGTATTAGCCGAGTACCCAAATCCACTATTACCGGCCAGATTGAGGTGCTCGCTGTACGCTTTATTCAGTAGATTATCGATACCAGTGCTGACTTTGACTTGTTTTGTAACCTTGTAAGCCACATTGGCAGACAGCACACCGAAGCCCGCACTATCAGCAAAGTCTTTACCTACCACATTCCCTTCGTTAATCGCGACCCGGTGCTGGCTGCTGACTAACCGCCATAATGCCGTGCTGCTCCAATCCCCTGCTTCAAACGTCAATCCTAACCGTGCTTCAAGGGGAGGGATTTGCGGCAACGGACGATGATTACTGGTATTTTTCCCCCAGGCATAAGCCAGGCTGGCGTCAGCTTTCCAATTGTCGTTAAAGGCATAGCCGGCCCCCATCTCACCCCCCATAATAGTTGCGTTGATATTATCTGCCTGACTGATGCGCAGATTGTTCGGGTCATACTTGAACAAAATGAAATCATTGACCCGACCAAGATAAGCAGAGACCCAACTGTTGAGCTGCTTACCATTGTATTGCGCGCCAATATCAAGTTGAGTGGTCTTTTCACTCTTCACTCCCTCAAAAGCACTGCTGGAGCCAACAGGCCCGAACGTCGGCGAAAATAGCTCCCAATAATCAGGAAAACGCTGCGTATGGCCCAAACCGGCGTACCACATCACGGGTAAGTCAGCCAGATTATGCTCAAAACGCATGAAACCGGCGGGGAGCGTTGCAGAGCGTGTCGGTTGAAAAGCACGGGCATAATTGGTGACTTCATGATGGTCAATGCGGGCACCGGTAATCAGTTTATCCTGATCGCTGGCACTCCAGGTCAGTTCGCTAAACAAGCCGTTGCTGGTAAAGCGAGCATCTTTATCCCAATGGCCTTGTTTATTTTTACGGTGCGTATTGGTTTGCAAATCAGTACCCGCCTCCAATTTCAGATCCCGCCACAACCAAGTGCCCATGACCCGGCCCCCCATCGTGCGCCGGTCCACATTACTGGACATCGCCATCATCGGTGGTGTGCGTAAGGTATTGTTATCCATAATGTGATTGGCATAATTGTAGTAGACTTTGGCTTCAATTTTATCCAACACGTCACCGATATTTGTTTTTTCAAAGCGTGCGCCCAGACTCTCGCGCAAGAACTGGGAACCGTCCATACCGCGCCCGGCATACCTTGCTTCACCGTCACCTTTACCCGCCGTTAGCTCGAGCAACGTATCGCTGTCTGGTGTCCAGCCCACGGCGATATCGGCATTCCATTTATCCCATTTCGAGGGCACCCGCGCCCCATTGCCATCTTTGTAATCACCAGCCTGAGACTGATTACCCATCATGCGCAAATAGCCTTGCTCGTTACCTAAACTGGTATCGAGATTTTTATCCCAGCGACCATTAGAGCCCACCAATAGACTGGCATTCCCTTTGATGCCCGCCTGGTCAAAGTGAGGGGGTTGCCGCTCAAACAAAATAGTACCGGCGGAAGCACCAGCCCCCCACAACACCGATTGTGGTCCCTTCACTACGGTCAGCAGGTCAAAACTCTCTGGTGAAATATAGGATGTGGGCGCGTCCATCCTTGATGGGCAGGCCCCCAGTGTTTCCCCACCATCTGTCAGAATTTTTATCCGTGAACCAAACATGCCACGGAACACCACATCCCCATTGGTACCCCCATTACGGATTTGCGAGAAACCGGGGATAGTTTTCAGATAGTCAGCCCCATCACTGGCGGGAACAGGTTGGCGCGGCGCTTTAGGCGAGGTCACGATAACCAGCGGCGAATGAAGGGGCGCAGTAACAGTTATGACATCAGCATCATTGAGTTTTTTATCACCGCTATCGTTGATGGTGTTATTCGCCACCGGATCATGAGTCATCAGATGATCATGCGTAGCGGCAACGGTATTTAAGGCAAATACCGAAAAAGCAGCGGTTACTGCGCATGCTAATAATGTTTTTTTATAGGTTTTACTCTTGCCAGACATAATTATTCCTTGGGCAATACAAATTACTCCGGTGAGTATTTATCCACACCAGAAAAAAGGTTTTTATTTTTTATCGGATTATCAGGAATAAAAGGCAGGTGGTGCGCGTGGTTGGCTCTCTGAATAGGTATCTTGAATAATTAACCAATAGATAAATAACGGCGGAGGGATCTCGGCTAACAGTAGTGCAGAGCGAATATCCGCTTTGGAAGCTGTATTCAGTAGGGGCAAATGAGTCAGTAATACACAATAACCACAAGCTGCATGATCCATCATCATGCCATCATGACCGCCTCCGGCCTGTGCGGTATTGCTATGTTGGGCCGTTGCCTGGCTCTGTTGATGGTCAGCGTGATGCGCCATATCCATAGCACAATTGGCCTTAGCAGCACTCACACTCATCGTTGAGATGGTTTTTTGCTCATACGAAAGCGCCAGTGAAACTGAAACCACCGGAGCGATAAATAACATCAGGATCGCCGCTATCCCCAACCAGGCAGAAAAGCGCCTTCTTTGATAAAGAATTTGGCTCAACGGCAGCCTATCGCCGTTGGTGTTACATCGGTGTTCACGCTTCTCATCACGATAAATTCCTTTATATCGATGAAAAAAAGAAAGTAAGGCGGATTAATTATCTGTTTTATTAATAGTTTTATACCCAAGTTACTTTGAGATGCAGGTAGACGGCAACCGAGCAAATCCCCTGCAGCTTAGATAACTAAGTGACTGGGCTGAGCAAGGGCTGCCAACACTCCTGTATCTTGAAGGGCGACCGGTATATGAGTTTTTACTGATCTACAAGCGGGGCAAATCATACCTGAAGCAACCTTAACACGACCCACACTTTAATAGAATTAAGAATCTTTATCATTTGAGGCCGCATCGTAATCTGTGACGGCTCACTATTATTCGCAATTGCTTTTCAGTCATTACATTAAAAGTTGAATGTAAATCACAAAAACTCACTATGCCTGTGCTAGGATCCGCCGCCTTAGTGCTGAAAACCGGTTTGACCTCCTTTTAGCCCTATGTCCGTTTTTAGCAATTATCTGTCTTTAACTCTTTATTTATTTGATACTGACGCACAGGCCTATTTATGAATAACAGCAATCGCATTCGGCTCACTTGGATCAGTTACTTCTCTTACGCCCTTACTGGTGCGTTAGTTATTGTCACCGGGATGGTGATGGGGAATATCGCAGAGTATTTCAATCTGCCTATTGCCAGTATGAGTAACACATTTACTTTCCTTAACGCGGGTATTTTAATCTCCATCTTCCTCAATGCCTGGTTAATGGAAATCATTCCATTAAAACGCCAGTTGGTGTTTGGCTTTATTCTGATGTTGATTGCTATCGCCGGATTGATGGTTGGCCATAATCTAATGGTCTTCTCAATCAGCATGTTCATCCTCGGGGTGGTCAGCGGGATAACCATGTCGATTGGTACCTTCCTGATAACCCATATGTACGAGGGGCGTCAGCGCGGTTCACGCCTGCTGTTTACCGATTCGTTCTTCAGTATGGCTGGGATGATTTTCCCTGTCGCCGCCGCAATGCTGCTGGCACGCCATATCGAATGGTACTGGGTGTACGCTTGTATCGGCCTGCTGTATGTCGGTATTTTTGTGCTAACACTGTGCTCTGAGTTCCCAGTTCTGGGCCACAAAGCCGCTGATCAAAGCAAACCGGTCGCGAAAGAGAAATGGGGGGTTGGCGTGCTGTTCCTGTCGATTGCCGCATTGTGCTATATCCTTGGCCAACTTGGTTTTATCCAGTGGGTACCGGAATACGCCACCAAAACTTTCAATATGGATATCAGTCAGGCTGGCCAACTGGTCAGTAACTTCTGGATCTCTTATATGATTGGGATGTGGGTGTTCAGCTTTATCCTGCGCTTCTTTGACCTACAACGCATCGTAACTGTACTGGCGGCACTGGCAACACTGGCTATGTATCTGTTTGTCAGCACCGATAACCCACAATACCTGAGCTACTACATTCTGGCGTTGGGTTTTGTTTCCAGTGCAATTTACACCACACTGATTACTCTGGGTTCATTGCAAACCAAAGTCTCTTCGCCAAAACTGGTTAACTTCATCCTGACCTGCGGTACTGTCGGTACCATGCTGACCTTCGTGGTGACTGGCCCGATTGTCGCCAACAGTGGTGTTCATGCCGCGCTGGCAACAGCAAACGGCCTGTACCTGGCAGTGTTTGTGATGTGTCTGATTCTGGGCTTCTTTACCAAGCACCGCAGCCACGGCCATGTGACTGACTGATTTATCGGTTTTACTGCCCTGCCGCCATCACGGTTGCAGGGCAGCGCCTATTTAAAATTCACTACCTCTTCCTGCCCCAGATATATGCGGCTTTCGGCTGGCTGGGTTTTGGCAATCACCATTCCATGACGAATGGAATAGTGCACTGGCACCTGTCGCCGCACGGCATCGAACCCATTTTCTGCGGGCAGAATAATCAGGTTAGCGCTATTACCTGGCTGCAAGCCATAATCAGATAAATGCATTGTCCTGGCGCTGTGGGTGGTTATCAGATTCAGCCCATCGTTAATTTGGCTATACCCCATCAACTGACAAATATGTAGCCCCATATGCAGGACTTGCAGCATATTGGCAGTGCCTAGCGGGTACCACGGGTCGAATACATCGTCATGGCCGAAGCAGACATTAATTTCTGCCGCCAACATCTCTTTAACCCGCGTAATACCACGCCGTTTCGGATAAGTATCAAAGCGCCCTTGTAAATGAATATTCACTAATGGATTGGCGACAAAGTTGATACCGGACATTTTCAACAGACGAAATAGCCGGGAAGCATAAGCCCCATTATAGGAGTGCATTGCTGTGGTGTGGCTGGCGGTAACGCGCGCCCCCATATTTTCCCGGTGCGCCAAGGCCGCCACTGTTTCAACAAAACGTGACTGCTCATCATCAATTTCATCACAATGCACATCTACCAGCCGCTGATATTTCTGTGCTAAGGCGAAGGCGATATGCAGAGATTCAACACCATATTCGCGAGTGAATTCAAAATGTGGGATGGCCCCAACCACATCAGCTCCCAGTCGCAGCGCCTCTTCCAACAGCGCGGCACCGTCGGGATAAGAGAGAATCCCCTCTTGTGGGAAAGCGACAATCTGCATATCCACCCATGGGCTGACTTCTTCTTTTACCTCTAACATCGCACTGAGTGCCGTCAGACTAGGATCGGAAACATCCACATGGGTACGGACATGCTGAATACCATTGGCGATTTGCCACTTCAACGTCTGCCATGCCCGCTGTTTAACATCCTCGCGCGTGAGCAAGGCTTTGCGCTCTGCCCAGCGCTCAATCCCCTCAAACAGAGTACCTGACTGATTCCAGCTCGGTTGCCCGGCCGTTTGGGTGGTATCCAGATGGATATGTGGCTCAATAAAAGGCGGCAATGCCAACCCACCTTGCGCATCCAGCACCCCGGCGCCAACCGTCTGCTGTTCCGGCTGCGGGCTAATAGCACTGATTTTGCCCTCCGCGATAGTTATCTGCCAAAAGCCCGCTTGCCCGGCAAGCCGCACATTATTGATAGTGGTGAGTAAGTGATTTGGTAAGGATTGCGTTGTCATCGATGCCTCCATGATCCCTTTTATATTCTGGTCATAACCAAAAGCTATTTGCTTTAGCTTACCCGACCAACAGTATGCTGCCCGATTTTCTTTTCCGTCATTTAAAATCTAAAACTGAAACCTTTCAGCTAAAGATGAATGAAATCCGCAACTTATCAAAAATCGTTAAAAATCATCCATCTACCACCTTAGAGGTATATGGAAAGCAAATTGATTTACATCAAGAAGTGCGGTGTAGGGAGGATTACTGTAAGCGTAGAAAATTAAAAATTGAGGCAAAAATGAGCAAAGTCAAACTTGCCATCATCGGCAACGGTATGGTCGGCCACCGCTTTATCGAAGACTTATTAGATAAAGCAGATAAAGACCAATTTGAGATAACCGTATTTTGCGAAGAACCGCGCATCGCTTATGACCGGGTACATCTTTCTTCTTACTTCTCCCACCACACTGCGGAAGAGTTATCACTGGTTCGTGAAGGCTTTTATGAAAAGCACGGTGTAAAAGTGCTGGTTGGCGAACGTGCCATCACTATTAATCGCACCGAGAAAGTGATCCATTCCAACAGTGGCCGTACGCTGTATTACGACAAGCTGATTATGGCGACCGGTTCTTACCCGTGGATCCCGCCGATTAAAGGCAGTGAAGGGCAAGATTGCTTTGTCTATCGCACCATTGAAGATCTGAATGCGATTGAGTCTTGTACTCGCCGTAGCAAACGTGGCGCGGTTATCGGCGGCGGGCTGTTAGGGTTGGAAGCCGCTGGTGCCCTGAAAAGCCTTGGCGTTGAAACCCATGTCATTGAGTTTGCACCGGTATTAATGGCCGAACAGCTTGATCCGATGGGGGGTGACCAACTACGCCAGAAGATTGAACGCATGGGGGTCAGAGTCCATACAGGTAAAAATACCCAAGAAATTATTCATTCAGGCCAAAACAGCCGCAAAACCATGCTGTTTGCCGATGGTAGCCAGTTAGAAGTAGATTTTATCGTCTTCTCCACCGGTATCCGCCCACAAGACAAACTGGCACACCAATGCGGCTTAGCCACCGCGCGCCGTGGCGGTATTGCTATCAATGATTATTGCCAAACCTCCGACCCTGATGTGTACGCCATTGGCGAATGTGCCTCATGGCAAGAGCGCACCTTTGGCTTAGTCGCGCCGGGCTATAAAATGGCGCAGGTCACCGCAGACCATCTACTTGGCCGCGAAAACGCCTTCCACGGTGCCGACATGAGTGCCAAACTGAAACTACTGGGCGTGGATGTCGGTGGGATTGGTGATGCTCATGGCCGCACTGAGGGTGCTCGTAGCTACGTTTATCTGGATGAAAGTAAAGAAATTTATAAACGTCTGGTGGTTAGCGCAGATAACAAAACCCTGTTAGGGGCAGTGCTGGTGGGTGATACCACCGATTATGGCAACTTGCTGCAACTGGCACTGAACAACATCGAATTACCAGAAAACCCGGACAGCCTGATTCTGCCGGCCCATGCGGGTAGCAAACCGGCAATGGGCGTGGACTCGCTACCGGACAGCGCGCAAATCTGTTCCTGTTTTGATGTGACTAAAGGCGACATCATTCAGGCTATCGGCCAGGGTTGCCACACCGTTGCCGCACTGAAATCCGCCACTAAAGCCGGTACCGGTTGTGGCGGTTGCATTCCGCTGGTCACCCAGGTACTGAATGCCGAACTGAGTAAGCAAGGCATTGAAGTTAACCATCATTTGTGTGAACACTTTGCCTATTCGCGCCAAGAGTTATATCACCTGATTCGGGTTGAAGGGATTAAGTCCTTCGATGCCTTGCTGGAGAAATACGGTAAAGGTTACGGTTGTGAAGTATGTAAGCCAACCGTAGGGTCACTGCTGGCATCGTGCTGGAATGAGTATATCTTAGAGCCGCAACACACGCCGTTGCAGGATACCAATGACAACTTCCTCGGTAATATTCAGAAAGATGGTACCTATTCGGTTATCCCTCGCTCACCGGGCGGGGAAATCACACCGGATGGCCTGTTAGCCATTGGCCGTATCGCCAAACACTATAATTTGTATACCAAACTGACCGGCTCTCAGCGGGTGGGGATGTTTGGCGCGCAAAAAGATGACCTGCCCGCTATCTGGGCACAACTCATTGAAGCCGGTTTTGAAACCGGACACGCCTATGCCAAAGCCCTACGTATGGCAAAAACCTGCGTTGGCAGTACCTGGTGCCGCTTTGGTGTCGGCGACAGCGTCGGCTTTGGTGTGGCGCTGGAGCATCGTTACAAAGGCATTCGCACACCGCATAAAATGAAGTTTGGCGTCTCCGGCTGTACCCGTGAATGTTCGGAAGCTCAGGGTAAAGATGTCGGAATTATCGCCACCGAAAATGGTTGGAACCTGTATGTCTGTGGTAACGGCGGTATGAAGCCACGTCATGCTGACCTGCTGGCAGCGGATCTGGATGAAGAGACCCTGATGCGCTACCTCGACCGCTTTATGATGTTCTACATCCGCACCGCCGATAAGCTGCAACGCACCTCCGTCTGGCTGGAAAGTCTGGAAGGCGGCATTAATTATCTGCGCGCCGTGATCCTCGACGACAAGTTAGCTATTAACGACCAGTTGGAAGCCGATATTGCCCGCCTACGCGACAAAGTGACCTGTGAATGGAAAGTGACGGTTGAGAACCCGGCAGCACAGGTTCGTTTTGCCCACTTCATTAACAGCCCGCTACGCGACCCGAATGTACAAGTGGTACCTGAACGTGAACAACATCGCCCAGCGCGCCCAGATGAGCGTATCCCAGTCCGGGTGTTGGAATTGGAGGATAACGTATGAGCCAGTGGATTCCACTTTGTCCATTAAACGATATTTTACCCGGTAGCGGCGTATGCGGCTTGATCGGTGAGCAGCATGTCGCGGTTTTCCGCCCTTATGCTGACGAACAACTCTTTGCCATTAGCAATATAGATCCCTTCGCACAGGCCAGTGTGTTATCACGCGGGTTGATTGCTGAACATCAAGGTGATCTATGGGTGGCCAGTCCGCTGAAAAAGCAACACTTCCGCCTGCATGATGGTTTCTGTCTGGAAGATGAAAGTCGCTCAGTTGCCCATTATGACGTGCGAGTTCGCGACGGCATGGTGCAAGTCAAAGCGTGATAAATAACAGTTATCCGGTCAGTACCAGATAACCATAAAATAACTCTCGATCACAGGTATGAGTATGTATACAGATACGATCAACAAATGCGCCGCCAACGCGGCTCGCATCGTCAAGTTATCAAAAGAAAGCCCGTTGGGTTTCTGGATTGGCTCAGCAATGGCCGGTGCCTACGTCGGCCTTGGCATTATTCTGATTTTCACACTGGGTAACCTAATCGATCCTGCTTACCGCCCACTGGTAATGGGAGCCACCTTCGGCCTGGCGCTGACGTTGGTCATTATTGCGGGTTCCGAGTTGTTCACCGGTCACACCATGTTCCTGACTTTCGGTGTGAAGGCCGGCACCATCAAATCCAGCCAGATGTGGGCAGTATTGCCACAAACCTGGCTGGGAAATCTACTGGGTTCCGTTTTTGTGGCTCTGCTCTATTACTACGGTGGCGGTAACCTGCTGTCGGTGGATACCAGCTTGGTACACACCGCGGCATTAGCAAAAACCTCTGCGCCCGCTATGACCTTATTCTTCAAAGGTGTATTATGTAACTGGCTGGTTTGTCTGGCGATCTGGATGGCAATCCGTGTGGAGGGTGCCGCCAAATTTATCGCTATCTGGTGGTGTTTACTGGCCTTTATTGCCTCAGGCTACGAGCACTCTGTCGCCAACATGACACTGTTTGCCCTGTCTTGGTTTGGTAATCATAGCGAGGCCTACACCTTAAGTGGCATCGGTCACAACCTGTTGTGGGTAACCCTGGGTAATACCTTGTCAGGCGCAGTCTTTATGGGCCTTGGCTACTGGTATGCCACACCACGGGAAAACCGCCCGCAACCTGCGGCAGTTAACGCGCCGCAAGCTGTGAAACAGTAACGTACTGAGAATATTGATTAAGGGGAAACGTGCCGTTGGAGCCATTCGGTGTAAACCATCGAAGCGCCACGAGGTATGGTCGCCCCTTCAATCACTGAACTTATCAATAGCCACTTCCGCCCCTAGACTGAAGGATTGCCGATGGACTACTTCCCGATTTTCTGCCAACTGCAACATAAAGCCTGCCTGTTGGTCGGCGGTGGTGAAGTTGCCGAACGCAAGGCTCGCTTGCTGCTGGATGCGGGTGCGGTAATTACCGTCAATGCCTGTGAGTTTACGCCACAGTTTCACCACTGGGCGGAACAGGGGCTGCTCACATTAGTCTGCGGCGAATTTGTACCGGATTTGTTGGCAGAGAAGTGGCTGGTGATTGCAGCAACTGATCAGGTGGCAGTCAACGCCTTGGTCTATCAGAGCGCCAATCTACAGCGGGTGTTCTGCAATGTGGTGGATGACCCGAAACGCACCAGCTTTATCATGCCGTCCATCATTGATCGCTCGCCGATTATGATAGCGATATCTTCCGGCGGTAAAGCCCCTGTATTGGCGCGCTTGCTGCGCGAAAAACTCGAGGCAATGTTGCCACAGCATTTGGGCCAATTGGCACAATTGGCGGGCAATTTGCGCCAGCGGGTGAAGCAACATTTTACCGCGATGGCCGATCGCCGCCGCTTTTGGGAAAAACTGCTTACTCACGACCGCCTGGCGCAATCATTGGCTAACGACGATCAGCGACAAATCGAACAACATATTGAGCATCTGTTCAATGCGCCGCTGAGTGATCGCGGTGAGGTGGTTCTGGTGGGTGCCGGGCCGGGAGATGCCGGTTTGCTGACGTTAAAAGGGTTACAGCAGATCCAACAAGCAGACGTGGTGGTGTATGACCGGTTGGTGTCTGATGAGGTGATGAATCTGGTACGGCGCGATGCCGAGCGGATTTTTGTCGGAAAAGAGTCCGGCTACCATTGCGTTCCGCAAGAAAGTATCAATCAGCTCCTATTGCAACAGGCACAGCAGGGTAAACGAGTGGTACGCTTGAAAGGTGGTGACCCGTTTATTTTTGGCCGTGGCGGCGAAGAGTTGGAAACACTGGCAGAAGCGGGGATTCCGTTCTCGGTAGTGCCGGGAATTACCGCAGCTTCCGGCTGCTCCGCCTACAGCGGGATACCCCTGACTCACCGTGATCATGCGCAAAGTGTGCGTTTGATTACCGGTCATGCCAAAAAAGACGCTCAATTAGATTGGGCCAATCTGGCGGCAGAGAAACAAACGCTGGTGTTTTATATGGGGTTATCCCAGGCGGGAGAAATTCAGCAGCAACTGATTCAACATGGGATGCCGGCTACCACGTCTGTGGCATTGGTGGAAAATGGCACCTCGCGGCATCAACGTGTAGTCAGCGGCGAACTGAGCCAATTGGGATTACTGTCCCAGCAGGTCAACAGCCCTAGCCTGATCATCGTCGGTAGCGTGGTCCGTTTACGTGAAAAACTGAATTGGTTCTCCAGTACTGATCACAGCAAAACAGCGGAACAGGTAGAAAAGGTGGGTTAGGAAACCTTGCTGATGAAGGGGGCAAACCCCCTTCATATTATTGAGTCTTACGGATGGGCGACAAAACCGATAGCGTCGTACACTTTAGCTAATGTCTGTTGCGCGCGAGCACGCGCCTTGGCAGCCCCTTCACGCATCACTTCCTGCAAGAAAGCCTCGTCTTCACGATAAGTGTGATAACGCGCCTGTAGCTCTGTCAGCATGCCCGAGACAGCATCCGCCACGGCACCTTTCAAATGACCATACATCTGGCCTTCAAACTGTACTTCCAGCTCAGGAACTGACTGACCCGTCACACCTGACAAGATATCCAGCAAGTTAGAAACACCGGCTTTCTTTTCTACGTCATAACGGATAACTGCTGGCTCGTCTGAGTCCGTCACCGCGCGCTTAATCTTTTTAACCACCGATTTCGGATCTTCCAGCAGTTCAATGACGTTATTGCGATTGTCATCAGATTTAGACATCTTTTTGGTCGGGTCTAGCAAAGACATTACCCGCGCACCGGCTTTCGGAATAAACGGCTCAGGGATTTTGAAAATATCACCATACAACGCATTGAATCGACCAGCGATATCGCGGCTCAGCTCCAGATGTTGCTTCTGGTCTTCACCGACTGGCACCTGATTAGTTTGATAGAGCAAAATATCCGCCGCCATCAATACAGGATAATCAAACAAACCGGCATTAATGTTTTCAGCATAGCGGGCTGACTTATCTTTGAACTGAGTCATTCGGCTCAATTCACCAAAATAGGTATAGCAGTTCAGCGCCCAGCTTAGCTGAGAGTGTTCAGGCACATGGGACTGAACGAAAATCGTACTCTTTTTCGGATCGATACCGCAAGCCAGATACAGCGCCAACGTATCTAAGGTTCTTTTGCGTAACTGCGCCGGATCTTGACGGGCAGTAATGGCATGCAGATCAACGATGCAATAAATGCACTCATAATCATCCTGCATCTGTACCCACTGACGCAGCGCACCCATGTAATTGCCAATGGTCAATTCGCCGGACGGTTGCGCGCCGCTAAATACGATAGGCTTGATTGGTTTACTGGATACAGTGGTTAATTCAGTGGGTTTACTCATTTTATACATCCTGATCTTTTAAAGACGACAGCCCGATGGCGGGCAACAGATCGGCAAAATGCTCCAGCACGCAATCGGGGTGACTGGTGGCAATAGCTTCGCCGTAGTTATATCCATAGGTCAGCCCAATACAAGGGCAACCCGCGGCCTGCGCAGCCATAATGTCATTACGCGAATCGCCGACAAACAGCATTTCGCTGGCGCGAAGGCCAAGTTTAGCTAACAGTAAATAGAGCGGGGCCGGATGCGGTTTTTTCACTACCACATCGTCGCCACCAATAATTACTGAGAAATAATCTGCGATACCCAGTGATGCCAGCAAAGGAGCAACAAACGGCGTCGGCTTATTGGTAATCAGCCCCATCGGCAAACCATGGGCTGCCAGTTGAGCCAGCGTAGCTTTCACTTGCGGGAATAGCTGGCTCCCCTGTTCAACCGTTTTGGCATAATAGTGATCAAACAGCTCACGGGTATGTGTGACTGACTGAGCATCCGGCTCATGACCTGCCCAGCGTAACGCACGCTCGACCAAAATATCAGCACCATTGCCAATCCAGGTGGATACCAGTGCGTTACCGGCAACCGGTAAGCCTTGATGCTGCAACGCCATATCAATAGCACTGGCAAGGCCTGGTGCGCTATCAACCAATGTACCGTCCAGATCGAACGCCACACCACGGATAGTATCGAATTTAGTCATGAGCAGACATCGCCAGCTCACTGCGCATAGCATCAATCACCGCAGCATAATCCGGTTGGCTGAAAATAGCTGAACCCGCTACAAACATATCAGCACCAGCCGCCGCAATCTGGCGAATATTGTCGACTTTCACCCCGCCATCCACTTCCAGGCGAATGTCATAGCCACTGGCATCAATCAATTTACGTACCTGACGTAACTTATTCAGTGTTTCAGGAATAAATGACTGGCCGCCGAAACCGGGGTTAACTGACATCAACAAGATGACATCCAGCTTATCCATTACATAATCAAGATAACTCAGCGGCGTAGCAGGGTTAAACACCAAGCCCGCCTTGCAGCCATTCTCTTTGATCAGTTGTAAGGTACGGTCGACGTGTTCAGAGGCTTCGGGATGGAATGAAATATACGTGGCACCCGCTTTGGCAAAATCCGGGACGATACGGTCAACCGGTTTTACCATCAGATGCACATCAATCGGCGCGGTAATACCATAGTCACGCAGGGCCTGACACACCATCGGCCCGATGGTCAGATTAGGAACGTAATGATTGTCCATCACATCAAAATGCACAACATCAGCCCCGGCCGCGAGCACCTTGGCGGTATCTTCACCCAAACGGGCAAAATCGGCTGACAGAATAGATGGGGCAATTAAAAACTTTTTCATCCGCGTCTCCAAACGTATCTCTTTGTTCTATAAAACATCTTCCTGACAGATGGCGCATCTACGTCAGGGGTTCTATTTCATAAACCATTGGGTTTGAATCTTTACCGAGCGGCATTCCCGCTCAGCTATACAGCGCCAAAAGCTCGTTCACTTTACTACGACCAAGAATATTACGGCTGATAGTACGGCGCGCTTTCACCACATGCAGTGACGCCTGATGATACCAATTGCGCGTCAGCTCTGTATCGTGGTTAGAAATCAGAACTGGAATCTTGCTTTCGGCCGAAAGTTGATAAGCCAGACGAGCCAGATTCTGTTGATCCACAATGCCAAAGTTATTGGTGTGATATGCCGTAAAATTCGCCGTCGCTGACAATGGCGCATACGGAGGATCGCAATAAACTACCGCCCCATGCACTGCTTTTAAGAGAGTTTCCTGATAATGCTCACAAACGAATACCGCATTTTGCGATTTTTCAGCAAACCAATAAAGCTCTACCTCAGGGAAATAAGGTTTTTTATAACGACCAAAAGGCACATTGAATTCACCGCTCAAATTATAACGACACAGGCCGTTATAACAATGGCGATTCAGATAGAGAAATAATAATGCGCGGCGATAAGCATCAGTACTGGCGTTAAACTCTTGACGCAGTAGGTAAAACTGCTCGGATTTATTGAAGTCGCCCGTAAACAAAACACGGGCGTCACGCACAAAATCATCAGTGCGTTCCTTCACGATATTGTAGAGGTTGATAAGATCGCTGTTGATATCGGCCAGTATGTAAGACTCATACTCAGTGTTAAGAAACACCGAACCCGCACCGACGAATGGCTCTATCAAGCAGTCTCCCGCTGGAAGATGGCGTCGTATGTCATCAACCAGCGGATATTTCCCACCAGCCCATTTTAAAAAAGCGCGGTTTTTCTTCATGCCGTCAGTTAGCTACTTAATAATTCAGAGCCGCAGATTGTACTCTGTTTCAAACAGCACATCAGCGCACAAATAAGAATGATTTATTTTTTAAGGTCTTGCTGCACTTGTTGTACAGGTTTAACCCACGGTTTTTTCGCCTGAACATCGGCTGGTAGCGTCGTGATGGCCCTTTTTGCATCAGCAGAAGAGGGGTAGTTACCACTTACTAAAATATACCAAGGTTTACCATCACGTTTAGTTTCATAGACATGATAGTCAGTTAATTTTTGCTGTTTAGCATAGGCATTCAATGTGTCTGAGCGTGATGCGCTGCTCAGTTGTAACGTGAAATGGTTACCTGGTGCATTCTTTAAGGTACTACTGCTGCCAACGGAACCTGATTTGGTCACCGCAGATGCCGCTGGAGAAACCACGGTGGTCGGTTTTTTATGGTTGCTGGTTGGCAGCTTAGCTGCTGTCGTAGCTTGTTTCTGCGACGGGTGGGTAATGGTTTCACCCGTAGCCGGTGCCGGTGCTTTAGCCCCTTTTGAACCAGAAACCGTTGCAGGTGCCGTCGGCAAGGTGGATGTCTGACCGTCGTTCATATTCTGAGACAAGGTATCAACCTGCCCCTGAGTTTGAGAAAGTGCATCAGACATATTGCCTGGCAATTCAACACGCTGAGTCGGGCTGTTCGCCGAAGGCGGCACTGAAGCTTCAGTTGGCGTTGGCGAAATTGGCGGAGCACTAATATCCTGTGGCTGAGCCGAGTTCTTCACGCCATTGGCATCATGACCGTCGCTGGCATTGTTTGCTACACCGGGCTGAGTGTTATTGCCGCTAGTGAGTGAAGATGAATCAGACAGATTAATATTTCTCGCTGCATCAACATTCGGGTTTTGCTGGGATGCTTCATGCTCAGTCGGGGCTTTCAGGGCTGAACCGATGGCGATAATGATCAACAAAAGCACTAAAATGCCGATACCAATCATGATGTGTTGGCGTGAAACAGCAAGCTTAGGTCCGGCCGAGGACTTACGGGCACGTGTAGGACGACGGTCACTGCTATCTGGTTTCAGATCGTCTTCCGGCTTTAAATCATCCATCTAAACCCTCCAACTAGAGGCAAAAGCCCACCGCATTGATCACTGCGATCTGGCTGATTGATTTTACTGACTGCAAACAGGCTATACCCGTCATACTTCAAGCTGCATGTGCGTTGGCTACGCTCAATCACCCAAATCACTCACTTATGTAAGCTCATCGGCTCTCTCGCTTGCCGCCTTCCTGCAACTCGAATTATTTAGGGTATAAACAGCCCGCAGCAAAGGAATAATATCGTACTTATGCCATTTTTATAACTGGCAATCCGTGATAGATGCTAACACCATGTCATGTGCAATACCGCTACGGATTTCTGACTTACCGATAGCCGTTGGCAGTACCAGACGAAGCTCGCCTGCCAGCACTTTTTTATCCCGCATCATATGCGGCAGATAAGACTCTGGTGTCATTTCCTGCGGCCCGCAGACCGGCAGACCGGCTCGTAACAGTAGTTGTTTGATACGCTCAACATCACTGGCTGAGAACTGACCTAATCGACGGGAGGTGTGTGCTGCCATCATCATTCCCGCAGCAACGGCTTCGCCGTGTAACCAGACGCCATAGCCCATTTCAGCCTCAATAGCATGACCATAAGTATGGCCCAAATTGAGTAATGCGCGCATACCGCTCTCTTCACGTTCATCGGCAGCAACAACATCGGCTTTTAATTCGCAGCAACGGCGGATGCAGTAAGCTAACGCTGACATATCCAGTGCGAGTAATGCATCGATATTATCTTCTAACCAATCAAAGAAAGCCGCATCAAGAATAATGCCATATTTGATAACTTCAGCCAGCCCGGAGGCAAGCTCACGCGAAGGGAGAGTGTTAAGGCAATTAAGGTCAACCACTACCGATGCTGGTTGATAGAACGCACCAATCATGTTCTTGCCCAGTGGATGATTTACTGCGGTTTTGCCACCGACAGAGGAATCCACCTGAGACAGTAAGGTAGTAGGAACTTGAATAAAGCGAACGCCGCGCTGATAGCAAGCCGCAGCAAAACCGGTCAGGTCGCCTACTACACCGCCACCTAAGGCAACAAGTGTAGTATCACGACCATGCGGTTTTTCCAGAAGGGCAGAAAATACCTGCTCCAGAACACTCAGAGATTTGTACTGCTCACCGTCAGGTAAAATCACCTGATCAACTTTAATGCCACTTTGTTCCAACACTGCCCGGAGCGAATCCAGATAGAGTGGAGCCAGCGTTTGGTTAGTTACCAGCATTACCTGGTCACCCGCCTTTAGTGGCGCAAAAGAGGCCGAATCATTGAACAATCCGGCAGCAATCGTAATGGGGTAACTACGTTCCCCTAACGTGACAGTAATCTTCTCCATGTCGCGCTCAGTAACCTTCTTAACTTACGCCCGGAGGCATTAGTAAAATGCTAAAATCAGTTACTTTCCAGCATGTTGATAATCTGGTTAGCAACAACTTTCGCGCTTTGATCGTCAGTGCGGATGGTGACATCTGCAATTTCTTCGTACAACGGATTACGTTCTTTTGCCAGTGCTTCTAACACTTCACGTGGAGGCGCATCAACCTGCAACAACGGACGTTTTTTGTCGCGCTGTGTACGGGCCAACTGCTTCTCGATTGTAGTTTCTAAATAAACCACAACGCCACGGGCTGACAAACGGTTACGGGTTTCTCTGGATTTAACAGAGCCACCACCGGTTGCCAGAACAATGCCTTGTTTTTCCGTCAGTTCATTAATAACTTTTTCTTCACGATCGCGGAAACCTTCTTCGCCTTCCACGTCGAATACCCAGCCCACGTCAGCTCCGGTACGTCGCTCAATTTCTTGATCAGAGTCGAAAAACTCCATATTGAGTTGCTGAGCTAACTGACGACCAATAGTGCTTTTGCCGGCACCCATAGGCCCAACCAGAAAGATATTGCGTTTCTCTGCCATGTTTTTGGTATTACTAAGACTATTCGTTAATGATAACCCGCCCCGCCAATCAAATCAGCGGCGGGACCTAAACTGAAACCTCATGAGCGATAGTGCGAGATCAGACGGAAAATTATCTCAGCACTTCTGGTAGTTTGGCAACCGAATAAATCGTTGTACACGTCGTGGGAGGGAAACCATACGTTTTTATCGGCGTATCAACGTTATTAAAACCTCGGAGCTCAATTCGGTAACCCTTGTAAGCTAAATCGGAGGCAGCGTCAAATTTAGAAGCCTCCTATCACACAAAAAGTTGCAGAAAGTCACCAAGATTGGTCTGTTTTCATAAAACACCCCCCCATAAGGCTCAAGCACTGATTAGCCTTGGCGTGATGAAAATCACTAACTCCCGCCGACTTTGTTGTTGGGTGTCTTGTTTGAACAGCGCGCCCAGCCAAGGGATATCGGCCAGGATGGGCACTTTATTAATTCCCTGACTATTTTTTTGCTGGAAAATCCCCCCAAGCACAATAGTTTCCCCATCGTTTACGGTTATTTGGGTTTTTATTTCCTGCTTATCTATTAATAAAGCTTCACTATCTCCGCGTTTAATTGCCATTCCGGGCATATTTTGGCTGATTTTCAAGTTTAGAGTAATCTTGCCATTACGCAGTATTTTCGGTGTCACTTCCATCCCTAATACTGCCTCTTTAAACTCAATAGTAGGCACCCCTTTTTTACCCCGCGAGACCGTATAAGGAATATCAGAACCTTGCTTGATACTGGCAGTTTGCTGATGGGATGTCACCAGCCGAGGGCTGGCAATAATATCAACCTGATTTTCTTGCTCCAGCGCGCTCAATTCCAGTTCCAGCAGACGCCCGCCGATACGGGCAACATTGAATCCAGCGCTGAGGGCGCTATTGGGGAGTGGCAAATTCACATTAAAATTATTCACTCTCAGCGCACGGGGCTGCGTTGCTTCGTCCATACCCCAACGCACACCAAGTTCATGCAAATTTTCCCGACTCATAGTTACGATGTGTGCCGCTAACTGCACTTGCTGTAAAGGCAAATCCATCTCTGCCAGCCAACTTTTCAATAGTGCTAAAGAGGCGGGAGTATCGCGAATTAATAATGTATTAGTACGTTTATCTACCACTACGCTACCCAGTGGCGATAGCAACCCACCTTCAGGAAGAGTCAAACTGTCGGCAACTTGTTCAGCATCAGCATACTGCAAGGCCAGTGAGAAATTATTTAGGGACTCAGATGCATCTTTCTGTTCCGCCCGTTGCTGTCTTTCTTGTATCTCCTGTTCGGTAAAAACCATCATTACCGACCCTTCGCGCTCTACTTTCAGACGGCCCATACGCAAAATAATCGCCAAAGCCTGCTCCCACGGAACATCCGCCAATCTCAGGCTGAGATTACCGTCAACCCCAGCGGCAATGACTAAATTCAGTTGCTGATAATCCGCCAGTGCCTGCAACACTACCGCTATCGGCGCATCTTGAAACTCCAGGGTTACCGGCGGCCCACTTTTTGCGCTAAAGGCACGACTTGTGAGTAATACCAGCAGCAGCATCATCACCCCAGCACTGAGTGTTGGGGTAAGCCCACTCCGGGTTTTCGTAGTAGAAACATTCATCAGACTAATTCCTTTTATGTCCTGTATATTTGAAACGGTAAGAGTGCTTATGCTGCCCAGCTAAGCTCTTTAGTGATGATAATAATTATCTAAAACAACCCGTTAGTTAGTGCATCAGCAGCACCTCTGGCTCCGATAATCCAGAGCAAAAGCCAACTAAGCCAGTATTCTGTAGGCTCACCTGCCGTGAGCCAATATGGGTAACTTGCCAAGTTGACAATAGCCGTGAGCCGACCACTAGCTTCTGCCAGCGGCCCTCTGGCCGCAGTATCCAACCAGAAGAGTAATCTCCTCCCCTGACAACCCCTTGTAATCGCCAATGAGTGAGTTTCTCCCGCTCACCATCACATGGCTGTGCTGATAGGTCCTGAAAAGGATTACGCCCTGTGGCGGTCAATAAGGGGTCGGCATAAGCCACAGGTGCCAGTGATACGATTATCAGAGAGACTATCTTTAGAGGCCCCATACCGTGCTCCCTTTGCCGCTACTCATTGACGCCACCTGCGAGATATTCTTTCAGGCTTAATTTCACCAACAGTACGGAATTATCACTATTAATCTCAACCAGCTGGGTCTGAACAGGGGTGGGGATTTCGGCTAGTTGACGAAATAAATGGAGTAATCCATAGAAATTGACCCGCAGAGTAGCGTGCCACTGTTGGTGCCTTATGGAATCCACTGCGGCCTCGCCAACTGGCCCGGATTGTCGCTGCCAGCGAATGACTTGCCCGCCAAACGGGGCAATCAATTCATCGGTCAGATGGGCCATTGAACTATCAAGTGACAACCACGATGCCTCCCTTTCTTTCAATACCATCATTTGCTGACGAACCAGAGAAAGTGAGGGTAACGGTGCCAAAGCCGCCTGATGATGATCAACCTGTTGCTGATGTTGAATAATCTTATCTGCGGTGAGCCTCTGCTGTTGCCATGCAGGACGTAATAACATGCCATAAGCCATTACACTTAAAAGCCCAAGAAAAACCCACTGCCCTATCAAGATTTGCCAACCCGGCCTATCCATCCAATGTTGCAGCCGCTTATTCATCACTACCTCTTTCATCACTATCTCTGTCCTGCCAGTCGGCCCAAACCGCAAAGCGAAAATTACCGTCATCCTGCTGAGCAATTTTTTGTAAATGCACTGTTGTGAAGAGAGGCGAGCGGCCTAAACGCACTACAAAGAGATTAATTGCGGCATAACTCTGGCTAATTACCTCAAAAACCACCTTATCGCCTTGTGGTATCAGGCTGACCAACCAGCAGCTATCTGGAATTTGCTGCGATAGCTGCTGCAATAATATTGAATATCGCTGGGCAAGTTGGTGGGCCTGACGATAAATCTGAGCGAGCTGTTCCCGATGCCGTAGTTGTGCCATTGCCTGTTGCACCTCTTGATGGTGCTGGCCTAAGGCTATTTGCTGCTGGGATAGCGCTGCCAGACGGATTTGTTGGCTGAAATTTACTACCCGTGATTGCAGTTGTATTACAACCAGTAGGATGGCTAAAAATAGGCATTGGCATAAACCTAGATTGCGCCAAAAACGGTAACGGGATGATTGACGTTCTGCACGCCATAACGAAAAATTAACTTGATACATCAGTCGTCTGCCGGGCGTAATGCCAGCCCTCCGGCCAGAATAAATGCAGCGGGGGATGGCGGCAGTGGCGGTTGATACTGGGCAAAAGCCGTAAAGGGTGACCAGCCGGTGGTATTTTCAACCGGGGCATCATCCACCACATTACTGTAATACACCGTTATCGGTATTCCACTCTGCTCGGGATAACGCGCCTGAAGTTGTCTCAGCAACGTCGGTAATGGATTGAATGTAGTAGGCGGCTGGCCTGGTGCTACATCCTCTGAGTCGGCTGCTACCACACCAAAGTCAAACGGCATGTCAGCCGATGACACCCACAGCCACTCACTCTCCAAACGGTGAACCAACCAATATGGTCCCGATAATCCTGCCGCCATCGCCATATAACGAAGAGCACAGGGGGTAATATCAATCATATCGGAAGGTAAACCCGCTTGATGCAAGCACGCCTGCCATTGCTGAACTTCTGACTGACGGGCGGCGGTGATGATTAACTC
The DNA here is from genome assembly GCF_041538325.1 of Yersinia sp. 2466 StPb PI. NCBI lineage: Bacteria > Pseudomonadati > Pseudomonadota > Gammaproteobacteria > Enterobacterales > Yersiniaceae > Yersinia > Yersinia sp. 2466 StPb PI. Next base: position 253,704 of record NZ_JAULSL010000001.1, on the reverse strand, counting down.
ACTACTGGCTGTGGTTTCACTACGATAATCGAGGGCTAAAGCCTGACTGCCGAGCGGAAAGACCTTACTTGCTGCGGCTTTGATAAAACCATCACGCTGCGGTTCGCGTAAACGCCGGTCCGGTGTCGGAATAGTGTGTTGCAATATGCGCTGTGCGGGCAATGCGATACGTAATGAAATATGTTTTGGTAATTGTTTACGCAATAATTTGAGTTTGTCGCTAACCATATCTGGCTGTTGTAAAATACCCTCCCGCAAAACGCCAGAAGGTAAGGTTTGATGCCACCAGTAGCGCAGTTGCCAGCCATAGCGGCGTCTGACAACAGCCAAAGCGCGTATAGCATCTATTTGAATATCTAGCCCAACCTGCCAATATTGTGAGTACATCTTTGTCGACCTCCATGTCGAGAGACAATAAAAGAACGTATCCATGTTACGGGCTTGCCTTTATACTACGGCGCGGTTGTTTATAAACTGCCCAATTGACATTGAATGGGAAATCTCAGGTGAAGTTCGTAAAGTATTTTTTGATCCTTACAGTGTGTTGCATTTTACTGGGAGCAGCCTCGATATTTGGCCTGTACAAATATATTGAGCCACAGCTACCCGATGTTGCCACGCTGAAAGATGTCCGGCTGCAAACACCTATGTTGGTGTATAGCGCCGAAGGCGAATTGATCGCTCAATACGGTGAAAAACGCCGTATCCCGTTGACATTAAAACAAATTCCACCAGAAATGGTGCATGCATTTATTGCTACGGAAGATAGCCGATTCTATGAGCATCACGGTGTGGACCCGGTTGGGATCCTACGTGCTGCCTCAATTGCTATGGTTTCTGGGCGTGCCTCACAAGGGGCAAGTACCATTACCCAGCAATTGGCTCGCAACTTCTTCTTAAGCCCGGAACGGACTTTGATACGTAAAATCAAGGAAGCCTTTCTGGCCATTCGTATCGAACAGTTACTGACCAAAGATGAAATCCTTGAGCTGTACCTGAACAAGATTTATCTCGGCTACCGTGCCTATGGTGTCGGTGCGGCAGCTCAGGTCTATTTCGGCAAAGAAGTCAATGAGTTGACCCTCAGCCAGATGGCGATGATCGCCGGTTTGCCAAAAGCGCCATCCACCTTCAACCCGCTCTATTCACATGACAGAGCAGTGGCACGCCGTAACGTAGTGCTCTCGCGTATGCTGGATGAAAAGTACATCACCCAGGCGCAGTACGATCAGGCGCGCAGTGAAGATCTGGTTGCCAACTACCATGCTCCGCAAATCGCCTTCTCAGCACCTTATCTGTCAGAAATGGTGCGGCAGGAGATGATTAAGCGTTACGGTGAGAATGCCTATACCGACGGCTATCAGGTCTATACCACCATAACCAGAAAGCTCCAGTTGGCGGCGGTCGACTCATTGCGTGCCAATGTGCTGGCTTATGATATGCGCCATGGTTATCGAGGCCCGTCCAATGTGTTGTGGAAAGTGGGCGAAAGCGCATGGGGCCGCGAGCAGATTATCGATTCACTGAAAACCTTGCCGGTCTATGGCCCACTGCTGCCTGCGGTGGTGACCGAAGCTAATACGACGCAAGCAACGGCACTGTTGGCAGATGGCAGCAACGTGACCTTACCAATGTCCGGCATGCGTTGGGCACGTCCGTTTAAATCGGATAACGCCCAAGGGCCAACACCAAAACAAGTGACCGATGTGGTGCAGCCTGGCCAGCAGATTTGGGTAAGAAAAGTAGAAGATAATTGGTGGCTGGCACAGGTGCCGGACGTTAACTCAGCCTTGGTTTCTATCGATCCAAACAATGGTGCGGTTAAAGCGCTGGTCGGCGGTTTTGACTTTAACCAAAGTAAATTTAACCGTGCGACACAGGCACTACGCCAGGTCGGTTCGAATATCAAACCCTTCCTGTATACCGCGGCAATGGACAAAGGTCTGACGCTGGCAACCATCCTCAATGACCTGCCAATTACGCGCTGGGATGCTGGTGCAGGTACCGATTGGCGGCCAAAAAACTCACCACCGACTTACGATGGCCCAATTCGTTTACGCCAAGGTTTAGGTCAATCGAAGAACGTGGTGATGGTGCGGGCAATGCGTGCCATGGGTGTGGATTATGCGGCTGAATACCTGCAACGCTTTGGTTTCCCAGCACAAAATATTGTGCACTCAGAATCCCTGGCATTAGGTTCCGCCTCCTTTACGCCATTGCAGTTAGTCCGTGGTTATGCCGTGTTGGCAAACGGCGGCTATCTGGTCGATCCCTATTTCATCACCAAGATAACTGATGATGTGGGCAATGTGCTGTTCGAAGAGAAACCGAAGATTGTCTGTGAAGAGTGTAACTTACCGGTTATTTACGGTGACACTCAGCGCTCAGTTGTTCTGTCTGATGATAACATCGAAAACGTCGCCACCTCGCAGAACAATAACGCCAGTAATGTGCCAATGCCTGAGTTAGAAAAAGTGACGCCCGAACAGGCCAAGCTCAACGGTGACCAGCAATACGCACCCCATGTGATAAGCACGCCGTTGGCCTTTTTGATTCGTGATGCGTTGAACTCAAATATCTTCGGGGAACCGGGTTGGATGGGTACCGGCTGGCGTGCCGGGCGTGACCTGAAACGCAAGGATATTGGCGGTAAAACCGGTACCACTAACAACTCAAAAGATGCTTGGTTCTCTGGCTACGGCCCGGATACCGTGACCTCCGTCTGGATTGGCTTCGATGACCATCGCCGCGACTTAGGCCGCAGCTCTGCATCAGGGGCCATATCAGATCAGATCTCTGGTGCTGAAGGTGGGGCGAAGAGTGCACAACCTGCATGGGATGACTTTATGAAAGCGGCCCTTGAAGGTTTGCCAGAAAAACCGGTTTCTCCACCGCCGGGTATTGTCAGCGTAGTGATTGATAAGCAGACGGGTAAGTTATCCAGTGGCGGACCAGGCAGTCGTTCAGAGTACTTTATCGAGGGGACACAACCCACCGAGTATTCAGTACATGAAGCAGGGACGACTCTAATGGATAACGGGCAGACTCACGAGTTGTTCTGATGGAGTTGTTCTGTAAACGCTGATGGCCTGAGTATCAAGACGGAGCAGCGCCAATATAAAAGCCGGGAGCTCGTAACAGAGTCCCGGCTTTTTTATCTCTGACCATTACTTATTAAGAAATGCCTGAGCCAGAAAAAGGGCACTAACATTACGGGCCTCGCGAAAATCAGGCTCATCCAGCAGTGCCATCATATTGGCGATCGGCCAGCGGACTTGTGGCAGGGGTTCCGGCTCGTCACCCTCCAGACTTTGTGGATAGAGGTTATGAGCAATAACAATATTCATTTTGCTAGAGAAATAGGACGGAGCCATCGTCAGCTTACTGAGATAATCAAAGCTTTTAGCACCAAAGCCAACCTCTTCCATCAGTTCACGATTCGCCGCCTCCAGCACACCTTCGCCCGGATCAATCAACCCTTTGGGGAAGCCCAGCTCATACTCTTCAATACCCACGGCATATTCACGAATCAGCAGGAGATCATCGCCAATAATCGGCACTATCATCACCGCTTCACGGTTTGATGGCCGCATTCGTTCATAAACGCGTTGTACGCCATTACTGAACTCCAGATCCACCGCTTCAACAGTAAACAAGCGGGAGTGGGCAACCGTTTCTATTTTAAGAATTTTAGGTTTTTGCAGGTGTTTCATGATAGCCCCAATTTAAATACTCACCGCCTATCGGACTTGCATCAGGATAACCAGAGCTATTTTATGGTTACTTAGTAAGCCACTTTTTGCCGATAACGATTAACCCAACACTTTATACTGGAATTTATTAGAACTTGATCACATTGTGCGTTAGTGAGAACCTTTATCGCAATCTCAGTTAGATATAATTTACCTGTTTTTAACATGACGTCGAGTTTAGTCAAGATTCAACCGGTTAAATTTCATCCTACCCTCACTCAACACACGTTAAAAAATGTGTTTGAAAATAGGATTATGCTGATATTACCGCTGTTTTAGCCTTGCTATCCTTATCAATCTACGGGCAGTTTAAGAGCACTTGCATTAGGTTTTTTGATGAATAATAGCGTGTAAAATGCTAGTTCACTGAATGACTCTGTTATATGCCTTGGTACTGTTTTTACGCATAATATGCATTCTTTCATAGAGTTGACGTAAGTCAGAGGCGCTCGGATGGGGATGGGATGAGCACAATAGTCTTAATATTGGCCTTACTGTTGACCAGTCTGATCGCGGTAGGTTTGTTATGGTGGTTCCGATTCCGCCACCCCGCCCCCGTAACTGCAATACTGCCGTTCGCTAAACCTATTCACCGTAAACTCACCGCGGAAGAACGGGTTAATATTGAGAATTATCTGCTCGGTCAGCAAGAGAAGCTCGGATTCAAATCCCAGTCAACTTTTGACACCCGCACACTGACGAACAGCAATCTTGCGCCAGCAAAGCTGACTCTAACTCCACAAAGCGAAAATGTTTATTCGGTTACCCGCGCCATCACCCGCTACGGCGTGGCGAGTGACGAACCCAATAAATGGCGTTATTACCTTGATTCGATTGAAGTTCACCTACCGGCTTCGTGGGAACAATATATCGCTCAGGATAATGACGTAGAACTTATCCAAACGCAGACGATTCCTTTGGTGATCTCCCTTAATGGGAATACGCTTAAAAATCACCAGGCTGAGAATAGCTACCAGCCTATCTTGCCTTCTCCAGCGCAAAATGCCTCAATCCGCAAAGCGGACAGCGAACATATAGAGCTGTTGAATATCCGCAAGGAAACACCCGAAGAATATGCCTTACATGGTGCTAATGGCTTAAAAGAAGCCGCTGCGATCTGTCTGGCATTGTTATTACTGTTTTTCGCACTCACCGGTCCGGCGGTTACACTGCCCTGGCTGATTATTGTGGCGATAACGTTAACCGGTTGGGCATGCTGGAATATGTTCCGCCCGTTATCTGAAAAAGATTTGCGTGAAGTCCATTGCTTGAGCGGTACGCCAAAGCGCTGGGGGCTGTTTGGTGAATCGAACCAAGGGCAGATGAATAACATCTCGCTCGGGATTGTCGACCTGATTTATCCGGCCCATTGGGGGCCCTATTTTGCTCATGACCTGGGCAAGAAAACCAACATTGATATCTATCTCAACCGTCAGGTCGTGCGTCAGGGGCCTTTTTTATCCCTGCATGACGAAATGAAACATTTCCCGTTACAGCGCTGGGGGAAAAACCTGACGCTTATTGCCGGCTCACTGTTAATAATGGTGTTATTGCTAATCTATGTGCCGCTCAGCTTGCCATTGAAATTGAGTATTGCCTGGTTGCAAGGCGCACAAAGCCAGCAAGTTACTAGTGTTGAAGCTCTGGATAAAATGCCTCTGCGCATCGGCGATATGCTGAAAGCTCAGGGTACCGGTATGTGTTATGTCCCGCCGAATACTCAAAATCCGCATAGTTTTGTTTTTACGCCGTTTGATTGTTCTGGGATCTATTGGAATAACGCAGCACCACTGCCACAACCTGAATCTGACACCATTGAAAAAGCCGCCGCACTGGTGGCAACAGTCAATCAGCAGTTGCATCCGCAAGGTACTGGTGCCAACGTCAACCCACAGTTGGCAACCGCCATTGAAAAATCTGGCATGATTTTACTGAATGATTTTGCAGATATCGTTTTAAAAACACAGGCATTATGCGGTGGAGATAGCGACTGTGTCCGCCTGAAAAATGCCTTGGTTAACTTAGGTAATGCCAAGAATTGGCCGGGGCTGGTTAAACGAGCACAATCTGGCACATTGAAAGGGATGAATGTGCTGTTGCGCCCAGTCAGTGCCGATACCCTGGAAAGTCTGGTTAAAACCGCTACCTCATCGTTTGTTTATCGTGAAACGCATTTGGCAACTGAAGCATTAAATAGCCCGCCGCCGGGTGGCTTCTTGCTAACCAGTGATGAAGGTAAGCAGTTAGTTAATCACCCTGCCCCTGCCGTCCCCATGTTTGATTACAGCGCACTGGAGCAGTGGCGGGAATTACAACGGCTCTCCGGGCTGCTACTTAATACTCAGTTTAAGGCAGAAGGCATCATTACCAATATCACCATTGATGCCAATGGCACACGGCATATCGCGCTACACAGTGAGCCGGATATCGTCACACTCGGCCGCTATCTGGGTACCAGCCTATTGCTGCTAATACTGATTGCCTGTCTGGCCGTGAATATCACTTTATTAATTCAACGGATACTACGAAACCGTAACCGGATGGATAATATTCAACGCTATTATGATAATTGTTTTAACCAGACCCTCACTCCTGCGCCTTTCCTGCGTTAGCTTTCTTTCAGGCCATATCATTCATCTCTGGCTGGCTCTGTAACTTTGATATGCTAGGCTAACTTTATCTGTGGCTGTTATCGGGACATCACCCTGATGGCGCTGGTATTCGTTGTAACCCGTATTATTTGTTTGCATAAAAATAATGTGATTGTGGAGCCGCTATGCCCCCAGAATTTAATTGGCAAGAGATTGATACCGTGCTGTTGGACATGGATGGCACCCTGTTGGATTTGGAGTTCGATAGCCATTTCTGGCTAAAGCAGGTGCCGGAAACCCTTAGCCAACACCGAGGGATCCCGCTGGAGCAGGCCCACAAAATTATTCATGATGAATACTTGGCAGTGCAACATACCTTAAACTGGTATTGCTTCGATTATTGGAGTGAACGGTTGGACTTAGATATTTACGCCATGACCACGGCTGCGGGTAACCGGGTTCGTCTGCGCCAGGATACTGAGCCGTTTTTGTCCAGTTTACGCCAGCAAGGGTTACAAACCATTTTGCTCACCAACGCCCATCCACACAGTCTGGCAGTCAAAATTGAGCATACTGCACTTGACCAGCACCTTGATTTATTACTTTCCACCCATACATTTGGTTATCCGAAGGAAGATCAACGACTGTGGCAAGCTGTCGCGCAGCATACCGGGCTGAATCCGGCCAGAACCTTATTCGTCGATGACAGTGAAACGATTCTGGATGCCGCGCGCACATTCGGTATCCGCTACTGTCTGGGTATAGAAAACCCGGATTCCAGTTGTGCTGACAAAGCATTTCACAGCCACCCTGCAATCAATGATTACCGTAAGCTATTACCCGCGCTACAGTTACGTGGTGACTAAAAAGATGTTTAGCCCTATAGCCTAAATAATTCGCGTTGCAACAAGGCGACCAACACGCATGCGACGTGAAATATGACGGAGATAACAGGCAGGAGTATTCATGAAGGATAAAGCAGTTTCTGACGAATCGGTTCGGCTGGATAAATGGCTTTGGGCAGCCCGGTTTTATAAAACCAGAGCAATCGCCCGGGAAATGGTGGATGGCGGTAAAGTCCACTACAACGGCCAGCGCGGTAAACCGAGCAAGTTGGTTGAACTGAATGCTGAAATCCGCCTGCGTCAGGGCAATGATGAACGCACGGTGCGGGTATTGGCATTACACGGTCAACGCCGTGGTGCAAGCGAAGCACAGGCATTGTATGAAGAGACTGAAGCCAGTATTGCCAATCGCGATAAGGTGGCACAGGCGCGTAAACTGAATGCCCTGACCATGCCACATCCTGACCGACGGCCGGATAAAAAAGAGCGTCGCAACCTGATCAAATTTAAACAAGGCGAGTCTGAGTAAACCCTATAGATTTCAACATGCAGGACGGCAGCCCACACACCTGCAACTTGAAAGATGACGGCTTTGCTTGCAGCCAGAAAGAGAGAAAACCATGTCTAATCACGACCAATTACACCGCTATCTGTTTGCTAACCATGCTGTGCGCGGTGAGCTGGTTTCAGTCAATGAAACCTACCAGCAAGTATTAGCCAATCATGATTACCCACCAGCGGTACAAAAACTGTTGGGTGAGATGTTGGTCGCAACCAGTTTACTGACCGCCACGCTCAAGTTTGATGGTGATATTACCGTGCAGTTACAAGGAGGGGATGGCCCATTGTCACTGGCAGTGATTAACGGTAATAACCAGCAGCAGATGCGGGGTGTCGCCCGCTTTAAAGGTGAAATCAGCGATGAAAGCACACTGAAAGAGATGGTCGGCAACGGCTATCTGGTTATCACTATCACCCCGGCAAAGGGCGAGCGCTATCAGGGTGTGGTCGCACTGGAAGGGGAGACTATCGCCGCCTGTCTGGAAAATTACTTTATGCAGTCGGAACAATTACCAACACGCCTGTTTATTCGTACCGGCAGTGTGGAAGGTAAAGCCGCTGCGGGCGGGATGTTGCTGCAAGTGTTACCAGCCGAAGAGCGTAATGAAGATGAGTTTGATCACCTGGCACAGCTTACCACTACCATCAAAGCTGAGGAGCTATTTACGCTGCCAGCGAATGAAGTGCTGTATCGTTTATATCATCAGGAAGAAGTGACGTTATATGAGCCGCAAAACGTCAGTTTCTGCTGCACCTGTTCCCGCGAGCGTTGTGCTGATGCATTAGTCACACTGTCGGAAGATGACATCACCGAAATGCTGGAACAAGATGGCAATATTGATATGCATTGTGAGTATTGCGGCAATCACTACCTGTTTGATGCCGTTGATATCGCCTCATTAAAGAGTGGTAACAGCACTTCCTCAGAACAAATTCATTAATAAGCATAATGATTGGTTGGGTGCTGACTCGTGCCCAGCTATTTCTTCTGGCGTTTCATACTTGCGACAATCCGTGTCCTATCTCTCATAACCTAGCGAAAAATAGGTCATATGTTGAAATATTTGATAGCTATCGCTGTTAATCAGAGATGAGGATTTACAATCGCTGGTAGAAAATTGACGATCCAGGAGTTATGACATGAGTGTTAAAGGAATTACCCCGCAGGAGCTCGCCGCCTATGGCATCCATAACGTCAGCGAGATTGTTTACAACCCAAGCTATGATTTACTGTTCCAGGAAGAGACCAAACCCACGCTTGAAGGATACGAGCGCGGAATCCTCACCACCACAGGAGCAATAGCGGTAGATACCGGGATTTTTACCGGCCGCTCGCCAAAAGATAAATATATTGTCCGCGATGCCATCACTCAAGATACCGTGTGGTGGGCCGATCAGGGCAAAGGCAAAAATGATAACAAGCCACTGAGTCAGGAAACCTGGAGCCACTTGAAAGGGTTGGTAACCGAGCAACTGTCCGGTAAGCGTCTGTTTGTTGTTGATACTTTCTGCGGTGCTAACGCCGATACTCGCCTGCAAGTTCGCTTTGTCACTGAAGTCGCGTGGCAGGCTCATTTTGTCAAAAACATGTTTATCCGCCCATCAGACGAAGAACTGGCCCATTTCGAGCCTGATTTTATCGTCATGAATGGCGCTAAATGCACCAACCCAGACTGGAAAGAGCAAGGTCTGAATTCCGAGAACTTTGTTGCCTTTAACCTGACAGAACGTATGCAGCTCATTGGCGGCACATGGTATGGCGGCGAAATGAAGAAAGGTATGTTCTCGATGATGAACTACCTGCTGCCACTGAAAGGCATTGCTTCCATGCACTGCTCGGCCAACGTCGGCGAGAAAGGCGATGTGGCTATCTTCTTCGGTCTGTCTGGTACCGGTAAAACCACGCTGTCGACTGATCCGAAACGTAAGTTGATTGGTGATGACGAACATGGTTGGGATGATGACGGCGTATTTAACTTTGAAGGTGGCTGCTACGCCAAAACCATCAAGTTATCTGAAGAGGCAGAACCGGATATTTATCATGCTATTAAGCGTGATGCCTTGCTGGAGAACGTGGTAGTACTGGCCGATGGTACCGTTGATTTCAATGATGGTTCCAAAACGGAAAACACCCGTGTTTCTTACCCGATCTATCACATTGAAAATATCGTTAAACCGGTTTCTAAAGCGGGTCATGCCACTAAGGTTATCTTCCTGACTGCTGATGCCTTTGGTGTATTGCCACCAGTATCACGCCTGACAGCAAATCAAACCCAGTATCACTTCCTGTCTGGCTTCACCGCTAAACTGGCTGGTACTGAGCGCGGTGTAACTGAGCCAACACCGACCTTCTCAGCCTGTTTTGGTGCAGCTTTCCTGTCGCTGCATCCAACACAATATGCAGAAGTGCTGGTTAAACGTATGCAAGCGGTGGGCGCACAAGCCTATCTGGTCAATACTGGCTGGAATGGCACTGGCAAACGTATTTCTATCAAGGATACCCGTGGCATCATTGACGCCATTCTGAACGGTGAGATTGATAAAGCAGAAACCTTCACTCTGCCAATCTTTGATCTGGCGGTGCCAACGGCATTACCGGGCGTGAACCCAGAGATCCTCGATCCTCGTGACACTTACGCTGATGTGGCACAGTGGCAAGAGAAAGCCGAAGATCTGGCGAAGCGTTTTACCACTAACTTTGATAAGTATACTGATACCCCAGCAGGTGCTGCATTGGTTAGCGCAGGGCCAAAGCTCTAAGTTAGCGTTGATTTTGTAATGATTATGGGAGGGACACATTTGTGTCCCTTTTGTTTTTCGCCAATCAAAAATGGATTAGATCAGGTTTGGTGGATGAGTGATCGGGGTCGGGTGTTCATTATTAGTTGTTCAGTGATCCGGGTCGGTTGATATGAGTTCAGTGATTAACTTGTCTCCGTTGCCTCAACCGCCAAAGGGTGCGGGCGCGCACCCTTGTGGAATCCCGCGCTTCGCACGTATCGCCTGCCCACTGCGTGGGTTCCCTCACTCATCGTTTCGGCTCACGGACCGCCGTGATTCGCTCCTGCTCAAGCACGGCTCGCTCGGCTTCCCTGCCTCGCGTCCTACCTTCACTCTTCATTCGGCAGCTCAAATGTGCTTTGAAAGTCAAAAGAGGAAATCAACAGCAAAAAATGATGGTTTTGACGTTGAGCGCAATCAGGAATATTGCCGACAAGGAATGAGGGTAAAGTGAGCGGGCATGGACGCCCGCGAAAAGCGCGCTTGAGCAGGAGCGAATCGCGCTGGCTCGTCAGCACGAAAGACGTAGGCGGTTTACCCGTAGGGCAATATTTCGCGCAAGCCGCAGGTGCAGGAGGGCCGGCTTGCCCTCCTGCTCGGTTGAGGCTACGGAGGTAAATTAGGCACTTAACTCATATCAACCGAACCTGATCACCATACTAAATAACCAAAATAAAACTCACACTACCGCAGGTGGCTTCGCCTTCATATCTAACGGCAACGGAATATACGCCCGGATCCGTAAACCGCCTCGCTCACTGGTACCGATATCCAACGAACCGGCGTGGGCATCAATAATCCGCTGCACAATCGCCAAGCCCAGTCCAGTACCACTGGTACTCCGCGCGCTATCGCCACGCACAAAAGGCTGGAACAGATGCTTCAAATCTTCAGGCTTGATACCAGGGCCGTCATCCTCAACCTGGAACCACGCACGCTGTAGCTCAGTGCCACTACTGACTTTTATCCAGCCATTACCGTAACGCGCCGCATTCACCACCATATTGGCCAACGCACGCTTAATCGATAATGGATGGATATCCACCAGCACTTCACCTGCACACAAATCAGTCTCAATTACCCGCTCATAACCACTTTCAGCCGCGATCACTTCACCGAGTACGGCATTCAAATCACTCGACTCTGTCGGCATCTCCTGCCCGGTACGTAGATAATCGATAAATTGCTCAATAATGGCGTTGCACTCTTCGATATCTTTATTGATTGACTCAGAAAGGTATCCATCGGCTTCACTCATCATTTCAGTCGCCAAACGAATACGGGTCAACGGCGTGCGTAAATCATGGCTAACCCCAGCCATCAGCAAGGTCCGATCATCCGCCAACAACTTCACGCCGGCGGCCATTTGGTTAAATGCCCGGGTAACCGAACGCACCTCTGACGCACCATACTCCCGTAGCGGTGGCGGAATAATCCCTTTACCCACCTGCAAAGCGGCATGCTCCAGCTCAACTAATGGCCGATTCTGAATACGGATAAACAGCCAGGCTCCCCCTACAGCCAATAACATAATTGCCAGGGTATAACGGAACAGTGGCGAGAAATCGCCCTGATGGATCTCAGTTAATGGCACTCGTACCCAAATATCCGGCGATAACCACGTCTTTAGCCAGACAACAGGGGAGTTTTTATTAACTTCGACCCGAACATCGGTTGGCCCACCCAATTGTTGGGCCATTTGATCACTGAGAAATTTGTAATGCTGTGCCCAACGCAGGCCACTTTCCTCCGCCGCAGCATTGGTATAAAGCGAAATCCCCAATTCACGGTAAATCTCACGCCGAAACGCCGGCGGGACTTCAAGTAGCGTGCCATCTTCCAATTGCAGCCGGTCAGTCATCAGCATACGAACTTCATACGCCAACACTTTGTTAAACTGCTGCAAACTGGGCAAAATGGCGAAATTCAGCACCACCAAATACGTGGTGACCAGACTGACGAACAGCAAGGTCACAATCAGTAATAAGGTTCGGGCAAATGAGCTACGTGGAGAAAAGCGCCATCGCCTCATGCTTTACTGCCGTCCGGTACAAATACGTAGCCCAAGCCCCATACAGTTTGGATATAGCGCGGATGCGCCGGATCTTCCTCGACCATACGCCGCAGACGTGAAATCTGTACGTCGATGGAACGCTCCATCGCACTGTATTCGCGACCTCGGGCCAGATTCATCAGCTTATCGCGTGACAACGGCTCACGTGGATGACTCACCAAGGCTTTCAGCACCGCAAACTCACCGCTAGTCAGTGGCATAGGCTCATCTTCACGAAACATCTCGCGCGTGCCTAAATTGAGTTTGAACTTACCAAACGCAATCACTGCTTCTTCCTGTGAAGGTGCACCCGGTAGCTCGTTAGCCTGACGGCGTAACACCGCACGAATACGGGCCAGTAATTCTCGGGGGTTGAATGGCTTAGGAATATAATCGTCAGCACCAATTTCCAATCCGACGATACGGTCAACTTCCTCACCCTTAGCCGTCACCATAATGATCGGCATCGGGTTACTTTGGCTACGCAGACGGCGGCAGATAGATAGACCATCTTCACCCGGTAACATCAGATCAAGCACCATCAGGTGGAAAGACTCACGGGTCAGCAAGCGATCCATCTGTTCAGCATTGGCAACGCTGCGCACCTGGAAACCTTGCTCTGTTAGGTAACGTTCCAACAGCGCGCGCAGGCGCATATCGTCATCAACGACCAGAATCTTGTGATTCTCTTGCATTTTATTACTCCCAAAGGCCGTATTGCTCGAACCTGTACATTGTTAAAAAAACTTACTTTATACCCTAAATAATTCGAGTCGCAGGAAGGCGGCAACTGAGCGAGCCCTCGGTCACTTACATGAGTCAGTGACGGAGGGTGAACGAAGGAAGCCAACACACATGCAGCTTGAAGTATGACGTGTATAACAGACAGCTTTTTATGGTATACATTCTAGTCGAAATTGTTACAAAGCTTATTGTTGTGCCTAATTATCAACACTTTCGTCAAATGGGCGGTAGCGGATCTCTAATATCCAGTAGGTTGCTTCACCATTTGGTGTCTGAACCGTCACCTCATCCTCCACCTGCTTGCCAATTAAGGCACGGGCAACCGGTGAATCGATAGAAATCCATTTTTTTGCCGGATCAAACTCATCCGGCCCAACCAGGCGAAAGATGCGCTGCTCTTCTAATTCATTTTCTACCCGCACCCAGGCACCAAAAAAGACTTTTCCTTCCTGACGCGGGTCAGGGTCGACAACTTTCAGCACCTCAAGGCGTTTGGTCAAAAAGCGTACCCGGCGATCAATCTCTCGTAGCCGCTTCTTACCATAGATATATTCAGCGTTTTCCGAACGGTCACCCATTGCTGCGGCTTCAGACACCGCCTGTGTTACCACCGGGCGCTCTTCCCGCCACAGATAATGCAATTCACGATCCAGCGCCTGCCAGCCTTCGCGGGTAATGTAATTACTTTTCGCCATATAATTATCCCTTTGGCATTGATGCTTCTACTATACCCTAACTTTTTACCGATAAGTCCACGTTACCTCAAGCTCTGCTGCCGCTCTACTGGCAATTTATCCGGGCAATCCGTATAACTATCTTCTGCCATTTTTCCTACTCACTATCAGACTTGACATCAGACTTATGAATGAACAACTGAGCAGCATTATTGCAAGCGAACTACAGGCGCGGCCGGAGCAAGTTATCTCTGCTATCCGCCTGCTTGATGAAGGTAATACCGTGCCGTTTATTTCGCGGTATCGTAAGGAAGTTACCGGCGGGTTGGATGATACCCAGTTGCGCCAGTTGGAAAGTCGTTTGGGCTATCTGCGTGAACTCGAAGAGCGCCGCCAAACCATTCTTAAATCAATTGAAGAAAGGGGCAATCTCACTGAGCAGTTGGCCGGTGCCATCAATGGCACCATGAGTAAAACTGAGCTTGAAGATTTATATCTCCCTTATAAACCGAAGCGCCGCACCCGTGGTCAGATTGCGATTGAAGCCGGTCTGGAACCATTGGCGGACAGTTTATGGCATGACCCACAGCAAGAGCCAGAACAGGTTGCTCTCGCTTATGTTGATGCCGATAAAGGTGTTGCAGATACGAAAGCGGCACTGGATGGTGCACGCTATATCCTGATGGAGCGCTTTGCAGAAGATGCAACCCTACTGGCGAAAGTGCGCCAGTATTTGTGGAAAAATGCCCATTTGGTAGCAAAAGTGGTGGAAGGCAAAGAGCAGGAAGGCGCTAAATTCCGCGATTACTTTGACAGCCACGAACCTATCGCCCAAGTCCCTTCTCACCGCGCACTGGCAATGTTCCGTGGACGTAATGAAGGTGTGCTGCAACTGGCGCTAAATCCGGATCCGCAGTTTGACGAACCGCCGCGCGAAAGTCAGGGCGAGCAGATAATTATTAACCATCTCGACCTGCGGCTGAATAATGCGCCAGCAGACGGTTGGCGCAAAGCGGTGGTCAACTGGACCTGGCGTATCAAAGTGCTGATGCATCTGGAAACCGAGCTGATGAGTACCCTGCGCGAACGAGCCGAAGATGAAGCAATCAACGTATTCGCCCGTAACATGCAAGATCTGTTGATGGCAGCCCCAGCCGGCATGCGCGCCACCATGGGCCTTGATCCAGGCCTGCGTACAGGGGTAAAAGTGGCGATAGTGGACGCTACCGGCAAGCTGGTTGCCTTTGATACCATCTACCCTCATACCGGGCAGGCTGCCAAAGCCGCCGCCGTGGTGGCCGCCCTGTGCATCAAGCATCAGGTTGAACTGGTGGCTATCGGGAATGGTACGGCATCGCGGGAAACCGAGCGTTTCTTTGTCGAGCTACAGCAACAGTATCCGGCAGTCACCGCGCAAAAAGTGATTGTCAGCGAAGCTGGAGCCTCGGTTTACTCCGCCTCGGAGTTGGCGGCGCTGGAGTTCCCAGATCTGGATGTCTCCATCCGTGGTGCAGTGTCTATTGCCCGGCGGTTACAAGATCCACTGGCTGAACTGGTAAAAATTGACCCGAAATCTATCGGGGTCGGCCAGTATCAACATGATGTTAGCCAAAGCCAACTGGCGAAAAAGCTGGATGCAGTAGTGGAAGACTGCGTAAACGCCGTGGGTGTGGATTTAAACACCGCGTCGGTGCCGTTACTGACCCGGGTTGCGGGTTTAACCCGCATGATGGCGCAAAACATTGTTAGCTGGCGTGATGAGAATGGCCGCTTCCATAACCGTGAGCAATTGCTCAAAGTCAGCCGCCTCGGGCCGAAAGCCTTCGAGCAGTGTGCCGGCTTCCTGCGTATCAATCATGGCAATAACCCGCTGGACGCATCAACCGTGCATCCAGAAGCCTACCCGATTGTTGAGCGCATTTTGGCTGCAACTGAACAGGCATTGCAGGACCTAATGGGTAATGCTACCGCGCTGCGTAATCTTAATGCGCGTGATTTCACCACCGAGCAATTTGGTGTCCCGACGGTCACCGATATTCTACGCGAGTTAGAAAAGCCAGGCCGTGACCCACGCCCTGAGTTCAAAACTGCAACCTTCGCTGAAGGTGTAGAGACGCTCAATGACCTGACTCCGGGCATGATCCTCGAAGGCTCGGTCACTAACGTGACCAACTTTGGTGCCTTTGTTGATATTGGTGTTCATCAGGATGGTTTGGTACATATTTCATCACTGGCGGATAAGTTTGTCGATGACCCACATAAGGTGGTGAAAGCCGGGGATATCGTCAAAGTGAAAGTCATGGAAGTGGATTTGCAACGCAAGCGCATTGCCCTGACCATGCGCCTTGATGAACAGCCTGGTGAAGGCGGCTCGCGTCGTGGTAACAATGGCGCTAATAGTGCGAATAGCAGCGCCAATGGTCGTAATGACAATCGTGGTGCCAGCCAGCCTCGTAACAGCAATGATGCGAACAGTCGCCCAGCAGCCAAGGGCCGGGCAGACAGTAATTCTGGTAGCAACAGCGCCATGAGTGATGCACTGGCGGCGGCATTTAAAAAACGCTGATATCTCTACTCAGGGCCACGTTGGTGGCCCTTTTTTCATTTACGTTTTTGTTTCAAATTATCGCGACATCTTTAATATTTCCTCTCATATCCTTTTCTTCTATAAAGCTGAAGATTTATCTTTTAAATTAATTAGCACGCGATTCTTTTCTGCTGCGAAATGACGTTTACATCATGATTAAATCGGCGTTAATTTAACAATCTATTTAACATGAGGGTTAATTTCGTCAATTATTCACTCTAATTTATAAATAATTATGAAGACATTCTGTGAGTTAATTAAAATCCGAATGTTATTTTATTAAAATGTGAGTGAATTAATTATGTTAACAATCGGTATTTAACTGCCCTAACAGGGCATAATGGAAACATTCAGTTAACTGATTTAACTCATTATTTTCATTTGCGATTATGTTAATTTGATGGTAAAACAAGCATAAATAAAAATCAGACTCATTAATTATACCCTAAATAATTCGAGTTGCAGGAAGGCGGCAAGCGAGATAATCCCGATAAGCTTACATGAGTAAGTGATTCGGGTTAGTGAGCGTAGCCAACACACAGGCAGATGGAAGTATGACGGGTATATAAAAATGAAATAGTAACGAATACTTACCTTTGAGTATTTCACCTTAGTTGAATATGAAAACGATTCTTACTATTATTATTTTATCTATTACCTTTTAGAGTCATATCACTCTGAATTTTGGTACGCCAATAACGTAATAACAAGAGGCACCTATGCATCTTATCCCGCAGCGTTCCTATAAAATTGTTGGTTTCTCGCCTGAAATCAGCCCGGCTTACCGGCAGAAATTATTGTCACTGGGTATGCTGCCCGGCTCTTCGTTTAATGTTGTCCGCCTCGCGCCATTAGGTGACCCCATTCAGATAGAGACCCGCCGCGTCAGTCTGGTGCTACGGAAAAAAGACTTAGATCTGCTTACGCTGGACTTGCAACCCTAATATTGCGGGTCAACATCCTATTTTGGCTGCCGGGCTGCGTGTCAAAGCCCCCCTGCGTAGTCTGATTTTAATTTACTAATATCACGTTGGATCATGAAAGCACTCACAATCGGCCTGATCGGCAATCCCAATGCAGGTAAAACCACCCTTTTTAACCAGTTAACCGGTGCCCGCCAACGGGTGGGGAACTGGGCCGGGGTTACGGTGGAGCGCAAAGAAGGCCATTTCACTACCGCGCAACATCAAGTGACATTGGTTGACCTGCCGGGAACCTACTCCCTGACCACCATTTCTGAGCAAACCTCGCTGGATGAGCAAATTGCTTGTCACTACATTCTAAGTGGTGAAGCTGACCTGCTGATTAATGTCATTGATGCGGTGAATCTGGAGCGCAATCTCTACCTGACACTGCAACTGGTTGAATTGGGTATTCCCTGTATTGTGGCGCTCAATATGTTGGATATTGCCAAAAGCCAACATATCGATATTGATATCAAGGCATTATCTCAGCAGTTAGGTTGCCCGGTTATTCCGCTGGTCTCCACTCGCGGGCAGGGTATCAATGAATTAAAAAGCAGTATTGATGAACTTCAGCCGATTCCCTTTAAGGCTTTGGTTAACTACCCGCCAGTGCTACTCAGTGAAGTAGATAAGTTGGTACAGGCCATGCCTGAGTCCTGGCCGGTACAGCAGCGCCGTTGGCTGGCACTGCAAATATTGGAAGGTGATATCTATAGCCTGGCACGTGCAGGCATAGCGCCCTCAATCGTGGCGCTAGCGCGTGAAAATCTGCGAGCAAGCCAACACGAAGATCCCGAGCTGGTGATAGCCGATGCCCGCTATCAAAGTATTGCCCGCATCTGTGATGTGGTCGGTAACTCGCAGCAAGCGGAACCGAACCGCCTGACACAAGCGCTTGATAAAGTGATCCTTAATCGCTGGTTAGGTGTCCCGATCTTTCTGTTTGTCATGTATTTAATGTTTGTCTTAGCCATCAATATCGGTGGGGCGTTGCAACCCATATTTGATATCGGCTCTGCGGCTATCTTTATTCAGGGGTTGCAATGGGTGGGTTATACGCTGCATTTCCCACAGTGGTTAACCATCTTCCTCGCTCAAGGCGTGGGGGGCGGGATTAATACCGTGCTGCCGTTGGTGCCACAAATTGGCATGATGTACCTGTTTCTCTCCTTTTTGGAAGACTCCGGTTATATGGCCCGAGCCGCATTTGTTATGGACCGGCTGATGCAGGCGCTGGGGTTACCGGGTAAATCCTTCGTACCACTGATTGTCGGTTTCGGCTGTAATGTGCCCTCGATCATGGGTGCACGAACACTGGATGCGCAACGCGAACGCCTGATAACCATCATGATGGCACCCTTTATGTCCTGTGGCGCACGGCTGGCGATTTTTGCCGTCTTCGCGGCGGCATTCTTCGGTCAGGATGGGGCCAGTATCGTTTTCTCTCTTTATCTATTGGGTATCGCGGTCGCCATCCTCACTGGGCTGGTGCTGAAATACACCATTATGCGTGGCGAAGCCTCACCCTTTGTGATGGAACTGCCGGTTTATCATGTGCCCCATCTAAAGAGTTTATTATTGCAAACCTGGCAACGGTTAAAAGGTTTTGTCCTGCGCGCAGGGAAAGTGATTGTCATTGCCAGTATCTTCATCGGCGGCCTGAACAGCTTCTCTTTCAGTGGCAAACCGGTAGATAGCATCAATGACTCAGCACTGGCCTCAGTCAGTAAAGTGCTGACGCCACTGCTGGCACCCATGGGTGTTCATGGCGATAACTGGCAGGCAACCGTGGGGTTAGTGACCGGCGCCATGGCAAAAGAAGTGGTGGTAGGGACACTCAATACTCTCTATACCGCAGAGCAGATTAAGAATGAACCCTTTGATGCCGAGAGCTTCAACTTACCGGGCGAATTGGTCGGGGCGGTTAAAACTACCTGGCAGGGCTTAAAAGATACTTTTAGCCTTAGCGTGTTATCCAATCCCATTGAAGCCAGCAAAGGTGATGGTGAAATGGCAGCCGGTTCGATGGGCATGATGAGCAGTAAATTCGGTTCCAGTATTGCTGCCTATAGCTACCTGATATTTGTGTTGCTCTATGTGCCCTGCGTCTCAGTCATGGGGGCTATCGCTCGGGAAACCAGCCGCGGCTGGATGACCTTCTCAATATTGTGGGGGTTAAATGTGGCCTACTCACTGGCAACCCTGTTCTACCAAGCCGCCACGTTTCACCAGCACCCGCAACAAAGCCTAATGATTATTGCGGTGGTTATGGTGATTAATGCATTGATCTTGTTTGGATTGCGCCGCGCGCGGAGCCGGGTAACTGTCAGGTTGCAAAACAGTAAACCTGCGAGCTGTTGTCAGAGTGCAAGCAATGATTGCCATTAACAAACCGCTTTTGTTACAACAGGAGGCATGATGGCGAGCCTACTCCAATTACGCGATGCCATCGCGCTCAGTGGTAGTGTGGGAGCGAGTCAACTAAGCCAGCAATTGGCAACACCTTTACCCCTGGTTGAGGCCATGCTAGAAAGGCTGACGGCAATGGGCAAGGTTGAACGCATTGAGCAAGATAATAGTGGGTGCCTGACGGGCAGTTGCAAGAGCTGCCCTGAAGGAAAAAATAAATGTAACACTGTGATTTATAAAATAAAAAATCATCATTAAGTTACAAAAAGAGATGCCCGATGGGCATCTCTGCCTTTTTATTACTTATAAACATCGGCATCAGCGTCAAATTTCTTCTTTTCACGCTCGGCGATGATCACATAATACTTACCGCCTTTCTCATCCGCCATTTTCGACAGCTCTTCTTTCACAT
Source organism: Yersinia sp. 2466 StPb PI (assembly GCF_041538325.1). Lineage (NCBI taxonomy): Bacteria > Pseudomonadati > Pseudomonadota > Gammaproteobacteria > Enterobacterales > Yersiniaceae > Yersinia > Yersinia sp. 2466 StPb PI. The sequence goes on along the minus strand of NZ_JAULSL010000001.1, from coordinate 233,330 downwards.
CCATCGGCGATGTTGCCTGACCCGACGTGGTGATGGTGCCAATCTTCTCGTAATTCTTCGCTTCTTCTTTAGTAATTTCTTTCGCCGCCATCGCGCCAAAAGAAACCCCGGTCACAACCAGAGCAATAGCCAGATTTTTCAATAAATGCATACCGAATACCTCACAAGTGAAGGGTTAATGCGTATAAAAACAGTAAGAAAAACAAAGATGATATTGATTTAATTCAAGACAGTTGGCTGATGTTACGCCACGCGCAGTGGCCGCCCACACCTCTAAAGAAAAGGCTCTCCCCATACCAGTGCGCGGGGATGCGCCAATTTGAACCTTCTTAATTATTAAGTAAATTTAATATTTAGCCATTAAATTACGCATTAAATTCCATTCATCTCTATGTGCTAAGGCCTTAAATCTGTGGCAGTTAGCTATTCCAGTGTGATTTTAGCGTCAACATGTGCTGAAAAATCTATAAGTAATTTTGAAAAATCATCAGGATGAGAAACAAAAGGGGCATGAGCTGCTCCCTTCATCACCACCGATTGACTCTGCGGCCAGGCACTATCTAATAACGAAGCCGCTTTCCGCGGCACCAGCCCATCCAGATAACCATAAATACGCAACAAAGGTAGAGTGCATTTGGCCAGTGCGGGTCGTAAATCTGCAGTACGCAGAATGTCTAGCCCGCCGATTAACACCTCCACCTCTGGCATCTGGTGTTGTAGCACCACCGCTTTCAATAAACGGGCATCCTGTCGTGCACTTTCCGTCCCCAAAGTTTGCAATGCCAGAAAACGCTCAACGGTACGCTGAAAATCCTCACTTAACTGTTGCTGAAAACCAGCCAAGACTTCCGGCCGAATCCCCGGCCATTCATCATGCGCAGTAAAACATGGCGAGGAGGAGACAGTTATCAGCCCACGCACGCGCTCTGGTTGAGTCAAAGCTATCTGACTGGCCACCAGCCCGCCCATCGACCAACCGAGCCACAAGGCGCGCGGTGGTGCTTGTTGTAAGACAATTGCCGCCATATCAGACAGTGGCATCGCACCAAAATCTTTGCTGCGCCCATAACCGGGGAGGTCCACCAAATGCAGACGAAAATGCGGCGCGAGTCTATCAATTATGCAATGCCAGACTTCGGCGTTCAGCCCCCATCCGTGCAGCAGCACAAGATCGCAATCACCTTCACCGCAGATGTTCCAATACAGTTGTTTCATACGTTAATATCCTGTTGCCTTAGCCGCGTCATACATCACTTATCAAGGAAGATAAACATGCTAACAATCGTCAGCCAGTGTTGGCTATGCCGGCAGCGGTTATATCATCCCAGGCATGGCATTTGTTGTTATTGCAACCAGCATTTACCTAAATTACCGCCCTGTTGCCCTCGCTGCGGCTTGCCCTGCACTAACCCGGCATTACCTTGTGGCCGCTGCCTTAACGCACCACCCCGCTGGGCGAGTATGACCTTTGTCAGTGATTATATTCCGCCCTTGAACGGGCTGATAAAAAAGTTCAAATTTAACGGCGTCACACCGTTGGCTCCGGTACTGGCCCGTTTATTATTGTTACGCTGGCTTGATGCCTACCGTCAGGGTAAGGTTATCAGGCCAGAAAGAATCATTAGTGTGCCTTTACACCGCAGGCGCTGTTGGCGGCGCGGCTATAACCAAACAGACCTGTTAGCACGGCCATTGGCACACTGGCTTGGCTGCCACTACAGTAATATGACGTTACAGCGAGTACGGGCTACACCACCGCAGCAGCGATTGAAAGCTACCGCGCGACGTAAAAATATGCGGGGGATATTTCGTTGTACACAGTCTCTTCGCGGCCAACATATTGCTCTGCTGGATGATGTCGTAACAACGGGCAGTACACTGAATGAGATTGCCGATCTACTCTGGTCCGAGGGGATTGCCTCATTACAGGTGTGGTGTATCTGCCGAACCTTGTAGTCACCCTAGCAATGGGCGTATTATAACCGACAAGAATAGTCAACTATTGAGCAGATGCCATGATCACAATAACAGACGCAGCACAATCTCATTTTGCCAAACTGTTGGCAAATCAAGAAGAAGGCACCCAAATCCGGGTATTTGTTATCAACCCCGGAACACCCACCGCTGAATGCGGCGTGTCTTACTGCCCACCGGATGCGGTCGAAGCAACAGATACTGTACTGAAATTTGAGCAGTTATCTGCCTATGTTGATGAAATGAGCAAGCCTTATTTGGACGACGCTGAAATCGATTTCGTCACTGACCAACTAGGCTCTCAACTTACCCTGAAAGCGCCTAATGCCAAAATGCGTAAAGTTGATGATACTGCACCATTGATGGAGCGGGTTGAATATGTTCTGCAATCGCAGATTAACCCGCAACTGGCCGGGCATGGTGGCCGTGTAACATTGATGGAGATCACACCAGATGCATTGGCTATCCTGCAATTCGGCGGTGGCTGTAACGGGTGCTCTATGGTTGATGTCACATTGAAAGAAGGCATCGAAAAAGAGCTGTTGCAGAAATTCCCAGAATTGAAAGGCGTGAGGGATTTGACCGAGCATCAGCGCGGCGAGCATTCCTATTACTAATTATCCTGCGTCCTTGGCGCTACAGCGGTGTTAGCTTCGCTCTCCCACCCGAATCACTGACTGATGTCAGCTCATCGGGATTTGTTCGCTGGCTGCCTTGCTGTAACACCAATGACTTTGGCTAATAACTTTGGCTAATAATTGAGCATTGCTATTACTAATTGTCCTGCGTCCTTAGTGCTACAGCGGTGTTCGCTTGCTGCCTTGCTGTAACACCAATAACTTTGGCTAATAATTGAGCATTGCTATTACTAATTGTCCTGCGTCCTTGGTGCTACAGCGGTGTTAGCTTCGCTCGCTCACCCGAATCACTGACTGATGTCAGCTCATCGGGATTTGTTCGCTTGCTGCCTTGCTGTAACACCAATGAATAATATTGTTCTTAATGCTGACAAAACCAGATGACTCAATCTGGAGCGGCGAGGATAGGTAGAAGAGTAAAGCGTCCGCGCCAGGGATGGCGCGGCACGAGCCTACATCGACGTATTGATGGAGTCTTTACGATCTGCCTGTTCTCTCCGCCACGAGCACTTTATTGGCAGCCTACTGAGAGATTCCCTCCCTTATCATCCCGCCGACACATTCTTGCGCCGCTTATCCAAATCCTTCAATAAACGATTAACCTGACTGTCAGCAAACATCTCTTCCAAGGTCGAGGTCAATTTACGCCGCCAGTTCGGATATTCCTCACTGGTTCCGGGGATGTTTACCGGTGTCGCCATATCTAACCAATCTTCCGGTTGCAAACCCAGTAATGCGCTGGCGCTGTCAGCAACATAACGCTGTAATCCCCGGTTAAGGACTGGGCTCATCGAGAGGAGTGACGCTTTATGGCCTACCTTCTTTGGCACACAGTCATAGTGATGTAACCCTTCCAATAATCCTTGCTTGGCCCGTTCCCGATCAAGATAAAGCTGCTTCAATATCTGTTGGTCTGGATATAACCCCAGCTTATTCCCCAACGTCAGATCGTCACTTTGCCAATAGCCCCGTAAGGTCGGCAAGTCATGGGTCGTAATGGTGGCCATCGCCTGTGCCGGATAAGATTGTGGCGCACGGAAGGTATTCTCACTGTCATGCTCAAAATAGAGCACCTTATAGGAATACACCCCGCTGTCACGCAGCTTAGCCACAATCTCTACCGGTACCGTGCCTAAATCCTCGCCAATCACCATGCAGTGATGACGCTGACTTTCCAGCGCCAATATCGCCAATAGATCATCGACCGGATATTTAACATAAGCCCCCTGGGCGGCAGTCTGCCCGTAGGGAATCCACCACAGACGCAATAAGGCCATCACATGATCAATACGCAGAGCACCACAACTGGTCATATTAGCGCGCAGCAAATCGATAAAAGGCTGGTAGGCACGCGCAACCATGACGTGCGGGTCCATTGGTGGCAACCCCCAGTTCTGGCCCAGCGGCCCTAAAATATCAGGCGGAGCCCCTACTGAAGCTTTCAGACAATATAACTCGCGGTCACACCAGGTTTCAGCGCCACCTTCAGCCACACCAACAGCTAAATCACGGTACAAACCAATCGGCATTTTTCGTGTCTGGCTGTTGCGAAAACAGTTATCAAACTGAGTGGCGGCCAACCACTGTAACCATAGATAGAAGGTCACATCACTCGCGTATTCGCGGCAAAAATCAGCTACAGCACTGCTGTGCCCATCACGATATTTTTCTGGCCACACCGGCCAGCCCCACATCATTGGGTCTTGCGCACTTAAATGAGCATGTAGCGCATCAAAAGCTGCTTGTTGATGCAGACTACGACCGCCTTGTTCCACAAACTGGTGGAACGCCTGCATCCGCGCATCTTTTACTTTACGAGCAGTAAACAACGGGAAGGCCAAACGCAGCGCCATCAATTTCAGTTGCATAACTTGCGGATAATCAACCCACTCATTAGCCCGAATTTCAGCCAGCGTCTGTTGCGTTGCTGGTTGATGCCACCAGAGCTGCGCCGCTTCACTGTGCTGAAACTCATCCACGCGGTTCACGTCGATATAAACCACATTCAACCAGCGTCTTGAAGAGGGGCTATAGGGGCTAGCACTCTGTGGGTTAGCCGGATACAGCGCATGAATTGGATTCAAACCGATAAAGGCACCACCACGCTCGCCCACCTGTTCCAACATTTGGCTGAGATCACCAAAATCACCAATCCCCCAGTTGCGTTCGGAACGCAGGGTATAGAGCTGTACACAAGCGCCCCACAACTTTTTCCCTGCCAGCAACGCATCTGGCTCATAGCAACGTTTCGGTGCCACAATAATTGAACACTGCCACTGCTGTAACCCTTGTTCGAGAATCAAACGGTGATAACCCTGCGGCAGAGAAGATGGCAATGTCAGCGTCTTTTTTGCACTGATACGCCCCTGGTGCAACTCACCTTTTTCTGTCTGCAATTGCCAGTGATAATCGCCTGAACCCGCCATTGGTAGCTGCATTGGGCTACCAAAAGTAAATACTTTCACCACCGGTAGTGGTGTATTTTCTGTCGAGGTGTCCTGAGGCACCTGAGTGCGCCCCATGGCCGCCAACAACTGCTGCTTGGTTTCCGGCAAAATAGCCTGCGGCTTACCATGAGCATTAATGTAGCTGGCGGCTATCCCTGCCAGTGTCGCTGCTTGATCGAGCGATTTACGATCCATGCAGTCTTCTCCTTAACGTTTGGCTTGCCAAATCCGTGATTGGTAATCACGAATTGAACGGTCAGAACTGAACATCCCTACCCGGGCAGTGTTAAGAATGGTACGGCGGGTCCATTCATCCTTATCGCGGTACAGGGCATCAATTTGCTTCTGTGCCTGACAGTATGAGGCAAAATCAGCCAATACCAGATAAGGGTCACCCCCTTCCAACAGGCTATGCAACATCATGTCAAATGCGTGCTTATCACCTTGGCTGAACGCACCACTGGCCAGCTCATCCAGAATGCTTTTCAGGTGCGAGTCAGCTTTAAGATACTTCTGCGGCTTATAGCCTTTCGCCAAAATGGCTTTTACCTGCTCCACGGTGTTACCGAAAATAAAGATATTCTCGTCACCCACCTGCTCGGCAATCTCAACGTTAGCCCCATCGAGAGTGCCCACAGTCAATGCACCATTCAGTGCCAGTTTCATGTTGCCAGTACCAGAGGCTTCTTTACCGGCAGTTGAAATCTGCTCCGATACATCCGCCGCAGGAATCATCAATTCCGCGACTGAAACCCGATAATCGGGGATAAAGACCACTTTTAGGCGATCTTTGACGATCGGATCATTGTTGATCTTATCGGCGGCCTGATTGATTGCATAAATAATATTCTTAGCTAAATAATAACCAGGTGCAGCTTTGGCACCAAACAAGAACACCCGCGGCGCAATATCCAGATTCGGGTTGTCACGGATCTGGCGGTAGAGCGACAGAATATGTAACAGATTCAAATGCTGACGCTTATATTCATGCAACCGCTTAATCTGCACATCGAAGATGGCGTCTGGATTAATCACCAACCCCATAGTTCGCTTAACGTATTCAGCTAACTTAACTTTGTTGTCATATTTGATCTGCTGATAACGGCCCCTAAAAGCCTTATCTTCGGCATAAGACTCAAGCCCAGCTAATGCATCCAGATTATTCGCCCATTCCACTTTCAGCGTTTCATCAATCAGGCCAGATAATGCCGGATTACATTGCTTCAACCAACGGCGTGGCGTAATACCATTAGTAACATTATGGAATTTATTTGGCCATAATTGATAGTATTCAGGGAATAAGTCTTTGATAACCAGATCAGAATGCAGTTGCGCTACGCCGTTGACGGCAAAGCCGCTGACCACACACAGATTGGCCATTCTCACTTGCTTATTATGATGAACCGCCAGCTTGGCCCACACCGCTTCATCCCCAGGCCATTGCTTATCCACCACCTTTTTAAACTGCGCATTGATCTGCTTGATGATGACAAAATGGCGTGGCAACAAACTACGCACCAATTTTTCATCCCAACATTCAAGTGCTTCAGGCATCAACGTGTGGTTGGTATAGGCGAAGGTTTTACTGGTGATCGCCCACGCCGCATCCCAGCTTAGCTGATGCTCATCCAGCAGTACTCGCAGCATTTCAGGAATAGCGATAGTCGGGTGGGTATCATTCAGTTGAATAACTTCATAGTCAGGCAATTCAGCCAGTTTACGACCAGCCAGATGATGCTTACGTAAAATATCCGCCACCGAGCAGGCGCATTGGAAGTATTGCTGCATCAGGCGCAGACGTTTGCCGGCCAGATGGTTATCGTTTGGATACAATACTTTGGTCAGTTTTTCTGCTTCAACGCCATTTTGTTCTGCCAGCAGGAACTTCCCATCATTAAAATTAGTTAAATCAAATGGATGTTGATGAGTAGCCTGCCACAGGCGCAACGGCTGTGTTACACCATTGCGAAAACCCAGCACCGGTAAATCCCAAGCTTCACCGCGCAAGGTGAAGGCCGGACGCCACACCTGGCGGCCATCAGCGAGTTTTTCTAACTTGCCAGCAAAGCCGACATCAACCGCCAACGCCGCATTATGGCGAAACCACGGATAACTCTCGCGCTGCCAGTTGTCCGGGGCTTCCTGTTGTTTACATTCACTGAAAGATTGACGGAACAGACCATATTGATAATTCAGACCATAACCGGTGGCGGGTTGCTCAACGGTTGCCATCGAATCAAGGAAACAGGCCGCCAAACGCCCAAGACCGCCATTACCCAATGCAGGGTCAGTCTCCTGCTCCAGCAAATCACACAGGTTAATTTGCTGCTCGGCCAGCAACGCCTCCACTTGGTCATACCAACCCAGATTAATCAGGTTGTTTGCCGTTAAACGACCAATCAAAAACTCCATTGAAATGTAGTTAACATGCCGTTGGACTTTTTGGGTTTTACCTGGTGCAGGCTGAGCCGCCAATTGTTCGGCTAACGCCGCGCTGACAGCTTCCCACCATTGGTGTTGAGTCATTTGCTGAGCGGAGGTTAGGCCAAAGCGCTGCCACTGGCGGGTCAGTGCGGCCAGGAAATCGTCCTTTTTAAGCGTAGGCTGTGACATAGGGGGTCTCTATCCTGTGAGTGGGGTAATTTTACCCTTATCCTGCCAATGAGAACTGACAAGGGCATCATCCTGCCGGGGGATTAGCTGGGGATGAGTCGCAGGGCGTAGCTAAAATTGTGATCCGGTGCAACTTACAGCCATATGAAACATTAACTCTATTGCAATAACATGGCCGTTATCAGACCTTAGCAGTGCTGATTAATTACGAGGCTAAAAATAATTACTCTTATGAATGCCTGTAACATTTCATTACAAATGGACATATCACTCGCCAGGACGTCTTCTCACCGGATATTGGTTAAACCGGACACAGCATGCTGATCCCCTCAAAACTGAGCCGCCCGGTACGGCTGCAAAATACCGTGATACGCGACCGTCTATTGGTTAAGTTATCAGGTGTAGCAAACTATCGCCTGACTTTGATCAATTGCCCAGCCGGTTATGGTAAGACCACGTTGATCGCCCAATGGGCTGCCGACCAATCCAATCTCGGGTGGTATTCACTGGATGAAAGTGACAATCAACCAGAGCGTTTCGCCTCTTATCTGATTGCTGCGGTACAGTTGGCGACTGGCGGCCATTGCAGTAAAAGTGAAGCGCTCAGCCAAAAGCATCAATACGCCAGCCTTTCAGCGCTGTTTGCTCAATTATTTATCGAGTTGTCCGATTGGGACGGCCCGCTTTATCTGGTCATCGATGACTATCATCTGATTACCAATGACGCTGTTCATGAAGCTGTGCGCTTCTTTCTGCGTCACCAGCCGGAAAATATGACGCTGATCCTGCTATCCCGCACCTTGCCACCGCTGGGAATTGCTAACCTGCGGGTGCGTGATCAGTTGCTGGAATTAGGCATGCAGCAACTGGCATTTAATCATCAGGAAGCACAGCAATTTTTTGATTGCCGCCTGTCAGTGCCACTGGAACAAGGTGATAGCAGCCGCTTGTGTGATGAAGTTGAAGGCTGGGCTACCGCGCTGCAACTGATAGCACTGTCATCGCGTCAGCCAAACTCATCCGCGCAAAAATCGGCAAAACGCCTGGCAGGGTTAAATGCCAGCCATTTGTCAGACTATCTGGTGGATGAAGTATTAGATCAGGTGGATAGCAATTCCCGCGTTTTTCTGCTGCGTTGCTCAGTATTACGTTCCATGAATGATGCCCTGATTGTGCGCCTGACTGGGGAAGATAACGGTCAGCAACGGCTGGAAGAGTTGGAGCGCCAAGGGTTATTTATTCATCGTATGGATGACAGTGGTGAATGGTTCTGCTTCCACCCGCTATTTGCCACCTTCTTGCGCCAGCGCTGCCAGTGGGAATTGGCGTTGGAGTTACCGGAATTGCATCACGCAGCCGCTGAAGGTTGGATGGCGTTGGGCTACCCGGCTGAAGCAATCCACCATGCATTGGCCGCAGGTGATGTTGGCATGTTACGTGATATCTTGCTGCAACATGCCTGGACTCTGTTTAACCACAGTGAGTTGGCGCTGCTGGAACAATGTCTAGTCGCCCTGCCTTACTCTTTATTGGTGCAGAATCCAGAACTGGCACTGCTACAAGCCTGGCTGGCGCAAAGCCAACACCGTTATGGTGAGGTGAATACCTTGCTCGAGCGCGCTGAATCGGCAATGCAAGAACGCAAAATCCCTGTTGATGAGATTTTACGCGCTGAATTTGATGCCCTGCGTGCTCAGGTGGCTATCAATGATGGTAAGCCAGATGAAGCCGAAAAACTGGCAACTGATGCGCTGAAATATCTGCCGATGGCGAACTTTTATAGCCGTATTGTGGCAACCTCCGTAACTGGTGAAGTTCATCATTGTAAAGGGGAGCTAAGCCGTGCGCTGCCCATGATGCAGCAAACCGAGCAAATGGCACGTCGCCACGAAGCCTATCACTATGCCTTATGGGCATTGCTACAACAGAGCGAAATCCTGATTGCACAAGGTTTCTTGCAAGCCGCTTATGAAACGCAAGATAAAGCCTTTGATTTAATTCATGAACAACATCTTGAGCAGTTGCCGTTGCATGAATTCCTGCTGCGTATTCGCTCCCAAATTTTATGGTCGTGGTCACGGCTGGATGAAGCGGAAGAAGCGGCACGCAAAGGCATTGAGATTCTGGTCAATTACCAACCCCAACAGCAATTGCAGTGTTTGGCGATGCTGGCAAAATGCTCACTGGCGCGTGGTGATCTGGATAACGCCAATATGTATATTCAGCGTTGTGAGGCCCTGCAACACGGCAGCCAATATCATCTCGACTGGATAACCAATGCCGATAAGCCACGGGTTATTCACTGGCAGATGACCGGGGATAAAGTCGCCGCCGCAAGTTGGCTGCGCCAGGCAGAAAAACCGGGGATGGCGGATAATCACTTTTTACAGGGGCAGTGGCGTAATATCGCGCGGATACAGATCATGCTAGGGCGGTTTAATGAAGCCGAAGTGGTATTGGACGAACTGAACGAAAATGCCCGCCGCCTTCGTTTAACCAGTGACCTCAACCGTAATCTGTTGTTAAGTAATATCCTTTATTGGCAAACCGAACGTAAAAGTGAGGCCCAGAAAGCGCTGATTGAATCACTGTCATTGGCTAACCGCACCGGTTTTATCAGCCATTTCGTGATTGAAGGTGAAGCTATGGCACAGCAGTTGCGCCAACTGATTCAACTTAACGCGTTACCGGAATTGGAACAGCATCGTGCTCAGCGAATACTGAAGGATATTAACCAGCACCATCGGCATAAATTCGCCCATTTTGATGAGATATTTGTCGATAAACTGCTAACTCACCCGCAAGTACCAGAACTGATCCGTACCAGCCCGCTAACCCAGCGCGAATGGCAGGTATTGGGGCTGATTTACTCCGGCTACAGTAATGAACAGATCGCCGGTGAGCTGGAAGTGGCGGCCACTACGATTAAAACCCATATCCGTAATTTATATCAAAAACTGGGGGTTGCTCACCGCCAGGAAGCCGTACAACAGGCACAGCGTTTATTACAGATGATGGGTTATGTTTGATTATTTTTATTGTTATGGCAATAAGTTACCACTGTACTGCAATTTACATTAAACCAATGTTATTGCAGTCAGTGGTCTTTGGCGATAATATTTTTATATTAATAATATTATCGGCTATAACTGTTAGCTCTTTAATATCTTTGGGGGATTGAAGCAACAATCCTACTGATTGAAAAGACAAGTTAAGTACAACTATATAGCCTATATAATTTTTTCATTTCGTTTTTACTGTAAAATTCCCACTTCATTGAAATATTTAACGAATTCCAGCAATGACTTTAATGTCGGATTAGCATTCAAACTGGCATTCCTTTTCTCCACCTTAATATTATCATTATAAATAGTAGCCTGAGATTGATATTATGCACTTGATAAGCGGTTAAGCATAGATAATGCCTTTATTTTAAACCAACCATGCGCCCTATATTAATAACGATAGATTTAATTTATTAATTCTATAAAAAAACAACATATTAAATTGGAATCAGAGACAAAAATAACATTACAGTTAGTCTGGTATTTATCAGCTAAAAAATGATTATAATCGTGTTTTGGCATTTTCTCTCTAAATGCATTTTTGTAAGGTAGAGCAAGATGGAACAGTTTGAAACAATCAGTGTTGAGCAGGCTCATAGCCGCCTGAAAGAGAATACCGCCGTATTGGTCGATATCCGCGATCCACAGAGTTATGAAGCGGGCCATGCACCCATCGCGTTCCATTTGACCAATAGCAGCCTGCATACCTTTATGCAGCAAACAGATTTTGAACAGCCCGTCATGGTGATGTGCTACCACGGCAATAGCAGCAAAGGGGCGGCGCAGTATTTGCTCCAGCAGGGCTTTGAGGCGGTTTACAGCATTGATGGTGGTTTTGAGGCATGGGCCAAAAGCTATCCACAAGAAATCATTCGTGAAAATGTCTGACTTTGTTACCCGTTTGTAGCTTGTCATTCGCCACAACCGACCAGATTGTGATATTTTTAAGCACTTTAATCACATTCATAATATCTATACTCAAAATCATTGGCGTTGCAGGTAGGCAGCTCACAACCCTGCGGCCTCAAATACAAAAGGTATAGACGGTAATGGGCAATATGATTCGTGTAATAGCAATCTCTAATCCGCGTCTGGCACAGGCCTTTGTGGATTATATGGCCACTCGCAATGTGGTACTGGAAGTTCGGCCTGATACTCAGGGTGCAGAGATCTGGCTTGCCGATGATGAGCAATTGCCCTTGGTGCAGCAGGAGCTGGAACAGTTTTTGCTCGATCCCCTCAATCCACGCTATCAGGCCGCAAGTTGGCAATCGGGTAATTTACACTCAAATTTATCCTATCAGCGCTTTTCCTACCTGCAGACGCTGCGCAGTCAGGCCGGCCCACTGACATTGAGTGTCATGGTACTGTGCATCGCCATCTATATTCTGATGCAAATTGTCGGCGATGCGGCCGTTATGTCATGGCTTGCCTGGCCCCGCGACGAGAGCCAATATCTACAACTCTGGCGCTGGGTCAGCCATGGCTTTTTACACTTTTCGCTACTGCATATCTTATTTAACCTGATGTGGTGGTGGTATCTGGCAGGACAAATGGAAAAACGGCTTGGCACCGGTAAATTGCTGGTATTAACTGTGGTATCTGCCCTGTTCAGTGGCTGGGGGCAATCGCTATTTAGCGGTGTGAATTTTGGTGGTCTGTCTGGTGTGGTGTATGCCTTAATGGGTTATGTCTGGCTGACCGGCGAGCGCGCACCCGAGCGCGGTATCTCGTTGCCCCGAGGTTTAATGGCTTTTTCTGTCCTCTGGCTGATTGCCGGTTATTTCGATGTTTTAGGTTTGTCGATTGCCAATGCGGCTCACGTTTCAGGTTTGATTATTGGGTTATTAATGGCATTTTGGGATACGCGCAACAGCGAAAGAACCACACAATAACTGCCTGAGCAACCAGGCGCATTAGGGGATTATAGTGAAGCAAACGCAGCGGCATGATGCGATTATTGAATTGGTACGCCAACAAGGCTACGTCAGCACTGAAGAGTTAGTAGAACATTTTGCCGTTAGCCCGCAAACCATCCGGCGTGATTTGAATGATTTGGCTGACCAAAACAAAATTCATCGTCATCATGGTGGTGCAGCACTCCCTTCCAGCTCAGTTAACGCCGCCTATAACGATCGTAAAGTGATGTGGTCGGAAGAAAAGGCCCGTATTGCACAGCGTGTTGCCAGCCAGATCCCCGATGGTGCAACACTGTTTATCGATATAGGTACCACGCCAGAAGCTGTCGCCCACGCGCTGATGAACCATAAGGGGCTGCGGGTGGTGACCAATAATCTTAACGTTGCTACCTTGCTGACGGCTAAAGAGGATTTCCGGCTGATTCTGGCTGGTGGTGAAGTTCGCACCCGCGATGGTGGGATTATTGGTGAGGCCACACTGGATTTCATTTCTCAGTTCCGTCTTGATTACGGCATCCTTGGTATCAGTGGTATTGATATGGACGGCTCACTATTAGAGTTTGATTACCATGAAGTGCGCACCAAGCGAGCAATTATCGAGAACTCCCGTTGTGTGATGCTGGTAACCGACCACTCGAAGTTTGGTCGTAACGCAATGGTGAATTTGGGGAATATGAATTTGATTGATTATCTGTTTACCGATCAGATGCCTCCTCCCAGTGTGATGAAGATTATTGAGCAGCATCAGGTTCAATTGGAGTTGTGTTAGTCGTTAAATTTTAGTTTTGGTGATCCGGTGCGGTTGTTAAGTCAACTCAAGTGCTCTAACAACCGAATCGGACCACAGAACACCGAACAACCAAACCTAATCACCAAATCCAAATCCAAATCCAAATCCAAATCCAAATCCAAATCCAAATCCAAATCCAAATCCAAACTTTCCCCACATTTTGATAACAAAACTGTTACCTCCATCACGGGGGAATGTTTTTTTTTGGTTAACTCTTGGCTTGTTTGTTGGTTTTTGATTACAATCATGAGCGAAAACGAACATTAAAGAGCTGTTTCGAACATCTGGAGAGAGGAAGCATGGAAACCAAAGACTTGATCGTGATCGGTGGCGGCATTAATGGTGCCGGTATCGCTGCGGATGCGGCAGGGCGTGGCCTGTCCGTTCTGCTGCTGGAAGCGCAAGACTTGGCCTGTGCTACGTCTTCCGCCAGCTCCAAACTTATCCACGGTGGCCTGCGCTATCTGGAACACTATGAATTCCGTCTGGTAAGTGAAGCACTGGCCGAACGTGAAGTATTATTGAAACTGGCACCGCATATCGCATTCCCAATGCGTTTTCGTCTGCCGCATCAACCCCACCTGCGCCCAGCCTGGATGATCCGCACTGGTTTGTTCCTGTACGATCACTTGGGCAAACGTACCAGTCTGCCTGCCAGTAAAGGGTTGCGTTTTGGACCAGAATCGGTATTGAAACCAGAATTGGTGCGCGGTTTCGAATATTCTGACTGCTGGGTCGATGATGCTCGCCTGGTGGTGCTGAATGCCCAAGAAGTGGTCGAGCGCGGTGGTGAAGTCCGCACCCGTACCAAAGTAACCCGTGCCTGGCGTGAACAAGGTCTATGGATGGTTGAAGCCATTGATGTGAATACCGGCAAAACCTTTACCTGGCGTGCCAAAGGCTTGGTAAATGCGACCGGACCATGGGTTAAGCAATTCTTCGACGACGGCCTGAAGCTGAAATCGCCTTATGGCATCCGCTTGATTAAAGGCAGCCATATCGTCGTGCCACGGGTTCATAATCAGCCACAAGCCTATATTCTGCAAAACGAAGACCATCGTATTGTTTTCGTCATTCCGTGGTTGGATGAATATTCCATCATCGGCACTACTGACGTGGAGTACCACGGCGATCCGAAAGAGGTGAAGATCGACTCACAAGAGATCGATTACCTGCTGAAAGTGTATAACGATCACTTTAAAAAACAGTTGGGTCGCGACGATATCGTGTGGACCTACTCTGGTGTACGTCCGCTATGTGACGACGAATCAGATTCACCGCAAGCTGTTACCCGCGACTACACGTTGGATGTAGCCGATGAAGACGGTAAAGCACCACTGCTTTCTGTATTTGGCGGCAAACTGACCACCTATCGCAAACTGGCAGAACACGCGCTGGAAAAACTGTCTGGCTACTATCAGAATGTCGGCCCAGCATGGACCAAGACTGGCGCATTGCCGGGTGGTGATATTGGCGGCAGCCGTGATAACTATACTGTTCAGTTGCGCCATCGCTATAACTGGTTACCTGAAGGGCTGGCCCGCCGCTATACCCGTACTTATGGTAGCCATAGCGAGATAATTTTGGCAGAAGCGACCAGTATCGAAAGCTTGGGTGAACATTTCGGCCATGGTTTGTACGAAGCAGAATTACGCTATCTGGTTGAAAAAGAATGGGTTGTAGAACTAGATGATGCGATTTGGCGTCGTACCAAGTTAGGTATGGCTCTGGACGATGCGCAGAAACAGCGCGTTGCCGAATGGTTGGCACAGGTGCAGGCCGGGAAACAACAGACATTATCGCTGGTTTCCTGATAACCCATCCAGTTCATCGATCTGCTTAAAAAAACCCTCTTCACAGTTGACTGTTGAAGAGGGTTTTTATTATTAGCTCAGTGGATATAACTACAGCCGGATAGGTTTAATATGCCAAATCTCGTCGGCATATTCTTCAATGGTACGATCTGAAGAGAAGTAACCCATATTGGCAATATTGAGTAACGTCTTGCGCGTCCATTCGTCCGAATGGCGATATAGCGTATCAACCTGCTCCTGAGTATCCACATAGCTGCGATAATCAGCCAATAGCTGGTAGTGATCACCAAAATTAACCAGTGAATCGAACAGGCTGGTATAGCGTTTAGGGTCTTCGGGACTAAAGGTGCCCGTCGCCATTTGCGTCAATGCCAGGTGCAATTCAGGATCTTCATCGTAATATTTCCGTGGGTTATAACCATTGTTACGCAGCACCTCGACCTGTTCGGTGGTATTGCCGAAGATAAAGATATTCTCCTCACCCACATGTTCGCGGATCTCGACGTTAGCCCCATCCAATGTGCCAATGGTCAGCGCCCCGTTCAGGGCAAACTTCATATTACTGGTACCCGAAGCCTCGGTTCCCGCCAGAGAAATCTGTTCCGATAGGTCAGCCGCCGGAATGATCAACTGCGCCAGACTCACGCTATAGTTTGGAATAAATACTACTTTCAGTAGGTTATTAATCCGAGGGTCATTGTTGATTACCTTCGCTACGTCGTTGATCAATCGAATGATTTGCTTAGCATTGTAATACGCTGATGCCGCTTTACCGGCAAAAATTACCACGCGCGGCACCCACTTCTCATTCGGTGCTTCGAGAATACGGTTATAGCGGGTGATAACATGCAACACATTCAGCAATTGTCGTTTGTACTCATGAATACGTTTGATTTGCACATCAAACAACGCGCCCGGATTGACCACAATATTCAATTTTTCAGCAATATAAGCCGCCAGCCGTTTTTTGTTCTCCAGCTTGGCCTTTTGCAATGCCTGCAAGAAGCTGGGGTAATCGAGGTTTTTTTCCAGCTCACTGAGTTGGCTCAGATCAGTCCGCCAATTGTGACCAATACTCTCATCCAATACCGTAGCCAGTGGTCGGTTAGCCAACCCCAGCCAGCGCCGTGGCGTCACCCCATTGGTTTTATTGCAGAAGCGATTAGGGAAAATGTGAGCGAAATCGGCAAACAGTGACTGCACCATGAGTTCAGAGTGCAAAGCAGACACACCGTTAACTTTATGGCTGGCGATCACCGCAAGCCATGCCATACGGACCTTCCGCCCATGGGTTTCATCAATAATAGAGACTCGTGGCAACAGTTCTGGTTCAGACGGATATTGTTCCTGCACCAGTTTGAGGAAGTGATCATTGATATCAAAAATGATTTGCAGATGGCGCGGTAAGATTTTGCCAATCATGTCAATTGGCCAAGTTTCCAGCGCTTCGGTCATCAGCGTGTGATTGGTGTATGAGAACACCTGCTGCACCACGTCCCACGCATCCATCCAATTGAACTTATGTTCGTCGATCAACAGACGCATCATTTCAGGAATGGAAAGGACCGGGTGAGTATCATTGAGATGAATAGCAATCTTATCTGCCAGATTATCGAACGTCTGATGCATGGTCCAGTGGCGGCTGAGGATATCCTGTACCGTCGCCGACACTAAAAAGTACTCTTGTCGCAAACGTAATTCACGGCCGGAATAGGTAGAATCATCGGGATACAACACTCGTGATACGTTTTCTGAATGGTTTTTATCTTCAACCGCAGCAAAGTAATCACCCTGATTGAATTTGCCCAAATTGATTTCATTACTGGCCTGCGCAGACCATAAGCGCAGTGTATTAGTTGCATCCGTATCAAAGCCAGGGATGATTTGATCATAAGCACAGGCGAGGATTTCTTCGGTTTCCAGCCAGCGAGTTTTGCTGCCTTCCTGCTGAATTCGGCCACCGAAGCGCACTTTATAGCGGGTATTATGGCGTGGGAATTCCCAGGCATTACCATATTCCAGCCAGTTATCTGGCGACTCCATCTGTTGGCCATCCACTATTTTCTGGCTGAACATGCCATATTCGTAGCGGATGCCGTAGCCACGGCCCGGTAGTGCCAGTGTTGCCAGTGAGTCCAGAAAACACGCCGCCAGACGGCCTAAGCCACCATTGCCAAGCCCAGGGTCGTTTTCTTCTTGCAACAGCTCTGACAGATTGAGGCCCATCTCATCCAGCGCCTGTTCGATATCTTCATAAATACCCATAGATAACAGTGCATTAGAGAGGGTTCGCCCCAATAAAAACTCCATCGACAGATAGTAAACCTGACGAACGTCTTGTGATAATTGTGCGCGGTTAGAGCGTAGCCAGCGTTCTACCATCCGATCCCGTACCGCAAATAATGTCGCATTCAGCCAATCGTGCTGAGTCGCAATCGAGGGATCTTTGCCGACAATAAACATCAATTTGTAGGCAATCGAGTGTTTCAGCGCATCCACACTGACAACGGGTGAGGTATAACTGAACGGTGATGTCATAACGGTTTTCCCAATTCGTGGTTACAACAAATCGACAACTAGAGACGCCGATAAAGTGACAGATATTGACCAGCAGCTACTTGCCAACCAAAGTCCAACCCCATTGCATGGCGCTGAACATGACGCCAATGTTTTGGCCGGCTCCACAGAACAAAAGCACGGCGAATTGCCCGCACCAATACCTGCGCATCGCATTCATCAAACACAAACCCCGAGGCGCTGCCATCCGCCAGATTTTCCAGCGCGCAATCCACCACGGTATCTGCCAACCCGCCCGTATGCCGGACCAGTGGCAAAGTGCCATATTTCAAACCATACAACTGCGTTAACCCACAAGGTTCAAAACGGCTAGGCACCAGAATCACATCCGCACCGGCAATAATTCGGTGAGAAAATGCCTCGTGATAACCAATTTGTACCCCAACCTGGCCGGAATAGTCTGCCGCTGCCGCCAAAAACTCCTCTTGTAGAATGGCATCCCCCGCCCCCAAGACCGCCAGTTGCCCACCTAGTTTCAGTAATTCAGGCAAAGCCTCCAGCACCAAATCCAACCCTTTTTGCTCGGTCAATCTACTGACCACGGCAAAAATAGGTTTCTTATCCGTCACCTCCAACCCCATCGTGGTTTGCAGATGCACTTTATTCACCGCTTTCTGCTGCAGGTTCTCTATGTCATAGCAGGCGTGCAGCAAGGTATCGCTCTGTGGGTCCCAAATGGCGCTATCCACCCCATTGAGGATGCCGGTCAAACGCCCCTGACTGGCTCGTTCTTGCAGCAGCCCTTGCATGCCGTAACCAAAAGCAGGTTGGGTAATTTCTTTGGCATAGGTCGGGCTGACAGTAGTGACATGATCAGCAAAGAACAGCCCAGCTTTCAGATAGGAAATTTGACCGTAGAACTCCAACCCGTACATTTGGAAAAATGCGGCGGGGAGTTGTAACTCAGCCAAATGGTACCCGGCAAATAGCCCCTGATAGGCCAGATTATGGACGGTAAATACTGATCGTGCCGGTCTACCACGCGCCGCCAGATAAGCACAGGCCAGCCCAGCGTGCCAATCATGGGCATGCACCACATCGGGACGCCAGAAACCATCCAGCCCGCAGGCCAGCTCACACGCCATCCATCCCAGCAAGGCAAAGCGGCGATAGTTATCGGCGTAAGCATGCAACGACTGGTCGTGATAAGGGCTGCCAGCGCGGTCATATAACCCCGGAGCATCAATAAGATAGATACCAATGCCCTGATAATGGCCGTAGCGCAGAGAAACCCGTCCGGCAAAGGTGTCTATCTCCCTAACCAGCACGGTGTCTGGTATTCCACGACGCAAATCAGGGAAGCCCGGTAGCATGACCCGAACATCGGCCCCTTCAGCAATTTGTGCGGCAGGTAAAGCGCCAACAACATCAGCCAATCCCCCTGTTTTCAACAAAGGAAATAGCTCAGAACATACGTGTAAGACCCGCATCGTGACTCCTGACACCTATCGGATAAATAAAATAGCCCTATTTGACGTTGACGGCTAATTTCGCCAGCATCGCACGGGTCACTAGCACCACCCCGCCCTCCGAACGATAAAAACGGGCGCTATCTTCATCGGCGTTCTCCCCGATAACCATCCCTTCAGGTATGTGACAGGCGCGATCAATAATGCAGCGGCGTAAACGGCACGAGCGACCAACATTGACATCAGGCAGCAATACCGTGGAATCAATGGTACAGAACGAGTTCACCCGAACCCGAGGGAACAACACCGAATGCACCACTACCGAGCCAGAAACAATACAGCCACCGGAGACCAGCGAGTTCATGGTCATGCCATGGCTACCGGAGCGATCCTGAACAAACTTAGCCGGCGGCAACGGCTCCATATGGGTACGGATTGGCCAGGCACGGTCATACATATCCAGCTCTGGTGTAACCGATGCCAAATCCAGGTTGGCCCGCCAGTAGGCATCCAATGTCCCAACATCACGCCAATAAGGTGGCAATTCGGCATTGGAGGTCACGCAGGAGAGATCAAACGGATGTGCCCAAGCCGCCTTCTGTTCGGTAAGTTTGGGAATCAAATCTTTACCAAAATCATGGGTAGAGCCAGGGGTATTCATATCTTCTTCTAATAACTTGAACAGATAATTGGCATTAAAAATATAGATCCCCATACTGGCTAACGCCATATCAGGCCGTCCAGGCATTGAAGGCGGGTTCGCAGGTTTTTCAAAGAAAGCCGTTATCTGGTAATCCTCGTCCACCTCCATTACCCCAAATTCATTGGCCTCGTTAATGGGTACCGGGATACAAGCAACGGTGCACTCAGCGCCTTTCTCTACGTGGTCGATGAGCATGCGCGAGTAATCCATCTTGTAGATGTGGTCACCGGCCAGAATGACCACATATTCCGCCTCATAGCGGCGGATAATATCCAGGTTTTGATAAACCGCATCCGCAGTACCTTTGTACCAATGCTCGGTGCTCAAACGTTGTTGGGCAGGCAATAAATCAACAAACTCGTTCATCTCCTCGTTGAGGAATGACCAGCCACGTTGAATATGCTGCACCAGAGTATGAGACTGGTACTGGGTGATGACACCGATACGGCGGATACCTGAATTCAGGCAGTTAGATAGCGCAAAATCGATGATACGGAACTTGCCGCCAAAATGTACCGCCGGTTTGGCACGGGTGGCGGTCAAATCTTTCAGACGAGAACCACGACCTCCGGCCAGAATCAGCGCTACAGATTTATTCGGTAATTGTCTGGCTAACATCAATGGGTCTTTATTTTCGAATTTAACCATGGCTGACTCCTTAAGATTTCAGTACGAGCACGCAAATGTCATGCGCGGCTCCGTTCCATACGGTGAATGATTCCATCTGATCTGACGGCCCAAAAGGAGGGATAACCTCCCATTCCCCCGTAGGTAACTGTATTTCACATTCTTGACCAGTGGCGTTAATCACCACCAGCCAGCGCTGAGACAACAGAATTTGCAGCTGTTTCTGGCAGCCATGTTCCCAAGCTGCATCACTCAGCACTTGCCCCTGACTATCCAGCCATTGCACATTGCCATCACCCTCCTGCCACCATGCGTCCTTAATCAGGGCCGGAATTTGCTGGCGTAACCGGATAAGATCGGCGGTAAATGTCATTAATGAACGATCCGCACTGCCCCAGTCGAGCCAGGTGAGGATGTTGTTCTGACAATATGCATTGTTATTACCTTGCTGGCTGTGACCATGCTCGTCACCGGCCAGTAACATTGGCGTTCCCTGCGAGAGTAATAAGCTGGCCAACAATGCCCGCTGACAAGACTTACGCCGTTGCCAGATAGCCTCATCAGCCACCAACCCTTCGCTACCAAAATTATTACTAAGATTGTTATCACTGCCATCACGGTTTTCCTCACCATTGATTTGATTGTGCTTTTGGTTAAAACACAGCAAATCCTGCAAAGTAAAACCATCATGGGCGGTAATTTGATTGATACTGGCGGAAGGCAAACGCCCCCGCTGTTGGAAAAGATTGCTTGAAGCGGCAAAGTGCTGAGCAAATAGTCCCAGCGGTAAGTCATCCCTTAACCAGAAACGGCGCATCGCATCACGATACTGGTCATTCCATTCACTAAAACCGGTAGGGAAGTTACCCAGTTGATAGCCTCCCAGACCAATATCCCAAGGCTCGGCAATCATTTTGCAGGCACGCAGCCGCTCATCGGCAGCCAGCGCGGTAAATAAAGGGGCATGTTGGTCAAAAGCCGGCGTGCGGCCCAGAACGGTACCAAGATCAAAGCGGAAGCCGTCAACATGGCAGCTATCGAGCCAATGATGCAGGCAGTCGATAACCCACTGCATGACATTAGGATGATTAAGCCGCAGCGTATTGCCGCAGCCAGTCATGTTGTCGTATTCACCGTCAGGAGTGAGCCAGTAATAGCTAGCATTGTCGATACCGCGCTGGCACAGGGTTGGGCCAAAAATATCCAATTCGGCGCTGTGATTGAACACCACATCGAGAATCACTTCGATACCCGCTTTATGTAACGCTTTGACCGCATCCCGTAGCTCTCGCAGCGGAGATATGCCGTCACGGCCCGAGGCATAATCAGGATCAACGGCATAAGACGCTAGCACGTTATAGCCCCAATAATTACCCAGTCCCATCTTCTGTAAACGAGGTTCATCGACGTGGAATTGCACCGGTAACAACTCCAGTGTGGTAATGCCCATGTCTTGCAAATAGGTAATCATGACGGGATGAGCTAACGCCGCATAGCTACCACGCAGGTCAGCCGGAATATCAGGGTGCAGTTTGGTTAAGCCGCGTACATGGGCTTCATAAATCACGGTATTGCCCCAAGGAATAGCCGGTGACTTATCCTCCTGCCAGTCATATTCTTCATGTACCACAATGCACTTAGGTAAGGCGGCAGCACTGTCGCGCTCATCGGGCTGATTAACCCCCCCCTCCAAGCTTGGATCATCCGCCACTTTGCGATCTAATGCATGGGCACCGGGGTCTATCAATAATTTATGTGGGTTAAAACGATGTCCTTGTTGTGGGTCAAATGGCCCGCTGACCCGATAACCATAGCGCTGCCCCGGTTTACCTCCAGGCAGATAACCATGCCAGATATCACCACTGCGGGCGGGCAAGGCAATCCTCAACTCTTGGTTATTGTCATCAAACAGACACAGTTCGACCTGTTCAGCATGGGCTGAAAACAGCGTGAAATTTATCCCAGCCCCATCAAAATGGGCACCAATCGGTGTCGGGGAACCACGGGTAAGGCCAGTCATCCTACCCCTCCCGTAACAGGTAAATAGTCGACAGTGGCGGTAGTGTTAACAACAATGAGTGCGCGTGGTTATGGCTACCGACATGCTGGCTATGGATCCCCCCCTGATTACCCAGATTGCTGCCACGGTAAAACTCAGAGTCAGAATTAAGTACTTCCCGATAATGCCCTGCCTGCGGAATGCCCACACGGTAGTCATAACGCGGCACCGGTGTGAAATTACTGATGGCAATCAGTTCGCCACCATTCGCATCACGGCGCAAGAAAGCAAACACTGAGTTTTCGTGGTCATCTACCACCAGCCATTCAAAGCCATCGGGCTGATAATCCAATTCATAGAGTGGCGCATGTTGTTGATAGCAGTGGTTCAGGTCACGAACAAAACGCTGCACGCCACGGTGCCAGCCATTTTCATCATCCAGTAAATGCCAGTCCAGGCTGGTATCGAAATTCCACTCGCGCCCCTGCGCAAACTCGCAGCCCATAAACAGCAGTTTTTTACCGGGATGCGCCCACATAAACGCGTAATAGGCACGCAGGTTGGCGAATTTCTGCCAGGCATCCCCCGGCATACGATCGAGCACCGAGCGCTTACCGTGCACCACTTCATCGTGGGAGATAGGCAAGATAAAGTTCTCGGTATAGGCGTACAACATCCCGAAAGTCATCAGATTATGGTGGTACTTGCGATGAATCGGATCACACTGCATGTAATTGAGCGTGTCATGCATCCAACCCATATTCCATTTATAGTTAAACCCTAATCCACCGGCATCGGGCGGTAATGTCACGCCAGGAAAATCGGTCGATTCCTCCGCCATCGTCACACCGCCAGGGCGCTCAACGCCGATGGTGTGATTGGTGTAACGCAGGAAAGCAATCGCTTCCAGATTTTCACGCCCGCCATAATAGTTAGGCACCCACTGCCCTTCAGCACGGCTATAATCGCGATAAATCATCGAAGCCACGGCATCAATACGCAATGCATCGATACCAAAACGTTCCATCCAGTAAAACGCATTGCCAGCCAAATAATTACGGACCTCATTACGACCATAGTTATAAATCAGGGTATTCCAATCCTGGTGATAGCCTTCGCGCGGATCGGCATATTCATACAACGAGGTGCCATCAAACTGCATGAGCCCGTGTTCATCACTCGGGAAGTGGCCGGGAACCCAATCAAGGATGACGTTAATCCCCGCGGTATGGAATGCGGCAACAAAATCTTTGAAATCCTGCGGAGTACCAAAGCGGCGGGTCGGTGCATATAACCCGAGCGGCTGATAACCCCAGCTGCCATCAAATGGATGTTCGTTAATCGGCAGCAGCTCGACATGGGTAAACCCCATGTATTTAACGTATTCAACCAATTGCTCAGCCAACTCGCCATAACTGAGCCAATAGTTATTATCGGTATGGCGGCGCCATGAACCGAGATGGACTTCATAGATAGAAACCGGTGAGCGCAAATCATTGGCTTTCTGTCTTGCTGGCGTATTTTGTACCACTTCAGGTAACGGGCTGACCAACGAGGCGGTTTCTGGCCGCATCTGAGCTTCAAATGCATAAGGGTCCGCTTTTAAGCGCACCTGATCATTACTGTCTATTATCTCAAATTTATACAACTGGCCGGCTTGTACACCGGGCAGGAATAGCTCCCAAATACCATTTTCGCGCCGTAACCGCATCGGGTGGCGGCGACCATCCCAAAAGTTAAACTCCCCCACCACAGACACTCGTTTGGCATTAGGTGCCCAAACGGCAAAACTGACCCCCGCGACTCCATCAAGGCTCATTAAATGCCCGCCCAGACGTTCATAAGGGCGTAGATGGGTGCCTTCGGCCAATAACCAACTGTCAATATCCTGCAATAACGTCCCGAATCGATAAGGATCTTCGATGATTTGGGGACTGTCTTGCCAAGTAACCGCTAATTGATAACGAAACGGGCTTTTACGACGAGGAAGCTTCGCAATGAAAAAACCGCGCGGGTCTTCACTGGTCAACTGAGCAATGTTACGCCCACTTTCCGTTTCGACCAGCCAGACTTCTTTTGCATCTGGCAGCAAAGCGCATATCTGTAACCCTTGCGCAGTTTGGTGCATACCCAAAATGGAAAAGGGATCGGCATAATGGCCGGAAATAATCTGATTAATCACCTGACGATCGGGAAGTACTGGCATGATTTCTTCCTATGATTAACGGCATGATTTTGAGCCAAATTCTGAACTCTGACAGCAGAACCGACCTTTTCATCATGCAATCCATTTAGCGTTTAAAGAGTGACTAAGGTCAATGATTAACCAATTAGTTGATTTAATGCCCTAATACTCATTTTCTGACAGTAAAAGCTCGTCAGTTAACTTTTCTTACCCAAACTATAAGCATAGTCAAAGGCCGCCAAAAAAATCGGCTTACTATTAATGAAATTTTTTCTCATATGAATTAGCAAAAAAAACAGTGTTTAAACGGCGTAAGGCGTGCGTGAATGACGTAAAACCCTAAGTTAAGACGTAAAAACAGTGCGGATAACATCGGCCAGTAGAAATGCCCAAAACAGGGAACTGAGCTGACGTTTGCCCATATAAGGCCCTTTTTGCTTAAAAGGGGTGACGGTTAAAACTTTCTGCGGCTAAATGTGGTTACAATAGCGGCAAGAATTAGCATTTGTGGTTATCAATATGGGCGTAAGCCAAGCCGAACTGATTTTCTCCCTGCTACAACAGATGTGTGTGTATCTGGTGATCGCCTATCTGTTAAGTAAAACACCGCTGTTTATTCCGTTAATGCAGGTTACCATTCGGCTGCCCCACAAACTGGTGTGCTATCTCACGTTTTCCATGTTTTGCATCATGGGCACCTATTTTGGTCTGCATATTGAGGACTCCATCGCCAATACCCGTGCTATCGGCGCTGTGTTAGGTGGTGTTTTGGGGGGGCCATCGGTCGGTTTTCTGGTAGGGCTGACGGGTGGGTTGCACCGTTACTCCATGGGTGGGATGACCGCCACCGCCTGTATGTTGTCTACCGTCGCTGAAGGGCTATTGGGTGGCTTCCTCCACAGCTATTTGATACGTAAAAACCGCCTTGACTTGCTGTTCCAGCCGCTGGTGGTTGCAGGCATTACGCTGGTCGCTGAAGTCCTGCAAATGTTAATTATTTTGGCCGTTGCTCGCCCATTCCATGAAGCTGTCGAGTTGGTCGGAAACATTGCCCTGCCGATGATGATCACCAATACCATTGGTGCTGCCATGTTTATGCGTATCTTATTGGACCGGCGGGCTATTTTCGAAAAATACACCACCGCCTTCTCAGCCAAAGCATTACAAATTGCCGCACGGGCGGAGGGGCAACTACGCCATGGTTTTGACCAACAAAACAGTATGCGGGTGGCGCGTATCTTGTATGAGGAGCTGGGCGTTGGCGCGGTGGCAATTACCGACCGCGAGAAGCTGCTGGCATTTATCGGTACTGGCGCCGACCATCACCTTGTGGGGAGTGCTATCACCTCAGACCATACCCACCGGGCGATTGAGTTGAATCAGGTGGTTTATGCCGATGGCAATGCCGTCCCTTATACCTGCTCTATTTCACCTAATTGCAAACTGGGTTCCACGTTAGTTATCCCACTACGCGGTGAAGAGCATCGGGTGATTGGCAGCATCAAGCTGTATGAACCAAAAAGTAAATTGTTCTCCAGTATCAACCGCACATTGGGTGAAGGTATTGCTCACCTGCTGTCCGCCCAGATTCTGGCGGGTGAATTTGAACAACAGAAACAGCTATTGGCACAATCAGAAATCAAGCTACTGCACGCGCAAGTAAATCCTCACTTCCTCTTTAACGCACTGAATACCCTGTCAGTAGTAATCCGCCGTAATCCAGACCATGCCCGCAAGCTAGTGCTTTCTTTGTCGACATTTTTCCGTAAGAACCTCAAGCGCAGCCATGATGTGGTCACGCTGAGCGATGAAATTGAACATGTGAATGCTTATCTGGAAATAGAAAAGGCACGTTTTGCCGACCGCCTCTCCGTTGAGATCTCATTACCTGATGAATTGATGGAAGCGCGTTTACCGGCTTTTTCCCTGCAACCCGTGGTCGAAAATGCCATCAAACACGGCATAGCGCAGATGTTCAATAACGGGCGCATCACCTTGCACGGTAAGCTCGAGGGCAATACGTTGATACTGGAAGTGGAAGACAATGCTGGTTTGTATCAACCGCAACCAAACGGCGATGGGCTGGGGATGAATCTGGTAGACCGGCGAATTAAAGTCCGCTATGGCAACGAATATGGTGTCACCGCCCTAAGCGAGGCAGATAAATTCACGCGCATTACACTTAAATTGCCCTTTATCACCGCGAGTGAGGGTTAACAACGGTTAATTACTTACCCGTGCGGGCAATGATACTCACCATATTAAGTACCGCGGCAGAGCGCTCATGCCGCCGCCATGCCAGTGTAATCTTGGTTTTTAGCAAACTATCGTCAATCTCATGATAAGTAATATTATTCGTCTGAATAGTTGTCAGTGAGCGAGGCACGATAGTAAAACCAAAGCCTGCCGACACCATCCCTATGGCAGACACCAACTGGGGGGATTGTTGCCCCAGCTCCGGCTTAAATCCGGCACGGTAGCAAGCGCTGATAATGGTATCAAACAATCCGGGAGCCACTTCGCGAGGGAAAGTAATCAGCTTTTCATGCTGTATCGCTTGCAGATTGATTTGTGGGCAGCGATGCAACTGATGGTTATGGGGCAGTACCAGCAACATATCTTCCTCCACCAGCACCTTACAGGTGAATTCATTACTGGCATCACATGGCTGACGGATAAAAGCCACATCAATGCGTTCGTTATGCAAATCATTCATTAACACCGGCATGGTCTTTTCACTGGGTGACAATATCACCTCAGGATATTTATCCCGATAGGCGTGGAGTAGGCGCAATACCAAGGGCTGGAAGGCTGTCGAGCTGGCAAAACCTACCCGCAACTTACCCGTCTCCCCGCGCGCGATACTTTTAGCTCGCTCTATCGCTTCATCCGTAAGCGTCAATATATGACAGGCATCCACATAGAACGCTTTCCCTGCATCAGTCAGTTCAACACCGCGCGTGAGCCGACGTAGCAGTGGTGTCCCGATCTCCCGCTCTAGCTTTTGAATTTGCTGACTTAGTGGTGGCTGAGAGATACCCAGCTTTTCAGCCGCCCGGGTGAAATGGCGGGCTGAAGCAACCGCAGCAAAATATCGTAGATAACGTAGTTCCATATATTATTGATATCAAAAAAGTGGGATTCCTATATTGGTACTTATGTTCTTTCAGCGTCAACCTTATACGTAAATATAAATATAATTTATGTTACAGGTAAGACGGAGAGAGAGATGACTAAATCAATAACATCGCATTGTTCATGTACTCAAGAGATTGTAAAAAGCTTTATTGCCTATAGAGAAAAGCATTCTGAGTGCATTATTTATCAAACATCACTAATGAGCGCGCTAATTAGTGGGGTTTATGAAGGCCAAATCACCATGGCAGAACTACTGAAACACGGTGATTTTGGATTAGGAACATTTAACAATCTTGATGGTGAATTAGTCGCACTAAACAGTAAAATTTATCAATTACGATCCGATGGCAGCGCCCGTTCAGCACAACCAGAACAGAAGACACCTTTCGCAGTAATGACGTTTTTTCAGCCGACAGAAAAACGCAGTTTCGAACATAAAATAAGCAGAAAGCAGCTCCATAATGTGATTGATGACCTTACCAAAACAGATAATCTGTTTTGTGCTCTGCGTATTGATGGCACCTTCAGCCACGTTGAAACCCGCACCGTTCCCTGCCAACAGCGCCCCTATAAACCCATGCTTGAAGCCATCTCCGAGCAACCGACGTTTGATTTCACCCATCAAAATGGCGTGATCATCGGTTTTCGCAGCCCAGACTATACCCAAGGAATAAATGTTGCTGGCTACCACGAGCATTTTATTACTGACACCCGCAATGGCGGTGGCCATGTGCTCGACTACCAATTGGAAAAGGGTGTTCTGACCTTCGGCACCGTGGCCAAACTGGTAATCGATCTGCCGCAGGAAGCTGATTTTCTCCAGGCCAATCTCTCCCCGCAAAATCTCAATAACGCCATCCGCGCGGTAGAAAGTTAACCGGCGGTAAAACATCAATTAATAGCGGCTAAATCAACCATAGAGGACAACACATCATGACCAATGAAACGCATACTCAGGCTTGGCAGTGCGGGGCTGATCTGGTGGTTAATCATTTAGAGCAGCAAGGTGTAAAGCAGGTGTTCGGTATTCCCGGCGCTAAAATTGATCGAGTATTTAATTCACTGGAAGATTCCAGCATTCAAACGATTGTGGTGCGCCACGAAGCGAATGCGGCTTTCATGGCTGCGGCCATCGGCCGGCTAACCGGTAAAGCAGGCGTGGCATTGGTAACCTCAGGGCCGGGTTGCGCCAACTTAGTCACCGGGCTGGCAACAGCAACCTCTGAAGGGGATCCAGTGGTGGCACTGGGCGGCGCGGTAAAACGAGCCGATAGCCTGAAAATAACTCACCAGAGTATGGATACTGTGAGTATTTTTCGCCCGATAACTAAGTTTAGTGCGGAGGTGACGGCCTCTGCGGCGCTGTCAGAAGTCCTGGGTAATGCCTTTAGAACCGCTGAATTTGGTCGGCCGGGCGCGGCCTTTGTTAGCCTGCCGCAAGATATCCTCAATAACCCTGTGACCAGCCAGGCATTGATTCATCAACCATGTCCACACAATGGCGGTGCACCCTTGGATGAGATTACTGCCGTGGCTAAGTTGATTAACAACGCTAAAAATCCCATTTTGCTCCTTGGATTGATGGCCAGTCAGCCGGCAAACGCTCAAGCCATTCG
The DNA here is from genome assembly GCF_041538325.1 of Yersinia sp. 2466 StPb PI. Taxonomy (NCBI): domain Bacteria; kingdom Pseudomonadati; phylum Pseudomonadota; class Gammaproteobacteria; order Enterobacterales; family Yersiniaceae; genus Yersinia; species Yersinia sp. 2466 StPb PI. The sequence continues at coordinate 203,816 of NZ_JAULSL010000001.1, read as the reverse complement.
GCGTTTACTTCACCATAGCAAAATACCGGTCACCAGCACCTATCAAGCCGCAGGGGTGGTTGATCAGGCGCACTTTGATCATTTTGCCGGGCGGGTGGGCTTGTTTAATAATCAGGCTGGCGACAAGTTACTACAACAAGCCGATGTGATTATCACCATCGGTTATAGCCCTGTGGAATATGACCCAGCGCTATGGAACAACGGCCAGGCAACACTGATACATCTGGATATTTTACCCGCCGAAATAGATGCAGCCTATCAACCGGAAAAAGAGTTATTGGGCGATATTGCCGCTACCATAGATGCATTAGCCCCCCGGATACATGGCCCGTTAATATTAACATTGGCAACACAGGCGGTATTGGAAGAGCGCTGCCGCCAACGACGAGACTTGGCCCTCCGGGCTGACCATATGAGTGGTTTCGCTATTCATCCGCTGCGTTTAGTCCGGGCAATGCAGAATATTGTTAATAGTGACGTGACCCTATGTGTCGATATGGGGAGCTTTCACATCTGGATTGCCCGCTATCTTTACAGCTTCCGCACCCGTCAAATTTTGATGTCAAACGGTCAACAGACTATGGGTGTTGCACTGCCATGGGCCATTGCCGCCGCACTGGTGAACCCACATCAAAAGGTCGTATCCGTATCAGGTGACGGCGGTTTTATGCAATCGAGTATGGAGCTAGAAACTGCGGTGCGCCTGAAAAGCAATTTACTGCATATTATTTGGGTCGATAACGGTTACAACATGGTGGAAATACAGCAGCAGAAAAAATACCATCGGCCATCGGGAGTTAGCTTTGGCCCGATTGATTTCAAAATGTACGCCGAATCCTTTGGTGCGAAAGGTTTTGCCGTAGAATCTGCTGACGAATTATCCCATAAATTGCATCAAGCTATGGATGTATTAGGCCCGGCAGTCATTGCCATCCCAGTGGATTATTCAGATAACTATCGTTTAATGGAAGAGCTGAATATCAGCCAATTGCTGTAGTGCGAAGCCCGTATCGGGTGGCGTGCAACGTAGTTGCTGACACATCGAGGGATACAAAAAAGCCGTGTTAATCATATAAAAAAACCCTGACCATAAGATCAGGGCTTTATGGTTATTACTCTTAATAACCAATCACATCAAGATGCGCAGCATACGGCGCAATGGTTCTGCCGCGCCCCATAGCAACTGGTCACCTACAGTAAAGGCGGAGAGATACTCCGGCCCCATATTCAATTTACGCAGGCGGCCAACCGGGGTATTCAATGTACCGGTTACCGCAGCCGGAGTCAGTTCACGCATGCTCAGCTCGCGGTCGTTCGGGATAACACGAACCCAGTCATTGTGCGTTGCCAACATTTGCTCAATTTCTGGCAATGGCACGTCTTTTTTCAGTTTCAGCGTAAAGGCTTGGCTATGGCAACGCAGCGCACCGATGCGCACGCACAGACCATCTACTGGAATGACGCTGCTGGTGTTCAGAATTTTGTTAGTTTCAGCCTGGCCTTTCCACTCTTCGCGGCTCTGACCATTATCCAGTTGTTTGTCGATCCACGGGATCAGGCTACCTGCCAGCGGTACGCCAAAGTTATCAGTCGGCAAGGTACCACTACGGGTTGCAGCAGTGACCTTACGTTCAATATCCAAAATGGCAGAGGCCGGGTCTTGCAACTCTTTAGCCACGCCAGCATGTAGCATACCCATCTGAGTCAGCAACTCACGCATATGGCGCGCGCCACCACCGGATGCTGCCTGATAAGTGGCAACTGATGCCCACTCAACCAAATTATTAGCAAACAAACCACCCAAAGACATCAGCATCAGGCTAACGGTACAGTTACCCCCCGCAAAGGTCTTGATACCTTTATCTAAACCCTGTTGAATGACACTATGGTTAACCGGATCCAGAATAATAATTGCGTCATCTTGCATACGAAGAGAAGAAGCGGCGTCGATCCAATAGCCTTTCCAGCCGATTTCTCGCAGCTTTGGATAAACTTCGTTGGTATAATCTCCTCCTTGGCAGGTGATGATAATATCCAATGCACTCAGCGCATCAATATCATAAGCATCTTGCAACGTACCTTGCTGGCCGGTAAATGTCGGCGCGGCCTGGCCATGTTGCGAGGTGGAGAAAAAGACCGGGCGAATACCGTCAAAGTCGCGTTCTTCAATCATGCGTTGCATGAGTACTGAGCCGACCATACCGCGCCAGCCGATAAAACCAACATTTTTCATGTTTACTGTCCTGCCTTGGAAGGTGACACCGATTAATGGATGCCTGTCTTGTATAACTGCGCGCTGTAAGGGTACGGCAGACTGACTAAGATAGACCTGATACCACCTTACAAAATATGGACAAAGTGGCAAGTGAATTTATTCGATACCAGAATGATTCAAAGCAATCTTCCTAATATGTGGCTTTGATTGGCGGGAAACGCCAGTCCCTAGAGGTAATAATGACTGAGATGATTGCGGCAACAGTGCTGCTGTTTTTGATTATGGACCCACTGGGAAATCTGCCGATTTTTATGTCGGTACTCAAGCATCTGGAACCTAAGCGCCGGCGAGTCGTATTGATTCGAGAATTGCTCATTGCGCTGATATTAATGCTGATTTTCCTATTCGCTGGCGAGAAGATTCTGGCGTTCCTAAATCTGCGAACTGAAACGGTGTCGATATCGGGTGGTATTATTCTGTTTTTAATCGCAATTAAGATGATTTTCCCCACCCCAGAAAGTAACGTTACCGGGTTATCGGCTGGGGAAGAGCCATTCTTAGTACCACTGGCTATTCCCTTAGTCGCGGGTCCGTCGATTCTGGCAACGCTGATGCTACTGTCGCATCAATATCCTAATCAAATTAGCCATTTAGTGTTGGCGTTGATGATTGCGTGGGGGTTGTCTGCGGCGATTTTGCTGATGTCGAATCTGTTCCTGCGCCTGCTGGGTAATAAAGGCGTCAGTGCGCTGGAACGGTTGATGGGGTTAATTTTGGTGATGCTATCTACGCAGATGTTTTTAGATGGTGTGCGGGCATATTTGACCAAATAGGGTTGGCCTCAATTGCGCAATCCAAGAGGGGCGCGCCCTCTTGGGTATAAACTCACTTTAGTTACGACTTTTCAGTGCTAATACACAACGCTGCACCACGTTATCAATATCCGCATCAATATCGACGCAGAGAACATCTGGCTCATCTGAACCTGGCTCTTCCAACGCGTCAAACTGGCTTTTCAGCAGATCAGTTGGCATAAAATGGCCGGAGCGGGCTTTTAATCGCTCCATGATGACGTCGAAACTGCCTTTTAGATATATAAACACCATCCCCGGATTACCTTCCCGCAGACGATCACGATAACGGCGCTTCAGCGCTGAGCAGACAATAATACCGGTTTCATTTTTATGATTCAGGCTGTAGGCAGCATCACTCAAACGCTCCAGCCACGGCATACGATCTTCATCATTCAGTGGATGCCCACTGCCCATTTTCTGAATATTGGCACGAGGATGCAGATCGTCACCATCAATAAATTTGGCATGGATTTGGCGGGCTACAGCCTCTCCTACCGTGGTTTTGCCGCTACCCGATACACCCATCACGATAATGCTATGTCCTGCCATAATGTTGATCTCTATCTCAGAATGGGAATTTTACTGCTCTCTATGGTTCCGTATTTTACCATGTTACCGGTATCATGATACCGGTAACAAATGAAGATGTGATTTTTATCACAAAGGCCATCTTCCGACCCTACTGACGATAAAAAGAAGCTGACCGCAAATCATAACAAAAAACGAAATACCCAAAGTTATTGGAGAAATACTATGCCATTAGTCATTGTCGCGGTTGGCGTTGCCATGCTGCTGTTACTGATGATCCGTTTCAAACTGAACGGATTTATCTCGCTGATACTGGTCGCGCTAGCGGTAGGTATCATGCAAGGGATGCCAGTCGATAAAGTCGTCGGCTCAATCAAAGCTGGGGTTGGCGGAACGTTAGGCAGTCTGGCGCTGATTATGGGCTTTGGTGCCATGCTCGGTAAATTACTGGCTGATTGTGGGGGCGCTCAACGAATTGCGACCACGCTGATTGATAAATTTGGCAAAAAACACATTCAGTGGGCGGTCGTGCTGACCGGTTTTACTGTCGGTTTTGCGCTGTTTTATGAAGTGGGTTTTGTGCTATTGCTGCCACTGGTATTCAGTATCGCCGCGTCCGCCCGAATCCCACTGCTGTATGTCGGTGTGCCGATGGCCGCGGCCTTGTCGGTAACCCACGGTTTTCTACCTCCTCACCCCGGCCCAACGGCTATTGCGACCATTTTCCACGCGGATATGGGTAAAACGCTGCTGTACGGGACTTTACTGGCAATTCCGACCGTTATTCTGGCCGGCCCGGTGTTTGCGCGCTTCCTAAAAGGAATTGATAAACCGGTACCAGAAGGATTGTATAACCCGAAAACCTTCACCGATGAAGAGATGCCAAGCTTTGGCGTCAGTGTCTGTACAGCGCTGGTTCCGGTGATTTTGATGGCATTGCGGGCAGTGGCAGAGATGATTTTGCCAAAAGGCCACCCAGTGCTCTCTTATGCGGAGTTCTTCGGTGACCCGGTGATCGCCACCTTAATTGCTGTATTGATAGCGATTTTCACCTTTGGCTTAAACCGTGGCCGGTCAATGGAATCAGTGATGGATACCGTGACCGACTCCATCAAAATCATTGCAATGATGCTATTGGTTATCGGCGGCGGTGGTGCTTTCAAACAGGTTTTAGTCGACAGTGGCGTCGATCATTATATTGCCAACATGATGAATAGCAGCGGTTTATCACCAATTCTGATGGCATGGTCAATCGCAGCCGTACTGCGTATTGCGCTAGGTTCTGCGACAGTGGCGGCGATTACGGCTGGCGGTATCGTGGCACCGCTCATTGCCACCACCGGTGCCAGCCCTGAATTAATGGTTATTGCCGTCGGTTCGGGTAGCGTGATTTTCTCTCACGTCAACGACCCGGGCTTTTGGTTGTTCAAGGAGTACTTTAACCTGACCATTGTGGAAACCTTTAAGTCATGGTCAGTGCTGGAAACCATTATTTCGGTCTGCGGCCTGGTCGGTTGCCTGTTATTAGCCATGGTGATATAGCATCTGGCAGCAATAGTTATTTAGCTAAACCATTGTGATTTAAATACTGCCGCCGGGGAGGATGGTGAAACCGACATCAACCATCCTCGGCGCTACCGCCTCTCCGCGCAGTTTTGCCAGCAAACGCTCGGCACCAATTTGCCCCATTCTTTCACGCGGGGTAAGCACACTGGCCAGCTTAGGTACCATCGACTGGCCAATATCGTGACCATGGAAACCCGCTATTGCCATATCATAAGGGATAGATAACCCCTGACGCTGACACTCAAATACAGCACCAATTGCCAGGTCATCATTGGTACAAAAAATACTGTCAATCAGTGGATAACTGGCTTGCGCTTCACGCAACAACTCAGCACCTGCCGAATATGACGATGAACGGCTGGTCATCACGCTCATCGGCACCAAACCGGATTCACGCATCGCCTGCTCATAGCCTTGCTGCTTAATGACGGTACGCTCATCCTGACGTGCACCAAAATAGACAACATGGCGATGGCCTTTGGCGATAACTTGCTGCGTCATCTGCCTTGCCGCTTCAAAGTTATTAAAGCCCACAGCCAAATCAATACACGGTGAAATACAATCCATCAGCTCAATGACTGGAATCCCCGCGACCTCAATCATTTTCAATGTACGGGCGGTATGGTGACGTTCGGAGAGGATTAGGCCGTCAATATTATAAGAGAGTAACGAGGTTAACCGTTGCTCCTCACGCTCTTTCTGATAGCCATAGTGCGCTAGCATAGTCTGATAGCCATGTGCATCCGTCACACTCTCAATGCCGCGCAAAACCTCGGCAAAAACCTGGTTGGTCAATGACGGCAACAATACACCGATGGCATGACTGGTCGCGTTGGACAGGATATCGGGGGCGCGGTTGGGGATATAGCCCAGTTCGTCTAATGCCAGCGCGATTTTTTTCTGCAAAAGCGCAGAAACTTGTTCTGGATTACGCAAATACCGGCTGACGGTCATTTTTGTCACCCCAACCATATCGGCGACGTCTTGGAGCACTGGCCTTTTTTTCTTCATTATCAATGAACTGAGGCTGGGTAAATGGGATGCTATTCTAGCAAAGAAAAGGGTATGGCGCGATGCACATACCCTTTTTTACATATACCCGTCATACTTCAAGCTGCATATGCGTTGGCTGCTTTCTTTCACCCGAATCACTTACCTGAGTAAGCTCATCGGGATTCACTCAATTGCCGCCTTCCTGCAACTCGAATTATTAGGGTATGAGATGGTCAAACTTAAACTGGCGGTAAATCAAACAACAAAATTTCACTGTCTTCATCAGCATGAATAGAAAGTGCAGCTTCATCCCAGATAGCGAATGCATCGCTGGCCGCAGCATGATGCCCATTGATAGAGACCTTACCACGGACTACCTGTATCCAGATGCGGCGCTCTGCTTGAATCTGATAAATGGACTGCTCCTCGCGTTTCAGTGCCCAGCGCCAGAGTGTCATGTCCTGGAATACTTTCAGCGAGCCATCGCGGGCATCCGGTGATAACACCAACTGCCGCCCTTGCGGGATATCAAACATCTGCTGTTCATAACGCGGCTCCAAACCTGTCTTATTGGGGATAATCCAAATCTGGTATAAATGCAGCGGTTGGTCGTCACGGCCATTATATTCTGAATGGCGGATACCGGTACCTGCGCTCATAATCTGGAATTCACCGGCATGGATCTGCTCTTTATTACCCATACTGTCTTTGTGCTCGACAGTACCAGACAGCACATAAGTCAGAATTTCCATATCTTTATGCGGATGGGTACCAAACCCCTGACCTGCATCGATCACATCTTCGTTAATCACTCGCAGTGCTGAAAACCCCATAAATTCTGGATCGTAATAATCAGCGAATGAGAAGGTATGCCAACTGTCCAACCAACCGTGATTAGCATGGCCACGTTCTTCTGCTTTGCGTAAATAGATCATGTTCAGTTCTCCTCAACGTTTTCTTTAGTCTAGATGTCGCGGGAGAATATGAAAGCGTAAAAAACTCACTCCTCTGTTCAAAAAATTCGACTGATTAATAAGTTGAAAGACAAATGATTTGAATTTGAAGTAATTAGCGAAAGAAAACGTTGAGAGAACTTGAGATATGACTGCCTACGAACCAATGATGCAGCGAACAAACAGTGCGAAATAGGCAAAAAAAAAGCCAGCACCCGGCTGGCTAAGTAAACACTGGAAGCAATGTGAGCAATGTCGTGCCTTCGTAATGTGAACACCTAAACACTGATGGCCTCATCTGAAAGCACGACAATGATAATCATTATCACTCTCACTTGTAAAGTGTTTTTTCTAACCACCTGCAATATTATTGACTCAGGTAAATAAAACGCTATTTTATTAGGTAATTCAAATAGTAAGAGTAAGGGTATGTTTATGGAAAATGTGCAGATACGCCATGTGGAGTTCACCGACTATCCCGCTTTGCGGCAGTTATTTTCTCATCCACAGGTTTATCGCGACACGTTACAGCTTCCCCTACCTTCTGAAGAGATGTGGGCCAAAAGAATTAAAGATTTTCCCGCCGGGATGCATAGCCTGGTGGCATGTATTGACGAGGAGATCGTTGGGCAATTGACTGTCGAAGCCAACCAACGGGCACGGCGTAAGCATGTCGCCACTTTTGGTATTGCCGTTGATGCAAATTACTGTGGACAAGGCATCGGCAGTGTATTAATGACTGCCATGATTGATTTATGTGATAACTGGTTGAATATACAACGTATTGAGCTAACAGTGTTTGTCGATAATCTGGCGGCTATCGCGCTTTACCGCAAGTTTGGCTTTGAAATTGAAGGTACCAGCCCACGCTTTGCTTTTCGCGAGGGCCAATATATCGATGCGTATCATATGGGGCGAATCAAGATATCCGCCTAATCCTCAGGGGATAGTGTATCAGCCTATCCCCTGCCATAACTGAATATGACTAAATGCTCGCGGTTTCTTTAATATAGTGGCGGGCTTTTACTGCATACTCAAATGGATTAGCGATAGCCGGATCCTGCTCTGCCTCTACTACCATCCAGCCCTGATAGCCTTTTTCATCCAGCAATTTAAATACCGGACGGAAATCAATTACCCCATCGCCCGGTACAGTGAACATGCCTTTTTTCACCCCATCGAGGAAACTGAGTTTATTCGCTTTCACATCAGCCACTATTTCATCCCGCACATCTTTTAAATGAACATGATTAATACGCGGCAGGTATTTCTCCAAAATAGCCAGCATCGCCGCCTGGCTGCCCTCAGAAACATAGGCATGACCTGTATCAAAGAGCAGATATACATCGTCGTTAACCATACTCATATAACGATCTATTTCTTCGGTAGTTTGGATCCCCGTCCCCATATGGTGGTGCAAACAGACTTGCATACCTTTGGTTGCCGCAATCTTGGCTAATTCGTTATAACCATCAGCAACTCGCTGCCATTGCACATCAGTGAAGTGTGGTTTTTCTTCAAATACTGCCTTCGTCGTCCCTTGAATGCTCTTACTTTGTTCTGAGCAACCAATCACTTTTGCGCCCATTATATGGAGGAAATTCATATGATTAATAAATTCATCAATGGTCTTGGTCCGCTGGTCATCGGCAAAGAAAGTGCTAAACCATGCATTACAAATCTGCATACCGCGCAGCTCAAGCATAGGTTTAAGTACGTTAGGATCTCGCGGGTATTTACTACCAACCTCGCAACCAGTAAATCCGGCAAGAGCCATTTCACTGATACATTGTTGGAAGGTATTTTCTTTGCCTAAGTCAGGCATATCATCATTGGTCCAGCCAATTGGCGCGATTGCTAACTTCACACGTTCTTTATTCATAATAAACCTCTGCGATACATCCAATTTATAGAGATGAATACAATTAAAATGTGATTAATTGCCCGTCTTTAATGCAGGAAAATATACCTTTGGCGCTTGAAGCTGCGGCGTTGTTCACTGCAACGTCAATAACGTTGGGCTAAGTTTTTATTTAAAATCTTAAAGAGAACTTGCAACTGAGGCCGCCGGGCGACTTTATTTCCCCAACAATTCGCGCTCAATACGTTCGCGAGTAGCCACCGCCTGATGCACCATTTTTTCTGGATAACCAAAAAGAGAAGTCGCAATAATTGACTCACCACCGACTTTAAAGGTGCGATTAGCGAAATCCATATCGCGCAGAGTTTGAAATAAGGCAGAGAAATCGACTTCCCCTTCACCAATACCAACATGTTGATGAATAACCGCATCAACACCTGGTGGATTCACAATATAACGGCAATGCTTGGTGTGATTCATGGTGTCTGCAATCAATACATGAGAAAGGTCAACACCCGCATATTTCAGCATGCTGGCAACGTCTCCTTTGCCCTTATCGTAGAAAAAGGTATGGGGCACGCTATACAGATACTTCACATTATCGCTGCGGAGTGATTTCACTAAATCTGCGGTTTCATTATTTTCTTCACAAAAATCCCACGGATGAGATTGAATCTCTACCCGAATCCCTTCCCGCTCAATAATCGGCAATAACTCTTCCATTGAGCGATACCACATCTCTTCGCAAACTTCTGGCTCATTTGGATCGCCAGAAAGTTCGGTATTAATTACAGAGACACCCATTTCAACTGCAATTTCAATCATTCTCTTCCAGTTGGTCACCGCAGCCTGCCGCCTTGCCTCGAGTGGCCCAGCCCAACGATAAACCACAATAAAGGAAGATATTTGCACCCCGGTTTCTTTTAGTACTTTCTTATATTCAGCAACAACTTCGCGGCCCGCTTTTGGGTGTTTATAAAATGGGTTTAACTGCGGATGCGGTGATTGTTCAATATAGTCATATCCCCATTCTGCCACTTGACGAACCATATTGCTGATACCAAGGCCTTTAATGACATCAACATCAAATGCAATCTTCATCGCTCCCCCGTTTCACGCAAGATACATGCAAGCTTGAGATAAACTCCATTTGCAACAAAAAACCTGACTATGCGGCAGCAGGCTAGCTAGCGCACAGGCAGCAGAGTTTGATGTTATTTATTATAAAAATCAGGTCGTGGCGGCAAACTCACAGGAACAATTTCACCGCTATTCTGTGCCGCAATACAGGCATCCGCAGTAACGGCGGCAGCAAAACCATCCCAGGCAGAAGGACCGGTGAGTTTTTCAGCTAAAACGTCATTGATAAATGCTTGTAACTCAACATCATAAGCATCAATAAAGCGGTCTTTCCAATCAGTCAGTATTTCATGCGATAGCCGTGCCTGGCTGCGCATCAGCACGGATGAGGGTTCTGGTAATTTTGCAATACCGGTATCACCTACCACTTCACATTGAATATCATAGCCATATTGACAGTTCACAAAGATTTCAACATCTATACGCGTTCCTTTCGCCGTTTCAAATAACACCACCTGCGGGTCTTTCAGATGCGCTTTAGCGTGTTTGGCTTTACGTGGGAAAACAACCTGAACGGAGACATAATCATCATCCAGCAGCCAGCGCAGTACATCAATCTCATGGATCAATGTGTCAGTAATAGCCATATTGGTGGTGTAATTCTCGCCGACTCTCGGGTTACGGTGAGCACAATGCAGCATCAAGGGTTCACCGATTTCCCCACGAGTAATCACATCTTTCAGTGCGCGATAACCCTGATCATAAGGGCGCATAAACCCAACCTGAACCAAGCGCTTACCCTTGGCGGCTTCAGCCTCTACAATTCGCTTACACCCTTCAGCTGTCACCGCCAACGGCTTTTCACAAAATACATATTTACCCGCAGCAATGGCTGCCAGAACAAACTCTTCGTGACTCGGCCCCCAAGATGTGACTAATACCGCATCCACCTCTTTTGCATTAATCACTTCATGCCCATCGGCATAGATATTCGCCTCAATACCCAGATCACGAATAACTTTAGTGGCATGCTGCTGATTGATATCCGTTACAGCAACCACACGAGCGCCCTGTAAAACTTTACTGCAACGACGAATATGATCCTGGCCGATAGCACCTGTTCCGATGACACCAATATTTAACGACATATTATTTTCCTCATGAAGTTTCGGTTTGCAGGTGATACCTGCTCGTTTTACGACTTCACATCCAGCTCAACTTGCAAGTTGCAGGTGCGTTGGCAGCCCTCATGACTCGGCACATCCCTGTACCGCCATTTTGTGTGTTGAAAGCTATTGGGTATAACGCATTGATTGCCTGCTTAATTAGCCTTAGTAATCACGGGCTTTGGCGATATTTTTTTCCAGCTCACGAACCACTGCATCGGTTCGTTCACTTTCAGAAACCTGAGCAACCCCTACCCGCCACCAACTCAGGTATTTATGTACCATGGTCTTTGGCAGCACTTTTATGTCAATCAAGGTAGAAATTGCCTGCGAATGGGCATCGGTTAATGCATCGATCAGCTGTTGCTCGGTAGAAACACGATATGTTTTACAGCCATAGGCGGCAGCCAGCATGGCAAAATCAACCGGAACAAGACCGCCATCTAATTGGCCTGTGTCCTCATTACGAAAGCGGAATTCTGTGGCATAGCTGTCCATGCCATGTTCCATTTGCAGGTTGTTGATGCAGCCATTCGTCATGTTATCGAACAGCACAACGTTAATTTTTTTACGCTCTTGAATAGAGGTAACCAGTTCGGAATGCAGCATCATAAATGCGCCGTCCCCAACCAATGAGTAGACCTCCCTGTCTGGTTCAGCTAACTTCACACCCAGTGCGGCACCCACCTCATAACCCATGCACGAATAACCGTATTCGACGTGATAGTCGTTACTCCCTTTGGTACGCCACACCCGCTGTAAATCGCCGGGCAAACTACCCGCAGCCGCAACAATGATGGCATCAGGAGGTAATGTGTTATTCAGTACTCCCAGCACTTGGCTTTGCGTCAAGAAAGAGCCGGTTTTATTGATAAATTCAGCAAAAACCTGTTCACGGTCCAAATGGTCATTAATTTCAGGAACGAAATCGTCGGCGCGGTATTGCACTTGATAAACCCGCCGCGTTTCAGCTAATTGTTCCGCGCGCATGCGAGCAATTTCATCCCCCCATCCGGCTTGATAACCGGTAGTGCCAAGCTGTTGATGCAATGCTGATAATGCCTCACGCGCATCAGCCAACAATTGCAAACCATCCAATTTGCCGGCATCAAAGGCACTGACATTAATATTCAGGAATGAAACGTCTGGATTCTGGAATAACCATTTAGAGGACGTGGTGAAATCGCTATAGCGAGTGCCAACGCCGATCACCAGATCCGCCTGTTTTGCTAATGTGTTAGCAGCCAGGCAGCCGGTTTCACCAATACCACCAAGATTTAATTCATGTTCTGAGCTGATAGTGCCTTTACCGGCTTGCGTTTCTACCCACGGCAAACCAAAACATTCAGCAAATCGTTGCAATGCCTGGCCGGCTTGTGAGTATTTCACCCCTCCCCCACATACCAAAATGGGCTTACGTTTGGCGGTCAGTAACGCAATGGCATCAGCCAGCATAGCGGCACTGGCAGGGCGTCTGTCAAGGTGATGAACTCGCTTGTGGAAGAAATAGTCAGGATAGTCATAGGCTTCAGCCTGCACATCTTGTGGCAAGCTCAGTGTCACAGCCCCCGTTTCTGCCGGATCAGTCAGAACCCGCATCGCATTAATACAGGCGCTCATCAGTTGCTCTGGCCGCGTAATGCGATCCCAGTATTTACTAACCGGTTTGAATGCATCATTAGTGCTGATGCTAAGGTCATGAGATTGTTCTATTTGTTGTAACACTGGGTCCGGTTGGCGGGATGCAAATACGTCGCCTGGGAGCAATAGTAGGGGAATACGATTGGCCGTTGCCGTTGCAGCGGCGGTAATCATATTAGCGCTGCCCGGCCCGACGGATGAGGTGCAGGCATAAATTTGCTGGCGCAGTTTTTGTTTGGCAAAACCGGTAGCGGCATGGGCCATCCCTTGCTCATTCCGCCCCTGATGAACCACTAAATCGCCACAGTTTTGTTCCAACGCCTGCCCCATTCCCAGCACATTACCGTGGCCAAAAATAGCAAAAATCCCTTTGATAAATTTGATTTCCTGACCATCAACTTGCAGGTATTGGTTGTCCAAAAACCGGACTAATGCCTGTGCAGTGGTTAGCCGAATCTTATTCATTTACCCATCCTTTGCTCTGTTGCGCTACATCATGGTGACCAAGTGACGTTCAGCCCCTGAAGATACATATGCCGGAGAGAAGCAGCAGACTTGTTAGCTTTCGCCTGGCTGACGACAGTAAGGGGAAACATAGCAGGGATTATAAACAAATATTTTTTTCATAAAATCAAATTACAGAAGAAACATTTCATTCTGCGATGAAGATCAAATATTCTCAGAAACACTGAAATAACGCGTCCCCCTCTTACCATGCAATCGACCGTTCATTTCCAATCGTCAATAAAAACGCATAATTAATTGATATTAATATACTATTTTGATTTTAACTCTTCTTTATTACACCTCGAAAACCCTGCCAATAACCGGCCTAAGCTTTTGGTGTAAGTCCCATTTTCAGACCTGATATGAGGCTTTTATCTTCGTCACACAACTGGGGAATAAATTTCATTTAATCTTGAACTTGAAATTTTTATTCCTCATACTGGTTTTAGAAATGTCATTACAGGTTTATTTTATCGGTCACTGTCGGGGCTTGGTTTAATACAGAAGGAAATGGGGATGGGTACACAACACAAAGTACTGGATGTCATATGTATCGGTCGTATTGCCGTCGATTTTTATGGGCAGCAGATTGGTGCCCGGCTGGAAGATACCAGTACATTTGCCAAATATTTAGGCGGGTCATCAGGTAATGTTGCTTATGGCACGGCAATTCAGGGCTTGAAGTCAGGCATGCTGGCACGTGTTGGCGATGAACATATGGGCCGTTTCCTACGCGAGGAATTACAGCGTGTTGGGTCTGATACCCGTTTTCTTATTACTGATAAACAACGGCTGACAGGTCTGGTTATTCTGGGTATTAAAGATCAAGAGACTTTTCCACTGATCTTTTACCGTGAAAACTGCGCTGATATGGCCCTGACGCCAGATGATATTGACGAGACATATATTGCTTCATCACGCGCGCTGGCAATCACGGGTACACATCTTTCGCATCCGAATACCCGAGCAGCAGTGCTAAAAGCATTGGAATATGCCCATAAGTATGGGTTGCGCACAGCGCTCGATATTGATTATCGTCCGGTATTATGGGGCCTGACCTCACTTGGAGACGGTGAAACGCGTTTCATAGAGTCGCAAAAAGTAACGCAGGAATTGCAGGAAGTACTGCATCATTTCAATTTAATCGTTGGTACAGAAGAAGAATTTCACATTGCGGGGGGGAGCACAGATACGCTGACAGCCCTGCAAAATGTGCGTAAAACCACGCCAGCGACACTGGTTTGCAAGCGCGGAGCACAAGGTTGCTCTGTTTTTGAAGGGGATATTCCCACCCGTTGGGAGTCAATCAAACTGCATTCTGGTGTGCGCGTCGAGGTTCTCAACGTATTAGGGGCTGGCGATGCCTTCATGTCTGGCCTGCTGCGCGGTTATCTGAATGATGAAGGCTGGGAGCAAGCCTGCCGCTACGCCAATGCCTGTGGGGCGCTAGTTGTTTCACGTCATGGTTGTGCTCCAGCGATGCCGACAAAAATTGAACTGGATGATTATCTTAGCCGCGAATATTCCGTGTCACGCCCTGACAAGGATAGCCGCCTTAATCATTTACATCGGGTGACTACCCGTAAGCAACAGTGGCCTGAACTTTGTGTTTTTGCCTTTGACCACCGCAAACAATTGGCTGATATGGCCCGTGAAGCCGGTGTTGGTGAAGAGCGCATCCCAAAACTTAAGACATTGTTGCTACAAGCAGCGCAACAAGCCGCTTTGGAGTCTGGATTGGAGCATAAAAGTGGCATTCTGGCTGATACGACATATGGTCAGGAGGCGCTCAATATCATTACCGGCCAGGGATGGTGGATAGGCCGCCCCATAGAATTACCTAGTTCCAGGCCATTACGGCTTGAACACGGTAATATTGGTTCCCAGCTAATAGATTGGCCACTGGAACATGTTGTTAAGTGTCTGGTTTTTTATCATCCCCAAGACCGTGCAGAACTGCGCCAACAGCAGGATGAGCTGATTGTGGATGTATATCGTGGATGCTGTAAATCAGGACATGAATTGCTACTGGAAGTGATTTTACCTGAAGATAATAAGGATAAGGATGAGCGCTATTATATTGAAACTATGGCTCATTTCTATCAACTAGGCATTCAGCCAGATTGGTGGAAGCTGCCGCCGCTAACGGCAGAAAACTGGCAACTGGTTGGCAAACTGATTGAAACTGAAGATCCCTATTGCCGAGGTGTATTAATTCTTGGGCTGGACTCGACAGAGGCCGTATTAAAAGCAGGGTTTGCCGCTGCTGCACACGCCCCGTGGGTTAAAGGTTTTGCTGTCGGCCGGACCATTTTTGGCCTGGCATCGCGCCACTGGTTACAAGGTGAATTGAATGATGCCGAGTTAATGACACAAGTGAAACAAAATTACCAAACCCTGATCGGTTATTGGCGTGACTATCGCCCTGCGATTTGAATTAAAAACGACTCTATCGGCGCTGAAGTGATACTGCCTCAGCGCCACTATTATGCCGCTATCTACGCTGTTTATTCCCCATAAAGCCAAAAAAATCCTGATTTCCATCAAAGTTAATAAAGGAATATCTTTAGATTTCATTCATTTCTATTAATATAGTTTGGTGAATTTATTTAAGTTTCGATGAAATAAAAGCAAATACTGACATCAATAAATGAAATTTTCCAACCACCTGTTAGAATACTGTCAGATAGACTCAAAGAACTTGGGGTTGCAGCCAGCCAAAGCGAACACATCTCGACGAGCTGACACATGTCAGTCATTCGGGTGAATAACCTTAGCTAACAACCTTGCAGCTTTAAGTACGAAGGGAATAACCCCTGAAATTTCCTCTGCCGTGGGCCGAATGGATGAATAACCCTACTCAACTTTCATTGTTACAAGACCAAATTCGTCATCGCTATGAGACGTTAAGCAAACGCTTAAAACAAGTTGCCCGTTATATATTGGATAACAGTAATAGCATTGCATTTGATACGGTTGCTTCTATTGCGGCTCAAGCCGACGTACCACCTTCAACATTGATCCGATTTGCTAATGCCTTTAATTTCAGCGGCTTCAACGAAATGAAACAGGTATTCCGCCAGCATTTGATGGAAGAAACCGTTAACTATACTGAGCGAGCACGGTTATTCCGCCAAATATCGACAGATGGCAGCACGGCACCAGAAAGTCCGGCAGAAATACTGAATGTATTTACCATGGTAAATGCACAAGCGCTGCAACAACTGGCCGTACAAACCAGCGCAGAACAGTTGGAGAGAGCAGTTAACTTGTTGAAAAATGCTGAAAATATCTATGTGATTGGTCTACGTCGCTCTTTTAGTGTTGCTTCTTATCTCACCTATGCGTTACGCCATCTGGAACGTCGTGCTTTTCTGATCGATGGGCTAGGGGGAATGTTCTCTGAACAACTGAGCATGGTGAAACCCAAAGACGTAGTGATCGCCATTAGTTATTCACCTTATGCGCAAGAGGCGTTAGAACTGGTGGAATTAGGGGCGAAGAGTGGTGCACAGCAGATTGCGATTACAGATAGCCAGGTCAGCCCATTAGCGGCTTTTAGCGATGTATGTTTTGTCGTGCGAGAAGCTCAAGTTGACGGTTTCCGTTCGCAAGTAGCCTCTATGTGTCTGGCACAAACATTGGCAGTTTCACTGGCACTGAATAACGCGAAAGAGTAAACACTCCAATAGGAGACTCTGTTTGTTTTTCGTCATTTCTGCTCACACCTAGAATGGGTAGGATTCCTCCTGCCCCATTATTATATGCTTTAGCCAGAGTAAGTTAGCTGTTATTAACCGGATAGTTATTGCTGTTGATCCATGCGTGGTCTTTCTCCCAGGTAAATTTCCATAACCGTACCGGCCCTGCCATCACATTCAAATAATAGCTGTCGTAGCCTGCTAACGTTGCCACCGGGTGATAACCTTTGGGGACTTTCACCACATCACGGTTATAAACAGGCATACACTCATCCAGTGAACGGTCGTCAGTATAAACACGCTGCATACAGAAACCCTGTTCAGGGTTCAACTGGTGATAATAGGTTTCTTCAAGATAAGTTTCGTCGGTAGAATTTTCCTGATCGTGTTTATGACTTGGATATGAGCTAGTGTTCCCTTCGTCTGTGTAGACCTCTACCACCAACAAACTGTCCGCAGGCTCACTGTCAGGCAGAATATTATGCACTAACCGCTGGTTGCGCCCCTTACCGCGCCGTTCGACCCCGACATCAGCCGGCGTAATCAGGCGGGAAGGCAAATGCCCCTGTGCAGGGGCACGGCATACCGCCAATTCCAAGTCAGTTTCTGCCACCACTTTCACATGATCATGATGTGGGACATAAACAGAATAAGGCGGTGTTCGTTCGAACGGACTCATACGTTTACCAATATGTGGGTATTCAGCGTGCAGAGTTGAAACTGAAGCAACACCAGCAACCAATACCAGACAGAGTTCATTGTCACCACTGTCCAGAACTAATGCTTTACCCGCAGTAAGACGATAGACATCAAATCCAACAAAACGCCAACCCGCATTTTGCGGTGAAATGTGTTGAATACGTCCATCCGCATCCGGTAACTGACATTTGGCAAGCAGTGAAGACATAATAACTCTCCTGTTAACACTGAAATTAACCCAAGGCACACCCACTAGCATTAGCCAAGTGTTGGCATACTGTACTCTGAAACCGTTTGCTGGCCGGTAGGCCAACGGGCAGTGGTTGTTTTCATCCGGGTATAAAAACGCACGCCATCGGTACCGTGAACATTTAACGCACCGAATACCGAGCGCTTCCAGCCACCAAAGCTATGGAATGCCATTGGGACAGGTACTGGAACATTGACGCCAACCATTCCGGCCTGAACTTCATGCACAAATAGCCGCGCATAATGGCCGCTACTGGTAAAAATAGCGCTGCCGTTGCCAAACTCATGGCTATTAACTGTATCAATGGCTGTTTGGTAATCAGGGACTCTGACAATACCCAGTACCGGCCCAAAAATCTCTTCCCGATAGATTTTCATCTGTGGCGTGACATGGTCAAACAGAGTGCCGCCTACATAATATCCCTGCTCATAACCTGCAACTTTATAATTGCGGCCATCGGTGACTAACGTTGCGCCCTCTTTCACACCTTGATCGATATAACCGAGCACTTTTTTCTGATGGGTGGCTGAGATTAGCGGCCCCATCTCATTTTCTTCACCACCTTGCTGCAAGCCAGGGCCGACTCGCAAGTGAGTGATGAGTGGTTTTAACTTCTCAATTAATTTGTCCGCGGTGTCATCACCCACGACAACCGCAATCGGCAAAGCCATACAACGTTCACCCGCCGAACCAAATGCACCACCCATCAATGCATTTACTGTGGCATCCAAATCAGCATCAGGCATGATAATTGCCTGATTTTTAGCAGCACCAAATGCTTGTACGCGCTTACCGTGTGCACTGGCAGTAGCATAAATATGTTCAGCTACGGTAGAAGATCCAACAAAACTGACGGCCTGAATTCGTGGGTCAGTGCAGAGTTGGGCTGCACTCTCATTTGAACAGTGAATAACATTGAATACACCATCCGGTAACCCAGCTTCAGTCAACAATTCCGCCAGACGAACAGAAGCTGACGGGTCTAATGCCGGTGGTTTCAGGATAAAGGTATTGCCGCAAGTTAAGGCGATGGGGAACATCCACATCGGGACCATAGCAGGGAAGTTAAACGGTGTTATACCTGCGACCACACCTAACGGCTGCATCATGGAAAAACAATCCACCCCCGTACCAACATCTGCGGAATATTCACCTTTCAAGAGATGTGGAATGCCACAGGCAAACTCGACGACTTCCAGCCCACGGGTGATCTCACCCAACGCATCGGAATAAACCTTGCCGTGCTCACGGACAATCAACTCAGCCAACTCATCACGATGTTGCTCAATCAGTGCTTTAAAGTTAAACATAATACGGGCGCGACGCAGTGGGGTAGTCCGTGACCAATCGGCAAATGCTTGATGAGCCACGCCGATAGCCTGATTAACTTCCTCGGCAGTACTTTGCGTAACCTGGCTTTCGACTTTACCGGTGGCTGGATTATGAATCTCGGCAGTCTGATTGCTGGAACTCAGGGAATTCTTCCCGCCAATAAAGTTACTCACGATTTTCATGTCTAACCCTCTTCTCAATAGCTGCTACCGCAAGGTTCGCTCAAAGTGGCTTTAACCTGACACTCATTCCTAACGGACCATACGCTCAATCAGTAAAGGCTATCTTGTGGTGGGACCAAAATAGCCAGCAAGGCGACCTGCCACCAGAGAGGCGAAAAACCAGCCGACATGCAGACTCTATTCCATTGAAAAAAAAGTTTCAAATAACTTCTTTTAGAAATTTTGTTTTGTGCGATGTATCGCAAGTTCCTGCAAGGCTTTAACACCACCATCAAAAAAGCCAGATAGCCCACGCAACGTGCCAAAAAGGCTAAAAAATCTCGTTCTTTTGCGATAAATAAATTGTTAAGGTTAAAAAAACAACGGCAATAACTCGATTTTATTAGTTCTTAATGAAAGCTGAATCGTTTTTTTAGCTTAATTTTTGAACTACATCTAAAAATTAATGTTTCGTTATTTAATTAAAATGAAATAAATGTTCTTATCTTGAGCTATATATAGCATTTACCACAGCAGGAGCAGAGCACCATGTCCATCGCGCAAGATCGTTTCTGTATTAATCGCAAAATCGCCCCGAATCTCAGTATTGAGAATTTTTTCCGTCTGGTTAAGAGATGTGGCTTAAATAAGGTTGAGCTACGCAATGATATGCCCGGTGGAAAAGTGACTGACGAGCTAAGCACAGCCCAACTCAATGCACTGGCTGATGAACATCAAATTGAGATTGTTACTATCAATGCATTGCAATATTTCAATCTGCCAGAGCAGCGAGGCGAGCTACTACAAGAAGCGGAAAACATGCTCAAGTTGGCACGGGATATCAACTGTCACGGAGTCATTCTGTGCCCAAACTGTAGTGCCAGTGACAAACGTTCAGCCGAGCAAAAAGAGCATGACACCCTGGATGCACTGCGGCTACTTGCCCCCCTGTTTAAGAAATATCAAGTCACTGGATTAGTTGAGCCTTTAGGCTTTGGAATCAGTTCATTGCGTTCTCATCTGGTAACACAATCACTGATCCGCACATCGGCTGCCCCCTACCAAATGGTGTTGGATACTTTCCATTACTACCTGAGTGATATCGTTCAGGCCGAGTTTGATGCACATATTGACGTTAATATAATTGGCTTAGTACACCTTTCCGGCGTCGAAGAGAACAGGTTGAAATCCACACTGACTGATGAAGACCGCATTATGCTCAGCGAGCAAGATAAGTTGAACAGTAAGCAACAAGTCGCAAATCTTGAAGGTCTGGGTTATCAGGGAATTTATGCTTTTGAACCGTTTTCGTCACAACTAAATATTTGGTCTGAAGCTGATATAGAAAGAGAAATTCGCCAGAGCATGGCTTATTTACAAAGCTAATCAGCCCTACTGATATTGGGGCTGATAACTGACTATTGGGCTTAACACTTTAAAACGGAACTCAAGACATCGGCTCGGGGTGCCTGTTTTCTTAGACATCCCGACATGCTAACTGTATTGGCAAAATTACTATCCTCTCTGCTCATTATGAGCAGAATCACGGCTACCTGGCGCTACGATTGCTCCAGCGTACGACCAGGCTAGCTGCACCCGCGAGGGTAATCAGACTAACTACAGCAGTCCATCCCATTTTTTCCAGCATCAGGCTGCCTAAAGCTGAACCAACCGCCATCCCAACAAACACACCGGTAAATAACAAGGCATTGAGCCGGCTACGAGCTGCAGGTTCCAGGCTGTAAATAATGGTTTGGTGTGCTATCAGTGTCGCCTGAACGCCGAAATCAAAACCAATCGCGCTGATGACCATAAGCCCAATCTGATATTGAAGTGGCAATAGCGGCAGAAGAAATAACGCTGCAAATGAGAGGGTTGCCACACTTGTACCAATCAAAGTAACCCTATGTGGTCCACGGCGATCCGCCAATGCTCCAGCAAGAGGGGCCGCCAAAGCACCTGCGGCACCGGCAAGGCCAAATGCACCGGCAACAGCACTACCAAGATGATAAGTATCTTGTAACATCACTGCTAGTGTTGACCAAAAAGCACTGAATCCGACCGATAACAACCCTTGTGATAGCGCCGCACGGCGCAAGGTTTTAAACTGAAGCCACAAGTGAATCATCGACATAAGTAGTGCTGGATAACTCAGTGTTGAAGCGGCGGGAACCCGAGGTAAACCGCGCCATATCACCAGCGTTATAAAAATAACTGACAGCGCCGCACCGATATACAGCACCCGCCAACTAAAATATTCGGCGACAAAACCACTCAGCACCCGCGACAGTAGAATCCCCAGCAATAAGCCCGTCATTACAGTTCCGACGGTCTTGCCCCGTTGTGCTGCTGAAGCCAACGTCGCTGATGCAGGAACAATGTCCTGTGCCATGGTTGCGGCAATCCCGACCACAAAGCTGGTGACTAACAACCCATTGATACCAGAGATAAAACCACTGCACAGCAACGCTGCGGTAAGCAAAAGACCTTTCAATAAAATAACAATCCGACGATCGTGGCGATCACCTAGCGGGGCGAGCAACAAGATACCTAAAGCATAACCAATCTGTGTCAGTGTCGGCACCATACCAACCGTACCTACACTGGCATGCAGGTCGGTACCCATAACCCCCAATAATGGCTGACTATAATAAATTGAGGCAACGCTAAGCCCAGCGCCGGTTGCCAACATAAGAACTGTCCGGCCGGAAAGGGTTTTCTCAGGACTATCTAAAGTACTTGGTATGGTTTGAATGGCTGACATGGCGGCTACCTATAATGATATTGAGTCAGTATTTTTGCCTGAGTAGACATGTGTTGGTAGTCGCCTAAAGAGTAAAACTGTTATACGCTTAACGTATGATAGAACTCGGTTTGACTGGCATTGATCGTATAGAGTTAATGCAGACATTTATCCGCATCGTTGAGGCTGGTAGTTTATCGGCAGCAGCAGTACGCCTGGGTACAAGCCAGCCGACGATTAGCCGGCGGTTACAGACACTGGAACGCCTGCTTGGTCTGAAATTATTGCAGCGCACTACGCATGTTATGAAGCTCACCGACGATGGCGAACGCTGCTATTCCCATGCTAAAGCACTGGTTGAAAACTGGCATAGGATGGAGGATGACCTGCGCGGGGCCACGGACGAGCCCAGAGGAGTACTGCGAGTTTTAGTGCCGCACGCGTTCGGGCAAGATCAATTAATCAAACCGCTTAAAGACTATTTAGGCCGTTATCCGAAAATGTCTGTGGAATGGATGCTAAATGATCGCCGCCCGGATTTCATCGTGGAAGGTATTGATTGCGCCATTCAAGTTGGAGCCGTCACCGATCCTTCGGTGATTGCGATTCTGCTGGCCGAGGTGCCGCGTATTGTCGTCGCCGCGCCTGAATTGCTCAATGATAAGCCGCTACCGCTACATCCTGACCAATTGCAGGATTTACGCTGGCTGGCATTAAGCTCCTTTTACCGTAATGAAGTCGTCCTAAATCATCAGACGAGTGGTGACATACATCGATTTTCTATCCAGCCACAATTGAGTACCGACAGTCTGTATGCCTTACGTAATGCCGCACTCGCGGGGGTCGGGGTAGGAATCGCCTCAACGTGGGTGGTAAGCGAAGATCTTGCACAAGGGCGGTTAGTACATCTAACTCCCGATTGGCACGGATTACCTTTGCCCATCTATCTGGTTTATCCCCATGCCAGTTTTTACCCAGCAAGATTACGGGCATTTTTAGATATTATGCGCCACGCCATGCCGAGTCTGGCTGGCACGCAACCCCCAGCGCAAAAATAGAAAAACCAGCCCGAGGACTGGTTCTTGATAATGACAGATGCCTTTTAAGGATTGTGCAGATAAAGCAATTAATTCTATCGCAGCCATCCTTCATTGGTGAAAAACTTAGCGCCTTCCGTTGTAGTCAAATAAGCCATGAATTGCGCCGCACCTATATCTGCTTTCGGTGAAATTGCCATATTGAAGTCGCGGTAAATTCGTCTTTCCGGCTCAATAGTCACCATATCGACTTTATCCGCGTTAGCAATCGGCCAGTCACTCCAGGTGATCCAGGCATCTGCTTTTAACCGTTGGAAGGCCTTAAATGCAGCACCACTCCCCTGCTCATAGGCCACGATATGTGACCGTACTTGTTTGATATCTTCCAGCCGGCCCAAACGCCCGGCAATATCTTCCCACAAACCGGTACCTGAGGTGTTGTAGGTTCCTTTACCTTCGGTCACCACAATTTTGACCGGTTGTTTGATCAGATCCTCAAAACTCTTAATATTTTTAGGATTACCTTTTGCTACTGCAATCACTGCCGGATGAATAAACATCGGCACAACATCCTTGCTGGCCACAAAAGGATAATTCTCCAGATACGCCGTCATCGATTGCTCTGAAGCACTGAAAATAATATCAGCACGTTGCTGGGCATCTTTTGACCATTTCTTCTCTGGCCCGTAGATTATTTCCACACGTTGTCCGGTCTGTTGCTGAAAACTCTCTGCGGCTTTTATCAACGCGGTGTGAGGTCCGCCCGGCCCATAGACGCGAACCACGCCATCGTTGGGTTGATGGATGATATTAGTATCGAGAAATTGGCCGCTGGCGTAGGACAGCGCCGATGCCATGATACTCAGTGTGCCAATGATTAACTTTCTAATTTTCATCAACTATTCTCATCGTTATACCGTTGAAGCAGACAGTTCAATACAGGTACCTTTGAACAGAACCTTGCTTGCAGGATTATTATTTGCCGTAATGAAAAGCTCACTGCTGTTTTTGACAGTATTCCATTCCGTTGGCGTGAGTAATTTAGGGACAGTTAAATCAGTAAATCGCCCTAATAACACCGTCTGACCGGTATCTTTATTTCGTGCCCATAACATGGCTGTTTCCATTCCTGCATCGGTTGACTGATGACGGGCATTCCATTTCAAGCGAATACTTGATTCCCCTGGTTTGTCACCTTTGTAAGCCATCAGGACAAAGTGGTCGGCCTTTTCTGCGGACGACATAACTGCGATATAGCTGGGCATGGCGACTTGCGGCTTGGCCATAAACAACATAGTGCTGGAAAATAGCAATAACAGTGCCACGCAAGCAAGCGACAATGTTGGCCACTTTCTTGGCCCCAACCATGCCCACAACCCCGGTTTTACTGGTTGTCCCAATGTGGTCTGAATATTTTTCCATACCCATGAAGGGGGCTTATCTGATGTCATTGGTTCCAGTCCACTTAAACGTGAATGCCACTGCATAACCAGCTCATACCAGCTTTCATCTTCCGCCATCAGAGATTCAAGACGTTTTCTGGTTTTGGGGGATAATGTGCCAAGTAAATACTGACTCACCAGATGTTCCCGGATGACTAAATTGCGATATCGACCCGGAGTTAAGTGTCCATGCATTGTTTTAACTCCTTTAGACCGCGCCGTATCCACGATTTGACCGTGCCCAACGGACGCGCCAATCGTTCAACAATTTCCTCATGGGAGTAACCATGGATATAAGCCAACCTTATCGCTTGCCTTTTTTCTTGTGTCAGCGAAAAAATACAGCGATTTAAAATGGCAAGGTGAGCTGCGGTATCGGTTTCATCTTCTTTCCCCACTTCCGATAACATGTCTGCCTCTTCAAAAATAGGATGATGACGGCCATGCTGTCGGACATGGTCAATAGCCAGATTACGCATTAATTGACACATCCAGGCCCAGGGATAAGTCGTTGGGCTGCGGTCAGCAGCAAACCAGACTTTGAGATACCCCTCTTGTAATAGCTCGGCGGCAATATCTCGATCAGCCACAATTTTCATGATCAAGCCGTATAACTTGCGATTAGTTTGGCTATATAAGGTTTCAAAAGCCTGCCTGTCTCTCAGCTTGACCCGAGAGAAAAGTTTCTGTAGTTCTTCATTTGCTGTGACCACAATAACCTCAAACGCGTTATTTAAAGATGAACCAGATGCCAGACATCTTTTATCTGATCACCCGTGATATCACCGGGTTGTTTATCTTTAATCCAAGAATATAAAGGCTGGTCCTGATAGGCCCACTGATAGGTACCATCTTTACGTGCAACAACGCTGAACGGCGCACTGGCTTTGTCATCTTTTTGGGCTGCTAATGGCGGCCAATTTGCGGCGCAATCTTCATAGCATACCGATATCCCTTTGCTGTCTTTAGAGAAGGTATAGAGCGACATATTGTCTTTATTGGCTAAAATCTTGCCGGAATCGGTGGTGTAAACCTTGACCGGCGCCCTATCTGCACGGGCAAGTGACCATATATTCTTAAAGCCCGCTCCGGTAATATCCCCAGGCTGTAGATCTTTATGCCAGAGATAAAGTGGGCGATGGTTCAGTGCCCATTGCAGACTACCATCCGCACGTTTAATTTTATCCAGCCCAGGGAGTTGAGTGGCATTATCTTTTACCAACAACGGTGGCCAAGCCTTGGCACAATCCTTATAGCAATTGGACAAGTCTTGCTTGTCATTATCGAAGGTATACAGGGTCATACCTTTACTGTCGGTATAAACTTGTCCTAACGTAGTCTCTTTTACTGCGACATCAGAAGCCAGAGCCGAGAATGCCAGTAAGCCGATCATTGCAGGTAGCAAGCGGAGTTTCATCGTTGATATCCTTGTTGTGTGTTTGATTACTCTGATAGAGACGTTCAGGTGATCATTTTGGATGCACTCAAAGGAAAATATTTTTGAATTTATGTTTTTGCTGCATTAAAGAAAAACTTTCGCGATTACTCAAGTAACCTATAAATAACTATTTAAACAACAAAGTAAAATCCCCGCCTTTATTACTAATCATTAAGGTGGGGATTTTATCAGTCATGCATGTATTTTATCTGTAACAATTCTCTATATACCAGCCACGTTATAGTCTATTTACTCTTCATGCTGAATTCGGCACAAATACTGAGGGAAATTTGTGCTAGAGGGAGGAAATAACAGAAACCTATATTCTTCGCTGCCAAAATGTAGCGTTGGTATACTGGTTTCTGAATAGAATCAGTGGTTGCTAAATTAGTGGTCTGCCAAGGCTGAGTTCAGATTTCATCTCAGATAATAACCACAGAGAAAAATCCCGCATCGCGGCAGTTTCTGTGCGCGATTGTAGCCGAGTTAACCAATACCCACCCAGGCTAATCGTGGTGCTAAAGGGCTGAATGATACGTTCTCTGAGTAACAGATGCGTAAACATGGACGGTGGAGCCAGCGCAATGCCTATCTCTGCCTGCGCCGCTTCCAGCATGCTCACCGACGAATCGAACACCATTATTTGCTGAGAAGGTGAAGGGACACATCCTCCAGCCGCACTAAACCATGCCGACCACTCATCGCGACGATAGGAACGAAGCAGCGTAAATTTTTGCAGGTCATCAGGCTGGTGTAAACATCCCGCTAACGAGGGAGCACACAAAGGTGCAAGTGGCGCATCGCATAAAAATTGCGACTCAGTATCATGCCAGGCACCATTGCCATAGCGAATAGCATAATCCAGCCCTTCAGCCACCACATCAACACGGTTGTTATGCGTTGAAAGTGAAACATCCACATGTGGATAACGTTGTTGAAAATCCCTCAGGCGCGGCAGGAGATAGCCGGTTGCAAAGGTCCCAACCACACCTACTCTGACTTTCTCACGCATTACCCCAGCGGAAAAACGGTCTAGCGTGTCAGCGATACGATCAAAGGAATCATTAAGGATCGGTAGGAGATTCTCACCTTCGGTTGTTAACACTAATCCGCGTGAAATACGAATAAACAGACGGCAATTGAGGCGTTGTTCCAGCGCTTTGACCTGCTGGCTTATTGCTGCATGGGTAACGTTTAATTCGATAGCAGCCTTAGTAAAACTTAACTGTCTGGCTGCGGCTTCGAAGGCGCGAAGTGAATTTAGGGGAATATAACTGCGTACCATAGGATTATCTGTTAGATTTTCTATTATCAAACACTAAATATAATCGATTGTTATCCATAGTCAATCATCGCAAAATCAGCGACGCAGAAGGAGACACACTGCTTGTTGTTTATCAATCTAAGGAAGATTTTCTAATGTTGAAAAAGTCTGTAATCAATACCTTGGTCTTTACCGCTATCGCAACTTCGCCATTTTATACCTCGGCACAAACCATACTTACGGAGCAACAGGTTGCGGCTATCGTCAATAACACCCTTAAGCCGTTGATCGAACAACAGAATATCCCCGGCATGGCCGTCGCTGTATTTTATGACGGAAAGCCACAGTTTTTTAACTATGGCGTAGCGGATATAAAAGCAGATATCCCAGTCACTGAGAATACGCTGTTTGAACTCGGTTCAGTAAGTAAGACCTTTACCGGAATAGCTGGGGAATATGCCATGCAAACCGGCATTATGAACCTTAATGATCCAGTGACGGAATATGCTCCTGAGCTAACGGGTAGTCAGTGGCAAGATGTGAAAATGCTGCATCTGGCAACCTACACTGCGGGGGGGCTACCTCTTCAACTGCCCGATTCGGTTACAGACCAAAAATCATTATGGCAATATTATCAGCAATGGCAGCCACAATGGGCACCTGGAGTGATGCGCAATTACTCCAATGCCAGTATTGGTTTATTCGGGGCGTTGGCGGTGAAAAGAAGCCAATTAACCTTCGAAAACTACATGAAAAAGTATGTATTCCAGCCCTTAAAACTGACACATACTTTTATCACTGTCCCTGAATCGATGCAGTCAAGCTATGCATGGGGATATAAGGATGGCCAGCCAGTACGCGTTACATTGGGCATGCTGGGTGAGGAAGCTTATGGGGTAAAAACCACCACGAAAGATATGGTGAGATATATGCAGGCCAATATGGACCCAGACAGCCTACCTGCCGAAAACGATAAGTTAAAGAAAGCCATCATCGCGGCTCAGTCTCGCTATTTCCAGGCGGGGGAGATGTTCCAGGGGTTGGGATGGGAAATGTATAACTGGCCTATCAACCCACAGGAGGTTATCGCCGACAGTGGCAATGATATCGCGTTGAAACCGCGTAAAGTTGAGGAATTGCTGCCAGCACACCCGGCAACACGGGCATCCTGGGTGCATAAGACCGGTGCTACCAATGGCTTTGGGGCTTATATTGTCTTCATCCCAGAGGAAAATATTGGCATAGTGATGTTAGCTAACAAGAATTACCCTAATCCTGTTCGCGTGCAAGCTGCCTATAATATTCTTCAGGCATTGCGTTGATAGTCATGCCGCACTAACTCCATGATAGATCAGATAAAATAAGACTGACCATAGATTTCACTATGGTCAGTTTAGTGTTATTGCCTTATTTCTTCTCAATCATCGGGCTGTATTCTATCGGCACCCAAGTGTAGCCAACTTTATTTGCCCGGACATGGCCCAAACCAGGGAACGGAAGATGAGCGCCCGCCACCCACAGTTTGTCTTTAGCGGCGGTGGCAAAGATAGCTTTGCGCGTGGCCACTGCCTGTTTGCTATCCGTATCAAATTCTAAAGAGACATTCGGGCGCGCAAATTGGATGGAATGACTGTGTACAATATCGCCCCACACCAGCAAGTTGTCGCCTTTTGAGGTAAAAAGATATGAAGTATGCCCTGGGGTATGGCCCGGCGTTGGCACCACTTTGACGCCTGGTAATAAGGTGTCACCAGCAGTGTAAATTTTTAATTTATTGTTTGCCGCATAAGGGGCAACCGATTCCATTGATTTTTCAAACATTGGGCGCAGTTCTGGCGTAGCTTTACTGGCGACGTCTTTATTCAGCCAGAAATCGGCATCCCCTTTTGACACATACACAGTAGCATTAGGGAATG
The DNA here is from genome assembly GCF_041538325.1 of Yersinia sp. 2466 StPb PI. NCBI lineage: Bacteria > Pseudomonadati > Pseudomonadota > Gammaproteobacteria > Enterobacterales > Yersiniaceae > Yersinia > Yersinia sp. 2466 StPb PI. The sequence goes on along the minus strand of NZ_JAULSL010000001.1, from coordinate 174,469 downwards.
CGGCTTTACCCTGATTGTTAATACCACAGGCATGATCGGGATGTAGATGGGTCAGCAATACAGTATCAATTTGCTCAGGCTGATAACCCGCAGCACGAATATTATCGACCACAGCACCCAGTGTCGGCCCGAAACATTGTGCGGTGCCTGCATCAACTAAGACTAGGTTGGTTCCGGTATTGATCAAGAAGGCATTTACCGCAGTCTGTACCCCGTTGGTGCTATCAATAAACATACTGGACAGCAGCGTCTGGATATCTTTCTCATTGATATCCTTCAGCAGATTGGTACCCAGCTTTACATAACCGTCATAGATGGCTGTGACTTCAAAATCACCTAATGCCATACGATAGTAACCGGGAACCTGCGTCTGTTGCTGCGTGGGTGCGGCAGCCATACTGATCGTCGGGAAGCCAAGAGGCAGAGCGCAGGCTCCAACAACCATCAGAGCCAGTAATGCTTTACACCGTGGTAACTGTTTCAGTAAAAGCGCCTTCATAAATCTCTCCAGAAGTGAATAACGATTCTTATCATGATGTTATTAATGATAGATAACGCAGAATAATGAGCACCTTAATCAAGATACTTTCTAAATGTTTTATTGTCTTTTAAAAAATTCGGCCGAGGGAGGATTTAGGCGTTAATCTGTGTCGGGGTAGACCTTTCCGAGTTTTGTTCGGGAATATAGGGGGGAACAATAAAAAACACCCCCATTAGGCGTAATGCTAATCAGTTAAGGATCACTTGGAGTGATCCTTATTACACCAACTTCCTAACCATAAACCCTAACTACAAACAATTAATATTGTCTTCAATACTGCAATCAGCGTTCTAGCCACGTCAAATTAGCATGGTGGAAAATAAATCCAATTTATTGATATAAAGCTAAAAAACAAACTTTAATGTCATTAAAATCGAGTCTATTCGAATTCTAGCGTCACTGAACAGACTTTATTGTTTCTGCATAACCGCTGTGTTGGAAAAATAAAGTTTGTACATAAGTCCGACTCGGTATATTAAAGTTTGTACACTAATCGAGTGATTGGGAACTTTTGAGTTATTATTTTCTCGGATTTTCAAAAAAAGCAGGCTTGAATGAACACTGCTGTCACTTTCGCTACCTGTAACAGCCTGCATTTATAAATGGAAAAATCTGCAGTTATCGCGTTTTTCAACCCAAATTATCTGCATCTATCCGGGGAGTGGCCCCAGTCATTATCGTACAGGGAAACAGGTTTATCTGGCCTAGGGGGCTTGTTGCAAATAATGAGTGTCGGTGATTTTACTGATAGATGAGCGGGATAATTAAGCTAAAACCGCCTCAATATGAAAGAGCCGATTCATAAAGGCGGATCTTTCCCGCACTCGACGTTCAGGCTCGTCACGGCGTAGCCAAATATCAAATTGACCTTTATTCAGTCGTCGCAATGTTTCAACTCCCTGAAGCGTTGACCCGGCAAGGTTTGGCCGTTTGAAGCCCCCGCCCGCTTTGACTAATTTTTTGATGGGGGCATATTCAATAAACCAACGGTAAATGGTAGAGCGGTGAACGGAAACCCCACGCTCTGCCAGCATATCGCTGATATTGGCATAACTCATCGGGGTTGAACCGTACCACCGTAAGCACCACAGAATGATCTCGGGAGCAAAATGTTTTCATTTGAAATCGCTAGGGGGCCAGGTGGGTTCACTGAAGAAGGGATGAATAACCTCAGTTTTCATGACAACTCCATTTTTTGCAACAAGCCCGATAACATCATCAAAAAAACAGCATGTTACCCGACGGGGTCTTAGCGCCACAAAGCCACTGACTTTTCCCCCACTAAACGCGGGGGAATACCAGAGAAGCAAAACCAAATTTAAAAACTCAAAACTCTATCGACGACACATTACATGCCTAGGAATATCGGCGTCACTGAAGCTATTGGTAACGCCCGCGATCGAGTCGCCAAGGTAGTAGAAGCCAGTGCTGGGGTTCTGAGTGTCGCCCGTCCAGTAGGTGGTGCCGATAAAACCGGAGCCAGTGTAGTTATCCATTCGCCCCCATTCATCGAACAATGAACCCACCACACGGGTACCAAATGAGGAGTAGGAAGAACTCAAGTCGGTGCGTGATGGCTGAGACGCCAGCTGTAGACTACAGAACCTCACAGCATCTGACCAAACAGCCATTGTGCTATCGTTATGTATAAACCATTTCTGCACAGCAAATGTGTAGCTTAGTGGACTTCCTCCATCCTTGGGTGTCGCCGTAATGGTCACTGGCCCAGTAGGTTTGCTGTTGAGCTTCACTTGACCGTCACCATTGACGTTTACGGCCCCTGGCTGGTTGGAACTCCAGGTGAAGTCGCTCGCATTTCTGTTCATATTTAGTATGAAGGTAGCCGCGGTAAAACCTGTTTTTGGAAATTCATCGTTTACAGTGAACACATGGCCGTTAACGGCTATTCCGGTAAACATCGAATCCTCCACAAAGGTGGTGCTGACCGTCTGGTTGCTGCCGTTCACCGTGGCGGTGACCACACTGACACCCGGCGCAGTATTAGTCAGTGTCGCCGTAGCAACCCCGTCCACGCCAGTAGTACCAATCACCGTCGTCACGTTCGCCCCGTTGCTGGCAGTAAATGTCACCACCTGGCCCGGTACAAGGTTGTTACCCGCATCCGTCACTATCGCTTTCACCGCATTGGTGGCTCTGCCATTGGCGACCTCGTTATCAGTAGTCGCCGTTAGGTTAGCTGCGGTGATTTCCGCTGTGCTGCCGTCCGCCACAAAAGTGGTGTCGACCGTCTGACTACTGCCGTTCACCGTGGCGGTGACCGCGCTTATTCCACTCTTCATATTGGTCAGTGTCGCCGTGGCAACCCCGTCTACGCCAGTAGTACCAATGACTGCCGTCACTTTCGCCCCGTTGCTGGCGGTAAATGCCACCACCTGGCCTGCGACAGGATTGTTACCGGCATCCGTCACTATCACTACCACCGCATTGGTGGCCGTGCCGTTGGCCACCCTTCTATCGGCAGTCACCTTGGCTGCGGTGATTTTTGCGGTGCTGCCGTCCGCCACAAAGGTGGTGTCCACCGTCTGGCTGCTGCCGTTCACCGTGGCGGTGACCACACTAATCCCCGAGTCAGTATTAGTCAGTGTCGCCGTAGCAACCCCGTCCACGCCAGTAGTACCAATTACCGTCGTCACTTTCGCCCCGTTGCTGGCGGTAAATGTCACCACCTGGCCCGGTACAAGGTTGTTACCCGCATCCGTCACTATCGCTTTCACCGCATTGGTGGCAATGCCATTGGCAACCTCATTATTGGCAGTCGCCGTCAGGTTGGCTGCAGTGATTTCCGCTGTGCTGCTGTTCGCCACAAAAGTGGTGTCGACCGTCTGACTACTGCCGTTCACCGTGGCGGTGACCGCGCTTATTCCACTCTTCATATTGGTCAGTGTCGCCGTAGCAACCCCGTCCACGCCAGTAGTACCAATCACCGTCGTCACGTTCGCCCCGTTGCTGGCGGTAAATGTCACCACCTGGCCCGGTACAAGGTTATTGCCCGCATCCATCACTATCGCTTTCACCGCATTGGTGGCAATACCATTGGCAACCTCATTATCGGCAGTCGCCGTCAGGTTCACTGCTGCAACAGTACTAGGCATAACAGTGATCTGCACTGTCGCACGTAATGACACATTACCTTGGATGTCATGAGCCACTGCACTTAACGTGTGGGCATTACTACCACTCCGCGTTAGCCGATGCGAGGGTAATCCTACTACAACAGCGTGCGCAGATACCGGTGTGAGAGAACCTCCTGCCGCTATCAAGGCAGAACTGTCCCACTCAATACGCTCAAGGCCATGTCGGGTGGATACCTCTGCACTCAATGGAACGCTTGTCCCCCCCTCACCGCTTATCATAGCCGGAAGGATCAGCTGTATCACCTTCTGTTCCTGATAATTCAGCACAATATTGTTGTTACGCTCGACTAAATCATAACGACTACCCGCCAAAGTGCGCGTTGCTGCCACGGCTGATGGACTGATATGAGATTGCCAAGATTCACCCAGTCGGTAATTTAGCTGGAAGTTAATGTTGCTGTCGTTTTTACTGCCTTTACCGGCGCGATGTTCAGCCCCAATAGTCACTAATGGTATAGGGGTGTAATTTACACCCGCAGTAATAGCATAGGGGTTTTTCTGGCGGTTATCTTTGCCAAACAAGGCCACATCATCACCACGGTATTTTTCATACATGACCTTGCCGCCAAGTTGGGGATGAGAGGGTAAATAAGTTTCTGCCCGCACATCATAGCCGTTGGCAGGCCGTTCTTTATAGTCAGCAAAATCCCGTGAATGATGCCAATCGGTGGTACCGAAGTAACTGTTACCCGAGAACTTCAGGTAGTCGGTCCAAGCCTCTGCGCCTACCCCAACCCGCCGGTTTTTGCCTGTAACATCATTATCAAAAAACGCATTAGCCCCATACATCCAGCTATTCTGGAAAGTACGCACTCCAGCACCAACGTTAACGGTGTTACGATCGTCTTTATTTCGGGCACCCAATTGGGTAAAAAGTAGGGATTTCTGATTATCATAAAGTGGAACCAGTACATCGACCATACTGCCATCCAGCTTAAAATCTTCATTAACATTCATTTGTACCCGGGCGGTACCAAACTGGCTCAGCAACTGCTGCGTGGAGTTGTTTAATTCATTGTTGGCAGCTGAGTTGAGCATGCGCTCACCAGATTTTACTGCATTGCCATTAGATAATGCGACAGCACCGGTCTGGGCATAACCGGCCAGCTTATTATTTATGTGAATATCAGCATGTGAATAACTTTCATCACTAATGGATAACGAAGGCAGCTTACCGGAAACATCAATTTCATCCCCTAACTTGGCGACAGTATTAATGTTTTTACCGGTCTGCAAAATATAAGACTCTGTAACCGTATTGACTTGCGAAGTATACGAAGAAGACGCGACAACCGCAGGTGAAAATGCCAAACTCAAAGGAAACAGTAACTGAAACAGGATATTAATCCACGCAATAATCCTGAACGTTTGTGGTAGTGCGTATGCCCGCGTGAACCCATGACTCGAGGATGTTTTTAGTGATTTCGTCCAAAAAAAATTACGCAATTTATTATACTCAGCCGAGTAAAAAAACCGTCACATAACCTCGCGATTTAATCAATATTGCCTAAATCTCGTTTGATATTGTAGAGTGACGAAAATTTTTTAGTGTTAGTTTCCTACCCCCCCCACGGAATCAGGTGAGTAACGATAAACTACCGTATCTATATTGCTAGATTCGACACTGATCGGCAGTTTCATTACCTATGATGCATCAGACAGCCCCGAACAATTAGTGAACCCATCTTATTCAGGTTTAATAATATTAATAAGAACCAATGACTTGATGTTTTATTAACAAGGAGGTGCCCCAACACTGGCGGATGGTTGCATGTATAACAAGAAAAGGTTGTGTTGTATTAAGACGCAGCAGAGCCATATTAACTGCCTGCCAAATATGAGAGGAGCCGGATCACTTAAGATGACCGACCGAAGAAAAATTAACTTTCCTTCTCAATCAATAACGCTTCCAGCAAATCTAAATCATGCAACAATTTTTGCAGGGTTTCATTGCTGATTTTTTGCGTCGCACGTAAGTGATATAATTCACCACGCTCAGACGGGCTTGTTGCAAAAAATGGAGTGACCATGAAAGCTGAGGCTATTCATCCCTTCTTCAGTGAACCCACATGGCCCCCTAGCGATTTCAAATGAAAACATTTTGCACCCGAGATCATTCTGTGGTGCTTACGGTGGTACGGCTCAACCCCGATGAGTTATGCCAATGTCAGCGATATGCTGGCAGAGCGTGGGGTTTCCGTTCACCGCTCTACGATTTACCGTTGGTTTATTGAATATGCCCCCATCAAAAAATTAGTCAAAGCGGGCGGGGGCTTCAAACGGCCAAACCTTGCCGGGTCAACTCTTCAGGGAGTTGAAACATTGCGACGACTGAATAAAGGTCAATTTGATATTTGGCTACGCCGTGACGAACCTGAGTATCGAGTGCGGGAAAGATCCGCCTTTATGAATCGGCTCTTTCATATTGAGGCGGTTTTAGCTTAATTATCCCGCTCATCTATCAGTAAAATCACCGACGCTCATTATTTGCAACAAGCCCACTTGATGGACTAACTATAGCTTGGTGTACAAACTTTATTATTCCAGAACAACCGCCAATGCCTGCGCACAGGCCCAGGCAGAGCTCCAGGCCCATTGGAAGTTATAGCCACCCAACCAGCCAGTGACATCAACAACCTCACCAATAAAGTACATTCCAGGCACTTTATGGGCCTCCATTGTCTTAGAGGAGAGCTCTTGGGTGTCAACACCACCAAGAGTGACCTCAGCAGTACGGTAGCCCTCGGTGCCATTGGGCTGCACTCGCCATTGTTGAAGATTGGCGACTAACGCGGCCTGCTGCGGCGCGTTTAATTGCTTCAGGGTAACGTCTGGCAGTTGCTCCAAGGTCTGAAGGCACTCCACCAGCCGCTTAGGTAACCGTTGAGCCAGAGTATTTTTCAGTGTCTGATTAGGGTGGTTTTTTCGCTCACTGTTTAGAAAATCATCTAAATCAGTATCAGGAAGTAAGTTAATGCTCACATACTCACCAGCCTGCCAATAGCTTGAAAGTTGTAAAATTGCTGGGCCAGAAAGCCCACGGTGAGTAAACAAAATACTCTCACGGAAGCTAACGCCATTTTCGGCGGTGACCACCGCAGGCACGGAAACCCCAGATAATGTTTGCAGGTGCTCCAGCAGCGGTTTGTGCAAGGTGAACGGGACTAATGCCGCACGGGTAGGGAGGACTTTCAAGCCAAACTGTTCTGCCAACTTATAGCCGAACGGTGAAGCACCAAGTCCGGGCATAGAGAGTCCGCCAGAGGCGACGACAAGTGAGTTAGTGCTCACTTCCAAATTATTAATTTGTAATACGAAACCGGTGCCGCTTTTTTCAACCGACAAAACATCGCTACGCAACCGAATCGTGACTTGCCCCAGCTCACACTCTTTCAGTAATAGTTCAACCACCTGCTGAGCAGAGTCATCGCAGAACAACTGCCCTAGCGCTTTCTCATGCCAGGCAATGCCATAGCGATTCATCAGATCGATGAAATCCCATTGGGTATAACGCGCCAAGGCAGATTTACAGAAGTGAGGATTCTGTGACAGATACGCGGCAGGCTCTGCAAAGAGATTGGTAAAATTACAGCGGCCACCACCAGACATCAGTATTTTGCGCCCCGCCTTTTTGCCGTTATCGACCAACAACACCCGACATCCGGCTTGTCCAGCCTGAGCGGCACAAAATAGCCCCGCAGCACCTGCACCTATCACTACCACATCAAACTGTTCCACACTTGGCCTCACTGAGTAAAATCATCATCGCTGCAAAATTGCCCGCTTTTGGCTGATTATTATATTATTTAGCGCATTCAACCGACAAATTGGCGGCGGGAGATTGTAAGTCGCTCGCAGGAATATCGCTATAGTAAGAAAATGTCTCATACAGTAAAACTAAGTAACCTGCTGATATAACATGCATATGTTGCTCAATAAGACGAATTCGTCTGCGGTCATGTCAAAAAAAGGTCATATTTTCCTTTTCCCCACCCCCCATTGTCACTGATAATGCGCCGCGTTCATGTCCACAAACTGGCGTAACGCTTATGCTACATCTTTTCGCTGGCCTGGATTTCCATACCGGCCTAATGTTAGTTCTTGCTTTGTTGTTCGTGCTGTTTTACGAAGCCATCAATGGTTTTCATGATACAGCCAATGCGGTCGCGACCGTAATCTATACCCGTGCCATGCGTTCACAGGTTGCTGTTGTGATGGCAGGGGTGTTTAACTTCCTCGGCGTGATGCTGGGCGGTTTGAGCGTGGCTTATGCTATCGTTCACTTATTGCCTACTGATCTGCTGTTAAACGTCAGTTCGGCGCATGGGTTGGCTATGGTCTTCTCTATGCTACTGGCGGCGATTATCTGGAATTTGGGCACTTGGTATTTCGGTATCCCGGCTTCCAGCTCTCATACGCTAATTGGTGCAATCATCGGTATTGGTTTAACCAATGCATTAATGACCAGTACATCTGTTGTAGATGCACTGAACGTTCCTAAGATGATTCAAATCTTCCTGTCATTAATCTTATCCCCAATTGTGGGTCTGGTTATTGCCGGTTTGATGGTGTTCCTGCTACGTCGTTACTGGAACGGGTCCAAGAAACAGCAACGTATTCACCTGACACCTGCTGAACGTGAAAAGAAAGACGGTAAACGTAAACCGCCCTTCTGGACCCGTACTGCGCTGATTCTATCGGCTATCGGTGTGAGTTTCTCTCATGGCGCTAACGATGGTCAGAAAGGGATTGGCTTGATCATGCTGGTATTAATCGGCGTGGCTCCGGCTGGGTTCGTCGTGAATATGAATGCAACCGGTTATGATATTGCCCGCACCCGCGATGCAGTGACCCATCTGCAACAATATTATCAGCAACATGTTGAGGTGTTACCTCATGCTGTCGCGCTGAAACCGCTGGTACCTGCACCAGAAACATTGCCGAATACACCGGCACAGTTCCATTGTGATAGCTCACGCGCCATGATTGCCATTGATCATGCCCAAACGTTGCTGGCTAATCTGCAAAGCTATGACGATCTGACGGTTGATCAACGCAGCCATATGCGTCGCTTGCTGATGTGTGTTGCCGAAACCGCAGGGACTGTTGCCAAACTGCCTGAAACCAGTGCTGAAGACCGCCGTTTCCTCAATAATCTGCGTACAGATTTGTTGGAAACTGTGGAATATGCACCGACCTGGATCATCGTTGCCGTCGCTCTGGCCCTCTCTTTGGGTACCATGATTGGCTGGAAACGTGTGGCAGTCACCATCGGTGAGAAAATCGGTAAGAAAGGCATGACTTACGCGCAAGGGGTTTCTGCCCAGATGACTGCGGCGGTTTCCATCGGTATTGCGAGTTATACCGGTATGCCAGTATCGACAACGCAAGTGCTCTCTTCAGCAGTTGCCGGGACCATGTTGGTTGATGGCGGTGGTGTTCAGAGTAAAACGGTGAAGAACATTATGTTGGCGTGGGTATTAACCTTACCAATATCTATTCTTCTTTCCGGTGGGTTGTACTGGGTGGCTCTAAGATTCATTTAAACCCAGCGAAACGTATTACTATCATAGTGCGCCTCAACCTAGCACTGTGATAAGACCGGGCAGTAAACATATTGAACGGTTACGGTAAATAAAAAAGGCGGCCTTATCAGGTCGCCTTTTTAAATGCTTCTCTGCCAATAATTCATACTAATACCACAACATTAAACCCACCAGACTGACCACTACCAATCCACATAATGCACTGGTCAGTATAAATTGCCCACGTAGCCTCTCACAGCGGCGAATAAACTCAGGATCGTGGTGATCAAGATAACGTTGGGCGAAGATGTAACCCACTAATCTAATTTGTTTGCTCGGCTGACCGTGGGAGGTAAAAAAGCCACCACCATCAACATATTGATACAGCAACGGGTCGCAGCCACGTAATACCACTAACAAAGCACGCAGAGATGAATAATAACGTGCCATATTAATCACACATACCACACATAAAGCCCAAAAAAGCGCGACGGTACTGATCATAATTATCCTCCCAGCGATATCTCACACATTGGGTCAATCACCTGAACCTCTGTGCCATCGCTTACTCTAGCCGATACAAACACCCCCAGGGCCTCAAAAAACACCCCCTATCGTCCGCTTTCTGACTATGCTCGATACGTTGTTCGTTCGACACAGTATCCGAACGTGTAGGACTCCCTTTATCAGTGTAGGAAATGAAATGGAAAATAGCCTGATAATCTCTAAATTAAGCCTATTTAGGCATTTGTTAACTATCGATTGGCATTAACTTATATCGAATATCTGTCACTGATAAATGCTCGTAACCCATACAAATTCCGCTTAAATATTAATCTCTCTTAACTGAATTACATAAATTTGGCTGCTGTTTTTTGTAAATTATATTTGCATCACAAATATGAAATTCCGTTAATCATGATGATTTATCAGCGCTATACTTAAGATAATGATCTGCTTTAAATTCAAGTATTCTCACCGTGCGCCAAGGCAATTAACGGGCGAATCTCATCACTTATTGGTGCAATTTGGTGCAAAATGACATACGGATGCTTTAGTGATCATCATCAAAACAGTGCGTTGTGATCCGTGAAACACTTCAGTTAGGGGTCATAATGATAGTATGCAGATACCGTGTTAGCACCCGTTCAACAGGTTGAATGTTTGCTTACCCATTAATTAACATTATGGAAGGAGTTTACTTATGGCTTACAAACACATTCTGATTGCGGTTGACCTATCTCCAGAAAGTAAGGTATTGGTGGAAAAGGCGGTCTCCATGGCCAGACCGTACAATGCCAAAGTTTCCCTGATCCATGTTGATGTTAACTACTCAGACCTCTATACCGGTCTGATCGACGTTAATCTTGGTGATATGCAAAAACGTATCTCTGAAGAAACCCATAATGCATTAACTGAGCTTTCGCAAAATGCGGGCTACCCAATTGAGCAAACCCTCAGCGGTAGCGGCGATTTGGGCCAGGTACTGGTTGATGCCATTAAGAAATATGATATGGACTTGGTATTATGCGGTCATCATCAGGATTTCTGGAGCAAATTGATGTCTTCAGCACGCCAACTGATCAATACCGTACATGTCGATATGCTTATCGTGCCACTGCGCGATGACGACGCCGAAGACGAATAAGTTTCGCGAGAGTCATCCTGTTTAGCTTTAACGCCCGCCTTTTGCGGGCGTTTTTAATCAACAACCCCCGCCAAGCCCCGATAGCCACTCATTGATAACCCTGCTAAGTTTTTGTCAAAATCCCTTGCTGTATGAATATAAACCAGTGATATAGTCGAAGATGCACAACATCGTCTCCTCACTATTTGGATAATAATAATAGTTCGCAAAAAGGTGTAGGGAGAGTCTTAATTGGTACAAGGAATTATTAGTGATGAATGGTTTAACCTCTCTGGAGTCGTTTTTAGAATCTTTACAACAACGTGATGCCAACCAACCAGAATATCTCCAAGCAGTACGTGAAGTCTTCACGTCACTTTGGCCCTTTCTGGAGCAAAACCCACATTACCGTGAACAAAGCCTACTCGAGCGCTTAGTCGAGCCAGAACGTGTTATTCAATTCCGCGTTGCCTGGACTGATGACCAAGGTAAAGTTCAGGTTAACCGCGCCTGGCGTGTTCAATTTAACTCGGCGATTGGTCCTTATAAGGGCGGGATGCGTTTCCACCCATCAGTAAACTTATCAATTCTGAAGTTCCTTGGTTTTGAACAGACCTTTAAAAATGCCCTGACAACCCTGCCTATGGGAGGCGGCAAAGGCGGTTCTGATTTTAATCCTAAAGGAAAAAGTCAGGCTGAAGTGATGCGTTTTTGCCAGGCACTGATGATGGAACTGTATCGTCATCTCGGCCCGGATACCGATGTTCCGGCGGGTGATATTGGTGTTGGTGGCCGTGAAGTGGCGTTTATGTCTGGCATGATGAAAAAACTGTCGAATAACACCGCTTGTGTCTTCACCGGCAAAGGTCTCTCCTTCGGCGGTAGTCTGATTCGCCCGGAAGCCACCGGTTATGGCTTGGTCTATTTCACCGACGCCATGTTAAAACGTCACGGCTTAGGTTTTGAAGGTCGTAAAGTCTCGGTTTCCGGCGCCGGAAATGTCGCACAATACACTATTGAAAAAGCCATGGAGCTGGGTGCCAAAGTGATTACCGCTTCTGACTCAGGTGGTACAGTGGTTGATGAAACAGGCTTTACCCCAGAAAAACTGGCTCATCTGGCTGAGATTAAGAACAATCGTTATGGTCGTATTGAAGATTATGCCCGTGAACGTAATCTGGTCTATTTAGCCGATCAGCAGCCATGGAGTGTACCGGTTGATATCGCGCTGCCATGTGCGACGCAGAATGAACTGGACCTGCCAGCGGCACGTCAACTGATTGCCAACGGGGTTAAAGCCGTTGCCGAAGGCGCTAATATGCCTACGACTATTCAGGCAACTGATGCTTTCCTTGATGCAGGGGTGCTGTTTGCACCGGGTAAAGCCGCCAATGCCGGTGGTGTTGCCACATCAGGTCTGGAAATGGCGCAGAACGCGGCCCGCCTGAGCTGGAAGGCAGAGAAAGTTGATGTCCGTCTGCATCACATCATGCTCGATATTCATCAATCTTGTGTTGAATACGGTGGCGAAGGCAAGCAAACCCACTATGTACACGGCGCGAATATTGCGGCCTTTGTTAAAGTGGCAGACGCAATGCTGGCCCAAGGTGTGTTGTAAGTAAGACTCTATTCCCATATTCTTTGAGGTAATAATACCAGAAGAATATGGGAACTTTATCCTCATAGATTTAAAAATCATATATCCCGCAGAGTAATATATAAAATCCTTAGTTCTTTTTAAGAACGTGCTTATTTTAAATATTATCGATGTCAGTAACATCCTTCCCGTGCATGAGTCGATAGCAAAGTAAATAATTTAAATTATGAGGAATAATAATGCTCAGGGAACAGACTAAAAATAATGTCAGAACTGTAGGTATTAATAATAGTATTGATATTAATAAATCAAAGGCGATTAATCTATTAGCGATAACCAGCAGAAACAAATGGCAAAATAAAGATAAGAATGGAATAAGTATTATCACTTATTCATTTAGCCAACGAATACCAATAGATTACCATTATTATAAATCAGCTGAGGGTGTTCCGGCCTATTCCCTTAATGAAGCCCAAATTCACCAGATAAGAACCGCTATGCTCGCCATTGCTGATGTGGCGAATATTAAATTTATTGAGGCTAAAGATGATGTTATAGCTAACATCCCCATTACCAATGTTTCACTCGATGGGTCACGTGGCGGTTATGCCTATCCCCCGAATCCTAGTAACCTCAGCCCCATATTTATTAATGCGAAGATAGAGGAGAATCTAGCCCCCACGCAATCAAACTATGGTGGTCGGGTGTTTATGCATGAACTCGGCCATGCACTCGGCTTGGAACATACTCATGACACCGTAGGCTTAACACAACAAACCAGCGTAATGAGCTATTTATCTGAGTTCTACTCAGGAGCAATCTACGGGGGTAACTTTGCATCAACCCCGCAACTCCATGATATTTTAGCACTTCAATACCTTTACGGAGCCAATAATCGTACCCGTATCGGTAATACGACTTATGGTTTCAATTCCAATAGTAATAGGGATTACTTTACTGCAACCCACGCTAACGACAAGTTGGTATTCTGCGTGTGGGATGCCGGTGGTAACGATACGTTTGATTTCTCGGGCTATCATCAAGACCAAAGAATCACACTGACTAAGCGTGGTTTCTCTGATATTGGTGGTTTGAGAGGCAATGTCTCAATTGCAAATAAAGTCGTGATTGAAAATGCCATCGCCGGTAGCGGTGATGATGAAATCAACGGTAACCGATCAAATAACACCCTGAACGGAGGGGGTGGTGATGACAGATTATGGGGCCGGGTGGGAAATGACCGGCTATTTGGCGGCCGTGGTAATGACAGGCTATCCGGTGGTAAGGGTGATGACTTCTTATCCGGCGGCGCGGGTAATGACCGGCTCAGCGGTGGCAATGGCAATGACCGGCTATTCGGCGGGCGCGGCGCTGACCGGATGAAAGGGGGAGAGGGCCATGATATTTTCCAATACCGTAATAGCAGAGATTCCACCAAAAAATATACCGATACCATCATCGACTTTACCTCTGGTGAAGATAAAATTGATTTATCATTCATTATGGCTGGCAATAATAATATTGTTATGGTCAATCAATTCAGCGCGAATGGTCAAACAGAATTAATGCAGAAATATGATGATGTCGCTAATATTACCTATCTGATGATTGATTTCGATCCAAAAATAAGCAAAGTCGATATGATGATAAAATTCACCGGTAAACATCAATTCACCCACAATGATTTTATTGTCAGTTCACCGCTTATTTCATAACTATTTATCCAGGTAGAATCGATGATTCAGGTGGCTGCAATAACGCGCAGCCGCCTGATTGAAACCAATATACCCAAAGTCATTGGTGTTACAGCCATAGGGCAAACTGACACTGTAATAACATCAAGGAAGTGGCATATAGAGGTCAAAACGATGACTTTTAGTGGTTACAGCCGCTTGCGCAGCTATTCCTGCCAACGGCTCGGCATAATCTGGCCGCTTCACCACCACCCGTTTGGTCGCTAACGCGCGGGCCGGTGCCAATAAACCATCGGCATCTTCATCCGCACCCACCAGCGATTGGAACACCCGCATCTCCTTTTTAACCAGTGCACTTTTCTGCCGGTGCGGATACATCGGATCGAGGTAAACCACTTCTGGCCGGGGTTCAATATCTGCCAGTGCTATCAGGCTGGAGGCGTGCAACAGCGTCAACCGTTCGCGCAGCCACGGACCAATCTCAGCATCCTGATAACCGCGACACAAACCATCATCGAGCAATGCTGCCACCACTGGATTGCGCTCCAGCATTTGCACCTGGCAACCCAGCGCCGCCAAAACAAACGCATCCCGCCCTAAGCCTGCGGTAGCATCGACCACGCGGGGAAGATAACCCTTTTTGACCCCGACGGCTTTGGCTACCGCTTCCCCTCGCCCACCACCGAACTTGCGGCGGTGCGCCAACGTGCCGGAGACAAAATCGACATAAATGCCGCCGAGCTTCGGCTCATCCCTCTTGCGCAATTCAAGGCGCTCAGGTGTCAACACCAGTGCCATAATGGCCTGCTCGTCAGACACCAAACCCCAACGCTCAGCCAAAATAGACAAGGCGCCGGGGGCGGCGCCTGCTTCAGACAATAAACAGATACTGACTTGTGACACGTTCTAGCCCTTAATACCGTAATGGCGCAGCATAGCATCCAACTGCGGTTCACGGCCACGGAAGCGCTTGAACAGCGTCATCGGCTCTTCAGAGCCACCACGGGACAGAATATTATCGAGGAAGGACTGCCCGGTGGCAGCATTGAAAATCCCCTCGTCTTCGAAACGCGAGAATGCATCTGCCGAGAGCACTTCTGCCCACAAATAGCTGTAGTAACCCGCTGCATAGCCACCGGCAAAGATATGGCTAAAGGCATGCGGGAAGCGGCCCCATGTCGGTGACGGTACCACTGCCACCTGCTTTTTCACTTCATACAGGATCGGCAGGATCTGTGCACCGGTCAGTGGATCGAACTCATAATGCATGCGGAAATCGAACAGCCCGAACTCTAATTGACGCAGAATAAATAGCGCCGCCTGATAGTTTTTCGCCGCCAACAGTTTATCCAGCATCTCTTGCGGTAATGGCTCATGGGTTTCGTAATGGCCGGAAATAAACGCCAGCGCCTGTGGCTCCCAGCACCAGTTTTCCATAAACTGACTCGGCAATTCGACCGCATCCCAAGGGACACCATTGATACCCGAGACGCCGGCAGTATCAATTTTGGTCAGCATGTGATGCAAACCATGACCGAACTCATGGAACAAGGTGGTGACTTCGTTATGGGTGAACAGCGCCGGTTTACCGCCGACTGGCCCGTTAAAGTTACAGGTCAGATAAGCCACCGGCTTTTGCAATTGACCGTTCGCCAGACGCAGGCTACCGACGCAATCATCCATCCAGGCACCGCCACGTTTGTGCTCACGGGCATACAAGTCAAGATAGAAGCTGCCGCGCAGTTCACCGCTGGCATCAAAGAGTTCGAAGAAACGCACATCTGGATGCCAAGTATCCACATCTCGGCGCTCTTTGGCGCTAATACCGTAAATACGTTTAACGACTTCGAATAACCCTTCCACCACCCGCTGTTCCGGGAAGTAAGGTCGCAATTGCTCGTCACTGATGGAGAACAGATGCTGCTTCTGCTTCTCTGAATAATAGGTGATATCCCAAGCAGCCAACTCATTGACGCCGTAGTGTTTTTCAGCAAAAGCACGTAATTGTGCCAGTTCTTCTTCAGCCTGCGGACGGGCGCGTTTCGCCAAATCGTTCAGGAAACCAAGCACCTGTTGCGGGCTTTCTGCCATTTTGGTCGCCAGCGATTTCTCGGCATAGCTGCCAAAACCTAACAGTTGTGCCAATTCATGACGCAATGTCAGAATTTCCGCCATGATTTCACTGTTATCCCACTTACCGGCATTTGGCCCCTGATCAGAGGCGCGGGTAGCAAAGGCGCGATACATCTCTTCGCGCAATTTAGCGTTATCAGCATAGGTCAGAACCGGTAGATAACTTGGCATATCCAGTGTCAGCAACCAACCATCCTGCTGTTTGGCTTCAGCCATAGCTTTAGCCGCAGCCAAGGCACTTTCTGGCAAGCCTTGCAATTGGTTAACATCAGTAATTAACTTGCTCCAGCCCATAGTGGCATCGAGCACGTTATTGCTGTAAGTGGAGCCTAGCTCAGACAAACGGGCGACAATTTCGCCATAACGTTTCTGCTGATCGGGTTGCAAACCGATACCGGATAACTGGAAATCGCGCAGCGCATTCTCTACTGCTTTGCGCTGTGGGGCTGTCAATGCATCAAACCCCGGGCCTTCTTTCAGACTGACATAGGCCTGATACAAACCTTTATGTTGACCCACCCAAGTACCGTATTCCGACAGCAATGGCAGGCTTTGTTCATATGCAGTGCGCAGTTCCGGGCTATTTTTGACCGAATTTAAATGCCCGACCGGCGACCAGATACGCGATAAGCGATCGTCAGACTCAGCCAATGGCTGGCACAGGTTATCCCAAGTGAAAGGTCCTGGCTGGGCAACTACCCGCTCCACCGCTTGACGGCATTCATCCAGCGCGGATTTCACCGCAGGCACGATATCTTCGGGGCGAATCGCAGAAAATGGCGGCAGGGAGAACGGGGTCAACAGCGGATTTGTCATAGGGCAGTCCTGATTATAGTTTTGGATATCAATGATTCTTTTGAATATCAATGATCGTTTTCAATACCGCCGCGATGGTGAATACAACGACGACTTATAAATTATCTATGTATGATTAACATGAGGTCTATCAACATGAAAATCAATGGCTGGCGGCCTGACGACTATTGATTACCCACCGATTTTGGCAATCAAGCTCGCACTGCTGGTGTAGCAAAAACCTCAACCAGCTTAAATTGCTCAAAGACCAATAGCATCTCAGGGGAGAAATCACCCTCTCGTTCAAAGAAGGCCCGATGCCCGGTCTGCCAATAAACCAAGCTTTTATCTCCCTCGCCCTCTTTGGCCGCCATTTCTGCGGTGACATCACAATAGCGGACCAGCGTTAAGCTCATGGTTCTAATGACACAAACCGGTGTGCCTCGGCCATCGAGAATGACATTGTAATCACCAACACTGGGCGAAGCTTCTGATTTATAAGCACGATAGGAGCAACAAGTCGCTGTTTTAGCGCCGTTGATGACCAATTGCGCCAATTCATCTGCCATCTCAGAACTGTCGCCAAAGGACCAGAGCAAAGCGTCTGGGTAGTGCTCAGCAATTATCTTGTTAGTCATTATTATATCCATTGAGGTGAGATCAGGTATTCATCACAGATTAATGCAATTCAGTTTTTATCCACCAGACAGTTTATACTAGTTGCCATAATGTGCTGGCTGCGGTTTCTCACCAGGGTGTTTGTCGCATCCACAGATAAAAAGCACTGCCACAATCTACAGCATATATTCTCGCTAAATCCTTGATTTAAATTAGAATATCAATTGGTTAAAATAAAATGTTAAGTTATCGCCATAGTTTTCACGCCGGCAACCATGCCGACGTTCTTAAACATACCGTTCAAAGTCTGATTATTGAGTCTTTGAAGGAAAAAGAAAAACCGTTCCTTTATTTGGATACCCACGCCGGTGCCGGTCGCTACCAGTTAAGCGGCGAGCATGCCGAGCGCACGGGTGAATACCTTGATGGTATCGGCCTACTGTGGCAACGAGATGATTTACCTGCTGATTTAGCGCCATATATCAGTGCTATCAATTACTTTAACCGTAGTGAAAAACTGCGTTACTACCCCGGCTCACCATTAATCGCCCGCCATTTATTGCGTGAAGATGACAAAATTCATCTGACTGAACTACACCCAAGCGACTACCCGTTGCTGCGCAATGAGTTTGCTAAAGATGAGCGAGCTAAAGTTCAACGTGCCGATGGTTATCAACAACTTAAATCACAATTGCCCCCATCATCACGCCGGGGTTTTGTTCTGATTGATCCGCCGTATGAAATGAAAACGGATTATCAGGATGTGGTGAAAGGTATTCAGGAAGGCTATAAACGCTTTGCAACGGGTACCTATGCATTATGGTATCCAGTGGTTTTACGTCAGCAAATCAAACGTATGTTACGGGATCTGGAAGCCACCGGCATCCGCCGTATCTTGCAAATTGAGCTGGCAGTGCGCCCGGACAGTGACCAACATGGTATGACCGCATCTGGCATGATTGTGATTAACCCGCCGTGGAAGCTAGAACAACAGATGAATACCTTGTTGCCGTGGCTGCACAACGTGCTGGTGCCATCGGGCCATGGTCATACCCTGGTGAAGTGGGTAGTGCCAGAATAAACACAGCCTAAATCAATTGGTCACGCGAATCAGAGCCATTGACGCAACCTTTGCGACAAAACTCGGGTAAGCGTTAAACTGTTAGGCAAATTTTAAACAACGTGGGAACGATTCTGATGACCAAACATTACGACTATCTGGCAATTGGCGGTGGCAGTGGTGGGATCGCGTCGATCAACCGGGCAGCCATGTACGGCAAAAAGTGTGCGCTGATCGAAGCTAAACAACTTGGTGGCACCTGCGTCAACGTTGGTTGTGTGCCGAAAAAAGTAATGTGGCATGCTGCGCAAATTGCAGAAGCGATTCATTTGTATGGCCCAGATTACGGTTTCGATACCACGGTGAACCATTTCGATTGGAAAAAGCTGATCGCTAACCGTACTGCTTACATCGATCGTATCCATCAGTCTTATGAGCGTGGTTTAGGCAATAACAAAGTGGATGTTATTCATGGTTTCGCGCGTTTTGTTGATGCGCATACTGTGGAAGTGAACGGTGAAAAAATCACTGCTGATCACATCCTGATCGCCACCGGTGGCCGCCCAAGTCACCCGAATATCCCTGGCGCAGAATACGGGATTAACTCCGATGGCTTCTTCGAATTAGACGAGATGCCAAAGCGAGTTGCCGTAGTAGGTGCAGGTTATATCGCGGTAGAAATCGCCGGGGTGCTCAATGGGTTAGGTACAGAAACCCATCTGTTTGTGCGCAAACATGCACCATTGCGTACTTTTGATCCGCTGATTGTTGAAACTCTGCTTGAAGTGATGAACACCGAAGGGCCAACACTGCATACCGACGCGGTACCAAAAGCGGTGATTAAAAACGCCGATGGTAGCCTAACGCTGCAACTGGAAAATGGCACTGAAGTCACCGTTGACCACCTGATTTGGGCCATTGGCCGTGAACCGTCAACTGACAACCTCAATCTGTCTGCCAGCGGTGTCAAAACCAATGACAAAGGCTATATCGAAGTTGATAAGTTCCAAAACACTAACGTCAAAGGTATCTACGCCGTCGGGGACAACACCGGTGCGGTTGAACTGACCCCTGTAGCCGTGGCTGCGGGTCGCCGTTTGTCTGAACGCTTGTTCAATAACAAGCCGGATGAGCATCTGGATTACAGTAATATCCCAACCGTGGTATTCAGCCATCCGCCAATCGGCACTATTGGTCTGACTGAGCCGCAAGCACGTGAGAAGTTTGGCGACGATCAGGTGAAAGTGTACAAATCTTCATTCACTGCAATGTACAGCGCGGTGACTCAGCACCGCCAGCCATGCCGGATGAAATTAGTGTGCGTAGGGGTGGAAGAGAAGATTGTTGGTATCCATGGTATCGGTTTCGGTATGGATGAAATCTTGCAAGGGTTTGCTGTCGCCGTGAAAATGGGCGCGACCAAGAAAGATTTCGACAACACCGTCGCTATCCACCCGACCGCCGCAGAAGAGTTTGTAACCATGCGTTAAGGTTTGGTAAAAGATCAGAAAGGCTATGGACCGCAGGGTTGATAGCCTTTTTTATTGTTTTAAATTCTATCCTCGCGAATATTTCTTACTTTCACGCGGGTGATCCCTTAGTAGTTTCCAGCCAAAATTCATGCCCGCAGCAGCCAATAGGATGGCGGTCGCCCCAGCTATTTGCACGAGACTCAAGCGGTGATCGAATACCAACCAGTCGACAATAATCGCCACAACCGGATAAATAAAAGATAACGTGCCAACCAAACTGGTCGGGATTTTCTGAATCGCGCTGTACAACAGTGCGGACATTAACCCAGTGTGAACCACGCCGATAATGAACAGTAATCCCCATGTGCTGCCTGATAGCGGTAAATCAGACCAACACACAAAGGGTGCCAGCAAAATAGCGCCGACCAACAACTGAATCAGTACAATCAGATGTGGTGGCAAGCCTTTTAGCCGTTTGATAATCGCGGCCGTTACCGCATACATAAATGCCGCCCCCAGCGCCATAATGATGCCGAAGAGGTAGTCAGAACCTGAGGTGATGGCCCCCGGTTGCCCGATAATGATAAACAGCATCCCGCCAAAAGCGACCAGCAACCAACAGAGCGCATTTACTGTTAATTTCTCACCAAAAAACAGCACCCCCAGCCCAACCAGCATAAAGGGTTGAGTATGGTAGGTAACGGTTGCCATCGAAATGGAGGCATAAGAGTAAGCGCCAAACAGTAGAACCCAGTTCAATACCAGCGTAATACCACCGATAACTGCAATGACGATATGCTGTCGCGTGAGCACACCGCGTTTGAGTAAACCCAGCATGGCACAAGCGATAAACATGGCGAATGCACCAAATACACAGCGCCAGAACACAACCGTTACCGCAGGTTGCCCTGATGCGATAACCGGCCAGCCCACAGTACCGGAAATAAGCATAGCTGCGACCATTTCCATGGCCCCGCGAGCTTTCATTTTTATCATTCTCTCTCCGTAATCGCTGCCAGGATGCTTTTGTATTTGAGTGCTTGGCACTCAACAGACAATACATTAAAATGAACAAGTGACTATTATGGTGAACGACAATCAATCGTTCGTCAAGATGAACAAATGAATGATATGGTGAACAATGACTCACTTTATACCCGATAACTCAGACCATGCAGCAACCCCGATTGGCTTGCTTTCTGCCTCTATTCGCCGGGAACGTGAGAAGTTAGGGCTGACGGTAACGGAATTAGCAAAGCGTGCAGGTATCGCGAAATCGACGTTATCGCAATTGGAAGGTGGAGCCGGTAATCCCAGTCTGGAAACACTGTGGTCGTTAGCCATGGCACTGGATGTTCCGGTCAGTCGGCTTATCGCCCAGCCGCGCATGCATGTTCAGGTGATCAGGGCCAATGAAGGGATTACTGCGGTTTCTGAACAGGCGAACTACACCGCGACGTTGCTGGCTGCCTGCCCCACAGGGGTACAGCGGGATATCTATCGGATTAATGTTCAACCCGGTGAACTCAGGCGCTCCCGAGCACATATGCCCGGTACCATTGAACATGTGATTATCAGTTCAGGAAAAGCCAGAATCGGCCCAGTTGATCAAGCAGTTGAGTTAAACGCAGGAGACTACATTAGCTATTCTGCTGATGTGGAACATATTTTTGAAGCACTGGCCGTGGATACCACTGCGGTGATGATGATTGAGCACACATAAGCTATCGAGATATCCGTGGTCATACAGAATCCCGACCGACACCCTGGCATAACTATTGGTTAGGTTGTGATAGACGTCGACTCTGCTATTATCAACAGGTTGCTGCCATTTTGTATCATATTTTGTAGAATAATCATCTGCATAAGGCATGGATTAAGGCCACTGAGGAGAATTATGCCGAACGCACCGAAAGACAACTCAGCCCCACTGGCGGCGGGGATTGAAACCGGTAAAAAAGCCATTTCCTATATGACCCAGCTGAGTAACCACATCAAAGCTTACCCAGTGGTTGCTCATATTATCCGTGCCACCGATCGCTTTAATGACCGGATGGGCAGCCAGTTTGGTGCAGCTATTACGTATTTTTCTTTTTTGTCACTGATCCCTATTTTGATGGTTTCTTTCGCCGCAGTCGGTTTTGTCCTAGCGTCTAATCCTGACTTATTAGCTGAATTAATTAATAAAATTGTCAATACCATCAGTGATCCAACACTGGCCGCTACACTTAAAAACACGGTAAATACCGCAATCCAGCAGCGCACCACCGTCGGCTTGACTGGCTTAGCGATTGCGCTGTATTCCGGTATCAGTTGGATGGGGAACTTACGCGAGGCGATTCGTGCTCAATCACGGGATGTGTGGGAGCGTAATCCACAGGATCAGGAAAAGTTCTACTACCGTTATGCCCGCGATTTTATCTCGCTGACCGGGTTGGTTATCGCACTGATTATCACCCTGTCACTGACGTCAATTGCCGGTGCTGCACAATCTGCCATTGTTGATGCATTAGGATTGGGGGGAATTGATTGGTTACGGCCCGTTATGACATTGATTGCGTTGTCGATCTCTATTGCGGCTAACTATTTGTTATTTTTATGGATATTCTGGATTCTGCCGCGCCATAAACCTAAGAAAAAAGCGTTACTGCGCGGCACCCTGATTGCCGCTATCGGCTTTGAGATAATTAAGTTTGTCATGACGATGATGCTACCACGCCTTGCCAGTTCGCCGTCCGGGGCGGCTTTTGGCTCCGTTATTGGTTTAATGGCGTTTTTCTACTTTTTTGCCCGGCTAACGTTATTTTGTGCCGCCTGGATAGCCACAGCCCACTACGCTGAGGATGAAACCTTACCGCAAGGCGGGGGAAACAAGGCCACCCAATAAGCCCAACCAGATAGGGTCAATACCCCATTAATGATAAATAAGCATTATGGCGTTTGCTCACCTCGCTGACTTATCACTACACTGGCCGCCGTTATCAAAAACAGAGGGCTATCCGTGTCGCGTTATATAAAAAAACCGTGGTTTTTACTGATATTACTCGCAGTTGCGGTGCTGGCCACAGTGTATAAATTGCGTTTTAGCAATGCGGATGCACTGTGGAAAATCGTCAGCCAGCAATGTGTTCCCCATATGGTCGCAGAACATAGCCCGCAGCCTTGTGTCGCGGCTGACATACCGGCTGGTTTTGTGGTGTATAAATCGAATGTTGGGCCATTGCAGTATTTGTTGATGCCGACCGCTAAAATCAGCGGCATGGAAAGCCCACAGTTGTTAACGAGCAGCAGCCCAAACTACTTCCTTGATGCCTGGCAAGCCCGTCACTTTATGGCCGATAAATATGGCGCACCAATTGATGATGCGGATATCTCACTGACCATTAATTCAAAATACGGGCGTAGTCAGGATCATTTACATATCCATATTTCTTGCCTGAAACCACAGGTAAAAGCGGCGCTGGCGGCGCAAGAAGCAAACTTCCGTCAGCAGTGGCAGCCCCTGCCAGGTGGTCTGTTAGGTCATGACTATCTGGTGCGGCGCACAACAGCCGCTGAATTGCAGCACTCAGGTGCATTCCGCCTGTTAGCCGATGAGGTGGCTGGAGCGAAAGATAGTATGGGCCGCTATGGTTTAGCCATGACCGCATTGCCTGATGGGGCATTTTTACTACTGGCAAGCCAGGCGAGCCTGACGAAACTGCACCGTGCATCCGTGGAAGAATTGCAGGATCACGACTGTAATTTGCTATCTCCACCGCCGCCGCCGCTGCTCTCTTCTCCGTAGAGTTAAAACGGCCGGGCAGTTAGTTACTCGCTCTCACCGCCCAGCCGCTACCCTGTTCAAATTGATTGATTTACCGGCTCCCATTAGCCTGGCGATAGATCTTTTATTGCTCTATTTCTTTTGCTTTATCTTTTGCAGGAAAGGGGTGCACTGGTTTTCATCAGCCTCACTGGGCGAAATCAGTGCCAGCAAGGCCGCAGCAGGTGTGAGTGCGACACCCAATACAGCAGCAACTGCACCACGGGCGATCAACGGCCCCGCTTTCACACCAGCATCAGGCTGTTTAAATGTTCCTTTCACATACAGCGGAGAGCGTAGGGTCAGAATACGCAGCCCTTTACTTTCTGGATTGACCGATAAGTCCAACCGCTCAGTAGCAAAGTTGATATTACCGGTAATGTTGATAATGGCATTCTCGGTATCAATAACAAACAGGCGCGGTGTTGCCAATCCATTGCGCAACTGCACATCGGCCACTGCGCAGTTAATTTTCACCTCATCATCACCAAACAGCTTCGCCACCAGATAGTTACCCACATTCAGCCCCAACAACTCCATCAGGCTACGGCTGATTAGCCCCTGATTCAGTAGCAAGCGCAGGTTACCATTACTGGTTGCCAGCAACGCAGCCACTGAGTTACCGGTAGCGGTAAATGATGCGTCGCCATTCAACTGCCCCAGACTGTTGCGCATCGCCTGTACCTGTGGCAATAGCTCTTTCAATTGCAGGCGACGGGCATGCAAATCAACCTTGCCGGTCATCGGATCTTTGTTGCCATTCAGCCGCAAAGTGGCATTAAGATTACCGCCCGCCATGCCAAAACGCAGTGGATCGAGTCGTAACTCACCCTGATTGAGTACCACGTGGGTAGACAGATTATTCAAAGGTAATGATTTATCCCGTTCGATACGCTTAGCCGCATACTTAACATCTGCATCCATCACTCCCCAACTTTTGGTATCAAACTTATCTGTCGGTAATACCTTGTTTGCAGGCTGCCGGTTTCGCTCACCACGATTGGCCTTTTCCTGATTGGAGTCAGCACCAATCAAGGGGGCTAAATCAGTAAAACGTAATTTTTCTGATGACATTTTGCCCGTTAATTTCGGCCGTGGCTGGCTGGCGGTATAGGTCAGGCTGCCGTGAATATCACTGTCACCGATTTTACCGTTAAAGTTTTCATAGCGATAAACTGCGCCACCAGTTTGCTTTAGGCTGGCAATTAAGCGGCCATCGGTATTGTAAGGCGGGGTCGCGGGCAGCAATACACCGATAAGGGGATAGAGGTTGTCCAGACTGGCACCGGAGAATTTCAATTGCAGATCTAATCCCGCCAGATTGCCAGGGTCGGTTAAGGTACCGGCTACCACCACACGGGTAGAGCCAGAACGCACATCAGCCTGCAACGGGAATGGTACGCTCGCATCACTCATCGACAGCATGCCGCCTATTTTTCCGCTGCCGGTGAGTGGCTGGCTCTGATACTTACCGTCAATTTTCCAGCCGAAAACATAATCTGGCGTATGGCTCTGCGCCTTATCCGTGACCTGTTTATCCTTTGTCTCATTACGAGTACCGGTCACCTCAGCAAACGGCAATGGCTTACCCAGTGGGTCGATCACGGCGTGCAAATCAGCTTTCAGAATGGCATCACTGAGGGTTATTTCACCGCGATCAAACACAATATCGTTAATATTCACTGACCAAGATGAAGAAGGTGCTTCACCCGGCGTAGGGCTATTGGCCAGATTGAAGGTCCAGTTATTCTTACCGTTAGCCAGACGAAGCAGCTTGGCATCCGGTTGTGTTAGCCAGATACGAGGGATCCACACTTTCTGTGCCAATAAAGCCAACGGCGCAATACTGGCATCAACCCGTTTTAACGTGACCATTTCCCCAGCCGGAAAATCTGTGGCTAGCGTGTTAGTTTTATTATCTGTTTTATCACTGACTAAATCTGACGGGTTACCCAACACCAAATCTTCAGCATGAATATGTGGCCATGGTATCCAGCCGCGCCAACCCGGCTCATCCCCTTTACGTGACCAATCCACCCCCAAGTTGCCACGGATAGCAAACGGCCGCTGCAACTCAGCAGAGACTTTTTCATTGATGGTTGGCTTCAAACGGTTCCAGTCAAAGGTCATCACGAAAATCACCGTCGCCGCCAGTAGCAGCACGATAAGTCCACCAACACCTGTCAGCACTTTTCCGGTTTTTGTCATAACAGCTCCATGCCCGTACTCATAATAGATAAAGCTAAATCCGACACCAGGCGCGTATTTAATGGACGTCAGTTCGCGGTAATTTAATCGAAAAATCAGCCATAAAAATAGCTAACTGATTAATAATGCGGATTCAGAAGACTACACTAACCATAGTCGATGATGGTTCAGAATCCATTATTTGGGCAGTTGAATCCGGTGATGCGCAGAGGCAACACGGCAGGGAAGTGCTTTTTCTCAGAGAAGGTTAACCACAAAACAACATAGGCAGCGTCTGTAATCTATCAAATGAAGTTGGCCGGGACAGATAATAACCCTGTGCGGCAGCGGCATCAGAGCGTTGCACCATGGCCCACTCCTGCGAGGTCTCAACCCCTTCAACTATAACCCCTTTGCAGTAGCGCCCCATTAAGGTGACCAAGGTGAAGAACAGTTGGTTTCCAACCTCACTTTCTTGCAACACAATAAATAAATCTCTGGCGACTTTGATGTACTCATAGCGCCAACTGATAAATGAAGTGAAATTCGCCAGCCCGCTGCCAAAATCATCCAACCAGAGTCGGTCAGCTTCAGCAATACGCGCAAAAGGAGTATCAAGGGAGGTATCAACGTGCTCGAGTAATTCAAAGCGAATATAGGGCATAGCATCGATTAGCAATTTGGCTTGCAGATCATCTTGCATCGCCATCAATGCCTGTCCATCAATGTTGATCGAAACCAGTACCGAGTGATGAACAAATATGGCGTGCCACTGCTTAATCATATTCAACTGCTCCAGTACCACATCCAAACGAGCGCGGATACTAATAGCACTGAAGTAATCCTCTGGATTTAAACGTGTATCCGGGGATGAAGGATGAAAAACAGCCGTGAGCAGTTCAATTGCCAGCAACGCACCAGATGTACGATAGATAGGTTGAAAAGTGTACCGACGCTGACATTGCCGCCAGAAGCTCTGTCCTTTATTTCGATCAATAGCGGCAAAGGATGGCGCAAGTAAACCTGATACTTTATTGGTCATCATCAGTTTAGTCGCCATGTTGCAAGACACCGTACAGTAATGGCAGTGTATATCGCTGCCAGCCTGATTGCATCCTGTGGTAAACGGTTTTCTTTCTGGAGATGTTATCGACTCGAGCGACCAGAACTTTATATAGCGGCATGACAGATTATCGCTCCCAAGCGGGCTGGCACGGTACATTAAAGCCATCTACAGTAGTTAACTCAATAATGCCATTAATGTTAATGGAGGTCTGTATGCCTTATGTAAATATTAAAATTACTCGCGAAGGAGCGACGGCGGAGCAGAAAAAACAGCTAATTGCCGGAGTCACCCAACTATTAGTCGATACCTTAGGTAAAAACCCCGCGACTACGGTCGTCGTGATTGATGAAGTGGACACTGATAACTGGGGTATTGGTGGTCAAAGCGTCACCGAACTGCGGAAATCATCATAATTCTGTTCTGAGTGGCGGGAAACTTGTCAGTTTCCCGACCTACATCATAAAAAATTTAAAACGTCGTTTTAATACTATTGACTCCGACCAAGCCAGCAGTGAGACTATAGTCAAAGTCATTGGCGTTGTAGCACGGCTGCAAACAACGCTACAACGTCAAGTTAGCCGGGGATAACCCAATATCATTCCCATCACTGACTCATCATTCAGAAATAGGCCGCTTTCCATGACCAGCAAAAATATTGCCGTTATCGGCGAATGCATGATTGAACTGTCACAAAAAGGTACCGATCTTAGCCGGGGTTTTGGCGGTGATACGCTGAACACTGCGGTGTATGTTGCCCGTCAGGTATCAAAGCAGGCTTTGAATGTACATTACGTGACCGCATTGGGGACTGATAACTTCAGTGAAGAGATGCTGGCTGCCTGGCAGCAAGAACAAATCCACACTGATCTTATTCAGCGTATGGATAATAAGTTGCCGGGTCTGTACTTCATCGAAACCGACAACACCGGTGAGCGAACCTTCTATTACTGGCGCAATGATGCCGCAGCCCGTTTCTGGTTGACCAGCCCGGCAGCCGATGAAATCTGCCAGCGGCTGGAAAAATTTGATTATCTGTACCTTAGTGGGATCAGTTTGGCCATTCTGGACAGCGCATCGCGCCAGCGTCTGCTGCAATTGCTGCGCGCCTGTCGTGCCAACGGCGGCAAAGTTATCTTTGATAACAACTACCGCCCACGCCTGTGGCAGAGCAAGCAAGAGACTCAGGAAGCCTACCGTGACATGTTAGCCTGTACGGATATCGCGTTCCTGACACTGGATGATGAAGATATGCTGTGGGGCGAGAAGCCACTGGAACAGGTGATTGCAAGCACTCAGGCTTTGGGCGTGAGCGAGATTATCATCAAGCGTGGTGCGGACTCGTGTATCGTCTGGGTAAAAGACGGTTTTGAAGCCCATCAATATGATGTTCCCGCGGTCAAACTGCCGAAAGAGAAAGTGGTGGATACCACTGCTGCGGGGGATTCCTTCAGTGCGGGCTATCTGGCGGTTCGCTTAACGGGCGGTAGCGCCCACGACGCAGCAGTACGTGGCCATTTAACAGCCAGCACGGTGATTCAATATCGTGGTGCTATCATTCCACTGGCAGCAATGCCAGCAGTTTGATACTCGCCAACAGGTTCAGGCGGCCGGTGACTGACGTCGCTACGGTCCGCCTCTGCTGCTTCATATCGTCATGAATTCATTTCATTAACGACAAGCCCGGCACATACCGCCCGGGCTTTTTTGATTACTGCGCAGTGGTCGGTGTTGGTGGTGCTGCTTCCGCTGCCGCTACTGTTGGCGTGGCATCCTCTGGCACCACCGTATGGGGTGTCATAATTGCGTTATACGCCGCCTGTAATGCCTTCACATTCACTTCTGGCTCGCCTTTCGGCTGCGTCAGAATCAACGTGGTATCTTGCGATAACTGCTGTTTCAATTCCTGATTAAGCTCAGCCAGCGTCAAACCCGACAAGAATGCCTGGCGCAACTTCTGGTACTGTTCCGGGGCGATATCCACTACGCCACTTTGCTGTGAACGCAAACGTTGGCTCATCAAAATGTCGGTATCAGTCCGGGCATAGGTTGCAAACAACTTACTTAGCTGATCATTTTTCTGCGCCATCAACGCATCAAACTCAGCCTGACTCAGGCCATTAGCGCGCAAGCTAGCCAGTTCACGGGCAACAAAACTCATCCCTGGCGTCAGGTTTTCAGCCGGCGTATTCAAGTGGATAGCACATTGCGCACGCTGATATTGCACCCGGCAATCAAAGCCCAGCTTCAGGTTCTTCTGATCACTTTTATCCAACACTTGCTGGATATGCCAGAACAGTGCCTCGCGCGCCAAATCACTGCGCCAGTAGCGGCTCAATGCGATGGAATCCTGAATAGGATGCCATGGGGTATCCCACATCAGCGATAGCGTATCTTGTGCCGCTTGTTCATTAATAAGGCTTACCGGCTCTGGCGGCAATGGCGCTAACATCGCAATCGGTGCAGGTGTCGCGCGTTTCCCTTTCAGCTCAGAGAACGCTTTACCAATTTGGGCGGCAATGCTGCGGCTATCCACGTTTCCGACCACGTACAACGTCATCGCATCCGGGGTGTACCACTGTTCATAAAACTGTTTTAGCTTTTCGACATCGACCGGCTTCGCCACAGGTTGACCCGGATCATGCCCAATCAAAGAAGAGCCTTTAAGCCGATAACGCCACCAAGGTTCCTGAATATTTTGCGGGAAAGTGGCAATAGGATCGGTGGCACCATTCAGTGCCGCATTAACGGTTTGTTCATTTACAGCCAGCTTGCCACTGGTATCAGATAACCAGGCCAGCGCTTCCTTCATCAGGTCGGGGCGGTTATTGGGCAAACTTAAGCTGTATAACGTGAAATCATAAGATGTAATGGCCGGTGGCAACGGGCGCTCGTTATCGACCCCTTGTTGCCACAGCGACTGAAGTTGGGCGGGAGTAAAACTCGCGCTACTCATTAATGCCAGGCGTGGTAGCAGATGGGCAAAGCCAACTTGCTGTGCGCTTTCAGATAATGAGCCAGTATTAACAACCAGACGTAACTCGATCCGATCGCTTGGGCGTTGCGGCGTAGCCAGCAACTGCCATGAGAACCCGTTTTCTAACTTCCCCTGCTGCCAAGCAGGATCGGGTTGTAGTGCTTCAGCCTGCACATTACTGCTGGCGGCAGCCAACAATAATCCACCAACTATGAGACGAATTCTGGTGCCCTGCATGTGAACCCCTACTTAATAAACTATCCAATTTTAAAACGATACAAATTTACACCAGCCAGTCGTGTTTTCACCCGAACAGCCCATGTTTAACTTGTCAGCGCCATCGATATGGCAGCCATAAAGACATGCATAAACCAATCCAGCTTTAATAACCCCAGTCCAGCCATCACAAACTGATCGCTCTGCCGTCATTATTAGGCGAAAAATCAACGGTCAACGCCACCGTGAAAACCGGAGGTGGCAGTGTACCATTCTGTTAGACCGCATGCTTTTGCCGATGTCACTCAACAGAGTAAAAAATAGTAGCTAAAGGGTATTTAACACCAGAAAATGGATCGCGGGGCATTATTTTCGCGATTATAGTGCAGAGGTGCTACCGGTGACAGCAAGCCACCGGTAGTGATTTGGTCGTACTAATCGACTGAATCTTGGTTATATCTTTCGCACTTGATGCTACGAAGAAGAAAGACCGTTTTTTATCTCACTGTTAGGTGGTGTTTTGTTTGATAACACCGCCTGCAACTGGTCGTTATCCAGTTGTTTACACCATTTGGCAACCACAATAGTTGCCACACCGTTACCTATCAGGTTAGTCAGGGCGCGAGCTTCGGACATAAAGCGATCGATACCCAGAATCAGCGCCAACCCGGCCAGTGGTAAATGCCCAACCGCAGAGATGGTCGCCGCCAACACAATAAAGCCACTGCCTGTCACACCGGCCGCACCTTTTGAGGAGAGCAGCAGTACTACCAGTAATGTGACCTGATGAATAACATCCATATGGGTGTTGGTCGCCTGCGCAATAAACACTGCCGCCATGGTCAGGTAGATAGAGGTGCCGTCCAGATTAAAGGAGTAACCGGTCGGGATAACCAATCCCACCACCGATTTCTTACACCCTGCTTTCTCCATCTTATCGAGCATGCGCGGGAGCACGGACTCAGAAGATGACGTCCCCAATACGATCAGCAGTTCTTCTCTTATATAGCGGATAAATTTGAAGATGTTAAAGCCATTGAATCTCGCAATTGACCCCAGCACCACCACCACAAACAGAATACAGGTCGCGTAGAAGCAAATAATCAACTGCCCCAGTTGCACCAAGCTGCCGACACCATACTTACCGATAGTAAAGGCCATCGCACCGAAAGCACCAATCGGCGCCAGGCGCATAATCATATTGATGATACCGAAGATAACGCGGGAGAAACTCTCGATAACATTAAAGATGAGCTGACCTTTTTCACCCAAACGGTGCAGGGCAAAACCGAACAGAACAGCAAACATCAATACTTGCAGAATATTACCGCTGGCAAACGCGCCCACCACACTGCCTGGGATGATATCCAGCAAGAATGGCACAATCCCTTGTTGCGAGGCTTGTTCGGCATAAAGTGCAACTGCTTTGGCATCCAAAGTTGCCGGGTCGATATTCATACCGGCACCGGGTTGCACCACGTTAACAATCACCAGCCCAATCAATAGTGCAATGGTGCTGACAATTTCAAAATAGAGCAGTGCAATCGCACCGGTACGGCCAACGGCCTTCATACTTTCCATGCCCGCAATACCGGTAACCACGGTACAGAAAATCACGGGTGCGATAATCATTTTAATTAGTTTAACAAATCCATCACCCAGAGGTTTCATCTGAGCGCCGAGGTCAGGGTAAAAGTGCCCTAACAATACGCCCAAGGTAATCGCCGTTAACACCTGAAAATAAAGACTTTTAAATATTGAAACTTTCATGACTATGTCCTTTTGGGTAAATACACGGCAGCCTGTCGCTTAACTCTTTGTGATGATTGAGTGACACTTCTTTTTTATCCGTGCTTGCGCGGAAAATAACACCCTCATAACAATATGGAAATTATTAGTTGCACTGGATTGCACCCTTAACACGAAATTAAGAACTGAAACGCTTCAAGCGAGAGCAACAACGGAAAAACAGACAGATCAACCAGACAATTAACCAAAATGATTAGTCCGCAGAAGGGGTAGAAATGAGATAAATAATCGGGATGGTGTGTCGGGGAAAAAGAAGGTTTTTGAACGACGTGAACAGCCGATGTATTGCAGCAATAGCCCCCTTTAAGGATGATTGGTCAAGGGGGCGAGTTAGCCATTTCCAGTAAGCTTATTTAATTGCCCGGGTGGGCGCGGTGGCAGCACTGTTAATGGCGACTTCGTTAATGGCACTCCACTTATTGATATCTGTGCCAAAAGTG
Source organism: Yersinia sp. 2466 StPb PI (assembly GCF_041538325.1). Taxonomy (NCBI): domain Bacteria; kingdom Pseudomonadati; phylum Pseudomonadota; class Gammaproteobacteria; order Enterobacterales; family Yersiniaceae; genus Yersinia; species Yersinia sp. 2466 StPb PI. The sequence continues at coordinate 141,755 of NZ_JAULSL010000001.1, read as the reverse complement.
TCCAGCTTGATATATTTGGCTGTCACCGGTGTAAAAGTCAGCTTCTCACCGCTTTTGTTCGCCGTAGAGGTTTCCAGCCCTTGCGCCAGCGGCTGCCAACTCTTCCCATCACTGGAATAGGCGATGGAAAACTTCAGCTTGCGTTCGGTGGGTTTAAATGGAACCACGAGAATATTTTCAATGGATTGCGCTTTATCCAATTCCAGTTGAATCCAGCTATCTCCCGATGCTGCCCAACGCGTTTTTACATCGCCGTCGGCAATATTCGCCGGAACATGGCCTTTCTCACTGTCATAACCCGATGCAGTGACAGCAACAATCTGCGCGGCATAACCCGATGCGCAGAACAACGAACCTAACACCAGAGTGGCTAAAACCTGTTTTTTCATCAACCTATCCTTTTTATCACGACACAGAAACCCGAGAGGAAAGCGCCGGGACAAGCAACCCTGGGAAGCCACTGCCCGGCACTTTACCAACAGCGGCCCCAGCACGGGCCGCTGTCGGGACTATTTACGGCCGTTCGGTTGCAGCTTCTCACCCACATTGAGCAAGAACAGTTCATTATCACGGGTTGAGATCCGGGCTGAACCGTCGTCCATTCGGTAAGCACCTTCAGTAAAACCAGCACCATTCAGGAAAGGGGCTACTGCCTGTGGTTTATTGCGTAGTGAAGCCTCTAGCGCCAATAAAGCGTAAGGCTCAATGGCATCTATATCTGCATATTGACGATCCGGTGAAGCCATAAAGAAACCATCGATATAGCGGGTTTTAACGATGTTATCGCCGATTTTCTCTGCTAATAACCGATACTCCGCCACCTGACTGGCATGGTAGAGATCCAACAAAGCAAACAATGCGTAAGGATCGCTGTTGGTGGTATCCAACTTGATCTTCACCTCTTTACCCGGTGCTGTGCCGAGATCACCCAGCCCCTGATCGTTTGCAATACCGCGAGCCACTTTCCACAACAGTGGATCATTATCAATGGCATAAGCACGGGCATATGAAATCAGGAATTCGTTGCCCGCTTTGTACGGCTTGAGTACGGTGCCTTTTTTGCCGTAATAGCCATCACGCGGCAGTGTATAATTGGATAAGTCCTGCCCATCAGCAATCATTGGGCGGAAGGTGTTGTCCTTATCGTTATAAGCATATTGCGCGAATGCTTTTAGGCCATCCACGGTCCATTTCAATAAATCCTGCCCTTGATTGCCCAGATCTTTACCCAGTTGCAGTTGCATCAGCGCATTTTCAGAATAAAGCGTGCTGGTGCGCCCTTTGAGCATCATGTTGCCTTCCAATGCTGCCGGGCCAAACTCTGGGCCAAACTGACGCTGGGCGCGGTCACCGAACTTGGAGTGGGTATCTGCGTCATCTGTTGGCTCTTCCCGTTTAAGAGCTTGGGTAAACTGATAAACACCAAGACCGGTTTTCGCATCACGTGGCAATACATACTGCGAGGCCAAACGCTTAGCCCACACTAATGCCTCTGGCTCCTGCTGATGTTTATAAAGCAGAGAGGCGGAATAAATCAGATCATTACCTGCATTGAGGAAGCTAAGCCCTTTGGTTGCAAAGAAGGGGGCCTGTTGCTCGAATTTACTTTCCCATAATTTCCCCATTGGTTTGCCATATTCGCCGTGGCGGCTGGTTTCGAGAATACGCCAGTCATAAACATGGGCGTTCCAGAAACCACGAATGAACCGGGCAGTGGCATCACTATCAACACTGAACATCAGGTCATAGTAGGGATAGGCATTTTTCAGTTCATGCACCATCTCTTTTTCACTCGGCCCTTCTGGTTGCAGCGTTTTCAAATCGACAAAGCGATGGCCGCCCCAATAGAGTAAGCCGCTCGGGTCCTGATAATTTTGGAAATGATAACGAACGATATCTTCAGCGCGTTTTTGGTAACGGGCGTCCTGAGTAAGCTGGCTCAGGACGCTCATGACACGCATCAGATTTTGTTGTGCTGAGAAGTTTGATAACACAGCCCGACGGCCATCGGGGAATATCCATTCCATTTGTTGGCCAGTACGGGGGTCAACACCATCCGCCAATAACGGGCTGGGCTTATCGCCGTGGTAAGTATCTGAAGCTTTGCTTAACACGTTATCGACATACTGTTTCACGACAGTGAGACGATCGGTATCCGCTGCCTGTCCGGCGGGTATATACAGCGTTGCCAGCGCTGCCATACTCAAGAATAACGCTCTTTTTTTCATTACTTGCTACCTGTCAAAAATCGTTATGTGAGGTGTGACCCCCTGAGGTCAGAATCTGATTATTTGAATAATGGATCAGAAGCTGTATTTCACCCCAACGCGATAACGGGTTTGACGTTCGTTGGTATTTTTGCTGCCAGCAACGTTACCCACTGCCATATAAGGAGACCAGTTTTTATCCCACTTGTAAGTCAATTTAAAATCATGGCTCCAATCGTAGTTCTCGTTATTTGCCAGTATAACCCCAGCTTTATTGGCTTGTTTGTAGTCCAGCTCATAGTCTAATTGGTAATCTTTAAAGAATTTATAGCTAACCACGCTCGTCAGATTATAGCCATTTTCAGATGTATCTTTTGGCGTATTAATATTGGCGCTGGTGCGTTTGTAATAAGGACGATAACGGAAGGAAACAGAGAGGTCGTCAACGATATTAGCCTTACCACGCAGGTAAGGACGATAACTATTGGCTGTGGAGCTTGAATCTAATGAGAAACCTGGTTCAATAGAAAATGTATTATCAATTTTGTATACATAGCTGGCAACGACTTCAGTACCATTGCTGACTGTTTCATTAAATGCTTTATCTTTGTCCTGAGCTCCTTTCCACTTGCCTTCCAGTGACAAACCGAAGCCATTTGCAAAACGATGTGACATTAATAAACGATCTTTGTGGGTGTTACCACTTTGATCTTGCATTTCATGACGATAGTCAATAGTTACCGCCATTGCGCTAGTGCTGATAAGTGATGCCATTGCCAGAGATAGTAATTTAAATTTCATTCCAATTTCCCTTATTTTAATAAATATAAGTATTATTATGATAAATACAAAAGACATTTATGAAACATAATTCTATTTATTTTGATATTAAGTTCCGAGATCCATGACCGATAGTTTGAAATTAATAAAACCAATATCCATTTATGTGACATGGTTCAAAGTAAATAGTTTTAACCAATGTCTCTCGTCTGTAATAATTCTGCTGTAACGTAGGCATAGCAAGGGATTGTCGCTATTTTAAAGAGGATAATGTGAGGGATAAATAGTCTTGACGTGGTAGGCAATAATATTGTAGGTACAAGCGAATATAAGGCAAATACATCCTAGTCCAATATTTTCATATGGGTATTATTGATAGTTTTAATCACTTTTACACTACAGATGATATTTGCTATTTTCTTGTGGGCAAAGGATTAGTGGATATACACGCCGAACCAAGGTGTGACGGATATTTCTTATTAAAAATTAAGGTTAATTAATATAAGAAAAGATAATATCTTGATATTTCCTGCATAGATGAAAGTTCTGATATCTAGCCATATTGCAGTGATTACACCAGCACAATCTGTAGACCAAGAGGAGCAGCCAGCGAATGGCCAATACCACCGGTTACCTCAACCCGTTTTTTGGTAAGCACCAAACCAACGTTGCAACGGTGCCGCTTTATCTTCAGCGGCACCTCGCCTCCCATAAAGGCCATGTTATTAATTTAATTAAATTTGATACAACAATTTAGTTAATAGTAATTGATCAAGAATACGGCTTTACCATTCGCTTTACCTGGCATGGGGTTCGCTTCTGTTTGAATATAGCGAGCCACCAGTGGAACGCGTATCGTAGAACTGCCATCTTTTGGCAGCGTTAACGTTTGTTCTGCGGCAAAGTTAAAGAGTGTTGGCGTCTGGTTGCTCACACCCCAACCGATTTGTATGCCTACACCCGATGCGGCTCCTGATACTGTTGAATCGATAGCCATCACTCCACTTGTCGAATCAATAACATTGCTAGTGGGTGTTAATCGCACACCAATACTGTTACTGGTTGACGTTGCTACAGCACCCGTGCCGGTGCTGTAATCAAACATCAGCGTGCTATTGTTCGCATTATAGAAGCCATAAAAAGTAGGACAATTTGTCAATATAATCGAGGCATCTATCCACGGCGTCGTAGCACCAATAGCCGTAAAGTATTGCCGCTTCTCATAACTCCCCATGTTCACATTCACATTCGGTGTCGTGCAAGTCTGGGCAGAGACCGTTAACTGCCCCTGAAACTTGATCACATTAGCTTTGACCGGAAGCCCTGTTGTTGCAGAGTGAGTCAGTGGGTTAACAATAGAGATACTGGCAGACGGCAGTGTTGACGCATCAAGACTATAATTTCCAGGTGTAATCGTGCCGATTTTGATCAATGAGACATAGACGGTTCTGCCATTCAGGAAAGGTTCATAAGACCCACCCGCTACCGGACTTTGTACATCGGCAGGGAATTGATAGTTAGCCTGGCCCAAAATAGCTGCATCAGCGTTGTTGTTCCGGGATATGGCAATCCCGACACCCGGAATATTGGTCTGATATACCGCACCGCTAAAGGGGCTACCCGTCCAATTAGCCAGTGGCAAAGGGGCTTGCTCAATCCCCCATGCAATATTGAGCCACATAGTGGTATCTACTGGGGATGTGCATTTCATCACGCTAAGGCCAGTGGATCCACTATTCCAGCGCCCCTGATAAATCACCGTTCCGACTGGAATATCTGCACCGGCTGAAATCGCCGGAGGAGTGAGTTGCACCGTATCCGTGCGGGGGGCCCCATTCAGCGGCGCACAAACCACCTCAGCCCAAACGCTATGGCTGGTCATCATGAGTAAAACAAGCCCGGCGATACTTTGTATTATTTTTTTCATTCGTTCACCTTTGGCACAACTACGCATTACGTTCACTATTTTGGCGGTCATCGACAGAACACAAAATTGATTTAAATATACTTTACGCACAGGTTATTCCCCCTTTAGTTCTGTATGCCGTTCTTCTCAGTTTGTGATGGCTCGATGCTCACTGACTTGTCCTTGGGGCACACAGGTCGAGGTAAACCGCATCATCGCGCTGGCTTTACCGTTGGCTAATTGCGGCGGCAGAATATAGTTCAGGTAACATTGCTGGCCGGTACCTTCACCCCAACTGACTTGCAAACGGCCACGCTCCTCGCTCACCCGCGCATAAATCTGACCACCCTGACCGACAGAACCCACTACCTGACCTTTGGTGTCTAACACTTGCGACCCAAACGGCACCGGCTCGCCATCTGACTGGGTGGCATTGACCAATATCGGATAGCCCTTGGTACTTTTATATTTCACCATCACCACCGCACCGGCATTCGGCGCCACTTTCTGACTGGTGGATTCCAGCTCCACGTCATAAGAGGTCCCCTTCGGATCGATGGTTATCTCATTCATCTGATAGGCACTCAGATACGGCACCACGGCATAACCCCGGGAGTCAATTTTCACGCCGGAGTAACCGGACACTTCGGCCCCTTCAGCGCCCTTCGCTTCCACCACCGCAAAGGTCTCACTGCTGTACGGCGTTAATGTCACGCCACCGGGGTGGGCAATCATGCTGCCTGAAATGCCGACCGAGCCACTCTGATAGTCGCGACCACCACCGTAAGACGCCATACTGGTGGCTTTAGAACCGCGGTACTGACCATTGACACTGCCACTGGCCCCCGACCCGCCGTTGCTGTTCATGGCGGTTGCCCCATAACTGAACTGGCTTTGCTCGCCAGCACTGCCTGAAACCGATGCCTGTTCGCCCCAGTTGCCCTGACCATTGCGGTTCATTTCCAGTCGCATTTGCGGCACGTTCTGCTGGTCATTACGCCCCAACGGGAAACTCATACTGACCAGATAAGTATTTTGCATCTCGCCAAACCCGGAGCGGCTGCGGTTCACGCTGACGCCGTAGGTCATGCTTTTATAGTTGTTGCTGTAACCCACCTGATACTGCTGGTCACTGCCACCTTTATTCCAGTAATCCTGCAAAGAACCACTGATATACATCTGGCCCCAGCCGTCCGGTAACCCCTGATTGGCGGTCACGGTTAAGCGGTTTTTTGCCCGGTAGATACTGTTGGCGTCATAGCCCTGACGTTCGGCATCAAGGGTTTGCATCGCCGTGGCGAAATCGAGATAGCCCTGAGTCGAAAAGCGGTGCGCCGCCACACTCAGGTTACTGTTGGTTTCAGCAATCACCTTGCTGTAACTGACCTGATAGCTCTGGCCACTTTCATTGCCGTTACGCAGGCGGGTATTGGCCTGGGTCACGTCGACCGCCACCGCCCCAATCGGGGTACTGAACGCAGTCCCGACCTGCACGGCATAGTAGTCTTCACTGGCCTGCGCCCCGGTATAACCGGTAATGCTGTTGTTCAGACCACGCTGATAGGTTCCCTGATAAAGACCCGGGGTAAAGGAGAGCGAATCATTGCGCACTTTACCCACCGTCAGGCTGTAGCGCTGCGAACCGGGGCGCAGCAATTGCGCCACTGCCGCAAACGGCACCTGGAAATTCTGTGTGCTGCCGTCGGCTTCACGCACCGTGACATCCAGATTGCCGCCGTAACCGGTCGGATAGAGGTCATCAATGATAAATTCGCCCGGTGAAACCGTGGTTTCATACAACACCTGACCACTCTGGCGCACGGTCACCAGCGCATTGGTGCGGGCAATCCCGCGCACTTCCGGCGCATAGCCACGCAGGGACTCTGGCAACATGCGGTCATCGGTGCTGAATTGTGCTCCAGTGAAAGGCACGGTATCGAATAACTGCCCGGTGGTATTGGATTGTCCCAGCAACACCCGGCCCAGCGCAGCCGGGACATCCCGCTGCACATAACTGTTAATACTGGTGTATTTGCTGTCACCGTCTTCTTGCCAGTTATACGAGCCGTTATGACGGAAATACCATGAGCCGAGGTTTACCCCGGTGTTAATCCCGGCAAAAGCCGAGTTAAATGTCTGTCCGTTGGCGGAGGAGCTGTAGCCATTGAGTGAATAGCCCAACATCCCTGACGTCACGCCGCTGTCCCACAACGCGGGGTTGACGGTGCCACGGGCGGTACGGAGTAACAATGCCTGGGGAATAGCGATATCCAGCCGTTGTTCGCCGCTGTCAAAAGCCACCTGGGCATCGGGGATCAGCGACGCCAGATCAACACAGCCGTCCTCTTCTTTCAGCGGGGCCAGTGATTCAGGCGGCAATACTTCTGTCTTGAGATTAAGACTGGCAATGACCGACGAGGATAAGCAGGCATGGACACTTTTATCGTCGCGGGCCTTAAATTCCACATTCTCATTGCCAATCAGGGTATTGTTTAAATAAATGTCAGCCCGGTAAGTGCCGGGTAACACGCTGCCCCCTTTCGAGAAGCGGCTTAAATCAATGCCGGAACCACCGTGTTCGGTATTTAAGTAAATACTGTCAAACTCCACCGCCTGAGGTTTATTAGGCTCAAGTGATACAGTACTCTCTGTTTTTCCAATGCTATCAACAGCAAAAACAGTTGGTGACAAAAAAACGGTAATAACCGCCGCCGCAACGGGTGTTAAACCAACATTGCGGGTACGCCGTTCTGCTGAAAAAGGCATTGCAGGGTGTTTCATTATTCAATTATTCCGTAGTGTACAGACGTATTCCGCCCCCACGAGATAACCAGCGGACGCTGTGTATAACTGCTGTATATAAATTAAATTAAGGTTTAATGGGCTGACTCAGTTTATTGAGTGCGCCATAATCATTAACAAATTCAAAATCAACGTTATTGCCGGCGGTATTTCCCGGTAACGAAAAGGTCAGCGAATTATTAGGGCTAATCATTTGGCCTTCAACTGGCGCTGTTTTACTGCCCGTTATCCCCACCGTGACCAAAGAAACATGAAACGGTGTCGGATTGGTGGCTTTAAGTCCGCCAGGGACTTTGGTCCAGACTAAAGATTGTGCAGCATCATTCGCATTACCCACTAACCCTGCGGGACGGAAAAACAATTTAATACGGGAGCGGTACGCCATCTGCAAATAATTCTGACTGCTACCCGAATCCACTTTCGCGGGAATTTCCAATACGTTCAACCAAAACACCGATTCTTTATCTGTGGGTAAAGAGGCTCCGGTATAACTGATGCGTAATGTCTGGCTTTTATTTGGTTCGACGCGATTGATTGGAGGCGTAAGCACAAAAGGCACTTTCAAGGTTTCCGGGCGGGCATTCACATCCCCATTGTCAATCCAGCTTTGTAATACCACCGGGCCGGTGCCGGTGTTATTAACCTTTACCGTCACTTCTTTTTGTTTTTCCGGATAAATTACCCGGGTGCCGGTAATAACCACACTGGCCTGAACAGAGCGTCCGACAAATAGAATCAAGAACAAGGCTGAAAATACTGTTAATAAAAGACGGTTAGTGCTGTTCATAACAACCTCGACACTTATTGAATGTGTGCATGCTTTAATTTTAGTTATTATCGTCAAAAAGGGCAGATATCTGCTGCCCTTTAAAATTTATATGTTACTCGTTAATACTTATTTGTATTGAATAGAGTAAACCACGTTGCTGATAACTGTACCGGCAGTGGTTGCGCCATCAGCATAATATTGAACCGCATACGGCAGTGAAGCAGAACCCGTAGAAGCATCAATATAAGTCGTGCTGGTCGTCTGGTTGCTGTTACCGGCTTTAATTGGCGTCATGGCGTTAGACGCGTCCAGCAGTTCCAGGCTAACCTGACCGGCAGTACCGCTTACATTTTTCAGGTGACCGGTAACCACATCGACACTTGGGCCTGCTTCAAAGAAAGCAGAAACTGTTTTCAGGGTGCCAGCACAGTCGCTCAGCGCCATGTTAAAGCCTGTGCTACCAGCAACCTGGTTAGCAGAAGTCAACTGGTTGGTACCGACAGTTGGCAGTACCACTGTTGCGTCTGCACCCTGGCCGTCGACGGATACGTCACAAGTAGACGCTGTCAGTTCACCGTTAAAGGTGATGGTACCGGTAGAAGCGGCTTGAGCAGCGTTAACACCCGCGAATGCAGCAACGATTGAGGCAATAATAGCTAACTTTTTCATTTATATTTCCAATTAATAATAGATGTATGAGTTAAATAACTCAGTACTGTTGTGTTAATTTGGTGGTGGTTATTCCACAAGAATCCATTAGATATTTATTTATCGCTGCTGGGCAATAAGACCAGTAATGAGTTTTTTCAACCATCCAATAAATGTCGAAGCTCAATATATATACTAGGTAGCGAAAACGATATTTTAAATATCTTTTAAGAGCGGGAGTAAAGCGGGTTTCTAATATTCACAATGTCCGTGCTGTATATTAAGCGACTTAGAAACCTGAAACATCCTTGTCGCTGTGCTCACTTGCTATGGATTAAAGTATACGCGATCGATTCATCTAGTAAACACCGATATTGCAGATCAATGGTCTGAAAGCAATATTGGTTTGCAGTATATTATACCGAATACTGTCTTTTCCGAAGATTTTTAGATCGTCTACATATAGAAAAGTAATCGTTGATGTGGATTAAGATCATTTTAGCAGATTATTATGTTTTTATTTTAAAGAATAAAATAATCCATTTCCATTTTGGGGGGTAAACAATCCCAAACACCCCGTATTTTAGCCTACAGATAAAAAATAAAATTCCTACAACGGCGTGGGAATTTTATTTTTTATTTGCCTGTGTTAGTACATTTATCCTACATTCATTTAACTTAATTCTCGATAAATACAAACTAACATCATGCTTTTTTTTATAAAAATACAAGGCTCATTTTTTGGTAATTTGCACATAGCCAGTAGTGATCAACTTACCGCTGGCTTCAACGCAATACCCCTGAAATGGAATAACGGCCAGGCAGCCAGCAAACGGCAAATTGGTCGGGAATCTATTTGGACAGCATTTATGCTAGCCCGTAGGATGAGTTGACTCAATTCAGTGATTCGGGTGACAAATCTGCCGGGAGCAGATTTGAACGCTGCTTGCAGCGGCCTCAACGAGGCGAGGCCCAAGGATGGGCCGAGTATACGAGTGCAGCTAACAACGCTGCGGCGTCAAGGACGAAGGATGTAGCGCGCCTCAAACACCTCTCGCGGTAACGGCTCCGAAAACAAAAAACCCTGCCCGCAGTAAATGCCGTGGTTTAGCAACCATTGACGTTGCTCATCGGTCTCGACACCTTCGGCCATCACTCGCAGCTTTAATACTTCTGAGATAGTGGCGATTATTCGCGCCATTACATCATCTTCTGGCAGGTGCTCCACAAAGCATTTATCGAGCTTAATCATGCTGATTGGTAGGCCTTTCAGATGATTGAGATATTGAAGACTTGAATATCCCATACCAAAATCATCCAAAGCGATCGACAAACCTAGCCCTTGTAATTCGCGCAGTAGCCCGAGAGCTTCATCCAGATTCTGAATACGGGCGGTTTCGGTTATTTCCAGTAATAATTGGCGCGGGTCGATTTGATACTGATCGATGATGGTTTTCAGATGCGGTAAAAACTGATCACTCTGCACCTGCAAACCCGAAATATTTACTGCCAAAGATAGGGTAATCCCTTGTGCTTTCCAGTCAGCCAGAATGCGGCATGCCTCTTCCAGTACCCAGTTACCTAGTGGCATCATCACGCCCCCCTCTTCCGCTCCGGGGACAAACTCTGAAGGGGAACGATAACTGCCATCCGGTTGGGGCCAGCGTAACAACGCTTCTGCACCGATAACCCGCTGATCTTGCATATTCCATTGGGGTTGTAAAAACAGCCTGAAGTCGTGATTTTCAATTGCCTGTAAAATGTCATGCTCCTGAGTCAGTCGCTTTTGCGTTTTCTCAGTCAAATGCGGCTCAAACACGATAATCTGGTTTCGCCCCTGATGGTGAGCGGCCATCATCGCAGTGCTGGCATTGCCCATCAGAGACTCGGCTGTTTCATCTTGGTATTGGTAATCAGTAATCCCAATACTGGCGCTGGGCCGCAGTTGCATATTGCCAAAGACTAAGGGTTGAGTAATTTGCAGCATAATCCGCCGCGCCAACTGCATCGCCGGGAACGGGCGGCTGATCCCTCTGGCAAGTACTGCAAACTCAGTTTTACTCAGTTGCGCCAGCAAGCTGTTTTCATCAATGCATTGTTCAAGTTGCTGTGCCATAGTCAGCAAGAGCTGCCGGTGCTGCTCTTCACTCATTACGCCGGACACTTCTTGCAATGTTTCAATGCCAATGACTAACAGGTGGAATTTCTCAGCATGCATGCCAGCTGCAATTTCCTGCTCAAGTAGAGCCATAAACAACGGGCGGTTGGGGAGTTCAGTCACCGGGAAACGGGTATTTATACGGGTCATATCCGTATAAGCTTCGGCTAATAGTTGCTGGTTACGGTTGTAATTGTGTACCAGTACGCCTAATTCATCATCCTGATGGTGGGCAGGTAAGGACAGTTGGTGGTTAAGCACACCTTGCTGACCAATCTTTTCCAGCTCTTTGGCCATCGCCCGCAATGGATGAATAATCAGGCGATTAATACACCAGGCGATAGAGACCGAAAGTACCAATGCCAGTAACAAATAGGTCGATAGCATGGCCGACAATGCACTGAGAATGAACTGATACATACGAAATGAGTCGGCTCGCAACACTAAATGTGCCAGTGGCTGCGGATTTGCGGATACCCGCTCCAGTGCATACAGCGGTATTGTTATCTGTACTGGCAGGGAAAAAATACGCTTAGCCCAGCGTGGAACAGGCCGTTCTGTGGGGAAGTTAGCATGTAATACCTGAATCTGATTCGGTAATATCACTTCAGCGCGGCTGAGAATACCAATCGGTAACAAGCTATTGAGGATTTTTTTGGCTTGTGGGACATCGACACTTAGTATGGCTTCTGACAACGGTTGGCGAACCGAATATGCAATGCTCTCCAACTGCTTGGCGTAGTCATCTTTGCGCTGCTGCACAAAGTGGAACAACTGAAGGACGATAAAAATACAGATGGTCACCAGTGCCACAACTGCCACTGCCGCCATTTGTTTAATCGTTAATGAACGCCTTACCTGCAAACTCGCTCTCCGCCAATGCCAACTGAATAATATAAGAGGGTGCCATGGTGATATGGCGACTCGTCGATGCTGTCTGAGTATACCCTTCTTGCTTGAAGTTGCAGCGATGTTAGCGGCTCTCCACTCACGAAGCACTAACCAGCATCAGCTTATGGCTCGCTCACAGCGAGTCAGTTACTTTGGGTGTATGATACTCGATCGCGTTCAGATTTTATCTGGTGAAACCAAACCGGAGGGGAAGAATACCGTGGGTTTCAGTCTTTTCCTATCAGGATCGCAACGTCAGAGTGCTATTTCTCACTCTAACGTTGTTTTTTCGTGCAAATCATCACGACCCAATGATTACTTAAAATCTGCGTATGGCACCAATGGCTGTGGTGGCATATCCAGAGAGCCTTGCCATCCAGCCAGAGAGTAACGCAAGTAGATAAGCGCATGGCTTGGGGTATAGTCCTTCGCCTGCTGGATATCAACCCCAGCTCCCAATGTCCAATGCGAACTCAACCGGCGCTCGATCAAGGCGCGCAAGGTATAACCCACCCCATTACTGCTATCACCATCATCGGGTTCATACCGGTCTGGAATAGTCTGGATACTGTGGTTGAGCAGATTTTGCAGTGGATAACGTGCCCGTGAGCTAGTTGCAGAATGTGAAACAGACACCGACCCACCCAACTCCCACGACCAGTTAGCCGTCCGCTGCCGATAATTTACCGGAATAGCCAGTGACAGATATTTTTGCGGGCTGTAATACCCGCCCTGGCCTAGCGTATAACCGCTGAGGTCTTTTTGATAATGCCACCACATCCCGTTCAAACCGACGGTAACACGGCGGTTATCTTCGTTGATTAGCTTGTAATAATAACCCGTCATAAAGCGCAGCCGCTGGTTATCCGCCACATTCTGCCCGGTCAGATAGTGATAACTTAAATCGCTCCACACTCCGTGAGCCTCACCTCGGTCATAACTGGCTCCCAGGCTCACACCGTTGGCACGCACGCCCCCCCAGGTCACATTGGTATTCGGATCTTTGGCTCCAGCAAAGGCCAGCATCGAGCTGGATATTGGCCGACGTGACGCCGTGGCGGTCCAGCCAATATGATTCCAACTATTGCTGTATGCCAGCCCACCGACCACATCAACGACATCAAAACCCATCGGTGTAGTACCGAGATCAGTTTCCCAACTGTCATTTTGCCAGCCCACGGCAACACTGGTACCCGTTGCCTGTTGATGTAGATTAGTCTGACATGGCTTTTCTGTCTGGTAACAGGTACCGGCTTTATATCGGGCATTCTTGTCAAAGGTCCCGGCATCCATCTGCACCGTATCTGTTCGTAAGAAAGCCCGACCATCAGCCAGCGAGGTATCTACCTGCAACATGGTGTTGTGCGCCCGGAGATCAGAGATCCCTTCCGTGCCGCTTGACCGCAGGTAGTCGTGATCAATCGTGATACGGGTATCCTGCTGGCGGTAAAGGTTAGCGGCATCAGAACGAATGCCCCGCTTAAGCCAGTCATCGGTGGCCTGATTGCGGGTCAGCAAGGTATAACTGTCGTTATCCGCCGCCAGTGTCGGTGTGATACCACTGGCTACCATGGCATGTTTGAAATCATCTTGTGCCGCAGCGGGTTGCCCCTGCGCTTGTGCTAATCGACCTGAATCACGAAATATCAATGCATTATCCTGTGAGGACCCCCCTTTAGCTGCCGCCGGTTTCAAGCGCTGGAAGATCTCTGCCGCTTTTTGTGGCTCGCCCACGCCGTACCAGGCATTGGCTATCCGCCGCTGGGCGCTTGAGTTAGTCCCGTCACCGGAAAGTGGCTCATGTTGTAAATATTGGCGAGCGTCACTGAGACGGCCTTCGGCAATATAAGCCTCAATCTCACCCAGAATAGCATCGGGGTTTTGTGGCTCGCGCGCCCGAACTCGCTGATACCCCACCAGCGCTGTGTGATAGTCACCACGCTCCAACGCCCAATCAGCAAGCGTCAAGTCAATGGCAGTGTTGGCTGGCTGTTGACGTAATAGGGTTATCGCCCCCACTTCATCACCACTAGCCCGCAGTTGGCGAGCTAATGTCAGTAGCTGAGCAAATTTCAAGCGCTGGTCTAAAGCGCGGATATTATCGTTCCAGTGCAGGGTTAGCAGTGTTGCCAAATGCGCCAATGCCTGACTATCACGCCCGGTGCTGGAGAGATACAGCGCATAGGCATATACCTGCTCGGGATCTTTCGGCTTACGGCTCGCTAATTGGTGGAACTGTGCGTCAGCTTCCACCAAATGCCCCTCTTGCGCTAACGCTTGTGCCAGCCGGTAGGTTATCCAGACATCGTCCGGGGCCATCTTCAGCGCCTGGCGATATTTTTCCGCTACTTGATGCCATTGTTGCTGCGCCGCCAGATTTTCGGCTTGTTGTTTCAGCATATCGACTTGCAGGCTGTCTAATGTGTCATGCATTTTGGCTTGTTGACTGCGTGGTAAACTGCTCAGATAACTCAGTGCTTTTTGCGGCGATTCGCGCTGGTAGATATGGGTTAGCCCTCGTACCGCACTGCCGTTTGATGGGTCCAGACGGAGTGCCTGCTGATAATACTGCTCGGCCGTTTTATCATCATGACGGGCCACGGCAACATCAGCCAAACCAATCAATGCATAGCTGTCGCTGCCATCAATATGGCGCGCTTGCTGGTATTTCTGTTGTGCCACCCCGGTATTACCGGCTTTCAGCGCTTTATCCCCCTCGTCATTTAGCAGCCAGTAGCGATTGGTTTTTATTAGGCTGATCCACTTGTCGCTTTTCAGACCATCTTTATCTGATTTTTGCGCCAGTTCAAACAAGCGCAGAGCTTGGGCACGGTCACCACTACGGGCATATGCCAGACCCAGCGCGCCGAGTATCTCGGGGTCATTAGGTGCGGCAGCCAGTGCTTGTTTTAGTGCGGGGATCGCCGCCGCCCCGCCACCGCTGTCTACTTTTGCCAATCCACTTAAACGCGCTTGATAAGTCGGTGAAGCCAGCATGGCCTGCTGGCTGGCCAATGCTTGACGGGCGATATTAGCCTGAGGACCAGACGAGAAGATGTCGAGGAAATGGGTCAGCGCCGCCACGCTTTGTGGACTGACAGTCATGGTTTTGACAGTCTCCATCCACAAGTCTGCGGCATCTGAAGCTCCCACTGGGTCCGCGGCCACTTTCTCCAATGTGGCATAGCCTTGCGTGGCATTTTGCTGATTGAAATACAGGCGCGCCAAGGCCATTCGCAGCGCGACATTACCGGGGTATTGTTGGTCAAGCGCGGCTAATTTCTGGGTGGCGAGAGCTTCCTGCCCCGGTACACGTGCGACCAACCGCCAGTATTCCACAGCAAGATCCAGTGTTGGTGGTTTGCCTTGCAACAGTTGATCATATTGAACTTTGGCCTCAGTCACCCGCCCGGCGGTCGCTAACAGACGCGCTTGTTGTAATTGTTGGCGTACCTCCGGCTTAGTCAGCGCCAACAGCAGTTTAGCCCGCTGATAAGCCTCTGAGTCGGGTGCCAATTGTTGCAGCTTATCCAACTGTTTTTGTGCTTCAGCCAAATTACCCTGTCTCAGAGCTTGGCGCATTCCTGCCGCCACCACTTCCGGGTTATTCGAGTCCATCATATTCAAGCGATACAGTGATTGCTTAACCAACTCGTCTCTATTGGTTGCTTCCCCTAGCCGTACCTGCTCCAGTAAAAACTGGGTCGGTGAGATAGGCTCAGCGCCCTGCGCCGGAGTGGTAAAGGCTTGGGACAACAGCGCTAAGCTTAAGAGCCAGTATATTTTAATGTTGCGCATTGACTGTTCCATGAGGGCTGAAGCTCACCCTGACGATTGAAACTATAACGATGCTGCGCCCATCCCTGACCAAACAGTGTCAGCACCGCACTGTAATAGGCATCTGCGGGCGGTGGCGAATCTTGCACACGTTGTTGTTGCACGCTCAAGGTTTGCTGATTATAGGGTTCAGGGCTACTGGCTAAAAATGGCAGTAATGCCGCCGAGAACCCTTCCGATCCCTTACCACTGGTTTTACCGTTGCTGGTATCCGTATTTTCTGGTGGTACCCCACGTTGTTGGGTTACCGCCGCCATTGGCTGGAAGCGCTGGATTAATACAGCCTTTTCTGGGCTGTTATTGGACAACATACCAACCCACAAATAGCTGCGTATCGCATCGTAGCTACCGACATCGGGCCGTGTCTCATCAGGTTGCCAGCCTTTGCCCTCTTGCCAAACCACCCAATCAGGGGAGAAACCATAGGGTGCCGTTTCAAGCAATAAGCGCTGATTGACTTTAACCATCGCTTTCCACGGCCCCGCCAAAGAGGCAAAGCGGGCCAACAGTTGTGGCGGCAGATAACTCGGGTTGAGCCGCCAACGGTCATCATCATTAAAACCAATTTTCCCCGGCAATAGCATTTCGCCAAGGCCCGGAATATTCACCACTTCCTCTTGAGCGATACGTTGCAGCAACAAAGTACCCATCGTCTGGTAACGGCGGCTATCCCATAACCGCCCCGCTTCCAGCAAGCTGTATGCAATCCATAAATCCGCGTCAGAGGCCGAATTGGGGTCCAGAACATCCCAATTATTATCCTTGCGTTGTCCCCATAGCCATACCGGCAGACGTGCGGTTAAATCCCCGGCGGCCAGGTTGTTTTCCGTCCAGGACAATAATTGGTCAAAGGTTTCCCGATCATTGGCAACCAGAGCAAAAAACAACCCATAACTCTGTCCTTCCGACGTGGTGACTTTCCTCGGGCTGCTGGGATCAATAATGCGCCCGCCATCGCTGACATAGTCATGTTTGAACTGCTGCCATGCTGGCCAATCACATGTTGCTGCGCTACCAAAACTGACGAGCAGCAGGGCACAGATCTGTCGCTTAAACATCACGACCTTCAACGTCAATCTCGCTCATCAGGTGATAACCGGCGGCGACTGATCAGACGTAATACACGCCAGACCATCATTGCAGCCATAACCACGACCAATACGGCCACCCCTGCCAACAGTACCGGATGGGTAGATAAGGTATGCCAGATACGTTCCCACCACGGTAAATGACCGACATCATAGGTCTCACCAACCCGCAGGCTATTGACGCCCGACTCGCGAATAACCGCGACTGAGCCAAATATCGCTTCGCGTTTGCCAGTATCGAGCATGGCATTGTTCAGCAAGGTATAACCACGCGAGCTGTCGGCCAATAACGCCACAATACTGCGCTGAGGGAAGTGAGGTGACTGTAGACCGATAATCGCCGACATCGCCCCTTCAGAGCTTATCGTCGCCTGGCTGTCTGCTACCCAATCTGATTGCGGTACCATCATGGTTGGTAAGCCGGTTTGCCGATTTGGCATTTTTACCCAACTCAGGGTCTGTTCCACCAGTACGTTAATCTTTCGATCATTGCGCAGTTCTGGCGGAATGGTGCCAATAATCAACACATCCGCATCTTTCTCCGCCGCCTGTGACCAATCATCGGTAATGTTAATACCGACCGCGGGGTAACCCACCTGCGCCCCGATATTTCCCACCGCATTGAGTAGGGTGGTTATCTGTGCTGGCGCCGGGTTTGGTGGTACCAGAACTAGCGTTTCGGAGAGATCAGCCATACGGCTGAAGGGGAATCCAGCATTGGCAAATGCCCGTAGATCAGGCATTTCCATAAAGTGACGGTAACCGGAGAAATCAATAGTAGAGTTACCGTCAATTACCGCGTGATTCGGCGCGGTAGAATAGGTTTCACATCGCCCCTCGGCACCGCTTGCCAGCAAGGTGCTGTAATCAAAATCAAAACGTAATTGGTTAGTCGCGCCCAGTTTCAAGGACGGAATGCTTAGCCTTTTGGCAGCATCCTGTAAGCCTTGTAGCAGTGGCAGACGCAGGATCTTACTGTCTTCGGGCATATTCGGTGACAGTGGGTAATCCTGCACAAACTGATTATTCAAGCTAATACTTAAGCGGGAACCATCCATCAAACGTGTTGAGGTGTAACGATATATCAAGCGCATATCGATACCAGCACTGCGAGTCAAGAACAAATCCGGTGGCAGATTCATCGCTAATGAAATCGGCGGCGGCAGTAATCCCGATGTTTGCAGTTGCTCAGGATATTGCTGCAACTCAGCAAATGTCATCGGGCGGTCGGTACGCACCCAATTTGGTGCATCATAAGGCAGGCGAGGTGCTAATGGCTCAACCTTATCCACCGTTACATTCTGACCACGAAACAGAATATTGCCTTGCGCGATCCCCTGTGCCGCAGTAATCAGGTCATTATCATCGCGCCCCAGAATCAGCAATAACTTCACATACGGGTTATTCGGATGACTGATGATTTCCACCGTTGGAGCTTTCACCAGCGGGTAATCTTTTAGGAAATCAGGGCGTTGAGCATTAGTCGCGAATACTACGCCATGCTGAGTAGGCAGTTGGTTATACAATACCGGGAAGTTCTGCCCATGCCATTGCGCCTTATCACCAAACCATGAGGCCAGAATAGCGGCGGCCCGCTGCTGCGACACATCAGGTGCAGCAGCAAATATCACGGGTAGAATCAGCGGGCGATTATCTCTGGCATCAAAAAATGGCTCAGGAAAGTGGGATAAATCATTTTTAACCAGCAGCGATTGATAGCGCAAATCCAGTGAGCTGGACTTACTGACATCCAACCACAGGGTATTGCTCGCTGGGTTCTCACAGATATTTTGATAATGGCCGACAAAAACTAACCGCAAGCGGTTGAAATCAGTGATGTAACGCGGATCGATCGGTAATTGAAGGTGGGTGGGTTTACCAAGCTGATCTTTGGTGATCGCCATGACGCCCATCAGTTCATCATTCAGCAAAATTTTCACCTGCGACTCCACCGGGATCAGCGAAGGTGATGGCGTAAACTCAAGATTCAAGGTCGCATGAGTCACCACCTCATCACTGCGCACGCCGAACTCAAGCTGGCCTTCAGGGTTAGTGCCACGCAAGGAGAAGGTCCCCGGCGGCGGCGCGATTTTGGCAAACGAATATTCTACGTCGCGCATCGGTACATCACCCGATATTGCGGGTATCTGCGCCACGTCAGTGGCCATGACCGCCGATTGAGCTGACGGTACCGTTGGAGTTTCAGCATGGGTGAATGACGTCAATCCCAAAGCCAATGCGGTAAACCATGTTATTTTTCTCATCACCATACCATCATCAATGTTGAGCCACTGTCTGGCCTTGGCTACTCGGAGCCTGATTCTTACCGACGCCATGGGGTACAAATGACGCTATCCAGGCAATCAGGGAAGTAAATCCTACCAATACATTTCGCATTACCGGTGGCGCATAGCTGGCCATACGGACATATCCTCTAAAGCCCAGCGCCAACACATCGCGCAGACTTTCAATCGGCTTATCTTCAGGAAAACCATCCTGCCACAGCGCCCAGGTATCGGCACGGGCAAAGGTACACTGTATAAAATCAATATGTTGTGCCACGCTCAGTTGATGCATTCGCATCCCGGCTTTAGTGCCGAAGGCTCGGGTCACCTCACAGGGGAAGGTGTACTCCTGCGCCCCACGTTTGAGCAGTAAATGAACCGCCTCACCCTCTTGCAGTAATCCGGCTTCGCGCATTTCAATCCCCACGCCACCATCGGAATAGTCGCGCAATGTACAGGAGAACAAGTGACCATCAGCACGGGCTACTGCGGCTGGCATGGCTATCTCGACCCGGTGTGACTGGCGCACTTGTTTAGCTTCAACTGCCACCGCGACGGCACCGCCTAAAATCGTCATGTTATAAATCACCCACACCAAGCTGATAACCACCGTCATAATTTCATTCGACGGGCCATGACCCAAACGCCACAAACCCGCAATCAGGCCGGCAACGTTGAGAAGAACCAGCGCGATATACGGGCGGGTGATCACCCAATCCACATGCTGCTCTTCAACCAACCCCCCTTTCGACGTCACATTAAACGTTCCTTTGTGTGGGCTGAGAAGTGCCATGGTGGTCGGACGGGCGATATACCATGCCAACACCGTTTCATAGATTTCACTCCAGAAGGAATGGCGGTATTTCCCTTGCAGGCGGGAGTTGGTCAGACTGGCATGGATCATATGCGGCAACACATAGAGTGCAATCGCCAGTGCCGGAGCAAAAATGATGTAAGCATGCAGCAACAAGAAAGCCAGCGGAGCGGTTAGAAAGATTAAGCGTGGAATACCGGATAAAAAGTGCAGCATGGCATTGGCATAACATAAGCGCTGGACTAACTTCAGCCCCTTACCCAGTAGTGGATTATCCAGGCGGAAGATCTGAACCATGCCCCGCGCCCAGCGGATACGCTGCCCGATATGCGCCGATAAACTCTCTGTTGCCAAGCCTGCGGCCTGCGGAATGCGGATATAGGCGGAGGAGTATCCTTTACGGTGCATACGCAACGAGGTATGGGCATCTTCAGTCACTGTTTCTACCGCAATACCGCCAATAGCATCTAACGCACTGCGGCGCAGCACAGCGCAAGAGCCACAGAAGAAGGTGGCATCCCACATATCGTTACCGTCTTGCACCAAGCCATAAAACAGTGTGCCTTCATTCGGCGTCTGACGAAAACGCCCCAGGTTTCGCTCAAAGGGGTCGGGAGAGAAAAAGTGATGCGGCGTCTGGAGTATGCCCAACTTGGTATCTTTAAAGAACCAACCCAACGTCAGTTGCAGGAAAGAACGGGTCGGCACGTGGTCGCAGTCAAAAATGGCGACAAACTCACCGTTAGCCTGTTTCAGTGCATGGTTAATGTTACCGGCTTTAGCATGCTCGTGGGTGGGTCGGGCAATGTAGTGCACCCCGACCTCAGCAGCGAATGCTTTAAACGCGGGTCGGTTACCATCATCCAAAATATAGATATTGATTTTGTCTTTTGGCCAATCAATACCAAGAGCGGCATAAATAGTTGGTTTAACCACGCCAAGATCTTCGTTATAGGTCGGCACCATCAAATCAATGGTCGGCCAACTATTGATATCATCCGGCATTGCCACCGGCTGGCGATTAAGCGGCCAAATGGTCTGGAAGTAACCCAGCACCAGCACCACCCAGGCGTATGTTTCAGCGAACAGCAACAATAAGCCGCATACCAGACTGACGGGGTCATCCCAGTTCAGAGTTTCGGTATAGCGCCACCACAGATAGCGGCAGGAGACGGTTAAAGACAGCACGATAAGCATTAAGGTTGGTAAGCGACCCGGCACCCGTCGCACCACCATCGCCAACGCCCAAAGCAACAGCACAAAAACGAACTGCGCCATCATGCCAAACGGCTGAGAAATACACAGCAACGCTAATATGCCGGTAAAAATACCCAAAATAATAAACAGGACTCGGCGGGTGCGCTTTGATGACGGGGTTAATCGGGTGATAAGCGATTGTTCCAGTCGCTGGAGTTCAAAACGTTCGGGCATATTCCCCAGCCAACGGATATAACCTTGTCTGGTATGTTTTACCCACTTTTTGCCGACTGCGGCAGGCTGGTGCCTCTTTTCATTGCGCGATTCAGGATAGGTCAGTAGCAGCCACAGCCCTTGCAAGAGATACCGTAGGCCATCGCCAAGCCGTGGGCGAATAGGTGAAATCTGTGGGAACCAGTAAGTGCGGTTTTGTATTACACGTTGCCAACTGGGCGACTCCAGACGCAGAAAAATCCAGCACAACGGCAGCGCCAACGTGGTCAAAAAGGCGGTGAGCACGGTGCAACCTTGCTGCATATACAGATGATAACGACGGCGCATCCCCTGATAAACCGGGGTCAGAAATAACATCCGCATCAAGTAGTTCATAGCCTGTTGTTCGCCACAGTAATCAAACACCAATTTGCCAGTGTGGTGACCTCTTCAGCAGCCAAACTTTGCTCACTGTATTCACCCAATGGTTGTTTGGCCGCCAACGCTTCAGCCATTGCTTCATCGCGATGAATAAATGTAGGCAATAAGTTATCTAGGCTTTGTAGCCAAAGCTGATGTAAATCCTGTTGTAGATGGCTACTGGCAGAAAATTGGTTCAGCAGGAAATGGCAGTCGACAGGCAGATTTTGCTGATGTAGACGAATATGACAACTGGCATCGGCATGGATCAATACCAGCACCAGATCAGCCAGCGCTAAAATTTGGCGCGTGAATATACTATCACCCGCAGGGATATCCAATAGAATCCAGCAATCGGGCGCGCTGGCTTGCAACGCAGACAGGTTTTCTCGCCATTGACCGGGGTGCTGTTGTAAGGACGAGTTCAGTTGCTCAGTTTCAATGAGAGTTAGTTGGCCAAATGGCAGAAAATCCAACCCTTCGGTATAGCGCATCGCCCCTTGCTGCCAACCTTGGCCCTCAATTTCAGCTTTGGCCCAACCACGGGTTTGATCAAACGGCATATTGAAATGCAACCGCAATAAATTATCCGGTGAAAAATCGATCACCAGAACTGATTCCTTCAGTTGTTGCAATGCCCAAGCAAGCGCGGCGGTTACCGATGTGGTACCAGTCCCCCCTCTTATCCCTTGTAACGCCAGTACCGGCATAAACTATTCACTCCCTGTGGATTGTGCCAGTTCAGCCAACAATGGCCAGCGAGCCATCATCTGAGTTAATCGTTCCTGACGGACGATATCGATATAACTTAACGTTGGTAATGAGAAAGCCTGAGTTAATGCTAGTAGATCATCCTGAGATTCGAGCGATGTTTTGGCGTGAAATCGATTTATTATGGTTTTCATTTATCCGCCTTTAGAAAATAGGCTATGGTAATTAATTATAACAATAATTCGAGTATACTTTCTCCCAATAAGATGAGTCTTAGATTATTATCACGGGAAAGACATTGGTTAATAATTATTGCAATGTTACAATTGTTCACTGAATTTATCCAGTAATTGGCCCAATCGCATTTTAACCAAGCAGATAAAGAATCTATGCCACGATCTTTCACATTAGGTATTCGAAAAATCTGGGATGAATTAGCAGTGATGCAGGCGCCTGGGTTTTATTGGGTCAATATTGAACGTCAAATTGATGCTAATTTATTCTGTCAGCAACTTATTCGTAACCAATCTGAAAATACTCGGGCCGCCTTGATTTGTTGCGGGCTAAAACCTGAGAAATTACTGGCAAATATTGTGGGTTATGGCCCCTATAAATTGCCACTTTTTACCTTACCGGCACAAAGAAAAGCATTACTACATTTAACTCAAGATTTAATGCGTTCATTACGGCCGCAACAGCGACTGTTCATTCTGTTAGCACCGGCCAGTTTATGGCAAACATTCACTGGCGAAGAGATGCAGCAGTGGCTACAGCATATTCAGCAATGGCTGGAGGCGCAAAACTGTACGTTAATCGTAATTTGCCACAGTTCTGGTATTAATAAAATTAAGAATCAATTAGTTAGCCAGCACCGTTATTTACAAGGATTGGCTAGCCTGCAATGGCAGCAAGATAATGCCCAGTATGTTGCCTCTTGGTGGAGCACTGAAAAAGGGGTTACCGCCAATCAGTTAGTCCGATTGGAAGCAGATGAACAAGGCTGGAGCATGGCGGATGAAGTTCAACAGGCACTGCCGCTTTCACGTAATGATGAGCATCTGTATTTGGCGGAGCGCACTATTTTGGAAGGCGCTCCGCCACTCTCTACCAACTGGCAACTACTTGATAATAATGTAGTATTGGCGCAGCGGGCAATAAGTGCTCATGCCGCCACATTGATTTTTGCCCTTAATCAAAGTGAGCAAATTGACGATTTAGCACATCAGATCCATAACATACGCCGCCAACGGGGTGATGCTATCAAAATTGTGGTGCGTGAAATGAACGCCAGCCTGCGTTACAGCGATGAACGTTTATTGCTGGCCTGCGGCGCGAATCTGATCGTGCCTCACATCGCACCGCTGTCACGCTTTCTTACCATGTTAGAAGGTATTCAGGGCCAACATTCCTCTCGACATGTTCCTCAAGATATCAATGCGTTATTGGAGGCGTTACGCCCACTTCAGCTTAAAGGTTATTTACCTCCCGCTGAGTTCTGCCACTCTGTTTTGCAACTGATGAACAACACGCTGCTGCCAGAAAACGGCAAAGGTGTCATGGTTGCTCTGCGGACAGTCCCTGGGTTACAGGCCAGACAAGCACTAACACTGTGCCATCTACGCCGCTATGGTGATGTGGTAACGGTAGCTGATAACCACGTGGTATTATTCCTTTCTACCTGCCGTATCAATGATTTAGATACCGCTCTGAAGTATATATTCCGTTTGCCGGTGGCTGAAATTTTCAGTAATCAACGGGTGTGGTATCAGGATCAGGCAATTATCGCTGAGATTCATCGGATGAATACCCCCAATGCATGGCAAATGACCGGTGACAAAAAATCCTATACGCAACAAATGGATACAGCTGAGCAAGCCGAAGTTAGCCGACGAGTCCCCGTGCCTCTGGCACTGAATGTCGGGCCGAACAAGGAGCAAACCCAATGAATCTCAACGATATCTGGCAAATCCTGCTGTGCGCTGCGGTTATCTTTTTCCCTCTGGGTTATGTAGCACACCGTTGGTTTCCACGCTGGTGGGAGAAAAGACAACATCTGTTCTTATCTGCGCGATATTTAAAATCAGAAGGGGTTTGGTTGCGTAATGGCTCCTCTTCACTGACGAAGAAACAACCATGAATGCAAAGAATAAACTGCAAGAATCACCGAGCCCGTGGCGCTATTGGCGTGGTCTTGGCGCATGGAACTACTATTTCCTGCTAAAGTTTGCCTTGCTGTGGTTTGGTTACCTGAACTTCCATCCGCTGGCCAACTTGGTGTTTATTGCTTTCCTGCTATTTCCGATCCCGGCCTATAGGGTCCACCGCTGGCGTCACTGGATTGCGATACCAATAGGTATTGGTTTGCTATATCACGACACCTGGCTACCGGGGCTCAACAGTATCCTGAGCCAAGGCTCGCAGATTACGGGCTTTAGCTTCAGTTATCTAATTGAATTAATTAGCCGTTTTATTAACTGGGCCATGATAGGGACCGCCTTTGTTATTCTGGTGGGCTACCTGTTTATTTCACAGTGGATTCGAGTGACGGTTTTTGTTGTTGCAGCCATGATTTGGCTGAATGTTGCCAGCATCGCCGCACCGGCATTTTCTCTGGCACCTGCTGCTGAAACGTCGGTAGCATCATCTCCAGTAACACTGGGGGCTGAGCCGCCAACGCCTAATAGTCATCAGGTGGCGGCCAATGGCCCACCAACCGATGCCAATCTGACTGCTTATCTGAATGCATTTTATGAGCAGGAGAAAACCCGCCATACGGCATTCCCTACATCGCTGCCAACAGATGCGCAACCTTTTGATTTGTTAGTTATTAATATCTGCTCGCTGTCTTGGTCAGACATTGAAGCTATCCAACTGGATAAGCACCCGCTGTGGAATAAGTTTGATATTCTGTTCAAGAACTTCAACTCTGCCACCGCCTACAGTGGCCCAGCCTCTATTCGACTACTGCGCGCCAGTTGTGGCCAGTCATCGCACAAAGACCTCTATCTGCCACAAGAGCAGCAGTGTTATCTGTTTGATAATCTTGCGAAACTTGGCTTCACATCTCAGTTGATGATGGACCACTCAGGTGTATTTGGTAATTATCTGCAAAACATTCAAGATGACGGCAATATGCGCGCGCCGCTGATGTCACAAAAAGGCATCAGTAATCAATTGGCGTCCTTCGATGGTGAGCCAATTTACAATGATCTGGAACTGCTCAACCGCTGGCTGGAACAGCAGCAGAAAGGGGGGGATAGCCGCAGCGCAACCTTCATGAATATCATACCGTTACATGATGGTAACCGTTTCGTTGGTACCAATAAAACGGCTGATTACCACGCTCGCGCCCAAACGCTATTTGACCAATTGAATACGTTTTTGGCGGCGTTGGAAAAATCAGGCCGCAAAGTTATGGTGGTGGTGGTACCAGAGCATGGAGCCGCGCTGGTTGGCGATAAAATGCAGATGTCCGGCCTGAGGGATATCCCCAGCCCAAGTATCACGCATATCCCTGTTGGGATTACGTTAATGGGAATCAAAGCGCCACAGCCCGCCAGCCCGGTGATTATCAATACGCCAAGCAGCTATCTGGCGCTTTCTGAATTAGTATCACGTATGGTCGATGGCAAAGTATTTACTGCGCCGACTATCAATTGGCAGACCCTGACACAAGGATTGCCGCAAACAGCGGTAATATCGGAAAACGATAATGCCATTGTGATTCAATATCAGGGAAAACCTTATATTCGATTAAATGGCGGTGACTGGGTGCCTTACCCACAATAAAAACCGAATAGTATTGTCTTCGGCTATTTGATAAAGGGTGCATTCATTGCACCCTTTATTATTCACATATCAACAAAATGATGTTTACATCGATAGTGACTGCATTTGCCAGATAGAACTAAAAATGTGATCTATATCATTTTAAGTGAATGTTAATCTCGACCTAAATAACAGGAGTACTCGGTTATTAAGTCACATTCAGCAATATTAAATTGTTGCGTAACTATTTATTTACAATATTACATTCACATTTACAGTAATTATTTTTAAAATGAAGTTATAAATAGTCAGTGGAAGGCTATTTTCAGTTATAAAAAAACGCCGAATTATCGGCGTTGTTGTAATTGATATCGCACTCGTCGATTGGACCCCAACCAACAGCGCTGGGGCCTTAACTCGTGTTAGCTGGCTTTTTCTGCTTCATCCTGATCAACCGCAAAGCAGGCGACCATTTGATCACCATATTGCTTCAGTTGCGGCTGTAGTTGGGTGCAAGTCCCAAACGCCCGACGACAACGGGCATTAAATGCGCACCCCGGTGGCGGGCTCATGGGGCTAGGTAGCTCACCCGTCAATTTAATTCGCTCACGGCGCATATCAGGGTTCAGCCGAGGGGTAGCAGAGAGCAATGCCTGTGTATAAGGGTGGCGTGGGTTATTAAAAATGGCTTCTTTACTGCCTTTCTCAACACAGCGCCCCAGATACATCACCATCACTTCATCAGCAATGTGCTCAACCACTGATAAATCATGGGAAATAAAGACATACGACAGACCCAGTTCCTGCTGCAAATCCATCATCAGGTTCAATACCTGAGCCCGCACCGAAACATCCAGTGCAGAAACCGGCTCATCGGCAATCACCACATCGGGATTCAACATCAGCCCACGAGCAATGGCGATACGCTGGCGCTGACCGCCGGAAAACATATGGGGATAACGGTCATAATGCTCGGTTTTTAGGCCGACCTTTGCCATCATTGCCAATGTTTTCTCACGCCGCTCTTTGCTGTTGAGATTAGTATTGATTTGCAGTGGCTCTTCCAGAATCTGCCCCACTTTCTTACGTGGGTTCAGCGAGCCATAAGGGTTCTGGAACACAATTTGAATCTTCTGACGCCGTAGTTTTTCCGCACTTTCATCCGGCTTAAGCAAATCCTGACCCTGGTAGTAAAGCTCACCGCCAGTTGGGATCTCTATCATGGTCAGCAAGCGGCCCAGTGTGGATTTACCACAACCGGACTCGCCAACCACGGCCAATGTTTTACCGCGCTCCAAGGTGAAAGAAACCCCATCCAGTGCTTTAACCAGACGCTCTGGTGCAAAGAACCCTTTTTTGACCGGATAGTATTTTTTCAGGTCGATAGCCTGTAATAGCGGCTTGGATACCTGTGATTCTTTTTTCATATCAGTTGGTTGGCTCATAAGGTCGGCCTCCCCGCATCATCGAGCGGTGTATGACATTTAACCTGACGCCCCGCTGGCCCCAGCAGTTCTGGCTCTTCACGGCGGCAACGATCATTGGCATACGGGCAACGTGGGTTCAATAAGCACCCGTCAGGACGGTCATATTTACCCGGTACCACACCCGGTAACGACGCCAGACGCGCTTTATCCTGAGCAAACTCCGGTAAGGCTCGTAACAATGCCTGAGTGTACGGGTGCCGTGGCGCGCGGAAGATTTCCGAGGCTTTACCGGTTTCCACTACCTGACCGGCATACATCACAATAATATGATGAGCCGCCTCAGCCACCAGTGCCAGATCATGGGTTATCAACAGCAGCGCCATATTTTCACGCTGCTGTAACTCCAGCAGCAATTCAATAATCTGGGCCTGAATGGTCACGTCCAGCGCAGTCGTTGGCTCATCAGCAATCAACAATTTCGGCCGACAAGCAATCGCCATCGCAATCATCACGCGCTGGCTCATCCCGCCGGAAAGCTGATGCGGATACACATCCAGACGTGACGCGGGATCAGGAATGCCCACCAGCGTCAGCAAATCCACCGCCCGCTGACGGCGGGTTTTACGGTTGCCGCCCTGATGCACCTTCAGCGCTTCCATAATCTGAAAACCGACGGTATAGCACGGGTTCAAACTGGTCATCGGGTCCTGGAAGATCATGGCCACTTCCGAACCCACTAACTGACGTCGCTCTTTCTCGGAAATCTTGGTCAGGTCACGGCCATTAAACTCCAACTTGTCAGCCATCACTTTGCCGGGGTAATCAATCAGTCCCATAATCGCCAGTGAACTGACCGACTTACCGGAACCGGATTCACCCACAATCCCTACCACCTGCCCTTGCTCAATGCTGTAGCTAATACGGTCTACGGCCTTGAACGGCGCACCTTCGTCACCGAAGTGCACCGATAATTTATCTACATTTAAAAGTGCCATCTCTC
Source organism: Yersinia sp. 2466 StPb PI (assembly GCF_041538325.1). Classification (NCBI taxonomy): domain Bacteria; kingdom Pseudomonadati; phylum Pseudomonadota; class Gammaproteobacteria; order Enterobacterales; family Yersiniaceae; genus Yersinia; species Yersinia sp. 2466 StPb PI. The sequence goes on along the minus strand of NZ_JAULSL010000001.1, from coordinate 112,834 downwards.
TCTACCTCTGTTACTGCTTGAGTTTGGGGTCGAGAGCATCACGCAGGCCGTCCCCCATCAGGTTAAACGCCAGAACCGTCAGCAGGATCGCCACACCGGGGAAGGTCACGACCCACCAGGCGCTTTGGGCGAACTGCAACACGTCAGAGAGCATGGTGCCCCATTCCGGTGTTGGCGGTTGCGCACCCATGCCGAGAAAGCCGAGAGCCGCCATATCCAGAATGGCGTTAGAGAAGCCGAGAGAAGCCTGCACGATTAACGGCGCAAGGCAGTTGGGCAGGATATTGATAAACATCTGGCGCATCGCACCCGCCCCAGCCACTCTTGAGGCCGTTACGTAGTCGCGGTTAACCTCAACCAGCACCGCGGCACGGGTTAAACGGACATAATGCGGCAAGGCAACAAAGGTCAATGCGAGCGAGGCGTTAACGATGGAGGGGCCAAATACCGCCACCAGCACTAATGCCAGCAACAGGCTTGGCAGTGCCAGCATGATATCGACAACACGCATGATGATGGCATCAACGATACCGCCAAAATAACCGGCCAATAAACCGAAAATCACGCCCATCACCAGTGATAGCACCACCACCAGACAACCCACCAGCAGCGAGAGGCGAGCACCGTACATCAGGCGAGATAAGACATCACGGCCCACATCATCGGTACCCAGCAGGAATTTCCAACTGCCGCCCTCTTCCCAGACCGGCGGTTTCAGTAACGCATCACGAAATTGCTCTGCCGGCCCGTGCGGGGCAAGCCAGGTAGCACCGGCAGCAATCAATAGCATAATAATAATGTAGAACAGGCCGATAACAGCCCCTTTATTGCGCTTGAAATAGTGCCAAAACTCCTGCAATGGAGTCATCGGCTTCGGCGCACTTTTTACTGTAGACTCAGTAAGTTGAGACATTCTGCGCCCCTTATTTCTTGTGACGAATACGCGGGTTAACTACGCCATAGAGCACATCTACCAGCAAGTTAACTAAAATAATCATGATTGCGACCAGCAACACACCACCCTGAACCACTGGGTAATCACGGCGTTGCAAAGCATCCATCAGCCAGCGCCCTAACCCCGGCCAGGAGAAGATGGTTTCCGTCAGGATAGCGCCTGCCAGCATGGTACCAACCTGCAAACCAATCACGGTAACCACCGGCAGCAAAGCATTACGCAGTGCATGGACCACAATCACCCGCATCCGGCTCAGGCCTTTCGCCCGCGCAGTACGGATATAATCTTCACCCAAGACTTCCAGCATCGAGGAGCGCGTCATACGCACGATGACGGCAAGAGGGATAGTCCCTAAAACGATGGCAGGCAAAATCATATGCATCACCGCGTCTTTGAAATCACCCGGCTCACCCCAAACAAAGGTGTCAATCAGCATAAAACCAGTCAAAGGCAGGCTGTCATCAAGGAACACCGTATCACTGACGCGCCCGGAAACCGGAGTCAGGTTCCATTGGACCGAGACCAACATAATCAGCATGATGCCCCACCAGAAGATAGGCATCGAATAGCCGGTAAGGGAGATCCCAACAGCGGTGTGATCGAATATTGAACCGCGTTTAACTGCCGCCAACACCCCCACCGGAATACCCACCGCGATAGCAAACAGCATCGCGCAGATCCCCAGTTCCAGTGTCGCTTTAAAGCGTGGGACGAACTCTTCCCAGACAGCAATACGGCTTTTCAGCGAGATGCCGAGGTCGCCATGTAATACGCCATTCACATAATGGAAGTATTGTTGATAGAGAGGCTTGTCTAGCCCCATTTCCGCCATGATTTGAGCATGACGCTCGGTGGAGATGCCGCGTTCCCCAGCCATGATGGTCACCGGGTCACCCGGGATCATATGGACAAAAGCAAAGGTCAGCAAAGTAATGCCGATAAACGTTGGGATAACTAACCCCAAACGTCGGAGTATGAACTGCAACATATCCCGAACTCTCTGTGTAGAATGCCGGGCTGCTCGTGGGCAACCCAGCTTATTAAAACCTTCCTAATAAGCTATTTTACTTGCCATTTTGACCTAGGGCAGTGCTCACCACCGTCACGTAGCCATGATTTACAAGGTCATGGTGTCCGCTCCAGTGCTTGCGCGCTGTCCATGCTCAAAATTTCTGCGACAATGACACTTATTGGGAGAGGTTATATGGCTCACATCTGTATCTGTTTTAACCTATACCCTTCATACTTCAAACTGCATGTGCGTTGGCTACACTCAATCACCCGAATCACTTACTTCAGTAAGCTCATCGGGACTCATTCGCTTGCCGCCTTCCTGCAATTCGAATTATTTTGGGTATCAATAAGAAACCGGCGAACATGCTTTTACACATACTCACCGGCCTTATGCGCGGTTAAAATTAATCCAGGGACACGTTCTCGAAATGGTGTTTACCCAACGGATCTACAACATAACCCTTCACTTCTTTACGCACTGGCTCATACACAGTTGAGTGAGCAACAATCAGCGCCGGAGCTTGATCATGCATAACAACCTGAGCTTGTTTGTAAAGTGCGACACGTTTGTCATGATCAGACTCAGCACGAGCAGGCTGAATCACGTCTTCAAACGGCTTATAACACCATTTGGAGTAGTTGGAACCTTGCTTGGCCGCATCACAGCTAAACAGGGTGGCGAAGAAGTTGTCTGGGTCCCCATTGTCCCCAGTCCAGCCCATCATCACCGTTTCATGCTCGCCGTCTTTAGCACGCTTGAGGTATTCGCCCCACTCGTAAGTCACTATCTTGGCTTTCACACCAATTTTCGCCCAATCAGACTGGATCATTTCAGCCATACGACGAGCATTCGGGTTGTACGGACGCTGAACTGGCATTGCCCACAGATCGATAGCGAATCCATCTGGTAGGCCCGCTTCTTTCAACAGCTCTTTCGCTTTAGCCGGATCGTAAGCGTAATCTTTCACGTCATCGTTGTAGCCCCACATAGTCGGTGGGATCAGGTTCTTGGCTGCTTGACCAGCACCCTGATAAACCGCATCAATAATCGCTTCTTTGTTAACAGCCATGGTCAACGCCTGACGAACCTTCACGTTATCCAATGGTTTTTTCTCAACGTTGAAGGAGAGGTAACCGACGTTCAAGCCAGGTTGCTCCATCAGGTTGATGGTTTTGTCTTCTTTCATGCGAGCAATGTCAGCCGGGTTAGGGTATGGCATAACCTGACATTCATTTTTCTGCAATTTAGCGTAACGGACTGACGCATCTGGTGTAATAGAGAACACCAAACGATCAATTTTCGGCTTAGTACCCCAGAAACCCTCAAAGGCTTTGTACAGGATACGGGAGTCTTTTTGGTATTGTTGCAACTGGAATGGGCCGGTACCGATTGGGTTCAAATCGACTTTTTCCGGGGTGCCTGCTTTCAGCATCTTGTCGGCATATTCAGCAGACAGGATAGAGGCAAAGTCCATCGCCAGATCGGCAAGGAATGGCGACTCAGGACGCGCCAATTCAAAACGCACGGTGTTGTCGTCAACTTTAACCACATTGGTGATCAAATCACCCATACCCATGCCCTGGAAGTATTCATAGCTGCCGCCAGACACTTTATGGTACGGATGTTTGTCATCTTTCTGACGCATGAAGGAGTAGATCACATCGTCAGCATTGAGATCACGGGTCGGTTTGAAGTCTTTATTATCTTGCCACTTCACGCCTTTACGCAGATGGAAGGTATAGCTTTTGCCATCTGGGCTAACTTCCCACTTTTCAGCCAGACCAGGTTCAATTTCGGTAGTACCGAGTTTGAATTCAACCAGACGGTTGTAGATGGGTACCGAGCTGGCGTCATACGTTGTGCCAGAGGTAAAGAGCTGCGGGTTGAAACCCTCAGGTGAACCTTCAGAACAATAGACTAATGTTTTTGCTTGTACACTGGCCGCCACGGTCAGTGCAATCAGCCCAATACCGAATTTCAGTATCCCTGTTTTTCCCAAGGAAATCGTCATCGCTTGTGCTCCATTATGGTGATGTGTGTTGTGTGTACGGCCAGACCCTATAATTTTTTCGTCCGTGGACTGTACCGTTTTGGCTCATTAGCCGCAGGGATGCGGGATTGAGATGTCGGATAAAAGCTATCACGACAGCAATTTTGAATGCATTGAATCACCCAAACTGCTCTCTATGACTCCCCCTGAGGGTACCAATTTGGCAACAGTTGGTGGCAACGTCAATACGGTCTGAAAGGTTTTATCAAGACAATGAGAAACAGCATGCAAACATAAAAAAAACTTCTCGTTAACATTATTAGCATGAAAAATTATGCTAGCGGTAATATGCCAGCGATATTGACTGGCTAATTAGAATAAAGCAGTCGCAACATCCAGTGACAAACGAAAAAACTTTGTTGCTAAATGATGCATATCTGGTCGGATTTTTTTGTAATCTCGACAGAAAACAGGAGGAAATGCTGTCGTGACAGCCGATAAGTGACGTGATCGTTGTCACATCCAGCCAGAATTTCACACATCTTGCGTGCCGTTAAAAAAGCAAAGTCAGCTTGCCACCCCCCTCACCGTCCAAGAGATAGCAAGGCTTCATACGAAAGTGCACCCTAATGGTGCCCCTTATGAGTGCATGACTGCGCAACAGATATTATCGGTGACCAAATCATGTCAGTGGGGGCGATTTAGATTAAGGAAATAGCGGGATGGATAGGCAAATTTGGCAGAAAAAACACAAAAAAAACCCTGACTTAAAAGTCAGGGTTCTTAAATTTGGTCGGCGAGAGAGGATTCGAACCTCCGACCCACTGGTCCCAAACCAGTTGCGCTACCAAGCTGCGCTACTCGCCGAATCGGGGCGCATCTTACTGCTACGATTTTTGGCCGTCAATCACTTTTTAACAAACGCTGAGTGACTGTTGTTAAAAACATCACCAACGGCTAAAACTGACGCATTTGCACGTAAATCAGGCTTCCGCTTGCTTTAATTCTGGCGATTGCGCCCGTAGGAATGGCAGCAAGAAGAATGCAGATAAACAGGCCGCAATGGAAATAACCACAAAGAAACCATTCCAGTGCCAAACCTCCATCACGCGGGCAATGGGGTAGCCAGATAAGGCCGCACCCAAGTAGGCAAACAACCCAACAAAACCGGTAGCAGCTCCCGCAGCATCCTTATGTGAGCATTCAGCGGCAGCCATACCAATTAACATCTGCGGGCCAAAAATGAAGAAGCCAATAGCAAAGAAGCAACTCGCCTGCAAGATGTAACTGACACCCGGCATAATCCACAACGACGCCACCGAGAGGAAAATTCCAATAGCAAATATCAAGTTCATTGGCCCACGGTTGCCACGGAACCACTTATCAGAACCCCAACCTGCCACCAACGAGCCAATAAAACCCCCCACCTCGAACAGTGAAATCGCCGAGTTGGCCGTCATCAATGAATAACCTTTCTCTTGTGTCAAATAAAGGTTACCCCAGTCATTGATAGCAGTACGAACGATATAAACCAGCACGTAAGATACCGCCAGCAACCAGATATATTTGTTGGTTAATACATAGCGCTTCACAATCTCTTTATTTGATAGCCCCTGGCCTTCAGATTCCTGGACCAATTCCATCGCATCATTGCGCCACTTACCCACACTCGGCAACCCCATCGTGCTCGGCTTATCACGCAAGCGCCAACACATCAGTAAACCGATCACCACACCGATAATACCAGGGATAATCATGCCGTAACGCCAGCTAAAGTGCAGAGAAATAAAGCCGACCAACAAGGGAATCAGTGCACCACCAAAGTTATGCGAAGTATTCCACATCGCCCACCAACCCCCGCGTTCTGAGCGCGAATACCAACTGGTCAGGATTTTGGAACAAGGCGGCCAACCCCAACCTTGGAAGAAGGCATTAAGGATCCACAAAGAACCAAACACAAGCAGTGACGAGCTCATGCCGAACAGGATATTGATAACCCCGGTCATAACCAACCCAATGCCCATAAAGTAGCGCGGATTTGAGCGGTCACTTATCATGCCGGAGATAAATTTAGAGCAACCATAAGTGATATAAAAGAGTGTGCCTAAAATCCCGACATCAGACATGGTCAGCCCTAAATCACTCAGCATTGCAGGCATGATGAAGTTAAAGCTTTTACGGGTGAAATAGAACGCAGCGTAGCCGATATACATCGTCCACATTAGTTGAATACGCCAATATTTATAAGACGAATCAATTTGCGCTTGATCCGTGACGGGCGGCACGTTATCGCGGCTTTTGAGGAAAGACCACATGTGAACCTCAGAAATTTTTTCAAGTAGAGTCATCATGTTCCTCGTGCGTACAAAACCAATGAGAAAAAACCCTGCAAAAACCGAGAATATTTCTTAGTTTTCATTAGCTGGCAGAGAAACTGTGGGCAAGATCACATTTAAACAGGTGCCGTTATCGACACTCAGCGTAAAATCCCCCCCTAAAGCACTCACCCGTGATTGCATACCTCTTAGCCCATAACCTGGGGTTAATGTCGCCAAATCAACACCTTTTCCATTGTCGCGAATCGTCAGTGTTATCTGTTTATCATTCTGTTGTGCATTAATTTCAATCCGGCTGGCAGCACCATGGCGATAGGCATTGGTTACTCCCTCCTGACAGATACGGTATAGGGTGATTTTCAGTGTTTCATCTATATCAGCGTCACTGAGTTGCCAGTTAAGCACACCGGTCACTGATTGATCCTGCGGAATAAGTTCACGGATTAGTGCAGCAATAGCCGCCGATAAGGGCAGATTATTCAATGCCGCAGGCCACAGTTTCGCCAAAACATCATGGACACCATCGTAAACCCGCAACGCCAGCGTCTCGACCATTTCGGCACTGGCCAATACCTGTGGTTGGGTAGTTAACCGTTTGATAATACTGGCTTGGGTTCGGATAACCGTCACTGTCTGCCCAACCTCATCATGCAGTTCACGTGCAACATCACGCCGGGCATGTTCTTCGGCCACCACCAATGCTTTAGCCAACTCACGATTTTCATTCAGCCGTAGCTGTAATTGGTAATTTAACTCGCGCTGACGCTGGATCCCCGCACCTAATAATAAGCCGGTCAAACTCTGCGCCAATAACGACAACAACAAATCACGGTGTGAATCTAATTCTGCGGGGGTATTGATCAATAACACCATGCCATTGAGCAATGTGGCCACCACCGCCCCTTGCCAACCATAGCGATAAGACATAAATACAATCGGGATTGCCAAACAGAACGGTGCAAACAAATACAAATCTGACTCGGTGACATGATGTTGTAGCCATATGCTCAAGGCGAATAGCAGCAGATACCACAGGATATGGCGCAAACGTAGATTAATGGGTTTATGAATCAGCCCCGGCTCCAGCGGAGCCCAGATTTGACGCGCCAGATAGTGCCACAACAACAGACAAATCGGCGCGATGGTAAATCCACCCACCAACCCCAATAACAGCGCCATCGCACCCTGACCACTGTTAATTTGCCATCCTAATGCTTGTATCAATGCAGCACCAAAAATCACCACACCTTGCATCAAGGGCCACTTCCATTCACTGCCGCTGCTCTGATTGCGCAACAGCCAAGGAGAAGCGATAACCGCCAATAACGTGGTCGCCAGCAGTAAGGGAATCGCAGCCCACAGCAAGCTATAAGGATAGCCAAACTGATCGGTCAGCAGCCACCATAGCAGTGCATCACCCAACAGAATGCCCGGCCAATATTGACGTGGGCTTTGCAATAAAATGCCCATCCGCAGGCCAAACGGGAACAGCAGTAGTGCCTGTAACGGCCGATCAACTAATTGAGTGCCAACGGACCATAAACAGAAAGCTGCAGTGATATAAATAAATAACAATGCCAGCAGCATAATAAAACGCTGCATCATAGATTCAATACCTGCTTAGCTAACTCAACGTTATTACTGACACCGAGCTTGGAAAATAAGTTAGCGCGATGAACATGCACGGTTTTCGGTGACAGGCCAAGTGACTCGGCTATCTCGCGCACTTCCATTCCTTGCGCTAATAACAAGGCAACTTCCCGCTCACGTCGGGTTAAGGGGTCAACAGCAATACGAGTCAATTGTTGGGCGATTTCAGGCATCAGATAGACGCCGCCACTGCCAACGGTACGGACAGCGGAAACCAGATCTTCTGGCTTACAACGCTTGGATAGGAACCCCCGCGCACCACGCTCCAACGCCATTTCCACTAGCGCCGGGCTGTCGTGCATCGAGAGCATAATGACCCCCATCCCTGAAGGGAAGTCTTTCAGTAAATCTAAACCACTCTCATCAGGCATCGAGATATCACAAATACAGATATTCGCCTGTAGGCTAGGTAATCCGAGGCGTGCCTGTTTTGCTGAACTAAACTCCCCCACCACTTGAATATCGTCTTCCAGAGAAAGTAGCTGGGCAAAACCTGAGCGCACAATGTCATGATCATCAATAAAGGCAACACGGTAAGTCATGGAAGACTCCAGCCAGTAGGGATTGGAACTGGAGTATACCGTAACCTAAAAGTGACAATGGGATTGGAATCAAAAATCATTCCGTATCGGATTATACTTGTGCTAAATGTTTATTTTGCGGGCCGCCCCGGTGCCTGGCACCAGTTATTCTGGGCATTAATGCCGCCATCTGGCGAGGTATAACCTAAACAACCCAAAATAGAATCAAACAATTCAACCTGACGATGGGTCTTACCCACCCGCTGCTCAGCCTGTAGTTGCTCAAAAGCCGCGAGATGATCCGGTTGCGCCAGGAATTTGTCCGAGGCCCAAACCATCAATGGCACACGGAATTGCTCCGGGGGCGCCATTTCACGTGGTGTTCCATGGAAGTGGGAGTTCTCGTCAATAGACTCACCATGATCCGATGCATAAAACACTAATGCTTTTTTATCCCGCATTTGGTCAATCACATTTGCGATAAACGAATCGGTATACAGCACACTGTTATCAAAAGCGTTCACCAATTGCTGCTTACTGCAAAAATCATCGACCCCCATACATTCAGGCTGATAGCGGGCATAACTGCGGGGATAGCGTTGGGAATAGAGGTAATGTGAGCCTTTGGTATGCAATACCACCAAATGCTTGCCTACAGGATAACGTCCCAGAGACTCCTTCAATTCATCAACCAGCAGCATGTCATCTACCGGCTTATCATCGTTGCGCTTCTCTGAAGCAATCAATTCACGGAACGAGTAATTATCAGTATTCGCATTGTTGTAGAACCAAATTTCGCTCTGCATGGCAAACAGTTCAGAGGTAAAACCCAATGATTTCATCACCGTAAACACATTTTGCTCTTTCAATGTGCGCTGTGGATTATTCTCAGTGCCGCCTTCGCGCACAAACATGCAGCGCAGTGAAAGTTTGGTTGAGGTATCACAAGATGCGCCACGGAAAGCGACTAAATTCTTCTCTTTACTCAGGCGAGGAGTGGTATCACGTGGGTATCCCAACAACCCCATATGATCCCAACGCGTTGTTTCGCCAATGATAAACACAACATAGGTGTCATCAATACCGGCAGGCGCGATATAAGTATGGTGTTCGGTCGGGTTATACAATGTTACCGCATCATAACGCTCGTTATATTGGGTATAAGCATATAAACCCAATGCAGCCAACCAGTTAGAGGGTAAATATGAGTGAGCAACCACACCGCCATAACTCGGCAAATCCACCGTTTTCAGTTGCTCATTAGCATCTTGTACATTATCCAGATAGCGTAACGGCAACCAAACCAGCGCCACAGCAACCGCCATCAACAAAATAGGCTTAATACGCTGCCCTGGTGTCAAAAATTGCTCAAGCAGGGTTAGCCGCAGAGTGTTTTTCCAGATAAGTAGTAACGGTAGTGTGCTGACCAATACCATCCAAATGACAAAATGTAACCCGATGACTTCTTTCGATAAATCTGTATCGGTGGTCAGCACCGAAATAACGATGCCGTAGCCAATGACAACATTGAAAAAAGTCATGTAATAGCTGGCAGCGACAGAAATTAGGACCAGCAGGGTGGCAATAACACGATAAAACCACCGGCCACCGAGGGAGATCACCCTCATAACAAAAAAGGTAAACAGAATAATGGCCATCACTTCGATGATAGCAGACACGACTTTTATGCCTTGGATACCTTGGCTAAAGGAGTCAAAACGACGATAAAAGACAGATATATTCAGGAAAATACCAATATAAACAGCCAACAACAAAGAAATGCTTTGCTGTGATAAAGATTTAACTCTGTCCATATAACGCCAGGTCTCCAGAGACACTATTTGCGGCTTGAATCAGTCAGACAGTGAACCCCCCCTCAGGTTCAGTGCGAGATCAATAAGCATGCTATTGATTTTAGTTACAAGAATTATCTTAACAATTCTTAGTTCGTCAATCCACGAACTAGCGCATAGTCTCTAGAGGATATATTGGCTTATTTATTTGAAGTTAGAGCAGAAAATTTGGGGATGCAGCATATAGCCCACAAGATAATTCTCATGGGCTGCTGAGATGAGAAATTGGCTTATTTGATATTCAATGTCACATCAATATTGCCACGCGTGGCATTGGAATATGGGCAGACAACATGTGCCTTTTTCACCAAATCTTCTGCTACGCTACGCTCGATACCCGGCAAGCTGATATCCAGTTGCACTTCAATACCAAAACCAGTTGGAATGGCACCAATACCCACGGTACCTTCAATGCTGGCATCATCCGGCACTTTCACCTTTTCTTTTGATGCCACAAATTTCAGCGCACCAAGGAAACAAGCTGAATAGCCCGCAGCAAAGAGCTGTTCTGGATTAGTCACAGCGCCCCCCGCCCCACCCATCTCTTTTGGGACGCCCAATTTCACATCCAATACGCCATCTGAGGATGTTGCCCGACCATCACGCCCGCCAGTGGCTTTAGCTTTGGCACGGTATACGACTTTTTCAATAGACATTTTGCTTTCCTTTCTGGGTCAGTAAATATGAACAACAGCTACGACTTGAAAGTATGGCACTCATTATGAAAAAGCCCCCGATTCGGAGGCTTTAACATCATCTTATTTCGCTGGTGCGTCTATCTTGTCATCTATCCGCTGCAACATGTACGAATAGAATGGATTTGATGAGATACGCATCAGTGAGTCTAACCCGACAACCAGTACCGCCCGCTCACCACGAGCGGCAAAAGTCCCCAAGCTGATACCGTATTGGTCACGCGGTTCTGGATAGCGGCCATACAGCGAATCACTCATTGGGAATGGCAATGCCACGTGGGATAACGAGAAAATGTCCGGTGGGTAAATCAAGCCGGTAGGTACTGAAACCTCGTTAGTCTCACCCGCCAAGGTAGTCAGCGCCACTGTTTCATTACTTTGCGGTGAAACGTTGGTAATCACCGTTACGCTATAATTACGTGGTGGTGGAGGCAACAAACGCGCCAGAGCAGTATAAGAAGAAGTTCTTAATAGCGGGCCGAAACTGGCGGCACGGTTCAAATCGAACAGCACCACTTCGCTACCATTCTTCGGCAAGTGGTTATAAAGAGCAGTAACAACCGCACGAGTACTGACCGTTGAATCCATTAACGACTGGAAGGTCAGAATCGGAGGTAACTCCTCCATCTTATTGTTTCTGGCATCACGCGCAATTTGCTGTTGCAGCACAGACGTCAGTAAATAAGACTGACGGGCAGCATTCACTGGGAACGAGTTATATTTGAAAGGATTAAACTCCGGCACAATCCCCAACCAGGCAGCTTTAGCAAAGGCCGGGAAGATAGCGGGCCAACCGGCAATACCGGCAAAACGCGCAAAACTGGTGACACCGATCATCGGGGATATCAAGATAACCCGCACCGGTTTCGCCAGTGTTGGGTCATCCATTGAATCCAACGTATATTTCATTGCCAACGCGCCGCCATTGGAGAAGCCGACCACGTGTAGCGGTAAATCAGGGCCACTCAGTGCTTTGGCTTCACGAACAGCTAAGCGCGTTGCCGCCAGCCAGTCCTGCCATTCAACATCGGTCAGAGCCGCAGGCACTGTTCCGTGAGCGGGCAAACGAATACCAATGGCAACATATCCACGCTGACGATAATTTTCAGCAATATGACGCAGGCTATAAGGGGTGTCAGTTAAACCATGCAGTAAGACCACAGCACCTTTAGGTTTACCTTCTGGCTCAAGAATATATGAGCGATTCCAGTCATTTTTGAAATGTGGGGGGTAAATCGAGCTACCAGAGTAATAACGATTTAATGGAATTTCATTCCTTGGTTCCAGTTTCTCGGTAACATTAATCCGCACTTCATCGAAAAGGTTATTTTCAGCTTTGATGTAATCCGCCCAACTGGCTTTATCAATCTCAGCCGCGCGCATATCATGAGGAACAAACGTATGCCAAAGCTCGAGCTTTGGGCCACGTTGTGTATCGTAAATTCGTATCGCCAGTATGGTAACTGACATTACCACCAAGACCAGTACAATCCGTTTAATCCACCGCTTAATGGCTATGGCAGGCATGGGCCGCTACTCCGTATGTATATAATTTTTCACAATTGAGGTCAGTTTATCACCATCTGGCCACGCCGCTACTTTAAACGCAAAACATTATCTTGGTATATAGTGCGATAACAATAAAATGAATATGTGATTATTCCATCAACTCAACATCTTTAGACGGGGTAATTATCCATTGCTCATCGGACCCCACTCTATAATTAAATAGTCTGAAGCATTAAGTAACCTGATTTAATTTTGTCGTGAGCTGACCTCAACAGAATCCTTCATCTACCGGGGTAACATCCTATGAAAAAAACTGAACCCGTGACCGAGCAGCCGCCACTACAGACACGTAAAGTCGATTATCTCCGCTACCATCGTGCTCATGAACACTTATCAACCCCTTTCGGCAACAGTTGGTTTGCCCAGAAAGCAGAAGCTTTTGCCCGTTTTTTCGGCACGCCAGTCTTCCTTGGCGCACAAACACTCATTGTGGTGATCTGGATTGGTCTGAATGTGATGGGTATTGTCAAATTTGATATTTACCCGTTTATTTTGCTAAATCTGGCTTTTAGCTTACAGGCGGCCTACGCAGCACCCCTTATTTTATTGGCGCAAACCCGCCAGGCAGAACGTGATAAGGCTAATGCACAAGCCGATGCACAACATCGCGAGGCACTAGCCATTGCGAATGAAGAGCGGCAAAGAATGGCAGCGCAAAATGCGGAACAAATGCTGGAGTTACTGCGGCAGAATACAGAACTCACCACCCTGACCAATCAATTAACCACCCGCCTTGAAACCATGGCGTTAGAATTACACCAAAAATTGGTGATCAATGTGCCGACTCGCCCCCCACAGAGCTAAAAAGCAACAGTATGGCCGCTGAATCGATCATCAGCGGCCAGTCGTGGCTAAACCTCGCGACTTTCTATCTGTTTTTGCAAACTCTCTATCGGTTCTTGAAGGGACCGTGGTGAAGCCTTGCGTAACCAGACCCACCAGGCGAGAGTCATTAATACTACCCACGCCACCCCAACATACATGGCGATACGGGTATCAGGGAAGTAACCTAAAACCGCGATAATAAATGCCATAAAGATGATGGTCAGAATCGGTGCCACTGGCCAGAACGGTACCGGGAATGTCAGCCGGGCAATATTCTCTTTGCTCATAGAGCGGCGCATCGCCACTTGCGAGATAAGGATCATCAGCCATACCCAGACCGTCGCAAAGGTGGCAATCGAGGCAATAATCAGGAATACATTTTTCGGGATCAGATAGTTCAGCACCACACCACATAACAGTGCGATTGCCATCACCAAAATAGTCATCCATGGCACACCATTACGGGTCAGACGGCTAAAACACTTCGGTGCCAGCCCTTCTTGCGCCATGCCGTACATCATGCGACCCGCACCGTAAATATCACTGTTAATGGCGGAAATAGCCGCGGTAATAACCACCAGATTCAAAATATTAGCAGCAGAACTGATACCTAAACTACTGAAAATCTCAACAAAAGGACTGCCATTTTGCCCAATACTATTCCATGGATAAATAGCCATCAGCACAAACAAGGTCAAAACATAGAACAATAGAATGCGTATCGGTACGGTATTAATGGCACGTGGTAGTACTTTTTCTGGGTTCTTTGCCTCACTGGCCGTGACACCGATAATTTCTATCCCCCCAAAAGCAAACATCACTACGGCAAATGATGCAATCACCCCCGTCAAGCCATTCGGCATAAATCCTTGATGAGACCAGAGATTACTGACACCGGTGCTCTCATGACCTGCACCAAAGCCAAACATCATGATGCCCAAGCCGGCAGCAATCATGGCAATAATCGCCGTCACTTTTAGCAACGATAGCCAGAACTCCATTTCACCAAACACTTTGACTGAGCAGAGATTCAGCGCACCAATAAAGAAAATAATACTCAGCACCCAAACCCACTGTGGCGCATCAGGGAACCATAACCCCATATAGATACCGAATGCGGTGACATCAGCCAACGCCACAATAATCATCTCAAAGGTATAGGTCCAGCCAGTGAGAAAACCGGCCAGCGGCCCAAGATAACGGCTGGCATAGTGACCGAAAGAGCCTGCTACCGGGTCATGCACTGCCATCTCACCCAGCGCGCGCATCACCATAAACACGGCCGCTCCGCCGATGAGGTAAGCAAGTAAAACTGCTGGTCCCGCCAGACGAATCGCCTCGGCAGAGCCATAAAACAGACCGGTCCCAATGGCGGAACCTAACGCCATAAACCGGATATGCCGGGCACTGAGGCCTCGTTTGAGCGTGGATGAATCATTCTTCATGGTACATTCTCGCAAAATTTGTGCCTTTTCAGGCAGGGGTTCAGAGAGGGTGATCCCGGTAATCGGGACCACCCATAGGTTGATGTAATAACTGGTGACCGTTGTTATTAGTAGATTAATTGTTATTAGTTGATGAACGGTTATTAGTGGACAAATCGTTATTAAAGGCTGGGTAGTAGGTGCGCAGGCATCAGTTCATTCATATGACGCTGCGCAATGAGTTGGCTTGCCGCTTCAATATCGGGGGCAAAGAAACGATCTTTCTCGTAGTAGGCTACATGTTGGCGCAATAGCTGGCGGGCAGGCTCCAATGCATCCGAGGTTTTCAAACCTTTGCGCAAATCCAACCCCTGACATGCCGCTAGCCACTCAACAGCCAGAATGTCGCGCACGTTTTCGGCCATTTCCCACAAGCGTTTACCCGCACGTGGTGCCATAGAGACATGGTCTTCCTGATTGGCAGATGTAGGAATACTGTCAACACTGGAAGGGTATGCCAACCCTTTATTTTCGCTGGTTAATGCAGCAGCAGTCACCTGTGCAATCATAAAACCAGAGTTTACGCCGCCATTTTCCACCAGGAATGGTGGTAACTGCGACATATGTTTATCCATTAATAGTGAAATACGACGCTCGGCTAATGAACCTATTTCAGCCAGTGCCAATGCCAAATTATCCGCTGCCATAGCCACCGGCTCAGCATGGAAATTACCGCCTGACAGCACATCGCCTTGTTCGGCAAACACCAGCGGATTATCTGATACTGCATTCGACTCGATAGCCAGCACCTCTGCTGCCTGACGCATTTGAGTCAGGCAGGCACCCATCACCTGCGGCTGACAACGCAGAGAGTAAGGATCCTGTACTTTGTCACAATTCTTATGAGATTCAGAGACTTCACTGCGATCGCCCAACAGGTGGCGATAAGTATTGGCCGCGTCAATCTGACCACGCTGGCCTCGCACCGCATGAATACGTGCGTCAAACGGGCTACGGGAGCCTAAAGCCGCTTCCACGGTGAGGCTGCCAAAGACAGACGCCGCAGCATAGAGATCTTCGGCTTCAAACAAACCACGTAGTGCATAAGCTGTTGAAACCTGAGTGCCATTAAGTAATGCTAGCCCTTCTTTGGCCGCTAAGGTGAGCGGTTCCAGGCCCGCTTTCGTCAGAGCCGTGCGAGCATCAAGCCATTCGCCCTGATAACGCGCTTTACCTTCTCCCAACAGCAGCAAGCTCATGTGCGCCAAAGGTGCTAAATCACCGGAAGCACCCACGGATCCTTTTAGCGGAATATGCGGATAGACCTCTGCGTTAACTAACGTAATCAACGCATCAATGACTTCCCGACGGATACCTGAAAATCCACGCGCCAGGCTATTGATTTTCAGCACCATAATCAGCCGCACAATGGCGTCGTCATTCGGCTCTCCGACGCCGGCCGCGTGGGAAAGGACTATCGAACGTTGCAGGTTCTCCAGATCTTCGGTAGCGATGCGAGTCGATGCTAACAGGCCAAAACCAGTATTAATGCCATAGGCAGTACGCTTTTCTGCCAATATTGCCTGTACGCACTTCACACTCTGCTGGATAGCCGCATCAGCACTTTCATCCAGCGATATGTTGACTGGATGTTGGTATATATGTCGCAAATCCGCCAACGTCATCAGCCCAGGGTGCAGTACCATTGTTTTATTGACTGTTTTATTGACTGTTTTCATGATTTTTTACCTTGAGTTGCAGCAACCATCGGCAGGTTCAACCCCTGCTCTTGTGCACAATTAATGGCAATGTCATAACCTGCATCTGCATGACGCATAACACCAGTAGCCGGATCGTTATGTAATACCCGGGCGATGCGCTCAGCAGCATCATCAGTGCCATCACAGACCACCACCATGCCAGAGTGCTGGGAGAAGCCCATCCCGACACCACCACCGTGGTGCAGAGAAACCCACGTTGCGCCACTGGCCGTATTGAGCAATGCATTGAGCAGCGGCCAGTCAGATACGGCATCAGAGCCGTCCTGCATCGCTTCGGTTTCTCGGTTAGGACTGGCAACTGAACCGGAGTCCAGATGGTCGCGGCCAATGACAATCGGGGCCGACAGTTCACCACTGCGAACCATCTCGTTAAAAGCCAAACCTAATTTAGCGCGCAGCCCCAAGCCTACCCAGCAAATACGGGCCGGTAGCCCTTGGAAACTGATACGTTCGCGGGCCATATCCAACCAGTGATGCAAGTGCTCATCATCAGGGATAAGTTCCTTAACCTTGGCATCGGTTTTATAAATATCGTCGGCGTTACCAGAGAGCGCAGCCCAGCGGAACGGGCCAATACCGCGACAGAATAGCGGGCGAATATACGCAGGGACAAAACCAGGGAAATCAAAAGCATGAGTGACCCCCATATCTTGTGCCATCTGGCGAATATTATTGCCGTAATCAAAGGTTGGAATACCCATATTGTGGAAGGCCAGCATCGCTTCAACATGTTCCGCCATGGAAGTTTTAGCGGCATTAACCACCAATGCGGGTTCGCTTTGGGCGCGCTGACGATACTCTTCC
The DNA here is from genome assembly GCF_041538325.1 of Yersinia sp. 2466 StPb PI. Lineage (NCBI taxonomy): Bacteria > Pseudomonadati > Pseudomonadota > Gammaproteobacteria > Enterobacterales > Yersiniaceae > Yersinia > Yersinia sp. 2466 StPb PI. Next base: position 95,416 of record NZ_JAULSL010000001.1, on the reverse strand, counting down.
CAGCTCCAGCCTTTTGGTAGATAACCGTTTAGCGGGTCATGTGCGCTGGTTTGGTCGGTCACCATATCTGGGCGAACCCCACGACGAACCAGCTCAGGTAAAATTTCAGCCGCATTGCCACACAGTGCAATAGAAACAGCTTCACCCGCCGCAGTATATTTTTCGATTCGCGCTAACGCATCATCCAGATCGGTGGCTTGTTCATCGACATAACGGGTTTTAAGACGGAAATCGATGCGGCTCTGCTGGCACTCAATATTCAGAGAACATGCACCCGCCAAGGTTGCCGCCAGTGGCTGTGCCCCGCCCATGCCACCCAGACCTGCCGTTAATACCCAGCGCCCTTTCAGGCTGCCACCAAAGTGCTGTCGACCGGCTTCGACGAAGGTTTCATAGGTACCCTGCACAATGCCTTGGCTACCGATATAAATCCAACTGCCTGCGGTCATCTGGCCGTACATCGCCAACCCCTTGGCATCTAGTTCGTTAAAATGCTCCCAGTTGGCCCAATGAGGCACCAGATTCGAGTTGGCAATCAATACTCTAGGGGCGTTACTGTGGGTTTTGAAGACACCGACGGGCTTACCTGACTGAATCAGTAGCGTCTCGTCGTCATTCAGATGGGTCAGGCTTTCAACAATCTTGTCATAGCATTCCCAATTGCGGGCTGCGCGGCCGATACCGCCGTAAACCACTAATTCTTTTGGATTCTCAGCCACGTCTGGATCAAGATTGTTCATTAGCATACGTAACGGGGCTTCGGTCAGCCAACTTTTGGCCGTAAGTTGCGTACCACGCGGGGCACGAATCTCAGTATCACGGAATCTATTTGGGGCAGTCACGGCAATTTCCTTCAACCAGTTTTTCAGGTATCAACGACATTACTTAGCTTGAGTATTTATTAACATATACTCGTATAGACAAGTACAATCAAGCTCTGGTAAAAAGGCAATATTCTGCCGTACCCAAAAAAAATAATATTATGAATAGTGTTTTAAATTAATTAGTTATAATTAATTTCGTTCTGCGTTAAGGCAGAGTAGAAGGATTTTCAACGTGGTTTTACTGATGAAATCAGCATAAAATTGGTGTGTTTTTGCGCACGAAGTCACATATACGTCACATGGATTTTACATTGTGACACACTAAATCGGCGATATCGTCCCAAATACACTATACGGTTCCGCGGTTGACCATTAGGGGGCTACCAAACACAAAATGTATCCGTCGTTACCTATAACTCATTGTTTATGATGAACCTGACTATCAACAGGCGCTTGCTCTCGCTCAGTTAAGCCGTAGTCCCGTACCACCGCCGCTACCCGCAGGCGATAACCGGCGAACACACTCGCACGCCCCGCGGCTTGTGCGCTACGATGCTGTTCAATATTCCGCCACTGCTTAACGGCCGCCTCATCGCGCCAAAATGATAGCGATAACAACTTCTGCGGATTACTTAAACTCTGAAAACGTTCTACTGAAATAAAACCGTCCATTTGTTCCAATAAAGGTTTCAGTGCCCCGGCATAATCCAGATATGCGTGGTACTCACCCTCTGCCGGTTCAACTTCAAAGATAACTGCGATCATCGGTGACCCCATCGGATAAAATGAAAGAAAACAATATTAAACGAAGCCATCAATGTATTTAAGACATTTACGTCTTTTCTGGGGTTAGTTGGCGATTATATAGGATGTACGTCACTTACTATGCCGGTAGGGGAGCATGTGCTGGCGCGGGTTAAAAGCTTCAGTTATTGATGGGATTGGGGCGCCCTCATGGCGGTTATTTTGTTCTTATCGGGATAACAGCATTGGATCGCCCCGATAAAACGCAGTAATACAAAACCTTATAAAGCCACAATGATAAAAGCCCCGACTACAGTAGTCAGGGCTTTTAAGGTACTACAGATTTAAAATTAAACATTAATCAACTTAATAACGTGACACTTATCTTAGTACTATTTACAAAGATGTACCTATTTCTACAGGAATATTTGGTGCTTACAACTAACTCTATCCTCCAATATATTAACTGAATGATAACATTTCCCGTTTGTTACATTTAGCCATGCTTATGATAACACTGACTAAATTAGTACATCACCCTCGCGATATATACTCTTACTACATGGCTTTACTTTCTTCGCGATATCCTCGACTTCATACTTACGTACACAAATCGCGAACATTACTATTAACAACAAAGCCTTAACTCATCGCGTTTTGGTCCACATATGCGATCGTAAAGATTTATTACGTGGCCTGAAATCATCATCGCACGAGTCCATTATTAAAAACCCATCGCGAATCTCACATAAAAAAATATTTCGTGACCTTTATCGCATTATTTTAAATCAACTACATGGACACCGGCTAAATAAAGAGTTCGTTACTAATTGCACCGGTGTTGAATTCCAATCTACGTGTTCTGTACCAGATGTCAATACTGTTTTTAAGAACATGTTTTTATTATCAGTACTACTGAAAATAACTTGGCATTTTATTGGTTTAGAATCATACAAAATCATCCGTATCGAATCATCATAACTTCAACAAGCTGATTCTACTTATTTTTCATATTTACTTAAAATGGGGATATTTTGTAAGTGCTGAGGAATAGGCAAAAAAAATTTTTGGCAGATCACAGGAATACCTAAAGAATCATTACATACTGATATATAAGTAAAATATTAAAACATAAGTATGATTCTATACACTTTCCTATACACAATAGTTAATGCGGTGATATTTTAAGCAATTATTAGGGTGAAAACTCAGTAGGTATATATTTTCAATATCAGCCAAGAAAAAAAGATTTATAGAAAAACTGTTCACACTGTTCACTTTTGAATTTAATCATTTAAATACAATAGATTAAGTGGTGATGAGTTAGTGACGAGTTTAGCCTAACTAGTCACTTGCTGTGAACAGTCGGCCATTGAATACAAAAACACCGGCCTAGGCCGGTGTGATTATTTTTGAGGTGCCAAGATATGTGGGACAAATTGGGGATAAAAGAAAGGCCTGCAAGCAGGCCCGAGTACACACTGATACATTGCTCCCCGGTGTTGGATGTATGAGGTTTGTACAACGCAACTATAAGTGTCGCAACTGATAGCGTCCAATGGGTTAGGCAGATCAATAACGCCATATTGATCGGTAGAAACGATCGTGATGTTGTTTATTCAATGTGCTTCACATTTAGGCAACCAGTCGGCCTCGCAGTCTTCACTTAATATCAGATTGGTTTGCATCCCCTGATTGGTCTTACGCTTCAACAAGGCTATTTCATATTCACTCAGGGTTTGCGGCACAGCGCGCCCGAATGCGGTCAGGCTCATTGGCCGTTGATGGCCGCGCGCCTCCATAAATGACAGGTAAGCGTGATACAGGTATTTACGCGGGTTAGCCGGGATAATATTGGCATTCCCCATATACAGGCCATTGGGTGTATTAACCGCCAACAGATAGCCACAAAAATCAACCAGCGGGTCAGCACCGCGTTTGATCCCCAGCGCTTCATCCGAGTTCTGCTGCGCTTCGAGTAGCGCGCGGGCATCATTGGGGGCGGTAAAACGCAGCATCAGGTGGCGCACGATCACCGCCAGCTCACCGGTAATTTTCGCCAGTAATAGCGGGTCACGCTCGTTAGCCGGGATGACTTCCGGGAACGGCAGAATAACCCGGCGACGGGATACGCCGCCGCTGCGGTCACTGAACTGCATCGGGTTGTTATTGACGGCCAGAATCACCGCCGGGATATGGGTGGAATAGGCATCACGGTATTTCGGGTCAATGGCAACGGCATCGCCGCCAGTAATGGCTTTAATGCCCGCCCCGTCACCGCTCCAGCGCTCTTGGTCTGGCAGGATAATCAGTGAGAACCCCACCACGGAAGCACGTTCCCGCGACGACTCCAGCGTATCAATGGTAGCCGAGGTAGTATTATCTTTACCGGCCAGCAAGCTGGCGATGGAGGCCATCACGCTTTTACCACTGCCGCCCGGCCCTGTCACCTCAAGGAACAGTTGCCAGTCATAGCGGTTCGCCAACACCATATAAAGCGCCGCGAGAATACGCTCCTGTTTCTCATGCTGTTGCCCGGCGGCCCGCGTTAACCAGCGCCAAAAGTGCGGGGCATGGTCGGACAGATTTTCCCCGGCTTTGGGCTGGGTGTAATCCACACTGTTCACGGTACGCAACCAGTGCGCTTTCTGGTGCGCGCTGAACTGGCCGGTAGTGGTATCAAATACCCCGTTACGAAAACCTATCAAGTGCCGGGCGGGTGTTCCCATTTGTGGCACCATCAGCGTGAGTGTATCAAGTACGCTGTTTATCCCTGATGCTGAGAAAGGGGCGCGGATTTTATGAAATAAAGCGGCAATCTCCCGGCTAAGTACCCGATATGGCAGTACCTGCCATGCCCCTTTTTCATAGCGGCACAGGTCTTCACCCACCTGTGGCACGGCCAATAAGTGCTGATAGTGCTCTGCTAATAGTTCGGCCTTTTCACTGGCGCCCATGGCTTTCAGGTCGGCGTCACTGAGCGTATCAAACGGGCTGGGCTGTTGCGGCTGATTGAATGCTTGTAACTGGGTCAGAGTAGCCAGTTTGCCTTGCTGCTGATAAACGTCGTTCCAGTCACCGACAACCGATGGTAACGCCAGCTTACCGCCGCTCAATTGGGCGGCCTCTGTTGCGCGGCTCTGGCCGGTGCCGTTCTCGTCATTATCGGCGGCCAACAATAGCAATGCATCCGGGTAGTGGGTACGCAACTGTTGCGCCAGTGCGGGCAGATTGTTAGCACTGAGCGCGACACACACCGTTTCCCCGGTTAGATGATGTACCGTTAGCCCGGTAGCATAGCCCTCGGTCAGCCAGATAACGGCGTTATCCTGTCCGGCCAAAAAATGACAGGCTGTTTTCACTTGTCCCCCGGCCAGTGTGCGCTTGTCACCGTCGGTGTTAATCAACTGAACGTTAACCACTTCACCGCTACTGTCAGTCAGGGGAAATAACAGGTCGCCGGACTGATAGGCAATCCCCCCAACACGCAACGGTTTATCGTGTAATGTCAGCGTCTCCAGCTCTGGCCAGCCTTTGGTGGTCAGATAAGCATTCCCGGCCTGTGATTGTGCGACAGCCAGCAACTGTCTGGCCTGTTCTGCGGCCCGCTGCCGTGCTTGCGCTTTCTCCTGCGTTTCCTGTTCGGCATTGTGTGCCGGTAATGGAGGGTTCGATGGTTCCCCTAGCACCTCGGCCACTTTGCAGGCGGCTTCCTTGGTCGTGACCGCCAGCGCCTTTTCAACCAGATTCAGGCCATCGCCGCTGCCGCACTGGTTACAAAACCATGTGCCACGCCCTTGCAGGTTATCAAAGCGGAAACGGTCTTTACCTCCACACATTGGGCAGGGCTGCGCCCGGCCTCCAGCGGTGATATGAATACCAAGAGCAGGGAGCAATACCGGCCACTGGCCGGTGGCTGCACGTGAGGTTTTTGAAACGTTTAATGTTGTCATTCTCTGTTTCTCCTCAGTGCAGGGTGGTTTGACTGGTTGTGGTTATCTGCGCTTGGCAAAGCTCATCCATCATTTTTTGCCCTAATATTGTCAGGCGCGGCGGAGCCAGCAAGATATCCGGTTGCACCATGTCACTGAGCATAGTGCAGGCCATATCCATACCGGCTTCTGGCCCGTGCTGGCGCACATAATAGCCCTCAATATCCATCGCAATGGTCATTTGCAATTCATCCAGCGAGTAACCAAGGCGTACCCCGTGAGACAAACAGACATCAAGATAAGCGTGGGCCAACGCACGACGATAAACAGCGGTGCGGACTTCAACGGGCAGACAGGATTGATTCAGGGTATTCATACGATAGGTGCCTCCATGCGGGATAAGATTTGTGATTCGCAGGTGTTCATTACCTGTCCGAGCTGATCAGTCAGTAACGCCACCATTGAGGCGAACGATTCAGGCGACGGTGGGGTAATACCGTGTAGCAGGCTGCTTTGCGTTTCCAGCATATCGAGGAACGTTACACCGACATTGTGCGCATGCTGGAGGCGTAAGAAATCAGCGTGAGGGATGCTGTACTGCGTATCACGGTCATAACGGGCGGCAAGGGTATTCATGCGACCTCCCCCAGTGGCAGACGGCCAGCAAACGACAGGATGTAGTCACGGGTTAAACGCAGGCGAGCATTTTTCTCACTGCTGGCGATGGTACGCAACATGCAGGGACGCGCCGTTAATTCAGTACGGCGAACAGCAGCAAACAAATAGATAAATTGCGGGTGTAACGGGGTGAGGGATGTAGCCATAGTGGCAGCCTCCATTGAGTCATGGTTATTGCTACCACTTGAGTTCTCACACTTGGGTGGTAGCCCAGACGGGGGTGAGAAACCGGCCTCAATGGATACCGGCCAGCCCGAAGGCTGCCCCGCCTGAGCCACCATTGCTTGATAGCGACAGCGGTGTAGAAACCACTGTGCAAAAAACTGGTAGGCCGAGGCCACGACATAAAAAAACACGCCTGGCGCGTGTTGTGTCGCCATTGAGTTACACGGGTTCTCACGCCCGGCTGCCGATTTTGCGACAGCACGGTGACTATAACGCAAGGCCTGCAAAAAATGCAAGCCAGAGAAAAGCCCTTTTTGCGGGATGAGCGTCATCGGTTTAACAGTCAGTCTGAATATCAGGCTTAGGCTGTGCGGGGGCACGGGCGTAGAAATTAGCCTGTGCTGGCGTACTCGGCGCATTGCCCGACATCACTTGCACCACGCCGTTTAGCTGGCTGCGGTACTTGGGTAAAGCAAGGCCGGGTTGTTGCTGCGCAATCTGGAACGCCTCAGCGATGTACTGCACGTCTCCATCATTCAGAGTGAAGAATTGCTCGCCGATTTTTAGGGTGATCATGCTGATACCCCCTGACGGTTAGCAATACGCTCTGCCATCCAGCCCTCAATCTCAGAAGCCAGCCATGCGACGTTCTTACCGCCGAGGGAAATCTGTGCGGGGAAGTGGTCACGGCTAATCAGTTCATAAATGGTCGAGCGGGATAATGCAGTGGTGTTAATCACTTCCGGCAGACGCATAAAGCGGTCACGCGGGTAGTGTGTTGCCATTGGTGGTGGCGTATTGGATAAAGCCTGTTGTGTCATTGCAAGCATGAAAAGCTACCTTATTGGTTGTCCGGTCATATACCGCCGGGTTTGCTGGGATTCAGTTGGGTAGCCCCCTATTGTGAGAATATTTTTACCTGATGCAACAAGCCGTTGTTGTGTGATTTACCACAACAAACGTGCGTAAAAATGACGGTATTTGACTCTCTGGGTCTATGTGGGTGTATTCGGGTATATGTGTGGAGGGGGTGATTTTTTGAACTGAGTCGTTAAAGCTAAAATGAATTAAAAGACATTGATTGATATTAAAATGCTCTAAAAAGAGTGGTGGTGGTTGAGCACAACAGTGAGGGTTTTGCCTGCTTTTTAAGCTAGCCAGAGAAAAAGCTCTTTTTAACCCAGTGAACAGTAGTGAACACTTGGTGAATAGTTTCAAGTGAACTGTTCACCCTTTTATTTATTGATTATTAATACTTTTTTACTAAAGTGAAGAGTAGTGAACAGTTTTTATAAAACTATTATTTTTATAGCCCTTTTAGTTTGATTTGAGAGTGTGTTGTATGGGAAATGGTACAACGGGCATGGATTGAGACGTTGTGTGAGAGCTTGCAAAATGACTCCACCTTGACTGAGACGGAGTTATAACTAGATGAGCCAAACAACCCCACACCCAATTACACCCGCCCTTGAAAGCTTCAAAGCGGCGAAAGCGCAACACCTAAAGAATGAAGAAACCTATGAAGAAATTATGTCCTCCATTGCCCGCAGTCAGCAAAAGCAGCGCGACGCCGAAACCCAAAGCCAGCAGGCCGACGGCACTTGGCGTAAACTGTTTCGCAGCCTGCGCGGTGAAATGACGGATGAGCTACAAACCGAACATATCCGCCGGATTTCACAGCGGGAGTTGGCACAGGAATTCGGCCATCTGATTGAAGAACTCGAGCTGGATAAAAATAGCACTCTGCTAAAACTGTGCGCGTCAGCAAAACCCTATAAAGATACACATCGCGAAGCCCTAATGGCTTACGCAGACATAGAAATAGCCGCTGCATTGCACACCTTGTCACCAGAACTCATGCGGGCAGTAAAAATTAAAATGGCCGTTAACGATGTCTACGGTAACGAATCACCGGCGCGCGCGCTGAGTATGCTTATTGATGCAGCTATTGTAGCCGCCGCCCTGTATCCCTTAAATATGGCAAAAGAGACCATACTGGCAGAACTGACCTTAGAGCGGCCACAACCGGGTTACGTGGATTCTGATTTGAACAATAGCCCGATAACACGAACACGGCTAGCTGAAGCAATTATGGCAAAAAGGAAAAAACTCAATCCAGCCGGGGAGCAATAATTATGATGCGTTGTCCGGTATGTAAACATGCATCTCATACGCGCTCTAGTCGATATTTATCAGAGCAGACAAAAGAGGCCTATTATCAGTGCCAAAATATAGAATGCTCTTGCACCTTTAAATCAGTTGAGAGTGTTGACAGGATTATTACTCGACCTCCGATTAAAGAGCCTGAAATAATACCAGAGGTTATTCTACCAGAACGAAAAATATTAAATCGCTACGGTTCTAACGCACGAATTCATTAATAACCCCACTCCGCCTGTAACCTCTCAAGGCGGGGACTTTTCTCTGACTCTCACCACTTCGACCTTGCCGTTTAAGGGCTTTTTCTCTGGCTAGCCTGCCAAAATGAGCACTGCATGCATATAGTGCATGATTTTGCATGCAACGCCCCGGCATCAAAACACCTGAAACACCGCACCACAAGGGCTTGTAGGCTCTCTATGTCATGCATGAAAAGTGCATGATAAAGTCAGAGCGCGTAGGCGGGGGACCATTGCGCGCGGCTAGGTTGAAAGCCGAATTAAAAATGTCTCCTTAACGTCACATAACTCGTAGTCCCCTTAAAAATAGTAACCTGTTGAAATTTTTAATTTTATTATTACCTATATTCTCTTTTTATTGATATATGTACTATAAACTTGATTCAAGACTGTATCTTACTAGCAAAAAACTTTATATACAGTGAGTATCGCTACCATCACAGGATTAGTTGTGATTACAGTCAATAAAGTAATTACAATTCTTATTATTTCAAGGCGAGTAATTAGGAGCTGTTATGATTAATGATGTGGATGAAGAGTTTGAACAATTTCAAGAATTACTAAATTGCCCAGAACAGAATTGGCTATTAGGTGCTGGCATTAGCTACAATGCAAAAATACCATTAATGTATCCACTTACGAATAGGGTTGTTGAATTATTAAATGACAGTCCTGACGTATTAAAGTTAGTGAATATTTTAAAGGTACAACTACCTCAAGATGTTCATATAGAACACATACTCAGCCAATTAGGTGACTATTCTGCTATAGCTTCCCGCTCAGTAACAAAAGAAATAAGTATTGGAGATACCATTTTTACTCTTGATCAGATTGAAAGCGCACACAATGAAATATTGAATAATATAGCTGACACCATTAGATATGGATATGTAGAAGGAGAAAAAAGAGAAGTCGGCGACAAGGATAATTTTATAGTAAGAATAGATGATCATTTTAATTTCATAAAAACACTATTCTATAACTTAAGAGCGGGTATAAACGAGCGAAGAAAGCCGGTTAGGCTATTCACAACTAATTATGATACGCTTCTTGAAGATGCATTATCTTTAAATAAAATCCCATACTGGGATGGATTTAGCGGCGGAGCTGTAGCATATAGAACTTATCGATATGGGCAAAGTGAACCCGTTAGTGAAGCAAAAGCATATGTAGTAAAAATGCATGGCTCAATAGATTGGTACCAAAATGATGATGGATATTTATGGCGAGTAAGAGATAGGGATACATACCCCAAAAAAAACCATAGGGTTCTTATCTACCCACAGTCTACAAAATATGTAGCGACTCAGAAAGATCCATTCTCATCTCAATTTGATTTATTTAGAAAAGCTATTTCATCACCATCGTATAATGTACTAATAGTTTGCGGGTATAGTTTTGGTGATGAACACATTAATCAAGAAATATCCTTATCAATGTCAAATCCGGATAGCAAGACAGTTCTCTTAGCATTTTGCCAAGAAATTAATGGCTGTATTCCTGACGTTCTAAATACATGGAGAAAGGAGGTTTGGGGAAAAAGAATTTATATAGCTACTCAGGAAGGTTTGTATGTGTCTGATAAACCAGTACTGAAAAGAAAAGAAAAATATGATGACTGGTGGACATTCTCAGGTATTACTACCGTAATGAAAGAAGGAGTTATTTGATGGAATTTATACCAATTGAAGAACTAAAGATTGGAAAAATAATCGAGGTTTCTGGAACAAAAATAAAAGTTGAACTATCAAATAATGTAGAGGAATTAACGAGGAGTTATGAGGGAAAAGTTTATCCTATAGGTCAACTTGGCAGTATAGTTAAAATTCATTTTGGACGAAATATAATATTTGGATTTGTAACATTATTAAGAATGAGATCTGATGAAATAGTGGGAAACTCCTTACCAATCCCACCAGAAGCAGATCAAAGAATAATGGAGGTAGAACTTTTTTCGCATGGACAATGGTCACAATCAGCGCAAATATTAAGTTTCAGTCGAGGAGTGAAAACATATCCTTTACCCTTGCAAGGTGTGTATTTACTTACTCACACCGAGTCTTCTGGCTTATTTTCAGCCGCAGAGGGGGCAAGAAATGAGGAATTTAACCCATTAGTTCCATTTGCTAGATACTCGAGTGCTACATCAATACCCTGTAGAGCCAATATAGATAAACTATTCGGCTTACATTGTGCAGTTTTAGGATCAACAGGTTCAGGAAAATCAGGTGCTGTAGCAACTTTACTCCATAGTATTTTAGACCATTCATGTATAAAAGATAAAATAATTGCTCCTCGAATTATCATGATAGACCCTCATGATGAATATGGTACTGCATTTCTAGATAGAGGCATAACATATCAAGCGTATAGTGCTTTAGAAAAGAATGAAAATAAAAAAGATATTAAATTACCATATTGGTTAATGTCATCAGATGAATTTAGGACTCTGATTATTGGGAAAACAGAAAAGGAGGCTACTTCTCAGAATAATATAATTTATAAAGCATTGGCACATAGCAGAATGGTTTCTGTTGGTTTAGTCTCATCAGCTCCTAAAAATTATGAGTGGGATGTTCCAAACGATGGCATGTCACCAGATGAACCTCGGCCGAATAATGGTAGAACCATTGAAGAAATAATGTCATTTGATTCAGATAAGCCTATCGCTTTCTCACTTTCTGAGTTTGAAAATCATATAAGATATGTTCAAGCTGCAAGAATAGTAAAAGGCAAAATTGAAAAAGAAACTGATTCTAATTTTTCAGAAAAATTCAAATCAATACTTGATAAGCTATCTGTCTTAAGAAGAGATCCAAGAATTTCATTTTTGATGGAAGAATGGGTTAATAAGGATGATGCAATAACTTTAGAAGTTGTATTAAATCAGCTTGTAGGTGAAATAAAAACTGGTGATTTATATAAGGATATAAGGATAATTGATATATCTGGCTTACCTAATGAGGTTGCTGGCCCACTGACAGCAACTTTATCTCGTCTTTTATTTCAATATAAAGTCCATCAAACTTTAGAAGAAAGAATCTCAGACCCATTCTTACTTGTCTGTGAAGAAGCCCATAGGTATGTTCCTAATCATGGTGAAGCACAATATGCAGCTGCACAATCAGCTATTCGACGAATTGCTAGGGAGGGGCGGAAATATGGACTTGGCCTAATGTTAGTAAGCCAAAGGCCTGCTGATATAGAAAGTACCGTTATCTCACAATGTGGTTCTTGGATTGTATTAAGATTAACAAACTCAACGGATCAACAACACGTAGCTAAGTTCCTACCAGACGGCTTATCAGGCCTTGTAGCTTCTTTACCATCACTTGCTCAACAGGAAGCTATTTTTGTTGGTGAAGCTGCAGCTCTGCCAGCAAAAATTAAGATTAATTATCTTCCAGAAAATAAAAGGCCACGTTCTGATAACGTCAGTTTTGCTAAAGGATGGTCGGAACCTAGATTATCAAATGAGAAATTAAAAATAGTTGCCGATAGAATGGTCGGTCAAGTTTTGATAAAAAATATGCCTATCGCAAATATAGTAGATGATGAGTTACCATTCTGATAATAAAACTATGCCGAGGTTTATTATTAATCCTCGGCATAATTCCTTTAACTAATATATTGAATCAGCATACCACTGCAACATCTCTCTACGCTTTTCAAGATACTGCGCATGATTGTAAGTACCGCGAATACTATTCTTATCAACGTGAGCCAATTGTAGCTCTATCCATGCACTATCATAGCCTTGTTCATGTAATATCGTTGACATGGTATGTCTAAATCCGTGACCCGTCGCACGGCCTTTATAACCCAGTAATTCAATGACCTGATTGACTGTTTCTTTACTTATGGGCTTTTTACGGTCATTCCGTCCAATGAAAATGTAGGGGTAATGCCCAGTGATGGGTAAAAGCTGTTTAAATAGCGCTATAACCTGCGTAGACAACGGCACGATATGAGGGCGACGCATCTTCATTCGTTCTGCTGGAATCTCCCACAAACCATTCTCAAGATCGATTTCCTGCCAAGTAGCAAAACGCATTTCCTTAGTTCGCACACCAGTCAACATAAGTATCTTCGCGGCGTTCTTGGTTATGATGCTGCCGGTATAACCCTCTAGATCACGAATAAAATATGGCATCTCTTCGGCAGACAGGAACGGGTAATGCTGTTTCTTTGGCGTACTTAATGCGCTGGCAAGGTCAGGGGCGGGATTATATGCAGCCCGACCAGTAATAATGGCATAACGAAATACTTCGCCGCAGCGCTGACGTACTTTGCGCGTTTTTTCTAACGCTCCACGCTTTTCGATACGTTGAAGCACATCAAGTAACTCCAGCGGTGTGATTTCTGCAATTGGCCGTTTACCAATATACGGAAATATATCCGCCTCAAAGGTACTCATGATTTCTTCCCTATATCCCAAAGACCAACGATCGGATTTGGCTTTATGCCACTCACGGCTAATGGCCTCAAAAGAGTTTTCCGATGAAAGCCGCTGCGCTAACTTCTCAGCCTTTTTCACCTCTGCGGGATCTGTTCCATCTGCAACCAGTTTACGTGCCATATCTCGCTTAGAGCGAGCTTCAGCAAGGGATATCAAGTCATAAGTCCCTAATGACATTAATCGGGCTTTACCGGCAAAACGATAGCGAAAGCGCCACCCTTTGCTGCCGTTAGGTTCAATTAAGAGTGATAGCCCTTGCCCGTCACTCAGGGTATAGGCTTTTTCTTGTGGTTTAGCACGGCGAATCTGGATATCGGAAAGTGGCATGTGTATAGCTCAAAAAGGTATAGGGTAATTCTATACCCTTTACTATACACAATTGTTACGGATTTAGAGAGATAAGCTCGGACACCTACGGACAATAAAACGCTCTATCTATTGGTTTTACTGGGGTTTTTAGGACTTTTGGGGAGTAATACGGAAGAGCTTTGGCGGAAGATCACAGGAGTCGAACCTGCCAGGGACCGCTGGCGGCCCCATCTGGATTTGAAGTCCAGCCGCCCCACCGGGGACGATGATCTTCCATTTGGAAGAATGGTGTAAGGCGGTGATTATAGCTTGTTTATTGTATGGTGCTAGCCATTCAATAAACATGATGAATAATCCCCTCAAGTAAGAGTGGGATGAGACATTATTGAGAGTACCGAATCAGTTAATAGCTCACTTCGCCATATTTATCGCGGTGTTCTTTCGGGGTAATGGAATAGCCTTTTTTGAATACCGAATAGAAGTATTGTAGCGATGGATAGCCGCACATTTGCGATATTTCATTGATAGGCAAGGAAGTGGCAGCCAATAAGTTACGCGCCCGATCAAGCTTTTCTTCATGAATTACGCCATGAATGGTCTGCCCAATGTCATCCTTAAAGCGTTTTTCCAGATTTGAGCGCGACATTCCTACCGCATCTAATACCTGCTCAACCTTAATCCCCTTACAAGCATGATGGCGAATATAATGCATCGCCTGAATCACTGCCGGATCACGTAGCGAGCGAAAATCGGTTGAGCGGCGGGCCATGACTTTAACCGGTGGCACCAGAATGCGCTGTAATGGCGCTGTCTCTTGTTGTTTCTGACGCTGATTAAGGCGTTGATGCAACAACTTAGCTGCCCGATAGCCCATCTGTCGGGTTCCCTGCACCACCGAAGAGAGTGCCACCCTCGATAAATAGCGGGTTAACTCTTCATTATCAATACCAATAACACTCAGCTTCTCGGGTACCGCAATATCCAGATGCTCGCACACTTGGAGCAAATGTCGCGCTCGCGCATCCGTCACAGCAATAATCCCGGTCTGGTGTGGTAAGGTCTGCACCCAGTCCGCCAGGCGGTTCTGGGTGTATTGCCAGTTAGCCGGCGCGGTAGCCATTCCTTGATAAACCACCCCTTGGTATTGCTCTGCCGCCACTAACTGTCGGAAAGCATATTCTCGCTCCTGTGCCCAGCGTTTATCACTGCTGGCAGGCAGTCCGTAGAAAGCAAAACGATTTAAACCCTTTTCTTTCAAGTGCATAAAAGCAGCCTCAACCAGCGCTGCATTATCCGTCGCAATATAATCGACCGGCGGATAATCTGCCGGTTGATGATAAGAACCACCCACGCCAATAATCGGGACATCTACATTCGCCAGTAATTGCTCTATCTGCCGATCATCAAAATCGGCAATAACACCGTCACCCAGCCAATCTCGAATGTTATCGATACGGCAACGAAAATCCTCTTCAATAAAAATATCCCAATCACATTGTGAAGCTTGTAAATACTCACCGACCCCTTCCACCACTTGCCGGTCGTATACTTTGTTAGCGTTAAACAGCAAGGTTATCCGGTAGCGTTTCTCAAACATGGGAATGGCTCCTGAAATAGGTGGGATATCAAGACTCAATAAGCAGAGAGATCAACGCAGTATGGCATTGATCTCTCTGCAAAAAGATAGGGTTAAACCCGGCGTTTGGTCGCGGAATCCATCCATACAGCCAGCAACAAAATCGCACCTTTGACAATGTACTGCCAGAAAGTCGGCACATCCAGCATGCTCATCCCATTGTCGAGAGAAGCCATAATAAATGCGCCCATCACGGCACCAGCAACACTGCCGATACCCCCTGCAAGGCTGGTACCACCAATCACACAAGCTGCGATGGCATCCAATTCGGCAATATTACCCGCAGAAGGTGAACCCGCCCCCAGGCGGGAACTAAGAATCAGACCGGCTATTGCCACCATCAATCCATTGATAGCAAATACCGCCAGTTTGGTGCGTTCTACATTGACCCCAGATAAACGGGCTGCATCGATATTGCCGCCAATGGCGTAGATCCGGCGACCAAAAGCAGTCCGGGTAGCCATAAATATACCGGCCAGCATCAGCGCCGTAAGAATTAATACCGGGGTAGGGACACCACGATAATCATTCAATAAATATATAGCCCCAAGAACTATTACAGCAGTAATAGATTGGCGAGTAACATCTCCCTGGGGTGCCGCAACCGGCAAACCCAGCCGAATACGGTGACTACGCCGACGCCATTGCCAGGCCACAAACAACATCAGGCCAATCGCCCCGATACCAAAACCGAATCCATTAGGCAGGTAGCTTTGGCCGATTTGTGACATCGCATTACTGGTTGGCGATACTGTGGTGCCGTTGGTAATACCGATTAAGATGCCACGGAAAGCCAGCATTCCGGCAAGGGTGACAATAAATGAAGGAACTTTGCGATAGGCAACCCACCAACCGTTCCATGCCCCCAGTACTAGCCCCAAGCCTAGCGTAACCACAATGGTTAGCGGCAACGGCCAGCCAAGCCACACATCAAAAATCGCGGCCACACCGCCCAGCAACCCCATCATCGAACCGACCGACAGATCAATCTCCGCTGAGATAATGACAAACACCATCCCCACCGCCAAGATGCCGGTGATCGCCGTTTGGCGCAGAAGATTCGAGATATTTCTGGCGCTGAGATAGGCCCCTTCAGTGGTAAAAGTAAAAAACAGCATAATAATGGCAATAGCGGCCAACATGACAAAAACTTGCAAATTAACAGATTTTAGCCGAAATAGTGGCTTTTTAACGCCATTTTCTGGTGTATTCAGTTCAGACTGATTAGCTTGCGACATGGGTTTCACTCCTGAGTGCGGCTTCCATGACCTTTTCTTGGGTCAGGTTATGGTTAATGAGATCAGCTTTGATGCGCCCCTGATGCATGACCAGCACCCGATCACTTAATCCCAAAACCTCCGGCAATTCAGAGGAAATCACAATGACCGCAATTCCCTGCTGGACCAATTGATTGATAAGTTTATAGATTTCATATTTTGCGCCGATGTCTATACCACGAGTTGGCTCATCGAGAATCAAAATTTTCGGGTTCAGTAACAGGCATTTAGCCAGAATCGCTTTTTGCTGATTACCACCGCTAAGGCGGGCAATCGCCAGCTCTGATGAAGAGGTTTTGACCTTTAACCGCGCCAGAGACTGCGCAATGGTGGATTGCTCTTTGGCATCATCCAGCATGCTAAAAGCACCGGTAAAATCATCCAAGGCCGCCAGTGTGATATTCGCGCCCACCCCCATCACCGGTACGATGCCGTCTTTTTTGCGATCTTCTGGCACCATCGCAATGCCCAATTTCATCGCCTGCTGACACGTGTTGATGGTCACCGGTTTACCATCAATAAAAATATCTCCCTGCCAACGGCCCGGATAGACGCCGAACAGACATTGCACTGTTTCGGTTCGACCTGAGCCTACCAACCCGGCAACACCTAGAATCTCGCCACGTTTCAACACGAAAGAGACCTCATCGACCCGGCGAATATGGCGGTTGACCGGATGCCAGGCACAGAGATTTTCCACCCGTAGAATTTCTTCGCCAATATGGTGGGCTTCATGGGGGTAAAGCTCTTTCAGTTCGCGGCCTACCATCATAGCGATAATGTCATCTTCGCTCATGGTCGCCGCCGGGCGGGTACCAATATGACGACCATCGCGGATCACACAGATATGATCGGATATCGCTTTGACTTCATTCAATTTATGCGAGATATAGATACAGGCAATACCGTGGTTTCGCAGGTCACGGATAATATCCAGCAAAATAGCGGTTTCACTTTCAGTCAGTGAGGCGGTAGGTTCATCTAATACCAGTAGCCGCACTTGTTTATTCAGCGCTTTCGCAATTTCAACGAGCTGTTGCTGCCCAAGGCCCAACTCACCGACGGGAGTGTGAGGGTCGACGACCAGTTTGACCTGTGCCAACATCCGCTGGCAGCGTAAATACATGGCATCGTAATCCATAATGCCGAAGCGCCCCCATTCGGAACCGAGGAACATGTTTTCCAGCACCGACATCTGTTTCACTAACGCCAGTTCCTGATGAATTATCGCAATGCCCTTTTGCTCTGTTTCACGAATATTTTTGGCCTGTAACATTTCGCCTGAAAAAAATATTTCTCCCTGATAAGAACCGGCGGAATAAATACCACATAACACTTTCATTAGTGTGGATTTTCCCGAACCGTTTTCACCACATAACGATAATACTTGTCCGGCCTCTAATGTCAGGCTGATATTATCTACAGCTTTAACCACACCGAATTGCTTAGTAATATTTTTCATTTCTAGCAGGTAGGGCATAACCCCTCCTTAATACTGCTGATTTTATAGCATTGCGGCTACATTAAATAACGGCCATGTTAATAAATTAAATAACTGGCCGTTTATTACAAAGTCCAATCAGCAATATGCCAATCAATAAACATCTGCTTTTTTGTGGAATCCGTCGGCTATGATAGTGCTATCAATATTGCTTTTATCAACTTGAATCGGTGTTAATAAATAAGCAGGAACATCTTTTATACCATTATTTAATTTACTGTTGGCTTTTGGTTCCTCACCTTTACCCAGGGTGACTGCAATTTCTGCCGCATCATTGGCTAATTTACTGATTGGTTTATATACGGTCATAGTTTGCGTACCCGCAACAATTCGTTTTATTGCAGCCAAATCAGCATCCTGACCGGAAATAGCCACCTTCCCTGCCAACCCTTGTGCAGCTAACGCCTGAATTGCCCCGCCAGCAGTTGCATCATTGGATGCCACCACAGCATCAATCTTGTTATTGTTGGCAGTGAGTGCATTCTCCATAATTTTCAAGGCATTTTCTGGTAACCAGGCATCAACCCACTGATCACCGACAATTTTTATTTTCCCCTCTTTTATCAGTGGATTAAGCACTGTCATTTGCCCTTGGCGGAACAACTTGGCATTGTTGTCGACGGGTGACCCACCCATCAGGAAGTAATTGCCTTGCGGCACCCGCTCAACCAGGCTTTTCGCCTGCAACTCACCCACTTTTTCATTATCAAATGAGATATAAAAATCAATATCAGCGTTATTTATCATACGATCATACGCTAATACCTTTATCCCTTCCCGTTTAGCCTCGGCGATAACGTTACTTAATACTTGACCGTTATAGGGAATAATAACTAACACATCAACGCCACGATTAATCATATTTTCTATTTGTGACATCTGTGTTTCTTCATTGCCATTTGCAGATTGCACAAATACTTTAGCGCCAAGTGATTCAGCTTTGTTAACAAAAATGTCGCGGTCTTTCTGCCAACGTTCCAGGCGGAGATCATCTATCGCCATACCGATTTTAATTTCTTTACTAAATCCGGGCTGGCTAATCATCACCAGAGCGGCACATGCGGAGAGTAAAATGTTCTTAAATTTCATCTTTCGGTACCTTTCTTATTGTGCAAGCAGGGTAAGAGAAACGGTAAACATCGACTGCAATAGGGATTGTTGACGCTTATTTGCACATCGGCAATTACAGATTTTCATCCGCCAATTATGTTTTTTGGTTTAATGTTAATTTTATGATAACGATCATGTTTTCTTCCTCATAAAATGCATAATTCCATTACGGGATGTTATCCGTGTAATGAATATCTAAGCATTTTTATAATTAAGCGGTTATTTATGAGATCTACACCACAATTAATAATTCTCTGAATTTAAGTGTGAAATAACGTAATTGAGAGAATCACTAACAACTCCGAAGATAAAAGCTCATCAGCCCGGCAAAAGCGGGGCCAGCTTCCAAGGAGTATTGCATGCAATCTTATTTTGATGAATTAGAACAAGTGCGTTACGAAGGCAGCCAGAGCGCTAACCCGCTGGCATTTCATCATTACAACCCGGATGAAATTATTCTTGGTAAGCGAATGGCCGACCACCTCCGGTTTGCGGCCTGTTATTGGCATACCTTCTGCTGGGGCGGGGCCGATATGTTTGGCAGCAATGCCTTTGATCGCCCGTGGCAGCATCCGGGGGATGCACTGGCTCTGGCAAAACGCAAAGCCGATGTCGCATTTGAATTCTTTCATAAACTGAATGTGCCTTATTACTGCTTCCATGATATCGATGTCTCGCCAGAAGGCGCGTCAATGAAAGAGTATCTTAATAATTTTGCCGTTATGACCGAGGTATTGGCCGAGAAACAAGAGAGCAGCGGCGTAAAATTATTATGGGGTACAGCTAACTGCTTTACCCATCCACGCTATGGCGCGGGGGCAGCCACTAACCCTGATCCAGAAGTCTTTAGTTGGGCTGCAACTCAAGTCTTTACTGCCATGAATGCCACCAAAAAACTCGGCGGTGAAAACTATGTGTTATGGGGCGGGCGTGAGGGCTACGAAACACTGTTAAACACCGATTTGCGCCAGGAACGCGAGCAGATTGGCCGCTTTATGCAGATGGTGGTGGAGCACAAACATAAAACCGGTTTCCAGGGCACGCTATTAATTGAACCTAAGCCACAGGAGCCCACCAAGCATCAGTACGACTATGACGTGGCTACCGTTTATGGCTTCCTCAAGCAGTTTGGGCTGGAAAAAGAGATTAAAGTAAATATTGAGGCCAACCATGCCACATTGGCGGGCCACTCGTTCCATCACGAAATCGCCAGTGCTATTGCCTTAGGTATTTTCGGTTCAGTAGATGCTAACCGTGGTGATCCACAGTTGGGCTGGGATACCGATCAGTTTCCAAACAGTGTAGAAGAAAATGCGTTGGTGATGTTTGAGATCCTCAAAGCGGGTGGTTTTACTACCGGTGGGCTGAACTTTGATGCAAAAGTACGCCGCCAAAGTACCGATAAATATGACCTGTTCTATGGCCATATTGGGGCGATGGATACCATGGCGCTGGCACTGAAAGTTGCCGCCAAAATGATTGAAGATGGTCAGTTGGATCAACGCGTTGCCAAGCGCTATGCCGGTTGGAATACTGAGATGGGTCAGCAAATTCTGCAAGGTAAACTGTCGCTGGAAGAGCTGGCACGCTATGCCGAACAGCATAACCTGAATCCGCAACATCAGAGTGGTCATCAGGAGCAGTTAGAAAATCTGGTTAACCGCTATTTATTCGGCTGATGTTTAAGATGGGGCACCCGCTGCCCCAATCTCACCTATAAGGAAGGTATATGTACCTTGGCATCGACTTGGGCACCTCCGGCGTCAAAGCAATTCTACTGGCCGAAAACGGGCAAGTAGTTGCGAGCCAAAGTGCCGCTTTATCCGTCTCGCGCCCACGCCCGTTGTGGTCGGAACAAAACCCAGCTGACTGGTGGCAGGCAACCGATCAGGCCATGCAGGCTCTGGCCGCAGCACATGATTTGCAGCAGGTAAAAGCCCTTGGGTTAACCGGGCAAATGCACGGCGCAACCTTACTGGATAAACAACATCAGGTGCTGCGCCCAGCCATTCTATGGAATGATGGTCGCAGTTTTGCCCAATGTCAGGCACTGGAGCAAGCAGTACCCGAGTCGCGCCAGATTACAGGTAATCTGATGATGCCCGGGTTTACCGCACCAAAACTGAAATGGCTGGCTGAGCATGAGCCAGATATTTTTAGTCGTATTGATAAGGTACTGTTACCAAAAGATTATCTTCGTTTTCTGATCAGTGGTGATTTCGCCAGCGATATGTCCGATGCCGCCGGTACTATGTGGCTGGATGTCGCGCAGCGTGACTGGAGTGATGAGATGTTGGCCGCCTGCGGTTTAAACCGCCAGCACATGCCAGCACTGTTTGAAGGCAGCCAGATTACCGGCCATGTCAGTACAGCTATTGCCCACCGCTGGGGTATCAACACCATTCCGGTAGTGGCCGGAGGCGGTGATAATGCTGCCGGTGCTATTGGTGTTGGTCTGTATCAGACCGGACAGGCGATGTTGTCGCTGGGTACCTCCGGCGTCTATTTTGCCGTCAGTGACGGCTTTCTCAGCAACCCCGCCAGCGCAGTTCATAGTTTTTGCCATGCATTACCACATACCTGGCACCTGATGTCGGTGATGCTAAGTGCCGCATCCTGTCTTGACTGGGCTTGCCAACTCACCGGCGTCGATAATGTTCCTGCACTGATAGCAGAAGTGGAGAAAGCACCGCCAGCGGCTACCCCGGTATGGTTCTTACCCTACCTTTCTGGCGAACGGACTCCCCATAATAACCCTAATGCTAAAGGGGCATTCTGGGGCTTTACCCACCAACATGGCAGGGCAGATTTAGCCCGTGCGGTGTTAGAAGGGGTGGGATTTGCTTTAGCTGATGGGATGGATGCGGTGCATGCCAGCGGATTGCAGCCGACATCAGTCACATTGATTGGCGGGGGGGCTCGCAGTGCCTATTGGCGGCAAATGTTGGCTGATATCAGTGGCCAAACGCTGGAATATCGTACCGGGGGGGATATCGGCCCAGCGTTGGGCGCAGCCCGGTTGGCTCAAATTGCACTGAACCCAGAAACGCCATTAGCGGACTTATTACCTGAACTGATATTGGAACAAACCCATTTACCTGATACAGATCGCCATCACTATTACACTGCTCAACGGACAATCTTCAAAAAGCTCTATCAGCAATTACTGCCGTTATGTGAGTAAATAACACCTCAGGGCTGGCGAGTAATACCCCTCAGCCCTGAGCGTATTAGTAATAGTTGATTTTCACGATGGCTGTGGCATCAAATTGGCCTAATTTCACTGATTGCCCGGCAATAGCATTTAGGCTGGCAGTATAATTTTTTGTCACCTGACTCACATCGTTCAACTGTGCGAACTCGTTATAACGGTTATATACAATCGCCTGACTGGCATCATTATAAATCGTCAATTTCGTGCCGTTTTGCATATCAATGGCATTATCACCCACTAACGGATTCGTGGTTGAGAACTGCGCCTGAATAGAAAAATTGGACAAGCAACCTTGTTTGACTGCGGTAATGGAAAACGGCTGACTAATATTATTGCCGCTATTTTGTAGCAACGCTTTATTGAATACGCCAAAATTCACGATTTGCGATTCTGGATATACCACCAAGTCTGCACCGCAGGCAATAAACCGTACTCCCGTTAACCCTGATAAGGCATAGCGCAAGTTCTTTGCCCCAGAGGTCAGATTCAGCCCAGTTGAACCATCAAGTTGGAATACCGTGAAGTTATCTGCACCCACATAATAACCGCTCGAAGGTGGGTTACCGGTCACTTTAATATATAGCCGGAAAGTCACCGTAACGGTAACGTTTTGCCCTTTAACAATCGGAGAGGAATTGGTATTTAAACGGGCCGCGTTAGTTTCTAAATCCTGCCCATTATAACTGACACCTAATTGCAACCCCTGCCCCAACGATTGATGTAGCGGGTTAAAATAGAACCACACTTGGTCAACCGTCGAGCCTAATACGTTATCGCAATAGGCTGTAACAGTAATATCGTTCGATTCCCAGACTTTCGTCCCTGCCGCAACATTCGATGGTATCGCTAATTGCCCGATAGGTATCGCAGGCTTAATCACAATACCGGTTCCCTTTTCAACACAATCAAGGGCATAGGCCGCCTGCGATAACAGCAGCGTCACCAATAAAATAACTACCGAGCCACCCATCCGGCCCATTTTATTTAACATAGCATGAGTCATTGTCATTCCTTTACCGGTACCGGAACAGGCTGCGCGCATTACTTTTTCTTTTCCGCAGGTTGAATTTGGCAATCAACAGCCGAGCAGTTAAAAATACGGATGACCATGCCACCAAAATCATCCATATAACCAATGCTATAACGACTGCCACTATAACCTGGCGTCTTGGCAATCTCAGTACCAAAAGGCGCGATCATTAGGCTATCGAAACCGGGGAAATTACCGCGATTATCCTGGCTTAAATACCCTAACGTGATGTAATACGGTGTCGGGTTATGAATTTTTAGACTTTCACCTTGCTTACTAATCTGTAATTTTTCCTGCCAGACCTCGTTATAATCTGCTTTTATCGCCGTAGGGCGGTAAAATAGCTTCACTCTATTTTGAATCGCAATTTGTACCACGTTGGTCATTTCACTTTTTGGTGGTACTTCCCGCACGTTGAAATAGAATAGCGTCTCGCGATCTGTAGCTAATTTATCAGCATCAGGCAGTTTCATAATGCGCACCTGACTTTTTTGGCCGGCATTAATCCGCTGCATTGGCGGTAAAGCAACCAATGGGTTATCTACTTTCTGGCCAGCGGCATTTTCTAACCATGATTGCGCTAAATAAGGTGATGTTTTACTCTGATTTTGCAAAATAACACTGGCTGATTTATCGCTGCTGTTGAAGATAATCCGTGTCCGGTCAAGATTAATCGCCGCCTCACTGACCATCGTGGTAAGCAATAAGGCAATCCCTACTATGGCATTATTTATCTGCTGGTTCTTCCTAACCAGCATCATGTTATTAAGGTCTTTCATTTTCTGTTCCGCTCTAAATTAGATCGTTATGCTGTGAATAACTGCTTTAAGTAAGCAACAGTTTTGGGTAAAAAATAATTTACGGTCAATAATAGTTTTCGGTCAATAAACTATTTTAATTAATATTTTTCCATATTGCTGCCTAACCTACTGACAAGGAAGTAGAATTTTCCCTGAATTCATGCCGTTATTTTCCGGCAATACTATCTTGCACTGCTTTTTGCCCCACTGAACCGTCAGTTTCCCGGCATCTTCTAAGCCAGCCAAATAGGCCAAGCCACTTTCGCCTAAAATACCTACCTCGGCTCCGGTTTTATCAGCAATAACCGATGACCCAAGTGGTGGGAAACTACCGTCATTGAGGCGGATTATGGCCATAATTTGCTGACCTTTTACTGCCCTAATTTCACGGTAACCAATAGCACCTTCGGTTAGGGTTTTTTGAATAACAGTACTATAGACTTCAATATCTTCCGGCAGGCTTTGCACATCAACCCGAACGTCTGACTGCTGATAACTGGTAACGCCATTTACCACTGCCACACCAAACCGATTGGTAATCGCCGAATTATTATTCAATGACACACCTGAAACATTGCCGGTATCAATCATTATTCTTGGCTCATTACCCGATTTATTCTGGTGAGCTGAAACACCCTTCGCAGTCGCGGTTATCGAGCCATACCAGTTGGTATTCAACGAGTTATATTCATTATTTTTATGGCTGGCATCGACACCAAACTCACCATAAGGGGAGCTATGCTGATAGCCACCACGGAACACGCCATTTCCTTGCTGTATTTCAGGGCTGGCGCCCCCGGCGCTGACACGCCAGATATTCCTCGGGTCCTGGCTGTTGAAATAGGAGATATTCTGCGAGTAGCCGTTGTTCTTATCACGTTGCGCGTCATAACTGACCTGCTGCCCAACACCAATCGGGACGCTGAATGAGAAGAACACCTGATTTTCGCTTTCATACTGGTATTTCACTTTATTGGCAGAGATTGTCGTCGAAATGCCTTTAAAAGAGCCAATATCAAAAATTTTGCTGACAGAAACACCGTAATTATTACTGGATACATCATTCCAGTAAGTTTTATGGGTAGCAGATAAGTACATAGTGATATCCGGCCAGGCCAAATATTGGTTCGCGGTCACGGTGTATGTTTGCTTATCATTTTGTAGATAATTATTGCCATTTAGCCGATCCAAATACTGGCTCATGCTCATAAAGTTCTTTTCGGAAAAACGGTATCCGGCAAAGGTAATCTGGCTATTAGTCTGGTCAAAACGCTTGGAATAGTTAACCCGGTAGCTTTCACCACTCTGCTTCCCTTCATGCGGTAACTGAGAGCGGGAATGTGTAACATCGACAGACAGCGCACCGAAATCATGCAAATTTTGCCCAGCACCCATGGCTATCGCGGTGTAGTCCTGTGACGTCGCAATCACTCCGCCATACAAGGAAACATCATTAAATGCCCCCCATGAAAACTCACCATTAAAGAAAGTCGGATCACTTACCGCGTTATTGCTGCCCTGCATCGGACGGCCCAAAGCCGTTTTATAGCGGATGGCGCCTTTGCGGGTTAAAAATGGTACGGTTGCGGCGCTAACTTGGAAAGTGGTTACACGACCATCCTCCTCTTCCACGCGGACATCAATATTGCCCTGTACCGCCTCACTAATATCTTGAATAACAAACGGCCCCGGAGCAACGTTAGTTTGGTAAAGGGTACGGCCATTTTGGCTCAGAATGACTCTGGCATTGGTGCGAGCAATGCCGATCACTTGCGGTGCATAGCCACGCAGTGTCGGTGGCAACATCCGCTCATCACTGGAAAGTGATGCCCCCAGAAAACGAAATGAATCGAAAATACTGGAGCTGAGATAGGTTTGACCACCAATAAATTTAGCCCCTATCGCTGGGATAGCCCGAAATGCATACACTTGTGACCAGTCAAAATTACTGTAGTGCGAGCCTTCTGTTTCATTATTGATATATTGGTAATCAGCACGGATACGCCATGGCCCCATATTGGCGCCCGCAGTTCCGTAGCTGCTAAAATTAGTGCTACTACTACCACTTTTCGGCGCATAACGATTACCAAACAGGTTGTAATCCAATATAGCGCCGGGAATGCCATCATCCCATTGAGAAGGCGGCACCCAATTAGGATCACTGTAAGCTAACCATGCTTGTGGAATAGAGATAATTAAATATTGTTTTTCTTTATCGTAATTTGCCGTAATTTCTTCTTTTTGATCAATAGAGACACACTTGCCATCATTCCATAATGTCAGCGACTCACGCACAGCCGGAGCTAACCCTAGCAGATCAACTAAATCTGGAGACAGGCATAATTTAGTTAATTTCCCATCATCGACAGGTAAATAGGGTATCAGGTAGCGCTCAGGTAACAGCCGGCCATTAATCAGGACATCAAGCAGATAATCACCAGGAGGGGTATAATCATCAACCTCAAAACGAGACAGATCGATATTACTGCGATCTTTTGCATCGATAATATTGGTATTAAACTCTACTGCTGCAGCCATTCCAGGCAATAATAAACTCAAACCTGCCAATGTTAATATTTGCACCATTCGAAAGATCATTTCTTTTCTTCTAGATTTATATTGCATAAATAAATCACTGTCTTATGGCAAAGTATTAATAAAGGGGAGTATCCTCCCCTTAAATTGAAGCTACATACGCCGCTGTAACGTCAAATAAGCAGGGTATGACCCAAAGTAATTGGTGTTTCAGCAAAGCAGCAAACAAGTGCCGCTAACGCTGCTGCAACGCCAAGTACGAAGGGTAATTTTATTTATAGTTCAGCGCGTAAGTAGCCTGGGACACGATAGTACCGGTTGTTACAGGTGCGCCAGTTGCTTCAACGCGCGCTGCGAATACTATCTGATTCGGGCCAGTTACCAGATTAACATCAGCACCGGTATCACCCACTTTCAGCAATGCGCCGTTAGTGTCGATCAGACGAATACCTGCACCACCTGCGCTACCGGTGTTTGCCAGCAATGCTGGAGAGGTTGCATCAGAAACGCCGCCGAAAGTTACGGTAACTTTAGACATTGCAGGGTAAGTTACTGAACCTGCGGTTTGTTCAGTCAGATCGCAATCTTGCAGATCAATGTTGTACTGAACGTTCTGAGAATATTTATTACCGGTTTCCAGTAATTTATTCGCTACCTGCCCCATATCTACGCTGATATCAGTAGAGTTCGGCGCGATAGAGCATGGTGCATTAATAACAGTACCGGTAAAATGAATACGGCCATTACCTTCATCTGCAGCAAATGCTTGGGAAATGAAAGCAGAAGACGCCAACGCAATAATCAATGCACTTTTCTTAAAATTAGACATATTAAAAAACCTTTATTTAGACACCATATTTAAAGAATACGCTGATGGAATGCCATCAACG
This sequence comes from Yersinia sp. 2466 StPb PI, assembly GCF_041538325.1. Taxonomy (NCBI): domain Bacteria; kingdom Pseudomonadati; phylum Pseudomonadota; class Gammaproteobacteria; order Enterobacterales; family Yersiniaceae; genus Yersinia; species Yersinia sp. 2466 StPb PI. The sequence continues at coordinate 67,913 of NZ_JAULSL010000001.1, read as the reverse complement.
GCTCACGTCATTACCGATGGCTATAACCACGATAAAATAAATAAAAAACATGAAAGTAAAAATGCAATAAGATGAAATCACAAAATGACACTAAAATTTAATTATAGGAATGCATTCCAGAATAAAAATTCCAGAATTAATCCTCAATATTTAAATTATAATCATCAAAGTGTAATTTATATTAAATAGTAACCGATACTTTATAAACTCCCATGTATTTATATTATCTGGCTGTTCTCGCCCCGACTGGACATGGGTAGGACTATACGCGATCTTTTTATCTAGTAAATACGAATTTATCGGCCAAATCGATCGTTATATATAATTTATTTGGTGTTTTATGCCATGTTTATGATCAAAACCCAGTTATTTATGCCAAATAGGCTTGACTAAGCAAGGTTATACTTCAAATATTTTTATAATATCAGCAATAAATCTTATCTGTGTTTATTCGACAAACCAGAGATATCAACAATGTTGAAGGAAAAATCCTACAAAATATAGGAATATATTCATACGCCATCAATAGAACTATTCTTTTAATTAATTCAAATTGTATATAATAAGCAATGAATACATTTTTAATGTCAAATTTTGTCGATAAAAAAGATGTTGGAAACCAAATGATATATATCCCGAGATTGCAAAATGCAGGCTAGCACAACTAATACACCAGCAAGTTGAAGCATAAGGGGTATAAACAAATGGTTAACTGGTCCCTTTTACACCCTATGATGGCCGGATTTGGCATTCCGCTCTAGTTAAAACCAGCCCATGATTGAGCTACATCCATACGGCGGAGGGCCGGAAATGACTAACAGCGCATTACTGATTATTGATGTTCAACAATCTTTCGAACATAAATCTTTTTGGCAGCAGCAAGACTTACCCGCCTTCTCGGCGGCACTGAATCTATTAATTACCGGCTGTAAACTGCGAGGAGTGGCACTGGTCGATGTTTTTCATGTCGCCCCAGAAGGGCCTTTCTCACTGGCGTCAGGCTATGTTAAACCAATGTCGCTGGTTTCCCATCAGGCAGATGTTACCGTACAAAAGCGGGTACATAACGCGCTGACTGATTCAGGTCTGGATCAGTGGCTAAAGGAAAGGCAGATAGATCATCTAATTATTGCCGGTATGCGTACTGAGCAATGCTGTGAAACCACCGCCCGTGTGGCATCGGATTTAGGTTATCAAGTGACCTTCGTGACTGAAGCTACGCTAACCTTCCCAATGATGCAGCCAAATGGGGTGGTATTGAGTAGCGAAGAATTAAAGCTGCGCACTGAAACCGTGTTAGTCGATCGGTTTGCCACCATCCGTACCGTTGCGAAAACACTGGATGCTCTGGATACTCGGCCGTCAGAGGTGGTTGCAGAAAAAACAGTAAACTGGCAGCCACAGCCTTATTTGCCACGAGATATCACCCCTGCTGACGTTAAATATCTTAAGCAGTGGCAGTTGAAGCGCTATGTTATTCGTTACTCGCAGGCCCAAGGTGACACACCATATTACGCCCCCGCTTATCAGTTAGTTGGGCAGTGGTTACCTGAAGAAGCAGAAACGGTGAACCGCCCAGGCATTGGTTTTGTGATTGAGCATCAGGGGAAAACACTGAATTACCTGATTGTTGGATGGTGGGACAATGAGAATGAATTGCGCGTGAAAGTCTGGGTACAAGAGCAGGGAGTGTGGCGTGCGGCACGGGATGAATCGTTCTGTGTGTGGGATTTGCAGGTTATGGCCTTTGAACGCGATGCTTTTGTTGCTACTTTGCTACAGCACACCCCGGATATTCCGGCTTATCTGAACCGTTATCTGACGGTAACTGTGGATTAACCATGCAACGAAATGTCTATTTCCTATTGCTTCCCGGCGTGCTGTCGCTGGATTTAACTGGCCCGGCTGAAACCTTACGGTTGGCAGGGTCATTTAATCTCTTCTATATCAGTCCATTGCCGCAAGTGACGGCTTCCACCGACATGGTGCTAGGCCAGTTACAACCACTGCCTGACCGCTTGCCAGAGGGCAGTTTACTGGTCGTGCCGGGAGTGAGCGACTCACGCCACTACTTTGCAACCGAAACGGCCGCAGTAGCCCGTCACTGGTTACAACAGCAAAAAATAGCCATTACACAGCAAAAAATAATCTTGGTTTGTGTCTGCTCCGGTGCATTACTGGCGGCACAAGCGGGGCTACTGGATGGCTACCAATGCACCACTCATCACAATGTACTTGAGCGATTACGTCAGCAGGCACCCGCCGCACAAACCAAAGAAAACCGTATCTTTGTTGAAGACCGTGGCGTGTATACCAGCGCCGGAATTACGGCGGGTATTGATCTCTCTTTGCATCTGATTAGCCGCTATTGCAGCCCACAAACTGCATTAGAAGTCGCACGGGAAATGGTGGTTTATTTTCGACGGTCTGGCGATGATCCGCAGCTTTCCCCCTGGTTACGTTACCGCAATCACCTGCATCCCGCCGTACACCGTGCGCAGGATGTGATGTCGGCAGAACCGGAAGCCGAATGGTCACTGCTTCAGGTCGCGCAGAAAGCACATGTCAGTAGCCGCCATTTAACACGATTATTCCGCGAACATGTCGGGATCAGTGTGCGTGAATTTCACGAACAATTGCGAGTCGCAGTGGCCGAAGTTCGCCTGCAAGAAGGGTTTAATCTGGAGAAAGCCGCACTGGCTGCCGGGTTCTCCTCCGGCCGCCAGCTTCGGCGCGCACAACAGCGTGGGCAGGTCGTGGTTAACTGACCAGACGCCGCCGGTCAATGCGCTGTAATCCCATGGATAGCAAAGTGCTCAGGGCGAGAGCCAGTGCGAAAACATAGAAAATATCCAGTATCGGATAACCCGTAAAATCGTAATGATGGGTGCGAATAAAGTGAATAATGAGCGCGTGGAAGCCGTAAATCGCCAATGAATGCCCGGCGAGCCAGCTTAGCCAGCCAATTTGCTGGTTCATGCAGTTTTTAAACCACACCAGCAGTGATACCGCCGCAACGAACACCAGCGGGCCACAATACATATAGAAAGTATCCGCAAAACTGCCATTAATCCGCGTCTGCTTTTCAGTTGAGATGGCAATAAATATTACGCTGGTGATAAACAGCAATGCCGCCCCCCAACTGATCACCCTGCCTTTGGTTTCCAACATTCCAATTGCCCGCCCCAACAGCGCGTACAGCAAGTAATAAAAAGTATCACCGTAGATATAGAGGTTGATTGGCAATAAATGGAAACCGCCAATCGAATATTTGCTGGCTTGGGGATTGGCTAGCACTGCCAGCAGTAAAATCACCACCGCCAGATAGCGGCCTGACACCGGTTTGACATTAATCAGTGGTGATACCAGATAAACCACGATAATGGCGTAGAAAAACCACAGATGATAAAACACCGGTTTTTGCAGGATATTCTGTAGTGAGCTCCAACCGTTGATCGGCGTCAGGATCGAAATATAAATCAGGGCAATCACACTGTAGAACAGCAGGCATAGCCCAATTCGGGTGAAGTGCTTTTGCTGTGCACTTTTTTCACCAAAAAACAGATAACCAGAGATCATAAAGAACAGGGGCACGCAGGCACGAGAAGCAGAATTGAGCAGATTGGCAATATCCCAGTTAGCCTCACCCACCTGAGCACCACTGGTGACGTAATAGGTTGTGGCATGGATCATGACCACCATAATGCAGGCCACCGCCCGCAAATTATCAATCCAGCCAATCTTATTGGTCATGCATACTCTCTATCACCTGTCAGCATACTAAAAGCGTTGATCTATTTACGGCATCAATAATCAGGTTGCAAACAATAACGTAAATTTAACGTATCCCCAAAATAATTGGCATTGCCATATTCCTCTATTGACGGCAAAATAACCGACCTGACGCGCTTTGAATGCACACCCTGCCTGAGCCGTATCCTTTTTTACGTTTATTATTAATAGCTTAATTTATGCAAACTTCATTTTCACCCGCGACACGTTTAGGTCGACGGGCGCTTTTATTCCCTCTTTGTTTAGTATTGTTCGAATTTGCCGCTTATATCGCTAACGATATGATCCAGCCAGGTATGCTCGCCGTAGTGGCTGATTTTAATGCCAGTATTGAGTGGGTTCCGACCTCTATGACTGCCTATCTGGCTGGCGGGATGTTCTTGCAATGGTTACTTGGGCCGTTGTCAGACCGCCGTGGGCGCCGCCCGGTAATGTTGTTCGGTGTCGCATTCTTTGTGGTGACATGCCTTGCCATCTTGCTGGTCAATAGTATCGAACAGTTCATCGCCATGCGCTTCCTGCAAGGGATCGGCTTATGCTTTATTGGTGCCGTCGGTTACGCCACTATTCAGGAATCATTTGAAGAAGCGGTCTGTATTAAAATTACCGCGTTAATGGCCAATGTCGCCTTGATTGCCCCATTACTCGGCCCTCTGGCGGGGGCCGCCTTGATTCATGTCGCTCCGTGGCAGGCAATGTTTGTGCTATTTGCCGTGCTGGGGGCCATTTCATTTGTGGGCTTATGGCGCGCCATGCCGGAAACCGCCGCTCTGAAAGGAGAGAAACTGTCAGTGGCAGCGATGTGGCATGACTATAAGCTGGTACTCGCCAACCGCCGTTTCATGTGTGGTTCCTTGGCGTTAGGCTTTGCCAGCCTGCCATTGCTGGCGTGGATTGCGCAATCACCCGTCATTTTGATCAGCGGTGAGCAGCTATCCACTGTTGAATATGGTGTTTTGCAGGTGCCAATTTTCGGCGCACTGATTATTGGTAATCTGACACTGGCGAGATTGAGCGGCAAAACCAGTATTCCACGTCTTATCCGCTACGGTGCCGGTCCGATGATTATTGGCTTGCTGATTGCCGCAGGCTCAACGCTCTATTCATCCCATGCTTATCTGTGGATGACGGCAGGACTGAGCTTGTATGCCTTTGGTATTGGCTTGGCTAATGCCGGTTTGGTGCGGTTGACACTGTTCGCCAGTGATATCAGTAAAGGTACGGTATCTGCCGCCATGGGGATGATCAGTATGATGGTATTCACCTTCGGCATTGAGTTTGCCAAAATCGCTTACTTGTGGGGCAACAGCGGTATCTTTAACCTGTTCAATCTGATCAGTGGCTTGCTGTGGCTGGGCTTGGTGATGATATTTATTCGCCGTCAGCCGGAGGCGGTTACTGCGGAGTAGTTTTAAAGCGGGAGAGAAGCAGCGCTTTTCTCCCGCTAAATATTTTTGTTAGCGTAACTTTAAAGCTGAAAAGCTGTCACGCCATATAACTATCCTTGCGAATTAGGTTAGCGCCAAAAGCAGCACCCAACAATTAATACATCTCATGCGCTGGATATCGTAAAAATTACATATTAGGAGATGTATTAAGAAATAGCCCACTGTCACGCAACAAATGGTCGTTACCTCGGCGGCGAGTAAACCCACTGCGGTCAAAGAATTCAAGGATTTGAATCGCCAGTTTGCGGCCAACACCCAGTCTATCGCGGAAATCTGAGGCACAGGCGCTGCCTTGGCTGGCATCCAGCTCACGTACCAAATCAGCGAATTGCTCAATACGCTGGCTGCGATAGTAGCGATCAGGAACAATTGCTGTGATATAGCCCAGTTGTGCCGCTTTGCGCAATAGTGTGCGCATCTCACCTTCTTCAATCTGCATCTGTGCCGCCAAATCGCGCACCCACCAAGGGTCATCGGCAAAATAGGATGCGACCTGCTGCCACTGAACCTGCTCCTCGGCAGTAAATGCCAGGCCATGAGCTGGCAGATGTAGCCAGCCACGGGTATTCTTTAGCGCCCCTTCAGCCAGCAGATCATCAATCAAACGGAATACCAGCCCTTCATCCAGCGTTGGCAACGCCATACGCCGCAAGCGCGCCCGCCCTAATCCTAACTGATCACCATGCTGTTGATGATACAGGCACAGGACATGTAATAAGGTTTGTTGCGCTTGCTGAGCATGAGGGCGAGAGAGTGCAATATCACCGGCGACAACACTATCGGTCTGTGCCAGTAAGTCCGACATATCGCGTTCGGTTAGCTGGCGCGCCCAACTGAAATCATCTAAAGAAATCGGCCCTTGAGCCAGATGTAAATCCAGCACTTCACGGTCAGAGGCTGCCTGGGCCAGCGCGGTTAACCAAGATAAATACGCAGGTTGCCGTTTGCCGCGTTTGGGGGCCGTCAGATGAATCACCCGAGCACCGCCCAAGGTCTTCTTCGCCGCAATATCACGCAGAATAAGACGATCGTTTTCAGCCAGCGATAGCGGGTTATCCAACAGCAGTTCAGCAAGTATCGGCTGGGGGTTCTCGTCGGTAGGTTGTGGATTGGTCAGCAGCGAAAAACGCCCGGTAATATGGCTGGCGGCATGATGCAGATGTAAAGGTTGCCAATGTTGGATCGGTGTATCAGCATCCACAATGACAAGTACCCGCTCCGTGGCCTGCGGCGGCTGTTGCGTTAATAGCCAGTCACCGCGGTTGATCTGTTGTTTGCTGATATCGCCACTGATATTCAGGGCGATACGCTGGCCAGCTTGCGCCTGTGATGTATTTTGATTTTGGGCATGGATACCACGCACCCGCACCGGACAGTCGCCGCCGGTGAGCCATAAGGTATCACCGAGTTCCACCTGACCTGCCAACGCCGTGCCCGTTACCACCAAGCCAGCCCCTTTCACACTGAATGCACGATCGATAGCCAGACGAAAGCGCCGCTGTAACCGGCTGTGCTGTGCATTTTGTTGGTGGTATTGCGCCAGATGTTCACGTAATTCGTTAATGCCACGCTCGGTCGCCGCCGCCGTCACGAACAAAGTGACTTGCTCTGCTTGCCAGCCCTGTGCCGCCAGCTCTGCCAGCACCTGCTGGCGAGCCTGTTCGATACGCTCATCATCAACCCGATCAGCTTTGGTCAGTGCCACGGTCAACGTGGGGCGACCGCTGAGGCGCAAAATCGCCAGATGCTCGCGGGTTTGTGCCATGACACCATCATCACAGGCTACCACCAGCAAAGCATGGTCAATGCCGCCCACGCCCGCCAACATATTGGCTAAAAACTTCTCATGGCCGGGGACATCGATAAACCCCATAACGCTGCCATCGGACTGGGGCCAATAGGCATAACCCAGATCAATGGTCATGCCGCGCTGTTTTTCTTCCGGCAGGCGATCCGCATTCACCCCGGTGATGGCCTGTAAGAGTGTCGTTTTGCCATGATCGACATGGCCTGCTGTTACAATAATCATCGAGCCAATTCCCTGAGCAACGCCGCCTCATCCTCCAGGCAACGCAAATCGAGCCACAAACGCCCATCAGCCACGCGGCCAATAACCGGCTTAGCCAAACCGCGCCAACGCGCTGTTAGGGCTTCCAGAGCACTTCCGCGCCCCTCTTTTGGTGCGAACGTTACCGCCCAACTGGCCAGACGGTCTACCGGTAGCGAACCGCTACCGATCTGCGACCAGCAAGGTTCTGCCGCCAGCGTGAAATCGGTGCCATAACGAGCGGTTAGGGCACCCAATACCCGTTGTGCACTCTCGGCGATAACCTGTGTTGGCCGGGTGAGTAACCTCATGGTTGGCAGCAACTCTGTCAACCGGTCTGGCTGCTGATAGAGACGCAAGGTGGCGTCCAGTGCGGCCAGCGTCATTTTATCGGCGCGTAACACCCGCTTAAGTGGGTGCTGCTGTAGCTGCTCAATCCACTGTTTTTTGCCAAGAATAATCCCGGCCTGTGGGCCACCCAGCAGTTTATCGCCCGAAAAGGTGACTAAATCGATACCCGCTGCAATCAATTGCTGTGGCATTGGTTCTGCTGGCAAACCATAGCGGGTCATATCCACCAACGAACCGCTGCCCAGATCGGTGGCGGTCGGGATGGAGAATTCATGGCCTAATGTTGCGAGTTGCGCTTCGGCAACCGAGGCGGTGAAACCTTCAATACTGTAATTGCTGGTATGCACTTTCATCAGCAGGCCAGTGTGTTCATTTATGGCTTGGCGGTAATCTTTAAGGTGCGTGCGATTAGTGGTACCCACTTCGACCAATTCACACCCCGCCTGTCGCATCACATCCGGGATACGAAAAGCACCACCAATCTCCACCAGCTCACCGCGAGAAACCACTACCTGTTTCCCCGCCGCCATTACCGTCAGCATGAGAAACACCGCAGCAGCATTGTTATTCACGATACAAGCATCTTCCGCACCGGTCAGCTCACACAGCAAATCGGCGATAGCCCGGTCACGATGGCCACGCCCGGCACCACTCAGAGAGTATTCCAGTGTTACCGCGCCACGCATCGCATCATTCACCGCAGCAATAGCTGATTCAGCCAATGGGGCACGGCCCAAGTTGGTATGCAATACGGTACCGGAAAGGTTAAAGACGGGTTTTAACGCGGATTGGCGGCTATGTAAACGCTGCTTTAATGCTGTTGGCCAGTCACTGCACCAATCAGCCAGTGAATGAAATTGGCGGATATATTCACGAGCCTCAACCTGCATTTGACGCAAAATATCGGTCAATAAAACAGGGCCATATTCAGCCACTAAAGGGGCAACATCTGGCTCGCGTAGCAGGCGATCTATTGCGGGTAACTGACTGTATAACTGATGGGGTTCTGCGCTCATACTCACTCAGGTAATAAGGTCGAAAGAGCGCCATAATAATGGTACGGCGCTCGGTCTGAGTAATTAGTGTAGCGCGATAGAATCAACCACGCTATTCACTAACGTTTGGTGTTGCTTGGTTTTTTCAGCGGCAGAGACCATCTGAATAAATACCACTTTCTTATCTAACACAGTAAAGATTGTAGTCGCTACCATCGGCGAATTTTGTATTTTTTGCTTGGTATCAAACAGGCGGAACTTATGGCCATCAACGATGATGTCTTTTTGTCCGGTTTGTTTAATATTCTGGTACTGAGCACTGAACCCCTGCAATAACCCTTTGTTTAACGCATCAAGGGACAAATCACTGGTATCAAGCAATTCAACGCCCGGCGGGTTAGTCACCGCAGTGACGGCCATTTGTTTACCGGCAGCATCAATCAATAACAACGTTTGATTTTGCTCATTGTTTACGTCACCCGCCAATTTAGTTTGGTCAACAAATGATGTTGGTAATACAAAGGTAACCTTACCATCAAATAGACTAACCTGCTGCTGGTCAGCGGAAAGTTTAGCGGCTGGCGTGGTTGCTGCTGGCGGAGTTACTGCGGGTGTAGAGGCTACCGGAGCGGGCGCGGGTGTTGTAGCAGGGGTCGATGCAGGGGCGGCATTGTTGGTGCTTTCCTTGCTCTCCTTACTGTTATCACACGCGGCCAGACCACCTACCAACACCATCACTACCGTCAGTTTTGCGACTATCTTCAACATACAATAAATATCCTTATTTAAGTTAGCGTATCGCTCGGATGATGGAGTAGCGCCTGTCAATAAAACCAACAGTGGTTACAATGGCCATCACATGTGAGCGCGACCATTGTATAATAACCATACAAACTATACTTCTATTTTGTGACCCGGAAACCTATTCCCCTGGAAACAAGAATGGATTGATACTGCTGCGGGCGAATCCTTCACCTTCCATTTTGGCATCAAGAATAAGCGAGGCCAGATCATCAGCAACCGCTTCAACTTGTGGGTCTTTTTCCTGATAGAGAATTTTCAGGTAAGTGCCGCAATCACCACAACTTTCCGCTTTTACTGCCGCCAGTTCACTGTCCAGTGACCAGTAATTCAAATCACGGGTCTGTTCGCAGTTACTGCATTTGATTCGGACCACATGCCACTCGCTTTCACACAAGTTGCAGTGCAGATAACGTAAACCGTTTTGGGTACCGATATGCACCACGCTGGAGACCGGAATACTGCCGCAGACTGGGCAGAACTGGCGATGTTCACCATATTCAGCTCGCGCCTTACCGGGGATCTGGCTGGCCATCTGCGCCCAATACAACGATAAAGCCGCCCAGATGAATGGCGCTTTTTCACTGCCGATTTGGGCAAACTCGCGGTTTAACAGCGCATCAGCATACAGTTCCAGCTCATGTACCGATGCCTTATCCAGATTATCCAATACGGCCACAATATGATCCGGGGCATCAGGGCGTAGTTCAGCAATCAGTGCTGACAGGAGCTTACGCCAATGTTCAGTGCGAGGAAAAACACTCAGATCCAGAGGCGGTTTACCGCTGGCAGCGGATTGCTCCAACTCAGCCTGCATATCCAACACCAGCGGATGGTCATGCAGCGCTTTTTGCTGCGCTTGGGTAATTTTAGCCGCAAAATCCAGATAATCGGACAACGGGTTATCCAGCGCAAGTTGCTGTAAACGTTCAGTGCGCCGGGTATACAGGCTTTTTAAATTCGCGAAAAGTAACGGCGGGATATTCCCCGCCGTTGTGCCTTTTTCGCTTTGTTTTCCTAGTTGATCTTTAGGGACAATGCGAATACTCATCAGGGTTTCTCTTCCTGTTTTTTCTGACGCTGACTTTTGGCGTTAACCTCACGGTACCAGCGCGGATGGTGCTTTTTCGCCCACGCCGCCGGTACCCAGCCTTCTACCATCGCGGTAATGGTGCCCTTAACCCACAGGGCAGCATAAACGTGCACCATAATCACGATAATTAACCCGACCGCCGCCAGCGAATGCACCAGCAGTGCCAGGCGAATCAGCGGGATCGGGAAGGAAGGCGCAAAATAAGGCCGCCAGATAACAACACCACTGGCCAACAACAACACCAGACTGATAATAGCAGCCCAGAATACGCACTTCTGACCGAAATTATAGCGCCCCGTGTCGCCGACTTCCTCATTCATGGCGATTTTATGGATATTTTTAGCCCATTCCAGGTCTTCCTTATTGATCAGATTATGTTTCCAGTAACGGAAAAACATGATCAGGAAGGCGGCGAACATAATCACCCCGGCAAAGGGGTGAAGGATGCGTGCCAACTGCGGCGTACCAAAAATATTCATCAGCCAGTTAAATGACGGGAAGAAGAACCCCAAACCACTGATAGCGGCCAGTATAAAGCAGAAGGCCACTATCCAGTGGTTGATGCGCTCCGGCGCGCTGTAGCGCTGGATGCGTTTTTCTTTTTTCATTTGGGCGTCTCCCCGTCGTCTGAGTGCTCAGCGGTGGTCTGCTCCGGTGGCGGCAATGACGTGTCAGCAGATGTTGAATCCGGCTTATCGTCTTCGTCCTCCTCTTCTTCAACCCGGTTCGGGCCGACACCCACATAATGGAAGATACTGGCCGCAAAGGTTGCAGCGAAGCCCACCGCTGCCAGTGGTTTCCAGATCCCCTTCCAGAAGGTGACTGTCGGACTGATGGTCGGGTTCTCCGGCAGACCATGATAGAGCTGCGGTTTATCCGCATGATGCAGTACATACATCACATGGGTGCCCCCCACGCCAGCGGGGTCATATAACCCTGCGTTATCAAAGCCACGAGTTTTCAACTCAGCAACCCGGCCCGCAGCGACTTCTTTCATCGACTCTTTGGTGCCAAAGTGAATCGCTCCGGTCGGGCAGGTTTTCACACAGGCAGGTTCCTGGCCAACACCAACGCGATCGACGCACAAGGTACATTTATACACCCGGTTGTCATCTTTGTTCATGCGCGGCACATCGAACGGGCAACCGGCGATGCAGTAACCACAGCCGATACAGTGTTCTGACTGGAAATCGACGATACCATTGGCATACTGAATGATTGCCCCTTCCGACGGACATGCCTTCAGGCAGCCGGGGTCAGCACAATGCATGCAGCCATCCTTACGGATCAGCCACTCCAGCTTGCCGCTCTCTTCATCTTCAACTTCAGAAAAACGCATCACCGTCCATGATTTAGCGGTCAGATCTGCGGGGTTATCGTACACCCCGACGTTATGACCGACTTCATCACGGATATCATTCCACTCCGAACACGCCACCTGACAGGCTTTACAACCGATACAGGTGGTGACGTCGATAAGCTTGGCCACCTCTTGCTGGTGGTTACGATCCTGTGGCGGCGGCGTAAGGGAGTTGGTGCCGGAGCGCCGTATAATGTCTTGGGTTTGCAGTGACATAGGTTCTCTCCGTTACACCTTTTCCACGTTGACCAGAAACGCCTTGAACTCTGGCGTTTGCGTATTGGCATCACCGACAAACGGTGTCAGGGTATTGGCCAGGAAGCCTTTTTTCGCCACCCCTTCGTATCCCCAGTGGATCGGGATACCAATAGTGTCAACTTCCTGCCCATGAACATTCAGCGTACGAATACGTTTGGTCACCACCGCCTTGGCTTTGATATAGCCACGGTTGGAACTGACTTTCACGGTATCGCCCTGCTTAATGCCCTTTTTCGCTGCCAGTTTTTCGCCAATTTCCACAAACTGTTCTGGCTGTGCGATAGCATTGAGCAGCACATGCTTAGTCCAGTAGTGGAAATGCTCGGTCAGACGATAAGTGGTACCGACATACGGGAACTGCTCATGAGAACCCATTGCGGCCAAATCGTCTTTAAACACGCGCGCGGCCGGGTTGGATATCACATTCGGGTGCAGCGGGTTGGTGCCCAACGGCGTTTCAAATGGCTCATAATGTTCCGGGAACGGTCCTTCTGCCATTTTGTCGATGGCAAACAGGCGGCCCATGCCCTCTGGCTGCATGATAAACGGCCCGACATCGCTACCCGGTGCCGCGGCACTGTAATCTGGGATATCAACGCCACCCCATTTGGTGCCATCCCACTCCAGCAACTGGCGTTTCGGATCCCACGGTTTACCTTGTGGGTCAGCAGAGGCACGGTTGTATAGAATGCGGCGGTTAAGCGGCCATGCCCACGCCCAGCCCAGTGTATTGCCAAGGCCGGATGGGTCAGCGTTATCACGGCGTGCCATCTGGTTACCGGCCGGTGTCCAACTACCGGCAAAGATCCAGCATCCACTGGCGGTAGTACCATCATCACGCAGATGAGCGAAGGTACTGAGCTGCTCGCCTTTTTTGACCAGCACTTTGCCGTCAGCATCGGTGATATCAGCCAGTGCTTTACCATTGCTTTCCTGTGCCACTTCTTCTGGCTCTGGATTGTCTGGCGTCAGATAATCCCAGGTCATATTGAGCACCTGTTCTGGCACTGCACCACCGTCCCGATGGTACATGTCACGCAGACGACTAAAGATACCTGCCAAAATGGCACCATCGTTCAATGCTTCGCCCGGTGAATCAGCACCTTTCCAGTGCCATTGCAGCCAGCGGCTGGAGTTAACAATTGAACCGTTTTCTTCAGCAAAACAACTGGATGGCAAGCGGAACACCTCGGTTTGAATTTTCGATGGACTGACATCGTTAAATTCACCGTGGTTTTGCCAGAAATTCGCGGTTTCAGTATTGAGCGGGTCAATAGTTACCAGGAATTTCAGTTTCGACAGTGATGCTACTACTTTGTTTTTGTTCGGGAACGACGCGACCGGGTTAAAGCCCTGGCAAATATAGCCATTCACTTTACCCTGCGACATCATCTCGAAATATTGTAATACGTCATAGCCTTTATCCCACTTCGGCAACCAGTCGTAGCCCCAGCCGTTCTCTTTCTGGGCTTTATCACCGTAGAAACTTTTCATCAAACTGACGAAGAATTTCGGGTAATTGCTCCAGTAGTTAACCTGGCCCGGCAACAGGGTTTTCGGCGTGTTGGCCTTCAGATAAGTGTCAATATCCGGCTGTTTTTCTGACGGCAGATTCAGGTAGCCCGGCAAGCTTTGTGACAGCAAACCCAGGTCAGTTAAACCCTGAATATTAGAGTGACCGCGCAAGGCGTTAATACCGCCCCCCGCCATGCCCATATTGCCCAGTAACAACTGGATCATCGCCATGGTACGGATGTTCTGCGCGCCAACCGAGTGTTGTGTCCAGCCCAGCGCATACAGGAATGTGGCGGTTTTATTGGACACACTGGTTTCGGCGAGATATTCGCAAACCTGCAAGAAATCTTCTTTTGGCGTACCGCAAATATTGGAGACCACCTCTGGCGTGTAACGGCTGACGTGTTCTTTCAGCAAGTTCCACACACAGCGCGGGTCTTGCAGCGTGACATCGCGTTTGGCAAAGCCGTTTTCATCCAACTGGTAATTCCAGGTGGTTTTGTCGTATTTGCGATTTTCGGCGTCATAGCCACTGAACAGGCCGTCATCAAAGGTAAAGTCTTCCCGCACCAGCAAGCTGGCGTTGGTATAAGCTTCGACGTATTCGCGGTTAATTTTGTTGTTGGTCATCAGATACAACAACACGCCGGATAGGAACGCGATATCGCTACCGGAGCGGATTGGCGTATAGAAGTCCGCCACCGATGCAGTACGAGTAAAGCGTGGGTCTATCACCAGCAACTTAGCATTGTTGTGGATTTTGGCTTCCATCGCCCAGCGGAACCCCACCGGATGCGCTTCTGCCGCATTACCGCCCATGACGATAATTAAGTCTGCGTTCTTGATGTCAACCCAGTGGTTGGTCATCGCACCGCGACCAAATGTTGGAGCAAGACTTGCTACCGTTGGTCCGTGTCAGACACGTGCTTGGTTGTCTACGGCAAGCATGCCGAGAGCGCGACTAAATTTCTGGGTCAGATAACCCGTTTCGTTACTGGATGCCGAGGCACACAGCATACCGGTACTCAGCCAACGGTTGACGGTAACACCGGCGTCGTTGGTCTTAATGAAGTTAGCGTCCCGGTCTTCTTTCATCAGCTTGGCAATGCGGTCAAATGCATCATTCCAAGTGATTCGCTGCCATTTATCTGAACCCGGAGCACGGTATTCAGGATATTTCAGGCGGCTTTCGCTATGGATAAAATCCACCAGCCCTGCACCTTTCGGGCACAGCGCGCCACGGTTTACCGGATGGTCCGGGTCCCCTTCGATATGGAAAATACTCTCTTTGGCGTTTTTTGCGCCGTCACCGAGGCTATACATCAAAAGCCCGCAACCAACGGAGCAATATGTACAGGTATTCCGCGTCTCACGGGCGCGCAGCAATTTGTAATTGCGCGTTTCCGCCAGCGCCACTGACGGCGTAAAGCCGAGTGCCGCGACCGTGGTTCCTGCCATACCGCCAGCGCAGATCTTAAAGAACTGCCTTCTGCTGACCTGCATGGGTCTCTCCTTCGTTCATTGTCACATTATTTCAGTTCACACTTCCCTCAACGAAACCGGAAGCGCTAAAATCGCTTACGCGATATCACCTTTATCGGTGTGGGATACATTCTTCTGGAAATAGAATTATACCCATACCATTCTTAATGTGAATGTTACCACATTGTGATTATGGGTTATAACTTTCAGGGCCGCATAGTGAGCCAGATCAAACCTTCAACAATTGACCTCTCCACCGGAATCTGCGGTGCAAAACAACTTAACGTGCTACAGCGCCATCAAATGGCCGAGCCGCAATTGGATTGGCTGGCGGAGGAAGTGCCGGTAGCGCTGGTCTACAACGGCATTTCCCATGTGGTGATGATGGCAACCCCGAAAGATCTGGCAGCATTCGCGCTAGGTTTTTCGTTGTCAGAAGGCATTATTAGCGCCCCACAAGATATCTACGCCATTGATGTGACACCAGGCTGTAATGGCATAGAAGTTAACATTGAGTTATCCAGCCGTCGCTTTGCCGGTTTAAAAGAGCGCCGCCGGGCTATGGCCGGCCGCACCGGATGTGGGGTCTGTGGTATTGAACAGCTTGATGATATTTTTCGCCCCATCACCCCTCTGCCTTTCACTCAGACCTTTAATTTGAATCAACTCGATAACGCACTGGCACAACTCAAGCAGGTACAAACTGTGGGTCAGTTGACGGGTTGCACTCATGCTGCGGCCTGGATTAATCCGAAAGGTGAATTGTTGGGTGGTTGTGAAGATGTGGGCCGCCATGTCGCACTGGATAAGCTGCTGGGGATACGGGCCAAACAGCCGTGGCAGCAAGGTGCTGTGCTGGTTTCCAGCCGTGCTAGCTATGAGATGGTGCAGAAAACCGCAATGTGCGGTGCAGAGATTTTATTTGCTGTTTCTGCTGCAACAACCTTAGCGGTTGAAGTTGCCGAGCGCTGTAATCTGACGCTGGTTGGCTTCAGTAAACCCGGTAGAGCAACGGTTTACACCCATCCGCAGCGGATTAGCGAATAGAAAGACCATACAATTAGTACGGCATTGATAATCATTTTCAATATCATTTAATTAACTATAATGATCCGAATGCTTACGCGGCGCTTACTTTTTTTGCGCCGCCCTACACTACGGAGACGATGATTATGAGTTACTCACTGCCATCCCTGCCTTATGCTTATGACGCCCTGGAACCCCACTTCGATAAGCAGACGATGGAAATCCATCACACCAAACACCACCAGACCTATGTTAACAATGCAAACACGGTGTTGGAGAGCTTCCCTGAGCTGGCTAAATTCAGCGTTGAAGACCTGATCAAAGATCTGGACAAAGTTCCTGCTGAAAAACGCACTTTTATGCGTAACAACGCCGGCGGCCACGCTAACCACAGCCTGTTCTGGAAAGGGCTGAAACTGGACACAACCCTGAAGGGTGATCTGAAAGCCGCTATTGAGCGCGATTTCGGCAGCGTAGATAGCTTCAAAGAGAAATTTGAAGCTGCTGCGGCAACCCGTTTCGGTTCTGGCTGGGCTTGGCTGGTTCTGAAAGACGACGGCAAGCTGGCGGTTGTATCTACTGCTAACCAAGATAGCCCACTGATGGGCGAAGCAGTTTCTGGCGCATCAGGCTTCCCAATTATTGGCCTGGATGTGTGGGAACACGCTTACTATCTGAAATTCCAAAACCGCCGCCCAGACTACATCAAAGCATTCTGGAACGTGGTTAACTGGGACGAAGCAGCAGCGCGTTTCACTCAAGCCAAATAAGCCGCATAAACCGTATGTTGCATATCCAAAGAACGTGGAGTTGCAGCTAACAACCCTGTAGCTTCAAGTCCGAAGGATACATGCCAGCAAGGTCATCTTGCTGGCATTTTTATTGCTAAAGTTTAGCCAATTTCTGCCGATAGATTGTCCAAGAAGGGCGTTGGTATTCATGGATATAAAGCTCATGAACTATACCCTAAATAATTCGAGTTGCAGGAAGGCAGCCAACGCACATGCAACTTGAAGTATGACGGGTATATCGTTTGGGATAAGTACTCTTGCCAAGGCTACCCCACATACCACCAACTCCCCAAAATCTTCTAATAACTAGACCTCCCCAAACTCACCTACGCTGATTGATTTGCATCAGAGACACCGCATAACGGAGAAGAACATGGCAGTATTTAGCAACGTTTTTGGCAGCTTTGAAAATATGAAAGTCGGTAAAAAGCTGGGATTAAGCTTTTTCCTGATGTTGTTGCTGGTCGGGATCATCGCCGGTACCACCGCTTATCATTTCTCCGTGATTGAAGATCATGCTTATAAAGTTGACCTGAGTTACAAAGTTAACGATGAATCCAATCAGGCAAAATATAATCGCGCATTATATGAACGTACCTACTCTCTGCAATACATCAAAGAAAATTCTCAACATATCAATAATATAAAAAATCTTCTGACCCAGAGCGAAAGTCTTAGTTGGTCGGCAGATAACCGCAAAACCATTAGCAGTATTTCCGATGTGGTAGAGGAGTATCTGCAGCAGCAGAGTAACTTCGTCAATGCCGTAGCCCATAAAGATGATGTGCGCAAAAGCTGGAATATTTCTGAAACCCAGAAGAACCTCAACGAGCTGCAACAAAGCCTACTTAATGAAGGGGCAGATACCAATACCCAAATCCTGCTAGCAGAGATGAACCAGAAGTTGATGACCGTACGCTACAACGCACGCGGCTTATTGCTGGATCGCAACCAGGATGCAGAGTCCTCGCTGATTACCTCAATCAATATCGCTAATAGTGCCGCAAATGCTTTTATGCCGGTGCTATCGGCCGAACAGCAAAAGCTGCTGGCTCCGGTTATCTCCAGCCTGAGTACCTATAAAGATAACGTACTGGCCTATTTACCGGCTTATCAGCAAGAGCTGGAGACCGGTAAAGTGATGGAGTCGAATGCCAACGAATTGAATAAACTGGCCACCCATCTGTTCACCCAAGAGCTGCAAGGGACCCACGCAGAAATCAATAATGCGCAATTGCAGTTAACTATTGCTGCCATTGCCGCACTGCTGTTTGGTCTATTGATTTCATGGCGCATGACCCGCCAGATCACGGTACCACTGCGCACCACACTGGCGATGGCAGAGCGCATTGCTACCGGTGATTTAACTGCGGCGACAACATCAAACCGTACCGATGAGTTGGGCCTGTTGATGAATGCCGTCGCCCGGATGAATGAAAACCTGCGCGCCATGATTGATGAGATCCGCATTGGTGTCAGTCAGGTGTCTCATGCCTCCGGCGAAATTGCTGCCGGTAATACCGATTTATCTTCCCGCACCGAACAGCAGGCTGCGGCTGTAGAGGAAACCGCTGCCAGCATGGAGCAGTTGAATGCCACGGTTAAGCAGAATGCCGATAATGCCCACCATGCTAATCAACTGGCAACCGAGGCATCACAAACCGCACAACAGGGCGGTAAGCTGGTTAACGATGTGGTGCGCACCATGAACGATATCTCCGGTAGCTCCAAACGTATCTCTGAGATTACTTCAGTCATTAACAGTATTGCTTTCCAGACCAATATCTTGGCCTTGAATGCTGCGGTTGAAGCCGCCCGCGCCGGCGAGCAAGGCCGTGGTTTTGCCGTTGTCGCCAGCGAAGTTCGCAATTTGGCACAACGCAGTGCACAAGCGGCGAAAGAAATTGAAGGCTTGATTGGCGAGTCAGTGACTCAGGTAAATGCCGGAACCACGTTGGTGCAAAATGCCGGGCAAACGATGGAGAATATTGTCCGCTCAGTGACCCATGTGCGCGATATTATGGCGGAAATTGCCTCAGCATCCGATGAGCAGAGCCGTGGTATCACGCAGGTTAGCCAGGCTATCTCTGAAATGGACAGCACCACTCAGCAGAATGCGGCCCTGGTGGAAGAGTCTGCCGCCGCCGCCGACTCACTGGCTGAACAAGCCATTTTACTGGCACAGGCCGTCGCCGTGTTCCGCCTATCCGATGCAGAGGCAGAATCGGCACAGAAAAACGTCGGTGCATCCGTGGCACCTAAAAGTACCCCAACACCTCGCTCTGGCACAGAAAGCAGTCGCACCACTCAGCACGATAATTGGGAAACCTTCTGATTATCCGCTAAACCGCGTTACCCGGCAGGAGTAGCCAATGCGGTTACTCCTGCCTATCTCGTCGTTTCGCTCAATCCTATCGATAACCTCTTTTACCTTGGAACCCTGCGGTCAGGCAGGGTATTCTGATTCTCCCTTCCCAACGCAGACAAGGAGAGCAGATGAAGTATCCTCAGGTTTATATCGGTAAAATCGAGCCTTATAACGGCAGTTCCCCGAGCGCGATTGGTAAACGTCAGGTTCAGGGTGGCATCATGCTCACGACGCTGGGATTGGAAGGGGATGAACAAGCCGAGACCCGCTTTCACGGTGGGCCGGACCGCGCCTTATGCCATTATCCACGAGAACACTACTCCCACTGGATAGAGCGATTCCCTGCACAGGAAGATATTTTCGCAGCACCAGCCTATGGCGAAAATATCTCAACCCTCGGCATGACGGAACAAAATGTCTATATGGGGGATATCTACCGCTGGGGAGGGGCAATCATTCAGGTGACTCAACCGCGTTCACCTTGTTACAAGCTCAACTTCCATTTCGCTATCGAGGAGATGTCGGCACTGATGCAGCAGACCGGTTATTGCGGCTGGCTGTATCGCGTAATTTCCACCGGTATTGTTAGTGAGGGCCATGCATTAGAGCTGTTGGCGCGCACCAGTGATATCTCGGTGGCAGAAGCGATTGCCATCGCCTGGCATATGCCTTTCGATAAAGAACAGTATCACCGCTTGCTGGCTGTATCAGGATTATCCACCAGTTGGAGTAAAACTATGCTAACGCGTCTTTCGCAAGGAAAGATCGAGGATTTCAATCGGCGGTTATTAGGTTCTTGATGTATTAATTATCAAATAATACAACACACGATCTTGCCAAGGACGGCAAGTTATATGAAAGAGCAGTAATTAAATAGGTAATTTTAATCACCACCTTGAATATATGATTGGGTTGTATTTGTAAATTTTATTAGAAATGATGATTATTTACTCCAATCCTCAATTCGCAGCTTTTTAACTCTTTCAAACTCTCTAATGTTATTAGTCACTAATATTGCTCCAGCCGAAATTGCGTGTCCGGCTATTGCTGCATCATTTCCGCCAATTGGCGTACCCTGCTTTGCCAGCTCAACTTTAATATTAGTGGTAGCATCTACAGCCGCTGCATCCCACGACAAGATAGCATCTAATCGTTTCACAAATTCATCTACTAAATAGTTATGTTTCGGTGATGCTTTCTTACCAATTGCACCAAACCGCATTTCTGAGTATGTAATGGCTGAAACGACTATTTTATTCTGATGCTCAATACACTGTTGTAATTTTATAATTAATTCAGCAGGGCGTTCCCGCATAATAAAAGAGCAAATATTCGTATCGAGCATATATATTCTTTTCATCATAATTCGAAGCGTCCCTCTTCGATAACGTCTTGTCTTTCCGTAAGAAAATCGTTATCCGCTTTATCTTCATCCATGAATGATACCCATGTAGGGCGGATAGGTCTTAAAATGATATTATCGCCATCTTTGAGTATTTCCAGTTCGGTGACACCCGCAAAGTCCATATCTTTTGGTAAACGTATTGCCCGATTTTGGCCATTTTTGAAAATAGAGACTGTTCTCATATTTTTACTCCTGATAATCGTGTCACTAAAGACACTAGCATATGCTTAGCATATGTCAAGAGAGATGAAAACCCACAACAAACCGGGTAGCGGCCATGCCACACACCCGGTTATTTCGAAAGTCGCAATTAGAACGCTTTTTTCGCGTAGCCGGTCACTTCTTTCAAGCCCATCTCACGGCCTAATGCCGTCATTGGGTGTACCACCACAATACCGCGTACCGCTTTCTTCAGCGTGCCCATATCCGCCTGCTCTTTTTTAGTAATAGCACGGCTGAACGGCAGTTGAGCTAGCTTTTGTGCTTCAGCACTCAGGTTTTTAACCCGCACTTCTTTCAGGCGCTGAATTTCAGCCGCCAGTTTCTCTTTTTCTTTCATATGCTGCGCGATCAAATCCATATTACCCTGTTGGATCACGGTAGGGTCTTTGTGGTTCAACGCATCCAGCATATCGCTTAGACGTTTGATTTCTGCATGTTCTTTCATAGTATTGGCCCGTACATGCCACTGATGGGCACGATATTTCGCTAAAGTTGGGGATAGGATAGCACTGATTGTGCATCAAGATAGAGAGTGTATCAGGATGCGTGCTTTTCAGCAGCAGCCTCCTGTATTGGTTGCCACTGCATGCCGGCCGGTAGGCTGCTAATTTCACAAGCAACCTCCCCGAGCCTGACCAAAGCTTGGGTATAGTGGTGGTTGAACGGATAACAGCACGAGAGGCGAAAAGCATTACGATAGCGGCCACTCGGCGAGTAAAGCGTACCGGGGGTCAGGCATATCTGTTCTTGTAGCAATTGATGAAATAGCGCCACGGTATCGACACAGGCAGGGAACTCGACCCAGAAAACAAAACCCCCTGCTGGTTGGGTCACTTTGGTCCCACGAGGGAAGTACTGTGCAATGAGTTGCTGCGCCTGTTGTACTTGTTGCGCATAACGGCGCCGTAGCCCGCGCAGGTGGTGGTCGTAACCGCCAGACTCCAGAAACAGTGCCAGTGTTTCTGATAATAACGCCGGTTCCGCCATCGACGACACCGCTTTGAGCTTATGTAATGCCTCAGCGAAGCGGCCACCATCAATCCAGCCGATACGGAAGTCTGGGGCCAGTGTTTTGGTGAAGCTGGAACAGAACAGCACCCAACCGTCGCGGTCAAAGGCTTTTACCGCTGGGGACAAAGTAGAACCGAATTGTATTTCTGCATATAAGCCATCTTCTATCAGCGGCACCTGATGATCGTTCATCAACTGTGCCAGGCGCTTTTTCGCCGCCAGTGGCATCGTAAAACCTAACGGATTCTGCACCGTTGGCATAGCGATCAATGCATTCAACCGCCCCTCCTGAAGCAGTAACTCCAACACATCCAACGATAAACCTTGCTGTGGATCGGTTGGAATCTCCACGGCTTTCAGGCCAAGGCTGGCAAGTAATGGCATCAGATAGAAATAGGTTGGCGATTCCAGCCCGACACAATCACCCGGTTTGGTGGTGACCCGCAACGCTAACTGCAACGCCTCCATACAACCATGCGTAATAGTGATATCTGCCGGATTAGCCAGCATCCCTAGGGTCATGGCGCGGCGGGCGATTTGCTGACGCAGGCGCTGGCATCCTGGTGGCAACGCGTACTGACTGATTAACTGCGGCTCACGACGCAATAGTGATGCCATGATGCGGCCCAACTTGGCGCTGGGGTAAAAATCCGCCGTTTGTGGACAGGCGAGCGAGATATTGGTAAAGCGAGGGTTTTGTTGTGCGGCAAATACCGTATCAATTAAATCCAGCACCTCATTTACCGGTTTGCCGACTGTCGCTGTTGGCACCACCGCCGTTGACGGACTACAAACATAAAACCCTGACTGCGGACGCGCTTCAATCAAGCCTCGATCCTCCAGCGTACGGTAAGCTGCCACCACCGTATTGATACTCACCTGATGGTTTTTGGCGTAACCGCGCACTGATGGCAGGCGGCTACCCGCCAGCAAACTGCCTTTCTTAATGGCCTGCGCCAGATTGTCAGCCACTTGCAAGTAGCGAATTTCATTCATAACAACGGGCATGGTGACAGTTCTCCGCAGGTTCAATGGGTACAGTTAAATCTTATACAAATTGTACCCACAACAATAGATAACTTCTGCTTCTGACGCCATAGCGGATTGCTGTTTATGCTGAATCTCTCGATAACATCAATAATATAATACCCACAGTAATTGGAGTTGCAGGTAGGCAACAAGCTTACTCACCCGTGCAGCTTCAAGTACGAAAGGGGAGGATATCCCATGCTAGACAGTGCTTTCATCAGTTACGTTACCGTTATGTCGATCACTCCAGGCCCAAATAACCTGTTATTAGCTGCATCTGGTGTCAATTTTGGCTTACGTCGTACCTTCCCAATGATGTTGGGGATTACCTTTGGCTGCGCGTTGCAATGCGCATTAATGACCACATTGTTGGCATTAATTCTCAGTTGGCTGGGGGTAATTCGCTTGCCACTGGTGACGCTGGGATGTGCATATTTATTCTGGTTATCGTGGAAAATTTTTAATTCCGGTAGCCCGAAGTCAAGAGATGGCCAGCAACCAATGGGGTTTATCCAGGGGGCTTTATTCCAGGCCATTAATCCAAAGGCTTGGCTGATGGCTATGAATGTCGCCATCTTATTTACACCACGTGAAGGTGCTACGCTGAGCCATACCCTACTGATTGTTAGTGGTTTTGCTCTGTTAAATCTGCCTTGTGTGGCCGTTTGGGCGGTGATGGGGGATCAGTTACGCCATGCGTTACGGGTTAACTGGAAACTACGATTATTCAATGGAGTGATGGGGGGCTTGATGGCAATAACAGCATTGTGGCTGTTAGTTGACGAATGGCTCAGTGTGTTGCCGTAACTCAGGCATGGCCGAGTGGTGACAGCTTGGAAACCTGTTTTAAGCTGATGCGGGAGAGCAATTCTGTAATCGAGAGCACCATGGTGGAACGCACCATTTGCTGATAACGCTGGCGTTGCATGGCAATCAGCGACGCGTCTGCTTCATCCGGGCGCAGGAAAGTGGGCACTGGCGGCAATTCAGCCACACAATGTAATTCACCAAATGGCCCGAGGATTTCGTCATCAGTAAAGCGATACTCGGTGCCATCATGGTTTAACTCCTCACGAAGCGCCATCAATAGCTCAGCATCTTCGTATTCATGACGGGTGATCACACCCAAGGCATAAACCAACTTTAGTCGCACAGATAGCTCACCAAGCGGCCCATCGCCAACCAGCAATGGCTCCACGGCATATTTCACCGCATAGTCATCTTTACGAAAAACCTGCACCACGAGAATATTCAGCGCTTCTGCCAATAATTCGACAGCAGCCATCAGGAAACTCCGAACGGTCTTGCCTGCGTTCAGATGCTCAAGTACCCGATTCTCAAATGCCTGTGTTTTTTCAATCATCGCTTGTCACTGAGGTGGTTTCAGAATATCGGGCTACGAAAAGATAAATACCGCGCAATCTGACACGGTATTTATCCCCGTCATACTTCAAGCCGCATGTGCGTTGGCTACGTTCAATAACCCGAATCACTTGACTGCGTAAGCTCATCGGGATTAATGAGCCTCATCCTGGAGGCTCACCCTACGGGCTAGCATAAATGCTGTACAAATCGGTTCCCGACCGATTTGTATCTCGCTTGTCGCCTTCCCGCAACTCGAATTATTTAGGGTATATCACCTAACGCAAACTCATTTTGTTCATCACAAAATTAGTGCGTCAGCTTGTCCTGCATGGCGTTATACACACTCACCGCCTGTTCGACAACCTCGCCATCAGCGGGTAAGCCTGAAATTTGCGCCAAAGCAGCTTTCGGCCCCAATTTCGCCAGTAATTCAACCAACTCCTGAGCTTGTGAGTCTTGCTCACTGCGATAACTCATGGCCGCCGCAATACCGGTTACCAGATTGGTGTGTGGCAGTTGATACTCAAGTGTACCCAATAGCGGTTTGATCAATCGATCACCGGCACTCAGTTTACGCAGTGGCTGACGGCCAACACGTTCAACATCGTCATGCAGGTAAGGGTTCTCAAAACGGGAGATGATTTTATTGATATAAGCGGCATGTTTTTGTGGATCAAAAGCATAGCGTTTAATCAGCACTGCACCGCTCTCTTCCATCGCGCCTTTCACTGTCTGGCGTACTGCTGGGTCCAGAATGGCATCACGGATGGTTTGATGGCCGGCCAGTTGCCCCAGATAGGCCGTTATCGCATGACCGGTGTTCAGGGTGAAGAGTTTACGCTCCACAAACGCCATTAGGTTGTCGGTCAACTCCATACCTGCGATTTCCGGTGGCGGCCCTTTGAACTGGGTACCATCAACAATCCACTCACTGAAGGTCTCTACCGTCACTGCCAGAATATCTGTACTGCCCGCTTCTGATGGCGGCACAATACGGTCTACCGCGGAATCTACGAAACCGACATGTTGCTCAACCCACGCTTGTTCACTTTCCGGTAACGCAGCGAAGACATGCTGTTTTAACTGGCTGGTACCGCGCACCATATTCTCACAGGCGATAATATTCAGCGGACGAGTATTACCTTGTTGATGACGAGCGACTAAGCCTTGTGCCACGGTGCCGGCAATACGTGCCAGAATCTGCGGTCCAACAGCGGTGGTGACAATATCGGCATCAGCAATCAGCGCCACCACGTCTGGGCTACTACTGTTTACTGCACTCACGTTTTTGACTTCTTCAACCCGCGCCTGCTCACCAACCACATTGACCTGATAACTTTTACGTTTATTCAGTTCGTCCAGCAGCGGCTGGTTAACATCTGCGAAGGTCAGTTGCGCACCGGCATCAGCAAGAAGTTTACCAATGAAGCCCCGGCCAATATTACCTGCGCCAAAATGTAATGCTTTCATATTCGTTACCTTTTGCTGTAGAAGGGCCGTTTCTCCCAACGGCCCTATTCAGTTATTGCTGGGTTACTTTTTGCCACCCAATAAGTCCAATACTTCCTGCACGCTGGTAGTTTTACTTAAGCGCTCAATCACCGACTCATCATCCAGCGCATTCGTCAGGCTGGTAATAACATGAATATGCTCATTATTACGGGCCGCGATACCAATCACCAAACGCGCCACTTCATCTTCTTCGTCACCAAAGCGCACGCCGTCAGGGTATTGGCAGAATACTACACCGGTTTTCAACACACGGTCTTTCGCTTCAATGGTACCGTGTGGTACCGCGATAGATTCGCCCAGATAGGTGGAGGTCAGTTTTTCACGTTCCAACATCGCTTCAACATATTCCGGCTCAACATAACCGCCCTTCACCAACTGCTCACCAGCGAAGCGAATAGCTTGCTCTTTGGTGGCTGCGTGTTGATTGAGGAAAATATTCTCCGCGCCCAGCTTGAACAAGTTGGCTTCAGAGGCTTCAAAGCTATCGTCCAGCGTTTCAATCACTTTCTGAGTGCTTGCTGTCGTGTTAGCCGCCTCCACCAAACGTGCTGTCAGGTTGGTGTACAACTGGCTATCAAGGAAGTTGGTCAACGAGATATGTTGTGCCTGTGGCGCATGGCGCATGGCTCGCTCAGTCAAATCACGGTGGGTGATAACCAAGTCCACATCTTCTGGTAAGTTGTTGATAGCACAGTTAGTCACCGAGATATGTCTCAAGCCCGCATCTTGTACTTTCTTACGCAGCACACCGGCCCCCATCGCACTAGAACCCATACCAGCATCACAAGCTACGATGATTTTACGTACTGTGGTCAGGTCGCCTGCGGCAGCGGCAGCATTCGCCGCTTGTGCGCCTTTAGATTGCGCTTTCATATCTTGTATACGGCGAGTTGCATCTTCCAGGCTGTCTTCCTCGTCGTCTTTGACTTTAGAGGTTTTCAGCAAGATAGCGGATACCACGAAGGAGACGGCAAACGCAGCAGCAACTGCAGCAATGTTGGCAAAATAAGCACCTTTAGGTGTCATCGCCAATACTGCCAGGATAGAACCAGGAGACGCAGGTGATACCAGACCGCCGTTCAGCACAGTCAGAGTGAACACGCCGGTCATACCGCCCAGAATAACCGCCAGCAATAAGCGCGGGTTCATCAGCACGTATGGGAAATAGATTTCGTGGATACCACCGAAGAAATGGATGATAGCCGCGCCGCCAGCAGATTGCTTAGCGTTGCCTCTACCGAAGAACATGTAAGCCATCAACACACCCATACCTGGGCCTGGGTTTGCTTCGATCAGGAAGAAGATAGACTTACCGGTTTCAGTCGCCTGCTGGATACCCAGAGGTGAGAAGATACCGTGGTTAATCGCGTTATTCAGGAACAGGATTTTAGCTGGTTCGACGAAGATAGACGTTAATGGCAGCAGGTTAAGCTGCACCATGATATGCACACCAGCAGCCAGTGCTTTAGACAACACTTCTACAAATGGGCCGATCGCCATAAAGGCCAAAATCGCCAACAGCATACCGATGATACCGGCTGAGAAGTTGTTAACCAGCATCTCAAAGCCGCTTTTGATTTTACCTTCAACCCAACGGTCAAAGTGTTTGATTGCCCAGCCACCCAGTGGACCCACAATCATCGCACCGAGGAACATTGGCATATCCGCACCAACGATAACACCCATGGTGGTGATAGCACCTACCACACCACCGCGATCACCCCCCACCAAACGGCCACCGGTAAAACCGATCAGCAGTGGTAACAGGTAGGTGATCATTGGGCCAACCAGTTTGGCTAGTGTTTCATTTGGCAGCCAGCCGGTTGGAATAAACAGTGCGGTGATAATACCCCAGGCAATAAACGCCCCGATATTGGGCATAACCATGTTACTGAGGAATCGGCCAAAATTTTGAATTCTGACCTTTGCGTCTGGTGAAAACATAAAACACCCCTATTGGTACGCGCTAACAATAAGAGCGCGATATAATTGTTTTGTTGAGGCAGTTCTGCAAAACCCGCCGGTGCTATCGAATACAAACACGCTGTATGCAAAACAAACTCTAGCATGCTCCTTTATTCACGCGTAGCTCACTGCATTTATGTGACATAAGTCACACCAGACCCCCTATTATAGGGGTGTGTTTGTTGACGCAGATCACACTAAATGACTGTAAGAAAACCACGACGACGAATTTTTAAGCTAAAAAGCTCGATAAGAGTGATATAAATCACATTTTGTGTGGGTTAGTTTGTTTTGAAAATGTGATGTTAATCACAAGTTATTTTTGCTCGTAGAGAGGAGATGAGACATTCACCCTGCTAATAACCTCTCAGACTCAACTCTCGGTAGAAATGTGTAATAAAATAACAGGGGGAAGGGGGCACATTATTGGCGCGGGTTTCGGTTGATATGGGTTTAGTGCTTAGGTTCGGATCAGGTTTCGGTTGATAAACGCTCAGAGGTCATTTTAGCTCAGTCGCCTCAACCGAGTTAAGGCCCATAAGCGTGGGCCTTAACAATCCGCGCTTGCGCACGTATCGCTTGCCTGCTGCGCAGGTTCCCTCGCTCAAATGTGCTTTTAAAGTCAAAAGAGAAAATCAAAACCTAAAGCGATGGTTTTGACGTTGAGCGCAATCAGGAATATTGCCGGCAAGGAGTGAGGGTAGAGTGAGCGGGCATGGACGCCCGCGAAAAGCGCGCTTGAGCAGGAGCGAATCGCGCTGGCTCGTCAGCCCGAAAGACGCGGACGGTTTACCCGCAGGGCAATATTTCGCGCAAGCGCGGGATTGCACAAGGGGCCACGCTTATGGCCCCTTTGCCGGTTGGTTCATCGCAGGTTAAGTAAATTCAGTTACTTTAACAACCGAACTTATTCACTTATCAAATACTAACCGAAAGAATAACTCGATCAGTCCTAACAACCGAACCGATCACCAAATCAAATCAAATCAAATCAAATCAACCAAAACCATCACTGCATGACACTCGCAACACTCTTCTGTGCCGTCATCATCGCCGGATACTTGGCGACTAAATTAGCCATCATCGTGTTATATAGCGCTGCTTGCTGTGGGGTCTGGAATTGAACGCCGCCATTATTGAAAGTGACCTGCGTTCCCTGCTGCTGCAAGAAATCACCAACTTGTGCCAGATCCTGCACAAAAGCAGAAATCACCGGCACTGCTGGGATCAACACATTGGCTGGCTGAGTCACAATATTATCGAAAGCTTTATTAAATACCACTTTCAAATCATCAGGCTGTTTCAATGCAGCAACCGCACTATCGGCTTGTGTTTTTGCCGTACGAATCTGTTGCACTAACAAGTTCAATGCACCTGCGGACTGCTGTAATGCATCACGCTTGGCGAGATAATCCTGCGCCACGCGAATCTCATTGATTTGAGCAATCGCCGGGTTCAAGCTGGCATCAACAGATTTGGTAAGCTGCTGTGAAAAAGTGACTAAAATCGCATAATCACTGACATAAGGGCCAAATTTCTGTTTTTGATCTTCGCTCAGTGTTGGCAGTTTCATCCCGCTACGCATCACTGTATTTTGCAGATAATCAATAAAAGCCTTACGTTGTTCTGGCTCTTTATCCCCGCAGGCGGTCAATTGGAACACCACCAGTAACGCCAGTAATGGCGCTAACCAACGTGAATATCGGGCTGTATTCAGTGCAAAAGTCATGTGAAACTACTCCTGTAGTAAGTACTTATTTTCACAAAATCCCATTCTTATCATCTAACGTGAGTAATAAGAATAGCTAAGGGGAGCGATATACGCTCCCCTGTGACCAGCCAAGTACAGAATTACTGTAATAACGAAATATCAGCAACCTGCAAGAATAGCTCGCGTAATTTACTCAGCAATGTCAGACGGTTGATCCGCACTGCATCGTCCTCTGCCATAACCATAACACTGTCGAAGAACTCATCGACCGTTTCTCGCAGAGCTGCCAGTTCCACCAGCGCTTCCTGATAGTGACCCGCAGCAAAGACTGGCTCCAGTTTGTCACGCAACACCACTAAATGTGTTGCCAGTTTCAGCTCTGCCGGCTCTTTTAACACCGAGGCATGCACATGGTCATTCAGGGTATCAGTGGATTTCGCCAGAATATTCGATACACGCTTGTTAGCAGCAGCCAATGTCGCTGCGGCATCCAGGGTACGGAAATAGGTCACCGCCTTCACCCGCGCATCAAAATCAGCCGGTTTGGTTGGACGACGAGCCAGTACCGCCTGAATAGTGTCAACGCTGTGACCTTCATCCTGATACCAGGCACGGAAACGGCCCAGCATGAACTCAATCACTTCATCGACCACGTTGCCATTGGTCAGCTTGCTGCCATACAGGCGCACCGCCTCTTCAGTCAGCGTTTGCAGATCAAGTGGCAAGTTCTTCTCGACGATAATGCGCAGTACTCCCAACGCCGCACGGCGTAGCGCAAACGGGTCTTTATCACCTTTCGGATGTTGACCAATGCCGAAAATACCGGCCAATGTGTCCATCTTATCGGCAATCGCTAATGCACAAGCAACTGGGTTAGATGGCAAATCATCACCGGCAAACCGTGGCTGGTATTGCTCATTCAGCGCTACAGCAACATCTTCAGCTTCACCATCGTGACGGGCATAGTGCATCCCCATCACACCTTGAGTATCGGTGAATTCAAACACCATGTTGGTCATCAGGTCACATTTGGACAGCAGACCTGCACGGGTAGCATGGTTAACGTCCGCGCCAATCTGTGCGGCAACCCAGCCCGCCAATGCTTGAATACGGTCGGTCTTGTCACGCAACGTCCCCAATTGCTGTTGGAACAGCACGGTTTCCAGACGCGGCAAATTGTCTTCCAGACGTTTTTTACGGTCAGTCTTAAAGAAAAACTCCGCATCAGCCAAGCGCGGACGAACCACTTTCTCGTTACCGGAAATAATCTGTTGAGGATCTTTAGATTCGATATTGGCAACAAAAATGAAGTTTGGCAGTAGGCTACCGGCAGCATCGTAAACCGGGAAGTACTTCTGGTCACCTTTCATGGTGTAGACCAGTGCTTCCGCAGGTACTGCTAGGAATTTCTCTTCAAACTTGGCGGTTAGCACCACCGGCCATTCAACCAGTGATGTCACTTCTTCCAGCAAGCTTTCACTCAGATCAGCAATACCGCCAATCTTCTGCGCTGCCAGTTCTGCATCACGCTTGATTATAGCTTTACGTGATTCATAATCAGCGATGACTTTACCGCGCTCCAGCAAAATCTGCGGGTATTGGTCAGCGTTATCAATAGTGAACTCAGCCTCACCCATGAAGCGGTGACCACGAATAATGCGGTCTGAATCGATACCTAACACAGTGCCTGGAATCAATTCGCTGCCTAACAGCAGGGTTACAGTATGAACCGGGCGAACGAATTGGGTTTCTTTATCACCCCAGCGCATCAGTTTTGGAATAGGCAGCTTACTCAGCGCGCTATTCACCATATCTGCCAGCAGTAATTGTGCTGATTGGCCTTTGACATGGGCGCGGTACAGCAGCCATTCGCCTTTGTCAGTAACCAGGCGTTCAGCCTGATCGACAGTAATACCACAACCCCGTGCCCAGCCTTCGGCGGCTTTGCTCGGTTTACCTTCAGCATCAAAAGCTTGCGCAATGGCAGGGCCGCGTTTTTCAACTTCACGATCCGCCTGAGCCGCGCTTAAATCGGCCACTTTTACCGCCAGACGGCGCGGCGCAGCATACCAAACCACCTCACCATGAGGCAGGTTGGCGTTATCCAGTTCAGCAGTAAAGTTGGCAGCAAAAGATTCGGCCAGAGAACGAAGAGCCTTCGGCGGCAACTCTTCCGTGCCGATTTCCACCAGGAAAGTCTGTTGAGTCATGACAGCCTCTTAGTTCTGATTCTTTTTGCACATAGGGAAGCCCAACGCCTCGCGGGAAGCATAATAAGCCTCGGCGACAGCTTTGGTCAGCGTACGAATGCGCAGAATATAGCGTTGGCGCTCGGTCACCGAGATGGCTTTACGGGCGTCCAGCAGGTTAAACGTATGGCCAGCTTTCAGAATGCGCTCATAAGCGGGCAGCGGCAGCGGGTTTTCCAGTGCCAGCAGCGACTGAGCTTCTTTCTCATACTGCTCAAAGCAGGAGAACAGGAAATCCACATCGGCGTATTCGAAGTTATAGGTGGATTGCTCCACTTCATTCTGATGATAAATATCGCCATAAGTGGTTTTGCCCAGCGGGCCGTCGCACCAAATCAGGTCATAAACGCTGTCTACACCCTGAATGTACATCGCTAAACGTTCCAGACCATAGGTTATCTCGCCAGTGACCGGTTTACATTCCAAACCGCCCACTTGCTGGAAGTAAGTGAACTGCGTCACTTCCATCCCGTTCAACCACACTTCCCAGCCCAGACCCCAGGCACCCAAGGTCGGGTTCTCCCAGTTGTCTTCGACAAAGCGGATATCGTGGATAGTCGGGTCCAGACCCAGTTCTCTCAGCGAGCCTAAATACAGCTCCTGAATGTTGTCTGGTGAAGGCTTAATGATCACCTGGAACTGATAATAGTGTTGCAGGCGATTTGGGTTCTCACCGTAGCGACCATCGGTCGGGCGGCGTGAAGGTTGTACATAAGCGGCAGCGATTGGCTCTGGGCCAAGTGCACGCAGGCAGGTCATTGGGTGGGAGGTACCCGCGCCGACTTCCATGTCCAGTGGTTGAACAATGGTGCAGCCTTGGCGCGCCCAATAGTCCTGTAACGTCAGGATCAGGCCCTGAAAGGTCTTGGTATCAAACTTTTGCATGTTGGATTCGCACGCGATACAAGTGGATTAAAATGGAATGAGTCAGTATACCCGTTGACCGTAAGATATACAGCCAGAATCCGGCAAGATGCAACAATCAAGATGGATTTGTCGATAAAATGAGCCTTTCACTGTATTCCAACTGATTATTCTGCTCTGCGCCAACAAAGGTAAAGAGTCCGTCGATAGGTTGCTAATCAGCTAATGAACAGCGATCATCCTCTGCTAAGTCAGATAATAAAAAGGAAGACGAGTTATGAGTCTACAACGCTGCGGTTGGGTCACCTCTGATCCTCTCTATCTCGCTTATCACGACACTGAATGGGGTATCCCACGGACCGACAGTCAGGCGCTGTTCGAAATGCTCTGCCTCGAAGGGCAACAAGCCGGACTGTCATGGATAACCGTGCTGAAAAAACGTGAACACTACCGCAAGTGCTTCCATAATTTTGATCCGGTGCGTGTGGCGAAAATGGGGCCAGACGATGTAGAAAAACTGGTGCTGGACAGCGGTATTATCCGTCATCGCGGTAAGATTCAGGCCATTATCACCAATGCACAGGCTTATCTGGCCATGGAAGCCAACGGTGAGGATTTTTCGCGCTTTATCTGGAGTTTTGTTGATGGCGAGCCAAAAATTAACCATTGGTGGTGTCTGGCGGAGTCACCCGCAACCACACCCGTATCAGATGCAATGTCAAAAGCATTGAAAAAAAAAGGTTTTAAATTTATCGGTTCCACCATTTGCTACGCATTTATGCAGGCCAGCGGTTTAGTGAACGACCATCTGGCAAGCTGTTTTTGTCACCCGGATAACGCCGTAAAATGATTCGACCTTACCAACCAAGCGATCTCGATGACCTGATGCAATTGTGGCTGACCAGTACCATTGCTGCGCATCCTTTTGTGGCCGAACAATACTGGCACGAGAGCGCCCCGTTGGTACGGAATACCTATCTCCCGGCGGCACGCACTTGGCTATATTTGTCAGCGGAAACTACCGGTGATGCTAACCCCATTGCAGGCTTTATTAGTATTCTCGAAGAACAACTGGTCGGCGCGCTGTTCGTCACCCAATCCTTGCACGGTAAGGGGATTGGGCAAGCGTTGATGGATTACGTTCAACAGTGCTACTGCGCGCTAACTCTAGAGGTCTACCAACGAAATCAGCGTGCCTATCACTTCTATCGTAAACAAGGTTTTACCGTAGTAGGGAAAACCTATAATGCAGAGACCAAAAACACTATCCTGACCCTGCATTGGCAGCGCCCATTTAACTCATCCCTGCTTTAACTCTCCCTGCATCTGACAAATTTTAATAACCGGTTCAAATCCATAATTGCATTACTCTATTCCTGAACCTATTTTCCTGTGGGAATTAAGTGAGGGATTTAATATGATAGGGACATTGCTAAATATCCAATTAGCCTTAATTTTCTTAATAACATCCTCCCAATTAGCCATTGCCGATGGCATTAAAATCAGAGAAGTTTGTTTATATTCTGAAGATAAATATCAAGTTGATACTGCCGTAACGGATAACATTGAATATAGTGGATGCAGTAGAAAGGTACGGGATGCCGCAGGCACGCTAGGCTGCACCTTCATCCCCGCATTGGCGATTTATAATTATGTTACCCATAGCCATTGTGATCAGGCGGATAAATTATGGCGTCAGATATCACATTGGTTTTCCGATGATAATCAAGACAAGGTAGTCTTGATTACCGGCAACACTCCTTTACTTGAGCCACAATCCTCCCGCCGCGAAAACAACAATAACCAAGCCAGCCCGCTCGCATTTATATTAAGTAAAGTTCATACGCAATTACATCATCAAGCCCTGACATTACCGGCCAGCGCAAGATTTTGTAAAACCTCGCTAGAGAATCTCCTCGCCGCGCGCTATCCCCGCAGCCCAGATGAAAACTGCCCTCATTGGGTATCAAAAGTCTTGGCAGATTTTACCCTGTTATTCGGTCATTCTGTGCGGGACTGGACACCAGAGCAACTACAGGATGTCGTCACGCGGATTGATGAACAATATACGACGGGCTATGCAGGTAACGATCAGGCCACTGAGGGTCATCTGGTCAGTGGTGTCCGTGCGATTATCCAACAATTGGGCTTGGCTGAAACCATCCGGCAGATCACCCGCGCATTTCGCTATGCCCAATTAAATTATGCCAATTATGTCGAACATAATCCCAACGCCACACAATCACCTGCCGCTGCACAAAGTCTTCCGTTAGGGGAATATTCACTTTCGCTGGAGTCTTATCACTATCCCGCCGAGCCACCTACCGTCCGCATTCGTCAGCGTAATGCATGGGTGACCAGACCCGACTTACATTTTGAGGTGGAGATCATTGATGCCAGCACCACAGATAGATCAACGATTACTCGTGCGCACACAGTGATGGACCATTGGTTTAATACTTATCTTTTCACACCATTAGAAACTGACCAGCAAGACAATCCTCTAACTGACCTTGATCGCACCATCAGTGCCGCACGCACCACCAGTACCTCGCTGTTGCTCGAGTTGGAAAACACCAGTAATGACTATCTGTTTGTGGTGGTGCGGCTTGAGGGCGAGATTGTTAGCGTGCTGGGGGCCGCGAAGGGGAACGCTAACGATGAGTTCTATATCGATGTTTCGGTGAGCGCACCGCGCAATGTGCTAACGCCAGATGCAGAGGGAAATATTCGCGGGGCAGGTACCGCAGCAGTGTATGAATTGGCTCGTTATCTGAAAGAAAAGGGGGTGAAAACACTACGTTCTACCGTTATTTCACAACCCTCTGCCCGAGTAAAAATGAAACTAGGCTTCAAACATGATGAGTTTTGATATTCCCCCCCTTCCACTTTTCGGAGAAAACGAATAGAGGTAAAACCATGAAATTAAAAGTCATAACTAATAAATTTATGTTGCTTTCATTAATAATATTATCGCCGATGACCATGTCTCATGAAATGGACCGCGACTGCATTAAGCATAATCATTTATCACCTAATAACAGATATATCCCTCAAATAAACAACACAAAGGTTTGTTTATATAATGAAGATGATTTTCAGGGAGAATCGATGTGCTTATCTCATAAGCAAGGAATCGATTTTATCGATCAAGATGATGAGGTTATTAGAAATGACAGTATATCCTCAATCTCCATTCCAAATGGCATGTTCGCCACCATCTATAAAAATGATAGTTACAATATGCCTTACTTTAATTTAGCCGAGTCAATCGGGCAGCGTGATTTAGCTACTTTGGATATGGATAATCAAATCAGCAGCGTTATAGTTGCTAATTCTCCCCTTAAAGTCTGTAGTGAACGTTGTATCATTTTAAAGCGAATGAAATTTCCTTTATCCAAAATTTTCGCCTCATACTGGAACAATATAAATCACCCTAACAAACAGGTTTTATTAAGTTTCGATATTAATAATACCAGTGACTTTATGGTGGGTTTACCACAAGCCCCAGTCATATGGTTATCTAACAGAGAACTTTCCATTTTTGGCCAGGTTGGTGACGAACCATTGGTTTTCCATCTCCACCCAGATGCCAATCGTTTATCCCTGACATTCCATTTGAACAGTAACAGGATTGCGATAGATTATATGGAAAGTCGTGGAACCGAACAAATTGCCTTATCGCCCACCATTGAACTTGGCACCTTCCCATTCAATAATTCCCAGTTTGATGCAAGGTTAACCATTAATAACAATGCCAGCCAGCCACTGATCATCGACCAAATAGTGATGGTTGCCAGCACTGAAGATATTCAGCCTGTGCACCACAGAAGCGAACGGGATACCGCCGGAACATTAGGCTGTGCCTTTATTCCCGCGCTGGCGATTTATAATTACGTCACTCACAGCCGCTGCAATCAGGGCGATACGCTGTGGGGTAAAGTAAAACATTGGTTTTCTGATGATAACAAAGATAAATCGGTTGTGATTACCACCAAGCCACCCTTACTTGAGCCACAGCCACAACGCCCAGAAAATAGTGACAGCGCGACACTGACATTAACCAAGCTCGACACCCAACTACATAATCAGGCTCTTACACTCCCCGCCGCGGCGCAATTTTGTAAAACCTCGATAGATAATATCCTCGCCGAGCGCTATCCCCGAGACGTAAATTTAAACTGCCAACTGTGGGTAGCAAGAGTATTAGCCGATTTCACGCTGTTATTCGGTGATTCACTGCGCGACTGGACTCTGGATGTTCTACGCCGGGTATTAATGCAAATCCATACTAATGATACCACGGGCTATGCGGCCAGTGATCCGGCAGCAGAAAGTCGCCTGGTGAATGAGGTCCAGTTAGTTGTTCGTCAATTCGGAATAGATGAAACCATCCGCCAACTATCTCAGGCTTTTGATTATACGAGATTAAATTACGCACGTTATTTGCTACATAACCCTACCGCTACTGCCCCTCCCTCTGGTGCACAGCGCTTGCCATTAGGCACCTATTCACTCTCTTTAGCCTCTTATCATTACCCCACCGATCCGCCTACCGTACGAGTGCTTAAGAATGATCAGTGGGTCACCCACCCCGATTTATATTTTGATGTCGATATTTTTGATACCACCATTCCGATACGGCCAGATATCGATGCCGCCTTTATGGATGATGCCTTAGCGGCGGTAGGCGCATGGTCAGACATTTATAACGAGGCGCCCATCTATTACCACATAACTAGCGAACCCTGGTCGGAACATAACCGCACTATCGAAGCCGGGCGGATAAACAACTTCGTCCTGTATAGCGAATTGATCTCTTCCGAAAATAACTATGTGTACGTGGCGGTACGGCTGCAAGGAGATATTGTCAACATTCTGGCAGCCCGCAGAGATGAGACTTTTGAAAATAGTCACGAGAACTACTACATCGAATTTTTTGTGACTGATCCCAACTATGTGCTGCTGCCTGATGATGAAGGAAGTGTTCGCGGGGCCGGTAGCGCCGCACTGCACGGGCTGGCACGTTATCTACAACAACATGGGGTAAAAGTTTTACGTTTTCGCACCCCGAGTCAGCCCGCTGCGCGAGTAGCCACAAAACTCAGCTTCCAGCATGATGAGTTTTGATAGTTAACACTTTTACGGTTTCCTGAAATACCCGGCAGCGAGTAAAGCGCTTTTCTGTGCTTTTTCTGCCGACAAACACAGCATTTAGACTAACGCCACAGCACTATGAGAGTTTTCTCAATGGTATTCCCCCCCTTTTTACCGGATAACGATGGCAGATAAAAACCAGCAACAGGACTTAATGCTGGTTACTGATTTTTTAATCTGCTATTGGGCGACGTTATCTATCTTTTCGCCAAAATAGAGTGCCATTTAAGGGAAATTCAATGAAAAAACGCATTCTGGCCACGGTGGCCGCCGTTGCTGTGGCGCTTACGCTTTCCGCTTGTACTACCAATCCTTATACTGGCGAGTCTCAAGCCGGAAAATCCGGTTACGGTGCCGGTATTGGTGCGGCATTAGGGGCCGGCATTGGTATGTTGTCATCATCGAAACACGATCGGGGCAAAGGGGCGTTAATTGGCGCAGCAGCAGGTGCCGCGTTGGGTGGTGGTGCCGGTTATTACATGGATGTGCAGGAAGCCAAACTGCGTGAAAAAATGAACGGTACCGGTGTTAGTGTCACCCGTCAGGGCGATAATATCGTGTTGAATATGCCAAATAATGTCACATTTGATACTGACAGCAGCAATCTGAAACCCGCGGGTGCCAACACCTTAACCGGCGTGGCGATGGTATTGAAAGAGTATGATAAAACCGCCGTCAATGTGACGGGTTATACCGACAGCTCCGGTGCCAGAGCTCATAACATGACCCTTTCACAACAACGCGCCGACAGCGTGGGTAGCGCACTCATCGTGCAGGGCGTGGCCGCTAATCGTATTCGCACCAGTGGTGCAGGCCCGGACAATCCGGTCGCAAGCAACAGCACCGCCGCCGGTAAAGCACAAAACCGCCGGGTTGAAATCACCTTAAGCCCGCTGTGATTCTTAATACTTTCTCTGCGGATAGTGCCTCAGGCTTTATCCGCATTTTCATTACAGCAGCAGCCAATCGGTCATCATAATGACGCCAATCTAATGCGATAAGTACAACGGCGCGAGCCGGATAGAATATGCTCAACACGCTCAACCGGTACCCCTAACACCTGCTGGAACACGGCTAACTCCGCCCGACAAAAACCCTGGCAACTGGCCGCTGCGGCACAGATCGGGCAGTGATTTTCGATCAACAAGAGTGACCCATCAGCCTCCTGCTGCATTTGTGCCATATAACCTTCACGGCTGCGGATGGCCACCAGCCGCTCAACCCGCTCGGTCACACTATTTGCCCCCACCATCGCCTGACAATATTGAGTGCGGGTTTCCTGTTCGCGGCTATCAATCAGCAACTCAAGGGCGCTGTCACCCAATTGAGAACGGATTAAACCTAAGAGTTGTACCGTCAGTTCGCTGTGCGTATCAGGGAACTGCGCGTTACCCACCTCGGTTAGCTGCCATAATTGAATCGGCCGACCCACACCGCGCGTTTGCGCCTCGGAGACCACCAACCCCTCCTTAGCCAATTTGACGAATTGCTGCCGGGCCGCTTCACCTGTCGTGCCTAAAATCATCCCGGCATCACTCGCTTGCATCGGACCACGAGTTTTAAGCAGCATCAGTAGGCGTTTCGCCACCGATTGTGGCTGACTGGTGGTATGGTCGATATTCATATCTTCCCCGGTATCATTGCTAGGTTTTTTATTTTTGATCAATCAATGCCAGCATAACATTTTCCAAGCGCATGCTTGACTTATTATTAGTAACTGCCCTAAGTTATTCCAAGAATTTACTTGTTTAATTTTATCGTAACCACCAAATCAACTCAACTCAACAACCAGATTTCTGGCAGGATAGAAACGTGATAATAAATGATGCAAGCCGTTGGAGTGACCTGTTCTCCGGTAAAAATGCGGCCTTTGCCATAGCCCTGTCAGGTGGTGTGGTGTTACATGCCATCAATATCTACATCGCCACCACCATTTTACCGTCCGTGGTGCTGGATATTGACGGCCTGAGCTTGTACGCCTGGAATACCACGCTATTCGTTACCGCCTCGATCCTCGGCTCTGCCCTTTCTGCGCGCTTACTCAGTGGCTACGGGCCACGTAGCGCATACCTGTTTGCCTCGCTAATCTTTATGCTCGGCAGTGCGTTATGTGCCATGGCACCGAATATGCCACTGATGCTGCTGGGCCGCACTGTGCAAGGCTTAGGGGGTGGTTTCCTGTTTGCCCTTTCTTACGCCATGATTAATCTGGTATTTCCACAATCGTTATGGCCGCGGGCAATGGCGCTGATTTCAGGTATGTGGGGTGTTGCTACCCTGGTTGGCCCTGCGATTGGTGGCATCTTTGCTGAAATGAATGCCTGGCGTTTTGCGTTTTGGACGCTACTCCCCATCACCCTTATTTATGCCATTTTTACCTGGCGAATCCTGCCAGCGGGCCGATCCAATACCACGACAGCGTCGGCATTACCCGTCACGCAATTGATGTTATTAACCGCGATTGTTTTGACTATTTCTGCCAGCAGTATTGCCAGTAGCGGCCTAATAAACATGGTGGGTATGGTGTTTGCCATCTTACTGTTGCTGTTGTTACTGCGCATCGAGTCACGTGCCACCTCTCGGCTACTGCCAAAAGATGCATTGCGCCTTAACTCACCGCTGGCAGCACTCTATATCACCATTTCTCTGCTAGCGATCGGCATTACCTGTGAGATATTCGTCCCTTACTTCCTGCAAATCCTCCATGGTCAGTCACCGTTGATTTCAGGTTATATTGCAGCCACCATGGCGGCTGGCTGGACCCTTTCTGAAGTAATGAGCGCGGGTTGGAAGAAATCAGGCGTCCGCTGGGCGATTATCAGCGGCCCAATTATTGTGCTAGTGGGGTTAGTGGCACTGTCTATCTTGATGCCAGCCGGTTCACTCGGTGGTTGGCAACATATGGTGCCGATCGCTATTGCATTAACACTGGTCGGTTTTGGTATCGGTTTTGGCTGGCCACATTTGCTGACCCGTATTCTGCAAGTGGCTGCTGAAGAAGATAAAGACATTGCCGGAGCCTCGATTACCACAGTTCAGATGTTTGCCACCGCACTCGGTGCGGCGATGGCTGGCATGGTAGCCAACCTCTCTGGCCTTAATTCCCCAGGGGGAGTAGCGGGGGCAGAAAATACCGCCCATTGGCTGTTTATTCTGTTTGCCATCGCACCCGCATTGGCGATTATTACCGCACTACGTTGCGCTGCCATCAGTTCGCATACCCTGACGGCTAAAAATACCGCCCGCAGCGAAGCACAATAATTCGACGTCACCGACCTGCCAACGCAGGTTGGTTTTCATGCGTTGTAACATGACGAAGGTGATTAGCGCTTGATCCCACAATAGTGATCACTGGTATGCTGGCTTTAAATTTCACCCACCCAAAGTAATTGAGGTTGCGGGCAGGCATCAAGTGATGCAAACCCCGATGAACTTACACAGTCAAGTGATTCGGATTAGTGAATGAAGCTAACCCCCTACGACTTCAAGTATGAAGGGTAACGTCATTGGAGTTTGCGATGAAGCCTTCTATTGTGCTGTACAAAAGTATTCCCAGCGATCTGCATCAGCGTTTAGCCCAACATTTTACCGTAAACAGTTTTGATGGCTTAGCGCCTGATAATCAGCCAGAGCTATTGTCTGCGTTGCAACAGGCACAGGGGCTTATCGGTTCCGGCGGTAAAATCGATCAGGACTTTCTACAATTAGCACCGCGTTTGCGCGCTGCCTCAACCATTTCTGTCGGTTATGACAACTTTGATGTTGATGCCCTGAGCCAGCGTGGTGTGGCCTTGATGCACACACCAACGGTGCTGACAGAAACCGTCGCCGACACCATGATGGCCTTGGTGCTGTCTTGCGCCCGTCGAGTGGTTGAATTGGCTGAACGGGTGAAAGCCGGCGAATGGCAAGGTAGCATTGGCGATGATTGGTATGGTGTTGATATCCATCACAAAACTATCGGTATTCTCGGTATGGGCCGCATTGGGATGGCACTGGCCCAGCGGGCACATTTCGGTTTCAGTATGCCGGTGTTGTATACCAGCCGCCGCCCACATGAAGAAGCCGAAAAACGCTTTAATGCCCGTCGCTGTTCTCTCGATACCTTATTGGCTGAAGTTGATTTTCTCTGTATTACGCTGCCGATGACCGAGCAGACCTACCATATGATTGGCCGTGACCAACTGGCTAAAATGAAATCCAGCGCAATTCTGATTAATGCGGGCCGTGGGCCGGTTGTCGATGAGCCAGCGCTGATTGCCGCGCTACAAGATGGCACGATTCATGGCGCTGGGTTGGATGTGTTTGAACAAGAGCCGCTACCGATAGATTCGCCCTTACTCTCACTGCGCAATGTCGTTGCCGTGCCACATATTGGTTCCGCCACCACCGAGACCCGTTACAACATGGCTGCCTGTGCAGTGGATAACCTGATCGCCGCGCTAACCGGTACCGTGACGGAAAACTGCGTGAATCCGCAGGTTTTGCAGAAAGCCTAACCACGCCCATTGGCCTGCTAGCAGGCCAATTCCCACTCCTCCGCACGTCTCCTCCCCATAAAATCCACTCAGGGATGAGGCTATTTCCTCACCAAACGGCACACTAAACCAGCCTCAATCCGAATAAACCTCGCGCCCAAAATAGGAAGATGTGCCATGAAACATCTCAAAATATCCTTGCTGCTACTACTCTCACCGGCAGCGATGGCTAACTGGTCACTCCAGCATTTCCCGGTATTCACCGAGCAGGACAGTGGTATTTTTGTCAGTAATAGCACTCTGACTAAAGGGGAATATCCGCTCAAGTTTTATCAGAATAAACAGTGCTGGCAGCCCACCGGGCCGGTGAAGTTGAACCAGACGTTTTCGCTGCAACCCTGTCAGAATCAAGCCGATATCCAGTGGCGATTGTTCCGTGATGGCCAGTATCAGGCGCGCATTGATATCCGCAGCGGGACGCCGACACTCACTTTAAGCCTCACAGAACCTGTGGCGGAAGTGGCAAAAGTCGTGACCCACAGTTGCCAGCGCTGGAATGGCTTGCCTGTCACTGTAGATGTGAGCAAAACCTTTGCTGAAGGCGAAACGATACGGGATTTCTATTCCGGCCAAACGGCAACAGTCTCGCTGGGGAAAATCACTCTACAACCGGCCCCAGAGAGTGGTGGTTTATTGCTATTGGAATCAGCCCAAACCCTGCAAGCCGCGCCATTTAGCTGGCAAAATGCGACTGTTTATTTTGTCCTGACGGATCGTTTTAAAAATGGTAATCCCGCCAATGACCACAGCTACGGCCGTCACGGCGATGGTATGCAGGAAATTGGTACATTCCACGGCGGCGACCTGGCAGGCTTAACCGAGAAACTTGATTATCTGCAACAGCTTGGCGTTAATGCCCTGTGGATAAGTTCTCCACTGGAGCAAATTCACGGTTGGGTCGGGGGCGGTACTAAAGGCGACTTCCCGCATTATGCCTATCATGGCTATTACGGGCTGGATTGGACCCGTCTGGATGCCAATATGGGGACCGAACAGGATTTACATAAACTGGTTGAACAGGCCCATAAACGTGGTATTCGTGTTCTATTTGATGTGGTGATGAATCATGTGGGATACGCCACT
The DNA here is from genome assembly GCF_041538325.1 of Yersinia sp. 2466 StPb PI. Classification (NCBI taxonomy): domain Bacteria; kingdom Pseudomonadati; phylum Pseudomonadota; class Gammaproteobacteria; order Enterobacterales; family Yersiniaceae; genus Yersinia; species Yersinia sp. 2466 StPb PI. The sequence continues at coordinate 24,475 of NZ_JAULSL010000001.1, read as the reverse complement.
TTAGCGGATATGCAAAGTTACCAGTTCGGGGCACTCTATTTGCCAGGCGACCAACTGGAAAAAACACTGGGTAAAAAATGGACCGACTGGACGCCCGGCAAAGGGCAAACTTGGCATAGTTTTAATGATTACATCAACTTCGGTGATAAAGCCAGTTGGGACAACTGGTGGGGTAAGCAGTGGATCCGCACCGATATTGGCGATTACGACTCACCGGGTTATGACGACCTAACCATGTCATTAGCTTTCTTACCGGACATCAAAACAGAATCGACTCACCCCAGCGGCTTACCGGTGTTTTATCGGCATAAACGTGATACCGCAGCGCGGGAAATTGCTGGAGCCACGCCGCGTGATTACCTAACTCATTGGTTAAGCCAATGGGTACGCGATTACGGTATCGACGGTTTTCGGGTTGATACTGCCAAGCATGTGGAGAAGCCGGCATGGCAACAGCTTAAACAACAAACCACTGCCGCATTGGCTGAATGGAAAGCGGCCCATCCCTCTCAAGCACTGGATAACTTACCGTTCTGGATGGCCGGAGAGGCATGGGGCCACGGTGTGATGAAGAGCGATTACTACCAAAACGGCTTCGATGCGATGATTAACTTTGATTTTCAGGATCAAGCAAAACAAGCGCTAGCGTGCTTCTCTTCTATTGATAGCACCTATCAGCAAATGGCTGAAAAACTGCAAGCTTTCAATGTATTGAGTTACCTGTCATCACACGATACCCGATTATTCTTCAAAGATGATGCCCAGCAGTCATTACTGAAACAGCAACGGGCGGGCTCACTGCTGCTGCTGGCTCCAGGTGCGGTGCAAATCTTCTATGGCGATGAAAGTGGGCGGCAATTCGGCCCAACGGGTTCAGATCCGTTGCAGGGCACCCGATCAGATATGAACTGGAATGAACTCACCGGTGCCAAAGGTGCGCTGCTGACACACTGGCAAAAAGTCAGTCAGTTCCGCGCTCGCCATCCGGCGATTGGTGCCGGAGTACAACAATCCCAACAAACTGATGATTATTATGCTTTTAGTCGCCAGTATCAGGGGGATAATGTGCTGGTGGTTTGGGTCGGAGACAAGAAAGAGTAAATAAGAATATTATCCCGCAAAAACACTCCCTGCCGACACTTTCCATCGGCAGGAAGAAATCTTTCCGCATTGCACCCACTTTTATCTACGCGTATGGTACTTGTTCACTTACGGATAACAATAAATTTTCATTTATGAAGTTTTCACTTTTCGGCGATAAATTTACCCGCTACGCGGGTATTACCAGACTGATGGATGACCTCAACGACGGCCTTAGAACCCCAGGTTCTATCATGCTTGGCGGCGGTAATCCGGCACATATTCCAGAGATGGATGCCTACTTCCAACAACTGTGTCAGGAGATGCTGGAGCGCGGGCAATTGACTGAGGCGCTGTGTAATTACGACGGGCCACAAGGCAAAGACTTGCTGCTGAAAGCGCTGGCAAAAATGCTGCGCGAGGAGTTGGGCTGGCAAATTGAGCCACAGAATATTGCACTGACAAATGGCAGTCAGAGCGCATTTTTCTACTTATTTAATTTATTCGCTGGTCGCTATGCTGATGGCAGCCGCCGTCGAGTGCTGTTCCCACTGGCACCGGAGTATCTAGGCTATGCCGATGCAGGTTTGGATGAAGACCTGTTCGTGTCTGCCAAGCCGAATATTGAGCTGCTGCCAGAAGGCCAATTCAAATATCACGTCGATTTCGATCACCTCAATATTACCGATGATATTGGCCTGATATGTGTATCGCGGCCAACCAATCCTACCGGTAATGTGATTACCGATGAAGAGCTGATTCGCCTTGATGCAATAGCTCAGCAACGTGATATTCCGCTATTGATTGATAACGCCTATGGTGTGCCCTTCCCCGGTATCATCTTTACTGATGCTACGCCATTGTGGAATCCGAATATCATCCTGTGCATGAGCCTGTCGAAGCTGGGCTTACCAGGTTCCCGCTGCGGTATTGTGATTGCCGATGAGAAAGTGATTTCGGCCATCACCAATATGAATGGCATTATCAGCTTATCGCCCGGCAGTATGGGGCCTGCGATCGCTGCCGAAATGATTGAGCGTGGTGATTTGTTGCGCTTATCCAATGAGGTGATCCGGCCATTTTACTTTGAACGGGTGCAGCAAACTATCGCTATCCTGCGTAAATACCTGCCGCCCGAACGCTGCCTGATCCACAAACCCGAAGGTGCCATTTTCCTCTGGTTATGGTTTAAAGAGCTGCCGATCAGCACCGAACTACTTTATCAGCGCCTGAAAAAACGTGGCGTGCTAATGGTACCGGGCCACTATTTCTTCCCAGGTCTGGAACATGACTGGCCGCACACCCATCAATGCATGCGGATGAACTATGTGCCCGCGCCTGAGCAGATCGAAAAGGGTGTCGCAATTCTGGCCGAAGAGATTGAGCTGGCATTTCAAGAAGCGAAGTGATTATTAAGCAGCAAATTGCGTAACTTGCTATTCCTTTGGAAAATATCACCTTAGTCTTTATACGGTGAGGATAGGCAGAAGAGTAAAGCGTCCGCGCCAGGGATGGCGCGGCTCGAGCCTCCCGGGATGGATTGACGGCGTCTTTACGATCTGCCTGTTCTCACTGTATTAACACCCTATACGCAGGATAATCGGCTATCCATTACAATGTCCAAAACAGCACGGCCAATATCTGCGGCGACATTATTCGTAAGAACATCGCCAGTGGGTAAACCGTGGCATAAGAGAGCGCTGCCGCACCGCTGGTTGGGTGCAGGCCATTAGCAAATGCCAACGCCGGAGGATCGGTCATTGACCCGGCTAACATGCCGCACAGCGTCAGATAGTTCATCTTAGCTAACATGCGTGCCAGAATCCCCACAGTCAGCAACGGGATGCCGGTAATCATCGCGCCATAACCAATCCATGCCAGCCCATCACCATTAACCAGCGTATTAATAAAATCACCGCCGGACTTCAGCCCGACCACTGACAAGAACAGCACAATCCCCAGTTCACGCAAAGCCAGGTTGGCACTCGGTGGCATAAACCAATACAACTTACCGATGCTACCAATACGCCCAAGAATCAACGCCACCACCAGTGGCCCACCCGCCAGCCCGAGCCGTAATGCTGCCGGGAACCCAGGAATGAACAGCGGTATCGACCCCAGCAATACCCCCAGACCGACACCGATAAATACCGGTAACATCTGCACTTGTTGCAACTTCTGTTGCGCGTTACCCACGACAGCGGATACCGCCTCAATCGCTTCTGGGCGACCCACTAAATTAAGAATGTCACCGAATTGCAGACTGGCACTGTTACTGGCCACCAGTTCGATACCCGCACGATTAAGGCGCGTAATAGCCACGTCATACTTCTGCTTCAGATTGAGGTCACGGATTTTCTTACCTAACACCGCTTCGTTGGTGACTACCACCCTGGCGGTTTGCAACGCCGTCCCCGCAGTGGAAAGCGTAACGTCCACCTCTTCCCCCACCACCAGCCGCACTTTTTCTAAAGCTTCACGCTGACCAACCAAATGCAAATAGTCCCCCAGTTCAATCACCGTGGCGGGCAACGGTACCATCAGCAAATCACCACGTTTCAATCGGGAACAGACCACCTCATCACTATTGAGCAACGGCACATCCTGTACTGACAAACCATTCAGATTAGGGTTGCGCACCGCAACGTTCATGGTTTGCAACAATTCACGATTCTGCCCGTGGCTACTATCAAACTCTTTGGCCTCACGATCGACGTTGATTTTAAAGAATAAACGAATCAGCCACATCACCAGCAAAATGCCACAAATCCCAAATGGGTATGCCATGGCATAACCCATCCCCATTTGGCTAACCAATTGAGGTGGTGACCCCAAATCAGTAAGGATCTGCTGTGCCGCCCCGAGTGCCGGTGTATTAGTCACCGCCCCCGAAAATATCCCCAAAATAATCGGCAGCGGCACGGCAAACAGTTTGTGAATAATGGCAGTCACTAACCCACCGACAATCACCATCAGAATGGCAAAGCAGTTAAGTCGTAACCCCGATACTCGCAGTGAAGAGAAGAACCCCGGTCCGACTTGAATACCAATAGTGTAGACAAACAGAATCAGACCAAACTCCTGAATGAAGTGCAGCATGTCCCCATTAAGAACAACGTCATAGGTTTGTGCAAAATGGCCCACAATAATGCCGCCAAACAGCACCCCGCCAATACCTAATCCAACACCATAGACCTTCCAATTACCGATCCATAACCCCAATACAGCGACCAGCGCCAACATACTGACGGTAAGGGCGATAGCACTCATAAATCACTTCCTTGCCTAAGTTTAAAAACCGGTCGGCCATGTGAAATATCACCAATGTCATACATAGCCTTAAATTCTTATATCCTAAATAATTCGAGTTGCAGGAAGGCGGCAAGCGAGAGAACCCCGATGAGCTTACATGAGTAAGTGATTCGGGTGATTGAACGCAGCCAACGTACATGCAGCTTGAAGAATGACGGACATATAATTAGTAGGGATTCTGTCAGAAGGGGGAACGGTTGAATGTGTGATACACCACAAAATGCACCGGAGAGCGGGGAAACTCTCGGTTAGAAAACGCCGCTAACAAAGCGGCGGCGTTAAGTAAGAAGGGTATACCGGCACCTCACACAGAGGTACCGGTCATCATAATTACTGCTGTTCAGTTTGCTCGGTTGCCGCCGGGCTATCTAATACTTGACGCTCCGCAGGTGCAGCATTGCCGATGGTAATACGCTGTGGTTGCAGCGCTTCTGGCACTTGGCGCAGCAGATCAATATGCAGCAGGCCATTTTCAAACTGAGCATTATCTACATTCAGATGCTCAGCCAGAGTAAAGGTCAATGAGAACTCTTTACGTATCAAGCCTTGATGCAGGTATTCAACCTGTTTTTCTACTGGCGCGGGCTTACCGCGTACCGTCAGGCGTGGGCCTTCTACTTCGATATCCAGTTCGCTCTGCTTAAATCCGGCTAATGCCAGTGAGATGCGATAGTGGTTATCATCAGTTTTCTCAATGTTATATGGCGGGAACCCTTGGGCATCCTGACTGCCTTGCATTGAGCTGGCCAGTTTATCAAAACCAATCCACTGACGAAGTAAAGGTGACAAATCATAATTACGCATAAATATAACTCCTTCTAAGAAGCGAGATAATAGAAAGCCGGTCAGTCCCCGATTACGGCAGACTTGGCTCAGTTATTAATAATGTGACTTAGCCATATTATTGAAAAAACATATTAAGCTGATTGCTTAATTTCAATACGGCGCGGTTTTAAACTTTCTGGTACCAATCGCTCAAGATCGATATACAGTAAGCCATTCACTAAGTTGGCACCTTTAATTTTAATGTGCTCAGCCAACTGGAATTTCCGCTCGAAGTTACGCTCAGCGATACCTTGATATAAATAGGTGCGAGCCACAGGCTCACCAGCATGAGACCCTCGAATAATCAATATGTTATCCTGAGTAACAATTTCCAACTCCTGCTCTGCAAAGCCTGCCACAGCAATAGCAATGCGGTAGTTGTTTTCATCTACCAACTCGACGTTATAGGGAGGGTAACCGCCATTACTTTGGTTCTGGCCGGATTCTAATAGATTAAATAACCGGTCGAAACCGATAGCTGAACGGTACAATGGAGCAAGCTCGGAATTACGCATAAAAACTGCCTCCTAAATATATTAGCAAGGGTGTTATCCTATTTTTAATTAAGCCTTCCACTATGGACAGACTAATGGTCTGAATACCCTATCGGCGTATTCTCTCTGACCTGATAATAAGATGGTATCGGTCTTGTTTTTTTCAAGAGTAAAATCAAAAAAAATTTACACGAAAAATCTCAATAGGATGTTTATTAAACTAATATTCGATAAATCAGCTGTTATAACTTACACTTAAGTTAAATCAGTCCACAAGATTGAATCTTTGACCATCGGAAGTGTCTGTAAATGGGTGTAACAATTTACGACAAAACCTGACATAGTGTCGTGTCAGTTAATCACGGTATCATGAGAGCTGAGTACAACAATGAGAAATACAGTTATCCCTTTTGTTACCGGTTGTTCTCTGCTGTTCGTTAGTGGCTGCTCAAGCATTATGACCCATACCAGCAGCAGTCAGGGCTACTACTCCGGCACTGAAGCCAATGTGGCGATGCTTAAAGATGACAATACCGGCTGGGCGCTACGGCCCCTGTTGGCAGTAGATCTGCCCTTCTCTGCGGTGATGGATACCCTGCTCCTACCCTACGATTATCTGCGCTCAGACAATGAAGACAAAATGGCCAGCTCACCGCGCGAGCGTATCCGCCAATCGGAAACACAAAATCAGCAACCGACACAAACTGTCAGTGCACCGATACAGTAATCACAGCTCGTGGCCTCTCCAGCCCCTGACCGTATTAGCTAAGGGGCCTAGCTTACATTCACAGTAAAGATTTGCACCCACCCATCTATTTCCCGCATAAATGCCACCTTATTACCGTCTGGTGCAAAAACCACCGCATCCGCCAGTGGCGCAACCGTACTGCGAGCCGTCAAACGGCGCAGTTGACCGGTGGTGCTATCACAGAGCATCACACTGTTATCACAGACAAAAGCCAAACTACCGCCCTGTGGATGCCAGCTAAATGCTGATTGAATCCCTCCCTCGCTGAATGTCAGTTGCCGTAGTGAGTCACCATTGGGGGAAACCAGCCATAATTGTACGATACCGCTATCATCTTTCATCAAACAAGCAATGGCACTGCCATCCGGCGATGAACGCAACCAATGACGCGGGCTGGTAGCAAGACCAGGGAAAGGCCGCTCGCTGGTGTAAGTTAGCCGCCGCTGAATCACCCCTGCGGGTGGCGCAGGTAGCGTGCTTTGCGTCCCCTCAAGTGGCATCGTTCCGGCATGGGCATACTCTCGGTCATGTTCGGGCAAATCAGCAATAAAGATTTCTGGGATTTTTTCGCCCTGTGCTGAAAGGGTGTCGCCGATAAAGGCCAATGCCCAACGCTGACGGGTACCGTCCGTTTTAAGATACCCCTGCGTACCAATCCACCCCTCCTCGTATGCCCGATTTATCTGGTCGCTGCCCGCTTGTGGTATGGGCGTGGTGTGACTGACCAAAACACAGAAATGGCTGCCATCATATTCACGAGGATGCTGTTTAGGTGGATTCACGCCATGCAGCGGCAGTGCAATACCCACGTTGCGACAATCCAATAACGGGTCTAATTCATGTAATACATGGTCGTTATAGGTGAAGCTAAGGCGGCTGCCGTCTGGGCTGAAAACATGGACATGGCTACCACCACGCAATGCCCCACGGGTATAGGGCGGGGTGATATCCATCGCATCCAGTGTTACCGCCAGCTCTCTATCCGGTTCGGACACAATCACACCGCGCCGATGATGAAAATCATAGTGCCAGTGGCTATCCGGGTGCTCTGGCCCGTGGATAAACACATAACGCGCGGGTGAGTCTGGGCTGACCGTCACCACACCAACATGCGCCCCCTGCTGAGCGCGATAAATCACCTCAATATCACCAGTAATACAATTAACCCGCTCAATCGTTAAGCCACTAAAAGTGCTACCATTGGGCCGCACATCATAGGCCAACCATTGGCTATCAGGGGTCCAGACATTGATATTAGTGAGTTGATGACCGCGAGGATCAAAGGTGAGTTGCTGTTCTTGTGAAGGGGCATCTTGCTGACAGGTCATCTTGGCTCCGGTGATACGGAAGGCTAAATCATTTATACGAATTATATCACCACCCGGTGCTCTGTCTCTGGTCAAATGCTCTGCATATCACCACTATCAGCGACATGCAGAGTCAGGGTTTATCCCACCCGTTCTACATCTCCGACCAGGAAGATATAAGAGAGTGCGCCCATAAATGCCACTGCTGCGATATAAATCAGGGAAGGAGCAAAACCATAATCCTGTGCCAGATAACCGACCACCAGTGGAACCGTGATCCCCCCCAGCCCACCGACAAAGTTAAAGACGCCACCCGTCAGGCCAATCAACCGCACTGGTGCCAATGATGAAACCAGTGACCAGGTAATAGAAGCGAAGCCGTTACCGAAGAAAGCCAACCCCATTAACACCATAATCCAGAACGGATCGTTGGTATAGTTAGCCCCCATAATGCAGGTAGAAAGCAATAAACCGCAGATAATTGGTGTTTTACGGGCAAAGCCAATGGACTTGCCTTTGCGCACCATGCGATCGGCCACTAGCCCAGAGAGCAATACACCAAAGAAAGCCGCCAAAAACGGTACGGTGGTCATAAAACCGGCAGTCAACGCACTGATATGTTTCTCTTGGGTCAGATAGTTAGGGAACCAAGTCAGGAAGAACCACAGCGTCGAGGTTATGGCAAACTGCCCAATATAGACGCCAACCAGTTTGCGGTTAAATACCAGTTTCCACTCAGCAGCGGTGATGGGGGTTCGGGCTTTTTTCTCGCTCGCCGCATCACCATCAACAATACCGCCACCCGATTGAATGTAATCCAGTTCGGCCTGATTAATACCTTTGGATTTACGTGGTGGCTGATAAACAAAGTGCCATATCAATGCCCATATAACGCCGATCCCCCCAGTGATAATAAATACCCAGTGCCAACTGAGGACTTCCTGTACCCAAATAAGTAATGGAGTCAGAAATGCCAGGCCGACAAACTGACCTGAGGTATAAAAACCAACTGCCGAGGCTCGCTCCTGCTCTGGGAACCAACTGGTGACAATGCGGTTATTGGTTGGGAAAGCAGGCGCTTCAAATAAACCGGTAATCGCACGTAAACCAATTAAGGTGCCCAGCCCGTTCGCAAACCCCTGTAATAAGGTCGCGACTGACCACCCCAAAATAGCAATGAAATACGTCATTTTGGAGCCAACGCGATCGAGGAACCAGCCTCCGGGGATCTGGCATAAGGTATAGGTCCAGGCAAAAGCGGAGAAAATATAACCCATCTGGGTTTTGGTGATACCAAATTCTTCCTGAATATGGGCTGAAGCAACGGCAAGGTTGGCTCTATCAACATAACAAATGACAACCGTGACAAATATCATAAATAGTGTCAGATAGCGCCTTTTGCTTGGGGCAGTAGCTAAGGTCATTTCCATGGTAATGATCCCAATTATAATCGGATTAATATACGCCGAAGCTCCCTGCCCAAATTGCTGATAACACTGTCGCATTACCGTATTTTGGGCGCAAGGGAACTCCTGCGTGTAGGGTCGCAATAAATTGTTATTTAATATAATTTCTATTTTTCCACCCGAATTATTAACCGGAAGAAAATAGTTTTTTAACGGCTGATATACGCTTTATCTTTGTTAGGATTATTTCCCTGATAATTGTATTAGATAATTTATTAATTAATCGAACGAGGGCAACTTACCATTCGGCGACGGCACCATCAGGATAGCGCCAAACCGGATTTCTCCAATCAGGGGCATTCTTGCTGCGTTCAATCACTAATTCCTCATTGATTTCTACCCCTAAGCCGGGTTTTGTCAGTGGATAGAAATGACCATCGGTCATTTTGAAATCGTCTTTATTAATCACATAATCCAGCAACTCAGCACCTTGGTTGTAATGAATCCCCATGCTTTGCTCCTGCAAGACTGCATTGCGGGCGACAAAATCAAGGTGCAAACAAGACGCCAATGCAATTGGCCCAAGTGGGCAATGTGGTGCTAATGCCACATCATAAGACTCTGCCATAGCGGCAATTTTAAAGCACTCAGTCAGGCCACCAGCATGAGATAAGTCAGGTTGAATAATTGCCAGCCCGCCATCGGCCAATACCCGTTTAAATTCAAAACGGGAGAACATCCGCTCGCCTGCTGCGATAGGAATATGGGTTTGTGCCGCCAGACGGGGATAATATTCTGCCTGTTCAGCTAATACGGGTTCTTCAATAAACAATGGGCGATAAGGTTCCAATTCTTTAATCAGGATTTTTGCCATTGGCGCATTAACCCGACCATGAAAATCTAAACCAAATTCAATACGGTTACCAAAGGCTTCACGAATTTGTGCTACGACCGCTACTGCGGCATCAACTTTACGGGCATTATCAATCAGGCCCATTTCCTCACATCCATTGAGTTTAAACGTATCAAAACCAATCTCAGTAAGTTTATTAATACCGCTAATCACATCAGACGGACGATCACCGCCAACCCAACTGTAAGCTTTAATTTTATCGCGAACCAATCCACCCAATAATTGGTAAACCGGAACTCCCAACGCTTTACCTTTAATATCCCATAGCGCCTGATCGATGCCGGCAATAGCACTCATCAGAATAGGACCACCGCGATAGAAACTGCCGCGATATAATGTCTGCCAAATATCGTTGATACGCGCCGGGTCTTGCCCGATAACATATTCCGATAACTCATGTACCGCAGCTTCAACGCTACGAGCACGCCCTTCAATTACCGGTTCACCCCAACCAATAATGCCTTCATCGGTTTCGATTTTCAGAAACATCCAGCGTGGGGGTAAACGGTAAGTGGTTAGCTTGGTAATTTTCATTTTGTAGCATCCTTAAAGGCTTTAATAAACGCAGCCGCTTGTTGTGCGGTCTGAGATACCGATTGGCCTGCGCGGTAAAGGTCACCGCCCAAACCAGCACCAGCACAACCCGCAGCCAAATAAATAGACAAATTCTCAGGTGTAATCCCACCAACGGCAAACACCGGCACCTCAGGGGGCAATACGGCTTTTAATGCTTTGATATAGTCGGGACCAAAAGAGACCGAGGGGAAAATTTTCAGGGCTTGCGCGCCTGCATCCAGCGCCGTGAAAGCTTCAGATGCGGTGGCACACCCAGCGCAAACCGTCATGCCTAACTCAACAGCCCGACGGATCACCGCCGGTTGGGTGTTCGGCGTGACCACCAGCTTGCTGCCCATGCTATGCAACACATCCAGTTGCTCGGGTTTCAGTACCGTGCCCGCACCAATTAATGCACGATGACCAAATTCCGCGACCGTTTGCGCGATACTCACTTCCCATTGTGGGGAATTCAGCGGAATTTCAACCGCATCAAAGCCTGCATCAAGCAGAGCGGCCACATGGTCATGAACTTCCGCCGGTGTGATGCCGCGCAAAATGCCAATCAATGGCATGTTAGTATTCCATTTCATTTACAATACTCCTGATTCCCGCTTGAAAAGCCTGATCGCCATCCAACACCTGATAAAGCATCCCAGCCATCTCTAACCCTTGGGTATAGCGCTCAACCAGTTTAGGATTGCCAATCACCGTAATACACTCTCCAGCAGCGAGCGGATATTGCTGCTGCATCTGCACGATTTCATTGCCAATCAGCAGGCCAGAAAGCCAGTCGCCGACCGATGTTCGCTTCAATCGACCCAACACATGGGCAGCACGCGTCTCAAACAGACAACGCATGATATTGCTGTCATTAAAGCTTTGCGTCAGGCCATCGATAAACGCAGTATTGTCCGGTAATTGAGCCTCCAGCCCTGCCCCCACCAATGAATTATTCAGCAGCAAATAGTGCAATTCACCTGTCATCAGAGTGCGGAAATCCATGACCTGATCACCCTGCATTTGCACCCATTTACTGTGAGTTCCCGGCATTAAATAGACTGATGAAGGCCGTTCGCTATACGCACCGATCAGTTGGGTTTCTTCACCACGCATCACGTTGCGGTTATCTGGCTTATCAACACATAAACCGGGGATAATCCATGCCCGAATTGGCTCAGCCTCCGCCACACAAGTTAATTGACGCGATACCTGCGTAAGACGGGTTGGGCAAGCAAGATAAGGCACTGAAATCCAACCCGCATTGCTGCCAATCATGCCCGCCATCAGCACTGGCAAGTCATACTGTTGCTGCTGCTCGCGCCACGGCGCGATAACCTGCTGAAATATCTGCTGCGCACTTTGCCCATTAAAGCGAGTGACCCCAGCTTCTGAGCGCAACATATCTACACATTCACCACGTAAATAAAGCCAAGCACGCAGATTGGTCGATCCCCAATCAATGGCGATATAGCTTTTATCCATAACTCTGCTCACTCATGTAATATCCTTTAGCCGTTTAGCGGAGCTGGCTATCATGGTTAACGCAGCCCGTTCTGCCGCATCAGCATCTTGATGGCGAATAGCGTCATAAAGATCCTGATGCTCTTGTAATGTGCGCGGCATGTTTTCTTCATCAGGCATGTAGGTTCGTTCAAACACCGCCCGTTGCAGAGAGCTGATTGCCACACTGAGTTGCTGTAATACCGGATTGTGTACCGAAGCCAATACCGCCTCGTGATAGCGGATATCCGCTTCGTTAAATTCGTCTCTATCTTGATGATTGGCGATCATTTCATTGAGTGCCGTTTCAATCACCGCCAGCTCTTTCGAGGTTGCCCTTTCGGCAGCCCAGCGGGCGATAGTTGGCTCGACCAGATTACGCACTTCGCTCATCGCACTGATTAACCGTGGGTCATAATCACTGGCCAGCGCCCATTGCAGTACATCGGTATCGAGATAATTCCACTGATTACGTGGCCGGACAAACGCCCCACGAAAGCGTTTCACTTCAATCAATCGCTTTGCCATCAGCGCCCGAAAAACCTCACGAATCATGTTACGAGAGGTTTGAAATTCCTCACAAATTTCCGCTTCGGCAGGCAACGGTGAGCCCGGTGGATATTTGCCTTCAACAATCTGCTGACCAATAACCAAAATAATGCGGTCTGTTTTACTGAGTTGTTCTTTTGTCATGTTCGCTCCGGTTATTTCAGGTTAACCAATAATGATTCCCTTACTTTACGCATCTCTTGATTAACCGTCCCCACAACGCCGCACAATTTTCAAACTTTGTCATTCAACACAAACAGATTGTAGAGCTATACTTTATTTTTGTACTACAATTTGGATCGCAAAATAAGCAATCCATCACAAAATGAATGAAAAAAACGGCATAACCCCTGTGCATTTAGAAATAAAAGTCTAATATGGATTTTTAATTCCAAATAAAATGACCTATGCTTAATCGATACCAGCCCATTGCCGATGCAATCGCCACCCTTTTCTCTCCCTATGCAGAAGTCGTCATTCATGACTTAACCAGCCAAAAATTGGTTTATATCGCCAACAACTATTCACAGCGGGAATTAGGGGAAGACTCCAATCTCAGTGAGTTGCGATTTGATCAGCACTCACAGGTGATCGGGCCTTACCAAAAGCGTAATTGGGATGGCCGTCAACTGCGTTCCATCAGCACGGTATTACGTGATGACAATAGGCAGCCAATTGGATTGTTATGTATCAATCTGGATATCACCGTATTTGAAAGTGCCAAAGCAGCACTGGAGCTATTCCTGTCAGGGCAACAACTACAGCCACAACCGGATGTGCTGTTTCAGGATGATTGGCAGGAACGCATCAACACTTATATCCATCATTGGTTACAGCAGCAGCAGCTCACGCTAGCAGCTTTGAATAATGCTAGCCGCCGGATGCTCATTGAGACCCTCTATCAACAGGGCGCATTCAACGGTAAGAATGCAGCCGGTTACGTGGCAAAAATCCTCGGCATTGGTCGGGCGACTGTTTATAACCATTTGAAAAATATAAAAACCAGCTAAAGGATTTTAAGGAACCGTCATGAATACATTATTCGATGCCATTAAAGAAGCTCATCAGCTATTACGCCCACAAGTGAGAGTGACGCCGCTGGAATATAGCCCATTGCTATCGCAGCACAGTGGCTGCGAAATCTATCTTAAGTGCGAGCATCTGCAACATACCGGTTCTTTTAAATTTCGTGGAGCCAGTAACAAGTTGCGTTTGTTGACCGATGAACAGCGCCAGAACGGCGTTATTACTGCCTCGACCGGTAACCACGGGCAAGCTATGGCGCTAGCGGGGAAACTGGCAGGAGTGAAAGCCACCATATATGCGCCAGAGCAAGCGGCAGCTATCAAGCTGGAAGTTATTCGCGCACTGGGCGGCCATATTGAACTGGTAGCAGGAGATGCTTTGAATGCCGAACTGGCTGCGAGTATCGCCGCAGAGCAGCAGGGCAAAGTCTATATCTCTCCTTATAACGACCCGCAAGTGATTGCCGGGCAAGGTACCTGTGGCATGGAGATGGTGGAACAGCAACCAGACCTTGATGCTGTGTTTATTGCCGTTGGCGGTGGTGGCCTGATTTCTGGTATTGCGACAGTTTTAAAGAAATTATCGGATAAAACACAGGTGATTGGTTGCTGGCCGGCGAATGCCACCAGCATGTATACCTGCCTGCAAAATGGCCAAATTCAGGAAGTGGCAGAGCAGGAAACCCTGTCTGACGGTACCGCCGGAGGTGTTGAACCCGGAGCCATCACCTTCGCACTTTGCCAACAGTTGATCGATCAGAAAGTCCTGGTGAGTGAGCAGGAAATCAAAGATGCCATGCGCTTGATTGCCCACACAGACCGTTGGATGATTGAAGGTGCTGCTGGTGTGGCATTAGCGGCAGCGTTGAAACTGGCACCACGTTGGCAAGGTAAGAAAGTGGCAGTGGTACTGTGCGGTAAAAATATCGTACTGGAAAAATATCTGGGAGCCATCGCCGAATGCTAATTTTGAGTAAGCAACAAATTCTTGACAAGTTCGATGCAGATGCCATCACCTTGCTGCTCAAAGAGGGCTTTATTGCATATAGCCAGCAGCAAGTGCAAATGCCCCCAGTGCAACATTTGCTGTTTGGGCAAGCCAACGGTGATTGCTGTATTAAAAGTGGGTATTTGCAAGGTGACAGTCAGTTTGTGGTAAAGGTTTCCGGCGGTTTCTATGATAATCCCGCGCAAGGATTGGCCAGTAATCAAGGGCTGATGATGGCCTTTTCCGCCCTTACTGGCGAGCCACAAGCTATCTTGCTCGATGAGGGGTGGCTAACTGCGCTGCGTACTGCGCTGGCCGGGCGAATTGCCGCCGAGCTTTGCGCACCAAAACATATCAGTGCTATTGGTATCATCGGTACCGGTATGCAGGCACGGCTACATCTGATGTACCTAAAAAGTGTGGTGGCATGCCGTCAGCTATGGGTTTGGGGTCGCAGTGAAACGGCATTAGAGGAGTATCGGCAGTATGCTGAAGATGAAGGTTTCGAGGTTAATACTACACTGAATGCCGCAAAGTTAGCCCGTCAATGCCAGTTGATTATCACCACCACACCGAGCAGAGAACCTATCTTGCAAGCGGCGGATATTCAGCCAGGAACCCATATTACGGCGGTCGGTGCAGATAGTGCAGGTAAACATGAGCTATCCCCTGAACTGGTAGCTAAAGCCGATAAAATATTGCTGGACTCATGGGCGCAATGCTCAGAATTTGGTGAGATTTCGCAGGCATTCCAGCAAGGGCTATTAGCAACTCACACCTTAACTGAGGTGGGTTCAGTTTTAGCGCAAGGTATCTCTTTTAGAGATAATGACCAACAGATCACTCTGGCGGATTTAACCGGATTAGGGATTCAGGATGTGCAAATAGTGAAAGGGATTCTAGGGTGATAAAAGAGAGGGTAGGCTTTTAGATTTTCTCTGTTGACCTTGAGCGCAATCAGGAATATTGCCGACAAAGTTTACAGGCCGAATGAGCCGCATGGACGCGGCGAAAGGTGCTGTCGAGCTGGGAGCGAGTCAGCACCGGTTCGATTAGCCGGTAAGCTGCCGGAGGGTATGGCGAAGCCACAATATTTCGCGCAAGCCGCAGGTGCAGGAGGGCCGGCCAGCCCTCTTGCTCGGTTGAGGCATAACGGTCGGCAATAGCAACAAATTGAATATCAACCGAAACCTGATCCGAGCAGCAAATTAATGAGCTACTGCATCAGTTAAATATCAAAGTACAAATTTCTCTATCGCTACCGCCACACCGTCTTCACTGTTGGTGCACGTGACAAACTGCGCTATCTCTTTCAATTCAGGGATAGCATTCCCCATTGCAACACCGACACCAGCATAGTTAACCATCGCAATATCATTACCCTGATCACCCAAAGCCATCACATTTTCCTGCGCAATGCCTAAGTGATCTGCCAGCATTTTCACCCCAGTCCCTTTATCCACTCGCTTACTCAGGATTTCCAGATAAAACGGTGCACTCTTCATGATAGTGAAACGCTCAAAAGCTTCGGCTGGCATCATCGCTAAGGCACGATCCAGTTTTTCTGGCTCGTCAATCATCATCACTTTAGGAAAGCGTAATGTTGGATCCATCTCTTCGATTGCACGATATTTCAATGGAATACCGGTCAATAACACTTCATGTAGGGTGTATTTGCTGATGTCTTTGTTCGCGGTATATAAGGTATCAAAATCAAAAGCCTGGAAGCTAACATCCATTTTGCGCGATAAAGCCTCGAAATAGAGGTAATCCTCAAAACTGATAGTTTCCTGCAAAATACACTCACCCGTGGCGGCTTTTTGCACTAATGCACCGTTATTGCTGATGCAATAATCACCACTGTTTTGCATATTTAATTCACGTAAATAACGTTGGACCCCAATATAGGGCCGACCCGTGGCCAATACCACACAGACCCCTTTAGCCCGGGCAGCATCAATAGCCTGCTTTACCCGTGGAGTGATTTCGTGCTGCGGATTCAGTAACGTGCCGTCCATATCGATAGCGATCAGTTCAATAGCCATAGGTCCTCACATTTATTTAACTAATGCCTCATGCTAACGCGATTCAGCGCTCAAATGCTAGTGAATGGGGTATGAGAGCCAATGGAATAAAAGCGTACGCGCGAGAAATCAATCAGGTAACGACGCATATACAGTCCCGACTTGGACTGGCACTGCAACTGGCATCAGCACAATTTCCCGCCATATATCTTGTATTGGGGTGACAGATTTCTTTGCGTAAACCGGATGTACGAATGATGCGTTTTTTATCCTCAATTAGCATGATCACCCAGGCCCGTCGCTGCCTGCCGCAAGAAGTGGAACGATGACATCACTGAACGGTGTTGGAATATTATGCGCACGCCCGCACCGCTGCACCACGCCGTTACGAATATCCCATTCCAGCGGACGATTCGCCTGACGGTCGGCAAGGATCGAAGTACCTAAATCAGCCGGGGCGCGATGAAAGCCATCCACAATCTCCTGCGGCACGTCATCACTTAGTTTTGCGCCTTCAGCTCGCGCGATGGTGAGGCATTCCCGCAGATAAGCGAGTGCCAACTCGGTGATGTCGGGACGTGTGTACATGCCAGCACGGCGATTCGCCAGTACCATCAACCCCGCCACCGCGTTCTGGAGCAGCTTGCGCCAGGCGATAGAGGTGAAATCAGCCGCCAGCTCGACTAAGCAACGGGTGCCACTTAGCGCGGTGAGCACCAAATTCGCCGGCGGAGAATCCGGCAAGGTAAGACGTGGTTTAGCACGCAGCCATACAGAAGCATCCGGTTCACGCTGTGCGGGGAACCACACTACTGAAGGCAGAACGGTGGCGCCACATACGTAAGGCGCAAGTTGGCTCATCTGCTCAACACCATTTTGCAGTGCGCACACCACGGTATTCTCATTGCATAAAGTCGCCAGCCATGGCGCTGCCGCGTCAACCTGAGTCGATTTTACAGCAACAAAAACCAGATCGACCGGCCGGGTAATCGCTGCGGGATGGATCTGCACTGGTCCGGGTACAATAATCTGGCCGCCGTCATAGCGTAGCTCTAGCTGCGAATGCGCAGTTCGACCGCAAAGTACCGGTGTACGTCCCACCTCATGCAGTACTGCTGCGATGGTGGTGCCAATAGCGCCCGGACCAATAAGCGCAATGGTTGGATTCAAAGACATCTTTCATTCTCCTGATTATCCTATGCTGTCCTGCGGCAACCTGATTGGGATATTCCATGCCCCCCAACCGTTACCTAATGAGGATCGAACCGATAGCAATTACGGTGCACGCCACCACTTTTCTGATGGACAGCGATTTGCCAAGAAATACACAACCTATCACCACGGCAAACAGCACGCTAGCTTCACGCAAAACTGACATCGCCCCATTGGCACATCCGACATAGCGTAAACCTGGTTTGCTGCTCTTGAGTTGATTTTGAATGTCATAACCCGATGAATTCTCAATGGGGTGCAAATAGGCAAAAAAAAGCCCAGAGGCAGCTTACTGCCCTGGGCTTTTCTATCCGATCAATCGCTTATCGGATTAAATATCGATATTGGCTGCGCGTAACGCATTCTCTTCGATAAAGGCACGACGAGGCTCAACCGCATCACCCATCAGGGTGGTGAATAACTGATCCGCTGCAACGGCATCTTTCACCATCACTCGCAGCATACGGCGGCTGGTTGGGTCCATGGTGGTTTCCCACAACTGCTCTGGGTTCATTTCACCCAAGCCTTTATAGCGCTGAATTGCCAAGCCACGGCGAGACTCTTTCACTAACCAGTCCAGCGCATCTTCAAAGCTTGAAACCGGAACTCGGCGTTCGCCACGTTCAACAAATGCGCCTTCTTCAATTAAGCCACGCAGTTTTTCGCCCAGTAGGCAGATCTTGCGATACTCACCGCCGTGGACAAAATCAAAGTCCAGATCATAATCGGTATCTACACCGTGGGTACGGATACGCAATATTGGCTCGAACAATTGACGCTCACGGTTTTCGCGCACCACAGAACTGTAGCTGCTGCCGTGCTGCTCTTTTTCATTCAGTAACACCACCAGTGAATCAATCCACTGTGTCACCACTGCTTTATCGCTCAAATCCTCTTCTTTCAAGGTTGGCTGATAAATCAGGTTATTCAGCAAAGCACGCGGATAACGGCGCTCCATACGAGCAATGGTCTTCTGAACGCTATAATGCTCAGCAACCAGTTTCTCAAAATGCTCGCCCACTAGCGGTGGTGCCTCAGGATTGACGTGCAATGCAGCGCCATCCAGTGCCAGTGTCATCTGATACTGTTCCATCGCATCATCATCTTTGATGTATTGCTCTTGTTTGCCTTTTTTCACTTTATACAGTGGCGGCTGAGCGATAAACACATGGCCACGCTCAATAATTTCCGGCATCTGACGGTAGAAGAAGGTCAATAGCAACGTGCGGATGTGAGAACCATCCACGTCGGCATCGGTCATGATAATGATATTGTGGTAGCGCAGTTTGTCAGGGTTATATTCATCCCGGCCAATACCACAACCCAATGCAGTAATCAGCGTTGCGACTTCCTGCGAAGAAAGCATTTTGTCAAAGCGCGCTTTCTCAACGTTCAGGATTTTACCTTTCAACGGCAAAATGGCCTGGTTCTTACGGTTACGGCCTTGTTTCGCAGAGCCGCCCGCAGAGTCCCCTTCCACTAAGTAGAGTTCGGACAACGCCGGATCTCGTTCCTGACAATCTGCCAGTTTGCCTGGCAAACCTGCCAGGTCCAGCGCGCCTTTACGGCGTGTCATTTCACGCGCTTTACGCGCGGCTTCGCGTGCGCGGGCTGCGTCAATAATTTTGCCAACCACGATTTTGGCGTCGGTTGGGTTTTCCAGCAAATACTCAACCAACTTCTCGTTCATCAGCGTTTCGACCGCCGTTTTCACTTCAGAAGAAACCAATTTATCTTTAGTCTGTGAGGAGAATTTAGGGTCCGGCACTTTAACAGAAACAACAGCAATCAGGCCTTCACGGGCATCATCACCAGTGGCGCTGATTTTCGCTTTCTTGCTGTAGCCTTCTTTGTCCATATAGCTGTTCAGCGTACGGGTCATCGCCGTGCGGAAGCCCACCAAGTGAGTACCACCATCGCGCTGCGGAATGTTATTGGTGAAGCAGTAGATATTTTCTTGGAAACCATCGTTCCACTGCAATGCCACTTCCACACCGATATCATCTTTCATGGTGGAGAAATAGAACACTTTCGGGTGGATCGGGTTTTTGTTTTTGCTCAGATACTCAACAAACGCCCGAATACCCCCTTCATAATGGAAGTGGTCTTCTCTGTCGTTACGTTTGTCTTTCAGTTTGATTGATACACCGGAGTTCAGGAACGACAGCTCGCGCAGGCGTTTAGCCAGAATTTCATACTGGAATTCGATGTTATTGGTGAAGGTCTGGAAACTTGGCCAGAAACGCACGGTCGTCCCGGTCAGATCGGTTTCACCCACCATTTTCAGCGGTGCCTGAGGCACGCCCATTTTGTAGGTTTGCTCGTGAACTTTGCCATCACGGCGAATGACCAGTTCCAGCTTTTCAGACAGGGCGTTAACAACGGACACGCCCACGCCGTGCAAACCGCCGGAAACTTTGTAAGAGTTATCGTCAAATTTACCGCCAGCATGCAACACGGTCATGATGACCTCTGCGGCTGATACCCCTTCCTCTTCGTGCATACCGGTTGGGATACCACGGCCATCATCCTGCACAGAAACAGAGTTATCCGAATGGATGGTGACTATAATTTCTTTACAGTGGCCAGCGAGGGCTTCGTCGATAGCGTTGTCCACAACCTCGAATACCATGTGGTGCAGACCGGTACCGTCATCAGTATCACCGATATACATGCCCGGACGCTTACGAACCGCATCCAGCCCTTTTAATACCTTGATACTTGAGGAGTCATAAGTATTCGACATCAACGTTTCTCGCTCATTTTTAATCCTGTGGTTGAACCTCTATTTTGCCATGTTCCACGCGGAACATCTTGCCCTTTTCGCCTACCATGTCGGCAACTTGCTCAGCACTCACTGCGCTGACAAAAACCTGTGCCTGGGTAGCCTTGAGACGCTCGGCCAATAATCGACGACGGCCGGTGTCCAATTCGGAAGCAAAATCGTCAAGCAGATACAGGCAACGCCGCCCGCTCTGTCGGGTGAGAAACTCACCCTGCGCTAACCGCAGTGCGCACATCAGCAACTTCAACTGACCACGCGATAGCAAATCTTCTACCGGCGTACCCTCGGCCCGAATGCGGAAATCCGCTTTATGTGGCCCGATGGCGGTATAAGTTAGCGCGCGGTCACGCTCAAACTGGCGTTCCAGCAACTCACCATAGTCACTCTCTTTATCCCAGCCGCGCTGGAAAGAGAAACTCAAGGCAAACTCTGGCAGGAACAGGGCGCATGTGGCTGAAATATCTGCCGCAATTGCATCACTGTATGCCGCCCGCCACTCACTAATGCGTTCAGCCAGTGGGATAATTTCCTGATCCCAAGGCCGGATTTGCGCATAGCGACTAACCTGGCGCAGCGCGGCGTTGCGCTGCTTAAGTAATCTTTTTAGATTGCTCCAGGCCGTAAAAAAACCGGGTTCATTATGAAAGCAACCCCAGTCTAAAAAAGCGCGCCGGAATTTTGGCCCGCCATTCAATAAAGTGAACCCCTCGGGGGTGATCAATTGCATGGGCAGCATTTGCGCCAATTCGGCCACTTTGTGGCCGTCAGTGCCATCGATCCGCACCTTGCTATCACCCTGCCGGCTTTTACTTAGCCCAATAGATGATTCACGTTCATTCACATCAACCCGGCCATGTAACACAAACTCGGCACAGTCGTGACGGATCACTCTGCCTGCTTGTAAACTACGAAAAGCCCTACCATGGCCAAGGGTATAAATCGCTTCTAACACACTGGTTTTACCGCTACCGTTGGGGCCAACTAAAAAATTAAACCCCGCTGCCAGCGCCAAGTCTGCCGATTCGATATTACGAAAATCTTTAATTAACAACCGTGTCAGAGCCATGCTGCAAATGTCTTCATTATTGAACATCAAACCATCAAGGGCGTTATCGCATTACCTCTGAAAGAGGGCGTAATTGTCGCAGACAGATTGGGTGCGGACAGCGCACAACCACCGGAGCGTACTTAATGTACGTGAGGATGGTGAGCACTGCCCAATCCCAAGCTGGCAAGTAAGATAGCCCGCTATAGTTCAAAGACGCATTGGCATGACAACATAGGCCGCAGCCTGACTAGCACCGTCTTCAATCTGCACACTGGAGACCGAATCGGTCAATAACAGGCGCACATCTTCGCATTTCAGTGCATTCAGCACATCAAGTACATAGCTGACGTTGAAACCGATCTCCATTTCCGTTCCCTCGTAGCTAACATCGAGGATTTCTTCCGCCTCTTCCTGTTCAGGGTTATTGGCGGTGATTTTGAGCTGATTGTGACTGACATAGAGCCGAACGCCGCGGAACTTCTCATTTGACAAAATTGCTGCACGGGCAAAAGCCTGTTTCAGCAAGTCACAACCCGCTTCTAGCGTTTTGTCAGGGTTCTTCGGCAATACCCGGCGATAATCAGGGAAACGGCCATCAACCAGCTTAGAGGTGAAAATAAAATCCCCCACATGCGCGCGGATGTTGTTGCTGCCGATTTGCAGGCGCAGTGGTGTATCACCCCCATCCAATAACCTGACCAGCTCCATCACACCTTTACGCGGCACGATCACCGAATGTGAAGGTAATGTCTGCCCGATTGGCATGGAACATACCGCCAAACGGTGGCCATCGGTCGCCACAGTGCGCAGCTCTTCACCTTCAGTCTCAAACAGCATACCGTTCAAGTAATAGCGCACATCCTGATGAGCCATCGAGAACTGAGTGGACTCAATCAGACGTTTCAGTGTGGCTTGCGGTAAGGTGAACTCCACCTCACTCTGCCAATCATCCAGATTAGGGAAGTCCGCCGCGGGCAGGGTAGACAGCGAGAAGCGGCTACGGCCAGAGCGCACCAGTAGACGATCACCATCCAGCGCCACCGTGATTTCTGCCCCTTCTGGCAAACCGCGCCAGATATCAAAAAACTTCCGGGCCGGTACGGTGGTTGCTCCCTGGGTATGGGGATTAGACAGCGCCACGCGCGCGACCATCTCCATTTCCAGATCGGTCCCCGTCAGCAACAAAGAGCCTTCGGTCACTTGCAACAACAAGTTACCTAAAATTGGCAACGTAGGACGTCCACCCAGCGGGCTACTGACCTGTTGCAGCGGTTTTAGCAGATGCTCACGTTCAATGATAAATTTCATAGCGCTAGGAGGATAATGTTCTGATTAAGTTAGAGAAATCTTCTTTGATGTCGTGGCTTTCTTCACGCAATTGCTCAATCTTGCGGCAAGCATGCAACACCGTGGTATGGTCGCGGCCACCAAACGCATCGCCGATTTCAGGCAGGCTGTGGTTGGTTAACTCTTTTGCCAGCGCCATCGCCATTTGGCGCGGGCGGGCCACCGAACGAGAACGCCGTTTGGAGAGCAGGTCAGCGACCTTAATTTTATAATATTCTGCGACAGTCTTTTGAATATTATCGATGGTAACCAGCTTTTCCTGCAATGCCAGCAAGTCACGCAGAGCTTCGCGCACGAAATCAATGGTGATTGCCCGACCGGTAAAGTTGGCATTAGCTATCACACGGTTCAATGCCCCTTCCAGCTCACGCACATTGGAACGCAGACGCTTGGCAATAAAGAACGCAACCTCACCGGGCAAGCGAATATCATTTTCATCCGCTTTCTTCATCAGGATCGCGACTCGGGTTTCTAGTTCCGGCGGCTCAATGGCAACCGTTAAACCCCAGCCAAAACGCGATTTCAAACGATCTTCGACGCCATTGATCTCTTTTGGATAGCGATCTGAGGTCAAAATGATCTGCTGATTACCTTCCAACAAGGCATTAAAGGTGTGGAAAAACTCTTCCTGGGAACGCTCTTTATTGGCAAAGAACTGAATATCATCGATTAATAATGCATCAACGGAACGATAATAGCGTTTAAATTCTTCTATTGCGTTGTTCTGCAAGGCCTTAACCATGTCCTGCACAAAACGCTCCGAATGCATGTAAACCACTTTGGCATTGGCTTTACGCGCCATGATGCCATTCCCTACTGCATGTAACAGGTGAGTCTTACCCAAACCTGTACCGCCATAGAGGAATAACGGGTTATATGCGCCACCCGGATTATCAGCAACCTGACGTGCCGCAGCACGAGCCAGTTGGTTGGATTTACCTTCAACGAAGTTATCAAATGTGTGCTTCGGGTTCACATTCGAACGGTAAGAATGTTCAGGTTGAGCGGGCGAACTGTCCCAACTCGGGCGTACAGGGGCGCTGCGGGTAACCGGAGCGACAGGTGCACTAACACTGGCGGTTACTGGATGGCTGTGTGTTCTTACCGCCGGTTTACTCCCTACTTCAAAACGCAGTAAAGGAACCTCGGAACCACAAAAGTCATTAAGTAAGCCATTGATATTGTTTAAGTACTTATCACGGACCCAGTCCAGTACAAAACGATTAGGGGCGTAAAGCGCCAGAGTATTGTCACTCAGTTCCGCCTGTAGGGGGCGTATCCACATACTAAATTCTGTGGCAGGTAACTCATCCTGCAATCGGGCAAGACACTGCTGCCAAAGCGAAAGTGACAC